>OZ253486.1:0-4495564 GCA_965261925.1 Dehalococcoidia bacterium | reverse complement strand
GGGCGACTGCACCGCAGGTGAAGCAGCGTTCCGGCGGATGCTTGCGGGCCCCGATGGCGATGAAGTCGTCAGAGTATCCTTCTGCCCCCTGGGTGGTTCAATCAGCTCCGGCGGGCAGTCGTAGGGAAAAGGCAGGGCAGCGACGTGTTCCAAGACCAGGCACGTGGTGTCACCGTAGTCGAACTCGTGGCGGAATCGTTGGCCGGCAGCGACCGTTTCCTCAATCGTGTGGACCATGTGCTCCTCGTCGGGTTCCCCCAGGCCGTTGTCGAACTTGGGCGGATCTCCAGGGCCGGGCACGCAGGCACTGTATTGGACTTTTCCGATTTCGAAATGGCTCATGTGGCCGCAGCATACCAGCCACTGGTCGCGCAGGAACTGGTTCAACTGGCGTAGGTTGGTGGTTGGCTGCATGACGAGCATCATCCAGTGGCAAAGTTCCTCGCTCCGCACCCAGATCATGACGGGACTGCTCCTCGCGTAGCGTTCGTCCAAGTCTCGGACGATGTACTTCTTCTGGACCGTCTGCATGACGCAGGTCTCGACGTGGGCCTTGGCGTGGTCGGCCCGCATGACGCTGCCGCACAGGTGGCACCAGCCCGGCGAGTTGGCGGCCTTGAGGCGCAAGCTATCGAGCTTTTCTTTGAATTGCTGGTTGAGGGTTTCCAACTCGGCGTGGTCGGCGCGGGCCTGGTCCATGGCCTGGCTGCGTGTCTGGGGGAAGACGGTGTCTGCTGATGGTTGCGTGGCCTGTGTGTATTGGATTGATTGCCGAGCGTCTTCAAAGCACGCGTTGATGGCAAGCGCCATGCCCTCTGTCAGTTCGTCGTCATCCGGCGAGCGGGCGGCTCGTTCGGAGATGTTGCGGACCAGGTGTGCCAGGTGGCCGATGTGCAGGCAGGACATGTACCAGCTCGCTTCCTGCTCGTCGCAATCGTTCAGTTGCCCCTCGGTCACCGGGTGTTCCTGTACCAGCCGTTCTAGGTTTGTGGATGATGCGGTAAGTTCGGCAACCATCCGCTGCTGTTCTGATGGGTGATTAACGACAATTGATCCTGCCGGTAGCGTCGACCATTTTTGCCGGTCGATATGGGGTAATCATTCGGTACGGAGGTACCGTTGATTACAGACCGACAAGTAGGGCTACTGAGGCAGAAACGTATGGAAGGCAAAACACAGGAAACGGCAGCAGCCAAGGCTGGGATGAGCGTGCGTTCAGCGCGCAAGTGGCAGAGTGGTCCATTGCCGTCGGCGACGAAACCGGAGCACTGGTGGCGCACTCGGCCCGATCCCTTCGACGGGGTGTGGGAGGATGCGATCGAGCCGCTGCTACGGAATGATCCGACCGGCAGGCTGAGGGCAACGACAATTATTGACTGGTTGGCCGAGCAGCATCCCGGTCGGTTCAGCGCCTCCCAACTCAGGACGCTGCAACGACGGTTACAGGACTGGCGGGCGCTGCACGGGCCGGAGCGGGAGGTGTACTTCCCCCAGGAGCATCCGCCGGGTCGGGAAGCCCAGTTCGACTTCACCCACTGCGGGGAACTCAAGGTGACCATCGCCGGAGAGTCCTACCCGCACCTGCTGTTCCAGTTGATCCTCAGCCACTCTGGATGGCGCTACGCCGAGGTCGCCGCCGGTGAGACCTTCCTGGCGTTGCAGCAGGGATTGCAGAATGCCCTCTGGACCCTGGGCGGCGTCCCAGAGGTGGTGCGCTCAGACAATACCTCGGC
This sequence comes from Dehalococcoidia bacterium, assembly GCA_965261925.1. Taxonomy (GTDB): domain Bacteria; phylum Chloroflexota; class Dehalococcoidia; order Lucifugimonadales; family UBA3495; genus Bin87. The sequence goes on along the minus strand of OZ253486.1, from coordinate 4,493,831 downwards.
TGCCACCCACGAGGTGAAACGCAGCCGCGGCCGTGCACTAAACGACAATTACTCCGCTCTGCTGGACCACTACGGTCTCCGTTCCACCCGCATCAATCGCGGCCAGAGCCATGAAAACGGCGTCGCCGAGCATGCCCACTACCGCCTCAAGGACGCGATCGACCAGGCCCTCATCCTGCGGGGCAGCCGCGATTTCCACACCGCCGACGACTACGCCCACTTCGTACGGGAGATGGTGGAGAGACGCAATCGTCTGGTAGAGGGGAAGCTGGAGCAGGAGATGCTTTGCCTGGGCTCCCTACCGCCAGCTCCCGTGCCGGAATACGTCAACTACCAGTCCAAGGTGCGCAAGTGGAGCACCATCCAGGTAGCGGGACATAGCTACAGCGTACCCTCCCGCCTCATCGGCAAGGAGGTGCAGATCCGTTTGTACGCCGACTGGGTGGAAGTCTACTACAAGGGCCACCTGGTGGAACGCATGGAACGGGTGCGCGGCGAGGGTGCAGCCAACGTCAATTACCGCCACGTCATCGGCTCACTGGTGCGCAAGCCGGGAGCATTCGCCCGTTACCGCTTCCGGGAGCAGCTGTTTCCCACCTTGCACTTTCGGCTGGCCTACGATGCGCTCAACGGATGGCGCGGGGAGCGTGCCGACGTGGAGTACGTGCGGATCCTGCACCTGGCGGCCACCACCATGGAAGCCACGGTGGACAGCGCGCTGTCGCTGCTGCTGGAGGCGGGCCAGCCCTTCGACTACGCCGAGGTGCGAGACCTGGCCGAGCCCAAGGTGCCCGAAGCCCCAGCGCTGACCCTGTCCGGCCAGCCGGACCTGAAAATCTACGACCGCCTGCTCACGGTCAGCCTGGCCACGGTGGGGGTGTGCGGATGACGGTAATCGACACCAGCGTCATGCAGGAACGCATCGGCCAGCTGTGCCACCAATTCAAGCTGCCCACCATGGGCGCCCAGTCGGTGGACCGTTTCACCGCCTCCGGACATGGCGACGCCCTACCCATCTTCCTCGAGGTCCTGGAACAGGAAGCCGACGATCGCCGCCACCGGCGCATCAACCGGCTGCGTCAGTCGTCCAGGCTCCCCTCGGGCAAGACCTGGGAAACCTTCGAGCACCACCGGATGCCCCTGGCCCTGCGGCAGCAACTGGACCATCTGGCCCAGGGCAGTTTCGTGGAACACGGCGTCAACGTGCTGGCCTTCGGACTGCCCGGCACCGGCAAGACCCACGCGCTCTGCGCCCTGGGCCACCGCCTGGTCGAAGCCGGACACTCGGTCCTCTTCGCACCGGCCTACCGCCTGGTGCAGGAACTACTCGCCGCCAAGCGCGACCTGGACCTACCCCGCCGGCTGCGCAAGCTGGACAACTTCGATTTCCTGCTCCTTGACGATCTCGGCTACCTGCCCCAGGGCGCCGAAGAGTCCGAGGTCCTCTTCACCCTGATCGCGGAACGCTACGAACGCAGGTCGCTGGGCATCACGTCCAACCTGGTCTTCTCAGAGTGGGAGCGCATCTTCGCCAACCCCATGGCCACCGCCGCGGCGATTGACCGGGTCGTGCACCACTCCGTGATCCTGGAGTTTGACGTCCCCAGCTACCGGACTGATGCCGCCCAGCAACGGGGCCAGGCCGAGGGGGTGAACCGGCAAAAATAGTGGACGTTTTTTCGGCAAGAATAGTTGACGCGGGACAGATGGGTCCAAGAGCTGGGTGTGCTCGGGCGTCAGCATGGGCAGGACTTCGGTGATTTTCACGATGTTGGCGCGGATGTTCCAGGTCAACATGAGGGAAGCATTGGCGGCGGCGTGGTTGCCCTCGCGGCGGTACTGGTCTCCGAGACTGATCATTTTCTCGGCATAGTCGGCCGACGCCCGTGCGTCCTCTATGCACGTCCGGGTTTCGTAGAATGGGACGGTGGTGATGTTTCCTATCTCCTTGATGGTGGTTTGTGGGGTCGTCTGGATATTGGTTTGGCTGCGGGCGTGAAGGCGGAAGATGCACCCACGCGGGACGGCGTGGTCCGAGCGATCTGGATGCGCTGCTGGCCGCGTTCTGTTGGGTTCCCGAACGGCACCACCGGCACGGCCGCCGCGCGCTGGTTTCAGCTCGTTGTCCCTGGGACGGCGGCGAAGTTCTGAAAGGCTCACCACAAAAAACCGACCGCCCCGTTGGTCGGTGGTGGCTGGCGTCGGCGTCGCGAGCGACACTTTCATTGTGTTGTCGCTGGATGATTCCGCGCCACGGTCGGGTTTCACCCCTGGTCTCGAACCTGTTCGGGCAAGGCCCCTTTGGGGAATAATCGCTGGTTGTGTCTTTCGCGACGCTGTTTTAGAATTCCCTGCGCCACGATGTCAACTGGCTTTTATGCGTAGATGGAGGCTCTTGTGGTTCGGAGATCGGAATACGCAGAAACGGTACGGCCTGCCTATGGTTTACATCCGTATCAACGGCAGGTTCTCCGCGACATTCTCAATGACCTGGTCCCCAAGGTTGATGCCAGCGCGTTTGACGATCCTCGTGTCATTGTCCATATGCCTACCGGAGCTGGTAAGACCCGCGTCGGCGCGCACGCCGTGTGCCATTTGCTGAATGCTTGCCCTGACGATTACGTGGCGGTATGGCTCGCCGCGTCCGAGGAGCTGTGTGGACAAGCTGCCGATGAGCTGTACAGGGCATGGGGTTATCTCGGCAGGCGAGACGCACGTGTGTACCGTTTTTGGGGAGGATCAAACATAGATTTGAACTCCGCGTCGGGAGGCTTTTTGGTAGCCAGTTTGGGCAAAGTTCGTGCGGCAATTGATCGCGACCCACGTTTCTTAGCTGCTTTGGGGAGGCGGATAGCGTGCGTAGTTTTCGACGAAGCGCACCAAGCAGTAGCCCCGACCTACCAGTACGTGACGGATCGGCTGGTCGCCCATCGTCCGCCCCTGATGGGCCTTACAGCTACTCCTGGTCGCGGCTGGGGCTTGGGTGATGCCGATCTTCGTTTGGGTGAGATGTTTGCGTACAACCGCGTATCTATTGACCATGCCGGTCATGGCAATCCAGTTAGTTACCTGATGGCGAACGGATTTTTGGCGGTTCCTCGTTTTCGCCAGATTGACTTTAGTAGCGACGTTGCGGATAGTTCTACGGGGGCTGAGTTCAGCGACGCAATGCTGGATGCGCTTGGGCAGGATAACGCTCGAAACGAGCGCATCGTATCAATCGTTGATGACCAATTATCCCGTGCAGGCCGGGTGATAGTATTCTGCCCGTCAGTCTCGAGTTCAAGAACCTGCGGGGATATGCTGGTAGCCATGGGCCACAGGGTTGCCGTCATAACTGCAGGCACCGCAGACGAAGACCGCCGACAAGCCATAGCAGATTTTCGGTCAAAGGACGTAGGGCCAATGGCACTACTAAACTTCGCGGTGCTGACGGCCGGCTTTGATGCTCCATCAACAAGGTGCGTGGTGATCGCGCGCCCCACGAAGTCAGTGGTTCTTTATTCGCAAATGGCAGGCCGTGCTCTGCGTGGACCAAAATCCGGCGGTAACCGTAGAGCTACTATCTTTACTGTGGTCGATACTGGCCTGCCTGGATTCCGGTCGGTAGCTGATGCCTTTTCAAATTGGGAGGAACTATGGTCGTAGGACAGGAGAGAGCTGACGTCTTTGATGTCCGCATGGCATTGCGGGCTTTCAGCGACAGCCAATACCAGAGCACTGCATACGCAATCGCAGAGCTGATCGACAATTCCATTGACGCTGAGGCTTCTCACGTGGATGTCCTGTTTCAGGAGCATGTTGGGATGGTGAGTCGACGGTCGTCCGCTGAAGTGTCCGCTGTGGCAGTTGTCGATAACGGCACCGGTATGGATCTTCCCACCCTGTGGAAGGCTCTCCAGTTCGGCGGCCGAGATGAAGAGCTCCGGTGGGGCACCATCGGTAAATACGGTGTTGGGCTCCCTACGGCCTCCGTGACGCAGTGCCGTAAGGTAGATGTCTGGACGTGGCAGGATGGGATTTCATCTGCGTTACACTGCTACTTGGATGTCGACGAAATCGAGGGAGGCACGAGCCAGTTGCCCTTTCCGGATCAGTCCGTCCCACCGGATCATTGGCTCAACGAAGCCAATCCAGAGATAGTTCAAGCGCGTAGCGGCACCTTGGTGCTATGGACTAAATTGCGCAAGCTCGACGATCGGCGCGCTGCAACTATCATGGGGCACGTTGAACAGGGGGTTGGCAGGATTTACCGTCATTTCATTAGTAATGACGATGCGGCAAGCGATCGTAAAGTGGTCATCCGCATGAAATCGTTTGGCGGCACCAACCCTCGCGAGGTTCGGGTGCGCCCCAACGATCCCCTTTACCTCATGGAAAACACTACTACCCCAACCCCGTGGAACGAGATCGCCATGTTCGAGCTATGGGAGGAGAAACCGTTTCCAGTGAAATGCGGTGGCGCTTCATTCGAAGTAAAGGTCGTGTACTCCATCGTCAAGGATGAAGCGTTGCGGCCTCAGAGCTACGCTGAACGCGTGGGGTCCCGACCGTACGGCAGGCATGCAGCTGAAAACACTGGCATCTCTGTGGTCAGAGAAAGCCGTGAGCTAGTCATGCTTCCACCGGTAGTGGGCAGGGTTGGACGTAACGAGGAGGTTAACCGATGGTGGGGGTGTGAGGTCCAGTTCCCCAGTGGATGCGATGACCTGTTTGGCGTCGACCACAACAAGCAGATGGCAGCCAATTTTCGGAATGTTTTGGAAGAGTACTTCCGAAATCCTGATGAAGCTTCGCAACGGCTCGCAGATTACGGCGTTGACGATGATGCTGACAACCAAGGCTTGTTCCGTATCGCGGCGGATATACGGAACGTAACCGGCGATTTGCTGCGCGCTGTGTCCGACAAGAACGCGCGTTTGCGGCCTCCTCGTGTGGGTCCTCGTAAAGGTCCAGAGACTCCTGAGGACATAGCCGAAGATGTAGCCGCGGCTGGTGACAAGGAAGCGCAGGGCCGAGGAGAACGTCAGCATACAGACACTGACCAAGAGCGTGAAAGTGTGCCCGCTGAAAAGCGGCTGGCTGGACATAAAGCGATTTTGGAAGAAGCGGGATTTGAACCTGTTGATGCACTGGCTGAGGCTGAGCGGATGGTTCGCGACGACGTCCGTTTCAAGTTCGTCCCGCGTAGATTGTCAGGCTCTCAGATGTTTGATGTGACCAGTGGCCACGGGACCCATTACGTCGCCTTGAACCTCAACCACCCAATGTATGAGCTGCTTAAGGAGATCGAGGACGAAGCGGTACAGAACGACGACGAGGCGGTGTCTGGTGCTTGCATTGCCCTACGGTTGTTGTTCACGTCTTGGGCTGCTGCCGAAGACCAATACGGCGACAATGATCAGCGAAGGCGAGTCCAAGACTTTGCTTGGAATTGGGGGCGCCAAGCTGAATTGGCGTTTCAGGCTGAACGCAATCGGCGTGAGGGTGGGTAGATGGTCGGTTCGCCTTGGGACTCGGTACGGGCAATAGCCGCCGGCGCGATGGACGTTGTTCTTGTTGCTCCCTACATCAAGGGTGATGCCTTGAGGCGAGTCTTGAGCTTGGTCCATCCAGAGGCCAGTCTGGTTTGTGTGTCCAGATGGCGTGCGACTGACTTGGTGACTGGTGTATCCGACGCTGTATGCCGAACGTTGATCTCAGAGCGAGGGGGAGAGTTTCGCTTACATGCCTCGCTACACGCCAAGTACTACAGATTCGATAGTACCCTCTTGGTAGGTTCCGCGAACCTCACAGGTGCCGGGTTGGGTCTCACCTCTACCCCCAACTTGGAAGTACTGTGCTTGCCGGGATCCGAGTTTGATGATCCAGCTTTTGAGCGAATGGTGCTGGACCAGTCTCGATTGGTTTCGGATGCAGAATTTGCCCAATGGGTTGCGTTGGGAGCGCTCGTTGAGCCGGGGCAACAAGCCGAATTGCCAGTTGTTCCATTGAATGATGCCTCATATAACTGGCGTCCCAAAGCTAGGGAGCCGGATCATGTTTGGCGGGCGTACTTGGGGAATCGCGCTTTAGTACCGAGCGACGACGAGTGGAACTTCTCGCTATCAGATTGGCAGGAATTGGGGTTCCCGCCCGGATTGGATCGGTCCGGTTTCAACGGCTGGGTTGCTGTGTCCCTGTTGAGTTCTGGGTTCACCAGCCGGGTGTTGAGCCTCTGGGATACCGATTGGGACATTGCCAGGGCAGTGTTGGCGCGTGAATGGGGAATGGGTGCCGCTGATTCTGCGCGTGCCAAAGAAACTGCTGAGTTGTGGCTCGCGCGCTTTCTGCCTTATATTCCGCAGAGGCCTTCGCATTCTTCCTGCATTGCCTCCGCGTAGTCCTTTGTGTTGGTGAAGTCGACTTCGTCCAACGGTTGCCGGGTCCGGTGCAAATAGGCGGTACCTTTACTCAGTTCGCGCAGGTGTGGCATCTCCCTGAGGGCACGGTCCACGAACACCGCTTCAGCGAACGACCTTTGGTCGTATTCCTTCAGGTGTTTCCATTCGCTGTTGCTGTGGTAAGGACAGCCAATGCAGGCACTGCGGGGGAGATCTCGGTCTGGGTAGCGTTCCTTAAACCATTGGTACAGCTGGGCTCGGCTGTAACCTTGCTCGATGAGAGGCCAGCGGTTTGTGATCCATTCTTCTTGGCTGGGTTTCCGGCGGGCAGTTTCGTCGGTGCTGATGCCAAGCCACATCTCTACTTGACTACTCTTGGGAGCTCGCCGCCCGCTTTGTAGGCCGAGCCGTTGGCGCAACTCTGCCTTGATGGGATCCATCTTGTAATCGCTGGTGCACTGCCGCTTGGAGACGCTGGCTTTGCCGTCTGGTTCAGTCAAGAACGCTGGGATGTCCATGAAGCGGTGTCCGCGGGGGTTTCTGCCACGCAGGAGGTCTTCCTTGATGTTGCCGGCGGATACCGTGATTACTTCGTAGGATAGCTGGCCTTTCAGCCATTCTAGGTGTTCGTAAACGGAAGCAGGCTCCCAGCCCGTGTCTGCGAAGACGGCGAGATCTGGCTTGGGCAAGCCGTTGTAACCCTGTTCTGCCATCAGAGCCATTACGGTAGATTGAGTGCCGGCGCCCAAGCTTAGCACCACCAACGGTTGATTTCCTTTCAAGTACTTCCGGTCAGTGACGTTCTTTTCGTCTGTCATCGCCTGTTCGGCCGCGTTGACCATCATGGCTCGGCACTGTTCCCGTCCTAGCGCGTCAATAAGCTTTGCACCGGCTTCCCGGTTGATTTGGCGAACCATGCTCATCACGCCACTACGATTGATGCCATCGGCCTCGTTCATCAGCACCCTGATGTATTCAGCAGTCACCAGCGGGTTGCGCATAAAGCTGAACCGCATACTGTAGTGGTAGCGTTCGGCTCTTTCGCTGAGCAATTCGATGGCTTGCTCGGCGGAGAAGGCGCCGCCGGCGTGGCGAGCAGCCTTGAAACAAGTTTCGGCAATCCAGTAAGTCCGACCAGCGATGCTGGCTTCGTAGATGTCATTGGTTTCGGTGAGCCAGTGTCGCCGTACGTGGCTCGTGGGCACGCTATTTGACGCCCTCGGCCAGCGCTTGATCCCGTATTCGTGTAGTGCGAAGTGGTTTATCCACGCCAATAGGTTAGGGTCCGACGCTTTCGCCGGCGTCAATCCAGTCAAGTTCTGATGGAACTTCAAGGCTTGTCGGTCGGCTAAGGGACGCCGGTTTTCGGGTGGTGGTTCAAGGCTGACCGGGTCTATGGCGGTAACCCCGGTGGGTTCCCGGTAATTGGTGATCCCGTTCTCTACCAGCACTTTGGCGAAGTCTGTGTTAGGGTCCTCCCACAGTTCAGGCCGGTTCTCGGCCTCGTTGAACAATGCTCTGAAAGCTGTGTCGGTCAGCCGGTACACCGGCGTTGGGTTACTCATTGCCGGTTCCCTCTTGGAGAGCATTCAACATCCGCGCTAGGGGGTTTTGAAAAATCAACTGGGCGTAGCGTTCCGAGTTTTCGGCTAGGTCTTCACCGTCGGTGTAGATTTTGTGCTCCTCCAGTTTGTGCTGTACTACCGTTGCCCAGCGCTTGCCCGTGTGGTCTGGTAGGTTGCGTATCGCCTTTTCGAGCGCGTGAAGGTAGAGTGCTTGGTGGAGCATGGGTTCATGCTGGGTTTGGTAGCGTGTCGTATTGACCCTGGCTAGGTCGTCGGGGTGAAGGTTGATGGCGATCCGTTGTCCCGTGAGGTCGGTGGCGAAGGCGCCGACCGGTGTCTGCCGGTTTGGTGCGAGATCAAAGATTGATTCAACGCTGGCATCGTCGTCGAGTTCTACTAGGGTAATGTCGCCGATGGCCAAAATTGCACCGGCCGGTAGGTCGATGCCACCTGGTGCCAAGGCTTTGATGAGTTGGTTGTGTTCAGGGGCGGTAAACGCGGGAATGTCCTCGGTGGCGGAGATGTATGGTGTCAAGGTGAGTGTTCCCTGCCATTCAGCGCGGTCGAGAAGCAGGAGTTCTTCGTCGGAGTGGGCAGCGTGACTTTCACGCCGGTAAGTACGGGCGCATTCGACGACGGAGACGTAGCTAGCCCGTCGGTCAGCAATCAACTCGAGCAGCGTCGGGCTGCTAAGGAGGTACTTGACGGTAATGGCGATTTCCTTCCCGCCGGCGGCCAGCATGGTCTGAGGGGTGAGAATGTTGAACTGGCACTCGGGCGCGTAGTCTTGGCGCTGATTGCTGAGCACCGGATGGGGCATGCTGCGGTGGTTGCGGTGGCTCACTACCGTTGCCCTCCTTTCAACTTGTGCTTGACGACCATCTGGCTGACCCGCTGGCGACTGACGCCGAGTTGTTTCCCGATTTCAGATTGATTGAGACCGTCGACCATAAGGGCGCGGATTTTGGCCACTCGTTCTTCGGTGCTCATCGTGTCCGTAGGTTCCTGCCGCTCGGAAAAGCCGTAGCCAGTGTAGGCTGCGTCCTGGCCTGCATCCAGCGTGAGTATGATCGGGCCTTTGTGCCCTTTGGGGACAGTGACGGTTACGATTCCGTTTGCGTGGTCCACCTTGGCGTCGGCGGGTTCAACTCGGTTGATGGTGCTAATGGGGAGGCGGCTTTCTTGCCATTGCACCTCTCCGCTGTGTTCAATGGAGAAACTGATTTTGCGCCTCGCTTGCGAGCTCGGCAACAGTGCCACTGACAACTCGCCGGTTCCGGTCCGCATTATGACCATTTCGCGGATTGCGTGAGGTTTGGCTTTGCCTGAAGCTTGGCGGGTTCTACCTTCGTCACCCTGTGTGCCACCAGCGTGGTGGCCGTTGCCACTGCCACCGCCGTCATCGTCATTGTTGCCGTTGGTGCCGCCGTCGCCGTTGGTGCCGATGCTTCCGTCGCCGTCGCCTTGTTCATCGGGGTCTTTCTCGGATTGGTCGCTGTCGTCGTCAACCGTTGTAACGCGATGCGGTTGCGGCCTTGGCGTGCTGGTGTGCGTGGTCAACTCGCGGTTGCCCGGTAGGGTAGGGTCTAGGTCCGGGAACATTTCGGCGAGTTCGGTCAGGTTACTGATGTCGGCCTCCTCCTGTTCCCGAATGGCCTGCTCAATGATGTCCCTGATTTGCGTGCTGGCGTTGTTTAGGTGCTCGCGGGCTGATTCCTGCTCTCCGTCTGGTAGCCGCTCCGTAGTAATGAGGTCATGGGACGGGTTTTCCATCCGGCGCATCTGTTGGTCGGTATCGTCCTCTTTGGCGATGACCACGGCGGCGTAGTCGGGCCAAGCTCCCTGCCCGCTGCCGGGGTAGAAGGGATTGCTGCGTCGCCGCTCTCGGGTGTCGGTAATCAGCATGCCCCTGCGGTTGACATAGGCAACGCGGCGCGGAGCGCCCTTTTCGCTGTTGATGTGTACGTCCATCGGTCCAATAAAACCGGCTGGTTTCGTACTTCCGATGGGCTCTTCGCGTATTGCGCGGTAGTAGTGGGCAGTCCGAGGGCTGCCTTTGCGTTGCTCCAAGAGGATGTCGATGGTGTCGTGGGAGATGGTAACTGTCTGGGCCGCAATCCGCGGGCTGATGTTCACAATCAGGTTGCGGTTGTGTATGGCGTAGAAGAAATTGTCAATGGTGGCTCTGACGGCTGCGTCCTGCCACTGGGCACGCTCTGGTTTGAAACCGACAATCCATAGACCGGTGCCGGTCTCGTCGAGGCGAAACGGTACCGGAATGTCCGGACCGACAATAGGTTGGTTGCTTTTTGAGGCATAAAACCCGATGTGTTGTAACATCACACCGTCGTGTGGGCTGAGGTGGCTGACCAACTGGGTGCGCCCGGTCATCTTTTCGACCCTTCCTTGGCGGCCGTTGGTGTAGCGTGTGCAGTAAATGACAGCGTGAAGGGCGGCTACGTTGTAAGGGGCATTTTTTCCGATTCCGAAAGAACCTCCGGGTGAGCCGGGGCCGTCTTTCTCTGGAGTGCCTTCTTCGTAAATTAAACTGTCCCACTTCCGGCCATGTAGCCCGGTAGTGTTTCGGTCGACGATGGCCAAGCACGGGATGGTCGCTTCCTCGACTAGGATCAACGCTTTCCGGTAGTCTTTTTGCCCGTCAACTTGTCCGGTGACTGTAGTCCGGGCTCGGGCCTGCTCCAAATGTGGCTTTAGCGATGTCGCTCCAATTTGCTCTGCTGCGATGTCGCATTCGTAGACGTCCACGGTTACTGGCGGCAGGCCGTCTTGGTGTGCGTCCAGGGAGTTCTGAACGGTTTCGCGCACCAGTTTGCCAATGGGGTCTTGTTTGAAATGCTCTGTGCCGGCATTGTTGTAGCCGTAGAGCACGCCGTCACCGGTAGAAGCGAAGCGCCAGGCGGCGTTGGATAGATTGGTCACTGATCTCTCCCTGGTGATTTATTACTCTAGTTTTCGGTGGGGAGTGAATACGCTGAGATTGTAACGCAATAGTTACCGCAGGTGGCACCGGTCCCTTTCGCTATCCCATCTTCTGGGGTGGTTGGGCTGATGACAAACGCCGGGGGATGCCTCAAATTCTCGCGCCGGGGCCGCGGAGATATCCTGCGACTGTTCAGAGGGCCCTGCCCTCGGGTCGGTAGTAGGGCTTCCAGCGCCTCCAGGCAGGGAACGCTACCGGCCGTGAGTCCTTACCACGCCACCAGGTTCTCGGAGTTGCTGATGAACTGGTGGGTCGTGATGATTCGGCGTTCGGCGTTCGGCGTCGGCATCGCAGGTGCCGTAGTAGTGGCGGGTGCCGTGGGCGTAACTGGGCCTGCCGAAGCACCGAACCGCTGTCCTTAGCCCGGATCCACCGAGTTCCTTTGGCGTATTTTGAACGACGCTCCGGCGTTCGAATGGCTTTCTCGGGCCAGTTTTGCAGAGGCTGAATCCCTTGGAACGTCTCCAGTTCTCGACGGGTGCGTCTCTACTCGCGGTTACGCTACTGCTCAATGGGGTGACGAGGTCGCCTTCTGGACAGGAGGCGTCGGCTTTGGTTCAGAACGACTAGACGGTTGCAGGGGCGGCCTGAGCGTTATGCCTTGTTTTCGTCGCTGCTGGAAGGTATGCCAAGCAGAGACCTCTGTGCCGCGCTACTGCGGCGTTCAAGACAATCCCGGTTTGTCGCTTTGACTGGTTGGAGTGTCCGGAGTGCCCGATCCGTTCGCCGGACCCGCATGGCATCTTACAACCTTGACCGTGTCGGTCAGCATGAATGCGACCTGCGCCGCGTGGAACGCGGTCATGCAGAACTCCTGCAGCTTGGGGTGGTTGTTCAGGTGGTCAACGTTGAGGCCGTACCTGCGGAGGTCGTCGAGCGTGATGACGCTGGCGTGCCCCAGGTGCCCGTAGTAGGCGGAAATCCGGTCGGCGATGTGCTGGCCGGTGGTTGCGCGGGGCGCGTTCGGGTCGCGTGAGTAACGGTCGATCCATCCGCCCAAAGTGAGGCGGGACTCCGAGATGATCCGGCGTGCGTCGTGGAACATGCCCGGCGGTTGTGTCACTAGGGCCATCAGGTCCTCGCTGGTACCGTCGGGGCCTTGGAGACGGCGCAACAGTTCGTTGCGTTCGTCCACCACGGCCTGGGCCGGCACCATCATGGAACCACCCATGGTCGGGACGATCACCAGCGGGTTGGTCGGGCTGAGCGAGGCGAAACCGCTCATGATGATCTGGTCCGCGGCGCAGGCCAGCATCGCGCCGGCCGACATGGCGCGCTGGGGAACGAACACTCGGATGTGTTCATAGCGGCCTCTGAGGGCTCTGACGATAGCTTGGGTGGCCGGCAGGGTGCCGCCTGGGCTGTGCAGGATCAGGTCCAACTGAGGATTTTCTCGGTTGGAACCCGTGACCCCTCGGTCGTGTGGCGCTGTACGGCCCCTCGGTGTGGGCTCCATGAGGCAGGGGGTGGAAGCTCAGGTTCGGGTCGGGGAACTCGTCCTGCCGGTTGAGCCTGTCGAGAATGTCGCCAAGGGTGGCGATGTCGTCTTCGTTGATGATGGCGTCGGGAGACGGCCCGCGGTCCCCGTGCTGGAACGCCCCGGCGTACAGGATGGCGTCCCGTCCCGTCTGTTGGCTTAGTTGCCGGAGGTTGTGGATGATGACGGCGTCGCAGGCGGGCAGGTCGCCGCCGGCGGCTCGGATTGACTGGACCAATTCCGGTGGAGGGGGCATATCGGGGGCGTCCTGTTGTGGCGTGTCGGTGTCTGACGGCATGTCCCGACGATCTTCGGAGCGTCGGGAGTCCTGGTACTCGGAAATGAGTTCGATGTAGTGCAGCAGCATTCGGTTCCTCTCACGATGACGTGCGGAGCTATCGGCGTCGGGCTGATCTGAAACCCGCTCAGGCGTCTCGCGGAAGGGGAGTTCCGGCGAGGAATGCTGCTCTTGATCTGGACTTTCCATACCTGGTTGCTGGCAGTCCGCTGTTGGGAACGTATCGCGGGTGAATGTATCACGTTGATGACCGTTCCGTGAGATCCGGTGGCGGGCTAGGTGTGGTGACGTCGGTCCAGCCATTGGCGTGGAAGACCGACGGTCGTGGCTAATGATGGGCGATTTGGACGTGGGTGGCAGGGCGCAAAAATTGGCCGGGGCCTCTGTGCTACCAGAGGCAAACCGGCCGCGGGTCGTTGGGATCGTTGTTGACGCGGACTATCGGGTATCCACGTCAGAAAAGCGGCATTTGCAGTGTTCGCGCGTTTTCCTGAACGCGCTTCTGTGCGGCGCGCCGGGACTCGGGCTTGGACTGCCGCGTGTCGGATTGCCCTCTGGTGCGTTTCGGTGTCATCTCGGTGATTTTGACGTTCTGTTTCGCGCCACGTTGGCGATTGGTGGATTTGGCGGTCGATGTTTTGTTGCTTGCAGCCTTGCGGCTCTTTTTGCTACGTTTCCTGGAGGTTGACCGCTTGTACTTTCGTGTGGTGTAGTCGGGCAATTCGATCTCAATCTCGTATATTCTTCCTATTGGCCCCCCTGCCTGGGCAGGGGCGCCGCGCAATCCTCTGGCCATTTGGGACGACGCGCGCCACTCCCGTCAAAACGATTGCAATGCGCGGCCAAAATGGTCACACCATTGCGGGATTGCCGTGTCCTTGCGCTGCTTACGATGATGACCGGATGATACTGGCCTGATCTGTCGTCGTGTTGACGCTCGCCGGCGGCCGATGCTAACCTGCGGCTGCGTTGATCGGATCACTCATTGATTGATCCGATCACTTATTTTTCGGAGTGCCCATCGATCAAAGTATTTGCTACAACCGCCACCTGAGGGGGTTCGAATGAAAGCAGCAGTTTTGCGGGAAGTTAATCAACCGGTAACCGTGGAAGACGTGCAGGTTGACGCCCCGGCGCCCCGGGAGGTCCTGGTACGGACCGGCGCATCCGGCGTGTGCCACAGCGATCTGCACTTCGTCGAGGGTCTCTACACGACGCCCATGCCCTGCATCCTCGGCCACGAGGCGGCCGGAATCGTGGAAGCGGTGGGTGAACAGGTTAGCTACGTGAAGCCGGGAGATTGGGTGATCTCATGTCTGTCGGTGTTCTGCGGCATCTGCGAATACTGCACGCGCGGACAGCCCTACCTGTGCACGCGCACCGCCGTGACCCGTAGTTCGAACGATCCGCCCCGGCTGCGCCGCGACGGTGAGGCCATCACCCAGTTCGCCCAGCTGGGCGCCTACGCCGCGGAGATGCTCGTCCACGAGAACGCGCTGGTGAAGGTCGACGACGACATTCCCTTCCCGCAGTTGGCGCTCATTGGGTGCGGCGCAACTACGGGTCTGGGCGCCGTGCTGAACACCGCCCGGGTTGAGCCGGGCAGTACCGTGGCCGTGGTCGGCTGCGGCGGCATCGGCATTCACTGCGTGCAGGCGGCCGCGCTGGCCGGCGCGCTGCGCATCATCGCCATCGACACCACCGAGGACAAGCTCGGCCTGGCTCGGGAGTTCGGCGCCACCGACGTCATCGACGCTACGGCCGGCAACGTCGCGGAGCGCATCATGGACCTGACCGACGGCGGCGTTGACTACTCCTTCGAGGCCATCGGCCTCAAGCAGACCGCCGAAGACTGCTACAACATGCTCCGGCCGGGCGGCATGGCGACCATCATCGGCATGGTGCCGGAAGGCGTCAAGATCGAGCTCGACGCCGGCAACTTCCTGCGGCGGGGTCGCGCCATCCAGGGCTGCACCATGGGTTCCAACCGGTTCCGCACCGACATGCCCCGGTACATCGAGTTTTACAAGCAGGGCCGGCTGAAGCTGGACGAGCTGGTGACCCAGGAGCTGGCGCTCTCAGAGATCAACCGGGCTTTCGCCGACATGAAGGCGCAGAGCGTGCGCCGCAGCGTGATCACCGATTTCGACAACTAGCCAACCGACCTAATTACTGCACACGACGCCGGCGCTCCAGTGAAAGCGCCGGCGTTTTCGTTCCCCGTCTCAAGTATAATGGCGGCCACACCAGACCCAACCTTTGAGGTCGATATACCAACTTCGGACTGACTGCCATGTACGTCATCGGAACCGCCGGACACGTGGACCACGGCAAATCCACGCTGGTCAAGGCTCTCACCGGCATTGATCCGGACCGCCTGCCCGAGGAAAAGGAACGGGAGATGACGGTCGACTTGGGTTTTGCGTGGATGACGCTGCCCAGCGGCCGCGAGGTTAGCATCGTGGATGTGCCGGGACACGAGCGGTTCATCAAGAACATGCTGGCCGGCGTCGGGGCCATCGACTTGGCCATGCTGATCGTGGCCGCCGACGAGAGCGTGATGCCGCAGACCCGGGAGCATCTGGCGATCCTGGACATCCTGCGCATCCGCCGGGGCCTGGTGGTCATCACCAAGGTTGACCTGGTTGACGAGGAACTGGTGGAACTGGTCAAGGCCGAGGTAGAGGATACCCTGGTCGGCACCGCTTTCGAGGGCTGCCAGATGGTAGCCGTGTCCGCGTACACCGGCGAGGGCATCGATGAGCTCAAGGCCAGCATCGACGGCATCCTGAACGACACCGAGACCCGTCGAGATCTGGGACGGCCTCGCCTGCCCATCGACCGCTGTTTCACGGTCAGCGGGTTCGGCACCGTGATCACCGGAACGTTGATCGACGGTTCGGTGGCGGTGGGCCAGCAGATGCAGTTGGCTCCGTCGGGACGCCAGGCGCGCATCCGCGGTTTGCAGAGCCACAAGTCGCGCCTCGACGCCGCGTCGCCCGGGGTGCGATTGGCCTTGAACCTGTCGGGCATCTCTCGCGACGACGTGATGCGCGGCGAGGTGCTCACCAACCCGGGCTGGCTGCGGCCCACCCGCCGGTTCGACGCCAACCTGCGCATGGTAAAAGGCGCGCCCCACGCCCTGAAGCACAACGAAGGTGTGACCTTCCACCTCTTCACCAGCGAGACCACCGGCAGGGTGCGCCTCCTCGACGCCGACCGGCTGCAACCGGGCAGCGAAGGTTGGGTGCAGGTGCTGCTGGACGATCCGGTGCCCATGGTCAAGGGCGACTTCTTCGTCCTGCGGTCGTCCGAGGATACCCTGGGCGGCGGGCAGGTGGCAGATCCCAACCCCCGTCGCCGGCACCGCCGGTTCGCCCCCGAGGTGCTGGAACAGCTGACCGTGCTGGACGCCGGCGCCAGCGAGGACGTCATCCTCACCATCGCCGACCAGATGGGGCCGTGCGACCTGAGAACCCTGTCCCAGCGCTCCAATTTCTCCAACGAGGAAGTGCTGGAACGCATCGGCGTGCTGGTGGATTCCGACGATATAGTGGCATTGGGCGAGATGGGTGTCCAGGGTGACGCGGTGATTTACTCTCGGCGCGGTTGGGACATTCTGCGGAACCAGGCGCAGGTCGCGCTGCAGGCCTACCACAACCAGTACCCGTTGCGCCGGGGCGCTCCGCCCCAGGAACTGCGCAGTCGTTTGGGCGTCTCGCAGCCGGTTTACCTGCGCGCCGCCGCGCGTCTTTCGGACGAGGGGGCCATTACCGATGACAACGGCCTGGTGCGAACGCCGGATCATAGCGTGGAACTCAGCGACGGGCAGCAATCCGAAATCGCCGCGTACCTGGCCACCCTGGCCGCCGAGCCTTGGTCGCCTCCAACCGATCGCCCGGTGGACCCGGAACTGCTGGCGCACCTTCAGGAACGGGGCGACGTGGTGAAGGTCAACGAGACGGTGGTGTTCACCACGGCGGCCTACGAGGACATGGCCGGCCGCATCGTCGATCACCTGAAGGCCAACGGGAATGTCACGGTGGCCAACGCGCGGACCATCTTCGGCACCAGCCGGAAGTACGTCCTTCCCCTGCTGGAATACCTGGACCAGCAGCGCATCACCAGGCGTGTCGGCGACGAGCGGGTGCTGCGGTAGCCGCCGCGATCCGGTCTGCGATTGAGCCACGATTTCGCGATAGAACCGAGATGGCGTTGGATTTCGGCCAAACGGCCAGCCAGATGATGTCAGCCATGGGCCACCTGTCGGCCACGGCGAGATCGCGCCGGCAAAGGTTCGCGGACACGCTGGACCGGGCTTCAGCCATCTCTGCCGATGAGGCCGGCCGGCGCACCGCGTCCGCGGGTGGTCGCCCGTTCATCGCGGCGCGCACCGGAGATGAGGGGTTGCTGGCCAGTATCCCGCCGCCATCCCCGCCGCGGGACTGGATGGCGGTCTCGGTGGACGGCTCCCACATCGACGTGGACCGCCACCTGCCGCTGCGCTGTTACCTGATCAACCTGGGCGGGTGCGCCATAACCTACGGCGCGTTTCCCGATTGCCAGTTTTTCAGCGAGCCAACCCTGGCCACCGGCGACGGCGATCTCTACCTGCGCCCGGATGACGGCTCCCGGGGTGAAACCCCGATCTCCGGCCAACTGCTGGGCGCGCTACGCACGGTGCGCGAGGTGGAACGGCTGGCCGATGCCGTCGCGTCGTCGTCGCCGGACGTGCCGATGCTGGCGTTGCTTGACGGCACCCTGGCATTCTGGGACCTGCAGCGCGGCAATTACCCCAGGTACGTTCTGGATACTTTGGTAAATAATCGTCTGCGCGCAGCGTTGGCCCGGCTGCGTGCGGCTTCCCGAGGCCGGCGCCGGGTGGCGCTGGCCGCTTACACTTCCCGACCTCAGACCACGGAAGTGGCCGGAGCCGTCCGCGCTTGCCTGTGCGTCAGCAACGTGGCGGAGTGCACCCGACGTTGCAGCGCGCGCCGGTCCGACCTGGCCCAGTGTGACAGCGCGGCGGGTTTCGACGACCGGGAACTGTTCGATGCGTTGCTGGAACCGGGCCACCGCTCGCCGCTCTATCAAACGGGTCGCCGCGCGTCGCACTTCGCCCTTGACCTGGCGGTGGGTACCGAGTGGAGCCGGTTCTACTACGTGAACAGCGGCACCGAAGTCGCCCGTGTCGAGGTGCCCGACTGGGTCGCCGAGGACCCCGAGTTGCTTGCACTGGGACACTCCATGCTGGCGAGACAATGCGAACTCGGCCTCGGGTACCCCGTGGTAATCTCGGAAGCCCACGAGCAGGCCGTCGTCAACGGAAGAGACCGCGAGGAGTTTCGGAAACTCGCGCTGATGCTCATGGAACAAAACGGGTTGCCGACCTCCGAATCGGCCAAAACCCTTTCGAAACGATTGCCATGGGTGTGACCGCGCTGGTTTCCCGCGCGGCGGGCGTTCCCACCGGGAGCATTACCGAGGCTGGACAAATGACACAGGAGGAACCGAAATGGGCGAACTGAACGACTTGGCCGCGTCGGTGGCGGCGGTGCTGAAAGAACGTGGAGACTCTTTGGCGGTGTCGGAGTCTTCGTGCGGCGGTCTGATCTCGGCCGCGCTGGTATCGATACCTGGCGCCTCGGACTACTATGTGGGCGGGTCGGTGGTATACACGCGGGTGGCGCAGGCGGGCCTGTTGCAGGTGCCCGAATCGGCGATGGAGGGTCACCGCGCCAGCACGGAATACTACGCCCTGCTGAACGCCCGGACTTCCCGCGAACGATTGGGCACCACCTGGGCTCTGGCGGAAACGGGGGCCAGCGGACCCACCGGGAACCGCTACGGCGACAACTATGGTCACGCCTGCTTTGGCGTCGCCGGCCCGGTGGAACGCTCCCAGACGTTGGAAACGGGCAGCCCCGACCGCGAGGCGAACATGTGGGTTTTCGCCCGGACGGCGCTCGCGCTCCTGGAGGACGCTCTGAAAGCGGCGTGACGCCGACGAACCGCCCTTGCGGCCCGCGCTCACGGAGCCGGCGTCGCCAGGTACTCCGATAGCTCCTCGGGAGTGGTGAACTCAGCGGCGGTGCGCAGGAAATCGCCGAGGGTCGGGCTGCGCCGTCGCAGTTCCTGGATCTGCTGTCCGACAACGCTCACGCCGGCCGCGCCGGTGGTGGCATACGTGCCGTGGAATGCGAAGTACGCCTGGTTCAACCGGCGCAACCGGTAGCCTTGGGCTACGAACAACTTGCGCCGCTCCTCCATGTACGACTCGGCATGGTTCACTTCGCCCGCGGCCAGCAGTTCGTCCACTCGGATTCTGGTCGCGCGCATCTCATCCTGGAAGTCAAAACGGGGCCGGCTAACGTCGGCATCGTTGTCGGTTGTCGGGGGCTGGCGCAGGTGCGTTCCGGGAGAGCTCGGCGCATATCGGTCCAGTCGCATCCGGGCCAGCTCGCCAATCTCTTTGCCCGCAATGTCGGCAACCGTCTCGTTCATTGCGGTTACGTCCCCACCATCAAAATACCGTTGCCCCAGCGGGCGAAACCACAGCCATTGGTGCACCCATTCGTGGGCAACCACCTCCAGCGCAAAGTCCAAACCCCCGTGGGGCACGACGATGGATGGGTACAGCGCGATACCCCCGGTATTCAGTACCAGGGCCGAGAGGTCAGTTTGGTTTTCCACTCGCGATTCGATCCATTCCCGCTGCTCGTTCGTCAGGCCGGTTCTCAAAGTTACGTTGCCCCGTCGCTCGATGCGGTCACGCGGCGAGGTGACCAGGATCGTCGGAGACGCGGACAACACCGTGTCCACCGGCGGAAAGGGTCCGGTCCAGGCCCGAAATCCCAACGACTCCAGCGTTGCCGCAATCGTCGTTTCCACGGTGTCTTCAACCGCAGGGCGCAATTCGTCGCTACGGTTCCGAAACCTGGCCTGCCGTTCCTGGAGCGAGGCAATGCCGTCTTTATCCTCGGGCGCGATCGTCGTTGCGGCTTGCAACTCCAGCAGCTGTTGGCCGGTCGACCAAAGCGACCGGCTCACCGCGAAAAATTCGTGCACATCCGCCACCCGTTGTGTGGGTACCGGGTCTCGCGCCAGGGCCGCCGGTGTCGCAAGCAGCATCCGGATCCATTTGTCGGGCAGGTTGGCCAACTCCCATCCGGGCGCGCTGAACCGGTAGGGGGCAGTTGCCGCAGCGACGGCGTCCCGCTCATAACCTGCCACCGGTATGAGCGCAGCGCACACGCAGGTCAACGCCAACACCCGCCAGTACGCGGACTTCCGGCGCCACCTGGAAACACGTTTGGCTGTTGGGGATACTTGGCTGGTCATGTGACGGCTAACGACAGGTCGGTGGCCCCGGTCGGTCTCATGGACAATCGGCATTCCGTTCTCTGGTGTAAAGATTGTACCGAACCCGGGTGTTGAGGATCCCGCTGACTATGCAGCTTTCCGGACCGCATCCGCGCGCGATGGCCCTGCTCAGATCAGAGTGCTAGAATAGGCTGGTGTCCCATCTTCGCCCTGGAGTAAGCCCATGAGCACATCATCATCGTCATCACCGCGCCGCAAGCGGGTTTATACCAAGTACGGTGATCAGGGCGAAACCAGTTTGCTCTACGGCGGCCGCGTATCCAAGGCCAACCCTCACACGGAAGCCTACGGGATAACCGACGAGGCGGTCAGCCTGATGGGCCTCGCTCGGGCTCTCACCGACGACGACAAGGTCAAGAACATTCTCCGCGATCTCCAGCGTGAACTGTTCACCGTGGCCGCCGAATTGGCCACCGATCCCGAGAAGTATGACCTGTTCCACCAGCACTTCACGCCTGTGACTGAGGCGATGGTGGACAAGCAGGAAGAGATCATCGACGAACTGGAAACGCACTTCCAGATGCCGCAGGTGTTCATCCTGCCGGGCGGAACCCCGTCATCGTCGGCCATGGACTCTGCCCGCACCGTCATCCGCACCGCCGAGCGCCGCGTCGTTGCGTTGGCCGAGGTCGGCGGCTTGACCAATCCACTGATCCTCGCCTACCTGAACCGCCTGGGTGACCTGCTGTTCGTGCTGGCGCGGTACCACGACCGGGACATTCCCATAGAGCGGGCTACCGGCGACCGGGTCTGACCCTGGCATGGGCTCGAAAGACACCGGCCGCGCTCGCATCGTCGTCATCGACTACGAGTCCGGCAACCTGCGCAGCGTGGCGCGGGCGGTGGAAAAAGCCGGCGTCGTTCCCAAGGTGTCCTCAGATCCGGCGGCGCTGCGGGACGCGGACGGTGTCATCCTGCCCGGGGTGGGTTCCGGCCCGGCCGCCATGGCCGCGCTGCACTCCCGAGGCCTGGTGCGCCCGTTGCTGGACTATATCGCCAGCGGCCGGCCGTTCCTGGGGGTCTGCCTGGGCTTGCAACTGCTCCTGGACGCCACCGACGAGGGCGACGCCGATTGCCTGGGCCTGGTTCCCGGCCGGGTGCGTCGCTTGCCCGACGGCCTGAAAGTCCCGCACATGGGATGGAACACCGTGGAGTTCCGGCGGGAGCACCCGCTGTGGCAGGGCATACCACAGGATAGCCATTTCTACTTCGTCCACAGCTACTACGCCGATCCGGTGGCGAGGGCCGATGTGGCCGGAGTGACCGAGTACGGCGTCCCGTTCTGCAGCATCTACGCGCGCGATAACGTCGTGGCGACGCAGTTTCACCCCGAAAAGAGCGGCGAAAACGGCCTGCGCGTCTACGCCAACTTTATCGAGCAGGTCGCCGCGGAAACGTAGCTCGGCATCTGGCCCGCCCGGCTGACCAGGGGTAACTGCAAACATGGAAATCATTCCCGCAATCGACCTGCGCGGCGGCAACTGCGTCCGGCTGTACCAGGGAGACTATGACCAGGAGACGGTCTTCTCCGACGATCCGCTGGGTGTAGCCGAACGATGGCAGGCTGAGGGCGGTCAGCGCTTGCACATCGTCGATCTGGACGGAGCCCACACCGGCAACCCGGCCAACCTCGCCGCGATTACAGCCATCACCGGGCGTCTGACGATCCCGGTACAGGTGGGCGGCGGCATTCGCAGCGTGGAGACTGCGGCTGGCCTGTTCGATGCCGGCGCGGCCCGCGTGGTGGTGGGTACCGCCGCAGTCGCCGACCCTCAGTTGGTGGAAGACTTGTGCCGGCGCTTCGGCAGCGAGCGGGTGGTTGTCGCGCTGGACGCGCGGAACGGCTTGGTGGCCATTCGGGGCTGGACCGAGATGTCGGAGATCGGCGCGACGGAGTTGGCCGGGCGGATGCGCGACCTGGGTGTGGAGCGTCTGCTGTACACCGACATCTCGCGGGACGGCACCCTGGAGGAACCGAACTACGAGGCCACCGCCGCCCTGGTGCGCGATAGCGGGATGCGCGTGCTGTCGGCCGGCGGTGTGGGCGCGGCAGCGCACGTGGTGAGGCTGATCGATACCGGCGCCGAGGCGGCCATCATCGGGCGCGCCCTATACACGGGTGATATTACCGTGGCCGCGGCATTGGCGGCGGCGCGAGGATAGCCGAAGGCCGATCGCCCCCGGCAAGCAGGTTAGACTACGGCGGCCGCCACGGCGTCGTCGTCGCCGACCTCGATCCCGCCCCTCTGGTCCAGATACTGCTGGCGCAACGCCAGGCGGTCGGACGAGGTCTCGTGCCAATCGTCCCGGAGAACTTCCATCAGGATGAAATCGTGGGACATCCGACGGACGTTTCGTACCGGATTGAAGCCCGATCGCTCGAAGCTCTTCTGCGCCCGGTGGTTCCATTCCAGGGTGTGCAGGTACACCCGCTTGAGCCGCAGGTCGTCGAACATGTGGTGCAGCAGTGTCACCACCGCGTCGTAGCCATAGCCGCCGCTCCAGTAGTCCCGGTCCCCGATGACGATGCCCAGCTCGGCTTCCTTGGAAAGGCTGTCCAGGTCGTAGTACATGCAGTTGCCAATGAACTTGCCCCCGGCAACCTCGATGGCGAAGTGATGCGAACCGGGCGTGGGCCAGCGGACCTGATCCTGGAAGAGCTTGAGGTATCGCTCGTACTTCATGGTCAGCGGATAGGCTGCGTCCAGCCGGGCGATTTCGGGATCACTGCGCCAGATGTAGTCATTCTCGGCGTCCTCCATGCGCTTGCCTCGGAGGAGCACGCGCACGCCCCGCAAAACCAGGTCCTTGCTCATAGCTCCGCGCCTCGCCGGTAGGAACCGATCAGCGAGCGGGCCGCTGCCAGGACCTCGCGCTCGTTGTCGTATTCGAGCAGCTCCACCGCCTCATCGTAGTTGCACCATTCCACCACGTCGAATTCGGTGTCGTGGTCCGAGGTGCTGCCGCCCATGGGTTCCATGAGGTAGAAGTAGACGGTCTTGTCGTAGCGGATGCCGTCGTCGTGGCCAACAAAGAAATAACGGATGCTGGTTATGGGAGCCAGGACATTCACGTGTACGCCGGTTTCTTCCTGGACCTCGCGGCGGGCCGTTTGTTCCACGGTCTCGCCCCGCTCGGGAGTCCCCTTGGGCAGCCGCCAGGTCAGCGGCGCGTCCTCGCCATGGTAGCCGGGACGCACGCGGGCGCACAGCAGGGTCTCGATCAGGTCGCCAGTCTCCCGGAACACCAGTCCACCGGCCGACACGACCTTCACGTTGGAGCGGGTTCCCGTCGCGCAGGGGTCGGACACCGCCGGCACGGCGTCATCATCAAACCCGAAACCGGCGCTGGCAACGCGGGGTTCGTCGTCTGGAAGTAGGGTATGGTTGGTCATGGTGTAGGTATCTGGGAAAGCATATCCCAGTTATTGTAGCCGTAGGGCCGGGAAGGGTCAAACGAGTCCGGCCCACTGCCGGCCACCCGGTTTGTCCTTGGGAACGATGCGTGGCAACCCCACTGGCGGGACAACGGCGTCTGTGTCTCAACCGGATTTCCACCAATGCCGGTTGGCATCTTCTCGATCAAAATCCAGCAAAATGGGTGGGCTTAAGGCCACGCCGGGGCGGCCAGTCGACCGGCTGCCGGCGGCGTTTATCCGCCTCCGATGGCCGGAACGAAGTGTATTTCGGCGTCTTCGCCGACTCTCTCCATCAGGCCCATGCGGGCCACCTCGCCATCCACCGCGACCGCAAGGTTGGACCGGATTTCACCGTCTTCCATCAACCGGTCGGCGATGCCGGGGAAATGCTCGTCCAGTTGCTCAATCACCTGGCGCACGTTCCTGGCGGTAACCTCGACCTGCTTCACTCCACCGGTGGCCGCCTGCAGCATGGTTGGCACAAACACTTTGACCATGACCCTCACCGCCTTGTTTCAGGGTTGTTTACCATCATACGTCGCCCACGGTGTCCGGCTCAACACGCGGCCAGATTGGCGTCCGGCGCGATGATGCCGTTGGCGCGCTGTAGCTCACGGATGTAGCAGGTGATGTTCGGGACATCCTCGTCGGACACGGTGGGTACGGGAGGCATGTTGCCGAACTGCCAGTGGTGCGATGGTACGCCGTTGCGGACCGCGCTTTGAATGGTGAAGTCCTGGTGGTGGCCGGGTTCGTAGATCTTGTGAACCAGCGGCGGGCCAAGGCCCGTGCCCGAGGCATTGGGTCCGTGGCACAGCGCGCAGTTGGCGTTGAATATCTGCTCCCCGGCCCGCGCGTTCTCTGAAAAGTCGGGGACGACCACCGCCAGCGATCCAGAAGAGGGCTGGGTGGCCTGGTAACCGGACGCCGGCGGTTCTTCGGCCGAACATCCGGCCAGTGCCAGTGACAGCAGTCCCATCGCCAACAGGCTCAGGGCCAGTCCTCGAAGCGCCTTCATCGGGGTGACCACGGGTGGCTGAACGGTGCCGACCGCTGCGACGGGACGGCCCCGGCCTCCGCCGCTAATTGTTGCCCAGCGGACCGTGGAAACGCGGCAGGATCTCCTCGCCAGCCTGTACCAGCTGTTCCATGGACTCGGTGCCGGCGCACAGGGGACGGATCACGAACTTGAACCCGCCGGCGTCGACGTACTGATCGATGAAGTCGCCGATCTGCTCGGAGGTGCCAACGGCGGAGTACTCAGTGAAGTGCGCGTCCGGGCGCTGACGGGTGACGAACTGCTCGGACCGGGTCTCGCCCTCCTTCTGGTCATCGCAGATGTAGTATCCGATGAGGACGCCGACGTGATCCTCCTCGATCTCCCGGTCACACTGCTGGGCCGTTTCGAACACGATCTCCCGGCCCGAGCGGATTTCCTCGGGAGTGGCGCTGGATACCAACCATCCGTCGCCCACGCGGCCCACCCGACGGGCGGCGGCGGGGCTGCGCCCACCGATCCATACCGGCGGCGAGGGCTTGAGGAAGGTGCGGGGCGTTACCGACACGTTGTGGGTGGTGAAGAAGTCTCCCTCGTGGGTGACGTCTTCCTCCTCCCAGAGGCGCCGCATCAGGGCGATGGCCTCGTCGGTGCGGCGGGCGCGGTCAGCCTTGGGGACGCCACACGCCTCGTACTCGTCAGGATCCTCCTGACCGAGGCCGACGGCGGGGAAGAAGCGGCCCTGGGAGAGCCAATCCAGCGTGGCAACCTGCTTGGCCAGCACCACCGGGTTGCGCAGCGGCAGGGCCAACACGCTGGTGCCGAACTTCAGACGGTCCGAATAGCCCGCCACCAGGGACAGCGCAACCATGGGCTCCAGGCTGAACCTGTCGCTGCAGATACGGTCGCTGAGCCAGATCGAGTCGTACTCGTATTTGTCGCCCAGTTCCACCAGGGTACGGAGGAAATTGGGGTCGTCGCCTCCCTGTCCGAATGCTCCGGGGACGTAGCCGATGGCAACGCTCATGGTGGTTGGCCTCCTTGGTGGTCGATGATCGCCTGACCCGTATTGTAGCAAAGGCCGGTGCGGCCGTTGCGGACGGAGACGTCGATCTGCTCGGTTTTCGATCTGCGCGCGAATCAGCCTAGAATCGGATCCAGGCCGGCCTCGGCCCGTGCGTCGTTAATGTGGTCGAGGACACGCATGCGCAGGGGCGGCAGCTCGTATCCGACGTCGGCCATCATGCGGCTGTTGTCCACGAGATACACGTGGGGCACCGGACGGCTACCGGTGGTGATGCTGGCATCGGGAATGTAGGAGCGCACCATGTCGGCCACGTCGGCGATGGTGGCCAACTCGCCGCCGCTGATATAGATGTTGTGGCTCAGCTGGTCCGCGAGGGCGACCCGAACGAAGATCTCGGCGGCGTCCTCGGCATGGATCATGGGAGAGGCTTCCTGGGGATCGAAGTCCATGCTGACGGCCTGGCCGATGGCCGGCAGGGACATCATCAGCCCGCCGATCATGCCAGTCATGCCGGTGACGCGCCCGTGTCCAAAGACGGTGCAGATGCGCACGCCGCGAATGTCGAGACCGTGCAAGGTGCGGTAGCGGGCGGCGGCAAAGTCGTTGACCGCCTTGGTCATGCCGTACACGTTGATGGGCGCCGGCAGATCGTCCTCGATCAGCGGGCGGTCGCCGAAGGT
Organism: Dehalococcoidia bacterium; assembly: GCA_965261925.1. Taxonomy (GTDB): domain Bacteria; phylum Chloroflexota; class Dehalococcoidia; order Lucifugimonadales; family UBA3495; genus Bin87. The sequence continues at coordinate 4,467,602 of OZ253486.1, read as the reverse complement.
GTCCTGGACGCCGTACACGGCGATGCTGCTGGCATACACCACGCGGCGGATGTTGCCCCAGCGGGCGGCCTCGAAGATGTTGTTGGTGCCGTCGATGTTGACCGCCATGCCCGTGGCCGGCCGGTCTTCGGTGTCGGGCGGCAGCAGGGCCGCCATGTGGATGATGCGGTCCACGTTGTGACGGTTGACCGCTTCCAGCAGGTGTTCCAGGCGGGTCACATCGCCCCGATAGATGGATATGCGGTCGAGCAGCGGCTGCAGGTTCGCGCGCGGCGGAGCCAGGTCAAAGCAGACCACCTCCTCGCCGCGTTCCACCAGCTTGCGGATGATGCGGTTTCCGATAAACCCGGTGCCGCCGGTAACCATCACTGACATTAATGGACCTCCGATTATTGCTCGTTATTGGGCTCGCGGACTCTGGTCCGGGGTCATTCTTTCTTGGGCCGGTTGCTCGGTACGCTTTGATTTTTGGGAGGCTGCCACTGCTTCGCAACGTTGCCATCGGTTGTGGCTTGCGGCGGGCCGTTTACGCGCCCGCGATCTTCCACCCCGCCTTCGATTAGTAGCGCTGTACACTCGATTGGTAGTTCTTTATTCCTTGGCTTGTGATGCTGCCTGTCCTGCCCGTCAGGCATGGCTAGTCCTCCTTTTGCGCGTCTTGTTTCTTTCGGTCGGCGGGGGCGGTGCCTTTAGTAGGCGGCTGCCACCACTTAGTTCCACCACCAGCCGGCTTTGGCATCGGCCGGCCACCTCCTCGTCGCTTTTCCATTGGAACCGTCCGTTCATGCGGATCAAATTCTTTCTCATTCATTAGGTTCAAACTTCCTCTTTGACGTGCACGGTCCTTCTATACCATCCTTCCGCTTCCCTGGATTCCGATGCGTTAGAAACCCATGCCGATACGACTATAGCCGTGATTTCAGCCGCAATGATGAAATCATACGTCATCTGCTCCGTCTCATTGGGTTCAATCACTATCCCTTCCGTTACAGTCTCTTCGTTCCTGAGGCGCCACGGGAATTCGATATCCTGCTTACTGGCCGGAGTGCCGTCAAACTCACGCTCCATTTCCTGAATGGTCTCGTCGTCGTACGGCGACACCACCTTCAACTGCCAGACTACCTGATTGACGCGGCATAGACCTTTTCCGGTATTCTTCGAGTTGAGGGCAACCATCACGGCGTCGTATTGGAGGCTTGCCGGAACTCGTACCACCTGTAGCTCCATCGTGAGGTTAGGTATGTGTTCTCGGCCCCGCCGATAGTTTCGGTCGGCTGCGTAAAGCGTCACCAGGAAAGCCGCTGCCGTTCCAGACGTGCCGGCCACCATTCCCAGCCTCCCAACATCAATGGTTGCAATACCCCGGGGCGGTGTGCCATCTACCCAGGTATAGATGTTCTGCGTAACAGCAATGGCCAAGGTGATCGCCAGTGAAATTGCAAAGGAGATGATCGCCGCTTTGAGGACCCAACTGCCGGCGATAGCATCCAGAACATTTCTGATTTCGCTCCCCATCCCGCAATTCTAACTCTGACGCCGCCGCATGGCTTTCTCTGTGTGTATCTATCGCCACGGCGCGCTGGCGATCAATCCCGGTCTACAGCAAAAAGACGTTACCTGCTATTGTACCCGGGTCCACGAAGCGGACTGTCAAAGTGTTCGCCCATCTTCAACGTGCCCATGACGTCGTTCCATACCGCCGTGGCGCGATCGGCGTCTTCGGGCCAGTAGCTGAAAGTCAGCAGGGCATGGATGCTTGCCTTGGGGTCCCGTGTGATGGCGGTGCGCGAATAGGCGAGACGCTTTTCGCCGGGATCGATGAACTCGGTCTGGACCCAGGCCATTTCCAGGTTGCCCAGATTGATCGTCAACGGCGCGCCGGTCTTGCGGGCGTCATTCCGCTTGGGCCGACGGTTGGCCCGACCTTTCCAGCCCGATCCGTTTTCGTCGGTGACATTCTTGATCAGCTCGGACAGGGGCAGGTCGCTCCAGTCGATGGGCACCCCGAAAGCCCCGGCATAAAACACCGTCACCTCAAGGATCATCGTGTCGTCGGGATGTTGGGCGTCGCGGAACTTTACCGACTTGCGGGAGGGTTCCACCAACCAGTGCTGGGGGATTTCAAAACGCAGCGCGCCGCGGTCGGCGACGAAAACCTTGTTGCCCGGCTTGGCCGTCCACCCGTGGTTCTCCGGAAGGTTGAAAACCTGCTTGCGCCAGTTCTGGTTGTCCACCGGTCACCCGCCTGAGGTTCGAGCAGTCTGCAAAGATGAAGGCATTATAGACGATGCCGCCGGTGAGATTGCTCCGGCCGTGCCGGATGACTTGGCCTGGAGATGGACTACCCCACCTAGCCGTTCCCGCTGCTCACGTCGCGCCGTTGCGTTATCAGCATCGCCAGCGCCGTGAAGGCGGTCGCGTAGGCCAACACCGCCGGCAGGAAGACCCATGGGCCGAGGCCGTCGTCGCGGCCCATTAGGCCACGGGTGACGCCCCACAGCGTCCAGCGGGTGTAGTCGTTCAGGTTCACGTCCAGCGCCAGTTGGGAAATCGCCCCTGCCGCGGGATACGCGATCGACTCAACAATCAGAACGGCGATGCCGACACCCAATCCGAAGGCGGTGGAACGGCCCACGGCGCACAGCAGCGAACCCAGGAGCAGGTAAGCGATTGCGACCGGCCACGCCGAGGCGAATTGGCCGGTACTTTCGGCCCAGCCGTCGGCGTCCCGGGGCATGACCTCCACCGCGTTCGTCGGCGGGTCCGCCGCGACCAGGCCCACCAATGCGGCCAGAACCCATGCGGTGATCCATGCCGCCGCCATGATTGCCGCCGCCAGAATCAGCTTCGCCGTCACCACCTGCCAGCGGGGCTGTCCCCGGGCGAACAGCGGACGGAAGGTTCCCCATCCGTGGTCGCTGCCGAAGACCATGCCGGCTAGGACGACCCCCAGGAACGGCCCGAGCCTCGACAACAACTCGAACACCACCAAAGGAAATTCGTATGCCGGTATCGCAACGCCCGACTGGATCAGCCTCAGCACTCCGACGGACACCGCCAGTGTTCCCACAACCGCGAACGCCAGCAGGCCCATGATGACCCAGAATTCGGTCCGCCGGCGCAGGCGAAACCATTCCCACCGGATTGTGTTGGCCAGAACCGCGACGGAGGTCATGCGGGTTCTTGTTCCGCCTCGCCGGTAACTTCCATAAATCCGGCCTCCAGGGAGCCGGACGCCGGGCGCAGTTGGGAGACGTACACCCCGGCATTGGCAAGGTCGCGGCTGATTTCCCACTCACGCCCCGGTGCGGCCGCCACCTCCAGGCCCTCTTCGGGTCGGCTCGTGATTTCCCAGCCGCCATCCCTCAGCACGTTGGCCGCGCGGTCGTCGTCGGTGGTGCGTACCAGCGCCGACGCGGGGGCGCCCATGCCGGCCACGGCGCCGCAATACAGCAGCTTGCCACGCCGCAGGATCGCCACCTGATCACAGACCTGTTCTACCTCATTGAGCAAATGGCTTGCCAGAATCACGGTGCGGCGGCCGTTGGCGGCCAGCTCGCGGACGAGATCGCGCACTTCAACGATCCCAACCGGGTCGAGCCCGTTGGTCGGCTCGTCCAGGATCAGGAGTGACGGACCGCCCAGCAAAGCGGCGGCGATGCCCAGGCGCTGTTTCATGCCGGTGGAACAGGCGCGAAACTTGCGGCGGGACGCTTCGCCCGCCAGGTTGACGGCATCCAGCAGGTCGGCGATTTCCGCGTCGCCCCCGTCCGAGCCGTACATACCTTGCAGGCACTTCAGGTTGTCCCGGCAGGATAGATAGGGCCAGAAGATCGGCCGCTCAATGAGTGCTCCGACGCCGTCCAACGCCTGTCCTTGCCCTGCGGGTCCGTCGCGTCCTAACAGGGTGACCGTTCCGTCGGTAGGTCGTATGAAGCCCGACAGCATGGAAAGCAGGGTCGTCTTGCCGGATCCGTTGGGACCCAGTAGTCCAAACACGCCCCCGGCGGGGATATCCAGGCTCACGCCGTCCACCGCCATAACCCGGCCGAACCGCTTGGTCAGAGCCGAGACTGAGACGGCCGGCGCGACCCTCTCCGACAACGTAGGAGCGGCGCTAGTCACGGCCGGGGCTAAACCAGGACGTCAAAGCCGTAGCCGGCGCTATTCAGGTTGCCGTCCTCAAATCTGGACAGCTTCAATGGGGAGATGTCCATGGTTGTTGCCACGCCACTGCCAACCAGCTCCGCCATCAGCACTCCCACCATCGGAGACAGCTTGAACCCGTGGCCGCTGAAACCGGTACACAGGTAGAGCCCGTCAACACCGTCGATACGATCTATGATGGGATGAGAGTCGGGCGTGTTGGTGTACAGCCCCGCGTAACCGGCAGCCAGTTCCGCGTCAGCGATGGCAGGGATCCGTCGGGCCAAGCGCTGCCACACGTCCTCGATAAACGATGGGCTGGCGCGTTGGGCGAATACCTCTGGATCGTCGACGACATCCGAGTGGTTGCCGTTGCCAACCAACGTGAGGTCCTGACCTTCGGGCCGGAAGTAAATCCGATTGCCGATGTCGGCGCCTCCGGGATGGTAAGGAAGCACGTCCAGCTGCCGGCGGAAGTGCAGGACTTCATGGCGCGTTGCGACCAGGGGCACCTCGATTCCATGGGGGGCGAGGAAACGCGCTGTCCACGGGCCAGTCACGACTACGGCGATACCGGTCTCGATGCGCTCTCCCGTGGCGGTCCTAACCGCGACGACCCGGCTGCCGTCTTCGCTGGTTTCGATGGCTGCCGCCGGTGTTTGCAGCCGGATGGTTACGCCCTCCGCCCGCGCGCGGGTCGCGTAGGCATAGGCGGTGCCCGATGCGTCGGCGTGGCCGGAATAGGGTTCGTAGGCAATGGCCGCCGCGTCAGCAACCTCAAACCCGGGAGCCAGTTCCGCGGTATCGGCGGCGCTGATGATGTCGGTCGTCACGCCCACCGATTGCTGTGTCGCGATGTTGGCCCGGAAGGACGGCAGATCGTCCGCTCCCGCGAACACCAGGTAGCCGGTGCGGGTGTAGCCGCACTCGCCGCCGACCATGTCCGCGAAGTTGCGGAAGATGTGCAGGCTCCGCCACGCCAGTTCGGCGTTGACGGCGGTGGAGTAGTGCATCCGAACCGCGCCGCTGCTGCGCCCGGTGGAGCCGCTGCCCAGGGTTTCCCGCTCGAGGAGCACGATGCGGCGCAGGCCATGGTCGGCGGCGGTGAGCGCGAGGTTGCAGGCGACGCTGCAGCCCATGACGCCTCCCCCGATGATGACGACGTCGGCGGTTTCGGTTGCGCCGGTCATTACGCAGATGCTTCCGCGGGGAAGAGTTCCTGAAGGAGGTCGATGGCAGTGGACACGGCGTCCGCGCGGCGGGTTACCGTTTCATCGGGCAGGTCATTTTCGTAGAAATGGATATGCAAGCTATGGGCTGAGTTTGCCCCGTTATCCAAAACTGCACCCACACCAGGATCGTTGCCCGATACCAGAGCCACCAATTGCTCGGAGACTCGCAGGATGCTCGTATGGCTGCGGACCCGCAGTTTGTGGTCGGCAGCGACCGCTTTCACAGTCTGAGAATACGCTCCCCAAGATTTTTCCGCTACTTGGCGATAGTCACCGTCATCCAAACTCTTGCGGGCGTGTTCCCGATAGTGAGCCAGACTAGCCCGATAGGTTGCACCGGACTCGATAGATTCAGCGGCTGCCAACACAACATCCGCCCGATTTGGCAAGCCGGCACGAATCGCATCGACTACCTGCTGCGCGGAGAGATTTGACGAGGTTGCCATTGGTCGTTCCGTGTTCCTTGATGCGAATCATAACACGGGCGACGGCTATGTTGGCCCGGAAGGAAGACAGGTCGGCCGCTCCGGCGGGAAGAGTTCCTGGAGCATGTCGATTGCAGTTACCACTTCATGGGAGGTCATGGCCAGCGTGGCGTCGGACAGGTCATTCTCGTAAAAGTGCTGATGCAGGCTTCTAGCCGTGGACAAACCATGCCTCAGGGTATCCCCAGCGACCGTATCGGACGATCGTACCAGCAGTGCAATCCGGTCCGCTGCCCCGATGATGCTCGCGTGGTGCGTGACGCGCAAACCGTGATTGGCGGCGACGGCCTTGATAGCCTGGGCGTACGCTCCCCATGACTTTTCTGCAGCCTGGGCAAAATCGCCTTCATCCAGATTCTTTTGCACGTGGTCGCGGTAGTGGGCCAGGTTGCCATGATAGACCGCCGACTTCTGGGCCGCTTCCGTCGGCGATAGTTCAACCGGCTGACGTCCCTCTCTCAGGCCGGCACGAATCGCGTCGGCCACTTGTTGTAACGAGAGGTTTGATGGTTCCGCCATACCGTTGTCCCGTGTCCTCGTCCCGTGTCCACTTTGGCGAATCATAACCCGGAGCGATTGGGTCGATTTCACCCGCGTTCCCGCGACCTGCGGACCCTGAAGCTGGCACCACGTTGCTTCCGCATCCAGCGCAGGAAGTCGGCGAATCTGGGGTTCGATCTGAGCAACGCCACGCTGTACATCTCCTCGGCCAGCGTGGTGACCGAAAACATGGCGTGGACCTGCCGGTGACAGGTAGGGCAAAGCAGGGCGGTCGGACCATGGTTGCCGCCCCGGGCGCGGGGAATCAAATGATGGACGGTGAATCGTTCGACCGTCCTTTCGCACAGTTCGCAGCTTCCCGTGTCTTCTCTGGCGTGTGGGCGTGCAGCCCGGCTGCGGTCGTCGCCGGATTCCTGGGAAGAGTCGGATGCGGCGGCCTGCTCTTTTCGTGCGCCGCGAGAACGGGTGCGGGAGGGTCGCCTAGCCATTGCCGCCCGGGCCGGGAGTGTCCAGAAACCGCCAGCCCGGGAGGTCAACCTGCCAGTGGGAGTCTTCGAGCAGCATCGGGATCATCAGGCCCGACATCAGGCGGCTGTGCTGCACCACGGTTTCATCGGTTACGCCAAAGGGTAGAAACACGAATGCGTGCTCGTTGTCCACGTACCGGGTGGGAGCGGCGGCCAGCTCCGTCAGGTCTTCCAGCGGCCACAACCGAAGCACGGTGGTGCGGAAGTCATCCATCATCGATCCGCGCATGGGATGATCCGAGTCGTAGGCGGCGCGATAGGCCACCTGCATGTCGATATTGAGGCGGGTGGCCCAGACCCCCAGACGCATGCCGCGGGTCTCCTTGGAAAGCATCGACCAAGCCAGGTCCATGTCGCCGTCCCGTATGGACTCGGCGAACAGGCCGGCGCGTTGCCCAACCTCGTCAGGTTCCTGGCTGCGGCGCTGTCCGGGCATTCGCATGCTGATTATCCTCGGTACGTACGGAGCGGAATCGGGAGGGCTCGCTCAGTACCCGACCGCGTACCCGTCGTAGCGGGGATCGGCCGCGCCGTGGAGCGCTCCGGTGTCAGGGTCGATGTACAGGGCCATTTCGCGTCCGGTGACGCCGTCCCACGCGTCCAGCTCATGCACCGGATGGCCCATGGCCCGGAGCTGCCGCAACGCCGCTCCGTCGAAACGGTTTTCGATGAGGAGACGGTCCAAGGCGGTATGGGGCACCGTGGACTCGGTGCCGTCGCCCACGTGCTTCCAGCGGGGAGCCTCCACCGCTTCCTGTACCGTCATGCCGTGGTCAACCAGGTTCGTGATGACCTGCATGTTGCTCTGCACCTGGCAGTCTGCGCCCGGGGTGCCCAGCACGTAGGCCAAACGGCGGCTCGACGAGTTACTGCCGTTGCCGGCCGCCGGCCGTCGGAACACCATCACCGGGTTCATGGTGTGGCGCACGCGCTTGCCCGGCTGCAGGCAGTCCACGTGGTCCTGGTCCAAGTGCCAGTAGGTCATGCGGTTGTTCAGCAGGATGCCGGTATCGCCCGCCACCAGCGAGGAACCCCAGCCGCTCTGGATGCTCTGCAACTGGCACACCGCGTTGCCCGCCCGGTCTGCCACCACGAAGCAGGTGGTGTCTTCCTGCTCGGAGCGCGGGCCGCGACGCCGGGCCCCCACGCCGGCCGGCGACTGACGCTGACCCGCCGGTTGGTGTTGCCAGGGATCGCCGGCGCTCACGTTCTCGGACGCCCGCTCCAGGTCGATGGTGCCCGCGCGTTCCCGGGCGTATTCGGCGGACAGCATGCCGGCGACTGGAACGTCGATGTAATCGGGGTCTGCCACGTAGGCTTCGCGGTCGGCGAAAGCCATCTTCTTGGCTTCCACCATCAGGTGAATGGACGCTGCCGAACCGAACCCCAGGCTTGCCATGTCGTGTTGCCGGATGACGTTGAGTTCCTGCAGCAGGATGTGTCCGCTGGAATTGGGCGGCGCTTCGTACACCGTGTAATCGCCGTAGTCCGTGGAAATCGGGTCCTGCCAACGCGCCGAGCAGTCGTTCAGATCGGCCATGGTGAGCAGTCCGCCCTGCTCGTCGCTGAAGCGCACGATGGCTTCGCCTATTTCGCCCCGGTAGAAGACATCTCGCCCCTGCTCGGTAATGGCGGACAGCGTCCTGGCCAGGTCGCCCTGCCGCAGAATGTCGCCGGCGCGCAGCGGTTCTCCGGATCCGTCCCGCGTGAAGATCGCGCGGCTGGTGGGGAACTCGCACAGGAGCGCGTCGCCCGCGATGGCTGACGCCAGGTGGTGGGTAACGGGGAATCCGTCGTCCGCCAGGCCGATTGCCGGAGCCAACACGTCGGACAGGGGCAGCGTGCCGTACTCGGAGTGAACGTCCAGCCATGCATTGAGCAGCCCCGGCACCGATACGCTCAGGATGCCCTTCATGGGTATGCCGTCGCGATACCTCTCCAGCGTCGCTCCGTAGGGCGCGGCCCCGGTCCCGTTGGATACCCGCAGGCGATTGTCTTCCGCCTGGTAGGCCATGATGAACCCGTCGCCGCCGATTCCCGACATCAGCGGTTCGACCACGTTGAGAACCGCAGCGGTGGCGATGGCGGCGTCGAACGCGTTGCCGCCCTTCTGCAAAACGGATGTCCCCGCCTGCGCGGCCAGGGGATGGCCGGCACAGACCATGCCGTTGCGCCCCATGACCACGGGGCGGTGGGCCGAATAACGGATGCCGTGGGGTGTAGCTGACATCGGGACGAGGCTCCTTGTGGGTAAGTGCTCGGTCGGTAGGCCGGCGCCGTGTCTTGTCTGCCTGGTCGGGTCGTTCAACGCCGGTCCGGTGTCAGGATGCCGGGGCGCTGACGGGGCGAATTGAAGCCAGCATGTCGATGGACACGCCGCCCCGGGAGAAAAAGACCTCCAGCTCGTGAGAATAGACGCCGCCGGAGCTCCTGAGAGTATTGAGCAGGGTGTCTGTCCCGATGCTCAGTATTGAAGAGGGTTCGTGCTGCACGGTTGCCAGGTTCTTTGCGCCGCACAGGTCCAGCGCGGCAAAGATCGTGTCGTGCAGGAACGCCTCCTCGAGGTCGGTGTTTTCCAGCAACGCCAGGTTGAAGTTGGCGTGGGCCAGGTTGGCCTGGGCCAGGGTCGCGTCCGTGAACACCGTTTTGTAAAAGGTCGAGTTCGACAGGTTGGCTGAGTGCATGTCGGCCCAGGTCAAATCGGCCTCGGAAAAATCGGAACGGCTGCAATACGTGCCGCGCAGCACCGAGTAGCCCAGGTCGGCCCCCCGGAGGTTGATCTGGCTCAGGTCGGCCCGCGCGAGGTTGGCGCCTTGCAGTAGGGCGTGGGACAGGTTGGCCTCCCCTAGCGTAGCGCCCTGAAGGCTGGCGCCGCGCAGGTCGGCGCTCTGCAGGTTGGCTCCCGTCAGATCACAAAATTGAAGGTCGGCGCCGCGCAGGTCTGCGTCGCCCAAATCCGAGCCGCTGAAGTCGAGGTGGGTCAGGTCGGCCCACGACAAATTCGCGCCGTGGAGCCGCGCGTTGGCGAAGGATGTGCCGGTCAGGTCCGCACTGGTCCGCAGCTCATTCCATGCCGACACGTCCCGACGCAGCCGGCTCAAGCATTGCTCCTTGGAAACGGTGGGCCAGAATTTCATGACCGGACTCCTGGTTGGGTGGTTATCCCAATGATGGCAACGTTGGGCTCGATTAATCAACAGCCCGCGCTGCCTGTATCGGCGTTTGACGGGCCCATATTAAGAAAGCCCCGGCAGCCCGTGGCGCCGGGGCGATTGTCATGAGTTACGGCGGCCCCGGGCGCGACCCGGGACTGCCGTAGAACCCGAAGACCTAGTGTCCGCCGCAGCCGCAACCACCGCCGCCGCTTCCGCAGCCACATCCCCCACCGCCGCAGCCGCAACCACCGCTGCCACATCCGCCGCCACCGGCGTACATCGGGTTGTTGATTACGAACCCGACCCGACCGCCGAACTCTTCGACGTAGTCAATGGTGGCTTCTTCCAGGAACGGCGCGCTGTCCGAGTCCAGGAGGAACTCCATGCCTTCCATGCGGAGTACGGTGTCGTCAGGCTGGTGCTCCTTCTCCATGGTCAGCATGTACTGCAGGCCTTGACCGGCCGGCATGGCAACCACCCGCAGGGCGGAACCGGTTTCTTCCTCAGCGGTGACCACTTCCTTGAGTTTTTCGATGGCCAGAGGGGTAACGTTCATCGTCGTCGCTCCTGAATAGCTCGCGTAATGGGAACTCCAAGCGGGGTTCCCCCATTCCCACAATGTCCAAAGCCTATCACGCAGCACCGGAAGCGTCAAACGCGGAGGTCAAATGAAAAGTATCCTAAGCTGTAGCGGCCCACTGGCGAGAGCCGCGATGCGCTGGGCGACAATCTGCAGGCACGTTGCTTCAACCACCGAGCATGTTCACAGAACGGCTCTATCGAAAGGGCGACCACAACTATGGGCAGACTTACAAGCCAAACGCCGGGACTTCTCGGATTTCTTCCAGAAATACCTTGAGGTCGTCCTCAACGATCGAGTACCTTATTTCGAGATGGCGTTCGACGCTGATATAACTCGGAAAGCGGATGGATCGATGATTTGTTGGCCTACCGGGAACCATCACGCCAATCCATGGGCGACTGCCCAGCACTTGTTTGCGGAGGTCTACGAAATCTCTCGGGCGGACTATCTGGTCAATGACACCGCTTTTGACCAAATCGTTCCACTGTTGGTCAAAAATATCGGTCGCTACGACGTTATAAGTTTCGTCGTATATCGGCCCGGTCATCGGGAAATTCCCAATCCTTCTGCAACCGAACGTATGGTGGGTGGCGGAGCAATGAACCCTGACATCTTGTATGATATCGGCTCGCCATCCTCCGTGGACAGCCAGCCCGACTCTTGGTGGGAATATGCCTCTATCGCAGCGGCGTTAAATTGAGCAAATCGCTTAACCTGTTCGTCCAATAGCTTTTGGTCATCAGAGCTGAGCATTTCCATGTTTGCTGAGCGGTTCGGTATCATCCGATATCGATGATAACCCTGAATCGGTTGCTCGTACGCGATGGTCACATCGCCGTCCTTCTCCATTTTCCTTCTAACTTGGTACCATTGGTTAGGGTACGGGCCATGTGGAAAATGGAGATATTCTGCCTCGGTGATCGGCGCACCATTCGCATGATAGGCGGCGCAGTCAGCGAAATAGAGCAGCTTGACTAGCTTTGTCATCCCGAAATGAGGGTCATCCTGCGATCGTTCGCTTAGGTAAATGACCGCCTCGATTAATTTCGAATCCACGATTCCGTAAGTAACCATGGTGATTTCCCCCTCTGGTCGTCGCTGATGCAAAGCATTTGGTTCTCACCACGTGCAAAGTCAGCTAAACCGTCTAAACGGTTGTGGGCGATTTTAGCGCAGTTAGACGAAAACCACTACCATTGCTTCATTGCATGGGCGCGCCAAACCCACCCCGATCATTCCGCTGTTTGCCAGTCCACGCAGCCGTGCTTATACTGCGGGCATCGACGACCGGCCCCAGCGATGCGCACCGTTTCCGGTGGCCCACAGCAAGGAGGCTCCCATGCCCAAAGATAAGGTGGAAGTGTTCTGGTTCTCCGAACAACCCTACGCCCACGTTACCAATGAAGACGTTTCGCAGTACGAATCGGGACGGCTGGATTTTTCCAACTCCCACTTCGACCCTGAGAAGGCGCACATTCTCTATAACCAGTACCACGATCAATATGCCTGGGCCGACCAAAATGGGTTCGACGGCATCATGTCCAACGAGCACCACGCTTCGTACTGGTGCATGAAGCCGGCGGTCAACATCGACGCCGCCGTCATCGCCAAGGTGACGCGGAACGCCAAGATCGCCATCCTGGGCAACGTGATTGCCGTCAATGACCCCATCCGCATGGCCGAGGAAATCGCCATGCTGGACTGCATCTCCGGCGGGCGCATCATCTCCGGATTCGTGCGCGGCACTGCTGTCGAGACCCTGCAGGGAGGCATCGCTCCGCCACAAAACCGTGACCGTTTTGAAGAGGCCCACGACTTGATCATCAAGTGCTGGACCGAGCCGGGACCTTTCCGCTACGAGGGCGAGTACTACCACTACCGGAAGGTGAACCCCTGGGTCCTGCCCATGCAGAAGCCTCATCCGCCCATCTGGTTCCCCGGCTTCAGCAGCCCCGAATCGGTGATGTGGGCGGCACGCCATCAGCATCCGTACATGAACCTGGGGTCGCTGCTGGACCACACCCACCGTCTGCGCGACGTGTACATCGACACGGCGCGTGAGACGGGCTTCGAGCCCGGTCCGGAGCACTTCGGCTACCTGCTGCGGATATTCTGCGCCGACACCGACGAGAAGGCCCAGGAGCTCGGCCGCGAGTTCCTCTGGACCCAGGAACACCGCAACCGCGGCCCTCGCGAACACAACGACCCGCCCGGGTACCAGTCCCGCGAGGCGGTCGACATCCAGCGGACTCTGCCGGGCGCCGGCGGGTTCGGGAGGACGATGACCTACGAGGAGCTGCAGGAAGCCAACAACATCATCGTGGGCAGCCCCGACACGGTGCGGGAAAAGCTTTCCATGATCGTCGAACGCCTCAATCCCGGCTACCTGCATATCTATGGCAACGAGGGCGCCATGGCCCACGAGGACGTGATGCGCTCCATCGAGCTGATCGGCCGGGAGGTCATCCCCGCGCTGCACGAGATACCGCTGGTGGACCACTACTAGGAGCAATGCGGTTTCCGGCAACTCTCACGATACTCATCGCCGCAGCCGTCGTGTCCCTGCCCTTTGTGGGAGGTTGCGCGGTTGGCGGCGATGCTGTTTGTCCCGACGGTATGGATCCATTCACGGAACTCAACGCCTACTTTGGGCTGGAGAAAGCAGGTGGAGAGACGGTCAGCAAGGCAGAGTGGCAGACTTTCCTGGCCGACACGGTCACGCCGCGTTTCCCTGATGGGTTGACCGTGCTCGACGCGCGTGGCCAGTGGTTTGACACGGACCAGGGCCGGATTTACCGGGAGTCCACCCTGCTGCTGAACGTGCTGGTTCCCGCCGACGCCGCAAGCGACGGCGTTGCCGCCATTCGGGAAGTCTCTGACATATATAAGGAACGTTTCGAGCAGCAGGCGGTGTTTCACACCGCGTTGCCCGCCTGCGCCCACGTGTACTGACGGTGGCCTTGGATGACGAACGCCGGTGTCCGCGCATTTCTGCTGGGGGTGGCACTCCTGGCGACGGCGGGCTGTGTGGCGCAACCGGAGTTCCAGTGCCCCAACGGATTGCAAGAGGTAGTGCGTTACGAGCTTTTCTTCGGGTTGGACCACGCTGATGGGCGTTCGGTTTCGCCCGAGGAGTGGGAGGCGTTCGTGTCCGACACCATCACGCCCCGGTTCCCGTTGGGGTTGAGCGTGCTCGACGTGAGGGGGCAATGGCAACGGCCGGACGGTGTCATCGAACGAGAGAACACCAAGATGGTGATGCTGGCGCATCCACCGCCCGCAGATGCCGGTATGGTCCTCGTAAACGAAATATCCCGGGAGTACCAGCGGCGTTTTGACCAGGACCCGGTGTTTCGTTCCGTCAGTCACCATGAGTGTTCCGGCCTTTTTGTCGAATGAACGACCCGCGTTGACAGGGAGAATGATTTGACACTGCAAAAGCGGCAAGCCTTCATCGGCGTCGGCACCATGGGCAGCCTGATGGCCGGCTGCCTGCTGGACGCCGGCATCGACTTGGCGATCTATGACATCAGGCGAAAGGCTGCGGAACCGCTGCTGGACCGGGGCGCACGCTGGGCTGATAGCGCCGAGGCAGCGGCGGCCGGTTGCGAGATAGTGTGGACTTCGCTGCCCGGGCCAACTCAGGTGGAGTCGGTGCTTCTGGGCAACGAGGCCGGCGTACTGTCGGCGATGGCGGAAGGCGCGACGTTGGTGGACACCACCACCAACGATCCGGACGTGGCGCGGCGGGTGTCAAACGCCTGCACCGAGCGTGGCTTGGCCATGTTGGACACTCCGGTGAGCGGCCGTCCCCCCACGATGACGATGATGGTTGGCGGCGACCGCGGAGTGTTTGAGTGCGTCCGGGACACGCTGGATGCGGTCGCGGCCCAGGTGTTCTACGTCGGGCCAGCCGGCGCGGGCTGCGTGGCCAAGCTGGCGACGCAATACATGGGATACACCAACCTGATCGCCGCCATCGAAGGGATGCTGATCGCACGCATGGGCGGAGTCGATCCGGCGGTGCTGGCTGAGATTGTGCCCGTGAGCGCCGGGGCCAGCCGCGCCTTTAACGCCATTCCCAACAGCATTCTGAACCGCAGCTTCCAGGCCGGCGGGACGCTGGACATCGTGGCCAAGGACGTCGCATTGGCCTGTGAATTGGCGGAGCGGCTGAACGCGCCGGCCGGAACCGGCTCGGTGGCAGACGCGCTGTACAAGCAGGCGCAGGCCGAGGGCTGGGGAGCCGAGGGGTACCCGATCGTAGCCCGCATACTCGAAGCGTTGGCCGGCGCGGAGTTGAGCGGAGAGTAGAGCCCGCTATCGTGCCCGTCGGTTGGCGTCTGATTCATCAGCAAGAATGCTGGCCACTTCAGGAGGAATCTCTACGCCGTGCTCTGCCAACGTCTTGCTGATCCGCTCACGCTCCTCCTGACGCCCCTCACGGCGTCCCCTCTCGGTGGCCCTTTTCTCAACGGCTTCTTTGGCAGCGAACCACATCTGCAAAACTCCATACAGCGCCAGGGTGGCGGGGAACAGCAACAGCGTAGCCAGTATTATCACCCCGTCGTCAAGGTCTGTCAGCCCTTTGAGGAACCCGATGCCCCACAATCCGGTGCAGAACCCACAGTTACTGATCGCCACAGCGATCAACATGCTGACACTCACGGCCAGTGAACCGTCAATGAATCTCCACAATGATCGATTGCTGCCGTTCGTTTCCATTTTACCAGCGTCGGGGGCCTCGTACATCGCAGCGTAGCAGCAACAAGAGCCGGCAGTCTGCCCGCGAACCGGGCGCCTATCGTCCATTTTGCAACGATGGATTGCACTTTGCTTTGCAACTACGCCACATGTCGGAGGCCGCCATCCAACTTCAGGGGTGTGATACCATTCGCGTAGGCGAGCCGCGCCCGGAGGGAGAGCATGGCGATCACGTTCCAACCCAGCAGTTACAGCGGCCTGGTTGACCAGGACAACGGCATGGTCAGCCGGGAGATATTCGTTAATTCCGACATCTACGCCGAGGAGCAGGACCGCATCTTCACCCGCGCTTGGCTGTTCGTCGGCCACGAGAGCCAGGTCGCCAAGCCGGGCGACTTCTTCGTGTCATCCATGGGCGAAGAATCGGTGATACTGTGCCGGGACCGCGAGGGCGAGGTCCATGTGTTCCTGAACTCGTGCATGCACCGGGGCATGAAGGTGTGCCGGTACGACGAGGGGAACACTCCCATCTTCACGTGTCCCTACCACGGGTGGAGCTTCGCCACCGACGGCGCGCTGGTGGGCGTTCCCTTCTACAAGGATGCCTACCACGAGGAGTTGGACAAGTCCCAGTGGGGATTGATCCGAGTTCCCAGGATGACCAACTACAAAGGCGGCATCTGGGCGACCTGGGACCCCAACGCGCCTGACTTCCTCGAATACATCGGCGGTTTCCGCACCTACCTGGACATCCTCTTCGACGGGTGGGATGGCAGCGAGGGCGGCACCGAGGTCATCGGCGGCATCGAGAAGTGGATGGTTCCCAGCAACTGGAAGTTCCCCGCTGAAAACTTCATTGGCGACCGCTATCACAACATCAGTCACCGCTCGGTCGACTTGGTGGGCATCGGCCCGTCGGGACAGGGACGGCGGGACAACAGCGACCGGGAGGGGGCCAAGTCGCTGGACGTGTCCTTCCCGGAACGAGGCCATGGGACCGTCATGTTCCTTCGACCCGAAGATGCCCAGCCCGTTCAGTCCTACCAGAATGATCCGGTCGTCTCAGAGTATTTTTACCAGTGCGAGATTGCGCGCAAGGAACGCCAGGGCCAGCTTTGGCGCATATTGGCCGGACCGGGCACGATCTTCCCCAACATGTCATTCCTGCCGCGGCAACCACGCAGCATCGCCGTGTGGCATCCCCGCGGCCCCGACCAGACCGAGGTCTGGCGCTGGTTCTTGGTGGACAGCGCGGCGCCGCCGGAAGTCAAGGAGTTCCTGCGGCAGTACTACATCCGGTACTCCGGCCCCAGCGGGCTCACCGAACAGGACGACATGGAGAACTGGAACTACGCCCACGCCGCCAGCCGGGGCGCAATGGCTCGCCGGCACCACTACAACTACCAGATGGGCATGGGTTACGCGGTCACCGATTTCGAGGACGGCGGGTTGAAACTTCCCGGCACCGTTCTGGACACCACCAAGGCGCGGGCCGGCGAACAGAACCAGCGGGGCTTCTACAGTCGCTGGCGGGAATTCATGGCCGCGCGCGACTGGGACGAGTTGGCCTCCTGGCGCAACAACGGCTCGGCCTGCTAGGTGCCATGATGGTGGTTGCCAACGACCCGCTGGCAATGTTGCTGCTCAAGCAGGATGTGGAGACGTTTCTGTACCACGAGGCCAACCTGCTGGACGACCGGCGGTACGAGGAATGGCTGGACCTGCTCGCGGACGACATCCGCTACTGGGTCCCCATGCGCCGCAACGTCAAGTTTGGCGAGTTGGAGCGCGAGTTCACCCGGGAGGGCCAGGACATCAACTGGTTCGACGAGGGCAAAACAACGCTGACGCAGCGGGTCCGTCAGATCCTGACCGGCGTGCACTGGGCTGAGGAACCGCTGTCTCGGATCTCCCACCTGGTGACCAACGTGGAGGTCACCGACGCCAAGCCTTCCGCCGCGGATGCCACGGAGGTGTCGCTGCGCTGCCGGTTCATCATCTACCGCAACCGCGTCGCCACCGAGACCGACATACTTGTGGGCCGGCGGGAAGACGCCCTGCGGCGGGTCGACGGGGAGTGGCGGATCGCCCAGCGGCAGGTCTTCCTCGACCAGAACGTGCTCCTCGCCAAGAACTTGACCTTCTTCTTCTGATTCTGTCGTGTTCCCTGGGTCTGCGAGAGTCCTGGAATGACACTGACGACGCCAGCCGGCGCGACCAACGACGGTGCAACAGCGACGCTTGGGGTTCCAGATCCTCACGCCGTTGCGGTTGCGCAGGCCGTGTGCCGGCAGGTGGAAGCGGCGCAAGTGTACCTGTTCGGTTCCCGGGCGCGCGGCAGCTACGATGCCAACTCCGACATCGACCTTGCCATCATCACCACGGATCCGGTTCCAGAGGACCGTCGGCTCACCATCGACGGCATAGCCGAGCAGGTGGCGATTGCCCTCCACCCCGATTCGCCAGCGGCGGACCTGTCGTTCTTGACTGTCACCGAGCTCTTACGCGAAAGGGTCAAGAAGAACACGCTGGCCAACTCCATTGCGAAAGAGGGAAAGCCGATTATGGACGGCAGTACCGCCGGCCGAGACTCAGAGTTCGCGGAAGAAGCCGTCGACTGGGCTGACGTTGACGCCAGGGTTACGAGCGCGCGGGAAGCGCTAACAGACTTGGAAGTGCTGTCATCGGATGCTCGGTCATCAGACAGGACAATAGGCTACGTCGCGCAGCAGGCGTTGGAACACGCATACAAAGCCCTCATCGCGGCACACGGCGAGGTTTACCCATCCAGCGGTCGGGATGGGCATAACTTGCGGATACTGGCCGGCAGGGTCCAGGAGGTCATGGGCCAGGATTCCCAGGTTCCCGGCGCGCGCTGGCAGAGCCTTACCGCGTATGCCGGTGGCGGGCGGTATCAGGATGACCAGCCACCTCTGGGCGACCGGCAAGGGCTGTCCCGCGAAATTTCCGCCGCAGTAACCGATATAATCGGTCGCGTTCCGCAACGCGACCAACCATAAACCATCAGGAAGCAGAGCCATGGCAGACATCGTGAACCTGTTTGAAGTGGAGCCGGGCCAGAAGTTGCGGCTGTACGGTGAGGCCACTGCCGAGGTGGTCTCCAACCCTCGTGACGGCGTGTGGCTGTTCGTGCGCTACCTGACCAGTCCCGAGGACCCTGACCAGGTGGGCGAGGAGGACATGGTCTTCGCTCAGGACGTGCTGGAGCTCGTGTCCGACTAATACCCATGGCGGACGCACAGGTGAACATTTCCGGCGGCGCGCCTCCGGCGGTTCCTGAGGCCGATGATATTCTGGCCGCGCTGCGGGCCGGCTACCGGTCCATTGACGAAGGCTACGGGTTCTATCCCGGTTTCGACGGTTGGTTGGCGTCTCTCGGTTACCAGAGGCGGGAAGACATACCCTGCACCTGTCCCGACCGCGGCTACCGGGGCCACCTCCCGGAGTGCCGCTGGGTGCGATGACCGTGGGCCGCGGCAGCCGGCCGGTGCGGATCACAACTAAACAAGCGCGCCGACGGCGCGAGTTTCAATTTTGGAGTAGTGAAGATGTCCCAACAGATGGTTGATCTGATGGAAACGGTATGGAAGTCCATTGATGGGTTGTGCGGAGCGCTGACCCAGGAGCAGTGGTCCTTGCCTACCGAGTGCCCCGGTTGGTCGGTGCAGGACCAGGTGTCTCACCTGGTCGGCAGTGAATGCCGGATACTGGGCCGGCCGGCGCCGGCGCACGAACCATCGGACACCTCCCATGTGCGCAACGAGGTTGGGCAGGGCAACGAGGTGCTGGTGGACTACCGCCGGCAGTTCAGCGGGGCCGACGTGCTGGCCGAGTTTCGTGAGATCACCGCCGAGCGTCTGGGCGTGCTGCGCGGGATGTCGGAAGCCGACTTCGCCGTGGAAACTCCCAATCCCCTGGGAAGCGGTCCCTACACTGATCTTCTGGCCGTCCGCATCTACGACGCCTGGGTCCACGAGCAGGACATGCGGCGCACCCTCGGCATTCCGGGTCATTTGAGCGGCGCAGTGGCCGAGCACGCTTACGGGCGCACCCAAGCAGCGATGCCCTTCGTGGTCGGCCGCAAGGTGAAGCCCGATGACGATACGACGGTGGTGTTCGAAATCACCGGCGACGCGGGCGGTACGATCGTCCTGAACATGGACGGCGGGCGGGCGAACAGGATGGATCCCGCACCAAACTCCCCAACGGTGCGGCTTACCATGGGACTGGAGCCGTTCAACGCGCTGGGAACGGGCCGCTGGTCAGCCGAGCACGCCTTGGGCAACGGCTCAGTGGCAATCGACGGCGACCGCGCACTGGGCGAACGCATCGTCGCCGAGATGAACTTTATGATTTAAGGGACACAGCGTCGTACAACCTCATTTGGGCCACCACCTATGCCGAAAGTTAGGGATGCCATTCGGCTGGTTGAAGCAGATGGTTGGCAACAAGTTCGCACACGGGGTAGCCACCGCCAATTCAAGCACCCAGAGAAAGCAGGAACTGTCACCATAGCCGGCCATCCGGGGAGATGACGTGGCGCCGGGAACTTGGCTGAGCATTCTTCGCCAGGCCGGACTGAGGGAGGAAAACCGATGAAGCTGCAATACGCGGTGGTATTCGAGCGGACACCCAACAACTACTGCGCCTATGTGCCGGACCTGCCGGGTTGTATTGGCACAGACCGCACATGGGAAGGGATACAAGACCAGATACGTGACGCCATCGCTTTCCACATTGAGGGTTTGCGGGAAGATGGCGAAACCGTGCCCGAGCCGCGAATGTCGGTGGCAGACGCCGCAGCCTATCACTCGGATAGCGCCGTCCCTTCGGCCGAATGGCTCGAAACGTCGGAACTGGTCGCGGTAGTTGCCGTGGAGGCGGAACTCGGTGCCGCGCCAGCGGTGGCAACGGATCGCTGATGCACGAAGGAACCAATATCAACATGCCTACTCGCGCACCGGGATGGCAATGCCCTTTGTGGTCGGCCGCAAGTTCGGGCCCGCGACGGTACGACGGTGGTATTTGAGATCACTGGCGACGCGGGTGGCACGACAACGCTGAATATGGACGGCGACCGCGCCAGCCGCATATACGCGGTGCCCGACTCGCCCACGGTGAAGCTCACCATGGGCCTGGAGCCCTTAACGCGCTGGGCATCGGCCGCTGGACAGCCGAGCACGCCCTGGGCAACGGCTCAGTGGCAATCGATGGTGACCGGGCACTGGGTGAGCGGATTGTAGGTAAGATGAATTTTATGATCTGAAGGCGAGTGCTATCATTGGTCTAGGTCGAGGTGAGATCATGGCGATGGCATTGCTGACCCGCGCGGACGAATCCCTGGCGGCGGAATGGGCTGAGAACGCGCCAGTAGCATGCGGATACGAGGTGCTGCTGGTATGTGACACCAGCGGCGACAGCCCCGGAACTCCGTGGGCGGTTTTTTGCCCCTCCATGGATGTGGTCAGCAACGGCCGTGACCCTCAGGATGCGCTCAATATGATTGCCGATGCCATCTACGAAGCGCTGACGGATGGCGTAACGGCGGCGAAAGGCGACGCATATGATGAAGTCGTCGGTTATTTTCAAGAGCTGATGGCGGCCGGATATCCCACGGTAGAAGCGGTAGTGAGCCCGGCGCAGTACGAGTGGGAGTAGTTATGCCAACCGCAGACAACAGCGAAGAACTTTACGAAGTCATCATCATCGAGTCCGGCAAAGACTACGCCGTGCTATGCCCCGGCATACCCGGCGCCGTGTCACAAGGCGCTGACCGGGAGGAAGCTCTGAAGATGATTGCCGATGCCATGGCGATGGCGCAAATGTACCCGCTGCCCGGCGACGACACCGAACCTCGCCGGACAGAGTTGCGCGAGTTGGGGAAAGCCCGCATTGCAGAACTGGTCGCAGAGTGCGAGCAAGAGGGCCTGGAGTATTACGTGTGCGAGGTTACGCCGCGGCTGATAAGACCGTGGCTGGCAGTCGGATAACCTATGCCGCCGTACATACCGGGGATAAGCCGGCGGGTACTGGTGCGGATCTTGCGCCGGCTCAATTTCAGCGAGACCGAAGGCGGCGACCATACCGTGTTCCGACATCGGCGATTGGGGCTGATAACAGAATTACCGAGGCACAGCGGAGAAGTGTCCCCCAGAACGGTCGGGGCCATAATCGAGCAAATTGGGTTGACCCGTGCGGAGTTTGACGAGGCTCGCCGGCGTCGCGGGCGGATACCGGAACGGTTTCGGGACTGATCGGTCCGCAGCAAGCGGGAATGACGGAGGAAGACCGATGCCGCCGGGATTTTCGGTGATGTTCGAGCGGACGCCCAACAGCCATTGCGCATATGTGCCGGATTTGCCGGTTTGCATCAGCATGGGCCACATCTGGGAGGCGATACAGTAGGAGATACGTAACGCCATCACATTTCACATTGCCGGTTGATGCGAGGACGGCGAGACCATACGCGAGCCGCGATTGTCGGTTGCAGACGCCGCAGACTATCACAGCCAAAACGTGGCCCCCTCCACTGAATAGCCTGAGGCGACGGAACTGGTTGCTGTGATAGCCGTGGAAACGGACGTTGGCATGGGGCCAGTAGCGGCGCCCATTGTTGATGCGTAAGTGAACTTAGGCGCAGTGCCGGCTGACAGGTCGGTGGCGATTGACTGCGTCCGGGCGCTGGGAGAGCGGATAGTGGGCGAGATGAACTTTATGATCTGAACGGTGCGAATCGCACCATTGTCCGATAGCGAAGTGCATTCAAGGCTTTGTTCCTGTTACCTCGCTCAGCCGAAACGTTGGCCGCGGCGTGGGCCGACCACGCTCCAGCGGATGGCGGTGCGAAGTCCCGCTCGATCCTGGCACAGAGCGCCAGTCTCCGCACTCTATGGACGTTTTCCCGCCCGTCTACAGATATGGGTAGCCCGGGCGGATGTTCTTCACATCATGCTGATGCCACTCAAGAGGCGCTAACGTACGGATTTAGGCCGGTCCTTGATCGAGCTAACGAATGGCTTAGTTTCCCTATAAGGATCGGTGGATGTTGTATGCGCCATCCTGTCCGTCGTGGAATGGCACCGTCGTATGGAACGGTCCAGTGAGTAGCAATCCGTTGTGCGCCGAATTGCGGCCATATCGCTTCTATACGGATACGAACGACCATAGGATATCAAATAATATGATTGGCGCGGCGGCGCATTGAATTTGCCATATGCCCGTGTTAGCTCTCGTCTATAGCGGGCATAGTTGACTGGCACTGAGGTGCACGCTATCATAGGCAATGACTCAATTGTTGGAGGCATGCCTATGACCGGGCTAGGATATACAACTCACAATCAGCCGTCGCTCGATTCGGCGGGCATTTTGCCGCGAGACGCCAAAGATATCGCGGTGCGTGAGTGGCATCGGCTGACCGACGATTTGGCGCGTGTTCGTGCGGAGATCGCGGAACTGCGTTCACAAGAGCACGCGCTCGAGGCTCAAGTAGAAGCTTGGAATGTGATCCTTTCGGCCGGTGGCAGCGGAACCAATAGCGACGGCGATGTCAGCGAAAGCCATGCAACTGAAGACAATGCCACGCTAGCAACGCCGCAGGAATCTGCTGATGCAGTAGTCGATTTGCTCCGCGAAATCGGAGAGCCGATGCACTATAGTTTGATCTACGACACTCTGCGTAGTCGCGGTATGGAGGTGCGAGGGAAAAACCCGCCCAGCGTGTTGCTAGCGCGTTTCTTTGGCGATGCGCGCCTGGAGCGTGTGGGCCAAGGGACTTACCAAATCAAAGCTGCTGAGGAGGTGCAGGAAAACGAATAGACGCGGAAAACAAAATGCCCCGACTAGTGGTGGAAAGCGAGCCGGGGCGTGACGGCGCACCTCAAACACTCGAGCATTCAAGGAGGTCGTAGTGACCAAGGTACATGATTCCGAGAAAAACGACAACCAGACCAGCTTCACCGCAGCCATTGGCAAGGGCCCGGCACGCCCGACTCGCTTCGGGACGGCGATCGATGTTTTTCGTATCGATGGCGGCAAACGGGAATGGGGCGATTTGGTCCCTACCAACCCTGAATTGTTGCCTCAACTTTGCTGCGGCCAATGTATCGAGGTGGTTGACGTAGAGATTGTCACAGATTGGTACCGTACAATGTGGCGCGGGAAAATTAAGATCCTAGAGCAATAGCCGGGCGAATCACTACAACCCTGTCTCCGGCCCCGCCACCCGCTATAATGGCTCCAAAGCCAGCATTCGGGCGGCGGGGCCGCTTTCATTTAACGGGGGAGGTTCAGCATGGAGATTGGCGTTTCGGTTCCCATTGTTGAGATTGGGGACGACTTTGGCGCGCTGCGCGACTACATCCAGGCCGCCGAGGATTTGGGGTATGCGCACGTGCGCATCCTGGACCACGTGCTCGGCGCGGTGCCGGAGAAGCATCCGGAGGTGCCGCAATTCCCCTACACCCACGAGTCGTATATCCACGAGCCCTTCACGCTCATGGCCTACCTGGCCGCGGTCACGAAGAAGATCGGTCTGACCACGGGCATCTTGATCCTGCCCCAGCGTCAGACGGCGCTGGTCGCCAAGCAGGCGGCAGAGGTCGACGTGCTCTCCGGCGGGCGGGTGCGCCTTGGCATCGGCGTGGGTTGGAACTCGGTGGAGTATGAGGCGCTGGGCGTGGACTTCGCCACCCGGGGCAGCCGCTGCGACGAGCAGATTGAGGTGCTCCGCCAGCTCTGGACCGAAGACGTAGTAGACTTCCACGGCAAGTACCACGACATCACCCACGCCGGCATCAACCCGCTGCCGGTGCAGCGGCCCATCCCCATCTGGATCGGGGCCGGTCGGGGCACTGCGCCCACGCCTCCGAACGCCGCGATCCGGCGCATC
This sequence comes from Dehalococcoidia bacterium, assembly GCA_965261925.1. Taxonomy (GTDB): domain Bacteria; phylum Chloroflexota; class Dehalococcoidia; order Lucifugimonadales; family UBA3495; genus Bin87. The sequence goes on along the minus strand of OZ253486.1, from coordinate 4,443,361 downwards.
GGCCGACTCGCCGACGGCTACTTCCCAATGTTCGCTCCCGACTCCAACGGCCAGGCGATCCTGGGGCGCATCCGCGCGCAGGCCGAGGCCGCCGGGCGTGACCCGTCGGAAGTGGGCTTCGAGGGCCGCATAACCATTACCGCCGACAATAACCCCGAGGACTGGCTCACCGAGCTGAAGTCCTGGGAAGAGATCGGGGCTTCGCACATTGCGGCTGGGCTGCGCGGTGCGGCCTCTCCCGACGCGCACATCGACGCCATCCGCCGGCTGAAGGACGCCATGGGGTGATCTCACTGGACTTCTCTCGACCGAGCAGGCAACGGGGCATGGCGGGTTAGCTGATGCGACCGGTGCGTGAAAACATGCCCCACGGATTCCGGAGGTCGGCCAGCTCGAATCGGGACCGTCCCAGCCGGCGCGTTCCTCACCTGAACCGGCGGATCGCTGGCTCCTTCCAACCTTATTGGCCGCGCGTCCTGACCATCGGCCTCCTGATACTGGTTACCGCCGGCCTGGGTGTGGTCAACCCGATCCTGATCCGGGTGGTGTTCGACTCCGCCCTCTTCGCGGACGGTGGCCCCAACCTGCCGCTGCTCTGGACCCTGGCCACCGTCATGGCCACGGTCGTCGTGGTGACGGGAAGCCTGGGCGTGCTGCAGACCTGGCTCACCCAGCAGGTGGGCCAACGCGTGATGCGCGACCTGCGCGACCGCTTGTACTCGCACCTGCAATCGCTTTCGCTGGGCTTCTTCACCTCCCAACGCACCGGCGAGATCCAGAGCCGCGTCTCCAACGACGTGGCCGGCATCCGCGTGGTGGTGACGGGCACCGTCAGCAACATCCTGTCCAACGTGGTCATCCTCATCAGCACGCTGGTGGCCATGGCCGTGTTGTCGTGGGAGTTGACGGTGGTGGCCGCGGGCATTACCCCAATTTTCGCGGTGTTCAGCTACCTGGTGGGAAAACGCCGGCGCGCGGTCTCGGCGCGGGTGCAGGAGTCCACCGCGGAGATGACCGCGATCACCCAGGAAACCCTGTCCGTTTCCGGCGTCATGCTCACCCGGCTGTTCGGGGCGCAGAACCGCGAGGTGGCCCGATTCCACGATCAGAACGTGCATCTGTCTGACCTGGAGATACGTCGTGAGATGACTGGTCAGACCGTGTGGGCTGGCATGCAGATCTTCTTCTCGCTGACCCCCGTGGTCGTGTACGTGCTGGCCGGCTACCTTCTCTTCGGCGGGATCGGCCAGGCCGCGATAACCGCCGGCACCCTCGTCGCCTTTACCACCCTGCAAACTCGGCTGTACTTCCCCATCAGCACCCTGCTGCGTACCTCGGTGGAGCTGCAATCGTCCCTGGCGCTGTTCGAGCGCATCTTCGGCTACCTGGACATCCGACCTGACATCGTCGACGCGCCCGATGCGGTGGACCTGCCGGCTGAGATGGTCACCGGCGCGGTGGCCTTGCGGGGCGTGCGCATGAACTATCACCCGGCAACGCTGCTGGCGGATGCCTACGACCTCGAGGACGACGGGCAGGAATTCTGGGCCCTGGATGGCGTGGACCTGGACGTCAAGCCCGGCCAGTTGGCGGCCCTGGTGGGACCCAGCGGCGCCGGCAAGACCACCATTTCGTACCTGATACCGCGTCTATACGACTCCACCTCCGGCACGGTCAGCATCGATGGGGTGGACGTGCGCCGCATCAGGTTGGAGAGCCTGGCCCGCATCGTTGGGTACGTCTCCCAGGAGAGCTACCTGTTCCACGCGTCCATCCGCGAAAACCTCCTCTACGGAAACCCCGACGCCACCGAACAGCAGTTGCACGAGGCCGCCAGAGCAGCCTACATCCACGACCGCATAGTGGAGTTCCCCGAGGGGTACGACACCGTCGTCGGCGAACGCGGCTACCGGCTATCCGGCGGCGAGAGGCAGCGGCTGTCCATTGCCCGCGTAATTCTGCACGACCCGCGCTTGCTCATCCTGGACGAGGCAACCTCGTCTCTGGACACCACCAGCGAGCGGTACGTGCAAGCCGCGCTGGCGCCGCTCATGCAGGGGCGCACCACCATCGCCATCGCGCATCGCCTCTCCACCATCATTTCGGCCGACGTCATCTTCGTCGTCGACCGCGGCCGCGTCGTGGAGCGGGGCACACATGCGGAATTGCTCGCCCGGGGTGGGTTGTACGCCCAGCTGTACGAAGAGCAGTACGAGGGCGGAAGGGTCGAATACGTCAGCGAGGACGGAGTGACCGTCCTGACCGGCGGCAACCTGCGCCTGCCCGTGCCGGCGTGAACAAACAACTACACCAGGAGAATGTAATGAGTCAGCAAGGCAATGGCGCCAGGGTCCGGTTGCGGGTGGCTTTCCGCAATATGTTCTACACGACGATATACGTCGCCGTCGAGGGCGGGTTTCTGGCCGAACAGGGCTTGGATGTGGACTTCGCCCACGTCCCTGCCGGTCAAACCAGCACCGACCTGCTCAAGGCCGGCGACATCGACATCACCCAGAGCGGCATCAGCCGCAGTTTCATGGACCTCGATGCCGGCAGCGCGGACCCGCCGATCCACATCGCCGAGATCAACCAGCGGGATGGGTTCTTCCTGCTGTCAAAGCGGCCCACCGACGGCTGGCGCTGGGCCGACCTCGCCGGCGCGACGCTCATTCCCGTCGGTTTCACGCCGGTTCCCTACACCACGCTGCAGGCCGCGATGCGCTGGCACGGCGTCGACCCGGCCAGCGTCAACCTGATGGGCGGCCTGTCCGCCGAAGAGATGTTGGGCCGGTTCCGCAACGGCGACGCCGACTACCTGCAGGTCCCCAACCCCTTCGCGGTGCAACTGGTCACCGAAGGCTCCGGCCACCTGGCGGCGACTTTGGGCAACGAGAGCGGCTACGTGTGCTACAGCAGCTTCGCAGTCACGCCGTCGTACCTGGCCGATAACCCCGACACGATGCAGCGTTTCGTGAACGGCTACGCCCGCGCTCAACGCTGGGTCGCCGAGAGCCCCGCTGAAGCAGTCGCCGACCGGATCGCCCCCGTGTTCCCAGAATACGACCGCAACGTCCTCGCCGAAGGAGTGCAGCGGTACAAGGACGCCGGCGTGTGGGCCACCGACCCGACGATCACCCGTCATGGGTTCGACCGGATGCGCGACGCACTCATCTCCGGCGGCCTCGTGCGCGACCCCCATCCCTACGAGTCCATCGTGCGTCCCGAGTTCGCGGAGCGGGCGGTGGCCGAGTTAGCGTGAGTTAACCCAACGGCGTATGATGTAACAAGTTGGATGGACTCTATTTCGGGAGAGGCGCTAGAGGTCAACGATGAGCGCGACGCGGATCGGCATTCTCCTTCTGGGGCTAGTGACGATGCTAGTTTTCGGTACGTGGGGCTGGACAGAGCTAGCCAACGCGGTGTACAGAGCTGACTCCAATGACATCGTAGTAGCTTTGACGGTGTACGGAGTTGCTTTCCTCATATTGGCGGTTGGCTCCGGGTTCACATTTCTCGTACTGTGGTTCCGTAATAGTGACCCCGGCTGAAACCTCGCGGCTGAAGCGCTCGTATGCCCGCAACTTGGGCTGGTGTCGATTTTGGTTGGGGATCAGCTTGGCGATTGTCACGCTAATGTTCACGTTCGCCGTGAACCAAGTCTTCAAGCCGCTCATCGAGCGCGCTCCGGTTCCCACCATTATTGATGAACAACGGGACGCGGGTGATGACGGCCAGGTTGAACCGTTGAGATTTCCAGGCGTGACCGTGATGTTCGCGTTATTTCTTGTGACCAGCATTTGCATCGGTCTATCTGCATATTTCAGAGTGCTGTACCGACGCGACGATGCGGCGCTCACCAACACGGAGCGAGGGCATCAGGAGGCTACGACATGAGGCTGGAAGGCAAGGTTGCAATCATCACCGGGGGCGCGCGCGGGCAGGGCGCCACCGAGGCCAGGATGTTCGCCCAGGAAGGCGCCAGCGTGGTCATCGGCGACGTGCGGGATGAGCTGGGTATGCAGGTGGAGGCCGAGATACGGGAGTTGGGCGGCGAGGCAGTCTACCTGCACCTGGACGTGACTAGCAACGACGACTGGCAGCGCGCCATCGACACCGCCGAGCAGCAGTTCGGCAAGGTGGACGTGTTGGTGAACAACGCGGCCATCGTTCTGCGCAAGGACATCGAGGAAACCACCTCCGAAGACTGGGACAACATCATGGACATCAACGCCAAGGGTGTGTTCCTGGGGACCAGGGCGGTGATACCGGCCATGCGTCGGGCCGGCGGCGGCAGCATCATCAACATCTCCTCCATCAGCGGCCTGGTGGCCATCGGCCCGCCGGCCTACATCGCCACCAAGGGGGCGGTCCGACTGTTCACGAAGTCCACGGCCATCCAGTACGCTTCTGAAAACATCCGCGCCAACTCCATACACCCGGGCAGCGTGGACACCGACATGCGCCGGGAGGGCCTGGGTAGCCAGACGCCCGACGAGATACAGGCGCGCGTCGATAACATCCCGCTGGGCCGCGTAGGCACCACCGAGGACATTGCCTACGGAGTCCTCTTCCTCGCTTCGGACGAATCTTCCTTCATGACCGGCAGCGAAGTCGTCATCGACGGCGGCTACACCGCCAAGTGAGGTTGCACAGATGACCACCTTGCCTCAGCAGTCCCTGGCGGCGGTGACCACCGCCCCCAACGTGATGGAACTGCGACGCCTGGAAATCCCCGAAATCGGCGACGACGAAGCCATCGTCCGCATTGAAGCCACCGGCATCTGCGGCACCGATTACGAATGGTTCCGTGGCGACCTGGACATTCCGTATCCCATCATCCTGGGACATGAGCCCTTGGGTCGCATTGCCTCCATCGGGCCTGCCGCCACCGAGCGCTGGGGTGTATCCGTGGGAGACCGCGTGGCGGTGCGCTCCGGCTACCGATGCGGCAGGTGCGCCGCCTGCACGGCCGGCGGAACCGACCCGTGCCCCACCGGCGGCGGGTTTGGACAGACTGGATTGGACAAGTCCCCCGGTCTCTGGGGCGGCTACTCTGAGTATCTGTACCTACCGGCCGGCTCCGTGGTGTTTCCCATGGACGGCGATCTGGATCCGGCGGTGGCGGTCATGTTCAACCCGCTGGGCGCCGGTTTCGCCTGGGGCGTGGACGCCACCGGACTGCAACCGGGCCAGACCCTGGCGGTGCTGGGTTCGGGACAGCGGGGCATCTGCTGCGCCATTGCGGCCAAGGAATCCGGGGCCGGCATGGTCGCCATCACCGGCCTGGGCCGGGACGAGCACAAGCTGGCCTTGGCCCGCGATATGGGCGCCGACATCGCGATCAACGTGGACGGCGAGGACCCCGTGGAGCGGGTGTTGGCCGCCACCGGCGGCGCCGGGGTGGACTGCGTGGTCGACACGACACCCTATGCTGTACAAGCGGTGAACCAGGCGATCCAGATGGTGAAGCCCGGTGGCACGGTAGTGCTGGCCGGCCTGAAAGGACGCCGTGCGTTCGAAGGCCTGTCACCCGACGACATCATCTGGAAGAAGGTCACTCTTCGCGGCGTCCTGGGCGTGGAGTATTCTGCGTTCCGCCGCGCCGTGGACACCATCCACTCGCGTAAGTACCCCATGGAACGCCTGCACACCCACAGCTTCCCCATCGAACAGGCCGAGCGGGCCCTGGCCACGCTCAGCGGTGAGGCGGGGCTGCCGAGCATCCACGTGGCGATCGTGCCGGATGCCTAGGCTTGGCGCGGTTCCGAGCGTGCGCCGACTGCGGCAGGCGTATCCGAAGTAACTACGCTCGCTGTTACAACTGCAACCTGCGTTGCCGGCGCGGTCATTGGCACGACCCTGAAGACCTGGAGGGACAGGAAGAGCGTGACGCGGAACTCGGGCGCACCGAGTTCTACGTGTACGTTCTGGGCACGTAATATGGGCACTACGTTGGACACACGGCCAGCGTAGGAGCCAGGCTCGGCGCACATCGTGCCGGCGAGGTTGAGCCGACCGCCGGAGGCGAGCCCGAGATCCTCCAGCGCTCTCGTCCTTTTCGTTCCCGGCGTGACGCGGCTCGGTTTGAGGTGGCGATGAAACCGCTGCGAGACCAGTGGGCGGAGCGGTCCCAGCAGATCACCGGGTTGGCTCCGGTCCCCCCTTGATGATGGTGGAGTTGGGGAGCCGCAACACGCCGGGTCCAATCGCGGCGGCTGTGGATTGTTCAGCCTGGTTGTGATAACAATAGCCGCCACTGCACTTCTTTTGGCATTCGCACTCTTTTAGGAGTCTCCCATGGCCGCATATCATGCCGACACCGTCATCCGCCGCGCCAACGTCATCACCATCGATCCCAACCTACCGAGGGCCACCGCGGTTGCCATGCGCGACGGACGCTTCATCGGCGTGGGCAGCGACTCCGACCTGGAAACGCTCGTCGGGCCGAACACCAAAATAATCGAGCTGCCCGGCAAAACGGTGCTGCCCGGCTTCATCGACGCGCACATCCACGTCCTCAGCAGCGGCACCCGCCACGTCATGGCCGCCGACTGCTCGCTGCCTACCATCGGCGACATTCAGGATGCGCTGCGGGAACGCGTGGCCGCGACGCCGGCCGGCCAGTGGGTGCAGGGTTTCAAGTTCGACGACACCAAGACCGCGGAAAACCGCTTCCTGCGCCGGGAAGACCTGGACGCCGTCAGCACCGACCATCCCATTCTCGTGGCCCACCGCGCCGGTCACGTGTACTACGGCAACACCCTGGCGCTGGAGCAAGCCGGCTTCAACGACGAGAGCTTGGACCCACCGGGCGGACGCCTGGGTCGCAACCCCGACACTGGCCGTTTGGACGGCGTGATTTACGAGCGCGCCGCCGATGACCTGCGGGAAAACCAGCTCCCCGTCGAGTCGGCCGAGACGCGGCGGGAAGGACTGCGCGTAATCTGCGAGATGCTGAACCGTGCCGGGCTGACCAGCGTGCACGACGCCCGTGTCACCGACTACGAGCTGCAGACCTACCAGGAAGGCAGGGACGCCGGCGATCTGACCCTGCGGGTCTATGCCCTGATGTACTACCGCTACTTTGCTGCCCTGCGCGACGCCGGCATCCGTTCCGGCATGGGCGACGACCGGCTTCGCATCGGTGGCATCAAGATGGTCGCCGACGGGGCGATCGCCTCGCGGACGGCCTACCTTTCCGAGCCCTACGTGGGCAGTTGCTGCGACCACGGCATCCTCACCATGACCGGCGACGAGATCGCCGGCCACGTCATGGAGATGCACGCCGCCGGCTTCCAGGTTTGCATTCACGCCAACGGTGATTCCACCATCGACCTGGTGCTTCAGGCCTACGAGGCCGCCCAGAAAGCGCACCCGCGTCCCGACCCGCGCCACCGCATCGAACACTGCACGCTGGTCAACCCCGACTTGCTGAACCGCATGAACAACTTGGGCGCGGTGGCGACGCCTTTCTGCACCTACGTGTACTACCACGGCGAGAAGATGCAGTTCTACGGCGAGGAACGGCTGCAGTGGATGTTTGCTCAGCGCTCGTTCATGGACTACAACGTCATGTCCACCGGGGCCACCGACTACCCGCCCGGCCCGTTCGAGCCGCTGATGGGCATCCAGAGCTGTGCCACCCGCACCGACAGCGATGGCCGCGAGTGGGGCACGAACCAGCGCATTTCCGTGGAGGACGCCCTGCGCATCTATACCCTAAACGGAGCCTACGCCGGCTTCGAGGAAAACCTCAAGGGCAGCATCGAGGTGGGCAAGCTGGCTGACCTCGTGGTGCTCGGCGAGGACCCCACGGTCATAGACCCCTTCGGCATCAAGGACATCACCGTGGAACGCACCATCGTCGGCGGGAAGACCGTTTACGAGGGTTAGGTGAGGATTACGGAGCTGGCGGGTCTATGGTGATGGATTAAATGCATGCCACGCAAAATGTGACCATCGATGCGTTTGGACGGTGAGAGCGTAAACATGGATCGACAAATTTCGGAAATAACAATTCCAATTGGCGTACCGGATGTACACGGCGACGTTTTCGCTCGGAGCGTTTTTGAAAGCGACGGTAATGATTTAACCCCAACGGTTTTGCCTGTAAGGCCAGAACATGATGAACGGTGTGCTCCGCTAGGAAAAATTGTCGCCCGCACGGTAAGCATCGGCAAAACAGGCGGGCATGAAATTGGGATAATACGCTCTGAAATTTATTGGGGAGCCATCGAAAAGCACTCGAATGGCTATTTGTGCGTTTTCCCTGAAGATCAGCGCCTTTTTGAACTGGCCAACGAAGTAAACGAAATTGCGGTTGATCGTGCAAACTTCGATCCCCCAGAACTCGATCGATTCCTGCATGATACGCGAGCGATATTCCCTGAACGATCGGTAGAGTTTGTTGGACGGAAAGCCATTGAGGCAGAACCCGTGTTGTGGCTTTCAGCGACGCTGACATTGCTACTGTTTGCAAAGAAAATCCCGATAGTGGGACCTGCCATAACTGCTGCCGAGGAAGCGATCATCGAAGAGTTGGAAGTCAAAGAGCGTGTCAAAAAGCTAATCCGAGCTTTCGGGAGGCGGGTCCGCAATAAAGACGCATCGGTGGAAGCGGCGTTTCGAGAAAATGGCGTGCAAATCGTGCTGATAGCCAGCATAGATGAAATGGCTGACGCCATCGACCAAGGCAGCGATTTTTTGTTGCGTCACGCCGCTGTGATGAGAGATGCGGCCGCCGTTCAATTTGCTCGACTGAACGGGGAATGGGAGTTTCAGTGCGCTATACTGAAGTCCGGAAACGTGTTAATGTCCGAAGAATGTTATCGTCGTACGCTGATTCAACTGACGAACGCCGGAAACATCATTTACCCAGAGCAATTTCAACATTTGAGCGTCGTAACCGACTTTCCTGCAGACCAGGCGAGTGGCCATGCCGATGCCCGGTTCGTCGCGCCGAATGGGAACGTAATTCTCAATCGCAAGGTATTTATCGAGAAAACCGGCAGTTCATATTCGATGTTCGATGAGAATGGCGACACAATCGGGGAGATCGGGGTGTCACCTCAGGATCGGCAATAGTTCTGTGTGCCGATGGACAGGGGTATTCGCGTGGCGTCTGTGCCAACGATCGTAAGTGCAACGATTCTGTGGTGACTGGTCAGTGCTCGCCTCCCAGAGTGTCGATCTGGCGATATTCCCCGTCGTGGCCGATAACGGTCAGAAATACTGAATCGGACCCTTGGTTGTCGTCCGGCCCGTATTGCAGTTGCATCCCGTCAATGTCTATCGCTTCGGGACTGTGCAGGGCGTTGATGAAGCACTCACGGCTGAGGTCGCGGCCGCACCCTGCCAGCCCTGCAATGGCCAGCCGCCCGGCCAGGTAACCCTCCAGCGAAACGAAGCTCGGGGTCGATGCCTGGTCGTAGGCAGCCAGAGCGGCCTGGTATTTGGCGACGACGGGTATGGTGGCGTCATCCGGGGAAGGGACCACCTGGGTGACGTAGATGCCGGCGCCGTCCGGTCCCAACGCTTCCGCCAGCGCCTTGCTGCCCACGAATGAGATCGCTATGAATACCGGGTCTATCTCCTCGCGCACGGCTTGGACCGTCTTCGCCACCGGAGTGTATGCGCCGACCATGATAACCGCTTCTGGATCGGCTTCCACGATGTGGAACACGGCGCCGGTGGTCGCACCGGTGTTACGTTCGTAATACCCCGACGCCGTCGGCTCCAAACCACGCCGCTCCAGAGCGAGAGTAGCCCCTTCCAGTCCGGCCTGGCCGAAGGAATCGTTCTGGTAGAAGACGGCGATCCGCGTGAACCCGAGATCATCGGTGAGGCGAGCCACCATCTCCTCGGTTTCCTGATAATAAGACGCCCGCAGGTTCAGGACGTTGTCCAGTTGCGGGTCGCGCAAGAATTCGGCTCCGGTGAACGGAGCAAGGAACGGTACTCCGGCCGAATTCGCCGGGAGAAAGGCGGCGCGGGAGGTGGGAGTTCCTACCGCTCCGATCAATGCAAATACGTTGTGTTCGTAGATCAGCAACTGCGTGTTGGACAGCGCGGCATCCGGTTCGTATCCGTCGTCCAGCGATTCCAACTCCAACCTGCGACCGTGTACGCCGCCGGCTTGGTTCGCCTCGTGGAACGCCGCCTGTATCCCCAGCCGCATCCCCGTGCCCAATTGGCGAGCGGGGCCGCTGAAGGCGGCGGATTGCCCGAACAGGATGCGGTCGTTGAACACGCCTTGGGACTGCCCGCCGGGGGCCTCTTGGACCGACGGGGTCTGCGCATCTTCGACGACGTTATCCGTCGCGGCTGGCTGAGTTGGCGAGCATGCAATCCCCGAGAGCTGTGCCGTCAATACGATCATCGCTCCGACGGCAATAGCTCGCAATCCCGATCTGCTGGTAATTGTTGTCATTCCACCTGACTCCCTTACCCAGCAGAGAATACAACACCTAGCACACCTACTGCTCGATACTGTCGAAGAAGCACTGCGGAAGATTACGACGGCGAGCGACGACCGCTCGGGTCACAGCTCCGGTGGCCTCCGGTCGTGCCACGGCGTGGCCTGCTCGTAGGCGTGGGCGGCCTGGAAAATCTTGGCCTCGCCCAGATGCGGCCCGCCGATCTGCAACGCCAGGGGCAACGCCCCCTCGCCTTCGGTGGTGAACCCGCAGGGAATGCTCAAAGCCGGACATCCGCTCAGGCTGTACAGCCCGCGGAAGCTGCCCTCGCGCAGCGCGGCCGCAGCCATCTCCTTGTTGTCGATCACCGCCGGCTCGTCGGCCAGCAACCCCGCCGGTCCGGTCGACGTGGGCTGTATCAGCAGGTCGACGTTGCGGAAAGCCTCGATCACCTGCCGACGCACCAACGCCCGCAGTTTCAGCGCCTTGTAGTACACCTGCCCCGGTATCAGGTTGCCCACCGCGAAGGCCACCCGGGTGTTCGGGTGGTAGTCCTCGAACCGCTCCCGCAGCCATTCCGGATTCAGGCTCACCCGCTCAGTGCTGGTGATGGTGCGCACGATTGGCCCGGTGACGGCAGCCATGGGCAGGCTCACCGGCACTACCTCGGCGCCCAGTTCCCGGAATACCTCGGCGGCGGCCGCGACCGCGTCCCGGCTCTGCTCGTTGAGCGACAGGCCGTGCCCGCCCATCAACTCCTGAACCACGCCGATGCGCATCCCGCGCACGCCGCCATCCAGCCCGTCCAGGTAGTCGGGCGCCGGTTCGGTGCGGCTGTACCGATCCTTGGGGTCATGGCCGGCGATGACGCCCAGCGTCAGCGCGCAGTCGGTTACCGTGCGTGAAATGGGTCCGATGGTGTCCGTCGACCAACTGGCGCCGTCGACCCCCGCGCGACTCACGCGCCCCCACGTCGGGCGGATGCCTACGAGGCCGCAGTTCGCCGCCGGTCCGCGTATGGAACCGCCGGTATCCTCTCCCAGCGAGGTGGCGCAGAGGAATCCCGCCGTGGCGGAACCGCTGCCCGTGCTCGACGTCCCGGGGTTCCGGTTGGTGTCCCACGGGTTGCGCGCCGGCCCGAACCAGCTGCTGATCGGGTCCCCCATGGCGAACTCGCTCATGTTGGTCTTGCCGATGATCACCGCGCCGGCGGCCTTGAGCTTCGCCACCACGGTGGCGTCCGTATCCGGCACGAAGTTGGCTCGTATCTTGGAGCCGTCGGTGGTTCGTGTTCCGGCGGCGTAGACCTGGTCCTTCACGCCCACGGGGACACCGTGCAGCGGTCCACGGAAGTTTCCGGCGGCGGCATCAGCGTCCAGGCGTTCCGCGTCGGCGCGGGCTTCGTCAGTCATCACCGTGATATAGGCGTTCAGCTTGCCTCCCACCGCGTCGATGCGGGCCAGGTAGGCGTCCACCGCCTCGACGGACGACACCTCGCGGGCGCGGATGGCAGCGGCCAACTCGGAAGCGGGTAGGAACGGGATTTCGGCGGGCGTCATTCTGCCACCTCCATGTCTGCCGGCTGGGTCACGGCGACATACTCCTCCAGGTTAAACCCCGGTGGGTTGATGGCGGCCATCTCCCCCAGCATCGCGTTCAGGCTGTGCGTGACCTGGCTCAGCTCCGGCTCGCTCAAATTGAGCCTCACCGCTTTGGCCAGGGCTTGAATTTCGTCGTTGTTCAAATCGCTCATACCGTCACCACCGTCACTGTGTTGGGTCTACAACTTCGATAAATGGGAACCGTCGGAAATCGCTATCCATGGTGCAGATCTGTTTGATACCGTGCTCCCGCATCAACACGGCGGTATGCATGTCGTGAACCACATTACCGCGGATGCCGGGCACTTCACTGGAAACTTGGATCAGCGTGCCCAAGTGGTTTTCCGTAGGCAGCAGCAAACCGAAACTTGGCGACGCCATTAACATCGCCAGAAAACGAGATCCATCCTCCACGTTCCACGCGTTGGGATATACCCGGGGATGGGTGATTACCCGCAGAAACTCATAGCAGACGTTCCATGTCAAGAAGACAGCGGATGAGCCCGTCCCAGCTTCTATGATGCGTTGTCGGCAAGGGATATGGAACTCTGAATCCGTCCGAGCGGCATGGACGACCACGTTAGTATCGAAAACCATCGTCCTCGTCCATCACCCGATAGAGTTCCTCTTTGTTGGTAATATCGACCAATTCCCCACCGCTGTTCCACTTGGGTAGCCTTTCAAACAACTCCTCGGCAGTTTGTGGGGCCGGCCCTCCGAAATATTCCTCCATCACACGGCGGAATTCCTGCTTCTCGGGAGTGTCAACCAGGTTGGTGCGTCGCGGCACATTCGACAATGTATCGCGGTTCTCGTCCGCGACCGGACCCTCCCCGAGGATTTCGCGAATGCCCGCCTCGGCCAGCGCCGACGCCGTGGTCCCGCGACGTTTCGCCTCCGCCTGCAGCCGCTCAGCGATGGTTTCGTCGAGATTCAGTGTTATCTGCATCGTGTCAAACCCCACGGTAAAGCTTCTTTCAGGTTACACCGTCTGCCCCGTGAAACGCCAACTCTCCAGCAGCGCTGCCGGCACGTGCATCGCAACGCCGGCCTCGTTCAGGTTCAGGTGCGACGTGTCGGACAGGGCTTGGCAGCCGGCCAACGCTTCCACGTAGCTCTGCGTGAAGCGCAGGTTCTTTACCGGCGTGGTGAGTTCGCCGTTCTCGATCAGGAAGGTGCCGTCCCGCGTCATGCCGGTCATCACGCAGCCACGGCTGTGGGACAGGCGGGTGTAGTAGAAGCGGGTGATGTACAGCCCCCGGTCCACCGACCCGATCAGCTCCTCCGTGGTGCGGTCGCCGGGCCGCATGAACAGGTTTGTCGCGGTCGGCCCGCCCGTGGCGCCCCGTTGGTGTCCCGTGGAGGCCGCACCGACTTTGGCGGCGGTGTAGGTGTTGTGTACTGGCCCTCGCACGACACCGCCCGTCACGACGTCCACCCGCTCCCGGGGCACACCTTCTGCGTCGAACGGCACCGGCCACCCGGCCGGATCCAGTCCGTCGTCTCTAATGGACACCAACGGACTCATCACCGCCTGCCCTTGCAGGTCGGTCATCCAGCTCCGCCCGTCCTGCACCATCTGCGCGCCCATGCCGTAGAAGCTGAGGGCTTCCAGCATGTCGCCCACCGCGTAGTTCTCCAGCACAACCGGATACTCCCCCGGTTCCAGGTCCTGCGGGTTACGACCGCGTATCGCCTTGCCGATGGCCTCGTCCGCCAGCGCTTCGCCGTCGATTGCGTCCATGCGCCAGCCGCCGCCCTTGGCCCACCCCGCCGAGTCGTCGCTGCGGGCGGTGACGAGCAGGCCGGAGAATGAGCCGACGTGGTACGCGTCGGAGCCGAGCGTGCTGACCACCGCCAGTTCGGTGGCGCCGGTGCGGAAGAAGCCGGCGGCGTCCAGCGACAGGTCGCCGGCCCTGTGACAGACCATTCCGGCCATGCCCGCGCGATGCTCGGCATCGCAAACGGCCGTGGCTTCGTCGTAGGCCATCGCCGATTGCGCCGTCGACGGTTCCGCCAGGCCGGGAAAGTCGGGGTCTTCGGGCATGAGCCGGGCGTACTCGGCAGCCTGGCGAACGGCGTCGGCGAGGCCCGACTCCGACAGGTTGTTGGTGACCGCGCGGCCCTGGCGTTTGCCCACCGCGACCCGGACATGCGCGATCGCGTCCTGGTGCGCCACGTTCTGGTGGATGCGGTTGTTGGCGAACCGGGTCAGCGCCTGCTCGGTGGCGGTCAGGTAGATGTCGCCATCCGCGTCAGCCGGGCAGTGGCGCAGCGCCTCCCGCAGCAGGGATCGTATCCGTTCCTGTCCCAGCATCGCGGCGCGCCCTGGCCTCAGCGCATCACGCCGACGCGGACGTTGCGGAACCGGGAAGGACTCGCCCCGTGGCTGGTGTGCGCGATCTGACCGGGCTGACCTTTCCCGCAGCGAGGAGTGCCCCAGAGCTGCCAGTGCTGGGGTCCGCACACCGCGTCGCAATTGCGCCAGAACTCCGGCGTGATCCCGGTGTAGGTGCAGTTGCGCAGCAATCGGCCCAGCTTGCCGTTCTTGATCTCCCGGCCGACCTCGGTGCCAAACTGGAAGTTGTACCGGCGGTCGTCAATCGACCACGAGCGGTTGGTTTCGAGATATATCCCGTCGTCGGTATCGGCGATCAGGTCCTCCAGCGTCCACTCCCCCGGCTCCAGGCTGACATTGGTCATCCGGATGAGGGGGATGCGGTTCCACGAGGACGCCCGCATGCATCCGTTGGATGGCAGACCCAGCCGGGTCGCCGACTCCCTGGACATTAGGTAGCCGACAAATTGCCCGTCGCGGATGATATCGGTGGCCTGGGCCGGCAATCCCTCGTCGTCCCACCCGAAGGTGCCCAGGCCGGTGGCTCTGGTGCTGTCGGCGGTGATGTTGACCTGCTCCGACCCATACCGGAAGTCGCGGAGCAGATCAGGTGTGAGGAAAGAGGTGCCGGCGAAGGCGGCCTCGTCACCCAGCGCCCGGTCCAGCTCCACCGCATGCCCGCAGGACTCGTGGATCTGCAACGCCAACTGGCTGCTGTCGATAATCAGGTCGGTGTCGATGTTCGAGGGGCACGGGTCGGCGGTGAGCAGTTCGGCGGCCTCCTCTGCGGTGCGCCGCGCGTTCCTCGGCAGGTCCATGGCCACGACGTACTCCCACCCGGCGCACCCCTGCTGTCGCCCGTGGGACTGCGGATACGAACGACGCTGGGTTTCGCCGTTGCCCACGGCGGTGGCCTGCACGCCCCCGCCAGCCTCGTGGATGGTCTGCGTAACCAGCGCGCCCTCGGTGTTGGCAAAGGTGCGCTCCTCGCGGATGAAGACCACGTTGGCCATCCGCGCCGTGACCTGCGGAACCGCGGCCATCTCGCGGTCCGCCTCCAGCAGCAGGGCCAGCTTGTGGTCCAGCGGCACCGTGAACGGATCGATGCTGATCGGCGTCGTGTAGCTGCCCTGGCTGGACACAGGCGAGCCCAGCAATTCAGCGGCCGTCGTACCCGCCCCGTTCTGGCTGGCCGACGCCCGCGCGATCTGCACCGCCTGCGCCGCCGCCTGGTCCGCCGCCTCGCCGGTCAACTCCTGCGTCGACGCGAAACCCCAAGCCCCCCGGTACACCGCCCGTATCCCCAGCCCCACCGACTCGTCGGCGGTCATGGTCTCCACCACGCCGTTCCGCACCACAATCCGCTGCTCCCGGTTGGACACCAGCCGGATGTCGGCATACTCCGCGCCACGAGCGCGGGCGGTATCAAGAGCGGTTGCGATGAGGGGGTCCATTGCAGCGCACCATTAGACGTTCGTGAGGTCAGAGAGCGTTCCGAGCAGGCGATCGATAAACACGTCGATGTTGCTTACGAAATTATCTGCGTCGACAGCGACTCCAATGTCTCGTGAATCAGGAGCGTTCGCCGTAAACGCGTCCTCTCCGAACTTGCTTACCCACTTGCCAAGAACTTCCGCCACTCGTTCGGGATAATCGGCATCACCGATATGGAAAAACACAATCCGGCCGTCAGGATATGTTCCAGAAGGAACCAAAATCCGGATCAGCGGGATGCTGCTTGGGTATAAGGCGGACTCCACGTGGATGGAGAAGCTAGCCCGTGCCGGACGCACTTTGACGTTAGTCCCAAATCTCTCGGCTGCGCCAATTAGTGATTCGATCGCAATGCGTGCGTCAGTACGAGGAAATAGTTCTAAGAATTCCTTTCGATTGAGATTGCCCATTCTCGTACTAGTTTGGCCGCGCGTGTCTATCTGTCCGATCACACGAGAAACCAGCGCGTCACCAAATTTACCAGGATACTGTTTGACTTCAACCGCCAGCACTTCGATACTTTCTTTGGTTTGAGCGTTCCAAAACGTCACCGACCTTTCCAATGCACTGGGGATATTGTCGGCGACGAAAAGGAGCCGCAATCGACCCGCTTCCAAATTGGCTGCTGCGCGTTCCCAGAATGCGTTCGCCGCCTTTTCTATGTCTGCCTCGCGAGGATAATCCAAAAGTGTGCGCAACTCTTCGTGGGGGTCGCTGCCCCGATGCACAGCATCCTGCTCAAAGGCAACCCGCATCGCGTCGCCGGACCATGCGGCGGCCACGGCTGACGCATAGTCCAGCATTTGGCCAACTACGGCACGACGACCCTCTCTATTGTCGCCGCGCTTTACCTCTACCAATGTGGGACAGGAATGTTGATCCATGAGCAGCAGGTCAACAGCCCACGCTTCAATCTCCATCTGCGGCTTGACGAGAATCCAACGCAGCGGGTCATCAGGACGCATCTGATCACCGGCCAGCAATTCTGGATGCTGGGCGACCAGTTCCTCAAGCATCGCTTCGGTTTCGAATCGCTCCTCGACGACCAGTGCCAGCTCACCGCTAGCGTTGCGTATGTAAATTTTCTCTGCCATGTCGGCTTGGACTACACCGGCAAAAACGGCTCGTCCGAAGCCGGCGGCAGCTGCTCGAAGGCGTTGATGTTGAACGCCAACACCGAGTAGTACCCCATCAGGTTGGTCAGTTCGATCAGCCCGCGGTCGCCGAACTCGGCGCGCGCGGCGTCGAAGGTGGCTTGCGATACCCGACGGGTGCGGAAGAATTCCCGGCCGTAGTTGATGACCGCCGATTCAGCGGACGACAACGGGGGCAATTCCTGCTTGTCACGCAAGGCGTCCACCAGTGCATCGCTCAGCCCCGCCCGCCGTCCGGCCGCGGCGTGGGCGTGCCAGATGAATTGGCAGTCCAACTCCCGGGCGGTGGTTATCATGGCGAGCTCCGCCACGTTGTCGGGCAGAGTCGAACCCTCCGCCCGAAGATAGGCCCGCAGTACCTCGCCGCGCTGGGCGATCTCAGGCACGTGGAGCTGCACGGCGATGGGCCCGAACTCAGGCACCACTCCGCCGCGTGTGGATACGATAGCGTCAAAAGCGTCAACTTGTTCCGGTGGCACTGCATCCCGGGACGCGATGGGGAAACGAGGCATGGTGCATTCTCCTACGTTGCGTGACTTGAGGGCCTATTGGCAGTGGGGAATGACTTCCTCCCCGAAGAGCCGGATGGCTTCCATGATGCGCTCGTGGGGTGGCCCGCCGGAGTGCGCGTGTCGCAGCCGCAGCATGAAGTAGTCAGCCCCGGTGGCCTCCTTCCAGCGGTGGAACTCGTCCACCACCTCCTGGGGCTCGCCCAGGATCAGACGGTCGGTGCCGAGGTTGTCGATGTTGATCTGCGATTCCTCCGTGTACTGCCGGAACTCGTTGAGGCCGTTGCGCCAGTAGTACTTGTAGGCGTCCATGACCTCCGGGCCGTACACGCGCTCGGCTTCGGCCCGGGTCGGTGCGACCCAAGCGTCGCGCATCAGGCAGAACACCGGTTCCTTACCCGCATCTTCCGCGGCGCGCTGGTATGCGTTTGCCAGTGCGATGGTGTTTTCCAGATCAGTGCTGGGTCCCGCCACAAAGCCGTCGGCGATCCGTCCGGCTCGCCTGGCTCCCGGCGTCCGGCTCGCGCCGATCCATAGCGGAGGGGCCGGATCGGAGTAGGGCTTGGGCGTGATGGTCAGATCATCGAGATTGAAATGCTCGCCGGAAAACGAGAACCGCTCGCCGCTCCAGCACTGCCGGATGATCTCGATCTCCTCCTCGAACCGGCTAACCCGCTGCTCGATGGCAATGTCAAAGGTGCGGAAATCGACCGCCTGGTAACCGAGCCCCACGCCCAGGATGAACCGCCCCCGCGACACGATGTCCAGCGTGATCACGTCCTCCGCCAGCCGCACCGGATGATGCAGCGGCAGCAGTATGACCGAGGTGCCCAGGTTCAGCGTCGTGGTCTGGGCGGCAACGGCGGCGGAGACGATAAGCGGGGAAGGTAGGAACCCGTCCCGGTCCTGGTGGTGCTCGCCGAAAAAGCAGGAGTCGAAACCCGCCCTCTCCGCCAGCTTCGCCTCTGCGACTACCTCATCCACCCGCAAGGCCAGGTTCTCCCCGGCCGGCGGGTCGGCAATCGAACTGTAGATACCAAATTTCATGTGCAACTCTCTACAAATGCCTGCCTGGTTGGCGTTATTGCCGTTCTCGCCCGTTCTGACCGATGGCTTCGGTGAGCCGGTTCAGCGCTTCCAAAAACGCCTGCCGTTCCACGGCCGCTTGCCGGCGTTCTTCGGCGGCCATTGCATCGGCCTCGCGGCGTGCCTCGGCTTCCTGCTGTCGCAGTTCGGTCTCCTGCCGGCGCTGTTCGGCTTCCTCCCGGCGCTGTTCGACTTCCTGCCGGCGCTGTTCGATCGCTCGTCGAGGAAGGTCTTCATGATGTCCATCATCTGATTGTTGCGGTGCCGCTCGCGCAAGAAAAGCATCAGATCAGAACCTCCGATGATGGTAATGGCAATGCTGGCATGGATGACGCAGTGGTGCAGGATAGATGTTGAGATGTACCTTGCCATCACGCTCGGATGGCACTTCAGCTCGACCGCATTCTCCAAAGTGCAGGGCAAAGCGGTGTAGTACCACACCAGCCATGTAGCCGCTGTTGCCAGCGTTCCGGCCAGCGCCGGAGCCCACAGCGCGGTGAGGATCGTCTTGCCGTCTGGCAGTATTATAACCCCGCCAGAACCGCGATCGTCACTTGAAGTGCGTCAGCACACGGCTGGAGAACAGCTCCATCTGGCGGAAGTAGTCGTCGGCCTCGCCGGCCAGGAACCCGAACACGAAATCGCGCACGCCCGCGTCAATCCGTTCCTGCACCGCCCCGATGCAGTCCTCGGCGTTGCCGGTGATGCACAGCGCCCGGGCGATGTCCTCCGCGCTGCGTTCGGGTGTGACGTAACGCTGGCCGACGTGGGCGACGGCCGTTTCAAGGGCCTGGTCCGGATCTTCGTTGATGGCGGTCGGCTGGTTCAACCCCCAGTGGAACCGGCTCAGGTCGCGGCCCGACTGCTCGGCCATGTCGCGCACGCTGGCGTTGGAGCGGCGGAGACGGTTGACGGTGAACAGGTACGGATACCACCCGTCGCCGGCGATGGCCGCCCGCCTGACCGCCGCGTCGCTCCGTCCGGCCACCCAGATCGGCGGGTAGGGCTGCTGGAAAGGCTTGGGCAGCAACGTCACGTCGTCGTAGTTGAAGAACCGCCCGTGGTGGGAGACGTGGTCCTCCTGCCACAACTGCTTCATCGCCCGCAGGATCTCGTCGGTGCGCCGCCCGCGCGTGTTCACCGGAATCTCCAGCGCGTCGAACTCCGCGCGCGTGTCCCGTTGACCGCTGATGCCAATCCCGAAATCCAGCCGTCCGCCCGAAATCTGGTCAACCGTTGCCACCAGTTTGGCCAGCATCACCGGATGGTATAGCGGCGCGATCACGATGCCCGTGAGCACCCGCAGCCGCGTGGTCGCTCCCGCCGCCGCCGCCATGGCCGGCAATCCCATCGCCGTGGGACGCGGCGGGTTGCCGTCCATCACGTGCTCCCCAATTGCCACCCGGTCAAACCCCAGGTCCTCGGCACGCTTGGCGAACTCGGGCAGGTCCCAGAAGTTGTCCACGCTCAGGTTGCAGCCGAAAGTGATCGTGTTGTCTGCCATTCCATTTCCCCCGTGCCGGCCTACTGTGCCAGCATCTCGTCGGTGATTTCCGCAAGTTTGTCGCCGTTCAGGACACCCTGCCACTTGCGATGCAGGCTGCCGTCCGCGGCGATGAAGAAGGTCGCGGGCAGTCCCAACACCTCTAACTCACGCACCACGTTCGCGTCGCCCGTCGCCCCGGCCGGATAGGTTACCCCCAATTCGTTGAGGAGGGTGACGGCGTCCTCCTCGCTACCTAGGGCAAAAAACTGCCCCAGGTCCACGCCGAGCACCAGCGCCCGCCCCTCGTACTCGTCGGCAAAGGCCTGGAATTCCGGCATCTCCGCCCGACAGGGCGGACACAGGCCGGCCCAGAAGTTCAGCACCACCGGCTGGCCCTGCAGGTCGGAAACCGCCACCGTCTCCGACCCCAGCACGTCGCTGCCCTGGTAGAGCGCAATATCGAAATCGTAGATGCTGTCGACGGGTTCGGTCGGCTGGGTTCCGCTTTCCGACGCGCTGCCGGAGCAGGCCACGGCCAGCAGCATTATCCCCAGGGCGAGAATCGAGATTTTCAAGGTTTTCATCGTTCGTATGCTCCTCTCGGAGAATTCCTTTCAATTTATATGTACTGACGAGGTTAGCACAGCCACTTTGCCTTGTTAAGTGTGGTTCTCTCGGTTATCATCTGCCCCTCCCGGCTTCGGCCCCGCATTGGTAACTTATGCCCTCTCTACCACAACTGTCGCCCACCGCTTCCCGTCGGCTCCGTTTGCTGGCCGCGCTGGCAGTGGCCGTGTTGGCCCTGGTCGTGATCTGGAAACTGCTGGCCGTCCTCTTGCCTTTCTTGCTTAGCGGCGCGGTGGCGTACCTGCTGGTTCCCATCGTCAATTTGGTGGAACGACGCACCGCCTGGGGCCGCCGTTGGCCCAATGTCACCAGAATGCTGACCTCCGGACTGGTCCTCCTGGTCGTGACCCTGGCGGTTCTGATTGTCGTGGGGTTGGGCTTGTTCAGGATAATCGACCGGTCGGCGGCCCTGGTGGAACGCGCGCCCGACTTGGTGCAAGATGCGGAACAGCTTTACCGCCAGGCGATTGTCGAATACCAGACCCGGGTGCCGTCGAACATACGAGAGATGATCGACCCCCGCCTGGAGGAACTGCGCCAGGCGTTGATTGATGGTCTGAACGAGGCGCTGCTTCGCCTGTTCCGTATCCTGCAGACTGGTGTCGGCCTCGCCGTGTCGCTGGCGACGGTTCCCATCATCCTCTTCTACCTGCTATACGATCCGGCCGGTATCGGCCGCGGGGTACGCCAACTCCTTCCGCGATCAATACGCGATGACCTTGCGGAAATCGGCCGTCTATCCGGGGAGTCCATCGGCGTGTACATGCGCGTGCAATTGCTGCTGGGCGCCATGATCGGGGTGGTCACCGGTCTCGCCCTGTGGGGCATGGGTGTCTCCCAGGCGCCGATACTGGCGATCGTGGCGTTCGGCGGAGAGCTCGTTCCTATCGTCGGGCCGACCGTCTCGCTGGTCATCGCCGCCGTCGTCATGCTCCTCACCGACTGGACCAAGGCCCCGTTGGTCATCGCCCTGTATCTGGTCCTGCAAGCCTTGCAGAACACCCTCATCGCACCGAGGATGCAGGGGCAGGCACTTGGCCTGCACCCGCTGGCGGTGATCCTCGCGCTGGCGATATTCGGGCTGTTCCTCGGTTTCTGGGGGGTCCTGGTTGCCGCCCCGTTCGCCGCCGCCGGCTATCGCGTCCTGAGGTACGTCGTCCGCGAATGGGACGCCGCCGACCGTGTCCCTGCGTCCACCGGCGACCCCGACTCACCTGACCCGGCCTCCGACACTCCGGTCGCCATCGACCCCACCGACTAGCAAGCATGGTGCCTGCTGCGAAGGCAACCCGAAAGCAGCCATGAAATCCTGTCCATCCTGTGCATCCATGCAAATGTCCTGCTCTCGAAACACGACCAAGGGACTACGACATAGTAGTGTATCCGTTTAAATTGAGCGCATTACGTTGCACAGCCGTACGCCCCAGGGCAATCGCGTCTTATCCGAGGAGGACTTTGCGCAGGTAGTCCTCGTCCCATCCGGCGTTGAGCCGCTTGCCCTGAATGCCTACTTTCAAGGTGCTTTCGTTTTTCAACCGGTTGTGCCCAATCTGCCGCAGCGTGGCCAGGTTCTGCGGTCCATGGTCCTTACGCACTCGGCACTGGTCTTCCCGAAAGGTCACGTCCAAGGTCCAGTGCAGCGAGTTTTCGATGCTCCAGTGGCTTCTGATGGCAGCCAGGAGTTGTTCTGCTGAGGCTGGCAGGCTGCTGATGTAGTAGCGGGGCTGACTTATGCCACCCGCTCCAGTTTGACGATGGCCCACCACCCTGACGGCCGCCTTCAGTTGGGACCATTGCCCCTGGGGGTCCAGATAATCCAGGCAGTCCGTCGCCGTGATGGTCCAGCATTCCCGCCGTTCCACCCGTCCGTGTCCCTTGTCCACGGTCCGTGCATAATCGTAAGGCACCCCGTCAAAACCCCAGGCCTCGGCTCCCTGGAACAGGTCTCGGATGCCCTCATGCAACCGGCCCTGGTTCTCCTTCACCGCCAGCACGTAGTCGGCCCCGCCCGCTATGATCTGCTGGGCGATCTCCCGCTGGCAGCCCATGGCATCGATGGTCACGATGCAGCCATTCAAGTCCAGCATCTCCAGCAGTTGTGGAATGGCGGTGATCTCATTGGACTTCTCCTCAGTCTTGACCTGGCCCAGGGTCAGGTTATTCTGCGTGGCCCAGGCGCTGACCAGGTGTATGGCCCCCTTGTTCCCCGCCGGATCATAGGACCGTCGGGCCGTCTTGCCGTCAATGGCCACCACCTCACCCGGCAGCAACTCGGCGATGGCCTGGGTCCAGGATACGAAGCTATTCTGCAACTGCACTGGGTCCAGGCGGGCGAACACATCGCCAAAGGTGTCGTGGGATGGGATACCGTGGGGCAATTCCAGGAAGGTCTGAAACCAGGCCAGCTTGCTCTTGCCGAAGAGTTCTATGTGGACCCAGGAATCGGCGCCGCAGATGGTGGCACAAATGGCAATGGCAATGATGTCCACCAGCTTATGGCGTCGGGTGCGTTCCACCCGTGGGTCGTCCAGGTCAGCGAAATGATCGAGAATAGTTGTTTTGGGTGGTTGTGCCATGCCTCACTGCCTCCATTTGGTTCAACGGATCATGGCACGTTAACATATTTCTAAAAATACTATTAAGACGCGATTGCCCTGCCGTACGCCCGGCATAGTGACGGCGCGCAGTATCATGGTTCGCTCAAATCACACCTTGAATGGAGGCTAGACATCATGACGTTTCCTAAATCCCGGACGTGGTGGGTTGCGCTGGCGGCGTCGGCTGTACTGGCGATTGCGGCGTTTATCGTAGGATGCGGCCCGGCTGACCGCAGCATGGCGACGATGGATCACGAACCGGTTGCGGCGCCTCCCGAAGGTGTATCGCCGCAATCCGGAGATGCCCCGGAGCAATCCAACCTGCCGCCGCTACCACCGAAAGAACCACCGCAGTATCCGAATCTGGATTCCAACCTGAACCGGCTGGCAGAAGTAGCCTCCTCGACGCTAACGCCAGCCGGCACGGACGCGGCGCGATCAAATCAGGATGACGAGCCCGTGCTGGTTACGTTCTACATTGAGGCGAGCCGTGTGGACGAGGTGCGGGCGTACCTGGAGGAGAACGGGATATTCGTGCGCAATGTGGGGGAAGACTACATCGAGGCGCATGTGCCGCCCTCCCAGTTGGGCGCGGCCTCCGAGCGGCCTGGGGTATTGCACGTGAACACCGTGGTTCCCGTCTTGCCGCCTCAACCGACATCGGCCAACGATCTCAATCCTGCCGTCATCAGTCAGGGCGTCGGCATTCACGGAGCCGACGCTTGGCACGGAGCTGGGTTTCGCGGGGAAAACGTCAAGGTAGGCATCATCGACGCCGGGTTTGAGGGCTTTGCCCGATTGCAAGGGACTGAGCTGCCGCGCAATGTGGTGGCTCGGTGCTACTTCATGACCGCCCGAGTGCCATCTTCCCTGCTTTCCGACTGCGAAGTGAATGGAAGTCATGGCACTACGGTGGCGGAAACACTGTCGGATGTCGCGCCGAACGTGACGCTCTACATCGCAAATCCCCTAACGAGAGGCGATTTCCGCTCCGCCTCAGATTGGATGACGGGACATGGTGTGACGGTAATCAACTTATCTGGCAGCTGGACACCCCGGAACCCCGGTGACGGGACGTCACCCTTCAGCAACGCGCCCCTGAAGACGGTTGACCGAGCGGTTGCCGAAGGAGCCGTGTTCATAACCTCCGGCGGCAATGCGGGACGTCGGGTGTGGTACGGGGCTTTTGCGGACCCTGACGGTGACCGCTGGCACAACTTCAACGATCAAGTAGAGGCCAATCACTTCACCGTTACGGAGAGCAAGAAAGTCTCTGCCGTTGTGCGCTGGGACGGCGATTGGGGAAGGGAGGACTGTGACATTGATTTGGCGCTATTTCGGGATGACACGAGTACCCCAATCCTCATTGACATCGCCGGAGATTTTCAGGATGGCAGCGCAAACAGGTTTCCCTTCGAGTATCTGGAGGCGAGCGTCCCGCGCGGCGTATACAGCCTGTCGCTTTGGAATGACCGATGCGCCACCATGCCAGCGTGGATTCAACTCTTTTTGTGGGGCACCGAGGGTGGTTCCGAAGAGTTGCTGTATCACTCGCCCGGTCGTCACGTAGCGGAACCGGCGGAGGGCCGAAACCCTGGCATGATGGCGGTGGGCGCCACTCACTGGTGGGACACCCAGCAAGTCGCCGATTACAGTTCCCGTGGGCCGACCATCGACGGCCGGATCAAACCGGACATCACTGGCGTTACCTGCACTCCCACGTTGACCAGCCCGCCCGTGACCTTGCCTGACGGAAGCACCCTCTATCCGACCTGTGGCACGAGCCACGCTTCCCCGCACGTTGCGGGTTTGGCCGCGCTGGTGAAGCAGCGGTTCACGAATTACCGCCCTAATTCCATTGCCCATTACCTGAAGCAGAACACCGCTGAGCGGGGATCGGCCGGAGCGGACAACACTTGGGGCTACGGACTGGCCGAGTTGCCTGACCCGTCGTTGGCCGCCGTTAGCGTCGCGGCCGGGCCGGCAGGCAACATCACTGTCGTCAACGGACGCAATACCGGAGAGGCAGTCATTACTTGGGACGCAGCTCCGGGCGCGACCCATTACCGTATTGGCTGCGTGAACATGGAGCGCGACTACCCCAGGGCCAAGGCGAGCAACACTGGCAACTGGCGGGAGGCGTTCCTGTACTTTGACGTAGAGGCCCAGAATCTCGACCCTATTCGCCCCACCTACACCTTTCTCGGCCTCCAGGAGGGCGTCTACCACGCCTGCACGGTATTGAGCAACAACTCCCGGTACGGCCAACCGACGTGGCCTGACGCCCCACATTATTGGCAGTATCTGACCATCACCAATCGCGGCGGGGCGTGCCCGATCTGCGCCGCGACATCGCCATAGTATCGTGCGTCGGACAGATGGTGACGACGCTTTGGTTGCGTCATCCGGCGTCCGCTGGCTGTCCGATCTGGTGGCGGAACACATGCCCAGGCCAAGCAAGCGCAGCCTCCTTGCAAGAAGCGGAGTTTGGGCGCGTGATTTTCAAACGAATACACTACCTATGACATCGCTCACTTGCGCCATTAAGAACGTATGCTCTATAATGTCTCCACAGGCGATAATTCGGTTCCATCGACCAGGCTCCGAGCGTTCACGGCCAATCAGCACCAAGTCGCTGCCGGCCTCTGCAGGAGACTGTCTCCGACCACTTTAATCGGGGCAGTCCCCTCGGCCACCGCGCCCGCCACAGCGCGCCATGCTTCAGGCATGGAGAATGAGAGCAAAAACCCCAGCGTACCACCTCCGGCCGTAGGGCTGATAATCGCTCGGAACCTGGTCAACACTCTCGAGAACATCGCCTGTATATCCCAAACATCGGGAGGAAGCCCATCGCAGCATTGATCTGAACTCCAGCGCCAGGAGCGGCCATCGCCTGTCTGCTGCTGGCGCCACATTTGCAACTCATCCGATACCTGTGTCCCGCCCTGTTGCGTTTCTGTCGGCCTCGACCGTCGTACGCTGCCGCGCTCTACCGCGCCCGGCCGCTCCCGCGAGCGGACCGCCTCGACGCGCGATAGCGTGGGCCGGCGCGCTGGTGTACAATCGGCCCCATTGTTGCCGTTTTTTCTGCTGCCGCGAGGGGGATTTGAGATGCGTATCTTGCTGATTGCCACCAACCGTCACAAACAGGTCATGAGCCGAATGCGAGCGCAGCCCATTCCCATCGGACTGGCCTATGTCGCCGGCCATCTGGACCGGTCCCGGCACACGGTCAAGTTGGTTGACCTGATGTTCGCCGACGAGAACTACCTGGATGAAGTCGAGCGCACCGTTCTGGACTTCAAGCCGGAGATGGTGGGCATCTCGATTCGCAACCTCAGCAATCATAGCTACGTCGACCCACAGTGGCAGCTGCCCATCACCAGGAGCGTCATCGAGCGCATCCGGTCGATTTCCAACGCCACCATAGTCTGCGGCGGGCCGGCTTTCAGCATCATGCCGCAGCAGGTCTTCGACTTTGTGCAGCCCGACCTCGGCATCGCCGGCGACGCCGGTGAGACCTTCGCCGATCTGGCAAACCGGGTCGAAATCGGCGAGCCCGACTACCGAGGCATGACCGGCGTCCTCTACCGTGAAAACGGCGAGATCGTGTACAACGGTATGCGCTGTTCGTCGGATTTCGGCAGCCGTCCCAGCCTCGATGACCTGGATATGCCCAAATACGCGCAGGCCGGTTTTGGCGTCAGTGTGCTCACCAAGTTGGGCGGGTTTTACTATCCCACCTCCGCCGACGACATGCGCACTCCCGAGGGCGCCTGGCGGGTGATCCGACCCATCGACGAGGTGGTCGAGGAAGTGTCCGAGATCACCGGCCGCTACGGATTGAAGAAGATATTCTTCGTCGATAACTGCTTCAACGTGCCCCTGGAGCACGCCAAGGAACTCTGCAACGCGCTGATGGAATCCGACGTCAAGGTGCGCTGGAACACCTGTCTGGCTCCCTACGCCTGCGACGCCGAACTCATCGGCATGATGAAGCAGGCCGGCTGCGGCCTCGTCATGATGGGCGGCACCCGCGGTGGTGACCCTCACGAGGGCGACAACGACACGTCGCGCTACGCCACTCTGAAGGAGACCACCGAACTGTGCGAGGCCGGCGACCTCCACTACACCATCAGCCAGCAGTTCGGCGAGCCCGGCGAGACCCGCGAGTCGGTGGAGAACAAGCTGGAGTTCCTGCGCGGGCTGAAGCCTTCGCTGGCCAACCTCCGCGTCGGCGTCAGCGTCATGCCCGGCACCGACGTGGCCGCTCGCTGCATCGAGGAAGGCATCATCAAGGACGAGACCGAGCTCATCGCTCCCACGTTCTACATGGCCGAGGAGGTTCGCCCCTGGCTGGTAGATTACCTCCGCGAACTGGTGGACGCCAACCCCCGCTGGGGCCTGATGTAGCAATCGCGAATTTTCGTTCCGACTCGGTTAGGTGCAGAGGACTACCACGATGACTTTGACTGGCAACCCGCAACTGGGCGCGGCCCGCATCACGCTGGCCGATGGCGAATCGATCCGCGCCGCCCATCTGCTCCGCCGCGCCGGTTTCACGCCCACGCGCGCTGAAATCGACCGCGCCGTGGAGCGTGGATACGAGGCCACCGTCGACGAGTTGCTGCATCCCGAGGACCGGCCCGACCTGGAAATCGAGGACCTCATCCGCCGATACCACGTCGACCAGAACAGCCTCATGCTGCTGGAGAGTAGCCAGGGCTACTGGATGTACCGCATCATCAATTCCCAGCGCCCGCTGGAAGAGAAGATCGCCCTGTTCTGGCACGGCCTCTTCGCCACCGCCTACGGCAAGCTCAACCACGCCAAGGCGGTGGTCAACCAGACCCACACCTTCCGTCGTCACGGGCTGGGCAAGTTCGCCGACATCCTCGTCGAGCTGTCCCGTGACCCCGCCATGATCTTCTGGCTGGATAATAAGGACAACCATCGCGACGCTCCCAACGAGAACTACGGCCGCGAGTTGCTGGAGCTGTTCTCCATGGGCATCGGCAACTACACCGAGGCGGACGTGAAATCCGCCGCCCGCGCCTTCACCGGCTGGACCATCGACAATACCGAGTACATGAGCATCCGCGCCAGCCGCGACTCCTTCTGGCCCTACGGTCGTATCGACTGGCAGTTCCGCTACCGCGAGGATGACCACGACGACACCGAGAAGACCTTCCTGGGCCACACCGGGACCCTGGGTGGGCAGGACGTCATCGACATCATCGTGCGGCAGCCGGCCACCGCCCACTACATCTGCGGCAAGCTCTACAACTTCTTCGTGTCCGACCGGCCCGACGAGGAAGCCATCGGGATACTGGCCGACGAGTTCATCCGCACCGAGGGCGACATCCGCGCCGTCATGCGCCGCATGTTCCTGTCCGATTTCTTCTCCGACGAAGTGGTCCGCCTGGGTCGCGTCAAGAGTCCGGCCGAGTTGGTCGGCGGCACCGCACGATTGGCCGGCAGCCACCGCAGCCCCGAGTGGACCATCACCAACCTGGCCATGGACGTGAACTTCATGGGTCAGGAGATACTGAACCCTCCCACCGTGGAGGGCTGGCACACCGGCATGGAGTGGATCGACACCGGCAATCTGGTCGAGCGCATCAACGCCGCCGGTGCCGAGATGCGGGACACCGGCCGGCCCGGCGTCCGCGCCATCATCGAACGGGTGAAGTCCGCCGGCAACGTGCTCGAGCCGCGCCAACTGGCGGAGGCCTGCCTCGACGCGGTGGGCATGTTCGAGGTATCCGATGGCACCATGGGCAGCCTGGTGGCCCTGGCCGCTCCGTGGGGAGAGGTGCGTTTCGACCGCGCCGACGGCGTCGCCTGCGCCGAAGAGCGCGTCGTCGAGATGCTACAGCTCATCGTCGCGTCCCGGGAGTACCAGCTGGCATGACCACTGCATCTACCGCCACCTTCACCTACAGCCACACGGTGGGCTTTCTGGCCTACCGCGGCCGCGGGTTCATCCACCCGGTGGACCTGACCTTGGGCGACGGCGGTGTCATGTACGTGCTGAACCGCGGCGGGGCAGAGTCCGTGGGCCGCCTGGAGCTCAAGCGGGTTTGCGTCTGCACGGCAGACGAGGGGTATATCGGCGAGTGGGGCACCGGCGGCACCGAAGACGGCCAGTTCTGGTGGCCCTCCGGTATCGTGCGTGACCCTGAAGGTCTGCTCTACGTAACTGACGAGGCGCTGCAACGCGTGAATGTTTACGGTCCCGAAGGCGAATTCATCCGCCGTTGGGGCGAAACCGGCGACGGGCCCGGCCAGATCAATCGCCCGGCCGACATTGCCCTCGCGCCCGACGGGTCGCTGCTGATCAGCGACGGCATGAACCACCGCATCCAGCGCTTCACCGTGGACGGCGAATACCTGGGCGGATGGGGCGGCTACGGCGCGCAGGCCGGCCAGTTCAACACCCCCTGGCGACTGGCCTGCGACGCCCACGGCAACGTCTTCGTCGCCGACTGGCGCAACGACCGCGTGCAGGCGTTCACCCCCGACGGCCGGTTCGTCGGCCAGTGGGGGGTGTCAGGCGACGCAAAGGGCCAACTGAACCGCCCTTCGTCCGTGGCCGTGGACGGGGAAGGCTACATCTACGTTGCCGACTGGGGCAACGAGCGCGTGCAGATTTTCGCGCCGGACGGCGAGGTGGCCGCAATCCTGCGCGGCGACGCGACCACGTCTTCCTGGGCCGAGGACTATCTGGCCGCCAACCCCGACGAGTCTGCTGCCCGCCGCGCCGCTGAATTGGCCCCGGCCGTCAACCCGTGGCGGGATCACCACCGGGAAACCTCGGCCGGCGTGGAAAAATTCTTCTGGGGGCCGACCTCGGTCAACCTGGACGCCGAAGGCCGCATTTACGTCGTCGACTCCTGCCGCCACCGGGTCCAGATCTACCACAAAAACTCGTAGGGGCGACTGATCATTCGCCCCTACCTTTGTCGCTAACCGGCTGCCCGCTGTAGCAGCGGCTCCGTTCGGTTCGGAGGCAGGTCGGTCTCGAAGGTGTTGATTACCAATGCCAGCATGGTGTAGTTCCCCAGCACCAAGGTCAGTTCGATGGTCCCCTGCTGCCCGAAGATTTCCAAGGCGCTCTGGTAGCCTCCCCGGCTCACTTGGTGGTTCCGCAGGATCTCACGCCCCAGGTTGATCACCGCCGACTCGTCGGGCGCCAGCGCCGGCAACGCCGTCTTGTCCCGGATGGCGTCCACCACGGCGGCGGACACGCCGGCATCCCGCGCCGAGGCCGCGTGGGCGTTCCAGATGTGCTGGCAGTCCATTTCTCGGGCCGCCACCAGCATCGCCAGTTCGGCTGCCTTCAAGGGCAGACTCGAATGGTTGCGCAGGTACTGGTTGAGGCCGGTCGCGTGCTTGCTGGCCTCCGGCACGTGCGTCATCACCGATCCCGGGCCGTACGGAGGAACCGCCGTCCCGTTCTGGGTGATTTCGTCGAAGGCGGCCTCCTGGCCGGCCGGGGTGGTGTCACGGGACGCTAGGGGTAGTCGGGCCATGGTGACGTCTCCTTGTGCGAGGTTGTGTCGGTTGGGTTCTTGCGATTGTGGCGCAATCGGAATGCTCTAGCGATAGGGCTTCTTTCCCGTCTTCTCTTCAAACAGTTTCCAGGTGTTGTCGTTGAACGGGTAGTACTTGCCGGGCGAGCACTGTTCGATCTCCAGCTGCGCCTTGATGACCGCCTCCACCTCTTCCCGTTGGTGGGCGATCCGTATCACCTCGTCAGCGGCTGCCGCCGGCACCACGACCACTCCATCGTCGTCGCCCACGATGGCGTCGCCCGGACGCACCAGCACGCCGCCGCACTGGATGTAATCATTGACCTGCCAGGGCCAGAACTCAGCCGGTCCCTGTTTGGCGGTAGCGTTGGCCGAGTACACTGGAAAACCGTACTCTTTCAGCGTGTTGGTGTCCCGCACCGCGCCGTCGGTTACGAGGCCGCCCACGCCGCGCTGGTACAGCCGGTAGAACTTGATGTCCCCGCCGATACTGCTGTACGGCCAACGCATGGCGTCGATCACCAGCGCCTCACCCGGCCCGCAAAGCTCGAAGGCCACGTACTCGGCCGAGTCGGAACCCTTGGGCTTGTCCGTCGCCAGGTCCGGCCGGTGCGGAACGAACCGCAGGGTCACCGCGCGGCCGGCCATGTGTTGACCCGGCTGCAATGGCTTGGCCCCCTCGATCATGCTCATGGGCCAGCCCATCACCCACAGGCCGTCGATTAAGGTCTGGGTGGGAATGGCCTTGAGAGCGGCCAGGGTTTCATCGGTTACGACGATAGAGGCAGGAGCGGTGGTCATCGAGGTGGTGTCCTGTGAGGGAAAATCGCGCTTGAAAAACGGCTGCATTGTAGCAGAAAAGAGGGCGGCTCCCTTCAGGAAGCCGCCCCGTGATGGACTGCGGGGTTCGCCGCTGTGGAACCTTCTATTCGTCAGGCCAACCTTCTGCTTCTTTACCCGCTTCAAGGGCTGCCTGTACGCCTGCGGCGGCCTCGTCGGTTACCCATTCGGTCCAAATGTCAGATTCGGTTTTCAGCCATTCAGTGGCGGCTTCTTTAGGCAGAGCCCCTTCGTTGGAGTCGAGCCATTGAAAAATGCCTTTGTAAATGTCGATGGTGAACTCCCATTCTTGAAGGAAACCAATCACCCCGCCGGCTCGTGGGAGCAGACTGTTGTGCACAGCTACCAAAACCAACGAGTTATCAAAGGCGCAGGCTTTGCCAGAGTCCCAGCATTCTTGTGTAAAAGGAGCTTCTTCCAAGCGCACCAGGTCGAGTTTCAAAGCGGGGTCGCCAGTGCCCCACATATAGCCCAACCACGGCTCTTTGCGCTCAAAGGCACCGTAAATCTCAGAGAACATAGCGTCCTGAGAGCCGGGCTTTACGACGTGCAGATGGTCGGACAAGCCGTAGGTCTCGATCTGTTCATCGTTGACTAGTTCGCAAACCCAACCCGGTACGCAACCCACCAACCGCGCTTTGCCCCGGCTTTCCGCTGTGGCGAATAGCTCCATGTACTCGGCTTTCATCAAATCCTGAGGGGTTTTCAGGCCTGGATTGGCGTCAGCGACGTACTTCGGTATGACGAACGTACTTTGCCAGTCCCCCACCAAACTTTTGCCGACCGAAACAACTTCACCCAGTTCTACTGCTTCCTCCCAGCCAATTGACTGGTTGGGTAGCCAAATCTCCATGGTGACGTGGGTATCACCTTGCTTCAGGCCCTGAAACAGTGGCAGCGTGCCTCCGGGGATGACTTCGGTGGGATAGCCATACCCGTACTCGACGATGTATTGAGCGATGCGGTTTTGGATTTGTGCGCTGGTCCAGTTGAGGTCGCTGAAAACGATAGTATCTTTGGGACCTTCAGGCGCCATCACTTCGACTTCGACGATTCTCTCGACTTGTTCGGTGACGACCCGAGTCACCTCGACTTCCTTTTCCACTTCCACCTGTTCGGTGACAACCTTTTCCACTTCCACCTGTTCGGTGACAACCTTTTCCACTTCCACCTGTTCGGTGACAACCTTTTCCACTTCCACCTGAACGACGCGGGTTACCTCAATGGTCTGTGGCTCGGCCGGCGAGCAGGCAACGATGGTAATAGCGACTACCAGTGCCATCACAATCGTCAGAGGGATTAATCTGTACTTGGTGAACAAGATAGTTTCCTCCATGCGGCGCGTTCCAAGTGCCGGGTTCGTCCCGACAAGGTTAGTGCACTCGCGTAGTTATAGCAGTGCCGATTATCGTTGTCAAACTTACTATACAGCAGCAATCACATGACATAACAACGTTTTCGTACTTGGTATATGACAAGCCGGTTATTGTCATAACATCGCTCTGGCGCCCATTTAAGATTTCAAAGTTACGCTGGGCTGATTGATAGTTCGTCACGGATTTCCCGGTCGGATTTGCAGGCTGACCAATACCCTGCCGTCGCAGTTCCCACTCCCCGGAGGTGATGCGGCCTACTTAACGCCCAGCGTTCAATGCTTCCTGCCGGCTGCGAGCTACTGATTGAGTGAGCCGGTCGATAACAATGGCGATCAATACGATTGACATCCCGGCGATCACGCTATTTCCCGGGTCTTGACGTTGCAGCGCTCGAAACACATCCTCACCCAGTCCACTGGCTCCAACCAACGAGGCGATTACTACCATTGACAATGCCAGCATCGTCGTCTGGTTGATGCCAGCCATGATTGTAGGCAGAGCCAGCGGCATCTGCACCTTGGCGAGCAATTGTAAGGGCGAGGCTCCGAAAGATCGAGCTGCCTCCACGGTTTCCGGCGATACCTGACGTATTCCCAAATTGGTCAGCCTGATGGCCGGCGGCACGGCGTATATTACCGTGGCGATAACCGCGGGGGTGTATCCCAATCCAAAGAACAATATTCCGGGAACTAGGTACACGTAGCTCGGCATTGTTTGCATCCCATCCAATATCGGGCGGATCAGGCTATCCACCCGATCGGATCTGCCTCCCATGATGCCCAATGGCAAAGCGATCATGACCGATAATGCCACCGAAAAAACTATGATGGCAATGGTCTCAACCGCGCTGTCCCAACGGTTCATAATCCCGATAAATACCAGGCTTGCTATCGCAAAACAGGCAAGGCGCCATCCGGCTACTACCCACGCCACTCCAGCGATTGCCAGAAAAGCCGCAGGCCACGGGATCCACTTGAACCCGTCTTCTAGCCACACCATCGTATAGGTGACGAACAAATCAATGCCGTCAAATAGCCCACCCCAGTTGCGCACCAGCCACGTAGTGCCAGTTTTAACATGGGCTGAGATTAGCCTGCTTATCTCTACCGCTTTGGAACTGCCGTCGTCTTGTAGTTGGTCCACTTTGCTGGGGAACTCCATCCCGGGCCCCCAAACCAGCAGGCTCACTATCAGTACGATTACGATAACGGCAATTCCTATTGCCCACTGGTACACGCGGGGGAGGCCATTCAGAGACAGGCTTCCCGTCGAGGTGGTTACGCTTGATCGGGCCGGCATTGACTCCGGCGCGCCGGTTTCCGGGCTTTCTCCGGTTATCGCTGCCATATCGATCTCCGTGGTGGCGTTGGTCGGAACCGTTCTGGCCAACCGGCGCGATTGGCGTCGCCGCTCCGCCTAGGAAGTTGCTTCGGCTTCGCCGGCCAGCGCCGCGTTCTCGGCGGCGTTGGCTTCGTAATCCTGATCTGCGGTGGACGTTTCCGCCAGTGCTTCAGCCAGCGCGCTCCGATGCACCTCGCCGACCAGCGTGTTCTTTTCATCGGTAACCGGAATCGGGAAATCGCTTCCCATGGCGATTGGGATCAGTTCATCGAAGGAGGTCGTTGGCTCCACCGTCTGGTATTCGCGGTCCACGTAATCCCACGCCTCGTCAAACCGCTTTACCCCGGCGCGCAGCGCACGCTCGGCGTTGCTGATGGACAGCATTCCGATGTAGTGCTGCCCTCGGTCCACCACCCAGGCCGCGTCGCCGTCGCTGTCGCCGATGGTGTGCAGCGCCGCCCGTGGCCCCTGGTGGCCCATCACGGTGGCCTTGGGTGTCACCATGACCTTACCGGCATTCAGGATCGCCTCCAGGCGCACGTCCTGCGTGAAGTCGCCGACGTACTCGTCCTCGGGACGCAGCACGATGTCCTCCGGTGATCCGATCTGCGCCACCTTGCCGTCGTGCATGATGGCGATCCGGTCGCCCAGCTTCAGCGCCTCGTTGAGGTCGTGCGTGATGAATACGATGGTCTTGTGCAACTCCGTTTGCAGGCGGAGCAGCTCGTCCTGCATCTGCCGGCGGATCAGCGGGTCCAACCCGCTGAACGGCTCGTCCATCAGCATGATGTCGGTGTCCACGGCCAGCGCGCGGGCCAAACCAACCCTTTGCTGCATGCCTCCGGATAGCTGGCGCGGGTACGACTCTTCCCAGCCCCCCAGGCCGACCAGTTCCAGCACCTCTCGGGTGCGCGCTTCTCGCTCCGGCTTCTTGACCCCCTGCACCTCCAGTCCCCACCCCGCGTTGTCCAGCACCTTGCGGTGCGGCATCAGACCGTAGTGCTGGAACACCATGGCGACTTTGTTACGGCGGAACTCGATCAGCTCCTTTTCTGACATCTTGGTGATGTCCTCGCCCGCGATGATTATCTCGCCGGCGGTGGGCTCAATCAGCCGGATCAGACAGCGCACCATCGTGGATTTGCCGCTGCCCGACAGCCCCATGATCACGAATGTTTCGCCCCGGTTTACCTGGAAGGAAACGTCCTGCAGGCCGATGACGTTGCCGAACTCGGTCTGGAAGAAGGATTTATCGTGCTCCGAATGCTGCGGCTCCAGTACCCGTTCCGGGTTCCTGCCAAACACCTTCCAGACTGAATTGACCTGGATGTACGGCTGGCCGTCGGAGATCAGTGTGTCCGTGGCTTCACTTGATATGTTGTCCGTGGCCACCATGAGATACAGCGTCTCCACCGGTGTCTATAAGTTCGGTTCTCACGCCGGGACTATTAGGATCACCGTAGGCCCGGCACAATTGTTTGTCAACCCTCGATAATGCTGCGCGCGTACCCACTTGCATTCAAACTGTCGTCCGGTGTTCGACCCGTCGTCGCACGTTCAAATAGTCACCTGGCGTCCAAACCGTCAGCGTGCACTTGAACTGTCATCGCGAGCGAAGCGCGGCGATCTCGTTGGCGGAGCGCTCATCGTTCCGCCGACACCATCGCCGCGTATGCCGGGCGGGAACGGAAATCCCGGATGTCAGGCGCCTCGTTCCTCGATCCACCGGTGCTTCTGGGCTTGACGCCGCCCTTCGTCCGTGGGTTGGTAGGTGTCAAGGAAATTCGCCCGGAAAGCTGCAAATCGCCTCTCCGCTATCGCGCTCCGCATATCCGACATCAGGCGCAGTATGAAGCGCAGGTTGTGGATCGACGCCAGCCGCGGGCCAAGCATCTCGCCAGCCTTGAACAGATGGCGCAGGTACGCCGCGGTGTAGTTCCCGCAGGCGTAGCAGTCGCACGTATCATCCAGCGGCGCGTCCTGTTCCGCGAACCTCCGGTTGGCGATGCTGACCCGGCCCGTGGGCGTGAACAGCGCGCCGTTGCGGGCCACCCGGGTCGGCAGCACGCAGTCGAACATGTCGACGCCCAGCGCCACCGAGTTCACCAGGTCTTCCGGGGAACCCACACCCATCAGGTACCGCGGTCGGTCGGTCGGCAGACCCTCGCAGACCAGCCCCGTCACGTCGTGCATCTCCGCCTTGGTCTCGCCCACCGCCAGGCCGCCGATGGCGTAACCGTCGAATGGTATGCCCGTGATGTATTGGGCCGACTGCCGCCGCAGTTCCGGCACGGTGCCGCCCTGCACGATGCCGAACAAGGTCTGTCGTCCGCTCTGACCGCTCCGCGCATGGGTGTCGTAGCAAGCCTGAGCCCACCGGTGGGTGCGCTCCATCGCCTCTCTCACCGCGGCAGGGTCGCCGGCCGAAAAAACGCACTGGTCGAAGCACATGATGATGTCCGCTCCGATACCGTGCTGGTTGATTATCGCGGACTCCGGCGTGAACCGGTGCTCGCTCCCGTCGATATGGGAGCGGAACACGATGCCGTCGTCGTTCACCCGACGCAGCGTGCCCATGCTGAATGCCTGGTAGCCGCCGCTGTCGGTCAGGATCGGCCCGCTCCAGCCCATGAAGCGGTGCAGCCCTCCGGCGTCGCGCACCCGTTCGACGCCCGGCCGTAGGTACAGGTGATAGGCGTTGCTGAGCACCGTTTCCGCGCCCAGGCATCGGACCTCATCGAAGGTCAGCCCCTTCACCGTTGCCTGGGTGGCCACCGGCATGAACAGGGGCGTTTGCGCCTCCCCATGGGGCGTGGTAATCTGCCCGCGCCGGGCCGTTCCATCGGTCGAGAGTAACTGGAAACCGAACCGTCGGTCTGTCATACCGGTTACTCTACGCGCTATTCTGCCGCCAACGCAAACGAGTGGGCATCCATACAAGCCTCACCTGCGTAAGGCAACGAAGCACAAGCAACGGCATATCTTTGCCACCCCAATGAAAACTCTTGCCGGCAATAAGGCCAACCCATGCACCAGGCGTTTTTTGATTTCCTGCTGGAGTTGAGCCGCCATAGGATACTGTGGGCGGTCTGCGTGATCGCCGCCATGGCGGTTACCGCAGTCGTACTGTACTTCTTCTGGGATCTGGTGGGCCGTGGCGTTGCGCTGGCCCGTCCCCGTAGGCGCTCACCGAGCGACGGCAACACCGGTCGGAGACACTAGCGTGCATTTCCCCATCGCCGACGCCACGGTATCGCCCCTGTTGCTGGCGCTGCTGGGAATGATCGTCGGCACCATGACCGGTTTTTTCGGCGTGGGTGGCGGCTTCCTCATCACCGGAGGACTGCTGGTGCTGGGCGTACCGACCATCTACGCCGTGGGCACCGGACTCCTGATGGTGATGGGCACGGCGATCACCAGCACCCTTCGCCACCGCCGGCTGGGCAATGTCGATATCCGGCTGGCGGTTCTCATCGTCTGCGGCACCATCCCCGGCGTGTTCGTCGGCGAGCGCGTCAATGCGACCCTGGCGGAAGCCGGCGTCGCCGGACCCGTGGTCGGCGGGGTCTACTTCGTGCTGCTGCTGAGCCTGGGTTCTCTCATGGTGGGAAACTGGCTGCGTCAACTGCGCTACAGTCCGCGACGGACCGTGGGCGGCGGGCTCCCGGGTTGGTTCCGGAGCGTGCGCTTTGGCCCGGACCGGGTCCGGTTGCCAACGCTGCTTGGTGCACGATTTTCCGGTGAGGTGAACCTGCGGCCCGCTTTTCCTCGGGCCGGCATTGAGGAGATGTCCGCGCTGGTGCCGGTGTTCGCCGGATTCACCATCGGGTTCGTCGCGGCGCTGCTGGGCGCCGGCGGCGGGTTTCTGCTGATGCCGTTCCTGGTCTACGGTTTGGGGATTCCGCCGGCCGTCGCCATCGGCACCGATCTGTTCCAGATCATCATCACCGGCAGCCTGGGGGCCTTTCTCTACTCATTGAACGGCAATGTGGACCCCGTGATCGCCGTCATCATGTTCGCGTCGGCGTCCGTTGGCACGCAGCTCGGCGCCCTGGCGACGCGGTTTGTTAATGCCAGCCGCATCCTTGGCCTGTTCGGCATCACCGTGCTCAACGCCGGGGTTGCGGTGGGCCTGGGTCAGTTGGCCAGGTTGTTGGGGTCAGGCGGGTTGGAGCAGGTCAGCCAGGTGCTGCTCCTGGGCGTGTCCGGCGCGGTCGCGGTGACGATCCTGATGCTGCTCACCACTGCGGTGGTAACCCAGGCGCGACGCGGCCGCCGCCTGTCCGCGTTGCGCGAAGCCCGGGCGGGTCG
Organism: Dehalococcoidia bacterium; assembly: GCA_965261925.1. Lineage (GTDB taxonomy): Bacteria > Chloroflexota > Dehalococcoidia > Lucifugimonadales > UBA3495 > Bin87. The sequence continues at coordinate 4,404,651 of OZ253486.1, read as the reverse complement.
GCGGCCGGTGGCCTGACCGCTCCGGCGAAATGGCCCCGCTCGGCCAACTCCTTATTCGGTGAGCCAGGCCAGCGTGTCCTCCACCACTTCGCCGGGAATGTCCCGACGGACGGTGGCGCGGCCCACGTCCTCCAGCAGCACCCAGCGGTTCGCGCCTCCCACGGTCTTCTTGTCCAGCGACATGGCTGCCCGTACCCCGTCCAGGTCAACGCCCCGGGCGGTGATGGGCAGGTTGAACCGCTGCAGCAGGACGCGCTGCCGCTCCAGGATGTCGTCGCCGATCATGCCCATCTCGCGAGCGATGCGTCCGGCGCCCATCATGCCCACCGACACGCCCTCTCCGTGCATGAACCGGCCGTACTCCGTAGACGCTTCCAGTGCGTGGCCGATGGTGTGCCCGTAGTTCAGCAGGATGCGGACGCCCAGGGTTTCCCGTTCATCCTGGCTCACCACGTCGGCCTTGATGGCCATGCTCCGCCGGATCACCTCGGTGGAGATCTCCGGTTCCACATCCATCAGCGCCTCGGCGTGCTCCTCGAATACGTCCACCAGCGACGGATCCAGGATCAGGCCGTGTTTGATGGCCTCGGCCCAACCTTCGGAAAGTTCCCGCTTGCCCAGCGTGGACAGCGCGTGCACGTCGGCCAGCACGGCTCGCGGCTGGTAGAACGCGCCGACCATGTTCTTGGCCTGGGGGAGGTTCACCGCGACCTTGCCGCCGATGGACGCGTCCACCATGGCGGCCATGCTGGTCGGCACCTGCACGAAGGGTACCCCGCGCAGGAAGGTGCTGGCGATGAAGCCGCCCAGATCGCCGGCCACGCCGCCGCCGATGGCGATTATCGGCTGGCCGCGCTCGGCTTTCAGACCCACCAGCCACTCGTAAATTTCCTGGGCCAGCTGGAAGGACTTGCTGGTCTCCCCCGCGGGAATGACGAAGCAATGGGCTGCGATCCCTGCTCTCTGCAAGGCCCATTGGGCGTTCCTCCCGTAGGGCCGCATGACGTTCTCGTCAGTGACGATGTACGCGGTGTTACCCAACCCGAGTTCCTCGATGTGCTCGCCCAGCCGTTCGATGATGCCCCAGCCGGCAATGACGGGGTAGCTGCCCCCGGAGTGGTGAACGGTCGCGGCGAGGTCTGGGCTGGTCATTGTCGAGTCTCCTTTCATGCCGGCTTTCCCGGTCAGTCATGCGAAGCGTTCGCCCCAGTCTCGCAGCGCCAGGGCAAGATGTTGCTCGGCCCATTCCGTGAAACGAGGCATCAGAGCGCCCGCGTCGTCTTCCATTGTGAAAATAAAGGGGTTGTTCGTGTGGTACCAGTATTCGGTGAACAACTCGACTGGCTCGTCCAAAATAGGATCATCTTTGTCATAGCGGTAGTGTTCAGTGCGTCCAAACACATTCGCCGCCATGATCCCCGTAAACTGGTGGCCGGCGTGATGGAGAGACACCACAAATATTAGCTTGGGCCACCGAGTCAGATGGGCAGGAGTTAGCGAGAGTTCGATGAAGAACCTGGCTCCCGCGGGGTTCACCGGATAACCGGCATCTTTGGTGACGCGAGCCAATTCGCCGTCGTACCGCGATTCTCTAACTCCGGGACCACCACGATCCACCGTGCTAGTCACGTTGTTCCCAGCTTGCTGCAGACCGGCGCAAACCTTTTCGGCCTGCCCTTCTATCCAGTCGGCTGCCCGGTCGCGCAAAGCCTCGGCGACGGTATTGGCCGTGGGTATTTCGTCCTCTGACCGTGCGTACCGAACCCGAACCCTGCCGACGAGGTATTCCACCGCCTCATCTATCAATCGAGGTGGTTCGGAGTCTTCATGTGCCTCAAGAGCAGAGAGTATCGTCTTTCTTTGCAAATTCACCAACAAATCAACGAAGGGCACCAAGTCGCCATCGTCGGCGTTTTCAAGAGCATCGATATAGGCAACCCGGTCGTCACGATTCACCACGATCGGTAAATACCCTTCCCGCACCAAGTGCCAAGTGAGGAGGGTGCGGACGACGCGGCCATTCCCGTCCTCAAAAGGGTGTACTTGAGTAAAACGGTGGTGGAGCCAGGATGCCGTCAACAACGGATGATGACGGTCATTGTCCTGCGTATAATGGTTGTACCACGCTAGCAAGTTGTCTAACTCGCTGTCGACCTGTTCCGGTGGGCAGTATTCGTGGATCGTACCGTCCCTTCTGGTTGGGTTGTTCGGCAGCTTTTTAAACTGGCCATGGTGCAGTTGCGCGTTGAACCAATGACCAAACTGGTCCATGGCTCGGAATGTCGGTTGATTGCATGTTAGGGTTTCATGGATCTGCTGGATCGCGATTCGGGTGATAGGCGTGCCGTGTCTAATTTGCGTGTACACACCCTGAACGGCATTTTGATGGTCTCCCAACAGGATGGCCAATTCCTGGGGCTCGATGTCGGTGGAGTTGCGCTCGATCAGATCGGCAGAGATGCCCCGCATCACCAGCGTCTCGGTTATGCCCCGGTCTAGGGTGTATAGCCCTTCGATGATGCCCGTTTCGATAGCCCAACTGCGCGTCAGACGTTCCAGGAACGCGTCGTAGGCGTCGGGTCGAAGCGCCTCGCGTTCTTGGCGGTAAGCAGTCCATCGTCGTTGCAGTGCGTCGATTTCAAAAAAGTCGTAACCGCACTCTTCAGTCAGCGGGCTGATGGGCTGCCATTTGTGGGCGATCATTGCGCTTTCAGTCGGTCGGGTTAGAAACCGTTACCGCGCTTTCAAAAATGCGCAGCACCTCGTCGGCCACCTGCTCGGGGGTGCGGTCGTCGGTGGCAACTGCGTGGTGGGCCTGCGCGTAGGCGGGGGCGCGTTCGTCAAGCAAGTCCCGTATTCGTTCCAGCGGGTCGCCGCCGGCCAGCATTGGCCGCACCGCGGCGCTGGGGCTCCCCCGGGTGATGCGGTAATGGATGGTTTCCGACGTGGCGGTGAGGCAGAACACGATCCCGTTTTCCAGCAGGACCTGCCGGGTCAGTTCCTGTACGAAGGCGCCGCCCCCGGCCGCGATGACCTTGTTGCCGCCTTCGCATAGGGTCATCGCCGCGTGACGCTCCATGGCGCGGAACACGATCTCGCCTTCGTCGCTGAAAATCTGGTGGATGGGCTTGCGGGCTCGCCGAACTATCTCTTCATCCAGATCGGTCATGCGCCGTCCGGTAAGCCGGGAAATGATGCGCCCGACATGGCTCTTGCCGGTCGCCATGAAACCAACCAGGATGATGTTGTCCGGGATCATCGCAAATGGTGGTTACGCCGGCCGCGGCGGCGCCGGCGCGTAGCCCGACGCGGTGCAGATCTCGACGCTGTTGCCATCCGGGTCTTCGATGAAGAAGTAAGCCTGTCCGTCGTAGCGCACGCCGCCGCGCAGTGGTTCGTAGCCGCTGCTCTCCAGCGTGGCGCGGGTGGCCTCCAGGTCATCCACCTGGAACGCGTGATGGATGTTGCCGGGCTTGGCCGGCGCTTCGTCGGTTTCGATCAGGTGCACCATGATGCCGTTTTCGAGTTGCAGCCAGGTGATGGCCGGGTTGTCCACCTGGCTCTGGATCTGCTTGATGCCCAGCAGGTCGTTGTAGAACGCCATTGCCCGGGCCGTGTCCTTCACCATGGTGGTTACGTGGTTGATCTGACGGATCTCAATCTTTCCGGCCATGCTGTCCCTCCGTGTCGGTTGCTGCGGGTATTATGCCATACCATCGGAGCATAGTCGGACGGAGCATAGTCGGAAGTGCGCTCTACGATCCTTCAGGCCACGCCTCTTCGCCCAAAAGCGGCACGTAGGTGCAGGGACCCAATTCCTCGCGTACCCGCCCGTCCGGATTGACCCACACCCGCGTCAGCGTCTGCCGCTCCCGTGTTCCCACCGGCAGCACGATGCGACCGCCGGGTTTCAGTTGCGCCAGCAGCGTTTCCGGCACCGCCGGAGCCGACGCCGAGACCAGGATCGCGTCGAACGGAGCGCAGTCTGGCGCTCCCAGTATCGAGCCGGCTTCCAACACCGTCACGTCGCTGAACCCGGCGGCCGACAGGTTGCGTCGCGCCATCGCGACCAGCGCCGGGATCCGTTCTACCGCGACTACGCTCCCGCGCGGCAGCATCGCGGAAAGTACCGCCGCCTGGTAGCCGCTGCCCGCGCCCACCTCCAGGACGTGCTCATCGCCGTGCAGGTCGAGGGCGATGCTGGCCGCCGCCACCATCTGGGGCTGCGATATGGTCTGGCCGTGGCCGATGGCAAGGGCGGTGTTTTGGTACGCCTGGTTTCCCAGATGCTCGGGAACGAACCTTTCCCGGGGCACACGGCGCATGGCGTCCAGCGCCGGCGAGTCCCCCAGGGTCTTGCTCAAGTGGTCGAACAGGCGTATACGGTCCACATCGGACAGGAATCCAACCCAGGACAGGCTCACGAACCTTGAAACCAGGCTTGCCGCTTTTGAGAAAATGCCTTTATTCCTTCCTGGAAGTCACGCGTCAGCCCGACGCTGGCGATGGCTTCGGTTTCCGCGTCTAGCTGTGTCGCCAGGTCGGCGTCCCAGCTGCCGTCAAACAGGGCCTTGACCCGACCATAGGCCCGGGTGGGACCCTGGGCGAGCCGGTCCGCCGTTTCCATGGCGTGCCGTTCAAAATGGGGGGCTTCGAACACCTGGCTCACCAGTCCCAGCTCCAGCGCGTATTGCGCGCCGATGGGTTGGCGGGCCAGGTAGATCTCCATGGCGCGACCCTGGCCGACGATGCGCGGGAGCATATAGGTGGACCCGCCGTCCGCCGTGCAGCCGATGTTGGCGTAGGCCAGCAGGAACCGGGCGTCCGACGACGCCACCCGGATGTCGCAGGCCAGCGCGAGGCTGAAACCCGCCCCGGCCGCCACGCCGTTGATCGCGGCGACGACGGGCTTGTCCAGCCGTCGTATGCCCATCACCACGTCGCGGTGCAGGGCGTCCGCCAGTTCGCGCAGATGGTCCGACAGCCCTTCCGGTCCGCCGTCATCCAACTCTTGGGTGAAGTTGCGCACGTCCGCGCCGGAGCAGAACGCGCCGTCGGTGCCCGTGAGCAGAACCGCGCGGGTGTCTGCCCCACGGCACGACTTGATCGCCGCACCCAGTTCGGCCACCATCTCCGGCGACAGCGCGTTGCGTGCCTCGGGGCGGTTCAGCCGTATCACCGCCAGCGGACCTTTCTTTTCGAGTTGGACGCGATTGTCGGTGGTGGTCATGCTGTTACTCCCCAATGGCTGTTACTCCCCAGTGAGGGATGGCTTAAGTTGGGCGTCGTTTCGCGTTACCCGGTCACGGCCCCTTCGGATGCCGACGACACGAGCTTGGCGTACTTGGCCAGCACGCCGGTGGTGTACTTGGGTTCGATGGGTTGCCACGCGGCGCGGCGGTCGGCCATCTCTTCCTCGGTGATGCGCGCGTCGAGCCGGCGGTTCGGTATGTCCAGCTTGATGATGTCGCCCTCGCGCAGCATTCCGATGGGCCCGCCGACCATTGCCTCCGGCGCAACGTGGCCCACCATCGGCCCGTGGGACGCGCCGGAGAACCGTCCGTCGGTCACCAACGCAACGGAGTCGCCGAGCCCTTGCCCGATGAGCGCGCCGGTGACGGCCAGCATCTCGCGCATTCCCGGCCCGCCCTTGGGCCCTTCGTAGCGGATCACCACGATGTCGCCCGGCTTGATCTCGCCCCGCTGTATCGCCTGGAACGCCGGCTCCTCCTGTTCAAACACCCGGGCCGGCCCCTCGTAGACGCGCTCCTGGTGTCCGGCAACCTTGATCACCGCTCCGTCGGGAGCCAGGTTGCCCCGCAAGATGGCGAGGCCCCCCGTGGGACTGCGCGGCGCGTCCGTCGAATAGATAACCGGCTGGTCTTCGATGATCGCCGTCTCGTTGATGTTCTCCGCCAGCGTCTTGCCGTTGACCGACATGGCGTCCCCGTGCAGCAGGCCCGCGTCCAGCAGGCGCTTGCCGACCAGCGCGACGCCGCCGTAGCGGCTCAGGTCGGCCATGACGTACCGGCCGCCGGGTTTCATGTCGGCGATGTATGGCGTGTTGCGCCCGATGCGGTCGAAGTCATCCAAAGTCAGGTCAACTTCTGCCTCCCGTGCGATGGCCATCAGGTGCAGCACGGCGTTGGTGGAACCGCCCATGGCGACCACCACGGTGATGGCGTTTTCGAAGGCCTGCCGGGTCAGGATGTCCCGTGGCCGGATGCCTTCTTCCAGCATCCGCATCACTGCCTGTCCGGCGCGGCGGGCTTCGTTGTTCTTCTCGGGGTTGATGGCGGTCAGCGAGGCGTCGCCCGGCAGGGACAGCCCCATCACCTCGATGGCGGTGGACATGGTGTTGGCGGTGAACAGGCCGGCGCAGGAACCCTCGCCCGGACACGCGTTGCATTCCAGCTCGGTCAGCTGCTCCCGAGTCATGCGACCGGCGGCGTATGCGCCCACGGCCTCGAACACGTCCTGGATGTTGACGTCGCGACCCTCGAACTGGCCCGGCATGATGCTGCCGCCGTAGACGAAAACGCTGGGGATGTTCAGGCGGGCGATGGCCATCATGCAGCCCGGCATGTTCTTGTCGCAGCCGGCCACGGTGACCAGGCCGTCCATGCGCTCGCCGAAGGTGACCGTTTCAATCGAGTCGGCGATGACTTCCCGGCTCACCAGCGAGGCCTTCATCCCCTCGGTGCCCATGGAGATGCCGTCACTGACCGTGATGGTGCCGAACTCGAACGGGGTGCCCTCGCCCTGGCGGATGCCGTCCTTCACGGCAGCGGCGATGCGGCCCAGGTGGACGTTGCAGGGCGTAACATCGCTGGCCAGGTTGGCGATGGCGACGAAGGGTTTCGCTATATCATCGTACGTCAGGCCCATGGCCATCAGCATGGCGCGGGCCGGCGCCCGGTCGGGCCCGTCGGTGATATCGCTGCTGCGGTGCTTGAGCAGGGCTCGCGAGCTGCGTGTGGTGATAGTCAAAACGGCCTCCTCAACGGGCCTGATACCCGCCATTAACAATCAAATGCGTCGCTCGATTATAGATTGGCCCCCACGCAGCGGCAACCGAACTGCGTTTACGGTTCCACCACCATCTGTAGCTCGTTGGTCGGGTGGCACAGCGCCTCAAACGCGCCCTGGATTCCATCCAGCGGCACGAAGTTGGTGCCCGACAGCATGTGCTCCACGGACACCCGCCCGGTTCGCATCAGCTCCAGCGCGATCCGCCAGTCCTCCGGCAGCGTGCCGAACGACGACTGCATCCGCACTTCCCGCGCCATCCAGTTGGGCGGCGCCACCGGCGTGGGCTCCCAGGCGATGGCGATCATCACCACCTGCCCGCCGCGAGCGCACAGGTCCAGCCCCTGCTCCAGCGTCGACGGCGCGGCGGCGCACTCGAACACCACCTGTGGACCCGTACCGCCGGTCAACGCCACCACCCGCTCGGCAAAATCGTTGTCCATCGGGTTGAGCACCGCGTCCGCGCCCAGTTGCCGTGCGGCCTCCGCACGACCCGGCGCCGGCTCGGACACGATCACCGTGGTCGCGCCGGCCGCCCTTGCCGTTTGCATGCACAGCAGGCCGATGGGTCCCGCTCCCAGCACCAGCACGGCGTCGCCCAATTTGATGTCGGACAGGCGCACGGCGTGGACGGTGACCGCGCATGGCTCGCACAGCGCGGCCTGCTCGTCGGTCACGTCGTCCGGAACCGGCGTCGGTTCCCATTCGTCCAGCAGCACGAACTCGGCATAGCCGCGCGGCCGCGTGTTGTGCTGGAAACCCATCGTGCGGTAGTTGAACCGCGGGTGGGTGCGCGTCGCCGACCCGCCGCCCTGCGGGGGATGTCCGCCGCCGCCGACCACTCGGTCGCCCATCTGCCAGCGGCCTGTCTCCGGCCCAATGTCAACGATGGTCCCGGTGTACTCGTGGCCCATCACCGCGCCCGGCTGGGCCAGGTCATACATGAAAGCGTGCACGTCCGTCCCGCAGATCGCGGAGTATTTCACCCGCATCACCACCTGGTTGGGTCCCGGAGTAGGATCGGGAAGCTCCTCGACCTGCAAAACCTGCTCACCCTTGTAAACGGCAGCGCGCATGGCGGAATCCCTCCATAGGGTAATGATGGCGCAAGCATAGCATACGCGGTCGCGCTTCCATCGCCCTTGCGCCAATCGGCAAAGTACGCTAGCATTTTTGCCGAAATCATTCCGTCCATAACGGCATTTCGCCCCGCGTTTGTGCCAACACAAGGAGACTGCTCACGATGTTCAATCCCATCGCATTCCTGAAGCCTCGCACGGCCCACGCCCACTGCGACATCCCCTGCGGAATCTACGACCCGCTGGTCGCCAAGATCGCCGCCCAGACCGTGCAGAAGATGGTCCTCCGCATGCAGAACCTGGAGGCTCCGCAGCCCGGCGCCCCGGCCGCGGAACGCCAGGGCTTCGCCAACACCTTCTCCCGCTACGTCACCGTCAAGGAAGAGCACGCCGAGAAGTGCAAGGAAGAGTTGCGGATCCTCTGGGCCGACTACGCCTGGCCCGGCACCGACGCCAACGAAGTCGCCGGCAAGTTCAATGCTGCCCTCAAGCTGGCCGGACAGTGCAAGCAGACCGTCAGTATGGAGAACGCCGAGGCCCTGGTCGCCGCTTGTGACGACATCGCCTCCACCTTCTGGGCGACCAAGAGCGTGGATTACAGCGACCCCAACGCCGCTGCCCGCTACGGCGCCTAAACCGCCGGCAACATAGCGATCCGCAAGTGGGGGCGAATGATCATTCGCCCCTACGTTTTACCCTCACGGTGCGACAGCCGGACCAGCCGGATCTCATCGTAGGAATAATCGGCTCCGAGCAGCTCCTTCGCCGGAGCCAGCCGTTCGTAGCCCGTCGCTCGCAGCGCCTCCTCGATTCGTTCCGTACGCTCCGTCGAGGGGAGCAGTGCGCTCAAATCGACGGTCGTGTCGCCTTGTGCGATGCGCTCGATATGCGCCATCACCGTTCCCTGGGACAATCCTCGTTGCTCGACGATTTCGGCAACCGTAAATCCCTGTTGCAACAACCGCCGCGTCAACTGGTGAGTGTCGCCCAACTCTCGAACGCTGGCGTCGCCGGCCGGTCGGCGGGTTGAAGCTACAGACGCGCCACCGTTGACGGGACGACCGGATGCGTTTTCCCCTGCGGCCAGTGTCATACTGCCCACATATTCCCTTATCACCGCCATAAACGCCTCGCCATACTTGTCCAACTTGGTCGGCCCTACGCCGGATACGGCCAGCATATCTCGCGAATGGATCGGTTTCGCTGCTGCCAGCCCATTCAGCGTGATGTCGCCGAACACCACGAAGGCCGGCACTCCTTCTGCATCAGCCAGGCTCCGGCGCAACGCCCGCAACTGCTCGAACAATGCGGCATCAGGCGTGTTCGCGCCGCCTCTGGTTTTCCCCGCGGTACGTTCCTTCCCCGCGTTAGGTTCTCCGGATGTTTCCCGTTGGGGTGGCGGTTCATCGACGCGTAGGTCCAGTGTCAGGGATCCGCGTTTCCGCAGCCACTCCCTGCCGTCCGTGGTGACCCCCAGCGTTGGATACTGACCATCCGCCCGTCCGATGAGTCCTCGCTCCACCAGCCCATCGGCGATGAGACGCAACCCGTCGCGGTCATAATCGTCCACTATGCCGAACACGCTGAGCTTGTCGTGTTCCAGCTCACGAATGCGCTTGATGTTCCTGCCGAGCAAGACGTCGGATACGTGCGCGACGCCAAACCGCTCGCCGGTACGCATCACCGCAGACAGCAGTTTCTGGGCGACCACCGTGACATCTACCGACTGTCTTTCCGCCAGGCACACGTCGCAGTTGCCGCAGGAACCACCGGCCATTGCGTCGCCGAAGTAACCTAGCAGGTAACCTCGCCGGCAGGTGTTCAGGCGGCAATAGTCCACCATCTGCTGCAGTTGCCGGTCCGCCACGGCGCGGGCTTCTCCCGTCATCCCCCGGATGAAGTATTCCTGCTTGGCCCGGTCTCCCTCGTTGAAGAACAGGACGCATTCGCTGGGCAACCCGTCGCGGCCCGCCCTGCCGGTCTCTTGGTAATAGCCCTCGATGGACTTGGGCAGCGCGTGGTGGACCACCAACCGGATGTCGGGTTTGTCGATGCCCATCCCGAAGGCGATGGTGGCCGCCACGATGGGGACCTCGCCGTCGATGAAGCGCTCCTGCGTCCGGCGGCGCGTGTCGGCGGCCAAACCGGCGTGATAGGCCACCGCCGGATGCCCGTCGCTGGTGAGCCGCGCTGCCAGTTCCTCGGTATCCTTGCGGGAGAAGCAGTAGACGATGGCCGACTGGCCTTTTCGCTCGTCCAGGAGCGCCAGGAGAGTTTCCCAGGAACCCGCTCCCGGCTTCACGTTGTAGGTCAGGTTGGACCGGTCGAAACCGGACACGAACTCGGCGCAGCCGTCCAGCCCCAGCTGTGCCACGATGTCGCGCCGCACCCGCTCGGTGGCGGTGGCCGTCAGCGCCATTATCGGCGTTTGCGGGAACAGCTCGCGCAGCTCGGCCAGCTGGCGGTAGTCGGGCCGGAAATCGTGCCCCCACTCGCTGATGCAATGGGCCTCGTCGATGGCGATCATCCGCAGGTCCAGTGTACCCAGAAACCGCCTGAACCCGGGCATGCTGACCCGTTCCGGCGCCGCGTAAAGCAGCCTGACCACTCCCGCCTGGGCGCTGCGCTCCACTTCGGCCGCAGTCCGGTTGTCCAGGGTGCTGTTCAGGAATTCGGCGGCGATGCCATTGGACCGCAGGCCATCCACCTGGTCCTTCATCAACGCGATCAGGGGCGAGATCACCAGGGTCAACCCGCCCGTCGCCAGCGCCGGCAACTGGTAGCAGAGCGACTTGCCGCCGCCGGTGGGCATCACGACTAGGCTGTTGCGCCCATCCAGGGCGGTGTTGATTATCGTCTCCTGCCCGGGCCGGAATTCGTCGTAGCCGAAATGCCGCTTGAGCAGTGCTTTCAGGTTTGTCGCCGCCATCTTGCAAACTCGTAGGGGCGAATGGTCATTCGCCCCTACCTACGCGTCAGGACCCGTGTATACATAACCCATGCCACACGCCCGTCAACTATCCCAGCGCCGCCAGCGCGTCGCCCACGGCCACAATCGTTCGGTCTATGTCGGCGTCGGTGTGGGCGATGGACACGAAGCCCGCTTCAAATTGAGACGGCGCAATGTACACGCCCCTCTCCAGCAGGGCGTGCATATATCGCCCGTAGGCCGCGGTATCGGACTGCTCCACTTCGGCCAGCGCCGACACCGGCCCGGCATTGAAGAACCCGGTGAACATCGATGCCACCCGATTGACAGTGGACGGCACCTCCGCTCGAGCGAAGGCGGCGTTGACACCGTCGATCAGTCGTATCCCGGTGCTCTCGAGCTGCTCGTACACGCCGGGCCGCTGTAGCTCGGTGAGGGTCGCGACACCGGCGGCCACCGCCAGCGGATTGCCGGACAATGTGCCCGCCTGGTACATCGGCCCCAGCGGCGCCACCTGCTGCATGACCTCGTTGCGGCCGCCGTAGGCGCCCACCGGGAGCCCGCCCCCGATGATCTTGCCCATCGTTGTGATGTCCGGCGTGATCCCGAATAACGTCTGCGCCCCGCCGTAGGCGACGCGAAATCCGGTGATTACCTCGTCGAATATCAGCAGAGCGCCCCTGGTCTCGGTAACCTGCCGGAGCCCTTCGAGGAACCCGTCGGCCGGCGGCACCACGCCCATGTTGCCGGCAATCGGTTCCACGATGACGGCGGCGATGTCTTCCGGCCACGCCTCGAACAGGCCTTCCACGGAGGCGATGTCGTTGAACGTCGCAATGAGCGTTTCCGCCGCGTAGGATTCGGGTACGCCGGCGCTGGTGGGAATGCCGTGGGTCAGCGCGCCGGAACCGGCCGCCACCAGGAGCCCGTCAGCGTGTCCGTGGTAGTTGCCGGCAAACTTGACGATCTTCGAACGACCCGTGTACGCCCGCGCCAGGCGCAACGCGGTCATGCAGGCTTCCGTGCCGGAGTTGACCAGTCGCACCAGTTCCACTGAAGGCAGGGCCGCGCAGATCATCTCGGCCAGCTCGACTTCCTGTTCCACCGGAGCCCCGAAGGAGGTGCCGTCCGCCGCCGCCCGCTGCACCGCTTCCACCACGGCGGGGTGCGCGTGACCCAGCGCCAGCGGCCCCCAGGATCCCAGGTAGTCGATGTACTCGTTGCCGTCCACGTCCCAAACATGGGCGCCCGCGCCCCGCGCAATGAAGGGCGGCGTGCCCTCCACCGCCCGGAACGACCGCACCGGGCTGTTCACCCCGCCGGGGATCACTCGCTGCGCCTGCTCGAAAAGCTGCTGGGACCTGCCTTGCTCCATTCTGGATGTCTCCTCGGTTGTAATTCGACCGCTCGTGACGCTGACGCTCAGCCGGCGTTAGCGTCCGAGTTCCGGCATTGCCCATCGTACAGCGCGCTATGGTGAAATGCCATACCGCCAACCGCGGGACCCGTTGCATCGCCCGGCGCCCGGGGCGTCGTCTGTGCAACGGGCAACGGGGTATGCCGGCAATCTCCGAGCGGCACAAGGTTGGAAATGCCCCAGACTGATGAGGAGATACTTTGCCGGCCGGTTAAACGCAAAGCGGCCCTCCTGGAGAGCCGCTTTCCCGTGGATCCCGGTTGCCAGGAGCAACCGGTGAAACGACCCTAGCGGTCCATCACCACCATGGTGCCCTCGCCAGGGTTGTACTGATAACGGGTTACGCGGTCCAGCTTCTGGGATTCCAGGCGCACTACCACAGCGCGACCATCGGTCCGACCTTCGGTCACGTTCAAAGTGTTGTGGATCTCCCCGGGCAGGAAGAAGGCTACTTTGCCATCCCCCTGAACGAAGTCGCCGGTCTCCTGGATCTGCACGGAGTCGACTCCCTCGCCGGGATAGAACCAGCGAAACTTGGTCTGCTTGATGGCGCCGTCGTACACGCCGTACACCACCCAGGCTGCGCCGTGGTCATGGGGCAGGTTGTCCTGTTCGGGCTTCTGCACCGAAGCCATCAGCCAGAACCCGCCGCCCGGGTGACCGTAGTCTTCATCCAGGTGGAGATCATAGCGTCCGTACCCACCCTCGTCGGGGAGTTCCAGCCGCTCCTCCAGCCAGCCGGGGGTGGCCAACAGGAGCTCCATGCGCTTCGCCACGCCGGAAGCCTGGGCCAGCGCATCCTCCGTGGAGTCGAAAATCTCGCGAACGTCGTCGATGAATGCGTCCACCGAATAGGCTGCGGTTTGCGTCATTTTGAACCTCCGAGTAATCCAGTGTTTTCTTGTGATTTATTCTGAAAGGGATCACGGATCGTGTCAACTGACCGATGTCCCTCACGCGCACCCACTTTGCACAATTGGTCATTGCGAGCGCAGCGTGGCAATCTCGGCGCTGGAGGGATCCTCGCTCAATTCAACGAGATCGCCACGTCGCTGCGCTCCTCGCGATGACAAAAGTAGGCATGCGTGAGACCGGTGTCCCCGAGGGCTCGCCTCCGACCTCAAGCCTACTCCTGACCTCGCAGCCAGCGGGCAACTTCCTTGGCGTGATAGGAGATGATGATGTCCGCGCCGGCACGGCGCATTGCCGTCAGCAGTTCCAGCGTGATCGGCTTTTCATCAATCCAGCCGGCCCGCGATGCCGCCTTCACCATTGAGTACTCGCCGCTCACGTTGTACGCCGCCAGCGGGTAGTCGTACCGCTCCCGGGCCTCTTTGATAACGTCCAGGTACGCCATGGCCGGCTTGACCATCACGATGTCAGCGCCCTCGGCGATGTCCGACTCAATCTCCCGCATGGCCATACGGCGGTTGGCCGGGTCCATCTGGTAGCTGCGCCGGTCGCCGAACTGCGGCGTGGAATCGGCGGCGATGCGGAAGGGGCCATAAAACGATGAAGCGTACTTGGCCGCATAGCCCATGATCGGCGTGTCGTCGTAGCCGTGGGCGTCCAGCGTCTCCCGTATCGCCCGCACCTGCCCGTCCATCATGGAAGAAGGGGCGACCATGTCGGCGCCGGCTTGCACTTGCGTCAACGCGGACCGCGCCAGCAGTTCCAGCGTGGCGTCGTTGTCGATCCGGTCACCGTCGATGACGCCGCAGTGCCCGTGGTCGGTGTACTCGCACAGGCACACGTCGCCAATGACCATCAGTCCCGGCGCGCGTTCCTTGATGGTGCGCGTCGCCTCCTGGATTATCCCCTCGGGATCGTAAGCGCCACTGCCCACGCCGTCCTTTTCGGGCGGCAGGCCAAACAGCAGCACTGATGGAATCCCCAGTTCGACCACCTCGTCGATCTCTTCTCCCAGGCGGTCAATGGAGGTGTGATAACACCCGGGCATGGGCTCAATCTCGTCCCTGATGTTCTCGCCGTGGGTGACGAACATCGGGTAGATGAAGTTGGCGGCGTTGATGCGGGTCTCCCGCACCATGTCGCGCACCGGCGCTTTCTCCCGCAGTCGGCGCAGGCGCAAATCCGGGTGCTTCAGCATGATGTCCCTCCTCACACTTATCGGGTGACGACACTTAACGAGTGGCGACAGCGTTCTGGCCGCCGGAGAAATGAGCGACCAACGCGTCGGCCAGCCCTTCCACGTTGTGTTCCGCAGCCATGATGTCAACGGTCAGTCCCAATTCTACGGCCGTCGCTGCCGTGATCGGCCCGATGCACGCGACTGCGCTTCCTTGCAGCAAATGGCGATCCACACCGAGAATGTCGAACAGGTTCCGCACCGTTGACGAACTCGTGAAGGTTACCACATCGATGCCCCGCTCAAATGCGGTTCGCGCCCGCTCTGCGATGCCCTCCGGACGCACGTTGCGATAGGCGGGAACCCGCCGCACATCGGCGGCCAGCGCGGTCAGCCCGGCGGCCAGCGCATCCCTCCCGATGGCTGAGCCCGGCAGCAACGCCAGGCGTCCGGTCCAGTCAATCTCCGACAGTTCGGCAATTACCTCCTCCGACACCGAGCGCCTCGGAATGAAGTCAGGCTCGATACCCCGTTCCCGCAGCGCCCGCGCCGTCGCCGGCCCGATGGCGCCCACTGTCGCGCCGGCAAAGTACCGGGCATCCTTCCCCAATGCCCGCAACCGTTCCCAAACGTACTCCACTGAATTGACACTGGTGAATATCACCCATCGCCCGGGAACGTGGGCCGTTTCTTTCAGAGCATCGTCGAGGTCTCCGTAATCATCCAGGGGCCCAATCTCTATGGACGGCAATTCGATGGGTTCCGCCCCCAATTCGGTCAGCAGCTCGATCATCCGTGATGCCTGCGTCCGGGAGCGCGTCACCAGCACCCGCTTGCCCCATAGTGGCCTCCGGTCGAACCAGGCGATGTCCTCCCGCAGCCGGGCCACCTCCCCGATGATAGCGATCACCGGCGCGCCGAGACCCGCCGCCTTGCCTCGCTCCGCGATGTCGGCGATTGTCCCCGTGACCGTCCGCTGTCGGCTCCAGGTTCCCCACTGCACCAGGGCTGCGGGAGTGTCGCCGGCCATGCCGTTGGCCTGGAGCGTGGCCGCGATTCCAGGGAGCGCTGCCCAGCCCATCAATGTCACCAGCGTGCCACCGGTTTTAGCCAGGGCCGTCCAATCGGTGGTGGTTTCGCCTTTGCTCGGGTCTTCGCTGCCCGTGACGATCGTAACCGCGGTGGACACCCCTCGATGTGTGACCGGAATGCCGGCGTATGCGGCAGCGGCCACCGCCGACGTGACTCCCGGCACGATTTCAAACGGGACGCCGGCCTCGCCCAGTGCCATCGCCTCTTCGCCTCCCCTGCCGAAGACGAATGGGTCGCCACCCTTGAGTCGCACCACCGTCTTGCCGGCCGACCCCTCCGCGACGAGCAACTCGTTGATCCCCGCCTGGGTCAACGCCTGCCGGCCCCGTTCCTTGCCCACAAACACGCGCTCCGCCGACGTCGGCGCCAACGCCACCAGGGACGGATCAAGCAGCCGGTCATACACCACCACCTGAGCGGCGGCCAACGCCTGGGCTCCCTTGACGGTGAGCAATCCCGGGTCGCCGGGCCCAGCCCCGACCAAGTAGACCTTTCCAGTTTTCATCGCGCAGCCGTCAATTCTTTGACCTGATTGTCCGTAAAGCGTCCGGTTAGTTCGCTCGCCTGCCGATGAGGGACTGGATGGTCACCATATTGCGCTCGTCGGCGTCAGTTTGCATGAAACCTTGGATGGCCGCTTCGGCCAAGTCTATCAGGGCCAGGGTTTCAAATAGCGTGAAGGATTTGTTCGGATCGTAGTCCGCCGGGTGTCGCTGGTCCTGAAGTTGCGCGAACGTGTCCGCGAACTGCCTGATTCCCGGAGAGAACAACCCCCGGTCTTGCAGCAGGTTTCGCTTGGCCGCTTGGTGGTTCAATCCCCGATAGATACGGGACCAGGCGTGTTCAGTCAATGGGTCGTGAGGCGTACCCACCAAGCAATCCGCGTTGCTGCTGGCCAATGGGTGAAACATGGCGTAGTACGCGGTACTAATTGCTCGGCGCAGCGAGTCTTGCAGCGGTTGCGTATTGGCGTATGGCGTGGTGGTCAATAGTCGGCTGGTTGCAATGAGGTCTTGCCAGCGCATTGGTTTGGCCTGTTTTATGGGCGTGTCGCTGAAGTCTTGGCAAGCGGTTGGCCGCATTCCGCCTTGTCGATATAGCCGACTGAGGGAACGTGCCGTATGCCCATTTCGCGCAACTGTGGCTCTATCTCGTCATGCAGCGAGATGAGAAGGCGGAAGTTCAGATCCGCGCGAGGGCCGTCATAGATGACGGATATATCGAGGAACTCTTCGTCATCTGCGTCCAACCTTATTGTGGCGTGAATGTCACAGAATCGCACCGAGCCGTGGGGCTGAGCGCGAAGGCCCGCCAGGATGATCGCCTTTGCCTTGTCCTGTACTTCCAACGAGATGGACATATTCCGACCTCCCTGCCGTCATTCATGGTTGGGATTGATGCTAGTGGTGCAAGGTGGGCCGGTCAAGGCTTCGGATGTACCTTGATTGCTGAGGCTTTTCTTTCGTCATATTCCAAGATTTCTACATCGTCCGGTATTAGATGGCCGTGATTTCTCACGTAGTACTCTGCCAAACTCTCACCATGCTTTTCGCTGAAATCTCGCAACACGAACAGAATCTTGCGGTATTTGTTTGGAGCCAAGAAGAAATAGTACATTGCTTCGTTCCAAACGGAGATTTTTGCGCTCGGCATATTTTGACCTGTGGTCCACTTATGAGACTTGCACTCAACCAGGATGGCAGGGCGATCTGACCCTGGATCAAATTCGTGGTCCTTTTTGCTGCTCAAACCAATCGGCACGTTGTAACGAAAGTCAAGACCGACCCGCATATCGTTGAAATATCGATGGGCAAGACGTTCAAAAGCACGCCCAACGTGCGCGTTCGATTTTGATCCTATCCTTTGGTTATTGTTGACCACGAGGTCTGCCTCCATTGATTGGGACCTTGCGACGCTTTGGCCCTCTTACTTGGCTTACTCGGTCAGCAACCCCGCCGCCCCCCGTTCGCGCAGCTTTTCCCATCCCTGCGCCGCCAGGCGCGCCGGGTCCGCAGACGCGCCGGTCACGGTGGCGCGGTATGTCGCCGAACCGTCAGGCGTTGCCATGAACACCGTCAACCGCAAAGCGTCGCTGTCGTAATACTCCGCGTACGCGCCCACCGGGACCTGACAACCGCCGCCCAGCGCCTCGAGGAAGGATCGTTCCGCGCTTACCGCGGCCGTCGTCGGCGCGTGGTCGGCCGACGCAACCAGCTTGGCGGTACGCTTGTCGTCCGCTCGGATTTCCACCGCCATTGCGCCCTGGCCCGGCGGAGGCACGAATTCCTCGGGCGAGAGGTACTCCGTGATTACGTCGGCCAGTCCCATGCGGTCCAGGCCGGCGACGGCTATCACGGTACCGTCGCATTCTTCGCCCGTTGCCTTCCGGAGCCGCGTATCCACGTTGCCCCTGATGGGCACGATTTCCAGGTCCGGGCGCCGTTCCGCGATCTGCGCCTGCCGCCTCGGACTGCTGGTGCCGATCTTCGCGCCGGCGGGGAATTCGTCCAGGGTCTTGCCGAGATGGGAAACCAGCGCATCCCGTGGGTCGGCCCGCTCCAATATGGCTCCGAGCGCCATGCCCTCGGGCAGGACGGTCGGCATGTCCTTCAGGCTGTGTACCGCCATGTCGATCTCGCCGATCTCCAGTAGGCGCTCGATCTCCTTGACGAATACCCCCAGACCCATGCCGGCCAGCGGAGCGGTCTGGTTGGCATCGCCCTGCGTGGTTACCGTTACGACTTCAAAAAGTACGTCGGGATGGGCTTCACGCAGGATCGCGAGCGTCAGCTCGGTCTGGATCAGCGCCAACCGACTGCCCCGGGTGCCGACCCGTATGGTGGCGCCAGCCATGAGCCGAGTTCAGTACGTCAGCGCCGGCTGCGCCGATCGTCGTCGTACCCGAACAGCCGACGCGCCACGCGGTAGTCCGTGGTGTTGTCCCCGGAGCGCAGTTCCACCGTGGGCTGGTGCAGCAGCTTCTTGACCAGCGCGTTGGTCATGGCGTGTAGCCGTTCCGCCAGTTCGCCTTCCTTGTCTTCGCCCATTATCTGGAGGGTTCGGGCCACCTCTTGACGGCGCATCGCGTCCGCCCGCTGACGCACGCCGACCACCAGTTCCATGGTATCCGAGGAGTGCCACCACTCCGAAAATCGGGCAAGTTCCGCGTCAACCAGCGTGCCCGCGTTCTGCACTTCGCCCGCCAGGTCGTCCAGCGAAACCTCGGCCACCTGCGCCAACGCGTCGATGTCGAACAGCCGCGCCCGATCCAGATCGCCCACCGACGGCTCGATGTCGCGGGGAACTGCGATGTCGATCAGCATCATCGGCTCGTCGCTGCGGCGCAACGTGAGGGCCTCCGCGACCATCGCTTCATCCACCACGTACCCGGGCGACCCGGTGCTGCTGATGACCAGGTCGGCGTCCGCCAGCGCGCGGCCCAAATTTTCGAAAGGCGTCGCCACGCCCCCCAGTTCCCGCGCCAGGTCCTGGGCGCGCCAGTGCGTGCGGTTGACCACGGCAATTTGCTGGACGCCGGCGTCGGTTAGCGCCCGCGCCACCATGCGCCCCGCGTCGCCGGCTCCGATCACCAGCGCGCGACGGTCGTCGAGACGGTCGAACAAGCCACGGGCCAACTGCACCGCCGCGCGACTCACCGATCTCGAATGCCGCCCGATGTTGGTCTCCCGATGTACCCGTCGGCCGGCGCGCAGGGCATCGTGGAATACCCGCGTCAAGGGGCTCTTGATGTAACCGCCCTGGCTGGCCACGCTGAACGCCGCCCGCACCTGGCCCAGGATCTGTCGTTCTCCCACGATCATCGATTCCAGGCCGCTGGCCACGCGGAACAGATGGGAGACGCAGTCCGCTTCCCATAGCTGGTAGATGTGCCGCTCCAGCTCCGGGCCCGGCACCCCCGAATAGCCGATCAGGAAGTCGCCGACTCGGCCCACCAACCCAATGTCGTCCGGGTCGTAGGTGTATACCTCAGTCCGGTTGCAGGTGGAAACGATAACCGACTGTGGAACGTATTCCGCGAGCTGTGCCAGCGCGTCGGGGAGCTGATCCCGCTCCACGCTGAGTCGCTCGCGCAGCTCCACCGGCGCCGTCCGGTGGTCTAGGCCCAGCACCAGGAGACTCAACTCACGGCCTCCGCTGCTCGCTGCGCGGCCCGTTTGACGCACCCGCCGGCTTTGCAGGCCGTCAGGTCGGGGCACATTTCGGGAAGATCGGCGTCCAGCAATTGTGCCAGCACCCGTTCCACCGCTTCGTCATCCTTCCCGTTGCGGGTCATCGCCAGCAGGTCTGCGGTGATGACGCACTGCCACCGAGTGGGGTCGATAACGGTTCGCTGCTCCTTGATGACCTTGCGCGCCCGGGCGAGCACATCCGCCAACTCGGCCCACTGCAGTACCTTGTCTTCGGAAAGGGTTTCCCGCATCTTGCGGGCTAGGGCCGGGCTTGCTCCTCCCGTGGAAATCGCCAGCGTGATCGGGTCCCGCCTGACAATCGAAGGGGCGATGAACGTGCACTGGTCAGGGTCGTCCACCACGTTGAGCAGAACGCCGCGCGCTTCCGCTTCCTCGTAGATCTGCCGGTTCACGTGCCAGACGTTGGTGGCCGCCACCGCGATGAAGGCGCCGTCCAGATCCCCCGGCCGGTACGCCCGCTGGACCAACGTGATGTGTCCGCGCTGAGCGGCCCGCTTGATGCCGTCGGTGCACTGCGGGCTGATTAGCTTGATGTCGGCCCCGGCATCGCGCAGGGCTGCCAGTTTGCCCTGGGCGATGGTTCCGCCGCCCAATATCACGCAGCGCTTGCCGGTCAGGTTGAGGTATACGGGGTAGTACTCAGGCATTTGTTTCCACAGTCATTGCGAGCCAGGCTCGGATTTCTTTAGACCCGCGTTCGCCGCTAGACCAGCGCCTCCGCCAAGGCTTCGGCTTCTTCGGCCGTGTCCCAGAACCGTTCGTAGTCCTCAACGAAGTAGCGCACGCGGGTCTTCTTGTACTCGCGGGTGCTGTACAGCAGCAGGTTCTCGGTGATACCCGTGGCCTGGGCGATGTTCCGGCCAATCTCCTCGCACTCGTCCCGGGTGGGGGCGTGCACCATGGTGAAATGGCTGTACTGCCAATCGGGGAACGTGGGCCGTTCGTAGCAGTGGGTCACCGCCGCATTCTCCGCCATGATCATCCCAACCTCTTCGGAGCGTTCCGGCGGAACCTTCCAGACGATCATCGCGTTGGCCCGGAAACCGGAACGGCGGTGGTACAAAACCGCGCTGAACCGCCGCATCAGCTTGCGCTCCTGGTACTCGCTCAACTGCGCGAACAATTCCGGGACCGTCAGGCCCAGTCGTTGTGCCATGTCGTCGAACGGGCGGGATACCAGCGGCAGGTCTTCCTGGGCCTCCCGGATCACCTGCCGGTCCCACTCGGTGATCTCCTGCGCCTGGTTCCAGTCGCTGGCCGGCGTGCGCGACTGCCCGTTGGCTGCGCCGTTGGGCTGCCCGGAGTCGGGATTGTAGTTATAGGCGTCACTGCGGCGCTTGACCATGTCGAAGTTCACGCCGATCTTGAAGAACCGGATGGTGGGCATGATGCGGAACTCGATGGCGTTGGTCTTTTCCGCCATCCACTTCACCGTGACTTCCAGATCGCCATCGGGAGGCACCGCCAGCGTGAACCACAGGTTGTAGTACGAGCCTTCCCGGGCGTAGTTGTGGCTCACGCCGGGATGCCGGTTGATGTAGATGGCGCCGGGATGCAGATCGTCGTCGCCGTAGGCGAACGCAACCAGCGTGGTCTTGTAACCCAGGCGGCGCGTATCGAAGATCGCGCTGACCTGCCGGACTACATTCTGCCGTTTCAACTCGGTCAGCCGCTCCAGCAGTTCACTTTCGCCGATACCCAGATCGTCGGCGACGACCCGGTACGGTTCCTCGACCATGGGGAAATTGCTCTGAATTACGTTGAGCAACTTGCGGTCGGTGATGTCCATCGATTCCGTAGTCATTTCACGCACCATCCCACGCGGTTCGTTTACGTTCGCGGTTCATTTACGTTGGCAATCCCGCGCCAGTGTTGTCTTTTGTAGTGTCCGGCCGGGCGCTGTAGGCATCCACCAGCCCGACCAGCACGCCGTCCGAAATTTCAACCACCTGCCGGAGACGGTCCGGTTGCACCGCTTCCACCACGGCCTGCCGGAAAAAGAGAAAGGCCTGCACGCTGTCGTTCAGCGGCACGCCGCGCATTGCCATCTCAGACCCGTATTCGTGGCCCAGCATGTGTGTCTCGGACATCGTTTCGCCCTTGCGTCCGCTGCGTCCGTCCAGATCGTTGTGCAGCAGCAGGGAAAGCAGCCTCCGCCCGAACAGGCGCATGCGGTCCCGCCCTTCCTCCTGGAAGCTCTCCATCCAGGGCTGTGCGGATACGTCCGCCTGGCTCAGCTTGCGGCGAATGCGTTCCAGAGCGAGATCTTCCGGATCGGCCTCAGCCACTTGATTCCGGCCGATCAGCGCGTCAACGTCCTCGCGCAGGAAACGCCGGTGCCCGCCAGGAGTGCGATACACGGGCAAACGCCCACGATCCGCCCACTGCCGGAGGGTGGCCTCGTTGATCTCCAGGGCCCGGCACACTTCGCCCAGAGACATCCAGCGCGGCGGGTTTTCTGTACTTGTAGCCACTAAAACCTGTAGAAATCTGCAACAATCGCCGAACCCTATAGGTTTGGCGGGAAAATCTTAACACAAGGTCTGCCGGCGGTCAACGCTGTCTCGTGCCGTCGCCGGGTCATTCGGTTCCCCGGAACATCATGCACCGAAGCGTGAAGGTCATTGCAAGCGCCCACCCCGGTCATTGCGAGCGTAGCGTGGCAATCTCGTCGCCATAGCACCGCCACTCGCCGGAAGCGGCGACCTCGCCTCGTTACCGCTGCGCCCTCTCGTTCCCGACGGCGACAATCCAATAACCCTGGGACCTTTGAGCCGGCTTTCACGTGTCGTCGAGAGACACCGTCAACCCCCAACCGCCTGCCAGACCCAGTAGTAGAAACCAAACACCATATCGGTCGCCGCGCAATACGCCAGGGAGGCAGCGGCGGTCAACACCAGGCAAGTGACCCAAGCCGCGAGACTGTGAACCCGGCCGCCTAGAAAATCGCTATCGGGTTCACCGGGCTGCCCGTCACATTCCGCAGCCGCAAAGCCCCGATGGATAGCATGAATTCGTACCGGCCATGCCGCGCCGCCACTTCGGCGACATCCTCCAGGTTGGCGTTGTCGATCAGCCAGACCCCCAGGTACACCAGGCAGGAAATGTGCAGCGGCGACACAATATTTTCGTACTGGTTAGGACGGATATCGTTGGACGTGTCGGTTCCCAGCATGGCGATGCCGCGTTCCTTGAACCAGGGAGCGCACGCGACGTGGCAGGCAACGCTGGGCTCCGTTCCCGGCACGGGTCCACCCACCAAACGGCGGCGGTAGTTACCGGTCCTTACCAACAGGATGTCTCCTTCCTGGACCGTGACGCCGTGGTCGCGCTCGGCCGCGTCCAGGTCCTCCGGCATGACTGGCGCGTCCGGCGGCAGCCAGTCGACGCCGCGCACCTTGGCGATGTCCAGCAGCACGCCCCGGCTCACCAGCCCTTGGGCAGTGAGGTCGATGGCATGGCTCTGGGCCCCTTCGCGAGACGTGACCACCCCGGCCGGCACGCCGTTGTACATCAGGCCGTCGTAGGAGTAGTGGGACAGAGCGTCAATGTGCGTGATGGTCTGTCCGTGGAAGACCATGCCGATGAACTCGGCGGCGCCCCGACGGGAGTTGCGGCGTTCGAGCGGATCGGTGTCCCTGGCCTCGCCGCTGTCCACCATGAACCGCTGTACCTGGTGGGTGATGTCCGGAGTCATGTCGGTGGTGATGGGACGGGCGCAGCTCACCGTTTCCCCCGTCTGTACCAGGGCCGCCGCCTGGGTCCGTTTCGCCGTGGTGATCAGGTTCAGCGCGCCCAGCTGATCCTGTTGGCCCCATCGGCCCCAGTTGTTCTCATCCCGATACCAGGCCAGCACCTCGGCTTCGGTGGGTACTCCTGCGAACGCCATTGCTTCCTCCATTTGGTTCCGCCGGCGCCCGCCGACGGTTTTGCCCCGATTCTACACCAGCCGGCGCGACATAAGGGGGGCCGGCAGACCGGGTGCGCCAGCGACCAGCGCGCTTCTTATGACATGCACGACATCGCCCGGCCGCGTTTGCACCCGATTCGGCGACGTAGCTTGGCAAACCGCCCGACTCGACACGTCGTAATAATTATGAGCGGCAATGAAGCGTTCGATACTCGCGAGGAGGCAACAGAAACCACAGTTCAATCCCCGACCATACATCATTCATTACACAGCTTGATAGACAGAGTTTGATTGCCGCGACCGCTTCGAATCCATCACGAAGCGCCCGGCAGACGACGGCAAGGATTTCAACCCGATACATTTCAGCCTGGGAGATTACCAGTGTGCGCAGCTTCCAACCCGGCCATCATTCACTGCACTCTGTGCCGGGCCAATACCCCATCCCGGAAGGTCGAGTACATCACCATGAGAAACGGGATGCCGGCCACCATCGCCGTATGCACCAGATGCGGAGCCAAGAAATTCTACCAGGGCGTGCCCCGGTGACCCGTTGTAACTAGGCCCGCGCCGGTCATCCCAGCCGTGCGCCGACGAAATCAGGATACCCCCGCACGAAGTCAGACGCATCCGCGGGCCGTCGCCCTTCCAACTGCAGGCGATGGACCGCGAGCAGTCCTTCGCCCGTTCCTACGGCCAGCCGG
This sequence comes from Dehalococcoidia bacterium, assembly GCA_965261925.1. Lineage (GTDB taxonomy): Bacteria > Chloroflexota > Dehalococcoidia > Lucifugimonadales > UBA3495 > Bin87. The sequence continues at coordinate 4,380,194 of OZ253486.1, read as the reverse complement.
TCCGTGTCGGTGCGAACCACCGTCCCCGGTTCGACGCTGCCGCCCGGCAAAGGCGAAACCTCCAGGAGCTTGATCTCCTTCCCGCCCCATGCGGTGTGCAGGCCGGGCCACGGTTTGAAGGCCCGCTGCTGCCGCCACAGGTACTCAGCGGACCGGCTCCAATCGGCCAGCCCATCCGCGCGTTCCATCTTCGACGTGTGGGTGGCAAGCGCGTCATCCTGCGGGCGGGCCGGCATGTCGCCGGATACCCAGCCGGGAAGCGCAACGCCAAGCAGGTCAGCCCCGTCCCGGAACAGCTCATTGGTGAGCGATTCGGCATCGTCGCTCGGGAAGATATTTCGAGTGCGCTGCGCGATCACCGGCCCGGTATCCATCCCCTCGTCCAGCAACATCAATGTGACGCCGGTTGTGTCGTCGCCATTCAGGAGCGCGCCCGGCACCGGGGAAGGGCCGCGATGGCGGGGCAACAGCGAGGGATGCAGGTTCAGGCAGCCGAATCGGGGCAACTCCAACACTCCCGCGGGCAGCAGCCGGCCGTAGGCGACGACGATGACGATGTCCGGCTTCAGTTCGGAAAACTCGCCAATCGCTGCGGAGTTTCGCAGCGTGGCCGGCTGGAGCACCGGGATGTGCAGTTCCTGGGCCCGTGTTTTCACCGGTGACGGCTCCATCACCTGGCCCCGGCCCCGCCGCCGGTCGGGCGGAGTATAGGCCGCCACTACTTCAACTGCTGGGATGGCCCCCAGGATGTCCAACGCTGGCACGGCGAACTGGGGCGTCCCCATGAAGACCGCGCGCAATGGCGTATCCGCCCTTAATTCGTGGCCAGATTCGCGCGCGGAATGGGTTGACAAGGCATTTACCTGATTGTAGATTAGGGTAACCGCTGGTGCGGAACTTTGAGAAAGGAGGTGATGGCTAATGAAACACAGTTTAACATGCTGGGGCGATGGTAGGCACCAGTCTGGACACGACGGGGTGAACGTCACTTAGCGTCATCGCTTTTCACAAACGGCTTTAGCCCGTCAGTCGGGCCCAGACCAGTGTCTACCGTCGCCCCAGAGGTTCTGGGAGTATCAGGCGGCAAACCGAAATCCAGTCTGGGTCCGATATTCTTTTTAATCGCCCATTCGGGCGCCAATAGCCCGATCCAATTGGATTGCCGAAGATGGCTTGGCCATCGGCGCATATAGTGTCAAAGCGGCATTTTCGTCCGTAACGATGCACGGAACTTGGTTTGACAAACCGGACGCAAATCCATAAATTGGATTCAAACGTAATTCAGCTCAACAACACGGAGTGCTAATGCTACGGATTCGTCTACGGCGCGTAGGGAAAAAAGGCCGCCCTTACTACCGAATCGTCGTCACCGAAAAGCGCAACCCACGGGATGGGGCTTACATTGACGGCATCGGCCACTACGACCCGATGACGGACCCACCGACAGTGACACTGGACGAGAGCCGGGCCATTGACTGGCTGCGCAAGGGCGCCCAGCCTTCTGATCCGGTCCGACAGATGTTCGAACGCAATGACATTTTCAGCAAGGTTCACCCCAGCAAGGTCGACGCCGATGAAAGAGCTGATTGAGTTCATCGCCCAGTCGCTGACGTCTAACCCGGAAGCCGTCCGGGTTACCGAGTCCGACGAAGGCGACCAGATAGTTATCCGCCTTGAAGTGGACCCCGAAGACAAGGGTAAGGTAATCGGCCGGCAGGGAAGGGTAGCGCAGGCGATGCGCGTACTGCTGCGGGTTGCCGCGGTGAAAGACGGCACCCGAGCCGTGTTGGAGATTGTCTAACCGCCATCGTCGCCGGGGTTTTGCGAGGTCGGCGTCGCCGCGCACACCGAACGCGGATATCGCTCCGGAGCCAGCGGACGGGACCATCGTCGTTGGCCGGGTGATAAGGCCCCACGGGTTGGACGGCACCCTGAGGATCCAACCCCATTCTGATAATCCAGCCCGGTTTCAGGCCGGCAGTCTGGTCACCGTTGCGGAAGAAACCTGGGTAGTAGTGTCCTACCAGACGCTTCCAGACCGGTATGCGTTGCTACGATTGGAAGGGTTGGATAGCGCCGATGCGGTGGTGAAGATGGCGGGGCAGTGGCTCATAGCCCCGGAAGACCCCGCGCCTGACCTGCCCGACGGAGAGTTTTACCACTACCAACTGGTGGGCCTCGCCGTGGTCACCGATGAAGGCGAACACTTGGGGAATTTGCAGGAAGTCCTTGTCACCGGCAGCAACGACGTCTACGTGGTCGTGTCGGACACTGGCAACGAAATCCTGTTGCCTGCCGTCTCCCAGGTCATCAGGGAAGTGGACCTGGCGTCGAAGCGGGTGCTGGTCCACCTGATAGACGGGCTGCGATAGCCGCTGCCCTGCAACTAATCGCCGACTGCCGTGGCGTGCCGCTCCGCATGGGCGTGGCGGTGTTCGGCCTCGTCCGCAAACTCGTGGTCTTCGCACGCCACCCAACGGGAACCGTCGGCGAACCATTCTTTTTTCCAGATGGGTACGATGGTCTTGATCCGGTTCACCGCCTCATGGCAGGCCTCGAAAGCCTTGATCCGGTGCGGCGACGCAACGGCCACCACCAGGCTGATCTGGCCCACATCCACTCGTCCGGTGCGGTGCGCTATCGCAATATCCTCAATGCCGTAGTCAGCGCAGAGGCTTTCCCGAACTTCCTCAAGCTTTTTGATCGCCATCGCGTCGTAGGCTTCGTACTCCAGCCGAGTGACGGTCTTGCCGCCAAAGTTGTCCCGGGTGGTACCCAGGAAGGTGACGACGGCGCCGTTGCCGTCCTTGCGCACGGAGTCGGTTACGGCCACCGGATCCAGGGTTTCAGCAGTCAGGATAATCATGGCTCAGCGACCTCCGCTAACCGGGGGGATCAGGCAAACCTCGTCGCCAGGGTTCAGGGCTTGGTCATCGTCCGCGTATTCGGCGTTCACCGCCACCACGATACGGACCTCGGGCGGAGCCAGGCGCGGGTGCATGGCCCGCACCGCGTCCGTGAGCACACCCACTGTGGCGTCCTGCGGCACATCCACGGTTACCACCGCGGACCCGGCCCGCTCCCGGTAGAGGGCGAATAGTCGAACGTCAAATTGCATATTGGGTTTGATTATCGGCAGGCGACTGCGCCGTGTCAACGGTGTCGCCAGCCCGGTGTGCGCGATACCGGTCGCTCTGGCACTCTTTCAGCCGCACTTACAGCGGCGGGTTCAGCGATACCCCCAGCGCTCCCTCGCACCATGCGGCGGCGGACAAGAGCCGCGCTTCCGCAAAAGGAGACGCCACCAGTTGGACGCCCAATGGCACTCCCGATTCGGCCAACCCCGACGGCAGTGCGATGGCCGGGAAGCCGCACGAGGTCCACGGGCCCTGGAATGCTGGGTCTCCCGTGTTGGTGCGGTCAGCCTGCGGAGGCGATGGCGCGGCCGGCGTGAGCAGCACGTCGCAGCGCCGGGCTGCCTCCTCCATATCCGTGGTGAATTGCCGCCGGCGTTCCAGGGCGCGGGAATAGTCAATCCCGTCCACTTCCAGGCCTTCGGCCAACATGGTCCGCAGCTTGGGCTGGTAGTCCTCGGCCTGTCTCCGGTACATCGGCTCGTGGAAGGCCGCCGCCTCCACCGACATGATCAGCCGCTGGTCCGCGAAAGCCGATTCGATGCTCTCCGCCAGTGGTATCTCCTCGATCTCCGCTCCGGCCTCCGCCAGCTGTTCGGCCACCGCGTCCAGGTGCCGGCGGCTTTCGGTATCCGCACCCTCGTAAAAGTAGCGGCGCAACAGCCCGATGCGCGGAGCCGGCGGCTCAACGATGGCGGACAGATAGTTGCCCACCGGTTCCCTGGAGGATACGGGATCGGCCACATCCGGGCCGGCCATTACCTGCAGCAGTAGCGCGGCGTCTTCCACGGTACGCACCAGCCAGCCGACGGTGTCCAGGTTCCAGCTCACCGGCACCACCCCATGCCGGCTGACGCGGCCGAAGGTTGGCTTGAAACCCACCACGCCGTTGTACGCGGCCGGGCGCAGAACCGAGCCCACCGTCTGCGAGCCCAAAGCGGCCGGACACATGCGGGAGGCGACTGCCACCGCGGATCCGCTGCTGCTGCCGCCTGGCGTGTGAGCGGGGTTCCAGGGATTGTAGGTAGGAGAAGGATCCAGGCACGCGAACTCGGTGGTCACGGCTTTGCCCAACATGACCCCTCCGGCCTTCTTGAGCAGCGTGAGCGACGTGGCATCGAAGTCGGGCACGAAATCCTTGTAGACCTCGCTGCCCGCCCTGGTCGGGATGCCTGCGGTGTAATAGATGTCCTTGACCCCTATGGGAACGCCGTGCAGCGGGCCCAGCGGCCGCTGTTCCGCGACGGCGGCGTCGGCCAGACGGGCGTCGGCGAGCACCGTTTCGCGATCGACGTATACCCAAGCCAGCAGACGCGCGTCCAACGCCTCAATGCGATTGAGACACGCCTCCGCGAGTTCGACGGCAGTGAGTTCGCGGCGGGCGATGGCGCGCGCCGCCTGCGCCGCGGTAAGTTCGTTGGGGCTGGGCATGGGGGAAACCTCACTTATTCCACGAGGGTCAGCATCAGGGTAACGAAGCGATGAACCAACGGTCGGTCGTACTCGATGTCTTCGTCCTCCATCGTGCCGTTGTAGAAATTCGAGTGGAAGTGCTGCGCAGCGAGTATTCCCAAACGCAGTTGGTCGTTGTCGGTTTCGTCGGCGATTTGCCGCCCGGCATTTATCAACGCACGATGGGTGCCGTGTTCCAGTTCCCGTTGCTGGGCCACCGCCATTATTGCGTGGGCCGCCGCGCCCCAGAGTTTCTCCGAGGCTTGCAAGGTTTCTCCAACCGCGAACTCGCGGTCGGAGGCAGCCAAGAATTCCTGCGCGGTCTGAGTGTGATCTCTAACGAGCATCGGAACAACAACTCAAAGGGGATTTTTCGATTATACGCCGGGCGGCCGGCGCTCTCCCCAGTCCGTCGCCTGCTCGTAGGCGTAGGCGGCGCGGAACAACGTGGTCTCGTCGAAGGCCTTGCCGGCCATTTGCAGCCCGATGGGCAGGCCGGATGCCGTGAACCCGCAGTTGATGGACAGCGCCGGCAGGTTCGCCAGATTGAATGGCGCTGTGAACCCGCGTCGGCCCTTGAAGCCGGCGATGACATCCGCCTTGGTGCCCAGGCCGGTGGTTTCAGGTATCAGCGTGGCGGGAACTGACGAGGCCGGCATGAGTAGTACGTCCACGTCATCCAGCGCGGTCAGTATCTGGCGACGAAGCACATCGCGTAGCCTGGCGGATTTCTGGTAGGCCTTGGCCGGAAGGATGGCGCCCATGAGCAGGCGCACTTGGTTGTTGTGGTCCAGCTCCCGCAGGCGGTCGGTGGAGATGATGTCCCAGTTCAGCATGGCCGCGTCGTTGCTGATGATCCCGTAGGATATTTCCGAGGAATGGACAATCAGGGGTATCGAGACCTCAGTGACGTCCGCGCCCAATCCCGCCAGCACGCCGGCGGCCGCGATCATCGCGTCGCGAACCTCGGGGTCGTTGGCGTCGGTATGGACCCGTTCGGACACCAGACCGACCTTCAGTCCATTGATGTCGCCGTCCAGCGCGGCGGAGTAATTTGGGACCGTGACGTCCCAGGTCTGCGAATCCTTGGGATCGTGGCCGGCGATGGCCTCGAGAGTGTTGGCGCAATCGGTGACGGTACGCGAGATCGGGCCCGCCGTGTCCATGGACCAACTGGCCCCGAACACGCCGTGCCGGCTGACCAGGCCGAAGGTGGGTCGGATGCCCACCAGGCCACAGAACGCCGCGGGTCCCCGGATGCTGCCGCCGGTGTCCTCGCCCAGTGAAGTGGCGCACAGGAACGCGGCCGTGGCCGCGCCCGAACCGCTGCTGGAGGTGCCGGGATTGCGACCGGTATCCCACGGGTTGCGGGGACGACCATAAGGGTGGCGAAAGGCGTCGCCGCTGGCGTACTCGCTCATGTTGAGCTTGCCCAGCAGAACCGTACCCGCAGCTTTCAGCCGGGTCATTATGGTGGCATCCTCACCAGGCACGTTCTCCGCGAGGATGGTGGAGCCGTTGGTGGTGATGATGCCGGCGGTGTCGAACTGGTCCTTGACGGCGACCGGGACGCCGTGGAGCGGTCCGCGGCGGTTGCCGGCCGCGATCTCGGCGTCAGCACGGCGGGCGTCTTCGCGAGCCCGATCCGCGGTCACTGTGATGAATGAGGCGTAGTTGCCGTCCAGGCTGGCGATGCGTTCCAGGTAGGCCTCGGTGGCATCCAGCGACGAAACCTCGCCGGCCGCAATGCGCTGCCCCAGCTCGGTGGCGGAGAGGTAGCAAAGGTTTGCGTCTGTCATTATGGCCCCTCCTGTTTGCGCGCCGTGGCCGACACGATGATCGGCAGCGGCTCGATGTTGGCGACGTCGGGCTCGGTGATGGATGCCAGGGCTTCCAGCAAGCCGTTCAACGATTCGCGCACCTCGGGCGCCAAATCGGCCGGAATGGGTATATCCGAGGCTTTGGCCAGCGCCTGGATATCAGCGTCGTTCAAATCTGCCACAATGCACCTCGCATGGGAGAGCGCCAAAAAGCCGGACGGCTCGTCGGATCAGGGTGCCGCAATTCTGTGCGGGGCGGCCAGCGTTGTCAACCTGATACGGGTTTGAGCGTAGGTGCGTCGCGCCACTTGCGGCGTCCCATACGCCACGCTGGCTCGACGCGGACGTTCGCTCACGGTGCGAGAGGAATTTGATGGTAAAATTGCCGCCGGTAAATTTGTCGCTAGCCCTCTCGCCCGTGGTTCCGTAATGCACTTCCCTGTCGCCGTTCAAGCGCGCCCCATCGTGCGCGTGACCAACTTTATTCAAGAGTTTTCCGTGCCGCTGATTCTCGGTGTCGTGCTGGGCCTGATTGTGGCCAACGTCGACCACCACTGGTACGAGGTGGTGGTGGAGTTCAATCCCTTCGGCGGGCACACCGGGGTCTTTGGTCATGAACTGACCCTCCATTTCATCATCAATGGGATGTTCATGTGCCTTTTCTTTGGCATTGCGGCCAAGGAGATCACGGAATCGACGCTGCCCGGCGGAGTGCTCAACCCGGTACGGCGAGCAATCAATCCGCTGGCCGGAACTCTCGGAGGCGTTTTCGGCCCCGTTGGGCTGTACTTCTTGATGGCGTGGTTCTTCTACGGGGACACGAGTGATTTCAGCGCCGTCGCCAAAGGTTGGGCCATCCCGACGGCCACCGACATCGCGCTGGCGTGGCTTGTCGCGCGGGTGGTGTTCGGGCCGCTGCATCCGGCCGTCAACTTTCTGCTGCTGCTGGCGGTGGCGGACGACGCCATCGGACTGGTCATCATCGCCGTTTTCTATCCGGACGCGCTCCATCCGGTGCAGCCCATCTGGCTACTCCTCGTTGTCGCCGGTATGGCGGCAGCCTACGGCTTGCGCCGTTTCCACGTCCGGTGGTGGCCCGTGTACATCCTGGTGGGCGGGACGCTTTCGTGGATTGGCTTGGCGAAGGGTGGGGTGGAGCCGGCCCTGGCGCTGGCCCCGATCGTGCCGTTCATGCCACATGGCAACCACGGCGGCGGCGAACCCACCGACGAGGCGCACACGCATGCTTCGGACGCCGCGCCGCACCCTCACACAACCGACCACGGGGCACACAGCGTGCTGGAGCAGTTTGAGCACCAGCTGAAGCTGTTCGTGGACTTCGGGTTGTTCTTCTTTGCGTTTGCCAACGCCGGCGTGGCCTTCACCAGCATCGGGTGGGTCACAATGATGGTCCTGGTGTCATTGATCGTGGGCAAGGCCATCGGGGTGACGCTGTTTTCCTGGGTGGCGTCGCTGGTTGGTTTCCCGTTGCCGCCGGGCATGGGTGTCCGGCACCTGGTGGTAACGGGCGTCATTGCGGGCCTCGGCCTGACAGTGGCGCTGTTCGTCGCCGGCAAGGCGTTCCCGGGGGATTCACCCTTCCAGGAGCCTGGGAAGATGGGTGCGGTGCTCAGCATCGGCGCGGCGTTGGTGGCGTTGGTGCTGGGTAAGCTGCTGCACGTGCGCCAGGAAGGCCTGAGGCCCAGGTTGATATTGCCCTGGATCCGCCTTTAACGCTGGCCCCCGAATAAACTCCCACATTCCGTCCAATCAGCCAACAAATCCAACTTGTCGAGGAGGGCGCAACAATGGCACAGATAGGAGTATTGACCCACCACTGGGCCAAAGATGACAAGGTCGAGGAGGCCAAGGTGCTGCTCGACGGGAACGGTGAGGCGCAGAGCCGCGCTCCCGGATTCCACGCGCGACATACCTTTGTCTCGCTGGGCGACCCCACCAAGATCTCGACCCTGGTCACTTGGGAGAGCAACGAGATTTATGACGCGTGGCGCGCCAGCCCCGAGCGGGCGGTTGCGATGGCCGGCGCCGAAGAACTGTGGTCCCGACCGCCGGAGTCCGAGCGCTTCGAAATGCAGGACTGACTAAAACCGGGGCGGGTTTTGCCACCCGTCCTTACGACAACAGCTCCGCCAGATCCACTCGGCCGTCCAGCAGATCCGCCATGCGCTCGGCCTTGTGGACGTTGTGGGGCACGACCACCTCCAGCAACTCGCCCACGGCGTCCGCAGTGGCGACGGTGCCCTGGTCCACGAGGAGCACCGGCACGTTGCGCTTGGACGCTTCGACCCGGATGTATTCGGTGGGTCGCGAGCCGCCGGTAAGCACCAGGCAACGGGTGTCCTGCATCAAGGATGCCAGCTGGATATCAGGGCGTTCGGCGCGAGTAATCACCGCCTGGTGGTCATATCGCCCGAAATAGCCGGCGGCGGAGTCCATGATGTTCCCGCCGATGAGGAAACGGTCGATCCATGCCTCGCCATCCGCCGGCTCCAATTCCCAGCGTCCGCCGAGGCTGGACTCCAACTGATCCAGGTTCAGAGAAAGCATGGTGCGGTCTTCCGGCAGGGCGCCAACTACCGGTAAGCCGGCGGTTGACAGTTCGGAGAGCAGGGTCGCCACGCGCTGGGCCCGGTAGCGGGGCGTCTGATTGACGATCAAGCCGGCAAGTAGGGATCCAAGGGTGGCCACCGCGCTGGACACGCTCACCGACGACATTTCAGCTTCGTACTCGTATATCGCCAGTACACGAGCGGAGAGTCGTTCGGCCAAACCGGAGACGATGGCCGACGCCGCGCCGGAGCCGGCGGCGGGGTTCGCGACCTCGACGACCACGTGCTCGCTGATGCCGGTTAGGGAACGCACGGCGCTGGCGGCGGCGTCCAGGCCGGCGTCGTCTTCAGAAGAGACAACGGCGGTCGCGCCGCGGAATTGTTCGGCGAAGTAGACCGCGTCTGGATCGGTGCGCCCGGCCGGCGACAACGGCTTGCACACGGAAGCCCTGGCGCCAGATCTTGTAATGAGGGTAGACAGACCTGCGGCGACGGACGTCTTGCCGGCGCCGGGCTGATGGGACGCTACCAGTAGGATAGACATAGAATATCGGGGGAAGACTATGGCCTGCGCCTATTCGGGGTTGACCGGCACGCGGAAGCTGGGTTGGCTGTCCGCGTCGTGGGAATGGTTGGCCAGGGCAAGCAAGAGCTGTTGGTTGCCGCGACGCATTTCTTCGAGCAACTCGTTCCGCTGTTGACGCATCTCTTCACGCAACTCATGCATCTCTTCACGCAACTCGTTCCGCTGCTGACGCATCTCTTCACGCAACTCACGCATCTCATCAGCCAATTGGTCAACCCGGTGTTCCAGTTGGCCGACCCGGTTGCTGAGCTTGCCCAACCAGAAAAACCCGCCGCCGATGAGCGCGAGCAGGGTGACGAAGCTGATTGATGCCGCAGCAACGGCTGGGTCAATGCTTATCATGGTTAATGCCCCACCTGCACCAGATTGCCGGGAAGGCTCAGTAGTCATCCACCCGGTTCTCGATGAAGTTGGGGTCGAAGCCGGGCGGGAAGTTGGTGGTGTCGTCCCATTTGCCCATGGTCATGTCACAGCGGTGCAGACTCGCGCCGTTGAAGTTCGCTCCCCGCAGGTCGGTCATAATCCACATCGAGTCGCGGATCTTGGCGGCGGTGAAATCCGCTCCCAGCATGATGGCGCGGCTCACGTCGGCTCCGTTCAGGTTCGCGCCCTGCCAGTTTGAGTTGGTCAGGTTGGCGGAACGCAGGTCAACCTCGATGGCAGTGACCTGGCTGCAGTCGGCGTCAGTGAGGTCGGTGTTGAGGAACGAAGCCCGGTTGAGGCGTGACCATTGCAGCACGGCCTCGTGCATGTTTGCCTGCTTGAGGTCGGCCCAGAAGAGGTTGGTGTTCCGTAGGATGGTGGTCGCCATCTGCGCGGAGGCCAGGCTTGCGCCGTATAGGTCGGACCCGGTCAGGTCGGCGGAGCGGAGGTCGCAACGCGACAGGTTGGCCCGGGTGAGGCGGCAGTCAGCCAGTGAGGCGCCGCGGAGGTCGGCATCGCGGAGGTCGACACCCGCCAGATCCCGTCCCGAAAGGTCGGCAGCGCGCAGATCGAGCTGCTGACCGGGATTGGCAGCACGCCACTCCTCAAGGGCGGATTTGCCGGCGGAGACGGCAGCTACGTGATCGGGATTAGCCATCTAAGCGTTTCTCGCTGCGGTGATTTCGTCTTCAACGTCGAAGACGCGTTCGGCGACCACCATCTTGAGCTCGTTGACCTTGGTGTAGCCCGGGTACTCGTCACCCTCTTCGTCGAAGCGGTCAAAGATCTTCTCGCCGTCCAGGTATATCTCCAAGCGGCCCTTGTCGGCAGGGGTCAGCTTGAGCGCAATATCGCCGGCGTTCTGGGAACGCCAAAATTCGGTCGCCAGCCACGTGGCGAGGCCGTGGTAGCCTCAAGGCACGCAGTAAACGATGTCGACTTCAACTTTACCAAACTCAGATCGAGTCATTGTCATGTCGATTGCTCCAATCTTCGAATGCTATTCGCGTGCGATTTGGTTGCCAATCCGGTCAGTGCCCGAATCAGTATCACCGGCCTTCCAGCAGGCGGATGAAGTCGGCCATTTCCCCTTTTCCATGGCGGATTTCATCGCCGTTGGGCGGCCAACCGTAGAACCGCGAGTGAAACCAGTTTGCCAATCCGTAGTAAGTGTACAACAGCGGCGGAGCGCCTTCATCATCGATCAAACGCAGCACGGTGTCCACTAAATCGCTATGCGAGCCATGGGCCCAACCTCTGCGTTCGGCGACGGTTTCGATGGCATGGGCGGCAGCGCTCCACAACTTGTTGCTGGCCTCTTCCAACTCGCCGCGCTCAACCTCATCGTCCACCAAATCGAGGAAATGCCAACTCTGTTCAGAGTTGTAATCGATAACTGTTGTCATCGTGCTTTCTCGGGACCAACGGAAGGAGTCGGATCCGCGTTTACACGCGGGCGCTGGCCTGTCCGACCGCGGTCTTGTCGCCGTTCTGGTTTTCGCAGTAGACGTCCACCGTAATCAGGGTGGAACCGTCGTCCTGCGCCTCGCGGCTGTTAACCTGGCCGTGGACGCTGACGGTGTCGCCGTGCTTCACCGGGCGCAGGAACTTCAGGTTGACGTTGCCGGAACGATGGAAGTGATCGGCGCCGATGAACTTGCGCATGGCCTCGGTGCAGAAGGCGATGCTCATGCGGCCGGAGGCGATAGCGTAGGTGGTCCCGAGGCGCTTGGACGCCAGTTCAGGGTCGTTGTGGATGTTGGCCCGGTTGAGGATCCCGCAGGCCTCGAACTGGTTGATGACGTCCTGGGTGATGTGCTTGGTGACGATGGGGAGGGTTTCGCTGTCTAGCCTTGGGGATGCCATTTTTTGCCCAACTCCTCGGGTTTCTTGATCTGGTAGGTGCGCATCTTCTCGATGAGCCGCCCATCCTCGTCGGTGGCCGTGGCCTCGATCACGAGATAAGGCTTCTCCCGCCGGACGAACTTGTTGTGGATCCGGCCGGTGACACGGATAGTCTTGCCGGGGATCGGCGGGTTGTAGAGGTCAATCTCGTTTCCCGCGTTGATGCTGCCGGTCTGGTCGTCATAGGCCAGCGCAAGGGAAGTTGCGTCATGCTTGACGGCGATGGTGGGGAAAACCGCGTCGGGATCGTCCACGGCGCGGCGGTAAATGTCCACCATTTCCTGGGTCAGCAGGTACTCGTAGGAGCCGAGTTCCTCGCCAACCTGAACTTCGTTGTAATCGAATAGAGGCAGTTCTTGTTCGGCCATAATGGGACACTCCCAATATCGTTTGCGTAAACGGGACTAACGATACCGCAGGGGGCGACAGGCGTCAATCAGCGGGGTTTCTCATGCCGGGTCATTCGGTTCTCCTCAACATCATCCCCCAAAACCTCAACGTCACGCCCCGAAGCTCGAACGTCATCGCGAGCCACCCAAATGCGACCGCCGGCCACCCAATTGTCATTGCGAGCGCAGCGCGGCAATCCCGACGCCGTAACCCAAGTAGCAACCCTGGTCAACGCGCGGCGGCCGATGGACTGCAAAATCACCCAATGGTATCGTAGCCGCAGTTGGAGTCGGCGGTAACAGTCAGCACACTGTCTGAGCCATTGCAACTACGGACCGCCCGTAGACGACGCGGGCGATTCGGCCGGCAAAAAGGGTGGAGGCAACCATGCTAAAAGCGCAGCGCGACAAGGTGATCAGCCGCCTGAGCAGCGAGGACCGGCATGATCTCCGGCGAGTTGTCGCCGCGATCAAGGAATCCAGGGGAGGCAGCCCTGATCTTCCGTCCAACGGGGGACGAGTTACCGCGCGTGAGTTGCTGGAAGATTGGCAAGAGGGATCGACTGCGGACGTTCGCACCGCCTTGGAAGCCATCCTGGTCCGCGACGAAACCGGTCCCCGGGTTGGAGAGGCGGCGCCTGACTTTTCTCTCAAGCGATTGGGTTCCGAGGAGCGGGTGCGGCTGTCCGATTTTCGGGGCCGGCGACCGGTGGCCCTGGCCTTTGGCAGCTACACTTGACCACCCTTCCGCGCCCAGTCTGAGCGCATGACCGAACTCTATCGGCGTTTCAGTGATGAGGTCGAGTTCTTCGTCGTCTACGTCCAGGAGGCCCATCCCACCGATGGGTGGCAGACGGACAGCAACATCGAGGAAGGCGTGCTTTTCCGCCAGCACCGGAGCTATACCGAACGTGAGTCAGCGGCCCAATCTTGCAGTGTTGACCTGCACATCGGACTGCCGGTGATCGTTGAGGAAATGGACAATGCCATTGACGAAGCCTACGGCGCTGCTCCAGAACGCCTGTACCTGGTGGACTTTGACGGCCGGGTGGCCTATCACGGCGGAGCCGGGCCCCACTTTTTCGACCTGGACGAATGGGAGCAGGCTATCGAAGCCACAGTAGGGGTATCGGCCAACCGGTAACCCTTTGGAACGCTCGACGGACTCTCGGTTCGCGTGGCAAAGCGTACGGCGTGGTCGACCCGAGGGCGGATTGCAGGCGCGGATTTCGCCGCCAGCGAAAGGCTTCGGCGACCATACTTAACGCGACAAGGGCCAGCGGCGCGGGATGCCGCTGGCCCTTGCCTGGACTTTGCGCATTTCAGGCGGCGTAAGCGAGGGAATCCACCAATCGGTGGTACAGAGCGGTGGGGAGTTCTTGCGTATCGGGGTCGCTGGGCGACCGGGGGAAACCCTCCGACGCCAGCCACAGGTGGCGGCGCACCAGGGCGATGGCGTCGACGAAGGTCGGCGACGGTTTGTCGTACCAGGCCGCTCTACGCTGGATCATGGGGTGGCGTTCTTGCAGCGCGTGGGCGGCCAGGGTGATCCAGGAAAAGAGTCCCAGCAGGACCGGCGTGGTGCGGGTGATGGCCAGGTCGGACCACTGGCGCTGGGTCTCCACGCCCAGATGGGTCCGCACCTCCTGAAAAGTGACCTCCAGTTGCCAGCGCAGCACGAACCATTCCAGGATCTGGCCATTCCAGGATCTGCGTCGGGTCTGCCGACGGGTCGGTGCACAGCAGGGCCTGGGGCGCGAAGGCGCCCTGTGGGTCTCGGATCAGCACCCAGCGAATGCGCACCGGGGGTTTGCCCGAGCGGTACCAGACTGCGGTCTGGGAGGTGAGTTCCACAGTGCGGGTGGCGCCGTCGTACCAGCCCACCGTGGCGCTGGTCCAGGTTACCTGAGGCTGGTCAGTAGCCGGGGGCTGCTCAAGGAGCGCTTTCAGCGAGGGTCGTCGTGCGCCCTTCAGCGCTGGGCGGCCGTTCTGACCCGGTTGACGGGGTGGCGCGGGCGCATAGAGGGCGGCATCCAGGCGCAGTCTGGCGATCAGGGTAACGGGTTCCGACAGGGACTGGCAGCAGTGCAGCAGGTCGAGCACAGCGTAGCCGTTGTCCCCCACCAGCACCAGCGACCGCTGCGGCAGCCAGCGGCGCAGTTGCAGGACCATCTGGCGTGCCCAGTCGGTGAGCTTCTTGTGCCGACGTCCTCTCTCCTGATAGTACCGCGCCGATGGCGCCAGCACCGTGAGCACCGGCAGGGCCCAATGGCGTCCCGCCCAGGGCACCTGGCCCAGCCACATCAGGGAGATCCAGCGCAAACCACTGGCTTTGACCACTTGGGAGCGGCTGGAACGCACCGCATCACGGTAAACGCCCAGAGCGCCGATGCTACGGCCCCGACGCCGCTCCAAGGTTTCGTCGACGCCGAAGATCAGGGGGCCATCGCCGCGATCCAGGTGCTGGAGCAACAATACCAACAGAATACCCGCGGCCGCACGGGGCGACCACACCGCCCGGTTGAGCACCTCATGGTAGCGGGCGAAGTCGCCGTCATCGCTGCGACCCATGACCCGCAGCGCCGCGGCCACCGTGCGCTGGCCTGGCGCCAGTATCGCGCCCACCAGCAACACCTGCGCTTTGCGCCAGGTTGGGTTGCTGAACAACGTTGCGAAGGGAACGAGAACGGCTACAATGGCATCGGGCAGGGTGAGCATGGCTGGACCTTTCGTCGAAAGTGGGGTCAGGCCATCTTACCCTGTCCTTATTCTTTTCCTAAAAAATGCGCAAAGTCCAGCTTGCGGCGTCGCCGCACTCGGGCCTGATGCGCGACGGGGTCAGTCCTGATTGTCCGATGGGAGTGTAACCGTCCCCGGGCATACCTGCCCCTGCTCGATCTGCGGCTTCGTAGGCTCCAGCAATGCCGCGTACGTAGTTCGACCTTCGGTCCAGCCCAGATCCTGGTCGAGGGTCCAGACGTGTGCACCGCCTTCCGATCTTGGGGCGTCCGTTTCGCACACGAAGAAGTGGTCGGAGCCGACGTGCAGCACGAGGTGTTCTGGCAGGGGTTTGTCCGTTTTGAAAACCAACTGCTGGTCACCGCCAGTCATCCGTTGGTAAAACAACGCCTGCGCCGTGTAGTCCACCCCGACATAGCTGAACGTATTGTTTTCCAAACTTCCCTGGCTGTTCGGCTCAGTCGCGTCTGGCACATAGCCCAAACGGGTGACCTCCGAGTCGGTCGCCTCCCCGACTGTCATTCTGGCGGCCCACACGTACACTGATGCGAAGACGGTTTCGGACGCCTGTCCGCCCGTCACTTCGCGACTTTCCCGCCCGGTCGGGCTGTCAGGAGTGTCAGCATGGGCGCTGACGTGCTGGATCCTGATGGCAGCAATCGCGACTACTCCCAGGGCCAGCACCACCGCCAGCATCACTATCAATCGCAGGTTGACCTGCCTGGGGCCGTTCTCGTGGTTCACTTTCTGGGCTCTATTATTGGCCGGTACCATGATCTCCTCCTGTAGTTATCTGTCGGCAGAAACCGACGGGTTGACGTAGTATTGATATTTACAATATATAGTATAGTTATATTTGATATTATATGACACGGTGGGGAGCGCGTCAACAAGCCGATCAACTGGACACGCAATCTAAATTGAGACAACCTGGGAGGAAATGCGACGCCCCAGTTGCGGGTGGATGCGACCGCTGCCGGCGATTACCCGTGCTATGGCGACGGGATTGCCACGCTGCGCTCGCAGTATCTGTGTTGTGTGTCAAGCGGGGTTCAGGTTGGGTAACTGTTCAGAGTTGGTGAGGCGAATTGGCGGAACTTGGTGTGCGGGTGGCTGGCTTTGGGGGCGGTGGTTATGTCATATAACTGGGATGGATACCGAAATCGATCTCAGGACTGCCGACCGGGATGTTCTGATTGGCATCATCGTCCGACAGCAGGCCATCATTGAGCGGCTGGAGAAATGCATTGCCCAGTTGGAAGGGCAAGCCAAACCCAAAGGCTCCCGCCGGATGCCCGGTCTGAAACCCAAAGCAGACCGGGAGCCAGCACGTCCCAAGGAACCTCGCAAACCCCGACCTCACGGCTTTGCCCGAGCCCGCATGACGCCCACCCACCGCGTGGAGCATGTGGTGGAGCAGTGTCCCGACTGCGGGACCCAGTTGTCTGGGGGTTGGGCCCAGCGCACTCGGGAGGTGATCGACCTGCCGCAGGTTCCGGCGCAGGTAACCGAGCACGTTTACCTGACCCGCACTTGTCCCCGCTGCCGACGCTGCTGTGTTCCCAAAGCGCAACTGGACGGCGTGGTGATGGGCAAGCAGCGCCTGGGGATCAACGTCATCAGCCTGATTGCGGTCCTGCGGGAGGAAGCCAGGCTGCCGTTGCGCACCATCCAGTGGCACCTGGATACCGTGCATGGGCTGCAACTCAGCCTGGGGGCCATCGTGGCGGCCACACAGCAAGTGGCTGGCAAGGCCCAACGGGTGGTGGCGGACATCCTGGAACAGGTCCGAGGCAGTCCGGTGGTCCACGCCGATGAGACGGGTTGGCGACAGGATGGACACAACGGCTACGTGTGGACTTTCAGCACCCCCAACCTGCGGTACTTCCTGCGACGGAACCGGGGCAAGGCGGTAGTGGACGAGGTTTTGGGCGACGATTTCGCCGGTGTGCTGGTCAGCGACTTTTACGCCGCCTACCACCACTATGCGGGTCCCAAACAACGCTGCTGGGCCCACCTGCTGCGGGACATCCACGACCTGCGATCACTCTACCCAGATGATGGATCGCTGTCCCAGTGGGCTGACGCCGTCCACCAACTCTACCGTCAGGCCACGGTCTTTACCCACCCCGCAGAGCAACAACGCCGCACCGCCAAAATGGCCCTGGAAAGACGATTGCTGGTCCTCTGCCGGCCCTACCTGGATGACCCGTCAGCCGCCCAAGCCAGGCTGTGCCGACGCATGGAGAAACACATCAAAGAACTCTTCGTCTTCGTGGCCGAACCGGAGGTGCCGCCGGACAACAACGCCGCCGAGCGCAGCCTGCGCCATCTGGTGGTCAGCCGCAAGGTCAGTGGGGGCACCCGCTCGGACCGGGGTACTGCCACCAAGATGACGCTGGCGTCAATCTTCGGCACCTGGCGGGCACAAGGTCTCAACACCCTCAACGCCTGCCGTCAACTACTCGCTTCCCCTCAAGTCTGAACAGTTACCAGGTTGGTTGTTGGAATTGTGGGGGTCCACGGGGTGCCGCGGCGGGCCACGGCGTTCAGTAGCCACAGCAGCTTCCGCATCACCGCCACCAGCGCCACTTTGCCCGGCTTGCCCCGCTGACGCAGCCGACGGTAGAAGTCTCCCAACTCGTCGTGGTTGCGCGCTGCCACCATGCTGGCCACGTACCGCACCCGACGCACCGGCCGACGTCCGCCACGGGTGGACCGGTATCCCCGCTGCTGACCGCTGTCCCGTGACCACGGCGCGACGCCGCACAGCGCGGCCAGGACATTGCTCTCGCACTGGCCCAACTCCGGCAACCAGGCCACCACCGCCGCTGCGGTCTGGATACCCACTCCCGGCACGCTGCGATACCACTCAACCTGGCGCTGAAACTCCGCGTTCTGCTTCAGCAGTTCCTGGCATTGCTCATCCAGCAGCCCGATCTCCTCATCCAGCCACGCGATGTGCCGGCGTATGGAGTCCTGGCTTGCCGGGTTGTGTACCCGGGCCAGCCGGTTCTTCTCCTGGGTCCGTTGACCCACCAATTGCTCCCGCCGGCGCAGCAGGTCCTGCAACCGGATGCGATCCGCGTCCTGTGCCAACGTCGCTGGCGGTTGGAATGCCTCCCCATACCGGGACAGCACCACGGCGTCCAACCCGTCGGTCTTCGCCGCGTAGCCACCGGCCCGCGCATCGGCCCGCACCCGGTTGGGATGGGCGACAGGCACCGCCACTCCACCCTCGCGCAACCCTGCCACCACCAGGCGTTCGTAACCGCCCGTCGCTTCACAAACCGCCAGCACCTCGCCTCGGGGCTGCAACCAGTCCAGCAACTCCCCAACCCCGCCCGCGGTGTTGGCAAATCGTCGCGCCCGTTCCCCGTCCACCGACACGTCCAGTTCCCCTTTGCCCACGTCTATCCCGGCCATTGCTCGGCTCATCTTTCCGTCGCCTCCGTTGGTGCTGGTATGATAATGGCGGCGCTGGGACCCTCCACACTTGCATTGCGGGGCGACACACCCGGGTATCCGTTCGGAGCAGACCAGCGCCTTCCGGGAGGGGTGTCCTACTGCGAGACGGTGCGGTCCAGGCCGTAGACCCGGCTCACCCAATGACAGGCGACGCGCCCCTCCCATTACCCCACAAATTGGCCTATTCGCGGGGTGATTGCAACATACAAATGACAGTTGGGAAAATCGCTCGCAATGGCATTTGGGAAGATCGAATGACCTTGGGCGGTGGACGCAGGGCAGGAGTGGCGCTGGGTGGTTTGTTGTAGAATTGGCGGGCGCACGCAAACATTCGCCGCTCCCAGTAGGGGCGGCACGTTGACGGAGGAGCCCATGTCCCAACTGATGACCGGCAAACAAGCCCTGCTGGAGATGCTCAAGGCCGAAGGCGTTGAGTACATATTCGGAAACCCAGGAACCAGCGAGGGGCCGATCATCGACCTGCTGGGCGATTACCCCGAGTTGCGCTACATCCTGACGCTGCAGGAGAGCGTGGCGGTCGGGATGGGCGAGGCCTACGCCCGGGCCACGGGCACGGCGTCCTTCGTCAGTCTCCACGTGGACAGCGGATTGGCCAACGGGATCGCCTTGATGCTGGACGCCCTGAACACCGGCACGCCAATGGTGGTGACCTCCGCCAACTACGACATCCGCAAGGTGAACGAGACCATGACCGATCTGGCGGAGCTGGTGCGGCCGGTCACCAAGTGGTCGGTGCAACTGACCCATGCGGACCAGATCCCCAGCGCGATCCGCCGGGCGTTCAACGAGGCCAACAGCCACCCCAAGGGGCCAGTGTACGTGGGCTTCACCTCCAATGCGTTGGAGGGCATGGCGGAGATGAACATCGAACCGTCGCGGCCGGTGTACGACGCGCCCCGACCCAGCGCGGAGGGCATCTCCCAAGCCGCGTCCCTGCTGATGGACGCCAGCCGGCCGATCATGCTGGTGGGCGACCGCCTGTCCGACGACGGCGCGGTGGACCAGGCAGTGGAACTGGCCGAGCTCATGGGACTTCCGGTATACCAGGCGCGGGGAGCCGAGGTGTCCTTCCCCACCACGCACGAACAGTTCCTGGGGGCGTTGTCGCTGCGGGTCAGCGAGCAGCGGGCCATTTTGCAGACCGTCGACGTGGTGCTGGCGGTGGGCTCGGATCCCTTCGAGGAACTGTTCTACTGGGGCGACGTGATCCTGCCGGCCGAGGCCAGGCTAATCCACATCGATCCGGACCGGAGCCGCATCGGCCGGTCGGAGCCGACGGACGTGGGCATTGTGGGACATTGCGGGCTGGCGCTGGAGGACCTGATCACGGCGCTCAGGGAACGGCTGTCCCCGGGCGACCGCGCGGAGATCGAAGAACGCAAGCGCGTCACGGCTGCTGAGAAGCGGGACAACCGTCGGGCGTTCGAGGAATCTGTCGCCGAAAAGTGGGACCACAAACCCATGACGCCGGCTCGAATGATGGCGGAGCTGGCGGCAGCGGTTCCCGACAACGCCATCGTCGTGGACGATTCGATCAGCAACCGCGGCACGATGCGGCACTACTTCCAGGCGGAACGCCGGGGCGATCTGAGAGGCTACCGGGGACAGTCCATCGGCGGCGGCATGGGCACGACCATGGGAACGCAGTGCGCCAACCCCGACCGTCCGGTTTTCGGCATCATCGGCGATGGCAGCGCGATGATGACCGTGCAGGGATTGTGGACCGCGGCCAACGACAACATCCCGTGCGTTTTCGTCATCTGCAACAACGGGGCGTACCGGGTGCTCAAGGTGAATTTCAACGTGTACCAGCGGGACGTGCTGGAGTTGCCGGAGACGTCCGGCGGGCGGTTGCTGTACTCGGACTTTGGGACCCCCTTCGACATGGCCGCCATCGCCAACAGCATGGGCGTGCACGGGGAGAGGATCACGGATCCGGCGGAGATCAAGCCGGCGGTCGAACGGGCGGTGGCGTCGGGCAAGCCGGCCCTGCTGGACATGGTGATCGACGGGGCGCTGTAGTTATCAGGACATGATGACAACCCTGACGACCAAGCCGGGGTAATGGCAGTGCGCCGCGGCCGGCCAGGATGTGCTGCGCTGGATAAACTCGACCCGGTTATAATCTGGCGCATAGCCTCTCCGGCAACCAACCTGCCGCACACGCTAACCCCCAGAGGTTCAGCATGACTACCGCCGATGCGTTCGCCAAAGCGCCCAGACCCCAAAGCCATTTCCGACTGCCGGACCCACCGCCGCGCGAGCCCGACGAGTTGACCAATTACGATCATCTGCACAAGACGGGCAACTCGCACCACCTGGCCCGTCACTTCGGCAACCCTGAAACGACGCTGGTGGAGGCGGATCGCTGGATTGTTCCCCATCCGGGCTATGGCTCCAGGCGACGGCGAGTGCCAGACCTGCTAATAGCATTCGGAGTGGACCCGGAGATGTACGAGGCCAACAACGGCTACATAATTTCGGAGCAGGGCAAGCCACCTGACTTCGTGATGGAGGTAGCGTCGGTGAGCACCGGGCGCATCGATGTGGGTGAAAAGCGGGACGATTACACGGCTCTGGGCATCGCCGAGTACTGGCGGTTCGACAAGACCGGGGAATATCACGGGGCGCGGTTGGCCGGAGACCGGTTGGTGGACGGAGAGTATCAGCCCGTCGCAATTGAAGAATTGGCCGACGGGGCATTGCAGGGCTACAGCGCGGTGTTGAACTTGTACCTCCGGTGGGAGCAAGGCGAGTTAGGATGGCACGACCCGGCAACAGGCCGGCACATCGTCACATTTGATGAAGAGCGCTCGGCTCGCATCGAAGCAGAAGCTCGGGCCAACGCCGCCGAGTCGCGGATTCGCGAGTTGGAAGAGCAGCTCAGAGAACGACCTAACGACTGACCCAATCGGGAAGGGGAACAAATTCATGCGAACCAACACCACCAAGGCGAAACTGAACGATGGCCAGGTCGTCTTCGGCGCCATCATCACCCGCTACGCGCCCGACATGGTGGAGATCTTCGGCGCGCTGGGCTACGACTTCGTCATGATCGACTGCGAGCACGGGCCGGCCGGCCTGGACCAGGTGGAGCACATGGTCCGGGCCGCCGAGTCCTTCGGGATCACGCCGATCGCGCGGATACCGGACCACTCCGACCAGACGATCCTGCGATACTTGGACCGGGGGTTGCAGGGGATCATTGTGCCCCACGTGAACACGGGCGAGCAGGCCGCGGCCATCGCTCGGGCGGCGCGATACTACCCCGATGGCTACCGTGGCATGGGCGGCGGACGTGCGCAGGACTACGGCATCGGGGTGACCCGCGACGAGGCCACGGCGTGGGTGAACTCGAACGTGCTGGTGATCCCGATGGTGGAGGATGTGGAGGCCGTGGGGAACCTGGATGACATCCTGGCGGTTTCCGGAGCGGACGTGCTGCACGTCGCTGCGTCGGACCTGGGCCAGAGCATGGGCAACCCGGGCGTCGCCGAGGTGCGGCGGGTGATGAGCGAGGTGGTCCCGCGGGTACGGGCTGGTGGGAAGGGCGTCGGGGTGGGCGGCAACAACCCCGCCGACACGGCCGGCGTCGCCGAGTTCATCAAGCTGGGTGCGAACTTCGTGACGGTATCGGGCTGGGGCCTGCTGCGGATCGGCGCCGAGGACTTCCTTAAAAACGTGAACGCCGCCCTGTAAAGGGGCGGCGTTTGTTGCCGGGTGGAGGCCGTACTCCGGCGCGCCGGAGTTCGCGGCAACCGGTGTGGCTCAGTAGAGGTGGCAGGAAACCACGTGGCCCGGAGCCAACTCGGTGACTTCAGGAATGTCGCGGGAGCAACGTTCCATGACGAAGGGGCAGCGGGGATGGAACCGGCAACCCTCGGGCGGATTCAGCGGGGAGGGCACCTCGCCGGTCAGGATCATCTCCTCCTGCTCGATGTCCGGAT
Source organism: Dehalococcoidia bacterium (assembly GCA_965261925.1). GTDB lineage: Bacteria > Chloroflexota > Dehalococcoidia > Lucifugimonadales > UBA3495 > Bin87. Next base: position 4,357,740 of record OZ253486.1, on the reverse strand, counting down.
GCGAGGGCAGCGCCGCGTTCATCAAGGCCTTGGTGTAGGGGTGTGACGCGTTCTGGAACAGCTCTTTTGTGGGCCCGAACTCGACGATCTGCCCCAGGTACATGACGGCGACCCAGTCGCACATATACCGCACCGTGGCCAGGTGGTGGGCGATGAGCAGGTAGCTGACGTTGTACTCCTCCTGGAGGTCCTTCAGGAGGTTCATTATCTGGGCGCGAATTGAGACGTCCAGCGCGGAGACGGGCTCATCCAACACAATGACCCGGGGCTCGACCGACAGGGCCCGGGCGATGGCCAGCCGCTGGCGTTGCCCGCCGCTGAACTCATGAGGGTACAGGTTGGCGTGGTAGTTGCTGAGGCCGACATCGCCGAGCAGTTTGGTAACCCGGTCCTGCATTTCGCGACGGCTCAGGTTGAGGTTGATGACCATCGGTTCGGCGATGAGGTCGCGGACACGCATCCTGGGGTTGAGCGAGCTCCAGGGGTCCTGGAATACGGCCTGAACCGAGCTCCGGTAGGCGCGGCGCTGTTCGGAGCTCGCGTTGCGAATTTCCTGTCCCTGGTACCGGATGGTCCCCTCGGTGGGCTCTTCAAGCATCAGGAGCATCTTGGCGGTGGTGCTCTTGCCGCAGCCGGACTCACCCACGATGCCCAAGGTTTCACCGGCGCGGACTTGGAAGGAAACGCCGTCTACGGCTTTGATCCATCCGGTTACTTTGGATATCAGGAGACCCTTGGTCACGGGGAAGTATTTTTTGAGGCCCTCGGCCTCGAGCAGGACTTCGTTGGTGGTTTGGGTCGCCGGATTTGCTTCCAAGGTGGTCATTCCAGCCTCCAGCAGGCCGCGTAGTGGCTATCGGAAACGTCGAACCGCAGCGGGTAAGTTTCCTGGCATTTGTCCATCACGTACTGGCAGCGGGGAGCGAAGGGGCAGCCCTGCGGCAGGTCGTGAAGCGTGGGTGGCTGTCCTTCAATGGAATACAGGCGCTCGACATCCTCCTCAAGCTTGGGGACCGAGGAGAGGAGCGCCTCCGTATAGGGATGGGAAGGGTTGTTGAAAATGTCCCGCACATCGCCCATCTCGACGATCCTGCCGGCGTACATCACGGCCACCCGGTCGCACATCTTGGCGACGATCCCAAAGTCGTGGGTGATGAAGATGAGCCCGATGTCGGAGGCTTCCTGCAACTCCTTCAGGAGCTTGAGGTACTGGGCCTGGATGGTGACATCGAGTGAGGTTGTCGGCTCGTCGGCGATCAACACGATGGGTTCGCAGGAAATGCCGATGGCTCCGACCACGCGCTGTCGCATGCCGCCGCTCATCTGGTGCGGGTAGTCTCGGACGCGGGTCTCGGCGGCGGGGATGTTCACCTTGCGGAGGACGTTGAGCACCTGCTGAAGGACAGTGCTTTTCGGGATGTCCTGGTGAATCTTGATCGCTTCTCCCACCTGGTTTCCGATGGAAAAGACCGGGTTGAGGGAGGTCATGGGGTCCTGGATGATGAGCGCGATCTGGCTCCCCCGGATCTGGCTCATTTCCTTGTCGGACAGCTGCACCAGGTCCTGGCCCTCCAGGAGGATCTGACCATCAACGATACGTCCAGGCGGCTCGGGTATGAGACGCATCAGCGATAGCATGGTCACTGATTTGCCCGATCCGGACTCGCCGACGATTCCGAGGGTCTCGCCGCGCCGTAGATCGAAGGTGACACCATCGACGGCCTTGACCGTGCCCCAGCGGGTCTCGAAGTAGGTTTTCAGTCCATCAACTTTCAGCACCACGGGCGCCGTATTTTCGGTTGCGCTAGTAGTCATGATTCAGCCTGCTTGCGGGTGTGAGGCGGTGATTATCGTGTCGAGGCTCAGTTCAGTTGGCGGAGCCTGGGGTCCAGGCGGTCGCGGATCCAGTCGCCGAACAGGTTCATGGATAACACGGACATCATAATGGCGACGCCGGGCATGGTGGAAATCCACCAGGCCACTGCGAGACGGTCGCGGCCATCAGACACCATCGACCCCCAGGCCGGCGTAGGCGGCGGTACGCCTGCCCCGAGGAAGCTGAGGGTGGATTCCAGCAGGATGACGATGCCGACCTCGAGCGTGGCCAACACGATCAGGGTGTTGATAACGCCCGGGAAGATATGGATAGCCAAGATGCGAGGCGTCGACGCTCCGGCGACCTTGGCCAGGGCGACGAAGTCCATGGTTTTGAGCTGCAAAACCTCTCCCCGCACGTTACGGGCGAATCGTGGCCACACCGCGATGGCCAGGATAGCGACGATGATCATGAACGACTGGCCGAGAGCTAATACGAGCACCAGAGCCAGCAGAATTGTTGGGATCGCCAGCTTGATGTCCACGATCCGCATCAGGAATTCGTCCACCCAACCGCCGTACCAACCAGCGATCAACCCGCTGGCGACGCCGATGCCCATGCCGACGCTGAGAGTCACCACTGCAACGGTGAGGGAGATGCGCGCGCCGAAGATCACTCGACTGAGCATATCCCGGCCCAAGTGGTCGGTGCCCAGCAGGAACTCGGAACTCCCGCCCTCTTCCCAGGCTGGCGGCACATTGCGGTCGCGCAGGGACCCGCGCTCGGGATCATGGGGCGCGATCAGAGGCGCAAAGATACCGGTGAATATGAACAGCGCGAGGATGAACATGGGGATGATCGGCCACCGCCGCAACTGCCAAGCTCGCTTGGCAATGCGAATCGGAACCGACGCCGGTTGTACGACCAGTGTTGCTTCTGCTGCCACGATGCGCTCCCGTTATTATGAGTACCGGATTCTGGGGTCGATATAGGCGTACATGATATCCACAAACAGGGCGGCGATCACGTACATCAACGTGAACACGATTACCACGGCCTGCAGCAGCGGGTAGTCGTTGCCAGCGAGGGCCTGGATGGCCAGTTGACCCAAGCCGGGCCAGGCGAACACCGTTTCCACAACCAGCGATCCGGTCACGAGGGAACCCAGGGTGATCCCGGCAAAGGTCAGCACCGGGATCAGCGCGTTGCGCAGGGAGTGTTTCCAGATCACGGCGTTATTGGACACACCCTTGGCGCGGGCCAGCTTGACGTACTCGGAGTCGAGGACGTTGAGCATGGCCGACCTGAGGAGGCGTAGGTTCGCGGCGGCGTAGAACCAGCCCAAGGCCACGGCGGGCAACACGATGCTGGAGACCTCCTGGCGGCCGTAGGGAGGAAGCCAATCCAGCCGGACGGCAAAGAGGAACACCAGCATGAGGCCTAACCAAAATACCGGGGCTGACTGGCCCACCAAGGCGACAATCTTCCCGACATTGTCGAGGACTGTCCCCCGTTTCACGGCGGAGAGGATACCTAAAGGCACGCCGACGACGACCGAGAAGATGAAAGCGGCGAGACCCAACTGCAGGGTGGCGGGGATTCGCTCGACGATGACTTCCATGGAGGGGCGCCCCTCCTTGATGGATTTGCCGAAGTCCCCTTTCAACGCGCTGCCCAGGAATATGGCGTACTGCTGGTAGTAGGGCTTGTCCAAGCCGAGGCTGGCGGTGAGGCGGTCCCAGTCTTCCTGGGTGGAATAGTCGTCCAGGTAGACGTGCCTGGGGTCGCCGGCGGCACGGCTCATAACGAAGATGATGAGGGAAACCGCCAGCAGGGTCAGGATCGCGAGCAGGATTCGCCGCAACAAATACCGCTGCATGTTTACACTCCCTCAGGTACTGGGTCCAGGTTGAGATTTAGAGCCCAATTGTCGCACACTTTTCATGTGCGGCAGTTGGGCCGGCTGTGTTGCGTCAGGTTAGTGGAGCACGGCGATTACGATGTAGCGCCGGCAGGATCAGCGGCCTTCGGTCTGACCCGGTCGGTCCGCGGCGGTATTGGCCAAACCGAGCCGAGGCCACAGCCCGAACCGTGATTCGTAACCGATGTTGAAGGCCAGAGCCATGACGTTAGAAACCAGGGTGGCGCCCAACGCCATATACGTTCTGGGTTTGAACAGGTAGCCGCAGACGCCTACGCAGTTCGCATCTTCGATTGCGGTAATCGTTTCGCCAACTTGGAGACCAACCCAGGCGCCAAGCCCGCTGACCGCGGCAAGAACAATTCCGATTGCCAACCAAACAGGCCACGGCGGGATCGAGTCAACGTGCAGCAGGGTTACGCCAGCCCCAATGCCGGCGCCGATACCGGCGCCGACCATGAGCAGCAACAACAGAGTGGACAGGGCTGACACTCCGAAGAAGACGGACATCGCCGATGCGATAGCCATGCCGATGACGCTCAGAACCGCTGCCAATGGCAGCCCGGCTACGCACCGCACGATGACCGATATTCCTGCACTCCTCCATTGCATGTTTGAGCTACCTGCCCACTGTATCCCTGCTGTACCGGAAGATTACCGGTGCTGGATGTACTCGTAACCGTTGATGTTCCGCAAGTCGCGGTAACGGACGCCCTCGATCCAAGGCTGGATGTTGGGACCAACCGGCCAGAGGCTGTCGAAGTTGTACAAGCCAACGCCGGTGAGAGCGTTGTCGAACATGAACGTGGCAATCTCGATGGCGAGCTCGCGGCGCGCCTCCGAGTCAATCTCCGCCATGTGCTCGGAGACCTTTTCGTCGAGCCAGGGATGCTCGACGCCGCGGTTCCAAACGGCCTGGTGGTGCAACTTGGACAGCATGCCGGAGAAGCCCTGGCCGGGTTCCAACCGGATACCGCCCGCGTGGCAGGTGGAACCCTGGTAGTTGCGGGCAATCAGGCTCGGGCGCAGGGTGGTGTAGGGCAGGCTCTGGAACTTGACGTCGATGCCGATGTCGGCCCACATTGTGGCGATGGCTTCGCACGCTTCGACTTCCACGGGCGCGCCGCGGAGGGACGGAGTCAAGGTGATGTTGAAACCGTCAGGATATCCCGCCTCGGCGAGGAGCTGCTTGGACCGTTCCGGATTGAACTCCCAGCGGAGTTCCGGCGGCAGCCAGGAATCTTCGTACTGACCGAAGTCCCACAGCACGGCCGGAGAACCGTAACCCTGAAGCAGGGTGTCCACGATGGTCTGGCGGTCAATGGCGATGGACAGCGCGGTACGCACCTTGGCGGCGTTCTTCCACTCTTCGGAATTAATGTCGGGGTCGGCGGAAACCCAAGGCAGTTCGGGGTCGTAGCCCGGCTGCTGGTTTTCGGTGCCGATACCGACGTAGTACTGGCCGTAGAAGGTCAGAGCGGACTCGCCTCCGCCGGGAACGCGCATGATTTCCGCACCTTCAACTTCTTCGATCAGAGGCAAAGAGTCGAAGGCCATGAGGGTGGTGTCCAAATTTCCGGTCTGGAAACCGGCAATGCGAGAGGATTCCTCGGGGATTTCGCGGAAGATGAGCTCGGCGAAGTGGGGGGTCTTGCGCCAGTGGTCTTCGACGGCTTCCATCCGCCAGAACTCACTGGTGCGGAATTCCACGAGGTCCCAGGGGCCGGTGGCCGAGATCTGGGTGTTGGCTTCTTCGGCGCCAAGCTCGTCGGTCTGCTTCTTGCTGATGATCCAAGTGCCTGACCCGCCGGGGCTGGTCAGGATTTCGTGGATGGGCACTTCGGACCACGGTTCGCCGGTGTTGACCTCGACGGTGTAATTATCGACGGCCTTGGCATGTCCGGCCTCGTTCTGCCAGATACCGCGGATGTTGGAAGCCCGGGGATGCTTGGAGCCTTCGGCGGCGAACTGCTGCATGCTCCAGATGACGTCCTCTGCGGTCATTTCGCCGTAGCCCTTGTGAAGCTGGACGCCCTCGTTCAAGTTGAAGGTCCACGTGGAACCGTCTTCTGAAACACTCCAACCCTTGGCCAACATGCCGATGGGTTTCAGATCGCTGGAAACCGTCAACAATGATTCGCCGATGGGCGCGGTGCCCTGAACGAAGATCTGGGGGTTGCCAGCCAAGGCAGGATGACCCATGAAGGGGCCCAGTTCCTTCTGGCCGACTGTAAGGGTACCGGTGGGGGCGTCCTCCATCATCATGGTGTCAGCCGTTTCGGGGGTAGGGGTGGCCGCGGCGATCGGAGCGGCCGCGGGAATCTCAGTGGCGGCCGGTTGAGCAGACTGCGAGGAGGCTTGCTGCACGGCTGTAGGCTGCTCATTGGAAGTCTGTGCCGCCGCCTGCTGGGGCGCGGCCGGTTGTTCGCTCTGTGACGTGCCACCACAGGCTACTACCACCGTCAGCAGCAGAAGAAGCGCTGAGAGGGTAACGGCCATGGTGGCGGACTTTCTTGGGATACTGAGCATATTCACCTCATGTGATTGCGATTGGAGTTTGATTCCAGTGAGCTATTATTGCCGGTGGCGGATGAACTCGTAACCGTTGATCTGGCGGACGTCGCTGGTCCTGACGTGCTCGGTCCAGGGTTCGAGTCGCGGGCCAACCGGCCAAACCGCATCGATATTGTAATAGGTGAGGTCGGTTAGTGCGTTGTCGAACAGGAATTGTCCAAGCTCACGCTCCATCGCTTCCCGTTTCGCCGGGTCCACCTCACCCATGGCGCGACGCATTGCGTCATCGGACCAGGAGTGTTCCAGCCCGCGGTTGAAGGGATTTTCGGTCAGGTAGCTGCCAAAACCGTTGGCCGGCGTGGGCAACGCACCACCGGCGTGGCAGGTCGCGCCCTGGTACGTCCGTCCCACCAACGTAGGTCGAAGCGTGCCATAGGGTATCTTTTGGAAATCCACATCGATGCCGATGTCGTTCCACATTTGGGCGATGGCCTCGCAACTTTCAACCTCTGCGGGCGCTCCACGGACGGCAGGCGTCAGGGTGATGTTGAAACCGTCCGGGTATCCGGCTTCCGCAAGCAATTCCTTGGCGCGATCCGGGTTGAATTCCCAGTCCCGTCCATCCAGATAATGCTCAAAGCCGCTGTACGAATGAATGGGAGTTTTGGTGTTCCCATTGCCGGACAAGATCTCGTCCACCAGTGCTTGGCGGTCAATGGCGGTCATGAGAGCCAGCCGCACCTTGCGCGCGTTATCCCATTCAGTTGACGTTATGTCATCCGATGCAGATACCCACGGCAAGTCAGGGTCATAGCCCGGCCTCTGTTCTACGCCTTCAACCGGATACCAGTTTCCGTAGATCCGGATGCTCTGCACGATGGCGTTGGGCACCCGCATGAGCTGTGCGCCCTCAATCGCCTGCACGAGGGGGATGTTGTCGTAGGCCATCAGGAAGGTGTCCAGGGAACCGGTCTGGAACCCGGCCAACCTGGAAGATTCTTCGGGAATTTCCCACATGACGAACTCGGCGAATTCGGGGGTGTGCCGCCAGTGGTCGACCACCGCAGCCATTTTCCAGAATTCGCCGGTGCGATGATCCATTATTTCCCAGGGACCGGTGGCTGCCATCTGTTCACTGGCTGCATCTACGCCCAATTCGTCGGTTTGGCGCTTGCTGGCGATGAACGTGGAGGCTCCGCCTGGGGTCATGTGCCAGCGCTGAGCGATCACGTGGACCAACGGTTCACCGGTATGCACTGTGAAGGTGTAATCGTCGATTATTTCAGAGCCTTCCCGAGGCGCCCAGAACTTCTCCAACTGGCCGGCCCGGGGGTGCTTGCTGAGGCCCCACTGCCGCATCGACCACACCACGTCTTCAGCCTTCATCTCCCCGTAGCCCTTGTGGAACTGGACACCCTTGTTCAGGTGGAAAGTCCAAGTGAGGAAGTCATCGGAGATCTCCCATGACTCGGCCAGCAGGCCCAGAACCTCGTGGTTCAGGTTCTCCTGCAACAGGCCCTCACCGATGGGCGCGGTGCCGTGGACGAAGATCTGCGGGTTGCCCAGCGTGCTGGGGTGCAGGAAGAAGGGCCCCATCTCCTTCAGACCAGTGCTGAGGGTGCCCGTCGGTTTTGCCATCGTCTGAGTATCGCCCGAGGATGCAGACTGGGGCACCGCGGTGGGGGCGGCCTGGGCGGGAGCCGCCTGAGTCGCCGAGGCCGGCGCGCTTGGCTGCTGGGCAGCGGCGGGCTGAGCCGGCTGCTGCGCGGCGGCGGTCGGTTGGGCGGCCGGAGCTTGCGACTCCCCGGCACTGCCGCACGCGACAATGGGGGTTAAAAACAACCCTCCGACGATAAGGAAAAGCAAACTCTTGCGGCTGATTCCGGACCAATTCATCAGACTATCTCCTGGCGGCATTTAACGTGGTGAGGGAACCGTAGGAAACGGGCTCCACGAGCCCGTTGCGGAAACGCTGGAATGTGGCGAACTTCAGTTTATCCCGGGGCTAGCGAACCAAAATTGTGAGTGCTGGCCGAGTCTATCGGACGGATTTTGCAATGTCAAATATTCCCTATATTAATTATCATACGATGCCATTATCTCGAAACATGATGAACTGAGCGAATTGGGATGTACGACGGCTGAGGATATTGAGGCGGTTTGCGTGGTTTATCGTCGCAAAGCGGTACGATCAGGCGGCAATCACGGAGCATTATCCGCGCGTCGAGCGAGAATTCACCAAAGGTTAAACCGGGATGGAATCGTCGCGCAACAGATGTGCAAAGCACACCGCCGGCCCTGAACCACGCTTGCCACGCGGAAGCGGGGATCAGACCATGCGGCAAACGACTGTCGAGACGCAAGCAGGGTCGGGGTCCACGGCGGGTGGTGACCATTGCGCGGGCCGCCAATTCCGGCGGGGCGATGGCTTCTGCTGCGGCCGACTACGGCGGATCCAGACAGGGTCCGGCGGCATTGTGAGCCGGCGCACGGGCCCCGAAGCGGTCGCGAATCGCAGGTTGCGAACCGTTTAGCCCGCCACGGCGGGCACGACACCACCGAGCCAAGCTATCTGGCGACGAAGGTTACAGAGGCATCGGAGTTTACGTTGACCGTGTATTCCGCGCCGGGTTGGAGGCTGGAACCCAGAGGCACGTCGGTTTCCACAATTGGAAAGTCCGCGGTGCAGACCACGAACGGATCGGCGACCTCATGGTGCGTGATTGCCACGTCGAATTGATGCGAGGAGCTCCGTCGTATTTCGTACCCGTTGACCTGAGAGCAGCCGCTTCCCTTGGGCAGTCCGGACACAATCCGGAGGGTGTGCTGATACGGCGGGGTCTCGGATATGACCACGTCTGCGGATTGGACCGGCGACTGTGCGATGGCGGTATGACCTAAATGGGCCTCGGGCAGAGTGAATTTGGTGGTCTCGGCATCGTTGACGATGACTGTATATGGCGGGCCCGGGGAGAGGGACTCGCCGACATGGAGCACGGTATCCAGTTCGACCACCTCCTCCTGGCAGGGCGGAGACCAAGGCGTGTCCGGCGGCTGAGTGAGGGTGAGGCGCACGATGATGTTACGGCCATCCAAGGTGAGATTCTGACTGCCGGGGCGGGCACAGTTTTCCAGGGTTGACTGGAAGTAAGCGATGCGCAGCAGGTGCACCGGCTCGTTGGGGATAAGGTTGGCCCAAATCACTTGAGCCGGCACTTCTCGCCACGTGCGCCAGTCGGTGTTATCGCCTACCAGGTTGGGCGGCGGTTCCACCAGGATCAAGAGCATATAGACCCGGTGCGGGTTTCCATGGGTCAGTACGTCGTAGGCAGTATCGTTGGTGAAGGCGAGGCGACCGTCCGCCTCAACGATGCGGGCCGACAGGGAGTAGCGGCTGCCGGGATCGATGTCCCCAGGGTCATATGCCACATCAAACTCGATTGGGACCTGGCCGGGACCGGCGATGGTCTGGCTGCCGATCAATCGCGACGGGGCGTCGGCGAGGCTGGTGTCCCTTAGCTCCACGATGAGGGTGGCTTCGGGCGTGAAGGGCAACCGCTCGTGATAGGAGATTGTGCCGCGAACGGACGCTGTCCGTTGCCCGCTGGAGAGGGCAGCGGCGCTTTCTCCGTTTGATCCGGAACCGCCGCCGCAGGCAACGCACAGTGCGGCGGCAACAAGCGCCGAGAGAACGGGCAGATTGATATTGGTTTTCATCAAGGCATCCTCGTGTCCCAAATGCTGGCTGCGAATCCAATTGCGGTTATGATGCAAAACTATCAACTGTTTCACCGTCCAGAGCGCGATTTCGCCTGCCGGCCGTGTGCGTAGCGTTCAATATAGATAGCCAGTAGATATGAGTGGAATACGAGATCGAATGATAGACGGATTTTGGTTGCCGTTTGCCCGTGTCGTGGGCGTTGTTCTGTTGCCGGGAATTGTTATATCTGGAGATTGCTTGCCATGATTATTGGGAGCCTTGATAATATTGGAGCGTAACCAAGACGCAAGTTCGACCTTGATACGGGAAGAAATCGTGGTGCCAGAACGTGATGCCAAGTGGTCCAGAGCCGCACAAGTAGGCATGCTGATGCGCGCCTACCGGGAAACCTTTCCGCTGGGAAACGGGAGGTATGGGTTGACCCAGGCCAGCCTGCTGGAGCGGATGTCGGAGGTGAACGGCCAGTACGCCGAGCGGTACAGCCACGTGACGGTGTCCCGGTGGGAGTCAGGCTCGACGCTTCCTACACTAAACCGTCTGCAGGATTTTGGGGATGCCCTTAACCTCGCCCCAACTGAGGTGCGGGGTCTGTTGGCTCTGGCGGGGTTTCGTGAGGCCGCCGGCGGGAACGGTGATCGGAAGTTTACTGACTGGACGGACACCGCCGTTGAAGAGGGTTCCGACCTGGAGCCGCAACCGGTGCCCATGTCGAATGGCGAATATGCATCCTCCGCCGGCGACGGTCGATCGGCTGTCGATACGACGCCAGGTTCGTTGGTCCCGGACATGGGAAGCATAATTCGGTATTTGTCTTACAAGTGCGTTCTTACGGGCGTGTGCATTGCCGTCGGCGGATACGCTTTGGCCGCGTTCGGGTGGAACAACACCTGGATGCCGATGCTATACGTCGCGGCGGCCATGTGCCTGGTGGTATCGCAAGGGCTGTTGCACCGGCGGAGTCCGCATGACCTGGGCGAGTTCTACAGCACGGCCGTGTTCTTTTTGCTGAGTACGTTTCTGCTGCAATCGGCCGTTGTTCGGATGGACCCCTACGGGTTCTACACATTCAACGATTACGCGGGCACGCACATCCCGTTTCTGCTGGCCCTGGAGGTCAACCTTGCCCTGGCCTCAGTCGCCGGACTAGCTTTTCACCTGCTCCGACAATGGCAATACTCCAGAGATCAGGGCCGCACCAACGGGCTGCGACGGGCGGTGGCCGTTACGTTGCCGCCGACGTTGTTCACGTACGTGGCCATTGTGATCCTATCCAATATTTCATTATGGATTCAACTGATCATGGTGCTCCCTCCTCTTGCCGGGGCGTTCGTGGTCCTCTTGGTCTTGCGGGATACAGAGGTTCGGCCCAATGCGCGCGATCGCCGGTTCTCACTGGTTACTGTGGTGGTGGTGGTGGCGGTCATGGGCACTGTGGGGGCGGCGGTGGTGGCGGCGATATACCTGGCGCCGAATACGCCATCGGTTTTGCCCGACCACAACTGGTGGACTTCGTGGGAGGTCGACTTCGGCCAATTGGGTTATCCGCAAGAAGAGGCCTTGGAGAGGCTGAACCGCGGCTACCTCTGGCACGGGTTGGCCACATTCTTCTACATGGTCCTGGTGGTCGGCGGGGTCGTGATCGCCTCGATCTATCGGATCGGAAAAGACGACGGTGCGATGGCTGCTGCACCGGGATCCGTGCCGACAAAATCGGTCTACCAGCGCGTTCCGGCCTGGACTCGCCGGGTGGGGTCGGCGTTTTCCCCGCGTCTTAACGCTAACGACGCTGGCACCGGCAGGATACGCGCGGTGACGAAGTTGATGACCGCCAGGAAATCGAGAGACAGCCGGTTGGCGGGCGGTAATTCAACCCGGGCGTGACGCCTCGTCACGGCAACGGACCGCGGTGGTTGCAGCAGCCGCGTTCGCCGCAACTGGGACAGCGGGCTGTCACGCCCGGCGCAGTTTGGGAGCCAACAGGGCCAGCGCCACGACCAACACGATGCCGGTGAACCCCACCACCTGGGCCGCGCCAGGAGCGCTCCAGTATCCCGCGATGGCGCCGGCCGCCACGCTGCCGAAGCTGTAGGCCAGGATCGCAAAGGCTCTCAGGCTCATCACGCGTCCCCGGAATTGCTGCGCGGTGGTGCGCAGCAGCAGTGTCAAGATCAGGACCTGGGTGGAGGCAAAGGACATTCCCACCAGCACGAAGATCGCCATCGAAAGGTAGAACGACGTCGATAGCGAAAACAGGAGAATGGACACGTGCCATGCCAGCACCGCGAAGATGAGCAGCAAACCGGGTCGGCGCAGGTTGGGCACCATGGTGAAACCCAGTGATCCGCTGAGGGCTCCGCTGCCGAAGGCGAACAGCAGCAGCCCCAAACCGGCGGAGTCGCTACCCAACACGTCACGCGCGAAGATGGGAGCCAGGCCGGTGTGCACCGTCCAGCCGGCCAGGTTGATGATGACCGCCACCGCCAGGACCGCCCAAAGCACCTGGTTGCCGGCGACGTAGCGCACGCCGCCGATCACCGTGCTCATCACACGCTCGGGGCCGCGCACAACCGTCGAGGGCGGGGTTCTGACGCCCAATGCCACGAGCCCGCTGGCCAGGTAGAGGCACGCGATGGCCGTGTACGCGCCCTGCGGACCCAGCCCTTTGAACAGAAAGCCGCCGATCAACGGGCCACAGAGCATTGCAATGTTCATAGCGACGGTATTGAACGCCGCCCCGTGTCCAAGCTGATCGGTGCGCAGGGTATCGGCCACCAGGGACTGGGCCACCGGCATCTGGCAGAGGCGGACGACGCCCATGACGAGAGTGATGGCGAAGATGTGCCAGACTTCGAGATTGCCGGTGAGGATGAGGGCCAGCATCAGGATGCCCATCGAGCCCATGATGAATTCTACGGAGGCCAGGAGGCGGTTGCGCGGCAACCGGTCGGCGAGGGCGCCGGCGAAAAGAGCGAGGAAGTTCAGAGCCATCCGCGCCGCCGCTATGGCGCCAACGAGAAAGGGCGAGTCGGTGAGGGTGAGGACGAACCAGCCCAGAACCGCAGACTCCATCTGGGTGCCGACGCCCACGAGGGCGGTGGATCCCCAGACGAAGGCGAAATCGCGGTTCCGGAAGATGCCCAGAGGGGAGGAAGCGCGATGCAGCGTCGTCGCTACTTTCATGCCGAGTCCGGGCGGCGAGTCCCCAGTGTGCAGAGGTAGAGGTAACGGATCACGCCTGTGCGAAGCCCGAACATTTCCAGGAAATCGCTTGGACCTGTTGTCACTGGGCTTTCCCCCTGACCTCCGACGCTATGAGTGCCGGATGATAACATAGCGGGCCGGCGGGCAGCGCCCGGGGCCGGGGTTGGCGGCGCGCTGCAGGTACGTGGTAGGCTGCGCGGGCCGGGTGGCCATTTGAGCTGCCCTACCGTGCCGTAATGCGGCCGCTTCCTGAGCAGACGATGACCGCGAAGCAAGTAACCGCCCCAGATACCGAGAGCGCCGACGAGCTGATGCGGCGGGTGCGGTCGATGCTGCCGACGTTGCGGCAGCGGGCGGCGCGTGCGGAGGAGTTGCGACGGCTTCCCGACGAGACCGTGAGCGACCTGGTGGCGTCGGGGTTGTGTCGCATCGGGGTACCCAAGCGATATGGCGGGCTGGACGTGGACTACTCGCTGATGCTCGACGTGGCGGCAGAGTTGGGCCGGGCGTGTCCGGCGACCGCATGGTGCTATGGATTGTGGACGGCGCACGCGTGGCTGGTGGGATATTGGCCGAAGCCGGCGCAGGAGGAAGTGTTCGGGTCGGGCCCGGACGCGCTGTGCTCCAGCTCGCTGAACGTGGGTCGGTCCACTTGCACGCCGGTGGACGGCGGGTACCGGCTGTCGGGACGGTGGGAGTTCTCCAGCGGGTGCGACGCGGCAAGCTGGTTGATGCTCGGAGTGCCGGGTATCGGGGGGCGGAACTGGGCGCTGGTGCCGCGCGGCGACTACGAAATCGTGGACACCTGGTTCGTGTCGGGTCTGTGCGGGAGCGGGAGCAAGGACATCGTGGTGCACGATGCGTTCATTCCGACCCATCGCATCCTCGACGTGACGACTGCGGGCGACGGCGACTGGAGCGGGTGGGAACTGCACGGTCAGAGCAGATACCGGGCCCCGATCCCGGCGCTGCTGGGTTGGGACCTGGTGGCGCCCATGGTTGGCATCGCCCAGGGGATGCTGGACGAGTTCATCACCAAGACGGCCGGAACGGCGGGGGCGGCGAAGTCGGCGGACTCGCCGGCCGTACAAATTCGCGTGTCCCAAGCTGCGGCGGAAGTCGATGCGGGAAGGGCGCTGATGGAACGGGACGTGCGCGAGGCGCTGGATCGGGCCGAGGCCGGCGATGGGTTCACAACCCTGGATAGGGCGAAATACCGGCGGGACAAAGCGTATGTCACCCAGCTGTGCCTGCAGGCGGTTAACCGGCTGTTTGACATCAGCGGCGGGCACGGGCTTTTCGACTCCGCCCCGTTGCAACGGTTCCACCGGGACGCCCACGCCGTGGCGCACCGGGACACGCTGATCATGGACCTGGGCGGCCAGGAATACGGCCGGGTAATTCTGGGGCTGGACGCCAGCGGTACAATCTAGCCAAGTGCGCCGATACCGGACGGAACGCCCGATTGTGGCGAGCGGCGCCATTCAGAGAAGGAAATTGCCACGGCGGTACACGCCGGGGAATGATAAGTCGGGATAGAACTCGCGGAGTGAGGAGTTGATATGACCATCCAGCAGACGATCCAAAACCTGGAGCAGGGCGATGTTAACCTGCCCGAATCGGGGCGACCGGTGATTCGATCCAATGAGGGCGTAATCTCGTCGGGGCATTACCTCACCTCGATGGCCGGAATGCGCATTCTGCTGGCTGGTGGCAACGCGTTCGACGCCATGGTCGCGGCCAGCCTGGCTGCGGCCGTGGTGGAACCCATCGCGTCGTACTCGCTGGCCGCGGAAGGCGTGTTCATGCTGTACGACGCGGACAGCGGAGACCTGCGGTCGCTGTCCGGGCAGGGCGGCGCGCCGGCAGCGGCGACCGCTGAGTTCTACCGGTCGCGGGGGCACGAGCGGATCCCGACGGGCCCGGGGATGGATGCGCCGCTGTCGTTCACCCAACCGGGAATCGTGGACGCGTTCATCAACATGTTGGAACGGTACGGCACGATGACGCTGGCGGAAGTGATCGCGCCGGCGATCAGCTACGCCGAGGACGGGATACCGCACTACGAGTACATGCTGGAGCGGTTGAAGTCTCAAAGCGGGCAGGAACAGTTCGACAACTTCCCGCCGGGCGGTTGGGAGGTCTTTTACGACGACCGCGGGGTGCCGGCTCCGGGCACTATGATGCGGCAGCCGGGGCTGGCCAACACGCTGAAGACAATGCGGGACGCGTCGCTGGCGACGTCGGGGTCTAGAGAGGAGAGCCTTCAGGCGGGCAGGAACGCATTCTACGAGGGGCCCATCGCGGAGCTGATCGTCGAGGAAACGCGGAAAGTGGGCGGCATCCTGTCGATGGAGGACCTGGCGGGATACCGTTCGCAGTTCGGGGAGCCGGTGAGCACTACCTTCCACGGCAACGAGATCTGGGGGCAGGACTCCTGGACGCAGGGACCGATGCTGATGCAGGCGCTGAACATCCTGGAGAACTTCGACCTCAAGGCGATGGGGCACAACAGCCCGGCCTACATACACACGGTGGCGGAGGCGCTGAAACTCTGCTTTGGCGACCGGGAGGCGTTCTACGGGGATCCGGATTTCGCGACGGTGCCGATCGACGGGCTGCTGTCCAAGGAGTACGCCGCCATCCGGGCGGAGGAGATCGATCCCGAAGGCGCGTATCCGGAGCAGCGACCGGCGGGCGATCCGTGGCGGTTCTCCAAGAAGACGGGGCGCACCGCCGCGCAAGTCATGGCCCAAGCCCTTGGCCCCGACACGTCGTCGGACGACGGGACCACGCACGTTTCGGTGCTGGACCGGCACGGCAACCTGGTGTGCGGCACCATCAGCGGCGGGTCGTTCTCCAAGTCGGTCTTCTTCCCCGAGCTGGGCGCCTGCCTGAGCACGCGCATCGAGATGTTCAACTGCGAGCCGGGTCACCCGAACGTGGTGGAGCCGGGCAAGCGGCCGCGGACGACGCTGGTGAACTACATCGTCGCCAGGGACGGGAAGCCCGCCATGACCTTCGGGTGCCCAGGCGGCGACAACCAAGTGCAGGGCAACCTGCAACTGATTCTGAACTCGCTGGTGTTCGGGATGGATCCGCAACAGGCGGTGGAAGCGCCACGGTTCGCCACGTCCAGCAACGTGAACTCCTTCTACCCGCACGTGTACTACCCGGGGCAGTTGGACCTGGAAGAGGGGTTCGCCGATTCGACCGTGGGCGCGCTGAAGGCGTTGGGCCACAAGATTTACCGCACAGCCAACTGCGGGCTGGGCGCGACAGTGTCGGTGCGGGACCCAGAGACGGGTTCGATGAGCACGGGAGCGGACCCGCGGCGGGCGTGCTACGCGCTGGCGCTGTGACGCTTATGCAGGCGTTAGACAGGATGCGGCTGCGGAGACTAAAGACCTGCTGCCGGTAAGGTCGCAGGGATACCAGCCGCCGGCATGATGAGAATCGTGCCGGTCCGGCTGGCACAGTTCCTGTAGATGACTACAGAAAGGTAAGCCGGACGTGGGGCAGAATTGGAATCTGCGGGACTGTTTCACGGCGGCACGAGACTTAGGTTAGCTGACTATTTCGCAGTTATGAATCGTCCGCCAGTGGCTCCCGAAATGGCTTCCAGGGTTTTCCGATCAGCGTCTATGCCGAACGCGATCGTGTCGACTGGAATCGAGGTGGCCAGCAGGGCGTTCAGTGCGTCCTCAATGTATTGAGGGTCGGTGGCCATGCCATCGGACATCAATACGATGCGTTGGTCACGGCAGATGGTTTCCGAGAAGAAAATCCAACGACTATGTTCGGTGCAAGTAGGATTGGCCGGCATCATGTCGACAGTGCTAATCAGGGCGCTGTACATATTGGTCTTGCCGCCGTTCGCAGCGAAGGTGGGAATGGCGGCTTCTCAAGCGATGTTGGTCGGATCTGAGATGTCGAACAGCACATTGTGGTAACTGCCAAAGCGCATCATGCCGATCTCGCTGTTATCGGTGTGTTTAGTAGCCACGTTTACCAGGGCCTCGTGCAAGGGGGCCAAATTCGTTTCCATGCTGTCTGAGTTGTCCACGACGTAGATGACGGTGACGTTGTCGGTAAGCAGAGCCGGTAAGGCTTCCTGGATCGCTACCGGCTGACCAGCCTGGAGGTCGAGTCAGCGTCAGGAATCATAAAGGCCGCGACCAACAGGGCGGCTAAAGCGGCCAGGAGGAGCGCCACCAACACCCATGGCCATTTTCGGCGGCTCCGGCGTCGAACGTCAGCGTCGTAATAGAGCCGGTTGGAGTCGTACGCCATGGTTCACCGTCCCGCAGTCAAACGCTGGATGCACACTCGGGCAAGATACCTTGGATAAAGCATCCGAAAATCCCCGGTACGATACAGTGCCAACAGTATGCGTGCAAATATTGAATACATAGTGTGCACAAGCATTCTGTATGAAAGCCACCAGAGGAACCAATCGTACTACGAATGTTCGGATATCTTTACCCGCCGTCCTTTGCTGCCTTTGGCCGGACAGTAGATCTCGGCGCAATCATGATCGCTTGACGGCTGGTCCCGCGGTGCGGACAGCAAACCGCTGATGGCGTCCTGGCCCGAGTAGTGCAGAGACAACCGATCCGCCTCCCAAAGGCCCCTTTGGTCCGAAGGGTTACCCTGCATTGCCCGGCTCCCTGAGCTAATTCGGATGCCCCGGAGTGTAACCCCGGCCAAATCAACTGGGGTTCCGGCCAGCTTTCCTGGGGCACGCGGCAGCGCGGTCAAGAGGGGGGCTTCCGGGGGTGATGCTACAATTCAGGTAGCGTGATCCCGGCGCAACCCAGCACAAAAAGGGACGGAGCCCGTGGGTATGTGGGGCAGAGTCGGCTATGCAGCCGCGATTATCGGCACCGTGATTGGGGGCGCAGCGCTCTGTCTCGTGGTGGCCGCCGTGATGTACATCGGGATTTACGCCTTTGTGGGGACGGTGGGTACGGGTCAGCCCACCAATTGGGGCAACGTTTTCCCTTTCAGCCTTTTCGTGGACAGCGAACAGCGCAATTCTCCCCGCGTGGTGATTCGGGGGGACAAATCGGCGCAAGGTTGCGCGCTCTCATTCGGGCTAGCCAGTTCCCCAGGGACTTCCGGGTCGCGCACCAAGACGGTTTGGCAGGACCACGAGAATTGCGAATTCATCATGGAGATCCATGCCATATACTGAAACAAGTAACAGGATAAGTCCTGCAATATCCTCGCCCAGCTACCATGGGAGGGATAGCGGGGAAGGCAATGGATAAACGGCGGGCGCCCATCGTCCTGATCGCGTCGGTGTTCGGGTGCCTCGCCCTCCTCATAGTATTGGCGGGGTTTCTGTTCATGGCGGCGCACTGGTTGTCGGGGCAGTCTGGTAAGCCCGACTACGTGATGTGGGACGAAAACAGCCCGGAGAGCCGGCGCGGGCCGGTCGATGTGAGGGCGGCGCCAAGGATCATATTGAACGGCGAGAGGATAGATGGGGTTTGCCAGTATTTCCTGGGGCTAGCATTTACACCCGACGGCCGGTCCACTTACGGACGGACGGTGCGCGAAGAGCCGGAAGAATGCCGTAAGGAGGTGGAGGTCTGGACCGGCCCATGATGAGGCCGTGGTCTGGTTGATTAAGACTCGGTTGCAAGGATTCTGCAGGTGCTGGGCGGGCCAGAACAAAAAGGTCGCGGAATCGGGTGACCGACACTTCGGGGAAAAGAGAAAGGAGTATCAGGGCAGCAGCCTGGGCCAGGGAGGAGGTAGGGTGTTACTCCAAGTCAACCGGGCGGTGCGGTGGGACGATGATGAAACAGTACTGAAAATCCGGCCGGGGACCCCGATTCTCCCCACGCGGTTGTTTTCTTGACGTCGATTATCGATGTAATAATGTGCTCACGCGTACCCAGTTTGCCATTGCGAGGAGCCAAGCGACGTGGCAATCCCGCCGCCTTGACGACATCTCCTTTGCCAACGAGATTGCCGCGCTTTGCTCGCAATGACATTTTGGGCACAAGTGGGTACGCGTCAGAACAATGGCTTCTTGACACGTGGCGTATGCACCTTCACGCCGTATACGACTGTAATACGTCAGCTGAGTGTAGTGCCAAACCCGGCCAATGGCTTTCCGGCCAGACCTACAAGGCGTTACTGATCGGATGTGATGGTCTCACGGTACAAGTCGGGACGGCCCGGGTAGCGTTGCCCTTTTTGAGAAGGATCAGGGTTGACCGAACTGAAATGGTGCCTACAGGAACCTCAGCCTCTAAAGTCGTTTTCGTATAGCTGCTGCAGCCGGGCCAGGTGTTCCGGCGGGATGGGGGGCAGGTCGACGCAGGTGGCGGTCTCTTCGGCCTCGGCGCGGTTCTTGACCCCGGGGACGGTGCTGTGGATGTCGGGGTTCATCAGGCAGAAGACCATTGCGGCCTGGGACAGGGTCCGGATGGGTCCGTCCAACAGGAACCCCAGCTTTTGCGCGCTCGCCAGGTCCTTCTGCATCAGCGCGTCGCCCGGACGGGGCGGGCGATCCAGGCCATCGGTCAGGGCGCCGGCGGCGTGGGAGCGGATGCCGATGACTCCCATGTCCAGGCTGCGAGCCAGGGGGATGATCTGCCCGTTGTCGAACAGCTCCACCCCGGACGGAGGCAGCTCCATCGCGGTGCGGTTCAGCAGGTTGTAGTAGGCGAGAACAGTGTCGTACTCGTTGGCCTCAAGGATGCGCCGCATGGTGGGAAGGTGGTGGTCCATGGCGGACAGTCCGATGAAACGGGTCTTGCCGGCCCGCTGGACGGCGCGGTAAGCGTCGAGCACCGGGCCGAGCACGTCGTCTGCCGACAGGGAATTGGGCACCTCGCCGCGCCGCTCGGTGAAGCGGTTGTGCACGTGGAGCACGTCAACCGAATCGCGGCGCAGCCGGCGGAGGCTAATGTCGACGGAGCGCTGAACCGCGCCGGCCACGTCGTCCATCTCGTCGGCGAGGAGCCTCACCTTGGTGGCGACGACCACCGGCTCCGACCGACCCTCCAACGCCTTGCCCAGGGCTTCTTCCGCCTTGCCGTCGCCGTAGCCCGGCGCCACGTCGAAGAAGGTGATGCCCAGTTCCAGGGCCCGGTGAACGGAGGCGATGGCCTCCTGCTCATCGGTGGGTCCCCAGACCTGGCCGATGCCGCCGCCGCCGAAGCCGGCCCGGGAAACCGTCAGGCCGGTGCGGCCCAGTTGCGCGTATTCCATGTTAGCTGTGTTCCCCCTCGGCCAGCTGGAAGTAGATGCCGTGGGAGCTGGCCGGCTCGATGCTGGCGGTCAGGTAGCCGAAGGGGCTGGCGGACGGGCCGTCGCCGCGCATGTCGTTACCGTTGGCCTGCAGGTCGTTGAACAACTGGCCGATGCCGTCCACGCCCCAGGCCACGTGCATGACGCCAGGGCCGGTCTCGCGGAGCTGGCGGGCCGTGGGCGTGTCGTCGCGCAGGGGCTGGAAGAAGTCGACCAGGGTGTCGCCGATCTGGTAGAGGATGGACTTGAAGCCGCGTTCGGTGAACTCGTCGCTGCGGATGGGTGTGAGGGAGAAATTGCGTTCGATGTAGGCGGCCATATCGTCCACGTTTTCCACGACATAGGTTACGTGATGCACTTTGTTCAGCATAATCGACCTCCGCGCTGTTAGACTTGGGCGCAGCGTATTGGTTTTCGGGCCGGCAATCAACCCTGGCGAGGGTATACGCACTCAATTTGTCATCGCGAGGAGCGTAGCGACGCGGCGATCTCGCTGCTGGAGAGGTGGCCGCTGCCCCGACGAGATTGCCGCGCTTCGCTCGCAATGACAATATCGCCAAATTGGGTACGCGTCAGAAACGAGGTAATTACATGAGCGACCACAAGGTTTTTGAACTGGGAAACGTGGACCTGCAGTGTGGGCTGCGGCTGCGGGGAGCGCAGCTGGCGTACCAGACCTACGGCGAATTGAACGCGCGCAAAGATAACGTGATCGTGTTCCCGACTTTCTTCGGTTCGCAGCACCCGGCCAACGAGCCGATGATCGGCCCGGGGATGGCGTTGGACCCGACCCGGTACTTCATCATCATTCCCAACCTGTTCGGCAACGGGCTGTCGTCGTCGCCCAGCAACACGCCGGAACCCTACGGCCGGGCGCGGTTCCCTCGGGTCACCTACTACGACAACATCGGGTTCCAGCACCGGCTGGTCACCGAGCAGTTCGGCGTCGAGCGGATCGCGCTGGTGTGCGGGTTCTCCATGGGAGCGCAGCAGACCTTCCACTGGGGCGCGCTATATCCCGACATGGTGGAGCGGATCGCGCCGTGGTGCGGCTCGGCGAAGACGGCGCGGCACAACTTCGTCTTCCTGGAGGGCGTGAAGTCTGCCCTGTGTGCCGACGACGCGTGGCAGGGCGGCTGGTACGACAGCCCGCCAGCCAAGGGGCTGCGCGCGATGTCGAGGGTGTACGCCGGCTGGGCGCCGTCGCAGGCGTTCTACCGGGAGAAGGTGTACCTAGACCTGGGGTTCTCGTCGCTGGAGGACTACCTGATCACGGCGTGGGAAGGGCGATACCTGCAGCAGGACGCCAACAACATCCTCGCCATGGTTGCCACATGGCAGGCGGGGGACATCAGCGACAACCCCTTGTACGGCGGGGACTTCGCCAAGGCATTGGGGTCGATCAAGGCCAGGGCCTTCGTGATGCCGTCCCGCACGGACCAGTACTTCCCGCCAGAGGACAACGAGATCGAGGTGTCGATGATGCCCAACGCGGACCTGCGGGTCATCGAGACGATCTGGGGCCATACCGGCGGCGGGCCGGGCCGAAACCCGGCGGACACTGCGTTCATCGACGCCCAGCTGAAGGAACTGCTGGCGAGCTGAAGACATAACAGGTCGGCTCATGACGAAAAGCAGCGCCGACGGCTGGTGGGAGAGCTTTTTCTCCGGCCTGTGCCTGGACTATGTGCGGCATATTCGGGACGAGGAGCAGACCCGGGCGGAGATGGCGTTCATTCACGCCGCGCTGGGGTTGCCCCAACGGGCCCGGGTGCTGGACGTGCCATGCGGAGCGGGCCGGCTGGCGCTGGAGTTAGCCGCCTGGGGCTATGAAGTGACCGGGATCGACCAGAGCGCCGGGCTCATCGACGCGGCGCGAGATGACGCCGCGGGACACGACTTGCAGATCGATTTCCGACATGGCGATATGCGCGACCTGCCGGACGAGGGCAGGTACGACGGGGCGGTGTGCTTCTGGAACAGCTTCGGCTACTTCGACGACGCCGGAAACCTGGAGTTCCTGCGGGCGGTGTCGCGAAGTCTGAACCCGGGCGGGCGGCTGGTACTGGACACACCGCTGATGGAGACGCTGCTGCACGGCATCGCCGACGAGCCGCGGATCTGGACGGAGGCCGGCGACCTCCTGGCGCTGGAGGAGCGCGGGTTCGACCACGAAACGGGGCGACTGGAGTCGGCGTGGACGTTCATTAGCGACGGGCTGCGCGAAGTACGGGAAATGTCGATACGGCTGTACACCTACCGCGAACTGGTCACCATGCTGGAACGGGCCGGGTTCGGCGAGCACGAGGCGTACGGCGATCTTGATCTGACGCCGTTCGAGCTGGGCGCGCCGTGGCTGTACCTGATCACGACCAAGGTTAACGAACCGGAACGCTAACCCACACGGCGGAGTTTCTGCTGAATCGACGGGTGCAAAACGTAGGGGCGAATAATCATTCGCCCCTACCGTCTGCGACTGGATGCAACTTCAGGCGCCGGCCAGTGACCCCATCGGGTCCCACGGCGGTAGAACAATGGGTTCGAGGTCGAGGGCGTCCTGCAGTTCCTGGGGCAGGTAGCTCCGGGGCGCGGCGATCTCGAACATGTACTCGGCGAACCAGGAGTCGTTCATCAGGAAGAAACCCTTTTGGCCGACCTTGTCGTCCCAGCTGTTCTCGACACGCCAGCGGCGGGGTTTGCCGTCAACCACGTCGACGCCGGTGAAGAGCATGGCGTGGGTCATGGCGGTCTGGTGGTAATCCAGCCGTTCCGCCTTGTCCATCTCGAAATCGGCGTTGTATACGCTGGCGTAGTCGAAGAGCTCGGCGTCCCACAGGCCCTTGTCGCGGTGCATCTGCTTGCCGGTGTCGCAGCCCATCCAGACGGGCATGCCGTCCTGGAGCATCCGCATGGCGATGTCCTTCATGATGTCGATGTCGACGTTCAGGTAGGTGATGCGGGCGCCGTCCACTACGTTGCCGAGGTACTGGACGGTGTAGGTGCGGTCCGGCGGGCTGGAGCCGCGTGGGTCGTTGACGAGGCAGACGAAATCCTCCATGGGAGTGCTGATGTACTTCTCGGCGAATTCGAGGGGCGTCATCTCACCGTCGCGGTGGAACTCGCCGTCCTTGTCCTTCCACTGCCAATCGAACTGGGCCGGCGGGTTGCCCAGGTGAATGCAGAGGATCTGGTAGACGGCGCGGAGAGCTTCCTGCTTCGCGTCCCGCATGGCGCCCAGGCCGGCCTCGTCGGCGTAGAGGCGGCGGATGTCGCGGGCGCCCTGGCGGACCTGGTAGTTGAGGCCGGCATTCATACGCATGGAATTGCCGGAGCTCTCGGTCTCGGGCATGACGGTCTTCGGAACGACGCCGTGCTTGCGCACGAGGCTGACGAACATATCCCACTGGCCGCCGTCGCCCAGGGGCTGCCGCAGGAGCCAGGCCACGACGCGGTCGTCAATCGGCCGGTCGGCGGTCTCGATGACGGCCTCAAGGATGTAGTTGGCGCGCTCCATCTTGTCCCAGAACATGACGTAGCTCTGGCTGAACTCGAACTCCTTGACGTTGAGGATGTTGCGGGTCTCCGAGCGGAACAGGTTGAGACCGGCAAACATCCAGCAGCGACCGGATCGCGCCTGGTTGGTGACGCCCCAGTCGTCGAGGACGGTGGAGAAGCTGTGGGTTGCCTCGGCGACGATGTTGCGGTTGAGGGCGACATCGTTGACGTCGTGCTGGGTGACGACGTTCTGCATCAGCTGGTGGTTGGGCTGGGAAGCGACGGCATCTTGAAACTCGGCCATGGTGGCGGAGTCCAGGGCGCCCGGGTTGGTCTGGGTGGTCATGGTGCATCTCCCCTGGGGTCGGTGATTCAGTTGGCGGCGGCGTGGACCGGCGCAAGGCTGCCGACCACTTCTGTGATTTCGGCGAGCGCCCGGTCGATTTCGTCTTCGGTGGTGAAACGGCCCACGGTCAGGCGCAGGGTGCCCATGGCGTACTCGGTGGGAACGCGCATCGCCTCGAGGACGTGGGACAGCTCCACCTGGTCGCTGTGACAGGCGGCTCCGGCGGACGCGGCCACGGTGGGCAGGTTGGCCAGGACGCGGTCGGCTTCCATCCTGCGAAAGCCGATGCTCGACGTGTTGGGCAGCCTCTGGGTCGGGTGGCCGTTGATGCGGGCGTCGTGGCCTGATGCCAGAAGGCCCTGCTCCAGGCGGTCGCGCATCGCGCCCATGTGGGTCGCGTACTCTCCTAGGTTCCGCTCGATCAGCTCGCTGGCCTGCCCCAGCCCGGCCATCAGGATGATGTTTTCGGTACCGGCCCGGCGGTTGCCCTCGTGGTTGGCGCCGTGCATCAGCTTTTCCAACTGGACGCCGGGGCGGATGTACAGCGCGCCGATGCCCTTGGGAGCGTAGAGCTTGTGGCCGGCCACGGAGAGAAGATCGACGCCGAGGTCGTCCGCCTTCACCGGGATCTTGCCGATGGATTGGGCGCAGTCGCTATGCACCAGCACGCCGTGGCGGTGGGCGATACCGGCGATCTCCGCGATGGGCTGGATTGTACCGACCTCGTTGTTGGCGTGCATGATGGTGACGAGGACGGTCTGGGGGGTGATGGCCTCCTCAACCTGCCCTGGATCCACCATGCCATGCTCGTCGACGGGCAGGTAGGTAGTGCGGACGCCGTGCGTCTCCAGGTAACGGCACACCTCGGTCACGGCCGGATGTTCGACCGCCGAGGTGATGATGTGGTTGCCACGGTGACGGCAGGCTTCCGCAACTCCTTTGATAGCGTGGTTGTTGGCCTCGGTGCCGCCGCTGGTGAAGATCAGGTCGTCTTCGGCGCAGCCCAAGAGGCCAGCCACCTGCTGCCGCGCGCGGTCGACACCCTGGCGAGCGGCGAGGCCGAAGGAGTGGCCGCTGGACGGGTTGCCGAACAGCCCGTGCACGTAGGGCAGCATCGCTTCGGCGACCGCGGGATCAATGGGAGTAGTAGCGTTGTAGTCGAGGTATATGCCGTCCATTTTCGGCTCCGGTGCGCCGCGCGTTGGGGCACTGTATGCCGCGCATTATAGACCACGGCGAGCAGGACCGGCCAAGACTGACTTCAGACCGGCGGTGCCGGCAGCGCATCCCGGCAATCACTACGGGCAGCGAACGCGATTGGTCGTTATCGTTGGCCGATCAGGTCAATCAAAATATAGAGAAAGGTCCCGCGCGGGAGATCCTGCGGGACCTTTCAACTGCCCTGGCTTGGGGAAGGCCGGTCGCCGGGTCAGTTCTGGTTGTACACCGGCGGGTCGTACACCAACGGACCGCTGTAGGTCCAGGGGCCGTTGCGTTCGTTGGTATCGCCGGAGTTGAGCCAGACGTAGGCCGCGCGGATGCGGATCCGGTAGCTCTCGCCGACCACCGGCTCCGCGTTGCTGCAATAGCTGGTAACGTCAACTTGGTGGATATCCGGGTCCAGGGTGTCGTAGCCACGGTGCAGGTTTCGGTACTCCTCCAGTGAGCACCAGCCTCCCGACTGGCCGTCGACCAGCTTGTACTCCACGTCATAGCGGAACTGGGGCACGGTGTTGTCGTCTTCGTCGAGGATCGGCACCTTGGGGTTCCCGCGACGCACGGGTCGGAAATCGGGGTTGTTGGGGTAGTAGGGGTCGGGCCGGTCCCAGGTCAAGGTGAAGCCGCCGGCCGGCCTGACCCCCGCGGATACGTCGGTGGGCGCTCCGGGCGCGCCGGACATCACGAAGTACTCTGCGGACGGTCGGCTTTCGCCCAGCAGGTTGAAAGCCTTTACGCGCACGTGGTAGCGCTTGTGGCCGGCCCTGTTCGTCAGCAGACTGGATTGCGCCGAAGGGTCGTCCACGACCGCTTGGTTTCCATCTTGGTAGTTAGCTCCGGTTCGCCATTGCACGATGTAGCCGCCAACGGTACCGCCGCCGGCAGGAGGATCCCAGTAGACCAGCAGAGATTCCTTGCCACCCACCGCCTCGATGCCGGAAGGAGCATCAGGAGGTCCGCCGGTCAGGTTGTATTCGATGGGGCCGCTGTAGGTCCAGGGGCCGTTGCGTTCGTTGGTATCGCCGGAGTTGAGCCAGACGTAGGCCGCGCGGATGCGGATCCGGTAGCTCTCGCCGACCACCGGCTCCGCGTTGCTGCAATAGCTGGTGACGTCAACTTGGTGGATATCCGGGTCCAGGGTGTCGTAGCCACGGTGCAGGTTTCGGTACTCCTCCAGTGAGCACCAGCCTCCCGACTGGCCGTCGACCAGCTTGTACTCCACGTCATAGCGGAACTGGGGCACGGTGTTGTCGTCTTCGTCGAGGATCGGCACCTTGGGGTTCCCGCGACGCACGGGGCGGAAATCGGGGTTGTTGGGGTAGTAGGGGTCGGGCCGGTCCCAGGTAAGCGCAAACCCACCGCCCGGCCGCGCCTCCGCGTTGACTTGCGTCGGCGCGCCGGGCGCCCCGGACATCACGAAGTATTCCTCAGAAGGCTCGCTGCGACCGAGGAAGTTGCGAGCGAGCACGCGCACGTAGTAGCGTCCGTGCCCCGCCATTCCCTCAAGGACATGCGAAGTCTTCCACGGCGCCATGACCAATTCCTCGTCGCCGGGTTCGTAGGTGGCCTGGGTTCGCCACTGAAGCACAAAACCGTCGTGGAAGGTCCCTTCGGCCGGGCGTTCCCACGAGACGAGCAGCGAGTTCTTGCCCCCAACTGCCGTCACTCCCGAGGCAGCCTCCGGCGGCCCTGCCGGCGCCGCCGTTATTTCTCGTGACGGTGTTCCCACGGTTCCGTCGGTGGACACCGCCGATACTCGCAAGGTGTAATTGACACTGTTCTGAAGCCCTGCGATCACCGCCGAGTTTGTGAACGCCGCCGGCACGTTCAGCTGGCGCGACGCATCGTAGGTCTCGCTTCCGGACTTCCATTCCACCCGGTAGCCGCTGAGCTCAATCTCACTGTGAACAGGCTCGTTCCACGACAAGACGATTTCGTGATCGGCCGCCGTCGCCGTTAGAGTCGCCGGCGCTCCCGGTTTCCCCGGCACGGCTGACGTCTCGGCCGCCCGACTGTGACCGTGCTCGTCGACGTGGGTACCGGGCGAACCGTCGTTGACGGCCACAACCCGGACAAAATACTCGACACCGTCGGCGAGGCCGGCGATGGTGTGTGACAACTCGGATGTCTCCAACACTAGAGTCTGCCGCGACGCGTCAAAGTCCTGGTCAGCCGTGCGCCACTGCACCGCGTAGTGGGTAACCTCTGTCCCTGCCTCGTAGAGGTGCGGGCTCCATGTCACCTTTAGGCTGCCGTTCAGCGTGGTAACGGCCATGTCCTGTGGCTTCCGCGACTCACACCCGCCGTCCCGCCACGGGTTGCCACCAGCTCCGTCCGACGATGTCAACGCCCAGTTGGCCTCTCCGGTGGAGCAATAACCACCGAACATGTTGCGCATCAAATACGTGATCGCCCGCTTGTGATTGGCGTTTCGGACATCTGCCCATACGGCGTCCAGGTCGACGTTGCCGGTTTCGTCGTCGTAGTGCTCCCAGAACCAGTCCGCTATCTCGCCCTTCACCACGCTCCCGGCTACCTCTACGCTTTCTTCGTCGGGGACGCCTCGCCTGGCTATTTCGGGGCAGCCGGTCAGGTATCCATAGCGCGCGCGCCTTCTGCCGCGTGTGGGAGGTCAGTACGTCGGGATAGATTTCCCCCACTTGACAGTGGCCCTTGACCCGATAGTTGAAGTACAGCCAGCCGACACCCACCGCGTCCTGGACGTCGGGCACGCGGGGTCGAGCGTAAAGTGGTGGGCGATCTCGTGTAGCACGATCGCCTCGGAACGGTAGCCTTTCAGGGTGAATACGAAGCGGAGGCCCCTGGGCAGGCCGCGGAATCCGTCCACCCCGCCGGTGTAGTAGACGTACCACCCCGGCCTCTTGCTGCTCTTTACCTTCGACGGCAAAGGACGGTTGCTCCAGGCCTGGCGCACCCACGGAAAGTCATCCTCGAATTTCTGAATGATGTTGTTCTCGATGTAACTTTTGGCCGAAACAGGCACCACCGAGGATACCGAGCTGCCAACGGTCGTGGCGTCGCTCATCGTGGATACCCGCACCACGTTGACGACGCCGTGTTCCACACCTACGACGGTCAGCGGGTCACTGCTATTTCTGGCTTCAGTAACCAACCACTGGCGCGCAGTGTCGTAGGATTGGTTTCCCGATTTCCATTCCACCAAGTACCCGGTTATGGTGTGACCCTTGCTTCGGTCCGGCGCCTGCCAGAACACCTTGAGCCGGTCGTGGGGGCCCCTGACTTCCAGGTTCTTGGGAGCGCCGACCACCACTTGGGGAGCGTCGCTGGACGCTGTCGACCACGTTCCGGGGCTGCCGTCGTATTCGGCCGCTACCCGTACGTCGTAAGACGTCCCATTGGTCAGACTGGTAATTGTGTACGCCTGGCTCCCGGCGGAGACCTCCGCTTCCGAAGCGCTTGGCCAATTCGCAGACGCAGCCTTCCACTGGATCCGATAGCCGGTCAGGCTCTTCGCTCCATCGTCCGTCGCAGCGCCCCACTCCACCGTCAGGCGCTGGTCGTTTGTGGTGACAGACAGGCTCTGCGGAACGGTGACGACGGTAGTTTTTGTCGTGCCGGATCCTGGTTGGTCCGTGCTCCGCCTCTGCGTATCGCTGGCGAGCATCACCGAACCTTCGATCTTGAACAACACCGTGTAGTCTTCGTCGGTGGCGATGCTCCACCCGGCCGCTCCGTTCGCGTCCACGCTGTTTCCGTCCACGAATCCTATCCGGTACAGCACGCTATCCGTAGGGGCTTCAACGGAGTTCTCAAATACGACGAAGTAGCCGGTCTCCTTGGCGAGGACGCCGTCCGCGGGCACAGTGAACGTGTTCAGCGCATCGTTGGCGAACGTCGTGGGATTGTTCAGCGTGTACAGAATCTCTTCAGGAAGGCCGTGCTCATCAAGCGTGTAGATGCTGACTTGCGGGGCGTTATTCGAGCCCACGTCCTTGAGCCACGCGGTGACCGAGGCCAGCGAGTACCCGCCGGCGTTGTTGCCCGTGGTGAATTTGAGAGCCTGCGCGTGCACGAGGCTGTCTTCCGGCCCAACCGACTCCCAGTGCTCAGGTTGCTGCGTCTGCCCCAGGTTGCTGATCAGGGTGGTGTCGGTGCTGGCCAGCGCGGGCGCGGCCAGTGAGGCCACGACCGTAGCGGTCGCCGCCGTGGTGGCGACCGCTACCGCTACGGTAATGAAGCTGCGGGTTAGCCGGAAGGAAGCCAGGAAACGCATTCTGTATCTCCGTTCAGCGATCTTGAATGTTCTCGGAATTGCTTGTGGACGGATTAGGGGTTCGCGGTGAGGTCGGCCACCGACACGGTGTAGGTCCCGACGCCGGCGCTGTTCTTGGAGTCAACGCGAACGTGGTAGACGCCTGTGGTGTCCGGAGTGAAATCAAGACGGGCGTTTTTGCCGGCTCCGCCGTTGTCGTTGTATTCCCCGGCAACCTGCCTCCCGTTCGCGTCGAGCATCCGGACTCTCGGGTTGCGGAGAGTGCCGCCCGGGTCTGCAGAGGCGCTGCCCTTCACGTCAATCCGGTACGGAGTGCCCGCCCCCATGTCGATCTGGAACCAGTCCCTGTCCCGCTCGCGATTGAGGTTGATCCGTCCCTCTCTGCTTTCTCCTGAGGTGATCGTGCAGGTGTCGGAGAGCTCTTCTCCGCAATCATCGGTACGTCCCTCAATCCACGCGCTGTGGCATCCGTAACCGTCTGCATTGGCAGCCCTGACTCTCACGTTGGCCGGAGTGTCAGGCGTCAGCCCGCGAAGCTTGACGAACCGGTCCGGATTATTTCCCGTCCCGTAGAGAACCAACCCCTGTCCCTCCTGGTAGTAGTGCTGTATGTACCCTGAGACGGACGAACCTTCGTTCATGGTTGGCGCATCCCAGACGAATCGAATGAAATTCGCGCCTTCATCGGTGATGCGGACATTGGTGGGCGGGCCCGGCACCTCGAATTCGCCGTCGGTGATAGTGACGGTTACATTTATGCTCGCGGACAGCTCTCGAGCGCCCGCTCCGCTGAAGACCCACACCTGAAATTCGTAGACGTTATCTTCATCGGCATCATCCGGTACCTCGAAGTTGGTGCAGCTTGCTGTTATGAGGTAGCCCGTGTTGCTGATGGAAAAATATTCGCTGTCGTCGCCCCGCAGTTCGTACCGGGATACGGAATCTGAGGGGTCGTAATCGTCTGCGTACACCTGCTGTTCGAGGGTGTCCGCTTCGCCGACGCTAAAAGCGCGGTCGCCGAAGTAGATCTTCGGGCCCAGGTTGTCGGAAATGCTGAGCACCGACACGGTGTAGGTCCCCGTATCGTCGTCGCCGTTTTCGCCGACCTGGAGGTAATAGGTCCCGGACGCGGTGGGAGTGAAGAACAGGCGGGCGTTGTTGCCGGCGCCGCCGTCGTTGTCTGCGCCGCCCGAGACAGGGTTGCCGGAAGAGTCGATGACACTGAGACTGGAATCCGAGAGGGTGCCGCCTCGCTCCAACCATGCCCACCCCCGCGCGTCGATCTGGTATCGGGTGTTTGCCTCGAGAGAGACCTGGAACCAGTCCTGATCAGGTTGGAGATTGATCCTGCCGGCCCTGCTTTCACCCACGGCCAACGAGCACGCGTTACCCGAGTCTGCGCCGCAATCGTCAACGTATGCGTCGACCTGCGAGCTGTCTCCGTGGCCTTCGGCGGTACTGGGCCGAACGATGACCCTGACGTTGGCGGCAGGATCAAGATCGCATTGCTCCAGGTACCGGTTACTGGTGAGGGCTACCGGCACGACGCTCCTGTCCGACGACTCGACCGCCCACGCCTGGTATAAATACAGGTCCACCGGCGGACCCGGGTTGACCGCAGGTAGGTCCCAGTCAATGCGCACGCAAGAGGTGTCTTCTTTAGTCACGCGGAGGTTGGTTACTGGTCCCGGTTGCTCCCCATCTACGTCTTGCACAGTTACCGTGAAATCGGCCACAACCCCGCGCCCTCGGTCCCATCCGCCGCTGTTCGCGAAAATCTCTATGAGGTATCTGTTGTCTTTGTTGTAATCCTGGGGGTCTTCGAAATTAGGTAGGAATTGAGCAGCGAGCACCCCCCTCTTCGGACATCGAGAAGAGGGCATCGTCAGTTCCGCCGGTGATGCTGTAGCTATCGATGGAATCCTGTGGGTCATCGTCCACGGCGATAATCTGGTAGCTGATCTGGGTGTTCTCGGGGATACTCAAGCTAGTTACGGTAAACCGCGGTGGATTGTTAGGCTGTGTTGACATTTCATCGTAACCAAATGAGGGCAGCGGTAAAGTGAAGGAAGCCCAGGTATCTGGTGTCCAGCTTCTCAAACCGGGAGAATACCCGGCGATAGTGCTTGATCTTGTTGATGAAGCATTCCACCAGGTGCCGCTCTCGGTAGAGGCAAGCATCGTAGGCTTGGGGTTCCTTACGGTTGGAGCGTGGCGGTATGACCGGACGCATGCCTCGTTCCAGGATGTACTGGCGAAACTCACGGGAATCATACCCCTTGTCGGCAATCACGTACTCTCCGGCATGATCGGCGATCAGCCCCTGGGCCTGGGTGATGTCGTGCTTTTGCCCCCCAGTCAGGATGAACCGCAAGGGATTGCCCAAGGCATCCACGCTCACGTGGACCTTGGTGCTGAACCCGCCGCGGCTCCGGCCCAGGGCCTGGGCCGCCTGGCCGCCTTTTTGGGGGGCGCTCCGGCGGCGCAGGGATGGGCCCGGACCACGGTGCTGTCGATAATACGGTGCGGTCGATGATGAGGTATTCCAGATCCGGGTCGTCGGCGCAATGCTGATGCAGCAGTTCCCAGATACCCCGGTCGCTCCAGCGGGCAAACCTTTTGTAGACGCTGTTCCAATTCCCATACTCGGCTGGGAGGAGCCGCCATTGGGCGCCGGAGCGGGCCACCCAGAGCACGGCTTCGATGAAACGGCGACATTCCTCTTCCCGACCAACATACAGGTCGGCGCGTCCTTGCAGGAACTGGAGAACCTTGGTCCACTGACCTGTTGAGAGCGTAAGTCTTGACATATTTCCATTATAACCAAATGTCAACAGAACCTAGTCGTTTCCCCTTGCGCCAAAACTTGGGCGGCGGTCATGGTGAAGACAATTGATGCAGCGATGACGGCTAATCCGATGCTGAGGTTCGTAAGTAATCGCATTGCGGTTCCCTCCTTTCGGTTTGGTTGGCCGAACTGGAGGTGAACCGACGGCATCCGCGTCGCGGCGACGACCCCGACCGGCGTCCCGCGATAACGGGGTCGGCGAGCCCAGTCGCCAACTCGGGCTGCCCCACAATATGGCGAGCTCTGGCTAAAGTCCGTCCACGGGCAAATATTGACACGAGCCCGTTAGGGATGTTCACACATTGCCCGGAGGCGGGAAGTCATGTGCGACCGTACACCCCGCCGCCAATGACCTTCTGATAAACTTCTGCTGCGTATGTGCATGGAGAGTTTTTTGTGCACATGGGTTTTTATCTATATGACTGATACGTTGCATTTGAATTTATGGTTAGATGTTTTCGGATGTAGGTAGATGCTCGCATGAAGGTGATAGTAGCCCGCCTAAGCCCCAATCCACCGAAGAGATGATTGTGGCGGTGTGCTGAAGGGATAAGAAAGTGCCCCGTTGCTTCTGGGATAATGGTTTGTGAAACACCAAACCGACCCAAAAGAAGGAGCACCAAATAGATGCTACCACGTAACGACCCCGACCGCATCCAGATCGCCTTCGACGACCACCGCCTGGTCAGCAATGCTGGGCTGATCCTTCCGTCCACGCTGGCTTGGCATCTGGGCCTGCCCCAACTGGTTGATCGGCACCTGGACCTGGGCCGTGCCCCAGGCGGAGCCAACACGGGCGACAAGATGATGACGCTGGTGGCTTCCGCCCTGGCTGGGGGCGACTGCATCGACGACGCCGACGTGTTGCGCACCGGAGGGACGGCCAGCGCCATCGGCTGCGTGGTCAAGGCGCCATCCACGCTGGGGACCTTTCTGCGGAGCTTCCGTTGGGGCCACGCTCGCCAGCTGGATCGGGTGAGCCGGGAGTTGCTGGCCCGGGCCTGGGCCGCTGGGGCGGGACCCCGATCTTTGAACAATCACGGGCCGTTGACCATCGACCTGGACCCCACCATCTGCGAGACCTACGGTCCGGCCAAGGAGGGAGCCCGCCACCACGGCTACACCGGCCACCACGGCTACACCGGCCAGCGGGGCTACACCGGCCAGCGGGGCTACACCGGCCAGCGGGGCTATCACCCGCTGCTGGCCGTCGCCGCCGGAACCGGCGATGTGCTGATGGCCCGGCTCAGGGAAGGTCGCGCCAACACCGCTCGGGGCGCCGCCCACTTCCTGCGTGAGACGATGGGACGGGTACGCTACGCCGGAGCCACCGGACTACTCACGGTGCGGGCCGATAGCGGCTGCTATAACCACGCCATGGTGTCCACCTGCCGCCAGCTGGACGTCCGCTTCTCCATCACCATCCGCCAACACCAGAGCCGGCGCAACCAGATCGAGGCCATACCCGAGGCGGACTGGACGCCCCTACCCTACTGGATGGACGGTGCTGCCGACGTGGCCGAGACTACCTACATCCCCTTCGAGAGTGCGCCCGACGCCGCGCCGGTGCGGCGCATCGTCCGCAGAGTGCAGCCCACGCCCGGTTCTCAACTGGCCCTCTTGGCCGACTACAGCTATCACGGCTTCATCACCGACCGGGACGGAGGCACTCTGGAACTGGAGGCCGATCATCGCCGCCACGCCGAGATCGAGAACGCCATCCGCGACCTCAAGTACGGCGTGGGGCTGAACCATCTCCCCTCAGGGCGTTTCGCCGCCAAGTCCCCTTGCAATCTACGGCCTGGCTGGCGGTCCAGGTGATGGCCCACAACCTGGCCCACTGGGCTGCGCGCATCGGTCTGGGCGAGCAACTGGTGACCACCAAGACCCTCCGACGGCGGTTCTTCTCCATCGCCGGACGGCGCACTCGCTCGGCGCGCCGCCTCACTCGGCATCTTCCCCAGCGCTGGCCCTGGGAAACCCAGTTCACTCACGCCTTGGCCCGAGTGCGCGCCATTCCCCTGCCAGCCTGACGGCCCCGTCGGCGCCCAACCCGTCCGCGGGACAACCCATGGGCTGTCCCGCCGACCCATGCCAGCCCAGCCCGCCAGCGCCACTTCCGGCATGCCGCCTGGCCGTTTTCGCCTGCCGCCGCCACTGCGGGCCAGTACCTTGCCACTGGCGTGGCCGCCACCGACCGCCCTGAACCACATCTATTGGCGATCGGGCCGGGCGCGTTCGCCTTTCTTACCCATCATCCCTCACGTCAACGCTAGAACCGCATCCCTTCGGTGGATTCGGGATAATACGCTCGGGGACGGTCGATGGACATTCTGGCATAGTTGGGATGCGATGATGCAAGCGTGCAGCTTGGCTATCATCCTGGCTAGCGTGGCCGATATTCTGCTGTTAGAAGGAGGCGTCAAATTGGCACTGTACGTTATTGATCAGCGCAAGAAAGACCGTGAGAGAGTCCGGCAGGAAGGTCGGCAGGAAGCCATCGTAAATCTGCTGCGTTCGGCGTCAACGGATGGTGAGCGTGATTTCATTCGGAGGTACGCCACCGCAGAAGGTATCGAGTTGCCGGTGGATGTTGAGAGATAACCGCTCAGCATGATTACCAAGGGTAGGCCCGGTTCCAGGTGAACCGGGCCTACCCTTGGTAACTGGCCGCTGTTCGCAGTCCGGCACTTTACGCTGGTCGGATTGGCTTGCCGCTGGTGTCCGCAGGCATGTAATTGCCGTAAAATAGGCGCCAATTCAGGCTGAATATTGAGCCGGCCAGAGCAGGTTGGGGTTATGCCACACAATTTCTGGATGATCAATTGCAACGAGGCGAACTATAATGTCACGCGACGAATGGGGTTCACTGGCCAGGGTCTGAAAGCGGAATACCGACGCAAGGTCCAGCGGGTAGAACCGGGCGATCGGGTCATCTATTACGTGACGGGGTCCCGCGTTTTCACGGCGACGGCCACCGTTACCAAGGGGTACGAAGAGGTTGATTCCAGCCCGTGGCTCAAAGAAGGCAAGGCTGCATGGCCGTACCGCATCGGGATCAAGCCGGACGTCATACTGGAAGGCGACCAATACATCGACGCGGGCCTGATCGCTTACCGCCTGGAATACGTGCGGAAGTGGGCTCCCGAAGACTGGTACATGGCATTTCAGGGCAACCTGCACCTGCTGTCCAAGAGCGACTTTTTCCTGCTGGAAGGTGAGATGCTGAAGCTTCGGGACGGTAGGGAGAAGGCGCTACTACAGATCGACGCCGCGTTGGCCGCGGAAGAGGAAAGAGTCAACGCTCAGCGGGAGCGGCGGCGACGAAACACGAACCGTGGCAACGCTCGACCGCAGCAGCCTCAGAGTGCGGTTGCCCCCGATGTTCCGCCCGTCCCGGTGACCGAGCCTCAGCCGACCGTGGATGCGGAGACGGCGGCGGATCCGGAAACGCCCGATGAACCGGGCAGCGCCAATGGACGCGCGCGAAGGAATCCGCGTAGCCGTGGGAACAACCGGAGGTCGGCTCCGAGGCAGGCGCCGCGTTACGATAGCGAATAGGCGGCGTCGCCAGGGCGCAGGGCTTGCCTGATTTCTGAGAGCACTTCGGGGTCCGATTCGTCAGGCAGGGCGTCGTCCAGGGAAGTCCGGGCGGCTTCGCCTCCGATGTGGCCCAGGGCCCACGCGGCGTGTTGTCGGACCAGTGGAGGAGCGGACCGGAGAGCGCGGGTCAAAGCTGGGACGGCGGCAGCATCGCCGGAATTGCCGAGGGCAACGCAGGCGTTGCGCTGCATGCCCACCCGCTTGGCCCGCATGATGGGCGAACCGGCGAAGCGTTGCCGGAACTCGTCATCGTCCATGGCGAGGAGCTCGACCAGGTCGACGGACGAAAGGTCGGTGCGCCCGAAGTTGGCGTCCTGGGTGGATTTCGCCTTGCGGTTGACCGGGCACACTTCCTGGCAGATGTCGCACCCGAAGACCCAGTTGCCCATTGACGCGCGGAGTTCGGTGGGTATGGCGCCCCGGTGCTCGATGGTCAGGTAGCTGATGCAGCGGCGATTGTCGACGACGTAGGGCGCTACGATGGCGTCGGTGGGGCAGGCCGGCATACAGCGGGAGCACTGGCCGCAGCTCTTGGCGAGAGGCCGGTCGGGTTCCAACGCGAGGTCGGTGACTATCTGCCCCAGGAGAAGCCACGAGCCGTAGGTGGGATTGAGGATGTTGCCGTTCTTGCCAAACCAGCCGAGGCCGGCGCGGGCGGCGGCGGCGCGGTCCAGCATCGGTCCGTCGTCCACGTGCCAGCGCGCGCCGAATCGGTCGCCCAACCGCTCGGTCAGGTCCAGCACCATGCGACGCATGCGCCGTTTCATGACGCGATGGTAGTCGCGGCCGCGGGCGTACCGTGCGATGACACCCTGGTCATCCGGCGTGGGAGAGTCTGCGGGCGGGCAGTAGTTCCATCCCAGGGAGATGATGGACTTGGCGCCGGGCAGCAGGGTTTCCGGGTCCGTGCCGCGCTGAACGCGCTGGGCGTTGAACCAGGGCAGGCCGTCCATGAGTCCGGCGTCGATGCGGCCCAGCGCCTCTTCACGTTCGGCGGCAAACACCTCGGCGGATGCGACGGCGACCAGGTCGAAACCCGCGTCGGAGGCGGCCTGGTCGACCCACTGGCGCAGTTGCGCGGGGTCCGCGGCGATGTCGCGGGTGGCGCTCACAGGTTCTCGCCCTGGTAATGCCCGTCGTATCCCTGGGCATCCGGTGCGCTCAGGGGGAAGAAAACCAGTTGGGCAATACGCGCATCACGCTGGATGCGGAAGCCGTCGGCATGATGGACAACGAGCAGGGCCTGGGAGCGTCCGCTGTAGCCGGCGTCCCACACGGCGGTGTGCAGGCTCACGCCCATGCGCAGCAGGCTGGAACGGGGACGCCCCAGGGCCATGAGCCAGCGGGGCAGGTTTACCACCTCGTTGAAGGTCGCCAGGTATTGGCCGGGCGGAATCAGGAGCCAGCCATCGTTGCCGAAGTCCAGCTCAGTAGAATCAGGCAGCACCCGGTCGCCATTGTCAACGCCGATGGCGCCGGGGCCGACCCTCGCCGGATACGAGGCAACCGACCGCACGGTCAGATCAAAGCCGTTGGCCTGGAGTTGGCCGCGAAGATCCGGACAGTTCTCCAGCAGTGCTGGACTGCCCGCCAGCAACGCCGCGATGGCGTCCCGATTGAGTACGCCCCGTAGGGTTGTGTCGTCGGCAGTCATGGCACCGAAAATACTTCGCCCGCCGGCGTCGCTGGTAATGACGCTCGGCGGGCGGATTTGCGTGGCCGATTGGGATTAATCGTGCATGAAGTCCTGGATGTCGGCGGGCAGCGGCTCGTACTTCGGTATCTCGGTGATGACCGCCTGGGTGGTCAGGAGCATACCCGCGACGGAGCCAGCGTTCTGAAGGGCCGAGCGAGCGACCTTGGCGGGGTCAATGATGCCCCGGTCGACCATCTGTGTGTAGTCGCCGCGGTCGGCGTCGAAGCCGAAGTCGTCTTCACCGTTGCGCACGTTCTCGACAATGATTGCGCCCTTGTAGCCCGCGTTTTCGGCGATGGTGTTCAGCGGGGCCTCCAGGGCCTCCCTCACCAGCCGGATGCCCACGGCTATGTCGCCGGATGCGGTGTCCAGGATGCCGTCGAGGGCGGCCTGGGCGCGCAACAGGGTGACCCCGCCGCCGGGGATGACGCCTTCTTCGACGGCGGCGCGGGTGGCGGCCAACGCGTCCTCGGTCCGGCTCTTGCGCTCGTTCAACTCGGGCTCGGTGGCCGCCCCGACCTTGATGACGGCAACGCCGCCGGCGAGGCTGGCCAGGCGTTCCTGGAGCTTCTCGCGGTCGTAGTCCGAGGTGGTTTCCTCAATCTGTACGCGAAGTTCGGAGACACGGCCGGCGATGTCATCCTCGTGGCCGCGACCCTCGACGATGGTGGTCTCGTCCTTGGTCGCCACGACGCGCCGGGCCGAACCCAGCTGTTCCAGAGAAACCGCGTCGAGGCGCATCCCGGTATCGGTGGTGACGACGGTGCCGCCGGTCATGATCGCCAGATCCTCGAGCAAAGCCTTGCGGCGCTCGCCGAAGCCCGGAGCCTTGATCGCCAGGCTGCTGATGGTGCCGCGCAGCTTGTTGACCACCAGGGTCGCGAGGGCTTCGCCTTCCACATCCTCGGCGATGATGACCAAGGGGCGACGCCC
Source organism: Dehalococcoidia bacterium (assembly GCA_965261925.1). Classification (GTDB taxonomy): domain Bacteria; phylum Chloroflexota; class Dehalococcoidia; order Lucifugimonadales; family UBA3495; genus Bin87. The sequence goes on along the minus strand of OZ253486.1, from coordinate 4,318,904 downwards.
GCCCTGGGCGACGGCCTCGAGGGCGGGTACCACGTCGGTGGCTGAAGACAGCTTCTGGTCGGTGAGCAGGAACAGAGGCTCGTCGATGGAGCACTCCATGCGGTCGGTGTCGGTTACGAAGTGCGGCGACAGGTAACCACGATCCAGGCGCATTCCCTCGACGACGTCGAGCTCGTCGTCCAGGCTGCGGCTCTCCTCCACGGTAATGATCCCTTCGCGTCCGACCTTGTCCATGGCGTCGGCGATCAACTCGGCGATGGCCTCTTCGTGGGCGGACAGCGCGGCGACGCGCGCGACCTGCTCGCGGCTCTCGACGGCGGCCGCCTGGTCGCTGATCTGGTTGCATACGGCGGACACGGCGCGGTCGATGCCGGATTTCAGGGCCAAAGGATTGGCGCCGGCGGCGACGTTCTTGAAGCCGCCCTGGATGATGGAACGGGCGAGCACGATGGAAGTGGTGGTGCCGTCACCGACAACGTCGTTGGTCTTGGAGGCTGCTTCCTTCACCACCTGGGCGCCCATATTTTCATAGGGGTTGGGCAGTTCGATTTCCTTGGCGATAGTGACGCCGTCGCTGCACACCACGGGCAGGGTCCAAACGCGCCCCAGGATAACGTTGCGGCCGCTGGGGCCCAGGGTCAGGGCGACCGCTCGCCCGAGCTGGTTAACGCCGTTCATCAGGCTTCGTCGAGCGTTGTCATCGAAAATCAACTGCTTTTCGGGCATGGCTGGGATCCTCCGTTTATGAGGGTACTTTGGTTGCAAACGTGAATATTGATACTGAAAGACGAATCACGCGCCCGTTTCCGGGTGCGGCTTTCAGCACAACAATTTTCGGGCAACATGGCCGATATTGTCAACCTGGACCGATTGCGACCCGGAGTCGGTTCCGTATGGCACTGCGATGGTGCGAATCGTGGGCCAACGGTGCGAACGGAACGCTCGCTGATTGGGGACATTGGACGCGGCGGAAGGCGCCGCGCCGATGTCTGCCGTGCACGGATTCCATTTGTCGGCTGCGGTCGCCGGCGGGTAGTCGCGCAAATTCGGGCAAAAGCGAGGGATGGTGCGATACGCGGAAAGTTGAAGGCAAGGGGATCAGCGCCAGAGACAATCGGTCAGCCATCGGATCGGGTCCGGCAATCAGGATCATCCGGTTCTCAGTCAGGTTCATTCCCAGCGCCCCGATTGTGCGAAGTGGGTACGCGTGTGCAGTCGCGACCGGATGACAAACGGGGAAGGGGTTTGGTAACATCGTAACCCCGAAAACCGGATCCTAGGAGTAAGACTTTGCCGGCTCACAAAGCCCACCGCCAATCCCTGAAACGCAACACGCGCAATATGAGCGCGCGGCGCGCCACCCGCACCGCCGTCGGCCGCGCCCGACGTGCCGTGGCGACCGCTGACCCCGATTCCGAAGAAGCGGTGCGCAGTGCCATGAGCATGCTCGACGTGGCAGTCCGCAAAGGCATACTGCACAAGAACAACGCTTCCCGTCGGAAGGGTCGCTTGGCCGCAGCGCTCAATCGCTCCCGCGCCGGCTAGTTCCCCGCCTCTTTCGCGGAAAACGCTCTCCGGAAGCGGTTAGCGTACCTTCCGGATGTATCGATCCGGCGGACTGGTCTGTCAGCCGGACAGCGATTGTCCGTATCGAGCCCGGTACGAGAAGGGCCGTAGACGGCGCTGGGTTCCTACGGTTCGTCGGCGGGCATTTTGATGAACGGCGCTTGTTGACAACACGACGAGAATTTATTAGCATATCGGTGCCGAACATTAGTTTGCGATGCGGAGAATACACATGGTGTGGAGGTAGCCCGTATGCCACCGAAAAAGAACCTGAGGCCACGACAGCAGCAAATTCTGGATTTCATCGAGCACTTTCTGGTCGAAAACGGTATCCCGCCGACGGTGCGGGACATTCAGCGCGGCTGCAGCATCAGCAGCACGTCGGTGGTCGATTACAATCTGCGGCTGATGGAGCGGGATGGATACCTGAAGCGACGCTCCGAAGTCGCACGCGGGATCGAACTGCTGGACGAAACGGGCCTGCCAATCGCCAATGGAGCCGCCCGGGTGCAGATAGTGGGCAGCATCGCTGCCGGTCAGCCGATACCGGCATTCTCCTCGGAAGGGGTCGGTTCGGCGGCGGAATTCGACATCGTTGAGGTGCGCCCGGACCTCAAAAAGCGGCACGGAACCCTCTACGCGCTGTCGGTCAAAGGCACGTCGATGATCGACGCACTGATCGACGACGGCGACGTGGTGGTGATCAAGCCCACCAACACGGCGCGCAACGGCGAGATGGTGGTCGCCTGGCTGAAAGAAGAGGAAGAGGCGACCCTCAAGAAGTTTTTCCGTGAGGGTGACCAGGTCCGCTTGCAACCGGCCAACAGCACCATGGACCCGATCTACGTGGCGGCGACCAACGTCGAGGTAAAGGGCCGGGTGGTGGAAGTCCTCCGGCAGTTCTAGGCTGCGAATGGCCTTCAGTTTCGGCTGTTGGCCAACGCTCCGTAGGTGGCTACCAGGAAGGGAACACAGTAGGTCAACGGGATCTTCCAGGCCAGCGCGCCGGCCACTTGGCCTGCTAGGATGGCGTCACCTTGATTCAGCGCCGTGAGGGCCGTGCCCACCACGGCGCTGGCGATTAACGACCGACGCAGCATCGGCCGGTGACGTAAAGCACAGCGGAGGCATTTGGTGACCCCGGTGGCGCCGCCACGGGGCCGGAACGTGAAGCTGGAGCTCTGGCCCGTGGGTCGTCCGCACCGCTGACAGGGGTTGTCTGTGCCGGCCATCGGGTGACTCGGGTTTAGTCCTGCGCAACCTTCGGAGCGTACGGCGATGGTTCGGGGAGGTCAAACACCCGGGTCGGAGCGAGCAGGCCGTCGGTTCTCGGTTGTGCCAGGGCGAGGAACACGCCCTCCGGGTCGTAGACGCGCCACGGTTGCGGAGAAGCCAGATCAATATCCGCGGGATCAATGTGATCGATGGCGGTGGTGACAGTTTGGCCATGTCGCATCGCCCGAGCGCCCTCACAGTCGACCCGAATGGCCGGAAGTTGCTGCAGTGCCCAGTCAATGGGACGCAGGTAGTTGATCCAACCCCCAGAGGCTTCGGCCTCCTCCAGGGCATCGGGGGTTATCGCAGTGGAGCAATCGAACCGGCCGCAAGATAATCGGATCAACTCGGTCACGTATCCTCCGCAGCCGAGAGCTTGACCGAGGTCGTGAGCGATGGAGCGGAGATACGTGCCCTTGCCGCACTCGACTGTGAGCGTGACCAGAGGGAGGTCGATCTCGTCGATGGAAATCGAGCGCACAGACACGCGGCGGGGCGAACGTTCAATATGGCGGCCGGCGCGAGCGAGATCGTAGAGGCGTTGGCCGTCAACCTTGATCGCGCTGTACATGGGAGGCAGTTGGTCGATGTCGCCTACGAATGTGTGGAGGGCCGCGGCGATGTCCTGCCGGCTCAGCCACGAAGGATCTGAGATGTCCTCGATGTCGCCTTCGGCGTCGTAGGTGTTGCTCACGGCGCCCAGTCGTACCGTCACGCGGTAGCTCTTCCATCCCGAGACGACCAATTCCATGAGGCGGGTGGCCTGTCCGAAAAGGATGGGAAGGACGCCTTCTGCCAGCGGGTCCAGGGTTCCGGCGTGGCCCACCTTCCGGCGCTGCGCGGTAATCCGCTTGACCCGCCGGACGGCGTCCATCGAGGTGATCCCGACGGGCTTATGGAGGTTGAGGAACCCGTTGATCGCCGGTCGCCCAGGTTCGCCAGCAGGCATGGGGTCAGGCACGCTCCGCCGGCGCCTGGGCGTCGTCGCCGGTTTCGTTCGGAACCTCCAGGTCTTCGATGATTTTCATCAGGCGGTCTGCGTCCATCATGGCGTCGTCCAACTGGAACGTAAGGAACGGCACGTGGCGCAACGAGACGCGGCCGCGCAACTCCCGTCGCAGATAGGACGCGGAGGACTGGATTCCGGCCAGGGTTTCTTTGCGGATGGCCGCCGACCCCATCACGCTGATGTAAACCCGGGCGCTCCGTAGGTCGGACGCCGTGCGCACCTGCGTGATGGTGATGAGGCCCCTGAGACGCGGGTCATTGACCTGCGAAGCAAGCAGGGCGGCGATTTCCTCACGGAGCACGCCGTTCACCCGCTCCATTCGTCTGTGGTCAGCCATGGGTGAACCTCAAAGCGTCGCTGCCGAGCTAATTGGCTCGCTCCATGCGGTACGCCACGATCATATCGCCTTCCTCAATGTCGTTGAAGCCGTCGAGAACGATACCGCACTCCGTACCTGCGGTGGCCTGGTTCACCTCGTCGCGGAAGTGGCGGAGGCTGCCGATCTGGGTTTCGGTAACGATGTTGTCGTTGCGCATGATGCGGATGTTGCCCTGCCTGACAATGCGGCCGTCCATGACGCGACACCCGGCGATGCGGACGCCGCGTCGGCCGGCGAAGACCTCGCGGATTTCGGCGCGCCCGACGACCACCTCGGCGTACTCGGGTTCCAACAATCCCTTTAGCGCACCTTCCACGTCTTCGAGCAGGCGGTAGATGATCCGGTATTCGCGGACCTCGACACCGAGGCGCTCAGCGGTGCGCTCGGCTCCGACCTCGAAACCAACGTTGAAGGCCAACACGATGCCGCCTGAAGCGGAGGCCAACTGCACGTCGGATTCACTGACCAATCCGGAGGCTGAGTGAATCACCCGGGCTTTGACGTCTCCTTCGGACAATTGTTCAATGGAGTGGACCGCGGCTTCGACGCTGCCCTGGACGTCGGCTTTGAGAACCAACACCAATTCCTTGACGTCGCCGGCGTCTATCTGCTTCACGACGCTGTCCAGGGTCAGCACTGTTTCCATGTTGCCGGTGCTGGAACGCTGGTCGCGGCGGCCAGCCATCTGGCGGGCGGCGCGTTCGCCGGTAACCACCGTCAGGATGTCACCGGCTTCAGGTACCGCGTTGAGGCCGATCACCACCCCCGGCGAACCCGGGGTGATGCAGTCGATGGTCTCCCCATGCTCGTTGGCGATAGCGCGGACGCGTCCCCAGGCTGTGCCGGCGACGATATAGTTGCCGACACGCAGGGTTCCGGCCTGGATCAGGACGGTGGCGGTGGGTCCGCGCCGGCGGTCCAGCGTGGCCTCGACAACGACGCCGGCGGCTGGGCGGTCGGGATTGGCCTTGAGCTCGAGGACCTCGGACAGCACCGACAGGTTTTCGAGTAGTTCGTCGACGCCAGCGCCGGTTTGGGCGGAGACGGGCACGGCGATCACGTCGCCTCCCCATTCCTCCACCAGCAGGTTGCGTTCGCTGAGCTGGCGTTTGACCACGTCGGGTTGGGCGGTCGGGAGGTCCATCTTGTTGATGGCGATGACGATGGGAACGTCTGCGGCGCGCGCGTGGTCGATTGCCTCGTCGGTCTGCGGCATGATGCCGTCGTCAGCGGCAACCACCAGCACGGCGATGTCGGTGACCCGGGCTCCACGGGAGCGAATTGCAGTGAACGCCGCATGCCCCGGGGTATCGAGAAAGGTGATGGGCCGCTCGTCCTGGACCACCTGGTAAGCGCCGATGTGCTGCGTGATGCCGCCCGCTTCCTTGTCGACCACCGTGGTATTCCGGATGTAGTCGAGGAGGCTGGTCTTGCCGTGGTCAACGTGACCCAGGATGGTGATGACCGGAGGGCGGGGCTTGAGCACTTCGTCCACTTCCTGCGAAGCGGCGTTGATGGAGCCCGTTTCCGCCTTTGCTTCCGCCAGCCTGGTGCGGACTCCGTAAGCGGCCGCCGCCACGGTGGCCACCTGGTGGTCAACGACCTGGTTGACGTTGACCATGATCCCGTGGCGCATCAGTTGCTTGATGACGTCGATGGGTGATTGGTCCAGGAGCTCGGCCAGGTCCTTTACGGTAAGCGAGTCCGGCAGGACCAGCGCGCGGGGTGTTCCGCGGCGTGGCTCGCTGCGACGGGCGCGTCGGGCTCCGGAGCGTTGGTCGGTTGACGTAGTCATGGGTAGCATCTCCTCCAGCGGAATGTCAGTCCACGCGGGGTCATTCCCCGTTCAGGATCAGTCTCCCGCTTCCCGAACCGCACCATTTGCGGTCCCGGACCCGGCGTGATAGACGCCGGTCGCGACAGTTTCAATGAAATAACGTTTCAGAGTGTCCAAGTCGGTGTTGGACACCGGGTTGCGCAGCCCGCGTTCGAGGGAACGGCGGACGAGACCCTTCTCCCAGCACGTTGCCTGGTGACACAGATAGACGCCCCTGCCGTTGGCGCGTCCGGTGGTATCGGGCCGCACTTCTCCCTCAGGCGTGCGGACGAGCCTGATCAAATCGCCTTTCGGCTTCTTTTGGCCGCAGGCGATACAGCTGCGCTCAGGGATGTGACGCTGTTTTGGGATTACGGTTACCTGGATCAAGTAGGTCGTGCGGCAGGAAGAGATCGGATGAGTGCCAAGGGCTATCTACGGCGCGGTCCGGGACCGCGGGCGCCCGGTACATTACCACCGCGACGGGCTCCGCCGCCACGCCGACGCCGACGGTCGCCTCCCCTGAAGTCGCCAACAATATCTTCCGCGAACCTGATCTTGCCGGCGTCCGGCGCGAGGTTAGGAAGCCCGGCTAGGAGATCGGACATTTCAGGCTCCGGTTCTTCTTCCTCTTCTTCCTCGAATTCTTCCTCGTCCTCGTCAACCACGTCGTCTATGGTCAAGCTTTCCAGAGCGTCAACGCTGAGGCCGACCGCCTCATCCGCATCCGGAGTCGCGGCTGCTTCTTCTTGAGCGATCAGTGCATCCAACAACGCGTCCTCGTCGATTTCGGGCTCGGCAACTTCGGCCACCTCACCAAGGGGTTCAACAACCATTGCCTGCGGCTGGGCGGGGATGGGATCTGCCGCGGGCTGCGGCTCGGATTCAGGCTGGACGGCCACCTCTTCGGGAACGAGGCTTTCGATCTCGGCCTGGATGGCCGCTGAAACGGGCGGAATGTCAGCCAACGCCTCTGCGATCACCTCGGCGACGGGAGCCAACTCGACCGGTTCCGTTTCCGGAGTCGCCGGTGCGGACGCCTCGGCGGCGGCAGCGGCGATACGAGCGGCTTCATCGGCTTCGGCTTGGGCGGCGGCGGTGCGGGCGGCCTCCGCAGCGCGGGCGGACCGCAGGGTTTCCCATTGCTCGATGTTCTTGATGTCCAGCCGCCACCCCGACAGCCGCGCGGCCAAACGGGCGTTTTGGCCGTCTCGACCAATGGCCAACGACATCTGGCTCTCGGGTACCACCACGTAGGCGGTGTTCTCGTCGGCGTCAAGTTCGACGCCTCCAACGTCCGCGGGACTGAGGGCGCGGCCGATCAGTACGCGGGGGTTGGGGTCCCACTCGATCACGTCAATCTTTTCGCCCTGCAACTCGTTGACCACGCTCTGAATGCGATTGCCCCGCAGGCCAATGCAGGAACCCACAGGATCCACCCCGTCCTGATGGGAGGACACGGCGACCTTGCTGCGAATACCAGGGTCGCGGGCAATGGCGCGGATTTCGACGGTGCCGTTGCCGATCTCGGGGACTTCCGATTCCATCAGCCGGCGGAGCAGGTCGCGATGGGCGCGGCTGACCACAACCTCCGGGCCCCGGGTGGTTTGCTGTACCTCGACGAGGAGGACCTTCAATGACTGGTTTTTGCGGTACCGTTCACTGCCCACCTGGTTGTCCGGACGCATTACGCCCCGGGCGCGGTTCGCGCTCTGGGCCTGATGCGGGTTGAGGTTGACGAATACGGTGGGGCCCTTCTCGATGCTCTCCACGCTGCCACTGATGATCTCACCCTGGTAGGCGGAGTATTCTTCAAATATCTTTTCGCGCTCGGCCTCACGCAGGCCCTGCATGAGCACCTGGCGAGCGGTTTGAGCGGAGATGCGGCTGGTGTCGTAGGCGACTTCCTCGTCCTCGGAAATCTCGCTGCCGATCTCGGCCCAAGGCTGGATCCGCAATGCGTCGGAGAGGGCGATCTGGGTCTCCGGGTCCTCGATTTCTTCGACGACGCTCCTAAGGGGGAAAATGCTGATGTCTCCCGTGTTCGGATTAAGCTTGACGGTCAGGTTTTGGGCGCCAGCCACCCGGTCGCGGCGAAATGCGGTGGCCAGCGCGACCTCCACCTTGTCCAAGACCAGCTCTTTGCGCAGGCCCCGTTCGGCGGACAGTTGATTCAACGCCATCATGAAATCGCTTTTCATGGTTATCCTCCGCCGGACGCGCCGCCGACAGTGATCTAATGTGCATCGTGTTCACAGCAATAAAGCGGGTATCAGCCCCGCTTTGCAATCCCGTGAACCGCTCGCTGCAAGGATGATGAGGGTTGCTCACTTTGCCCGGCAGCGGGGCGTGATGTGGCGGCATTATAGCATCGGCAATGGGTCGGGGCAAGGGCGAGAATACGGGATGAACCAGCGGGAAATACCGTGCTGTCCCGTCGCTACCACCAGATTTTCCCCTGGGCCTCCTGGGCGAGGGTTTCGTAATCCCGGGTCCACAGCTGGCTGCTGAGGTACTTCCAACCGCCGTCGGCCAGCAGGCACACGACGTTGCCGCTTTCCATGCGTTCGGCGTGTTTCAGAGCGCCGGCGATGACGGACCCGGAGGAGATGCCGGCGAAGATTCCTTCCTTGTTCATCAACTCCTTGGTCATGTAGAAGGAGTCGAAGCTGTTGACCAGCAGCCGATTATCCAGCAGGTTGATGTCAAGAATGGGCGGAATGAAGCCGTCTTCAAGGCGGCGCAGGCCGGAGATGAAGTCGTCCGTTTCCGGGGCGACGGCGATGATCTTGATGTCGGCGCGGTGCTCCTTCAGCCGGCGGGCATTGCCCATCAGCGTGCCACCGGTTCCAAGGCCGGCGACGAACACGTCCACTTCAGGTAGCGCCTCGATGATCTCCTGGCCGGTGCCCTCGTAGTGCGCGTCCGGGTTGCCGTCGTTGCCGTATTGGTAGAGCATCAGGTAGTCGTGGGGGTTTTGCCCCACCATTTCCTGGGCCATGACGACGCTGCCGTTCGTTCCCAACGTACCGTCGGAGTAGACGATCTCCGCGCCGTAGGCTTCCAGCAATTGGGTGCGTTCCACGGAGACGTTTTCCGGCATCACCACCTTGACCTTGTATCCCTTGAGGCGACCGATCATCGCGAGGGAAATGCCGGTGTTGCCCGACGTGGGCTCCAGGATGGTACGGCTGGCTGAGATCTCACCGTCGGCTTCCGCCCGTTCGATCATCTTGAGTCCGATGCGATCCTTGACGCTGCCCGTGGGATTTTGCCCCTCAAGCTTGGCGTAGATGTGAACCTCGGGATTTGGGCTGAGGTTTTGCAGCTCTACCAGGGGGGTATTGCCGATAGTGGCAATGAGTCCTTTGTACGTGGAGAGCGTCATTGGTGCCGGGCTCCGGGTCGCCTCTGGATTGCCAAAACGGATGATTACAACGCGCCGGCGCCGATGGCCACGGGTTCGGGCACTTCGGCCACGCCGCAGAACACTTCGTAGTCGATGAGTTCGGTGACGGTGGGGTTGTCGCCGCAGAGCGGACAACCGGGGTTGCGGCGCAGCCGCACTTCCCGGAACTGCATGCTCAGTGCGTCAATGACCAGCAGGCGGGAGGAAAGGCTTTCGCCGATGCCGAGGATGTGCTTGAGAGCCTCGGTAGCCTGGATAGACCCGACCAACCCGGTGAGGGCGCCCAGCACGCCGGCCTCGGCGCAGTTGGGTACCATGCCCGGAGGCGGCGGAGCCGGGAACAGGCAGCGGTAGCAGCCCTGGCCGGGCAGGAAAACGGTGGCCTGTCCGTCGAAGATCAGAATGCTGCCGTCAATGAGAGGCTTGTTCAACAGGTAACAGGCATCGTTCACCAGGTATCGGGTGGCGAAGTTGTCGGCCCCGTTGATGACGATGTCGTACTGGCCGATGATGTCGAAGGCGTTTTCCGAAGTGAGCCACGTCTCGTGGAGGACCACGTCGACTTCAGGGTTGTAGGACAGGATGTTGTCCTTGGCCGACTGTACCTTGGGCCGGCCCACGTCGGGCGTGTGGTGCAGGATCTGCCGCTGTAGGTTGGACAACTCGACCACGTCGAAATCGACGATACCGATCTTGCCAACGCCGGCCAGGGACAGATACACCGCGGACGGGGAACCCAGGCCGCCGGCCCCGATTATCAGCGCGCTGGATTCCATCATCTTGCGTTGTCCGGCGCTACCGACGTCTTGCATGATGATGTGGCGGCTGTAGCGTTTGACCTGATCTGGGGTCAAGCGTAGGGGCTGGACCATTTTGTGTTCCTCCCGTTGAGTGTGCGATCTGTTCGAGTGTGCGATCCGATCGGCGTTTCGATCCAATCGAGGATTCGATCCGACTAAGGGTTCGATCCGGTTGCGCTTCGATCCGATTCAGGGTTCGATAGATTCAACTAAAAACCTGCGCCCCGCACCGTCTGGCGGCGAATTCGGCGGACGCAGGCTCGAGGTGGATGATACCCGGCCAGCCCCCTATTTGCGGGGACAGGCGCAGGCAACCGGCGCAATTTGTGCGGGTGACATCTTGGGCGGAAGTGTATTGTCGGGCCGGGAAAGTTGTCAAGCGAGGCGGCGGCCGGTCACACCGAAACCGCAGGGACCGGCTCCGAAACCTCGTGGCCGCTATCACCTTCGGCAATGAGTACGCTCTGCCGATCCGCCAAGTGCGCCAGCGTGGTGGCCTGTAGTACCTGCTGGATGGAATCCTCGACGGTCTGCCAGATTTCCTTCTGGGCGCACGAATCGACGAACATGCAGTCAGTGGGCAGGGTCAGGCAGTCCAGGGGAGACGCGTTGCCGTCCAGCTCCTGCATGATGTCGTACAGGTTGACATCCTGGGGGTCCCTCGCCAAAAGATGACCGCCCTGGGGCCCGCGCCGGCTATGAACGAAGCCACTCTTGTTGAGGGTAGACATCAGCCGTTCGAGATACGGTTCGGGTATGCCCTGGCGATATGCGATGGCAGCGGTCTGAACCGGCCCATCGCCGTAGCGCATGGCCAGTTCAACCAGCGCGCGCACGCCGTAGTCCACTTTCATCGGGACGCGCAAAACGACACCTCCATCGTGCGGTGATTATACCCAAAGGCGGCGGCAAATGCCAACCGCGTCAGGTATTCGCCTCCGCCTGCCGCCGGTGACGGTCGTAAACCGTCATATAGGTCCCAATCCCGGTGGCAATCAGCTGGCCTTCCTCTCCGTGAATTTCCATGTCGCCGACGATGATGCGGCCTCCGCGACTCTTGATGGAGCTGCGGGCGGTCAACTCGCCATCACCGGCCGGCGCGATGAAGTTCAGTTTCAATTCGATGGTGACGGCGTGCTCACCCTCCCCGAGGACGGAGCGGCAGGCGCGGAAGAACGCGTAGTCTGCCAACGCCACCAGGATGCCGCCCTGGACGACGCCGGCGCGTTGACGGTGTTTGTCCGCCACGGTCATGAACGCCGTGCCCACGCCATCGGCGGATATGCCGGGCCGTATGCCCAGCAGTTCGGCGAAGGGCCCGTCTTGGCCGGTCTCGTCTTGCCCGGTGATTGCTTCGGGATTGCTCATGGCAATCGTCTCCAATTCCAAACGTGGTCTAGCCGCATGAGTTGGTCGATCAGTCTGCCGGCAATTATAACGATCAGGGTCATTCGATTTTCCCAACTGTCATTTGTATGTTGCAATCACCCCGCGAATGGGCCAATTTGTGGGGTAATGGGAGGGGCGCGTCGTCTGTCATTGGGTGAGCCGGGTCTACGGCCTGGACCGCACCGTCTCGCAGTAGGACACCCCTCCCGGAAGGCGCTAGTCTGCTCCGAACGGATACCCGGGTGTGTCGCCCCGCAATGCAAGTGTGGAGGGTCCCAGCGCCGCCATTATCACACCAGCACCAACGGAGGCGACGGAAAGATGAGCCGAGCAATGGCCGGGATAGACGTGGGCAAAGGGGAACTGGACGTGTCGGTGGACGGGGAACGGGCGCGACGATTTGCCAACACGGCGGGCGGGGTTGGGGAGTTGCTGGACTGGTTGCAGCCCCGAGGCGAGGTGCTGGCGGTTTGTGAAGCGACGGGCGGTTACGAACGCCTGGTGGTGGCAGGGTTGCGCGAGGGTGGAGTGGCGGTGCCTGTCGCCCATCCCAACCGGGTGCGGGCCGATGCGCGGGCCGGTGGCTACGCGGCGAAGACCGACGGGTTGGACGCCGTGGTGCTGTCCCGGTATGGGGAGGCATTCCAACCGCCAGCGACGTTGGCCCAGGACGCGGATCGCATCCGGTTGCAGGACCTGCTGCGCCGCCGGGGGCAGTTGGTGGGTCAACGGACCCAGGAGAAGAACCGGCTGGCCCGGGTACACAACCCGGCAAGCCAGGACTCCATACGCCGGCACATCGCGTGGCTGGATGAGGAGATCGGGCTGCTGGATGAGCAATGCCAGGAACTGCTGAAGCAGAACGCGGAGTTTCAGCGCCAGGTTGAGTGGTATCGCAGCGTGCCGGGAGTGGGTATCCAGACCGCAGCGGCGGTGGTGGCCTGGTTGCCGGAGTTGGGCCAGTGCGAGAGCAATGTCCTGGCCGCGCTGTGCGGCGTCGCGCCGTGGTCACGGGACAGCGGTCAGCAGCGGGGATACCGGTCCACCCGTGGCGGACGTCGGCCGGTGCGTCGGGTGCGGTACGTGGCCAGCATGGTGGCAGCGCGCAACAACGACGAGTTGGGAGACTTCTACCGTCGGCTGCGTCAGCGGGGCAAGCCGGGCAAAGTGGCGCTGGTGGCGGTGATGCGGAAGCTGCTGTGGCTACTGAACGCCGTGGCCCGCCGCGGCACCCCGTGGACCCCCACAATTCCAACAACCAACCTGAACCCCGCTTGACACACAACACAGATACTGCGAGCGCAGCGCGGCAATCCCGTCGGCGTAGCATGGGCTCTTGCCGTAAGCGGTGGTTCTGGTCCTTAAACTGGCGCGTCGTATCGTTCCTGACGACAACAATCGAATGACCCCTTATAACGACGCCCGGCGGTGCAACCGCAGAGGCCACCGGATATACTGGTTGTCCAATGTTGTCAGGGCGAGAATATCGAACCGGAGCCCGAGGCAGCGGTGACTAAAGGGCTGCTGACCGCCCTGGGGGTGATGCTGGTGTGTACCATAATCCCCGTGGCGCAATTCCTGCTGGCTCCCTTCGGACCCTTTCTCGGGGCCTACTTTGGGATCCGGTCAGTGGACACTGAAGGTTCCGACCCGCTGGTCGCCGCAGCCAAATTCGGCGCGGCGGTGGGCGCCGTGTCGGGAATCATCCTGGTGGTGATCGCCTTGATTTTGACAGTGGTCCTGCCGATGCCGGGAAGGTTCGTGGCCCTGACGTGGATCGCGGTGGCCGTTTTCGCGACCTACGTGGCTGGGATGAGCACGTTGGGCGGGTTGTATCGACTGATGAAGACGCGAACGGTGCCGGTCGCGGCAGAGGCGAGTTAGCGGTGGACGGCGACGCGCTGCAAACCCTGCTGGAGAGCGTCCGGGATGGCAGCCTGACGGTGTCGCGGGCGATGGATGCCCTGCGTGATCTGCCCTACCAGGACCTGGGTTACGCCAGGCTGGATCACCACCGGCCCCTGCGGACGGGTTGGCCGGAGGTCGTACTGGCGGAAGGGAAGACCCGGGAACAGGTTGCCGGGATCGTGTTCGCGATGGCCGGAAGAGGCCATCCCGTGCTGGTCACCCGCGCCGCGCCCGACGTTTACGAGGCCGTCGCCGCTGACGTTCCGACCGCGCGTTACAACGAGTTGGCGCGCTGCATCGTGGTCCCGGAAAGCGTGGTCCCGGAAAGTATGGTCCCGGAAGAGGGAACGAGAGGGCCAGCGGACCTGGGCCTGCTGATCGTCACCGGCGGCACCGCCGACCTGCCGGTGGCCGAAGAGGCCGCGCTGACGGCAGAGGTCATGGGATGCCAGGCCGCCCGGCTTAACGACGTCGGCGTGGCGGGCCTGCATCGCCTGCTGGCCCAGCGGCAACGGCTGCAGGAAGCGCGGGTTATCATCGTGGCCGCGGGGATGGAGGCAGCGTTGGCGAGCGTGGTGTCGGGGTTGGTGTCGGCGCCGGTGATTGCGGTGCCCACCAGCGTTGGATACGGGGCAAGTTTCCAGGGGTTGGCGGCGCTGCTGGGAATGCTGAACTCCTGCGCTCCGGGGATAGGCGTGGTGAACATCGACAACGGGTTCGGCGCGGGCTACCTGGCCGCGCAGATCTGCCGGATGCCCGAGGCGAGCCCGGATCCCGGTGCATCGGTTGCTCGCGAGGGGACGGGTTGAACGGGCGGAGATGGTTGCTGCTGGGACTGCTGACGGTGGCAGTCTTCGGCGGCCTGTTGGCGTACGGGGATTTTCGGCAGGTTGGCAGGACGCTGTTCGACTCTCCGGCTGCATACGCCGGATTCGCGGCGGCGGCGGGCCTGGCCGTGGTGAACTACGGGTTGCGTTACCTCCGGTGGTCCATGTACCTGCACGCGCTCGGGATCAACGTACCGGCTTCGGTGAGCGCCCCGGTATTCGTGGCGGGGTTGGCCCTGTCGATCACGCCGGGCAAAGTCGGCGAACTGCTGAAGAGCGTGTGGCTCAACCAGCGGACGGGCGTACCCGTACCGGCGTCCGCGCCCGCGGTGGTGATGGAGCGGCTGACGGACGTTATCTCCGTCGCCCTACTGGGACTGACCGGCGTGCTGCTGTTGCCCACGGCGATCGCGTTGACGGTTGGCGCCCTGCTGTTGATCGGGCTGGCTGTTGGGCTGCTGGCGGCGTCACGGTACGGAGCGAAGGCGCTGGAGTTGCCGGCGCTGCGGCGATGGCGCGAACCGCTGGCGCAGTCGCAGGACGGGCTGCGTCGCCTGATGTCGCCCCGGCTGCTGGCGGCGGCGGTGGCGTTGGGCTTCCTGGCGTGGGTGGCCGAGGGTTTGGCGCTATGGGTAATCATCGTCGGGTTGGGTGACTCGGTGGCCCTTGGTGTCGCGCTCCCGGTATCAGCGGTGGCGGCCTTAGTGGGCGCGGTTACCGCGCTGCCGGGCGGGCTGATTGGATTTGAGGGCAGCATGGTGGCGCTCCTGGGACAGGCCGGCCTGCCGGCGGCGACGGCGGCGTTGGCGACCCTGCTGACCCGGTTGGCCACCCTGTGGCTGGCGGTGATCGTTGGCGGGTTGGCCTGGCTGTGGCTGGTCCGCACCGGGAGGAGCCGTGCAACCGCAGTGGCGACCGACGCGGGGGCATCCGGTCAGCCATGAGCCGGCTGGCAGGGTTGTTAACGACGGCCCGTCCGCTGCAGTGGGTGAAGAACCTGCTGGTGTTCCTGCCGCTGCTGTTCGCGGTGGACCTGGTCTGGGAACCCGGAAATCTCGCGACGCTGCTGCCCTACATCCCGAGGCTAGCCGGGCTGTTCGCCGCGTTCTGCGCCCTGTCGTCGGCGATCTATATTCTGAACGACCTGGCTGACCGGGAGGCGGATGGCCGGCACCCCACCAAACGGGCGCGGCCCATCGCTTCGGGACTGCTGCCGGGGTGGCTCGCCATGTCAGCGATGGCAGCACTGGCGGCCGCCGGAATGTTGGCGCTATACGCTATAACGGCGCCGGCGTTGGGACTGCCCCTCATCGGCGGCATCTATCTCCTGGCCAACGTTGGCTACTCGTTGCGGCTGAAGCGAGTGGCACTGGTGGACGTGATGATAGTAGCCGGCGGCTACGTGTTGCGGGCGGTCGCCGGAGCGGTGGCGGTGGGAGCCGCGCCCTCGCCGTGGCTCTACGCGGTTACCGCGGCGGGCGCGCTGTTCATCGTGATCGGGCGGCGGTACGCCGAGGCGAGGCTGGCGGGTGAGGACCCGGAGGCGCAGCGGGCGACGCTCTCGCATTACGCTCCGCCGTTGGGCGGGCAGCTGCTGATCCTGTCGGCCACGGCGGCGCTGGTTAGCTACGCGCTGTACGCGGTGGAAGCGGACAACCTGCCTGAAAACAACACGATGCTGCTCACCGTGCCCCTGGTGATATTCGGCCTATTCCGGTACCTGTACCTGCTGAACCATAGCCGGGATGCCGAGTCGCCGGAACTGCTGATGCTGAAAGACGTGCCGCTGCTGCTGGCGATAGGAGCCTGGATGGTGGTAGCCGGAGCGGTGCTGGTGCTGAATTGACCGTCACGAGGCGGTAAGGAGCCAGCACGACCGGCGGGCGTCGGGTGGAGGCGATTTCGCCATTCAATCTGAACCGCCGTAATGAAAGGGACCAGACAGGCAGCAATCCGGACCTGACCGGCATCTTTCGCCGACGTTTGAGCAAGCGTAAAATTACCCCAACCGGGAGCGGCCACGAGAGGAGATCAAGCATGACCGCAACGAGCGACCGACAACAGACCGAAGCGAAGCCAGGCCCAAGGTTCCTGCAACCGGAAACCGCCGTGGCGGACCGCATTGACCAACTGGTACTCACCCAGCCGAACGACCAGGAGCTGCAAAGGCGCCGGGAGAAACACGCCAGCTGGCTGAAACGTGCGATGGCGCTCCACTGGAAGGCCGACCTCCCACAACCCTTCATCGGTTTCGACCTGGAAGAAGGTCTCTTCGTCGCCGAATGGCAATCCGAGACCGAGTGCAACACGCTGACCATCGACGCGGAGAGCGGCAAAGCATGGTACGACCCATGGTCGACAGAAGTGGCGGAAGCAACACTCCCTGAAGAGATCGACCTGAACACGAAGGAAGGCTGGGAATGCCTGAGGAATGTCCTCACGGAAACCCTACGATAATGGCCGGCGGTCCCTACTACCGCCAAGTTCACCCGAATAACTTCCAGGACGGCCGGGCACTGTCCCCGGCCTTCGTTTTGCAAAGCCTGGACTGCCACCTTACCCTGTCGCTGAACGACGGAGCACGAACCACCGCCGAGCGGTGCTACTCCGAGTACACCCGGGGCGCGGAACGCTCATCAGCCGCAGTGCTGGAGATAACGGCACAGGAACTGCAACAGTCAGGCGCCGACCGCATCGTGGACTCGCCCAACGCGCAGACCCATGCCCACGTAGACGCCATTTACGAGAAGCCCATGAGCCGGCGACAGCAAAGAAATGCGGCCCGATCCCTGGCTGCAGCCGCAAACAGGCGAGGAGCGGCATACAGGCCGCACTAGCCATGAAACACGCAAAGCCAAGGGGAATAGTGAAATCGCCTACCTCACATGCACCCGTGTGGAGTAGCGAAATTCCCTGCGACGGGTGGGAGTTCCCTTGCGTCGCGCCCGTTCCGTCGCTATGCTTACCGGCGGTTGGCTTGCCGAGCCGACACGGCTTATTTTCCGCATCGGAGATTGACGAGATGACACAGGCTGCTCCTCAGATACCGCTGCCGGCGCCGCAGCCGGAATCCGATTTCTATTGGGAGAAGTGCAAGGCCGGCGAGCTTTGGCTGCGCCACTGCACGACGTGCGACCGGGCCTACTTCTACCCCCGCGACATTTGCCCTTTCCCCGAGTGCTTCTCCCGGGATACGGACTGGATCCAGAGCGCCGGGCGCGGCACTCTCCACACCTTCGCCATCGTGCATCGGGGACCCACGCCGGCGTTCCGCGACAAGGTGCCATACATTGCGGCGGTGGTGGAGCTGGAAGAAGGGCCGCGAATACCTTCGTGGCTGGTCGGAATCGACTTCGGTGAAGGGGAAATCCGGCCGGACGCCGTGCAATGCGGCATGGCGGTGGCCGTCGAGTTTGAGGAAATTGACGATAACATCAGCCTGCCGATGTTCCGGCCGGCCTAGCGCCCGAGCCGCTGCAAACCGGCGGCACCCTGCGCGAAAATCCGTAACCACAGACACCCGTAACCACAGACAAAGGAGGCGTTATGACGCAGCCCGCAGCCCGAACCGTAATGCAAGAAGTATCGCCCAAGCTGGCCGAGCTGTCCGCCGACGTGCTGTTCGGGGACGTTTGGGAGCGACCGGAGCTGTCCAAGCGGGACCGCAGCCTGATCACCGTTGCCACGCTGACCGCGCTTTACCGCACGGACCAACTGCGCGGCCACATCGGCCGTGCCCTGGACAACGGCGTGACCCGCGACGAGATCTCCGAGGTGATCACGCACATGGCGTTTTACGCCGGCTGGCCGGTGGCGGCCAACGCGGTGCGAATTGCCAAGGAAGTTTTTGAAGAACGCGGCGTCTAGCCGAACCCATCAGAGTAGTTCCTTGAGCCGTCATTCCAGCGCAAGCCGGAATGACGGTCACTGTTAATACGGGAGGCCCATAGATGCCCACTATGACCGGCGCGCGCTTCCTCGCCGAGACCCTGCGCGAGTACGGCGTAACCCACGTTTTTTTCGTTCCGGCCATCATCCGCCGCGCCCTCGTGGAAATGGAGGACGTTGGAATCCAGCGGATCATCAGCCACGGTGAAAAATCGGCGGCGTACATGGCGGACGCCTACGCCCGGGTAACCGGCAAGCCGGGCTTTTGTTTTGCCCAGTCGGTGGGTGCGGCCAACCTGGCGGCCGGACTCCAGGATCCCTACCTGGGAGTGTCGCCTGTCATCGCGATCACGGGCCATCGCCCGCCGATGCACCGGCACCGGAACTCCTACCAGGAAATCGAGCACTCGCGACCCTTCGCGTCGGTCACCAAGTACAGCGCGGAAGTGGAAACGGTGGAACAGCTGCCGCACCTGCTGCGCCAGGCATTCCGCGAGGTGACCACCGGGCAGACGCTGCCGGCGCACCTGGATTTCTCCGGTATCTCCGGCGATGTGATCACCGACGGCATCCTCGACACGGACGTGATCGTGGAGGAACCCTTCACCCAGCGGCCGGCGTTCCGGCCGGGTCCGGAACCGGAGCGCGTGCGCGAGGCCGCGCGCCTACTGTCGCAGGCCGAGCGGCCGGTGATCGTGGCCGGCGGCGGCGTCACCGCCTCGGGCGCGGAGGCCGAGGTCGTGCGGTTGGCGGAGATGTTGAACATCCCGGTGGCCACCGCCCTCAACGCCAAAGGCTGCATACCCGAGAACCACCCGCTGTCCGTGGGCGTGGTTGGCAGCTACTCGCGTTGGTCCGCGAACCGCGTGGTGTCCGAGGCGGATTTGGTGCTGTTCATCGGCAGCCACACCGGTAGCCAGGTGACGCTGGACTGGCGCATCCCTGCGGAGGGAACGCCCGTGATCCAGATCGACATCGACGCCAGCGAACTGGGCCGGTCGTATCCCGCCGCATACGGGTTGCAGGGCGACGCCAGGCGAACGCTGGAAGCCATGCTTGACGTGCTGGAACCCACGGGCGGCAACGCGAGCTGGGTGTCCCGGGCGCAGGAGCACGTGCAGAACTGGCGGGATGAGCACGAGCCGGTGTTAACGTCCAACGCGGTGCCCATTCGGCCCGAGCGGTTGTGCCAGGAGCTGACGGACTTTTTGCCCTCGGACGCCGTGCTGGTGGCAGACACCGGACACGCGGGCATCTGGACCGGCAGCATGGTTGACCTGACGCACGAGGGCCAATCCTACCTGCGAGCGGCCGGTTCGCTGGGATGGGGACTGCCGGCGGCGCTGGGCGCCAAGTGCGGCGCGCCCGACCGGCCGGTGGTCTGCTGGACCGGCGACGGCGGCATGTGGTACCACATCGGCGAGCTGGAAACCGCCGTGCGCTACGGCATCAACGCCGTTACCGTGGTGCACAACAACGGCGGGCTGAACCAGGACCGCCGGGGAGACGAGGCAGCCTACGAAGGGCGCGAGGGCGGCAATCCCGGGGAGCTCTGGCGGTTCACCGATACCAACTTCGCCCAGATCGCCGAGTCCATGGGCGCCCTGGGCATCCGCGTGACCGATCCCAACCAGATCAACTCCGCGCTGGACCAAGCCGTGAGCGCGAACCGTCCGGCGGTGGTGGACATCGTCAGCGACGGAGACGTGGCGGCGGCGGCGCCATGGGGGCCGTAGCGCAGTTGGATTGAACGAGTTCCCGTGGCCAATCAAGTATACGGGCGAGCAAATTGGCGGTTTATCGATGGGTCAATGTCGGTCAGTATCAGTATGTGGGTTGCGATTGCGCTCAATCAGTGTGCAATCTGTGCCGGGTGGCCGGTGCTGGGCTTGCTGTCCGGTCTGGCCGCCCATCAAACCGGCATTATAATAGTAGCCACCGCGCTCCTGTTTCCCACGACCGCGCTGTTGTACGGAGGTATCACAATGTTCTTCGCAGCCAAAGAAACCGTTGAGCGATGGGCTGCGGCCAAAGACGCCAAGGCAGAAGCCCGAGGCAGGGAGCAAGGCGTGCAGGTAGGCAGGGAAGCAGAACGGCAGCGCATAGCCGAATTATTGGAGCAGAACGGCGTACCGCTGCCCCCGGAAGTTGCCGAGGGTCTGAACGCTAACGCCAGACAAAGCATCCAGCGCTATTTTACGGAGCCGTCCGATTGCTCCAAAAACGCCGCCGCTGCCGCATAATTTCTAGCTCCGCTGCGCCGAATGGGCGGTACCAGGTAGCAGTCGCGAGCGCCGGCGGCCTTCAATCCCTCCCAGGTTTCCAAGGCAATGTCCACGCCGGATCGGCCGGCCGCCAAATCACCGGTGACTTGATCCGGCACGGTCGCGAACGAGACGCCGTCCTGCTCCAGCAGCCCCACGCCGTAAAAAATGGGCACGGACGGCAGGGTCCCGGCGGCACGCGCGTAGGCATCCGCGAAGCGCCCGATCTCAGCGCGGTCAAACACCGGCTGCGTAATCAGGAAATGCGCGCCGGCATCCACCTTGCGCGCGGCCAGCTTGGCTTCTGATGCCGTGCTACGACCCAAATCGACGGTCGCCCCGATGCAGAAATCGGTGGGCGCTCGCAGGCTGCTGCCGCGGTGGTCCGTGCCCGTGTTCATATCGGTGATGGCGGCGATGAGCTCGCTGGGCCGGTAGTCGTTGACGGCAGCAGCAGTATCTCGCGGACCGAAACTATCCCCCGCGACCACGATGACGTTCTCCAATCCAAGCGCCTGGGCGCCGAGCAGTAACGATTCCAGTGCCAGGCGGTTCATGTCCCGCGTGGCCAGCGTGAAAATCGGCTCGGCGTCATACCGGTCGCGCAGCACTACGGCCGCGGCGACCGGGTTCATCCTGACCGCGCGACCCGGGTTGTATGCCGCCGAAATAAAATCCGCCGATCCGGGCGGCGCCGGCGCGTCGGCCGGCCGGCCGGAACGAGGCGGCGAATAGTCGCAGATGAACGCCGGGCGGCCGGTAACCACGCTGGCCCGGTCAACAACCTTGCTCATGGTTCGGGCCGGGCATCCATGCCGGTTGAGGAATGCCGGCCCCGCCGCTAGGCGTTCAGGTCCCCGAGATACTCGCGGAAACGGGAAATGGCCTGCTGCTCGGACCGGCCGACGTAGTAGCGGATGCCCTGGATGTATTCCACCACGTCCCGGGGCAGCATGAGCAGTTCATCGCGCGGCTCGTTCAGGTGATACAGGCCGTCAACGCCCTCTTCAAGCCCGACGTACAGGGTGTCCTCCAACGTGGCCTTTTCACGGTCCTCGAGATCCTTGCGCATCACCCACTGGCTGAACACGAAGGGCAGGTTGGTCCACTGGGTCCATTCTGTCCCCAGGTCGAAACGGTGGGCGAAGCCGCGGACCCCGCGACGGCGCCGGAGGGCACGGTTTCCGATGAGGACGAAGGCGTCGAAGCTCTCGTCGGGGCGGACGACGTCGCCGGGTCGGGCGGCGAACTCGCCCGGCTCCAGGTTGTACTTGCGGCGGAGCAGTATCTCGAGCAGCTTGGACGCGGTGACATCCTCGTCGGACACGCCGATGGTGACGCCGCCGAGCTCTTCCATCGGATATTGAGAGTACAGACAGACGCTAACGGCGCGGCTCAGGGCGGAGAAGCAGAACCCGCCGACGGGCTCGAAGCGATCTTCCAGGCGAAACACGTCGGGAAGGTGCGCCGGTCCGGCGTCGAGTTCGCCGCTGGCAAGGGCGTCGCCCAACTGGCGAGGCGTGGTTTCGCGCAGTTCTATGCCGCGACGCTCCATGTCGAAATAGAAGGGTTCGGCTTCCAGGTACGGCACGCGGCCGACTCTAATGGGCATCTTCTAGCCACCGTGAATGTCGGGGATAGTCCGCAGCGACCAGCTTCGCAACGTTGCAAATAGCCAGTCCGCAGGACGCTAGGATTGTAGGACGGCCTGAGGTAAGGGTCAAGGAACGGCCGCACCTCACGCGTGCCCGCTTGCGTTCAAACTGTCATCGCGAGCGCAGCGTGGCAATCTCGTCGCCACAGCGCAGGTTCTCGCCACGAGCGGTCGGATCGCTTCGTTGCTGCCGCGCCCTTTCATTCCCGACGGCGATAGTCGAATGACCCTAGTGTGATGTAACTGAAGTTAGTAGTAATAGTATCAGCGATGAGGTATCCTCCGGGTGAGCAGTCCCGAGGGAGGATAACCATGGCCATCGGACGACCAATGCCACCGCTGATTTTGCACGACATGGAGCGGGAAACTCTGGAGCGGTGGGTGCGACGACCGAAGACGGCGCAAGCCCTGGCGCTGCGGGCCAGAATGATACTGGCCTGCGCCGAAGGCCGGAGCAACACCGCCGTGGGCGCCGATCTGGGGGTGTCCGACGAAACGGTGGGCAAATGGCGTTCGCGTTTTCTGGAACAGCGGCTGGATGGACTGACGGACGAGCCCCGCAGCGGTCGGCCCCGAGCGGTTACCGATGATGATGTGGAACGGGTGATTACGCTGACGTTGGAGACCACACCTAAAGACGCCACCCACTGGAGCACTCGGTCCATGGCGCAGCGGTCCGGCCTGAGCCACAACACCATCAGCCGCATCTGGCGTGCCTTCGGACTGCAACCCCACCGCACCGAGACGTTCAAGCTGTCGGCGGACCCATTCTTCATCGAGAAGGTGCGGGACATCGTGGGGCTTTATCTGGACCCGCCGGATCGGGCGTTGGTGTTGTGCGTGGACGAGAAGTCCCAGATCCAGGCCTTGGACCGGACCAGGCCGCTGTTACCCATGCGCCCCGGACCGGCGGAACGGCGCACCCATGATTACCTGCGCCACGGCACCACGTCGTTGTTCGCCGCGCTGGATGCCAAAACCGGTAAGGTGATCGGCCAATGCCACCGACGCCACCGGGCCGTGGAGTTCCGCAAGTTCCTCGATACCATTGAGGCCGAAGTGCCCCTTGACCTGGACGTCCATCTCATCGTGGACAACTACGCCACCCACAAGACGGCACTGATCCGGAACTGGTTAGCCAAGCGGCCACGGTTCCACCTGCACTTCACGCCGACCAGCGCATCCTGGCTGAACCTGGTGGAGCGGTGGTTCGGGATGCTGACCGAGAAGCAGCTACGGCGAGGGGTGCATCAGAGCAGCGGGGCACTGGAAGCCGCCATCTACCGCTATCTTGACCTTACCAACGAAAACCCCAAGCCCTTTATCTGGACCAAGACCGCCGACCAGATCCTGGCCAAGGTCGCCAGTTTTTGCAGGCGTACTTTAGATACATGACACTAGGGGGTGTCGTCAAAATGGTAGTAGGGTGGTAAATTTCTGTAAAAGGGGAGAGCGTGGAAGGTGGGGGAATGACGGCAGCGCACCGGCGCCACGATATGACCGATGCCGTTTGGGAACGGTTGAGGCCGCATTTGCCTGGGGGAGAGGGCAAGAGAGGCCGACCGGCCCCGGACAACCGGCAGTTTATCGACGCCGTGTGCTGGATTCTGCGCACCGGCGCTCCTTGGCGCGATTTGCCCCCGGACTACGGAGACTGGAAGAACACCCACCGCCGCTTCTGCCGCTGGCGGGATCGGGGCGTGTGGGCCGGACTGTTGGAGGCGGTGATGGATGGCCCTGATTTCGAGTGGCTGATGATAGACGCCAGCTATATCAAGGCCCATCCCCACAGCGCTGGCGCCCCGGGCGGAAATCAGTCCATTGCCCGCACTAAAGGGGGCGGAACCGCAAGCTGCACCTGGCGGTGGGTTCCCACGGAATGCCGGTAAGGCTGGCGGTGACCGAGGGTACGGTTGCCGACTGCTCCCAGGCTTTGCCTCTGCTTGAGGGCATAGCAGCGGAGTGCCTGCTGGCGGACAAAGCCGATGACACCAATGAAATCATCGCCACCGTCCGGGGATTGGGAATGGACCCAGTGATACCGCCCAAAAGCAACCGTAGAGAAAAGCGGGACTATGACCGGGAGCGGTACAAGCTGCGGCACCTGGTGGAGAACGGATTCCTGGAATTCAAGCAGTGGCGCGGGGTGGCGACCCGTTATGCCAAGAGAACGGCGTCTTATTTGGCCATCTGCCAACTCCGGGCAGTGATGGTCTGGAGCAAACTCTTTTGACGACACCCCCTAGGCCGTTGAACAGAATCTTTGTTTTGTGCGCCCTGGGCAGATAGTCCTTGATGAAGTTGTAAAGAGCGGCGAACTTGATCCCGGCCTGTAGCGCGTTGATCCTGGAATAGGGGTACTTATCCTCGTAATCGCTGCCGCTGTCGCCCATTTTGAGCGACATCCCACCCCGCTCCAGAGGGCGCAGGTCGTCTTCGTCCCCGTCGTACTTGGGATCGTAAATGTCGCTTGCGCGTTCGCGCTCTGCGGATACCACGATAGAGCTCCGGTTTCTGGGCTAGTCGTCGGATAAGAAGGTCAGGCCTAACTTGGCATAAATGGCGCGTTTCAGGCCCCCGTCTTCCAGCCGTTGGTCCCCTTCACCTGGTCGACGTCGCCAAATACGCCGTCCATGAGTTCGCCGGTCTAGCGGGAATCTAGCGCCACGTTCAGCGCTATGGCCGCGGTCTTCAGATTGGCGGGGCATTCGGGCTCGGAAAGCTTGGAATACCGCCATCCGACGACCTTCCGGTGCTCGTCGGTGAGCCCCGAGAACGCCGCCGTTTCGCGGGCCTGTTCCATCGCCGCCTTGCCGGCGTAGCGCTGGGCATGGGCCGTGTAGACGGGCCGGAATGAGTCGGTACACATATAGGCCATGCGGACCGTTTCGCCGGCCACGCCCTGCATATCGTCGGGCGGGCCCAGCCCGTCGTTGTGCTTGCGGGCGCCCTTGCCGTCAACGATGTCAACGCCGCGAAACGGGAAGTCTTCCCACGACTCCCAGGCCAGCACAAAGTTTCGGGGGTCGGAGTGGTTCGGATAGTCCAGCTTGAAACCGTGATCCTGCTGGGCAACCTGGACCTGGAACGGGCGCCGCACTTCCGACGTCATTTCCCGGATGGTCCGCACGATCATGCGGGCCATCGCGGACATCAACAGGAGCTTGCAGCCCTTCTTTCTGAGGCCGGCGCACAGGATGGCAAAGCCGCGGACCCCGGTGGACATGGCCATGCCCGACTCAAGGCTGGTGTGGGCTTCGTCAAACCCGATTACCGAGTACATCGGCACGTTGGCGACGATCTCATAAATGTCGGAACCTTCGACCACGCGGCCGAAGTTGAAGCCGCCGTTATGAAAGAAGGTATGGCCGCGCTGGAACCAGTAAAGGGCTTCCTCGCAGGCGCTGACGCTCTTGGACGCGCCCATATCGTCCACCCACATGATCTGAGCGAAGTCAAAGCCGGAGCCGAGCGTGCGTCACCGGTGCCGGGCTTGGCGAAACAGCCGCATGATCTGGACGTGGGCCCGGGCGCGTTGCCGGAAGGTGAACCGGTCCCGTTCATCGCCGGCGGACATGGCCACGTCCCGAATGTCAATCCAGCGTCCGGGCCATTGGTTTTCGGGGGGGGCAGGGCAATCGCGTCTTATCGTGTTCGGCATAACAAGCGATGCAAAGTATTAGTATCACAGATGTCGGCCACGGTTTATTACCGTTTGAGCGCCGATGCCAGCCTCGATTACCGTCGAAATGGGCGGTCGCAAAGCTCACCACCTGCATTTTCGAGTAACGAGATACCTTTTCCTGTCAGCGCCAGCTGTTATTCCGCCGAACTCAATTTAGACGCGATTGCCCTGTCGGGGGGGTCGGTGCCTGGACTTTGCGCATTTTTTAGGAAAAGAATAAGGACAGGGTAAGATGGCCTGACCCCACTTTCGACGAAAGGTCCAGCCATGCTCACCCTGCCCGATGCCATTGTAGCCGTTCTCGTTCCCTTCGCAACGTTGTTCAGCAACCCAACCTGGCGCAAAGCGCAGGTGTTGCTGGTGGGCGCGATACTGGCGCCAGGCCAGCGCACGGTGGCCGCGGCGCTGCGGGTCATGGGTCGCAGCGATGACGGCGACTTCGCCCGCTACCATGAGGTGCTCAACCGGGCGGTGTGGTCGCCCCGTGCGGCCGCGGGTATTCTGTTGGTATTGTTGCTCCAGCACCTGGATCGCGGCGATGGCCCCCTGATCTTCGGCGTCGACGAAACCTTGGAGCGGCGTCGGGGCCGTAGCATCGGCGCTCTGGGCGTTTACCGTGATGCGGTGCGTTCCAGCCGCTCCCAAGTGGTCAAAGCCAGTGGTTTGCGCTGGATCTCCCTGATGTGGCTGGGCCAGGTGCCCTGGGCGGGACGCCATTGGGCCCTGCCGGTGCTCACGGTGCTGGCGCCATCGGCGCGGTACTATCAGGAGAGAGGACGTCGGCACAAGAAGCTCACCGACTGGGCACGCCAGATGGTCCTGCAACTGCGCCGCTGGCTGCCGCAGCGGCGCTGGTGCTGGTGGGGGACAACGGCTACGCTGTGCTCGACCTGCTGCACTGCTGCCAGTCCCTGTCGGAACCCGTTACCCTGATCGCCAGACTGCGCCTGGATGCCGCCCTCTATGCGCCCGCGCCACCCCGTCAACCGGGTCAGAACGGCCGCCCAGCGCTGAAGGGCGCACGACGACCCTCGCTGAAAGCGCTCCTTGAGCAGCCCCCGGCTACTGACCAGCCTCAGGTAACCTGGACCAGCGCCACGGTGGGCTGGTACGACGGCGCCACCCGCACTGTGGAACTCACCTCCCAGACCGCAGTCTGGTACCGCTCGGGCAAACCCCCGGTGCGCATTCGCTGGGTGCTGATCCGAGACCCACAGGGCGCCTTCGCGCCCCAGGCCCTGCTGTGCACCGACCCGTCGGCAGACCCGACGCAGATCCTGGAATGGCCAGATCCTGGAATGGTTCGTGCTGCGCTGGCAACTGGAGGTCACTTTTCAGGAGGTGCGGACCCATCTGGGCGTGGAGACCCAGCGCCAGTGGTCCGACCTGGCCATCACCCGCACCACGCCGGTCCTGCTGGGACTCTTTTCCTGGATCACCCTGGCCGCCCACGCGCTGCAAGAACGCCACCCCATGATCCAGCGTAGAGCGGCCTGGTACGACAAACCGTCGCCGACCTTCGTCGACGCCATCGCCCTGGTGCGCCGCCACCTGTGGCTGGCGTCGGAGGGTTTCCCCCGGTCGCCCAGCGACCCCGATACGCAAGAACTCCCTGTCCCGCGTCAACTATTCTTGCCGAAAAAACGTCCACTATTTTTGCCGGTTCACCCCCTCGGCCTGGCCCCGTTGCTGGGCGGCATCAGTCCGGTAGCTGGGGACGTCAAACTCCAGGATCACGGAGTGGTGCACGACCCGGTCAATCGCCGCGGCGGTGGCCATGGGGTTGGCGAAGATGCGCTCCCACTCTGAGAAGACCAGGTTGGACGTGATGCCCAGCGACCTGCGTTCGTAGCGTTCCGCGATCAGGGTGAAGAGGACCTCGGACTCTTCGGCGCCCTGGGGCAGGTAGCCGAGATCGTCAAGGAGCAGGAAATCGAAGTTGTCCAGCTTGCGCAGCCGGCGGGGTAGGTCCAGGTCGCGCTTGGCGGCGAGTAGTTCCTGCACCAGGCGGTAGGCCGGTGCGAAGAGGACCGAGTGTCCGGCTTCGACCAGGCGGTGGCCCAGGGCGCAGAGCGCGTGGGTCTTGCCGGTGCCGGGCAGTCCGAAGGCCAGCACGTTGACGCCGTGTTCCACGAAACTGCCCTGGGCCAGATGGTCCAGTTGCTGCCGCAGGGCCAGGGGCATCCGGTGGTGCTCGAAGGTTTCCCAGGTCTTGCCCGAGGGGAGCCTGGACGACTGACGCAGCCGGTTGATGCGCCGGTGGCGGCGATCGTCGGCTTCCTGTTCCAGGACCTCGAGGAAGATGGGTAGGGCGTCGCCATGTCCGGAGGCGGTGAAACGGTCCACCGACTGGGCGCCCATGGTGGGCAGCTTGAATTGGTGGCACAGCTGGCCGATGCGTTCCTGCATGACGCTGGTGTCGATTACCGTCATCCGCACACCCCCACCGTGGCCAGGCTGACCGTGAGCAGGCGGTCGTAGATTTTCAGGTCCGGCTGGCCGGACAGGGTCAGCGCTGGGGCTTCGGGCACCTTGGGCTCGGCCAGGTCTCGCACCTCGGCGTAGTCGAAGGGCTGGCCCGCCTCCAGCAGCAGCGACAGCGCGCTGTCCACCGTGGCTTCCATGGTGGTGGCCGCCAGGTGCAGGATCCGCACGTACTCCACGTCGGCACGCTCCCCGCGCCATCCGTTGAGCGCATCGTAGGCCAGCCGAAAGTGCAAGGTGGGAAACAGCTGCTCCCGGAAGCGGTAACGGGCGAATGCTCCCGGCTTGCGCACCAGTGAGCCGATGACGTGGCGGTAATTGACGTTGGCTGCACCCTCGCCGCGCACCCGTTCCATGCGTTCCACCAGGTGGCCCTTGTAGTAGACTTCCACCCAGTCGGCGTACAAACGGATCTGCACCTCCTTGCCGATGAGGCGGGAGGGTACGCTGTAGCTATGTCCCGCTACCTGGATGGTGCTCCACTTGCGCACCTTGGACTGGTAGTTGACGTATTCCGGCACGGGAGCTGGCGGTAGGGAGCCCAGGCAAAGCATCTCCTGCTCCAGCTTCCCCTCTACCAGACGATTGCGTCTCTCCACCATCTCCCGTACGAAGTGGGCGTAGTCGTCGGCGGTGTGGAAATCGCGGCTGCCCCGCAGGATGAGGGCCTGGTCGATCGCGTCCTTGAGGCGGTAGTGGGCATGCTCGGCGACGCCGTTTTCATGGCTCTGGCCGCGATTGATGCGGGTGGAACGGAGACCGTAGTGGTCCAGCAGAGCGGAGTAATTGTCGTTTAGTGCACGGCCGCGGCTGCGTTTCACCTCGTGGGTGGCAGCCGAGGTATTGTCTGAGCGCACCACCTCTGGGACGCCGCCCAGGGTCCAGAGGGCATTCTGCAATCCCTGCTGCAACGCCAGGAAGGTCTCACCGGCGGCGACCTCGGCGTAGCGCCATCCAGAGTGGCTGAGGATCAACTGGAACAGCAGGTGCGGGTAGGACTCTCCGGCGATGGTCACCTTGAGTTCCCCGCAGTGGGTGAAGTCGAACTGGGCTTCCCGACCCGGCGGATGCTCCTGGGGGAAGTACACCTCCCGCTCCGGCCCGTGCAGCGCCCGCCAGTCCTGTAACCGTCGTTGCAGCGTCCTGAGTTGGGAGGCGCTGAACCGACCGGGATGCTGCTCGGCCAACCAGTCAATAATTGTCGTTGCCCTCAGCCTGCCGGTCGGATCATTCCGTAGCAGCGGCTCGATCGCATCCTCCCACACCCCGTCGAAGGGATCGGGCCGAGTGCGCCACCAGTGCTCCGGTTTCGTCGCCGACGGCAATGGACCACTCTGCCACTTGCGCGCTGAACGCACGCTCATCCCAGCCTTGGCTGCTGCCGTTTCCTGTGTTTTGCCTTCCATACGTTTCTGCCTCAGTAGCCCTACTTGTCGGTCTGTAATCAACGGTACCTCCGTACCGAATGATTACCCCATATCGACCGGCAAAAATGGTCGACGCTACCGGCAGGATCAATTGTCGTTAATCAGTCGCCGACTATCTGTGAAGCGACGGCCAAGCTTAACATGATGAAGCAGTCGCTACGAACCCTCCGTCTTAGACCATAGATTTCAGACAGCGGTAAGGCGGGGTTAAGCCGACGCAATCCAGTCGACGGCACGTTCCCCTATCATGACAACCGTTGCATGGCTGCCACCTGACCTTGTAACCCGCGGCATCACCGACGCATCGACCACCGACAACCCCTTTACTCCCTTGACGCTGCAGTATTGATCAACAACCGCCATTGGGTCTGAATCCGGGCCCATCTTGCATGTGCCGGACACATGCCTGGCTGTTCCAACGGTTTGGCGTATATAGAGGTCCAAAGCGTCATCGTCGGCCAGAATGTCATCCGTTGGGTGGAGCCGGTAATCGGCCACGTCTTTATACGCATCGGATTCAAGGAATCCAATCGCCATTCGCACGCCTTCCCTCACCCGACGAATGTCGTTTGGATGCTGAAGATAGCGGTAGTTAAAGTCCGGCTGCACTGAGGGATCGGCAGACGCAAGCCTGACGTATCCTGAGCCGTCGGGTAGCCCGAGCGTGCACGAGATTCGCGCCACCCGGTCTGGGGGAACTTCACCGTTCAGGTACTTGGTCCGGAAGCCGGGGACGCGCTCCGGCCGTTCGTCAACCATTGGGGTGGTCCTCAGCAACATATCATTGGCTTCGCTGGACCCGTGGGAGGTGTAGTGTAAACAAAAGCGCGCCGCATCAGCATCAGCAGCCAGGGTCATTCCGTCTTTGACTTTGAAGGTAATCTGGGCGCTCAGGTGGTTGAATAGGTTCTGTCCCACTCCGGGAAGTTCATGAACGAGAGGTATCCCAAATTGTTGAAGTTGGTCATTCGGGCCGATTCCCGATAGCATGAGCAGATGGGGCGACTTGATAGCCCCAGCGCTCAACACAACCCGGTCTGCTTCAACGTTGAAAATCTCGCCTCCGCTTTCTACTTCCACACCGACGGCCTTTAGATCCTTGATCAATACCTTCCTGACGAAAACCCCTCCCCTCACCGTAAGGTTAAGACGGTGGCGCATGGGATTTAGGTGAGTGATAGCAGCGCTCATCCTCCAGCCGTCCAGGTTGTTCGAGGGCCACACGCCAACGCCCGAGGGGTTCGGGCCATTGGTATCCTCGACTACCCCATAACCAGCTTCCAAACAGGCTGCGTGGAAGGCCTTTTGGATGTCTGTCCAGGGCCCGGATTGACGACGCCTTACTGGCATCGGTCCGTCGGTTCCATGAAAATCATCCCGAATGTCGAGATCGTGCTCAGATTTTCTAAAGTACGGCAGGACCTTGTCATAAGACCATTCATCGTTGCCCATACCAGACCAGGAGTCGAAATCCGCAGGTAACCCCCTTTGCATTGCCTGACCGTTGATGGACGACCCTCCTCCGATCACCTTGCCCTGCGCTACGTGGATCTCCCCTTGCTCCTCGGTGATCGTTCCCCGCAGGGCCCAGTTATGTTCCGAGTCTGGGGATTCTGCAAAACTTGTGTGGCCGAACTTTATCTCGTCCGGAAGATAGGCTGGATCAGGGTAATCTGGCCCGGCTTCCAGCAACAGAACGGAGGTATTCGCGTTTTCAGCCAATCTGCTGGCCAACACCGATCCAGCCGCTCCCCCACCGACGATAACAACGTCATATTTCATGGGCCCTCCTTGAATACTTCGTCTTCTAACATAGGATTTCCCAGTTTTAACTGATTCCGCTGAGGATAGGACGTTCTGGGATTTCTCCAATTATAAACCGGCATTCTCCGTATCGGCCGACCAGCAGGTTCCGAACAGGATAGTTGGAGCTTATTGCCGGTCTTCGGTGTTTGTCAATCCTCTTTCGTTCCTGCGCGGGATAAGGTTTCTGCCGAACACCGAGGCAAATACGCCTCACAATCCTGGCATTGAACAACCGCAAGATTGCCGAGTCGCCCCGCTCCACGCAAGGGCAACTGAACGAGCATCACCCGATACAGGTGGCGGGAAGCGCTTCCGCCAAACGATTGCGCTACACCGCGCTTCTCCTGTCAAGGGCGGGCGAAAACTGTAACGCTCGGGTGTCGAAGGTCAGCGTAAATGTCCGGCTAAGTGTTCAGCATAAATGTCACTCGGTTATGCCGCCATGGTATCAGGTGTTGGCGTAGTTGACGCGCTGCGGACTTGCCGCATCGGTGGGGTATCGGCGTCGATGTATTTCCTCACCGTGGCCCGGTTGATTCCCAGCTCCCGCGCTATCCCTCGGATGGACATGCCTTTACGCTTCGCCTTCTGTATGGCCTTCCAGCGAGCCTTTTGGAGAAACGTAGGCTTCCGAGGCGCAATGGCTGCCACCTTGCCGGCTGCGGTCCCGCGGTCAGCAATCGGGTCAGGCGCGGTTTCTTCGGCACAATTGGTGTCGAGTTGGGAGAGGGTCGTCGCCCAGGACCCGTCCGGATGGCCAGGACCGGAACGGTGCCTGGCAAGGTGTGGGGATGATTCGTTACCGGTTCGCATGAATACCGGATTGGGCGGCGCCTCTTGAACAGGGATGGTGCGTCCCTGGTGTTGCAGGGATAGACGACCATCCAGTCCTTCCAGGACCTCCACAGCGGCCCCGGCATAGCTGGGACATTGTGGCTCGGGCAGCAACTGCAGGGTGTGCAACTGGAACTTCACCGTGTTGTCCCGGGCCACCTTCCTGCGGTGCTTGAAGCAGAGGATACGGTCCAGGCACACGTCCGATGCCAGTGGGTGGTAAGCGGCCTCGGGACATTGCGGCGGAACGCTGAAGCGTGCGTTGCAGCGTGGCAGAAAACCCTGCAGCACGTGGTCAGCGTCCGCGATGGTGGTCGCGCCAGCCAGTCGGAGTTCCGTCACCAGCCGGTCCTGAAACGTTCCCGCCGTTCGTTCCACGCGACCCTTCGCCTGGGGCGACAGTGCGAATACCAGCTGGATCCCCAGCTCATCCATGGCGCGGCTGAACTGGGTTGGCGCACCGGCGAGCCCAGACCCGGGCGTGTGCTTGAAGACGGCGTGCCGGTCGACGTAGAGGGCAACCGGGGCGCCGTAGCTCTGCACCAGCTCCCGCATCATCACGAAATAGTTGCGTGCGTCTTCCCGCTCGCAGAAGAGGGCGTTCACCACGGCGCCGGTGGCGTCATCCACCGCCAACAGCAGCGTGAACTGCGGTCCCGCCTCCCCCAGCCACCGGTGAAAGCTGCCGTCCATCTGGATCAGCATCCCGGCCTGCGGCATTCGCTGGCGACGCACCCGATGTTGCGGCGTACGGCGACGGCGCGGGCTGTTCAACCCAGCCGACACCAGTATGCGCCGTAGCGTACTGCGGTCGATGTCGATACCCTCGCGCTCTCCAAGCAATTCGCTCAGGTGGGTGTGGTTGGTTCCCAAGTAGCGGGTGCTGGCCAGGTGTAATACCTCGGCTTTGGTTGTCTCCGGTGTTGCGTTGGGCGGCCGACGACCACGGTGGCCGTGAGCCAGGGCGGCGGCACCCTCCCTCCGGTACGCCGCCAGGATACGTCTGGTGTGGCGCGTGCTCACTCCCATCACTGTGGCTGCCTGGTCCACAGTCATCTGCTCTGCCCACAGGCGGTTCAGAACCTTGAGTCTCGCTTGCTCTTTCTGGTTCAACGTCACATTCTCCATAGAGGGGAATATGACATTTATGCTGACCAGTTAGTGCGGACCTTTTCGCTGACCGTTGACAGCTCGGGCGGAGTAAAACCGTACCACCTGGATGGTGCGTGACGGCCGCGGCCTGGCCGGTGGGGCGGGGGGTCTCGCCTTGACGGAGGGGCGGGCGGCGGCGTCTGCGGGGCGCTAATCGGCATCCGGGCGCTCCGGCGATGGCGACGATGCAAGGGCGTCCTGCCGGCTGCCCTTGAGCCGGTAACTCCCACCGTTCATCTCCACGATGTGCACGTGGTGGGTGAGACGATCCAGCAGCGCGCCGGTGAGCCGTTCCGACCCGAAGACCTCGGTCCACTCGTCGAAGGGCAGGTTGGTGGTGACGAGGGTCGATCCCCGCTCGTAGCGCTGGCTGAAGACCTCGAAGAGGAGTTCCGCGCCGGTGGGGGACAACGGCACAAAGCCCAACTCGTCGATGATGAGGAGCCTGAGACGGGCCAGTTGCCGCTGCAGGTTGAGCAGCCGGCGCTCGTCCCTGGCCTCCATCAGTTCGTTGACCAGTGCCGCGGCGGTGGTGAAGCCCACCGACAGGCCCCGTTGGCAGGCGGCCAGCCCCAAGCCCAGGGCGACGTGGGTTTTGCCGGTGCCGCTGTTCCCGATGGCGATGACGTTCTCATGGTGATCGACGTATTCGCACCGGGCCAGTTGCATCACCAGCGGTTTGTTCACCGAGGGGATGGCGGAGAAGTCAAAGGTGTCCAGGCCCTTGGTGGCGGGGAAGCGCGCCGCGCGGATCCGGCGTTCCACCATGCGCTGGTGGCGGTCGGTGAGTTCCAGCTCGGCGAGCCGGAGCAGGTAGTCGGGATGATCGGCGCCTTCAGCGGCACACTGGGCGGCCAGTTTGTCGTACTCCCTGAGGAAGGTGGGCAGTTTCAGCTCCTTGAGGTGGTGCTCAAGGAGCAGAGTGGATCGGTTGCTCATGCTGCCCTCCCCGACAGCAGGGTCAGGTAGTCCGTGGCGCGGGTGGTCTGCACGTTGACCTGGGGCAGGTGAGGGTAGAGCTCCAGGTCGAGACGGGGCGGTTTGCCTTCAAGGCGGCACAGCAGCAGATGCTTCACGGCGTCAAAGCCGACGGCGCCCAGCCGCAGGGCATCTCGCACCGCGTGGTGGACTTCCTGGTGGGAGAAGTGCTCCATGAGCCTGAGCACCCGCACGAATTCCCGCTTGCCACGCTGGCCCATCCGGTCCTCCAGCAGACGGCGCAGCGTGCGGTACTCTTCCGGCAGGTCCCACCCCGCCAGCGGCGCGGCCTGGTCCAGAGCGCCCGTCTTCCGCTCCAACAACGGCAGATAGTGGATGGGATCGAAGACGAAGTCGTCCTGCACGTAGGAGCGCGGGTGTCGGGCGATGACCTCGGTGCCGCAGCTGATCACCACCCGGTCCACGTAGCCTTTGATCAGCACATCCCGGTGTCCGTAGGCCACCGGCACCGAGTAGTCGTTGGTGCGGTACCGCACCAGGGACAATGAGCTGACCCGGCTGGCCCGTTTGTCGCAGGCGTCGTAGGACACCGGTGGCAACGGCAACAGCGCGTCCAGGTCTCGCTCCATCCGCTGGCCGATGGTCTCGGTGTGTCCCCGCAGTCTCGCGTCCATCCGCGCCAGGCATCGCGCCTCCAGGTGGGCATTGAGCGCCGCGAAACTCTCCGCCACGGGTATCGGCACCAGGAAGTTGCGCCGCACATAGCCCACCATGCCTTCGACCTTGCCCTTGTCATTCCCCTTGCTGGGACGACCGAACCGATCCTCGAACAGGTAGTGGGACTGGAGCTCGCTGAAAGCCCGGGTGCGTTTGCGACGACCGTCCCCCAGTATCTTCGCCACCGCGAGTTTCGTATTGTCGTACAGGACGCTCTGAGGCACTCCACCCAGAAAGGCGAACGCCGACACGTGGCCGTCCAGAAAGGCCTCGGTGGTCTCCCCGGGATAGGCCTTGGCGAAGCAGCCGTCGCTGTGGGGCAGGTCCAGGACGAAGTAATGCACCTTGCGCTCCACGCCGGCGATCACCGCCAACGCCTCGCCGAAGTCGCACTGGGCGTGGCCCGGTCCGTGGGACAAGGGCACGAACATCTCCCCAACACGCCGCCGATGCTCCCGCACGTAGTCCTTGACTATGGTGTGCTGGCCTTCAAATCCGTACTCGTCCCGCAGCCGCTCAAAGATGCGCTTGGCCGTGTGCCGCTGCTTTCTGGGCGCCCGGCGGTCCGCCTCCAGGATGGCGTCAATTACGCCGGTGAAGGGCTCCAGCTTCGGTTTGCGCGGCGGCCCCTTCCGCGTGTAGCCCTGGGGCGTCGCATTGGCCAGCATCTTGCGCACCGTGTCCCGATGCAGGCCGAACACTCGGGAGGCCTCCCGAACGCTCATCCCTTCCACCAGGCAGGCCCGGCGCACCCGAAAATACGTGTCCACGTGAAACATCCATCGCACCTTCCAACAGCCGATATTCAGCCTTATGGAAGACACCAGGCGGTAGAGTTTTCAACCGCCCGAATCGGCGATCGTGTCGCCCACGCAGTACATTTTCTCTCCGTCCTTTACATGTACGTGCTGCGCGGCGGCATACCCCGGCGTCTGATGCCCCATGACTTGCCGCCCTGGGGCACAGTCTGGTGGTACTTCCGTCTGGTGGTACTTCCGGAAGTGGCGAGATGACGGCACCTGGGAACGGGTGGAGGAAGCCTTGCGGGCCCGGGTTCGGGAAGTTGCGGGACGGGAGGTTACGCCCAGCGCGGCCATCATTGATAGCCAGCATCATTGACAGCCAGTCGGTCAAGACCACCGAAAAAGGGGGCCGCGGGGTTACGACGCGGGCAAACGGGTAACTGGACGCAAGCGGCACATCGTGGTGGACACCATGGGGTTACTGCTGGCGGTGGTGGTTCATCCCGCCAACATTCAGGACCGAGACGGCGCCAAGTTGGTGCTGGTCAAACTGTTGGGGCGGTTCCCCCGGTTGCAGGTGATCTGGGCCGACGCTGGCTACGCTGGCCGACTGGTGTCGTGGGCCTGGGCCACCGGTGGTTGGCTGCTGATCGTAGTCAAGCGCAAACCCGACAGCCACCACTTCGAGGTGTTGCCCCGGCGGTGGGTGGTGGAGCGCACCCTGGCCTGGCTGAGCCGATGCCGACGGTTGAGCAAAGACTACGAGGAGCGCCCAGAGAGCAGCGAAGCATGGGTGCATGTCGCCATGGTCAACCTGATGCTCAAACGGCTCCAGCCTTGCTGATCCTATTTGTCACACACCCTCTTAGTCATCAAAGAGAACACGGAGGGTGAGCTGACTACCATCTATGTACCAGAATTGGACGACGCGGTTCAGGCGGTCAAAATTCTCAATGAGCTGGAGGACCTTTGGAAAGCGTCCAATCCTGGCCAGCGCAATCGGCTATTGTTAGCGATTTTCCACAGCATCTATATCGACTTGGAAAACCACGAAGTCGTGGGGTTGAGACCAAGGAATGCCTTCACGGCATTGTTGCGAGCAACGGATGATCGCGAAGACGTGGAGATTTGGCCCACCCCGTATGGGGAATTTAGAAGGGATGGTGGAGACGGGGGAGAGTCGCACTCCCCGTCCAGAAACTCCCCTAATCGGATATGCTACAAGCGTGTCCGGCGATTTAATCTCGCTACTGAAGACTCCCGCCGACAGGATTCAACAGTCGCCAGCCGATAAAATCTATGGCCTCGGGTATCGGTGTCCCTGAGGTAGCATCCCGGAATAATTATACGTCCGCGTCCCGGCTTCCGGGCTTACCGGTGGCAGACGTAGCCGCTACTAGGCGGCTAGAGCGAATTCACGTTCGCCAGTTACTTGTTCGCCACTGTTTTAACGAGGGCAGCAGCAACCTCGGCCTGCAATCCGTCAGAAACCGCTCCTGTCGAACCTACGCGTCCCCATTCCAAAACCGTCGCCCAAGTGGTGCGACGCTGCCAATCATGATAACACCGGCACGGTGCGCCAGCAAACGGCAGCGCCGAGCCACAGGGCAATCGCGTCTTATCGTGTTCGGCATAACAAGCGATGCAAAGTATTAGTATCACAGATGTCGGCCACGGTTTATTACCGTTTGAGCGCCGATGCCAGCCTCGATTACCGTCGAAATGGGCGGTCGCAAAGCTCACCACCTGCATTTTCGAGTAACGAGATACCTTTTCCTGTCAGCGCCAGCTGTTATTCCGCCGAACTCAATTTAGACGCGATTGCCCTGCGCCGAGCCACCGTGCAATCGCATTCCAAATGCGGCTGCCCTGGTACCCTCGCGCGCCGCCGCCGTTCCCGGGAAAACTGGAACCCAGCGATCGAAGTCGCCAGTTTCGTCGCCGACGACTCCATTTGTGGCCTCCTGCCTCCGGTTATTCCCGAAGTGAACGGCCGTTGAATTCCAAACGCGATTGCGCGGAGATCCCGCCGGCGTAGGTTGCTCCAACACCAACTGACGGGTAAGATGGCCTCACTCTGGGCGACTCGGCCCGTTTCAGCAGGTGTATCCATGGCGATTTTTCGACTCTACGCCGGTGACGACGGTCAGTCGCATATTGAAGAGACCAGCCTCGCCGACCATCCGGAACTGGGCGAAGCCCAAGCGGCCCAATCCATCACCTTCAGGGAATCAGCGCCGGGGAACTTCATCGATTGGCACCCCGCCCCGCGCCGACAGTACATAATCTCCCTCAGCGGCGAGATCGAGATCGGCCTCGGTGACGGAACTACTTTCCGCTACGGGCCGGGTGACGCCCGCTTGGTCGAAGATACCACCGGCCAGGGACACACCACCCGCGTGGTCGGTGACGTGCCAAGCCTCACCGCGGTCGTCCCTCTGGCGGGCTGACCCGCCGTCCGTTCACCTTTTCACAACACAGGAGGCAAATCCCTATGGGACAGATAGTGCGCGTATACACCGGTAGCGACGGCGAGAGCCATTTCGAACACATTACTCCGGATCAGTTCGCCGAGATCGCCAACAACGTTGGTCCCGGCGACATCAACGTCGGGCGCCGAGAATCCCCGAGTTTCTCCGATTACCACAATGCCCCGCGCCGCCAATACGTCGTGAACATGAACGGCATTGCCGAGTTTGAGGTTGCTGACGGCACTGTGGTGCGTATGTTCCCAGGCGATGTTCTGGTCGCCGAAGATTTGACCGGCCATGGACACATCGCCCGCAGCATCGGGGACGATTTCCGCGTTTCCCTGGCGGTTCCCCTTGCCGAGGGCTAGACCGTAAGCCTGGAGGAATGGCGTCATGATTGTTCGCATTTACGACGGCGACGACGGCGAATCGCATTTTGAAGACCTGACCGCCGACCAGTTTGCCGATATCGCCAACGAAGTTGGCCCCGGCGATTTTACGGTCGGCCAGCGGCCTGCCGGATGGTGGCAGGATTACCACACCGCGCCCAGGCACCAGTATGTCGTGTTCATGTCGGGCGGCGCCGAGATCGAGGTCGCCAGCGGGGCCAAGCGCCAGTTTGGCCCGGGCGATGTCCTGGTTGCCGAGGACCTGACCGGCCACGGGCACATCATACGCAACGTCGGTGAAGAACCTCGCGTGTCCCTGGCAGTGCCTCTGAAGTGATCGCGTCGCGGATGCGAGAGGATTTCCTGCGGGGGCGGCGTCAGCGTCGCCCCCGCAGACGTTATGAGGCGGCGGCCCCGGCAAGCAATCGCTGCAGGTGGATCAACCCTTGCTGTTGTCGGGCGTTCCGGGCAACCCGCCCCCATTCCGGGGATTGCAGCGCCGACGCCAGTTCACGGGTGACCTCATTCTCCATGAGCCGGCCGTAACGTCGATACAGTTCCAACATCGCGGTTGCTTCGAGTGTGTTCCCGGCGACCGTGTTCCCGGCCAGCGTCGCCCATCCGTGCAGGAACGGCAACACCGCGTTGACGGAGATGTCCTTGGCCCTGCCGGATCCGATCAAAGCCGGTCCGCCATCGGTGCTGTTCCCCACGGTCAGTGCCTTGGTCAAAGTGGTCGGATTGCCCGAGGCAGCCGCATTCGCCAACCCGGTATGCAGTCCGGCGTCCGTGAATCGGGCCAACAACTGCGCGGCCCCGGCCACCCTTCGGCGGGGATGATTGGACGGGCGCACTCGGAATAGTTTCCACTGGCTCACGTCCAACGGCAGCCCCAACTCGCCCATAGTTCCGCCCCACGTCCCGCGCTTCGCACCATCCCCCAACCCGGCGACATCCAGCAGCGCGGAGGCCAACGCCTTGCTCCGCTGTCCCTGAGGCAATCGCCGTGCCATGGTAATCAACACGTCGATTGGGGCAGCGGATGCGAGTTGCAGAAACGCGTGCTGGTTGTGCCGATAGCCCAAAGCCTCGCATATCGATTCCCACAGCGTCTGCGCCGGGGATTGCACCGACATCAATTCCTGAAGGATACTGCTGCGCCCCAGGAACCGCTCGTCGCCCGCACGGTTGAGTAAGGCGGCCATCCGCTCGGCCGTGTCGGGCCGTCTGTACCCGTGTGCTTCGAGCAACCGCCACAGGTGATCCCTGGTTTGGTCTGACGCGTCTTCATCGGATGAAACATCCAGCAGGCTTTGCAAATCGACCAACGGAGGCGTGCCGCCGCTTGACGTGCGCGACATCGGGCCGGTTGTCTCCAGCGCGACGTGCAGCGCCACGCCGTTGTAGTTGGGATCGTCCTGGTGGCCGTGCGACCGCCAGTCGTGCTGTCGCAGATGGACTTCCACGTCTCCCTGTACGAGGCCCTGGTCTTCAATCAGCAGCAGGGCGTCTCTGAAATCGGGTCCCGCGGTGACGCCCGGGCGCCCCGGGTACAGCACCTGGATCCGGCGCCCTCGTTCGGTTCGAAGCGCCCGGCTACGCGCCGCCCGCCGCTGCCAAAGGCGCGCCAATTGCTTTTCGGTGATCGGCAGAATCCGGTGCGGTACCTCGCGATCTCGCCTTGTTTCGCCGAAGCCTGGTTCTGGCGGGTTGTTGACACTCATGGGCGGTCACCTGCGTAAGGTGTACCACCCTCGGTCCGAGCGCGTCCATCGTTCGCTGTCAGGAACTGTGTTGGCTGTGGGACACCCTCGATACTCGCAGCGAATCCAAAGGAGCAATCCCGCGATTAGCAGAACGGCAACCGACAATGTACACCGCCCCAGCGCTTTACCGTACTGCGCCTCCGTGGCAATTGCGCCCAAGATGAGGAACACGGTGGCGAACGCCAAGCCAAAATATAGGGCCGCCGCCCAACGAGGGCGCCGCAGTTCATCCCGACGACCCGCGCCCAGACGGTTTGGCACAAACCATCGATCAGGCCAACGGCCAATGCGGTCAACCTGGCATATAGCTGTGGACTGGTATTCGCGCCCATTTTGTCATCGCCCCATACGACCGGACGGTCTGGAATTCTATCCGACGTGCCGGCTATGTGCCCAGTGCATGGCGCCGGGCGATGGTAGAATGCGCCAATCCACGGCATCTGGAGGGACTATGGCTGCCAGCAAGATTACCATCGGCAACGTGGAGATTGCTTCGTTGTCCGACGGCCTACTGGAGTTTGACATCTGCAACTTCTTCCCGGACATTCCGGCATCAGAGTGGGAACCCTTCCACGACCATCTGACGCCCGATCGCAAGGTGAGCTTCAACCTGGCCTGTTTCCTGGTGCGCTCCGAGGGCAAGAACATCGCCATCGACACCGGCCTGGGAGCCAAGGACACCCCCGAGACTCCTTGGGGCGAACTGCTGGACGACATGGCCCGCAACGGCCTGTCCCCCGACGAAATCGACGCGGTGGTGATGACCCACCTCCACCGTGACCACGTCGGCTGGAACACCGTTCGCGACGACGGCGGCAACCTGAAGCCGACCTTCCCCAACGCCCGGTATTACTTCAGCAAGGTTGACCTTGATGCCAGCCATGACCCGGCTCTACAGCCTGACCGATACCCGAACGCTCCCGATTGCGTGTGGCCCCTGGTCGACATGGGTTTAGTGGAGTTGATGGAAGGCGAGTTCAGCATCACCGGCGATCTGACAACGTTGCCCACCCCCGGCCACACCCCGGGACACATGAGCATCATGGTCAACTCCGGCGGGGAGCGAGCCCTCATCCTGGGTGACGTGCTGCACAACACGGCGCAGATTCAGCAGACCGACTGGGCCTCCCGCGCCGACATCATCCCGGAACAAGCCATCGCCACCCGGCAATCCGTGCTGGACCGGTTGGAGAGCGAGGGATTGCCGGTGGCGGCGGTGCACTTGCCCGCGCCCGGGTTCGGGAAAATCGTGCGCCTGCAGGGCCGACGCTATTGGCAGGCGATCTGATCGCATTGTTCCGTTAAAATCGGAGAGCCGTTGTTGAGCGCAGGGGCGGACGATCATTCGCCCCTGCGTTTACTTATGTGATGTCACCGGAACCCGAACATTCCCCCGTGAGGCCACGGTTCTACTACGGATGGGTGATCGTTGCCGCCATGTTCGCCGTCAACTTCTCGACGATGGCGACCGGTACCCTGAACTACGGTCTCTTCGTCCTGCCGATGCAGCAGGACCTGGCGCTGTCCCGGGCCACCTTCGGCTGGATGCAGACCACCCGGCGTCTGACCACCGGCGTCTTCAGTTTC
The DNA here is from genome assembly GCA_965261925.1 of Dehalococcoidia bacterium. Classification (GTDB taxonomy): domain Bacteria; phylum Chloroflexota; class Dehalococcoidia; order Lucifugimonadales; family UBA3495; genus Bin87. The sequence continues at coordinate 4,276,720 of OZ253486.1, read as the reverse complement.
GCCGTGGGTTGGCTGATCGACCGGTATGGCCCTCGCGCTTACATACCAGTCTCGGCGGCGATGATTTGCGGCTGCCTGTTGCTGGTGAGTATCAGCAGCCACGCCTGGCAATTGATCCTGTTCTTTGGACTCATCGGAGTGTCCGGCCTGGCCGCGCCCAACGGCATCGTGACGTCGGTACCGGTCGCCAAGTGGTTTGTCCGCCGGCGCGGGCGCGCCCTGGCCCTCGCCGGGGCCGGGCTCGGCATCGGGGGCATCATCTTGCTGCCGGTGACGCAGTGGCTTATTGACCTCTACGGGTGGCGAGGTACCTGGCGCATCCTGGCCCTGCTATTCCTCGTTATCTCCGTGCCGGCGGCGGCCCTGTTTCTCCGCCGCCAACCGGAGGATATGGGTCTGCAAGTGGACGGCGATCCGCCCGCTGCCTCACCCGAACCGGGTCTCCGGGCGTCTGCGCCCGCCCAATCCGACGCGGAAGTGATGTGGACGGTGCGGGAGGCTTTCCGCACCGGGACGATGTGGAAACTGGTCGCCGTTTTCGCCTTGTCCGGCGTGGCTCAGGGTGGAGCGAGCTTTCATCGGATTGCGTACTTCGTCGAGAAGGCTTACGACCCGCTGACGGTCTCCTGGTCATTCGCGGCGGATGCCGGCGCAGCGGCGGCCGCCTCCCTGGTCGCCGGCTGGTTGGCCGACCGTGTGCCCATCCGGTTCCTCGCTGCCGTATCGTTCTCGGGGTTCCTCGTCGCCATCCTGCTGATGATCTATGTGTCGTCGGTGCAGATGATGTTCCTGTCCACCGTCGTTTTCGGCAGTTCCGTGGGTGTTGGGATGATCGTGCACACCTACATCTTCGCCGCTTACTACGGACGCGCCTTCCTGGGAACCATTCGGGGCATCGTGATGCCGATCAATCTCCTGACCGCTGGGCTGGGCGCGCCGCTGGTCGGCTATCTGCACGACTATTCCGGATCGTACCTGCTGGCGTGGTGGACCCTGCTGGGCATCTATGGTTGCACCGCCGCGCTCATGCTCACGGCGACGCCGCCGCGCAAAATGGCCGGAGCCCCCGGCTGATCCAATCAGCGCCCGGCCCCGCGGTCGAGGTAATCCTGAGCAGAACCCAGTCCCTCCAGCGCCAGGCCGTAGCCCAATATGTCGTGCAGGATGCCCTTCAGTTGGTGGGTCAATAGCACACGCGAATAGCGCAGCACCAGGCGCGGCTGCTGCGCCAATTCCCTTGCCAACTCCCAGGCCCGTGGCAGCAATTCGTCCGCCGGCAGCACCTCGGCAACCAACCCGAACTCCCGCGCCTTTTCCGCGTCGAGCAGCTGGCCGGTCAGCAGGAAGTAGCGGCCTCGGTTGATTCCTAGCAGCAACGGATAGATGATGTGCATTCCGTCGCCCGGAGTTAGCCCGCTCATGAAATGGCCCGAATCCTGGAACGTGGTGTGCGGCGCGGCCAGGACGATGTCGCTGAGCAGCGGTAGTTCCGAATGCCGCAATGCGGGCCCGTTGATGGCCGCTATTATGGGAACCTCGATGTTCAGCAGATTGCCCAGCAGATGCTTTCCCTCCCAGTAGGTGGCGTCCCACTGCTCGGGCGTGCGGCGCGGCACGGTGTCGCTGCTGCCGGCCGGGCCGGTGAAACCCTCGCCGGCCCCGGTCATGATGATCACCTTGTTCTCCGGGTCGGTCCCGATGGTGTGAAACACCTCCGGTAGTTCGGTGTGCGGGCCGGCGCCCCACTGCAGGGTGTCTCCGTCGCTGTGCAGCGTCATCTGGAGGATCCCGTCCTCCCGCTCGAATTTGGCGAACCGGAACCGGTTCTGATAGTCCTCAAGTCGTGCCATGGCAATCTCCTCACCTTTCAACGAATGGGGTCAAGTATAATCAACAATCCCAACAGACGTGGGGCCATCGCCGTACCGTGGTACCCTCTTTCGCCGTCGCGGTCTTGCGCGACACGGTGAGCTGACTGACATGACCGCATCGAACTTCAACATTGGACCACAGTATCTGCCCGGCGCGTCGTCCGGCGATGTCCCGCCGCTGGACGGTCGTCCGCGGACCATGTTCCGGTCGCCTCGCTGCGCTGATATTGATGAACTGGACGCCGACATCGCATTCGTCGGGATGCCTTTCGATCAAGGAACGTTCGGACGCCCAGGCGCCCGCTTCGGGCCTGACGCGCTTCGGGACGCGCCGCGGGCCTATTCATACCTGGACCCTTACGGCCAGGGGAAGGACGCCGAGGGTTTCTTCGATGCCGATGCTGGGGACGAACTATTGCGCGGCATCACCATGGCGGATTGCGGGAACGTGACCGTGAACCCGTCCGACGTGGTGCACAATTTCGAGCGGCTGGCCGGCGTTGTGGCGCGAATTGCGGAGCGCGGGGCGCTGCCCGTAATCCTGGGCGGTGACCACGCGATCACCTTTCCCGCGGTGGCCGGCCTCGGCCGGTTCTCCCCGTTGGACATCGTGCATTTCGACGCCCACCTGGATTACACGCACGACTATCAGGGAACGACGCTGACCCACGGCAGCCCCATACGCCGCTGCCATGAACTGGAACACGTGGCGTCCATTTCGTCAGTTGGGATCCGCACCGTCAGGCGTGCGCCATACGAGGAGGCCCGGGCTCACGGCAATACCATCGTGACCACAAAGCAATTTCGAGACATGGGGCCCGAATCGGTGGCCCACAGTTTGCCGGTTGGGTCGAACCTGTACATCACCTTCGACGTGGATGTGCTTGACCCGACCCAGGCCCCCGGCACCGGTACTCCTGAGGTTGGCGGACTGTATTACGAGGAGTGCCGCCGCTGCCTCACCGCCCTGGTGGCCCGCTCCAATTTGGTCGCGTTCGACGTGGTCGAGGTCGCTCCGCCATACGACGTATCCGACCTGACGGTGCAGGTGGCCGCGCGGTTGATCGCCGACGTCCTGGCCGCCCGTTTCCCGTCCCGCTGACCGACTGTAACCAGTGCACGATTCGTCACTGCTGATCGATTCCTCGGAGTTCGTTGCTGCCGTAGAGCCGGCAATCCTGGAGGCTCGCCGTCGCGTGCTGTTCCAGGTCATGACCTTCGAACTGGACTCGGTTGGACAACACTTTTGGGACCTGCTGGTCCGTTCCCCGGCGACCGAAAAGGTCCTGTGCGTCGATGCTTTTTCCACCGCCAAAATCAGTGATGACCTGATTTGCAGTCCGCGGTTTGTGTCCGACGCGGACTTTCGCCGCGAGGTTCGCGGCACGCGCCGCCTGCTCCGTCAAGCGGAACGCGACGGCGTTAAAATTGTCGTTACCAATCCCATGGGGTGGCTGTGGCTGAAATACCCGTTCCGCAACCACAAGAAAATGATGATCGTCGACGATCAGGGCTTCTTGGGCGGTATCAACCTCAGCGAGCACAATTTCATTTGGCGCGACCTGATGATGCGCAGCGACTGCCCGGTTCTGGTGGATGCTCTCGCCCAGGACTTCTACCGAACCCTGGGCGGGGTCAACGGTTCGCAAGTCCAGTCAACCCCACTGGGCAGGCTATTCTTTCTGGATGGCCGTCGCAGCCGTGCCCAATACGACGACATATTCGCCACCATAGCGCGGGCCAGGAAATCGGTCGACGTGATTTCGCCCTACGTCTCCGGTCCCCTGTTGGAGCGCCTCTCCAAACTGCCGCCGTCGGTCAGGGTTCGGGTCATCAGTCCTGCCCGCAACAACCGGGCGATATTGCAACAGGCTTTGTTCCGTGCGGCCTCGGGTTCCAATCTCGAAATCTTCCTGTATCAACCGGAAATGTGTCACACCAAGGCGGTTCTGGTCGATGACTCACAACTGATCATTGGCAGTTGCAATTTCGATTTCCTGTCCTATGAGCTGCAACAGGACGTTGTCCTGTGCACCGACGATTGCTCCCTGGTCGAACAGTTTCGCGATAGAGTGCTGGAACCCATGCTCTCAGAGAGCGTTACCGCGGTGTCCGCCCCGGCGCGGTTCTATCACCGGGGCGGTTTCGTTGTGGAATTTTCGCGTTGGTGCGCCAGCCTGCTCAGCCGCCTGCAACACTGAATGCCACTGGCGCAAGGTCCCGGCTCGACACTTCCAACGGCGGAAGTGGCTTGAGTACGCTAGATCGGCAGCTTGGGCTCCGCGCCGTCAGGCACGTCGATCTCAAACGCGTTGGCGTTGAAGGCAAGAAGTGAGTAGTACCCGAAGAGCGTGGTCAACTCCGTCAATCCCAGGGCGCCCAACTGGTCAATCGCCGCCTGGAATGTTGGTTCCGTCACGCGGTGGTTGCTGAACAGTTCGGCGGCGTAGTTCACCACCGTCTGTTCATCCGAGGGTAGTTGCGGCAAAGCTTTGCGGTCCCTCAGGTTGTCCACGAATTCGTCGCTGATGCCCTGGGCCCGGGCCCGCGCCGCGTGGGCGTGCCAGATGAACTGGCAGTCCATGTTGCGCGCCGTCAATATCATCGCCAGTTCCTGGAGTCTCTTGGGCAGCGAAGACTCATCCCGCAGGTAGTTGACGAGATTGTTGGCCCGCCTCCGCATCTCAGGACTGTTGATCATGGCGGACCCGGGACCGCTGGAAACCACCCCGCCGGAATCGGCGGTCTCGTGGTCGAATGCCGCTCGCAGCGCCTCGGGTACCTGGTCGCGTGTCAGGATCGGTGTACGCATGGATGCCTCCTGGTTGTTTTGCGAACAATATAGACGCGCCATTCGTCGAGTAGCAAGCACGGTGGTAGCCTCACGCGTACCGACTTTGTCATCGCGAGGAGCGCAGCGACGTGGCAATCTCGTTAAATTCAGCGAGGATCCCTCCAGCGACCAGATTGCCACGCTGCGCTCGCAATGACAGAGGGGTGGCTCGTAATGCAGGGGGTGGCTCGCAATGACCGATTGTGCAAAGTGGATACGCGTGAGCGGTGTTAGCAAGCACAATCGTTGGCTGGAACGGTCGCCGGCTGGAAGCGCTCGTCTCCACCGGATTGCCGGCTGTGGGCGGACAACGTTGTTGCACTCCCCGCGCGTTTCTCGCGTATCGCTTTGGCGGAAATCGTAATAGAATACTCGCATTCACCCGTGGCCAGGAGGGATGGCAATGCCGACCGTGAACACCGTGATGGGGCCCATCGATATTGACGATCTGGGGTTCACCCTAAGCCACGAACACGTGGGCACCAACGCTGCCGGCCTGCGCCATACCTATCCTGAATTCATCGACCGCGACGGCATCCGTGAGCAGTCCATCGCAGCGATGCGGGCCGTACACGCCGATGGCGTCCGCACGATAGTGGACGTGAGCACGTTCGACCTGGGGCGGGATGTGCAGTTGATGCGGGAAGTTGCGCTGGGGAGCGGGATGCACATCATCGCGGCGACGGGCAACCATCTCGCGGTCCCGCGTCCCTTCGGCGATGTGTCACCGGATGTCATCGCCGAGATGTACGTGCGAGAGATCGAAGAGGGGATCGAGGGAACCGGAATCAAAGCCGGCATCATCAAGGTGGCCAGCGACGAGGGCGGTATAACTCCGCCTCAGGAGGTGGTGCTGCGGGCTGCCGCGCGCACCCAGAAGGCTACGGGCGCTCCCATCTCAACACACACCTGGTCCCCCGAGCGGATCGGCGCGGCGCAGGTCGCCATCCTCGAGGAAGAGGGCGTTGACCTGAACCGCGTGTACATTGGGCACAGCAACGACGACACTGACCTAGAGTACCTGCTGGGGCTGCTGAACAAGGGCGTGTGGCTGGGTTTGGACCGCTATCCCGGTGGACTGCGCCCGGGAACGCCGAACTGGGAGCAGCGGACGGAAGTTGCCAAAGCGTTGATGGATGCCGGTTTCACCCACCGCATTTTTCTCTCCCACGACTATTCCGTGCCCAAGGCGCGTCATGGCGCTGAGGTGCAGGAGCAGCGGCAACGGGCCAACCCGGACGGCTACAACTTCATCCCCCGTTACGTGCTGCCCCGGCTGAAGGAAATGGGAGCGTCGGACGCGGACATTCACCAGATCACCGTGGAAAATCCCCGACGCTTTTTCGCCGGCGAGTAACCGCTACTTCAGGATGACACGGTAAAGCAGTCGTGATTGCATCGCTAACCCGAAGTCCCCACTATAAGTGGTACGCCTTCGGTACCTTGGCGGTGGGCACCTTCGCGTCCGTGGTCGACCACGGGAGCGTGGGCGTCGCGCTGCCGACCATCGCGACCTACTTTCATACCGACATTCCCAGCGTGCAGTGGCTGGTGATCGGATACGCAATGACGATCATCGCGCTGCTCCTGCCCATGGGCCGGCTGGCAGACCTTATCACCTCGAAACGGGTGTACATCATCGGTTCTTGTGTGATCGTCGTTGGTTCCATCGTCGCCGGCACGTCCAACGACCTGGGGGTGCTCATTGTCTCGCGTCTCGTCCAGGGCACCGGCGCCGCCATGACCCAGGGCACCGGCATGGCTATCATGATCGGCGCGTTCCCCCCCAACGAGCGGGGCAAGGCCATCGGCCTGATAATGACCATGGTCGGAACCGGGGCCGTCGCCGGCCCGGCGTTGGGCGGCGTCCTGGTAGACGCTTTCGGGTGGCGGTCGGTGTTCTTTGCCACCGTTCCCATGGTGGTCGTGAGCGTCGCCATGTGCGTGGCCGTTCTGAGCAGCGCCGACCAACCGCACCCGGTTCGCGGCTCGGGTCGGCGTGGGTTTGACTGGCTGGGAGCCTGTTTGTCGTCCGGCGCCCTGCTGGCGTTGCTCTTGGGCATCACCAATGCCCACCGCACCGGATGGACTTCCCCGCCGATTATTGCCGCTGCCGTGGCGTTCGTCGTCCTGTTATCCGTTTTCATCTGGTGGGAACTGCGCTGTACCGGCCCCATGCTGGAACTACGGCTGTTCCGCCGCCGGAATTTCTTTCTGGGTGCAACGGCCAACTACCTGATGTTCATGGGCAGTTCAGCGGTTATGTTCATGACCCCGTTCTACCTGCAGAACGTCCTGGGTTACCGGCCATCAATTGCCGGCTTGGCGGTGGTTCCAGGCGCCCTGTGTATGGCCACACTGGGACCGCTGAGCGGCCGGTTATCTGATCGGTACGGCTGGCGCAAGTTCACGGTAGCTGGCCTCGCGTTGTCGTGTACGGGTATCGCGATACTTGCACGTGTCGGACCCGAATCCTCGCTGATTCACGTGATACCGGCCCTCATGCTGACCAGCAGCGGGATGGGCACTTTCTACTCTCCCAACTCCAGCTCTATCCTGAGCGCCGTCGAACAGGAAAGCCACGGGGTGATCTCGGGCCTCGTCAACCTGATCCGTAACGCGGGCAACGTCGTCAGCGTCGCCGTTGCCACGGCCGTTATTACCGCGACCATGGGCTCACTGGGCTACGAACCCAGCCTGGATGCGGTGCGCCACGGGACCGCCAGCGGGGTCGGAACCGCTTTCACCGTCGGCATGAGATACGCTTTCTTCACCATGTTGGGCTCCCTGTTGGTGGCGCTGTTATTGTCAGCTCTACCCACCGATCGCGAGGGCCAGGCGGTTTCCGCGCCAGCCCCCCGAGAACCCGCGCTGCGACCCGCCGCCAGCCAAGGCCAGGAGGACTGATCATGACCAGCACCACCACGCAGGATTGTGGCGAGGGGATCCTCGAAGCATTCCGCAACCTCGGCATCGACTACATAATCTCATCACCGGGATCCGAATGGGCGCCGGTGTGGGAAGCGCTGGCACGCCAGCAGATCAACGAAACGCCCGGCCCGCGGTACATCAACTGCTGGCACGAAACTCTGGCCGTGAACATGGCCAGCGGGTACACGCGGGTCACCGGACAGATGCAGGCGGTGCTGCTCCACGCCGGCGTGGGTCTGCTGCAGGGCAGCATGGGTGTACACGGCGCCATGATCGGAGAGGTGCCCATGCTGGTGTGCTCCGGCGAAGCGACCAGCTACGGCGAGGATCCGGAGCTCGACCCCCAGGCCCAGTGGTACCGCAGCCTCAGCGTGGTGGGCGGACCGGACCGGTTCGCCGACGCCTTCACCAAGTGGAGCGGTAGGGCCACGAGCCCGCACACGGTGTACGAGCAACTGGTGCGGGCGGGCGAGCTGGCCCAGCGTGTCCCCCAGGGGCCGTCCTTCATGAACATCCCCATCGAAACTATGGTGCACCAGTGGACGCCGCCGAACAAACTCCGGGCCGTCCCTCACGCGCCGAAGGTACGACCTTCGGAGAATGACATCGCCGAGTTGGCTGATCTGGTTTCCAGGAGCAAGTCGCCGCTGATCATCACCGACTGCGCCGGACGCGAGATCGCAGGATTCAACAACCTGGTGGCCCTGGCCGAATTGTTCGCCATACCGGTAGTGGAAAGCGCCGCGTTGTACGCCAACTTCCCCAAAAACCACCCGCTGTACCTGGGCGGCCAGTCGGAACGGTATATCCAGCAGGCCGACCTGGTGATCCTCGCCGGCAGCCGCGCCCCGTGGTACCCGCCCCAGGACGGCCCCCGAGACGCTACCGTGGTGGCGATGGGAGAGACCACGGTCAAGGAATACATGGTGTATCAGAACCTGTTCGCCGACCGTTACGTCGAGGGTGACCTCACCATCGGGTTGGGTCTACTGGCCGACGCTTTGCGTCCGGCGGCGGCCAAGCAGAAAGACGAGATTGAAGCGCGACGAAAGCGCTGGGCCGAAGAGCACGACCGCCTCGCCGAGGCGACCCGAGCCGCCGAGGCCGCCGCCAGCGGTAGCCGGCCCATCGATCCCGCCTGGCTATGCGCCGTACTCAGCGAGGTAATGCCGGATGATGTGGTATACGCCGAGGAGGTGACCACCCATCGCGGAACCATCGGGCGACACGTGGGCTGGGATAAGCCTCAGAGCTACTTCAAGACCAACGGCGGCCTGGGTCAGGGTTTGGGCCTCGCCCTGGGCGTCAAGCTGGCCAAGCCCGACCAGCCGATTGTCGCGCTCATGGGCGACGGCGGCTTTCTCTACAACCCGGTGACCCAATGCTTCGGGGTCGCCCGCGAAGCCAATCTGCCCTTCATGACCGTGCTGTTCAACAACGAATGCTACGAGGCTATGCGCGGCAACCATCTGGCCTACTACCCCGACGGCGTCGCCGCGCGCTCGGATATCTGGCACGGCGTCCATATCCCGGGGCCCGACTACGCCAAGCTGGTGGAACCATTCGGCGGCTACGGCGAACGGGTGGAGGATCCCGCCGATTTGGCCCAGGCCCTGCGTAACGGCCTGGCCGCGGTCAACGAAGGTCGCATCGCGTTGATCGACGTCGTCCTCAACAAGTGACGGCGGCGGCCGAAATCTCCCGCGCCAACTCGATCAATTGCTCGTCGGCCCCGTAGTCTCCCAGCAGCGACAGGCCGACGGGCGGGCCGTCAATTTCGGCCAGGGGCAAACTGATCTGTGGGCGGCCGGTGTTTCCGGCTATCGAAGTCAGGGCGCTGTTGCGCAGGCGCAGGGTGTGGCGCTCGGAAACGCGCTGGCCTGCCAACGGCGCCGGGGACACGGTGGTCGGCAGGCACATCACAACGTCTCCGCCGTCGAAAACCTCGTTCATGCGGTCAACCACGGCGTCGCGGCCGGCTTGGGCGACCACGATCTGATCGTCGGTAACCGAACGGGCCAGGGCGTACCGATCAGAAACCTCAAAGCTGAATACCGGGTTGACCTGGTCGATCCAGTCGCGGGCGGACTCCCACGCCTCGCGGCTCTGCAGAACCTGTTGGTGGCCCGACCACTCCTCCAGGCTGGAGGGTGCGAGTCGCAGTGTCGAGGACGTGGTGAACCGCGGAGCTATCGTATCTAGCGCACCTTCCAAAGCCCGGCGCGTGGCCGGTTCGGCGAGCTCGAAGGCGTCTTCGGCGATGACCAGGCGCTGCGGGCGTTGGGTCGCTGGGCCGGGTGGGAAAATGACCGCACCCACGCGGGCGAAGGTCTCCGCATCCCGGGCGAACCAGCCGATGGTGTCGAAGGTCGGGGCCTGGAGCAGCATCCCCTCCAGCGGAATGCGCCCGTGCGTGGGCCGCAAACCGAACAGTCCGCAGAAACTCGATGGAACTCGTACCGAACCGCCCGTGTCCGAGCCCAGGGCGAAGTCCACCAGCTCGCCGGCGACAGCGGAGGCGGAGCCGCTGGAGGAACCGCCGGGTACCCGGCCCGAGGCCCTCGGATTCACCGGGGTCCCATAGTGCATGTTCTCGCCGAAGATCCCGCGCGTCAGCTCGTCGGTGATGGTTTTGCCCACCATGGACGCCCCGGCCTCTACCAGTCGTTGCACCACCCAGGCGGTGGATTCGGCGGGGCCGTGGGTAGCCAGCCAATGCGGGTTCCCGCAGCCGGTGACGTGCCCCGCGATGTCGAAGATATCCTTGGCCGCGAAGGTGAGACCGGACAATGGACCGGCATCAGAGCCGGCCAGGTGGGCGGTACTTTCGGGAACAAAGGCGTTGAGTGGACCAGCCATGTTTACAGCATTTCCTCATTCAGCGTCGCGGCGAATCCGAGGCAGCTTAACAATACGTAACCGGTCTCGGTCTGTCCAGTTGCCCGGCAGTTAATTCCTGATAAATGGGAATGAGAGCAGGGTTGACATATCGCCCGGCTTCGTTTGCGGTCCACTTTAGCGTTCCGGCCCGAACACTCACAGTTCTACACAAAAACAAAGGAGAGATTTCTACCATGGCAAACACTCTCAAGTCAAAGCGAATATACGTCGTCATGGCGACGCTAGTTGCGCTGATTTCCGCAGACATTGTTTCTGGCCAATGCCGGCCTGATCAACACCGCAGACCGTCAGGGCACACCCGACGAACTCAACCAAGCAATAGCGGAAGGCAGCCCCAGAATATCCGTCGGCCCCTGTTGGGGTGAGATTCAAAACCCCCCACAATTCGAAGGAACATCCGGGGAAAAATTACATACAGGCAAAAACGCTCATGCGCTGCGAGGAGCTCCTGTCCGATACCGGTACGCTGACGGTCCACCAAACATTATACTATCGGGCAAGCAGCAGGCATTCATGGTCAGGGCAATCGCGTCTAAATTGGGCTCGCAGTAATACCGGACCAAACCCGGTGCCGCCGCCACTTTCGACAGTCAAAACATGCGTTGGTGAGGCTTGCGTTCGCCGACTTGGAACCCAATCGGGCTGAACGCAGTATCTGGAAGGCGGCCACCAATGGGCAGTATCAAAGCACAGAATGTTCGAGTGCGCTGATTATACCGATTACCGCAAGACGCGATTGCCCTGCATTCATGGTCGCTCATGACTACGAACACCAACGTCTGCAACGCGGAAACTGTTTCCAATCCAGATAACGGTTGGGTTCGGTGTTTTAACTGGAACAGCGGCGTCCATTCCGTGATGCTCTCGGGAGTGAAAGCTCTGTGTCTGAGGGGCTCACGCTATGACTATCTGCAATTGTCGTCCGGTTTGTTGGTGACAAAAGAAGGCAGCAGGTATGACGGTACGGCTGCCAAAATGGACTCCAACGTTCTGTGTAAAGGCAAATAAATTCGTGCCGGGCCGGAGTGTGAACACCATGACCAGCGAAGAAAAAGCCCAAGCCCTGCTCTCTTCCCCTGCGGGATGCAGCTTCATCTGTGATATGTCGGAAAACTTGCACCTGGGAATAGAACGTATAGCTGAGCCGGACGTGAGTTTCTGGCTGGCATCGTCAGCCATGCATTGGTGCGACGTGCACGCAGGAGAAAGTCTGCAAAAGTGGTTGGACCTAGCACTCGATGGAGCCAAAGACTTTATGGATTTGGCGCTGGAGATTGTAAGCAATCCGCTGTTCGCCTGGTGGTATGAACCGTTGGATTTGGACAACCAAATCTGGACATCGCCACAAATGCCACACAGCAACCCGCCCGAACCCAACCCCCTCATTCCCCAAAGCTGGAGAAAGCCCGACCCGCCCAATGAGGACGGCGACCCATTTCCCTACACGTCTTCACAGGGAACCTCCACATTACGAGGCAGCACCACATCCGAAGTCACGGCCTACGCCATTTATGCAAATGACCACATTTGTGCGTTCCCACTGGCCGCATGGCAAGTCCAGTTTGAGCAGGATGTGCAAGTCTATGAAATCAACCACCCCGCGGACTGGCACGCGCTTTGTCTGGAATTTCCCCACCGAGCACCTGATGGTCGACTGGTAACTAACTGGCAGGAAGTCTCCGACCAGTGGGACGGAATACACATCACCCTTGGCGGAGCACTATCTTGTGAACAGGCGCGGTACGACACAGACGGCGAATGGTCAAAGCTGCAGTTCTGGCACACCGAGGAGACCCGCTGGTTGAACCGGTTGGCAATTACCGGCGAGAGAATCCCAGACTTTCAGCGGGAACCGCACAACCAAGAGAGGCAACTCCGGCGGTTTCCTTATGGATTCAAGCCGGGGCCGTAAATGTCCGACACGCCACATCAACAATCAGAGAGTCAGGCAGGCTTGGGCAGTTGCAAGAGGAACGCACCATGCCCGAGATCAGCCCTGAAGCATTGAGAGAAGTTACACAAGCACTAGAAAGATACCGTCAGGTGGTCAGCGAATCCGAACTCCGCCCCAACTCCAACGCACTAGGTATTGGCAAGCCAACGCCTTCGTCCGGTGGCTCAAAGGCGAATTCACTCCCGGCACGGGAGTCGAGACGAACGGCTATCTGACCCGCAGTGCTACCCTCGATATTGACGACTCGCTCTAACTCACCGGGCCGCCCAATGGGGCACGGGGTTCGCCGCTTTCCAGGAACATCCCATAGCCCGGGTTCTGCTGGAGCTCGCCGTCCTGCAGCAATACCTGGCCGCGCAGCATGGTCATCCACGGGCGACCGTTGACGCGCCAGCCTTCGAACAGGGAGTATCCGGCGTTGCTGTGGTGGTCGCTGGCCGTGACGATGCGGTCGCCGTTGGGGTCCAGGATGAGAAAGTCGGCATCGGAACCGACCTGGATAACACCCTTGCGCGGGTAGATGCCGAAGATGCGCGCCGGATTTTCGGCCATGACGCGGGCCAGCCACCAGATGGGGAGGCCGCGCTTGACCACGCCCTCGCTGTACATCAGCGGCACGATGGTCTCGATCCCGGGCGATCCGAAGGGGACGGACATGCCGTTGGCGTCAACAAAGATGTTGTCCCAGCCCGGTTGCTTGAGTTCCTGGGGATGCGGTGAGTGATCGCTGGCCACTATCGAGACGTGACCCTGTCGCAAGCCTTCCCAAAGCGCGTCACGATCCGGACCGTCGTCGGGCCGCAATGGCGGGCCGATCTTGGCCAGCGGGCCGCGCTCCGCCATTTGGGCGTCGGATAGCAGAAGGTATTGGGGGCAGGTCTCCGTCCACACGCGCTGCCCCAGGCTCTGCGCCTGTTTGATGCGCTCCAGGCCAAGTTGGGTGCTGAGGTGGACGACATAGGTGGGGCAACGTGTGGCCGCGCTCATCTTGACTGCCCGGTTGATGGCCTCTTCTTCCGCCCAGTCCGGGCACGCGGTGGGGAAATCCGTGGGATGGGTGTGGCCCTCCGCCAACAGCTTGTTTTCCAGGTACTCGATGATGTTTCCGCTCTCGCAGTGGAGCTGCAGGACGCCCCCACCACGGCCCACCAGGTCCATGGCCTCGCAGATGTAGTCGTCGTCGCACATCCTGCCGGGACGCTTCTTGTAGGTCATGAACATCTTGAAGGATTTGACGCCGAGGTCGATGGCCTGGGGCAACCCAGACAGGATGCTCGGCCGGTTTTGCAGGATGAAGTGGAAGGCGAAATCGGTGAGCGCGTTCTGCTCAATGGTTTCGCGAGTGCGGTGCACGGCCTGCGGCAGCGTCTCGTCGCCCTCCAGCTGGTAGGTCCCAAAGGGCACCAGGGTGGTCAGGCCGGCGTGAGCCGCGGCCAACGAACCCAGTGCGTAGTCGTCGTGGCCGTCCAGATGCACGTGGCTGTCGATCAGGCCGGGCAGCACGAACTTGCCGGCGGCGTCAATGTAGCGGTCGGCCGGGGGCAGATAATTTTCGGGACCGATGGCGACGATCTTCCCGCCCGAAACCGCGATCGAACTTTCGTACACCTGTGACGAGGTTACGATCTGCCCGCCGACGATGACGGTATCCACGTGATTCGCAGCCATGGCCGCACCTCCTTTTGCTAAAAAACGCCCTGCGGTTCCAAGCCCATCAGGAATTGGCCCGCCGTTTCGTAGTGCACGTAGTGTCCCTGCACATGCTGGGTGATGACGTGCATGTCCTGGAACCGTCGCTGGATCGGGTTGGACTGGAAAATGCCGCTCGCGCCGCAAAGGGTGTACGCGGCGTCCACCACCTGCGCCGACGTGCGGATGGCATGGGTGGCGGCGACCCGCAGTTGGATCCGCTCGTCGATGGTGAGCGTGCCCTTGGAGCAAGCTGAATCCCACAGCCGGCCGTGTGCTTCCTTCAGAAAGGCGCGCGCGGAACTTTGCTGGGCATGTGCTTCGCCCATCGTGCGCTGGGTGGTTTGCTGGTCGCGGAGCAGCACGCCGGACCGGTAGGGCATCCGGCTCTGGCCTACTCCGATGGCGATTTCCAAACTCTTGCGCGCCACGCCGAGCGCAACGGTGGCAAAGCCGGTGGCAAAAAGCAGCGTGCGCGGGATCTGGTACAGCGGTCCATCGGCCCACGCCGGGCCATCCTGGATGTAGGTGCGCTCTTCGGCGATGAACCGGTCGTCCACGTCGAAGCTGAAACTGCCCGTGCCGCGGAGTCCGGCCGTGTGCCACAGGTCGACGATATTGACCTCCGGTTTGGGCATCAGCAGGATGCGTGGCCCCTGATCGCTGGCGGTGGCTCCGTTTTGCCCACCCTGCGCCACGGGCGACAACGCAGCGATCCAGGTGGCGTGGTCGCTGCCGCTGCTCAGGTTCCAGCGCCCGTTCAGGCGGTAGCCGCCCTCCACGGGAGTGGCGAGGCAGGATCTCGTGGGCGGTCCATTGGTGACCACCGCGCGCGGCTCGCCCCAGATCAGATGCGCGGTATCCACAGGCATACGGGCGGCGCTGGTGGCAAAGACGTTGTTTTGGTTCAGGCACCACGCCACGCTCGCGTCCGCCGCGGCAAATTGCTCCAGAATTTGCAGGAAGTCCGGATGCGCCAGCTGGGCGCCGCCCAGGTCGCGAGGCAGCAGCAGGCGGAAAAAGCCGGCATCGGCCATGTCCCCGGCAAGGTCGGGCGGCATCTGCCGCTCGGCGTCGATCCAGTCGGCGGCTTCGTCGACGCGGGCCACGAAGGGGCCAGCCGCGTCGAGGTAGTGGGCGATGTTGGTTGGTACCGTGGTGGTGGTCATTTGCGCTCTCAAAAGGGCCAGTCCGGCAGTTTGTGACCTACGGTACACGGGCGCGAATATGGTGTCAAAGGGCACGGAACAAGGTAACTGTTCAGAGTTGGTGAGGCGAATTGGCGGAACTTGGTGTGCGGGTGGCTGGCTTTGGGGGCGGTGGTTATGTCATATAACTGGGATGGATACCGAAATCGATCTCAGGACTGCCGACCGGGATGTTCTGATTGGCATCATCGTCCGACAGCAGGCCATCATTGAGCGGCTGGAGAAATGCATTGCCCAGTTGGAAGGGCAAGCCAAACCCAAAGGCTCCCGCCGGATGCCCGGTCTGAAACCCAAAGCAGACCGGGAGCCAGCACGTCCCAAGGAACCTCGCAAACCCCGACCTCACGGCTTTGCCCGAGCCCGCATGACGCCCACCCACCGCGTGGAGCATGTGGTGGAGCAGTGTCCCGACTGCGGGACCCAGTTGTCTGGGGGTTGGGCCCAGCGCACTCGGGAGGTGATCGACCTGCCGCAGGTTCCGGCGCAGGTAACCGAGCACGTTTACCTGACCCGCACTTGTCCCCGCTGCCGACGCTGCTGTGTTCCCAAAGCGCAACTGGACGGCGTGGTGATGGGCAAGCAGCGCCTGGGGATCAACGTCATCAGCCTGATTGCGGTCCTGCGGGAGGAAGCCAGGCTGCCGTTGCGCACCATCCAGTGGCACCTGGATACCGTGCATGGGCTGCAACTCAGCCTGGGGGCCATCGTGGCGGCCACACAGCAAGTGGCTGGCAAGGCCCAACGGGTGGTGGCGGACATCCTGGAACAGGTCCGAGGCAGTCCGGTGGTCCACGCCGATGAGACGGGTTGGCGACAGGATGGACACAACGGCTACGTGTGGACTTTCAGCACCCCCAACCTGCGGTACTTCCTGCGACGGAACCGGGGCAAGGCGGTAGTGGACGAGGTTTTGGGCGACGATTTCGCCGGTGTGCTGGTCAGCGACTTTTACGCCGCCTACCACCACTATGCGGGTCCCAAACAACGCTGCTGGGCCCACCTGCTGCGGGACATCCACGACCTGCGATCACTCTACCCAGATGATGGATCGCTGTCCCAGTGGGCTGACGCCGTCCACCAACTCTACCGTCAGGCCACGGTCTTTACCCACCCCGCAGAGCAACAACGCCGCACCGCCAAAATGGCCCTGGAAAGACGATTGCTGGTCCTCTGCCGGCCCTACCTGGATGACCCGTCAGCCGCCCAAGCCAGGCTGTGCCGACGCATGGAGAAACACATCAAAGAACTCTTCGTCTTCGTGGCCGAACCGGAGGTGCCGCCGGACAACAACGCCGCCGAGCGCAGCCTGCGCCATCTGGTGGTCAGCCGCAAGGTCAGTGGGGGCACCCGCTCGGACCGGGGTACTGCCACCAAGATGACGCTGGCGTCAATCTTCGGCACCTGGCGGGCACAAGGTCTCAACACCCTCAACGCCTGCCGTCAACTACTCGCTTCCCCTCAAGTCTGAACAGTTACGGAACAAGGTATTTACATCGCCGGCGCACCGACGCATTATGTACCGGTCTACAGGCCTATGGCTTGCACTTGACTTGGGAAATACGAAGGAGCGGAAGATGGCTTTGTTCGAGGGATTTGAGCGTATGCAGGTGGAGACCGCCGGCGAGGCGGTGAACCTGGTGAAGGGCGGGAGCGGTCCTCCGTTGCTGCTGCTGCACGGCTACCCGCAGACGCACACCATGTGGCACAAGATCGCGCCGCGTCTTGCCGAAGACTTCACCGTGGTCGCGGCGGACCTGCGCGGCTACGGGGACAGCGGCAAGCCCCAGGGCAGCCCCGACCACTTCAACCACTCGAAGCGGGCGCAGGCCCAGGACCTGGTGGACGCCATGACGCACCTCGGGTTCGATACGTTCTTCCTGGGAAGCCACGACCGGGGCGCGCGCGTCGGCCACCGGTTGACCAAGGATCATTCCGAGCGCGTGTTGCGGCTGGCAACCCTCGATATCGTGCCCACGCGCCACATGTTCAGCATCGTCAACAAGGAAATGGCGACCAATACCTACCACTGGTTCTTCCTGATCCAGCCTTACGACTTCCCGGAGCGGGTCATCGGCGCCGATCCCGACTACTACATCCGCTCCAGGTTCATGCGCGAGCGCAACGCGGAGACGGTGTTCGCGCCGGAGGCTGTGGACGAATACGTGCGCTGCTTCAGTAACCCCGAAGCCATCCACGGGGCGTGCGAGGACTACCGCGCCGGCGCGAGCATCGACCTGGAGCACGACGAGGCCGACTTCGACAACAAGGTCAACTGCCCCCACCTGGCGCTGTGGAGCGACCGGGGTTACGTGGGCCGCACCCAGGACGTTCTCGCAGTGTGGCGGAACTATTCCAATAACGTGGAAGGGCAGTCGCTGCCCTCCGGCCATTACATTGCTGAGGAGTTGCCGGACGACGCATATCGGCTGCTCCACGAATTCTTCACGCGGTAGGTGCGATTATGGCCAAGAATTATCTCGACCTGCTTGCCCAGTTCGTGGCGGAGTCGCGCTGGGAGGACCTGCGGCCGTCCACCATCGCCGCCGCGAAGGACGTGGTGCTGGACACCATCGGCGCCATCCTCGCCGGCAGCCGCCTGTCTGAAAATGCCAACTTCGCCAGTCTGGCCGCGGCCATGAGCGGACCCGGTACGGCAACCGTCTTCGGTCATGCTGGCCGGGTGCAACCGGTTTGGGCCACCATGGTCAACGCCACCGCCGGCGTGTCGCTGGAGATGGATGAAGGCAACCGCCTGGGCGGCGGGCACCCGTCAATCCACGTCACGCCGGGGGCCATCGCCGTGGGCGAGGACCTGGGACGTAGCGGCCGCGAGGTCATGGAGAGCATCATAGTTGGCTACGAGGTCATATCCCGCATCGGAACGGCCACCCAAATCAGGCCGGAAGTGCACTCCCACGGCACCTGGGGGACCATCGGCACGGCGGCGGCAACCGCCCGCTTGATGGGGTTCGACGCGGCGCAAACCAGGTTGGCGATGAACCTGTCCATGTCCATGAGCCCAGCCAATACGTGGACCCCCTGCATTGAAGGAGCCACCGTGCGCAACCTGTACCCCGGCCGGTCCGGTTTCCAGGGGATCATGGCGGTTCACCTCAGCCAATGCGGTTTCACGGCCGTCGGCGACGGCCCCGCTGACCTGTACCGCACCTTCCTCGGGGAAGGTTTCGACCCGGACGCAGCGGTTGACGGTCTGGGAACTTCGGGCAACCTCCGTATCGAGCAGAATTATTTCAAATTCCACGCCTGCTGTCTGTACAACCATCCGGTCCTGGACGCGGTGCAGGATCTGCTTCGCGACGAGCCTTTCGCCGCGTCCGACGTGAAGAGCGTGGCGGTCACCGCGCCGCCCATCGCCGGCATCATGGCCGAACCCGCGCCCGACAATATGCTGGCGGCGAAGTTCTCGATACCCTACGCGGTGGCTGCCGCTATCTGCTACGGCCGCACTGACGTCACCGCGTTCTTGCCGGAGCGGGTCTCCAACGCGGATGTGCGTGAACTCGCCCAGCGCGTTTCGCTGGACTCCGATCCCGACATGAACCTGCGCCGCTACGACTACCCGTCGGCCCGCGTTGCCGTGGAGCTGGCTGACGGCAGCATCCGCCAAGCGGAGGTTACGTCACAGCGCGGCGACTTTTCCAATCCCGCGGGGCGCGAGGAACTGCTCACCAAGTTCTATGCCCTGACCCGCGATACCCTGTCGAAAGACCGGATGCAGCGGGTAGTGGACACCGTCGGCCGTCTCGAGAGACTGGCCGACGTGAGTGAACTGACGGCGCTGCTGACCGGCCAATAGTGTTCAGTACTCGATCCGGTAGATCCGGGCCGAGTTGTCGTGGAACATGCTGGCGCGCTCGCTGGCTGAATAACCCGACGTCATGCGCTTGAAGGCGTTGTACATGACGTTGTACGAGAAGGAGACCTTGTCCGGCGGGAAGTTGCTTTCGAACAGGCAACGGTCGGGCCCGAACTGGTCAATGCAGTAGGTGATCAGGGGTCCCATCTCCTGTGCCAGTTGTTCCGAGCCTATGGGCGTGGTCCGCGTGTGCCAGTCGAACCCGTACCGTGGTTGGCCCACGCCGCCGAGCTTCATCACCACGTTGGGACACTGGGCCAGCGCGGCCACGCCGTCCCTCCAGGCCGGCATAACCTCGTCGTCCCGGTTGCCGTAAGGGCCGACGCGGATCAGGCCGCCGATGTGGTTGGACACGATGGTCAGGTCGGGCACGGCCCGCGCGAATTCGGCCAGTTCGGCGAGTTGCGGGAAGTAAACGACGTTTTCGTAGACCAGGCCCCGGTCGGCGAGAACCCGGGCGCCGGCGCGCAACTGCGGGTCGGCCAACTTGTGCTCGACGGAGCGGCTGTCCAGCTCAGGATTGGGGTCCCAACCCGCGTTGTACCGGATACCGCGGAATCGGTTGGGGCTGGCCGCCTGGAGCGCGTCGAGGACGTGGGCCACATCGTCGCCGAGGGCGAGGTCCGCGTGGCCGATGATGGCGGCGGCGGCCCTGGTTGGCCCATACAGGCCGGTGGCGCTGGCGGCGGCGATGCCCTGGACGAACTCGACCTCGCCTACCGGCCGCAGCTCTTCCGGTCCGTCCGGCCGGTACATGGATCGGGCTTCCAGGAACACAGTGGAGCGCACGTTATGTCCGCTGTTCACATCTGCGGCCAATTCATCCAGCAGATAGCGGTGGTAGGGGACCCGGTCCATGCGGAAGTCCCAGAAGTGGTGGTGAGCGTCGCAGATGGGCAGGCCCGGCTCAAGGGCGGGCTCGGCGGTGAGGGCCAACCAGTCATTGTCTCCGTAAGGCATGGTCACGCTCCGTGTCGGGTGTCGGCGAAATTCAAGGTGGGCGATAGCAAACGGCCTCCCCCGGGTTGGGAGAGGCGCGGATGCAGAGCGTATGGGTGAGTCCTAGTCGTCAGCGGCCACCTCGGCGGGAGCCGGGTTCGCGACGTAGGGCTTGCCGGTGGCCGGGTCCACTTCAAAGGGTCCCGGCAAATCCAGTTCTTTGGCAATCTCTCGAACCGCGGGCAACACTTCCTGTCCCATGAGGCGCAGGCTGCGCATGGCGTCGTCGTGGGTCATGGCGCCGTCGCCATCCCAGAAGAAGATGCTGCCCGGGCGGATGGTTTCCAGCACGTGACGGATCTTGGGGATGACGGTGTCGGGGGTGCCGGAGATGATCGTGTAGTCCTCGACCTGCTGCTCGTAGGGTCGCGATAGGACACCGCCGGGGCCGGCGCTGCCGCCGCGGGCCGCCGTCGCCACGGACGTGGTGGGCAAAACTCGCCGGCGTGAGGTCAGTCCGGGGAGATGCAGCAGGGCCTGGTTGGTCGTGCCCTCGTTGCCGGCGAGGAACGGGTTGCTGGGTCCCTGTACGTACTTCCGGCCGGTCTGCTCTGCGAGTTCTTCCGTCTCGTCGACGTGGACCTTCCACAGGTAGCCGATGTTCTGCGGCCCGGACTCGTAGCCCAGCTCAGCAGCGGTGTCGTGGTAAATCTGGAACGCCTGCTTGGTGGGTTCCATCTCGGTGGCCAGCATGATGTAGGGGATCCGTTGCTCGGCCGCCCAGATCAACGAGTCGCGGCTAACCACTCCCGGTAGCCAGATGGGAGGATGTGGTTTCTGGTAAGGCTTGACCCACGGATTGACGTGACGGAAGTGGTAGTGCTTGCCTTCCCAGCGGAACGGGCCAGGGGTTGTCCATGCCTTCACGATCAGCTCGTGGGCTTCCTTGAAGCGCTCCCAGTTGTAGTGGGGTTCGATGTTGTGCGCCACGCTTTCACGACCGGTGCCGCGAACCCATCCCGATACCAGGCGACCGTGCGAGATCATGTCAATCATGGACAACTGCTCGACCAGCCACAACGGGTCGTCCCAGAGGGGAAGGATGTTGCCCAACAGGACTATCTTGGCGCGGTTGGTGATGCGGGCGAGAACCGAAGCTTCCACGTTCATCGCGCCGCCCATGCAGAACGGCGTGCTGTGGTGCTCGTTGAGCATCAGGCCGTCGAACCCCATCTCCTCAGCGTAGATCTTTTCGTCCAGGTAGCGGTTGTACAAATGGGCGCCCAGCTCGGCATCGTATATTTCATTGCTGACGTTGAGGTCCATGATCGACTTGCCGGTTGCGCCGAAATACCCGGATTTGGGATCCTGGTAGGGCCTTTCCGTAAAATATCCAATGAACATGTCGATTCTCCTTGCGGTTCCGGGTACGGCCGGATTTTACCATAGCGAAGGAATCGCTAGGTGGATAGGAACCCCTTCACGAGGGCCACGAATTCGTCGGTCTTTTCCAGTTCGGGACGGTGCCCACACGAATCAAGGATGTCGAGCCGCGAGCCGGGAATGGAGTCGTGGTACATCTGGCCGGCGGACGCTGGAACGATATTGTCCTGCTGCCCCCAGATGATCTGGGTAGGCACGCGCTTGAGGCGATGCACCAGATGGGGCAGGCTCAGGGAGTGCATGTAAGGCCGCCAGCTCAGTCGGCACGCCTCCTCCCTTGCCACCGCCCAGGCTTCGGCAAGCTCCGCCGAGGGCTCCTCGGGGCAAACGTCCCGGAATTCAGGGGCATTTTCTGGATCGTGGAGGCCAACGGTGAGATATTCCTCGGCCACTGCCAGGAACATGTCAAAGATCTCTCCGGTGGGTGGCCGAATGCCGGCCGGCGCGACGAGCACGAGCTTCCGGAATTGGCCTGGCGACATGGTGGCCATCTCCGCAGCCAGCCAGCCACCCAGCGAAAAGCCCATGAGGTTCACCGGTCCGAGGTTAAGGTCGTCCAGGGCCTCCAGGTACCACCCCGCCAGGTCACGCATATTCATGATCCATTCCTGACGCTCGGTGGCGCCGAAGCCGGGATGGCGCGGAATGTGCAGGCTGAAATCCTGGCCCAGAGCCTCGTGGTAGCGAAGTTGGCCGTGGTGGCCGAATTCGTCGTGAAGAATGAGCAGGGGATCACCGCTGCCGCCCGTGACGACTTGCAGCTGAGCGCCCGCTGCCTCCACGGTTTGTTCGGTCCATGCTAGGGTACCTGTCGCCATTTACCATGCCCTCCTTCGTTTCCGGCAGGTTGGAGTGAACGCGCGGCCCATGATAGCACGGCGGCAGCCGGCAGTCGGGGGCGGCCAATAAGCCGCCCCCACTCTTGCGGAAACAGTGATCGTGGTACCCCTGGAGGGACTCGAACCCCCGACGCGCGACTTAGGACGCCGCCGCTCTATCCAACTGAGCTACAGGGGCAGAAACGAATTGGTGGAGATAGCGGGACTCGAACCCGCAACCTCGGCATTGCGAACGCCGCGCTCTCCCAGTTGAGCTATATCCCCACGTCCACGGTCCAACTACCCGAACTCAACCTCAGACCGTGATTCAATCGTAGCCAACGGGTGCCTGTAGTGTCAAGGAATCGGACGAAAGTCGATTCGGTTCCCGCCGCTAGCCCACCATCCGGATCCGGTGGTTGTTGCTGTCTGCGATGTAGATCTGTCCGCTGGCCGTGATGCCACACCCGTGCGGCCGGTCCAATCCCGCGTCGGTGGCCGGACCGCCGTCTCCGTGACCGCCCAACTGCCCTCCGGCGATGGTGGTGACCACGCCGGTATTAGTGTCGATTTTGCGAATGGCGTGGTTTTCCGTGTCCACCACGATGACGTTCCCCGTTGCGTCGCAGCGCAGGGCCTTGGGTGCGCCCCAGGTGGCGGACAAAGCGGACCCGCCGTCTCCGGTGTAGCCCCGTTCGGCCGATACCCCCGCGACGGTCCCCATGATGCCGCCCGCGGTAACCACGCGCACGCCGTTGCCCTCACGCTCCGCGATGTACGTGTTGCCGTGCTGGTCCATGCAAACCGCGCGGGAGCCCAGTATGCTCGCTTGCCGGGCCGGCATCCCGTCGCCCCCGCGTGCCTTTTCGCCGTTGCCCGCAAAGGTGTCGATGATCCCCGTTTCCAGATCCAGGCGACGGACGCGCTGGTCCTGGATGTCCGCAATCAGCAGGCCGCCGCGCCCGTCCAGGAAGCAGTCGTTCGGCTCTCGTAGCTGGGCTTGGTCGCCGGGGCCACCGTCTCCCGAATATCCCGGTTCCCCGGTCCCTGCCACAGTGGTGATGACACCGGTATCCTCATCGATCCGGCGCACGGCGGCGTTCAGTCGGTCAACGACGTAAACGTGCCCGCCCGCGTCGACCTCCAGGGAGTAGGGCTCGTTGAGCGTGGCATCCGTGGCCGGGCCGGCGTCCCCGCTGTATCCGGCTGCTCCCGTCCCAGCCATCGTAGTGACATGACCGGTGGACGCATCAACCCGCCGGACGACGTGATTTCGCGCTTCGCAGAAAAACATGTTGCCCGAGGTGTCGAACGCGCACATGAACGGTTCACGGAGCGTGGCGGACGCGGCAGGCCCGTCGTCCCCGCTGTATCCGGCTTCGCCCGTGCCGACGACGGTTCGGATGGTCTGGCTGTTGCCTGTTGTCATGCGTGCCTCCAAGGGTGGTTCATCGAACCCAACGCGCTTACTTTAGCAGTGATTCGGTTATGGCCACGACTGCGTGCCTGATCCTACTGTCGGATTGCATTGCTTGCCGTATCCTGCCGACGCCATGAATCACCGTGCTGTGGTTTCGGCCCGCCAGGAACCGCCCGGCGCCGGTAGGTGTCATGCCGAGTTCGTTCACCAGCAGATACATCGTCACCTGACGCGCTTGCGCCACTGCCGCGGTGCGGTTGCGACTCAGGATCTGTTCTGGCGTGAGACCGTAATGATGCGCTGCTTTGCTCAGCACCTGCTGGGCCGTAACTTCAGCGCGGGCGTCCGGCCCGACGATGGCGTCCAGCTGCGTTGCGACGCTTTCGGCGGTCAACGGCGCACCCAGAAGCCGTGATGTTGCCACCACCCGATTGAACGCGCCCAACAGTTGGCGTACGTTGCGGCTGACCCGCTGGGCGATGACATCCAGAACCGGAGTAGGCACCTCGGAGCCGCTATCGGTAGCCCACGAATGGAGCATGGCCAGTCGCGTTTCCAGCGACGGCGGCCGGATATCGGCCACCAAGCCCCATTGGAAACGGGAGCGCAGCCGGTCTTCCAGCGGCGCGATGGTTTCCGGTGGCCGGTCACTGGTCAAAACGATCTGTGCCCCGGCCTGGTGCAGGTCGTTGAACGTGTGGAACAGGGTCTCCTGTGTCTGCTCTTTGCCCACCAGGAACTGCACATCGTCCAGCAGGAGCAGGCCGACGCCGCGGTAGCGCTCCCGGAATTCCGGCATCGCCTTCCGGTTGATTGACGACACGAACTCGTTGGTGAACTGTTCGGAGGTTACGTACCGGACCGCAACACCCTGCTGCAGGGCCAGATTGCCGATAGCGTGCAACAGGTGGGTTTTGCCCATCCCGGATCCGGCGTAGAGCAGCAACGGGTTGTAACCCGGCGCGGCCTCCAGGCCCGCGCCGACTATGGCCCGTGCGGCGTGGTAGGCCAACTGGTTGCTCTCCCCGACTACAAAGTTGTCGAAGCTGTAGCGGGGGTTCAGACCTACCGTTCCGGGTGACGGCAAGCTGTGCCCGGCTGACCCGAAATGCTGTGTCGACTGGCCGCCTTGGTGGTCAACCGCAGTGCGCAGATGAGCAGCCCGTTCCGCAACTACCGATTGCACCGAGACGGTGGGTTCTTGGGACGTGTCCCGGGCGGTCGGCGCCGCCTCGTAGCGGACGTTCGACTGTACGCCGGTCGCCTTGGCCACCGCTTCCCGCACCATTTCGAGATGTAATGGCAATTCGAGCCATGAAACGGCGAAAGCGGTGGCCGCTCCGACCACGAGGCAATCGCTGTCCCACCGCAGCCCCGCGCAGGGTCGCAGGAAAGTGTTGAACTGCTCCTGGGGTATTTCGAGCTGTAGGCGTCCGAGGGCTGCTTGCCATGCTGATACTGGGTCCGGGCGGTCTTGCATCGTCTGTTTTCCTGCATCCAACTGAACATAAACGTATGGTTGGAAATGGTAATCCGGGAACCGTCGGTCCCGCTAGACGGATGCCTAGATGTAATGTTTTGCCCACAAACGAAAAACGACATGAAATTGGTCATATAACAAAACGCATGGTGAAATCCAATCTTGCGCCCGCTCGGTGACGCCGCCAATGGAATATCCGTTTTGATGAGGCACAGGGAGCCCGGCGGCGAACGAAATCCTTGCCGCATGACTATCGATAACAATATCTTGTATATAGTCTCTCCGGGACAAACCGGGTTTCCGTTTGAGACTAGATTGCCGGGTGCTAACCGGGCCTTGCTGAACAGGATATGCGACGCAGTTTGCCGCTGGGGTTATACCTTGACCGCGCCAATGATGAACTCCGTATGCATCCGCCTCTCGATGCCCGTCGCGGCCGCGGCCGGGATGCCGGCGCGCCCGGCGGTCCTGGCCGGCATCATCCGACGGTCGCGGTCAAGCTGGCGAGGAGAGACCCTCACCACATTCAATCCAGCCTGCGTGGCAAGATACGCAAGGCAGTCGTGGGTGGGTACCGGTATCCCCCGCATCGTCGATGGCCCCACTACGATCACGGCCGCCGACCCGGGCCGGAGTACCCTTTCCATTTCTGTTATCGAAGCCGACATGTCGGCGAAATACCGGCGGAGGACCCGCGATTTCGCAGCGTCCGCCGTGGCTATCCGTTCCACCACAGCTTCAACGTCCGCCGGTAACTGTGCTCCGAACCCTGCGTCCGCTGGACTGCGCGCCGACTCGGACCCGATGTACTTGCCGCGCAATCTGGTCAGGGACGGGATGGGGTCGCCCAGCCAGGCCAAGGAGAACTTATGCGCCCGCATGTAGTCCAGCGCGTTCGCGTAAGGCGGCGACGTCACGATCAGGTCCACGCTGCTTTCCGCCAGCGGCACGGCACGCGCATCGCCGGCAACGATGCGACAGTCGCCCACTGCATCCCGGTCAATGCTGGCGTAAGCGTCAGCGGCACGCTCGACGAGGTTCGCGAACAGCGAAATGGGAGGCTTGGGGACCTTATCAGACACCCGGTGAGGACGCGTGTGGGCCAAATCGCGCGCCCGGGACACGCCCCCGGACTTGGTAACGATTGTCGAAGAAAAGATCACTTCCAACAGATTGCGCAGATCCGGATCCGGCTCTTCCTTGATCGCAAGCGTCAAACAGGCGAGATCATGCTGAGTTGCCGGGAAGAACCAATAGTCCAGGAATTCTCGGGTTGACGCATCCATGTCGGCTCTCACCGCCTCCAGCGGATCGGAGTACGCTCCCAACCCGGCGGCGAGGTCTTCAGCCCGCCGGAGCGCCGCCTGTCCTGCCTCGCGGATCTCGCTGGGGCACAGGGCGATGGTCCGCGCCGCGGCCTGCCTCCGCGCCAACGGATCCAAATCCACACCGATTACCGACCGCCCCGCAGCCCAACCCTCCAGCAGCGTGATCCCCGATCCGCACATTGGGTCAAGCACGGTGTCGCCGCGCTCCGTCAAGGCATTGATGAAGTACCCCGGCAGGCCGTGCGGGAATCGGGCCGCAAACGGGTGCAGCGCATGCAGCGGGTGAGCCTGCCGAGCCGGAGCCTGAAATGAAAGATCCCCTGCCAACAAGGACTCCAATCGCTGGCGGGCGTACATCTTGTGGTTGGTAAGCATGACTCGGTCGCCGAAAATCAGATAGCTAGATCCAGTGGTAGGTCAGCGATATCACGGAGGAGTTTACCCGAAATCATCGTGGCCAATGATTTTTGAGAGGCGGCTGAGCCCACAGACATCACCGATTGTTCGAGTTCAGGCAATGCGATGTGGTAAACGCAGTCCATGTCCCCGGTTCCCATCGCGATCGAAGCGATGCGCTGCGGCAGCGGTTCCGCAGTAATTGCAACGATGTGCGGCAACGGCCCTTTGCGATTTCTGACAAGGCTTAATGCTTCCGACCTCGTGTTCTGTGATCGGTCACTTCGAATGGTCCATTTGCAGGAAACACTGGCATGGAGCAGCGGTTTACCTCCGTTGGCGGCGCGCAGCGGAGTGCGAAGGCCTACGGTATCGTCGACAAACGAAAGCAATTCCTGCTCCGGAATGGGATACCGAGCGATGACGATATCGGGTTCGACTAGGTAGTCACTGACCATTGCCGCGGCCAGGTCTGCATTGTCTTTTGCCAAGGCTGACAAGGTAAGCAGGTGGTCATATTGATCAAATTCAGTGATCGCCATTTTGCGATCAATTTGCCAATGCCCTGGACGGATGTTACTGAGCTCAAAGAACGTTTCTTTTAAAAATGCTGCGCAGACCGTTTCAAACTGTGCGCCTGCACGCTGGCCTGAAAGCCGTGTTCCTGATGCGGACACGTTGAGGTTTGCAAACAAATGCGCCGCGATCTTACAACTTTGAGCGCTGGAACCGTCCGCTACGCTAGGGATTCCGTGGTCCATCAGCAGGCACCGGTTTTCAACTAGATTGTCGTAAAACCTGTGCCTGGCGGCGAGAAACTTCGGCTCTGCGGTGGCAGCCATTGCGCGCCTACGGTGTAGAGACCAACAAAGGTTAGTCAGCGGGTTCGGGGGCCGCCCGCGCGCCCCGGCTGCTTCGGGCATCGCTGCGTTCCTGCTGCAATTGCAATCGTCTTGGAAGCGGAGGCCGCGGCAGGAACCAGTAACCTATGGCTGCCGCGAGGTATAGGACCACCAGCGGGAACAGCGCCCAGTAGAAGCTGTTCGTGTAGTCGTAGATGGCTCCCATCCACATCGCGGTCCACATCGAGGCAAGTTGATCCGGCAGGTGCTGCCATCCGCGCAGGGTTGCATAAGAGCGCCTTCCGAAGAAATCTCCCATGATGGCCCAGTTGAGCGGGTTGGCGCTCTCCGCAAAGGCCAGCAGCAAGATGAACAGGGCGACCTGCCACATCTCCCCGCTCTCGGTGACCAGCGTGCCCAGTGCGATTGCGCCGGAGACCATGCAGAGCGCGCTCAGCTTGCGCCGGTCCACCTTGTCGCCTATCCATCCCATGCACGGGTTGAACACCATATTGGCCAGCGAAAACGCGCTGACGAATGCTGCGGCGATGATGATGTGACTCTTGCCTTGCTCGGAAGTCGGGTCGACGGGAACCCCGGCCTCCATGAACCATATGATCAGCGGCGCCATCAGGAAAGAAGCGCCCGCGTGAACGATGTTGCGGAACCCGGTCGACATGACCAGCAGCCAGTACGACGGTGTGCGCATCGCCTCCCGGGCGGTGAAGTCGGTATCCCCAACGTTGGCCGACCGTCGCCGCGCGGCCGCGTTCTGGCCGGACGGATTCAATTCGGCGAGGTCCGGCGGGTCGCCATCGGGCAGCTGACCCATATCTTCGGGCGCGCGACGCAAAAAATACGACAGCGGTATGACCACGGCCAGGATGGCGAAACCCAGGATGGTGCAGGCGTCGCGCCATCCCACCAGGAAAACGAGCAGGCCGACGAGATACGCGGACGCGCCGCCCAACCCGTTGCCCATGCTGACTACCGACATCGCCAGGCCGCGTCGCCTACGAAACCAGTTGTTTACGGCCGCAATCGAGGCGTTGTTGTAGCCCGACCTGAACCCCACCGAAAGGAAGATCACGAACACCAGCAGGAACCACCAGAAGTTGGTGGTGCGCGCCAGCAGGATGAAGCCCAAACCGGACATCAGCCCGCCGAAGGCCAGCATCACGCGAGGGCCGAACCTGTCGGTGCAGTATCCCATGAGCGGGCCCTGGACACCGCCCATAAACCGGCCCAGGCCTTCCGCCAGCCCCAACATCGTCCGCGATTGCGGACTGAAGCCCAGGACGTCCTTGGGGAAGATGAGGTCGCTCTCGATCGGAACGTAGAGAACCGTGAAACCACGGTTGAAGCTGCCGTGTTTCATCCCGTCGGCAAGGAGGCTGACGATGACGATCCACCACCCATAGAAGATCTTGGGCCGCCGCATTGCTAACAGCCTCCGACTCTCTGGCGACGCTTCGTCTCCGACGGGTAGGCTGGAATGCTGAACGCCACTGGCAGGATCATGCTATATGGGTAGGCAGCTGAGGGCGCGGTGGATGACCCGGGCCCCTCTGTGCGGCCAGATTGTACCACGGGGCGTTGCAGCCATTTCGCTGTGAGCGTGACCCTGTTTTCCAACGTGCATAACCAGCTTTTCTGACCGGAATCCGCGCCGGCCGGTAGGATCTCAATTCGTTGACCCGACCTTGGGCCAATGGCCGATTATGGTATGATACCTGCATCCCGGCCCGCGCACGCCCGTACTCGTGCGAGGCCGCCGGCTGTAATCAGAGGAAACGATGCCGCGACTGACGCCACACGAGATCGACGCCTACCTTGCGGGCCCGCACGTTGCCCACTTCGCCTCAATTCGCGAAGACGGTTCTCCCCACGTTTCGCCCGTATGGTACCAGTGGGAAGACGGAAAAGTAACCGTGGTGTCGGGCGACGCGGCAGTCAAGACCAGGAACGTGCGGCGCAACCCCAGGGTGGCCCTCTCCGTAGCCACCGACGAATGGCCGTATCAATACGTCATCCTTGAGGGCGACGCCACGGTAAGCAACGACAATCTCAAGGACGCGGTGCGCCGGATTTTCTCCAGGTACGAAGGCGCGGAACGAGGCGAGCAGGACGCTGCCGACCTGGCCGAGGGCGACCAGAAACTGGTTGCCATTGAGATCGACGTAAATCGCGTCATGTCTTGGAAAGGCATTGATCAGTAACAGCCTCCCCAGCGTAGCCGACGCGGTCATCATCGGGGGCGGCGTCATCGGTTGCGCCATCCAGTACCATTTGGCGCAGCTCGGGATCGCCAATACCGTCCTGTTGGAAAGGGACGTGCTCGGCTCCGGCAGTACCGGCCGCTCCCAGGCCATCTGCCGCATGCACTACTCCAATCGGATAACCACGCAACTTGCGTGGCAGAGTTTGCAGGTCTTTGCCGACTTCGACGCCCGCGTCGGTGGGCGTTCCGGCTTCGTCCAGACCGGCTATCTGGTGGTGGTCAACGAGGCCGACCAGGGCGGCCTGGAACGCAACGTCGCCATGCATCAGGAAATGGGCGTGCCCACCTCCGTGGTGTCCCACGAGGACCTCGCCAAGTTGGCTCCCATGGTGGCGCTGTACGACGACGAGCGAGCCGCCTGGGAACCCAATTCCGGCTACGCCGACCCGTACCAGGTAACCGTCTCCTATGCCGCCCGCGCCCGGGAAGCCGGCGCCGTGATCGCCTCTCGCAACCCGGCTGCCGGTATCGATACTGCCTCCGGCCGAGTGCAGGGTGTCGTCACCGCCGCGGGCGACCGCGTCGCCACCGATACGATCATTGTCGCGGCCGGCCCCTGGTCCAAACAGATCTTGGCCGGCGTCGGAGTGGACGTACCCCTGCTTCCGGTGCGCCACCAGGTTGCTACCGTGGCCCGACCTGTCGAACTCGTTCCCCAGCATCCCACCGTTGGCGATATCAGCCAGTCCTTTTCCTTCCGGCCTGACGGCTCCAACTTCACCACGATGGGTTTTGGCGACGACGAGGAGCAATCCGATCCCGACGCATACCCCCAGGGGATCGATCTGTCTGCCGCCGCCTCCGCCAGGGAACGGTTGGCCCGCCGTATCCCCAGCATGTCCGACTCCTACTACCGTGGCGGATGGTCCGGTCTGTTCACCACCACGCCGGACTGGCATCCCATCCTGGACAGCGTGCCCGGAGTTGAGGGTCTGTTCTGCGCGGTGGGTTTCAGCGGGCATGGCTTCAAGCTATCCCCCGCGATCAGCAAGGCGGTAGCCGAACTGGTGGCCGAAGGCAAAGCGCGCGACGTCGACCTCTCCCCGCTGCGGTTCAACCGCTTTGCTGAAGGCGACCTCCTGGACTCGAGCTATCGCTATCGAGTACTGGCCTGACCCTCAATCCTGCATCGGTCGGATCCGCTGTAGACTGCGGCGAACCATCCCGAGTTTCCCATACGAACCGCGTATCAGCCGCGCTGACAACTTAACCACCAAACGGAGCAACCCCGAATGGTCACCAACTTCCAGTCGCACTACATCCCCAACACCCTCGCCGAACAGGACGAGCTGCTGGCCGCAGTCGGCCTCAGCAGCGTCGATGAGCTGTTCTCGGACATACCCGATGATTACAGAAACCCTCCGCTGCGACTCCCTGACCCCATGTCGGAGTTGGAGATTCAGCGGGAACTCGGAGAGATCGCCGGGCGAAATCGCTCGTTGGTCAGTGGACCGTCATTCCTGGGCGCGGGCAGCTACTACCACTTCATTCCTGCTATCGTGAAGGCGGTCATGGCCCGTGGCGAATTTCTGACGGCGTACACGCCCTACCAGCCTGAGGTGTCCCAGGGCACCTTGCAGGTCATCTTCGAGTTCCAAACCATGATCAGTTCCCTCTACGGCATGGAAGTCGCCAACGCCGGCATGTACGACGGCGCCACCAGTCTCGCCGAGGCGGTTCTGATGGCCTGCCGGGTGACGCGCCGGCAGCAGGTCGTCGTCAGCGACACGGTCGCGCCGGCCTACCGCCAGGTGATTGCCACCTACTGCCAGGCCCAGGGGATTGCCATCGACATCGTCGCAACCGCCGATGTCGGCGCGAGCGTAACGGAAGCAACCGCCGGCGTGGTGGCGCAATACCCCAATTTCTACGGCGGGCTGGACGACCTTGCCGGCCTCGCTGCCACTGCCCACGATGACGGAGCCTTGCTGGTGGTATCGGCCGACCCGTTGGCAATGGGAATGCTCAGGCCCCCGGGAGAATTCGGCGCGGACATCGTGACCGGCGAAGGACAGCCCATCGGCATCCCGCCGTCGTTTGGTGGCCCGTATCTCGGGTTGTTCAGTTGCAAGCAACAGTACATTCGTCAGATGCCCAGCCGCCTGGTGGGTCGGACCACCGACACCCGGGGCCGCACCGGCTACGTGCTGACCCTGCAAACCCGCGAGCAGCACATCCGTCGGGAAAGGGCCACCTCCAATATCTGTACTAACGAAGCCTTGTACGCCCTGGCTTCGACCATATACCTGTCGGCGATGGGTCGGCACGGGCTGCGCCAGGTGGCCGAACTCTGCTATCACAAGGCGCACTACGCCGCCTCTGCCATCTCCGGGCTGGCAGGATATGCCCTGCCCCAATCGGGAGCGTTCTTCCAGGAGTTCGTCGTCACCTGCCCTGAAGCCCCGGCCAAGGTCAACCGCCGGCTCATGGAGCGCAACATACTCGGCGGCCTCGACGTCAGCGACCGGTTCGAAAACGGTATGCTGCTCTGCGTGACCGAGATGAACTCGCGGGCAGATATCGACTCCTTGATGGACGCATTGGCCGCCGCGAAATGACCGCAACCGCCTTCCAGGGCCAGCAATTGGACCCGGTCGCCAGGCTGTAACTACGAGCAACCCCTTATGATCGACCGCTACCGTTCAAATTTGCGCCGGACGCGGCGCTATGCGGATCCCTTCGGAGAGGAAGGGGCTGCCTCCGACCGAGACGTTTACGTCAGATGGTTGGGTCTGCGGTGCAAAGAACGCACTTTGTTCGTGGTTGGTCTCACCCTGGCTGGCATCATGGTGGCTCTTTTGGTCGCCAAGTCGCTGCTGGATGGTCGCGTGTCTTGGCTCCCCACCGGCGTGCTATGGTTCGAGATCGGGTTCCTGACCTGTATCGTACTGATGAGTCTCACGGCCTGCAGCATGTTCATTTGCGGTTCCATCGCCGTGAGGCGCCATATCCGCAACATGAACGCCCAAATCGCTCGTTGGGACGACGCGACACCTGAAGAGGTCGAGGCAATCGTCCGCGAATCGGACCGTAGACTCAACCGGCGCGTTTTTTGGCGCGTCCTGTTTTGGCTGGTTGCCATGTTGGCGCTGTTCGCGCTTTTCGGGACCACGTTGCTGTTCCCTTGGGGAGGCACGGCGGCCTTCGTCGCGAGTGTGATCACCGTCGTAGCCGCCACCGCCGTCTGGAGTTGGCGGGGCAGCCGGATTTTGTCGTTTGCAAACCGATGGGTGAAGCCCTCTCCGCGAGGGTAGGTTTGGCCCACCGGAGAAACTGAATAAACTGTGTAGTGGCGGTTCCGTGCCCGCAATCCAGTCATTCGGGTGAGGGCGAAACGGAGCGGCCATGACGCAAGGAGACAACCTACGATGTTGAATAAAGGCGGCAACCGAGACACCAAGAGGCTGCTTATGGATCGCAGCGTGCCGGGCCGAGTTGGGGTGGTTACACCCGGCTTGGACGTGCCCGCCGCTCCCCTGCCGGATGCGGCCTACCTTCGCGACGATCTCCCGCTCCCCGAAGTTTCGGAGCCCGAGGTGGTCCAGTATTTCACCGCACTGAGCCAACTGAACTTCAGTATCGACACCCACTTTTACCCGTTGGGTTCGTGCACGATGAAGTACAACCCCAAGGTGAACGATGAAGTCGCGTTCCTTCCCGGATTCGCCGGAATCCATCCGCAGCAGCCGGCCGAGCAATCCCAGGGGGCGTTGGAACTGCTCTATCGGTTGCAGGACTTCCTCACCGAGGTCACCGGCATGGCCACAACCAGCCTGGCAACTCTCGCCGGCGCTCATGGCGAACTGGGCGGCGTTCTCATGATGCGGGCGTACCACCTGGCGCGCGGCGATTCCGGCCGCACCAGGATGGGTATCCCCGACAGCGCCCACGGCACCAACCCTGCCTCCGCGGCGATGGCCGGCTTCGACGTCGTTACCATCCCGTCGGATGCCGACGGCAACACCGACCTCGCCGCCTTGCAGGAACTTGCCGGGGACGACCTCGCCGGCGTGATGATAACCCTCCCGAGCACGCTGGGGCTGTTCGACACCAACATCCTGGAAGTGTGCCGGATCGTCCACGAATGCGGCGGCCTGGTTTACGGCGACGGCGCGAACATGAACGCGTTGCTCGGGCGCGCCAAGCTCGGCCAGTTGGGGTTCGATGTCTGCCATCTGAACCTCCACAAGACCTTCAGCACCCCTCACGGCGGCGGCGGACCGGGCGCCGGCCCCGTATGCTGCGTCGAGAACCTTGCTCCTTATCTGGCCGCCCCGGTGGTGACGGTGAACGACAACGGTGAATACTCGCTCTCCGAGCCCGGGCAAAGCATCGGCAAGATCAGCGGATTCCACGGCAACTTTGGCGTCTTGGTTCGCGCCTACACTTACATCCGCACGCTGGGCGCCGCCGGATTGCTTTCCATCAGTGGCAACGCCGTACTCAATGCCAACTACATCATGGAGTCGCTCAAGGACATTTATGAACTACCCTACGACCGCACGTGCATGCACGAAGTGGTCTTCTCGGCCGACCGCCAGCGAGAGCGGGGTGTCAGCGGTTTGGAGGTGGCGAAGCGGCTGCTTGACTACGGTTTCCACGCCCCGACGATGTACTTCCCGCTGATCGTTCACGAAGCCTTGATGATCGAGCCGACCGAATCGGAAACCAAGGAAACGCTCGACGCGTTCATAGACGCCCTGCGGGCCATCGACGCGGAGGCAACCGCCGAACCCGAATTGGTCCAGCACGCCCCCCATTCCACGCCGGTCTCCCGGCTTGACGAGGCGACGGCGGCCCGCCGCCCCGTGTTGCGCTGGGAAGCGGTTGCAGACTAACTCCACGCGTCCGTATCGCCCATCGATAGACTATCGATCAGAAACCCGCAAACATCCTGACCCGCAAGCAAACCTCGATAAACAAGGCCGACCTTCGACTGAAGGTCGGCCTCTGTGGTTGACGGCTACCCCGAACCGATTAGCCGCCCTGCTCTTCCAGGGCGCGGCGGAGATCCTCCGGATCAACCTGGACTTCGACGCCCGCCCGCTCTTCCTGCAGGAGCATTGCCACCCTTGAGTCGCGACCGGCCCAACCTCGGTTGATGGCTTCGGTCATCTCGGCCAGCGTGGTGTTCGCCAGTTTCATCGGCACGTCGAACTCGCGACCGACCGCTACCGCGAGGTCCACGTCCTTCCGCGCCAGCCGCAACGCGAAGTCCGGCGGATCGTAGTCATTGATCAGGAAGTGCTGGGCCAGCCCCTCGAACATCCCCCGACGTCCGCCGGCTCCCTTGCGCACGGCGAGCCACAACGCCAGGGGGTCAACCCCGGCTTTGATGCCCATCGTGAATACCTCCGCCAGCGCTGTCTGGACAATGTAACCGGCGCAATTGTGCACCAATTTGGCGACGGCTCCGCTGCCGATGGGACCCACGTAGTAGGCGGCGTCACCGATGGAATCCAGCACCGCTTTGTGTCGGTCGAAAACCGCTTTGTCCCCGCCGACCCAGATGGCCAGCCGGCCACTCGCGGCGCCGGCCGGACCTCCACTCACCGGGGCGTCCAGCACGTTGATCCCCTGTGCTGCTGCCCGATCGTGGATCTCCCGTATCAGCGTGGGCGAACTGGTGCTGAGGTCGAAATACGTCTTGTCCGCGGACATGCCCGACATGATGCCGTCTTCGCCCAGTGACACGGCTTCAACCTCCACCGGACCCGGCAGGGAGGTGAACACTACGTCGGTTGCCTCGGCTACCTCGCGGGGATTGTTTGCCCATTGCGCCCCCGCTTCCAAATGTTGGGTTGCGGCCTCGCGCCGGATGTCGTGGACCACCATCTCGTTCCCGCCACGCAGGCAGTTGTACGCCATGCTTGCGCCCATTGTTCCGAGACCTATGAAGCCTACTTTTGCCATCTCTGTCATCTCCTGGAAATATCGGCCCTCCAGCGAGGGATTCGCCCGCATTCTATCAGAGGGGCATCACCTCGAGAGGGACATCACCTCGGAACGGCGCAGGGCAATCGCGTCTTATCGTGTTCGGCATAACAAGCGATGCAAAGTATTAGTATCACAGATGTCGGCCACGGTTTATTACCGTTTGAGCGCCGATGCCAGCCTCGGTTACCGTCGAAATGGGCGGTCGCAAAGCTCACCACCTGCATTTTCGAGTAACGAGATACCTTTTCCTATCAGCGCCGGCTGTTATTCCGCCAAACTCAATTTAGACGCGATTGCCCTGGGAACGGCGCCGCAACGTTGACGCCGTTTCAGGCTACGCATAGACTGGTAGGGCTTATGTCACGCATTTTCGACTTACACATTCATACGACCAAAGGCAGCGCAGATTCCAGCCTATCGCCCGAAGATCTCATCCTTGAGGCAGAACGTTTGGGATTGCGCGGCCTGTGCATCACCGAGCACGCCGGTCCCTGGGACCGGCACGAGTTTTCCGCCTTCGCCTCCAAGCATAATGTCGTGCTCATCCGCGCCATGGAAGCGGACACCGACATGGGGCACATCCTCGCTTTCGGGGTGGACCGGTACCAGAGCGGGTTCCATCGCGCCGAGGAGTTGAGCAAGGCCGCCCACGCTGCCGGTGGTTTCGTAGTATCTGCCCACCCCTTCCGCGGGGTCTTGGGTCAACATCACCGGACCCGCCCCTACCTCTATCCCGATCCTCACGAGCCAATCCCGCAGGACCCCGATTCGGCGATGACACATCCGGTGTTCCAACTCGCCGACGCCATCGAGGTCGCCAACGGCGGCACGTCGGACGACGAAAACCGGTTTGCCGCCGAGGTCGCCCACCTGCTGAACCTTCCCGTGACCGGAGGCAGCGACGCTCACAGCACCCACGGATTGGGTAAATTCGTTACCGAGTTTCCTGACGAAATCTTCGACGAGGCTCAATTCCTGTCCGCGCTTCACTCGGGAGACTTTCGCCCTTTGGAAGGGCTCCGGCAGGGATCGCTGCGCCCGTATCAGTTGCGCTCGTCTTAGTCACGTTCCCAACCCAGAGGGTAGTGCATTGCGATGACCCCGACGCTGTTGCCTCAAAGTGATATTTTCGAGCGCGAATTCGTATCCGTCGACCTGGAGACCACCGGCCTGAATGTGCACGCCGATGCCATTATCGAGGTGGGCGCAGTCAAGTTCAGGGGTGGACAGGTTACCGAACGGTACCAAACGTTCGTAAACCCCGACCGCCAGATTCCCACGTTCATCCAGCAGCTCACGTCCATCAGCCCGTCCCAAATCGAGCGGGCGCCCCGATTTCAGCAGATCGCGGCGCAGTTCGCTACGTTCGTCGGCGACCTGCCCATAGTCGGGCACAACATCGCCTTCGATATCTCTTTCCTGTCATCCCACGGATTGCACCTGACCAACCCTAGCTACAACACCTGGGACCTGGCCTCGATATTCCTGCCCACCCTGCCTGAATACAATCTGAGCGCCCTGGCGAAGCACCTCGAGCTTGACCACAGCCAGGCTCACCGTGCCGTGGCCGACGCCGAAACAACTGCCCTGGTTTTCCACCGCCTGCTGGGAATGGCTGCGACCCATCCCGCGCCAAAAGTTGGCTACATAGCTCGCGCCGCCCGCGCGGCCAACGCCCCAGTCGCGGACTTGCTGGAAGCCCTCGTTCCCCACGCCGCCGGCGCCAACGCGGCGACCGGAACTCCCGGCGCAGTCGGACTCAACGGGTTGAATCTTGACAGCTTGGCCAAGCGGCTTTCGGGCGATACCGGTGACCAATCCGGCAGCGCCGTGCGCCGTGAACTTACCGAGCAGCAGGTAGAGGACCTCCTGGCCCCCCACGGGGTGTTCGCCAGCTCTTTCCCCGGTTTTGAGAATCGGCCCCAGCAAGCCGAGATGCTGAAAGCGGTCACCCGCGCCATCTACCAGGGCCGAAAGCTTATCGTCGAAGGCGGTACTGGGATCGGCAAGAGCATCGCGTACCTGCTCCCGGCGGTTCTTTACTCAGCCACTCACGGTCACCGCGTAGTGATTTCCACCAACACCATCAGTCTGCAGGAGCAACTGATGGACAAGGATATCCCTGCGGTGGTGTCTATCCTGGAAGAGGCCGGCATCCTGGAGCCGGGAGCGGTTCGCGCCGCGCAACTCAAAGGCCGTTCCAACTACGTGTGCTTGCGCCGTTGGACGAGCCTGGGCACTTCCGACACTCTGAACGAAGATGAGGCCCGGGTGCTCGGCAAAACCGCGGTTTGGTTGGACGACACCGATGATGGTGATCGAACCGACCTCAATCTGAGCTTCGGCGACCAGCGCGCTTGGTTGCGGATGTGCGCCGATAACCAGGGCGTTTGCCAGTCATTCCGTGGCGGAGCCCCCTGCTTCCTTCGCCAGGCCAGGCAACGAGCCGAAGCGGCCAACATCCTCGTGGTGAACCACGCCCTGCTGCTGGCCGATTTGGCGGTTGGCGGAACCGTTCTCCAGAATTACCAACATCTCATCGTCGACGAAGCGCACCACCTGGAGGAGGAGGCAAGCCGCCAGCTGGGCTTTGAAATAGCCGAGGACGTCCTGCCGCAGGAATTTGACAGCGTCTACCGCCTGTTCCGACAACTGACTGCCATTGCCGGCCAGTCGCCGCAGGACGAAAATCTCGGACGAGCCCGCGATGGCCTCACCAACGCGACGGCCAGCTGCAACCAGGCCTTGCAGGCGTGGCAACAGCTGTGGGGCAACATCACGCGCCTTTATCAATCCAACAGTAGGGGAGAAAACGATCGCCAGCCGGTATCCCTGGAACTCCCAGTGCGGCAAAGCCGGGAATGGGGATCCGCTGTCCTCGAATGGGAATCTTTCTCGACGTTCATGTCTGAGAGCATCAACCGTCTCAAAGATGTCGGGAAGTTCATCGACCAGGGGATATTCGATCTTCCCGATGACAGCCAGGGAAACGAACTCGTCAGCGCCGTCGACGGGATCTCTGAGTTGAATGATCGGTTGGCTTCGGTCTTCGGCCGGTACGATGAAGAACAAATCCAGTGGATTGATATGGTGCGGCGCAACATCACGCTGCACTCCACCCCGCTTTCCGTGGGCCCTATTCTGTCTGAAATGCTGTTTCAGCAGAAGGAGACCGTGGTTCTCACCAGCGCTACCCTGGCCACGGACAACAATTTCGGTTTCCTACGCCAGCGCGTGGGGTTCCCTGACGATTGTGACGAGCTCCTGGTAGACAGCCCGTTCAACTATCAGCGCAACACCCTGCTCCTGGTGCCGGACGACCTACCGGATCCCCGTCGCGGTGCGGACCACTCCCGGGGCACTGCCCAGGTGATCCTCAATATGGCGCAGTCATTGGACGGTCACCTGATGGCGCTGTTCACTTCGCATAACGCCTTGAGAGAAGCTTCTTTCCAGGTTAGGGGGCCGCTGCGCGCGTCGGGCATCAACGTCCTCGCTCAGGGAATTGACGGTACCCCGCGACAGCTGGTCGACCGGCTGCACGCCGACCCGCGCGCTGTCCTGCTCGGCACCGCCAGTTTCTGGGAAGGGGTGGACATGGAGTCCGGTGTTCTGCGCGGGCTGCTATTGTGTCGCCTGCCCTTCCCGGTGCCTACGGACCCGATCGTGAAAGCCAGGGGCAACCTGTTCAACAACCCGTTCAACGAGTACCAGGTACCTTCCGCGGTGCTTCGTTTCCGGCAGGGTTTCGGCCGGCTCATCCGCAACAAGGTGGACCGGGGCGCGGTGGTCATCCTGGACCGGCGGATCCAGACGGCCAACTACGGCGACCGCTTCCTCAATGCACTGCCCCCCTGCACGGTGGAACGATCCAGCGTCAGCAGCGTCGGCGACCAAGCGGCCCGCTGGCTGCAACTCGATCGCCCGGCTTCCGGCTGAGCAACACGATCGTGTGAGGGCGCGGGTTTAGCGGAGCTGGAACGGACTGTGCAACTGACCATAGATCAGCCTTTCGACCTGGCCGAGAGCCTCGAAAGCGGGCAGGCCCATCGTTGGAAAGATCTGGGCGACGGCTGGTATTCCGGCGTATTGGGTCCCTGCCTGATCCACATCCGGCAGAAATCCAATGGAGTGGAGTATCGCGTTGCCGACGCCGCTGCGGACCCGGAAGCTCTGGCCGGCCTGCTGCGTTCCTATTTCCGTCTCGACGACGACATCGGCGCGATATACGCCGATATTTGCCGCGACCGGCGAGTATCGGAAACGGTGTCCCGCTATCCGGGCCTCCGTATCCTGCGCCAGGCTCCGTGGGAGTGCACGGTCGCGTTCATCTGCTCCGCCACGTCGAACATCCCCCGCATACACCAGAACATGGAGGCTATGGCGGACAGCCTCGGGAGCCCGCTGGAACTGGACGGAGAGGTTCGACACACTTTCGCGTCCGCCGAGCAGTTGGCGTCCGCGGGGGAAGGTTTTCTCCGGGAATTGGGCCTGGGGTTTCGCGCTCCATACGTCGTGGCGGCGGCTCGAAGGGTCTGCGACGGCGAGCTTGACCTGGACGAACTGGTCCGACTGCCCTACCCGGAAACCAAGTCCAAGCTGATGGAGTGCTACGGCATCGGCGCCAAGATCGCCGACTGCATTGCGGTGTTCTCCTTGGAAAAGCTGGAAGCGTTCCCGGTCGATGTCTGGGTACGCCGCGCCCTGGCCGAATGGTATTTCCCCATGCAAAAGAAGCCGCCGGACAAGGCATTGGTCGAGTGGGCCCAGGAGCACTTCGGGCAATACGCCGGCTACTCTCAACAGTACCTATTCCACGCCCGCCGCCGCGAGGGTAGATAAAAGGACATAACGATGCGAGAGATTGAAATCAAGCAACCTTTGAATTTGAGTCTGAGCCTCACTATGGGTCAGGCGTTTCGTTGGCAAGAGAGGAACGACGGCTGGGCTTCTGGCTTCGTGGGTTCCAACCTGATCCGCCTTCAACAAACCGACCTCGGAATTGCGTACCGGATCGGCGGACCTGGCGGAGAGAAGGACGCGACCGATGCTGACGATGAGACGCTAAAGCGGTATTTCCGGGAGGATCAAGACATCCTGGGTATCTATGACGACATTGCTCGGGATCCGCATATCGCTGAACTGGTGGACCGGTATTGGGGAATGCGCCTTTTGCGACAGGATCCATGGGAAAGCCTGGTCGCGTACATCAGCTCCGCGAATAACAACATCGCCCAAATTAGCAATATCGTCGAAAAAATCTCCGCCGAATTTGGAGAGCCAGCGCACCTTGCCGGGGAAGCGCGAAACCGCTTCCCGGAGCCACAGCAATTGATGTCACACGAAAATGTATCGGATCGTATGCTCCAACTTAATCTGGGATTGAAGCGAGCGCCTGACATCGTTGCCGCGGCTGAGCGCGTGCTCGCGGGTGAGTTGGATTTGGCTGCCTTCGGGTCGCAGCCGTATGCGTCGGTTAAACGCGAGTTGATGAAGTGCGCAGGTGTGGGAAACAAAATCGCTGATTGCATTGCTTTGTTTTCGTTGGACAAGCTGGATGCGTTCCCAGTGGACGTGCACATAGGTCGCGCGCTAGCGAGATGGACCGAATGTCCCATGCGAGGACATTCAGGTAGTATCAGCAACGGACAATATGCCGCGACGGTCCAATGGGCCCAGCAGCATTTTGGGAGATACGCGGGCTACGCTGGTCAGTTCCTGTTTTGTGACCAACCCAAATAGGGCAAGACCTGGGTCTTTCCAGATCAACCTGCCCGCACTCCCCCGCCAATAATCCGAAAGTGCTGCACGCTCGCCGCGGCCGCAAACTCCCGTTGTGCCTCCCGGTACGCCGGCTTGCTCTGCCGTTTTCGAGCGTTCAGCAAGACCCCTACCACGGTCCCGCTGTGGGCCACGTTTACACCCACCGCGCCGATTTCCGCTGCAAAATGCGATGCCTGTTCCACCCAGGGAGCGGCGGCGTCTGGTCGTCCAGCGTGTGCGCTGATGGTAGCGCCGCGTCCCACCAGATCCGGGTTGCTGCGACGGATACCCTCTCGCACCAGTTCCAGAGCCTCATTCGTCGCGTCGGTGACCGAAAGCCAATGCTCCCCGCGATCGACCCGGTTGAACTCCAAGGTGTCCACCTGCCCGCCCCGGTCAATGACTATCACTTCCATCGGCGGGGGATCGCCCAACAGATCGACGACTTTGCCTCGGCGATGATCGAACATCGCGATGCCGGGAAACATCACCCCGTCGGTCGGTTCCACCGCCAGGGCGATTTTTGCAATGGTGTCCGGCGAAAAATGGACGCCCGCGGCTTTGCCGGTGGCGCTCACCGCGGCGGTGATGTCGGCGCTGCTGCTCCCCATGCCCT
Organism: Dehalococcoidia bacterium; assembly: GCA_965261925.1. Taxonomy (GTDB): domain Bacteria; phylum Chloroflexota; class Dehalococcoidia; order Lucifugimonadales; family UBA3495; genus Bin87. Next base: position 4,234,193 of record OZ253486.1, on the reverse strand, counting down.
TGCCCGCCGAGATGGGATTGGCCACCGCGACATCCGCTACCAGAGCCGAAGCAGGCAGGCAATGTCGCAGCCGTTCCAGCGCGGCAGCCACCGCCTGCCGGGTTTTCGGAAGATGGTCGATCCCTCGCACGCAATCGTCAGGTGACGTGCCGCAAGAAACCGTCAACGTCACCGTCGCCCGCGAAAACTGGTTGATTGGGCAGGTGACCAGGAAGTCCAACCCGTCCTTCATTCCCTGCACCAGTTCGCCGCAGGTCCCCGGGGCCAGAGTCGAGGCCGTTCCCAGCGTCTCGTCAGCCATCGCGCCAGCGTGTTGCCCTGCCCGCACCGACAGCCGGCTAGGGAAAGGTCCCCAGGGGCTTGATCGGAACCGGCAACCCCGCGATTACCATCGTGACCTTGTCCGCCGCCTCTGCCACTGCCTGGTTTACCGTGCCCAGCAGATCCTGGAACTGGCGGCCCATTGGTGACGTGGCTATCAACGAGTGCCCGACTTCGCTGCTGACTATCACCGCTTCGCCATCGCTCTCCTGCACGCATGCCACAAACCGCCGCACCGCGCCCACAATTCGTGCCTCCAACTCCAGGCGCGAGGTACCCTCGTGTTCCAACATCAGATTGGACACCCATACGTCCACGGAGTCGAGCAACAGGATGCGAGGTCGGGCCGTCTGACCCTGCAGCCCGCCCACCGGGTTGAGCGGCGCCTCCAGGGTGTGCCAGTTAGAGGGACGACGCTCTTGGTGTCGCTGGATGCGCTCCTCCATCTCCCGATCTACCGCAACACCGGTCGCCACGTACAGCACCGGCTCACATCCGGCGATCTCAGCTGCTAACCGTTCCGCGTACGCGCTTTTCCCCGAACGTATGCCGCCCAATACCAGATGTATCGAGCTCATAGCGCTGGCGTCATCCCAACCATGTCGTAGATCAGGTCCATTCTCAGGCTGTCGCGTACCCAGTCGGCGAGCCGGTCATACTCGCGGTCGCGGGTCACATCCACGCCTTCCGGCAGGCCAACGCCTTTGCGGCGTGCCAGTTCTCCCAGGATCGCGCGCCGAACGCCGGCGTTGTGAAACAGTCCGTGGATGTACGTTCCCATCACGCGCCCATTGGCATCCAGGGCGCCGTCAAACGCCGTCGCTGACGTGACGGCCGCGTCGGCCCGGTCGACCACGTTGAACGCGGGTATGACACCCTCCCCCGAAGTTTGCCCCATGTGTATCTCGTACCCAATCACCGGCTCTCCAACGGCGCCGGACATCAGGTGCCCGGGCGCAGACGCCTCTTGCCGCACGGTCGCCTCCACCCGGTGGGTCTCTTTGGTTCCGGCGAACGTGGTTATCAGGGGAAGCAGGCCCAAACCGTCCGCCGCTCCGATGTCAGACTCGATGCGGTCCGGGTCCAACAGGGTCTTCCCCAACATCTGGTATCCGCCGCAAATGCCGATGACTGCGGAACCGTGGTCGATGGCTCTCACCACGGCCTGGGACAACCCCTGTCGCTCCATCCACATCAGGTCGGGGATGGTCGTCTTGCTCCCCGGCAGTATCACCAGGTCCGGCTGACCCAGCCGATCGCCGCTCTGCACGTACCGCAGCGACACCCCCGGCTCCCGCGCCAGGGGGTCGAAGTCGTCGAAGTTTGAGATGTGTGGGACCTGGACCACTGCGACATCTAAAACGTCGGGTGAAGAGGCGTGCGGTGGTGTGAAGTCCAGCGCCACCGAATCCTCTTCGGGAATGTGGATGTCCCGGAAGTGATGGATGACCCCGGCCACCGGTTTGCCCGTGTAGTTTTCCAGCCAAGTCAGACCGTCGGTCAGCAGCGACGCGTCGCCGCGGAACTTGTTGATCAGCAGCCCTTTCACCCGGTCCCGCTCCGCTTCGTCCAGGAGTTGCAATGTGCCCACCAACGACGCGAACACCCCGCCCCGGTCAATGTCGCCGCAGAGCAGTACCGGTGCGGTGGCGTGAAGCGCGACGCGCATATTGACGATTTCGGTCGCCTTCAGGTTGATCTCTGCCGGGCTGCCCGCCCCTTCGATGACCACCACGTCGTGCTGGCTCCGGAGGAGGTCCAGGGAACTGGCTACCGATTCCCAGAGGGTGGCTTTCAGGTCAAAATAGTCACGCGCCCGGGCGGAGGTTAGCGGACGCCCCATCAACACCACTTGGGCGTGACTGTCCGCTTCCGGTTTGAGCAGGACGGGGTTCATTTCCACGCGCGCTTCAACACCGGCAGCCTCGGCCTGAACGGCCTGAGCGCGACCGATTTCGCCACCGTCAGGGGTGACGTATGAGTTGTTGGACATGTTCTGCGCCTTGAACGGCGCAACACGCAGCCCGTCCTGGCGGAAGATGCGGCACAGCGCCGATACCAACACGCTCTTGCCAACGTGGGACGCGGTACCCTGGACCATTATCACCCGGCCAGCAGGTGAGTTGCTGTGGACTGTCATCGTCTGTGTCTTGATCCGCCCAAAATTTGCCGCGCCGCGAGAGACCGGTCACCCGGCATTAAACCACAGTTGGTGTGCTGGTGGCTTACTATCGGGAGCCGCCCACTTATGGTTCAGCATTCCGTCGCTGCATGACTCGTCGTGGGGTTGGGCCGTGCCGCGATCCTTCCGTTGCTTATTGGGATGTTGAATGCTACCGTTACCCACGTGCGAGCGCGAAGAATCCCGTGGCCGACGGGTCGGACGGCACCGTGGGTACCGGCTCCCACTCGCCGGCGTCTGACGATCCTGGTCGTCGTCATCGCGGCGCTGCTGGCCACGGTAGCCTGCTCCTCCAATCCGAGCCGCACCGCAAATAACGAAAGCCCTATGTCTGTAAACCGCATCGCATACATCGATCCCGATGGCCAACTGGTCACTTCCAACCCTGACGGTTCAGCCCGCAACCTGCTGACCGCTGGCGCCGTGGCTCGCTCCGGTGGCATCCTGGCCCAGCCTCAGCGAAGCGACCTGATATACAGTTGGCCCCTGTGGTCCCCGGACGCCTCCCGTATCGCGGTCTCGCTCCTCCGCGGCGACTCTCCGGCCGATGCCCATGTCAGTCTCCACTCGCTGGAATCGTCCACCGGGGTCGGCGGAGCGGCATTCGTCAACGAAGCTCCGTTGACCATCGCGGACGGGACTCCCCACTACGCGCAGTGGTCCCCTGACGGACGAAAATTGGGTGTCACCGCCGCGACCCCTGAAGGCCTGACCCTGTTCGTGGTAGACGCCATGCCCACGCCGGAGTCCGCCACGCAGAACGCTCAGTTGGTTGTGCTGAGGGGCGGGCCCCTCTATTTCGATTGGTCGCCGGATAGCGCTGCACTGGCAGTCCACAGTAACGAGGACGTTCTGCTGGTTCGGCTGGACCAGGAGACGCAACAGTTCTCCACCCAGCCATTGGCTCGCTCTCGTTCCTTCCGAACCCCGGCTTGGTCCCCGGACGGGACCCGATTGGCTTGGTCTGCCCCGGGAGGGGACGGCGAGGCGCTATGGTTGGGACAGCCCGACCAACTCGACGCTGCGCCCCTGCGGCTGGCCGAGGTAGAGGGTGCATCCGCTTTCCTGTGGTCGTCCGACGGCGCGGTTATTGCCGTGGCGGATCGTCAAATCGCGGGCTCTCCCGCATATCGTCGGCTGCGCCTTTTGGCCGCCGATGGCAGCACGGAACGCGTCGTCAAAGAGGATGATTGGGTGCTCGGCTTTTTCTGGGAACCCAACGGGGACCGCCTGGCCTGGGTTGCCCTGAACCCGGAAGAACGGACCATGGAGTGGCGGGTCATTCCCGGGTTGGACTCCGCCTCTGCCGGCGACGCGGAGGATAGCGCGCTTGGAGGGTTCCGTTTTTCGCCCAGCGGCGAAACCTTCTTGATGCTGGCCTTCTTCGACCAGTACGCCCGCAGCCATTCGCCCTGGGCGCCGGACGGGTCGGCCCTGGTCGTGGCCGGCACGCAACAATACCTGTCTGAACGGCGCAACGGCAGCAGCGGAGGCGGGTCCCGGGTGTACGTCGTGGAGACTGGCGAAGGCGGAGAACTGCGCGATATTGCCAACGGCAGCATGGCGGTTTGGTCAACGCGCTGACAAACGTTGGGGTCCGGCTGTCTCTGATCGCGTTCGTCGCAATGATCTTGACTGGGGCGGCTTGTTTGGGGCAAACCCCGGCCCCGGCAATGCCCACGCCCACGCCTGTTCCCGACCCCGCGACGTTGTTGGCGGAAACTGCCGAAAACCTGCGGACCGTACAGTCAGCTCGGTTCCAGTTGACCCACGAAGCCGGAAGCGTGTACTTGCCAGCCTTCGGTGCAAAGATTACGGAAATTTCCGGTACTTGGGACGCCGCCGCCGGGGCGGAACTGTCCATCGATGCCTATCTGGTAAATGGCCCGGAAATCGAGCCACTGTCCGGCTCCTACGTGCAATTGCGCGCTTACGTCACACCCGTGGGATACTTTGCCACGGAACCAATATCAGGAGTTTGGCTCAAGCAGCCTGCCCGGTCGTCCCCGGTAGAGGTGACTCGCCTCCAGCATATCGTCGCGGACTTGGTAGCCCAGGTGGAAAACCCGGTTCTGGTGGGTGAGGAGGCGACCGAAGGGGTTGCAACCTACAGGATCAGCGGGATTGTACCGGCATCTTCCATGGAATGGCTCCCCGTCACCGCTTCTGCGGGCCAGTCCCTGCAGATCGAGGTGTGGACCGACACCGACCGAAAACTGTTGCGGCGTATAACCACCGTGGGAGCGGTCGGCGAGTTCGACGCCCCCGATACCAGCCGCACGATCCGCTTTTCTGGGATCGGAGAGGCGGTCACCATTACTCCTCCGGAACAGTTCATCGACCTGTCCGGCGGCTAGCTCCCCGGCGACCGGGCTGGCAGCACTAATGCACGCTAGGTTGACCCAGCGTCGGTTGTCGCCGTGGGCTCTGGTGGCCGCGGTCGCTGCGGGCACATTCGTCACGGCTCTGGACCAGACGGTGGTGATCACCGCGCTGCCCGCGATCATGGCCGATCTCAAGATTCCGATCCTCCGGTTCGAATCGGTGATCTGGGTGATAACCGCCTATCTCCTGGGTTACACCGTAGCCATGCCGTTGCTCGGTAGGCTGGCCGACGTCCACGGTTACCGCCGCGTCTATCTGCTGTCCTTGGTTGTCTTCACAATCGGTACGACGCTCGTCGCCCTCGCCGGGCAGTGGTCGTGGCTCAACGGTAGCGTGGAGCCGCTCGACCAGGTAGTCGCCGCTCGCGTGATCCAGGCCATCGGGGGCGGCGGCGCCGTGCCGGTGAGCCTGGCCATCGCCGCCGGTCTGGTACCCTCGAGCCAACGCGGTCTGGCCCTCGGCGTCGTGGCCGGCGCTGCCGAGGCCGGAAGCATGCTCGGCCCGGCATACGGCGGAGCCGTAGTCGAGCTCTGGGGCTGGCGTGCCATATTCTGGCTCAACATACCCCAGGCCGCCGCCATCGCCGCCGCCCTCCTGTTCCTTCCCGACCGGCGATACGAAGGCGCCCGAATGGACTACTTTGGGGGCGCACTTCTGACCATCACACTGATTTTGCTGTGTTTGGCGGTTGCGCACGACGGCCTGTTTGAGCTTTCCTCGTGGACGCCATGGTGGCTTCTGGCAGGATGCTCCTTGGGTATCGTTGCTCTGGTTGTGGTCCACCGGAACGCGGAGCAACCGCTCTTGTCCCCAATTCTTTTGCGAGCCCGCGCTTTCCTGCTGGCCAACCTCGTACAACTGCTGGTCGGCGTTGCCCTGATTCTCGCTATGGCTAGCATCGTTATCATGGCCAACACCGTGATGAACTTGCCGGATCGTCCCGTCGACTCTTTCACCGCGGCACTGTGGCTGCTCCGGATGACCGCCACAATCCCGCTGTTTGCGATACTGGGAGGCCTGCTCTTGCAGCGGTTAGATGCGCGCACCATCACCGTCCTCGGCTTGGGGCTGATCGCTGTCGGGATGTTTCGCCTGGCCGCATGGGAGATCGAGATTTCCGAGCCCCAGCTGACCGTTGATCTGGTTGTGGCCGGCTCAGGTTTTGGCCTGGTGGTTGCTCCGCTGATGCATCGGGCCGTTGCCGCCGCGCCTGCTGACTATCGGGCCGTGGCTGCCTCCACGATTGTCGTGGCCCGTATGCTGGGGATGACCCTGGGGCTCGCCGTGCTGTCCGCCTGGGGCATCAATCAGATGCTCGCAATATTGATCGAAACGCCGTCTCCTCTCACCGTGCCCGGCCTGGACGCCGACGTTCGAGCCCGGGAGTTTGCCGAGTACCAGCGGTTCTTGCGGATGGCCAGCCTCGACTTGTTCCACAAGTTTTATCGGGCCGCTGGATTCGTCGCCATGGCCGCCATCGTCCCCACTCTTTTTATGCGTCCCGGCTCCTCGGAACGGCAGGAGTGGGTCCAACCGTAGCGCTGCAGCCCGTCGCGGTTCATTGCGGTACCGGGTGCGCGTTGTCGTGCCGGCTGAGGCTCATTCGATCTCTCTAAAACGACATCGGAGTTACTCAGTTGTAGCGGGTGATTCCGGGAAGCGCCAACGGATCGAGTATCTGGTGGACCCTCAGTTGGGTCCCAGGACGATTGCGACCAGGCGTGCCGTCATCCCCATGCCCGTCATGCCTGCGGAAGCCGGCACCTGGAAACCTTTCCAACAACCTTCCGTCCGCCGTTGCCCTCTACATCGCCCATATAAGCCTCCTGCAGCAGAACCCCGCGCCCCGGTCGTGCACCCGGCCCGAACCGTCTCTGGGGGTACCCGGTGTTATAATTCGGCCACTTGCCGCCGGTTGCACCTCGCGGCGTTTCAGGAGCGAACATCTATGAAAGCTGGGTTTATCGGGGTTGGCAACATGGGCAACCCCATGGCCGCCAACATGATCAAGGCTGGGCATGAGCTCACCGTCCACGACCTCCGTCGCGAGTCTGCCATCAACCTGCTGGAACTGGGCGCCCAGTGGTCCGACACCCCAGCCGGCTGCGTCTCCGGCAACGACGCGGTGTTCACGTCTCTGCCTGTGCCCCGCGACGTCGAAGCCGTGGTGATGGGCGAGAACGGCATCATGACCGCCGCCGGCTCTGGCGATGTCTACGTCGACCTGTCTACCAACTCGCCCACCGTTATTCGGCGCATCCATGAAGAGTGCGCTGCCCGCGGCGTCACCGTGTTGGATGCCCCGGTCAGTGGCGGTGTGTACGGCGCGGCCGCCGGCACCCTCGCCGTCATGGTCGGCGGCGATGAGGAAACCTACAACACCGTCAAGCCCATGCTCGACGCCATCGGCGCTCACGTCGTCTACTGCGGCGAGATCGGCAACGGCATGGTCACCAAGATCTGCAACAACCTGCTCTCCATGGGCATCGGCGTCCTGATGTCCGAAGCCCTCACCCTCGGCGTCAAGGCAGGCGTCTCCCTGGAGACTCTCGCCGACGTCATCGCCAACAGCAGCGGCGGTAACCGTCGCCTCACCGAAAAATTCCCGCGCTATCTGTTCTCCGATAACTTCGAGCCCGGCTTCGCCACTGCCCTGGCCGCCAAGGACGTGCGCCTTGCCACCGACCTCGGCCGCGAATACGGCATCCCCATGGAACTCTCCAACCTTGTCGACCAGCGCCACGTCGAAGCCCTCTTCCGCGGCTGGGGCCCCGAGGACTCCGACGCCGTCGCCAAGCTTCAGGAAGAAAAATCCGGCGTCCAACTCCGCTTCGGCAACATGGGGGATAGCTGACCCTCTGGCGATCTGTCTCAAGGAGGCCGACCCGGCGTTTGACGCCGAGCACCACGACACCGGTTCGCTTTTGCTGCATCGTTCCGTCGAATGTGCTTTGAAGCGGTTGTCACACTCCGCGGGAACATGGTCGTTTCTACAACACCCATTTGGAACCCGCGGATGTTGAAGGACATGGGATGGACACGACCGCCATCGAACCACCCTATTTCAACAGCCTGCTAGTGACGTGGCCTCAGCACACTGCCTCAACCCCACTTGTCTGAATCGAACCTTGCCCGTTCCACTTCCCTTTCTCGTCATCCGCCGCGTCAACGCCCGCACCTCATCCCTGCGGTGGTTACGGGGTGAAGAACCCGGACACCATGCTATACTGCGGCCGTGAGTACGCGGGCAGACAGACCTCTGATTGGCGTAGGTGTAGTTTTTGTCAGGGGCGGAAAAGTCTTCCTGGCGCAGCGGCGGGGCGCGCACGGAGAAGCGACGTGGGGTTCGGCGGGAGGGCACCTGGAGTTCGGAGAGACTCTTGAGGAGTGTGCTCGTAGGGAGGCGCTGGAAGAGTTGGGAGTTACCGTGGGTGAGCTCCGTGTGCTTTGCCTGAGTAACATTGTTGCTTATGACCGCCACTATGTGGACGTAGAGTTCCTAGGAGATATTGGCGGCCAGGAGCCGGTTCCCCAAGCCAGTGACCGGTCATTCGGTGAATACGGTTGGTTCCCGCTGCGAGAACCGCCGCAACCGCTGTTTGAACCCATGCGGCAAGCGATCTCCAGCCTATTTTCCGGCGAGTGGTACCACCCGCCCCGGGACAAGGGACCAGCGTGACGCTTTCCGATTGATCCGCAACGGAACGGTTGATGCGAACCGGAACGGGGCAACCCCTGAACCCGGCCGACGATGTGGCCTTTTTCCTAAAATTGGAGAATTCCTGACATCCGCCTCATGGCAACAGGATGGCAGATTTGGTACAATGTTCCTTGCGCCTATACTGGATATTGTTGTACTGCACTAAAGTAATGGCCTCGTCATATTGGCAATTTCAGAGGCACGAGAGCGGAGAATTAATTTAGCATGACTCAACAAGTAGTGTTGCCTGCAGCAGATAACTCCTCCGAATATACATCGGACAATATTCAAGTACTCAAAGGGCTGGAAGCAGTCAGGGTGCGGCCGGGCATGTACATCGGCAGCACGGGCGTTGACGGCCTCCACCATCTCATCAAAGAGCTGTTGGACAACGCAGTGGACGAGGCTCTGGCCGGCCACTGTGACCGCATTGACGTACGCATCGCTTCGGATGGGGCCGTCAGCGTTTCGGATAACGGGCGCGGCATTCCCGTGGACCTTCACGCCGATACCGGCGTATCGGGCTTGGAAACGGTGATGACCACGCTGCACGCCGGCGGCAAATTCGACGGCACCGCCTACAAGGTGTCGGGTGGTCTCCACGGCGTGGGAGCGTCAGTGGTGAATGCCCTGGCGTCCCACCTCCGCGCCGAAGTGTGCCGCGGCGGGCTGCGCTACACGCAGGACTACGAGAAAGGCATCCCAACATCGAGCCTGCAGCAGCACCAACGGGTACGGAAACAGGGCACGATGGTGACCTACTATGCCGATTCGGAGATATTCCCCGAGATAACGTATGATTTTGGCCGGCTCGTTGCCCAGTTGCGTCAGACCGCATATCTCAACAAAGGCCTGGAGATCTGCCTGATCAGCGAGTTCCACGAAGCGGAACGAAACGGCGACATTGAGCGTAGCTTCTTCTTTGATACCGGCGTGGCCAGCATGGTGCGGAACATCAACCGCAAGCGCAACGTGGTGATGCCAGACCCGTTCTACTATCAGCGCATCGCCGATGACGCGGACGTCGAGGTCGCCTTCCAGTACCACCACACCGACGGGCACGACAACCTGGCGGCCGACGAGCGCACCTTCGCCAATTGCATCCTGACACCTGAGGGTGGGACGCACCTGGCCGGGTTCCGTTCGGCGCTGACACGTGTGCTGAATGACTACGCACGCAAGCAGAACTTCCTCAAAGACGCCAAGGACTCCTTCAGCGGCGAGGATACTCGCGGCGGGCTGGTTGCGGTTATCAGCGTGAAGCTGGGCGACCCGCAGTTCGAAGGTCAGACCAAGAACAAGCTCAGCAACCCCGAAGTACGCAGCCGAGTGGAAACGGCTACGTCCGAGGGTCTGACGCGCTTCCTGGAAGAGAACCCTACAGCGGCCAAGGGCGTGATTGACAAGGTCCAGACGAACCACGCGGCCCGGGAGGCAGCTCGCCGCGCCCGCGACCTGGTCCTGCGGAAGAACGCGCTGGACGGCACCTCGTTGCCGGGCAAGTTGGCCGACTGCTCCGAGCGGGACCCGGCCAAGTCCGAACTGTACATTGTTGAGGGTGAATCAGCCGGAGGGTCGGCCAAGATGGGCCGCGACCGGCAATTCCAGGCCATCCTCCCGCTGAAGGGCAAGATCCTCAACGTGGAACGGTTCCTGGACAAGGTGGAGCGCATCCTGGGCCATGAGGAAATCCGGGCGATGATCTCGGCGGTGGGCACCGGCGAGGGCGAAGGGTTCGACATTTCCAAGCTGCGGTATCACCACATCATCATCATGACGGACGCGGACGTGGATGGATCACACATCCGTACGCTCATCCTGACGTACTTCTACCGCCGCATGCGAGAGCTGATCCTGGGCGGCTACCTCTACATCGCCCAGCCACCCCTGTACCGGGTGCAGCGCGGCCGCAACATCGCCTATGCGTACTCGGAGGATGAGAAGGACACGCTGATGAAGCGCATGTCCACGGCGCGGTCGGAACCATCGATACAGCGGTACAAGGGTTTGGGCGAGATGAATGCCGACCAGCTCTGGGATACGACGATGGACCCGGCGGCGCGCAAGATGCTGAAGGTAACCATCAGCGACATCGACGACATGGACAGCATATCGGACACCGATGGTGTGTTCTCCATGCTGATGGGCGAGCAGGTCGGCCCGCGCAAGAGCTTCATCCAAAGCCACGCCACGGAAGTCCAGAACCTGGACGTTTAGCCCATTCCTCTAGCCCATTCCTCGGTATCAGCAGGCCAATGCGATGAGGCGTGACGGTCTATCCGTCCTGATTCCCGAGGACGAACTGCGGGCCGGCGTCGCCACGCTGGCCCGCGAAATTGATCGCGATTACGCCACTACCGGGGTGGTGATCGTGTGCGTTCTCAAGGGTGCGGCGATTTTTACGGCTGACCTATTGAGGGTGTTGCGCGCCGAGGTGCATCGGGTCGAATTCGTGCGGGCGAGCAGCTACGGCAGCGGGACGGAGTCATCGGGCGACGTGAGGCTTGCGGGCACGCTGGACCCCGGCCATGTTTCGGGCCAGCACGTGCTGATAGTGGACGACATCGCGGACACCGGATATACCTGCCTGGCCGTCAAGGACTACATTCGCAGCCTGGGCCCGGCTTCATTACGGTACTGCACGTTGCTGGACAAACCGGAGCGCCGTGAGGTGGACGTCCAGTACGAGTACGTTGGGTTCACAATACCCAACCGCTTTGTGGTCGGTTACGGGATGGACTTCGACGAACGATACCGCGGGCTCCCGGCGATTTACTATTTTCCGTAGGGCCAACCAATCGTCGCGCTCCCCGCACACGACCTCGGGCATCACTGACGGCCGAACGGGTCGGCGGCGGGCAACTGCTCAATGCACGTGAGCAGCGCGCGGAGTGCTATGTCCCGGTAATCGACGAACTGTGCCGGGCTGGTAGCCACGGCAATTTGCGGTATCTTGGCTTCGTAGTCAGGCCAGCATTCCTCATAAGGACGGCTCTTGGCAATGGCCAGCATGTGTCCCATGAACGAAGCCTGCAGTGTGATCAGGGTGTACCGATCGTTGAGTTCGAACGCGAACAGTTGGGTTTCCCCCAGCTCCAGAAACGGGAGACCATCTCGCATTGCCTGGCTTTGGCACGCGGAAAGCTCGAGCATCGCCGCGCTCCAGGCGGCTTCGAGCCCTTGGGCGTCGGCGGCCAGTACGGCGGTGGGAAGATGCGAATACAAGCCTTCCCGGCAATGGTCGTGTGACGTCAGGGCCACCTCGTTGGTATATGCCCAAATGCTGTCGAACCAGACGCCAACCCGTTCCGTTCGCACCGCTTCGGCATTTTCGAAAAACCGCTGAGCGTCAACCTCCGAGAGTTGTTCGTCCAAGCAGGGAGACAGCTGCGCGGCGAAGTGGTCGAAATAGGGGCCAATTTCCTCCGGTCGCACCCGCTTATCCGGGCCGAGTTGAGCGATTTCCACTTCAAACATTGCGTAGCACTCGTTGCCGGGGTGCCACATCTCCAGCAGCTTGGCGGGAGCTTCCAGATCGGGCGCCCACGGACCCCCGATCCCTAATGTCCTGGTCACAACAAACCCGGCCCAAAGCGAGTCCGCGTCAAACCGGCGAAGCCGAAGCAGCCGACTGGTGAGTTCCTCTGCCCTTTCGGACGTACTGGCCACGACGTCCGGCGACACCGTTGGCGGCGGCTGAACCGACAACGCTGACCCGGGTGGCGATGCGTCGGTCAGGGCAGGGAGAGCGGCGTCCGACGATACGGTTGGCGCAGGGGCCGCGATGGTGACGGTCGGGGCAGAAGTCGTTCGCGCCGGCGGCGTCGAATCGACGACGGTCAGATCTGCCGGCATTTCCGGTTTGCACGCCGCCAGGACCAACACCAACATGCAAGCCGCAACGGTCAGCCTCCAGTTTCCGTTGCGGTGAACTCGGATGACAATCGGCCCCCGGCCCACCGTCAGTAGCCTACCGCCTGTCCGTCTCCTCTGGGATCCGACGCACCGGCCAGAACACCGTGGCGGCGGTCGCGGACAATGAGTTGCACCACGCCGCTATAGGAACCAAGCGGGTTTTGTACAACGTTGTGGCCCATCCGCCGGAGGTCGCGGATTGTGTCGTCGGGCATACCCATCTCGACGCGAAGTTCGCCGGCCCGATTGATGGTTGCGGGGTCGGTGCCGGGGAAGCTGAACCAACGCGGCGATTCCACGGCGTCCTGGGGTTGCAGCCCGCCGTCAACCAGCTTGGTAAGTATCTGGATACCGCACTGGGGTTGTAAGTCCCCGCCGGGGGTGCCGCCGACGATTGCCACCTCTCCGCCCACGGTGGTCAGGTAGCAATTCAGCGTATGCATGGTGCGCTTGCCTGGCTCAACGACATTGGGGTGGTCGGGTTCGAGACTGAAACCACGCCCGGCGCGGTTGTTGAACAGGACACCGGTGCCCGGGGCGACGACGCCGGACCCGAAACCGTTGGACAGACTGTGTATCCAGCTGACCGCGTTCCCGGCCCCGTCGGCGACGCAGAAGTACGTGGTGTCGCCCCGACCGTCAACGGGGGTGAGCGGCCGCACTTCGCCGCCGGCCTGGAAGGGATGGATCTGATCGCGGCGCAGGTCGGCATATTCCGAGGACAGCAGGCCGTCCACGGGCCAGTCGATGAAGTTGGGGTCGCCGGCGAGGCGGTTTCGGTCCGAATAGGCGATCTTTTTCGCCTCGACAAGCAGGTGGATGGAGTCGGCCGAGTTGGGCGTCATCGATGACAGATCGTGGCCGCTGACGATGTTCAGCATCTCCAGGAGGAGAAAGCCCTGGGAGGGCGGCCGGGTCTGGTACACGGTGTGCCCACGGTAAGAGGAACTGATTGCATCGCCCACGTCGGCGTGATGTCCGGCGAAGTCAGCCTCGGTAAACAACCCGCCGGCGTTGTTGAGCCCATCCACCATTTTGGTAGCAATGTCGCTCCGGTAGAAAGCATCGGCTCCACCCTCGGCCACGGCGCGGATAGTGTTGCCCAAGTCGCGGTTAACCAGCACCTCGCCGACACGCGGCGGACGGCCACCGTTGGTGAGGTAGATGTCGGCGGTGGCGGAGAAGCGCGCCAGGAGTTCTGCGTTGCCAGCGAAAGAACGCGCGATACGGGGAGACACCGGGAACCCTTGCTCGGCGTAACCGATGGCAGGAGCCAGCAAATCCGCAAAGGGCATGGTGCAGAAGCCGCGATGCAGCGATTCCCATGCGGCGGCCTCGCCGGGCACCGAAACGGAGTGAGGTCCCTGTATGGGCATGAGGGCGAGGCCCTGGCTACGGTAGAACTCAGCTTCAGCGCCGGAGGCCGCGACTCCGCTGCTGTTGATGTTGGTGACCCGGCCGGTACTGGCTTCATAGGCCAGGATAAACGAGTCGCCGCCGAGGCCGCAAACGGGAACCAGCGTTACGGATTCCACGGCCGCAACCGCGAGGGCCGCGTCGAAGGCCGTGCCTCCATCCTGCAAAACCCGGAGGCCGGCAGCGGCAGCAAGGGGCGAATTGGAGCAGATCATACCGTTTTGGCCGTAAACGGCGCTGCGGGTCAGACTGGTGATAGACATGGTGGTTGCCTCCTGGGCGCTTGCAGTCAGGGTCACTGCTACGCGCTGGCGTCAGGTAAAGAGCGACTTTGACTGAGTGATTATAATTGACCCGCAAGACAACCATACAACCCAGATGCAGGACATCGGTCAGATCGGCGAGACCGACAATTTCGTGAGACAAGGGAGGACTCTTGGCGATCACTCCTCGTATCAGTTTGATTTCAATCGTTAGCCTCGTCTGTGCGGTCGGCGCGGCGCTTTTCGCCTCGGTGTCTGCGGAGGCGGCCGGCGCTCCCGGGGTGCCCCGTCAGTTGGCCTCAGCCGCAAAACCCCGAGCCGGCGCAGGAGAGGATTACGTGTATCGAACCGACCGGTGACGGGATTCGTTCCGCCGCAAGGGCGTCACTGTAAGGGAGCCGCGGCCCACCAAACCACGCCTGCTTTGTCGGGAACGACTGCCAGCAAGTCGGGGACGGAATCGCACCCCGAAGGCATTTCCAGGTCGGGCGCGATCTCTGCCAGCGGCGCCAGAACGAAGGCCCGCTGTGTCATACGAGGGTGGGGGATCTGGAGGTCAGGGTCCGCCATGTTCACGACCTGTTCGCCGTAGAGGAGAATGTCCACGTCGATGAGGCGAGGGCCCCACCGGTAGGAGACGGTTCGACCGACGGTGGCCTCGACGGACTGGCACACCATGAGCAGGTCAACGGGAGACAACGTGGTCTCGAAAACGGCGACTAGGTTCAGGAATCTCGGTTGGTCGGACACTCCCCAAGGCTCGGTCTCATACACGGAGGAACACGCTGCCATGCGCAGCCCAGGGTCGGCGGCGAGCGAACGCACGGCTTCGGTCAGCGCCGCCAGGCGGTCGCCGAGGTTGCCGCCGAGGCCGAGATAAACTGTTACCGGTCCGGCCAACCTTCGGGCCTCCAGTCCCGCACGATGGCGTCGGCCATGCGTGCCACGCGCACCATCTGTTTCACTTCGTGCACCCGGACTACGTCCGCGCCGCCGGCGATGCTCAGGGCCACGGCGGCGGCCGTCCCTTCGACGCGGTCTTCCGCCGGCAGACCCAAAACTCGCCCGATGGTGGACTTGCGGGATACCCCGAGCAGGAGCGGATAGCCGAGTTGGTGAAACTCCGGCAGTCGTCGCAACAACTCCAGGTTGTGGTCAGCGGTCTTGCCGAAACCGATGCCGGGGTCCAGGATAATATTTCGGTCTGGTATACCAGCGGCCCGGGCAACGTCGGCCACCCGACGCAATCCGGCGATCACATCGAGTGCCACGTCATCGTATCGAGCTTCCCTTTGGTTGTGCATCAGTATCGCCGGCACGCCGGATCCCGCAATGACGCGGGCCATGGCGCCATCCGCGAGCAACCCCCAAACGTCGTTCACCAGGGAAGCGCCGGCTGAGATGGCCTGCCGGGCCACGGAAGCCTTGTAGGTGTCCACGCTGACCGGGATGCGAACCGCGCGGCAGATCGCCTCCAGGGCAGGAAGCAGCCGCTCCGCCTCCGCCACCGCGGAGATGGGGATGCTGCCCGGCCGCGTCGATTCCGCTCCCACGTCCAGCATGTCCGCGCCGTCGGCTTCCATGCGACGAGCCTGCTCCACCGCGGCCGGCACGTCGCCGGCCAAACCGTCGCCGGAAAAGGAGTCGGGCGCCAGGTTAATGACCCCCATGACGTAGGTGCGGCTACCCCAAACCAGGGGTTCGCCGTCAGCTACGGACAGGGCCGGCCCGACGCGATCAGCGGGCTGTTGGTTTGCCGTCAAATCGTTCTCCTGTGTCGTGGGGCGCGTGGTTCCCGGAACCATTATACTTAGCCGCCGAGGGCGTCACGCATTGCCGAACGGGTTTGCCGCTGCGCGGGGCGTTTTGCTAGCATTGCCCACGGAGGCTGGAATTGTCCACACCAGAAGAAGCGACCACCAACCCGAGCCTGGAAAACCTGCACCAGTTGCAGGAACGGGCTGCGCTGGGTGGTGGGCAACGTCGCATCGACCAGCAACACCAGCGCGGCAAGATGACCGCCCTGGAGCGCCTGACGGCGTTGATGGACGATGGCACGTTCACTGAGATTGATCGTTTCGTCACCCATCGGACGACCGATTTCGGCCTGGCAGACCGGACCTTCCTGGGCGATGCGGTGGTCACCGGCTACGGGAATATCGACGGACGGCAGGTATTCGCCTACGCCCAGGACTTCACCGTGTTCGGCGGATCGCTCTCGGAGGTGGTGGGACAAAAGATCTGCAAGGTGATGGACCTAGCCGCGAAAACGGGATGCCCAATGATCGGCATTTGCGACTCGGGCGGTGCCCGGATACAGGAAGGGGCGTTGAGCCTGGCCGCCTACGGTGACATTTTCCTGCGCAACACCATGTACTCGGGGGTCGTTCCGCAGATTTCGGTCATCATGGGGCCGTCAGCGGGAGGCGCGGTGTACTCACCGGCGATCACCGACTTCATCTTCATGGTGCGTGGGACCGGCCAGATGTATATCACGGGGCCGGACGTGGTGCGGGCGGTGACCGGCGAGGACGTCACCCACGAACAACTGGGAGGGGCGGACGCGCACGCGGCCCGCAGCGGCGTGGCGCACTTCGTTCACGATTCCGAGGAAGAATGCCTCGAGGAACTGCGCCGGCTGATTTCATTTCTGCCGCTGAACAACCTCGACGATCCCCCGGGGTACCGCTCCGCCGACCCAATTGACCGCGCTGACGAAGTCTTGCGCGCGATAGTACCGGCGGAACCCAACCGGCCCTACGACATTCGGGAGGTCATCTACCACATTGTTGACGACGAGGACTTCATGGAAGTCCAGTCCGGGTACGCGCCAAACGTCGTGGTGGGCTTCGCAAGGATGGCCGGGCGCACGGTGGGATTGGTCGGCAATCAGCCGGCGTACCTAGCCGGCGTACTCGACATCAACGCGTCGGCCAAGGCGGCGCGGTTCGTTAGGTTTTGCGACTGCTTCAACGTCCCGCTGGTAACGCTGGTGGACGTGCCCGGTTTTATGCCCGGGACGGAGCAGGAATACGGCGGCATCATTCGACACGGGGCCAAGCTCATCTACGCCTACGCCGAAGCCACCGTGCCCAAGGTTGCGCTGATCACGCGAAAGGCCTATGGCGGCGCCTATATCGTGATGAGCAGCAAGCACCTGCGCTCGGACGTGAACCTCGCGTGGCCCAACGCCGAGATCGCCGTGATGGGTCCGGACGGCGCGGTGAATATCATCTACCGGGAAGAGATCAACAACGCGGAAGACCCGGACGCGCGCCGAGCCGAGCTGATCGCCGACTACCAGGAACGGTTCACGAACCCGTATGTCGCCGCCAATCGGGGTTACCTGGACGACGTGATTGATCCGGCAGCGACGCGGGCCACCGTCATTCGCGCGCTGGAAATGTTGCAGAACAAGCGAGACACGTTGCCGCCTAAGAAACACGGGAACATCCCGCTATAATCGCGCCGGCGCGTGGATCGCCGGCTGTTGGGACAGAAAATCACCCCCTTCCTCGGAGCGTGAACAGAATGGAGTTTGGAGTCTTCTATCAAATCCCCTGCAGCGAAGGCCAAACTCCGGCCGGGCGGTATGCGGATGTGATGGCGCAGGTGCAGCTGGCCGACGAACTTGGCTACGACATGGCGTGGCTGGCCGAACTGCATTTCGCCCGGCGGTTTTCGGTAATGCCGGCGCCGTTGATGATGGCATCGGCGCTGTCGCAAACTACCAAGCAGATAAAGCTCGGCACCGCCGTCAACCTGCTGCCGCTGCATCATCCGTTGCGCATCGCGGAAGAGGTGGCGACGCTGGACGTGTTGTCGGGCGGACGAGCCGTATTCGGGATCGGGCGGGGATCGAATCCCAACCATTACCGGGGATACGGGATCCCAATCGAGGAGCGCAACGACCGATTCGTCGAAGGCCTGGACCTGGCGCTGCGTGCCTGGAAGGAAGACGTGCTGGACTACGCCGGAAAGTTCTACCAGGCCGAGGGCATCCGGCTGGAGCCCAAACCGATACAGCGGCCCCATCCGCCGGTGTATGTCGCGTCGAACGGCGCTGACACCTTCCCCTTGGTTGGCAGCCTGGGCCACAGCATCCTGGTGACACCGCTGATCGTCACGCTGCAGGGAGTCAGCGACGGGCTGGCTCATTACCGTGATACTCTGGCGGAACACGGGCACGATCAATCGGCCGCGAAGGTGGTGGTCAGCGTGCCGGTTTACGTCGGAGAAAAGACGGAAGACGCCAGAGCGAGTTTCGCGCCTACGGTAAACAACTACCTGGACACCCTGCGGAGCATGCAAAACAATTCGCGGGGTTCCAGCCGCGCCAGTCAGCTCACCTACGACGGCATCTGCGACGAACTCGGAGCGATCGGCGACCCGCAACAGGTCACCGAGCGGCTGAAACAGTTCCAGGAGCTTTATCAACCCCAGGAATTCATGTGCTGGTTCAACATCGGCGGAATGTTGAGCAACGAGGAAGTGGGGCGGTCGATGAAACTGTTTGCCGAAGAGGTGATGCCGCACTTCCGAGGCTGATGATGACTGGCCGGCAAAATGCCGGCGGGCTGTTCGAACACGGGCGTGAACGGCACGCCCAGGAAACTGCCCCGCTGGCGGAGCGGATGAGACCCGCCACGTTCGATGAATTCGTGGGGCAGGAACACATCCTTGCCGAGGACCGGGTCCTGCGCCGCTCGATAGACATCGACCGGGTGCCCTCCATCCTGTTCTGGGGGCCGCCGGGCTCGGGCAAGACGACCCTGGCCAGGCTGATCGCTACCGTAACCCGGGCCTACTTCGAACCGGTCAGCGCGGTGTCGGCCGGGGTTGCTGACCTGCGCAAAGCCGTGGCGGGGGCGCAGGAACGCCAGGCTCTGTACCAGCAATCGACGATCCTGTTCGTCGACGAAATTCACCGTTTCAACAAGGCGCAACAGGACGTGATCCTGCCGCACGTCGAAGACGGGACGATCACCTTCATCGGGGCAACCACCGAGAATCCGTCGTTTGAGGTCAATGCCCCTCTGCTCTCCCGGTGCCGGGTATTCACCCTGAACGCTCTTGATGACCACGCCGTAACGGTTATCGCCGAACGAGCGCTGAAGGACGACCGTCGCGGCTTGGCAGCGTTGGCGCCGCAACTGGAACCGGCGGCAATGGCTCACCTGGTCAACATCGCCAACGGTGACGCGCGAGTGGCGCTGAATGCGTTGGAAATGGCGGCGGTGGCCGCAGCCCCGGACCAGGACGGCCAGCGTCGGATCACAGTGGACGGCATAGCGGACGCCCTACAGCGGCGAACCCCGCAGTACGACAAGGCCGGCGACAGCCACTACGACACCATCTCGGCGTTCATCAAGTCGGTCCGCGGATCATCGCCGGACGGCGCTCTCTACTGGCTGGCGCGGATGCTGGAGGCCGGAGAAGACCCCATGTTCATCGCCCGCAGACTGGTGATACTGGCGGCGGAGGACATCGGGCTGGCCAATCCCGGGGCGCTGCCGGTGGCCGTAGCGGCGCAGCAGGCGGTGCATTTCATCGGACTGCCCGAGGGCCGCATCCCGTTGGCAGAAGCGACGGTTTACCTGGCGACCTCGCCGAAGAGCAACGCGGCGTACCTGGGCCTGGAACGCGCCATGGACGATGTGCGCGGGCAACCTCACGAACCGGTGCCTTTGCACCTGCGGAATGCCGTAACCGGGCTGATGCGGGGAATGGGATACGGCGCGGGGTACAAGTACAGCCACGACTACGAGGGACACTTCGAGGCGCAGGAATATCTTCCACCGGAGTTATCCGACCGCAAATATTACCAGCCGTCGGACCAGGGTTCGGAGGCGGCGATTGCTGAACGGTTGCGCCGGTGGTGGGGCAACGGCGGCTAGAGCAAACAGGCGATAACTTGAGGCTGACGGGCCCGACGGCAAAGACTTCCTGCCATCGGGGTGAGCCGGATGGCTGTCACGGGGACGTATAAACGTGCAGCAGTTGGGACACTGATGGGTTGGGGCGCAGCTTCCGGTCTATGACCGCCCTGACCTGCCAACCGACAAAAGTATGGGCCGCCAGGACAGAAGGCATGAGCGGGTCGGGCACCGTCAACCGGAAGGCCCAGTCGGTTTCCTCGTGTGCGGCGAATATCGCGGGCCGTTGCAAGACCTGACAGGATTCGATGACCCGGGCCTGCTTGCTTCCCGAACGTTCCCAACGCATGAGTTCAACTCGCAGCTCCCGCGCCCTGAGAGCCGATCGGGGATTGACCGACAGGCTACCGGTCACGATGCCGCCGTTGGCCGCCTGTGCAGAGTCCAGAGACAGGTCCAGAATGACGTTGCGATACTCTCTGGTGGCCTGGAGCTCTTCAGGCAAGGGTTCGCCGCGCAACGCGGCCGTTTCGGAGCGGCTGAACACGACCAATTCCTGTTCGCAGTGGGCTGCCTTGCCTCGCGCCAAATCGGCCAACCATCCGTCACCCGTGGGCAACCAATCGGCACGGGTCAATATCGACGCTGACAGCTCCCACGAGATGCAGGCATACTTGCCCTTGACGGTGGGCGGGGCCGCGTCGGGCAACCTGAGACGAACCGGATAGCGTTGCGGCACCCCGCCCTCCATCGTCAAGTCTTCCGCGAACACCTGGTCAATGTTAGCGGGTCCCCCCGGGTTCCTTGCTCCGCGCCTGCCGGGCAACATCATCTGGGGAATGGCGTCACGCGCGGAATCGACCCGCATCAACTCGATTCGGGACAACCTGAGAACACCCAAAGCGGCCGCGAAAGAAACGTGAGGGGTTACCTGGACTTCCACATCCAGGATGTCCCCGGCGTAAAGCGGGCGTGAGTCAATCGCTACGCTGATTTCGGCGGTGGGCGATGCGGATTGCCGGAGCATGAGGCAAAAACCCGCTCAGTCGTCAACGGACGGCGCGAGGCAGCGGCGCGCCGGTCTCAGGAGGCGCGGATAGCCGCGATGGCCTCGTCAGCAGAGACGATGTCCGCCTGACGGCTGAGAATTCGGTCGATGAGAAAATTGTGCACGTCCGGTTCACTATCGGCGCAACAATCCTCGACGATATAAAGGCGGTAATCGCGGTCCGAGGCGAAACGGGTGGTGGATAGTACGACTCCGCTGGTCGCGTATCCCAGCAGGATGATCGTGTCGATATTGTTCGCGGTCAGCGCGACGTCGAGGCCGGTGCCGAAAAGCGCGTTGACCCGGTGTTTGCCCACGACCACCTCATCGTCGCGTGGGCGCACGTCGGGATGGATGATGGAAACCGGGTCGAAGACCGCCGGCTGGCCCGACGCTTTGCGGGCGCTGAACGTCTTGTTGCGCTGGCTGATTTCGGGATACCCGGGCCGGAACACCGTGGCGCAGTAGCAGACCATCAGGCCAGCCTCGCGGGCGACACTCTGGAGGCCGACGGTACGCGACACCACACCCCGCTCCACGGCGTGGGGCAGGCTGCCCATAGCCTCGGCGTAGAAATCAGCGATGAGCAGGGCAGTCGTTGCGCGGTCGATGGTGAAATCAGCCATGCTGAACCTCTAGCCGGCGGCGGCCAAACGGCGTACGGTGCCATTGACGCGGGCGACCGCTTCGTCCACGTCCGCCGAAGAGATGTGCCGGTGGGTGACCATGCGGAGCGACTGCTCGCGGCTGTGGCTGACCAGCACGCCGTCCTCGCGCAAGGCTGCGATGACTTCGCGGGCGTCGCCGACCGCCTCGCGATCGACTTCAAATATGACGATGTTGGTGTGGATGCTATCGGGATCGACGGTCAGGCCATCAACATCGGCGAGGCCGGCGGCCAACCGACGGGCGTTGGCGTGATCGTCCGCGAGGCGCTCCACCATCGAATCGAGGGCGACGAGGCCCGCCGCGGCCAGCACACCGGCCTGACGCATCCCTCCGCCCACCATCTTGCGCCACTTGCGGGCGCGGGTGATGAACTCTTCGGAGCCGCAGAGCACGGAACCCACCGGACATGACAGGGCCTTGGAGAGGCAGAAGCTGACATCGTCCACGTCTTTGGTCAGCTCGGCCACCGGAACTTCCAGCGCCACCGCGGCATTGAAGATACGCGCGCCGTCCAGGTGGACCGCTGCGCCGGCAGCATGGGCAACATCGACCACTTCCCGTGTGTCCTGCGGGGTCATCACGCCGCCGCTGCAACGGTTGTGGGTGTTTTCCAAGCAGACCAGCGTGGACGCGGGAACGTGAATGTTGGAGGCGTCGCGGATGGCAGCCGCCACATCCCCGGCGGCGATGCGCCCGTTGTCGTCGTTGGGGACCAGGCGGATCTGGGCGCCGGCGAGGGCGGAGGAACCCGCGGATTCGTTCCAGAACATGTGAGCTTCCTGCCCCATGATCATCTCATCGCCGCGACTGCACCAGGTGAGAGCGGCGATCAGGTTGCTCATGGTCCCGCTGGCGGTCAGCAGGCCGGCCTCCTGACCCAGCAACTCGGCGGCGCGTTCCTGCAGAGCGTTGATTGAGGGGTCCTCCCCGAACACGTCGTCCCCGACTTCAGCTTCGGCCATCGCCCGGCGCATCTCGTCGGTGGGGTGGGTAACGGTATCGCTGCGCAGGTCGATGACAGCCATAGAGCCTCCAAAATCGGTCAATATTCTCGCTTTTGCCCAGAGGATGCCGGGCCGGCGCCATTCTAGCACAACGGAAAATGGCGCCTGCCGGATCACCCATTCTGGGAACCTGCTATCATGTTTCAACCTTCAAGATAAGCACAAATTCACCCGGAGGCGGCAACATGCGACAGAGCGCGGTCAGTTTCATAGCGAAAGGAATGACCTTCGAGGGCATCATCGCTTTGCCGGACGGGGAAGGTCCCTTCCCCGGCGTGGTGATGTGTCATCCCCATCCGCTGCACGGCGGCAGCATGGACAACAACGTGGTGGCCGCCGTCACCTTCGGGCTGGCAGACGCGGGCATCGCCTCGCTTCGGTTCAATTTCCGCGGGGTGGGCAACAGCCAGGGCGAGCATGCCCATGGGGAGAAGGAGCACGAAGAGACGCTGGTGGCAATGGACTTCCTCGGGGCGTTGCCGGATGTGAACGACGACCGCATCGGGCTGGGCGGCTATTCGTTCAGCACGCGGGTCATCTGCGCCCACCAGCAGTTGTACAAGAAACCCAAAGCCATCGCACTGGTTGCACCATCCATAGAAGCGATCACGGAAAGCCCGCTCCAGTCGGACAAGACGCCGCGGATGATCATTACCGGCGACCGGGACCGACTGGTCAACGCCGAAGGCGTCGACGAACAGCTGGGCAAGTTCAATCCTCCCGCCGATTTTCACGTGGTGGCCGGCGCGGACCACTTCTGGGTCGGGCAGGAGGGTCAGATGGCGGAAAAGGTGGTGCAATTCTTCCTGGACCATTTGACCCAACCGTAGGCCATGTCAAAGCCTCGGAGAGAACGCACACCGATTTATCGGGACTGGACCCTGCTCCAACTAGCGACGTTAGCCCTGGCGCTGGACCAACTGACCAAGTTCGTGGTGCGGCAGACACTGGAGTGGCATTACTCCTGGCCGGCGTCCGGCTTTTTCCGCTTTACGCACGTACAGAACACCGGAAGCGCCTTCGGTCTTTTGCAAGACCAGAACCTTCCGTTGCTGATCGTTTCCGTGGTCGGCGTGGCGGTGCTGGCGTTCATCTACCAAAGTCAGCAACGGCCCGGCATCCTGATGCGAGTCAGTATCGCGCTGATGCTCGGCGGCGCTGTGGGAAACCTGGTGGACCGCATCTGGCAGGGACACGTGACCGATTTCGTTGACATCGGACCGTGGCCGGTGTTCAACCTCGCCGACTCTTCGATAGTCGTTGGATTGATCATCATGGCCTCGGTGCTGGTATTGAATCGGGACCAAGCCGTCCCAACGGCCGCGGACGCCCCTGCCGCCTACGCCGCCTGCCCCATCTGTGAAGGCTCGATGATCAGCCTGACCAACGGCGCCCGTTGCGCGGACTGCGGCGTTCGGGAGCGAATCCTCGGCTTCCAGGAGCGTGGCAGGTGAGCGCCGGCGAAACCGGAACCCACGAGGGCGAGCGTTACGAATTCGTCGTGGGCAGCGAATCCCAACGAGCGAGGTTGGACGCCTGGCTGGCTCAACTGCCGCAACTGGCTGACGCCGGGCTGTCACGCAGCCGCCTGCAGGCTCTGGCGGCCGGCGGCTTGATCGCGATAAATGGGAGCGTTGCCCGCGCATCACAACGCGTCCGCCACGAGGATACCGTAACGGTATGTGTGCCGCCGGCTCGATCTCCGGCCGACCTGATCCCCCAGGACATACCGGTACCCGCGGTCTTTGAGGACGAGCACCTCATCGTGGTGGACAAGCCGGCGGGCCTTCCGGTTCACCCGGGACCGGGCCATCCCGACGGGACGCTCGTCAACGCGCTGTTGGCTCTATGTCCCGATATACGCGGGATTGGCGGGGAGCTGCGGCCAGGCATCGTGCACCGGCTGGATCTCGACACGTCCGGCCTGATGGTGGCGGCCAAAACGCAGCAGGCCCACCAACGGCTCGCCGAGCAGATGAAAAACCGGGAGTTCCGCAAGGAGTATCTCGCCGTGAGCGTGGGCTTGGTCACTCCAGAATCGGGAACAATCGACGCGCCTATCGGCCGGGATCCCCGCCATCGGCAGCGGATGGCCGTGGGCGCCGGCGGCCGCGCAGCGCGCACCCACTACGAAACCCTCGAGGATTTGTCCGGTCACACCCTGCTCAATCTCATACTTGAGACGGGCCGAACACACCAGATCCGAGTGCACCTGGCATACCTGGGCTACCCATTGCTGGGTGACGCTGTGTACGGGAACGCGAGTACATTGACGAGCCGGCAGTTTCTGCATGCCGCGCGGCTGGGCTTCCGGCATCCGATGACCGGCGCGTGGACGGAACATCGCGCCGATCTGCCGGCAGAGCTTTCAACGGCGCTGGCCGCGCTGCGACGATAGCCGGAAATCATCGGTCCTGGCGTTCTGCGTTTCAGATGGTGCGCTATAATTTGGTGACATCCCTGACCAACGAACCAGGCACGTAGCACAGGCAACCGGAACATGAGCACCAATCCAACCAATGGCGCCGGGGAATTCCCCACTGATTTCATCCGCAGCATCATCAACGAAGACCAGGCCGCCGGAGCCTATGACGGGCGCGTCGTAACGCGATTTCCTCCTGAACCCAACGGCTACCTGCACATCGGCCACGCGAAGTCGATCTGCCTCAATTTCGGCGTCGGCGAGCAGTACCAAGGCGCGCGATGCCACATGCGGTTCGACGACACAAACCCGACACGTGAGGACATCGAGTACGTCGAATCGATTCTCGCCGACGTGAAGTGGCTGGGGTTTGATTGGGGCGAGAACCTATTTTACGCGTCCGACTATTTCGAGCAACTGTACGAATACGCTGAGCAGTTGATACGGGACAGCAACGCCTACGTCGACAGCCTCACCGCCGACGAAATCAGGGAGTTTCGCGGGACGCTGACCGAGCCGGGCAAGGAGAGCCCAGATCGCAACCGGCCGGCTGAGGAGAGCCTGGACCTCTTCCGGCGGATGCGGGCAGGCGAGTTCGCAGACGGAGAGTACGTGCTGCGCGCGAAAATCGACATGGCCTCGCCCAACCTGAACCTGCGGGATCCGGTGCTGTATCGCATTCGCCACGCGGAGCACCATCGCACCGGGAACGACTGGTGCATCTACCCGATGTACGATTACGCGCACTCTCTGTCAGATTCGATCGAGGGGATCACTCATTCCCTGTGCACGCTGGAGTTCGAAGACCACCGGCCGCTGTACGACTGGTGCCAGGAAGCGCTGGGCGTATACCGCAGCCGCCAGATCGAGTTCGCGCGGCTCAACCTCACCCACACGGTGTTGAGCAAGCGCCGGTTGCGGCAATTGGTGGAAGAGGGCCACGTGGCCGGATGGGACGATCCGCGGATGCCCACGCTCAGCGCCCTGCGCCGTCGCGGGTACACGCCCGAGTCAATCCGCGACATGTGCGAGCGCGTGGGAGTGGCCCGACGCAACACCATGACCGAACTCGCTTTGCTCGAACACTGCCTGCGCGAAGACCTGAACCGGCGAGCCCCAAGGCGCATGGCGGTGTTACGACCGTTGAAGGTGGTGATCACGAACTATCCGGAAGCCGGCAGCGAAACCTTTGAGGCGATCAACAACCCCGAAGACGAGACCATGGGGACACGATGCGTACCCTTCGGCCGTGAGGTGTACATTGAACGGGACGACTTCATGGAAGACCCGCCTCGACGGTTCTACCGTCTAGCGCCAGGGCGAGAGGTGCGACTGCGCTACGCCTGCCTGATCACATGCACCGACGTGGTGAAGGACGAACTGGGCGAAATCGTAGAAGTCCATTGCACCTACGATCCCGAGAGCCGCGGCGGCACCGCGCCCGACGGGCGGCGAGTTCGAGGCACCATTCATTGGGTATCGGCGGCCGACGCCATACCGATTGAGATTCGTCTTTATGACAACCTGTTTACGGAGTCCGATCCCGCTGGAAGCGAAACCGATTTTCTGGATCTGATCGATCGGGACTCGCTGGAAAAGGTAATCGCCAAGGGAGAACCCGCGCTGGCGAAGGCACAGGCCGGAGATCGTTTCCAATTCGAGCGTTTGGGGTACTTCTGTGCTGACACGGACACGCAACCGGAGGCTCCGGTATTCAACCGCACCACGACGCTGCGCGACACTTGGGCCCGCATCAGCCAGCGGGACAGGTAATCCTCACGATGCCGGCGTGCGTTTGCCCGCATAGTTGCCGCCCCCACAATTGACACTACCGATCCATCCCGGATGCCGCTAAACCGTCTGGGACGGTGATACGAGGAGGCCAACCGCCGTGTCCGTGCCCGTACGCGTTCGTTACGCGCCCAGCCCCACCGGCAACCCGCATATCGGCAACATCCGCACCGCCATGTTCAACTGGCTGTTTGCGCGCCGGAACGGCGGGCAATTCGTCGTGCGGGTGGAGGATACCGACCAGGGCAGGATCACCGAAGGCGCGGTGGACCACATCCTCGACGGCCTGGAATGGCTCGGCATTGACTGGGACGAGGGCCCGCGCGTCGGCGGTCCCTACGGGCCGTATTTTCAGTCCGAGCGGCTCGCGCGTTATCACGAAGCATCCGAACGGCTGATTGCGTCGGGCAACGCGTACCGCTGCTACTGTCCCGCGGAACGGGTCGCGGAACTGCGCAAGGAGCAGGCCCGCAACAAACAACGTCAGGGTTACGACAGCCATTGCCGGTACCTGTCGGACGACGAGAGGCAGGCCAAAGACGAGGAGGGAACCCCCTCCGTACTCCGCTTCGCCATGCCCCAGTCCGGCGTAACCTCCGTGGAAGACTCGATCCGCGGGCACGTGGAATGGCAGAACGACCTGACCGACGATTTCGTCCTGGTCAAATCGGACGGATTTCCGACGTACCACATGGCGGTGGTGGTGGATGACCACGCGATGGAGATCTCCCACGTTCTGCGGGCGGAAGAGTGGCTCCCCAGCACCCCTCGCCACGTGCAGCTGTACCGCGCGTTGGGATTGGAGATGCCAACCTTCGGACACCTGCCAATGATCCTGGGCTCGGACCGGGCGAAGCTGTCGAAAAGGCATGGAGCCACCTCCCTCATGGAATACCGGGATGACGGGTTCTTACCGGAGGCGTTGATCAACTTCATGGCCCTTCTCGGGTGGTCCCTGGACGGCGAGACCGAGGTGATGACCACGGACACCATACGGGACAACTTCACGCTGGAGCGCGTGGGCAAGCCGGCGGCGATCTTCGACCTGGACAAGCTTCAGTGGATGAATGGCGTTTACATTCGTCAAACGGAAAATGGCGACCTGGCTGATCGCATACTCCCGTTCTTGGACCGGGAGTATCGCGCGGCGCTATTGCCCATCGACTCCGATTACCTGCAGCGGATCGTCCCGCTGGTTCAGGAACGTATCAAGACCCTGTCGGAAGCTCCGGACATACTGGCCTACTTCTTCGAAGAAACGTTGGACTACGACCCGGCCAGCCTGATCCAAAGAGGCATGGACTCAGTGGGCACACACGCCGCTATGGTGCGGGCCGAGTCCGACCTCGCGTCAGTGCCGGCCATCGAATTTGATCACGAAAACCTTGAACATATTCTGAGGGCGACCGGTGAGGAACTCGGGTTGTCCGGCCGGCAGTTCTTCGGCGCTCTGCGGACAGCGATAACCGGGCGCACGGCAACGCCGCCGCTGTTCGAAATGATGGAAGTGATGGGACAGGAACGGGTGCTGCGAAGGCTCGGAGCCGCCGCGGAAAAGTTATCGGCCGCCTAATCCGGAACCGCCTCCGGCATGGGCTGGCCGCAGTGGGGGCAAAACGGCCGGTCGGCAGTCGGCGTTCCACTACCCGGCGTTGCCTGGCTGTTGATATTGGCCTCCAGGAGCCCGGCGCTGAGGATCCCTGCCGGGAGCGCGAACAAGCCGATTCCCGGGACTGCGATCACGGCAGCCAGGACCCGGCCCGCCGGGGTAACGGGTACTGTATCTCCGTATCCTACGGTGGTGAGGGTCACCACGCTCCACCACATCGCCGCCGGGATGCTGGAGAGTTTTCCGGCTGAGCGTTCGTTTCGGCGAAGTACATCAAAGCGGCGGCGATCAGGAGTAACAGCAGCGGTCCCCCGCCGCCGCGAGCAGTTGGCTCGCCTTTTGGCGCACCACCACGGCAATCAGACGGCCTCCGGGGAAATACCGGGCCAACTTCACCGCCCGGGTCAGGAGGCGCACCGCCGGGAGAAAGGACAGGTTGGGTCCACCTCCGGTAGTCAGGAGCCGGCCGGCCGCCACGGCCGAAGGCGCCAGGGCTGCGGCGTCGATGAGGGCGACCGGCGAACTGACTTATCGCCATCTCTGACGCCAAGCCGGTCCGGTCCGGTCGTCTTCCGGTGCGGACCATAGTCTCATGGCGCATCCCACCGGGAAGACGGCCACGGTGATGTACTCGACGATGTGGAACCAGACGTCATGCTCGGCGCGGAAGCGAGGAACCGTCCAGAGAATCAGGGGGAGGTCGAGTTAATGACAATTACCGCCACCAGATCGGCTTCCACCAGGAATGAGCCTTTCTGGCCGGGTCAGGCCCACTCCCCAGGCTCGTCGCCCTGCCTGGGGATCGAGCAAATTGGACACCCTACGGCGCAGCGTCGGCGAGTCTGGGGGTCGGGTCGATGCGTTCACGGGCAATTGCGGGCCCTGCGGTTCAGAAGGCAATCGGCTACGGACCCTGACTCATACGTGCATTGGGATTGAAGTTGGGAGCGGTTTCAGCCGCGCCGGGTACAACATGCCGTCGCAGATCGGAACGTCGCCACCGGCTCTGGGACTCGCGTGCCTTTGGTACAATTTCGAAAATCAATCAAAATTATGCGCTTTTTTGGGTTGACACCAATTCCGCCCGGGGTTGTAAAGTAGTCCCCATAGCACCGACGATAGGCACAGTCGGATTGACTGGTGGAATGGCCGCATAAGGCCTACAGATAGCCTATCCCATTTTCCTTGCGGAGAATTACGAACGGGTGGACGGGTGGACGCGGTGACGTGGGAACGGGCAGCGATACCAATACAGTTGTTTAGGAGCGATTGAGATATGACCGTAAGCGCTGCAAAAATCATCAGCGACGGAGTATTCAAGGTGGACGGGGGGTCCAGTTTCGGGTCGGTACCCAAGATGATGTGGGAAAACCTGGTATCGACGGACCGCAAAAATCGGGTCACAATGGGTCTGAATTGTATGCTGGTGGAGTGCGCTGGCAAGAAGATCATCGTGGATACCGGCGTGGGCCCCAAGGATAACTTTCGCGACAAGGAAATGTACGGCCTGGTCCCCAGCCGGTTGATGCGTAGCCTCAAAGGTCTGGGTTTGGGTCCGCGAGACATTGATGCGGTGGTCCTCTCCCACTTGCACTTCAGCCACGCCGGCGGCTCGACCCGCATGGACCGCCTGGGTGACATGGTGCCCTCCTTCCCCAAAGCGACCTATTACGTTCAGCGGGCAAGCTGGGAAGACGCGCACAACCCCTCGCTGCGCAACACCGAGGCATTCCGGGTGGAGGATTTCTCTCCGATAGCGGACCGGGGGCAGTTGGAACTGCTGGATGGGGACACCGAACTGTTTCCCGGCTTTAACTTGCTCGTCACCCATGGCCACTGCCTGGGACACCAGATTGCGGTGTTCACCTACGGAGGCGAGCGCGTGGTGTACCTCGGGGACCTGGTCCCAACTCCGCATCACCTGGGCTTGACCATAATCTCATCCTTCGACTACGAGCCCGAAACCACTCTGGATCAGAAGCGCATCGTCCTGGCGGAGGCTGAGCGTCAGGGGCACCTCCTGGTGTTCTCCCACGGTCACGAAACCCGGGCCGGCTACCTGGAACGTCGGCAGGATATGAGCTACCTGCGTCCCGTGGAGTTTTAGCCTCGACCACCCGCGGGAGCCACACGTCGGATTTCGGTTGAGCCGTCGCGGCCGCCAAAGGCTCCGGCGCCACCCGACTGGAACAGCTACCGCGATCCGGTGCTGTAGGGCGTATCACCCAGCGGATGGGCAGCCCATTTGCCAGCCTCGACGGCGGTGAGGAAATCGGCGACCAGTTGATTGAACAACGCCGGCTCTTCCAAGTTGATGGCATGGCCGCACTGCGGCAAAACAGCCAATCCGCTGTGGGGAATGGCGCGTTTCATCATTATTGAAGGTTCGACGCACGGGTCGTCCTCGTCGCCGATCATGATGAGGGTGGGCACCCGGAGCTGGTTCATCTGGGGCACCAACTGGTCCATGGTTAGCCGGCGCAACTGGACACCGCGGAAGGTGTAGGCCGAGCCGCGCGCGTTGTGCCCGAACAGCAGGCGCATGAATTCTTCGTATCCCCGCGGATCCTTGCGCTGCAACTGCACCCGCGTGGGCCCGCTGCCGTAGTCTTTCATGACCGGGGGAGTGCCCTCGGCGAGAAGTCGGGCGGCCATCGCCTCCCCGCCGGAGCGAAAGGCCTCGTTGTGCGTGGTGCCGGAGCCCGCCGACGCAACGATGATGGCGCGGCACCGCTCGGGGTAGCGCAGTGCGAAATTCAGGGCAACGTTGCCGCCCATGGACAGGCCGCCGATGTAGGCCTGATCGAGACCCAGGTGGTCCATGAGCCGTCGCAGATCCTCGATGGTGATGTCCTGGGAATAGGCCTCGGGATTGTTGGGAACGTCCGACGGAGGATAGCCACGGTCGTTGTAGGTGATCACACGGTAACGGTGGCTGAAATGGCGCACCTGCTGTTCCCAACTCTCGTAGGAACCGGCAAACTCGTGGCTCCAGATCAACGGGAACCCCTCGCCGGTGGACTGGTAAAAGATCTGAACGCCGTCGGAATCGAAAGTAGGCATCGATGAGCTCCCTGGATGCAAAGTTATGGCCGCGGACGATTGTCGGGTTGTCCTGGAACGGCCCGGAGGCCAGCGGGGGATCGAAACCGAACTGACAGGAAGCCGTCGGAGGTTCGCCTGCCCGGTCGCACGCCCGGTCGCGCCGGCAGGCGGAATTGTAGCATCAACGGGGCCCTTCCCCGGCAGGAGAAGGGCCCCGTAATTCGGCGAGAATAGGTTCGTCTACTCGTTGGGTGTCAGGGCCAGGGAGCGGATTTCGCCGAACTCCTTCTGAAGCTTGTCCCAGTTGTCGCCACCGTCACTGCTGACATAGACGTAGCCGTAGATACTGGCGGCAACCATGATGTCGGACACATGGCGGTTGGCGGCAAACCAGTACACCACAGAGTTGGGCGTCGTGGACAGCTGCGGAGCATCCCAGGACGAGCCGGCGTCGCGGGTGCGGCGGATCGCGCCGGTGACGCCCGGTATGGTGTCGCCGTTGCCGACGAACATGACGCTGGGGTTGTCGGGATGGATGACCATGCCACGGCAATAGGAGCGAGTGTCCTCAGCGTGGAAGCGCGGGAACTCGTGCAGCTCCCAGCTCTCGCCCTCGTCGTTGCTGGTGGAAATCCCAAAGGGAGTCGTGCAGTAGATGGCGGAGTCGGGGCCCGGCTTGAGGGCCATGCCGTGGATGTCACCGTGGAACGGGTCGGGACCCAGGTCGGGAAGACGGGTCCAGTTGTCGCCGCCGTCCAGACTGCGATACACGCCGTCCACCTCAATGCCGGCCCAAACGGTGCGGGTGTCTCGAGGGTCCACGATGATGTTGGTAGTCCGCGGGATCCCGATAGGGCAGGGCATACGTACGCCGAGGTCCAGGGACTCCCAGGTCTGGCCGCCGTCGCGGGAGCGGAAGGCGTTGGGCCGGGTACCCACGAAGACCGTGTCGGAGTCGTCAGGGTCTACGCCGACGGACCAAATCTGCAGGTCATCCATGGGAGACTCGAGGTAATCCCAGGTGAAGCCGTTGTCATCGGAGCGGTACAGGCCGCTGTCTGTTCCAGCATAGATGCGATGCCGGTTGCTGGGGTCGACAGCCAGCGCGCGGATATTGCACTCGGTGGGCAGGGGATTGCGGATGCGGTTCCAGGTCTCACCGCCGTCGGGGCTGACGGAGAGACCGCCGCCCACGGTGCCGACACTGATAGTGTAATTTCCGGCCATGATAACCTCCTCAACTGCGCTAAAAGCGTAACGTGGGGTGCCAAACGGACGGCAATGCGCCGCTGGCCGCATGATAGCACAACCGAGCCGGATCGCCGCGCCGGAGATCAGGTCTCCGCCGAATGCGCCAAGCGGTAACCAGCCGGCCAACCAGAAGGAGCTATCGTGTCAGAAGTTGGGGCGGTCGCTGCTGTCCGGCATGTCGTAGTTGGGGCGGTCGACGGAACCAGAATCGGGCCGCACGGTCATATCGCGCAGCCGGCGAACGCGCTCCTCGACGGGCGGATGCGTGGAGAACATGCGGGCCATCGAACGCCCGCTGAGGGGATTGACGATGAACAGGTGGGAGGCTGCCTCGTTCACCTTCATGGGACGAATTTCACTGCCCATTTCGAGCTTTTCCAAAGCGCGGGCCAGCGCCTCGGGATTGCCGCAGTTGTGGGCGCCGGTCTGGTCGGCCTGGAACTCGCGGGCGCGGGAAATGGCCATGCGAATGATGGTCGCGGCGATGGGCATGATGATCGCGAGGATGAGCAGCGTGATGATGTTGCCGCCGCCTTCGTCGTCGTCCCCGTGGCCGCCGAAGCTGCCGAATATCGCGGCGATCTGGGCCATGAAAGCCAGCATGGTGATGGCGCCGGCAATGGTGGCCACAACGGTCATTATCAGTGTGTCCCGGTTGCCCACGTGGGCCATCTCGTGAGCCATGACGCCGGCTAGTTCCTCCCGGGTCAGGATACGGCGGATGCCGCTGGTCACGGCGACGGTGGCATTCTGGGGGTTGCGTCCGGTGGCGAAAGCGTTGGGTGAAGGCTCGTCGATCTCGTACACCTTCGGCATGGGCATGTTCGCCAGACGGGCCTGCTCGGCCACGAGTTGGTAAAGCTGGGGGTCATCGTCAGCGGTGATCGGCCGGGCGTGGGCCATGCTCAGGGCGATCTTGTCGCTGAACCAATAGGCGCCGAAGTTCAACGCCAAGGCGAATACCAGGGCGATGATGATACCCATCTCACCACCGATGGCGCCGCCAATGAGCAGCAGGAGCCCGGTAAGAATCATGAGGAGGAAGAACGTTTTGAGAGTGTTCATTACCTTCTCTCCGGCAGGTGGGAGCAAGGGGTCTTTACAAATTCATTCTATCATCGGCTCCGCGTCGCCACAGGCGGGCAGCACAGCGATCAACGGTATTCGCTATAATGGCCTGTAACCGGGGAACGCCATGCGGATTGTCGCCAAAAGAACATTGCGCGAGTTCTGGGAGCGGCATCCCGATGCACGCCAGCCGTTGCTTGGCTGGTATAAGGCGGCTGTAAAGGCAATTTGGGAGGCGCCGCAACAAATCCGTGAACTGTATCCTCTCGCCAGCATTATTGCCGGGAACCGGGCGGTGTTCAACATCAAAGGCAACACGTACCGGCTGGTGGTATAGGTAAATTACCCTTACCGAGTGGTCTATATCCGGTTCATTGGCACGCACGCGGAATACGACGCTATCGACGCCGCAGGGGTGTAACCATGTCAGAGATTACCCGAGTCCAGAATGAAGCCGAATATGATGCGGCGCTGGCGCGGATTTCCGAGCTGCTCGATGCGGAACTGAATACTCCCGAAGGAGAGGAACTCGACCGACTGTCCGGCCTGGTAGAGATCTACGAAGCAGAGCGCTATCCCATGGCAGACCCGGAGCCCAGCTCACTGATCGAATTTTTGATTGACCAGCTGATGGTGTCTCAAGAACGTATGGAGGCCCTGGCCGGGGGAAGCGACCGGCTGGACGCGATGATCTCGGGCCAAACGGCGATCACCGCGGAAGTCGCCCAGGTTTTGCATGAACACTCGG
This sequence comes from Dehalococcoidia bacterium, assembly GCA_965261925.1. Taxonomy (GTDB): domain Bacteria; phylum Chloroflexota; class Dehalococcoidia; order Lucifugimonadales; family UBA3495; genus Bin87. The sequence goes on along the minus strand of OZ253486.1, from coordinate 4,199,480 downwards.
GCATGCCCATTGAAGACTTGGTCAAAACCCCGGCGGAGCCGGCGTCCGCCGCTGTGCCAGAATGAAACGTCTCGGCAATCGCTGAACGGCTGCGGCGCCATTTTCAGGTGCCGCAGCCGTTTTTCTATTGCTCGCGGTAGAGCGCTGTTGGGATGGAACACCGTCCCCAAACACGACGCTCGCAGCTTGCGAAACGTATTTCGTTAGCTCAATAATACACCTGAAATGATGGCCGAGGGACGTCGTATGCAGAGCATCAGATCACCGTGGGCCGCCACGTTTGACCAGTTCGCCGGATCGATTCGGAACTCCGCGATCATCGCGGCTCCGTTCATCACTCGCGCGCCGGTTGAACGATTGGTAGCGAAGTTGGGCATAAGGCGGCGGTCAGTGCGTCTGAACTTGCTGACCAATCTGGCAGCGAACAATGCAATCAGCGGTTCGTTGGACGTTGGAGCGTTGGCATGGCTATGCGAACGCGTACCAAACACGGTGGTCAGACATTTGCGTTACCTGCACGCGAAAGCCTACGTCGCTGATGAACGCCTCGCGATTGTCACCTCGTCCAACCTTACCAACGGAGGTCTCTACCGCAATCACGAACTGGGGCTTGCCATCACCGCACCGCCAGCCGTCAAGGACATAGTCGACAACTTGACGGAGTACGGAAATCTGGGCGTCTTGGTGCCATGCGATGACCTGACTGACCTGGGTATGTTGGTACGACGGGCCCAAGAACAGCAAAACTTCGCTAACCAATTTGCGCCGGGCGTTGCAGGGACTAAATATCAAGCTATCGTCAACCGAATCGACGAGCGATTAGTTCAACTCCGGACTGCGGGCGAAGAGTTCGCGATTAACCCGAAACGTTCGATCACTGCTCAATTGGCAGACGCGGTCAAGTATGTGTTGCGTGTGCAAGGACCGCTGCCGACCAGTGAAATCAACCCGTTGGTCCGAGATCTCAAACCAGAGCTTTGCGACGACGAGGTGGATAGGGTGATAAACGGGCAGTCGTTCGGCAAGAGATTGAAGCACGACGTACGCAACGCCCAACAGCAGTTGAAGCGGGATGGCCTGATTGTGCTGGAAAATCGCAGATGGCGACTGGTCTGATGGGGGAAAACGCATGACGCAGCGAGACGTGACGTGGGCCTTGGTCGATGTGATCAGTTACGATCACCTGTGGCCTCCGCGCGACAATGAAGATGCAGTGTTTGGCTTCACCCACAGCAGGGAGGTCAACGGGATTTGCGCCGACACGCTGCCTCCACACGTTGTGACGCCGGTCACGAAACCGGAATTGGAGCGGGCTCTTGCCGACTATATCGGGCGGCGGGGTATCGGGGCTGAGGACGAGGCCGCCATCCGCCGGTGGATGGCAAACTTGCCCGACAACATCGCAATCATCGAGCGCGAACCGTTTCCCTTCGGATGACCGTCGGGGGAAGTTGTGTCGCATGGTCAGCCCCGGTGCATCCCAGCCACATTCTCGTGCTGCGCTCGAGGTCACAGACACCGACAACCACAAAACCTGAATTGGAAGCGTGTGATCCATGAGTTCTAACAGCAACGACCACAACCCCCGCACCCTCTCCGGCCTCCCCGTCGACCCGCTCTATACTCCGGCCGGATTGGCCGCCGGCGGGTTCGACGCGGCGCAGGCACTCGGCAACCCGGGCGAGTTCCCCTTCACCCGCGGCGCGTACCCCACGATGTACCGCGGCCGGCTGTGGACGCGGCGGCAGATCGCCGGGTTCGGGACGGCCCAGGCGACCAACGAGCGGTACCGGTTCCTGCTAGCCCACGGGCAGACCGGGCTGAGCACGGACTTCGACCATCCCACGCTGACCGGATACGACTCGGACCACGAGCTAGCCGAGGGCGAGGTGGGTCGGCTGGGCGTGGCCATCGATACGGCCGCCGATATGGGGGAGCTGTTCGACGGAATACCGCTGGAGCAGGCCAGCGTGTCGCTGACCATCAACCACCCGGCCATCGTCCTCCTCGCGATGTTCCTGCACAACGCGGAGCGACAGGGAACGCCCTGGGCAGCGCTGCGTGGGACGGTGCAGAACGACTCGCTGAAGGAGTTTCACGGACAGAAGACCTTTGCGTTGCCGCCAGGGCCGGCGTTGCGGTTGACCACAGACGTGGTGGAGTTCTGCACCAAACACGTGCCCAACTGGTACACAATTTCGATCAGCGGCTACCACACCCGCGAGGCAGGCTCCGACGCGGTGCAGGAGCTCGCGTTCACCGTGGCGCAGGGAATGGCATACGTGGAGTCGGCGATGCGGCGGGGATTGCCGGTGGATGCGTTCGCATCGCGGCTGTCGCATTTCTTTGGGGTGCATAACGACTTCTTTGAGGAAATCGCCAAGTTCCGGGCGGCGCGACGGATGTGGGCGCGGCTGATGCGGGACCGCTACGGCGCGACCCGAGCGGAGTCGATGCGAATGCGGTTCCACACCCAAACGCTGGGATCGACGCTGGTGCGCCAGGACCCGCTCAACAACATCCTGCGGGGCGGCCTGCAGGCGCTGGCCGCCGTGCTTGGCGGCACCCAGTCGCTGCACGTCAGCGGATACGACGAGGCTTACGACATACCGTCCGAAGAGGCGATGCGCATCTCGCTGGCAACGCAGATGATACTCGCGCACGAGTCGGGCGTGGCGGCGACGCCCGACCCTCTGGGCGGGTCGGCCTACCTGGAGACGCTGACCAACGAGCTGGAAGGGGCGGCAATGGCATACATCGAGCGCATCGACGGCATGGGGAACGGGAGCATGCTCGACGGGATGCTGGAGGCCATCGGCAGCGGGTACATCGAGAGCGAGATCGCGCAGGCATCCTATCGTTACCAGCAACGGGTGGAGTCGGGGGACTACACCATCGTCGGAGTGAACGACGAATACAGTGGGGACGCCAACAACACGGGCGGTCTGGAGCTGTTCGAGTTCGACTATGCCGAGGAAGAACGCCAAATCCAACGGCTCACCACCGTCCGCCAGGGTCGCAGCGAGGCCGACGCGTCGACGAGCCTGCGGGACATCGTCAAAACCGCGAAAGCAGACGGTAACCTGATGCCGTCAATCCTGACCGCAGTGGGAACCGGCGTAACGGAGGGAGAAATCATGGGCGCGCTGCGAGAAGAATGGGGAGAGTACGTGGACCCGGGGGTGTTTTAGGCGGGTGGGATGGATGTGCGGTATATTGTCCGTACGGAACGGTGGTTGCGACATCAGAGACGCACCTTATGAACAATCCACTGGCAATTTTCGTCACAGTATGGTTGACCGCTTTTTTTGGGTCTAGCTGGGTGATGCTGGCCGGAAACTGGTTGGGTTTCAGCGCATTCAGCGCCGACCGGTACATCGTCGATGAGTTGTTGCCATTGGCGTACGGCGGCGCAGGGTTGTCCTTGGGATTTATTACGGCGATCATCGCCGTGAAATTGCGCCGATGAGAAAGATGCTCGGCGATCTGGGTACGATGTGCCTGGGAATAGCCGCTATCCTGATTGCCAGCGTAATCATCAGCCTGGGAACCGCTGAAGGTCCGCAGGCAGCGCTCACGATTGGCTTTGCCGTTTTGATCGTAGCCGGAGTCGTCCTGCGAGTGCTCGGGGACGATGCCAGTATTTCGATGGAAGGTAGGTGACGTATGGCGTCGGCGTTTGGGGATGGACCAACCAATCCGCCGCGAGTTTTGCTGGCCAAGCTCGGCCTGGACGGGCACGACCGCGGGGTGAAGGTGATCGCGCGAGCTCTGCGGGACGCTGGGATGGAGGTCGTTTACCTCGGCATGCGCGTTACGGTGGACCAGGTTGCGGCGGCGGCAGCGCAAGAGGACGTGGACGTAGTCGGTATCAGCATCCTGTCAGGAGCGCACCTGCGGCTGATGCCGAGAATGGTTGACGCGCTGGAGCGGCACGGGCTGCGCGGAAGCTCTACCGAGGACAACGTAATGCTGCTGGTCGGGGGGACGATACCCGACGGCGACGTACAACCGCTGCGAGAGATGGGAGTGGACGGCGTGTTCCCGGTGGGGACTTTCACGGGGGAGATGGTGGAATTCATCCATTCCGCACTGTCGTCAGGTGAATGATGATGTCCTGGCCTCCACAATACGACTCTGAGTACGTCCCCGGTCCAGACGCCGAGCACTGGGACGCTCGGCTGGAAACAATGGACCCGGCAGAGCGGGACGGGTTGATCCTGCAGAAGCTCCAGGGCCAGGTGCGCTACGCCTGGGAACGATCCGGGTTCTACCGCGAGTTCTGGCGGGACGCCCCGGTTGACCCCGCGCACATCCAGAGCCTCGAGGAGTTTGCCCGCCTGCCCATCCTGACCAAGGAAGAGGTGCGGGTCGAGCAGGAAGCATATCCGCCGTACGGCAGGTTCCTGTGCGTAGCTCAAAATGACATTCACCGTATCCATGGGACATCGGGAACCACGGGACGGCCGACGGTGTTTGGCATCAGCAAGGGCGACTGGGAGCGGATTGGCGAGGCGCACGCGCGTATCCTATGGGCGGCAGGAGTGCGGCCAACCGATACGGTGATGGTGGCGGCGGTGTTCAGCCTGTACGTGGGCAGCTGGGGAGCATTGGTAGGCGCGGAACGGCTGGGCGCGACGTGCTTCCCCTTCGGGGCGGGAGCGCCCGGTCAGACAGAGCGAGCCGTGGAATGGGCGCAGATGGTGCGGCCGGCGGCGCTTTACGCCACACCGTCATACGCGCTGTATCTCGCTGAGACGGCCCGGGAGATGGGCGTCGATCCGCGTACGGACTTTGGGTTCCGCCTGATGTTCTTCAGCGGGGAGCCGGGGGCCAGCGTACCGGCGACGCGGCAGGCGATTGAGGATGCTTTCGGTTGCTACGTGGTGGACCAGGGCAGCATGGCCGAGATGACGCCGTGGATGACCAACGGCGGGTGCCGGCGCTTGGCGCGCGGGATGCACCTGTGGCAGGACATCGTGTATACGCAGCTCGTGGATCCCGAAACCAGCGAGCCGGTTGTAATGGGCGGCGAGGGAGTGCCGGTGTACACGCATTTGGAGCGGGAGTCGCAGCCGATGATCCGGTACTGGTCGGGGGACATCGCCCGCTGGGAGATGGCGGACTGCCCGTGCGGGCGAACCTATCCGACCCTTACCCAGGGGATCTATGGCCGGGCGGACGACATGCTGATTATCCGAGGTCAGAACGTGTTCCCCTCACGCGTGGAAGATGTGCTGCGCGGGTTGGACGAGTTCGGCGGGGAATTCCGGCTGGTGGTGGCGCGGGAACGCGGCTACCTGGACCAATTGACGGTGCAGACCGAGGTGTCCGCCGGCCTTTGGGCATCTGCGGGTGAGGGCGGTCCCGAGGGATTGGAGGCCCTGCGTGATCGCGTGCGGGATACCCTACGGCGAGCACTGGGCGTCGGCGTCTCCGTCGAGCTCAGGCCCGAGGGCGAATTCGAACGGACGCAGTTCAAGGCTCGGCGGGTCATCGACCTGCGATAGTCGGCGACCTCGGCGGCATCCGGCTAAGGCCGCCTCCTCGTAACACAATTGCGCCATGAGCAAGGTCAGGATCTACCGAAGGCCAAGCATACCGGGCCCCCGCGCGCGGGTCGGAGAGGTCATACCGGGCCTCCACCAGCGAGGCCTGTTGACCACCAGCGCCTTCTTGGTGTTCACCCCGGATCCCGAAACCGGCAAAGAGGCGGTAACCATCATTGACGCGGGCTGGCGGCTCTACCACCACCGACGGGTCTTGGAATACCTGGGGAGGCTGGGCTACGCCCCGGGATCGGTGCGACAGCTGATTTCCACGCACTATCACCCGGACCACGTGGGCGGGATGGCAGGGCTGCAAGAAGCTACGGGGGCACCGTTGGCCGCGCACCAGTTGGAGGCACCGTACCTGGCGGGGGAGGCGGGGAAGAAGATACCCAACCCTGTAACGCCCCGTTGGCTCCGTCCGTTCATGTGGCCACTGATGACCTGGATGACGCCATCTCACGTGCCGGTGGCAAGCGCTCTGAACGAAGGGGACGTGCTGCCGCTGTTGGGTGGCGCCAGAGTAGTGCACACGCCGGGGCACACGCCGGGTAGCATCAGCCTGCTTTTTCCCGAGGAGGGCGTGCTCATCGTGGGCGACGCGGTGCAGCGGTACCACGACCGTTTGACACTGCCGTCGCGGTGGTTCTCCAACGACATGGAGGCGGCGAAGGAGTCGGTCCGAAAGCTGGCCGAGCTGGACTTTGAGACGATTTGCTTCAGCCACTTCCAGCCGATGCGTCAGGGTGCGCGGGCAGCGCTGCGGTCTTTGGCGGAGTGGGTGTGATAAAACTAGATCCGTACCACGCGTTACGGTGAATGATCCCTGCGATCGACTCCTTCACCACTCAATCTAGCATTTCTACGAAAGGGTTCTTGTCAAGGAACAATCTGCGGGTCTTTCCCCTCAAGAATTCTTGCGCGTCCCCTTCACGTTCCATCAGTTTTACGAACTCTTGCAACGTGCTAAGAATGATAGGGGTGTCCTTAAGAGTTTCTTTGCACGCATTCACCGCCGCAGCCGTATATCCGCTGTGGGAAATGAACAGTCCCCTGCAATCAGGACGGGTGTACACACGATTAATATGTCGCGTAACATCTACCACGTCCACACGGTCCTTCAACCATTTCATCTCCACCAAATACAGATGGCTGTCCAACTCGACGACTCCATCAACCTGCTCTACGATCGTGTGGGATAAAGGGTCCACTAATGCAAACGGTTCACGAACTAGCATGTCATGAGCCGCAAAAAAACGACCCATTACGCCTTCCAATTTTTTGCCTCTTTTTTGAGCATCAGATAATGCGAATAGGCTGTAAAACTCCTGGCGTATGCTCTCCAATTCCGCCTTTCGGTTGCGAAGATTGTCGGATTTTTCACGCTCCTTTTCCCTGTGCTCACGAAGCTCTGTCTCACGCTTTTGTTGGAGCTTCCTGAAAAAATCGTGCTTCTCCACAAGGTCACGAATTTCCGCGACTAGCCCTTTGGCCGTCAACTGGTCCTCGGGCCAACAAGTCGAAAAGGCCTCAAATTCGCAAACTCGTTTCAGCAGTTCTCGACGTTCACGGATGCAACCGTCGCCGGCTTCGTTCAGCCGCGTTAGCAAAGTTCTGACGATATGGAATTTGCTGACACTATCGCGATCAGCTCGTAATTGAGTTCCGAGGTCATCGGTCACGGAGCGGTTCACCCCGGCACTCCAAAACAATTGCAATACGCCTTGCTTAGTCCTGATCAAGCGCGGTATCGCGTCAACGAGTAACTCGAACAGTTCGCTCGGATAGTGGTAACTTGTTGCCATGTCAGCGACACCCCCCTGATCTGGTCTGCACCACAATAGTAGCACACTTGTCTGTGTGAAGGGTGTTTGCAAACGCTCTGGCATATCGGTTGCCGCAAGGCCGGCGAGAGACGAAATCATTATCACGCACTTCAGGACTCCTGATTACGAAAAGCGAGACAAATTCATGACAGTTGACGCGAATGTACCGTTCAACAACCCTGCCGGACTCCCCCTGCCACTGGAAGGTATCCGGGTGCTGGATGCAACGCACATTGTGGCGGGGCCGTTCTGCTCGCAGATACTGGCGGACATGGGGGCGGAGGTTATCAAGATCGAGCGGCCGCGGACGGGAGACCTGGCTCGAGGCCGCGGACCGTTCATCGGGGATCCCGATACCGGGCAAATCAGCAGCCGCTTCCTCGGGATCAATCGGAACAAGAAGTCGGTGACGCTGGACCTGCGTAACGCGACCTGCAAATCCGCATTCGAAAGCCTGGTGGCTAACTCGGACGTGCTGCTGGACAACTGGGGCCCCGGGGCATTCCGCCGGCTGGGCCTAGGATACGAACGGCTAACGGAGATCAACCCGCGCCTGATCTATGCGGAGATCACCGGCTACGGCGACGGACCCGACGCCCGCGGCCCGTACTCGGACTGGCCGGCTAACAACCTGGCGATACAGGCGATGGCGGGGTGGATGGACCTCACCGGCGAACCGGGCGGGACGCCTCAGGCGGTGGGCGACAACATGGGCGACTCGGTTCCAGGCGTCTGGGCGGCCTTGGGCATTGTCCTGGCCCTGGAAACGCGCCGGCAATCCGGTGTCGGCCAGCACGTGGACGTGGCGATGTACGAGTGCATGGCGTCCCACGTGATCAGCAACATGAACGCCTACCAAGCCACGGGCAACGCTCCGGGACGGACTCGACAGGCGGCGCTGAATCCGGGACTCGCGTTGCGCGCATCGGACGGGTACGTCGTGATGGCCGGTGTGCGGAGTCCGCAACGGCTGGCGGGTCTGTGGGATTTGATCGGCAGGACCGATTTGCCGGCGGGCGACGAGCGATACCTCCAGCAGTTTCCAGATGCTGATTTCGTGTTTGACGAGATGGTGCCCGCCATCGAGGAGTGGTCTTCGCAACGACCGAAGTGGGAGGTTGCCGGGCGTTTCACGGAGTTGGGGTTCTCCATGGGCGTCGCGCAGAGCGTGGCCGATCTCGCCAACTGCCCACAACTGGAGGCGCGGGGGATGTATGTGGACGCAGGGGATACGCTGGGCGGGTCGTTCCGGTCGCTGGCGACGCCGATACAACTGACGGCGTGCCGGGCTTCGGATGTGAGCGCCCCGCCAAAACTCGGCGAGCACAACGCGGAAATCCTTTGCACCCTCGGCGGACTGACGCGCGAGGAGCTGGCCGACCTGCAAGAACAGGGGGCGGTATAATCGTGCCGGCTGTGGTAATCTGGGCGCCAATAATCCTGATTAGGAGGGCGAATAATGTGTGCGATGTTGAAGAGCCGAAACGGGTTGACGATCACGACCAACTCGCCGGCCGCGGCTGACCGGTACCAGGAAGGGCTGGACCTGGTTCTGTCGCAGAACTACGGCCCGGACGCCAAGCTTCAGGAGGCGATCGAAGCCGACGAAGGCTTCGCCATGGCCCACGTAGCCCTGGCTTACGTCCTGCATCTGCAGATGAACGTGCCGGCAGCGCGGGAGGCGGCGACGAAGGCGGTGGAGCTGTCCGCGGGTTGCTCCCAGGAAGAACGGCAGGTCGCCAGGATCGTGCACTGCTTCACCCATGGAAAGGGCATGGAGGCCATCGGGCTGGTGCACGAGCACCTGGACGAATTCCCCACGGACACTCTGGCCCTGCGGGTGGGACAGCGCCTGTACATGCTGGGCTGCTTCGGCGCCGGCGTGCCCGACTTCCCCAATCACCTGATGGCGATGATGCGCAAGGTGGCGCCCGCCAACGGCGACGATTGGGCGTTCCTGGGGCAGTACGCCTTTGCTCATCATGAAACCAACCAGCCGGAAAAGGCCATGGACCTGGCCACCCGTTCGCTGGAAGGAAACCCTCAGAACGCGGTGGCGTCTCACTCGGTGACCCACTCGTACTTCGAGCAGGGTGACGCGGCGAACGGCGGAAGGTGGCTGAGCGACTGGCTCGATGGTTTCGACCGGCGGGCATCGTACAACACGCACCTTTCATGGCACCTCGCGCTGTTCGAACTGGCGCAGGGGCGGTACAGCCAGGCGCTGGACCTCTACGAAACGCACATCCGCCCCGGCGTGCAGGCGCGCAACCTGTCGAACCTGCAGGACGCGGCGTCATTGTTGTGGCGGTTGCAGATCTACTCGGGCGAGCAGCCGGCGAAGCCTTGGGACGAGGTGCGGGACATGGCGCTGCCGGCTGCCGACGGCCCCGGCGCGGCATTCCGCGACTGCCATGCGGCCCTCGCTTTCGCCGGCGCCGGAGACGCCGAAGCGACGCAGAAGATGGTGGACCGGCTGACGGCGCAGGGCGAGAAGGGCGACGACCTGTCTCGCGAGATGACCTTGCCCATCGCCCTCGGCGCGGCGGCGTTCGTTGCCGGAGACTACGACGAGGCGGCGGACCTGATGGGTCCGACCTACCCCGTGCTGGCGCGTATCGGCGGGAGCCACGCCCAGCGAGAGGTGTTCGAGGACACCCTGCTGGAAACGTACATCCGGGCCGGCAGGTACGACGATGCCAAGGGGATGCTGGACGAAAGACTGTCCCGGCGTTCGTCGGTGCGGGATACCTACTGGATGGGCCGGCTGGAAGCCGAGGCCGTGCAGGGGAACCCCGACGCGTCGCGGCAACTGCTGGCCCAGGCGCGGGCTGCGTGGGCGGACACGGCTGACGAAGCCGCAGCGGAGATCCAGCGATTGTCGATGGCGGCGGACTAACCCCAATCGCCAAAACGCAAATAAACGAGGGCGGGTGTTGAACCCGCCCTCAATTCATTGGCTTCAGCGTCGATCAATGACCGCAGCCACAGAAACCGCCGCATCCTCCGCCGCCCATGGGAGAGGGCATCGGAGAACCGCCCAGGTCGGCCATGTCGCCGGCGAAGCTGTCGCCCTTGCTGACAGCGGCGAAGACTGAAATGGCGCGCTTCGCAGGCTGCTCGCAGTGCGGGCAATCGGCGCCCGTGGCAGACATAGATTGCAATTTTTCGAACTTGTGGCCGCAGGTAGTGCAGGCGTACTCATAGATAGGCATAACAGCCTCCCGCAGGGATGATGCGCAGAATATACGCCCGCCAGGATGGCATCGTCAAGGTTGACCGGGCTCACGCCGGGCCATTCAACCTGCCATGATCTAATCGCGGTCACCCCAATAGTCACCACAAGCCACGCAAATAACACCGCGAGCGGTACGGTCAAATGTCATTGCGAGCGCAACGTGGCAATCCCGTCGACAACCCCAGCCAACCACGCCCCACCGCCCACGTGCACCCACCCTTTCAGAGGACCACCCCATCCGCTGACGCCGCCTCGCCTTGCCATCTGACCCCACTCCAAGCAGTCATGCGAACCGCCTGACTGCCATTGCGAGCAACCAAACTGTCATTGCGAGCGAAGCGTGGCAATCTCGTCGCCGCGACCCGCCCCGAGCCGGTGCATCCCCCTTGGCTGTCTTTCCCACGTCCGCGGGAATCCAGCCGCCGAAGTCGCCGGTTTCGTTGCCGACGCGCCCATTTTGTGGCCTGCTGCCTCGGGCTATTCCCGGAGCGACGCGACATGACAATCAGCTTTCGGCAACCACGTTGTCGGCGGTGCTTGGAGCAATTCAATATCCCATGTCACGCTCGCGCCCCGAACCTCCCTGGCGTGCCATTGCCGTCGCCGCCGCAACGCGGTTTGTCCGGCGATCGAAATAACCCAGTACCAGGAACCGGCGCTCACATGTTGACATGAGCCAAACACGTTGATAATATTCGATACGCGGTATCATTATGGTTTTGACTACGCCGAGACATTCAGGACACGAGCACCCGCGGCCGCGAAGCGCCGCGGTGGTGGACGACATCGTCGCCCAGTTGAGCGACTTGGGTTACCGTGACACCGAGCCGAGGCGGCTGGTCATCAGCGCGGTCGCGGCGCAGGGCCGGCCCTTCACGGCGGAGGATCTGTGCGCCTCTTTGCCCTGCGTGGGGCGAGCGACGGTGTACCGGGGGCTGCGCCTGCTGGTGGAGACGGACCAGGTGTGTCGGGTGCTCCTGGAGGACCGGGAGCTGCGCTACCAACTGAGCCACCAGGGACACCACCATCACCTGCTGTGCGCCGTATGCGGAGCATCAGCGGACCTGGAGGGGTGTGATGTGGAGGACATGCTGCGAGAGGCTGCTGCAGCAGCGGGGTTCCGGATGAGCGGGCATTGGCTGGAAGTGTACGGTCGATGCGCTGAGTGCGCCGGAGACTGAGCCGAAACAATTTTTTTGACCCTGTCACTGATACCAAGTATCGTTATGAACGCGTAATCGATACCGCATCTCATTATATCCGACCATGTGATACCAAGCATCATATACAGCCTGTATTGATACATAGTATTGATTGGCTAGGCAATTGAAACCAAGGCTAACGGAGTAAACCGATGAACCCACTGATTCGACGATCCCCACCCAGCGCCAACACTTTCCCGACGCGTACGAGCCTGGCAATGATTGCCGCAGTGGCGGCGGTTGTGCTGCTGCTGCTGACGGCCTGTGCGGGCGATGATCAGGGCGTCCCTGCCTCCGCAGATCCGTCCGCCACACCTTCGCCGCCGCAGGTCGCGGCCGCGGATCCCGCGCCAACCTCGGCGCCGCCTCCGGCCGTCGAAAGCTCGTCGCCGGACGAGACCCTCAACGTGGTAGCTAGCAACGTGTTGCTGGCCGACCTGGTGCGCCAGGTCGGAGGGGAGTTGGTGAGCGTCGATACGCTGGTGAAGGCTGGCGCCGACGCTCACACCTGGCAGAGCACGCCGCGCGACAGCGTGCGTATCGCCCAGGCCGACCTCATCGTCAGCAACGGCGCAGGCCTCGCGAGCCAGGTCGACGCCCTAATCGCAAACGCAGCCTCAAGAGAGGCCGTCCAAGTGGTCGCATCGGAAGGCTTGGAACCCCAGGAACTGGTGGAATTGCCCTTCCCGGGAGGCGACCACCACGAGGAGGAGGAGCACGAATTGGAGTTGGCTGGCCGGCTGCTGGTCGGTGATGGTGAGACGGGATCGCTGGCGGTGATCGATCTTGAAACCGAGACCGTTCAAGACGGAGCCTTCGACCTGGGTTCCCGGGCCGGCCGCATTTATCCGACGAAAAGCGGCAGGTTCGCGATTGCCGTGTCAAGCGACGCCAACAATATCCATGCCATCGACGGCGGCATCTACCTGGAGGAGCATGGCGACCACGAGGACTTGGTGGAACGAGAGGTCAGCCGCCTGGGAATTGATCTGCCTGGCGACAATCCGGTCCACCTGTACGTAGGGGGAGAGTGGGCTGCCGTGTTCTACGATGGGTCAGGAGACATCGCCCTCATCAACGAGCACGAGTTGGAAGAAGCGGGCGCATCTTACGAACCCGTGGTACTCAATGCTGGCCCCCACCACGGAGCCGCGGTGCCGCTGGAAGACGACCTCATCGCCGTCACCATGCCACATCCCGATTTTGCTCTGAACCCCAGCGATTACCGATTACCCATCGGCGCGGAGATACGCGACCTGGAGGGCAACGTGCTGTACAGCGCGGAAGGCTGTCCGGACTTGCACGGCGACGCGGGCAATGGACACATGGCCGTTTTCGGCTGCACCGGTGGGGTGCTGATGATCGAGGCCCACGATGGGGAGTTTGAGCACGCTTTCATTTCAGCCCCGAATCGTTCGCCCGATGACTTCCGCCTTACCTCGGTTTGGGGCTACGCCGGATTGGACCATTTCTTCGCCCTGGGATCCGCAGTAGGCCTATACGTGGTGGATCCCGAAGCCGGCGAGATGGAGCAGTTGATTCCGGCCAATGAGGACTTGCGACCTATTCAGGTGACGATCAGCCACGATGGCGAATTGTTGCTGATTGTCATGAGCGACGGCGAAGTCCGCATGTACGAGGCCCATGACCTGGACCTGCTGGCCGCGTCATCCGACATCCTGGGAGCTGAGATCGATCCCAGCTTCTGGGCGCGACCGCACATCGCAACGGCCCCGGGCCGGATCTTCATCACCGACTCAGCGGCTGGCGAAGTGATAGCTCTGGAATCGCACGACCTGGAAGAGGCAGATCGCTGGGAAGTTGCCGGCAAGCCGACCAAGATTGCGTTCGTGGGCTTACTGGAACAGGGTGACCACCCCGAGGAGGGGCACGACCACAAAGAAGGCGACCCGCACTTCTGGCAGAACCCCAGGATGGTAGTCCACTACATGAACCAAATCACCAACGGGTTGGTTGCGGCGGACCCGGCGAACGCAGGGACGTACCTGGATAGCGCAGCGGCATACATCGCGGAACTGGAGACTCTGGACGCTTACATCGTCGACGCGCTGGCGCCGATACCCCATGAACGCCGGGTACTGGTGACGTTCCACGACGCCTTCGGGTATTTCGGCGAACGCTATGATGTGGAGGTGCAAGCCTTTGTGGGCGCGCACGCTGAGGATGTCTCGCCGGACGACATTGCCAACGTCCTGGAGATGGTGGAGCAGCGTAGTCTGACTGCCGTGTTCGCGGAACCCCAATTCTCCGCCGACGCTCTGCAACAGGTTGCCCGGGACACGAACATACAGGTCGGGATTATCCGTTCGTTGCCAGACGACGAGTATCCGGATTACATCAGCATGATGCGGGCCAACGCAGACCAACTGGCGCTAGTGCTGCGGTGATCTAATCCGGCGTGGTGCTACGAGCACTTGATTTGAAAACCGGGGACACTCGATGTCCCCGGTCTTCCTCTGTCGGCCCGAGTCGCTACAAATGCACCTGCGTGGCGAAATCGGCAACGGACACTGGGACACGGGTGGCCTGCGGCGTGATTGAACTCAACTGATGCGCACCATGACGGAACGACCCCGTCATCGCCGCGGGCTGTGGGCCGCTCTTGGATCGAATACGTCCTCCAGCATGACCCGAGCCAACGCCATGGAACCACTCTGATCGTTGCGCTGACCTCACGGAATGGCCCAATGGTTGCATGACCGCATAGAATCACGTGATGCGGCTGTCAAACATCGGAGGACTGGTACTCGCGGCCATGCTCTTTTTGAACGCCTTGGGTGGCTGCCAGTCTGGTAACGCCTCTTCGGGCATCAGTCTGGCGCCCGAAAGCACGCCAGCGGCTTCTATTTACGTTGGAAGCGTTGACGAGCTGATCGGTCCGGAGGGTCGGGTCTCCTCCGCATTTGATGACGCCGAGTACCGGCAGTTGCGTCGGCCGGACGCCATCCCCCCGATCTACGATCCAGAATTCCGGAGTGCCGATGGGTCTGACCTGCCGAGCGACGAGCTGATCATCGGGTTGAACATCAACGGGGATGCGAGGGCCTACCCCGCCGGGCTGCTATATCACCGGGAAATGGTGAACGACACGGTGGGAGGAGTGCCGGTGCTGGTCACCTGGTGCCCGCTCTGCTACACGGCGCTGGTACACGAGCGTCGGGTGGATGGCAGCGCGGCAGTATTCGGCAACCAGGGAGCGCTATACAAGGGAGCGATGACTTGGTATGACCACGCGACGGGCAGCGTGTGGTCCCAACCTCTCGGAGAGGCGATCGCCGGTCCCCTGGTCGGATCCAGCCTCGAGTTGATGCCATCCCAGCTAACGACCTGGCGGCAATGGCTCGCCGCCAATCCCCACAGCCGAGTGCTCGTTTCGGATATCCCGTCCACACCTTACAGCGGACGCAGACCGGGTGAGGATCACGTGGCCGGCGTGGTAGTTAACGGCCAAGCCGCGGCGTGGCCCTACCTGTCGGTATTGGACGCCGGGTCGATTACCGCCGAAATCGGCGGCATGAGCATAGTCATCAGCGCCGACGAAAGCACGATCGCGGCGCGCGCCATGGCCAGCAACGGCGCCACAAGAGACTTGCCAGTGATCATCGCCTACCGTTGGGCGTGGGCAAATTTTTATCCGAATGGGCAGGTTGACAAAGGCGGTTGCATTCAGTAGAGTGCATTGACTATACAAATAATGTATATCATCATATATGATGATATTGCGCGACGTAACCAATTCGGATTCACAATGGAGGTGCACGATTATGGCGACCAATCGCTGGGTACGGATCGCATTATGCGTATTTTTGAGCTTTGCATTGACGATAGCGATAGCCTGCGGCGCTCCAGCTGAGCAAGAGCCGGCGACCAGCGCTCCTGCGAGTGCCAGCCAGCAACAGCAACCGGCGGCGACCGCTGCACCCGCGGCTCCGGCAGCCGCGCCGGCCGAACCCGCCGCTACCGCAGCCCTGGCACTGCCGGCCGGCATGAGCGACCGGGCGGCAGGAGGAGCAGCCCCAACCGCGGCCCCAGCGGCGACGGCGGTTCCGGAAACAACCGCCGGTACTCCTGTCCAAGCCGATCTTCGGGTCGCCATTACGCCGCCTTACGCTGAAAACCTGCTCGGCTGGCGCGTCGGCGGCACCAACCAGGGCATGCTGCAGCCGATGCAGGAGCAACTGTTCCAACGCGACTACGTCACCTGGGAAGCAAAACCGATGCTGACCACGGAATGGGAAGTGTCGGAGGACGGCCAGACCTGGCATTTCCAGCTGCGCGAGGACGTGCCGTACCATCACGGTGAGGACACTTTTGGCGTTTCCGACTTCGTGTTCAGCCTCCAGTTGTGGTCCCACCCGGAGGGCAAGGGCGCCACCGACTGGTTCCACGAACTGCTGGGACCCCAGGGCGAGTTGCGAAGCATCGAGGTGGACGCGCTTGGAACCACCGCGGCGATCGAAGAAGTCTCGGACAGCGAGATGATCTGGCACGCCAATCGTCCCGAACTGTGGGTGCCCTTCTGGTTCTCAGACGCGAGCACGGACCCGCTGATCTACAGCAAGGACTACTGGGAGAAGGTGGGCGAAGACGAGTACGCCCAGAATCCGGTGGGAACCGGTCCCTTCCAGCACGTGAGCTACCAGCGGGGCGCAAAGCTGGAATACGAGCGGGTACCCTATGAGCACTGGCGGATTACGCCGGACTTCGAGACTCTGACCTTCTTCTTCGCAGAGGAAGACCTGACCCGTGTCGCCATGCTCCGCGCCGGCGAGGCGGACATCGCCGAGATCCCGCGCGAACTCCAGGGCGAAATCGTCAAAGCCGGATATGCCATCACGCAGAGCACGCTGCCCGCGTTCATGGTATGGGTCGGCATCGGCGGCCAGTACCTGGAAGACAAGCGCGACGCCAACGATCCCAACACCAACGTGCTCGTGCGCCGGGCAATGAACCATGCCATCAACCGAGATGCCATCAATGAAGCCTTCTTCGATAACAAGATGGAAATGATGGCCAACACCGGTTGGCACCCGACGGACCCGGCCTACAATCCCGACTGGGAGATCCCGGCCTACGACCCCGACCTGTCTCGTCAATTGCTGCAGGAAGCCGGCTACGCCGCGGGTGCGGGACCCACCGTCGAGTTCATGTCAGGCAAGCTGGTGGGTGTCCCTGAATTGACCGAGATCGCGGTGCCAATAATCTCCTGGCTCGAGGCGGTTGGGTTCTCGGTTGACGCCCAAATCGGCGAATTCCAGCCCATTCGGACCCGCTACAAAGCTCGCGAGATGAACAGCACGCTGTGGACCCACCGGACCGGTTTCTGGCCGTCGGGTCGCAATGTGCGGGTTTACTTCGTCAGCCCCAACCAGCAGGGAGCGGTGTACATGTACGAGGATCCGTACGTGGAGCAGGAGTATGACCGCTGGAAGACCAGCGTGAACGCAGAAGAACGCGAACAAATCATGCGCGAAGTCGGCCAGTTCATGTACGAGCAGAATGCCACGATGCCGCTCGGTTTCCTGTTCGCTGAATTCGGTATCAACCCGGAGGTTATCGTCGGATACTCGGTCAACAACAGCTACTTCGGTGGCATGAAGGGCCACGAATACACCAGGGTAGTGCGCAACTGAGCGAATACCGGGCGGCGCCGCCTGTTTGGCACGCGCCGCCCATCCATTTCGCCATGCACCGGCACAAGTTTGCGGGATCAATGACGAGTCGAGCCATGTCAGTGAGCGCAAGGACCACCGCAGGGAACCTCCCGGTTTAGTCTACAGCCGTTATCGTAATCGATTATGATCAATGCACCGCATATAATTTATTTATGCCGCCGCTTTTACGGTTATGTTATGTTGATGCCTGTTGTATATGCTGTATTCGTCACCCAGCGTATGTTGATGACAGGTACGTTGGTTGACTTTGATATGGTTTTTCAGTACCTTCCGCCGCACGACTCAAAGGGCCGAGGCCATTTGGGCGATGCAAAGAGTCGCATCAGGCCAGCGAGCCAAGCGGCGCAGAGGTAGGATTCTATGTCAAGAGGATTAGCACTACGCACTGGGATCGTGGGTCTGCTGGCCCTCGCCGTAACGGCGGCGATGGCGTGCGGCGCTCCGGCAGAACAGGAGCCGGCGACGAGCGCTCCGGCAGCGGCCCGACAGCAGCCGGCAGCGACGCAGGCGGCGGCTCCGGTGCAGCAGGCCGCACCGACCGCGACCACAGCGCTGGCACAGCCGGCCGGCATGAGCGACCGCGCGGCCGGCGGCGCGGCCCCGACCGTGGCCCCAGCCGCGACAGCGGTTCCGGACGCCACCGCAGGCGAGCCGGTTCAGGCAGACCTGCGCGTGGCCATCACCCCGCCTTACGCCGAAAACCTGTTGGGTTGGCGCGTGGGCGGAACCAACCAGGGCATCCTGCAGCCGATGCAGGAGGCGCTCTTCCAGCGTGACTACCAGACCTGGGAAGCCAAGCCCATGCTGGCTGAATCGTGGTCGGTCTCCCCGGACGGAAGGCAGTGGACGATCAAGCTGCGCGAAAACGTCCCCTTCCATCACGAAGCGGACACCTTCGGCGTTTCGGACTTCGTGTTTAGCTTCCAGTTGTGGTCGCACGCTGAAGCCAAAACCGGGTTCGGCGACTTCTGGCACCAGATACTGGGGCCGGATGGAGAGCGGCGCAACTGGACGGCAGACGAACTGGGAACCGCCCCAACCGTAACGGAAGTCAGCGACAACGAGATGGTCTGGAACATGAAGCGTCCCGAGCTGTGGATCCCGTTCTATGCTTCGGACGCCACCACCGACCCGCTGATCTACAGCTTGGACTACTGGGCAACAAACGGGGAGGCAGCTTACGCAGCCAACCCGGTGGGAACCGGCCCGTGGCGGCATGTCAGCTACGAACAGGGCGCCAAGCTTGAGTATGAGAGGGCGTTCGACGACCACTGGCGCATCAACCCCGACTTCGATACCCTTACCTTCTTCTTCGCTGAAGAAGACCTGACCCGCGTGGCAATGCTACGGGCCGGGGAAGCGGACATCGCCGAGATTCCGCGCGAGTTGCAGGGCGAAATCGTGAAGGCGGGTTATGCCATCACGAAGAGCACACTACCGGCTTTCATGGTGTGGATCGGCATTGGCGGCCAGTACCTGGAAGACAGGCGGGACGCCAACGACCCAAACACCAACGTGCTGGTCCGCAGGGCCATGAACCACGCGATGAACCGGGATGCGCTCAACGAAGCGTTCTTTGACAACAAAATGGAATTGATGGCCAACACCGGTTGGCACCCGACGGATCCCTCGTTCGATCCGGCGTGGGAGATCCCGGCCTACGACCCCGACCTTTCCCGTCAGCTGCTGCAAGAAGCGGGCTACTCGGAGGGCTCCGGGCCGAGCGTCGAGTTCATGGCCGGCAAACTGGTCGGCGTTCCGGAGCTCACGGAAGTCGCGGTCCCGATGATCTCCTGGCTGGAGGAAGTGGGGTTCACCGTTGACGCCCAGATCGGCGAGTTCCAGCCCATCCGCACGCGGTACAAGGCCCGCGAGATGAACGGGGTGCTGTGGACCCACCGGACCGGCTTCTGGCCGGCTGGCCGCAATATGCGGGTGTACTTCGTCAGCCCCACCCTGGCCGGCGCGGTTTACATGTATGAAGACCCATACACCGAAGATCTGTTCAGCAAGTGGCAGAGCAGTGTAGATGACGAAGAACGGCTCAACCTGATGAAGGACGCCGGTCAGTACATGTACGAACAGAATGCCACGATACCGCTGGGCTTCCTGTTCGCGGAATTCGGCATCAACCCCAACGTCATTGCCGAGTACTCGGTGAACAACAGCTACTTTGGCGGCATGAAAGGCCACGAGTACACCAAGGTGGTGCGCAACTAAACCGGATACACATGGAAGGGCGACCGTACGGTCGTCCTTCGAACCCCCATCATCAACCCCACTGACTGCGAAGGCCTCCCATGCAGCGATTCATATTTTTGCGGGTGATACAGTCGTTCCTGGCGATATTGGTCATCAGCGCCATAGTATTCGCGCTGGCGCGAGTTACCGGTGACCCGGTGGCCATCCTGCTTCCCGAAGACGCCAGTCCCGCCGTGGTCGAGCAGGTGCGGAAAAAGTGGGGACTGGACCAACCGATTTACGTCCAATACGCCCGTTACCTCGGCAACTTCGTCACCGGCGACTTTGGTGAAGCCTGGGCGTATGGCGGCGTACCGATCACGGGCCTGATCGCCCATCGGCTGCCCAACACGGTCATGCTGGCCGGTTTCGCTTGGCTAGTCAGCGCTTCCATAGCTTTGCCCATCGGGGTAATGGTGGCCGTGAAGAAGGACTCCGCCTTCGACTGGGCCGGCAAAGTGGTTGCCCTGATCGGCCAGTCCGCTCCATCATTCGCCATTGGACTGATCCTGATGTGGGTATTCGCGGTGATATTAGGGTGGTTACCCACCTCAGGCAACGACGCCGGGTTCAAGTCGATCATACTGCCCGGGATGGCGCTCGGGTACTACAATGTAGCGGCGGTCATGCGACTCACCAGATCGTCGATGCTGGAAGTGCTGGATACCGAGTACGTAAAACTGGCTCGCATCAAGGGCATGCCGGAGCGTAAAGTCATCTGGAAACACTGTTTCCGCAATGCACTGATCGTTCCGTTCACCTACATGGGTCTTATCGGCGCCGTGCTCCTGACCGGTTCGGTGGTAATCGAAACGGTGTTTGTGTGGCCCGGTTTGGGCGACCTTGCCATCGACGCCATCCGCAACCGCGACTTCCCGGTGATCCAAAGCATAGTCATCCTGTTCGCCGCGTTCTACATCTTCATCAACCTCGCCGTTGACGTGATGTACGCCTACCTGAACCCTCGGATCCGCTACTAACCGAGCTGATTCCCGCGCATTCGCCGCCCGCACAAGGAAATTAGCGATGACCACCCCTACCGCTACTCCCGCCGTCAACACGACTCCCGCCGACGAGTTGTATCGCCAACGCGGTTTGGTCGGCCGGGCATGGATCAACATTGGCCAATATCCTATTATCCCGCTGTTGATCCTGGTGATCACGCTGATATTCCCTGCGATCTTCGCCAACGTGATCTCCCCGCACGACCCGGTGGAGGTGAGACTAAGCGACCGCCTGTTGCCACCGGCCTGGCAGGAAGGTGGCAGTTGGAATTACGTGCTGGGTACCGACCGCCATGGATTTGACATCCTCAGCCGCATCATCCACGGAGCGCGGATATCGTTGTCGATTTCCCTGCTGGCCATCGCGCTGGGCGGCGGCGTAGGCACGGTGCTGGGACTGCTGGCGGCCTACGCCGGCGGCTGGGTAGACAACCTGATCATGCGGATCGTCGACATCAAGTTGGCGTTTCCTTCAATCTTATTGGCTTTGGTGTTGGTGGCGGTGAGCGGGCCGGGGTTCCAGACTGTGGTGATAGTCATAGCATTGCTGCTATGGGCGAGATTCGCCCGGATGGTACGGGGTGAGGCCTTGGCCATCAAGCAACAGGACTTCATCGCCCGCGCGCAGGTATCTGGGGCGTCTCCCACCCGCATCATGGTGCGGCACATCTTTCCCAACGTGGTGAACACCGTGGTTGTTTTGGCTACCCTGGAGGTTGGCCATGTGATCATCCTTGAGTCCACGTTGAGTTTCCTGGGAGCGGGCTTGGTGAAACCGACGCCAGCTTGGGGCCTGATGGTGGCCGACGGTCGCACGCTGATTGTCACGGCTTGGTGGCTATTCTTCTTCCCGACGATTGCCATCGTCCTCACCGTGCTTTCCATGAACCTGATGGGTGACTGGCTCCGCGACCGGCTTGACCCCAAGCTGCGCAACGTGTAGCTTGAACCGGAATCAACGAATTGTGACGGCGGGGTGTGTCAGCGCATCCCGCCGCTACTTTGACCATTTGCAACCGGACTGACATGGCCGCCTCTCCCGAAAATTCTTCGGAACGCGCACAACACGAACCCACGGAGCATGCCGATGCTGAAGGGCACCTGCCCGATTGGGCTCAGCAGGCTCCACGCCGACGTCGGTTCTTCTCGAGGCGCAACGCACTGATCGCCGTCGCGGCGGTGGTGATCATCGGCTTCCTGGTCTGGATCAATTTTCCGTTCATTCCGGATCCGGTGATCCTATTGGGGCGACAACCTGACGCGGTCTTCGATTCGGCGTCCGTCGGCCCAGGATGGACCATGCACGGGCGGAACCTCGGCCAGACGCGTTACGCGCCGGATGCGCTCGACGAACCCCAGGGGCAATTGGTCTGGAGCGTCGACACCGGGCCGGCGACGCTGGCCGCGCCGATTGTGTCGGACGGACGCGTATTCCTTGGAGCGCACTTCCGCATCACGGTGCTTGACCCTGGCACCGGTAAGGAGACCTCGTCCATGCCGGCCACCGGGCCGATTGGAAACTCGTTGGCGTTGGCGGACGGTACCCTTTTCTACACGCTGCCGGACCGTCGCCTGGTGGCGCGGGACGCCGAGACCCAGGATATCCGGTGGGAATACCAGATGGGTGACGCCACTTCAGGCCCGGTAGCGGTGGCCAATGGGATCGTGTATGCGGGCGCGTTGGATGGGATTACGTACGCGGTGAACGCCAAGACCGGCGAGTTAGTCTGGAGGCACGAATCCCTGGGCGAGGTGCGATCCCCGGCGGCGGTAGGGCAGAAGATCGTCTACACGGCGTCGGCGGACCGAAGTCTTTACGCGCTGGACTCGCGCACCGGTCAGGAGCGAGCGAGGTTTCGCACCGGAGCCGCGCTGGCCGCCGCGCCGGTGACGGCCAACCGGCTCACCTATTTCGTGTCCGAGAGAAAACTGTTTGCGATGGACGCGGACGCCTTGGAATATCCGGGGCAATACGCCGTGACCCGCACGTGGTCCCAGCTTTGGCTCTGGGGGTTCCCGCTGCCCGCGCCGCCGTCACAGCCTGGTGACAAGTGGCGGTTCAGTTCCGACTATCCCGAAGGGTTCCCCTCGCGCCAGAAAAGGACCGAGGGCATCATATCGGCGCCAGCAGTGGCCGGGGACGGTCTGTACGTGGGCGACACGCTGGGCAAGATGTATGCCATCGATGCCATCACCGGAGACGAGCGGTGGCAGTTCCAGGGCGAGGACGGCATCCTGGTTTCGCCCATTGTGGCGGGTGACCTGCTGGTCTTCGGAGACAAGGCCGGCTGGCTGTACGGGTTGGACAAATCCGACGGCGCGGAACGCTGGAGGTTGAAGATGCCGGCCGGCGTACGCACCGAACCCATTTACGCCGAAGGTATGTTGTTGGTGAGGACCGAAGATGGCGCGTTGCACGCCGTAAAATGACCAAGGGGACTATTGAGCCGTATAGCCTCCGTCGATGACGAGTTCGCTCCCGGTCATGAAGGACGATTCCTCCGAGGCTAGGAATAGCACACCGTAGGCGATATCCTCCACAGTGCCGATGCGGCCGACGGGAGTCGCGTCAACGCGAAGTTGCCGTTGCTCCGGGTCAGACATGGTTCGCGCCGTCATGGCCGTGTCGATAAAGCCCGGGTGGACCGAGTTACATCGGATGTTCTCGCCGGCATATTGGACGGCGGTGGACTTGGTGAGCAGGCGCACCGCTCCTTTTGAACTGGCGTAGGCGGCGCCGGCCCCAGAGCCCGGCCTCGTGGCAATCATTCCCGCGATGGACGAGATGTTGATGATGGAGCCGCCGCCGCTGGTACGCATGGCAGGAATGGCGGCTCGGGTGCCCAGAAAGACGCCCTTGCCGTTCACGTTCATGATCTGGTCCCATACCTCGGTGGGCGCTTCGTGGATGCGGGGGGCATTGACTCCTCCGATGCTGGTGCCGCCGATGCCGGCGTTATTGACCAGGATGTCCAGCTTGCCGTACCGGCTGACAGCCTCAGTCACGGCGTCGGCCCACTGGTCCGCATCGGTGACGTCGAGGTGGACAAAGGAGGCCCGGCCACCCAGCTCGCGGATTTCCGCCTCCAGTTTCATCCCCTCCTCGTCCAGAATGTCGCCGATGACCACCGCGGCGCCTTCCTGAGCAAACAGCCTGGCTTCGGTAGCGCCTTGACCGCGCGCACCGCCGCTGATGAGAGCAACTTTTCCTTCCAGTCGCATTTCAAACCTCTCGGATCATGTGTGTAGTTGTGGGTAATCAGCCCAGGGTAGCGGTGAGCACCCACATGGGCCTCTCGCCCACTGAGTAGGCGCCAAGCGGGGTCAGTTGCCCGGTGTCTCCGTCGATGCTGTAGGACGCCAATTGCCCGGTTGCCGAACCCGCCGCGAACACGAAGCGGCCCGAAGGGTCCAGGCTGAAGGCGCTGGGCACGGCCTCGGTGGCTGCGTGGCCGGCGGCGATCAGCCGTCCTTCGCCGTCGACGGAAAAGCTGGCGATGCTGTTGTGGCCGCGGTTGGGCACAAAGAGCAGGCTGCCGTCGGGCGAGAACTGAATCTGAGAGCAGGTGTTGCGCTCGGTGACGCCGGACGGCAGAGTTGAGACGGTTTCGAACAGCGTCAGCCGGCCGTCACCATCAATCTGGTACGAGGACACGCTACTGCCCTGCTCGTTGGAGAAGTACACCATATCCAGGCTTGGATGGAAGGTGAAATGGCGTGGCCCCATAAGGTCATCCTGGGCCAGCGTGGGCGGATCGTTGGCGGTTAACGCCCCGGTAGATTCATCGAAGCGGAACTGATAGATAATGTTGGGTCCCGGTATGTTCTTGGGAGGTTCGAGAACGTTGTCCTGCTGCCGGGCAATGTGGGGCACGTAGGCGAACCGGTTGGAGCGGTCGGTCAGCATGGAATGGGCGCCAGAGTCGGTGTCCAAAACCGCGGTGGCCGCGCCACCCAGGCTACCGTCTTCGCCCAGGGGGTGCACCGCGGCTTTGCCGTCGGCGTAGTAGGACGAGAGCAGAAAGCGTCCGGTCCGGTCGGTGGACAGGAAAGCCGGCTGGCCGGGCGGGGTCACCGAACCGGTCTGGGTCAACTCGCCCGTCTGCTGATCGATGCGATGGCTGGTAATCTCGGGTACCTCGCGGTGGCCCGCATACAGGGTCCGCCGGTCAGGGCTGATGGCGAGCAAGGACGGCCCGCCGGAAACGGGTTCCTCACCCGCGATGGTCAAGGCTCCGCTGGCCTCGTCCATCGTGAAGATGGACACCTTGTTGTCGTCCTGGGCTGCAACATACACATAGGTCGCCATGGTCACTGCCTCCTATACGCAGGTGGGTAGAGGTTGCGTCACAAAGAACAATCCGACGTGGGTCGTGAAGTTCCGGTGATGCGGTCGCTGTCAATAGTAGGGGCGAATGGGTAACTGTTCACGTTTGAGGGGACGGAATTGATTTGCAGAGGACAATCCGTGCTTGGCTGCCCATCCGCAAGAGGCCAGATAGCCTTTAGATCCCCCAAGTCTGAACAGTTACGCGAATGGTTGTCGCCCGCACGGCGAGCCCCGCAACGATCCCAGATTCTGATCCAGAGTGGACCGATCTACCGGATGCGCGGCACACGCGATTTCGCTTGCCGTTAGCGAAGCAGGGTTTCGGCCATGCTTTCCAGTTGTTGGCCCATCTCCTCCTCGGAATCAGAGTGGTTGGGCCACACACATACGCGCAAGGCACCGGCGTTCAGGAAATCGTCCACAGCCTGGCGGGTGGTTTCCGGCGGCTGGCCGAACACGGAGATGGTGATAGCCTCGGGGTCGCGGCCCCGCTCGGCGGCCAGGGTGTCGATCTGTTTGCGGCTGTCCTCAATCTGATCCGGGTTGGCGCGGTTGGGGAGCCAGCCGTCGCCGTAGCGCACCACGCGACGCAGTACGTTGCGGGCGTTGCCACCCAGCAGGATCGGAGGATGAGGATCCTGGACCGGCTTGGGGTACATGTAGACGGGCGGGAAGTTGTAGTAGCGACCGTGGAACTCGGCCTGGTCCTCGGTCCACAGGGCCTTCAGGGCACCGACGGCCTCCTCAGTCTGGGTCCAGCGGTGGTCGAAGTCGCCGCCCATCATCTCGGTTTCCTCACGGTTCCAGCCAGCGCCAATTCCGAAGACGAAACGGCCGTTGCTGTGGCGGTCCAATACCGAGATCTGCTTGGCGAGGATCAGAGGGTTGCGTTCGGGCATCAGGGTAATGCCAGTGCACAACTTGATACGCTCGGTCACGGCGGCGGCCATGGCTAGGGACATGTACGGGTCGGAGAAGTGGCGGTAGGTCCAGGGAATCTCGCCGCCGGTGGCGGGGAAGGGACTCTCGCTGTGCACGGGCAGGATGGGATGCTCGTGATACCAGATGGACTCAAAACCCAGCTCCTCGGCCTTTTTGGCGACGAACGCGGGGTCGAGGGTGTACGCGGGCAGGGGGACGATTATTCCTACAGACATTGCTTTGCTCCTTGGGGCAGCCTCCGTTTCGATTTACAACATTATGGCCAGCAGATTGTCGGAGTTTATCAGACTCGCCCGGATGTGGCAGCGCAATCGGGTCGGATCGAACCGCTATTCGCCCCGGTCGTTGAGCAGATTGGCGGCGAGGTCCCTGGCGGCGTCTAGGTCGTGCACCATCCGTCCCGCGGGCAGCCTGCGAAAAACATTCAGCGATCGGAGGGTTTCGTCCACGGAGCCGGAAAGATTGAGCACGATACATTCAGTTTTGGCCGCTGCGGCCGCGTCTACCAGTCTCTCAATTACGAGGGCCGCGCTGTCGTCCATGTGGATGGTGTTGGAAAAGTCCAGGATGACGACCTCGTGCTGCTGGATGTCCGCGCCAACCATCCAGGCCAGCTCGTTGGCGGAAGCGAAGGAAAATTCACCGCGCAAATCCACCAACCCGATGCGGGCCTGAAATTGGTCAACGTCGTCGGCGCCGGCGAAAAACCCACGCTCCAGCAGGGGCACCGATATCACGCTGCCCAGTTCCCGCTGTTCCCTGGCGCGGGCCCGGGCGAATCCGGCTACGATCAGTCCGATGGCGATGGCAGTGATCATGTCCACGAACACGGTCAGGACCAGGGTGAGCAGCATGACTAGCAAGTATTCCCGCCGAACGTGGTGAATGCGCGTGATGAGTCGCCGGTCGATGATGTCCCAACCGACCTTGATCAGAATGCCCGACAATGCGGCCACGGGAATCGGTTGCGCGATCCATCCCAAGCCTAGGGGGTGTCGTCAAAACAGTGAGAGGGTGGTAAATTGCCGGTAACCGGGAGAGTGTGGAAGGTGGGGAGTATGACGGCAGCGCACCGGCGCCACGATATGACAGACGGTGTTTGGGAGCGGCTGAGGCTGTACCTGCCCGGGGGAGCAGGCAAGAGAGGTCGGCCGGCCCATGACAACCGGCGGTTTATCGACGCCGTTTGCTGGGTTCTGCGCACCGGCGCTCCTTGGCGCGATTTGCCCCCGGACTACGGAGACTGGAAGAACACCCACCGCCGCTTCTGCCGCTGGCGGGACCGGGGTGTGTGGGCCGGACTGTTGGAGGAAGTGATGGATGACCCTGATTTCGAGTGGCTGATGATAGACGCCAGCTACATCAAGGCCCATCCCCACAGTGCCGGCGCTCGGGGCGGAAATCAGGCTATTGCCCGCACCAAAGGGGGCTGAACAGCAAGTTGCACCTGGCGGTGGACGCCCACGGAATGCCGGTAAGGCTGGCGGTTACTGGAGGCACGGTGGCCGACTGCTCTTTGGCGTTGCCCCTGATCGAGGGTATAGAGGCGGAGTGTCTGCTGGCGGACAAAGCCTATGACACCAATGAAATCATAGCCACCGCTCGGGGATTGGGAATGAACCCGGTGATACCGCCCAAAAGCAACCGGAGGGAAAAGCGGGACTACGACCAGGCACTGTACAAGTTGCGGCACTTGGTGGAGAACGGATTCTTGGACTTCAAGCAGTGGCGCGGAGTGGCGACCCGTTATGCTAAGAGAGCGGCGTCGTACCTGGCCATTTGCCAACTCCGGGCAGTGATGATCTGGAGCAAACTCTTTTGACGACACCCCCTAGCACGAGGGCCAGCAGGATCCCTGCGCATGTCACGCCGGAAACGGGAGTGGTGCCGCCGGCGCGAATGTTCACGGTGGTACCCGTCGGCGCACCGGCGCCGGGCAGGGCGCCCAGGACGCCCGCAGCAACGTTGCCGATGCCCTGGCCCACCAACTCCCGGTTGGGTTGATGACGAGTGCGTGTCAGGGTGTCTGCCACCAAACAAGCCACGAAACTGTTGACGGAACTGATGAGCGCCAGGGTCAGCGCCGGCTGTAACGCGGAAAGCAGCAGATCGGGCGCGAGCTCCGGCAAGTACATCGCCGGCACGCCCTGCGGCAGTTTGCCGATTGTCGGCGCCTCGTGCAACCACAGCGTCGCAATGGCAGTTGCCACAAGCAGCGCGAGCAGGGGCCCGGGTACGTACCGACCCAACCGGCGCGGCCAGAAAACGCAGATCGCCAACGCTGCTCCGCCCACAACGACGGCGTGCAAGTTCGGCTTGACCACAGCCTCCGGCCAGGCGCGGACGATTCCGAGCAGACCGCCGGGAGCGGGCTCGGCGCCCAAAAAAGGCAAAGTCTGGATGATTATGATCATCAGGCCAATACCGGAGGTAAACCCCGCGATCATTGAATACGGGGTTAATTTACGAACCGGCCAATCCGCAGGATGCCCAGCGCAATCTGGATCACCCCGGCCAGCATGACGATGGTGAATGCCTCGGACGGGGTCCGCGCGTGCTGCGTAAGCACGATCATCATCGCCACCGTCATGGCTGCGGTGGAGTATGCGATCCGAGCCTGCGTGCCGCCGAACACCGACGCCGATAACCCAACAGCTATGGCGCCGTACATGCCGGCCACAGGACCCAACCCCGTAGCCACACCATAGGCAAGCGCCATGGGAAGCACCGTGGCGGCGGTAGTAACACCGCCGAACAGATCGCCCAATAGCGTTCGCGGCTTGTAGGACAGGCGCACGGGGATTGTTTTCGGGCGCCAGCATCCGGCGCCCACGTAGTCAGAGGCGCGAGGTCTACTGACCGGATCTGATCCACTCGGCGACGCGTTCGCCGATCATAATGGTGGTGCAGTTGGTGTTGGCGCGGATGACGTCGGGCATCACCGAGGCGTCGGCGACGCGCAGGGCCTCGATGCCTTGGACGCGGCAGTACTGGTCGACCACGGCCATGGGGTCGCTGTCGGGACCCATCTTGCAGGTGCCGGAGAGGTGCTGGCCGATGCAGACCTCGCGGAGCATCCAGTCGTCCAGCGTTTCGTCGGATACCAGGTCATCCGCGGTGGGCGAGATCAGGCCATCGTAGATGTTGCGGAACTGCTCGTGGTCCAGGAGGCCCAGCACGATGCGAATGGCTTCCCGCATGCGCTCGCGGTCCCAATCGGCCTCCAAATAGCGGCAGTCGATGTGGGGCTGCACGTCGGGATCGGTGGACTGCAGGGTCAGGGCACCGGCACTCTCGGCCAGCTCCATCATGCAAGTGAGGCGGATGCCCTCGTTATCGAAGGGGTCGCCGCCCAACGGAGTGGAGAAGGACGACGGGAAGATCTGCATGTCGTTGCGGGCGCCGGAGCCGCTGGCGGTGTAGCGCAGGACCGTTTGAATACGCGGCGCGTCGGGGTCGAGGGGGAAATCATCTTTGACCTTGACGCGGACGGGGACCAGGGGATGGTCGCGGAGGTTCTTGCCCACTCCCGGGAGGTCCTTGACCACGGGTATGCCCAAGCTGCGTAGTTCCGCCGCCGGTCCGACGCCGGACAGCATCAGGAGCTGAGGCGAGGCGATGGCGCCGGCGCAGAGGACGATCTGCTCCGCCTCGATTTGGAAGGTCTCCCCGCCACTCTCGACCTCGACGCCGACGGCGCGGGGGCCATCGAAAAGGATACGCCGAACGCGGACGTTGGCGCGGATGGTCAGGTTGAGGCGATGACGGTTGGGATTGACGTAAGTCAACGCGGTGCTCATGCGTACGCCGTTGGGGTTGTTCATGGGGAAGGGGCCAACGCCGCTGGAATCGGGGTGGTTGTGGTCGTACACCTCAGCGTAACCGACGTCGCTACAGGCCTGAACGAAGGCTTCCTGTAGTGGAAGCCAGTTCTCCCTACGGTGGCGGCGCACCGGAATGGGGCCCTCGAAACCGTGAAAGTCGTCGGAGATGTCGGTGTCGGTTTCCTGCTTGCGGAAGTACGGGAGCACGTTGATGTAGCTCCACTCGTCGTTGCCCCACGAGGCCCAACGGTCGTAGTCCTCGGGCACGCCGCGCAGAAAGACCTGGCCGTTGATGGCGCTGGTGCCGCCGACAACCCGCCCGCGCGGAACGTTCACGGGCTCAGACTGGAGGGGCGTGCCGGTGCCCACGAAGGACCAGTTATGTGGCGCGCCCATTTCAGAAGCGCGAGGAGCATAGCCGAACTTGAGGTCGTCGGGGGTCTGCTCCAGGTCGGGATAGTCGGGGCCGGCTTCAAGCAGAAGCACGGATCGCGAAAAATCCTCCGACAGGCGGGTTGCCATGGTGCCGCCGGCGGAACCGGCTCCAATCACGATGACGTCGTATTTCATGCTGACGCTCCTTGGAATTCACCAGATCGTTAGCGTTACCAATAAGGGGCCAATGATGATCCGCGCCTACAAGGCCTGAAGAAACTCGTCGGTGGTCATCACGGTGCCCTGGCGCGGATAGACCTTCTCGGTGAGGACGCGATGGACTTCGGGATCACCGTCGGAGCAGGCGTCGGAGAGGACGATGAATCTGTAGTTTACGTCCACCGCCCAGCGCACGGAAGAAAGGACGCAGCCGCTGGTGGCCACGCCCATGATGACGAGGTTGTCGCGGCCCATCTCGCGCAGGGTCACGTCCAGGGCCGTGGTGGAGAATGGACCCGGTCGGACCTTCGTGATGACCAATTCACCCTCGGACGGCGCGACGCCCTGGTGCAGTTCCACGTCAGGGGCGTACTCGGCGAAGGGGCCGCCGCGATGCACGACGTAGATGACGGGGATGCCGGCCCGACGCGCGCCATCCAGAGCCTTTGCGGCGTTTTCGACCACCGCCACGGGCTCGGTAGCCACGTTGGCGATGATACGCTGCTGGAAATCCATGATGAGAACGGCGGTGCGGTCGGAATCAATCCCGGTGGCTTGCTGGGTCATGGGGGAACCTCCATCAGCGTCTGCCGTCGCAGGGTATGGTGTTGGGCGGCATTATAACCGAGCACATCCCCACACATGGGCAAATCGATAGGGGCGAATGATCGTTCGCCCCTACGAAAAAATGCGGCCATCAGGACAACGTCACAGGTTCAGCGGGTGTTCCTCGTAGTCCTTGACCTTGTCGTAGACCTGGATGCGGTGTCGGCTGGCCTCCAGCACGAAGATACGGTCGTTCTCGTCCACGCGGACGGAGACCGGGCGGCGGAACCGCCACTCGGGTTCCAGATCAACCCGACGGCGTGCCTTCACGATGTCTGGGTTGGCGTCGATGTAGGTCTGCGTCCAGGGTGACGGATCCTGGGCATCACCAACCAGGGAGGTGATGAACCGTCCGTCGGGGGCGTAGACCTGGAGGCGGTGGTTGCCCCAGTCGGTGACGTACACGTCGCCTTCGGAGTCGACAGCGACGCCAGTGGGACCGTGGAGGTCGCCAACGCCGGAAGCGAGGGAAGCTTCGAACTTTTGCAGGAAGTTTCCGTCCGCGTCGAACTTCTGCACCCGGTTGTTTTTCCAGTCGGCCACGTAGATGTTGCCGGCGGCGTCCAGGCACAGGCCCCAAGGCAGATTGAACTCCCCATCGCCGTCGCCGCAACGGCCAAAGGCGGTGAGGAACTTCCCTTCCCTGGTGAACTTCTGGACACGATGGTTCTGGCTGTCGACGACCAGCATGTTGCCGTCCCCATCGAAAGCGATGCCGCAGGGAGCGTTCAACTCACCCTCGCCATCGCCGGATTGTCCCCAACAGGACATGAAGGAGCCTTCCGGATCGAAGACAGACACGCGGTTCAGAAAGTCGTCGGAGGCATAGACGTTGCCGTCATTATCCAACGTGATGGAGCGGGGCCAGACGAACTGGCCGTCGCCACGACCAAATGCACCGAACTGACCGAGGAACTGATGGTCCTGGGTGACGCGGCTGACGCGCTGACCGAGTTCCTCCGCCCCGCGGTTGAGCACGTACATGAGGCCGTCATCGGCCAGGGCAAAGTCCTGGGGAGTCCAGAATCCCTGACCGGACATGCCGTACATGCCGATGCAGTAGTTGTAGTCAAACACCCGGCCGGCGGCCACTGTGGTAAGCATGGTTGATCTCCTTGGTCCTGTTCGGCGATGGCTATACGAAATCGAGTTGCTCGAAATTGCCGCCGACGATGGGCACGGAGTCCAGACCCAGCCACTTCTCGATGACAGTGGCGTAGAGGCCGCGGAAGTCATAGTTTGGCGCCAGGTCGCCCTGGCTGAGGTCCTCGGGCCGCAGGGACGGATAAGTGCTGTACATGCCGCCCTTGACCTGGTTGCCGATGACGAACGCAGCGCCGGCGGCACCATGGTCGGTTCCGGTGCCATTGTCTCTGACGCGGCGGCCGAACTCGGTGAAGAGGACCATGATCAGGTTGTCGCCAGCGTCGTGCTCGGCCAGGTCGTCGAAGAAGTCGCTGATGGCGCTGGACATATCGGTCCACAGCTTGGTGTGCATCGGCGGCTGATTGAAGTGGGAGTCGAAGCTGCCGTGCTGGGTGTAGAACATCTGGGTGCCGAGGTCAGCCAAATAGACCTGAGAGATGTCCCGAAGGTACTTGGCGATAGGCGTGTCCGCGTACTCGACAGTGGACGAGTACTGTTCCGGAGCGGAGCGGACGATATCGGCGCCTTTCAGTGCGTCCCGACCGGTCTGGCCGAGGTAGTCCATCACCGCGCCGGTGCCGACGGTGGGGGAATACATGCGGGCGAAGCGGTCCAGCAGCTGGTCACGCTCCGCCTCGACGGGGACGTTGGACAGGACGCCGTAAGTCTCCAGGCTGGAAACCGACGTGATTGGCACGCCGCGCAGAGCCAAGGCGCGGGGCAGACCCTGGCCGAAGTTGATACCCTTGAGGACGTTTTCGCCCTTGGGATCAAGGTCACGAATGACACGGCCGGCCCAACCTTCGGTTCCGACGATGTCCGGTTCGCAGGTGTGCCAGATGTCCATCGAGCGGAAGTGGGAGCGCGGAGAGTTCTCGTAGCCGATCCCGTGGATGATGGCAACCTTTCCTTCATCCCACAGCTTCTTGATGGGTCCCATCTGGGGGTTGAAGCCCAACTCGTCGTTGATGGGAATGACCTTGTCTTCCGGAATGCCGACCCTGGGGCGGGCGTCGTGGTAATAACCGCTGGTGTACGGGATGATCGTGTTCAGGTAGTCGTTGGCTCCGGTCATCTGCAGGACCACCACCACCGGGTCTTTGGTCGTCGTTGTCATGTTGTTCCTCCGCGCGGGGTATGGATCGGGACGTTCAGTAGGGGCGAAAGGCCGTTTCCCGCTACTTCACAAGGCTATGCAAACTGGAAATCGCGTGATGCGGCGATGAGAGCCAGCATCACGCCGGCGCGCTTCTCGGACCGGGTGGCATCTTCTTCGGTGTCCCAACTGAGTTCGCCGTCGCCGCGGGCCTGGTCGAGGAGCTCGGCGCGGGTGCCGTCGCTGACTTCCAGTGGACCCACCATCTCGAGGCAAGCTTCTACAAATTCGTCAGGACCCAGGCTTCCGCGATCGCGAAGGGCTCCCACCATTGAGCGGACGCCAGGGAGCGATACGTCGCCGAGCAGGCCGGCGGCGAAGTTGACGCGGCGCACCAGAGCACCGCCGTCGATCCATTCGCTGCCGGTGTGCCAACTCTCGACGCTGGGCGGATTCAGCAACTCCTGGCCCTGGTAGTTGCACTCGAAAGCCAGCGAGTTGAAGCCGGGGCGCGGTTGGGTGAAATTGCCCGCCAAACGGGCAGTGCTGATCACCAGCTCCGCTGGGCTCTTGACCCGGCTGAAGCGCGCCTGCTTGAAGAAGTCGGAGTTGAACAGGACCCTGAGCATGGAGCGGATGTCGCCGTCGGATTCGTTATAGGCCGCGATCAGGCGGTCTATGGCGTCCGGATCGTTGGGTGGCGTGATGTTCCAGCTGGGAACCTGGGGCTCGTCGGCCACGAAGAAGTTGTAGAGGTGGCGAGCCAGGAACCGGGCAGTGGCCGGCTGATCCACCACTATGTTGATAATGTCCTGGCCGTTGAAGTTTCCAGTATTTCCCAGGAAGGTCTTCTCACTGTCGTCGTGGTCCTCAGGCCGATACTCGAAATTCCAGTAAAAGCGGCCCAGGGGATTGCGCGGAATCTTCGGACCTATGGTCCAGCCGGTAAAGGCGCGGGAGGCTTCCTTAATGTCGTCTTCAGAGTAGTTGCCGACACCCATGGAGAAGAGTTCCAGCAACTCCCGGCCCCAGTTCTCGTTGATGGCGCCGCGATGGTTGCCGTTGTTGTCCAACCAGAAGATCATGGCAGGATTTTGGGCCAGTTCCAGCAGGATGTCGCGGAACTTCCCAAGTCCACAGCGACGGAACATGGCGATCTGCTGAGTGATCTCAGGCGGGTTGTCCACCTTGGAATTGCCGGTGGCGAAAAGCTGGTGCCAGAAGAGGGCCATCTTCTCTTCGAGCGGTCGCTGGGTGTTGATCATGCGGTAAACCCATTCCGCCTGATTGAGCGGCGGGCCCAAAGCCCCCTCGTAGCCAGGCATGAACCGGTAGAGCAACTCCTCGTCCACGGGCTCGAACTGCTCGGGATTCAGCAAGTCCTCTACGGCAGTTTCGTAGCCGCAGCCGGCCTTGTCCACCAACTCGTCATAGGTCGCACCGAATCCGGCTCGCCGCATCAGGTGACCCATCAAGGCAGTATCTTCGCGATTTGTCATGACTATCCCTCCCGTCGCGAACGATTCGGTCGCCCACGAAAGAACTAGAGAAACTGGTTGCTAATAGGGTAATACTACGTATCGGCGGATTCGATGTCAAGGAAAACACTACGGCCTTGGCCTACGCAGTCAATTCGCGCAATCACCATTAATTGAGGCGGGACATCAACTGTTTGGCAACGGTCGCTTCCAGTAGTAGTAGACGAAGCAATCAGTGGGATTTTGGGGAATGAAAAGGGGCATCGCGGACACCAGTTCCCATCCCGCGGCGCCGCGTTCGTTCAAGAACGCTTCATCAACGGAGTCAACGTTCATCGGTCCGTTACCGAAGAACCCTCCCGATCTGATGGGCATCTTGTCAACCCAGTATTCCCACTTCATGGCCTTGGTGTCTCCTTGAACAATCTGAAACGAGACGCCCGCCGCGTCTGACCACGGGCGGGCGTCTGTTGACGCAGGTGCTGGCGTTGCTCACCGTCCCAACTTCAGCCAGTCGGCGCAGCGTTCGCCGATCATGATGGTGGTGCAATTGGTGTTGGCGCGGATTACGTTGGGCATCACCGAAGCATCGGCAACCTTGATGCCCTCCAGTCCGTGGATATTCAGGCGCGGGTCAACCACGGCCATGGGGTCGGAAGACGGCCCCATCTTGCAGGTACCGGAGGCGTGGGTGGTGTTGAACACCGTTTGGCGCATCCAGCGATCCAGGGCTTCGTCGGACGCGAGATCCTCCTGGGATGGCTGAATGATGGAGTCAACGATGGAACCAAAGGCGTCGTTCTCCAGGAGGTCGACACTGAGACGGACGGCCTCGCGGAGGCGTTCGCGGTCACGCTCAAGCTCGAGGTAGCGATAGTTCAATGCGGGCTGGACGGCAGGATCGTTGGCGGAAAGGCGCACTTCGCCGGCACCGTCGGCGAACTCCAGGATGCATTGAATACGCACACCGCCGGTTTCGAAGGGATCGGCGCCGCCGATGGGCGTCGAGAAGGAGGACGCCATGATCTGCATGTCGTTGCGGTCGGGTGAGCCGGTGGCGGTGTAACGCAGCGCGGTCTGGGTACGGGGCGCCAGGGGATCCTGCTCGTGGTCGTCGCGCACCTGACATATAACGGCGACGATGGGATGGTCGCGAAGATTCTGGCCCACTCCGGGAAGTTCATGGACCACAGGAATACCCATTTCGCGCAGATGGTCGGCCGGACCCACGCCGGACAGCATCAGCAACTGGGGAGAGGCCATGGCGCCGGCGGACAGCACGATCTGATCGGCCTCAACTTCGTAGACCTCGCCGCCGCTCTCCACCTTGACACCGACCGCCCGCTTACCCTCAAACAGGATGCGGTGCACGACCACGTTAGCGCGCACGGTAAGGTTGAGGCGGTGGCGCACGGCGCGAAGGAATGTCAGGGCAGTGCTCATGCGCACGCCTTCGGGGTTGTTCATGGGGACGGGTCCAACGCCGCCAGAGTCGGGGCTGTTCATGTCCGCATCTTCGGGGTGGCCGGCCTCGACACAGGACCGGACGAACGCCTGCTGGAAGGGCAGCCATTCCTGGCGCGGGAATCGCCGCACCGGAATCGGACCTTCGGAGCCGTGGAAATCGTCGCTGATGTCCAGGTCCGTTTCCATCCTGCGGAAATAGGGCAGGACGTCGATAAACGACCACTCATCGTTGCCCTCAGCGGCCCAGCCGTCGTAATCCTCGGGAACGCCGCGGAGGAGAACCTGTCCGTTGATGGCGCTGGTGCCGCCCACGACCTTACCGCGCGGGGCTGGCAGAAGTTCGGTCTGGTCGGGAGAGCCCTGGGCCCACCAGGTCCAGTTGTGGGGCGCGCCCTGGGCAGACGCGTCGGGCTTGTAACCGTACTTCAGGTCGTCGGGATAATGCTCGTACTCTGGATAGTCCGGCCCCGCCTCCAGCAGTAGCACGGAACGGTTAGGGTCTTCGGCCAGCCGGGAGGCGACCACGCACCCACCGGAGCCAGCCCCAATCACTATGACGTCGTATTTCATGGTCTCACCTGCGTTTGATTCGTCTGTGCCGGCGATGCACTGTCGCGCCAGCATAAAGGAAAGGCAAATGGATTGAAAAGGGCAATCGAGCAGCGCGTCGCTTTGCCCGACAATGTCTGCCCGCATCGGAACCTCTCCATACCATGGCACGGATGACGTTGGGTATCGCAAGCCCTATAATCCGACCATACGCTCAAATGCAGCGTCAGGGAGGCATCCATGAACTTTGGCATGTTCACCGATTTTCACATCGGGGAAAACAGGACCCAAGCTGAGGCATTCGACGAGTCTTTCGCCCAGATCGCCGACGCCGAGGCGATGGGTTTCGACACGGTGTGGCTGGCCGAGCACCACTTCAGCCCGGAGCGCGCGGTGTTGGCTTCTCCCATGGTGATTGCCAGCGCCATCGTGGCGCGCACCCAACGCATCCGCACCGGACTGGCGGTGCAGGTTCTGCCGCTGACCAATCCGCTGCGGGTTGCCGAGGAAGCCGCCACCGTCGACCACATCAGCAAGGGCCGTTTCGAGTTTGGCATCGGACGCAGCGGGCTAACCAAGTACTACCAGGGATACAACATCCCCTATGCTGAGAGCCGGCCGAGATTCCTGGAAGCCTTGGACATCATCATGCAGGCGTGGAGCAGCGACCAATTTTCCTATGAGGGCCAGTTTCACTCATACCAGGACGTCGCGGTCGTGCCCAAGCCCTATCAGCAGCCTCACCCGCCGGTGCGGGTAGCGGTGGCCGGCGAAGACACCTTCCCACTGATCGGCAAGATGGGTCACCCGATCTTCGTGAGCGCGAACGCCGGACGGGACCAATTGAAGGCGCGCATCGCATCCTATCAAGAAGCCCGGGCCGCCGCCGGACACGCCGGGCCGGCGGACATCGCGGTGCGCGTGCCGGTGTACGCGGCGGAGACCACGGAACAGGCGCACCGAGAGCCGGAAGCCAGCGCGATGTCGGCCATCCAATACGCGGCCAGCGAACTGGTGAAGACCGCTGCCAGCGAGGAGACGGCCGAGCGCATTCGCAGGATGGCCAACACCCCCTACTCGGACGTGCTTCAGCAGCGGGTGATATTTGGGACGCCGGCAGAGATCGTGGAGCGGTTCAGGGGATTCCAGGAAGACTTTGGGGCGACGGGTGTGGTGATGGAAGTCAACTACGGAGGAAGGATCCCCTACGACCGGGTGAAAAACTCGTTGCGCTTGATCAGCGAGGAAGTGATGCCACACTTCAAGTAGTCGCCGCCGTCCGATGTGAATGCAAAGGGGCGGGTCTGGAACCCGCCCCTGGCTTTTGCCGCAACATCGAAAGATAAAGTGGGACTACCTCGCGGCCATCATCGCCGCCTGGGCGGCGAGTTCCTCGTCCCACGGGCCGGACATGCGGCCTTTCTCGGTTCCGCCGATCATGTAACCACTCTCGTCGTGGCCCCACTGTTCGCGAGGCATCTCGTAAGACAGCTCAATGCCGTTGCCGTCGGGGTCACGGATGTAGATGCCGATGGCGTGGCCGTGGTCGGACACCCGCTGAATGGGGATGTTCTTCTCTTTGACCCGGTAGTAGAGCTCCTTGAGGTCGTCCAGGGTCTCCATGTACCAGGCCATGTGGTTGAGGCCCACCTGGCCGCCCTGCGGGCCCATAGCGTTCTCGCCCACCTCGGTCAGGGCGATCTCGTGGGAGTTCCCCAGGTCGGCGGACATGAAGGCGGCGCGACCCGGGAAGAAGCCGTAGGTATGCAGGCCCAAGAGGTCCTCGTACCAGTCCCGTGCCTTTTCCGCATTTCGTACGAAAATATTGACATGCCCCAAATTTCTCGGCGTGTAACCCATATTGTCCTCCCTTTCCATTGATGGAATTAGTCCGAGTTACGCAATGATAACAACGGCGACCGGCGAAGGAAAGGGGTGCATCACCGCGGAACGATGATTGCGGCGGCGCATCTCCGGGAGCGGCTAGGAAAGGCGCGGCTTGCCGCATCCAATGACGGGTGCTAGAATTATTTCACGTTGGTGGACGCGTCCCAGCGCTATGCTCCCCTGTAGCTCAGCGGTAGAGCGGGCGGCTGTTAACCGCTAGGTCGTAGGTTCGAATCCTACCGGGGGAGCCAATTTATGTTAACGGCCCGTGCCGCTTGGACGGAGATCAGGTGACGGTACGGGAACCGTCCTTTGACGCACCAGCCTGTTGCGTGTTGCTGGGATGTCTTGATAAATGTTACATTTGATTGTTCCTGCCATTCCGAAAGTCTGGAGGGGGTACATGCACACAACAATCAAGAAATGTACAGTTTTGTTCGCAATTGCGACACTGTTTGCAATTGTCGCGGCGTGCGGCGGCGATGGAGAAGCTCCGGCTGCTCCAACGGCGTCGGAACAGCTGACCACCCCGGTACGACAACCCACCGCGGCTATGGCGGAACAGCCCACTGAGGCGATGGCCATAACCGACGAACCCTTCAGGGTAGGTGTCATGGAATCCCTGACTGGGCCCGGCGAAACCTACGGAACCGTGTCGGTGCAGGCCAAGCAGATGGCCGCAGATGAGATCAACGCAGCTGGCGGGATCAACGGCCGGATGCTCGAGCTAATCGTCGAGGACTCGAAGTGCTCGGCACAAGACGCTATCACCGCGTACAACAAGCTGACCGACGTGGACGGCCTGAAAATCATTCTCGGCACATCCTGCAGCGGAGCGATGCTGGGCGCGGCTCCTCTGGCTGAGGCGGATGGCGTGGTCCTCTTCTCCGGACTGGCCACCAACCCTGACATTGCCCACGCCGGCGACTACATCTTCCGAACGTCAATGAGCGACCTGCAGCTGGGTATCGACACTGGCAACGTGATCCGGTCCGATGGCGCGCAACGCCTGGCGACCATCACCGAGACAACCGATTACGCCGAGGGTGTGCGGCGGACCACGGCGGACCAATTCGTCGCCTTGGGCGGCGAAATCGTCGCGGAGGAGCGCTACGCATCGGACGTGACCGATTTCCGCAGCCAATTGACCAAGATCGTCAACGCAAATCCGGACGCGGTTCACGTTGCCGCTCAGTCGGAGTTTTCCGGCGGCACGGTAGTGAAGCAGATTCGGGAGTTAGGATACGAAGGTCCTCTCTACTCGGAGATTGTGCCAGTTGGAGCGACTGCCCTGGAGGTAGCCGGAGAAGCGGCGACAGGACTGAAGGCGATCATTGCCAAGTTGGATCCAGCCAACGCCAAGAGCCAGGAAGTGCTGAACAATTTTAGGACCCGCTACGACTACGTGACGTTGCCCTGGTACCTCGCATCCGGCTACGACGACGTGTACATCACGGCTGAGTGTCTCAAGATGACGGGCGACGACCAGGACGCCGCCGGGTTCCGAGATTGTCTCTACGGGATCACGTGGAGCGGCGCAATTGGAGAAAACTACAGCTTCGACTCTAACGGTGAGGTGGTTGGCCTCGCCAACGCCGTGGTGGAAGTACTGCCGCAATCGGAACGGACGGCGGACAACTTCGGATACCGCGTCCTGGGGGCCGCGCCCGGAGCGGACGCGGCCGCCGCCGCGCCGGCCGTGTCACAGGAGCCGTTCCGCATCGGCGCTATGGACGCATTGACCGGTCCAGCGGAGACCTACGGCAACCCACTTATCCAGTCCAAGCAGCTGGCAGTTGAAGAGATTAATGCGGCCGGCGGCGTCAACGGTCGGATGCTCGAACTCGTCGCCGAAGATTCCAAGTGCGCCGCGCAAGACGCCATCACCGCCTACAACAAGCTGACGGACGTCGACGGGGTGAAAATCATCCTGGGTACCACGTGCAGCGGTGCCATGCTGGGCGCGGCCCCGCTGGCTGAGGCTGAACGCGTGATCATGCTATCGGCATCGGCGACCAGCCCTGACATCGCGACGGCCGGCGACTACATCTTCCGCACGGCCATCAACGACAACCAGTTGGGTGTAGACACCGGGAATACTCTTATAGCGGACGATGTTCACCATCTGGCCACCATGACTGAGTCGACTGACTACGCCGAGGGCGCCCGGCGCACTACCGTCGCGCGGTTGGAAGAATTGGGCGGCCATGTCGTGGCCGGCGAAAGCTACACTTCCGACATCACAGACTTCCGCAGCCAATTGACCAAGCTCATCAACGCAGAGCCCGACGGCATCTACCTGGCGGCTCAACAGGAGTTCTCTGCAGGGACCATCATGAAGCAGCTTCGGGAGTTGGGATACGAGGGACCGATCTACGCCGAGACAGTTGCCACGGGACCTGAGGCCCTGCAAATCGCCGGAGAGGCGGCCACGGGGATGAAGGCGATCATTCCCAATCCTGAGCTGAACACTCCGGAAGGGATTGCTTTCCTGAGCAACTTTGAAGCGCGGTGGGGCAACGTCGCGACGATTCCATGGTTCCAGGCGTCGGCGTACGACGACGTGTACATCGCGGCGGAATGTCTCGCACAGACCAACGACGACCAGGATGCGGATGGGTTCCGGGACTGCCTGAACGGTCTGACCCGCAGCGGGGCGATCGGCGACAACTACAGTTTCGACGCCAACGGTGACCTGGCCGGATTGAGCAACGTGGTTGTCCAGGTCCTTCCGTTGGCGGAGCGCAACGACGAAAACCTGGGTTACGTGGTACTGGGGCAGGCTCCCACGCCGTAACCTACTGCCGAACTCGGCTCTGACACACGGGGTTGGCCGCACATTGGCGGTCGGTCCCGTTGTGCTATGATCGCGCCGACCACAACTGATTGACTGCACCGGCGAGGATTTCGTTGCTCGACAACCGTGACAACGCCCGTGGGCTGCCCCAGCTGCTGCACATGCCAGGCACCAGGCTGATGGCGGCCGCGTTGACCGCATTGGCTCTGGGTTACATCGCCTGGAAGATTGGACAATCGCCACCCCAAGCCCTGCAATTCGCGTTCAATGGTCTGGCGGTGGGCGCAGTGTATGCCCTGTTGGCCATGGGGTTCACCCTGGTGTACAGCACCGTATGGTTCTTCGATCTGTATTACGGCGTGGCGGCCGCGCTGGGGGCCTACGGCGTTTTCTACCTGCGCACGGACCCGTCGCTCGGCAGCCGCCTGGACATCAACAACGCCTACGTCAACGTGATCTTTGGCGCGGTGGTCGCCGGCGTGATCGCCTGGACACTATACACGGTCCTGGAGCCCCGCCTGCGAGGGCGGGCCAGCCCAAGTGTGATTCGCACCGGCGGCGTGGTCGCGGGTGTGGCAGTTGGCGTTTACACGGCGGTGGTGCTCTCGTATCCCGAATACCTGCATGTGACCCTCAGCCCCGCGATAGGTTTGGCGACCGGGATCATTGCTGCCATGGCCGCGTATCGGGCTGGCCGGACCGTGTTCCAAGGCCTTCGCCCGATGCCGTTTGTCATGGCCGCAGCCCTGCCGGCCGGCGCGTTGGGCGCGTGGTGCGGATACCTGCTGTCCAATGCTCCGGGCGCCGGCCTGTACCTGAGTTGGGGGGTGTCTTGCCTGCTGGCGGGGTGCGTAGGTTTGGCTCTGTACCGTGGGCTGTACGTGTACATGCGGGAACGGGCGCGATCGCCGCTGATCATGCTGGTGGCATCCTTGGGCATCCTGCTGGCGATTGCCGCGCTGATCGTGATCGTATTTCAAAGCGCCCCGCGGCCCTTGCCCGACGCCTTCGGCAGCACGACGTGGAACATTGCAGGCGCACGGATCAAAGGGTTCAACGTATTCGCCATTGGCGTGGCCCTCGCGGGTTTCGCCAGCATGTGGTTCCTGCTGAAGATGACCTCCTTCGGACGCGCCGTGCGGGCAATCGGCGACGACGAAGAGGTGTCCAAGGTGGTTGGCATCAATACCACCGTCATCATCGCCGCGGTGTTTTTCATCGGTGCGCTGTATGCCGCGATGGCGGGGATACTGACGGGACACGACACGGCCGTGCAACCCCGGATGGGCCTGCTGCTGCTGTTGAAAGGCTGGATCGCGTCGGTGGTGGGCGGCATCGGGAACCTGTACGGAGCCATCGTGGGCGGGTTCGTGCTCGGGTTGGTGGAGCAGTTTGGCATCTGGGACATCGCCGGCGAATGGAAGGACGCCATCTCGTTTGTACTGCTCATCCTGTTCCTGTCCTTCTGGCCGCAGGGCCTGCTGCCGCGGAAGTGACGCTATGCCGGTGAATTTGGAAGGCGTGCGAGAGTTTGCCCGGCTGGCCCAGAACCCGCAGGAGCTGGTACGCCACGCCCGCGGCAACATCGAGTTGTGGGCCAACCTCTTCGTGATCGGGTGGGCGATCGCCTTCTTGCTGTGGCAGGGCTTCGGATTCGCGGTAATTGTCGGCACCGTTTTCGCCATCTGGGCAATCCTAGCGGTCAGCCTGAACCTAGTGGTGGGTTTCACCGGCCTGCTATCGGTGGGACACATCGGCTTCTTCGGCCTGGGCGCGTACACCATGGCGATCCTGACCTCCAACCCAGCGTACGAGCAGTTGCGTACCGAAGCGATACCGACCTTCGGCTGGTCGTTCTTCGCGGCGCTGCCGGTCTGCATCGGGTTGGCCGGACTGGCCGCCTTGCTGGTGGGCGTGGTGTTCAACCGGTTCCGCGACGACATTTTCGTGCTGGTGTCTTTCGGGTTCGCCATTATCGCCTTCAATGTGTTCCTCAACCTGCGAAGCGTCACGAGAGGCGCGTTCGGCATTCACGAGATCGCGCGGCCGCAGATCGGCAACTGGGTTTTCGACGGGGAGGTGGAGTTCCTGCTGCTTGGATTGGCGTTCCTGGCGCTGGTGATGCTGGTTTCGTGGTTCATCACCACGTCTTCATTCGGAAGGGTGCTGACCGCCATACGAGAGGACGAGCAGGCGATCGAGGTATTCGGTTACCGTGCCACGCATTACAAACTGGCGGTCTGGGTAATTTCGGCGATGATGACCGGCCTGGCCGGCGGGCTGTTCGCCAGCTGGACCACTTTCATAGACCCCAACTCCTTCATCCTCCTGGAGTCGGTGCTGCTGGTTTCCATCGTGATCCTGGGCGGGCTGGCTACCATCTGGGGTTCGCTATTGGGGGCGATGACCTTCGTGCTGCTGGAAGAAGGGATGCGGTTCATACCGTTCCTGCCCACCGAGTACATCGGCCAGGCGCGGCAGGTAATCCTGGGGATCCTGCTGGTGCTGCTGATGCTGTTCCGGCCCCAGGGACTGGTCGGGAGGTACCGGCTATGACCACGGATAGCGATGCTTTGGCCCTGCAAACGGATGGCATCTCCAAGCACTTCGGCGCGGTCCGCGCGGTGGACGAGTTGAGCCTGTCCATCCCGCGTCAGGGCACCACCAGCATCGTAGGGCCAAACGGCTCCGGCAAGTCGACGCTGGTCAACCTGCTGAGCGGAGTGCTGCCACTGGACGGCGGCATGGTGATCATCGACGGGGCAGGCCTGCGGGTCGTGCGCGCCCACGAGACGCCGGCGCACGGGCTGACCCGCACCTTCCAGGAAGTCCGATTGTTCGACCAGATAACCGTTTGGGACAACATCATGGTGGTGCTGACCGAACGGAGGCTGTTCCCATCGCTGTTGGAGCGGGTGCGGCCGGCCAACCGGCGGAAAGCCCAGGACATCCTCGAATCGGTCGGCATGTGGGAGAAGCGAGACTCGCTGGCCATGGAACTGTCCTACGGGCAGCGGAAGTTGCTGGAAATCGGACGCGCCATGGCGATGAACGTCCAGACGTACCTATTCGACGAACCCTTCGCCGGACTGTTCCCGCAGATGCTGGAGCGGGTCAAGGACATCATGAAACGGATGCGGGAGGACGGGTACACGATCGTGTTCGTGTCCCACAACATGGACATCGTGCGGGAGCTGTCGGACCGGATCATCGTGCTGGACAGCGGCACCCTGCTGGCATCCGGCGAGGTGGAACCGGTGTTGGGCAGCGCCGAGGTGATCGAGGCGTACCTGGGGGCATGATGGCGTCGAC
Organism: Dehalococcoidia bacterium; assembly: GCA_965261925.1. Taxonomy (GTDB): domain Bacteria; phylum Chloroflexota; class Dehalococcoidia; order Lucifugimonadales; family UBA3495; genus Bin87. Next base: position 4,154,696 of record OZ253486.1, on the reverse strand, counting down.
ATCGCTGGAAACCATGGGCCTGGTGAGCGGGAGCGATGACGCCCTGCTGCTGGAGTTGGTGGGCATATCGGTGGAATACGGCGCGGTACGGGCGTTGGACGACATATCAATGGGCGTCCGAAAGGGTGAGGTGGTTGCCGTGATGGGGCCCAACGGGGCTGGCAAGTCCACCGTGCTCAAGGCCGTGATGGGGTTGGCTCCGGTGGTTTCCGGACAGGTGTACTGGCGTCAGCGACCGCTGGCCGCCGCAACCCATGAGATCGTCAAGGAAGGGATTGCATTCGTGCCCCAGGGCCGGCGGGTGTTCACGCACCTGACCATCACCGAGAACCTGGAGATGGGCTGCATCTACCTCAGCGACCGGGCGGAGAAAGCGCGGCGCCTGGACTCCGTGATGGAGCTATTCCCAGTCCTGCATGAAAAGCGCCGGGATATGGCCAGCGCCATGTCCGGCGGTCAACAGCAGATGCTGGCCTTGGGTCGCGGGTTGATGGGCGCGCCGGAAGTGCTGCTACTGGACGAACCGACGCTGGGGCTAGCGCCCATCATAGTGAAGGAAGTCTTTGCAAAGGTTGCGGAGATCAGCGAACGCCTGGATACCACCATCATGGTGGTGGAGCACAACATCAAGGGCGTGCTGGACATCGTCGACCGGGCCTACGTGCTAGACAAGGGCACAGTGGTGCACAACGGCACGCCGGAGTCGATACGGGAAACTGACATACTGACGCAGGTTTTCCTCGGGAGGGCGTAGCCTCGCGCCGCCACGTTCACGCTTAACACCCGCTAATCTGCATTTCGTCTGGCGGTGGCGCGGTCCCAGTAATCCACACAGCGCGGGGGTTGGCGACTGCGCCAATGAGAAAGGCCACGGCACTGATGCCGTGGCCTTTCTGATACCTTGCGGTTACGGGTGATCAGAGTTCGCCGGCAAACATAGCAGTCTGCTTGGTGAAGACCTGTACCCGATGGCGGGGGGCTTCCAGCACGAAGACGCGGCCGTCATCGCCTACTTCAACGGCGATGGGACCCTGGAAAGAACCCTCCCTTTCGGTCAGATTCAACGCACGCTCCCGGGCCCGAACGATGGTTGGGTCAAGGTAAACGCGCTCGGCGCCCCACTTGGAAAGGCCAGCCTGTCCGCTCATGGTGGTGATGTAGCTACCGTCCGAGCGGAAAACCTGAACGCGGTCATTCTTGTAGTCGGTGACGAAGATGTGCCCATCCTTGTCGACGGCCATGCCGGTGGGCCGGTTGAACTCTCCCTCACCGTCGCCGGACGTCCCGAACTTCATCAGGAAGGCGCCGTCGGGAGCGAACTTCTGGATCCGATCGTTGCGCCAGTCGGCCACATAAACGTCGCCGTTGTGGTCGATTTCGATGCCCCAAGGGTGGTCGAACTCGCCGTCGGCGCTGCCCTTGCGTCCCCAATTGAACTTGAACTGGCCGTCCTTGGTGAACACCTGCACGCGGTGGTTGCGACCGTCCACGACGTAAAGGTTGTCGTCCTTGTCGAAGGCCAATCCGGCGGGGCGGTTGATCTCGCCGTCGGCGGAACCCAGGGTACCCCACATTCCGATCCAGTTGCCCCGCTCCTGGTCATAGACGGAGATCCGGTTCAACCACTCGTCGGAGACATAGGCCATGCCCTGGCTGTCCAGCGCCACGGAAGTGGGCCACATGAATGACCCGTTGGGGGTGGATTCGTCCGCATTTTCCGGCGGGACCTTCTGCCCGAACTCGGCGACCACTTCTTCCTCGTCAGGATGGAAGACGGTCACACGCTTGCAGGGGAAGAAAGCCGGAGTTTCGGTGCCTCGGCTCAACACGTACAGCATGCCGTTGTCGTCGCGCGTGATGGCCACCGGGTTGAAGAACCCGTTGCCGCTGCGGACTTCCTGCCGGCCGATGGTATGGGTGTACTGGAAGGTCACCGGCGCAATTTCAATCTGAGCAACCATATTCTCACCTGTTACAAAGTCGCTCCGTCATTCGAGCTGATGTGAGGACTGGCGTTGGGCACCGGCCCCCGGCATTGGCCGGAATGACGGACGCAGTCGCGTTGGCTACTTGATGAAATCGTACTGCTCGTAGGAGCCCTTCAGGATCGCCTGGTCATCCAGGTCCAGCCATTTGTCGAGGATGGTGGCGTAGGTGTTGCGGAAGTCGCTGCTCCACCTCAGGTCGCCCTCGTCCAGCTTGTCCGGCTCCAGGGACGGGTACTCACCGTACAGACCGCCCTTGACGCCGTCGCCGATGACGAAGGCAACGCTACCCGAACCGTGGTCGGTGCCGGAGCCATTTTCCCGCACGCGGCGACCGAACTCGGTGAAGAGCAGCATAACGACTTCTTCATTCGCGTTGTGCTCTTTCAGGTCCTGATACAGGTCGTTGACGGCACGGGACACCTCACCCCACAGCTTGGCGAAGTTGGTGGGCTGGTTGGCGTGGGTGTCGAAGGCGCCGGGGTTCAGACCGGTGTAGAGGACACGGGTGCCGAAGCCGGCCACGTGGACCTGCGCGATGTTCTTGACCCACTGGGAGAACATGTCGCCGCCGTACTCCACGCTGGAGGAGTAGATCTCGGGAGCGGTGCTCAGGATGTCCGCGCCCTTCAGAGCGTCCAGGCCAGTCTGCGACAGGTAGTCGTTGATGGGACCGGAGCCGACCATGGGGGAGTACATGCGGGAGAAGATGTCGAGGGCCTCGGCGCGCTGGCTCTCGCCGTCGATGCCGGTGAGCACGCCGTAGGTCTCGAGGCTGCCGACGGAGGCGACGGAAACGCCCGGCGCAGCGAGGGCGCGGGGAAGACCACGGCCGAAGTTGACGGCGGTCAGGACGTTTTCCTTGTTCGGGTCAATGTCCTGGATGGCGCGGCCCAGCCAGCCCTCGGTGGCCATCTTGGCGGGCTCGGCGGTGTGCCAGATGTCCATGGAGCGGAAGTGCGAACGGATCGGGTTGGGATAGCCGATGCCCTGAATAACGGCGACCTTGCCGTCGTCGTACATGTCCTTGATGGGGGCCATTGCCGGGTGGAATCCAACCTTATTATCGATGGCCAGGACTTCCTCAACCTCGACCTTCAGGTGCGGGCGGTAATCCTTATACAGTGGGTCGTTGTAAGGGATAATGGTGTTCAGAGCGTCAAAGGCGCCTGACATCTGCAGAACTACCAGCACCGGGTCTTTCTTAGTAGCGGTCACGATGTTTCCTCCCGTGAGATTGTTTACGTGGTTAGTGGTCGGATACCGGCCAGCCGGTTGAGGGTCGGCTAGGCGTAGATATATTCCTTGGTGGCGACGATCATCTGGAGAAGTTCGCTGACACGGCCCGCGAACTCTGCGGTGTCGGTGTGCAGGGTCCCACCCTTGGCGAGGCTGGCAGCCAGCATCTCTCGAGTCTCGGGCTCCAGTTCGTAGTGACCCATCAAACGGGCGGTGGCGTCCACCATAGTCTCCGGAGAGATGACCGGACCCTGGTCGGCCAGGCGATCAATGATCTCCTTCACGCCAGGTTGCTTCACGTCGCCGACAAATTCGGCGGTGAAGTTGATGCGATGCACGAGCGTGCCGCCGTCAATCCATTCGCGACCGGTGTGCCAGCCTTCCACCGACGGCGGGTTGAAGATCTCCTGGCCCATGTGCTTCATCTCGTCGAAGATGAACTCGAAACCGGGTTTGGGCTCGGTCCAGTCGCCCACCAAGCGCAGGGTGCCGATGACGGTTTCGATGGGGCTCTTGACCCGCTGGAAGCGGGCGTTCTTGAAGGCGTCCGAGTGGAACAGGACCCGCAGCATGGAGCGGATATCGTAGCCGGAGCGGAAGTACTCGTCCTCCAGCATTTTGATGGTGTCCATGTCCCGGGGCGGCGTCTCCATCCAGGCCGGAACCTGCGCTTCATCGGCGACGAAGTAGCTGTACAGGTGGCGGGAGATGAAGCGCGCGGTAGCGGGCCGACTGGCGATGATGTCGATTACGTCTTCGCCGTTGAAGTTGCCGGTCTCCCCGAGGAAGGTCTTCGCGCCATCGTCGTGATCGTCAGGATTGTAGACGAACTTGGCGGAGTAGCGGCCATAGGGCTGGCCGGGGATATTGTTGGCGACGGTCCAGCCGGTGAACGCGCGGGCACATTCCTTGACGTCGTCCTCGGTGTAGTTGAACTCGCCGTCCATGCCCACACCCATGGAGAAGAGCTCCAGCAACTCGCGACCGTAGTTCTCGTTGATGGCGCCCTTGTGGCTGAGGCAGTTGTCCAGGAAGAAGATCATCGCCGGGTCGCGGGAGATCTCCACCAACAGGTCGCGGAAGCTGCCCATGCCGTTGTTCCGGAACATCTCGATTTCCGCGTATGACGTGGGGTAGCTTTGGGTCTTGCTGTCGGCAGTGCACAGGATGCCGTGCCAGAACAGCAGCATTTTTTCTTCGAGTTGTGCCTTCGAATTGATCATTCGGAAGGCGATGTACTCCGGCAAACCGCGCGTGGCGTGGCTCCATTCGATGAAGCACCGCTCGGCGATGTCCAGGTCCATCCCGTTGTCGTGCTGTTCGGGGTTCAGCAACTCGTCTACGGTTGCATCGTACCCCTTGGCCGCACGTGCCTCCAGCTCATCGTACTTCGCGCCGAAGCCGGCGCGGCGCATAAGGTGAGCCATCAATCCGATATCGTGGTTATGGTCTGCCATAGATAAAGCCTCCTCGATGTGAATCAACACAGGGCCTTCGGTATCCTATCATTAAGCGGCGCACGGCTCAACCGTATCGGCAGCGTGCGATGGCCTAATCATCCTACCCACGACGTATATCGTCGTTCCCATCGGTCCGATTAACGAACGGATCCGCCTTTGTGCCCGGCGCGACTAATCATTCAGTCGAGGAGACTTCGCTACTCCGATCCCAATGTATTCAAGGTCGGGATCAACCAATGAGCCGACGAATCTCGTAATACGGTTAACAGTTCAAATCTGCTTTATCTGGGTAAGCCAAGCCGGTTGAAAACCATTGAATGTTCTCAGGCGCTAGGCTTCGAACCGGCTCATGTTGTTGAGCAACCTGGGGAGTCCGCGACCAGTCCCAAAAGTGACGGCTGCTGCTGTCAGGGTTATGGCTGCTGGCAGGTAGAATATGCCGAATCCGTAGTATCCCAATCCGCAGAATACCAGCAGTATTGCCGTGAGGGTCCAGATTACCAGCGCATTTGCGGTTCGCCTTTTCTTCCGGGTCAACATGAATAGCAGTGCCAGAGCGGTCACGAGAACAGGGATGAACAGCGGAATTAGAATCAGATAGCCGTCGACCTGTGTCAGGGTCGCGTATTCTACGACGACCTGTCTCTCCGCTGCGCCGTTTCCGGCAACGCCGAGCGGACCCGTCGACACGTTCCTCTGAGCGTGGGGCCGAAATACTATCCATAAGTAGGCTGCCCAACCCAGAACATGGGCGGTAGTGGCCAAGAATAGGGCGATGTGGTTTATTCCGGCGGAAATATATTTCAACCTGAGATTCTCCCTATTCCGGGCGGAGCGCGGTCTCCACTCCCCATTGGAGCGATAGTTTCCTATGTTGACGTCCGTCTTGGCTGGCCTACTCGCTGGTGTAGACGACGTCAAAAAGCAGGAGGTTGTGGTCGTTCAGCTCCCTCCAGGGGCGAGTCTACATGAAGTTCCAAGGGGTTCTGGTCGGTGATGTTGTTTCTAGCGGGGCTATCGCCGAGTTTGCGTTGCTCAATTTCTGTCTCTTTGAGGAATAAGGACTGGCCAAGGCCAGTCGGGCCTTGCACAAACGCTTTTCCCATTCTGGTCTGGTGTCGCGGATACTCTAAAACCACGTGATAACAGCCAAAACGCGAATACGAAACACGTCGCAAGACAGACGGTTTCAGGACACTATCCCAGCAAATCCCGAATAGCGAAATCGCCTCATTCCGTCGGCACCCGCGCTTTGAAGATACGGCCGTACTGCACGAAAGCCACCACGGTCACAACGGCCGACCCGATGCACAAGACATCAAAGGCCGCCGTGACGGCGGACAGCGCGCTGTAGGGATCTTCTCCCGCCGACCCAAACAATTCGATGCCGGCGGCAATGGCGATCCGAACCACCACCAGGGCGACGGTGAAGCCGGCAATCCACCAGCGGCGCAGCGCCAGCGTCCGCTTCACCGAGCCAATCCGTCCATGGGGTATGGATCCGCAAACACCGCCTAAATCGGCGGGCGCTGGTCATACCAGCGGGCGTGCTGCTGGTAAGTGTAGGCCGCTTGGATAACGCCAGGCTCATCGAAGGGTTTGCCGGCAAACTGCATTCCGACGGGCAGGCCGCTTTCGGTGAAACCGCACGGTACCGAGATGGCCGGGAGGCCCGTCGCGTTGAACGGCGCGGTGAAGCTGCGGCCACGCGCCGTGCTGGACGGGTCGTAGCCCTCGAAGGCCGGGGCGGGCTGGGTCATGGTGGGTGTGACCAACAGATCGACGTTCTGCATGACCTCGGCGAACTCCCGCCGGGCCCAGGTCCGCACCCGCTGCGCCTGCAGGTAGTCGGCGGCGGACATCATGCCGCCCACGCGGAACCGCCCGCGAACGATCTCGCCGAACTCCTGGGGGCGCGATTTCAGGTTGGGCTCGTGGTAGGCGTAGGCTTCGCTGACCATGATGACGGAGTTGGCGGCGCGGACGTAGTCCAGGCTGGGCAGGGAAACTTCCTGCACGGTGGCGCCAAGGCTCTCCAGCTCGGCGATTGCCTTCTCCACGGTGGCGACAACTTCGGGACTGACACTGGGGTCGGGATCGAAGAAGTAATGTCGGGGCAGGCCCAGCCTGACGCCGCGAATGTCCTCACGTAGGGAACGTGAATAGTCAGGCACAGGCGCTTTGCTGGACGTGGGGTCCTTGGGGTCGTGGCCGGCGATGGCCTGCAGCATATAGGCGGTGTCCTCGACGGTCCAGGTCATGGGACCGGCGTGGTCCTGCGACCAACTAAGGGTCACGACGCCGTAGCGGCTGACCCGGCCGTAGGTCGGCTTCAGGCCAACAATGCCGCAGAGGGACGCGGGCCCGCGGATCGAGCCGCCGGTGCAGGAGCCCAGCGCGCCGAGGGCCTGGCCGGAAGCTACCGCCGAACCGGAGCCGCTGCTGGAGCCGCCGGTGATATGGGCCAGGTTCCAGGGGTTGCGGGCCGGCTCGAAGGGCGTCGTCCAGTCGGGGCCGCCCAGCGCGAACTCGTGCATGGCGAGCTTCCCCAGGAGGATGCCGCCCGCGTCCTTGAGGCGGGCAGTGGTGGTGGCGTCCTCCGTGGGTACCCGCTCGATGTCGACGCGGGAACCCGACGTGGTACGAATGCCGGCGGTGTCGTAGAGGTCTTTCAGGGCGAAGGGTATCCCGTGCATCGGTCCGCGGTATTCGCCGCGCAGCATCTCCGACTCGGCGACGCGGGCCTGCTCCAGGGCGTCGTCGGCCAGCAGCAGGATGAACGAATTCAAGCGGTCGTCAGTGTCGGCGATGCGGTCGAGGCAGGCGCGGGTCAGTTCGACGGGAGAAAGCTCCCCCTTGCGCATCAATTCTCCGGCCTGGTGGATAGTGAGGAAATACAAACGCTGGTCAGCAGTTGCCATGAGTGCTCGCTCCTTGGTATGCGCCAAATGCTCCGTGGTGGCGGAGATGACTACTCTTCGGGCCAGTCGGGGTGAAACTGCACGACCATCTCAGTGGGGCCAAAATCGATTGAGTGGAGCTCATAGGCATACCCAGCGTACAGGTCATAGATGGGCTTGAGTTCCTCGACCTCCTGGCGGGTCATGCCGAGGCCGGCACGGTCAGCGATCTGCTGAAGTTCGTCAATGGACATTTGGCTGGGATGGGGCATCGTCGAACCTCCGGGCGGCAAGCGCGGGATTGAGTCGGTCATCTAGCAGGGTCGGGATTGTTGGCAGGATTATACATCGGCGCCGGGCCGGGCGACGGTTGGTTTTACGATTCCCGGAACAGCTCTTCACCGCGTTGCAACCGCACCGCGATCTGGTAGGTTTGGCCCACGGCACGAGACGTAGGAGCGTGGGCGGCCAGGTAGCGGGCCATGCCGATCAGTACGTGGCGGCCGGATTCGGTTCCCCGGCGCGCCTGATACTGGCTGAACCCGGCGTCGACGATCTGGAAAGAGTGGAAACCGGCGTCTTCGGTGAGCATCGCGGCCCCGAGGGCAGCCACCAGCGCATCGGGATTTTCCGAGGCGGTGATGTAGCGCGATACCAGGTGCGAAACCTCTTCAACCTGCTGACGCACGTTCATCAGGCCGGTCATTTCCGCCAACAGCGCGGCCTCGTCCACTGGGTCGGGGCCGGTCTCGGGGATGCGCTGGGCCGGCATGTTGAGGAACCGATCCAGGTAGATGCTCATGGCCACGTCGAAAACGCCCCGCAACAACTCAGGGGACGGGGCGCGGCGCAGCGCCTGGTGCAGAGCGTTGGCGGCGGTCAGGGTGTTGTGCACCGTGTCCCAGTCGCCGAACTCGTTGGACACGTGGAAGTGGGCCATGCGGAGGAAGGCAGCGTAGGCAACCGCGGAGCCGAGTTGTTCGGCGGTCGCGCCCGACCTTATCGCTGTTTTGATGGCCTCCAGAATGTCCGAAGGGGAATCACCGAGCATATCGCGCGCCAACGCGTCGGCGCCTTTCCAGCCGGTGGCGCCGCGCCCCTGCTCGCATAGAGAAGGAAGCTCCTCGCGGGACTGCCACACCAACGACGCGAGGTCGATGGGGTGTCGCCACGCGCTGAGTTCCTGACTGCGGCGGGCGAGAGCCATACCGTGGACGAGGCTGGTAAGGGTCTGGCTGGCGTGTTCCCAGCCGATATGGTCCAGCAGCTCGAACGCCTTGTTGGCGAAGTCCAGGCTGTGGCCGGCGTCCAGGTAGATATGGTCGGTGGATGCCGCGAAGATCATGTCCGCGATGTCGAGGGGCGGGACCCCCAGTTCAATGGCGGTGCGGAGACAGCGTTCGGCGGCGTCCTCATCGCGCACATCGATGAAATTGCGGAACCACTGCTTGAACACCTCAGGGCGGGTCTCGCCAGTCGGCAATGGGTCCACCACGAAACGGGGCGGCCGACCGGCGCATTCCCGAGACACGTGAAGCAGCCCCTGGTACAGCGCGAGGGGACGATCATCCGCGGCGAGATGGGGCAGGATGTTGGCCGTGGCCGTGAGCATGGTCATGGCCGGCCCCCAGCCGGCCGAGGTGTACGTGGTCCCGAAATCGGCCCCGATGCGAAGCGGTTCGCGGTAGTCGGCAGCGGCGGCGTGCAGACCGAGCACGGATTTGGCGGTGACCAGGCGGATGTTGTGTTCCAGACCGTCCCGCAGCCGACCCGCCCAGTGCGTTGCTTCGTGACGTTGCGCGGGCCGGGGGTCCACCCAGACCTGGCCATCAACCACGGAGGTCGGGAAACTGCGCACGTCATCGGCGAAGGGATTGAAGGTGCCGCCGCTGGCCAGGTCGAACCGGGCGTGGTGCCAGTGGCAGGTCAGAATGCCGTCGCTGACGCTGCCGCGATCCAGGGGGAAACCCATGTGGGGACAGCGGTTATCCACGGCGTAGACCTGGCCGTTGTGATAGATGACGGCGATAGCGTGTCCGCCGCCGGTGACCACCCGGCAGCCGTCCCGCTTGAGGTCGTCAATGCTGCCGGCCAGTATGTGGCCGGCGATCTGGGTCGCCATGGTCAATCCCTCCAATCCCCTTCTGCATTGCGTGCGGCGACGGCGGCCAGGGTTATGAATTCGCGTATCGACCCATGAACGTCCGTAACGCGCCGAAGTATTGCTGGATGCCAACGTACATCAGGTCGTTGTGCCCGGCGCCGGGGATGATCTCGAGGTGCTTCTCGGCGGTGCGCATCTTGTCGTGCAGGTCCACCGCGTCGGCGAGGGGAGCCAATTCGTCCCACTGGCCGTGGATGACCAGGGCCGGGATGTTTATGGAATAGAACTTGTGGTGGTAGGCTTCTTCCAGGGCCTGGGCCGACTCGGCGTCCAAACCCTCGGTGAACCGCCCCAGGTTGGGCCGTCCGCTCTCGATTATGACGCCGTTGATCCGGTCGGCCGCGCTCACCGCCAGTTCGCCGGCGGCGTGGCGGCCCATGGAGCGACCCATCACGTACAGGGGCCCGGTAAACCCCAGTTCGCTCATGGTCCCGCGCAGCCAGTCCAATACCTGACGGGCGTCGGAAAGCATGGTGCTGAAGGCGGGCGACCCTCCGGAGGCCCCGTAGCCGCGATAATCGGCGACGAAGAAGTTGGCACCGATCTGGTTGTAGAGGGGGGCTATCACGTCGTAACCGGCCGCGGTCTCGCCGTTGCCGTAGAAAAACAGCACGGTGGGGTTTTCCTTTCCCACTGCATAAAACCGGCTGGACAGCTCCACTCCGTCGTCGACCGTTATCGCGTAGTCGACGGCAGCTTCCGGGGTTTCCGTCCAATGGCGCTGAGGGTAGAACGAGCGTGCCGAGCCTTGGAGGTTGTCCAGGATTGAATAGTCGACGGTGGTCATAAGCCCCTCCCCGGTTACGGTGGGATTATACTACCGCATTCACCACCGCCGTTCCGCCGGGTTTCAGCCACCCGACGTGAGCATTCGACCGCGCGTGAGCACTCGACTGTGCGTGAGCACTCGACTGTGCGTGAGTATTCGACTGTGCGTGAGTGTTCGACTGTGCGTGAGTGTTCGACTGTGCGTGAGTGTTCGACTGTGCGTGAGCATTGGACCCCGGAGGTTAACCGCATGGCCAAAATGGAAATCGGACTGTATGACGTGCTGGACCAGGCGCAGATGGAGGCGCATCCGGTGGCCGCTGACGTGTACGACGAGCACATCCGCGGAGCCCAGGAAGCGGAGCAGATGGGGTACAAGTACTACTTCTCCATCGAGCACCAGAGTTCGGACGTCAGCTTCCTCAGCTCGCCCAGCGTTTACCTGACGGCACTGGCGCGGGCCACCAGCGTGATGCGGTTCGGCGTGATGATCTACCAGTTGCCCTTTCACCATCCGGTCCGGCTGGCGGAAGAGGTAGCCATGCTGGACCAACTGTCACGGGGCCGCGTGGAATTCGGCGCGGGCACCGGCGTCACGAGTCACGAATTCCTGCGGTGGAAGGTGGACTTCGCCCGGCGGCGCGAGATCAGCCAGGAAGCGCTGGACATCATCCTGATGGCGTGGACCGAGGGCAGCGTGACCTACGACGGGGAATTCTTTCAGTACGACGAGGCGTTGATCACGCCGGAGCCGTTCCAGAAGCCGCACCCGCCGGTGTGGTTCGGCGCCCACAGCGCGGCCAGTTTCGAATACGCGGCGAAGAAGAACTTCCACGTCTCCCAGAACATCGATACCGACCAGGTGATTGCCGACAAATTCGACACGTGGCGCGGACTCTGGAAGGCCGAAGGTCACGCCACACCGATGCCCAAGACGTTCCTGACTCGGCACGTACATGTGGCCGAAACCGACAAGAAGGCGCGCGAACAGGCGGAACCGCACCTGGCCACGGCGGTCCACCCATCGGCGGTTCCTGCCGGTAAGGGTCTGGACTATATCGGGTCCACGCGCATCGGGTACGGGCCGGGCGGGATGCGCGGAGACGACCCGGGGACGCCGGAGCGCGCGGAGTTGCGCCGCATCTTCCGCGAGCGGGCGCAATCCTACGACTTCTGGATCGACAACGGCATCGCAGTCGTGGGCAGCCCCGAGACCGTTGCGAAACGGCTGGAGGAGCAGCGCCAACTGATCGGCCAGGACATATTCTGCGCGCGGCACCTGTTCGGCTACATCGACCCCGATGCGGCCAAACAGTCGATTCGGTTGTTCGCCGAGGAGGTTATGCCGGCTTTCGCTTAAACCCGACGCAGCAGTTCCGCCTCCAGGCGGTCGGCGTCGAAGGCGGCGGTGGCGGATGCCACTTTGACATCGCCCTCTCGGACCATGCGCTCGGCTTCGGTTTCCTCCATGACCTCGGGCAGCGCTTCCTCACGCTCACGCTGGCGGATCACATCGCGGTTGTGTTCCACGAAGAGGCGGCGCATGGCAACGACCACCGAGTCGGTGGAAGACAGGTACTCGGGCATGTTGTACTGCGTGTACTTTTCCGCGTCGTAGTCCTGGTTGCGGAAGTTGAAGTTGAGCTCCCAGTTGCGATAGGGCCAGGTGGTGGCGCTCATGACACGGCGGAGCAGGCTGGGCCGCTTTTCGTATCGCTCGACGTTGAGGTAGACCATGCGGGTGAGGTTGTCCTCGACCGGCACGGGCCAGCGGGTACTGCGGAAGTAGCGGTTATTGCCTCCCGTGCGCGACATACCGGGCAGGCGGGTGCCGTTCCACTCGTTGACGTCGGGCGTGTCGGCGGGGGACGCGCGGCGGTACTGGGGGTCCTGACCGCGGCGTCGGGCCTTCCAGTCAAAGAACCATGTCCACGCCAGCCGCCACCGATGGAGGGGCCAGACTCCGTCGACGCCCGGATAGTACAACTGGTACGGGATGTTTCCGTCCTCGTCGTAATAGTACTGTTCCGTGGAGGCCTTGCCGCTGCCGGGGCGGTAGTGGACGTTCTTGTTGTTGACCAGGTTGACGCGGTAGCCCAGGGGAGTGCGCGGCCGGCCGCCGACGCGGCTGCCCAGCATCCGCAGGGCGTTGCGATGCACCATGAAGGCGTTGTGGGCGTCCATGGTGTTCTCCAGGACGAGCACCCAGTTGCAGTCGAACATGGTGAAGGACGGACGGCAGATGTTGTGTTCCTCGAACATCTCCGGCGGGATGTCCTCCTGCGGAGCGACCGGCTCGCCGTCGCCCATCCACACGAAGACCATGCCCTTAAGGGTTACGGTGGGGTACTTGCGGGCTTTCATGCCGGGGGCGCCGACCATCATAGAGTCAGGACCCTCGGTGAGGAATGCAACGCAATTGCCGTCGCCGTCGAAGGTGGCGCCGTGGTAGGGGCAGGTCAAAAATCCTTCAAAGTAACAGCGGCCCATGGACAGATAAACGGCGCGATGAGGGCACCAGTCCAGCAGCGCCTGGACCTCGCCCTGCTTGTCCTTGAAAAAGACGACGTCGCTGCCGAGCATCCGGAGCATGGTCGGTTTGTTCTTCTTAACGTCCTTGGCCGGCAGGGCGGGATACCAATACTCGCGGAAGCCGTTGGGCGGGATGCGGCTGCGGCGGTCGCGCGGATTGTCCGGCACCTTGAACGGGGGCGTTGAGTCATAACCCTGGGTTCCCCGGCGCATTTTCTTGTAGTCGCCGGGATATCCGGAAAGCGGTTTGAGCAAAAGGCGTTTGAGTCCCATATCGATGCCTCCGTCTCATATCGTGATCGGTTCCGGCCATATTAGCAGAACGGTCAAGCGGCACGGCCGGAAGGGAGAACTCGACCAGGGGCAACCGCATTTAGAATTTACCGGCCGGTTTCTCCAGTGAAAACCAGAGGCCACAACGTGCAGGCATCCGTAACGAAACTGTTGATTTTGGTCATTGGATTCCCGCCTTCACTGGAATGACGGTATCAGGGAGCGGGCGCACCGGAGAAGCAACCGTTGAAATGCGATTGCCCTGGGGTTCATGGCGGAAACGCGACCAAAACGGGCAGGCGCGAGGGCACGGCATGGATAGTCTGAGTTAGGGGGCACGGGCGGTGGGACGAAGGTGCCGGGGCGTGAGGTTAGGTTGGATGAGGTTGAAGTCGATGGGGTTATGGGGGTTCTCGGCGTTGTGGCGGTTGAGGTAGGCGACGTAACGAGTGGCGAAGCCCTCCATTTCACCAAGGGTGTCGATAAAGTAGGATTGGGCTGGGGTGGACCGGGCGGCTGTTTCGAGTTTGCGGTCGTTGAGGAGGTTGCCATTGCAGTCGTGGCGCCGGTCTTCGCAAACACAGGGGTAGGCATAGCTGGCGTAGTATATGGGACCGTGCCGGCTGAACTCGATGTCCTCGGCAAGGCGGCGTTGGGCTTCGACCTCGGCGGGGTCAGGTTCGGGGTCGGGCTGGGTTGCTGCCTGGGAATCCTGTCCTTGATCTTCGGTGTCGTAGTTGAAGCCGAGGCGGAGGAGTTCTTTCGCGGCGGAGAGCCGGTGGCAGGGTTTGAAGTCGGGGAGCTGGCCCTGCATAGCGTCGACGAGGAAACGGACGGCGGTGCGGCCGAAGTTGGTTTCATCGCGAACGATCTGGGCAAGCGCGGAGCGGATGCGGTGCGCCGCGTCGGTGGTCTCAGGGTCGGGTTGAGGCTGAGGCTGGGGGCGCGAATGCGGTGCGGGGAAGCGCCGCGGGGCGCCGCGGTCGAGGACGGACTGAGCTGGCTCGAAGCCGAGTTTGACGAGGAGCCGGGCGGCGTCGAGGCGGTGGCAGGGCTGGGAGTCGGGGAGTTCGCCGTGCATGGTGGAGATGAGGAAGCGGACGATGAGACGGCCGTCCTGAGTTTCCTGAGCGATGATGTTGACAATATCAAACATTTGTACTGATTATAAATTGGAGCGTGGAGGGTGTCAAGGGGGCCCCCCAGCAGGTAGGAAATTTCGCTACTCCATGGAACGAACTGAAAGAGTGAACCACCCAGCAAAGCACGTCAATCTACGGACACTTCGAGAGCGGCTGAAGCACGCCGCCCTTCAGGGGTCTGGTCACATGCAACTCCGGAGTTTCGCGACCGTCCCAGCCGCCCATCAACGAAGTTCCTGCAACCAACGCGGTTGATATAGAATGGAACACCACTGGAGAAGTCAGGATGACCACCATCAACACCAGCGACGACCTGCTCAGGCTACTCGAAGAGGACGCACACTTCTACCAGGCTGCCCGACGCCTCATCCTGACCAACGAACTCCTGGAACTGCCCACCAGGTTCAACGCATTCGTCGACCGCGTTGATCAGTTCATCACCAAGCAGGAACAGTTCAACGAGGGACAGCGCCAGTTCAACGAGCGCATCGAAACCTCCCTAAGGCGGATTGACAATTCCATCGGCGAGCTGAAGGGAAACACCGCCCGTTACGTCGTCGCCGCGCACTTCGGCGAGATTCCCAACCTGCTCGGCCTCGACTTCCAGGACAGCCTTTCCCGCGAACAATTGAGGCAGCTGATCGGACCTGTGGGACGCAACATCTCGTCCGCCGGCGAATGGCAGAGCTTCGTCCGCGCCGATTTGGTGCTGATCGCCACCAACCCTGACGGCGAGACTTACTACATCGCCGTGGAAGCCTCATACACCGCCGACGAGCGCGACACCAGACGAGCCCGCCGCAATGCCGAGCTGCTGCAACGCCTGACCGGCCATCCCTGCCACGCCGTGATCGCCAGCGTACAAAACGTCCAGGAAATAGAGGCTGAATTGGAGGGCCCCGACGTTCACTGGTACCAGCTGGACCCGGCAGACTTCACCCCCGAATAAACCTCCCGGCACAACGGTAGAATCGGAGCGGTCCAACAGCATCGCGATACCCATGCCCGCGAAAGCAGAGCCCGGGCGCTGGTCAGTCACTACCCGAGTAGCGAAATTTCCTCCCAGCTGGGAGGAAATTTCGCTACTCAGGGTTCGGGCGACCGACCGGCGAAACCACCCAGTGGTTTGACGAAATCCGTTTTCCGCGATCATCGATTTTCGGCGGTCTCGGTTGCCGACGTCGTCGACCGACATTCAATAAGACTCTGGCCAAAGGAGACCAAGATAACTAAACAGATAATGCGGAAGGCGTGGGGTAATGTCCTGCTATTTCTGGCCTACGATTTCCTGTGGGTAGGAGTTGCGGCTGCGTTGTTGTCAGCAGGGGACAACCGGGGATTCATCGCTATCGGGATGGCGTGTGTTCTAGGCGCGAGCGCTGCGCACGCCGCTAGAGCGGGCCTTGAAGACGGGCGATGGGAACGACTTTATACGCCGGTACTGCCTACATGTTTGGCCGCGGTGTTTGCGGTGCACGGTATCGCCAACGAGGACAGTATCACCGTGCATCAGGTGTCGTTGGGGTTCGGAGGTACGCTACTGGTAGCATCTTTTCTTGCCTTGCCTAGTACCGCTGTACATCTGTGTATCAGGAGTAAATGGAATCAAAACATGGCAACTGGTGCCTAACCCGTTATTCTGTGCCATCTCGACCAGCGACGACATTCGCCGGTGGGCTGACTGGTTCGAGTAACCATTCCACTGTATCGGGAGTAGCGCAATTTCCTCTCAGCAGGGCAATCGCGTTTGGAATTTACCGGGCGGTTTCTTCGGTGCAAGCCAGAGTCCAGAGGCCATAATGTGCAGGTATCCGTAACGAAACTGATGATTTTCGTCACTGGATTCCCCGCTTTCGCGGGAATGACGGTATCAGGGAGCGGGCGCACCGGAGAAGCAATGGTTGAAATGCGATTGACCTGGAACTCGACCAGGGGATGAACGAAACAGGGGCGAACAGTCATTCGCCCCGACATGCTGGAAACGGCGGACCGCGGACACGCCTAGAACGGGTAGGGCTGGCCCCCGCCTACGGCCAGCACCTGACCGGTGATGTAGGATGCGTCGTGGGAGGCCAGGAAGGCGATGGCCGCTGCCTGTTCGTCGGCCTCGCCGCGCCGCCCCATGGGGATTTCGGAGTTGCGGGTCGCTGAGCGGTACTCATCCTGGGCGGCGCGCTCGCTGGCCGGCAACTCTGGTGGAACGATTCCAACGCCGAAATCGCGGGGTGTCACCCGATCATCAGCGGCGGTCCCACTGGGAGCGACGCAGTTGACCCGGATGCCCAGGTGGGCGACCTCCCGCGCCAACGAAGTGGTCAGGCCGATTTGGCCGGCCTTGGCAGCGGCATAGGGAACGCGGAACCGGCCGGTGACGGCGTGGGTGGCGATGTTAACAATCGCGCCGGAACCCTGGTCGATCATGTGGGGCAACGCAGCACGGCAGCACCACATGGCGGTCCAAAAGCTGCGGTCGATCTCCGCCTGGATCTGATCGGGCGTGTAATACTGCAAGGACTGGAACCAGATGGTTCCGCCGGCAATGTTGGCGAGGACGTCGATCCTGCCGAAGGCGTCGCGCGCCCGGGACATGAGCGCCTCGGCGTTCTCCCACTTCGAGAGGTCACCCAGGGAAACCTCGCAAGAGCCGCCGAAATCCAGGATTTCCTTGCGGACACGTTCGGAGGTTTCAGCGACCATGTCCCCGATGACGATGGACGCCCCTTCCTGCGCCAGGCGACGGGCGGTGGCAGATCCGATCCCCTGCCCGCCGCCGGTGACGACGGCAACCTGGCCTTCGAAACGCCTGGCGCCGGCGGCTTTCGGATCCAATAATGCGGGCATGGGAGGTTCGCTCAAACCTGGGGACGGAGCGCGCTCTGGGATATACCCGGCGCGTCAGCTTGGCGTGGCCTCGGCGCCGGAAAAGAACCGCTTATCCAGGTCGGGGTCAGAGACGCCGAGAAGGCCGTTGGTGTAAAGGCGGCACGACCGCAGCCAGAGCACCAGTATGGCGTTGTTGACATACATTTGGGGGAGTTCGCGTCCGTGCTCCATGCGAGCGTGGGCGCGAACTCCCGCTTCGAAGAACTGTTCCAGGAACGGCGTGGGCTCGTTGTCCAGCGCGCACGCCTCCAGGATTTCCGGCGGAGCCTCCCGGCAAAGCATACCCGGGGAAACCTCCGCCAGCCGAATGTAGTCGGGTTCCTGCTCCTGGGTGATCACGTCACATCACAGGTTCATCTGGGGAACCAGGTAATTGTCCATCTTGTTGTAGATCTGGAGGCGGCTGCGCTGAGCGTCCAGCACCACCAGACGCCCGGAGGTCTCGTCGAAGTGGACGTCGGTGGGCAGGGCGAACCGCCACTCGGACTCCGTGGTGGGCACTTCGCGGCGGCGCTTAAGGTAGTCCGCATTGGCAACCACGGTCATGTCCGCCCACTTGCTGAGCCACTGGGCGTCGCCGATGAGGGAAATGATGAAGTTGCCTTCCTTGTCAAAGACGTGTACACGCCCCGGGTGCATGCCGTTGTCGCTCCAGTCAGCAACGTAGACATCGCCCTGGGGGTCGATGGTCACCTTGACGGGAAGGTGCATCTGGCCGCGCTTGGCGCCCGCCTCTCCGAACTGCATGAGCCACTCGCCATCGGCGGTGAACTTCTGCACCCGGTGGTTGCGGTGGTCGGCAACGTACACCGAGCCGTCGTTCTGGTCGATGGTAATACCCCAGGGTGAGTTGAACTCCCCGTTGCCCTCGCCGAGTCCGCCCCAGCTGGTAATGAGCTGACCGCTGGCGGTGAATTTCCGCACCTCGTGGCTGCGGCCATCGGTGCAGTAGATGTTGCCCTCGGCGTCAACGGCTATGCTGGAGGTGCCGTGCTCCCGGCCGTCGTCGGCGGGAACGGCGCTCCATCGACTGACGAAGGTCCCGTCCTTTTCGAACTCGGAGACCAGGTTCATCCACTCATCGGTCACGTAGATGTGTCCGTTGGGCGCAAGGACCATGCCGGAGGGCCAAATGAACTCGCCGTCGCGGTCGCCGTACTTGCCGAACTCGCCGGTGAACTCCTCAGCGCCTTCTTCGTTGCCCAGGTCAATGATGCTGACCCGCGCGCCGTAGGCCACCTTGTTCCACGGGACATTGGAGATACCTTCGATACCACGGTTCAGCACATATACCGTGTTGCCCTCGAAGGCCATAGCCGTGGGCTGGCTGAACCCAATGCCGGAGGCGGCGCCCCGGCCCACCGAGTGGCTGTAGTCGTACACTCGGCCCTTTGCGATTTGCGTAAGCATATTTCTACCTGCTTGTTACCAGTGTGTCTTAACGGACAGATCGGGCGATGCGGCCCGGTTTGCCCATAGCTGCGGGGCCAGCAGATGTACACCCACTGGCCCCGGTCGGTTTTGCCAATCAGCGCGTCCCGTTGACCGGAACCCGCAATCCGCTAGGCAAACGCGACTTTCTCGAACGTCCCACTGACGATGGGGTTGGCGTCCAAGCCCATCCAGTTTTCCAGGATGGTGGAGTAGACGCCGCGGAAGTCGGTGCCGGGAACCAGGTCGCCCTGTTCCAGGTGCTCGGGCTTGGTAGACGGGTACTCGCCGTACTCGCCGCCCTTGATATGGTCGCCCATCACGAGCACGAGGCCGGCGGCGCCGTGGTCGGTACCGCTGCCGTTGTCATGGACGCGGCGGCCGAACTCGGAGAACATCATCAGGATGACGTTATCGCTGGCGTTGTTCTCGCGCAGGTCGTCGAAGAAGCTGGATACCGCGCCAGAAACGTCCCGCCACAGACCGTCGTGCATCCCGACCTGGTTGGAGTGGCTGTCAAAGCTGCCGTGGTCGCAGTAGAGCACGCGGGCGCCGAGGTCGGCCTGGTGCACCTGCGAGATACCCTTGAGCTTACGGGCGATGGCAGTGTCGGGGTATTCGACGGAGCTGCTGTACTGCTCGGGGGCGACCTTCAGGATGTCGGCAGCCTTGAGGCCGTCGAGACCGGTCTGGCTGAGGTAATCCATGACAAACCCGTTGCCGATGGTCGGGGAGTAGAGGCGCGTGAAGCGGTCAATGATCTTGCCACGCTGCATCTCTTCCTGGATGCTGGTGAGCATCCCGAAGTTCTCCAGGTCGTCCACACAAGCCACGGGAACTCCGGGGAGGGCCAGGGCTCGGGGCAGGCTCGGCCCGAAGCTGACGGCGGTGACGACGTTTTCCTTGTTGGGGTCAAGGTCGCGGGCGGCGCGGCCCAGCCAGCCTTCGGTGCCCAGCTTGTCCGGCTCACAGGTGTGCCAGATGTCCATGCTGCGGAAGTGGCTGCGCGGGGCATTGGCGTAGCCGACGCCGTGGATGATGGCCATGTCGCCAGTGTCCCAGAAGCGGCGCAGCGGGGCCAGTTCGGGGTGCAAGCCAATGCTGTCATTGAGCTTGAGGATGCGCTCGTCCGGCACGCCGACCACGGGCCGCTTGTCGCGGTACAGGGGCTCGGCGTGGGGGATTACGGTGTTCATGTAGTCGTTGCCGCCGGTAAGCTGCAAGACTACCAGAACGGGGTCTTTCTTCGTTGAGGTCATTTTGCTTGCTCCTGTGGATATCGTTCCGCTGACGCGGAGTGCGAGACGGTCATTGCGGCGACGCAATCAAGGCGTCGCCGCGGTGGTTGCGTCAGGCGTACTGGTAGTCGCGCAGTGAAACGATCAACTGCAGCATTTCGGAGATGCGTTCCTCGGAGGCGGTGACGTCGGAGTCGGTAGCCCACGAGACATTGCCGGAGGTCTGGGCGTGGGAGATAAGCTCCTCGCGTGTGTCGGCATCGACTTCCAGCGGGCCCATCAGGTCGAGGCAGTTGTCCACCATGGCGGCAGGAGTCAGGTCGCCCTGGACCTGCATGCGGTTGATCATTGATCGGATGCCCGGGCGGCTGACGTCGCTGACCATGTCGGCGGTGAAGTTGATGCGACGCATCAGGGAGCCGCTGTTGATCCACTCGACGCCGGTGTGCCAACCTTCCACGCTGGGCGGGTTGAGCAGGTCCTGGCCCATGTAGGTGGGCTGGCGGGCCATTTCGCCCAGGCCGGGGCCGGGGAACTCGTAGCCGCCGACCAGCCGCAGGGTGCCGGCCACCACTTCGGCGGGGCTCTTCAGGCGAGCGTACCGGGCGTTCTTAAAGAAGTCGCTGTTGAACAGGACACGCAGAACGGCCGTCATGTCGCAGCCGGATTCGACGAAGGTGTCAGCCAGCAGGTCGATCGCGTCCTCATCCTTGGGGGGGATCACCTGCCAGGCCGGAACCTGGGCTTCGTCGGCGACGAAGAAGTTGTACAGGTGGCGGGCGATGAAGGTGGCCGTAGCCGGATGTTGGCAAACGATATTGATGATGTCATCGCCGTTGAAGTTTCCGCTCTCGCCGAGGAAGGTCTTCTCCCCGTCGTCGTGGTCCTCCGGCAGATACTGGAACTGCCAGTCGTGGCGGCCGATGGGGCCACGCGGCAGCTTGGCCTCGAAGGTCCAGCCGGTGAAAGCGCGGGAAGCCTCGCGCACGTCAACTTCGGTGTAGGTGCCAACGCCCATGCTGAACAGCTCCAGCAACTCGCGGCCCCAGTTCTCGTTGACGGCGTCGGCATGGTTTTCAAAGTTGTCCAGCCAATAGATCATGGCCGGGTTCCTGGCGATTTCGAGCAGCAACTCCTTGTAGTTGCCCATGCCCTTCTCGCGGAACAGGGCGACCATACGGGTGATCTCGTCGTAGTGGTCGACCTTCGAAACGCCGGTGGCAAAGATCTGGTGCCAGAACAGCGCCATTTTCTCTTCCAGCGGCCGCTTGGTGTTGATCATGAAGTGCAGCCACTCTGCCGAACCCATGCCCTGGATGGTGCCCGGGCGCCAGGTCCACGGCTGGTAGCGGACCAACTCGTAACGGTCGATAGCCGGCTGGCTATCGGGATCAAGCAGCTCGTCAACGGTAGCTTCGTACCCTTTGGCGGCGCGGGCTTCCAGCTCTTCGCGGGACGCCCCGAAACCGGCACGACGCATCAAATGGGCCATCAAAGCGATGTCCTGAGATGCCATCTTTTAGCCTCCTATGTGTGTTGGCATTGGTGCTAGGCATTATCTGATATGCTCTATCCACCTGTCAACGACAAACGTGTTGGCAGTCCGCTCCTCACCAGCATTCCAGCGCACGAGCCATGGTACCGAAACCCAGCGCCATGCGGCGTCAAGCCCGCGTCTCGCGGCCCGTTTCCCGGGCCCACCAACCGCCCTCGTTGGGCTGGATGCTCCTCCTTGCGGCCGCGCTGTTCGCGCTGTCACTGCCCATCGTCGGGCCATTGGACGACCACCACTTTGTGGAACGGGCGCACAACCACGACCACGTGTACCTCAACGGCCGGACGGTAGATCACGATCACGCCTATGCAGCGGGCAGCGCCCACCAGCATCTCTTGGCCGCGGAAGGCACGGCGGGCAGCGAAACCCAGCGAGCCGCCGATGGGACGATGTTCCTGGCTCCGGTGACGTCTGGACTGATGCTCGCGTCATCCAGCGTTTCATACCACCCCGCTCCGCAAGCACTGAGGAATCCACCGCCGCGAGCGCGTAACGACAACCCGCTGGCCAGATTCGTGGGTGACGCCCGGCAGCCCGCAAGCGCGCGCGCATCTCCCCCGCACCGTCCTCCAATCGCGTAAATCCTCTCCCAGCCACTGATTGATGCGCCCCGCGCCACGTTGAGACCGCGCGGCGGGCGTGCGAATGCCAACGGAGGATTTTCCGATGCAATTTCTGCACCCAATTTTACGCCGGCCGAGGGTTTTGCTGACCGTGGCCGTCGCCCTCGCCACCATGCTCACGGTGACGGCTTGCGGATCGGCCGCGCAGCCGGAGACGGCGGACGCCGCGACAGCCGGCGGAGACAACGACTCCCGTGGGGCCCAACCGAACCAATCTGACCATCACTCTCAAACGGATACAGATTCTTCCGCCAGTGGGGGACACCACGCGGCCGGCGGGGAGTCCGAGGAAACCTCCCACGGTCAGGACAACGACGGGACGCAGAGCAATGCCGTGCCCGGTGACGCCCGAATCATTGACATGGATATTTCCGCACGGACGAGCGAGCTGTCCCGGGAAAGCCTGCAGGTCAAGCGCGGCGACACCGTCAGCTTCAACTTCACGGCGGACGAGCCGGGAGAGGTCCACCTGCACGGCTACAATCTGTCGGCCGCCGTGTCGCCGGAAAGCCCAGGAACGCTGACCTTTGTCGCCGAAACCGCGGGCAGTTTCGGCTTGAATTTCCAGGTCTTCGCTCCAATGAATGTGCGAACAACGGGCGGTAGCAACCCCCATGACGCGATGACGCATCAAACCCTGGTGTCCGAGGTCCCGATTGGCATGGACTTCACAGCCGATGTCGAGTCGGACGGTAGCGTCAGCGTTCACATCACCACCGAGGGTTGGCGCTGGGCCCCGGAGGAAGTGAACCAAGAGCACACGCCGGGCGCCGGCCACGCTCACATCTACGTGGATGGCGAGAAAATCACCCGAGTGTACGGGCCGGATTATCACCTGACCGGATTGGAGCCTGGAGAGCGTGAGATTCGGGTCAATCTGAATAGCAACCAGCACAGCGAACTGCTGGTAGAGGGACAGCTCCTGGAGAAGACCGTGACCCTCACCATACCGGAGGCCGAGGGAATGGCGGCGTTTCCCGCCGCTCAAATCTGGGGAAGCGAGGCGATGTCGCTGGACATCGTCGCCCACCCGGACAGCTTGGGCGGCTACAATCTGCAACTGATCACGTCCGGTTTCGCCTTCGCGCCCGGCCAGGTCCATCAGGCGCATGTCGATGGCGAAGGATACGGGCATCTGTTTATCGACGGCGAATACCGTTCCCGGATCTACGGTGCTTGGGTGCAGCTTCCATCTCTGGCGCCCGGCGACCATGAAATCTCGGTAACTCTGGTTTCCAACGACGGGATCGCTTACTCCTGGAATGATCAGTGGGTAGCAGCCACGATCACGGTCAACGAACCGGAGCAAGATGCTGATCCCGGCCACAGTAGCCACGGCAGCGACCACGGTGATGGTCACTCGCACGGCGCGGCCAGTGAGCGCGAAGTTATCGCTGAGGTTCACCTGGGGAACCTGGAGGTTTACCCCTAAGCGACCGCCGTATGCATACAGATATAGGGGCGAATGGTCATTCGCCCCTACGATTCCCCGGGATGCCTTGTTTTGGCTAGCGCTGGTCGATGGGCACGTAGTCGCGGTCCATGGGGCCGATGTAGTGCAGGCGCGGGCGCAGCAGGATGTTGTTCTGATATTGCTCGATGCACTGGGCGGACCAGCCGGGGACGCGCCCCAGGGCGAAGATGGGGATGAACAGGTCTGACGGGATGCCCAGCAGGTGGTAGATGGAGCCGGCGTAGAAGTCCACGTTGACGTAGATGCCGCGGTCGCGGTAGGGCGCCATGACGTCCTCGGACAGGTGGGTGAGGATCTGGAACCAGCGCGGGTCGCCGCGCTTTTCGCCCAGGGCCTGGGAACGCTCGCGAAGGTGACGGGCTCGCGGGTCCTCTGCCCGGTACACGCGGTGACCGAAGCCCATGATGCGCTCACGGTTGTTCAACTTGTTGCGAGCGTACTCTTCGGCGTTTTCGGGGTTGCCGATCTCCATCGACATCTTCATAACTTCTTCGGCGGCGCCGCCGTGGGCCGGGCCCTTCAGCGTGCCCACCGCGCCGGAAACGGCGGCGTGCAGCGTCGAGTTGGTGGAAGCGGAGACCCGGGCCGCGAAAGACGACGCGTTGACGCCGTGCTCGGCGTGGAGGATGAAGTCGACGTCCATCAGGGCGATGGTCTCGTCGTCGGGAAACTGGTCGAATAGCATGTAGAGGAAGTTCCCGGCGTGGTTCAGATCGGGGTTGGGAGACACGGGCTCCAGTCCGGACCGAATGCGATGATGGGCCGTTACGATGGTGGGGGCCTGCGCGGTCAGCCGGAGGGCCTTGCGGACGTTGGCTTCCCTGGAGTTATCCTCGGACTCGTCGTCGAAAGCGGCCAGGCCGATGAGGGCCGTCTGCAGGACATCCATGGGATGCGCGGATTTTACCGCGTCGATGACGGTGATGATCTCATCGGGAATGCGGCGGTTGGCGCGCAGGTAGCCGTCGGTCTCGTCGAGTTGGGCTTGATTGGGCAGCTCGCCGTACAGCACCAGGTGGACGATTTCCTCGAAGGTGGATTTCTCGGCCAGATCGTGGATGTCGTAGCCACGATAGAGCAGTTTTCCGATTTCGCCGTCGATGAAACTGGACTCCGTGGTGTCCATATAGACGTTCATCAAACCGCGGTGCAGTTCGGGCTGGTCGGCCATCTGTAGTACTCCTTGGTCAGGGGCTTGGCGACGGGGCGCCGCCCCGTTCACGCCGGCGGAAAACACCCGATCCGGCGGTGGATTATGCTAGCATCGGGCCCGGCGGAGTGTCAACCGAAACCGGCCGCCGGGCCACCCTCCACACCGCGGGTTTTGAGTATGAAATACGGAGTCATTCTCCCTAATGTTGGAACCCTGGCGCACATCGAATCGCTGGCTGGTATTGCCCGGCGGGCCGAGGATCTGGGCTACGATGGCGTGTTCCTGAGCGATCACGTTGCCATCCCCGTGGAGCTCAACTCGGCGTACCCGTACCGCAGCGACGGCCGGTTCCCGCTGACTGCATCCGACCGCATCCTGGAACCGATAACGACGCTGTCCTACCTGGCGGCCGTGACCAGCCGGGTGCAGTTGGGGTTCAGCGTACTGGTGCTGCCCTACCGCCATCCGGTGCTGAACGCCAAGATGCTGGGCACGCTGGACGTGATCTCCAACGGGCGGCTCATCGTCGGGGCCGGCGTGGGCTGGATGGCTGAGGAGTTCGCTGCGCTGGGCTCGGAATTCAGCGCGCGCGGCACCGTCACCGACGAGCACATCGCGATCCTGAAAGCCTTTTGGACGGAGCCCGTGCCCGACGTACAACGGACCCACTACAGCGTTGCCGGCCTGGGCATGGCGCCCCGGCCCGTGTCCCAGCCTCACCCGCCGATCTGGACGGGCGGGATCAGCCCGCCGGCGTTGCGTCGTGCGGCGAACCTGGCCGACGGTTGGCATGGAGTACGGCAGAGTCCGGCCGACGTGGCGCGGGTGGCGGGCCGCATCGGCGAGCTTCGTGCGTCACGCGGCGAAAGCATCGAAGGTTTCACCATCTCGCTGCGGGCCGGGCTGGATGTCACTGACGAACCCTTCGCCGGGGCAGGACGCACGCCGCTGCGAGGTTCCCCGGCGCAGGTGGCAGGTGATCTGATGGAATACGAGCAGGCCGGCCTGGACTACCTGGTGGTGGAGCCGAGGGCAGCCAATTCGGAGCAGATGATGGACCAGTTGAAACGGTTCACTGAAGTCGAACGTCCCTGAGCTACTGGGCGGTCCAGCCGCCGTCCACCACCACCTCGCTGCCGGTGACGAAGGACGACTCGTCGGACGCCAGGTACAGCACGGCGTTGGCGACTTCTTCCGGCTCGCCGTAACGGCCCATGGGGATGCGGGACATCATTACTGCAAGGCGCTCGGGGTCGTTGCGGCCGGACCGGGTCATCTCGGTGACAATTGGGCCGGGATGCACGGAATTGACCCTAATGCCCCGGTCCGCGTATTGCAGCGCGGCGGCCTTGGTGAAAATGCGCACGCCGCCCTTGGAAGTCTGGTAGGCCGCGCCGTTGTAGGGCACGCCGACGATGCCCAACTGGGACGATATGTTGATGATGGAGCCGCCGCCGGACTCAAGCATGGCGGGGATTGCCGCGCGAGTGCCCAGGAACACGCCCTTAAGGTTCACGTCCATGGTGCGGTCCCACAACTCCACCGGTTCCTCGTGGATGGGAAAGGAGCTGCTGCCGATGCCGGCGTTGTTGACCAGCACGTCGAGGCTACCGAACTGCGACACCGCCTGGGCCACGGCGGCCTGCCATTCGGCCTCCTGGGTGACGTCCAGGTGCACGTAGCGGCAGCGGCCACCTTCGGCCGCGATGGACGCGGCGGTGGCCTCGCCATCCTCGTCCAAAATATCGCCGATGACGACGGCCGCGCCTTCACGGGCGAACAGCCGGGCCTCGGTTGCTCCCATCCCCCGCGCGCCGCCGCTGATCAGCGCGACCTTGCCGTCCAATCGAGCCATGTGCTCACCTCGTCAGAAGTTGTAGGGGGTCCAGGGTTTCAACGGCACGGCGAATGCCCGGTCGGCGCGCTGCACCGCTCCCGGTGTGGACTCATCAATCAGGCCAGCCTGCTGCAGCGTGCCGAAAGTCGCCGCGCCAAGGTAGACGGAGGCCAGGGCGGACACGTTGATTGCCAGATCGGCGCCGCCAGTGACGGGCCGGCAGTCGCCGCCCTCAGGGGACATTTCAAGGCTCCAACACCCCTGGTTCCAGTCGCAGAAATCGTCGCGGATTTCGAGGACGAGGCGGTCGCTGGTGGCGTAACTACGCTGCTCCAGCGCGGCGCGGGCGTCGACCACGCGCACCCACAGGCCGTCGCGAGGGGAGCGTTCCAGCCGGCGCGGGTCGGCCAGCATCCAGGGCAGCGGGTCGTCCACCGGACGCTTGACGGCCTCGGTGCGCTCGTAGAGGTCGAGGTCGAAGCAGAACCGCCACAGGGCGGCGGTGGCCTCGGGGGTGGCTGCCATCAGTTCGTTGACCATGACCGCGGGCCGTTGGGTGCGGTAGGTGGCGTAGCCGTCGATCTGGCCGTCCTCGACGTAGGCGGCGTAGAACAGTCCGCCGGAACCGCCCTGAGCGTGTATCGGGTTCCGTGAGTCTCGTTCCCAATGGTGCGGCGCGCGCTGGAACACGGCCGGTCGACCCTCGGTGCTGCGGCGCATCACGTCGGGCAGCGATTTGCCAATGTCCGCAGGATCCATGAAGACGATGCGCCCGGGGCTCTCATGGCGACGAGCATATCCGTTGTGGGACTTGTCGATGGACCACTGCTCGTGCACCGACCCTACCCCGTAACCGAACCGGCCGTAGATCGCGCTCTCGGTGGCGAAGAGGGCGGCCAGGGGTTCGCCGCGCGCGTGGATGCCGTCGATCTGGTGACGCATCATCTGGGTCATGATGCCGCGCCGCGTATGGGTGGGCTGGACCTCGACGTTGGACACGCCGGCCACGACGGAGGTGCCGC
This sequence comes from Dehalococcoidia bacterium, assembly GCA_965261925.1. Lineage (GTDB taxonomy): Bacteria > Chloroflexota > Dehalococcoidia > Lucifugimonadales > UBA3495 > Bin87. The sequence goes on along the minus strand of OZ253486.1, from coordinate 4,127,017 downwards.
CGGGGATGGACATCTCCAGCCAGTGAGAGTGCGCCCCGGCGACGATCTGGCCGTCCTCAAACACGGCAATGGTGCGGCCAAGATCGAAGTGGGGCCGCAGTTCCTCAGGGTCGTGGTTCAAGCGGTTGCCGTGAGCGCGCGACTCCAGGCTCATCCAGGGCTCGAACTCGTCCGGGGTGATGTTTCTCAGTTCCAGCATCGGGCTCAATCTTTACCACCGGTTGAAGAGAGGGCAACCACCGCGTTCAGTTTATCCGAAAGACGGTCTCCGGCGGTTTCAAGATCGTACTGACTTTGAAGCCCCATCCAGAACCCGGCGGAGTTTCCGAAGAAGCGCGAGAACAGCAACGCCGTTTCGGCCGTGATCGCACGCTGTCCGTGGACAATAGCATGGATGCGCCGGGCATCCACGCCGATGGCCTTGGCGAGCCGGTACTGGGTAATGTTCATTGGTTGGAGAAACTCTTCGTCGAGTATCTCCCCCGGGTGAATAGGCGGCAACCTGTCGGCGTTGCGCGCTTGGTGACTGGACATGATCGCTGTTTCTCCTCTCGCCACCATCAATGATAGTCCACGATCTCCACCTGGTAGGCTTCGCCGCTATCCCAAATGAAGCAGATGCGCCATTGGTCGTTGACGCGAATGCTGTGCTGTCCTTCACGGTCGCCCGAGAGGGCCTCAAGCCGGTTCCCCGGAGGAATTCGCAGGTCGTTCAGGTCCGTGGCGTTATTCAGCATCATCAACTTGATCTGCGCCCGACGCTGGATGTGTTCCGGGAACCTGCGGACGCGCTGGCGTTCGGCTACTGCCCGGGTATCCCTGTCGCGGTAGCCCTTGATCACAGCCTAATAATAGTGTCCAGAACTATTAGCGTCAAGCACTATTAACGCCCGAAGATAGGACCGCACCTGCTCAGGGTCCCGGACCAGGCGGCCGCCGTGAGCCCTCGACTCCTCGCTAAGCCAACGCTGAAACTCGTCGAGCGTGACGTTCGTCGGTTAAATCATGGAGTTTGTGTTCCCCGTCGGTCTGGCAAAATTGTGCGGTCTGCGGTGGGCCATAAGCGGCCGCATCAGGGACTTTGCGAGGGCTGACAAGCTAGTCACACATACAAACGGACGCGTTTTGGCTATACCCGTGATGTCAAACACGATACCGACCATCATACGGGGACAGCTCTTCCGACACTAAGTTTTCGTGCCTCCCTTCATTCTGCCCGTTCATGAACTTCTTCTGAAGCTGTCGCACTGGCTAACTGCGAGAAATCTAACCTCTCGAAGAATCGGTCACCGCACTCTTTGCAGTAGCCTTCTGTTGCCAAAGACACCACATGACTAGCGACCAACAGCGCCGGCAATCGTTCCTCTCCCATCGGATCGAACCAGTCCAGATAGAAATAGTCGGCCGCTCCCAACGCCAGTCCAGGCATACCCGTCTCGTGACCACGGTTTTCGACTAAGGAGCAAGTAAACCCCAAGGACCTGACATTTCCCAGAAGCCGTTGGAGGTTAGCCACGGGCTTTCCTGTGTGCCTGCGCAATAAGTCAACGTGGATGTGCATATTGTCGGGCAATTCACCACCGCAACCGAACCTCACTAAGCTTGCCACCGCATCCTTCTCGTCGGTTGTCATACGGCGCAAAGCTTGGAAAAAGGACCAAGTGTGGGACCTCGCTTCGTCCTGAGCTTCGTGGTCGTTTTCAATACCAAGACGTTCATACAATCGATCCAACACTGGGGGCAGATAATACTGCCGGTTTTGTTTCCCCAGCTTTTCTGTTATCAGGTCGCTTAACGCCGCCGGCGACGTTTCTGTCAGGTCAATGTAACCTACAGTTGGGAGGAGACCGGGGATCGGAGAGTCGTCAAATCTGGCCGGCAAGATATATTCTTCTCTTTCCTGCATGGCACGGGCTTGTGCACTCTGCCGTTCTGCATTGGGCCAGACTTTGGCTGTGTACTCCTTAGAAATGAAAATAACGCAGTATTCACACCAATGTTGATAAACCTCGGTCAGATGCGCGTAAAGATCCTTCCCCCAGAGGGTGCCTTTCTCGTAGTCATCGTAGAACACGCGTATGCCACGAACGGTGAGAGCATCGGCCACCTGCTCTACGTACTCTCGTTGTTCGCCGGCGAACGATAAACCGACGTCGTATTCGAAATATTGCTCAGTCACGATTTATTCTTGGTCATATGCTTCTCTGTAATAGCTACGAAATGGGCCCGACAGGGTTCGAACCTGTGGCCTGCCGATTATGAGTCGGATGCTCTTCCACTGACATTGAACTCCCTGACCAGGCGGGGTGACGGCGTCATGCGGCTGATGGTCATTACGATGTCGGGCAAAGAGTACTTCATTCTATGAGTTCTGGAACTCCGTCCAGTCTATCCCCAACTGTCTGATCGCCGAACGCAGAGTTCCGATTTTCAGGTCACGGCTGCCCCAATCCGGCAACGGAGCGTTTTTTCGTGTTTTTGGATTGAACCATCTTCTGTGCGAACCTCCGCTTCGGGTTGGAACCTCGTAACATCGTAACATCCCAGGCTCGCCAGCTTGCGCGCAGCCTCCCGGTATCTCACGGAGCCGGAACCGCGATGATGGCCTCAATGGACACTGGACCGTTGGCGTCGTCCACGTGGATCTCGGGCGGCAAAGGACGCCCTTCGTCCTCGTATATCTCCAAGACTACTGCAAAGGCATCCTCGGCGTTAATCAGGCACTCCGTGATGGTGTCGCCCTCGGTAATCAACTCAGGTAGCAACGGAGACGTCACCGTGTAGCCCCCTTCGGGTTGGGGGTCCAGAACCAATGGTATTCTCGCTATCATCGGGCAACTCTCAACGTCTTCTGCGGGCACAAGATGCGTCTGCCAAAGTATCCTTCCCCAGCAGCTCCGTACAACATAAACCGCAGGTTTCGCCTTTGTGCAGGATGGTGGGCCCGACAGGGTTCGAACCTGTGACCTGCCGATTATGAGTCGGATGCTCTTCCACTGAGCTACGGGCCCGGAACGCGCGGCGCGGGTATCGTGCGCCGACTTTCAGGTTAGACCCGGCGTGCTCAATCGTCAAATGCCCAGGCGTTCGCGGTAATCGCGGTCCCACGCGGCGAGTTGGCCGCGCTCCACCAGTTCCTGCGGGTCAAGGGTGGGCGACGGGTCGCCAGTGGTGGGTACCTCGGTGATGACCGCTGCGTCGGCCCACGCCGAGACCTGCTCGGCGGGCTTGCCCAGCAGCGCCTCCAGCAGCGGCAGGTTGTCCTGGCCAAACTTTGGGGCCGGGCCGCGTATCTCCAGCGGTGTCTTCGAGAGTTTGTAGGGGCGGCCCATGATGATGCGGGTGCCCATGTCGCGCTCCGGCGGGTACTCGACGCGCTCGAGGAAGTTGCGGCTGCGGTAGTGGGGGTCGAAGTGGATGTCCTTACCGCTGAGCACGGGGCCGGAGGCGATGCCCAGGGCCTGGAGGAGGTGCATCAGGTCGTACTTGTCGTGGTACTTCGTCCATTGGCCGATGGCGTCGTCGATCTCGTCGTGACCCGATTGGCGGCCGGCGAGCGTGCCGAAGCGGGAGTCCGACGCGAGATCGTCGCGTTCCATGAGGCGGCACAGAGCGCGCCACTGCTCGTCGTCGGCTACCGACAGGGTGATCCATTCGTCGTCGCCGGCGGCGGGATAGGCGCCCTGGGGAGCGCGGTTGGGGTGTCGATTGCCGATGCGCTCCCCCTCCCTACCGTTGACGACGGCGTCCATGAGGTACTCGGAGAGGAACATCACGCCGGCTTGGTACATGCCGATGTCCACCCACAGGCCCTTGCCGGTGCGGTTGCGGTAGCGCAGGGCGGCCCCGATGGCCAGCATCGCGCTCCAGGTAGACAGGAAGTCTACGAAGGAACGGCCGGCCTTGGACGGCTCGTCGCCGGGGTATCCGGTGATCCAGCAGTGGCCGTGGGTACCCTCCTGCGTGGTGGCCTGAGCAGGGTAGGACGAGTACGGGCCGTCGCCGTGACCATAGCCGGTGTTGGACACCATGATGATGTCGGGCCGCAGCTTGCGCAGGTTGGGGTAGTCCAGGTTCCAACGGCGCATGACGCGGGGGGTGAAGTTTTCCATCACGACGTCGCTGACCATGACCAACTCGCGGAAGATCTCGCGACCCTCCTCCTGGGCCATGTCCAGCACCATGGAGCGTTTGCCCCGGTTCAGTAGCTGGTAAGTGGAGGGACGGTTCCACCAGTCCTCGCCCGGATCGTTGTCGGGGAAGGTGCCGTAGAGACCGCCGCCGCGGGTTATGTCGGGTCGGCCTGGGCCCTCGATCTTGATGACCTCGGCACCCAGATCGGCCAACTGGCCGCCGGTGTAGGGCAGGGCGAAGACATAGGTGGAGTCGAGAACTCGGATTCCTTCCAATGGTAGGGTGGGCATTTTCTGGTTACTCCGCTGCTGCGCCGGCGTCGGTCACGGTTGTTGCCGGCGCAACTGCTCTTCGAGTTGCCGGACGCGCGCTTGCGCTTGAGCCAACACCTGCTGTTCCCCCTCTCGGGCCGCGCGCTCGGAAGCGAGGGCGTATTCCACCAGCGAAATATCGCAAAGGTAGCGTCCGGTCTTGCGGTCGAACAAACGCAGGTGCGTTTCGTCGTCGACGTCCCAATCCCAATGCGGCTTCCAGCACGGGCACAGGTCCAGCGTCGGGCTGTAGCCCCAGAGCATCCCGTCGGTTTCGTGTTCCAGCGGGATTGGCCGATACTCGCCGTCCACCAGCGCGTCGCCGGCCATCGGGTAGCCGTAGAAGTCGCCACCCGTGGGGTCGATCCGCCAGTATTCGGCGATGCCCAGACTGGCATAGAGGTCGCGTTTGAACCCGGTATCGCGGCCGTGGGTGGTCTCCGAAGCTACCTCCATCACAAAGTCGGGCGGCTTGCCAACCTCCCAGATGATGTAGCCATTCCGGGCAAGGATGGGGGCAGTATCCACACCGTGAGCGACCAGGAGATCAGGTTCCACGCGCCGGTTCAGATTCTGGGGATCGTAGGCGACGACGCAAGGGGCACGGACCAGCGTGTCCTGCTGCGTAGCAAAATGGCGGGCGACGAAATATCCGGCCTTGTTGATGGTGGGGCCCTGGATCACGTCGCGCGGCTCGGGATCGGAGCACGCATAATCGTCAGGCAGCGGAGCCGAAAGGGGAGGGAACTGCGGTTTGGTCACCATGGCCAGCCTCCACCACCAGAATACTCTAGATGACGTCCAGCTGCCGCATGACCGACAGTGTTTCCCGATCATACCCGAGGCCGTCGACAAAGACTTCTTCGTTATGCTGGCCCAACGTTGGCGCGGCCATGCGCAGTTGGTATCCGGCCGGCGTCATGCGGAACAGCTCGGCGGGCACCTGGACGCGGCCGATAACCGGGTGTTCGGTTTCGCGGTAAAACTCGCGGGACTCCAACTGCGGGCAGTCCGCCAATTCGGTAGGGGTTTGCACCAGTCCGAAGAGCATCCGCTTCTCGGCCGCCTTGGGGAACAGTTCCCACTTTTCCCGGTCCTTGATGGCATCCAGAACCACCTGATCCATGGCCGGCCCGTTGCGGACCCTTTGGGCGCGGTCGGCGAACCTGGGTTCCAGCAACTCGGGCGCCTGAAAGAAGTCGGCGATGTCGTCCCACGTGGCGCCGCCGCCGGCCTGCACAATGATCCAGCCGTCCTTGCAGGGCATCGGGTTTTCCCACATGGTTCCGGGGGCTCTCCGAACCTGCACGCCGCCGATGAACGGGTAGATGGTCTGGGTCGCCATCATGGTAGAGGCGACGCACTCGGTGATGGAAACGTCCACGTGCTGTCCGGTACCGTGGCGATCCTGGGCGAACAGAGCCATCGCAGTGGCGCCGGCGCCGAAAAGACCGCCCTGGTACTGGGCCTGGAAGCCACCGTGTTTGAGGGGCGGCCGACCCTGCACTCCGCTGATTCCCATCACCATGCCCATGGCGTAGGAGACGATCTCCTCGCCGGCGTACTGGCTGTAGGGGCCGGTCTGGCCGAAGGGGGTGATCGACGTCATCACCAGGTTGGGATTTATCGCGGACAGCGCCGCATAACCGACACCCAAGTCGTCCAGATGGCCGGGCCGATAGCTCTCGATGACCAGATCGACGTGGGGGACCAGTTCCTTCAGAATGCGCCGCCCGGCAGCCGAATCCAGGTTCAGGGTGAGGCCCTTCTTGTTCAGGTTGAGGACGAGGAAGAAAAGGCTCTTCTCCGGGTGCGGGTCATCGTGGTAGAACGGCCCGACTCGCCGCATGGCCGATCCGCCGGGCGGTTCGATTTTGAGGACGTCGGCGCCGTAATCGGCCAGAAGCCGGGCACAAAAGGACCCGGCGATATCCTCGCTCAGGTCCAGTACCTTGGTGCCCGTCAACGGGCCGCACAAATCCATGGTATTCCGCTGCTACCTGCTGTTGTCCAGTGTTGCTATGCGCTGGCAAATGGGAGGGTTCCCGACAAGTGCGGGAATTGTATCCCAACCCGACACCACCGGCAATTTGGAGAGGCCGGGTTTTCACGCGGTATAATCGTCAGCATCGCCTCGGCCATTGGGGCCCAATAGATATCGCACGGGAGTAGTCTGATGCTAATTGATCCCAAAACCTTTGAACGATTCAACATGATCCTGACCGGGGTGGTAGTGCCGCGGCCGATCGCGTTCGTGTCGACCATCTCCACCGACGGCGTGGTGAACCTGGCGCCATTCAGCTTCTTCAATGCGATGGCCTACAACCCGCCCACGCTGATTTTTTCCTCGTCGCGGCGCGCGCCCGGCTGGCAGGACAAACGCAAGGACACACTGACCAACATTGAGGAGACCGGGGAGTACGTCGTCAACATCGTAGTCGACGACATCGCGGCCGCGATGAACGCCACCGCAGCCGAATATCCTTCGGATGTTTCCGAGTTTGACATCGCCGGCCTGACCGAATCTCCCAGCGAGATGGTGAAGGCGCCTCGCGTCGCGGAGTCTCCGGTGAACATGGAGTGTCGCCTGGTACAGGTGGTGAACATCGGTGAACAGCCTCACGCCCATGGCATAGTCATCGGCGAAATCGTCCGCATGCACGTCAGCGACGATGTGATGTACGACGGCCCCAACGGCTTGAGGATCAACCATGCCGCGTTGAAACCCACGGGTCGCCTAGCCGGGAACATGTACTGCCGAACCGACGACGTCTACGAACTGATTCGCCCTTCATACTCCGAGCAGGACGAGGGAGTAGGACGGGTCGCCGACTAACCGCCAAATTCAAAGGAGACGCCCCATGACAACCGCCGAACCCGAGATCAAACTCTACGGCGCCGAGTGGTGCCCCGACTGCCATCGTTCCAGGAACTATCTGGACAGCCAGTCGGTGGCCTACGAGTACATCAACGTAGATGGCGACGATGACGCCCAGAGCTACGTGAAACAGGTCAACGACAACCGGCTGATCATCCCGACGATCGTCTTCCCCGACGGGTCGGTGCTGGTTGAACCGTCCAACGCCGAACTGGCCCGCAAGCTGCGAGACTGATCAGCGGCCGCACTAATCGGGGAACTGCAGCAGTTGCAGTACGTTCCCGTCGGGATCCTTGAGGGTGGCGACCCACCCGCCCCAGTGCTCCCGCTCGGGAACGCGGATGAACGGCACGCCGGCGGCGGAGAGGCGGGCGTGCTCGGCGTGAATATCGTCGACGCCCAGGTGAGGCATCACGCGCAGGGGATCTTTTGACTCGCCGCTCACGTCGCCGTGCCGGCCCACATTGAAACGTATGTCGCCCAGTTCAAAGGCCGCGAAACCCTCGTCCTCGTGGAAGGAATGGAGTGGCAGTCGCAGGACGTCGCGGTAGAACCGCAGCATCCGGTCCAGGTCGTCGGTCCACAGGGTTATGCCGACAACGCCGGTGATCACGGTGGGGCGCTACTGCCCGGCCGCGGCGGCGGGCTCGATGGCGGCCTGGCAGGTTCGGCACCAGCCATGGAAATCGACACGTTGCCACATGACCTGGAAGCGGGTTTCGTTGGAAACCTGATCACGCAGCCGGATGATGATGTCACTGCTGTCATCGGCGTCGGCGATGTTTCCGCACCCGATGCAGACCAAATTCACGTGGGGGGAGACGTTGCTCTCGTAGCGGGACTGCTTGGCAAAAGGCAGTTCCTGGATCAAACCGCTCTTTGAGAGCACGCCAAGTGTCGAATAGACGGTGGCCAGCGTCATTGAAGGGAAATGCTGCTGGACGCGCTCGTGGATCTGCTGGACCGTGGGGTGGTCGGTGGAGTTGAGCACCGCCTCGGCGATGGCCAGGCGCTGGGGCGTCACGCGCACGCCTCCCTGGCGAAGCTGCTGCACAACGGCGCTCTGGATCATAGGCCCCTCCTGATACTGCGCCCGTCGCCTTCCGCAAAAACCGCTCCGGCAGCATCTTATGGCTAAAAGTATAGCATCGCGGATTTGTGACCCGCAAATTGACCGCTCCTTCATGCGTACCCACTCTGTCATCGCGAGGAGCGCAGCGGCGAGGTGATCTCGTTGAATTGAACGAGGTTCCCTCCGGGGACGAGATTGCCACGCTGCGCTCGCAACGACCGATTGTGCAAAGCGGGTACGCGTGAGGACCGCTCCATGTGGCAAGGCCCGAGTTGCAGCAGAGCCGGAATGACCCGAGCCCGGCCGGGCCTTGAGCGCTAACGGAGATCACTGTGGCAATGCTGGCGATTTTTGGTGTAGGATGTCCAATCGCAACCGAATCTGAGGAGCAGCAGCATGGCTACCACCCGTCCCCGTCGCCTGGCTCGTTCGGTGTCCCTCGTTGGCGCCGGCCTGTCGCAGTTTGGCGCGTACCCCGACAAGACCAGCCGCGACCTGTTCGTCGAGGCTTTCCAGGATATGCAGGAGACCATCGACACCGGCATATCGGCCCAGGACATTGAGGCCGGCTACGTCGGCAACTACTCGGCCGACCTGTTTGAGCACCAAGGGCATACCGCGCCGATCATCGCCGATTGGCTGGGGATGACCCCGACGCCGATCACCCGCGTCGAGAACGCTTGCGCCAGCAGCGGCAGCGCCCTCCGCGAGGGGGTGATGGCCATCGCCAGCGGCATGTATGACGTGGTGATGGTGGGCGGCGTTGAGAAGATGACCTCGTTGCCAACGGAAGGGGTCACCGACGTCCTGGCATCGGCCGCGGACGGTTTGTACGAGGTGCCCGCCGGCCTGACTTTCCCCGGCATTTTCGGCGCCATTGCCAAGGCGCACATGGACCGGTATGAGACCAACCTGGACCACCTGCTGAAGGTGGGGGTCAAGAACCACGAGAACGGCAAGTTGAACCCCAAGGCGCAGTTCCAGGTCACCGTGAGGGATATGATGGACCGGCGCAAGGCGAGAGCCGAACAACGCGGCGAGCCGGTTCCGGACTGGGAGGACGAACTGGACTTCCTGAACGACTCTCGCGCCAACCCGTGGATCGCCTGGCCGTTGCGCCTGTACGACTGTGCGCCCATTACCGACGGGGCGTCCTGCGTCCTGCTGGTCGCCAGCGAACTTGCCAACCAGTTCACCGACAAACCGGTCCACATCGCGGGCATCGGGCAGGCCACCGGCCGTCCCCTGCACGACGCCGAGGAACTGACATCCCTCTCGGCGGCGAAGATCGCGTCGGCCCAGGCTTATGAGATGGCCGGCATCGGACCCGAACAGGTCGGCGTGGCCGAGGTACACGACTGCTTCACCATCGCCGAGATCGTTGCCAGCGAGGACCTGGGATTTTTCGCGCCAGGCGAGGGCCCGCACGCCGTGGACGAAGGGCGTACCGCGCGCACCGGCGACCGCCCGATCAACACCAGCGGCGGCCTGAAGGCCAAGGGGCACCCCGTTGGCGCCAGCGGCGTGGCGCAGGTCATCGAGGTCTACAAGCAACTGCGGGGCGAGGCCGGTGAGCGTCAGTTGGCAGGCTCCAACCTGGAATTCGGGCTGACGCACAACGTGGGCGGCACCGGCGGCACCTGTGTCGTTAACGTGCTGCGGCGCGGCTAGGAGGTTCCCTCATGGCTACGGAAGCGGAATCCCGGCCGTTCAACGCGGCGTCGTTTTACGCTTTTCTCCAGGAAGGCAGGTTCATGGGTGTGCGTTGCCGCGAAAACGGCAACTTGTACGCCGAAGCGCGGCCCCTTGACCCAGTGAGCCACAGCCGCGACATGGAGTGGCACGAATTCAGCGGACGCGCCACGTTGAGTACCTTCACCTGCATATCGGTGGCGCCGGCATCGCTGGAAGCCAAGGGCTTCGGCCGGAACAACCCGTACTGCACCGGCATCGTAACGTTGGAGGAAGGGCCGCGTATCTCGGCCAGGATCGCCGGCGTAGACGCGGCCAACCCGCAGAACATACGGACCGGCATGGCGTTGGAAATCGCCCTGACGGAAATCGATCCCGATGAACCCGGGCTGGTGTTCAAGCCGGCATAATGTCCACTTACTCCGGCGGGCCGGCCGGTCCGGTTGGGCACTCAGGCCAAACGAAAAGGACCGCCCCACACCGGTGGGGCGGTCCCTTTACGCTTATCTCGTGGCGCCGATCAGCCGGGTCCGGTCTCTTTGCATAAGTTGCAGGTCTTGTCGTACCACACGTAGGCGGAATTAGGTTCGTGGAACACTTCGAATTGGATGACGCTGCGATATTTCCGGCAACTGAAGCAGAGTTCCGTGTGGGTGGGATCCAGTTGTGCCGGGATGCCGGTTTCGGCATCGATGAATGTCTTGCGTATCAAACGCTTGGAGAACGGCAGTTTTTGCAGTATTGATTCCTCAAACTTGAGCTTCCGAACCTGGCCGCCTGGCATCGGGCGGAACAACAGGCTCTGTTCGTCGTCGGGTTGCCGTTCGTCAATGAATTTGATGTAATTTTGCACCGCCCGGTGCATTATCTCAACAACTTCTTCGTATGTATCGCCGAGCGCAGGAACGTCCATCTCGACGCAAAAGCCTTCCCAGGTTTCAGGCTGTGAAAGGGTCCTTTTGATGTAACAAGTCAATTGTTGTGATGGCCTGTTCACAGTTCTCCAGGGCGGCACGGAAGCGTACCGCCCCCCTCATCTGTCTTCCGGTGCGGACAAGGTTATTGCGTGCGGGAACTAATCGAGGCCGCGAGTACCAACCCAACCGGTCTCCGAAACGTCGATCATTTCGCCGTTGGGGCCCTCGTATTTGGTTTCTACGTTTTGCGTGCGCGGGCCGCTCATCGCAGCATGGAGGGCGTGGTTGACCTCATCCATGGGCTGGGAGTTGGCGGCAGACAGGCGGGCTTCGGTTTCCTCAAGGCTTTCGACCTCGAAGCCGATGTGGTGGATACCCTGCCAGTCCTTGCCACGCTCTCCGGCCACGGCGTCATTCTGGAAGTCCAGGATAGCCATGTTGACGTTGCCGTCGCTGAGCATGTAACCATTGGCGTTGTCGCTTTCGAGCTTGGCGACTTCACGGAGGCCGAACACTTCCTGGTAGAACTTGGCAGTTTTTGCCGCGTCATTGGTTGCGATTGCGATGTGTTTTATCTGAGGCATGTCATCCCTCCAAGTTGGATTTACGGCGGTGCGTCGGACGTTTGCTTCCAGTGAGCAAGTGAGCGCAACGATACCATTTTTGCGTCGTACGGGCTAGTGTGGCCCGTGTTCGGCTCTGCCGTTCCCAAGTCAATATTGCCGGTAACGGCGGGTATAAATTACCGCTTCGGCGGCGTGAGCCAGGCCGACATTTCATCAAAGCGCACGCAACGATATAACATCTGCACAATCCCTGGAGGAGCATCGTAGTTGAGCCCATTGACAGCCACTGACGGCAACCTCGCCATCGAGCCCATGGTCAAAGGCGACTGGCCGACAGCAAGAGGAATATATGCCGAGGGCATAGCCACTGAAAACACCACTTTCGAAACGACGACTCCTGACTGGGAGACCTGGGATCGGGGACACCCACCCACCTGTCGATTGGTAGCTCGCCAAGGCGACATGGTGGTAGCTTGGGCGGCCGTTTCACCCGTTTCGGCCCGACCTTGCTATGCGGGGGTAGTCGAGCACAGCATCTACGTGGCCGAGAACTGCCGCGGCCAGGAAATTGGGAAAACACTGCTGCGCGAGTTCGTCAGACGCTCGGAACTGTTCGGGTTCTGGACGCTACAGAGCAGCATTTTCCCGGAGAACACGGCCAGCATCACGATCCAACTGGCGTGCGGGTTTCGCGTGCTCGGCCGGCGAAAGAGGGTGGCGGTCCTCCACGGGGTCTTGCGAGACACATTGCTGGTGGAGCGGCGAAGTACGGTCGTGGGTGGCTCGTAGCTGCATCGCGGGTCGGAGGCCAATCGCTCTCACGCGTACGCACATTGCCAGCCTGGCAGCCGGACCCGACGGGGTTGCCACGCTTCGCTGGCAATGACGTTTGGCAGTATCGAACGCAATGACAGCGTGGGCGGGTTGCCCTTTCCGCTGCGGCGGGATCGCCGAGCAAGCAGGGATACGGGGCCAGAAATCGACGGTTACCTTGGCTGGCTTTAGCTGGCTCCCCGTCTCGTCGCGTTTGGATTCGGGATATCGCCTGTGTGACGGGCCAGTGAGTTCTAAATGAGATTGCCCTAGCGCGGCGCAACTTTGTATTGCGTGGGGCGGAGGGATTGGTATAATGGTTGCCACTGTGGGCCTGTAGCTCAGGCGGTTAGAGCGCAGTCCTGATAAGACTGAGGTCGTTGGTTCGAGTCCATCCAGGCCCACCATTCCCAACCTTGACCGCGATTGTGCGAGGTTGGTTTCCAGCCCACCTGAACGCGTGGTACGTGTCATTCCATCAACTGGTGTTGGCTTTTCCGCGCGGGATATTTCCCCGATGAACCCGCGTCTCGGGCCGACCGGGTGGCGTGATTTGCGCGCAAACCCTCCCCACCTCCAACGTATAGGCTTCCGCTTTGGTTGATTTCAGCAACGTCCAATGGGTGAGTTTCGACTGCTACGGCACCCTGGTAGATTGGGAAACGGGCATTTCCAGTGCGGTCGGTTCAGTGCTGGAGTCACGCGACATCCACCAATCCGCAGCCCAGATCCTGGAGCTTTTCGCGGAGATGGAACCCCAGGCGCAAAGCTCCCCGGGGTACAGGGATTACCGATCCGTGCTGCAGCAGGTGATGGAGTTGATCGGGAACAGGCTGGGTCTCCAATTCGGCGAGGATGAACTGACATGCCTAGCGGACACCCTGCCATGCTGGCCCATTTTCCCGGATGCACCGGCCGCGCTGCACGCGATGCAGGGGCGTTACAAGCTGGCGATCATCTCCAACGTGGATGATGACTTGTTTGCCGGGTCTGCCCGAGCCCTGGGCGTCGAATTTGACGCCGTGGTGACTTCGGAGCAGGCGGGCTGCTACAAACCCAACCTGCGGAACTTCGAGATCGCCAAAGAACGGATGGCCGTCGACAACGAGGGGTGGCTCCACGTGGGCGAAAGCCTGTACCACGACATCGGGCCGGCCAATCGGTTGGGCATCACTTCGGTATGGGTAAGCCGCGCCGAACGGGGCGGAGGAACCCGCCCGACCGACGCTGTGCCCGACCTGGTCGTGGCGGACCTGGCGGCGTTGGCGGAGCTGATCGTTCCGTCCTGATCCCGGCCTGGTCCGGTGTTGTATTGCGGAACCCTTTCGGACGGTTTCCTGCCGGTCGGTCGGAGTGGCTTTTCGAGGAACGGAAGCGCGCCGAGGTCGGGACGCCTCAGGGATGGCCATGTTCTCCTCCTTCCGGAAACGGCCGGAGATTGGCGGGACTGGCGGAACGCGGATCACAACTCATCGGATGGCTTTTGGCTCACGGTGCGGAAACCGGACGTGGGTTCGATCATCCTTGAGGACTTGTGCTCCGCGCTGGCAGGCGATGAAATCGCGGGGAGGTTCGTTTCACGCTTCCAAGTCTCCTCCGATCATTACACCCTTTGTCGGTTGAAGTCCGCCCGGACGTTGGACAGCCTCGGGTTCGGAAGCGCGCAAGGAAGAGCCGCACTGGCCGTTACTCCTCGGGGCGGCGCGCCTGCTCCTGGAGTTCGTAAAGCTTGTTGATCGCCTCCAAGGGTGTGAGGTTTGACACGTCCATGGACAGCAACTCCGCGGCGACACCGTCATCATCGAGGGGAAACAGGGGCAACGGTAGTTGAGGGGACGGCTCGGCATTGCGGCTTGAGCCCCGGCCGGCGCCGATGTTTGATCCGCGGTCCTGCTCCAGATGCGTCAGCAACTCCTGGGCTCGACTCACTACTGACGCTGGCATTCCCGCAAGCATCGCAACGTGCACCCCGTAGGACCGGTCGGCTCCGCCCGGTACGATGCGACGCAGAAACGCGATCCTGCCATCCTCTTCCGACACCGCGACGCTGTAATTGCGAACGCCCGGCAACGTGGATGCCAGTTCGGTCAGCTCGTGGTAGTGGGTAGCGAAAAGCGTCTTGCAGCCCAGCCGGGGATTGTTGTGCAGATGCTCCACCACCGCCCGGGCGATGGACAGCCCATCGTAGGTACTGGTTCCGCGGCCGATCTCGTCCAGGATGACGAGAGAGCGCCAGGAGGCCTGGTTGAGAATGGCCGCGGTTTCGACCATCTCCACCATGAAAGTTGATTGGCCGGTGGCTAGGTCGTCCTGCAATCCAACGCGAGTGAAGATGCGGTCCACGAGGCCGATAGTCGCCGAGGACGAGGGCACGAAACTCCCGACCTGCGCCATCAGCACTATGATCGCCACCTGGCGGATGTAGGTAGACTTGCCGGCCATGTTAGGGCCGGTGATGAGCATGATCTGCGCGTCGTCGGAGTCCAGCGCGGCGTCGTTGGGAACGAAGGCACCGGATCCCAGCACACGTTCCACCACGGGATGCCGGCCATCCGCGATGCGAATAGCGGCCCCCTCGTTCAGCTCAGGGCGCACGTATCCGTGCCGCACCGCGACGTCGGCCAACCCGGCGAACACGTCCGCCCGGGCAATCGCCGACGCGAGGCGGGATATGGCCGGGCCGTGATCGGCGACTTGCCGGCAAACCTGGCGATAGAGGCTGCGCTCCAGTTCCTCGAGCTTCTCGCGCGCGTCGAGGGCCTGGCTCTCGAACTCCTTGAGCTCGGGAGTGATGTACCGCTCGCCTCCAGCAAGGGTCTGTCGGCGTTGGTAGTGGTCGGGGACGGCATCCAGGTTGGACTTGCTGACCTCGATGTAGTAACCGAAAACCTGGTTGAAGCCAATCTTCAGGTTGCGGATGCCGGTGCGTTCGCGCTCCTCGGTTTCCAGGCCAGCGATGAACCCCCGCGCGTCACGGGACAAACCGCGAGTGCGATCCAGTTCCGGCGAAAATCCGGGCCGGATGACTCCGCCGTCGCCAACGGCGCCGGACGGTTCCGGCTCGATGGCCTGCTCAATCAACACCGTGACATCCGGGATGGGGCGCAGTTCGCCGGCGAGCCAGGCGACCGGAGCAACATTGTCGCGCGACAGCATGGCGCCAAGTTTTGCGGCGGATTCCACGCTCCGCTGCAAGGCCAGGAGGTCCCGGGGCGTCGCGGAATTCGTCTGCACGCGGCTGAGGATGCGTTCCAGATCCGATATTGGGGCCAGCACGGACGCCGCTTCATCGCGGCGGAACGCGTCGTCGTGGAAGAACTGTACCGCATCCAGACGGCGCTGCAACCGCTCCAGGTCCAGCAATGGCTGTCCCAACCATTTGCGCAGCAGGCGAGCGCCCATGGGAGTCCGGGTGCCGTCCAGCGCGTTGAGCAACGACAGATCACGACTGTCCCAACGCCCGGCGGCGAAAAGCTCCAGGTTGCGCCGGGTTTGAGGGTCGAGGGTCATGTACGACGCCGTGCTGTAGACGACGGGCGGCGACAATGCCGGCCGCTCGCCCTGCCAGGTATATTGCAGGTATTCCAGGATCGCGCCGGCGGCCCGGACCGCCAATGGCTCGGTAGGGGCGTCGTTGTGTTCCAGGCCGTAGGCTTCCAGCGACAGCACGCCGTAGTAGTCCAAAAGGGCGCGGCGGGCTACGCTAAGACTGAAGGCAGAGGTTTCCAATTGGGTGACGGATACGGCCTCGCCGGCTGAGGTTGCACTGGCAACGAAGTCCTGAAACCGTTCCCGGTCGGGGACCAGGATCTCCGAGGGTTGCAGCCGGGCAATTTCCAGGAGCAGTTGATCATCGGCGAGCTGGCACACGGCAAACTCGCCAGTGGTGACGTCAACGTAGGCCAACCCGGCCTGGCCTTCGCTGAGACAGACCGCAGCCAGGTAGTTGTTGGCCTGATTGTTCAGCAGCGCGGCCTCGATGATGGTGCCCGGGGTCACCACCCGGACGACCCCGCGCTCGACGAGCCCTTTGGATGTCGCGGGGTCGCTCAGTTGCTCGCAGATGGCGACCTTGTGCCCCTGCTTGATGAGCCGGGCGAGGTTGGATTCCAGGGAGACTGCGGGGACCCCGGCCATCGGCACGCGGGTATCCTTGCCCATTGTCCGGGAGGTGAGCGCGATTTCGAGGGCCGAAGAGAGGGTGCGGGCGTCGTCGTCGAAGCACTCGTAAAAGTCGCCCATCCGGAACAGCACGACGGCGTCCGGGTAGGAGTGTTTGATGGTCAGGTACTGCCGACGGACCGGCGTCAGGCGTCCACCGCCCAGCACTGTAGACATGAAGGGATTTTACCCCAAGGACGGGCGCTCCGGGTCAGGGGCGGCACTCGAAGAAGCCGGCCGGTCCCGGCGGAGGAACGCCGGGTATATGGGCCAAACGAGAAAGTGCGTTGCGCAGCCCAGATTCCGATGGGCTGCCACATCCGCGCCCGTCGCGCGGAGATATGGGAAATTGCGGCGATTTTTATGACTATTCATAAAATCGAGCAAGATGCGACCCCGCGGCAGTGTGCGCCAATATGACATTCGTGTATGATTGCGCCATCGCATCACCCGCCAGCCCCGTTACGCAGCGACGCTGGCGCATAACAACGGAAAGAGAAGTGAGGATATGGCAACGCAGCGAATCAGAAAGACCAAGTTAATGCGCAGCGTGGAAGAACAACACGGACGACCGTTGGAGAATCTGGTGCCCGACTTGGTCAACGAAATGGGAATGAGCCGTGCGGCCGCCCATCTAGGGGTCAGTCCCGCTACCCTCGGATACTGGATGTTGAAAATGGGGATCCAATACCGCCGCGTCGCACTGGCGGACGGTGAGACTATTGAGGTCCGACGCCAGGGTTAGCTTCAGGCGGAGCCAGCGTAGGCTCCCCCAGTCCTCCTTTCGGTAAGTCCACCGCTTCATCCATGCCCGGCCATGCCGGCATGGTCACGCAGACAAATCGCAAATCAGAGCCGGCGCAGGCTCGAAACTGGAACCCCCAACCCGTCGGGATCACCAGCGCGTCGCCGGAAACGACCGGCACCGGCGAGACCTCCACAGCCGCTATTCCCGGAGGGCATCGCCAGACCTCCCCAGCCCCGGACAGCACGTACCAGGCTTCCTCAACGGTGCGGTGACGCACCGGACGGCTGGTCTCCCCCGCGTCAATGGTGACCTCCACCACGCTACAGCGGGTTGCGCCGTGCGCGTTGGTCAGCAGTAGCCGGACGTTGGACCCGTCAGGCGCGATGATCGCGTCGCCCGAAGGCCGGCCAATCGGCGGGATTCGCTTGCGTTCGGATGTTTGGTCTAGCATAAGTCATCCGCTCAGTACGGGCGATTTTCAAGCTCAATCACATAGGCTTCCAGCCACTGTTGTCGATACCAAGCGTAGAACTTGCCGTTTCGCTCCCGCCCGCCGTATTCGCATTGCCCGCGCCGCTCGTACCTGTTGCCGGATTGCCACACCTGGTCAACGCAAATGGAGCCGTCTTGATTGGTATTGTACCAACCGTCATCCCAAGTCAAAACTGCCAGGAACGACCCATCCGTAAAGTCGGCTTTGGGTATAGGTGTGGGTACCGGGGTTGGCGTTGCAGCAATCAGGCGCTGCCCGTTTTTCAAGGCGTCGAATCTGCTCAAAATCTCGCGCATAGGCAACGCATAGCCGACGTTTTCCAAATCTCTACGTCCCCAAGTATTCATACCGATGATTTCACCGTGGGCAGTCATGAGTGGACCACCGCTGTTGCCGGGGTTGAGAGCGGCGTCTGTTTTAACCCAATCCACCCCTTGCCCGTAACTAGCATTGGGGACTCGTTCAGCCGAGACCACGCCCGTAGTTATGGTTTTGCCACCCCCTCCGTCTGGGAACCCCATGGCCATGACTTCGGTGCCTTGCAGAATGTTGGTTGACGTTTTGATGCCTGCACCCCAAGTTTCCAAGTACGCTAAGCCCGTGGCATATTCGGTTCCACTCCAGTCGAAGTCGTTGGGTCCGACGTCCAGCAGAGCCACGTCGGTAACCTCGTCCACGCCCAGCACTCGGACCCGGTTCAAATCGGGGATGCCGTGGTAGTCCCAACTGACAGCAACATAATCGTTACCGCCGACCACGTGCGCGTTGGTCACTATGTACCAATCCGACGAGCGCGATGGGTCCCGAATGAAAAATCCTGTGCCAATACTATCGAAAGTTGAGACCCGAACTACCCAGGGTTCCAACCGTTTACTCTGATCGGCAATTGTCGGCGTAGCAGTCGGTAGTGGCGTTGGCCGTCGTGTCGCAGTAGGTCGTGGGGTGAGCGTCGGGCGTTGGGTTGGCGTAGCCGTAGGATACGGCGTAACGGTCGGCGCCGGCGTAGCCGTGGGAATTGGCGTTGCGGTCGGAAACGGCGTGACAGTGGGAATGGCGGTAGCGGTAGGAACTTGCGCCATCGCCGTCCTAACCTCCACCTCCACCCGTTCCCGAACCCGGAATTCCAAGGTTGCATCCAGGTCCGGGGTTGGAGTCGGGAGCGGAGCAACCGCAGGGGCAGTACACGCAACCGTGTAGAACAGCAGAACTGCTGCGACAAAGCCGGTCCGCATATTTCCGAACCCTCGACGGCCGGCTGCGATACCAGCCCGACCGGCCAAGACTAACCGGCCTGCGGTTTCCGACCTTTCCTTGCCAGGAAGTCGGAGAACCCTTCCTCCACCGTGAGGCCCTTGAAGCGGCCGGTGCGGCCCTCAATCTCGTTGCGGTATTGCTGCTCGATGGGCAGCCCGGAATGTTCCAGCAGCAACTGCTTGATGTTGGCCAGGCCGTCGACGCGGTTGCGGGCGATTCCGGCCGCGATATCCAGCGTGCGATCCATGAGTTCTTCGGAGGGAACCAGGTGGTTGATGAGGCCCATGTGATAGGCCTCGTCGGCGAAAACCTCCCGGCCGCTGAGGAGCAGTTCCTTGGCCCGGTGAATACCGACCAACTGCGGCAGGCTCCACGTTGCGTTCATCTGGCCGTAGTTGACCGCCAGGAACCGGAAGCTGGACTTTTCGCAACCGACCAGAAAGTCCAGGCTGGTGGCGAGGACGGTGCCGCCGCCGTAGCAGAGTCCGTTCACCGCGCCGATGACGGGCTTGCTGCTGGTGTGGAGGTGCCAGGTGTATGCGGACCGTTCGGCCTGCCCGGCTTCGCGATCCTCGGGTGACAACTCCCGGTTCTCGTGGATGTCCGCCCCCGCGGAAAAGGCGCGTTCACCGGCCCCGGTAATGATAACCGCGCCGACGCTGTCGTCCGCTTCATAATCGGTGATCGCCTGGTCCAGCTCGCGCACCAGCTGAAGATTGAGGGCGTTCAGAACCTCGGGGCGGTTCAAGGTGACCACGCCGATATGGGTTTCAACTTCGTTGCGGCCCATCGTCGCGGGGCGCGTCACGGTTTCGGTGTTGATGCACGAGTAGGTGGTGAGCATGGTGGAGTCCTCGCGGTATGGGGAAAATTTAGCCGCCTTGTTGGATGCGGCGCGACCATTATAGCGGGGTGATCGTTGGGCCGCCAATCGCGTCTGCGAATGTAACTGTTCAGAGTTGGTGAGGCGAATTGGCGGAACTTGGTGTGCGGGTGGCTGGCTTTGGGGGTGGTGGTTATGTCATATAACTGGGATGGATACCGAAATCGATCTCAGGACTGCCGACCGGGATGTTCTGATTGGCATCATCGTCCGACAGCAGGCCATCATTGAGCGGCTGGAGAAATGCATTGCCCAGTTGGAAGGGCAAGCCAAACCCAAAGGCTCCCGCCGGATGCCCGGTCTGAAACCCAAAGCAGACCGGAAGCCAGCCCAGTCCAAGGAACCTCGCAAACCCCGACCTCACGGCTTTGCCCGAGCCCGCATGACGCCCACCCACCGCGTGGAGCATGTGGTGGAGCAGTGTCCCGACTGCGGGACCCAGTTGTCTGGGGGTTGGGCCCAGCGCACTCGAGAGGTGATCGACCTGCCGCAGGTTCCGGCGCAGGTAACCGAGCACGTTTACCTGACCCGCACCTGTCCCCGCTGCCGACGCTGCTGTGTTCCCAAAGCGCAACTGGACGGCGTGGTGATGGGCAAGCAGCGCCTGGGGATCAACGTCATCAGCCTGATTGCGGTCCTGCGGGAGGAAGCCAGGCTGCCGTTGCGCACCATCCGGTGGCACCTGGATACCGTGCATGGGCTGCAACTCAGCCTGGGGGCCATCGTGGCGGCCACACAGCAAGTGGCTGGCAAGGCCCAACGGGTGGTGGCGGACATCCTGGAACAGGTCCGAGGCAGTCCGGTGGTCCACGCCGATGAGACGGGTTGGCGACAGGATGGACACAACGGCTACGTGTGGACTTTCAGCACCCCCAACCTGCGGTACTTCCTGCGACGGAACCGGGGCAAGGCGGTAGTGGACGAGGTTTTGGGCGACGATTTCGCCGGTGTGCTGGTCAGCGACTTTTACGCCGCCTACCACCACTATGCGGGTCCCAAACAACGCTGCTGGGCCCACCTGCTGCGGGACATCCACGACCTGCGATCACTCTACCCAGATGATGGATCGCTGTCCCAGTGGGCTGACGCCGTCCACCAACTCTACCGTCAGGCCACGGCCTTTACCCACCCCACAGAGCAACAACGCCGCACCGCCAAAATGGCCTTGGAAAGGCGATTGCTGGCCCTTTGCCGGCCCTACCTGGACGACCCGTCAGCCGCCCCAAGCCAGGCTGTGCCGACGCATGGAGAAACACATCAAAGAACTCTTCGTCTTCGTGGCCGAACCGGAGGTGCCGCCGGACAACAACGCCGCCGAGCGCAGCCTGCGCCATCTGGTGGTCAGCCGCAAGGTCAGTGGGGGCACCCGCTCGGACCGGGGTACTGCCACCAAGATGACGCTGGCGTCAATCTTCGGCACCTGGCGGGCACAAGGTCTCAACACCCTCAACGCCTGCCGTCAACTACTCGCTTCCCCTCAAGTCTGAACAGTTACCTGCGAATGGCACCCGCTCTGAGCGGGGCACCGACACCAAGATGACGCTGGCCTCAATCTTCGGCACCTGGCGAGCACAAGCTCTCAACCCCATCGCTGCCTGCCGTCGACTGCTCGCTTCCCCTCAACTCTGAACTGCTACCTGCCAATATGTAGGTGTTCAGAGGTGGTTTGGTGAGGTACATTGGCCGAACTTGGTTTGCGGGTAGCTGGCGTTGCGAAGGTTTGATCATGTAGCACAACTATGAAATAGCACAAACGACCGCCTTCATTGACGACGGCCGATGTTTGTTCTACTGTTGTTCGCTAACAACCATCATTCTGATTGGAGGTCGAAACAATGGCGACTGGAGCAGTGCGCGTGATGGCGGCCGGCAAGGCGGGACTGGAAAGCTTGCCTATGTTTGTGGACGAGCTCATGGCCCAGGGCATCCCCCAGCTGGCTCCTTGGGCTATTGACCACAGCCAGGATCAGATTGACTATCTGGGTGATATGACGCGGAATCGGGTCATCGGAAGCTGGAAAGGTCTGTTTGAAATCGGTGTATCGCCTCCCGGCATCACGATGGATACGGACACCACCCCCAACCGGCGGCTGTTGACGTTGATCAACCCGTGGGCTGCCGAGATGACGGAAGTAGCCGATTCGCCGGCGCAGCTGGGCGCCTGGTGTCGCCGGCAGCTGGGAGCGATCTGTCGTGAGACGGAAATGATGTGGGAGCGCTACAAGGCTGAAAACGGCATCACTGGCTCCTACCATCTCGCCGTCGTAATCCCCTTTTGTCCGGAAGGGCCAACCTCTGGAACGGTCGGCATGTATCTGGGCGCGGCGCTGCGACAGCACTTTGCGGTCCGGGGGAAAGCCGACGAGCTGATTGTCTGGGGCATTGAGCTTTGCCCTCCGCTGGACAGCTCTGATTCCGGGGATTTGGACCGGCTCGCGGTGCAAAACGCTTTCCGGGGCTACACCGCGCGGCAGGAACTGGTGGAAGGCGTACCATTGTCGGATGAGGCCGGCGACAAAGATTTGCGTCAGCCTTTTGATATCAACATCGTTTTTGACGGCGGTCGGGCGGACTTGGCGACAGCATCTCGGGATGAGGTCTGGCAGGCCATCGACCGGGCAGCGGCGCAAGTAACGGCCTGCTTGCTCAACGGCGCCGGCGGCGGCGATAAACCGGAGGCCACCGTCCAACTGAAACAGGGACAGCGCTGGAACGCCTACTTGGCGCACGTGGTGTCGGAACGCTCCTATGGGTCCGCCAGCCGCTACCTGACCTACCGCGTAGCTTTACCCTGGCACCGGGATCAGAAAGCCTGGAATAGCGCGAAAACGATTGCCAGGAGAGACGCTTTCCTGCGTCGCATCGACAGCGACATCATACCCAGGATACGCCACGAGCCCAACGGCGAGGTCAAGAAGCGGGTTGAAGACTTGATCCAACGGGCCGATGAAATGCGCGGGATTTCGCTGGAACCCAAGCTGACTGATCTTTTTAGAAGGAAGCACAAGCAGGCGATGGAGCAGGTGGAGTCCCTGCTCACCGAAGCGTTCAGGTATGACGAGTTCCATTATTCTGAAACTTGCAGCAATGAAACCATTCCGGAACGGCCTATCGCCCGTGAAGACCTGTTCTGCATCAATGTCGTCATGCCGGAGAATCAGCGCCTTGAGGCAGCGCAGACTGAACGGGATAACGGCGTCCCCGTCCCCATTTCGCAGGTTCTCGGCGCCGCCGGCATAGCGAACGTGCGGAGCAGACTGGCGGACTTCTGCACAGAGGTGCTGAAGCGTCACGACTGTGACCCGGTGCGCGACAATTCGGAGGCGTTTTTTGACGAGCTGATGTCCATCTCGGTTGAAGACCAAAGCAGAGGCGGCAGCAACGACGATTTCTGCCCGACACGGGAGAATCTCAGCTTCTTCGTCGCGGCCGACCGTAGAGGGATACCCGGCTCCTTCGGCGAGATGTCTTTTGACCTGAGTGAGGTAGTTGCAACTCCGATACCGGATGGCGTCGATGTCTTTCCCGCACAACAGAAGACCCTGAACTGGCGTTTGCGAGCCGGTCTGCACGACATACCCGTCGAGTACAGCATCTTGACCCTGGGGCGTGTCCGCAGCGGCGATGGTTTCAAGGACATCAGCACCTACGGGGAACTGGAGGACAATTACAAAGACCTTACCAGCGACCAGGACCGCTGGATCGAACTCGCCCGCTACTATGGTGTCAAACCGCCGGACCAGTGGTGGTCCTCGGATGCGGACGCCGCTGCGGACGGATCTGCGGATGCCGCGCCGCCCGCCACTCTCAGCGCGAACGGACAGAAGGACCAGGTCGATTTACTGCAAGATAACGCCTGATGCCAGCTATTGATCGTCGTTTCGCACTGCTGGCCGGCTCCGGCCTGCTGGCGTTGCTGTCGCTGACGTTGTTGCTGCTGTCAACCCATCCCGTTGTTGCGTCCGTGCCGCTGCAGGGCAATGGTGGATCGGTGGACATCTACGACAAGGAGTGCACTTTCTGGCTGGATTTCGACGACGATGGAGAGGGTGACCTCGAGATTGACGCTGGCGCCGGCAGCTACGCTCGCCAGCAAACGCCCGTTGTCGGCTCGTGCGAGTTCAAATTGAACACTCCGGTCGCGGCTACGCTGGTCCTCGAAACGGAGCTGGACGTCTGGCGCTCCGAAGTGGAACTCGTCCAGGAGCCGGGACTGCCGGAGCGAAGGGTGCTGCAGCCCGGCAAGGTCTCCATTCCCGACCTGGAAGGCGGAATGAAAATCACGATAGAGCACCGGGGTCTAACGCCCCGCAGTGGCAAAGTCCGTCCGCTGAATGACGGCTACCAGCACCAAGTACAGGTGCCGCGCCCCTTTCGCCTGCTCGAAATCAAGATAACCACTCCGGCCGACGATTACGACCGGCTGGAGGAAAGTTCCAACTCCGCCAGCCGCGACTACATTGCGGTGCATGAGCGTATCTCCAACCCCAGCCCCGGCGACGAAACGGCAATGGCGACGCCGGACGAAATAACGATTTTGGCCAAAGAGCTGCTGGACGAAGGTTATCCGCAAATCGCCGACCGCTTGCTTGAAGTTGAGGTGGCATCCGGCGATAGCGGCGGAGTGCACTGGTGGATGTGGAGCACCATAGCCTTGATTGTAGTCATACTGATTGTGATCGCAGTATTCGCTTTCGTCGCCTGGAATGGATCGCGAAAGACCGTTGCTACAACGACTTCATCAGACCCTTGGGAGCGCAATATGTAGCTCGCGGTTCGCCGGCCCGGCCCAACGATTGCTGATGCTGGGGTCAGCCCTCCTTCCGGTAGTCGGGGCAAATCCCGTCAACCCGGCGACCTTTTGCGCTATACTGGCGCCGCCGGGCCGGTTCGACCGAATAACTTTCGCCGGCTTACGGCTTCTACGTTTGCCGTCTATGGCTTCTACGGAGGAACATTATGCTGGACCTGATCATACGAGGCGGCCAGGTCGTCACGCCCTGGGGCGTGGGCGACTGGGACGTGTGCATCCAGGGCGATAAGATCGTCGCCATCACCGCGCCGAACACGATGACTGATGACGTCGGGCGGATTATCGACGTTGCCGGCAAGGTTGTTGTGCCTGGGGGCATCGAGCCTCACGCCCACATCGACGCGCCCATCATGGGGCCGGGCAACCTGCGGACCGCGCCGCCGGAGCAGGTGAGCCGGGCCGCCCTGTTCGGTGGCACCACCACCCTGATGGACTTCGCCATCCACCACCCGGGCAACACGATAGAAGAGGCGATCCAGGAGCGAGCGAACTCCTGGCGCGGCAACTCCTACGCCGACTACGCCCACCACCTGATGATGCTCGGCGACATTCCCCAGCGGACGCTGGAATCGCTCCACGAGTACATTGAGGGAGGCTGGTCCAGCGTCAAGATCTTCACCACCAACATTCGCCCGCCCGAGATGTCGGGCGAGCCCCGCAAGGTGGGAATGGGCCACCTTCACGACCTGATGGAGGTCATCCAGCGCAACGACGCCATGCTGCTCGTCCACTCGGAAGACGACGACATGGTGCAGTACATGTACGAAAAGCTCCAGCGCGAGGAGCGGAACGAGTGGTGGAACATGCCCCAAGTCCACAGCAACGAATCGGAGGACGTATCCTTCCGCCGGGTGCTGCGCGTCGCCGAATGGACCGGCTCGCCCGTTTACTTCGTGCATGTGAGCGCGCGCGAGGGGATCAACGCCATCGGCGAGGCCCGCAACAAGGGCATGGCGATCTATGGCGAGACGCTGCACAACTACGCCTGCTTCAACGCCAACAACTACAAGGAAGAGGACGGGATGAAGTACCACACCTACCCGTCTCTCAAGTCGCCGGAAGACGCGGCGATGCTATGGAAGGGCATCGCCTGGGGCGGCCTGCACACCATGGCCACCGATGAGTATTGCACCGACTGGAACCTGAAGATTGCGGGCAAGACGGTGCGCGATGTCACCGGCGGGCACAACGGCGCCGAGACCCGCGTGGGCATCACCTACAGCGAGGGCGTGTCCAAGCGCGGCATGTCCCTGCAGCGATTCGTGGACGTGACCTCGGCCAACGCCGCCCGCATCTTCGGGCTCTACCCTCGCAAGGGGGTGTTGGCTCCCGGCAGCGACGCTGACATCACCATCATCGATCCATCGATCAAGAAACGCCTGAGCATGGACGACCTTCACATCAGCGACTACAGCATCTGGGAAGATTTCGAGATCGAAGGATGGCCGGTGATGACGATCATGCGCGGCGCTGTCGCCGTGGAAGACGGCCAGCTCATGGCGTCCGCCGGCCGCGGCCAGTGGATATCCCGGAAGGTGGACCGCGAGGTCACCAACCGACCAATCGGGTAGCAAACAGCGCGTCTTGCCTAGACGCTAAATTGCTCAGGGCGTACCCAATTTGTCATCGCGAGGAGCGCAGCGACGTGGTGATCGCGTTGAATTGAGCGAGGGTCGCTCCGGCGACGAGATTGCCATGCTGCGCTCGCAATGACAGATGGGCCGCTCGCGATGACCGAGGGGTCGCTCGGAATGACCGAGGGGTGGTTCGCGATGAGCGAGATGTGGCTCGGAATGGCAGATTGTGCAAAGCGGGTACGCGTGAGCGGTAGATTGGCCTTGCCGGTAAATTGGCCCGCGTACTATGATTGCCGGGTGGTGCACAAGTTGCACAACCTTTCGCGTTACATCAAAGGAGCAAACCCCAAATGAAAGCAGCCCAACTGGTAGCCCCCAAGCGATGGGAATTCACCGAGGTGGAAACCCCGGCCCCGGCCGATGGTCAGGTCCTGATCAAGATGGAGACCGTCAGCGTTTGCGGCTCGGACATCCGTCACACCTACGGGCCGGTGCTGGACGAATCGGAATACCCGCTGGCGCCGTGTCGCGGGGCGCATGAGCTTGCCGGCATCATCATCGAGAGCAAGACCGACGAATTCCAGGAGGGGCAACGGGTCATCACGATTCCCTACGCCGGCACGGGCGGGCTCTGCGAGTACGTGCTGTCCGAACCGGGCCGGCTGGCGTTGCTGCCCGATGAGGGAGGGCTGGACGAATGGGTGATGTGCCAGCCGCCGGGGACTGTGCTGTACTCCTGCCGGCAGATTGGGAGTCCGCTGCAGCAGAACATCCTGATCTTCGGCCAGGGCAGTATCGGCCTGAGCTTCACCATGATCCTGTCCCGCATGGGCGCCCGCAGCGTCACCGTGGTGGATCCGCTGGACTATCGGCTCGAAAAGTCGAAGCAGATGGGGTCCACGCACCGGATCAACCCGGACAAGCAGGATGTGCATGAGGCGGTGATGGAGATCACCAAGGGACGGGGTCCGGACGTTTGCGTCGAGGCGGCGGGTTATCCGGATTCCCTCAATGAGTGCTTCCGACACGTGCGCCAGTTCGGGCAGGTCATAATCTTCGGGATCCAGACCGACCACATGGTGCCCATTGAGCACAACCTGTGGATGGACAAACAACCGCGCATCACCCCGACGACCGGGGCCCGCAGCGGTGACCCCATCAGCCAGATCCAAGATATGGTGGACCTGCGCTCACGGGGCTGGGCCGACCCGGCGGAGCTCATCACGCACCGCGTGGGGTTCTCCGACATTCAGAGCGCCTACGATATGTACGAGCAGCGCGAGGACAATATCATCAAGGTGGTGATGGACATCAACACGTAGGCAGCAAGCATCGTGGGCAAATAACCCGGCGCTCCAGGGGCGGATGAATATCCGCCCCTTCCTCGATTGGCTTATCCTCGATTGGCTTATCCTCGATTGGCTCGTTGAGTTACTCTCTTTTGACATCCGCGCTGTCACCCGGCCAGCGCATTCGCCTGGCCCGGGAGAACCTGTGCGTCGCCATGGCGTTCTACGCCGCGTCTCACCGGGGACTGATCAGGGCAGCGTTCGTGCCGGCCAGCACCGACGTCCATTTGACGGAGGGACAGGTAGTGGACGCCAGCGTCCCGCTGGAGATGTCGGATCAGCAGGGACTGATCCGGGGCGCCGGCAACCAGGTTCGCGCGGCGTTTGCCGTGTGCGCGCTCCAGACCCAAAGGGAACTGGACGGGGTTTCCGCAGAGGAGCCGCTGGAAGAACCCGACCCCAACGTAAGAGCCGCGCGGGCGGTCTGTTTTGTCATCGGGCATAGCCTGGAGCGAGAACTGCTGAATCCGACCTGGGTGGTTCCCGTCGAATACCGCCAGGACTTCGATTGTCCGGCGCTGGGCCTCACCTTCGATGTTTCCGGCTGGAATGGGCGGGAGATCCGCTGGGGGCATCTGGGCGGGCTGACAACCTATCTGGACCTGATTCTTTTCGCGTCCTATTGCGTGGATGGCATACCGGTTCCGGACGCCGCCAGCATCGCCAAGGGCGATTACACAGCCCTCGCAGACATGGCGCCGGCGGGTTCACACGTCGAAGTCGGGGAGGGTCCGGCAATCGCGGGATACGGCAGCGGGTCGGGACGGCTGCGACGACCCGGACCGGCAGCGTCCGGACCAGAGCCGGGGTCAGGGTGGATCGCGCCGGATGGATTTCCCCAACCGACGGTGACAGTAGCCTCACAAGCCAGCGAGTGTGGCCCGATAGACGATTTCGTCACTGACGCGTGCTCAACCGACGGGGAAGCGATGTCGCTGGCCAGCGACCTGTATACCTCATACGCTAGTTGGTGCCTGGAGCAGGGTTATCTGGCCCACAGCCAACGGAAGTTTGGCCTCGAATTAAGGGCACGAGGATACCTACGCAAGCGCCGGGGCAAGGGGAAACACTGGTGGCTGGGCGTCAGAGCCCAACAGGACTGACCGAGACCATGTTGACCGAAACCATGCGGGGACTGTGTCGAGCCGATCGGTAACACAGTCGTTACATTGGCGCAAAATTCGCGTAACAACCAGCCGCGATACTGTGTCTAACGAAACGGGCAGCGTCCCACCAACCCGCTTGGAGACAGAAAAAATGATTGCCATCGCCGCCGGAGCCGCTTTTGTTGGACTTTTCGCCCTTTGGGTCGTAGTGCCCCGCTTCATCCTGCGTCGGCATGAAAAGAACGGTCAGGCTGCAACGCCGATGGTACGCGAGGATTTCGCTCCGCAGGCGGCGGACTAGCCTTTACCGGGCTGCACACGAATACCGGATAAGTGAGCCGGGGGCATTGTCCCCCGGCTATTTTAGTTTTGGGCTGGAACGGTCCCAAGCAGCAGGGCCATCGGTGCGAGAGGTAGGGTCATTCGATTGTTGTCGTTAGAAACGATACGACGTGCCGGTAAAGGACCCGAACCACCGCTTACGGCAAGGGCCCATGCTACGGCGACGAGATTGCCACGCTGCGCTCGCAATGACATTTGGAAAAATCGAACGAACCTAGCGAGCGGGAGCGCGCGATTGACTTTGTCCGGGGCCGTCGCTAGCATTGCCGCAACCGCCCGGCCAACTCGGGCGCGATTTTGAGTTCAATTCGGCCACAGACCCTGAGGAGGCCACGATCATGTTCGTGCGGCGCGACCTTACCGACACCGTCCCCACTCGTGAAGGCAACATGCACTTTGTCAAACAAGGTGCCGGATACCCGCTCGTGATGCTGCATCCTCTGGGCACATCCACCTGGGCGTGGAGTTCCGTCATAGATGCGTTCAGCCAACACTACACCTGTTACGCATTCGACATGCTTGGGCACGGCGAGTCTGACAAACCCACCCGGCATTTCAACATGCCGGATTACGCTCAAGCGCTCGATGATGCCTGCCAGATCCTGAACATACACCGAGGGCACTACGTGGGCAATTCAGTGGGGGCGGTACTGGCTACTGAAATGGCGGCCTCATTCCCGGACAGACTGGACAAGCTGGTCCTGGTGGGCGCCCCGGTATGGGATGCCCGGACGGCACCGGAACGAATCGCGGAGTCGGCGGCGGGTTACGACGCTGACGGCATGCCGGTGGCCAGAACCATGGAACAGGCCAAGGAGTCGACGACGTTTGCCGAACCGCGGCAGGAATGGGTCGACGCCAACAACGGCACGAGGGCACAGGCGGGCGCCTGGGTCAAAAAGCTGCACGAATCGCTGGCTTGGTACGACATCATGACCAGGCTGCCTCGGATCAATGCCCGGGAGACTCTCGTGCTGTACGGTGAAGTCGACCGACTGCGCGACGGAGAGGAACTACTGCACAACAACATCGTCCGCGCCCGCAAGCACATCATGCCGGGGGTGGGACATATTCCGCAGATCGAGGACCCAGAAGGGTTCGTCGACGCGGTGTTGACGTTCCTGAAGCCGGGAGACTAGAACCCGGGGGACTAGAACCCGGGGGACTAGAACCCGGGAACCTGGCCGTACAAATCGCCCAAGTCGACGCTGGCGTCTGCTTGGCGTACCGCGGGCATCGGCGTTAGAATAGAGCCGACGGCGTCCGATTGGGGATGTCGTCGGCTAATCATTGGGATTTACGTGTCGTTTCGTCATGCCATCAGCCTTCGTCAGAGCGCGCAGCCGTAACCATCGCCTGCTCCACACCGCCAAGCGCGGCGCGGTGACGAGCGCTCCGTCGACGCTGGTTGTGGTGGGCATGGGCACCGCGGGTGTACGCCGTTCCATGCTGTTTGCGCAGCGGATGTCCGAGCTATCCGCCGCCGGCCGCATCCAGACGGTAGTCGGGTATGACTGCAACGAAGTCACGATAGCCAACGTGCAGAAGACGTTGCAAAAGTCGTTCGGGGCTGCCCGTACGGGCGCCGGTACCCAGGTACTTTTCCCCAACTACGTTCCGATGCCCAACGGTTTCATGCGTGACCCGAAGCGGTTTCGAGATTTCCTGGGGCCGCTGGAACGGGACATGGACAATATCATCAGCCAAGTGATGATGCACTCTGAGCGTTGCGGCCGGGTTCCGGAAACCATAATTGAGTTCATGGGGTTTTCCGGGCACGCGGTGCTCGGCGGCATCCTGCACCAGAAGCTGCGGAACGCGTTCCCCAACTCCGCCATCCTGCCGGTCATGATGCTGCCCAAGGACCACGTATCAGAGGAGTGGACCAAGCGGTACATCTGGGAGCAATATGAAGAGTTGCTGTCCGGCTCGAACTGCTTGGTCACTACGCAATCGGATGTCAACGCGCGTGAAGACGACGTCCGGCTGGCGACGGGACTAGCCGGCTTCGAGGTAGCAGAATTCGGCGAAGAAAACGATCCCTCCGTCAGCCAGTTGGGGGTAACCTTGAGGCGCCTGACACCGGCTTCGGGGGGCTGGCTCGGCATGGCTGCGGTAAAACGCAAAATGCCAATCACGAAGAAGTTCGAGTGGTTGAACTTCCCGCCCTGGTGGCGCCAGTACGCCGCAGTGGGGCCGGACGACGACCTGTCCTCACTTTTGGGGAACGCAATTTGGTCGACCCTGGATCCGGCAGCCCAACTAGCGGAGGGGATCAATCAACCGCCGCACGCTCCGCAAGAGATAGTCGTTTCGCTGCCACTGCACGGCGATGAGCTGGAGCCCGTAGCGGCGCAGGCGGCGGAGGCCCTCGATCACAGCAATATATTCGACCGGTTCACCAACCTGGACATTGCGTTCAACACCGCCCGCTTCACGGACGGCATCGAGCCGGAACCATATATGCACGTTACCAGGATATATCCGGTGAACGGCGAATTGCAGACGGTCACGGCGATACTCCGGGGCGGAGGCGTGACGCTTCCACACGCCGCCGCGATGAGGTCAGAGACGGGATTCGGATCGTATTTTCACCTGCGCGACCCGGCGTACAATCCGTTATTGCCGCCAGGGGGTGACAATACGGAAATCGAAGATAACGGACAACAGCATGTCCGATATGTATAGTAAGTCTAGCGTTTTTTTTGAATTGTGGGCAACCTAATCCGTTTGACGTAACAGTTTTCATCTGGTATAGTTGCCCCTGTTACTGTCAACGTGTACAACTATGCCGCGCAGATTGGTGTGAACCATCCGGTCGGGAGAATTCCAAAAGCCGGACGTCTGCGAAGTCTACCGAAATTAGTCTAGGCTGAAGCGTCAGTTTGCCTGCTAACGGGTCATTTTCTCCCAAGTCAAAAAGGGGGTAAACATAACTATGCCGCCGAAAAATCAGAATCGCACTTTCCACATTCGTCGTAACACCCCACATAGGCTGGGCACGCAAAGCGACCTTACACGCGATGGCACTCCGCCGCCGATTGTTTCGATAGCGGTGGGCACCGCCGGCTACAAGCGTAGCTGGAGGTGGGCCAAGCGTATGGGGGAGGCCGGGGTCTTGGACCGCGTGCAGAGCCTCCTGATGTATGACTGCAACCAGGGAACCATCGACTCCATCGATAACGAAACTCGTTCCATGCGCCGCGTGCGTGGCGGGCAGTTGCCGGTGATAATTCCGGGCTTCCTGCCCAAGGTAGACGGTTTCCTGCGCGATCCCAATGCCTACAAGGACTTCTATGGCTTGATCCATCGCGATATGGAGCGCATGGTGGAAACCGTTGCGCGCCGGTCCGAGGAAGTCGGTTCTCCCCCGCAGCTGATCCTAGAATGGTTGGGCTTCGGCGGGCATGCCAAGCTGGGCGGTGTCCTGCATGGAATGATGCGCGACCGTTTCCCTGAAGCCACGTTCCTGCCCATCGTTCTGGTGCCCAGCGAAGCGGTTCTCAAGGAGAACATGCGCCGCGAAACGTGGGGCGCGTATGAAGAAACCATTGGCACCCGCCTGGTCCGCAACAACCTCGGCGTCCAGGAATTGCAGCGTCATCCGGCGCTGATCACTGACAACGGTCTGTCTCCCAACTTCGAGCGGTTGGATGACAAACTGGCCGTCGCGCTGGCTTCGATGGAAGCCGGCATGCGGTACCAGATTGACGCCGGTTCGATGGCGGAGACGATCAACAGCTTCGGTGACTACTCCAACGGCTGGTTCGGGGTTCGCGTTCTCAACCGGCGGGTTGACATAGCGGATACTCGCAATGGATCCCGGCTATTCGGTCCTTTCCGGGGCCGCGAAATAGTGGTGGTCAACGACAACGCCAAACAGTTGCCATTCGCGATTAAATCGGCAATGTGGGACATCATGGATCCCAAGCGCACCGACCTGCAATTGGCGAAGCATCCGTTCCCCGAAGGCGACACCGTGATGCGCATGGTGATCACTTTGCCGGTTGAGCCATCTGGGCTGGCTGAAATAGCCGCCGATGTCCAGGATCAGATGCACCGTGAAGACTTCGACGTGGCCTACCCGAACGTCATGTGGTCGTTCGCGTCGTCGAACTTCCAGCAGTCGCCGGACGACCGCCACATGCACGTATCCCTCTTCTTCCCGCTGCAGAACGGCAACATTCCGACCATCAGCGACATCATGGGCGATGACAACACCCCGATGCAGTTGGCAGGGACGTTGGAATACGCCGGCTTTGGCTCACGCCATTTCATGCCGCCGGTCAACGGCCACGACGCGGAAACCCAGTATGGGTACGTGTCGCGGGGCCAGCAAGTGCGGCTCGAACGCGAACGCTCCCGAATAGCCACCGATGACCACCAGCAGTATGGTTATGGCAACGGTTACGGCAACGGAGCGGGGGGTGGCGAGTACGCCCGCTAACGGTCAGGCAAATACAAACGCGCAGGAAGGGCGGGTTTATAACCCGCCCTTCCTGTTGTTCAGACCCGCGCCGAACCGCGCACGCAATTCGGCGTGGTCATAAAGCTGTCAGTTGTCGGCGGCTAGCTGTTCTCGGCGCGCCTTTTCCCTGAAGTGCGGGATGATGTATTTGCCAAACAGCCGCAGGGTTTCCATCACCTCAGAATGGGCCACGGGACCGACCTGAAATAGCGGCATGATCTCGTCCACGCCCATGCGCTCATAATCTTCAATGTATTTGATGCAGTCGTCGGGGTCACCGATGCAGAACCGGCCGCCTTCGTCGATCAATTTGCGTGAACTGGCCTCGTCAGCCCGGGCGGTGTCGGCGTTGACCGCACGCTGGTAGTGCCACTGGTAGTCTTCGGGCACCCGGGCTGGGTCGTAGCCCTGCCATACGTATGAATCGCGAATGCGTTGCTGCTCCCGATACCAATCTATGATGGTCTCAGCGCGTTCGAACGCCTTTTGGCGATCCTCCATGCACAGGCCCACGGTGTTGCCGGCGACGCGCGGATACACCAGCTTGGTAACCGGCTCCGGATCGGCGATGGCGTCGCGGTAAATGCGGATCAGGTTTTCCGCCCGGTCCAGGCCAACGCTGGTCTGGGCCAAACACCCGAGCCCCTGGCGACCCACTTTCTCGGCCGTGGACTCCTGACTGACCGCCTGCCAAATCGGAGGGTGCGGCTTCTGTACCGGCTTGGGAATTACCTCGCGCGGCGGGATTTGGTAGTGCTTGCCTTCGAACCCGAAGGTCTCTTCAGTCCATGCGCCGGGGATGATTTGGAGGTATTCTTCCACCATTTCGGACACGTCCGCCAGGTCCGAACCGTAGGGGAGCATCTGGTATGGATAACCGGAACGGCCGATTCCCAAATCCACCCGCCCGCCGGAGATCACATCGAGGGTGGCCAGGCGAGAGGCAACATGCAACGGGTGATGCAGCGGCGCCAACACGACAGCGATTCCCAAGCGCATATTGGTGGTACGCTGACTCAGGGCCGCCAGAGTTATGTCAGGTGCGCTAGAGTGGGACCATTCAGATCGGAAATGGTGCTCGACGAACCATACGGAAGTCATGCCGATCTCTTCGGCGAAACAAACCTGTTCCATCATTTCCTGGAACTTTCGAGTTTCACTCTCGTCGTCCACGGCTTGGGAACCTGAATTTGGTAAAAAAGACCAAGATCCATAGCAATATTCTCCTGCCGTCGTCCATCAGTAGTGATGGTTGCGCCGATTGTAGCAGATCGATTCACAGCAAAAGGGGGCGGTTATGGTCCGCCCCCTCCGGTAGTTCGGCTGGAACCCCGCGACAATCAGCCACGGGCGTATTTGTCCACGGCCTTGTCCCCGGTCAGCGCGAGGAAAATGTCCCCGTGGGCGTCACACCAGATTCCGTGGGCGGAACGGCTGTCCCAGCGGGCCAGCACATTTCCGTCGCGGTCGAATATCGCAACCCGCGGCGGGTGCGATTCGTCCAACGGGGCCAGCTGGCTGACCACGAAGTCACCTTCGGGGGTCTCCGCGATGTCGGTGGGACGGCAGGTGTCGGTCCACATGGTGAGGAAGTCCCCTGACGTGTTGAAGACCTGGACGCGGCTGTTCTCGCGGTCGCAGACGTACACGCGGTCGTCGCGGGTCACCAGCAAGCTGTGGGGCAGGTGGAACTCGTAAGGATGTTCCTTGCCCGGCTTGCCCCACGAGTATTTGAGTTTGCCGTCGTTGTCGAAGCGGTGGATCCGGGCGTTGCGATAACCGTCGGCGACATAGAGGTCACCGCTGGGGGAAGGCACCAGTTCGGCGGGGTAGTTGAAGGGCCCGGCGGCGCGAGGGACCAACTGTCCGGCCACGTCGGCTCCGGTGTCGGAGTGGACCATGTACCGACCCAGCATCTGGATTGGCTTGCCGTCGAGCGTATACATGATGCACACCGACGTATCGCGGTCGGTCAGGTACACGATGTCGTCCTCGATGTAAAAGCCGTGGGCGTAGACGAATGAGCCGTTGCCCCAGCCGCCGGTGAAATTGCCGGTTTCCCGGTCAAAGATGGCGACGGGCGGGTCCGCGCGGTGAAACGCGTAGATGCTGCCGGCGGAATCGCTGGCCAAGGCGCTGACCGCTCCCAGGGAATGAGCATCGGGCATCTTCGCCCAGTCAGAGGTCAGCGTGTAGGTGTGCTTTCCGCTGCCGACGGTGGTCATGGTTCAGCCTCCAGATTGGTTCCAACTGATTGTCATACAAAGAAAGGGGCGGGTTTGCCGCCCGCCCCTGCGTTTTCCGACTAGGCCATCAATCTGCGGGCGGTGTTGACCACCCGCTCCGCGTTGGGGAGGTAGATGTTTTCCAGAGCGCGGCTGTACGGGACCGGGGTATGGGGCGGTGTAACCCGCGAGGGAGGAGCGTCCAGGTAGTCAAAAGCTTCCTCAGCGGCGCGGGCGCAGATATCGGATGAGATACTGCAAACCGGGGTGTCCTCGTCGACCACCAAGAGGCGATGGGTGCGGCGGACCGAGTCCAATACGTGGTCGTAATCGATGGGCGATACGCTGAGCAGGTCGATGACTTCGGCGTTGATACCCTCTTTGGCCAGTTCTTCGGCGGCCTCGACAGCAACCCAGGTCATCTTGCTGATGCCCACCAAGGTGAGGTCGGTTCCGGGGCGCACGGTGCGGGCCTTGCCCAGGGGCAGGGTGTACATTTCCTCGGGGACCGCACAGGTATCTCCGTACAATCCCTTGTGCTCGAAGAAGATCACCGGATCGTCGTCGCGGATGGCGGCGAGCAGCAGACCTTTGGCGGTATAAGCGTCGGACGGGCAAACTCCCTTGAGGCCGGGGATATGGCTAAAGATGGAGTAGAAGGATTCGGAGTGCTGGGCCGCGCTGCCGAATCCTGCGCCGATCCGGGTCAGCATGACGAAGGGCACCTTGACCTGACCGCCGAACATGTAGCGCATCTTGGCGGCGTTGTTCAGCAGCTGATCCATGCAGACGCCGATGAAGTCGACGAACATGAGCTCGGCGACGGCGCGCATACCGGTGGAAGCAGCGCCAATGGCGGTTCCCACGAAGGCGGCTTCGGAGAGCGGGGTATCCAGCACGCGCTCGTTGCCGAACTCCTGGATGAGGCCCCGCGTGGTGCGGAAGGCACCGCCCCAGGCGTCAACGATGCCCAGGTGTTCGCGGCCGGCGCCGCCGGCGATTTCCTCGCCCATGATGATTACGGTTTCGTCGCGGCGCATTTCCTGAATCAAGGCCTCATTGATGGCCTCGCGAGTTTGCAGGATCCTGGTTTCCCCGGACGGAGGAAGCATGGGCGTTTCGGTGAGGGTTGTCATGTTCGGCCTCCCAGCAATTGGGGAAATCGGGACGTCATTGGCGGCGCGGGACGTATCGCCAGGCAGTGTTCAGCAACAAACGCTGGCCGGGATTACACTGGCATGTTGGCGCCGCGGCGCATCATTTCCACGGGGTAATCGCCGTACACGTCCTCGTAGAGCTCGTGGGGCTCGGGCAGCGGGCTGGCATCGGCGAAAACCACCGCCTCTTCCATCAACAAGCGAGCTTCCTCATCCATCCCGTCGAGTTCCTCGGCGGTGATTTCGTTGCCCTGCGCGACCATGTGGTTGCGGAACGTGAGCAGGGGGTCTCGGGCTCGCCAGTGATCCTCTTCTTCCTTGGTGCGATAGGTCAACGGATTGTCGAAAACCGTGTGACCGTAGTAACGATAGGTGCGGGCTTCAAGCAGAGCCGGGCCATTGCCGGCGCGGGCGCGGGCCACGGCTTCGCCGGCCGCTTCGAAGACCGCCAGCACATCCATGCCGTCGACGTTAAAGCCGGGCATATCGTAGGCCGCGGCCCGATCAGAGACGTTGGCGACGGAAAGCCCGTACTCCACCGGCGTGGATTCCGCATAACCGTTGTTCTCACAGCAGAAGATCACCGGCAGTTTCCAAACGGACGCCAGGTTCATGCATTCGTGGAGCACACCCTGGTTGGCGCCGCCGTCGCCGAAGAACGCCACGGCCACGCGACCCAGTTTGCGGATCTTGGAGGTCAGCGCCGCTCCGACGGCGAGAGGCACGCTGCCGGCCACGATGCCGTTGGTTCCCAGCATTCCCTTGCTCATGTCGGCGATGTGCATGGAGCCACCCTTACCCTTGTTGGGGCCGTGGGTGCGACCGAAGAGCTCGGCCATCATGCGCTTGGGATCCACGCCCTTGGCGATGCAATGGCCGTGGCCACGGTGGGTGCTGCCGATGTAGTCTTCGTCAGACAGATGGGCGCACACGCCGGTGGGGACGGCTTCCTGACCGACGGAAGAGTGGACCGAGGAGGACATTCCGCGTTGTCCGGTCTCGGGCACGCCACGTTCCTCGAAATGGCGAATGGTGGTCATGGTTCGGTAGAGTTTCAGCAAGGTGTCGCGGTCGAGTTCCATGGCAACACGCTCCTCGTGGCGCAGACGCATTTCGATAGACGGCTGACGCCCAGTGAGATAAAAGCCGACGACATGGCGCCGGCTTTGAGATGGCCCCATAGTAGCATGGGGCCGGGGGGTGTCAACAAGAGATCACGCACCCAGGTTCCCGCGTTCAACGGACCCTGTTGGCGGAAGCGGCAGTGGAGACGCGCATCGCCACAGGACGCCCGATCAACCCACGCGAAGCACGATCTCCGTTCCGCTGGCCACACCCAGGGCAGCCGACGCGCTGCCGTCCACCAGGGCGACCTCCAAACGTCCGTGGCTGCCCACCAAGGCGCGCAGCCCGTCTCCAGGCGGATCGTGAAACGTCCGGGACAGCCCAATGATTTCGTGCCCGGCGATGCTGACCACCGCTTCGGGTTCCCTCGCGGGCACGCCCATGTTGGACAGTATTTCGGCGGTGATGTCGCTGACCAAGTTTCCAAAGGCGTCGGCGAAGACGATCTGACCGCGGACCGAGTTGCCAGCGGGTCGCGGAGGCGGCAGCGACAACGCGGTGATGACAGGCGTGGGGTCGCCGAGCATGTCAGGGATTACGCCGGCGGACAGGTGGGCGGCCACGGGAGCGAAAACGTCGCGGCCGTGGAAGGTAGCGCTGACAGGATGGCGCCAATATCCGGGGTTGGTCAGGCGCCAGGCGCGGCAACCGTCGGGGAGGGTTGCGGGACCCGAGACATCCCCGGCGCCGAATTGGGAATCGTACCGCCGACACACCAGGGTCAGCAGGCCGTTGTCCGGCGCGACGAAGCGGTGGTCGGGGGTTTCCAGGAGGACGGCAAATCGGTCGGTGCCAACGCCGGGGTCGACCACGGCTACGAAAATGCTGCGTTCAGGGAAGTAGGGGTGTGCGTCGCTCAGGGCCACGGCTCCGTGGCACACGTCCTGGGGGGCGATGCCGTGGGTCAGATCAATGACCGAGGCGTGGGGGTTGATCGAAAATATGACCCCCCGCATCATGCCCACGTAGGCATCAGCGAGGCCAAAGTCGGTGGCGAGAACTATGGGCGGAGGGGACAATTGGACCCGGCCCAATGTCGCGGCGGCGTCAGGAACCGGTGAAGCGCGCGCTGAGAACCGATACCAGCAGAAATACCACTATCAATGCGATGGTCAACTGGAACATGGTGCGTTCCAGTCCTCGTCGCGTCCGAACGGTGTTCTGAGCGCTGCCGAACATGCCGGAGCCGGCTTCCCGCACCTGGGACAGGATGATCAGGACCAGCACGATCGAGGTAACAATCTGGGCGATGTTGAGCAGGCTCATGTGGATTCTCCGGCGATGATTGTACCACGCTAGGGCTTTTGAGCCTCGAGCCCGGCCTGGACGAGTTGCAGGGCGAGTTCGGGCTGCGCCTGGCCCTTGGTGAGACGCATGACCTGGCCCATGAGGAAGCGCGCGGCAGTTTCCTTGCCGCTGAGGTAATCGGCGACCGCCTTGGGGTTGGCGGCAATCGCCTCAGCAACGGCGGCCTCGATGGCGCCGGTGTCGCTGATCTGGGCCATGCCCTGGTCCCGCACGATGTCGACCGCGGCCGAGCCGGTGGAGTACATCTGCTCCAACACGGTTTTGGCCAGAGAGGTGGACAGGGTACCGTCGGCGATGAGGCCCAACAGCTCGGACAATCCGCCAGGAGTCACGGGGGAGTCAGCGACATCACGGTGGTCCTGATTGAGCAGATACGAGAGGTCGCCCAGCATCCAGTTGGCGATTTCCTTGGCGGCGGCGGGACGGCTTTCAGGCGCGGCGCGCAGCGCCAGCGTCTCCTCGAAGTAGTCGGCCAGGGCCCGGGAAGCGGTGAGCTGGTCGGCATCGTATTCAGAAAGATCGTAGTCCTCCTGGAAGCGGGCCTTGCGCCGGGGGGCGAATTCGGGGAGCGCCGACTGCAACCGGTCCACCCATTCGGAGCCGATATTGAGGGGGGGTAGGTCGGGTTCCGGGAAGTAACGATAGTCGTGGGCGTATTCCTTGCTGCGCTGGGACACGGTTGCGCTCCGTTCCTCCACCCAGCCGCGGGTTTCCTGCACTACGGCGCCACCGTCCTCGATCACGCGCCGTTGGCGCTCGACCTCGTATTCCAGGGCGAGGTAGACGGCACGGAAGCTGTTCATGTTCTTGACTTCGGTGCGGGTGCCCAAGGTGTCACTGCCGGCGGGGCGGATGCTGACGTTGGCGTCGCAGCGGAAGTTGCCGTCCTGCATGTTCGCGGTGGAAACGCCGAGGTACTTAACCATGGAATGCAGGGAGGTCAAATACTGCTGCGCTTCTTCCGGGGAACGCAGGTCGGGCTTGCTGACGACTTCCATGAGCGGCACGCCGGAACGGTTGACGTCGATCAGCGAATAGCCCTCGGCATCGTCGGGGAAGTGCTGCATCTTGGAGACATCCTCCTCGAGGTGCACGCGCTCGACACCAATGGGTCTGCGACCATGTTCCAAATCCGGGTCGCCGTCGATTTCCAGATAGCCGTTCACCGCGAGCGGCAGGTCGTACTGGGAGATCTGGTATCCCTTCACCAGGTCGGGATAGGGGTAGTTCTTCCGGTCGAACTTGGTGAACCCTGGGATACGACAGTGGAGAGCCAACCCGGTCATCACGGTGTACTCCACGGCGCGGCGATTGATGACGGGCAAAGCACCCGGCAGGCCGAGACAGACCGGGCAGGTGCGGGTATTGGGTTCGGCGGCCTGGTAATCGGCGGGACACGCGCAAAACATTTTGCTTCTAGTGTCCAGCTGAACGTGTACCTCAAGGCCGATGACGGTTTCGTATTCCACTGTTGTCTGCTCTCCGCGGGTTTGGCCGGTATGCGTCGTTGGGTCGAAGGTTCGCGTCTATTCGGGGCGGGTTTCGAACCGGCCGATGAACTCGCGCTCCTTTTTCTCGACGTCCCGGGGGAGCCGCGCCATGGCCAACCGCTCCGGCAACACTATACCGCCAGAGAAGATCAACTTGATAGCGTCTTCCACGCTGAGGTCAGTTTCGAAGAGATCGTCTTCATTGACAAAGGCCATGTTGCCCGACGTCGGATTGGGTACCGTGGGTATGTAAATGATCGCGAGCGAATGACCTCCGGTCTGTGAGAAAGCCCGACCAGTCACGAAGCCAATGGCGACCATACCCTCGCGGGGCCACTCAAGGAACACCACCCGGCTGAAATTGTAGTCCGATGCGAGGATTGTAGTCGCCTGTTCAGTAACGCCGAAAATGGTTTTGACCACCGGAATTTTGGTGAGCACAAAGCTCATCACTCCCATGGTACGGCGACCTACCGCAACAGAAACGAACAGTCCTATCAGGTAAAAAACGACAATAATGCCGATCAAACCAACACCAGGTAGGTCCCAAGGCCTGTCTTTGACAAAAGGCAGAGGCCTGATAAAGCCGTCGGTATGGCCAATAATGAATGCGAGGACAAAAACAGTCACCAAGATGGGGACCAGTTGCATCAAGCCGGCAAGAACCTTCCCCTGGAAATGTCCTTCAATCCGCTGTCCTAAGGTCGGTTCTTCTCGCTCTGCCCGACCGAGAGGCTGCTGCTCATCGGGGCCCATGGCCGCCTCCTGTAGCTCCGGCGCGCCGATTCATGGCGCAGCCCGGCGTGTGCCAGAGAAGTATGCTGTAACAGAGGCGGCTTTTCAATGAACCAACAGAACGGGATACGGCAGTTTGGTGAGAGCCCGGGCCTCACCCCGGCCGGTCGCCGAAATGCAAAGCCACGCCTCCAAGGCCCAGGCGACGGTAACCGACGTCGACCAGTCCGGCCTGGCGGAATACATCGGCCAAACCGTCGGCGGTTAGGAAGTAATCGACGCTGTTGGGCAGGTAGGTGTAGGCGGTCCGATCACCGGCGACGATTTGCCCCATCAGCGGGACCAGGCGGTGGAAATAGAAACTGCCCACGGTGGACGCAATTCCCGGGGGCATGGGTGTCAACTCCAGCGTGGTAACCCGGCCGCCGGGCGCAACCACCCGAGCCATCTCCCGGATTGCGGATGGCACGTCGGGCATGTTGCGGAGGCTGAAGCCGGCGGTGGCACCGACGAAGGAGCCGTCCGGAAAAGGCAATCGCAGAGCGTCACCCTGGACGAATTGTACGGGTTTACCTTGGTCGTGTCTGGCGGCTCGTCGCCGGTTCGCTATGGACAACATTTCCGGCAACAAATCCATGCCGACGACTTTCGTCGCGTTGGGGCAGTCGGCGAGGGCGAAGGCCAGGTCACCGGTCCCGGTGGCGACATCCAACGCCGGTCCGACGGCGTTCCGCACGGTCAGATTGGCAGTGGCGCGTTTCCAGCGGTGGTGCAGACCGCCGGTCATAAGGGAGTTCATGAGGTCATAACGAGGCGAGATCCGCGCGAACATCTCCGCCACGTAGCGCCGCTTGTCGTCGCCGTTCAGGTGGGCCATAGGACTAAACCGTTTCGGAAGCGCGATAGCGAAGTTCCACCAGACCATCAACGTGGGTGTCCGCCGATTCCAATTGGAGGACGGTGGGTGCGCCCGGGCCACCGAACAAAGGAACACCCTGTCCCAAGATAACCGGAACCACGAAGACCCGATATTCGTCAATCAGCCCGGCCTGCCGAAACTGGTCGGCCAGGTCGGCGCCGCCCACCAGCCACACGGCGCCGGAGTGGCGCTCCTCAATATCGCGGACGAAGTCTGGGGGATTGGCCTGTACGAACCGCACCTCCGGCGGGCCATCCGAGGGCGGAGTACGGGTGAACACGTAGGCCGTTTTCCCGGGGTAAGGCCAGTCTCCGAAGGTCAACGCCTGGTCATAAGTGCGGCGGCCCATGACCAGGGTTTCGACGCCGGCATAAAATCCGGCGTAGCCGTAGTCGTCCGAATTACCCTGGGGCAACCAATCGACGCCGCGGGCGGCGTCTGCGATAAAGCCGTCAAGACTGGCGGCCACATAATATGTGATCCTGACCATGACCCCGGAACCCGGTTATCGCTCGTGGTCCCGGTACTGCATGTCGTCCGGGAGGCGATCAGTGACACCGGCGGCGACCATCGCGCGCTGGACGACGAAACGCACCACGCCAGCGATGTCCAGCGGTTTCAGATAGAAGGGGGGTTCCGGCGGCAAGATAGTGGCTCCCAGCCGCGACAGGGTCAGCAAGTTTTCCAAATGGATGGAATGCAAGGGAGTCTCCCGGGGTATCAAGGTAAGGCGACGGTTCTCCTTGATGGTGACGTCGGCGGCTCGGAGCAGGAGATTCGGCGTCAAACCGTGGGCCAGGGATGCAATGGAGTTCATGCTGGCGGGAGCGACGATCATGCCGGCTGTGGGGAAGGTGCCGCTGGCGATGGGAGCGAACAGGTCGGTGATGCCGTAAGCGCTGAAGTGCGGATACTCGGTCCAGCGCGCGATTGCCGCGTTGTAGGATTCGTCAAGCTCTTCCTGCCACACCATGCGCGCGGCGTTGGAGGCGACGACCACCACCGGCGTTTCCTGCTCCAGCAGGGCGTCGACGAGCTCGCGGGCAATGATCGACCCGCTGGCTCCGGTAACCCCCACGACCAGTGGTGGTGACGAGTGTGTCGTCATGCCGGCATCCGTGCGCCGCAGGTTGGAATGGGAGCCCGCGTGCCGGCGGGCGAATGGGCCGTCGTGGCGTCGAAGTTGGCTACCACGGGAAAAAGCCGTCGAACGGCAAGGCCACCGCGAGGATCGTGAAGGCCAACAGTTGAGTTGAGATGTACTTGTTGAACGCGAACGCCTTGCCGACCATGGCCGGCTGGCCGGTCTTGACCAGGTTGTTTTCGTATACCAGCAACATCACGGCGACCGCCCAGCCAACGAAATAGAAGACGTTCAACTCCATCCAGATGCCCAAGCCCAGCAGGGCAGCCGCGGCCAGGCTGTGCAAAACCCGCGTGGTGCGGATGGCGTTACGAACCCCGAAGCGAGACGCGATGGAATTGATGCGGTTGGCCCGGTCAAAATCGAAGTCCATGCTGCCGTAGATTGTTTCGAATCCTCCGGCCCACATCATCACCGCGAAGGTGAGCAGAACGGGCTGCCAGGCGAGTTGACCGGTTACGGCGATCCAGGCTCCCGACGGGGCGATGGAAAGCGCGAGGCCCAACATCAGGCTGCACAGCCAGGTGAAATACTTGGAGAAGGAATATAGGACCACGTAGATCGCGGCCACCGGCGACAGCAACAGGGCCAGAGGGTTCAACTGCCAGGCGGCGACGAAAAAGACCGCCGCCCCGGCGGCGGCCATGCCGCCAACCTCCAGCGGCTTCAGGATGCCGGCGGGCAGGTGCCGGCCCGAGGTGCGGGGATTGCGAGCATCTTCCCGGGCGTTGATGATGCGGTTGGCCGACATTCCCAGGGTGCGCACGCCCAGGAACGCCACGGTAATCCAGATGAAGACGTGCCAACCAGGCCATCCGCTACCGCCCGAGAAATGAGACGCCAACACCATGCCGATGTAACCAAAGGGCATGGCGAACAGCGATTCCGAAATGTTGATGGCGTTCAGGTAGTGGGGAACCTTGACCGCCACGACACGTAGAGGGCCGGAATGTGCGGGGGAATCACGCATACGCGATCATGTTAGCACACGGCGATTCGGAGCAGATGCCGCGCGAAGAGGAGGGTCAGGGCCGTTCGATTATCGTCGTGGGGAATGTCGCCAGGCGGCGGCCGCGGGGCAACGCATTGGTTTTTGGGCAGAGCGATTGCTACGGGGACGGGATTGCCACGCTTCGCTCGCAATGACATTTGGGTAAATCGAACGCAATGACTTTTAGCAAAATCGAATGACCCTGAGAACTCGCAATG
Organism: Dehalococcoidia bacterium; assembly: GCA_965261925.1. Lineage (GTDB taxonomy): Bacteria > Chloroflexota > Dehalococcoidia > Lucifugimonadales > UBA3495 > Bin87. The sequence goes on along the minus strand of OZ253486.1, from coordinate 4,082,128 downwards.
ACATTTGGGTAAATCGAATGAGCCTGCGCGGAGGTACGGCTGCTGGTCTCAACCGCCAATGGCGAAAGTCAGGAGGCTGACCGATCCGAAGGGATGATGTCGCCCAGACCCAACTCGGCCCATCTCTCGGTGACCCGGTCCCGGATATCCGGGCTCATTTCAATGTCCGGCGGCCACTGGCGATGATAGCCTTCCTCGGGTCCCTTGCGGGTGGCGTCGATGCCGACCTTGCTGCCAAAGCGTGGGGTAGGAGATGCCACGTCGAGGTCGTCGATGGGGCCATCAACCAGGACGAGATCGGTGGCCGGGTTGATGTTGTTGGCGACGCGCCATGCCACTTCGGATGGGTTCTGGACGTCAACGAAATCGTCCACGACCACGATGACCTTGGTCAAGCTGAGCAGGCCCAGGCCCCAGAGCCCGTACATCACCTTGCGGGCGTGTCCGGGGTACTCCTTTTTCATCGATACTAGGATCAGGTTATGAAAAATACCTTCCGCCGGCATATTAATGTCGACGACCTCCGGCAGGATGAGGCGTATCAGCGGCATGAAGACGCGTTCGGTGACCTTCCCCATCCAGTAGTCTTCGGTGGGCGGCCGCCCGACAAAGGTGGTGGGATAAATCGGATTGTGGCGGCGCGTGATGGTGGTGACGTGGAAAACCGGGTAGGGTTCGGCAAGGGAGTAGTAGCCGGTGTGATCTCCAAAAGGGCCTTCCATCCGTTCTTCGCCGGGGATGACGTACCCTTCCAGGACGATTTCGGCATGGGCCGGCACCTTGAGGTCAACCGACACGGCCTGGGCCAACTCGACACCCTGATCGCGAATGAAGCCCGCCAGAATCATCTCGTCGATGTCAGGCGGCAGGGGGGCCGAACCGGTCCATATCGAGGCCGGATCGCCGCCGAGGGCGACAGCCACCTCAAGCTTTTCGGTGCTGGCCCGGTAATGGCGCGCGCCCACCTTATGGGTCTGCCAGTGCATCCCAGTGGTGTTGCGGTCAAACACCTGCATCCGATAGATGCCGTAGTTCTGCGTGCCGGTGTCAGGGTCTCGGGTGATGACCAGAGGCAGGGTTATGTACGGGCCCGCGTCCTGCGGCCAGCATTTGATGATCGGCAGGGTGTATAGGTCGACGTCCTCTCCGGTCAGGACGACCTGCTGACACGGGGGGTCGCTGACGGTTTTGGGCTGGAAGGCGCCGACGTGGACCAAACGCCCAAGGGTACGCAGCTTGTTCAGCATCCCTTGTGGGGGTCCGCCCTGGACCATGTCGATCATTGCTTCGAGACGGGCGGCCAGGGTGTCAGCGTCCTGGACCTCCAGGGCCCAGTTCATGCGCCGCTCGGAGCAGAACAGGTTGATGGCCACGGGCATGCTGTGACCAACCACGTTTTCGAACAACAGAGCCGGCCCATCGGCTCGTAGGAGCCGATGGGCTATTTCGGTGATCTCCAGCTCAGAGCTAACGGGAGCGGAGATTCTCTTGAGGTCGCCTTGGTTTTCGAGAAAGGCGATGAACTCGCGAAGGTCCCTGAAGGGCATGGCGTTGGCGCTGGCCTCAGATTGGATACAAGACTGAGGCCAGGCCGCCGGCCTCAGGAGTTTCGCATTTGGCTAAAGCAGTCGCTGCAATAAACCGGCCGATCGCCGCGGGGGCGGAAAGGCACGGTTGCATCGGCGCCACAGTTGCTGCAGACGATGGCAAAGGACTCTCGCTGGCCCCCACCGTATCCGCCGCCGCCGCCGCCGCCGCCGCCACCGCCGAAGTTGTCACGAGGCTGGCCCCGCCGGGCGTTACGGCATGAAACGCACCGCTTCGGATAGTTGGTGAAGCCTCGAGAGGCATAGAATTCCTGCTCGCCCACGGTGAACAGAAATTCTGCTCCACAGTCGCTGCATTCAAGGGTAATATCGGAAAGGGCCACGGTTCATCCTCCGGACTGGTTGGTAATCACGGTGCACACGCTAGGTCTGTTTCGTCGGGCACAGGATTACAATACCCAAGGAAGGAGAACCGGCGCAACTTCGCTGTCACTACTATACTGGCATCAACGGCAGCAAACAACGATTTTCGCCGCCTGAATCGAAAAAAGCCTGGTTTCGGCGCCGTCTGCGACACCGAAGGCGATTGTCGAGCCGAAAACCCAAAAATCCGATTACGCGGTTTCGGCGACGAAAACCGGTATCTTTCTTGAGGTACGGCCCTGATATTCTTCGTAAGGGGGAAACGCCTCGACGGAAGCGGCCCAAAGCCGGGCGCGTTCGTCCGGGTCTGAAACTTCGCGAACCTGCATGGTGTACACGTCGGTCTCGTCCCGGATTTCGACGTTGGCGTCGCGACGGAGGTTATACACCCAGACCGGATTGCGCGGGGCGCCACCCTGTGAGCCGACCAGCACGTAGGCGTCGCCGACTTTGACGCGCATGAGCGGGGTCTTGCGTATGGCCCCGGTCTTGTTGCCACGGTTGGTAACGACAATTACGGGGAGGCCGGTATCACGCAGCGTGGTCCCCTGGGTGCCGCCGCTGCTTTCATACGCCTCCACCTGCTCACGCACCCAATCCCTAGTTGACGGAATATATTCGGGCATCTCTGTTCCTCCTGTCTCATTGCACTTTATGATAACCCGAAACCCCCACGGGTAGTGATGTGACGGGCTGCAATGTCGCGGAATGGAACGCCCAGGGTCATTCGATTGTCGCCGTCGGGAATGGAATGGCGCGGCAGCAGCCGAGCGATGCAACCGCTTTCGGCGAGCCGCCGTGCTGTCGCGACGAGATTGCCACGCTGCGCTCGCAATGACATTTGGGAAAATCGAATGACCCTGAATGAAACCCCGGTATAATGCCGAGGTGAGTTCGAAAGCATGATCCGGCGGGATAGAACGGTCTCGCCGCGTCGTGGCATGAATGCGCCGCGTTCTTCAAGGGCCCAAGCAGGTGTACATTGCGATGAAACCGTCGGCAGGTAGAACGGCACCGGGGACCAACGGATCGTGGAGATCTATCGCATTGGCGGCAGTGGGAGCTCTCACGCTGGCGACGTTGCTGGTGGCGTGCTCCGACCCAGAACCGGAACCGCGCGACAATGGCTCTGGGCAGGTTGCGACGGCAAGCGGCGCCACTCCTACGGGCAGCGCCGCCTCCGCGACCGAGCGTCCGACGCCGTCCTCGAATGCACAAGGCGAGGCAACCAAGCCACCGAAGCCGACGGCGGCGTCCGACACCGCGCCATCAGGCACCGCGGCCGAGCGGCCGACGGTAGTTCCGGGACCTACCCCCACAGCCACTGTCGAGCGCGAAGCATCGCCAACCCCGATACCGGCACCGGTCGCCGCCGTTAACGGTGATTACGACTCGGATGACGACGGTCTGATTGAGATCTACGACCTGGCGCAACTGGACGCCATTCGATACGACATGGACGGAGACGGGGTGGCGGACGAAGACACCGGCCTGGCCGGATACCTGGCGGCCTTCCCGGATCCGGCGGAAGGAATGGGATGTCGTATGGGTGGGTGCGAAGGCTACGAACTCGTGGCCGACCTGAACTTCGACACCAACGGCAACGGGCAGGCGGACTCGGGCGATACATATTGGAACTCCGGTTCCGGGTGGGAACCAATCGGCCACTACCGGGGCGCGGATGACCAGCAGGCGTTTGAAACCGCGTTTGACGGCGGCGGCCACACCATCTCCAACCTGTACATTTCCCGGCCGGAACAGGACTACGTCGGGCTCTTCGGGTTCAGCAGCGGCGGGACGATACGGAGCGTCGCCTTGAGCCGAGCCGAGGTAACGGGTCACGACTATGTTGGCACGTTGGTAGGCAACAACGAGGAAAGCGGCCGCGTGATTGGCGGTAGGTCCGAAGGATCCGTGACCGGGAACGATTTTGTGGGAGGCCTCGTCGGCGACGACAAGGAAGGCGGGCGTATCAATGACAGTTCGGCCAGCGGCTCGGTTACCGGTGTCCGGTATGTTGGAGGCCTGGTTGGGCGCATCGACGGCAATTTCGGCAGCGCGGCGCGGGACAGCTCCGCCGACAGCGACGTGACCGGGAACGATTTTGTCGGCGGGTTGGTTGGATTCAACGACGGGAACATCGACGGTGGCGCGGCCGCCGGCCGGGTGTCGGGCAACGTCAACGTCGGCGGGCTGGTGGGAAGAGGGAACGGCGGCGCGGTCAGCAACAGCGTCGCGCGCGGCGACGTGACCGGCAGAACTGACATCGGCGGCCTGATCGGGCGCAACGACGGCGAGATCAGCAACAGCAGCGCACAAGGCTCCGCGACGGGCCAGGACAACGTGGGCGGCCTAGCCGGATACAACGGCCAAGGCGCTGTCAGCGACAGTTTTGCCACGGGAGCCGTCACGGGTCACGACAACATCGGCGGTCTGATTGGCCGCAACGGGGAGGGCACGCTGGCCAACAACGCCGCGGAAGGCCAAGTCGCCGGGAGCAACAAAGTCGGCGGGCTGGTGGGTTACAACGATGGAGACATCAGCGACAGCAGCGCCTCGGGAACCGTGCACGGTACCGACGACGTTGGGGGACTGATCGGACGCAACAATGGTGGTGCGATCACAGCCGGCACGGCCACCGGCGCGGTGGTGGGCAACGACAACGTGGGCGGCCTGGTCGGGTACCACGAAGAAGGCGGGGAGATACAGGACAGCACCGCGTCCGGCATGGTGACGGGCGAAGACGACATCGGCGGTTTGGCAGGTGACAGCGAGGGAAGCATCAGCAACAGTTCGGCTGAAGGCGCGGTTACGGGCAACGAGAACGTGGGCGGCCTGGTGGGGCGGAATAACGCCGGGACCATAGCCACCAGCACCGCGAACGGGTCCGCCACCGGCGGCGAAAACGTGGGCGGCCTGGTCGGGCACAATGACGGAATCGCGGAGGGCGGGATCGCGCGAGGCGACGCCAGCGGCGATGCTAACGTGGGCGGATTGATGGGATATAACGATGCGGACATCAGCGATTGCAGCGCGAGCGGAGACGCCACCGGCGTTCAGGATTTTGTTGGCGGACTGATTGGCTGGAACTACCGCGGCGACGTGACACGGTGTGACGCCAGCGGCTTCGCCAGCGGGAACAACTTCGTCGGCGGGCTGATTGGATCCAACGATGAAGGGGAGATCCGGGGCAGCATGGCGGAAGGCAGCGCGACGGGCGGCGACAACGTTGGGGGGCTCATTGGTCAGAACACGGTGGGCGTGGTGGACGCCAGCGTCGCCTCCGGCGCGGCGTCGGGTAACGAGTACGTGGGCGGCCTGATAGGCGACAATGGCGGCGATATCAGCAACTGCGCGGCCAGCGGGGATGTGACCGGGCGGCGTCAGATCGGACTGCTGGTGGGCAGGAATTACGGCAGCCCCATCGACAACAGCATGGGCACCGGCATGTTGACCGAGGCAAACTGACGACGGCATCGGCAGGGTCATTCGATTATCGCCGTGGGGATTGAAAGGGGGCGGCGGTGATGGAGCGATGCAATCGCTTGCGGTGAGCGGCCGTGCTGTGGCGACGAGATTGCCGCGCTTCGCTCGCAATGACGTTTAGAGCCTGTGGATAAATAGCCGACGCGCTGGCCGCAGCCGCAACACTCCGTGCGCCGGCTTGCACGCAATAACCCTCGTTGCTACCGTTGCACCCCACGGCGTTCCAGTGCATCCGGTTCAGACCAACTTCGCCACAGCTGTACGAACCAAAGCGTGGCAACGGATACTCCGAAACTATCCCAAGCCGGCAGCCGCCCCAAAAGACGGAGGAACACCTTGACACAAAGCACACCACCGGACGATGCCGGTACCCTAACCGACGCAGCTACCATCTCGAGACAAATACGAGAACACGAACTGCTCCGGCAAACATTCCGTGATGCCATCGCATCTCTGGGAGACGAATACTACGAGCAGTGGGCTGGAATGGGACCAGACCAAGTCCTCTTCTTCGGCGACTCCCTCGACGCAGTCGTAGGGCAACTCAAACCCAAGGGCAACGACGACCGTCCCACGGCGGTCGAGTATCTAACCGCAGAACCGCCGGCGCTCATACTGCGATCACTGGATACTTCGAGAACGGTCGCCCCCACGTTAGCGCTCACGTCGAGATACGCAGATTGAACATCAGAGGAACCATCCCACTGCTCGTGGACACCGGAGCGGACAACACGTGCATCCACCCCAAAGACGGCGCCGAATTACTCGTCCCGTACACGAGCCTGAACCGGCCAACCACCGTCAGGGGAGTCGCCGGCAGATCACAACGCTATCTCGAAGATGCAGTCGTCAGCTTCCGGGACTCGCTGGGATCGCCCGTATTCCGCTACCGGGTCACGGTCCGGATCGGGAAACCGGACGATGTGGACCCGAGACTCCCATCCCTGCTCGGACAGGACATACTCCGAAATTGGCGAACCATCCACGAGCCCGCCCTACAACGGCTGGAATTCATTCCAAGGACAGCCGACATCCTCGATGCGTAGCCCAGTCGTCCCGCAACAGTTCTCATATTCAGGGATAACCAAGGGAATTTGTCCACAGGGTCTAAGCGCTCGTAATGACGTTTGGACGCTCGCAATGACGTTAGTGTTGCTCACCATGACATTCAAGTCGATGGGAAGTCATTCGGGAAAACCGAACTATGCTGCGCCATCGGGACGCGGATCTCGGGGGGTGCGGTATCGCGGGTATAATGCTTGGGTTACCGCGATTTAACGGAGGATGACTACATGGACGGCAAGACCGCGTTTGCCACGATTCTGGCTCGGGAGGGAGTGGACGTTGTTTTCTGCTTTCCCAACAACATCCTGATCGACGCCTGTGCGGCGGCTGGGATTCGACCCATCATCTCGCGCATGGAGCGGACCGCAGTCAACATGGCCGACGCTTACAGCCGGGTTAACAACGGCAACAAGAACGGCGTGGTCATCGTCCAGGGCGGACCCGGGATCGAAAACGCCTTCTCCGGGGTGGCGCAGGCCTACGCTGACTCTTCTCCGCTGATGATGGTGCCGAACCATCCGGGGACGCGCCGTCGCGGAACGTCGTCCGACTTTGACGCCGCTCGGAACTACCAGGGCGTCACGAAGTGGGCGGACTCGGCCAGTCACACCGACCGTATTCCGGAGATGATGCGTCGTGCGTATACCCAGTTACGCACGGGGAGGCCCTATCCGGTATTGGTGGAGATGCCCAACGACGTGCTGGCCGGAGAGATTTCCGAAGAGCAATTCCACTACCTGCCGCAACAGAAGCACCGGTCCGCCGGAGATCCTCGCGATGTCTCCCGGGTCGCGGAGTTGCTGGTAAAGGCGCGCCGGCCAGTAATCTACGCCGGCCAGGGTGTGCTGTATGCCGAGGCCACGCCGGAACTGGTGGAATTGGCCGAGCTGTTGAACGCGCCGACGATGACCACGACGCTGGGCAAGAGCGGCTTCCCGGAAAACCACGCCCTGGCCCTGGGCACCGGCGGCAACTCGGGCACGAAGATGGTGGGCGAGTTCCTGGCGAAAAGCGACTTGGTTTTCGGCATCGGAACCAGCTTCCAGAAAACCCTGGCCTCGGCTCCGGTCCCGGCCGGCAAGACCATGATCCAGTCGACCATCGATGAAAAGGACCTGAACGGCGAGTATCCGCTGGACGAGATCATCGTGGGCGACGCGAAGCTGGTTCTCGGACAGTTGATCGAGGAAGTCAAGGATCGATTGGGAGACAATGGCCGGCGCGGCGACGAATCAGTGGCCGCCGAGATCCGGCAGGTGAGGCAGGAATGGTTGGCGGAGTGGATGCCGCGACTGTCCAGCAATGACGTTCCCATCAGCCCGTATCGCGTGGTTTACGAGCTGAACGCGCGGCTGGACAAGGCCAACAGCGTCGTCACCCATGACTCGGGTAACCCGCGAGACCAGATCGTGCCGTTCTACGCGGCCACCACGCCCCGGGGATACATAGGCTGGGGCAACTCCACCCAACTGGGCAGCGGCCTGGGCTATGCCATGGGCGCGAAGGTGGCGTTCCCGGAGAAGACCTGCGTAAATCTGATGGGCGACGTTGCGGTGGGCATGGCTGGCACTGACTTCGAAACGGCGGCGCGGGAAAAGCTGGGCATCATCACCGTGATCGTCAACAACGGCGCAATGGGCGGTTACGAAAAGAACATTCCGATTGCAACCGAGCGGTACGGGACCAAGTACGTTTCCGGCGAGTACGCTCGAATGGCCGAAGCGCTGGGCGCGAACTCCGAGTACGTGACGGACCCGAACGAAGTCGGTCCGGCCATCGAGCGGGCGAAGGAGATTTCGGCGTCCGGGCAACCGTGCGTGCTGGAAATCATAACGCGCGAAGAGCCGGTGTTCTCGCAGTACTATCGCTAAAGGCGTTCAGCGGTGGCCGGCATTAATCCGGCAACGCCTGCTTCGTTTAGGGGCCTACTTGTCTCTTGCGGCGATTCTTGAGATAATCTACGCATATTATGCGTAGATTATACATACATGAGCAATCCGATTGGCCTCATTTGCACTGGCGCATCGAAGATTTGGCCGACCAGTTAGCGGACATCCGCCATCGCCAAGGCCGTCTCCTGGGCCAAATGGCGCACCTCGGCTTCTCGCCTCGCCAAGAGGCGATGATTGCGACGCTGACCGAAGAAGTCGTCAAAACCAGTGAAATTGAAGGCGAAATTCTGGACGCCGAACTGGTCCGTTCATCCGTCGCGCGACGTTTGGGCCTCGATGTCGGCGGTTTGGAACATAACGACTGCAATGTTGAAGGCGCGGTTGATATGATGCTGGACGCCACCGAACGATACGACCGGCCGCTGACCGTGGAGCGTCTGTGTCGATGGCAAGCCGCCCTGTTCCCCACCGGGCGTAGCGGAATGCAACACATCGCTGTAGGCGAATGGCGTCAGGACGCCACCGGCCCAATGCAAGTGGTATCCGGCCCCATCGGCCGAAAACGGGTTCACTTTGAAGCCCCTGCCGCAGCGCGCATCGACGGTGAAATCCGCAGTTTTCTGGACTGGTTCAATTCCGGCGCCAATACCGACCCCGTTATCAAAGCCGGACTGGCTCATTTGTGGTTTGTCACCATCCACCCCTTTGAGGATGGCAACGGGCGCGTCGCTCGAGCCATTGCTGAAATGGCATTGGCGCGGGCTGACGGCGCCGTTCAACGCTTCTACAGCGTTTCCTCTCAGATCCGCAAGAAGCGCCGGGACTATTACAACACCCTGGAACAGACACAAAGAGGCTCCACCGACGCCACCCGTTGGCTGGCTTGGTTTCTGCACTGCGTTGGCGCGGCTATCGACAGTGCAGAGATGACCATCGCCGCTGTGACGACCAAAGATCGATTTTTGAGGAGCATCGCCGAGATTACTATCAACGACCGGCAGCGCCGAATGATCAATCAATTGCTCGATGGATTCGATGGCAAACTTACCACCGTCAAATGGGCCAAAATAACCAAATGCTCTCACGACACCGCCTTGAGAGATATCAACGAACTAATCACAAATGGCGTTTTATTGCGGAGCGAAGCCGGTGGACGCAGCACCAGCTACGATTTGGCTGCACCGCTAACCAACTCACAGTCCTTAGATGCCTGATCCACCCATCGTAGTCGTCGGCGGAGGTCCGGCCGGTTCGTGCGTCAGCACCCTCCTGGCGCGTCGCGGATACCCGGTGACGCTGCTGGAGCGGGAGCGCTTCCCACGGGATCACGTGGGCGAGTCGCTGCTTCCCGCCAGCATACCGATCCTGAAAGATCTGGGCGTGCTTGACGCAGTGCGGCGGGCCGGGTTCGTGGTGAAACGAGGCGCCACGATGATATGGGGGGCGGACCGGAAACCGTGGAGTTGGTACTTCAGCGAGACCAATGCTTCCAACCCGCATTCGTACCAGGTGTGGAGGCCGGAGTTCGACGCCATCCTGCTCGATAATGCGCGAAAAGCCGGTGTCGACGTGCGGGAAGGATGTGCCGCCACCGAGGTGATCTTCGACGACTCCGGGACAGCGGCAGCGGTGCGGTGCGGCGATGAAGTCCTGCCGGCGCGATATGTCGTCGACGCCAGCGGACAGGGCGGACTGCTGGCGCGTCAATTGGGCCTGCGGCAGTGGGACGATTTCTTCCGGAACCTGGCGGTGTACGCTTACTATCAAGGCGGGGACCGGCTCCGGTCACCGGATGACGGCAACATCCTGATCGAGTCGCAGTCCAATGGGTGGATGTGGAACATCCCGCTGCGGGATGGATGGTCGAGCGTCGGCGCCGTGGTGGACTCGGAATCCGGTCAGGAGGGCATCCGACGCCTGGGGGCGCGCGGGTTTCTGGAAGCGCAGATCGCAGCGGCACCGCAAACGGCGCAGATGCTGGAAAAGGCCCGGCTGGTGTCCGGACCGGAGATAGTCCGGGACTGGTCGTACCGTTGCCGGTCACTCCACGGCCCGGGCTACATCCTGGTGGGAGACGCCGGCTGCTTCATCGATCCGCTGTTTTCGTCCGGGGTGCACCTGGCTTTGACTTCGGCCACCCTGGCCGCGGCCGCGGTTGCATCTTCGCTGTCCGACCCTGACATGGCTGGCCCGGTGGGACAGGTGTACCAGCAGCTTTACTACAAGGAGTACGGGCATTTTCGGGAGCTGGCCCGGTTGTTCTATTCCAGCAACCGGACGGCGGATTCGTACTTCTGGGAGGCGCGCCGACTGCTCGACGACGATCCGTCTCTGACCCCGCGGCAATCTTTCATACAGGCGGTGGCGGGTCAACCACCGCGTGGATATGAGCGGGCAGTGCTGTCCCACGGCCTGGCGCCGGAGGCTTTCGGCCAAAGCGTGACCGACGTAGAGGCCGAACGGCGGCGGCGGCGCGAGCATCCGCTGGCGGCTGAATCGCGGCCGCTGCTGGCCGACGGGGTGATGCTGCAACGTCAGCCGGTGCTGGCGGACGGCGACTTCGTCTGGGGCTACGGGTTGGTAACCGACGGACATCCGGAGGGTCTCCCGTGCAGCGCGCTGATAGCGCGACTGCTGCACGGGTTGGACGGCAGCGCGACGGTCGCGGAGGCGATCAGCAATCTGTGCCAGGGTTTGGAACCCGGCGCTACAGAGCAGGTGAAAGCGGTGGCACTTGAGGCGCTGCAAATCCTGTATGTGGACGGGGCGATCTGCTTATCGCGCTGACCGCAGGGAGACACGCTACGGCTTCACCCAGGTCTCCGACCAGGCGATACACGCGGTGCTGCTCTGGGCCGGACCCCGGGCTTCCAGCGAGACCACGCCGCCGAGGGCCCGGTCGCCCACGGTGATCTGGGCGCTGCGGGCGGGAAAGAAACAGCTGTACACGCCGTGGGTTCGCCCGGACACCGAGCCAGCCGGGTTGTTGAGCATGTATGGCGCGAGGAAATCGTGCCAACTGAGCACCACCGTCTCGGTGGAGGCGGCGACCGTCTCGTTGTAGGAACTGGCGATGTCGCCGGACCTGCTGAACTGGGCGTTGATTACCGGAAGGCTGGGGTCGGCGAACTCGGGGAACAGCATGGTCTCGATTTCGTCCTGCAGGTAACGGGCGAGGGCGATGTTGTCGGAGTACACCCGCACCGGATCACGCGTCAGGTCGCTGCTCTTGAGGAACAGGACGTGTCCGGCGCCGGCGGGCGACCACAGGACCCGCCAGTGGCTGGAGCGGGTGGTCGACTCTCCGCCGGGTTCCGACGCCAGCCGGATGAACGAGTTTTCGCCGGTGAGACAGATCTGGTTTGGGTCGACGGGGCTGGTCATGATTTACTCCTCAATGTCTGGGCCTTGGGATGGTGTGTCCGGGAAGATCAGAGGCCGTCCGCCGCGGCCCGCATGTTGTTCAGGTACTCTGCGCTGGCGGACTGCAACAGGCGACCGACGGTGTTGTGGAAATACCGCACTCCCAATTCGAGGTAGTGCGGCACGAGAGCGTCGGGGCAGCTGCACCCCGCGGTGATGCCGGAGGCTGCAATCTGCTGGACGCCCTTTTCGACCAGCGCCTGAACCTCCGGATGGGTCTGCTGGCCCGGATAGCCCATGCTCTGGGACAGGTCGCCGGCTCCAATGAAATACACGTCGACGCCGGGCACTTTGACGAGCTCAGGGATGTTCTCGATGGCTTCGACCTCTTCCAGCATCAGGCAGACCAGCGTGTTGCGATTGGCGTCCACCACGTAGTCGGGCGTGGTTCCGCTGAAACCGTACTCGGCCGGGCGACCGCCGCTGAACAGACCGCGATCACCGTCCGGATAGTACTTGACGGCGGCCACGGCGGCCCGGGCCTCGTCGGCGGTATTGACGTGGGGGACCTGGACTCCCCAGGCGCCACGGTCGAGGAAGGGCGCGATGATTTCGGGTCGGTTGCCGACGGGTCGGACGATGGGGGCCGTGCCCGAGTATTCGGCGGCGCGGATCATGTCCTCGGCCAGGTCGATGGTGATGCTGCCGTGCTCGTTGTCGATGAGCACCCAGTCGTAACCGAGGTAGCCGAGCATCTCGACGACCACCGGCGAAGGAAAGGTGATCATTGAGCCGAACACCGGTTGGCCGGCCCCCAGTTTCTTTTTCATGGTATTTTCGCGCATGGTGGTCAACTCCTGCATGGATGGCGGTCAACGCCGCCGATGGGCGAATGCTATGCGCGGGCGATGGTGATCGTCAACTGCGCGTTTGCGGCGCAACCACCAGCCGGGTGCTGGGGGGCGAGTCGCGCCCGATACACGCTCAGGGAGCCCGCAGACTGCCGCAGCGGGACGCACAGCGGCGACGGCACGGAGACAGTTGGAAAGGGGTTTGGTTGAGAGTACAATTAAACGCACGCCGATGTAGCTCAGCCGGAAGAGCAGCGGTTTCGTAAACCGCAGGTCAAGGGTTCGAATCCCTTCATCGGCTCCACTCACGCGCGGACCGCCTGTGCGAACGCAGTTCCACGGCGGCGAGAGGGCCGGATCATGCTGGATACCAATCAGGAAGCTGCGGACGCTCTGGCGCAGGCAATGAGCGACGCCCTGACCAACGGATTGACCACGGACGACATAGACGACATTTCGAAGATGGTAGCGGCGCAGCAACCCCGAACGCTGGACGAACTGGCGCTCCGCATGGGCGAGGACGCCGAGAATAACGACCTGCCCATCTACACCGAAGCGCCGCCGGGCCTGATTGACGTAGCAACGGCGAGACGGGTTCACGGGGTTCATCCCCAAACCGTTCACGGCTGGATTGACCGGGGCGAGTTGCCGGTACTTGGCAAAGTCCGGGGGTTGGGTGGCTCCCGGTTCCTAGTTTCCGAGGAAACGGTAAAAAGGATGGCAAAAAGGCCAAGAAACAAAGGCGGGAGGCCGCGTAAAACCTCGTAAAGTTTGACTTAACCTCATAAGTTTACCTAAACTCCCGGCTGACTCAATCAGCCGGGAGTATTTTTTTGACCGGGTTTGACCTTGCCCCGTGGCTAAATACCGTTCATCAGGGCGATTGCGCCAGGGTGATGCGCCGGATTCCGGCCGGGTCCGTGGACCTGGTTTTCACGTCGCCCCCGTACAACCTGCGCACCAGCTCCGGCAACGGACGGCGCAACTGGCCCGGCTACGACGGCCATTCCGACGATATGCCCCACCGCGATTACGTGCGGTGGCAACGGCGTTGCCTGACCCAAATGATGCGGGTACTCGCCCCGCACGGCGCGATCTTCTACAACCACGTCTACCGGGTTCAGCACGGACGGTTACAGGGGCATAACGACATCCTCGCGGGGTTCCCGGTGCGCCAGGTCATCATCTGGAATCGCTCCGGCGGCACGAATCACAACCCCGGCTACTACCTGCCCACCTACGAAGTCATTTACCTGATCGCCAATCCGAAGTTCCGGTTGGCGAAGTCATATCCCGACATTTGGCGAGCGCACCAAGAGGACTCCGCCTGGATACCAGAAATCCCGACGTTCCCGCTGGAACTGCCGCTAACGGCGATCCAGACCACGGGCGCACGGGTAGTCCTTGACCCGTTCCTCGGCAGCGGGACCACCGCCGCCGCCGCCAAGTTGGAAGGGCGGGATTACATCGGGATCGAGAAGAGCCGCCGCTACTGCCAGATCGCCCGGCGTCGCCTTGAACTGACCCACCCCGACCAATCGCTCCCGTTGCCACCGGAATACTCAGTTCCGTCCGTACCGGATCCGCTACGGGTCAACGGCAACGCCCGGCTGGTCTATGACCGTATCCGGGCCGCAATCCTGACGTCGGGCCAGCAGGAAACCGTCCTGAGGCTGCAAGACCTGGCGGACGGGTTGGGGCTCGGCCTGCGGACCGTGCAACGGGCAACGGCGCAACTCAAGGCTGCTGGGCATATCGCCGTCGCCAATCACGGACGCTGGGCCATTTACAGCCTGCCGCCGTCCTGGGTTGGCGGTACACCCGCGGTTACTGGCCAGCAAACACCCCTCAATGGCGGTACATCGCCAGAGGGGTTTATTGATTTGCCCCCGCTCCCAGCATCGACCGAGCCGCCCGGTAAGGGCGGCACATCTTTGCCCGAATTGCCGGATTTGGCGGTACACGCCGATTCCGCGCCGAAAACCCGCCCTTCGCTGGCGGTACATCGCTAACCACCGACACGACCCAAAACCCAAAGGAGGAACTATGGCGTTGAAACACGACAACGACGAACACACCGGGTGCTGCGACGGCGGTTGTCCCATCTGCATCGAGCAGCCGCCTTCCTACGTCCACGGCTACGCGGACGGCAAGGGCAAGGCCCACTTTGAAATCCGCTACATGAGGGCGAACCACGACCCACGGGTTTGCGGCTGCGAACCTTGCGTCACCGTCCGTGTGGTGCTGGCCCGGTTTGGCTTGTGGCCCGACGCCCTGGAAGCGGCCGATGCCGCCGACCATCCCGATTACCCCGGTTACAAGTTCTGTCGCGGTTGCCAAGGGCCGGACGACGGCCATTTCCCTGATTGCATCGTCCAGCTCCACGAGAAGCGGATGGAAGCCACGTCAGAGGAGGCGCAGCGGATCGCCCGGTGGGTTTCCGACAACGCCCTGATGGTCGGCGATATGACCCCTGAGAAAGCGGTATGACGATGCCCGTCTCCGATCTCCACGACCCCGAGTTCCGCGATGCGACCGGCACAAAGGTCCGCTATCTGTACTGCCCCGACTGCGGGTATTTCAGCGGCGGCGGCGTCTGCCGCGTGTGTGAGCGCGGGGTCACTGAGTTTGTCCCGCCGACTCCGGAGACTGGCCCCGCAAACCGCCAACGAAAGCGCAAGCCGAACTGACCAATCCGCCAGCGCCGCCCGAAGGGGCGGAAAAGGACAACGTAAGCATGACGGCACAAACCGTCGAAAAGGACGAATCGCAACTCCGGCTTTTACCGTGCGAGGCCTACGAAAAGGACGAATCGCAACTCCGGCTTTTACCGTGCGAGACCTATTGCCAAGCCGACTCCTGCGATATCTGCAAGGAACATTGCCTGGATATTTGCCGGAATTGCCAAGAACACCCGCAAGACGGCCACTGCCCGGTCTGTCGGGAATGGTGCGAAACGGATTGCGTCAGTTGCGCACTGCCCGATGAAGAGGCAGGCACCGCGCTGCTGGTTCTGCTTGCTGGATACGTCAACGCCGGCTTGGGGCCCCGGGCCCTGTACCGCTGTCCGGACTGCGCTTACCTGACCGTGTTCGGTTGCGTGGGTCCCCTGCTCAAAGTCCCCGATACCAAAGCCGTTTTGCACCTATGCGAGACGAACGCGACTGCGAACCAGCCGAGGGGTTAGACCAAACGACCGCGCCGCCCGGAGGGGTCTGCTCCCCCGGACGGCGCACGGCACAGATGCAACAGGAGTTTATCAGATGCCCAAACCTAGAACGAAGCGCGAAAGGGTCGAGCGTGACGGGCCGACCGTTGACCATCCGGAGCTGCTGGTCGACCAGGGTTGCTACTTCTCGCCGTCGTGCTTGAAGTGCCCGCTGCCGCGCTGCCTCTACGACGTCCGAGCGGATGAAATCGACCAACTCCAGGCGGCGTGAACACCCCATGAACTTTGAACACCCCTACAGGAAGGTGACACCTATGTTGAAGACCCGACACCGAATCGACCTTGACCTGATCGACGACAACCCCTGGCAACCCCGGCTGGACATGAGTGCGGCCGCGCTTCAGGACATCGCGGACAGCATCGACCAGTTGGGGTTGCTGCAGGAGCCCTTGGCGCGCCCCTCGCCAACCGACGCCGGGCGATTCCAGACCGCACACGGCCATCGCCGGATCGGGGGTTGCCGGTTGCTGCGCCAGCAGGGACGCCGCGACCAATACATCGAAATGGACGTGGCCGACCTGACCGATGAAGAAATGGCGGTCATCGCCCTGACCGAAAACGAGTCGCGCAGGCAGCTCACGCAGATCGAGGTCGTGAAGGCGCACAAGCGGGCCATCGAGGAAACGTCGCTGACCGCCCCGGAACTCGCCCAACGGTTGGGGGTGGACCGGTCAACGCTGGCCAACAACCTGCGGGTGCTGAACCTGCCCGACCTGGTGCTGGAACACGTCGAGAGCGGAGATCTCCGTGTCAGCGCCGCCCGCTCGTTCCTCGTCCTCCAAAACGCCGACCACGCGCACATCGACGATATGCGCGATGTCGTCCGCCAGATCACCAACACCTACGGACGGAGCGGCGCACCGGATTGGGGTCGCCGCCACGTTCGGCAGTTGATTAGCGAAAGGGTGGCCGTCAACGAAGCGGACTTCCGCCCGCTGGGGCCACGCCCCCGATTACACAACTACGGAGCCAGCCGCGAAGCCGCATTCGACGTCACCGCTTTTTTCGCCGAACTGCCGAAGACTCTCCATACCATCCCCGCCGCCGACGACTACGAAGGGGATTACGAGTCGTCCCGCACCTGGACCTGCGACGTGAAGACGTGGCGCAGTTGGCAGACCAGGGCGACGCGGGAAGCCAACAAGGAAGCCGAACAGTCCGGCGGTAAAGCCCGCGCCGCCGGGCCCAAGAGCCAGAGCAAAGATAAGCAGTTCGAGCAAATCCTGGCCAAAGACCCGGTCTGGATACAGATCGTCGCTTCCCGAACAAAACGCGGCCCAAACCGGCCGGTTACCGACGAAGAGCGGGAAAGACTCGGCACTCGCGCCGAACTCCGGGAAGTTGCGGGCTACGGTGAAGGCTTCTGGAAGCGATTGCAAAAAGGCAATTCCGAAGACATCCATGCGTGGAGCCGCGATACGGGCGGACTCGTCCCGCCCTGGTTCCCCGACCTGAAAGAGTGCCAGACCTGCACCATCGGGGCCACCTACGCCAAGTCTCTGGGCGGGTACCCGGTATCCGATATTACCCTGGTCTGTTTCAACCGTGAGCATTTCGAGGAGAAATCAAAGGCCGGCGAAGCCGCCTACCGGGAACAGGTGGACGCCCAAACCAGGGGCTCCGGCCGACAGGACAGCAAGACCATTGAGCGGCTGACCCGCCAGTTTGAACCCCTCTCGGAAGACGCTTGCCGAGCCGTGGCCGTCTCGTTGCTTGCGGCGGAGCCCGAACTGGAATGGCAACACCCCCTGGGCGCATTCCACGAGGATTGGAGTTATCAGGGAGGCCCCGCCGCAAGGGTCCACGAGTTGCTCGGCGCAGAGATCACCGAGTATGGGCGGTGGAACCGGGGATCGCGGTCGGTCGATGTCAAGTCGTTGGATGGCGTTGCCGCCGAACACCTGCCGGAGTTGGCCGCTGCCCTTGTCGCCCATCATCTGCGCCTGGCCGGGAGAATCGCGACCGTTTCCGCGGAAACGCCGGCGGCACCGCTGGCCACCGCGGCCGCGTGACAGTTTCAGCGTAGCCACCGACCATGTACGCAACGTCGGGTCCGGACGAACTCGCGGGGTGGGCGCAGACGCTCCCCAAGGGTTACCCGCCTCTGGACCCCCGGATCCTTGGCCACCCCGAACTGACGTGGTGGCTGCTGCCGCACAGCGGCGAAAAGCCGCTGGTGCCATACAGAGACCGGGGCCGGGTACATCCGAGCATCATCGCGGATTGGGCTCACCATTGGGCGGGAACGCAGCGCCGTTGGTATCTGCGCCTCCCGCCCGGGTATTTGGTACTCGACGCCGACAGCCCCATAGCCGAGACAGTGATCTCGGGACTGATTGGAGCCGGCCGACTGCCGGAAACCAATTGGCGGGTGAAATCGAAACGCGGATTGCATCGCTGGTACCGGATCGACTACCCCCAGGGCAAGCGGCAGCTCGTAGGGGGGTTGGACATTATCACCAATTGGCGGGGCAACCAGGGCGTCATCGCGCCGGACGGCCACGACAAAAAGACGTTGCCCGGTTTCGGTGAAGGCGCACCGCCGTATCTGCCCCTGCCGGAGTTGGTCAATCTCGTCGAGGAGTTCCAGAAGGCGACCGGGAAGATACCGCACACCCGCCGCGATCCCGAATGGACCGGCGAAGGGCGGTCACTGGAATGGGAGGACCGTAGCGGCCCCTACGCTCACCGCGACGGCCGTTCCGACCTGCCCCTTACCGAACCCTGTTTCGGGAAGCACGGGCGCGGCTGCAAGGGGGGGCGCAATCACAAACTGCTGCGGGCCGGCCGAACCTGGGGGTTCCGGCAGACGCGGAAACGCGGATGGGTTGTTCCCGACCTGGACGAATTTGTGAAGGTGATGGTGGGACACGCCCGCAAGCACTTTTGCAAGGAGCATTGGGAGGATTACTTGGAAACCAGCCAACGGGCTGGCCCGGAGTTACTGCGCGTCGCCAACGCGGTGCGGGATTTTGTGATGGCCAATGCCAGCGAGGAAGGTTTCCTGGCGTCCCAACACCGACTACTCACGCTTGCGAGGACACGCCGCAAGGCGCAGTCCGCTGCCCGACAGGCCCAAGCGTGGATAGAGCGGTCAACGGGGAAATGCGTCAAGGAAGTAGCCAAATCGTTGGGATCCAGCCCGCGCACCGTCTCGCGCCAGGCACCGCAACGCGGACCACGGGCGGAAGCGGTTCACCGCCGCTTGAAGGGCGAGATCACCATCGACCCCCTACCCCCGCCCCGTTCCGCGTGGGGATGCCGGCACAGCTAGAACCCACCACACGCCACACCCGCGACGGTAATTTTTTTTGCCATAGCAAAGTGCCAATCCCCTTTTTACGGCTATGCCGATAGCACCTTTGTTAATGCATCTGATTGTACTTGAGAACATCACGGGGTTCCCATTGGGGGGGGCGTTAAAAGTAGAACGGCACATTTTTGAGAAAACGGAGTTGAACCCATGAACAGCAAAACCAGCAGACCGGCGATCACGGGGGGAATGAACCCGCTGGAGGTTTATTGCCCCAACTGCCTATCGGGTGAACGGTCGCCTTGCACCACGGTGCGAGGGGCTTCGCGCCGCCCCCACGTCGCCAGGGTACGGCTGTCCGCAGCCCCAGGCGTCTGCGGGGAGTGCGGCGCGAAGTACGGGCACCCCTGCTACAAAACGTCGGGCGGGGTCCGGATGTATCCGCACGAGACACGCGGCCTACAAGCGCGTGGCATGAAAGGAGGTTGAAACATGGTGACAGTGATAGAGAACCTGTTTGACAACGCCGACGTGCATCACGTCATAAGTTTGGGCGCAGGAGTGCAGAGTACGGTGTTGTACCTGATGGCGGCGCTGGGAGAACTGGAGCCCAAGCCCGAAGCCGCGATCTTTGCCGACACCCAATGGGAGCCGGTCCACGTCTACCGACACCTGGACTGGCTGCAATCGCTGGAATTGGACATCCCCATCGTGAGGGTTAGCGCGGGCAACCTGTACGCGAACACCTGGGACGGAAGCAGGCCAAAAGGTTCGGGCAAAGCACCTTTCACCGATATTCCCGCTTATTCCAAACGCGATGACGGGACTGAGGGCATTGGAAGACGCCAATGCACCCGAGATTTCAAGATCGCGCCGATCCGACGCCAGGCGCGGGAAATCATCGGCCGACGGCCCCGCGTTCGGGGCGACCGTCCGCCCTTCATGGTGCAGTGGATGGGGATAAGCACCGACGAATGGATGCGTTGCAAAGATTCGCGGGAGCGGTGGATACAAAATGCCTACCCGCTAATCGAGGCCGGCATGAGCCGGTCGGACTGCGCCGCCTGGTTTCAACAGCATTACCCAGGGCAACCCCTCGCCAAGTCGAGCTGCATCGGCTGTCCGTACCATTCGAATCGACAATGGTTGCAGCTTTACCGCGAGGACCCCGAAGGCATGGCGCGGACCGTCGCCCTCGACGAACACCTGCGAGACCCGGCCCGCGTGGGAATTGAGAAGAACGGGAAACCAAAATACTTGCACCGCAGTCTGCGGCCGCTGGGGGAAGTGTTGGTGAACCTAGACCTGCAGGACCGGATGCAAGGTCGTCTTTCAGACCCGAACGCGAACGGCGACGGGTTCGCCAATGAGTGCGACGGCTACTGCAATACCTAGCGAAATGACATCCAAACGGGAGTGAGAACCAATGTCACAGGTCAAATACCTAATCACGGTCGACGGGGTTAGTACAGAGTATTCGCACCAGATGTTCGCCAGGGGTTACCTCTTGAAAATCGTCGAGGAATACCCTGAAGGAACCATTGTCAAGGTGGAGACCGTACCGCCTCGCAACGAAGACACCGAACCCACCATTTACTGGCGTCGGGGTGGCCGCATTTTTTACGAGCCGTCGCCGATCGGCGGACTGTTCCCCAACGAAGGGTCAGTTGATCGGGAAGCGGTCGAATCTGTCACTCAATTCGAGCGTGACTTATATGCGAAGGGTTGGCGTCCGATGGAAATGTTGGAGCCGGAGACCCGAACGCCGTTTACCAGGTGGTTCCCGCCGGTGAAGCCAATCCCGCCGGCGGACGGGGATGCTGCCGCCGACAACCTGGACGCGCAGTCCATTCAAGACGGCGACCCAAGGGAGGGTGACTGATGGCCTACGACGAACTGCAACGCGAACCTGCTGAGTTGATCGCGGACTTTATTGAGCACACCAGCGCAGCCTGCGACGACCTGCAGTATTACCTGGAATGGTGCTCCAACAACGGGATGGCGCCGGACCCCGCAATCTCGCCACTGGCCAATGTGTTGACCGCGTTTCGCGCTATCGCCCGCTCCGGCCTCGATAGCGAACACCAGTTGGCGATGCGCGATAAATGCCCCTGGGACCGCGTGGTGCGATCTGCCCGCGATCTCACCATCGCATCGCCGCCGGCCCCGTGGCTCAATGGGACGTGCTGATGCCCTACCAACAATGCGCCGACGAAAAGAGGGGGAAGCAAACATGGCGAATGAAAACGTCCGGCTAGTCCATCGGGAAATTTAGTTCAACGCTGGCTCGTGCAGTTCACAGGCGATGTTCGCCAGTATTCGCGCACTCTGGTTTCGGATGTAGCCGAGGAGGGTGGCGGTCATGCCATCCCGCACCAGTAAACCGCGCAGCCAGAGACACGCAGCAGGCCCGAATCCTTGCGCGTGACGGCCCTGGAGCGCGTTGTAAGCGAAAAAGCGGGGATTTCCACCGACGCCGGTTCGGGCCGTCTCCGGCGATGGTGCCTCGCGCACACGGACCAGGAATGAAACACCATGAAATTACGATACACCCTCCCGCTGGCGCTGGCCGCGTTGGCCGTGCTTGTCCTGGGGACCGCCGTTCTAACGACGGGCGTTCGGGACGGTTGGGGCTCCAGCGTCAACCTGCCTTGCTGCGCCGCGTTCGCAATTTGGACCAATCGGTTGGCCAACGACGTGCGCCGGTCGATCTCCCGCCGTGCCATCCGCCGCGACGAAATAGACCAGAGCTGAGGGACGACCAATGAAACGACACGAATACACCCGCACTCCGCTCCTGCTGATGCGCGGCCGGCGCGTCCGCTCACTGGTTGCGCTGCGGAACGGCTATGGCGAGTTGCCCGCCGGCACCATCTACGAAGTCAGGGACAAGCGGAGTGGGTTTGGGCTGCGCTCGGAACCCTGCGGGCATTGCGGTTTTCAACAGAACATCAACAAAGTCCGGCCCGAGGAAGTCGAATGGGCCGACTAGAGCTTGGTGAAGGATCACAAACCCAAAACACAAGGAGCAGCGAAATGGCTTTTGAGATACACGGATACGCCGGCCCAATCGCCGGAGAAAATCGGGAACTGGACGGCAACCCCGCCGGTGGCCACGTCACGGGGGTCGGTTTCCGCATTGACTGGCAGGACGGACCGCTGGGCAGGGGAGAGGACCGCCAGGAACCCAACGGGGCGTTTGTCGAGGATGTGTTGCTGGCGTGCCTGGAGCGGATGCGCTTCTATCAGGGCGAGTCGGCGGACGGGACGGGACGTTTTCGCTGCCGCGAGAACGCCCTGATAATCACCAAGATCGAAGAGGCGATCCATTGGGGAGGCCACCGCACGGCCGAACGGGAGCGGCGGGGCGTCGAAGGGGTGAACGTGCAGTGAATCGATGCGATGGCCGACTGCTAACCAGTCGGCCATCGACGTTGCTGCGGGTTTCGCCCGGATCCGCGACGGATTGACGCCCGGCTCCGGCGGACTCGGCTACGAGTTTCGTCACAAACCGGGATCTGCAGCAGCTCCCAAATGGCGTGAATCCGTCACAACACACAGCAGCGCAAGGAGAACAATCGTGGAAGTCGAACCTACAACCAACGCCCCGCCGGCCAAACGGCTGTTTGTGGGACTGCAAATCTACGGCGACCAAGCTACCCGGTTGGCCGCTATGAGCAAGGAGATGTGGGCACAGTTCGCCGGCGCGGCGGGGCAGGTGCATTTGTGGGAACCGGACGGCACGGGCCATCGCCATCGGCCAGACAGCGGCGGGCTGGATACGATCCCGTACCACATCACCCTGCAGTTCCTGGGGCCGGTGGACGTGAGCCAGGTTGCCGCGTTGAAAATGGCATTGGAAAACGTAGCCGCGGCGCGGCCGCCGTTCGTGCTGCTTCTGCGCGAGTGCCATACCTTCCCGGGCAGCAGCGGAGTGTGGCCCGAGATCGCCTGGGCCGGCGTGAGCGGACAGAACCACCATCTCAACCTTTTGCAACGGACCGTGAGCAAGGCGATGGGCGATTTGGGGTATGAGCCGCCGGAACACCATCTCCTGCCGCACGTAACGGTTGGCCGGTTCCATACCGACAACCGGGAATGGTGCCACGAAATGGCGGAATACTGGCGCAATATGCGGCTCTCTACCGGGCCGTTCCTGGTCAATGAGGTCGTGCTGTACGCCAGCGAACGCGACGAAGCGGGCAAGGTTACTTACGTCATTCAAGACCGGTGGCAATTGAACAGCCTGCTGTTGGCTTGAAACGCCAACAGCAGGCCAAATCCTTGCGCCTGAAGCCGCCGTAGCGCGTTTTGGGACTAAAACCGAATTTGCCCGTCCCAGCGATTTGCGGCCCTTGTGGGCCGTTATTTAACCATTGCGGCTAGTGCCTGAGCTTGACGGGTTTGCAACGGCGGGTCAATCGGTGAGTGCGACTTTTGCGGGATCACTCCCAGGATAGGTAACCGGTGGAATCGGCTGGGAATGTGACTGTTGAGGCCGTGACGTAGACGTCCCAGGTTGCGCCGTCGATGACGATTTGGTGGTCTGAGGTGCAGGGGGCAAAGTTGCCGGTGAGGCAAAGATTGGTTCCACCGCCGCTCGATGTGGTCAGGGAAGTGACGGTGGAAGGGGCTTTGAGGGCCCAGGCGGCGTATTGCGCCGAACCGCCGGATGGTGTCGCGGAAAAGATCAGGGGAACGGGTGACGATGCGGTGGAAGTGTTGGACAACTCGGTGACGTTGAAAGTGGCGTCGTCGCTACGGCCCCAGATGACGGTGGTATTGGCGGGCAGGGTCGGCGGAGCCGCTACGACTGGCGTAGGCTCCGTGGACAGCGAGACGACATGGAGAGTGCATTGGCTGGTGATGCTCCCGGTGCGCCACGCGATCTTGCCCGATGGAGTTCGTCCCAGAATTATGTCATTCCTATCGTTCCGTAGCTTGATAATGTTGTAGCCCTGGCCAGTGGTATGAAGGAAGTTCGTTGTGGAATTGTCGGGGACCGAGTACGGGATGGTTGTTAGCGCCGTGCGGGGTATGAGGGCGGAAATGTACGAATGACCGGGATCGGATCCAGATGCGTCGTAGATCTGGAGGGAGACGAAAAACCAGGGTTCTGCGGGTATGTCGATGGCGGACGGCTTGAAGGTGAGGCAACTTGTCCGGTCGGGTCTGGCGTCGGAGGTCGAAGGTGTGAGGGCGGCGGTTGGCGTTTTGAGAACGGTGGTGGTTCCGCCCTGGGTGACGGAGATCGCGCTGGCCTCGGTGGCGTCGGCAGGAACTGCGTCGGCGGCGACGGCGGTTACTGCGGTGACGGCGGTGTTGACGGCCGCGGTCAGTTCGGTGGTGGTGGTAAGGTTGGAAAGGTCCGCCGTGACCGGACTGCCTTCGGAAAGGGTGAGGGTGAGAACTTGGGTTGCTGGCGCGAATGAGGCTCCGGTGACCGTGGCGGTGCTCTGGGCGACCACGGCGGGACCGGTGTAGACGGTGACGCGGCAGGGCGCAAAATCATGTGAGGCGCGGACGACGAGACGGTTGGCGGTGGTTAAGCCCACGTGGTAACCGTCGGACAGGGCGCGGACGGGTAGGGTGAGAGCGTTCGCGGCGCTCGTATTGTTGTTTACAGTGGCGGAAGCGGCGTTGTCGTCGATTTTTACGGGCAAATCGTGAAGCAGAGATACGGGCATCGAATAGTGATGGACGTATTGCCCGTTGTTATTGCGGAGTTCGATCATCATGGCAATCCAGCCGGATTGGGGTATGACGATGTCGGTGGGGGCGAATACCTGGCAGGTGGCTCCGCTGGCTTCGTGGGTGCCCAGGAGGACTGGCGATGCGCCATCGGCGTTATTCATCGTGAGCATTGCGGCGGCGATGGCGGTCGACAGCTCTTCGGTCGTGGCGATACCGGAAAGGTCCGCCGTTACCGGTTCGCCCTCGGACAAGGTGAGGGTGAGAAGTTTGCTGTCGGCGGCGTATGACGCGCTGGTGATTGCCGCGTCGGTCTGGGCGGCAAGGGCGTTGGTGATCGCAGCGGTCACTTCTTCGTTGGTGGTCAATCCTGTGAGGATGGCGGTGACCGGATCCCCTTCGGAAAGGGTGAGCGTCAAGGTGTCGGTGTCGGCTGCGAACGACGCGCTGGTGACGGTGGCGTCGGTTTCGGCGGCCAGCGCGGCGGTGATCGCCGCGGAGACTTCATCGGTTGTGGTCAATCCTGATAGGTTTGCTGTGACCGCGCCGCCTGCCGATAGCGTGAGGGTGAGCGTCTCGGTGTTGGTCGCGAACGATGCGCCAGTGACTACCGCGTCGGTTTCGGCGGCGAACGCGGTGCTGATCGCCGTGGCCACCTCGGAGCTGGTGGTAAGACCGGACAGGTCTGCGGTCACCGGATCGCCTTCCGATAGCGTAAGCGTCAGCGTCTCGGTGTCGGTCGAGTAACTCGCGCCGGTAACCGTAACGCCACTCACACCAGTCAACGCCGCATTGATGGCGCTGGACAGCTCCGCAGCCGTGGCCACCCCCGACAGGTCCGCCGTGACGGGACTGCCTTCACTGAGGTTCAGGGTGAGAGTTTCGCTGTCGGTGGCGTATGACGCGCTGGTGAGTACCGCGTCGGTTTCGGCGGCAATCGCGGTGCTGATCGCCGTGGCAACCTCGGAGCTGGTGGTAAGACCGGACAGGTTCGCCGTGACGGGTCCGCCTTCGGACAGGGTGAGCGTGAGGATCTTGGTGTCGGCGGCGAACGACGCGCCGGTGACGGTGGTTCCGGTTACGTCGGCCAGCGCGGCGCTGATGGCGCTGGACAGCTCCGCAGCCGTGGCCACCCCCGACAGGTCCGCCGTGACGGGACTGCCTTCACTGAGGTTCAGGGTGAGAGTTTCGCTGTCGGTGGCGTATGACGCGCTGGTGAGTACCGCGTCGGTTTCGGCGGCAATCGCGGTGCTGATCGCCGTGGCCACCTCGGAGCTGGTGGTAAGACCGGACAGATCCGCGGTGACGGGTCCGCCTTCGGACAGGGTGAGCGTGAGGGTCTGGGTGTCGTCTGCGAACGACGCGCCGGTGACGGTGGTTCCGGTGACGTCGGCCAGCGCGGCGCTGATGGCGCTGGACAGCTCCGCAGCCGTGGCCACCCCCGACAGGTCCGCCGTGACGGGACTGCCTTCACTCAGGTTCAGGGTGAGAGTTTCGCTGTCGGTGGCGTATGACGCGCTGGTGAGTACCGCGTCGGTTTCGGCGGCAATCGCGGTGCTGATCGCCGTGGCAACCTCGGAGCTGGTGGTAAGACCGGACAGGTCTGCGGTGACCGGATCGCTTTCCAATAGCGTCAGCGTCAGCGTTTCGGTGTCGGCCGAGTAACTCGCGCCGATGAGCGATGCGCCGACCGGGATCGAAAGGGTGCGTTGTTCATTTTCGCCGTCTTGCAGCGTAACCGTGATGGCCTGATTGGCATGTGCGACCGATTTGACGTAGTTGCCGTCCAGGTCCGAGGTTAGGATTGGCTTGTTTCCCGCGCCCGTTGGAATGTAGTCAAAGCGCAAAGGAGCATCGAGGAAAAAGGGCTTGGCTCCTACGAAAGCGGAGGTTGCGCCGGCGGTAAAGACCAACGCCAACACCACCAACAAACCGGCCAACGCTCTTAGGGTAGTGTGCTTTTTCATGGTTGACTTCTCCTAACTTACTCGGTCCATCTAATCAGCAGATCGACTTCTGAAATTGCAAAGTACGGTCCGGCCTGAAGATACTGGTACGGGTCTTCCTCGATGGTGATCTCGTTGGTAATGGCGCAATCCGGAATAATGCTCCCGCACCATTCCTGGTCGGCTAGCCCGACTCTCACCACGCTGGTAATGGTCAAGTCAGCAGGAACGGCCAAACCGACGTGCCGACACGAGCGCGCTTCATAGGGGGTGACACAGGGGGAGCCCCCTACGCCAGCCGCCAGGGTGAGGCTAACCGGCGAAATGCCGGAGAGCCGCACGGTGAAATCTGCCGCCGTGAAAGTGCTGCTTGAGCTGCCGCCCATGAATAGAGTCTGCGGAGTTTGATCGTTTACTATTGTGCCGAGGACCTCTTCCCCCGGCGCGAGTGTGGGGTTCGGAACGCAACGGTGTCCATGAGGGTCATACCAGGAGTAGTTCGGACAGCGACGGGGGTCAGGCGTCGGCGTCGGCGCGGGCGTCCTAACAGCCGTGCTCTGCACGTCCAGGCCGTAGGACGCTTCCCAGCGCGGAGTTAGGGCGTCGCACCTCGACATGGGAGACGCCGCAATTTCCAGGACAGCCACACGCCGTTGACCCCGCATTGCGTCAGCCCACGGCAGAGCCGTAGCCACCAAACCCACCGTACTTACCACGGTCCTCCCGCCGGGCCCCATCCTGCCCGTCTGATAGGGGTAGCGGGCAATCTCCAGGTCGAGGGCGTCGTCAAGGTTCGCAGGGTCCGTCCAGTCCGCGATCCGCCTGGACGTATAGAGTGCGCCAACCGCGTCGACGCGAACCCCGTCCGGTACCACCAGGCTGAACGCCCCGCGCGACAGTATCTCGAACGGATAAAACGCGGCGGGGGCCGGCAGGTCCAGCGCCGGCGCGGCGGCGTCAAGCTGGCGGCCGACCACCACCGTCGTCCGGCACGTATTCCCGTCCAGCATCCACGACTCGGACAGACTGAGGCTCGCGCTGTCGGCGTATACATGCGCCACATGGGGGCCGGCCGCGATCCCCGGCCGCAGATTCCCCGCGTCGGCCATGTTGACCCCACCGCCGGCGTTCTGCGCCCACCACCAATAGGTTCCCGCCGATACCGCGACCAGCGCCAGCAGGCCGAACAGGATCCAGCGAATGTTGTATCGTTCGCCCAACGCTTACTCCTGCTGTTCGGGGACGCTGGAATCGAACAGCCACAGGGCAAAGGGCGCCAGGAACCACGCCCCTGGGATCAGAACCGCGTACAGGGCTGTTACCGTCCATTCCCAGGGCAAGCCGGCTGGCGTCACCACATTCAGGTCCTCGCTTAGTTCTGGGATGAAGTAGAGATACAGCGTCATCGCAATCACATAGAGAACCGCTCCCGGATAGGTGCGGTCCGCCGCCGATAACCCCACCGCGAAAATGCCCGCCGCCAGGCACAGCAATGCGGCCGGAAATGCCAGCTCGTCGAACGGGCCTCCGGTCAACTTGGGGCATCCCAACAGCAGTACCGCTACCCACACCATCGCCGTCATTGACCGACGCTCCGTTCCGCCGCCCACGCCGACCATTCCCGCCACACCAGCAGGGCGCTGGTCGTAAACATGAGGAGCACGGTCAGCATCCCCAGGGACGTCACCACGGTCCCCATTACGCCCGACCGCAATCGCTGCGCCGGCAGTCCGTCAAAGGTCACATCCCATTCCCATTCCTGCGGGGGGAACGCCTCGGGCCAAGTGGTTTCAGCATTCCAGTCGGGCGCGCTGGCCTGGTACAGAGCCCCGTCTGCCGCGTCGTCGCAACAGTCCACCAACCACAGTTTCCCGCTATTCCCGTAGGTCGCCGGAAACTCGGCGCTCTCGAACCACACCGCACAGCTGCGCGCCGGCAATCCCCGGTTCGCCGCCGACAAATCTCCCACGGGGTCGCCGTTCGCCATCCGGTAGGACACCATTTCGCCCTCGGCGTATTGCTGGCCCCCAATGTCCACCGTATGCCCCGCAGGAGCCTGATTGAGAGCTGCCGCGTCGTAGACAACTGGTGTCGCCGTCGTCACCGCTTTGGTCCGGTTGCCGTCCAGGTAGCACCCCGCCGCCGAGTTGCCCGACACCACACGGTCGATGCCCGTCAGCCAGAATCCCCAGGCCGATACGCACAGCAGAAACAGGAAGAAGGCACGGCCCCAAAAGACCATGCGCAGAGCAGGGGACATTCTCATGTTGAACAAACCAAAATGGGCCGGCAAGCGAGCCGGCCCGGTCCAAGCATTGCACGAACGCAGCCGTCTACCTCTGCAGTCCTCATTTTTTCTTGGCTGCGGGTTGGCGAATCTTGCGAGTTTTCGCCCTCATTTCGGCGTCGCACAGAACGGATTTCGCCTTCGTAAGCCGGCCGCGCGCCTTGTTTACCGCCCGGTTGGCAGAAGTGACCCGTCTCTTCGCCACCTTGACCCCGGGTTTGCTTTTGTTTGTCTTCATGATTCGCTCCAAGCCAAAATTGAGGAGCGACGACACGGAAGATGCCGTCGCCCCGTTTGATTGGGCTATCTGCCTAACCGCCCATCATGCGGCCCTTCATCGCCGAGAACCCACCCATTCCCTGGACCCGGCTGACCAGGCGGACGGAATCGTAGAGGGCGAAACCGATGATGCCTATAGTCACGATGATCGGCACGAACCCGAACATCAGGTCCTGGAGAGTGTCGTACTCAAAGGTGATGCTGTACACCTGCAAACCAAGGAGGGTCGCGTTGGCCTCCTCGACGAGGGTGGGTGCGAGCCTCACCGCCGCGAACAGGATCACCAGCATGGCGATCTTCGCGCCCAACATGGTCGTCAGGCCCTTCACTCCCTCGTTGCCGTCCATCATGTGGACGCCGATGGCTCCCCAGATGGAGGCGAGAAAACCCACCGTGACCAGCAGCGGCATGAAGTTAACCAGCGTCGTGGACAGTCCGCCCAACTCCTGCGTGATTTTCAGCGGCGCACGCCAGGTCCATCCGGACGGTAGTGTTCCGGTAGTCTGAATCTCGGTGGTTGTGAGTCCGGTGGTCGCAGCGCCCGTAATTGCAGTGATTTTGAACGGGTCGCCTTCTTCTGTGTACAGGGTCAAAGAATTGGTGGCGGCGGAGGCGCTGGCCGTCAATACGGCATCAGTCCCGCCCTCTCCGACGGCGGTGAGGATTTTGCACGGCGTGACACCCGCTGCTTCTGTGCCCGCCCCCAGCGTCGCCAGCACGCCCGGGCCATCCTCAGACGGGTCCTGGTGGCCGTGGAGGATCGCCGTAGTGCCCTCCGATTTGCTGAAGCAGTGGTAATCGAAGAACCGCGAGTAGGAGTCCAGCGCCCCTACCGTGAGGAGGAGGAAGATCACGCCCACGATGGTACCCAGGAACCCCATGAGCACCGGTATGAGCTTGTTGCTAATCATTTCCATTTCAAATTCTCCCTGTCTCTCATCCCGTTGCCAGCAAGTCAAGCCTGCCGTTATCGACCCACCTGGACAGCGTGCGGCGGTCTATGTCGTGATCGCGTGCTATCCGCCGGATCGGTTTGCCGCGCTGGACCTCGTTCCTGATTTGGCGAGCGCGGGAACTCTCTATCGACTTGGGCGGCCTACCCCTTGGCGCTGGGCTGAAGACGTGTTCAGATTTGCAATCTAGGTTCCGCCCACCGCCTACCTCCGTCAATATTTTTGCGCCGGCAATTCCAACCCTTTCCGCCCTGACGCGCCGGCGCAAAATGCTTGTCCAACCCTCAGAACCCATCAGAGGAACTCCACCCCGTTTCGCTCGGCCTCTTCCAGCAGTGCGGTCGCCATCCCGCTCATGTAAGCCCAAGCCTCCTCTTCGGTCTCCGCGTAGCCCACCGGCCACGTCGTCAAACGCCCTCCCACCGACATCTCGCAGCGGTACCTCCCGTCACGCCCCAGGCGGATGACCAGGGCAATCCCCTCATAGACGGCCACCCTGGCCCCTTCGCGCCATACCCATTCCCCCGACAGGTTCCGTCGCCGCCAGTACGCTTTCCAGTCGAGAAACAGGCCAATTGCTGCTCCAACCGCGAGCGCCAACAGAAGCACATAAACGATGTCAATGCGGGGCCAAGAGACCAGCGTGAGCATGACCGCTGTAACCGCCGCGATCATCAACGCCGATGACCACGCATACCGCGCCCGCCGTTCGATAAATCCGCGTAAATTCTTGACCATTCCGTCTCCCAGTTACTGTGTGTGGATGGGAATATTTCCAGCTCGCCCCGCAGAACGCTGCGGTTCGCGTCACCGGCGTTTCCGTGGAAACGGCACGGTGAGACGAACGCGGATCATTCCCCGATGTCAATCCCGAGTGCCTGCCAATAGGCGGCGTCGTGCATACCCGTCCAACCCGTCAGCACGCGGAAACTTCCGTCTCGTTCGTATGCCACTCTCCAGGCGGATCCGGTGGCCCAGCGCCGGGCATCGACCACCGGCCCGTCTGTTTCGTCAAAATGACGCGCAAGGGCAAGGCTATGCCCCTCGGGGGGCTGAGCCCAATCGTTTCTGACCCGCACGGGCAGCGAGTCGGAAGGCGAGTAGCGCCGGCCGTCTCTCCAAAATCCAATCCGCCCTGGGCCTACGAAACCGCCCTGAGACACCACCTCGCCCTTCTCTTGGTCGAACAGAGTTATCACCCACGGCTCGTCCCTATCCCAATAATCGTAGGCTGGCGCAAGGGCGTTGTGGTGGCCCACCGCCAGAAACAAGGACATGACGAGCATCGCGGTCCCGAGTGCGTAGATCCTGCGCTTATTGGTGCCAGCGCACGACATCAACAGGACAATCACCCCCACCAGGTAGAGCCACCCCGTGTGCCGGCCGATATGGTCCATCTGCGCGCCGGTGGCCATGACGTAGAGGACGTACAGGCCCACGCCCGCCATCAGCGCCGCCGCCGCGCGGTCCCGCGTGAAGTAGGCGGAAATGGCCGCTCCCGCCATAACCGTAATGCTGATGGGATCGGTCAGCAGGTTGGCCCACCAATAGACGACGCCGGTGTAAAACCTTGCGCCTACAGTGCCTCCGTAAAAGTCAAGTTTGTGCGTTGAAACAGCCGGGAGCGGTTCCCCGTAGTGGAGCCACGCGAACGCAGTCCACAGCGTGATTGGGGCGAGTACCAACAGACCAGCGGCCAGAGCGCGGCGGACGGTGAAATGGTGGCGGTCTCCCCAGGCTACCCAGGCCAGGGCCGGCCCGACCAGCAGCAGCAGGTCGTGGCGCACCAGAAGGGTCAGGCCGGCCACCGCCGCCAGGTGGCACAGTTCCCATTTGCGGAACAGCCCGACAGCGAAGATGGCCACCATGAGGTAGGCCAGCCCATTCTCCAGGCCGCCGGCCGTGTAGTCGTAGAACCCCCAGGACGCGGCGAATGCGAGCACGGCGGACGCCAGCAGAGCGCCGCTGCGGAAATGCCAGTAGAGGACGCCCAGAAGACCGGCCAGCAGGAGGGCGTGTAATACCAGGGCCTGAACATACACATCATCAATCAGGGGGCGCGTGGCAGCTATGACCAACATCCACGCGGCCGAGGTATAGACCTGCACGGCCTCCCCCTGGTTCCACACCAACCCATGCCCGGCCCACATCTGGTCAGCGATACGACCCAGGAGGTACAGGTCGCCCAGCGTCCAGAAATTGCGCGAGAAACACCAGCCGGCGACCGCCGCGCCCGCCACCGCCAGGACGAGGTTTGCCGCCAGCGGCAGAGACACAGTGCCCAACGGTGGCCAGCGACGACGCGCCCGCGTGATGAATGCACTCATCGGTTTCCCCCTGAACGGTCCCTATCTGGCCGACGCGACCCGCCCCGCCTTTGCCCGCTGGCTGCGGCGCGGTTTTTCAATTCGGAACGTGCGCCGGTCTCCCGGCCCACCCTGAACGTGTCCGTAGTTGACCCTCTCTGCGCCCGGAAACATAATCGGCGCACCGTCTGGAATAACGCCGGGCGTCACCAGTACCGGCGACTTGTCCAGCAGCAGCAACTCGGCTCGCTTCGCGCCGAGGGGGGGTCGGTCTGTGGGGGTCACATCCCCCAGCGGCACGACCGACGTATAGACACCGCCCAGGTCCTGAAACAAGTCCTGCCCCGACAGCACAAATTGGGCCTCATCGCCGGGTTCCGCCGCGCGCACGGTCAGCACCACCGGGATCGCGCCCTGGGTCAACGCCCTCCCAACCCACAACCGCACTGCCGGCGGTTCGGCGGTCGCGGTTCCGCTCCAGGTCTCCGCAGACGGCGGCGGTGCGGTTTGCTGCCTCCGCTCCATAAACGCCTTCGCAACCTTTAGGCGCTGGGCATTGGACATGGCTTTTACTGTTGCAGGGTCTATGTAATCGGGATCGTCCGCAGACATATTGCGCTGCAAGATTTCAATCATTTCGTCAATCTTGCGACGGTCGCTGTCCGGCAAAGACCTGTCGGGAATCATATCTGCCGACAGGTGTACCCACCGTGTTGCATTGTCCACCGGCACACGTTCGATCACCTGCACCGGCACACCGTCTTTGACCGAATCCCTCCCTTCCAACCGCGTTTCCAAATCGCTCTCGCTGAAACGCTGGCCGTCGCTCGCCGCCAGTGTGCTGAATGTCATGGCGTGATACGGGTCACGCTTTCGGCCCGTTGCCACCAGCAGGTCACCTTCTGACCCGATCTTGAATAAATAATCGCCCGACGCCTGCCATTGGGCATACAGTTTCGGCGTGATCTCGGGCCCGGAAGGTTTCATTCCCCCCAACCCGCCGGTGTAGGTCATGGCATAAATGCCGACCGTTTCGCCGGCCGCGATCTTCTGCCGAACCCACGCCAGTTGCTGTTCGGACTTTGCCCTGTTGTCGGCGATCCGCCACTGGCGTTCCTGCTCCTGTTCCCGTTTCTGGCGTTCCTCGGCCTCCAGTCCGCCCTGGGCCTGATACCTCGCTATCTCGGCGTTGGCGCGTTTGGTCGCTTCCCGAACTCCCTCATACGGCGCAACGTCATAGAATTCGTTGCGCCACTTGGCCCGCAGGTGCGGGTCCTCAAGGTGTCGCCCCAGCGGATTCGCGTGGTCGCGCAGAATCTCCATGTCCGCATCCGTGATGCCGTGCTGCGCCACCAGCGCGTCCTGACGCTCGACGAGTTCGTCAACCTCCTCGGTCAGCCTCTTCATCTGTTCGCGCTCGGCTTTGCGGAGCGACGGGGCCTTGCTGTAACGACGGTCAGCGGGCAACCGTTCGCGGGCTTGCGCCTCAATCGTCGCCTGATTGTCGTAATTACGTGCTGCGTCTGCGATCCCCCGAGCTATCTCCGCCGCGACGTGGGGCGGTATCACGGTGACGGGTAAACTCGCCTGCTCCGCCCTTTCCCGGTCGATGATGTCCTGCATCCGCGAACGGTCGACCTCCGCGTTGCCTTGCCCCGTCTGTTGTGTCGGCTCGTCGTACCAGCCGATCATGCGCTCACTGACGCCCAATGCCCGCATTTCGTCGATCAGGGCCTGGCGTTCCGACGTCGGAAACTCGGCCTCGTACTGCTCTCTCCTCAATTGCTTCGACAACTCGAATTTTCGGTCCAGCGCCGCCCGTTCCTCTGGCGTGTAGCGTTCCATCAGACCCCGCGCCCTCGCGGACAGGTAGGCCGGGTCCTGCTCCGCCTGCGCCAGCAGTGTCGCGGTGTCGTCCGAAGCCGACATCATGCCGTCCACCTGTGCCGCCAACCGGTCGCGCAATTCCCGGTCGGTTTTCAACTCCGCGGCCGTCTCCGAAAGTGCGGCGCTTGCCGGCGGGTTCTCCCGAATCAACTCAACCAACGTGTCGCGGATGGCCCGTTGTAGCGCGGCGTCCAACTCAATGCCGGCGTTCTGCGCGTCGGAGTTTTGGACAGCGTTGAGATAGGGGCGGTCGTTGGCCGCCGCCGTCAACACCCGTTCCTGAATGTCGGGCGGCAGGCTATCCCAATTCAAGGTCGATGCTCCACTTGATGGGGATGCGATGTGTAGTTTCGCCATGATTATCGCGCCGCCGCGATCCGCCCCGCCTTGGCCTTGCTGCTACGGCGAGGTTTCTCTATGCGGAACGTGCGCTTTTCTTTCGGCCCACCTTGAACGTGCCCGTAGTTGACCCTCTCTCCGGTGGGGAACTTGACCGGCGAACCGACCGGAATCACGCCCGGAGCCACCAGCACCGGCGACTTGTCCAGCAGCACCACCTCGGCGTCCCGCGCCATGCGAGGGCGACCGTCCGTGGGGTTCACATCGTCCAACGGCACCACCGACGTATAGACATCCCCCAGGTCTTGATACAGGTCCTGGCCCGAGAGATTGAACTGCGCTTCGTCTCCCGGTTCCGCCGCTGTTTGCGTGAGCACCACCGGGATCCCTCCCTGCGTCAGCCCTCGGGCTACCCATACTCGAACGTCCGGCGGCTCCGTGTCGGCACTCGCCGCGGTAAGAGGTTCTGCGATCGGCGGCGGCTGGTCTTCCGTGACGGCCGTCAGGGTTTCGGGTGGGTTGTCGATCTGGCGCTCTTGCATGGCGCGTCGCACCCGTTCGGCAAACTCCCGCAGCCGGTCGTTGTACTGGTCTTGGCCTGCTGGAATATCGTGGTCAATGGCAGAGTCCAGCGCGACGGCTTCTGATCCCAACTCTTCGTCGGTCAAGCGCGCAATCACGCCACGCGCCGGCAAGAGAGATCCACCTTGTTCGGACTCGTTGAACCGCTGGATAATTTGGGACCCATAATCGCTAACCGTGACGGCCGTTCGGATGTCGGCAGGGGGCGGAGCGACGGGGTCCGGCGCCGCAACGTCGTCAGCCGGGGTTTCCGCGACGGTCTGGGCCTCCACGGACTCGGCGGTGGCCACTGCGTCCGGTTCCTGAACATCGTAAACATGCTCCTGTAGGTAGTCGGCTACAGGAGCGTCCAAGTCGTCCTTCAAAGTGACATAGGCATCGTGGTCGATCCCGATGTCGAGGTCTGCCGTGCGGAATGCCCCGTCGCCGTCGTCGGGCGGGCAGTTGCCCTCTCCGTAAACTTCATAGCGCAGGCATTGGTACTGACGCTCCAGGCGGCGCAGTTCATCTTCCTGCGGCCAACCTTCGCGCATCTTCTCGTACCGCGCCAGCATGTTCCGGTTTTCCAACAACCGTTTCGGAAGGGACTGCTCCTCTTCGGTGACCTTGTTTAGCACGATCCGCAGGCGGTTGCCCACGTTGCCGGCCTCTTCCATGACGATGCTGTTGTACGACAACTCGGTAGTCGGACTTACCAGCGCGATACGGTAGCCCGCGTCTCCCTTGAGACCCTCGACATTCCAACCGTACCACGTTCCCAACTGCCGCCAGTCCGCCGACATAGGCAGCGACTCCAGCGCAGACGCCAGCGCCTTGTTGCCGTCCGCCGCCTTCTTGTGGGCGGTGCCGCTCACCGTCATGTCGGTGCTCTGCGGCGACGCTTCCCGCGCCGCGACCACCTGCCGCGCCAGCGCAGCGTCGTCTTGCAGTTTCGGGAGCCGGCCTTCCTGTCGCGTGATCCGGTCCTCCAGTCCTTCGGCGTCCTCCGCCGCTGTCGCCAACTGCGACTGGTAGTTGCGCTTCAAACCCCGCAGGTTCCCGACTTCCCGTTTCATGTTCTCGACTTCGATGATCCGGGGATTGCCCGACGCCAGGGCGCGGATTTCGGCCGCAGACGCCGTGAATTCGCCCGCGTCTTCAATGGTGCGCGCGGTGGGGTTCCGAGTCATGAGCTGGGCGATGGACTGGCTCTTGGCTTCCAAGCCTTGCCACATGAATTCGTCGAAACTGCCGGCCTGAACGTAGGTGTAGATGTCCACTCCCTTGCCGGGCGAGGCCATCCGTTTCTTCTGCTTGCCGTACTCGTCAACGTAGGTCTCGAACACCGGCCCGTAGAGCACATTGCCCTGACGGATCACCCGTCCTTCGCGTTGCTCGATGTCCCTCGGTCGCCAGGGCGCGTCAAGGTGATGCAGCGCCGTGGCGCGGTCCTGCACGTTGACGCCAACCCCGAGCTTTTCCGTCGATCCCACCAGCACCCGGACGTCGCCCCGCCGGACCTTGCTGAAAAGTTCCTGCCGCTGTTCGTCTTTGGGGTAGTCGTGGATGAACGCGACCTGCTGCTCCGGCACCCCCTCGTTCACCATGCGCCGCTTCATGACGCGGTAGAGGTCTTTCAGCGTCTCCTGTTCCGCCCCCGTCAACTCGTCGCCCTTGCCCTCTTCCTGATCCAGCTCTTCGTCGTTCTTGGCCGTGGACGCTTTTGGAGTCCCCAGGTCGAGAAACACCAATTGCACGCCCTTGTCCGGCATTTCGGATTGGTATATCTCCGCGACCTTGACCGCCGCCAGCGGGATTTTGCCCTTCGGGTTCGGGGTGGGCGTCGCCATGCTCCCGTCAGCGTTTTCCCACGACAACATGCGGATGTCCATGCTGGCCTTGCGCGCGTCGGACGAAATTTTGAGCATGTTGTCTTCGCGCGGGTCCACGACGCCCAAAGACTTCACCCGCCTTTCGAGCGACTGCTGAAACGCCTGCAAATCGGGATACGTCGGGGCCTGCACCTGGTGACGGCGCACCTCCGGTTGGCGTTCGCGCATCGTGGGCACTTCCCGCGCCACGCGAATATCCCAAACCTCCTGCAGCAACCGCGAAAGTTCCGGCACATTTGAGAACCGCTTGAAACGCTCGACGATCTTGTAGGTGCCCTGCGGCGTGGCCTCCGCGCCGCTCTCGATCCGCCCGTAGGTGTTGGCGAATTCGTCGAAATTCTCCATGTTGCGTTTCTTCAGATCGTCGCCCTGGAGATAGCGCATCATGGTCCACGCTTCGGCTACCGTGTTGGCGATCGGCGTGCCGGTGGCGAATACGACCGCCTCGCGCTTGAACCCGCTATCGGACTTCTCGCCCTTGCCCTGATGTCCGTAGGAACCCGGTATCCGTCCCTGCAACCATTGGGTCTTGATGTACATATCGCGTGACCGCAGCGAGTCGGCGTTCGGCAGTCCCTTCACGTCTTCGATGGTGGACGAGTAGGCCAGGTTCTTGTAGCGGTCGGCCTCGTCGACAAAGACCGCGTCGACGCCCAGCTTCTCGAACCGTTCCGTGTTGGCGTCGTTGCGTTTCTGGCGCTCGGTCTGCAACACCTGCAGCCGCGCGATGCCTTCCTGGAGACTGGCTTCCTCTGCCTTCTGCTTGCGGCTTGGTTTCTTGTTGCCGGCGTCGTCCGCCTGGTTGCGGGCCAACAGCGACTTCCGCAGATTGTCAACATGCTGCTCCAACCACGCGGCTTCGGTCTGCGCCGTCAGGGGGATCGACGAAAACTGCTCACCCGACACAATGACGCCGTCCCAATCGCCGGTGCGGACGCGGTAGAGAAACGCCTCGCGGTTTTCGGGCGTGAAGTCGCCATCCTGCGGGAACAGGAACCGCCCGTTGGGGTAGAGTTCCTGGGCCTGTTCCAAAAACTGCCGGTGTGTCGCCTTGGGAACCACCATCATCGGTTTGTTGGTCAACCCCAGCCGCCGGCGCTCCATCGCGCCGGCCACCAGCACCGCCGTCTTGCCGAACCCCACCTCGTGGGCCAGCATTGAGGTCCCGTCGCGGATCACCCGGTAGGCGGCATCCTTCTGGTGGGAGTGCAATTTCTCCTGCCATTCCTCGGCCATGCCGGGAAACATCAAATGGGAGCCGTCAAAGGTGCGCGCGCGGATGTTGTTCATGTAGCGGTTGTAGCGGGCCGCGCTCTGCGACGCCCGCAGCGGCGACTTCCACAACCAATCACGGAACGCCTCGACCACCTTGTCGACCTTCTGCTGCGCCGCCAGGGTAGTGTCGCGGTCCGGCACCCGGCGTTTCTTGCCGTGCTCGTCAGTCTCTTCTCTGGTGACCTTGATGGTCCCGCTCTGAAGCGCTCCCTGTATGATGTCGCCGACGCCCTTTTCCGGCGTGCTCCATTCGTCCTTGAGGTCCGGCGGCACATTGCGGGCTTGGTTCAGCGACCGACCCTGACGCCAGCGCCCGTTGCCCTCATCCTTGACGAAAAACTCGTAGGGGGGCGTTTCCACGTTGCGGCGGTATGAGTACCGGTTGCCGGACGATTCGTGGGTGTACTCGGTCCGGTTGTCGAGTATCTCCTCGGCCACAAACTGATTTATCAGGTCGCTCGTGACCCACGCCGCGCCCGGCGTGACGTAGATGTCGCCGGCGGGAATGTCCTCGGGTTGCACCTCCCGCAGCGCGTTCACGTAAGGTTCATACCGACTCTGCCCGGCGTACATCAACGCTTCGGCGTCTTCCAGTTTCTGCCGCACGTCGCCCGACAGATATTCTTCGCGGCCTTCCCAATGGCCGGTCTCCGGGTTGCGGAAGATCAACCCTTCATTCTCCAACCGTTGCTGGACTTCCGCCGGCGACTGCCCCAGCATTCCGCCCATGATCTCGAAGTCGATCCGTCCCCGGTTGCCATCCATATCGCGGACCGCCGCCAGCGCGTCCGCCGCCGTCTCCACCCTGGGTTGCGGAGCCACCCGGTGTACACGCCGCCCGAAGATGTCCACGGGTTTCCAGTTATCGGTAAGGTCCGCCCGCTGCCCGCGTTTGGCAGGGGCGCATCCCTCGTCGGACTCGCATAATTCCAGCGACCGGATGAAAGTCTGGCTACCGTCGCGACGCATGGCCTTGATGTTGTCTTTGGAGTTCAGCGCGCCGTGCTTCTCGCGGAACGCGCGGTATTCGGCGTTTAGCGCCGCCCGCTGTTCCTCAACGGCGTCGGGGTCGGCCTCCTGGTCCAGCTCATCCTCCATCAACGCCGCCGCGCGGTCGCGTATGGAGAGCATCCCCCGCACCCGCGCCGCCCGATCCTTCTCCTTGACCTCCACGGCGCGGGGTTCGCCCACCGCAAAATACTGTTTGACCTGTTTCGGCTTGCCATGCTGGTCGATGGTGTCGAACAACTCCATCTCGTACCGCTGCTCGAACTCCATCAACCGGCCCTTGCCGTCGATGAAATAGTCTCCCGGCGAGGCCCTGAACCCCGCATCCTGCCGGCGGTCCGACTCCGCCGCCCGTTGCGCGACCCTGATGTTGTCGTGACGGTCCCGGTACGCAGGAACCGATGCGGCCGCTGCCGCTTTCGTCGCCCGCGTGAAGGATTTTCCCAACCGTTGGGCGAAGTCGTCACCTTTGGTCAACCCGTAATAGGGCGCGTCGCCGTACATATTGCCATCGGCATGGGGAACGCCCAGGGCTTTTTCGGGATACTTGACGAAATAGGAGTTGACCGGAATCTGGGCTTCCCCGTCCTCAAACGGCATCGGCACCCGTTCCGACCCCACCCATTCCAGGTTGGGAGGGCTATCGTCTTCGGGGTCCCGCTTGCGCAGAAAGATCACGTCGGTAACTACCTGCGTGTCGGGAAATGCCTTCGCGGGCAGACGGATGGCGTCGATCAGGTCGGCCCGTTCCGCCATGTAGCGACGGAACGGCTGCGCTGCGGGCGCGTTCATCGTGCCGGCGGTAGTCACAAACGCCATGATGCCGCCGGGCTTCAATTTATCCAGCGATTTGACAAAGAAATAGTTGTGGATGCGACCGGCAGCGACCTTCCGCCCCTCGTCAACACCGGACCCGATGAATGAGGGGTCGGAGCCGATCCCGTACCGGCCAAAGGGCACGTTGGAGATCGCCAGGTCCACGCTGTTGTTCGGGATCGCGGCGTTCTCGAACCCCGTGACCTGAACCGCGACCTCGGGATAACTGTGCGCCAATATCTCGGCGGTGGTGGTGTCCAGCTCGACCGCGTGCCACTGTGCGTTGTCGGCCAACGTATCCGGCGCCAGTCCGATAAAGCGGCCAGCGCCCGCCGCCGGCTCCAGGATCACCGGACTCCGCAACTCGGCCAACCCAGCGCCTTCCACCACGTCCCACATGCCCGCGACGAGTTCCGGCGTGGTGTAGTGAGCGTTCAGCCGCGACGTGCGGATCGCCTTCCAGTCAGCATCGGGGATGATGCGCTGCAACATCGTGCCCCGTTCGCTGATCCGGTTCTCCTCACCCTCCGGCGGGAAAGCATCGTTGAACGCCGAATCTCCCCAGCCCGAATACCTGCGCAACGCCGCGCGCTCATCATCCGTGGCTTGCCGCCCGTCCTCTTCCAATTCCCTCAGAATGCGCAGGGCGCGTATGTTGGCATCCCAACGGTCGCCGGCGGTTTTGGGTATGTCAATCTGTCTCGGCATGGTCAGTCCTCTTCCAATCCCATGACTTCGGTGCGGATTGCCCTGCGCCACGCATGGCGGTCCAGCTCCCCGCTGGCAATGTTCCGGTAGGCCACTTCTCGTACCTGAGCAACCACGCTCTTGACGAAGGCGTCCCAAGTCTTTTCCCGACGCATCCGGCGGTACGCCGACGTGCGATTTTCCGACCAGAACGTCGTTATTCGCTCCACAACGTAGGCGTCGCCGGGATCATAGGGTGCTGCCTGGGGTTCTTCCATTGGGTCTCCTGTTGGCGTTTGCCGTACCACTGGCCTACCTATCTCCGACTGTTTGACTTCTTTCCCCTTTGGCTCTGGCCGCTCTTGCGTTTGCCTCCGCCAAGCGTTGCCACTTCGTGTTTGGACAGCCACGGATGGGCCTGGAGGCTCTGCCGCGGCGAAACCGGTGACGACCGAGGAGCGCATGACCCCACTATGGTCGCCATCTTTTGCCCCTGCGACAGCGAAAGGTCGCCGGTGGGTGAGCACGTCATCGTCACCAGTGCGGAAGACAGCAGCGCCCGTCGCGCCAGCGCATCATTGATGACATCAATCACCGACTGCTTTTCGGCAAGGGACATCCGATCCCAGGATTTTCGCAGACCGATTGCCGGCGCTGAAGATTTGGCGCTGCTGCTGCCGCCGCCGCCACCGCCGTCGCCGGAACCACTGGCCTGCCGGGCTGGTGTCCGGTATGCGCCCCCCTGTGGGGTAACCCTCAAACGCTCGACGCCGATGCTCCCGTCCGGGCGCAGTTCCAGCCTGGCGGCGTCGTCAGGGATCCCGGCAATGCCAAAGGATTTGGCATAAGCGTCGATGCTTTGGTCAGCCTGCTTCCATTTCTGCTGCAACTGTTCGGCGGTGTCATTGCGGGACACGCTGGCTACCTTCGGCGGCTCCGGCGGTCCCTCCCCTGTCGTCGGTTTTATGACGGCCGGCGGTTCTGCTGGGCCGGCTTCCGCGTCCGCCAGAACCGGAGCAAGTGGGGGGGCCTCCGGTTCCGGCTCTGATGCCTCGGCGCTGGACTCCGAGGCGGGCATGGTGTCGCCGGTCTCGGGTTCCGGCTCAGCCGAGACGGGAGACTCGGGTGATTCGTCGGGCGCTGACGCCGTTTCTTGTCCCGCTGCGGCGAGGGCCTGCAACTTCTGGTGCAACTCCCG
Source organism: Dehalococcoidia bacterium (assembly GCA_965261925.1). Lineage (GTDB taxonomy): Bacteria > Chloroflexota > Dehalococcoidia > Lucifugimonadales > UBA3495 > Bin87. Next base: position 4,039,894 of record OZ253486.1, on the reverse strand, counting down.
CTGCTTCCTGAACGAATATTTGTTGCCCTTGGCAGCATCCGGTGGGCCGATCAGGGACTCGACGTACTGCCGCGCTACCTCCTGTCGGTTCGCCCAGGGCGCGTCCATGCCCTGCTCGATCCGCGTGACGATGTTCCCGCTGTACTCCGCTTGCCGAGCCGTCAACCCCCGCTCGAACCACTCGTCTTTGAGAATGCCCGCCGCCCACCGTTGGCGGGTCTGCGGGTCGTCCATGTCAACGGCCGGCGAACCGTCGCCGGTGGCGGCATCTGCCGCAGGGGACGGTTCATCATCCTTGTCGCCAAACCCGTAGGCCGACAGGTCGAATCCTTCTGGCAGCGGTTCAAAGCCCGATCCCCCGGCGTCGCCGGCAGGTTCGGACGGCGCGGCGGACCGTTCCGCCACGTCCTCCATCGCCGCCTCTGTCGCAGCCATCAGCGGGCCGGCCTCGCCTTCGGCTTTGGCCGTCACGACCGTGGGACCGTCGCCCTCTTTGGAGGCCGTCAGGATCACGGTCTCGCCGGTGTCGGGGTCACGGATCGTGGCCTCGGCCATCTCTACCGACCCCTCGGATGTCGACTCGTCCGTCATGGGTTCGGACGTCTGACCCGACAACGCCGCCGCCTCAAGCGGTGCGCCGGTGTATTCGGTGTGGGTCTTGTCCCTGGTGTTGAGTGTGTGCCTGGCCGTATTGATGTAACCCAGCAGGGTGATGCGGTCGCCGGGGTCGCCGGTATCGTACCGGCCGGCGTCAATGGCTGCTTGGGCGCTGGCGACCGCGGCCTCTAGTTCCTCATCGCTGCGGCTATCAAAGTCCGTAAAGCCGTGCTCTTCGGCCATGCGCTGCCAGCGAACCTTTTTGCGCTCCGTGCGAGCGCCGGGCGACTCAATAACCTGTACCACCGCCTGGGAAGCAGGAGCATCGTCCTGGATCTCTATGCCCAGGGATGCGAGAGCGTCTATCCCCTCCAGCTCGCCGAACGTGTAATCAGGCTTGGATTGTGTAACCATTATTTCCCCTATTTCCCCTTGCCTCCGGTGGCTGACGCCAAGCGGCCCGCTGTCGCCTTCTTACCTGACCGTTTGCGCGGATTGCCGCCGCTTCTCCTCTCACGCGATATTTTCGGTGATGACCGAGGGCGCACGGACACCCCACTCGCAGTCGGTTGGACTTCCATCACGTCGAACCGTTTTCGATCATTGCTTGGAGCGTCGTTGTCGCCGCTGATGACCCTCAGCGCCATAGGGTCTCCCAAAGCCTGCTCCGTGACCAACCCTTCATCGAGGTCGTGTGTAACCAGAGTTTGCTGTTCCCATTCGACGTGACGGGGGTTAGTGCCCTTGGCCGACTTTCCGCCCTCCCACGCGCCCGCAGAGTCGGTGTCCGTCGCCTTGCTGGTCTTACCCGACACCCGTGGGAAAATCTCAACCCACGTCTCTCCCGGCGTGACTTCCATCGTGTCCGCGACGCGGACGTGGGGCGCGGGGGCCGTCTGGTCTTTCATCGTGATAATCACGCCGGTCGGCGGGCCTATCGCCATCTCGGTGAATCTCCCGGTGTCGAGGTCGGCTACAATTTTGGTGCGCTGCCGCCATTGCACCACGCGAGGATTCCCCTCTCTCAGACTGGCTCCGCCCGCGCCGCGCCGGCCGCTGCCGAAGGGCATCACCGGAACACCCATCCCGCCAGTCGGGAAGGGGAGCAAACCTGACCCCCTCCCGTTGGGCGACGGCGTTGCGGAACTCATGGCGGACCTTTGGTTGCTGACCTGGCCTCTCCCGGTGCCGCTGGTCTGTCCTTCCTCCGTTCCGGGTTCTTCCTCCCGCTCCTGCTCTTTTTCCGTTTCCTTCTCGGTTTCCTTCTCGGTCTCCGGTTCGGTCTCCGTTTCGGGTTCGGTGTCCGGTTCGGGCTCTGTCTCACCACCAGTTGGCGGCGCAGTCGGCGGTGTGGGTCCCCCGGTCGGCGGTACGGTCGGCGGCACGGTCGGCGGGACGGCCGGCGGCACGGTCGGGACGGGTCCAACAGTCGGAACCACCACCGGCGGTACGCCTGTCGGGACCGTAGTCGTCACCGGCGTCACAATCGCCGGCGTCGGTTCGCCGGTCACAAACGATGTCAGGGTGGTCGGCGGCGCATTCGTGATGCCCTCCGCCCTGGCGGGCGCAAACGTCACTTGGGCGGTGGGGTCTGCGGTGCCGGCCTGTGCGCCAATCTCCGCTCCCGCCAGGTCGGGCGAATGCTGGACTGCCACGCCGGACGGGACTTCCCGACCGGGCGGCGTGTAGGCAATCGGAACTCCGGGATCCAGCAGGTCGGGATCATAGGCGGCGGCGGAGTGCGTCACGTCGGATTGGTAGACGGTCGGGATGCCCTCCGGCGTCGCGACGAGGGGCGACTGGCCTGAATCTCCGAACGTGAGGTTCGGCCTGCCGCCGAGTTGGAACAGTCCGGACTGCCCCGTGTCGGCCACGTTCTTGACCGTGCTGACAAATTCGTCGGGATTAGCAAGACCCTCGCGGGTGGCGATCCGCACCAATCCCTCATCCGTCATCCCGCTGGCCATGCCGTCGCGGATGCGTGTGAAGGCCCGGCTCTCCGCCGCCAGGCCACGGCCAACGTCCGTCGTCGGTTGAACCATGACGGCCCGGCCGTTGTCATCCCGAACCACGTGAAAGTTGTCCGCCAGCGACGGGTTGCGCTCTATTGCCCCCTCAATGTAGGCAGTTCTCTGTACGCCGGTTCGACTGCCCCACCCGGTCAAGGGAATGTCCTCAAACCCCACCTTGGCGACATCCCCCAATCCCGACAACCCAAACCTGCCGCTGCCGAACCGCGCAAGGTTGGTGGCCGCTTCAGCGCCCACCTCGAACGCAGTCAACTGAGCGATCCGCTCCGGCGTCAGGGCCTGCATCGGTTCCAGCGGAGCCGCCGCGCCCAACGCCACGTCAATGCCCGCCTCCGCCACGCCCTGCACCACCGTATCGGTTCCCTTTGCGGCGAAGTTCTGCGCCCCCGGACTGCGCAACGCGCCGAACCCTTTGACGCGGCCCAATACGTTGAACCCCCGCGCCGCCCCGCTGCCCAGCCTGGAACTCGTGCCGGCAACCGACCTGGCGACCATCGGCAAACGGAACGCGCCAGCGGTTCCGGCCAGCGTCGCGGCGATCTCGGCGCCAGTAATCACCCCTTCCCCGAACTTACGCTCCCCGGCTTCGCGCTTTGCCAGCTCGCTCCACGTCAATTCGCGGCCCAAATCGAGCGGCGCATCGTAAGTCTGCCGGGAGTTGACCCCGTACCCGAACCCCGGTGTCTCCTTCGCGTCCGCCACCGTCATGCCCGTGTTGGTGCCCTCCGGGTACAGATACCCACCGAGCAGCGCCACCGCCTCCGGTTCCATATCACCCTGATTGACGACTCGGTTGGCCCATTCCTGCGCCGTCTCCCGCGTTCCGTCGGATTGAGTCTGCGGACGGAACCAGTCTTTGGCTCCCTCCGCCTGTTGCTGCACCAGGTGTGCGTTGCGCGGGTCCTTGGGGTCTATCGTGTAACCCACCGTCGTCGCCCCCTGCGACGCTCCCCATAAACCACCCCACCAAGGGCTATCCTGACTCGTTGGGTTATTCCTCTCTTTGATGCGGGCCTCATATTGAGGATCCGTTTCGCCATCCAACCGGCGCACCGGGGCCCCTGAAACGTAATCTTGAACCCCCTCAAGACCGTAGCCGGTGCCCAGCATTCCGATGTCTTTGGAGTCCATCCGCCCCGCTATTTGGTCAAGGATGTTCTCGACCGCCGCCTCGCGGTACTCGTCGCTGTGTAGAATGCCCGCAACCTGGTCAGCACCGGTGATGGCGCTCTCGTCGTCGATGCCCGGCAAAGCCACGACCCCCGAGGCCGCCTGCGATTGCGCCCGCTCAATCTCCCGTTGGTCGCTGGCTACGTTCACATCCGCCAGACGGAGCATCTCGTCCTGGCTCATGCCCTCGATGGTGTCCGCATCGTAACCCTTGGCCTCCAGGTACCCCATGACGTCCGACTGCGCCCGCGCGACCGCTTGCCGGTCGCTGGAAACGTTCACGTCCACCAGGTTGTCGATCTCATCCTGGGTCATGCCCTCAACGGTGTCCGAGTCATAGCCCTTCGACTCCAGATACCCCATCCGGTCCGACTGCGCGAACGCCACCGCTTCCAGCGCCGCCGCCCGTTCCTGCTCCTGTCGCGCCACCACTTCGCTGGGCGTCTCGCCGGTGCGGTCGGCCACCGCCAAGGTCTCTTCGGCGTAGGCCACCGGAACGCCGTCGAAATCGCCGCTGGCCTCCTCGTCGGCCATGCCCACCAGTAGTTGCTCCGGCGTCAGGCCGTACTTCTCTGCGTACTCGACAAATTCGGGGGTGAATTCCCGTTCGACCCTCGCCGCGCCCTGGCCATCGGCCGGAGCTGGCACATCAGGGCCGGCGCTCAATAGTTGCTCGGTGCCCGCCGCCTGATTGCCGCCGCCCGATACGGTGGCTGGGCGCAGACGGTCCGGCAGTCGCCCGGTCGAGGCGAACGCCTCGAACTCGGCGGAACTGAACCCCTCCGCCCCCGCAGCGTCCTTGAGTTCCCGAAAGGCCGCAGCGCGTTGGTCAATGGGGTTGTTGGGATCACCGGCGCGGCGGGCCGCGTTTTCGGCCACCAACCGCGCCTCTTCCGACGCCAGAAACCGATCCCATTCGGTATCCGGCACCGGCCGGCTGGTGGTTGAACCGACAACGTTGCCCTGGGCGTCGATGCCGATCTGAACATCCGCGTCCGGGTCGGTCTGCTCGTACCCCTCGCCCGTGTCGGTCCACACCTGTCCCCGCGTCAGGTCTTTCATGCGGGCGATGTTGCTCTGCTCCTGCTCCGACTGCCCGCTGCCCACCGACTCCCGCAAGGTCCGCTCGGCGGCGGCGAGTGCTCCCGGCGAATACCCTTGTTCCCGGAACTCCTGAACGGCCCTCGCTACTGCGGCCTCGGCCTCCTGACGCCATTCCCCGGCATCTTCCGGCGCGTTCGGGCTCTTGAGGTAGTCGGCCCGCACCTGGTCCCAATATTCGGGCGGTTGGGCGCGTTCAATCGCGGTCCCTCGGCCGAGCAGATCCTCGACGGGAGCCGCAACCCCCGACGTGTCGGCGGACGCCCCCTGCGCCGCGCCGTCGAGCACGTCCATCGCAAGCGCGGCCTTCTGATCGACGCTCATGTGCGCCACGGCTGCAGATTGCTCTATCGCGGCCAAGACCCCCTCCTGGCCGGCCCCGGCTTCCAACAACCCCTCGATCTGGTCGGCCAACATCTCCCGCTGCTCCGGCGTCAACGTTGCCGCCGCATCGGACTTCGTAAGGGCATCACGCACGGAGTCGGCGCTTGGGGGGTCTTCTTCCTGCTGCGCCCTGTTCAGCTCGCTCAAAACCGCCAGTTGCTCGGCTTCGGTCAACCCTTCAAACAACTGCCGCGTTTCGGGGTCCGCCAGGACTTGCTCCAATCTTTCCGCAGCCTCGGCCTCCCGAACAGTGTCGTAGGTTGGAGTCGACAGAACATCGGCCACGGTGAGCGGTGTGTCCGGTACCGCCGCTTCGTACCGCGCATAGGGGTCATAATCCTTGGCGTCAGAGAAGACTGCCCCCAGGGAGCCTTCCTCACGCTGGATGCCGCCGCCCTGGTTGCCGCCGCCCTGGTTGCCGCCGCCCTGGTTGCCACCGCCCTGACCCCCGCCGCCGCCGCCGAACCCTGGGCGATGGTCGGAGTGACCATTGTCGCCGTCGTTTCCGCCGCCGCCACCGCCGCCGCCCTGGTTGCCACCGCCCTGACCCCCGCCGCCGCCGCCGAACCCTGGGCGATGGTCGGAGTGACCATCGTCGTCGCCGTCGCCGTCGTTTCCGCCGCCGCCGCCACCGCCGCCGCCCTGGTTGCCACCGCCCTGACCCCCGCCGCCGCCGCCGAACCCTGGGCGATGGTCGGAGTGACCATCGTCGTCGCCGTCGCCGTCGTTTCCGCCGCCGCCGCCACCGCCGCCGCCCTGGTTGCCACCGCCCTGACCCCCGCCGCCGCCGCCGAACCCTGGGCGATGGTCGGAGTGACCATCGTCGTCGCCGTCGCCGTCGTTTCCGCCGCCGCCGCCACCGCCGCCGCCCTGGTTGCCACCGCCCTGACCCCCGCCGCCGCCGCCGAACCCTGGGCGATGGTCGGAGTGACCATCGTCGTCGCCGTCGCCGTCGTTTCCGCCGCCGCCGCCACCGCCGCCGCCCTGGTTGCCACCGCCCTGACCCCCGCCGCCGCCGCCGAACCCTGGGCGATGGTCGGAGTGACCATTGTCGCCGTCGTCGCCGTCGTTTCCGCCGCCGCCACCGCCGCCGCCCTGGTTGCCACCGCCCTGACCCCCGCCGCCGCCACCACCGCCCTGACCCCCGCCGCCGCCGCCACCGCCCTGACCCCCGCCGCCGCCGCCACCGCCCTGGTTCCCCCCGCCGCCGCCACCGCCGTACCCCGGGCGATGGTCGGAGGAGCGGAGCATCATGGCGATGCCCAGCTCGTCACCATATTCGTAAGGGTTGAGATTCAACGCCATCGACATTTTCTATACTCCGCGCCACTGGCTTGTTTTGTAGTTCCATCCTATGGGGCGGTTCTGGGCAGTACAACAATTATGCGCCGGCAACTGTCTAAGCAAATCAGGGCAAATGAACCTCACCGTGTCATCATCCAAACTGCGGTGACGAGATGCTGACCGTCTCCAACCCCCACCAGGTAGGGGCCGGGCGAAGCGTCCCTGATGTCGGGTATCTCCATCACGCCGATGTACGGCGGTCCGCAGAGCCCGAGGCTGCACCTCTTGTAGTCGCGCAGGTACGCACCGTCAAAGTACGCCGCCCCATGCTCGAACGGCGGCGTATCGGACCACTGCAACTGTACCCGCGTCCCCGGAGGCCCTGACGCCGGCGAAAGAGTGATCTTCACCCCCGCGCCGCCCGCAATCTCCGGCGTGGCTGCGAGCGCAGGGGTCGGGTATGGGACCGTCACCGGAACCTCAATCGTCACCGGAACCGGAACCTCTACCATCATCGGAACCTCAATCGTCACCGGGACTTCCCTCGTCACTTCGGCAGTAACCATCACTTCCTCGACCACGGGAACCTCGACCGTTACCGGAACCTCGACCGTTACCGGAACCGTTACCGGAACCTCCTGGATCACTTCCTGCGTGACGATCTTCTCCTCCACTACCGGTGCCGGGGGTTCTCCGCTCCTGCCGCAGTACCACCCCCCGCACATCCCGCCCAGCAGCATTCCCGCCAGAAGGCTCATCACCGCCCACCGTACCGGGTTCGCCCTGATGCGATCCATCAACGTGTTTAGATAGGCCGTCATACTTGTCCCTGCCATATCCGTATTGGAGACAACGCAGGGACGGCTCGCCCCCTGTTGACCCTGATTGTCCGTGTCTCACGCGGGGTTGCCGCCGTTTCGTTCTCATCCGGTCCAACTTCCTCATGGCCGCATTGGATACATTGCGAATACGAGCCATATCTCGGATCTGCCCGGTCGATAACGTCTCCGGCGCCGCAACGCCGGCACTCGCGGATGCGCTTGTCCACTTTGCCCTCCTTTTTCCCATTAGGCCGGCGCTCGACCTTCAGCACTGAGCAGCCCATTACGACTCCAAGCGCCCGTCGTCAGGTCCAACGTGTAGGGGGTCTCGGTCGCTTGCCTGGGAATGAGCACGGGCGGTTTACCCGTCCGGTCGTACTCGCATCGGCATATCCGCAAGAAAACCGGCGGCTCGTAATCCCGTTTGTCCACCAATCGGGCGCGGTATTGTTCCGCGTCCCAACGGGCGGGAAAGGGTTTTGACACCCACACCAGCTTGAGATGGTTCCCATGTTTTCTCTGGAGCTGGGTCAACCGTATCTCGGGGGTGCGGTGACACCCGACGACGCCGGTGTTCAGCACATAAACGTAATATGGTCTCCCTGCCGGTGTCCTCATCCTAATAGCCTCCAACTGCGGGTTGGTTTTGCGTTTGGCGTTCCCAATACTCCCGGTAGCGGGTGTGCCATTCGTCCTCTATTTGGTCCATGACCCGCCGGTATTCTTGTGGTGATTCTTTCGCCAATGGCCAGTTCTCCGACCGCCACGCGTTTAGGAATTCATCCCGCGCCCGGTAGTATTGCTGTAGACCTTCAGGATCGGGGTTCTCTTGCAGACCTGCGCCGCCCGCGCTGCGAATGACGGCATCGTAGGCAATGTCAGCGACCGGCACGGCGGGTGTAGGCCATTCCATAACGACCTCCCTACGTCCGTCGCAGGCAACCGAGGCAGCAGCCATGACGATGGCGGCAGTGATGAACGCCACTACGGATAAATGCGTCATAGTCATCTTCGCCTTCTCCCTTTGCGGGGTCGTCCGGCCGTGCCGGAAGGGGACCCGACCTGGGCTCCCGAGTATTTTCTCTCCTGCCTTTTGCGGGATGCGTAGGCTTTCTTGCGTCCCCAATAGCCGGCGTCTCCACGAGCGGTTCCGCCGCCGCCGGCCGACCCTTCGATCTGCGCCCCTGGCAGGTTGTAGGCTACCGAGTCGCGGCGTTGCCGAGACCCGGCGCGAGTTCGCTTCCGTCCCAGGTGGGCAAAAGGGTCCATTCCCGCAGGGTGGGACGGCACCCGCGCATTGCGGGCATACCACGACTTTCGAGCCATTGATCTCCTACCTCCCTTGTCATTTTTTAAGCAGCATCCCCAGAACGAACGCCGCCCCCGCCGCCAGCAGCACGGACAGGTACGCCCACACGGGCAACTGGAGCACAATGCTGGTGACTAACAGCAGAGCGATGGTGGCAACGCCCGCTACGATGGGTTTCTTGGTGATCCCCCAGATTGTCGGTACAACGATGAGTGGCACGGCGAACAGAATTACGCCCACCGACTGCTTCAACCGCGTGGTCAGCCAACCCCGATCAATCAGCGGTTCCGGCGCTGCCTGGAGGTAAATGCCCGACACCCCGACCCCCACACCTACGTCCTGGCCCTGGCCTGTAATCGGGGCCGCCAGCATCTGCACCGGTTTGGTGCTGGCGCATCCTTCGATCAAAAGGCTTGCTCCCGACCTGATTGGCGTTGGCCACCTCACCAACTTCTCCGCCTCCTCGGAAGACATATTTTTGTGCTTCCCTGAGCACTGGCCCCAGGGCGCGATGGCCGCAGGCATCCACACATACCAGTCTCCCGGTGGGTCGAACACTATGGTCATGCGCGTCTGCCCCAGCACCAAGCCGGCATCCAACGGGGTCCAGTCCGGTTCGTTGTCGTAGTATTTGCTGGTACTGACAATCGCCCGAGGGACTGCCCCATACGACTGTACGCAGGTGCGAGTGGTTATGCCCGCCCCGGTCAGCGTGATGGGAGCGTCGTAGTTCAAGCTCGTCCCGCAACCCCTGATTCCGACCTGGTGACAACCCACTCCCAATGAGAGCGTCGCGGGGGCTGTGCATTCGAGACTGTCTATGTCGCTCCAGAGGCTGATGCGAGAGTTGGCGTCACCGGCGGTCAGAATGGACGCCCCTGGCACACAGAACAGGTAGGGGCCGGCATACGGCACTCGGGCGGGAATAACTCCCAACGACGGGGTGGTGAATTGGCATCCTTCACCCAGCGGGCCAGCTACCCAAGTGGACGCGGCCAGGGACCATGAGCCGACGCCTTCCGAGTTCACGGCCCGCACCTGCACACTGTAGTAGTTGCCGTTCTTGAGTCCGGTTATCGTCGTCGTGGTTGCTACTCCGTCGTGAGCCCACGTTCCCCAATCACGGGTGTCTCCGCGCGAAAATCGCACATCGTAGCCGATGATCGCTGACCCGCCCGTTCTCGCCGGCTCCTGCCAGGTCACCGTCATCCGCCGCTGCGAAGCAGCCACTGTCGGCCTGCCCACCCGTCCGGGGGTTCCAGCGGCCGTGTCCCTGGTTACGGTCACGGTGTAGGTCTGCGTCGTGGTCCGGTCCTCGGCGGTTACCACCACCGAGACCGCGTTATCACCTTCCGTCAGACTGATTGACGCCGATGCGCTGCCGCTGGTCGTGGGAGTGCCGTCCACGGTAATGGTGGCGGCGTCATCGGTCGCCGTGGGAGTTACGGTAATGCTGGACACCGTGCCCGCAACGTCCGCCGTGTACGTCGTCGTCGCCGTGGCAAAGGCCGGAGCCAGCGTCCCCGCGCTCAACGTCAGCGCCGAAAGGGTTGCATCGTTTGACAACCCGGCCCTGGTTACGGTCACGGTGTAGGTCTGCGTCGTGGTCCGGTCCTCGGCGGTTACCACCACCGAGACCGTGTTATCACCTTCCGTCAGACTGATTGACGCCGATGCGCTGCCGCTGGTCGTGGGAGTGCCGTCCACGGTGATGGTGGCGGCGTCCTCGGTCGCCGTGGGGGTCACGGTGATGCTGGACACCGTGGCCGCAACGTCCGCCGTGTACGTCGTCGTCGTCGCGGCAAAGGCCGGAGCCAGCGTCCCCGCGCTCAACGTCAGCGCCGACAGGGTTGCATCGTTTGACCCGGCTGGCACCCACCCCAATCCTGACGGTTTAGCCACGCCGGTCGGCCCCACCTCCGTCCAGGTCCCCGACGCAAGGCTCACCGTGGACAGGGAACCCCTAGTGGTATCCACCCCGTACATCGTCCTGCCGTTCCAGTCCATCCCTCCTGGCCTTGTGGTTCCGGGGCTTCCCACCAGAGTCCATGCGCCCGACGCCAGGTTCACCGTGTAGAATCTGCGATCAAACCCGTCCACCCCGTACATCGTGGCCCCGTCCGACCCCATTTGTTGCGGCCTAAGTTGGCCGGTCTCCCCCACCAGAGTCCATGCGCCCGTCGTCCGGTTCACGGTGTAGAAGCTGTCCGAAAAATCGTCCGACCCGTACATCGCGCTGCCGTTCCACGCAATCCCTATCGGTGAGGACGTGCGGGTTCTGCCGACTAGAGTCCATGCGCCCGACGTCAGGTCCACCGTGTAGAAGCTGCGGGCCAACCCGTCCACCCCGTACATGGTGCCGCCGTCCCAGGCCAGACTTTTCGGTCTGGATACGCCGGTGCTCCCGATCAGCGTCCATGCCCCCGTCGCAAGGTTCACCGTGTAGGTGCTGTCCGACTGCTCGCTCGTTCCGTACATCGTGCCGGATGGAGTCTGGGCGGGTGGCGCGGCGCGAACGTCGACCAGCGGGCTGGCCAACCCGAAGCCACGGAATAGGGTTGAAGGACCTCCGCCCCCAACCGTCTTTGACGTATTGGTTTTGACTGACGTGGACCCGACGAGATGGCATTTGCCCAGGTCCATCCTGCCGGGCGACAGGCATTGGTTTTGTTTGCCGGCGTCAGACCGGTACAGCTCAATGTCGTATGAGACGTTTCCCGGGGCATTGTCGGGTACCGGCAACTTGACTACGAGGTCGGGGTCTCCGACCGACGCGCCTCCCGCCGCTGCTATCGAAACCGTGCGCCCTAATTTGTCGGGCACGTCGTTCTTGCTGTCGGAGCTGCCCCACAGAGCCCCCCCGTCGCGCTTCCAGCGGACGACGTACTCCTCGCCTTTCCCGAACCCACGGGCGTAGGTTTCTGGGCTCGATGGGTCTCCCCAATGGACGATGATGCGGTTGGGGGAGTCGCTCCAGGCGGCAAGGTGCGCGGGTCTGCCTTGCGCCTCTGCCCCGGTAGACCCCAGCGCCAACGCGCCGACCGCTATCGCCAGCACAACCGCCGATGCCGCCAGGAGCCTCCATGCCCTCATCGCTGCAACCATCAGGCAAGCGTCCTTACCGCCGCGTCAGAATGCCGATGACGATTCCCACGATGGCGGCCGCAATCGACGCGAGCGCAATCCATCGCATCGCCACTCCGACCAACCCCAGCGGTCCTCTGGCATCGAAAATGTCGTAATTCATAAACAGCAGTCGGTTCAGTATTTGCCACGTCCCCCATCCCTGTCCGACCAGCCCCGTCAAGTCGCCAGGGTTGTCCACTCCCCGGCCGAACTGCTCAAATTCCTGGTACTGTGTGTCGGCCACGATCTCAGGCACGAAACACCAGTCCGGCGGCGGTTCGTACAGGCACAGCCGGCGGTCCCGCTCCTCTGTTTGGTATCCCGGAAAGTCCATCGCGTAGTAACTGGCTTCTCCAAGAATGCAAAACAGGTGGAACACCACGAATGTAATGATGGTCCCCCTGGTCAGCGTCATCGGGCTCTCTTATTCATCCGACCCAACCGCGCCCGCGCACCAAGATGAAGCCCATGAATCCGACCAGCACCAGCGGCAAAAACCGCTCGGGCAACTCCAGTCCCGCCATCTCTCCGCCCAGGCCGGACCACATCGCGAAAAAGAAGAACGCGCCACCCGCGAACGGCCACGGTCCCACTGCCCCCCCGGTCGCCTTCCCGACGCCGCCTATCACCGCTGCCATAACCGCCACACAGGCCAACAGCCATAAAGCCTGCGCGAATGCCCAACCGGTCCAGTGCGCCCCCGTTCCCAACCGCTCGGCGATCCAGAACCCGAATCCCCCCAGTTGCCCGCCGTGGCGCTGGGCGGCATTCCCCGTCCCGTCTCCATGTTTGGTTGGCACAAATTCCGGCACCATGCTCGTGATATTGGTCGAAATCAGTTGTTCGGCGCTGAATGGGCTGTACGCCGACTGTCCGGAGGGGATCACCACGCGGTTGTTGTCCACGTTGGAGACGGTGGCGGAATATGGCGCTCCCTTCTGGACCGCCCGGACCCGAACTCTGGATGCGTCGGACGAAGCAGGAGCCCTCCACGAATGCGTCCTCTCCACCGCTCCGTTGGTCTCCTCCGTGCGCCCTACCGTGCTGCCGTCCGTGATCAGCAGTTCGTAGTAGTCGGCTTCCGCTACTCCCGTCCACTGGACACGTATCTCCACCTTCCCGTCTGCTGTTTCCGCCACCTGGGGAGCGGTCTCCCAATTAGGCACGGTGTTGGTATAGAACAAGGTTTCTCCCCACGGCGTCGGCGTAGGCAGCGGCGGTGGTTGTGCGGTCGGTGCGGGTGTCGGCGTCCTCACCACGCCCCCGACCGGCGTGGGTGTACGGAATAGATTGGCCGGCACTGCCGCCGGCAACGGTGTGGGCGTCACGGTCGCCTCCAACTCCACACGCGTGGTGGGAGTTGGAACAGGAGGAGTGGGCGTCGGGAAATTCGTCGTGGCGGTGCTGCAAAGGTAGTTTCCCGAATAGGCGCTGCGACTGCCCGGGCTGCCGGTCAGTCGGTCCACTACGTAGAGACAGATTCCGTACTCCGTGCCGGCATCCAGATTGCCGAAGACGGCGGGAGGAGCGATGTACTGCTGGCCGTTTGCGGTGCTCACGTAACTCCACTGGAGCAATTTGGCCTGCGTCCGTATGTCCCTCAACTCCAGCAGATAGGTGCGGTGGCAGCACATCTCGAAGGTCGCCACGATCTGGCCCGGTCCTCCCTCCACTCTCAAATCAACTTCGCTGGCGTATTCGGGCCAGACCGTCGGCGTCGGAGCCGGTGTCCCTGCGGGAATATGTCGCGAGACCGTCAAAGCGTGCCCTCTGAACGGAGCGGCGTCGCGCCGGACGGTAAACCCGACGTTCGACGTTTTGGACGGAGTGAGCGTCATGGTTATGGATCCCGCGGCCAGCGGCTCCCCACTCTCACGGAAAGCGTATGCCCGGCCTGCGGCGTAGGTGCTGTCCGCGACTGTGATTGTCGCTCCCTGCGCCGCTTCGAGCGTGTATCGGTTCGACGCGTCGCCCCGATAGTTGATTGTGATCGGTTGGGTGGGCAACCCCACTCTCAGGGCAATTTCACTGAATGGGGGAGAGATCGAAAATAAAGGTTCCGACGACGCCCAATGCTCAATTCCCCGCAACGTCAGGCACCCGGTGGCTCCATAGGTCTCGGTGACGGCGGGGTCCGTGGAGACGTAGGTCGCCACCCCCTGCGCGTCCGTGGTCAACTCCACGTCAACATCGGCGCCGGAGTCCCCGCACTCTATGATTCGGTCACGCTCGTCCCGATACCAAAGTTTCAGGGACACCAGCTCGTTGGGAACTCCGGTGTTGGCGGTCACCGTGGCGGTGGTGGATGCCACTTCCACCGTGAAGTCGATGCCCGACTGAGCATGGGCCGGCGCGGGGGGCCACCCGAACATGGCAGCGCCCCCCCAACCCGCCGCGAGGACCAGCAGCGCAACCCATGACACCCTTCCCCTGGTGGGGGTCATGGTCAGAAAGCCCCGGTCACCGCGTCAGTAACCGTGAAACCCGATTGCAGTTGAATGAATATGGCGACGACCATTATCAGAATGATGATCCAGGCTCCGATTTCGTTCACTGGAAGCTGCCGGCCCTGCTTTTTCTTGGTCCATTGCTGCTTGATCTCGCCGGCCTTCTGGATCATGGAGCCGTCGGCCGCAGTTGTCCTGGCCTGCGCACCGTCGAACAGGTGGTCGCCGTCCGCCATCAGGGTTTCTATGGCGTCCCCCGACGCCGACCCGACAGCGTCGTCTGCGGAATCGAGCCGGTCCATTGCCACCGGCGCACTGCCGCCCCGCAGCGGCAGTTCCAGAACCTTCCGCGCCGGCATGAGCATCAGGTTTTCGCGCGTGATGTGTACCGCGTACCCACCCTTCAACCCCCCTCCCCTGATGGTGGAACCCCCGAATGCCTGGGAGTTGGCGGCGTGGTTGAGGATCGCGGTCTTGAATTTCAGCTTGTATTTCAGCCGCGTCCCCCGCTCGTGCAATTGCAGGGCATAGAGGTCCGCAAACGCCACCTTCCACATGGACCATAGCGTTACCGGCCACCCCGCCAACGACAGCGGAGCGCCCACTCCCAACATCAACCCCGCCACCCACCACCAGTTGAACCAGTGCCCAATCACCGCCACCGGTACGCCCTTCACCACCTTGTAGCTGATCTGCTTATCATCGACCACCAGGAGCACCAGCAGACCGATGAGCAACATGATTCCCATTCCCACGGCCGTGAACAACGGATAGACCCATCCGCTTGCCCAAAACGACTTGCCTCCAATTCGGGCGGTCAGCACCTGGTACTGCCGGCGCACCGCCTTTCTATTCACGACGCCATACCAGGGAGCGGTCGAAAACCCAACGTAGGCGGTCAGCATCGGTTCCTGCCGCGACCATGCCTGCAGCTCGGTCCAATCGCCCAGACCGGATGATTCGTCGGGCGGTGGATTGGGGTCCGCGATCACTCGGCGGACGTACCGGGCTTCTTTGGCGTCTATCCCGGCGCAGTAGGCGTCCACTTCCGCTTTGTCGGCGTCTTTCAGCGACAGCGCCGCCATGTGAATACTCGCGGCGTCCGCCTCCACGTTGGTGGCGTCGTCAGGGAGAAAGTAGGCTCGCATCAACCGGCGGAACCGGTCGCGGTCGGCCTGACGCCCTTCGGATTTCAGCCAGCGTTCGTAACGGGCTGTCGCCTGCCGGTTGGGATGGCCGCGCAAATACCGCGCCACTTCCGCCAGCGGTAGGTCGTGCAGGTAGGGGCCGTGCGGCTTCATCCGCGATGGAGGCTTGGGCAACGCCGGCAATTCTTCCCACCAGGGGTTGGTGACGGGTGTACTCGCTGCCATGCGCTCTACCCTCCTGGGTTTGTGTCGTCAGGAGGAACCGGCTCGAGGGGTACCGGGGTCCCCAGGTAGTTGTAACGTAACGGTTCCAACTCCTCCGGTGGGCCTTGAGTTGACGCCGGCTTTTCCACCACCTTCGGCTCCACCACGAAAGGAGCGATCCCGTACACGATGACAAAGACCACCGAGACCGCGACCATCACTATCCACACTGCCGAGATGCGCTGAAACAGCGACGGCTTATGAAAGTTCAGGTGGCCACCGGACGCGCTCTTGTACCATGCCTCTGCGGTGCGGTTGACCCAACTATCGGCGCCCTCGTTTTTCTCGCTCACCGACACGTACTCATTCCCAATGGAGTAGGGAGGGTAGTTCGGGTTGCCGTACTGGAGCGCCATCACGATCTGCGGGTCGGTGATGATCCAGTTGTTGTCCTCGCTCACCAGAACGCCCAACTCATTCCGCACCCGCTTGTCCTCTACGATGTCCCAATCCGCTTTGAAAACGGTCAGGACATCATTCGCCTCGTGGTCCGGGACATTTTTGATTTTGTTTTTCTTAGGCAACTGGAACGCTCTCCTGCTGGACGCTCTCCTGCTCCCGCAGTTTTTCGATCATCGGCGGCGTTCGGTGATGCACATTGATGGGTATCGTGGTTACCACGGTCCTTCGTTCTGCTGCCGGTTTGTCCATTTCTTCCGGCGGCAACGCGGTCGCCTGCAACCACACCGTGCCGGGCTCACCGGGGTAAAGTGGCCGTTCAACGTAGGCCTCCAACCCTCCCCACGAGAACATCCGGAACACCTCCAGGAGCATCTGGTATTCCTGCCATCTTTCCTCTACCGTGGGCTGTTCCTCTACCGTGGGCTGTTCTTTGATGCTCGGCATTTTCAACCTTCCTTCGTTTTTCGGAAGCGGCCGCTACGATAAACCGTTGCCGCCGGCGTCTCGGGTTGCCGATAGTCGTTGACCGCGGCAACTGCTTTTCGCAAGGATCTCGTGTAACGCTACTCGGCTCTGCTGTAACCTATTTGCGACCCCGACAGCGCGTCTTGGGACAATCGCTTCTCGCGCTGTCGGCGTTCGAAGAACCCCTGCGTGATCCGCTGCTCCTCGATGGTTCCCCCTCCCCGGAAGTTTTGCAGGATCCGCGCCAGCGTCGCCTGGCGCTTCCCCGCCCGCTGGCCGGCGACGCTCGCCATGCACACGGCGTGCAGTTCCTGGCCAAAGTACGGCGCGATGGTGTTCTTGAGTCCCGACGAGTCCGGGTCGACCGGCATCGCATACAGGTCCAGAAGGTACGAATAGTCGAACGAGACGCCCTCCCCAATCGCCCGGTCCCACGCCGTATAGATGCGCTGCACATGCCTCTTCGTCGACTCCATCATCGACCGGCAGGCGTCGAGTCGGGCCTGCCCCTGGTAGCGTTGCAACAGGCCCACCCGGCTCACCGCCCGACGCAGGTAGGGACCGTCCCTTGCTTCGTCCAGGATCTCCGGCGCATGTTCGCTGGGCACCCAATAGGCGGAGCCCTTGTCCTCCTGCGACCAAAACGTCAACGCAGCATCCAACAACCGCACCTCCAGCAGCAGCGCGTCCACATGCTGCTGACGGTTGTTGCCCGGCGCATGAAATTGCCACCTGGCCAGGCCGTCCAATAGCAGCACCAGCTCCAGCAGTTGAGGGTCGGAAAGGTCGGCGTCCTCGATGATCGAATTGAGCGTCCGCTGGGACATTTCCGAGGCGATGTCGGTCTGTTTGTACCAACGAGACAATCCGCCGCCGCCGTCCTCGTCGTCCCCCGTGCCGTCGTCCACCGCGACCATCCGCGCCCCCGCCGGTCGGCCGGCGTGTCCGTAGCCGTTGCGGTTGCCTAGAATCTCCACCAACAGTTCCTCGTCCTCCACGCTCATCGTCGTCGGCGCCAGCGGGGAGGCCAGGGTCTCCATGTGCTCTTCCATGCGCTCCACCACATCGTCTATATCCCGGCTTACCATCGGGTCACCTCCTCTGCAGCCGTTCTCGCAACCCCCCGCCTCGGTTGGCGGGCCGGGACTGCTTCTCAATCCACGCCTCCTGCATCTTGTCCAAAAACGGCGCATACAATTTTTCGAGGTCGTGGTTCGGGTGAAATCCCACAGTGTCCGGCATTCCCACCTTGCGACCGAAGGCATAGGCCAGGTCCGACGCGCTCCATGCCTTTACCGTGTCGTCGAATTCCTCTGCCGCCTGGTACATGGCGTCCTCAACCGTCTCCCACGATTCATATTCTCGATAGGGGTCAAGGGACCCCACCAGGTAGAGCCGGCCCAGGTCATTCAGCACGTCGTCAATGGCCGTTTCCTCCTCTCCAGCGTTGGGCACATCCGCCGCGAATTCCATTGCCCTCCCGTCGTCGATGGCTTCGCGCATCGCTGCCGCCCCCAACTCGAATGCCGCCCCCAGCTTGAAAGTCTCAAACGTGTTGTAGACGGCCGACGCCCGCAGGAGGCTGAACGGATCGCGCCGCTCGATGTGCCGCTTGACCGTGGGCCGCAGACTGCCCCCCATCGTCTCGGCGTAGAACTTCGTGCCCCAGGGCTTCGGCCCGTAGGTCCACGTCGTCATGTATGCCCAAGGCGGCAACTTGTACTTGAACTTGTTGAACGCCTCGGGATCCCACTTGTTCCCCTTGACACCCGCCGGCACCGGGTAGATCAGCCAGTCCACTTCCGCCCGCAGGTCATAAGAAATGGCATTTTCCTGCTGGCTTACAAAATAGAAGGGGATGCCTCTCTTGCGGGACATGGACAGGGTTTGCTGCAGGAGCTGGTTGCGGTGGGAGCCCTGGCCGTACTTGCTGGCCATCATGTGAGCCTCGTCCATGATCGCCACCATTGGCGGTTCCCCGCGCTCGGCCAGCAGATAGAAGTCCCGTGGGTCTTCCAGGAAGTAGCCAAAGGCCGCGTCCGCCATGTTGTGGACCACGCGGAACCCGTCCTCCGTGTGCTGCACCCCTATCTCCACCGCCAGCAGGGACTTGCCCCATCCCTTATCCCCTGAAATCAGACACGTCGTGAATCCCAGGTTCACCTGCTCGGCATACGGGTTCAGCAGGTCGAACCGTCGCCACATATCGTTTGCGATGGCGATCCGCTGCTCCTTCCTCCAGAAGTCCCGCGAGTCCTGGCCGGCCTGGGCCACCGTTATATCGGGGGTCATTTTGATTGCCATAGCCATGTGACGTGCTCCGAACCACCGTTCTAATAGGATTTAGCCTTCAAGATTAATAACGCGCTAATATAGGGACATCGTCCGTATTTCTTTTTTCGCGCACGCGCGCGCGCACCCTCTCGCGCGTTCTTGAGCCCTCTATCCACTCTCCGAGAGCCCGGGGTCGAGGTCCAACCCCCTGGGCAGTTGGGCATCAATGGCGTCGATGACTTCGTTGACACGGGCCAGGCGCTGCTGGTAGTGCCGATGCAGCCCGGTCAACCGGTCCTTGATGCCGGTGGCCATCTGCAAGCGCTCGGCCAAATCCGTGGCGCCCATCATCTGAGCCCAATCGGACTCGTACACCCGCGCTGTCGGCACAATGCGCCCGTCGAGCACCGCCGCGCGCAGGTCCGCCGTGGACACGCGCCCGTGCCGACCCGTCTCCACGTGCCATCTGTCAATCGCCGCCGTCAAGGTACGAATCCCGCCGGTACCGTCGTACCCATGCCTCCCGAGCATCTGAAACAGGGCCGTCCGACCGATAAACTCCTCGACCCTGCCTTCCGCAAACTCACCGGACGGGCCCAGCGCGACCATCGCGTCATCTATCATCAACCCGTTCATGTGGACATTCCCTCCCCGTGGCGCCTGTTACTGACTGTGTGCTTTTGCCCGGACCGCCGGCAGCTAACCCCAATGGATTCCGATGGAGCCGCGCTCCTGGCCGTGCCGCCCGCCGTCACGGGGAAGCCATTTCCAACAGCCTGCCGTTATCGACCGCCCGCTTCAGCCAGCGGCGGCTGAAGGGGAAGATGTGCTGGTACTTGCGGACCACGGCGCTCTGGTTGCCCGTTTCGAGAACGTCGGTCAACACCGAGAGGGCCACGTCGCTGGGCATCCGCTTGGGGGGTCTGCCACCCTTCTCTGTCCAATCCCAATCGCTGAGTTCGCGCTGGATGCGCTGGTACTCGTCCTCTTTGGGTTGGGTAGTGGCGTTGCGCGCTGCCATATAGCGCCTCCGGCTCGCTAGTGGTTAAGCCCACCTTTTGCCCGGATTTTGGCTGTTAAGGGCACAGTCAATCAAGGGGGTTTTGCCCACCTTCCGCCGTGGTTTTGCCCACCTTTCGCCCGATTGCCATTCGACCTGCCGCCCTCGCGTGATTTATTCCGGGAACAAGCCGTATGGTCCCTCGAATGGGATTATTGCCAGCTCGCCCCGCAGAGATGTGCGGTTCGCACCGCCGGCGTTTCCGTGGAAACGGCCCTGGCTTACGACGCCAACTTAGGGGATTCCGGCACAACTGCCCGATGTTCCCGACCGCTAGGATTTTCTGAAAAGGAGAGCCCCGCAAAAGTGCGGGGCTCTCCTTTTTGGTGCCTTTGTATCCGTCCGTTTCATTGCTCGGCGGGCGGTATCGCGATCATCGACATTCCCGGATCATCGGCGTGCAACCAGCGCACCTTTGGCGACTGCCCTTTGAAAAGGTATCCCAGGGCGGCGCGTTCGCCGCAGCGCCGGCACAGCAGGGCCGGGGTTTCGGTCCTGGGGTCAATAAATTCGACGACGCTGCGCCGGCCCTTGTTGCATCGCTCGCACATTATCAACGCCTTGCGGGGTTTGGGCGCGATTATAGCGGCGTTGTGTCCTTTGGGCCACTTGGCGCACTCGCAGTTAGCCACGTCATAGCAGGCCACCACGCTCAAGGGGGCTCCCCGATCCAGGTGGTAATCGGCCCGGTCTCCCGTGGCCCCGCGTCGGCGCACGGTCTCGGCGGTAGGGCGGGATTTGAAGCACCGCTTTAGCGCCGGTTTAGTCCGCATACTCGCGAATTTTTGGACGATGTGGTAGCAGGCCATGATTTCCGTCCCTTGCCGGTCTAATGTCATGGAAACACATTACATTAGACAGGGTAATGTGTATACCCTACGTAGTCAAGGGGGTAGTCCGCACCAAGCCCCCTCTTACGCCGTCAGAGCACCGACGCCAGACTGCCCGCCGGGTCCGGTAAATCGGCGTGGCGGGGTGGTCTTCGGCACGCGCGGGGGAACCACCGTGGCTTCCCTGGCCGACGTGACGGATAAGGTCTATCCCCGCGTGTGCGGGGGAACCCGATACAGCCTGGGTTGGTCTGCACCCGGTATGGGTCTATCCCCGCGTGTGCGGGGGAACCACTTCCATCACGGCACCATTCGCAGCGACCCGGTGGGGTCGGGCAGCAGATCCAGGTAGATCAGCGTCGTCCCCAGGTTGGCGTGTCCCAGCCACCGGCTGAGGTAGTTGATGGGCACGCCGTTGGTGAGCAGGTGACGGGCGTAGGAGTGCCGGAGCGTGTGGGTTGCGATCTTCCGTCCGGGCGCGAGTTGGCCGGCCTGCTCACAGGCCGACACCGCCCGCTTGATCCACGCCCAGGCGTTTTGCCGCGCCACGCCGATGATCGGCCCGTCGTGTCCCCGCGGCAGCAGGCCGATGTACATGGCCAGCGCCGTTTCCAGCTCGGGATGCACCGGCACCACCCGCGCCCGGTTGCCCTTGCCGCGCCTTACCCGGAGCGTCGGACGGTCCACGCCCAGGGTAAGGTCGCGCCCCTCGACGGCCAGGGCCTCGGACACGCGGAGTCCGGCCCGCCATTGCATGAGGATCAAAAGCCTTGCCCGTGGGTGGGGCGCTGCGGCCATGAGCGCGTCAACCTCGGGCTTCTCCAGGTACTCCGGCAACGGCGTTACCTTTCGTTCGGCGTTTTGTACCGTTTCCGGCGCTTTGGGGTACTGGCCGCGTCCGCCGCGCCTTCGGGTGATGGCCGTGGTCATGGGGTCCTCGCGTTACATTTGGGTGGATTTTGTCACGCGGCTATTTCCTCCAGTTGAGCCCAACAAAGCCACCCAACCAACCAATGAGGAAGACCACGACGAATATCTTGACCCACATCGGCAGGTCAGCCCAAGCCGGAAAATTAATGATGATTTCATTCATCGTGCGCGCCTTACCTTTCAGCGGATTTTGTCACCCGTACCAATCAAGGTCGTTGGCTTCGTCTTGCTTCTGTATTGGGCGCCGCTTCAAAGCCTTGACAACGCAGTCAAGGATAAGTACCAGCACCGGAACGGCGTATAGACTGAGGATGAAAATGGCACCTATTTCTCTTTCACCCAATCGTGCCTCCTGGTTCCGTTTGAAGTGGCATATCCGACTCATCGCTGGGGCTTGTTGACACTCAGGACGCGCAAACGGAATTGATTGTTTCCTTTGCTCTGCCCCAAGCGTAATCGAAGCGTGGGCCGGCAGACTCGCCGCGTCGTTTCACGCTGCCGGCGCGCAAGCTAAAATAGTTTCCGCGATTCGTCCTGGTCCATTCTTGGCAATTATAGGCCATGTCAGGCGATAGCAACCCGATTTGGTAGACCATCGCTCCGGCCTTAGCTACTTCGAGCATTTCGTACTCCTGCGTTTGTTTGACCTCGCCGTGATGCGCGTATGCGTCCATTATGCAGGGCATGATCAACGGCCCTAACGTGTCTCGGTTGAGATACTTGAGCTGGTAGTCCAGTCGCAGGTCAACCGTGCTAGTGGAGCCGGCCGGATAGACCTCGGACACATAAGGAAGGGACGCGAACACCATGCCGCGGGGCCGGTTCAGAGATTGCCCCACTTGCTCCATGAAGCAGTCCGTGTAGCGGGCCATGTCATTGCTGACACCTATGGCGGCGGTTTTCTCTTCTGGCGTCAGTACCGCCTCCACGCCAATCTCCTTGAGGTACTCTTGGTTTGCTTTGCTAATCTGTTGGGCATTCGAGGTTGGCGTGGCAATAGGTGTTGGCGTCGGTACAGACGTGGAGGCAACCGCGATTTGCGTAACTGCCGGCTCACCCCGTCCACAGGCCATTCCCCCCAAGATCAGTGTCAGCACCATAACGGTAACGGCGAACCTGGACATTGGAACCTCCTTTCTCTCGATTGCATAGAGATACCCTTTTGCTAGATTTTGTCATGGTGGCGCGGGGATGTTCTATTCCGACGGTGGAGATACCGTAGTTGACGTATCGGGCGCTTTGGGGCCGCAAATCCGGTCATACGCTGCTTTTGCGATGACATAGCCGGCAATAACGGCGATGATGCCGAGCGCTATGTCGGCCAGCAGCGATATGCCAACGATATTGCTTTCGTTGACAGTAACACCCACGGCGGGAAGGGCCGCGAGAACTGCAAAGCCCAAACCGAAACTGACGGCTTTGGTCAGCACCACGACCACGATGCCTATTCCCCATCGCTGGCCTGCCGTGCTGTTCGGTCGGTTGGACGCGGCGTTGATGATGAGGATTATCAGGATGAGTTGTGCGAATAATCCGATGAGCGCCATTGGGAACCTCCCTGCATAAGAAAATGCCTGATTTCGTTAGGCGGCCAAAGCCCTTTGGGTCGCGAACCAAGCCAGGCAACCGAGGCCACCAACCAACGCTGCCCACGCCAGCCATCCAAAGACGTCGCCTGCGCTTGTCCGCAGACCTCGACCGCCTTCGCGGGCTCCACAGGGAACACACGTGACATCGCGGCCTTTAGGCGTAATATCCACGGCTCGATTCTCGGTACAGTCGTCGGTTGCATGAGCAGTTTGTCTCGTGATGTAGGTAGACAACCTGTGAGCCTGAAATTCCTGGGACTCACAATGCGCATAGTGGCGAACATGGCCCTGTCCCATCTCCACGTCCGGGGAGTGGTCGCCTTCAATTTCCGTAACCAGCAAATGGACGGTCTGCCCGTCAGGGCGCGTTGGCTTTCGTACTCTGTCGGTGATAAAACCAAACGCGGCTGTGAACGTCGTCGTTGCGCTGATCCCACCTGAAACACCACCCAGCACCCACCACCAGAATCCGGCGACGTTGTTGTGCAGCCAAATGAACGGCCACAAAATCAAGCTTCCAATCCCCCTGCGCCGCTCTGGCTCTGTTGCGTCTTGTACCGCTTGCGGGCCGGACACGCCTGCATAAGCACTAACCGTACGGGACTCGCTCGTAGGGGTGGAGAGAGTTGCCTCAAGAACCAGGGCGACGACCAGGGCTGCCAAAACGATGCCCCATAACTTTCTCAGCGTGTGGGTGGCGCGTCCTCGATGTATCCAAAGGTGAGGCAATCCGCAGTCTCGCCTTTCTCCGCCGCACATTTTCGTGTCTCGACCATTCATCAAACAGCTCCCTATTTGGCTGCTTTTTTCGCACCGTTTCCAAGGAAACGCCCTAGCGCCGGGATCCTCTCCGTCTCGGCGGGTCGGGCGGCTGCAAGGTCTTACTAAATTCTCTGCGCCCCGCTCCGTTCACCGACTTTGAGCGGCGCTACTTTCTCAGGTGGGCGGAAACAGGGGGCAGTCTTGGTTCCGACAACCCCGCGTTGCAGGGTTGTCCCGCGAAAGGCAGTCTTGGTGGATAGCCCGACTGCATAACCAGCACCAGATACCGCCGACAACCTCGATTTCGTCGTCTTTCTCAACTACCAGGACCGCGCGGGCTGTGCCGCAGGCCCAGCACATTTCACGAAACTGGTTGGCGTCTGTGTCGACGCGGAACTCCGGCGACTTGTGCATAGGGTGATCGTGCTCCTATGGGAGTTCGCCGCCCGGCAGATCTACCGCGTCGGCGGGAATGTCATCGAGCGGTTTGATCTCAAACAACAATGCGTAGGGCAGCAGTTTGTCGCTCACGTCCTTATCCGCTGGGTCCCAAACTGCCTTGACGTGGAGTGCCTGCCCTTCCGGTATCAGCTCTTGCACGGCCGGCAGGGCCGCGAACGCCTGGGTTATCCGGTCAGCTATTTCGTTGCGTTGTTGCTTGATGTCCACGTCGCGCTCCTGGGGTCGTATGGCCTGGCCACAAGGCCCCGGTCCTCGGCGTAGGCGATGCAACCGGCCTTGACCAGGGTGTGATTGAAGGTCATGCCTAGCAGCTCCTCATCCTCGTCGATCAATTCGAGGGTCCAGGACAAGCCCTGGCGCTCTAGGTCTCGGTGGTAATCGGCGGCGTAGAGTTTCAGCCAGAATCGCATCACCTTCCAGCGGAAATTCCATACGCACTCAGTTATCAGGTTCAATAACACTGGTAATTCACCTCTCACGCGAAGGGTCGTGCTTGGGACCGTAGGGCTACGTCGTGCCGTCCGGCGTCTGGACGCCCATCGCCTGCTCTATCGCGATCTCCGCGTTTCGTATCGCTTCCAACCCGTTTGTGGCCGCCGCCAGTTGGTCGTTATCCATCATGCCCGCCACCGCTTCCAGCCGTTCTACGCTGATGTGGAAAAATCGCGTTAGCTCACTCCTGCCTTCGTCGGTGAGAACGCAGATCACCAGCCGGCGGTCGGTGGGGTCCGACTCCCTAACGGTAAGACCCTTTTCCACCAACCGCTCAACGATGGAAGTCGTGGGCGAAAGGGTCCGGCCCATTAGGTCAGCGATCTCGCTCATGCAAAGGGATCCCCGAGCCTGCAACAGCGCCAGTATTTTGACCTGCTGGATGGTCAAGTCCACCCCGCCCAATGTTTCCAATAGGCCAGCGTAAAACTGCCGATTTAGAAACTCAGCCACGTCGAGGAACCGCGTAAGCAACGATCCCCGGTCTGCATCCTGCACTATGCTCACTCCTATCGGTGGATTGCTCTGTAGCTGCCCATCGGCAACCTTGAAGGTCTGGATATTATACCAATCGACAAGCATTTTCATTGACAAAATTATCCCATGCTCGGATATACTACCCGCCGTTGACATATTCCCATGACGATAGAATACCGCCCGATCATCAAGCTGCATCAAGCTGCTAGGACGTAAGATCATGGCTAGGAGACCTCGGCGCGAACACCCCGTAATCTGAGCAGGCCCAAAATACGACGGCCCGCCGGCTTAAAACCCGGCGGGCCGTCGTATTTTCACGGCCTCCGTGGATAGGGGCTTCGATTGTGACTAATGGGGGACAATTGAGGCAAGACGTAACGGAAGGCTGACGGATACAAACCGAAACAGCCCGCAGGCGCTAAACCTGCGGGCTGCTTCCTAACTTGTTACCGCCGGGCTGGCTAGGACACCAAAGACCGACGGCAACAAGGTTCACCGACCCCGAAGGGGGGCGATTGTGCTTATTGTAGCACCGCCCCTTCGGGTTGCATGGGAGGGACTCCGATGGGCCAATGCGACCCTGAGACTATTCTGGTGAAAGACTGGCTCAACCAGTGGCTCAACGACAAGATTGGGCGCCAACGAAAGCTCAACACCCAGGAACGCTACGAGGGCATAATCAGGCTGCAGATCGTCCCACACTTGGGAGACGTGAATATGGTGGAACTGACGCCCAGGGAGATAGACGCGATGCAATCGGAGTTGCTGCGCTCGGGGTTGTCGGAAAGCACCGTGCGGAACGTCCACACCGTCCTGTCATCGGCCTACAAAGAGGCAATCCGCCGGGGATTGACCAACAGCAACCCGGTGGCGTCAGTCGCGCCGCCCGTGATACGCCGCCGACCCGTGGTGCCGCCTCCGGTCGCTGCGGTACAGGAGCTGCTGCGCCTGGCCCGCGAGGAAAACCATTACCTTTACCCGTTCCTTCGCCTGCTGATCTACACCGGAATGCGCCGAGGGGAAGCCCTGGCGCTCCGGTGGGAGAACGTCAACCTCGACGCCGGTTATTTGACCGTCATCGAGGCAGCGGTGAAAACTCGCACCCAGGGATTGATGCTCACGGAGCCGAAATCCCGACATTCCCACCGCACCATCGACCTTGACGACGAAACGGCCGACGTGCTGCGGCAACATCGGGATCTGCAAGTCCAGGCGGGCCAACCGGCGGACGGCCCTGGCGTACACGTATTCCCCGGCCGTCGCCGTCCGATGATGGCGATAAGCCACCTGCACCGGGAGCTGAAACGCCTGGGGCAGATGGCCGGCCACGAAACGATCACCTTTCACAGTCTCCGGCATTTTCACGCTACGGTCGCGCTGCAACAGCATCAAAACGTCGTGGTAGTGTCGCAGCGCCTGGGCCATTCCAGCGTGGCTATGACTCTGGACATCTATGGTCACAGTATCCCAGGTTGGCAGCGGGAAACGGCGGAAGCGTTCGCCAGGGCGATGCAAACGGACCAAACAAGTAAGGGGGTAAAGATATGACCTTGCGCCGCCATGATATGAAACGACCATGTACGCACTGTCCATTCCGAACCGACGATACCGCGATCCGTTTTGCGACCAGGGAGCGGGCGCAGGAGATCGAGGCGTCCGCGTATCTCTTTGGCTTTCCATGCCACACGACGGCAGATTACCGGGAGGCTAACAACCGCGACCGCGGCAACGACGGTTTCGTGTTCGCGGAAGGTTCGCAGCATTGCGTCGGCTACCTGATTATGCAGTTGAAAGTCGCGGACGGGAGACCGTGGCCGGGGATCGGCGACGATGTGCGCCTGATGGAGCACATTGCGTCGTTGGTGGATTTTGACGCGCCCGTATTTGAGGGACCGGAGGACTTCTTCCGAGCCAACGAATAGCCGTATTCCGGCTGCAGCCGGCCCTATGCTACAATCCGATTAGGCCATGATCTGGCCGGAGCGGGGACCGGGGATCAAATCCCTTCATCGGCTCCACTATATCAATTACGGTGGTAGCCATACTTGGAGCGGTATCAATAAGCGGGGTATCGGACGAATTCAGGCTATTTTGCTGGACATTTGCTGGACAAATTCCCAGTACCGGACAGCACCGAGCCTTACTCCACACCACCAAACGACAACCGCGCCCTGTGGGAGACCGGGGTGCGGTTTTATTCCGGGTGCGCTGGAACGAGCAATGTAACTGTTCAGAGTTCAGGTACACGGGCGTTTTCGGGCGCAAGAGTTGGCGGCTTGTTGGCCATCTTGGATCAATCCGGGACTCGACGGTTTTGAAAGTGGCCGTCATGTAACCTACTGCGGTTACCTGTCCGCGGATTTTGGCTGTTGCGAGTTGTCCTTGGCTGTACCGCCAGATGGTCACTGGAGTGGCAAGCTTGAGGCCCAGGGAATCCCTGGGGTCGGTGAGTGTGATGATCGCGCCGTCCTCTGTGGGTCGGTAGATGAATCCCAGGGGCATGATATAGGGTGTTGCCATCTCGTCTCCTGGTTGTTCGGGTTGGAAGCAAAAAGGGACAGGCAGATGTCTGTCCCTCGGGAGCCGGTTCAGTGGAGGCTTACATCGCGTTGGTTTGCGCTTCTTGCCTGTGGGTGGTTGGGGAGCGAAAAACGGGCTGTAACGCCAATTCAGATGCTCTGGTGGCAAACCCCCAGGCTTTGTGGGCTGCGAGGCGCTTCCCAGCCTGTCGGAGGGGGCGTATGCATATCGTGTGGAACGTTGGGGCAGCGGGGCATCCTATCAGTCGGGTCATCCCGCCGCCGGACTATTTATCCCCGCGCGTGGGGGGAAGGCCGTCACCGTCAGGCTGGGGACCGGGTCGTTCTCCCGGATGGTGATCGTGGCGGTTTTGCCGTCAGGGTCAACCCGGTAGCTGCCCGGGTCCTCCTGGAGGGTGTAAATTATGGTCTCGTCGCCCTCGTAGATGTTGTCGTCGATGATCGTGATATGGCAGTGGGTTTTTTTCCCGCCCGCCAGCGTCAGGGTATTCACCCCGGTGTAGTCGGCCCCTGGGGTGGCGGTGCCGGAGTAGCGGAGCGCCACGTCGAATGGTTGCTCCGCTGCCGGCTCGGATTCGATGCAGACAGGTCTCGGGTCGTCTTCCGCTATCTCTGAATCCAAGGGCGACAGCAGCGGCAGGGGGTCGTTGTCGATGATGGTGCCGGTGGCGGTGCCCCGCCCGATGATGAGGCCGGTTGGGTTGCTCAATTCAACCTGGATGGTTTCGTCGCCCTCGTAGAGGTCGTCATCGACGGTCGTGAACTCAAGCGTTTTAGTTGTTTCGCCAAATGCGAAGGGATGTGTATTCCCCCCTGGATTAGAGGAATAGTCCTCGTTTTCATCGTCGCCGAGTGTCGGCAGCGACGACACACTGACTATTGCCTCACGGCCGTCGGCGAAATCGGTGATGGTCAACGTGAAGGTGAGCGTGCCGCCCTCTTCGACCGAAGCGTCGGAGATGCTGACCTCCGGCAACCTGGCGGTGGTGAACTGCACGTATGCCTTGGGGCCCGCGTGGTAGATGCCGTTTGCATCTACCGTGCGGTACCAGGTGGCAAAGTTGAGGGTTGTGTCCGGGTCAAGGTTGAGCCGGGCGCTTGCAAGGAGATCGGTGGTGCTGTTGAAAATGTACTCTTCAATCTGCAGGGTCGCGTCGTATACGGCGACCGATGTTTTCAGGAAGGTGGTCTCGTCCGGGTTGTCCCATTTGAATGTGACCCGAACCCTGTCTACCGTCGTCTTTTGAGAATCGACCCTGACGTTGGTCGGGGCCGGGATGGGCAGGGTCCGGACGTTGAGGGTGGCCGCCGGTCCGAATTCGGTGGCGCTGGAGCCGAACTCCACCGTGAAGGTGTAGCCGGTGTCGGGTTCCAACCGGACAAAGGCACGGGACTCTCTGTTAACCGAGAGCGCTTCAACGAGGGTATCGTCGGGCAGGTTTCCGCCCGTCCTGACAATCCTGATGTGGGTGATGCCGGTGTCCGGTGCGTCCCACTCCAGGTCTACGTCCGAGTAGGACACGATGTTGGCCCGCAGGTTCTGGGGGCTGTCGGTCGGGGCGGCTCGCGGCTGGACGTCATTGTCCTGACCGTTCTGCCCTTCGGTCTCCAGGACTTCCGTTGGGGCGCTGGTGAGGGTCTCCGAGTAGCCGTCGTCGTCGGTGAAGGCGACGGTCACCTTGAACGCCGAGTCGGCGTCGCTGGCCTTGATGGTATAGCTCGAACTGGTCTCGCCTGTTATGTCGGCGTCAGCGCCGCCGGTTCTCTTCACCCACTGGTGGGTGAAAGATACGCCGGTGAGGCCGTTATCGTCGGTTATTCCGGACGTGTCGGCGTTGAGGGTCTTGCCCACGGCGACTACGCCCCTGATGGTGGGCGCGCCGGTGGCGGCGACGTTGGGCGGCCTGACCACCGGGCCGGCGGGGCTGCTGGCGAGGGTTTCCGAGTAGCCGTCGTCATCGGTGAACGATACCCGCACCTTGATGGTGTGGCTGAGGTCACCCCGTACCAGCGTGTAGCTGGAGCCGGTGGCATCCCCGATGTCCGTGTCCACGCCGCCGGAGGTCCGTACCCACCGGTAGGCGTATTCGACATTGCTCAAACCATTGGCGTCCGCAATGCCGGCAGTGTCCGCGCTCAGGGTCTCATGAACCTGCGCCGTTCCCGTGATGGCCGGCGACCCGCTGGCCGCGCTGTTCTCCGGCGTCGATTGCTCCGGCCCTGGAGAGGTCCCGTACCGCAGCCGGTAGTTGTTGTTCCCCCCGGCCCGGGCTGCCACCCTCACGTAATACGTGCCGGCGCCCAGCCTCTCCGCTATGGACTCGTTGGCATCGCCTCCGTTTTCGCTGCTGGCCAGTTCGTTCCCGTCCCCGTCCTCCAGGTACAGGTCGCCGTTGGCGTCCTGGCGGCGCAACGCCAGCTCCACCGTTCGAGCCGCCGTGAGCGTGAAACGGAAATAGTCCAAACGGTCCGATGCGCCGTTCACGCTGCCGTCCCGGTGAATCACGCCCTCCTGAGACGTGACGTCTCCCAGGTCCGTCGCGCCCGGCCGCGTGGCGTCCGGGTCCGGTGGCGGCACGTCCGCCCTGAAGAGACCGCTCCTCGGGCTCAGGCCGGCCGCGTTCCGGGCAAGCACCCGGTAGAAGTACCTGGTTGCCGCGGCCACCGTGGTATCCACGTAGGATGTGCCGGAACTGCCGGTGTCGTCCACGACCGTGTGGAACACTCCCTTGGCGTCCACCGCCGGATTGCGCCGCAGCACCTGGTAGCCGGTGATGGAGCCGTCGCCCGGATCGTCCCAGGACAGGGACACGTCATCAGGCGAGACTGTTCCGGTGAGGCCGGTGGGCCTGGCCGGTACTTCCTGGTCGGCAGGGTTTTGCCCCGACGCCGGCCACGGGGCCGCCAGCAGGAACGTTACGGCGACTGCCATGATGGCGGCCAGCGCCAATGCGACAAAGCGGTGTCGGTTGATAACGGGGTACAAAGACATTGACTTGCTCCGGGTGGAATTCGGTGGAGTGTTGGTGAGACTGAGTGGAATGCTATTTTTCGGCAGCATCATGAAGAGCAGCGGTGGGAGCTGATTTCCCGTGGGCTTTCTCCCGCCGGTACAAATAACGGGTTACGCTCCGTCACAGGGTTACTCCCCGTCAACTGATGTGATTGCCGTCAACCTGGTTGTTGCTGCTGATCGCGTTGTCGCTACCGCGCAGCCGTGCTGGAAGCAATAGCGCCAATGACCGCTGGCCGCGCACCGGAGGCCCAGCCGCCGCCGCGCCGCAGCAGGGGTTACTGACACATATTTCCATCACATAGCATCCCCTATTCCCTTGCCGGTGATAATTACCAAATGCCCTATTGGTGAGGGGGCATTTGCCCTATCACAACGGGACAACAAGATGCTGTTTTTGCAGGTCAGCAACTGCAGCTTGCCTTGGCAATGATGCTGGCGTGGCCTTCACGATGATGTTCGAATCTGAGTAGCGAAATCGCCTCTGGAGAAAGCGCCCGGCGTCACGAGTTGGACGTTCCGTCGACGGTTGCTTCACGTCTCGTTGGGTTTCTTTGCGTTGCGTCGCTGGCGGGCGTTGCGATTGGGTCTGACTTTCCGGTATTTGACCCACTTCGAGCTGGCCTTTTTCCGCGTGCCGTCCGGGAGGTGGATCCAGCCGTTGCCGTCACGAGTGCCCTTGAACGGTACCCATTCGGCGATGTGCCGGTGGCGGCCAGTGCTTTCCCATCTGGCGTACTTGCCACGGACCGTGACCCGGCGGTCACGGGAGTCGTCTCGGCGTGATCTGAGGTCGTCCAAGTAGCGTCGGCGCAGTTCCTCCAGTCGTCCCTCATTGTTCAGGTGACGTACCAGCCGGCGTAGGTTTTTCAGGTTATAGAAGTTGACCTTGTTGTAGTATTTCGACGAGTGGTGCCAGTCGGAGGGGGACCAGAGCTTTTCCTTGGCCAGCCACCTGGCAAAGGCCAGCGAGATTTCGATGTTGGCGTGCCGCAGGTCCTGGGCGGTGAACCGGCTGATGGGTTTGAGGTTGCGTCGGTAGGCTTTAAGGGCGTTGTTGCTCATGCCGCGGCGGTGGTTGTAGCCGGCCATGTGCCGTTCTCCTTGTCTTTCACTGGGTAGCTGTGATGGCGTCCACCGGCGCACGGCGGCGTCAAGGCGTGGTTCCGCGATGCTGTTTGTTCTTCGGAGCGGGCGGAGTTTCTCAGCGTATCTGCGGAGATTCGCTTGGCTCGTGGTGGCAGCGCCACGGCGGTGCTCGCATTGGGTGGGCCGGATAATAAAATCCGCCCCGCGTTCCGTGGACGCACTGGCGACCAGAGAACGCGGGGCGTGGTCCGCAGTGATGGACCGTGCTTATGCAGTTTAGCGCCGAGACTCTGGTTGGGTGCGCCGGTTCTAGGTTGCCCGGGTGCGTTCAAGGTTGCACCAGAGCGGCCTTCGCGGCTCCGACGGACTGGCAGGGCGCCTGGAACCGGTATTTGAGTTGAAGCCGCCGCCCAGAATGGCGGCTTCTTCGGCAAGGTCAACGTGTGGTGTGTTGAGGTTGGGCTTGCTGTTGCTCCTGACGCGGCGATGCTACCGGGTGGCATCCGGTCGGCTGTTCAGCAGCGCTTGCCCGTGGAATGTGAGCAGCTTGCCAGCCGCTTCGACGGCCGACGCGGCGGTCTTCTCGAGCCGTTCGGGATCGTCGGCCTCGAAGGTGAGACCCATGACCTCCAGGTCGATCTGCTCCATGAACGGCTCCTGGGCTGCCTCTCCATTGGCGGTCAGCATCTTGACTTCCCGCCAGGTGTCGATGGTGCGGTTCGTGAGTTCACGGACCTTGTCCGGGTCGACTTTGCCGTCCGGGTCGTCCGGAAGGGCTTCGGCTAGGGCGTGTGCCATGGAACGGGCGGTTTCCAGGCTGTCGATGGCGCTGTGCACGCCGTGGCCCAGGGCGTCCGACATATCGGCCGTCCGGTAGTTGTGGACATCGTTCTTTTCGATGGTTGCTGTGCTCAAGGGGGTTTTCTCCTTGTGGGTGTTCGGTTGGTTAGGTGTGTTCGTTGACCTTTGCATCTTCGTAGCTGTTCGCTGGGTTCGGCGTCATGGCGTGACGAGCTGACTGGCCGCCAGATTCGAGAGGTTTTGGTGGTTCTGTCGGTGCCTTGAAGCACCTCCCTGTGGGAATGTGCTTAGTTGGTACGGAAACGGGGCCCCAAAGTGCAGCGGAAGAAATCAGCGTGGCGTCGCCTGTGTCCGTGGATGCAACGGCGCCCACAAGTGCTCTTCCCGCCGGGTAGACAAGTGCCGGAGACGGCGTTCGCTGATACCGGTGGATTGGTTTTTGCGACCGTGGCTACCGATTGCCGCCTCGTTGCCGTTCGGCTAGAGTCGAGCAGGCCGCAAAAAGCCCCGTCGGAGATTTCGACGAGGCTCTTGCGGTCATCCCCGCTGGAACCGGGGACTCCCAGAGGCTGTACCAAGCCGTTGCAATGATGCCAACGGGCTGCTTCTGGGGTCAAGCGTAGGCCCGGGTCAAGGCCACCCGGTTTAGCGAGACTCTCTCGGGAGCGACATCATCATGTCGTGGGTTTTGGCGGCACTTTGTCTCGTCGTCATCGGGACTACCGCCGTGAAACCGGGTGCTCCAAGCTTAGGCGTTGCCGTAGTGGCTGCGGCGCTCCTTGCAGTGCTCTGGGTCGCGGCCTGACGTCCCGACTTGTGCAGGCGTCGGCCGGCGGGACAGGTTCCTCCAGCGGCGCCTGCCAGAACGCGTCGTGATGGCGAGCATAAGGAGGGGCTCAGTTCCGGCGCCGGGCGTCGACACAATCGTCGCGCTTTTTCGGGATGACTGGGCTGACGAGTTTTCTTGTTCCCGTACGGTCACGTCAAGAATTGGGACGCGGCATTGGACCTCAGGCGTCGCATGACGCGCGTCCGCGATCAGTCTTCGTCCAACGGTCAGAACTGTTGACGCGTTTGGCTTGTCCATTGCCTGCACCGCTACTCAAGGGATATTGTGCTTGTTTGGGTCCCGTTCCGCAATCCATTCAGCGCGCTAACCGCTGGTGGCGTTCTGGATACGTGGAGTTTCCCGTTTGCGGCGGCTCAGTCGGTTTCGACTCTCAGGAGATCAGGTATTCGGTTTCCGCTAGGGACCGCTGCTAGGACACCAACGGGAGTGGGTATCCCGTCGGCTCCGGTGATGAACCATTCCCCGTCGGGAGTTTCCAGGGGCAGGGTGCGGAGATCAACCTTGCCGATGCGAAAGTCGTCTAGGCGTTCCGGAGGTACGCCGACCAATAGGTAGCGGTCGAAGTCACTCAAGGTGTCGATCATGTCACACACGCAGTGGCCGCCGTCGATGTCACCGTCGTCTGCCGGCATCGCGCAGTCGGCGTGCTTCCACTGGTGTCCCTATGTGGTGGTGTCGATGCCGTTTCCATCGCCAAAACCTGGGGCGTCGGCGGTCAGGGTCTCGTCGAGTTCGAAGTCGGCTTCGGTGGCGATGCTCACCATGTCAACCAGCCGGCTGGCGCTGACAAGCGCAGGCATGGTCACCCTTCCAAAACACGAACAGCTATATAATGACCCAAAGACAGCGCAGGTAGTAGCAAGATGACCACCGCCCACAATGCTTTTCCCTCGTCGATTCACGACGAATTGGGTTACTACGTTTACCGCCTGATTGACCCACGGAATGGAGAGACTTTCTACGTCGGCAAGGGGAAAGACGACCGCGTTTTCGAACATGCCAAGGGGAATTTCGAACCGGAATCCGAGTATGCTGCCGGGCCCAAGCAAGAGCGGATTAGCGAAATCCTCACCTACGGTCATCAGGTGATCCATGTTATCCATCGTCATGGTCTAACGAACCATGTCGCGACGGAAGTTGAGGCCGCCTTGATCGACGCCTACCCTGGGCTGACCAACCTGCAACTGGGCAAGGGTTCCAAAGACAGAGGAGTGCGCCATACTCAAGATGTCATCAACCAGTACGCGGCGCCTTACTGCAAGCTCCAGGATCCATTCATCCTAATCTCCATCGGCAAAAGCTGGCGTACGCACGGCCCCTACGAAGGCGCCCGTGGTGTTTGGAAAATCTCCATCAACAGAGCTCGCAAGTACCCGCTGGTACTCGCCCGTGTTCAGGACCTGATAGTGGGGGTATTCGAACCGGAACGGTGGTTGCCGGGGACCCTCGGGAATTTCCCCAAATTTCCGGAGTTACCTAAGAATTGGGGATTCGTTGGACCCAACGCCCGGCAGGAGCTAATAGATCGGTACCTCAACAAGCGGCTGCCGCCGGGCACCATAAAAAAAGGCCAACAAGCCTCTGTGCGATACATGGATCCTGACGACCTGGGGTCTGCCATCGTCCATATGACGAACATCCCGGTAGAGCGGCCCACACAGGCTCGGGGCCGATAGCCGATTCTTCCCAGTTTATCTTTGGCTCGCTGTCTGCAGTTTCATCGAATGGTCCGGGCGGTGCCGTAGGTGCGGAAGGTTTCGTTGCCATCGTTGCTGTACGTGAACCTGACGTTTGGGTAGGCCATGGCGTAGCGAGCGACGACGTGCTGTACTTGGCCACCTTCGGTGGGCTTCGTGCGCAGGAACTTGAGCCTTGCAGGCTGGTTGCCGAAGAGGTTCTCGACCGTGATGTTGGTCCCAATGGCGGTGCCAGTTGGTCATGGCTGTTCCTCGGGTTCGCCGTACCTGATGCGGTGGAGCATGGCGGCATCGGAGGTGCAGGTCACGCAGGTCAAGATGGAGACGGCGGCAATCGAGGGTAGGGCTTCGCCGCGAAAGCCGAGGGTGTCGATGTTCCGCAGGTCGTCGGCGGTACGCAGATTCGAAGTCGCGTGCCGAGCGAATGCGGGTCACGACCTGCTCGGCTGGGATGCCGGAGCCGTTGTCTTGTACCCTGATGGATCTGGTGCCGCCCTGCTCGATGGACACCGTGATCTGGGTGGTGCCGGCGTTAGTTGGCGTTTTCGACGAGTTCCTTGACGACGGAGGCGGGGCGTTCGACGACTTCGCCAGCGGCTATTTGCGCTGCGACGGTAGGCTGAGGTATCTGGATGTCCATGGGTCCTCATGGAGTGCTGAGCAAGGCGCGGCCGGCAAAAAGCTGACTACCCCATTGGGGTGGCCTGGTGTGTCCGTGGAGACCGTCGGAACGATCCAGTGGTGGAATTTACCTACAGGTGGTGTCCGAGGCCGCCCAGGTGGCCCTGTGGACGAAATTCGCGGCCTCTGGTGCCGGTAACGAAACCGGCCGCCCCGTCGTCGGTGGCGGCCGGCGTCGCCGTTGTTCATCGACGGTTGCATTGTGGCAGTGTCTGGATATTTAGTGCCACGGCCTGATGTCGGTGCGCCGCCGTAAGGACTCTGTATTGTGCTGGCTTTTGGTCATGGCCTTGGTAGGTAGAGAGGTCCTTCACGGAGGCGTTCCACTTCGGCGAGTTCCTCGTCGGACAGTTGCTCGGGCGGCTCGTCGTAGTGTTCGGCGAAGGGTACCCAGTAGCCGTAGTAGAGCTGCGGGTAGTAGATCTGGCATTCGCGGATTGGGCCGTTACGGTGGCCGAGGGTTGCGCCGACGAGGTTCCACCAGTCGGTGTTGAACTCCGTTCCTAGCTGTTCGGCTAATCGGGCGACTTGCTCTTGGGACGGAATGTTTTGGTCGTAGGCGTATTCCCTGTCGCTGATACGTCGCAGGAGTCCGTGGGGCGGTTCGTCCATGTTCAGCAGTTGCTGTACTGGGGTGTCGAGCCATTTCAGGACTCGCACGTACTGGTTCGGGATCTCGTATGCTGCGTGGTGGGAGTTACGCACAGCGTCGCTGGCCAGTTTGTCCCATTGAGAGTCAGCTCTCGCTGTTGCTTGGCGGAGGCATTCTGCCTCGTACTGGAGGTTGCGCTGGCCGGCGTTGGCTTGGTTCAACGGCTCGGACCAGTACATCCAGCAGGTGCCGGCAACGTTTTCCCATTCGGCGTTTTTCGACATTCCGTAGCCGTAGGTCGGCAGGTTACTGGGTCCTTTCAGACGAGGCCGCCACACGGTGCGGTCTAGTACTACAGTCGCGCTTGCGATGAAGGTTTCTGAAGGCGTCTTCGGTAGTGACACTGCATGGCTCGGGCCTGGTGCCGCCGTCTCCATCCCGACCAGTGGATGGACAGGGCAGGACTGCCACGGGGCAACCACAGCAGCCGGCATAACAACCGTCTCACCTCGGGCACGGTCAGCGGGATGAGTTCTCCCGGGGACATATCCCCCTTTTACCGTCGCCACCGGCGGCGTAGGACCGGATTACCGCCAGAAAGGCGTGGGCCAGCAGGGCCAGGGTGATGTGCCGGTACCAGCCGACCCACAGACGCACCTCGTACTCGTCCAGCCCCACCTCCTGCTTGGCCTCCTTGAAGGCGTCTTCGATGATCCACCGGGTGCCCGCCACGCGCACCAGTTCCGACAGCGATGCCTCTCCCGTACCAAAACAGGCGTAGTAGGCCAGGTCCTCAGGATCGGCGATGCTGCGACGCACCAGCAGCCAATGCCCTTGGTCCGGCTCCGACCCGGGCCCTATCGGCACCCAACCCCAATCGTAGAGGCGCGGCCCCTTGCTGCCATCACCAGCGCTCAGAGGTTGCCACCGGTCATCGGGTATCTGCTGGGCCAGTTCACGGGCCGCCACCTGCGCCGCGCCACCCTCCCTGTCCGCCCACAGCGGCTCATTGCTCTTCACCGCCAGCACGTAGGGCCGGCCCTGTTCCTCCAGCCACCGCCGCAGTTTCCGGTCATTGCCGTACACCGTATCCCCAGTTACCCAGGCAAAGGGCACCCCAGCCGCCACCGCGCGGGTGATCATCTGTTGGGCCAGTTGCGCTTTGGTATGAAAGACCACGTCCTGGGGCACACCGGCTTCCCGTCGCCGCGCCCCGTCCGCCGCCCACTCCTGGGGCAGATACAGCTCCCGATCCAGAAAGGCCGCGCCGTGGCGGCTGCCATAGGCCAGGAACACTCCGATCTGACAGTTCTCCACCTTCCCCGCCGTCCCGCTGTACTGCCGCTTCACCCCCACCGACCTCCTCCCCTTCTTCAGAAACCCCGTCTCGTCCACCACCAGCACCCCGCCAGCATCGCCCAGATGCTCCACCACGTACCCCCGCAGGTCGTCCCGCACCTCATCAGCGTCCCACTGGTATACCGCCAGCAACCGCTGCACCCCATCGGGCGTCGCGTCCCCAGCATATTCCGCCAACTGCCACCCGTTCTTGCGCTCCACCGACCCCAGCAACCCTTGCAGGTATGCCAGAACCCGCTGGCGAGACTCGCTGCGGCTGAAACGATGGGCGATACGCCCGTGCAACTCCTGGAGCCCAGCCTCCCAATCCAGCGCTTCCTCCAGCACGTCCTCTCGCTCCAGCAATGTCTGACCCATTTCCAACCCCTCCCCTCTCACCTGTATTCATGGGCCTATGCTACCAAGTTCAAGCGCGACTGTAGTACTAGCGGGCCATCAAGGCAAGATCACCCAGATGGACACCCTGCTGAAAAACGAGGTAGGCCCCCTGCTCGACGTCATCAACACGCACATGAAGCGCCAAGGCGCTCAAATGGCCCTATCCGTGCGGGCCGTAATCGACGGCCGGAACCCGTTCCTCGTGTTTCACCTCAAGGACATACCCCACACCGACACCGGCCAATTCAAGCTGCGCATCTCAGCCGGCCGCGGGGAAGACTACTTCGCAATCGACGCCGCCCCCGAGTACGTCAACGTGGAGGCAAGGTCCCCCGCCAAGCTGCTGGACGCCACGCGGAAAATGCTGGCTTCCCCGATGACGGTCAAAATATAGAGGGCGCCAAGTAAACAAGACACGCCCACCCGCCGGCGGCCAGTGGCAGGGACACTCCACCGGTCCCCGGTCGCTATACAGCCGGTGCCCACATCCGGCCGCGCAATCCACCTGCACCATGACCTCGAGATCCATCGCGGTGGCCAGCAACGCCGCCAACGGATGCCGGCACGGCCCTCGTTCTGAAATCCCCGAGCGTTTTCGCCGCGGCAAAAAGTGGCACGGCTTCACCAATTCCCCAGAGAGGCCGCACCAGCGGGACGGCTCCAAATGGTACTCTTCGCGGACGAGCCACCGATACCGTCACAACGCCATGTGGAGCAACCTTCCGATGCCCGACACAACAAACAATCTGACCATCAAAGTCGGCCAAACCGGTCCACTGATCGAGCTCCGAGAAACCGACACCACCGGCACATGGGAAATGACCTGGGTAGGACCCATCGGCGAAGAGTACTACCGCCGCACCCTGCGCGCCGCCGAAGATGCCGTCCTCAAGAACAACGGCGAACGCATCGTCCTCACCTGCCCACCGGACGAACACGCCCTCCGCAACTGGCTGATGCAGTACCCGAGTTCCATGCTGGCCATCGACGGCAACACCTACACAATCGAAGTCATCTGCCCAGCAGAAGACGGATTCATCCACGACGACTACGACGACAGGACCCCGTTGACCCGCATCACCTGCCCAACCTGCGCCGAACGCATAGCGGAAACCCGCAACCGCCGCCGCCAGGAAGCTTTCAGCAAGAACCTTGGTCCCAAGGAAATCTCTAAACTCACCCAACGGGTCGCCGAAGCCTACACTCGCCTCGCGGAGATCGAAGAAACACTCGAAACCCCTGGTTCCACACACGGCGGGTAACCGAAGCACGCCAATCCCCCGCTTTCGCCTAACTGCCACAGCACCCGACGTCACCGACCTTGCCAGATAGCCACCATAGCACCGACCAACCACATCTACGCCCGCTCACCATGGACCAGCAAGCTCCTGCCTGTTAAATCCAGTTATTCCTTCCTCTACCACGCTCGCATACTCTACGGCGAGCATCCCGACCAGACCCGCCAGCACGCCATCGACGCTTCCCAGATCGGATCCACCCTCACCCGCGGCCTGCTTTCAAACGAACTGGACATCCGGCCCGCAAGGCCCGCCGCCCCCAGGTGCGACATCCCATAACAGGATATATGCGGGTACGGGGGGACTTTTGGGAGGTGGGTAGGGCGGTGGTCAGACACCAGCGGGTCCTATGTCACCGCGGGGTTCTTTCACGTTTTTCAGCATTCGGAAAGTTCTCACGTAGAACACCCATCACCTCCACCTTTCCAGACATCGTCCCCACCACGGCACCCTGCCCAGGACGTCAGACCCTTCGGCTGTCCATAAACGACGTCTCAGCCCTTTCTGACCTTCCTTCCGACCAATCAGTCGTTCCAACCCACTCACCTACGCCAGACGTCGTTTTTCGACCCCCAACGGCCATCCTAGCCGCCGGCCAGACCCACACGTTCCAGCGCCCGGGCAGTCTCCAACCCGCCTGGTGACCGAATCGACGCCGGCAACATCCGAACCCCTCTCCGTGGCCCAGGATTTTCCCCACCTACACCGACCTCGTGAACAACATGGACATCCAAGTACTGCCCACCATCGTCGCCGCGCAAATCGCCGCCGGCGAAGTCGTCGAACGACCCGCCTCTGTCGTCAAGGAGCTGGTCGAAAACGCCATCGACGCCGGCGCATCCCAGGTCAACGTCTCGATAGCACAAGGTGGCACCAAATCCATCCGCGTACAGGACAACGGCTCCGGGATACCCGCCGACCAAGTAATGACCGCCTTCTCGAGGCACGCCACATCGAAGCTCCGCACCGCCGCCGACCTGCGCAACATCACCACCCTCGGCTTCCGAGGCGAGGCGCTCCCCTCCATCGCCGCCGTTTCCGTCCTGAGCTGCGTTACCTGCACCGCTGAGGCCGAAGCCGCCACCCAATATCGCATCCGATACGGCGAGCCCGAATACCCGCCACAACCCACCGGCGCCGCCGTCGGCACCAGCATCACCGTCGAGGACATCTTCGGCAACCAGCCCGCCAGGCTCAAGTTCCTCAAAACCAAGCCGACCGAGGCCACCCAGGTGCAGCGCGTCGTCGCACGCTACGCAATGGCGTACCCGGGCATCCGGTTCCAGTTCACGAACGACGGCAACGAAACCTTCCGCACCAACGGCACCGGCAGACTCAGCGAGACCATCCTTAGCATCATGGGCCACGACACGGCCACCAAGATGCTACCCGTCCTCCTCGAAACCGAAGACGTCAACGTCTCCGGCTACGTCGGCAACACCGACCTGCACCGGTCCAACAGAAACGACATCTCCGTTACCGTCAACGGCCGCTGGATCCAGGACAGCAACCTGGCCTACGCCATCGAGCAAGGCTACAGCAACTCTCTACCCATGGGCCGACGGCCGATCGCCGTCATACACCTACTGGTCCCCACCGAGATGGTAGACGTGAACGCCCACCCGACCAAGCAGGAGGTCAGGTTCCGCCACGAGTCGAAGATCTTCACCGCCATCCAACGCGCCGTCCGTGAGACCCTCTCCGCCCACGGCGCCATCCACCAGCCAGCCAGCCGCCCTTTCGGAGCCAGCAGACATCGCGGATACCACACCCCAACGCCCGACAACGCGAGGACCAACCAAGAACTCAATCCACGCCGTCCCACGGATGACGAAGCGGCACAGCCAAGCCCCACGCCGGAGAGATCCAGTACCAGCGCACCGGTGACCAGACCGGACGGCACCAGGCGCACCACGCAGCCGGTCGAAAACCCGTTCGTCACCACCGACCTGCAGGCTGGGCACAACCTTCGGGAAACCATCCCTCAACTGCGCCTGATCGGCCAGGCACAGCTCACCTTCATCCTGGCTGACGGGCCAGACGGCATGTACGTCCTCGACCAGCACGCCGCTCACGAACGGGTCATCTTCGACCGAATAATTGCCCAGCGCGTCAAACAGCCAGCGCATTCACAGAGCCTCATGCTCCCCGACCACGCCGACCTCGACGAGTTCCAACACGAAACCCTTATCCAACATCTGGACCTCATCGAACAGCACGGCTTCAAACTACAGCCCCTAAACAACCTATCCTGGCAGATCAACGCGCTGCCGGCGTCGCTGACGGCACCGCATTGCCCCAACCCGGCACACACCCTGCAGCGCCTGCTGGACGAATTCGCAGCCGACCAGATCATCAACCCACCCGAACAAGCCATCGCTGCCACCATAGCCTGCCATTCGGCCGTGCGAGCCGGCGACGCCCTGGGCACGGAAGAGATGCAGGCCATCATCAAGCAGCTGGCCGAGACGGCAGAGCCACACCGCTGCCCCCATGGCCGGCCCACCATCGTGCAGGTCTCCAAGCTCCGCCTCGAGCAGGAGTTCCGGCGCCGCTGAACGCGCTGTAGCGGCCGGACAGGAACCGTGTCGAACCCAAGCGGGCTCTCCTGCACGCAGACAAGAAGAACCGCATTAGGCAACAGTTCAACACCTACCGCTTCGCCGACTACGCTGTGGCAAAAGAACTACCTCGGCGACCGGTCGTAACCAGCGAGAACACCAGGCAGGAAATCGACGACGCGGTAACCACCGGGGGCCGGCGCATACTGCGGCTGCGTTACCGCACCACGATATACATACTCTGGTACGGAGACGACAAAAGGCCGACCCTCAAGTACGAGAAAGTCTAGGACCTCCACCTACACCCGTGGCCTGAACTCAGGTACTCGCTGCGGCCCGCACACCGGCACGCGCTGGCCCTACTGCAGATCTGGTTCCAGGAACTGATCCCGTAGCACGACGCCTGCCACGGCACGGAGAGCTTCAAGGTCTACCAGCGCGAACCCGAGAACCAACTCGACGCCGCCGCCGGGCAGTACCAAGCCAACATCACCACACGCAACGTCGCCGGACAGGTCACCCACCAGTTCAACCACAAGTTCAGCGACAACCCGTCCGTCCAGATCAGGGGCCGGTACCCAGACGACCAGCAGGGCACCTGGTCCAAGCCTGTCACGCTCAACTGCCGGCAGGAAGAGTAGCCAGACGGGAAACCCACCGATCAGCCATGACTGCGTCCACGGTCAGAACAACCACTTGGCTACTCTTTTTCACGTCCGCCGCTCCCAACCATCCAACCCGCATTCCGACAGGCCCGACCCCACTCCACAGACCGCCAAACACCCCCCAAATCCGTCGCCTCACCACCTTCAGCCGCACCAGCGTGGATTTCGTCGCCAGCCGTCGCCGGGCCGGCTCACACGCCGTATTTTGCCCCACCGGACAACCGACCGGCAAATTCACATCAGAGCAGGTCCCAGCCTGCCTCCACCGACACCCGCCAAACGGCACAGGATGATCCCATGACCACCAACCCCGTTCCCGATAGCGCCAACTTCATCATCGACCACCAGCAGTTCCCCGGCGAACCCGCCGTCGACATCAACGCCTTCCGCGACCATCTGGACGACGCCGGCATCGAACGCATCGTCGCGCAGGGACCGGGACCCGCCCCCGCCCGAACCCTCACCACCAGCGTCACCATCGGCCCCACCGACGTCACCTTCCACTCCTACGCCTACAAGAGCGCCGCCGGCATCCTCAACATCTGGACCGAGGCCACCTGGCGGATCAACGGTGTCATCAGAATCGCCGCCACCGCCCGAGCCAGCTGGAACCGCTCCGCGCATCCCGACTTCCGCCGCAACGACCAACTCCTCCACCTCCTCCAGCGCGCCGACAACCCCGAACCCTAGTCCCCATCGACCTCGGCCCACCGCGCCGACCAGATAATTCCCGATCGCGTCATCCCCAACGGAGAACCAATGCCCAGCGACAAGTACAACATCCAGTTCAAGCCCTCCGCCGCGGCCGGCCTCCTCAACCACCCCGCCGGCCTCGACGACAGCAACTTCGACTACCTACGAATGACGGTGACGGCAGAGCAGTTCCAGCAGCTCGGCCTCCCCCTGCCCATCGCACACTACATGTACGCCCAAGGCCAGTCCTACGAACAGCTCCCCACCACCATCAGCGCCCAGGACGTGGTCAAAACCTTCGACCACCAGCACGACGTCCAAGACATCATCATCCAAGAATTTCACAAACGGGCCGGCGTCCCCGTGCCCGACCAGGAG
Organism: Dehalococcoidia bacterium; assembly: GCA_965261925.1. Taxonomy (GTDB): domain Bacteria; phylum Chloroflexota; class Dehalococcoidia; order Lucifugimonadales; family UBA3495; genus Bin87. The sequence continues at coordinate 3,995,875 of OZ253486.1, read as the reverse complement.
ACCATCAACCGGAAAGCCATCCGCATCACCGACATCTCCCCCCAAGCGGTGGACTTCCTCCTCAGCATCCACACCCACTGGTCCGACCCCGTCACCGACGCCGACTACCGCGAGATCACCGACCAAGCCGTAGCCCAAGGCCTTTCCCTCACCGACTTTTTCACCGACTGAAATCGCAATCCCCAGCGCCTAACCAGTAGGAGATAATCCCCATGACGCTGAGACACGAACATTACGAGGACAAGCACCAAGACCTACGCGAGCAATACGCCCGCCAAGAAGCCGACGACGAACACCAGGCCCTACGCCGCGAAGGCGGCTGCAACGACAACTGCCCCGAGGACTGCACCTGCGTCCGGGACCTGATCGAAGACCGCCAAGAACGCCGCGACCTCGAAATGGATTTCGCCGCCAGCCGAGGCGTCCGCTAACCCAAACCACCGCCGACAACACCGTCCAACCCGCCAACCTGCTGTCCCGACCCGACAAGCTGGCCTACGGCCGCCCTCCAGATGACAACCCGATGTCTGGACGACAGCCTCCACGTCGGAATTCCTAGACTACGCTTTCCACACCGTCGGCCACGACGTCGCCAAGCTGATCCTCATCGGCCCGACGACCTCGAACTGTAGCCGTACTGAAATACGACCAACGACCAGCATGATAAACTCGGAGACGCCCACGGAATTTTAGAGTCCCGTGACGCACCGGCCGTCCTGTCGGCAAGGGCCGGACAAACACCCCCTTCACATCCCCAGAACAGCGAGAGTAGCTCAGCCGGCAAAAGGCCGCGAGTTCGACCCCCGTACCTCGCTTCAAACCAAACCAGAACTCCCACCATCCCGTCCCCGGACGGGACCATCAGATCGTGGGGGCGCGCAGTTTCGACGTAACGAGTCGAGACCAGGCTGCAAGCCGCAGGGAAAGGCCACCCATCACCACCTGCGTCATCAAATCGAATCAGTGGCACCTTCGAATAAACGGCATCAACCGCGAATTCGCTCTGGCCGCTTAGGCCCGTCGGCCGGTCCCGCGCCCGCAGGAAACCGGACCCGACGCCATTACTGCAGGATGCGCCGGCGCACACACGCTCAGCGGTAACGACGGCAAAGAAGAACCGGAGACGCAACGTCCACACGGCAAGGGACTCCCGAACCCGGCCCGGACGCCAAGCACCAAAGATCGGGACAAGCTTGTAACGACGCCGAATCTCGAACCATTGCGGACCCGGAGTGCGACTCTCCGGCGCCTCCACCAAATGACATGGTTCAGCGCACTTTCTCCGCCAAGGTGAAATTGCTCTGCAAAATTGGGGCATAGACCAAATTTCACGCAGATCAGTTGGGTACAGGAGTTTACAGGAGTCCCCACACCCACGAAAATAGCCTCAACTACCAACACATCAAATTGGGAGATCGTCATGAACACTCTGCTGCAAACGGCGCAACGCTACGACTACGAGGGCAACCAAGCCACCCTGGACTACGAACTCCAATTCCTGCCCCGCTCCAAGAGCGAGTGGCTGCGCCGCACCAGCCTACTGGTAGATGAGCTCCGCACGCTCCAACCGCTTTCCGGAGCACTCCACGCCAGCATCGCCGGACAGCACTACTACTGCATCGACGGCGTCATGGTCAAAGTCGCCCACGAAAACGGTGTTTTGTCCGGCGATTGGTCCGACGCCGGCTACTACGTCGTCACCCCTGAAGAAACTGGCGAACTCGACCTGGACACAGTCCACCGAGAACTCGCCGCAAACGGCGTCGGCACCGTAACCGCCAACCCGGCAACGGGCGTCGAAACACTTCTCCGCGACGGCGGAGAAGCCGTCAGCTTCGACTACGCGTCCGCCCGCGACCTGCCGGAAGGCCTCCAGTACGAAGAAGACCAACTCGACGGCCCCGCAGCGCCGCCCGAAGTCCGCCTATGGTTCGGCATGGACGTTGAACCCTTCACCGGCCAGCCCAAGATCGTCGACCTCCTTGACCTGGGCATGCAGTTCGCCCATCAGATCAACGGCAAATACGGCATAGCGCTTCCCGGTGCCGCCACCACCGTCGGCATCAACGACAAAGTCGGCACCGCCGCGGTCAACCCCCTGCATTTGTTCGCGGACGTGCTGGAAGCCGGGTCCTCCAACCCGCTGAACAGCCTCTGGCACCCGTACACCGTCAGCCTGACCACTGCCGATGACCGACCACTACCGATCCAACCATCCCGAATACCTCGATGATCAACCCGACGATCCGACCTCCGATACGCCAAACGACCACGAAGGACAACAATGACCACAGCGCTAGAACGCGAAACCCGCATCGTCCCCCAGACCAGCCAAGGCAACAACTCCGCCAAGTGCGACGGCTGCCCACGCTGTCAAGACCCCAACGCCGGTTTTTGCACCAAGAACCATGTCAAATTCGCAGGTCGTCACCCGACCTGCAGAGCCTGCAGCCATTGCGTATTGCGCGGAAGTCACATCGACGACAGTAGTCCACAAGGCGTTCGTTTCGGTGGACGAAGAGGGCACCGAGGCGGCGGCGGCCGCCGGTGTAGTCATGGCTGAATCAGGCCCCGGCAAAGAGCCCATTGCGGTGACGGTCGACCGGCCCTTCATCTTCATCATCCGCGACCACGGAACCGGCACGGTCTTGTTCGTGGGCCGGGTGTCGAAGCCGGACTCGTCACGAACCGCTGGGAAACTCGATGGATGAGGGCCTGACGGGCTTGCGGCAAAAGCCGCCCCCTCCGTCGCACATCAGCAACCGATGGGCGCCCATGCCGACCGACAGAATCGCTGTACAACAGCGTGGGTGATAAGGGCTTCCACGGATGGCGGACCGTTGCGGTTCTGGCCTTGGTGGCGGCGCTGGCGGCGGGATCCGCCACCACGGGCCTCTTTTTCTGGTTGAACGAGCAGGAGGCGTTGTTCCGAGATGACCCCGAGGTCCTGTCGGCGGGGAGGTTGTTGGCATTTTTGTTGCAGGCGGACCGTCTGGGCATGTTGCTCCTTCCCTTGGGTGGCTGGATGGTTGACCGGTACGGCCCGCGCCGGGTGCTGTTGATCGCGATACCCGTCGTGGGGTTGGGGGGCATCGTGGCCGGCGCCGGGCCAATCGCGGCGGCAGTGGCCGGGTTGTTGACGGTCGGTGTGATCAGGGGAGTTGGTGTCCGGTTCTCGACTAGACTGCATATCATTGATTATTGTTCTACAATAAGATATTGTGTTCGCATGGTGCACCTGCCGAGCCGGAAAGCTGCTGCACGCCTTGGATTACACCCGCAGACTTTGAGACGCTATGCCGCTGAAGGCAAAATCCCATACTACCGCAACGCCGGCGGCCAACGTCTCTACGACGTTGACGCTTACCTGCGTGGCAAGGCCGCCCCCCAAGTCGTCTGTTACTGCCGGGTCAGTTCCGCCAAGCAACGGGGAGACCTCAACCGACAGGTTGCGCAGATGCGGGAGCGCTACCCTGACGCCGAGATCATCACCGACGTTGCGGGAGGTCTCAACTGGCGCAGACGCGGACTGCGCTCCGTACTGGAGCGACTTCGTCGGGGAGATAAGCTCGAGCTTGTGGTTGCCCACCGGGACCGACTGGCCCGGTTCGGCTTTGAACTCATCGAGTGGCTGGTCGAGCAGAACGGCGGCTCAATCCTGGTTCTCAACCAGTCGCATGCCAGCCCCGAGTCCGAGCTCACCGAGGATCTACTCGCCATCCTCCATACGTTCAGCTGTCGCATGCACGGGCTCCGACGCTACAGCGCAGCAATCGCGCAAGATCAGGGTCTATCCGAACAGCAGTCAGAAGATCCTGATCAGGACTTGGCTTGACGCGAGCCGGTGGGCCTACAACCTGACCGCTGAGATCCTGCAGTCCGGCATACCCGCGGTTTGGAAGCACGTCGCCAGCATGGTCATGTCGGAACTGGTGATACTGCACCCCGAGTGGGCTGGCGTGCCCTACCAAGTCAAACGAACTGCGGTGCGCGACGCCTGTCGGGCCATGAGCAACGTCAAGAAGTTCAACCAATGTCTTGCTGAGGACCACCGAGCGGGGCTGAGACTGGATGAGGAGTTCGCAGAGCTCAACTTTCGGAGCCGCAAGAACCCCAAGCAGTCCTGTTACATACCTGACGACGCCGTTACGGAGCACGGCGTTTATCACACTATCCTGGGACCGCTGCGGATGGCCGAGGCCGTTCCGGCGGGGCAAAAAGAGTGCCGATTGGTGAAGGAACGGAGCCAGTACTGGCTGGTGGTTCCCCACCCGGCGCAAAGCGACATCGAGACCCCAAGCGGTGATGGCGTGGTTGCGCTCGACCCCGGCGTTCGCACCTTCCTTACGTACTTTTCCGAAAGAGACTGCGGCAAGATCGGCCAGCACGCCTTCGGGCGCATCCAACGCCTGTGCCACTGGCTGGACGACCTGATCAGCCGCACCACGACCGAACCCAACCATCAACGCCGGCGACGGATGCGGCATGCACAGGCCCGCATGCGGCAGCGGATCAGCGACCTCGTCGACGAGTTGCACTGGCAAGCCGCGCGCTGGTTGACTGACAACTACCGCATCATCCTGTTGCCTACCTTCGAGACTCAGGACATGACCCGGCGCGCCGGGAGGCGCATCCGAAGCAAGACCGCACGGATGATGCTGAGTTTCAGGCACTACGAGTTCAAACGGTGTCTGCACTGGAAGGCCTGGCAGCGTGGCGCATTGGTGCTGGATGTCAATGAGGCATACACCAGCAAGACCCGCAGTTGGGATGGCGGCATCAGGGGCAATCTGGGTGGTGCAGCAGTGATCAGGGATAACAGCGGTTTCGGAATGGATAGGGACGTGAATGGCGCCCGTGGGATATTCCTGCGGGCTTTGGGAGACAGCCCCTTCCTGCGTGGCTTGTGTGCGCAGGTTGCATCGCAGACAACACTCGCACCGTCGAATGTTGTTTAGCGTTTAACTGTCGGGACAATGAGGGCAGAAGGGCGGGTGAGTGTCCACCACATCGCGCGCGACGGCGGAGACCCCAACACCGACGAGGTAGACTGGGAGAGCCCGCTGCTCGTGATGGCGGTCGAGGTCCCGCCCGAAGGCTGACCGTGAACGAACGGGCACAGGCGCCCACCATATCCAGATCCCTTGACGTGGGGGCTTCGTCCAGCCCGAACGGGTAGAAGGACAAGCACAGAAGGCTGATCACCATCCCAGGTCGACGCCGGGCTCGTCCACTGATCGAGTTTCAACAGCGCGACCTGCAGCCACAGTAGTCAGGCGGGCGCAATACTGGCAGCGCACGTATATCGCAAGCCGAGAGGTTACCCCGCGCAGCGGGGATGTACCGGGCAGACGATCTGCCAGATGTCCTCGAGGCGGGGTTACCCCGCGCAGCGGGGATGTACCCGAGGAAGATGCCGGCCACCCATCCTCTCCGAAGGTTACCCCGCGCAGCGGGGATGTACCGCCCTGGCCCAGTTCGAGGCGAGCGAGCGGAAGGGTTACCCCGCGCAGCGGGGATGTACCGCAGAGCAAACGGCACGCCAAAGGGGAGGCCAGGGTTACCCCGCGCAGCGGGGATGTACCCGCACCCAAACGTACCTGGAAGCGACCCCGCACGGTTACCCCGCGCAGCGGGGATGTACCACAAAAGTTACTTCCATCGTAGCAGACGCCTATGGTTACCCCGCGCAGCGGGGATGTACCCGCCCCGAAACCCGACGACGTCCAGGCCTTCCCGGTTACCCCGCGCAGCGGGGATGTACCGCAGAAGTTCAAGGGGGCACGGGACTGCGGAGGGGTTACCCCGCGCAGCGGGGATGTACCGTACCATCGTGGCGCGCAGGGCGGTATCAGTGGGGTTACCCCGCGCAGCGGGGATGTACCGGCTCCCAAAGTCGTCATCACGGCTTGCATGAGGGTTACCCCGCGCAGCGGGGATGTACCGCAATAACGTGGTTGGTGTTGGCATCCAGCGGAGGTTACCCCGCGCAGCGGGGATGTACCGGACAATGGGATGATGGTCAAGGGCAAGCGGGGGGTTACCCCGCGCATGCGGGGATAGACCCGTACCCGCCATGCCGCCAACATCCCAGTAGATGGTTCCCCCGCACGCGCGGGGATAGACCGATGCAACAGGGGGCCCTACGGTTCGGCCAGCCGGTTCCCCCGCACGCGCGGGGATAGACCCATCGTGGGCTTCGGCGTCTTCACCGGCGCGACGGTTCCCCCGCACGCGCGGGGATAGACCCCGGTGGAGGAAATCTCCGACGGCGAGGTGATCGGTTCCCCCGCACGCGCGGGGATAGACCCCTGAAGATTGCGGTCCGCGGCCTGCAGACCGGGGTTCCCCCGCACGCGCGGGGATAGACCCGTGTCGGCCCCGTAGTCACAGAACCGGTCGACGGTTCCCCCGCACGCGCGGGGATAGACCGTTGAAGACGAGATCGTCCTGGTGACCGCCGTCGGTTCCCCCGCACGCGCGGGGATAGACCCGCCAAGCACGTCGGCGACACCTGGGAGGCTCCGGTTCCCCCGCACGCGCGGGGATAGACCCTCTGCACAACGGAGGTGCCACCATGCGAACGCGGTTCCCCCGCACGCGCGGGGATAGACCCGGTCGAGGGCCCGCTCGATGCGTTCGGCCAAAGGTTCCCTCGCACGCGCGGGGATAGACCGCATACGGGTATACCATTGCCCTAATTCAACCAGGTTCCCCCGCACGCGCGGGGATAGACCCGGCGCACGGACACACCACAAGGTTTGCGTGAGGGTTCCCCCGCACGCGCGGGGATAGACCCACCCTGGAGTTCAACGCCAGCGACGAGCTGGGGGTTCCCCCGCACGCGCGGGGATAGACCGCCCCGGGGCTGAAACGCTCCGAGCCCCAGGAGGGTTCCCCCGCACGCGCGGGGATAGACCCGGCGCACGGACACACCACAAGGTTTGCGTGAGGGTTCCCCCGCACGCGCGGGGATAGACCCACCCTGGAGTTCAACGCCAGCGACGAGCTGGGGGTTCCCCCGCACGCGCGGGGATAGACCGCCCCGGGGCTGAAACGCTCCGAGCCCCAGGAGGGTTCCCCCGCACGCGCGGGGATAGACCGCCCCGGGGCTGAAACGCTCCGAGCCCCAGGAGGGTTCCCCCGCACGCGCGGGGATAGACCCCAGGGAGGCAGCAGACCTCCATGCTCATTTTGGGTTCCCCCGCACGCGCGGGGATAGACCGCCCCGGGGCTGAAACGCTCCGAGCCCCAGGAGGTTCCCCCGCACGCGCGGGGATAGACCGCCCCGGGGCTGAAACGCTCCGAGCCCCAGGAGGTTCCCCCGCACGCGCGGGGATAGACCGCCCCGGGGCTGAAACGCTCCGAGCCCCAGGAGGGTTCCCCCGCACGCGCGGGGATAGACCGACGGTGGCAGACCTCAGAACGGCCGCCGGACGGGTTCCCCCGCACGCGCGGGGATAGACCTGCGACAGCGTCTATCCCCGCCCATCGGACTGGGGTTCCCCCGCACGCGCGGGGATAGACCTGCGACAGCGTCTATCCCCGCCCATCGGACTGGGGTTCCCCCGCACGCGCGGGGATAGACCCATGTTCTACAGCCCTGACCATACCGTCGATGAGGGTTCCCCCGCACGCGCGGGGATAGACCCGGCGCACGGACACACCACAAGGTTTGCGTGAGGGTTCCCCCGCACGCGCGGGGATAGACCCGAGGTTTACGTAACGACCCTTGGGCGAACCACCGTGGGTATCAATAAAGCGGAGGACGACGGAAGGAAGGATGCCCACATTTGGTTCGCCAAGGCGCTGCGCGGGTTTTTCCTACGACGGTGGCCGGCTATCTCTCATTTCGTGGCTGGATCCGCCGGGAGACCTTGTGCGACCGAAGTTCAGCAACATTTCTCTATGAGGCAAGGGGGACAGGCCCTCAATTATCCCGGCGAAAGTGTAGGTTCACCACTGTAGAGGGGTGAGAAATAGGACGTCAGCAGGTGCCCGCCAGTCTTCCAACCAGCGGGCACCTGCCGGGGAGCCGAGGGTTTCACCCTTTTTTCTCCGAAACAGCACGCGCTGCTATACTGCGACCACGATTCGTAGCGAGGTTCTGCATACTGCAGGTTTACAGGGAACGCAAAGCGCAATTCCTTCATTTATCCAGTTTCCCCGGTCCACCTCACCGTTGGTAGGTCAGAAGTAGGAGCCTGAGGTCTGCGTCAGGTGACCGCTGTCGGACTCGGCGGGAGTTGATGCCGTACGCAGTGAAACCTATCCAGGAGATGGACGATGGCTATGCAGGATAAGCGAAGCAGGATCGACGCCCGCTGGCAGACGCTGCAGCCGGGTTGGGGAAAGGACCACTCCTCGGAGCTCCGGCCGCTGTATGAGGTACTGCAAGATGACGAGGAGATCGAGGCGCTGGTTTCCTGCACTTGGGGCCCTGGCTCCGTGTTCCGGGAAGGAGCAAGCCGCATGGACCGAATGCGGCGGAACAAGGGAGTAGCCCTCGTAACGAGGGAACGGGTGGTGATGCTGAAGGGGGCATCCTTTGGACCACATTTGGTCACTGAGATGCCCTTGGAAACCATAACCTCAGTGGATTACGACGGCGCTGGGGACGGTTTGACCATCGTAGGCTTGAGCCTGAGCAATTGGTTGGGGAACGACGACGCCCGGGGCATCAACAAGATCACGGAGGTCCGCGACGGCCAGGCTCGTCGGTTCGCCGAAAAGGTGCAGGACACGAAGGCCAACCCTCCGCCACTCCTGGGGTCCAATTTCGAGGAACCATCCGCCTCAACGAACACGGCTCTAGATTCCGGTCGGACGCCGGCAGTCCAATACGCCGCAATGGGCAAAACGGAGCGAATCGACGCCCAGTGGCGGGAACGGTCGACCATGTGGGGCCGAAACGAGCCCAACCCGCTGGAGCGCATCGTAGCCGTGCTGATGAGCAACCTTTCCGGCGAGAAGACTGACGTCTATCCCGGCGAGCGCCGGATGCTCCACGAGATACTGGAGGATGACGAGAGCATCGAGTATTGGATGGGGGGCCGATGGGGCCCAGCCGATGAATTCGATACCATCGCGCAGGCCGTGACCAGAGCGGCCGTGAGCACTGCCTTAGGTGCGGCCCTGGGCCAACCGGTGGGCGGGGCCCAGCGTTTCGCGCCTGAAGTTCACAACGGCGTCGTGGTGGCCACCGACCGGAGGGTCGTCATGTTGAACTCCGGAATGGTCACCCAGACCATAGTGGAAATACCATACGAGGGTCTTCAGGTCGCGTACAACGAGGGACTCATCACTTCAGGCATCAAGTTCTGGGGAAGCACTGACGAAGAGTACGCCTACTATTTTGACCATAACGGTAAAGCCAAGCTGAGGCCCCGCGCCCGGCCCCTCTTCAACGCCGTCAGGACACGCGCCAGCGACGCGTAGGACGGGTCCGGGACGTAAGACCACTCTCCCCAAAAGCGGAGAAAGTACCGATCGCCACCAGGGAAGCAGATATTCCCACTCGAAGGTAGTTCCTACTGCCCACTTGCGCGGGCTGCTACTGCTGCCACTTATCTTCTTATTGCGGGGACTAACGCCGCCGACACGGTTACGAGAGTCCCAGATACGTAACCCAGGGTCAAGCAAGGGAATTAGCCAAACGCTCAATACTAGAGAGGGAACGTTTGAAATCGCGGACGGCTATCGGCGCGGCGGCGCATATTGCGATGGGGAGGACATTATGTGGCGCTTGTTGGTCATCATGCTGGTTCTCGCTGCTATGGCGCTGGTGTTCGTATTCGATCCCGCGGGGGTTATCGCAGAATACATCATCCCTGATTTTGGGGAGATGGGCTGGAAGCAGTTAACTGCCTGGGCTTTCCGCGTACCCGGTACCGGCCTGGCGCTGTTGCTGGTCATCCCACTCTGGATCCTGGAGTTCAAGTGGAGAGAAGCCAAGCATCGCAAGTTGATCGAGCCGGTAACCCAACCACCCAGTGGGCTGTCTGCAGCGGCGGTTTCCGTGCTGGAGAGCCGGCAGGTCAACGACCGCACTTTACTGACGTCGGTAGTCGAGATGTGCCAAAGAGGCATGCTGGAAATCACTCCGGTCAGGAGGGCTACGCGGAGAGGCGAATATTCCTATATGCTGACTGCCCGGGAATCGACGAACTTCGATTGGGAGCGTCTGGTGTGCGACCAGCTACCCACGGGGCCGATCACGGTAGAGCGAATGGGTGCGCGGCTGGGGGAGCAGAAAGAAGCCGTGGGTGACGGGCTGGGGGAATATCTGCAATACCAGGGGCTTTTCAGCGATAACCCGATACGAGTAATGCGGGAACACCACTCACAGGGTGCGTGGGCGGTAATACTGGGGGTGATCCTGTTGGGAGTTGGCGTGGGGTTGTGGCTGGAGCTATGGATTTCCCAGTGGTGGATCAACGCAATCGCCGGCGGCGTCCTGGGGTTCGTATACTTTCTGATTTTTGATCCCACCAATGTAGGCAAACTCAAACCTACTGAGTCGGGTTTGAATGAGATCGGCCAGTGGTTGGGGCTGAAGGAATACCTGGCGGGTCTGGGCCCGGGGGATGCTGTGGCTAGTTCGGATCAGATGCTGGCGTATGCAATCGCACTGGATGCTGCGGGGCCGTGGTTGAACGATGCCGTTTCGGCCCCAGGCTGGTTTGGCGCGACCGAGAACCCCGAGGAGCAGGGGCTGGACTTGGACCAGGCATATCACTTCTTATTGTCTGCCAAAACGTGGAACCTGACCGGACGGAACGAAGGGGTGGACAAAGTTGCTGCCGAGGAAACCCAACGCGAGTCAGCAAGCTCAGCGCCGCGGCCCGCAGCACGTCCTTCCGGTGAGCCTCGGGAGTTGGGGGCGGCTCCAGTTGCTTCGGCAAATGCCCCAACGCTTACCAGCCCGGAGCCGGAGCAAGTGTTCTACGATGCCAGCCGGGTTTTTGTGTCCGCGAACCTTTTGCGGTTCCCCGGCAAAACCGTGACAATGAACAGAGTCAAGTCTGCGGCTGTGGTCGAGGTTGAAGTGGAGGCAGAAACGGGTTCGAATAAGTTCTTGAAAGTCGTCGGCAACCTTATAAAATGGCCGCCCGTGGCGGGCGCTACGGGGCTTTCGATTATTTTCTTGTGGGGGGTTCTTTTTGCCGTTCTAGATCAATTCGGTTTCATAGCAGAGAGCAGGTTCGCCGACCCTTACGCAGGGGGTAATCCTTCATTCCCATTCAATACGGGCCCGGGGGAGTATCTCTTGGAGAAGTGGGATGATCTCGCGGAGACAATCTCGTCTTTGATCGACCCTTCGACAGTGGTAGGTTGGCTCTTTGTCGGAGCCGTTATCCTGGGGGCGACGTTGGTGGGTTTGTTAGGACACAAAATCGTCGAATGGGGCACGGCCAAAACTACCAAATACCGCGCCGGCATTGACGTAACCGGTGAGGTCGAGTGGCTTTATTCCGGCGAATACGAGGAGCGTGCGGAAGTGGAAAGAATAGTATCAGCGATCGAACTGGCCAGAGCTGCTGGCGCGGCCCCCGTTGCTCCGACGAATGCCCCAGCGTTTACTAACCCCGAATCCACCGAAGGGACGTAGCCATGCCGGTCAGACCAGCGATGTGAGGCAAGGGAGAAAGATTGTGAGGGCTTGATCCCAATAGATTTGGCTGTGGAAGGGTGCGGTAGCCACGCAAAGAGGATGTTGACGGCCCGCAGTGGCGGTGCTGGGCAAGATTATCAGGGCGGTATGCAGCCAGAAACGCTCGGGGACCGACCTGGCCGGGTCTGCGAGGCGGTTGGGTAGTCTGGGGGATGGGTCAGGCGCCGACGGCGCCGTCAGGCAGGAGATGACAGGGCTCGCAATCGAGCGAGGGCGCGACTGAACTGGGTTTCCCAGGGCCAGCGCTGGGGAAGATGCAAAGTGAGGCGGCGCGCCGAGCGGGTGAGCCGTCCGGCGGGGGGGAAGAAGCGTCGTCGGAGGGTCTTGGTGGTTACCAGTTGCTCACCCAGACCGATGCGCGCGGTCCAGCGATCCAGGTTATGTGCCATCACCTGGATCGCCAGCCAGGCGGCGTTGGCGGCGAAACGGCAAGGCTGCGGGATCGGCGTTCCTTGGGCATCCCGGAGAATCCCCGCGTGGGCGGATTCACATAATGACCATTGGGCGAACCAGATGGGGTATCAATAAGGCGGATGTGAGCAGCACGGCGCATGGGTAAATCAGGATCGCTGACGAGTTGAGCGGATCTTTCCGACACCGGCGCCGGCTATCTCGCATTTTGTGGCTGGGGTCCCCAAGCCGCTTGGTGTGAACGCATGTCGGCAACCTTTGATTTGAGGTAATGCGGGAGCCAAGCGACGTGGCGGTCCCGCGGTTTGAGAGACATAGCGTCTGGTGAAGACGGGTCATGTAAAGTGGGTACGGGTGATCTTCAGTAATAGTTCAGGTTTCAGATGAGCGAGTGGTGCCAGAGCCGGCATGACGGCGAAAGAGTGCCCGCGTATTCGACGTGGGCCGGTATCCAACATCTCCTGACCCTGTTGACGGTTGCCGATGCATGGGGTGTCTGGATTCCCATACCGGGAAGACAATGCCTGTGTGCCATGGATTCCCGCCAACCGGGAACGGTTACCCAACCCGCGCTGATTGGCGCGTGCTACCATAGCCTTCGTTGCAATGCCGGCCGTAGCCCAAGTTGCGGTCGGCCTTTTTTGACTTTGTCAAATCGGGGGCATACCTCGTGATGAACTTATGCTTGCGCGTGTCCCTGATGGCTTTGGCCGCGCTGGTATTGACCGGACTTGCCGGCTGCGACCGCGAGGCGGGATCGCCTTTGGATCCCATGTCCACGTCAGAGGTCGCGGTGATGATGCCGCCGCTTTCGCCCACGCCGACACTGGCGCTCGCGACGTCTACCCTTGCGCCCATGGCGAACCCGCCACGCAGCATCCCTACCGCTATGCTGCCACCGTCTCCCGCGCCGGCGATGCCGCCGGCGCCCACGACACAACCCAGAGCAACGCCGAGCGCCACTGCCGCCAGGCCGCCGCCAACGCCAGCCGTGCCCGAACATTGTGGTGAACTGTGCTCCAGGGAGTTCTGGGAGGGCGGCGTGACCTTCGAATCAGTACAAGCGGCGCTGGACAGGGGATCAGACCCGGCGGGAGGAAGCGAGTCTCTGTTCCTGGCAATATCATACGGAGCCAATCCTGAGATCGTCAGATTGCTGCTGGAGTCCGGCGCCGACGCCAAAGTCCAGGGCGAATCCGGCTACACGCCCTTGATGATTGCAGCGCTGGTGGCCACTTACACTCCTCACCCGGATCCCGCAATGCAGGTCCCCGGGGAACCGCCTCCCGACCCGCAGATTCCTGGGCACATGGACGATCTCCCGGAGAACGCGGTCGAAATCATCGAGTTGCTGTTGGAGTACGGCGCGGATGCGGCAGTTCGGGACAAATACGGGCAAATGGCGCTGTTCCTGTACCTTGGGATGTTGCTGGAGCAAGCGGTGAACGCAGGGAATTCCGACGACTTGGCTCCGCCGGACCCGCGGATTGTCGAACTGCTGCTGCCGGAAGGTGTCGGGCTGACGGCGGAGCATGAATCCGACCGGTTCATTTTGACCGATGCAATGCGGGCCGGGGCCGATGCGGAAACAATCGCGCTTCTGCTGGATCAGGGCGCCGGCGCCGCGAGCAAGGGAAACGGCTATGGGGACGTGCCGTTGTTGCACCTGGCCGCTCGTTCCACCGCTGACGCCCAGGTGTTCAAGGCGCTGTTGGACCGGGGAGAGGATGTGGCAGCCAGGGACTCAAACGACTGGACAGCCCTGCATAGGTCGGTGCGCAACGGCAACCTTGACCCGGAGGTCATCAGACTGCTGCTGGACGCCGGCGCGGACGTGGCCGCCCGGGCTGAAGACGGAGACACGCCTTTGCATCACGCCGCGAGCCACTCCGGCGCGGAGGTCGTCAGGCTGTTGTTGGAGCGGGGCGCGGATGTCAACGCCCAGGACCGCCACATGATGACTCCCCTGCACGCCGCCACCTCCGACGGTTACCGTTGGGGGGCCGAACCCCACGTCGCCAGCGCGGAAGTCATCGCGCTGCTGCTGGAAAACGGAGCCGAGGTGAATGCCAGGGATGGCGAGAAGAGAACTCCGTTGCATTCAACCGCTCTGTATCGACACAGTGATGCAGTATTGCTATTGCTGGAAAACGGCGCCGATGTAAATGCCAAGGATGAAGGTGATATAGCGCCGCTACACCACGCGGCGAGTGCAGGAGATTCCGGGAGCGTAAGCCTGTTGCTGGAGCATGGTGTTGACGCCAACGCCGTCGACACTACGCTGCAAACGCCCCTGCACTGGGTGGTTGAACGTTCACCCAACCCGGGAGTTGTCGCCCTGTTGCTGGGCGCGGGAGCGGATGCCAACGCCATTGATGCGGAGGGAAAAACCACCCTGCACCTGGCGGTGGCTCGTGGCTCAGGGCCGCCATCCCCCGAGGCGGTCGCGCTGCTTCTGGAGGCCGGCTCGGACGTTAACGCTGTTGACCTGGACGGGAACGCACCGTTGCACCTGGCGTCTCCTTCGTACTCCGGAACCCCTGAAATCATCGGCCTGCTGTTGGAAGCCGGCGCGAATATCAACGGCACGAACCAGGAAGGAAATACGCCGCTGCACCTGGCGACCACCTGGAATACATGGCGGCCCTCCCTTGATAGCATCACGTGGCTGCTGGAAGCCGGCGCGGATGTCAACGCAACAAACCCGGAGCGAGAGACGCCGCTGCACTTGGCGGTCGCTTCGGATCTGAGAAGATCCGCTCCCGAAGTCATCGCCACGTTGCTGGAAGCTGGCGTGGCTGTCAACGCCGCGGACGGTGAGGGAAAAACGCCGCTGCACCTGAGTGTCGCTGACTCCAGTTCAGCACCCTCAACCGAGACCATCACGATGCTGCTGAAAGCCGGCGCGGAGGTGAACGCCATGGACCGGGGCGGCAATACCCCGCTGCACCAGGCGATGGATTCGGAGTGGCGGCCACGCTCAACAGAGGCCATCGTCCTGTTGTTGGAAGCCGGCGCGGACGTCAACGGCGCGAATATGTTCGGGGATACACCGCTGCATCTGGTGGTGAGCGCGAGCCCCCACTGGACATACACCAACGAGGCCAAGGTTGCGACTTTGATGGAGATTATGAGTGTGCTGCTGGATGCTGGCGCTGACGCCAACGCCATGAACTGGGGAGGCAATACTCCGCTGCATGACCTGATACGGTCCGGCGACTTCTCGTCTAACCCCCAGACGGTTGAGGTCGTGAGGCTGCTGCTGGAAGCCGGAGCGGATATTCCGGCAGTCAATAATGACGATCAAACAGCTTGCGACTTCGCCCGTGATAGGGGATACAGTGGCATAGAGGAACTGCTCTGCCGGTAACGATCTGATCGCCGAACGCTGCGAACGCCGGTCGCTGGGCATCACTTCCAACCTGGTCTTCTCCGAGTGAGAACGCCCCATGGCCACCGCCGCGGCGATTGACCGGGTGGTGCACCACTCCGTCATCCTGGAGTTTGATGTGCCCAGCTACCGGACTGATGCCGCCCAGCAACGGGGCCATGCCGAGGAGGTGAACCGGCAAAATTGATTGACGCTAATTCGGTAAATATGGTTGACGCGGGACACTAACCGCATCAGCCAGATTCTGGCCGGCAAGCGTGCTGTGACTGGAGACGGTGCCCTGAGGTTCGGCCGCTGGTTCGACATGGATCCGCGATTTCGGGTAAACATCCAGAGCCAGTGCGGCTATGTGGTTGCGGAGCGTTTGGTAGGAGCAAGGGTGCGCGTCTTGCCTATTGCAACTGGCAGCGAATAGAGTGAGGTGGTGGGCTCGGTTAATTCTGAACACCCACCAAAATGCGGGAGAACACGAATGACAAATCAGGAACCCCAATACCTGTCTCAGGGAGTGAACTATCTTGGTTTCCTCGCGCAGCAACTTGGCGACCTTCGCGGTAATACGACATTGGCTCATGAACTCATCCAGAATGCGGACGACGCGAAGGACGACTCAGGCAATCTCTGCGCGACGGAAATTGTTTTCGATGTGCGGGACGACGCTCTCGTGGTCAGCAATGATGCCGTCTTTCGCCAGGTAGATTTCGATCGGCTGAGGGAGGTGGCCAGTGGCTCCAAACGGACAGAAGACGAGGTCAGAACAACCGGCGCGTTTGGCGTAGGCTTCATATCCGTGTACCAAATCACGGACCAACCCGAGATACGCTCGGCGGGCCGGCACTGGGTTCTGAGACCTGACAATCCAGAAGGCGAGCGGATCGCCGTTTGGCCAGACCCGTCAATGACGAAAGAAAAAGGAACAAGGTTCAGGTTGCCATGGGCGTTCAAGCAATCACAGGTCCGCCAAGCATTGAAGGCTCCGACAGTTGACGAGGCTCATGTTGCGACGTTCGTGGAAGAACTCCAGAGGGCGCTCCCCCGGGCCATGCTATTCCTGAAGCAGTTGCGGAGGATCGCTCTGCTCCGCAACGGTGACCTCGTTTGTCAGGTGAGGCGGGATTTTGACGGAGAGGATACGCTGATAGATCACAATGGGAGTATCCAGTGTTGGCGGGTCTTCACGGGTGATTTCCAATTCGAAGCCAGCCAGCTACGCGACCGATACGGCGATGTGGTTGAAAACAACCGGTCATCCGTTGTCCGGATTGCGGTCCCCGATTCGCCAGTGGCGGACGGCTTACTGTTCGCCGCTCTTCCTACTGAGCAGTCAACAGGTCTGCCTTTCCATATTGACGCGGATTTCTTTCCGGCCTCAGATCGGAAATCAATCGCGTTTGGCGACTCTTACGATCCCAGGTCCGAATGGAACCGGGCAGCCCTCAAAGCGGCAGCTTCTGTAGTATCGGCCAATCTCATCTCCATACGCGATACGATTGGGCAAGACGCCGCCGACTTCTGGTGGTTCTTGGATGCGCTTTACAAGATACACGGAGCACGAGGTTCCGACACACAGGTTCCTTTGGGAGCTTTCTGGCAGTCGTTAGTGCCTTCTTTGCCCAGCACTCCCATCGTCCGCTCGGAATCCGGCGAGTGGCTCAAGCCCTCCGAGGTTAGGATTCCAACGGGGAGGGAAGAGGAAAGTGCAGTTCGGATCTTCAGTGAGCTCGGTATCGGGATGGTGAGCAAAAGTCTCTGGTCGTACCGGAATGTCCTTACCAGCAATCCCGTTGGAGTGAAACGACTCACGGCTGGTGACATAGCGGGTTCTCTCAGAAAGATGGGATTAGTCACACATCCACAACCGTTGCCGTCTTCGTTCCAATCGCCAGAAGCGTTGGAATCTCTGTGGCGTGGAATTAAAGGGGTGATCGACAATACCCAGAGGGCTTCCGAGCAATCCGCCGGCGTAACCCTGTTACGGGGATGTACATTGGCTCTCGGAAAAGACGGGCGGTTATGGCCGTGCCATTCAGCCCTCTACGCTGATGAGCAAACTCGGTCCGTATTTGCCGGGTGCCTGCCGGATGGGAAGACATTAACGGTCAATGACAGCGTTCCGCTATTGCGGAGAATTTGTTTCCCCCTGTCTCCTGAAATGGCAATTTGGCTATTGGAACAACTTACCCCCCATGACTTGCAAGCACGGTGGATGGGGAAAGATCTTGATCCGAGCCGGTTGCTCCGATGGTTCGACGCGAATAAATCCGAGTTGAATGATGATTTGCGGGACCGACTTGCAAAACTGCCCATATTTCCGTCGGCGCAAAAGCTGAGTTCTCTGAAAGAACTATGGTTGCCGGGCGGCTTTGACGACCCCATGGGTTCTGCGGGGCTATTAGACATGGTTGTGCTGAGCGGGCTTTCCGACTTTCTGGAGTACTTGGGTGCGAGGAAGCTTACCTTCGAAAATTACGCGATGCGTTACATTGCCGCAGATTTCACCCTCGATAAGGGGGCTAGCATCCAGTTGAAACGAGCGCATTTGGCGAATCTGGAACGTCATATTGGCCAAATCAGGTCTAACCTGCAATTGAGGGAGAAGTTGGCGACGACGAACATCGTGGAATGCACAGACGGCGTTTTCAGGATGCCGAGCGGAGTTTACTTTCCCAGCAAAGAACTCAGAGAAATGTTGGGGAACCGCCTCCATTATGCTGCTTTTCCTGAATCAGCGGCCGGCCGGCGGGATCTCTATGCTTGGTTGGGGGTTTCGGCTCAGCCTCGGGTCCAGGACATATTGCGGATCATAGAGGGTCAAACGGCGCAACCGCCAACAGAAGAGGCTCGAACGACTGTGGTGAAGATGCTGGAAGTCCTGTGGTCAGCTTGGCCTGGTCTTGACGGACGTGAGAAAGCGTACGTGAATTCGCTGCGGGACAAGCAATGGCTGCCAGCCGAGGGCGATGGTCAACGGTGGTACAAACCTGACCAGTTGTATGCTGTCTACAATAAGCATTTGTTCGCATCGCAGGCAAGATTTTTCGATGCCCCCGTCCTCGTACAACGAAGCACAAGCGCGCTGTTGCAGTCTCTAGGGATGCAATCGACTCCGCAACCGGTCCAGGTAGTCGACCATCTTCTCTGGTGCGTTGAGCGTCGGCAAGAACCACCGGGTGGCATTTACCGCTGGCTTGACGAGAATGCCAAACCTGAGGAGTTGGAACGCCTGAGCGATGAGGCGTGCCTGTGGACAGGCACTGTGTATCTTTCTCCTGCGAAATGTTACCGGGGGCAGCACTCTTTCGGCAGATTCCGCTCCCAGTTGGGGCCGAATCTTTTGTCGCGCCAGAATCTGATTCAAGCCCTTGGCGTCAAGGAGGCACCCGGCCCCAGCGACGCGATCGACGTGCTCCGTGAGGTATCAGATGCGGTAGGCCATGATCCATTGACTGAAGAAGACCATGGCGTTGTGCTTCAATGCTGGGTTGAATTGTCCAACGCGCTACAGGGTGGATTAATCGGCGCGAAAACCATGGCTGCTAATCTGCGCGACATTCCCAGTGTACCCAACGAGGCAAGGCTATTGCAAAAGCCCGATTGGGTGTTCTTCGAGGATCGTCCCGGCCTCCGCGCAAAGTTCCCCGACCTACTCGCTGGAAATTGCATTCCAAAGCAGCAACGAGTATGGAGAGCGATGGAAGCCGCTGGCGTGCGCCCGTTGTCCGCGGTGATCAGGAGCCACCACAACGACCTGGAGAATCAGGTGGAGGTCGCAGAGATTCATGATCGTATTTTGGAACGTGTCAAACTCGTCAGGGCGATCTTGGAACCGTCCACTGAGCGAAATTCATGGGATGCCAATGGCATTCCGGTGGGGAATTTACGGTTTTTCCGAGCCGACAAACTGACCATTACATGGGAGCTCGATGCGTTTGGGCATATATGGCCACGGACTTCGCCCGAATCTGTGCAAGCACATCTCGATGTTGATCAGGGGAAAATATATTTCAGGTCCAATGCCGATGACGTCTATCCTTGGTCAGCAATCGCCAGAGAGATGACATGCGCTGTGGCGCCCCATGAATCCATCGGGGCCATCTCTCCCGGTTTGAGGATGGTTTTGGAAGCAAAGACATTCGAGGATGCTATTGGCCAGGCAGAGGAGTTGGGCATCACGGGCATTCAAGGACTGGACGATCTGTCGAACCAGGGGAACACAGCCGACCTGGACGATGATGATCAGCCCATCGATAGCCACCAAGAAGGTTTCGGCGCCTCCGCGGATGGAGATGGGCCCGATGACGGCGGTATCGACTCGCCGCCTGCTAGCCCGTTTGATGCACATCCGGATGTCCCGCCGGTTCCCTTCGCACAAAAGTTGTACGAGGTCCAGACGATCGCTTCGTCAAGGGCGCGTCAACGGCAGGTGTTTTTACCTCAGGGAGGCCCTCAGACCACAGAGTCGGCCAGAAATCACACACAGGCGTCCGTTCAAGTTGGCCGGTCGGGATCGTATGTTTCCAGAGCCATCTCTCGTTGGGAACCGGTCGAGGCTGCAAATGATCTGGCTGAGCAATTCAGGGCGATGGTGTATGGGGACTATGGACAAAGGTGCCAAATTTGCAGCCGGACGTTTACTTTGCCCGGCGGCAGTTTGCAGGTGTACGTCGTGCACGTGGTGCCGCCAAGCGCTGACCATCGGACCAATCATTTTGGCGACCTCCTGGGATTGTGCGGGTGGCATTACTCATTAATAAGGTATGGAGAATGGGCTTTTCTGGATCCCGAGACCCATCAGCCCTTCGTTGGATTGGATGAATCAGAGGGTTGGGAACGTCTACAACATTTCGTGTCGAATGCGCCCAGAAGGGTGGATGACCTAGGCAACGAGTATGTTGGACTGAAGATCCGTTTCTCCAACGTGTATCAAGACTGGGAATCCGATCCAACCGATGTAGAAGAAAAGATACGCTACAGCATTCCCCATTGGACGTATCTTTGCCAACTGCTTCAAGCATAGGACAGGACATGATGACCAATTTGGAACCGAACACTGAAGTGAGGTACAAGGCCAACCCGTCCGTCTCCGGATGGGTGATCAGCATCACTGACGGGAATGCCAGGGTCTTCATAGAAGGTTCGGCGAAGTTGGTTCCCATAAGCGAACTTGAACCGGTCGCCGGCTTTACGGAATTGACACCGGACCAGTTCAGAGTCGCGCTGACTAGGCGTAGGCTGGAGCATCCGGTTACGGATCATTTTTTGTCGTACCGGGCCTCAAAAACCAAGCTCCTGTATCACCAATTTCTTCCGGTAAAGAAAATGCTGGAGTCGCCGGATCAGCGGCTCCTGATTGCCGATGAAGTGGGCACGGGAAAGACGATAGAGGCTGGCCTGATCTGGGCGGAGTTGGAGTCGAGGGCGGCGCATGGGTTGGAGAATGTCTGGATAATCTGTCCCAAAGCCTTAGTAGGGAAATGGCGCGACGAGATGTCACAGCGATTCGGGTTCCAACTCGAAATATTGACTTCAGAAGGCGTTCGACAGGCCTTGGTGTCATTGGAGCGAGACGGGGTTCTGCCGCCTCGGTTTTCCAAAGTTGTCGTCAACCTCGAACTGGTCCGCATGGAGGAGTATGCCGAGCGACTGGAGGGATCGTCAGTCGCCTGGGACTTGGCAATATTTGATGAAGCCCACCACCTCAGAAATACAGACACGCTTTCCAATGCTCTGGCTGAACTCATCTGCTCGCGGTCGAAGGCGGCAGTGTTCCTCACTGCCACCCCGCTGCAAACGGGGCTGGATGATATCGTCAACCTTATGGAAACGTTGGGCGTTGATGTTGCGGCGGATCCGGGACTGCTTGAAGATCAAATGCGTTGGGACATGAGCATGAACGACTGGATTCATCTGGTCAGGCACAACCCGCCAGGATGGAAGGAAGAAAGCCAACGAGCTTTAGCCACACTTGAAGGAAATGGAGGCCGAGCACGGCCCGGTTGGCTCGAGTTCAGACAGTTGATAACAGAAGCTGACATGGATGACCGATGGCAAAGGAAGATCGTCGCCGATGCGGCTCGGGACCTCCAGGTGTTGAGTCCATACATGACGCGGACGCTACGAGGGGATGTCGACGAGAATAGACCGACGCGAGAGGCCATCACCAGAGTGGTGGAATTCAGCCCAGAAGAGGCGTCCTTATATCGCAAAGTCTACGAAATCTGCTTGGCGCGTGCATTGAGGGAGGGCGTACCGCCGGGATTTGTCACGCAGATGCCTGAGAGGCGGACGGCCAGCTGCGTGCCTGCCGTCGCGTCGGAAATCCTGATGTACGCAGCGGAAGACGAGGATGACGAGAGCAGGAACAGTTTCACTCCCGACGAGGTCCGGGTGCTGGCTCCCTTTGCTGAAGCGGCCTTGGAATCACAGGACCAAAAGCTCGAGGCTCTTTATCAGATCCTCGACCGTGCATTCGGCGATCTGGAAGCGGACCGAGTGATGATATTTTCTACTTTCAGGGGTACTTTGCACTATCTTCGGCGGCAACTGGAGGAACGGGGTTATTCCCTTGAGTTGATGTATGGGCCGACTCCCGCCAGAGACGAGGATTGTCGTCGCGGTGAGAAGAGCAGGGAAAGGATAGCGGCTGAGTTCCGGCAGGGGAAGTTCCAGATTCTGTTGGCCAGCGAAGTCGCTGGCGAAGGGCTGGACTTCGAGCACTGTCACGTCTTGGTCAATTACGATCTGCCTTGGAATCCCATGCGAGTGGAGCAACGGATTGGACGGTGCGACCGTTTCGGTCAGTCCTCGGAGAAAGTTTACATCGGCAACCTGGCGAGCATCGGGACGATCGAGCAGAGAATATTGTCTCGGCTATACGAACGGTTGAGAATTTTCGAGCGAGCATTGGGCGACATGGAGGTT
The DNA here is from genome assembly GCA_965261925.1 of Dehalococcoidia bacterium. Taxonomy (GTDB): domain Bacteria; phylum Chloroflexota; class Dehalococcoidia; order Lucifugimonadales; family UBA3495; genus Bin87. Next base: position 3,973,478 of record OZ253486.1, on the reverse strand, counting down.
GTATTGGGGGAGTCCATCGCGTCGTTCGAAAGGGACGTATTCAGGCGCGGTCTTTCCGAGCAACAGCAAGAAGAGGATCTCGAGAGAATCACTCAGGTGATCGAGAACAATGAGCGGAACAAGGAGTCCGTAGTTGGGTCAAGCGTCATATCCCTACAGGCCAGGCAGCTGATTGACTCGGAACAGCAAGATATCAAGGACAACGAGGTTCGTTTCCTTTCCCCTGAAGAGCTCGCAGAGTTCGTATTCGCGGCTATTGAGCGCCATCTGCCGGGAAGCATGAGGCGGACGCCTCGTCACGGTGAGTTCGAGATTGCCAACAGCACTCGCCTGAACGAGGCCCTTCGCGGGTTGTTAGCCTCCTACCCCGCGACACATTACGCACGGACTGACATCATCCGTTTTCGGAATCGTGTCAGCCAACCGGGCAACATCAGGGTGTCGTTCTTGGGAGACAGCGATGAGGCAGAGTTTGCCCATGTGAGGCATCCGTTGTTGTTGCTGGCCAGGTATCTTGAAAACGATTTGCTTACGGGCATTCCGTGGTGCTCGGGAGTGGTTCCATCGAGTGTGTTGAGCGGCCCAACCATGCTGGTTTGGGCCATAGGATCTCTGGAAGGCTACACGAACCGTGTGGAACTCTTATGCGTCGAGGTAGATTGCGTGGAAGAGGTGGCGAATCCTATTCCCGTGGAGAGGGCACAGGGATTGTTGAGGATCGTTTCAGGTGCACCAAGCGGTAGCTTTGATGGAGGCATCAATATTGCAGCGCTGAAGACGGTCGCCGAGGAAGTTCTGATGCGTCAGTTCAAGGGTATCTCCGATGTCTTTGGTTCGCGCGATAACCTGCTGACGGAGAAAGCTAGGCAGGCTGTCCATTCCCATGCTCAGCGACAGATAAGTCGCAATGACCGCCAGTTGCAGAAGGAAGACCTTAACGTGAACCTTCGGAATATGTACCTTGGCTGGAACCGCCGTATTCATGACGAGACCGCATCCAAATTAGCCGAGGTCGACCAGAAGAGCGGGGTTCGTTCATCTCTCGAAATAATCGGTGGGGTGGTTGTACGCCCGGATGTCACCTAAAACAGTACGGTTGCGGGCGGTGTGGCGGACAGACTGCTGTCCTTCAGTAGTAGTGTCCCGCAGTGGACTTGGCGTGGGCGCGCGCACGTTATGGACTCGAGGCGGCAATCCCGCGCGAAGCGCTTCACGTAATGACAATTGCGCGAACCACTGCGGGTATCAATAGGACGGAGGGCGCCTGCACGCCCCGCGGGCAAATCAGTTCTGCCGATGCGTTGCTGCGGGTCTTTCCGACGATGGTGTCCAGCTATCTCCAATTTCGCGACCGGATCTGCCAGGAGATCATATTGGACCGAAGTTCGGTAACATTTGGTGTGAGGCAATGCGGGTTCGCCAACGGCCGAGTTGGCTGCAAGGTGTATTCTCGGCGCCCTTGACAGCTGTGGTCAGTTATTGTTCAGTAGCCGTGGCTAAGGGCATTACAGCGTATCTGAACGACTTCTGACTTGGTCTTCCATCCGTTCGTGTAAGCTAACACGAAGGGCTCGGCCTCGAAGAGTTCGAAGCACCAGGACAACCAACATCATGGGAGCCATGTGATATGCCGGGAATCGGGTTTACAATTCTACCGGGAGCGTTCGTTAACCTGTCTCCGAGCCGAGCGGTCGAATTGTTTCGACACCTGTTGTGGGCGGAGGCTGATCGTGTGGGAGTTGGTCGCCACCTGATTGATGTCCCAGATTGCATCAACGTAGGCGATGGAGGGGTGGACGCGTACATCGACAACGCCGCTCCGTACGATAATGATGTTATCCCCAATGGATCATCCGTGTTCCAAGTTAAATCTGGGGACCTTGAGCCGGCGGAGTGCAGGCGAGAACTGCACATCGGAGACGACCTTGGGCAGCCTATAAAGCCGGAACTATCCTTCCGATTGGAACAAGGAGCCGCGTACGTCCTAGTGCTAATGGTGGACATAACTGGTGCAAAGGTAAGACGCAGGCGGGAAGCGATCGAAGCCGAACTGGCTAAGCGCGGACACGTGTGAAACGCCGCGGACATTGAGCCAGTAATCGCCAAGGACTATGTACCACCCTGGGCGCGTGGCGATGTTGACTATAATCAGCTTACGGTTTGCCGGTCAATCACCTCTGTGGGCGCCCAGAAGGGCGCGGTGTGGCGAGAGTCGCTCGCGATAGCTGGTGCCTTCGATGACGATCTGGTAGCTGGCGTTGGCCAGCCGATCGAGGGCGCTGTTGCCGAGGATGGGATCGTCGAAGAGACTGAGCCACTCATCCACGGCACGGTTGCTGGTGATGATGAAGCTGGACGACCGGTGCCGGTTGAGGATGAGTTCATACAGATCGGCCGACTGCTGAGCGGTGAGGCGGTGCAGCCCCAGGTCGTCCAGGATGAGCAGGTCTGGGGACAGGAAGGACCGGAAGGTGCGATCCACCGAGTTATCGACCCTGGCTTGAGCCATGGCCTTGAAGAAACCGTCGGCGTGGCTGAAGCGGACGGTGTGTCCGGCACGGACGGCGGAATAGCCGAGAGCCTGAGCCATGAAGCTCTTGCCGACGCCGGCCGGTCCCACCAGCAGCACGTGCTCGTGCTTGTCCAGAAACTCCAGGGAGAATACGGCGTCCAGCAGCCGGCGATCCAGGGTAATTGACGCTGACCAGTCGAAGTCTTCCAGGCGGCAGGTCTCCTCGAAACCGGCGTTGTTGAGTCGAAGTTCAATGCGCCGGTGGGCGCGGCGGTTGACTTCGTCGCTGAGGATGATCTCCAGGAATGAGGCGTAGTCCAACTGCTCACGACGTGCCAGGGCGATGCGCTCTGGCAGCGTGGCGGACAAAGCGCCCAGCTTGAGGCTCTTGAGCAGCGGTGTGAGTTCGGTTACACGGGTCATGATTGATCTCCGGTGGCATGGGCGAAGACGGAGCCGGGCCGGGCGAAACGGCCAGCTGGCATTGATAGGGGTAGCTGCGGCAAGGCCTCTGCTTCCAGGGCCTGCACCAGGATCCGTTCCAGTCGGCGTACGTCGACGAGGTCCACGGCGAGGGCTCTCTGGCAGGCGGCGTCGAGACGCTGGGGCGTGTAACGCGCACCCAATCGCAAAAGCTTGTGTCCCTGGCGGATCTTGGACCAGGGCAGGGGACCTTCGAAGAGACGTTCGGCGTACTCGGCCACCGCCGGTCCCTGCAGGATAGCGTTGCGCTTGATGCGCTCGGGCGCCTTCATGGTGTAGGCAGTGAGCTCAGCTGGGTAGTCGTTGGGATCGGTGGCGCGGCCGCCCCGCGGTTGTCGCTCATGGACCTTGACCAGCTTGCCCCGGTGGTAGACGCGCACCAGTTTGCTGTCCAGCCTGATCTCCACCTTCTGACCCGGTGGACAGACGGACGCTGGCACCGAATAGAGGGCGTACTGGCAGGACACGTGGTGGTCGGGATGCACTTTGGCGGTGCGCCAGTGGGTGATCTCATAAGGTTCGCCGTCCCAGGGCAGCAGCGCGGCACGCTCCTCATTCCGAAAAACCACCAGAGGCTGCCGGCGGGTGGTGCCGTGGATCCGCATCCCCGCCACCTCAAGACACCAGCGCTGGGCTTCGGCTCTCAAGTGCGCTACGCCGCTGAAATCGCCGCCCTTGAAGAAGCGCTCTCTGACGTAGGACACGGCCCGTTCCACTTTGGGCTTGTCCTTGGGATGGCGCGCACGGGCTGGATCGGCGACGAAACCGCGATGCTGGGAGTACTCCAGAAATCCTCTGGTCAACCGGGGGTGCAATGGGTCAGCCCCCGCCACCGCAGCCGGGAAATTGTCGATGACCAGATAGCGGGGCACGCCGCCGAAGCAGGCCCACGCCGCCTCCAGTCCGGCGATTACATCCTCCAGCTTCTGGCTGTACATCGGCCACACGAAACAGTGCCGCGAATACGACAGCACGATGATCAGCGCCCAGACCACGCGCCGTCGTCCCGTTGTCGGATCGGTGATCATGCCCAGTCTGCCGAAGTCCGCCTCGGCTACTTCACCAGGCTCGGTGTCGGCCATCCGCACCGTGCGAACGCTGCGCCTCGCCCAGTTCCGTTTCCGGATGAACCTCCGCAACGACGTGTACGACGCCGTACTGTAAAGGACGGAGAGAAAATGTACCGCGTGGGCGGCCCGATCGCCGATTCGGGCGGTTGAAAACTGTACCGCCTGGTGTCTTCCATAAAGCTGAATATCAGCTGTTGGAAGGTGCGATGGATGTTTCACGTGGACACGTATTTTCGGGTGCGCCGGGCCTGCCTGGTGGAGGGGATGAGCGTTCGGGAGGCCTCCCGAGTGTTCGGCCTGCATCGGGACACGGTGCGCAAGATGCTGGCGAATGCGACGCCCCAGGGCTACACGCGGAAGGGGCCGCCGCGCAAACCGAAGCTGGAGCCCTTCACCGGCGTAATTGACGCCATCCTGGAGGCGGATAACCGGGCGCCCAGAAAGCAGCGGCACACGGCCAAGCGCATCTTTGAGCGGCTGCGGGACGAGTACGGATTTGAAGGCCAGCAGACCATAGTCAAGGACTACGTGCGGGAGCATCGGCGGCGTGTTGGGGAGATGTTCGTGCCCTTGTCCCACGGACCGGGCCACGCCCAGTGCGACTTCGGCGAAGCGTTGGCGGTGATCGCCGGCGTGGAGCGCAAGGTGCATTACTTCGTCCTGGACCTGCCCCACAGCGACGGTTGCTCCGCCAAGGCTTATCCCGGGGAGACCACCGAGGCCTTTCTGGACGGCCACGTGTCGGCGTTCGCCTTTCTGGGTGGAGTGCCCCAGAGCGTCCTGTACGACAATACGAAACTCGCGGTGGCGAAGATACTGGGGGACGGTCGTCGCAAACGCACGAGAGCCTTCAGCGAGCTCCAGTCCCACTACCTGTTCGAGGATCGGTTCGGTCGTCCCAGCAAGGGGAATGACAAGGGCAAGGTCGAAGGCATGGTGGGCTATGTGCGGCGCAACTTCCTGGTGCCGATACCCGTGGCGGAGAGTTTCGCGGCGCTGAATGCCCACCTGGAAGCACGATGCATGGACCGTATGGACGCGAGACTGCGGGGACACACCGAGACCATCGGCCAGCGGATGGAGCGAGACCTGGACGCGCTGTTGCCCTTGCCCGCAGTGCCCTATGACGCCTGCGACAAACGAGCCAGCCGGGTGAGCTCATTGTCCCTGGTGCGGTACCGCACCAACGACTACTCGGTGCCGGTGGCCTACGGACATCGGGATGTGCTGATCAAAGGCTACGTGGACCGGGTGGTGATCAGCTGCGGCACCGAGGTCATCGCCAAACATCCCAGGTCCTACGAGCAGGACGACTTCGTCTTCGATCCCATCCACTATCTGCCGTTGTTGGAGCGGAAGACGGGCGCTCTGGACCAGGCCGCGCCGCTGGCGGGATGGGACCTGCCCGAAGAGTACCGCACGCTGCGCCGTCTGCTGGAGGACCGGATGGGCCAGCGTGGCAAGCGGGAATTCGTGCGGGTGCTCAGGCTGATGGAGCACTTCTCCCACCAGGAGGTCCACCACGCGGTGCGAGATGCCCTGCGGCTGGGCGCCGTCGGCTTTGACGCCGTGAAGCATCTGCTGCTGTGCCGCGTTGAAGGCAAACCGCCCCGTCTCGACCTGGAGCTCTACCCTCACCTGCCCCGGGTCAGCGTCCAGACCACCCGCGCCACGGACTACCTGACCCTGCTGTCGGGGAGGGCAGCATGAGCAACCGATCCACTCTGCTCGTGGAGCACCACCTCAGGGAGCTGAAACTGCCCACCTTCCTCAGGGAGTACGACAAACTGGCCGCCCAGTGCGCCGCTGAAGGCGCCGATCATCCCGACTACCTGCTCCGGCTCGCCGAGCTGGAACTCACCGACCGCCACCAGCGCATGGTGGAACGCCGGATCCGCGCGGCGCGCTTCCCCGCCACCAAGGGCCTGGACACCTTTGACTTCTCCGCCATCCCCTCGGTGAACAAACCGCTGGTGATGCAACTGGCCCGGTGCGAATACGTCGATCACCATGAGAACGTCATCGCCATCGGGAACAGCGGCACCGGCAAAACCCACGTCGCCCTGGGTTTGGGGCTGGCCGCCTGCCAACGGGGCCTGTCGGTGGGCTTCACCACCGCCGCAGCACTGGTCAACGAACTGATGGAGGCCAGGGACGAGCGCCGGCTGCTCAACCTGCAGCGGCAACTGGCCCGTCTCAGGCTCCTCATCATCGACGAGTTGGGCTTTGTGCCGTTGTCCCCCACCGGCGCGGAACTCCTCTTCGAGGTCTTCAGCCAGCGCTACGAGCGGGGATCGACCCTCGTCACCACCAACCTGCCCTTCGACGAGTGGACCGAGGTCTTCGGGTCGGAACGGCTCACCGGCGCGCTGCTGGATCGTCTCACCCACCACGTGCACATCGTGGAGATGAACGGCGAGAGTTACCGGCTCAAGGGCAGCCGGCAGGACGCCCTTGCATCGTCGCCATCGCCGGAGCGCCCGGATGCCGATTAGCGCCCCGCAGACGCCGCCGCCCGCCCCTCCGTCAAGGCGAGACCCCCCGCCCCACCGGCCAGGCCGCGGCCGTCACGCACCATCCAGGTGGTACGGTTTTACTCCGCCCGAGCGTTACAGTTTTCGTCCGCCCTTGACACACCAGGGGGCGTGGGGCAGCCAGCGGCGCAGTTGCATGACCATCTGCCGCGCCCAGTCGGTGAGCTTTTTGTGGCGGCGTCCGCGCTGCCGGTAGTAGCGTTCCGAAGGCGCCAGCACGGTGAGAAAAGGCAAGGCCCAATAGCGTCCCGCCCAGGGGACCTGGCCCAGCCACATCAGGGAAATCCAGCGCAGAACGCTGGCCTTGACCAGGTGGCTCCGGCTGGAACGCACCGCATCGCGGTAGATGCCCAAGGATTTGATTTCAGGGCCGCGGCGCCGTTCCAAGGTTTCGTCGATGCCGAAGATCAACGGACCATCGCCTTGATCCAAGTAGAGGATCAGCAGTCCCAACAGGATGCGTGCCGCTTGGCGGGGCGACCACACCGCCCGATTGAGCACTTGATGATAACGGGCGTAGTTGCGGTCGTCGCTCAGTCCCATGACACGGAGCGCCGATGCCACGGTGCGTTGGCCGGGAGCCAGTATCGCGCCGATCAGCAGGATTTGGGCTTTCAGCCAGGTCGGGCTGCGAAACAGCATGGCGAAGGGATGGAGTACGGGTACAATCGCGTTGGGCAGGGTGAGCATCGCTTGGCCTTTTTCGAGGAGGGTCCGGCCAGCTTACCCTGTTCTTATATTTCATCTAACTTTTGTGCAAAGTCCAGCCGAGCCCACGCCGGAAGAGCCACCCGAATAGCGGCTCAGAACGGCGACCACTGCCAACAGAACCCGACCAGCCGAGAGGCGGTCGGGTTTTTCTTTGCCACAATCGCTCACCACCAGGGCCACCAACATGACCGACCAACAGCAGTCCTTTTTCACCTTCCGCCCCTACCACCGTTCCCTGGACCAGCAGATCACCGCCATATTCGAGGCCTACGCCAAATGGTCCACCGAGCCACTGCCTCTTGCCGATCAGGCGCAACTCGTCCTCGCCTATGACCGCATCCTCGCCGACGAGATCCAGAACCTGCACGACCTCCACGCCCAACCGCCCAACGAGGTATTCGTCCTGGTGCCGGCTCAAAACAGGGATATCGCCGCCGCGTTCGCCGTCCTCCGCCACCGCGACCACACCCTCGCCCAAATCCGCCACCTGACCGTATCGCCCCCCTATCGGCAACAGGACCTCGAATCCATCGTCCTCTCATCCATCCAATTCCGCGCCCGCGCCCACAATTACCGACACATCGTCACATCCGCCTATCCCCACCAGCACGAGATCATCAGCGCTCTCAAGGAATCGAAATACCAGCCGGCTGAGTTCGAGCAAGCATCCGGCCTCATGGCTGACGTCAATCCCCAGACCTTCATCAAGAGCCTGCAGAGCCATCCTTCACCACAGCCCAACGTGGAAGCCAACCAGCCCGGGGATGTGCTTAAATCGACTGGCGAAACTCGACATGCTGCAATCCGAATGGATCGAACTCCACAGACCGGCCGCCATCCCCATCCGTCCCAAGCAACCACTCCAGCTTCCGACAATCAGTCCCCTGAAATCGCCTCCAACACCCGAATTAGTTGCCCACAATACTGTCGGATGGACGCAAAAGCCGCCGATACGCCGTGTCCCTTTTTACCTCATATTTCAGCACATTTCCTATACCAAACCCCCACCCCGCTGCGTCCTCAGCCCAAAAACCAACACCGTGTCCCCGTTTCACCTATACGCCAAGCACGACGACGCCACTCAACCCGTTTTGATACCTTTGTGCGTTTTCCTACTCAACCCCCAGATTTGGCCGGCCAACACCATGTCCCCGTTTCCCGAACAACTCTAATACCAATCGAACTGCCTGGAGACTGCAACCCACCATGTCGACCCGCGCCCTCATTGCCCGCATCAACCGCGACGGCTCCGGCCGTGAGGTCTATCTCGGCCATGACGGCTGCCCCCGACCGCCGGCCAGACGCTGCCATCTGCCACGAACGCCGACACCGCGATCAGCCATACCCACCGAAATTCCGAACTGAGAAAACGATCTCTCAGCTCGTTTCATTTCGGTTCCTGACCAATTGGTCACTTTCCGGTCGAGATTGCCTCACACGTCATTTTTGACACCCCTATCGCCGATTCTGATCAGGCGTCAGACCCCCGGTCCCGTCGACGTTGCATTGCGTGACCGTCGCCACCAGCCCGATTCCCGAGGGTCGAAAAACCAATCACCGGTCAACCCGCGTCAACGCCCACTGATCTTTCTTGCCCCTCTCCCCGGTTGATAAGATCTTTCCATAACCCCTTCAGTCGCCTCCGGCGATGCAAATTTCGTTTCCAAAACAGCCCCGGAGTCCCCTTCAGATACCCAATCTGGTCGTAAACGCCGCCGATAAGGAGAAACGCAACGGAACAGGAAGAAAGCCCTGTCGGGCCGGGCGCGCTCATGATCCTCATGGTCCTGACCGGCCTGGGTCTGTTCATCTGGCACCTGGCGATCCACCCCGACCCCCAACTCAACGATCCCGGCCCGTTCCCGCCGGTCAGAGTTGATGGCATTGCGCCATTCGTTGCCGTGGCCAGCCAGCACGATGACGATGCAGCCGTGGGTTTCACCGCGTCGCTCCACCAGTGGGACAATCACAACTTCGTTAGTCATCTGCGCCACATCGCTGTGAAACGGGGCTGGTATCCACACCAGTCGGGTGAAGGACAGAGCCTGGTGGTTCCCGAGACTGACCTGCACCTGCTGTACGAGATGGAAGCCGACCCCATCGGCTGGGTGCGCCGCCATGGCGACAGGAATCCGGCCCCAACCCTTGGTCCAGCGGACGAGACCCGGTTGGTCAACGTGGTCGTGTGGGTCGATGGAGAGGAACTGTCCGGCATCCTGCGCATCCTGGCCATCGCCCTCTGGGTATTGGCCGCCTTCCCCACCATGGTATTCCTGGGCCGGTTGTTGCCTCCCGCTGTGGTGCAGGAGGATGAAAAGCAGCGAACCGTCCAGCAATGACACGCCGAGCCTCGCCGATTTTCGAGAGGCAGTTTTCTTAACCGCGGGGCAGTGCGCATGTTGATGTTTGATCAAATCGGCAGGCCTCCAGTCAGCGGGGTTATCTGAATGGTCTGGAACCAGGGTTGCGGATTTCGGATGCGGTGGAGGTCGACGGCAAAGCGTGGGTGTTCAACGAATTAAGCCATATCAAGGAACGACCGCCTCGGGTCGATGTCTACGTGGTGGACCCGCGTACGCTGAGTATTGTGGACCGTTTCAACTTGGACAATCCGTTCCCCAAATGGGCGCGCCGGCATCCCGACGGGTCCATCCACATCTTCCACCGGGCCTCGGGCGAAAGGTCACGCCGGGCGGGGTTCAGGAGCGGAATCACGCGGCTGGATCCGTCCACTCGCGATCAGGAGTTTGTGGCCACTCCGGACCACTTGAGCGCCGATGGCCTGGACTTATACCGAGGACAAGTCTGCTTGGCCCAAGCACGTGGGGACGACATCGGCTTGTGGTGCATGGACGATGAGGGGACGCTGGAACTCCGAATCCCTTACGAGGAGGCCACGGGCGTCCTGTTCGGACCGCCTGTTCCGTGACATGAAGGCTGGCGGTTTCAAGAATGGCTGTCCTCCCGCACCAGCCCCCACGTCCCACGAGTGGACGGAACTGCGTCGGGAAACCGGACCCCCTCAACGCGCATCGGGATGGGTCGGACGAATGGAACAACCCGCAGGATTTTGCCATGAACGGGATAGCGTTGGCGAGCTGCTTGATGAATATCTTCCGCAAGCATTGGGCGATCAACGACGCTGAGCCGCTATATTACCGCCGGATGGGGATCGGTGGATGGGCGGCCAATCGTTGAAGCGCATGACAAGAGATTGGCCACACTTTTCGCCGTTCCGCGATGCGTTGGGACGTGTCGTCCCGACGGGCAAACGAAGGTCGGCGGAGGGCTTGCTGTTGGTGATTCTCATCCGTTTCCTGGGGCGGTTGTCTTTCTGGACGGCGGTGTTGGCGACCGCCGCGTTATTCGGTACGACCGCGATAATAACGCTCTTATTCTGGGGCCTCTTCGCGTGGTTCAACGAAAATGCCCCCGGGTGGCAGACGACGTTTTCGCAGGCGAGCGCATTCTTTCTGATCGCAGTGAATGGTATTGCCGCGTTCCTGGGTCCATTGGCTCTGGTGGCGGCCAGGAGCGCACGCAGCATGCCCGACTGCTCGGAACCGTTCTGGGTCCGGGGATGGTGGCAAGCGATTCTCGTGGTGGGCTTGCTGTTGACTCTGTCGGCGTTCCTGGCAATGGCCTGGGAGCCCCAGGCTCTGGACATACTGAACGGCTGGCGGGAACTTTTAATGATCACCAACGTCTGGTGATGAACGACAATAAGTCCTGCCGGCCTGTTGCCTCATTCAGAAATGTTACCGAAACTCTAGCACTTGGGATCCGCTCCAAACAAGGCCAGTTCCGGCAGTCCGGCTGGTTCCGCCGAGCTTGCGTTGGGCGAAGCATAAACGAGGTTTTTGGCCATGATGCCTCGCCACTCTTTCACCCGGCGTTGCAAGGTTCGCAGCTGCGCTTCGGTGAAACGGTCCGGGTGTTCCGACTGCAACCGCGCCATCAGCGCCTTGCCCGTGGCATCTGGTTCAGCCTGCAACCACCCCAACACGTCGCCCCAAACGCCCTCGAAGGGGTCCTGGCGGGTCCGCCAATGCCGCGGACTGCGCACTCGCGCGGCGTGGGTGGGACGTGTTTCGCCCTGTCGCCACAGATTGGGCAACTTGGCGAGGAAACGTTCGAGGCTTTCTCCCGCTGGCGTTTCCCGCACTTCCGGAGACGTGGTTGCCACCAGCGCCGACTGGGCTTCACGGATGGTGTGCAGTAGCAACACCGGGTCCAGGCCAGCCCGATATTCCTCAAGCGAGGCTTTCAGATCAGCGCCGGTTGCGTCATGCTGGCTCAGGCGGTCGCAGGGTGTGGCGGGCTGACTGTAATGCTTCAGGGTGGTGGAGCCGTACCGGGTCTTGTCAATCAGCTTGAATGAAGGCTGGAAGAAATTCACGTACAAACGCAGCGCTCCGTAGAGATAGGCCATGGTCTGTCCAGCCACCTGTCCGGAGTAACGGTCATGGCCGACGAAGCGTCGTACCACGGAACCGTTCTTCTGCTCAATCCAGGCCTGGTCGTTGCTGTGGTAGGGCCGGGAACGGGTGAACGCGATGCCCCGGTCGGCGCAGTACTGGATCAGCGTTTCGTTGATGAACACGCTGTCGTTGTCGGAGTCGATGCCGAGGATGGGAAAGGGTAGCTGCTGACCGATGGCTTCCAACCCGGCCACCACCAGGGACTGCTCTCTGGCCAGGAGAGGCACGGCCTCGGTCCACCCGGTGCAGATGTCGGTGGCCACCAGGCTGTGGATGAATGATCCCGACAGTGGGCCACCACAGTGCGCTACGAGGTCAATCTCCAGAAAGCCCGGCGGGGGCCGGTTCCAATCATTGTAGGTCCGCACCGGCACGCGTTTGCTCATCGACTGCCGTCGCCGCCGTCTGCGCCGGCTGCCCGCCGTGGGACGAATGGGTTTGAGTAGCCGGTCCAGGGTGGCCGCGCTGACGGACAGCAACCGTGCACGCACCTCGGGATCCAGATCGAGATGCCCATGGCGCTCCATGGATTCCATCAGATGGGGCAGGGCCGCCTTCAGGCGCTTGCCGCAGATGCGGTCGGCAGCCTCCCAGATCGTGATCACCGCCTCGCGTACTGCTTCATCGTAGATGCGCCGGCCCTTGATCATTGACGGTTTCTCCCCAGCGTCTCCAGACCGCCTCAGCAGCCGGATGCCGTGCTTGCGGTGGTGGCCGGTTACGGCGACGAACTCGTCGAGGATCCGGCCCTTGTCCTTTTTGGATGCCTCGCGGTAGCGGTCCCGTATCGTTGCCAGCAATTCCTGTTTCGCCATCCTGCTCATGCCTCCTCCCACGTGGCTGCCTCCCCTTTTTCGGTAACATTTTAGGTGAGGCAATCACTTCCTATAAGTAACCTTTTACTTGAGGCAATGCGCCCTCAACCTGCCGGTCGGATCATTCCGTAGCAGCGGCTCGATCTCATCCTCCCACACCCCGTCGAAGGGATCGGGCCGAGTGCGCCACCAGTGCTCCGGTTTCGTCGCCGACGGCAATGGACCACTCTGCCACTTGCGCGCTGAACGCACGCTCATCCCAGCCTTGGCTGCTGCCGTTTCCTGTGTTTTGCCTTCCATACGTTTCTGCCTCAGTAGCCCTACTTGTCGGTCTGTAATCAACGGTACCTCCGTACCGAATGATTACCCCATATCGACCGGCAAAAATGGTCGACGCTACCGGCAGGATCAATTGTCGTTAATCACCATGAGTTGATGATAAACTGCGTGGAGAAGATCTTGTGGCCGCGTTGTCTAATTGGACAGCGCGTTTTTATTTGCTAACACGTTCTAGGGGATCGGGGAGTTCGAAATGGCCGGTGGATTGGGTGATTTTCGTGTCGTCGGTGTCCATGGCGGACCTCTGGGGACTGACTTGGGGGCGGTTTGGCAGTTGCATGTGAAAGCTGGCCCGATTATACGCCCGCCGTTCGGCGGCACGGGGTGACCTGCTGCCATCAAAATTGGCGGTGATCGGCTTGCGTGTTGCCCACATCGAAGGACTTGAATGGGTTTGTCCTCGTCGGCATCTGCCAGCGTTTAGGTCAACTGGCCACGCCGGCAATTTCGGTATCGTCGGCCAGCCGTTGGTAGCTGAGCGTTGCGTTTTGCAGCTCGTCCTGGTCGGCAATGCCGGACGTATCCAATGTAAGGTTTGACCCACTTGGGCCGTTTCCGTGGTCGCCGGCGTGCCAGTGGCGGGACGTTTCGGGGTTGCCTGGGTCGTCGCGGAAGCCGGTCCCGACCCTTCGCCAGCGACGTCGTCATTCAACGCGTGCATCCGGTAGTGGTACGCCGTCTCCACCCTCAGGTCGGTGTGGCTGTACGACGTCCTCGTGCCGCTGTGAGCCGGAGCCACCGCCGTCCAGTTGGTCGAACCATCTGCCGACCACTCCACCTCGTAGCCGGTGGGCTCGCCGTCGGGGGCCGTCCACGACAGGTCGATCCGCGCGTCGGTGGGGGTAAACTATCTTTTCCACCGAGAGGTAGGTCGACTGCGGGTCAGCCTGCGGGTACTGGGAGGGGTGCTGTTGCCGAAGGGGCCAGTCCCGGTTCGGTTCAGGCCCGCGCCTACGGACCGCACCGCGGACTGTGCCATCTGCCCTGAAGACCGCTGGGCGTTGTCCAACTCGTTGAGCTTAAACGTCACTGGACCGAGTGGGTAGGTTCGATCGGTGTCATCTGAATCCACTGGCGAAAGCGCCTTACTAATCTTCAGGTAATCCAAGATGGGGCCGCTATAATCGACCGTCGCTCCACAACGTGGCTGTTATGAGGGTTGCGTACGCGGCTCGAGAAAACTGCCGGAGGGTCCAATGCAACAACTTCAACCTGACCTGGAAGAAACGCACATTTGCCACATGTGCGTAGGGGATGAGGTTCTTCGCGAAAAGGTCCGCCTCAGGGGTGCGATGCGCCCATGTTCATATTGCGGGAGGGTGCAGCCGACTCTCCTGTTGGGCGAAATCGCACAACGAATCCATGAAGTGATGGCTGAGCAATTCGAGCTCACGCCCGACCATCCAGTCGATATAAATGAGTTCATCACTATCGCAATGGGTCTGGATTGGGACAGAAAGGCCGAACCCGCCGCCGGGGTCATCGCCGAGATAGCAGACCTCGATCAAGCAATCGCCGCTGACGTGGCCCACCATCTGTCAAAATCCTTTGGGTGGAGAGAAGCTCGGCACGGCGGTGAAGACCCATACGGCCCCGAAGCTCACCACGAGCAAAAGGCCCCTGACACCAGCCTGCTCAAAAACAGCTGGACCAATTTCCGCGAGGACATACAAACTCGGGCGCGGTTCTTCGGCAATTACGCGGAAGCGACGCTAGCTGAGATTTTCGCGGACTTAACGACACTCCGCACGTTCGTCGGGAAACCGGCGGTGCGAGAGATTGGCCCCAACGACGCGGAACGTTTTGTTTACCGTGGCCGAAACGCCCGGTCACCAGAAGAGCTCTACGCGATTCTCAGATCGCCGGCGAGTGAATTGGGACCTCCTCCATCTCAAATAGCCGCCTCTGGCAGGATGAACTCCGCCGGGATACCGGTTTTTTATGGTGCTCAGGAGCGAAAGATCTGCGTAGCGGAAGTCCGTCCCCCGGTAGGCGGTCATGTTGTCACAGGTAAATTTGAGCTGATAAGGAAGGTGCGGCTTCTCGACCTCGATCGTCTTGCACGCGCATTTGTCGAAACAAGCCACTTCGATGAACGCTACACCGAACACTATGCTCGATACGCTTTCCTGAGGCAATTGGTCGCGGAAATCACCGCCCCCGTGTTGCCCCAGGAGGAGACCAAAGAGTATCTCCCCACGCAGGTGATCGCGGATTTTCTGGCGTTCAGGGCTTGCCCAAAATTGGACGGGATACTATTCCGGTCTTCACAGACTGAAGGGAACGGTCAGAACGTGGTCCTGTTCAACCGTGCCAGCCATGTGGAACCCATGCTGATACCCCGGGGCACCAGGCAGGAGGTCAGCATGCCACGGTCGGACGAAGACGGGTTCGGCGAGGACGAGGTGATCATATTTGAAAAATCCGATACCGATCCAGGCGAACTGCTCGAGAACGAAACTCCGGCGGGCGTGGTCGCCAAGCTAGTTCAAGTAGACGAGCACCCTACCGTTGAAATCACGCCCACACTCAGGTTTGACCCAGACTCAATGGAGGTTCACGAAATCCAGAGAATGGAGCCGGAATTCACAGATCTCCCGGTCCGAAGAGTCAAGGCCGAAGATAACCGCTGGCTTGGGCATTTCTGAACTGAACGCCCGGTCATTCCGACGAGAACGCCTTATGAGTAATGAGCAGAGCTTCTTCTTCGCCTCATCTTTGGTGCCTCGGCTGATCAGCTCCGCCACATCCCTTCGGTGGATTGGGGCGTACGTTGCTCCGCCAACGGGCGTGAGGCTCCCACAAACCTACACTGTGGCGAATTTGACCGGGTTCTGACGTATCCACGCCATTCGCGTGAGCACTCAACAGGGTTTCATAAAAGTCTAGCTTCAAACAATCCCGGGTTATCCGGCGCGTTCATCGCTGCCTTTTCTCTCGCAATAAAGCTCCGCGGTCTATCCCCGCATGCACGCCCCGCTGCTGATCCCTCGTTGATGTTCTTCGCTCGTGCCGCTGGTGTCGTCATGTCTGACGGCTCTGCAGCTCAGATTACCGGCTCGGTGGGCCGAGTTCGTCGAGATGGCATCTGACTATCTTTACGGTGTCGGTCAGCATGAAGGCGACTTGCGCAGCATGGAAGGCCGTCCTGCACAGATCCCGCAATTCGGGCAGGTTGTCCATGTGCTCGACGTTCAGTCCATAGCCACGCAGGTCGTTGATGGTGAGATGGCCGTTGTGGTCCAGGTGGCGATAATAATCTGAAATCCAGTCGGCGATGTCCTGCCCGCTTCGGTTACGGGCGGCATCGGGGTTCATGGAGTAGCGTTCGATCCAGCCGCCCAGAGCCAACTTGGAGTCGTTGATCACCCTGGTGGCATCGTGGAACAACCCCATCGGCTGGGCCATGTGGGACATGAGGTCCTCGGCGTTGGGACTGGTTCGCAGGCGGTGCAGCAGTTCCTGGTGTTCGCTCACCACAGCCTGAGCCGGCACCATCATCTGGCCGCCTACCGTGGCGACTGCCACCAGCGGGTTTGCCGGCCTGAGTGTCGCAAAACCATCCAGCACGATCTGGTTGGCGGAGCAGGCCAACATTGTGGCCGCAGACATCGCCCGTTCGGGCACGAACGACATGTCGACGATGGAGGATTACGTGTTGCCGCCGTGGGAATTCCGGGTGCCGGAGGAGGGGCACATCTACGATGATCTGCCCGGGGTGGACAACGACCGGGACCTGCTGGTGGAATTCTACCGGAGCACGGGCGGGGATTACTGGATCAACAATGAGAACTGGCTGTCGGACCGGCCGTTGGACGAATGGCACGGGGTGACGGCTTTCGGCGCATCGGTGGTGGGGATCGACTTGCGGCACAACGGTCTGACGGGCGAGTTGCCGCCTGAAATCGGTGAACTGGTGGGGCTGGTCACGCTTGATCTGAGTCATAACGAGATCGGCGGGGGGCTGCCGGCGGAGATGAAGGATCTGGTGAACATGGTGAGTCTGCGGTCGGCGGACAACAAGATCGGAGGGTGGTGGTTTTGGATCAACAGGATGGTGGAGGATATGACGGTGTTGGAAACCTTGGATTTGAGCTACAACCGCTTCGTGGGCACTTTCCCGGGTCTCAGGGCTCCGGGAGCTCCGTCAACGCTGCCGTTGAGTCTCAAGAATCTGAACCTGAGTTTCAATGGGTTCGTGGTGGACCACCTGGCTAACGATAATGAGCCGTGGGGCTGGCGCCATTTCGGGTACTTGCTGAATGCCAACCTGTTCCGTCTGGAGATCAGGGGGAACCTTCTGGACCCGGGGTGCGTGCATCACGGCTTGGTGGAAATCCCGTCGCACGACTTGGTTGAGTTCGCGCCGATATGCGGGCCGTAGAATCTTGAAAAAGAGGTCGCTGGATTTTTTCTACGATCGCGCCAACGCGTCGACGAAATTCAAACCGGTGCGTCTGATCAGGTTCAAGTGTCTGCAATGCGGCCAGCGGCCGGTGGAGGGGATGAGCCTCTGTGAGCGCCACCTGTTGGGAAACCGTATTCGGGCGCGGGAGAGACGGGCGGGAAGGTTTGAGATGTCGGGGTGATGTAAAAAGGGGAGCCGCGTCGGGCTCCCCTTCTTTTGTTGGATTGGGTGTGGTTCAGGGAGCTTCGGCGACGAGGTCTTCCATGATGGCGTCGATGACCTGGACGCCGCGGGCGCCGGACGTCTGACGGGCGACGTTGCCGTTGCGGTCGAGGTAGACGTAGTGGGGAACGCCCTGGACTTCGTAGTCGCGGGCGATGCCGGCTTCGGAGTCGAATATGTTGGGAAAGGTCAGCCCGTGCCCAGTGACGAACTGGGCGGCCTCGGGTGGCGTGGTGTTGAACTGGGTGACGCCGACGATGTGGACGCCGAGGTCCTTGAGCTTGCGGTCATACAGGTCTTGGACAGCGGGCAACTCCCGCTGACAGTAGGGTCACCAGTGGGACCAGAAGACGATGAGGGTCGGAGAGCCAGTGGCTGCGGCGATGTCGAAGTGGTCGCCGTTCATGGTGGTGGCGACGAAATGCGGGGCTGGGGGCCTTTGTTTCGTGGCGGTGGCTCCGGTGTCGTCGGGCACGTAGGGGACGACTTGGTTGGCGGGCGGTAAGTCGGGGGGTATGGCGACGACGGGTGCCGGCTGGGTGAGGGCGGCGGTGGTTTCTGGTGGGGCGGGGTCGTTGCCCGTGGTGGCGATGATGTATCCGATGGCGCCGGCCGCGATGACGGTGAGGCCGATGATGGCGCCAGCGGCGACGATGGTCATGGCGAGGAGGGGGCCGCTGGTGATGTTGGGTGGTCTGAGCCTGCTGGGCGGGGGGTTGGGTGGAGACGGCGGTGTTGCCTCTTGTGGGGTTACTTGGGGGTCATAGGCCGGCCTGGAATGTGGTTGCTGCCCGGGGTAGTCGGGGAACTGGTCGGGGTCGGGATGATGGTCTTTCGGTTGCGTCATGATGTCTCCTGGGATGTGCTGATGTATCAATTCTATTCTGGGTTTGCGGGTGCTTGCGGGAGCGTGGATGGATTGGGCGGATGGGATTGGTATTAGAATGGCTCTTGATATGGGGACATGGCGTTGGTTGCGATTTCAGGGTGGCAAGCGTGAACCGGTTTGTGGGGGCGGGGCGTTACGAAAATCGTCATTGAGCACGGCGTGTCGCTCAAACGGGGACTTGGTGTTGGTTTTTGGGCATCGGGGCGGTTGGGGCGGGGGTTTGGTATAGAAAACGTGCTGAAATACGGTTGAAATGGGGACACGGCGTATCGGGCGGATCCCGGGCTGGAATTGGCTGATCTGGGTCGCCCGCGGGGGTGGGAAGAGGTCTGGTGGGTGGGATCAGATGGCGTGGAGGATGGCGGTTGCCGTCAGGGTGAGGACGGTGATGGCGATGGCTAGTGTGAAGGCTATCCAGTGACGGCGGCGGTTGTGGTCGGGGTTGATGTCGGTGGGATTCTGCAAGGTGGTTACGTCTCTGGTTGGGAGTTGGGGGTGAGGGTGTGGACGGCGGAGATCCTGCCGGCGTTGGTGGCGATGAGGATGTCGCGGTGGAGAGGGGCGACCAATTCGGTGGGCAGGGTGGGGGCGAGGATGGCAATGTCCTCGAGGGCGTGGGTGACGAGGATGGCGATGGCTGTATTGGTCGATATGGTGGGCAAGTGGATGTTGGAGCAGATGGAGGCGGTGCGGATGATGCGGCCGATGATGGCGATGGCGACGTGGTGCTGTTCGGGATGCTGGAGG
Source organism: Dehalococcoidia bacterium (assembly GCA_965261925.1). Classification (GTDB taxonomy): domain Bacteria; phylum Chloroflexota; class Dehalococcoidia; order Lucifugimonadales; family UBA3495; genus Bin87. The sequence continues at coordinate 3,954,267 of OZ253486.1, read as the reverse complement.
GGGCGGGCGAGTACTGAGGCCAGCATGGCGGCGAGGTTGCCGATGCGGTGGGAGTACTGGTCGAGGTTGTCGGGGATATGGACATGGGAATAGGTGGGGTCGCTGTCGTGGAGGATGATCCGGATGGCGTTGTGGCTGGGTTCTTGGTCGGCGAGGGGGTTGTCATAGCGGTCGGTCAGCTGGACGGCCGCTTGGTGGATGGTCAGCTGTTCGTCGGGTCTGATGATGGCGCCGGTGGCGGCGACGTAGTTGCAGTCGTCGGGGACCAGTTGCTGGGGGAAGCGGTTGATCGCATGGGTGATCCAGGCCGTGATCTGTTGGTCGGCGACGTACTGGAAGTGCTGGTCGAGGTCGGGGTCGATGGGGAGGGGGTGGTGTTTGGCCAGGGCGCGGAGGAAGAGGGCGCGGGAAAGGTGCTTGGCCTTGCTGGTGGTGGGCATGAAGCGGCCGAGGTCGTCGTGGTGGAAGAGGGGGACGTTGTTCTCCTCGACCGTCTGGGCGGCGTCGGCGATGACCCGGTTGAGGGCCATGTCGGCGGCGTCTTTGAGGAGGTTGGGCCACCAGAAGGGGAGGTGTTCGACATTGATGCCCGTGCGGCCGATGGTCGCCGTCAGCTCGACGGGGGAGTCGGTGTCGGTTTCGACGTCGCGGTGGACGGCGGGGAACATGCAGATGATGGCGGGGATGAGGTGGACGTCCTGCTGTTCGGGGAGGCCACTCTGGTCCGTGATCTGCATGGCGGCGACGGTGAGGCAGTGGTTGAGGTTGAAGTGGGTGGGGTTGATGATCGCGTTGAGGTAGAGGTCGGTCCACGGCGCGGGGTAGCTGGCTTTGAGGCGGAGGTCGTTTACGTCCGGCCATTGGGCCACTGCGGCGGCGCCCTTGGGGTCGATGACGGGGTCGTGCTGCTGGAGGTAGCGGAGGTCGGTGATCAGGCCCTCGAAGGCTAGGAAACGGCGCTGGGCGAGGTTGGATTCGGAAAGCAGACGGTCTGCCGTGCGGTCGATGTCCTGGCGGAGGTTTTCGGAAAGGTTCATGGGTGCCTCTTGGGTTTTGGATCAGGGAGACGTTCTGATGGGCCGGAGGGCTAGGATCAGGTTCGCCCCGATGATGGCGACGGCGCCGGCGATGAGGTAGTGGGGGTTCGGGACCGGCTGGTGGAGCAGTAGGAGCCAGACTATGGTCAGGCATGGGGTGGCGTAGTAGATCGCGTTGACGCCGAGGTTGTCGGTCAGGATGGTCGAGAGGCGGAACAAGATGGATCCGGAGCCCTGGATGAAGACGCCGGTCAGCAGGGCAGGAGTCATCTGTGTGGGATCGAAGGTCTCGCCGGTCAGCAGGGCGGTGATTACGTTGATGGGTAGCGAGATCGTGTGGGTGATGGTGAAGGCCAGCATGATGACGGCGGTGCGGGTGCGGTCTGGCGGTAGGTCGTTGCGGGGGAGCTCGTCGGCGATCTGGTCGGCGGCCCGGAAGGTGAAGGCGATGGCGGCGGTGAGGGCCGTGGCGGCGCCCGGCATGGCGTCGGGGTGGACGGCGAAGAAAGATCGGTGATTGGTCTGCTGGCTGTCGGCGACCAGCAGGGCTCCTGCTACGGCGGGTGTGAAGGCGGCCATGCGGCGGATGGGAATGGGTTGGCCGCTGAGTTGCTGGCGGAGGTCCACGAAGTTGATGGGCCAGGTCTCGTAGAGGACGGCGGCCGATACGTCGACGATGCGGAACGACAGGGCGAGCAGGGAGTAGGTGAAGGCGTTGAGGGTGCTGAGCAGCATGGTCGGGCGGGTTACGGCCCTGACGACGGTGCGTTTGCGTTCCCGGTGGTCGATGGAGTTCCACAGCGTGGCGAGTACCGGGCGCTGCGTGGAGGCCATGAAAAGCGCGGAGGCGATGATCATGCCGGCCCGCAGGGACGCGTTGAACCAGAACGGTGAGGTGGAACCGCCGGCCAGATGGATGGCGACGGGCAGGATGGAGAAGCATATGGTGGCGGCCGTCATGGCCAGGGCGGCGGGACTTTGGACTCTCATCCTGTGGGCCGGATGCTGGGGCGGATGGGTGCTATGCGTTTCCGTCTCTGGTGTGGTGCCCGTGCCAGACGCCGACGGCGTTGTCGATGGCGATGGTGGACGGGATCCAGCAGGCGGCATGGCAGTGGAGGAGCGGGTTGTCGGGATGGGGGTCAACACCTTCCGGAAGGTCGGCGTGGATGCGGTCCAACTCCTTGCGGGCGGTCGGTTCGTCGGGATGGTTCGATACGACTGCGATGTTGTTGATCTCCATGAGCTGGGCGTGCCGGGCGACGGGCGGGACTGGCTTGTGACCGGGCAAGGCTGGCTGTTTGTTGCGCTCGCGCTGCGCTGCCGTCCAGATGGACTCGCCGGTCATGGCATGAAAGACGTAGCCGTCTTGGAATGTGATGCTGAAGATGGTGTAACCGTCGTGCTGCCCCGGGAAGCGTTTGGTGAGAGCTTCGCCGTATTGGGGCATGGAAAAGATCCTTGATTTCGTCGGCGGTGTTGGTGGAGGTGGAAATGGGGGTCTGGCGTCGCGTGAGGATCGCCGTTGGGGTATGAAAAACGACGTCTGGGCAGCATCTGGGCGCAAAGACGACCTGCACATCCGGCGGGTCTCGGGGCGGTGAGACGACGTTTTTCGGTGGGGAGCGCAACGACGCCGGCTGTTTGGCCGGCGTCGTTGGCATGGCGGGGTGGGAATGGGATGCGGGCTACGCGTTTTCGTCGTTTTCGCGCCGGCCGGCGGGTTCATGGGTTCTGCGTTGAATGGGCGATGGCCCAGCGGGCGGCTGCGGCGGCGATGCCGGTGGAGACGGTGTAGCAGTTGAGCAGACTCTGGTCGGGGCTGGCCTCGCGTCGGTTGGGATGGCTTTCTCTACGACCATTATGGACGGCGGTTTGTGCATTTCGCCGGGGACGGCGTTCAGTCGGCGGTCGGTGCTTGGTCGTTTTCCCTTGGCGGGATGGTAGTCTGGGAATCGCTTGGTCGGATAGGTCGCTTTGTGAAAATGCCAGCGGCCGCCGGTTGAACGGCGGCTGCCTGGGATCGCGGCGCTCGGCGAAGTGGGCTGCGGGATTGATCCGGCAGGGCTATTCGATGGGCGTCAGGTGCGCGTCGGGCCCGAGGCCGGTCAGTAGCGTCGGTGGTATGGCGGCGGGGTCGGGCGATGGTTCGCCGAGCGCGTTGATGGCGGCCCTGATCTGGTCGATGGTGCGCCGTTGGCGTTTTCTCTGGCTGTTCGTCATGGCGGTGCGGCCGTTGGTCAGGATGGCGTGTAGAGTGCTGTCGGCGGCGTCGAGGGTTTCCTGGTCGGGTTGTGCTCCGGTCTGCTGGAGGTTCATGGCCAGGTGGGTGATCGTATTGGCTACGATCTCGATGGCTTGGTCGTCACCGAACGGGCCTGCTACCTGGGGGCAGATGGCTCCTGAAATGAGCGCGGAGTGGAATCGGATCATGTACATGGCGCGTTCGTTGCCTACGTCCTCTCCTGACTGGATGAGGGTTCGCATGGTCAGGGGGTAGAGGCTGACAGGGGTAGGTATGGGCTGAAATCAGGTTCCGACATAGCTTGGGAAGGCGCTGGAGACTCCGGCATCTTATTGGTGTCGAAACCAAAAGCCGGAGAGCCCCCATGCGCCTTCCCAGAGAATGCTATCAGATGCAAAAAACGATTGAAACGCATTTACCTCACCTCTCCCAGCCGCAATTGACCGGCCTGGTCCTGTGGGTTTGCGGGGCCATTCTCGCGGGCAGCGCCTGCCAGAATGCCGTGGCCTCCGCCCTCTCGCCCTGGAGCAACTGGTACAACCTGCGCCAGCGCCTGCGGGAATGGCTCTACGACGGCGGCGACCGCGCGACTCCCTGCCAGAGCGAGCTGGACGTAACTCTCTGCTTCGCGCCTTTGCTGCGGTGGGTCCTCACCTGGTGGTGCTCCGGCTCGTTGGCTTTGGCCATCGACCCCACCCTCAAAGGGGACCAGACCACCGCCATCGTCATCAGCATCCTCTACCGCAGTTGCGCCATCCCTGTGGCCTGGCACATCCGCCGGGCCAACCAGAAAGGCTCCTGGATGGACCCCACGGTGGAACTGCTCCAGCAACTGGCCCCAGCCGTTCCCGAGGAAATGACTGTCATCGTGCTCTGCGACCGGGGCATATCCAGCCCCAAGCTGTGGACACAGATACGCGCTCAAGGCTGGCATCCTTGTATGCGCTACCGGGTATGCGCTACCGGAAGAACATCACCGTCTGCGCCGACGGCGGCAAACGATTGCCCGCCCTGCGCTTCGTTTCCCGTCCCGATACCGCCTGGATTGGCCGCGGCACCGCCTTCGGCCCGCCAACCGCCCAGCGCCGTTGCACCCTGCTGGTGGTCTGGTACGCCGAGCAGGAGGAACCCTGGATCATCCTCACCGACCTGCCGCCGGAGGAGGTCGGGGTCAGCTGGTACGCGCTGCGCTTCTGGATCGAACTGGGCTTCAAGGCCCTCAAGAGCCTGGGCTGGCAGTGGGACAAGACCCGGCGCACCGACCCAACTCGCGTCTCCCGCCACTGGCTGGTGCTGTCGGTGGCCACGCTGCTGGCTCTGGCCTACGGCACCAGAGTGGAAGACGCCCAAGACCGGAGGATTGCCCCAGGTAATCTGCGGGCGCCGCCCAAGGCCCTGGCTCCCAATCACCGGGACCCGCGGAGCCGTCCGGCTCGCGCCGTCAGCGTGATCCGCTACGGCATCGACTGGCTCAGGCGCTTGCTGCTCCAGGGTCGTCTCTGGAGCCGTGTCTGGCTGCTGCCCGAACCCTGGCCGCAACCCAAGCCCAACTTGGAGATCACCCATCATGCGCCCTCGTAACAGCCGTTACCTACCCCTGTCAGCCACCTGGTGGGGTCCATGGAGCGCCATGGCCATCTGGAGCTGGACCCGGAGGTGCGAGGCCGGTTGCTGTCCGCCAGCGCGGCCACGTTGGATCGACTGCTGAAACCTATTCGTCCCACGGCAGGGAGCCGGCGCCGACCGCGGCGCGGACGGTCCATGGGAAAGCGCGTTCCGCTGCGGACCTACAACGACTGGAACGAACCGCCGCCGGGTTTCCTAGAAATCGACCTGGTGGCTCATTGCGGGGGTTCCGTGTCGGGATCATTCATCCACAGCCTGGTGGCCACCGACATCTGCACCGGCTGGACCGAGGCGGTACCACTGCTGGCCCGTGAGCAGTCCCTGGTGGTGGAGGGACTGGAAGCCATCTCGCAGCAGTTGCCCTTCCCCGTCCTGGGCATCGACTCCGACAACGACGGCGCGTTCATCAACGAAACGCTGATCGCGTACTGTACCGACCGTGGCATCGAGTTCACCCGGTCCCGACCCTACCGCAAGAACGACCAGGCCTGGATCGAGCAGAAGAACGGCTCCGTGGTACGCCGTTTCGTCGGCCATGACCGCTACTCGGGCCAGGTGTCCGGGCAGACCATGGCTTATCTCTACGAAGCGGTGCGCCGGTACGTGAACTTCTTCCAGCCATCGTTCAAGCTCATCGAGAAGGTCAGAGACGGCGCCACCACCGTCAAGCGTTACAGTCCGCCCGCCACACCCTGCGACCGGCTGATCGGGCACGACGCAACCGGCGCTGAGCTGCGGGTCGCGTTGAACGAGTATCGCTCCCGTTTGGACCCGGTGCTGCTGCTGCACAGTATCCGTGAAGCCCAGTCCGCCCTGGTGGCAGCAACGGCTCCGGAAGTGAGAGAAACGCCAAGTGGTGAAAGCCTCGAACGCTTCCTGGCCAAGCTGCCCAGTCTGTGGCGGCAGGGCGAGGTACGCCCCACTCACGTGGTGAAAGTGCGGGCGCCGCGGCACTGGCGGACCCGCAAGGACCCTTTCGAAGGGGTGTGGGCAGACGTGCTGACCTGGTTGCAGGCCGAGCCGGATGCAACCGGCAAGGCGCTGATGGGACGGTTGCAGTCAGAACACCCGGACCGGTTCAGCGAGACCCAGTTGCGAACCATGCAGCGCCGGCTGAAAGAGTGGCGCGGCATCATGGCCAAAGAGCTGGTTTACGCCGGGACTGCTGCAGCATCAACGGCACCCAACGGACTGACGGAAATAGCGCTGGTGGGAACGGATCCCTGGTGCTAAAGTTTCGGTAACATTCTCTGGTGAGGCAACGGGCCGTACTCACCAGTTGACGTCACGATGGCGTCGTTGCCGCCTACGGTGATCCCACTCAGGCTGGCGTCCGTAGGGACTGGGCGCCGGCCGGCGTGGCCGGGCCGCCCAGCAGCAGCACGGCGGCGCTCACCGCCCGAAACATGGGAAGCCAAATCGAAAAAGACATTTTCCTCAACCTCTTCTTACGTGGCAACGCGGGGGGCACGCTGCCATTCTAGCGGCTCATCTCTACGGGTTGTCCGTCGTAATGTCTCCCTGCCGATACTGCCCCTGCCAGGGACGATCAGGATGCGCTACGCTAATGTGGTCTGTGCTGGCCAACACCACACCTCTCCCGTTTGACGGGTGGTCAACGCCGCCATTATACACTCGCTATATTAGAACGCTGTAAGACTTGACGTTATTTCACTGTGATCTATTGTAAGTCTTGACCGAAAACGACGAGTTCGCCGCAACTGCCCGGTAAGGTACGCCCGGATTCCTATTGGACGGAGACGCATAGCATTGTGTGTACCGGGACTGAGGACCTTGCCGGCACGGCCCTCTCGGCAATCACGACAAACATGCGGATACATTGGCGACCGGCGCCTGTTGTTAAGGCGACGAACCCCACAGGGACTACCCGCCCGGCCCGGCGACAGTCAGCTCAATCCGGTTGAAGAGCATCCTGCCGTCCTCTGTGCAGATTGCCCCCTCGGCTTCGCAGTCCGTGGTGGCGGGCAGGATGATGGTAATCTCGCCGTTCCCATCGGGCCTAACCGTGATCTCCCAGCGGATGTTGCTTGGCTTGTTCAGCCGGCGGGCATTCTCCACGCTCCCACCGGTCACGGTGAAGGCGGAGTCCTGCAGGGTCTTGTAGCTGAAGTCGGGTTCCGGTTCCTCGCCGAACCGCAACTCGAAGGTGAACGTGCTCTGCCCGTCATGCCCGGAGGGAATGTCGCGGAGGTTGGCGATCAACGGCGCCTTCTCACGACTACCCAGCGGCTCCTGGGGCTGAATGCTCAGGCTCACCTGTACTGACTCATCTAAAGACCAATTTGGAATCGGCGAAGGCCACCAGTATCCGCCGGATCCACTCCCCGTTACAGGCGCCTTGCTCTCACTGCCCTCATGGACCGATTCGCTTGCCACCAGCGTGAAGTCCACCGGAAGCTCCCGGTCAATCCCCAGCCAGAGACCCTCGGCGAAGTGCAACAGGAACTCAACGGTGTAGACCGTCCCGTCAATCTCGAAATGGTCAGGGGACAGGCTTCCACCGTGGTCTTCAGAGGCCGGATAGCCGAGAGCGTGCGGGAAGACATTCGGGACCCTGCCGACCGTGAGCTCGCTCTCCCAAACAATCTCCTCGGCCGCGGAGCCTACCGCGGCTGTCGCCTGGCTGGTAAGGACCTCCTCGTTGCCCGATTCGTCGGTGAAAGAGACCCTAACCTTGACGGTCTTGCCCTCCTCGTTGTCCGACAGGGTGTAGGTACTACTCGTGGCGCCGGCGATGTCAGTTTCGGACGCGCCATCGCCGACCATCCACTGATAGGAGAAGGTGGCGTTCGCCAGGCCGTCCTCGTCGGCAATGCCGGAAGTGTCCGCCGTCAGCGTCTCGCCAACCCGCGCGGTGCCGCTGATGGTAGGTTGGCCCGTGGCCGGACTGTTCGTCCACGCCGGAGTCCGCATCTCCACCGGCTCGGACGCTTTGCTTAACCGGGCAAAGAAGTTCGCCGCCTTCACCCTGTACACATACAGCACTCCAGGCTCTACGTCCGTATCAGTGTAGGTGGTCTCCGCCGTCCCCGTGTCGACATACACAACGGGCTCAGTCTCGCCAAGCTCAGGGCGGCCGCGCAGGATCTGGTAGTCGAACAGGTAAGGGAAGTTCATAGGAGACACCCAGTTCAGGACAACCGTGTCGCCGCCGACGGTGGCGCTCAGGTCGTAGGGCGCGGACATGTCGAGCGGCGGACTGGTCAGTGACTCCTCGTTGCCGGCGTCGTCCGTGAAGCTCACGCGTACCTTGAGAGTCTTGCCCCGGTCTTCCGACGTGAGGGTGTAGGTGGCGCCAGTGGCCCCTGATATCTCGGAGTCGTCGGCCAGCCACTGGTAGATGAAGGCCGGGTTGCCCGGCCCTTCAGAGTCGGCGATCCCCGAGGTGTCTACGCTCAGCATCTCACCCACCGCTGCCGCGCCTATGATCAGAGGCTGACCGGTGGCCGGGCTGTTCGGTAAAGCGCTCTCCTCTGTAGATGCAGGGCCGTCTCCAACCGCGTTCGTCGCCACCACGCGGACGGTGTACTCTGTTGCTGGCGACAGGCTACTGATTGTGTACGAGTTCGCCGTCGTCGTAGCTGAAGATACGTCGTCAGACGAATCCCAACTGCCGGTTACTTCCCTCCACCGTATGGTGTATCCAGTGATGTCGGAGCCACCGTCGAATGCAGGAGCTCCCCAGGACACGGTCAACTGGCCCGAACCTGAGGTTTGGACGTCCACGGAGCGAGGCGGTCCCGGCGCTGTGACGTTCACTACCGCTGTGGAAGCGCTGGTCAGCGATTCCTCATTGCCCGCGTCGTCAGTGAAGGAGACACGCACCTTGATGGTATTGCCCCCATCATCAGGGGCGACCAACAGGTAAGACTTGCTTGTAGCGTTGGGGATGTCGGCATCATCGGTCCCGTCACTCCTGATCCACTGGTAACCGAATACTGCATCTTCCAGGCCATCTTCGTCGGCAATGCCGGATGTGTCAGCCGTCAGCGTTTCGCCCACATGGAGCGTGCCGCTAATGCTGGGAGCGCCAGAGGCGGGCGTATTGGCGCCACTGGCAACAGTGTGCTGGAGTCGCTCTGCGAGCTGCCGGCCGTCTGTGGTGCAAATGGCGCTCGGATCCGTGCAGGGTACATTGTGATTCAGGACGATCGTAACATCCTGGCCGGAGTCCGGGGCGATCGAGATCTCCCACAAGTCGTTGCGGTAATCCACCCGACTGGCTGATAATACCTCACCACCCGTCACCTCCAGGGCGCGGTTCATGAACCGCGAGGCCCGAATGGATATGTCCTCACTGAATTGGATTCGGAATTTGAAATTGGCGTCATGATGAGCTGAAGGAAGAGAGATGAAGTTCGCGATTAATGGCGCGAATACCCATGGGCGTGCTTGTTTTATCGCGAGCAAATTGTCGCTGGTGATCTTGAACTCGATCTCCATGGCGAACGGATTGTTGTCACCAACATTGTGCAGCCCAACAAACCTCTCGTGGATCGTGGCCAGGTGACGGCGCAGTTGACCCAGCTGTTCGTCGGTCATCAGAAGCTGGCCCGCAGGAACCTGGTTGGAGAGCGCTATTACCGTGTACGTGGCGTCCGCGTACAACAGGAGTTCCTCTGGCACCGAGTGGGCGTCCGGGTTGGTCACCAGGTCCTCCCCAACCTGAGAATTGACGTAGTGGGCTCCCTCCGCACCGTAGGCAGGATCGAAGCTGACGGCCACTCCGTTCACCAGTTCGTCGGAGTAGTTGGGATGGACCAGCACCCCCATCGCAGCCTCCATGTGATCTATGCGGTAGAAGTCCCGCTCGATGAACGCGCGGAAGTTCCACAGGCTGGCGTACACCTGCTTGAGCGACTTGGAAACGCCGTCCTCCTCCGTCTCCTCCGGGTGCTGCGTCTTGGAATCGTACAGTCCCGCGCCGCTGAAGTTGGGAAGGTCCTCGTTGTTGGTGCTGGAACGGTACCGCAGCGACTGTCCTTCGGGGAACGACGTGTGCATCTCGGTCAGCGCCGCATCGATCCAGTCGGGAGTCTCCCCCTTCTTGATCTTCTTGCGCAGCTTCTTGAGCTTCTCCACCTTGGTGTCGTAGTCCGACTGGAAGTCGGGGTCTTCCAGCATCTCCTCTACGTATTCGTAGAGGTCGTTGTGCTTCATGAACTCGTCGTAGAAGTAGAACGGCACCGCGAACCCGTCTGGGACGGCGCCCTCCGGGAACCCCAGTGTCCCGAGCACGGCCACGTTGGCCGCCTTGACGCCAAAGGCGTCCCAGTCCTCAAAGCCGATGTCGCTGAGAGGGGTGATCGAGGTGACCGAAAGGTCCCGCTCCGGCGTCTGGGTCTCGGCGGGCCGCAGGGAGTCGTAGTGTTCGCCCACCTCAGCCTGCGTGGCTGCACGGATTGTGTATCCGTCCTTAGTGACTTTGTAAAAGACATGACTGTCGATGAGGTCTCTGATGTCGTCGTCGTCGAGCGCGTCTCGGATGAAGGAGTTTGGCACGCCGTCCTGAATCGCGCGGAGGTTTACATGGGAGAGCGGTGTTTGTGGCACGGTGCTGATGATGCCGGCGACACGGGGCATTTCGTTGGGCAGGGCTTGGTAGATCACCACGTCGCGAGGGTGGGGACGCTCGTCAGCCTCCATGCTTCGCAATACACCGTACCCTCCCGCCCTGTTCAGCGCCAAGAAGTCGATCTCGTCGTAGACCTCGTCGTCAAACACGAGGCTCATCCGAGATTCCAGGTACAGTGGAAGGTCGTCGCGAAAGGCAGGCAACTTCACGTTTCTTATCCACAGTGCCAGGTTGTCGTCGAGCAGCGGCATATTTGCAGCCAAGAGCGTATGGACGCGCTCCATGAAACTGAAAGATTCGGACAGAAGGGGGAGTTGGTAGCGAAATACTCCAAGGCTGCCGTCATCTGCAACGAGGGATGGATCATAGACGAGCCTGCCTCTTGCGGCATCTACCCATTCGGCGCCTATGGTGGATATGAACGGCCCATGAAGATTGTGTTTTACGGTGTCCATGAAATGTATCTGCGGTTGGTCACTGTCCAGCCCGATCATCAGGAATTTAATCTCAGAGGCCCCGCCGGCATAATCAAAGGAGAGCCTGTCAAATGTTTCAACGTCGGGTATCACCACGTCGCCATGGGTGACGGGAGCAGCGGCGTTTACCGGGTTCATGCCTCCCAGGTTGTTGAGCTCAGTGATGTCGTCGATACAGTCGCCATCGACATCCGCCGGGTCGGCGACGCTGTACTTCTCCACCCGGTAACGGTCCACTGGCAGCGGCCGTATGTTCTCCGAGAGCTTCGTCGTGCCCTCTTCCCCCAACTTAACTTGGACCGGATACTCCACAGTCGTGCTGTCCACGTCGTGGCTCGCGTAGAGAACGAAGTAGTCCGTCGAGGTGGACTCGACCACCATAGGCGCCTCCGTAAACGTGATCTCCGTGGGCTTAGGCGGCTCGTCTCTCGCCACCGAGCTGGTCAGTGTTTCAAAGAAGCCATCGTTATCGGTGAAGCTCACCCGAACCCTTAAGAGCTTGCACACATCGTCGGCCGTCAGAGTGTAAGAAGATCCCGTCGCTCCTTCGATGTCCGTATAAGTGCTGCCGTAGCCGGAGACCCATTGGTAGATGAACTCGACTGCGTCGAAGCCGTTGTCGTCCGCGATGCCGGATAGGTCTGCCGTCAGGGTCTCGCCCTCCGCCACTGTGCCACTGATAGCTGGGGACCCTGTGGCCGGACTGTTAGTGGACCCGGTTGCCGGAGCGCTGGTCAGGGATTCTGAGAAACCCTGCCTGTCGGTGAACGACACCCTCACCTTCAGGGAGCTGCCGCCGTCGTCGCCGGTGAGCGTGTGGCTGGCGCCGGTGGCGCCGGCTATGTCCGTGTCCGCGTTGTCGTCGCTTCGCACCCACTGGTAGTGAAATCTGACGCGGTCCAGGCCGTTGTCGTCGGAGATGCCGGATACGTCAGCCGTCAGCGTCTCTCCCGCCTCCACCGTCCCGCTGATCGTCGGGAGGCCGGTCGCAGCGACGTTCGCCGGCTCGGGCACGTCTCTCCACGCCGGCAGACGGTCGGTCTGGGGCACCCAGCCGAAGTTCGACCAGTCGGACGCTCCATTTGAGTTAACAGCCCGAACCCGGAATGTATAAGATCTGCTGGGATTCAGTTCGCTGACGACCGCGCCTGCTCCGTAGAACGCGATTTCGATGCCGTCGCCCGGCAGGTCAGCCCAGCCCGACGTATCGAAGTACTGGACCTCATACGTCTCCGCCCCCGGCACCTCATTCCACTCCACGTCCATCATCCCCATCCAGATCGCTGCCCCCGTGGGCTGGTTCGGCGTGGCCGGCGCAGCCTCCGTCTCGCCACCTTGGCCCGAATCCACCGAAAGGATGCGTGGGGGCTGGATACGCAAGGGAAGAGAAGCGTGGGTGATGGTGCAGTGCCCTGACGCCGCCGGATTCGAGCGGGTGAGGGTAGAGACAGCTATGCCAGGGGGATGCTGACGGCTCGCGAGTGGCCGCGGAGGGCGAGATCGTCGGGCAGATGGCAGCTGGAGACCCGCGGAGCTCAGCCTGACGCGGGACGACCAGGCGGTTGGACGGTCTGGTTGAAGGGTCGGACGCCGAAGGCGGCGTCAGGAAGGGAGCGGCAGGGCTCGCAATCGCTCCAGGGCGCGACTGAACTGGTTTTCCCAGGGCCAGTGTTGGGGCAGATGCAGGGTGAGGCGACGGGCCTTGCGGGTGATGCGTCCGGCGAGGGAGAAGAAGCGTCGCCGCAGGGTCTTGGTGGTAACCACCAGCTCGCCCAGGCCGATGCGCGCCGTCCAGCGAGCCAGATTGTGGGCCATGACCTGCACCGCCAGCCAGGCGGCGTTGGCGGGGAAGCGTCCCGAGGGAAGATGATTGAGGCCCACGCCGTACTTCAGGTCGCGGATGGCGTTCTCGATCTCGGCATGGCGGCGGTGGTCGGCCTCCAGTTCCAGAGTGTCGCCCTCCCGGTCGGTGATGCAGGCGTGATAGCTGTAGTCGGTAAGCAGCGCCAGTTGGGAACCGGGCGCGGGTTTCACCCGGCGTACGATGAGCCGCGCCGGTGCGGCGTCGGGCTCATGCTGGAAGGGTGTGTATTCAGTCTCGGCCACGTCGGCAGCGCCGTCCATCCAGTAAGGGATGGCTGTCCAGTCCTTCTCGGGTATGGCCTCGATGAGGTTGCGCAGGCTTTGGTGCTGGCGGACGGTGATGGAGTAGCGGACGTCCATCTTGCGGCAGACGGCGACCATGGCGTGGGTGTAGAAGCCGCTGTCGGCGCGGACGGTGAGTTGTCCGATGGCTCCGGCGTAGCGCACCCGGCCCACCGTCTCCCGCAGGAAGTGGTCCGCGCCCCGAGCGGTGTTGGCCCGACCCTGGCGCAGCCGCACCATCAGCACGTCGCCGGTGTCCGCGGCGACGGCCAGCAGCGGGTGATAGCCCCGCTGGCCGGTGTAGCCATGGCGACGGGCGCCCTCCTTGCCCAGTCCGTAGGTCTCGCAGACGGTGGAGTCCAGGTCGATGGTCAACGGCGCATCGCCCGGGCCCCCACCGGCGGCCCAGGCCCGAGCCAGCAACTCCCGGCTCACCCGATCCAACTGGCGAACATGACCCCACCGGAAACTGCGTAGAAAGGTCCCCAGGGTGGATGGCGCTTTGACCACGCAGCCGATGGCGCTGGCCGTCCCGCCGGTGCGCAACACGTCGGCGTCGTCAATGCAGTCGCCGCCGGCCAGGGCCGACGCCACCAGCGTCAGCAGCTTGTCCCCCGGGTTGGCTCGACCCGGCGCATCTCCCAGGTCAACGTGGCGGTCCACCAGTTCACCCAGACCCAGATGCTGGGCCAAAGTGACCGGCAAAAGCAGTCCGGCATTGGCCACCAGACGGTGGTCGTCGAAGGCGACGTGGATGCGGTCGGGGCTGCCCAGTGGTAGCATCTGATGGGTGCTCCTCGTTTCGGGTCGGTTTCTTGTTTCACAAACCATTATCCCAGAAGCCGGGAGCACTTTCTTACCCTTTCAACCCGCCCCGACACTCATCTCTTCGGTGGATTGGGGTTTAGCCCAAATCCACCGAAAGGGTCTGGCCACCGTGAGGGAGGGAAGGATGAGAGGAGCCGGATCGAGGCGGCGCGGCCTTGACCCGCTCCAATCCGGCTGGGCACAGGGTGTGATAGCCACGCCAAGGGGATGTTGACGGACCGCGGCGCCGGCGACGGGCGAGATCAGCGGGCAGATTGCAGCAGGGGACACGCGGGAACCGGCCTGGCGCAGATCTGCGAGGCAGTTAGGCGGTCTGGCGGACGGGTCAGACGCCGTTGGGCGATCAGGAGGGTAGTGGCAGGGCGCGTAGTCTCGCCAGGGCGGAGCTGAATTGGTTTTGCCAGGGCCAGCCCTGGGGCAGGTGCAGGGTGAGGCGGCGGGCCGAGCGGGTGATGCGTCCGGCCAAGGAGAAGAAGCGTCGCCGCAGGTTTTTGGTGGTTACCAACGCCTCGCCCAGACCGATGCGCGTGGTCCAGCGCGCCAGGTTATGGGCGATGATCTGGACGGCCAGCCAGGCGCCGTTGGCGGGGAAGCGGCCCGAGGGGAGGTGGTTGAGCCCCACGCCGTACTTCAGGTCGCGGATGGCGTTCTCGATCTCGGCGTGGCGGCGATGGTCGGCCTCCAGATCCAGGGTGTCGCCCTCCCGGTCGGTGATGAAAGCGTGATAGCTGTAGGTGGCAAACAGCGCCAGTTGTGACCCGGGCGTGGGTTTCACCCTCCGGACGATGAGGCGCACCGGTACGGCGTCGGGCTCACTGCCAAATGGTGTGTATGCAGTCTCCGCCACGTCGGCGGCGCCCTCCATCCAGTACGGGATGGGCGTCCATTCCGCCTCGGGTATGGCCTCGATGAGACTGCGCAGGCTAGCACTCTGGCGGATGGTGATGGAGAAGCGGACATCCATCCGGCGGCAGGCGGACACCACGGCGTGGGTGTAGAAGCCGCTGTCGGCGCGCACCGTGAGCTGCCCGCTGGCCCCGGCGTAGCGCACCCGCCCCACCGTCCCCCGCAGGAAGTGGGCGGCGCCGCGAGCGGTGTTGGCGCGGCCCACGCGTAGTCGAGACATCAGTACGTCGCCGGTGCCGGCGGCAATGGCCAGCAGCGGGTGATAGCCCCGCTGGCCGGTGTAGCTGTGGTGGCGCGCGCCCTCCTTGGCCAGCCCATAGGTTTCGCAGATGGTGGAGTCCAGGTCAATGGTCAGGGGCGCGTCGCCCGGTCCGGCCCCAGCCGCCCAGGCCCGGGCCAGCAACTCCCGGCTCACCCGGTCCAGTTGGCGGACATGTCCCCATCGGAAACTGCGCAGGAACGTCCCCAGGGTGGATGGCGCCTTGACCGTGCCGCCCAGGGTGCGGGCGGTCCCGCCGGTGCGCAACACGTCGGCGTCGTCAATGCAGTCACCGCCAGCCAGCGCGGAGGCCACCAGGGTCATGATCTTGTCGCCGGTGTTCGCCCGGCCCGGGGCATTGCCCAGGTCCAGGCACTCCTGTACCAGTTGGGGCAAGCCCAGGTGCCGGGCCAAGGTGGTGGGAAGGAGCAGCCCGGCATTGGCTACCAGACGGTGGTCGTCAAAGGTGATTTGGATGCGGTCGGGATGGTCAAGTGGTAACATCTATTGAGTGCTCCTTGTTTCGGGTCGGTTTTGTGATTCCAAAACCATTATCCCCGAAGCACAGGAGCACTTTCTTACCCCTTCAGCACGCCGCGACACTCATCCTTTCGGTGGATTGGGGTTTAGACTAAAGCCAAACTGATCGTGGGCACTGCCCGCAGTGACGCAATTGCGGCGTCCCTCACAACAAGGTTCATGAGGAGGCATCGGTGCACCATCTGTACGAGGTCGTGTTCGAGAGCCAGTCAACGTGGTTGAAAGTTCAAGCCAGTAGTGATCCAGGATGGGACCACCCTGCATTTCCAATGCTCCAGGCCAGATTTGGCGGCACGACCAAAGATCAGCGCGAACCCTCCTTCTCCATCTCGTTCCGGCTCTCCGAAAAGTCCGAACATATTCGCAACTGGGAAGACATCAAGGCCAGTCTGCCGGCTGGTTGGGACGACCACGAGTTTCGACTAGCCGAGGGACCCTACCCGTGGTGCGACACACTTACGGACGGCTGCGACTGCGACGCGAACGAGGGCGGGCTGAGCGCCACTTACTGCTCCGACTTCGGCCTTCGCGACGAAACCGACAGACGAACCAGCAAGTCCCAGAACGCGTGGCACTTCAACTACATACGCGATTTGGAAAAGGTCATCGCCAACCGCGACCAGGCGCGCCGACGGGAGAACGACCGAAGAGGTCAGGCCGCTCCACCTCAAGAAGTAGCGGCCAGCAGACCCGGACACATCGTGTCGCCCACAGTGGTCCAAATCACCACCGCATACGCGGCTGCCGTGAACAGGGTCAACCGACTGGCGGCCCAGACGTACTACTGCAAGGTCGAAGGGTGCTACCACCCGTGCAACGAGCAGGTCAAAATAAGGTTGATGGCCGATGCCATCAGCCTTGCTGACCAACTAGGTCAGATGGACAAAGAAACACGTCAGACCATGTCGGCGTCTATGGATGCCATTCTCGCTTACCGGCGTGAGCATCACCAGTCTAAAGAATGCGCCGAAAAGGCGGTACGGGGCAAGCTCGAAGTACCAAAGATCTTATACAAGTACATACCCAGGCATCTCATCGGTTCGGGAGCACCCAACAGTCTCCGAGCCACCCAGCTTCGCGCCCTGAACGACGACATGGAATGCAGCGTCGAAACAGTAAACACCGGCGACCAGATGGACACCTTGCAGTTCCTGACCCTGGTGCAATCAAGGCTGGGAGAGCATTTGGGCATCACGCCGGAGTGGGGCGACCTGATGAGGCGGTCGATCCAATACGGCGACTTGCGACTGTCCACGTTCATACAGGACTACCTGACCCCACACGTGGGAGTGGTCTCGTTCAGCACAGACCCACTCGTGCCCACCATGTGGGCCCATTACTCGCGGAACACCGGTATAGTCGTGGGTTACGAAACCGAGGCGTTGAGCAACCTGGGCTTTGCCCTGAGGCCCATGCTCTACTCAGAAATGGCTCCCAGGTACCAACCGGCGAGCGGCGACACGATCCAGTTGAGTTTCTTCGACCGGGAGCGCTTGCAGGAACAGACCAGACAGGGCGAGACTCCGAACAGTTTTTCGGTCATCGCCACAGCGAACCTGGCGCAGATGGGGGCAGGCTGGCGCTTATTGTCCCCGCTGCTTTTCGTCAAAGGGACATCCTGGGCTTACGAAAAGGAAGTGCGGTTGCTGGTTGACCTTAACAACACCCGAGACACCGGGAAGAAAGACGAAAACTGCTGGCCCGTCAAGGTGATTGACCTGCCGCCGGAGGCGATCAGAGAGATCTATAGCGGGGACAACACCCGGGACGCAGACGTCGAGCGAGCTATCGAGTTGGCCCGAGGGGACAACAAGAAAGGCCTCTTGTTTCAACGAGTGTCGGCCCACGCGTTCAGGATTCAGCGCACCAGCGGGTCGATGAACTGACCTCTATTACCAGAACTGGACGCGGGGACCTTCGGACTTCGACCGAGCCGAGTGGCTGATGCGCCACACGGCGCGGCTGAACCAGCAACACCAGGAATGGCTCGACCGTGGCCACGCCGTCCCCGTCGAGGGCCAGAATGCCTTCCGACTGCGCGGGGAGGCCGCCACACTGGCCGGCCGTCCCGACCTCTTTGTGCTCGCCGACCGAGACGCCACCATCATCGACGTGAAAACCGGCCAAGAACAACCCTGGCACCGTTACCAGGTCATGATCTACATGTACGCCCTGCCCAAGGCCATGCCCGCGTACAGGGATGCCAAGTTCTCCGGCGAGATCGTATACAACGACCATACCCGCCGCGTTCCCCAAGGCGGCATCGACCAAGGATTCGTCCGCAACCTCGGCAGCCTCATCCGTCGCATTGCGGCACCAGAGCCGCCGATACGCGTTCCAAGCGCGTCAGAGTGCCGGTTCTGCGACATCACGGCCGCCGACTGCCCTGAACGCGTGGACGAGCGTCCAGAGCCTGAAGGCGTTACCTGTAAAGGACGGAGAGAAAATGTACCGCGTGGGCGGCCCGATCGTGTCAACGGTCAGCGAAAAGGTCCGCACTAACTGGTCAGCATAAATGTCATATTCCCCTCTATGGAGAATGTGACGTTGAACCAGAAAGAGCAAGCGAGACTCAAGGTTCTGAACCGCCTGTGGGCAGAGCAGATGACTGTGGACCAGGCAGCCACAGTGATGGGAGTGAGCACGCGCCACACCAGACGTATCCTGGCGGCGTACCGGAGGGAGGGTGCCGCCGCCCTGGCTCACGGCCATCGTGGTCGTCGGCCGCCCAACGCAACACCGGAGACAACCAGAGCCGCGGTATTACACCTGGCCAGCACCCGCTACTTGGGAACCAACCACACCCACCTGAGCGAACTGCTTGGAGAGCGCGAGGGTATCGACATCGACCGCAGTACGCTACGGCGCATACTGGTATCCGCTGGGTTGAACAGCCCGCGCCGTCGCCGTACGCCGCAACATCGGGTGCGTCGCCAGCGAATGCCGCAGGCCGGGATGCTGATCCAGCTGGACGGCAGCTTTCACCGATGGCTGGGGGAGGCGGGACCGCAGTTCACGCTGCTGTTGGCGGTGGATGACGCCACCGGCGCCGTGGTGAACGCCCTCTTCTGCGAGCGGGAAGACGCACGCAACTATTTCGTGATGATGCGGGAGCTGGTGCAGAGCTACGGCGCCCCGGTTGCCCTCTACGTCGACCGGCACGCCGTCTTCAAGCACACGCCCGGGTCTGGGCTCGCCGGTGCGCCAACCCAGTTCAGCCGCGCCATGGATGAGCTGGGGATCCAGCTGATATTCGCACTGTCGCCCCAGGCCAAGGGTCGCGTGGAACGAACGGCGGGAACGTTTCAGGACCGGCTGGTGACGGAACTCCGACTGGCTGGCGCGACCACCATCGCGGACGCTGACCACGTGCTGCAGGGTTTTCTGCCACGCTGCAACGCACGCTTCAGCGTTCCGCCGCAATGTCCCGAGGCCGCTTACCACCCACTGGCATCGGACGTGTGCCTGGACCGTATCCTCTGCTTCAAGCACCGCAGGAAGGTGGCCCGGGACAACACGGTGAAGTTCCAGTTGCACACCCTGCAGTTGCTGCCCGAGCCACAATGTCCCAGCTATGCCGGGGCCGCTGTGGAGGTCCTGGAAGGACTGGATGGTCGTCTATCCCTGCAACACCAGGGACGCACCATCCCTGTTCAAGAGGCGCCGCCCAATCCGGTATTCATGCGAACCGGTAACGAATCATCCCCACACCTTGCCAGGCACCGTTCCGGTCCTGGCCATCCGGACGGGTCCTGGGCGACGACCCTCTCCCAACTCGACACCAATTGTGCCGAAGAAACCGCGCCTGACCCGATTGCTGACCGCGGGACCGCAGCCGGCAAGGTGGCAGCCATTGCGCCTCGGAAGCCTACGTTTCTCCAAAAGGCTCGCTGGAAGGCCATACAGAAGGCGAAGCGTAAAGGCATGTCCATCCGAGGGATAGCGCGGGAGCTGGGAATCAACCGGGCCACGGTGAGGAAATACATCGACGCCGATACCCCACCGATGCGGCAAGTCCGCAGCGCGTCAACTACGCCAACACCTGATACCATGGCGGCATAACCGAGTGACATTTATGCTGAACACTTAGCCGGACATTTACGCTGACCTTCGACACCGAGTCCGTCGGCAACGGATGCCCCAGGAGGGCATGCTGATCCAGATGGACGGCAGCTATCACCCGTGGTTGGGGGATCAGGCCCCGCCGTTCACGTTGCTGATCGCGGTGGACGATGCTACCGGCCAGGTGGTGAGCGCCTGGTTCTGTGAGCATGAGGACGCTCGCAGCTACTTCCTGCTGATCCGCGCCTTGGTGGAGCATCGCGGCGTGCCCGTGGCCCTCTACACCGATCGCCACGCAGTGTTCAAGCACACGCCGGGATCCGGCCTCCCCTCAGCACCTACCCAGTTCAGTCGGGCCATGGATGAGATGGGGACCCAGATGATCTTCGCCCAGTCGCCGCAGGCCAAGGGACGTGTTGAGCGAACCGGAGGCACCTTTCAGGACCGGTTGGTCGCCGAACTGCGGCTGGCCGGCGCAACCACCCTGGAGCAGGCGCAGGCTGTGCTTGATGAGTTTGTGCCTCGGTTCAACCGGCGCTTCGGTGTTCCCCCGCAGTGCTCCGAGCCAGCGTTCCGACCGCTAGACCCGGAGATATGCCTGGAACAGGTCCTGTGTTTCAAGCACCGCCGGAAGGTGGACCGGGACAACACGGTCCGGTTCCATTTGCGGACACTCCAACTGCTACCGGCGCCGGAACGCCCCAGCTATGCCGGGGCGACGGTGGAAGTCCTGGAGGGGCTGGATGGTCAACTCAAGGTACGCTACGAGGGGCGCATCATCGCTGCTCAGGAGGCCCCGCCAAGCCCGGTATCCCTCCGCAACGGCCACCAGCCTCCCGCCGTCTCTCCGGTTGCGCCCATCGGGGCAAACCACTGGGATGAACGCTGGACAGCGCACCTGGCTCCGCTGGTCTCAAGTCAGGAACCCGAGGCGGATCAACCGGACTTCACCGATGGTGAAGTCGCCGTCCCGCAACCCGCAACCGTCGCCCCGCGCAGGCCGACCTTTCTGCAGAGGGAGAGATGGAAGGCGGTCCAGAAAGCCCGGCGCAAGGGCATGTCGCTGCGGGCCATCGAACGGGAGTTGGGGATCCACAGATCAACCATCAAGAAATATCTGGGGGCCGGAGGTCCTCCAGGACGGAAGCAGCGGATGGTGCCCAATCCGTCGACATCGGATACCATGGCAGCGTAACGGAGTGACATTTTCGCTAAACACTTAACCGGACATTTTCCCTGACCTACGACACCCGAGCGTTACAGTTTTCGCCCGCCCTTGACATTTCTCCCTCAACCCACCGCGAGGAGTAGTCTGGGGCAATGAGATTGTGTTCAGCTACGACCGGACGACCCGAGATGTCCCCAACATCGGAAACGAATTTGAACAGGAAAAGCAAAAGGTAAAGCAGAACCTTTCCACGATTACCAATCAGGTGGAGCAGTTCAATGCAAACATCCGACCCAAGGTGAGCCAGCACATCGGGAACCGTCGGGAGAAACTGCTTCAAGATCGAGGGATCGTCGAGAATCTGGGGTTTCCCCTCAAGCGTCGGTCAGGTGTCCCTACGACCTATGCTTCACCTGAAGTAAAGCGGCGCATCGTTCCGAAGCTCCCCGCTGTATCGTCACAGCCGTATAAGCCCGAATCCACCGAAAGGATGCGTGGGGGCTGGATACGCAAGGGAAGAGAAGCGTGGGTGATGGTGCAGTGCCCTGACGCCGCCGGATTCGAGCGGGTGAGGGTAGAGACAGCTATGCCAGGGGGATGCTGACGGCTCGCGAGTGGCCGCGGAGGGCGAGATCGTCGGGCAGATGGCAGCTGGAGACCCGCGGAGCTCAGCCTGACGCGGGACGACCAGGCGGTTGGACGGTCTGGTTGAAGGGTCGGACGCCGAAGGCGGCGTCAGGAAGGGAGCGGCAGGGCTCGCAATCGCTCCAGGGCGCGACTGAACTGGTTCTCCCAGGGCCAGTGTTGGGGCAGATGCAGGGTGAGGCGACGGGCCTTGCGGGTGATGCGTCCGGCGAGGGAGAAGAAGCGTCGCCGCAGGGTCTTGGTGGTAACCACCAGCTCGCCCAGGCCGATGCGCGCTGTCCAGCGAGCCAGATTGTGGGCCATGACCTGCACCGCCAGCCAGGCGGCGTTGGCGGGGAAGCGTCCCGAGGGAAGATGATTGAGGCCCACGCCGTACTTCAGGTCGCGGATGGCGTTCTCGATCTCGGCATGGCGGCGGTGGTCGGCCTCCAGTTCCAGAGTGTCGCCCTCCCGGTCGGTGATGCAGGCGTGATAGCTGTAGTCGGTAAGCAACGCCAGTTGGGAACCGGGCGCGGGTTTCACCCGGCGTACGATGAGCCGCGCCGGTGCGGCGTCGGGCTCATGCTGGAAGGGTGTGTATTCAGTCTCGGCCACGTCGGCGCCGCCGTCCATCCAGTAAGGGATGGGCGTCCAGTCCGTCTCGGGTATGGCCTCGATGAGGTTGCGCAGGCTTTGGTGCTGGCGGACGGTGATGGAGTAGCGGACATCCATCTTGCGGCAGACGGCGACCATGGCGTGGGTGTAGAAGCCGCTGTCGGCGCGGACGGTGAGTTGTCCGATGGCTCCGGCGTAGCGCACCCGGCCCACCGTCTCCCGCAGGAAGTGGTCCGCGCCCCGAGCGGTGTTGGCCCGACCCTGGCGCAGCCGCACCATCAGCACGTCGCCGGTGTCCGCGGCGACGGCCAGCAGCGGGTGATAGCCCCGCTGGCCGGTGTAGCCATGGCGACGGGCCCCTTCCTTGCCCAGTCCGTAGGTCTCGCAGACGGTGGAGTCCAGGTCGATGGTCAACGGCGCATCGCCCGGCCCTCCACCGGCAGCCCAGGCCCGAGCCAGCAACTCCCGGCTCACCCGATCCAACTGGCGAACATGACCCCACCGGAAACTGCGCAGAAAGGTCCCCAGGGTGGACGGCGCTTTGACCACGCAGCCGATGGCGCTGGCCGTCCGGCCGGTGCGCAACACGTCGGCGTCGTCAATGCAGTCGCCGCCGGCCAGCGCCGACGCCACCAGGGTCAGCAGCTTGTCCCCCGGGTTGGCTCGACCCGGCGCATCTCCCAGGTCAACGTGGCGGTCCACCAGCTCACCCAGACCCAGATGGTGGGCCAGGGTGAGCGGCAGGAGCAGTCCGGCATTGGCCACCAGACGGTGATCATCGAAGGCGACGTGGATGCGGTCGGGGCTGCCCAGTGGTAGCATCTAACAAGTGCTCCTCGTTTCGGGTCGGTTTCTTGTTTCAAAAACCATTATCCCCGAAGCCGGGAGCACTTTCTCATCCCCTCAGCACGCCGCCAGCCTCATCTTGTCGGTGGATTGAGGATAAGCCGGAACCGACTCTGGATTTGTCCGAGTACGAGCATATCCTATCGGTCATTTCAAATATGGTCTTGGTGATGGAGCGCAGCCCGAGCGCATTCAAAGACATGGGTGAGGAAGCCCTACGGCAGCACTTCCTAGTGCAACTCAACGGTCAGTATGAAGGGCAAGCCACAGGAGAGACCTTCAACTACGAGGGCAAGACTGACATTCTGATAAGGGCGGAAGGTAGAAACATCTTCATCGCTGAATGTAAGTTCTGGACCGGTTCAGCTGGCCTAGAAGACGCTCTGGACCAGCTGCTGGGCTATGCCAGTTGGAGGGACACAAAGATGGCCCTTGTGATTTTCAATCGGGACACGACCATGTCCACGGTCCTTCAGAGAGTGCCGGAGGCTGTCCGGGAGCATCCCAACCACAAAGCCGACCTCAACTATGATTCGGAGACCGGATTCCGGTACGTCTTCCGTCATCGGGATGACCCCGATAGAGAACTGACGCTAACCGTTTTGGTGTTTGACATCCCAGGCTAGTACCGTTTCCAGATAGATTTGTTAATGCCGGAAAGCTACCTCTAACTCTGGATTCCTGATTGTGTGGGAATGATTAACAGGTGAACAGATATACGATATAAGGCATCTTCAAGTGGCAACGGTACTAGTAGTCCGAAATTTTTGAAACGATGAGTTAATGGGATTGGCGTAACTGCCCGGGTCTTTCATTCAATAGTTCCCCCTCTCAGAGGGAGAGGGTTAGAGTGAGGGCGTTCATTCCATCAATTCAATGCTGTTGGACTACTAGTCTGGGGACTCTGACTGTGCCGGCCTACTGATTTTGCTGCTCTGCCTCGTATTCGCGCAGCCAGTCCACGATGACTTGATTCATCGGAGGAAACCGGTTAATCGCGAAGTCCGAAACCCACGCTTCGATTTTGTCGCGCACCGAGCCGTCATCCCATCTGACGCCATAATCCGCATCATCCAGGATGTAGTCCGGTTCCTCGTGCAGAATTACCCAGCCATCCATTAGGGACGTGGTTTTTACCTTGAACAGCGTTGGGTGTTGTCTTACCGCATCGAACAGTTTGGCTCTCACGGGGTTGTTGTCCGCATTTCCAGTCGAAAGTGCGAGATTGAGCCAGGGAACTTCGTCGTCAAATCCGAACTGGAACAGTAACAGCGCGCCGGAGCGAGGAGCCCAACCGCTGCCGGTCTGCATGGATCCAAACTGGTCCCAATCCGCCGATCGGAATCTCAAAAATCTCCCGTCCTCTACATCAAGCCTCCAAACCTCTTGCCCGGCGATCGCTTCCTTGAGCATCTGCTTGGTCTCAGCCACCCAATCGACCTGGTTTTCGATGATGACGTCCATTACTTCCCGGTGTTGTAGATAGATTTGACGCGCGCGTTGCGCGATGCTGGTATCGGGCACGATGTTCCTCCTCAGCGTTGTTGCATACTGCTGCAAAAACGCGCGCACGTTTTCATCCACCGAATTCCATTTGTCATCGACGATCTGTTGCACAATGTCCAGGACCGTCGCGTAAGCCGCCGGAACCCAGGATCTGCGTTCTTCCTCAAGGTAAGCGCCTATCCCCCCTGCTGGACTTTGCACATTTCAAGCCGCGTAGGCGAGGGAATCTACAAGTCGGTGGTACAGGGCAGCCGGGACTTTCCATATATCCGGTTCTGCGTCGGACAGTGAAAAACCCTCGGAGGCCAGCCACAAGTGGCGACGCGCCAGAGCGATGGCATCTACGAAGGTCGGCGACGGCTTGGCGTACCAGGCCGCGGTGCGATGGCTCATGGGCTGTTGTTCCTGCATCAAGTGAGCCGCCAGGGTGGTCCAGGAGAAAAGCCCCATCAGGATTGGCGTGGTGCGGGCGATGGCGCGGTCGGACCACTGGCGTTGGGTCTCCACACCCAGATGCGCTCGCACCTCCTGGAAGGTGACCTCCAGTTGCCAGCGCAGCACAAACCATTCCAGAATCTGCGCCGGTTCCACGGCCAGGTCAGTGCACAGCAGAGCCTGTGTGGCGAATTCGCCTTGGGGGTCTCGAACCAAGACCCAGCGCAGGGGCACCGGCGGCTTGCCCGAACGATACCAGACCGCAGTTTGCGAGGTGAGCTCCACCGTACGGGTCGTGCCGTCGTACCAGGCCACCACCGCGGTGGCCCAGGACTGACCGGGATGGTCGACGAGTGATTTCAGCGCGGGCAGCCGTCGGCCTTTCAGCGGTGGCCGACCGTTCCGGCTCGGTTGACGTGGTGGCGCCGGTTCATAGAGGGCCGCGTCCAAGCGCAATCTGGTGATGAGGGTAACGGGTTCACGGAGGGATTGGCAGCAGTGCAGCAGGTCCAGCACGGCGTAGCCGCCGTCGCCCACCAGCACCAGAGGGCGCTGGGGCAGCCATCGGCGCAGTTGCAAGATCTCTGCCGCGCCCAGTCGGTGAGCTTTTTGTGGCGGCGTCCGCGCTGCCGGTAGTAGCGTTCCGAGGGCGCCAGCACGGTGAGAAAAGGCAAGGCCCAATAGCGTCCCGCCCAGGGGATCTGGCCCAGCCACATCAGGGAAATCCAGCGCAGACCGCTGGCCTTGACCAGGTGGCTCCGGCTGGAACGCACCGCATCGCGGTAGATGCCCAAGGATTTGATTTTAGGACCGCGGCGCCGTTCCAGGGTCTCGTCGATGCCGAAGATTAACGGACCATCGCCTTGATCCAAGTGGAGGATTAGCAGTCCCAACAGGATGCGTGCCGCCTGGCGGGGCGACCACACCGCCCGATTGAGCACTTGATGATAACGGGCGTAGTTGCGGTCGTCGCTGAGGCCCATGACACGGAGCGCCGATGTCACGGTGCGTTGGCCGGGAGCCAGTATCGCGCCGACCAACAGGATTTGGGCTTTCAGCCAGGTCGGGTTGCGAAACAGCGTGGCGAAGGGATGGAGTACGGGTACAATCGCGTTGGGCAGGGTGAGCATCGCTTGGCCTTTTTCGAGGAGGGTCCGGCCAGCTTACCCTGTTCTTATGATTTATCTAACTTTTGTGCAAAGTCCAGGGTGGGGATGGAGGGAGATGACAACACCACTACCCAGGGTGAGAACGGAACCGCCTTGATGCGGGTCATTGTTGCAGAGCCGGGCACGGCAGACGAAAGCCTTCCGTCCGGCGAATACAAGTTCCGTTTTGATTTGACCAAGTTGGACCCGTCGTCTGGAGATCGGGTGGACGCCGACGAGTGCGAAGGGGCACGGATGGGCAGGATGCGGTCCATCACGGACGTATCAAAGCGGGTGATGATGCGTCGGGCAACGCTTGAGAGCGGAGGGGAATGCGGTCACGGCAATTACCACTTGGAGGGGCGATTGTACAAGAGTGACGGCACGACGCTGCTGGATAGTTACATTCTGACTGTGGGCGTCGACGGCAGGACCCACGATGAGACCGACGACGACGATACGTCGCCGCCTGACCCGTTCATAACTACGTCGGCCCTCACTCACACGGCCATTCTGGACATCCAGTTCGGCAGTTTGGATATGGACGACGACGATAACAGCAAGGATTACCGGTACAACATCAGGATGTTGGATGAGGACAAGAACCAGGTCACGGACTGTATGGCGGCGGAGCACCTGGGCAACCACTACATTCGGGACGCCAGTTCGGTGACGACAGGGTACGTTCACTACTTCTCCGAGTTAATGGATAACGAATGTCCGGCGGGAGATTACCGGTTCCGTGTGAAACTGATCGACCTGGGTGACGGCCGGTCGTGGATTGTGTGGCAGGACTACACTCATGAAGCGGACGATGATGACGACAAGGAGTCATCTGAGTAGGGGGGCACGGAGTTCTGGACTGTGCAGACGAGCGTCCCGCTATCGGGACGCCGCCGGACGTAGCCTCGCTCACTGCCTGGTCAGGGAACAAGAAAATATAGGAGGCACACCATGACAACGACTGAACAATCTTCCATTGGGCAATCCCTGGACGATTCGGAGGATACCGAAGCCATGCCCATCTTTCACTATGAAGTCAGCGGTCGAAACCAGGTCACCAGGAGGTTTATCACCTACGCCAGCAACGAAGCACAAGCCCTTGGGCAAATAGCACAAGCGATCCAAAAGGAACCGGGCGGAGAGAGCACGGACTTGGGCGACATAGCCTTGGTGGCCACCTTCCCCAATCTCACCGTTATCCAGGTCAAGGGCGACATTTCCGCCGCGTAAGCAGAACGACCTGTCGTTACAGGCGCAGGGTTACGGAACGGCACCACTTTGGTAAACTCCGTCGCTGTTTCAGCCACAGGCGTAAAGGAGACCAGTCATGCCCGTAACGTTCATAGGGGAGCATTTCAAGGCAGTCATTTTCGCCGTCTTCGTCGGCCCGGTCCTGTATGGAGTCGCGCTCACGATTTTGGCCATGACCGTGGCGTGGTTTCGTGGCAACACAGTGCAGATGGCGCTCCTGGGCATGATGTCCATTGTGGGCGCGTACGTGATCGCGTTTATCGGTTTCGTGGTGTTGTTCGAGATATACGACGCCGACGCGTCGTTCGCGAGTCAGGCGATGCCCTACTGGTACTTCATCTGCATCGGGGCCGGGACGATTGGCATCATCGGCTCAGGCGTCTATTGCTGGGTGCGCCCGAATTGGGGTGACCGGGGTTCACTACAGGCCACAAAGGAGGATGAGATGACCTAGGGGATGTCGTCAAAAGAGTTTACTCCAGACCATCACTGCCCGGAGCTGGCAGATGGCCAGGTAAGACGCCGTTCTCTTGGCATAACGGGTCGCCACGCCGCGCCACTGCTTGGAACTCCAGGAAACCGTTCTCCACCAGGTGTCTCAACCTGTACAGCGCCTGGTCATAGTCCTGCGGTTCCCTCCGGTTCCTCTTCGGTGGTATCACTGGGTCCATTCCCAATTCCCGGGCCGTGGCTATGATTTCATTGGTGTCGTAGGCTTTGTCCGCCAGCAGGCACTGGGCCTCTATGCCTTGGATCAGAGGCAATGCCTGGGAGGAGTCGGCTACCGTGCCCTCGGTAACGGCCAGCCTTACCGGCATTCCGTGGGAGTCCACCGCCAGGTGCAGCTTGCTGTTCAGCCCCCTTTAGTGCGGCCCATAGCCTGGTTGCCGCCACGAGCCCCAGCACTATGGGGATGGGCCTTAATATAGCTGGCGTCGATCATCAGCCATTCGAAATCAGGGTCATCCATCACCGCCTCCAGCAGTCCGGCCCACACTCCCCGGTCCCGCCAGCGGCAGAAGCGCCGGTGGGTGTTCTTCCAGTCTCCGTAGTCCGGCGGCAAATCCCGCCAAGGTGCTCCGGGGCGCAAAATCCAGCACACGGCGTCGATGAACCGGCGGTTGTCATGGGCGGGTCTTCCCTGCTTGCCCTCTCCCCCGGGCAGATGCGGCCTCAATCGCTCCCAAACATCATCAGTCATATCGTGGCGCCGGTGCGCTGCTCGCATACTCCCCACTCTCCCAATTCACTCCAATCTATCACCCTCTCATTGTTTTGACGACACCCCCTAGCGACCAGAAGCGCGACCCGCGAGCGGTTGTGCGTCCTTAATACGATCATCGACACCCAAACCACTACATGAACGCGGCGCGTGGATACGCACCACGTTTGGAGGCTCAAATGTTTGATAGACGAGCAGCCCGGATGCTGGCTTTGGCCGGCGTGGTGGCTGTAATCATCTCGGCGTCGGCATTGCTGGCATGGGTGGGGAGCGGAAGCGCGCCCGTCCAGGCGGTGCCGCCGCAACAGGTGGGCGACAGCACGCCGACACCGACGCCCACCCTGACGCCCACACCCTCCCCTGAGCCCATCAGTCTGGGAGCCACGACCCGGTACGTGGAACCCGCGCTGTTGGGCAAATTGGTGAAGCATTCCAGGGGCGAGACGGTGGAGACCGAACTGACGGTTCGGATACCGGTGGACGACGAGGCCATAGCCGAACGTACCGAGAGCAACACGCTGGAGGAAGACGTTACGGCTAAGGGCGGCACCAGCAACGGCAGCGGCAGTTACACGCTGCCGGTCGGGCAGGTGTTGCCCGTTCTCCAGCGCAGCGACGTGGTGGAGATGTACTTGGTGCAGGCGTTTGCGCTGAGCACCGTGGCGTCGGACTTCCTGCTGGGCGGCATCAGCGACGTGTCGTCAGCCTACACGGACGGCACGAGCGCGGGGTCGGCGGCCAAGTACGCGATGTTCATCAAGGACGACAAGGTGTTGAGCGTCCTGTTTGCCGGCACCGCGTCCACCGCCACCGGGGTGCGTCAATGGCTTTCAAACCGCAGTGTGTACGTTCCGCCGGCGTCGGCGACGCCCACGCTGTAGGACGACACCCTGATTGTGCTGCTGCCCGTGAGCCGGATATCGCAGCTCAGGACGGCTTATCCGTCGGTGCGCATCCAGGCGTCGCCGGTGTCGAAGTACGATTTGCCGATGGAGCGCGACGACTGGCCCACCAGTGCGACAAATTACGAGGACAACGTTGTGGGGCAGTACGTCAGCGGCGGAACGGCGTTGAATCCGCTGGCGTCCATCACGCCGCCGGACGACACGACAACGTTCAAGGATGACCTGACGGCCAAACTTGCGCTGCACGGCGTCACGTCGTGGCACAGCAACCGCATCTATGGGGATGGCGTCAAGGTTGGCATCATCGACTGGTCGTTCGCAGGGATCAGCGATGTCCCGAACATCGACCGGCTGGTGACTGAGGAAGACGCGGCCGAAGACAGCACGCTGGAGGTCAATGCCCTGTGCCAGAACATCCACCACTCGATTCATCCTGAGTCGTATCTGGTCTTCGGCCGTGCTCCGGATTGTCAGCCCAACGGCGGGCCGTTCGGTACCGGAAACCCGATCACGCATGGTGCCAGCGTCGCGGAACTGCTCCATGACGTGGCGCCCAACGTGAAACTGTATTACGCCCAGGCCAACTCGCCGGAGCAGTTGTACGAAGCCGCAACGTGGCTCAGCAGCGACGAAATCGACGTGGACGTGATCGTGCACGCGGGCGGCTGGCAGTACGACGGGTTCGGCGACGGGACATCAGACTTGGTGCTCGCGAACCGGCCCACGGGTCGGGCGGCGCGGAAACTCGACAATGAGCATTCGCCGTACCGCTACTATCCGTCGCCGCTCTGGACCGTGAAGGAGTACGCGACCGGAGACGGTCCGGTCTGGATCAGCGCGGCCGGCAACGCCGAAAAGTGGACGCTGCACCTCGACAATCCGACGGTCCACACTACGGTGGGCAGTCGATGGCGGGGATACGTGATATTCCACGATGACACGTCCAAGACCATGAGTTATCGGACGTGCCAGCGCATTCCTGTCTACAACGAGAACATATACCTGAGCGCCGTCCGGTGGGAGGACAGCAGGACCACGCCCGGCAGCCCGGTTGACTTCGAGATCAAGCACGACCTGTCGGGTCGCTTTGACCGGTTTTTGACCCAATCCAAGTATGCGGACCAGATCGACGGACAACCGTTCCGGCGCACGTCGGCGCTCAACCTGGAGGAGGATGGCGAAGCGTGTCTGCGTTTTCGGGTGCAGCCGCCCAGCAATCCGCTCAGCAGGACTTTCGACGTGCCGAACTGGATACAGTTCCAGATACTGCTTGCTCCTGACTTCGCCACCAACGGGCCAACGTGGGCCAATGCTCCAGTGGCCACGGGTCGGAGCATGGTGAACCCGGCCGAGACAGATCACAGTGGGTTGTTGGCGATTGGCGCAGAGGACATGACCACTGCCAACTCGTGGGAGCTGATGCACTACAGCAGCGGCGGGCCCGTGTACCACAACAACGCGGTGCTGACCACGACGCCGTCGCGGACCAAACCCGATCTCGTAGCAGGTTCGGGCGCGGCGACATTCAGTTCATGGGTCCATTACTGCAACCAAGTCAACAACTGCGCCGCGAAGTATTTCGGCGGCACCAGCGCGGCCGTCGCCCATACGGGCGGTATGGCGGCTCTGGTGATTGACCTGCTGACGGACATGGGCGTTACGCCCACAGCAGAGCAGGTGGCGGACTATGTGCGCCGGACGGCCGAGCACGTGAGACCGGTCGGCCAGCGTGACCGATGGGGACAGGGGTTCTTACGTCTGTGCGAGACCAGACACCTGGGCGACTTTAGGGGGTCGGGGTTTATCAGGTCCGATTCGTGGTCAACCGACGACTGCCGTTCCCCAATTGAGAACTCCGGCAATTCCGTAGACCGGAAGTCCGATTACTACACGTTCCGCGTGACGGGCACCAGCTCGGTTCTGGCGGACATCCGTCTGACCAGTTCAAGCAAGAACACATACCTCCGGCTGATCCGCGGACATCACGGACGAACCACGGCCTACAATCGTCAGGCACAGGGTCCGG
Source organism: Dehalococcoidia bacterium (assembly GCA_965261925.1). Classification (GTDB taxonomy): domain Bacteria; phylum Chloroflexota; class Dehalococcoidia; order Lucifugimonadales; family UBA3495; genus Bin87. The sequence goes on along the minus strand of OZ253486.1, from coordinate 3,922,798 downwards.
GACGCACGTCGACGATCAGGTACGCGTACCTTCAGCCCGGTCTCTACACCGTGGAGGCAACTACGACGGACGCGAACGCGGGAAGCGGGACCTACACATTGAGCATTTCGCGGCGGACTTCGTCGTGGTACTCATCATTCCTCAACACGGTGTCGACCATCGAGCGAGGTGGATCGTCCACGGTCCGTTTCCAGTTTGGCGGACTCACCACAGGCCGCTACACGGCGAGGATGACTTCCAGTTCATCCTCCGTAGGGTTTACGCCTTCTTGTGCGACGACCCATGACGTAGGCATCGTCACCGGCAGCGCAAGGCCCGTGACGGTGAGCGTCCCAATCTACACCTGTCACCAGACGAGTTCGGCAGTTCCGTTGGAGGGGAAGGTTCCCTTGACGCACAACGTGGCGTACCAGCCGGGTCTGAGTGATCTCCTGCGGGCCCAGGTCGTTGATGATGAAAGACCGGTCCAGCAAAGCCTGACGGGCACCATCACGGCCGCCGTGTATCAGGGCCGAACCGCCACGGGCACTGTGCTGGATACGACGACCCATACGGTGTCGGTTACGGCTCCCGTCTTGTCCTCTGCGCCGTCGCCCACTGGTGTGAGCGCAGGGTCCGGCAGTCGCAGCAGCGTCTACGTCACTTGGACGCAGGTGACGGGCGCGGTCAAGTATCGGGTGCAGTATCGCCGGAGCGGGAGCAGCACGTGGCGCACGGCCACCACCAGCGCGACGGGCAACAGTTACCGCGTCTACGGGTTGTCGTGCGGAAGCAATTATCAGTTCCGCGTGGCTGCCATGGGCGACGGCACTACGTACAGTGGGTCGTGGAGCGTAAACAGCGGCAGCAGGTCGGCGCGAACTTCGTCATGCCTGTCCGCATCTCCTGCTCCCACTAGCGTGGTCACATCCGCGACGGGCCTATACAGAACGAACATCTCCTGGGTCGGAAGTACGGGCGTCACTGACTATCGGGTCCAGTATAGGGCGGGAACGTCCGGCAGTTGGACGACATCCAGCAGCGCCATCACCGGCACGAGTTATGTCGTGAGAGGTCTGGACTGCGAGACGAGTTACCAACTCCGGGTCCAATCCTATGGCGACGGGTCGTCGTATCGTCGCGCGTGGGGCGGAGTGTCGTCAACCGTTACGGTCACCACCAGGACCTGCCCGCCGATGCCGCCCGCGCCGTCCAATTTCACGTTCAATACACCGAGCGAGCGCGACTCCACCAGCGTGCATTGGTACACCACGGCCCATATCGCCAAGTGGAAAGTCGAATATCGACAGGGGACGAGCGGAACCTGGCTGACGGCCAGCGACACGGTCCCTGGCAGCGCCGTCGAATATGATGTGAGAGGACTGGAATGCGAGACCGCGTACCAGTTCCGGTTGTCGGCGTACGGCGACGGTAAAAACTACCGCTATGCGTGGGGGCCGACCGCTGTCGTCACCGCGCAGGCGACACCCGACTGCGAAATTCCGGTCTTCACCGGTTGGAATACCGCGTGGCTGGAACCGAACGCTCCGGTCGGCACGTCGGTGATCACTGCCGAAACGTTTGACGAGACCGAAGACGAGGTTCTGCGGTACCGGATCACGGCCGGCAACTCCGAGCGGAGGTTCGCCATCGACTCCAGCACCGGGGAGATCACCACCGCCAAGACGTTGGCACGCGGTCCGTATTACCTGACCGTCGAGGTGAAGGACAAACTCAACCAGACGGATTACGAGACGTTCAACGTCTATCTGCTGCATCCGTATCAGCCGTATTTCCAACTGGGCGATTTCACCATCAGGGAAGGCGCGGAACCCATCCACATCAGGGTGCACCTGAACAAGGCCGCGACGGAACCGTTCAATTTGCCCATCAACGTGGGTTATGACGGCTCCGTCCAGAGAGCTGACTTTGTCGGATTGTCCACGGGCGTCCTTTTCGAGATCGGTGATTTCAGCAAGACATTCCCCGTCTGGGCGCCTGTCGACGACGAGATTGAAGGAACGGAATACATCACGATGCACATCGGAGCCGGAGGCGGAACCAGGTTCGCACAGCGCGAGCCATGGTTCGTTTTCCTGACCATCGATGATGCTGACACGATGGAAGATGTTCTGTGGGAAACCACGCTCAACAGCGGCATCTACAACGACGACGAACGTGGCATCAACAGCATGAGGGGTTACATGGCGTCCGGGCCGGTTGCGGTTCCAGGGACACTGGACGACGACGATTTCTCTTGGAACGACACCACGTACCGGGTGACGGAGTTGAGTGATCCTGCGCAAGGCTCGCAGGTTCGGCTTGAATTCGACCAGGACCTGCCGTACGACGTGTCGGGTCTGGTGCTGTACATCGGTGATTATCAACTGCCGTTCGCCGGCGCGTACCATCGCACCGCCAATGCGCTGGAGTGGGACATACCGCTAACGCTGGGAGTTGGCAGTAACGGCGTGCACAAGGTCAAACTGGTCCAGCGGTACGAGGGGCCGGACGCCGAATAAAGGAGGTCATATCACATATCGGCTACGGCCCTTGGCCGTAGCGGCGCGGGGCGTCCTGGCAACGGGGCGCCCCGTTGATCCACTGTTGGGCTTCCTGCTGTTAGACCGAACGTGACCTGCTATCTGAATTTCAAACTGAGACACTACCTTCGCCGACCACCGGCGAAGCCGGCCATCCTGGCAACTGGGTGGCCGAATCGGTCAACGGCGCCAGATGTCAAGACGAACCTACAGAGCCGCTCCAGTCCGTCGGACTGTTAGTACGAGATATCAACGACGAGCGTGTGCTGTGACTTACCAGACGACAGTTTTTGCAGCGAGTTGAACAAAAAATCGTGCCAAAACCGATTTTTGTGCAAAGCCTCAAAAACCATTATCCCCGAAGCCGGGAGCACTTTTTCATCCCCTCACCACGGCGCCGGACTCATCCTTTCGGTGGATTGGGGCTTATGCTGATAATGCCCGTGAAAAGTGTGGTTGTCAAACATCAGTCATCCCGCATTTGGTGGTGTGGCTGTGGGAGGGCGGGGGATAAGTTAGCCAGAGGGCACTGATTGCGGAGCGCAGTCGAGAAAGCGGTATCGCAGCTTGGCGGTACCGCTCTCCGGTTGTATGGCACCAGTTTCGGAGCAGGCGTTGGACCAGGGGCATCAGGGTTGGAGTGAGTAGGGAGAGGAGGAAGGCGTAGACCAGACTGGCCATGAACGGGAGCTTGAGCCGGTTTTCCCAGGACCAAAGTCGGAGGCTTTCCAAAGCCAGATCGGTCTTGCAGGTTCGGTAGCACATCTCCACCTGCCAGCGTCGGGCGTAAGCCATGACCCCCACCAGGCATCATCAACGGAAGCTATGGGCTCGTTGGTCAGCAGGTACCAGGGTTGGCGTCCCCGGCCGGGTCGAGAGACCACCAGCCACAAGGCATCATCCAGTTCGGGATGTTGCACTGGGGCGGCCACGATGTTGCTTTGCAGGAGGTCGGGCGGCCTGCGTTACGTCGGCTGGGCCACGTCGTGCCCCAAACCACGACAGCACTCAGCGGTCAACTTATTGGGTGGTCGTCGTTCCTTGAATCCTCCGACGGAATTTTGTCCGAATGCCAATGGACGTAATAGGTCGCCAAGCAGACCAGAAAGATAAAAAAAACGAGCCACCAAGGGCCGTAGCGGAATACGAATGTAAATCCCAGATTGACGTTGAGGTACCCGATGATAGCGCCAAGCACGAGCCCGACGCAAACGCCCCTGATCTTTGAGTGCCGGGGGGTTCTATCCCAGGGGAATACCCCAGCCATGATCGGCGGCAGGGCAACCAGTATGCTGAACGCGAGTGGAATTGCCCACGCGAACCACAAGGGGACAAGATTTCCATTGCCGCAATCCCCGAGAGTACACATTACCGAACACCGTCTGCCCGCGTCTGGTCGCATCTCTGCGACGGCGCACAGTCTATCATGCGGTCGGCGCGCTTGACATGCGCTCAGGTCGACCACAGAATGGCCGCGACAAGGTTATCCCAAGGGCAACATGAATACCTTCGACGAACGTGTGGCTGCAATAGGGGCAACGCCACGGACGCTCGACATGATGCTGTCCAAACTGCTTCTGGTCAAGCGACGCCGCGATCCTTCCCTGCACCATCACCGGCTGGCGATGGTGCAGTTTCCGTTGTTGGCGTACCGGCGATTGGAGAGTGACGGCGAGACCATGGGGCTTTATCCCCTGCTCGACTGGCTGGGTGCCGAGCCGGAGCTAGCCAAATCATTCGGCTTCGCCGACGGCGCGCCTTCCGAACGTTGGGTGGTGCTGACCCACACGCCAGGGCCGTCCCAGCGCCAGTCCAGCGACATATCGATGACGTTCACCCCCTGCTCGGCGAACCACTTGGCGACATCCGAAAGTTGGCCCAGGCTGTGCGGATTGGCGATGTAGATGTCCGCGTCGGGACTCATGCGAATAACGGCCTGCACGCTCGTTTCGCCGTGGTACGAGTTCTCATCGTTCTCACATACGCTCATGTCAGTCGTCGTGGGCGGTGCGCCCCGTGAGGCATAGCACATGGATTTGACCGGGTTCGGAAGTACGGTGAGAGTAGGCTTCATACGGGTACGGAAACCCCTGAACCCACTGTCTATGATGCCGACCTTCATTCCGCGCCCCTCGTACCCAGCATCGTGCCAATCATCAGCGCCGTGGGCATCCGGCGGTGGAAGGGCGCGGCTTCCGGGCGGGCCTGAATTACCCACTTTGCCGGGGCCGGATTCTTCCGCCACGCGAATTACGCCGGGCAACTCGGCAAGTTGGGCCAACAGCGAGACCGGCAACACCACCGCCAACTGATCGCCCGTGCCGTAGCCGTCGTTGAGCGGCGGCGGATGTCTATACCCATAAGTCGGTCGCACTTTGTTGTCTCTCAGAAACTTCACGATGGATTGTATGTGGGCGGGGTCAGTCGTTATCAACACCACCACTTCTTGCTCCGGCGTCGCGGAACGCTGGCCCGAATCGCGACGGCCTGTCGTTCTCTCCGTGTAGAGTTCCTCCAACTGGTACTCCAACGCTTCCCATTTCCGTACGGGTGGATGGTCAACGGGCCATGGCGTGCCGTTTTGCATCAGGTAAAGCGTGGCGGTGGGTTCCGGTGTGTCCGTTGGTTCTGCTGTCGGTGTTTCTTGGCCAGGAGTGGTGGTGGGAGCGCACGCCAGGGCAACTGCCACCAAGTCAATCAGCCCCACAGCCAGCGTCATGACGAGCCAGCGGCTGGTATTGCCGTTGGTCGGTGATGGAGATGGGGTCAGCTTCATGGGACGGCCTCCTGTGGCGAATGACAAATGCGCCTCAACACGCTGGCGAGAGAACTTGCAAAGTAGTGCGGTAGATGTTCAACGCGCTTATGGGGATCTCTTGGCAAGTGCGGTCCTCGATGATTCCGCTGCTGTGCCAGAGGACCTGTTTGTCAATTTTCAGCGTCATTGACCGAGATTTGTTGTTTTCCAGAGATTCCGTCCCTATGAATGGAAAGCGAATTTGTCCGCATGGCTAGTTGGCGACGGTGGTGGATTTGCGTAGCACCGTTAGCTTGGCGCGTTCTTTGCCGCTGAGTTTCTTGGTGGGCGGTTTCTCGGCGTGGGCGTACTTGCGCACGGTCACGCAGGATATGCCCAGTTCGGGAGATGGCCCGCAGAGACAGCCCTTTCAGCCGGCCCTTCTGGATCGCCTTCCACCGGGCCAATTGGGTTGGCGTTGGCGTACGCGTCCATGGGTTCGATGCCTTGCTTGCGGTGTCCGTCGCAGCGGCGTCCTTGCCAAAGACGGGTTTGGGGACGGGCTCGGCAGGACGCACCGGCTCCAGGGCGGCCAGACGGCGTTTCCGGATGGTTCGCTGGAGAATATCGCTGCCGCCGGTTCCGTCTTGAGGATGGCTTCGCCCGCAACACGGACAAGCAGCGGGCCTTCCGGGTCTTGTAACCGACCTTGACCTTCCCGCCGGAGCGGATCTCCAGGGGCAACTGCGTCTGGCGCGTTCATTCAGTGCGTTCTCCACCCCAGGCACGCAGCGGTTGGCTGTCGTACGGAAACCCCGACGTTCCCACTTATAGATACCCATTTATAACATCCTGCAATGAATAAATGAACCATTTGTATGTGAGTTAGCGTTTGTGACGCACACCATTGGCAGTAACTCGTGACCCGGAGTTCCACCCGACCAGGTTCCCTTGCCCAGGCGATCCCACGCCCATTCCATGCCTCCTGCCGGTGCAATTTGGGTTGTCTGTCCCCACTCGCGTGGAACCGCAGGGCTGCCGTCAGACAGAGGTCGCCACACCCGGTGGTTTGTGGAAGCGCGGCGGGTGTCCCACTCACCCGCCTGACCGGCTCAATTCCGACCGGAGCGCCGACCAGGTTCCTGTATGTGGCGAAACCATTATCTAGGCTTTACCCTGAATCCACCGAAGGGATGCGGTAGGGGTGATCAGACGAGGCATGAAAGGTGAAGGGAAGGGCCGGCAGGGCGTTGCTCCCGACGGATTGGGACGGGCGCTGAGCGTGTCAGCAACGAGAAGGGGATTTTGACGGGCCACAGCGTCGGCGACGGACGAGACCGGTCGACAGATTGCAACGGGAGACTCGCGAGGTCGGCCTGGCGCTGCTTCGCGAGGTAGTCCAGTGGACGGGTCAGATACCGTTGGCGATCAGGAGGGTAGCGGCAGGGCGTGATAGACGACTATTAGGAATGCCCGCATTGCCTCAACAAAACCGTTACCCAACGCGATTGGTTGCCTCAAATAAAATGTTACCCAAAATCGGGGAGGCGATCGCGTGGGAGGAGGCATCAGCAAGATGGCAAAACAGGAATTGCTGGCGACGATCCGAGACCGCTACCGGGCGTCGTCCAAGAAGGACAAGGGCCGGATTCTGGACGAGTTCATCGCGGTGACCGGCCACCATCGCAAGCATGGCATCAGGTTGCTGGGGCAGTCCAGCGACGATTGGGAGCAGCAGCCAGCGGTAAAAAGGAGCCGACGCATCTACGACGAGGCAGTTGGTGAGGCGGTGATCGTGGTTTGGGAAGCTGCTGACCGGATCTGCGGCAAGCGGCTGAAGGCGGCATCACCCCACTTGGTGGAGTCCATGGAGCGCCATGGCCACCTGGATCTGGACCCTGGGGTGCGTCAACGACTGCTGTCAGCCAGCGCCGCCACCCTGGACCGGCTGCTCCAGCCCATCAGGACACCGGCGAGCCGCCGGCTCCGACGCAGGAGGCGGCAGTCGCCGGGCCGCAATATTCCGGTACGAACCTTCGCCGATTGGAATGCGCCGCCACCGGGATTCCTGGAGATTGACCTGGTGGTCCACCACGGCGGCTCCTGGTGGGGTTCCATGATCCACAGCCTGGTGGCCACCGATATCTGCACCGGCTGGACCGAGGCCGTGCCACTGCTGGCCCGGGAGCAATCCCTGGTAGTGGCAGGACTGGAGGCCATCGGGCGACAGCTGCCCTTCCCCGTCAAAGGCATCGACTCGGACAACGACAGCGTATTCATCAACGATACTCTCACCCAGTAATGCGCCGAGCGGGGCATCGAGTTCACCCGTTCCCGGCCCTACCGCAAGAACGACCAGGCCTGGATCGAGCAGAAGAACGGCGCGGTGGTCCGCCACTTCGTCGCTCGGGACCGCGCATTGCCTCAACAAAACCGTTACCCAACCGGATTGGTTGCTTCAAATAGGATGCTACCGAACGGAGTGCTTCACGTAATGAATATTGCGCGAACCACGGCGGGTATCAATAAGGCGGATGCGGGCAGCATGGCGCATGGCCAAATCGGGTTCGCCGATGCGTTGCGACGGGTCTTCCCAACGGCGCTTGCCAGTCATCTCCAATTTCGTGGCTGGGTCCTCTCTTCACTGGAGGCTTAACGTGACGAGCACCCTGGACAGTTGCAGGGGGCATCATACTCGCTCCGGTAATGATGCAAACCGTGGACTACCGTGCCTTCCCGGTCAAAGAAACCTGATATTACGTCGAAAAACTCGTCGTCCTCTTGCTCAAATTTCCTCCATATCGCATACGAAACCAAGTCAGCGTATTGAATGAGACGTGTTGCATTGGAATCGACGAAAAGCGGGACATCTACCAAGTTGCGAGCGACTCCCCACCGATGCCCCAACGTCCTGAACTCGGTAGCCATGGATTGCAACCGCGTTTCCTGAGAGGATTTATCCAAAATGATAAGCCCACGCTGGTTGTTACCATTGCGGTACAGGCGCGTCAGAAAATGGTCGAACCTGCTGCATATCTGCTCAAAGGCGTATTCTACTGGATCATTAGGCGAGAGTGCGCGCTTATCGACCACAACGCCGAACAACTCCCACTCACCACGCAACGCTTGTGCGGCCCGCAGAGCGTCCATTATGACCGAGCGGCGTTCTCCGGGACCCATCTTTCGCCACCAGCCATTGCCTTTCCGGAAGTAGAGTCCCAGGAAGTGGTGTAAGAGTTAGGCGGTGTAGCCAAAAGCTAACCACCGCGTCATCCTTGTGGAATCACAACAACCCAACCAAGGAGAACGACGGTGGTCAAACACAGCATGGATCTTTTGGAATTATTACGCAAGCGCGGCATCGACGGAGACGTGGACTTTCTGCGGGAAGCCCTGCGGGTCCTGGTGGACGGCATCATGGACGCTGAGGTTTCCGCCCAGATCGGCGCCCAGCACGGCGAACGCAGCCCAGAGCGGGTCACCTACCGCAACGCCTACCGCAACCGCACCTGGGATACCCGCGTCGGCACCATGGAGTTGCACATTCCCAAGCTGCGGGAAGGCAGCTACTTCCCCAGCCTGCTGGAACCACGGCGGCGCAGCGAGAAAGCCCTGCTGTCGGTGATCCAGCAGGCCTACGTGGAGGGAGTCTCCACCCGAAGGGTGGACGACCTGATCAAGGCCCTGGGCTGCGATGGCATCTCCAGCAGCCAGGTGTCGCGCATCTGCGAGCAACTGGACGAAGTGGTGGAGAGTTTCCTGGGTCGTCCCCTGGACGGCGGTCCCTACCCCTACGTGTGGCTGGACGGCCTGACGCAGAAGGTTCGGGAGGGCGGTCGCATCGTCAACGTCTGCGTGGTGGTGGCGACGGGGGTCAATGCCGACGGGCAGCGTGAGATCCTGGGCATGGACGTGGGCGCCAGCGAGGACGGCGCGTTCTGGCTGGCCTTCCTGCGGTCGTTGACGGCTCGAGGGCTCAGCGGGGTGGAACTGGCAACCTCCGATGCTCACCAGGGGCTGAAGAACGCCATCGCCGCGGTGTTTGCTGGAGCCAGCTGGCAACGCTGCCGCACCCACTTCATGGCCAACCTGCTCACCCGAGTGCCCAAGCGTGCCCAACCTGGAGTGGCCACCCAGGACCTTGTCGCATGGTGCGCACCATCTACCAGCAACTGTCTCCCGCCGAGGTCCACGGCCAATTGGATCGAGTGGTGGAACAACTCCGGGAGCCCTTTGCCCAGGTGGCCGAACTGCTGGCAGACGCCGCGCCGGACATCCTGGCCTTCACGGCCTTCCCAGTGGCCCACTGGCAGAAGCTGTGGTCCAACAACCCGCAGGAACGGCTGAACCGAGAGATCAGGCGCCGGAGAGCCTGCCCCCGAAAGGGGACGTGGTGGGTATCTTCCCCAACCGGCAGTCGGCACGACGCCTGGTGGGCGCGGTGCTGGCCGAACAGCATGACGAATGGGCCGAAGCCCGCCGCTACCTCACCATCCCCAACGCCGCCGGCAACGAGGCACTGCCGGAGCCCAATATGCTGGAAGCAGCGGCCTGATCAACATCAAAAGGGATGACGCGCTTTTACACTACTTGACGGGACACTACCCTTTCCGGATCGGGTTTCCGTGAAATTCGAGGCGGTCAGGTGCCGGATTACCAAGCCTTTGCGCCAAGCTCCCAGCTAACCGCTCCAATTCGGCCTGGAGCCAATAAGCTTGCCTTTCGAACATAGCGATGCCGGCAAGAACAAAATGCTTATCGGCCGGGTTGCCAACGGAACCAGCATCATCGAGGTAAAGTAAGTGCATAAAAAAGGACGGCCGGGCAAGAACCATGTCTTGGCGGACCGAGTATAAACGCCGGCCCTCCCAACCGTCACCATATGCTAACAATGGGCTCGGCGGGATGTCAATATTGAGGGGCGCAAATCTCATCAATGGGGACGACTACGGTAACTCTGCGTAATGGTTCTTGCGGTTTGGTCAACGCCTGGAAACAGGGTGTCTAGGGTTACGTTCAACATATTGAGGTCGTCGAGCATATCGGTTTTCCTGCCGTGCGGTATCCTCAACATATGATGCGCGTAGATTGGGGTTTCGGGATTGGCCTTGAGGATCTCTGTTCGCTCGAAACGTTCGTGAAATGCTGACAGGAGGAAAGCGCCGGATTGTGCCCTGATCCGTTCGAACATTTGCTGAGGTTCAACAACGTGTACACGAAACAAATCTCGGACGTCGACCCGTTCCCGGATCTCAGGCTGCTCCCGACGAATAATGGAGTGGAGGTGTGCTTTGGCTTGGCCAAACAGCCTGATCCCTTCGCTGATCGCCCGCGCTTCGATTGGATAAACATCACCCAATGCCTCGGATTCAGTTTTTCCCAACAGCAAATTCTGTTCTGTTCGAGGGAGTTTGGCAAAGTTTGCTATGACGCTGACAGTATCGCTGTTAAAAGGTTTGATGAGCGATTTGGGCACTGCAAATACGTGGAGCAGCCCGTCTTCTGTCGCATAATCATTGCAAGCGAAGAATAGGGCAACCTGCGGGTTTCTGGTGATGTCGAGAAGCCTAGTACTCAGTTGATGATGTTGGGCCATTACCCACTCAGCCAACGCTGAGCCGAGTCCATTGAAAGCGGCTGGTTGCCTCGTCAGTAAATCGTTCAGCATCTCTGACTCAAAAGAGCGGAGCGGGAACTGACTTTCTTCGTTTTTCCTCATCACCGAAGGCCGAAGTTCGCCGAATTCTCGGCTCTCACCTCTAAAGTACAGAACAACGTCATCGCCGTATGCAAACCGAATTTGCCTGCAAAGGCCGAGTAAATCGTCTAGGCCGTCAATCCTTTCAACGTCAAGTTCAGCAGGTGCGAGAATTTCCTGCCTAGGGGTCCAAAACAGATTCGCCTCCCACGGTTTGGACCGAATGAAGTCGGTGTCGGTCATATCCGCGCTATAGAGATGTGTCCGTTGCAGGTTACATTCCCAGAATTGCGTTCCTTTGACGTTAGCTCCGGCAAGAATCGCGGCAGTGAAATCGGAATGGAATATTCTTGCGTTGGCCAAACTTGCAGAAATCAATCTAGCACTCCGGAATTCAGTTCTGGCGACCACACTTCCGTCGAAGCACGAGCCCACTAAATTTGCGCGATTGAACTTTGCTAAGGATAGGTGAGATGAAGAGAGATCAGTATCCCTGAGGGTCGAGCCGTTGAGGTTGGCGCCCGACAGATTGATACCCCTAATTCGAGCTCCTATCTCCCGAATATCCTCTCGCTCTTGGACCCCCAGCCGTCGTGAAACGTCCTCAGCATCGAGTTCCGGGTCGAACGGTTCCCGTCGCCGTCTCGCGTTCCAGGAATCAACGCCTTCAAGAAGCCAATTTAGATGTTCAGCGTTCGCCACGGTTGCTCCTCAGCCACCTACTTCACGCCGCTATCCCCAACTCCCGTAGCATGGTAACAAAGTACTCCTGCGGCCGGTCGCCCTTGACGCGGTTGCAGTGGGCGCACAGCAACTGCAGGTTCTCGATGTTGCCCTGGCCACCGTGGAGAATGATGTGGTCCACTTCCAAGACGTGGAATGGGAACTTGGACCGGCACCCGTTGCATATGCCTTGCTCCTAGCCGAACAGCACGTGCTTGTTCTGGTGGTAATGCACTGGCGTATCAATGTCTGGGGATGTCGGCGAGGGCGGTAAACAGCCGGTTGTAGAACAGGTCGTCCATGGGACTGGTCAAGCGCATATTGACCAGCTCGACGGCCTTGAGTGAGATGTCGATGCCGACCCACTGGCCGGCCCAGGTTCGCAGCCGCGACGTACGCTGTAGCGCAGCCGCGGGAAGGCCAGCCAAAAGGGGATGGCCCAGAAAACTCTCGACCACTTCTCCCAAATGAAAGCGCCGAGCCGGGAGAGTCGCCGTCGCCAGGCCGTGAATTTACTCTTGCCGACCTTGGTGCGGGACCAGAGGGGCGGGTCTGCTTGGCCCGGGGGTCTGCGGTTTGGGAGGCGCGGATACTCTCAACATCGGATGCTCCTTGTGGCAGGACTGCCCTCGCATTGTACCCCTTTGCGTCAGATCTGCTGCTGACTAGGGGGATAGCATCCCAACACTCATTTCGAACGACCGGTTTTCAACCATGTCCGCCACTGACGGCAGCTCCGCGCTGGCGTGTGGAATGGTGCCGCGTCGCTTATCCCATTTGGACGCCGGAACGCGGTTCATCGTCGCAGATAGCATTTGCAACTTGGGGCAGAAAGATCAGGCCGCAGTAGTGCCGCACCGGAATCCTCGAACAAACGACTTCACGTAACGGCTATTGTGTGAAGCAGTTATGTTCGCCAAGGGATCAGTCTTGCCGGAGAAGCGGCTCGATCTTATCCACAAACCGCTCCACATCGTCCAATGCCTCATGCACGGTCTCGGTTTCCTGGTTATTCTCGTAGAAGTTGTTATGCAGGCTGTTGGCTACGTGGAACAATCGGCCGATGTCTTCGTCGCCGGTCTCTTCACGTAGATTGCGGACAGCGGTGAACAACTGTCCATGTCCGCCATGAGCCCACCCACGGCTTTCTGCTATGGCCTTCACGATCTGGGCAGCCGCTCCCCAGCCTTTCTCAGAGGCTTGACGAGTATCGCCTTGGGTCAATTCTTCACGGCCTTGTCCCAGGAGCTGCCGGCTGGCCACTTGGTAAGTTCGCGCTACCATAGTTCACACTGTCCGCTGACGTTGGGCATCAACGATACCAAGATCATATAGACAGGGTCAATGTTACTCCATGATATGGCGAGGGACGTAAAGTTCAGACTTGGTGAGATGAATTGGCCGAAGGCGGGTTGCCGAACGCTGGCACGGGTGGCGGTGGTTATGTCATATACAGGGCATGGATACTGAAGTGGACCTGACCACCGTCGACCGCGATGTGCTGATTGCCATCATCGCCGAGTTACAGGCGGTGATTGAGCGGTTGCAGCGGCGGATTGCCGAACTGGAAGGCCAGGCGAAATCGGACGGCCCGCCCCGAATGCCCGGCCTCAAGGCGAAATCGGCCCGGAAGCCCCCAGCGCAGCCGGGGCCCCGCAAGCAGCGACGCCACGGCTTCGCCCGCCCGCGCATGACACCCACCCACCGGGTGGAGCACGTGATGGAGAACTGTCCCGATTGCGGCGCCCACCGGTCCGGCGGTTGGACTCAGCGCACTCGGGAAGTCATCGAGCTGCCGGTGGTGCCGGTGCAAGTCACCGAGCACGTCTACATTGCTCGGACTTGCCCGGCTCGGACTTGCCCGGCTCGGACTTGCCCGGCGTGCCGACGGCGCTGCACACCTCCGGCGGAACTGGACGGTGTGGTCCTGGGCCAGCAGCGCCGCGGCGTCAACCTGCTCAGCCTGATCGGCACGCTGCGGGAAGAGGGGCGGCGGCCCATCCGCAGCGTCCAGTGGTATCTGGACACCGTGCATCAGTTGCGCCGCAGCGTGGGAGCCATCGTGAGCGCCATCCATCGCACGGCGCAGCGGGCCCAACCGGCAGTGGCCCAGGTGCTGGAACGAATCCGGGCCAGCCCGGTGGTTCACGCCGACGAAACCGGCTGGCGTCAGAGCGGGGCCAACGGCTACGGGTGGACTTTCAGCACCCCCACCGAACGCTACTTCCTGCGAACGTTACTTCCTGCGGCGGGGTCGGGGCAAGGCGGTGGTGGACGAAGCGCTGGGCGAGTCGTTCTCCGGAGTGCTGGTCAGCGATTGCTACGCCGCCTACCACCATTATGATGGCCCCAAGCAGCGGTGCTGGGCCCACCCTGTTCAAGCCAGGGGCAGGCTCTGCTGCGGGACATCCACGACCAGCGCACCCGCTACCCCAAAGACGCCGCACTGGCCCGATGGGCCGCGGCAGTCCACCATCTCTATGTCGCAGCCAAAGCCTGCAACCATCACGAGCCCTGGCAAAGGCGGGTTGCCCAACTGGCCCGGGAGCGGAAGCTGCTGGCCATCGGCCGCCCTTTCGTGGCTGACCCGTCGGCTGTCCAGGGCAAGCTGTGCCGGCGCATCGAGCGCTTCATCAAGGAATTCTTCGTCTTCGTGGCCGAACCGGACGTGCCAGCGGACAACAACCCCGCCGAGCGCAGCCTGCGCCATCTGGTCATCAGTCGCAAGGTCAGCGGCGGCACCCGCTCGGAGCAGGGCACCGAGCGCAAGATGACGCTGGCATCCATCTTCGGCACCTGGCGCGCCCACGGTCTAAATCCTCTCGCCGCCTGCCGTCAGCTGCTCGTTTCCCCTCGACTCTGAACTGTTACGACGAAACAACGGCAGCCAAAGGATGTTGCGGAGCGGAACGGCGCCTTGAGCTATGGGGCATCGCGCATCCATCCGTAGTGGCAACTTGGCAACGCTGTAGTTTCGGTACCGGGAGGATCCAGAAGTGCATCGGTGGTTGAACACGCTGACGATAATGGTCTGCCTGTTGGTTGTGCTGGCCTGCGGGGTGGACCCCGACGACAGGATGGTGCGTCGATACGCCGGATGCATGGCGGACGCCAACACCGCTTTGCATCGCCTGACTGCGTCCAGCGCCGTCGGGACTATGCCGTTGAGCCCCGAGGCGGTGGAGGAGAGGTTGTGGGATCAGCTGGAGCGCGGGGAGGTCACCATGGCGAAGATCAGGGCCGACCACGCTCGCTACTGCAAATAGCTGTGTGCGAGAGTTGCGGAAACGGCGTGGGCAAAAGTCGCTTGGGCTGGGCCACAATCCGGTATCAAAAGCCTCGTTGAGGGACTGAATGGCCGGTGCGGCATGATGGCGACGCAATGCGTCAAGCAAGGTGTAGGTCGAATGGACGATGCGACGACCTGAACGTGTCTGATGCAGCGCATCCGTAATCGGGGTAGGTCAAAACGGGGCGGCGAAAACCGCCACCGGGCCGGCGGGCGGGATCCCCGCACGGAATGGTTTACGTAATGACCCTTATGCGAACTAATCGAGGTATCAACAAGGCTCATCCCCGTCGGTGAGATACCTCTGGGTAAGGATCATGCAGAATATGACCGACCCTCTCGCGTTGGACTGATCTACGAGGTGGTGTATGACCCGTCTGTCGATTATGATGGCGCCGAACCTTTATGATGATGCCGAACCTTGCAGTGATTAGCAACCGGACGGCCGCGTCACGGTCGAGAAGATGTAGGGGGCCGATGTGGCAACCCAGATTGTGGCAATTGCAGTGATCGCCTTAGCCGCTGTGATTGTTTCAGTCGGCTGTCGATCTCAGCAGCAACGATTGGCGAGCACGCTTGAGGAAATCCTCGATGCTCGCACCGATCTTCCTGCTGCCGCTGCCTGCGAACAAAACGCCGATGCCTATGGGTTGTACGTAAGCGAACTGGACGCTATCACTTCAGAGTACGACCGAGCAATTCAATATCTCTCTCTGTTGGGCCGAGACATAGGTTTCGAGCATCCGGCATATAAAGCAAGATCCCAGGCAACGATAGATCACTACCGTCGTTTCTACTCCGAACGCTGGGTCATGTTGAAGCGCCGCGCCAGTTGGTCGGACACGGAGGTTGAATATTGCAGGGGGTACTTGGATGCGGCGAATGAACCGGGTTTGTGCCACACGCCGCACGTACGGGCCGGCGTAATAGCCCGAGACCCCACAGATATCTGGGAACCCGATTTGGGCCGGTACTCCTACTGCCGAAATGTTTCTCTGGATTACCTCAGCGGGTAACACAACCTGCGGGTGATGCCACGAAGACGCGAAACGCGTTCCAACCTCGTGCGTAACTGCATGCGAGTTGAAGGCGTCGGCGTTGACACCCTCGAAGACCGAAGGTGAATGTTTTCTCGTGGAAGACCGATGCGGGTGCCAGCAACGCCGGGAAAGTGGCTATTGTCGGCCCGGCTCCTTGTCGACACGGATCGTGACGCTCGTTTTCAGTCTCATTGCGGCTCCCTCCTGACAGCTCTGGTATGCCGAGAACAGGCAATCCCGCGACAGGGTCGTAATGCGAACTTTTTACCGTTGGCTCGGTATGAACGCATCGACTACCGGATGCGGCCACCAGGTCGGCTCCGTCTGAAGGTAGTCAGAATGTCCGCATTAGTCTGTGCGAACGCCAATTTCGACACACTGTTCATAAAATGTGCATGAAACGTGCGCCGTTTGCTGATCTCTCACCCAAATCCACCGAAAGGGTGAGTGTCACGGCGTGCTGAAGGGGTAAGGAGGGCGCGCGGCACCCCATAACTACGCCGGCCAGCGGGGCTATCACCCGCTGCTGGCCATTGCCGCCGGAACCGGCGACGTGTTCCGGACCACTCAACGTGCGGGCCGACAGCGGCTTCTGCGCCTATGCCATCGTCGCCGTGTGCCGCAAGATGGATGTCAGCTTCTCAATCACCGTCCACCAGCACCAGAGCTTGAGCAGTCAGATCGAGGCCATTCCCAAGGCGGACTGGACGCCCATCCCGTATTGGATGAACGGTGCCGCTGACGTGGCTGAGACCAGCTACGCCCCCTTTCAGAGTGAGCCCAACGCCGCACCGGTGCGCCTCATCGTACGGCTGGTGAAACCCATGCCCGGCTCCCAGTTGGCCCTCTTCGCCACCTACAGCTATCACGCTTTCATCGCCGACCAGGAGGGGGACACCCTGGCTCTCAAGGTCGACCATAGCCGCCACGTCGCAATTGAGAACGCCATCCGCGACCTCCAGTACGGCGTGGGGTTGAAGCATCTCCCGCCGAGCTGGACATGTGGCCGCTTCGCCGCCAACGGCGCCTGGCTGGCCGTCTAGGTGATGGCGCATAACCTGGGTCGCTGGACCGCGCGCATTGGTCTGGGCGAGCAGGTGGTGACCACCAAGACCCTGCGACGCCGCTTCTTCTCCCTCGCCGAACGGTTCACCCGCTCGGCGCGCCGCCTCACTTTGCATCTGCCCCAACGCTGGCCTTGGGAAAACCAGTTCAGCAGCGCTCTGGCGAGACTGCGCGCCCTGCCACTCTCTGCCTGACGACAACCACGGCCTCTGACCATCCGCCGCACTACCCAATCGCCTGGCCGACCCGCGCCAGGCTGGCCCCACGTGTCTCCTACTGCCGTCTGCCAAGCTGCTCTGGCCCTCCGCCGGCGCTGCGAGAGCCGTCAACATCCTCTTGGAGTGGCTACTACACCCTGTGCCCAGCCGGATTGGAGCGGGTCAAGGCCATGCCGCCTCTATCCAGCTCCTCTCATCCCTGCCTTGGCCAGCGCGACTGCATCCCTTCGGTGGATTCGGGATTAACAATTCGCCCGGCCTACACTATCATGCGGATGGCTGCATCCAAGGAGTAATCGCAACGTGGCACAAGATTCGGCATTGTTCATAAAGGTCCGAGAGGCCTTGAGTTTTTTCGATGAGAAACCTTCGTGGTCCAGAGGTCATGCTACCGCCGCCGTCGCCGTACTCGGAGAAGATTTGGCGGCGGCTTGCTTGCAGCGCTGCCTCGAGAGTAACGGCTCCCCTTACGTCAACGTTCGGTCCGAGACGGTCGGAACAGGTCCAAGCCGAGGTCCTCGGTTGGATCGCTGGATCGAGGCCGATTTGTGCGACTGCCGCAAGGTACTGTTCCAAACCGAGATCAAGAGTTGGTCGGCACACGCCATCGGCGGGAAAATCCTTACTCTTGACGCGTCTCACGAGGAGGTCAAAGACTACGAACACCGGTATTGGGAAGGCCAGTGGGACGCTGAGCACCGTACATTGACACATGATTATGTAGGCAAAGCGTTGGTGCGCATGAAACCTAAATTCGATACTCAACAAAGGCACCAACTCCCGTTGATCATCTACTGGGCGCCAGTGAGCCCGGATCACCGGACAGATTTTCAACCCCGAGCCGCAGGCGGCCATTTGTTCAGCATCGCGAACCCATCTTACGAATTCCCCTTCACAGTTCCTGCTTCCTGGCCCAACGCCAAAGGCCAGGAATTTACCGAACTGTGGATTTTCTCGGTATCGAGCTATCTTCGAAGCATTGAAGAGGACCTAATCCTCAATCCACCGACAAGATGAGGCTGGCGGCGTGCTGAGGGGATGAGAAAGTGCTCCCGGCTTCGGGGATAATGGTTTTTGAAACAAGAAACCGACCCGAAACGAGGAGCACTTGTTAGATGCTACCACTGGGCAGCCCCGACCGCATCCACGTCGCCTTCGATGATCACCGTCTGGTGGCCAATGCCGGACTGCTCCTGCCGCTCACCCTGGCCCACCATCTGGGTCTGGGTGAGCTGGTGGACCGCCACGTTGACCTGGGAGATGCGCCGGGTCGAGCCAACCCGGGGGACAAGCTGCTGACCCTGGTGGCGTCGGCGCTGGCCGGCGGCGACTGCATTGACGACGCCGACGTGTTGCGCACCGGCCGGACGGCCAGCGCCATCGGCTGCGTGGTCAAAGCGCCGTCCACCCTGGGGACCTTTCTGCGCAGTTTCCGGTGGGGTCATGTTCGCCAGTTGGATCGGGTGAGCCGGGAGTTGCTGGCTCGGGCCTGGGCTGCCGGTGGAGGGCCGGGCGATGCGCCGTTGACCATCGACCTGGACTCCACCGTCTGCGAGACCTACGGACTGGGCAAGGAAGGGGCCCGTCGCCATGGCTACACCGGCCAGCGGGGCTATCACCCGCTGCTGGCCGTCGCCGCGGACACCGGCGACGTGCTGATGGTGCGGCTGCGCCAGGGTCGGGCCAACACCGCTCGGGGCGCGGACCACTTCCTGCGGGAGACGGTGGGCCGGGTGCGCTACGCCGGAGCCATCGGACAACTCACCGTCCGCGCCGACAGCGGCTTCTACACCCACGCCATGGTCGCCGTCTGCCGCAAGATGGATGTCCGCTACTCCATCACCGTCCGCCAGCACCAAAGCCTGCGCAACCTCATCGAGGCCATACCCGAGACGGACTGGACGCCCATCCCTTACTGGATGGACGGCGGCGCCGACGTGGCCGAGACTGAATACACACCCTTCCAGCATGAGCCCGACGCCGCACCGGCGCGGCTCATCGTACGCCGGGTGAAACCCGCGCCCGGTTCCCAACTGGCGTTGCTTACCGACTACAGCTATCACGCCTGCATCACCGACCGGGAGGGCGACACTCTGGAACTGGAGGCCGACCACCGCCGCCATGCCGAGATCGAGAACGCCATCCGCGACCTGAAGTACGGCGTGGGCCTCAATCATCTTCCCTCGGGACGCTTCCCCGCCAACGCCGCCTGGCTGGCGGTGCAGGTCATGGCCCACAATCTGGCTCGCTGGACAGCGCGCATCGGCCTGGGCGAGCTGGTGGTTACCACCAAGACCCTGCGGCGACGCTTCTTCTCCCTCGCCGGACGCATCACCCGCAAGGCCCGTCGCCTCACCCTGCATCTGCCCCAACACTGGCCCTGGGAGAACCAGTTCAGTCGCGCCCTGGAGCGATTGCGAGCCCTGCCGCTCCCTTCCTGACGCCGCCTTCGGCGTCCGACCCTTCAACCAGACCGTCCAACCGCCTGGTCGTCCCGCGTCAGGCTGAGCTCCGCGGGTCTCCAGCTGCCATCTGCCCGACGATCTCGCCCTCCGCGGCCACTCGCGAGCCGTCAGCATCCCCCTGGCATAGCTGTCTCTACCCTCACCCGCTCGAATCCGGCGGCGTCAGGGCACTGCACCATCACCCACGCTTCTCTTCCCTTGCGTATCCAGCCCCCACGCATCCTTTCGGTGGATTCGGGCTAATCGAGCTGAATATGCCGATTGCAGCTAGCAGGATGCGTGCTTTGAACCGCATTGTCGTGCCGGACGACGGTTAGCTCAGAGGGCCGTGCTCAAACATCTGCGTCCTGCATGGATTACTCCCCATCAGTGGAGTTTGCCAGCGCCGGCTCCGGTCGGATCAGCTAGGGTTGAGCGCCTGCCGAATGCAGGAGGCCCAACCTATCTATTGCCCGTATGTGGTCAGTGGCGCTGTCGTTCGCAGTTCACGTAACGGCTGCTGTGCGAATCACGGCAGGTATCGACGGGACCGCGGCTGCCGGTAAGATAGCCGTGCGGACTATCATGTAGCAAGCGGTTTGTGCGTCCCATTGAATTGAGCGGGCTTCCAGATGACCGATTGCAACGCCTCCTGGCGAGCACGCTTGGTGACCACTCCCGCCTGGTGCAACTGCTCTGGTTGTTATTGTCGCCCGATGACGATCTCACGTTCGCTGAATTCGGCCAGCTGTTGGGGAACGGCGAGACGGGAAGCTCGTCGCAACTGGCGTTGCCGGGTTTGTTGGAGCGAATGCTAACGACGCTAAGCAGAGATGCCAACCGGTTGGATGCTGTAGACACGCTGGTCAGCGAACTGCGAAAAACCGAAGACGGAAAGCAACTGCTGGGAACCGACTTCGATGCGGTCTGGGAACCCCTGTGGCAAGTGCGAGAGAAAATGCGATGACATCGGATATCGGACCCAGGTCAGCGGAGGATGTGCTCAGCGGGCTGAAGGACTTCCAGAGGCGGACGGCTCAGCGAGCGTTCGAGAGGTTGTTCACGGCTCCGGACAGTACCCGCCGGTTTCTGATTGCCGACGAGGTCGGGCTGGGGAAGACCCTGGTCGCCACCGGGGTGGTTGCTCTGGCGATTGAACATCTGCGTGCGGCTAACACGCCCCGCATCGACGTCATCTACATCTGCTCCAACCAGGCCATAGCCCGCCAGAACATCGACCGCATCAAGCATCATCTGGGCATCGAAACACAAGCGCTGGAATCCAGAATTACGCTGCTCCCATATCAGCTCAAGACACTGGACCGACCGGTGAATCTGGTCTCCCTCACGCCGGGAACCTCGTTCAATTCCGGCAGCGCGGAGGGAATAGCTCGAGAACGCGTCATCCTGTTTCGGATGCTGATCCAGGCCTGGGGCAATCTGGGCCGGGGCGCCCGCGAGGTTTTCCGCGGCGGCCTGAGCTCCGTCCGACGCTTCCAACAGTATGAAGCGGGAATGTCAGACGCGACGATCGACGGGACAATTCAAGATCGTTTCGCTGGCACTGTGGGCGGTCCGGGAGGGGAATTGCATGTGGAGTTCGAGGAGATCCGCGATTTGTTATCGACCAGCCGGGGACGGCGTACTGGGGCGCCCCGACGTCGTGCGTTCATCGCGTACCTTCGCCGCCGGCTGACCGACGCCTGTCTGGACGCGTTGGAGCCGGATCTCATCATATTGGATGAATTTCAGCGCTTTCGGGACCTGCTCAGTCCGTGTACCGAGAGCGGCGAGCTGGCCCAAAGGCTGTTTGAGTACGAGGACAGTCATACCAAGGTACGGACGCTGCTGCTCTCGGCAACCCCGTACAAAATGTACACGCTGAATCACGAGACGGAGGACGACCATTATCGGGATTTCCTGAGGACCGCTGAATTCCTGGAAGGTCTTGAGGGGTCGGTGGAACCGCTCCGACAGGCGCTCCGTCAGTTCCGATACGAACTCCCGCAGTTGGCAATGGGAGGGGACACCGGAGTTGCCGCCGCCGATAGACTTGCCCAGCATCGCGCCCGGATCGAATCCCAACTGCGACGGGTGATGTCCCGGACTGAGCGCCGGGGCCGAGAGGCTGGGGGAGACCCGATGCTATCGATTGAGAATATGGGCGCGGACCTGCAGGTCGACGACGTGGAAGCCTATCTCAGCGCCCGCAACATCGCGGCCCAGACCGACTCTCCCGACGTCACGGAATACTGGAAATCCACGCCCTACCTGTTGTCCTTCATGGAGCAGTACCGACTGGCGGCACGAGTTAAAGACGCTGTTGAGGAGGATCCCGCCGGGCCCGTAGCCGAATTAATCAGGAACAACCCCAACCTCCAGTTGAACCGGGAAGCTACCGTGGAGCGGGAAGAGGTCCCCGGAGGAAACGGGCGCATGAGAGCGTTTCTGAATGACCTGCAAGACGCCGGCCTACATCGACTGCTGTGGCTCCCGCCGTCCCTGCCAGCATATAAGCTGGGGCCAGATTTCGAGCGGGCTCGGAATTCCACCAAACGGCTGGTGTTCTCCTCCTGGGCGATGGTGCCCCGGGCAGTTGCAGTGATGGCCAGCTACGACGCGGAACGTCGTTATATTCCTGACCCGGGGCGTGCCGACCATCGGTATGAAGCGCAATCGCTGCACCTCGCCCGCGACGCCCATTCTCTTTTTGCGCTGCTCGTGCCATCCGCGACTTTAGCCGACGTGGGGGATCCGTACCACTATCAGGCGACCACAGCTCAGGAACTATTGGAAGCAATTCAGGAACGACTGCGGCCAATGGTCAACGACATCACACGTGGCGCGCCGACTTCGGGACGGCCACACCAGACCTGGTACGCCGTCGCCCCGCTGCTGCTTGACGGCGTGTCCCAAGGCATACCGGGTTGGCTGCAGGGGCCGCCCTCGGGCACTTCGCGCGCTGAACCGACCGATAACGGAGAATCCATCGCGTGGCGCCAATTGGTTAGCAGCGTCGAACAGGGACTTGACGACCCTGCCAGCTTGGGCCGCCCGCCCAGCGACCTGTTGGAAGTGATGGCATCACTGGCCGCGGGTTCTCCCGCCAACGCCACGTTGCGCGCGTTGACCCGGATCACGGACGCACCCGCCTCGGATGATCAGCTCAGGGCCGAAGCGATGAAGGCAGCTTGGAATTTTCGGTCCTTCTTCCGCGCACCCGTATCGGAAGGTCTCTTGCACAACGTGTACAGGCCGTCCGTTCCAGTGGGTAGGAGAGGCTACTGGCGGCGGGTACTTGCTTACGCCATTGAAGGCGGGTTGTCTGACGTTCTCGACGAGTACTTCCATGTCATCAGCGAGTCTCACGGCGGTGCGACAGACGCCGCAGCTCTGGGTGCGGCGCTTTCAGAAGCCCTGCACCTGGCCGCCGGCAGGCTGGACGTGGCTGAGTGGAAGGCCGACGATACTGGGGTCCACCGGCAAACCTACTCGATGCGGCAACACTTTGCCCGTCGTTATGCCAGCGACCGGGCGGGCACTCAGGATGAACAAGCCAGTGAACGTTTGGATGCCGTTCGTCGCTCTTTCAACTCCCCGTTCTGGCCGTTCGTCCTGGCCACCACGTCCGTGGGGCAGGAGGGCCTGGATTTCCACTGGTACTGCCACGCGGTGGTGCATTGGAACCTCCCTTCAAATCCAGTGGACCTGGAACAACGGGAAGGCCGGGTCCATCGGTACCATGGCCACGCCATTCGCAAAAACATCGCGCAGTCGGTGGGGCACGACGTGATCAAAAAGGCCAGGGAAGCGATCAACCGCGACCAGTTCGTGAGCCCATGGGATGAGGCGTACCGTCTGGTTGACGCTGATTTCAGCGGCGACGGGGGACTCTCGCCCCATTGGGTGTTCCCGAAGGGCGATGCCCGCATACAACGCTATGCGCCGGTGCTCCCGCTTTCGCGTGACGCCCAACGAGTCGACGCACTCCGCCGGTCATTGGCGGTTTACCGGATGGTATTCGGTCAACCGCGACAGGATGACTTGGTGGAATTCATCTTGCGCGAGGTGCCCGACGATCGCAGGAACGAGCTTGCCGCAGCCTTGACCATCGACCTGAGTCCGCCGGCGTGACCGCACGCGTGGGGGCATCGTTCCGCTTGGGGGCGCGACGCCGGCCTTGCGCTGGGCATAGTTAGTCTCTAACCGTCAGTCTGCTGGAAGTTTCCCCACGCGTCGCTGAGCACTCGGGAAGTAATTGGCGTCCAGTCGAAGGCGTAGATTTGCTCGAGGATGGCCTGATGCTCGGCGCGGAGGTTCTGACCGCGAAAACCCTTGAAACCGATGCTGGGCAACCGGGTGGTGGAGAGGACGACCAGAGCGGTAATTGCCGGAACTCCCAACTCTGCGCAGGCGTCTTGGATATCGAAAAGGGGCGCCCCGACTCGGCGATGGGACATACCGACCAGCTTGCCGAGTTCGCCGTAGGTGATGAGGTGCTTCTCTCTGGCGCAATCTTTCAATTGGCGGAAGACGGCGCACGCTTTTGGGTGCATTTTCACACCATCGCCCCAGGCTCAAAGTCGTCGGCCAGCCAGCGAACAAAGTACTCTGCGTGGACCCGGTAGGAATTCTTTGTTGTGATTGACAACGGCGAGTTGAACAGAACTCTCCGATACTCGTCCAGCAGTCGCTCGATCTCTTTCATTGTTGCGGCGTCAATTTTTGTCATAGCTGGCATCCTCAGAGTCGCCGGGCGTCGCTACTATGTCCTCGACGTCAGCGAGTGCATTACTGGTTGACGGTGAGCTTCCAGACGCCAAGCTGGAGTTGGGTTATCTGGCCGGGCATCGCAAAATGACGGCTGTTCAAGTTCAATGCTACACCGACGGCGTCAATCGTGCCATGACCGATGCAGGAACTGGCGCGCCGCCACGCCTATTCTGGGGATGCTGAAAACGGGTGGACAGCTAGCTGCTGGTGAGAGTTCGTGGACATGTATGCTTGACTGTAACACGTATATTCCCCATGATACATAACGCTGGAGGATGAACCGTACGGTGTGGAGGCGCTGGAACGGGGCTTGGCGCTGAGTGCAGTTCTGGCGCCGATGACCCGGGCCCTTGACCCGATGATGGATGTCAAGGATGATGCCTCATATTGATGCGTTCGGTGCATCACTGGAAGAGGCAGCGTGAACCAGCTGACGGTCAGAGGGTTCGATGACGAACTGGCAGAGCGTATCCAGCGCCTGGCGAAGCGGGACGGCACGTCGCTGAACCAGGCCGCGCTGAAGCTGCTGCGCAAGGGAGCCGGCCTGGCTGATCCGGGGCAAGGACCCGACACGGTGGGCTCGTCGCTAGACCACCTGATCGGCACGTGGAGCGAAGACGAAGCGTCCGAGCTGGATGCGGCCCTCGAGGAGTTTGAGGTCATCGACGAGGCCGCTTGGCGGTGAGGGTCCTGCTGGATTCCAACGCCTACTCGCGACTGATGCGAGGTGATGACCAGACCGCGGCGGTGGTGCGGGATGCCACCGAGGTCCTGATGTCGGCCGTGGTCATCGGTGAACTGCTCTACGGTTTCCGGCACGGCTCGCGTTTCGATCGAAACGCCACCGACCTCCGTTCCTTCCTGGACAACCCCTACGTGTCCTTCGTGCCGGTGGGCCTGGTAACGGCCGACCGGTATTCCCGGATTGCCGCGGCCCTCCGGACCAGGGGCAACCCCATCCCCACCAACGACGTGTGGATTGCGGCCCACGCCATGGAAACGGGGGCCGATCTGGTATCGGCGGACCGGCACTTCGAAGCCGTGGCGGGCATCGCTTGGCTGCGGCTGGGCAACCACGGCTGAAGATGACGGCGCCAAGCTACGGTACAAACGGGACGACATGGCCACCGGGAACGTGAAACCACGGCAGAGCGATGCGGATCCTGTGTCGCGCAGCCCTGAAGGCACCCTGGCGCGCTGCCTGTCGCTGGACCTGGAGGTCGGGAAGGCGGATAACCGGATCCACGCCCTGGCCGGCGTGAGGCCGGACACGGGTCAAAAGGTTGCCATCCCTCGGGTCGGCCGCAACCTGGCCCAGGCGTTGGCCAGGCTGGACGAGCTGGCCGACGGCGCGGACTTCGTGCTGGGACACAACCTGATCGACTTCGACCTGCCCCACCTGCGGGCCGCCGACCCGGGTCTCAAGCTATTGGACCTGCCGGTGGTGGACACGCTCCGGCTCAATCCCCTGGCCTTCCCCCGCAACCCTTATCACTATCTGGTGAAGCACTATCAGGACGGTTCGCTGCAGCGGGGACGCCGGAACGATCCCGAGCTTGACGCCCGGCTGGTGCTGGAGGTGTTCGACAACCAGCAGAAGGCATTCAAAGAAGCGGACCCGGACCTGCTCACGGCCTGGCACTGGTTGACCAGTGCAAACGACAACGTCGGGTTCGACCGGTGCTTTGCCCACCTGCGCCGCGCGCCGCGACCGTCCGATGGGGAGGCGTATGGGGCCATTGAACGCCGTCTCGCCGGGACATCGTGCCGGACGCAAGCCCTGGCGGCCATGGAGGACGCCGGGCAGCGTCCTTGGGAGCTGGCCTACGCGCTGGCGTGGCTGTCGGTGGCGGGTAGCAATTCCGTCATACCGCCCTGGGTGCGGCACCAGTTTCCCGAGGCGGGGCGGCTGGTGCGTTGGCTGCGGGATAGTATCTGCACCGACGCCGGTTGCGAATGGTGCCGGGAGCGGCACGACCCCCGCCGGGAACTGACCCGGTGGTTTGGCTTCGACGATTTCCGGTCCAGGCCCGCTGGTGAAGACGGACGGCCGTTGCAGCAGGGCATCGTCGAGGCGGCCATGGCCGGAGAGCACGTGCTGGGCATCCTGCCCACCGGCGCGGGCAAGTCGCTGTGTTACCAGCTGCCGGCCCTGTCCCGCTACGACAAGACCGGAGCGCTCACGGTGGTGATCTCGCCCCTGGTGGCGCTCATGGCTGACCAGGTGGCGGGCCTGGAATCCCGCGGCATCGGTTCCTGCGTCACCGTCAACGGCCTTCTGTCCATGCCGGAACGGGCCAACGCGCTGGAACGGGTGCGCCTGGGGGACGCCGGCATCCTCATCATCTCGCCGGAGCAGCTGCGCAGCGTGTCCCTGCGGCGGGTGCTGGACCAGCGGGAGATCGGCTGCTGGGTAATGGACGAGGCCCACTGTCTGTCCAAGTGGGGACACGACTTCCGGCCCGATTACCGCTACGTGGGACGCTTCATACGGGAGAGTGGTGGCGACGATCCGGCGCCGCCGGTGCTGTGCCTCACCGCCACCGCCAAGCCCGACGTCAAGGACGAGATCATAGAGTATTTCCAGGAGGAGCTGGGCATCGAGATCAAGGTGTTCGACGGCGGGGCCAGGCGCACCAACCTGGAGTTCGTGGTGGTGCCCACCCGCAGCTCGGCCAAGTTCGACGACATCTACGGACTGCTGCGGGAGGACCTGCCGGACCACGTGCCGGGAGGAGCCATCATCTACTGCGCCACCCGCCGGCACGCCGAGGAGGTGGCCCAGTTCCTGCAGGAGAAGCGCGTGAAGGCGGACTACTTCCACGCCGGTCTGCCGCCGGAGACCAAGAAGAACGTCCAGGAGAGCTTCATCAACGGGGGACTGCGGGCCATCTGTGCCACCAACGCCTTCGGCATGGGCATCGACAAGCCCGACGTGCGCCTCGTGATCCACGCCGACATTCCCGGGTCGCTGGAGAACTACCTGCAGGAGGCGGGCCGGGCGGGCCGGGACCAGCAGGCGGCTCGGTGCGTGCTGCTCTACGCCCAGGACGACGTGGAGCGACAGTTCGGGATGTCGGCCCGTTCCCGGTTGAGCCGACGGGAGATCCACGGTGTGCTGCGGGCGCTGCGCAACCTGGACCGGAAGAAGCGCCTCAACGGAGAGGTGGTGGCCACCGCCGGCGAGATCCTGCGGGAGGACGATGAGGGCGTGTTCGAGCGGGATTCCGGCACCGAGGACACGCGGGTCAGAACTGCCGTGGCATGGCTGGAGGAGGCGGTGCTGCTCACTCGTGAAGAGAACCGGGTGCAGGTGTTCCCGTCCTCCCTGCGGGTGGCCACGTTGGAGGATGCCCGGGCGCGGCTGGAAAAAGCGGATATCACGAATGCGTACCGTAAAGGGCTGCTGACCATCTGCCAGGCGCTGTTCGAAGCCGACGCCGACGAGGGCATATCCACCGACGAGCTGATGGCGGCGGCGGGGCTCACCCCCGAGGGGGTGCGGAAGGCGCTCCACGACCTGGAGGGACTTGGCATCGCCAGCAATGACACGGCGATCACCGCCTTCGTCCACGCTGGGGTGGAGCGCGCGTCACGGCGGCGCTTTCAGCAGGCGGCGGACCTGGAGCAGGGCGTGATCAACCTCATGCGCGAGCGGGCGCCCGATCAGGAGAAAGGGGAGATGTTCCCGCTGCATCTCCGCAACGCGACCCAGGAACTCAGGGATGAGGGACATTCCCACGCGCTGCCGGAGCTGGTGCGGGGCATCGTGCGCAGCATCGCCGCCGACGGACGGGGTGAGGGTGGGGGCGGAGGAAGCCTGGGACTGCGCGGGCGGGACCGGGAGATGGTGCAGGTGACGCTGCAGCGGGACTGGGGATCGTTGGCGAAGACCGCGGAACTGCGCCGCACCGCTGCGGGACTGCTGCTGGACCATCTGCTGTCCGCGCTGCCCCGGGGCACACGGGGCACCGACCTGCTGGCCGAGACCACCATGGGCAACCTGCTGTCGGCGGTGAAGTCGGACCTGGTCCTGAACGGCCAGATCAGGCATCCCGACCGGTTGATGGACCGGGCCCTGCTGTGGCTGCACGAGCAGGAGGTCGTCCGGTTGAACAAGGGCCTGGCGGTGTTCCGGCCGGCCATGACCATCCTGCTGAAGCCGGAACGCCGCGGCTTCGCCCAGACGGACTTCGCCTCCCTGCAGCTCCACTACGACGAACAGGTGCGGCAGATCCACGTGATGGCGGAATACGCCCAGCACGGCCTGCGGCCCACGGCCGATCATCTGAACCTCGCCATGGACTACTTCAGCCTGTCCGAGGAGGAGTTCCTGGAACGCTGGTTGCCCGACCGGGACCGTGAACTGGCCCGTCAGACCACGCCCGAGTCCTGGCGAACCATCGTGGAGAGCCTGAACAACCCGATACAGCGGCGCATCGTGGCCGACGACCGTGAGCAGACCAACGTGCTGGTGCTGGCGGGACCAGGATCGGGCAAGACCCGGGTGCTGGTGCACCGGATCGCCTACCTGGTCCGGGTGAGGCGGGAGAACCCCCGGGGCATCCTGGCCCTGGCCTACAACCGTCATGCTGCCGTGGAGATCAGGCGCCGCCTGGCCGACCTGATCGGCGACGATACCCGCGGGGTGACGGTGCTCACCTGCCACGCGCTGGCCATGCGGCTGGTGGGCGCCAGTTTCGCCGGACGGGCCAACCGCCTGGAGCAGGATGATTTCCACGAGGTGATGCGCCAGGCGGTGGCGCTCTTGCGGGGACAGGGACTCCCGCCCGAAGAGGCGGACGAGCACCGGGAACGGCTGCTGGCCGGTTTTCGCTGGATACTGGTGGACGAGTACCAGGACGTGGGATCCGAGCAGTACGAGCTGATTTCCGCCCTGGCCGGCCGGACCAAGCCTGAAGCCGACGACCGGCTCAGCCTCTTCGCCGTGGGCGACGATGACCAGAACATCTACGCCTTCAATGGATCGTCCACGGAGTTCATCCGCCGCTTCGAGGCGGACTACGGCGCCAGGCCGTCATATCTGACCGACAACTACCGGTCCACGGCCAACATCATCACATCGGCCAATGCGGTGATCGAGCCGGCCAAGCTGCGGATGAAGGAGGGTCATCCCATCGTGGTCAACCGGGCGCGGGCGCAGGATCCTCCCGGCGGCGACTGGACCCTGATCGACCCGGTGGCCCAGGGACGGGTGCAGATCCTGCCCGCTGGCGACACCACCATATCCCAGGCGCAGGCGGCCGTGGCGGAGTTGAAACGTCTGTCCGAGCGCGTGACGCGCTGGGATTGGTCGACCTGCGCCGTGGTGGCGCGAGATTGGAGCTATCTGGACCCGGTGCGAAGCCTGTGCGAACTGGAGGACATACCGGTGCAGATGGCCAACGAGGAGTTCACCGGCGTGTGGCACCTGCGGGAAACGCAGGATTTGGTGAACTGGCTCAGGGGACGGGATTCTCGCCTGGTGGCCAGCGGCGAAATCGAGACGTGGCTGGCGGGTCAGGCCGCCAATCCCTGGATCGAACTGCTGCAGGAAGCCGCGGCCGAGTACGCGCTGGAAACCGGTGGTTCGGAAACGCCGGTGGACGGCTTCATCGAATGGTTGGCCGAGTGGGGTAGGGAGGTTCGCCGCCGCCAGCGCGGGTTGCTGCTGCTGACCGCTCACCGGGCCAAGGGGCTGGAGTTTGACCATGTGCTGATCCTGGACGGCCGCTGGGACCGCATCGGAAGGGGTGACGATGCGGACGCCGCGCGTCGGCTCTATTACGTGGCCATGACCCGCGCCAAACAGACCCTCACGCTCATGCGCCTGCCCGTGCCGCACCCTTTCCAGGATGCGCTGTCGGGCATGCCCGCGACGTTACTCCGTAGCGATCCCGTGGCCCATCCTCCGGCGGTGCCGGAACTGGCGCGTCGCTACCAGCGGCTCAGCCTGCGCGATGTCTTCCTTGGCTTCGCGGGGTACCGCGATCCTGACCATCCGGTGCACAAAACCATCGCCGCGCTTACGCCTGGAGTCCCGTTGCGGGTGAGTTCAAGGGGCGACCGACAGGAGCTGTTGGATCAGAGCGGTGTGGTTGTGGGGCAATTGGCGCGAGGTTTCAGGGCTCCCGGCGGAATGCGGTGCGTTGACGCGACCGTTTTGGCGGTGGTCAACTGGGACCGGGAAAAGTCAGAATCGCAGTACCGGGACGGTCTTCGCACTGAAGCCTGGGAGGTGGTGGTGCCGGAGCTGGTGTTCGAGCCGGATGACTGACTACGTGGATGCAAAATTACGTAATGACCCTTGTACGAATCATTGAGGGTATCAATAAGGCGGAGGCCGACGGTGGTTGGCCACTCCAAATTCGTGGCTGGATCTACCAGGAGGCATCGCGCGACCGGAGTTCGATAACATTTGATTTGGGGCAAGGCGCACGTTAGTCAGTTGGCCCTCTTCGTCAACTATAGCTATCACGGCTGCATCACCGGCCGAGACGGGGAACCGCTGACACTGGAGGCCGACCATCGCCGCCACGCCGAAATCGAGAATGCCACTCGGGACTTCAAGTACAGCGTCGGGCTCAACCATCTCCCCTTGGGACGTTTCCCTGCCAACGCCGCCTAGCTGGCAGTTCAGGTGATGGAGTATAACCTGGCTCGCTGGACGGTGCGCATCGGTCTGGGCGAGCAAAGCGCTGGCTCTGGGAAAACCAGTGCAGTCGCGCCCTGGCCCGATTGCGCGCCTTGTCGTTCCCTTCCTGACGGCGCACGTCCGCCGCCGACTCAACATCCTCGCCAACTCGCACCAACTCGGTCCGCGAGGGGTACTCCTTGCCCACCAACTGCCGAATTACGCCCGTCATGGCCACCGCGGACCACCAGAATCGTGTCGGTGTGGCTACCTCGCGTCGCCTTCCCATCCGCTGGAATCGGAACTGCCCCGTTCGCATTCCCTTGCCGATCATCCTCGGTGTCAACGCCAGGGCACATCGCTTTGGTGGATTCGGACTTACCGGACGCTGTGAACTTGGTCTCCAAACTGGATCAGCATGATGTCGTTGAAAACCGAAAGGTCCTGGCTTGACCACAGCGACTGTACGGCCAAATCGTGCGTCGAATAATTGGATAAAACCAACGAGTACCCTGGCTCCGGACAAGTCCCTAGGCTTGCCTTATGTTTCAAAACGCGCTCCCGTTTTTTATTGATGACGCGGTGCAGGGCTTCAACTACTTCTTCAAGCGTTTCGTTTTGTTGTCGGGCCACTTTCGCGATGGTTTCTTCCAATCGACGGTTGTTGGCGTTAATCGTCCATTTCTTCATGTCCGGCACCGAGGTCATTTCAACTAAGGTATCCTTACCATCGAACAAGGCACGATAATCAGGGAATTCACTGACGCCGTTCGGGTGTTGGCGGTCTTCTGTGACAGAGACGCCAGAAGCCAACAAGAACTTGGATGCTAGCTCCCAGGCGGCCTGTTCAGTATATTCTTGCTGCTTCAGGACCGGGGCCTGTGCAGTCAGGGGCATCGGCCCCTCACGAGGGAAGTAAGCAGCAAACGACGGATCAATGCTGTTGTTCAAACACAGGTGAACTCCAACCTCGGGAACGGAAATATTGAGGCACTGTTCCAAGACAGCCAAAGATTTCGTGCCGGAACTCGTGGAAATATGAACCGACTTATTGACCGGTCCCAGGGTTTAGTCACCCAATCGCAGCAACCTATCAGGGAAGGTTGCCAGTTGTTTCTTTACCCTTTGCTTGGCTCCTTTCGTGTAGAAGATGGTCACTGAATCGACGCCTTGCGCAAACTGGGGGTCGCTCTCGTTATATCGGTAAAGCTCGTGGATCGATGCCTCAAGGCCACTGGACCCATCGATTGCCATCGCATCGGCATGGGTTCCAGCTGGTTCTAGTGTGTACCAAGTTCGGTAGTCCCAGAATATCTGCACGATTCGCAGAATGTCCGACGGCGAACCTTGTATAGCCAAAGGACAGCGTGCGAGGCTAGGATGGTCGTTATCTACGATGTACGTTTGAGCGCCTCGCGGGGGGAAAACAGGCAGATTCATGCGATTTTGCATTTTTGTAAGCGCTCCAAGGCAAACCCATTGACGTATGGGTTCGGGATTGGGCAGTGTATGTTCGATATCAAGGGTAGCATATGATAGATGGCAGGCTCACCCAAGGGGCCCGGAATACATGTTCTCGCGCGGCGCTCGATGGAGCCGCCTGTCTGAAGTCATCCTGTCCATGCTCGACGAGCGATGCATCTCAGGATGCAATGTCGGTCATGGTCTTGGATATGGTAACCCGGGCTTGCGCTGCGTAGAGCATTTGCTTACTGCCCGATGCACCTGGACGCCGCCGATGAGGTTCAAAGCGCCAAGCCATGCCTTTCAACTGGTCCCGCGTGAACATCTCGCGTACGCGTCGCCGTTGGTCCGGTTGACCACGATGTCCGCGGGCTCCCACTGTAGTTGGCACCCTCGCCGCTGCAGCCACAGCAGGACGGCGCAGCGCTGTTCGACCGAAGGGAACCGACGGCCGGTGCGTTTCTCATACACCTGAACCTGGTGGACGAATGCGGCACACAATTTGTCATCGCTGCCCCGGTAACGTCATCGTCCCAGCAGGTGTTTCTGTTCCAGCATTGCTATTCCTCTGCGCGCCCGTCGGCCGGCATGAACCGGCCAGCGTGGGGTCAACTCCAGCAGGGGGTAGCATCGTACGCCAAGCTGGACTTTACGCATTTTTGGGTGCCATGAGCGATGACGATTGAGAATGGATGATAGGAGCACCCGGGAGTTCTTAAATGTCTGGGGTAACTGCGGACAGTGAAAAACCTTCCGGTACTTGCCACGTGTGGTGCCGCCCCAGAGCGGGGACATCCATTGTTCTTTTTGGATTTTGCGTAAAGTCGAGCCAAGGTCGCTGTCGGCGCTTTGGCCACCGGTATTCGCCGGTGAGCGAGTTGGCCATGAAGTGGGTGCAGCAGCGTTGCCATCTGGGGCCAGCGAACATCGCGGCGATGGCGTTCATCAGCCCCAGGCGAGCCCGAGATGGTCAACGACCTCAGGAAGGCCAGCTAAAATAGGATGGCCCAGAGAGCTCTCCACCACCTCGTGTACCGATCTACCCCATGCTATCCTTACTCAGTAGCCTTTCACGAGTTTGTCGTCGGAAACCCAACCCGCGCACTCAGATACTGGCCGCCGAGTTGTTCAATGCCGGATATCAAGACGATAGCCGAATTTTGGGATTGCGAAATCGAGCATGCTGAGGCGAAGCAAAGATGGGTGAGCGGGCATTTGCTTTACATTATCAGCAATAATGCCGGAAGGCGGAACCTGACGAAGCTGGACGTTGAGGCAGCCCTTATAGATATGGCTGTGAAGCAGGCCGTTGACATCGTCTGGGAGATTGGGGACAGAATCTTGGACTTTGCGGATGGTAGCCGATTGGGTATCGTTGCACCTGCCGCAGGGACAATGGCAGGGTCGTCGCGAGTGATGAAGCCAGGTGAGCGTGGGCTAAGATCAGAAATTCGCGGCGATCGGCCGTATGTTCATGGGATTACACGAACTGCGTGGTACTGGACGAAAAACGGTAAGAATTATGGGAAGCCAGATCTTGTTTGGGCCGTTACTGGCACCTCTTGCCCGGAGGATGGATTGTGGGTGAGAAGATTCTGCAACAGAGGTTGTGGCGACACAGCTGTTTGGGCGGAACGCCTCTTTGCGGGAGACGAGATGCCCTTCTGCGCTGATTGCGGTTCCCGCGCTAACTACGGATGGGCAACGCCATAGGCGATGCCCCGGTCAGGCAGATACCCGTCCAAGAGTCGCAGTTCATTTGAAGCAACCCTCTTTGTTGAGCAATTTTTGGGTGAGGCGATGCGCGTTGGAAGGGGGCGATCGTATGGTCGCCATCCGGGTTCGCGTGACCCCGATTCCGGATGCGACCAGGCCGCCGGTTGTGTCAGGCAGCGACGTGATCAGGTCGCTCAGCGCGGCCGACTTTCTTGGAGTGGCTACGACCTTTGATGACCCGGTTGCGAGATGACCAGGTTCGCTGAAGAAGATGGAATGGTCAAGGGCCGTTTCAGCGACGAACTGGTGCCGATGGCCTCTGTAGACGTGATGACGGCAGATGGCGAATCCAAGTCGTTGAACTTACTCATCGACACAGGGTTTGAAGGGCACCTGGAATTGAACAAAGAGCTGGTCGCCGAGTACAACCTGTGGCAAGGTTTCGTCAACGATGGGAGCGGTTCGTCCGCTCGTATGCAGAGTTTCCGTGGTATCGAGACGTCGCCGCGTCGTATGCTGAAATTGAGATGGATCCATGGCCTGCTCCAAGTGCCGACCTTGCTGAATCTGAGCAATCCTTTCCGTGATTTCCATGGGCTGATAGGGATGCACCTCCTCACAGGTTGCCGCGCCACCTTTGATGTAATCGAGGACGGCGCTTTCAGTATTGGTCGTATCCCGCCCGTGCCTTGGCACCAGAAAGTCCGGCGCTCACTCGGGAGAGATGAGCCCAATCGTCCGTGCATGGACGCATTGAATTGGGAATGCGCCGAAGGTCTCCGTATTTTGCCTTGGGACAACATCCAGGTCAGAGACGCCAGGGGCACATGGCAGTTGCTCAAGGTCAACATGGACACGGGCTTCAACGGCGAGTTGTCTATTCCCGTGGATTTACTGGGTAAACTCGGCCTCGCCCGGTCCACTGGACACGGTCTCTCCGCCTCGTCAGGGTCGGTACGGGAAGACCTCGGGCAGGTTGATATCTGGTGGCGAGGACGACTACACCATGTGGGATGCGATGAGGGGACGGCGGGTAGTCCCGCCCTTATCGGCACGAAACTATTGCGGGGGAACCGCCTGGTGGTGGATTCCCTGTATGGGGAAACGACAGCGGCGGTCATCTCAACGTCTGACTCTTTCTTGGATCGCTTATTGCGAAGGGCATTTGGGCGCGGCGGAGCACGTTGACAAACGGAAGGCTCAATTCGGTGATCTATTGGAACCGTTCCCCGAACAGGATCCGCCACTTCCGCAAGCTCTCCCGAGGATCCGGCTCGTCGTAGGCGTCGTTGATCCGGCCGTTGTAAACCCGGAACTTCTCCTGGAAATTACGGTAGTCGTTCTCTTCCCAGTGCCTGGTGAACCGCTCACTGCGCAGAGCGGGATTGCGCATCCTGGGCATACGGGGCGTTCCCTGCAGGAAGGAATTGGCTCGATTTGATACGGTCTTCAGCGTATCGGGAAGGCTCCAGAAACGTTTGCCGCGCTCGTTGACGTGTATGCTGTGTCCGGCAAAGGTGGTCAGGAGCACCGAGGGAACTTCGAAGTTCCCCTTGTGGTCCCTGAGGTACTTCAGCAAACATACCGCCCCCTTCAGATGGCCGTTGGTGATGTCGGTCTTCATGTTGAACCAATCCCGATAACCGGTGCCGTCCGTGGGCTCGAACCGGTCGCCCTTGCTGTCGCAGATGGATCGTTGGCCGTTGCGGTTGACGCAGGGCACCACGTCCAGGCTGAATTCATCGGCGTAGTTCACAGTGACGCACCTGGTCTTTTGGCGCAACTTGTCTGTGATGTCGGGGTTCCGGCTGAGGCACACGTGGAGATCGGCAACGTAGTCCCGCGGCTTTTTGCCGCGGACCTCTGCAACGAAGACCAGGATATCGGCGTCGTACTCTCCATCGTCCACTGGCCTGATGATGGTCCCCTGGGCGTATGACCCCTGCCTCTCATTGGACCGGTAACCGTGCAGGTTCCGGCTCAGGAACTCGGTGACCGCGGTGGCGCTCCGGTTCAGCCGTCGCCGGCGGGCTGGATTGAGGCTCACCTCCTCGGCGAGGAATCGGTCAAAGCTTTCAATGTGCCTCACGGGTCAACCGCCTTTGATATGCGCCAGGATCGCCCGGGATTCATGGGCGAAATCCCGGTCCGCCAGGGCTTTCAGATTGCCGAGGTGTCGGGTATCGTCCAGCTCCCAGGTTTCTATGGCAGGGTCCAGGCGGAAGTACCGCTGGCCAAGGATCAGCTTGGCCATGTTGGTGGACGCCTGGGACTGCAGGCCCAGCGTGTAGGAGACCAGCTTGTCCCTGCCCCAGCCGGTCAGCAGTCCCCAGCGCCGCCGCCGCCGGTACATATTCGGAGCGTGGCCGGTCCCGATGGACAGCACCCTCACCTCTCCGATGGTCCTGTTGAACTTGGAGAGCGCTTCGGTGAGGGCGATGATGGACGGGTTGTTCGCCCAGAGGCCCCCGTCAACCAAGAGGTGGGACCCTATTTCCTTGGGATCGAAGAAGGTCGGCGCAGCGCAGGACGCCAGAATGGCGTCTTTCAAGAGCACCTCGCCGTCTCTATCATAGGGCCCGCCCAGCTCGGCCAAATAGCCGGACTTGAACACGTGAACTCCGCCGGTGGCCAGGTCGGCGCTGGTTATCATGAGGGGAGTGGGCACTTCTCCAAGGGTTATCCCATGCACGTACCGTTGGAGCACATCGTCGAGCTCGTGCCTTGAGTAGCGGCTGCGCCACAGCATGGACACGCCGGGGGTGATCCGCCGTTTCCTGAAGATGCGCGGCGACTCGTGTTCGAAGAGTTCCACAATATCAGCCATGGGGATTGCCGTGGCCGCCGCGCCGGCGAGGATGGAGCCGGTGCTGGTACCGGCGATAAGGTCGAAGCAGTCCTGGATCCTCAGGTCGAGAGACTCTTCGATCTTGGTTAGCCCCAATCCACCGAAGAGATGAGTGTCGGGGCGGGTTGAAAGGGTAAGAAAGTGCTCCCGGCTTCTGGGATAATGGTTTGTGAAACAAGAAACCGACCCGAAACGAGGAGCACCCATCAGATGCTACCACTGGGCAGCCCCGACCGCATCCACGTCGCCTTCGACGACCACCGTCTGGTGGCCAATGCCGGACTGCTTTTGCCGGTCACTTTGGCCCAGCATCTGGGTCTGGGTGAACTGGTGGACCGCCACGTTGACCTGGGAGATGCGCCGGGTCGAGCCAACCCGGGGGACAAGCTGCTGACGCTGGTGGCGTCGGCCCTGGCCGGCGGCGACTGCATTGACGACGCCGACGTGTTGCGCACCGGCCGGACGGCCAGCGCCATCGGCTGCGTGGTCAAAGCGCCATCCACCCTGGGGACCTTTCTACGCAGTTTCCGGTGGGGTCATGTTCGCCAGTTGGATCGGGTGAGCCGGGAGTTGCTGGCTCGGGCCTGGGCCGCCGGTGGGGGCCCGGGCGATGCGCCGTTGACCATCGACCTGGACTCCACCATCTGCGAGACCTACGGACTGGGCAAGGAGGGCGCCCGTCGCCATGGCTACACCGGCCAGCGGGGCTATCACCCGCTGCTGGCCGTCGCCGCGGACACCGGCGACGTGCTGATGGTGCGGCTGCGCCAGGGTCGGGCCAACACCGCGCGGGGCGCGGACCACTTCCTGCGGGAGACGGTGGGCCGGGTGCGCTACGCCGGAGCCACCGGACAACTCACCGTCCGCGCCGACAGCGGCTTCTACACCCACGCCATGGTCGCCGTCTGCCGCAAGATGGACGTCCGCTACTCCATCACCGTCCGCCAGCACCAAAGCCTGCGCAACCTCATCGAGGCCATACCCGAGAAGGACTGGACAGCCATCCCTTACTGGATGGACGGCGCTGCCGACGTGGCCGAGACTGAATACACACCCTTCCAGCATGAGCCCGACGCCGCACCGGCGCGGCTCATCGTACGCCGGGTGAAACCCGCGCCCGGTTCCCAACTGGCGCTGCTTACCGACTACAGCTATCACGCCTGCATCACCGACCGGGAGGGCGACACTCTGGAACTGGAGGCCGACCACCGCCGCCATGCCGAGATCGAGAACGCCATCCGCGACCTGAAGTACGGCGTGGGTCTCAACCATCTTCCCTCGGGACGCTTCCCCGCCAACGCCGCCTGGCTGGCGGTGCAGGTCATGGCCCACAATCTGGCTCGCTGGACGGCGCGCATCGGCCTGGGCGAGCTGGTGGTTACCACCAAGACCCTGCGGCGACGCTTCTTCTCCCTCGCCGGACGCATCACCCGCAAGGCCCGTCGCCTCACCCTGCATCTGCCCCAACACTGGCCCTGGGAAAACCAGTTCAGTCGCGCCCTGGAGCGATTGCGAGCCCTGCCGCTCCCTTCCTGACGCCGCCTTCGGCGTCCGACCCTTCAACCAGACCGTCCAACCGCCTGGTCGTCCCGCGTCAGGCTGAGCTCCGCGGGTCTCCAGCTGCCATCTGCCCGACGATCTCGCCCTCCGCGGCCACTCGCGAGCCGTCAGCATCCCCCTGGCATAGCTGTCTCTACCCTCACCCGCTCGAATCCGGCGGCGTCAGGGCACTGCACCATCACCCACGCTTCTCTTCCCTTGCGTATCCAGCCCCCACGCATCCTTTCGGTGGATTCGGGGTTAGGAGACGGGCGCCATAAATCCCCCTGGCTCCGCCGCCATCCAGCGCCAGGTTGCTGAAGCTATCATCATGGTCCATATTCTGGCGGGTATCCATCAGCCGGGTGGGGATTCCATGGGAAGGTCAAATAGGCTATCACACGGCCGCCATGCGCCTACTGGCTGCGGTCCGGGGGCAATGGGCGTATCCGCTGATCAGCCGCCGCGCCAGGGCTATTGGGGGAGCACGCGGCCGACCGAGGTGTTAGCCATGCCGTCCGGCGACGAGAATTACGGTCCAAAACCAATGGATGTAAGATGTGGCGGCAATGCCTTCGGCGCGGATCGGCAGTCGGCGGCGCTGAAACCGAGTTGGCCGACTTGGTCACTGGTCCCTATCGTTGCGGTCCGGAGACAGGTTGGCCGATTCCAGCAGGAAACGCCTCAACGGATCCGAGACTACGGCGCTCAGTAGTACGCCGAACAGGGTCAGGGAAACCGCCGACCAGATGTCGCTGAATTCAAGCATCGGGGGAACGATGATCGCCACCAACGCTACCGGCAGAAACAGGATACTCATGGCAAGCGCTTGAAACCCCGGTCCACCGATACGCCGGTGACTGCGTCTCCGAGCGGCTCCCAATGCCCACCGAGCCACCGGCGCCCAGGCGACGCCGAAGAGAAGGACGGTCGGCAGCGGAAGCAATAGCACCAGCAACAACAGTGTTAGCGGCGAGTCGTCAGTCTGAGCCAGAGCCGCCAGCCAGTAGATCAACATGACGGCCAGCGCAAATGAGAACGAGGCCGACAACAACCACTGGCGACCCGTCAGCAACCACACCAGCAGTGCCAGCGGAAGCGAAACCAACGCTACAGCGGCATTGGTTCCCATGATATCGATATTGAATTTGTCGCCCGTCATAAGGAGCAACGCCAGCACCAGCGCTGCGGCCACCCATAGGATATTCTTTCGGTCCCGCCAGGGTGTGGGAACGGAGGAGAATTCCAGCGCCAGCACCAGCGCAGTCAGGATGCTCAGCGTGATGCGAGCAAGCCAGTCATCAACCAAGTCGAAATGCCAGGTCATCGTGTTGATCGCCCCGCAGCAGAATGCGATGACCAAGAAATAAGCCGTGATGCGTGGGCGGATCTCTCCGCGGACCCAGTCTAAAAACCGATCCATGACGGACCTCCAATCATCAGCCTCGCAATAGCGCCGATCCCCTGGCTACACCGGTCCGTGAAACCGCGAGTTGACGAAATGCGGTGTGCCAGCCTCAATACGAGCGTAGGCGTCGATTATT
Source organism: Dehalococcoidia bacterium (assembly GCA_965261925.1). Lineage (GTDB taxonomy): Bacteria > Chloroflexota > Dehalococcoidia > Lucifugimonadales > UBA3495 > Bin87. The sequence continues at coordinate 3,882,544 of OZ253486.1, read as the reverse complement.
CAGCACGAAGTTCAGAGCGCTTGGGTGGTGATGGGATGTGATATCATAAATGCATTATATTCTATTATATAGAATGTTACGGCTTATGATTAATGCATCAGCAGCGCCTTCGGGGATATACGGTAGGAACCGACGCCTGTTGACCAAGCTGCACCGGGAGTTCCCTGGGCCGTTCACGGTGCGGGAAGCCGCCGGCGCACTGGACTTCGGGATACCGCAGACGCGGCGATTTCTGGCCTATCTGACAGAGCGAGGTTGGCTGGTACGGGTGCACCCGGGTCTCTACGCCACGGTGTCCCTGGAGGCTGAACATCCTGACGAATGGCGAGAGGATCCCTGGGTGGTGGCCACCAAACTTTTCGGGCCTGACTGCTACCTGGGAGGATGGACGGCGTGCGAACACTGGGACCTGACGGACCAGTTGTTCCACGGGATGGTTGTGTTCACCACGCGGCGGGTGCGTAGTGCGGAGACCAAGGTGCAGGGCTTTCCCTTCCGGCTCCGGCGCATCGCGCCAGAGCGCATCTTTGGCACCCGGCCGGTCTGGCGCGACCGCACAAGGGTGCAGGTGTCGGATCCGACGCACACCGTGGTTGACGTGCTGGATAAACCATCTTTGGGCGGCGGAATACGCCACGTGGCGGAGGTGGTGAGCGAGTATTTCCGCAGTGAGCACCGGGACGACGAACTCCTTGTTGATTACATGATGAGGGTCGGCAACGGCGCGGCCTACAAGCGGCTGGGATACCTGCTGGAGGAGCTGGATGTTGTTTCGCCCGGCCTGCTGGGCAAGTGCAGGGACGGTGTCACCGCCGGTATCAGCATGCTGGATCCGGACCTTCCTCGAAGGGGACCGTCGACAAGGCGCTGGAACCTTCGGGTGAATGGCAACGTCATTTAGGGAGCGGCCTCGTTGATAGGTCAGACGGAACTCAACGAGAGGGTCCAACGGTGTGGGCTGCGCCCGGAGGTGGTTGAGAAGGACTACGTCATCGGATGGGTTTTGTGGGCGATTGGTTCGGACCCTGAGCTGTCCGACTGGTGGGCATTCAAGGGCGGGACGTGCCTGAAGAAGTGCTACCTGGGAGATTATCGCTTTTCGGAGGACCTGGATTTCACGTGCCTTCCGGACGGCACCACCGACGCTGCTGAGGTTCTGCCGGCGCTGGAGCGGATGCTGCAAAGGGTGAGCGACGAATCCGGAGTGGATTTTCAGAACACGGAGCCGCGGTTTGAGATGCGCGACAACGGCACGTCCGCCGAAGGGAGAATCTATTACCGAGGGCCGCGCAATGCGCCGCCGGTTCGGATCAAGTTCGACGTGACCGCCGCCGATGCGGAGCAGGTGGTGTGTCCCACGGTATTGCGGCCGGTTTCCCATGACTATCCGGATGATCTTCCAGGGAAGGCATCGGTGCGTTGTTACAGCCTGGAGGAGATTTTCGCCGAGAAGGTCAGGGCGCTGGGGGACCGCTGCTTGCCGCGGGACCTCTACGACGTCGTCAATCTGTTCCGTCGGCGTGAGCAGATCATTCACGCCGACCGCGTCCCGGAACTGTACGTGGAGAAATGTCGCAGCAAGGATCTGCCGGTGTTCACCTTGGCTGATCTGGAGAGACAGGATTTGCGGGCGGAGATGGAGATTGACTGGGTTCGTATGCTGGGGAACCAGCTTCCTGAGCTGCCTCCGGTGGCGCAATACTGGAATGAGCTGCCGCTTGTCTTCGCATGGCTGAGCGTAGACTGACGGACCATTCCGGCCCCTATCGGACCGATAGACCCATTCGGGCGCACAATTCATCCTTCCTGCATAGCGCGGACATCTGTTTGCCATCTTGAAATCGGTGATGTAGCGTGATACGCTACACAGTACACATTATGGTCGTTGCCGGCTGGCTATTGGAGGCATCAATCGTGCGTGATCGAGAGACATCGTATGACCATATTGGGTCCTATATCCGTCGTCACGTCATTCCGTCCGGAGTTCCCGTCACAGAGGCGGCCCGATTGCTGGGAGTGGGGCGGCCAGCGCTGTCAAACTTGTTGAACGGTCGGGCGGCGCTGTCGCCTGGAATGGCCCTTCGCCTGGAACGTGCCTTTGGTGTTGACCACGAGGATTTGCTCGCGGTGCAATCCAGTCTCCAGAACAGGAGCATCGGCCAAGGCGGTTTTGTGGCAAACGTAGGCCGTTACACTCCGACTGTGGCTGTCATCAGGGCGGGTCAGATCGAGCGGTGGTCAGAGGAAATCGGTTCACGACAGAAGTTGCCGGTCCTCATGCGGAAGCTGGTCCACGCGGTAGGCGAAGGTTTGGAACGCGTGGACTTCCCGGGCTACGACAATGCTGAGCGGTATGGCTGGGACGGGTTCGTTGAAGCTGGCGTCGGCACTCCCTGGATCCCTCAAGGGCAATCCGGATGGGAACTAAGCACGGAGAAGAGCATCAAGCGGAAAGCGGACGCAGACTATGCGGCTCGCACGGCATCAGTGCCACCCGGAGAGAGAGCAGGGTCCGCCTTCATATTCGTTACAACCCGCAACTGGTCTGGGAAGGGCCGGTGGGCATCGGAAAAGATAGCCCCGGGGCACTGGCGCGAAGTCAGGGCGTATGACGTGAGCGACCTGGAGCAGTGGGCGGAGCATTCGGCAACGGCGCAAATCTGGCTTGCGGAGCTTCTGGGTATTCCGGTGGAGGGGTATCGGTCGCTGGAGAGGTGCTGGCAGGACTGGGCAGCGGTTACGACACCCGAGCTTTCTACGAAGCTGTTCGACCCTGCGGTTGAGGCTCATGCGACGCAGATCGACGGCTGGTTGAGCGGCGGCGTGTCTCAACCACTGACCATCGCGGCGGATTCGGTGGACGAAGCCCTCGCTTTCCTGGCCTCCGCCGCGGGGTCTGCGTTACTGGAGCGCCATGATCTGGCAAGCCGTGCCGTTGTGTTTGACACTCCCGATGGCCTGATGCGATTCGGCGCGGTGAAGACAGCGCCAATCATAGCTGTCGCCACCAGCCGGGAAGTGGAGCGGGAGATGGGGTCGCTGGGCGAGAGTGTGCCCTGCATCATCGTTCGTTTCCGCAATCCGGTGGATCCCGCACCTGTAATAACTCTGGACCGCCTCAACCGCGCGAGCTTTGAAGCAGCGCTTCACGATATGTCCATTGACCGGGAACGGGCGGAAATACTCTACCGTGAGTCCGGCAGGTCTCCCACCGTGTTGCGTCGGCGTTTGGCGCGGTTGGAGGCGATCCGTGAACCGGCTTGGGCTAGGGATGAGGCTATCGCCATTGATCTGATACCCATGGCTCTGGCCGGAGCGTGGAATCAGACCAACGCCGCTGATGTCGAGATAATCGGGTTGCTGTCGGATGGTGCGGAGGGCAAAGAGCTGGATTCTCGCTTTCGGAAACTGTCCCGGCTCGAGGATGGGCCGGTGTGGGAAGTTGGCCAACACCGGGGTGTGGTCTCCAAATTGGATGCGTTATTCGCCACCGGAGGTTTCATCACCCGCGATCATTTGGACGACTTCTTTTCTGTTGCAGCGTACGTGTTGTCAGAAGCCGATCCGGCCTTGGCATTGCCGGAACACAGCCGGTGGATGGCGCCTGTCTTGGGTAAATTGCGGGCCCATTCCGCTGCGCTGCGATCGGGAATTTGTGAGACCTTGGTGATACTGGCAGCACATGGCTATGCGATACTGCGGGGCAGAAACCTGAGGTTGCAGGATCGCATTGACAGGCTGGTCGGGAGATTGGCGGAGAACCTCAGCGTTGAGAAGTTGCTGTCGTTGCGCCACTACCTGCCGGATTTCGCCGAGGCCTCGCCTGAGGTATTTCTACGCCTGCTGGAACAGGACCTTCGCCAAGATAAACCCATAGTTCTGGGCTTGCTGGCACCGGCTGGAGGGCAGTGGCCGACCAGCCCCAAGCGCACCGAACTGCTATGGGCCCTGGAAAGGCTGGCCTGGAACCCGGCGCACTTTCCTCGAGTGGTAGACATACTCGCCAGGATGGCGACGGTGGAAATCGACGATAACTGGGCGAACAGTCCCAAGTCCACGCTGTGGTCAATAGTAAGGGATTTTCGTCCACAGACCGGTGCAACCGGCAGCGAGAGGGTTCGCGCCCTTGAGAAGATCGCCGCTGATTTTCCGGAGGTGGGGTGGTCATTGAGCGTAGCCCAGTTGGGTGGCGGGCTTCGTATCGCAATGGCCAACTCTCGTCCCAGGTGGCGACTCGATGCAGTTGACGCGGCCGAATCCCTTGCCAATAGTGAACCAGGCGGCGAACTTTCCCGACATGCTTTTCAGCTGGTTCTAGCTTGGCCGCAGCATAACCCGGCAACCTTGGGAGATCTGGTGGAGCGGATGCGGTGGGTGACCGAACCCCACCGGGAAAGGGTTCGAGACTTGGTGAAAAGGTGGGCCGATACTGCGGCCGATGAAGACAAGGCGGCGTTGCTGCGCCGGATTGAGCTGAGTATGCGCTACGGGCCCATGGGTGCAGCGCTCTTCGGAGACCTGGCCGAATACCTCGCGCCATGCGATTTGATCGCGCGGCACGAGGGACTGCTGTCCTCACATTGGTTGGGACCCTATGACGACGGCACCGGCGACGATTTTGATCCGAAAGCCCGCATGGAGAGACTACGCCAACGGCAATTGGCTGCGCTCCGGGAAATCTGGACTGTTCGGGGCGAAGAGGGATTGGGCGCGCTTATCAGCAAAAATACGCAAGCCGCCGCCGTTGTCGGCATTCTGGCTTCGGATTTGTTGCCCGAACCAGAGAAGTTCCGATCCTTCGTCAGGTATTGCGTAGTCGCCGCTTCTGGCGAGGCCGGCGCCGATTTCCTGGCGTGCCTCCGGATGATGCTGGCGGGCCGGGACGAAGCTGAAATTGCTGCCTTGGTGAAAGCAGCACAGATGGATCTGCCGGAACATAAATTGGTCACCCTGCTCCAGGGACTGCAGCTGCGCGCCTCCACTTGGCCGTTGCTGGAAGGTATGCCGGCGCCCATCAGGCAAGCCTACTGGAACAGTGTCCGTCTATCAGGGTTTGTCTTTCCTGAGGTGATGGACGAAGTTGTGAACAGGCTCTTGGAGGCAGGTAGGGCAGTTAGTGCATTCGAGGTGGCGCAGTTCGAATGGGAGCGTTTGGAAACGCGGCAGCTGATCCGCTTGTTGCATGAGGTCGTCCGCGCCGATTGGGACGCTTTTGAAGACCAGAGCCTGCTGCATGAAGCCATTTCCGAGGCTCTTAGCGTGCTGGACAAACGTACCGACGCCACCATGGATGAAAAAGTACAGCTTGAGCTCTCGTATTTTGGGATGCTGGAATGGAGCCGACAGGGGATCCCCAACATAGAACTGGCGGCGACCAATTCCCCAGCATTTTTCGCGGACCTTGTTATGCTGGCCCACGGGAGATCTGCGAATGCCGGGGCACCGGGTACCGATACACGAGAGGTGCAGCGTAGCGTAGCGCGGCGGGTGCTTCGTAGGCTCCGTCGCGTGCCGGGGGCCAATGCACAGGGATCCATAGATGCTGGCTTGCTGACGGCTTGGGTGGAGGACGTACGATCCCTCAGCTCGGTAAACGAGTTGCTGGACCAATGCGATCTGGAAATTGGGCAGTTGTTGTCGATGGCGCCCGTTGATGAAAATGGTTTCTGGCCATTGCCCGCGGTCTGTAAAGCTCTTGAAAACATCGGCTCCGACGCGGTGGCAGACGGTTTCATAACTGGTTTATTCAACCAGCAAGGTGAATACTCTTTGGAAGATGGGGGCGCTCAGCATGTTGAAACCGCCCAGCGGTACCGGGTCAATGCTGACCGCATAGTCTATGATTACCCTTATGTGGCAGGATTATTGAGGGAATTCGCCGCGCTTTGTGAAGAACGTGCAGAATACGACCGGTCTCAAATGGAACTGCTACGACGATTGGGCGAGTATTGATCCGGGCGGTTCATGAAGTATGACAAACGTGAGATCGAAACAGGCCGTCGAGGCATACTTCGCCGACCTGGACTTAATCCGCGGCTCCGGCGGCGCCACCGACGAACGTTCACTGTATGTGCCGCTGGCCAACCTGCTGAACGCGGTGGGCGGGACGCTGAGGCCCAAGGTGTTCTGCGTGCAGGAGCTGGCCAACCAGGGCGTTGGCCATCCCGACTTTGGCCTCTACACAACCCGGCAGGTGCAGAAGGGCAGGCCGAAGTCGGACCAGAAGCCGGAGCGCGGCGTCATCGAGGTGAAGCCCGTCGCAGACGACGTCTGGCTGACCGCCGCCGGCGATCAGGTAAGCGGCTACTGGCAGGGTTACCGGCAGGTGCTGGTCACCAACGCTCGCGACTTCGTGCTGGTGGGTGAGGATACTGCCGGTAATCCGGTGCGTCTCGAATCCTTCCGCTTGGCTGGGTCCGCTGCGGAGTTTGACGCCAAACTGGCGCGGCCGCGGGCTTTTGCCAACGAGGTCGGCTCTGGCTTGTACGAGTATCTGACCCGCGTGCTGTCCCACGCTGCCTCGCTGGCGGAACCCAAGGATGTCGCGTGGCTGCTGGCATCCTACGCCCGCGACGGGCTGGCCCGGGTGGAGAGGGCCGGGGATGCGGCGGCCTTGACGGCGTTGCGCGAAGCGCTGGAAGAATCGCTGGGCGTGAAGTTTGAAGGCGACCGCGGCGCGGCCTTCTTCCGGTCCACCCTGGCACAGACCCTGTTCTACGGCGTTTTCTCCGCCTGGGTCCTGTGGGCGCGGCAGACCCCTCAGCCCTCCGGCCTCTTCAACTGGCACGATGCCGTCTGGCATCTGCGGGCGCCAGTGCTGCGAGCATTGTTCCAGCAGCTTTCCGACCCAGGACGCTTGCAGCCCCTGGGACTGGTGGAAGTGCTGGACTGGACGGCCGCGGCGCTCAACCGCGTGGAACGGGACGCCTTCTTCGCGAAGTTCGGCGAGGGCGAGGCCGTGCCCTACTTCTACGAACCCTTCCTACAGGCCTTCGACCCAGACCTGCGCAAGCAGCTTGGCGTGTGGTACACCCCGTCCGAGGTGGTGCGCTACATGGTTGCCCGCGTGGATAAGGCCCTCAAGGACGACTTGGGCATCCCCGACGGTCTGGCCGGCGAGAACGTGTACGTGCTGGATCCCTGCTGCGGCACCGGAGCGTACCTGGCCGAGGTGCTGCGCCGCATCGCAGCAAACCTGGAGAATAAGGGCTTGGGTGCTCTCACCGGCGCGCAGGTGAAGCAGGCCGCCACCCAGCGCGTCTTCGGCTTCGAGATCATGCCAGCCCCCTTCGTGGTCGCGCACCTGCAGGTCGGTCTCACCATGCAGGAATTGGACGCGCCGTTGTCCGATGACGGCGACGAGCGCGTTGGGGTTTTCCTCACCAACGCCCTCACCGGTTGGGAACCCACGGTGCAGAAACCGTTGCCCTTCCCAGAACTGGAGGAGGAGCGGGAACGGGCTGAACGGGTGAAGCAGGACACGCCGGTGCTCGTCATCTTGGGGAATCCACCCTACAACGGCTTCGCTGGCATGGCCGTGGACGAGGAACGGGAACTGTCGGAAGCGTACCGGACTACGAAGCAGGTGCGGCGTCCCGAGGGACAGGGACTCAACGACCTCTACGTGCGGTTCTTCCGCATGGCGGAGCGGCGTATCGCCGAAAAGACCGGCCAAGGCGTGGTCTGCTTCATCTCCAACTACTCGTGGCTGGACGGCCTCTCCTTCACCGGCATGCGCGAGCGCTACCTCGAAGCCTTCGATACCATACGCATCGACTGCCTCAACGGCGACAAGTACAAGACCGGCAAGACGACACCGGACGGCGCACCCGATCCCAGCATCTTCTCCACGCCCGAGGACCCGGTGGGCATCCAGGTCGGCACCGCCATCACTACGCTGGTGCGCAAGTCTAACCATGCGCTAGCGCAATCCGTCGGCTTCCGCCACCTGTGGGGTCAGTCCAAGCACGGCGAGCTGGTGGAAACGGCGGAAAGTGCGGCGGATGATTTGTACGGCGGGGTTGCGCCGTTGCTGTCGCTGGGATTGCCTTTCGCTGAACTGGCGGTGAGCGACGGCTGGCAAGACTGGCCGTCGCTGCCCGATCTGTTCCCGACCTCCTTCCCGGGGGTGAAAACCAGCCGGGACGGTTTCCTGGTTGATGTTGACCTTGACCGGCTGAAGCAACGGGTGGCCGATTATTTCGACGCGAACCTGGGCCACGAGGAGATCGCCCGTCGCTATCTCGGCGTGATGAGGTCCACGGCGCGGTTCGATGCCCGCGCCGTGCGTGACACGCTGCTCAAACGCGGCGAACCGGCCGACGACGGTTTCGTCCGCTATGCCTACCGACCTTTCGATACCCGCTGGCTCTATTGGGATGGTGACACGAAGCTCCTGGATGAAAAACGCGCCGATTACAATGCGCAGGTTTTCGAGGGGAACCTGTGGCTGGTGGCCCAGCAGAAACCGCGTAGGGAATGGGGATCGTTGCAAGTCATTTCAAACCTTGGTTGCCTTGACCTGATGGACCGGGGAGCGACGTGCATACCCGCTTGGGAGCGGGAGGATGGTATGGCCGCTGCGGGTGGCGCGCAACGCCGGCCGAACCTGCCGGAGCACGTGGAGGGTTATCTGGGCAAGCTGGGCCTGGGCGTTGAGGACCTGTTCCACCACGTTGTCGCCGTGTTGCACGACCCGGCGTACCGGACGGCCAACGCCGGCGCGCTGCGCATGGAGTGGCCACGCATCCCGCTGCCCGGCTGGCCCGATGGCAACGCTCCGGGCGCGGCGGATGCGTTGATCGCATCAGCGGCCCGGGGCCGGCAGTTGGCGGCCCTGCTGGACTCCGACACCGCCGTCGCCGGCGTGACCACCGGAACGCTGCGGCCCGAGCTGGCATTCATCGCCGTCCCCGCCACTACCGACGGCGGCAACATGGCCGGCGATGACTTCGAGGTATCCGCCGGCTGGGGTCACTTCGGGACGGGCGACGCCGTCATGCCCGGCCAGGGCCGAGTCGTTGAGCGGGATCGCACGGCCGCTGAGCGGGGCACCCTGGTCGACGCCATCCCGACGCTGGGAGATACGACGTTTGACGTGTACCTGAACGAGCGGGCCTACTGGCGCAACGTCCCCGCCGCAGTTTGGAATTACCAGCTCGGAGGTTACCAGGTCCTTAAGAAGTGGCTCTCCTACCGGGAGACCAAGGTCTTGGGCCACCCACTGAGACCGGAGGAGGTGCAGCATTTCACCGACACAGCACGGCGGATCGGAGCAATTATCCAACTAGTGAATCGTGGGTAGGAGACCTGCACATCCAAGGATCAGTAATCGCCGTACCCCCAGATAGAAAAGCCGATTCCTTGCCATAGACTGCGATCTACTACCTGTCTTCACATTTTGGGGGAGTTTAGCCATGGTACTTGATGCGAGTGAACGCCTAGCATTCGCGCTGTCGGAGAGCCGCGGGACGTATGCGTTGCTGATTGGATCGGGGGTTTCCAGTGGGGCGGGAATTCCGACTGGGTGGGGTCTCATTCTTGACCTAATCAAGAAGATCGCCTGCTTGCAAGAAGGAGAAGCTCCCGAAGATCCAGAAAAGTGGTATAGGGACCATTTTGGGAAGGATCCCGACTACTCTGACCTAGTTGAGATGCTGGCCACTACCAGCACGGAGCGGCAGCGTCTGATCAACGAATATATTGAACCGACCGAAGAGGAAAAACTGGAGGGTCTGAAACAGCCGGCCTCAGCCCATCGAGCGATTGCCAAGCTAGCTGATCTGGGCATCATCAGGGTGATCGTCACTACAAACTTCGACCGTCTGATAGAGAACGCGCTGACGGAAGCGAGTGTACCGCATTCGATCATAAGCTCGATCGATGATATCGAAGGTATGACACCTCTTACGCAATCGCACGACCAGTGCCAGGTAATCAAGCTCCATGGTGACTACAAAGACGTAAGATCCCTGAATACCCTAACGGAATTGGCCAAGTATCCTGATCGCACCAATCTCCTGCTCGATCAGATATTCGACGAGTTCGGGATGATAGTTTGTGGATGGTCCGCGGATTGGGATGTGGCACTTTGCGAAGCAGCAAGACGATGCAAGTCGCAGAGGTTCAGTTGGTATTGGGCACACCGGGGAATGGTAGGGGATGATGCGAAGAAGTTGATCGAGAATAGGCGCGCCACTCCCATCTCAATTCAGGATGCAAGCGAGTTTTTTGTCACGCTCCAGAACCGAGTCCAAGCTTTGCTTGATAACCGACGGCCGCATCCTGCTTCAATAGAGTTGGCGGTGGCAACGCTAAAACGCTACATGACCCGCGCAGAGAACCGGATCCAAATGGCGGACTTGATCAGAGAACAGGCTGCACAAGTGGCCAAGACAATAGCGGAGGCTGAGGCACCGCATCTGTTAACTGTCGAGCGTCGCGCTGACATAGCTGAAGCAGCATGTGAGACTCTTATTGCGATGGCTACAGTGGCCGGACGTTGGATGCAGAAAGAACATTGTGATGATTGGCCGGGAGTATTGGAAACTCTACTGTATGCCACGTCGGGCTGGCGTCGGGACCAGAATTCTTACTTGGATGCCTATCCTGCGACCTTGGTGTTTTGGAGTTTATGTACAGGTGCTATTGCTGGAGAACGATACGACACGATCAAATTCTTGATGGACTCCAGACTTCGAACCGGTCGAGATGACACCGTTGTGATTACCACAGGGGGAGAGAGAGTTCACACTGATATCCCGTCGGTCATGACTGGCACAGACTTATCTCCTGTAAGGTGGGCAAGGTTGCCCGACCTTCACCAACGTTTGGTAAGCAGCCTAACAAAGGCCATGGGATATGTCGCGTACAATGATGCCGAGCGATACCGCTGGACCATAGATAAGTTTGAAGTGTTATGGCACTTGGCAAATGCATGGAGAACGATACGGCAGGATCCAAGGCGCCAGAGTGAAGCTACACAACAGCTTGCCCGAGACTACGACTACGGCCGGATTCGCATCAACTGCCGCGGGAGTAATCAAAGGGAAATAACCCAGGATTTAAAATCTCTGATCAGGGATCTGCGCAATGACGCTCCCTTGGTAAAATCTGGGTTGTTTGGCCACTCTGCTGCCGAATCTTTGGAGAGCATTGAGTTCGTCGAAGACCCCGACAGTGCTGTTAGAAAGCGGAAAGAGGAAGCATCTGACCCCAATCGCTATTGATGCTGGCTAGACAGGTAATCAATAGACAAGATGTCAACCGGCATGATACGCGCGTCCATTTCATGACTAAACCAGTACTACAGATAGCGCAGCGCCGACCCGGCGGTCTCGCCGCGGGTGTAGCGGCCGACCATGCCGCCGCCCTGCTTCCAGCGGCCCTGCCGTTCGATCTCATGGGTGGGGGCGCCGTTCTGGGCCATACGCCGGGCCATGCCCACGCGCCCGCTGTGGCCGCTGAAGATCTCCCAGTTCTCCAGCCCCGCGGCCCGGGCGATGGCCTTTACCCGCCGGGCGATCTGGGACTCCGACCGCCCGAACACCTTCTCACCGCTGCCAGCGCCCGCCGGCCGGATGGCGGAGAGCGCCGCCATGGCGGCGGGGGTGATGGCCACGGTGGCGCCCTGGGCCTCGGCGTCTGTCTTCGAACGGACTACGGTGATACGGCCCGAGCCGTCGTCCCAGCGTTGCACGTCGCCCCAGGTGAGCGCGGCCGCCTCGGACCGCCGCAGACCGGCGTCGGAGAGCACGGCCACCAGGGCCAGGTCGAGCTTGGCCCTTCCTGCAGCCTGCTCCGGCGTTTCGATGCCACGGCCGCGTTTGCGAGGCTGCACCGCGGTTAGCCGGATCACGGCGAGGACGTCGGCGGTGAGGGCGCCGGACTGGCGCTGGGGCTTCGAGAGGCGCCGTCCCCATCCTTTAAAAAGGCGCGCACGCCCGGGTCCCGGCAGGGCGATTCCAGCTTGGCCCACTCGTGGGCTTTCGAGATGGCCGACGTGGCCAGCCGGATGGTGGCGATGCTGGCGCCGGAACCGGCCCGGGCGGCCAGGAAGCGGGCCACGGTGAGAGGTTCCGCCGGCAGAGTAGTGAGCCCCACCTCATCGCACCAGCCCTGGAAGATGCGCCACTGGGTGTCGTAGGTGCGGCGGGTGTTGTCGGCGAGGACCGACTCCAGCGATTCCGCGACTCCCTGGTCGGCGGCGCGCAGCTCGGGGAGTGGCGCGGGTTCCCGGGGGACGACGTGGGCGCGGGCGGCGGTGGTCATAAGCAGATCTCCGGAGGCGGGATAAAGGGGCGATTTCAGCGGGGCAAAAGATGCGCGATAAGACTGATTATCGCGCGGCGAACGGGCGTGCGCAAGCGGTCGATCCGGACCCGCTTTCCGGCCCCGGAGTAGGCCGTGAGTCCGTCTCCGGCGACGGGCCGCCGGCACATCGGCGTCCCGGGGGTGTCCCGCGTCAACCATATTTACCGATTCCGGCGCATTGCCTCACTCAAAACGTTACCCAACGAAGATGGTTGCCTCACCTAAAATATTACCGAAAATACGGAGGCAGCCACGTGAGTGGAGGCATCAGCAAGATGGCGGAGCAAGAGTTGCTGGATACAATACGGGACCGTTACCGGAGCTCCTCCAAGAAGGACAAGACCCGTATCCTTGACGAGTTCATCGCGGTCACCGGACACCATCGCAAGCATGGCATCAGGTTGCTCGGCCAGCTTGACTACCACAAAGACACAACGCATTCCGTGCGAGGCCGGCGCATCTACGATGAGGCCGTCAGGGAAGCGGTGATCGTGATCTAGGAAGCTGCCGACCGTATTTGCGGAAAACGCCTGAAAGCGGCGATGCCCCACCTGGTGGACTCCATGGAACGCCATGGCCACCTCGCACTGGACCGTGAGGTGCGGGACCGGTTGCTGGCCGCCAGCGCAGCGACCCTCGACCGTCTCCTGAAACCGATCCGTCCCACCGCGGGCAGTCGGCGCCGACGCCGGCGTCGGCAATCGATGGGCAAACGCGTTCCGGTGCGTACCTACAATGATTGGAACGGACCGCCGCCGGGCTTTCTGGAGATTGATCTGGTGCTGCACTGCGGTGGACCGCTGTCCGGATCATTCATCCACAGCCTGGTGGCCACCGACATCTGTACCGGCTGGACCGAAGCCGTTCCCTTGCTGGCCAAGGAGCAGTCCCTGATTGTGGAAGGACTGGAAGCCATCGGCCAACGGTTACCGTTCCCCATTCGCGGCATCGACTCGGACAACGACAGTGCGTTCATCAACGAGACGCTGATCGGGTACTGCACCGATCACGACATCGAGTTCACCCGGTCGCGGGCGTACCGCAGCAACGATCGGGCCTGGATTGAGCAGAAGAACGGCAACGTAGTGCGCCGCTTCGTCGGCCATGATCGTTACTCGGGTCAAGTTGCCGGTCAGACCATGGCACACCTGTACGGGGCGTTGCGTCTGTACGTGAACTTCTTCCAGCCCTCGTTCAAGCTGATCGACAAGACCCGGGATGGAAGCACCACCGTCAAGCGGTACAGTCCGCCGACCACGCCCTGCGACCGGCTGATCCAGCATGCTGCAACCAGCGATGATATGAGGGCCGCGCTCATCCAGTACCGGGCCAGGCTGGATCCGGTGTTGTTGCTGCACACCATCGCGGATTAAAATCCGCTACATCTAAACCCCAATCCACCGAAGAGATGAGTGTCGGGGCGGGTTGAAAGGGTAAGAAAGTGCTCCCGGCTTCTGGGATAATGGTTTGTGAAACAAGAAACCGACCCGAAACGAGGAGCACCCATCAGATGCTACCACTGGGCAGCCCCGACCGCATCCACGTCGCCTTCGATGATCACCGTCTGGTGGCCAATGCCGGACTGCTCCTGCCGGTCACTTTGGCCCAGCATCTGGGTCTGGGTGAGCTGGTGGACCGCCACGTTGACCTGGGAGATGCGCCGGGTCGAGCCAACCCGGGGGACAAGCTGCTGACGCTGGTGGCGTCGGCCCTGGCCGGCGGCGACTGCATTGACGACGCCGACGTGTTGCGCACCGGCCGGACGGCCAGCGCCATCGGCTGCGTGGTCAAAGCGCCATCCACCCTGGGGACCTTTCTACGCAGTTTCCGGTGGGGTCATGTTCGCCAGTTGGATCGGGTGAGCCGGGAGTTGCTGGCTCGGGCCTGGGCCGCCGGTGGGGGCCCGGGCGATGCGCCGTTGACCATCGACCTGGACTCCACCATCTGCGAGACCTACGGACTGGGCAAGGAGGGCGCCCGTCGCCATGGCTACACCGGCCAGCGGGGCTATCACCCGCTGCTGGCCGTCGCCGCGGACACCGGCGACGTGCTGATGGTGCGGCTGCGCCAGGGTCGGGCCAACACCGCGCGGGGCGCGGACCACTTCCTGCGGGAGACGGTGGGCCGGGTGCGCTACGCCGGAGCCATCGGACAACTCACCGTCCGCGCCGACAGCGGCTTCTACACCCACGCCATGGTCGCCGTCTGCCGCAAGATGGACGTCCGCTACTCCATCACCGTCCGCCAGCACCAAAGCCTGCGCAACCTCATCGAGGCCATACCCGAGAAGGACTGGACAGCCATCCCTTACTGGATGGACGGCGCTGCCGACGTGGCCGAGACTGAATACACACCCTTCCAGCATGAGCCCGACGCCGCACCGGCGCGGCTCATCGTACGCCGGGTGAAACCCGCGCCCGGTTCCCAACTGGCGCTGCTTACCGACTACAGCTATCACGCCTGCATCACCGACCGGGAGGGCGACACTCTGGAACTGGAGGCCGACCACCGCCGCCATGCCGAGATCGAGAACGCCATCCGCGACCTGAAGTACGGCGTGGGTCTCAACCATCTCCCCTCCGGCCGCTTCCCCGCCAACGCCGCCTGGCTGGCGGTGCAGGTCATGGCCCACAATCTGGCTCGCTGGACGGCGCGCATCGGCCTGGGCGAGCTGGTGGTTACCACCAAGACCCTGCGGCGACGCTTCTTCTCCCTCGCCGGACGCATCACCCGCAAGGCCCGTCGCCTCACCCTGCACCTTCCCAAGGGCTGGCCCTGGGAGAACCAGTTCAGTCGCGCCCTGGAGCGATTGCGAGCCCTGCCGCTCCCTTCCTGACGCCGCCTTCGGCGTCTGACCTCTCCTCCAGACCGTCCAACCGCCTGGCCGTCCCGCGTCAGGCTGGGCACCGCGTGTCTCCAGCTGCCATCTGCCCGACGATCTCGCCCTCCGCCACCGCTTGCGAGCCGTCAACATCCCTCTGGCGTAGCTGTCACGACCCGCACCCGCCCAAATACGGCGGGGTCAGGGCACTGCACCATCACCCACGCTTCTCTTCCCTTGCGTATCCAGCCCCCACGCATCCTTTCGGTGGATTCGGGTTTAGCCATGTTGCCGTTCACCAGTACCTCGATGGAGACACGCTTGATTCCGGCGATGCTGGCGACAGCCACTGCCCCGACGGCGGGACGGCGGGACGGCGGGCAGCAAAATGTTGGCCAGGAACTCACTCTCCAGATACGACCATATGGATACATCACGATTGCCGCCAGAGCCGACTACTGCGGTAGCTGCAGTGGCAAGGGATTGACGGTCAACCGCCATCGCCAGCGACTTAGGCACATCCGCACGGCGTAAGATCAAGCACGAACTGGACCCAGCAACGGCTCGTTCAGCGCGTTGCGGCAGGTCAGCTGCTCAATCGCCAAAGCCAAATCAGGCTCCATTTCCAATCCCTGGCAGAGGACTTCACTCAATGTTCCAAAACGCGCCAAGTCGACGTTGGCTATTATATTTTCAGGAACTTCTGGATCTCGGTTTCTGGGGCAGTAAGGTGCCCAGATGCGGATGTCACGGATCCATTGCGCAAACAACCGTCCTCGCTCAGGTGCGCGGAAACCCGCGTAGACGGCAACCGCGATACAAAAGTCCACATAGGCGTGATCTTCCGGAGTACCGCCATCGAAAACGCCGTTCTCATCAAGAACTATGTACCTCCACAATTCCGCCGCGTTGAGGTCAAAAACATCATCTCTACGTTCAATCGGGGGAATTTGTTCATAGGCTACGCGACGATGCAACCCTCGCGCTTCATCGTACCTGGGTACGATAGTTCGATGGAAAAACCAGTCGTAATGGACACCGGTGGTGCCAGATTTTAGCTCCAAGAAAACACGTCGATCATAGCCTACCGGCACGTTGGCATTCCGCCGGATCAGAAACAGGTCAGTCTCCATCCTATGGCCACTGGTGATCTGATCGCTCGCGCGACGAACCAGAGCATCACGGTCGTCATAGTCGACGATCGAATACCTTGGGTCCTGGCCCACCTCAGCTTGCCATGCGTTTCTGAATGCGCGCACGAAGGCTCGACCTTCCTCGACTAGGGGTTGGTTTTGCATTTTTGAACAGCTTCCTTTTTGCGAAAGCCCGGTCAACCATGCCCTTCTTGACCCACGTGGAGCCACGATTGCAGTGAGCAGGGGCAAAACCAGGGTCTAGGGACACCGCCCTATCACAATTTTCTATCGCCCTGTCCAGATTTCCCCGTTCGAGCCAATCCAAACCTCTCTCCATTGCCCTCTGCGCCTGCCGAAAGTTCATTACTACGCTCCAAGTTTCCGATGCACGTGGTTGGCCGATCTATCGGCGGATCATGGGCCGAGAGTCTATGCAGTGCCAAGACTCTGGTCAACGAGACATACAGCCCTTCGTGGTCGACAGGCTGGGTACGAACCACTCCGGTCAGCTCGGCCAAACTACGAAAGCTTCCTTGATCGCATACTCGAGATAGGAAATGACCTAAAGCCGGCTGCGGGCTGAACTCCTGTACGTTCGAGTAGTGCCGAACCAAAAACCATCAACCGTGCCGAAGAATCTAAACGGCACGTACGGAAATGGTACGAGAGCGGCCTCGAGGTCCCATACGGCGCTCGAGGTCAGTTACACTGGGAAGACCCTAGATTACCAAGGAGGGGCCGGACGCCTAGTTGCAACATCACTGACTACCACTTGGTATTGGTAATGCGAGAGGCATTCAGGTAGCGTATGTCCTGCGCGTACTCCAAGATTCCACGCCAGAATCACACCACACCCATTACTTGGAACCCATCACGGCAGGGACATGAGCCAAAAGTCAGCCAAGAGGCGGCGAAAACTGGAAAGACAGAGAGCTTGGTTGGAATCTCCCCAACCCTCGCCCGACCACACCGAGCCCGGTACCGCGATCAGGGATCTCGAGGAACTCCTGAAGGCGAGAGACATCGACGGTTACGCCCAGACCTGCTGGAACCTCGCGAACGACCTTGCAGAACCACCCGAGGCCGGTCAGGTCATAACCCTGTCCAGAGAGTGCGAAGAGCACGGACTGCACGATTACGCGTTCCTCCTGACCCTCCAGTCTATGATGACCATCACACAATGCCTGGGCATGAAAACCTGCGACGAAGCCGTACGGCTTGTCGCCCGCAAGCTGCCACCGGAAAAACTGCCGTGCTATCGGCTGGGGCACTCCGAACAATTCCAGGACTGGGCGATACTCGGGATCGAGCCCGGCGAATGTCGCTACTGTGGAGAACTCCCTAACTTCCAGGGCGCCGCCAAGAGCATCAACTGGACGGACGATATTCCGGTCAAGGGGATCGACGGACAGGAATACCAGGACTGCCCCAACTGTGGCAGCGATTTGCTGGAACTCACAGGCGAACAGCTGGGCCAGTGGGGATGGAAGATCCTATGCTTGGATTGCCGGTGGGAGATCAAACAGGCGGAGTTGCTGGACATCAAGCAATACTGCGCCGTTATGGAGCAGACCAAGAGGGACCTGAATGACGCCGCGGAATTGATGGGCCACACGTCCGTCAGCCTGGAAACCAGGATACAGACGGTGGGCGTCAAGACCAGGATGCTCCTGGAAAACATCGGATACGCGGCACTCGTTTCCAACAAGGACAGCTCTGGAAAAACTCGGGAAGAGATGAAGGACCTCCGGAGCCCCAGGGATATATTCCGGGATCTGGAGAAAGTCCACCCCAACTTCTTCCCCACCCCCATAGAAATAAACCGTTCCCAACAGGACCCGGAGCGGCCGTTCAGGAAGAAAACGGAAGGCGTTCTGACCAGAGAACACGTCGTTCAGATATACCGGGAGCTGAACTCCCTCGCCCACAGCCGCAATCCGCTGGACGAACCGCTGGACTACGAGCATTACCAGAAGATGATCCCGCGGTGGCTGGATCTGCTCTCCAACACCCTGGAGATGCATCAGGTGATGCTCTATCATCACCCTGACCGTTTCTACGTAGTCAAGATGTCGGGGGACAGGGACGGCACCGTCCAATGCGCCACTTTCACGAGAGATACGACCGGCGCAGCCACGTGCGCCTGGCCTGATTGCGTCTCCTCAAGCGGAAGGCATCACTGCGAATTTTGGGGCAGACCGTGGTCGGAGTGCTCCCTGCCAGACCGGGAACCGGCTCAGACCGAGGGAAAATTGCTGGGGGCCGAAGTGGACGCCCAGGAGGCTGCGGAACAAATGGGGGATCTACTGGGAATCGACCGTGCCACTGATTACCGCAATCACGGATAAGGCGTACATGTCAATTTTCAGCGTCATTGACCGAGATTTTCACGGTCATTGACCACCCTGGGAGCGCGGTGATTTAGCTAATATCAGGTCGTCGTTTGCCGGTCAATCACCTCCATGGTTGGTAACTGTTCACGTTTGAGGGGATCCAGTTGGGTTGCGTCGGTAATTCCGTACTTGGCTTCCCTTCTATAACAGGCCGGATAGCCCGCAGATCCCCGCAAGTCTGAACAGATACCATGGTTGCTGAGCAGGGCGCGGTGTGGCGACTGCCGTTCCCGGTAGCTGGTGCCTTCGATGACGATCTGGTAGCTGGCGTTGGCCAGACGGTCCAGGGCGCTGTTTCCGAGGATGGGGTCGTCGAAGAGGCTGAGCCATTCATCCACGGCCCGGTTGCTGGTGATGATGAATCTCGGGTCCACTCCGGTAAGGGGCAGAATCGTACGCTAAGGCCGCTATCGGCGCTTTGGCCACCGGTATTCGCCGGTGAGCAGGATGTGGGCCCACCCAAGGGGTGAGATGTGGGCCAGGAGCTCGAGCTCGACGGTCAGCCCGGCGTGTTTCCGTTGTCTGACTGCTTTGCCGAGATGGGCGGTATTCCAGTAAATGACGATGGCGGCGAGCAGGTTGAGCCCGGCCATGCGGTAGTGTTGGCCCTCGCTCCGACCGACAGCGGCGGGAACTCTGCCGCATGCATGCCACCGGCGAGTATTCCATCAGCGATCTCGCCGAGCTCTGCTCCGTCTCAAGACCAACCGTCTATCGCACACTCAACCAGCGACATTCCCCTTAGCGTACGATCCTGCCCCCTACCGGAATCGACCCGAGGTTGGCCACGCTGGCCAGGGGCATCCTGGCGGCTATTTTCAGCAGTCGTCTCTGTTCTTGGTTGAGTGTTTGCCGGGGCGCCATCGCTATTCCTCCTCCGTCCAAACCCCTCCCGTAGCGCCGCTAATGGCCAGCCCCGTTTTCGCCTGCGTCGATTCCCCTCCAGGTGCTTGATGGGTACTCGGGCGAGTTCCGCCGCCACCGTTGGAGGCACTGGGAAAGATTTATTTGTGCATCTAATACTTAATATACGTCTGCACAGACATAACAGATTATCTATATCGTCGTATGATGGTCGGAACCCGTTAGAGGAGAGTTGGGACCGGGCTTTGGAGGCGATAAAGAATGCCGGTAGGCGTTCGTCATATTCCGGTCAGTACGCCAAGGCACGGGTTCAATCGGCGAACTAGCTGGTCGGGGCGAGACGCGGAGGCAAGAGTACAATGACAGGCGCAAATACGATCCTGCACCCCACACCCGTTCGATGGGTTCAGGGATGTTTCATTGCCGGTAACCGCCGCAAGGCAGTAAAATGTCACCTTTAGAACCGCGTTCAAGAATGAGTAACCGATGAGAGATACAGAGCGCTCCGCACAACCAAAGGGGGAAGGAATCCCGGCGAGTCCGCGCCGCCCACGGGAAGAAACGGCCCGCCTCGGCAAGGAGATATACGAGCGGGACATCCGTCCGCAGGTCGAAGCCGGCCACCACGGGGAAATCGTCGCCATCGACGTGGACAGCGGGATCTGGGCAGTCGCCGACGGCGAGATTGCTGCGGTGGACAGGCTGCGGAAGATCCGCCCCGGCGCCGTCAATGTGCTGTGTGAGCGGGTGGGGTACCGGGCGCTGCGCAGCTTTGGAGCGGGGTCCCTGCGGAGGACGGGTTGATCCAGGGAGTGGTGAACGACGCCTATGAGGCGGTCGTGGCCCTCTCCTTGCAAGGCCCCGAGGGGCGGGCCCAAGATATAGAGGCCGTCATAGACACCGGGTACAGCGGCTTTCTGACCCTGCCGACCGCGTTGGTGACGGAGCTGAGGCTACCCTTCGCCTATATAGGCCGAGCGTACCTGGCCAACGACGATGAAGTGTCCTTCGACGTTCACGACGTCACGGTTCTGTGGGGCGGTGAACGGAGACACATCAAGGCCGACGCGACGGGCAGCACCCCGCTCGTGGGTATGCTGTTGTTGGATCAACACAGCTTGAACATCGAAGTGGAGCGTGGCGGTCGCGTGGTCATTGAGGCCAGGGCATAGGCGGATAATGCGGGGCGCGATGCACTCAAGCACAGCGGCACAGAGGAGTTGGACGCAGTGAACGACCTCCATTCACTGATACGTGCGGTAACGGCTGAGGCTTATGATCTGGCCGATAAGAGAGGCCGCCTGCCTGAGCAAATCGAAGTCGAGGCCAACTTCGACATGGATCATTCCGGTCGCCTTAGACTCAACCAGTCTCGTAGTTTTCCCGGCATGGTCAGCGTAAAGATGGAACTGGCTCCCCAAGCGGCGCCCCCGGGACTTCGGCTCATAGCAGACTATAAGGCAAGTGCGGCTGTGCAAGGGCACAAGAAGAACACCCGGAAACGGCTGAATCATACGATCCTGTACCGAAGGCAGAACGGTTATTGCGGTGGATGCGGCCATCTATTTCAGCCTCGAAACCTGACCATCGATCACGTGGTCCCGCGCTCCAAGGGTGGTAGCGACGACATTTCCAACTCGCAGCTCCTCTGTCACGCCTGCAATCAGATGAAGGGGGACGGACCGCAGGAGCAACTGCTTGCCGAACTGCGGGCTCACGGATACGTCAATCCGGGTCTGAATGGAACCAGCAAATCGAGTTAGGGCCCGGGGAGGGTAGGACTACTAGCGTGACAATAGACATGCGGGATTACCTGCAAGTCTGCTCGTGCACGGCCGAAATGTCAGTGGATTCCGGGGACAGAGTTATCTTCACTGCCGTAAACGGGAAATGTGGTGTCTGTGGTTGCTCGGTATTGCGCCACACTCTACATCCGCGACCTTAGCCCCAATCCACCGAAAGGATGAGTGCGGCGCCGTGGTGAGGGGATGAAAAAGTGCTCCCGGCTTCGGGGATAATGGTTTTTGATACAGAAAACCGACCCGAAACAAGGAGCACCCATCGGATGCTACCACGCAATGACCCTGATCGCATCCAAATCACCTTCGACGATCACCGTTTGGTGGCCAATGCGGGGCTGATCTTGCCGGTCACGCTGGCCCATCATCTGGGACTGGGCGAGCTGGTGGAGAAGCATGTTGACCTGGGCCGCGCCCCGGGTCAAGCCAACGCTGGCGACAAGCTGCTGACCCTGGTGGCGTCGGCATTGGCCGGTGGCGACTGCATCGACGACGCCGACGCGCTGCGCACCGACAGTACCGATAGTGTGCTGGGCTGCGTGGTCAAGGCGCCGTCCACGCTGGGGACCTTCCTGCGCAGCTTCCGGTGGGGCCACGTGCGCCAGCTGGACCGGGTGGGACGTGAGGCGCTGGCGAGGGCCTGGGCGGCTGGAGCGGGACCGGGCAATGATCCGTTGACCATCGACCTGGACTCCACTGTCTGCGAGACCTATGGGCTCGCCAAGGAGGGCGCGCAGCGCCACAACCATGCCGGCCAGCGCGGCTATCACCCACTCCTCGCCGTCGCCGCTGGCACTGGGGACGTGCTGATGGCACGGCTGCGCAAGGGCCGGGCCAACACCGCTCGGGGCGCCGCCCACTTCCTGCGCGAGACGGTGAGCCGCGTACGTTACGCCGGAGCCACCGGACCACTCACCATGCGGGCCGACAGCGGCTTCTACAACCACGACATCGTCGCCGTCTGCCGCAAGGCGAAGGTCCGCTTCTCCATCACTGCCCGACAGCACCAGAGCCTGCGCAGTATCATCGAGGCCATTCCCGAGGCGGAGTGGACGCCCATCCCGTACTGGATGGAGGGCGCCGCCGATGTGGCCGAGACAACTTATACCCCCTTCCAGCATGAGCCCGACGCCACAGCCGTGCGGCTCATTGTCCGGCGGGTCAAGCCCACGCCCGGCTCCCAACTTGCCCTCTTCGCCACCTACAGCTATCACGCCTTCATCACTGATCGAGACGGCGACACCCTGGGCCTGGAGGCCGACCATCGCCGCCACGCCGAGATCGAGAACGCCATCCGCGATCTCAAGTACGGGGTGGGGCTCAACCATCTCCCCTCAGGACGCTTCCCCGCCAACGCCGCCTGGCTGGCAGTCCAGGTGATGGCGCATAATCTCGCCCGCTGGACCACGCGCATCGGCCTGGGCGAACCGGTGGCAACCGCCAAGACCCTCCGGCGGCGCTTCTTCTCCCTGGCGGGACGGCTCACCCGCAAGGCGCGGCGCCTCACTCTGCATCTGCCTCAGGGCTGGCCCTGGCAGAACCAGTTCAACTCCGCCTTGGATCGCTTGCGCGCCCTGCCACTCCCATCCTGACCGCGCCCACGGCGTCGGATTGTCCGGCAGCACTCCTGGCTGCCCGGCTGTTTCGCGCCAGGCTGGGCCCCGCATTATAAAGGACGGAGAGAAAATGTACCCCGCGGGCGGCCCGATCGCCTGGTTTGGGCGGTGGAAAACTGTACCACCCGTCGCCTTTCATAGAGCTGATTTTCAGCCTGTGGAAGGTGTGATGGATGTTTCACGTAGAGATGTATTATCAGGTTCGCCGGGCCTGCCTGGTGGAGGGGATGAGTGTGAGGGAGGCCTCGCGGGTGTTCGGCGTGCATCGGGACACGGTGCGCAAGATGCTGGCCAATGCCACGCCCCAGGGCTACACGCGGAAGCGGCCGCCGCGCCGGCCCAAGCTTGAGCCGTACACTGGCGTAATTGACGCCATTCTGGAGGCGGATCGCCTGGTTCCCAGGAAGCAGCGCCACACCGTGAAGCGCATCTTTGAGCGGCTGCGGGACGAGTACGGGTTCGATGGCCAGCAGACCATCGTCAAGGACTATGTCAGGGAGCGCCGGGGGCGTGTCGGGGAGATGTTCGTGCCGTTGACCCATGGCCCGGGTCATGCCCAGCGCGACTTCGGCGAGGCGTGGGCAGTGATCGCCGGAGTGGAGCAGAAGGTGCACTACTTCGTGCTGGACCTGCCCCACAGCGACGGCTGCTTCGTGAAGGCCTATCCGGCCGAGACCACCGAGGCTTTTCTGGACGGCCACATCTCAGCCTTCGCCTTCCTGGGCGGATCGCCCCAGAGCATCCTGTACGACAATACCAAGCTGGCGGTGGCGAAGATACTGGGTGACGGCCGGCGCAAGCGCACTCGGGCCTTCACCGAGTTGCAGTCCCACTACCTGTTTGAGGACCGGTTTGGTCGGCCCGGCAAGGGGAATGACAAGGGCAATGTTGAAGGCATGGTGGGCTACGCCCGGCGCAATTATCTGGTGCCGGTGCCCCGGGCGGAGAGTTTCGCGGCGCTGAATGCGTACCTGGAGCAGAAATGCCTGGCGCGGCTGGACGCCGTGCTGCGGGGCCACACTGAGACCATCGGGCAGCGGATGGAGCGGGACCTGGAAGCGCTGCTGCCGTTGCCGGCCGCCGCCTACGAGGCCTGCGACCAGCAGGCCAGCCGGGTCAGCTCGCTGTCCCTGGTCCGCTACCGCACCAATGACTACTCGGTGCCGGTGGCCTACGGACACCGGGAGGTGCTGGTGAAGGGCTACGTGGACGAGGTGGTGATCAGCTGCGGCGCCGAGGTCATCGCCCGGCACCCCAGGTCGTATGAGCAGGAGGATTTCATCTTCGATCCCATCCACTACCTGCCGCTGTTGGAGCGGAAGACTGGAGCATTGGATCAGGCTGCGCCGCTGCAGGGATGGGATCTGCCCACAGAGTACGCGACGCTGCACCAGCGAATGGAAGCAAGGCTGGGTCGGCAGGGCAAGCGGGAATTCGTGCGGGTGCTCCGGCTGATGGAGGATTTCTCCCAGTCGCAGGTCCACATGGCGGTGCAGGAGGCCCTGCGGCTGGGCGCGGTCGGCTTCGACGCCGTGAAGCACCTGCTGCTGTGCAGGATCGAGGGCAGACCGCCTCGTCTGGACCTCGGTCTCTATCCACACCTGCCCCAGATCAGCGTCCGGACCACCCGTGCCGGAGATTACCTGGCCCTGTTGTCGGGAAGGAGGGCGGCATGAGCAATCGACCCACACTGCTCCTGGAGCACCACCTCAAGGAATTGAAGCTGCCCAGCTTTCTCAGGGAGTACGGCAAGCTGGCATCCCAGTGCGCCGCCGAGGGTGTCAGCCATCCCGACTACCTGCTGCGCCTCTCCGAGCTGGAAGTCACCGACCGCCACCAGCGTATGGTGCAGCGCCGGATCCGCGCCGCACGCTTCCCCGCCACCAAGAGCCTGGACACCTTCGACTTCTCCGCCATCCCCTCGGTAAACCAGCCATTGGTCATGCAACTGGCCCGGTGCGAATACGTCGAGCGGGGTGAAAACGTCATCGCCATCGGCAACAGCGGCACCGGCAAGACCCACGTCGCCCTGGGGCTCGGCCTGGCCGCCTGCCAGCGGGGCCTGTCGGTGGGTTTCACCACCGCCGCCGCCCTGGTCAACGAACTGGTGGAGGCCAGGGACGAGCGCCGGCTGCTCAATCTCCAGCGTCAACGGGCCCGGCTCAAGCTCCTCATCATCGACGAGTTGGGCTTCGTGCCCCTGTCCCACACCGGGGCGGAACTGCTCTTCGAGGTCTTCAGCCAGCGCTACGAACGGGGATCGACCCTGGTGACCACCAACCTGCCCTTCGACGAGTGGACCGACGTCTTCGGGTCGGAACGGCTCACCGGCGCGCTGCTGGACCGCCTCACCCACCACGTGCACATCCTGGAGATGAACGGCGACAGCTACCGCCTCAGGGGCAGCCGCCGGGAGGCTGCGGCGGGAGTGGCAGCGTCGGACCGGTCAGCCGCCGGTTAGCGCCCCGCAGATGTGAAAACCGGACCGCCGTCAATGCGGGGGGCCCCACCCACCACCCCGGCCAAGGCCGTCAGGCACCGCCCCAGTGGTCCGGCTTTACGCCGCCCGAGCTGTCAACGGTCAGCGAAAAGGTCCTCACTAACTGGTCAGCATAAATGTCATATTCCCCTCTATGGAGAATGTGACGTTGAACCAGAAAGAACAAGGCAGACTCAAGGTCCTGAACCGCCTGTGGGCAGAGCAGATGACTGTGGACCAGGCAGCCACAGTGATGGGAGTGAGCACGCGCCACACCAGACGTATCCTGGCGGCGTACCGGAGGGAGGGTGCCGCCGCCCTGGCTCACGGCCATCGTGGTCGTCGGCCGCCCAACGCAACACCGGAGACAACCAGAGCCGCGGTATTACACCTGGCCAGCACCCGCTACTTGGGAACCAACCACACCCACCTGAGCGAACTGCTTGGAGAGCGCGAGGGTATCGACATCGACCGCAGTACGCTACGGCGCATACTGGTATCCGCTGGGTTGAACAGCCCGCGCCGTCGCCGTACGCCGCAACATCGGGTGCGTCGCCAGCGAATGCCGCAGGCCGGGATGCTGATCCAGCTGGACGGCAGCTTTCACCGATGGCTGGGGGAGGCGGGACCGCAGTTCACGCTGCTGTTGGCGGTGGATGACGCCACCGGCGCCGTGGTGAACGCCCTCTTCTGCGAGCGGGAAGACGCACGCAACTATTTCGTGATGATGCGGGAGCTGGTGCAGAGCTACGGCGCCCCGGTTGCCCTCTACGTCGACCGGCACGCCGTCTTCAAGCACACGCCCGGGTCTGGGCTCGCCGGTGCGCCAACCCAGTTCAGCCGCGCCATGGATGAGCTGGGGATCCAGCTGATATTCGCACTGTCGCCCCAGGCGAAGGGTCGCGTGGAACGAACGGCGGGAACGTTTCAGGACCGGCTGGTGACGGAACTCCGACTGGCTGGCGCGACCACCATCGCGGACGCTGACCACGTGCTGCAGGGTTTTCTGCCACGCTGCAACGCACGCTTCAGCGTTCCGCCGCAATGTCCCGAGGCCGCTTACCACCCACTGGCATCGGACGTGTGCCTGGACCGTATCCTCTGCTTCAAGCACCGCAGGAAGGTGGCCCGGGACAACACGGTGAAGTTCCAGTTGCACACCCTGCAGTTGCTGCCCGAGCCACAATGTCCCAGCTATGCCGGGGCCGCTGTGGAGGTCCTGGAAGGACTGGATGGTCGTCTATCCCTGCAACACCAGGGACGCACCATCCCTGTTCAAGAGGCGCCGCCCAATCCGGTATTCATGCGAACCGGTAACGAATCATCCCCACACCTTGCCAGGCACCGTTCCGGTCCTGGCCATCCGGACGGGTCCTGGGCGACGACCCTCTCCCAACTCGACACCAATTGTGCCGAAGAAACCGCGCCTGACCCGATTGCTGACCGCGGGACCGCAGCCGGCAAGGTGGCAGCCATTGCGCCTCGGAAGCCTGGTCCAAGGTCATGTGCTCTGCTGCCAGGCTGTTGAGAACCTGAAGTCTGCTTTGTTCTTTTGGGGTCAATGTCACATTCTCCATAATGTGACATTATCGCTGGCCAGTTAGTCAGGACCTTTTCGCTGGACGTCGACACGATCGGACCGCCCACGCGGTACATTTTCTCTCCGTCCTTTACAGCCACGGCCATGAGAACCGACGCCAATCCGGCAATCACCAACAAGCGGCGACTTCGCCAATTGATATTTGAGACCATGCTCATTGTTCTTCTGTCAATTTACGCGGTCATTGACCCGGCTTTTGTTGTTGTCCAGCGATTCCGTCCGGTGGGGTGGAAAGCGAAAACCCCGTCACAGGGCCTGATACGGCGATTTTCTCCCGGGACCGCGACGTGCGTCCCGGGCAGATGTTCGGAAGCTGGCGAACTTCGCGAACCCAGAAATACCCGGAATTTCAACGGGTTGAGTCGATTACGACATCTGCCGGATGATTAGCCCATGTCCGACGTGCCGGCCACATAACCGAAGTAGCGAAATCGCCTCATGACGTCATGCCAAGTTTCACGGCTACAGATGGGAGGATAATATAAGCTGTCACGGGTAGGAACCGGCGATACCGCATCGGGTTACCCCATCCTATCCCGAGTGTTTCCTTCTTCCAATTTCTCCGAAGGCCGTACGCGGCCTCGCACCTGGCGAATCAGGCTGGCCAGGAACAGGCCGAACAGCAGGGCTGCTGCGGCTGCGATCACCGGTAACAGCCATGGGTAACGTTGGGTGAAGGGCGCCGGCACGGCGAGTGCGAGATTGACTTCGTAGGGACCCAGCCAGGCCGCCGGCAAGTCGTCGGTGAGCAGATACCAGGGGAACAACTTATCCAACTCGTATGACGGCGCGGATGCCTCCGGGTTTCCGTAGTAGAGGCGGTAGGTCTCTCCGGGGGCGGCGGTGAAAACGATCTTGCGGGCGAAACCGCTGGCGACGGCCCTTTCCACCGGCAGGGGCGGATTGTCCTCATTGAAGATGGTGATGCGGTAGTAGAGGTGCCTGGATTCTCCGAACCGCATCTCCCGATCGTCGCCCACGAACCGCGGAGTATCGAAGTCGTACAGCGTCTCGCCGGACTTCAGAGGAATCCAGTGGATGGAGTCGTAACTCCCCTCGACTGCGACCTCTCGAAAGAAATCTCGTTGCGGGATATCCAGGCGGATACGATCGGCCGGAAACCCAGGGCTGCCGGCCCGCAACAATATAATCGTCCGTTGGTGATCCGGTTCTTCGCTACGCTGGACGATATCCATGGGCAGGTGATGAAGTCGCGCCTCGCGCTTCAGGGGCGACAGGGCCGAAATGTCCCGAATATCCAGCGACTCCTGCCCTTCGTCGAAGATTTCAACCTTGAGGAAGCGTGCGGAACTGGTCGGGTACGTCACGTGAGTGTCCCTCGCAGAAAAACCGCGCTCGGGGATCGTCAAATCGAAGATCGTGCCGTTCTCGGCGAGGACACGCCAGGAATCTCCGTCATCGCTGGCGGATACAGTAACTCGCCGTTGGAAGTTTGTGGATGCGGTGTCGATTACCACTCCGTTGTGCCGGTCGCCATCGGATAGCGCTTGGAGCATGAACGAAGTGTAGTCGCCGGGAACGCGTCCCAGATCCTGCAATCGTGTTTCGATGGCCGCTCGGTCCCGCGATCCAGCTCTGACCATGAGCTGGTAGGAGATTTCTCGCTCACCATCAGTACCCAACGCAGTGAGACGGACATCATCCAGGCCGGATTGGGCCTGGGCGTAAACCTCGGGGTCCACTTCAAGCTCCACCAACTGGTCGTCTGGGATGTCGTCCCGCAGAATGACGGGCTTGAAGAACTGCCATTTCTCGTACGGCGCATCGGCCCAGACTTCCGGAAAGGTAAGCAAAGCGCCAGTCGCCACGAAGATAGCAATAACGACCGGCAACAGCCGGAAGCGGTTTTCAGATCCGTTGCCCAAACGGGAACCCTCCGATTGATTGACTGCACCGCTGGTACACCAAGCCAGCGCTCAGCATGAGAACGCCCAGTGTCACGAAGGTGGTGACACGGTACTCCCGCTCTGGGAGAAAAACACCGTACGCGAACAACTTGGCCAACGGCGCCGCCAGCAGCCCGCCAGCCAAGCGGATACGGCTGCAGTGGCCGACGATGCCTGCGCCGCAGACAATCGCCATCGGAACACCCCACACGCCGAAAGCGTTCAGGTTCTCCATGACAGGGCCCAAGTGTAGGCCGACCGCTTGCTGACGATCCAATATCCCTCAGGAATGGACTGCGGCGTCTCGAACAGCGCACGGACATGGAGACTGGTGATTGGAGGACGTGCCGACTGGTCCCACCGGTCGAACAGGTCAATGAGTTGATGGTAAGCTCCGTCGTTGCCGTAAACCGCTACCTGTTCGGGATTCGACTCCGATATCACGGCGGCGCTGTTGCTGTCCAAGTCAATCAGCCCGTAGCCGAATCCCCTAACGGTGCAGTCCTCAGATGCCGAATACACGATGAAGACTCTTGGGTCCACAGTCAGGAACATAACCAGGCCCGAGGAGATATCCTGGTGATGAAACTGACCATCGAGGGAACGCCCTGCATCGCGCAGCGTGACATCCTGGCTGAAAAGGCGCCTCAGGTCC
Organism: Dehalococcoidia bacterium; assembly: GCA_965261925.1. Lineage (GTDB taxonomy): Bacteria > Chloroflexota > Dehalococcoidia > Lucifugimonadales > UBA3495 > Bin87. The sequence goes on along the minus strand of OZ253486.1, from coordinate 3,852,962 downwards.
TGGCGAAAAGCAGGGTCGTCCTGATCCAATCCGATGGACATGTTGAGATCCTCGTCCAGAGGGTCGCCGACCGGGAAAAACCCCTCGGTTGGTTGACCCGTCCCGCGGAGCGGTATGAACAGGCAGGGCGTTACGGACAATCCCTTGAGTTCGCTGCCCAGCTTCTCCAGGGCAACGCTCAGGCAAAACCCCCTGAACCACAGCGGGACGACTATCACCCCTCCCTCCCTGAGTTGGTCGACCCAGTGAGGTGAAACGTCGTAGGCCCCCACGGTGGCGATGATGCGGTCGTACGGCTGGACTTCAGGGAAGCCTTCGTATCCGTCGCCCCGTACGATCCTGACACGGTCGTATCCGGTCCTTGAAACGTTCTCAAGCGCCTCATCGACAATGTCCTGGTCGATATCCATGGTGATGATGGAGCCATTGGCACCGGCGACATGGGCCAGGATGGCTGCGTTGTAGCCGGTGCCGGCGCCGATTTCCAGCACCCGTGAGCCGGGCTCAACGTCCAACTGCTCCACCATGAGGGCCATCATCTTGGGCTGGCTTGAGGAACTGATTGGTACTCCCTCTTCCCAGCGTGTAAAGATGGGCTCGTCGGAATAAGCGGTGATGATATCGGCCCCTGACACAAACAGATGTCGGGGTACCTCTTCGAAAGCCCGTCGTACTGCCTGGCTCGTGATTGCGCCCTTGCTGATCAGATCTTCGACCAGCCGTGTGCGCAGTTCTCGAGCATCGTGCGGTGGTCCTGATTCGGTTGACATTCTGCTTCCCTCCAATGACTATGGGCAATGAGAATTAACCTTGAAAACGGCTTGGCACTACAATGTGGCTCCGCCCGCCGTTTCCCGTTCTGCTACTGCGCGCCGATGTGGTAAATGGCCAATCCGTCCGTCGGGCCACCGGTGCCTGCGGCGATGGCGACGAGCGGAGGAGCGGATGATAGCCGCGCTTGCCGGCACAGTTGTGGCGCTGCGCGCCCTCTTTGGCAAGACCGTAAGTCTCGCAGATGGTGGAGTCCAAGTCGATGGTCAACGGATCATCGCCAGGCCTGGCGCCAGCGGCCCAGCCTCGGGCCAGCGCCTCTCGGCTCGCCCGATCCAGCTGGCGGACATGGCCCCACCGGAAGCTTCTCAGGAAGGTCCCCAGCGTGGATGGCGCCTTGACCACGCAGCCCAGCGCCTGCTCGGTCCCGCCAGCGCGCAGCGCATCAGCGTCGTCAATGCAGTCGCCACCGGCCAATGCCGACGCCACCAGGGTCAGCAGCTTGTCTCCTGCATTCGCCCGACCCGGCGCATCTCCCAGGTCAACGTGGTTGTCGACGAGTTCACGCAAACCCAAGTGCTGCGCCAAAGTGACCGGAAGGATCAGCCCGGCATTGGCCACCAGGCGGTGGTCATCAAAGGCGACGGTGACCTGGTCAGGACGCTCAGGTGGCAGCATCCGTTGGGTGCTCCTTGTTTCGGGTCGGTTTGCTGTCTCACAAACCATTATCCCCGAAGCAAAGGAGCACTTTCTTACCCCTTCAGCACCCCGCGACAATCACCTCTTCGGTGGATTGGGGTTTAACGCGCCGTTTCGGGAAAGCTTCGTTGCGCAAGGACTGATGGGTAGTTGTCCGATGTACATTACGGAGGAAATGGGCCAGCGGCAAGCGTCGCATCCCAAATGCGTCGTTGTAATACTAGGGGAACAAGGGTACCAGCCGGGGTCCTTCATCCCCATCAGCGGGCCTGATGTTATATCCTTTGTCGCCTTCCTTGATCACTTCAATCTTGGCAGCGGTGGCGCCTTTTTGGGTACCGGTCTCGCCGTCCACGATAATCAAGGTTCCAACGGCTAGGTCGTTGAAAGTGAGGTCTTCCACGTCCTCGGTGGAGGAGTCTTCAGCTCGGTACACGTGGGTATTATCTCCTACCGTAACTGTCAGGACACCTTTAGGCGTTTGAACACTGAAGGTGTCGGTGTCCGTGTTAAACGAGGTGATTCTTCCGGTCCGTCCGTACTGGCTGACGTAGCCCCAAGTTGCTTGCTGTTCGTCGAAAGCGTCCTTCAGGTCCGCTGCTTCATCCGAGGTCATGGTCAATATTCCCTCACTCCACGAGGTGCTGGAGGGATACGCGCCCATGCCGTAGGCGACCCCCAAACTGCTGCCAAGCAGCAGCCCGGCTACTGCTAAGAAGAGCAAACTTTTGCCACCGCCTATGGCAGATCGAAGTCTGTTAAGCATTTTTCCTCGCTCCTATTTTACCAGTCGCATTGGCTATGGAGAATAAGCGCATGGCTTGTGTTGTGTATGCTGAGCCATTCGATGTTTCTGGGAATGGGTGGCCGGCTGGAGTTGTAGATCCAGGTACAACGATAGCGGGAGCAGTTTCCGGACCTCATGCCGAACATCGAAGGTCGCTAGAGTGTCACGGTGTTCGTCATCTGCCGTTCAGCGAGCTTGGCCTGTGCTGGGTCGCTGAGCAGCTGGGCGACGCTGTCCTCGTAGGATTACGTTGCCGTCCCATTGGCGGTGGATCCGGTCTCGGTGACCAAGGCTCGGGTTTGCATAAGGGCGATGGCTTGGCTCAAATATGTGGAGGTGTGGGTCGCCGGGACCCTGGTACACCAAGCCGTCCGCAACGACTGGCCCGACCCACAACTCCCCCGCGGTCTCGTAACGCCAGTGCAGGGCGCCCGTGAATGCATCCAGGGCGTAGACGTAGTGATCCTTCGAGCCGAAGTACACCGTGTCCTGGACCACGACCGCCGGCCAGCGGATCACGTCACCTGTCATGTAGCTCCAACGCAGTTCCCCGGTGAGGGCATCAAGGGCATGCATTCGGCCGTTGAAAGAGCCGACGTACACCATACCATTGGCCAGAACCGGGTCGGCCCACAATTCGTTCCACGATCCGCGGGGGATGTCGTACCTCCACAGCTCGTCCCCACTGGAGGCATCGAGGGCAAACACGACCCCTGCCCTGGGGGTGTGCTCGTCCCAAAACTCGCCGCTGACGTATACCACGCCATCTACGACCAGAGGCGGCGCGGAAGCCACACCTGGAACCTCGCGGCGCCACCCCAGCTTTCCGGTAGCTGATAGACGACAATAAGGAATGCCTCTTGCGCTGACTATTCTTGCCGGTTGGGATGGTGTAAATCGTCCGGCACGGAGGTGCCGGATTTTGATCAAAGACCGACAAGTCAGACTACTGAGGCAGAAACTTATGGAAGGAAAAACCCAGGAGACGGCGGCCGCGATGGCCGGGATGTGCGTGCGGTTGGCGCGCAAGTGGCAAGACGGCCTGTTGCCGTCGGAGACGAAGGAGGAGCGCTGGTGGCGGACCCGGCCCGATCCCTTCGACGGGGTGTGGGAGGAGGAGATTGAGCCCCTGCTGCGAGACGACCTCAAGGGCAAGCTGAAGGCAACGACGATTATCGAGTGGTTGGAGGAGCAGCATCCCGGTCGGTTCAGCGCCTCCCAGCTCCGGACCCTGCAACGACGATTACAGGACTGGCGGGCGCTGAATGGTCCGGACCAGGAGGTGTACTTCCCCCAGGAGCATCCACCGGGACGGGAAGCCCAGTTCGACTTCACCCACGGCAGCGCCCTGGGGGTGACCGTCGCCGGACAGCCCTATCCTCACCTGCTGTTCCAGCTGATCCTCAGCCACTCGGGCTGGCGCTACGCCGAGGTCACCGCCGGCGAGACCTTCCTGGCCCTCAAGCAGGGAATGCAGAATGCACTCTGGGCCCTGGGCGGCGTACCGGAGGTGGTGCGTTCCGACAATACCTCCGCTGCCACCCACGAGATGAAACGCAGCCGCGGCCGGGCACTTAACGCCAATTACGCCGCGCTGCTGGATCACTACGGTGTCCGCTCCACCCGCATCAATCCTGGCAAGAGCCATGAAAACGGCGTCGCCGAGCACGCCCACTACCGTTTGAAGGATGCCGTGGACCAGGCCCTCATCCTCCGCGGCAGTCGCGATTTCCACACCGCCGATGACTATGCCGGTTTCGTACGGGAGATGGTGGAGAAGCGCAATCGCCTGGTGAAGGGGAAGCTGGAGCAGGAAATGGCTTGTCTGAGGCCCCTACCGCCAGCTCCCATGCCGGAATACGCCAACTACCAGTCCAAGGTGCGCCGGTAGAGTACGATCCAGGTGGCGGGACGCAGCTACAGCGTCCCGTCCCGGCTCATTGGCAAGGTGGTACAGATCCGCCTCTATTCCGATCACCTGGAAGTGTACTACAAGGGCCACTTTGTAGAGCGCATGGCACGGGTGCGCGGTGATGGGGAAGTAAACGTCAACTACCGCCACGTCATCAATTCCCTGGTGCGCAAGCCGGGCGCTTTTGCCCGGTACCGGTTCCGGGAGCAGCTGTTTCCCACCCTGCACTTCCGGCTCACCTACGACGCGCTCAAGCAGTGGCGTGGTGAGCGCGCCGACGTGGAGTACGTGCGCATCCTGCACCTGGCGGCGCAGACCATGGAGGCCAATGTGGACAGCGCCCTGTCGCTGCTGCTGGAGGCCGGTCAGCCCTTTGACTACGGCGAGGTGCGGGAACTGGCCGAGCCCAAACCGCCCCAGGCTCCGGCGCTGGTCCTGTCCGGAAAGCCGGACCTGAAGATCTACGACCGCCTGCTCACCGTCAGCCTGGCTACGGCGGGGGTGTGCGCATGATGGACACCGACACCAGGGTCATGCAGGAGCGCATCGGCCTGCTCTGTCGCGAATTCAAGCTGCCCACCATGGGCACCCAGTCGGTGGCCCGTTTCACCGAGGCTGGCCACGGCGACGCCCTGTCCACCTTCCTGGAGGTGCTGGAGCAGGAGGCCGAGGATCGCGCCACCGGCGCATCAACCGGCTGCGTCAGGCGTCCCGGCTCCCCTCGGGCAAGACTTGGGAGACCTTCGAGCATCACCGGATGCCGCTCGCTCTACGGCAGCAACTGGACCACCTGGCCCAAGGCAGTTTCGTGGATCACGGCGTCAACGTGCTGGCCTTCGGTTTGCCCGGCACCGGCAAGACCCACGCGCTCTGCGCTCTGGGACACCGCCTGGTGGAAACTGGCCACTCCGTCCTCTTCGCGCCAGCCTACCGCCTGGTGCAGGACCTGCTGGCCGCCAAGCGCGACTTCGACCTGCCCAGACAACTGCGCAAGCTGGACAACTTCGACTTCCTGCTCCTGGACGACCTCGGCTACCTGCCCCAGGGGGCCGAGGAGTCCGAGGTCCTCTTCACCCTCATCGCCGAACGCTACGAGCGCAGGTCCCTGGGCATCACGTCCAACCTGGTCTTCTCCGAGTGGGAACGCATCTTCGCCAACCCCATGGCCACCGCCGCGGCTATCGACCGGGTCGTCCACCACTCCGTCATCCTGGAGTTTGACGTCCCCAGCTACCGGACCGATGCTGCACAGCAACGCGGCGAGACTGCCGCGGCCGAGGAGGTGAACCGGCAAAAATAGTGGACGCATTTTCGCGCATTGCCTCAACAAAACTGTGCAGGTGGCGGTGGTCTGGGGAATTTCCTGCGAACCGATGGTAGAGGACTTCGGCGTCGATCAACACGTTGGCAACGCCGAAGACCGGCAGGCTCACCCAGCGAGGGGCGAAGATCTTGACCAGGAAAGCCGGACCTGCGTGCAGAGGAATGAAAGGCATGGTAGGCGAACCTCGGGGCGCGGCGGATTATAGCATCGTCGCTGTTGCCCGCCGCGCGGTGTCGGCCGATGTTGCGCCGGGATGTCTGATCGTGCCCGGGATGATGTAAACATTCATAGCAACGCCCGTTGCCGTGTCGTGCATGGCTGGGGATGACTGCTAAACTGCTTTTCCGTCGGAGTTGCCCATCACCGGCTATGAGGGCCGCGCCGCCGATGAACGGTTGCGGTGGGACAACACTGATCCGGCAAGGCGACCTTGGGCTTCCCGGCCTTTCCGACGGTGTGGGTTGGAGTCACCTGGATCTTCGATCCGACCATCGCGGCGCGGCCGGCTGGAGTTGTGGCATTTGACCGCCATGATATGGGCCCGTCCACGGTCGGGGCGGTGTGCCTGCCCACACGGGCGACGGCGTTGACCCTGGCCTGGTTCGCCGTCATCGTTCGACGGAGATCTGCATCCCCTACGACGAGGTTCACGGCATGAAATCGGTTGTGAAAGCCCTATCGCTTGGAGTGGCAATCCTCGCGCTGACCGCCTGCGTTGGGATGCCATCCGACGGCGCTCCTACCGCATCACCTGGTCTGTCACCCCCCAGCTGGAGCATACGGGAAACTGCCTCCGTATCCTACAGGCTTGACCTGGGATCCGGAGTGGTGGTCGCCTTCGTGGAAGGATTGACGCCGGAGATGTCGGAGAAAGTTGCCTATGTGACGCACGTCCCCTCCGGCTCTCAAGCAATTCTGGACGCCGACGGCGTGGTGGTGCATCGCCACGATGGACAGGCAGATGGTCCCAGTCGCTTGGACGAGGTCCTCAACGATGGGGATGCCATGGCCCGTATCCTCGAGGGTCTCACCAACGGCGAGGACGCGCGACCCAAAGGGCACACCATCACCTGGGTTCCCATGGTGCAATTCGACGACATTCATTACGTGAGACGGTGGTACCTGGTCGGGAGATTCACTCGCGCAGATATCGACGATCTCACGATGGAACACCTGGGCCCAGAGCTCTATCGGGTTGCCTTCCGGGGCGAGGGGTATGTGGGCTCTGGGTATCGTTACCAGGACGGCGACGCGACCTTCCTGAATCCCGGAACGCCGATCTATGAGGTCAAGGGCTACTCACCGAAGTTCCGGTTAGCCACGCTGGAGCAGGGCCGGCCGACGTTGTATGAAGCCGACACCAACCCGTTGGCCAGAACCGGCGGGGACCTGCTCGATATTCGGGGCAAGGTTACGGCCATCGACATCCTCAATGACGATAACGAAATGAGCATCCTGGGCACGATGGATGACAAAATGGCTGTGGAGCGCTTCGTCGACATGGTGCTCGAAGCGCCGGTGAGTCACAGTAGCCGCGACCGTGACGGGCCACGCTACTTCCTCGGCATCCGGCTTGCTGACGGGACGTCGGTCGTGCGGGTGTTCCGACCGGAAACTGGCGAGCTGTCCCGTGGCATCATGACGGATCCCGAGGCGGCAACCATCGTGTCCGATGCGCTGCAAACCAATCCGGGACCGGGCGACTTACTGACGGCTGAGGAGGCGAAGGCCAAGGGTTTGGCCCAGGCCAGGATCGCCGGTCTGGTCGGTGAGCCGACCAGCGTGTTCGCCGAGCTGACGACTCTGGAGCAGTATCTGTTCACTTCGTCCAATGAGACGGGGCCGTGTTGCCCTCCAGTGAGCCCGCTTATTGGCGCCCCAGACCAGGAGGTGTGGGTCGTGGCGTTTCGAGGCGCCGTGAAGTTGACCTTGCCCGGTTCGGGCGGGGAGACGTACGACAACATCACTTTCGGGTTGGACGCACGTACCGGTGAAGTGATCGGGACTGACGCATATGTCGACGAGGCAGCGATACCCTACAAATGATCCCAGGCGGGCGGCGTTGACCAGCGCCGTCTCCAAATGACCTGCTCGCTGAAATCTTCCCCGTACCACGATACGGTCAACTCCTGTGTCGCCGGAGATCACGCCACCCAGCAAAACGGCGGCGGCGGCGTTTCCGTCGACGTGCCCGACTGCAGTCGTACGAGCCGCGCACCCTTACCTTCCCGTCAACGACACGCACGTTTTGGTGTGGCCAGTCGCATCGGTCGTGAGACGCAGCCATTGGCGAGCGTGGGACAATCGCGCCCGCGCATCACGAGTACGGCATGGTTGTCGCATACAAGCTCATCAATCAACTGCGTTACTCCCGTCGTGTGCCGTCGCAGAATTCTGCTCTGAAGGGTTGGTAAGATGAATGGCATGAGAAGCTTGGCGCCGTGCAACATTGGAGAACATTTGGGGTCCTTCCGGCTGCCTGCCCGTATCTGGCCAAGCGGTTGTATTCTGGTTGCCGTGATTATCCTGATAGGTATGATGGCCGGATGTGGCAACGACCGCGCACCGGATCAGGCGACCGCAAATCTATCCCCAAGTTCCGACACTCTGCCAATAAACGACAAACCGGCCTCTGCGGTGGCTTTCCCGCGTCACGACGCACCACTGGAGACGGACAGCGGTGGGGAGTACTTCGCCGCGCAACTGGTCCTGAGGGAAGGATGTCTTCGGGCGGAAGTTTCCCCGAGCCAAGACGCCAATGATCCAGGTTCCTGGTTGCTCATCTGGCCAAACGGGTTCGCGTTTGCGACCGAGCCCGGGACGGTGCGAGTAGTGGACGAACTTGGTCAGGTCGTTGCGCGCGTGGGGGACCACATCAGGCTCAGCCGCGCCGCCCTCACCTTTGAGCAGGCTGCGGAGAGGGAGTTGGTAACCGGACTGTCGAAGGACTGCGCAGACCCCTATTTCCTGGCGGGCGACGAGGTGAGCGCCTTCGATCCGAAGAACGAGGTAACCGAACTGCGCTTGTCAGATCCAGACGTCGTGTTTCTGCGGTCAAGGACCATGATCTCACGCCACCGAGCGCTGGCGAGTGCGGCTGGCGTGGAAGAGCTCATTTTGGACGGGCATTGCCTTTGCTTGAAGGACAGCCCTACCAGACCGCGCTGGCCCACCATAATCTGGCCCGCTGGGTTCACGCCCCATGTCCATCAGGGCGTGGTGCAAATTCGAAGCGGCGCGGGCCGCGTCGTCGCGGAGGTAGGAAATGAAATCGCCGGCGGTGGAGGCTATTTCAATCGGGGCAGCGGGGAGTGTTCGGGGCCGGCGTGGCGGGCCAACAAGATGAAAACCCTGCCGGACGTCGAGGTCTACTTCCCCAAGCAGGATGGAATTGTGAGGCCTGCGGAAGGCACTGAGATTTTCGCTGGGAAGCTGGTCCTGTATGGGAAATGCCTGCAGGTGGCCGACGACGTCATTCGAGTCAAGGAACGGACCTACGCCGGAATATCCCCGCTGCTCATCTGGCCGCACGACTTCACTCTGGTCATGGAAGACGGGGTCGTCGGGATAGCCGACGCGACCGGAAGGGTCGTCGCCCGCGTGGGAGATGAGGTTGAGTTCGACGCCTTCAACCTCACTTATGGGGAGGCCAGGGAGCACGGCGGGCTTGCCGAGATAACGCCGGCCTGCTCGGGACCATACTGGGCGGTGCGGGAGAGATTCGCCGCCGTCTCCGCCCCGTAGGTTCTGTCCCAGCGTGGTTGGCACTCAATGACGGAGCGGGCGCTCGTCCTCCCGCCCATCTGTGCGCCGCGGAAGCCATCGCACAATGAATATGTTGGGTTTGTCTACAGATCCTACCCGCGTGTTTGGGAGCGGGCAACCATTTGCCCGGAGACACGTCCGACAAGGTCCAAGCAAGAAGCTCGAGTACCGGAAAAACGGCTCATGGACCTCCTCAACCGTCTTACCGACCACCGAGGGACACGGCCACGTGTCGTCGATCACTGACGGGTTCAAGATCCGTGACACAAGGTGCATGTGAATTTTCACCGTCATTGACCGAGATTTTCACGGTCTTTGATCACCCTGGGAGCGGAGCTATTAGACAAATATCAGGTTGTTGTGTGCCGGTCAATCACCTCCTTCGTTGTTGAGCAGGGTGCGGTGTGGGGACAGCCGTTCCCGGTAGCTGGCGCCCTCGATGACGATCTGGTAGCTGGCATTGGCCAGGCGGTCCAAAGCGCTGTTCCCGAGGATGGGGTCATCGAAGAGGCTGAGCCATTCTTCGATGGACCGGTTGCTGGTGATGATGAAGCTGGAGGACCGGTGGCGATTGAGGATGAGTTCATACAGGTCCGCCGACTGTTGGGCGGTGAGCCGGTGGAGGCCCAGGTCATCGAGGATGAGCAGGTCGGGGGTGAGGAAAGACCGGAAGGCGCGGTCCACCGAGTTGTCGACCCGGGCCTGGGCCATGGCTCTGAAGAAGTCGTCGGCGTGGCTGAAGCGGACGGTGTGGCCGGCGCGGACGGTGTGGCCGGCGCGGACGGCGGAGTAGCCCAGGGCCTGAGCCAGGAAGCTCTTCCCGACGCCGGCCGGTCCCACCAGGAGGACGTTCTCGTGCTTGTCCAGAAACTCCAATGAGAAGACGGCGTCCAGCAGGCGACGATCCAGGGTGATGGACGCCGACCAGTCGAAGTCCTCGAGCCGGCAGGTCTCCTCGAAACCGGCGCCATTGAGGCGGACTTCGATGCGGCGGTGGGCGCGGCGATTTACCTCGTCACTGAGGACGATCTCCAGGAAGGAGGCGTAGTCCAGCTGTTCCCTTCGGGCCAGGGCGATGCGCTCGGGCAGGGTGGCGGCCATTTGGCCCAGGCGGAGTTGCTTGAGCAGGGGTGTGAGTTCGGTGATGCGTGTCATGGGTATAATCTCCTCAGGCCGACTTCCGGCGGTACGGGTCGCTTTGGGCGAAGACGGACCCGGGCCGAGCGAAGCGGCCGGTTGGCAGGGGCAGAGGCAGTTGGGGCGTGGTCTCCTCTTCCAGAGCCTGGACCAGGATGTTCTCCACGCGGTACACGTCGATGAGATCGACGTCCAGGGCCCGCTGACAGGCGGCGTCCAGGCGCTGGGCGGTGTAGCGGTCGCCCAGGCGCAGCAGCTTATGTCCCTGCCTGATCTTGGACCAGGGATGGTCGCCCTAGCAAATGACAACTATCAGACTGAAGCCGAAGATGGTCATTCTGGCCATTCTCGCAGCCGCAACGATCGGAGCCGCCGCTTTCGTTGCTCAAGGCTTGCTCGTGCGGGCGGGAGACTTCCAAAGCAGCGACTTCCAGGCCGGCCGGATGGCGACCAGTACGTCCGACGCATCAGACTCGGACATCCTGATCGCCAAGATCGGGGAGTCGTCCGTCTCCCTGGCGGACCTGAAGGAACAGAAACTCCACTCGGCTCACATGGATGGTCTCGCAAAGCGTGAACTGGACGGGACCATTCCCGATACCGGGTTTCCCACCAAGTACCTGGCAGACCTGTATGCCATCAGCGTCAAGTGGGGCGTCGAGACCTCCTCCCTCTCCAGGCTGATCGAGGACCGGGCTCTGTTCGAGAAGGCGGTGGAACTGGGGTTCACCGCGACCGATGAGCAGGTCACGGAGAACAAGGAATTGGCCAAGAAGGTCTACGACGACGGAGACTACAGCGATTACAACAAGGGCTATATCCAATCCGTTGGGGAGGACACCTACTGGAACGAGGTATACCCCCGCAAGGCCAAATTGTCGCTGTCCATCGCGAATCTGCGCGCCCACGTCAGGGCAGAGGGCGAGGCCGTGGCTCACGCCCATGCAAAAGGCCTGTGGTTGAGCTACACCGAGGGTGTGATGGCCCAGGCTGAAATCTCGCTGCCTGAGAGTACCCACCATTCGACCACCCTGGACGACGTGCGCGATTTACTCTCCGAAGTTCGGGACGTGAAACGGGAGGGCCTGCTGATACCCGACGGGCGCATAGAGATGGCGCCGGACGACAAGTGGGTGATCTATTCCATGTCGGAGGACGGCACGGTCGAAAAGACGGAGAGCGACGAAGCGGCCGTTTTCTGTTACGACGAGGACGCCGATGGGAACGTGACTCGCTGGGTCTGCGACGAGGCCACCGGGGAGGTGACAATTGCCGACCTTGAGGGTGCGGTGCTGTACATGATCGTCGAGCCTGGGAACCCGCTGCCCGTGTTCGACAAGTAGTTTCTCGACAGACGAACCGAGGCAACACAAGGCCCCTGTTTCGCAGGGGCCTTTGCCTAATAATCCGTGAAATGCAATCAGTCTACGCCGCGCAATAGGAGACCCGGCGACGAAGACGCCCCGGGCCTGTGGAGCGAGTTCGACGTTGACGGGCTCGATGACGCGCTGGCCTATCTGGCGACGCTGGGCTCTTCCTCGGTGGACCCGGGCCAGGCTGTCCCGGTACGATGATGTTTTGCCTCCTCGACGCTGCTTGATCGGGGACTCGACACGGGAGACGCGACCGGCGGCGTTTCGGTTGTACACCCGGCGAACGCGAGGACACAGACCGTCAACACGACGGCCGTGAACGGTAGAAGACTGCCCAACTGGACATGGGAAACGGAGCGCGCCGATTCCCCAGTTACCGGTGGTCTGCGGCGGTTAGCCTGATGCAATTCGAATGGCCTCACCGATGCAGGATCCGTCCCTTCACGAGTCTATCGTAAGTCCCGTAGTTGGTTGCCAAAGTTCGAGCGGCGCACGTTCCGGCGTCGCGGCCTTCCCAATCCCACTCGGCAACCGCGGGATCGTGCTGAATGCGCCCACGGGCTCCAGGCAAGACGACCGCTACCCCGGGTCGATCATCTGAGAGGCCACCAGCACTTCGATCTCCTCCACCGTGAGCTCAAAGGGTGCCCCACCGGTGCCCGGGACGGGCTTTAGCCCCATGTCTTCGAGCGCGGCCTGGTAATACCGGGTGGTCTGGAACGCGAGCCTGCCCTCGGAGTCGGTCTGCGCCACCTCCAAACCCTTGGGGGTTCTCCAAAGCCGGATCCCGACATCCATGGATTCCGCTCGCCTCCCATGATAACGGCTCAAAAAGAGAACATAGTTTTCGCCGGGCGAAAGGGAAATCTCCTCCCACGGTGTGAATTCCGGATCCTCATCTTTCAGCCTTGGTTTGTAATAATGGACGTGCCAAGCCAGGTACGCGACATCGCCCCGCGCGAAGCTGCCTTTCAGCGTTTCGACCACCTCGAACCGTCGGTGAATGACCAGGGAAGCTGGCAACGTCGCGCCTGCTGCCGACGTGTCCGGTATGGGATGGATCTCCTCATCCATGTACCGGGCGATGACGATATGGTCAGAAGCACGCACCAGTGTGTCTGCCTCTACGCTAACCCACCAATCACTCACACTGCCGGACAGGCTCCACCATCTGGCGACCGCGCCAACACCGGCCACGATGACCACCACACCAGCCACGATGAGAAAAACTGTTATCCTGTTGCTCAATACGCCTCCGCAACGGCAAACCCGGCGCCGGACCTGACTTCAGGCCACGCCACCGACGGTGATGATCGAGACACGGAGCTGTGGCAGAAAATAGCCAAACTCAGGGCGCCCTTACGCATTGCCCGCCAACGGACACAGAAGAGGGAACCCGCCGCCACAGACCAACGGGGCAGCCAGATTCATGCGGAGGACTGGTCAGGGTTTCGCCGTTCACATTCCTCGGCCGTTCATGCCGGGTTGGGATTAGACACGCGGCCCAGGAACAGGATCGTACCGGTGCCGGTGTCGCGAATGAGGAAGATGAAGGGCCGGTCGACCGTCACCGGAATGGGTTCTTTGACGGGACCTGAGTCATCGATGACTACGGCGGTGGCGGCCGCCGCCTCCGTCCCCTCTTCGTCCACTGAAACGAACGCCTTGTGGACCACTCGTGAGATCCACAGGTCCCTGGAACCGGTCATGCCTGAAAAATCGGCGCCGTTGGCGAAGGCGTCGGCCATCCCCATCCCCGCCAGCGTCTTGTCCAGGCTGAACTCCGACTCGAACTCGAACAACGGCATCGTAAGGGTGACGTAGTCAATTTCGATGTCATCAACGATCCGGCCGAGCATTTCCGAGTTCAGCGAGTCTTCAAACTCTCCCAGCTTACCCTCGTCGGGCAGCAGGATCGTCATGGACAGCTCTCCCCAGGAGTACGGCAGATCAACCGCCTGGTAACCGTCACCCCGGGCGTAACCGTAGAATTCCTTGGTGGTCTCCGTCATCATCGGGACTGCCACCGTTCCGCCTCCGGCCAGATTAAACGGACGCACCTCGGTATCCCTCGGGTTGAACTGCCAGAGCCACGAGGCGTTGAAATAGATGGCGTTGGTCAGTACTAACCGCGTGGATTCGTCTATGATCCCCGGCGGCAGAAGATCCTTGATCTTGCCTTCGGTTTCTTCAGCGACCCAGTCGTTGATCCTGACCCGAGACTCCTCCGGTGCCGCCACGAAGTCCACGGCCATCATCCCGGCCTCGTAGTTTTCGGTCAGCACGGCGAGAAAATCCGGCAGGAAATGATTGCCGTCCTGACCCCAGATTGCGTTGGCGATGTTCAGGCGGAAATGCTGACCGCCTTCGCCCGCGTCGTTGGGCGCGCCCCCAGGCGCCTGGCCCCTCGAGGCCAGAGTTCGGTCCAGGGCGTTGAACGCGGGATGAAGGCTGCTTTGCGGGAGCCTGTGGTGAAGCGTGGTCTCCATCTGGCGCTGGGTCTCGCCCCGGGCTCCGGCGGAGGTCATGGCCAGGGCTTGGGAAATGCTGAAGGGGGAATAGAACAGGTTGCCTTCACGACCGCTCAGGGCGTGATACAGGTCGAACACGAAAGCGTTGTTTCCCCGCACCAGCTCGCCCAGATCCGCAGGTCCCACGGATGGAACAGACCGGTCCTTGTCCGAGTGCAGTTCCGCCGCCGCCGTTGGAGATGGAAGGACGGGGGTAGTCAAGGCTGCCTCAGTCGGCGCCTGCGTCGTCGAAGAAACGGTCGCCGGGATTTCCTCCCCGCAACCGGCAAGGCCTGCAAACAGGAGCAAAGCCGTTACCACCGGCCAGATCTGGAGCTTCATTCCGGACCGAACCGCTGACGCGGGTTCCGTTTCAACCGCATCGCGAACTGCGCAGCCATTGAGATGAGGGACAACAGGGAGGTAGTGGCGAATTTCGTGGTCAAGATTATCGCCGCCACCTGCACCGCGTACAGCATCATCCAACCCAGGGTGACATTACCGGACAGGTCCGGCGGCCCGCAGGGAATTGTATACCGGTTGATTTCGCCGGACACTGGCACCAGGTCCCTGCCCGTGGCGTCAACCATAAAGGCCAAGGCCACCACCGCCAGCGTCCCCACGGCGGAGCCAACTGCCACGCCTCTCAGTTTCTGGACCCATCCGCGTGACCAACAGACTGCCAACCCGGTCGCCGGACCGGTAAGAAACGCGATGGCGAAAAAGGAGTAAAAAGCCAGTAGCTTGATCTCATTGACCGCGCATAGAGTGAACATCATCGCTGTAGCCAGTCCATTGCCTCGGTATGAGCATCAGGTGGGCCGAGGACGCGGATCTGCGAAAGACGCATCATGGTGGTCTGTCCGGTCGGGATACCGCGCCGCTGCCGCAGACATGCTCACGGTCGGGCCTGGCCATCGGTGTTGCCCATCGCCCGTATATCCGGCAACCACTCTTGCTCTCGGCCGCCTCATTGTAGCCTCTGGTTTTGGCACCGCGGCGGCTTGTTCCACCACCGTATCCGGCTGCCAATCCCCCCGTCAGTCGGCGGCCACGCGACCACCGCCGCCGCCAGCGCAATGCTTTCAATGAGGGCGATCCAGATGAGCGATCCCGCTCCCCAAGCAACCATTGCCCCACCCTGGTAGAGCGAACCCAACGAACTGCCCAAAATGCCCAGCATGGCTATGGCCACAGCGAGTTTCGCGAAATGCGGCCTGGGCAGAAGATCCGCCGTCAGCACCCAGGGGAGGCTGATCAGGCCGCCCCGGACCAATGACAGGAGCAGCGCGCCTCCCACCGGGTCATCAGACAGCCAAACCCATGCCGCGGCCGGCAGAGCAAGCGCCGCCAGAGCTATGATCAGCCAGCGTACTGGAAAGAAATCGGCCGCCACGCCCCAAACCAGGGCGCCGATTCCTCCAGCCAGGGCCATGGCTTGGTACCACGCATCATAGTCGGCGCCAACCGCTGCTTGCGCCGCCGCCGTAACCCACCGAAGATAGGTCGAGCCCGCGGCTAAGACAGTGGCTGCGAGCAGGTAGACGGCGGCCGCCGAAGCGAAGCGGGCTTTGACGCCCGGAACAGCGAAGGTCTCCCTGAGCGTCGGGCCTGGCTGATAGTTGCCTCTGAACCACCGGGGGAGAAATATGTAGAGGACTATCCCGCCTATAAGGACCAGCACGAGCGCGAACCACCCGATGGGGATGTCAAAATCCCAATTGCGGATTGTTCCGGCTCCTGGATTGGCCGCGAACACCAGGCTGAGGGCCCCAATAAGAGTTCCCTTGAACCGGGCGTAACCCTTCACGACGATCGCGCAGAAGATCAGGGAGGCGAAGGCGGACCCACCGGCTCCCACCAGGAACAAGCCGGCCGCCGCCGGCCAGAAGCTCCGGGAGATAGTTGCCAGGACGAGCCCAAGGGTGAGGATTCCGGCGCCGGCTGCCATCATTCCGTGGGGAGGGCGGCGGTCCACCCAGATGGCTGCCAGCACCACGAAAGAACTCCCGAGGCCAACCACGAGTCCGAGCAAACCGTGCGCTCTGGCCGTACGGGGGAGTTGCTCGAAAACAGTCGAAATCCAGGACCCGTCCGATGATCCCATATCCAGGAGGAGAGCGGCCGTCACCAGAAGGAGGCCAAGTTTGACGTCGGGATGCCGGATGGACTGCGACATGCCCGCCATTGTAACCGCCACAGAAGTTGCGCCTCGCTCTCGAGGTCCCGGTCGTGGACGAAAGGGTCATGTGGTCCTGCGACCGGGAGTGAGCCATCGCCCCTTTACTTTGGGATCGGTCTGCTGCGAAACCGGCAGCATCGTCCACATTCCCAACAAAGGCTTCGGAGCGCGCGGCGAATGCTGGGCGAGGGCGTGATCACGTCAGCCGTGCTGGACCGGCTGGTGCTCCACAGTCGCGCGCTCAACATCCGCGGCGAGAGCTTCCGCTCCAGGAGAAACGTCGATAGGGACTATCCCCGTGATGAAAGTGGGTAGGTGCGAGCATCCTGAACACGCGCGTTGCCATCGCCGCGGGTCTCGTCTGGAACACCACCACTCGGAATATCGTTTTCCCGGCGACGTTCCTGCACGGGGAGCATCTCTTCCCTGAGTGCCTCCTCGAGAAGCACCAAAATATCCGACGGATCTTCGCCCGGTTCGTACTTCCTGAGCACGAGATCCCGCGACCGTCATCGGGCGGGCGATACGGTGGAAACGTCCGCTGCGGCTTGCCGCTGGGGTTTGGACGATCCTCGCGTCCGTGGTAGTCGGACATCCGCACACACGCGGCGTCCAACGCCCGCAGCCAAAAGGTTGTCTCCGCGTGCCACGCCCAATGCATGGACCAACCTTCGGCGATTCGTACTGGCTCGGTTCGCTGCTCAGCGATCGCGTAGGAGCTGTTTTGGATAGCGAATCTGAGTATATGGGGCGGGCGACGTCCAGTACGCCGGCCCCCGGGGCCAAGGTGCTGGACGTCGCCGAAGGATACGGATGGCCGCCTCGCTGCTCTAGAATTCGGCATCTCGGATGCCGGTCGTTTCGAGGCTATCGACACCGTAGTCCGCTCGCAGGCAGTTGCTTTCCCTCCATCAACAGGTTCGCGCGTTATTCCGACTGCCAATCCGGTCGTCAGCTGCCGGGGGCGTCAGCCTCGAGACCGACCGCTTGAACCGCCAGGCTGGTGAAATCGGATACGGCAGTCGATTCCGGGAGCAGCAGTTGTACGCGGCGCGCCTCTCCCGACACGGCCTGGAGGCTGCCCTCACGAGCCCAATAGCTCCCGCGCAGGACCTCGGCGAATTCGGCAACCACCGCCGACAGTTGGAACGTAGGAGCGGTCTCTTCAAAGGTCGCAGCCAGATCGCCGCGCTGGAACGCCTGATTGATTTCGACCACCTCGTTGAATCCGACGTCCTCGTAGCGCATGTAAACCGTCCCGACGACGCCTTCGGCGCCTTCGCGCAGTTTCAGCTCATAGAGGGCGGTTACGCTGTGTCCGGCGCCGATCTCGCCGGCGTCCACCGCGTCATTGCGAAAGTCATCGTCGGCCACGTCCCGGTTCTCGTAGCCCAGGAGCCGGTAGCGGCTGACAACCTCGGGGTTGAACTCGACCTGCACCTTGGCGTCCCTGGCGATGACCTGCAGGGTTCCGGTCAGGTTCTCAACGAATATGCGGCGAGCCTCCGAGAGGGTGTCGACGTAGTAGTAGGAGCCATCGCCATCGTTGGCCAACTGCTCCATCAGGATGTCGTTGTAGTTGCCCATGCCGAAGCCCACGGTGGTGAGGGTCACGCCCTGGTCAACGTATTCCTGGACCTGGCGCAAGAGCGATTCGTGGCCGGTGTTGCCGACGTTGCCGACGCCGTCGGAGAGCACCATGACGCGAGTGATGCGATCGGATTGCACTTCGTCCACCGCCAGCTTGTAGGCGACCTTCAGGCCGTCCTCGACGTACGTCGAACCGCCCGGCTGCAGGGAGGTCGATGGCCTGCAGGATCTTGCCGCGTTCCCTGGCTTCGGTGGCTTCGAGCAGCACGGAGCCAAAGTCGCCGTAGGTCACGATGGCAACCTTGTCGTCGGAGCGCAGTTCGTCCACCAGGAGCCGGAGCGACTGCTGCACGAGGCCCAGCCGGTCTTCGCGCTCCATGGAGCCGGACACGTCGATGGTGAACACCAGCGTCGCGTCCTGCCGCTGCTCATCGAGGAGTTCTTTCCCCTGCAGCCCGACGCGCATCAGCCAGTGATTGCCGTTGCCGAATGGCGACGGCGAGCCGTCGACGTGGATGGCAAAGGCGTCATCGGTGGGAGCCTCGTAGCCTTGATCGAAGTAGTTGACGAACTCCTCCACCCGTATGGAGTTCTGGTCGGGCAGGTGCCCATCGTCCAGGAACCTCCGGGCAATGGTGTACGAGGCGGTGTCCACGTCGATGGCAAAGGTGGAGAGTTGGTCGTCCTCGGTGTCGATGAACGGGTTGACGCCGTAGTGCTGGAAGAAGGTCAGGTCGTAGGGCTTGTCGTTGACGGTAGCGGAGCCGCCGATGTTGTTGAAGCCTTCGGCTTGGGGTCGTTCCGAGGCCGCCATTGCCGGCGTCGGCTGCGCGGCTGCGCTGGCAGGGTGCGCGGGCACTGGAAGTGACGTGGCGGCGGGGGCGGACTGGGCGGCTTGGGGGGCAGCCGCGGGTGCGGCGGGTGCGGTGGCCTCCTCGCTGCCGCCGCAGGCCATTACGCCTAAAGTCAGCACGATGGCCAGTGGAACGATTGCCTTTGACATTATTCGGTTCATCTCATCACCTCCTTTGAATTTGGTTTGGCGACGTCAAGGTTAGGTGTCCACTGCCTGTACACCGAACGACAGATGTGTAACACTCGGCCCGTTTTGTGCGACAGGATTGTATCTTTTGCCAGATTTCGGGGAACTTCTCACCTCCCATATCAGCCGGTCGGGCATAAGCGATTCCGACCTCGCCCGGCGCGTCGGGGTGAGCCGCGCGACCCTGATCCGCTGGAAGGAGGGCCTCACCGCCAGGCCGCGCTACCGCGAGGATGTCCTCCGTTGCGCCGAGGAGCTGAGGCTCACGCCTGAAGAGCGGGACGAGCTGTTGATCGCGGCGGATTTCGAGCCGGAAGCGCCTCCGCCCGAAGCATTGCTCGCGGAACCGGCCCCCAGCGCAACGCCCGTATCACCAGCCGTTCCTGATACGGCTCCGGTTCCTGCCCCCACACGCCGGAGACTCTGGATCGCTGCGTCGGCTGCAGTGGTGGCGGTGGTGGCTGGTGTCGCGGTGGGACTGGCGCTGATTGATTTTTCCGGCGAGCCCGACCATCCCGTGGCGCCAGCCGGAGAGGCTCCGACCGATTTTTCGGGTGAGCCGGACCATCCTGTAGCCGAAGCGGGCGAGGCGCTGATTGTGATCGCCCCTTTCGCCAACTACACGGCCGGGCAGGCCGGGTTTAACATCCGGGGTCGCCTCCGGGACAGCATAGACCGCGAGATTGCCGCCGCCGGACTTGGAGGCATCAGAATCGACGATTGGACGGAAACCGTCCCGGGGCACCGGGCGGCATTGATGGCCGCTGACCAGTCGGGCGCGGCGATCGTGATCTGGGGGGAATACGACAGCGGTAGGGTGCTGGCCAACCTGACGTCAACGCCCACCGAGAACGAGTCCCTCGGCCCTCAGGTTGTGGAAATCGCCACATCGCCGTCCGAGTTGCCCACGGCCATCAACATCGACCTTACTGCCGAGGTGCGTTCCGTGGCCCTGCTGACGCTCAGCCAGGTCTACCTGCAGCGGGGCGAGTATGAACCGGCCAAGACCGTGCTGTACCAGGTGCTGGAGCACCCGCCTGCGGATCCGGCGGGCCTCGCCAATCTGCGCTACCGGCTGGGGCAGGCTTATTTGGGCGGCGAGTACGCCGACCTGGACGAGGCCATCTGGCGGTTCACCGAGGTTCTGTCGGTGCAGCCACGGTCCGCCGACACCTACGGCAGTCGCGGTCTGGCCTACCTGGAACGCGGGCGACCGGGCGACGAGGACCTGGCCATCGCCGACCTGACCCGGGCGTCGGAACTGGCTCCCAACCTAGGAGCCTGTCCGAGGATTAAGAACGTCCGACGATTTACGTCTTAAAACGCAGATTAAAGCACTATAGCGTTCATTATATCGTTCAGTATTCAACTATAGTGCTCGATATTGTAACGATTTACGGATAGAACATTGTTTCTCGGACAGGCTGCTAGCGGCCCCATACTTCAACCGGGCGGCGGCCTACATAGCCAGGGATCGGCCCGGAGACCTGGACCGGGCGTTGGACGATCTGGAACGGGCCATCGACGCTGGTGAGGAGGGGCCGGGCGTGTTCGTTAATCGGGCGGCGGTTTACCTGGAACGGGGTCACGACGGCGACCTCGACATGGCTTTCGAGGACCTGGAACGCTCGATCAAAATAGACCCTGACCTGACGACGGCGTGGGTGAACCGGGGCAATGCCTTGCTGCAGAGGGGTGGAGAGGGGGACGTTGAACAGGCCATGGCCGACTTCACCAAAGCCATAGACTTGGCGCCCGACAATCCACTCGGGTATTACAACCGAGCGCTGTTGCACTCGAAGGCACAGGAGTGGGAGCTCTCCAACTCCGACCTGAGGGCGGCACTGGAAAGGGATCCCCGAAATCCGGTAATCAACAACGCGCTGTGCTGGCAACTGGCCGTACAGCGTCGGCCGGAGGAGGCGCTGCCCTACTGTCACCTAGCTTTGGAGCGGGAGCCGGACGGGCGTGCGCGGGACAGCCGCGGGCTGGTTTACGGAGTGATGGGTTCGGCTAATGAAGCTGTCGCAGACTTCAGGGTCTTTCTGGATTGGGTGGATGCCTCGGCGAAACCGACCTGCCGTACCAACTACGGTCCCAGCCGGGAGTCGTGGATCAGCGCGCTGGAGTCCGGCGACAACCCGTTCGACGACGCAACGCTCCGGGAGCTGCGACTGCGTCCAGCACAACCCAAGAGCGCTCCTTGCTGAGTCATGCGCTGGAGTGGCCATTACCCCTTTACTGGCGGCCATCCACAAATGGCTGCACCCAGCGCGATAGCCCGACGCGAGCGGCAATCGCAGGACCGGGAGCGGAAGGTTGATAGGCACCTGAAGATCGCCTGTGCGATGGCGGATTACTGGCCGTCCGGAACGGACTCCAGGCGATGTTGGGCCTCCTCCAGTACGTCAGCCGGCAATGGGCCTTTGCGCGCCGCGTCAACGTTCTCGTGCAGGTGAGCGGGATTGAGGGTGCCTACGATTGTGGTGTGTGCGTGCGGGTTGGAGATGGTGGCGCGGAGCAGAAACTCGGTGGCGGTCATTCCCTCCAGCAGGTCGTCCAGTTCGGCCTGCTCCCATCGGTCCCACACCGAGGCAGACCCGTGGCCTGCGCCCGGTTCTCCACGCGCAACGCCGCCCCGGATGACAACGCCCAGTCCTGCCGAGGCTGCCTGCGCGATCACCTCGGAATGTTCCGGCTGCAGGATCGAATAGGGGACCTGCAATACGTCGAATACGCCCATCTCCATGTGGTCAAAGATGTTGGGCAGGATCGAGGAACAACCAAGGTAGCGGATCTTGCCCTCACGGCGCAGTCCCTCAAGCGTTTCGATGGCGTCTTCCTGTTCCAGAACCTCCCGGGCCGGACTGAAGTGAAACTGGACAATGTCGAGATAGTCGGTCCGCATCCGCCTGAGGCTCTGGTGGCAGGCGTCGACGATGCTGACCCTGCTGTAGTCGTGGAATCGCGGCAGGGGAACGCCGAACCTGGTGCGCTCCTCCGGCCGGAACCCGGCGTTATCCAGAGGACATCCACATTTGCTGGCCAGGTAAAACTCGGACCGTCGTTGTGAAATGTGCCGTCCGATGTGCTCCTCCGCCTCCCCGTAGTCGACGGCGATGTCGATATAGTTGACGCCGGCATTGAGCACGGCGTTCAGGATTTCGGCGGGTTGACTTGGCGACAATGGCCGGCCCACACCCGCCACCATCCCCCGCAACTCAAGCGCGCCGAATCCCAGGGTGGTGACGTTCAGGCCGGTGCGGCCCAGGGTACGTGTCGGTAGGTCTGGCATGGTTTTCGATCAGCAAAGCTGATCCTCTCCAGTCGTGGGTGACTGCTCGGAGTTGCCGCAACTGGGCGCGGGCGATTTACAGTCTCGGGTCAACGGGCTCGCTTTCCAGGGCGAGCACAGCAAACGCACACTCGTGGACGCGGTAGAGCGGCTCCCGATCAACGAACCGCTGCAGGCCCTCCAGGCCCAGCGCAAACTCCCGCAGAGCCAGCGACCGCTTGGCGGAAAGGCCGCGACTCCGCAGCCGCTCCAGGTTGCCGGTCAATGTGTACTCGGGACCGTAGATGATGCGCAGGTACTCGCTGCCCCGGCACTTCATCGCGGGCTGCACCAAACCCCTCTGGCCGGTGGCGATGAAATTCGTGGGTTTGACCACCATGCCCTCCCCGCCGATGCCGGTGAGCTCCTCCCACCAGCGCACGGCGTCATCCTCATCGCCGCTGCCCAGGTTCACGACCCGATGGTCGGTCTCGCGGAACAACTCGGGGTCAGCCCGTCGCAGGCGCGCGGCCATGTCCAGGTGCCAGAGGTGGTCCCTGTCGGAATGGACCGCTCCCTCGCGGGCCAGCAGATGGAACGGCGCGAGCTTGACGTCATCCAGCGAGGCTACCGGCCAGCAGTACCGGGCGTAGGCATCACGATACAGTTGCGCCACGCGGAGCCGCTCGTCGATTGATGCCGAGGATTCGCCCGTGTCAACTCCCCGCTCCGCCGCCTGCCGCAACAGCGTTTGGGCCGCCGACAGGCCGGCACTCGCTGACGCGCCCACCGGCGCGTATTGCTCCACCAACAACTCCTGGGCCTTAATCGACCACGGCATCAGCTCGCAGTCCAACACCACCCAGTCGGTCCCCAGTTCTTCCCAAAGGCCGGATGCGGTGCAGGCCCCGCGGACCCGTTCCAGGAACTGTGCTTCGAGTGCGAGGTCTTCGAAGAACCTGCGCCCCGTTCGGGTGTAGCAGGTGCCGGCGCTGTCGCTGGCGATGCCGAAACGCCGCTCGATGGCTTCGGCGTCACGGCCCACCACCACGACGGCGCGCGACCCCATGTGCTTCTCCTGGCAGATGACGCTGGAGACATCATTGTTGCGGTAGTAGTTGAAAACATCGGCGGGGTGTTCCAGAAGGTCGGGCAGCTTGCTGGTTTCACAAGGGGAGATCGTGGGCGGCAGGTACACCAGCCACCGGGGATCCAGGGCGAACCGGCTCATCACTTCCAGGGCCGCGGCAGCTTGCTCCTCCCGGACGGTGACATTGCCCCGGAGCCGGGTTGACACCACGCGTTTGCCCATCACGTCGTCGATGTCCAGCAGGTTGGCGGCCCGGTCATTCGTTGCGGTAACCCGGCCTGCGTCCTCGGTATCACCGCTAAGGGGTCGCACCGGCTCGTAATAGACCCGCGCCGCCGGAACCGACACCAGCTCGTTCTCGGGATAGCGCAGCGCGGTGAGCCGGCCACCGAAGACGCAGCCGGTATCAACGTTGATGGTGCGGTTCAACCACGTTGGTTCCGCCACCGGAGTGTGTCCATAAACCACCGTGGCGTTCCCGCGATAGCCGGCGGCCCAGTCGGCGCGTACGGGAAGGCCCCATTCGTCCGTCTCGCCGGTGGTTTCGCCGTACAGGCAGAAGTCCCGGACCCGTCCGGACGCCCGCCCCTGGTACTCTTCTTTCATCCCCGCGTGGGCCACCACGAGGTTGCCGTCGTCCAGGACGTAATGACTGATCAGGCCGTCCATGAACTGGGTGGCCTGCTGCTGGAATTCCGGCGGTTCTAGCTGCAGCTGCGCCAGGGACTCAGCGAGACCGTGCGACACCTGCACGTTTCGCCCCTTCAGCTTGCGGACCAGCTTGGATTCGTGGTTGCCGGCGACGCACAGCGCCGTGCCATTCGCCACCATTGACATCACCAGCTTCAGCACGTTGACGACGCCGGGGCCGCGGTCCACCAGGTCGCCGACGAAGACGGCCTTGCGTCCCTCCGGGTGGGCCACCGCGTAACCATTGCCCTCGGCGTTTGGAGGTTTGATCCGGTATCCCAGGCTTTCCAGCAGCGCGACCAGTTCATCAAAACAGCCGTGTACGTCGCCGATGATGTCGAAAGGCCCCGTCTCGTGCTGACGGTTGGTCCACGACGGCACCCGCGCGATGCTGGCCGCTTCCACGTCTTCGGGAGAATCGAGCACGTAGATGTAACGGAATCCCTCGCGTCGCAGTCCCCGCATGGAACGGCGCAACTGCTGCGCCTGCCGGCGCACGACGTGATCGCCAAAGTTGCGGTCGTCGCGTCCCCGGTTGCGGGCCAAACAAATGGACTCCGGCATGTTCAACACGATGGCCACCGGAAGGCAGTCGTGCTCGCGGGCCAGTTCGACCAGCGATTTGCGGGCCTGGGGCTGCACGCTGGTGGCATCGACCACCGTGAGGCGTCCGGCGCGCAGGCGGGTGGAGGCGATGAAATTCAGCAGCGCGAAGGCATCGGGTGTCGCTGCCTGATCATTGGGATCGTCGGACACCATGGCGCGACAGACGTCGGAAGACACTACCTCGGTGGGTTTAAAGTGCCGGGCCGCAAAGGTGGACTTGCCCGAGCCCGACGGCCCGACCAGCGCGACCAGGCACAGTTCGGGGATCTCCAGGTTCATCGGGTGAAGACCCCCATCTGTGTCGGTGCGCCGTGGGTGGGATGCTCGGGGCCGATGTCCTGGAAACGCACGTCGTAGCGTCGTCGTTCCGCCACTCCACCGGCCCAGGCGTGAAATTCCTGACGGGTCCACTCGAAGCGGTGGTCCCGGTGCCGGAACTCGCCGGGCGGCAGGTTTTCAAACAGCGCGTTGTATTCGGAGTTGGGCGTGGTGATGATCACCGCGCCGGGTTGCGCCTCGCCGAACACGACGGCCTCGAACGCTTCCAGCCGGGGCGGGTCGATATGCTCGATGACCTCCATGCCCACGGCCGCGTCGTAACCAGCCAACCGCCGGTCCTGATAGGTGAGCGATCCGTGGAGCAGCGTAATCCTCTCCCTCTGCGCGGCGGGCAGGGTGTCCAGGCGCAGGCGGGCGTGGGCCGTTTCCAGCGCGCGGTGCGACACGTCCACGCCGGTGATGGAGCGAAACGCTGGTTCTCCGAGCAGCTCGCGCAACAGGTTGCCTTCCCCGCATCCCAGGTCCAGCACCGTGGTCGCGCCGACCTCCCGCAGGGCGGCGAGCACCGCCTGGATACGCTGTTCTCCCAATCGGAGAGGACTTTCAAGCCGCTCCTCATCTTGCTGGTGGCGTTCGCCGGCAGCATCGGGGTCGGCATGGCCGTCATCGGACAGTTGGGACAGCGCCTGGCGCACCAGGCTGCGCTGGCGCTTGAGGTATCGGGTGGAGATCAATTCCTGGTGTGGATGGTCGCCCAGCCATCCCGCGCCGAACCGCAGCAGCTTCTCGACCTCGTCGTCGCCCACCCAGTAGTGCTTGGCGTCATCGAGCACCGGCAGCAGCACGTACAGGTGCGCCAACAGGTCCTGCAGCCTGACCGTTCCCTTGAGGCTCACGCCGAAGCATGGGCTGGCGCCCCACTCGGGGAAGTCGACATCCAGCGGGTGTTCCTGGATCTCAACCGCGTAGCCCAAGGGTTCAAACAGCTGGCGTATCAGCCCGGCTCCCTCCCGCGACGGCAGCGTGGGCAGTTGGGCTTCCAGGGGGATCGCCTGTTTTGCCAATTCCGGCCGTTCCCTGCTGTTGCCGGCCAGGGCGCTGTTGAACACCGAGGCGATCGCCACGCTGAGGTAGGACGATGCGACGTAGGGGCGGTCGTTTACGTACTGCTGCAGCCAGCCGGCGGAGTTGGACGCGCCGGCTTTGGAACGCACCAGACCCACCGGGTCGATATCCAGCAGCAGGGCGGCGGTGCAGCGCTCCGCCTCCGCCACCGGATAGAACACGTCGGCCCGGCCGAAGGGCAGCGTGAACGACTGGAATCGCCCGGGGTTCTTGTGCAGCAGGTAGCCGAGGTCCGTTGCAGGGCGATGCGTGGTGGAGATGGTGAGCAGCATATTCTCAATGGTACGGCACGCCGTGAGCCATGCACAAGGCGCCGAGGCCGAACGCCAGCATCACGACCATCGGTCACCGGCTAATCTTGGGCTACCGGTTGACCGCTGATGTTCCGCAGCGTCAGCCTGATCTGCAATGGTCTCCCCGTAAGAAGTTTATGGAGTGGGTTCCAGCGAGTATTCGACCGCGTCAGGGAACGCTTCGGTGGGGGTTCCTCTTGCATCCGTGGGTCTCGGATGGTCTCAACGGGGCAAGACACCTTCTATCTATCATGAGGCTCTCTGGGTCGATTCTGGTAGTAGGCAGAATCGTACGCTAAGGTCGCTATCGGCGTTTTGGCCGCCGGTATTCGCCGGTGAGCAGGATCTGGCCTCACCCAAGCAGTGAGATGTGGGCCAGGAGCTTGGGGCTCGACCGTCAAGCGCGGCGCCGTCCGTAAGGGGAGCGTCCAGCGGACGGCCCAGCCCACCGCTCCGACCTCCGCCCAGCCGGAGCCAGCAGCGTCTCATATGAATGGTACGGAAACCATTGCGGATGCGGACCCTATTCGTACACTTCCCCCATGACGGCAACCCTCATCGGATACGCGCGCTATCCCACCGACCGCCAAGTCCGTTCCGGATGCCCTCGCCATCGCTGATCAGCTTCAGGGACGAGGCGTGAGTCTCGCCCTCGACCGGACGCTCTACGACCCGGACGATCCCATCGGCAAGATGTTCTTCAATATCCTCGCCACCTTCGCCGAGTTCGGGGTCGATCTCATCCGCATTCGCACCCGCGAGGGCATGGCCATCGCCCGCGCCAGGGGCAAATGGCGCGGCAAGCAGCCCAAACTGTCCGACCGATAGCAGCGGGAACTCTGCCGCATGCATGCCACCGGCGAGTATTCCGTCAGCGATCTCGCCGAGTTCTTCTCCGTATCAAGACCAACCGTCTACCGCACACTCAACCGACGCCATTCCCCTTATCGTACGATTCTGCCCCCTACCGGAATCGACCCGATAAGCGGAGCGCGGCCCGACTGGGGTACCAACGGGCGCACTTGTCCTAAACTCGAGATCACACTACGCACGCGCCTTCCAGCGTGCCGATTGCCGGGTGACGATCTCGATTGGTGGGGAGTCCTGCTAAAAACTGCTCTCCAACTGACGGGCCATTTCGAGATCAGCGCTGGCCAGGTGAACCTCGCCTTGGGCCTGGTAAGCCGCGCTCCGGCCGCGGTACGCTAGAGCGTTTCCCGGTTTCAGGCGAATGACTGTGTCGTAATCTGCGACCGCGTTGTCATACTCCATTTTGTACGCGTATGTGAGACCCCTGTTGAGGAAGGCTTCGGCATCGTCAGGATCAAGACTGATGGCAGCGCCGAAGTCCGCGATGGCACGGTCGTACTCACATATGCTCCGGTACGCATTTCCTCGGTTGAGGTGAATCTTGCCATCGTCGGGATTGAGGCGAAGGGCGGCGCCGAAGTCCGCAATGGCTTGTTGGTATTCCCGTTGGCATAGCCAGGCAATACCCCGACTGAGGTATGCCAGATACATTCCCGGATCCAGGCGAATGGCTGCGTCATAGCTTCTAATGGCCAACTGGTATGCGCCATCGTGAAAGTGATCGAGACCCCGATTGACGTGAGAGATGGCATCCTGTGGGTTATCCCGGGCGTCAACATCATAGCTGGCCACGGCTCGGTCAAATCGCCCTCTGTCGGCGCGGGCCAGGTCCCGATTGCGGTAGGCGGCAGCATCCTCCGGGT
The DNA here is from genome assembly GCA_965261925.1 of Dehalococcoidia bacterium. Lineage (GTDB taxonomy): Bacteria > Chloroflexota > Dehalococcoidia > Lucifugimonadales > UBA3495 > Bin87. The sequence continues at coordinate 3,824,780 of OZ253486.1, read as the reverse complement.
TGAGGTGGATGGCGGCATCGTAATCTGCAATAGCTCGCTCAAACTCCCCTATGCGCACGAATAAGTTACCACGGTTGAAATACGCGTCGGCGTAATCGGGAGCCAATTGGATTGCAGAGTTGTAATCGGAAATGGCCCGGCCGTATTCCTCGAGGTGTTCGTAAGCGCGTCCCCGGTTGAGGCGGGCACAGGGATCTGCCGGAATCAGAGTGATGACCGCGGTGAAATCGGCAATCGCCAGGTCAAATTCCCCTGCGCGGGCATAAACGAGACCTCGATTGCCATAGGAAGCCGCGTGTTGAGGATGAAGCCTGATGGCAGCGGTAAAATCCGAAATCGCCTGACCATAATTCCCGTTCCAGAGGTTATCGCAGCCCCAATCGAAGTATGACTCAGCGGCTCCGGTCGTCTGAACGAGGTTGCGCTGTCGTTCGCGACCCTCGTCCAATAATATCCGGGCATACCAGTCATCAGGATCGAGACGGAGCGCCAAGTTGAGGTCGGCTATAGCCCGCTCCTGCTCTCCGAGGGCGCTGTAAGCTTCGCCCCGATTTCGATAAGAGTCTTCATCCTGTGGGTTAAGTTGGATGGCAGAACTGAAATCGGCTATGGCCAGCCCGTACTCTTTCAAGGCGGAATAAGCAATGCCCCGGTACCGGTAGGCGGAATGGCTGGTCGGGTTGAGACGGATACCGACATTGAAATCGGCAATGGCTTGTCCGTACTGATCTTTGGCAGCGTACGCAAGGCCACGCCTGAGATATGCCATGCCATGATCTGAATCAATGTCGATAGCCGCATCGAAGTCTGCGATTGCCCAGTCGTACTTCCGTCTGCTGGCGTGGGCTACGCCCCTGTCGAAGTAAGCGTCTGCCGATCGGAACTCAGCGGGCGCTCCGAACAGCTTTTTGATCAAATTCAAGGCACCAACTCCATTCGGGAAACGGACTCTGCCCGCCCACCAATTGTCCAAGTTGTCAACAAACTACGCAGCGGGGACACTCCCTCTATCCAGCCGAGAGTATCAAAGCCCCGTCACCTGAGTAAAGTTGACGCGGGACAGCCCAGGACATGGATACAAGAAAGACGCATCATGGTGGCGCTCCCACCCAGGATACTGGGCTCTGACGTCGGAGACACCCTCAAAATCGGGCGTAGCGGCAGGTGTCGGAGATCGCCCGTACAGCTGAAAACTGTACTTGCCCCGACCGTTTCACCGTCACCTCCGACCTTCGCACTGTGACCGACTGCTCCACCACCATGCCCAGCCGCCAATCCCTCCATCAGTCGGCCGGAAGGATACCACCGCCGCCAACGCAAGGCTCTCCACGAGGGCGATCCAGCAGGGCAATCGCGTCTAAATTGAGTTTGGCGGAATAACAGCTGGCGCTGACAGGAAAAGGTATCTCGTTACTCGAAAATGCAGGTGGTGAGCTTTGCGACCGCCCATTTCGACGGTAATCGAGGCTGGCATCGGCGCTCAAACGGTAATAAACCGTGGCCGACATCTGTGATACTAATACTTTGCATCGCTTGTTATGCCGAACACGATAAGACGCGATTGCCCTGGGCGATCCAGATGAATGACCCACATCCCCAAACCATTGCCGCACCCTGGTAGAGTGAGCCTAGCCGTCCGCCCAACGTGCCCAGCAGGGTGATGGCCAGAGCGAGCTTCGCGAAATGCCGGTAGGGCAGGAGATCCGCCGCCAGCACCCAAGGAAGGCTGATCAGGCCGCCGCGGACCAAAGACAGGAGAAGCGCGCCTCCTGCCGGGTCATCAGAAAGCCAGACCCATGCCGCGGCCGGCAGAGAAAGCGCCGCCAGAGCCGTGATCAGCCGGCGTACCGAAAAGAAATCGGCCGCCACACCCCAAACCGGAGCGCCGGTTGCTCCAGCCAGGGCCAGGGTTTGGTACCAGGCATAATAGTCGGCACCAACCGCCGCTGCCGTTGCGACCTACCGAAGATGGGTCGAGCCCGCGGATAAGACAGTGGCTGCGAGCAGGAAGGCGGCAGCGGCCGGGGCGAAGCGGAGTTTTACGCCCGGGACGGTTCCATCGCGTAGTAGATGATGGCTATGGTAGCATCCCTGCCCTGATTGCTGACAATCGGAGAGAGGGTTACGAGGTAATCATGCCCAAATACTTCATCTTGATGCCGGGCAGGGAGCGGCGATGGATTTACCTACAGGGAGGGGCGGAGGTCGAAGTGGTTGAAGTACCCGATGAAACTGTGGCGGAGTGGGCTAGGGCTGCACGAAACGACAGAGAAGCATTCCCGACCCTGGTTGAAGAACATATCGTCAATGGCGACATCGGCAAAATCGTGGCTACGATCGACGCATCTGGATTCAGCGATTTCTCAAATGCACCGCTTGAACGGTAACGCCAGCCCCCATCTGCTGGGGACATTGTAGTCTGACCGTAGCGGCACGATTGGCGATGACCCTCAAGGGCAAATCTCTCGGGAGTCGGGATGATCAACGCGAAGCTCGCATCCATTTGGTGGTTTCCGATATTGCTATGGGCGTTGGCCTGTGCGCCGGCTGCGCCGGCGACGGGCGGCGGTAACGCGGCAGTTGAATCGACGCTCCAAACGCAGCGGGTCGCAACGGAGGTTCAGATGCAAAATGTGCCCTCCGGTGAACGCGCTCCTTCAGATGCTGGTCCGGTGAGTGCAACAACGTCCGTGCCAACTCCCGCGACGCCAACGGTAGCACTGGAACCAACGCCGATTGCAGCCGTAGAACCAACGCTAACTCCAACAACTGAACCAACACAGAATCCGACAGATACTCCCAGCAGCGTCCATGCCGAGTTGTATGACGCCATCAATACGATTCGTGCCGCGGTCAGCGAGTTCCCTCTTGGAGTCGAAACGGGGCTGGAGATGGCGGCGCAAATTCATGCGGAGCGCGGCGCATGGAACAGTGGACTATCGGTGGAACCGTTGCTGTTCGACCAGGGAGTGCAATGCAGGGAATCGATGGTTTTGACCACCGGGTATCCCGACCCAAATCCTCGCAAAACGCGCGAAGAGGCATTGGCAATGGCGGATGCGCTGTATCTACCCAATGCGACAATCTGGGCAGCGGCCAATGAGGATTATGCTACTCATCTATTCTGGTGGATGGAGTGGCCGGATTGGGACACGCTCTTTCTCGGCAACTACACCCACATGGGGTATGGAGCGGCGGTCAATACCAAGATGTCCCATCCAGCGCGAGGGAATCATCCCGGCGTAATCATTCTGTGTGGGAAATGAGTACACGTGCGAGGTCGAAAGATGAGACGTAACCCCAATTTGATTCGTCGGATACTGGAATATGTCGAGGTTAATGACCAGCAGGGTTTTGACATCCCCAATCCCCAATTCCCGGACATTGATGACGCCGTTACGATGAGCCACGTCCGGCTTTGCTACGACGCCGGTTTCATCACGGGCATCGACCCCAGAACTGGGACGGGCGAAATCATCATCCAGCAATTTACATGGGCAGGGCATGAAGAATTGGCCCGATTGAGCAGGTAGGAGGTATGAATGAACCTAACCCTTTAAACACAAAGACGGCGATTGCAGTCGCCGCTCTTTGTCCTACCACCGCATGGCCCGAATCAGGGGTTGAACAGGGCCACCACGGAACACCTGGGCGCAGAGCTCTACCGTATCGCCTTCAAGGGCGACGGGTATGTGAGCCCGTAGTATCGCTACCAGTACGGCGACGCCACCTTCCTGAATCCGGGAAATCCGGTCTATGCGGTCAAGGGCTACTCACCGAAGTTGCGGTTGGCAACATTGGAGCAGGGCCGGCCGACGTTATATGAAGCCGATACCAACCCGTTGGCCAGATCCGGCAAGGACCTGCTCGATATACGGGGCAAGGTTGCAGCCATCGACATACTGAATGATGACGACCAGATGACGGTACTTGCCACCCTCGATGAAGAACCAACCATCCGGCGGTTGGTTGACGTGGCGCTGGAGGCGCCGGTCAACCAACGGAACCGCGACCACGACGGTCCGCGCTATTTCCTCGGTTTACGGCTCGCTCGACTTTGTACAAAAACTAGAAAAGTTATAAGGGCAGGGTAAACTTGACCAAATCACTACAAGAGGTCAAGCATGCCTACCCTACCCGCAGTCATTGTAACCCTGCTGCTACCCTTTGAGCATCTGTTCGACCGCAGGACCTGGCGCAAAGCCGAACTCCTGGTGGTGGGAGCGATCCTGTCTCCCGGCAAGCGCACAGTGTCCTCCGCGCTGAGCATCTTGGGGATTGGTCAGAACGGCGACTTCGCCATCTTTCACCAAGTGCTCAACCGGGCCCGCTGGCGGCCGCTGCAACTGAGCCGGGTGCTGTTGCTGCTGGCGGTTGGCCGCCTGGGTGCGTCCAACGAGCCGCTGGTGTTTGGCATCGACGAGACGGTGGAACGACGCTGGGGCCCAAAGATTGCGGCCAAGGGGAAGTACCGGGACCCGGTGCGTTCCACGGACGATCAGGTGGTGATGACTCCCGGACTGCAATGGGTCAGCCTGATGTTGCTGACGCGCATCGGGTGGGCCGGTCGCCACTGGGCGTTGCCGTTCCTGACCGCGCTGGTGCCCTCGAACCGCTATGACTGGCTCAGGGGTCGTCGCCATAAGCGGTTCACCGACTACGCGCAGCAGATGCTGGACTGCCTGCGTCGGTGGCTGCCGGATCGGGACCTGGTGGTAGTCGGCGACGGCGGCTACGCCAAGCGCGACTTCCTGCTCCACTGCCAGAGCATGTCCAAGCCCATTGTCGTCATCACCAAACTGCGCAAAGACGCATCCCTGTACCAGCCCGCGCCGCCGCGACGGCCTGGTCAGATCGGCCGGCCCCGCGTGGTGGGCGCGCGACTGCCCAGCCCCACGGCGGTGCTGGACGATCCCGCCACCCCATGGACCCCCTGCCGCGCCACCACATCCGACGGCGCCGATCTCATGATCGAGCTGACCTCAGGCGTGGCGTTGTGGTACCGCGGCGGCTACCCGTCGGTTCACCTGCGCTGGGTCGTGATCAGGCACCTTGAGGAATCCCTGGGACCCCATGCTTTGCTGTGCACCGACATCGACGCCGACCCCCTGCAGATCGTGCAGTGGTATATGCTGCGGTGGCAGGTCGAGGTGACCTTTGAGGAACTGCGGGCTCACCTGGGTATGGAAACCCAGCGCCAGTGGTCCGAGCGTGCCATCGCCAGAACCACCCCAGCACTCTTTGGTTTGTTCAGCGTGGTGACCCTGGCGGCGGATGTCTTGATTGAACAACAGGGCGGCATAGCGCCACGGACCACGGCATGGTATGCCAAAACCAACCCCACTTTCGCCGACGCCATTGCCCTGGTCCGACGGCACATCTGGGCACAGCAGGAGACTTTTGCCACGTCCGAGCCCAGCCCTGAACTGATAAAACTCCCGCGCGGAGTGTACCGCAGGATGATCGACGCCCTCGCTTACGCTGCCTAATCGTACAAAGTCGAGACCACCGGCGCTGTGCTGGAAATCTGCAATCGTATCCGCTTCGGGCTAAGGGACGAGTCCCTGATCGTTGACGCTCGACGGGTTGTGGGCGATCTGGGGATTCCGCAAGAAGCGGTGGTTTTCGAGCAGTCGAGGCCCAGGTTGCTCGGACACGCAGATTGGAGGGAGCCCTTATTGCGTCCGATGGTCGACAGGTTCAAGCGCCTGTTTCGTTCAGAGGCTGACCGTGAACGATCCTTTTCTTACGGACCGGGACGGTGCTAAAGGGTTGTTACGATGGCGTGAGGCACCCCCCAGGCAGGTCGGCGTGCGCCGGTCGTACCAGGGTCTTGCAAGGTCAGCGCGGCGGTCCTCTCTGACCCATACGTGTGATGCCGGCGGGACCCCTCGCCTGCCATGACGAGGCGATTCGCGCTGCACCCAACGCATTGCAACAAAGAGAACCGATGATGCTACATCCGATCTCCTTTCAATGGTCCAACCTGCTGATCTGCTCGTGGGCTGTGGAGCCCAACGCAATCAAGCCGCTGCTTACCCCGGGCCTGATTCCGCACTGCTGGCACGACCGCGCTTACGTCAGCCTGGTGGGCCTGACGGTGTCGGATCACCGGTGCGCCGGCGTCGCACTACGCCCGAGGAACTTCCGGCAGGTGAACATTCGAAGCTATGTGAAGCCTGTACAAGGCGGGCCTCCTGGCGTGCTGTTCATCAGACAGTACATCGCGCACCGCCTGACCGCGATGGCCGCTCGAGTACTTTGGCGAGAGCCGTTTCGCAAGCTGGCGATTTCGGCCGACAACTCCTGCACATGGGATGAGGTGGAATACCAATGGCCCAACGGACACATGAAGGCCACGGCGTCGGAGCTGTGGAAGCCGTCTGAGCCGGACAGCCTGGAAGAGTTCATTACCGCGCGCCAATGGGCCTACCAGCCGCGGCGAAACCCGCGGCGCTACGCGGCAGAACGGGAACCATGGCTGCTGAATGCCCCGTATGCGTACGATGTGGAATGCGACTTCGCGGCCCTCACGCAAGGACTGATGCCGAATCCAGGCCGCCTGCCTGATTCGGTGCTGCTGGCCGACGGCGGCCCAGTGCGAATTACCATACCGGAGCGGATAAAGCCATTGCAGTCACAAAACAACCAGCGGTAGACCCGCGCCTTCGACGGTCCGGGACCTTGAGGCATTGCGGCCTCAGCGTATGATCATACCCCTATTCCATGCTGCGCTTCGGGCAGGAGTACGTGGATGCCGGCGCTGAATACTACGAGTGTCAGTACCAGCAGCGTGCGCTACGCGCAGCTAAACGCCGAGCCGCCCAACTGGGCTATCAGTTGGTGCCTCTCCCCGATGCCGAGGACAATCCTACGGACGCGCCCCTCAACGCACCGGCAGCGGCCTGAAAAACCCGGTTAGTGGAGAGTCCAAAAACCATTATCCCCGAAGCGTGGGAGCACCTTTTCATCCCTTCAGCACGCTGCCACGCTCATCTTTTCGGTGGATTGGAGTTCAGAATGCCCGGACCCCGCCATTTGGAGCATGATTGAGCCGCCCCGTTGCTCTGGGGATGGGAAGGCCACAATCGCGCCGTGTTGTACATTGCGTTGATTGTCGTTTTTGGGTTCGCATTCCTGCTACCAGTCGGCATCGCGGTTTTCCGGGGAGATGGCTCCCGTGGACGCTGGGACAGCATTCTCGTGGGTATGTTTACTGGTACGGCCAGCGTGGGTCTGATCACCGGTTGCATTGCTTTGGTCTTGATCTTCGCGCCCGAAATCCTGGCGAGCGGAGTTGCCTGGCTGGCCGCGTTCAGCGGCGTCATCGCCATCCCGGTCGCTATGATCCGGGCGACCCGAGGTTGGCTGCGTTGATCGCGACCATCACATGAACGGCGGCGTCCGCCGGAAAACAAGAAAGCTTCAGTAGTCGGAGACACAGCAGCGGCAGCTTGCCTCCACCCCTGGTACGATCATGGTCGTGCCAGGCAACCGGCGTCGACAACAAAATCCGCCATTTTGTTAGACTTCAGGGCATGATGGCTGCGAGAAAGGCCCTGATCGGAGCCGCTATCATCGCGCTTGCCGCCGTTTCATCATTGGCGATAGCCGGCTGCGCCAGGAGCAATCCTCCGGTAGACGCATCCCAACTCCTCAAGTCCGCCGCCGCCAAGCAAACCGTCTTCAGGACCTATACCTATGTCATTTCGTCCGGCCAGACGCCGCAAACCGAAGACGACCCGGCCGTGTTCGCCTCGACCGTGACCGGTCACGTGGTCGCTGACCAGGGCATCCATCTCAAGATTCAGACTACGCTGGGTTACGTCGAACACCTGGTCTTACCCGATAAGCAATACGAACGGAACGGGCCAAACGAACCATGGCACGAATGGGGAGGCAGCACACCAGGCTTGGAGCTGCCCAAACTCGCTTCCGAAGCCCACGCGGAACTGATCAGTAACCTGGAAGCTGTGACAGTCATCGGAGACGAATTGTTCCAGAACGTCAACGTAACCAAGATCACCGCCCATACCAACATGGAAAGGAAAGCGGAACAGATCTGGGGCGACATTGACCGGCTGTCCGAGGAGGTCCGCCGGGGCATCAGCGCGCCCCGTAACCAGGTGCTCGCCGGCCAGGAACGGTTCACCGCATGGATCGGTAAGGACGACGGTCTGATCCACCAGTATTCGATCTACGGCATCTTCCCCGCTTACGGCGACCTCGAAGCCTACGAAACCTGGCGGACCGTCACTTTCTCCAACTTCAACGTTCCCTTCAACATCCCGGCGCCGCAGAGCGCCGCAACCGACCACGCCGGCGACGGAGCCGACAGCGCGGCCAACCCAACACGACCGCAGGATGAAACACATCAGGCGCGTTTCGCAATAATTACCCCTCATCACGTCGAACAAATGCGGCCGGGATCACGTTGAATGATCACGGGAGGGAGCACATCTGGGTAGATGATGCTCGCGGGATGCCGTTCATCGACGTATCGTTCGACGTGGTTGTCGATTTCGGGACCTGCCAACGGGTGGCGGACACGGACGCAGTTCTCCAGGAAATTGCGCGTATCCTGGCCGCCGACGGGATTTTCGTGCATGAGACGACCCTGGCGCAGATGCTGGCCCACCCGCTCTGGTCCCTCAACCGCGGCCGGTCGTCGTTTGACATCCGGCCCCTGACTCCAAGGCGCAACGCCGCTCTGTGGAGGTCCTGCGCCAAGTTCTGAAGGGCGTGTCCAGAGGGGCGACGGCGCATGGTGCGCTGAAGCACAGTGGACACAACCGGTGCGTGAATTCTGACTGGGAACTTGCCGGTTCTCCCCACCGGCCTTGCATGGGGTGATACGCGCATCGGAGCAGGAGGAGTGAAAACTGTTGCAAGAATTGATGGGGAAATTCAACCGGTGGACCGCATTGGCCATCATCGTGGTCGTCGGTGGGGCGACCATCGGTATCCTTGTCTGGGCAAACCAGGCTCGGGCGGAACCCAACGACTGGCCGCCGCTGATCATGAAATACAACGTCGAGGCCGCGGTAAGCGGTAGGTCTATCGGAGAGGTCCGTCAATTGACCTACAATTCGCGGACATCGTGGATTGAGGAGGTGATCGAGGCCGACGATATCGTGGTTAGCGTGGGGACTTTCAACAATGCCGGCAGCTATCAGAAGTTGGACGGGCGCGTCTATGCGGAATACAACGCAATAACTGGCCGGACTTCCACCGAGACGATTCCGAAAGGGGTGGTCAGAATACCTCGGGGCGGCTTGATGCCAATTCCCATTGCGGTCCTCGAAAGCATTCATGGGAAGCCAGCTGAGAAGGTGGCTACCACCACCAAGGTCTGCTTCGACGACGACTGCACGGAACCTGCTTCCGGCTGGAAGATCCCAGTCGGAAAGGGCACCTTAGTTTTGGCGGACGATGCCCGGGGCATACCGGTGCAAATTGGCAATTTCGTCGTGACCGAAGTCCTGGTGCGAGGCGCCCAGCAACCTGTTGTCAGGGAAGCCAACGACTCCGAATAAACCCCAATCCACCGAAATGATGACTGTCGCGGTGTGCTGAAAGAGCCAGCAAGCGCTCCCGTGCATCTGGACGATGGTTTGGAAACACAAAAGCGACCCCAGAACCAAGAGCACCCAATAGATGCCAACGCACAACCACCCCAACAACTTCCGAATCGCATTCGACGACCGGGCGATCGCATATGACGTTGCAACCCCTTCACTCCTGAAAAGACGGGAGCCCCAAGCGTGCAATTTGCTGGATGTTCGCCACGAAACCACCGAGGTCGGTCCCTGAGATTATGCTCTCTCAGGAACGACGGTCAGCTAAATTACCCATATGCGACAGCCTGGCTGGTCATGATGAACTCGGCACGTATTTCCGCCGTAGTAGCTCTAACCCTGCTGACGGGTGTCGCGATTTGGGGTGGCACGCTCCACTTTCTGGAGAACGGAACGAACATCGCCGGCGAGTCGTTGTCTCCTGCCGACCGTAATGAGCAGGTCTTGCTGGATGGGCTGGCCGACGGGCGCATTCTTTACTTCAAGATCGAGGACTACCGGATGGACCGGATAATTCCCGGCGCCAGCGACCCGCCGCATCGAGTGATCATCGAGAACTGGTGGCAGCCCGACACGGGTGATCAGGGCGAACTGAACGTGGTGACGGTGCGCGACCAGGACGGCAGGTTGCTTCAATATACGCAAGCAATAGATGGAAAATATACGACCACGTACGTGTCCAGCGGAGAGACGATGGAAATGAACGTCCGGTGGGGTTCTCCGGCAGAGTGGATCGATTGGATTTGGAATTCGCCGCAGAACCTGGCATCCAACCCTGATTTTGAGCTCAAGGGCATCGGCGAACTGAACGGGAGAGCCACACTGATTTATGAAGGTTGGTCCGATTCGAGGAAGACCCGGTGGGAGCGGGAGTTTGTGGAAGACGCGCCGTTGCTGTTGCGGCGCTCCACCTACCGGATAGACAGTGACAGCCGGGAAGATCTCACTGAAGAGGAGACCGTGGTCGAGTATCGTCTGCTTCCACCCGGCAGCAGTATCCCGCAGCTTCCTTATCCCCAGTCCACCGATAGGGGGCGTGTCGTGCCGGGGTGGCTAAGCAAGCGTTCCTGTGCTTCTGGGTTTAACGGCACTCGCGTTGGTTCGCCCAACATCCATTATGGCAAGCCGTTTCCATCGCAAGGAGCTGCCGGGTACAATTGTACCCTGAGGCATTGCTGGGGGGGCGACATGGCCGATACTCACTTCCACGTCTGGCACTACCAGCGGGACCCCGACGGGGTCATCAGGTCCATGGAACGGCGCCCGGAACGCTATGAAAAGCGCCGCGCCGCCAACCGCGCCCTGGAGATGTTCCGCCGCAAGCATTGCATCGCCGGCCAGGTCCTCCAGTGTGTGGACGGCGCCTTCTGCGAGCCCCCGCCCGACTGGGTGGTCCAGGGCTACACGCTGGGCGGCGCTGTGGAGGTGGGCACGGAGTACTTCATCGACCAGACCCCGTCCATCCGGCCCTCCCGCAAGATGGAACTGGGGATGGAGAACCTGGCGGATTACGTCCAGGAGAATCCCGACCTCGTGGTGCGACGTCCACGCGCCGTCCAGTAAGGGACAGCGGTCGGCGTTCTGATCGGCTGGCGGTTGTCCGCTGAAATCGGACCACTGCGATCATGGCGATGAGGTGCATCCTACGATGCCGATGCGGACCGGAAGCCCAACTGGGGCTTTCGGGATGGGACCGCGCCGGCCGTATCGATGCCCTCCATGAGCGCCGATATCTCCGCCAGCACCTGCCACCGCTCCAGTGGCTGGCAGAGTCGGCCTCCGGCCGCGGCATCGGCCAGCTGTCCGGTGCAGCCCTCCAGGTCCCAGAGCAGCGGAACACGGCTTCGGCGGGCCAGACGCTCGATGCGCCGGTCGGGGTCCATATCGAATAAGGCCAGGGCCGGCGCAACGGTTATCGGGCGGTTCAGGCGCTCCTGCAGGATCTCCCTGATCGACAGCGCCTCGACCCGGGCCTGTTCCAGCGGCGACGCCGTGATCCGAGGGCCCGACCCGGTGTCGACGTGCCACTGTCCATCCTGCAGGGAGCAGTGGCCGTACTTCACCGTCAGGCAGAAGCGGCCGACGTCCAGCAGCCAGGTGACGAACACCGGCTCCGGCGGGTTGGTCCCGGGACGCCAGTGGCGCAGCACGAAGGCGGATACTCCGTCGATACCGCCGCGGGTCAGCAGGACGGCGGTGGCCCGATCCTCGTCGGCGTTTCCGTTATCGTGGTGTTGCGGATGTAGATATTCCGATTGCATTGGGTCTGCTCCTTTACGCCGCGCTCAGGGCGGTGCGGGATCTTCGTGCTTGCGACTCATGACACACCGCCCTTGTCGTCCGAAGCGATGTGCGGCGGGTTCCTGATGGAATGATACGTGCCCGACGCATCGCGTCAGCCCCAACAGGTTGGACGGAACGATGCAGCGGGTGAGTGGCACGACTTTCAGCGCCTTTCAAATACAGTTCGCCAGGAATGGCAGATGCGGTAAAGGCGGGGTCATTTTGGCATTATTCCGTAACAGGAATATAATGGGTTCATGTCGTGGCAGGTGGAGTACACCGACCAGTTCAGGGAGTGGTGGGACACCCTTAGTGAAGAACAGCAGGAGGACCTGGCAGCCACCGTGGAACTGCTGATGGACCGCGGACCCACGTTGCCGTATCCCCACTCTTCAGGGATAGTGACTTCCCGGCACAGCCACATGAGAGAGCTCAGGACGCAGAGCGGGGGTGAGCCGCTGCGCACCTTCTATGCCTTTGATCCCAGGCGAGCATCGATCCTGCTGATTGGAGGGACCAAGACCGGCAATGACCGGTTCTACCAGGAGTACGTACCCATTGCTGACCGGCTGTACGACGACCATCTCAACGAGTTGCGGGAGGAAGGCATCATCCCATGAGCGGACGACATCAATTTCAGGAATTGACCGAGGACTTCACGCCGGAGCGCCGGCGGCGGGTGGAAGCGAAGAAGGCCGAGCTGCTGGCGGAAATGCCGCTGCGCGAGCTGCGTCAGGCCATGGCCCTCACCCAGCAGGACCTGGCGGACCGTCTGCGGGTGAACCAGCCCGCGGTGGCGAAGCTGGAACAGCGGACCGACATGTACATCTCGAGCCTGCGTTCCTATATTGAATCCATCGGCGGTGAGCTGCGCATTACCGCGTCGTTCCCCATCGGTGATGTGACCATCACCAACTTCTCCAGCGTGCCGGAGGAGGAAACCCGCGCCGGTACTGAGGCCTGATGAGCATGCTCACCTACAGCATCAGCGAAGCGAGGGCCCACCTCACCCGGATACTGCGGGAGATGGACCAGGGCGAGGAGGTGATCATCACCCGCCGAGGGCGGCCGTGCGGACGGCTCACCGCGGTGAACGCCTACGCTGACGGCAAACCCTCCCTCGCCACACTGCGGGGCGCCTTTACCGAACTGCCCGATGCTGACTACCGGGACTTCCGGAACATCAGGGCCGCGGCCGGAAGATGGAGGGCGAGATGACCGATGATCAGATGCGCCGCTTCGCCGAGTGGCAGGATGGTCTCACGCTGGACATAATGGAGCAGTCGCTTCCGACCATCGCCGACGACCTGGCCGACTGGTACTGCCGCAACCACCGGCCCACGCTGGACCCCGCGTCGTTCCCGGAGGCGTTGCGCGCTGCCCTGCTCCGGCGGATCTGCGCCTGGTGCGGCGAACGGATCCCGGCCAGATGCGCCTTCGACATCCGCGCCGGCGACCTGAAGGCCTGCGGCCCGACGTGCTGCGACCGCATCAACGAATCTAACGGAGTTTGACAGACACGTCATCAGCCGCTGCCTGCAACGTGCCGCTGGGCTGACCACTGCAACGACGTCATGAACATTCACGACGAGATCACCATTCCCGGCCAGGAGGCGCACTGCGGCGAGACGCCCGCCTGGCTGGCCGACAGCCCGGTCTGGCCCGCGGTGAAAGATCAGACCACCGGCGGCCAGCTCTACCTGCACCAGGCCATGGGGCTGGAGCTGGTGGGCCAGGGCCACAACCTGGTGATCAGCACCGGCACCGCCAGCGGCAAGTCCCTGGTCTTCCAGGCGCCTGCCCTGCACCACCTGGCCGCCAACCCGAACGCCACGGCCATCGCCATCTACCCCATCAAGGCCCTGGCCCGTGACCAGGTGATCCGCTGGCAGGGCATGGCCGAGGCCGCCGGCCTGGACCCTGCTAGCATCAACCGCATCGACGGCGACGTGCGCGACCTCACCGACCGCAGGGAGATCCTGCAGCGCACCCGCCTGGCCCTAATGACCCCAGACGTGATCCAGCAGTGGCTGATGGCCTACTCGGAACCCCTCTACGGCAAACGGCCGCTGCGCCACGACCTCAGGGAAGTGCAGAACACCCAGTACAACGTGCGCCGCTTCCTCTCGAACCTGGCGTTCCTGATCCTGGACGAGGCCCACACCTACGACGGCGCGCTGGGCACCCACTGCCTCTACCTGCTGCACCGGCTGCAGCAGAAGCGCCGGGAGCTGATGTCCCAGTTCGAGCCTCTGCGGGTCATCGCCGCCAGCGCCACCATCCACAATCCCGCGCAACACCTCGAAACCCTCACCGGCCTGCCCTTCCAGGTGGTGGACGACCGCTACAACGGCAGTCCCCGGGCCGAGCTCACCGTGCAGCACGTGGTCGGCCGTGATCCCCACGACGAGGGCTGGCAGGATTTGCAGACGGCGGTGCGGGAGGTGATCAGCGAGGACCCCGACCGGTCGTACATCGCCTTCATCGACGACCGGCAACTGGCGGAGCGTGCCGCCGCTGGCATCGAGGCAGCACGCAGCATCACCGAGGATGCCATCATCGTCGAGTCCAGGGACGCCATGGCCTACCGCTCAGGCCTGATGCGACGGGAGCGCATCGAGGAGGCGCTGCGGGAGGGGAACATTCGTGGGCTGGCCAGCACCAGCGCCATGGAGATGGGCATCGACATCCCCGACCTGCAGGTGGGATTCAACCTTGGCCTGCCCCACTCGGTGGGCAAAGTCAAACAGCGGGCAGGGCGGGTCGGACGGACCGGTCCGGGGCGGTTCATCATCGTGGCGCCGCGCCACGCCCTCCAGTTCCACGAGGACAGCCTCGAAACCTACTGGAACCAGCCCGTGGAGCCGGCCCGGCTCTACCCATCCAATCCCAACATCAAGAACACCCACGGCCGCTGCCTGGCCAAGGAGACCGACCTGAACGGCATGGAGCGGGCCATCCCCTCGCCCACGGACGCGTGGCCGGAGCAGCTGCCCCAGACGCTCAGGGAGATCGCCCGGGGCGACCACTATGCGCCGGAGTTCCAGACCGGTGACCCACAGCAGCCTCACCGCAATGACATACGGGACGCCGCCGATGGCAGAGCGCGCATCGTGCAACTGATGCCGGGCGGCGAGAGCGAACCCCTGACCACCGAACTGCTCACCAGCGAGGTTACGCGCCGGGAGGCGGCGCGGGACGCCTATCCGCTGGCCACCTACCTCCACGCCAAGCAGAGCTACTCCGTCCTGGCCTGGCGGGAATCCGGCGGCGAGACGGTGATCACGGCGCGGCACGCGCCGCCGAGAGAAACTCGGCCCATCACCCGCAGCGGCGCTACGGTCACGCTGCAGCAGGCCCGTGCGTCGACGTTGGGGCATCTGGAGTACTGCACCCACGCCCAGGCGGTGGCCTGGGAACGCATCGTCGGCTGTTCAGTGCGCGAAACGGGCGATGCCGACTGGCGGGACGTCAACTACGGCGCCGAGGGCATCCCCGAGGTGGAGACCAACCTGCGCACCACGGCCACGGCGATCATCATCTGGGAGGACTGGTTCGACGACGCCAATACGCGCCGGGATGTGGCCCGAGCCCTGCGGACGGTGATGTGCACCCGGGAGGCGATCCATCCGGCCGACATCCGCACCACCCACCAGAACGTGCAGGTGGTGCGCGACGGACACAGCAGCGAGGTGCGCCGCGCCATCGTCCTCTGGGACAAGGTGGGCGGCGGGTTGGGACTCTCGAAGGCCGTGGCCGACAACCTGGGCGGCTACACCCAGGCGCTGCTGGAGATCGCTCGCTCGTCCGGACAGCGCCCGGAACGGGAACGGTTGCTCAGGGAAGACACCGCCGCCGCGCTGCACCGATGGGCAGCGGCAGTGGCGCCCCACACGCTGGGTCCCGAGCGGACTCCCGCCATCACCGAGTACGGCGGCACGACCTTCCGCAGTCAGCTGGAGGCCCGGTGGGCGGCGTACTTCGACAGGAGAGGCATCGCCTGGGAGTATGAGCCGGCGCGGTTCGACGGTTGGACTCCCGATTTCCGGATAGTGCTGAGCGACCTCGAAGCCTACGCGGAGGTCAAGCCGGTGAGCGAGTTCCCCATGGACGTGGCCCAGCGGATACTGGGCTCCGGCTGCGGGGATGTGGTCATCCTCGGCCAGGGACCACGCCATGCCTGGCGCTACCGCGGCGATGGGTGGGCGCCGGTGGACCTCACCGCATGACCACAGCCCTGCCGATGGGAACTATTTCTCCAATGGTTGGACCGGCAGCAACTCCAGGGCAAAGGCTCGGCGTTGTTCGGGCTCTATGGTCAGGAACTCGGCGATGGCCGTCTCGGCTCGATCAACCCAGTCCCGGGCCTGGTCGGTGGTGAAGGCGGTCACCGGGTCCTCCTCGGCCAGCAGCCGTTGGTCATGCGCGGCGAGGAACTCATCGACGAACCGCCGGATCCCCTCGGGATGACGGGAGAAGTCGACCTGCATCAGCTCATGCGCCGAGTCGCCGCCCAGGGCCATGTGGACGCGGTTCCACTCCGGCGCGCTGCCCTCCGTTTCGGACGGACCGATCAGCAGGTCCGCGTTGCTGCGGGCCAGGGCGTGGTACACGGCGTAATAGACGGTGGCGACCGCGAGACGAAGTTTGGCCTGATGGAGACGGTCAGACGGCGGAGTTGTCGCCATCTCCCGCGCCAGGTCGATGAGTTCCTTCCATTTCATGGCATGACCTCCGTGGTCATCGAATGTGATTTATGCGAGGGGGCAGCGCACGCCGGGTTGCCGGGAGCGCCGGCTGCAGCCGCTCGACACGAGTGTGGGGAATGAAAATCCGAATTCAGCAGGGCGGCAAGCCGGCTGCCGTGATCGGTGGACCCAGACACGGAGCGGGGTGACAGTCAGCCGGTTACCAGTTCAAGTCGGCCGCCGTAGCGCCGGAAGTCCGCGCCGTTGAACGTGAGCAGCCGGCGCTCGCCGTGGGCCAGCATGGTGGCCACGATGTTGGCGTCGTGAATCTGCCGGCCTCCCACGGCCACATCCCGGCACAGGGACACCAGCATATCGGTAACCCGCGCGCCATCCTCAAGCACCTCGAAAGCCTGGTCCAGGCGGCGGACGTCGTCAAGGGCTTCACCGCGGGTGATGGGCACCGGCCAGGCCTGGGGACGGGTGACCACCGCCAGGTACTCACGCATGATCTGGCGGCTGATGCGCAGCGGCTCGGGACCGCGAAGGGCACGTTCGAGGCTGTCTCTAGCTGAGTCGTGATGAGGCGCCTCGCGGATGCGGGCGTTGACCAGGATGTTGGTGTCGACGAACACCGGTCGGCCTAAACCCGGTCGTCGTAGATGTCCTCCCTGCGGAGGCTCAGCTCCGCCGGCCAGGCCCCGGCGGAGTGGACAGGCCAGAACTCGTCGAGGGTGGCCCTGCGCTCAGGTTTGAGCTCCCTGCGCCGGAACAGCAGCGTCTCAGCCTCCATGTCGACCTGGGCGGTCTCCCAGCCGGCCGTGGTCCAGGCCAGGGCGTGGCTGTGCCCGTTCCCCCGGCTCTGGTTGGCCCACCAGGGCCGGTGCATGCGGGCCGACAGGGGGAGCCGGAAGCCCAGGACCGCCTCCACCTCGGTGAAGGAGGCCTGCCACTCCTGGGAGCGCAGACCGCAGAGGTGCGCGTACAGCCTCCGGTACTTGCCCCGCATCGCCATCTCCCGGTATCTGCGTTCTCGGTCAATCACCATGACGGCCTCCCGGTCCATCATAGTTAGTTAGTACCTATCACGTCAAAGAGCCGGCAGCCCGACGGCAGAGGCCGGCGCCGATGCGGCCGGAGCGTGGTCGGTAAAACACCACAGTGAAAGCACGGCGTCAGAGCAGCGGGGTTTGGTTCTTTGGGACCGACCCTGACCCACCCCGGGCCCGGCCGGAGGAACGGCTCCGCCTGCGCGAACCCATGGATTTGTAAAAGGCGGCGGTAAATTGGGCCACGTGGGCGGCTTGAACGTCGGGTTGCGGCGTTCAGATACTGTACCGTCCGCCGCCCTCTATAAGGTTGATCATCAGCCATTGGAGGGTGAGATGGATGTACGAAGTGGAGATGTACTTACGGTTGCGCCGGGCGTGCATGGTGGAAGGGATGAGCGTTCGGGAAGCCTCCCGGGTGTTCGGCCTGCACCGGGACACGGTGCGCAAGATGCTGGAGTACTCGGTTCCGCCCGGCTACCGGCGAGAAAGTCCGCCGCGCAAGCCCAAGCTTGAGGCTTTCACCGGCGTGATCGACGCGATACTGGAAGGTGACACGCGGGTTCCCAGGAAGCAGCGTCACACGGCCAAGCGGATCTTCGAGCGGCTGCGCGACGAGTACGGGTTCACCGGCCAGTACACCATAGTGAAGGACTACGTCCGGGGGCATCGGCGTCGCAGCCAAGAGATGTTCGTACCGTTGTCCCATGCGCCGGGCCACGCCCAGTGTGATTTCGGGGAGGCGCTGGCGGTGATCGGCGGCGTGGAGCGGAAGATCCACTATTTGGTGATGGACCTGCCCCACAGCGACGGCTGCTTCGTGAAGGCGTATCCCGCTGAGACCACCGAGGCGTTTCTGGACGGCCACGTTGCCGCCTTCGCCTTTCTGGGTGGAGTGCCCCAGAGCATCCTGTACGACAATACGAAGCTGGCGGTGGCGAGAATCCTGGGCGACGGTCGTCGGAAACGCACGAGGGCGTTCAGCGAATTGCAGTCCCACTACCTGTTCGAAGACAAGTTTGGTCGTCCCGGCAAGGGCAACGACAAGGGGAAGGTCGAGGGCATGGTGGGGTACGTGCGGCGCAACTTCCTGGTGCCGATACCTCGGGCGGAGAGTTTCGCGGCGCTGAATGCGCACCTGGAAGCACGATGCCTGGAGCGGATGGACGCCAAACTCAGGGGACACTCGGAGACCATCGGCCAGCGCATGGAGCGGGACCTGGACGCCCTGCAGCCTTTGCCCGCAGTGCCCTATGACGCCTGCGACAAACGAGCCAGCCGGGTGAGCTCCCTGTCATTGGTCAGGTACCGCACCAACGACTACTCGGTGCCGGTGGCTTACGGACACCGGGACGTGCTGGTGCGAGGCTACGTCAATGAGGTGGTCATCAGCTGCGCTACCGAGGTCATCGCCAAACATCCCAGGTCCTATGAGAAGGACGACTTCGTCTTCGATCCCATCCACTACCTGCCGCTGTTGGAGCGGAAGACCGCGGCCTTGGATCAGGCCGCGCCCCTGCAAGGGTGGGAGTTGCCCGAAGAGTACGGCACGCTGCGCCGTCTGCTGGAAGCTCGCATGGGCCGTCGGGGCAAACGCGAATTCGTGCAGGTGCTGCGGCTGCTGGAGACCTTCTCCCATCAGGAAGTCCACCACGCCGTGAAGGATGCCCTCCGGTTGGGAGCGCTGAGCTTCGACGCGGTAAAGCATCTGGTCCTGTGCCGGATTGAGGGGCGGCCACCCAAACTCGACCTGGAGCTCTATCCCTACCTGCCCCGGGTCAGCGTGAAGACCACCCGCGCCCACGACTACATGACCCTGCTGTCGGGGCGGGCGGCATGAGCAACCAGTCCACGCTGCTGCTGGAGCACCACCTCAAGGAACTCAAGCTGCCCACCTTCCTCAGAGAGTACGGCAAGCTGGCTGGCCAGTGCGCTGCTGAAGGCGTAGGCCATCCCGACTACCTGCTCCGCCTCGCCGAACTGGAACTCATCGACCGACACCAGCGCATGGT
This sequence comes from Dehalococcoidia bacterium, assembly GCA_965261925.1. Lineage (GTDB taxonomy): Bacteria > Chloroflexota > Dehalococcoidia > Lucifugimonadales > UBA3495 > Bin87. Next base: position 3,805,170 of record OZ253486.1, on the reverse strand, counting down.
GGAGCGTAGGATCCGTGCGGCACGCTTCTCCACTGTAAAAAGCCTGGACACCTTCGACTTCCTCGCCATCCCCTCGGTGAACAAACCACTGGTCATGCAATTGGCCCGGTGTGAGTACATCGAACGCAGAGAGAACGTCATCGCCATCGGCAACAGCGGCACCGGCAAGACCCACGTCGCCCTGGGCTTGGGCCTGGCCGCCTGTCAGCGGGGACTGTCCGTGGGTTTCACCACCGCCGCGGCCCTGGTCCACGAACTCATGGAGGCCCGAGATGACCGCCGACTGCTCAATCTGCAGCGGCAACTGTCTCGCCACAAGCTGCTCATCATCGACGAGTTGGGCTTCGTCCCCCTGTCCACCACCGGCGCGGAACTCCTCTTCGAGGTCTTCAGCCAGCGCTACGAACGCGGCTCCATCCTCGTCACCACCAATCTGCCCTTCGACGAGTGGACCGACGTGTTTGGATCAGAGCGGCTCACCGGCGGGCTGCTGGACCGGCTCACCCACCACGTCCACATCATCGAGATGAACGGCGAGAGCTACCGCCTCAAGGGCAGCCGGCAGAATGCCGCCACGCCGGGTCCAGACCAGTCCGTCGCCGATTAGCGCCGCGCCAACGCCGGTCCCACTGTCCAGGCGGGACCCCCCACCCCACCAGCCAAGCCGTGGCCGTCAGGCATCACCCAGGTGGTACAACATTCCTCCGCCGCAGTTGTCGTAGGTCAGGGAAAATGTCCGGTTAAGTGTTCAGCGAAAATGTCACTCGATTACGTTGCCATAGTACCCGATGTTCGCGACATGGGGACCGCCCGCGAGTGGCGCTTCGGAGGTCCTCCGGCCCCCAGATATTTCTTGATGGTGGACCTGTGGATCCCCAACTCCCGTTCGATGGCCCGCAACGACATGCCCTTGCGCCTGGCTTTCTGGACCGCTTTCCATCGCTCCTTCTGCAGGAAGGTCGGCTTGCGCGGAGCGACAGTCAGCGGTGGCACGGCGGCGAGCTCGCCATTGGTGACGCCCACTTCACCCGCCTCTGGTTCCTGACTTGAGATCAGCGGCATGAGGTGTGCCGTCCAGCGTTCATCCCAGTGGTTCATCCCAATGGACGGAACCGGAGGGACTGTGTATGGCTCATGGCCGTTGCGGAGGGATGCCGGACCTGGCGGGGCCTCCTGAGTGGCGATGATGCGCCCCTCGTGGCGCACGCTGAGTTGACCATCCAGCCCCTCCAGGACTTCCACCGTCGCCCCGGCATAGCTGGGGCGTTCCGGCGCCGGTAGCAGTTGGAGTGTCCGCAAATGGAACCGGACCGTGTTGTCCCGGTCCACCTTCCGGCGGTGCTTGAAACACAGGACCTGTTCCAGGCATATCTCCGGGTCTAGCGGTCGGAACGCTGGCTCGGAGCACTGCGGGGGAACACCGAAGCGCCGGTTGAACCGAGGCACAAACTCATCAAGCACAGCCTGCGCCTGCTCCAGGGTGGTTGCGCCGGCCAGCCGCAGTTCGGCGACCAACCGGTCCTGAAAGGTGCCTCCGGTTCGCTCAACACGTCCCTTGGCCTGCGGCGACTGGGCGAAGATCATCTGGGTCCCCATCTCATCCATGGCCCGACTGAACTGGGTAGGTGCTGAGGGGAGGCCGGATCCCGGCGTGTGCTTGAACACTGCGTGGCGATCGGTGTAGAGGGCCACGGGCACGCCGCGATGCTCCACCAAGGCGCGGATCAGCAGGAAGTAGCTGCGAGCGTCCTCATGCTCACAGAACCAGGCGCTCACCACCTGGCCGGTAGCATCGTCCACCGCGATCAGCAACGTGAACGGCGGGGCCTGATCCCCCAACCACGGGTGATAGCTGCCGTCCATCTGGATCAGCATGCCCTCCTGGGGCATCCGTTGCCGACGGACTCGGTGTTTGGGTGGACGGCGGCGCCGGGGGCTGCTCAGTCCAGCGTCCAGCAAGACCCGCCGCAGGGTGGTCCTGCCGATGTGAATGTCTTCCCGCTCCGCCAGCAGTTCCGCGAGGTGGGTGTGGTTGACGCCAGCGTACCGGGTCCGAGCCAGGTGCGCCACGTCGGCGACCAGCACCTCGGGCGTGGCGTTGACGGGTCGGCGACCACGGTGGCCATGTGCCAAAGCCGCCGCGCCGTGTTCACGGTAGGCCACCAGGATGCGGCGGGTGTGGCGGGAAGTTACTCCCATAAGCTCGGCTGCCTGGTCCAAGGTCATTTGCTCTTCTGCCAGGCTGTTGAGAACCTGAAGTCTGCTTTGCTCTTTTGGGATCAATGTCACATTCTCCATAGTGTGACATTATCGCTGGCCAGTTAATCGGGACCTTTTCGCTGGACGTCGACACCGCAGTGGTACGTTTTGTCGACGCCCTTGACACTTTACGGAGCCGGGCGAGGTAACGAAAATAGTAGGATGGGCTGCAGCGATGCTTGCCTTGTCTGCTGCCGGGGTAGGTGTTGCACAAGCCGCGTACTCTAGGACCGCCACCGACTGGAGATGGTCGGGGATATTTCTCGGCATCATCGCCATAGGGAGCGCCTATATGTGGGCAGCGGAGGCAACTGAGACCAATCCGGCGAGTTTAGGTCATTTATTGAACGTAGGGGCTTATGTGATAGTTTCCGCTGTATTGGCCCTCGCGGTGACGATAACTTACTTCTCTGTCGGCAGAAGCCGTTACAAGCCGCCTAGTGATAATTAGGGACAAAGCACTTCCTGAATAACAACAGGACAACGATTGACCAGAGGCGTTGGATTGATGAATTGATCGCGTGACCAATCCGGCGACAGTGGCGACAACCTTTGGGTCGGATCAGCAGCGCCATGCGACTGGAATAACCGACCACCCTGCGCGGAATGACGGTCGGCTCAAGTTCCACCTGGTGGTCTGCCAGACGGTCAAATAGGCTGACCGGATTCCGCGTCTCCAGTGGTCAAAACCCTCGGCTACCAATCCTCATACTCCGGCAGGGGCCATCCCTGCCAAGAATGCACGTTGTCGTAGCAGTTAGCCTCTCCCGACCGGGGAGAATTGGTCAACGGGATGACATCTCTGTCTGGCGGAGCACAATCCTCGCAGAAGGTGATGGGGTCCAGGTCATCCTCGCACAGTACACCCTCCTCTTCGTAGAGTTCGTCGTCGTACTCCTCGTACTCTCCATACTCCGCCACGAACTTCCAGCGCGCCGGTTTTCCGCAGCACAGGCAGGCCCGCAGGGGATGGTTCCGGGCCAGGATGACGATCCGGCCACCGTGCCACGGCTGGGTCAGGGCGACCACCTGGACCAGCTCCCCGTAGACGGCAACATACTCGAGTTCCAGCTCGGTGGGAGTTCCGTAGTCGTATTCGTGCCGGAACCTGGCCAGCGGCGGCACGGCGGCATTCACGCTGCGACCCATGTGCTTCAGGTTTTCCTCGTAGTCGTACTCCGGCTCGAAGCGGCGACCCGTCCCGGGCAACGGCACCACGATGGAGTAGGTTTCGCCATTGACTTGGAAGTTACTCAGGTGGCCACAGCACTCCAGCCACACACTCCGCAGGAACTGGTCCAGCTCATACAGCGTGACGTCGCAGCGCACGCCCAGCTCCAGCCAGTGGGGGCGCTCCCTGGACCGGATCGAGATGTGGGCCGTCTTCTGGGATATGCGCCGCCGGTCTCTACGGCGCGGGTTCCTGGCCGGCCGCAATCCGGTGTGGGTTTCGATGCAGCGGGGCAGGTGACGGCGGATCCGGTTGCCCGCCACCGTCTGCCGGCAGACGCAGCAGATCCCTGGGATGCTCCGGCCTGCGCTGCTCATCTCGTTCCTACAGTCGCGCGGCGTCCCACGCCCGCCCTACGATGCACACTGCACGATCGCACCGTGCTATCGTCCCATGCAGCGATGCCGAGGCTCCCCGCCCATCTCACATTGCTCTGTCGGTGAACGTAGCCCAAGGCCCTCAGGCCGCCGAAACCGTCTCCTGCCGGGAGGTCCGGTCCACGTGCTCCCGAAGAGCACGATTGATGTCGGTCTGGTAGCCGCGCCCTCCGGGAGCCCGTTCCTTGAACCAAGCCACGACGTCGGCATCCAGCCGCAGGGTAATCTGTTGCTTGATCGGCCGGTAGAGATCGGCGCGGCGGGCGTGGGACCAGTCCAGAACCTCGGGAATGTCGGTGGTGTCAATGCAACGGACAACAAAGTGCGTGTTGATTGGCAGGACACTCTCTCGTCTCCGCAGCGGCAACCGTCCAGCCCTCCGGCATCACATTAACTACACCTTGGGAATCGCCAGGTTGCGGCCACTCTGATGACGGCGCTTACGCCTATGGTGACCGACGATGGCCGCAACCCAACTAGAAGTGTTTTCCACAGAGGCGGCCGTGACGGTTGCGGTCCCCAACGGTAGTATATGTATCCCTCGAGCGCGGTGTGCAGATCGCGTATCAAGGAGACGGCTTCTTGCTCTGACGGCGCATATCCGAGCGCTTTGTCCAACTGAGGCCCCCACAGCTCGTTCAGGGCTTCCCGAGCGGCCTGTGGACCGCGGCCAACCGCCAATCCGGTCATCTCAAACGGCAACCATTTGCGCACAGCTCCGACCACCGCGTTGTATCCTTCTTCGATCAGGTTGTCGACGAAATCTCTCCCCGCCATCGCGGACGAAAAATCGATCGCAACCAGCCGGGCAAATTCGGCTTCAGCGTCATCGTCCTTATCATCATCTCCCACGCTTCGAGCCGAAAGAGCGGCCGCCCTGGCTCTGACGGCTTGGATCGTGACTTGGTTGTTGGTAAAAGCGCTTGTAGTCATAATCTCGCTCCCCGACTTCTATACCTGTGGGGATCTGGACGATTTGGTTTCGACCGCCGCGATCACTTTCCCCGTTCCGCGGGGCCGCACTACCACGTCTATGCTTGTCACCGAATTTCGGTAGTGGGCCGTGATGTCGACCCCACCAGGCGTGCCAATGATAGAGTCGATCAACGAGGCCCAGTGCGGTAGGGCTTCCACCTCAGCGTACACCCCCGCCCCGTCTGGCCCTTGTTCTTCAAACTTTGCGCTTTCCCGAGCGGTGAACCCCGCGCACATGGTTATGTCCAGAGAAGATTCTTTTTCGGGTCCGCGGGAACCCACGCCAGGTCGGTTTAGCATCAGCGGCACCTGCTCTCTGTTGAGCTCAGCCGCGAGCCATCTCAGCGTGCCTTCCGCAAGTGGTTCTTCGTCCAGGTCTTCGACCAGGTCTCCCGAGCCGGCCACCTTGATAAGAAAACGTTGCCTGTGCGGAGTGTCCTTTCGGGGGGGTTGACCACGTTCCGGAGAACTGGCCACCGTTTCCCCTTCTGATTCCGGCAAACGTCCGCCCGGTGGCCGTGCCTCAGGCCAGTTGACGAGCGCTTCCGGCCGTGGCTTGCGGTCGCGTTCGCCCTCCATCAGGATGACTGTGCCGGGTTCTTCCGGAATCTGATTGATTGGTGGCGTGGTCATGGAACCTCCCTACGATCGGTTGCTTCCACTGAGTGAGGACTGAACGTCGTGAAAAGTGTAGCATCGCCAGGTCTCAGCATGGCTGGCTGGATCCAAATTGTAAGCGGGATTGTAGATGGCCGTGAGCGCCACCACCGATTCGGTGCCTTCGTCAACGATGAACTGGTAGGTCTCTCGGTGACATTCACCTGGTTCTATGGCTATATCTCCCTCAGGCCAGGTTCGTTTCACCTCTCCAAGCACCGGCCAACCGAATTGTTCAAAACCGTTCTCCTCGGTACCGTTGCGCACGGAATTCGTGAATATCTCCACGACCGATGGATCGCTGAGAGGCGCGGTTTGAGCCAGGCGACAGTACCCCTCCCGGGGCTTGACCAGCACCTTGGAATTATTGGTCAGGATGGCGGTGGCCACGATCAGACGGAATGAATTACCCAACCGTCTGGATTCGATGGTCTGTTCGATCGACAGATGTGGTTCGAACTCCCGGAAGATGTCGAGCTTGTACCAGGCTATTGACACACCAGCGGCGATTGCCAATGCCGTCGCAATGTGGCGCAAGTCGTCCCTGACTTCTTTGACCAGCGCTTCGGCGATTTCGCCAGGGCTCCCGGCTTCGTCATTCAGGCTCTGCTGCACGTCCAGGATGATGCGGACTGATAGCAGGGCTATGGTAATAACGGCCGCCACGATTGTCGCAATAGCAAAGGTTCTGGCTATCTTCTTCAATATCGTCACCAAGGGTTCCACACCGGAACCGCGCTGTATTACCGGGACCGGTCGCAGGCGCCTCGCGCTTCATTGGGGTCAGGGTCGGTGGTCGGCAGTAGAGCGTTGTAGGTTACCCGCAATATATGCGACGATGCAAAAGGAACGCCCGGACGCTCCCCATGGCTACCGGTCCTGTATGTCCTACAGCACATTCCCGACATCGGCGTCGGTGCCGGAATTGACGTGGACGTTGACCACGTCCACATGCTGGATTGGCCGCTGCACGTTGCCGAGCTCCAGGCCGTGCCCGCTCCGGCGTAGCTGCCTTCAGAGCAGCGACGCGCCTCAGCATCGCGGTGCTCCCGGCTCACCCGTAATATTCCAATCGGTAAGGCTGGGGAGCAGGTGGACGAAAAAGCAGCCGACTTTGCCACCATGTCCGAACGCATGGAGATATCTGCCAACGAGGGCGCCGAGGAAGATCGAGCCGACGCACCTCGCTCGGGAGACGCCCGGGCAAAGCGGTGAGCAATGCCCGGGCACCCTTTTGGCCTTACTGGCCCTGCACGGTGATCAACGGGGGAGTGTCGTCTACATCACCGTTCTCCACGGTGATGTAGACGTTCATGGTCTCCACCCGCCCGATGTTCATCGCACCGGCTCGCCCATTGATGGGCTTGGGTCCTTCAGCCGGCGCCGCCTCCGCCGCGGCGGGGTCCGGCTGCAGCGCCGCCACCTCCCGCTGGATGTAGCGGGCACTGAGCTGGGTCTGCAGCTCATCCTCCTTGGGGAGGTTCACCAGCCGCGGCGGCAGGTCGACCTGTCCGAAGAACAAGTGCACGCTGCGGCCGCCCGCCTCGTCCAGGATGTCCTCGTCCTCCTCCATGTCGGGGAACCAGGCCACGGCGATGACGTAGGTGTTGAGGTCCAGCTCGCGCTTGAGCGCCGTGCGGACCGACTTGGCGGCTTGCCAAGAGGCCTCCAGGGGGTTGTCCACCGGCACCTGGACGTCATTGGCCTGGTAGCGGTACCACCGGCCGTCCTCCACGGAGTACCGGCCCTCCAGGATGGTTACGGCAAAGCGTCCGGTCTCCTCGAAGAAGGCGACGCAGTTGGGCGCGGGCTGACCGGCGGCCACCTGGGGGTGGAACACGGACAGCCCGTCCCGCTCGCTCCGCTCGAACTGCTGGATCGCCTCGACCTCGGCCAGCGTCAGGGGCTGGTTGTTGTTGTCGGTGTGGTGCAACAGATGCCGACGCCGTTTCCGGCGCCTCGGCCCTGGAACTTCTTCGTGGGGTGGCGGCCGCGGCCGCCAGGCGCGAGGCCCAGGAGCAAGTCCATCTGGACACGGCCATCGAGTACCTGAAGCGCAATCCCTGCGTGGAACGATCCAACGGCCGGCGGCGGAAGGTGCTCAAACCCGAGATCGCTCAGCTGGTGATCCAGGACCTTGAGGACGGTTACAGCGACTCCGCCGTCGTACGCCGATTTAGCCGCGTGGCTCCATTCTCCCGCGCGTACCTGGCCGAGGTGAAGGCCAACGGCCGTTTGGAGGAGATGGCGCAAAGTGGGTCGTAAAGTCCGCAGAAAAGTGTGAGGGGCGGAAATCGGGCTGCCGGCGTTGCCGGTGCCGCTTCCGCCCAGAACCCTGTCGAAAAGTGCGTCGATTATTCTGCTGGAAATACCGCCGAAAACCCTGTTGAATGTAAAACTTGGGCGGAACATTTACATCCTGTCGCCCCGAGCTCTCCAGATGTCGGCCCAAGCTCCCCAACTGGAGGGTTGAGCTCTCCAGTTGCAAGCAACGCGCAAGCAAATCCTGAGCACGAAACTGCGAGTCGCCGTGCTTACGCCGTCCCGACGCTGCAAGCAACGCGCAAGCAAATCCGAAACCTGGAGACTTCTACAAATTGTAGAACGGTTTCACCTGTCGGCGACCACCATGTCCTGGCCGATGTCCACGGGATCCGTGCTCACCGGCTTCACGGACAGCTGCCCAGCATGTCCTCGAGGATGTCCACCTCGCCGGCGGTCACGGTGAGCTCCCACTTCGCCTTGACCTGGATCCACCATTCGGCGTACGTGCACCATCTGGACCGATCCGGAGGTCTCCACTCGTCGGGCGCCTTCGCCCCCTTGGCGCGGTTCACACCTGCCGCGGTGGCGTTAAGCGCGCCGTCGTTGTCCAGGTCGTTGGCGTATGCACGCTTGCGATCCCGTGCCCAATCGGCGCCGCCCGAGACGTGCGCGTGTTCCAGGGGCACGTGATGATCGACGTCGAGATCGCCGGCATCGTCGATAGTCTGACCGGTCCAGGGATCCAGCCACTCTCCGGTGTCGACCACGCAGCCCTTGGCGCTGCGGTACTCCACCGGCGCCGAGCTCTCGATGATCAATACCTCGGCCCGGGTGTCCTGGCAGTCGCGGTCGACGTCCGCCCAGCGCCCCAGTGGTCGCGGTCGTAATCATCCGGAGCGGAGCGCTCCGTCACCTGCAGGGAGGGCAGCATGGCCAATGTACCGATGGGGGCCGGCGTTGGCGCCGGAGTCGACGTTGGAACTGTAGTCGACGATAGGGTCGACGTGGCGGCAATACGCGCCGTGGGTGTTAACGCCAGCGGCACCGTGGGCGAGGGCAAAGCGGGCGGCGCAGAAGCTCCATCAGCCAACACCCGCCGGCAGTTTGCCGATCCGGAACTTCTTGGTCCCGCAGTCGACGCACACCCCCTGGCCGGCCGGCTTGCCATTCTTCATCACCACCTCGACCAGCTCCCTGGTTTCCGTCTTGGCCTTGCACTTGACGCAGTAGATCTCCATCGCCGTTTCCTCCGCAATGCTCTCGGCCCGGATGATAGGGTTGGCCCGGGGCAACGTCAATGCCGCCTCAGAACCCAAGCATCTTCCGGATCTTAGCCAAGAACCCGCCATCGGTCTGTTCCTTCCGCGGCGCCATCGGTGGTGATACACGCTCGTAGGATGAAGGCGGCGCCGGTCTCGGCACCGGTCTCGAAGGCGGTGGTGGGGATGGCGCTGGTGGGGGCGGCTCGATTTCCCCCGCGGCTATCATCCGCTGGTACGCCGCTCGCATGCTGCCGCCGGTCCGGCCGGAGCCTGGCTCCATATAATCGGCCAGGGCGACGGCGAACCCGTCCGTCACGATACGGTGGCACCAGTAACAGCGGTCGAAACGGTTGCCGTCGTACTTGCGTCGCTCGCAGTACGGACAGGTCAGATCGCGTAGCTTCGCGGCCTCACGTTCCAGCCGGCGTTGTTCGGCCTCGTACCGGCTGATCAGCTGGTTCCGGTTGACCCTCGTCGTAACATCAGCGAGCTGGTACGCGCTAAGACCCCTCCGGATATCCTCGATGCCATAGCGTTCCTTCAAAGCGTTGCGAACCGTTCCCAGCGAATAAGGATCCTCGATGCCCACCGCTTGGCACCAGCCGAGGTAGTGCTCGTAGACATCCTTGGTCACCAATGTTGAAGGTTCGCCGTCCACCGGCGTCAGGCATTGGGGCAACCAGATATTCTGGTATGCGGCGACGGCGAAGATGTACTCTCGGTCCGCCTCCAATTCAGCCTCCCGCTCCGGCAGTTGCGCCATCAGCTCGTCCCGGTATTCGCCGACCTCTTTCTCCACCCCATCCTTCTCTTCTTGGATGGCCTCGTCGATCTCGTAGTCCTCATACCCCATGGCCCGGAGTTCCCCGCGTTTCGCCACGTCGCGCATCAGTGCGCGACGGAACTCCTTGACTTCGTCCTCGATCAACTGCTGCGCCGTCTTGGGAGGCATGACGAAATTTCCTTCGCGATGGAGGTGTGCGCCCGGGTAAATGCCCAAGCCAGTCGTCATAGTATCAGCGCCCCTGAATTGAGAAAGAGATTGAAGGGATCCGCGACGCATCAATCGGCAGCGAACCCATCATCAGAGAGATCGGCCTCACGATCTGAACGACGGAGATATTTTGCCGTTCCAGCGGGCCATAAGCCGTAAATGTACCCGAAACGAGCCTGCATTTTCGTTGATATGTTCGGTATACGTGCGTACAATATCCCTACTGGCAAGATGCCGTTTTCAGGCTCAATGTAGGCTTGAAACCGGCCCGAAATGGCCGATGGCTGGCTGGCGGTTTTGAAAGGAGCCCAGGGAGGTGTCGTGGTGACGGCCGAAGCGCGCAATCGCGACCTGCAGCAGATCCTCTTCGACATTCGCAACCACCGGTTTCAGCCCGGCGAGGTGAGGCGCCTCGAGGACCGGCGAGACCAACCGCTGTACCTGCCCTGGCAGGTGGTGTGTTCCGCCCTGGATGAGATTACCGGCGGGCGTTGGCAATCCGAGGTCCTCCACTCCGGCGTTTACCCCGCCAGTTACCGCGAACGGAAGGCCGATGGCTTCGAAAAACGAGAGTGGGCGACGGCACACGTCCGGCTCACCATCGCCGACTCCACCGGTCAGTGCGTATCCCGATCAGCGCTGGCCAGCGTGCTCTGTGACGCCGGCCCGCCGCCCCTGGAGACGGCCGAGCGTAGCGCGCTGAAGCGGGCTGCGATGCTGTTCGGACTGGGCGATGATCTCAGCCAATATGAGAGAGAGGTCCCCCGCCGCGGCCAACAGCAGCGCCGGGCGCCGGAGCGCCGGGAGCATTCACGGTCGTCACAGGAAGCTCCGCCTGCTGCAGCTGGTAACGGTCACCGGGAGAACGGCGCCGAACACGTCCAAGAGGAGGGTGACACCAGGCCGTGTCCCCAGTGCTCCACCGGCAAGGTCCGGCGCCGTCGTGACGGCGAGTTCTACGATGCCTGCTGGAGCTGCGCCAACGGCCGTCAGCCTAGGCAGGAAAGCGGCGGCAGGATCGACGGTGTTCCCATCGACGACACCACCGGCTGCATCGGGTGCGGCAACCGGAAGCGCAGCAAGGGTGATTACTGCGACGACTGTCTGCAGAAGCGGACTGCCGACGCCAGCGAGGACGTGGTCACCATGATCGACCGTCTCCCTCAGGGAGATCCCCAGGCGTACACCGATTTCCTGCGCCGCATCCAGGCCAGCGGCAACGGCAAGGCCGAGCGGCGCTACCTGTGGGAGACGGCACGCCGCGGCGGGCTGGACTTTGATGTTGACACTAAGGAATTCGTCTCAACAGGGACATGAGCGTTGCCAGTGATGGTCAACGCACGTATAGTATGCCGGGGGCCCGATAGCGGTCCGTTGATGGACAGGGCGATGCCCACACCTCGGATAATCACCCGTGCCGTGGCCAATGCCGCCGGCGATTGCTTCGAAGCCGGCGACTCCATTCGTGGCGTCGCCGCTGCCATCGGAATCCAGCCCTCGGCCGTCCAGCACGCCCTGGTGCGCGGCCGCAATCCCCAGGCTCCGGCGCACCTGCAGCGCATGGCCCGCCGGTACGATGCGTACCAGGCGGAGGAAGAGAAGCGGAAAACCAGGCGGGAACGGCTGCGGACCAGGCTGGCAGCGGCCGCGGGACGGGAGTAAGGCGAGAAACTATGGACCTGCCCCTGCTCCGATCCTGCCGGAGAGACGCTTCCCGGTGGCTCAGGATACACACCGCCCTAGGAAACCGCGAACGCGCTGCGTCGATCAGGGCAGAAATAGCCGGCTACGACGCCTGGATTGATGGGGTATCCGAGGCCTGGATCTACTTGGGTATGGATGTGCCCTCGCATGAGTAGGATCGAACGCAGCCGCGACCGTGCCCAGTCGCTCCAGAACCGGCGGAAAGCCGGCAAGCGGCGAAAGGGCAAGACCATCGCGCGGCACTGCCAGCGTTGCCGGAAGCGGCCGGCGAACCCGGGGGTCGACCTGTGCGCCCACTGCCTTATGCTTCCCTACTGTGCGGCGCTGGACTGCAAGCGCCGGGTGGACCTGGCCGGCGACGTATGCGACCCGTGCGCCTATGCCCTGGGTCTCCGAAAGAGGCTGGCCATCGACGACGTGGCGCCCAAGCGCACTCTCTTCTGATCAGGACCATGAAAACCACCGTCGCACTCTGGGGTCTCGCCGCTGTCGTGGCCTGGGTCGGCGTGGTATCCACGTTGCTGGCCGACCGGTGGACCATGGCAGCGTTTTTAGGTGTGCTCCTGTCGATCATCCTCGGCGGGCTGGGCTGGTACGTAGGCCGCGAACTGCTGTGGCGTCGCTTCCTGCGTGACCTGGGAGAGGCCGGCTGGGCGCAGAACCGGAAACCGTGAGATGGGCAGTGAGCGAAGCAGGGGCGACGGTTACCAGGCGGCGTACTGGGCGGCACGCGTGACCCTGTTGAACTTGGTGCCGGAGATCGAGCTTCACGTGCGCATCGAGGCTGCCCGATCCATCGCCGACGACTGCGCTGCGTCGGATCTCCCTGACGTCGGGAGCTATGCGGGCAACGCGGTGGCGGCCGCTTTCGACGTCGTAGCCGAGTGGCGCGGAAAGGAACCCGCCGCGGATGAAGGTGGAGAAGTCCGATGATCATACTGAATGGCGGACCCGCCCAGGGCGCCTACTCCGTGGGCCGAGCCCCGCTCTTTCTGCGAGCCGTGGCATCCCCCTCGGGACAAACCGACGTCCTGGACCAGCTGGACGATGAGCCGAGGCCCAGGGAGAAGATCAGTATCTACCGCCGCACGTCGACTCCAGACCAGGTGGGCATCGTGTTCATCTGCGGACGCGGTCGCAGCGGGTCCGGGCCCTCGGTGTCGGCCCAGTACGAGCACTTGCCCGACGTCGACGGCGAGGCCTTCCGCGAAACCGAAGCCTGGCGTGCCTGGGTAATGCAGCGACACGAGCAGGCCGAATATGGCGTGTTCGTGATCTGATGGCACGGCGCAAGCATCAGCCAGTGGCCACTGTGGACAACCGCGGCGACTACGAGCGGCATGACGTCGAGTGCGCCGTCGCTCAGGCCAAGGCCGGCCTGGAGCAGATCCGCGACGGCGATCAGCTCTGAAAATCACCCTGGTTAGCGATTGCCCCCTGTTACCCTAGTGTTACTATTTCGGCAACAGTAACGGTAACGTAACAGCGGAACGACGAGCGTGGCCAAATACGAGATCGAGTGCGTCATCTGTGGCGACACCTTCGAAGCAGAGCGTTCCACGGCCTTGTATTGCGGTAACGCCTGCAAGCAGGAGGCCTACCGGGAGCGCAAGCAGTCGGGGCGCGTCTGGCCGGAGGAAGAGCTGGCCGAGCTCCGAAGACAGATCGCGCTCCTGTCCACTTTCGCGGAGTACCAGGGCAACGAGGCTCCCCCGTTGGCGATGCTCCAGGAGGTCAGTGATCCGGATCTGATGCGGATCGGGATGGCCCTCGACCGGCTGCAGGTGTTCCGCGCTTACGGAACGTTGCCGCAGGAAAGATAAAGCCGACGCCGCGGTGCGACGCGACGCCGGCGATGACGACAACCTGACTAGGAGGTTATCGACATGCCGAATCCTATCACCGCGACTGCGGTGTACCCGACCATCGCGGCGTACTACGCCGAGAGGCCCGAGCGCCGGTGGAGTGAGGAAGCCGACTACGGCGTCCACTGGCGCCTGGACGGCTGGCCGTTGTAAAAATGGTTGACTATAGTTACAAACCTATCGTCAGCCATTCCTGAAGATCCGCCTCTGGTGGACCACCGCCCCAACTGTTCAAGGCGACTCCGCTTGGAAATCTCACCCAAGAACACCGAACTGATCCCCGCTCAAGCCGCCCCGCGAGCCTCAGCCCGCACGACAGCCTGAACCGGATTGGGCTGGCGTCTCCGCCTGCCCAGCCGGTGTTGCGCTGCAAGCGCCGGTCTCAGCTGCCCCGAAATCGCGCCCCAGTACGTCCACACGTGCTTCACGCGCTTCCTTGCAGGTACGGTGAAGGCGACCTGGACGCCATTGCCGATGGGACAGACCCACCGGCGCGGGATACGCTCGGAACAGCCGAGCAAACGTCGGGCCAGCACCAGGGCCGCTGCCTGGTGGACGCTGAGCCCGTAGCGTTCCATGAACTTCACCCGGCCAATGATCGAACTGAAGGCCGGGTTGACCTGGTGTACTGCCACGCCTTCACGGTGCCCGCGAGACAGGAAGCACGCCTTGATTTTGCCGTAGCTGAAAGACGACAACATCCGACTGTAACGGCGGGACTCGCCCTCCCGCGCCGCCTTCTTCTGCCGGAAGTCCAGTTTCTCGATGACAATGGGCTTGCCGACTTCGTGGGCATATACCACCATGCTGGCCACAGCGTCGCCGACGATGGCCTCAGCCTGATGCTGGGACTTGCCGTAGGAGACCAACTGCACACTGAAAGAGTGCACTGGATTGCCCGACGCGTCAGTCTCCGCCACCGCCAAATGGTCAGCATTCAGGTCCACGCCGATGGCTCCACGACTACGGTCCGTCACCACCGGCACGTCCATCATCTCGGTGGTGGCGAATACCCGCCAGCCCTTTCCGTCCCGCTTGAACCGGTAGCTGATGGACTCGCCCAGTTCACTGGCTCTGACCGCCTTCTCACCATGCTCACGCCGGCACCGAGCGTGCTCAGCATTGCTGTGGAGCGCCGCCACACTTGCTGATGACCGTAGGCAAAGGAGACGCCCTGAATGGTCAGATACTTGCCGCGCTGACCAGCGAGGCAATCAGGTACCCGAAGCCGCAGGGTCAGCGTGCCGTCATCAGCCATGGTGGCGACGCAAAGCTGGCAGCCCGCTGTTTCGTCCCGACTGCCCAGCACGAAGAACTCATCGCTGCGAGCGTCCTGCCAGTCCTTGAGCCATTCCTGGTGACTGGTGTAGCCGTTCTGGTCGAGATGATGCTGCTTCCGTCACAGTCGCTTGGACCCGAAGCACAACCTGACCAGTCCCGTCTCCATGTCGGATTCCAACGCCGCCAACCTGGATTGCAGGGTCGCCAGCCGGCGCCGTTTCTGGTGGACCTGGTCCCACCGTCCATGCTCAGCAGCGCCGGCAATATGCCGCTGGGCCCGAGCAATTCGACGGCCCAGACTGTCCACCCGCAGTTTCTGCTGCTCTCTCACCGATGCGACCTTCCCCTCCATCGACGCCCCCACCGCGTTGAACATCCTGGCCGGTATCCTGTACCGCTTCAGGTACCCGCTCTTCAGCGACGACGCAGACCTACCAGACGCCACGTCGGCGAACAACTTCCGCTCCACACCGCCGTAAAGCTCGGCGTAGGCCGACAGCGCCGCATCGCCTGCCGCGCGACCCAAGCCCGCATACTCGGAAATCCGTGTCTGGTACGTTGCAATCATCACCCTGCTCTGGCCGCCGCCAGCGCCCGCTCCGCACGTCGGCGCGCCGAACGTCGCCCGTATAGTCGAGCACACAGCGAGGTCATCACCTCGGTCACGTTCTTCACCAGATCTTCCTCAAGCTCGCCTTCTTCCAAGACCATAATGCGGGCTCCCCGTCCCGCCAGCGCAGCCTCAACGTACTCGAACCCGAAACGGCTCAAGCGCTCACGATGCTCCACCACTATCGTCCCCACCGTGTGATCCGCGACCAGACGCCGTAAACGGCGACGGTTACCATTCAGGCCGGATCCGATCTCCTTGACCACCTCATCCGGTCGGCAACCCTGCCGAGTCGCCCACTCCACGACCCGACCCACCTGACGGTCCAGGTCGTCTTTCTGGTCTGCTGAAGAAACCCGAGCGTACACCACGCAGCGTCCGTCGTTCTCCGGAGGAACCATCACGTAGTAGCGGCCGTTGGGCAGTTGCTCCACCTGAAGCTCCGGCGGTAACTTTCCGGCATGGTGCATTCGAGCCGTGGTGGCTTTGTCCAAACCGTACAAGCGACCCCATGCGGGAGACTGATGCGATGACTAACAACATCCATAATCAATTAGAATAGACTGAACTGGCAGCAGTTGCCAACCCCGTCAGCGCAAGGCTGTCCAGCAAGAAAGGGGCCACGCGCCATGTGTCAACCAAACCCTATGACGCCGGGAATCCCAGTGGCGGGATCATGGGTCAATTGAGGCAACAGGAATCGGCAAATACGGTTGACGCGGGACTGGTGCCCCGCGCAATACCAGCGCGGGGCACCACCGTCAGGATTCTATCTAGGAACCAGAGTGGACGCGGAGACTCTTGGGAAAGAGATTTCCTTGTTTGCGTTTAAGCCCGAATCCACCGATGGGATAGGGCGGCGCGGCATTTGAGAGAGATGAGGGGTCAGGGAACGGGATGGCGAGGACCTGATGCCGATGAAATGGACGATGTGGGGCGTGGATGCCGCGCCAAGGGGATATTGACGACCCCTGGTAGCGGCATTGGCAGTGATTTTCAGCGCAGACCGATGGCTGAGACCGTCAGGAGCCCAGCCTGGCGCGGTTGGGCCAGGCGTGGTGCGTCATCGTAGACAGGTGAAAGGCCGAGGGCGGCGTTAGGATGGGAGTGGCAGGGCACGCAATCGTGCCAGGGCGCTGCTGAATTGGTTTCGCCAAGGCCAATCCTGTGGCAGATGCAGGGCGAGGCGGCGGGCTTTGCGGGTGAGCCGTCCAGCCAGGGAGAAGAAGCGCCTGCGCAGGGTCTTGGTGGTTGCCAGTTGCTCGCCCAGGCCGATGCGCGTGGTCCAGCGGGCCAGGTTATGAGCGATGACTTGCACCGCCAGCCAGGCCCCCTTCGGCAGGCTCAGGATTGGCGGGAAAACGTCCCGATGGCAGGTGGTTGAGACCCACGCCGTATTTGAGGTCGCGGATGGCGTTCTCGATCTCGGCGCGGCGGCGATGGTCGGCCTCCAGATACAGGGTGTCGCCCTCCCGGTCGGTGATGAAGGCGTGATAGCTGTAGTTGGCAAGCAGGGCCAGTTGGGAGTCGGGCGTGGGTTTCACCCGCCGGACGATGAGGCGCACCGGTACCGCGTCGGGCTCACTGGCGAAGGGAGTATAGCTGGTTTCGGCCACATCGGCGGCGCCATCCATCCAATAGGATATGGGCGTCCAGTCATCTTCAGGTATGGCCTCGATGAGATTGCGCAGGCTCGGGTGCTGGCGGACGGTGATGGAGTAGCGTACCTTCTGGTCGCGACAGGCGGCCACCATGTCGTGGGTGTAGAAGCCGCTGTCCGCCCGCATGGTGAGTGGTCCAGTGGCTCCGGCGTAGCGCACTCGGCTCACCGTCTCGCGCAGGAAGTTGGCGGCGCCGCGGGCGGTGTTGGCCCGACCCTTTCGCAATCGACACATCAGCACCTCGCCGGTACCCTCGGCCACGGCCAGGAGCGGGTGATAGCCCCGCTGGCCGGTGTAGCCGTGATGGCGCGCGCCCTCCTTGCCCAGACCATAGGTCTCACAGACGGTAGAGTCCAGATCAATGGTCAGCGGATCATCGCCCGGTCCGGCCCCAGCGGCCCAGGCTCGGGCCAGCGCCTCCCGGCTCACCCGATCCAGCTGCCGCGCGTGGCCCCACCGGAAACTCCGCAGAAACGTGCCCAGCGTGGATGGCGCCTTCACCGTACAGCCCAGCACCTGCTCGGTCTCGCCAGCGCGCAGCGCGTCGGCGTCGTCAATGCAGTCACCGCCGGCCAACGCCGATGCCACCAGCGTCAGCACCTTGTCTCCCGCGTTGGCACGACCTGGCGCATTTCCCAGGTCAACGTGGCGGTCCACCAGCTCTCCCAGCCCCAGATGATGGGCCAGGGTGATGGGCAAAAGCAGCCCCGCATTGGCCACCAGTCGGTGATCGTCGAAGGCAACGTGGATGCGGTCGGGGCGCTCAGGTGGTAGCATCCGTTGGGTGCTCCTCGTTTCAGGGTGGTTTTCGTTCTCAAAAACCATTATCCCCGAAGCCGGGAGCACTTTCTCATCCCTTCAGCACGCCGACACACTCATCTCCTCGGTGGATTGGGGTTAAGGGTTGATGACTATAGGACCTCCCTTTCCGGTTTTCATGCCCGTAGCCGTCCCGCTGCCCGTCCAACTGACAGATTCCACACTCACCGATACAGCTCCACCAGTGGTGTCCACGGTGACACGACCGCTATAAAACTGACCCGCCTCGACAGTGACAACAGTGCTGCTGAGCGTGCCACCGGGAGTCGCCGACAAGGTAACCGTCGTGTTGAAAGGCGCAGCCTTGGGTACAAATACCCTGACGCCTCCCTCAACCGCTTCCAGTTTGGCCTTTACGACAAATATCGCGCCATAATTGGAGCCAGGATTGTACCGGACGCCCACATCATCCAAGTTGGTCGACCCCGAGAACACACCGTCAGGCAAAATCACCATCTCATTGTTGTCCAAAAACACGTTAGCCAAGGATGGAAGGCCGCCGAACACGCCAGATGGCAGGGTCGCGATCCCGTTATGATTTAGCCACAGTGTTTCCAGCTCCGGCATCCCGCTGAGACCGTCTGCCGGCCAAGTAGCGGCGCCCAAATTGTTGTAGGACAACGACAACGCTATCACGCTGGTAAGCCCCGTCCACATACCGGACCGCATGTTGGATAATTGATTGCCTTGCAAATCCAGAAGTTTCATCTTGGACTGGTCCTGAAACAAACCGTCGGGAATATCCAGCAACTGATTGTCGATCAAGCACAGCGACTGCAGCTCGGTCATGTCAATCAGGTCCCTGTGCTTGAGAGACACAATCCCCTTGTCCTTCAGCTCAAAGCTGGAATGCAGACTTGCCAGGTCAGCGTCGGTTACTTGCCAGCAATCGGTCAAGTTCCTTCCGATCAATTCGTCCGCATCGAGGACCGCCTGCTGTACCTGCTGGGTCCGGTCGCATATGCCTTCCCAGAGGATCGTTCTCTGCGGAGATTCATCGTCAGCTATCTCATAGCCAGAACTTTCGACCAAACGCACCACGAAGGTTTCTCGGGTCCCATCATCAATGACGTCGTCCGGTTCAGTCTGGACTGAGAAAGTGCCTACAAAGTCCTCGGCAAGCAGCCATCCATCCGGCAGTCCTATTGGTACGGTGACGGTGGGGCCTCGGGTGAAGTCGCTCGCTTCGTGGGGTTCGTGTTTGCCGGTAGGGTCACTCACTTCTGCGTCATTGGTCTCATCAAGCTCGTCGACGCCAAGACTGTAGGCTACCGAGAGACTGTCCCACACCGAGAGACCTTCGACTCGGACCGAATATTCGGCAGCTTCACCCTCCAGGACAGATTCCGATCCACCGATCAATGCGACCGTTGGTGGATCGGGTCGGTCGACCGTAACTGATGCTGATGGTCCTCCTGAGGCAACCGAGAGGCCGCTGTAGTTCTCGGCTGGCAGGTCGCTCGGGAATGCCGCGCCGGTTGCCGTAACCGTAGCCGAAACGGCCTGGAAGTCCTTTACGCCGACAGCTGGGCTGGTTACGTGACCGGCCGGGATCACCACGCTGTCCTTTGAAAGCGCGCCACCGGTTGCGGTCAGGTTTACCGTTATGTCGAACGGAGCACCTTCTTTTACCTTGGCGACGAATCCCGCGAGCAGATCGCTTTCGCCTAGTTCGACCACGAGTGCAAGGGGACCTGCCGTCTCACCCGGCGAGAATTCGTTACCATCCAGGTACAACTCCTCCAAATTGTGCAGCCCCTGGAAGACCCCATCGGGCATAACAGTCAGGGAGTTGTTTACCAGATTCAATCTAGTCAGTTTCACAAGTCGGTGAAAGACATCAACGTGTAAGGAAGTCAAACCGTTCTCGTCCAGACGCAATTTGGTCAGGGCCACGAGATAATCAAAAATGCCAATTGGCAACGAAGTAAGCCCGTTGTTACTCAAAGACAGTTCGGTCAGGGACGTGAGATTTCCGAAGACACCCTCCGGCAAGGATCCCAGGGACCGGTTATCGTGCAAATGCAAGACAGTCAGGTCGTTAAGACCATCGAAAACCTCTGCGCGCAAAGACTGCCAGTCATTGCGGTACAAGCTCAAGGTGGTCAGCGTCGGGACTTGCCCAAAGATGGCGTCGGGCACGGAAGTCGCACTGTCGTCGTGCAATGCTAACGTTGTCAAAGCGGACAGGCTGGAGAAATCCTTGGGTTGCAACTGGGGTCCGCCAATTGCCATGTTCACGTCTAGACTATCGACGCTGGCCAAGTCTAAGAGGGTGTCTAAAAATGGGGAAGGCGGGCCAGTCTGCGCAGGGTGAGGCCGGTCATTGCGATGTAAATCCAGGTTTCGGTGGTTTCACACAATGCTTCGTAGTCCTTGCTCAACCGTCGTTGCAGGTTCAGCCAACCAAAGGTGCGTTCCACGACCCACCGCCGAGGCAGCACCTGAAAGGTATGCTGCTGTGCTGGGCGCCGCACCAACTCCAGGGTCCAGCCGCCCACCGTCCTGGCCCACTCTACCAATTTGCCGCCGTAGGCCCCATCAGCCCAGATCAGCTGTAGTCGAGGGAAACGGCCCAGCAGCCGGGTCAGTACCAACCGGGCGCCGTCCCGGTCCTGAATGTCGGCGGGGTGCACTGCCACCGCGAGCGGCAGCCCCAGGGTATCCACCACGATGTGGCGTTTGCGGCCCTTCACCTTCTTGCCGGCGTCGTAGCCTCTGGGCCCCCTTTTTCCGTGGTCTTCACCGACTGACTGTCGATGATGGCCGCGCTGGGACTGGCCTGGCGACCCTGAGCCTGGCGCAGCTCGGCGTGCAGGACGCCATGTACCCGTTGCCAGGTGCCATCACGACGCCAGGTCCGGAAGTAGTGGAAGACAATGCGCCACGGTGGCAGGTCGTGGGGCAGCATCCGCCAGGAGCACCCAGTGCGCAGCACGTAGCGGATGGCGTTGACGATCTCCCGCCGGGGGTAGGTGATGGGTCGGCCGCCCGGTTTGGGCGGTGGCAGCAATGGTTCCAGCAGTTGCCATTCTCGGTCGCTGAGGTCGCTGGGATAGGCTGGTCGTTTCATGCCCCCACGTTACGACCAACCCCCTTATCACGCCTGTATACCTCTACCCCAATTTCAATCTTTTTAGACACCCTCTAAGTTACTCACCTGCGAACAGTGCGCGGCACTTAGACTGCTGACGATCGCGTTTGCTACTGCTGGATGCCGGTCGCACACTCCGTCCCGGATACGCAGCATAGCCTTCGGGTAGGCTGGGTTGATTGAACCGCTAGGAGTACGGGGACTGACCCGGACCACCAACACTTCCTGGGTGCCCTCGTCGTCGTCGTCGTCAATAATGGCGACATCGAAGCCGATGCTACTTGTTTCCGCGCCCGGTGCCCCCTGGGGAACTGTGACGGAACTGGCGGCGGTATAGTCATCCGCATCACCGTCTGCCGTGTCCGCGTCAACATCGGCCTCGACGATAACGTCGAAGACCATGTCTTCTTCAGGGGCGGGGCTCACCGTCAAGGTGAATTGGGGCGTATCCCCTTCCCGAACCGTGACCTCTTGGGGCGTCAGGGATACCGTAGCGCCGGATTGAGCCCAAAGCGATCCGACCCAAGGGCCGTTGGAGGCCGCCAATGCCGATATTGCGAACACTACCGCAACCGCTATGAAATGTCGGGCACATTTGGAAAGAACGGTCATCTGCTGATATCTCCTTGTGTGATGTGTCATTTATGTGTGATTTGCATGACATATGCATTGTAAATCTCCGGCAGACTAAGGCCGATCCGACACTATGTCAAGTCGTTAAAATGCTTGACAAGCATGTATCCGAGGGTGTATGTCATCACTGATGCAGAGTTATCCAACGTAAAGGCATCGCCAAAGGGCGCACTCAAGCGGTTCACAATCCAAGACGCGAAACTTCGGAGCTGATTCTGCACGCTTTCCCACGACCCAGCACCGCGCTGATAACTCAGGGGCCGTGCTGCGATTGTAAGCTTCCCTAACGCGCCGGTACATGTGGACCACAGTTGGTTCCTCCGTTCTCACCACAGCCCATGCGGACGTGTGATACACATGATCCGGCGTTGGAATAGCCGGCGTTCGGGGTGATAATTGTTGCGTCGAAAAAACGTGTCGGTCGCTGGGCGTCGTGACGTTTCCTTCGGTGGCTGATTGACAAGGGGCAGCGCGGCGAACGAAACGATGCGATGGAACGAAAGAATGAGCAGGAGAATGGTGGGCTGCCATTCCCGTGACCGACACCTGGTCCTACGCGTCACCCTCACCGTGCTGCCGCTGGTGTGGTTGGCCCTTGTGCTCTCCTGCGGAGATTCCGGTACAGCGCCATTCCAGGCCGGAATACTGGACACGCGCCGGACCCTTAATGTCTCTCCCGGGGCAGCTGAAGAACCGGCAGTGCCTTGGGAAGCGAATCGCGCGGGCGACGGCGCGCCTTCAGCCGCTTCCACAGACGCGTTCGGACTGGCAACGGAAGCGGTTCGCGGGCCGGGCGGCGTCGAACTCGTCGGCTCCGAGGACGGTCCCGACGCGGATGGCGTTTACACCTGGCATGACGGCGACAGAATCATGCGAGTCCGCTTGGAGCCAAGTGCGGCGGCGCTGAAATCGGGAGCAGCGACGGACCAGGACGCTGCGAGTCAGGAGGGGGTCGGTAACGACACCGAGCCCGTCTTCCGCTTGGCATCCGGGGGCGAGTTGATGACCCTGCCCGGCGGAGTGCTGCTGGTGCTCGACCAGTCATGGACCGAGTCGGACACTGACGGCTTCTTCTCGCGAAACGGCTTTGCGCCAGACGCGGTGACGGAGCTGGCTTTTGCGGAGAACGCCTACTTCTTGGAGACCCAGCCCGGGTTCCCATCCCTCTGGTTGGCCAACTCCCTGGCCATCCAGGAAGGGGTTGAAATATCCAGTCCGAACTGGTCCACCGAGTCGATCACCGAGCAGGACGGGTCGGATCATGATCCCGGCGACACAATTGAGACGGCCCTCGAACTGCCGCTGAACACCAGGATAGATGCGACCCTCTACGCGCGCCACGACCTGGACTTCTACAAGGTCGAACTGCTCGAGTCCACATTGGTTCTTCTTGCCGACCTCGACCCCAATAACAATCTAGAATTCCCAGAATGGGTCCTCCTGAAATGGCTGGACAGCAATGGGCTGGAGTTGACGGGACCCAGCGGATGGAAAGTTAGAAGACTCGACGCCGGGGTTTACTACATCAGGGCCAGCATAAATCCGGGGGCCCCCCAAACGGGACAGCCATACAACATTCAGGCCATCACCATACCGGACCACGGCGACGCGTATGATTCGGCAGCGCCCCTTAGAATCATGCCCTTCCACGACGACCCACATTGGCGCGACCTCGACCACGTGGCACACGGAGACTTTCACTCCTTGGACGACGCGGATTTCTATAAGGTCGAGATCTCTGCCGACACCGAGGTGGTTGTTGAGGTCAATACGACCTGGGTAGTTCTTGCCGGAAGAGCGGCCGTGGCCCCCGTCAGTGTTGACGTATTCGACGGGGACGGCAACCTGTTGTACCCGCACGTCCCAGGTTTGTGGAGCCACCGAATCCCGGCCCAATCAAGTGGGTACAGACTGGAAGCGGGGACTTACTACTTTCGCCTCGCGCCATACGAATATAATTCCGAGTACTGGCAGCGCTATCCACCGTATTACCTGTTCCGCATTCATACCGATGCGGAATACACCGAGTTTATCGCTGATTGCACGGGCATAGAGACTGCCTTCGACGACCCGCTGTTGGGGTGCCAGGATCATTTGATCAGCCCGGCGGCTGGGGGACTGGACATCAACGTTGCGGACGTGTGGGCCACGAACAAAGGCGAAGGCGTCAACGTCGCAGTGGTCGATAGAGATTTGGAGGGTGACCACGAAGACCTGCGCGACAATGTGATCCAGACTTTCAGCTTCGACTATACCGGGGTGGGTGACCCGCTCAACCCCGTCAACTACCACGGCACGGCTGTGGCCGGCATCATAGCGGCAAGGGACAACGCCCTGGGCGGGCGAGGGGTGGCCCCCAGGGCGGGCATATACAGCTACAACTTGCTGGAAGAGGCGACTCTGGCCCACATCGTTGACGCCATGACGCGTAACATGGGCGTCGTTGCCATTTCCAACAACAGCTGGGGGATCCGCAGCGGAGGACCCCCTCTCCAGATTTCCCAGACCTGGACCACGGCGCTGGAAACCGGAGTCAGCCATGGCTTCGGTGGCAAGGGCATTTTCTACGTCTTCTCCGCGGGAAATGGTCATCAAAGCGGGAGCCACGTCAACCTCACGGAGTTCCGCAACTTCTACGCCCAAACCCCGGTCTGCGTCGTTGACTCAGATGGGGAAAGGCTCTCTTACTCGGAGACGGGCTACGCCCTGTGGATATGCGCCCCCATAGCCAAGATGACCACCGATAACCGGAACCGTTACCAGGACGACTTCGGCGGGACATCCTCGGCTGCTCCTGTGGTATCCGGCGTCGCCGCCCTGGTGCGCAGTGCGAACCCGAGCCTGACCTGGCGGGACGTGAAGCTGATCCTGGCGACGTCGGCGAAGAAGAACGACCCGGAGAACTCCGGGTGGGAGACGGGCGCCCTCCGGTATGGTTCCGAAACCGAACGGTACTCCTACAACCCTGAATACGGCTTCGGCGTGGTCGATGCCAAGGCCGCCGTGGACCTGGCCGAATCATGGACCAACCTTCCCGCCATGAAATCGGTCAGTGCGGGATCGGGTGAGATGGAGTTGCAGGTCCCCGACCCGGCGGACGGCCCAGGCGCCACCCAGCTTGTCAGCGATCTGAACCTCGGCTCCGACATAGGTTTCACCGAGTTCGTCGAGGTTCAGATCGACTTCGACCATGAGGGCTTCTTGGACCTTGATGTGGAAATCCGCTCCCCAACGGGAACGGTATCCCGACTTGCGGTACCTAACGAGAGTTTTGTCAAGAATGGTGCTAGGAACAGTTCATATAGGGCCAGGTTTGTTCCGTTGCGGGGCAAGTTCCGCTTCGGGTCGGCGCGGCATCTGGGCGAAGATCCCACCGGCGTATGGACCCTGCGGGTGAGGGACGGCGTTGCCGAGAACAAGGGCAGCATCAAAGGATGGAGCATCAAGGTTTACGGGCATGGTGAAGGAGTCGCCGGACCTGCCTTGTCCAACACCCCGGCGACGGGCAGGCCCGCAATCGGTGGTACGGTGCAGGTCGGCGAGACTCTGAGCGCGGAGTTGTCGGCCATTGGAGACTGGGACGGCCTGAGTACCGTCACGTTCAGCTACCAGTGGATTCGAAGCGACGGGAACACTGACACTGACATTCAGGATGCGACGGACTCGACCTACATTCTGCGGGCCGATGACGAGGGCAAGTCCATCAGGGTGCGGGTGACCTTCGCCGACGACGCGGGCACCGAAGAGGTCCTGACCAGCCCAGGTACAGCCGCGGTCGAGGCTGTACCTGTTCCCGTACCGGACGTTGCTCCTGTCAAACCGGAAGCACCGAGTGTGCCTGATATTCCTGGCCCATCCGCCCAGACCGCGGTGCACAACGGCGCGGTGGACCTGGAATGGAGCGACGTTGCGGGAGCGGACTCGTATGAGGTGCAACTCTGGAAGAGCGCGTGGTATGACCAGCCCGGCAGCGGTTGGACTGACCTGCCGGGCAAGGATATTGATATCGTGTTCTATGGTCCTGGAGCGATAGTCAAGGGCCTCGAACGCGAGAGCCTCCACTACTTCCGGGTTCGAGCCAACAACGCACTGGGGTCATCAGAGTGGTCGGAGCCCTTCTTAATGCCCAGCACTGACGCAGCCCCGGCTAGTTTCGACGATGTACCCGAGCCAGCCAACTCGGCGGCTATCGGCGCGCCGACCATCAGACGGGTAGCCGACCGGGTAAGTATCCTTTCAGCGTCCCTTTCGGGCATTGAGGACGAAAACGGCCTGGAACGGGTCTGGGTCCATTACCAGTGGATTTTGAGCGATGGAACGGCCAATGCTGACATTGAAGGCGCAACGGGCGCCAGCTACACCCTCCGGGCTGGCGACTGGAGCAAGAGCATCAAGGTGCGGGTGACCTTCACCGACAGGGGCGGCTATCCGGAGACACTCACCAGCGCCGCCTTCGGCTTCGGCGACGATTTCCCGGGAATCTGTGGGCGCACCGCGCAGGTGAGACACGCGATTCTTGAGGAACTTGCCGACATCGACGACTGCGCGCTGGTGAGCGCGTCGCACCTGAACGGTATTGACCGTCTTAAACTGAATCATCCGGCTGCAGAGGATTCAGTTGAGTTGCAAGTCGGGGACTTCCAGGGCCTGTTCGACCTGTACCACTTGGACTTGGACCACAACGATCTGACCGAGTTGCCGGAGAGCGTGTTCGATAACCTCCACAGCCTGGAACATCTCAGCTTGAGCAACAACGATCTGACCGAGTTGCCGGAGGGCGTGTTCGATGACCTCCACAGCCTGGAACATCTCAGCTTGAGCAACAACGATCTGACCGAGTTGCCGAAGGGCGTGTTCGACAGCCTTGACAGCCTGGAACATCTCAGCTTGAGCGACAACGATCTGACCGAGTTGCCGGAAGGCGTGTTCGACAGCCTTCACAGCCTGGAAGATCTGTACTTAAACCGCAACGATCTGACCGAGTTGCCGGAAGGCGTGTTCGACAGCCTTCACAGCCTGGAACGTCTGAGCTTGAGCAGCAACTTGTTGACCGAGTTGCCGGAGGGTCTGTTCGATAACCTCCACAGCCTGGAAAGGGCGGATTTTGGTGCCAACCTGGGAGGGCCCTTCACCTTCACGGCGCAATTGGAGTGGCAGGGAGACGATGCCGTGGTGGTTAAGGTCGACAGGGGCGCGCCCTTCAGGACCAGGGTCACCCTGTTCGCGCAGGGCGGCGCACTGTCCACGAGCGCCGTTGCGTTGGACGCCAGTAGCACCAGCAGTGAAGAGGTCACCGTGACACCCGATGGCGAAGGCACCGTCACCGTCAGTGTGGTGTGGGCCGGTTTCCTGCCCGCACCGGGCGCTGACGATTTGAGTGTCAGCGGAATCCAGATCAGGCCCGGGTGGCCGGTGGCCGTGCCCGGCGGGGGGTTGCCCATCGTCAACGGCAGCGCCCGAGTGGGCGAAACACTGGCGGTGGATACGTCCGGCATCACGGACCTCGACGGAGTTAGCCGGGCCAGCTATAGCTATCAATGGATTCGCAACGACGGAACTGCCGGCACTGTCATGCAGGACGCCACGGGCTCGACCTACGAGCTGTCCAACGCCGACCTTGCGAAGACCATCAAGGTGCGGGTGACTTTCACCGATGATGCCGGAAACTCGGAAGCGCGGACCAGCGCAGCCACGGAGCCGGTGACGGCGGGGCCGGTGACGGCGACGGGCCGGCCCATCATCAGAGGCACCCCGATGGTGGGGCAGACACTGACCGCTGACACGTCCAGTATCGCGGACGTGAACGGGTTGACCGGCGCGACCTTCACCTATAACTGGTCGACGATCAGTGGCAGCAATGAGGCTTGGGTGAGGCTGTCATCCTCTGAAGCGAGCTACACAGTTCGGGCCGACGACGAGGGTAGGACCGTCAAGGTGGCTGTAATCTTCACCGACGACGCCGGGTACCAGGAGACACTGAGCAGCGCTGAGACCGAGCCGGTCGTCGGAGCGAATTCTCCGACCAACAGTCCGGCGACGGGCCTGCCCACCATCGCTGGAACGCAGCAGGTGGGCGGGACACTGACAGCGGACCTGGTGGAGATTGCAGACGCAGACGGCCTGGACAGCGCCACGTTCAGCTACCAGTGGACTCGGAACGACGGGAGCACAGACACGGACATTCCGGGCGCAATTGGAGACACTTACGAACTGG
Source organism: Dehalococcoidia bacterium (assembly GCA_965261925.1). GTDB lineage: Bacteria > Chloroflexota > Dehalococcoidia > Lucifugimonadales > UBA3495 > Bin87. The sequence goes on along the minus strand of OZ253486.1, from coordinate 3,777,269 downwards.
ATGCCGACGACGAGGGGAAAGCCATCAAGGTGAGGGTGTCCTTCATCGATGACGCGCGCAACGGAGAGATTTTGGTCAGCGCGGCGACAGAGCCGGTGGCGGGGAATCCCAACAACCTGGCGACCGGAGCGCCGACCATCAGCGGTACGCCTGAGGTGGGAGAGGCTCTCACGGCAGAAATTTCAGCAATAGCCGATGCCGATGGCCTGAGCAGTGTGTCGTTCAATTATCAGTGGATTTCCAGCGACGGGATCGTCAACACAGACATTGAGGACGCAACCGACTCGACCTACACCGTGGATGCCGACGACGAGGGCAACGCAATAAAGGTGCGGGTGACCTTCACCGACGAGGGCGGCTCCGAAGAGACCCTGATCAGCGCCCCAACCGAGCCGGTGCAATCCCCGGGCAACACGCCGGCCACCGGCACGGTCACCATCAGCAATAGGGCCCAGGTGGGCGAAACCCTTACGGCGGATGTTTCAAGCATCGTCGACGCCGACGGGCTGACCAACGCTTCGTACAGATACCAGTGGATCAACAGCGATGGGACCACGTCCATCTACATCCAGAGCGCGGTGGCGGCCACATACACCCCTCGTCATTCCGACGGGGGCAAGACCATCAGAGTGCGGGTCACCTTCACCGACGACGGCGGACATAGAGAGGCCCTCACCAGTGCCGCAACGGAGGCGGTACAGTTTCCACCCAACACGCCGGCCACCGGGTCGGTCAGCATCAGCGGCACGGCTCAGGTGGGCGAGACGCTAACAGCCGTACCATCCACCGACATCCACGACGCAGACGGCACGGGCTGGTTTCGCTATCAGTGGACCGTCAACGACGGGACCGAGGACACCGATGTACTGGACGAGACCAGCACAACCTACATCGTCCGAAATTCCGACGAGGATAAGGCCATCAAGGTGCGCTTGGCCTTCACCGACCGCGCCAACAACGAGGAGTCGTTCACCAGCGAGGCGACGGATGCAGTGGCGCCGCCGCCGCCCGACAGCTTCTGCCACCGCACGCTGCAGTTGAGAGACACGTTAGTTGCCTGGGTGAAGGACAACCCATCAGCTTTTCTGCTCACCGGCCTCACCACCAACATCACAGATTGCGCACAGCTTACCGAAGACTATCTGCCGCATGTGACTGAGCTCGTGCTGAGCGACTCCGGCATCGATTCGTTGCAGCCTTGGGACTTCCGGGGCCTAACACGAATTAGAAGGATCGACCTGAGTGGAAACAACCTGAGCGAACTGCCCGACGGTGTGTTCGACGAACTGAGATTCCTGCGAAGGCTCTACCTGAACGACAACAACCTAGGCGAGTTGCCCGGCGAAGTATTCGGCGACCTCACCAGTCTGAATTTCCTGGACTTGAGGGGAAACAACCTGAGCGAACTGCCCGACGGTGTGTTCCAAAGCCGTAACGCATTGAAAGAGCTTCGCTTGGAGAATAATCCCGGAGCACCCTTCGCCTTCACGGCGGAATTAGATCAGTGGGAGCCGTGGGGGGACTACGGAATAATCGTGAAAGTGGCCCCGGGTACGCCGTTTAACATGACAGTCACCCTGTCGGCCGAGGGTGGCACACTGTCCACTGAGACGGTCACAATCTGCTGCGGCGGCACCGGTTCACATGCGATCAGGGTGACCCCGGACAGCGACGAGCCGGTCACGGTGAGCGTAGCTTCCGTTGCCTTCAATTTCCGAGCCAATCGTTCTGCCAGTGGTATCCAGGTCGGCCTCGGAGACCCGCTGATCGTGCCGAAGGGCCAGGACGGGAACACCCCTGCCACGGGCCTGCCCTCCATCGCCGGAACGTCCCAGGTGGGCCAAACCCTCACGGCGGACACGTCCGGCATTGCGGACGCCGACGGTCTGACCAATGTTTCTTACACCTACCAGTGGATTGCCAGCAACAGGACCTTGGCCAGCTACATTCAGGGTGCAACGGCTTCGACCTATGAGTTGTCCGACGATGACGTTGGGAAGACCATCAGGGTGCGCGTGTCCTTCACCGACGCCGCCGAGAACCAGGAATTGCTGACCAGCGAGGCGACCGAGGCGGTGTTGGCTGCTGGCGCAAGGCTGCCCAACACTCCACCCACCGGCCTGCCGATCGTCAGCGTGACAGCCCATGTGGATGAGACGCTGACGGCGGACATCACGGGCATCAGCGACGCCGACGGGCTGACCAACGTGTCGTACAGCTACCAGTGGATTTCCAACGACGGCGCCGCCGATACGGACATAGCGGGAGCGACGGGCTCGACCTACACGCTGGTCAACGCCGACCAGGGCAAGACCATCAAAGTGCGGGTGACCTTCACCGACGACGCCGACAACGAGGAGACGCTGACCAGCGCGGCGACGGCGGCAGTGGCGGCTACGGTGCCAGGCACGCCTAGGCGGCTGAGCGTCACAGTCCACGACACCGGAGCGTTGGACGTGTCCTGGCAGGCCCCATCATCCAACGGGGGTTCCGCAGTTACCGGCTACAAGGTGCAGTGGAAGGAATCGGCAGACAGCTGGGACACCGGGGAGGATGTTTCCGAGGCCACCGCGACCGGTACCACGCACACCATCACGGGATTGACCGGCGGGGTGGAATACGCCGTAAGGGTCATCGCCTCCAACGTTGCGGGCGACGGTCCCGCTTCCACCGAGGCGAGGGCTACCCCTGCCGACAGCACGGCGGCTTGGTCGGCGACCCTGACCGTGGGGGTGTCGGGCAGCGGCAGCGAGGCGGTCTGGGGCTACAGCCGGTTCCGGGACGGAATGGGAACCCTCGATGAGAGAACATATAACGAGGGCGACCAGACGATTGAGGTCATGGCGATCCTGCTGTCGAACGGCTTTGTGGCGTTCAACGTCATGCCGCACCCGAGCGTAGACTTCGTGCTGACGGTGGACGGGACCGAGTTCGCGTCGGCCGATGCGAGTGAGGTGAAGAGCCGGACGTTGATCTCATACGTCTGGGCGACCACGCTGGACTGGGCCGAGGACGACAGCGTCGCGCTGAGCCTGACGCTGAAGGATACGGACAGCTCCGAGCAGTCGGAGCCGGCGGAGAACACTCCGGCCACAGGCCTCCCGACCATCAGCGGGACGCCCCAGGCGGGCCAGACGCTGACGGCGAACACCACGGGCATCTCCGACGCCGACGGGCTGGACAACGTTGACTACAGCTACCAGTGGATTGGCAGCAACGGGAACAGCGATACGGACATCGAGGATGCTACAGACTCCACCTACACGCCGTCGAGCGGCGATGTGGGCAAGACCATCAAGGTGAAGGTGAGCTTCACCGACGATGCGGACAACGATGAAACGCTGACCAGTGAGGCGACAGAGGTGGTCGCCGCCACAGTGCCCTCGGCCCCACAGAGCTTGACGGTGACCGGTGGGAGCCAGACCCAGGAGCTTGATGTGTCCTGGCAGGCCCCATCATCCAACGGCGGTTCCGCAGTAACCGGCTACAAGCTCCAGTGGAAGGAGTCTACAGACAGCTGGGACACTGCGGACGACGTTTCCGAGGGCACGGAAACTGGGACCACTCATAGCATCACAGGGCTGACCGGCGGGGTGGAATACGCCGTAAGGGTCATAGCCTCCAACGATGTGGGCGACGGCCCGGCTTCGACCGAGGTGAAGGGTACTCCCGCAGGAGGCGTCTCGGAGCAGACCGTTGAGCCTGAGAACTCCGCGCCCACCGGCCTGCCCAGGGTCAGCGGCACGCCCCAGGTGGACCAGACGTTGACGGTGGACACGTCGAACATCGACGACGAGGACGGGCTAACCAATGTGTCCTACCGGTACCAGTGGAGCGCGGGGGGATCGGACATCGCCGGGGCTACCGGCTCGACCTATACCCTCACCTACAGCGAGCAGGGACAGACCATCCGGGTCCAAGTGTCCTTCACCGACGATGCCGACAACTCCGAGACCCTTACCAGCGCGGCGACCGTTGCCGTTGCGGCGGCGCCCAACCGCGGGGCCACGGGCCAGCCCACCATCGGCGGCACGCCACAGGTGGACCAGACGCTGACGGCGGACACGTCGAACATCGCCGACCTCGACGGGATAACCAACGCCACCTTCTTCTACCAGTGGAAGGGCGGAGGCTTGACCATAATCGGGGCCACCGGTTCCACCTACACCCTCACCGCCAGCGACCAGGGCAAGACCATCACGGTACGAGTGAGATTCACCGACGACCGGAACAGCATCGAGTCGCGGATCAGCAATGCAACGACGGCGGTGGCGGCAGCGCCCAATCGTGAAGCCACCGGCGCGCCCGCCATCAGCGGGACGCCCCAGGTGGACCAGACGCTGACGGCGGATACGGCGAACATTGCCGACGAGGACGGCCTAACCAACGTGTCCTACCGCTACCAGTGGGTTGCGGGAGGGTCGGACATCGACGGAGCCACGAGTTCCACCTACACCCTGACTGCCAGCGAGCAGGCACAGACCATCCAGGTGCGGGTGACCTTCACCGACGACCGGAACAACGCCGAAACCCTCACCAGCATTGCCACTGCCGAAGTGGCGGCGGCGCCGGAGCCGCTCACCGTCCGGCTGAAGGTCGCCGCCCCGACCTCTCACGACGGCTCGTCGGAGTTCACCTTCGAAATCGAGTTCAGCGAGGAGTTCGGCCTGAGCTTCCGGACCCTGAAGCGCCACGCCTTCAATGTGACGGGAGGCAAGGTGGAGAGGGCGCAGAGAACGGACCAGCCCAGCAACATCTCCTGGCTCATCACGGTAAAGCCCACCTCCACCGGGGACGACGTAGTGATCGAACTGCCGGCAACCACGGACTGCGACGCCCAGGGAGCCATCTGCACCGGGGACGGCCGGAAATTGTCCAACTCGCTGGACATCACCGTATCCGGGCCGGAGCCGTAGGTCTGCCATGGCCCGTCGCCAAGCCCCCGGGCGACGGGCGAGACGGCACACATGGTATGGCGGTCCGGCTGAAACTAAAACCGGGCCGCATAGGCACGGGCGCTGAAGGTAACCGTGTTGGCCGTTGATGACCTAGGAGTCCGCGGCAAGCGCCAGGCCGGTCGTACGATGAGGCATTGCGGCCGGCAGGACGTATTGTCGTCAATCAGGAGTGGCCGAACTGTATAATCTGCGGGCAATCCGCAAATCCGATTGGTGCAGGTGACGCCATGTCGAACTCCGTCGTGCGAAAAACGGTCTGGACCGTTGCCGGCGTATGGGGGGTACTGATCCTCGCGGTGATAATCCAGTCCATATTGGGCGTGACGGTAGCCGGCGCCGGGCCGGAAGCCAGCCGGCTGATAATCATGATGACGCTGCCGTTCACGGTGGGAATGTCCGTAGTCGCCATTGGCGCGGCAATGGCCATCGGGTGGCGGAGCCGCCGGCGGGCTGCCAGGGGGAACGAGTGAAATGGTGAAGTTGCACCTGGAACTGGAGGGCGACGTGGGCGAGGTGTTCCGGGTGCTGCGCCGCCTCGGCGGCGGGGGTAATGAAGACGGCGAGGTTCGGGATGGGCCGCGCCCCGCCCCAACGGAGGAGAGAACAGCGGCTGGGGACATTGTTCCGGAGCCGGGGACAACGGCAGCTTCTGCAACGTTGGTGCCCGGCCACTGGACGGAGGAGCTGGCTGCCGACTTCACGGCGGGTCTGGACGTCGTGGCCAGACGGGTGATGTTCCAGGTGTGGCGGGCGGGCGAAAGGGGTAGCCACCGCAATGTACTTTGCCAACGGGCCGACCTGACGCCGGTGGAGTTGCGCTCGTTGGTGATAAGGATGGGCCATGCGCTGGGGAGGTTCCAGTGGGAGCGGGGCCTGGCGCTGCCCAGGCCGGTGGCGGCCAACAGCCCGCTGCAGAGCTATTTCATCAACGCCGACTTTGCCGCGGTGGCGGCGTCCCGGATGTTTGGCGAGACGATGCCGGACCAGCTGGCCTAAGGCGCGGGGCGCCCTGGATGGATTCCCGTCGTTGGCCGCTTGGGAGAGCCAAACTGTGCATCGGTTGTGGAACGTGCTGACGATAATGGTCTGCCTGTTGGTTATGCTGGCCTGCGGGTTGGACTCCGACGACCGGATGGTGCGTCGATACGCCGGATGCATGACGGACACCAACACCGCTCTGTATCGCCTGACCGTGTCCAGCACGATCGGCACCGTAACGCTGAACGCCGAGGCGATGGAGGAGCGGGTGCGTGGTTAGCTGGAGCGGGGGGAGCTCACCATGGGGGAGATCAGGGCCGACTACGTCCGCTACTGTGAATAGGTGTGGACGAGAGTTGCGGAAATGGTGTGGGCAAAAGGCGCTTGGGCTGGGCCAGGGTCCGGTATCAAGAGCCTCGCTGGGGGCTGCATGGCCGGCGCGGCGGGGTAGGTGGCGGTCCACGTCGATGTGGGAGCCGTCCACGGACAGGCAGGTCCAGTCGGTGGGAACCTCTCGGGGGGAGGGTGGCTGCCCAGCAGGCCCTCGGAGCCGGTGCGGGCGGAGCTGTAGGGACGACGGCCCACCGCGGCGGTGCGGAAGGTCGCCTCGTCGGCGGGAAGGGTCAGTGCCCGGTCGATGGCGGCGTCCAGACGCTGGCCGCGGGTACGACTGGCCAACGCCAGGCCGTCCAGGGCGGGCAACAGCTGACGGGTGGTGAGGCCAGGTCCAGCGCCATGTTATCGGATGAACGCGTCGGTCAGGCGATGGCGCCGATGCGGAACTTCCTGGCGCCGCACTCCACGCCGGCTGCCCGAACCGCCGGCCTTGATGTCCTCGGATGCGGTCCTGTCCTTGCGCTTCACGCTGTAAATCTCGACGGCTTCGGACGGGCTGGTCATGGGCGGCAGCTCCTGGGGGAATGGCGGCGGCAATTGTACCCCACCGACCCGGTTTCTCCTGAAGGCTACGCCGAAGCGTCATCCACCACGCCGGCTCGGATGGCCCAGACCACCATCTGCTGCCTGGTCCTGAAGCCCAGCTTCTTCTGCACCCCCGACACCGCGTTGCGCACCGTGAGCGGGCTGACCTCCCTCACGTCGCCAATCTCCTGATAGCTCAACCCCTCAGCAAACTGCTTCAGGATCTCCACCTCCCGGTCCGTCAGGGTTTCCAACCGCTCGACGGCGTCGTCCCCGAGAGGGCCGCGCACCGCCCGCGCCAGCCGGCGGGCCGCGTTGCCCGGGATGCGGAACTCGCCCTCAGCCACCTCGCGCAGCGTCGTGAGCAGTTGCTCCTTGCCGGAGTACTTCTGCAGGTAACCCGTCGCCCCGGCCGCGATGGACCTCACGATGGCGTCCTGCTCGTTTGACGCCGTCAGCATCAGCACCCTGGTTTCGGGCAACAGTTCGACGATCTCCCGGCAGGCCTCGATGCCGTCCAGCACCGGCATGATCACGTCCATGACGATCACGTCCGGAGTGGCTTCAGCCGCTACCCGCATCGCCTCCTGTCCGTCCGCCGCCTGGGCAACCACCTGGAACTCCCCGGTGTTCTCCAGGGCGTCCCGCAGCAGGTCCCGCATGACCTGGTGGTCGTCGACGAGCATCACGCTGGTGCGGTTATCGGTAGTCATCTACTCTGCTCCTCTGATATTCCGGCAGGGAACCACGCAGGTTACGGTGGTCCCCTCGCCGTCGCCGTCCGATTTCACCTCCAGGCGTCCGCCCATCCGCTCGGCGTCCGCCCGCATGTTTCTGAACCCGTGGCCCCTGGCCTGGTAGTCCTCCGGCAGCCCCCTGCCGTCGTCGGACACCGACAGCCGCAGTTCCTCACCGATGCAGTCGAGACCAATGACGACGCCGCTGGCCTCGGCGTGCCGTATCACGTTGGTCAGCGCGTTGTGGGCGATGGAGAATAACAGGCTCCTCGCAATGGTTGACAGTGGCGGTTCCCTGCCGCGCTGCTCCAGCTCCGCCGGCACCGACGTGATGACGGTGAAGGTCGCCGCGTGGGCTTCCAGGACCTCGCCCAGCTCTTCGCCCCGAAATATCTGCCCGCCGTCAATGGGATGCCTCAACTCCCACATGGCCGACCGGGAGAGTTCCGCCACCAGACGGAGCTTCGCCTTCAGCGCTTCCTGGGACTCGTCCGCCATTTCCATTGCCTGCTCGACGCCCAGGCCAATCATGTAGGCCCACTGCGCCGTCGTGTCGTGGATGGTCTGCGAGATCTCGATGCGCTGACGCTGCAGTTCGCGTTCTCGCTCCAGGCCCTTTCTCCGGCTGTCCCGTTCCAGACCGGCGATGATGCTGACCACCGCCGCCACCGCGTACATGATCAGCACGCGGTAGAAGAGGTGCTGCTCCTCCTTGCCGGCCAGGTCCAGCGTCGGTTCCACCGTAAAGCTCAGCGCCGAGTAGATGGTTGCCACCAGCGTGGTCCAGGGCAGGACGAACCTGGGAGAGGTGAACACATAGGCGAACACCGCCACCGCGAAGTAGTACACCGGGAAATAGGGGCTGTTGAAACCGCCGGAGATGGAGGTGCTGAAGGAGATCACCACCAGGTCCAGAACGCTCAGACCCAGCAGCCAGGCGGGTTTGACCGTCCTGGTGCGGTGGATGCGCCACTGAACATATCCGTTGGCGGCAAGGAACCCCAGGCAGTAGAACGTGTTGAGGATGTGGCTCAGGGATCCATGGTCGACCCGGTAGTGGATTTCTATAAGAGCGGCGCTAAGTCCCAGCCACCGGACCCACAACAGCACCCTGGCCGCGTGCAGGAGTTCCTCCGGGCTGGTGCGTTCGGCCCTTCGAAAGAACTCCGGCAACCGTCTGGCACCGATGCGTATCACACCGAGCACGGTATTCCCTTGGCCACCTGCCACCGTCGATCCACGTTCGCAGTCCGTGGCCGGATCCGGCTGTTTGGCACGGGTTCGTTGCACCTTAACCATCCATGTCCTGTAGGTTTGACCGCGCTTCCAGGCCGACTGTGAGGCGCCACGACCAATCTACCGCCCATTGGCGGTGACAACAAGATTGCACACAAACCTATTGTTTAGTGGGTTTCACACAGACCGCAACCCGGTCGGTGGCCTTGCTGAGGTTGAGTCGGGCCGACGGATGAGTGGGGACACCCGCGGGCCGTCCAAGCGCGGCGGGCGCCGAGACCTCGGTCCGACTGCGTTCTCTGCCGTTCCAGGCGCGCGGGCGGCAATCCAAAGTGGACCGGCACGAGGCGTGGAATGGGCATTGGACCGAGTGAGCAGAGGGACCGGACCGGGTCAAGCGCCGGGTCGCGAATGCTGGTCAATGATATGTGTAACAACCAAAACCGCACATATCTTATGTTGATCTGGACAATACCATATGTTATAAAACGCCGTCTGAAATCGGGCGTGCGGGGTTCCGGACGAGAGCCCGCCAGTGCGGGCCCAGGATGTGGAGAGCGATGAACGCCAAAACACAGCGGCGTGTCGAGGTGCGCTCAGGGCATTCAAGTTCAATTCCGAGACTTTCAGCGTCCGGTTGTTTCCGTTTGGGGCGGCGCCCAGGGGGCGATCTGCACCGGCGACGGCAGGAAATTGTCCAACTCGCTGAACATCACCGTATCCGGGCCGGAGCCGTAGGTCTGCCAGGGCCCGTGGCCAAGTTCCCCGGGCGACGGGCGGTCCGGCTGAAACGGAAACCGGGCCGCATATGCCTGGGCGCTGAGGGCAACCGTGTTGGCCGTTGATGTCCCGGGGGTCCGCCGCAACCGGCAGGCCGGGCGTACAACGAGGCATCGCGGCCGGGCTGGTTGTCGTCTATATGGGGAGTGGCCGAACCGTATCATCTGCGGGCAATCAGCAGATCCGATCTTGAAGGACCAGTCATGTCGAACTCCATCGTGCGAAGAACGGTCTGGACCGTCGCCGGAGTATGGGCGGTCCTGATCCTCGCGGTAATCATCCAGTCCATACTGGGCGTCACGGTTGCGGGCGCCCGGCCGGAAGCCAGCCGGCTGATCATCATGATGACGCTGCCGTTCACGGCGGGAATGTCCGTGGTCGCCATTGGCGCGGCCGTGACCATCGGGTGGTGGCGGAGCCGCGGCCGGCGGGAGCGCCTGAGTCGGTGAAGCTGCACCTGGAACTGGAGGGCGACGCGGACGAGGTGATCCGGGCGCTGCGGCGCATCGGCGGGGGGAACTACGCCGGCGGCGAGGTTCGGGATGGCCCGCGTCCGGCCCCAACTGAGGGGAGAACAGCGGCTGCCGGCGCCGTTTCAGCGCCGGGGACCACGGCCACTGCTGCGAACCTGCCGCCCGGCCGCTGGACACAGGAGCTGGCTGACGACTTCACGGCGGGGCTTGATCCCGTGGCCAGGCGGATGACGCTGCACGTGTGGCGGGCCGGTGAAGCTGGCATCCACCGGAGCGCCCTCTGCCAACGGGCCGACCTGACGCCGGCGGAGTTGCGCTCGTTGCTGATGCGGATGAACCACGTGCGGCGGCGTTTCCAGCAGGAACGGGGGATGAGGCTGCCCCGGCCGGTGGTGGCCAACAGCCGGCTGCAGAGCTACTTCGTCGATCCCGACTTTGCCGCGGTGGTGGCGTCTGATATGTTCGGCGAGAGGACGGCGGACCGGCTGTCCGGTGGCGCGGAGCGCCCTTGACGGAGCCCCGTCATTGGGCGTTGGGGAGAGCCAACTGTGCATGGGTTGTGGAATGCGCTGGCGATGTTGGTTTGCCTGTGGGTCGCGTTGGCCTGCGGGGGGACCCCGACGATCGCATGGTGCGGCGCTACGCCGAGTGCATGGCGGACGCCAACACCGCGCTGCATCGACTGAGCGTGTCCAGCGCCCTCGGGACCGTGCCGCTGAGTGCCGCGGCGGTACAGGAGAGGGTGCGTGGTCAACTGGAGCGAGGGGAGGTCACCATGGCGAAGATCAGGGCCGACTACGCCCGCTACTGCGAATAGGAGCCGGCGAGAGCTGCGGGAAGAACGCGGGTGAACGCTGCTGGGGCCGGGCCAGGGTCCGGTATCAAGCGCTTCGCTGAGGGGCGGAATGGCCGGCGAGGCGGGGTAGGTGGCGGTCCACGTCGATGTGGGAGCCGTCCACGGACAGCGCGATCCAGTCCCCGGGAACCTCAGTAGGCGGACGGCTGCCCAGCAGGCCCTCGGAGCCGGTGCGGGCGGAGATGTAGGGCCGTCGTCCCACCGCGGCGGTGCGGAAGGCGGCCTCACCTGAGGGCACGGTCAGCGCCCGTTCGATGGCGTCGTCCAGGCGCTGGCCTCGGGTGTGGATGTCCCGGGCCACGCCGTCCAGCGCGGACGACAGCTGATGGGTGGTGAGGTCCAGGTTCAGCGCCATGATGATGGGCGACCGTGTCGGTCAGGGAAGGACGCCGATGCGGAACTTCTTCGTGCCGCACTCGGTGCAGGTGGCGCGGGTGGCGGGCCGGCCGTTCTTCATGGTCACGGCCTCGATGTCCCTGGAGGCGGTCTTGGCCCTGCACTTGAGGCAGTAGATTTCGACGGCTTCGGACGGGGTGGTCATCCTCGCAAACTCCTAGAGACCGGGCCGGAAAGCCCTGGTTGGGTAGAGGGATTGCGGCGGTAATGCCGAGACGAACAAAATCAGGGACCATAGTTGTCCGAGCCGGACAGCGCTGAAATTGGCCGCAGCATTGGCGGCATCAACGCGGACAACATTGAGGACGACACGGTGGCCTCCTGCATCGCTACTGGCGCTGCCTGAGAGCCCGATGTTGCCCAACACCAGGGTCAGGTTGGCCACCGTGGCCGCCAGATACACCTGGAATCGGGTTTTGACCCTACCGAAGTAGCGGGACTGGCGGATGCCCAGCTGGACCAGCCGCGCCAACCTGTGTTCTACCACCACTCGGCGCGCTCGATACTCGTCGTAGGCAGGGCTCTGCTGCAACGCCCTGGCCTCTTGCAGCAGGACTTCCTGGGGATGGATCAGCACGCGCCGTCCCTTCCTGCCTTTGGCCGCGATGCACTGGGAGCGCAGTGGACATACGCGACATACCGCTCCATCAAACTGGAAAGCCTGCAATCGATAGACACGACCAGTGCGGTCAGTCCGCTTTCCCGCTGGCACGATGGCGCGGGTAACCTGTCCCGCCGGACAGGTGCAACTGCCTGCGGCCAGGTCAAGGTGAAAGTCATCCTTGGGAAAGTGTTTCCGGTTGGGCCGGCCCGGCGCTTTGGCCACCAACCGGCGTTCCGCGTCGGCGAAGGTCTGGCGGGTATTTCCGTCCCCATAGGCCGCGTCGCCCATGGCTTCCTCCACCACCGAGCCGCTACTCGTCTCGCTGGCCTCCACCAGTTCCAATGCCCCCAGATTGTCGGGAGCGTTGCCCGGCAACACATCTACGGCGGTGATCAGCTGGGTATCGGTGTCCACCACGATGGCCGCCTTGTGCCCGTCAAACCGTCGCCGGCTGCTCTTGTGCCCGTGGCGCATCTCTGGGTCGTGCACCGACAACATCCGGTCCTTGGCCACCCCGTCCCTGATGCTCACCCCGACCCCAGCATCAGCATCAGCGTTGCCATCGCCGCTCTTGCGCTCGACGTCCTGGAGCAGCAACTGTCCCAGCAACTCCGCCCCATCCCCTATGCTCCGCCGCTGGACGCTGTCCTCGGGCAACCCTTCCTGGGCCTGCCGCGCCAGTTCCAGCAGCCGGTCCGCATCCGCCACTATCTCGGCCAGCAACGCCGCCCGCGCTTTGCGGTCCGACCAGTCGATCGCCGCCTCGCCCTTGATGCTGGAACCCAGGTACTTCCCGTACCCCTGCGCTTCGGCCCATTCCCCGACATCGATCTTCGCCACGGCCGCCAGTGCCCGCAACAGTTTGACGATCCCGTCGGCCAGCAGATTATAGGTGTCCTTCACCGCGCCCCGTCCCAGGATGTAGGTCGTGTCCAACGCCACCCGCATCCCACGCTGTTTCAGGTAGCCCGACTGCCGAGCCAATCGCAGGCTGCTCTCGAATACCTCCCTTACCTGGTCGTGCAAGATCAACTGCGCCCGGAACATCTGCAGCGTACTCTTGGCAAAGGGTCGATCCTCAATCTCAATCCCCAGGGCGACTTTCCACCGGATGTCGAAGTCGGCCCTCGCCTTGGCCTCGGCGTCGCTCACCTTGTCGTAGGTCTGCAGCAGCAGCGCCGTGGCCAGCAGGCTGGGCGGCACGCTGTCCCGTCCATTGTCCGGACAGTAGATCTCGGCGAAATCGCCATCACGGAACAACTGGCCCCGCAGTGAGGCCAGCAAACCGTAGAAAGTGTCCTTGCCCACGTGGTCCAGATACAACCGGTCCGCTTCCCACAAGCCCCTCTGGTCCGAACGCTTTCCCAGCATTGCCCTGCTCCGCTAGCCTTGATTGCCCGGAGTATAACTTCTAACCCAGAAACCCCCAGTTTCCGGCCAGCTTTCTAGGGGATGGCTGCTGCCATTTTACCCCGCCGTGGCGGCTTCCGGAGAGGCCCTGCAGTCAGTGGCGCCAATTTTGGTGACACCCGGTCCTTACGCCGGCGCGAGCGGAGCGGATAGACTGGTCTCACCACTGCGGGCGGTGGGGTGGACGGACTACCGCCCGCCCGCAGTGGACGGATGGCGCTTTCGAAACGCTGTGAAGTGACGCTGCGGCGGGTTGCAACGCGGCTGGGCGCGACACCCCCAGTATTTCGACCGTCCATGGGCATGATCTGCGGACGGGTGTCCGTGGTCTGAGACCCCTGCCTGGGGGGCCTGGCAGACCGATCGCGGCGGGGATTGCGCCTGGGACGGGGGCGCAGGAACCTCGCGGGGTGCGGTGTTTCTGCGGGCCTGCCGCCCGGCTCGGGGCCGAGCCGTCCGAAGCCGCGCAGAGATCGGGCGCTGTAGCGGAGGTTCCAATGGCGATCTGTCGTCATGGGGCCAGCGCAGCCAGGTTGCGGGCGAGGTTGTAGGCGAACCAGCCGTCGCCGTTGAGGAAGACCGCCAGCCGCTCCGGCTGGTTGGGCTGCCGCACGACGGCGCCGATGCCGTCCCGGTAGGGTTCCCAGCGGTGGACCTGGCCGTAGGACAGCGTGACGTCGGCCGTCGAGCCGTGCAGACGCAGGCCCTGGCTGGTCAGCGCCATGCGGCCGGTGGCGACGGTCTCCCAGCCCTCGCTGGGCGCCGCGCGGCCCACGAACAGCCGCGGCGGGCAGTAGGGCACGGTCCGGTCCGCGGCCGCGCCCGTGACGGTCGCGCTCCGATCCGGTTGCGGAAGGGACAGGCGATACTCCGCGTCGTCAAAGAGCCATACCGGTTGCTCCGATCCGTCCAGACCCAGGGACGCCACCACGACGTGGGGAAAGGTCATCCGGTGGGGTATCAGGCCGGCGGCGGCCGCTGCGATGGCCGCTCCCTGGATGAACTGGCGCAGCATTCCATAGCGGTCCAGCTCGCCGTCGTCCAGGTCGAAGTGGCGAGCGTAGCGCAGCAGGGCGGCCTCCCGGTCCAGGTCGATGCCCGCATCGTCCAGCAGCCGCAGCGCCGCCCGTTCCCAGGCTCCCAGCAGCAGCGTGTGGCCAGCAACGTCGGTGAGGCCGGAGCGCTCCAACAGTCTCGATACCCGCTCCAGTCGCGGCGGCTGGTTTCTCGTCGCTAGCGCGGCAGCCACCGCCGCGCTCAACAGGGTCGGTGCCTCGTGGGTCTGGGCCGCGGACGCGGCAAACTGGCCCTCCCGGAGTTCCCGCAGCCGGTCCGTTTCCGCCCGGGTGGGAACGTGGTCCACCGTGCGGTTCATGGAGGAGAGATGCCATCCGGCCGCCAGCACCGCGGGCAGGTCATCGTCGGGCACGTAGCATTCCTGCGCCAGCCTCGCCAGGAGTTGCATGACGCGCCGCTGGGTGAACTCGGGACGTTCGGCGGCCCGGGCCGCCAGGTCAACCATCTGGGCGAGGCCGCTCCGATGGGCGTCCCGGCACCCAGGGTGGCTGGTGCGGAACCAACCGGCGCCGCGGCCGCAATATCGACAACTGCCCATGCTCGTCTCCCGGGTGAGACTGGGGCCATGATATGACATCACGCAAATTGCCGCCCGTCGGATGACGGCGTACGTCAACGCTGAAGCCGCGGGTAACAAGCGGTTGTCCCCGATCAGACGAACCGTGCTCGGCAGGGAAGTTCGACAACGCCACCCGTCCTGCTGACGACGGTTTACATGCGCCGCAGCCGACCCGGTGGAGTGGCGAAATCGCCTCATTGCGACCCATGTCGATGGGCGAGCACGGGCGGCGTGGGTTATAGTCAATGGCGCGAAATCGACGGTGGCCAATCCGCCGCCGTCCGGCCGGCGGAGCGGAGCGAGCAGGATGGTGTGGATCCAAGTGGAAGTGGTGGGCGATGTTGACGAGGTGATCAGATTCCTGGGCCACCTGGGCGGCGCAACCGTCCGTATTCCAGATGGGCGGCAGATCTCCGCGCCGCAACCGGCGGCAGGCTCTCCATCGCCACCGTCGGGCGGCTGGACGGAGCAGTTGGCCGCCGACTTCACGGCGAGCCTGGACGCCGCGGCCAGGCGTACGGCGCTCCACGTGTGGCGGGCCGGCACTGCGGGCATACACCGGCGTACACTTTGCCAACGGGCCGACCTGACGGCGGCGGAGCTGCGCTCGGTGCTGATGCGGATGAGCCACGCGCTGCGGCGGTTCCAGCGGGAACGGGGGATTATGCTGCCCCGGCCGGTGGCGGCCAACAGCCCGTTGCAGAGCTACTTCGTCGATCCCGACTTCGCCGTGGTGGCGACGTCTCACATGTTCGGGGCGGGGATGCCGGATCGGGCGGTCGATGGGGCGGGGCTCCCCTGACGGGTTCCCGTCGTTGGGTGTCTGGGAGAGCCAACCGTGCACTGGAGGTGGAGGCGCAGGCGACAATGGTCTGCCTGCGGGTCGTGCTGGTCCGCGGGGTGGACGCCGACGACAGGATGTTGCGTCGACATGCCGGATGCCTGGCGGACCCCAATACCACGTTGCATAGTCTGACTGCGTTCAGCGCCAGCGGCACCGTTGTGCTGAGCGCCGAGGGGGTGGAGGAGCGGGTGCGGGATCAACTGGAGCGAGGGGAACTCACCATGGCGGAGATCAGGTCCGACTACGCCCGCTACTGCAAATAGGAAGGGGCGAGAGTTGCGGAAACGGCGTGGGCATAAGGCGCTCGGGCTGGGGCGCAGTCCGGTATCAAAAGCCGCCAGGACCAAATTACAGCGCCTTTATCCCTTCCATGCCAAGTTTGATTGAGCGCCAGCAATACAACGACGGCTTTAGCGAGGCAATGCGTCCATCGCCAGGTGAGAGTCCCGGCCGGTCTCGTCGTCAGCGCTGTTGGCGGGGCACGCACTTCCTCAGTACCGTCTGACGGTACTGTGCCATTGGGGGCAGTTGTTGCATTAAACTGGCAATGCGTACCACCACGTCCCCGCGGCAGTCCGGCTACATTGATACCGAGGAACCCTGGATGTTGAGTTTTCTGGCGCATGGGTAATGGAGAGACGAGTTATGGAGTTCTCCGAGCTTGAAGTCCTGTCCTTTCTGATTTCCGCCGGTCAGGTGTTCATCATGGTGCCCGGTCTGGCGCTCTTCTACGGCGGGCTGGTGCGTCATAAGAATGTCATCGGGACGATGATGCACTCGATCACTGCGATCAGCGTGGTGAGCGTGCTGTGGGTGCTGTGGGGCTACAGCCTGGCGTTCGGCAACAGCGCGGGCGGTCTGGGGTTCGTGGGAGACCTCTCCAAGTTCGGGATGGTTGGGGTGGGTCTCCACGAGCAGTCATTCATGGTTTTCCAGGGAATGTTCGCTATCATCACCGTTGCCCTCATTTCGGGCGGGTTCGCCGAGCGTTTCAAGTTTCCCACCTACGTCGTCTTCGCCGGAGTGTGGGTAACCGTCGTATACGCCCCGCTGGCCCACTGGGTCTGGGGCGGCGGCTGGTTGGGCAATCTGGGCAGCGTGCTGGGGATGAGCGAAGCGGGGTTCGCCCTGGACTTCGCCGGAGGAACCGTCGTACACATCGCATCGGGCTCGGCGGCGTTGGCGGCTGCATTGATAGTGGGTCAGCGCAGGGGTTTCGGATCGGTAACCGTGACGCCGCACAACGTGCCGTTGGTCATGCTGGGGGCGGGCCTGTTGTGGTTCGGGTGGTTCGGATTCAACGCGGGCAGCAGCTTCAATCTTTCCACCGAGACCGCGGTCAATGCCTTCGTCGTCACCAACACATCCGCGGCGGCGGGAATGGGGTCCTGGTCGGTCGTCTCGTGGATCCTCACCAAGCGACAGTCGGGCAGTGGGGCGGCGGCCGGCGCGGTGGCGGGCCTGGTGGCGATCACTCCGGCGGCGGGATTTGTGGGCGTAATGCCGGCCCTGATCATCGGGGGCGTGTCCGGCGCAATCTGTTTTGCCGCCGTTGAGCTGGTTCACCGGCTGCGCGTTGACGACTCCCTGGACGTGTTCGGCATTCACGGCGTTGGCGGGATGTGGGGCGCCGTTGCTACGGGCGTCTTCGTGGGCATCGGTTTCGGCGCGCTGGAAGCCGACGTATCGCGGCTGGAGCAGGTTTTTTACCAGGTGGTCGGCATTCTGGCCGCGTTTGCCTGGTCATTCGTCATGACCAGCATAATCCTGCTGGTGTTGAAGCACACCATGGGTCTCCGGCTCAGTGAACCGGATGAGGAGAGGGGCGTAGATCTGTCGCAGCACGGGGAAGCGTGAATCGCGCAACTGCTCACTTCCCCCTCAACTCTGAACAGAGTAGGTTTCTGGCGAGCCATCGTTGATTCATGGACGCACCCGGCCACCTGGCGCGGCCATCCGTTCCCGTAGGTCCAGCGTAATTACCAGTGACGGCGCCGGGCGGCAAACGGCGCCGATCACCCCCTTACCCCCTCGCCGGTAGATCCGGCGGGGGCTTTTTCGCCCACAAATTGACGCGCCCCGCGCCGGAAGGCGCTGTTCCCCTCCGGCAGGCCGGATACGGTGACCAAATCCGGCCCTTTTCCCGGGGCGAGGGGTATCAATAGCGGCCCGTGTAGATGGCATCCTGGCGGGGACGATCGGATTGCGATTTCCATCTCGGCGACCGTGCGGTGGCGAGGCCTGGCGACGAATGGCGGGCAACCTGGCAGCGATTTCCGCAATCCGGCCCGTGGAAATCAGGACGGCGGAAATCGCAATCGGGCCGGAGGCGACACGCCCCGCACAAACCGATTTACGTAATGACTACTGTGCGAATCGAAAAGGACACTGTGGACGCGAGGGGAGGGGTGATACGTTGCTGAATCTCACGCCCGAAGAGGCCAGCGGCATCTGCATGGATCAGTGCCGAGCGATGTGCTGTCGTGGGCCGTTGATTCTGCGGCTGGACCCTGACGAGGTCGCCGTGTTTCACCGCGAGGCGGTGCACCTGGGTACCACCGCCGATATCTCGCCCGCTGCCGACGGCGGCGGCAATCTGCTGTTCTTAGACCATCCGGGGGAGTGCTGCCCGATGCTGGATCAAGCCACCTTCGCGTGCCGCATTTACGAACAGAGGCCGCGGGTTTGCCGGGAGTTTCCTCGCCGGCCGGAGCCGGGTTGCGCCATTTCCGGTTGGATTGATAACTAGGCGGAATGTGGTCGCCCGAGCCAGCTTCAGAACATCGCCGAGATCACGGCACCTGCTATTACCACGACTACGCCGGCGACGACGGAAATTCTTTAATCCCGATTTCACGCCGCGATCCCCAGCTCCCGCAGCCTGGCCACCAGGTATTCCTGCGGCCGGTCGCCCTTGACAGCCACGCGCTGGTTCACGTGTTCAAACCTGAATTGGACGACGCGGAAGCCTTCTCGGATGCGGTGAGTCTGGCGTGCGACGGGGCATTGGAGAAAATCGGTCAGCAAGGGCTGTGGGAGGCCGTGCAACCCGCGTTGCGTCTGAAGCTGGTGTTAGGATTCTGCGCCAGCAACTCCGGGGTAGTGCGCTCGTCGTCACCGGACAAGCCCTCAAACGTGTCGGTATCGTGTTCACGCGCAAGGCCGCTGAAAAGGAGACCCCATTCGGCATTGGTGCCGTGGTAGGGGCAACCGTCAACTCCGCCATCACCACCTACGTGGGCAATCAAGCCCGAAAGCACTTGGAAATCGACGCGGTCATGGAATAGGCCACAGCTATGTTGATATGGTCATCCGTTGGTTGGACGATAAGTTTGAACCGGGCGTCACCCTAAACTGACTACCGCTGCGAATCAAATTGAGGAAGAACGCGATAAAGGAGACCTCCATGGACTACAAAGACAATCTGCCCACCGCTGCCACCGTTGCCAAATGGATACCAGAGTCTAACAAAGAGGAGACCCTCAAAAATGCCTTGATGATTACCTGCCAAGTCGCTCAGCGACGTATAGTGGCAAGGACCCAGGCAGAGATTGCATTCAAAATCCACAACTTCGATTCGGGCTCCAGTATTGAAGACATCGTTCGGGAAGAGTTGGGCAATCTGCTGCCCAAACGGTACCGCGCTGATGCAGGTGTGATAAACGATACGTCGGGCCATACGGCCGGCGACTGTGATGTGGTTGTCAGGGACAATTTGTGGTCTCCAGCCGTCAAACTCGGAGCTACCAAACAATCCCGGCGTTATCATTATCCAATCGAAGGGGTTTACTCGGTGGTTGAAATCAAACAAACGTTGGGCAAGAAACAGGTGGACGAAGCCATGGAGAAATTGGTGAAAGTGGCCAGGTTAGAGCGTCCCGATAATCCTTACGGCCATATCACTGAGAACCAACATTTGGAGTGGTTAGATAAAGAAGGTTCGATATTGAACCCTCTCCACACTGCAATTCTGGCCACTAAACTCGACGACGGTTTGACTTTCGATGGTGTTGCTCGGCGTTTCGGCGCTGTCAACGCCTTGCTCGGACGAAGGGATATGGTTAGGATGCTGTGCGTTCTTGACCATGGCACCGCTTGGTATTCTGTTCGAGGCGGGTCTCCATATAACGCCACCTTCATGTGGGATCGAGGAGAGCCGCTTATCCTGCAGATCAACAACGAAGAACCAGATAACTCCTTTTACCGTTTCTACGTCGAACTGGCTGGGCATCTGACCCGCTCAGTACTCGGCCTCACGAATGTCGAAGCCGAGTACGGCGCCTCGCCACCGCGTCGAGACGTCGTAGAATATTCGGACGCCGTGTTCAATCAAACGTAGCCACAACGTGGGCGGTGAACGGCACGGCCGTTGTACACACCGTAGGGTCCCAAAACTGAACGATACAGGGTGGCAGACTTTGCCACAAAGTCTGCCATTTTTCGCGCCCTGGGGCGGAGCTAAACCCTGCCCGCAAGCGCGGTGCTGGGGCTGGATCGCCTGCCGGATGGCAGACTTCGCCTATGAAGTCGACCATTGTAGAATGGGGGGCGTAAGCCCAGCCGCGAGCTGCCCCACCACTGGATGCCGGAACAGGTCCGGCGGATCCTGGCCGCCATGCCCGCCGGCCAGCCCTGACTGTTCGCCATGCTGACGGGCTGATACGAAAGTTGGCTGGCCCGCGGCGTCCCGGCCATCACGCCGGGGTAATCCGGTCTCCCACAAACCCATCCCGACCAGGCCCCTCAAACTGGAGGCGAGTCCATGAATGCCAACCCGGCCGACTGCGATTGTGAGCGGTGCGAGATTGACCGCGAGCGCGCGCCTTACCAACGGGCTTGGCTCACGGCCTTCCACGAAGCGACCACCGCGCAGGTGAGCGCAGCGCTGGATGCCGTGGAAAGCGGCAGCCATCGCGACTCGCCGGCAGCCATTGGAGCCCTGCTGGCGTTGACCGGCCTGATGCTGGAGAAGGAAAGCGAGCTCTCCGGCGCTGTGGTCGGAAGGGCGGCGGGTCAGCAGGACCAGGGCGAGCAGTCGCCCATGGCGGCAACGGAGTTGGAGCGGCGCATCGGGCTCATGGGACGTTTGAATGACGCCGCGGCGCGGCTCCGGTTGCTGCCGGAGCCGGAGGTTGCGGACCATGATGCCGAGCTCTGGTACGCCGCCTGCTTCGCGTGCACCACCAGCCTCCAGGTGGTGCGACTGTTACGCGGCCAGCGGGCCGAGCTTCCGCAACGGGAGCTCATGGTCGAAGCCTACCTAGTGGTGCTGGCCCAGCTGGCGACGGAAGCCGAGGAAAGCAGGGAACGTCTTGAGGACACCGCTATCCCCGACCTGGACGACGGCTTGGCCGACGCCCGAGGGGCTCTGCTGGCGGAAGCGCACGCCGCCATCGACGAGATGGCGGAAACCGTGGATGCGGATTTGCGCGCATTCAACCAGGACCTGCCGGTGGAAATCCGGCCCGCCATGCGGGGACTGCCCGCGGTGACCGAACGCGCGGCCGCGATGGTGATTGGACCGGCTGACTTCCACGTCGGACGCTTCGACGAGTGGGACCCCAACCCGCCGCACGCCGAGGGCGGACTGTACATCGTCTACTACTACCGCGGAGCCAAAGTGGTCCAGTCGATACTGGACACTTACCCGATGGGGTTCCCGGCGGCGGCAGCTGAGCAGCAGGTGGACCGGGTGATTGGCGCACTGTTGGCAATGGGTCCGGAAGAGGAGGCATGGTCGGACCTCCTGCTGCCGTATGCCTTGGTGATGTCGGACCTGGCCGACGCCGGTCTCCACGACGTGGCGGTGGATCGCTTCAGTGGGTTCGTGTCGGCGCTGCAAGAGCAGGACCTGCGCCATGGCGCCATGCTGGAGGTGCTGGCGGCGGTGGCGGCGGATGAACCGGACGTATCGGAATACCTGTTGCGCGGCTCGGACTTCGACCCCGCATTCGCCACTGTGAGGCAGGCGCGGGCGATCATCACGACGGCACGCCGCCAGGGTCTGGACTCGGTGAAGCTGGCCAAGCTGGCCGCGGCCATGGGGCATGAAGCCGAAAAGTTGGGCGTGACTCCGCCGTCGACGGACTACGCCACTGTGAGCATCCTGCTGGGAGAGGCCCGCGCTGCCGGACTCCCCCACGAGGCCATTGACCGCATTTACCAGGCCATTGACCCGGACGGGTATGAAGAAGAGCGATACGAGCAGGCTGTGGATCTGCTGGAGTTCGGTGGCGAAGATGCCGACAGGGCGCTGGACGGATTGCCACACTTCGACGGTGAGTTTTCCCGCTGAGGGGTTCCTCCCCAGGTGCTGAAGTTCCGGTAACACTTCTCAATGAGGCAACAGGCGCCGGCATTTCTAATTGTCGTCTATCAGCTGGCACGGAATACTACGAGAGTCAGTATCAGCGCCGTGCCTTGCACGCGGCGAAACGCCGAGCGTCCCAACTTGGCTACCAGCTAGTGCCCATATCCGATGCTCAGGGCGTGCCCCCCAACCCACCAGCCGCCGTCGCCTGAAAAACCGTGTTAGTCGGCAGTCGAGCTAAGGAAGAGCACGGCTTGAGTTCGCCGTGCTCTTCGGTAAACCTGTAGAAATTGTCCGGGAAGCCTGCGTTCGGGCTAGACGAACCAGCCCATGCCTTCCAAGTGGCCGCGCAGGAAGGCTATCTGGCCTCCGTGGACGATGTTGTCAAAGACCAGGACACCCATGATGGTCTCTTTCGGCTCGGGGTCCGAACCGGGCCTCAGGCTCATGGTGGCGCTCAACTCCTCGTCGGTCACGGAGGACATATAGTCTCGGCAGCAGGCCTTCATGGCCTCGTAGTACCCTACCAGGACGTCTTTGGAGGGAAGCGGCCACGCGGCCACGCGCGCCGGGTCCCAGCCCTGGCCGGTCGTCTCCGGGTCGTCGCTCAGGCCGAATTTCTCGCACCAACCGTCCGCTATCCATATCTGAGGCTTGCCTTGGAACCTGGCATTCATGAAAACGTCCACCACCCGGCTCATGTGGAAGAGGAGCCAACCGATGGAATTGTCGCTGTCGGATATCTGGCGCGCCAGTGTCTCATCACTCAGCCCGTCTATGGCGCGGTCTACCATACCCCAGTTACGTTCCAGCGCATTTGATATCCCGGCGGACACAGCCATGATTACCCTCCAAAAGTTTCGTTAATTTGGGGTTGCGGTGCAAATTGTAACAGCCCCAAAACTGGAATGGTAAGGTAGCGCCGACGATCAAGAAGAGACCTGCTAGTGATCTGCGGCTGTAGTATTAGGGTCCTTTCGGTAGTCTTCAAGACCCCCGAAACGCACATCCCACCTTGGTATTGGTTTAGGTACTCCTGAGGCCAGTCGCGTTTGACCCGGTTGCAGTGAGTTCGCAGTAGTTGCAGGTTGTCGATGTTGTCCTGGCCACCCCCCGAGGGGGATGATGTGGTCCACTACGAGGACGCGGAACGGGAACTCGTTGCGACACCCGTTGCACCGGCCTTCCCGCTGGCCGAACCGGACGTGCATGGTCAGCCGGTAGGGCACCGGCACGTCGATGTCGGCGCGGCTGGGGATCTCGGTGCGGGCTGTTACCAGCCGGTTGCGGAACCGGTTGCCCATGGACTGCTGCAGGCGCATGTTGACCAGCTCGACGGCCTTGGGTGATATGTCGACGCCGATCCACTGCCGGGCCAAGTTCTGAGCGGCGACGCGGGCGGAGGAAGGCCAGCTAAAAGGGGCTGGCTCAGAAAACTCTCCACCACTTCCCTCAAATGAAAATGCCGAGCCGGGAGAGTCGCCGTCGCCAGACCTTGAATTTACCCTGGCCGACCTTCGTGCGGGGCTGGAGCAGCGGGTCTGCTTGGCCCGGGAGTCTGCGGTTTGGGAGGTGCGGATACTCTGAACATCGGATGCTCCTTGTGGCAGGACTGCCTTTGTATTGTACCGTCCCGCGTCAGCTGCGGAAGTATGCGCAGCTGACGCGGGCGATGCATGCCAACACTCTTTTCGTACGACCGGTTTTCAGAGGTATCCGTCGCCGACGATATGGCCAACATGGAATCGGCCCGCAGCCTGGTGGAGACCCTGGAAATCACCCGGGCGGTTCGGGATTCAGTGGTTGACGGTCAGCGGGTCCAGTATGGCCAGTACATGGCCATACTGGACGGCAAGCTGGCCGCCCTGGCTGGTTCTCCCGACGCTGCCCTGCGCGAAGAGCTGCCAAACTCCGGCGCCAACGAGGACAGCATCATCAGCCTATATTGGGGAGGAGGCGCTACGGAAGAACAGGCCGCCGAACTGCAAGCTGAATTGGAAGATAAGTATCGGGGCGCCCGGGTTGACGTATACGAAGGCGGCCAACCCCACTACCGGTACCTGGTATCGGTCGAATAACGCCTTAGCCCCAATCCACCGAAGAGATGAGTGTCGGGGCGGGTTGAAAGGGTAAGAAAGTGCTCCCGGCTTCTGGGATAATGGTTTGTGAAACAAGAAACCGACCCGAAACGAGGAGCACCCATCAGATGCTACCACTGGGCAGCCCCGACCGCATCCACGTCGCCTTCGATGATCACCGTCTGGTGGCCAATGCCGGACTGCTCCTGCCGGTCACCCTGGCCCACCATCTGGGTCTGGGTGAGCTGGTGGACCGCCACGTTGACCTGGGAGATGCGCCGGGTCGAGCCAACCCGGGGGACAAGCTGCTGACCCTGGTGGCGTCGGCGCTGGCCGGCGGCGACTGCATTGACGACGCCGACGTGTTGCGCACCGGCGGGACGGCCAGCGCCATCGGCTGCGTGGTCAAAGCGCCGTCCACCCTGGGGACCTTTCTACGCAGTTTCCGGTGGGGTCATGTTCGCCAGTTGGATCGGGTGAGCCGGGAGTTCCTGGCTCGGGCCTGGGCCGCCGGTGCGGGCCCGGGCGATGCGCCGTTGACCATCGACCTGGACTCCACCGTCTGCGAGACCTACGGACTGGGCAAGGAGGGCGCCCGTCGCCATGGCTACACCGGCCAGCGGGGCTATCACCCGCTGCTGGCCGTCGCCGCGGACACCGGCGACGTGCTGATGGTGCGGCTGCGCCAGGGTCGGGCCAACACCGCTCGGGGCGCGGACCACTTCCTGCGGGAGACGGTGGGCCGGGTGCGCTACGCCGGAGCCATCGGACAACTCACCGTCCGCGCCGACAGCGGCTTCTACACCCACGCCATGGTCGCCGTCTGCCGCAAGATGGACGTCCGCTACTCCATCACCGTCCGCCAGCACCAAAGCCTGCGCAACCTCATCGAGGCCATACCCGAGAAGGACTGGACAGCCATCCCTTACTGGATGGACGGCGCTGCCGACGTGGCCGAGACTGAATACACACCCTTCCAGCATGAGCCCGACGCCGCACCGGCGCGGCTCATCGTACGCCGGGTGAAACCCGCGCCCGGTTCCCAACTGGCGCTGCTTACCGACTACAGCTATCACGCCTGCATCACCGACCGGGAGGGCGACACTCTGGAACTGGAGGCCGACCACCGCCGCCATGCCGAGATCGAGAACGCCATCCGCGACCTGAAGTACGGCGTGGGTCTCAACCATCTCCCCTCCGGCCGCTTCCCCGCCAACGCCGCCTGGCTGGCGGTGCAGGTCATGGCCCACAATCTGGCTCGCTGGACGGCGCGCATCGGCCTGGGCGAGCTGGTGGTTACCACCAAGACCCTGCGGCGACGCTTCTTCTCCCTCGCCGGACGCATCACCCGCAAGGCCCGTCGCCTCACCCTGCACCTTCCCAAGGGCTGGCCCTGGGAGAACCAGTTCAGTCGCGCCCTGGAGCGATTGCGAGCCCTGCCGCTCCCTTCCTGACGCCGCCTTCGGCGTCTGACCTCTCCTCCAGACCGTCCAACCGCCTGGCCGTCCCGCGTCAGGCTGGGCACCGCGTGTCTCCAGCTGCCATCTGCCCGACGATCTCGCCCTCCGCCACCGCTTGCGAGCCGTCAACATCCCTCTGGCGTAGCTGTCACGACCCGCACCCGCCCAAATACGGCGGGGTCAGGGCACTGCACCATCACCCACGCTTCTCTTCCCTTGCGTATCCAGCCCCCACGCATCCTTTCGGTGGATTCGGGTTTAGCCGCTGTCCCGCACCGTAGCCCGGGAAACCCGTTCCGGTGTACCAGGGTTCGTCCCAGGTGCCATCCTCCTGCTGAGTATTCACCAGGTATCTCACCCCTCGGTGTACGGATGGGTGCTCCCACTGACCGGCCGAGAGAAGGGCGAGCAATGCCCACGCCGTTTGGGAGGCTGTGCTGGGTCCCTGTCCTGCCAACGAGGGATCGGCGTAGCTGGCGCAAGTCTCGCCCCATCCGCCGTCATCGTTCTGGTGGGCCAATATCCAGCTGACGGCTCGACGCACAGATTCGTTGCCCATGTCTTCGCCAATAGCCTCAAGGGCCGGCAGCACAGCGCCCGTCCCGTATATGTAGTTCACACCCCACCGTCCGAACCATGAGCCGTCGGGCTCCTGCTCGTCCAGCAGGTACTGGACTGCACGTCTTACCGGTTCCGCATCCTTCGAATATCCCAGGCGTACCAGCGTTTCCACAACGTGGGCTGTAACGTCGGCGCTGGGCGGGTCGAGCATCTCGCCGAAGTCGGCGAATGGAAGCTCAGCCACCACCCTGCGGGCATTGTCCTTATCGAAAGCGGCCCAGCCGCCGTTACTGCTCTGCATCCCGAGCATCCACTCGGTACCGCGTCGAATTACTTCGTTTCGCTTGCGGGTGTCTTCGGTCCTGACGCGGTCCAGTGCAATGAGCACCTCAGCTGTGTCATCGATGTCTGGATAGGTGTCGTTGGCGAACTCGAACGCCCACCCACCGGGTGCGGTGCCCTTGACCTTCACCTGCCAGTCGCCCCCCTTGGTTATCTGGGCGTCGATGAGCCACTCGGCCGCCCGGCGCAGCACCGGGCTGTCGGGCGCCATGCCGGAGTCTTCCAACGCGATCATCGCAAGGCAGGTGTCCCAGGCTGGCGATACACAAGCCTGGACGCGCAACGAGTCTTCTTCCTCGATCATAAACCCCTTGAACCCCTCCACCCCCTTGCGCATGATCGGATGATCAACACCATAGCCGAGCAGTTTGAGAGCGATGAGCGAGTACACCCAGGGTGGTTGAATGCCACCCCAGGAACCGTCCTCTTCCTGATGGTCTACGATCCACCTGGTTGCCCTTCGGATAGCCTGTCGCCGCATTGGGTGCCAGGGAAGCGAGTTGTACCACCGAAGCACGCGGTCCGCCAGGTGAAACGCTCCAGCCATTCCGAACGTGCGACGCTGCGTAACCGATCCTGATCGGCTGCCTTTACCATTGGGAGTGAGCTCAGGAATGGCTGCGCCTTCGGGTATGCGGCATACCAGTTTGTGCGAGAAGACGATGCTGAGCGGCAGCATTGTGCCGCGTGCCCAACTCGAGAAGTCGTACAGGTTCATTGGGCACCACGATGGCAGCAGCGATATCTCCGGTGGAACTGTGGGGACGTCCTCCCAATTCCACTGGCCAAAGAGTGCCAGCCATATCTTGGTGAAGACCCGGGTCTGAGGCACACCGCCCTTCTCCAATATGAATTCCCGGGCCTTCGCCATACTTGAGTCATTGACCGAAAAGCCGGCAAGCTTCAGTGCAAAGTAGCACTCCACAGTTGTGCTCAGGTCGCCCGGCGCCCCGTAGTACTGTCCCCACGTCCCGTCTTCCCGCTGGACTTGGAGGATATGGTTCGACAGCTTTCGCCAGATGTCGCTGTCGCCAATACCGAGAAAGTGAGTGAACAGTAAGTACTCGGCCTCCATGGTGGCGTTAGATTCAAATTCGCCCCACCAATAGCCTTCCGGAGCTTGAGTAGCGATAAAGTAGTCGTGCGATCTACCAACCGCCTCGGCAACCGCTAGTCGTAGGTCGCGCGGCGTCAGTCCCGCTTCCCCGGTACGATCATGTCTCATCACAACCTGTGCATGCCCATCTTCGCATCAGCGCGTTGGTCAACGTCCCCGGTACCGAGTTCTCTACACGTCTCCTGACCAATCCTGGGTGGCTTTTGCAAGTCCGCTACATCATCGGTGCGGAGGTGCGGGCCGTTGCGCCCCGTCGCGACTTTCACGTCGACCTCGCCACGGTTCGCGTCAAGGACAAAATATCTGTGGTCGCGGGCATTGATGTGCATGTTCGCCAGCATCTTTTCGGCACGGCCCCACTCACCGCAGAGGGCAGTGATGTCTCCGTCTTGGTCTTTCCCTGTTCTCAAAACTTGTCGGTCCGCCATGTCGCTCCTCTCGTATGGGCACGAACGCGCTGCGCCGGCGGCGCGGGTTGCACCCGGCACCCCTGCGGTCATCGTGTACTCTGACCGGCCAGCGTCGCCGCGTTGTCGATGTATCTATCAGTCCATTGAACCTTCCGATAGACCCTCCGTTACCTCGTAGTAAAAAACGGTGCCGGCCAACCGGTTGTCGGTGTCGGCCTCCGTCACCACATAGGTCACTGTGTAGTTGCCTGCCGTACATCCCGGACCGCCGAATGTGCCGCCGTACTGAACGGACACGCTATCGACGACACTGATTGGGATGTCTGTGCCCAAATTGGCATCCTCGCAACTATCCACATTGGCGCCGCCCTCAGTTTCAGTGACATCACCGCGCAGGATGTAGTCCACCGTCGCG
Source organism: Dehalococcoidia bacterium (assembly GCA_965261925.1). Classification (GTDB taxonomy): domain Bacteria; phylum Chloroflexota; class Dehalococcoidia; order Lucifugimonadales; family UBA3495; genus Bin87. The sequence goes on along the minus strand of OZ253486.1, from coordinate 3,748,747 downwards.
GGGTCATTGTCTCTGGGCAGATTGCTGGCCGAGACCTGGAATTGGGTCTTGGTGCCTTTGGTGATGGAGTGGTGATCCCGCGAGGACATCATGATCACCTCCACCAAACCCCGCCGCGCGGTGGTGAAGTTCAGCGAGTTGGAGAGTTTCCGTTTGTCAGCGGTGCAGATGGCCCCTTGGGCTCCGCAATCCGTGGTTACGGGCAGGATGATGGTCACGTCCCCGTTGCCCTGCGGCTTTACCGTGATGAGCCAGGGAATGTTGCTGGGCTTGTCCGTTCTTTGCGCCCTCTCCACGGTTCCGCCCGTTACATTGAAGGCGTGGTCCCGCAGGGTCGCGTAGCTGATTCCGAACTCCTCGCTGAACTCGATTTCAAAGGTGAACTCCGACGAACCGTCGTGGGTCGCCGGGGCAGCGGCCGTCACGCTGACGGTGAGCGGCTCCGGTGCCGCAGCCACCGCCTCCGTCGCCACGCTGGTCAGGGTCTCGGCGTTGTCCGCATCGTCGGTGAAGGCCACCCGGACCTGGATGGTCTGCCCCTGCTCGCTGGAGGTGAGGGTATAGCTAGAGCCGGTGGCTCCGTCTATGTCCGACCCACCTGCGATCCACTGGTAGCTGTAGGACACGTTGGTCAGCCCGTCCTCGTCGTCTATGGCCGAAGTGTCTGCCGTCAAAGTCTGGTCCACCTGAGGCGTCCCGGTGATGGTGGGCAGGCCGCTGGGCGCGGAGTTCTCAGGCTCAACGACCTGCTCCGAGACGCCGTCCGCGGGAGTACCCTTCGCCTCGATGGAAGCCGGGCCGTCGCCCACGTCATTGGTGGCTATGATCCTTACGGCGTATTCCACCCCGCCGGTCAGCCCGGTAATGGTGTGGGTGGTCCCGGTTGCCGTGGCCTCGGAAACGTCGGCCGCCGTGTCCCAGCTGTCTGTGGACTCCTTCCACTGCACCTTGTAACCGGTGACGGCGGAACCCCCGTTGGATGACGGGGCCTGCCAGGACGCGTCAATCTCCTGGTTCTGGTCGCCTGTTGCCACGGTCAGGCTCAATGGCTCAGTGGGCACCGTGCCCAGGACCGCCTCCGACGCTTGGCTGGTCAACGTCTCGTCGTTGCCGACGTCGTCGCTGAAGGACACCTTGACCTTGATGGTCTTGCCCACGTCGCTGGGCGACGGTGTGTAGGTGGAGTCCAAGGCGGCCTCGATCTCTGTGTCGTCGGCAATCCACTGGTAGCTGTAGTCAACGTTGTCCAGCCCGTCGGCGTCGGAAATGGCCGAGGTATCCGCCGTCAGGTCTCGCCCCACCTGGGGTGTGCCGCTGATGGTCGGGAGGCCTGTGGCCGGAGTGTTCTCTGCCGGCTCCGACTGCTCGGCGCTGTCCGTATCCTTCAGGGTCAGGCTCAACGCGACCCTGTCGTCTTCGGCCCAGTCCAGCGTGGTCGCCCAGACATATGAGATCAACGTCCGGCTCTTCACCTCACTCGCATCGGCCGACGCGAACTCGGTCCCGTCCACCGTCAGCACGAAGTCGACGCTCGGGTGCGGCCTGACGTTGAACGCCACAAAGCCGTTCGACAGCAGGATCGCCATGACCTCAATCGTCTGGTCGCCCTCGCTGTATGTTCTCTCATCAAGGGTTCCCATTCCGTCCAGGAACCAGCTGTAGCCCCAGACCGCCTCGCTCCCGCTGCCCGACACCCCCACGGTCAGGGTCGTCGTCCAAGCCGCCGTGCTGTCGCTCTCGACCGTCTCCGTGCCTTCTTCTCCCGATGTCGGACTGTCGGCAGGGGTAGCCCTCGCCTCGGTGGAAGCGGGACCGTCCCCCGCAACGTTGGTGGCGATCACCCGCACCGCGTACTCCACCCCGCCGGTGAGGCTTGTGATGGTGTGGGTGGTCCCGGTTTCCGTGGCTTCGGAAACGTCGGCTTCGGTGTCCCAGCTGTCTGCCTCCTCCTTCCACTGGAGCTTGTAGCCGGTGACGGCGGAGCCGCCGTTGGAGGAGGGGGCCTGCCAGGAGGCGTCAAGCTCCTGGATCTGGCTCCCACTGGTCACCGTCATGCTCAGTGGGGCCGAGGGCACTGTGGCGGCGACCGCCACTGTCGCCTCACTGGTCAGCGTTTCATCGTTGTCCGCATCGTCGGTGAAGGTCACCTGCACTTTGATAGTCTTGCCCAGGTCGGCCAAGACCAGGGTGTAGGTGGAGTCCGTCTCTCCGGCTATGTCGGTGTCCGCGCCGTTGTCGCTCCGGATCCACTGGTAGCTGTAAGAGACGCTGTCCAGGCCATCCCCGTCGTCGATGGATGAGGTGTTGGCGTTTAGGGTCTGTTCCACCTGCGGGGTACCGCTGATGGTGGGAAGGCCCGTCGGCGCCGCGTTGGGCTCCGGTACCGTTACCTCTGCGGCGGTTCCATCCCCATTCGGGTTGTACGCCAGCACCCGCACCTTGTACTCGACACCGTCGGTCAGTCCGTCGATCGTCTCCGAAACCTGGGTCGGCCGAGCCTCGTCAGAATAGTCATCGAATTCCACATACTTTGTTTGCGGGGTCGTGCCTTCCTCCGCGTCCACGGACTGCCACTGAATCTCGTACCCCGAGAGCAGAGAGCCTCCGTTGCTCTCAGGCGCCGCCCAGGACACGGAGGCCGCGCCATCCCCGGTGAGGCTGGCGGTCAGGGTGATAGGCGCACTCGGTACACACCCGCCATCCCGCCACGGGTTCACCAGCGTGTCGTAGCCAGAGCCAGCAAGTGCGCGACTGAGCGATCTAGAGATTCTGACATCCCAAGCCCGAGCCGTATCGCAGTAGCCGCCAAACGAGTTGCGAAGCTGATAGGCAACCACCTCTTGTTGATGACCTACAATCCCCACGTCCGACCACAACTGCTCCAGGTCCAGATTCCCTTCTGAATCATTGTAGGTATCGGCGAACCACGCGGGCGTCTGTCCGCTCAGGGCACTCCGCACCACCGCCAGACCCGTGGCGTCTTCACTCCGCGCCATGCACCGGTTCCAGTCGCTGGCCCCGGCAAGACTGTCATGGAGCACCAGAGACACCACAACGTCGAGGTAGAGTCTGCTGTCCCAGCAGCCGCTCAACGAGAGCGTGTCCACGGTTCCGAAATACACGTAGGCTATCCCCAGCGGAGCGGGGCTGGACGAAACCCCGTTCGTCATCGTGTAAATGTAGGCCAGTTCACCAAGAATCGTTTCCTTCTTGGTCGCCTCAGCCCCGTCCACAGTGCTCACGGAGAAGTTCAGTGAGCGCACGTAGTAAGCGTTGATGCCCGCCGAATTATCGAAATAGGTTGATTTGGGCCATTCCTCGGAATTCCAAACATTCAATGGAATGTTGTTGTTCTGCACGTAGTCCCAGGTCTGGCGCAGCCATGGGTGCGAGGCCTCGTGTTCCTCGACAATCTCATCCTCGATGTACTGCCGAAGCTCTTCGGACTTCGCGCCCGGCGTCACCGTCTGCTCCTCCGAGGGAGGTCCGTCCCCGCCCGCGTTGGTTGCGATGACCCGGACCGTGTGCTCGACGCCGTTGGTCAACCCCGTGATGTCGTACGACGGCATGTGTGCGAAGTAGTAGGTCACGTTTGTTGCGGTCATCGGCTTCGGCGCAAGCACTGCCTGCCGCGTCGCGTCGTACCCCTGAGAGCCCGACTTCCACTGCACCTTGAACGAGGAGATGTACGAACCAACGTCAGCAGCAGGCACGCCATGGTCAGCAGCAGGCACGCTGGAATCCACTAATTCCGAATCCACTAATTCCAAATCCCCACCCAAAATCCGCAACATGCCGTCATGGATGGATATACCGTCCATTTCCGGAGCCCGCGACGGGGGCGGCCTTGTGACCGCCGCAGTAGCTGCGCTGGTCCGGGCCTCGGCGTTGTTCCGGTCGTCAGCGAAACTCACCCCGACCTGGATGGTCTTGCCCAGCTCGGAAGACGTTAGGGTGTAGCTGGAATCGGTGGCAGCGTCGATGTCCGTCCCGCCGGCAATCCACTGGTAGCTGTAGGAAACGCTGGTCAGCCCGTCGGAGTCGGAGATGGATGAGGTGCTCGCCGTCAGCGTCTGGTTGACCTGGGGTGTTCCGCTGATGGTCGGCTCGCCTGTGGCGACCCGGTTGGGTGCGGCCGTCACCACCTCCGTTGGTTCACTGGTTAGGGTCTCGTCGTTATCGGCGTCGTCGGTGAAGAACACCTTCACTTTGAGGGTCTTGCCCTGGTCGGCGAAGACCAAGGTGTAGGCGGAGTCCGTCTCTCCGGCTATATCGGCGTAGGTGGACCCGTTACTGCGAGTCCACTGATAGCGGTAGGAAACGTCTTCCACCCCGTCCTCGTCGGCGATGCTCGACGTTTCCGCCGTCAGGGTCTCGTCCACCTGCGCGGTGCCGCTGATGGTTGGTGCTCCCGTGGCCGGTTTGTTGGCGGCGGGCTCCTCCTGTTCCTCCGGTGCGAACGTTTGGACGATGCTCACAGGGATCGTCTGACCGTCCTCCCAATCGACGTCCACATCTGTCCATTTGAAGCTGTTATCCCCGGAACTGTCTTCCGGAAATTCCAGCGTTAGCTCACCAACTATTAGCGTCAAGTCATCAGCATCAGAAACACCCTCCTGGAAAGCGAGGCGAATATCATGGCTAGGAACATGGGACCAAAGCGACTTTATCTTAAGGTCTCTGCTGCCGCCGATATTGGAGAAAAGGTCTGCGCTGGCCGCGCCAATGGAAATGCTGGTGTATTCCACGACCAACATGTCGGCCGACCATACCGCCTCTTCCGTCGCTCCCTCCGACTCGGTCTCGGCGGATATGGCGCTAGGGCTGATCAATAGGATGGCGAGAACCGCCAAGAACAAGACTGCTATTTCAGTTCGACGAACCAGTGATGCTGCGATTGCCATGTATTTTCTCCTTTCAGTTCTCAAACACTTGAATTGGGAGGTCTTTTCTGTTCGTGGGCTCTGCCTAACCTTGTCCGTTAGTCTTGTCACCCTTGGCCATTCCTGTTGGTGCTAGTCCACTTAATGGACAGTTCGTGGAGGCGCGAAGCGGAAAACACAACCCACGACGTAAAGCCCCGACCGGTCAGGGACCGGCGGGGCTGGCGGAGAGCAAAAGGAAAAGCCCGCCCAGGACTTCCTTGGAAGACCCAGCGAGCTTCAGGACCTCTCTGGAGGAGGATGGTGAGAATCACCTCGGTCGTGGCCGTGTTCTCAGTGTCGGTCCCCGAAGATGTCTCCTCCGCCTCGACGACGACCCTGTTTGGGCTCTGGCTCGTCACGTCGCCCCGGGTGGCGATGGCCTTGACTTGGTAGGCGTAGGTGTCTCCCGCCTCAGTGGCGGTGGCGTCGGTATAGGTCAGGGCCGTGGACCCGGTGTCGGGCACCAAGGCCGTCGGGTGGTCTCGCCCGCGTTGGGCCGGCGGCGGAGAATCTGGTAGCCATATAGGGCTTCGGCGTTCCCCGTAGGGGCGTACCACTCCAGGGCGATGCCGCCATTGACTATGGCGCCGGAGAGGTTGGTGGGGTTGCTCTGGGCCTGGACCGCCCATGGGACGATCAGCAGGGCGGCGGCAATGACCGCCAGTCCGGTGAACAGCAACAGCGGCGCAAAACGCCGGGAGGCGATCATGACTTACCCCCGGCTTGGCAAGGCCAAAAGTCGGAGGGGGCTGTGTTGGGTCGCCCTGCACTGCGGACCCCGGCCCGAACGGCGCAGCGACGGCAGGGGCCGTAGTTCCGTCCGCCGGACCAGGTGCGTGGGTCGGCTTATTCCTTTCCACGTGAACTACTCCCTGCCGGCATTTCCGGATGGTGCGCCGGGGAATGTCGCTGCCCCCGTCCACCGGTTCCACCTTCAGCACGGCGTCCCCCGCAGCACAGAAAGGGAGAGGGCGTTCAGGGTCAGTTACCAGGTCCTGAGCGCCCCGCTGGAGCGCATCTCGGGGGCACCACATTCCACCGTTTCATTAAGCACGTTCTTCACGTTAACAGCGCATCGGGAGATTTCCAGATGAAGACCACGAAACACCCAATCAGATATGGTACTTTACCACATTCAGTAGCGCATATCCGAATATTATTGGTGTGCGTATTGCGTGTGTTTCACACCACCAGAGGTAATTCGCCGGGGGGACTAGAGCCGGGCGCATGTCCCTTCGGAGCCGCCCCAAAGCCCGCTCACATACGCCGGACAGTGTGGTTGCGGGCCGTTTCTCGTTTATCTGAAAAGCGAGGAGAGCCGGAAACTCGATGCCTTCGAGCCGCCCTTGCTCCGGGCCGACGGGTATCCCCTGACCCGGCCAGTCCGCCTGAGCCGGCGCCGGCGCCGAGGCTGGCGCCCTCCGTGTGTGTTTATCACGACAATGCCGGTTCTGATGTCATCTTGTCGTGGCCGCATTCCGGCGGTAGATTGGTTGTGATACGCCACGCTCCGTTTCGGGTCCGGCGGAGAAACTTGCCGGATGCCGGTGGGAAACATGCGCAACTATCGTGCCATACGGCGGGAGTTGCGCATGGCCACGACCGAATCCGGCCGCCGGGGATACCCTGGAGAGCCCCGTGTCAAGTGTGATTCGCATAGCTGAGAGAAGATTCTTGCGGTTCTTCCGGGGGGGCTGAGCGCACCAGCCCGGAGGAGCTTCTGCACGCTGCCAGGGTGCTGTTGTGGGTCCGGTGGTTCGGACTAACCGCCGCTTTTGTGGAAATCCACTACCGCATCGACTACGGGTCCCTCAGCCACATTCTCAACACCTTCTACTGCCTCGCATTTCTGGCGGCCAACGGGTGTGTGCAATACCTGATATGGCGCAGAGGGACGGTTAAACCGGTCTGGCTGTTTGTACTGAGCGCAATGGACGTGGCGGCGATCTCGTTCAGCACTTCCCTTTCGGGTGGTTTCAACAGCCCCTACTTCGCGTTGTACTACTTCGCGGTGGCGGTGTTCGCCTATGTGTTCACGTCGCCGCGGTTGGTACTGCCGTGGACGACCTTGGTCGTCGTCATTTACTCGGTGCTGAGCGTTATGGTGGAGCCTGGGCTGGACATAGCTGGTAAGGATGAGAGGAGCCTGTTCTACCGGGTGGTGGCGCTGTATGCGGTCTCCGCCGCCGTCAGCATCATCGCCGGCCTGGAGCGCGCAAGCAGAAGACGGGGTCTGGAGCGGGAGCGGGAACTGCAGCGGCAGCGCATTGAGCTCTCGCAGACGATTCACGACACCACCGCCCAGTGGGCCTACATGATCGGCCTAGGCGTCGAGCAGGCGATGGAGCTCGTTGACGATTCCCAGGAAACTCTGAAGGCTAGGCTCAGGCTGGTGGCGGAGCTTTCCCGGTCCGCCATGTGGGATCTCAGGCACCCCATTGACGGCGGGCAGATATTTCGTGGCGAGGTGCTGGAAGCCCACGCGGCGACGTTCACCGTCATCACGTCGGTGCCGGCGGAGTTGGTGCAGCAGGGCCGGGAGCCCCCGCTGTCCATCATTAACAGGAGCCTGCTCTTCTCCGTAGCCCACAACGCGCTGACCAACGTGATCCGGCACGCCGGGGCCAGCAGGGTCGTCATTGGCCTCGACTGCACGGGTGACGAACTGCGTCTGTCGGTGTCCGACGATGGCATGGGGTTGCCGCCGGACTATGAGACCAGGGGCCACGGGTTCAGGAACATGCGGGCGGACGCCGAGCGGATGGGCGGACGCCTTGAGGTGGAATCGGACTGCGATGGCGGAGGGACCACGGTTATGTGTGTTGTCCCGCACCGGAATCTCAGAGGGGGAGAATAGATGACTGCGGAAAATCTGACCAGCGTAATGCTGGTCGACGACCACCAGGTTATGCGGGACCTGCTTCGGGATGCCCTGGAGAACACTGGTGAGTTCAGGGTGGTGGCGCAGGCTGCGGACGGGCAGGAGGCGCTGCGGATGGTGCAGGAAGCCGCGCCGGACGTGATTGTCATGGACGTCATCATGCCGGTGATGGACGGCATTGACGCGTGTCGGGCGATTACGGAGTTGCTGCCGGACACGAGGGTGCTCATGCTGACGGCATCGAATGAGCAGGACGCCATCGTGAGGTCCATCGCCGCCGGAGCCACCGGCTACCTGCAGAAGTACTCCGGCAAGGAGCAGCTGCTGACCACGTTGCGTGAGGTCGCTGAGGGTGAGTTCCGCATCCCTGGGAACGCCGCCAGGCGATTGGCCCGCGCGGTGCGAAGCCCATTGGCTGACGCCGCATCCGAGCGGTTGGACACCCTGACGGACCGGGAGAGGGAGCTCCTGAAGCTGTTTGCCTAGAGACCGGGCCGGAAAGCCCTGGTTGGGTAGAGGGATTGCGGCGGTAATGCCGAGACGAACAAAATCAGGGACCATAGTTGTCCGAGCCGGACAGCGCTGAAATTGGCCGCAGCATTGGCGGCATCAACCCGGACAACATTGAGGACGACACGGTGGCCTCCTGCATCGCTACTGGCGCTGCCTGAGAGCCCGATGTTGCCCAACACCAGGGTCAGGTTGGCCACCGTGGCCGCCAGATACACCTGGAATCGGGTTTTGACCCTACCGAAGTAGCGGGACTGGCGGATGCCCAGCTGGACCAGCCGCGCCAACCTGTGTTCTACCACCACTCGGCGCGCTCGATACTCGTCGTAGGCAGGGCTCTGCTGCAACGCCCTGGCCTCTTGCAGCAGGACTTCCTGGGGATGGATCAGCACGCGCCGTCCCTTCCTGCCTTTGGCCGCGATGCACTGGGAGCGCAGTGGACATACGCGACATACCGCTCCATCAAACTGGAAAGCCTGCAATCGATAGACACGACCAGTGCGGTCAGTCCGCTTTCCCGCTGGCACGATGGCGCGGGTAACCTGTCCCGCCGGACAGGTGCAACTGCCTGCGGCCAGGTCAAGGTGAAAGTCATCCTTGGGAAAGTGTTTCCGGTTGGGCCGGCCCGGCGCTTTGGCCACCAACCGGCGTTCCGCGTCGGCGAAGGTCTGGCGGGTATTTCCGTCCCCATAGGCCGCGTCGCCCATGGCTTCCTCCACCACCGAGCCGCTACTCGTCTCGCTGGCCTCCACCAGTTCCAATGCCCCCAGATTGTCGGGAGCGTTGCCCGGCAACACATCTACGGCGGTGATCAGCTGGGTATCGGTGTCCACCACGATAGCCGCCTTGTGCCCGTCAAACCGTCGCCGGCTGCTCTTGTGCCCGTGGCGCATCTCTGGGTCGTGCACCGACAACATCCGGTCCTTGGCCACCCCGTCCCTGATGCTCACCCCGACCCCAGCATCAGCATCAGCGTTGCCATCGCCGCTCTTGCGCTCGACGTCCTGGAGCAGCAACTGTCCCAGCAACTCCGCCCCATCCCCTATGCTCCGCCGCTGGACGCTGTCCTCGGGCAACCCTTCCTGGGCCTGCCGCGCCAGTTCCAGCAGCCGGTCCGCATCCGCCACTATCTCGGCCAGCAACGCCGCCCGCGCTTTGCGGTCCGACCAGTCGATCGCCGCCTCGCCCTTGATGCTGGAACCCAGGTACTTCCCGTACCCCTGCGCTTCGGCCCATTCCCCGACATCGATCTTCGCCACGGCCGCCAGTGCCCGCAACAGTTTGACGATCCCGTCGGCCAGCAGATTATAGGTGTCCTTCACCGCGCCCCGTCCCAGGATGTAGGTCGTGTCCAACGCCACCCGCATCCCACGCTGTTTCAGGTAGCCCGACTGCCGAGCCAATCGCAGGCTGCTCTCGAATACCTCCCTTACCTGGTCGTGCAAGATCAACTGCGCCCGGAACATCTGCAGCGTACTCTTGGCAAAGGGTCGATCCTCAATCTCAATCCCCAGGGCGACTTTCCACCGGATGTCGAAGTCGGCCCTCGCCTTGGCCTCGGCGTCGCTCACCTTGTCGTAGGTCTGCAGCAGCAGCGCCGTGGCCAGCAGGCTGGGCGGCACGCTGTCCCGTCCATTGTCCGGACAGTAGATCTCGGCGAAATCGCCATCACGGAACAACTGGCCCCGCAGTGAGGCCAGCAAACCGTAGAAAGTGTCCTTGCCCACGTGGTCCAGATACAACCGGTCCGCTTCCCACAAGCCCCTCTGGTCCGAACGCTTTCCCAGCATTGCCCTGCTCCGCTAGCCTTGATTGCCCGGAGTATAACTTCTAACCCAGAAACCCCCAGTTTCCGGCCAGCTTTCTAGTATGGGTTGTGCGGCTGTCCGGGGCTTAGGGCGCACCAGATCACGACGGCCATGCCGACGAACGGGACCAGGACAAGCAGGCCGGCCAGCGGCTGCTGGCCCATGTTGTGCAGCCGGAGGGCGGTGAGCGCCGTGCTTGCGGCGACGCCAAAGGCGAGGGCGACCAGCGTGGCCTTGGGGTGGAATTGTTCCCCGACGCGAAAACGGCGCCCTGTGGCGCCTTTGGGTGTGAAAGCGGTGGGCCCGAAAATGAAACCGGCTGCCCCGTGGTCGGGGCGGTTGGCGTCGCCATCAGTCAGCGACGTTCCCGTTGTGCTATTGGCGGATGAGTCCCAGCTACCGCCAGTCGTCATCAATCTGGGCCGGCGTATCGAGCGGATTGCCGGCATTTTCCGCTGGAAACGGCAGTGGCAGCACATGTCACCAATGCTGACGTCCCATAGTCTCGTAAAGCGTTTTGGCGTTATAGGCCGCATCAAACCGTTCGATGTCTGCCACACGGGGGTCAATGTCACGTAGGCGACGTCCATCTCCGAGAAGGTACGACAGCCATACGCGGCCATTCGTGAAGACGGCGAGGCCCTCGTTCATTCTAGGTTCCGCGTCCACGTACTTTTGAAGTTGGTCGATGTCTTCTTTCCAAATCGCTTGGCCGTGCTCCCTGCGTTGTCCGGTGTCGATTCTGTAGACCGGTTTGGCCTCAATGATGATAGCGGGGACAGCCATGCCGGCCGCAAAATCTTGCGCGGTGCTGCGAGGGAATACGGCGTAGTCAACGCGCAGGTTGTTTTTGAAGCACCATTCCGGGTAGCACACTTCGCGGTTCGTGGTGTCCCAGCCTAGTGCACGGAGCATTGGGTCGATCAACGCGCCCCGGGTCTTGGATTCGAGCCATGATGGATCACCGCTGGCGAACCACTCATCGTAGGTAGCGGCGGCTTTTTCCGCCGCAGTCTGAACCTTATCAGCGGGCGTTCGCATAGCCATCATCTCCGATTCGACGGAGCGATTCATCCATGCCCTTTGTCTGGAGCATCCGGCAGTTCAGGCAGTTTCGATGCTTTGCAGGTAGAGCGTTTTCCGGTTTCGCCACAGCGGGTCTGGCTTTGTGACTTCCGCGCAGTTGAAGCGGTAAAGCTTGCCCACCTGCAGGCTATCGAGGCTGGGACCACCGGGGGCGGTCTTGCCGGTTTTCACCCCGTTGTCGGTGAGCAGACTCCATTCGCCTTTGCTGCGATTGGCAAGTTCAACTTGTCCGGTGAACACGGCAACATTGCCGCGCTCCACTGCCTGCTTGATGTCGGACTCACTGACGGGCGTCGGCGCCTCCAGGAAAAATCCCTCTTCCGGCAGGTATTCGGTTTCCGTAAGGGGCTCTTGCTGGGGCACCAACGTGAGTGGGTCTTCAATCGTCCCGTCGGCTATGGTGATGAACCATTCCCCGTCGGGGGCTTCCAGGAGCAGGGTGCGGAGGTCAACCCCTCCCGTCCGAAATTCATCTAGGCGTTCAGGGCGCACACCCACTACCACGTAACGGTCGAAGTCGCCCACCGTGTCGATCATGTCGCACAGGTAGTGGCCGCCGATGGCGTCGTGTGCCGCAAAGAGCTGGATGCCGTCGTAGTAGTCGAGGATCTCGGTGAGTTTGACGGTTTTCATGGCTTCACCAGTTGGCAATTCGCCAGGATGTCGTAGCTGTCGTAGGGCCACCAAGTGTAGTGGGAACTGCCGCCGGTCTTCTCGATGTGCCCTGCGCCCGCGGTCAGTGTGACCAGACAGGGGATCAGGTTTCGGAGGCTGCGTCGTCTGGTTTGCCTTTCTGCGTCGCTGAGGTTGGTGAACACGGACACGCCGCGTGCTCTGCACTCGGAAACGTTGAACTGTGCAGTGGGTTTTTCAGCCCGTTGGGAGCGGAAATCGTCGTGGATGGGCGGGATGTTGCGTACCAGGCGGTAAACGAGGTGCGGAGAGGTGATTTCCTCCGCTTCGTCGGGTGGGCAGTCGTCAGGGAGAGGTTCACGAAAGATCATTGTCGTGTTCGGATTCTGGCTGACTTCAGTGTAGCCCGTGGCTTTGGACGCCGTCCAGCGGGTGCGGGTACCGCCTTCAGAGATGCCGGTGTCCGTTCGTGTAGGTCTGAAAAGAAATTCGGGGCATCCGGTGCCAGTAACGAAATCGGCTGTCCCGTCGTCAGTGGCGGCTTGAGGCGACGCCAGCGCGCGGTGACGTTGTGTCGCACTGCTCTGCCAAACGTTCCTGGAAGCGCCCAGTTTCGGCCGGAGACGGCCCCCGGGGGCGTTCCACTCCTGGATCAGCAGAATGGACTCCGGTCGAGGATCTCGGGGCTGTCCTGTGGCCGTTTGCGGAAATTTCCCGCTACGGAACGGCGGTCATTTCTCGCACACGACACCGTCGCCGTCACGCGCACTGGGCACCATCCATTTCGGAAAACCCCTGCCACCGCCTTTGCTGCCCTGCACGCGGGTTTCACCAGCTGCCGAGGCAGCGTCGCAAGACCTGTATGTCCGCATTGTCGGCGTCGGCTGTACGTCCTGCTTGGTAGGCGCGGTTGTGGGTGCCGCCTGGGTCCGGCGTGACACCGTCAATCGGGGCGGGTTGGCTCAGGTGTCGAGCATTTCCATGAGTGCGACCTGGTCGGCCTGCGTGGCGGTCAACCCCCACGTGTCCTTGATCGTGGTCCAGTTGACGGCGTAACGACACCAGTACGACCGGTCGTCGGGTTTCCAGTCTTCGGGTCCGCGGGCTCCTTTTGACCTGTTGGCGCTGGCCGTGACGGCGATCAGATGCTGGGGATCTCCCACGACGTGGAAATGTTGGTCAGAAGTCGTCGGGTCGGTGCCATCGTCGTCATGGCCAGCGTCCACGCGCTCGGGGCAGTCGGCGGCGCTAATGTCGCAGAAACGACACTCTGGACCGCTGGGCACCTGCTGGGGTGGAGTGTCGGCCGCCAGCCGCCGGATCAGGGCCCCGAGATCCTCGATGAACTGGCCTGGCAGAGCTCCCCGTGGGATGCGCACCGTGTGGGTCGGGTAGACGACCTCGCCACCGATTCTGACGTTGCGGTACTGTGGCAGGGCCAGGGGCAGGGCGTACTTGTAGATCATCACTTGGACTTTGTGCCAGGGCTGCTCACGACCGGTCTTGACGTCGATGATGGTGGCGTCGCGGTCGTCGAGCACGACGAGGTCAGGCCGTCCCGCGAGTGTGGCGGACTTGCCGCGTAGCCGGAAGGCGTTCTGTCCTTCGACGAAAACGGTGCGCCGGTCGGATTCCCAACGAGCCTTCTGCTCGTTGAGCAGCGCCGTGTGGCGCATCAGCTCATCAGTCTTTGGGGCGGAAGAGACCCCAGCGTTTTTCGTAAAAATCCGTTGGGATCAGTTGCATATTGGTTTCTCCCAGTTGGTCAATCAAAAACTGGAATGTCGATTTATGCTTCTCGCCAATTTGAAATTCGCCGTTCTCGACCGACACCATAGCGACTTCCCTGTCCCTGACGATGATGTAAACGGGCAAGTCCAGAGGCTCCAATTTGTCGTGGTGATCCGTCGCCGGCCCTCTGCGCCCTAAAATCCCTTCCAGTTTGGCGTCGTCTGGCATGGCGAGTTTTTCGCCCGCCACCATGGGTTCATGGGTCTCCCACGCCAGTTGCGCCGCTTTGACATCGGCATCAATTTCCTCCAATGTCTTGACCGGAGTCGGAGCCGGAGACTGTGTGTCGTCTGGCAGACCTGGAGGCGGTGGGGGTGCGGTGTCCTGGCCGGAGCCGGAGGCCATCGTAGCGCCCACAATGGCGACCGCCAGCACAAGAGCCAGCAGGACGCCCACGAGGAGCGTCTTTTTTCTTTCCATGATAAGTCTCCGAGAGAAGTGTCCATCGGGGGAACGGTCGTGCGGGTGATTAGACCATGGCAGACCACCCTTCCGAGACCCGAAAGGGAGTGCGCACCGTCGGCCGCATCGGCGGTATGACCGTACCGCCTTAAGGGGTGTCGGATGCCTTGCGGTACCTTTCGAGGCGATTCCGCTACTCCGATCCCAATGTATGCAAGGTCGGTGTCAACCAATGAGCCGCCGAATCTCGTAATACGGTTAACAGTTCAAATCTGCTTTATCTGGGTAAGCCAAGCCGGTTGAAAACCATTGAATGTCCTCAGGCGCCAGGCTTCGAACCTGCTCATGGTGTTGAGCAGCCGGGGAGTCCGCGCCCAGTCCCAAAAGTGACGGCGGCCGCTGGCAGGGTTATGGCTGCTGGCAGGTAGAATATGCCGAATCCGTAGTATCCCAATCCGCAGAATACCAGCAGTATTGCCGTGAGGCTCCAGATTACCAGCGCATTTGCGGTTCGCCTTTTCTTCCGGGTCAGCATGAATAGCAGTGCCAGGGCAGTCACTAGAACAGGGATGAACAGCGGAATCAGAACCAGATAGCCGTCGACCTGTGTCAGGGTGACGTATTCTACGACGACCTGTCTCTCCGCTGCGCCGTTTCCGGCAACGCCGAGCGGACCCGTCGACACGCTCCTCTGAGCGTGGGGCCGAAATACTATCCATAAGTAGGCTGCCCAACTCAGAACATGGGAGGTAGCGGCCAAGAATAGGGCGATGTGGTTTATTCCGGCGGAAATATATTTCAACCTGAGATTCTCCCTATTCTGAGTGGAGCGTGGTCTCCACTCCCCATTGGAGCGATAGGTTCCTCTGTTGATGTCCGTCTTGGCTGGCCTGCTCGCTGGTGTAGGCATCATCAAAAAGCATGTGATTCAAATTGGCACTATACTGTGGTGCTGAAGGCGTGGACCCACGGTGACCCGAAGGCTCAAACAGCGGAGTGATGCTGTCCGGTCTTTCGTCGTTTGGAAGCGCTCCACTTTCCGCGGCGCTTTTTCGTTTAGTTCAACGCAGGTGAGGCGGTCACTTCTCGCACGCGACCCCGTCGCCGTCGCCATCTCGGGCGCTGGGAACCATCCACTTAGGAAAGCCCCAGCCGCCGCCTTGGCTGCCCTGCACGCGGGATTCGCCGGCGGCCTGTGCCGCGTCGCACGAGCTGTAGGTTCTCACCGTGTGCGTAGGAGTCGGGTAGTGGGGGCCGTTTGTCGGGCGTGGGACTTGTCGATGGTCTACGATTCGGTCAGTAGTTAACTGGTCAGCGACAATGTCAGTCTATGAAGGACTTGACATTGAACCAGCTAGAACAGACGAGACTTCACGTGCTCAACTCAGTATTGGAACACCAGCTACCGGTAGCCCAGGCTGCCGAGATCCTGGGGGTGAGTGAACGCCATGCTTGGCGAATTCTGGCAGACTATCGCAAGGAGGGCGCCGCCGCACTGGTCCACGGGAACCGAGGCCGCCGACCCCGCAACGCTGTTTCTGACGATAAGGCAGCCGCGGTGATCCAGTTGGCCAGCACCACCTACGCTGGCGCCAACCACACCCACCTCACCGAGTTGCTCCGGGACCGGGAGGGCATCGACCTCAGCCGGCCCACCGTGCGGCGCATTCTGACCAAGGCAGGCATCCCGAGCCCGCGCAAACGGCGTGCGCCCAAGCATCGGGTGCGGCGACAACGGATGCCTCAGGCCGGGATGCTGGTGCAGATCGACGGCAGTTTCCACCGGTGGCTGGGCGAGGACGGTCCCCAATTCACCCTGCTCCTGGCGGTTGACGACGCCACCAGCGCCGTGGCCAACGCGGTGTTCTGTCCCGAGGAGGACACTCGGGGATACTTCATCCTGATGCAGGGACTGATCGAACGCTGGGGCTTGCCCATCGCCCTGTACAGCGACCGCCACGGCGTGTTCAAATTCTCCGGCAAACCGAGGCACATCCAGCCGCCGGTGGAAGCCACCCACTTCAGCCGTGCCCTGGTGGAGCTGGGCATCCAGCAGATCTTCGCCCGCTCGCCCCAGGCCAAAGGCCGAGTGGAACGTGCCGCCGGCACTTTTCAGGACCGGCTGGTGACCGAACTGCGTCTCGCCGGCGCCAGCACCATAGACCAGGCCAATGCCATGCTCAGGGACTTCCTGCCCCGCTATAACACATGGTTTGCTGTCCCGGCCGATCTGCCGGAGCCTGCCTACCGCCCGTGGCACGGAAAGCGGCCCTTGGACGAAATCCTCTGCTTCAAGCGCACCCGCAAGGTGGCTCGGGACAACACGGTCAAGTACCAGTGGCGCACCCTGCAACTGCTGCCCAGCCGGGAGCGTCCCAGCTACGCCGGTGTCCAGGTGGAAGTCCTCGAACACACCGATGGCCGCCTCCAAGTACGCCATGAGGGTGAGATCATCCCCTGCCGGCCAGCGCCGCCCCGACCCGGTGCACTGCGCGCTTCCCACGGCGCTCTGGCTCCCAACCCAGAAATCGGCCGCATCGTGAAACGCCTGGGCAATCATCGCGTCAGCCAACCCCAGCTGCGACACCTGGCCAACCTGGAGCCCGATCCCGTCGTCGAGGAACCGGCGGTCGAGAACCATCACAGTGAACCTCCATCCCGCCGGGAACTCACCCCGCGACAGCTGGCCCTCTGGAAGGCGGTGCAGCAGGCCCAGGCCCAGGGTCTATCCCTGCGCGAGATCTCACGTCAACTGGGCGTACACCGCAACACTGTCCGTAAGTACGCCCGCTCCCTGACCCAGCCGACCAATCTCCCCATCAACCGTGGCGTCAGCGGATCATTTCAACCAGCCATCAACCGCTCAGACTGACAAAGTCGCTTTCCATTTAAACTGACAGAATCGCTGGACAACAACACCTTTTACACCGGACATTTACGCTGACCTTCGACACCCGAGCGTTACAGTTTTCGTCCGCCCTTGACAGGCTGAGGCTGTACCTGCCCGGGGGAGCAGGCAAGAGAGGTCGGCCGGCCCATGACAACCGGCGGTTTATCGACGCCGTTTGCTGGGTTCTGCGCACCGGCGCTCCCTGGCGCGATTTGCCCCCGGACTACGGAGACTGGAAGAACACCCACCGCCGCTTCTGCCGCTGGCGGGACCGAGGTGTGTGGGCCGGACTGTTGGAGGAAGTGATGGATGACCCTGATTTCGAGTGGCTGATGATAGACGCCAGCTACATCAAGGCCCATCCCCACAGTGCCGGCGCTCGGGGCGGAAATCAGGCTATTGCCCGCACCAAAGGGGGCTGAACAGCAAGTTGCACCTGGCGGTGGACGCCCACGGAATGCCGGTAAGGCTGGCGGTTACTGGAGGCACGGTGGCCGACTGCTCTTTGGCGTTGCCCCTGATCGAGGGTATAGAGGCGGAGTGTCTGCTGGCGGACAAAGCCTATGACACCAATGAAATCATAGCCACCGCTCGGGGATTGGGAATGAACCCGGTGATACCGCCCAAAAGCAACCGGAGGGAAAAGCGGGACTACGACCAGGCACTGTACAAGTTGCGGCACTTGGTGGAGAACGGATTCTTGGACTTCAAGCAGTGGCGCGGAGTGGCGACCCGTTATGCCAAGAGAGCGGCGTCGTACCTGGCCATTTGCCAACTCCGGGCAGTGATGATCTGGAGCAAACTCTTTTGACGACACCCCCTAGAAGAGGTGCGTTGACTGGGCAAGGGAAGACATATTACGGTGCATGATGTGTCCCAATGCTTTGTCTCAATTGAAACCTTTCGGTAGATGGTGCATGTGGTTGACGCTGCAGGTGGGATTTGTTGGTGGTCGGGCTGACCGCGCCAGGAGGTCGATTTTGAACATAGACTTACGCGAGACGCTCAGTTTCTTTGATGAGAAACCGTGCTGGTCCATCGGACACGCCACTGGCGTGGTGGCGATGCTTGGCGAGGATCTTGCCGCTGGGGCATTGAAGCACTGCTTGGAATCCAACGGAGCGTCCGGCGTGACGGTGCGGGCTGAGACTGTTGGGACTGGGAAGCAGCGCGGCCCAAGGTTGGACCGCTGGATCGAGGCTGACTTGCGGGACGGTCGACGGGTGCTGTTTCAGACCGAGATCAAGAACTTCTCGGCTCATGCTATTGGCGGCAAGACGCTTCCGGTTAAGGCTTCGGCAGATGAGTTGAAAGCATACCAAAACGATTTTTGGCAGCGTCGTTGGGATAGCAGGAGACGCACCCTGAAGCACGCCCACGAGGCCAAGGTGCTGGTCCGGATGAAGCCCGGCTTTGATGCTGGTTCCAGGAAGCAGTTGCCGCTGATAGTCTTCTGGGAGCCCATGGCCCCGGCCAGGGGGTTCAGCAGCGGTTACCGTGCGAGGGGTGGATACCTCTTCAGTGTGCCTAACCCTACGTGCAATTTCGGCTTTGACCCTCCGTCTTCGTGGGACGGTCACGAGCGAGGCTTCCCCGAGCTTTGGGTGTTCTCGGTGTCCAGCTACCTGAGGAGCGTGGCGAAGGCGCAGGACAGGGTGGATCTCGAGATGCCGATTGCCGAGGTCCGCCTCGGAGCGCTCACCCGGCTGATAGTGCCTGCCGATTGAGGCCTGTGGCGTTCTTCGCTTCTGAGTCATGAACGAGGTGCGCGTCGGGAGTACGGAAGCTCGTCAAGGAGTAGCCGATGGTGGTGTCGGGAGTCGGCGGCTCGGGACCGTTGGTCGTGTGCTTGTTCAGCAACGCGGTTGAGTGACCCTCAGTTAGATTACTTTGTTGTGAAATTGCCCGGGGGCTGCTGGCAGGCCGTCGGTGGCACGTAAGCTTGAGGTGCTGTGCTAACTGGTGCTGGGCTAGGATGCGTCGCACGTTGTGGGAGAGTTGGGACTGAGCCTACACACGGTGCGGGATCACTCGGCGAACCTGCGCCGGAAGCTCGATGTCCGGTCGAGCCTTGAGGCCGTGATGGCGGCGGTGCGGCTGAGGATCCTGACGTTAGAGACTCAACCAAGACCGCCTGGTCGTAAGATCGTGGGCATGGCCCGTTGGTTGCTTGACCGTTATTGGCTAGCGGTCACTTCTCGCACACGACGCCGTCTCCGTCTCCGTCCCTCGCGCTTGGCACCATCCACTTCGGAAAGCCTCTGCCGCCGCCCTTGCTGCCCTGTACGCGGGTTTCCCCAGCCGCCTGCGCGGCGTCGCAGGAGCTGTATGTCCTGGCTGCCGGCGTTGACGTGGGCGTTGGCGGCACTGGTGTACTGGTGGCGCCGGGTGTTCGCTCACCTTGGCTGTGGCCGGATGCCATGAGGTTGGGACGTGTCGCGCAGGTGTTGAGCATTTCGGCGAGAGCATCGTGCTCCGGCTCGGTGACCGTGAGGTCCCATGTGCCCTTGACCGTGATCCAGTCAATGGCGTACTGGCACCAGTAGGACCGGTCTTCCGGCTTCCATTCCTCGGGGCCGCGTGCGCCCTTGGAGCGGTTGGCGCTCCTGGTTACGGCGATGAGATGCTGTGGATTTTCGAGGTAATTGGCGTACCTTTCGCGCCGTTCTGCCGGCCAGCTTGAAGCGCCGCTGAGGTGGGCGTTGCCCAACGGCACCACGTGGTCAACGTCGAGCATCCCAGCCTCGGTGACGATGGTGTTGCTGTAGGGCGTCAACCATTCGCCGGTGGCTACCTTGCATTTCCGGTCGGTTCGGAAGGTGACGGCGGTCCGGCTTTCGGCAATCAGCGCCTCGTTGCGGGCGTCCTGGCAATCGTCGTCGGCGTCGGTCCAGTGCTTCCAGTCATCACGGTCGTACTTTGGCAGTGCGGGCGGGATGGCCGCTATGGTCACCCACAGGACCGCGAGGCTGCCTGCTTCGCCGCTCACGGTCGGCGTCGCCTTCGGGGCAGTAGGCGGAGTGCTCGTAGCTGGTGCCGGCGTAGGTGGCTCAGGGATCCCGGTGGCTTTGGGCGGGGCGGTTACCGTTGGCACCTGGGGAGCAGCAGTCGGCGCCGTTTCCGCAGGCGTGGGGGCCAGGGGTGCTGATGTCGGTGTCGGAGCGGTCGTTTCCCCGGTAGCGGGCGGGACAGGCTGCGCCGGTGTCGTTGCCGCGTCTGGCGTCGCCGTGGGCGGCTGTGTGGCCACCGCTGTAGCCGTAGTTGCTGCCAAGGATGTTGCCTCGGTGCCGCCTTGAGGCGGTGGCGTTGGTTCCGAGGCGCAGGCCAACAACAGGGCAGCAAGGACGCAGATGACGACGAGAGGTGTTCTCAACATTCGAACTCCGAGGGATGAGGCGAGATTTCACGCAAACGGCGGCGATTTTCGCACGAGCGTAGTGGTCCGGCAATGACGCAACAAGGGTGGTCAGAAGTCGGTGGTGTTTCCCGCTTCGGGCTCGTCGATGTCGTCCACGCGTTCTGGGCAGTCGGTGGTGCTGATGTCGCAGAATCGGCACTCGGGGCCGCTGGGGACCCGTCCGGGGGGTTTGTCGTCCGCAAGGCGACGGATAAGAGACCCGAGTTCCTCGATGAACTGACCTGGCAGCGCGCCGCGCGGAATGCGCACCGTGTGCGTTGGGTAGATGACCTCTCCGCCAATCCTGACGTTCCGGTACTGCGGGAGCGCCAGGGGCAGGGCGTACTGGTAGATCATGACCTGGACTTTGTGCCAGGGCTGTTCCCGACCGGTCTTGACGTCGATGATGGTGGCGTCTCGGTCATCAAGCACAACGAGGTCGGGGCGACCGGCCAGCGTGGCGGACTTCCCGCGCAGCCGGAAGGCGTTTTGACCTTCGACGAAAACGGTGCGGCGGTCGGATGGCCATTGAGCCTTCTGCTCGTTGAGCAGTGCCGTATGGCGCATCAGCCACTGGGCTTGGTCGAAGTTGGAGGGCGGCCTCGTCCAGTCCTGGTAGTGGGCCTTGAACCAGACGGCCCACTCGCAGGAGTTCTCGCCGGTGAGCAGGCGGGGCAGCCAGGTGGTCCAGATGTAGGGGTGGTCGCGGCGCTGTGGCATGGCACGGCTCCTATAGGTCAGGTAGCCGTCGTCAGCCTAACTGGATTCTACTGGGTGGCCGTGCGGTCGCGCTACGGTCGGCTGTCATCAAAATTGGCGTTGGCCGTTCTGCGTGTGGCTCGCACCGGAGGGCTTGGAAGTGCCGCGGTGGCGCCCAACTGCTTGAAACGCTACCGGCGGCCGTCTGGGAGGCTGTGTGGCGGAAATTCGGTGTATGTAGAGACGGTTGTGAAATGGGCCGGCCCGTTTTCGGGGCGGCCGGCGTCGCCGTTCGTCAACGACTTCTGCATTGTGTCAGCTGGAGATGCACTCGCGCCACGGCCGGGTGTCATCATCTTGTGCTGTTCTTGAGCCGGTTCGGCATGGTGTCGTCAGCGGGCCCGCCTGCGGTCCCGTTCGGCTTCCTCTTGGTTGCCGAGGTTTTCGTGGATCCACGCACGCAGCTTGTACGCTTCGGGGTCGTGCCCCTCGAAGAGTTCGATGTGCCTGTCCATGTCGGCGAGGGCGTTGCCCCATTCCGGCGTCGGTAGCCGGGTGTAGGCGACGGCGCGGTGGGCGTAGCCCATGGAGTGGTCGGGATCCAGCTCGATTGCTCGGGTCGCGTCTTCAACGCCCCTTTCCGGTTGAGGCGTCGGCGCGACGGTGTGGGCGTGTGCCCGTCTGCGCCAGTGGCCGGCGTCGCTGGGATCCAGTTCGATGGCGCGGGTGTAGTCCGCCAGGGCTTGGTCGTGCCGGCCGGCGTACATGTACGCCGTGCCGCGGGCCTCGTAGAGGCCGGAGACCTCGGGTTCGATGCGGATGGCCTCGTCATAGGCGGCGATGGCTGAGAACCAGGCTGCGTCGCGCATGTGGGCGTAGCCCTGCTGGTACGCGCTGATGGCGTCGGCGTCGGTCAGGCCGGCGGGAACCTCATCGTCGATGATCTGGATCCGTGACCGGTCAGGGGTCGGGATGTGGCCGCCTTGGCTGGAAGCCTGCTCGCTGGTCGGGTTGACGCTGCACGCCAGTGCCATGAGCAGGGCGGCGACGATGGTCGCCATCGAGGTGTTGTTCTGTAGTTGCCGCTGGCCATGCTTCATGCTGCCTTCATCTGTTGCTCGGCGAGCGCGGCTTGGGCTGGGTCGCTCAGTAGCTCGACTACGGCGGTCTCGATGTCTTGGGCAGTCGTGCTGGTGGGTTGCCACTCGTGGCGCAGCAAGCGGCGCGCGGCGCGAGACTGGGAGTCACCTGCTGGCTTCGACATGATGTCGCTCTGGGTGATCAGGGCTTGGCATTCTTGCTCAGCGGCTTTGCCCAGTTCGCGGAGGCGGATGTGGAGAAGGTCGCTGGCGTCGTAGCGCGGGATCGGTAGCTTCCATCCCTGTTTTTGAAAATGCCTCGCGCCGAACAAGCCTCTCGCCATGAACGCTTCGGCAGTTGATGCCAACTCTTCGCTGTTGATGATGGCAAGGAGGTAAGTGGCTTCCTCTTCCGAGTTGCAGACCGTCTGGAACAGCACGTAGTCAACGATGGCGTGGTTGTCCCGGATGATCGCGGCAGTTGGTCTGCCCGAGGAACTGTAGGCCACTCTGACGGTGCCGTCGCCCGCGCTGGCACCTCGGAGGTAAGCCAATTGGCTGGTCAGCTTGTTGAGGTGGTTCAGGTTGCTGTACAGGTCCTTGATGGCTTGGTTTTGATGAGCCACTTGGTACAGCTCAGCCGCGGTGTTCCAGCGCCGTTGGATCGTGGGGTGCAGGTCCGTCGCTTCTAGGCGGCAGTCTTCGTGCTTGTCGTCCTCACAGTTGTCGTGATTCAGCGGCATAGTCATCGTTGGGCGATGTACCGGTAGTACCGCCTTCAGCGGATCCAACGCAACGTATGGGGCGACGCACTCGCCTAGGTACACGTCGAAGAGGTAGTCGTTGTTCACGACGCCGTCTAGTTGGTTCAACTGTCCGTCGTACAGTACTTTGTCTTGTTTACTCAGTCGAGGCCTGACGTTGGTGGTGTTGGCGGCCGGGAGCATTGCCGCGTGAGGCACCGTTTCCACGAAGAACAGTCTGCGGTCCACGATAGTTGGCCCTTGGCTGGACAGTTCGGCGTAGGGCGACTTGAACTTCCCGTCGTCGTGGTGGAGTGCTTCGCTCTTCCTGCTGATACCGTCGAAGTCTTTCTCCCAGTTGCCACGCCACATCTTTACCGTTGCGGGGGCCAGAGCGGTTCCTTGGCCCACGCCGGTGTACTGTGCGAACACCACGCTGGCCGGCATCGGGAAGAAGTCCGGCTCCACGTCGTCGAGATCCCACGGTTCGTGGATCCGTAGGTTCAGGCTGACGCTGGGAGCGTTGCGTCCTGCTTTCTGCCTGTAGTGACCGCTGCGCCACTTCAGGTGCTGACCGGTTCGGAGGGCACTGTGGGGCAGAACCATGCCGATTTCGGCACCCACTTGGGCGTACAGCTCGGCGCACCGCGTGTAGAACAGGGTGGCGATGTCTTGGTGAGGCGCCAGTTTTCCCCCGGCCCAGATTTGATAGCGCTTTTCGCTCATGCCGCGGAGTTCCTCTCGGATGATGTCTGCGCTCTGCCCGTAGGTGAGCCAGGGCGGGTTGCCGATGATGCGGTCAACCTTTTCCTCGGCGATGACCGCGGGTCGGATCATGTTGCGGATGTAGTACGCCCAGACGTGATTGCGGTCGGCGGCGTGTAGCTCCTTCATCTGGGTGGCGACGGTTTTCATGCTCTGGCGGGATTCGTCGCTCATTTCGTAGGCGTCGGCGACGTGTTGGGCATCCAAACCGTCGTCAATGGTGGCTGCCATGGTAGAGATCAACTGGTCGATGTCTGCTTGCTGTCGGGCCAGTTCCTTCGGGATGCTGAAGGTGATCGGCGTTTCCCGTCCAGGCACGGTCTCGCCGGTTTCGAGTTCGATGGACTGGCTGGCAGTCAAGGTGCCGGTGTCGTATCGTAACTGCATGGAGTCGCCCAGGTAGATGGGGGCACTAACGGCGCCGGCGTTGTTGTTTTCATCGCGGGCGGCCCGGATGGTGTCGGCGGCTGCCATGACCCAGGTGGCCTTGGCGAGCTGCACGGCCACCGGATGGATGTCGATGCCAACCACGTTGTCCTGCAACTTCTGTAGCGTCTCTGTCGCCGACAAGCCGCCGGCGTGGCTGATGATCCGCTCAACGGCTGTTTCAATGAACGTGCCGCTGCCGCAGGCTGGGTCCAGGACGCGCTGGTTCAGGGGGTGGTCAACTACCGTTTCGGTGATTTCCTTCGCCAGCCACCTGGGCGTGTAGTATTCGCCGAGACGCTTGCGTTCTTCCTGCTCAATGACGTTCTGGTAAAGCGTGGGCGCCACCTCTTTGGCGTCTTGCATCCAGTCGAACTGTTCAACCACGCGGGCGATCTCACGAAGGTACGTGCTTTCTCCCACCTCGGTGGGCCACGTGAAGAGGTCGGCGTCGATGACACCGTGCAGGTCGGACTGTTCGGCCAGGATGCGGCCCTTGAGTAGGGCGTCCGGCCTTTCGTCGGCGTGTTTTGCCACGTCGCCCAGCAGTCGTTGTTGCATGATGACGGCGATCAGGCTGGTGATGTAGGTGTGGCGGATGAACAGCCAGTCGCTTTCATCACCGGCTGTGGCCGCGTCCTTGCCCAACGCCACCTGCAGAAGGTCCTGCCATAGGCGGCGTTTTACCGCCACCGTGGGTTCGTCGCGGCGTGCCTCGTAGGCTTCCTTCAATAGAAGGTTGCTGGCGCGGAATACGTCGGAGTTTCTCCCGAAGTATTGCTCTAGGTTCTCCGCCGTGGGGCTGATGTTTTCGGCCGGGGCCGAGACGATGCCATGAAGGTACTCCCGAAGGTTGGTGGCCTGTTGTGGGCGGTCGAATACCTGCAAGGTGCCGTACGGCAGCAACGGTAGTTTTTCTTCTCCGACGCGGCGCAGGAAGTAGTGGACGCCGTCGGTCAGGACGCCGTTCCGTACGCCGTTTCCTGCTTTGAGCAGGTTCTCGAGGTACCGGTCCAGTTGGTTGACGTACCCTTGGTCGGGCGTTCCGCCCTGCATGATGTTCGTCTTGAACTCGATGCAGGTGTTGTGGACGTAGAGGTCCATGTGGCCTGGGTTGCCGATTCCTGGTGGTCCTTCAGTGGACATCTCGGCGGCTGTCGCCACGCCGGCGACTTCCATGAAACGCTGGAATGCGTACCTAATGTCGTTCTCGGACGCGCCGCCCTTCTGGCGCTCTATGACGAGGCTGAAAGCTTCCTGCTCTTTGCTCGTGGTCATTGCCGCCCCGGTGGTGTCGGCCGGCGTGGTTGTTCGCCACGCGAACCTGGGTCGCCGTAGTGTAGCAAGGCGGCGGAGGTCGCGACACCCCCACTGGGCTTCAGTGTCTGTCGGGACTCCGGCACTACGCGCCGTCTTCTCCGGAGTCGTGTTGTTCGTCCTCGACGACTGCCAGTAGGCGGTTTCAGCGGTCGAACGCTACGGCAAGGATGCCCTGGCTCTCGGCGGATTCTTCGAGGTACTCGAAGCTGGTCATGTTGATGCAAAGCGTCGTTAGGCCGTGGTCCGTTCGCGGTACCGCTGTCGGGCTTTGTGCGTTATCCAAACGACGCCAGAGTGCTGAAATTTCCGCGCCAGGGACGCTGTGGCGGCCTTTCCCAGCGTTTACGCGCCTTCCGCCCGTGAAGAAAAGGCGGCGTCTATGGGGCTCATTTGACCGTTTGGTCCGTCAGCGGTTCACGCAGGTTTATTCCATATCGAAGTCCGGCGGCTTCACTCGCCGTTAGGACGCTTTGCGTCCTGCGTGAACGTGCAGCCGGTGCCGCCCTGCCATTCGCTGCACGCCCAGAACCTGTTGTTGGTCCTGGCGTTCGACCGCAGTGTGAGGATCCCTCGTCGGCAGCTGGGACACACCTGCTCCCTGTGCTGGCAGGCGTCGTTGGTGGAGCGCGTCTCCGTGGCTTCGCGCGCGTTGCTCTGTTTCACAACGGCATATCCGGAAACCGCCGTTGTAATAATAGGCTCGTGCCGGGTTTGGGACGTATGTCGTGGGTCAGGTGACGGCCGGATTGTTGGCCTGACGGATTTCTTTGAGCACCTTGTTTCTTAAGCGCCTACGCTTTCCGGATTGGCGGTGCTTCTGCACGCAGTCTGGACAGCGAGTCTGGTCCACTACGCTGAATTTGCCGCAACCGCGACAGAGACCGAGTGATGCTCGTTCTGCCCTCATTGACGCCGTTCTATCGCGTTGCGTCTGTTTTTCCGCTTCGCTGAAGACCCTCTTGCGTGTTGGCCTCGCTTTTTCGGCTGCGATCTCTTGTTGTATCTGGTGGATTAACTCCGCGCTGATTTCAGGGCGGGGTTTCATGCCTTTGGCCCTGCGTCGGCGCTCCGATTCAATACGGTGTTTCTCGGCGCAAGATGTGCAGCGTGTCTGCTCGGGAATGGCTTTGCTGCCGCAGCGGCAGAGGCCCAGGTCTTTGCGTTCCTGGCGGGTAAGTGCTCGTTTCTTTGGCTTCGATGGTTTGGGTGCCGGAGTTGGCAGAGCGGGTTTCCGAGGTGGGGCAGAGCCTGCCTGCTTGTTTTGGCGGCTGCGGCTGGTGCGTGGTTTGCGCTTGGGTACGAGTATGGTGTCGACAAAAGATTGTGTTTTTGGTTGGTTTATCCCCGCGCGTGCGGGGGAACCGCCGGCAGCTGGGTGCGGAGCAGGGTCTTGATCGGTCTATCCCCGCGCGTGCGGGGGAACCAGGCCGGCCACGATGGTCTGCTCGGCCATGCGCGGTCTATCCCCGCGCGTGCGGGGGAACCGGAACAGGGCATGCCGTGGTAGACCACGTTGCCGGTCTATCCCCGCGCGTGCGGGGGAACCAGGCCGGCCACGATGGTCTGCTCGGCCATGCGCGGTCTATCCCCGCGCGTGCGGGGGAACCGGAACAGGGCATGCCGTGGTAGACCACGTTGCCGGTCTATCCCCGCGCGTGCGGGGGAACCTTCCCCAGCGGCGGCGACGAATACGGGCTGATGGGGACATCCCCGCACCTACGGGGATGTCCTGAGGATTGGCTTGATTTCCCCATATGGCGCAGGCACTTGCCGCCGGGAGGGGGATGTGAACTGGGGCGTTGATGCCCTGATTGCCGCCGCCAATCAGTCAAATTCGGGGTAGCGAAATTTCCTAAACTAAAGCCAAGGTGGGATGTACATTTGCAGGGCGTTGGGAATCAGGCTGTGTGTTGCGGGGGAGACCTTCGGCCCTGGATTGCAGTACGGTCCGGCAGCGCCTCTTGACCTCTTCTTTCCGACTGGCCAGGCCGGCGAGGAAGTTGCCGACCATCCCCTGCACCGCCGCCCTGGTCCCCAGGCACAGGTTCCCCGTTGCCTCTTCCCTGGCCCAGCCCCAGATAGCTTCATCGCCATTGAAGTCCGGACTGTAGCCTGGCAGGTTCACCAACCCCAGGTGCAGACCGGGTGTCCTCAGATACTCCCGCACCGCCTCGCCCCGGTGCGCTGGCGCATTGTCCCAGATCACCATCAGCGGACTGGAGTGTCTGTCCCTCAGTTGCCTCAGGAAGGCGGCCGAGGTTCCGGAGTTGCTGTTGCCCTCCAGGTCCATCCACTCCACCTCGGCGGTCTCCAAGCACACCGCGGAATAGTAGCTGGCCTTCTCTCCGTACATAGGACTGGTGGAGGCCACCATGGCCGGCCCTCCCCTCAGCACCCACTTGCTTCGCAGTTCGGCATCGGTCCGGAAGGTCGCCGAGTAGAAGCCGAGATAAGCGAGACCGGCGGGGAATGCCTTTTTGTCACTCTGGACGTGGTTAACGAGGGCCACTGGAAAGAGGCAGTGGAGGCCGCAGTTCAGCGCTTCGGCAAGCTTGATGTTTTGGTCAACAATGCCGGAATTTTCAAGTTAGCCAATGTGGAAGAGACCTCCTCCGAATTGTGGGATGAAATCATGGGCATAAACGCCAAGGGAGTCTTCCTGGGAACCAAGTACGCTATACCCGAGATGCGCAAAAATGGGGGCGGCTCCATAGTCAACATTTCTTCCGTTGCGGGCTTGATTGGTACCCGCTACTCGGCTGCCTACCGCGCTTCCAAGGGGGCGGTGCGGCTCCTTACCAAGTCCACTGCAATCCAGTACGCCAAAGATAATATCCGCGCCAACTCCATCCACCCCGGTGTGATAGAGACACCTATGACCGCACCCAATCTGTTAGCTGACGAACAGGCCCGGCAGATTACCATATCCCGCCATCCTATCGGCAGGTTGGGGCAACCGGAAGACGTGGCATACGGTGCCCTGTTCCTCGCATCCGACGAGTCATCTTTCATGACGGGCAGCGAGCTAGTGATCGATGGCGGCCTAACAGCCCAATAAAATGCGGTAACGTAACGAATATGACCCTTCGCCAAGTATTAGCCCGATCAAGATTGGACGCCGATGATCTTGTCCCAGTCGGTTGACTGCTGGTAGGCGTAGGCGGCCCTCATGAGGAGCGGGTCGTCGAAGTAGCGGCCGACCAGCTGCATGCTGACTGGGAGACCAGCTGACGACTTGCCCACGGGAAGGGCGAGGGCTGGATGCCCGGTGTAGTTGAAGGGCAGGGTGTTGCGAGAGCCGCTCCAGTTCATCGTCGCCAGGTTCTCCTCCACAGCCTCCAGGTAGCTACCCGGAGTTTGGTTCTTGGGCGCCGTCATGATGCATGTGGGCATCACGAGCACGTCGAGGTTAGCAAGTACGGCGTCATAGGCTTTGATGTAGGTGGGACGCACATTCTGGGCCTTGGCGTACACCCGGCCGTGATAGTTGCGCCGGCTCAACTCGGCGGCGATGAGCGACAGCTTGCTGCGTGGCGCAAGCACGTCGGCCTGAGAGGCCCACAGCTTGTTAATGGCGGCGATGACGGAGGCGGGGTAGTAGGTCCGGGCGAAGGCGCCGAAGAACCCAGTTTTAAAAATGGCAAGGGCGCCTTCGCCCGTGAGCGCGGCCTGGGCCGCGCGGATGGTGTGGTGCTCCGGGACGGACACCTGGGATACGTCGGCACCTGCCTCTGCGAGGACGTCGACCGCCGCCATCACCAGGTCGCGCACATCGGCCTCGGCATCGTCGAAGCCCTCCTCGAGCACCCCGATGCGCAGCCCGGACACACCGTCGGCCAGCCGGCCGAGCAGGTCAATGCTGGTGGGGACGTCTCGTGTCTGGCGGGGATCGTAAGGGTCGTAACCCGCCGTGGCCTGGAGGGTAGCCGCCGCATCCTCCACGGTACGAGTCAACGGACCCGTGTAGTCGATGCTCTGGTCCGAGCCGAAGCTGATACCGAAATGCGACAGCAATCCGAAGGTGGGCTTGTGTCCGACGATGCCGGAAAAAGCCGCCGGGATACGGATGGAGCCGCCCTGGTCGCCGCCGAAGGAGATGTCCACCTCGCCGGCGGCCACGGCCGCGGCGGAGCCCGAGGACGAACCGCCGGTCACGTGATCGTGGTCGTGGGGATTGAGGGGACGGCCGTAGTCGCCGATGGCGCCGCCGGTGCCGAAGCCTCCACTCAGGCCGTTCATGACGTTCTTGCCGATGATCGTGCCCCCCTCCTTCAGCACCCGGGTGACGACAGTTGCGTCGAAGTCGGGGATGAAGCCTTCGAGGGCGAAGGAGCCGAAGCTCATGGGTATGCCTGCCACGGCGACGTGGTCCTTGTAACTGACGGTCTTGCCGGCAAGCAGACCTTCGGCCGCCCCTTCGATTCGGCATTTCCACATCCAGGCGTTGAGCGGGTCTTCTTCCGCGCTCGGCCGGTACCCGGGCTCGCGGGCGGTAGAGACCATCGGAGGTTTGGGCTCCTCCAACCGGGCCTGCACGAAGGTGTCCAACTGTCCCAGCTGTTCCACCAGGTACTTCTGGTACTTAACGGCCTCATCGGGACTCAGGTGAATCCCCAACTCCTTGGCCACGGCCACCACTTCATCGACGTCAGGTACTGCGTACATGAGGCTCTTCTCCTCTGACTGTAGACTTCCTGCTGTAGACTTCCTGGATCGGCGGGATTTGAATCGAGATTTTCCATTTCCACCGGTCCCGGCCTTATCTGATGAAACGAGAGGAGAGTACGCCCGCCCTTGGAAGCCTGTCAACAATCATCCCCCCGTGTTCAGGTTCGATTTCGCCCTTCCCCAGCTTATGCGAGCATTATTCATCGTCATACAGAACCACGGTAAGCCACGGAGCGCCTTGCCGCAGAGGGGATCGCTCCGTGCCAACCTGGAACTCAGGTCAGGGTAACGCTCGTGGTGCGCGGGCAGGGTACCGTGAAAGGGCATTTTCCTCCTTGGTCAGGAATTCTAGCAATGCCGGACCGCCGCTGGACATTGCCTCCCTGGCCCGTCCTATGGCCGGAACTATCTCTTGCGGGTCTTCGACTCTTTCGCCGTAACCGCCCAGGGTTTTAGCTAAACCAAAGCCAAGGTGAAACCCGCATTGGTGTTGGATAGAATTGTCGAGAATTGAGGTAGTCGGTAGGGAAATTTGGGGGAGGTTGTCGTGGGCAGGCAGGAGATGGGAGCGTTGCTGGAGCGATGGCAACTGGACGAAGCTGAGGTACGGCGACGGATGTATCGGGCGTCGACGCCCCGGGAACGAGAACGTTGGCACGCGATGTGGCTGCTGGCGCAGGGTTGGACGGCGGCGGCGGTGCGCCGTGCCCTGGAACGGGATGCCCACACCATTGGTCAATGGGCCAGGGCGTTTGCGGAAGGCGGTCCCAAGGCACTGGTTTTTGAACAGACTGGTGGTTCCCCCCGCGCTGGACGTGGAGCAACGGGCCGAATTGAAGGGGGCGGTGCAGGAATTGCCGTCGCGAGTGGGCATCGAACTATCCAACTGGAACTGGAGGGCGGTGCGCCGGTTTGTGCAGGAACGTTTTGGGTTGGCGCTGAGCCGGAGTAGTTGCCTGAACTACCTGCACCGGCTGGGGTTTGTGCTGAAGCGACCCAAGAAGCGGTTGCTCAAGGCGGACCCGGCGCGCCGGGAAGCTTTCGTGGGAGAGTATGCCGCCCTTACCGCTGCGGCCCGACGCAGTGGGGCCAAGATATTCTTCGCCGACGAGGCTCACTTTCAGGCGGATGCTGACCTGCGGGGCAAGTGGGTGCTGCGGGGAGAGCCGGCCCTGGTGGGCTCCACCAGTCCGCGACGTGGGGAGAAAGTCAGCTACTACTCGGCGGTGTGCCTGGAAACCGGAGAGGTGGAGGTGATGGAACTGGAAGGCAACAGCAACTCCGAGACCTCAGCCGCCTTTCTGCGAAAACTGCGGATGCGACACGCCGAACCACTGGCCGTGATCTGGGACAACTCTCCAGCCCATCGGGGCGATGCGCTACGCACTTATCTGACCACGCCCGGCTTGAACCTGCGACTGGTCAACTTGCCCAGTTACAGTCCGGATTTCAACGCCGACGAAGCCATCTGGGGCTGGGTGCGTCAGGAGGCAACCGCCAATGTGTGCCTGGGAACCCGTGCCGCGGTGCGGGAAAAGGTAGGCGGCTTTTTCACCGATCTGACCCATCGACGCGAAGAGGTCAAACACCGCTGCCGAACCGTGCTGCAAGCAAAAGCCGACGAATTAATTGCCGACAACCAAGCCAATCCTCTCCGCCCCGCATATGTAGATTCCACCTTGGCTTCGGTTTAGGAGCATCCAGGTGGTGGCCGGGTAAGTGCGTGAACACGCCGTCCATATCGAGTTGCGACAAAATGCTGGGCGCAATGTCCGAGGCGTCCAATGGACATGGTGGAGCCCTATGCGTCGTCTGTGGCGAGGGTGTGGTCGTGTCTCGGCATCGTTTTTGCCTCAGTGTTGGGACGTGCTTGCTCGGTCCCCTTGCGCTTCGCGGACTTGGCTACGTGCCGTTGCCAATACAGGCCGTGTCGCTGTACACAGTCGCCGCAGCGTGTTTGGCCTTCTGGCTTGGGTTTGCCGCAGTCGCGGCACAGACCGAGGGTTTTTCGCTCCGCTCTCAGCGACGCTTGTTTTTCGCGTTGCTTCTTTTTGTAGACTCCGTTACGGACCCTCTTGGGTACTTGGTTCGCTTCTTTGGTCGCGATGTCTTGTTGGATCTGCTCGATTAATTCTGGGCTGATCCGTTGGCGGGGTTTAATGCCTTTGGCCCTTCGGCGGTTATCCGAGTATTGGCGGCACCATGCGCGGTGTTTCTCGGCGCAGGTGGCGCAACGAGTTTGCCCCTGTATGGCTGGTTGGTTGCAACGGCAGAGCCCCTGTTCCTTGCGCTCTTGGTAGGTCAGGGCTGGCTTTCTGGGCTTTGACGGTCGGTGTTTTGCAGAGGGAGGTTTGGGTTGCCGGCGTGGGGAGGGCTTTGACCGTTTGGATTTGGGCTTATTGTTGGCTTTGGGTTTCCGCTTTGGAATGAATACGGTGTCAACAAATAATTATGGTTTAGGGTGGTTTATCCCCGCACCTACGGGGCAATGCCTGGGACAGCACGGGTACGCTGGATCTGGTGGAGCAGAGCGAGGCCAGCGCCGGTGTGTCAGTGGTAGAAGCCATGGGCGACACCGCCTACGGCGACGGCGGCACCCGCCAGGCTTTTGCCGACGCGGGACGGAAGCTGGTGGCCCGAGTGCCGGGCCGGCCCAACAGCAAGCGTTTCCCCAAGGATGACTTCGTCATCGACCTGATGGCAGGGACCTGCACCTGTCCCGCCGGACAGGTCACTCGCTATCTGGTGCCCATGGCGACGCGAACCGATCTCACCGGCCGCACCTACAAACTGGAGAGGTTCCGGTTTGACGGCGCGGTATGCGGAGCCTGCCCGTTGCGTCCCCAGTGTACTGACGCCGGAGCGGGCCTGGGCCGTACGGTGCGACTGCATCCTCAGGAAGGACTGTTGCAGGAAACTCGCCAATTGCGGGGCAGTCCGGCCTATGACCAATATCGCCACCTTCGGGTGGTGGCCGAACACTGTCTGGCCCGACTGGTCCAGTTGGGCATCCGTCAGGCCCGGTACTTCGGCCACGCCAAGACCAAGTTCCAGTTGCACCTGGCCGCCACCGTGGCCAACCTCACGCTGTTTATCGGCAAATACGGCCGGACCGGCGATCAAGACCCCGAAATACCCGCGTTCAGCAACTTCGCCGACGCTGGCGCGAATTTCAGAGCCAATCTGCGCCGCAACCTACTGTGGACAACGGCCAGCCTGACGTCGTCATGGCTGCCCGTAGCGCCCGCATCAGAACGGGGTTTCCGTCTGAATTTTAAGCAACAGCATCCCGACGCTTTTGACGGTTGGTCGAATTTACCGCCCGCACGGCGCATCGGTTGGATCCTTAACCGACGGATGTCCTGGAGTTGACGTGTTCATGCGCGATGATTTCGCCGGAACGAATCCACTGGCAGGGCAGGTTGGGATTGCGCGTGGCCATCAATATCGGGCGAACCGACGGGAGCGTAGTGCGAGGTGTTCCAGCCGGTCCACGGTGATGGACCGGCTGCCGGATCGCCCATTGCGACTGTCATCCCGGCCGAACCTCTGCTCTGCCAGGGAAGACGGATCCATGAACGCCCAGCGAGGAAGATCTGCCCAGACGTGATCGAATACCGCCGACGGTGGATTCTCCTGGCTGGCGGCCAATATCAACAGAGCCCTCGCCCGCGTGCAGCCAACGTAGAACTGATGGAATCGGTCCCGAGTCTCGCCAACCGGTCTTGCGATTGGCCTCCAACGGCGCGTGTAGCGCCGTACAACGTTGTCCAAACCGTCGGGGCCACCCATGAACCCCCCGCAAACCACTGCCGTCACGGGCCATTCCAGACCCTTCGATCCGTGCATAGTCGTGACGAAAACGTGGCCCTTCGGAAATCTCGTGTTGCCTCCGGCGCCGTGGTTGGACGACAAGACGCCATCGAAGCCGGTACCGGGGCAGAACGCCGGGATACCTCCTGATCTCAGAGCGGACAGGTATGGTCGGCTATGCCGTGGCTTCACGCTGTGCATCAGCAGAGCGACTTGAGAGTAGTCGGAAATCACACGATTGCGCCAAAGAAAATTCACCATATCGGCGAGTTGTCCGGCTTCGTCGTCGATATCGAAGCCCATCACAGAGATGACCGACGGGTAGATGGGGTGGGCATCCTCTTCGTGGGGTCTCATTGCTTTTTGGTGTCGAGACCAACGGTTTCCGCCGCGGTCGTCGCCGTCGAGCCCCGAGATCAGTCGGTTGCCGAATTGCACGATCCCCGGGTGCGACCGGTGATTGACATCCAACGTGACGGTCGTGCAGTGAGGGAAGCGATCTTCGAAAGTTGCCAGGCCATCAACCATGGCCCCCCGGAACTGGAAAATCCCCTGATCATCATCCCCGACCACGGCGAGGTTATCGTGGTAATCCGCCAACTTCATGAGCACCTGCTCTTGCAGGTACGAAACGTCCTGGTACTCGTCGACCATCAGATGACGAATGCCCGACCCAATGTCGTCGGCGATGCGGCCGTCTCTCAGCACATCGTCAGCCCACAGCAGGAGATGACTGAAATCTGCAAAACCCAGCTTTCGAAGCACTCCCTCGTACCGCGAATAGCAGCGACCGAGAGTGCTGTCGTACAAGTGGCCCGACTCGACCAGACGCCGGGGCGAGATGTCCTCCTCGGTGATGCGGTCGAAGAATCGCGCTGCGTCCTGGGCGACACGGGTGGGGTCCCGCCAGTTGAAAATCGCGAGGTTGTGGTCGTCAGGTCCGAATATCTCGTCAAAATTCTCCAGCAGGAATCGGCGCTGACTTTCTTTGTTCAGCACCCGATAATCCGATGGGAGTCCGATCTGACGGTGATGCCTGGAGAGAATTCGGTGGCACAATGAGTGGATCGTAGAGATCCTTATCG
Source organism: Dehalococcoidia bacterium (assembly GCA_965261925.1). GTDB lineage: Bacteria > Chloroflexota > Dehalococcoidia > Lucifugimonadales > UBA3495 > Bin87. The sequence continues at coordinate 3,713,826 of OZ253486.1, read as the reverse complement.
CGCTGGCATCACTCCGGCGGCCCATTCGCTCTGCCGCGGTCAGGATCCTACTTTTCATCTCCTCGGCGGCCGGCTGCCCGAACGCCAGCAACAGCAATTCCTGGGGGTCGCAGATATCGCGGAGGAGGAGGTTCAGGCTGCGCCAGGTGAACGCCCGCGTCTTGCCGGCACCCGGCCCCGCCCTGACCAGCAACGGACCGTCGGCGTGTTTCACAATGGCCTGTTGGCGGTCATTCAGTTCGGGGGCGAGACGAAGGATTTGGGGTACGATTGACATGTTGGTAAATTCCTGGGTGGTTGTTGGTGGATTTCCGAGCTCGGCGCTACGCCGAGCTCGTTCGTAATTTTGGGCTGCGGATCAGCAACGCTCGTGTTCAAGCCGTTCGATCAGCGCTATGCGAACCGATGCATGCGCCATGGCTGGACGCGGACAATGCCAATGCTGTTCGGGAGTAGGGCGGAGCGAGACGCTCCGAGTGGTAACCACGGGATCGCGCCGGGCAGGTCCGTCGAACGAGACCGAATCAGATTGTCTCCGAGTCTGATCACGATCAACCTTCGCTGGATTTCGGTTGGAGGGAGGAGGTTTGCGGCCATGTGCCCATGGCATTGGGATAGTTCCACCATCGGGTACCGCGAAACGTTGCCACCGTTGCATTGGATCGAACGGAGCGTATCCAGGGTCGATTGATTCGGGCGAGGTGGCGACGCATGTGTGGCCGTCCACGACGTGCCGACCGTCACCGGAGGTTTTCGCCGGCCCATGAACGGACGGCGCCAATCCCCTAACGGTCGGCTCATGTCCCGTGATCCTGGCGCAACAACGTCCGGAGCAAGTCGGCATCCTCCGGGCTGATCCGTTTGTGGAAATGCAGGTGCAGGTTCAGGGTCTGGTGCAGATGCTCAACGTGATGGATGATCACGCGGTCCGGGTCGATCTCTGGGAATCTGGACCGCCCGTCATCACCGTCAAACTCGACTGCTTCGACATATTCGTACACCACGCTCCCATCGCTGATGGCCAGAGCTTCAGCGGCAATGGTGTCGTCGGTAGGTGGGTAGTAAACCTGACGTTCTGCTGCCAGCGCCACCAGCTGTTGGGGCAGGTCGTCCCCCATGAACAATGGATGAGCTTTTTCCCGTGCCGACAGTCGTTTGATGGCACCGTCGTGTTCCATGTCTGTGAACAGCAGGACCGGGATCACGAAACTCCGGTAGCCCCGTCTCTTGGGTAGGGAGTTGATCAGAGCGTCCGCGCCCGACCAGGTTTGATCCAGGGGAGACGGCACTCTTTCCCAACGACCGCCCTGACGCAGTTGCCATTCGTCATCCTCCCAGAGGTGTCGGTAGGATCCCCCTTTAGCCTGTAGAGCGAAAATGCCGACGTCGCGCAGCCACACGACAAAGTCGATCTCGGAGGATTTCTTGTCTTTTTTCCACTCAAAGATGAACAGGCCTGGCCGGTGGCTTTCGGCCAGTTGCCGGTACACCCGGTGTTCGGCCCTGCGCTTGGGATCGTCGAGGTACTTCTTGGGAAACGGCTTGTCAGCCTGCATGGTGATTGCTCCTTTTTCTGTTGGATTGGGCAGTGGCAAAAAATGGCTCCACCGGCGTTTGCCCGGTGGAGCCAGATGGGACGATGTTGGCTATCGATTGTCGGCGGCCAGGTACCAGCGCGACCATCCGACCTTGACCCGTTAGGTTTGTTCTATGGTTCCCTCCTTTGGATTACCGGACATGTTCGCCAGGCGCGCTTCGGTTTCAGCCCCACTATCGGCCTGCGTGATGCCCAACGTCAGTTTGGCAATGTGCTCGAATATTTCTGGGGCGTCGGTTAGATCGCTCGACCACCCATGGCGATTGTGGGTCGCCACTGCAATGACTCCGGCGAATTCAGAGCGCTTCGGGTCCAATTTTTCCAGTTTGGCATTGGCGATTCGCCGCGCGATAATCGGATTTATCGCGCATGTTTCACTCACCCGAATCACCCCGTCAAACCCGCCTCCGGAGACTCGCCCATGACCACCATCCCCGCCGCCCACGTCGTCCCTATCGAGCCCGCGCAGCTCCCCGAGCTCGCCGCCGCCGACCGGGGCGTGGCCGACGCGCTGGAGGCCTTTCTCTCCGACAACACCCGCCGCACCTACACAACCCAGTGGTGCATATTCGCCGGTTGGTGCGACCAGGTGGGGCTCGCGTCCCTGGTGGCCGAGCCTCTCGCCGTGGCCCGCTACCTGGCTGCCCGGGCCGGCTCCGGCGCCTCGATCGCCACGCTCCGGCTGGCCATCTCCGTCATCTCCAAGGCCCACCAGTGGGCGAAGCTGGAGTCGCCCTGCCGGGCTTGGGCGTGCGCGCTTCTTTAAAAAGGAGTCGGGACGGCGACTCGCCAAACCCCAGCGCCAGTCCGGGGCCCTCACCACCGACGCCCTCGCTATCTTCGCCTCACCGCGGTTCAACCCCGCCGGCACGGCCGCGGCATTGAGACGGCGGCGCAGGCGGCAGAGCGGGGCAATATTGAGTTGGCCTTAGTGGCCGTCCTCTCCGGCGCGGGGTTGCCGCGGTCCGAGGCTTCGTCTCTCACCTGGGGCGACCTCCAGCGCTGGGACGACGGCTCCAGCCGCATCACCGTCATTCGTTCGAAGACCGACGCCGAGGCCCAGGGCGCGGTGGTGGCCATCACCCCGGCTGCCATGAACGCGCTTTCCGCCATACGACCGGCGGTGGTTGGCGGGGATGGGAAGGTGTTCGGGTTGTCGGAGTTCCAGATCGCCCGGCGGGTGAAGGCCATCGCCAGGGCCGTGGGATTGACGGACTGGGAGTTCTTCAGCGGCCACAGCGGCCGGGTGGGCATGGCCCGACGCACGGCCCAGAACGGCGCCCCCACCCACAAGATCGAACGCCAGGGCCGCTGTAAGCAGGGCGGCGGCATGGTCGGCCGTTACAGCCGCGGCGAGCCGACCAGGTCGGCGCTGCGGTGCCTATGATACGAACGAAGATATCCAGGCGGTTGACTCGACAACAGTCAAGGGCTTTGGTTGCTTGACGTTGGAGTCGCGATGGTTGGCCACTTGGTACACCTCTGCCGTCACCAAGTATCCGGTCAAGCGATTGCAAAGCCGCGGCCAGCACGTTCAGGTTGATCCAGACCGCCGCGGTTCGGCAAACATCCGGTTGGTATTTGACCGTCGGCTTTCAATCCGGGCGGGCGCTCGCGTTGTTGGTCAACTGCCCACCGACGTAGTAACGACCTTCGAGATAACGCTGACGTTTGATCACCACGGTCGTCACCAATCGCTGCTCGTGTCCAATCACCACCCCGGAACCCTTCGCGACGGCCACAGGGCTGTCTCCGCAGGAATGATCCCATGACGGCGCCCAACGCCGACCGCGCGAGCTCGTGACCTTGGCCCGGCCGAAAAGATCAGCCGCACAGGCATTCAATCCCGTCGCGTATCGTCGGCCCCAACAACCGCATCGCCTGACGCAGAGTCCATAGCTCTCTACGCTTCCCACTGCCAACCGCACCGCTGCGAGGCATGTGAAGATCTCAGTGAGTGGATAGTTCAGTCGACCGGCCATACCCCCTCACCTTCGACACCCTTTACCTCCGGTTCAAGACCCCTGCGAGGAAAGGGATCACGCGAACGAACACCCTTCTGCGCCCATACTTCCAATGAGACCTGCCATTGACCAACGGAAAGGCGCAGGGGAGGACATCACCATGGTAAGCGGCACCGGCGTAGATGAAATTGGGAACCAGATGGACTTCACCCACCTACTTGATCGACCCGAACCTACCCAAACAAAGAGAAAACGCGCACCTTCCATTAACGGAAGGGCCGAGTCTCCAGTCCCACGATTAAGCAAACATCCGCTGGCTGATTCGGTGCCCGCTCGTACTCCAACCGAACGTCGGCAACTGGTGTCCGCGATGCAACTCCTGAAGCGTTCTGACGACGTATCCACTTGCACCGTAGACGTTCTAACCCTGGGATCTGAGGTGCTTTGGGACTACGAACGGTATGAAATCGCGCTCGAATTGGGCTTGGAAATCAGGATGATCCCAGTCAAGGGAAACGATCCAACGGTTCGACTATGCATCGAGGCGCTGCACGGACCTCACCTGACCGCTGGTCTGAGAGCGTTAATCGCAGTGGTAGCCTGCGAGTGGGCCGGAACAGGTCGCCCCAAAAAGGTCACGCTTGGCGTGAGGTTTCGCGACAAACCGTGGACCATCGAGGATATGGCGACGTTGGCCCGAGTTGGTACCACTCGGATCAGCGAGGCCAAGGGAATATGCGAATGTCGATTGCAAAACAAAGTGCTGGCGCGGGAAATCACGTTCAGCGCAGCTCTCAAAATGGCCAGCGTCGTGAGGGCGGCAGGCCTGTCTAAGTCCGTGAGGGACGCGGAGTTCACGTTCGATCAGGCCTACAGAAAGGCCATAGTGGAAGCCGAGTCCGCCGGCAATGACCGAGAACATGCCGCATCTTCCATCGGACCCGATGAAGAACGAGCCGCCACGCCGCAGAGCGCTCCCGCTTCGTGGAAGGAAGAAAAAGCAGCGATGCTGTGCCGGATTAAAGAACTCACCGCCGAAAACGCCAGGGTGGCGTTGGAGTTGGACGAGGAACGCACGTTGCGGCAGGCCGCGGAGGAAGCGTTGCAACAGATGAAGCTGCGGCTAGAGGAACTGGGGCAGTACTCGTGATCGAACCCAGCTGATGCAACCAGCGGCAACCGCTCCAGGAACGGCAGGCACCCGCCGCTATCATGTGGTTCTTCGTAGTTCAACCATTCCCGCGCCATGATGGACGCGGCGGATGCTATTCCCGACATCCTCTCCCACGACGTCATGCCAGTGTCTCACTGCACATTGCCTCAATTCGACGCCCACTGGCGGGAACCTATTGAACCAACCTGAATTGAACCCGCGATGAGTTTCAGCATCCTGGTGGAAATGATCTTGTTTGACCGACTGACTTGCCTAAAACCCATTCGCCCTGTCGCCGAGGTCATCCAGGTCAAGGACTACCACGTCGTGCCGGAACCAGGCAGCCGGGAAGTGGTGGTACCCCGCCACTGCAGCCCGCGCGGCGATCATGTTTTTGATGATCGCCGCCCATTCATGTCAACCAACCGAAAAGGAGAACCATGAACGAAAAATACGTTGTCGTAACCGACGATTGGAACGGCGGATGCCAGATCCCGGGATGCAACGACACCGATTCATTCCGCGTCCTCGACACCGACGAAGAAACCCTGGCCTCGCCGAACATGTGCGAGTTCCACGCGAACGAATACGTCAAATGGATCACCGAACAAAGAAATGATCCCAACGACCTCACGGCCCGGTTGGACGAGTACACACTAATCGCAAACCCGTAATGAAAACCAAAAAACGTCGTCTCGCCCCGCTTCGGCGGGGCGAATGACTATCAGCACGTCGGATGGTTTCAAACGTCTGACGTGTCGCTTTTTGAGGGTCTTTGACCCATTGAAGAAACGGACCATGGGTCTGTTTTTTTATTTTTAATTTCCCCGTCTGCCCGACGGGAAACGACATGCAGAAAAACCCAAGGGCGGTTCGCTACAGTTAAACCATCGCACGGACCTATACATCAAAGCACAGGCCGTAACAACAGGAGACAGCATGGAGACCACTGAACGGATCGCCTATAGCGTGAAAGAAGCCGCCAGTGCCCTCGGGGTCAGCGAGTGGATGGTGCGAGAGGAAATCCGGACCGGGAAAATCGAATCCATCCGGATGGGCAAGCGCATCCTCATCCCCCGCGCCACGCTGGAAAGACTGGTCTCGATGCCGGCGCCCAACGACGACGCCCCGTAACCGACCGGCGGATCGCGGATCCACTAAACTCCGCGTCCCGGCGGCAACCAACGCCGTGGGAAATCAACCTTATCGGGAGGTAGCCATGAAAGGCTCCATAAAACAACGTAGCCCGGGGTCCTGGGAGATATCGGTCTTCCTGGGCCGCGACGACAAAGGTAAACGCATCCGCAAGACCGAAACCGTCCGCGGCAAGAAAGCCGATGCCGAACGCAGAATCCGGGAAATCCTCAGCGACATGGACCGCGGCATCACCCCAGCCAAGACCAACTACACGCTGGGCGAATGGATGGACAAGTGGCTGGAGAACAAACAGGTCGATGGCATACGAGAAAAAACCGACGACCGCTACGAGGAACACATGCGTATCCACATCAAACCCGGGCTGGGAAGAATCAAGCTCGCAAAACTATCGCCGAAGCAGATCAGGGAATTCGAACTCAACCTGATCATAGGCGGCAAGGCTCCTGTAGGAGTCGTCGCCGTACACACCGTCCTGAAAGCGGCCTTGGAACATGCCGTCGAAATGGAGGTGATCGGACGAAACCCGGCCGCGTCGGTTAAACCACCGCGGGCCCAGCGAAAGCCGGCGTTCGTCCCTGAGGAACGCCAAGTCAATGCCCTGTTGGCCGTGGCTAAAGCATCCGAACACCACCTGTGGCCGGCAACATACGTCGCCACCTACACTGGAATGCGACGAGGCGAGATTACCGCACTGGAGTGGAAGAACGTGAACCTGGACGCCGGCACCTTGGATGTCGTCCAGGCTCTGATAGTAACCGCCAACGGCGTCAAACTGGGACCACCAAAATCCAAGAGCAGCAGGCGGACGATTGAACTCGACGACGATATTGTCAACATGCTGCGACAGCATCGCGCCAGGCAAATTGACCTGGCGAATGTCCTAAACATCGAACCCTCAGAGATCGTATTCCCCAGGCGAGGCATTGACGGATGGTGCCGACCGACGGTCATGTCGCGTATGGTATCACGCATGGCCAAGCTTGCCGGTTGCCCTAAAATCACCCTCCACAGTCTGCGCCACTTCCATGCGTCAGGGCTGCTACAGTCAGGGGTGAGCCTTCCCGTAACTGCGGAGAGGCTGGGGCATTCCAGCCCGGCCATAACCTTGCAGATCTACGCCCACTGCCTTCCCGGCTGGCAAAAGGGCGCCGCAAAGGCGTTCGCAGACATGATGCGAAAAGCCGCGTGAATTCCTGGACAAATGCTGGACAACTTGCCGGCATGGTACATCACTGCACAGCACTGCAAATGGAGATTTGAGTAGGAAATCTCACCCCACAGCACTGTACGATACCCCATTTTTGCACTATCATCGTATCCCTTCATCGGCTCCAGTGAACCAATTTGGCCGCAGCGACTGGGATCGCTACGGCCCGATGATCCCGATCCTACTGGGAAGAGATCGCGGATGATTTTATATGGTTATCGGTATTGCTGGCAACGTTAGTGGTCGTGGGATCGACGGCTGCCGGCAATCAACCCGGGCAGTGTGTTCCTTACGCGATAGTAGTGTGCGCCGCCGTCGTCGTGGCTGTATTCGGTGCCCAAATGCTGTCCCGCAAAGAGTGAGAGCCTCAGTGGGTGCAGGTAAGAACCAAATTCAGTCGGACCGGAAGTTCCGATACCCGCCCGCACCGATGGGCAAGAGTTTGGTTCACAGCCTCTCAAGGAGCATGCTTGTGCCAAAAATCAGCCAGTCGTCTTTACAAGAAATCCGTGAAGCGTTCGAAAGATATAGCGACGTTGTCGAAGAGTCCGAACTCCGGCTCTCGGCCAAAAACACATATCTGTTGCACGCGAGACAGTTCGTACGGTGGCTGTCGGATGAATTCGAGCCAGGTGCCACGATTAGGGGTCGTCAACCACGGAGAAGGTAGCACTGGCGCACGCGCAATGCGGCGGACCGACCGGAAGTCAGGTGCGGAACAGCGTGCGTTCATTTCTCATCGTCAGCGATGACCCCGCCAGGCCAAGGATCCCCCTATGGTAGAATTCGGCAATATCGCACTGAAAGAGGACCTGATCAGCGTCATCGACTAGGCGCTGGATGCCGGTGTTGACGCCGGAGCATTTGCCGAGATGATTGCCGAACGTATTGCCCATCGAACGGTCGAGAACCCGACCGACATCGTGAACCTGCTGGTCCGCGCCGAGACGCCCCCCAAAGACGAGGGGGTCGTTATTTACGACGAACTCCCGGACGGGCTGATCGACCTGCCTACGGCCTCGAAGAAGTACGGCGTGAAAGTAAGAACAGCTGCTGGATGGTGGCATAGAGGTCTGTTGCCTCGCATGGGCAAACTGCGCGCTCCGGCTGCAGGCGGTGGTTACAACGTGACTGTGGAGGATGCGCTCAAAGAGATGGCCACCTGCCCTCGAGGGAGGGGTAGGCCGCCAAAATCGTCAGTTGGGTAAATCAACCTCTGGCATAACATCCCCCGTACCACCAGATACGGGGGTTTGTTTTGTCTCTATCGCAATGGCTTGACCGAATACACCAGGGCGACTGCCTGGAGCTTATGCAACAGCTCCCCGACGAGTCCGTCGACCTGGTCGTTACTTCGCCGCCCTACAACCTGCTCAATTCCACGGGCAACGGGTCCCGCTGCTGGGATGGCTACGACGGCCACAGCGACGATATGCCCCACCACGCCTACGTGGAGTGGCAACGCCTCTGTCTCGCCCAGATGCTCCGGGTGCTGAAGCCGGACGGAGCAATCTTCTACAACCAAATGCACCGGGTTCAGGGCGGGTTGATCGTCAGGCACGACGACATCCTGCAGGATTTCCCCCTGCGCCAGGTCATCATCTGGCACCGGTCCGGGGGAACCAACTTCAACCCCGGTTACTTCCTGCCCGATTACGAAGTGATCTACCTCATCACCAAGCCCAAGTTCCGGCTGCTGGACGGACACACTGATGGGAGCGTTTGGCGGATCCACCAGGAGACCTGCTCTGGATCACCGGGATACCGACGTTCCCGGTGGACCTCCCGCGGCGGGCGATACGGGCGACCTCGGCCCAGGTGGTGCTGGACCCGTTCATGGGCAGCGGCACCACCGCCGTTGCCGCGGTACTCGAAGGCAGGCGCTGTTGTTCGTGGTTGACGCTTCCCTTACGGCACTACGCCGAGGAGAACCAGCGGAACCGCTGGAACGGCGCGGCCCTGCCGCAATACGTTCACCAAATCACGTTCATAGTATGGAACACCGGACGACATTTCCTGCTCGAGAGCTTTCATAGGGAGTATCTCTATCCCAACGTCGATCGTATCGGTTATGTAGAAGTGCAGGTGTTTGACGAACAGGTCGTGGGCCACGAATGAGTACTTGCCGAACTGCACCTCGACGGCGACCCGGTCTTTGACGAAATCAGTTTGGTTATACGATCCGATGGGCGTATGCCCGGCGTTTTCGATTGCGAGTTTTTGTTCCTCGGGAGGCAGGTTATGGATCCGGCGCATGAGACGTTCGTCCGAGGTGACCCAGAAATTTCGGCGCACCTGTTTCCAGCCCAAAGATTCAAACTCGCGCTTGAATGCCGCGTTCAAGTCGGTTGGAGAAAATAACAAGCGGCCTTGCTTTCTAGATTCTCTTGATTGTTTAGTACGGCAAGATGCCGCATTCACTCTTCCGACGACGTGTTGGACCTGATCCCACAGTTGGTTCCGGTGAACGATCAGGTGCTCCTCCCCGTTCAGATGGGAATACTTGGCCGCTATCTGCATCAGTGGCCGCCGCGGGGCAATGACGGGTCGTAAATTGGCTTTCCCATCGGTCGTGTGCGCAAGGTGCCGTCGCGCCATGTCTGGATGCGCTGTTCTGCTATCTCTACATATTCCGGCACGATGTCACACCCGTATGCGATGCGTCGATGCATCAGAGCGGCAATAACGGCAGACCCGACCCCCATGTAGGGATCGAATACCGCGTCGCCTTCGTCGGTCATTGACAAGACCAAGCGCTCAACCAATTCGACCGGAAACTGGCAGGGGTGTACGGTTTTTTCGGGATGGTTGCTTTTCACGTTTGGAAATTCCCAGACGTCACTGGGATTTTTCCCGTTGGCATTCCCGGAGAGTTGTCCAACGTTTGGGCCTTTGTAGTGGCGCTTGCCGGGGTATTTGGAAGGGACCCGGATCGGGTCGAGGTCCCAAGTATAATCGTCGCCTTTCGTCCACCAGTTTATTGTTTCGTAACGACCGGACAATCGTTTGGACGCGTGCAATCCATGACCGAAGTGCCACACTATGCGATTTCTGAGCTTCAGCCCTTGATCTCTGAATATCGGATACAAAACGCTATCCAGCGGTACCACCTCACCGTCGTCAATGTAGTTTCCGACTTGCCAACACAGTGATCCTTGTGGGTGCAGCAGACGGACACACTGCTCGATCACGCTGCGTTGCGTTTCCAAGTAGCTGTCCAGGGTGGTCCTGGTTTCGTAATCTTTGCCCAGGTTGTAGGGAGGCGAGGTCACGATCAGCTTCATTTGAAGCCCTGCGGTTTCGAGCCGGTTCATGAAGTCCGCGTTATTCTCGCAGGCGATAGCCGGCTGGCCTTCGCTGGCGGGTATGGTTGGGGCCGCCGGCTCGGCGGGCGTCGATTGGCGTGACTGAAGATCCGAATGCAATTGGAGTTGCATGTGATGTCACCGTTGGCGTTCTTCGCTTAGGTTAGGCAAGGCTCTGACCCTCGGCCGGCGTTCAGTATGCTTTGCAGGGTTGACTTTCACGGATCGTATCAGTGACTTGGTGATACAGCAAATTGACAGCCGTCACCCGGAAAATGGGAGCCGATACTCGGGTGCGGCTGGCGCCGGGAGTGTATCCGGAAGCGCAGGATGTATGCGCGCGCCACGATGACAGCACCGGGATACGGCATGGCATTGGGCATACGGTGGTTCGATATTCTGCCCGGGTTCAGGCGTGCTGCAACCGATATATCCGCCGCCGGGCCGAGGGAAGCCTATAGGGTCAGTCGGACCAGGGGCATGGGGAACAACAGGACGGGCTGCTCACGGTGCGAAACGCTGATCGTGAGCGGGCCTCCGATTGCAGGACGACGGGGACCGAGTCAGTCAGTACCGGTGGCAGGCTACCTGGTGGACGGGAGTGAGCTGGTGGGTTTCGGGGTCATCGTCAGAGCAGCGGTCCAAGGCCATAGGGCAGCGGGAGTGGGAGTGGCAGCCCGACGGCGGGTTGAGAGGCGACGGGACTTGTACCCGCAGAATCGAACGTGCGGCGACACGATTAGCGCAAGGCAGGCTGAGTGGCAAGGCCCACGGTGGCACGGGCGGTAGCGATGCTATGATGCGCGGACAGGTATGGAGGTCGGTTGTGAACTCAAAACGTCATCGATTGCTGTTGGTTGTGCTCGCTACCGTTGCCCTATTCCTGATGCCAGCGACGGCGGCTTGCACGACGCCGGATCCGACGCCGGCTGCTCCCACTGTGCCTTCGGAAGCGGCCGCGGCGTCGCCTACGGAGACGGTCATGCCGGCACCGACGGCAACCGAGGCACCAGCGGCGCCGACGTTCACGCCGGTTCCTCCCGAAACGCCAGCACCGACCGAAACGCCGGCGCCGCCAACGAACACGCCGGCGCCGACGTTCACGCCTCGGCCATTGCCCGCCTCTACCCCCACGCCGACACGAACGCCGGGTCCCACGCGGACTCCGCGGCCGACGAGCACGCGGGCGCCGCCGAGTCCGATTGCGCACCTGGAGAATGGGGCGTGGTTAGATCAAAACAGGCGACCACGGGCGATGGAGTTGCGCTCGCTACCGTGGGTCGCGGACGGGGTTGACGAGTCGGAGAAGGAGGCGGCGGAGCTACTGATAGCAGCGGCGCGTTGGTATTCGGGCGTGTTCGACGAGTTGATGAAGCTACCGTGGGTCAGTGACAGCATCACGCCGGCCGAGACGGACGCGATCTTCGGGTTCCGGTGGATGCCGCGTTCCGTCCACGGGCAGGTTGACGAGGTGTTGGCGATGCCGTGGACGCAGGATGAGATCACGGCGGCCGAGGGCACGGCGGTCAGGTATCTTTACTTCGCCGGCCGCCACGTTCGCCCGCTGGCTGACAAGGTTCTGGAGAAGTCCTGGGTGCAGGATGACATGACTGCCAACGAGGCTACGGTGATCCAAAACCTCTATTGGACAGCGCGACCACAGGACGAAACCCTGGCTGATGAGGTAGCCGAAGCGTCCATGCGGATCCTCGATATGCCTTTTTTGGAAAGCGTGGAGGCGCCCGACGTGCAAGCGGTTCGGTCGTTGCGCAGGTTGGAATATGCGAGTTCGTCAAGGTTTTTTGAGATAATCGCCCATCCCAAAATTGCGGACGGCATCACTGATGAGGAGGCCAAGATCGTCGCACTTTTGTATGGAACCAACACATACCGTCCGGAATCGGTCAACGTTTTGTTGCGCGGGACTGGTGTGTATCTGCAAGAGCGCACCATCGAATTGCCTCTGTCCGGCGAAGTATTGCTGACCATCATCCGCATACGAGATCAGATAACGCCAAGCATGGACTTCTTAGAGCACAGCGTTCGCGCCATCGAAGAGTTTATGGGAGTTGCATTTCCAAATAACTATGTAGCCTACTATTTCGACGATGCCGTCCGGGCGACAGCCGGTGGATCGAACTTCGGGACGCACATCGCGTCCAAACTGCACTATGACGTGGAGAACGGCCATTCTTGGTGGAGGACGCCGTTTCACATGGCCCACGAGGTTGGCCATTACTACTGGGGTGGAGGTGGTCAAAAGTGGGTTAAAGAGGGGGCTGCGGATTTTCTGGGTTCAATCTCGGAAAACACTCGGGTCGACAAGCCCATAGAGACCACGCGAAACCCCTGTGCGTCTGCACAAGAAATTTCGCATCTGGAAGGGCTCGATGCCGAGTACGGAACCAACAAAGGCAAATGCTTTTATTCGTTGGGGGAGAGCCTATTCCATGAACTATACAAGGGCTTGGGCGAGGAGACGTTCCGGCAGGGGTTCCGCAACCTGTACCTGAAGTCGTTGGCGGAGGATTACTCGGACGACTGCGAGGGGACGGACTTGGGGATCTGCCACCTGGTGGCGGCGTTCAAGGCGGACGCGTCGGAGGCCGATGCGGCGAAGGTGGATGAGATAGTGGCGCGGTGGTACGGCCCGCTGCCGTAGCGGGGGCCGGTCCGCAGGCCGGTAGTAGGGGTGATGTGCTAATATCTGCCCGTCAATAGCATTTGATTTCGACGCTCCGGAGGTTCCCTACCATGACTCAGAATACCGGCGCTTTTGAGGCCCTGCTGCAGGAAGACCGGACGTATCCGCCGCCCGCCGAGTTCGTCGCCAACGCCAACATTGCCGACCCGGCCGTGTACGAAGAGGCCCGCCGCGACCCCGAGGCGTTCTGGGCACGGTTCGCCGGCGAGCTGGACTGGTTCAAGCCGTGGGACACCGTGCTGGACTGGTCGGATGCGCCCTTCGCCAAGTGGTTCGTGGGCGGCAAGCTCAACGCCGCGTACAACTGCATCGACCGGCATCTGGACGGCCCGCGCAAGAACAAGGCGGCCATCATCTGGGAGGGCGAGCCGGGCGATTGGCAGGTGTACACTTACCGCGACCTGTACCGGGAAGTGTGCAAGTTCGCCAACGGCCTGAAAAGCCTGGGCGTTGAGAAGGGTGACCGGGTCACGCTGTACCTGCCCATGGTGCCCGAGCTGGCCATCGCGATGCTGGCGTGCGCCCGCATCGGCGCGCCCCACAGCATCGTGTTCGGCGGGTTCAGCGCGGAGTCGCTGCGGGACCGGATTGAGGACTCGCAGTCCAAGGTGATGATTACCGCTGACGGGGGCTGGCGGCGCGGCGGCATAATTCCGCTGAAACAGAGCGCGGACGCGTCCATCGAGGGCGAAACGCCGGTGGAGAAGGTGGTGGTGGTGAAGCGCACCGGCCACGACGTGCCCATCGTTGAGGGCCGCGACGTCTGGTGGCACGACCTGGTCGCCGATCAACCGCTGAACTGTGAACCGGAGCAGATGGACAGCGAGGACATGCTGTTCATGCTGTACACCAGCGGCACCACGGGCAAGCCCAAGGGCATCGTCCACACCACCGGCGGCTACATGACCGGCACCTATGCCACCAGCAAGTGGATCTTCGACCTGAAGGAAGACGACGTTTACTGGTGCACCGCCGACATCGGGTGGGTGACGGGACACAGCTACATCATCTACGGGCCGCTGTCCAACGGAGCGACCACGGTGATGTATGAGGGGTCGCCGGACTACCCCGACCGGGACCGGTTCTGGGCCATCGTGGAGAAGTACGCCTGCACCATCTGCTACACGGCGCCGACGGCGATACGGACGTTCATGCGTTGGGGCGAGGAATATCCCAACCGCCACGACATGTCATCGCTGCGGCTGCTGGGTTCCGTGGGCGAGCCCATCAACCCGGAGGCTTGGGTGTGGTACTGGCAGCACATCGGCGGCGGGCGCTGCCCGGTGGTGGACACGTGGTGGCAGACCGAGACGGGCGCGGTGATGATCTCCCCCCTGCCCGGGATCACGACGCTGAAGCCGGGCTCGGCGACGCAGCCCTTCCCCGGCATCGACGCGGCCATCCTGGACGAGCAGGGCAACGAGATTGGACCGGGCGGGGGCGGTTACCTGGTCGTCCGGAAGCCGTGGCCCAGCATGCTGCGCGGCATCTACGGCGACCCTGAGCGGTTCGTGCAGCAGTACTGGTCAAACTACGAGGGGATCTACTTCACCAGCGACGGCGCAAAGCTGGACGAGGAGTCCTACTTCTGGCTGCTGGGCCGGGTGGACGACGTGATCAACGTGTCGGCGCACCGGATCAGCACCATGGAGGTTGAATCCGCGCTGGTGGACAACCTGAAGGTGGCCGAGGCCGCGTGCATCGGGCGCACCCACGAGGTGAAGGGACAGGCCATCGTGGCCTTCGTGACCCTCAAGGACCAGGTGGCCGGCTCCGACGACGTGATCGCCGAGCTGAAGCAGCACGTCGCCGGCAAGATCGGCTCCATGGCTCGCCCCGACGACATCTACTTCGCCGCCGAGCTGCCCAAGACCCGCAGCGGCAAGATCATGCGCCGCCTGCTGCGCGACGTGGCCGAAGGCCGGGCGCTGGGCGACACCACCACGCTGGCCGACCCGGCAGTGGTGGAAATGCTGAAGGAACAGTACGGGGACGAGGACTAAGGTCACCGGCCGTATTGCGACGCATCGCGGCGCGAGACTTCTGATAAAGGCCCCCTCCGGGACGGAGGGGGCCTTTATCAATGGGCGAAATTTGCGCCGGCTTTACGCGGCGAGGTCCGGGTTCTTCGTGCTAACTTGGTCGTCAGGATTGGAGCTCAATCCCTCCTTGGACGTTGGATTTTCATTGGCCGATTGGCGCCAATTTGGACGGACACTTATGACTGCCACCGCGCCCTACAACAACCACAGCCTGGTGGGCGAGGCACTGCGACTGCTGGCCGCCGGGCTGGGGCCCTACGTAATCGGCAAGATGAAAGAGGCGGTGGACGCCGGTCGGTACGTTCCAGACGACTCCGAAGCGCTGGGCGAGATTGCCGCCGATGTCGCAGTGACTCTTCGGGTTATGACCACCGCGTGGAATGACGTGTTCCGCGACCGTCTGGGACCCGCGGAACGGAGCCTGGTGTCCGAGATCCGTGAAATCCGCAACCGCTGGGCGCACCAGGAAGGCTTCGACGACGACGACCTGGACCGCGCGCTGGATTCCGTAGGTAGGCTGCTGGGCGCCGTAGGCGCCGTCGATCAAGCCAAGCGCATCGACGCCGCAAAACACCGCCTGCGCCTGAAACGTTACGGAGCCGAATCGGCCCCGGCGAGCGGCGCGGCGGGTTCCGCATCCGACCCGGAGGTGCAGCC
The DNA here is from genome assembly GCA_965261925.1 of Dehalococcoidia bacterium. Classification (GTDB taxonomy): domain Bacteria; phylum Chloroflexota; class Dehalococcoidia; order Lucifugimonadales; family UBA3495; genus Bin87. Next base: position 3,698,039 of record OZ253486.1, on the reverse strand, counting down.
GGAACCCGCCGGCGAGCCGGCTGAATCACGACCGGCGGATCGCCGCAACGAGGCGGAGGCGCGTCCGGCCGCTGCGCCCAGTCCCGATGCCGGCAACCGGCCAGCTAATCCGGCCGTCAACGATGACGCCGTGCAGGAACACATCCTCAAGGGCGTGGAATACCGACGCCAGGAACACTTTGAACACGCCATGGGGGAATTTGAGCAGGCGCTGAGCATCAACCCGGAGCGGGCCGACGCCTGGTTCAATCGAGGCATGACCTGGGGAATCATGGGCGATCACCGACGGGCGATCACCGACTTCAACCGCGCGATCGCAATTGCGCCGCTGTATGCCGAGGCCTACAACTGTCGCGGGTACGCCCACTTCTGCCTGGAAGATTACCGGCAAGCGGTGGAGGACCTGGAACGGGCCAGTCGATTGAATCCGGATGACGAGCTGATCCAGGGTAACCTGCAACAGGCCCGGCTGCGCTTTCTGCAACAGCCGGGGAACCCCAATACCGCGCGGCACGGCTTGGGACCCATGCTTTAGATAGCTTCGCCGCCCGCCGCCGGGCTGAGGTTTGCCCAGGTCGCCGGCCGCGCCTTTACTGGCGCGGCTGGAGTTCGTCCAGGTCTTCCAGCAGGGACGACATGGTCTCCGGGTCCGCGGCTTCGTAGCGTGGGCCGTAGTAGTAGCGCTGGAAACCACCGACGATGCGACCCACCGGCGGGTCGGGCAGGGTTTCCATGACGTCCTGGCGGTGTTCCTCCGGGGTCTGGGAACCGCGGCGGGGGAACCCGACGGCGTTGGCGACCTCAAGCATGCGGTGATAGACCTCACGGGGCGTGGTCGGCGGCGGCCGGCGACGGCGCAAGCCGGACACCCGTGACATCCACCCGGCCAGCGTGTCCGCCATGTCCTGGCCGACCGTGTCCCAGGTGAAGATGGACTCGCGACTCTCGCCGTCGGCGGAGCCACCACCAACCAGCCTCCGGCGTCGGAACATGCGGAACAGTATCCAGCCGGCCAGGGACAAAGCGGCCAGAAAAGCCAGCCACTTGATAACGGTCATGATGACGCTGGGCGGTCCGTCTCCCTCGACCTCGCGGAGACTGTCGTGGAATTCCTGGATCTGGAGGCGGGCCAGTTCGAGGCCGCTGAGATCGCCACCGCCGAAGAGCCCGGAGAACCAGTTGCCCACGGCGACGAGGCCGGCCGCCAGAAGACCCAACAGGAGGAGAATGGGCCGGAGCGTCCAGAGGCCAAGGAAGGCGACTCCCTTCAGGATGGCGCGGGTTGCACTGTCGAGCCCGCCGACGCCGATTGCTCCCAGGATCACCGCCAGCAGCAGCACGCCGCCGACGCTGAAGAGAATGGCGAGCATCCAGCCGCGGTTCATGGGAGCGGGGCCGCCTTCGGCCGCAAACCGGCTGATGGCGAGTCCGGCAAGACCGGTGGCGAAAAACACCAGCAGCACCGGCAGGCGGATGATCGTCGCCGGCAGCAGGGTGTCGGCGGTCACGGCAACGATGACCACCACCACGCCGCGAACGAAGGCGTTGCGAATGACGTCCAACGTGACGTCGTCGCGGGCGATGGCAGTGCCCCGCCACCACAGCAGCAGCATAAAAATGGCGGACAGACCAAGCGCCGCCGCCACGCGTAAATCGCCCGAAAGCACCTGGCCTATGGGGAACCATCCGGCGCCCATGCTGACGCCGGCCAGAACCAGCACCGATACCCCGCTCAGGGTCAGACCGATGACACCCCTGAGGTTGAGGGAAAAGCGGATGGTCTGGACGTACCAGGACAGGATGAACGACCATCCGATGGCGAGCATGGCGATGCCCAGCGGAACGGAGGCGTCGGGCAGGCGGATGACGTTGGCGAACAGGCGGCAGGCCAGATACACCGTGAAACCCTCCAGAAAGAGGGCGATGCCGGCAATGAGAGCGGAGCGAGCGAAAACGCCCATGGGTATTGCGGCCGGCGGGTCAGCGGTGATCCGCTGTTTCAGGGCGATCTGCCGGTTCAGAGGGAACCACGGTGGGCTCGCCTTCGGGATCGCCCGTCCAATCGTCGCGCCAGATGTCCTCGAGGTTGGCCAGGCTGGAGCCGGCGAGGAACACGGGCACGTCCGAGGACAGTTCGGCCGCGGCTGGCCCCGGCGGGCCGTCTCCGGCGTAGAACACCACGACGCGATTGCCGCGCCGGCGAATCTGCTCCGTCTCGTGGACAACCGCGCGGGACAGTATGGCGGTCACCACCACCACGGTGGCGTCGGAGGCGAGGGCGTGGGTCTCGGTGCGCAGCACGGCCGACAGCTCGGCAACCCAGAACGGACCGGCCATGGCCAGGGTCTCCAGCACCGTCTCCAGTTGCAGGCTTCCGCCACCGGAGGGCACCGACATCCACTTGCTGGAGTAGGAGGCGACGGCGTTGCTGACCATGCCGAAGGTGTAGCCCTCGCGCTCGGCGTATTCGGCCACCGAGGCGGCGACGGTGACGGCGCGCTCGAAGAGCCGGCGGTTGCTGCCCTGCCAGGCGGAGTCGCCGGTGCGGGCGTTGAGAGCGATGAGCATGTGCCGGGTGGCGGCCGGCTCGAAGATGCGGGCCTCGACCTTGCCGTGACGGGCGGTCGCCTTCCAGTCGATGCGCTTCAGCGGGTCGGTGGGTCGGTAGTCGCGCAGGCCGACGAAGCGGCTGGGGTCGTCCTGGATCAGGCGTCGGCCGCGGCTGGCGCCCAGGGGCCGCTCCCAGAGGACCATCATCTGGCGGAGGTCCACGATGCGGGGATAGACCAGCAAATATTCGACGTCGGGGACGTGTTTTTCGGCGGCTGAGATGCCGAACATGTCGCCGCTGCGCAGCCGAGCCGGGCCGATGCGATGATTGCCGCGAGCGCGGCAGCGCACCCGGTAACACCAGGTAACGCGCTGGTAGGGAAGCAGCGACGTGGTGATCCGGTGGTCCAGCTCCGCCTCCGCGCCCACGCCGCGCTGGTGGGTGCCTCCGGTCTGGAGCCCGATGGGAAAGGTGTCGGAGATGTCCAGCCAGATCATGGGCAGGATCTTGCCATTGTCGACGGTGATGTAGTAGTTGACCACGTCGCCGATGAAGGCGCGGCGGCGCTCCAGGCGACGTTGGTAGGTCAGGCGGCCGAAGGCATACCGGGGCCAGTGCTTGCCGGTGATCCAGATGAGCAGGACGAGGACGCCGACCACGATCAGCAGGAACTGACTGGCGAGAAGACCGGCCAGGATGAGGATGGCGGCGGCAATGACCCACAGGTCGCTGAGCATGGGCGCAGGATAACCGATTTGGGGATGCCGGTCATCCACGGCGCGCCGGGCTGCGAAGATCCCGGGCTCGACGGAACCGGAGCAGGGTCAACCCCGGTGGACCGCACGCACCGGAGGTTGGAGGCTATCGGAACTCGATGACCCCGCAGGTCCGGGCCGGCGGACTATGCCGGGGTGCGTTGTCCGGTAAGCTCGGCGATCCTGGCGCCGGGTCGTTGGTCGCCGATGGTCCATACCAGCACGGCCGAGATTACCAGCAGGACGATGTTGGTCCAGATGGCAATCTCGTAGTTGCCGCGCAGGTCGAACATGTACCCGCTGAGCGCCGAACCGATACCCGAACCAATGGGCATCACCGCGAACATCATCCCGTAAATCCGGCCCAGGTGGGTCGTGCCGAAGCTGTCGGAGGTGTAGGCCGCCGTGATGCCAACCACTGCGTTCCAGGAAAATCCCACCAGCACCATCCCGATCACCAACGGCACGATGCCCAGGGGCGGGATGCTCAGGAACGGAACGCCCATTGACAGCAGGACGACGACGAAACCCGCCATGCGCAACTGGTATGACGCGGCCAGCAGCCGTCGTCTCCCGTGTTGGTCCGAAAGGTGCCCCAACAACAGCGCGCCGACGATGGCCGTGGCTCCAATCAGGCTGAACGCGCCCGCCCCCACCAGCGGGGAGTAGCCCAGGTCGCGGGCGTAGGTCACGAAATGAGCATTCACGAAGCTCATGGAGTAACCTCAAACGAAGTAACCGAAGGTCAGCCGGTAGAAGAACCCGGTGCGCATGGCTTGGCCAAAGGTCAGGTGGTCCTGCTGCACCGCCGGATTCCGCGAACCACCCGCGCCAGGCCCGGCGGCGCTGTCGGGAGTTTGGCCGTAGGGGAGCAGACCCGCATCGCGGGGGTGGTTCTTAATCAGAAACGCCCCAACGGGGAAGATCACTATCAGCAACAACAGGCCCAGGAAGAGGTAGGCTTGTCGCCAGTCGAGCCAAACCAGGAAGGCAGAGGTGGCTGGCACCAGCAACATCGCGCCCAGGGAGCCGGCGCCGCCGGTAATCCCCAGGGTCAATCCGCGCCGGGTCAGGAACCATTGGCTGACTATCTTGGTGAGGATGGGCCCGGTGCCCAGGGTGATGCCGGTGCTCATCACGCCGAACACCAGGTACAACTGCCACAGCGTGTTGACCATGGGCAGCAGCAGCAGCATGAAACCCATGATGACCACCCCGCTGAGAGCGGCCCACTTGGCGTCGTACCGGTCGGCCAGGTATCCGGCCAGCGGCCGCAGCAGACCCGAGATCATGTAGGTGATCCCGAAAGCCAGCGACAGGGTACCCCGGCTCCACCCAAACTCCTCGGTCATCGGCTGCAGAAACACGCCGAACGAGAACTGGCCGCCGGACACGCCCAAAACCACCATGGCGCAGCCGAAAACGACGAACCAGCCGAAGTACGTGTTCCTGAATGACGAAACCATGGCGGTTGCTGATCATCCCCCGATGCGCGTTTCGCTCATGCTTGGCATGCGCCGGGTCCCACGCCTCCATGGGCGTCCGGTGGCCGCAATAGTAGATGCACCGACGACGGCGCGCAACCGCAATCGGTGCGCGCACACGAATGCCAACGCCGCGTCGGGTGCCGGTTGGGGTCATTCGCTGGCAGTGAAAATGTGCGGAGGCGGACACCCATGCGGGTGTGAGCCGGAGCGTCGTCCGATGCGGCCTATGGTATGCTGGTCGGCAGTTTGAGCGGGAGGGTTTGGAGATGGCACGGGTTCCTTACGTCGCACGGGAAGAGCTGGACACGGACGGGCAGACGATTTACGACCGCATCCGGGAGGACCGGGGAGCAGCGGACGTGGGCCTGCAGTTCCGCGCCCTGCTGCACAGTCCGCAGGCGGCCGGCCACCTGACCTCGATGGGGGCAACGCTGCGGTTCCAGTCGGCGATGTCGGACGATCTGAAGGAACTGGCCATAATCCTGGTGGCTCGCGAGTGGGATTCGGGCATCGAGTGGACCGGGCACGCCGTGGCCGCCGCCAACGCCGGCGTGAGCGCGGCAGCCATTGAGGGCATTCGGACGCGGGAAGCGCCGGATTGCCTGGAGGGTCAGCAGGCTGCCATCGCCCGTTTCGTGCAGCAGATGATCCGGGAAAAGGACGTTTCCGACGAGAACTTTGAGGCGGTGCGGGGGTTCCTGGGAGATCGTGGTGTGGTCGACCTCACGATGACGGTGGCCTACTACTCGGCTCTGGCGCTGGCCCAGATCGCGCTGCGTCCGGAGATGGGCGGCGGGCGAGAGTCGACGCTGTAAAGCGCCTCTTGGGGCGCTGCCGGCTACGGGCGGCGCGCCGAGTTGGATGGCCGGGCGATGAGCAGCGCAACCGCGGACAAGTTATTGGGCCGGTTGGCCGGCCTGCTGGAATGGCATGGGCTGGGCTCGGCCGCGCTGACGCCCCGGCCTCGGGGCGGACGCCTTACCGGCGAGGACGCTGACGAAGTCGCCTCGCTGCTTGACCAGTTGGCGGAGGCGGATGCCGGGCTGAGGAAAGGACGCAGCCCCAGCAGCCTGATCTTTGGCAACGGCTGCTTCGCCATCGGTCGATACGCGGAGGCGTACACCGTGTTCCAGGGGATGACCACAGAGCGCCCAGATGACTTCGCGGTCCGGTTCAACCTGGGCGTGACCTGCCTGCGACGACGAAGGCCGGAAGAGGCGGTGAGCGCCCTGGACGCCGCGGTGGAGCTTGACCGGTTCTCCGCGCCGGCCTACTACCAGCGGGGCAACGCCAAAGATGACGTTGGCGACCCGACCGGGGCGCTGGAGGATTACGCGGAGGCTGTCAGCCTGAACCCGGTGTACCTGCAGGCCTACTACAACCAGGGGATCGTAATGAACAACCTGGGCAGGTACGCGGATGCCATCGCAGCTTTTGACGCAGTGGTGACCCTCCGCCCCGACATCTCCAACGCCTATCTGAACCGCGGAGTGGCGCGGGACGAACTTGGTGATGGAACGGGAGCGGTGGATGACTACGACGAGGCGCTCCGGCACAACGCTGACAACGCCGACGCGCGGTTCAACAAGGCTCGGGTCTGCTACCGACTGGGGCGGTACGACGACGCGGTGACGAACTATACCGCCGCCATCGAACTGCGGCCCGACGACGTTGAGGCGATCAACAACCGCGGGTTGGCCCACGACGCCCAGGGGAAATACGTGGAGGCCATCGCCGACTACGATGCGGCGTTGGGCCTGCGGCCCGATTTCGCTGAGGTGCTGAGCAACCGGGGCGCGGCGCGGGAGAGCCTGGGCGAGACCGAGGCGGCGCTGGCCGACTACCTGGAGGCGCAGACGGTGGTGCCCGAATTTGCCGCTGCCTACTACAACGCGGCGCGGCTGTACGCCGACCAGGGAGACATCCCCAAGTGCGCGGAGCAGCTAACTGAGGCGGTGCGGCTGCAGCCGGGGTTGTACGCCGAGGCGGAATCTGACGAGATGCTGGGCTGGGTGCTGGATCTTTCCCGGTTGAGGGACGAGCGGCAGGGCGGGTAGCGCGCTAGCTGTACTCGTCTAATTCGGTGTTACGTAACCAGCTCCGAAGCACGCGTAGCAATACCCCCGCCAACCACCCGATACCTCCCAGAGCGCCTACTATCCCGAGCAATCTATCGACGGTAAAGTGGTTCCATAAAGTCAAGATTACAACGACGATAAAGATGCTTCCCAGTACCGCCAATACCAAAATGAGCGTGGCGGCAACGGCTTGCAACCCATACAGGTAGAGCATCCGAAACTACGTTCGGGGCTTGATATTGAACACCAGCACCAGGCCGGAGATAGCCATGGCGAGGCTGGTCACGCCCATCAGCGCTATCCCGGTTATGATCACGGGGTTGGTTTGCAAAACGTAGTGTCCCAACAAGAACACTACGAGACTGATAGAGTAAGCTATCAGTGCGGTCGTGAATATCTTGTCCCACATGGCCCCGGTCCCCACAGATGTTGCTGCAAGGATAGGTCGCCGTAGAGGAGGAAGTCAACTTTAAGACCGCGGGCGATGAGCAAGCTATGGCGTGAAGGAAGGCGCGGGAGCGAACCGGAAGCGGCGCTCAAGTCGGGCGCTGGGTCTCGCTCTCGTCGTCGGGCGGGAGGACGTCGAGGAGGATTGCCTCTTCGCTCAGGCGGGCGGCTTCGCCAAGAATTTCGGGCCGGTCTTCAATGAGGATGTCGGGATCGATGGCGGCGACCTTGTCGGGACGGTGGTCGGCATGGGTCAGGATGTTGTGGGTGATGACCACCATGGCCAGTGCGGTCAACCCGAACATGACGGACCAGCTCTGCCCGTGCAGGGTGTTCAGGGCCAACATGACCCCAAACCCCATGAATATGCCGATGGACGAACGGAACACTGAACGGCGGAAGAGCAGCACGGTGACGATACCGACGGCGATGCCCAGCAGGATGTACCAGCTGAGGTAGGCCAGGGAAACGCCGACCAGCACGACCATGCCGTCTCCGCCCTTGAAGCCGGTGAATATGCTCTTCCAGTGACCGGCAATGGCGGCCGCTCCGGCGACGATCGCAGCCAACTCGGGCACGCCGAGCATCCAGGCGACGACCACCGCCACTGCTCCCTTAATCACGTCGCACGCGAATACCAGCATCCCGCGGCGGCGACCCACCTGCCAGAACACGTTGGCGGTGCCGGCACGACGGCTCCCGGTGGCGAAGATGTCCACGCCCTTGAGGCGGGCCACCAGGTAGGCGAAGGGAATGCTGCCGAGGAGATAACCGACCAGCGCCGCCGCGAGCACGCGCGGGATCAGAGGCAGAAGTTCGTCTAAAAACATTGAGGGGATTGCGGCCGGCCGGATGGCGCAGATGATAGCACAGGGGCCGGGCTCAATCCGGGTTGCGGCCTACGTATAACCAGTAACCGATCTGTCCCCGGGAAACCGATACCTCGACCCGGTCCAGTAAGCCAGGCGCGGACTCCGCCAGGTCGGAGGGCAGCTCGCCGGCGGTCAGGGCGCCGCTGCCGAGGGCCAGCCTGGCCCGCAAGTCGGACAGAAGGGCCATCACCTCTCCAGACAGGTCTTCGGGTTCGCCCGTGATGAAGCCGGCCTCCTCCAGCAGCCGTTGGTAGCCGTTGGCGGGAAGAGCATCGGTGAGGCAGAGCATCATGCCGACCGTTCCGTCCAGCTCGGGCGGCAGGCTGCCCGGCTCCACCGTCACGTCGGAGATGCCGACGACGCCCCCGGGCCGGAGCAGGCGGCGCACCCGGGCGATGGCGGCGGCCTTGTCCACGAAAAGGCTGGTGGCGCACTCGATGATGACTGCGTCGAATGCGCCATCGCGAAAGGGCGGCAATTCCGCGTCGCCGCGCACGAAAGCGACGTCGGCAGGGACGGGCTGATCCAGGGCGCGCCGCCGCGAAGACACTGAAGCCTCCGCTCCCAGTTCGAGGCCGGTGACATGACAACGGAAAACCCTCGAGATGGCCGTTGCGCTGGTGCCCAGGCCGCAGGCGAGGTCCAGCACGCGCCAGCCGGCCTGCAACCCCATGGCGCGGCCCAGGCGGTTGGTGGCGCGCAGGCCGCCGGGATGCAGGCTATCGCCCAGGATGAGGCGGGCCAGTTCCGATGAATAGAGGTCGGCGCAGCAGATCTTGGCGGCGTAGGTGTCGAGCATCGAACGCGAGCCTTACGCCTTTTCTTCCCGGTTGCGCGAGACGGCCAGGACCTTCTGCCGACCCTGGTCCATCGTGAGCTGCTCCCGGATCTGCTCGCGGTAGCCGACGGAGTTGTAGGCGCAGAAGGGGATGGCGCGGCCGTCGGGCGTGAGGATGCCGACGCAGCACTTCATGACCTGCTTGACGTTGAAGGTCCAGGCGTCCAGGAAGTCCTTGATGGCGATCTGGAAGACGTGGTCCTTGAGGTGGTTGATCTCGTAGGGGAGGTCGAGGCCAGGGCCACAGGCGCACTCGAACTGGCCGGCGGTCTTTTCGGTTCCGGCAACGGCGGAGGCGGACCAGAGGCCCTCCAGGGCGGTCTGGATGTCGGCGGCGTTGGGGGGCTTGGGGAGGGCGCGGTTGGTGATGTAGTCCAGGTACTGGTCGATGTCCAGTAGTCTCGGCAAGGGCGTGACGGTGTCGCCGTCGACGAAGAGGTAGGAGTTGACCTGGCAGGTGGGGAAGCAGCAGGGTACGGGAACGAAGTCCTCCAGCACAAAGCGGCCGTTGGTCTGGTCGACCACCCCGTGGATGATGTCGGGGATGGTGACGCGCGTCATGGGGTCGAACTCGATGTGGCGTCCGACGTGGGTGACGGGCTGGAACACCACGCCACGCACCGCCGGATGCTTCAGGCCGAACTCGACGATGCCGCCCACCTCGTCGGTGTTCACATCGCGCTCGATGGCCGCGACCAGCACGGCGGTCATGCCGGCTTCGGCCAGGCGGTCAAGGGCGCGCATCTTGGTGTCCAGCAGGGGTTCGCCACGGATGGTCAGGTAGGTCTCCTCGCGGAGGCCGTCGAACTGGAAGTAGACCACCGGGTCAAGGGCGGCCATCTGCGCGAGGAAGCGGTCGTCGCGGGCCAGGCGCACGCCGTTGGTGTTGATCATCACCTGGCGGATGCCGCGGTCCTTGGCGGCCTGGATCATCTCGGGAAGTTGCGGGTGGATGGTGGGCTCGCCGCCGCTGAACTGGACCACCTCCGGGTCGCCCTCGATCTCCACGAAGCGGTCGAGCATGGACTCGACCTGCTCCAGCGTGAGGCTGTAGCCGGCGCCGGCGTTGGCGAAGCAGACGGGGCAGTTCAGGTTGCAGGCGGTGTTGACCTCGATGAGGGCCAGGCAGATGTGCTGCTTGTGCTCGGGGCAGAGGCCACAGTCCAGCGGGCAACCATCCTTCACCTCGGTGCTGAAGTCGAGAGGGATGGTGCCCGGCTTGTTGAACCTGACGCTGCCGACGTACATCTCGGCGTCGGAGCTGATGATACCCTCGAACCAGCCGTGCTCAGGGCAACGCTTCCGCATGTAGACCTTGTTATCGCGGATGATGATCTGGGCGTCGATGACCGCCTTGCATTCGGGACAGATGGAGCGGGTGAGTTCGTGAAAGATATAGTCGGCGTCCTGCTTGATTCGGTTATTGGAGGTCAACTCGGTATGCTCCTTATTCCGGAGGATTGGTCAGTTGGTTGCCGTTGTGGATCGGGACATAGGTGACGCCGAGATCAGCCGCAAGATCCGAAGCATCGGGATCAATTACGGTCCCGGATACGACTGGGATCGCTTTACCATTGATGTGACGGGGTTGATATTGCCGAATGATCTCGCTCAATATGCCTGCTTGGTCAAACGCCCTTTGAACGTCGTGGGATTTCACAGCGAAGGAAACCTGCACTAACAGGCAAGCGGGAGTGTCATCGGCGTCGGTGCGGCCATAAAAATAGACGTCGGCGCTGGTAATGCTGGCACGTTGGTCCCTGTTAATGATACCGCGTTCGTGCGCGGCGTTAGCGATGTCGATAATAGTGGTCGTAGGGATTAGCTCTGCGCTACGTAATTGGAGGCCGGCGGCGAATAGTTCGGGATGTCGTTCGCACAGATTCTCCAACCCCCAACCCTTCAAGGTCGAGACATCGTTGGACGTATGGTTCTGCTCGCTACGTAGCTGGTTGACGGCTGTGGACAGTCGCCTAACTGTTTCAGCGTTCTGTAGTTGAACGGCACTCAATTCTGCGATCGCCCGGGCGTTTTCCGCCTGCAACGAGAGAATTTGGGCGAGGGTGATGTGTTCAGATGCGCCGTCTGGTGGAGTTGGATCGGTCATTAGGATTTGAGCCCTGGGCGGAATCAGTTCCGTGCGACGAGGTTGCGAAGACTTGCCAACCCCGCAGACAGTGAACCGCCGTACGTTCGTATCCAGGTAGGCGGGTTCTTAGGGTCTATGGTTATCCACGCAGTGTCCGTACCATGGATTCCCCCATGTTGTGAACGGATCTCGCCTGAGCGCCACAACCGCATGATTTCTTCTTTGGGTATGGCCCAACAATGCGCGTCGAACGGACTGATGCCCAAGCACACGAGCACGCGGTAATTTTGGTCCCTGATTTGTTGGAACGTATACGTGCCGGTTTCCCACAGAGTGGAGCCTTTGACTTCCACGCGAGCACCGGAAATCACCATGTCTGCGTCGCTGTGTGGAGACGCTGAAACATCAGGGTCGCTCTCCGCACACAATTCTGCGACCAACTTTTCGAATACTGCCCCTCGTCGTCGAGACGGAAGATTCCTAAGCCACCCAAACGGACTGTTGCTCCATCGATCCTGGTCTTGGATGTAATCGATTTTTAAGTTGGCAGCAATTGTGGAGAGATGGTTGACGTCGTGATCCTGAATGTGCTGCGTCATCACGGTGCACCTAAAACAGTTTTGGCGCGGTTTCTTCGGGGTCTCGAGGAAGCAAGTCGTCGCCCCTTATTTTCACGATACCACAGTGTGCTAGGCGACGTTGCATCACCTCCACCGCCTCGACATTATTGTCGATCAAAGTGAACTCCCGGCCCTCCCGGTAGGCGGCCTCGCCGAGGGTGCCGCTGCCGGCGAAGAAGTCGAGCAGGTGGTCGCCGGGGTTGGAGTGGACGCGGACGATGCGGCCAACGATGGCGAGAGGCTTCTGGGTGGAGTAGCCGGTCTTCTCCTTGCCGGTGACGATGGTGTGCCACCAGGTATCGGTGGGCGTCTTGCCGCGAGCGGCCTTCTCGGGGCCGACCAGGCCGGGGGCCATGTAGGGGATGCGGTCCATGGCGTCGTAGTTGAAGGTGTAGAGGTTAGGATCCTTGGCGTACCAGAGGATGTTGTCGTGCTTGGCCGGCCAGCGGGTCTTGGGGCGGCCGCCGTAGTCGTAGGCCCAGATGATCTCGTTGATGAAGGACTCTCGGCCGAAGATTTCGTCGAGCATCACCTTGCAGTAGTGGACCTCGCGGTAGTCGACGTGGAAGAACAGGCTCCCGTGGTCGTCCAGCACCCGGTAGGCCTCCTCCATGCGGGGGCGGAGGAACCCGATGTAGTCGTCGAAGATGTCGGCGTACTCGCTGGAGCCGACGACCTGGGTGCGGTAGCGGCGGCCCTGGAAACCGGTGCGGTCCCCGTCGGGGTCCGGGGTCACCCGGATGCGGGTGCGGGATTGAGACTTGCCGGTGTTAAAGGGAGGATCGACGTAGATCAACTGGAACGTGCGGTCGGGGAGCGTCCGCAGGACATCCAAATTGTCGCCGAGTATAATCTCGCTCATCCCGTGCCTCCAACGCGAGGCCGCATTATCCCGTGCGCCAATAACAGGCGTCAAACCGCCCGCCACAGATCAGGTGAGACCAATGACCCAGAGCGATCTAACCCAGAACAGCCATCCCGCCGGGCCACTGGCCGGCGTCAAGGTGCTGGACCTGACCCAGATCATGGCCGGCCCGATGTGCACCATGCTGCTGGCCGACATGGGGGCCAACGTCGTCAAGGTTGAGCGGCCGGGCACCGGCGACGACACCCGCCGCATGGGTTCGCGCCTGACCCCGGACATCGCGATGGGGTTTCTGGCGCTGAACCGTAACAAGCGCAGCATCGCCCTGGATCTGCGCGCGGACGAGGGCAAGGCGGTGTTCCGGCGGATGGCGGAGACGTCCGACATCGTGGTGGAGAACTTCCGGCCGGGCGTTATGGATCGACTGGGGCTGGGATACGAGGCGCTGGCGAAGATCAACCCCAGGCTGGTTTACGCCAGCATATCGGGGTTCGGCGGGACCGGGCCGTATCGCAACCGGGGCGGGTTCGACCTGGTGGCGCAGGGCATGAGCGGGCTGATGTCGATTACCGGGTTCCCGGGCGGGCCGCCGGCCAAGGTGGGTGTGCCGATCACGGACATCGGAGCGGGCAGTTTCACCGCCGTTGGGATCCTGGCCGCCTACATCCACGCGCAGCGGACGGGTCAGGGGCAGCAGGTGGACGGGTCGCTGCTGGAAGCGGGCATCGCGTTCACGGTGTGGGAGTCGTCGGAATACTTCGCGAACGGCGAGATACCGGGGCCGCTGGGGTCGGCCCACCGGGTGAACGCGCCGTACCAGTCGCTGCGCACCAGCGACGGCTACATCAACATCGGCGCGGCGTCGCAGCCGACTTGGGAACAGTTCTGCCGGGCCATCGGGCAGGAAGCCCTCATCGAGGACGAGCGCTACCTGGAGCCCAACGACCGCAAGGCGCGAGAGGCGGAGTTGGCCGAACTCCTGGAGGGCATCCTGGCGGAGCACACCACGGCCCACTGGCTGGAACTGCTGGAAGCGGCCGGCGTGGTGGCCGGGCCCATCTACGACATGGAGCAGGTCTACAGCGACGAACAGGTGCTGGCCCGGGACATGAAGGTCACGCTGGACGACCCGGAACTGGGCGAGCTGAACCACATTGGCATCCCCGTGAAACTGTCCGCGACGCCGGGCAGCATCCGCACCCGGGGGCCGGCGCTGGGCCAACACAGCCGGGAGATCCTGGCCGAGCACGGGTACAGCGCGGCAGAGATCACCGCGCTGGTGGACGGGAAGACGGTGGGGGCGGCATAGCTGCGGCTGCAACTCGGGTTTTGTCGCACGCTCGAAGTAGTCAGGCGCCGATCACTGACCGTATAGGCGGCGGTGCGGTGTGGCGAACTGCGGGATAACATTGCCCGCCGTTGATCGGCTGACCGGACTCCGGCATCCCGCGTGGGGCAGTCGGGCGGCGCGTCAGCGTCGCTCTTTTTGATGTAAGACTCCTGCCCTGCTTGTGCATTTTAAGCTTTGCACAGACCTTCGCGCAGTTGCGCCCTACGCTGCAACCGGTTTCGACGCAAATAACCAGTATGGGCCGATATAAGGTTGGTACAGATATAGAAGCGCACGATTTCTTCCGTGAGCCAGTGTCCTGGCCAACGGACAATATTCGTCGATCGGTTCGCCCTACCTGGATCGTTGCTCCGTGAGCGCGTCGATGATTAGCACGTGCCGCCAGGCAACGACCGGGAGGGAGCGAAATGAACCCAAGGCGAATGTGGACCGCCACGCGCATCCCGAGGTTGGTTGCGATCATGATGGTTGCCGGCGTGACGGCGATGCTGTCCGGCGCCCATCACGCGATGTCGGTTTCCGCCCACCACGACGATCGACCCAGTCCCAAGCTGCACCTGGACTGTCCCCAAACTCACGTCGAAGAGGGTGACGCCATAAAGGTTTACCTGGTGCGGACCGACCTGAACGGGCACGAAGGGTACAACTTCGGAGCGTACTGGCACACCAGCGCGTTTACCGCCAACGGTTTCGACTACCATCACCTTGGCAGGGTCTGGCAATCCAGTTCGGGTGCGCAACGTCGGCACAACCGGATGGCGTTTACGATACGCACCTACGAAGACACGCGGTTGGAGGGTGAAGAAACCTTCACGGTGAGTTTCACGCCCTTGGACAACGTGAAGAATCACGATGATCCGCGACTGGACAACAGGTGCGAAATCACCATTGTTGACGATGAAGCGCGCGTGACTGGCATAGACATAATTTCGCGACCTGCCGTGGGGACGACCTATGGCCGGAAGGAGACCATTGAGTTCGCGGTCACCTTCAGCCGCGAGGTGGAGGTAAAGGGCAGACCGATCATGGGGATCTGGGTCAGCCCCAGGTGGAGGGCCGCCAGGTACGAGCGAGGGTCCGGTACGGATACCCTGGTGTTCGGATACACAGTCAGGGACGGAGACCGAGACGGCAACGGGGTCAGCGTCCATAACGGCTACCACGACGGAAAGCGATGGCACGGGTTCGGACTGTCCAGCGTGATCAACGTCAAGGACACGGATATTGGGGTCAGCCGCATTTACCGCGGCATCGGCAACCAGTCGGGTCACCGAGCGGACTCTTCAATACTCAGGGACGCCGTCGGCCTGCAGATCGTATCAACGCCGGCCAACGGTGTCGCTTATGGCGTTGGCGAGGACATCGAGATCGAGATCCGGTACCAGGAAGCGGTGAGCGTAACCGGCCGGAAAGGGATCGCGATACGGGTCGGAGATAACGGATCGGGACAGGCCAACTACCGCGCTGCACGGTACGTAAGGGGCTCCGGCAGCGACCGGATCGTCTACGGCTACACCGTGCGGTCCGGCGAACGGGATGACACCGGCATAAGCGTTGATCGCGGCGGCAGAAACTCAGGGTATACGCGCGACGGCAGGCTCCATTTTCAGTCCTCCGGCGACGAGGTCTCCGTCTACTACCCGGCCCTGGGCGCTGACCCCGACCAGAAGGTGTACGCAAGGGATACCACCGGACCTACGGTATCCTCCGTGGCCTTCACGTCCGACCCCGGTGATGACGACACCTACGCCGTCGGGGATGACGTTGCAGTAACGGTCACCTTCAGTGAAGACATCGAGGTAACTGGTTCGCCGCAGATCGAGTTGAACGTGGGAGGTGCGGCGAAATACGCGACATTCGACCGTGTGACCGGCCAAGCGGTGGTTTTTGCCTACACGGTCGCGGCTGGCGACTCCGATGCCGACGGTATCGCCATCGGAGCTAACAAGATCAGACCGAACGGCGGCACTCTGGCGGGCGCGTCCGGAAACCCTGCGGTTCTTACCCACGATGCGGTGGTGGCCGACGCCGGCCAAATGATCGATGGAGTTAGCCCGGAATTCGTGAGCGCGACCACGACTACAATTGCCGCCAGGCGGGCGACGCTTTTCACGCCGGCCACCCCGGAGCGCCCAGGAATAGTGGTAACGTTGAGCGAAAGCACTGACCCCAACCATTTCGTGGGCTGGCTGGCTACCCACCCTGACGTGGAAATACAGCACTTTTTCGATGACATCGCCGCTGTAACCGTGGACGGGGTTTCGGCTCAGGCCACCGGCCTGAGCGTGTCGGGGAACACCTTCACTATTCCCCTGCAGCACGCGATAACGGCCGGCCAGGATGTGAAAGTGAGTTACGACAACAACTTTGCCAGGGATTCCCAAGGACTGTTTGCTGACAGCGCCGGCAATCCTGTCACGCTGTTCTCCAACCGCCCGGTGACCAACGTGTCCACGGAGAGCGAAACAACCGCGGAAAGCGACGCGGATGGCATCGTATTCGGCGTCGCCGAGGTGAACGTGGCCGAAGGCAGCACCGCGAACTACTCGGTATCCCTGGCAACACAACCCGACGCAAACGTGACCGTCGCGATCAGCATCGATCCGGCGGGGAATCACCTGACCGCCAGCGCAGCCAGCCTGGCATTCACTCGCGACAATTGGAGCAATCCCCAGCGCGTGACGCTGACGGCGGCGGCGGATACCAACGCCAGCAAGTTCTGGGCGGTGGTGAACCACAGCGCAGCGGGTGGCCGCTACGACGACGAAACCCGCGAATTGAGGGTGGTAGTCGAGGACAACGACTAGCGAGGGGTCCTCGCGCCCGCTGCTTTAGACGCCGCTGGGCGGCCGGCTCCGGTAATCATCGTCGTAGTCAACCGTCCAGCCCAGCTCCACCTGGCGGTCGAGAGGCACCGAGGCGGGGACGCGCGCTCCGGCCAGGGTCTGGCCGATGGCCTCTGCCGCTTTCAGGGCGGTGATGCGGCTGTCGGTCAGCCCCAGCAGATCGGACAGGATTTGCCGATTGTCCTCGCCGAGCATCGGGGCCGATTTGCGGATACGCACGTCGTTGCCAGACATGCGCCAGCCGCGGGTGAGGTACTCTCGGCGGCCCAGTCCGGTTTCAGGTGGATGCTCCACAGGCTCGAAGTAGCCCCGGTCGCGGAAGTGCGGATCGCTCAGCATGTCCCGGCCATCGAGAACGGGCCCGGCGGGGACGCCGGCGTTCTGCAGGATGGTCATGACCTCGTATTTGGTCCGGGCGGAGGTCCACTGCGCGATGACGGCGTCCAGGTCGTCCTGGTTGCCATGGCGCGTTACGGGATCGGCGAAGCGTGGGTCAGACGCGAGTTCGGGCCTGTCGATGGCGTTGCAGAAGGCCCGCCAGTCGGCGTCATCGCGCACGGCGAGCACGGCCCACTGGTCGTTGCCCTGGCACGGGTAGCAGCCGTGGGGCGACAGGGTCTCGTGGCGGTTGCCCAGGCGGCGGGCGCGCCGGCCGTTGAAGGCGAAGTCGAGGATGCCCTCGCCGAGGAAGGACACGCCCACCTGGTACATCGCGAGGTCGATCCACATGCCCTGGCCGGTTTTGGCGCGATGGATCAGGCTGGCCAGCACCGCCAGTTGCGCGGTCCAACTGGCGAGGAAATCGGTGTAGGAGTTGGCGATCTTGTTGGGCACCGTGCCCGACGACGTGCGGCCGTCGGCGTCCACGTCGAGGTAGCCCATGAACGCGCCGGTGCCGTGGGTCGGCTCCAGGGCGGTGGCCATGGCGCCGAAGTTGGTCCACGGGCCGGAGTGGCCGTAGCCGGTGTTGGACACCATGATGAGGTCGGGGCGCACGGCTTTCAGATTGGGGTAGTCCAGCCCGAATCGGCGCATCACCCGCGGCGTGAAGTTCTCCAGCACCACGTCGGATACTGAAACCAGCTCACGCAGCACCTCCAGCGCGTCGTCGGAACGCAGGTCGAGGGTAACGCTGATCTTGCCGTGGTTCAGGGTCTGGAAGGTGCCGCCGCGCTCCCAATAGAGCTCACCGGGGTCGTTGTCGGGATAGGGGCCGTTGAGGGTGCGGGTAGTGTCCACAAACTGATTGTGGTGGGTATCGACCTTGATGACCTCAGCGCCCAGGTCGGCCAGGTACGCGCCGCAGTAGGGCATGGCGAAGACGCGGCTGAGGTCCACCACGCGAATGCCTTCCAGCGGAAGCTTGCGATTAGGCAGCGTCATATCGCCCCCAATGCCCGTAGCTGGGCCAATTCGTCGGCGGAAACGCCCAGCTCGTCGCCATAGATATCAGAGTTGTGCTGTCCCAGCAACGGAGCATGGTGACGCACCTGGTACTCCATGCCGGACAGGCGCGGGCCCATGCCGGGATAATTCGCCTCGCCGGCCACCGGGTGGGATACGGTGCGGAAGAACTCACGCTCGTGCAGGTGCGGGCAGTCGTGAAGGTCACCGGCGTCCTGGGCCATGCCGAAGACCAAGCGGCGCTCGCCGGAAGCCTGGTGCAGCGTCTTGCGGTCCCATTGAGCCAATCCCTCGACAAGCAGGTCGTGGATCTCCTCGCCGAACTCGATGCGGCCGGAGCCGGAGGCGAACCTTTCATCCTGCAGCTCGGGCACGCCGATCAGCTCGGCGACGGTGGACCAGGGCTGGGAGCCCTGGACCGATGGGATCACGTAGCCGTCGCGGGCGGGCATCAGCTCCTCGAAGCCGGAGCCGCGCACGGGGCGGCGGCCCTTGATGGCGCCGGTGTAGTTGTAGTACGGGACGGCCTGGACCAGGTGGGAAGCGAGGCATTCGACGGTTGAAACGTCGATGGCCTGCCCCTGACCGGTGAACATGCGCTGGAACAGGGCTGCTGACGTGGCCACCGCGGCGTTGATGCCGGCCACGTAGAAGGACTGGTTCAGCGCGTTGCGCAGCGGCTCCTGGTCGGAGTCTCCCGAATGGTACATCAGGCCGCTGATGGCGGTGGTTACGATGTCGGTGGCCGCGAAGTCGCGGTAGGGGCCGGTTTGGCCGAAGGGAGTGATGGAGGTTACGATGAGATGTGGATACCGTTCGGTCAAAGCTTCAGGGTCCAGGCAGGATGGCCTGGCATCGGGCGGGTAATTTTCCACCAGCACGTCGGCGGACTCGAGCAGACGGCCAAGCAGGCCGGCTCCGGAGACGGTGTCGACGTCCAGGGTGACGCCGCGCTTATTGGTGTTGAGGTAGAGGAACGGGATGCTCTTCTCGGGATGGGGGTCATCGCCGGCGAAGGGGCCCATGTGTCGCGCTTCGTCACCGGCTCCGGGACGCTCGATCTTGACCACATCGGCGCCGTAGTCGGCCAGGAGCCTGGCGCAAAAAGGGGCGGAAACGTAGCTTCCCAGCTCCAGCACCCGCACGCCGTTCATTGGCAGGGAGAATGGAATGCCGGCCATTACCAGGGTTCTCCTTCCCAGTCCAGGGGCAGCGACTGGCCCCGCTTGGGCAGGACGACGGTGGCGGTGCCCGAGGCGGTCTGGCTGCCACGGTCGTTCTGGAGGCTCACGGCGCAGTCCACCAGGCCGAAGCCTTCCTCCTCACGCTTGCCGGTGACGATACCGGCGGCGGTGATGGTATCGCCGGGGAAGTCCATGCCCCGGTGTTCCACATAGAACCGCCGGAACCAGCCCTGGTCGCCGGCGAAGTCGAGCAGCAGTTGGCCGAGGTACTGGTTTTTCAGGGAGCCGTTGACCACCACGTTGGGCAGGCCCTGGTGCAGCTGCGCGAAGGGCAGATCCCAGTGGATGCGGGCGTAGTTGCCGTTGGCGGCGGCCCAGCGGATCAAGTGGGTGGTAGTCATGGGGCCCTTGACCACCGGCGGCAGGCTGTCGCCCACGGATACATCCTCGAAGTGACGTTGGTCGCTGCCGGTTGGCTGGGGCTTGGGCAGGATCACCTCGGGATTGGGCGGAGCGACCGCCACGGTGGACAGGTCGGTGGCGACCTGAGCAACGTCGGTGGGTTGCTCGCCGGCCGGCAGAGCGCGGTGGATGCTGACGCGGCGGGCGCGGCTGAGCTCCCGGTCGTGCTGGTCGGTCTGTATCTCCTCGCGGACGATGAAGACCAGCGCGCCGGACCGACCCTGCTTCTCGAATATGTCCAGCATGCGGAACCGGCGGGTAATCCAGGTACCGACGCGCACGGGAGCGAGGAACTGCCAGTCGCTGCCGCCGTTGAGTCCGTAGCTGTTGAAGGGCAGCGGAACCTCGAAGTGCCACTCCTGGCCGGCGCCGAAGTAGCCAATGGGCGGAGCGATGTCCTTCCAGGCGGCCAGCGGCGGGCAGAGCAGGCTGCCGAAGCGGCTGCCCTCGGCATAGTCGGGGTCAACGTACAGCGGGTTGTAGTCCTCGATGGCGTCGGCGACGTCGTAGGCCATCTCCGCGCTGATGGGGAATCGGTTGCGTTCCGGTTCGGTATCCAGGCCGATCAAGGCTCTGACTTCGTCGGTGATCAGGCTGCCGGGCATGTGGCTGCTCCTCGTATGGCGGGGTGGGATGATCGGGCGAATTCTAGCCAAACGCGCCGGATTCCACAAACCGGGCGGCAAGCAGACGCCCGCTGACACGGCGGGCTAGCTAGAGCACTCGCAGCAGTTCCCGCAGCAACAACGATATGCTGCCAACCACGGTGATCGCCACGACCACGTACCGAAATGCCCGCAGGCTGATGCGGTGGGCGATCACCGCGGCCACCGCCGTTCCAGCTAATACCGCCAGACTGAGCACCCCGATATTCTGGGCCGTCGTAATCCCGATCAGGCCGGTGATGGAGAACAGGACCAATGCCAACGTTGAGGCCAGGAAGAAGTACAGGCCCAGCGTGGCGCGGATAGTATCCCGGGGCCAGTCCTGTGCAATCGAGTAAAGTCCCGCCAACGGCGCGCCGACTCCCAGCGTGGTGACCAGGAGGGTTGCGATGAAGCCGCAAACGGGCGCGGTCCATCTACTTCGCGCGCCGGGCAGACGGATCTGAAACAGGCTCATCACGCCAAGGACCAGGATGACGACCACGATGGTCAGCCGCAACGCCACCGGGTCGGCCTCGTGCACCAGGAGCACCCCGATGGGAACCGGCGGCAGGCCGGCGACCACGAAGGGCCAGGTCTCCCGCAGGTTCAGGTGCCGCCAGGTCTGGACGATGGTCAGGCCGGTGGTGAGCACGACCACGGCGTTGACAATCACCACCGCATCCTGGGGCGGCAAGATCAGGAGCATGAAGGGCATTGCCACGGTGCCCAGGCCGAAGCTGATGGTGCCCAGCACGATGGCCCCAAAGAACATCGCGGCCAGGCCAAGGGCCAGTTCCCAACCGGCCAGCATCAGGCTGCAACCGAGCGTCGTAACACGGCCCCGGCGGTTCCGGCGACGCTCGCACCCAAATTCATCGTGGATGGCTCCATTGTCCGGGCCAGATCATTAACGCGGCGCATTGTAGCCCAACGGTTGCCCTGGGGCGGGCGTGCCGGATAGTGGACCCGTCACTGGATGTCTGGTGACTCCGGCTGAGCCTCTGCAGGAGCGCCGGGATGAAACGGGTTATACTCGCGGAACCCACAACGGTTTAGGATCGCGGGGCCCCGGTACCGGAGCCCTTACAAACTAGGGACCCTTTCAAACAGGAACCCTTTCAAACTCGGAAGATCAGGAGCTTGGTGATGGCAGTTAACGGCTCGACGGGAGTGCTGGACGGAGTACGGATACTGGAGCTGGCGCGCTGGCAGGCGGCGCCCCGGGGCGGGTTGATCCTGCAGGATATGGGGGCAGAGGTCCTCAAGCTGGAATGGCGTAAGGGGGCGGACCTCCGGAACTCCGGCCCCTTCGTGGGCGGCATGAGCGTCCAGTTCGCCGCGTACAACCGGGGGAAGAAGAGCGTTACCTTGAACACTCGTCACGACAAGGGGAAAGAGCTGTTCTTCCGGTTGCTGGAGGTGTCGGACGTGGTGCTGGAGAATTTCCGGCCCGGCACCATGGAGGCTATGGGGTTCAGCTACGAGGAGATGTGCAAGGTCAATCCCGGCATCATCCTGGCATCGGTGTCAGGGTTCGGGCAGTACGGGCCATACCGTGACCGCCAGTGCTTTGACCCCATCATCCAGGCGATGAGCGGGTTCGGCGATCAGACGGGACGCGGTTTCGACCAGCCGATCATGGGCAATGGCCCGGTGATGGACCGCACCGCCGCGCTGCACGCGGTCATCGGCATCCTGGGAGCGCTGCGACACCGGGACCGCACCGGCGAAGGCCAGTGGCTGGAAGTGGCGATGCTGGACGGCGGCATCACCCTGGAGGAAGTCGCGCTGGCCATGTGCTACGACACCGGCACCAACGACTTCGTGCGGGTGGGCACGTTCCTGCGGTGCTCGGACGGGTGGGTGACCACGGGCGCCGCCCGGGCCGGCATGTGGGAGCGCATGCTCCGGGTGATGAAGTTCGACGATTTGGCCGAGGACCCGGAGTTCGCCGCCCCGATGTTTGCCACCGACATGGCGGAAATTCGTATGGAATTGCTGCGAGAGTGGTGCGAGGAACGGACGGTGCAAGAGGTGGAGGACGCCTTGGTCGCCGCCGATATCCCCTTTGGAGCGGTGAAATCCATCCCCGAGGTGTTGGCCGACAACCACATGTGGGAGCGGAACGTGATGATGGAAGCCGACGCCCACGACCCGCCGGGCAAGAAGGTGCTGGTACCCGGCCCGACCATCATCAAGTTCTCCAAGACGCCCACCAGCGCCGGCCCGATACCGAAGTACGGCGAGCACAACGGCGCGATCTACGGCGACCTGTTGGGAATGTCCCAGAAAGAGATGGCCGGTTTGGCGGAGGAAGGGATCATCACCTGATCGGTCAAAGCTCGACACTCTAACCGATCCTGGGATTTATGGTAGCCGGGTTGACCGGGCATCCGGTGCACATCGCGCCGCGACTGCCGGGGACGCAGGCGTGGTCGGGTGTGTAGGACGCGGGCGTTTCCATGACGGCCGACAGGGCCGGCGATTTGGGTGCGGGCAGGCTGACGCCGGTGGCCTCGGCGGCGCGGCGGTCCACCGCTTCGCCGAACAGGTCCAGGCGGAGTTGCCGGACGGACGGCGGGCGCTGGCCGGGGAACACCACGTAGGGCCAGGCCCGCTTGCGTACCACGCCCATGGTCTGGAGGTCGCGCCAGTTGTCGATGCTGTGCTGGCGGCGGTTCTGCAGGATGCGGTCGGCGGACACCGGACCGATGCCGGGGATGCGCAGTAGCTGATCGCGTGATGCGGTGTTGAGGTCGATGGGGAAGGCGTCGAGGTTCTCCATGGCGATGACCGTCTTGGGGTCCTGCTCCAGGGACAGGAAGCCACCGTGGTCAAATGCCAGGCCGATCTCGTCGCTGGAGAAGTCATAGACGCGTCGCAACCAGTCCATCTGGTAGAGGCGATGCTCCCGCCCGGCGGGCACGGGCGGCTTTTCCTCCATGGGGGTGTGGGTGGCGGGCCGGAAGGGCGGATAGTACACGCGCTTGAGGTTCCAGTCGGTGTACATCTGGTCGACGCGGCGGTAGATCTGGCGGTCGGACTCGTCGGCCGCGCCCACGACGAACTGGGTGGCCTGGCCCACCGCGCCGCCGTTGGTGGATGCGGTGAGCTCGTTGATCCAGGACATAGGGTCCAGGATGTCCCGCTGCAGGTCCTTGTGTGGGCTGATGCGGCGCAGCATGTCGGGTTCGGGCGTCTCGATGTTCACCGACAGGCGGCTGCCCAGCCGGTGGGCGCGCTCGACCAGCTCCCGGCTGGCGCCGGGCATGACCTTGAGGTGGATGTAGCCCCGGAAGCCGTGCTTCTTGCGGATGATCTCAACGGTCTCCACCATGCGCTGGGTGGTTTTGGTGCCGTCGCCCGCGATGCCGGAACTCAGGAACAGGCCGTCCACGGCAAGGCGATTGTGCAGCTCCATGAAGGTGTCGGCCAGTTCCTCGCGTTTGAAGGCGTAACGCTTGCGGGGCACGTAGATGCTGTTGGGGCAATAGGCGCAGTCCATCTTGCAGAAGTCGGTGAACATCACGCGGAGCAGGCTGATCTTCTTGCCGTTGGGCAGGCTGGACTTGTAGATGCCCGGCGTGGGGTTCTTGCGAGGGTCGGAGTAGGCGACCCGGTTGGGGCCGCTGGTGGCGTATCCGCTGGCGAACTTGCCGGACCCGGCGTTTTCCGAGCGGGCAGCGCCGCCGGTGAGAATGTCGTCGGCGGCCACCATGCCGCCGAGGGTGCGCAGTTTGTCGTAACGGTCGGGCGAGGACTTGATGAGCATGGTTAGGCGTCTCCTGTGGGCCATGGCATCAGTTGCCCGGCGGTTTAGCGAACCGATGTTCTCACACCCGGTGTCGGCGCGTCAACGGGTTGGTGTCAAGGAAATCCACGAACGCAGTCGGACGCTCCCCGGCTGCTCATACGAGATTGCCACGCTTCGCTCGCAATGACATTCCGTAATACCGAATGTCTCTGGCATGACGGCGTAGGTCTCAAGCTCCGTCGGTCTCGAGTTGGCAAGCAGTGTGTTACAATGGCTTCACATACAACGCCGCTTTTAAGGCAGTCCGGAGAGGCTGGCAAAGCGTGAGCGCACACAGGATCGGAGCCGGTTTACCGCAGGGTAACGCTCCGGATTTTGACGCAACCCCCGCTGGCCCGCCGGATTACGGCAGACAGGCAGGGGATTTTTTATTACCACCCGCAGTGAAATCATAACGCCGGCCGGCATCGACGAGGCCAACGCCGTCGGCCGGCAGGTCATGGACGCCGACGAAATGCGGCGGGCGCTGACGCGCATGCACCACGAGATCCTGGAGCGCAACCACGGCGCCGAGGGCCTGCTGCTGGCCGGCATCCGTACTCGCGGCGTACCCATCGCGGAACGGCTCGCGGGGCACATCAACGACTCCGAAGGCGTGGCCGTGCCGGTGGGACACCTGGACATTAACCTGTACCGCGATGATCTTTCCGAGCGGCCGCGGATGCGGGTCCGCACCACCACGATGCCGGTGGACGTTGCCGGACGCACCGTGGTGCTGGCCGACGACGTGCTCTACACGGGGCGAACCGTCCGCGCCGCCATGGACGCGATCAGCGACCTGGGCCGGCCTCTGCGCATCCAGTTGGTCGCGCTGGTGGACCGGGGGCATCGCGAACTGCCCGTCCGCGCCGACTTCGTAGGCAAGAACATTCCCACCCGGCAGTCGGAACTGGTGCGGGTACGCCTGTTCGAGACGGATGGTGTCGACGACGTGTGCATCCTGGACCGGTGGGTGGACTGATGGCTACACGGGCGAAAACCGAGCCCACTGCCGCGCGAGGGCTGCCCCCAGGCGGCAGTGGCCGCCGTCGCCATGTGCTGGACCTGGACGATTTCACGGCGGAGGAAATCACCGCCGTGCTGGATGACGCGGCGGCCATGCGCGAGGTGCTGTCCCGCGACGTCAAGAAGGTGCCCACGCTGCGGGGCAAGGTCGTCGTGACCCTGTTCTACGAGGCGAGCACCCGTACCCGCATCTCCTTCGAGGAGGCGGGCAAGATCCTCAGCGCCGACGTGATCAACATGACCTCCACGGCCAGCAGCGTGGAGAAGGGCGAGTCGCTGTTGAACACGGGCCTCACGCTGCAGGCCATGGGCGTCGACGCCATCGTGGTCCGTCATCCGCATTCCGGGGCGCCGCATTTCCTGGCGCGTACCCTGGACCGCGTGTCCATCATCAACGCCGGCGACGGAGCGCACGCCCACCCAACCCAGGGGTTGCTGGACCTGCACACCGCCCGCGAGCACCTGGGCGACCTGGCAGGGCGCAAGGTGGTGATCGTGGGAGACGTGTTGCACAGCCGCGTGGCGCGTTCCGCCGTTTGGGGTTTCGCCAGGTTGGGGGCCAATGTGGTGCTGTGCGGACCGCCCACGCTGCTGCCTGATCCGTTGACACCGGCGGGATGGGGTCCCGGCGACAACGGGGTGCACAATCCGTTGGCAAGCGTGACCGTACAGCCCGACCTGGACGCAGCCGTCGAGGGAGCTGACCTGGTGATGGCGCTGCGGTTGCAGCTGGAGCGGCAGAAGGTCGGGTTCTTCCCCAGCCTGCGCGAGTACATCCGCCGGTGGCAGGTGAACGACGCGCGCATGGCGAGGGCCAACCCCGATGCGCTGCTGATGCACCCGGGGCCGATGAACGAGGGCATCGAGGTTAGCACCGCGCTGGCCCACGGCGAACGCTCGCTCATCGAGGAGCAGGTGACCAACGGCGTGGCCATCCGCATGGCGCTGCTGTACCAGTTGGTGGGCTCAGGATCGGGTGGGGACTGACGATGGTTGCTTTGGACCAGATGGGACCGATCCTGATCGCTGGCGGGCGGGTAATCGATCCCGCCAACGGGAGGGAGGCCGTGGCCGACGTGCTGGTCAGCAATGGTCTGGTCCGCGCGGTGGCCGACGATATTCCGGTCGGGTCGGTTGGCGAACACGGACGGGTGATTGACGCCTCTGGCTTGGTCGTTGCGCCGGGCTTCATCGACATCCACACCCACCTGCGGGAGCCGGGGTACGAGTACAAGGAGACCATCGCAACGGGGGCTGCTGCCGCGGCAAAAGGCGGGTTCACCACCATCTGCGCGATGCCCAACACCGACCCGCCCGTCGATAACGAGGCGGTGGTCGATCTGGTGATGCGCCGGGCTGCCGATGCGCCGGTGCGGGTGCGCGCCATCGGATGCGTCAGCCGCGGTCGTGCGGGGCGAGAACTGGCGGACATGGAGGAACTGGCGTCGGCCGGAGTGGTGGCGTTCAGTGACGACGGCGATCCCGTGCACGATGCGGCCCTGATGCGGTTGGCCCTGACCTACAGCCGGGACCTGGGCGCGCCCATCAGCAACCACTGCCAGGACCACGGTCTCTGTCCAGCCGGCGTCATGGCCGAGGGCTGGGTGAGCAGCCGACTGGGCTTGGCCGGCATTCCCGCAGTGGCCGAGGAGACGATGGTGGCGCGGGACATCGCGCTGGCAGAACTCACCGGCGGTCGACTGCACGTGGCGCACCTGAGTTCGGCGGGCAGCGTATCTATGGTGCGGCAGGCGAAGGATCGCGGCATTAGAGTCACCGCCGAGGTTTGTCCCCATCACGTGTGGCTGACCGACGAGTGGGCGCTGGGCGGCAAGGGCGATGCCAACGCCACGGGCGCGATGGCCTACGACACCACCACCAAGGTGTACCCGCCGCTGCGGAGTCACGAAGACGTGGCGGCATGTCTCGCCGGCCTGGTGGACGGCACGATCGATTGTGTAGCCACCGATCATGCGCCCCACGAGCGGGCCAGCAAGGAGTGTACCTACAACGACGCCGCGTTTGGGATCAGCGTGCTGGAAACGGCGCTGGGAACGCTGATGGCGCCGGTGCATCGGGGTTCGATAGATTTGATCACCATGATCGAGCGGCTGACGGCGGGGCCCGCACGGGTGCTGGGCGACGCATTTGCACCGTATGCTTCCCTGTCGCCGGGAACGCCCGCCGACCTGGTGATCTTCGACCCGCAGGCGCGCTGGACGGTGGATGTGAACGAGTTTGCGTCCATGGGCCGCAACACCCCGCTGGACGGCGTGGAACTGCAAGGGCGCGTCGCCGCGACGATGGTGGCGGGCCAGATCGTATTCGAGGAGGAAACCCTGTTGAACCAAGGAGCACGTGCATGACTCGTCCGGTACACCTGGCACTGGAGGACGGCTCCGTCTTCACCGGCGAATCCTTCGGCGCGCAGCGGGACGGTTGGGGAGAGGTGGTCTTCAACACCACCATGACCGGCTACCAGGAGGTACTCACCGACCCCTCCTACGCGGGTCAGATGGTGGCGTTCACCTACCCGTTGGTGGGCAACTATGGGATCAACCGCCGGGACTTTGAATCCCGGCGAATTCAAGTGTCGGGCCTGATCGTGCGTCAGCACTGCGACCTTCCCAGCCACGCATCCAGCGACATGACCCTGGACGCCTTCCTATGGGAATACAATATCCCCGGCATCAGCGGTATCGACACGCGGGCATTGACGCGCCGGTTGCGTACGCGGGGGGTCATGACCGGCCTCATAACGGCGGACGAACCCGACAACGCCCTACGCCGGCTGGCCGAGATACCCCGCTATGACGACCTGGACCTGGTGAGCACGGTTACGACGCCGGGCGTCTACTCCTGGGACAACGGTGAGCATGAGGGCTACCCGACAACGCCACCGCCAGCCGGCGTTCGACGCATCCTGGTCACCGACGCTGGCGTCAAGTACAACATCCTAAGACTGTTGCAAAGCCGGGGCTGCGAGGTGATCACGGTGCCGGCCTACACCCCGGCCGAGGACATGCTGGCGATGCAACCGAACGGCGTCCTGCTGTCGCCCGGCCCGGGCGACCCCGTGCTGCTGGGCGACATTGTGAGCAATCTCGGCAAGCTCATCGGCCAGGTACCCATCATGGGCATCTGCCTGGGCCATCAGCTGGCCGCCCGCGCGTTGGGCGCCGAGACCTACAAGCTCAAGTTCGGACACCGGGGCGGCAACCATCCGGTGAAAGACCTGATTTCTGAGCAGGTGCACATCACGGCGCAGAACCACGGCTACGCGGTATCCGCCGACAACCTGCCCGCCGGGCTCGAGGTGTCCCACATCAACCTGAACGACTACACGGTGGAGGGTTTGCGGCACCGGGACCTGCCCCTGTTCACCATCCAGTACCACTCCGAGGCGTCGCCCGGCCCAAGGGACAACGAGTACCTGTTCGACCGCTTCCTGGCGATGGTCGACGACGCGAAGCCGGCGGGGCGAGTGGTTTAGCCTTCATCCTATTCCGTCACTGAAGAGACTGATTGGAGCGTACATCGCATGACCGGATTTACCGCCTTTCTGCTGGAACAGGGCATCGAAGCCCAGTTGCCCATCAGCTTGAACGAGACGCTGGGCCTGCTTGAAGAAACGGTGCCCACGTTCTCGCACGACGGGCACGGCTACGTGCTGGCGGCGGTGAGCCGGGGCCAGTTGGGCGCACGCTGGGAGCTGGCGGTCAAGGTGACCGACCCGGCCACCAGCCAGGCGATCAGCGACCAGCCCGTGGGGTTCGTGCACGCCATCAACGCGGGCCCCGATGCCACCGATTTCATCATCCCGCCGCGCACGCCCGATGGCGGCATTGACCTCGACCACTTCGATGCGGAGGGGGCGTTCTTCGGCGCGTTCATCTTCCAGATGATCAACGCGCTCACCGAGCGAAATCTCATGGAACTGCCCGGCTCCATGCCCCGTTTTTCATGACCGGTTAGAGCCGTAGGAAAGGTCTTGGATCGCCTCGTTGAATGGCTCTGCCCTTTCAGCCAATCAGCGAGCGTTGCGCGAAACGGGTTAGTGAGTAGGGTGTAGTAGAATCAACCGATGACAGAAGAGCTTGCGGGAGCATTGCGCCGTGTCGGGCTAGCTGCTTTAACTTTCCTAACGTCATTATCAATGGCAGTGATTTTAGTACTATCCGGTCTGTTGCTGGAATGGATCATCGGGTTTTCAATTGACGCCGGGACACGTACTCACAACGTCATTACTTTTGTGCTGGACGTAACATTGGTAGGGTGTGCCGTAGTTTGGGCAATCACGGGCGCGGTTATCGTAACGTGGGAAGCCGTGGTGGCTGCCAGAACTTTTTTGAGGCGTATTGGGAATTGACGCCATGTTGCAGCGTGCGCGGATACCGCTGATGAGAATGGTCGCTCCTACCAAATGGGGAGTAGCGCCTGCTGCCCTGGTTGGTCTGGTCCACGGCGCGCTCTATTTGGACGAATCCGTGGACTTGGCTACGGCGGTGGGGATATGCGATTTCCTTTCGCTCTCCGTGGGTCCATGGTTGGCAGTTCTCCTGTACCGATTGCTAATCCGTGGCTACGCGGTCTGGATGACGGCTATCGTCGACCGGCTGGATATCATCGAACCTCCGAATTCTTCCGGCGTAGAAACCCAAGCGCGGAAACCAAACGACAGCAAAGGCGTCGGTGTTGGCGCTCGAGCGGTAGGCCACAGTTTCTACCTCACTATATTTTGTTGCGGAGCAATGATCACTGGCCTAGTGTTGGCGACCCTAACCGCCCAGGTCGAAGGTTACGACTACCGGGCCTATCTGGTTGGAGCCGCCGGGTTTTTCGTGGTATTCGCTTGCACTCTCGTCTTGCAATGTTCCTACTTCGCGCTCATGCAGCGTAGGGCGGCAAGTATCGAAGCAAAGTTGCGAAGCCTTGGCGCGTCCCCCGATGGCTCCTTTCTGGTATCCATGCAGACTGCCGCTCTGAGCGCCAGTATTGCGCGAACCGAGCGACTAGGTTGCCGGTTCTTAGGAATGAGATCGATCACGGCCGACTGAACCGCAGATTGGACGACAACGACCCTGCGAACCCACAGAGGACACTGCATTGACTGACGCTCCACAACAACCCCGCAAGGTACTGGTCATCGGATCTGGCCCTATCATAATCGGGCAGGCCGCCGAGTTCGACTATGCCGGCACGCAGGCGTGCAAAGCCCTTCGCGAAGAAGGTGTGGTCACGGTCCTGGTCAACTCGAATCCGGCCACCATCATGACCGACCGGGACGTCGCCGACCGCGTATACATCGAGCCGCTCACCGTGCCGGTGCTGGAACGCATCATCGCCCAGGAGCGACCCGACGGAGTTCTGCCCACCCTAGGAGGACAAACCGGCCTGAACCTGGCCGTTGCCCTGGCCGACGCCGGGGTGCTGGACCGCTACGACGTGCGGCTGCTGGGAACGCCGCTGGAGACCATCCGCAAGGCCGAGGACCGGGACTTCTTCCGCCAGTTTTTGACCGATATTGGCGAGCCCATGCCACCCAACCACACCGTCTTCACCATGGCCGAGGCGCAGGCGTACAAGGCCGAGGCGGGGTTGCCGCTGGTGGTGCGGCCGGCTTACACGCTGGGCGGCACCGGGGGCGGCATCGCAAACACCGAGGAGGAGTTCCTGGCAACGGTTGAGAGCGGACTGGCCGCCAGCCCGATCACCCAGGTGCTGCTGGAACGCTCGCTGGTGGGCTGGAAGGAGATCGAATACGAGGTCATCCGCGACGGCGCCGACAATTGCATCACCGTGTGCAACATGGAGAACTTGGACCCCATGGGAGCGCATACCGGCGACAGCATCGTGGTCGCCCCCAGCCAGACGCTGACCGACAAGGAGTACCAGATGCTCCGGACGGCCAGCCTGAAGATCATCCGGGGCCTGGGCATCGAAGGCGGGTGCAACATTCAGTTGGCGCTGCGGCCGCATCCCGACGCCATGCGGAACCGGCCTAGCGACTGGGACGCCGATTCGGACTACTACGTCATCGAGGTGAACCCCAGGGTCAGCCGCTCCTCGGCTTTGGCGAGCAAGGCGACAGGTTATCCCATCGCGCGGGTGTCGGCGAAGATCGCCGTGGGCCGGCGCCTGGACGAAATTCCCAACGAGGTTACCGGCAGCACCGGCGCGGCCTTCGAGCCGGCGCTGGACTACTGCGTGGTGAAGATCCCCCGCTGGCCCTTCGACAAGTTCCCCGACGGCGACCGCCACGTGACCACCCAGATGAAGGCCACCGGTGAGGTCATGGCAATCGACCGCAGCTTCGAGGCGGCGCTGCAAAAGGCCACGCGGGCCCTGGAACAATCCAACTCGTCCTTGCTCTGGGAAGCCCAGGAATGGCGCAGCCTGAGCATCCGCGACGGCTACCAACACCTGCTGGATACGCTGCCCCTGGATCCCAACGACCTGCGACTGTGGGCGCTGACGGCAGCCCTGCGCCGGGGGGTGTCCCGCGATCAGCTGGTGGGGCACACTAGCATCGACCCGTGGTTCATCGCCGCCCTGGAACGCATTGTCGACCAGGAACGGCGGCTGTTGGGGAACCCGCTGACGCCGCCCCTCCTGCTGGCGTCCAAGCGGCTGGGGTTCTCCGACGTGGAGATTTCCACCCTATCCGGACTGCTGCCGGAACAGGTGCGGCAGTTGCGCCTGCAGCACGGGATAAAGCCGGTTTTCAAGATGGTGGACACCTGCGCGGCGGAATTCGAGGCGGCGACGCCCTACTACTACAGCTCGTACGATACTGAAAACGAGGCGCCGCCACTGGAAGGCCCCAAGGCCATCGTCATTGGCAGCGGCCCGATACGTATCGGGCAGGGCATCGAGTTTGACTATTGCAGCGTGCACGCGGCGTGGGCCCTCTCGCAGGAGGGGGTGTCCAGCATCATGGTCAACTCCAACCCCGAAACGGTGTCGACAGATTTCGATACCAGCGACCGTCTCTACTTCGAGCCATTGGACGAGGAGGCTGTTCGGGACATCATCGACAACGAAACGACGGACGACGACCCGCCGCCCAGCCTGGTGCAATTCGGCGGACAGACCGCCATCAACCTGTCCCAGTCCCTGGCCGCCGTCGGCCTGCCCATCCTGGGCTCCAGCGCGGAGGCCATCGACATCGCCAGCGACCGGCAGAAGTTTGAACGGTTCCTGGTCAACCTGGGCGTTCCACAGCCGCCGGGGGGCACGGTACAGTCCGTGGACCAGGCGCTGCGCGTGGCCCAGCGCATCGGGTACCCGGTGGTGGTGCGGCCGAGCTACGTCCTGGGCGGACGCGCCATGGAAATCGTGCGTAACGCCACGGAGTTGATCCGCTACCTGACCATCGCCACGGAGGTGACGCCGGAGCGCGAGGTTCTGGTGGACCACTACATGGAGGGCCGCGAGTGTGAGGTGGACGCCATCTGCGACGGCGAGCGGGTGCTCATCCCCGGCATCATGGAGCACGTGGAGCGGGCCGGCGTCCATAGCGGCGACTCCATGGCCATCTATCCCGGCCTGAACCTTACCGAGGCTGAAGTGAACACGCTGGTGGACTACACCACCCGCATCGGTCTGGCCCTGGGCGTGCGCGGGTTGATGAACATCCAATTCGTGCTGCAGGGCGGCAACGCCTACCGGAGCCCCAGCGTCAGCCCGTCGGACGAGGCGAATGACACCACCGTGTACGTGCTGGAGGTCAACCCGAGGGGCAGCCGTACCATACCGTTCATATCCAAGGTGACGGGCGTGCCGGTGGCCAACCTGGCGACCCGGGTGATGCTGGGCGGCAAGTTGTCAGACATGGGATACGCGGGCGGCCTCTGGCCACGCCAGAAACTGGTGGGCATCAAGGCTCCGGTGTTCTCCATGTCCAAGCTTGTCGGCGTGGACTGGTACATGGGGCCGGAGATGAAGTCGACCGGCGAGGTGATGGGCATTGACCGGGACTTCACGGGCGCGCTGACCAAGGCGTTGCAGGCGGCCAGCATCGACCTGTCGCCGGGGATGGGCGTGCTGCTCAGCATCTCGGACCAGTCCAAAGCCGACTCGTTGCCCCTGATTCGCGGGCTGGCGGACGCCGGCTGCCGGTTGTACGCCACCGAGGGCACCGCGGCGATGATCACCGCGATGGACCTGCCCGTAACGACCATAACCAAGCGGATTGGTCAGGGCTCTCCCGACGTGCTGGACGTGATCAACGACGGCACCGTCGGCGCGGTGGTCAACACCCTGTCGGGCGACTCGTCGGTGATGCGGGACGGGTTCTACATCCGCAGGGCCGCGGTGGAGCGGCGCATCCCGTGCTTCACGTCACTGGACACGGCCCGGGCAGCCATGGAGAGCATGCTGACCGGGGTGGACAACTTCAGCGTACTGACCACGGACGAATACCTGGCGATGTCCGGGTAACCCCCCTCACGAGAGGCCCCATTGGGTCGACGGGATTGCCGCGCTTCGCTCGCAATGACAGATTGGAGGCGAGAGGGATTGCCGCGCTTCGTTCGCAACGGCAGATTCAAGGCGAGTGGGTGGGTGCGCGTGGGGCTAACCCCAGGTTGCACCGAGCGACTGGAGAAAGCGCTACCAGTCAATCTGGACGCCGATTTCGAGTTCCTGGGCGCGTTCCAAGGCCAGCTTGGCGGCGGCGACGTCGGCCAAGCCGGTGCCCATCAGCTTGCAGTAGATGATCCCGTCAGACTCGGCCCGGCCGGGGACTACTCCGGCCGCCACGTGGCGCACCTCATGGAACTGGCTCCAGCGCACCAGCCCCCGGTCGACAGCCGCGTTGATGTCGCCGCACTCCAGCGGGGCCTGTTCCAGGGAGTCGACGAATAACCGGCTGGCCCGGGTCAACACTGCGGCGTCCACCTCGTGACTGCGGGGGGTGGTTGGCCCGGCTCCGATCACCGTAGCGCCATCCGCCAACCATTCGCCCTCTACGACCGGGGTTGCTGCCGGAGCGATGCCGATGACCACGGCGCAATCGGCCACCGCGTCCCGGTTCGTGTCCGCGGCGATAACCGGACGGTCCAGCTCGGCGGCCATGCGGGTTGCGAACGCCTGCCGGCGTTCTGCGTTCCGGCTGTAGGCGTAGATCTCACCGACGTCACACACGGCGCAGGCGGCGCGCAATTGATCGCCGGCCTGGTTGCCGGTGCCAATGACGCCGAGGCGCGGGACCCGGGTGTTGGCGAGCAGCCGGAGGGTCGCCCCCGTGGTCGCCCCGGTTCGCAGCTGGCCCAGGCGATTGGCCTGGGTATAGAGCAGCAGACGCCCCGACGTGGCGTCGTAAAGGCTCACCTGGAACGAATAGCCGTTGGCGGTGAAAGTGAAGGTCTTGACACCGAACACGCCGTCGTAGAACAGGCCGCCGCCCATGACCGCGAGGTAACCGTCAGGGGAGAAGATCTTCCGCCTGGTCAGGTTGGCGGCGTCCCCGCGTCCGTAGTTTGCCATCATCGACTCGATGGCCGGCAGCATTTGGGGGAGACCGACACACCGGTCCACATCAGCGTCGGTTAGAAAATGGGCCATAGTGGTCACCAACTGCGGGATCGGGCGGGGCTACGAGAAGTAGAGTCGGTTCGTGCGGATGTACTCCCGCATGTTGGCCGGAACGGTGAACTCGTCAAATATGGCCTGAACCGGGCAT
Organism: Dehalococcoidia bacterium; assembly: GCA_965261925.1. Lineage (GTDB taxonomy): Bacteria > Chloroflexota > Dehalococcoidia > Lucifugimonadales > UBA3495 > Bin87. The sequence goes on along the minus strand of OZ253486.1, from coordinate 3,663,039 downwards.
ACCGCAACGCAGTAGGCGCAGTCGATGCAGTCGTCGGGATTGATGTAGTACATCGGCGCGTCGTCGTCGGAATGAATGCAATCCACGGGGCAAACGTCGACGCAGGAGGCGTCCTTCACTCCCTCGCAAGGTTGTGTGATTATGAATGCCATGAGACTACCTCGGCCACGGGCGATAAATCGTGGTCGAATGTCCGCCAACGCGACGACCGGAACGGCCCATCGACTGCCCGCTAGTGCGGCGTATTCTGCGGTTTGTCCTGATATTTTGTCAAGGCATACGGCCCATGTATTGCTATCGCCTCAGGCGATACGTTTCCAGGGTTTACGCGCAGCGGAGTACGCCGTCCTCGGGCCATCCGGGGTCAAGTTCCCGGCGGCGATACGGCCCCGCAGCAGAAGAAGCCGGTTGTCTCCGGCTTCGGTCCCGTGTCCGAACTCGGGGGCGCCGCGTGGGGCAGGAGGTCGGTGAGGCGGATCTGCCGGGCTGCCAAAAGGAGGCGGCGGTCAACCCCGGCCCGGAGGTGCGGGCGCGCCCAAAGTTTACAACAGTTATGGGTTTGCATTATCCGCTTCGTTGATATAGTATATCGATCATATTGCGGAATCGTTCCGTCGCAACACGCGATTTATCAAGGTGTAGTGTCAATGGAACTGCGAGAGATTATCAGCTTTTTCCATGTCGCCAGGTTGCGAAGCGTTTCCAAGGCGGCGAGAAAGCTGGAACTGGGGCAGCCCACGGTTACCACCCACCTGCGGAAACTGGAGAGTGAATTCGGCATTACCCTCTTTGACCGCATCAAGCGGCCCATACAGCTCACCTCGGAGGGCACGCTCTTCTACGAGCTGGTCACGCCCATCGTGGAGTCCATCGACACCTTGAAGACGCAGATGGACTACTCGGAAGGACGGGGCTCCTTCGTGGTCGGCGCCTATCCGGACATCGTGTCCTACCACATGCCGAGGCCGATCCGGCAGTTCCGTGCTCGCTACCCGGATGTGAAGATGCGCTTGGTCGCCCGCTCGTACGCCAACCTGATCCAGCTGGTGAAGTCGGGGGAGGTGGACCTGGCCCTGTGCTCCGCACCACCCTCCGATGACGCGTCGCTGGAGTTCTCCGAGCTTTTCGACTACAACGTGGTCCTGATCACCGAGCCCAGCCACGAGTTGCTGCACCGCAGTCCCATAGCAATTGAAGACATGGCGAAGTTCCCGCTGATCCTGAACAGCCCAGAAAGCCTCAGCCGGCGGCGGGTGGAGCAGAAACTCCGGGAGAGCGGCGTCAGCTACGACGTCGTCCTGGAGATGGACAACACGGAGATGATCAAGCGCTATGTGGCGATAGGCATGGGGATCGCCATTGTCAGCGACTTCACCCTGCATCCGGAGGACCACGACCGGCTGGGCGTGGTGCGCCTGGACCATATCTTCCCGTCGGCCAACATCGGCGTGTGCACGCTCCGCGGCAAGTTCCACGGCCGGGGCGTCCGCAACTTCATCAACACCCTTTCGGAGAGCCTGTCAGGTTTTCACGCCGACCTGTGGGACTGGGATGTCGACCACGGTGGCGAGCGGAGGGCGGAGGCCATCGCGGAGGCCATCGCCAACGCCACGCAGTAACCGGCGGCGTTGAGCCCGAAATAAGCCAGGGGCGGGTCCATGACCCGCCCCGATTGCTGCCGGTTACGGTATCCGGCCCAGGAACCCGGAGCTGCCGCGGGTGACCCAGGCGTTCCACGAAGTCATGAGGAAGCGGGCGCCCTTCTCCACGTAGGAGGCAACGTTGTCGTCATTGACCAGCGTGCCGGCGGTGCGTCCCGCGTTGACGATGCGGGCGATGGCGTCGTCAATGGCAGACTGGACCTCGGGGTGACCGACGTTGCCGATGTGGCCCATGGTCTGGGACAGGTCGGTGGGGGCGACGAAGAACACGTCGACGCCGTCAACCTTCAGGATGTCATCCAGGTTGTCCAGCGCGGCAACTTCTTCAATCAGAACGACTACCAGGGTCTGATCGTTGGCGCGGTGAACGTAGTCGGGCACGCCGTAGGACTGCCGGCCGCCGAACATGCCGCGGTAGCCCAGGGGGGCGAACTTTGCCGCGCCAACCGCAGCCTCCGCCTCCTCGCGGGTGTTGACGTGGGGCAGGACTACGCCCATGGAGCCGCGGTCCAGGGTGCGGGTAATCAGCGCGGCATCGTTGGCATTGCACCGGGTGACGGAGGCCATGCCCCACAAGTCGCAGGAACGAGTCATGTCGCCCAGGGCTTCCCAGTCCACCGGGCCGTGCTCGCACTCCATCCAGGCGGAGTCGAACCCGAGCGGGCCCAAAAAGTCGATGATCTCGCTGGTCATCAGGCCGGAGATGCAGGTGGCTGGCTGGCCCTGCCGCAACTTGTCTTTGACCGGGTTCGCACGTATCACTGCCACGGTGGATCCTCCTGAAGGGTGGGTTCGCGGCAGTATAACAGTATCGGAGTCCGACCCGCCGTTGGCCCGGGCGGCGGCGCAACGGCTACTGTTTCACCTCGTATCCCCGGGGGGTGACCATGCGCCCGTTGTGAACATAGGTGTTGGAGTTGCCGATGACCACGGTGGTGAACATGTCGACGCCCAGGGCGGCGCCGTCCAGCCCCCCGAGATCAGCCAGGGCGACGGCCTGCTCGGGCCGGTAGGCGTGCCGGACGATGCCCACCGGGGTGCCGGGAGCCCGATGCCCCAGGAAGATCTCGCGAGCCTCGTCGAGCTGGCTGGTCCTCCGACGGCTGCGCGGATTATAGAGCGCGGCCACGAAATCGCCGGCGGCGGCGGCCTCCAGTCGGCGTCGGATCTGCTCCCACGGGGTGAGCAGGTTGCTGAGGCTGATGGCGCAAAAGTCCTGCATCAGGGGTGAGCCGAGGAGCGCGGCCGCCGATTGCAGGGCGGACACCCCGGGCACCGACTCCACTTCGGGTTCGGCGCCGTCCCAGTCGCGGTCGGTGAGGACGCGGTACACGGGCCCGGCCATGCCGTAAATGCCGGCGTCGCCGGACGAGACCACCGCCACCGTTTTGCCCGAGTAGGCAATGTCCACGGCCAGGGCCGCGCGTTCCAGTTCCTGACCCAGTTCCATGCTGTGCAGCGTCTTGCCGGCGGCCGGTTCCGCCACCTGCTCGATGTAATAGTGGTAGCCGACCAACTCATCGCTGTCGGCGATAGCGGCGGCGGCGGCCGGCGTCAGGTGGCCGGCGTCACCGGGCCCGAGACCGACGAGGTAGAGTTTTCCAGAGTTCATCGTCCTTCCAATCGACCGATGCCAAATTTGTTCAGTGCCGTGATGTCACGGGTGTTGCGCGATTTGCAACAGGCTTCTCACGTGCTCGACGCCGATTTGCAGATAGCGCGCCAGTTCGTCACCGCCAAGCCGGCCGGTGTAAAAATGATTGTGCAGCCGTTGTTGGGCCACGTGCATCCCGTCTTCCAGGGCGCTCAGGGTGGTTGGGTCTGCGAGTGCAAATGCTAACAACCTCTCCATCTGTCTCCGTTGCAGTGGGTGCGACGGTCTGCGACCGGCACGATGGGCGATGGCGGCGCAAGCATGGACGGTAGCTCCCCACACCAATTCTGCGGCGATCAGCGTGGTTTGAGGCTCGCTGCGCATCTCCCCGGACACATTCAACAGCGTTTCCGCGGTCGCATAGTGCGCTTCGCCAGTCACGGAGCCCGGCTGCCGGCGGTACGTTCGTTCAGTGACCTGACGAAACGGCGAACCGATTGAAGTCGCGTCGCGAAATCGTCGGAATCCCATCGAAGCTCAGGGTCGCCGAGCGAGCTCGCCTCGCCGCGGTATTCCTCACGGTAAGAGTCCGCTACGGAGAAGGCTGCCAAATTGCGGTGGGTGTAGATCTCATCGGCAGGGTCGGCGGCGGTGTCGTCCAGGTAATTGACGAACGCCAAGGCTTCGTCCCGGTTGCGGCATGGCCGACCACAGCGCTCAGCGGCCGCCGCCAACGCTTCCATAGTGGCCTCCCAGACCAGCCCCGCGCCTTCGTGCAGGTTGCCTTTGCCGATTTCCCGCTGGGCGGCTGCCAGCAGAGCCTCTCCCAGCGCCACAGTTTCCGGTTCGTCCATTGCCGCTAGCTCCGGCGCATTTCCCTTCGCCGACGGGATGCGCGCTACAGCAATGGTAGCACGGTCGGACTTGGTCCGGGGTACGATGACCCCGTCTGCTCCCGAGGCCAGCATGGCGGCCGGCTCGGCGACGCCGAATACGCCGAGCAGGTCGTGCGCGGCGGATGGCGTGGGCCGGTGGAGGCCGGCGGCTGTTCCCGCCGGATTGGGCTGGTTTGCCGGAACCGCATTTAACTGGACAGCATCGTAGATCGCCACGTTCACGTCGAGGGTCTCGGCCAGAGCGATTATGCCGGCTTCGTCGGCCTTGATGTCGGCGGTGGCCAGTTGCTTGAGGCTGCGTATTGCCAACCTGTTCGTCCGTAACGTGTCCTGCAACAACCCGCGCAGGTGGTCTTCCGCCACGCCGCGGCGGCAGCCCACGCCCGCCACCAGCGTAGGCGGGCGGTAGGTTATCAGCGGGCGACCGGTCTCAATGTCCAAGAGGCGATCAGACACGATGAGGACTGCGGTGTAGCCGGGATCCCGCAAGTCGCTGAGGCTGGCTACTGGGAATATGTTCTCCGACAACGGGGTGCCATCGGGCCACGCGGCTCCCGTTTCGGGATCCAGCCACAGGGCCACCGGATCGCCGTTGACCACGGCCGCTGCCGCCCGGGTGAGGTCGGTTGGGGATGCTTCAACGCGCCACCCCGCGTCACGACCCACGAGGTCGATGGCGGTGACCGCCAGGGCGTCGGATGCGGAGGTGACGATGGCCCGTGCTCCGATGGCGTCCGCAACCCGGTGCGCCAGCGCATCCGCGCCCCCGACGTGGCCGGAGAGCACGCTGACCGCGTAACGGCCGGCATCGTCGACGCATACCACCGCCGGGTCCTGCCGTTTGCTGCCTAGCACGGGGGCGAGCAGGCGGACGGCGGCGCCAACGGGCAGGAAGACCACCAACGCTCCGTACCGGGTGAACAGGTCCTGGATCACCGGCCGCAGGGGCAGATCGTAATACTGATGACCCTCAATGCCGGCCGACGAATCCTCGCCGGTTCGCCGCTCCAGATACAGCGCGGCGTCGCTCATGGACGCCGCCAACCGACGGGCCAGAACCGCACCCGGCCGGGACACCGCGATAATGGCGGTTTGGTTCGAGGCGGCGTCCGGATCGGGCATGCCAGTCACCGGTTAGTCGTCGCCGGTAGACGTGTGGACCGCGCGTTCCGGTTGGACCTCGTAACCGCCGGCCTCGTAGAGCTCGGTCCGGTCGGCAGCCGCGTGGTCGCCCTGTCCGGCGCGGCGGTAGAGATGGGTGTACTCGTCGGAGTAGAGGTGGGAAACGGCCACCCGTTCGTCGGACGCAGGATCCAGCAGGTTGGGGTCCACCGCCTTGCCGACGATGATCAGGGCTTGGAGGGTGATCTTGGCGTCGCGCACCTTCTCGGCGATGTCGGTGAGCGTGCCGCGTATGATCTGCTGATCGGGCCAACCCACGCGGTACGCCACCGCGACGGGCGTATCGGCCGGATACCCAGCTTCCTGAAGTTGGTTCGCGATGCGGAACATGCGGGTGACGCTGAGGAAGATGACCAGGGTGCTGCCGTGGCGGGCCAGGTCGATCAGGCTCTCGCCCTCCGGCATGGCGACGCGTCCTTCGGCGCGGGTCATAATCACCGTCTGGGAGACCTCGGGCACGGTCAGCTCGGCCTTGAGGACGGCGGCGGCGGCAAAGGCGGCGCTCACGCCGGGGATGATCTCGTAGTCAACCCTTTCACGCTCCAGGATCCGCATCTGCTCCAGGGTTGCGCCGTACAACGACGGGTCGCCGCTCTGGATACGGGCCACGGTCTTGCCCTCGGATACGGCCTGCAGCGTGACCTCCATGATCTCGGGCAGGGCCATCTCCTTGCTGCCATAGACGATCGCGCCAGGCTTTGCGAACCCGGCGATCTCTTCAGGCACCAGCGAGTCGGCGTAGATGATCACATCCGCGCCGTCGATGATGCGCTTGGCCTTCAAGGTGAGGAGTTCGGGGTCCCCCGGCCCGGCGCCGATGATGTAGACCTTGCCGTCGTTCGCCATGTGGTCATGCCTCCGTGGTGTCGGGCTCGTCAGCGCCGGATGATGAGTAGTGAGAAGTAGTCAAGGTCCTCGGCGGACAGTTCCTGGATGTTGCGTACGACGCGTTCGCTTTCGGTGGTGGCACGCCGGACGTAGATGGTGCGGCCGGCCAGGCCCAGCCGTTCCAGGTTGGCCAGGGCGTCCAGCAAGGTCCGATTGACCTTCATCAGGACGATGGTGTCGTAGAGGGCGATGGCTTCGCGCAGGTCGTCGATGCCATACACGGCCGGCAGGATGGCCAGGCGTTGCCCGTGGTGGACCAGCGGAGCCGCCGCCGACGCGGCAGCGGCCATGACCGACGATACGCCGGGCACAACCTCGACCGGAAGGTGAGGGTATTCCTCCTGGATTGTCTCCAGAACGTAGGCGAAGGTGCTGTACAGCATCGGGTCGCCTTCGGTGATGAAGGCCACGTCGCTGCCCGCTTCCAGGCGGGCTGCAAGGTCGCGAGCGGCGCCTCGCCAGACCTCACCGGCCGCGTCCTCGTCGTTGGTGGGGAACTTGGCCCGCACGACTTCCTGCCGTTCCTCGTCGATGATGCCCCTGATGATGGTGTAGGCATAACTCTCAGAACTGATCCCGGCCTGGGGCACCCAGATAACGGGGACGGACTGGAGCACCCGCTGCGCCTTCACGGTCAGCAGTTCCGGATCTCCAGGGCCGACGCCAACTCCGTAGAGGCGTCCCGGCTGAGAGGGTGTGGTCATTATTTCTGCCCCCATACTACGAACACCGGGTTCATCGCTTCGAGCCGCAGCGCGCCATCGGGCAGTTCCCGGCCTCGGGCGGCGGAAACCATCGTCATTTCCGGTGACATGCCGGCGGCCCGCAAAGCCTGGTAGGTGGCGTTGGCGCGTTCCATGACGGCGAAATTGGCTACGACCCGTCCGTCGGGGCGCAGGCGGCGGAACACTGTGTCCAGTATTGCCGGCATGGCGGCCCCGCCGCCTCCGATGAATACCGCGTCCGGATCTGGCAGGTCGGCCAGGGCATCGGGAGCCGTACCGATGACCACGGAGACGCGGCCATCGCCGTAGCGGGCGACGTTGTTCCGAAGCAGGTCCGCGCTGTCGGCGTCCTTGTCTATCGCGTACACGCTGCCGCGCAGCGCGATGCGGGCCGATTCCACGGCGACGGAGCCGGTGCCAGCCCCGATGTCCCAGACCAGGCTGTCGGGGCGCAGTTGCAGGACATACAGGCTCACCGCCCGCACCTCGGACTTGGTGATCTGGCCCCGCAGCGGACGGCGCTGCTCAAGCGCGTCGTCGGACAGGCCTAGCGCCCGACCCACGGCCGGCGCGGTTTCCACCGGCGGGTTAGCCCTGACCATCGGCCACCGTTGCCGACGCGGAGCGCATCGGGATGCCGTCCGGCGACGTGCTCGCGGATCCCAGCAGGTTGCCTTCGAAGTCGAAGCACAGGGCGTCAACGATGATCGCGTCGCTTTCATCCGTGTCCGGGTCCTGGCCCAGGTATTTCTGCGCTTCGGAACAGACCATCTGGCACATCAGGGGGAACACGCCCATGACGTCATGCTCCTGGGCCAGTTCCTGGAAGTGCCGGCCGCTGGCGGCATCGGCCATCTCGGCCTGGAGATCAGCGGACGCGCCGCATTGGCCGGCGAGGCCGGCGAGGAAGCCGGTATCCACCTGGTTGCCAGCGACATGGGTCACGAAATAGCCCATGGCCATCTTAGAGAACTTGCCCACCATGCCCACGTGGGCCACGCGCTTGATGCCCTTGTTGACGCAGCGTTTCATGGAGGGGCCGGAGAAGATGCCGGCCTCGATGTAGGCCATGTCGGGCAGATCCAGCAGCTGGCGGGTGTATTCCTCGCTGCGGGTGCCGGTGGACAATACCAGATGGTCCAGACCGTTGGCGTATGCCACGTCGATGGCCAGGTGTACGCTGGCGCGCCATGCTGCCGTGCTGAAGGGCTGCACCACGCCCGTGCTGCCGAGAATGCTGATGCCGTTGAGCACGCCGAGCCTGGCGTTGGTGGTCTGCTTGGCGATTTCCTCGCCGCCGGGCACGGAGATGCGCGCGCGGACCCCGGTTTCGGCCGGCCAGCCGCATTCGACCAAACCCTCGGCCACGGCGTCGGCCATCATGCGGCGCGGCACTCGCGTGACCGCAACGTCGCCAACCTCGATACCGGTGCCGGGCCGGGTAACCGTACCCACGCCCGGGCCGCCGGTGATCTGGAGCCCCTTGTTGCCGTCTGGTAACCGCCACACGCCGACGATGATCTCCGCGCCGTGGGTGACATCAGGGTCGTCGCCGCCGTCCTTGATGGCGGAGCAGCGGACGCCTTCCTCGGGCTCCATGGGCCAACTGCGGTGGACCTCGAAAGCGGCCCTACCCTGTCCACCGGGCAGCGGTACGGATACTTCGTCGGGGGCTTTCCCGGACAGCATCAGGATTACCGCAGCCTTGGCGGCCGCCGCCGCCGTGGTGCCGGTGGTGTAGCCGGTACGCATCCCTTTGGGGTCGCGCTTGGTGGGACGCGAGTAGTCGCTCTCGGGACGCTCGGACTCGTTGGTGATCTGTTCGGGTTCGTTCATGAATTTGATCGCACGCCCGGCTGTGGTCAGCTTCCGTTGTTCAATTCTACCTTATCGACCGGAGCTGCGCCTCAGGATACCCGCGTCTGCGCCTCCCGAACCCGATCGCTGGCGACCGCTACCAGGCGGTCGTCCACTCCGAGAGGCGGCGCCACCGACATGACAACGTCGGGATAGGCCTCCTGGAGCTGACGCATGGTTCCCAGCACGTTGCGACGCAAAATCATCCCGGGAAAGAAAACGTAGGGTACGCAGATGATGCTGCTCACGCCCCTTTGGCCGACCAGCTCGGCGGCGGCGTGTTCCATGGTCGGATCGCCGTAGTGGGACTGGGCCACCTCCACCGCGTAGCCGTGACCCAAATCGCGCTCAACCCAGCCGCCCAGCTCCTTCAGCCAGAGGCAATCGTCGTACCGGGTCTGAGTGCCGGCCTTGACCAGCAATATGCCCACCGGGCCACCGTCGGCCGGTTCCCGCACCGCCTGGGGCAAGGCCGCGATGCGCTCCCGCACCAGCTCGGCGATGCGGATGTCCGCGCCCAGGCCATCGGCCAGCCGGAGTTCCACGCCGGGCGATTTCGACGCGATGTCTTCGAGGACCTCTTCCATTTCGAGGGTGGCGTGCTTGCCGTTGCCGAGTAGGTAGGGCGCGATCACCACGCGGTTCAGCCCGGCGTCCGCCAGGATGGAAACGGCTTCCGGCGGATGGGGCGGCAGGAACTCCAGGCAGGACACGATGACCTGCTCCGCGTCGGCGGCGAGGGAATCGGTCAGGCGGCGGGCCGCCTCGCGCAGCCCCACCGGGGTGTTGGGGCAACCCAGGCACCAGGCGGGGAATCGGGGGCCGTCGGCCGCCCAGGCGCAGGAGCACTCGTCGCGACTGGCGCCGCGTTGGCTGCCGTGGCACAGCAGCACCACGCCCCAGCCTCCGGACCCGTTGCCGGACCCATTGTTGGTATCGTTGGCGTCGGGCATTGCGGCTCAGTCCTCCAGCAGGTCCAGCAGGGCGTTCACGGTCGCAGCAGCGGCTGAGCTGCCCCCGCGTCGTCCCAGGATGGTGATGTGCGGCACTTTTCTGGCGGCCAGTTCGGCCTTGGATTCGGGGCAGGCAACGAAACCCACGGGCATCCCGATCACGGCGGCTGGGGATACCCGTCCTTCGTCGATCAGGTCCAGCAGAGCCAGCAGGGCGGTTGGCGCGTTGCCGATGGCCAGCACCGCGCCGTCCATCAGCGGGGCCAGTTCGCGCACGGCGGCCACGCTGCGGGTTGTGCCCTCGCGGCGGGCGCGTTCGGCGACTTCGGGCGCGTCGATCAGGCAGGCGGTTTCCACTTCCCGCCTGGCCAGCGCAGCCCGGGAGATCCCCACCTGCACCATGCGGACGTCGGTTACCACGCGGCGAACGTCGCGCAAAGAGGCCAGGGCCGCGTCCACGGCTCCATCGCTGAAGCGCACGTCGGCGGCGATGTCGGGGTCGCCCTCGGCGCGAACGATGCGATGCAGGACATAGCGTTCCGCTTCCGGCAGACCGGCAGCCTCCGCGTCGCCACGCAGGCTGTCGGCCACCATGACGAGGCTCTGGCGGTCGATCTCCTCAGGGAGCAGGGCGTATTTTTCAACTAAGGTCATGGTTAAGTGGCTTGGTTCGCTGGAACGTTGTCAGCAGTAGATTAACTGGCTGGGGATGACGCGCTGGTTCGGTTCGTCGGCATCGAAGACGAACCCGCGAACCGTCCAACTGCCCAGTACCGGCTGGCTATCATCCGCACCATAAATGACGCTGTGGGGGTAATCTTGATCGCCAATGCGCAACTTGACCTCGCCCACTTTCACGTCGGGGAGAGGGGTCAGTTTATGCGCCTCGGGATCTACATCATAAAACAACTCGATCGGCCATCCCCAGGGCATAGGTTCTGCCGGTTCCGGCTCCCAACCTAACTTGCGCAGCAAGCCGCTTGGCAGGACGGTGTATTTGGCCCCGGTATTGACTTTTACCCGCAGAGGTTTGGCGCCTGCACCGCTTTTGGAACAAACATCGATGTCAACATAGAATTCGCCCATATCGCACCTAGCCTGATGTTGGTATTGGGTCCGGCGCGATATGTATCACTCGATGATTAACTGGATCTACGCCAAGGGAGAAGTTCTGCAACGCTTCTACTCCGAATAGTTTGATATCGCTTGATTCGCCAAATACGAACCACTCCATGCCGTCCACATCATGAAAGCGTATCTTGACCATACCGACCTGAGCCAAACCTCGTGAGCCATCCGCGAGTTGGTAGGTGCGCGTTCCATCGGTCGCTTCCCAACCCAGCGCCCGCAATATGTTGGCCGGCAACTGGCAATAGGTGGCTCCGGTGTCAGCCGTCATGGGGGTAGGCAGCATGGCCGAACCGTCCACAGTCCAGATGCCCACGTCTGCGATCACCTCACCCATATCGTTCCGTCAGCCCACCACCACGTTGACCAGGCGGCCGGGGACGTACACGACGTTCCGCACGGTCTTGCCGTCGATGTGGGATTGGACCTTCGGGCTTTCCAGGGCACGTTCTCGGGCGTCATCGTCGTCGATGCTGGCGGGCACCGTGATGCGGTCACGCAGGCGGCCGTTCACCTGCACCACCAGCGTCAGTTCGTCCTCCGCCGCCAGTTCCTCGTCCCAGCTGGGGAAGGATTGCTGGTGGATACTGTAGCCGTGGCCAGCCCGCTCCCACCACTCTTCCGCCACGTGGGGCGCTATGGGGGCCAGCATCAGCAGGAACTTCTCGATGGACTCACGCCATGTGGCGCTGTCTATCGATCCGTCGTTCCAGACCCGGCTCAGGTGGTTCACCAACTCCATCAGCGAGGCGATGGTGGTGTTGAACTTGAACTTGTCCAGGTCTTCATAGCACTTGCGGATGGTCTGGTGGAGGATGCGCTGGGTTTCGCGCACCGTCGCTGTGTCGGTGGCGCTGTCGTCCAGTTGCGCGGGATCGTGTTCCACCAGGCTCCAGGCGCGGTTGAGCCAGCGGACCACGCCGTTGATGCCCTCGTCGCTCCAGGGGCCACCCTGGTCCCAGGGGCCGATGAACATGAGGAAGCAGCGCACGGCGTCGGCGCCGACCTGACCGACCACGTCGTCGGGATTAACCACGTTGCCGCGGCTCTTGCTCATCTTTTCGTGGTCGCTGCCCAGGATCACGCCCTGGTTGAACAGGCGCAGGAAGGGCTCGTCGATGTCGAGCATACCCATGTCCCGCAGCGACTTGATAAAGAACCGGCTGTAGAGCAGGTGCATGACTGCGTGTTCGGCGCCGCCGGTGTACTGCTGAACCGGCATCCAGTCGGACGTAGCCTGGGGCTCAAAGGGCCCGTCGCTAAACTGCGGGGTGCAATAGCGGAGCATGTACCAGGACGAGTCCATGAAGGTGTCCATGGTGTCCGTTTCCCGCCGACCCGGGCCACCGCATTTCGGGCACTCCGTGTTCACGAAGGACTCGTTGATGGCCAGGGGAGATTCCCCGGTGGGCCGGAATTCAGCGTCCTCGGGCAGGAGGACGGGCAAGTCCGCTTCGGGCACGGGCTGCACGCCGCACTCGTCGCAATAGACCATGGGAATGGGAGTGCCCCAGTAGCGTTGGCGGGAAATGAGCCAGTCGCGGAGGCGATAAGTGACGGTCCGGTGTCCCCAGCCGCGTTTCTCCACGTCCTTGGCGATGGCTTCTATGCCCTCTTCGTTCGTCATGCCCTCGTAGGCGCCGGAGTTGGTCATAAAACCGTCGCCGATGAAAGCCTCCGTCGGTTCCCGTCCGTCCCAAGTTATGGGAGCAATGACGGTGCGGACGGGCAGGCGATACTTCCGGGCGAAGTCGTAGTCGCGCTGGTCGTGGGCGGGTACACCCATCACCGCACCGGTGCCGTAGGTGGTCAGCACGTAGTCGGCGACGTAAATAGGCACCTGCTCGTTGCTCAGGCGGTTACGCGCGTAGGCCCCGATGAAGACGCCGGTCTTGTCCCGGTCGGCGGAAAGGCGGTCGATTTCCGAGGAGGCGCGGGCCTGGCCAACATAGGCTTCGACCTCCGCCCGGCGACTATCGGAGGTGAGCTTGGACACCAGGGGATGCTCCGGGGCCAGTACGAGGAAGGTCACGCCGAATATGGTGTCGATGCGCGTGGTGAAGGTGCGGATCTCCCGCTCTTCGATGCCGTAGTCGGAAATGTCGAAGCCAATGTCCACGCCCTCGCTGCGGCCGATCCAGTTCCGCTGCATCGTCAGGATCTTGTCTGGCCATTCCTCTAGGGTGTCGAAGTCCAGCAGTTCGTCGGCATAGTCGGTGATGCGGAAAAACCACTGCTCGAAATCGCGGCGGGTGATGGTAGTTTCGCACCGCTCGCAAACGCCGTTGAGCACCTGCTCGTTGGCGAGCACCGTCTGGCACGACGGGCACCACACCACGGGGGCTTTCGCGCGGTAGGCCAGGCCGCGTTCGTACAACTTGGTGAAGAACCACTGGTTCCACCGGTAGTACTCCGGCAGGCAGCAGACCACTTCCCGTTCCCAGTCGTAGACCGTGCCCATCGACCGCAACTGGCGGCGCATGTTCTCCACATTGGACATGGTCCACTCGTAGGGATGGATGCCGCGGGAAATGGCGGCGTTCTCGGCGGGGAGGCCGAAGGCGTCGAAGCCGATGGGGTGCAGCACGTTGTAGCCCTGCATCCGGCGGAACCGAGCGTGGGCGTCCGACGGCGCCATGGCGTACCAGTGGCCGATGTGCAGGTCACCGGACGGGTACGGATACATGGTCATTTCAAACCACTTCGGACGGTGGTCGTTGTCATCGACCCGATAGATACCGTCGCGTTCCCACCGCTCCTGCCATTTGCGGTCGATTTCGACCGCGTCGAAACGGAGCTCAACTTGACGCTGGGCTGTGGTCATAGAAAAGCAACCCTCAATATCGGCGGGCGCGGGAGGCAGCGGCGATGGCGCCCAGCAAACGTACGTCTGGCAACCCTCAATGTAGCACACGGCTGAATGAGGGCATCGAAGTGCCTGACAGTATACCACCGGGCCTGTCGGGACGATTGACCGGAACTCGTGCCTTCGGTTCCTGAATACCCGCTCTGGGGCGATGGCTGGGAAAGATCGACCCCTCCGCCGTGGCCGCCAACCAGGGGGACACGGGCGGACTGTTGCCGGCTACTCGCGCGCCGGAGGCGGTCCGGCAACATCATGCACCGGGGCGTGCAGGCTGCGGTGCGCGGTCCCGGTCAGGACGTCATCGGTGGAAACTACGGTCCGATGCGATCCAACAACTCCCTGACCGGCCGGAACACGACTGTGCCGCAGACGGCCGGACGAGAGGCCCGGACCGGTCCGGCAAGGCCATCGGACCGGCGGGCTGTTGTTGCTGCTGTCTGGTTGTGGCTTTCGCCTAATCGTCCAGGTGGATGATGGCCGTCACCCGGGGAACGTCGCCGACGACCCGAGTGGTGTGCCCATGGCCGGTGAGATCCTCGGCGAGGTTTGCGTCGCCGGGCCCCAATCGGTGGACGGTGCCGTCGGCAAGCCCGATCTCCGCTTCACCGGAAAGGGTGATGATGTACTGCCGGCGGGGCGCCACGTGCCAATCGCTGAAATACCCCGGAGGAGAGGCGCGGAATATGATCCCCTTGGCGTTTTGCAACTGGTTCCACACCGGATCCGAAGGTGGGTCGATTTCTTCAATGTGGGAATGCCCGTCATCGCCTGAGTACAATCGTATTGAGCCCATGGTGCCTCCCATTCTGGTGCAGTTTCACCCGGAATATTAACACAAACGCGGGAGCCCGGCTCGAAGCGCGGCGCGGATGCTCGGTCACGCCCCGGCATCGACCGGCGAGGGACCCAAACAGTCGGCCTCGCACACCGCCGGCGACGCCAGACCCGCCAAGCCGGGTGCGCCGCCGGGTCGCCTTGCCCCGCGCCACGGCCGGGTGCACGTGACAACCCTTCGGCGATTGACATATCCCCACTCCGGGCCATAATGACGCTGGCCTCCGCCAGGCATATGAACAATCTCCGCACCTGGCGTGCCCGATTTGCGCCTCAACCAGCCCACGGTGTCTCTCAGTGAACGCTCCGTCCCACGGTAACGCCGGCTCCCGCGAGCCCGAAGCGGCGGCCGTTCGCGACCCGTCCGGCGCTGACAGTCCGTCGTGGCGGGTGCGGCGGGTCGACCCGGTGCGTATCCCCGTCCGCAGGCACCGCACTCCGCCGCGCCGCTGGTCGTCAACGCCCCTGCTGCTGCTGCTCACGTTCCTGCTGCTGAACGTGATCGGCGGAGCGATGCTGTCCCTGCCGATGGCAGCCGCCGACGGCGTCGCCGCCAGCCTGCGGGTGGCATTTTTCACCGCCATTTCAGCCTCGACTGTGACCGGACTCACGATGGTGGACACCACCGAATTCTGGTCCCAGTTCGGCAAGGCGGTGATCTTCGTGCTCATGCTCGTGGGCGGCCTGGAGTTCATCACCGCCGCCACGGTGCTGATCGCTTTCATCGGGCGGCGGGCCACCACGCTTGAAGAGGACGTCTACCAGGACACGGTCGGTGAGATATCCGCCAGGAATTTGAGCCGGGTGGCGCGAAACATCGTGGTCGCTTTCTTCATTGGCTACCTGGTCGGATCCGCGTTTCTTTTCGTGCGAATGCGGTCGGTGGCGGACTTCACGCTACCGGAAGCAGCCTGGCAATCCCTGTTCCTGTCCGTGTCGGCCCTCAACAACGCGGGATTCTCGATCTTGCCCAACGCGCCGGGCGGCGGCAACGCCGCGACTCTGGGAGCGAACCCGTACCTGATGTGGGTCATAACTCCGCTGATCATCGCCGGCGCCCTGGGGTGGCCGTTCATCATGGACATGCGACGGAACTGGAGCCCAAGCCGGTCGCGGCGGCGTTGGCCCGGACTGTTCATGTTCAATTTCCACCGGTTCAGTCTCGACACCAAGTTGGTGTTGATTCTGACGGCCTTTCTCTACGCGTTCAGCGCGCTGGCGTTTCTGTTCGCCGAGTGGAACGGTGTGCTGTGGAACCACTCGAGCCAGGGGATTGTCGGTTCCGCGATTTTTCATGGAGTCAGCGGCCGCACTGCGGGGTTCGCGGCGCTGGACTGGAGCGCGACCCGCGACTTCACTCAGTTGGTTTTCGGCGGGCTGATGTTCATCGGGGGGTCCACCGCATCGGTGGCTGGCGGCATCAAGGTCAATACGGTAGCCGTGCTCCTGGTGGCGGCGAGGTCGTCGGCCCTGAGAAACCCCACCACGGAAATATTCCGCCGGGAGATCGCCCCCGTGCTGGTGTCCCGGGCGCTGCTGGTGGGGTTGCTGGCGGTCACCTTCCTTGCCATCGTACTGCCCATTCTGACTTATACTGATCCTCACCTCCCGTTTCTGCCGTTAATGTTCGAGACGATATCGGCCTTCGGCACCAACGGAATGTCTGCGGGAGTCGCCAGCGAACTCAGCCTTGCCGGTTCGATCATATTCATGATTACGATGCTGGTGGGTCGAGTCGGCCCGCTGACCCTGGTGATGCTGCTCACTCCCAGAGAGGCCGCCACCTACCGTTACCCCGAAGAACCCGTTAGAATTGGTTAGTCATCATGCCGAAGCAAGTGTGCGTGATCGGTTTGGGCCGGTTCGGAAAGAAGTTGGCCAGCACGTTGTTCCAGCGGGAACACGAAGTGCTGGCCATTGATCAGGATGAGCAGCGCGTGCAGGAAATGCTGGGCCGCGTAACTTACGCTGTCGAGGCCAACGCAACCAACGAGACCGCGCTGCGCGACCTGGGTGTTGGGGATATGGACGTGGCCGTGGTGGCCTTGGGGAGCCAAATCCAGTCCAGCATCATCATCACGATGATGCTCAAGTCCCTGGGCTTACCCTATGTCATTGCCCGGGCCACCGACACGCAACATGCCGAGATACTGCACCGCGTCGGCGCGGACAAGGTGATCTTTCCTGAGGAAGAGGCCGCGGAGCGCGCCGCCAGCCTGGACCTGAGCCCCAATTACGTTGAGTTCATGAACATCACCGATGACACCGGCGTGCACAAACTGCGGCCACCGGAAAAGATGCGCGGTGTGTCCCTGCGGGACGCCGGCCTCGTCTCCGATTCCACGAGGCATCACGTTTCCGTGGTGGTAATACGGCGCGGCCACGAATATATTCTGAACCCGGCCGAAGACGAAATGATCGACGATGGAGACATCCTGGTGGTGGTCGGCAACCACGAAGATGTCGAGAGAGCATTCGCCCGATGATCGCGGGCCCGTTCCGGATGGCGTGGTAGTCCTATGAGTGACCAAATCGGATTCCTGGGCCCGGCCGGAACCTACACCGAGCAGGCCGCGCTGCTCTACTCGCCAGGCGGCGTCATGACGCCCTATCCCACGATCAGCGCGGTGGGCGCCGCGGTCTTCAACAACGAGGTCGACGTGGGAGTGGTCCCCATTGAAAACAGCCTGGAGGGGTCGGTCACGTTCACGCAGGACTTGCTCATCGCCCAGTCCGGCCTATCAATCCAGAACGAGGTGGTGATTCCCATCGACCATTACCTGGTTGCGTCGCCGGGCGTGGCGGCCGAATCGGTGGAGGTGATTTACTCGCATCCGCAGGCGCTGGCCCAGTGCCGGGAATATTTGGAAGCACGCTTTCCCGCGGTTCTCCGGGAAGCTTCCCTGAGCACGGCGGCCGCCGTGGCCGACATGCAGGGCAGCCGGGTGCCGGCGGCGGCGATCTGCCCCCAACGGGCCGCCGAGATCTACGACGTGCGCGTCCTGGACAAGGGGATCCAGGACAACACCACGAACCAGACCCGGTTCGTCGTCCTCGCTCACGCCGACCACGCCCCCACCGGCCACGACCGCACGTCCATCTGCTTTTCATTCACGGTGGACCGACCGGGAAATCTGTACAGCACCATTGGCGAATTCGCCAGCCGGGACATCAACCTGGTCAAGATTGAAAGCCGGCCGACCAAGCAGGAACTGGGCAGGTACATCTTCCTGATCGATTGCGAAGGCCACCGGCATGAGCCAGCGGTGGCCGCCGCGCTGGATGGGCTGCGCCGGCGCACTGACATGCTGAAGATATTGGGGTCTTACCCCTTCTGGGAACCCCGCGTCGAGTAGGGGCCGCGCGGATTGGCTCCGGCAGCGCAGGTGCAGGATCCTCCTTGATCCGTAGCGCGAGCGTCGGCGTACTTCGGCTGGTGTTCGGTTCGCTGTTTCTGGTACGAGGCGACAGCATGAGCCCCGCGTTGCGCGACGGTGATTTGATACACGTGCGGCTGAAACCGGGGAAGGTCGCGAGTTACGAGCGGGGATCCGTCGTGGTCGCGGAAACGTACTCGCCGCAAGGAGAAAGCGGACTGGCCAATAACGTTAAACGGGTGGTCGGGTTGCCGGGAGAGTTGGTCCGCGTTGGCGGCGACGGCGCCGTTTGGATCGAGGAGGAACCACTGGCGGAGCCCTACCTGCCGCCCGAGGCGCCGGCGGCGTCGGGTCCGGACCTGTCATGGCTATGCGACGACGATGAGTATTTCCTGATGGGAGACAACCGAGCGGACAGCTGGGACAGCCGGCGCGTCGGACCGGTGCCCGCTGGGCAAATCAGGGGTAAAGTAGGGTTAAAGACCCCGACACACCATTTGCTGGGAAGAAAAACCCGAGGCCGCTCCCGCCGTTCAAGCTGATCTCCGATGACCTCCCTGAGATCCACTCTTCGAGATCCACTCTTCTGAAGTGAAATTGAAGTGAAATTGCTCCAGCCCGCCGACTGGGCGGCCACAAACCGACGGTTGCTGCGCATCTGGCCGGTGCTGAAGGCGCTGCAATTCCGGAGGTCCATCCACCGCCTGGCGCAGCGTAGGAGTTCGGTGAGGCTGGTGCTGGCGACCGTGGCGGCGGTGACGCAGAACGACAACCAGCAGCTGATGGCCGGGGTGGCCTACTACGGCATGATGTCCCTGCTGCCGTTTTCGGTGGTGGTGTTGCAGGTATTGCCGCTGCTGCTGGGAGAGGAGGGCGCTAGCGCCTGGTTCGCCGCCATCCTGTCCAGCGTGCTCCCTTCCAACGTGGACGCGTCCACGTTGTGGCCGTCGCAGCCGCCGGCGGTGGCTGGCGCCACCGGTCTGGTGGCTATGGCCGGCCTGTTATGGGGCAGTTACAAGCTGTTCAGCGCGGTGGGGTTGGTGGTGAACCGCGCGTGGGGGATAGAACCGGCTCAGGTGGGCATGTTCGGCAAGATACGGGGGTACCTGTTCCTGAGCGCGATGGCCCTCGGTCTGTTGGTTTCCACGGTACTCACCTACGTCACGGTGCCGGACCTCACCGTCTATGTGTTGCGATCGGTCGATCTGGGCGGACTGGCCAACGCGGTGGAGTCGCAACGCTGGTGGCCGAGCCTCCTGGCGTGGATACTGTCGGTGTTCGTCTTCCTGCTGGTGTACCGGTACATACCCGAGCGAACGGTCCACTGGCGGTACGCCATCGTGGGCGCGCTTGCCGCGAGCATCATCTTTGAGGCGGCCGCCTACGTGTTCGCCCTATTCTTCTCCTACCTGGCGCCACAACGGCTCTTCTACGGCCCCCTGGCGTCGGTGCTCGTTATCCTGATCTGGCTGTTCTTCTCGGCGCTGACCCTGGTCTCGGGCGCGGTGCTTACGGCCTATTCGCAGAGCATCTATCGAGGTGATGGCCCCTGGCCGAGATCGGGTTGGTTCCTGGGACCGGCCAGGCCACAGGCAAATCCGAACGATATTGAGTGAACCTATGACTGACTCCACGCGGGTTACCGCCGCACTTCCCAACCTGCGCGTTCTTGAAATCGCCTCGTTGATCCCGGGCCCCTACTGCGGAAAACTGTTGGCCTCGCTGGGCGCCGACGTAATCAAGGCAGAACCGCCGGGGACGGGTGACCCGTCCCGCCGCCGGGGCCCGTTCCCGGATGACGACCCCCATCCCGAACGCAGCGGGATGTTCCTGTACCTCAACACCGGCAAACGGAGCATCACCCTTGATGCGCAAAACCCGGCCGGCCGGGATCTCCTGCGCCGGTTGATCGCCCGCGTGGATATGGTGCTCCACGACTACGCGCCGCAACGGGCCGCCGAGGTCGGGCTGGACGGCGACTCGCTGCTGTCGGCGAACCCTGACGTCATCGTGACCGCGGTGACGCCCTTCGGCAGCGCCGGTCCCTACGCGGACCACCACGCCGGGCATCTTGCCACCTTCCACGCCGGAGGCGAGGGCTGGCTGCTGCCCAACGGCGTGGCGCTGGACACCTTCCCGGACCGGCCGCCCATTGCGGCCGGCGCCAATATGGGCGATTACCAGGCCGGGCTCACCGCCGCCGTGGGCGCGCTGGCCGCCGTGTACCACCGGCTGGGCGTTGCCGACAGCCCCAGAGGCCAGGCGCCCAGAGGCCAGGTGGTCGACGCCTCCGCGCAGGAGGCGCAGCTATCGGTGGGCTACATGCCGATCCAACGCCACGAGTCGGAGGGGATCACCGAGACGCGCTTCTCCCGCTACTTCCGCGTTGGCGGCGTGCTTCCGGCCTCGGACGGCTACGTGGAACTGCTGACCCTGGAGCCGCGCCAGTTCGAGGGCCTGCTGGCCTTCATCGGCAACCCCGACTGGGCATCGCCGGAGATGTTCAGCGACCCGGCCACGCACGGCCCGGAACTGAACCGGCACCTGCGGGAGTGGTTCTCCCAGCACACCCGCGAGTGGCTGTACGCGGAAGGCCAGGCCCACGGCGTCCCCATCGCGCCCTACTACGCGCCCGCCGAGGTGTTTCAGAGCCCCCAGCAGCGGGAGCGCGGGTTCTACTCGGAGGTCAACCACCCCGCCGCCGGCCCCCTGGAGTACACCGGCGCACCCTTCCAACTCAGCGAGACCCCGACCACCCTGACGCGCGCACCCCTGCTGGGTGAGCACAACGTGGAGGTGTACTGCGGGCTACTGGGCTACGCGGCGCGGGATCTGGCGGCGCTGGGCAGGGCGAGGGCGGTCTGACGTCCGGTTAGTGCGCGCGTGGGAGCGCATCGTGAAATCGCGCTTCCAGGAACCACTCGACCGTGCCACAGCCGCAACGGCGGCAGAAGCACAAAACCGGCCGGCAAACCGCGGTTCCTCGTCCACCCGCGAGCAACGCCACATCCACCTGGCTAGGCGGCGATCCCCATCTCCCGCAGCCGCGTCACCAGGTATTCCTGCGACCGGTCACCCTTGGTCCGGTTACAGTGGCCGCAGAGCAGTTGCAGGTTCTCGATGTGGTCCGTTCCGCCGCCCGACTGCGGGATCACGTGATCGACCTCCAGGTGCCGGAACTCGAACGCCGACCGGCATCCGTTGCACCGTCCCTCCTGCTGCCCGAACAATACGTGCTTGTTCTGGCGGTACGGCACCGGCGCGTCGATGTCGGTGCGCCGGGGTATGTCCGTCCGCGCCGTCACCAGCCGGTTGTGGAACAGGTCGCCCATGGTCTGCTGCAAGCGCATGTTGACCAGCTCGACCGCCTTGGGCGAGATGTCGATGCCGATCCACTTCCGCCCCAGGTTCTCCGCCGCGACGCACGCCGTGGCGCACCCACAGAACGGGTCCAGTACCACGTCCCCCTCGTTCGACGAGGCCCGGATGATCCGCTCCAGCAGCGCCAGCGGCTTCTGC
Organism: Dehalococcoidia bacterium; assembly: GCA_965261925.1. Taxonomy (GTDB): domain Bacteria; phylum Chloroflexota; class Dehalococcoidia; order Lucifugimonadales; family UBA3495; genus Bin87. The sequence goes on along the minus strand of OZ253486.1, from coordinate 3,641,559 downwards.
GTCGGGTAGCCAATGCGCTCACGGGCTTGCGAGTTTATGGGCGGAATGTCTGCCCACGAATCTTGTAATGGTAAACCGGGCATCTCGTCGAGGTAACGCTTATAGCGCGGAACCGCCGCCGGCCGACTTTGTACGACCCTGCCGGCGGCAATGAGCTGTTGCATTCGTTCTTCGCTGTAACGCCAATAACGAGTGATGCCCATCACTTCGTACTGCGGATTGCCTTTTGACGCTCCGCCAGGGCCAGTCAAATTGTCGAGAGTGTACCGGCGGTTAGTATCCGGCTCTATGAGCGAAAACCTTGCGACGTATTCCGGTTCATAGTCGGTATAAATGGTGTTCCATGTCCACCCGTCTGACCTGGTGTAAAACAGCAGGAGGTCGTGAACACGTCCATGCTGGCGACGTCCCTGCGCCCCGTCGTTATGGGCTGTAGTGCGTTTCCAAATGATCTCACTACGGAAGTTGCGCTCACCGTAAATGCTGTCCATCAACAGCTTGAGGTAGTGGCTGGCCGTAGGGTCGCAGTGCAGGTATATCGACCCCGTGTCCTTCAGAACCCGACGCATCTCCAGCAGCCTCACCCCCATCATGCACAGGTACGACTGCATCCCTTTGCCGTGGGTCAGTCCCGCCGTCTGCAATACCTGGTACATCGCCGGCTGCTCGTCGGCAATCAGCCCCATCCACGCCACGTCCAGGTCCGACAGCGTCCACGTGTCCTTGAACGCCGCCCCGGCCGCCGCGCTCCCCACCGGCGCCGCATAGTTTCGGTTCGAGTTGAACGGCGGGTCCAGGTAGATCAGGTCCGCCGACTCCGAGTTCAACCCCCGCAGTATCTCGAGGTTGTCCCCGGTCCAGATCGTTCTTTCCGCAAAGTTGCTCAAATCCGGTTCCCCTGGCTCGGTTTTCAAAGACCACGCTGCCTCGCCCGCGTGTCGGCCAGCCAGTTCGGGACGGCCCGTACCCCGCACGGACCGGCCGGCAGCCTCGCCAATTCTAACCCGCCGGGCAGGTCCCCGCGCGGTCGTTCTGTCGCCGTCGACCCGGCGCTCCGGCCGTCACCCCCAACTGCCGCTCCGGTCCGGGGCCTTATTGGATGCAATTTTATGCTAAAATCGCGGCAGAATCCCTCACGGAGACTTGCAAACATGGCCGACATCGAACTGGTCCAGATCGTCAAGAAGGGCCGCGATGCTCTCGCCGCCTGGCGCGAGGAGCACCCCAACCAACTCTTGGACCTCAACGCCTGTTACATGAGCCACAGCCGCATCCCCATGGTCAATCTTCGGGGCGCCGACATGCGGGATGGTGACTTCATGGGCGCGATGGTCCGCCGCGCCGACCTGTCTAACAGTTACCTCAACGACGCGCACTTCTACCGGGCCGACCTCCGCGAGGCCAACCTCAGCCGGGCTATTGCCCCCGGCGCCAACCTGCGGGGCGCGGACCTGCGGAACGCCAACCTCTCCGGCGCCAACTTCGACCGCGCCACCCTTTCCGAAGCCAACCTGTCCGGTGCGGATCTCACCAACGTCAACCTGGACCGCGCCAATCTGGACCGTGCCAACTTCACCGGCGCCAACCTCACCGGAGCCAGCTTCAACGGCGCCAACCTGTCCCGCACCAACCTGTCGTCCTGCACCCTCAACGAAGCCGACTTCTACGAAGCGGTGCTCAACGACGTGGTCACCGACGAGGCCGACTTCCGCAACTGCATCATCGGCTACACCGTGTTCCAGAACTGCGCCATGGACGCCGCCGTCGGGCTGGACGAGGTTCGCCACGACGCCCCCAGCACCATCGGCCTGGATACCCTGCTCCGTTCCCGGGGCGCGCTGCCGCAGTCCTTCATCCTCGGTTCGGGAGTGCCCATCGCGGTGTCCAGCCTCCAGGACAGCGTGGCCGACGCGCCGGTAACCACCCTCGAGGTCCATATATCCTGCGCCGACGCCGATGTCCCCTTCGCCCGCCAGCTCGAGGCCAACCTGCGGGCCCAGGGAGTGCGCAGCTGGGTCTTCGCCGAGGGTTTTCGCGGCAACCCCCTGGTCGACCGCCGCGCCACCTCCGGCGAGGAGGAGATCGAGCGCTGGGTTCGCCACTACGACCGCCTGGTCGTGGTGTGCACCGCCGCGGGCCTCGATAGCGAGACCGTCCGCAACGACATCACCGCCGGCCACGAAGGGCAGAGGTCTTCAGACAACTGGACCATGTTCCTCGTCGACGCCGACGGTGTCATGGGCGCGGGCCGCAACCGGGCGGCGCGCCTCATGGCTGAGGAATATCGCTTCTTCGACCTCACCGGCCAGTCCGACGGCTCCGCCGAGTACCAGGCGGCGCTGGAGAACCTGATCACCAACCTCCGCGAGGAGCAGCCGGCCAGTGCCGCGGCTCCCCCGCGCCGGGAGGTCGATCCCCGGACACTCCAGCTGTAACCGCTCCCGGCTATCGGCGAACGCAAAGGGGCGACCGGTTGGTCGCCCCTGGATTTTTTAAGTCCCATGCTTTACCGGCCGGGGTCAGGCGCTCCGCCCGCTACCGTCGCGGTTCAGGGATCCGCGCGAACCCCAAAGGTCAGGCTTGGTGGCTGGGCGTGACCGGGTTCTGGCCGATGGCGCCAGCCTCGCGGGTCGCCTACCGGAACGGCGGGGCGTAAATCTGACCACCCTTGGGGCAGTCCTGGCACGGAGCGTCGGACAACAACGCGTTGCGGCTGCCGGACGGGCGCGGCACGCCCAACCCTCCGGAACCGAAATGCCGGTCGTAGACCTCGCCGTAGTTGCCCAGCTCGCGCACCACGTCCTGGGCGGCCGTCTGGCTCAGGCCGAGATTGTCCTGCCCCCAGGAGCCCTCGATCCCGAACAGCCGGTCAACTTTGGAGTTGCCCGTGCTCGCGGTGGGCACGTTGCCGGAGTTGATGTCGTAGGCTTCCGCATAGATCAGTATGCCTACCACCGACTTGACGATGTCGAACCACTGGTCGTCGCCGTGGGGTACCGCCAGGCTGATCGGTTCCTCGGAGATTGTTTCCGGGAGGATGATGTGCTCGTCCTCCGCGCCCCCGGCGGCGATGATCTCGCCCTTCAGGAAGGTGCGGTCGGTGGTGTAGGCGTCGCACTGCCCGGCCACATAGGCGGCGATGGCAGATTCGATCGCTTCGAAGGTGACCACCTCCATGTCGAGCTGATATTGGCGGTTGAAGTCCCCGAGGTTCAGCTCCGTCGTGGTCCCCTGGGCTACGCAGACGGACGCCCCTTTCAGCTCGTGAGCGCTGGTTACACCCAGCGCCGCCGGTACGGCAAATCCCTGCCCATCGTAGAGGGTCGTGTGGACGAAGTTGCCTCCCCAGTTCGCGTCCCGGCTGCTGCTCCATGTATTCACCCATGCCAGGATTTCGATCTCCCCCGACGCCAGGGACGGGCCGCGCTCGGCAGCCGACCCGATGATCCGGAATTCAACCGCTCCGGGATCGTTGAACACCGCCACCGCCACCGCTCGGCACAGGTCAATCTCGAAGCCGTCGTTCTCTCCGTCCACGTTGAGAACCCCGTAGCCGGCTACTGCCTTGGTCGTCCCGCAGACGAGGTGTCCCCGCTGCCGGGCCCGGTCCAGGCGTCCGTCGCCCTGGTTGGACATGCTCGTGTTGGCGATTTCAACGCCGGCCGCCGGCGCGCCCTCACCCGGCGCTTGCGCCGGTATGATTTCCGCCGGGGCAACCGGGCTGCAAGCCGCAACCGCCAGGACGACTATCGATACGATGCTCATCGCTGGTAGTTTGAAGGTTATTGCCATGATTTGTTCCCATGATCAGCACCATGCTTGGTATCAGTTAGTTTCCCGCGCTGCCCTGAAAACGCAATAGGGGGAAGGCAATTGCCTTCCCCCTGTTTCGACCGTTCCGAAGAACCGACCGATTTGGCAGGCTACATCGAATTAGATGTAGTCTTCCTCCTCGTACATCATGTCGACGTTGTCGGTGCTCTGGCCCAAGCCACGGATGACATCGGACCGGAAGGAAGCGATCATCTCGTCGGAGATCTCGCCGCCGTTGGCCTTGGCAGCGTCCTTCAACTGGTCGAAGGCCCACTCGGAAGTGTCGCCGTGCGGCATGTCGAAGAAGCCGGGCTCGAAGATGGGGAGTTCGCCGGGGCCGAAGTAGCCCTTGCCCTCGATGTTGTAACCTTCGAGGTCATGGGTGCCCTTGCCGAGGACCTGGCCGGTGGCAGCGTAGTGCTGCATGGTGGCTTCCATCCCGTACTTCTGGATCGGGCAAACCTTCATGCACACGCCACAGCCGAGGTAGCGAGCCATGACGGGGCGGCAGCGCTTGAAGTAGAGCTTGTTCTTCTCGATTCCGCGCCACCAGATCTTGTCGCGCATCAGGGCGCGGCCCGGGCAGCGGTTCACGCAGACCTGGCACACCTGGCAGAACGCGTGGATGCCGTAGTCGACGGAAGCGTCATAGGTGACGTTGGCGTCGGTGGTGATCATCATGATGCGGCAGCGGGAGCCGACGTGGGGGGTCAGCAGGTAGCCGCAGGCGCCCAGCTGGCCGAGACCGGCGGCGACGAACATCGGGATATAGGGGCCGGTGTTGTCGTTGGGGCTGTGAACCTGGGCGCGATAGCCGAGGCCGCGGACGAAGTTGCCGAGTTCCAGACCGGCAGCGCCTTCGGTGCGATACGTGCTGGAGTGCACGATCTCAGCGTCGATGCTGGGGATGGTCTGGGTGGGCTCGAAGTCCTGCTCGTAGGCCAGGCAGATGACGTGGGGGAAACGGACCCAGTCCTTCTTGCTCTGGTACACGTACCGGATGTCAAAGGCGGTGATGCCGACTTCGACGAAACCGAGCTCGCGAGCCTTCTGCTTGATGACTTCGGTGACGTCCTCGCCGTTGGCGTCGGACGTGGGGTCCAACTCGCCGGTCAGGCGGGCGGCCATGACCAAGTTGCGATTGAGCTTGTCGTGCTCCTTGCGGATCTCACGCATTTCGGCGTGCTGGTCGCGCATGGTGTTGGCCCAGTCGCGGGAAGCGCGCTCGGTGATGTTCATGGTCTCGACGGGATATTCCCGGGAGTACCAGTCAACCTCGCGCTGGTTCATGGGGATACCGGGAGTCGTCTCCAACTCCTCAGGCACCGGAATTGTGACAGGGGCGTCGCCCAGGTACTTCCCAGGTCGGCGAACCTCGTGACCAATCGTTAGCATATTCTCCTCCTCGGTTGGACTGCGTCGATGCGCGTAATTTGCGGGAAGGGTACTTCCCCGGTTCAAGTATGTCAATACTCCGCCCCCGAAATCATCATATTCCATTGCTTGATGATGATTATTTCAGGGCTTCCCAGCCGCACCGGAATGGCGCTTGTAGCTGCTCAAAAGCGCCGGAAACCAACGGCGCGCGGGGCCGGCGCGTGTGCTGCCGGCACCGTCGCATGACCCATGCCCAGACGAGCGATCCTGGACCCACCGCCGCCGTCGGCAGCAGAGGGGTTGTTGGCAGTAGAGGGGTCGGCGCTAATCCGCCACGCCGACCTGCGCCTCAACTCCCAGCGCGTTCCTCAGGTAACGACCGGTGTGGCTTTCCTCGACCTGCGCCAGCGTCTCCGGTGTCCCGAAGGCCAGCAGGTTGCCGCCCCGGTTACCCGCGCCGGGGCCGAGGTCAATGATCCAGTCGGCATTCTTGATGAGGTCCAGGTTGTGCTCGATGAGCAACACCGAATTGCCGTGGTCGACCAGGCGGTGCAGGACGCGCAGCAGGGCGGCGCAGTCCTCAAAGGAGAGGCCGGTGGTCGGTTCGTCCAAGAGATACAGGGTGCGCCCGGTGGCGCGACGGGACAACTCCGTAGACAGCTTGACCCGCTGCGCTTCCCCTCCGGACAGGGTCGTGGCCGGCTGCCCCAGGCGAATGTATCCCAACCCCACGTCTCGCAGCGTTTCCAGCTTGCTGCGGATTCGGGAGTAGTTCCAGAAGAAGTCCAGTGCGGTCTCCACCGTCATCGCCAGCACGTCGGCGATGGACTGGTCGCGCAGCGTCACCTCCAGAGCCTCGCGGTTGTAGCGGCGCCCCTGGCAGATCTCGCAGGGCACGGTGACATCCGGCAGGAATTGCATTTCGATCTGGATGTAGCCTTCGCCCTGGCACGCCTCGCAGCGACCGCCCTTCACGTTGAAAGAAAAACGACCGGGCTTGTAGCCCCGGATGCGGGCCTCGGGCAGCGTGGCAAACAGTTCCCGGATGGGAGTAAAGGCGCCGGTATAGGTCGCCGGGTTGCTGCGAGGGGTGCGCCCGATGGGAGACTGGTCGATGTTCACCACCTTGTCGATATGCTCGATGCCGGTGATCTCGTCGTGGTCGCCGGGCCGGTCACGACCCTGGGCTACGGCCTGGGCCAGCCGCTTGTAGAGGATGTCGTACACCAGGGTGCTCTTGCCGCTGCCGGACACGCCGGTGACACAGCCCAACAACCCCAGCGGGAACTCCACGTCGATACCCTGGAGGTTGTTCTCGCGTGCCCCAGTGACGGCGATGGATTTTCCGTTGCCCGGCCGCCGTTCCTCTGGGACGGGGATGCGCTTGCGGCCGCTGAGATACGCGCCGGTGAGCGACGCTTCGTTGGCCATCACCTCGGCCACGTTGCCCGTGGCCACAATTTGGCCGCCGTGCTCACCCGCCCCGGGCCCGAGGTCAACGATGTGGTCGGCGGCCCGCATCATCGCGTCGTCGTGTTCTACCACGATCACGGTGTTGCCCATGTCCCGCAGCCGGGTCAAGGTTCCGATGAGCCGGTGGTCGTCATGAGGATGCAACCCAACCGTGGGCTCGTCGCACACGTAAAGCACGCCGGTCAGGCCGCTGCCGATCTGGGTGGCCAGCCTGACCCGCTGGGCTTCTCCGCCGGAGAGGGTGCGCGCGGTACGGCTCATGGTCACGTAGTCGAGGCCGATGCTATCGAGGAAATGCAGGCGGCCGTCAATCTCCTTCAGTATCTGGTCGGCTATCACCATCTCCCGATCGGTGAGCGTGGCCGCGACATCGGCAGCCGGGCTTCGCCCATTCTTGCGAGATCGGCGGGCCTTGGACTTGGACCCGTTGGCCGCGGGGTCCGCGTCGGCGATTTCCAGCGTCTGTTCCGGGAGATGCCCGTTCCCGCCATCGCGCCCGTTGCTGCCGTCGTATCCGTTGCTCGAGCCGTTGGCGGAAACGGTGTCGCCGGGCTTGATGCCCCGGACCCAATGCAGCCCTTCGCCGATGGTGAGGCCGGTGACCTCCATGATGTTGCGACCGCAAACCAGCACGCCCAGCGCCTCCGGACGCAGGCGCGCGCCCTCGCAGGAACGGCAAGCCCGTTGGGCCATGTACCGTTCGATCTCGCCGCGGGTGTGGTCCGACTCGGTGTCCCGATAGCGACGTTGCAGGTTGGGGATCACCCCCTCGTAGGTGGTGTTCCAGGTGTAGGTGCGGCCTCGACCCGTCCGGTGACGGACCTTGACCTGCTGCTTGCCGGCGCCGTACAGCACGATGTTGACCTGCTCGTCGGTCAGTTCCCGCACCGGAACGCGGGGAGAGAAGTCGTTCTCGGTTGCCACCGCCTCCATCATGCTGGCGTACCAGGCGTTGGCCGCTCCCGAGCGCGCCCACGGCACGATGGCCCCCTCCAGCAGGGAAAGGGACCGGTTCTGTATCACCAGTGACGGATCAACCTCCAGCTGGTAGCCGAGGCCGGTGCACGTCGAGCACGCGCCATGGGGACTGTTGAAGCTGAAAGTGCGAGGTTCGATTTCGGGCAGGCTGATGCCGCAGGCGACGCAGGCGAACTGCTCGCTGAATACCTGGTCGTCCTCGCCTTCCCGGCCAACCGTGAGGACGCCTTCGCCCTCCCGCAGCGCGGTTTCCACCGATTCGGTGACGCGGTTGGGTTCGGTGTCGCCCCGGATGATGAGCCGGTCGACCACGATGTCGATGTAATGCCACTTCTGCTTGTCCAACGCCAGGCTGTCGGTGTCCTCCACCAGCATCACCTCGCCGTTGACGCGGACGCGGACGAACCCGCCCCGGCGTGCGGCCTCGAAAACTTCCCGGTGCTCGCCCTTTTTGCGCCGTATCTTCGGAGCCAGCAGCGTGATGCGGGATGATTCAGGCAGCCCCAGGATGGCATCGACGATCTGCTGGACCGTTTGGCGGGCCACCGGGTTGCCGCACTTGGGACAGTGCGGTTTGCCAATTCGGGCGAACAGGAGACGCAGGTAGTCGTAGATCTCCGTAACGGTGCCCACCGTCGATCGGGGGTTGTGCGAGACGCCCTTCTGGTCGATGGAAATGGCCGGCGATAGTCCCTCGATGTAATCGACATCGGGCTTGTCCATGCGGCCCAGGAACTGACGGGCGTAGGCGGACAGGGACTCCACGTAGCGGCGTTGGCCCTCGGCGTAGATGGTGTCGAAAGCCAGGCTGCTTTTGCCGGAACCGGAAACGCCGGTAATCACCACCAGTCGGTCCCGGGGGATCGTGACGTCTACGTTCTTAAGGTTGTGCTCACGAGCACCCTTGATGAAGATGACTTCCTGCGGCATAAAGACCTTACCGGATCAGGTGGGTTTAATCGGCTCGCGGGAGCGCGTTGGTGTTGGGATGGCCGGCAGGCGGTTCTCGGCCGGCGGAGACAAGGGCAGTTTTGGCTACTCCAATTCTACCAAAGGGTCGTTGGCGCTGACGGAATCCAGGGGCTGAACGAACACGGTCTTCACCACGCCGTCGCGGTGGGCCAGGATGCTCTGTTCCATCTTCATCGCCTCCACCACGCATACTTCGTCGCCGGCCGTTACCGTGTCGCCCGGCCGCACCATTACCGACATCACGCGACCCGGCATGGGCGAACGCAGTATGTCGTCGTCAATCGGCGCCCCGGAACCTGTGGGTGACGCGGCGGGCGCGTCCGGTACCGCCAGGCCTCCGGCCGGCCTCCCGCGACGCGGGGGCGATGCGGCGGCAACGGCATCGATGTCGACGTCGAAGCTCTCGCCGTCAACGGTGACTTGAACGGGAGACCGGGTCAGGTCGCCGACTTCAACGGTGTACCAATGGTCACCGACGCGTACTCTGATAGTGGTCAAGCTACCAGGATCCACTGCCAAGCCGTGAGCGGAACAGTTCCCGACGGCCCTGCGTGCGCCAGCGTGAACCGCGATCGCCGGCCGACGCTCCCGCTGGGTTCTGTTCCTGAGCGGCATAGACCGCGGCCGCGCCGATGGCCGCCGCCAAAGCGCGTGGGTCGAGCTCGGGCGCGGGTGCGCCGGAACCCGATTTATGGGCGGGGTTGGTCCCGTTACGGTTCACGTTGGATTTCGCGTCTTTAGCTAGAAGCCGTCGCTCAAGAATGGCCGGCAGAGTGCCGGTGTGGTATCCGCCGCCAACGAACTCCGGGCTGACCAGCACATCCCGCAAGAGGGGGATGTTGGTGTCCACGCCTTCCAGTCGGAATTCCGCCAGGGCGGAGTCCAGCGTGGAGATTGCCGAGTTCCGGTCGGGGCCCCAGGCCATTACCTTGGCGAGCAGCGGCTCGTAGTGTAGCGAAACCTCGTATCCGACGTAAAGCGCCGTATCCACGCGCACGTGCTCACCTTCGGGCAACCCCAGGCCGGTCACCACGCCCACGCGGGGCAGGCAGGTGTCAGGATCCTCCGGATATACGCGGGCTTCGATGGCGTGACCATTGGCGACGATGTCGCTTTGGCGCATCGTGAACCGGGTCCCTGCCGCGCACTGCAATTGCAGCTCTACTATGTCCCTGCCGGTCAGCAGCTCGCTGACTCCGTGTTCCACCTGAAGTCTGGGGTTCATCTCCAGGAAGTAGAAGTGCCCATCCGGGGTGACCAGGAATTCCACGGTTCCGGCGTTCGTGTAACCGACTTCCCGGCCGAGCTGTCGGGCAAGACGGCCGATCTGCTCCCTGACATCGCCCGGCAACTTGGCCGATGCCGGGGTTTCCTCGATGAGCTTCTGGTTGCGACGTTGGATGGAGCAGTCCCGCTCGTGCAGGTGCAGCACGTTACCGTACTGGTCGGCTATCAGCTGGACTTCAATATGAGACGCCCCCTCCAGGTAGCGCTCGTAAAACAGGCTGGAATCCGCGAAGGCTGCCTGGGCGGTCTTGCGGGTTCGTTCGATGATCGGTTCCAGCTCGGCCATTGAATGGACCACGTGGATACCGATGCCGCCGCCGCCGGCCGCGGCTTTGACCATCATGGGGAAACCCAGCTCCCACGCCTTGGCGATGGCCTCGTCGTCGCTGACCGGCTCCTCGGTGCCGGGCATGACCGGCAGGCCGGATTTCCGGGCGACGCGCCGGGCGGACAGTTTGTCACCCATCTGGTAGAGCACTTCTTCGCCCGGTCCGATGAATACCACGCCTTCCGTCTTGCAGCGCCGGCACAGGTCACTGTTCTCCGAGAGGAACCCGTACCCCGGGTGGATTGCGTTGGCGCCGGTGGAGCGGCAGGCGTCCAGAACCGCGTCGACGTTGAGATAGGAGTCCTTCGCCGCGGCACCTCCGATGCACACCGATTGGTCGGCCATCCTGGTATGCAGGGCGCCGGCGTCGGCTTCGGAAAATACCGCCACGGTCGCGATGCCCATGCGCTGGCACGTACGGATGATGCGAGTGGCAATCTCGCCGCGATTAGCCACCAATACCTTGTCGAACATACGTGAACCCCCAAACCTCACGGCGCGCCTTTCCGGCGCAGGCTGCCCGTCATCGCGAGCATTGAAAATTATTTGCGGCCGGGTGAAACGATGGGCCGATTAGCCAATGAACGTGTCCCCAGAGCGCCGCACGAATTTCTCCCGTCGTCAATTTGTACGCCCGATCCGATCACGGGCACTTTACATAGCCTGTATGCGACGATTTTTACGCTATTGATCGACAACAGGTCAACACCCGGCCCAACGACATTCAGGCAAATTTTGCGGTTTCTAAAAATTCCTGAGACCTCACTCTGCGGTCCAGCCAGTACTGCAAAGTCGCGGTCAGCGCCTCGCGCACCTCGCGCTCGAGCGGAGCGGGAACCGCCAACTCCGGCAGCGACGCGACGGACTCCGTACGATCCAGCAGCCGCAGCAGTTTCAAAGCCGGCAACGACAGCGGCCGCACCACCACGTCGATTGGGCCGCATTCGGTGCAGAGGGTTCCGCCGGCCCCGACGGCGAAACGGTGACGGTTGGGTTCCAGTTCCTCGCCGCATTCCACGCAAATGTAGAGTTCGGGCATGAAACCGGACGATCTGAGCAGCTGCAGGTCGAAGTATCGCAGCGCGAGATCGGCGTTTCTCTCCGTACCCAGCGCCTCCAGGGTCTCCACGGCAAGGTTGAACAGTTCCGCGTTGGCGACGGAAAGAGCGCTGAATCCATCGATGAGCTCGGCGACGTACAGCCCGCGCGCCGCATTCTCGTATCCGTTCTTGACGGCAGGGAAAGCGTCGACCACCTCGGCTTCGGTGATCTGGTCCATGGAACGGCCGTGCGCCACGGACACCCGGACCAGGGTCAGGGGTTCGAGATGGCCCATCAGCTTGCTGGTCAGGCGTTGCGCTCCGCGTGCCAGCAATTCCAGTTTGCCCTGCTCGCGCGTGTACACCACGGTCAACAGATCGGCTTCGCGCACCGGCGATCGGCGCAGGGTCAGGCCGAGAGCGCGATAGGTTCGGGGTGAAGTCATCGGACAGGACGCAAAACTATTCCAGCGCGGAGCGGCCGGACAGCGCCCGGCTCAGCGTGGTTTCGTCCGCGAACTCCAGCGAGCCCCCGACGGGAAGTCCCCGGGCAAGGCGGGTGATCCGGATGTTGGTACCGGCCAGGCGGCGGTTGATGAAGTCAGCCGTGGCGTCGCCCTCCAGCGTCGGATTGGTAGCCACTATCAGTTCCTGGAATGGGCTGTCGGTTTCGCGCAGGCGGTCAAACAGTTGCGGCAGGTGAATGTCCTCCGGCCCAACTCCGTTGAGGGGCGAAAGGACCCCATGTAGCACATGGTACAACCCACGATAGGCGCGGGTCCGTTCCACAGCCACGAGATCGCGCCGTTCCTCCACCACGCAGATTTGCTCCTGGTTTCGTTGAGGATTGGAGCAGATTTCGCAGGGCGACGCATCGGTGAGGTTGCGGCACGGGTCGCAAAACAGCAGGCTGTCCCGGGCCTCCTGGATCGCGTCGGCCAGCGATCTGGCCTCTTCAGCGGGCAACCGGATGACGTGGTCTGCGATGCGCTGAGCGCTCTTGGGGCCGATGCCGGGCAACCGGTTGAGCTCTTCGATGAGCCGGCTCAGGGACCGCGCGGTGCCAGGGTTATATTCGCTGACCATGATTGGGGTGACTGCCGCCATCGGTTACCGCGGCGGGCGGTACGGAGGGCCCATCCGGTAGGTTGCGGCCCCGATGGCCGGCGTGGGCTACTTATGCAAGCCTACGACCGTGGCCCCGGGGATCCGCAATCGAGGATTCCTAGATCAGGCCGGGAATATTCATGCCCCCGGTAACGGCGCCCATCTTTTCCGCAGCCAGTTCCTGGGTCCGGTTGGAAGCGTCGTTGACCGCGGCGGCAACGAGGTCCTGCAGCAGGTCGATGTCTTCCGCGGCCTCCGGCTCGATGATTACCGAGGTAACTTCCTGCTTGCCGGTCATGGTCACGCGCACGACGCCGCCGCCGGCGGAACCTTCCACGCTCATCTCTTCCAGTTCCTGCTGGGCCTTGGCCAGCCGGTTCTGCAATTGCTGGGCCTGACGCATCATCTTGCGGTTCATCATGGTATATACGGAGCCTCCTGCTAGTTTTCCTCGATTGGACGCGCTCCCAGGCCGATGGCGGTGCGGTATAGAGGGCTGTCCTGCACGGAATTGCGCGCCGGGCGGTCACCGTCCCCATTGGCTCCGGCCAGGGTGACGGTAAACGCATGGCGCTCGCCGAAGAACTGTTCGATGGCCTGCTCAATGGTATCACGAACCCGGGGATCGTTGAGTTCTTCCTGCATTCGGTCCAGATTGGCGACGTTGGTGAAGGGCAGCACCAGGGTTGCGGCGTCGTCCGAAAGGTGGACGCCATTGGGCCGGCAGTCCCTCAGGAGCGCGCCCAGGTTGTATTTGCTGCCCTTGTCGCGCCCCAGCCGCCTGACCACCTGTTCCCAACGCCCCTGGAAGCTATCCGGGGCGGCCGCCGGCGAAGATGACCGTGCTGCCGGAGCCTCGGCATTGGCCGGCGGCGAAGGGCGCGCCGGCGGTGCGGCGGCGGGCCGGGATTCGCGAGCCGGCGCGTTGGCTGGTGGAGCTTCACGCCGGGGCGGGCGGGGCGCTTCGCGTGGCGGAGATTGCGCCGGCGCGGCGCGCTCGGGGGCTCTGACTTCGGGGGCCCTGACCTCGGGGGCGGCGACGATGACGTCTTTCCGGCAGATCTCCGCCGCCGCTATTTCCAGCGGCAGCGTGGACGGGGCGTCATACCGCAGGTTGGCCTCGCCCCAGGTTCGGACCGCCCGCAATATCGTCGATGCTTCGTGTTTCTGAGCCTCCGCTTGGAGGCTGGACAGGAGGTCCGGCGGGAGGTCGAGGGTGTCGCCGGCGTCCCACGACAGCAGCAGTATGGAGCGCAGGATTTCCAGCGTCTGCCGGTGCAGCTGGCGCGGTTCACCGCCTTCCCAAACCACGTCGTTGATGGTCTCCAGGGAACCGGAGGTGTCTCCGGCCAGCATCTTCTGCGCCAGCACCAGGTAGGCGTCGCTCCGAACCAGTCCCAGCGCCTCTTCGACATCACGGAGCGTTATTTCCCGGTCGGCCGATACCGCCAATTGTTCCAGCATGTTCAGCGCGTCCCGCATGGACCCGCCGGCGTTCCGCGCCACCATGCGGAGGGCGTCGGGTTGGATCGCCACGCCTTCCTGGTCGGTGATGTAGGCCAGGCGATCATAGATGGTCTGGCCGGGCAGGCGCCGGAAATCGTACCGTTGGCAGCGTGAGATGATGGTGGGCAGTATGCGGTCGGCCTCGGTGGTGCAGAGGATGAAAATGACGTGCGCCGGCGGTTCTTCCAGGGTCTTGAGGAAAGCGTTGGAAGCCTCGCGGGTCAGCATGTGGGCTTCGTCGATGATGTAGACCTTGCGCCGGTTCTGTGCCGGCTGGAAGTGGACCTTGTCGCGTATTTCCCGGATCTCCTCCACGCCGCGATTGCTGGCCGCGTCCAGTTCGATGATGTCCAGGTTGCGGCCCTCGTTGATGGACACGCAGATGGCGCACTGTTCGCACGGGTCGCCGTCCCGCGGATCCAGGCAGTTGACGGCTTTGGACAGCACCCTGGCGGTGGTCGTTTTACCGCTGCCCCGGGTGCCGCAGAACAGGTAGCTGTGGCTGACCCGCCCCTGCATAACGGCTTGCCGGAGCGTGTTGCCCACGTGCTCCTGGCCCGCCAGGTCCGAGAAGGTTCCTGGCCGCCACTTGCGGTAAAAAACTTGAGACGAAGTGGTCATCGGAGCAGTCTTGCCGGTCCCGCCAAGGGGTGTGGATTCACGGGTGCATTATAAATGTAAACCCGGCCGATATGGCGGCGTCACAGCCACGGGTTCCGAGATCGCGCCGTTGGGCGTTTATTCTCATCGCGTACCCACTTTGCACCCCCAGTCATTGCGAGCGCCCCCGGTCATTGCGAGCGCCCCCCAGTCATTGCGAGCGCCCCAGGTCATTGCGAGCGCCCCCCGGTCATTGCGAGCGCAGCGTGGCAATCTCGTCGCCGGAGGGATCCTCGCTCAATTCAACGCAATCACCACGTCGCTGCGCTCCTCGCGATGGCAAAGTGGGTACGCATGAGGGCGTTTATTGCCATGCCGGGTCTGGGCCGGAGCGACCCGCATTGACACCCGCCGGCCCCCTGCTTACACTCACGGCCACGCGCCAGCGCCATGCGAGGAGGGACCGTCCATGCCCGACCTACCAGAACTTTTCCGACAGGTTGACGAGGCCCAGAACGACATTGTCGCCCTGGAACAGGCGCTGGTACGCATCCCGTCGGTGAACACGGGATTCATGCCCACCGGCGACGAGACCCCCGTGTGCGAACTGGCCCGCGACTTCCTCGCCCAAGACGGCATAGCATCGGAGATCCTGGAGTCGGCGCCCAACCGGGGCAACCTGATAGCGCGCCTCGAGGGACGGTCGGGGAACGCGGGCCTGATGTTCATGTCTCACACCGATGTCGTCCCGGTGGAGGACGACACGAAGTGGCGGTTCCCTCCTTTCAGCGCCACCATCGCCGACGACCGTGTCTTCGGGCGCGGCGCGTCGGACTGTAAGGGGCTGCTCACCGCCCAGTTGATGGCGGTCCGCATCCTCAAGCGCAACGGGATCGAGTTGGAGGACGGGCTGATCCTTGCGGCCGGGGCGGACGAGGAACACGGCGGCCGGTACGGGTTCGGCTGGCTGGCCGACAATCATCCCGAGAAACTGGCGGCTCCCTATGCCGTCAACGAAGGCGGTGGCACTCCTATCCAGGCGGCAGGTGCGCTGACCTACGTGCTGGGTGTGGGAGAAAAGGGCCGCCTCCAGGTCGAAATCGACGTCAAAGGGACCAGTTCCCATGCGTCGACGCCCTGGCAGGGCACCAACGCCCTGTTCCGGCTCAGTCGCGCGCTGTCTTCCATCGAAGGCTATGACGCCGACCGCGATACCTCCGGCGCCATCTTCGACCACCTGTCCACCTTTGCCATCGAGCACAAACCATCGGCGGAGAACGTGGACGACATCATCGCTGAGATTGAGACGGACAATCCCCGTTTCGCGTCGATGCTGCGGGCCCTGTCGCGGATGACGCTGACGCCCACCATGGTGCGGGGCGGGATCAAGTCAAACAGTGTTCCCGAGTCCATTCGCCTGACGTGCGACGTGCGAACGTTGCCTCATCAGGATGACGAGTACGTGCGGCAACAACTCGACGAGGTGTTGGCCGAAGTCCCGGGCATATCCTACGAGATCGATTACATGGCGCGGCCAAACTCGTCACCCTTCGACTCGCCGCTTTCGGACAGCATCCGGCGGGTGACCGGTCAGGCCCTGCAGCGGGACGACATCCAGTGGGTGCCGGCGATCAGCAACGGGTTTACCGATTCACGCTTCACTCGTCCCCTGGGAACGGTGACCTACGGTTTTTCCGGTTCCCACCCGGACGACGACCCGATGCTCAACTACACCCACGGCACCAACGAATCGGTGGGCATCAAGAGCCTGGTCAGCGGCACCAAGATCATGCTGGGCCTGGCGTGCGACATGCTGGCGGTGAAGTAGCATGGGGTACGACAACCTGCGTGTCGACCGCGACGGCCAGATCGCGGTGGTCACCCTGGGCCGGCCCGACAAGCTCAACGCCATCGACCGGCATCTGCACGCGGAGATGATGGCGGCGTGCGCTGAACTGCGGGACGACGACGGCGTGCGGGTTGTCATCTTCACCGGCGAGGGTCGCGGCTTCTGCTCCGGAGCTGATCTCACCGGCGCCCGCCCGAACGAAGAACATCCCAGCCGGGGCGAGCGATTGGACGAGTACAACTGGGTTGGTCGGCAGGCCCTGATGATCTACCGGGACCTGAACAAGCCGACCATCGCCGCGGTGAACGGCGTTGCGGCCGGCGCCGGCATGGGCCTGGCACTGGCGTGCGACATGCGGGTGGGCTGCGAAAACACTCGCTTCAAGACGGTGTTCATCGAACGCAGCCTAAGCCCCGATTCGGGACTTTCCTATTTCCTGCCCCGCATCGTCGGGGCGAGCCGGGCCTTTGACCTCGTGTTCACCAGCCGCACGGTGGACGCCGAGGAGTCGTACCGCCTGGGGCTGCTGGACCGCATGACGACGGCCGAGAACCTGCTGGCGGACGCGAAAGAACTGGCGAGACAGATCGCCTCCTGGCCACCGGTTGCCATGCAGATGTCGAAACGGGCGTTGCAGCGCAGCCTGGACACCACACTTGAGGACCAACTCCAGTACGAAACGCACAGCATCGTATTTGCGCGCCGCGCGCCGCACGACGTGGCCGAGGCGGCAGCATCGTTCCGCGAACGGCGTCCGCCCGTGTTCACCGGGGAGTAGAAGTCGCGCGACTGCCCGAGGCTCGCACGAACAAACATCGCAAAGCGCTTCGGAAGTTGTTTCGCGTGGCTTGAGCCATTCAGACCAGAGAGGTCGTTCCACAGGGATCGTCGTTCCACAGGGATCATTGCTTCAGACGGATCATTAAGGAGACAGGACATGCCGGCAGGAGATTGGGGAGACATCTACAAGGAACTGGGAGCGGTTCCGGTCATCAATGCGACCGGCAGCGTCACCATGCTGGGCGGCTCCACTCCGATCCCGGAAGTCCGGGAGGCGATGGCGCAGGCGGATGGAGCGTACATCCCGCTCATGGAGTTGCAGGAAGCGGCGGGCGCGGCCATCGCCCGAATGGCGAACGTGCCGGCTGCCTACATCACCTCGGGCGCGGGTTCGGCCCTCATGCTCGCCACGGCGGCTGCCATGGCCGGGGATGACGACGACCGGATTCAGCAACTGCCCAACACCGAGGGGATGAAGAACGAAATCCTGATCCAGACCCGTCAACGGTACTGGTACGACCGCTGCTTGGAGCTGGCCGGCGCGAAATTGGTCATGTTCGGCTCGGAGGGGCAGACCACCCGCGAGGACCTGGAAAGCGCCATTGGCCCCAACACCGCCGCCGTGCACTACTACGCCGTGGAGCAGGAGTACGATCCCGACGCGCTGTCGCTGGAGGACACCATCGCCATCGCCCACGCGCGCGACGTGCTGGTAACGGTGGACGCGGCGGGCCAGATATATCCGTTGGAGAACTTCGGCAAGTACGTCAGGATGGGCGCCGATTTCCAGTGCATCGCGGCCAAGTACATGGGCGCGCCACAATCCACCGGGCTGGCGCTGGGGTCCGATGAGATGATTCGAAAGATTGGACTCCAGGCCTTCGCCAGCTACGAAGGCCGGCGGGTGCGCGGAGTGGGTCGTCCCCAAAAAGTCGACCGACAGGAGATGGTTGGCGCGGTGGCGGCGGTACGGGCCTGGATGACCACGAACCACGAGGACCGGTTGGCCGACGTGGAACGGCGAACCCGGACCATTTTCAGCGCCGTTGACGGCGTTGCGGGACTGAAGGTCGACCTGATGGATAACGTTATCGGCCACCAACCCTACGGGCTCAACATCCGAGTGGACTCCGCCGTCGCCGGGTTCGATGTCTACGAACTGCGGGACCGGCTCAAGGAAGGAGATCCGCCGATCTGGACGCGCGTCCGGGACGGCGAAGACTGCATCACCATCCACATGTTTGGGCTCAACCCGGGGGAGGACCGCATCGTCGGGGAGCGGATTGCGGCTTTGTTCCGCAAGTAAGCGATCCACGAGCTGATCATGCCTTCTTACTCCGTGGCGGTTGATGTCGGTGGAACTTTCACCGACATCGTGCTGTGTGACACGTCGTCCAACGCCCAGTGGGTCCACAAGACCCCGTCCACGCCAAACGATCCGTCGGTCGGTTTCATGACCGGGCTGACCGAAATCCTGGCGACCAACGGAGTGGCAGCAAGCGATGTGGCGCATATTTTCCATGGCACCACCATCGCCACCAACTCCGTGCTGGAAAACCGTGGCGCCCCGGTTGGATTGCTGGTTACCGAGGGGTTTCGGTACGTACTGGAAATCGCCAGGCACGGGACGCCCCGCCTGGCCAACCCGAATTCCTGGGTCAAGCCACAGCGCCCGGTCCGCCCCCGCGATTGCCTTGAGGTGAAAGAGCGGACGGCGTTCAACGGTGAAATTCTCGCGCCGTTGGACGAAGCGGCGGTGCGAGAGGCGGCCGGGCATTTCGCGCGTGAGGGCGTCGCGGCCGTGGCGGTGGCTTTTCTCCATTCCTACGCCAACCCGGACCACGAGCGGCGCGCCCGGGAAATCCTGCGCGAAGAACTGCCGGGAATGGCGGTGTCCCTGTCGTCGGAAGTCCTGCCGGTGTACCGGGAGTACGAACGCGCCATCACCACCGTGCTGAACGCCTACGTCACCCCCCGGGTCAGCACCTATATCGACAACCTGCAGAGTTCGTTGCGGGCGTTCGGAAGCGCGGCGTCGCTGTCGATCATGAAGTCCAACGGCGGCATAATCGGCGCGGACACTGCGGTCCTGCAACCGGTTTACACCGCGCTGTCCGGGCCGGCCGCCGGCGTGATGGCTACCCTCCAGATAGCCGAGGCCGCAGCGGTCGAAAACTGCATCTCCTTCGACATGGGCGGCACCAGCACCGACGTCTCGCTGGTGCAAAACCGGCAGCCGGGCCTGACGCTCAACGGCCGGTTGGGAGACTGGCCCGTCCAGTTGCCCATGCTGGACATCGCCACCATCGGTTGCGGCGGGGGCAGCATCGCCGAGGTCTCTCCGTACGGCAGCCTAACGGTGGGGCCGACCAGCGCTGGCGCCGACCCGGGCCCGGCCTGCTACGGCAGGGGATCGAACCGTCCCACCGTTACCGATGCGAACCTGGTCCTGGGGCGCGTCAGTTCCAGCATCGCCGGCGGGCAGTTGACGCTGGACACAGAGGCCGCGGTCGCCGCGATCGGCGAGGCGGTGGCGACGCCACTGGGCATGGATGTGGCCGCCGCGGCCAGTGGCATCCTGCAAATCGCCAACAACGCCATGGTCGGCGCCATTAGAAACATCAGCGTCGAGCGCGGCTACGATCCGCGGGAATTCGCGCTGGTTGCCTACGGCGGGGCCGGGCCGATGCACGCCATCGAGGTGGCAAATCTCCTGGGCGCGACGACGGTGGTGGTGCCCCCGCATCCCGGGATCGCGTCGGCCTACGGGTTGCTGGTGGCGGAGTTCAAGAACGACTACGCCAGAACGTCGCTGCAGCAACCGCCGGACTACGACCTGCCGCGCATGGCCCAGATATTCGACGGCCTCGAACGGGAAGGACAACAGTGGCTGGAAACGGAGGGTGTTGCCGACTCCGACCGGCTGCTGGTCTGGTCGGCCGACTTGCGTTACAAGCACCAGGGCTCAGAATTGACCGTCACCTATGGCGGGACGCAGGTTGACCAACGTGGGCTGGAGGCAATGATCGAGGAATTTCACCGCCGGCACTCCCAGCTGTACGGGTTTTCGCTGGATCAGCCGGTGGAAATCGTGACGCTGCGGGTCACCGCCTCGGGGCACCTGGGCGATGTTGCCATGCCGACTTTGCCCTCCGGTGGCGGAGAACCCGGAGACGCGGTTGTCGACCGGCGCCAGGTGTACTTCGAGGAATTGCGAGACTTCGTTCCGTGCCCCATCTACCGTCGTGAAAAATTGCGCCCGGACGCCACGATTGTCGGCCCGGCCATCCTGGAAGCGATGGACGCGACGGTGGTGATCAACCCGGGATGGGAATCCCGCATTGACCAATATGGAAACTGCATCATGCGCCCCACCGGAGATTGACATGACGACCACCACACGCAGCGCCGCTCCGCTCTCGCCCAAGGATGCGCACGCCGAACCGGTCAATCCCGTAACGCGGCAGCTGATCCGCGGCTCGCTGCGGGCCGCCCGACTGGAGTGTGAGCTGATAATCGAGCGCACGGCGATGTCGGCCTTCATCCGGGAGAAGAAAGACTACACCGTAAGTTTCCTGGACGCCGGCGGGCGGGAGATCTACGGCGACACCATGGGCAGCGACATCCTGGGCTGCGTTTGGGAATGCTACCCGGTTGATACGATGCGGCCCGGAGACCTCTACTGGTACAACGACCCGTACCTGTCCCAGGGGAGCGTCACCCACACGCCGGACATGGTGTTCATCGCTCCGGTGTTCTTCGAAGGCCAGGTGGTGGCCTACTGCCACTCGTTTGCCCATTTCTGGGATCTGGGCGGGTCGCGGCCGGGCAGCATCGGGCCGGCGAACACCGAGATCTTCCACGACGGGACGCTGGTGCCGCCGATCAAAATCATCGATGCTGGCAGCCTCAACGCTGAGGCCTACCGCATCATCCTGCGCAACTCCCGGTATCCCGACCTGCTCGAAGGCGATTCGAGGGCGCTGATGTCGGCGGCCAACCGGGCGCAGGAACGGTTGCTGGAGATGTTCCAACGCTTCGGACGGGACACGATGTTATCCGCAATCGCCGAAGATCAGGCCGACACCGGACGGCTGGTTCGTGACAAGACGCTGGAGATGATCCCGGAGGGCGAGTATTCCGTGCGGGACTTCATGGATCATGCCGGGGTCGGCGAGCAGTGGCATTCCTTCCACCTCAAGCTCATCCGGAGAGGCGACGAAATCCTGCTGGATGCCACCGGTAGCGATGACCAGGCGGACGGTTCGATCAATTTCATCGCCAGTGACGGTGCGCTGAAGGCTTACTTCGGCCAGTATTTCCATCAGTTCGACGCTTCTCTGATGGCCAACCACGGGCTGTTGGCCGGGATCGACGACGTTCAGCTGAGGTCAGGCAGCATCCTCCGTCCGGAGTGGCCGGCGGCGTTGGGATGCCGCGCCCACACCTTCACCAAGCTGAAGAGCGCGGTGCGAGCGGTGGTTGCCCAGGCTACGGACGGGAAGGTGATGGCCAGCGCCGCCGTTTACGTGATCGCCTACTGGCGGATGAAGGAAGAGGGGACGGGGAACTGGCTGCTGTGTACCGATGGCATCGCGGTGGGACACGGAGCCCGTCCGTTCGGAGACGGGCTGGACGCCATTTACCAGCGACACAACGAGAACTATCCCGGCGAGTTCATGGAGATGGAGTATCCGCTGCGATTGGAGCGTTACGCGATCGCAACCGATTCGGGAGGCCCAGGCAAATACCGGGGTGGCTGCGGCGTGGTTCGGGAAGTCAGGCTACTGGCGGACGAAGGCACGTTCGGGTTGCGGGTGGAGAACAACCGCTTCCCCGCCTGGGGCGTGGCCGGCGGCAAAGGCGGCGGCTTGTCCCAGGTGCTCCTGAATCCCGGAACGCCTCACGAACGGGAGATTCGAGCGTTTTCCGACGACAACCACTGGAGGCGCGACGACCTGGTGCGCATCTGCACGGCCGGCGGCGGCGGATGGGGCGACCCCCTGGAGCGGGAAGCCCATTTGGTGCTGGACGATGTCAAGGACGGCTTCGTTTCACCGGAGGCAGCGCTGAAGGATTACGGCGTGGTGATCGATGAGGGCGGCCTGGTCGTCGACATAGCGGCCACCGTCGCCAGGCGGGACGAGATACGTAACGCCCGGGGCAAGACCGGGCTCTTCCACCGCTTCGACTACTTCGATTCAGAGGCGGAGGAACTGGAGTGGGTCAACCGGCATATCCCGCGCTGACGCGGCTAATGTAATCGCGGTGGCCCCCGGAATTTACCGCCTCGCAGCGCGCGGTGGGTCCTCGGAATAGTCCCACGAACGGACGCGGACGGGCGTTACCCGGATGTAGGCGGCGCCGGGACGCGGCTCGGTGGGCAGGTCGTCCTCGGATACCCCGCGCCGCTTGGCTGCTTCCCGGGAGTAGTGCAATATCTCGTCCGGTTCGGTGTGAACCGTGGCCGTGCCCTGCACCATCACTCCCTTGATGTCCTGCATGGTGCTTCCGGTCTCCAGCAACAGGCTGACGTTGGGGTTGTGGCCGATGTTCCGCAGCTTGCGCGTGTGCGCCCGGACGCCCATCAGGATTTCATCGCCCAGCCGGAAGTAGCCCAGGGGAACGGTGTGCGGGAATCCGTCGGGGCCGATGGTAGTCAGCGCCATCCAGCCGGGCTTGCTGTCGAGAAATTCGTGGGCTTCTTCGGTGGTCAATTGACGAGGCATGATAATCGCTCCTGGCACGCGACGTATCGTCGCCGTGGGGTTGTGGCCCGCGCCGCTGCGGGTCTTGGATGCTCTTCACGCGTACCCGCCTGTTTGCAAACCGTCATTGCGAGCGAAGCGTGGCAATCTCGTTGCTGGAGGGGCCATCGTTCGGACGACGGGATTGCCGCGCATCGTCGCCCCGCACAGTGACAAACTGGGTACTCGTGAATCGGACGCGTCCATTGTGGCATCCCAGACCCGGCGTCGCAATTTCGGCGGGTAATGAGTACATGGAACCTCTGCGATTTCCGATCCATAGCCGGGCGTGCGTTGGTGTCTGGTATATTCGTGCCCACGGAACGGAACCATCCCCCGCGCAAGGAGGACGAAGATGCCCGGAACCAAAAGAATATACGTGGGAATGCACGACGGAGTATGCGCTGTCATCAGCGACGACGGCGGCAAGTCCTGGCAGCAGGGACCCGTCAAGCCGCTTGCCCACGCGGCGGCGCGTCTCAGCGCCAGCCCAGTGGCGCGGTCGCGGGCGTACCTGGCCGCCTACGAGGCCGGGGTGTACCGGACGGACGACGGCGGCATCACCTGGGACCACCTGGGCTCATACCCGACCGCATACGCGCACAGCGTCCTGGCCCATCCCGATGACGGAGAGGCCGTCTATGTCGGCAGCGAGCCGGCGGAGATCTGGCGCTCCGCGGACTGCGGCGCGACCTGGGATGAGTTCGACGCATTTCGCGCGGTGCCCGAAGCGACGCAGTGGGGGTTCCATTCGCCGACGCGGGATTCGCACGTGCGTGACCTGCGGGCGGCGCCGGGCTCGGTGGAGTGCCTGTATGCCGGCATCGAAGTGGGCGGCATGGTGCGCTCCGGAGACGGCGGGTCGAGCTGGAAGCAATTGTCGGGGCTGAACGACGACATCCATTGCGTCAACCTCAGCGCCAACCGTGCCGACCGGATTTACGTCGCAACAGCGGTGTCCCCCTATCGCTCGGATGACGGGGGAGAGACGTGGGAAATGATCAACGTCGGTCTGGATCGTCGATATGCCCTGCACATAGCGGCGGCTCCCGATGACGCGGACCTGGTGCTGGTGACCGTTTCCGAAAACGCGCGACGGGGGAACCCCAAGTTCTATCGATCCACCGACGCCGGGCGCAGCTGGGACCTGGTACCGGGTGTGGGAGAGGGGGAAAACCCGACTGACATGATGGTGGCTTTCGACTGGGACCCGCAGGAACCCAATACAGTGTACGGCGGCACCGATGGCGGCAAGCTGTACCGCAGCGCCGACCGCGGCGCCACC
Source organism: Dehalococcoidia bacterium (assembly GCA_965261925.1). Taxonomy (GTDB): domain Bacteria; phylum Chloroflexota; class Dehalococcoidia; order Lucifugimonadales; family UBA3495; genus Bin87. The sequence continues at coordinate 3,617,417 of OZ253486.1, read as the reverse complement.
TGGGAAGCGCTGCCCGTAGACGTGGGCACCGTGGCCGTGGGAGCACTGGCCGTGTCCAGCGACTGATCCGTTGGCGACCGGGGCCGTGTTATCATCGGCCCGACAACCTGAAAACCCTGAAACCGGAGGTGCGATCATGCCGCCAAGTGGCAACGAATGGCTGGCCCTGACGACGGAACCGATACTGGAACCCGAGCTCCCGATCTGTGACCCGCATCACCACTTCTGGGTGCAGCGGCCGGAGCCGGCGGACTACCAGCAGTACCTGCTGCCCGACCTGGCGGCCGACATCAACAGCGGTCACAACGTGCGATCCACGGTGTTCGTGGAGGCGCGGTCCGAGTACCGGACGGATGGGCCCGAAGAGCTCCGCCCCGTGGGCGAAGTCGAGTTTGTCCAAGGCATCGCGGACGAGAGCGCGACGGGAACGCATGGCGAAGGGCGGGCGGCCGCGGCCATCATCGGACGCGCTGACCTGAAGATGGGCGACGGCGTCCGGCCGGTGCTGGAAGCGCTGCAGGCCGCGAGCCCGAACCGCTTCCGAGGGATCAGACACTCGGTGGGCTGGGATCCTCACCCGGAGGTCGAGAACCGGGAGGTTGAAGGTCTGCTGCGGCGTGACGACTACCTGGCCGGGGCGCGGGTCCTGCAGGACATGGGCTTGATCCTCGAAACGTCGGTCTACTTCCCGCAGTTGCCGGAACTCGCGGAGTTCGCGCGGCAGGTACCGGACCTTACCATCGTGCTCAACCACATCGGCGGAATGATGCGCACCGGACCCTTTGCCAACCGGGACGACGAGGTAATTCCGCAGTGGCGCGATGGAATCGACGCGGTGGCATCCGCACCGAACGTCGTGATGAAGCTAGGCGGGATCGGGATGCCGCGTATCGGCTTTGACTGGCACACGCGGGAGACGCCCGTGGGGTCTGAGGAAATCGCGGACTTCGTGGGCGACTGGATGCGGCACTGCCTGGACCGTTTTGGACCTGACCACTGCATGTTCGAGAGCAACTTTCCGGTGGACAAGGTCTCTTTCTCCTACCACGTCATGTACAACGCCTTCAAGCGGCTGTCGCAGGGCTACTCCGCCTCGGAGCGTGCGGCGGCGTTCCATGACACCGCGACGCGGGTCTACCGGATAGCGTCCTGAACGCGGCCCACGATCACCGATTGTCTACCAGGGGCGTCCAGCGCGGACGCCCCAACTGAAACCCCTAAAGGAGAGCTGCCATGGAGCCTTTTGAGATTGCGATAAGCGACGAGGTACTGGAGGATCTGCGCCGGCGCCTGCAACACGCCCGGTGGCCTGACGAGATGCCCGGCACCGGGTGGGAGTATGGCTCCAATCTTGATTACATCAAGGAGCTGGTTGAGTACTGGCGGACGGATTTCGACTGGCGGGCCCAGGAGAAGAAGCTCAACGCGTTCAACCATTTCAAATCCGAAGTTGATGGGCTGAACATTCACTTCATCCATGAAAAGGGAGCCGGCCCGAACCCGATGCCGCTGGTGATCACCCACGGCTGGCCCAGCACGTTTTTCGAAATGACCAAGATCATCCCGCTGCTGGCTGACCCGGGTGGGCATGGCGGAGATCCGGCGGACTCCTTCGACGTGGTTGCGCCCTCGCTGCCGGGGTTCGGGTTCTCGCAGGCGTCGCAGGAACCGGGAATGCAGGTGCAGAAGGTGGCGGACCTGTGGGCCAAGCTGATGACCGAGAACTTGGGCTATCCCAAGTTCGCCGCGCAGGGCGGGGACATCGGCGCGGGGGTCACCTCACGGCTGGGTTACGCCCACTCGGACAAGATGATCGGCGTGCATCTGACCTCCATCACCCGGCCCACCCCCTACCTGGGACCGGGATCCCATCCGTTGACAGAGGCGGAACAGGCCCACTCGGACCAGCGCGAGCGGTGGCAGCAGAGTGAGGGCGGGTACAGCCACATCCAGGGCACGAAGCCGCAGACGCTGTCCTACGGGTTGAACGACTCACCGGTTGGGCTGGCGGCGTGGATCGTGGAGAAATACCGGACGTGGAGCGACTGCAATGGCGACGTGGAGAGCGCGTACACCAAGGACGAGTTGCTGACCACGGTGACCATCTACTGGGTGACGCAGACCATCGGGTCATCGGTGCGGATGTACAAGGAGAACCAGAGCTCAGTTTGGGAGATGGAGCAGGACGAAAGAGTCCCCACGCCGGCGGGGATGGCGATGTTCCCGCAGGAAATCGCCAAGCCGCCGCGAGAGTGGGCGGAGCGGTCGTGGGACCTGCGCCGGTGGACTCAGATGCCCCGGGGCGGTCACTTCGCCGCGCTGGAGGAGCCGGAACTGCTGGCTCACGAGGTGCGGGAGTTCTTCAGGCCGTTCCGCAGCTGATCGGGCAAACCCACATAGGTGACCGGACAGGGGCGAATGATTATTCGCCCCTGCGTTTTTGTCGGGTTCAGCGGGCCAGGAACTTCAGTATCTTGGGGTTGACCTCTTCGGGCCGCTCCTGGTGCATGAAGTGGCCAGTGCCGGGAATGATCACCTTTTCCAGCCCGCCGGAGAAGTAGGAATACATCCCTGAGCTCAGGAACGACTCCAGCCGCCTGGGCCGGTCACGAGTGCCGTGGAGCGCCAGCGTCGGCACCCTGACGGGGCCGGCCTGGATGACGGCTTGGTCGGCGCGCACCTGGTTGTCCACCTGGGACGCGTCATAGCGGGCGCGATAGTAGCCGAGGGCGGCCTGGACGACGCCCGGCTTGCGGAAGGTTGACCGGATGCTCTCCAGGGGTTCGGCGGGAATGTCCCACTCCGGCGACGCCCAGCGCCACCACTCCTCCACGAAGGCGTAGTCATTGTGGGCCACCGCCTCCTCGGCGTCGGGGCGTTGGAAGAAGAACCCGTGCCAGGTGCCCTGCAGGTACTGGAAGTCCAGGCTGAGCTCGCGGTCGACGCGGCCGGAGGCGATGGTCACCAGCTTGATGACCTTTTCGGGCGCGAGGGCGGTGGCTCCCACCACGGCGCCGGCCCCCCAGTCGTTGCCGATCAGGTAGGCGCGGTCGGCTCCCAGCGCGCCGATGAGTTCCACCGCGTCCCGGGCCATCAGGGCCGAATGATACCGACCGTCGGCCGGGGCTTCGGTCGGAGCATAGCCGCGCATGAACGGGGCCACGGCGCGGAACCCGGCAGCGGCCAGGTCAGGCAGCAGGTGGCGGAAGGACCAGGCGTGGTCGGGGAACCCGTGCAGGCAGATGGCCAGGGGGCCATCGCCCATCTCCAGGTAGTGGAAGTTGATGCCGTTGGCCCGGACACTGCCGGTCCGGACGCTGCCGATATTGAAGTCAGCCATTATGCCTCACCGATTGGTCAGAATTCTCGAATGCGGGGCAGGATCTCGCGGCCGAACAACTCGATTTCGGCCATCACGTCCTTGTGGTTGAGACCGGGTTGCTGGAAGGCCAAATCGACGACACCCACGCCGCACTGTTCATGATACGCGCGGAGCTGTTCAACGATGGTGTCGGGGCTGCCGACGAAGTTGAGCATCGTGCGCGGCCCTCCGGCGCCGTTGGGCCGAGTGGGCGGCGATGCGGGACCGGATTGTGGCGGCTGCCCGGAGCGCGCTGCCTGTACCGCCTGGGCCAGCGACCGGCCGATGTTCAACCCCCGGCCCCCGCCGGCGGCGTGCACCCGGTCGCGCAGTTCCTCCGCCTGACGGTCGGTCTCAGCAAGGCAGATACCGCCACGGAACACGACCTGGTCGGAGGTTGGCTCCCATCCGAACTCGTGGGACCACCGCCGGTAATCATCGACCACGCCCGTCATATCGTCGGGGTGGTCATAGGAGATTCCCAAACCGAGACGGCGTGACGCAGCGAAGCGGACCGTATCGGCGCTGCGGGTCGCCACGATAAGCGGCGGCAACGGCCGTTGCACCGGCCACGGCCAAACGGAAACAGTGCGGTACTGGTAGTAGCGTCCCTCCCAGGAAAAGGGCTCGGGCTCGGTGAGGGCCTTCAGGACGAGGTCCATGGCTTCGATCAACCGCTCGCGGCCTTCGGACGGGTTGAGATCATAGACCTGGTCCTCACTCGGGGTGCCGCGCATGAACGCGGCAACCAGGCGACCGCCGGTTAGGTTGTCCAGCATCCCGATTTCCTCAGCGACGCGGACCGGGTTGTTGATGGGGAGCAACTGGCCGAGCAACGCAATCTTGGCCGTGCGGCAACGTTCGGCAACGGCTGCGGCCATCACGGCGGGGTTGGGCGTGGTCCGGTTGCCCGAGAAATGGTGCTCCGAAAGGCTGATCCAGTCGAACCCAAGGTCCTCGGCGAGTTCGCACTCTTCCATGCCCTCCCGGTAGGACCGGAGCGAGACCTCAGGGTCGTGATACGCCGGCGGGACTGGCCAGCCGTCGGGGAACCGGTCCCGTTCGGCGTAGCCCATGCAGCCGAAATACGAAACTTTCACGGCGCTCCTGCAGTGGAGAATGGTGTCCGGATGCGGCGATGGTAGGGGGCCGCATCGGGGTTGTCAACGCACGACAAAGTTTGCCGTTGTGCCAAAAGCGCTGGCCTCGGATCGCGTTCTTCAAGTCTCGTCTGCCACGTTTAGGTCACGGCGGCGCGCAGCAAAACGGGCCTCAGACGGTCGGCGGGCAATGGGGAAACGATTGTGCGTGTTGGCACGACCTCGCCCGCCGAATAGCCGTGGCGCGGGCGGCCTGCTTGACCGGGCGCCGGGCAAGGCTGTACTGTCGCCAACGTGCGGAGGAATCTGGCCGCGAAGGGGTGGGACACTGTCGGTGTGCCAACGCCGGTCGTTAACGTCTCCGCGAGCCCCACGACTAACCGATCCTTGGCCAGCCGGACATTACGCAACCAGGAGAGACATCATGCAGACCAGAGAGATGACCGCCAGCGCGTCGCGTTTGATGGTGGAACAGTTGGCGGCCTCGGGCGTCAAGTACGTTTTCAACAATTCGGGGTCGCGTGAAGCGCTGTTCTTCAACGAACTGCACGCGCGGTCGGACATACACGGAATTCTCGGGCTGCACGAGGGCGCCGTTACGGCGATGGCCGGCGGGTTTACCCAAGCAAACCTCGCTCCCGGCGTGATGGTGGTGCATTTGGGAGCGGGCCTGGCTCAGGCAATGGGTCAGTTGATCAACGTGTGGACGGGCAGCCTTCCGGTGGTGGTGATTACGTTCGCCGGCGATACGGGAAGTTTCGCCGGCAAGATCAGTCTGGACGTCAGCCACAACGCCGGCCCGACGGCAATTGCCGCGCCCCTGATGAAGGCAAACTGGACGGTGATTGAGCCGGAAGGGCTGCCGGCCGCTTTGGAAAGGGCTCTGAGGGTGGCGATGACGCCACCCGTGGGTCCGGTGCACCTGGCGGTTTACGACCGGCTGTTGGGACCCGCCGAGCACACGGCTAACATCATCGACGGACAGCTGCCGGAAATCCATGCCGGCTACCCGTCGGACGCCGATCTCGACGCCGTGGCGCGGGCGTTGCGGGACGCCAAACGTCCGTTGCTGTACGTGGGCGACGGCGTGTGGAAGAGCGGGGCGATTGCCGAGGTGACCGCACTGGCGGAGCGGTTCGGCGTGCCGGTCGTGGGAGACCCACGGGCGGTGTCCATCAAGCACCCGCTGCACGCCGGCGGCCGGCGGCTGGAGCAGGCGGCCGAACTCGATCCCGACCTGATCCTGTGCATCGGCGTGACGCACAACGGCGCGGGCAACGCCAGCGACTACACAGCGTTCTTCGACGCCGAGCGGACGATTGCCATCGGCGCCGACGCCGAGAATCTGGAGAACATCCCCGGTCTGGACCTGGCGGTGCTGGCCGACGAGAAGCGCGCGGCGCAACGCCTGCTGGACGCTACGGACGGCACGGCGGACGATCTGTCCGACCGCCGGAGCCGGGCCAGGGAAGAGGTTGCAGCGCTGCGGGCGCAGCGTCGGGACGCCGCGTGGCGGATACCTGCAGAAGACGGTAAGGTTCGGGCGGTGGCCCTCGGCGACGCCCTGGACCGGGCATTGGAGAGCCGTGGCGGCGGGCTGGTGACCATCGAGCAGTTTGCCGTCGCGCAGGACATCCTGGCCAACAACGACGAGGCGGGTCGCAACCAGTACATCCGGCCGGCCGGCGGGTCGGAAGGATACGGTGTGGGCATGGCGATCGGGGCCAAGCTCGGAGCGCCGGACCAGCCGGTCGTCGGTCTGGTTGGCGACGGATCGCTGTACTATTCCGACCACGCGCTGTGGACGGCAGCGAGCCACGAGGTGCCCGTGCTTTACGTGATCTCCAACAACGGCGCCTACGGCATTGTCGCCAGCTCCTTTGCCAACGCGAACGCCGACATGCGGGAGACCGGGGTGTACCGCGGCGTGGTGCTGGACAACATTGATCCGGTGAAGCTGGCCGAAGGGTTCGGCGTGGAAGCGATGGACGCAACCGACGAGGCCAACATCAGCGACGCCATCGAGCACGGGCTGGGTGTCGTCGAGCGGGAAAAGCGACCGTTCCTGCTGAACGTGCACATGCCGCTGGGTCTGCCGGAAGGCGGACGGCCAGGCGGGATCTACAGCCTCAGCGCGGAGCTCGGCTAGAGCGTGTGGACAAATTGAGCACGTACCCGGAAATGGGGTTGTCGTGCTGAACCCGCCTGAGTTTTGGCGTGGAGGTTTTTCGCTGTTTGACTGGCTGGGCCAGTCGTTTGAGGGGTCCCTTAATGGCTGAGGAAATTAGCATGTACCTGCTATCTGGCCTGCTTGGCGCTGCTTTGCTGAATTGTCTCCCATTGATGTTTTGGATAGCGTCGCGTCTCGCGGACGTGTTGACGACCTACGTCGGGCTGCGGCTGTTGGGAGGCGATAACGCCAATTTTGACAGCGGGCTATCCACCCCATAGACTCGGCGGGCCAAAAAAAGGGCCCCGGTGGGGAAACACCGAGGCCGCGGCGATGGGGAATTCCGCCCCGCCATCGGGCTCAATGGTAGCCCTGTGCCTTCTGCGTGTCCAGCCCTGTCGTTTGACGGCAGGGCTGTTTTGTTGGGCAGCATCACAACTGCCGGCATAGGTAAGCCCCAATCCACCGAAGAGATGATTGTGGCGGTGTGCTGAAGGGATAAGAAAGTGCCCCGTTGCTTCTGGGATAATGGTTTGTGAAACACCAAACCGACCCAAAAGAAGGAGCACCAAATAGATGCTACCACGCAACGACCCCGACCGCATCCAGATCGCCTTCGACGACCACCGCCTGGTCAGCAATGCTGGGCTGATCCTTCCGTCCACCTTGGCACTGCATCTGGGCCTGCCCCAACTGGTTGATCGGCACCTGGACCTGGGCCGTGCCCCAGGCGGAGCCAACACGGGCGACAAGATCATGACGCTGGTGGCCTCCGCCCTGGCTGGGGGCGACTGCATTGACGATGCCGACGGGTTGCGTGCTGGCAGGACCGCGCGGGTGCTGGGCTGCGTGGTCAAGGCGCCATCCACCCTGGGCACGTTCCTGCGCAGCTTCCGTTGGGGCCACGCCCGCCAGCTGGATCGGGTGAGCCGGGAACTGCTGGCCCGGGCCTGGGCCGCTGGGGCGGGACCCCGATCTTTGAACAATCACGGACCGTTGACCATCGACCTGGACCCCACCATCTGCGAGACCTACGGTCCGGCCAAGGAGGGAGCCCGCCACCACGGCTACACCGGCCACCACGGCTACACCGGCCAGCGGGGCTATCACCCGCTGCTGGCCGTCGCCGCTGGCACCGGCGACGTGCTGATGGCCCGGCTCCGTGCGGGCCGCGCCAACACCGCTCGCGGCGCCGCCCACTTCCTGAGGGAGACGGTGGGACGGGTACGCTACGCCGGAGCCACCGGACTACTCACGGTGCGGGCCGATAGCGGCTTCTACAACCACGCCATGGTCACCACCTGTCGAGAGACCAACGTCCGCTTCTCCATCACCATCCGCCAACACCAGAGCCTGCACAACCAGATCGAGGCCATGCCTGAGGGGGACTGGACGCCCCTACCCTACTGGATGGACGGTGCTGCCGACGTGGCCGAGACTACCTACATCCCCTTCGAGAGTGCGCCCGACGCCGCGCCGGTGCGGCGCATCGTCCGCAGAGTGCAGCCCACGCCCGGTTCTCAACTGGCCCTCTTGGCCGACTACAGCTATCACGGCTTCATCACCGACCGGGACGGAGGCACTCTGGAACTGGAGGCACTCTGGAACTGGAGGCCGATCATCGCCGCCACGCCGAGATCGAGAACGCCATCCGCGACCTCAAGTACGGCGTGGGACTGAACCATCTCCCCTCAGGGCGTTTCGCCGCCAAGTCCCCTTGCAATCTACGGCCTGGCTGGCCGTCCAGGTGATGGCCCACAACCTGGCCCACTGGGCTGCGCGCATCGGTCTGGGCGAGCAACTGGTCACCACCAAGACCCTCCGACGGCGGTTCTTCTCCATCTCCGGACGGCGCACTCGCTCGGCGCGCCGCCTCACTCGGCATCTTCCCCAGCGCTGGCCCTGGGAAAACCAGTTCACTCACGCCTGGGCCCGAGTGCGCGCCGTTCCCCTACCAGCCTGACGACGCGCCGTCGGCGCCCAACCCGTCCGCCGGACAGCCCATGGGCTGTCCCGCCGACCCATGCCAGCCCAGCCCGCCAGCGCCACTTCCGGCATGCCGCCTGGCCGTTTTCGCCTGCCGCCGCCACTGCGGGCCAGTACCTTGCCACTGGCGTGGCCGCCACCGACCGCCCTGAACCACATCTATTGGCGATCGGGCCGGGCTCGTTCGCCTTTCTTACCCATCATCCCTCACGTCAACGCTAGAACCGCATCCCTTCGGTGGATTCGGGATAATACGCTGGCCGGGTTCCAGACCGAACGCTACGTTTGCGGGCCGGACCGGCGATGCCGGCGCCCGTTCCCTTCGGCGGGACGCCGGCCACGAGGTCTATTTCCGGCCGAGAAAACCGGACGATTGCGGCGTCCTTCAGGAAGGGCTTGCTCACACACGATATTGCATATGAGAATAAAAAATATCCAATCAAGCAGTATTATGATCGTATCAGAGCCGTAAGGGCGGCGACGCGAAATACTAGAACAATCCGACATGGGACTATTGGCGGCATTGCCGCAGGGAGGGGAAAGATCGGGGACAGATTTTGCAAAATTCGCGCAGAAGGGGACCATACGGGCAGCGGGTGAGGCAGTCGTCGCGATGTTGGTCATCACCCTGGGCTCGATTGGAGTCGTCCCATGGCGGTGGGTCCGGCTTATGCCGGCAACGGCGGGGCCGATGGAGCACGGGCGGCACTTTTCTTTGCGGGCATGTCAGCTCATCCAGACAAGCTCACCGCAGGTACTGTTGAGCCGCTTCCCCGTGCCAGTCATTACCACAAGATCGAAGGCCTGGACGGCGGCGGCGAATACGATGTGCGGGTGATCGCGGTTAACGAGGTCGGTGGTGCATCCCATCGCGCCGCAGGTAGTGTCCCAGCAGGTCACGGACGGCGACCTGGCGCTGACCCTGGACCCCAAGCTCCGAGCGAACAGCAGGGCATACGGCTGGAGCTACCGGCCGCCCAGGGGGGCCGACGCCGCGCCGCTACGAGATCTGCACGGCAACGAAGCCTCGTCATTCGGTAGCTGGTAGGAGATGCAAGCGCACCACTGACGGCCGGGCTCTCCGGCGCGACTACGCTCGGCAGGGCATCGATGGCGATGCACAAGGTTACCTGCCCGTTACGTACGCGCAACTTCGCGGCAATACATTCGCAATCCGGCGGTAACACCGCGCCTCTAGCGCATCCATTAGCGACATTCGAGCCGGCAATCCCACACAGTCGCCATCCCGAGCTGACGGCGGTGGTCCGTTGGCAAATGCGTTTGATAGGAGGAAACCCCATTATCTCTGTCCTTGAATTAGGCTGTGTTGACATTTCATCGTAACCAAATGAGGGCAGCGGTAAAGTGAAGGAAGCCCAGGTATCTGGTGTCCAGCTTCTCAAACCGGGAGAATACCCGGCGATAGTGCTTGATCTTGTTGATGAAGCATTCCACCAGGTGCCGCTCTCGGTAGAGGCAAGCATCGTAGGCTTGGGGTTCCTTACGGTTGGAGCGTGGCGGTATGACCGGACGCATGCCTCGTTCCAGGATGTACTGGCGAAACTCACGGGAATCATACCCCTTGTCGGCAATCACGTACTCTCCGGCATGATCGGCGATCAGCCCCTGGGCCTGGGTGATGTCGTGCTTTTGCCCCCCAGTCAGGATGAACCGCAAGGGATTGCCCAAGGCATCCACGCTCACGTGGACCTTGGTGCTGAACCCGCCGCGGCTCCGGCCCAGGGCCTGGGCCGCCTGGCCGCCTTTTGGGGGGCGCTCCGGCGGCGCAGGGATGGGCCCGGACCACGGTGCTGTCGATAATACGGTGCGGTCGATGATGAGGTATTCCAGATCCGGGTCGTCGGCGCAATGCTGATGCAGCAGTTCCCAGATACCCCGGTCGCTCCAGCGGGCAAACCTTTTGTAGACGCTGTTCCAATTCCCATACTCGGCTGGGAGGAGCCGCCATTGGGCGCCGGAGCGGGCCACCCAGAGCACGGCTTCGATGAAACGGCGACATTCCTCTTCCCGACCAACATACAGGTCGGCGCGTCCTTGCAGGAACTGGAGAACCTTGGTCCACTGACCTGTTGAGAGGTAACTGTTCAGACTTGAGGGGAAGCGAGTAGTTGACGGCAGGCGTTGAGGGTGTTGAGAGCTTGTGCTCGCCAGGTGCCGAAGATTGACGCCAGCGTCATCTTGGTGGCAGTACCCCGGTCCGAGCGGGTGCCCCCACTGACCTTGCGGCTGACCACCAGATGGCGCAGGCTGCGCTCGGCGGCGTTGTTGTCCGGCGGCACCTCCGGTTCGGCCACGAAGACGAAGAGTTCTTTGATGTGTTTCTCCATGCGTCGGCACAGCCTGGCTTGGGCGGCTGACGGGTCATCCAGGTAGGGCCGGCAGAGGACCAGCAATCGTCTTTCCAGGGCCATTTTGGCGGTGCGGCGTTGTTGCTCTGCGGGGTGGGTAAAGACCGTGGCCTGACGGTAGAGTTGGTGGACGGCGTCAGCCCACTGGGACAGCGATCCATCATCTGGGTAGAGTGATCGCAGGTCGTGGATGTCCCGCAGCAGGTGGGCCCAGCAGCGTTGTTTGGGACCCGCATAGTGGTGGTAGGCGGCGTAAAAGTCGCTGACCAGCACACCGGCGAAATCGTCGCCCAAAACCTCGTCCACTACCGCCTTGCCCCGGTTCCGTCGCAGGAAGTACCGCAGGTTGGGGGTGCTGAAAGTCCACACGTAGCCGTTGTGTCCATCCTGTCGCCAACCCGTCTCATCGGCGTGGACCACCGGACTGCCTCGGACCTGTTCCAGGATGTCCGCCACCACCCGTTGGGCCTTGCCAGCCACTTGCTGTGTGGCCGCCACGATGGCCCCCAGGCTGAGTTGCAGCCCATGCACGGTATCCAGGTGCCACTGGATGGTGCGCAACGGCAGCCTGGCTTCCTCCCGCAGGACCGCAATCAGGCTGATGACGTTGATCCCCAGGCGCTGCTTGCCCATCACCACGCCGTCCAGTTGCGCTTTGGGAACACAGCAGCGTCGGCAGCGGGGACAAGTGCGGGTCAGGTAAACGTGCTCGGTTACCTGCGCCGGAACCTGCGGCAGGTCGATCACCTCCCGAGTGCGCTGGGCCCAACCCCCAGACAACTGGGTCCCGCAGTCGGGACACTGCTCCACCACATGCTCCACGCGGTGGGTGGGCGTCATGCGGGCTCGGGCAAAGCCGTGAGGTCGGGGTTTGCGAGGTTCCTTGGGACGTGCTGGCTCCCGGTCTGCTTTGGGTTTCAGACCGGGCATCCGGCGGGAGCCTTTGGGTTTGGCTTGCCCTTCCAACTGGGCAATGCATTTCTCCAGCCGCTCAATGATGGCCTGCTGTCGGACGATGATGCCAATCAGAACATCCCGGTCGGCAGTCCTGAGATCGATTTCGGTATCCATCCCAGTTATATGACATAACCACCGCCCCCAAAGCCAGCCACCCGCACACCAAGTTCCGCCAATTCGCCTCACCAACTCTGAACAGTTACGTTGAGAGCGTAAGTCTTGACATATTTCCATTATAACCAAATGTCAACAGAACCTAGTCAAAATGTCTGTACTGACGCGGTCCGCTGTACTGGGCGTGGCCGTCGTTTTCATAGCCCTGGCGCTGGCCGCGTGTGGATCCGAGCCGACCCCGGCGCCGGCCGCCGCGCCGGCTGCCAGTGGATCCTCAGCCCCGGCAAGCGCGCCCGCCGCTGCCGAGTCCGACACGATCAAGGTGGGCATCCTGCACTCCCTGTCCGGCACGATGTCGATCAGCGAGACCGCGGTGCACGACGCCGAGTTGCTGGCGATTGAGGAGATCAACGCCTCCGGCGGGGTCATGGGCAAGCAGATCGAAGTCGTCATTGAAGACGGCGCGTCCGATTGGCCAACCTTTGCCGAAAAGGGGCGGAAGCTGCTCCAGGAGGACGAGGTCGCCGTGGTCTTCGGAGGTTGGACCAGCGCCAGCCGCAAGGCGATGCTGCCGGTCTTCGAGGCCAACAACGGGCTGCTGTTCTACCCCGTGCAGTACGAAGGGTTGGAGACCTCTCCCAACATCTTCTACACGGGAGCGACTACCAACCAGCAGATTGTGCCGGCCATCGAGTATCTGCTGAGCGAAGGCAAGACCAAGTTCTACCTGCTGGGTTCGGACTACGTGTTCCCGCGCACGTCCAACCTGATCATCAACAAGCAGCTGGCCGCGGCCGGCATTGAGGCCGTGGGTGAGGAATACACCCCGCTGGGGCACACCGAGTACAGCACCGTGATCACGAAGATCAAGGCTGCCGAGCCCGACGTGGTGTTCAACACGCTGAACGGCGACTGATTAACGACAATTGATCCTGCCGGTAGCGTCGACCATTTTTGCCGGTCGATATGGGGTAATCATTCGGTACGGAGGTACCGTTGATTACAGACCGACAAGTAGGGCTACTGAGGCAGAAACGTATGGAAGGCAAAACACAGGAAACGGCAGCAGCCAAGGCTGGGATGAGCGTGCGTTCAGCGCGCAAGTGGCAGAGTGGTCCATTGCCGTCGGCGACGAAACCGGAGCACTGGTGGCGCACTCGGCCCGATCCCTTCGACGGGGTGTGGGAGGATGCGATCGAGCCGCTGCTACGGAATGATCCGACCGGCAGGCTGAGGGCAACGACAATTATTGACTGGTTGGCCGAGCAGCATCCCGGTCGGTTCAGCGCCTCCCAACTCAGGACGCTGCAACGACGGTTACAGGACTGGCGGGCGCTGCACGGGCCGGAGCGGGAGGTGTACTTCCCCCAGGAGCATCCGCCGGGTCGGGAAGCCCAGTTCGACTTCACCCACTGCGGGGAACTCAAGGTGACCATCGCCGGAGAGTCCTACCCGCACCTGCTGTTCCAGTTGATCCTCAGCCACTCTGGATGGCGCTACGCCGAGGTCGCCGCCGGTGAGACCTTCCTGGCGTTGCAGCAGGGATTGCAGAATGCCCTCTGGACCCTGGGCGGCGTCCCAGAGGTGGTGCGCTCAGACAATACCTCGGCTGCCACCCACGAGGTGAAACGCAGCCGCGGCCGTGCACTAAACGACAATTACTCCGCTCTGCTGGACCACTACGGTCTCCGTTCCACCCGCATCAATCGCGGCCAGAGCCATGAAAACGGCGTCGCCGAGCATGCCCACTACCGCCTCAAGGACGCGATCGACCAGGCCCTCATCCTGCGGGGCAGCCGCGATTTCCACACCGCCGACGACTACGCTCACTTCGTACGGGAGATGGTGGAGAGACGCAATCGTCTGGTAGAGGGGAAGCTGGAGCAGGAGATGCTTTGCCTGGGCTCCCTACCGCCAGCTCCCGTGCCGGAATACGTCAACTACCAGTCCAAGGTGCGCAAGTGGAGCACCATCCAGGTAGCGGGACATAGCTACAGCGTACCCTCCCGCCTCATCGGCAAGGAGGTGCAGATCCGTTTGTACGCCGACTGGGTGGAAGTCTACTACAAGGGCCACCTGGTGGAACGCATGGAACGGGTGCGCGGCGAGGGTGCAGCCAACGTCAATTACCGCCACGTCATCGGCTCACTGGTGCGCAAGCCGGGAGCATTCGCCCGTTACCGCTTCCGGGAGCAGCTGTTTCCCACCTTGCACTTTCGGCTGGCCTACGATGCGCTCAACGGATGGCGCGGGGAGCGTGCCGACGTGGAGTACGTGCGGATCCTGCACCTGGCGGCCACCACCATGGAAGCCACGGTGGACAGCGCGCTGTCGCTGCTGCTGGAGGCGGGCCAGCCCTTCGACTACGCCGAGGTGCGAGACCTGGCCGAGCCCAAGGTGCCCGAAGCCCCAGCGCTGACCCTGTCCGGCCAGCCGGACCTGAAAATCTACGACCGCCTGCTCACGGTCAGCCTGGCCACGGTGGGGGTGTGCGGATGACGGTAATCGACACCAGCGTCATGCAGGAACGCATCGGCCAGCTGTGCCACCAATTCAAGCTGCCCACCATGGGCGCCCAGTCGGTGGACCGTTTCACCGCCTCCGGACATGGCGACGCCCTACCCATCTTCCTCGAGGTCCTGGAACAGGAAGCCGACGATCGCCGCCACCGGCGCATCAACCGGCTGCGTCAGTCGTCCAGGCTCCCCTCGGGCAAGACCTGGGAAACCTTCGAGCACCACCGGATGCCCCTGGCCCTGCGGCAGCAACTGGACCATCTGGCCCAGGGCAGTTTCGTGGAACACGGCGTCAACGTGCTGGCCTTCGGACTGCCCGGCACCGGCAAGACCCACGCGCTCTGCGCCCTGGGCCACCGCCTGGTCGAAGCCGGACACTCGGTCCTCTTCGCACCGGCCTACCGCCTGGTGCAGGAACTACTCGCCGCCAAGCGCGACCTGGACCTACCCCGCCGGCTGCGCAAGCTGGACAACTTCGATTTCCTGCTCCTTGACGATCTCGGCTACCTGCCCCAGGGCGCCGAAGAGTCCGAGGTCCTCTTCACCCTGATCGCGGAACGCTACGAACGCAGGTCGCTGGGCATCACGTCCAACCTGGTCTTCTCAGAGTGGGAGCGCATCTTCGCCAACCCCATGGCCACCGCCGCGGCGATTGACCGGGTCGTGCACCACTCCGTGATCCTGGAGTTTGACGTCCCCAGCTACCGGACTGATGCCGCCCAGCAACGGGGCCAGGCCGAGGGGGTGAACCGGCAAAAATAGTGGACGTTTTTTCGGCAAGAATAGTTGACGCGGGACAGCGACTCCAACGTTGCTTTCTTCAAGCAGCTCAAGGACGCCGGCATCACAGCCGAGGATCTGCCGACGGTTTCGGTGAGCGTGGCCGAGGAAGAGATCACCGGCATCGGCGCCGATAACATAGCCGGGCACCTGGTGGCATGGAACTACTTCCAGACCACGCAGACCCCCGAAAACGAGAAATTCGTGGCGGCGTTCAAGACCAAGTACGGCGAGAGCCGCGTCACCGACGACCCCATCGAGGCGGGCTACTTCGGCGTGTACCTGTGGAAAGCCGCGGTGGAAAAGGCGGGCACCACCGAGGTGGCCGCGGTCAAGGAAGCCGCCAAGGGCATCCAGTTTGCCGCTCCCGGCGGGATGGTGACCATTCACAACGATAACCAGCATGTGTCCAAGACGGTCCGCATCGGCACGGTGCGCGACGACGGACAGATCGACGAGATCTGGAACTCCGGCTCGCCGGTTGCGCCCGACCCTTACCTGGACACCTACGAATGGGCCGCCGGTCTCCGGGACCTGGCCCAGTAAGCAAGACCAACGTTCGGGGCGAACCTCACGTGGGTTTGTCCCGAGAATGGGTTCATACCGAGAACCAGTGGTCGCGGGTGACGTTCTGCTACGACGGCCGAGCGTCATCCGCGCACCCGCCAACTCAAACTCCTTGACGGCCACAAAATGGAAGTTTGGGCTCTACAACTGTTCAACGGGCTCAGCCTGAGCTCAATCCTGCTGCTGATCGCGCTGGGACTGGCGCTGTCCTTCGGGTTGATGAACGTCATCAACCTGGCGCACGGCGAGTTCATCATGATCGGGGCGTACACCACGTACGCGTTGCAGCAGGCGGCTCTCAGCTTCACCGGTGATACGCAATCTGGGATCACGTTCCTGATCGCCATTCCCGTTTCCTTCGTGGTTGCGGGAGCGGCGGGGTACGTGGTGGAGAACGCGCTGATCCGTTTCCTTTACCGCCGCCCCCTGGACACGCTGCTGGCGACGTGGGGTGTCGGCCTGTTCCTGCAGCAGCTGGCGCGAACGATTTTCGGCGCGCCCAACGTTCAGGTGGTAGCCCCGCCGTGGCTGGGCAGCGCGCTCACGGTCACCGGAGACCTCGTGTTCCCCGTGAAGCGCGTCTTCATCCTGGCCCTGGCCCGGGCCCTGGTCCGTGAGCCATTCCTGCTGCTGTTGGATGAGCCCACCGAAGGGATTCAGCCGTCAATAGTCCAGGAGATCGAGGAGCTGCTGCACCGATTGCGGGAGCAGCAGGAGACCACCATCCTGCTGGTGGAGCAGTTCCTGGATTTCGCGCTGGGCATCGCCGATTATTGCTACGTGATGGAAAAGGGAGCCATAGTCCTGGAAGGCGCCGCCAGGGACCTGGACCAGAACCTGGTCCGGGAGTACGTGGCGGTATAGGTCCCGGCGCAAAACGCGAAGGTGAGGAATAACCATGACAGCTGACACAACCGCCGCACGGGACTTTGTACTGCGGACCGCGCGGGAACACGACGTGAAGTTCATTCGCCTGTGGTTCACCGACATCCTGGGCAAGCTCAAGGGCTTCGCGATCACCGCCGACGACCTGGAGGACGCGCTGGACCGGGGCGTGGGGTTCGACGGCTCGGCCATTGACGGATTTGCCCGGCACCACGAGAGCGACATGCGGGCCTATCCCGATCCGGCCACCTTCACGCTGCTGCCCTGGCGTCCGCGCCAGAACGCCGTGGCCCGGATGTTCTGCGACATCAGGCAGCCCCGGGGCCAGACCTTCCCCGGCGACCCGCGCCAGGTCCTGAGGCGGAACCTGGACAGGGCGGCGGAGATGGGGTTCACCTATAACGTCGGGGCCGAGCTGGAATTCTTCTACCTGAAGAACGCCAGCGCTCCGGAGCTGCTGGACCACGACGGGTACTTTGACCAGCTTTCCAGCTACCCCGCCTCCGACCTGCGGCGGGAGACCGTGCTCAACCTCGCGGAGATGGGCATACCGGTGAAGTACTCCCACCACGAGGGCGCGCCCAGTCAGCACGAGATTGACCTGGAGTACACCGACGCCCTCACCATGGCCGACAACCTGATGACGGCCAAGCTGGTGATCAAGGAGCTGGCACAGCTGCAGAACGTGTACGCCACGTTCATGCCGAAACCGATTTCGCGCGTCAATGGCTCGGGTCTGCATCTACACCAGTCCCTCTTCGCCGGCGAGGCCAACCGATTCTATGACGCGGACGACGAGCAGTACCTGTCGATGCTGGGCAAGCAGTTCATCGCGGGACTGATCGCCCACGCGCCGGAGATAACCCTGGTGACCAACCAGTGGGTGAACTCGTACAAGCGGCTCATCCCGGGTTACGAGGCGCCGGTGTACGTCTCCTGGACCCACGTGAACCGTTCCGACCTGATTCGCGTACCCAGCTACGAGCGCGGGGAGGAAGCGTCCATCCGCATCGAGTACCGGTCTCCCGACCCGGCGTGCAACCCCTACCTGGCGTTCAGCGCCATGCTGGCCGCGGGGCTCAAGGGCATCGAGGAGCAGTACCAGGTTCCGGCTCCCGTGGTGGGCAACGTGCAGGAGATGTCG
The DNA here is from genome assembly GCA_965261925.1 of Dehalococcoidia bacterium. Lineage (GTDB taxonomy): Bacteria > Chloroflexota > Dehalococcoidia > Lucifugimonadales > UBA3495 > Bin87. Next base: position 3,599,468 of record OZ253486.1, on the reverse strand, counting down.
CCCCAGCGCCGGCAGTCCCTGGGGATCCGCACCCTGCCGTCCAGCCTGGGGGAGGCCATCAACCTGGCCGAGACCAGCGAACTGCTCTACGAGGCTCTCGGCGACCACGTGTTCAACAGCCTGATCGAGAACAAGAAGCTGGAGTGGGACGAATACCGGTCGGAGGTCACCGACTACGAGGTCTCCCGCTACCTCTCCACGCTGTAAGGCCGGAGGCAACCCGTTATGATGCTGACCCCGCGCGAATCGGAGAAGCTGCTGATCTACGTCGCCGCCGACCTGGCCCGAAAACGCCAGGGTCGCGGGCTGAAGCTCAACGTTCCCGAATCGGTGGCCCTGATCACCGAGTCGATCCTGGAGGGAGCGCGGGACGGCAGGACCGTCGCCGAGGTGATGGAACTGGGCCGCCAGGTCCTGCGCCGGGAGGAAGTGATGGAAGGGGTGCCGGAACTGGTTGACCTGGTACAGGTGGAAGCCACCTTCCCCGACGGCACCAAGCTGGTGTCCGTACACGACCCCATCGTGTAGATGCAACCAGGACAGGCATGAGCAACCCGAGCGAACACTATATCATCGCGGACGAGCCGGTTGAGATCAACGCGGGCCGGCCGCAGGGCAATCGCGTCTTAATAGTATTTTTAGAAATGTGCTAACGTGCCATGATCCGTTGAACCAAATGGAGGCAGTGAGGCATGGCAGAACCACCCAAAACAACTATTCTCGATCATTTCGCTGACCTGGACGACCCACGGGTGGAACGCACCCGACGCCATAAGCTGGTGGACATCATTGCCATTGCCATTTGTGCCACCATCTGCGGCGCCGATTCCTGGGTCCACATAGAACTCTTCGGCAAGAGCAAGCTGGCCTGGTTTCAGACCTTCCTGGAATTGCCCCACGGTATCCCATCCCACGACACCTTTGGCGATGTGTTCGCCCGCCTGGACCCAGTGCAGTTGCAGAATAGCTTCGTATCCTGGACCCAGGCCATCGCCGAGTTGCTGCCGGGTGAGGTGGTGGCCATTGACGGCAAGACGGCCCGACGGTCCTATGATCCGGCGGGGAACAAGGGGGCCATACACCTGGTCAGCGCCTGGGCCACGCAGAATAACCTGACCCTGGGCCAGGTCAAGACTGAGGAGAAGTCCAATGAGATCACCGCCATTCCACAACTGCTGGAGATGCTGGACTTGAATGGCTGCATCGTGACCATCGATGCCATGGGCTGCCAGCGGGAGATCGCCCAGCAGATCATAGCGGGCGGGGCCGACTACGTGCTGGCGGTGAAGGAGAACCAGGGCCGGTTGCATGAGGGCATCCGAGACCTGTTCCAGGGAGCCGAGGCCTGGGGTTTTGACGGGGTGCCTTACGATTATGCACGGACCGTGGACAAGGGACACGGACGGGTGGAACGGCGGGAATGCTGGACCATCACGGCGACGGACTGCCTGGATTATCTGGACCCCCAGGGGCAATGGTCCCAACTGAAGGCGGCCGTCAGGGTGGTGGGCCATCGTCAAACTGGAGCGGGTGGCATAAGTCAGCCCCGCTACTACATCAGCAGCCTGCCAGCCTCAGCAGAACAACTCCTGGCTGCCATCAGAAGCCACTGGAGCATCGAAAACTCGCTGCACTGGACCTTGGACGTGACCTTTCGGGAAGACCAGTGCCGAGTGCGCAAGGACCATGGACCGCAGAACCTGGCCACGCTGCGGCAGATTGGGCACAACCGGTTGAAAAACGAAAGCACCTTGAAAGTAGGCATTCAGGGCAAGCGGCTCAACGCCGGATGGGACGAGGACTACCTGCGCAAAGTCCTCCTCGGATAAGACGCGATTGCCCTGGGGCCGGCCGACGCGCACGTTGTCGGTCTGGAACACCGGTGACCGGGCCATCCAGGTGGGCTCCCATTTTCACTTCTTCGAGGTGAACCGGGCGCTGCGCTTCGACCGGGAGGCGGCCTTCGGGATGCGCCTGGACGTGCCGGCCGGCACCGCCGTGCGTTTCGAGCCGGGTGACCGGAAGGACGTGACGCTGGTGACCATCGGCGGCGCGCGGCGGGTGCGCGGGCTCAACGGCCTGACCGACGGCAGCCTGGACTCTCCCGTCGTCCGCGCCCAAGCCCGGGAAGCAATCGCCAGGCGGGGATTCCTGGATCAGACGCCGAAACCAACGGAAACCAACGAGGCATAAAGATATGGCCCGAATCAGTCGCCGACAATACGTGGACCTGTACGGCCCGACGGTGGGAGACCGGTTCCGACTGGCCGATACAGCCCTGGTCTGCCAGGTCGAGCAGGATCTGCTCACCCACGGCGACGAGCTGGTGTTCGGCGGGGGCAAGTCGGCCCGGGACGGTATGGGGCAGGCGTCGGACGTAACCAACCGCAACGGCGCGCTGGACCTGGTCATCACCAACGCCATCATCATGGACCCGATCCTGGGCATCGTTAAGGCGGACATCGGGGTGCGCCACGGGCGCATCGTCGCGGTGGGCAAATCCGGCAATCCGGGCGTGATGGATGGCGTGCATCCGGAAATGGTGGTAGGGCCGGGCACCGAGGTCATCGCCGGCGAGCACCTCATCGCCACCCCCGGCGGCGTGGACTCGCACATCCACATGATCGCGCCGCAGCAGGTGCACCACGCGCTGTCCAACGGCATCACCACGATGATCGGCGGCGGCACCGGGCCGGCCGACGGCACCAACGCCACCACCTGCACGCCGGGCCCGTGGAACATCGCGCGGATGCTGGAGGCCGCCGAGCCGCTGCCCGTCAATTGGGGGCTGCTGGGCAAGGGCAACGCCAGCGATCCGGCCCCTCTGGAGGAGCAGATACGTGCCGGCGCCAGCGGGCTCAAGCTGCACGAGGACTGGGGCACCACGCCGGCGGCCATCGACTGCTGTCTGGGCGTGGCCGACCGGTTCGATGTGCCGGTGGCGATCCATACTGACACGCTGAACGAGGCGGGATTTGTCGAGGACACCATCGCGGCCATCGGCGGGCGGGCGATCCACACGTACCATACCGAGGGCGCCGGCGGCGGGCACGCGCCCGACATCATCCGCATCGCTTCGGAGTTGAACGTGCTGCCCTCGTCCACCAACCCCACGCGGCCGTACACCGTGAACACCCTCACTGAGCACATGGACATGCTGATGGTGTGCCACCATCTCAGCCCCCGGGTGCCCGAGGACGTGGCCTTCGCTGAGAGCCGCATCCGGCCGGAGACGATGGCGGCGGAGGACGTGCTGCACGATCTGGGCGTCATCAGCATGTACGCCTCGGACTCGCAGGCGATGGGCCGGGTGGGCGAGAACTTCACCCGCCTGTTCCAGACCGCGGACAAGATGCGGCAGTTCAAGGGCAAGCTGCCCGAGGACTCGCCGGACCACGATAACTTCCGCGTGCTGCGCTACCTGGCCAAGCTGACGATCAATCCGGCCGTCACCCACGGCATATCGCACCTGGTGGGCTCGCTGGAGCCGGGAAAACTGGCGGACATCGTGCTGTGGCCGCTGGGCAGCTTCGGGGCCAAACCCAAGATGATAATCAAGGGCGGCATGATCTGCTGGGCCGTCATGGGGGATCCCAACGGTTCGATACCCACCGCCGAGCCGTCTTTCTACCGACCCATGTTCGGCAGCATGGGCAAGGCGGTGGCCAGCACCTCGGTCACCTTCGTTTCCGGCGCGGCGTACGACGCTGACGTCCACCGTGACCTGGGGCTGACCCGGCGGGTCGAGCCGGTGCGCGGGTGCCGCACCATCACCAAACGGCAGATGGTCCGCAATGATGCGATGCCCGTCATCGAAGTCGACCCGGACACCTACACGGTGAGGGTCGACGGCGAAATCGCCACGGTGCCGCCGGCCGAACGCCTCAGCCTGGCGCAACTGCATTTCCTGGTCTAAAGGACGCGGACGATGACGGGAGACGACGGCAGCGCGAGTTTTCTCGCCGCCCTGCAGCTTGCCGACTCTTTCTTTCCGTCGGGGGCATACGCCCACTCTCAGGGTCTGGAAGGGATGGTGACGAGAGGGTGGGTGAGGAACGCGGACGACCTGGGGAAATACCTGCACAACCTGCTGGTTTGGTCGATCCTGCCGTGCGATGGCGTCGCGTTGCTAAATGGCCATCTGGCCGCGCGGGACGGGGACCTGGCCACGCTGGCCGACATCGACCGGCACCTGCACACGATGAAACTGCCGGAGGAGCTGCGGCAGGCGTCCTGCCACGCCGGCCGACGCATCCTGGACGAAACGGCGCCGCTGGTCTGCGGACGGGCCGGGTCTGCCGTTCATGGCAGTTTTCGGCAACTGGTGTTGCAGCGCAGCACACCGGGGACGGGGGCCGTCGCGTTGGGCGTGGCTTCCTACGCGGCGGGGATCCAGGCCGAAGCCGCCCTGCTGGTGTTCTGCCACAGCTTTGGCGTGGGCGTGCTGGGCGCGGCCCAACGGATGCTGCCGCTGACCCATTCCGAGGTTCAGCACATCCTTCATGCGCTGCATGGGCCCGTGGCCGGTTTGGCGCCGGAGCTGAAAACGCGGCACTGGAGCGAGATGACATCCTTCACGCCCCAAGCGGACATCGCGTCGATGCTGCACGAACACGACGAGGTGCGGATGTTCGCCAGCTGACGGCGCGCCCGCCGGCGGGTAGCAGGTGGTAATTTCAATGATGTCCTTGCGCCAGTCAAACCCGGCACGGGTATAATCCAGCCAATAGGCCACCGCGTTGCCGACCGTTCGCCGACCCATCACGGAGAGTTTCAGCATGACCACCGCCAAAACGCCGAAATCTCCACCCCCCTTCCAACTCCCGGACCCTCCCAAAACCCCGGACGAGAAGATGACCGCCGCCCAACACCTGTCCATCACCGGCAGCGCACACTTCCTGGCACAACATCTCGGCAACCCCCAAGCCACCATCGTCGGATCTGACCGCTACATTACCCTTGCGCCCACCGCACAACGCGACGATATGACCGGAGTGGTTTACCCGGATCTCCTGGTGGCGTTCAACGTCGACCCGGCTTCCTACCTCGCCCACAACGGATATGTCATCTCGGAACAGGGCAAGCCTCCCGACTTCGTCCTTGAGGTCGCGTCGGCGTCGACCGGGCGGCGAGATGCTGTCGAGAAGCGGGTCATCTACGCCGAGCTGGGCATCGCCGAATACTGGCGCTTTGACGAAACGGGCCAATACCACGGCTCCCGGCTGGCCGGCGACCGGCTGGTGGACGGAGGATACGAACCCATCGAGATCACCGAGATGCCGGACGGCAACCTCAGAGGGCGCAGCGTCGTCCTCAGTCTGGAACTCCGCTGGACCTACGGTCACCTGGGCTGGCATGACCCTGAAACCGGCGACCACATCGCCACCTTTGACACCGAGCGCGAAGGGCGCCTTGAGGAGCGCGAAGCCCGCCTTGCGGAGCGCGAGGGCCGACTCCAAGCCGAAATAAGGGTTCGAGAACTTGAAGAGGAACTGCAACGATTGCGGGGCAACTGATACCCACCCAAGCATCCATAGTCCGGAGAACGCTGCGACATCGGTACTGTGCCTCCCAAGTCGGTGGACAACAGACACCGCGACGAAAGCAAACGGCGGGAGCCGTCCTGATAGCAAAAGCCACGGACGGTAAACGAGCCGGCGCGGCCTAACCTGTGAAGGCTCATCCTGGCTCGGTGCCGCCTATCGCCAGTTTCAGACCGGACGCTGGTGGTAGACCCGATGGTGGCAGGTAAACGGCTCGGGCTATGCGGGTTCCCCCGCACAAGTGGAGAAAAATGATGAGAAGAGTTCCTCGAATTGGCGTGGGCGGGCCGGTGGGCTCGGGCAAGACCACGTTGGTGGAAAAGCTGGTCCCCATGCTGATGGCAAAAGGCCGGCATCCGGTGGTCATCACCAATGACATCTTCACCCGGGAAGACGCGGAACATGTCACCAACACCCTGCGGGACGTGTTCGACACCGGCCGCATCCGGGGCGTTGCCACCGGCGCCTGCCCGCACGCGGCGGTGCGGGAAGATCCCAGCCTCAACCTGCTGGCGGTGGAGGAGCTGACCGAGGCTTACCCCGACTCCGATATCGTCCTGATTGAAAGCGGCGGCGACAACCTGACCCTCACGTTCAGCCCGGCCCTGGCCGATTTCCAGATCTACGTGATCGACGTGGCAGCGGGCGACAAGATTCCCCGCAAGCGGGGCCAGGGCATCACCCAGACCGACCTGCTGGCGGTCAACAAGACCGACCTGGCCCCGCACGTGGACGCCGACCTCGACGTGATGCGCCGCGACCTCGACATGGTGCGGGGTGAGCGCCCGTTCGTATTCACCAACTGTCGCACCGGCGAGGGATTGAACACGGTGCTGGACCATATTCTCGATGCAGTCGGTAACCCTGAAGCGGGCTGCTGAACCTCCACGCCCCGGGCAGGACGGGCTAGCCGAACTGGTCCTGGAGCGGCGGGCCGGCCGCACCCCGCTGACCCGCTCGCGGACCAGGCCGCCCCTGCTGGTCCAGAAGGCGCTGTACCCAAACCACACTATCCGGCATGCCCGTCGCTATGTTCGTCCGAATTCCCCGCCACTTCGGTTGTTGTCTGACAGAGTATCCGGTTGGCCGGCCGGACCCGGGGTTGCGCTCGGCGAGGTCGCGGTATGGGTCTACCTACGACGCCGACGGGGTTGACCAGCGGGTGTTCCCCTCCTGCATCTCAAAAGGCGGCGAAGTTGCGGACACGTAGATGAGGTTTTCCTCCCCGATGTTGCGGATCGAGTGGCTGGTGGCGGGGGGCACCAGGATGGCGGTGCCGGGCCCAACCTCCTCAACCTCGTCGCCGACCCTCATGGCGCCGCGTCCCTGCACGACCACGTACACCTGCTCCCGCCCGTCGTGGGAGTGGACAGCCTGTTCGCTGCCCGGCTCGCCTTCCACCCAGGTGACCGCCAGGTTCTCGGACCCGAACTGACCCGAGGCCAAAAGCAGGTGGGAAACCTGCCCGCCGCGATGATTTCGTGGACTCTGGTCCAAAGTCTGGATGTTCATTGGCAAGACCTCTTGTTGATTGATTCAAACGGTTATTTGCGCTCACGCGCGGTTTCTCGCGAAAGCGTGTCCCGGCCCAATACATGGGCCAAACAACGCTCCGCCCCTCATCCTACCATCAGGCGTCGGCCGGCAAGTGGTGACGCATGTGCGTTTCGTCAAAAGACTTTCTTGCGGGAAGCGCGTACGACGTGTTAGATTTCGGCTCACTATTGAGGTGGATTGAATGCTGCATAACAGTAAACCTTTGATGATAATTGGCCTGATAATGGCCCTGCTGGTATTGGTGGGATGCACTAGGGAAGTGGTCACAGAAGTGGTGGTCACCGCGACGCCCGGCCCGGTCGGCGCAGGTTCGACCGTGGAGGTGACGCCTACCGAGTCCGCTCCTGAGACTTCAGCCCCGGCGGCGGTTCCCGCGACTCCCGAACCCCAGCAGTCGCAGCCGGCGCCAACCGATGACGAGGAGCAGGTCTATCAAATCGGTATTTCGGCAGACCTGACCACCACCAACTACTGGGCCTACCTGGGGCCGGATGGGACCATTTGGAACCAGTATGTCCTGGGTGGAGACAAGCCGGTGCTATACACGTATTCGGCGCAGAGGTTCGATTGGGTGCCGGCCGTGGCGGCGGATTTCCCGACGGCGCTTCAGGAGGAACAGGTCGCCGGAGAGACCTTCTGGGTCACGGAAGTGCGGCTAAAGGAAGGCGTGAAGTGGAGTGATGGCGCCGAAGTCACCGCCGAGGACTTCGTGTTCACGGCTCACACCGCATCAGAAATGCGGCTGCCGGGTAACTGGCCGTCCATAGTGGATCCGGAATTCTTCGACCATGCGGAGGCGCTGGATCCGTACCGCCTGAAGATTTACTTCAAACAGAAGCCCGGCCTCGCCCGGTGGCAGTTCGGGTTGGCGTTCATGCCGATCCTTTCCCGGAGCTACTGGGAACCAGTGGTGACTGCGGCCAGGCAAGGGGCCGAGGTTACCGAGCAGCAGAAGGCACTGTTCGCCCATGTCCCCGAGAACGAACCCACCGCCGGCGGCTACGGGTTCCAGAAGTGGGAGCGCGGCGCTTTTGCGGAGAAGGCAAGGAACTCCCGCTATTTCTTCAGCGACTCCGTGGTTACCGAATACGCCAGTGGTGGGTACGCCGAGGCAAAGTCGGGCGTCTACGAATTCGCCGCTTACGGGGAGACCGGCGGCGAAAAAGCGCTGGAGTACACGGTGGGGCCGTACGCGGAGAGCACAATCTACTCGATATACGGCAGCCAGGACGCCACGGTTCTGGCGCTGAAGAAAGGAGACATTGATTTCATGCTGAACCCCCTGGGGCTGTCCCGGGGGTTGCAGAAGCAGTTGGAGGGTGAGGACGGACTGGCGGTGATCGAGAATCCGTCGGACGGCGTCCGATACCTGGGGTTCAACTTCCGCAAGGAGCCGATGGACAATCAGGCCTTTCGCCAGGCGGTAGCGACGCTGATCGACAAGGAGTTCATCTCGCAGACGGTGCTGCAGGGCGTGGCGTTCCCGATGTACGCCATGGTGCCCGAAGGCAACCGAGCCTGGTACAACCCCCATGTTCCCCAGATTGGAAAGGATATGACCCGCGGAGAACGGATTGCGCGGACCGTCGAGCTGCTCAAGGGCGCGGGGTTCACCTGGGAAACCGAGCCCCGGGTGAGCGAGGACGGCAGGTTCGTGGAGCAGCGGGGCGAGGGTCTGAAAATGCCCAACGGCCAGCCGATGCCGGCCATAAGCATCCTGGCGCCGAGCCCCGGCTACGACCCGCTGCGGTCGACGTTCGCCATCTGGATTGAGCGATGGCTGAACGAGGTAGGCATCCCGGTGCACGCAGACCTCACCGGTTTCAACCTGATCGTGGAAAAGGTGTTCGACCAGCAGGACTTCGATATGTGGATCCTGGGCTGGGGCCTGAGCCTGTACCCGGACTACCTGGAGTCGTTCTTCCACAGCCGGCACTCCGGACTGGAGGGGCACAACCCCGGCGGCTACGACAATCCGGAGTTCGACCGGCTGGCCGACGAGCTACTGGCAGAGACGGACGTTGAGGCGGCGCGCGATCTGGTGTTTGAATTGCAGGCGTTCCTCGCGGAGGACCTGCCCTACGTTCCGTTGTTCGATACGCCGCTGGTGGAAGCCTACCGGAGCGACCAGGTCGACTACCCGTACACGCGCTCCCTGGGCGGCCTGCAGAATGCCTCGGGCCTGACGACGCTGGTTCAGTTCAAGTAGTGGGTCGGTACAGCCGTCGGGCGGTTTGGTTCCACGGCGGTCTCGGGGCGGCCACGGATTGCGGCGCGGCCGGCGTGCGACACGCGGTGAGTAGCGTGAGCGATAGACACAAGGGTGACACCAGGAGCCGGCTGCGATGACGAATTACCTGGCGAAACGGGCCGGCCAGATGGTGCTGACGCTGTTCCTGATCGTCACGCTGACGTTTTTCCTGGTGCAGGCGCAGCCCGGGGACTACGCCACCTTCTACGCGCTTAATCCCGACCTGCCCGCGGAGGTCAGGGCGCAGATCAAGGAGTCCTTCGGGCTGGACAAGCCGCTGTGGGAGCAGTACCTCATCCACATGAAGAACACCTTCACCGGGAACTTTGGCGTGTCCTTCGGGCATTTCCCCCGGCCGGTGATCGAGGTGCTGGCGGAAAGGCTGCCCCGCACGGCAGTGCTGTTTCTGACCGCGACGGCGGCGTCCTTCTACATCGGGTTCTTCCTGGGCAAGGCCATCGCGTGGCGCCGGGGCGGCGTGCTGGAGTATGCGGCGACCATCTCGGGCGCAACCTTGTTCACGGCGTTCACGCCGGCGTTCGGGCTAATGATGATCTGGATATTCGCGTTCAAACTGGGATGGTTGCCGGTGGGGAAGTTCCTGGACCCGTTGGTGTGGCGGGGCGCGGAGGTCAGCGCCAACCATGTGTTCAGCTACATGCTGGTGACGGCGGCCGCCTTCGTCGTCTTCGCGTTTCTGGTCCTGTTCTTGTTCAGGCGGTCCGGCCGCATCGGGCGCGCGCCGTGGGTGGCGCCGGTAATCGTGGCTGGGGCGCTGGCGATCCCAGTGGCGTGGGCGTTTTCCGATCTCGGATACCTGGCGCTGGACATCCTCCGGCACATGATCCTGCCCATCGTCACGCTGACGCTGATTTCGTTCGCCGGCACCATGCTGCTGACGCGGAACAGCATGTTGGAAACGATGCGCGAGGACTACGTGATGGCGGCGCGGGCCAAGGGGCTGCCCGAAAAGGTAGTGCGGGACCGGCACGCCGCACGCAACGCGCTGCTCCCGGTGGTCACCAGCCTGGTTTACAGCCTGATCTTCGCGATTGATGGCAGCGTGATTATCGAAGCGGTGTTCTCCTGGCCCGGCACCGGCATGACCCTGCTCGATGCGGTGCGGTCCGAGGACCTGCCCCTGGTCATGGGGGCCATGATGTTCATCGGGTTGTTTTCGCTGCTGGCTCACGTCATCGTGGACGTGCTGTACGTGTACCTCGACCCGCGGATCCGCTACCAGTGATCAACCCGCATCACGACCAGCACGCCGTCATCGGCGAACCGCCGGGGATTCCCGAGCCTCCGTTCGTTGACCTGCACCCAGGCCGTTCGCAGATGGCGATGGCCCGGGCAAGGCTGGCGCTGCGGTCGTTTCGGAGTGGCTGGGCCATCTTCGTGGAGAGCCGCATCGGGTTGCTGTCGCTGGCGACCATCGTCCTGTTCGCGCTGATGGCGATTTCGCACCCCATACTCATGGTCACCGTGTGGGACGCCGAGGTGTACGACCCGGTGACGGGGTACGCCTTCGACCGTTTCGAGCACCCGTCGCCGCCGAACTGGAAGCATCCGCTGGGCACCGACCCCCTGGGGAGGGATGTGCTCAGCCAGTTGCTGTCCAGCACCCGCTCGGAATTTGTGCTCGGCATAACCGCGGCCCTGGTCACCGTGGGCATCGCCACCACGGTGGGCGCGGTTGCCGCCTACTACGGCGGGCTGGTGGACGCGCTGTTCATGCGCCTGGCCGACCTGATCATCGCCCTGCCGGGCATTTCGCTGCTGATCGTGCTGAGCGCGCTGTTCAAGCTGAACCTATTCTACCTGGCGTTGATCATCGGACTGCTGGGAGGGTTTGGCGGCACCGCCATCATCCTCAAGTCGCAGGCGTTGAGCATCCGCGTGAAGCCCTACATCGAGGCGGCGCGGGTGGCCGGCGGCGGGCACTTTCACATCATCTTCGTGCACATCATCCCCAACCTGCTGCCTCTGTCGCTGCTGTACATGATGTTCACCGTGACGGGAGCGATCTTCGCGGAGGCCGTGCTCTCCTTCCTGGGCCTGCTGGACCTGAGGATGAGCTGGGGGATCATGATCCACACGGCGAACACCGGGGGTTACCTGCTGGGTGGAACCAGGTACTGGTGGCTCATCGTACCAGCCAGCGCGTCGATCACCTTCCTGTGCAGCGCGTTCTACCTGGTGGGGCGCGCGCTGGACGAGGTGGTCAACCCCAGGCTGCGGCGGCACCATGGGTGACGCCATCATCAAGTCGCGCCAGCTGACAGAGGCTCCGTAAAATGGACATTGGCCTTTGAAGTGTCCGTAAATTTTGAGTATACTCCCTACTAAATATTATTTGGACATTGACTGGTTTTCTGTCCATGTTGCGAGGTGCTCAATATGCCGAGCTGGGACGTTAATTTCGACTTGCGCCTGGCGACCAGCGCGCAGAACATTGTAGAGGATTTGGCTAAAATTCACGCCTTGGCAAGCGTGATCAGAGGTATTCCTATTCCGCCACCGGTACAGCAACGTCTAGACCAGCTCAACATCATGAGGGCAGTTCGCGGGACTACCGGAATCGAAGGTACTGAACTTTCCGAGGAAGAAGTCAGCCAAATTGTGGGGTCCCCAATCAACATCTCAGTACTCGGGCCTGACCGTGAGCGTGAGGAACAGGAAGCGCGCAACGCGAATACGGTGATGCAGTTCGTTGGCGGGTACATGAAGAATCGCCCCGATGCCTCGCTGACAGAACCTTTGTTGCTGCAATTCCACGAGATCCTCACTGCTGAAATCAATTATGAGCACAACGAACCCGGTAGATATCGAAGCCACGCGGTGAATGTAGGTCCTTATCGGCCTCCCTCGACTCGGGAGGAGGTTCAAGACCTGATGACCGCGTTCTTCACCTGGTTTAATACGGGGCTTCCGAGCACTTGGGACCCGGTGCTGAGGGCAATAATTGCGCATTTTTACGTAGTGAGCATCCATCCATTTGGAGACGGCAATGGGCGTACGTCGAGAGCCGTAGAAAGTTTTCTTCTTTACAAAGCCGGGGTAAACGTTCGCGGATATTATTCGCTTGCCAATTATTATTATCAGCACCGTGACGAGTACATATACCATTTGAACGATATACAAATGCGGGGAGGGTCAGATCTGACTCCATTCGCTTCATTTGCACTCAAAGGATTGGTGCAAGAGCTTCAGGCTGTTCATAACGAAGTGCTGGAAGAGGTTAGGGTATTGGCCTTTCGAGACTATGCGCGTCGTACCCTGGCCGACGCCGGCAAGCTCGGCAATCCGGCGGGGCAGAGGCAATTGCAATTGCTTACTGAGTTAGCCAGCCGACCAGTCTCTGTGAAAGCGTTGCGTTCAGGATTAGACCCTCTCGCAAGACTTTACAGGGACGTAACCCCAAAAACCCTCGCACGTGATTTAAACTACCTGAAAGAACAGAACTTGGTGAACCTGGCGGGTGACGAACTACAAGCCCGTGTAGATTTGATGACTCAATTCACCGCCTGATTTGCTGCGATTGACGAGATTGCCACGCTTCACTTGCGGCGACAAATTGGAGGCGCTAGGCTGTTCCGACCTAATCCGCTTACGATAAAAGCCAACGCCGAACTCGTCCTGGAGGTCATTGATCTCTCCGTGCGTTACCAGACCCGGCAGGGCGAGGTACAGGCGGTGGAGGGCGTCAGCTTCGAGTTGGGGCAGGGGCAATCGCTGGGATTGGTGGGGGAGTCGGGCTGCGGCAAGACATCGGTGGCCAACAGTCTCATGGGCTTGCTTCCGGAAAACGCACGGCTGGCCGGAGGCCAGATCAGGCTCGGTGGAACGGACCTGCTGCGACTGTCCGACGAGGAGATGCGGCGCTATCGCTGGAGGCGCATTGCGATGGTGTTCCAGGCGGCCATGAACTCCCTGGACCCGGTGCATCGGGTCGGGCAGCAAGTCATCGAGGCGATCGAGGCCCACGGCATGGAAACGACGCTGTCGGACGCCCGGGAGCGGGTGGCGCGCCTGTTCCGCATGGTGGGGCTGGACCCGCAGCTGATGGACCGGTATCCCCACGAGTTCAGCGGCGGGATGCGGCAGCGGGCGGTGATCGCGATGGCGCTGTCGTGCGATCCGGACCTGATCATCGCCGACGAGCCGACCACCGCCCTGGACGTCATCGTGCAGGACCGCATCCTGCGCGAGTTGAAGCTCGTTCAACAGGAACTGCGGATGGGCATGATATACATCAGCCACGACATCGGCGTGGTGGCCGAGGTTACTGACCGGATCGGCGTGATGTACGCCGGGCGACTGGTGGAGCTGGGCGACACCGCCGATGTGTTCCGGTCGCCGATGCATCCGTACACGGCGGCGCTGATGTCGTCGTTTCCCAGCGTGCACGGCGAGAGGTTGCCCCTGCGGAACCTCGCGGGTGAACCGCCCAACTTGATCGACCCGCCCTCGGGATGTCCGTTCCATCCCCGGTGCCAGTACGCAGACGACACCTGCCGGACCGAATTTCCGGCCCGGGCAAATCGAGGAGACCACTGGGCCGCCTGCTGGCATCCCCTGGACCTGGCAGCATCAAGCGATGTGAGCCGCGATGCTTGCTGACAGCGGGACCGCGTCGATAGACGGACGGCTGGACGGCAACGGGGAGGCGCTGGTCGCGGTGGAGGGATTGACCAAGCGGTTCCCGGTGACGAAGAACCTGTTCCGCCAGCCGTCCAGCTTCATCCACGCCGTGGACGACGTGTCGTTCCGCCTCGCGCCCGGCAAGAGCCTGGGGTTGGTGGGCGAGTCGGGCTGCGGCAAGACGACGGTGGGCAAGCTGCTGGTGAAGTTGCTGGAACCCACCTCCGGCGAGATACGCTTCCGCTTCCCCGTGGGGCATGCGCTCGGCGGCTCCGGGGAGCCGGTGGACACCGACGCGATACGCTCGGGCCAGTTGCGCGCCTTCCGCCGGCAGGCCCAGATGATCTTCCAGGACCCATACGAGTCGATGAATCCCCGGCGCACCATATACGACACCATCGCCGAGCCGCTGGCGGTGCAGGGGATTGGCAGCCTGATGGACCGGGTGGACCGGGTCACGGAAATCCTGACCCAAGTGGGTCTGACGCCAGCATCGTCATTCCTGTTCCGGCACCCCCACGAGCTTTCGGGAGGGCAGCGTCAACGCGTAGCCATCGCCCGCGCCCTGGTCATCGGCCCGTCTTTCGTCGTGGCCGACGAGCCGACGTCCATGCTGGACGTTTCCAGCCGAACGGGCATCATGTTGCTGATGCAGGAACTGGCGGCACGACTGGGCATCGCCTACCTGTACATCACCCACGACCTGGCGGTGGCCCGCTACATGTGCCACCGGATTGCCGTGATGTACCTGGGTAAGATCGTGGAGCTGGCGGAAACCGAGGAGCTGCTGCGCAACCCGCTGCATCCGTACACCAGGGCGCTGCTCTCGGCCGTGCCCGTGCCCGATCCCACATACCGGCGCGATCGCCCCGACATACGGGGAGACTTGACCCTCCCGATAGATCCGCCGGCGAGATGCCGCTTCTACGACCGCTGTCCGATCGGCACCGACTTCTGCCGGGACAACCCGCATCCTCCGATGGAAGAACGGGCCGCGGGCCATTGGGTCGCGTGCTACGAGGCGTGATTGCCGGTCCGGACGGTACCCTCGGCGTGTTTACTTTCGGCTACGAAGCCGGCGCTGCACAGGTAAGCCACGCCGTGTCGATGTAAAATACCAATCACCGAACCGACCAACGCAGGTGAAGATCATGAACGACTGGAGCACGTGCGCGGCCATCGAGAGTACTCCGGGCAAGGTCAGCGGATCGTGGATATTCAAGGGCACCAGGGTCCCGGTCAGCGCACTGTTCAACAACCTGAAATCCGGAGCCACCATCGACGAGTTCATGGATTGGTTCCCTTACGTGACACGCGTTCAGGTTGATGCGGTCTTGACCCATCAGATCCAATCGTTGGCAGGCGGACCTGTTCATGAGGACACTGCTGAACCACAGCGTGCCCCGGCCTCTCAAGAATAATCTTCCAGGTCACGATACGGACACCGCCGCAGAGAGAGGGTGGCACGAGCTGCACAACGGCGAACTGCCGGATCGGGCCGAAGCCGACGGGTACGATCTGCTGGTCGCCGCTGACCGACAGATGCCTTTCCAGCAGAACTTCTCCGCGCACAATACCACCGTGCTGGTCCTGACGACCAACTCCTGGCCCATCCTTCGGCAGCGTCTGGCCGACATCGACCAGGCTATAAATGCCCGGGGTCGCAGCCAGATAAGCGAATTGGATATAAGTTAGGTTCGGCGGAAAGAACGGCACGAGGTACCCATGACGGACACTGAAGTCATCATCATCGGAGGGGGCATCGCGGGAGCGTCCGCCGCCTTTCACCTGGCGTCGCATGGGCGAAGCGTGACGCTGCTGGAACGGGGCGAGATCGCCTCCGAGGCGTCGGGCGTCAACGCCGGCGGCATCGGCGCGCTGGGATGGGGGCACCTGCCCGACCTGGAATCGTACCTGACCATGGGCAGCCTCCAGATTTTCCGAAGCCTCCAACTGGACTTGGGCTACGACATCGAGTTTCGCGCTTCCGGCGGGCTCCAGGCGATCCAGAGCGAGGAGCAGTACGTCTACGCCAGGGACCGGGTGCTCGCGCTGAAGTCCCGTGGCTACACGCTGGACCTGCTCACGGTGAACGAAGCGCGGAGCATCGAACCGGAGCTCAGCCCCGAGTTGGCCGGCGCGATGCACTTTCCCCTCAGAGGGCAGGCCGATCCCAAGAAGGCGACCCGTGCCTTTGCGGACGCAGCGGCGGAACGGGGAGCGAACATCCTGACCGGGCGGGAAGTGATCGGGATCAGCAGGACGACCGGGGGAACCTACCGAGTCGCCTGCCTGGGGGAAACGCACGAAGCGCAACGCTTGGTCCTTGCGGCGGGGGCCTGGTGCGGGCCGCTGGGCGAGATGCTTGGGCTTCGCATACCCATAGTTCCCGTGCGCGGACAGATGTGGGCGACGCAGCCGCTGCCGCCGCGGGTGTTCTACTCGTTGTCCTCGGCCGAATCCTACGCGCACTGGAGCCGCAGCCCGGGTAGCGATGCCGACACGCCTCCCGAACTCACGCACCCCGGTTCCCGCCGGGTCACGCGACACCTGTACGGACGGCAGAACCGGGACGGCGAGATAATCTTTGGGGGCGACCGGGAGCTGGCCGGCTACGACTACACCGTGGACGCCGGCGGCGTGGAGGTGAACTTCGGCCACGCCAGCGAAATCCTGCCCATGCTGGCAGGTCTGACCATCAGCCGCACCTGGTCGGGCATGATGCCCTTCTCGCTGGACGGCAAACCGATAATCGGGAGGATACCGCAACTGGATGACTTGTACGTCGTCAGCGGGCTGGCGTCGTCAGGGTTTGGCCGCGGGCCGATGGCGGGCAAGCTGATCGCCGACTACGTGCACACCGGGCACCGGCCCACGGTGTTGGCGGAGTCGGATCCGGCGAGGTGCGTCACCACGTTGAGCTGACCTGCTCACGCTGACGGTTGGTGTATCTCCACCTGCCTCTTCACCAGCGGGGTCAGCAGCATCACCGGCAGCATCAACAGCAGACCCACGCCGGCGTTCAGCCCAATGGCTACCGAGATGGTGAACGTCTGGGCGATGGCCCCGATCTCCACGCCGCCGATGAGGTGCCCCAGGCCGTTCACGAACCCCTGCGATCCCATGATCCTGCCCCGCATTTCCGCCGGGGTGCACAGCATCAGGATGGTGCTCTGCATGGTGCTGAACCCCGACTGACCCACTCCAGAGGCGAACAGCACCAGGAACGACACCAGGAACCACGGCGACCACGCCACGGTCGCCACACCGACGGCGACGATGGTCGCGCCGAACGCAAAGTAGCGGCCGTGGAAACGGTAGCGTCGCCGCGTCGCGATGATGATTGCTCCCACGAACGCCCCGATGCCGTCGGCCGACCCCAGCAACCCGCCCAGGGCGTACCCGACTTTCAGCACGTCCGTGGCGACCACCGGGATGAAGTACTGCAGCGGCAGTACCATGCCGTTCATCACCAGGGAAATGGTCAGCACCCCCAGCACGAATTTATTGGAGAAAGAGTGCCCGATACCCGATACGATGCCCTGAAAGAAGGCGGTGTCCCGCACGATCAGCATGGAGCGCTCCGGCAATCTCATCCTGAAGATCAACAGCGCCGAAATCAGGTCCAGCGCGACCAGCACCATGAACGCGCCGGCGAACCCGTAGAACTCCACCAGTAGCCCGCCGGCAATCGGCCCCAGTATCTTGCCGCCGTTGTTGGTCATGGTCTCCAGCGACATGGCGTGGGCGATGCGGTCCTGGCCGGCGAGGTCGAACAGCGAGGCGCGACGGGTGGGATCGTCCAGCACCTTGGCTGTTCCCTGCGCCAGCACCACAACATAGACGTGCCACGGCTCGATCGATTCCAGGATCAGCAGGACCAGCAGGCACGAAGCCAGGAGCAGGTAGATAGTGTGGATGGTAGCCAGGATGCGCCACCGGTCCAGCCGGTCGGCCAGCATTCCGGCCACCAGCGACAGCGGCGGCCTCGGCCCGTTCAGGACTACCGAGATCAGCCCAACCTGGAATGCCGAGTCGGTCAGCTCCAGCACCAAGTAGCCCAGCACGAGCATTTCCATGCGCCGGGAAGTCTCGTGGATCCACCGGGCCGCCCAGAGCAACCGGAAGTTCCGGTCCTGGAGGACCACAAAAACCGGAGCGCTGGAGATGCGCGCCAACCGTCTGCTCCCACGCCGGCGGCGACTGCGACAACCATGCCCGTCCCGGTCGGCCTTGCCTTCTGCCCGCCCGAAGTCGATAAAATCGGCACGATACGCGGGATGATGACGGCGAGTCAAACGGCGGCCCACCGCGAACCACCCAGGGTCGTTCGATTTTCCAAAATGTCATTGGGAGCGAAGCGTGGCAATCTCGTTGCCGTAGCAGGGGCTCTTACCAAAAATCGTTACGCTACCCCGCGGCCGCCGTCGCGTGCCATTCCCCACGATGACAATCGAATCATCTTGGCGAACCACCGGCCACGCTAGATTTGCAGCGGCTTCTGAACTACCCTACCGGCGACCTCGGCCGGTAGCGGTCTGGATCAAGTGAAGTCTTTTGTCGGTGGTGTCCAATTGAGCCTGGGCCTGTGTGTTCTCGGTTGTGGCTCGTTTGCGGCGGCGTTCGCGCGCTCCGTGAGCGCTTTGAGCGGGGAGATTGACCTGTACTTTGCCAGCCGAGATCTGGGACGGGCGAGGGAATACGCCTCGCGGTTCGGCGGGTTGGACGCTTTCGGGAGCTACGAAGACGCGGTATCCGACCCCAGGGTGGACGCGGTGTACGTGTGCACGCCGCACCACCTGCACCGGGAGCACGCGTCGCTTGCCTTCCGAACCGGCAAACCCGTGCTGGTGGAGAAGCCGATTGCCGGGACCTTGGCCGACGCCGAGGCCATGATCCGGGAGGCCGAATCGGCGGACGTCAACCTCATGGTGGCGGAGAACTACCGCTTCCTGCCGCCGGTGCAGGAAGCAAAGAAACTGATCGATGCGGGCCGCGTCGGGCAACTCAGGTTGATCCAGTTGCACGAACAGTACCCCTTCAAGCCGGCCGGTTGGCGCACCCGGGCCGACCTGAACGGCGGCGGCGTCCTGATCGACGGCGGCATCCACAAGCTGAGTGCGGTGGCATACCTGGTGGGTCGGCCCAACGAGGTCTACGCTCGCGAAATACTGCCCGGGCAGCCGGGCCTGGAGGCTGAGGATGGGGCGGTGGTAATCACCCGAGATGCCGGTGGCGTGGTCGCGATGATCAACCACTCGTGGAGCGTTGTCCCTCCGCAACCGCACTCGTGGGTGTCCATCTCGGGAACTGAGGCGTCGCTGTACTTCGAGCCGGGGAGGCCGTGGCTCAAGATAACCGACGCCGACTCCGAAACGACCGCGACACTTGCAGATCACGGCAATGGGTTGGTTCCCATGGTTAGGGAGTTCCGGAGCAGCATCATCGAGGGGCGAGAGCCGGCCATGACCGGCCGTGAAGGGATGGCCGACCTCGCGCTGGTACTCGCCGCGTACCAGTCGATGGAAACGGGCCTGCCGGTAAACCCGCGCTGAGGCCTCCGGCAGGTCAGATTGGCTAGACCGACGTCTGCGTAATTACCCTGGGAGCAACCTTGCGGGAGAGCCAGCGGCCATCGGCGGAGCTGCCCAGCAGTTGCCCGTCGCGGACGATCACCTTGCCGCGCAGCATCGTCATCACCGGGTAGCCCTCGCACTGGAAACCGTCCCAGATGGAGTAGTCGGATTCGGCGTGCAGCTGATCAACGGTGATGGTCTTCTTCAGGTTGGGGTCGAAGAGGACGATGTCGGCGTCGCTGCCCACCGCGATGGCGCCCTTCTGCGGGTACATCCCGAGGATCTTGGCGGCGTTGGTCGAGGTGATGGCGGCGAACCGTTCCAGGTCGATGCGCCCGTTGGCCGCCAGTTTGGTGTAGGTGACGGGCATGCGGGTCTCGATGCCGTTGTGGCCGCCGCACAGGGTGCGGATGGTGTCGCCGGCCAGTTTGATGTTCTTGTAGGTGGTCCACTCGTCGGTGGCCGTGGTGCAGATCGGGCCGTCCACCAGCCCCTGCTGCAGCGCGTCGCGGTCGTCGGAGAACTTGATGGCCGGATAGGTGTGGATGGCCAGGCCGTCGGGTTCCAGGTAGTCGTCGCAGGTGAACTGGAGGTAGTTGTGCAGGGCCTCGCCGTACACCGGCAGCTGAGCGCCGCGGGCCTCGGCGATGGCGGCCACGCCCTCCTTGGCCGTGGTGTGGACGAAGTAGATCCCCGTCTCGGTCTTCTGGGCCAGCCGTATCACCTTGCGGAAGGAGATGTCCTCGGAGATGTTGTTGTGCGCCAGGTGCAGGTTGGACCCGTGGTCGCGGCCCTCGCGTTCCAGCTTCTCCTCCATGTAGGTGACGATGTCGTCCTCTTCGGCGTGAACGGCCATGATGCCGCCGTGTTTGCCGACCTCCTGGAAGATCTCCCAGAGATGGCCCATTGGAACCCGAGCATGGAAGGTGGTGAAGATCTTGAAGCTGGCGACGCCGGACTGGATCGCCTCGCCGATCTCGCCCATGGTGCTGGGCGGGATGGCTCCGGCCAGGATGTAGTGGAAGGTGTAGTCGGTGTAGGAGTGGCCGCGGAAGGTATCCCGGCGCGTCTCGATCTGGGCCATGATGGGATCGGACGGCGGCACCGCGCCCGGTGTCAGGGGCAACGCCCCGGCGAAGTCAACGTAGGTGGTGACGCCTCCGAAGGCAGCGGCGCGGCTGGCCGCCTCGGGCGGTTGGGTGAACACGCCGTCGTCGCCGCCCGCCCAGTAGTCGGGCACCGGCACGTTGATGTGGGCATGGGGTTCGATACCGCCGGGCAGTACGATCATGCCCGTGGCGTCGATGGTCTCGCCGGCTCCGATGTCGTCTAGCACTCCCGGCGCGGCCACCGCCGCGATCTGCTCGCCCTGGACGCCCACGTCCCTCAGGCCCACGCCGTCGGGTGTGACCACGGTCCCGCCCTTGATGATCAAGTCCAGCATGATTGCCTCCCGAAAGCGCGTGTTGTGAGCATTGATGACGGCGAACTTTACGCAAGCCGCCCAAGTTGGCCGCGATTATAACGCGTCGTACCGGGTAGTAAGCCGCACATACGGCGACAATCCGGTTGGCGGAAGAGACGCCGTACCAGCGGGGGTATGTTGCCGCGCTTCACTGGCGAAGGCATGAGCGGTGGAACTCGCGGAGCCCGAGTCCCCATCGGCAAAGGTCGGGTATGCGGTGGCGGACGGGTCCGACATCGTCCGCCGTTGACGGCTCAGCCTCTGGCCGCCGCCTGACCCAACACGCTCATCAACTGGCTCACGTCGTCGACATGCTCCAGGTTCTCCAGCATCTCCAGCACGCGCTCGGTATCGGCTTCGGAAAGAGCGCGCTGGAAGCAGTCGCGCACCTTTTCGAGGCGCTGATCCCGGGACATGGGATTGGACGCCGACCCGCGGAAAGCAGAACATTCGGCGCTGATCGTGGTCCCGTCCTTGAGCGCCGCGGTGGCGAGTGTGGCGCCCGACTCGGGGCCTTCCGGTTCCACCCGCATGCGACCCAGCATTTCCTCCATGTCCGGCGAGAAACGGCGGGCGTCGGTGAAAGTGTCGATACCGACCTGCCCGTCCAGGATGGCGGCGGCGGCGCAGTACTCCACGCTGAACTTACCGTCCAAACCGCTGCGAGGCACCGGTCCGGAATGACCCCGTCCACGGCGGTGGATGGTCACCTGCTCGATGTCGGCGACGGCCAGGCCGTTTTGTTCGCGCAGGTTCAGCGCCGCCTCGATCGCGTTCTGCATATAGACTTGAGCGGGGAACCGCTTGATGTCAAAGCCCGGGTCGAGCAACCGCCACGACGCGCCCAGCCCGCCGGTAGCGGTGTCCCAGTCGAACTCGCCACCGAACAGGGCGGCCGCGTAACCCACCGGGGATTCCAGGGCCACGTCGCTGGCGGTGTAGCCCATGCCGGCCAGGATGGCCGCCTCGGCGCCCATGCGGGCGGCGTTGCCCGGGTGGGTGGACTTGACCATGGTGCCGGTGTTGGCGGTGAGCCCGCCGGTGCGCGAGGCCGCAATTCCCAGAGACATCAGGGTTTGATCAGCGTCCAGGCCCAGGGTCTTGGCGGAGGCCGCCGCGCCGCCCATGGGACCCACCAGGCCGGGCGGGTGATACGCGGGAGCGGTGGCCGGCGCCGAGGCGGCCCGCAACCGCCCTTGGATTTCCCAGCCCAAGACATAGGCGGTGATGACCCGCTCGCCCGGGATGTGGTGGTGTTCCGCCAGCGCCAGGGCCGACGGTAGACACGATGAGGTTCCATGGGTGGGCGGGAAACCCTGGATCTCGTAGTCCAGGCAGTGGCCGAATACCCCGTTGGCAAAGGCGGCGGCCGGGGGGTTGGTCTTGTAGCCCCAGCCCACCACCGAAGCCTGCGGCGAGCCGCCGGCGTCCCGCACGTAGCGGCCGATGATGTCGGCCAGTTCCTGCACCGAACCGGCGGCCATGTTGGCCACACCGTCCAGGATGGCAATTTTGGCCGCTTCCACCACCGCAGGCGGCAGGTTCTCAAAGTCGGTGTCGGCAATAAACTGAGCCAGGGTTCGGGTTGCGCTCATGGATGACCCACCTCACAGGTTGCAGGGATAACTTCAAAAGCAGGAAGCGTTGCCCACATGACAACGACGAACTGCGGCAAAACTATCATTGCGAGAGCAACGTGGCAATCTCGTCGCGGCAACGGTCGCCATTCAGGAGACCGGGCCGAGCGCGACCGCCGAGTGGTTCGACGCGCTCACCATCAGGGCAAGCGGGGTGCGTCTGGAGCCCAGATTGATGATGCTCCAGTGCACGGGATGCGGGCTATAATGTCCCGACTTCAGTTTCGGGGGTGCCATTATGGCCAAGATCAAGCACATTGCCATCACCTGCGAGGACCCGGACGCGGTGGCAAAGTTCTACAAGGAAGGCTTCGAACTCTTCGAAGTCGCCCGCAATGCCCGGCAGGTCCAGCTTTCCGACGGCGACATCAACCTGACCATTCTCAAGTGGAAGACCGACGAGGACGCCGACGTCGGCCCAAACGGCGAGAACTACAGCGGCATTCACCACATCGGATTCCAGGTCGACAACCTGGAGGATACGGGAGCCAAGCTGCGCGACATTGACGGCAATGAAATTGTCCGCCGGGAAGTGGCGGGGGACGGCGAACCGCGTCCGCCTCGGGCCGAGGAGAAGTGGTCGGGTCCCAACGGGCAGGTCCTGGACATATCGGAGCCGGGTTGGCTCCACAAATTGCCCATGGATTAGGAACGAAAATCACAGACCTAGCCACACAACTCGCTTCAAGGGATTGGACCATGACCGTGCAACACCTAATGCTTAAACCTTGTAAAAGATGCAAAGCAGTGAAGCCGGTTGCCGAATTTGGCAGGCATTCTACCCAGGCGGACGGTTACAGGCGTCGTTGCAAACCCTGCGAGACAGAACTCAGGGAGCGACGTGAGCAGAAAAAGGCGAGACGGGCAAATTACGAACAGGAACGGGAAGCGCACCGCGCAATCATACCGCAGCCAGATTATGCCCAATGCCGGAAATGCAACCTTCATGATTGGCGGGCCAGAATAGAGCAGAACGGGGGTTACTGCGATGCTTGCCTGCCAGACGCACAAATGCCGCAGGCCAGCCACCGATGCCCGCAGGATGGTATACCCCTCGCCCAAACTCTGGGTGGGTACGGGATGGATGATGGCGACTGGCGCGCCCTGTTCGAGAAGCAAGGGTGCAGTTGCGCGGTTTGCGGCGGAACCGACCCGGGCGGGTCAGTTTGGCATACTGACCACGATCACGACGTTGAGCGCTTGCTGGGCGCGGTTTTTGTTCGCGGGATTCTTTGTAACCGATGCAATGCGATGTTAGCAACAACGCGAGCCGGCTGGGCAGAAAACGTTGCCTGCCTCCGCTACCTCGCTAACCCGCCCGTCAGAATCTATCGCAGAAAGAAGTGGGGGATGACGGACGAGGATTACCTGGAGCATTCAGCGATGCACAACTTGGCGAAGGCAATGCTAGATAGTTAGGTATGTAATTCCCGTAGGAAACTATAGAGTTCTGTTCATCTCACCCGGCAAAACGGCTCCGGGCCGCGCCGTCGTCAACTTCAAGGAGACCATGTCATGGAAGCAACCTGCGTTACCCACATCGGAATCTGCGTAAGGGACATGAACCGGTCCCTGGCGTTCTATCGGGACATACTGGGAATGACCGTCCTGGGTGACCGCATGACCGACCCCACGGAGAGCGGACGCCTGCACAACTATCTGCACCGGCGCCGGGCCCGACGCTGGGTCAGCCTTGCCTACGGTGACGGGGCAACGCCCACGCTGACCCTCACCAGCCACCCGGGCGATGAGCCCGACGGGGAACCCATCAAGCTGGACATGGTCGGCATCAGCCATATCTCCTTCGGCGTGGCCGATGTGAAGGCGCTGACCGAGGAACTGCTCAACAAGGGCGTTGAACTGGCCGGTCCCATCGAGTCCTTCACCGGCGCCGACGGAGACATCCGCAGCATCTACGTCTGTGACCCGGATGGCATCCTCGTGCAGTTCAATACTCCATGAAATGCGATTGCCCGGTGGCTCCGGTTCAATCACCGGTACGCGCCTGGCACAGCTGGCCGCATGAGGCCGTCAGCAAAACGAAACGCCCGGGAAATTGTTCCCGGGCGTTTGAATTGCATACCTGTCCCCGCTAAACCCGTATCACCCCCACCACATCCCCGTCCGTTTCCTCGATGGAAATTTCGGTGCCGAAGGGGCGGGAAACTTCCTGCAGCCACTGTAAGGTTTCGCGGGCGATTGGTTCTTCCGCCAGCACCGGGCGGCCGCGCTGGGGAATGGGACGGCCAAAGCCCATGTCTATGGGGTACAGGACAACCTCTTTGAGGTCGCCGCCAGCGTAGTTGCACACGGCCACCACGCTCTGCCAGAACACCGGGTCAGCGGCAAAGGCGCGGGTGCCGCCGCCGGAGCGGGTGTCGAGGTAATCGCCAGGCGTGCTGTTGAAGTCCAGCCCGAAACGGCGGTAGGCCTCGTGGGGTAGCCACAGGACGCTTTCATTCTGGAAGACAAAGTTGCCCAAGCTGTAGAAAATGGGGCGATTCTTGTAAATCTCGATGCCGCGCAGGAAGTGGGGGCCGTGGCCCACGAAGGCGGCGCAGCCCTGGTCGATGGTCCAGCGAGCAAAGTCGACCAGAAAGTGGGGTGGCGAAACGCGCGAATGGCCGTGAAAGTCGCCGTCGGGCCCGCTCTCGTGGCAGTGGACCCCGTAGACCTGCCAGTCCGACTGCTTCTGCGCTCCCCGAATCCAGTTGCCCATGCCCAGCCGGTCGTCCTCGTTCAGAGCGGTGCGGACGGCGAACTCCTCGTCCAGGATGAATTTATGGTCCAGGAAATCGATTTCGGTGCTGTGGTCCGCCGCATCGTCGTCGCCCCGAAAGCCGAAGTGGCGGTAGGAGGTGTGCTCCTCTTCGTACCCCAGCTCCAGGTTGGCCCGGTGCAGCGCGTCGAACACGTCCTGCTGCACGTGGTGGGCGATGTCGTGGCGCAGGGCGTTAACCCCCGGTCGACCGGCGAAATCGGGGCGGCCCGCGCCGGCCCGGGACTGCTCGCTGAAGGTGCTGGTGGCGCCCATCACTGCCACCCGGCCGCGGGCCGAGTCCACGTAGGCAGGCGCACGGGCCTCGTCCAGGCTGCGGCCACCGCCGGCATGGGCCAGATCGAACTCCTGGCAGTGCTCCAGGGTAGTCAGGAAACCGCCTTCGGAAAAGTCGAAGGAGTGGTTGCTGGCGGTGGTCACGGCGTTGATGCCCATCCACTTTAGCTCATCGAGGTTGCGGGGGTCGGACCGGGTATAGGTGGCGCTGCTCCATTGCCAACTGCTCTCGTAGTCGTGGAACAACATCTCCAAGTTTACCAGGGAAACGTCGGCTGCCCGGAGAACCTCCACCAGCTTGAGGAAACGGGGCTCCTCGAAGGCCCGCATCCGGCGGGTGATCATGGCGTCGCCGCCCACGGCGATGGAAATATCGCGGCGCTCGGCATCGTAAATCGGTGTGGTCATGTCGGCTCCTTGCTGCGTCGGGACAAGGGTGGGTCAGGTGGGGCGCATTGTAGCAAATGAATGGTTCGCAAACTCCTGCCCGAATCCAGTCGCGGCGAGTTGGTTTCTTGTGTGTGGACCCGGGCGCTAGATTTTGCGCTCAGTTGCGAACGCCGACCTACGGATGCAAAGGTGTTGCAGGGCAATGAATCAGATGCGTACCGGCTTACAACCGATTAGAATGATAATCAGCTACGGTGCGAGGTTAGGCAGCATGACGACCACGGTGGATTACAAGGCCAGCAGCAGGAGCATGATGGCTCAAAGCCGCGCCGAGTTGGACCAGGGCGATCTGCAACAGGCATCCGAGAAGGGTTGGGACGCTGCCGCCCAGATGATGAAAGCGGTGGCCGATACGCGCGGCTGGGAACATCGCCGACACCGGCACCTCCACCAGATCGCCAGTCGGCTCAGAGCCGAGAAGGGAGACCGCGACATCTACCGCCTGTTTGGAACTGCGAGCATATTGCACGAGAACTTCTACGAGAACCAGATGGCGGTCCAGGACATTGTTGAGGCGCTGGACGACGTGGAACGTCTGCTGGACAAGCTGGAGGCGACCATGCCGGAATGACCAGCCGGAACACTTTCCAGTCTGGCAATCGGTTCGCATTCCATCCTCCCCGCCGATGCTACAATCCCCACTGAAATGACCGCCCCTGACGAACAATCTAATTCCGGTACATCCCTGCCGTTGAGCGGCTATCGGGTTTTGGACCTGGCCGGGTCCATAGGCGTCTACTGCGGCAAGTTGATGGCCGACATGGGCGCCGACGTCATCAAGGTCGAACCGCCGGGCGGCGACCCCATGCGCGACATTGGTCCTTTCATTGACAGGCGGCCCGGCCCGGGACGCAGCCTGTATTGGCTCCACTTCAATACCAACAAGCGCAGTGTGACCCTGGACATAGGCTCATCCGAAGGGGAAGCGGTGCTGCGCGAGCTTGCCCTCGCCTCCGACGTGCTGCTAGAGACGGGCGCGCCCGGACACATGGATACCCTGGGCTTGGGCTACGAAAGCCTGGCGGCGGACGCGCCCGGGCTGGTGTACGCGTCCGTCACGCCCTTCGGACAGACCGGACCCTATCGCGATTTCAAGGCGTCCGACCTGGTGGGCTTTGCAATGGGCGGGTACATGTACGTGACCGGCTGGCCCGATACTCCGCCGACCCGATTGTGGGGGTCGCAGGCATACCACACGGCCTCGAACCGCGCTTACATCGCCATACTGCTGGCCCTGTATCACCGCACGATGACCGGCCTCGGACAGTATATCGACGTTTCCATGCAGGAGGCGGTGGCCGCCACCACCGAGCACGTCAACACAACCTACAACTACACCGGCGAGTCGGCGGTGCGTTGCGGGTTCCGCCACGGCGGCCAGTTCATCGCCACCTGGCCGTGCCGAGACGGCTACGCCAGCATCACGACCAACACCCGGCAGGCGTGGGATGACCTGCGGGCCTGGATGGACCGGGATGGCATGGCCGGCGACCTGATGGACGAAAAATACAACGACCACTTCGTCCTGCGGGGCGAGCACTCGGGCCATATCGAGGGCCTTATCCAGCAGTGGGCCCGGCTTCACACCAGGCGGGAGATAACCGAGTTTGGCCAGTCCAACCACCATCCGTGGGGTCCCGCCGCCACGGCCGGCGAAATCCTGCAAAACGAGCAACTATGGGGCCGGGGGTACCTGACGACGGTCGAGCCTGCCGATGGCGGGCCGTCCATAGTTTATCCGGGCGACCCGTATCGCCTGACCGAGTTCCCCAGCCCGGTACGCCGGACGGCGCCGGCCCCGGGGGAACACAACGCCGAGGTTCTTTCCGGCATCCTGGGTCTGTCATCGGAAGAAATGGAACACCTTTCGGCGCGAGGTTGAATGGACTTGAACGGTGACCCCCATCCGACCGCTCTCGCGCTGCAGGGCATCCGCGTGCTGGACTTCACGTGGATCCACGCCGGGCCCTCGGCCACGCGGATACTCTCCGACCAGGGGGCGGAGGTGATCAAGGTCGAGTCGAACAACGCCCTCTCGGTCGTCGGCGGCCCGGCGTCGGCCACGGCCCGGGGATTGGGGCAGCGCCACAACTGGAACGCCGGCAAGCTGTCCATTTCCCTGAACATGAAGACGCCCCAGGGCATCGACATCGCCAAGCGGCTCGTGGCGGTGTCCGACGTGGTGGCGGAAAACTTCAGCGGGCGGGTGATGCCCTCATGGGGCCTGGATTACGATTCCATAACGCCCGTCAATCCCAGCATAATCATGCTCAGCATGTCCGGATTTGGCCGCACCGGACCGTGGAAAGACCGGGTCAGCTACGGCCAGACCCTCCAGGCCTGGTCGGGGTTCACCCAGTTGACCGGATTTCCCGATACCGACCCCAGCGGCCCGGCCAGCGCGTACAGCGACGCCGTGGGCGGGATGGCCGGAGCGCAGGCGGTCCTGCTGGCCCTGCTTCACCGGTCTAGGACCGGACGCGGGCAGTGGCTCGACGTTTCCCAGTTCGAGTCCATGTCGTCGGTGCTGGAAACCCTGGTGCTGGACATGAGCGTCAACGGATCTGCGGCGGCCTCTACCCGAGCTGGCAACCGCCTGCCGCACGGCGGAGCCGCTCCCCACGGCGCGTACCGCTGCCGGGGCGAGGACCGATGGGTGGCTATATCAGTTTTCACCGACGAAGAATGGAGCGCCTTCGTGGACGTCATGAGAAGCCCGCAATGGGCTGATGACCAACGGTTCGCCACCGGCGATGCCCGTTGGCGCAACGCCGAAGCGCTGGACGCCTTCGTGGAATCCTGGACCATCAATCACGACGCGGAAGACGTGATGGGCCTCTGCCAGGCCGCAGGCATCTCCGCAGGGGTGGTCCAGACCGGTGCTGATCTGTCGCGCGACCCCCAGCTGAAAGAGCGGGGCTTCTTCCGGCGTGTCCCGGACCACCAGGGAGAATACCGGACCATTGAGAGCGCGCCCTACAAGCTGTCCCGCACACCGGGCAACGTTACCCGGGGCGCGCCGGCTTTCGCGGCGGACATGACCTACGTGCTGCGGGAACTGCTGGGCATGTCCGATGACGAGGTGGAAGACTGCGCCATTGCCGGCGCGTTTGACTGAGCGCGGCCAGAACGCGCGGCCTTGGAAATACGAGTCACGTTGACTGCTCGTTGGCCGGTCAGGGCCGACGACGGAAGCATGAACGTTCCTCATGCCTATTTCCGCTATGGCGTATCGCCAATCGCTGGGCAGAATGCCAGGCGGGAACCGGGAGGGTAGGCCCCACAGGGACCACGCGGTTTAAACCGCGTCCGCTGCCAATAGCGACCGGGCTGCTTCTGCGGCATCGTTCATGGCACCGGGAAGGTCCGGGAGTGCGACTTCACGCTTTGGCTGCAGGTAAAGGAATACCACCTCCTTGACCGGCTTCCCAGTGATCTGGCCAATGGCGTGGGCGTAGGCTCCGCCCTGGAGACGATAGCGCCCCATGATGTCCGGCAGCTGTTCCGCGCTGACCGCGTCGGTCTTGTAGTCGACGACGACCAGACCGCCTTCCTCCTCGAACAGCAGGTCGATGAAGCCGTGCAACGAACCGTCACCCACCGGGGCCGCCACCGGGACTTCGCGCCAGATGCGTTGCGATGCAACGGCGCGGCGAACGATGTCGCTGTGCACGGCGACTTCGGTCAATCGGGCGATTTCGGCCTCGCGGTCAGGGACACCCTCGGCGACGGCCTGGGCGCGGGCTCGGTGATCCACCCCTTCGCCACTGGCAAGGTCTATGGACTGCAACACCGCGTGGACGGCGCGTCCGATTGAAGTGCCCGCCCGGCCACGGCGCCAGGGTTCGGGACTGTCCGGTTCTTGCTCCTCGTCCTTGTGCACCCGAGAGAGGGCGGTTGCGGCGACGAACCGCGGTCGGCTGAATTCGTCGATGGTGCGCTGCCGAGCTTCCACCCATTCATCCAAATGTTCGGTCGAATGCAGAGCTTCATCTACGGCGGGGAGTTGGTCCCCGCCCCCAGCGGGTCCAGTTTCAGGGAGGGCGACGGATGCGCTGAGTTCCGCCGCATCCCACAGATCGTCGTGGTCCACCATGTAATCCGCGATAACGGCGGCGGTTGTCTTTCCCCCCTTTGCCGGCCGGCGCATGCTCAATACCAGGTGATCCCTCGCCCTGGTGGTTGCCACGTACATCAGGCGTATGTGCTCGGCCGCGGACATTTGGTTGTCGAGTTCGGCGAGTTCTTCAAATCCGGAGGTGGCAAACCTTTCCCGGGCGGGACCGACACCCACTTCGACCCTGCCGCTGGCCCGGTCGAAGATGACGGAATTGCCGCCCGGGGCCGGCGCCGAGTTGATGCCGGTGAGGATCACCACCGGGAACTCAAGCCCTTTCGAGCCGTGGATAGTCATGACCCGCACCGCGTCTTCATCCGATTCCGGAACCGGCGTCTCGGTGACGCGAGCCCCTCCGCTGATCTGGTCGTCCACCCACTGTAGGAAGGCGCGCAGGGTGCCGCCGCCGGCCCGGTTGAAGCGTCCCGCCTGCTCGATGAGGAACCGGTAGCGGCGCCACTGCTCGCGCATCCTGGGGTAGCCGACGGCCGCTTCCATCAGCCCGCGTTCGCGAACGAACCGGTCGATCAGCGCTCCGGTGGCATCATCCAGGCGGGCGCGGTGGAACGACCGCAATGCTTCGAATCCGCCGAGCACCGCTTCGTCGCCGCGGCCCTGCGATGTGTTGCTGAGGTAGTCGAAACTCCCACCCTTGGAATGGTGTCGCAGCAGGTCCACGTCGCTGCACCCGAAAGCCGGGGAGCGCAGCGCAGCCACGATGGCCAGCTGGTCGGCCGGGTCGTCGATGGCCTTCAGGCAGTTCAGCAGATCCCGGATCTCCTGGGTCTCGAACACCAGGGATGCGCTTTCCAGCCGGAAGGGAATGTCCAACGCCTCCAACCCGCGCTCCAACGCCGCCAGGCCGGTGCGGCGCGGCATCAGAATGCACACGTCCGAATAGCGCACCGGGCGGTAGGTCTCGCGACCACTGTTCGCAGTGGCGGTCAGGTCCAGGGTCTCCCACGGTTCCGCAACCATCTGCCGGAGCAGGAGGCCGATGTCCGTTGCTTCCAGCTGACGGATCTCGCCAATCGCGGCTTCGACGGCTTCGTTGCCCAACGCCCACACGCGGGGCGCGAAAGAATTTCCCGTATCTCCGATCCAGAGCGCGGCCATTGCGTCATAAGCAGCCTGGGCGTTGCCGTCATCGACACCGGCGGTATTGCCCTTTTCCATCCACTGCTCGAAAAGACGGTTGACCCACCCGATCACCGGCTTTTGGGAGCGAAAATTCTGCACCAGTTTGAGGGTTCGTCCGCCGGACTGCTCCAGGGTAGATTGCAGGCGTTTCATCTGCCCTACGTCGGCCCGGCGGAAGCTGTAAATCGATTGCTTGGGATCACCAACGACGAACAGCTTGCCGGGTTCGGGGTTGATCTGATCCCAACGGGTGTCGCCGTTGGCAACCGCCTCGCCGGAGTGAGCGGGCTCGGCCAGCAGCATGGCAATTTCGGCCTGGATCGGGTCGGTGTCCTGGGCCTCGTCGATCAACAGATGGGTGTAACGGTCGCGGAAGTAGTCACGGACCTGGGCGTTGTCCCGCAGTAATTCGCGAGCCCAGACCAGCAGATCGTGAAACTCCGCACGGCCCGCGGCGCGACGGTTGCGGGCGTATTCCACCACCAATTGTCGCAGGTCCTCCAGGATTGGCGTCAAGACCGCCTCGCGAGCCTGCTGAATAGCCTCGTTGGCATCCTGATCCAAATTGCCCAGGATGTCCTTCAGGACGGCGCAGGCGTTCTTGCCGGTGTCCGGGTCAGTGTTCCAGTCGCGTTGACTGCCACGGCTTTGTCGGAGTGGAAGCAGGCCCAGCAATAGCCGGTAACCTTCCGCTTGGTCGGTGGTGGTTTCGGGCAGGCCGCGGAGCCCGGCCAGTTTGTCCATCACATGGTCGTACAGCCGATCACCCGGGCCGTTCTTGGAGTAAGCGCAAAGCCTTTCCAGTTCCGTCACGGACTCACGGAAAGTCTCCAGGGCCGCCGGCGGCGGAGACTGCGGCGCGTCGAAGCTGACTGCCAAGTCGAAGCTGACGGCCAACAGGTCGCTGTAGTTTTGATGGAATGCGCGGGCAATGGTCCTCAGGTGGGTCACCGTCAATCCCAGCGTCAGCGCCAGAGCGAGGGGAGCCGCCAGGTCGGTCTCACCGTCCAGATGGCGATCAAGCCATCCGCTCCACTCTTCCTCGAACTTGATGCTGGCGACGATCTCGTCGCTGGTCTCGAAGGACGGGGGCAAGCCCGCTTCGAGGGGGCGCTCGCGCAGCAGTCCGCCAGCGAAAGCGTGGAGGGTGCGGATATCCGCCTGGTCCAGGTCGGCGATCCCCTGGCGGCAGCGGTCGCGCTCGGCGTCGCCGCGTCGGTCATCGACAGACGCCTCCTCGAGGTCGGACCGGATTCGATCCCTCAGCTCGGCGGCGGCGGCTTCCGTGAACGTGATCGCGGCGATGCGGTCCAGGGTGGTCGTTCCGGTGGCAACCAGGTTGGTCACTCTCCGGACCAGGCTGGTCGTTTTGCCGGTGCCGGCGCTGGCCTCTACGAACAGGGTCGCGCCCAGGTCATCGCCGATGGCTTGCCTGGCGTCGTCATCGACAGGAACGAAGCCCGCGAGCCGGCTGTCCGGCGTCGCCCCTTGCGTTGATGTCATCAGTCCTTCTCCCCATCTGCTTCGGCAAGTCGCAGGTAGCCCGACAGGATCGCATCGGACTTCTTTCGTTCCCAGAGTTCGCTGCGTCGGGTTGGGCACACGGAATTGAAATCGCAATACTGGCAGTTGGACGGTCCGTAGCGGCCCGGGGGCCCGGGATTCGCCGGGAAGATTCCAGCGTTGATGCCGGCCACGATGCTGTCTACACCCTCACGGAACCGTTCCGCGACGCCCTCGTCGGCGATGTTGAAGGGCGCGGTGGGGGCGAATTGGAACCGGCCGCGGTTGGTGCTGAACCAGTAAGCGGCGGCCACGGTATCGGCCTCGGGGAAGCGCGCGCGGGCTGCCAGCGAATACACACCCAACTGGAGACGGCGACCCTGATCGATTGGATCGTCGTCCAGGCCCTGGTACGGGTCCGCGCTGCCCGTCTTGTAATCGACGACCAGGACGTTTTTTTCGTCGGCGCTGATGTCGATGCGGTCGATCACTCCCCGGAAACTGATCCCCGTTTGGTCGTCAACAACCTCGGTTGTATCACCGCCGAATCCAAACCTGGTCTCCACCCGAACATCCGTGGTTCCGCTGGCTTCCCGCAATGTGGCGTCCGCTTCCAGGAAGGCCTCCAGGTCGGACAGGACTTCGGTTTTGACCATGTCCCACAGCAACCGTTTGCCGGTCACGCCCTGGGTTTCCGCGTGTCGGAAGCTCTGAGCGGCGATCCGCATCAGGCGGTCCCGGTCATCGGCGCCCCACGGTTCGCCGGGTGATGGCAAATCGCCCCCCGTCACGCTCTCGCCCATGAACCGCTCAAGGATCGCGTGACTCAACGTGCCGCGATCAAGAGCGCTGATGGAGAAAGTTTCTTCGGGGGTGTCCAGGGCGCTGAGCCTCAGCACCTGCGCCAGGAAATACCGGTAGGGACAGGTTGCCCAGGTCTCCAGTGCAGTGGGCGAAATCGGCGTTCCACCGGGTCCGATGTGGAACCTTTGGCTCTCCTCGATCCCCGACAGGTTCCCGTCGAATTCGGTGAGCTGGCGCAGGGATCGCCGCCGGGCCAGTCGGAGCGCGCGCGCCAGGGGGGCCCGGCTGGCGTAGGGATGGTCGCCAAGGGTATGTCCGCGCCGCCGCCATTCCAGCAGTCGCTTGAGCCGGAAATCTCGATGATCCCCCAGGCCAATCTCCTGGGCGTTGGCAACCGCCTGTTCCGGCGAATCATCCACGGTGAGCCAATCGCAACCGCGTAACGTCGGGAGGTCGCCGGTCCGCACCGGGGAGCCCGACAACCCCGACGCCTGTTCCAGGAACCATCGTGACGGGTAGGCCTGCCTTTGGGACGCGCCGTCGGCTACGGGATAGGTCAGCGTGCGACGAGGGGCTGACGCGATGGCGGCGAGGTACTCGTAGCGTTCCTCCGCCATGCGAGCCTGGATGCGATTGTGGCCGCCGGACGCCAGCCAGTCGGGTTCAGTCAACAGCGGGTCGCGGCGCGGAGCCGGTGGGACCGCGCCCTCGATCATGCCGACCAGCCAGATTGCATCGAAGCTCATGCCGGCCGCGCCGGCGAAGGAGGACACGAACACTCCCTGCCCGGTTGGTCCCAGGTGTCCGACTGGGGCATTCATCATCTCACCGACCATCTGGCGGAACTCCGGCAGGGTGGCGCCGTGGTGCACGCTGTCCGCCGCCGCGAACTCGTCCAGCAGCCTCCTCACGCTTACCAGGGCCGCGTCGTCCAATTCGCTCAAGTCGGTTGCCAGATAATGGTCCAAAAGGCCGCTGGCCCACGCCGCGAATTCTCGCCAGGAACTACCCTCGGGCGGCGGGTCAAGGTCCTCGGCGAGTTTGTCGATGAAGGCGCGTATGCTTTGCACGACGGCCGCTTCGGACCTCATTCCGCGGGCGCGGGAGACGCTGATTTCCCCGTCGGTTTCCCGCCGGTCGGCATCCGTGGTCAGACGCTGGGCATGGGCATCGAGGCGATCCCGCCACTGCTGCCGGCCAACGACAATGCCGGCTTTCCTGGTGACCACGTCCCACCGGCTGGGGTTGAAACCCTGGTCCGCGCCGGCGGAGATCCCCACCGGGCATCCGCTCAGCCACGCCATAACGTCGGATCGCGGGAGTTGGCTGCCCGAAAGCTCCAGAAGTCCGTTCAGAGCGCGGCCCACCCCGGTGTCGGACAACGACCCACGATCTGGCCCAGCCATGGGAATCCCGGCCATGCGCAATTCGTCGCGGACCAAAGAAGCGTACGGATCAGCCATTCGGAAGAGGATGGCCATGCGGCGCAATGGGGTACGGTTCTCGTTGATTTCTCGGATGATTTGCCGGATGACCCAGCGCAGTTCGTCGTGGGCGGTGGGTGCGACGTGCAACTGGGCCGAGCCGGCGAGGAGAGGGATTTCCTCCGCTCCGGTAGTGGCGCGGGCTGGTGGCGGCATCGTGCGACTCAACCTGGCGGCCAAGTCGCGTGTTGACTCGTTGGCATCATCGTCGCCGGTGGTGCCCAGCAGAGCCGCGCAACGGTGGCGCTCGGCCAGAGTCTCCATCAACCTGGTCTGGCCCGGCGAAAGCCCGTGGGGGAGGTGGAAGACGATCAGTCCCAAGTCGGGGAGTCCGGGGGCCGCGCCGGCGCTCACCGTTGCCGCCGCCGCCTCGGCCAGGTCCTCGGCGTCGTACCACTCATGGCCGGCAAGCTCGCGAAAGCTCTCATGCAGGCGGGCCATCTCGCCGACGATGCCGCCGCGGGCTGCCAGGGCGGAGCGTATGGTCTCGTCGGTGTTGCGGAGTTGTCGTAACGCGGCCCGAACGCTGGACTGGGTGCTGGGATGCTCCCGCACGCCCTGCAACGGTCCGTCGGTGTCGGCCAGCACCCGCCGCACCGCCAGGTTTTCGAGCACGGTGGTGAGCGGTTTCCGTCCCTGTTGATCGAGGGCGGCCGCGCCAAGCAGTTCCGACAGGATGGGCAGCGTCATAAACCTCACGTTAGCAAACCCGGTGCGTCCCAATTCCTGCCGCAGAGCCAGGCCGGCGTATCGCGTGGGGGTTACGACCGTAACGGGAGCCAGCACGTCATTTTGCTGCTCATCCGCTATGAGCCGCCACAGCGCACCGTTCAAATTTGCAGATAGCCGATCGACGATAAGGATTTGTTGGCTGGTGATTCGAGATTGGTGCATACCGCCGTCCATGTTGGGTTGGTTAACGAGGAGGGTGTCGCGACGCGACGGAATGGAGCGAGTAAGGCAGACGTGTGGGCCGCTGTCCAGAGATTGGTCGTCCATCAGACTAGCAAATATTTCCGGCGACGAACAACGCGCCGGGCAAGGGACCCACAGGGTCATGCAATTGTCGTCGTCGGGAATGACACGACGTGGCAGTGACGGAGCAACGCAACCGATTTTGGCAAGCGCCCATCGGTCTCATGCGTACCTGCTTTGCACCGTCGGTCATTGCGAGCGCAGCGTGGCAATCTCGTCGCCGGAGGGATCCTCGCTCAATTCAACGAGATCACCACGTCGCTGCGCTCCTCGCGATGACAAGTGGGTACACGTCAGCCGGTCGGCACGGGCACGGAACGGAGAACGCGGAGCCGTCACGCAGTTCACGCGCCGGCCATTCCCCCATCGAGTACCCTGGCTGCTGGCAACTCCGTTTGACCCGCTTCTCATATGCACGTAGCAAACGCCGGAGGTTGACGCGCATCTTCAGCGGCCTTCATACTCGGCCTCGCCAGCCGGCCGGGGTTGCCAACCGGGTGATCCCGAGGAGAACTTGCCGGCAAAGCAGTTGTGCGACGATGGGATGGGCCAGATGCCTGGCCAAACGGGAATCCATGCAACTGAAACTGAGGGGGAGGTGAACCGTGGCAGGACCATGTACCGGCCTAACCGTCCTGGATTTCTCAATGGGGATGCCGGGAGCCCTGTGCACCCTGGTAATGGCCGACTACGGCGCCGAGGTGGTCAAGGTTGAACCTCCCGGCGGAGATCCTTTCCGTTTTCAACCCGCCTGGATTTCATGGAACCGTGGCAAGAAAGGCATCGTGCTGGACCTCAGCACTACGGAAGGTCGCGAGCAAGTGATCCATCTGGCCGGCGAGGCTGATGTCGTGGTGGAGTCCTTTCGCCCCGGAGACATGGCTGACTGGGGGTTGGACTATGACACCCTGTCGCAGCTTTACCCGAGGCTGGTCTACTGCTCCATCACGGGTTTTGGGCAGAAGGGTCCGCTTCGCCGGGTAAAAGGGTACGAGGGTGTCGTTGCGGCCAAAGCCGGCCGGATGCTCAACCTGGAGGGACAGCCCAACCGGGACGGCCCGGTGTATTCAGCAGTGCACACCGGCAGCTGGCACGCCAGCCAGGCCGCAGTGCGCGGGATCCTTGGCGCCCTTCGCGTCAGGGACGAGTGCGGGCGTGGGCAATGGGTCCAAACCAGCATCGTGCAGGCCCTGGCGTCTCCCCACGACAACAATGTCGGCGACGGTGGACTGGTCAACATGCAACTCCGGCGCCGGGACCCGGAGCGGTTCCCCGCGAGGCCACGTGGCCGGGGCCTCTCCTCCATCGGATATGTTCCGGTGCGGACCGGGGACGGAACGTGGCTGCAACACGCCAACCAGAGGGTCCCGCACATCCAGGGCCACCTCAAGGCCATCGGCCTCGAGGGCTTGCTCGAGGACGAACGGTTCGCCAAAGTTCCCGGCATCAACTTCGAGAACCAGGAACTCCTCCGCCGGGAGATACTGGAAAAGCAATTGGAGAAGAGCGCCGACGAATGGATGGAGATTTATCTCGCGGACGGCAACATCGCCGCCGAGCCCTATCGCGACAGCGTCCAGGCCATGGATCATCCGGCGGTGGTCGCCAACGGCACGGTGGTAACGATCGATGATCCCCGCGTGGGCCCCATGCGGACGCTGGCTCCCCTCGTGGACTTCAAGGATACCCCGGGCGAGCCCAGCGGGCCGGCCCCGGACGTGGGACAGCACAACGCTGAAGTCCTGGGACGCCTGCGCCAGCAGTCCGCGTCCGTAAGCGCAGCCTCGCCCGAGGCGAACGGCGCGGACGTCGCGGCCCACCCCTTGTCGGGAATCACCGTTCTGGACCTGGCGACCATCCAGGCCGGGCCCTATGGCGCGGCGCTTTTGGCGGACCTCGGAGCCCGGGTGATCAAGGTCGACGCCACCGACCGGCGACTGGACGAGGGCCGCCGATCCACGGCGCAAGCGATGGCCGACGCCCGGACCTACGCTGGCAAGGAGGGTATCCAGATCGACCTTCAGACGCCCGAGGGCAAGGAGATCATCCACAAGCTGATCGCCAGGGCCGACGTGCTCGCGCACAACTTCCGCCTCGGCGTTCCGGAGCGTCTCCAGATCGATTGGGAGACCTGCCGGAAGATCAATCCCCGTATGATCCACGTCTGGATGGGCACCTATGGGGAGCACGGACCGCACGCGCGAAGGCCGGGCGCCCATCCGATTCCCGGCGCCATCATGGGCGGCGCGATGCGGCAGATGGGCCGAGGAATGCCGCCGCCTCCGGGACAGGTCATGGATGCTGAGGAAACCGTTGAGGCGACCCGCTGGGCCATGAAATCCAACTGGGGACCGGACCAAAACACCTCTCCGGTTGTGGCCACTGCCGTCATGCTGGGCCTGCGGGCGCGGGCTCTCACGGGCAGGGGCCAGCCCGTACAGGTCACCATGCTCAACGCCAACGCCTGGACCAATGCCGATGAGTATTACGACCACGCAAACCGCCCGCCCATTGCCATGCCCGACGCAGACATTCACGGCCTTCACGCCCTGTACCGTCTCTATCGCTGCCGGGAAGGGTGGGTGTTCCTGGGCTGCCTGTTCCAGGACGAGTGGGAAATCTTCTGCCGCACCGTGGAACGGGCGGATTTGCCGGCCGATCGCCGTTTCGCGACTCCCGAAGCGCGACAGGTCAACGACGAAGCATTGGTCGCTGAGATCTCGGCAATCTTCACCCAGCGTACCGCTGCCGAATGGGAAGAGTTGCTGATCGGGGCGGACGTAGGCTGTGTCCGCGCGGACGAAGCCCTGGAGGGAGATTTTTACGCGGACCATCCCCACGCCAGGGCTAACGCTTTGAGCGTTGAGGTGGAGCACCCGTATGTCGGAAAGTATCGGCGTTACGGCGGGTTGGTTGAATTTTCCCTGACCCCGGGGACTTACCGGACCTCCATCCAGGTTGGCCAGCACACTAGGCCCCTGCTCCGGGAAATCGGGTACGACGACCAGGAGATTGATGACTTGGGGACCCGGGGGATCGTCCAGTGGGCGGACCCCGTGGTGGGCGGGGAGCCGTAGGCGGGTGTCCCAGCTTGGGTCAGGCTGCTCGGTATCTGGGTAATCTCATCTGAATACAATCAACAGAGATTGCCGCGCTGCGCTCGCAATGAAATCAAGGGAGACCATACTTGGCAACGCTAGTCAGCTTCGATATAGACGGGACACTGGAAGCGGGAGACCCACCGGGGCCCATCACCATGGGCATGGTGCGGAAAGCCCGGGCTCACGGGTGCATTATCGGCAGCGCATCCGACCGCCCGCTTCCGGTACAGCAGTCTATCTGGGACCGACACGGCATCGAGGTGAGTTTCGTATCGGCGAAGCAGGACCTGGAGAACGTGAAGTCCCGCTTTGCCGCCGAGGAGTATTACCATATCGGCGATACGGAGATGGATCGCCAATTTGCCGTGGCCGCGGGGTTTCACTTCCTCTGGATGGATGACGGACACGCCGAGCCGTGGATCAACGGAATGGCGGACCAGGATTAGATGCACGTTCCGCATGTACGCGCTGTCCTACCGGCTTATCCGGACCTAAACTTGAAACAGGCTGATGATGATATTGGCTCGGGACTTTGATGGGGACACCGGGGAACTACACCACAGGCGACTAACAACTTTGACCAGCAAAGGCGGGCTACTTATAATCCACGCTGGACGGTGCCGGTAACGGCAAGGCGCGGTGCACAAGATTCCACAGGAGCGGAGAACCATGTCAACGATACCAGGCCTAGAGAGGCCGGCCCCCGTACCCACTGATCTGACCAAGCCCTTCTGGGACGCCTGTAACGAGCGGCGGTTGGTCCTGCAGAACTGCACCGACTGCCAGCGGCTGCACTATCCTCCCAGCCAGCGGTGCGACCAGTGTGGCTCGGCCGACAATCTGGAGTGGAAAGAGGTCCCGGGCAAGGGGCATATCGACGTGTACATGGTGATACGCGATTCCCGGATCAGGGGGTTTCGCTCGGCGCAGCCCATCAACTTTGCGGTGATAACCCTGGACGAGGACCCGGGAGTCAACTTCCTGTCCAACCTCCCGGGCACCCCGCCGGGCGAAGTTCCCGTCGGAGCGCCGGTGGAGTTGATATTCGAAGAAACGAGTACCGGTCAGTTGGTCCACGAATGGCAGGTGGTCACCTAGACCGGTTGGAACCTACGGAAACGGTCAATAGCGCGGAGCGCATGAGGGAGCAGAGATGGTTAGCGACTCTGGTTGGATGAGAAATCAGGAAGGACTGGGAGTCTGGGAGCACCGGGGGAAGGTCGCGGTTGTAGGTTGGGGTCAGTCCCACATGGACCGGCGCTGGGACGGCGTGAGCCTGGACCGGAGCTGCGGCGGCCTGAGCAAAGAAGCCTGCCTGAAGGCGATTGCGGACGCCGGCCTCTCGCTGGACGACATCGATGGGCTTATTACCAGCCCGGAGACCCGCGCGGAGCAGACCTGGGCGCCGCGCCCCTATTTTGACCCGCCCTACGACACCGAAGACGGCCTGACCTACGCTTCCGCGGATTGGATGCAGCGGGAGTTGGGGCTGAAAAACGCCAAGTATCTGAAATCCGATGCGCCCTACATCGGCCCGATGATGGGGCTCGCCGCCCAGGCGGTCGGTGACGGGTTGTGCGAGACCGCCCTGGTGTGGTACCCGATGGTGAACCTCGCCGGCCGGTACGGGCACAACAATCCGCAGAATAATAGCGAGGAGGCTCCCGGGAACAGCGCCTTTTCGCTTCCGTGGGGTTACCAGAGCGGCGCGATGTTCAACAACCTGGTGATCTTCCAGCAGTACTGCAAAAAATACGGCAAGTCCCACGACGGGCTGGCTCCCCTCTGCCTGAACCTGCGCCGGAACGGACTGCTGACTCCATGGAGTTATTACGCGATGCACGAGCCGTATCAGCTCACCCGTGAGGACTACCTGAACGGGCGCGTGATCGAGGAACCGCTGGTCATTTATGACTGCGACCGGCCGGTCAATACCTGCGCGGCCTTCATCTTCACCACCGCCGAGCGCGCCAAAGACCTGAGGCAACAGCCGGTTTACGTGCTCAACCATGCCCAGAACGGCGGCCGGGGCCGGAGCACCATGGCAACGCTGGAAGAGCACCAGGAGGCCGTCGCCAGCATGGCGCGGAAAATGTGGGAAGGTTCCGGGCTGGGTCCCGACGAAGTTGACATATTCAACCCGTATGACGGCTACCTCACGTTTACGCAGCAGTTCCTGGAAGGCTTCCAGTGGCACGGTGTCAAATGGGGAGAGGCCCACGACTTCTATGCTGAGGACATCAGGGTCGAAGGTCCGCATCCCTTCCTTTCAAGCGGCGGCAATAATGGAACCGGGCGCAACCGCGCCGTCCTCTACGCGGATAGCCTTCAGCAGCTCCGGGGGACAGCGGGCGCACGGCAGGTGACGGTCAAGGCCGAAACTGCCCTCGCGGGCTGCAATACGCCGGACAGCAACGGCTTCATGATGTTCAGCAAGCATCCCAGCTAGAGTTCAGCCCAACGGAGCAGATCCGTCGCCCCGGGCCGTGCCGCCGACAAACGAAGCGGCAGACCCGGGGCGATTTCTTGCCGTTTTCCCCTTGCTTCCGGGGGCTATCTCCGGGCGGCGCGTATCAAGCGA
This sequence comes from Dehalococcoidia bacterium, assembly GCA_965261925.1. Lineage (GTDB taxonomy): Bacteria > Chloroflexota > Dehalococcoidia > Lucifugimonadales > UBA3495 > Bin87. The sequence continues at coordinate 3,557,585 of OZ253486.1, read as the reverse complement.
GCCCAAAGATATGCCGGTTGCTAATGATATGCCGGTTACCTTTGCTGACCCTCGAACCCCACGAGATCGACGCCTGATCCGATACCTTTAGCCTGGGCGAGCACTTTGAAATCGCCGTACTCGTTCGGGTCCACCAGGGTCATCATGGCGATACGGCTCAGTTCCGTTCGGGCCGCGGACAGGCCCTGCATCGGGAGGGCATCGAGGAACGAGAAGAAGCCCAGGTTCGCGAGGAACCGGCGCTGCAAGGTGTAGCCCACCGTGGCCAAGCCGTGCCTCTCACCCACCCGCATCAGGGACGTGAAGTCCACCTGGGCGGTAATGTCCTGTTGCCCGATATGCTGGTACGGGTCATTGTCGGCGGCGTGCCTGCTGAAGCAGACCAGGGTACCCTCGGAGTTCCGGGGTGAATAGAGGTCGTGGGCCAACTGACCGTAGTCGATGGTGAGAACGAACCCGCGGTCCAGGGCCCCGGCAATCTGGCCGATCCAGTCCTCTATCGCCAGGTTCACCTCACCGCGATACCCTTCAGGCAAGAATACGCCCAGGCTGGTCAGCTTCTGTTCGATGAGAGGGGTGGATGGCTCGTCCAGGACTTCGGTGAGATTTCCCCTCTCCGAGGTGACGAAGATTTCACGGACTTTTCCGCCCTGGATGGAGAAGCGGTGGAAAGGGAAGTTGTCAATCAACTCGTTGCACAGGATACAGCCGGCAACGTTTCGGAATGCCCGAAGTCCTTCGGTTTTGACGCGCTGGATATCCGAGATCGCGTCATGCCCGCCTGAGGACACCCGATCTCCAATTCTGGCGAGCGCGTCCAAAGGGTGGCCAGGCGCTTGCGGCCGTCCTGGCACGTAGTCTGCGGCGACATAGTAGAGCGCCTCCGCGAACCGCGGAGCCGTCCGACGGCAAACATCAACGATGGACTGAGCCAAAACGCCATCGCCGGCGCCGACCTCAATCACGTGGAAAACGGGAGGGTTTCCCAGCAGGCCCCACATCTGCTCCAGTTGCCGCGCGATCAGGGCGCCGAAAACGGGGTGACTGTTGGAAGAGGTCCCGAAGTGGGCGCTGATCCTGCTGTCGCGAGCAGAGTAAAAACCTCCCCGGGGCGAATACAGGCAAGCCTGCACGAACCGGGCGAATGTAATTCGCCCATCCTGTTGAATTAGATCTCTGATCTCCTGCTCAACCGGCGAGCGCAACGTCACCTCCATGAACGGCGAAGATTCACCAGCCGTTGGGCGAGCTTACCTGCGACGGCTGCGGGTTGGTAGTCCGTCTGTCCCTTGTCAAGCGTTCTTGCCGGTTCCTGTCTCTGCGTAGAAGAATATCATTGGACAATCAGCAGTTGGGGTCGCCCACAATGAGCCGGCGAGCCGAGACCAAGAAGCCAACGTATCGGACGGAAAAGTTTACATCGAGCAGGTCGGAACCACCGACATGACGGTATGTTCCTGTGGGTTCGGTTGCCAACTGATAACATGGAACAGGCGAGATACGCAGGAGGACGCGAAAATGGCAGAGAACCGGATTTCCGCTACCGATCCCTATCCGAGACATCGGGTGCAAGCTCTTGACGTGGAGTTCGCCACCGTGGATACGGGTGCGGGAGACCCCGTCGTGTTCCTGCATGGTAATCCCACGTCCTCCTACCTGTGGCGCAACGTAATTCCTCATGTGGCTGAGATGGGGCGCTGCCTGGCCCCCGACCTGTTGGGAATGGGTGATACGGATCGGCCGCCGGACGGGACATACCGATTGGTTGACCATGCGCGTTATCTGGACGCCTGGTTCGATGCCGTGGGCCTGACCGAGAACGTCACGTTGGTTTGCCACGACTGGGGTTCTGCCTTGGCATTCCATTGGGCACAACGGCACCGGGACCGGGTTAAGGGCATCGTGTACATGGAAGCAATCGTGCGCGCCCTGGCGTGGGACGAATGGCCGGAACGGTCGCGTTCGCTGTTCGAGTCCATGCGCTCGCCGGCCGGGGAGGACATCGTCCTGGAGAAGAATGTGTTTGTCGAGCGCATCCTTCCTGCCAGCGTGATGCGCGGCCTAACCGACGCGGAGATGGACGTGTACCGCAGGCCGTACCTGGAACCGGGAGAGTCGCGGCGTCCAACCCTGACCTGGCCGCGGCAGATTCCCTTGGGCGGCGATCCCGCCGACGTGGTGACGATCGTCGATGAGTATTCCCGATGGTTGTCGAGCAGCGAAGTCCCCAAGTTGTTCATCAACGCCGACCCGGGCACCATCCTGACGGGCGCGCAGAGGGAGTTCTGCCGTGGCTGGCCCAACCAGCGGGAGGTAACGGTGAGAGGATTTCATTTCATCCAGGAGGACTCCCCGGTTGAGATCGGCCAGGCTATCGCCGAATGGCTGGCCTCCTTGCGCTGAATTCCGGTTGGAAAAACCGGCTGGGTCGGTCAGATTGCAGCGCAGTACGGCGCCCATGGTTGAGCGTTGTTCCGCCATGATTTCGCGGGTTCCAGTCCCGCCAGATATTGCGCTGCGGGTTGTTGCGACTAGAACGACTCCAGCCTTGTCCGTCAACCGTTCAGAGTTGAAAAGCGCTTGGTCGGCGATGGCCGGTAAAACGCGTTTGACAACCGGCGGATCGCGGTCGAATAATTGTGCCGCCAACATCCGCGCTCTCAATTCGTTACCCCACGTGTGAACGGTTACCGAGCGCGTGCCCGGTTGATAGTCCGGGCGTCCTCTGGCACAATGTGAGGCCGGTGTATGTGTTTGATCCATGCAGGCGGTTGGTTATTTTAACCGGCGCACGGGTACATCAGGAACCACGGAGGTAACATCCGGTGGCGTTTGTCAAAGGATTAAAGTGCCGGGAATGCGGCCGGGAATACCCGGGCGAACCCCTGAACGTTTGCGACTTCTGCTTTGGCCCGTTGGAGGTCATTTACGACTATGTGACCATCTCCGAGGTGGTTACTCACAAGCGCATCACCGACGGCCCGATAAGCATCTGGCGGTACCAGGACCTGTTGCCAGCGTCGGCAGACGACCCCGTGGACATCATGGCGGGTTACACGCCGTTGCTCAAGGCCAGGAACCTGGGCAAGAAGCTGGGCCTCAACAACCTGTACATCAAGAACGACAGCGTGAACCCGTCGTTCTCGTTCAAGGACCGGGTGGTGTCGGTAGCCGCGACGAAGGCGGTTGAATTCGGCTACGATACACTGGCTTGCGCCAGCACCGGGAACCTGGCATGCAGCGTTGCCGCTCACGCGGCGCGAGCCGGGATCGACGCGGTGGTTTTCATTCCCGCCGACCTGGAGCGCGGCAAGGTCATCGGCGCCGCAGTCTACAATCCGACGCTGGTGGCGGTTGAAGGAACTTACGACGAAGTTAACCGCCTGTGCAGCGAGGTGAGCGACAACTACCCGTGGGCGTTCGTAAACATCAACATGCGGCCCTACTACGCGGAAGGGAGCAAGACCCTCGGGTACGAAGTGGCTGAGCAGTTGGGCTGGAGAGTGCCGGACCACGTGGTGGTGCCGTCGGCTTCCGGGGCAATGTTCACAAAGATCTGGAAAGGGTTCAACGAGCTGGCTTGCCTGGGGCTGCTCGACGGGGTGGCTCCGCAGCCGTTTGGAGCCGACCAGAACACGGTGCATCATCCGGCGGTTACCACGCGGATGCACATGGCCCAGGCCGCCGGTTGCTGCCCGATCGTCACCGCATGGGAAAACCAACAGAATCAAATACGTCCCGTGCGGCCGGACAGCATCGCGAAGTCGTTAGCCATCGGCAATCCGGCGGACGGAATTTATAGCCTGCGCGTCATCAGGGAGTCGGGCGGGAGCGGCTACGCAGTGCCGGAATCCCAGGTCGTGGAAGGCATCAAACTGCTGGCGGAGACCGAGGGAATATTCACGGAAACCGCCGGCGGGGTGACCGTTTCGGCGCTGAAGTACCTGGCGGAAACCGGCGCAATTGGCGCCGACGAACTTGCGGTGGCCTACATCACGGGCAACGGCCTGAAAACTCAGGAAGCCGTGGAAGAGGTGGTCAATCCCCTGCTGATCAAACCGATGATGGGCTCGTTCGAGGAAGCGCTGGAAAATCGGATGGCGGCTCGGGTGTAGATGGCCATGGCGAAACAGCGCGTGCGGTTCACGTTCTCGGCTGAGATGGTACGGGAGCCGGTCATCTACCGGTTGGGGCACGACTTCGACCTGGTCACCAACATCAGGCGTGCGGACGTCAGATCGGATGTTGGCTGGGTGGTTCTGGAGCTGGAAGGCTCCGATGAAGAGATCCAGCGCGGCCTGGACTGGGTTGGCAACACGGGCGTACGGGTTGATCCCATCGCGGGAGACGTCATAGAGGGCTGACCCGGTCGGTGGCTGCCAAGCCCGAAGCCGCAACGAATATGCCGCAGCGGCGCACGCGCAACGGCATCCCAACATTGCAGGAGGAACAATACCAATGGGCGTAACGGTACGCATTCCCACCCCGCTGCGTCGCATGACCGGCGGTGCGGCCAAAGTTGAACTGGACGTGGCCGACCTATCGCAGATGATCGACCGTTTGGAGAGCGACTATCCCGGTTTCAAGGAGCGGTTGCTGGACGAAGACGGCGAACTGCGGTATTTCGTGAACATTTACGTAAACGGCGAGGATATCCGGTTCGACCAGGGGTTGAGGACCGGCATCAAGTCCGGTGACGAAATCAGCATTGTTCCGGCTGTTGCCGGCGGACTAGCCTGAATATCCGAGGTGGCGTTGCCTCCGAACTTGCGACACTCCCGCTGGTGCGGGAGTGTCGCGTTTTGGGCGAATCCGGTCGCAACCGGACCGCCATGACCTGTTCAAGGACTCGGTGAGCCGGGTCTACGGCGGTCCAGCGTGTCGCCCGGAGCGCGGCCGCGGGTGAAAGGCGGCCGGGTTCGGGCTGCTTGACATGATTGCTGGGGTTGGTTAGATTCTGTCATCCTTGGATCGAACGGGCCCTACCCCGAAACTCCGCGCCGCGCCTACCCCGCTATCCTCATCGCACGGCAGGCTTCGTCAATGGGTACAACACCAACAGTCTCCGCGGAGGCTCCCCGGTTGGGTCGGCAAAGCAACAACGGGATGCAAAGAAGCGCGCCGAGCTTGCCCGCCATGTTTGACCGGTACCGAGAGTACCTGGAAAAGGCACTGGCAGCAGCAGTACCGCCACTGGAAGATCACGCGGTCAACACGTTGCTGCGGTACCATTTGGGTTGGTCGGACGAGACCGGCGCTGCGTCGGCCACGCCCGCCTCGCAAGGCAAAGCGCTGCGGCCCACGCTGTGCATGTTCGCGTGCGACGCCCTTCAGGGTGACCCACGTCATGCCGCTCCGGCAGCGGCAGCGTTGGAGCTGATCCACAACTTTTCGCTGGTCCACGACGACATCCAGGATCAGGGACTGGAACGCAGGCACCAACCCACGGTGTGGGCGGTGTGGGGCACGGAGCGGGCGCTGGTGGCGGGAGACGCAATGCAATCCCTGGGCGACCTGAGCACCCTCAGCGTGGGGAGTGGTGTGCCGCCCGACACCGTCATTCGCGTTTCGCAATTGCTCACTCAAAGCTATCTCGAAATGATCGAAGGCCAGTGTCGCGACCTGGAGTTCGAGCGGCGCGAAACTATCGAATCGGGCGAGTATCTGGCCATGATCGCGCTGAAAACGGGAGCGTTGATCCGCAGCAGCATGGCGATTGGCGCGGCTATGGCGACGGACGATCCTGAAACTATGGAGAACGTGGCTCAGTTCGGCCGGGCCATAGGGCGGTTATTCCAGATCAGGGACGATTACCTCGGTATCTGGGGCGACGAAGCAATTACCGGAAAGTCCACCGACAGCGATATCGTCCAGCGCAAGAAGAGCTACCCCATTGTTTACGCCTTCCAACACGCGGACGGCGCCAATCGGGAGGAACTGCTCCGGTTGTACTCGCAAGAGGCCTTTGACGAACCCGACGTGAACCGCGTTTTGGACATACTTGATGAACTGGGGGCCGACCGGCAGACCGACGAACTCACCGAGGTGACCGCAGAGGAAGGGCGGGCGGCGTTGGCGATGCTGGAGCTGCCATCCTGGGCCACAGAGGACGCAAAAAATCTGATTGACTTCATGGCGTACCGTCTATTCTGATAACACCGGGCGATTGGCGACGGAGATTCCGAGCATGGTACAGACACGCAAAGACCCACACATGGCGATTAAGCCGGCCAAACGCCCAATGGAACTGGGCGTGCGCATGGGCTGGTACATATTGAAGAACAAACTGCGTGGCCGGAAGCGATTCCCGCTGGTCACCATGCTGGAACCGCTGGAGATGTGCAATTTGGCCTGCATCGGGTGTGGGCGGATCCGTGAATACCGTGGTGTGCTGGACCAGATGATGCCGGTGGAAGAGGCTCTGGCCGCGGTGCACAATTCGGCCGCGCCCATCGTGTCCATCGCCGGTGGTGAACCGACGATCCATCCCAAGATTGACGAGATAATCAACACCCTGATCGGCGAAAAGTACTTCGTTTACTGCTGCACGAACGCGCTGTTGCTGCCGCGCATGCTGGACAAGATCCCGCCATCCAAGTATTTCTGCTGGGTCATACACATGGACGGGATGGAGGAAAAGCACGATGAATCGGTGGCACGGGCCGGCGTGTTCAAGCGGGCGGTAGACGGGATACAAATGGCGGTGGAGCGGGGTTATCGCGTGTGCACGAATACGACGGTGTTCCGGAACAGCGACGTCGAGGACTTGCGGGAGATGTTCCGCTACGTCAGCGACTTGGGCGTCGAAGGTTCGATGATCTCGCCAGGTTACGACTTTGAAGACGCTCCCGATAAGGATCTATTCCTCACCCGGCAAGAGTCCCGGAACGTGTTCCGGGACCTGCTGGACCCAACGCGCACGCAAGGAATGCGGTTTTATAACAACCCGCTGTACCTGAATTTCCTGCGGGGAGAGCGAGAATACCAGTGCACCGCGTGGTCCAATCCCACCTACACGGTGATGGGATGGCGAAAGCCCTGTTATCCCTTGGCGGACGAACACGCCACCGACATCGAAGAACTCTACGAACCCCAATTGTGGGAAGAGAAATACGGGGTGGGTAGAGACCCCCGCTGCAACAACTGCATGATGCATTGCGGTTTTGAATCAGCAACCATATTTAATGCAATTGGCAAACCCAGGGAATGGGTCACTCTCATCAAGTCCGGCGCCGCGCACAAAGGTGGCATCAGCGTCGGGTAGTCAATTACGGGCAGTTGGTCCGCTGCGTTCATTCAATGGCGGACAATCGGGACGATAACACGAACGTCGACCGGCCGGTTGAGGTTGGTCGCAATTGTTATACCTATGCTTGCCATAGTTGCACCCATGGCCACGGAAATTGCCGGCGTCCGCCGGGCGATACTCGACCCGCAGGGTAAGGGCGTGATGACACGCGTCACGGGAGTCGGGAGACAGAGCACCGAGGCGAGCGTCACGGCCCTGGCGGCACGATCGCCGGAGGCGATCCTCATGATCGGGTTTTGCGGCGGCGCTGATCCGGAGCTCCTTACCGGAGACCTACACTTGGCCGACGTGTTTCTGTCCGCGGAACGTATGGAACCCATTGCCGCCGACCCAAGGATCGCCAATAGGCTGGAAGCATGGGCCGACGGGCACGAAACCCGCGTGGTGCATGGCCCGTCCGTGACGGTTGGCGCTGTAGCCAACTCGAAGGTCAAATCCGCACTGCACGCGGCGACCGGAGCAATGACGGTCAACATGGAAGACTATTGGGCTGCGACTACGGCAGCCGCTTACGGAATTCCGTTCGCGTCGCTCCGGGCGGTGCTGGATACCGCAGGGGACGAGTTGCCAGATTACCTCGGTGACGTCGGTGACGGGCTTGTCAATGTGCTGGGCGGCGTAGCCAGGCATCCCGGGAGAGTGGCGAGTTTGTTGCGGCTGGCCCGGATGGCACGGGTGGCACAGAACCGCCTGGCCCATTGCGTACCCGGCTTGTTGGAAGCGCCGCCTGTACTACCCGCCGGGATGGGTCCGTTGATCCGATGACCACGCTGGTAACAGGCGCCACCGGTTTTGTCGGCGGAAACCTGGCCCGGGCGCTACGGGCCAGAGGAGAGGATGTTCGGGCTTTGGTCCGGCCCAACGCCAATGATTTGGCAATCCGGAACACGGGAGTGGCGCAAGTAACGGGTGATTTGCTGGACAGCGATTCGGTACGGCGGGCTGCCGAAGGTTGCGAGACCGTCTATCACTGTGCGGCCATCTACTCCTTCTGGTCGCGGCGACCACGCGAAATGTACCGCTCGAACGTGGTGGGGACGGTGAATCTGCTCGACGCCGCGCGTCGGGCCGGAGCGCGTCGGGTGGTTTTCACCAGCTCGGTGGCCACCATCGGAATATCCGGCAACGGGTCGCGGGATCCAGAGCACCTGGGCACGGAGGAGATGCCGCCTCGGCCGGCTTTGCTGATCGGCTATTATAAACAGTCCAAGTATGCCACCGAGCAAATCGCGTTGGCGGCCAACGACGATGAAATGGAGGTTGTGGTAGTCAACCCCTGCGCTCCGGTGGGGGAGTGGGACGTGAAACCCACGCCCACCGGGCAGATCCCGTTGTTCTTCGCGCGCGGTAGGGCTCCGGGTTACATCGTGACGGGCATGAACCTGATAGACGTGGAAGATGTTGCCGAAGGACACATACTGGCCATGGAGCGAGGCACTCCCGGCGAGCGCTACATCCTTGGGTGTCGCAATCTCACCCTGAAAGAGATTTTTGACATGCTTTCGGAAATCACCGGGCGGCGCGCACCCAACATTCGGATACCGCACTGGGCCATATTGGGGGCGGCATATTGCGACGAATTCGTTGAAGGAACACTGCTGCGTCGTTCGCCGGCGGTTCCGGTAGAAGCGATCAAAATCACCAAGCACCCGATGTACGCAAGCAGCAGAAAAGCGGTGGTTGAACTGGGTTTGCCCCAGAGCCCAGTGGAGGTGGCTCTGGAAAAAGCAGTTCGATGGTTCAGGGATTACGGTTACATTTAGCGTTTCAAGATTCGCAGGGCAAACATCATGGTTATCCAGGAAATAACTGGCAAGGCGTCCCCGGTTCATGGCGACGCGCCGTCGCCCGAGGAACTGGACGAATCTGTCGAGCGGCTCCACGGGTATTTCCGCCGGATCCAGGATGCGGCCGGCTACTGGTGGGCCGAGCTGGAATCGAACAACACGATGGAAGCGGAGTACGTGATGTTGTGCCGGTTCCTGGGTCATCACAACCCGGGTCGTGAGCGGCACATTGTGAAGTACCTGCTGAGCAAGCAGCTGCGCGACGGGTCGTGGGCAATCTACTACGGCGCACCCGGTGACCTGTCGACCACCGTGGAATGCTATTTTGCGCTGAAGCTGTGCGGTGAGGATCCGCAAGCAGAGCACATGAGCCGGGCCCGACAGTTTGTCCTGGAACGGGGGGGAGTGCCTCGCACGCGGATGTTCACCCGCATTTGGCTCGCGCTGTTCGGACAATGGGAATGGTACGGCACGCCTCGTCTGCCCACCGAGCTGATGTTGCTTCCTGATTGGGCGCCCCTGAGCATCTACCGTTTTGCCAGTTGGGCCAGGGGATGCATCGTGCCGCTGTCAATAGTGCTGTCGCGCCGTCCGGTTCGACCCGTTCCGCCGGAACACGCCATTGATGAGCTGTTTCCCGAGGGCCGTTCCCGGACCGATTATTCGGTGCCGTCGCCTCCCGGATTCAATCTGCCGAGGCTGGTGCATTTGGCGGAGCAGGCGTTCGAGAATAGCTACAGCCGCATTCCTTTCAACCCGCTGCGCAAAATCGCAGAGCGTAAGGTCATTGACTGGATCCTGGACCGCCAGGAAGAGGACGGGAGTTGGGGAGGAATCCAACCGCCCTGGGTGTACAGCCTCATCGCCCTGAGCGTGTGCGGTTTCGACAACGAGCATCCGACCATGTCCCGCGGCTTCGAGGGCCTGGACGGTTTTTCCATCCAAAAGGGCGATGGTTGGACAATCCAGGGCTGCATCTCGCCGGTGTGGGATACTTGCCTGATAGTTCAGGGGTTGGCCGAAAGCGGATTGCCGCCGACTGATCCCATGTTGGAATCCGCCACACGGTGGTTGGTCGACAAGCAGATACTGGTCGGCGGCGACTGGCAGGTCCAGGCGCCACAGCTGCAGCCTGGCGGCTGGGCTTTCGAGTTCCACAACAACTGCTATCCGGACATCGACGATACCGCGGAAGTCGTGCTGGCCCTGCGCCTGGGGAAATTACCGGGCGCTGAGGACCGATCGCGGGCAGACGCGATTTCGCGCGCCCTGATTTGGATCCATGGGATGCAGAACAAGGATGGCGGGTGGGCGTCGTTCGACAAAGACAACAATCACGGTTACGTGACGGCCCTGACGTTCAGCGATTTCGGCGAACTCCTTGATCCATCCAGCGCGGACGTCACCGCGCATGTCCTGGAAATGTACGCGAAACTCGGGTACAAGACCGACCAACGCTTTCTGCAACAGGCGTATCGTTACCTGCGGCGGGAGCAGGAAGAAGATGGTAGTTGGTTCGGGCGATGGGGAGTAAACTACGTGTACGGATTGGGGGCTGTTCTGCCGGGGTTGGAGGCCGCGGGTGAGAACATGCAGCAGCCCTACATACGTCGGGCGATACAATGGCTGATTGACCACCAAAATCCGGACGGTGGTTGGGGTGAATCGTGCGCGTCGTACATAGATTCCGCGCAACGCGGAGTGGGGCCGAGCACCGCTTCCCAAACCGCCTGGGCTATCATGGCCCTGTTAGCCGCCGGATACGACGACGACCAGGCCACGCACCGCGGCGTTTCATACTTGCTGGACACACAGCTTGCGGAGGGCAACTGGGACGAGCCGTATTTCACCGGTACGGGGTTTCCCGGATACCTGAAAGGTGAACGGGTGGACCGGGTTCCACAGCCCGGCGAACGCGGGTTCCAGGGCGAAGAGCTGTCTGCGGGATTCATGATCAACTATCACCTTTATCGAAACACCTGGCCACTGATAGCCTTAGCACGCTATCGGCAGCGCACGGCCCAACGAGTTTCGCGGGCGAAATCCCAGAGCAACGGTCACCAGGCAGTCCAAGCCGAGGGTCGCTGTTCAACCATCCTTGGATAATTGTTCCGTTACCCACACTCCACCATAGAGTGCACCTCATGAAAACCGAACATTTTTCCCTGAAAGTCGACACCACCGGCGCCCCCGAATTCATCGACATCACCGACTGGGTGAAGGGCTGCGTCGGAAAATCGTGCGTCAGCAACGGGTTTGTGGTGGTGTACTCCCGTCACACCACTGCCGCCGTGATCATCAACGAGAACGAACCGTTGTTGATTGAGGACATGACGAGGTTTTTGGAGAAGATTTGTCCTCGCTTCGGCGAATATCGGCACAACGATTTCTCGGTCCGAACGGTCAACATGACCGAAGAAGAATCGCCGAATGGGCACGCTCACCTCCAGCATCTAATGTTGGGGTCAAGTGAAACCATCCCGCTCATCGACGGGAAGATACCCTTTGGCCAGTGGCAGAGCATATTTTTTATTGAATTGGACCACCCGCGTCCGCGAGAGGTGATGGTCCAGATCGTTGGAGAGTAGGTGCGCGCCGGGCGCCGATCAGCATGTCAGCCACCATCGAAAAGAAGACCGCCCATGACCAGGATGGATGTGTGACGGCGTCCACAGAGTCGGTGACGTTGAGCGAAGCGTACCAGTATTGCGAAACACTGGCGCGCGGCCATTACGAGAATTTCAACGTCGGCGGTTGGATCACGCCTAGAGACAAGCTGCCCCACGTCTATGCTATCTATGCGTGGTGCCGAATGGTGGACGACCTGGGCGACGAATCGTTGCCGACGGCGCCAGCCGGAACGGCCGCCGTGGGCAGACCCAACGCCACGGTGACGGCGCACCGGCGCAAACGATTGGCGTGGTGGGAGGAAGAGCTGGAGGCAATTTACTCGGGTGAGCCCACACATCCCATTTCCATTGCTGTCCAGCATACGGTCGCTTCGTTCGAGATTCCTTCGGAACCGTTCCACCGGTTGATTCAGGCCAATCTGATGGATCAGGGGACCGGGCGGTTCGACAGGCTGGACGACGTTGTGGAATACTGCCGATATTCCGCCAACCCGGTAGGGCACCTGTACCTGTACCTGTTCGGTTATTCGGATCGCAGGCGGCAACTCCTGGCGGATCATACCTGCACCGCGCTGCAACTCACCAACTTCTGGCAGGACGTGAGCCGCGACTATCAGGAACGTGGCCGAGTCTATCTGCCGCGTTCTGATATGAAACGGTTCGGGGTCAGTGAAAGCGAAATCGCGAACCGCGAGGCGACCGCTGAATTCCGCGCATTGCTGCGATATGAATGCGAAATCGCGATGCGAATGTTCCGACAAGGCGCGCCCCTGGTCGACGCGCTGGACAGAGGGTCCCGGTTGCCGGTCGCCCTTTTCGCTCGAGGTGGCGTGGCCGTACTCGATGCCATACGCCGGCAGGGTTACGACGTCTTGAGCGAGCGCCCCACGTTGTCGAGCCGACGGAAGGCGTGGTTATTGGCGTCCGCCTGGCTGGGCAACAGGCTGGGAATCGGATACGGGCTGCCCAACCCCCGAGACTAACCCGATGACGACCCCGTCTCCCATCGCATCTTCACCGTCGCCCGAGGCGTTGGCGGCGGCTTACGAAGAGTGCCGCCGGGTGACACGGCGCGAGGCTCGCAACTTTTACTTCGCCTTCCTCACGCTGCCGGCTCGGCAGAGGAGAGCAATCTACGTTGCTTACACGTTCTGCCGGCATTGTGACGATTCGGTCGACGCCGAAGGCACATACGAGGAGAAGTTGCAGCGCGTTGAGTACCTGCGGAGCCGGTTGGGCGCAGCATACGCCGGGCACGCCGACCAACCGCTGTTCGTCGGATTGGCCGATGTGGCGGCAGCCCATAATATCCCGGAGGAATACTTCCAGGAGGTGCTAAACGGGGTGGAGTCCGACCTCATAAAGACCAGGTACGCCAATTTTGGCGAATTGCGCGCCTACTGCTACCAAGTGGCATCGGTGGTGGGGCTGATTTGCGTTCATATTTTCGGTTATCGCGGAGGCGAGGACGCACACCGGGGCGCAATCGACCTGGGCCTGGCGATGCAACTGACCAATATCTGCCGAGACGTGCGCGAGGACTGGGAATTCGGGAGGGTCTATTTGCCGCAGGACGAGTTGCAACGGTTCGGCGTGACCGAAACGGACTTGGGGAATCACGCCGTGACCGACGGTTTTGCCAGCCTGATGCAATTCCAGATCGACCGGGCGCGGGAATATTTCGCCAGCGGCAGAAGCCTGCTGCCGCTTCTCTCACCAAGATCCCGGGCCTGCCCCGCTGCTCTGGGTCTCATTTATGGCGGAGTGCTCGACAAGATCGAAGCCGCAGGATACGACGTGTTCCGAGAGCGCATCGGCCTGAGCAAAGGGGCCAAGCTGGCGTTGATGGCCCGGGCCTGGCTTACGGGTCCATTGATGAAGTGACTGGCAGTCGCGGGGATAGAAGACCATCAGCGCTGGTTATTGGCGGCGGATTGGCCGGGATCGCTGCGGCGGCCCGACTGGCCGAATCCGGCTGGCAGGTGACGTTGCTGGAGGCTCGAACGTCGTTGGGAGGTCGGGCTTTTTCGTTTGATGACCAGGAAAGCGGTCGCGAGTTGGACAACGGGCAGCATGTGATTGTAGGTGCGTGTCACAACCTCGTTTCCTTCTTCGAACGCATCGGCGTTGGCGACCTCTGGCACCTACAGCCAAGGCTGAACGTCGATGTATATGACGGGTCGGGACGCAAAGGAAAGTTGTATGGTCTGGGCGGCCCCGCGCCGGGGCACCTGCTTGCGGCGTTAGTCACCTACCGGCACCTGAGCGTCGGAGACAAGCTCAAGGCGGTGCGCGGGGTGATCGCTGCGATGTTCGCCAACCGGTCCGCGCACGAGCTGGAAACCATGTCGTTTTACGAATGGCTACGAGCCCACGGCCAGTCGGAACGGGGCATCTACAACCTGTGGAACGTCGTCATCGAGGGGACGCTAAACGACAACATCCGCGACGTCAGCGCGGCGATGGGGTTGATGATCGTGCAGGATGGTCTGTTGACCGGGCGGCGCACCGCCAACATCGGGTATCCCAAGGCCCCCCTGGGCCAGGCTGTAGGCGCACCGTGCGAAGCCTACCTGGACAGGCTCGGGGTGCGGACGCTACTGGGTTGTACGGCGCAGGGCATCGAAACGGGTGCGGACGGGCTGGTGCAGCGTTTGGTCACGGCGTCCGGCCAGGTCATGTCTGCGGATGCCTACGTGAGCGCAGTGCCGTTCTGGGTTCTGCCCAACCTGATCCCGGACCATCTGGCAAAAAAAGCGCCTTTCAATGAGATTGGCGGGCTTCGAGCTTCGCCCATCGTCAACGTGCACCTGGATTACGACCGCACGGTGATGGACGGAGATTTCTGTTACTTCCTGGACAGCCCGTTGCAATGGGTCTTCAACGGTTCGCGAATTCGCGGGACCGACCGGCGGGAGGATGGCCCGTCGTTAGACGATGGCCAGTCGTTGACAGTGTCGATTAGCGCGGCATGGGATCACATCGACCTTCCGCGCGGGGAGCTGGCCGGAAGTATTGCCGAAGAGATGCGGTCCGTCTTCCCCAGGGCTCGACGCGCGCAGCTTGTGGGCTCGACGGTGGTGAAACAGCGGAACGCGACATTCAGGTGCACTCCCGGCGCGCAGCGAATGCGACCCGGCCCGACCACCGTGGCACCCAACCTCTTTTTGGCCGGGGAATGGACCGACACCGGATGGCCTTCGACTATGGAGGGGGCCATCATCAGCGGATATAATGCCGCTGCAGCGGTCATGTCGAGTTTCGGCAACGCCGCAGATACATCGGAGGAAAAGAGTGGCCGACCAATGGTCTGAACAGCGCAGCGACCTCACCGAGGCGACCCGAGAAATGTACCGGCGAGGCCTGGTCGGAGCGTATTCGGGGAACACCAGCCTGCGTCTGACCGACGCCGGAGATGACAGCCTGCTGCTGGTTACCCCGACGCATCATCCCTACTATCGACTCAAGGCGGACGAGTTGGTGGTGGTGAACCTGGAAGGCGAGCCGGTGGAGCCGGCTCCGATGCGGCCATCGTCCGAAACCCGACTGCATCTCGAGATATATCGGCGGCGTCCAGACGTCCAGGCAGTGGCACATACTCATTCCATCCATGCGTCGGTGGCGGCGGTCATCGGGCTGGACATACCGCCGCTGATCGACGAGATGCTGATGACCATCGGGGGGCCGATCAAGGTCAGCAAGTATGCCTTCCCGGGAACGCAGGAGTTGGCCGAACAGGCTTACGCCGCGTTGGGCGACCGGAATGCCGCGCTCCTTCGCAACCACGGCGCCGTGGGGGTTGGGCCGGACATCTGGGAGGCGTTGGAAGTCTGTGATCTGGTGGAGCGGCTGGCGAAAATTTTGGGATTGATACGCGTGTTGACCGATAACCGGCGGCCGCGATTGGACGGGATTGCGGGATATGGCGCGGCGTAATTGGCATCATCATGTCATGATCTATCGTTGGTCCGCAAGCAAATCAGAAATTATCGACCCCATCACTTACACGATGGGGTCGATATCACGCGGCTCTCATGACTTACCAGCAAATCACGTTGCCATTTTCTCTCAGACCGCAAGACTGATTGTTGCCAACTGCCACGTCAACCAGCTTGCCAGAAACAGGAACGTAGGATTCGGGATGTTCCCGCCCCCAACATACTACGGTTTTATCTGGTCGCAAGCCGCACGACTGGAAATAACCCATATCTAACATGGTAAATGCGCTAGGCGGTTCCTGTACCCGGTTACGTCCCCAACAGTCCAGTCTATCGTCGGTGGTAACGGCGCATCCGAAACCGTGGCTCATGCTCAAATTTTTGAAATCGCCTTCTTCCCCGTAGGGAACGGCTCCCCAACATTCAGTATCGCCGTCTGTATTGATTGCACAAGCGTCAGCACCAGCCATGTCGAGATGCGTAAAAATACCACTTGGTGGCGCGGCTATTCCTTTTAGATTTCTTCCCCAGCAAGCTAATTCGCCAGCCAGTCTGATACCACATGCGGAATGGTTGCCGGTCGCTATTGCTGTGAATTTACCGGCCGGTGGTTCAGACTGGCCATCCTTATTTTCGCCAGTACAAGCCAAACTTCCATCGATTTGAACTCCACACATAAAACCACGACCAAACCAAACAGCTTCGCTCCAATCTCCTGGCTCACCACTTCCATCGCTCATAGAAACAGTAGTGAATTTACCTGACAGCTCTGGTGCGGAGCGAACATATCCCCAACAGGCCACCTCGTCGTCTGTTGTGATGCCACAAAAGCCGTCGTCTCCTGACACGCTTGTGATTGAATCAAATTGTGCTGCTGGAGGGTCTTGTGGGTAATCGGTGTTTACTTGCCAACAATCTATTGATTCGTCGACAGTTATGCCACAGATCTGGCGTTCACCTACCGAGATATGCTTGAAATTGACAACCTGTGGGATATTGTAGTCGTAATGCGTCGGCCCCCAACAATCAATCGTTCCGCCGATTCGCAATCCGCATGAATAGGTTGGTGCTGTTGCGACCTGTGAAAATTGTCCGGTTGGCGGTGATGCTTGACCGAGTGAATCTTCTCCCCAACATCTTAAAGTATCGTTGTATCTGATGCCGCACGTATGTGATTTCGCCGCGCTTATGGAAACGAAGGCACCAGTAGGAGCATCTGTTGCACCGTAACGACTCCGTCCCCAACAATGAACGCTCCCGTATGTGCGTATCCCGCACGTATGAAAGTGACCTGCGCTGATGGAATCGAATCTCCCCATTGGAGATGTAGATTGCCCGTCAAGATTGTTCCCCCAACAAACTGCAGTTTGGTCTGATCTGATACCACAATTATGCTGCAATCCAGCGCTCACGCTTATAAAATCGCCTGTTGGCGAATAAGTAGCACCGTAATAATTACGTCCCCAGCAGGATACCGTGTAGTCGGCATGGTATCCACATGTGTGCTGATAGCCAGCATGTACTGAGCGAAAATTTCCTGACTGAAATGATGTTTGGCCGTCTGCATTTGGTCCTACGCATTCCAAATCACCGATGGCTCGGACCGAACACGTGTGGTTGTCCCAATCGGCTTTGCCCACGCTAACTGATATGTATCCGCCCAAACCTGTGCCTGGCGATCTGCCAATGTCTGGCCCGTTTTGTGCATTTGTGATGTCTGTATTGTCAGTCATCCACGCGATGGCGATTATCATTGCGAAAGCGATAGCAGTCGGAAATTTGAGAAGTTTTGGCATTTGGATCCTCCTCTGCCTGTGAATCGGCTAGATTTGGTTCCAAGGGCAGGTGCGGCACCCCTCGCAATGTTGTCTATCGCAAAACGTGCAATAGTAAATCTCGTCTATGAAAACCAGACGTCCACAACGACAGCGAACCATGCTGGAACCTCCTCCACGCCACGAGGTTAGCAACTGCTAGGTTCGCGAATCCCGCAATAGATGCGCGAAGGAGGCATAGAGCCACCTCAAGAATCTATTGCGGCACGGCAGCGGAAACCGCCAACCCGCGAACCTAGCGGCGTGAAATTAACACACCGTCAGCGATTCGTCAATATTTCCCCGTCAGATCGGCATACGAGAGCCGTTTACGTGTCAACTTAAGGAACACGTGCATGATCTGTTGGATTTCAGGCATCCAGTCGTCATTCTGTTTGCCGGTAAGCTCGTTAAGGTAACGCTGGGTATGCTTGGGGCTGAACCAGTGAAACGTTCCGCGGTAAGCTCCTTTCAGTTTGGCCCACAGCGATTCAATGCCGTTCGTATGTACGTTGCCGTCTACGTATTGACCCTGACTATGAACGACGGTCTGGTGTTGTGCGGCTTTGGGCATGCCGGGATAACCACGATGGTCATCGGTGTAGACGTGGGCTCCGTTCCGCACGTTAAGCCAGATGAATTTATGCATGTGATCCCGGTTGGCGTTTGGAATGGCTTGTGCTTTAGCTTGGTTTTTTGGGGCGATCCCTGCCCTTTCTAATCCTCCGATCACCGGCTGTTTTCCAACTGCTCCACGTCCCGCACGGAGTTTCTTATTGGCGTGCTTGAATCGCTCTTTGCCAC
This sequence comes from Dehalococcoidia bacterium, assembly GCA_965261925.1. GTDB lineage: Bacteria > Chloroflexota > Dehalococcoidia > Lucifugimonadales > UBA3495 > Bin87. Next base: position 3,539,303 of record OZ253486.1, on the reverse strand, counting down.
CCAGATAGGTTTCGTCAACTTCTACGATCCCCGACAAAAAATGCGGGTCATCAGCCCATGCTTCGCGGATACGGTGCGCCAAGCTCCAGGCCGTGGCCTGCCTGATGCCCAAATCTTTTGCCAACTGATGGCTGGATTTGCTCTTGTGATGATGGACCATCAGGTATATGGCCAGAAACCATATACGGAGCGACAACTTGCTGTTGTGCATAACCGTGTTGGTTTTAACTGAAAAATAGGCATTGCATTTGCAGCAGCGATACGGCTGCGATGGGCGTCTGGTGACGGTGATCGTCTTATCGTGGTCGCAGTATGGACAACGCCGGCCACGCTTCGTCCATCTGACGTGCTCGAACCAATCTCGGACTGTTTTTTCGTCGATTACAATTTCTTGGATGTCGAACCAGCTTAAATAATGATTTTTACTCTTTCCGGGAGTTTTAAGTCGCCGCGTCTTAATTTGTTGACATTGATCATCATTTGTGCTATCGTGGTTATGAATCACGGTGGCTTACCTCCATCGTGTTTTGCGATGGCGGGTTTGTTTCCGTTGCCAAACATGGCAAACCCGCCGGTTTCGTTAATGACATCATCGCGTCATACACCAAACACGTCAATAAAAAGAGATATATTGTATCTGCAATCTAAATACACTAAAAAAGTACCCCCGATGGGACTCGAACCCATGACCTCGCCCGTCTTAGGGACGTGATCTATCCTCTGAGCTACAGGGGCTGGAGGCGTTTTGGGTGGGCTAGCAATAGTCCGCCCATTTTTAACAATACTGAACAAATTCTATATTGTCAAAACTATTACAGAAATCGGGCACTTAAATGCAAATTATGCAAAAATATAGCTTGCCTGCGATATATGATCGCGGCAAGCTAATTAATTAACGTTAAATGAAGTAGTTTTCGCTATGAATGCGTTGTCACATAGACTTCACATTACGCCGCGCCATATCCCGCAATCCCGTCCAATCGCGGCCGCCGGTTATCGGTCAACACGCGTATCAATCCCAAAATTTTCGTGCTGGCCCGCAACTTCGGCCCGCGAGCCGCGTCCCCTCTGCCGGAAGACGCCGTCGCGACGGAGATGCAGATGTTCCAGGATAACCGCTAGATGGGATCGGAACCGGGACACCGCTGCCACCACGGGCGATGGGAATGCGCTGAAACATGAGCACCGAACCTGGAACCACACCGGAGTTTGCGCGGGTCATCGGCGTGGTGGGCGCCGCATCCAGATTCGGAGCCCAGATGTTGCTGCACCTGGAAAAGGAGCGACCGGACTGTTGGCTGGTAGCGATTGCGGAGCGCCCGTTGCGCTGGCCCGTGGAGCGAATCTCCACTTACCGCCTGGCCCAGAATCGGGTGAGCGGCATGCTCACGATGTCCGACATTCCCGATTTCATGCAAGAGAAAGCGTGGGACATGTTCCTGGAGGGACACGAACTGACCGTTGCCGACATGCCGGACGTGTTGCAACTGGAAGCGGTGGATTCGCTGATACACGTTGGGAGCTATTACGACGGGCCCAACCCCGAGCAATTCTGCGCGGACGCGCAACTGTGGCTGCGGGCGGCCCGCATCGCAGGCGTGCGGCAGTTCATATATCTTTCCGACGTGAGAGTTTACGGGGTAAATTCGGACACTCCAATCCCCATCACGGAGCAGACGGACAAAAAACCCGTTCGGCAACACCGCTATCTGGACGAAGCCGAACCGTCCTTTTCGGACGCGGCGAGCGACCAGGCATCGGCGGCGCGGGATGGCGACTCCACCGAGGAAATGAAGGTCGTCGTGCTGCGCACGGCGATGTCGGTCAGCACTTCTCATGCCAGCCCCGCGACAGACGAATTGCTGCTGCCTTCCGTAACGGCCAACCGGAAACGAAGCTTCCCGCTCCAGTTCCTCCACCAGCATGACCTCGCCCGGGCGATAGAACGGGTGATAGCCAAACGGCTGCACGGCGTATTCAACGTGGCCGGCGACGGCGTGGTGGATTCGTTGGATGTCCTGGAATGGTGCCGGTCTCCACGATTGCTGAGGGATATCGCTTCCAACCCGTTTCGTGGCGCGACGGGAAGACAATTGTCGAAACGCCCCCTGATCGTGACCTCCACCAAGTTCAAACAATCCGCCGGGTTCCGGTTCAGGTATTCCTCTGCGCGGGCCGTACGCGCGTATTGCAATTCGGTGCTGCTGGAACCGAGCTGACCGCATGACGTCATCGCAAAACGCTCCCGAGCCCGTGGTGATCGACACCGACCCGGGCGTCGACGATGCCATCGCACTGTTGATGGCGCTTTCGTACCCGCAGTTTGATGTCGTCGGCCTGACCACCACCGCCGGCAATGTTCCGATAGGCCCGGCCACCAGAAATGCCCTGGCCATCCTTGAAAGCGTCAGGCGGACTGACATTCCGGTCGCCCGCGGGGCAACTCGACCGGTGCACGGCCGGTATGCCTACGCCCGCGAAGTTCACTCCGCAGAGGGGTTGACCCATCCGCTGCCCCGTCCGACAACGCGCACTTCCGGTACTGGCGCCGTGCAATTCCTGGCCGATATCCTGCAGGCCAACCCGGGCGCGGTCACCGTCATCGCTCTCGGTCCCCTGACCAACCTGGCGCGACTGCACCGGGAGCGCCGAACGGTATTGAGGTTGGCGAAACGCGTGCTCGTCATGGGCGGCGCCGTGGGGACTCCGGGCAATATCACGCCGCACGCGGAGTTCAATTTCTACAGTGATCCCACGGCCGCCCGCTTGGTCCTCGAATCGGGGGTACCAATCACGTTGATTGACATGGCGCCGTGCCGGCAGGTCTTTTTGACTCGCGGCGACGTGCTGGGAGCGCGGGCCGCCTCCGCGGCCGGCTGGCTGGCCGAACGGTTGCTCGACGGGTGGTTCAATCACGGCCCCGCGCGCGAACGGTTCTACATGTACGATCCTTTGACGATGGTCGCGGCGGCGGACCCGAACGCCATCAGGTTTCGATCAGTTACGATGACGGTTGACGATTCTGAGACCACCGGCGACGAAGAACTCTGGGGTCGCTGCCGGGTGCTGAACGATGCCGGGGGCCCGATCAGCATTGCGAAACCCGATGGCGTCGACGTTGCGGCGTCGCTGCGACTGATCCGCGAATTGCTAGCGTGGCCGCAGCAAGAGGCGAACTGAACACAGGAGGAAAACCCTGATGGCCGTCCAACGCAGAGTATTGATTGTGGTGTTCGACGGCCTCCAGCCGGCGCAGGTCACCCCGGGGTTGATGCCCAACCTGGCGAAATTCGCCGGCGGGGGCGTCACCTTCGCAAACCACCATCCGGTGTTCCCGACGGTGACCAGGGTCAACGCGTCGAGTCTGGTCACGGGGTGTACGCCCGGGCGGCACGGATTGGCGGGCAACACCTTCCTCTGTCGAGAATACGATCCGCACCGGGTGATACCGGCGCTGGAACCCACGTTGCAGGAGATCGCCGATTCCACTGGTCGCACACTGCTGGTACCAACACTGGCCGACCTGCTGGGTGAACACGGTATGGAGTACTTTGCGGTTGGCACGGGCACCAGCGGCAACGCCTACGTTCACAACCCGAATGCGGCGACGGCGGGCGGGGCGACCATACATCCCGATTTCACGTTGCCACGGTCGCTGCAAGCCGAACTGACCGAACGGTTCGGCGATTGGCCGGCTCAGGATCTGCCCAACACGGCGCGCCTGGTTCACGCGAGACGCATCCTGACGGACTTCATACTGCCCGAACGAGATCCGGCGGTGGCGCTGCTGTGGTCGTCGGAACCGGACAAGACGCAGCACGAAGACGGCGTGGGGCTCGGCAGGACGCCGCAAGCCCTCGCGGAAGCCGATGCCGAGTTCGGCGAGCTCCTGGCCTGGATGGAGGCGAATGGCCGCGCTGACACCACGGACGTTTTCGTCGCATCGGACCACGGATATTCCACCATCAGCGAGGTTGTGCGCGTGGAGCAATTGCTGCGCGACGCCGGTTTCGCGACGATAGACCGCCCGGGCGGCGTGGCGGTGGCGGCCAACGGCGGGTCGGCGTTGCTGTACGTCAACGACGGCGATCAGGCAACGGCCGAGACGCTGACCACGTGGCTGGTTGGGCAACCCTGGTGCGGGCCGCTTTTCGCGTCGGAGCGCGTTGGACATCCGGCGGGCACGCTGCCGACCTCGCTGCTGGGATGCGAAGGGCCACGCTCGCCGGACCTGATCATGTCCTTCCCCTGGCTGAGCACCGACAATTCGGCGGGTTATGCGGGACATGCTCCCGCCACGGGAGGCGCGGTCGGTCAGGGTCAGCACGGCAGCCTCAGCCAACATGAACTGCGGAACACTGGGCTGGCCGGCGGTCCTTCGGTCAAGCGGGAAACCGTCATCGAGACGCCCACCGGCAACATCGATCTGGCCCCCACTATCTTGCACTTCCTGGGACTGGAGGCCGAGGCCGCAGCGATGGACGGCAGAGTGCTGTTCGAAGCATTGGAAGGCGGCTCACCGGCGCCGGCGCCGAACCGTCAGAAGCATGAAGCGGAGCGACCCGGATTCCGCCAAGAGTTGCAAATCAGCGCGGTGGGCATGACGAAGTACGTTGACTGGGGCAACCGGCTATAGTCGCTGCCGGTCTCCGACAGTGCACCAACGGTTCCTCATTTTTGGTTTACTCAAGCGTTGCAAAAAGATGCAAGGGCGCATCATCGACTAAGACATACTTGATAACAGCCTGACCCTGGTCTCCCAAAGAGACGACCACCTTCACGTCCTCTGCGGTCTCAATTATGTGGCCGGTCCCCTCCGGAACGAAGTAGGTTCCGATCCCGAAGTCCAACCGGCCACGCTGGTTGATCACCCCACGGATGTACACGTCGGTCGGTTTCGGTTCGGCGAGCGTGTGTCGCGATGCGCACCACACGTCGCCGCATTTCGTCAAGACCACATAGACCTCGACGCCAGCGGGTTCACCGTCGAGCCGGGCGGGGATTTCCGCAATCTCATAGTCCAGAATAGCGTAGTCGCCCTGGAACAAAGAACGGGGGTCAACGGGAGCGGTCTGCAGGGTGATCTCGCGGCCCTCGGTCAAGGCAACCTGGCGCACGCCGGCGAAGGTGACCAGCCCAACAATCTGTGCTGCCACCACGGCGAAGAACAGGATGCTGGCGGCTCGGGTCATGCCGGTTCCCCAACCGGGCGCACGCCGCGCAGCATCCGCCGACGCAGAAACTCAAGGCCGAAACCCATGCCCAGCATGATCGCGCCGGCAACGATGAATGCCAGGGACTGCCCCAGCAATCCGAAGCCAAACTCGAAGTATCGAGTGAACAGCGTGATCGCGAAGGCAACGACCGCGAGGTTGATCAGGTCCGCCCGGTTCCAGCGGTATCCGGCTGCCACCAACGCCAGGACCGTACCCAGCAAGGCGGCGTTGAGGGGGAGCCAGGTCCACGTCCAACCCAGCAGAAGCCCCAACCACGCCAGGATGGCAAGCAAACCCATCGCGCCGGCCGCCGATGTCTCCCATAGCAGTTGGTCCGCGGACGCGGTGATGGGAGACAACCGCAGCCTGTCAACCACCCGAATCAGAACCAGAACCGCAATTGCGCTGCCCCAAACCGCGCCGGCGAGGAACCAATATTCTCCCAGATAGGCAAACGCAGAGCTGTCCATTGCTCCAGGTGCCGAGGCCCAGGGATCGCTGTAGCTCATGGCGTATACGCTGGCAATGGCAGCGGACAGGCCGGCCAGGTCCCAAACGCGGGAAATGGTCCGCAACTCCGCCGTAGCGGTTCCCGTCCAGCGAACCTTGAGCCGACCGGTCAGGAAAACCAACGCCCCGATGCCCAAGCCCACCGGACCCAGCCACAGAAGCAGACCATCCTCCGCCAGGATATCGATTGCCGCGAAACACCGTATGATCACGGAAACGGCGAAGGCGACACCGGCGAAGTACACCACCGACAGCTGGCGACGTCGACAGCCGTACCAGATCAACGCCGCGATACCGGCCAACAAAGCAAGGTTGAATACCGACCACGACACGGAGACCTGATACCTCAGTCCGACCCACATGGCGAGCGTCAACACCGCCATTGCCGCAACCGCGCCGACTTCCCAGACCGAGTTGACGTTGCCGGAACGTCCGCGTCTCCACAGAGCGAGTCCGATCGCCGACGCCGAAAGCAGCCAACCGAACGCCAGAACGATCCAATATTCGAAAGACATCCAGTGCCAGACCGTGGAGTCTTCCCAACGCCAAAAAACCCCATACCCCATGACGTGGAGGCTGGACGCGGCGAGCGCCAGCCCGGCCGCTGCCACGTAGCGGGTGTTCAGCGCAACCAGAGGCGCAGCGCTCATTGCGAGGCTCCCGGCGAAGAGGCACGCTGCCGCGGTCAAACCAGCCGCGCACAGCAATATCGGCGCGGCGAAACCCCCAAAATTCATCAGGCTTACGATCCGGACCGACGCCAGTATCACGAACAGGACGACAACGCATCCCAGCAAATGGACCGACCGCTTCAGGAAGGCGACGACCGCGATTCCGCCGAACGCGACGAGGTTGAACAGCCACCATACTGCGGGGGCGGGCCAGGCGAACCAGAGCCACATGGACACGGCAGTTACTAACATCGTTGCCACGATGGCGGTCTGGCCAGCTGATTTGCTTGAAAAGGAGCGCGCATCGCGCTGAAAGCGGAAGGGCCACCAGAGAGCGACGGTAGCAGCCGCGGCAGTCGCCACGGCCGCACCGCCCGTGATCCAATACTCGGCGGACAACACGGACCAGGGGAAGTTGCCGCCATCAATCCAGATGCTGGCGACGGTCATGGCGCAAAATGCCTCGAGTCCGATCGCCAAAGCTGGATAGTAGCAATACGCCGCCAGGGGCCGTGTCCATGCGAAACGCAATTGGAGCATACCCAGGGCAAAAACCGCCGCCGAGAGCACCAGGGTCAACGGCATCACGAAGAGGATCGCTTCCTCCCCGTAGTATTCCAGCCACCATTGCGCGCGGAAACCCATGCTCAGGACAAGAAGGAACAGGGACAGTGCCGCCATCACGCGAGAGCGCGCGATATACCCGATCGGGACGACGCCCAGGAACCAGGCGGTGGTCAGATTGGGGTGGTTGACCGGCACATGGTAAATCTGAGCGATCAGGTGGATGCTTGCCCCGAACGCCAGCGCGCCGACCACGAGCATGGCGACGCCGATGCGTGGGTATTCGAACCGGGCCAGCAGCAACCAACCGGCAACATTTGCCGCAGTCGTGAACCCCACCAGCATGGTGACACGGGCCCAGATCGGGATCGCGTCCCAGTTGGCGGCGACGTATATGATGATGCCCAGCCCGACGAGAAGGGCTCCCATCACACCGATGAGGGACACCGCCCGGCTCACCAGGGTGCTGCGCGCCGCCGCGTCTCCCGTGGAAGCGGCGGGACCAACGGAACTAGGCAAAGACGCTTCTCCGGGAAGCGCGGCTACCGCTGGAACCTCATAACGGCGCAGGATTGCGGCGGCCTGTTCGGCCGAGACCAAACCGTCGCGTTGCCAGACGTCGATTTCCGTCGACAAACGGCTGAGGAATTCGGTATCGCGGCCCCCGGCCGCGGGTCCAGTAGACATCAAGTCGCATTCAGACGATGTCGGGAGAGAAGCTTGTCAAACGGCGGTGGACCGCCGGGCGTCTCGGGATCGGTGGAACGCCATTCCACCTCAGTCGGCGGCCACCACTTCGTTCTCAACTGCGTATCCGCTGTCCCGCTCCAGCATTTGTGACAGACCCATGAGTTCAAAGGCCTCGGTGAGAGGGGTCATTTCGCCCACCAGATGCTCGGTAGTTCCAGTGGCCTTGAGTTCCGCCATGACCCGAGCCACGGTGTGGGCCACCGACATGAAGGCGCTGCCGGGGAAAATGACCATCTTGAACCCCAGGTCTTCCAGTTCAGAAACGTTGAGCAAGGGAGACTTGCCGGTTTCCACGAAGTTGTAGAGAAGCGGGACCGAAGTGCGGGCGACCACTTCGGCGGCTTCGTCTGCGGACCGGATCGCCTCCACGAACAGCGCATCGGCGCCGGCCGCGGTGAAGGCGTCGCAGCGGCGCATGGTGTCATCCCAACCGGTGACGGCCAGCGCGTCGGTGCGGACGATGATGGTGAAATCGTCATCGGTGCGAGCGTCGACGGCGGCGTGAATTTTCTGCACCATCTCGTCGATCGGCACCACCCGCTTGTCCTCCAGGTGGCCGCAGCGCTTGGGGAACTGCTGGTCTTCGATGTGCACCGCCGCTGCGCCGGTCCGCTCGTAATCACGGATGGTGCGACGCACATTCATGGTGCCGCCGTAGCCGGTGTCGGCGTCGGCGATCACGGGGACGCTGACGGTGGAGGCGATAGCCGCCGCGTTGGCGAGCATCTCCGTGGCCGTGGCCAGCGCCAGGTCGGGGTAGCCGATGCGGGCAACCGAGGTCCCGGCTCCGGTCATGTACACCGCCGGAAAACCGGTGCGCTCGATTATGGCGGCCGTGAGGCAGTCGTAGGCGCCGGGGGCCGTGATGATCCCGGGCTCGGCGAGCAATTGTCGGAAACGGGTGGTGGTTTTCATTACTCAGTCCTCGCGCCGATGTGCTGGTTCAGGCGGTCAGTCCGCCGTCGATGGTCAGCGTCTGGCCGTTGACGTAGCTCGCGCCGGCGCTGGTCAGGTAAAGAACGGCGGAGGCGACATCCTCGGCGGTTCCGAAGTGACCGGCCGGGATACGGGAAAGCACCTGGCCGCGCTGGTCATCCGTCATGCCGGCGGTCATGCCGCCCTCCTCTCCGACTTCGATGAAACCCGGCGCGACCGCGTTCACCGTAATGCTGCGGCTGGCCACTTCACGCGCCATGGCTTTCGTAAATCCGATTTGTCCGGCTTTGGAAGCGGCGTAGTTGGCCTGCCCCGGGTTGCCGGTGAGCCCCACGACTGAGGAGATGTTTACGATACGCCCGTACCGTTGGCGAAGCATGAGCGGGATGGCGAAACGCGTGGCCAGGAACGTGCCGCGAAGATTCACCGTGATGACCTCGTCCCAATCGGCGGCGGTCATGCGCAACATCAGCCGATCGCGATTGACGCCGGCGTTGTTCACTAGGATGTCGAGGCGGCCCAAACGATCGGCGGTGGTTTTCACGACGGCCTCGGCGGCGTTTTCATCGGAAACGTCACCGGGGACGCGAAGGGCCTCACCGCCGGCAGCGCGAATCTCATCGATCACGGCATCGGCGGCGGCGGCGTTGCTCCGGTAGTTGATGGCGACGGATGCGCCGGCTGCTGCGAGCCTGGAAGCAATCACCGCGCCGATGCCCCGGGACGAACCCGTCACCAGGGCGACCTGGCCGCTCAAATCAATCGTGTACATGGTTGAATACCCAATCCTTCACGTCTCGCGCACTACGGCACGATGCAATTCGGCCAGTTCTTGCCGGAATCCCTCCACCAACTCCAGTCGATGGCATAGCAGACCGGTGTTGATGGCGCCGGCGACGCCGGTGGCGGTGGATGAACCGTGTCCGATCATGACCAGACCGTTCACGCCGAAAAGCGGCCCTCCCATGGTGCGCGGCAGGTTCATGGTGGTCCACAGGGCTTCTCCGATCTGTTGAACCTGTTCACCGGGGAGAACCGCAGACAGGCGATGGTGGAGATAGGGGACGAGCGCGGAACCCAGACCTTCAGCGAATTTGATCAGGATATTGCCGATGAACCCGTCGCAAACGATGACATCCGCCTTGCCGGTGAAGAAGTCCATGCCCTCGACGTTGCCGACGAAATTCAAATGGCTCTCCCTAAAAAGCGTGTGGCTCTCCTGGACCTGGCGATTGCCCTTGGAGGACTCCTCACCCACGCTGAGCAGAGCGACGCGAGGGTTCTCTATGCCCAGGCGGCGGCGGGAAAAGGCGACCCCCAGAGCGGCGAAGTTCAACAGCAACGACGGGCGGCAATCCACATTGCTGCCCAGGTCAACCACGGTGGTATTCGGCGCGACGCCAAGGAAGTTGCCGCCGATACAGGGCCGTTCCAAGCCTTCCAGCAAGCCCAGCGCCATGACCGCCGTCGCCATGGTGGCCCCAGTCGAACCCATGGACACCACCATGTCGGCGTCGCCCAGCTGCACGAGTCGCATGGCGGTGGCGATCGAGGAGTTCGGTTTCCGGCGCAGGGCGGCTATGGGGTGCTCATCATCTTCGACCTTGCCTTCCGAAGGGGCTATTGAAACTGAGCGTCCGATGACATCGTGACGGGACAATTCAGCTTGCACGGCATCGGAATCGCCCACCAGGGTGACGGTCAATTCGGGATGGGCGTCAAGCGCCGCCAGAACGCCGGGAACCGTCTCCGGTGGCCCAAAGTCTCCACCCATCGCATCCACCGCAATTCGAACCCGCGGCATATCTCCGTTAGCGCTCATCTCACAGTTTCCCTCATATCCGCCGAGCCTGCCATTACAGTCGCCGACCCGGTGATGATCCTGCTGCCATTATCAACGTTGAGCAGTTCGACGTTGCACGTAAGGCGTATGCCGTTAGCGACTGATTCGCTTTTGGTCACCGACCCGACGGCTTCCAGGAGGTCCCCAGGATACGCGGCGCCACGAAACCTGACGCGCAGGCTGCCCGATTGCAACCAGCAGGTTCCGTACACGCCCGTCATCATCTCGGAGATCATGGCCAGGGTCAGCATGCCGTGGGCAATCACGCCGCCGAACCGGCTTGACGCTGCGAACTCATCATCGTAGTGGATGCGGTTGTGGTCGCCGGAGGCTGACCGGTAGGCGTCGATGTGGTCCCGGGTCACGCAGCGCCGCACTGGAGGGATCACGTGACCCACGGCCCATGGCGACGATGCGTGGGTTGGAGCGCCGGCAGACATACACACATTCGTTATTCGGAGCTTTGGTCAGTGGGAAGCAGCACGGTGGTACGACCCTTCATCAGGTCTGACCCGGTGGCTTCGTCCGCGACGGTATAGTTCACGGTGAGAAACCGCATCCCGCTGCGTTCGCGCACCGGCTCAACACTGGCGACGGCGGAAACCGTCGCGCCCACGCGCAGAGAATCTATGGTTTCTATATCCTGCAGGCTGTGGATAGCGCCATCGGGTAGTGACAAACGTTCCAACAATAAAGCGACGACGCGGGCAGCGAGCATAATAGGAGGAGCGCAAAGTGAGTCCATGTACATCGGCAAATTATCGCCGACGGCTGAAAGATATTCGCCGACTGCGTCGGAGGTAATGTCCCAGGAGCCCAAGCTGATCGCGTTATCTTGCAATGCTCTTCCCCTGACCGATCACACGGATGGCTCCGCCGCACGACAGAGACAATATACACGGGTAGGCCGACCCCGACAACGCGCAAACGGACTGCCAGTAACGGGTTGACCTACGGACATGGACGCGGGCAGTGACCGAACAATTTTGTGGTGTAATATATTTGGCGAATTTCAGCATCTTCGTGCGGGCGGTACGCCGGCAACAATTCCCCGCGGCGCCGGCGTATGCAAGGCCAGGGCGCGCGAAGCAAAGGATTACGCAATGGCTGACCAAATCCTATCAACGTTGCTCACCATCCCCGGCTGTGATCCGGAGCTAGCTTCCCGGGTTTCGTTTACCGGCGGGGTCGATCCGATCCTGCCGACGCCGTTCAGGATCGGCGAAACGGCGGCCGCAAGCCTGGCAGCGGTTGGCCTCGCCGTCTGCGACCTGTGGGAGATGAAGACCAGCCGACGCCAGGACATCGCGGTGGACGCCAGGCAGGCCACGGCGTCGTTGCGTAGCAGCAGGTACATGACCCTCAACGGCGCGGCGGCCGCGGGAGAGCGGCCCTCCGTTATGGGTGTGTATCCTGCCAAGGACGGCAGGTGGAGTTACCTGCACTGCAACTTTCCGAACCACCGGGAAGCGGCCCTGGGGGTTTTGGGCGTGCCGGAAGACCGGGAAGCGGTGCGACAGGCGGTGGCAAATTGGGATGCCCTGGAATTGGAAGAGGCGATCATCGCCGCGAGAGGAGCCGGCGGAATGGTCCGCTCCATGGACGAATGGGCCAGGCATCCGCAATCCGCCGCCGTGGCATCGTTGCCCCTGCTGGAGATTGACAAGATCGGCGACAGCCCGCCGGAGCCATTGCCTGATGGATCACGCCCGCTTTCGGGGATAAGAGTTCTGGATCTGACCCGAGTGCTGGCCGGACCTACCTGCGCCCGCACGCTGGCGGAGCATGGGGCAGACGTCATGAAAGTGACCGCCAGCCATCTCCCCAGCAGCGAAGCCCAGGAATTTGACACCGGGCACGGAAAGTTGTCCACCCACCTGGACCTCAGGGACACGCAGGACGTGGCGACGCTGCGCAATCTGGTCAGCCAGGCGGACGTGTTCTCACAGGGCTATCGCCCGGGAACACTGGCGCAGCGGGGTCTTTCTCCGGAAGATCTTGCGGAGCTCCGACCGGGTATCGTTTACATCTCCCTCTCGGCCTTCGGCCGGGTGGGACCATGGGCGGAGCGCCGCGGTTTCGACACGGTTGTGCAGACCGTGAGCGGTATCACGGACCGGCAAGGACAACTGTTCCCCGGCGCTGAGCCGGGACCGCAGTTTTATCCGGTGTCCGCGATTGACTACCTAACCGGATACCTGATGGCATACGGCGCGTTGACTGCCCTGGCGCGTCGCGCCCGGGAAGGCGGGAGTTGGCTGGTCAGGATTTCACTAGCCCAGACCGGCAAATGGCTCACCGATCGAGGACAGGTTCCTGAACCCGAACTGCACGATATAGCATCGGATTTCGGGGCGGAAGAGGTTACCAGGTGGTGTACGACCAGCCAGGTAACGGCGGGACAGTTGACGCACCTGGCGCCGACCGTGCGGTTGTCGGAGACGCAACCTTACTGGGCAAGGCCTACGGTGCCGTTGGGATACCATGACCCGGTGTGGCCGGAACGAGTTGGATGACCCAACAGTGGAACTAGACTTGCCGGTCGCTAAGCACTGCGGCGCAGGAGAGTTTGGCACGTCGCTACAGAGAACGTTCCCGGTCGCCCAGCCCGTTGGTGGATGAGTCGGTTGAGATCGCGTCCGCGTATTCGCTGTTCAGGGTTACGCGACGATCTCTGGTGGAAAGCAGGGTGGCGTTGGCTGTCGCCGCGTTGCGCCGGAGCGCAGCGGAGATGGAGCGCCGCGCCCCAATCAGACCATAGCGGTCTAATTCAAGCTGGCTGTAGATTTCATCGATGTGCATCTGGTGGTCCGGGGCGCGCACCAGCGAATCCAACAGCCGCTGCGCATCGGCGGAAACGTTATTGCGAGTGTCCCTAGCCGTGGCGGTGGTCCAAGCATGGTCACGTGAGCCAACGGCCGCACTGGTGGTGGCCACACCGTTTATGGCAATCGGTGCTTCCAGAGCGGCTTGAGCATGGGTTCGTTCGTGTTGCTTCGCCAATGACCGGATGACTGAAATCACCTCCTGGCTGTCGCCGGAGATGTTGAGCGTGACGGTTGCCATTGCTGTACATCCTCTGATTGGGTGATGGGAGTAAATTCTCCGAGGTTTTTTATGCACATGCACGCGCAATCACAGCATGATCGAGAAAACGATGCCTACGATCAGGGTGCACGTTCGGCTGCACATTATAATCAGATATTGTGCGTTTTGTTCAATATCGTTGCGAAACAAAAAAATCCGGTGATCGGAATTCGCACAAAAATACAGGGACGGTTGCACAACCGTCCCTGCACAACTTGCACGAACTGAAGACTAACCCTTACGGGTGTACTTCACCACAGTTCGACCGGAGCTTCCTTCATAGGGCTCGACCACGTAGAGGTCCTTCTGACTGTCCACCCACACGCCGTGACAACTGCGGTGGGTCAGGTCGCCCCATTGCGCCAGGCGTTCACCGTTCGCGTCGAGAATGCTGAGCATCCCACCGTTGTGTTCGGCGACGTAGGCGACGCCATCATCGTCGATACAGATGACGGCGGGACCGATCAGCTTGCTGGGCCAGTCGGTCACATGGCTGCCGTCCTGATTGAAGACCTGGACTCGATCATTTTCCCGGTCGGCGATAAGGAGATTGCCCTGGCGGTTGATCCAGGCGCCGTGAGGCAGGTTGAACTGGCCAGGTCCGGAACCGGGCTCTCCCCAGGAAAAGATGTGTTCGCCGGCGGCGGTGAACTTATGCACGCGGGCGTTGGCATAGCCGTCGGCGATGTAGATTTCACCGTCGTCATTCAGGGCAATGCCGGCCGGCATGTTAAACGGATCCGAGCCGCGCACCACCTGGTGCCACGAGTTTGAATCGAATGCAGTGTTGTCGGCTCCGGTGTCGGAGCGGTAACCGCGCTGGCCGATGGTCATCACCAGCTCGCCGTCCTTGGTGAGCTTGAAAATCTGGCCCATGTTGCGGTCCACCAGCCAGACGTAGCCCCACTGGTCAATGATGATGGCGTGGGGGAACTCGAACATGCCAGCGCCCCAGGACTTGACGAACTTGCCCTCACGGTCGAAGACCATGATGGGATGCTCGGGGTTGCGATTGAAACAGTAGATGCGGTCCTCGTCGTCGCCGAAAACCGCCGCGGCCGGCATCGGAATGCCTTCGGGCGCCTGAGCCCAGTTGCGATCGAATTCGTAGGTGTGCGCGCCGTTGCCGACGACATTGGCAGCAGTAGTCATGTAAGCCTCCTCATTGGCATTGCGTGGAGCGAATCTGCATGGTCCAGCCTAGTTTTACCACAATTTGGCGTGAGTCATCGGGGCGCCACCAACTTGGCGAGGAAGATGCCCGGCTTACCAGGCCGGTTGGCATCGGGTAGTACGCCGGCGATAGCAAACCCATCTTGCGATAGAACTCGTAGGGATGGCCTTTCAAATTGACAATACGCGAAAGGTGTTCCAGGGGGTTGGGATAGAGGTCAACGCCGGCCGGGGAGGTCGTATCGTCTTCGTCGTCGGAACCAAGCCAAATCGGAAGACCGCCGCGCCGGCTCACCTACTGTTCCACGTCGGACAGGAGGACGCCTCCGACCCATGACGCTGACGGGCGGGCCGCACCACCAGAACGTTGAGCTCCCAGACGTTTCCCCGGTAGATGGGCTCCGCGGCAGACCAACCGAGGGCGTGGTCAGCCCGGTCGACCGCGGTGCGGCAGATCCGCCTCCTGTCGAGGCATTCCGGCGCCGTGCCCGCAGCGGATTCCGCATCCGGGTAGGCCCGGGGCCAATGGTCTGCGAATCCCTCTACCAGCCGGGCAGCGGCCTGAACGGTCGCCTCGGGGCCGAGGGTTTGCAGATGCGCTATCCGCATCGCGCGAACCGCGGATTGTCTATACCGGTTGGCGGAGCCTGATCAGAAGGCGGGGATACCCGGGGTCTGGACACCGATGCTGTAGAGCGACTGGCCGGAGGTGAGGAATAGTGTCCGCATATCGTCGCCGCCAAAGCAGATGTTCCTGGTGACTTCCGGTGTTTCAAGCACTCCCAGGCGCTCTCCGCCAGGCGAAACGATCCAAACTCCGCCGGAACCGGTGCACCATACCCGGCCGGCCGTGTCGACCTTCATGCCGTCGGGCACACCGGGAGCCTCCGAGCCCATCTCTATGAGGATCCGATTGCCGCTCAAGGTCCCGTCGGCGGCCACGTCGAAGGAGCGGATGCGGCGATTCGGGCAGAACTCGCCTCTTTCTTCGCGGTCAAAGTCCGCGGGCTCCGCGCGGCTTATGGCGACGTACAGGACCGATTCGTCGGGTGACAGCGCGAGACCGTTTGCGTACTCGCACTCGTCCGTTGCCAGGTGCACATTGCAGGAGAGATCGACGCGGTAAATGCCGGCGAAAGGGATCTCGCGGAGTTCTTCCGGAAAACGGAGGTGCGGGTCGGTGAAAAAGAGTGTCCCATCGGTGCGGCAGATCACGTCGTTGGGCTTGTTGAACCGCTTGCCGTCCCAACGGTCCGCAATGGAAGTGACGTTGCCGTCCGCATCCATACGAGTCACGCACCGATGATCCGCTCCTTCACACATCAGCAGGTTCCCCTGGCGGTCCAGGGTGCAGCCGTTGCCCTCGCCGGTGTTCTCGCGGACCACGGTGGTTTCGCGCGTTTTGGGATCCCACTTGAGCAACTGTTCCCGGCCCAGATCCACGAAGGTTAGATAGCCACCGGGATGCCACAACGGGCCCTCGGTGCGGGCCAGCGTCCCGTCCAGCAGGGTGAGTTCGGATTCAGCGAACAGCCCGGACAAATCCTCAGCCATGGTTAGCCTCCAGTCATGCGGGTGAAACAGGCCGATTATAACAATGGGAGAGGCAAGGCGTATCCTTGAGTCCCTGGCGATCCCTGCTGGGATGATCGAGCCCGAGATGACCGAGATGGTGCCTCCGCGTTGCCCTGGTCCGGGCCAAAGGGTACACTGGCGGCCGTTGTGTGTGCACCCGGCCAGGCCGCCGTCGGCGGGCAGGCCGGGTGAATTTGATGCAAGGCGACGGTCGATTTAGTGGCTAGAGTAGATGAACGAGCTGGCTCGGCGCCCTCCGGAGGGGCGTCTTCCGGCGGGCGCATCTATTACGGATGGTGGATGGTCGTCGTCACTTCGGTGATGAGTTTCTTCGCCAGCGGCATCTTTTTCCGCGGATTCAGCGTGCTGGTACTGCCCATCCGCGAGCAATTGGGGATCACCCAGTGGCAGACGAACCTGGTTTTTGCGATAGCCCGCGCCGAAGGGGGGCTGGAAGGACCGCTGGCGGGCTGGTTGATCGACAAGTTCGGCAACCGAAAGGTGCTGGTGCCTTCGCTGATAATCACCGTCGTGGGTTACCTGATCATGGCCTTCTGGCTGCCGGGGTTTTGGGCGTTCGCCATCATATACCTGGGCTTGGTATCGCTGGGCAACAGCATGGGTTTCCAGCACGCCTGCTTCGCCGGCCTGAACCAGTGGTTCCACCGGCGGCGAGCTCTGGCGATCTCCATCCTGGCGGCGGTGGCGTCCCTGGGCGGCCTGGCGCTGATACCCACGATGAACCTTCTGATCGACCGGGCCGGGCTGCGGTGGGGCCTCATCACCTCGGGTGCATTTTACGCGGTTATCCTGCTGCCGTTGTGCTTCTGGTTCAGGAATCGGCCGGAAGACATGGGTTTGCTGCCCGACGGGGCCACGCGGCCGCCGGCCTCCCGGGCCGGTTCGGCCGCCGCGCGCCGGGAGGTGCGGGACTACACCGTGCGGGAGGCGCTCCGTACGCAGGCGTACTGGCTGCTGTTGGTCGGCGCGGGCCTGAGGCAAACGGCGACGCTGGGTATCCTGGTCAGCCTGTTTCCCATCCTGGTCGAGGACAAGGGCATGAGCAGCCAGATGGCCGCGAACCTGATCGGGGCGATGTCGGCCATCAACTTCGTATCCAGGCTGATCATGGGGTACCTGGGAGACCGGGTATCCAAGAAAACCATAATGTTCCTGAGCCTGACGGTGGAAGCTGTTGGTTATCTGTGTTTATGGATGGGTGACTGGCAAACGGCGATCGGCATAACGCTGGTGGTGGCGTTCGTCGTGTGCGAGGGAATGATGGACGGCGCCGGTGTCATCGTGTGGGCCGCGTTGGGCGAGTACTACGGTCGCACCCGGTTCGCCACGCTACGGGGGTACATCACCTTCTCCTACGCCTGGGCGTTGGTGGTGTCGCCGGTGTACGCGGGTTGGGTGGCAGACCGGTTCGGGGATTACGACTACGCGATTATTCCGGGGGCGATATGCGCTTTCATGGCGGGCGCCTGTTTCCTGTTCATCAAGCGACCACCGGAGTTGATGGCTGGCGATGCCGAGACGGACGACCGGTAACTCTTTGGGCCGCCGGCCGGTGCTACAATGAGCCTGAATCTGAATTATGAATCCTGAACTATGGATTCGGATCGTCCTGACGGGGTTTGGGACTCAAGGAACCAATTGGCGCCGATGCGTCGCGCACTCCCGACGCATGGTCGTCTTAATCAATTCACACATTAACGGGGAGTCAGAAAATGCCCACGATCCTGGAACAGTACATCGCCAACCACGCCGGTTCCGCCGAACGTTATCGTGACGCCGTGGGCATATTCCCCGGGGGAGTCACCCACGACAACCGTTACGCCGAGCCGTTCCCGCTGTACATAACCCACGGGCAGGGACCGCGGAAGTGGGACGTGGACGGGAACGAGTACATCGACTATGTATCCGGCCACGGCGCGCTGTTGCTGGGGCACTCCCATCCTGCCATTGCGGAGGCAGTGACCGAACAGATCCTGCGGGGCACTCACCTGGGAGCCTGCACCGATGAGGAGCTGCGCTGGGCACGGGCGATCATGACCCTGATGCCGGCAGTGGAAAGGATCCGCTTCCACAGCAGCGGCACGGAAGCGACATTGATGGCGATGCGCCTGGCCCGCGCCTTTACTGGACGCAACAAGGTCATCAAGCTACAGGACCACTTCCACGGTTGGCACGACTACGCGATGGCAGGTTCGGACCGCCCGGCGCCGGGGATCCCCGCCGAGTCATGGAGCAGCATGGTTATCGTTCCGTCCGGAAACCTGGACGCGGTGCAGCAGGCCATGGAACGCGACAGCGACATCGCGGCCATCATCCTGGAACCCACCGGCGCTCACTACGGGCAGCTTCCCTTCGACGCGCCGCAATACCTGACGGGCCTGCGCCAACTGTGCGACCAGCATGGCGTGGTGCTGATTTTCGATGAGGTTGTCACCGGATTCCGCGCCTCCCCCGGCGGAGCGCAGGTGCGCTATGGCGTCACGCCCGATCTGACGACCATGGCGAAGATCGTGGCTGGCGCCCTGCCCGGCGGGGCAGTAGGCGGCAAGGCTGACATCGTGGATATGATCGCCCAGCGCGGCGATCCCGAATGGGACAACACCGAGCGGGTCTACCACCCGGGGACATTCAACGGCAATCCGCTGTCGGCGGTGGCGGGAGCGACCTGCCTGGAACTGATCGCCTCCGAGCCTTTGAACGAGCGCGCCGACGCGATGGCCGCGCGGCTCAAGGCCGGTCTGAACGAGATGTTCACGCGAATGGAGGTGGGCGGGCACGCCTACGGCATCGCGTCGATGATCCACTTCACCCTGGCCGACGGCGACTTCGACCACGAATTCGGGCCGGAAGTCGACCGGCAAATCAAGAGCGCCGCGGCCACGCCGGCGGTAACCGGCATCAAGCGCGGCCTGCAGAACCACGGCATCGACATCATGGGACGGGACGCGTTCCTGGTATCGGCGACGCACTCCGAGGCAGACATCGACGCTACCCTGGGCGCCTTTGCGGCGACGCTGGCGGACGCCAGGGAGGAAGGGCTGGTGTAGCAACCGGGTTGGGATGATTCAATGGTTAGGGAGGTCCGTCGTGCTCACAAAGATACTGACCTTGGTGGGCGCCAGTCTGATGGCATTCGCGCTATTCGGACTGACTTTCTCTGCGCTGTTGGAAGACGGCGTGTTGAAAGCGACATCCGCGGGCTTGCTGTTCGGGGTTCTTGGGTTCATGGCCAGTCTGCTGATCGCCCGAATGCTCACCGACCTTTCGCAATGAGAAGCTTGACGATCCATTGGTTGGCTCTTTTGAGTATCGGCCTCTCTTTCATTGCGGTTGATGTGGCCTACCGCCCACTCATCGATGTAAACGGCGTGCCGGCCGTCGGAGTGATCGGTGCGGCATTGATCGTCTTGGTGGTGACATCCCGGTTGAATTGGGTTTTCAAAGAAGCGTGGACGGCAAGGCAAAATACGGAACGCTAGGAGTAATCTCGATATGGCAAGTTTTTGGGAAAAGATTACCGTGGACGGACAGCAAATGGATATGTACGCGGCGGTGCCCTCCAGCAGCGCCGGCTTTTCCGCTCCCTATCCTGCAGTGGTGGTGGCGCAGCACGCCACCGGCGTGGACGCGTTCATACAGGACATCTGCGACCGGTTGGCGGCGGACGGTTACGCCGCGGTAGCGCCCAGCCTGTACCACCGGCACAACGAAGAAGCCATCGCGGCGTCGGCCGCCGGTGGGCCGAGACCCAGCCCGGCGACGCTGCTCAGCGATCCGGACATCGTTGCCGATATGAGCGCCGCCGTGGACTGGCTGCTGAGCCATGACGCGATACAGAGCGACCGTATCGGGGTAACCGGGTTCTGCATGGGCGGACGCGTCGCGTGGTTGGCGGCTGCTACCAACCCTAATTTCAGGGCCGTGGTCCCGTATTATGGCGGCAACCTGATGACCACCTGGGGCAGTGGTGAAACACCGCCCTTTGATTCGGCAAACAGCATCGACTGCCCCATGCTGTTCCACTTCGGAGAGATCGACGCCAACCCGTCGCAGGACGACATGCGGAAGATCGACGCCGAACTGGACCGCTTGGGAAAGGCGCATCAGTTCTTCACGTACGCGGGCGCCGACCACGCATTCATGAACCCGTCCGGCGGCAGATACCATGAAGACGCGGCGGTTGCGTCCTGGCCCCGCACGCTGGAATTTTTCCGGCAGCACCTGAAGGGTTAGCCAGCCGGAGGGGACGAATTGTTCTCGTCCCCGCACGCACAAGACACGTTGATTGATCGGCATAGGAGGTACCGTTATGGCCAGTTTCTGGGAAAAACTCACCGTGGACGGCAGCGAAATGGATATGTATGCCAGCGTGCCCAGCAGCAGCGCCGGTTTCTCCGCCCCGTTTCCGGCGGTGGTGGTGGCACAGCATGGCGGCGGCGTGGACGAGTTCATCCGGACCATCTGCGACCGGCTGGCCGCTGAAGGCTACGCGGCCGTGGCCCCAAACCTGTACCACCGCATCCCTGACGACGTGATGAACGGCGACCCGCGACCGCGGCCCTGGGACGTGCTCAGCGATCCCAGCATCGTTGCCGACATCAATGCCACCGTGGACTGGCTGCAAAACCACGACGCGGTCACCGACCGCATCGGAGTAACCGGCTTCTGCATGGGCGGGCGCGTTGCCTGGTTGGCTGCGGTGAGCAACCCCCACTTTAGCGCGGTCGCCCCATACTACGGCGGGAACCTGCTGGTAACCTGGGGCGAGGGCGAGACGCCGCCTTTCGAGCTGGCCGCCAACATCGACTGCCCGATGCTGTTCCACTTCGGCGAGGTTGACGAAAACCCGTCGCAGGAGGACATGCGCCGGTTTGACGAGGAGTTGAACCGCCTCGACAAAGCGCACCAGTTCTACGTGTACCGGGACGCCGACCACGCTTTCATGGACTTCACCGGTCCGCGATATCAGAAGGAAGCGGCCGACCGCTCGTGGCCACGGACGCTGGAGTTCTTCGGGCAGCATCTCAAGTCCTGATAGTTTCGCGGTGCGAATTATTATTCGCCCCGCGCCGTTTTCATCACCAACACCAACCAAGGAGTTTTCCAATGCCCCGAGTAGCACTGGATTTGGAACAGAAAGAGGACCTGACCGTAATCAAGTCCGACGGATGGCGTGTGGCGCAGGGCCTCGAGCCGGGCGAACCCAACCAGGGATTGGTGGCGGAAAAGCTGGGAAGCAACGCTCGCCTGCCCGACTACGACGACTCGGGCTGGGAAAGCGGCTCGGACTTCCAGAAGCGCTATTCGGTCGGGTTCACCTTCGCCTGGTACCGGTTGCGGTTCACCATGCCGGAGACCGTGAAGGGCCAGGACGTGACCACCTGCCGGATCTGGTTCGAAACCAACGTGGACAACTACGGCGAGGTGTTCATCGACGGCAAGATTGATCGTAACATCGGCGTGGTGACCGGCAACAACACGCCCAAGCGCGTGCTGGTCGAGGAGCCCGGCGATCCGGGCAAGGAACACGTCATCGCCGTCCTGGTGGCCAACGCGCCGCTGGGTGAACCGGTGGGCGCAATCTTCATGCGGCATGCCACGCTGGCGTTTGAATCCCAGCCGCCGCAATAGGCAGACGCTCACAGCGCATTTCGGGTCGCCTGCTTTCGCGAGGGGATGGCCCGACCAACCAAATCGGAGGCTTCGCTATGGCCACCCGCTCCTTTACCGGCACGGTGAACGCGCCGGATTTCCCTGAAAGCGTGGAATGGATCAACACCGACCGGCCGTTGAGCATGGCCGACCTGCGCGGCAAGCTGGTCGTGCTGGACTTCTGGACCTACTGTTGAGTCAACTGCATGCATGTGTTTCCGCAGTTGCGGAAAATGGAAGAGAAGTACGCGGATGAGCTGGTGGTCATCGGGGTGCATTCCGCGAAGTTCCCCAATGAAAAGTACGCCGACAACGTGTTGATGGCGGCGCAGCGGTATGAGCTGAAGCACCCCATCGTCAACGACGCGGAGTTCGAGGTCTGGCGGCAGTACGCCTGCCGGGCATGGCCCACGCTGATGTTCGTTGATCCGGAGGGCAAGGTTATCGGCAAGCACGAGGGCGAACTGCCCTACGAGGCTTTCGACGACCTGCTGGGAAGGATGATCGCCGAGTTCGACGAGAAGGGCATGATCGACCGCCGCGACCTGGGCTTCGCGCCGGAGGCGGTGGAAGAGTCGGCCCTGGCGTTTCCGGGCAAGGTGCTGGCGGACGGCCCCGGAAACCGGCTTTTCATCGCCGACACCAACCACAATCGCATCGTGGTGACCGACCTTGACGGGCAGGCGCAGACCGTCATCGGTTCGGGCTCGGAAGACTTCGTCGACGGCGACTACGCCACGGCGGCTTTCAATCATCCCCAGGGAATGGAACTTCTGGGCGACATGCTGTACGTCGCCGACACGGAGAACCACGCCATCCGCCGGGTTGACCTGGCAAGCGGAACCGTCGATACCATCGCCGGCACCGGTGAACAGGGAAACGACCGGAGGGCGCAGGGCCCCGGACGCGAGGTAGCCCTCAGCAGCCCGTGGGACCTGACGCACCACGCGGGAATACTGTACATCGCGATGGCTGGGATACACCAACTGTGGCGGCTGTCGCTGGCCGATGGAGTGATTTGTCCCCATGCCGGTACCGGCGGCGAGAACATCGATAACGGACCGCTGGCCCAGGCTACGCTGGCCCAACCCAGCGGCATCGTCGTGGGTAAGGACCGAGGTGATAGCCCCATCCTGTATTTCGCCGATTCGGAGACCAGTAGCGTGAGGAGCGCGGGGATCGACCCGGCAACCGGTCGCGTGGCAACGCTCGTCGGGATCGACCTGTTCGCCTTCGGAGACCGGGATGGCGTGGAGCACCACGTCCGGCTGCAGCACCCCATCGGCATCGAATGGCACCAGGGCGAGCTTTTCATCGTCGATACCTACAACCACAAGATCAAGAGGATTCTGCCGCTGACACGTTCAGTGCAAACGGTGCTGGGTTCGGGTGCGATGGGTCTGCACGACGGGGAGAGCCGCCTGGCTACCTTCAGCGAGCCGAGCGGACTGAGTTTCGCCACGTTTGACGACGGCCGGGAACCCTTGTTGTTTATCGCCGACACCAACAATCACGCCATACGCGTGGCGGATCTGCAGGCTGGCGAGGTTCGAACGCTCGACATCCACGGATTGTGATCCTAACGTCATATCCAGCGAGAACCTGAACCGGTCCCCCAGCAATCGCGGCCAATCCGGTCCACCGCTCGGCCGCGTAAGGTCGGGCGCGTGGTCTGGCACGGGGTCCATCGGGACCCCGAAACGGTCGGCGGTTTGATTGGCTCTTGCTATAATTGCTGCCCACAATCGTTGTGTTGGGCACAGCGATCAGCGAGATTGCTGCTGCCCAATCCACTCAGGAGACCCCATGACCACACCCACGACCTCAGATTCAGCCGACGGCGCAGGCGCCGATTATGCGGTGCAGACCGACGACAACATCACACTGCTGGCCAGCAAGATAATCCGCGACGTGCTGGTGACCCGCGACGAGCCCATTCGTCGAGCCCAGTTGTGGCAGGCGGTAGAACTGGCCATGGGGGACCGTTCCCCGGATGTTGATGGAGTGCTGAAGCGGGACTGGTTCAGCAACCAGGACACCGGTCCAGGCCGGTGGAAGCTGACCGATGACGCCGATGCGCAGGTTTCGCCTTTCGTTGATCCATCCGGAGCGGTGGATCTGGCCTCCGTGGTCGAGTACATGCGCGTCTGTCGCCAGGGTGAAGCGCCCTACATCGGGGACCTGGGTGACTTTATCAAGATCTGCCAACCCAGCGCGGAGCTGGACGCCGGGTGGCTGCGGTCCGGCGGTCGGGCCGTGGGCGGGTGACCACCAGCCGCTGAGGCGAATCCCCGCTTTGCTCCGGCGCCGACCCGGGGCCCGGACCTCTCCCATGGCCTGGGGCGCACCGTACCGGCCCTCGGGCGTTGCACGGCCCCATGCCGCGTCGCACGGCCAGGTGCGCTCACGCACGGTGACAGGGCAATCGCGTCTTATCGTGTTCGGCATAACAAGCGATGCAAAGTATTAGTATCACAGATGTCGGCCACGGTTTATTACCGTTTGAGCGCCGATGCCAGCCTCGATTACCGTCGAAATGGGCGGTCGCAAAGCTCACCACCTGCATTTTCGAGTAACGAGATACCTTTTCCTGTCAGCGCCAGCTGTTATTCCGCCAAACTCAATTTAGACGCGATTGCCCTGCGCACGGTGACCAGGGCAATCGCGTCTTATCGTGTTCGGCATAACAAGCGATGCAAAGTATTAGTATCACAGATGTCGGCCACGGTTTATTACCGTTTGAGCGCCGATGCCAGCCTCGATTACCGTCGAAATGGGCGGTCGCAAAGCTCACCACCTGCATTTTCGAGTAACGAGATACCTTTTCCTGTCAGCGCCAGCTGTTATTCCGCCAAACTCAATTTAGACGCGATTGCCCTGGCACGGTGACCGGTCAGTCATCGCCGTAAACGTCAGTCTGTTATACTCCCCGTCGCCGCTTTCGGGCCGGCCGGCAGTTTGAAATCGCCTTGGTCCGCACTGCACGCTCATAAACCACCGAAGAGGAGACCGATCTCAAGATGGCTGAACCAACTACCCGCATCGTTGAAAGCGACGTCCTGATCATCGGCGGCGGCATGTCCGGCTGCGGGGCGGCAATCGAGGCCCGCTATTGGGGCGGCGACGACCTGCGCATCGTCATGGTTGACAAGGCGGCCACGGACCGCAGCGGGGCCGTTGGCGAGGGACTTTCCGCGATCAACATGTACATGGGAGGGCGGCACGGTTGGAACCAACCGGAAGATTACGTGGAGTACGTCCGTAACGACATGATGGGCATCTCCCGTGAGGACCTGGTGTACGACATAGCCAGGCACGTGGATAGCAGTGTGCACATGTTCGAGGAGTGGGGCCTTCCCTTCTGGTACGACGATGACGGCCTTTACGTGCGCGAGGGGCGCTGGCAGGTCATGATCCACGGAGAGGCGTACAAGCCCATCGTGTCCGAGGCCACCAAAAAGGCGATTGGTCCTGACAACCACTACGAGCGGGTGTTCATCTCCCACCTGTTTACCGACGCCGAGGACTCGAACCGGATTGCCGGGGCGGTTGGGTTCGGTGTGCGCGAGGATGTCATCTACGTGTTCAAAGCCCGCTCGGTTATCAGCGCCGCCGGCGGCGCGACGGCTTTGTTCCGCCCCCGCAGCGTTGGCGAAGGAATGGGCCGCACGTGGTACTCCATCTTCGACACTGGGTCGGTGTACGGGTTGGTTATTCCGGTGGGCGCGGAAATGACCCAGATGGAGCACCGTTTCGTCCCCGCCCGGTTCAAGGACTCCTACGGGCCGGTGGGCGCGTGGTCGCAGCTGTTCCGGGCTGACCTGGCCAACGCGGCCGGCGACAATTATTTCATCAACCGGCTGCCTGAGCTGAAGAAGTACGACCCCTACGGGTCGGCGTTCCCCACGCCGACGCCGCTGCGGAACCACCTGCTATGGACCGAGATCCAGGCCGGCAACGGGCCGATCCAGCTCAAGACGCCCGAGGCCATCGAAGCGCTGGCCGCCGGCGACGAAGGCCGCAAACGGGAAATCATCGCGGAGGCATGGGAAGACTTCCTGGACATGACGATCTCTCAGGCCATTCTCTGGGCGGCGCACAACATCGCGCCGGAGGAACGCCCATCCGAGGTGGTGCTGGCCGAGCCCTACATCATGGGCAGCCACAGCGGCGAATCGGGAGCCTGGGTCAGCGGACCGGAAGACGTTGCGCCGGACGGGTATCATTGGGGCTACAACAAGATGACCACGGTGCAGGGCCTGTTCGCCGCCGGCGACGGCGTGGGAGCGTGTCCGCACAAGTTCTCATCCGGCTCGTTCACCGAGGGACGATTGGCCGGCAAGTCCGCCGTGATATACGCCTCGGACAACCCGGGGCAACCCAAGACGGACGACCGCCAGATTGAGGAGCTCAAGCAGAAGGTTTGGGCGCCGATGGTCACCTTCGAGGAAAACCAGTACGCCTCCACCAACCCGGACGTTAATCCCAACTACCTGCTGCCCCGGCAGGGCTTGTACCGCCTCCAGAAGCTGATGGATGAGTATGTGGCCGGCGTGTCCGCCGGCTTCACGACCAACGAGGCGACGCTGCTGCGAGGCCTGGAATTGCTGGGCATGTTCCGGGAGGACCTGGAGAAGCTGGGAGCCCGCAACCGGCACGAATTGCTGCGCTGCCACGAGCTTATCCACCGAGCATGGGTTGGAGAGGCGCACCTGCGCCACATGCTCTATCGCAAGGAAACCCGGTGGCCGGGCTTCTACTACCGCAGCGACTACCCCGAAATGGATGAGAACAACTGGAAAGTGTTCGTCAACTCGCGCTACGATGCCGAGAAGGGCGAGTGGAACGTGTTCACCCGCCCCTGTCCGCAGGTGTTCTAGCCGACAGGTTGCCCGGAGCCGTCACGACGACTGGACCCGGCAGGTTCGGAGAGAGTACCATGAGTGACGGCGCGGCCAACGCAGACCCGTTGGAACTGCTTGCGAAGGCCATTGGCCGGACTCGCACGACGATAGCAGATGTGGCGGAGGCCCAGCTGGGCAGCGCCACGCCATGCGCGGAGTGGGACGTCTGTGGTCTGATGAACCACATGCTGGGCGGGCTGGAGTTCACCGCCGGGTGCATGGCGGGGAGCCCGCCGGACCTGCGCCCGACGGAGGCGGACAGCAGCCTTGCCGGACAGCGAGACCTGGACGCGCTGATTGGGGCGTACGAGAACCAATCGGAGCGGCTGTTGCGTATGGCCGCGGAACCGGGAATGCTGGACCGGATCGTCGCGTCTCCGTTCGGGGAAATGCCCGCGGCCCGTTTTCTGGTTGGCACCGTCATGGATCAAACCATCCACTGCTGGGACCTGGCCAAAGCAACCGGGCAGGACGCATCGCTGTCGCACGAGTTGGTGGAGTACACGATGGCGATGCTGTCCTCGGGGTTCGCAGAACAGGGTCGCGCCATGGGGTTCATCGGGCCGGAAATCGCCGTGCCAGATGGGTCCAGCGAACAGGACAAACTGATCGCTTTCATGGGCCGACAGCCGTAACCGGAAGGGGCCATGGCCTACGACGAATCGCTGGCCGCCCGGGTCGAAGCAATCCTTTCGGAACGATCCGACGTCGCCGCGCGAAAGATGTTCGGCGGACTGGCGTTCATGTTGTCCGGGAACATGTGCTGCTGCGTAACCGACAAGGGATTGATGGTTCGGGTGGGGACAGAGGACTACGCGGCAGCGCTGACGCTGCCTCATGCCGGCCTGATGGACGTTACGGGCCGGCCGATGCGAGGATGGGTTCTGGTGGAACCGGCCGGGCTGGCGTCGGGCGCCGGCCTGCGCGAATGGGTCGAGCGCGGCGCGGATTACGCCGCCACGTTGTCACCGAAATAGAGCGGGTCGACCGGGTTCGATCCAGGACAGGAGCGCAGCCATGCAAGCGATTGATATGCATATCCACGTACCGCGGGAGCCGGGGCTGCCCGAAATCGAGATTGAGGCGGAACTGCTGCGCTACTTTCGGGCGCCGCCGCCGCCCAAAGACCCGGCGGAAATGGCGGATAAGTTCCGCGACCTGGACCTCTACGGGGTCATCTTCTCGGTGGACACCACCACCAACACCGGCGAGAAACCGGACAGCAACGATTGGGTGGCCAGCATCGTGAACTCGCATCCGGAGCAGTTCATGGGGTTCGCCTCGGTGGATCCATGGATGGGCAAGGCGGCGTGCTTTGAACTGGAACGGGCGGTGAAGGAACTGGGGCTCAAGGGGTTGAAACTGCATCCCATACACCAGGCCTTTTTCCCGAACGACACGCGGTTTTATCCCCTGTACGAGGTGGCCGACGGACTGGGCATTCCGGTGCTGTTCCACTCCGGGTTCGCGGGGGCCGGCTCCGGCACTCCGGGCGGGAGCGGCCTGAAGCTGAAGTACAGTCAACCAATCCCGTGCTTCGATGACGTGGCCGCGGACTTTCCGAACATGAACGTCATTATGGCGCACCCGGCGTGGCCCTGGATCGACCAGCAGATTGCCGTCGCGCTGCACAAGTCCAACGTGTTCCTGGACCTGTCCGGCTGGATGCCGAGGTTCATCCCGGAGACGCTGATCCGGGAGACCAACACGCGGCTGCAGGACAAGGTGATGTTCGGCTCGGACTACCCGTTCATCCAGCCGGACAGCTGGCTGGCGGATTTCCAGAACCTGCAGATACGGGACCATGTTGTCCCGAAGGTACTGCTGGAAAACGCGCGGCGGGCGTTGAACATCGCTGTGTGACGGCTGAATTGGCACGGCGCTGATCTGGCGTCGCGGCAGGCAAGGCAAGGCAAGAGTGTGGCGCATGAACGCGGCCTGGAGGCGCAAGCCGGCAATCCTTCTGAGGCGGCGCCGCGTATGTGGAATGGAACAACGAACCAAGGGGTCGCAATAGTGAAGAAGTCGCTCGCCGCCGTCGCCATTTTGATCGTCGCCATCGCCATCTACGCCGGTTGGCCCGGGGGCGCGGCGGCCCAGAGCAGCGTCGCCGTTTTGGACCATGGCGTGGAAAATCGCTTCCCTGAAGGGCTGCGCTTCCACATAGAGGCCGAGAGTTCCAGCCCAATCGAGGAGATACGCGTTTACGTGCGCAAACTGGGCCAGTCCAGCCGGAGCGCTTATCGGACCGTGGAGTTTGACCCTGGTGAGCGGATTTCGGGTGAAGCGCTGTTCCAAAGCAAGACCGCCGGCGAGTTCATTCCCACCGGGACGCGGCTCTCGTATTACTTTGACATCCGCACCGCCGACGGGGAGAGTTTCGAGACGGACCCGGAGATTTTGGTCTACCTGAATCGCGATTTGGTCTGGGACTCCGTGTCGTCCGGGCTGATCAACGTCTATTTTTACCGGCATACCGCGCAGTCCGAGGATCGTGCGAACCAGGTGTTGGAGGTTGCCACAGAGACCTACGGTCAGATGGGACCGATACTGGGCGTGGAACTGACGGAACCGATGAACCTCGTCGTCTATTCGGACTACGCGGATATGCGGATGGCGCTGCCACCGAAGTCCAGGGTCGCGCAGCAACAATTGCGTACCCTGGGGCAAGCCTTCACCAACGAGCGTACTCTGCTGGTGGACGGTTCCAACGATGTGTTCATCGGCGACAACATCCTGAGCACCACTGCCCACGAGTTCACTCATCTGTTGGTGGCCGATGCCGCGGGTAGCGCTTACGGCCAGGTCCACACCTGGCTGAACGAAGGGTTGGCCGTTTATTCCGAGGGGACCGAAGACACCGGGTTCGATACCTACTTGCGGACCGCCATACGGAACGACGCTGTGCCGTCGCTGTCCAGCCTGCGCACCTTTTCCGGAACGCCCCAGGAGACTCTGCGCAACTACGGGCTGGGAAACTCCGCCGTGACCTTTATGCTCGACACCTACGGCAACGCCAAAATGGCCGAGTTGTTCGATGCCCTGGGCGCTATACATAACCTCGAGAAGGCGTTGGAGGCGGTGTATGGTATCACGTTGACGGAACTGGACAACCAATGGCGCGAGTCCCTGGGCGTGGCTCCCCGGGAAATGTCGACGCCGTCGTTGCCGGCGTTCCAGGCCATTCCGACCCGCAGACCGACACCGACCCCGTCGCAATCGGCGGAGCAGGCATCGGCGCCGCAGGCAACTGTGCCGGCGACTCCGCCGCCAACCAAACTGACGGAGCCCACGTATACGCCTCAACCGGCTCCAAACGAAACGCCCGCAACGCCGACGGCGCCATCGGGCGGAGGCTGCGGCGCGGCGCCGGCCGGGTCACACGGAGACGGCATCCGCCCGGAGTTGGCGTCCGCTGTCCTGCTGGCGGGCCCGCTGGGGCTGATCGGATTGACGGCGGTGCGGCGGCGATGGCGAGGACGAGGCGAATGA
The DNA here is from genome assembly GCA_965261925.1 of Dehalococcoidia bacterium. GTDB lineage: Bacteria > Chloroflexota > Dehalococcoidia > Lucifugimonadales > UBA3495 > Bin87. The sequence continues at coordinate 3,508,909 of OZ253486.1, read as the reverse complement.
TTGGCGGCTGCGTTTCCTGGCTGTAGGATTAGGGCCGTTTCAACGCCCATCGCATAGCAGACGGCCGTGCTCCCGAAATCCTTCGCCAAACTGACGGCCTGGTCGCCGTCGCCAATGACGGTGAGGCTGAAGGAAGCGACCGCGGCCGGCAATGGACAGCTTGAGCCGCCTGGGAGATGATGCACTAACCAAAGCTGCCCTGAATTCATAGCTGAAGACCGGTCGGCGCCCGAGGGCATTCGAATGATGGCAGGAAAAGCGCTCAAACAATCGAACCAAGGATAGGGAACGACGAAGGATAGGGAACGACGGAGGTAAAGCCAATGCGCGCAGTCTGGTACGAGGAAAACGGCGACGCTTCGGTGCTGCGGGTGGGCGAGATGCCGGACCCTGTGCCTGGACCGGGCGAGGTACGGGTCAGGGTGGTCACGTCGGGCGTCAACCCGTCGGACTGGAAGCGGCGGCAAGGTTCGACCGCGCGCATCAGCTTGCCGCGCATCATTCCCAATCAGGACGGCGGCGGGATCATCGACATGGTGGGGGAGGGGATACCGGAGAGCCGCATCGGCGAGCGGGTCTGGCTGTACCAATCGCAGTTTGGGCGGGCGTTCGGCACGGCGGCGGAGTACACGGTGCAGCCATCGCTACGGGCGATCAGGTTGCCTGAGAATGTGGACTTCGCGCTGGCGGCGGGTTTGGGCGTGCCGGCTCTCACCGCGCATCGTTGCGTGTTCGCCGACGGGCCTCTGACCGGCAAGACGGTGCTGGTGCCGGGCGGAGCCGGCGCGGTGGGCAACATGGCGTTGCAGATGGCAAAGCTCGGCGGAGCGGAGTGCGTCATCAGCACCGTGAGTGGCGACGCCAAGGCGGAAATCGCCCGGCAGGCCGGAGCACAGCACGCGGTCAACTACCGCACTGAGGACACGGCGGTGCGGATCCTCGAGATCACGGACGGCGAAGGGGTTGACCTGATAGTTGAGGTGGACTATGCGGGCAACTTCGCCGTGAACCAACGGATCATCAAGCGGAGCGGCAGTATCACCATCTACGCCGCTGGCGACGGGCCGGCTCCGCCGTTCGATTTTCCGGTGAGTAACGTGAACGTGCGGCATGTGCTGGTGTACGACATGGCCGAGGAGGCCAAGACCGCGGGGGTGGACGACACCAACCGATGGCTCGCGTCAGGGGAGTTGGTGGGAATGGATGGGCCCCACTTCCCGCTGGAGGACACTGCCGGAGCGCACGAGGCGGTGCGGGCAGCAACCGTGGGCAAGGTTGTGATCGACGTGTCGGAGAGCTAGGCGCGGCCAGCAGCGCTCTGACGAGATAGAAACTTGATCAGGTGGCCTAGGACACTCTATTCACCGCTGCCCCTACTGCTTGCGGTAGTGGCGTCGGCTGCGATTGTCGTGGTTGGAGCGCGCTGCGCGGTATTCTCGAAGTATGAAGACCAGCCTTTGGGGCCCGACATCAGGCGGACAACCGACGCGGATGTCCGGCGTGCAGCGGAGATCGTGCGCGCTTCCGGGGTAGTCGAGCGCATCAATAACAACCAACCTTGGGACTCCCTACACCCATTTGACGATTGGAGGCACGATGTAACTGTCCTTGCGCATTGGGAAAAACCGGTGGAAAGCAACGGGCCTTGGCAGTGGGGGGAGTGTAATGTGTGGCGACAGAGCGCAAAAATACCCTGGACGAACATGCGGTTTCTGAAGGTCAGTGTGAACGTGGCAACGGGGGAGATAATCGGAATCAACCCCGGCTATCCCTTCCCCCCATACTACCCCGGCGAACCCGAGTACGAAGAATTGCATCCCAAGAGAGGCATGATCAATCCTTTTGCCACGATGACGGTGTGGGAAAAAGACACCGGGGACATCATCTATTGGGGGCCTTTGATGTTTAGACCAATCTGGCCTGGCCCCTGTCCCAGAGGGTTCGGATACCGGGATTAGGTGCGACGCCCTTCGAACCGGGCCGGGCGTTCCACCATGGCCCGTTCGAGAGCGACCTTCAACCGTTCGCTGAAAAATCGGCTGGTCGAGGACACTATGCGGTGCTCCTGCCGGTCTTCGCGCGGTGTGGGCAGGGTTACGATGACGTGGTAGACCTTGAACTTGTTGGAACGGATCCGGTTGCCCCACCAGGTTACGGCGACCGCCACGAGCACCACGAAGATCCCCATGGTGAGCCAGGCGCCGGCGAAACCACCGACTGCGGCCACCGCGATTCCGATGACTCCCCCGCCACCAACGGTGCGCCACCATTTGATCGGTGGCCGGTCGGACTCCTCTTCGACGATCTCCATGTCCACGGCGAGGATGTCCTCGATGCGGTACTCCTTGCCCTCGGGCTCGACGAACCGCTCGTAGGTAACGAGCACGCCTTGGTCTTTGAACAGGACCCGGTCCTTGGATACCGCCATGGGTCTTGCTTCCTCGGGATCGCGCGGCGGGCTACTGCGCCGTGGTGCCGCCGTCAATGACGAGCTCAGACCCGGTCATGAAGGACGACTCGTCGGACGCCAGGAAAACGATGCCGTAAGCGATGTCGTCGGCGTTGCCCACCCTTCCCATGGGAATCTGCTCGTTGATCCAGGTGAAGTGCCTTTCGTTCTCGTAGCTGCGGGTGGTCAACGGCGTTCGACAGTAGCCGGGGTGGATGGAATTCGCGCGGATATTGTCCACGGCATACTGGATGGCGGTGGACTTGGTCAAAAGCCGGATGGCGCCCTTGCCGGCATGATAGGCCGTGGAGGTGGGGCTCCCCACCAGACCGTAAATGGAGGAGATGTTGACGATGGAGCCGCTGCCCGCCTTGAGCATTTCGGGGACGGCGTGCTTGGTTCCGAGAAAGGTTCCCTTGCCGTGGACGTCGATCTGACTGTCCCAGGCCTCTTCGGTGGTCTCTTCAACGGTGTAGCGAGCGCCGGACCCGGCGTTGTTCACCAGGACGTTCAGCGTGCCATAGGCGGCCACGGTGGCGGCCACGGCGTCGATCCAGTCCTGCTCCTGGGTCACGTCGAGCTTGACGAAGATTGCATCACCGCCGGCGGCGCGGATCTGCTCCGCGGTGCGTTCACCGCCCTCGGTGTTGATGTCACCCAGCACGACCCTGGCTCCCTCGCGGCAGAACATCCGGGCCGCCGCGCCGCCAAAGCCCATCAACTCGCTTTCCACGCCGCTTGCGGCCCCCGTGATCAGCGCAACCTTGCCTTCCAATCGCATCGTGCAACCTCCTGCCGCCGGCGTTTTGACCCTGCGACGCCGGCATTATAGCAGGGGCCATCACGGTTTCCGACGCTGCACGACGGACACGGGCGCGGCGGTCACGGCTGCCGGAACGCCCCACCGAACCCGCGAGCGGTTATAATGCCCGCCATATAGTATTGAATACTATTACCGCTTCCGCGCCAGGAGGAACTCCCCAATGCCCGACTACTTTACAGAGATAGACGTCCTCCGCAACGGCGACTCGGCCGGCAACGGGATGACCTTACGATTGACGGATGGGTACGGACGCACCATTCACACTGTCGCCGTGCCGCAGGAAAGCCATTCCCATACCGGTCCTACCTGGTCGTACATCTTCGAGAACGACGGGCTGACGCTGATCGATCCCGGCGCCGAAGCATCGTTCGATCTGTTGCAGACGGGAATGGCGCTGGGTGGCTTGGAGGTACGGGACATTGATCGGGTAATCATCACCCACGGTCATGCCGACCACGATGGTGGAGTGGCGCGCGTCATCGAGCAGTCGGGAGCGGAATTGTGGGCCCACGATATTTACCAACCGCTGCTTCCCTTTGATCCGCGGGACCTGCAGATGTCAACCAACTCTCCGATCAAAGAGGCGATGTGGACAACGGCGCGAGCCAACGGGTTCGCCCATTCGGATTCCGACGAACGACAACGATACATGGAGTCCCGCCGTACGCACCGCGTCGGGCACGCGATCACCCACGGTGAACAACAGGGGATGCTGACCTATATGCACGCCCCGGGGCATTCACCGGACGAAATCTGCGCGGTCATTGGCGACGGAACCGGCAGCGACATCGTTTTCACCGGCGATCACGTTCTGCCGGAGATCAGCCCGCATCCCACGATGAAGACCGATTTCACCGGCGAGGTGCGCCGCAACCTGCCGGTCCATTACCAGGACCCCGACGACTCCTACGGCCTGCTCACCTACCTGCGTTCGCTGCAACGGGTTGCCGACCTTGGCACCGAGGTGGCGATCCTGCCGGCGCACCGGCTCTACAACAACCACAAGTTCAACTTCCAGACGGCGCAGCGGGCGTCGGACCTGATCCGGTTCCACGCCCGTCGACTGGGCCGCATACTGGTGACGGCGGGGCCAGAACCACAGCCGTTGGAGGACGTGACTCGGCTGACGTTCGAGCGTCGCAAGCTGGAAGGCGGGAACTTCTTCGCCGCTTTGACCGAAGTGGTTGCCCACGTGGAGTTGCTGGAAGACTCCGGTGACCTGGAGGTGACGGAGGAACTGCGGTTGCGCCGGACGGGGCGGGAAAATTACCAGGAACTTCTGCGGGAGCTGTAGGCTCGGAAATCAGCGCCCCGCAATGGGGTTGACCAGCGCCACAAGGACTCCGTGTGGAGGCGATGTCTCCGGCCGCACGGGTAGATCGCGCCTCGTATGTGCAGGCGGCAGGCGGCGTCCAGCAGCGTGACGCGTCGGGTCCGCCATAACCCTCAACTGCTATACTGACTGCGCCGCAGTGAGGAGACCCCCCAGTGCCCCAGATGTCACCAATGCAGCCGTATGATGAAGTCCGCGAGACCATCGAGGATTATCGTCTCCAGTCGCGAGAATTTCTGGACAGAAGCCGTCGCTACTTAGCCGACGACGATCTGCACCAAGCCTCGGAAAAAGGCTGGGGTGCGGCGGCCTGGATGGCAAAAGCCGTTGCCACCGCCCGAGGATGGCAATACGATAAACATGAGCATTTTGGAGAAGTTCTCTATCAGGCGGGCAAACTGACCGGAGACGACCGGTTTCGGACCCTTCGAGCGATTGCCAACGGCCTGCACGGAAACTTCTACCAGCGGAAGCAGTTTTTGCACTCTGACGACATCGCAGGTTCGCTGGACGAAGTGGCGATGTTGATCGACATTTTGGAGCCGCTTACAGAACGCTAAACCACCGCACGCGGAGAGGATTGCTATGTCTCTAGATGGAAAAGTAGCACTGGTCACCGGCGCTGGGCGCGGCATGGGTCGGGCCACGGCGTTGGCATTGGCCAACGACGGGGCGAGCGTGGCGGTGACGGATATCCTCGCCGACGCGGTGGAGGAAACGGCCACGGATGTCCGTGCCACCGGCCAGAACAGCGTTGCGATCTCGGCGGACATCGGCGACGGCGACGACATCGACCGGGTGATCGCCAACGCAGTGAGCGCGCTGGGTCGGGTGGACATCCTCGTCAACAACGCCGGGATCACACGCTACCTCGACATCATGGACATCACCGAGGATGACTGGGACCGCATCCACCGGGTGAACGCGCGCGGCGCGTTCTTTGTCATGCAGCGGACGGCCCGGCAAATGATCGACCAGGGTGCCGGCGGGCGCATCGTGAACATCGCGTCCATCGCCGGAAAGGGTTACCGCGGCACCTCCAACGCCGCATACGCCGCCAGCAAGGGCGCGGTCATATCGATGACGCTGATTGCCGCGCACCAGCTGGCGCGCTATGACATCAACGTGAACGCCATCTGCCCGGGTTCAACCATTACGGCGATGGCAGCGTCCACCATGGAGCAGCGAGCGGCGGAGATGGGAATATCCGTGGACGAGTTGCAGGGCCAAAGGGCGTCGAACATTCCCATCGGGCGAGCCAACGAGCCGGAAGACATTGCGGCCATGGCAGCGTTTTTGGCCAGCCCCGGCGCACGGAACATCACCGGCCAGACCATCAACGTGGACGGCGGGCTGGTGATGCACTAGACCACCTCCCGGTCCGATGCAGTTGCGCGGGTAACCAAAGACACCAGCGCATTTTCGCCAGTCCAATCGGTTAGGTTGTGAGTACGCTTGGGCGGGCTTCGGCGGGGAGTTGCGCCTCCAACTCGGCAGTGCGGCGAGTCATCGCCTCAAGATCGGATCGGAATTGGGCCAGCGTTTCGGCCTGCTCCCGGCGGGCCGTGCGAAGCTTGCGCAACTCTCTGTATACGGACCAGGCCGTCAGGGCGGGACCGATAACGAGGCCAACTATTGAGATGGCGCCGAGCGCGAAGCGAACTCCCGTACCGGCAGCGATAGAGCCGGTGGCGCCACCGCCGGCAGCCGCAAATCTGGGCGCGAAGCTGGCAACGCGAGGACCGAAGGCCAGAAAGCGGGTGGTGACTGGGTTCAGTACGTGCAGGATGTTGCTCGAGGAAGTTTTCCATACGGTTGACGCAGCGAAGCTGGCGCCATAACGGCCCACAATGAAGGCTGCGGACCCGCCGGGCGCCTGTTGCAGGAGTGACCCCTTCTCGCGGAAAGGGAGGCGGACGGGAATTCGGAAACGGCGCTTGGCCGTGGGATCGGGTTCCGCTTGAGGCTGCAGAACGTCCGGCAAGGGCGGCTCGGGCAGGCCCATCTGGCCGCATAATTGGCGTTGACGGTGATACTGCTCCCGCATTGACTGGACATGCTCCTGTCGGGCCAGATCCAGTTCCCGGTGCAATCGGGTCAGCTGGCGATGGGTGCGCACCTTGACCACGGCCTGTATGACGGCGCATATGCCAGCCATGACTATGGCCGCCACGATGGATGTGGATAGAATCGTTACAATGTTGGTATTCATAACGGGTTTTCTAGTTTGATTTCAGGAGCCCGGTGGGGGCTCAGTCTAGAAACAGCGTGCCAGATTTGGGTTATAGTCGAGAATTTACCGAGATGCACCGTATCCTCGGGATAGCCGGGACGACTGCTGGATATTACGGCCGGCGTTGGCGTAGCGGATCCGCCGGCCGGTCAGCGTCGCCGCGCCGACGACGGATGCTGACGGGCCGGTGACGCCGAGCATCACAGGCTGTAGCTGCCGATCACGCGCCACTGGAGGTCGGCGGCCCACCGCCCGCCAGACCAGTCGTCTCCGGCGGCATTCGACTCGAAGCGCGTCAGCGTCAGGCGCCAGGCCCGCGTAATCTGCGACACCTTCAGTTCGTCGGTGACGGAGCGAGCGAACTCGAGGGCGCTGTCGAAGACGGAGTCTGGCAGGCTGGCGTGGGACAGCAGCGGTATCTGGGGCGCAAAGTCAGGATTGAAAACGCGGCGGGGCCCGCCCACGCCGGAATTCCGTTCCAAAAGGTCGGCGACCATCGATTGCAATCGATACAGGGATTCGTTGACCACTTCGGGAGAAAAGTCGAGCCAGATATTGCCGTCATCGTCGGTGTCGCGCGTGGTGGAGATGCCCCGATTGAAAAGGGGGAAACGCGGGGACACACGGCGATAACGCTCAGCGAGTTGTTCCAGCTCTCCGGCCAATCGGTTCTCCGCATCCGCGTCATCGGCGCCGGCGAAGGGGAAATAGTCAGACATTAGCATGTGCAGCATGTGCATCTCCGCGGCCCAGCAGGCGAACTGGCCGCAGATCAACTGCCGGGCGCGATAGGCGCGGGCCGTGAAGTCAGGGTCGGTGAGCAGGCTGACGCCGTAGCGAACTGACATGGCAATGTCGGATGATGCGAGTGCTGCCGGGAGCTTATTTCGATGCGCTCAGGGCTTTCTTCATGCCCCGGTACATGCGGCGCAACGGACGGCGACGATGGTGCAGGTTATGGGCGATCAACGGGGCAAGGGTGGGATTGGCCGCGACCAGCGGGGCCACCCACTTGCGCAACTCCGCCATGGTGGGCGGCCGCTCGTCCCAGGTAGGCACCAGGGAATCGAGAGGATGCCACTGCTTGCGCCCCGACAACCGGGTCATCACGGTCCCGCCGGCTTCCTGTACAGCCACGGCGCCACCCAGCATGTCCCACATGCGCGGGGCCCCGATGACGGCAAACTGCATCACGCCCAGGGCGGTCATGGCGAGCTCGTATGCGATGCTGCCGGTGACCCGTAGCTGGCCGAGCGGCTGGCCCTTCAGCCCCTTGCCAACTCGCGTGGACGCGCCAAAGGACCCGGGCAGACCGATGAGACGATCTCCCCGGGGTTTTTCGGCCTGGTACACCGAGACGGGCTCGCCGTCGGCGAAGGCTCCGCCCCCGACATGGCAGTGGACGACGACACCGGATGCGTCGGCGGAAGGCCAGGGAATGTATACGGCGCCGGCCAACGGGCGACCCCGGTACAGCACACCGATAGAAGAAGCGTACACGGGCAGGCCGTTCATGAAGTTGGTGGTTCCGTCCAGAGGATCCAGCACCCACAGGAAATCGGCGGCGGACCGATCGCCGTCCGCGCTGGCATCATCCTCCTCGCCAAGGATGCCGTGGTCGGGGAACCGGCGGGAGATACGTTCCACCAGGTAGGCCTGGGTCTCCTTGTCGGCGGCGGTCACCGGGTCCTGCTGGGCCTTGTCCTTGTACTCCACGCTAAGCGCGCGCCCGAAGTGGCCGGCCAGCAGGTCTCCCGCGTCGCGAGCGAACTCCACCGCGGCGGCTTCGATCTCGGCGCCGATTGCATCGGTGGGCATAAGGGAAACCATCACGAGGGGGATTGTACACCATGAGCACACTTCGCCCGAACGTACCCGCATCGGAACGGACCTGCATCGGATAGATGCAACGCCCCACGCATACCCACTTTGTCATCGCGAGGAGTGCAGCGACGTGGCGATCTCATTGAATTCAGCGCGGACCCCTCCGGCGACGAGATTGCCGCGCTGCGCTCGCAATGACCGAAGGGTGGCTCGCAATGGCCGATTGTGCAAAGTGGGTGCGCGTGAGGATGCAACGCCTGTTGTGCAGTCCTGGATCTGTTGGTTGGGCTGACATTCGGGTATGAGTCGGCTGTTATAATCCCGTGCAGCATTCGAGGAGGCCGGGCAATGGATCTGCAACTGAACGGTAAGGTGGCAATAATCGGCGGCGCCAGTCGGGGGTTGGGCCGCGCGTGCGCGGAGGTGCTGGCGGAAGAGGGAGCGCGGGTGGCCATGTGCGCGCGGACGCCGTCTGTGCTGGAACAGGCGGCCGACGAGATACGCGCTGCCACCGGCGCTGAAATCTTCACCTACGCGGGCGACCTGGACAACGAGGAGACGATCGCTGAACTGGTGGCGCACGCGGCCGAGCACTTCGGGCAGATCGACATCATGATAAACAACTCGGGTGGTCCTCCCCAGGCATACGCCAAGGACTCCACCGAAGAACTCTGGCAGGTGTCGGCCAACCGATCGCTTTTCTTCTTCGCCCGAATGACGCGGGAGGCATTGCCCCACCTGCGCGCCCAGGGCGGCGGGCGGATCATCAACATCCTCGCCAGCACCGTCTACACTCCCATCCCCAACCTTGCCCTGTCCGCGGCGACGCGCATGGGTGTAATCGGGTTCATGAAGAACCTGGCCGATGACCTGGGTTCGGAAAACATTCTCATCAACAACGTTTGCCCCGGCAGCATCATGTCGGAACGCATGATGGAGAACGTGGAGGACCGAGCGCGGACGCAGGGAATTCCGCTGGAGGACGCGCTGGCCCAGCGGGCGGAGCAAACGGCCCTGAAGCGCATCGGCGAACCGCGGGAACTGGCGTATCTGGTAGCGTTCCTCGCCTCAACCCGCTCCAGCTACATCACCGGCACGACCATGCTGGTTGACGGCGGGCTGGTGCGGTCGGTGATGTAACCCGTGGAACATTACGGCTCCAACGACAGGTCGATGCGCCGCACATGACCTCCTCCGCACCCCGAGCACCCACTCCGCCTCCGGAGCCGGAGACTCCCGTAGAGTACGTCGACCGGGGCAACCGGTATAGCCGGAACGGTGTGTACGAACGTGCCATCGCCGACTACTCGGCGGCCATCGAACTGGACGCCGCCTGTGCCGACGCGTGGTTCAACCGTGGCGTTTCCTGGTATGAGGTTGGGGAATACCAGCAGTCCATCGACGACCTGACTGAAGCGATCCGGCTGGACCCGGACGACGACAACTACTATTCGCGGCGGTCGCTGTCTTACCTGTTCAACGACCAGCCGGACGAAGCGCAGGCCGACATGGATGCCAGTGAGACTATCCGCCTACGCTCCTGGGAGTAGAAGAAAGGAACAGGCAACCGTGTGGTGGCGGTTGAACGTTGTCACGTGGGCGCGCTCGCTGCGATTGAGACCGCGGGCACCAGCGGGAACGAGATTGCCAGGACTATTCTGCCGGCGCGATGCGCTGCCCGCCGTCCGCGGCGTCGCGTCCCGGACGCGTTGCGATCAGCATCAGCAGGGAGACCGCCGCAAGGTTAATGCCGAAGGCCAGGAACACTCCCTGGTAGCTGCCCGTCCGGTCCACTGCGAGGCCCGCGGCGATGGGACCCAGCGCTTGCCCGCCCACCTGCGCCGCCAACCCCCACGCGCGGATTGCTCCCAGGTGCAGTCTCCCGAAATAGTCGGCCCAGATCAGGCGGCCGATGATGTGCAGTCCGCCCACCCCGAACCCCAGGATGAACGCTCCCACTACACCCATGGTGATGCTGCTGGCGAAAGCCGTGGCCACGGCTCCGCAGGACACCACCAAACCTGAAGCCAGCATGATGAACCGGGCCGCCGACCGTTGCGATGCCGCCGACCAAAAGATGCTCGCCGGAACCTGGGATATGGCGAAGGTGCTGGCGGTCCATACGGCGACGGAGGCCGGTACTCCCTGGTCGACGAAGTGCGGCACCTGGTGCAGCGAGACGCCAGCTTGCACTATGAAGCTGGCGAAGGAGAATAGCACCATGAGCCAAAAAGCGCGGGTCCTCGTGGACTGGCGGAGGGTGAAGTTGATCTCGTCCTGGACGCCGAGAGGCCGGCGTGCAGAGTTCCTTTGCCGGCCATCGGAGCGGGGTTTACTGCCCCCATCCGGTTCGAGTCCCAGATCCTCCGGCCGCCGGGCCATCAGCAGCATGGCGGGAACCACACCCACCGCGACGGTCCAGGCGCCGAGGGCGTACCATGCCGTGCCCCAGCTCCAGGCCCCGGTGATCGCTTGCGCCGCCAACGGCATGATTGCCAGTCCCGATCCCTGCGACACATGGTTGAGCGCCAACGCAAAGGGGCGACGACGGATGAACCAGTTGCTGACCGCCACCGAAGTGCCCAGCTCCAGCGGGCTGGCGAACACCATCCGGCCCGGCACGTACACCAGGTAGAACAGCCAGATATGGCTCACCGCCCCGAGGGCGACGGCGCACAATCCGGCGATCCCCGATGATATTCCGACCACCATGCCGGCGCCGTAACGGTCCAGCACCGCCCCCACCAGGGGAGCGGCGACAACCCCCAGCACGCCGCCCAGGCTGACCGCTCCGGCGAACTGGGCTCGGGTCCAGCCGAATTGCTCGGACATGGGTACCACGAACACCGTCAACACCGCGACGGACATGAGGGGTCGGGATGAGTACGATGCGATGCCCGACAGGCCCAGGATCACCCATCCGTAGTAGAAGGGAGTGGCCCTCGCGGTGCGGATCTGCAGCGCGCGCATCAATGGCGACGGGAGCAGCCGATCCGGCGACGGGAGCGGCCGATCCGATCGGCCGGCTGGGATCTGCAGCAGCGATGAACGGAAACCAGGTTCACAAGATCACGTCGGCCCACTGGCCGGCGTCCCTGAACCCCGACCGAAATACCGCCGAATTATAGCAGGAACCCGACCGGCCCCATTCTGCGCCTAAGTTATAATACTGCGATGCAGAGATCGCTCCGCCTGGCGCTGGCCCAGTTCAACCCCACCGTCGGTGATATTCCCGGCAATACCGCGCGGATCATCGAGTTGGTCGAGGATGCGCGAGCGCGACACGCGGATGTGGTGGCTTTCCCGGAACTGGCGGTGACCGGATATCCGCCGGAAGATTTGCTGTTCAAACCGTCGTTTTTGTCCGACTGCGCTGTCGCGATGGAACGAATAGCTGCGGCCACGCGCGGGATCGCCGCGTTCGTGGGTTGCCCCGACATCATCACCGGCCGCAACGACGTTGCGAACGCCGCCGCGATTATCAACGACGGGCGTATCCTGGACTGGTACCACAAGATGTACCTGCCAAACTACGGAGTCTTCGACGAGGACCGGTATTTCCGGCGCGGCGAGGAATGCCCGGTCTACGTCATCAACGGAACCTCGGTGGGCGTCGGCATCTGCGAGGACCTCTGGTACCCGATGGGCCCGATTGCCGTGCAGCGCGAGGCTGGCGCCGAGGTGATCGTAAACATCAACGCGTCGCCGTTCCACGCCGGCAAGGCCGGACAGCGCGAGCGGATGATCGCCACGCGCGCCGCCGACCACGGCGTATTTGTCGCCTACCTCAACGCGGTGGGCGGCCAGGACGAGTTGGTCTTTGACGGAGCCAGCGTCATCTGCTCCCCGGACGGAGCGGTGATCGCCCGTGGGCCGGCCTTCGAGGACAGCCTGATCGTGGCCGACCTGAACGTGGAATCGGTGTTCCGGCAGCGGTTGCGAGACCCTCGGGCCCGCAAGGAGAACCCCCAGATCCTGAGCGAGGTGGGGCCGGCCCGCGTGACGAAAGTGTCGGAGAATCGCCTTTCGGACCGCCAGCAGGCGCCCCCACTGTTGTGCCGGTCGTTGGACGATACGGAAGAGGTGTACCAGGCCCTGGTGGTGGGCACCCGCGATTACGTGCGCAAGTCGGGGTTTGGCCGCGCTCTCATCGGGCTCTCGGGCGGCATCGACTCCGCGCTGACAGCCACGGTGGCAGTGGACGCGCTCGGCTCGGAGAACGTTGTCGGCGTTACGATGCCGTCGCGCTACTCCTCGGAGGGCAGCGTCGCGGATTCGCAGGAACTGGCGGACAACCTGGGGATCAGCCTGTGGCGCATCCCCATAGAGCCGGCGCATCATGCCTTCACCGAGATGCTGGCGGCGCACTTTGCCGGCACGGAAGCCAATGTCGCCGAGGAAAACGTGCAGGCGCGTGTCCGCGGCAACGTCCTGATGACCATTTCCAACAAGTTCGGTTGGCTGGTATTGACCACCGGGAACAAGAGTGAGATGGCCATGGGTTACGCAACGCTCTATGGCGACATGGCCGGCGGTTTCGCGGTGCTCAAGGACGTGCCCAAAACCCTGGTTTATGAGCTGTGTAAATGGCGTAATGAACGGACGGGCAACAGGCTGCCGCTGATCCCCCAAGCCGTGCTGGACAAACCACCCAGCGCGGAGTTGCGCCCCGACCAGACCGACCAGGACACGCTGCCTCCCTACGATCTGCTGGACCCGATCATCAGGGCATACGTCGAGGAGGACTACGGGTACGCCGACATGGTGGCGATGGGACACCGTCCCGAATGGGTGCGGCAGGTGATTGCCGCAGTTGACCGCAACGAGTACAAACGCCGGCAGGCGCCGCCTGGAGTGAAGATCACCCCGCGGGCCTTTGGAAAAGACCGGCGGTTGCCAATAGTCAACCGCTACCGTCCGGCGCCATTGAAGGGATGAACTTTCGTTCACCGCTGCGAAATTTCCGGCGCTCAAAGTCCTTGGACCCGATTCACATTGGGGACAAGGCGACGCCGTATGTGGTCATCACGCCATCTCCCGACTCGTCAAATCCAGCGGCGTCGCATCGCGCCGTGAGGCGAATTCATGCCCCTCTCGGGATGGCTCTCTGAAAGTTATCGCGTCGTAGAAATCGTCGAGGGGAACGAAAATCCCGTTTTGCTCCGCCCATGAGCGCATACCCCGATTGCAGGATTGAAGCCACGACAAGACCTCCACCTTCCAACCGCGCGTGTGCATGCGTGCCAACGTGCTGTGGAAGCCCTGCCCCTCGCTATAGCCGGCTCCATCGCCGGTCAATAGGACCACAGTACCAGCATTGCCGTTGTAGTCCAACGCATCCTCCAGCATACGCAACTGAAGAATTCGGTCGGGCATATCTTGCTCACCGCGCCCGGCTTCGCCACGGTCAAACAAGCGAACCTCTATTCCTTGATTCTCCAGCCGATTCCAAAGAGCCCGCATTTCGGGCGGTACTGAACCTGCGGCCAAAGCCTTGGCCAACGGTCGATCAGCACGGGCTAGCCTGAGCAGGTTTTCAAAATGGATCCGTACCAGATAGCGTGCTCCCGGAGTACCCTCTGTTTCTTCCGCAATCCGTTGCGCCTCGTGGAATATGTTTGAATGGTCCCAGTATACAAAGACGCCGCTCATTGTGATACCTCGGTGAAATCTTCCTATCAGTGTATCACTACCTCTCCCTGCCCTCTGGGTCTGTTTCCTTGTAGGCAAACACCGCGAACAGCGGGTCTCCCGGCGGCGCCATATCGGGGTTCGCGATGCCGCCGCGCACCCCGTTGAAACCGCCGGCGTGCTGCATGTAGGAGGACACAAGCTCGACGTGGTCCTCGTCGTTGCTGGAGCGCCAGACCCGCACCGCCTTGGTGGGGAAGCAGCGGTTGGAGAAGGTGACGATGAACACGCCGCCGGGCCGGAGGATACGGGAGACTTCAGAGAAAACGATCACCGGCTGGGTCAGATATTGCACGGACACCGTGATGACCACGGCGTCGAAGGATGCGTCCTCGAAGGGCAGGGATGGGTCTGCGTTGATGTCCTTGAGCAGGTACTCGCTCAGCTGCGGATTGTCGGCCATCTCGGCGGCGTTCATGCCCAGGCCGACGATGCGCTGACGCGGGTGCTCCTCGGGCCAGTGGGTGCGCCAGCTGCTCATGAGGTCCAGCACCTCCGCGTTTTCCGGTATCAGCTGCTGGAAGAGCCGACCCACGGCCACAATGGCCCCGTCGTCGATATGCACGACCAGGCGGGGCATGGTGAAGAACTCGGCGTCGTTGGTATCGTCCTCACGCTGGAAGAACTCTGGCGGGAAGCGCTGGGGGTCCATTGCCAAACCCAACCTCCTGATGAGCGCCGCCTGTCCAGTGGGGGTTTGGAAGCGCATCGTGTCCAACTGCTGTGGGAATTGGGAAACCATGTTCCCGGCGGGGATTGTAA
Organism: Dehalococcoidia bacterium; assembly: GCA_965261925.1. Taxonomy (GTDB): domain Bacteria; phylum Chloroflexota; class Dehalococcoidia; order Lucifugimonadales; family UBA3495; genus Bin87. The sequence goes on along the minus strand of OZ253486.1, from coordinate 3,493,794 downwards.
CACTGGCCGGGTCGAGCCAACGAAAAGGCCGCTCGTCAACGGCGGCCCTAAGCGCTTGTACTGCGTTCTGGTTCGGTTAGGGGCGGAAACTGTAGAGGATGGTATTTCGCTCCGCGGTGTAAGTTGGCAGGACTTCCTCGCAGATCGCGCCGGTGGTTATGAACCCGTAGGGCTTGTTTGGGAAGCTTGACGAAATGCTGACCAGAGCGACTTCGCGGAGGACACATTCCTCTTCGTCAGTCTGGTAGCGGTATTCCATATGGGCAAAGATCTGGCCGCCGATGCTGACTAACTGAGGGGCAGACACCGGCTCAAACAAGTGCCAGTCCTCCGCAATCGCAGGGAGCAAGACGATCCAATAACCGCCCGTGAGGATGGCCAGTTCTCTGTTGGGGTCCAGATAAGGCTCGATCAACTTTAGCGTAAGAATATCTGCGAGACGCTCCTCACCGTAAGCTGCGAATGCACTGAATTGACTTGTCACCCGTGCGCCGCCCTCACCCCTCAGAAACCATCCCTTGGGGATGTTCATGCTGTAACCGTATTCATACCGTAGGTTGCGATACGTAGCTTTCTCCGGTCCTCCCGCCAAATACGTAGTCAGACGGTCGGTTATCTCGTTGCTGGCCACGGAAAAACTTAATCCAGGAGCCCTGGTAGAGTCGTTTTCTCCTACCCCGTAGGAATACACGAAGGTGTTAACGCCTGTCACGCGGCCATAACGGTCAAGGAGAGGTCCACCGCTGTTCCCGGGATTTATGTCCGCGTCAGATTGCACATACTCGGTATCCTCGAAAAAACGGATCGGTCCGGATATAATTCCCTTGGTCAGTGTGGGACTCGTGCCGATGGTATTGCTCAACGGGAAACCCCACGCCGTCACCTCATCGCCGTAGGCGATAGTGTCCGAATCCGCCAACGGCACCGTGTTAAATGCTCGGTTGGAGTTGAGTTGAACCGCTGCCAGGTCAGTCAATATGCCCTTGCCCAGCACCCGGCCGCTGAACTCCAACAGCTCGCCTTCGGGAGTTTCCAGGCGGGCGGTTATCGTCTCGCTGTCATCCACCACATGGCGATTGGTGATCATCAGTCCGTCGGAGCGGATAATGAAGCCTGACCCGAAGCCTGTCGGCTCTTGCTCCTCGTTATCCAGCCCGGTTACGTGTACGAGAGCGGGACGGATCACACGCGAGATTTCCGCGATGGTGAGCGGCCTCGATCTGTCAATTTGCGGAACCGGCGCGGCGACGGGACACGAGCCGCCATGGTTGGCGACCGTCAGGTACTGCCAGTAGGGGGGCCCCGGCCACGTGGGCTGGCCGTAGCGCAAGCTATTGCTTAGGACGGTGCACGCGTGGTAGGCCCCTTCCTGCATGCCATACAGGGTGTAAGTAGGGCGGTCGACGCTCACGTTCGGTGCGTCCACGTCCACATAGACAAAAGCCTGCCGCCAATTGCCGGTGTTGCTGGCTTTGGCTTGAAGGTAGTCGCGATCCATGTTAACGCAGCCCACACGGTAGTGCGTGGCCCCGTGAGCCGAAGCCCAGGCGATAGTCACCTCCCCAGGGTTGAACCCGTTGACGGCACGGATGTTGGTGGGCGGCGCGGCGGTGCTCTGAGCTTCGGCGGGAACGATGCTGCTTACGGCTGCAGCAAATATAGTGACCGTCAACAGGACGGGAATGACTTTGAGTAACCTCATTGCCGTATTCAACTCATTTGCTCCGGTGCGGGGGCTTGTGGCCGCGCTAGTATGATTTGATTGACCCGCCTGTGCCGTCGCCGGGACGCTCAATGTGCGACGGGGGAAGGTTCAGGAGTTCGGGTGCTTCGTCAAAGGATGGGCGCTGGTCGAACCAGGTGCGGAACACGTCAGCCGCAGCCTGGGTCATCACGTCCTTTTCCACCGCCTGGTATAGCATCCACTCGACGTCTAGATCGTCAGCGGCCAAGATGTCCAGGCTGCCGAAAGGTCCCATTTCGTCGGGACGGTCCGCCATCCAGTCGGCGAGCGCGCCTGAGCCCTTGGGAACGACCTGATTCACACCGGCGTCGGGGTGGTTAGGCTCTGCAACGGCAGGCTCGGGTGCGGGCGGCAGGCTCGGACCGTTGGGCTCGCTGATCGCCGCAGCCGCAGCCGGAGCCGGCGGGTCAGCGTACAGCCCCGGGTCGGTCAGGTCGGGTTGCAACCGCTCGGCGGTTACTTCCTGGACCGGTTGCGCGCGGTCGTTGACGATGAACATGGAACCGGCGGCGAGCGCAACGGCGAGGAACACCGCCACCGCCACCAGGGCGGGCCAACGCTTGCGGAATATAGAACTGTTTGGAGACATATTGCTATCCCCCAGGGTGGACTATGTTTCAGTTAACAATAGCGCTCAGGAAATTGGCCCGAAAATCATAACATAGGCTGGAGCGACCTCGACGGTCGCCCCAGCCTCGGGAACGCGCGCGATTTACGGTCGTTGGCTAGCTCTCGTCCACGCTGTACACCCGTACCGCCGTGTCGTGGAACATCGCGGCGCGTTCGGTGGGAGAGTAGTCTTTGGACAGACGCTTGAAGGCGTTGTACATGACGTTGTACGAGTATGACACCTTGTCCACCGGGAAGTTGCTCTCGAACATGCAGCGGTCGGGGCCGAACTGCTCGATGCAGTAGTTCACCAGCGGCGCCATATCACTGGCCAGCTCTTCAGAACTTGCGGGAACCTCCCTTTCGTGCCAGTCGAAGCCGGTGCGGGGCATGCCGATGCCGCCCAGCTTGATGACGACGTTGGGACACTCGGCGGCGGCGGCGATGCCCTGCCGCCAGATCGCCAGCGTCTCGTCGCTGTCGGAGTAGGGACCGACGCGCAGCAGGCCGCCGATGTGGTTCAGGATGATGGTCAGATCCGGCACCGCCTTGGCGAACTCTGCCAGCTCGAACATCTGCGGGAAGTACATCCACCCTTCCAGGGTCAGGCCCATGCTGGCGAGAACGCGGGCGCCGGCGCGGAAGTTGTCGCTGGACATCTGGTTCCCGCTGCGGTGGGCCGCGGTGTTTTCGACCTCCGGATGCGGGTCCCAGGTGACGGAGTGGCGGATGCCGCGGAAGCGGTTGGGGCTGGCCGCCTGGAGGGCCTCCAGCACCGGCCTGACGCCGTCGCCCAGGTTGAGGTTGGCGTGGCCCACGATGGATGCGGCGGCACGACCCGGGCCGTACAGGCCGCTGGCGGAGGCCGCTGCCAATCCCTGCACGAACTCCACCTCACCGACGGACCGCAGCTCCTCGGGCCCGGTGGTACGGTACATGGAGCGGGCTTCCACAAACACGGTGGAGGTCACGTTGTGTCCGCTGTTGATGTCTGCGGCGAGCTCGTGGAGCAGATAGCGCTGATAGGGAATCCGCTCGGTGCGGTAGTCCCAGAAGTGGTGGTGGGGATCACAGATGGGTATGTCGGGCTCCAGGCTTTCTTCGTGTCGGAGCGCGTGCCAGTCATTGCCTCCAAAGGGCATAATCAAGCCTCCGTTTTTCCGGTGTGAGTGAGGTAGCAGTAACGGGCGAGTGCCAACTTAAAGGCGCTGGCCCGTCGTCGCGGCAATCATATCACAGAGGTTCGAAGCGGCTCGCGGTTGGCGTGGCTGGGTTGCGCCAGCCCCGAAGTCGCCGAGTTCCGCAGCGCCATATCGTATGACGGCAATGGACTTCTGGGTATCTTGCTTAGCCAAGGGAGGGCCTGATGAAGCCGCTATTCGTCAGTTGCCGACGCGCGCCGGTTTGCGCCGGTTTGGCGCATTGATCGCGTGAGGTCCGCGTTCAGCCGCACCTACTACGGATGGTGGGTGGTCGCCGCCGCGTCGGGCATGTCGTTCGCCAACGCGGCCACGGCGATCAGCATCCTGACGGTGTTCGTGGTTCCCATGAGCCAGGAGTTCGGCTGGAACCGCACCGAGGTTGCCGGCGCGACCAGCCTGGGAGCCGTTCTGGGCGCGGGACTGGCCCCGTTCACCGGGCGGGCCGTTGACCGGTTCGGGGCGCGGGTAACGCTGGCAGCCGGGGGACTGGTGGTGGTGGCCGGATGCCTATACCTTTCCTTCGCCCAGGCGCTGGCAGCGTTCTACGTTGCGTTCACCGCAATCCGCATCGCCGACCAGGGGTTGATACAGGTGAGCGCGGCGGTGACCGCGGGCAAATGGTTCGCCAGGTACCGGGGGCGGGCGACCGGCTTGGTCATGCTCGGCAGTTCCGGCGGCGTGATTGTCATGGCGCCCCTGGTGCAGTTGGTGATCTCCACCTGGGACTGGCGCGCTGCGTGGGTGATGCTGGCCGGGGTGATGCTGGTGGTGGGCACACTCCCGGCGCTGCTGGTGGTGCGGCGACAGCCGGAGGACCTGGGTCTGGCGGTCGATGGCGGAGAGCCAACCCCTGCGCCGGATCAACCCCCAACGTCCGGCGATGCGCGGGACATCGCGCTGTCAGCCATAATCAGGACACCCACCTTCTGGTTGATACTGCTATCCCTGTTCCTGGCGGCCACGGCAACCTCCGGGATCGGACTGCACTTGGTGCCGCACCTGACTCAGCAGGGGCTGAGCGCCGGCGCAGCGGTTGCGGCGGTGAGCGTAATGTCGATCTCGGGAGCGCTGTCGGCGGTAGCCTTCGGGCTGCTGTCGGAACGCGCGTCGCCGAAGCTTTTGCTGATCCTTGCCTACCTGCTGGGTGCGGTGAGCATGTGGGTGCTCATGCGCGCCGACAACCTGCCGGAGACCTACCTGTTCGCCGTGCTGCAGGGCATCGTAGGCACGGGCATCAACACGCTGGCGCCCATACTGTGGGCTGGCTACTACGGTCGGAATTCCCTGGGGAGCATCTTCGGCGTGAGCCGGGCGGCGCAGGTGGTGGGATTCGCGATTGGCCCGCTGGCCTCCGCGGTGGTGTTCGACCGGACCGGAACCTACCAGGGAGCGTTCCTCGCCCTCGCGGCGGTTGCCGTTGTTGCCGCGCTGTTCCTGGCGGCGGCGAGAAAGCCGCCCGCACCAGCAGACGCCAGCGGAAGCTAGTCTGGTTGGTCCGGTGAGGTGTCCCGCATGGCGGCGAGGCCCTCAGCAAGCCCCCGGCGAGGGATGTCCAGCACTGCTGTCGTGCGGGCGCCGTCCAGACCCAATCGGTCGTCCGTGGGGTCGGAGGCCGGGATGACCAGGCTGGTATCCAGACCGAACTCCCGGGCGACAGCGAAGGCGAAGTCGTACATGGACACCCAATCGGCGCCGGCTACGTGGTGGATGCCGGCGTGTTCCGTTTCGACCAAACGGGTGATCCCGTCGACGAGATGCTCGACGTATACCGGAGAGCGGTACACGTTCGTGGGCGCATGGTAGGGTTCTTCGTCGTGGAGGCGCGCCACCAACATCGGGACGAAATTGCGCCGTCCCGGGGCCGGCCAGCCGTAGACGATGCTGGTGCGGAGGACGGACGACCGGGACGCCAGGGTTGCCACGGCCTGCTCCGCCTGCCGCTTGGTCCGGCCGTACTGGGTGGTCGGCGCTGGCGTCGCGTCCTCATCGTACGGACCGTTTTGGCCATCGAACACGTACTCTGTGGACACGAAGATGAGACGGGCGGAGTGACGTTCGCACCGGCGGGCGATGGTCTCGGTCGCCGTCACGTTGACCGCCGTGGCGACATCGGGATTGCGCTCCGCCGTACCGACGTCGGCCATGGCGGCCAGATGCACCACCACCTCGGGTTCCAAAGACCGGAACAGCGCGTCCAGATCCGCATCGTTGGTAATTTCCACGCGATGCCAGGACGCGCCGTCGTCAGCCGGCGGCCGCGAGTTAAAAGTGCTGAAGACCGTGTGACCGGCCGTATCCGCAAGACGCCGGGAAGCATAGCGGCCGATGAAGCCACTGCCTCCGATGATCGGGACGCGCAATGGTCACCTGCTTGGTCGAGATGGCGGCGTCTTCGGCGACGAGATTGCCACGCTGCGCTCGCAATGACAGCCGGGGTCAAGACACGGGCAGCACGGGCTCGGTGCGGTCGGCGGGGAGCTCAACCTCGAAGGCGTTGAGGAAGAAGGCGGTCTGGGCGTAGTTGCCCATGAGCGCGGTGATCTCAACCAGGTGCTGGGCGCCGAACTGTTCCAGGGCGATCTGGAAGGTTGAGCCTGACACCCGGTGGTTGGCGTAGAACTCGTTGCAGAAGTTGACGATGGCGCGCTCATCGTCGGCCATCGCAGGGAGGGCCTGCCGGTCGCGGATGGCGTCGACCAGCGCGTCGCTGACGCCTTCGTTGCGGGCGGCCGGAGCGTGGGCATTCCAGATGTAGGGGCAGTCGAAATTGCGGGCGGTGGCCAGGATCGCCAGTTCCTGGATGCGCTTGGGGAAGGTGCTCTCGAAGCGCAGGTAGCCGGTGAGGTGGCTGCGCCGCTGGGCCATCTCGGGGCTGTTGATCGCGATGGAATAGGGGCCGCCGGTGATGGTCCCGCCGGTGTCCTTGGTGAGCTCGTCGAAGGCTGCGCGGAACTCTTCGGGCACCGCGTCCCTGGTTACTACGGGCAATCTGGCCATGATTCTCCTCGACTGGGCAATGGGATTGGGGGTCTGCGGCCGATTGTAACACCCTATTCCAACGTCGATTCGACTATCTCGTATCTCGGCGAATGACACGCGGGAGGATCGAGATTACAATCGCGCCAAACGACGCGCGTAACCGAACCGAGGAGGTACCGACATGGCGACAATCGAACGGTTCAACACGGAGGACGAGCGACAGTATTACGAAACCGCCGGCCGGGTCCAGGTCAAGCCGGGCTGGTTGCAGGGCGAGGGCCAGCCGATGCCGGAAATGGAGCCCTACCTGTGGCGCTGGTCCGAGGTCGAGCCGCTGGTGATGAAGAGCGGCGAGTTGGTGACGCCGGACCGGGACGTGGAACGGCGGACCCTGCGACTGGCAACGCCCGGGCTGGACCGGGGAACAACCCACACCATCACGGCCGCCCTGCAACTGTTGCTGCCCGGCGAAAACGCGCCGGCGCACCGGCATACGCCCACGGCGATCCGATGGGTGCTGAAGGGCACGGGCGCCTACACCACGGTGGAAGGCGACAAGTGCTACATGGAGCCGGGCGACCTGGTGCTGACGCCGTCGTGGACGTGGCACGACCACAACAACGAGGGCGAAGAGCCGATGGTCTGGCTGGACGGGCTGGACGTACCGCTGGTGCGGTACCTGCGGGCCAATTTCTACGAGGCCTACCCCGAGGATCAGCAGCCCATCGTCGGCGTGGCCGAGTCGGAGCGCAAGTTCGCGTCGGGCGCGCTGCGGCCGGCGTGGGAGGAACCGAGCGCGCCCTACTCGGCGCTGTGGCACTACAAATGGGACAAGACCCACGAGGCGCTGCACCAGCTGGCCGAGGTGGACGCCAGCCCCTTCGACGACGTGGCGATGGAGTTCAGCGACCCGATGACCGGCGGACCGGTGCTGCGGACGATGACCTGCTGGGCGCAGATGATCCGGCCGGGCATCGCCACGCGAGCGCATCGCCAGACCAGTTGCGCGGTGTACCAGGTGTACAAGGGCGAGGGCCACAGCGTCATCGACGGCAAGCGGTTCGATTGGACCGAGGGCGACTTCTTCGTGGTGCCGCCGTGGGTGTGGCACGAGCACGCCAACAACTCGGGCGACGAGGCCATCCTGTTCTCCATCCAGGACATACCGATCATGAAGCAGATGGCGTTGTACCGCGAGGAGCCCTACGAGGCGAACGCCGGCCACCAGCCGGTGACCGGGCACTTCAAGGGGTAGGACGCGAGAGGCGCGTCAGGGGCGGCGAGATTGCCGCGCTGCGCTCGCAATGACGGGTCGGGCGGAGGATCCTAGAGGATCAGCCGTTGCTGGGCGACCACGGGCTCCGGCGTTTCGTCGGGGCCCTCCTTTTGGGTGAAGCCGGAGACGCCCACGCCCAGGAGGCGAAAGGCGCGGTCGGGAGCCAGCTCTCGTTCCAGCAGCATCCATGCGGTGGCGACGATGGCCGCTTCGTCGTCGGTGGGTGACGGCAGCGTGGTCTGACGGGTGAAGGTGGTGAAGTCGGAGAGGCGCAGCTTGACGGTGACGGTGCGGCCCACCAGGCCCTTGCCGGGCAGGGAGCGGGCAACCCGTCCCGACAGCCGCTCCACGATGGCCCGAAGCTCGGCGCGCTCGTCCTCCGAGTTGCCGGGAAGGTCCTCGGCGAAAGTGGTCTCGGCGCTGATGGACTTGGCCTCGCGGGAGGTGTTCACCGGGTCGCGGTCTATGCCCCGGGCCCGGTCGCGGATGCTGTCGCCGCGCTTGCCGAAGTGGCGGGCGAACCAGGCTTCGGGCATGGTGGCCAGCTGGCCGATGGTGTCCACGCCCTCGTCGTGGAGGCGCGCGGCGGACTTGGGGCCCACGCCCACCAACTTGCCCACGGCCAGGGGAGCCAGAAAGTCGGCCTCCTGGCCGGTAGGTACAACGACGAGGCCGTCGGGCTTCTGGAGGTCCGACGCGATCTTGGCGACGGTCTTGCCGGAGCCCAGGCCCACGGAGACGGTGAGGCCGGTCTCGGCGGAAACACGCTCCTTAATATCGATGGCGATGGCAATGGGCGAGCGGTTCGCGGCGGCCTCGGTGACATCGAGGTAGGCCTCGTCCAGGGACACGGGCTGGATCACCTCGGTAACGTCGCGGAAGATACCCATTACCAGGCCGGACATCTCGCGGTAGCGGTCGAAGCGGGGGCGCACGATGATGCCATCGGGACACTGGCGCACGGCGGTCGCCATGGGCATCGCCGAGTGCACGCCAAACCGCCGCGCCTCGTAGGACGCCGTGGCCACCACACCCCGACCCTCGGGCCGGCCGCCCACCAGCACGGGCAGACCACGGAGCTCAGGGTTGTCCAGCTGCTCCACGGCCGCGTAGAAGGCATCCAGATCGGCGTGGATGATGTGGCAAGTCTGCGTCGTCATGGGGTAAGTATCTGGCGAATGCGGAGCGAATACCGCGATTTTACCCCGAGACGCGGCCGAAAAGCATCATGATTGGGTTTTTGGATGGCTGGTTCAGGTTCGATGCAAGGCGATTTCTCCCGAGGAGGTTGATATTGCCGGTTGCTTGCTGCCGTCAGGGTTTGCGTCCGGTGATTTTCGTTTCGTTCTGCCAGAGCCTGGTGGTCGTTGGTTAGCCCCACGGCCGGGGGTGGTACGCAAGATTTAACCCCTGTTTCGGATCACTGCGACAGTGGCCGCGAGGGCCGGATGCCGCATCTCCCAGGATAGTGGCGTCTCCTGTGGCCGTTGAGACCGCGCCGGCGAGTTTCCCGGGTGGGAACGGCGGCGGTCCCGGTAAGTCGGAGGACCGGGTTTGCGATTTTGACGCTAACCAGTTGGCCGTGAACGACCGTATGGCTCTGGCTGAAGCGAATTTCACCTGACGGTAATCATTATGGAACAGGCGTTCGCTATATGTCAAGGGGGTTGATGGCGCCAAATAAGGCGCGGGTTTGATCCAAGGGGGGACGGACTATGACCCCCGCAGGACGCTGGCGCACGGCAGTGGCCACCAAAATTGACAGGCGATGGAGCGCGGCGTTATCCAGCTGCTCCACTACAGGGTAGAAGGATTCCAGGCCGGCGTGGATGATGTGGCGAGCCGGATGCTGGCATGGAGGCGCAAACAGGAGGGTTTGCGCCGATTGTACCCCCCGAAGCGGCGGCAAGGCGTTGGGTTCCCCGGACCGATCCTCCTACGTCAACGCGCGCCCGGCCGTTAGAAATAGCTGCTTGCGATCTGAAAGCACACTTGCCCACCAGACACGACCCAATTTGCAACGATCTATGGCCATTGACCCGTCTCGTTCTCTGAAAGTAAAATCGCTTGGATGTTTTGACCATGATTGGAGGGAACTTGTCGGGTCGCCAGCCCGATCGCTCGGTCGAACCCCGAAAGATTATCGCATCTACTCCTGCAGGAGCACGTCATGTCCAGGTTGAAGATTTTGGCAGGAGGCCATTCACGCCAAGCTAGGGCGAACGCCCGCGGAAAACTTTTCGAACACCTGATGGCGGAAGTACTCGCCAAAAACGGTTATGAAATAGGCGATATACCCAACGTCAACTATGCCGGTATGGAGATCGACATAGAAGGCAAGGCCATCGTCACAGGCATTCCGCTATACGCCGAATGCAAATGCTATGACACGCCAATCTCCTCCCCGCAACTCCAAGAATTCTTTGGCAAATATATGACCCGTTGGTTCAAAGACCGCAGATGCCAAGGCATTTTTGTAGCAATACCGAGCATCAACAGTCACGCTTTGGGCTTCTATAGAGAGCATTGCGAAACTAATACTGAGTTCACGGTTAGATTAATACAGGAAAACCAGGTGCTGGAATTTATGCATGACAGTAACATGGTTGTGCGACCAGACGTATTTGCAGATGCTGTTGATCCAAGCACCGGTACCCCCGGAGATTACACTATCTTGTATACCGATCGAGGATGCTTCGCAGTACAATTTGTAGTGCTTCCCGGATCTCATATCGCAGACTCTTTGATGATCTTCGACAATACTGGCGAATTAGTCACCAATCATGAAACGATTGAGTTTATTACCGATCTCCATTCCGAAATCAAAGATTTCAACATCATTCAAACCGACCGTCGACCACTCGACATTGAACACCTGTCAGAAGCACGTTCCGAACATATCGTGGAAGTCAGAGGAAGTTCCTCTTGTTTCGAATACCAATTTCCGGCATCCCCCGAGCACTTCATAGGCCGAGAATACGGGTTGAATCAGCTTAAGATTTTGGCCAACCAGATCATCGAAAAACAGGTTGCCGCCCGCGGCGTGGTCTTTGAAGGCAATTCTGGATGGGGCAAAAGCTCGTTGGTGTTAGCATGCGTCAATCAATTACAACGAGAAGGCCATTCAGCGGTAGCGATCGATTCTCGGACAGCATCATCTTCTCAGTTTGTGCTCCAAGCGCTGGATTATACTTTACGCAAGACCAACAGTACTTCGGGTGCGCAGTCCGAGATTGACACAGCCGCTAAGCTCATAACGGGATTTGACGGAGCGGTGGACGCCTTATTGAACCTGGGCGCTGCACTAGAGCACCATAACAAATTACTTTTCATATTCTTCGATCAATTCGAGAATATTTTCGCAATGCAAGATACCATACTACGTGTCAGAGATTTGTTTGCAAAGGTTTTAGACAGACAAACAAATATTGTGCTTGGCTTTTCATGGAAAACCGACCTGATTGGCTACACGAACGACTTCCCTTACCAAATCAGGGACATGATCTCTAATGGCAGCCAACCCATCAGGTTGGAACCGTTTTCCGAAGCCGAGAGCAACGCGTTGTTGGATCGGCTCCGTGAGGAGTTGAAAGCTCCTGTGCGAAAAGACTTGCGCTTTTTCCTGTCTGAGTTTTCTCAAGGATATCCATGGCTTTTGAAAAAGCTTTGCGCTCACGTAAAATCTCAGCGAGAGCGTGGAGTCAGCCAACAACACATCGCTGACAGTTTACTAAATGTTGAGCAATTATTTCTTAATGACCTCCAAGGATTGTCGGCTGAGCAAGAAGAAACGCTACGGGGGATTGCGAGATTAGCACCGGTTGGGGCTTCGGAAATCGGCGAAGATTTCAATCCTGAAATCGTTCAAAGTCTGGTGGACGCGCGTTTGATGGTTCGGATCGGGCCTAAATACGACATTTATTGGGACATCTTTAGGGATTATCTCAACGTTGGCCTCCTGCCTGTACAAGAGAATTATATCCTCCACAACAATGCTGGGCCTGTGTTCAAACACACCGAGGCACTCGCTCAGGCTGCCGGCTCTATGACCGTCGACGAGTGGCGCCAAAGAGTGGGGCTCACAAGCAACGCGTTCTACACATTGATCAGAGAAATGCGCCTACTCAGCTTAGCCACGATCGACAACGACATGGTTGTTTTGCAATTGTCCAAGCCGGTGGAAGGTAAAACGTTTGAAGAAACGTTTAGGGAACATCTGAAAGAAAAACTGCGGCGCAATCGCTTGGTTTCGCGCCTGTTAGGCGCGCTAGAAGTCGAGCACACCCTGACCATCGACCAAGTTGGTGTGCTGCTTCAAGACCAATGTCCATATATTTCCGCTGCCCCAGCCACTTGGAATCTGTACGCGCGCACGTTTGGCGGATGGATGGACGTTGCAGATTTGGCCACTTACAATAAAACCGACGGGACAATAGAATATTATTCGCCAGCAACTACGTTGCGTCAACGCCAGATCCTTCAAGGCAGAGGCAAGAGCGGAATAGCAGTTCCGTCCGTGCAGTTCAACGCCATAGTCACGGTGGGAAGTAGGGTAATCGACGCTTTCGAAGGAACAAAGATAATCGATTGGCAGGGCATATCGCCTTCCATGAGAAGTAAGGCGCTAGCGGACTTGGAGCAACTCGGGTTGGTTAGGAGGAGACGCCATCGGTTGACCATGACCCTAGAATTAATAACGTTCGTCAGAGACAAGGATCAACGACATGCCATGTTCGCGGAGAGAGCACTTGCAATGCCCTGTTTTGCCGCGTTTGTGGAGATTTTGAAAACCTATCAAAATGCTGGGCGATCACAAAAGGATATCGCTACCGATTTGAAGCGTAAAATGAACGCCGATTGGAAACAGAGCACCGCCGAAGCCAACGTGAAAGTGATGATGAATTGGGCCCGGCACGTGTCCTTGGCACCTGGCGTTTTCAACAGAGGCTTGCGATCAGACACCATCGTCGAGGAAACGCCAACAGAGAACACTCACAGAATCTCGACGACCGTGCCCTAACAGTCACGGCAGCGCATGCTGGATCTGACCGGGCCAACGGGTAGGGCAAGTGAACGTGTACGCCAGAAACAGACTGATTGAGGGGATCGGCGGGTTCTGGTAGGTATGCACATCGGACACGAGGGCGTCACCCGTGCCAAAACCCTGCTGCCGTCCGATCCGTCGGGTCCTTGCCCTGAGATAGGTACTTCTCCCGTAGCCGGTCCCAGAGGTATAGGCGGGTCCAGTTGGGTTGGTTTTCGTAGTTCTGGTGGGCGTCGAGGTGGGGGTTGGGGAGGAGGACGGTGATCTGCTGCTGGCCGCCGCCGTTGCAGAGGCGGAAGCCCCAGGTCGTGGGCTGGTGGTCGGGGTTGAGGCGGCGGTAAAGCTCGTCGCGGGCGGTGCAGTCGGACGAGGGAACTGGCGCGGTCTCCCCGGGTTCGCCGCAAAAAAGTAGCGCCGCCCCGGGAGGGGCGGCGCACCACGCTCCGTATAGCCTGCGGTCTAGGCAGTAGCCGCAGCGCCCACGGTTTCGATGATCAATCGGGTGACGGTGTAGGGGTCGCAGTTGGCGTTGGGCCGCCGGTCTTCGATGTAGCCCTTGCCGTCCCGTGCCACCTGCCACGGAATCCGAACCGAAGCGCCCCGGTCGGACACGCCGTAACGGAATTCCCGGTAGGAGCAGGTCTCGTGCAGTCCGGTCAGCCGCTCCTCAATCCGGTGCCCGTAGTTGACGATGTGGAGATCGTGGCGGGTCTGGAGGGCTTCCGCCGCGGCGACGCAGGCGTCGTAGTTCTCCCGCATCTGGTTGGTGGAGAAGTTGGTGTGGGCTCCGGCGCCGTTCCAGTCGCCCTTGACCGGCTTGGGGTCCAGGGTGGCGCTGATGCCCTTGCGTCCGTCAACGGTTTCCGTGTCCTCGCCGATGCGATAGAGCAGCCAGCGAGCCAGCCACAGGTGGTCGGCCGCGGTCGGAGCGCCGATGGGGCCAATCTGAAACTCCCACTGGGCGGGCATGACCTCGCCGTTGATGCCGGCAAAGGCCAGGCCAGCATGCAGACAGGCGTCCATGTGCTGCTCCACCAGGGGCCGGCCGAAAACCTCGTCGGAACCGACGCCGCAGTAGTAGCCGCCCTGGGGCGCGGGGAAACCGTTGTCCGGCCAGCCCAACGGCTTGATGCCGTCGAAGAAGGTGTACTCCTGCTCGATACCGAACCAGAAGTCCAGGGCGGAGTATTTTTCCGCAGCAGCGGCGCAGGCGGCCCGGGTGTTGGACGGGTGTGGCGTCATGTCGGTGAGCAGCACTTCACACATCACCAGCTTGTGATCGCCGCCCCGCACCGGGTCGGCGACCATGAGGACCGGGTTGAGCACACAGTCCGAGTTTTCGCCGGGCGCCTGGTTGGTGCTGGAGCCGTCAAAACCCCAAATGGGAGGGGCTTCCCCATCGGGAACGATCTTTGCCTTGGACCGAAGCTTGGCGGTCGGCTCCTGCCCGTCAATCCAGATGTATTCCGCCTTGTAACTCATAACCCAAACCTCAATAAAAAATTTGTGATTCGATTATAGCCGAACTTTTCTAAGTTTTCAGTGCGAGGGTGTGCTCGCGCAGGGCAATCGCGTCTAAATTGAGTTTGGCGGAATAACAGCTGGCGCTGACAGGAAAAGGTATCTCGTTACTCGAAAATGCAGGTGGTGAGCTTTGCGACCGCCCATTTCGACGGTAATCGAGGCTGGCATCGGCGCTCAAACGGTAATAAACCGTGGCCGACATCTGTGATACTAATACTTTGCATCGCTTGTTATGCCGAACACGATAAGACGCGATTGCCCTGTGTGCTCGCGCTGATAATTTGTCACCCGTGCCAAAACCCCGCCGCTGTCCGGTCCGTCGGGTCCTCGCCTTGCGCCAGGTACTTCCCGCGGAGGCGGTCCCAAAGGTACAGCCGGCTCCAGTCGGGCTGATCCTCGTAGTTCTGGTGTTCGTCGAGGTGAGGGTTGGGGAGAAGCACGGTGATCTGCTGCTGGCCGCCGCCGTTGAAGAGGCGAAAGCCCCAGGATGTCGGCTCGTGGTCGGGGTTCAGGCGGCGATAGAGCTCGGCGCGGGCGGTGCGGCGCAGGCGGGCCACCTCGGGCGGAGCCGACGCGTGCTCGCCGATGCACAGGTGTAGGTGCCACTCCTCGAAATCGACGGTGAGGTAGCCGTCGAGGAAGCCGATATGGGGTTGGCGCGGCGGCTTGATCTCCCAGACGGCGCCGGGGATCAGCAGGCCCATGCGGATGTTCTCCCACTCGGCGAGGCAGTCGGTGAGAATGCCGTAGAGGGTGTCCTGGTCGGTGGATAGGGGGAAGAGCTCGTAGGTGCCGTCGAGCTGCTGGATGATTTCGCCGCGAGGCAGGGGTTGGGCGGTGGTCATGGCATCGCTCCCGAATTGAACATGGCCGGTAGGTTTCTGAGCGGCACTGTACTACAACCGGGCTAAAGCGTCGGCATCAGTGATAACGCGAACGGATTGCGCTGGCCCGGGTCGCCGGCCATGCCCTCGCCCGCCGGCGCGAATCGCGTGATACTATCAGGCGCACTCGCCGCACACGGGCCGATTTGTCGCGTCGCATCGCGATCGGCAAGGTATGGCGAGGCGGAACAGCATTGGGTTGCAATGCGCATGATTGAAGAAGGAGAGGGCTGATGCCGGAGATTGAGAACAAGCTGAAAGAACTGGGCTACGAGCTACCCCCGCCCCGTGCGCCGGGAGCCGGGAATATCATCCCCGCGGTGAAGACCGGAAACTTGGTCTTTATGTCGGGCACCGGGCCCGGCATGCCCGGCGGCGGATTGCTGCACGTCGGCAAGCTGGGCGGCGAGGTAACTGTCGAGCAGGGTTACGATTGCGCCCGGCAGACGATGCTGAACCTGCTGACCAGCCTCAAGCGAGAGATTGGCGACCTGGACAACGTCAGCCGGATCGTCAAGCTGCTGTGCATGGTCAACTCCACGCCGGACTTCGGCGACACGCCCCGAGTGGCCAACGGAGCATCGGACCTTCTGATCAGCCTCTACGGCGACCGGGGACGGCACGCCCGCTCCGCCGTGGGCATGGCCACGCTGCCCGGCGGTATGCCCATCGAGATCGAGATGATCGTCGAGGTCAACGACTAGGCAAGCCTCAACAATTCGACGCGCTGGGTCGCGGTTCGACCTGCGACCCAGCGCGTCCGTGTCCCGGTTGCACGGGTGGGTGATGGAACCGGCGTCAGGCGCTGCGTTCGGCGAATTCGCTCTTCGCGGCCTCGACCAGGGTGACGTCCCGCAGCAGGTCGCTGGCCGTCAGGCTCAGCGCCTTGGCGACGGACAGCGCGTTGGACAGCGCCAGATCGGTGACCGCCGTGTCGCACATGTCCCGCGTGTGTGACGCCACCGGCGTTTCGCTGACGGCATACCGCAGCTCGAAGGCTGGCATCGCCTGGCTGACGTTGCCGAAATCGGTGGAAGCCCCGCTGCCCGGGCGGCCGGCCACCGGTTCGTCCAACCGGATTCCCAACGCCTGGATGTTGGCGGACACCGCCTGGGCCAGGACCACGTTGGGCTGGACGTTCTCGTAGAACGGGTAGAACTCCTGAACCTCCAGACGCGCGCCGGTCATGGACGCCGCCCCCTCCGCGACCTGGGCCACCTTGCCCACCACCTCGTTGCTCAGGTATTGCCCGTCGCGAGAACGCAGCATGAAGTTGGCGGCGGCGAACTCGGGCACGACGTTGGGCGCGAGGCCCCCGTCGGTGATCACCCCGTGGATGCGCACGTCGTCCCGCAGGTGCTGGCGCAGCGCGTCGATGCCGGTGAACAGGTGGATCACCGCGTTCAGCGCGTTGATGCCCGCTTCGGGCGCGGCGGCGGCGTGGGCAGCCCGGCCGTGGAACATGTAGCGGTAGCCGACCATGGCCAGGCTCCAGCTCTCTCCCTTGGGAGAGGCCGCGGGTATCACGGTGCGGTTGGAGAACGGGTGGGACGACAGGGTGGCGTCCACGCTATCAAAGACCCCGGCCTCCAGCAGGCGTATCTTGCCGCCGCCGCCTTCCTCCGCCGGCGTGCCGATGATTTCCACGCGGCCCGGCAGGTTCGCCGCGTTTGCCTTGAGGCCCAGGGCGGCGCCCATGGCCGCCATCGCGATGAGATTGTGCCCGCAACCGTGGCCGATCTCGGGCAACGCGTCGTATTCCGCCAGCACCGCGATGGTCGGACCCTCGCCGGCCCCGCCGGGAATGGTGGCCCGGAACGCCGTTTCGACGCCGCCAACCCCGCGTTCGACCTTGAGGCTGTGCTTCTCCAGGAATCCGGCCAGGGCGTTGGAGGAATAAAATTCCTGGTAGTTCAATTCGGGATGGGCATGAACGTCTCGCGACAGGTCGAACAACTCGTGCTTCGACGATTCGATAGTTGAGTTGGAACTCGCGGCGAGCGCGTCGTCGGATCCGGAATCTCGGCTGGTCATGATATGAGCCCTCCTCTTTGGTGAAGGGTTGGGATGGGTGGCTCGGTCGGCGCGATTGGCAGTTCGGGACGTCGCGCGGATTGGCGCGCTCTGCCCACGGATCACGCCCTCATTTCCGGCATTCTACAAGCATTCGGCGGGAGCGTGCATGACCGCATGGATGATATGCTTGATTCCGCGCGAGGTGAACACGTTTTGAACGACTGCTACAACAACAACATACGCAACCTGGCCATCATAGCCCACGTCGACCACGGCAAAACCACCCTGGTCGACGCGCTGCTGAAGCAGGGCCAGGTTTTTCAGGCCCACCAACAGGTGGGTGAACTGATCATGGACACCAACCCGCTGGAGCGCGAACGGGGCATCACCATCCTGGCCAAGAACGCGTCGGTCTCCTATCGCGGTGTCAAGATCAACATCATCGATACGCCAGGCCATGCGGACTTCAGCGGCGAGGTGGAGCGGGTGATGAACATGGCCGACGGCTGCCTGCTGCTGGTCGACGCCGTTGACGGCCCCATGCCCCAGACCACCTACGTCCTCCGCCAGGCGCTGCAGCAGAACGTTGCGCCCATGGTGGTCATCAACAAGATCGACCGCCCGGAGGCGCGCGCCGAAGAGGTGCTCGGACTGGTTCAAGATTTGTTCCTGGAGCTGGCCACCGACGCGGACCAGCTGGACTTCCCGGTGCTGTACACCTCTGCGAAGCAAGGCTACGCGACCGTCGACCCGGGCCAGCCCGGCACGGATATGCAGCCGCTGTTTGACGCCATGCTGGATTCGGTTACGCCTCCGACCGGGGACCCCGACGCTCCGGTGCAGATGCTGGTAGCCGCGTTGGACTACGATAACTACCTGGGTCAGGTGGCCGTGGGCCGCGTCACCAACGGCACGCTGCGACTGAGAGAGAACGTGACGCTGGTGACCCGGGACGGGGAAGAAACGACGCATAGCCTGGAGCGAATCTTCGTGTTCCACGGCATGGAGCGTGTCGAGGTTTCAGAAGCCCACGCCGGGGACATCGTGGCGGTGACCGGTCCCGAGGGCGTCGCCATCGGAGACACCCTCGCCAGCGCGGAAGACCCCCAAGCCCTGCCCACCATAGACATCCAGGAGCCCACGGTCCGCATGACCTTCGGCGTCAGCACTTCCCCGTTCGTGGGTCGTGAGGGCGGGCGCTGCACCTCGCGAAACCTCTACGAACGGCTAATTCGCGAGCTGCGCACCAACGTGAGCCTGCGGGTGGAGACCACCACCAGCCCGGATATTTTCGTGGTGGCGGGCCGAGGCGAGCTGCACCTGTCGATCCTGGTCGAGACCATGCGCCGCGAACAGTTTGAGTTTCAGGTTTCCCGGCCGGTGCCGGTGACCAAAACTGTTGACGGCAAGACGCACGAGCCCTACGAGATCCTGACCATCAACACGCGTGAAGAGTACGTCGGGGTGCTTACCGAATATCTTGCCGCCCACCTGGGCCAACTACTCGACATGCGCTACGGCGAAAACGGCTACGTGCACCTGGAGTACAAGATACCGACCCGCGGCCTGATCGGTTTCAACGCGTTTTTCCTCCGCACCGCCAGGGGCGACGGCGTGAAGAACAGCAGCTTCACATCCTACGAGTTGATGGATGGAGATATCAAAAATCTGCGCGGCGGCGCGCTGGTGGCCTCGGAGGGCGGCGCGGCCGTCACCTATGGCCTGATCAACGCCCAGCGTCGAGGCGACACCTTCATCGATCCCGGCACCCCGGTGTATGAGGGTATGGTGGTGGGCAGTCGCCGCCAGGATGGCGACATCGAGATCAACGTCTGCAAGGAAAAGAAGCTGACCAACATGCGCTCGTCAACGGCCGACGTCGCCCAGCGATTGAACGCCACGATACGCATGAGCCTGGAAGAAGCCCTGGAGTTCATTTCCGACGACGAGCTGGTGGAGGTCACGCCTCAGAACCTCCGGCTGCGAAAGATGGAACTATCCAGCCACGACCGTAAGCGCCAACGGCGCGATGGAGCGCGGGCCCGCGGCTGAGCCCGGCGTCAGCCGCCGACGAAACGGTCCCCAAAGGTGGCCGCCACGGAAGGCTCGCCATCGAGTACCGCCAGCCGGCGCGCGGCCACGGCGTCGTGTGGCGTGAGCCGCCCGTACAGGATCAGGACGCAGGCCTCGCCGTCGCACTGGAATGTCACGTCCGCCTGTTCCTGCGGCGCATTGGCCGGCGCGCCTTGGACGATCTGGGCCTCCTCGTCGCTGAGGACCAGGTCGAACCCTCGCTCCAGCGGTAGGTTGATCCGGAAGCGGTAGCGCAGAGGCCGCCCGGCCAGCAACGGGTCGGGGCGGAAGGCGCGGCGAACGGCCCGGTCCACGGTGTCCAGGAGAGCCGTTACGCTGCCGTCCGACAGGTGGTAGTCGTCCTCCAGCCGGGAACGTATATCCCACCCGTGCATGGTCAGCTCGGCGATGCGTTGGGTCAGGAGGGTTTCCACTGGCATGGGGCCGGGAGGCCAATAGACCAGGTTGTCCCACTGGTCAGGCTCCACCCGCCGGAACAGCGCCACGGTCTCGTTGATGCGCTTGGTAAAGTCGTCGAGCAATTCGTTGCCCAACCGCTGGCTGGCGTCGATGGCGCGTTGGTAGATGCTGCGGGCGAAGGTATCCTCGTCGTGCTGCGCCGGATCGGGAGAACCCTCCGGCGGGGCATAGTCCCCGTCCAGGCCTCGCAGCAGGCGGGTCGACAAGTCCACGCTGGTCAGGTGGCCGATGACGTCGGAGACGGTCCAGCCTTCGCAGGCGCTGTCGGCTGCCCAGGCCTCCCGGGGTAGGTCTCCGAGGAAGTCGAGCAGCAATCGCGCTTCGCGTTCGAGCAGGTCGATGTGGCTGGCCAGTGCAGTCATGTTGCGCTCCGATGACAGGATACGATGGGGTTTGAGGGCTGGCGCCGGTGGGGGAGTGCCCAGCGAAAGTCCCTGCGTTGACCTCAATATACCGCCAATGACGGTTGGTGGTCATTAATCGCGCGTCTACCTGCAACGGATCGGATGTTGTCCGCAGTGATCAACACCGGCGGCCGAGAGCATCGGGGCGTCGCTCGATCCGATCCGGATGGCGGTGGCAATCAGCGGGTCGTCGGCATTCCTGTCGCCCATTGGCCACCAGTCGAACACCATCGTGATGGGGTCCGGTGGATACCGGTTCGCGGACTATCTGAGAATGGGCCTGCCGCTGGTGGCCGTAATGGTACTGATCTGCATCCCCGCTATCATGTGGGTGTGGCCCATGGGCATCTAGCGCGCCGCAGTGGGACAATGACGCCCGTGTTCGGCAGAGGTGATTATGGTTGACCGGCAGTTTCTGACAGGGTTACCGGATGAGGAATATAATGGGCAGGACGACACCAGCCTGAACGTCGATCACCTGAAGGCAGCATGGAAATAATCGGCTCCAACCTGCGCACCGGCGACCGGGATTTCCTGGATAACCAGGCACGCATGGAGTCCCTGGTCGATGACCTCAAAGAGCGGCTGGGTCAGGCGCGGGCCGGCGGCGGACAGCGCGCCGTGGACCTGCACCGCAGCCGCGGCAAAATGCTGGCCCGCGAGCGGATCGACGGGTTGGTGGATGCCAACACTCCCTTCCTCGAGCTCAGTCCTCTGGCAGCGTGGGATATGTACGACGGCGAGGAAGCGTCCGCCGGTATCGTGACCGGCGTCGGCGTGGTGCAGGGCAAGGAGGTGGTGATACTCGCCAACGACGCCACGGTCAAGGGCGGCACCTACTACCCGATAACCGTTAAAAAGCACCTGCGCGCCCAGGAGATTGCCCTGGAAAACCACCTGCCCTGCATCTACCTGGTGGATTCCGGAGGCGCGTATCTGCCGCTGCAGGCGGAGGTGTTTCCCGACCGCGACCACTTCGGGCGTATCTTCTACAACCAGGCACAGATGTCAGCTCTGGGCATTCCCCAGGTGGCGGTGGTCATGGGGTCGTGCACCGCCGGCGGGGCGTACATTCCGGCAATGAGCGACGAGGTGGTGATGGTGCGGCAACAGGGCACCATCTTTCTCGGCGGGCCTCCGCTGGTGCGGGCGGCCACCGGCGAGGAGGTGGATCCGGAAACCCTGGGCGGGTCCGAGGTGCACACCCGCGTATCCGGTGTGGCCGACCACCAGGCCGCCGACGATGCGGACGCCCTGGCCATCACCCGCGACATCGTCGAAAACTTCGTGCGACGCCGCAACCCGCCCTTCGAAGTTTCCAACCCCGAGCCTCCCGCTTACGATCCCATGGAGCTTTACGGCATAGTGTCTCCGGACAACCGGCGGCAGTACGACGTCCGCCAGGTGATCGCCCGCATCGTGGACGGGAGCCGCTTCCACGAGTTCAAGGCCGAGTACGGGGAAACCCTGGTCTGCGGCTTCTCGCGCGTTTGGGGTTATCCGGTGGGTGTGGTCGCCAACAACGGGGTACTCTTTTCGGAGAGTGCGCTGAAGGGGACGCACTTCATAGAGCTATGCAGCCAGCGCGGCATCCCGCTGTTGTTCCTGCAGAACATCACCGGATTCATGGTAGGCAGCCGGTACGAGGCTGGCGGCATCGCCAAGGACGGGGCCAAGATGGTCATGGCAGTGTCCAACGCCGCCGTCCCCAAGTTCACCGTGATCATCGGCAGTTCCTTCGGAGCCGGCAACTACGGAATGTGCGGGCGAGCCTACCAACCCCGCTTCCTGTGGACGTGGCCCAACGCACGCATTTCGGTGATGGGCGGGCAGCAGGCAGCGGAAGTCCTGGCCACCATCAGGCTGCAGCAACTGGAGCGTCAGGGTCGGACGTTGGAGCAGGAGGAACGCGACGAGTTGCAACGGCCCATCCTGGAAAAGTATGAAGCCGAGGGAGATCCCTATTACAGCACCGCCCGACTATGGGACGACGGCATCATCGACCCGGTGGACACCCGCACCGTAGTTGGCCTGGGGATCGCCGCTTCAATGAACGCCCCCTTCCCGGAGCAGAAGCGGGGCGTGTTCCGAATGTGAAGCCCGGCTTTTTGGCCGCTATTGTAATATTACAGCGACGATTTTCAGGCTGGTTCTCTGGCGTTGCCGTGAGGCGAACACGAGCTGCACTCTTCGGATGACCGCGGCGTGATATCTGACGAGCAACATCCGGCACGATTTCTCATAATCGCAGTTGTGATACCAGGTTGGTGAGATTTGTTTTGAACCACAGCGCAAGATTTGGTGAAATTGTGGAGGCGGCATGGCGAACGTTCAGACGCGCGGATGCTTTGCCGTCGCGGGTCAACCCGGCAATCCCGATATTGTTTTTCGGCGACCTTGACGCGTGCCTGTCCTCAGAGCTGCGCGTCCTGACGGTCGGACTGAATCCGTCGCTGCATGAGTTCCCGGAGGATTCACCTTTCCTGCGCTTCCCTGACGCTGAGAGCGGGGCACCGCACGAACCGGAGTGTTACCTGAAGACGCTCTCAAACTACTTTCATACTTGTCCATACCGCCGATGGTTCAGCGGTTTCGAGCATATGCTCGGTGGCATGGATGTGAGCTACTACCATGGCAATCCCGCGACGGCGCTCCATGGCGACATTTGCTCTCCCGTTGCCACCAACCCGACATGGAACGATCTCGACTCTAACGCGCGAGCAACACTCGAGCAGGATGGCGGCCCACTGTGGCATGACCTGGTGAAGGTTCTGCAGCCGCATATCGTGACGCTGTCCGTTGCCCGACGCCATCTACGTCGCATCAAATTCAGCCCGATAACCGATCGGGCGGACCTTCATGTCTTCGAGTCAACGAAAGAACGTAAGCTTCGCACACGCCCGGTAAGGGTTTGCGCTCGATGGTACGAGGTCAACGGTGAGCCGTCACTTTTCGTCTCCATTCCCGCAGCGCAGACACCCTTGGGCGGTCTGAGCCACGAACAAAAGCGGGAAGCGGGGCAGATAGCGCTTGAGGCATTCCATCATGGTCCATAACCGGTTGTCGCTCCCGCTCCAACATTCCTGGCAATAGCCGGCTTTTTCCGAGATCAGGAATCGTAGATCGGATTAACCGGAATCTGAGCCGCTCCGGTGAACCGCCACTGTAATAAAAGGGTCTTGCCCAGGGCACTTGCTGATGTTCTCCAAAGTTCTGGTAGCCAACCGGGGCGAAATCGCGGTCAGGATCAACCAGACGCTCCGCGCCATGGGGATCGCTCCGGTGGCGGTCCATTCCGATGCTGACGCCGGCGCTCCTCATGTGACCACGGCGGAGCAAGCCGTGGCCCTGCCGGGCAACACCGCCGAGGAGACCTACCTGAGCATCGGCACAATGGTGCAGGCCGCCCGGGACTGCGGAGCCGATGCCGTGCACCCGGGTTACGGCTTCCTGTCGGAAAATCCGCAGTTCGCCCGGGCCTGCCGGGAGGCGCAGCTGACCTTCATCGGGCCAACCGCGGAGAGCATGGCCGACCTGGGAGACAAGCTCCGTTCCAAGGAGATTGCCCGCCGCGCCGGTGTGCCGGTGGTGCCCAGTTCTCCGGTGTGCCTGCCGGGGGACGCCGCAGCCGAGGAATTCGCGGAGCAATGGGGGTTTCCTCTGCTGGTCAAGGCCGCCGCGGGCGGCGGTGGCCGCGGGATGCGCCTGGTCAACGGACGACGCGAGTTGGACGCTGATATGGAGGCAGCCGGCCGCGAGGCCCAGGCCGCCTTCGGCGACGGCCGCGTGTTCCTCGAACGATACGTTGCCAACCCGCGTCATGTGGAAGTCCAGGTGCTGGCCGATGGCGCCGGCCACACCATCCACCTCGGCGAGCGGGAATGCAGCATCCAGCGCCGCCACCAGAAGATAATCGAAGAGACTCCATCCCCGGCTCTGACGCCCGACCTGCGCCAGCGCATGGGCGATGCGGCCATCGCCGTGGCTCGGGAGGCGGGATACGTCAACGCCGGGACCGTTGAGTTCCTGCTGGCCCCCCGCAGCGGTGAGTTCTACTTCCTGGAAATGAATGCCCGGCTCCAGGTCGAGCACCCCGTCACTGAGACCGTCCTTGGGTTGGACATGGTGGAATGGCAGGTCCGCATCGCCAGCGGTGAATCGCTGACGCTCCAACAGTCGGACATCCAGCCCCAGGGCCACGCCATCGAGTGCCGCATCTACGCCGAAGACCCCTACCGCGACTTCGTTCCGTCCACCGGCGCGCTGCTGCGCTGGCGTCCCCCCAGCGGGCCGGGGCTGCGGCTGGACAGCGGTGTGGTTCAGGGCCAGGAAGTTTCCATCTACTACGACCCGATGCTGGCCAAGTTGATCGCCTGGGCGCCGGACCGTGAACTGAGCCGGCGCCGGATGGATGTGGCCCTTTCCCAGTTCCTGGTCCTAGGCGTGGTGACCAACATTCCCCTGTTGCGGTCGGTGCTGGGACACCCGCAGTTTCAGCGGGGCGAGTATGACACCGGCTTCCTGGAGTGGAACCCAGCGGTCACCAGGCCAGCCATGACCGATGAATCCCGCATGATGGCCCGGGCGCTGGGGGCGTGGGCGGCAGGCCAACCGGTTGGATCTTTGGCGCCCGTGGTCGGGTCGGATGGCCCGCCCAACGTCAGCCCGTGGCGGTCCGCCGGGGAGCGGAGGCTGCCGTGAGCCAGGGCCAGGGCCAGATGCGCGAGACGTACCCGGTGCCGGGAGAAGTCTATCGCTACGTGACGGAAGAGCAGGAAGGCCAGTTCACCTTCAGCCTGGAAGGCGACGGGCCGGCGGGGTTGGCCGCCGCAATCACGCTCAGCATCCAGTCTGCGCAGACCGGAGACGGACTGTGTCGCACCGAATCGGGCCGGACGCGCCCCTTTGCCTGGGCCTGGGTGGGCGCGGAGTTGCACCTGTGGCTGGATGGCGACCTGTTCGTGTTCCAACGTCCGGAGACCCGACGGCGCGGCAACAACAATGCCACCGAGGCGTCCGGGGACATCCTGGCTCCCATGCCCGGCGCGGTGTTGGAGGTGCTGGTCGCCGAGGGAGACCGGGTGGAGCAGAACCAGACCGTGGCGCTGATGGAGTCCATGAAAATGGAGCTGGTGATCACAGCGCCCCGGTCCGGTGTGGTGCGTCGCGTGTCGGTGCAGCCGGGCCAACAGGTGGACCGGGGTATGCGCCTCCTGGAGCTGGGTCCCGAGATCGATGCGGAGGGTGATGGCGGAGGGTGATGGCTGACGGCGTCGTGTTTGTCGTCGGCGTTCGCAAGCGTCCCTGCCGTCGACGCCCAACGGCGGCGGTGTTAGGATTTCCGCGACTGCGGTTGCTCCCCAACGCTGGGACGCGCCGACCAAATCGGAGGATCAACTGATGCCAGGGACAGGATTGGACTATTCCGCGCTATTCAACCGGGACCTGCCGGCGCCGGCGACGACGTGGGGCGGTCACCCCAGGTACAACTTCATCGGCGGTCATAGCGACCCGGACATGGTACCCACCGAGGGATTTATCGAGTCGGCCGCCAGGGTGTTCCGCGGCGATCCACGGAACATTTCCATGTACAATTTTTCGGGTGGCCCGCAGGGCATCCTTCCGTTGCGCGAGTTCCTGGTCGAAAAGCTGGGCGAGCACCGTGGCATCAATACCACGGTTGACGATGTCCTGGTCACGTCCGGCTCCGGCCAGGGGATCGAACTCATCAACGAAATTCTGCTGGAGGAGGGCGACACCGCGATTGTCGAAGCCTTCAGTTTCTCCGGCGCCCTGGGCAACCTGAGACGCCGAAAGGTCAATATCGTCGGCATCGACGTGGACCAGGACGGAATGCGTATGGACCACCTGGCGCAGGCGCTGGAAGACCTGCGCAACCGGGGCGTGCGTCCCAAGTACATCTACACCATCCCAACCCTCCAGAACCCCACCGGAACCGTTCTGACGATGGAACGCCGGTTGCGGATGCTGGAATTGAGCGAAGAATATGGCGTCCCCATATTCGAGGATGAGTGCTACGCCGACCTCATATTCGAGGGCGAATACGAGAACGCCATCCGGTCAATGGACGACAGCAACCGGGTGCTGCACATCGGCTCGTTCTCAAAGACCCTGGGCCCCGGTACGCGCCTGGGCTACGTGGTGGCGCCGTGGGACGTGATGAGCCGTCTGCTCTCCCGCAAGAACGACGCCGGCACCGGCGTCATGGACCAGATGATCGTGGGTGATTATTTCACCAACCACTATGAAGACCACATCCTGGAGGTCCGCTCGGCTTTGAAGCGCAAATGCGACACGCTGAGCAGCGCGCTCCGCGAGTCGTTCGGGCCGAGCGTGGAGTTCGAAGTGCCCCGGGGAGGCATGTACCTGTGGGTAAAGCTCCCTGAAGGCGTCGATTCACGCGAACTGAACGGCCCGGCGCTCCGGGAAGGCATCGCGTTCAACCCCGGACCGGAATGGTCAGCCGACCCCGACGCAGCAGCCAGCTACATTCGGCTCTGCTTTGCTCTGCCGTCCGAGGCGGAGATATGGGAAGGGGTGGAAAAGTTGGCCGACGTATTTCGCAGGGAGGGGGCGGTTGCCTGAATCTGGTGTCTGCTGGATATTGGGGCTTGGTGGAAACTGGTGTCTGCTGGAAACTGGGATCTGGTGGTATCGACGGAAACACCTACGAGTTACCTTCGACGTCGCGAACAAACTCGAGCGTCCGGTTTGCCAGTGTATCGGGAATTTCGACTTTCATGTTGTGCCCAACTCCGTCGAGGAGTTCCAGGCGCGCGTTGGGCATTTGATCAGCCATCAGCCGCTGAATCTCGACCGGTGTGATGTCGTCCTGTGACGCTCCCAATATCAGGGTCGGCACGGGAATATTCGGAAGCAGCGGTGTGAGGTCTGCCGCAAGTAGACAGCCCTGAAGCGCCAGCACCTCCGGCGCCGCGGTCTTGCCGCCTTCGTCCGCGTACCACTGAATCACTTCGTCAGGCGTGCCAGGGGCAAACCGCTTGTCGGTGTCGGCCAGCAGCCAGGCGCGCGTGCCCTGTTGTTCGAGAATCCCGCGCCACGGCGCCGCGTCCATATTGGCTCCCATCTGGGCCAACTTTGGCGTGGAAGCTACCAGCGTCAGGCTGAGCAAGCGGTCAGGAAAATCATGGGCGAACTGTAGGCTCACGATGCCGCCCGCCGACGCTCCGACCAGATGGGTCTGGCCAATATCCAGTGCGTCCATCACGCGGGCGATGTCGCCAGCCAGATCTGCCAAATCGAACGGCTGGGCAAGACTCTTCCGCGTCCCGGCGTGGCCCCTCATGTCGAAGCGCACCACCGCGTGATGCCGCGCCAGCGTCGGCACCCAGGGTCGCCAGCGGTGCAGATTGCCCCCGGCGGCGTGATGGAGCATCACCGGGGAACGCTGACGCCAGGGGTCCGAAAAATCGTCCACATGATAGTGGAACCGGTCTCCGTTCAAGTCCAGGGTTGGCATTCTTCCTCCGCCTAGATGTCTGCGTATGTGCGCCGCTAACCGGCGGGCCGACCGGCAGATCGTACTATACCCAAGGACAGTCCGGCGCGACGCTCGCAATATTTGACCATCGGTAGACAATTTCGGTGGCGGGGCTCTCCGAAAATGCCAGGCTCAGTTGCGCCGTCAGGTCTATTCAACTCGCATAGCCAGGCAGAACGGGTTGGATCCCCAGGGTGTACCTGGAGAGTTGGCAACATCACCAGTGCCACCGACATCGTGATCCGTGGGTCCCCGGTTCTGCTCCGACCGAGAGTGTGTAGAATGCGCACTGAAACAGTCCGGCTTCGGCCAGAGCAACGCGACGCATTCGCCCGGGGAGGCTAAAATGGCACGATCTCTGATACGGGGCAAACACGTCGTCTGCAAGGTCACCGGGCCCCACTCCGCGGAGGTGGTCGCCGACGGGGCGGTGCTTCAGCAGGATGGAATCATCGAAGCCGTCGGAGACTATCGAGAACTCAGCCGCCAGCATCCCGACGCCGAGGTCATCGGTTCCGGCAACCATATCGTCATGCCGGGGATGGTTAACGACCATTTCCACGTGGGCCTAACTCCCTTCCAGATGGGGGCGCCCGACCTGCCGCTGGAACTGTGGAGCCTCGCCCGCATCGGCGTCCGGTCGATCGACCCCTACCTGGACCAACTGTATGGCGCGGTCCAGATGATCGAGACCGGGACCACCACGGTGCAGGCGATCCACTCGACCCCTCGCGGGTCCGGGCCGGTGAGCCTGGAGATCGCTGACAAGGTGGTGGGCGCATACCAGGCATCCGGTATGCGGGTGTCCTATGCTCCCTCCGTGGTGGACCAGAACTCGATGGTCGCCGGCCACGGAGGCGGTGAGGCCGACTTTGCCTCTCAAATGCCGGCGGCCCTCGCGGAGCGGTACCGGTCTTTCATGGCACCAGGCTACCGGCCAGTTGACGAGATCATTGCGGTCCTGGATGAGATCTCACGGAAGTATGGCAATGATCAGTACGAACGGGTGCGCGTCACCATGGCCCCGAGCAATGTCCACCGCTGCTCCGACGAGCTGCTCACTGCCATCAAGGAGTTGGCCGGGCGTTACGGCACCGGCATCCACATCCACCTGCAGGAAACGGTCTACCAGAAGCTGTACGGTCACACGGCCTACGGCAAGACCCCCTTGCAGCACCTTCACGACCTGGGTTTCCTCGGTCCCGAAGTGACCTGCGGCCACAGCGTCTGGGCCACCGAGGAGGACCTGAGGTTGATGGCGGCCACCGGCGCCAACATCTGCCACAACGCCAGCTCGAACCTGCGGTTGCAGAGCGGGATAGCGCCCATGGGTCGCATCCTGGCGGCGGGAATCAAGGTGGCCATCGGCAGCGACGAGGCCGGCCTGAACGACGACAAGGACCTGTTCCAGGAGATGCGGGTGGTGCTCAAGCTCCACCGCGTGCCCGGGATCGACCTGGAGCCTCCCACCTCCTACCAGGTACTGGAGATGGCAACGGCCAACGGGGCCTACGCCAGTTGGTTCGGAGACCGGATCGGCGCCCTGGAACCGGGGAAGCGGGCCGACCTGACTCTGGTGGACATGCGAAACATTGAAGAGCCGTACCTGGATCCGCGGGTGTCGGTGGTGGACGCGCTGGTGCACCGGGGACGGGGCATCGACGTGGATACCGTGCTGGTGGACGGCGAAGTTGTGCTCCGGGACGGGCAACTTACCCGCGTGGACAAGGAAGCCCTGTTCCGTGAAATCAAGGCCGCCCTGGATCGCCCCCTGTCCGACCAGGAAGTTGAACGGCGGGATCTGGCACAGCAGGTGGAACCCCATCTGCGACGGTTCTACAGTGGCACGATGCCGCAGGACGCCACTCCCTTCACGACGTACAACGCCCGGTCCTGAGAGCAGCCCTGCACGATGCGATCTCGCGGTCGAACCGACCAGTGCCGTTAGATTATCCCAAATGTCGTTGCGAGTGAAGCGTGGCAATCTCGTTGCCATAGTGCGGGTTCTTGCCGAAAGCGTTTGCTTTGCACCGGGCTCCGGCGTCGCTTCAATCCTTGCCACAACAATCGAATGACCCTGCAAACTGGCACACACGATTGACGCCGCCACAATACCCTCACGAGTGCTAATATCACCCCAGGGACCGAAAACCAAGAACGGAATTTCCCGTACTCACCATCGGCGGCAGGCCGACCGGAGGCGCCTTGGCTATTACAGAGTTGGAAATCACCAATCGCACCAGTTTCGCGTCCGGCCAGCGGTTCGGCGACGCGGGAGCGTATGAGCTTTTGGAGGGGACAGCCCACTACGCGGTGGACCCGCTGCACGAGCGGAATCGGGCAATCACCGATCTGGACCTGGCGCCGCGCAATCCCGCCGGCCTGGTGGAGTTTTCGGCGGACTTCGCCATGCTCCAGCCGGTGAACACCGACCGGGGCAACCGCCGCATCCTGTTCGACGTGGTGAACCGGGGCCGGAAGACCGCCCTGAGCCTGAACAGCGTCGCCACCGCGACCGACCCCACCTCTCCCCTGGAGGCTGGTAACGGCTACTTGATGCGCCGGGGATACACGGTGGTCTGGGGTGGCTGGCAGGCGGACGTGCCGCCCACTCCTGGGCTGATCGGAATGCACGCGCCGGAAGCCATCGGACCCCAGGGCCCTCTCACCGGCAGGATCATGTGCCAGTTCCAGTGCAACGAACCCACGCAGGTCTTCCTGCTGGCCGACCGGCAGCATCTGCCCAATCCCGCCGCCGACCCCGAAGAGGCGGAGGCCGCCCTGACGGTGCGGGACCTGCCCAACAGTCCCGCCACCCCCGTCGACCGGAGCCAGTGGTCCTTCGTCCGGGTCGAGGATGCGGACCTGGAGCCGCAGCACAACCACGTCTACATGCCGTCTGGGTTCGAACCGGGCAAGATTTACCAGTTGGTTTACACGACGACCGGGAGCCGGATCGTGGGACTTGGGTTCGCCGCGATGCGGGACGCGGTCTCGTTCCTGAAGCACGCCCCGGCTGCGGCGGGAAACCCCTGCGCCGGGGCTATCGACCACGCCTACGCCATGGGCCGCTCCCAGAGCGGACGCTTCCTCCGCCAGTACATCCACGTCGGCATCAACGAGGACGAAGCGGATCGGCCGGCCCTGGACGGGATCGTCCCGCACGTAGCGGGCGCGATGCGCGGCGAGTTCAACCTGCGCTTCGGACAGCCCTCCAAGGACGTCTGCTACATCATCCCGGAGATGTTCCCTTTCACCGACACTCCGCAGACGGACCCAGTGACCGGCGCCCAGGGTTCCTTGCTGGACGCCCTGGAGCGGCGGGGGACGGTGCCCAAGATCATGTTCACCAACACCTCCGCCGAGTATTGGCGCGGCGACGCCGCCCTGATCCACACCGACCTGGAGACCCTGACCGACGCGGCGGAGTCGCCATCGGTGCGCCGCTACCACTTCGCCGGTTGCCAGCACGGTTCCGGTGACTTTCCCCCGCTGGAAATCCGTACGAATGACGGGATCAAGGGACAGCTTCCTTTCAACAGCGTGGACTACGCCCCCCTGTTGCGGGCGGCGCTGGACAACCTGGACCGCTGGGTTACGTCGGGCGAAGAGCCCCCCGCCAGCCGTCATCCCAGCCTGGACGACAGCACGGCGGTGGAGTCCCATTCGCTGCTGGAACGGTTGGGCCAACTGCCCGGCGTTCGGGTTCCAACCCAGACCACCAGGGCGATCAGGCTGGACTACGGCCCCGAGGCGCACCTGGGGCGCACCGTCAATTTGCCCGCTGACGAGGGCGAAGAGTTTCCCGCGCTGGTGGCTGACCTCGACGAGTCCTTCAACGAGCGCGGCGGCATCCGCCTGCCGGATCTGGCCGTCCCGGTGGCCACCTACACTGGCTGGAACCTGCGTGACGAGAGCATCGGCAACCCCCACCTCTTCATCGGCATCACTGGCGGCCTCGCCGGCTGGACCCTCCCGCTGCCCGCTACCGAAGCCGAGCGCGAGGCCGCCGGTGACCCGCGAGCGTCAATCGAGGAACGCTACGCCGGCCGTGAGGATTACTTGGAACAGGTGACCCACGCCGCGATGGACCTGGTATCCGAAAGGTACCTGCTGCAAGAGGATGTGGACGAGGTGGTGGAACTGGCGGGCCGCAAATACGATTACTGGATGGGTGAAGGAGACAGGTGCTGAAATCGCCTTGGGGGTAGCCCATTTTCACATTTCTTGGAACCGGGCCGCACCCCGTTCGCGGTGAAAGCCCGGCTCACCGTCCGCTCAAAGGAGGACCACCATGCCCTTGCAGCTAGACCACACCATCGTTCCCGCCCACGACAAGGTGAAATCCGCGGAGTTCATCGCCCGCATGTTCGGGCTGAAGTACGAGGGGCCCTGGGGGCACTTCGCGCCGGTCAAGGTCAACGACATACTGACGCTGGACTTCGATGACTCCGACAACCCGCGCTCCAATCACTACGCCTTCCTGGCATCTGACGAGGAGTTCGACGCGATCCTGCAGCGGATCAAGGACGAGAAGGTTGTCTTCGGGAGCGGGCCACGGTCGCGGACGGATGGGGAGATCAACCACCTGCACCAGGGGCGTGGGTTCTACTTCGAGTGCGAAAACGGCCACGTCTGGGAGGTTATCACCCACACGTACATCACCGATTAGCGCCGCGTCGGCATGGATTGAGTTGAGGAACCATGGAAGTAGGGCTCTACATACGCGATTACATGGACGACGCCGAGCGGCCCATGCACCAGCAGGTGGAGGAAGCCGCCGAGGTATGCCGCCGCGCCAAATCGCTGGGGTTTTCGGTCATCTACATGCCCCAGCACTACATATCGCATCCCACCGTCTGGATGCAGCCGATGCAAACGCTGGCGCGGTTGGCTCCCGATGCCGAGGGCTTGAAGCTTCTGACCGGTATTCTGCTGCTTCCCTACCACAACCCGGTGGACATCGCCGAGCAGGCGGTAACGCTGGACCACATCAGCAACGGGCGCTTTATTCTCGGAGTAGGCTTGGGTTACCGGGTAGCGGAGCTTGCGGCGTTCGGGACCAACCGCCGGGACCGGGTCAGCCGATTCGAGGAGTCAATCGAGTTGATGAAGCTGCTGTGGAGCGGGGAGGAGGTCAACTACGATGGGAAGCACTGGCAAGTGCATGACGCCAGGCTGTCCTTGGCCCCGGCGCAGGAGCCGCATCCTCCGATCTGGATTGCGGCGCAGAGCCGGGGAGCGGTGCGCCGTGCCGCGGCCCTCGGCGACCGGGTTATCCTGGGACCGCAGCCGGGATGGAAGGACATTAGCGTCCTGACCCGCCAGTACAAAGGGGCGCTGGAAGAGCTGGGCAAAGACCCAGCCGGGCGTATCGGCGCCCACCGCTCCATCGCCATCGCCAGGGACCGCGAAACGGCCATCACGGAAGCCCGGGAGATGGCCGCCAAGAAAGCCGGCATGTATGGCTCCTTCAACATGCAGGAAAATACCACGGTGGATCTGGGACTGATGAACGACAATAAGTCCTGCCGGTCGCGACGACTACTTTTGCCGGTCGAGATGAGGTAAATCATCCGGTACGGAGGTACCGGATTGATCACAGACCGACAAGTCGCACTATTGAGGCGGAAACTTATGGAAGGAAAGACTCAGGAGACAGCAGCGGCCAAGGCTGGAATGAGCGTGCGCTCGGCACGGAAATGGCAAAGCGGCCCGTTGCCGTCGGAAACCAGGCAAGAGCGCCAGTGGCGCACCCGGCCCGATCCCTTCGACGGGGTGTGGGAGGAAGAGATCGAGCCCCTGCTACAAGGAGAAGCGGCGGGCAAGCTGAAGGCAACGACAATTATCGAGTGGTTGGAGGAGCAGCATCCCGGCCGGTTCAGCGCTTCCCAGCTGCGCACACTGCAACGACGATTACAGGATTGGCGGGCGCTAAACGGTCCGGATCAGGAGGTGTACTTCCCCCAGGAGCATCCACCCGGCCGGGAAGCCCAGTTCGACTTCACCCACGGCAGTTCCCTGAAAGTGACTATCGCCGGTCAGCCCTACCGCCACCAGCTGTTCCAGCTGATCCTCAGCCACTCGGGGTGGCGCTACGCGGAGCTCGCCGCCGGCGAGACCTTCCTGGCGTTGCAAAAGGGTCTGCAATCTGCCCTCTGGACCCTGGGCGGCGTGCCTGAGGTGGTGCGCAGCGACAATACCTCTGCCGCCACCCACGAGGTGAAACGCAGCCGGGGGCGGGCGCTTAACGACAATTACGCCGCCCTGCTGGACCACTACGGTCTCCAGTCCACCCGCATCAATCGCGGCCAGAGCCATGAAAATGGCGTCGCCGAGCAGGCTCACTACCGGCTCAAGGACGCCATCGACCAAGCCCTGATGCTCAGAGGCAGCCGCGACTTCGACACCGTCGACCACTACGCCGACTTCATCCGGCAGATGGTCGCCAGGCGCAATCGCCTGGTACAAGGGAAGCTGGAGCAGGAAATGCCTTCGCTGGGACCCCTACCCTCAGCTCCCATGCCGGAATACGTCAACTACCAGGCCAAGGTCCGTAAGTGGAGCACCGTCAAGGCAGCCGGTCGGACCTACTCCGTGCCCTCCCGTCTCATCGGGAAGGAGGTGCGGATCCGGCTGTACGCCGACTGGGTGGAAGTGTACTACAAGGGCAGTCTGGTGGAACGCATGGCGCGGGTGCACGGTGAGGGGGAAGCCAACGTCAATTACCGCCATGTCATCGGGTCGCTGGTGCGCAAGCCAGGGGCCTTCGCTCGCTACCGCTTCCGGGAGCAGCTGTTTCCCACCATGCACTTCCGCCTCGCCTACGACGGGCTCAGGAAATGGCGTGGGGAACGAGCCGACGTGGAGTACGCGCGCATCCTGCACCTGGCGGCGACCACGATGGAAGCCACGGTGGACAGCGCGCTGGACCTGCTTTTGGAAACGGGGGAGACCTTCGACTACGCTGCGGTGAAGGAGTTGGCCGAGCCCAGGGCGCCGGAAGCTCCGCTGCTGACCCTGTCCGGGAAGCCGGACCTGAAAGTCTACGACCGCTTGCTCACGGTCAGCCTGGCCACGGTGGAGGTGTGCGGATGACGGACACCAGCATCATGCAGGAACGCATCAGCGATCTGTGCCACCAATTCAAGCTGCCCACGGTGGGGGCGGAAACCACGCCGCGTTTCACCGCCGCCGGCCACGGCGACGCCCTGCCCACCTTCCTTGAGGTGCTGGAGCAGGAAGCCGAGGATCGCCGTCAGCGTCGCATCGACCGGCTGCGCAAGATATCCAGGCTGCCCTCGGGCAAGACCTGGGAGACCTTCGAGCACGACCGGATGCCCTTGGCACTCAGGCAGCAGATGGACCAACTGGCCCAGGGCAGTTTCGTAGATAGCGGCGTCAACGTGCTGGCCTTCGGATTGCCCGGCACCGGCAAGACCCACGCCCTGTGTGCCTTGGGCCACCGCCTAGTGGAAGCCGGCCACTCGGTCCTCTTCGCCCCAGCCTATCGTCTGGTGCAGGAACTGCTCGCCGCAAAGCGCGACCTTGCCCTGCCCCGGCAGCTGCGCAAGCTGGACAACTTCGACTTCCTGCTCCTCGACGATCTGGGCTACCTGCCCCAGGGGGCCGAGGAGTCCGAGGTCCTCTTCACCCTCATCGCCGAACGCTACGAGCGGAGGTCGCTGGGCATCACGTCCAACCTGGTCTTCTCGGAGTGGGAGCGCATCTTCGCCAACCCCATGGCCACCGCGGCCGCCATCGACCGGGTGGTGCATCACTCCGTCATCCTAGAGTTTGACGTCCCCAGCTACCGCACCGGCGCGGCCCAGCAACGCCGCCAGCCAGAGGAGGTGAACCGGCAAAACTAATCGACGTAACCGGCATTTCTAGTTGACGCGGGACAGGGACTCGGAGGGCAGCGGGAGTTGCCGGACTGGGCGGTGGCCGGCAGCCCGCAGGACTGCGCCGAGATCATCAACCGTTGCCGGGAAGAGGACGGATTGGACTACATCGGCCTGGCCAGCCTGAATTTGCCCCGGGAATTTCCCGCCAGGTTGGACTACCTACAGCTGATTTCGGAAGAACTGCTGCCGCACCTGCAATAACGGAGAGCAGTTGTCGCGCCGGCGCGTTTTCTTCGGTCACCGCTGCCCGGCTTCCAAAAACTCGCTTAGCTGCGGAATTGCTCCTCGGATTCCTCAGGCATAGTGGGGCATAACTTCCGACACGAACAACTCCACCGACCGCATGGTCTCCTCATGGGACAGGTGGCCCCACTGAAAGGCGGCTACGAAGTAGTTTGCGCCGGTCTCGAGATATTCGTCCATGTAGTCCCGTATGGAATCCGGTGAGCCGGCGACAACATTGAACCCGCCTCCTCCCGGCGCAGCATGCTCCTCAAGCGCCGCGGAACCGGTCCTGCGCGCCGCCGCGGCACTGCTGGCCTGGGCCTCCCGGTCCGGCAGGTTGGACGGCCTGGCATTGGCGTTCCCGCCGGAGAACTGGGTCAATCCCCGCCTCTCCACTTCCAGTCGGCGCGGCGTGCCCAGGTTCCACTTGTACTGGTCCCACGCCGGTTGGGCTATGGTTGCGGCTTCCGCGTCGGTCTCGGCGACGAACAGATGGTTGACCAACCCAATCTTGGGCGCCTCACCCTGAGCGTTCAGCGCGCCCGGCCCCTGGTGCTCATCCCAAAGCTCGCGGTAGCGATCCACGTTCGACTGAAAGGAGTCCAGGTTCCCGACAATGATGGTGTGCATCCCGTTGACGGCTGCGGTCTCCACATTCCTCATGTACCACAGGGGCGGGTGGGGGTCCTGCTTGGGCCGCAGGCGCATCGGCAGGTCGTCGAAATTATAGAACTCGCCCCGGTAGGTCAGCGATTCGCTGCCCAGTCCTTCCCTGACCACCGCCAGCGTCTCAAGGTACCGGGCATGGTTCACCTCCACGTCGGAGTCCTGCCCCCAGAAGTAGGCTTCGATGATCCCGCCACGCCCCACCCCGATGTCCATCCTCCCGCCGCTGAGGTTGTCCAGCATGCAGATTTCTTCGATCAGGCGGACCGGGTGGTGCAGCGGCAGCACGTAGACGCATGGTCCCAACCGCATGGTCTGTGTCCGCTCGGCCGCGGCCGCCAGGAACACGTTCTGCGACGGCGCCAGACTGTGGACCGCCGGCGTGTGGTGCTCCGCAAGATGGTAGGAGTAGAACCCGGCGGATTCCAACCGCTCTATCTGGTCCAGCCGTTCCCGATAAATTTGGTCCAGCGGTACGCCGGGAATAGGCTCGATGTGGTCGAATACCCCAAACTGCAATGCCATGAATAAGCTTCCTCGTTTAATTCGATGATCTCGCGACTCAATGGTCGCTCTGATGGCCGCAGCAGGCGCGAGCGGAACTTCAGCCAACGTTCAACTCTAGTGTCAACGTTGCTCTCGTGTCAAACGCTTTTCACTTCACGCAGCTTGCACCAGTGAGCCACCGCAATCGCATTCTCCCAAACAACGCAGGACACGCCAAAAGTGTCTGGGGTTCTTCCAGCGTGCAAACCGTGGCATCGCCGGTTATTCGAGCAACATTCGTGGTCAGGAAGACGGCGCGCGGGCGCTCCTGGTGATGGGATCGAACGTGGCGGTGTCTGCGCCGCATCTCAACAACGTGGTTGAAAGGCTGCGCTCTCTGGATTTCCTGATGGTGTCGGATTTCTTCCTGTCGGAGGCCACGGCTCTCGCCGACGTGGTGCTGCCGTCTGCTCAATGGGCAGAAGAGGAGGGCACCATGACCAACCTGGAGGGGCGGGGCATTCGCCGGCGCAAAGCGTGCGAGCCTCCGGCCGGCGTGATTGACGATGTCGCCGTCATCTGCGAACTGGCCAGACGGCTGGGCCAAGGCGCCCATTTTGAGTACCGGAACGTCGAGCAGGGTTTCAGGAGCTGAGGCGCGTCGGCCGGGGGCCCCGCCGATTGGGCCGGCATCCGATGGCGTGTTCTGGCCTTGCCCGGAGGCGGACCCCCCGGGCACGCCATGTCTGTTTATCGACGGTTTCCCCACGGCCAGCGGCAGGGCGCGGATGTTTGCCGTGCGCCACCAGGAACCCGCGGAATCGCCGGCCGGCGAATACCCCCAGTACCTCACCACGGTACGGAACCTTCCCCAGTATCAGTCCGGCACCCAGACGCGGCGCATCTCCGAGCTGACGGAAATCAGCCCGGCGCCCGTAGTGGAGGTACATCCCGCCACTGCCTGACAGTGGAGCTTGTTGGACGGGGCGGCCGTGCGCCTGACCACTCGGAGGGGTACGCCGACTTCCGCCTCAAGGTGTCGCGCGGGATACGGGAGGACACCGTATTCGTCCCCTTGCATTGGGGAGGCCGACGGGCGGCCAAGCGGCTGACCAACCCGGCGCTGGACCCAACCAGCCGAATGCCGGAGTTCAAGGTCTGCGCGGTGCGCAACGAGAGTCTGGTGGCGGCGGACGCCGCCGAGAAACCAACCGGCGGGAACTCCAGCACAACAACGGAGCGGTGATCGTCATGAACACGTCAAAAAGCAGCAACTGGTGGTGATCGTCAACGGCATGGCCGGCGCCCGATTCGTGGAGGAAGTGGTGGGTCTGGGCGGCCAGGACATATTCGACATCACCATCATCGGGGAGGAATCCTGCGGCAACTACAACCGGATCCTGCTCTCCGATGTGTTTTCGGGTTCCCACGACGCGGACAACATCTTCATCAATCCGCTAGAGTGATACGCCGAGAACGGGGTGACCCTGCACGCCAGCGTACGCGCCATCGGCATCGACCTCAAAGGCAAAATGGCCTACGGGTCCGGAGGACTCCTCCTGCCCGATGACAAACTGGTCATTGCCACGGGAAGTACTCAGTCAAACCTGTATCGACAGATACGGCGGGAGGTGAGCCGGAGTGGCTACGCTGAGTTGCAATCAGCAGTGGGGGAGGTGCGACATCCATGGTTCAGGAGAAATACGGGGTACAGTTGACGTCGGAGGAGCGAGAACGGCTCCGGCAATTGATCCGAAGCGGCCAGCATTCCGCACGGGTAATCACTCGGGCGCGCATCTTGCTCAGGACTGACGAAGGATGGAGCGCGAGCCAGGTGGTGGCAGCGCTGGACACGTCGCAGCGGACGGTGTTCCGCACCAAGCGGCGCTACGCCGAGGAAGGATTGGACGGCGTGCTGCACGACCATCCTCAAGCCAACCGGTACCGGAAGCTGGATGACAAGGGCGAAGCCCACCTGATTGCCCTGGCGTGCAGCGATGCGCCCGAAGGCCATGACCACTGAGCTCTTGGCCAGTTACCCTGCGGTTGCTGGCCGACCAGGCGGTGGAGTTGGGGTTGGTGGAGTCGCTGTCCCACGAGACGGTGCGTCTGCGGCTCAAAAAAACATCCACCAGCCGTGGCGGAAACAGCAGTGGTGCATTCCCAAGGTGAACGGGGAGTTCGTGGCTGCCATGGAGGACGTGCTGGACCTCTGCGCCGAACCCTACGACCCAAACCGGCCGGTGGTGTGCTTCGACGAGACCTCCACCCAACTGCTGGCCGATACTCGACCGCCGCTGCCCGCCCAACCGGGACGACCGCGGCGTCAGGACTACGAGTACCGGCGCGGCGGCACCCGCAACATCTTCCTGACCTGTGAGCCCCTGGCCGGTTGGCGCCACATAGCCATCACCGAACGGCGCACTATGCAGGACTTCGCTCACCAGATGCGGTGGCTGGTGGATGTGGCCTATCCTCACGCTCCAGTGGTACGGGTGGTGCTTGACAATCTGAACACCCACCGCATGGCTTCCCTGTACGAGACCTTCCCCGCCGCTGAGGCTCGGCGCATCGCGAAACGACTGGGGTTCCATCACACGCCCAAACACGCCAGTTGGCTGAACATGGCAGAGATTGAATTCAGCGTGTTGACCCGGGCTTGCCTTCAAGGGAGAAACCCCGACGAACCTGCCCTGCAACGGGCTATCGGCGTCTATGAGACTGAGCGTAACGCTAGGAAAGCCACCATCGACTGGCGGTTCAGCAGCCAGGACGCCCGAACCAAACTGCAGCGGTTTTATCCCTGCCACTCCAATGTTGACTGAATACTAGGCTACACGGATGCTCTGCTCATCGTGGGGATGACGATTATAGTCGTCTCCGCCCTGGTACTGGTGGTGCGGTTCCCGCCCGAAACTGAGCGGGCGGAGAAGCACGCCATAGACCTCGCGCTGGCCGACCGGGCCGGTTTGGCGTCGTCAGCCGCTGACTAGCGGCCGGCTCTCGGCCCCAAAGCCAGGCCAAACCTCGACCGATACAGGTTGAGTCAGAGCGCCGTTGAGTTGTCACGCAGCAGCCAAAATTGACATCCCATCGACCGGAACCAGCGCATGGTACAACGGCCCGTCAGCGCGGAACCCTCCTCGCGGCAAAAAGTCCGGACACCCGTCCGTGGCTTACTGGCCCTCCCGTCAGTGAGCAATCCACTGGTCATGCAGTCGGCTCGGTGTGCGTATGTCTAACGCCGGGAGATCGTCAACGCCATCCACTGCGTGCTGCTCGCCAGGTGCTCCTGGCGGAGCCGCTCCATCTTAATGTTCCAACCCCTCTACAGCGTAAGCAATAGAGGCCGGACTCTCCAGGGTCCGCCACGAGTACCGAGAAAACGCCGGCCAGCCCGAACCGATTTGTCGAACGCCCGTGCATTCTGTGCTAGGGGACAGTTCGGGTTACCCCAATATTTATCGGCTTCCGACCGCCGTCGCGCTCAAATCGCGAATCGCCTCCACAGTTTCCTGGCTGGCCGGCTTGCCCATTGCGACGTCCTTGACCGCTTCCCAGGACCGCAACACATCCGCCATAACCGCTTCGTCCGACTGGTCAATGTCGATGGGGATGCCCACCTGGGCCCATGACGTATGGCCGGTGAGCCAGAACACCTCGGTGGGGTTGTTCTCCGGATCCCGGAAGTAGCAGCCGATAGCGCTCGCGTGAGTGACGATGCGGTCCAGCTTGTACCCGTGTGCCAGGATGCGACCCTTGAAGTCGCGGAGATCATCGAGGGACTCCACACGCATCGAGATCTGCTGGATCCATTGCGGGTCCTCCAGCGAGGCGCGCCCGTTGATCAGGGCGATCTCGTGGTCGCAGCTCTCCGGATCAGCGCTGAAAAAAGCGCCCAGCGGACCGACCTTGGTCAGCGTCATGCCCATGAAATTCGCATAGAAGTTCATCATGAGTTCAAGGTCTTGAACGTAGAAACCGATATGGCCTAGCCCGGTGACTTTCGCCGACATCTTCATCTCCTCCGAATGCGACTGTAACCAATGATTATGCCTTTTTCCCTGCTTCGATGTCGACCCGAAGGACGGGGACGGATCGCAGCGCCGACGGCGAACCTGCCGGCAAGAAGGGTCAATCAGTCGGTCAGCAGGATGTAGACCGCGGCCGATGGGGTCAGGTCGTTGTGCGAATGGCCCTTGCCGGTGGTGTCCTCCATCAGCCGAATATCGCCGGCTCGGAGCACCCGTTTCGCGCCGTCGCTGGCCCCGATCTCCACTTCACCGGACAGATGGATGATCAGACGGCGCTCGGGCAGGGGATGAAAGTCCATGTGACGTGACCCGTCAAACTCCTGCACCCGCACCTCGGACAAATTGATCAGCGCCCCCAGTTCCGGATGCTCCTCCAGTTTCAGGTCCTCGATGTGGCTCTCGCCGTCCGTGTCCGAAAATACCCGATATATCGCCATTTCGCCCCCGGTATGTTGGTGTAGATTTCGCAGATTGTTCGCGTGATTCCAGCGCCGCCAATATCGCCACAACGCTTTCTATCCTCGCATACCGAAATACGTCGGGTTTCGAGAAAGTAGCCGGAGGGTCCGCAACTCTATCGCCGGTCCGGGATCGCCGTGATTATCCCACGATCCTCGCCTGCGGCGACTGGTTTTGAATGGGCAATCCGTGCTGTTCGCAACGGCCGGCGCGTGATTTGGCGTGCGAACCGGCCAACGTCCCCAACACTCAAAACCAACCGCGCCCTTGTCCCGCGTCAACCATATTTGCTGAAACCTGTTGCCTCGCCAGAGATTGTTGCCGAAAAATCAGCACTTTGGGTCGTTCCCGATCGAGGCGGCTTCCGGTATTCCGTGGAGGTCCGGCAGAGTTGCTTCAGACGCCGCGTAGACCAACTCGTTCGCCATGATGCCTCCCGACTGCTGCATCCTCCGCTGCGACATTCGCAGATGCGCCCGGCTGAAACGGCCCGGGTCGCTATCCTGCAGTCGGCCCAGCAGTGCCACCGCGCTAGCGTCGGGATCCTCCTGCAACCAACCCAGCAAGTCGCACCACACTCCCTCAAACGGGTCCTTCCCTGGACTTTACGCATTTTTAGAAAAAGTATAAGGGCAGAGTAAGCTGTTCCGTCCCTAATGTCACAAAAGGCCCAGCCATGCTCACCTCGCCCGATGCCATTGTAGCCGTTCGCGTTCCCTGCGCAACGCTGTTTAGCAACCCGACCTAGCGCAAAGCCCAGGTGCTATTGGTGGGCGCGATACTGGTGCCGGGCCAACGCACGATGGCCGCGGCGTTGCGGGTCATGGGCCGCAGCGATGATGGCGACTACGCCCGCTACCATAAGGTGGCCTTGGTCGCTCGTATGCGCAAACTGCTCGTCATCCTCAACGCCATCCTCAAGCATCGCTCACCCTGGGGCGACATGAGCTCGACATTCCCGACCCTTTCCTCTTGACATCGAAGACAGTTGCTCCCGGTACACCATCTCTCCACCTCATGATCAAAGTGCGGCAATGGTCGCCGATGCGGCTCCCAGAGTGGCCCAATGCTCCTGCAAATCTGGCCGGCCTGATGACACTGTAAATTTCTGTTGCTGGACTGAAGTCTCGGTAGATTGACCCGCTAACCGTGGGCGCCGGTGGCCGACGCATCGGTCGCCAGATCTCCGCCGCAGTGGGGACAAACCCCGGTCGGCTGGTTGGCGCCGCCGGCCCCATCAGCTGCGTTAGCCTCCATCATGGCGGCGCTCAGAATACCCGCCGGCAGGGCGAACAGACCGATGCCCAACACCGCAATCACCGCCGCCAGCAGCCGCCCCATGCCGGTCACCGGCACGTAGTCGCCATACCCCACGGTGGTGAGGGTGACTACGCTCCACCACATGGCTGCGGGAATGCTGCTGAAAACCTCCGGCTGGGCCGCCGATTCGGCGAAATACATCAGCGCGGCGGCGATGACCAACACCACCAGCAACCCCGCCACTGCGGTGAGCAGCTGACCGCCCTTCAGTCGCAGGGCTATCCCCAATCGACGCCCGCCCGGGAAGTAACGCGCCAGCTTGGCGGAGCGGGTCAGCAGCCGCACT
The DNA here is from genome assembly GCA_965261925.1 of Dehalococcoidia bacterium. Taxonomy (GTDB): domain Bacteria; phylum Chloroflexota; class Dehalococcoidia; order Lucifugimonadales; family UBA3495; genus Bin87. The sequence continues at coordinate 3,450,654 of OZ253486.1, read as the reverse complement.
GCCAGCAGGAAGGAAAGGCTAAGGCTGTCGCCAGAGATCAGCAGTACGAAGATGGATACCACCGACGGGAGAATCGCGGCAGCGTCAACCAGTCCGGTCGGCGACAACACGAAGCGTAGACGCTGACGCCATGGGTTCCCGGCCGCGTGAGCCTCAGGAGCCGCCCAGAAGCGCAGCCCGTATTCCACTAAAAACACTGCCACGGTGGAATACTCCACCAGGTGAAACCAGATGGAATAGGCATTTTTCAGACTGGGTACTGTCCAGAGGATCAACGACAGGGTGTTGATCAGGATTACGACTACCAGAAATATCTCCGGTATGACGGAACCGCGCAGATGCGGACCATCGCCGGCGCCACCTTGCCGAAGGAAGTCCGGGGCTTCCAACACGGCGTACACTCTACCGCGTAGACCGGTCGGGCTGGCCGTGCCACTGTCGGCATTCGTTGTCGTATCCATCTGTTACCATCCTTTACTGGCGAACCCGGTTATCGAGTTGGTGCCGGTCGTCGGGGCCACCGTACAATTTTGCACCCCGACGCGGCAATTCCGCCGTAATTTAAACACTGTCAACAAACTGTGTCGGTGTATGGGCGATCAGCTTCATTGCCGGTAACAAGGCGATCAGTTGAGCTGACGACAAATGAACGCTGCCACAGGATGGTCTGAACGAATGGGAGCCGTCGTCTCCGGTAACGTGCCGTTGGAAACTCCCGCATTCATCTACGACGAGGCGGGCATTGCCCGGTTGCTGGGGAAGGCGACAGAAATCCGGGATGCCAGCGGTTGCCGGTTGCTCTTCGCCGTGAAGTCCTTCTGCTTCCGCGACGTACTGGAGTTGATGGCCCCGCATTTGGACGGATTCGCGGTCAGTTCTCTCTTTGAGGCGATGCTGGCGCGGTCGGTTCTGGGCGACGGTGGCACAGTGCATTTCACCGCGCCCGGGCTGCGGCATCAGGATGCAGCGGACCTGGGTCAGCTTTGCGATCACGTTGCATTTAACTCTGTCAACCAGTGGCGCACGTTTCGGGACACCCTGGGGACGCAGGTCAGTTGCGGCCTGCGAGTGAACCCTGAACTGTCTTTCATCGGTGATCCCCGTTATGACCCGTGCCGGCCCAGTTCCCGGCTGGGCGAGCCGCTGGCGACGGTGGCCGAGGTCCTTGACGAGCCGGATTCCGTCTCGGGCCTGTTGCTCCACTCCAACTGCGATGCTACCGACTTCGGCCAGCTGGAAGCAACGGTCGACCGAATGCGCCGCCGGCTGGGGCGCCGATTGGAGGACGGCCGGCTGCGGTGGGTCAACCTGGGAGGCGGCTACCTGCTTGAAGATGAACCCGATGGCGAGGCCCCTGACATGACACCGTTGTACCGCACCCTGGAATTTCTGCAACGGCAATGCGGCTTGGAGACGATCATAGAACCGGGGGCCGCCCTGATACGCGCGGCCGGCTATCTCGTAGCCACGGTGTTGGAACTCCAGATACGGGACGGCCACCGAACGGCGCTCCTGGACACTACGGTGAACCATATGCCGGAAGTTTTCGAGTATCAGTATGAACCGGACGTCCTGGGACACCGGGACGACGGCGAATGGGCCTGCACGCTGGCTGGATGTACCTGCCTCGCCGGAGACGTCTTTGGGGAGTACCGCTTTGACCGTCCCCTGGCGGTGGGCGACCGGGTGGCGTTTCTCAACATGGGCGCCTACACCCTCGTCAAGGCCCATATGTTTAACGGCGTCGCCCTACCGACGATTTACGCCCTTACCTCGAACGGCGATCTGCTTCTGAAGCGAGGATACACCTACGCCGATTTCGCAGCACGATGGGGAGGATGAGCTACGTAATGGCGACTGCCGAACTGTACGAACGCGAGCTGATTGTCCCCGCGACCACGTCGAACACAAACCTGCGCCGGCGGTTGTGTCAAGCCGTGACACAGCAACTGCAACCGGGCGAGGTTCCTATCCGGCTGGCCGTGACGGGCCGGGTGCGGATCCCGGGCTCCAATCAAGAGGGGCACCACTGCGAGATTGGTCTGCTGCGCTCGTTGGACAGCAATCACCGCTCCGCGTCCATTTTCCGCCTGGACCGCCGGCCTGTGGAAAACGCCCAGCAGTTCAACGCGGTTCTTCTGGTGCCGACCGGAGTGGGGGCGGAGATCGGCGGCCACGCCGGGGATGCCATGCCGGTGGCCGCTCTGTTGGCCTCGGTCTGCGACACGCTGATCACCCATCCCAACGTGGTGAACGCATCGGATGTCATTGAGATGCCGGCCAACTCCCTGTACGTTGAGGGCAGCGTCATCGCCCGGCTGCTGCTTGGCCAGGTGGGTCTGCAACGGGTCCGCAACAATCGTTTGCTGGTTGTGCTCGGGCCCCATGACGACGAACTGTTCGTCCATGCGGCCATTAACTCAATCAACGCGGCGCGAACGTCCTATGGCCTGTTCCAGCCGCAGGTTCTCCGGCTGGAACGGGGCCTTCAAATGGACTCCCGGTACGCGCGGTCGGGACGGGCCGCCGGTAGGGTGCGGGGGCTGGAGCCCCTGTTTGCGGAATTGGACCGGCGGCGAAACGAATATGACGCGGTGGCCATCACATCGCTGATTGGCGTGCCGTCCGGTTACCACTTCGAATACTTTGACCGGATGGGCGACATGGTCAACCCATGGGGCGGGGTGGAAGCGATGCTGACCCACGCGGTCTCGGCCCTGTACGACGTGCCGTCGGCCCATGCCCCGATGCTGGAAAGCCGGGAGATTGCCAACGCCGACCCCGGGGTGGTCGATCCTCGTATGGCGGCCGAGGCCGTGTCGCTGGCGATGATCCAGTGCATCCTGAAAGGTCTGCAGCGCAGTCCCCGACTCGTTACCGACCCGGAAGCCCGACGGCACCACAGTGTGTTCAACGCATCCGACGTGTCGTGCCTGGTGATCCCTGACGGATGTGTGGGGTTGCCCACCCTGGCGGCGCTGGAGCAGGGCATCTCCACCATTGCCGTGCGGGAGAACCGCAACCTGATGAGCAACGACCTGACGGAACTGCCGTGGGCCCCGGGTCAGCTACACATCGTGGAGAACTACTGGGAGGCCGCCGGCGTAATGGCGGCGCTACGGGCGGGCGTGGACCCGACCACAGTGCGCCGGCCGCTGGCGGGGGCGCAAGTTACGGGGTTGCGAGAACAGACCGCCAGCATTTGATGGGGCGGCGATGGGCGTATCGTGCTGGGCCCGTCTGCCTACTCGGCCGGCCCGTCAACCGGGCAGCAGGCCGTCGCCGATGAAAATGTGCTCCGCTTCGTCCAGCGTAAGGTCCGTTTCCGGCAGGATCAGATCCGATTCCACCAATTGGTCAAGCGGCAACGGTTCGCCCCGGTCTCGCACCAGCCGGAACATTTCGTCCAGCAGCGATCGGAATTGGGCGCCGTCCTCTGTGGCCACCGCCTCCACCATGCGGTTGTCAATGTCGTTCAGGTCATCGATGACCGACCCGGGTAGGTTGAATTGCCCTTCGCCAAGTATCCGTACTATCAAATTCAGCGCTCCAGTATTGTGCGACGGAGTGGGGTGGCAACCACAGGATTCGGCGGATTTGCCTTGCCGTATCCGTGGTCAGGCGCTCCCTCCGCTGGGCGGAGCCGCCGCGCTGTTGTTTTTCAGCGCGGCGAGTTCAGCCTCCACGCTGCTGGAAGTCGAAATCTGCGCCAGTTCCCGGTCGATGTCGTCCCGGGGGCCGGTGATGTCGTCCAGCACGCCGGAGGCAACCAGTTCGTCGATGGCGCCGGCCTTGGCCCGCATCTGGTCCGTCTTGTTCTCGGCGCGCTGCACCGCCATCGAAACGTCTCCCATCTCCTCGGAGATGCCGCCCAGCGCGGCGCCGATGCGCACCTGAGCCTGAGCCGCCGTATACTGTGCCTTGATGATTTCCTTCTGGTTGCGGAAGGCATCCACCTTGGCCTGCAAGCGTTGCTCGGCCTGGGTCAATTTCTCCTGCTCCCGTTCCATGCCGGCGATCTGCTCGTCCAGTCCCTCCAGCTCCGCCAGGGCGGTCTGCTTGCGCTGCAGGGCCAGCCGGGCGAGGTCCTCCCGGTCTGCGTCCAGCGCCTGGCGAGCCTGACGGTCCAGCCGGGTGATGTTCTCCCCGACCCGCTCGGCCTGCTGCTGGATGCGTCGCTTGGCGGTCACCATCTCGACCACTCCGCGCTTGACGTTCTGTAGCATCTCCAGCTGTTTCTCATACGAGTAGTCCAGCGTCTCCCGGGGGTCCTCAGCAGAGTCGAGCATGCGGTTCATCTTGGATTTAACGATGGTGGACATTCGGGAAAACATTCCCATAATCTCAATTTCCTCCTGTTGATAGTCGGGTACGTTGTACCCCGGGTTCGGCCAGTCGGCCGACTGTTCAATAGCCGCGTTTCGATCCGAAGAAGGCCCAGCCCAACATCACCACCGCCGCCAGGATGCACAGCACGCCGGCGATGCGGAGCAGGAAATCCAACACGCCAATCACCATCAGTATGCCCAGCGCCAGCAGGGCTAGTCCCAGCAATATGCCGGCTGCTTTACTCAATCCCCCCATTGGGCTTCCTCCGTCGGTGGTTGATATGAGTAGAGGATAATGGGCGTCGCCGGCGGCGGTCAAGCGGGGACTTCCTCTGAGGGCCGCCGCCCTGGGCTATAATGCGGCATCCGGCAACCGTGGCGCTGCCCGGTCTCTGCGGTTCCCATCCTTCCTCCGGCAGGTGAAGCCATCATGAGCAAGCAATCATCGTTGGGCCGGCTATTGGGCCGAATCATGGGCCGCGGAAACAACCGGCCGCCCGGCCGGACTGACCGACTGGCCGTCGACAACAGCATCCGAGCCGCCCGGGTCGGAGACGTGGTGATGGTGCAAGGCCTCAGCCTGGACTACGACGATGCCTATCTGGTGGTGGAACACGTGCATCGCTGCGCCGGTAGCGGCATCGAGTGGCGCGAGATAGTGGCCGCCGACGCCCGCCGGCAGGTGCGGCTGGAGTGGTCCGGTGACGGCGATAACCTTTTCGTCACCGCGGCCGCAGACCCCCGGCCGATGGGGCTGGACTCCATCGGTTTGACCGAGGATGACCTGATCGCGCTGGACGAAGCGCACTCGATCGACAACGGCGTAATCATTGAAGAACGGCGTTATTCGTATCGCAACAGCTTCGAAGCGATTTACTACCGGGACAATCAAATGGACGAGGGTGAAGGCTTCTACATGTGGGAGTTCGTGGCGGACGACGGGCAGGACATGCTGGCAATCACCAAGTTCGAGGGCATTCCTTTTGAAGCCCACTTCAGCGACATCATCCATCCGGATGCTGTGGCGCTGTACCCGGGAGAGCGATCAGAGACCCAACGACGATACGACTGAATGGAGAACGTGCCAAGTGGACATACTGATTGACATATTGACCTTTCTTCCCCGTGGGCTGGTCTATGTTGCGTTGGGGCTGGTGGTATTGACCCTGGCGAAACTGGCCCGCGATATTGTCACTCGTCACCGCATCGAGGAGGAGATCGTTGACAAGGGCAACGTCGCGGTGGCGCTGCGCCTGTCGGGCTATTTGGTGGGCGTCATCCTGGTTTTCCTCGGGGCCGTGTACCAGCCGCTGGGCGGCGCCGGCTATAGCGGGCTGGGTTTCGACCGCGCTTTCGGGTTGGAAGCGCTTTGGGTTTTCCTGTACTCGCTTGCCGGGATCGTCGCGCTGAACCTGATGCGGCTGGTCACCGACCGGTTGGTGCTGTACCGGTTTGAGCTGGAGCGCGAGATTATCCAGGACCAGAACGTGGGAGCGGCGGCAGCGGAGTTCGGCGTGAACGTCGCTGCCGGTCTTGTCATCGCCGGCGCAATCGCCGGCCAAGGCGGCCCGCTCAACGCCCTGGCGTTCTTCGGTCTGGGCCTCGGCGTCCTTATCCTCTTCGCCTTGTTCTACGAATGGACCACGCCTTTCAACATCCACGACGAGATTGAACGCGACAACCCGGCAGTGGGCATCACCCTGGGCGGCAACCTGGTAGCCATCGGCCTGGTCATCTTTAAGGCCACTTTCGGCGACTTCGTGGGCTGGCAGGAAGGTATTTTGGAATTCGTAGTCTACTCAGTGGTGGGGTTCGCTCTGCTGTATGTCCTGCGGCTGGCGGTGGACCTGGTGTTGTTGCCTCACACCCGGGTTTCGCAGCAGGTGGCAGCGGGACGCAACGTGGGCGTCGCCTTCGTCGAGACCGCGGTGGTAGTCAGCTCCGCCTTGATATTGCTCGTGGCCGTCTGAAGGCCAGACGTGGCCGACGTGGCGGCGGGGCACCGTTCGGAGTGTCACCCTTCGGCCAGGGCATCGGAGGCGCCAGCGGATTGCTGCTCCAGCAGGCGACGCTGAATTTCAGCTTGGGCCAGACAATCGGCGGCCGCCTCGGCCCGGGCTTCCAGCAGGGCGAAGCCGTCCTCCATGATAGCGGTGAGAACCGCGTCGGGCGGCGGCGGCATGGCGCGGTTGACCACCGGCTCCAGCAGTCGGTCGAAACACCCGGGGTCGCCTACCAACCGCTGCCATTGGTCGGCATAAGGGTCGAGAGTGCCGTCGTAGAGCCGCAACAGGAAAACGGCGCGGACCGGGTCCAGACCCTCGGCCATGATGGCTTCAACCCGCAAGTCGGCGCCGCGTCCGGTGTCGAACTCCGCAGCCTGTTCATCCTGGTTCCAGCGAGCGTCCTTGAACAGGTCGAAGCTGTCGATCAACGCTTCCGTCTCCGCCAGCAGGGAACCAATCAGCTGGCGGCCGGCCGGTGCCACCTCCGCTCCGTCCCCGTCTGCGGCCGGCCGCAGGCAGCGACGGCGGTTCAGCCCCGACACCACCGGACGGCAGGGGTCGGAGGCGGACAGGTCGGAGGCAGTCGGCACCGCGCAGCCATGCTTGTCCACGAAATAGAGCAACGCGCACGATTGCATCCAGTCCAAGAGTTCATGCCGGTTCACAGCGTACCCCCGCGCTACCGCCCAATCCAGTGGTCGATAAGCTGGGAGCATTGTTAGCATCAGGTCAGCGTCGCCGCGGCCTCCGACCCGGCGGCATAGGGGCGTTGGCCGCAAGTGGGCTCCCACCGGGTCGTCAGGGTGGGCTGGCCGGCCCCAGTTACGTCCCGTGGCCAGCGACAGACGGCAGAGGCCGGCTCGCCACTGTTGCGCCAGCGTCAGCAGCACGGCGTAACAGGCCGGCAGGTCGGGATTGTCTCGCCTATCCAACCGGGCTGCGGCCTCGCCCTGCCCGGTGGCATCCGGCGGCAAAAGCCGGTCCAGCAACTGGCGCAGCGTTAGGCGACTGTTTCCGGCCGGCAGGTTGACGTGCAAGGCCGTGTCCGGCGGCAGTTGGTCGGTCCATACCGACACACTGAGGCCGGCGTCGTCACCGGTGCCCATACGCTCAGGCTAGCCAGGCGGGTCGTGTCCAGCCGTCGCTATCCGGATCGTTGCGGAAGTTGACCCGGCCGCCGCCGCCGCTGAACCCGCCGAAACTGCTCCGGGATATCGTCGAACCGCTTCCGCCGCCGATGCCGGAACTGCGGGAGATGGACGAACTGCTGCGCGTTATGGAACTGCTGTTGCGGAAGCCACCGGACGACCTCTGGGTCTGCTGGTAGGTCTGCCGGCCCGAACTGACGCCCCGTCCTGCTTCCTGGTAACGGGAACCGGCAAACGTCTGCTGACGGGAGGTGTACTGCCGGTTGCGATCCAGCTGGGAGTCGTAGCCACTGGAACCGCGGTACGAGGACCGGTCCTGTCGAATGGTTGTCGCCCGGCCCGGCCCTGTCTGGTAATAATAGGGGCCGCGGCTCAAGCTGCTGAATATCAGGTAAGTGAAGAGGAAATCACCAGCGCCGAAGTGGCTGTTGTAATACGAATTGGCGTGATAGCCTCGCAGTTGGTGCTGTTCGTCCTCTTTGATGATGGCAAAGAGTTGGTCGTCCGTCGCGTCGTCGATTTGGCTGTTGTTGTCCAGGTCTTCCCAGCCCTCCAGCGTGAGGCGTTCGCCGTCCTGGCGGGAGCGGATCAGGATGATGCCATCGCCTTCGTAGATTTTGTTTACCCTGCTTTCGAACTCGGTGGCGCTACTGGACTCCTTGAACGCCTCCTGCACGTCGTCCAGATTGATGCGGCCGGCAGCGCCGTCGGTGGCCGCCCACTGGCTGTAGCTGGGACCGCTGGAAGAATCTCCACAGGCAACCAACAGCGGCGCGCCCGCCAACAAACTGCTGGCGGACATCGCCAGGGCCATTCGGCTGATTCGTGGCGACATATCGGTCAACTCCTTTGCGGGCGACTGGGGGATGAGGCAGCGGATCTCAAAATGTGAGCTGGGCCAGCCGCGGGTCCACGACCAACGGCGACGACGGTGCGGGGCCATTCTCCGGAGGGATGGGCAACCCGGCGATGGGAAAATGACATATTTGGGACAGGAAGCTATCGGATACTTCTTCTCGAAAACGTTGCCAGGCGGCGTCAGCGGAGATCACATACTCGGCAATTACGGTCTTTGGCAAATGCGTTTCCATTCTAGAAACGGCGGCCATCCCCCTCAAGTCGGCCCGGTGATTTTCCCACAGTTCATCGCCGGCCTGCAAAAGCAGTAATCGGGACAACTCGGCGAATCGAGCCACGCCCAGTTGGTCCTGTCGTTCCGCCAAACGCTGTTGCAACAATTCTGCCAGCGCGCCTTCCAGTGCATCCAGGGAATGGCCCCAGGCCGGCTCAGCGTCCACGCCGTACCGAACCCACAGTTCTGCGGCCAGAGCCGCGAAGCGTCGTGCGTAATCGTCGGCAACGAGACCAGGAAAATGTCGGCCGGCGAGGCCGGTCGTGGCGAAACGGGCCGCGTCATCGGCCCACTGTCTCAGTCGGTCGGGCTCGGCAACCAGTGTATCCTGCCGGGCCAGATAATAATCGTCGGCGTGGCGGTCCAACACCGCAGCGTACTCCAGCAACAGTGCCCGTGCACCGGATGCCTCCCGCTGGGCTGCATCTCGCCTCCGCCGCAACTGTCGATCCAGTTCCGGCCCTTCCCAGCAAAGCCGGCCGACCGGATCTGTTGCCGGCGCTCCGAACTCCACGCCGGTCAACCATCGGTCTGACCTGACCAGCAGGCTGCGAGTGGAGCCGAAAGCACCCTGGCGTCCGCTCCGGCCCTGCAGTTGCAGTGCCACCCGAGGAGAATCGTTGAATTCCGTGCTGACGACGTGGAGGCCCAGTCCGAACTCTAGCGTGACAGCCAAAGGCGGCGCCGGGTCCGTCCCCCGGAGGTGCACCGCAAGACGGCCACCCTGGCCGGCCCGCGCGGCTGACATCCGGGGGTTAGCCACCAATGCCTGGGCCAATAGGTTAGCCTCGGCTGGCGTGTTGGCCTTCACGCCCACCGCCCTGCCGTCCGGGTCAGTCACCAGCAATTCCTCCAGCAGCGCGGCGAAGCGCACCAGGATGAAGCGATCGAGGTCAGGAGGCAGCATCACGTCGGTGCCGCGGCCGGCCATGTTGGTTGCCACCGTTACGGCAACGGGCTGTCCGGCAACGCGAACGATGTCCACTTCCTCGTGGCCAGTGGCGGCGTTGAGCAGCGAGTGGGGAATGCCGGCCACCGTCAGTCGCCGGCTCACGGCCTCCGACTGTGCCACCGTCCGTGTGGCCACCAGAGTCGGGCGGCCCGACCGCTGACAGTGACGGACCTCGTCCACAACGGCGTTCAATTGGTCATCGGCTTGAGCATACACCCGGCTGGGCAGGTCCCGGCGCCGCGTGTGTCGCGTATCGGGAACCACTTCCACATCCAAGCCGTACAGGCGACGGAACTCGTCGGTCGCAGCTTGGGCCGTGCCGGTGAGGCCAGCGAGGCTGCGGTAGCGACGCGCAAAACCCGGCACGCTGATTTCACCGAGGCTGCGGCGGTCAGGATGGACGGTCACGCCCTCTTTGGCTTCCACCGCTGGGTGTAGACCGTCCTGATAGTGGGTGTCGGGACGAGGCCGACCGGTGTCGCGGTCCACCAGCACTATCTGGTCATCGCCCACCACGTAGTCGACGCCCCGGCGCAGCAGCAGGTGGGCTCGCAGCAACTGATGCACCTGGTTGACCAGATTGGCCCGCTGAACAGCCCGTCGGGAGCCTTTATCGTAGCTACCGTGGGCAGAGTCAGCGGAGTACAAATCTCCCAGACGAGCCTCAAGGAAGGCCACTCCCTGGGGCGACAACCCCAAACTGTGTCTCTCTGCATTCACCAGGCAGTACAAACCTTCCCCAACCTCCGGGTGGGGTCTGCCGGAGCCGTCCGTATCGATCAGGGACAGTGCCCGGCGGCGCAGGCGAGGTTGGGATGCGGCCAGCTGGCGCGTCGATTCATCGTCCGGCTGGGCCAGCATGGCTCGGGCCAACAGGATTGCCAATTTGTCGTTCGCCTGACCGTCCTGGACCGACTGTTCCAGTTGGCGCCGGCATTCCGCCGCCAACTGGGCCTGCTCTGCGACGAGACCCCGTACCGCCCGGTCTGCGCGAACGATGGCCCGCCGGCTGACGATGGGAGCGCCGGCAATGACCAGCGGGGTGACAGCCTCGTCCAGCAACGTCTGATCCGCCTCGTCGATAATGGCGACATCCAGCGGCCCCTGGATTTGGTCGTCCGGGGACATTACCAGCTGATCCCGCAGGTAATCGAAGGCAAACTCACGCAGCGTGCCATAAATTATCCGGTTGGCGTAGGATTCCCGCCGCTCCGGACCCGCCATGTGGTCCAGCACTGCGCCCACCCTCAGCCCCAGCGCTCGGTACACTGGCGCCAGCCGCTCGCAGTCCCTGGCGGCCAGGTAGTCGTTGGCGGTGACCACGTGGACGGTGTGACCCAGCAGACCATACAGCGCCGACGGGAACGCGGCGGCCACGGTCTTGCCCTCTCCCGCAGCCACCTCCACGATCCGCCGGTTGCACAGATGCAATCCGGCCAGCAGCTGCTGATCGGTGGGGCGAAAGTGGCGTCCCTCGCGTTCGTGGTCCAGCCGGCGGCGGGCCGCCCGGTAAAACTCCGCCGGAAGAAGCAGGTCACTACCCGGGTAGCGACCTCGGCCGGTGGCGGTTAGCTCCCGGCGGGCGGCTGCCATGCTCGGCTCGTCGTCCGCATCCGGCAGGTCAAAAACGTTCCATAACCCCAGGCGTCGCCGGATGGTCTCGTCAACCACAGCGAACACGCGAACCAGCGTGTCCTCCGGTATGAAATTGGAGGCTGAAGACCCGTCATTAAGGCCACCGACCGCCTCTCGCAGTTCCCGGTCTGACCAGTTGGACAGGCCCCACGCGCGCCGCGTTGCCCGGATGCGGCGCAGGATCCGGCCCTCCGGCGAGCGCACGCGCCACTTCCTTAGCAGCCGATGCTCAGGCCCATCCGGCCCGGCGCTCACAGCGTTGGACCTTTGTCCGAGACTTTGGAGGGCGGTCTTAGCGCAATTACGGCCAGGCCGGCCCGGTGGTCGGGACCGTCCCACCAGTTGTAACGGTCAATCAGTTGGTCTTGGGCTGCCAACACCCCCGCCGCCGCGGTCGGATTGACGGCGGCCAATTCCCCACCCACCGGTCCGTCCAGGGTCCACTCAGGGCTCAAGTCCGCCCGAAATCCGGCGCGGTGGCATAGACCCTCGTACTGCCCTTTCAGACGCCGGTATTCCGACTCGCTGCGGTAGGGCAACGGCACCACGTAGTGCTGATCAGAAAGGTACAGACCAAGTTCGTTCTCGAAGACCTGCACCAGGTCGGTGTCATCCAACCAGCCCTCCAGGGCGAAGAACAAGTTTTGGGGAACGTCCTGATCCACCCGGTGATAGTGGTAGTCCTCCGTCTCCGCCACCATGCGAACCCGCACGCTCGGGCGGTCTCCGTCTGCGCCGTTGCTCAACAGCCGGCGGCCGGCGGCACCCCTGAGAAAAAGGAACGGGATGTTGCCGTTGGTGGCGTCCACCATCAGGGGTTCGCCATCCACCCAATACAGTAAGGCGGCGTGCTGCCAGTAGCGCATATGACGCCGGGCGAAGCGGAAGTCAAAGGTGTTCAGCATTTCCCGCAGCCGGTCAGCAGGAAGAGGGCCAGGCGCGCTTGGACCGCCCAGCAGGTATTCCGACTCCAGCCCGTAGTGGTCGGTAAGAAACTTCAAGGCCTGTACCTTCTCGGTGCAGATGCCGCCGGCTCCCGCGGCGATGTTGCGCACCGTCTCGTCGCCGGTCTTGAACCGCAAACCGTCGCTTGCGAAACGTGAATAGTTCTCGAAATCGCTGCGCCAGATGCGCGCCGCCAGCGCGCGGATCAGCTTTCGTTGCCGGCACGGCGTATCCCCCCGCAATACCTGATCGGTCTCACTGGGACCATAGGCCGCAGCCACGGCGGTTCGGACGAAGGTTTCATAGCAATGGGGGTCGTGGCGCCAACGGCGCAGATGAAAGCCGGCCCAGTTGCGATCGTAACCGGCGTCGGTGCGGTCCACCGCCACATCGATCAATTCCAGTGGAACGTCGCCCGCCGTTGCCGACTGAACTGAAACCGGCAGGGTCAGACAGGCCGGCCGGCCTTGTTGGAGAAACCGCACACCGGCGAAAACGCCCGTCAGCCGGCCGGAGTCGTCGCAACGGTACACCAAATCCTGCAGGCTTCGCAGGGCAAGCAGGCCGTCGGCTGTAATTGCGCGAGCCCGAATCAGGCGGTCGTCGTTCGGCGCGTTCCTCAGGTAGCGGTCCAGCAGACGGCCCAACGGGGCTGACCGGGCGGCCGGGTCGTCCAGCCGCAGGGCTGCGTTTCGACCAGAGACGGTATCCGTAATTCGCAGGATCAGGGATGACGGCATGGCAACGGGGAGGGCATCCTCACTATCCTCATGGTATGCCGGCAGACGATTGTGAAATGCACCATACCACACGGCGTGATCAGCCGGCGGGCGCGCGCTGACAGCCATTAATCTACCCTATCAGCAGAGAGGACAGTTTATGGTAACGTCCCATGCGAAGTGTACCTGTGGATCCCCCACGCGCGGGCGGTAGGCAGCACCTTCGAGTACGATTTTCCGGTGATCACCCACAATCTCTACGGATCGGCCAAACCCGACGGATCCAAGCAACGGCGCACGTCGTCAAACAGCCGGCCGGCTGAAACCGAACCGGCCCCACAACCCAAGTGTCCCGACACTCCCAAACCCAAAGGCACCACGTTCACGCCGGGACAGCGCAAAGAACAGGACCGTGCCAACCGCGCCGCACTACGCCAGCGCCGAAAGGAACTCGGCATCTGCCGGGACTGCAAGAACCTCGCCGTACCCGGCAAGACTCGCTGCTCAGACTGCGCCGCGAAGCACAGCAAGCGTCATCGTTGACGCTATCCAGAGCCGCTCGGCTCAAACCCAACTTCAGCGACCCTTACCTTAACTACACGACGCTTATCTGTTTCTGGCTCGACTCACTCAGCATTTGGCCGCCGTACATCAACCACCAAAAGGAGCGGGGCTGGTAGTAGTACCGGCCCCGCTCACGTACATCACGCCAGATTCGACTAACCCGTGACCAGATCCTTGATCTGCTGCTTGGTCAACTCGAAGGGCGCCGCAGAACCCCGAACGGGAGTCAAGCCACCTTCCGAAACCAAGCTCTCGTAAACGTCGGTTGCCAAGAACGTCAGCCGACCGTCCGCGTCCACCTGCGCCAAGTAAGGCTCGCCCGGAGATGCCCAAAGGACATCCCCGTACTCACTGGAGTACCCTTCCGGGCGGCTTATTCCCTCCAGGAAAAGAACGTAGTCCGTCCCCTCAGTCAGTTCCAGCAACTCGTAGCTGCTGTCCTTGGACTTGCCGTCTCCAAAGTTGAACGTACTGCTGTCCGTGGTAACCAGGTAAATCTCGTCACCGGCGGCGCCGCTGCCCTTCAACACCTCCACCACAGTGAACTTCCGGAATCGCTCGTTGACCGAACCCTTTGACACACCGTCCGACGCGGTACCCTTCGATATGGTCTCAGTGCGGTCGTCGACATACTTCGCCACTACAATGCGGTCCGAACCAGCCACCAGCGTATCCGCCTCAACGTGGATCAGCCACGAAGCCACGCTCCCACTGCTCCCACCTCCCCACATCATCCGCGGCGCCACGACGAACCCTGCCAAGATGCCGACCACCAAGGTCACGCCCAAAAGGGCTATCAGCTTGTTTTTCAAGATGTCCACCTCCGGTCGGTAGTTGCATTCCAGCGAATAGTCCACGTGCGAGTAGATGTCCTGCACCCCGCAATCATAGACGGGTATCAACAAGTACAAACACCTCAAGGCCGAACCAGCCGATAAACACAGTGACTAGTGCTCAGTCCATGTTGGAAAGGCAGAGGTAAAATCGCTGCAGTTTGGTTCGGGCGTCCTGGCTGCTGAACCGCCAGTCGATGGTGGCTTTCCTAGCGTTACGCTCAGTCTCATAGACGCCGATAGCCCGTTGCAGGGCAGGTTCGTCGGGGTTTCTCCCTTGAAGGCAAGCCCGGGTCAACACGCTGAATTCAATCTCTGCCATGTTCAGCCAACTGGCGTGTTTGGGCGTGTGATGGAACCCCAGTCGTTTCGCGATGCGCCGAGCCTCAGCGGCGGGGAAGGTCTCGTACAGGGAAGCCATGCGGTGGGTGTTCAGATTGTCAAGCACCACCCGTACCACTGGAGCGTGAGGATAGGCCACATCCGCCAGCCACCGCATCTGGTGAGCGAAGTCCTGCATAGTGCGCCGTTCGGTGATGGCTATGTGGCGCCAACCGGCCAGGGGCTCACAGGTCAGGAAGATGTTGCGGGTGCCGCCGCGCCGGTACTCGTAGTCCTGACGCCGGGGTCGTCCCGGTTGGGCGGGCAGCGGCGGTCGGGTATCGGCCAGCAGTTGGGTGGAGGTCTCGTCGAAGCACACCACCGGCCGGTTTGGGTCGTAGGGTTCGGCGTAGAGGTCCAGCACGTCCTCCATGGCAGCCACGAACTCTCCGTTCACCTTGGGGATGCACCACTGCTGCTTCCGCCACGGCTGGAGGATGTTTTTTTCAGCCGCAGACGCACCGTCTCGTGGGACAACGATTCCACCAACCCCAACTCCACCGCCTGGTCGGCCAGCAACCGCAGGGTCCAGTGGTCATGGCCCTCGGGCGCAGCGCTGCACGCCAGGGCAATCAGGTGGGCTTCGCCCTTGTCATCCAGTTTACGATACCGGTTGGCTTGAGGATGGTCGTGCAGCACGCCGTCCAATCCTTCCTCGGCGTACCGCCGTTTGGTGCGGAACACCGTGCGCTGCGACGTGTCCAGCGCTGCTACCACCTGGGACCCGCTCCACCCATCCTCAGTCCGGAGCAAGATGCGCGCCCGAGTGATTACCCGAGCCGAATGCTGGCCGCTTCGGATCAATTGCCGGAGCCGTTCCTGCTCCTCCGACGTCAACTGTACCCCGTACTTCTCCCGAACCATGGATGTCGCACCTCCCGCACTGCTGATTGCTACTCAGCGTAGCCACTCCGGCTCACCTCCCGCCATATCTGTCGATACAGATTTGACTGAATACTCGTTTGTCATAGCGAGGACCGACGCAACGCGGCAATCCCCTTGCCCGATCGGTGACTCCTCAGCCAACGAGATTGCCGCGCGTCGCTCGCAATGACAGTTTGAACACAAGCGGGTACGGATGGGGGTTACGATCTATAGGGCGAGTTTAGTAAGAGTGCTTTGCTCCACAACATGTATCATGGACATCGGAATTATGTCCGTTTGCATTGGTGATATCGGCCGTGCAAGGTCATTGTGTTGCGCAGCGTGTTAGGTCTGACGAAGTAACGGAATGCACCAGGGCATTGGGTATCTTGGGATCGATATTGCTGATAAGTCGTGGAAACCGCGGCTGACCACGCTCGGCGCACTTCTCATATGCGTGCGACGTCGTTTCATTGGTCACCGCGATGGCTCGTGTTTGCCTCCTTTCATGCTTTCTTTACATGCTGCTGTGTGATTGTGAAGAGGCGGGGTGAGCTGGTGGACGCGCTGACGCCGAGGGCGCCGGTCAAACCCGTGAGACTGGGTGTGGCCAGGGTAGGGGGTTGACCAGCTCTCCGAATCGGGTCCTCGACTACTCACGGGTGATTTCACAGCGCCGGCGATGGTCACGCAGACCTTTGACCACCTCGGTTTCGACGACGCGCTATTGCCGGCTGGCTCTGGTACCGAAGTATGCGGCGGCGGCCAGCGTGCCCAGGACGCCGGTCACGCCTATCGCCAGGATCAAAACGCGCCACATGGAGAGCGCCTGAGTTGCGGACGCGGTGTTGGCGGAGGAACGCCGGTTCACGTCGTCGACGAGGAGGTCAACCTCGTGAAGCAATTCTTCAAGTAACACGTCGTTGGCCGCGATCAGTCTCCGTTCCTCGACAATCATGTCTAATTTCACGTCAAGGGTCTGCCACACGCTACCCTCCTCCCCGCCGAGGTCCAGCACCTCCCTGGCGAGTGGAATGGCGTCCGGTTGCAGGGTGGCAGGGGTGTTGTCTCCAGGTACTTGACGCTGGTCGCCATCCGTTGAGCCGCACCGTGGTAGTCTTCGCGGATCAGTTGCGCGTTTTGGGGGAAGAGCGAAACGCTTGCGCCCAGGAGGACACCCATTCCGAGACGCTGGCTTTCAACGAGATTGAAGATGTGGTGGTATTGCCAAATATCGTCCAGGGAAAGCCTGTCGGCGGCGGATCCGGAGAGCGGTGCCGTCCCGTTGTAACCTGCCACCAGGTAATGAAATTGGTCGTCCAGGCTGGTGACGAGCGCTGCGTCGAGTTTCTTTTTCAGTTCGAAACGAATCTTACGGTAGTTCGCCAGACTTTCTGACATCAGACTCAGCAACTCCGGTCGTGCCGCCTCGATCAGTTCGATGTTGTATGCCAGCGAATCGATGTGCTGGCGGATGGTTTCCACATGCTCTTCATCGTCGTGGGCTTCAAAATGAACCAATTGTTGCCTCAATGCCGTTTCTTCTGCCGCCAGCCGGTCCGAACGCTCAGCCAGCCGATCAGGGGACATGGAGGAGACAGTGGGCACAGACCCCACGGACGCCAGCAGGCTGGAGTGCCGGGCCACGCCGAAGGCGGCGGACAGGAGAGCAGTGTCTCGGTTCTCCGCGATATTGGGCTCCAGGCGGGTGGTCGCGAGCCAGCCGGCCAGGGTCGCGCCGACGATAATCACCAGGGCATCACCGACGGTCAGCAAAAAAGTTGGAGATGTGCGCAATTGACCCATCATCACGAGCCTCCCAATTCATCAATCATCAAGAAGTTTCCGTCCCCGTCAATTACGGTCAGGAACACCGCGTCGGACCCCTGATTGTCACCGGTCCCGTAACTGAGCTTGAATCCGTCTATGTCGATCGTTTCAGAGTCTCGAATGGCCGTGACGAAGCAGCTCCTGTTGAGGTCCCTGCCGCACGTTTCAAGTCCGGCGATTGCCAGGCGGCCGGCCAGGTATCCTTCCAGCGAGAAAAACCCGGAACGGCGGCGGGATCGTATTCCAGGAGCGCCTTCTGGTAGGCGGCCACTATCGGTAAGTTGTCGTCTTCCGGCAAAGGCACCACTTGAGTGACGTACACGCCGGCGGCGTCGGGCCCGAGTTCTGCCGCCAGAGCGTTGCTGCCGACGAAAGACGTGGTCATGAACACCGGATCGATGTCGCGACGGGCCAGGGTGATGGTCTCGGCCACCGGGGCATAGGCGCCGATGATGATCACCGCTTCGGGGTCGGCCGCGACGATGCTGAGCAGGGCGGTCTTCACCGCGGTGGTGTTACGTTGGTAGTAACCATCCGCGACGGGGTCCAATCCCCGACGCTCCAGCGCCAGACGCGCGCCCTGTAATCCAGCTTTACCGAAGGAATCGTTCTGATACAGGACCGAGACTCGCGTAATCCCAAGGTCACCGGTGAGACGGGCCACCATCTCTTCGGTTTCCTGGTTATACGAGGCCCGCAGATTCACCACGTTGCCAAGCTCGGGGTCGCGGAGCATATCCGTGCCGGTGAAGGGGGCCAGGAACGGAACGCCGGCGGCGACTGCAATCGGAACGGCGGAGTGCGAAGTCGGAGTTCCAACGGCGCCGATGAGGGCAAACACGCGCCCGGCGTTGACCAGCTGCTGCGTGTTGGCGAACGCGCGGTCCGCTTCATAACCGTCGTCCAGGGTCATCAACTCCAGCTGACGGCCATGGATTCCTCCGGAGATATTCGCTTCATGGAAAGCCGTCAGTATCCCGAGCCTCATGTTGTTACCCAGTTCCTGTGCCGACCCGGTGAAAGCAGCCGATTGGCCAAAGACGATCCGGTCGTCGTATACCCCAGGGTCGCTGCGACCGGGAATAGGAACCGCGATTTCGGAAGATTGCTCACCCGCGCTGACGGGCGAGAGCGCTTCACT
Source organism: Dehalococcoidia bacterium (assembly GCA_965261925.1). GTDB lineage: Bacteria > Chloroflexota > Dehalococcoidia > Lucifugimonadales > UBA3495 > Bin87. The sequence goes on along the minus strand of OZ253486.1, from coordinate 3,432,176 downwards.
CGCCGGTTGGGCGCACGCGGGGCCGGTGAGAATTCCGACCAAAGCAATGATCGTGGTCAAACCCACGAAACGGAAACCGGAAACCCTCAAGTATCTCATTTTCACACCTCAGTTATAGAGTGTACGTTTCTCGTATGACGACACATCGCCGTATGGGGGACGCGCAGAATATGGTCGACCAACGGTGGTCTGATGCGGGGGCGTTTTGGGATGGTCGCGCCAAGACACGCCGTGACGTGTTATGGGTGGCGGACCTTAGAGCCAGCGATGGGCTCACCTGGTTGGTACCGATGGCGTAACCTGGGGATGATTTGTGAGCGGGTCGCTGCGCGAACCCGTCGGCGAGATATTTATTTCGTCATGGACGAGATTTAACGTATAGCCGGACCGTAACACAGATCAACGCGGAAAGTCTATGCACATCCAGATTTTGACCAGGGGCATTCGATTGTTGTCTCCGGGGATGACGCGATGCGCCCGTCACCGGGCGACGCAACTGCGGTCGGCGAGAGCCCGTGCTACGGTAACGGGATTGCCACCCTTCGCTCGCAATGACAGAACGTTGTATCGTCTGCCAGCGAGATTGCCACGATGCGCTCGCAATGACAGAACGATGCATCGTCTGCCAACGGGATTGACACGGTGCGCTCGCAATGACAATTGGGAAAATCGAATGACCTTGAGATTTTGACGCTTGCAGCGTAAATACGCACAACATGCTGATGGTAAGTGCATTACGAATCGTACGGGACGCATATTCAAGTCCGCTCCAAGAGGGCGTGTGACCTCGCATGTGCCCGGTTGTTCATCGCGAGGGGCACAATGATGTGGTAGCCCCGTTCCCGGAGCGACATCGCCGTGTATTGAACCAGCATGTTGGCGGACGAACCCGATTGGTTGGTAACTGGTGTTCGGTCAAACCTGTATCAACAGATACGGCGAGAGGTGAGCCGGCGTGGCTACGCTGAGTAGCAATCAGCAGTGTGGGATGTGCGACATCCATGGTTCAGGAGAAATACGGGGTACAGCTGACGGTGGAGGAGCGAGCAGGGCTCCGACAATTGATACGAAGCGGCCAGCGTTCCGCACCAAACGGCGCTACGCCGAGGAGGGACTGGACGGCGTGCTGCACGACCATCCCCAAGCCAACCGGTATCGTAAACTGGATGACAAGGGCGAAGCCTATCTGATTGCCCTGGCATGCAGCGCTGCGCCCGAAGGACATGACCACTGGACCCTGCGGCTGCTGGCCGACGAGGCGGTGGAGTTGGGGTTGGTGGAGTCGTTGTCATACGAGACGGTGCGTCTGCGACTCAAAAAAACATCCTCCAGCCGTGGCGGAAACAGCAGTGGTGCATCCCCAAGGTGAACGGGGAGTTCGTGGCCGCCATGTGAGGACGTGCTGGACCTCTACTCCGAACCCTACGACCCCGACCGGCCGGTGGTGTGCTTCGACGAGACCTCCACCCAACTGCTGGCCGATGTGAGAGAGCCTTTGCCCGCCCAACCGGGACGCCCGCGACGCCAGGACTACGAGTACCGGCGCGGCGGTACCCGCAATCTCTTCTTGGCCTGTGAGCCTCTGGCCGGTTGGCGCCACATAGCCATCACCGAACGCCGTACCATGCAGGACTTCGCCCACCAGATGCAGTGGCTGGTGGATGTAGCCTATCCCCACGCTCCGGTGGTACGGGTGGTGCTTGACAATCTGAACACCCACCGCATGGCTTCTCTTTACGAAGCCTTCCCCGCCGCTGAGGCTCGTCGCATCGTGAAACGCCTCGAGTTTCACCACACGCCCAAACACGCCAGTTGGCTGAACATGGCCGAGATTGAGTTCAGCGTGTTGACCCGAGCCTGTCTACCAGGGCGGTATCCCGATGAACCCGGCTTGCAACGAGCAATCAACCCCTATGAAGCCGAACGCAACGCAGCCGGGGCCACCATCAACTGGAGCTTCAGCACCCAGGATGCCCGAACCAAACTGTATCGCCTCTATCCCTCCAATTCCAAGATTGACTGAGTACTAAACCGAAGCCAAGGTGAAACCCGCACTTGGTTTAGATAGAATTGGAAGGAATTGAGAGGATCGGTTGGGAAGTTGCCGGGGGTTGCTGGTGGGTATGCTGGAGATGGGAGCGCTGCTGGAGCGGTGGCGCATGGATGAGGCTGCGGTACGACGACGGATGTACCGAGCGCCGACGCCTCGGGAGCGGGAACGGTGGCACGCGGTGTGGTTGCTGGCGCAGGGTTGGACCGCGGCGGCGGTAGCTCAGGCGCTGGAACGGGACGCCCACACTATTGGCCAATGGGCCACGGCATTCCGGGAGGGTGGTCCTGAGGCGCTGGCTTTTGAGCAGTCAGGAGGTTCCCCCCCGCATTGAACCGGGAGCGGCAGGCCGAGTTGAAGGCGGCGGTGCAGGAATTGCCGTCGCAAGCTGGCATCGATTTGTCCAACTGGAACTGGAAGGCGGTGCGCCGGTTGGTAGAGGAACGCTTGGGGTTGACGCTGAGCCGGAGTGGTTGCCTGAATTACCTGCACCGGTTGGGCTTTGTCCTGAAGCGTCCCAAGAAGCGGTTGGTCAAGGCAGACCCGGTACGGCGGGAAGGCTTTGTGAGGGAGTACATCGCCTTGGCGGCGGCGGCCCGACGAACTGGGGCCAAGATATTCTTCGCTGACGAGGCTCACTTTCGGGCGGATGCGGATCTGCGGGCCAAATGGGTGCTGAAGGGTGAACCGGCGCTGGTGGACTCCACCAGCCCGCGACGTGGGGAGAAGGCGAGCTACTACTCGGCGGTGTGTCTGGAAACCGGAGAGGTGGAGTTGATGGAACTGGAAGGTAACAGCAACTCCACCACCTCGGTTGCCTTCCTGTCGGTTGCCTTCCTGCGTCAACTGCGGGCGCAACACACCGAACCGTTGACGGTGATTTGGGACAATTCCCCAGCTCATAGGGGCGACGCGCTGCGAGCCTACCTGGCCAACCCCAACTTGAACCTGCGCTTGGTGAACCTGCCCACCTATAGCCCAGATTTCAACGCCGACGAGGCTATTTGGGGCTGGGTACGTCAAGAGGTGACCGCCAACCTGTGCCTGGGGACCCGTGCCGCAGTCCAAGAGAAGGTGGGCGACTTTTTCGCCAGCCTGTCCAGCCGATGCGACGAAGTCAAGCGCCGATGCCAGACCGTGCTTCAGGCTCGAGCAGCAGAACTGACTGCCAGCACTCAAGCCGACCCTTCCCATCCCGCGAATGTAGATTTCACCTTGGCTTCAGTTTAGTACTCAGTCACACCTGTATCGACAGATACCGCGAGAGGTGAGCCGGAGTGGCTACGCTGAGTAGCAATCAGCAGTGCGGGAGGTGCGTAATCCATGGTTCAGGAGAAATACGGGGTACAGTTGACGTCGGAGGAGCGAGAACGGCTCCGGCAATTGATCCGAAGCGGCCAGCATTCCGCACGGGTAATCACGCGGGCGCGCATCCTGCTCCGGACTGACGAAGGGTGGAGCGCGAGCCAGGTGGTAGCAGCGCTGGACACGTCGCAGCGCACGGTGTTCCGCACCAAACGGCGGTACGCCGAAGAAGGATTGGACGGCGTGCTGCACGACCATCCCCAAGCCAACCGGTATCGTAAACTGGACGATCGGGGTGAAGCCCACCTGATTGCCCTGGCATGCAGCGCTGCGCCCGAAGGACATGACCACTGGACCCTGCGGCTGCTGGCCGACCAGGCGGTGGAGTTGGGGTTGGTGGAATCGTTGTCCCACGAGACGGTGCGTCTGCGGCTGAAAAAAACATCCTCCAGCCGTGGCGGAAGCAGCAGTGGTGCATCCCCAAGGTGAACGGGGAGTTCGTGGCTGCCATGTGAGGACGTGCTGGACCTCTACGCCGAACCCTACGACCCAAACCGGCCGGTGGTGTGCTTCGACGAGACCTCCACCCAACTGCTGGCCGATGTGAGAGAGCCTTTGCCCGCCCAACCGGGACGCCCGCGACGCCAGGACTACGAGTACCGGCGCGGCGGCACCCGCAACATCTTCCTGACCTGTGAGCCTCTGGCCGGCTGGCGCCACATAGCCATCACCGAACGCCGCACCATGCAGGACTTCGCCCACCAGATGCAGTGGCTGGTGGATGTAGCCTATCCCCACGCTCCGGTGGTACGGGTGGTGCTCGACAATCTGAACACCCACCGCATGGCTTCCCTGTACGAGACCTTTCCGGCTGCTGAGGCTCGGCGCATCGTGAAACGGTTGGAGCTTCACCACACTCCCAAGCACGCCAGTTGGCTGAATATGGCCGAGATTGAATTCAGCGTGTTGACCCGGGCTTGCCTTCAAGGGAGAAACCCCGACGAACCTGCCCTGCAACGGGCTATCGGCGTCTATGAGACTGAGCGTAACGCTAAGGAAGCCACCATCGACTGGCGGTTCACCACTCAGGATGCCAGACACAAACTGCTGCGATTTTATCCCTGCCACTCCAACATTGACTGAGTACTAAACTGAAGCCAAGGTGAAATCTACATTCGCGGGATGGGAAGGGTCGGCTTGAGTGCTGGCAGTCAGTTCTGCTGCTCGAGCCTGAAGCACGGTCTGGCATCGGCGCTTGACTTCGTCGCATCGGCTGGACAGGCTGGCGAAAAAGTCGCCCACCTTCTCTTGGACTGCGGCACGGGTCCCCAGGCACAGGTTGGCGGTCACCTCTTGACGTACCCAGCCCCAAATAGCCTCGTCGGCGTTGAAATCTGGGCTATAGGTGGGCAGGTTCACCAAGCGCAGGTTCAAGTTGGGGTTGGCCAGGTAGGCTCGCAGCGCGTCGCCCCTATGAGCTGGGGAATTGTCCCAAATCACCGTCAACGGTTCGGTGTGTTGCGCCCGCAGTTGACGCAGGAAGGCAACCGACAGGAAGGCAACCGAGGTGGTGGAGTTGCTGTTACCTTCCAGTTCCAGCAACTCCACCTCTCCGGTTTCCAGACACACCGCCGAGTAGTAGCTCGCCTTCTCCCCACGTCGCGGGCTGGTGGAGTCCACCAGCGCCGGTTCACCCTTCAGCACCCATTTGGCCCGCAGATCCGCATCCGCCCGAAAGTGAGCCTCATCAGCGAAGAATATCTTGGCCCCAGTTCGTCGGGCCGCCGCTGTCAAGGCAATGTACTCCCTCACAAAGCCTTCCCGCCGTACCGGGTCTGCCTTGACCAACCGCTTCTTGGGACGCTTCAGGACAAAGCCCAACCGGTGCAGGTAATTCAGGCAACCACTCCGGCTCAGCGTCAACCCCAAGCGTTCCTCTACCAACCGGCGCACCGCCTTCCAGTTCCAGTTGGACAAATCGATGCCAGCTTGCGACGGCAATTCCTGCACCGCCGCCTTCAACTCGGCCTGCCGCTCCCGGTTCAATGCGGGGAGGAACCTCCTGACTGCTCAAAAGCCAGCGCCTCAGGACCACCCTCCCGGAATGCCGTGGCCCATTGGCCAATAGTGTGGGCGTCCCGTTCCAACGCCGCGGCCGCGGCCGCGGCCGTCCAGCCTCGCGCCAGCAACCACACCGCGTGCCACCGTTCCCGCTCCCGAGGCGTCGGCGCTCGGTACATCCGTCGTCGTACCGCAGCCTCATCCATGCGCCACCGCTCCAGCAGCGCTCCCATCTCCAGCATACCCACCAGCAACCCCCGGCAACTTCCCAACCGATCCTCTCAATTCCTTCCAATTCTATCCAAACCAAGTGCGGGTTTCACCTTGGCTTCAGTTTAGGTTGTTCCCCAGCGAAGAATTCGAGCAAAATGGGCGTGTCTTCGAAGTCGGACCAGTTTGAAGTGTCCTCCGTGGAGGCGTAATTGATTAAGACGGCGTTGTCGCCTATGGACCAGCCGGCGGCGGCTCCGGGGTTCTCGTCGCCGTCGGGGACGGTGGCTACGTGGTAAGACGAGCCGGAATTGGCGTCCCGGAATACCACTTGATATGTGGTGTTGGGGAGGAGGAGCGTGGAGTCGCGCGGAGCCCAAAAACGGTCGGTGAGTTGTGCGGTTGGGTGGCCGGTGATCGGCCCGATGCGTTGGAAGTCGAAGAGCTTGATGCTTGGGTAGCCGTTTTCGTTGGACCACAGCTGGGCTAAAACCAAGTTGGTGGCCTTGTTGTCAGGGTCGTGGTGCAGGCCGGCGCCGATGTATGACAGCTTGTAGCTGCCTCCGTGAGAGCCGGTGGTGAAAGCGGTGGCTTTCCAAAGCGTGTTGCTGACCCGAGTGGTGCCGCCGGTGTGGGAATCGGTGTTGCTCACTTTGCGGGTGGTGTTAACGATTCTGTCGAGATCGACCGTGTAGGGACCGAAATAAGTGGCGGAACCTTCGTTGAGGGAGTCCTTGGCCTGGATGCGCAGGTAATAGGGTTCGGAGGTCGCGACGAACTCGATGAAAGCGAGACCATCGTCGCGGTTGTGGTCCCACAATGCGGCGTTGTGGTTCACTGCGATGGAGCCGCCGCGCTTCTCGGCGGCAACGGTGGATCCGGAGGATGCGAAATCGACCTTGACCCGGTAACGGGTGTTGGGCTCGACGCGGAGCTTCCACCAGTCTCCTTTGGTTCTGCCGGAGTCGTGGTTGGCGTGCATCCTGCCCGTGTGGGTCTCGCCGGGTATGATCAGGCCGAGCGTTTCGCCGGAATTGGGAAGATCCCCGGAATCCGGTTCGTTCAGGATCGGGGCGATCTCTGCGCCCCAGAGCTTCATGCGGACGCTGGCGTCGCCGGTGGTGAAGGTTGAGCTGGTGTCGGTGGTCTGTTTGACGTGGGTGTTGCCAATCTTCCAGTCGCCGCCGGCGCCGCGGTCGTAGCTCCGGTCCTCCGCGGTGAGTACGACGTGCATCGGGTCGTCGTCGGCGTAGATGCTGACCCAATAGGTGGTGTTGGGTTTCAGCCTGGTTTGAGCGGGAGCGTCGAACCTGAAGTTGCCTGGTTCGGCGTTGATGGCGCCGATGGACGACGGATTGGTGAAGGTGAACAGTCGCGGGCCGGCATTGTGGCGGTTGTTGCTGTGAAGGGCGACCGCTGGAGTCGGAGACCCGCCTTGCCCGGGAATGGTCTTCAGTTTGAGTTCGACCTGGTCCAGGGTGTAGCCGAAATCGGCGTTCCCGGTGGTGAAGGAACCGGTTACCATGTGGTGGTTGGAGCCGAGCGCGCCGACCGCGGTGTTCTCGGAAGATCCGACGTCCAGGTTGGACGCGAGGGAAGTGGCGCTTTGAGCGCCGGCCCGTTCCGTGGCGACGATCAGCGAACCGGCCAGTACCAGGACGACGGCCATAGCAGCGGCTAATCTCCAGAGGCTGCTCAAGCTCCGCCGAACTGAAACACAATTCTGCTGTATGGGTGCGGTAGTTCCATCCATTGCTCTATCTTCTGGAATATAGGTGCTTAATGTTCTCCATCATATTTGTTGCTCAGCATGATGGTGCAATGGTACATGAGAATGCCTCAAGGGTCGCGGTCTTGAAAAATGAATCCAACCCATTGGAGAGGGGCCTGGGATCCTGCGTGCAGGCCGGGCTGGTGTGGCGCAGTCGGTCTTAACCGCTGCGGGCTGAGTTTTGTCTGGAGTCGACGGTGCGGTGGGTTGGTGGGGCGGGTTCACCTATCTAAAGCTCGGTTGGCAGACTTGATGTAGAAGTCTGCCATCATCAATTACAGTTACGATAACCCGGAGATTGCCGGCCTCGCGGGACCCTTCACCGCTTATCTATCGCCGACGCTATAACCCCTCCAACCTTCGGCGGTCCACGCGACCATAAATTGGTCGTACACGACGAAAGCCACATTGCCGCTGCTCCTGGTGCGCCTGGCGCATACGGCCTCCGCAAGCTCGATGAAGGCTGTGGCCGCCTCGCCTTCGTTGAGCGCCACAAGGTTGCCCAACTTCACCAGTGCGGTGGCAACATCAGCCTCATCGCTCCAGGGTGGAATGTATCTGCCGGTCACGTTAGCCCCAATCCACCGAAGAGATGATTGTGGCGGTGTGCTGAAGGGATAAGAAAGTGCCCCGTTGCTTCTGGGATAATGGTTTGTGAAACACCAAACCGACCCAAAAGAAGGAGCACCAAATAGATGCTACCACGTAACGACCCCGACCGCATCCAGATCGCCTTCGACGACCACCGCCTGGTCAGCAATGCTGGGCTGATCCTTCCGTCCACCTTGGCACTGCATCTGGGCCTGCCCCAACTGGTTGATCGGCACCTGGACCTGGGCCGTGCCCCAGGCGGAGCCAACACGGGCGACCAGATCATGACGCTGGTGGCCTCCGCGCTGGCTGGGGGCGACTGCATTGACGATGCCGACGGGTTGCGTGCTGGCAGGACCGCGCGGGTGCTGGGCTGCGTGGTCAAGGCGCCATCCACCCTGGGCACGTTCCTGCGCAGCTTCCGTTGGGGCCACGCCCGCCAGCTGGATCGGGTGAGCCGGGAACTGCTGGCCCGGGCCTGGGCCGCTGGGGCGGGACCCCGATCTTTGAACAATCACGGACCGTTGACCATCGACCTGGACCCCACCATCTGCGAGACCTACGGTCCGGCCAAGGAGGGAGCCCGCCACCACGGCTACACCGGCCACCACGGCTACACCGGCCACCACGGCTACACCGGCCACCACGGCTACACCGGCCACCACGGCTACACCGGCCAGCGGGGCTATCACCCGCTGCTGGCCGTCGCCGCCGGCACCGGCGATGTGCTGATGGCCCGGCTCAGGGAAGGTCGCGCCAACACCGCTCGGGGCGCCGCCCACTTCCTGCGTGAGACGATGGGACGGGTACGCTACGCCGGAGCCACCGGACTACTCACGGTGCGGGCCGATAGCGGCTGCTATAACCACGCCATGGTGTCCACCTGCCGCCAGCTGGATGCCCGCTTCTCCATCACCATCCGCCAACACCAGAGCCGGCGCAACCAGATCGAGGCCATACCCGAGGGGGACTGGACGCCCATACCCTACTGGATGGACGGCGCTGCCGACGTGGCGGAAACCACCTACATCCCCTTCGAGAGTGCGCCTGACGCCGCGCCGGTGCGGCTCATCGTCCGCCGGGTGCAGCCCACGCCCGGTTCTCAACTGGCCCTCTTGGCCGACTACAGCTATCACGGCTTCATCACCGACCGGGACGGAGGCACTCTGGAACTGGAGGCACTCTGGAACTGGAGGCCGATCATCGCCGCCACGCCGAGATCGAGAACGCCATCCGCGACCTCAAGTACGGCGTCGGGCTCAATCATCTCCCCTCAGGGCGTTTCGCCGCCAAGTCCCCTTGCAATCTACGGCCTGGCTGGCGGTCCAGGTGGTCGCCCACAACCTGGCCCGCTGGACCGCGCGCATCGGTCTCGGTGAGCAGGTGGTGACCATCAAGACCCTCCGACGGCGGTTCTTCTCCATCGCCGGACGGCTCACCCGCTCGGCGCGCCCCCTCACCCTGCACCTTCCCCAGCGCTGGCCCTGGGAAAACCAGTTCACTCACGCCCTGGCCCGAGTGCGCGCCGTTCCCCTACCAGCCTGACGACGCGCCGTCGGCGCCCAACCCGTCCGCCGGACAACCCATGGGCTGTCCCGCCGACCCATGCCAGCCCAGCCCGCCAGCGCCACTTCCGGCATGCCGCCTGGCCGTTTTCGCCTGCCGCCGCCACTGCGGGCCAGTACCTTGCCACTGGCGTGGCCGCCACCGACCGCCCTGAACCACATCTATTGGCGATCGGGCCGGGCGCGTTCGCCTTTCTTACCCATCATCCCTCACGTCAACGCTAGAACCGCATCCCTTCGGTGGATTCGGGATTAGCCCCATCGTCCCTGCTTGACTTACGAGTACCTCAGTTTCAGCCGGTGCCGATAGTGACCCCCACAGGGACAATGCCGGTGGTAATCGCACTGTTTGGGGAAGGGTTTGGGCCAGTGATCCGGCAGATCGCCGCCGCAATCGCAACTGTCGATGCCGCACTCCGTCGCCTCCGCCATCGCCGTGAGAAAAGCGTCCTCATCCCCTGGGGCGAATTGCGCGGCCGCGCCCAGCAGCTCGTAGCTGGCGTCCACCATGAAGCGGACCGTCTCCCGGACCGACTCGTCGTTCCAATCAATCACGTTTACCGTCCCGATCAACAACCTTCCTGCGGTGGGTTCAGATTTCGATGTTTTTGGCCCGCCGGATGCACCAGCCTATAAATCCCCAGACGCCCCATACAGAGTGAAAGACCCGCAGGCCGCTATGGGCCAGAACCCATCGAACCGGAGTGCCACAATCATCACGAGAGCAAGGCACACCCAGATTGCATAGTACGTCGCGCCATCGGGGAAATATTGTAGATAGGCCGGGCGGGGTCCGGCCATCTCTGCCCGTCGCGCTCCCCGCCGGCGGATAACTGCTTCGTCGCGTTCTGATCGGTCGGTTTGGGTTCTTTGGTGAGCCATATAAGCCTCCGTCAGTAGGGTGCCGTCAGCCGCACCGACGCCAGGATCGCGGCGGTGTCGGGCATGTGGTGATCGTGTCCGTCGCATCTGGTGACTCCCGCGATCACTCCGATCCGGTTGCGTTCGGCCCACCCCTTGACCGGAACCGTTACCAGGTCCGCGTACCGGATGCAGTCGTCACCGCGCAGCTGATTAACGACAATTGATCCTGCCGGTAGCGTCGACCATTTTTGCCGGTCGATATGGGGTAATCATTCGGTACGGAGGTACCGTTGATTACAGACCGACAAGTAGGGCTACTGAGGCAGAAACGTATGGAAGGCAAAACACAGGAAACGGCAGCAGCCAAGGCTGGGATGAGCGTGCGTTCAGCGCGCAAGTGGCAGAGTGGTCCATTGCCGTCGGCGACGAAACCGGAGCACTGGTGGCGCACTCGGCCCGATCCCTTCGACGGGGTGTGGGAGGATGCGATCGAGCCGCTGCTACGGAATGATCCGACCGGCAGGCTGAGGGCAACGACAATTATTGACTGGTTGGCCGAGCAGCATCCCGGTCGGTTCAGCGCCTCCCAACTCAGGACGCTGCAACGACGGTTACAGGACTGGCGGGCGCTGCACGGGCCGGAGCGGGAGGTGTACTTCCCCCAGGAGCATCCGCCGGGTCGGGAAGCCCAGTTCGACTTCACCCACTGCGGGGAACTCAAGGTGACCATCGCCGGAGAGTCCTACCCGCACCTGCTGTTCCAGTTGATCCTCAGCCACTCTGGATGGCGCTACGCCGAGGTCGCCGCCGGTGAGACCTTCCTGGCGTTGCAGCAGGGATTGCAGAATGCCCTCTGGACCCTGGGCGGCGTCCCAGAGGTGGTGCGCTCAGACAATACCTCGGCTGCCACCCACGAGGTGAAACGCAGCCGCGGCCGTGCACTAAACGACAATTACTCCGCTCTGCTGGACCACTACGGTCTCCGTTCCACCCGCATCAATCGCGGCCAGAGCCATGAAAACGGCGTCGCCGAGCATGCCCACTACCGCCTCAAGGACGCGATCGACCAGGCCCTCATCCTGCGGGGCAGCCGCGATTTCCACACCGCCGACGACTACGCCCACTTCGTACGGGAGATGGTGGAGAGACGCAATCGTCTGGTAGAGGGGAAGCTGGAGCAGGAGATGCTTTGCCTGGGCTCCCTACCGCCAGCTCCCGTGCCGGAATACGTCAACTACCAGTCCAAGGTGCGCAAGTGGAGCACCATCCAGGTAGCGGGACATAGCTACAGCGTACCCTCCCGCCTCATCGGCAAGGAGGTGCAGATCCGTTTGTACGCCGACTGGGTGGAAGTCTACTACAAGGGCCACCTGGTGGAACGCATGGAACGGGTGCGCGGCGAGGGTGCAGCCAACGTCAATTACCGCCACGTCATCGGCTCACTGGTGCGCAAGCCGGGAGCATTCGCCCGTTACCGCTTCCGGGAGCAGCTGTTTCCCACCTTGCACTTTCGGCTGGCCTACGATGCGCTCAACGGATGGCGCGGGGAGCGTGCCGACGTGGAGTACGTGCGGATCCTGCACCTGGCGGCCACCACCATGGAAGCCACGGTGGACAGCGCGCTGTCGCTGCTGCTGGAGGCGGGCCAGCCCTTCGACTACGCCGAGGTGCGAGACCTGGCCGAGCCCAAGGTGCCCGAAGCCCCAGCGCTGACCCTGTCCGGCCAGCCGGACCTGAAAATCTACGACCGCCTGCTCACGGTCAGCCTGGCCACGGTGGGGGTGTGCGGATGACGGTAATCGACACCAGCGTCATGCAGGAACGCATCGGCCAGCTGTGCCACCAATTCAAGCTGCCCACCATGGGCGCCCAGTCGGTGGACCGTTTCACCGCCTCCGGACATGGCGACGCCCTACCCATCTTCCTCGAGGTCCTGGAACAGGAAGCCGACGATCGCCGCCACCGGCGCATCAACCGGCTGCGTCAGTCGTCCAGGCTCCCCTCGGGCAAGACCTGGGAAACCTTCGAGCACCACCGGATGCCCCTGGCCCTGCGGCAGCAACTGGACCATCTGGCCCAGGGCAGTTTCGTGGAACACGGCGTCAACGTGCTGGCCTTCGGACTGCCCGGCACCGGCAAGACCCACGCGCTCTGCGCCCTGGGCCACCGCCTGGTCGAAGCCGGACACTCGGTCCTCTTCGCACCGGCCTACCGCCTGGTGCAGGAACTACTCGCCGCCAAGCGCGACCTGGACCTACCCCGCCGGCTGCGCAAGCTGGACAACTTCGATTTCCTGCTCCTTGACGATCTCGGCTACCTGCCCCAGGGCGCCGAAGAGTCCGAGGTCCTCTTCACCCTGATCGCGGAACGCTACGAACGCAGGTCGCTGGGCATCACGTCCAACCTGGTCTTCTCAGAGTGGGAGCGCATCTTCGCCAACCCCATGGCCACCGCCGCGGCGATTGACCGGGTCGTGCACCACTCCGTGATCCTGGAGTTTGACGTCCCCAGCTACCGGACTGATGCCGCCCAGCAACGGGGCCAGGCCGAGGGGGTGAACCGGCAAAAATAGTGGACGTTTTTTCGGCAAGAATAGTTGACGCGGGACAGCCATGGTAAGAGCGCCGGGGATAGAGCCACTGGAATGACCACCCACACCAATATCGTTATAGTCCAGATACCGCACCATCACTGAATTGGCAAAACTAGCCGGCACAACCCTGCTATCCGGGACTTCTACCAAGGGCTGCTGGCAGCGGGTAAGCCGAAAAAAGTGTGCTGGTCGCGTCCATGCGCAAACTGCTGGTTATGCTCAACGCCATGCTCAAACATGGCCACCCTTGGCGCGATATGACTCAGCCAGTCGCCGCTCATGCCTGTTGGCTTTCAAGACAGTTGCTATTGGGTGCTCCTTGTTTCTGGTTGGTTTGCTGTCTCGGAAACCATTATCCCAGAAGCGCAGGAGCACCTTATTACCCCTTCAGCACGCCGCAACACTCATCTCTTCGGTGGATTGGGGCTTAGCGGAAGTTGGGCATCACTTTTTCTGCGAACAGTTGCAGCGAGCTGGACACCTGGTCGTAGGACAGGCCCCCGGCGTCCAGGTAGCTGATGAAGTGGGTCACGTGGTTCTCTTCCAGTTCCTTGATGGCTGCCGTGACCTTCTCGGGGCTGCCGATGGCTGCCATGCCTTCCTTGCCCCGCTCGGCCACCAGATCCGGCTCGATAAAGGGGTCTTGGATGTAGTGCTCATAGCCACGCACCCCTGAGGCCCGCACAACGTCGGAGAGCGGGCGGCGCAGGAAGTCCCCCATGTCGCCAGCCCATTGCAGGCGCGGCACGAGCAGTTCGATGGCTTCCTCGTCGGTGGGAGCCACATAAACGTTGCGGACGGCGGCGACCTCGATGTCATCGGGCGCCGTCCCCTCTTCCAGCATCCGCCGGCGGTAGAGGTTAATCAGGTTCTGGTCAGAGTCCGGCGAAGCAGGGAAGAAACTGCTGCCCACGGTGAACAACCCCCAACGGTTGCGGACGGCAATCTCTACCGATTCCGGGCTGTGAGTGACCGCCATAAATATGGGCGGATGCGGCTGCTGCACCGGCTTGGGAATAACCCGCACTTCCGGGAAGCTGAAATAGTCGCCGTCGTAGGAGAGGGTGTCCTCCGTCCACGACCTGACAGCGATGTCCATGCCCTCGATGAAACGGTCGCGGGATTCGGCGATGTCCAGGCCATAGATGTCGAACTCCCGCTTCTGGTAGCCGCGGCCGGCCCCGACAATCAGGCGTCCCTGGCTGATAATGTCCAGTGTGGCCAAGTCCTGCGCCAGCCGCAGTGGAGCGTGCCACGGCACTATGGTGCAGGCCACGCCCACCTTGACCCGCTTGGTCTTGGCGGCGATGGCGGCCAGCAGGCTGTGGGGCGAGCTGATGATGCTGTGTTCGCTGAAAGCGTGCTCGGCAATCCACACCGAGTCGAAGCCCAGTTCCTCCGCCAATTCCGCGCCGCGCAGAATGTCCTCGTAGACCTCGACGTCGGTGCGGCTGACCGGGTTGGGATTGATCTTGCTCTCGTCGGCGTATTGCTCGTGCAGCAGGGGGCGCTGGCCCACGAAGAAGGCTCCGAATTTCATCCGGTTAGTCCTCCCGCTCGATCTCGGCGTACACCGCCCGCATGGAGGCACCGGAGTCGTCCTCCACCTCGGTGAACCACTTGATCAGAGAACGAGTCAGCTGGTCGACAGACTCATCAACTGAGGCAGCCTCATAGCGCTGGCGCACAGTGGGCAGGGTTACACGAGTTTGGGCTTCGCGCATCCAGACGATCTTTTCCTTGTCGGTCATTTCCGAACCGGCCACGCGCAGCCGCTCGGCAAACATGGCGTCGTCCTTGTCCTCGGGGGCTCCGCCCAACTCACGAATGCGCCGGTCGAAGATGTCCCCGTGGCTCGTCTCGCGTTCGGCTACCAGAGAAAGGCAGCCCTTCAGCCCCGGATGCTCGGTCTTATCGGCCCACGCCTTGAGGAAGACTCCAGCCCGGTGCTCCTGCAGGCGAATATCGTTGAGCAGGTCTGTGTATTCTGGCTTGTCCGGCATTGCGATACCTCACTAGATTGAGCATTTGGGAGGCGAAAGCGGACGCGGCTGCCATCATTTCATAATAAAACACTCGCCGATGGATGATTGTCAGGCAACGCGGTTGCAGGCGAGTTTAGTGCGCCGCCCTGGGGGTGTCAAACTTGGCTGCGCCCGGCGCGTGATAAAACGCCGCCACGAAATCAGCCCGGTTTCACGAGCGGTTTTGCCTCAATTGACTGAAGCGCAGCGCGGCATGGCCGCCACAATTCAACGACCTGAAGCAAGCCGAGGACCGTCACGGGGAGTTGCAGGGCCTGACGCCCGTGGGACGGCTGGTGAACAACATCATGTCCTGTTTCAACGTCGGCGACGATAACATCCTGCTGTGCGAGCGTCCGAATCCAGTGGACGGGCCGTTGAAGGAGGATGCCGGGGTGCATCATTCCTTCAACGTTTCTCCCGAGGCCTTCGAACTTGCGTGCAAGGTCTTCCACGAAAGAAACGTGACTATTGAGCATTTGACGTACCGGGCCCGGGGAATGTTCACGGGTCGAGAATTATACTTCTTCGACCCCAGTGGTAACCGGCTGGAACTGCGGGACACCACTTGGAGCGAGGGCATGTGGAGCGAGGGCATGCCCGAGTCTTCATTTCAGGAATTGGCCCAGGGGTTAGCTTTATCCCCACATGTGACCAGACGGCGCCAATCTTTGCGGCGACCCTCGCGGGTTCTCCGGGATTCGGAACCTTCGATTTTCGCCGAGAGGGGGAGGAAAGGATGAAGAATAGCTCCGACCGAATACTGACGACCCACGTGGGCAGCCTGGCGCGGCCACCGGAGATCCTTGACATCATGAGGGCCCGGGAGACTGGTCAACCCTACGATGCCGAGGCTCTGGCGGCTGGTCCGCGAATCGGTGCAAACGGTGGTCCAGCGTCAGGCACAAACCGGCATCGACGTACCCAGCGATGGGGAGTTCCGCAAAACCAGCTTTTCAACCTACGTAAACGACCGGTTGTCCGACTTTGAGGCGAAGCCTCTGGAATCAGGGGAAAGCCCGCTCTTGAACTGGGGCCGGGACCGAACTATCTTTCGTGACTTTTACCAGGAATACGACGCGCCGATAGAAGGGGATCGGGCCCACGGCATGGTCTGCACCGCGCCCATAACCTATCGTGGCCTCGCGGCGGTGCAGACGGACATTGACAACTTCAACGCGGCGCTGGCAACGGTCGAAGCAGAAGAGGCCTTCATCCCGGCAGTAGCCCCCGGCACCATTGAGCTGCAGCGCACGAACGAGTATTACCCCAGCCAGGAGGAGTATCTGGCGGCCATTGCTGACGCCATGAAAGAGGAGTACCGGGCCATAGTCGACGCCGGTGTCATACTGCAAATCGATGATCCGCGAATGGTCACCCAATATGGTATGCCTGACCCTGCGCCCTCCACCGAGGAGTACCGGAACTTCGCCTCGCTGCGAGTCGAGGCCATCAACCACGCGCTCGTGGGGTTGCCCGAAGACCGTGTGCGGTACCACCTGTGCTGGGGTAGCTGGCACGGTCTTCACGTGACCGATGTCCCCCTGCGCGACATCGTGGATATCATCCTCGGGGTGAACGCGGGAGCTTACTGCGTCGAAGCGGCGAATCCACGGCACGCCCACGAGTGGCAGGTGTGGGAGAGCGCCAACCTGCCCGACGGCAAGATCCTGGTCCCCGGAGTGGTTGCCCGCACCACCAACATCGTGGAGCACCCGGAGTTGGTGGCCCAGCGGATCGCAAACTACGCCCGCATGCTGGACCGGGAGAACGTCATCGCCGGCGCCGACTGCGGGTTCTCGCAGGGAGCGTTCAACCCACGGGTTGACCCGTCCATCATGTGGGCCAAGCTGGAGGCGCTACCTTGGCCTCTCGGCAATTGTGGAGTCGACGCCCTGGCTTACCGGGGCAGGTAGGCGGCCTGGCCCGGTATTGCGCTGCGGTAAACCGCCTCTGACCACTCTATGTAGTGAACGCCGGTTCGGAAGGCCCCCATGTCTACAAATTCCGTTCCGCGTTTGGCGTCGGTGAACTGCTCCTCAACGCGGCACCTGGCGTGGGTTTCCGGCGGGTTGGGTACTTCGGTCAGTTCCGTGTCGCCCTGCTGCAGGCCCATACCTTGCGCTGGGGATCCACGGCGCTGGGGATCCACGGCGCTGGGAGTCCACGTGGGTGGTTCCATCCGTGCCGAACATCCAGATGTGATTTCCTCGCCACAACCAGCGCGTCATGGACTCGTAGGATGCTCCACGTTGCTTCGGTGCTAGAATCGGCGAAAGCTGGCGCGGCGAAACGATGGAGGTGGATGATATGGCGATCACGGTGGGCATGGGCGATTACGTTTACGAATACCAGCCGGATTGGCCGCGCCTCCCGGTTGAGCTGGGCAAATAGGGTGGTATCGCGACTGCGGCCGGGTCATGCCATCTGCGCCAGATCCTGTGGCTGTCGTGGGTGAAGGCGGAAGTTTCTGAACGAACCGAGTCAATGTAATCGGTGGCGGTAAAGTGGGCCCATTGGGCGACTCAATCGAGCTGCCCGATTCTCTGTACTGCGCCAGAGAAGATCTGCACCAGGACGCGCCCGGAGCGGCGTGGAGCCCCAGATCGGCGATTACCCAACCAACAGGGCACGCAACGCGCGACCGTACAACAGCGCCGCTCTGAGAGGATCAGTGCTCCGCGTCGTCGGGTCCGGTTTTCGCGAGCAGCACTTCTCCGCTCAGTACGTTCAGATAGCGGTCGATGAGCAGGGTGGCCCGTCTGGCGGCGTTGCGTTCGTACTCGGTGCCGGTCAGACTGTTGAGCTGGCCGCTCATGGTCGCCATGTCGGCGCCGATCCCCTCTGTGGTCGACTCTACGTTCGTCATGCGAGCTTCGTGGTTCTCTGCCATCGCGGCCAGCCGTTGGGTCTTTTCGGTCACCGCTTCGGTGAAGCCGATGGTGCTCTTTAGGAAATGATCGTGGTGTTCCAGCAGTTTGGCGAGCATCTCCTGGTTCTGCCGCACCAGGCTCGGCAGCTGGGCTAGGTCGTCGCCGACGATGCGCCTGCGGACCTCCGCCTCGAGTTCAGCGTCTGGAGGAACCGGGCTATGTCGTCTGGACTCTTCATCGGTCACACCAGTTTCGTTCGTATTCTCGGAGTGTAACCGAATCCGTCGTCTCGGCGAAAGTCGGTAATGCATGGCCGCAAGTAATCGTAAAGCCGACCGGTGCCCGGGGTGTTCTGCGGGGATATCGCTTTCGGTAAAACGCTGATCCGTCAGGCTTTCCCGCGTGACTGAAACTCTGCGCTGCTTGCCGCTTCCTCACTGTCACCACTCCCTCTGTCAGAAGTCAGTGGTAGTGCCGCCCGCGAGTTCGGTGCTTTGTTCTATGCGCTCCGGGCAGTCAGCGGCGCTGATGTCGCAGGACCGGCATTCCTGCGCGCTCGGCACCCGCTGGGCTGGCCTTTCGTCCGCTAGCCGGCGGATCAGTGCGCCCAGGTTGTGGATGAAACGTTCATCGACCGCTTCCGGCGGTATTCGAACTGTGTGGTCCTGGTACGTGACTTGCCCTCTCATGTTGAGGGTCCGGTACGGTTCCAGGGTTCGGGGGACGGCGTACAGGTAGATCATGACCTGCACGACGTGGCTGGCGCTTTCGTGGCCGGTTTTGATGTCGACGACCACGGCGTCTTCTTCCCGCTGGGCGATGAGGTCGGGCTTGCCAGCCAGTGTTGCTGAGCTGCCGCGGAGTTGAAAGCCATTTTGACCTTCGACATCCACGCTGAAGCCACCGTTTTCCCAGTCGGCTCGCCGTTTGTTCAGCATCGCCGTGTGCTGCAAAAGCCACTGCGCTTGGTTGAAGTCCGACGGCGTCCTGGTCCAGTTCCGGTGGTGGGCCTTGAACCAGACGGCCCATTCACAGGAGTCCTCGCCCGTCAGTAGACGGGGCAGCCAGGTGGCCCAGATGTAGGGATGTTCTCGCCGTTGCGGCATGTGACGGCTCCTCGGCATGGAGTTGCCGTCGGTCGGCGTGTCTGAGAGGATGTCTAAAAAGGTTGAAATTGGGGTAGAGGTATCCAGGCGTGATAAGGGGGTTGGTCGTAACGTGGGGGCATGAAACGACCAGCCTATCCCAGCGACCTCAGCGACCGAGAATGGCAACTGCTGGAACCATTGCTGCCACCGCCCAAACCGGGCGGCCGACCCATCACCTACCCTCGTCGGGAGATCGTCAACGCCATCCGCTACGTGCTGCGCACTGGGTGCTCCTAGCGGATGCTGCCCCACGACCTGCCGCCGTGGCGCATTGTCTTCCACTACTTCCGGACCTGGCGTCGTGATGGCACCTGGCAACGGGTACATGGCGTCCTGCACGCCGAGCTGCGCCAGGCTCAGGGTCGCCAGGCCAGTCCCAGCGCGGCCATCATCGACAGTCAGTCGGTGAAGACCACGGAAAAAGGGGGCCCAGAGGCTACGACGCCGGCAAGAAGGTGAAGGGCCGCAAACGCCACATCGTGGTGGATACCCTGGGGCTGCCGCTGGCGGTGGCAGTGCATCCCGCCGACATTCAGGACCGGGACGGCGCCCGGTTGGTACTGACCCGGCTGCTGGGCCGTTTCCCTCGACTACAGCTGATCTGGGCTGATGGGGCCTACGGGGGCAAATTGGTAGAGTGGGCCAGGACGGTGGGCGGCTGGACCCTGGAGTTGGTGCGGCGCCCAGCACAGCAGCATACCTTTCAGGTGCTGCCTCGGCGGTGGGTCGTGGAACGCACCTTTGGTTGGCTGAACCTGCAACGGCGGTTGAGCAAGGACTACGAAGCATTGTGTGAAACCACCGAAACCTGGATTTACATCGCAATGACCGGCCTCACCCTGCGCAGACTGGCCCGCCTTCCCCATTTTTAGACACCCTCTTAGGGCTGCTGCTCGAGCAGCGTTGGTTACTGGTTGGCCAAGGGGATGGTGCAGGTGACGCAAGCCTGGTCGCCGTGTGTAGCGGTCGTGTGGCCTTGGCCGGTGGTATCCTCCACCAGGCGGGCGTCGCCGGGGCCGAATACGTGCTTGGAGCCGTCGCCCAGGCCGATCTCCAGTTGCCCGGAAAGGATAATGACAAACTGGCGGCGCGGCGCCGGGTGCCAGTCGGAGAAGCGACCGGCCGGGCCTTCACTGAAGCTGATGGTGGTGGCAGCCTGGGCGCTTTTCCAATCAGGTGTCTGGTCCAGGTCAATGGTCTCAATGTGGGACTGGCCGTCATCGCCAGTGTAAAGTCTGAAGGTTCCCATCTTGTTCCTCCGTTTTTGTCTGCACAGGATACGGTCAGGCCGCGGCTGAAGACTGTTGAGATTCGACCCTGGTGATGAACTCCAGCAGTTGTGCGGCGTAGAGAGTGGACTTCATGTGGTAGCGGTTGGTGGCGGCGATGCCTGGGAAGGTGTTGTCGTGTTGCCCGATGACCGCCCATTCCTCGTGGGTCCACGCCGATGGGCGCAGCTCGGCGTGGGGTACCAGTCGCTTCACGTTCTCTGCGGCAGACTTGTGGTGAACGTCGTCCGGCGTGTTGCCCTCGAAGGCCAGCACAGGGCACGTGATGGACTCCAGTTGCTCCTCAGTTAGGTCTCCCACCGGGTTGGATTGGGAGAACTGGTCCCGCCAGCAGCGCATCACCGAACAGAACTCCTCGGGATCCATGGAAAGGATCCGTTCCCTGTTGTCAGCGTTGTCCCGGATGCGCTGCTCGAAAAACTCGGTAGCGGCTACGGCGGGCATCCCGCCCCGCTCGGCGGCCTCGATGTACTGTCCGTAGTAGCCGGGGGACATCAGTTCAGCGCTCCTCGGCCCGCCGGAGACTTCCCAAACAAATACGCCCTTGACCACCTCCGGGTGCCGAACCGCCACCGTCAGGGAAGTGCGCGAACCGGCGGACCCTCCGGCCAGGTAAGCCGGGGCAGCGCCCAGGTATTTCAGCAGAGCCGCCATTTCCTCAGCCCAAAGGTGCTGCTCGGAAAGCTCACCACCGATCACCACGTCGGACTTGCCGCAGTTGCGGCGGTCGTGGATGATGACACGGCAATGGGTCGACAGCAGGGCAGCCATGGGACGCAGGCCGTTGTGGTCCACCCGTCCGCCCGGCGTCAGCATGACCGTAGGGCCGGCGCCATACTCCTCGTAATACAGGTTCACCCCGTCTATGTTGGCGTAAGGCACTGCTCACTCCTTTCTGTTTGAACACCGCGGCACAGGTTGGGCTAGGACCGTGACACCGGCAGTTTGGCACCTTGGAACGGCCCATGGGGTGGCCTAAGAAGAAGTCGTCGCAGACCAGACCGAGGTGACCCCAATTGGGGACCATACTCTGCCTTCTTGCGTTGTATTGTAACTCCAATCCCGCCAGTCCGGGTGCCACTTCGACCAATCCCGGTCCCGCATGGGTCATTCAGCCTGGGTCTCATCGCTCAGCGGCAGAATTCGGGCGTGATTCCGCTTGTAAGCCGCTACCCGGCCCTTGGATACCAGGGCACTCAGTATAGCGGAGTCCACCCAGTGACAGTGGCATGGAACCGGTGAAAACGGCGCTGACGACCGGCCAGCCGCAACCTCGGCAAAGAGACTACGCTCCACCCGACCGTAAAGCTCGGCTTAGAGGGTGTCTAAAAATGTTGAAATTGGGGTAGAGGTATCCAGGCGTGATAAGGGGGTTGGTCGTAACGTGGGGGCATGAAACGACCAGCCTATCCCAGCGACCTCAGCGACCGAGAATGGCAACTGCTGGAACCATTGCTGCCACCGCCCAAACCGGGCGGCCGACCGATCACCTACCCCCGGCGGGAGATCGTCAACGCCATCCGCTACGTGCTGCGCACTCTTGGCGGATGCTGCCCCACGACCTGCCGCCGTGGCGCATTGTCTTCCACTACTTCCGGACCTGGCGTCGTGATGGCACCTGGCAACGGGTACATGGCGTCCTGCACGCCGAGCTGCGCCAGGCTCAGGGTCGCCAGGCCAGTCCCAGCGCGGCCATCATCGACAGCCAATCGGTGAAGACCACGGAAAAAGGGGGCCCAGAGGCTACGACGCCGGCAAGAAGGTGAAGGGCCGCAAGCGCCACATCGTGGTGGATACCCTGGGGCTGCCGCTGGCGGTGGCAGTGCATCCGGCCGACATTCAGGACCGGGACGGCGCCCGGTTGGTGCTGGCCCGACTGCTGGGCCGTTTCCCTCGACTACAGCTGATCTGGGCTGATGGGGCCTACGGCGGCAAATTGGTAGAGTGGGCTAGGACGGTGGGCGGCTGGACCCTGGAGTTGGTGCGGCGCCCAGCACAGCAGCATACCTTTCAGGTCCTGCCCCGGCGGTGGGTCGTGGAGCGCACCTTCGGCTGGCTGAACCTGCAACGGCGGTTGAGCAAGGACTACGAAGCATTGTGTGAAACCACCGAAACCTGGATTTACATCGCAATGACCGGCCTCACCCTGCGCAGACTGGCCCGCCTTCCCCATTTTTAGACACCCTCTAAGAGCCAGTGTAAGTACGCCTGACGTCAAACGTCAAGCAATCCACGAGAGTTAGCGTGACGTCAAACCCGATTGACATCCGCTTTGGTTCGCCAAACGGTCATTATGTAGACTGGGCATTTTAACTGCGACGAAATCAGATCATAAGGAGACGGTTTCCGGTGATATTGAATTGACATTGAGAGGTGATACGGCACGTTGCGACGAACAAAAAGCCTATTTTACAATCGCAAATATTCGTAACAACATTTCTGCTGGCCGATCGGATGAGTTACGCTCGACATCGCTCCCATCGATAAAGAGTCGGCCATCCGTCATCCGCGCGATTTCAGCCATTCTCGACGACGGACCTGGCTAAAGTTTGTGACTAAGGCGGGGGCTGTACCCCTCTCGTGCGGGAATCGTCTAAAAATCAGGGGTGGTTATCCCGGCGTCACCATTCGCCTAACTCGGTAAGGCAGCCCGCCAACCACGCCGACTCCGAGCGCGCCGGGAACTCATGGCGAAGGCGAACACGGCGCTGGGACGGGCAAAGCGTCCTGGCGGCGGTTCCTGGGCGACCACCCGGCGGCCCATATACCTGACGATGCGACCGCCGTCGGGTCGTTCCAGCGCTTCCATCCGCAGTCCGGCATAGCTGGGACGTCGTTGGTCCAGCAGCAGTTGCAGAATCCACCAGCGGTACTTCACCCTGCTGTCCCGAGCCACCCTGCGGGTGTCCTTGAAGCACCGGGTTTCGGATACGCACTGGTCGGGAGCCACCGGACGCTAGGCCGGATCCGGATGCACGGGTGGTACGGCGAAGGGGGCGTTGCAACGAGGCAGGAAGTCCTACAGCACGGCAGTGGCCTGGTCCATGGTCCGGGGTCAGCCAGGCGCAGTTCGCTTACCAGCCGATACTGGGAGGTCTCCGCCATACGTTCGACCCGACCCTTGGCCTGGGGCGAGCGGGCGAAGATCTGGCGGATCCCCAGTTCCTTCGAGGCCCGGGTGAATTGGGTGGCTTCCGCCGCGGTCTCCGGTGCCGCGGGCCAGCGCGGCGGCACGGTCTCAGCGATACGCTGCCAGCATCCGCCGGTCGTGTCGTTCGCTCACCCCCAGCAACTCGGGGGCCTGGACCGTGGTCACTTGGTTTTCCAAAACGGAGTTGAGCACGGATTCGGGCATGTTCTCTTTGGTTCAACGTTACGTCCTTCATGGGAAGGGCATATTCGCTGACCCAGTTAATGGCTGACCAAAGGGACAGCGCCCCGCGGTGAACGCTCGTGCCTCCGACCCGCCAGGGCCTGGTCGAGCACCGCCCGGGCCACGAGATCGGCGTCCAAGGTCTCCGTCCAGGGTACGGCCGCGGGCTGCTGCACCGGAAGCAGTTGCGCCGGAGCGGCGAGCTCCGTGACGTCCGGCTCCGGCGAGATCCGCACTGGCGCCCTCTCCGGTGCGGCGGCGGCTTCGGATGGAACAGCACCGGAGAGCCCTCTGATGCGGCGGCGCAGGGCCGCGACCACATCGGCGTCGCTGCCCGCCAGCGCGATGCGCATTTTCACCATGATGCCCCGTCCATGATGCCCCCTGCGTTGTGGCTCGGTGGGTCAGCGGACTGCTCCGAGATTGTGACGCCGCCGCGGCGAGGACGCCCCGCACAGAAGCAAGGCGACGATCACCCGCCGTCGCCGCTCCAGGCAACTCATTCTGTCGGGTTGTTGTGGTTGAGCTAACGAGAACCGGTCCACCAGCTCGGAGCCGTGGCAGCTGGCGCCAGCCTCATCAATCCCAATGCGTAGAACCCGCGCCTCCCGGGCGCGACGACAAGGAGTAAACCGATGCAACCTCAAGCTCACCCCATCTCCGCCGGCGGCGGAAACGCCTCCGAGGACTGGGCCACGGCCGTCTTCCTCGCCAAAGGCAACGGCTCCCGCCTTCGTGCTGCGCCACTGGCGAACGGAGGGCGACAAAGCCGAGCCGGTATTCGTAACCTGGCTTCGGGACGTCGGACGTTTCTGCGTGAGGGCGAAATACGGCCGGTATTCCCTGAGGCACGGGGAATGGTATGTCGATATCGGTGCGGGTCACGAGCCGGCGCCGTCACCGCTGGAACAGCCGACGGCCGAGGCGTTGCTGGTCAGTGAGGCCCTGCACGGGCGGCTGAAGCAGCCGGCGCCCGCCTGGTCAGCCTTGGCACCTTGGCCCTCTTCGACATGGACGGCGACCGGCGCATCGAGCGCCTCGCTCGGCGGAGCCGCGTTCTCCTGCTCTGGGACCTGGAGAGCTACAACCGGCGATTGGCCGACGCGGCGGCGGGCTCCCGGCAGGCCTACCCCCTCTGTTGAGGGACCGACGCCCGTCGGCGCCGGATCATCCCGCTCGCCCGGGATGGGCTCCCGGTCCGCCTCAGCGTCATAGGCGGCGAACCCTCCGCAGGGCCGCACCTGCGGAGGGCGTCGCGAGAGAGGTAGTCTGCGGTCACGTCAAGCTGTCAAGGGCGGGCGAAAACTGTAACGCTCGGGTGTCGAAGGTCAGCGTAAATGTCCGGCTAAGTGTTCAGCATAAATGTCACTCGGTTATGCCGCCATGGTATCAGGTGTTGGCGTAGTTGACGCGCTGCGGACTTGCCGCATCGGTGGGGTATCGGCGTCGATGTATTTCCTCACCGTGGCCCGGTTGATTCCCAGCTCCCGCGCTATCCCTCGGATGGACATGCCTTTACGCTTCGCCTTCTGTATGGCCTTCCAGCGAGCCTTTTGGAGAAACGTAGGCTTCCGAGGCGCAATGGCTGCCACCTTGCCGGCTGCGGTCCCGCGGTCAGCAATCGGGTCAGGCGCGGTTTCTTCGGCACAATTGGTGTCGAGTTGGGAGAGGGTCGTCGCCCAGGACCCGTCCGGATGGCCAGGACCGGAACGGTGCCTGGCAAGGTGTGGGGATGATTCGTTACCGGTTCGCATGAATACCGGATTGGGCGGCGCCTCTTGAACAGGGATGGTGCGTCCCTGGTGTTGCAGGGATAGACGACCATCCAGTCCTTCCAGGACCTCCACAGCGGCCCCGGCATAGCTGGGACATTGTGGCTCGGGCAGCAACTGCAGGGTGTGCAACTGGAACTTCACCGTGTTGTCCCGGGCCACCTTCCTGCGGTGCTTGAAGCAGAGGATACGGTCCAGGCACACGTCCGATGCCAGTGGGTGGTAAGCGGCCTCGGGACATTGCGGCGGAACGCTGAAGCGTGCGTTGCAGCGTGGCAGAAAACCCTGCAGCACGTGGTCAGCGTCCGCGATGGTGGTCGCGCCAGCCAGTCGGAGTTCCGTCACCAGCCGGTCCTGAAACGTTCCCGCCGTTCGTTCCACGCGACCCTTCGCCTGGGGCGACAGTGCGAATATCAGCTGGATCCCCAGCTCATCCATGGCGCGGCTGAACTGGGTTGGCGCACCGGCGAGCCCAGACCCGGGCGTGTGCTTGAAGACGGCGTGCCGGTCGACGTAGAGGGCAACCGGGGCGCCGTAGCTCTGCACCAGCTCCCGCATCATCACGAAATAGTTGCGTGCGTCTTCCCGCTCGCAGAAGAGGGCGTTCACCACGGCGCCGGTGGCGTCATCCACCGCCAACAGCAGCGTGAACTGCGGTCCCGCCTCCCCCAGCCACCGGTGAAAGCTGCCGTCCATCTGGATCAGCATCCCGGCCTGCGGCATTCGCTGGCGACGCACCCGATGTTGCGGCGTACGGCGACGGCGCGGGCTGTTCAACCCAGCGGATACCAGTATGCGCCGTAGCGTACTGCGGTCGATGTCGATACCCTCGCGCTCTCCAAGCAATTCGCTCAGGTGGGTGTGGTTGGTTCCCAAGTAGCGGGTGCTGGCCAGGTGTAATACCTCGGCTTTGGTTGTCTCCGGTGTTGCGTTGGGCGGCCGACGACCACGGTGGCCGTGAGCCAGGGCGGCGGCACCCTCCCTCCGGTACGCCGCCAGGATACGTCTGGTGTGGCGCGTGCTCACTCCCATCACTGTGGCTGCCTGGTCCACAGTCATCTGCTCTGCCCACAGGCGGTTCAGAACCTTGAGTCTCGCTTGCTCTTTCTGGTTCAACGTCACATTCTCCATAGAGGGGAATATGACATTTATGCTGACCAGTTAGTGCGGACCTTTTCGCTGACCGTTGACAGCTCGGGCGGAGTAAAACCGTACCACCTGGATGGTGCGTGACGGCCGCGGCCTGGCCGGTGGGGCGGGGGGTCTCGCCTTGACGGAGGGGCGGGCGGCGGCGTCTGCGGGGCGCTAATCGGCATCCGGGCGCTCCGGCGATGGCGACGATGCAAGGGCGTCCTGCCGGCTGCCCTTGAGCCGGTAACTCCCACCGTTCATCTCCACGATGTGCACGTGGTGGGTGAGACGATCCAGCAGCGCGCCGGTGAGCCGTTCCGACCCGAAGACCTCGGTCCACTCGTCGAAGGGCAGGTTGGTGGTGACGAGGGTCGATCCCCGCTCGTAGCGCTGGCTGAAGACCTCGAAGAGGAGTTCCGCGCCGGTGGGGGACAACGGCACAAAGCCCAACTCGTCGATGATGAGCAGCTTATGGCGGGCCAGTTGCCGCTGCAGGTTGAGCAGCCGGCGCTCGTCCCTGGCCTCCATCAGTTCGTTGACCAGTGCTGCGGCGGTGGTGAAGCCCACCGACAGGCCCCGTTGGCAGGCGGCCAGCCCCAAGCCCAGGGCGACGTGGGTCTTGCCGGTGCCGCTGTTCCCGATGGCGATGACGTTTTCATGGTGATCGACGTATTCACACCGGGCCAGTTGCATCACCAGCGGTTTGTTCACCGAGGGGATGGCGGAGAAGTCAAAGGTGTCCAGGCCCTTGGTGGCGGGGAAGCGCGCCGCGCGGATCCGGCGTTCCACCATGCGCTGGTGGCGGTCGGTGAGTTCCAGCTCGGCGAGCCGGAGCAGGTAGTCGGGATGATCGGCGCCTTCAGCGGCGCACTGGGCGGCCAGTTTGTCGTACTCCCTGAGGAAGGTGGGCAGTTTCAGCTCCCTGAGGTGGTGCTCAAGGAGCAGAGTGGATCGGTTGCTCATGCTGCCCTCCCCGACAGCAGGGTCAGGTAGTCCGTGGCGCGGGTGGTCTGGACGTTGACCTGGGGCAGGTGAGGGTAGAGCTCCAGGTCGAGACGGGGCGGTTTGCCTTCAAGGCGGCACAGCAGCAGCTGCTTCACGGCGTCAAAGCCGACGGCGCCCAGCCGCAGGGCATCTCGCACCGCGTGGTGGACCTCCTGGTGGGAGAAGTGCTCCATCAGCCTGAGCACCCGCACGAATTCCCGCTTGCCACGCTGGCCCATCCGGTCCTCCAGCAGACGGCGCAGCGTGCGGTACTCTTCGGGCAGGTCCCACCCCGCCAGCGGCGCGGCCTGGTCCAGAGCCCCCGTCTTCCGCTCCAACAACGGCAGATAGTGAATGGGGTCGAAGACGAAGTCGTCCTGCACGTAGGACCTGGGATGTTTGGCGATGACCTCGGTGCCGCAGCTGATCACCACCCGGTCCACGTAGCCTTTGATCAGCACATCCCGATGTCCGTAGGCCACCGGCACCGAGTAGTCGTTGGTGCGGTACCGCACCAGGGACAATGAGCTGACCCGGCTGGCTCGTTTGTCGCAGGCGTCATAGGGCACTGCGGGCAAGGGCAACAGCGCGTCCAGGTCTCGCTCCATCCGCTGGCCGATGGTCTGCGAGTGTCCCCTGAGCACAGCGTCCATCCGGTCCAGGCAGCGCGCTTCCAGGTGCGCATTCAGCGCCGCGAAACTCTCCGCCACGGGTATCGGCACCAGGAAGTTGCGCCGCACATAGCCCACCATGCCTTCAACCTTGCCCTTGTCATTCCCCTTGCTGGGACGCCCGAACCGATCCTCGAACAGGTAGTGGGACTGGAGCTCGCTGAAAGCCCTCGTGCGTTTGCGACGACCGTCTCCCAGTATCTTCGCCACCGCGAGTTTCGTATTGTCGTACAGGACGCTCTGGGGCACTCCACCCAGAAAGGCGAACGCCGACACGTGGCCGTCCAGAAAGGCCTCGGTGGTCTCCCCGGGATAGGCCTTGGCGAAGCAGCCGTCGCTGTGGGGCAGGTCCAGGACGAAGTAATGCACCTTGCGCTCCAAGCCGGCGATCACCGCCAACGCTTCGCCGAAGTCGCACTGGGCGTGGCCCGGTCCGTGGGACAAGGGCACGAACATCTCCCCAACACGCCGCCGATGCTCCCGCACGTAGTCCTTGACTATGGTCTGCTGGCCTTCAAATCCGTACTCGTCCCGCAGCCGCTCGAAGATGCGCTTGGCCGTGTGCCGCTGCTTTCTGGGCGCCCGGCGGTCCGCCTCCAGGATGGCGTCAATTACGCCGGTGAAGGGCTCCAGCTTCGGTTTGCGCGGCGGCCCCTTCCGCGTGTAGCCCGGCGGCGTCGCATTGGCCAGCATCTTGCGCACCGTGTCCCGATGCAGGCCGAACACTCGGGAGGCCTCCCGAACGCTCATCCCCTCCACCAGGCAGGCCCGGCGCACCCGAAAATACGTGTCCACGTGAAACATCCATCGCACCTTCCAACAGCTGATATTCAGCTTTATGGAAGACACCAGGCGGTACAGTTTTCAACCGCCCGAATCGGCGATCGGGCCGCCCACGCGGTACATTTTCTCTCCGTCCTTTATGTCGAAGGTCAGCGTAAATGTCCGGCTAAGTGTTCAGCATAAATGTCACTCGGTTATGCCGCCATGGTATCAGGTGTTGGCGTAGTTGACGCGCTGCGGACTTGCCGCATCGGTGGGGTATCGGCGTCGATGTATTTCCTCACCGTGGCCCGGTTGATTCCCAGCTCCCGCGCTATCCCTCGGATGGACATGCCTTTACGCTTCGCCTTCTGTATGGCCTTCCAGCGAGCCTTTTGGAGAAACGTAGGCTTCCGAGGCGCAATGGCTGCCACCTTGCCGGCTGCGGTCCCGTGGTCAGCGACCAAGTCATGCGCAGTTCCTTAGGCGCGATGCGTGGCCAGTTGGGAGAGGGTCGTCGCCCGAGACTTGGCCGGATGGTCATGACCGGAACGGTGCCTGGCAAGGTGTGGGGATGATTCGTTACCGGTTCGCATGAATACCGGATTGGGCGGCGCCTCTTGAGCAGGGATGGTGCGTCCCTGGTGTTGCAGGGATAGACGACCATCCAGTCCTTCCAGGACCTCCACAGCGGCCCCGGCATAGCTGGGACATTGTGGCTCGGGCAGCAACTGCAGGGTGTGCAACTGGAACTTCACCGTGTTGTCCCGGGCCACCTTCCTGCGGTGCTTGAAGCAGAGGATACGGTCCAGGCACACGTCCGATGCCAGTGGGCGGTAAGCGGCCTCGGGACATTGCGGCGGAACGCCGAAGCGTGCGTTGAAGCGTGGCAGAAAACCCTGCAGCAGGATGTCAGCGTCCGCGATGGTGGCCGCGCCAGTCGAAGTTCCGTCACCAGCCGGTCCTGAAATGTTTCCGCCGTTCGTTCCACCCGACCCTTCGCCTGGGGCGACAGTGCGAATATCAGCTGGATCCCCAGCTCATCCATGGCGCGGCTGAACTGGGTCGGCGCACCGGCGAGCCCAGACCCGGGCGTGTGCTTGAAGACGGCGTGCCGGTCGACGTAGAGAGCAACCGGCGCGCCGTAGCTCTGCACCAGCTCCCGCATCATCACGAAATAGTTGCGTGCGTCTTCCCGCTCACAGAAGAGGGCGTTCACCACGGCGCCGGTGGCGTCATCCACCGCCAACAGCAGCGTGAACTGCGGTCCCGCCTCCCCCAACCATCGGTGAAAGCTGCCGTCCAGCTGGATTAGCATCCCGGCCTGCGGCATTCGCTGGCGACGCACCCGATGTTGCGGCGTACGGCGACGGCGCGGGCTGTTCAACCCAGCGGATACCAGTATGCGCCGTAGCGTACTGCGGTCGATGTCGATACCCTCGCGCTCTCCAAGCAATTCGCTCAGGTGGGTGTGGTTGGTTCCCAAGTAGCGGGTGCTGGCCAGGTGTAATACCTCGGCTTTGGTTGTCTCCGGTGTTGCGTTGGGCGGCCGACGACCACGATGGCCGTGAGCCAGGGCGGCGGCACCCTCCCTCCGGTACGCCGCCAGGATACGTCTGGTGTGGCGCGTGCTCACTCCCATCACTGTGGCTGCCTGGTCCACAGTCATCTGCTCTGCCCACAGGCGGTTCAGAACCTTGAGTCTCGCTTGCTCTTTCTGGTTCAACGTCACATTCTCCATAGAGGGGAATATGACATTTATGCTGACCAGTTAGTGCGGACCTTTTCGCTGACCGTTGACATCCTTTACACACCAGGAAGTCGCGGGGAAACAGGTCCCGTCCGTGTTCGTCGGTCTCTTGGTCGGGAAAGATGAAGATGTTGGCGAAGGGCGTTGGCCGTGTACCCCACGTAGACCCGCTGCTCGAAGGTGTTGAGCAGTTCCCTGATGCGCCCGTTGATCACCGTGGGGTCCTCATCATCCCCGGTGCCGACCGGCCTGGTGTTCACCGAGGCGTAGTCAGCCTCATCGTCGATCACCAGCAGCGGCGTGTTGGGGATTGGTGCATCCGCTCCCCCCTGTCCCACCGATCGCGCCCAGCGGGTCAGGTTGCGGAGCACCGACCCGTTCTTCTTGACCACCATGATCACCGGAACGCCGCCCAAGCGGATGTTGTAGTGGTTGGCCACCCGGAGGCTGAAATCGCCGTTCTCATTCGCATTGGTCGGAGATATCGAGTCGTATAGGGATTCTCCCAGCAGGGTACCCACGCCCACAGGCCTGTTGCTGCTGCCCAGCTGCAGGTTCAGCCTGGTGTCCCACCCCAGAAAGCCCTCATCGAGTAACTGTTCAGACTTGAGGGGAAGCGAGTAGTTGACGGCAGGCGTTGAGGGTGTTGAGAGCTTGTGCTCGCCAGGTGCCGAAGATTGACGCCAGCGTCATCTTGGTGGCAGTACCCCGGTCCGAGCGGGTGCCCCCACTGACCTTGCGGCTGACCACCAGATGGCGCAGGCTGCGCTCGGCGGCGTTGTTGTCCGGCGGCACCTCCGGTTCGGCCACGAAGACGAAGAGTTCTTTGATGTGTTTCTCCATGCGTCGGCACAGCCTGGCTTGGGCGGCTGACGGGTCATCCAGGTAGGGCCGGCAGAGGACCAGCAATCGTCTTTCCAGGGCCATTTTGGCGGTGCGGCGTTGTTGCTCTGCGGGGTGGGTAAAGACCGTGGCCTGACGGTAGAGTTGGTGGACGGCGTCAGCCCACTGGGACAGCGATCCATCATCTGGGTAGAGTGATCGCAGGTCGTGGATGTCCCGCAGCAGGTGGGCCCAGCAGCGTTGTTTGGGACCCGCATAGTGGTGGTAGGCGGCGTAAAAGTCGCTGACCAGCACACCGGCGAAATCGTCGCCCAAAACCTCGTCCACTACCGCCTTGCCCCGGTTCCGTCGCAGGAAGTACCGCAGGTTGGGGGTGCTGAAAGTCCACACGTAGCCGTTGTGTCCATCCTGTCGCCAACCCGTCTCATCGGCGTGGACCACCGGACTGCCTCGGACCTGTTCCAGGATGTCCGCCACCACCCGTTGGGCCTTGCCAGCCACTTGCTGTGTGGCCGCCACGATGGCCCCCAGGCTGAGTTGCAGCCCATGCACGGTATCCAGGTGCCACTGGATGGTGCGCAACGGCAGCCTGGCTTCCTCCCGCAGGACCGCAATCAGGCTGATGACGTTGATCCCCAGGCGCTGCTTGCCCATCACCACGCCGTCCAGTTGCGCTTTGGGAACACAGCAGCGTCGGCAGCGGGGACAAGTGCGGGTCAGGTAAACGTGCTCGGTTACCTGCGCCGGAACCTGCGGCAGGTCGATCACCTCCCGAGTGCGCTGGGCCCAACCCCCAGACAACTGGGTCCCGCAGTCGGGACACTGCTCCACCACATGCTCCACGCGGTGGGTGGGCGTCATGCGGGCTCGGGCAAAGCCGTGAGGTCGGGGTTTGCGAGGTTCCTTGGGACGTGCTGGCTCCCGGTCTGCTTTGGGTTTCAGACCGGGCATCCGGCGGGAGCCTTTGGGTTTGGCTTGCCCTTCCAACTGGGCAATGCATTTCTCCAGCCGCTCAATGATGGCCTGCTGTCGGACGATGATGCCAATCAGAACATCCCGGTCGGCAGTCCTGAGATCGATTTCGGTATCCATCCCAGTTATATGACATAACCACCGCCCCCAAAGCCAGCCACCCGCACACCAAGTTCCGCCAATTCGCCTCACCAACTCTGAACAGTTACCTCATCGAAGCGCAGCTGCGTCTGCGCCCGGAGACTGTTGGTCGACCCGGTCAGCACCACCACGAACCTGTAACCGGCATCCACCGCCTTGCAGGCCAGCTCGATGTAGTTGGAGGTCTTTCCGGACTGCACCTCTCCCACCACCATCCCGCGGCGATCCCACGTTCCCGGTCTGCAGGGATCCTCCATCAGGGCGAGCACCCGGTCCGTGAGATCATCCGAACTCCGCAGCGTCGGCAGCGCCCATCCCCTCTGCTCCTGCAGGAATCGCCGGTATCGCCTGGCCAGCCTCCACTCGATCGATCCCCGCCGTTCCGGCAGCCAGGGAAGGTGGTCACTCTGCTCATCGGTCAGCGTGGATGCGGCTCCCACCAGCACGTTGAGATTGGCCTCGAGCTCACGTATCAGCGCGTCAGCATCCACTTCGGCGCCAGGCCGGCTGTTCACCGCCTGGACCGCGATCTCGGCGGCCCGCCTCAACATATCCTCGTCCAGCGGGCTCACCCCGTCCAGCCAGTTCAGGGCGATGCTTCTGGCCGTTGTGAAATCACTCAACTCCCACACCCCCCAGGAGTTCCCCGACGGTCGCCTCCAGCAGCTCGAACCGGTCTCCGATGATCTCGGTCCTCACCAGCCGGTCCATGGCCTCGTCGTGGGTGGCTCCGGCCCCGGTCAGTGCCGCGTAGAGCGCCCTGATCAGCTCTGCTATCTCAACCTCGGCGGCGGCCTCGAAGGGCAGGCTCTGCGTCTCGTCTCCCTCCGCCATGTCCACCCAGATCTGCTGAACCGGCACGTACTCCTCCACCAATCGCAGGATCCGCCGCAGCTCCGCACCGCTCACAGATGGGGAGTTCAGGGCTGCCCTGATCAGGGGATGATCCCGGTTCACAGCGTAGTGTATCCGCCCGCCCTGAGTACGGCGCAGCCACACAAAGGTCGGGGCGCTGCGCGAACTACGCCCTATGGTCTTGCCGCGATGCCTGTACACCTCGACGGCACGCCTGCGCGTCGCCCGGGCAATCCTCAACAGGTCATCCCGGAACCTCAGCGGGGGACGCGCCCGACTCTTCCTGACATCTATGTCCCACTCTTCGTCCGACGAGTTGGGCAGGTCCACCAGTATCCGGGCCAGCTTGTAGTGTTCCTCCTTCTGGAACTCCAATCCCAGCCAGTCGCCGGGCAGTAGGAGTCGCCGGTTCCGGTACACATAGAATCCCTGCTGGGCGTTCCATCCGGCCGGGCCCCCCGCCAACCGGTGCTGCTCCGAGGTCAGCCGCGAATGATGCGGAAGAACGTATGGGTTCACAACCACCTCGCCGTCGCGTCCCAGGGATTCTGATCCCATATCCTGCGTCGCATCCCCCATCGTCAGGAACGGATCCCACGGAGTGACCCTCTGACCATTGAGCCAGATGGACACGGCTCCCCGGCCCGTCATCAGACGGTGGAACACCATGGCGATGTGGTTCTCCACAGCCTCGAGGACCTGCAGGAACTGCCGCCTCGCACGTTCATCATCGGGACCAACATCCCCCACCATCCGATCCGGCTTCTCCCAGATCACCAGGGTTCCGTGCGGGAGTTCGTTCAGCGCCGGGACATCCTCCCCCAACTCCTCTGCAGTAGGCCTGAGCAGCTGCCACTCACCCACGGACGCCAGATGGTCCAGATCCCACCGCCTGATACTCGGAGATCCCGATGACACGGTGCGGGTGGCGACGGTCAGCGATCGAGCCTGTGAGATCGAGGCCGTCTTCAGACCCAGCCCGAACCGCCCCAGGTCGTCCGAGTCCCGCTCCTCCCTGGGGCTGCGTGACCCGATGCGCATGGCGTCGACCAGCTCGGTTTCGGACATCCCGCAGCCGTCGTCCAGAATCGACACCCTGGAATTCGCCCCCGACCAGTGGAAGTTGAGCCAGATGTTCCCGGCGCCGGCGGTGATGCTGTTGTCGATCAGGTCGGAGACCGCCGCCGGCAGCGAGTAGCCAGCGCCCCGCAGGGACTCCATGAGATGATCTGCCCGGGGCGATACCACGTCGTAGCTGTCGTCAACCCGCGTGCCGGCCGCCGCCGATCCGCTCCCCGATGCAGTACGGGTCATAGTGAGACCTCAGAGTAAATCTGCCGAGTTATCCGTTTCATCGGACCACAACACTTCGGTCGCCATATACTCGCGGATAACGCTGCGAACCACCGTTCCGCCAAACAGTTGAACGACCATGTAGCGGTAAACGCCTTCCTGTACCGTGACCCAACCTCGGTCGAGGTCTCCCATCACCAAGCGTTGCATCATCCTGCTACCGACTTCCGGCCACGGTGCATCATCCGGCCACCGTTCGAATTGACTTCGCTGATTGCCAGAAAGCAACAGCAATGAGGACATTACCACATGGCTCGGTTGGAATTGCAGTGGCAGACCGAGTTCGTGGAAAGCATGACCCCGCGCGTTCTTCACCACCACACTTTCAACACGGTCCAGCTCCGCAGACCATTGAACCTCAGCATCACCCCACAGCGTCAATTGGACCCTGCTCGCTCGTTCAATGCGAGCTGCTAGTTCCACACTTCGAGCCAATATGCCGGAGGCAACGGAGAACTCCCGCCGGTTCAGCTCAACCGATCCGGTGATGACGCAGGCAATGAGAGCTACCCGGTAGTTCTCGTCCTTTGAGAAGCTGTTGTTGCACTCACGGCAGACATCGATGGTGGGAAGGTTATCCGGATGGGGACGGTCCAGAAGAGCTCGAGTTGGAACGTGGTCACGGCTGCTGTTTCCGAGGTGGAGACCCTCGCCACAATGGATACAGAACCCCCGGTATCGGACATCGCTGTAATCATTCAGCTGTCTCATTGACCCGCCTCCCGCTTCGAATCCTGATCGACAATCTCTCACTGGAGAGCTTTCACCGGCGCGTCCGAGCTGCCGAGTTCAATGCTGAGCACCCCCGCCACCTCCCTGATGCGAGACCATTTGGCCGTGGCGTAATCTGTGGCCTCATATCGCTGTATCTGCTGCTCCTTTAATCCCATGCGATCCGCCAACTCCCTCTGGGTCAGTCCTCGGGCGATGCGGGCCTTGATGAGCAATGCAGGCAGGTCCCCCACCATCCGCAATGCCTCCACCTGAAACGCTCCCTCCTTGATCGCCTCGTACTCCCGCAACTCGGCCTCAAGATCGGCCAGCTGGCTGCTGACCGCATCCACCTGGGCCTGCGCGATCAGGGGATGCATCCCATTAGCTCCCTCCGGTCTCTCCCTAAACCCCTCCAGGGTCTGCGCGAAACGGTCTGCCTGCCTGCGGGTGATCCGGTACTGCCTTTCGTTCTTGATCATCGAGTGCCTCCCACATCAACTGCAACAATGCCCTTGGTCCTTCCGGTCTCTCTATCCGTCTGGAAGAATTCGAGAAACGACATCCCGTCCGCGGTCGCTCCTATGGATGCGGGAAACAGCTCACCCTGGTATCTGGCCTTCTGAGCGGCCCTCCCGGCATCGAAGTGCAGTAACTCCGGATCCAGCAATTCCGGCGCCACACCCTCCTCCTCCCAACAGGCATCGAAGTCATTCGGCATCTCCTTGCTCGTCACAAAACTGCCATCTATGTACACGGTGTGACAGCCGGCCCGCCTCAGGCTATTGATGGCCATCCCGAGCCCTTCCAGAAGCTGCCTACGCCATGGGGTGTTGCCGAACCTTGCGGTCACCTCATCCCAAACCGCCCAATGGACTCCCGGTGGCAGCAGTCCATCCGCATCGAACTGCGGTATCATTACACAACGGTAACATTGTGTCGTATTCGGGTCAAGAACTCCGACCAAGCCAAAGGAGAGACATCGTGACCACCATTCACTACGCACTGAACGGCCTGGACCGGGAGATGGATCCGAGCCCATCTCCTATGGATGAACCAGGGACTTCGAACCCCCTCATCACTGGGTCCTCCGCGGGTTCAGCAAGACCGTATCCGCCGATAATCCCATACGTGCCCATCTTCTCATCTCGCACATCCTCCAAGCTTGGCAGCTCGCCGGCCTGATCGACACCATCGACGATGAGCGTGGCTACATGCCGGATGGGGACCTTCGAACATTCCTCGGCATCGCGACCGCCGATGAGATACCGGACGATGTGGACGCGGTCGTAAGGCGCCTTCAGGCCGCCGTCGCCGGCGTGGTCGGCTGATCCGGTGGTTCCAGTTTTCATCGCCGACACGGAGTTTGGTTCGCTCAAAAGGGTCATTACGTAAAATCGGCTTGTACGCTCGGCCTACTTCAGCGACGTGAGGGCAGCCGAGGGAAAAGGCACTGAATAGCTATCCTGCCAGGCTAACGTAAGGTTAGGGGCTAACAGGTTGCAACAATCCAGCCGCGACGACAGTTTACGGCGACCGCTACAATGCTCCGGTCAACCCACTATTGCTCAAATGTCGATTCCTGGCGCGAACTCCCGTGACCACACCGCCTGCCAAAACACCTCTCACCCATAAATTCCCCGGGAACTGCGTCGTCTGCAGCAATCAGCTACTGTCGCATATCGCCCGCGTCGGTGGTACCCACCATTCCCAATGCCGCCAAGAGGTCCAACTCCGGTAGCATCGCGGACGCCGAGTATTCATCCCGACGCTGCATTAAAAACCAAACCATCCATCCCAATGAACAGATTCTCCGCTTCTACACTGCGCCGGCTGAGCTCCAACAACACCGCCGAGTTCATGAATGGCCCCCGTCTTCGCAGGTCGATCAGATCTTTGTCAGGGGACATGATGTTGCAGATAGCATTTTCGGCAAGCTCCAACCACTGTCGGGAGATGTCTTCCTAAGAGCCTGTCTACGATCTTTTGAGGATTAGCACCATGAAGGCAAGCACCACCATTTGCAGGCTGGTATTGAGCTTCCTTTCGCAGTTCTTCCAGAGGCGTCGGCACTTTTCCAGCCAGGCGAAAGATCGCTCCACCACCCATCGCTTTGGAAGCACCACGAAGGTGTGCAGTTCGTTGCGTTTCACCACTTCCACCGCGGCTCCCAACCGGCTTTGCACCGCAGCGGCAAAGGGCTTCCCGGTGTAACCCCCGTCGACCAGCACCTTTTGGACTTGGTTGAGGTCGGCTCGGTTTTCGTCAAACATCGCCAAAGCCCCAGCTCGGTCGGTGACATTGGCGGTAGTCACAGGTATCGCATGGGGCAATCCTGGCGTGTCCACCGCGATGTGACGCTTGATTCCGGACACCTTCTTGCCCGCGTCATAGCCCTTGCTATCGGCACTGTCCGTGTTCTTGACGCTCTGGGAGTCCACGATGCGGAAGCTGGTCTGTTCTTTCCGTCCATTGCTTTGCCGGACCGCGCCAACCGATTGTTTTTAGGACTTGCTCCAGAATGGATTCTTTCGCCGGGCCAGGCTGCTCGCTCCATTGCCGGAAATACTGGTAGCAAGTGCGCCAATTGGGGAAGTCCGCGGGCAGCATTCGCCACTGGCACCCGCTTTTCAAGAGGTACAGCACGCCGCAGAAAACGTCATACAAGTCCACGGTGCGGGGTTTGGTCCGGCGGCGGGCCGACTCCAACGTCGGCAGAATCCGGGCGAATTGCTTCCGGCTGATGTCGCTGGGATAGGAATGAGACATGATTACCCCTCCCCTGATAATAGTCTCAACTTAACCTATTTCAGAGATCGTAGACAGGTTCTAAGCATGGTTGAAAGCGTAAGCCAGAGCACTAGCCCAAACATCAGCAATCTGGACCCCGGGGTACTCCCGCGAGTCAACGAGTTGAACCGGCTCGGCCAAATTGTAGATGAACGAGGGGTTATTTCGTTGACCAAACCACATATACGTTTTGTCTTCCCGGCCGAGGAAATTCTTGAATAAGGCCAAATCCTCCGCTAGGGTTTAGCCCGAATCCACCGAAGGGATGCGGTTCTAGCGTTGACGTGAGGGATGATGGGTAAGAAAGGCGAACGCGCCCGGCCCGATCGCCAATAGATGTGGTTCAGGGCGGTCGGTGGCGGCCACGCCAGTGGCAAGGTACTGGCCCGCAGTGGCGGCGGCAGGCGAAAACGGCCAGGCGGCATGCCGGAAGTGGCGCTGGCGGGCTGGGCTGGCATGGGTCGGCGGGACAGCCCATGGGCTGTCCGGCGGACGGATCGGGCGCCGACGGCGCGTCGTCAGGCTGGTAGGGGAACGGCGCGCACTCGGGCCCAGGCGTGAGTGAACTGGTTTTCCCAGGGCCAGCGCTGGGGAAGATGCCGAGTGAGGCGGCGCGCCGAGCGGGTGAGCCGTCCGGAGATGGAGAAGAACCGCCGTCGGAGGGTCTTGGTGGTGACCAGTTGCTCGCCCAGACCGATGCGCGCAGCCCAGTGGGCCAGGTTGTGGGCCATCACCTGGACCGCCAGCCAGGCCGTAGATTGCAAGGGGACTTGGCGGCGAAACGCCCTGAGGGGAGATGGTTCAGTCCCACGCCGTACTTGAGGTCGCGGATGGCGTTCTCGATCTCGGCGTGGCGGCGATGATCGGCCTCCAGTTCCAGAGTGCCTCCAGTTCCAGAGTGCCTCCGTCCCGGTCGGTGATGAAGCCGTGATAGCTGTAGTCGACCAAGAGGGCCAGTTGAGAACCGGGCGTGGGCTTCACCCGGCGGACGATGCGCCGCACCGGCGCGGCGTCGGGCGCACTCTCGAAGGGGATGTAGGTAGTCTCGGCCACGTCGGCAGCACCGTCCATCCAGTAGGGTAGGGGCGTCCAGTCCCCCTCAGGCATGGCCTCGATCTGGTTGTGCCGGCTCTGGTGTTGGCGGATGGTGATGGAGAAGCGGGCATCCAGCTGGCGGCAGGTGGACACCATGGCGTGGTTATAGCAGCCGCTATCGGCCCGCACCGTGAGTAGTCCGGTGGCTCCGGCGTAGCGTACCCGTCCCATCGTCTCACGCAGGAAGTGGGCGGCGCCCCGAGCGGTGTTGGCGCGACCCTCACGCAGCCGGGCCATCAGCACATCGCCGGTGCCGGCGGCGACGGCCAGCAGCGGGTGATAGCCCCGCTGGCCGGTGTAGCCGTGGTGGCGGGCGCCTTCCTTGCCCAGACCGTAGGTCTCGCAGATGGTGGAGTCCAGGTCAATGGTCAACTCCCCGTCGCCGGGTCCCGCTCCGGCACCCCACGCCCGGGCCAGCAGTTCCCGGCTCACCCGATCCAGCTGGCGGGCGTGGCCCCAACGGAAGCTGCGCAGGAACGTGCCCAGGGTGGATGGCGCCTTGACCACGCAGCCCAGCACCCGCGCGGTCCTGCCAGCACGCAACCCGTCGGCGTCGTCAATGCAGTCGCCCCCAGCCAGCGCGGAGGCCACCAGCGTCATGATCTGGTCGCCCGTGTTGGCTCCGCCTGGGGCACGGCCCAGGTCCAGGTGCCGATCAACCAGTTGGGGCAGGCCCAGATGCAGTGCCAAGGTGGACGGAAGGATCAGCCGCATTGCTGACCAGGCGGTGGTCGTCGAAGGCGATCTGGATGCGGTCGGGGTCGTTACGTGGTAGCATCTATTTGGTGCTCCTTCTTTTGGGTCGGTTTGGTGTTTCACAAACCATTATCCCAGAAGCAACGGGGCACTTTCTTATCCCTTCAGCACACCGCCACAATCATCCCTTCGGTGGATTGGGGCTTATACGTGGTAGAGATAGTGAGCAGCATGACATCAATGGTACGGCAGGCAACGACTGGTGTACAGGATTGTTGGTCTTTGCCTGCTCGGTGGTACCTGATAGACGACCATTGCTCTTGCCGCGCATCACCTCAAATCAAATGTTACTGAACTTTGGTCGCACAAGGTCTCCTGGCAGATCCAGCCGCGAAATTGGAGATAGCTGGACACCGTCGTCGGAAGGACCCGCCGCAACGCATCGGTGGACCTGGTTTGGCCGTACGCCGTCCGGCGCCCTCCGCCTTATTGATACTCTCGTTGGTTCGCCTAACAGCCGTTACGAGAACCTGCCCACACCGGGATTCTTCAAGATGCCCGGGGAACGCCGAGCTCGCAGCCTTGCCGCTTCGCCGCCAACGGCGCCTGGTGGCCGTGCAGGTGATGGCACATACCTGGCGCTGGACAGCATACATCGGTCTGGGTGAGCAGGTAATGACCACCAAGACCCTCCGACGACGCTTCTTCTCCCTGACCGGACGCGTCACCCGCAAAGCACGCCGTCTCACCCTGCATCTCCCTCAGGGCTGGCCCTGGCAAAACCAGTTCAGCTCTGCCCTGGCGAGACTGCGAGTCCTGCCCCTCCCTTCCTGACGCCGTCCTCGGCGTTTGACCTGTCCACCATGCCGCCACACGCCTGGCCGATCAGCGCCCAGGCTGGGCACCTGACCGCCTCCGCCAGCGATTTGCGCTGATGATCGCTCCCAACGCCGCTACCACGGGCCGTCAACATCCCCCTGGCGTGGCGTCCACATCCCGCATCGTCCATTTCATCGGCATCAGGTCCTCGCCAGCCCGTTCCCTGACCCTTCATCCCTCGTCCGACTACCGCTGACGTTTCCCTTCGGTGGATTCGAGCTTGGGCGCCAGTGTTTTTCAGCGGGACCGTGGACCCGGCAAATTCGCCTCATCAACTCTGAACAGTTACCTGTTTCGGCTTTTTGTTGACATTCGACTTGGCCAATCCTAATATGCTGTGAAGCGGCGCCTGGCTTAGTGTTCTGGGCTCGATAAACGGAGAGGTGGTAATGCCCCACCAAGAAGACATTCGATTGATGGCCCATCTAATGAGACGGGCAGGCTTCGGTGATACCCGTGAGGAACTGGAGGAGCGTGTCTCCAAAGGCTACGAAGCCGTGGTCGAGGAGCTTCTGTATCCAGAGCGGCAGCCGGCCATAGACGACGAACTGCTGTACCGGTTCTTCCCGGGTTATGAGGGGGCCGGGGCGCTGCCAATAAATCAGGCCAATTGGGTGTTCCGGATGATCAACACCAAACGTCCTCTGGAAGAGAAGATGGCCCTCTTCTGGCATCAGTTGTTCGCCACCAGCAACTCCAAGGTGGACAATCCACTGGAGCTGACTCGCCAGATTGCCATCTTCCGTGAATACGGATTGGGTACTTACCGCGACCTCCTGGTAGAGGTTGCAAAGTCGCCAGCCATGATCTTCTGGTTGGACAACCACGGAAATCGTGACGGTGCCATAAATGAAAACTGGGGGCGGGAGCTGTTGGAGCTTTTCTCCCTCGGAGTCGGAAACTACTCAGAGGATGATATCAGGGAAGCAGCCAGGGCCTTTACCGGATGGACGATTGCCCCAAAGATTCCCCGTAATCCTTACGGTCGTTTCCACTGGCTATTCGACTACAAACCTGAGGACCACGACGATCGGGAGAAGACCTTCCTGGGGTATACCGGGAACTTCAATGGCGAAGACATCGCGGACATTATTGCGGATCAACCGGCTACGGCCCGGTTCCTGGCCCGTCACCTCTACAGATTCTTCGTCGCCGACGAGCCCCATGTCGCCAGTTGGAACATTACACCACCAGTTGACCCTGAAGCCATCGAGTTGTTGGTGGATGCCTACAATGAATCCCGTGGCGACATCCGGTCTATTTTACGAGCGTTGTTCAACTCAGAGTTCTTCAAGAATGCCCGCTTCGCCCGGGTGAAAAGCCCGGCTGAATTGATCGTTGGCACTGTGCGTATGGCGGGCAACTATAAAGGCTTCAAGCCAGGATTCAACGATCTGGCGTTGGAGTGCGGTTGGCAGGGACAGGCGCTGCTCAATCCTCCCAGCGTGGAGGGTTGGCACACAGGCTCAGAATGGATCGACCCCGGCGTTTTGATGCGCCGGGTGAACTTTGCCGCGAGGATATTTGGAGACATCTCACTACCCGGCGTGCAGGCTATCGTCAAACGGGTGTTGGTGAATGTGCATGTGCATGGGGATTATTCCCCCCAGGCGATAGTGGAAGCTTGTCTCGATGCGATGGGACCGTTGGAATTCAGTAGGGCGACCCACTCTGAATTGATTGCCCATGCCGAAAAATGTGGCGATCTAGCTTGGAGCACCCACGAAGAATTCAGGGCTACAATGTCCAATGTGAGCAAGATCTTGACCTTGATTGCCGCCTCGCGAGAATACCAGTTTGCCTAGGCAAGCGCATACAATTGATGTAGAAGGATATGAAAATGGCATCAACCCATAAAGACCCCGTGCTGGTCGTACTGGAGCTAACTGGGGCCAACGACTATCTCAATACAATTGTTCCTTATAGCAATCCCCTGTATTGGGATAACCGGCCCAAGGTCCATATCCCTGAAGACCAAATGCTGCCCATAAATGGCCAACTGGCATTCCGGGCCGATTCGGAGCCGTTGAAAGAAATCTACGACCAGGGCAACATGGCGATCATTCACGGAATCGGGTTTGAAAATTCACCCCGTTCGCACTTTCGTGCCATGGACATCTGGCATACCTGCGAGCCGGATTCCATCGGTATTAACGGCTGGCTCGCCAAGGTCGTCCGGGACTTGGATCCTGGCGGCGAGAACGTGCTGAAGGGAGTTAACTTGGGCCAGGGCCTGCCTCGGGCACTGGTCATGCAGGGGGTTCCTGTTACTTCTGTCAACCACCTTCCTTCATACGGTGTACTCTCATCGAATCCGGGAATCGCCTCCGAGCAAGATCGGATCCAGTTGTTGGAGACCTTTGCCCGCATGTACTCTCCCACCATCGGCGCCGGACCGACCATGGAATATCTGGGACAGGCAGGACGGGATGCGTTGCGAGGAGCCGACATCATCCGGGTTGCTCCCGAAACCTATTCTTCAAACGTAGAGTACGCCAATAATGCCATCGCGAGGCGCCTCAGAGACGTGGCCCAAGTGCATCTGGCCGGCCTGGGCACCCAGATCTTTTACACCTCCCACGGGCCCTTCGACACCCACTATGACCAGCTGGGACCACATGAAAAACTTTGGACGGAAATTTCCGTTGCCATACGCGACTTCTTCGCCGACCTGCGTGAGCAC
The DNA here is from genome assembly GCA_965261925.1 of Dehalococcoidia bacterium. Classification (GTDB taxonomy): domain Bacteria; phylum Chloroflexota; class Dehalococcoidia; order Lucifugimonadales; family UBA3495; genus Bin87. Next base: position 3,388,371 of record OZ253486.1, on the reverse strand, counting down.
GACGCCTCAAACGAGGTGGTTATTATGTTGTTCAGCGAGTTCGGGCGCCGCGTCCGCGATAATGGCACTGGTACAGACCACGGAGCGGCTGGGGTAGCGTTCGCCATTGGCGAACGGGTGAATGGTGGAATGTACGGGACCTATCCGTCGCTGAAACCCGGGGATCTCACTCAGGGAGACCTGGAGCCCAACTATGATTTCCGTGGCTTCTACTCCACTTTGGCGGAAAAGTGGCTGGGACTCGACCCTGTACCTATCGTCGGTGGACACTTCGAGCAAATGTCCTTCGTGTAGCTTTAGGATCCCAAAATAGTTCGCAGGAGAGGGGATATGCTGACCACCGTCGCCGCCGGCCGGGTGTATGACTACAGCTACTGCATAGGCATGTACAGTCAGGCCGGCTTCGGATTTTGGGCTCCCCAAGATTTCGTCCTGGGACCGAACGGTCGAATGTATGTGTTGAGCCGCGGTGTGGAACAATTGGGTCAGCGTGTCACCAAGATCAACTTTGACCACGAGTTTCAAGGACAGTTCGGCTCCGTCGGCGAGGAAGACGGGCGCTTCGTTTGGCCCCGGTCAATTGATTTGGACCGTCACGGCCGAGTGTTCGTTTCGGACGAGTATCTCAACCGGGTAACCATTTACAGTGAAGAGGGTAGTTATCGATATCACTGGGGCAGGTCCGGCAGCGGAGACGGGCAGCTAAACGGACCGTCAGGAATTGCTTTCGACTCCCGGGGAACCATTTGGGTGGTGGACAGCTTGAATCACCGGGTGCAGAGTTTCAGCCAGATCGGTGAGTTTCAGTCCAAATTCGGGAAGCGAGGTGGCGGTGACGGAGATCTGGAGATGCCATGGGGCATCTGCATCGACCGTCAGGACAACATCTACGTCGCGGATTGGGGAAATAACCGGGTGCAAAAATTCGCCCCTACTGGAGAGTTGCTCGTTAAGTTCGAAGGCTCCAGCACCGGGGTGGGTTCGCTCAAAGGGCCATCCGGTGTAGCTGTGGACTCAGATGGAGATGTATACGTAACTGACTGGGGGAACCACCGAGTCCAGATCTACGCCGCCGACGGCCAATATATTACGGCGCTGGTCGGTGACGCCCAAGAGCCTTCGCCATGGGCCCAGACCTACATCGATGCCAATCCGGATATCATCAAAGCCAGGCGGCGGACAGATCTGGAGCCTGAATGGCGGTTCCGGCGGCCAGTGGCTGTCAACGTTGACGCAGACGACCGGATCATAGTTTTGGAGTCCTACCATCACCGGCTTCAAATCTACAACAAGCTAAAGGATTACGAGGAACCCTCAATAAACTTGTAGGCGCCTGCCCGTCTCCAAATATTTGCCCGTTGCCGGTCACTTTCCCAGTCCGGCCCACCTAAGAAGACTCGAACCAGCCATTAATATTACCACGATGGCTTGACGTGCTGCTTTGGGAAATCTTCGTAAAGAAAGGATTGTTCTGACAGTTAGCCGACGTATATTTGAGAAGGGAATGGGCCAGTGGCAGGTGTCGCGTCCTAAATGTGTCGTTTCAATATAAACTAAGAACCCCTAACAAAATGGCTTGCTAATCCATAATCAAGGGGCTAACCTCTCGGTAAGTTCATTTCGTTGCGGTGGCATAATGTAGGCGGAAGCGGGAGGTGGTGTTCGATGGCGAAACCTTTGGTCAGCGACGAACTATGGGAGATCCTACAACCGCTGCTGCCCGCCCCCAAACCTCGGCGGTTCCGCAATCCGGGACGCCAGCCGCTGGACGACCGCAAGGCGCTGACTGGCATTCTGTTCGTACTGAAGAGCGGCATCCCCTGGGAGATGCTGCCCCAACAGATGGGTTGTGGTTCCGGGATGACCTGCTGGCGCCGGCTGCGGGATTGGCAGCAAGCCGGAGTGTGGCAGAAGCTCCACGAAACGCTGTTGTCCCGATTGCACGGTGCGGACCGCCTGGACTGATCCCGGGCTTGCGTGGACAGCGCGTCGGTGCGGGCCGTGGGTGGCGGGGAAAAAGACCGGCCCCATTCCTACGGACCGGGGCAAGCCCGGGAGCAAGCATCACGTGCTCACCGAGGCCAACGGAACATCTCTGTCGGCCATCCTGACCGGGGCCAATCGCCACGACGTAACCCAGTTGTTGCCCCTGGTGGAGGCCGTGCCGCCGGTGCGCGGTCAACGGGGCCGTCCCCGTCGCCGGCCCCAGCGGCTGTACGCCGACCGGGCCTATGACTCCCGGCAGCAGCGCCAGGAATTGCGCAGGCGCCACATCGCGCCCTCCCTGGCTCGGCGGGGCGCGACACGGCAGCAGGCTGGGAGTGTACCGCTGGGTGGTGGAACGGACCCTGGGGTGGTTGCACCAGTTCCGCCGGCTGCGGGTGCGCTACCAGCGCCGCGCCGACATTCATGAAGCCTTCCTGTCCATCGGGTGTTCGATCATCTGCTTCCGACGCTGGACCTCTTTCTGTTAGGGGTTCTAAAGCCAAGATGGGATGTACATTTAAGTGGCGATGATGATCAGCTGGGTTAAGCCCGTGAATCCTTCTCATCCGTACTTGGAGAACGACCCGGCTCCATCGTTTGACCCCCACCATCTGCGCATTTCACCTTGGCTTTAGTTTAGGAGGTCAGTGCATGACGATAAGAGGTAGCAACGGCCCCGACGCTGGTTCTGGACGTATGGCCAGTCTAACCGCTACAGACCGGCACCTAACACAAAAAGGGAGCGTAGTGACGACCATGTTATTGGCGTACGGAACCCCATCAGGAGGTGCTCAATCGTGATAGGCGTGGACGCGACACTTCCCATAGAGGTTTTTTGGGTAGTGTCAGGGTTGCTGACAGTGGTGTTCGCCCTGCCACCGATCATGGCTGGGACACTGCCGATCCGCAAAACATCCAGAAATTCAAAGATCAGGGGAGTATGCGTAGGACTGGTCATCGGTGTGCTGACCGGCATCGTCAGCGTACCCGGTGGCATGGCATTTTATGATTACACATTCTTCGTATTTCTAGCTGTACTGATCGCAGCGACGTATTACGTCCGTCGCCGGTCGCGGAGAGGTCAATCCGCAGACCCGAACCATGAGGACGCTCCGGGACCCGTTCCCTAGATGCCATCCTCCCCGTACGGTGTTCGCCCTGTTGGGCGCATCGTCAGATTCCGTCCGAAACCGCATGTAACGACACCCTCGTCAACTATGGAGGAAATCACCCATGCCAACCAACGTGTTTCGCATCAGATGGCGTCTCGCCATAGCGTGCGCCGTACTGGCGATCGTTGCGGTCGCCGTCTTTCTTACGGGCGGCAACGACCTGGAGGCTCGTCCCAACCCCCAGCCTGTCAAGGGCGGGCGAAAACTGTAACGCTCGGGTGTCGAAGGTCAGCGTAAATGTCCGGCTAAGTGTTCAGCATAAATGTCACTCGGTTATGCCGCCATGGTATCAGGTGTTGGCGTAGTTGACGCGCTGCGGACTTGCCGCATCGGTGGGGTATCGGCGTCGATGTATTTCCTCACCGTGGCCCGGTTGATTCCCAGCTCCCGCGCTATCCCTCGGATGGACATGCCTTTACGCTTCGCCTTCTGTATGGCCTTCCAGCGAGCCTTTTGGAGAAACGTAGGCTTCCGAGGCGCAATGGCTGCCACCTTGCCGGCTGCGGTCCCGCGGTCAGCAATCGGGTCAGGCGCGGTTTCTTCGGCACAATTGGTGTCGAGTTGGGAGAGGGTCGTCGCCCAGGACCCGTCCGGATGGCCAGGACCGGAACGGTGCCTGGCAAGGTGTGGGGATGATTCGTTACCGGTTCGCATGAATACCGGATTGGGCGGCGCCTCTTGAACAGGGATGGTGCGTCCCTGGTGTTGCAGGGATAGACGACCATCCAGTCCTTCCAGGACCTCCACAGCGGCCCCGGCATAGCTGGGACATTGTGGCTCGGGCAGCAACTGCAGGGTGTGCAACTGGAACTTCACCGTGTTGTCCCGGGCCACCTTCCTGCGGTGCTTGAAGCAGAGGATACGGTCCAGGCACACGTCCGATGCCAGTGGGTGGTAAGCGGCCTCGGGACATTGCGGCGGAACGCTGAAGCGTGCGTTGCAGCGTGGCAGAAAACCCTGCAGCACGTGGTCAGCGTCCGCGATGGTGGTCGCGCCAGCCAGTCGGAGTTCCGTCACCAGCCGGTCCTGAAACGTTCCCGCCGTTCGTTCCACGCGACCCTTCGCCTGGGGCGACAGTGCGAATATCAGCTGGATCCCCAGCTCATCCATGGCGCGGCTGAACTGGGTTGGCGCACCGGCGAGCCCAGACCCGGGCGTGTGCTTGAAGACGGCGTGCCGGTCGACGTAGAGGGCAACCGGGGCGCCGTAGCTCTGCACCAGCTCCCGCATCATCACGAAATAGTTGCGTGCGTCTTCCCGCTCGCAGAAGAGGGCGTTCACCACGGCGCCGGTGGCGTCATCCACCGCCAACAGCAGCGTGAACTGCGGTCCCGCCTCCCCCAGCCACCGGTGAAAGCTGCCGTCCATCTGGATCAGCATCCCGGCCTGCGGCATTCGCTGGCGACGCACCCGATGTTGCGGCGTACGGCGACGGCGCGGGCTGTTCAACCCAGCGGATACCAGTATGCGCCGTAGCGTACTGCGGTCGATGTCGATACCCTCGCGCTCTCCAAGCAATTCGCTCAGGTGGGTGTGGTTGGTTCCCAAGTAGCGGGTGCTGGCCAGGTGTAATACCTCGGCTTTGGTTGTCTCCGGTGTTGCGTTGGGCGGCCGACGACCACGGTGGCCGTGAGCCAGGGCGGCGGCACCCTCCCTCCGGTACGCCGCCAGGATACGTCTGGTGTGGCGCGTGCTCACTCCCATCACTGTGGCTGCCTGGTCCACAGTCATCTGCTCTGCCCACAGGCGGTTCAGAACCTTGAGTCTCGCTTGCTCTTTCTGGTTCAACGTCACATTCTCCATAGAGGGGAATATGACATTTATGCTGACCAGTTAGTGCGGACCTTTTCGCTGACCGTTGACAGCTCGGGCGGAGTAAAACCGTACCACCTGGATGGTGCGTGACGGCCGCGGCCTGGCCGGTGGGGCGGGGGGTCTCGCCTTGACGGAGGGGCGGGCGGCGGCGTCTGCGGGGCGCTAATCGGCATCCGGGCGCTCCGGCGATGGCGACGATGCAAGGGCGTCCTGCCGGCTGCCCTTGAGCCGGTAACTCCCACCGTTCATCTCCACGATGTGCACGTGGTGGGTGAGACGATCCAGCAGCGCGCCGGTGAGCCGTTCCGACCCGAAGACCTCGGTCCACTCGTCGAAGGGCAGGTTGGTGGTGACGAGGGTCGATCCCCGCTCGTAGCGCTGGCTGAAGACCTCGAAGAGGAGTTCCGCGCCGGTGGGGGACAACGGCACAAAGCCCAACTCGTCGATGATGAGGAGCCTGAGACGGGCCAGTTGCCGCTGCAGGTTGAGCAGCCGGCGCTCGTCCCTGGCCTCCATCAGTTCGTTGACCAGTGCTGCGGCGGTGGTGAAGCCCACCGACAGGCCCCGTTGGCAGGCGGCCAGCCCCAAACCCAGGGCGACGTGGGTCTTGCCGGTGCCGCTGTTCCCGATGGCGATGACGTTTTCATGGTGATCGACGTATTCACACCGGGCCAGTTGCATCACCAGCGGTTTGTTCACCGAGGGGATGGCGGAGAAGTCAAAGGTGTCCAGGCCCTTGGTGGCGGGGAAGCGCGCCGCGCGGATCCGGCGTTCCACCATGCGCTGGTGGCGGTCGGTGAGTTCCAGCTCGGCGAGCCGGAGCAGGTAGTCGGGATGATCGGCGCCTTCAGCGGCGCACTGGGCGGCCAGTTTGTCGTACTCCCTGAGGAAGGTGGGCAGTTTCAGCTCCCTGAGGTGGTGCTCAAGGAGCAGAGTGGATCGGTTGCTCATGCTGCCCTCCCCGACAGCAGGGTCAGGTAGTCCGTGGCGCGGGTGGTCTGGACGTTGACCTGGGGCAGGTGAGGGTAGAGCTCCAGGTCGAGACGGGGCGGTTTGCCTTCAAGGCGGCACAGCAGCAGCTGCTTCACGGCGTCAAAGCCGACGGCGCCCAGCCGCAGGGCATCTCGCACCGCGTGGTGGACCTCCTGGTGGGAGAAGTGCTCCATCAGCCTGAGCACCCGCACGAATTCCCGCTTGCCACGCTGGCCCATCCGGTCCTCCAGCAGACGGCGCAGCGTGCGGTACTTTTCGGGCAGGTCCCACCCCGCCAGCGGCGCGGCCTGGTCCAGAGCCCCCGTCTTCCGCTCCAACAACGGCAGATAGTGAATGGGGTCGAAGACGAAGTCGTCCTGCACGTAGGACCTGGGATGTTTGGCGATGACCTCGGTGCCGCAGCTGATCACCACCCGGTCCACGTAGCCTTTGATCAGCACATCCCGATGTCCGTAGGCCACCGGCACCGAGTAGTCGTTGGTGCGGTACCGCACCAGGGACAATGAGCTGACCCGGCTGGCTCGTTTGTCGCAGGCGTCATAGGGCACTGCGGGCAAGGGCAACAGCGCGTCCAGGTCTCGCTCCATCCGCTGGCCGATGGTCTGCGAGTGTCCCCTGAGCACAGCGTCCATCCGGTCCAGGCAGCGCGCTTCCAGGTGCGCATTCAGCGCCGCGAAACTCTCCGCCACGGGTATCGGCACCAGGAAGTTGCGCCGCACATAGCCCACCATGCCTTCAACCTTGCCCTTGTCATTCCCCTTGCTGGGACGCCCGAACCGATCCTCGAACAGGTAGTGGGACTGGAGCTCGCTGAAAGCCCTCGTGCGTTTGCGACGACCGTCTCCCAGTATCTTCGCCACCGCGAGTTTCGTATTGTCGTACAGGACGCTCTGGGGCACTCCACCCAGAAAGGCGAACGCCGACACGTGGCCGTCCAGAAAGGCCTCGGTGGTCTCCCCGGGATAGGCCTTGGCGAAGCAGCCGTCGCTGTGGGGCAGGTCCAGGACGAAGTAATGCACCTTGCGCTCCAAGCCGGCGATCACCGCCAACGCTTCGCCGAAGTCGCACTGGGCGTGGCCCGGTCCGTGGGACAAGGGCACGAACATCTCCCCAACACGCCGCCGATGCTCCCGCACGTAGTCCTTGACTATGGTCTGCTGGCCTTCAAATCCGTACTCGTCCCGCAGCCGCTCGAAGATGCGCTTGGCCGTGTGCCGCTGCTTTCTGGGCGCCCGGCGGTCCGCCTCCAGGATGGCGTCAATTACGCCGGTGAAGGGCTCAATCTTCGGTTTGCGCGGCGGCCCCTTCCGCGTGTAGCCCGGCGGCGTCGCATTGGCCAGCATCTTGCGCACCGTGTCCCGATGATGAACGACAATAAGTCCTGCCGGCCTGTTGCCTCATTCAGGAATGTTACCGAAACTCTAGCACTTGGGATCCGCTCCAAACAAGGCCGGTTCCGGCAGTCCGGCTGGTTCCGCCGAGCTTGCGTTGGGCGAAGCATAAACCAAGGTTTTTGGCCATGATGCCCCGCCACTCTTTCACCCGGCGTTGCAAGGTTCTCAGCTGCGCTTCGGTGAAACGGTCCGGGTGTTCCGACTGCAACCGCGCCATCAGCGCCTTGCCCGTGGCATCTGGTTCAGCCTGCAACCACCCCAACACGTCGCCCCAAACGCCCTCGAAGGGGTCCTGGCGGGTCCGCCAATGCCGCGGACTGCGCACTCGCGCGGCGTGGGTGGGACGTGTTTCGCCCTGTCGCCACAGATTGGGCAACTTGGCGAGGAAACGTTCGAGGCTTTCTCCCGCTGGCGTTTCCCGCACTTCCGGAGACGTGGTTGCCACCAGCGCCGACTGGGCTTCACGGATGGTGTGCAGTAGCAACACCGGGTCCAGGCCAGCCCGATATTCCTCAAGCGAGGCTTTCAGATCAGCGCCGGTTGCGTCATGCTGGCTCAGGCGGTCGCAGGGTGTGGCGGGCTGACTGTAATGCTTCAGGGTGGTGGAGCCGTACCGGGTCTTGTCAATCAGCTTGAATGAAGGCTGGAAGAAATTCACGTACAAACGCATCGCTCCGTAGAGATAGGCCATGGTCTGTCCAGCCACCTGTCCGGAGTAACGGTCATGGCCGACGAAGCGTCGTACCACGGAACCGTTCTTCTGCTCAATCCAGGCCTGGTCGTTGCTGTGGTAGGGCCGGGAACGGGTGAACGCGATGCCCCGGTCGGCGCAGTACTGGATCAGCGTTTCGTTGATGAACACGCTGTCGTTGTCGGAGTCGATGCCGAGGATGGGAAAGGGTAGCTGCTGACCGATGGCTTCCAACCCGGCCACCACCAGGGACTGCTCTCTGGCCAGGAGAGGCACGGCCTCGGTCCACCCGGTGCAGATGTCGGTGGCCACCAGGCTGTGGATGAATGATCCCGACAGTGGGCCACCACAGTGCGCTACGAGGTCAATCTCCAGAAAGCCCGGCGGGGGCCGGTTCCAATCATTGTAGGTCCGCACCGGCACGCGTTTGCTCATCGACTGCCGTCGCCGCCGTCTGCGCCGGCTGCCCGCCGTGGGACGAATGGGTTTGAGCAGCCGGTCCAACGTGGCCGCGCTGGCGGAAAGCAACCGTGCACGCACTTCGGGATCCAGATCGAGATGCCCATGGCGCTCCATGGATTCCACCAGATGGGGCAGCGCCGCCTTCAGGCGCTTCCCGCAGATGCGATCCGCGGCCTCCCAGATCGTGATCACCGCCTCGCGTACTGCTTCATCGTAGATGCGCCGGCCCTTGATCATTGACGGTTTCTCCCCAGCGTCTCCAGACCGCCTCAGCAGCCGGATGCCGTGCTTGCGGTGGTGGCCGGTTACGGCGACGAACTCGTCGAGGATCCGGCCCTTGTCCTTTTTGGATGCCTCGCGGTAACGGTCTCGTATCGTTATCAATAATTCACGCTTTGCCATCCTGCTGATGCCTCCTCCCACGTGGCTGCCTCCCGAGTTTTCGGTAACATTTTAGTTGAGGCAACCATTCAGCGTGGGTAACGTTTTATTTGAGGCAATGCGCCGGCATTTCTAGTTGACGCGGGACAGGCACGGCCAAAACTACCAAATATCGCGCCGGCATTGACGTAACCGGTGAGAGCGAGTGGCTTTATTCCGGCGAATACGAGGAGCGTACGGAGGCGGAAAGAATAGCATCAGCGATCGAACTGGCCAGAACTGCTGGCGCGGCCCCCGTTGCTCCGACGAATGCCCCAGCGTTTACTAACCCCGAATCCACCGCAGGGATGTAGCCATGCCGGTTAGACCAGGGATGCGAGGCAAGGGAGAGACTGTGAGGGCTTGATCCCAATAGATTTGGCTGTGGAAGAGTGCGGTAGCCACGCAAAGAGGACGTTGACGGCCCGCAGTGGCGGTGCTGGGCGAGATTATCAGGGCGGTATGCAGCCAGAAACTGAAACGCTTGGGAACCGACCTGGCTCGGGTCTACGAGGCGTTTGGGTAATCTGGTGGATGGGTCAGGCGCCGTCGGCGCCGTCAGGCAGGAGATGACAGCGCTCGCAATCGAGCGAGGGCGCGACTGAACTGGTTTTCCCAGGGCCAGCGCTGGGGCAAATGCAAAGTGAGGCGGCGCGCCGAGGGGGTGAGCCGTCCGGCGAGGGAGAAGAACCGTCGTCGAAGGGTCTTGGTGGTTACCAGTTGCTCACCCAGACCGATGCGCGCGGTCCAGCGGGCCAGGTTATGTGCCATCACCTGGATCGCCAGCCAGGCGGCGTTGGCGGCGAAACGGCAAGGCTGCGGGATCGGCGTTCCTTGGGCATCCCGGAGAATCCCGGCGTGGGCGGATTCACATAATGACCCTTGTGCGAAGCAGTCAGCCGATGGTATAGAGGTTGACACCACAATTTCCCGCCGATACAACATCAGTGGATGATGAATCGGTGCTCAATAGCCGTCGGGAAAACGGCGAAGGCCCCCCGATGCCGGTCTGGTGGCTCCTCGCACGGCCACCTGCCGCCGGCTCCTGTCGGCCGCCTCGTTGGCCGGCCAAAAGGTGCGCAGTTCGTCGATGGTCTGGGACAGGAGATCGGCCACGCGCTGGTGGGCCGCGTCGATTACCGGCTGGTGGAACTGCAGGATCTGGTCGTCGCTCGGTGGGGCCGGGGCGGGCGTCACTGACGGTAAGCCGAAGGCGGTCCGATGAACCCACTCCCAAGGAGAGAGGGGCGCTCATTGTAACACCAGCGCCGGAAGCGGCCGGAGCACTTCCAGCGGCCGTTAAGCGTTACAGTTGGCCAACTGTAACGCTTGAGGTCCTGACGCCGAAGCCGGCGGACGCCCGCCGGCCAGCTAGCGCTGCTTGACGGAGTGGACTGACTCACGCACCACGTGGCGAATAAACTCCGACGCGCGTTCTAAACGTTGAGATGCTCACGTCGCCAGGCTGACCGACTGGAATGCCCCAAATCCTTGCCCTGGGGCGATTTTAGGCGCAAAAAGGGGCTGGGCACCCACTGCCGGCTTTATAACGTCGCCCTGGAGGAACGCCGCACGGCCTGGAAGCAGGCGGGCGAATCCCGCACCTGCGCCGCCTGCGGGTCGATACCCTGCGCCGCGTCCAGCGCGCCTTCGACGCCTTTTCCCGCAGGGTTAAAAACGGCGAGGCCCAGGTTACCCGCGTTTCAAGCCCCGCCGGCGATTCCGCACCCTCAGCGTCTATGTCGGAGCCAGCCGCTACCTGGGCATTGACGGCGACCGCGCCACCGTCAACATGAAGGGCTGCCGATGAAGCAGACCCTCCTAAAATCAATGGGGCTGCTGGTATTTTACGAAGCCCAGCAGCCCGTGAGTACACCCTTGGGAGGTAAACTTATGGGTACTGACCGGCACTAGGAGGGGTCCCAATGAAAGGCATTATTGCCATCGCCGTCGTTCTGTTGGCCGTCGCCGCCTGTCAAGGTGAGACCGTAATAGTCGAAGTGCCGGCAGACACGCCCACGCTTCAGCCAACCTATACCCCGCTCCCGACGTTGGAGCCATTGACGACTTACACGGTTACACCCATTCATCCTACCAATACGCCAATGCCGACATCTACCGCAATTACCACTCCACCCCCGACGCCGCGACCCACGCCAACGGTTGCGCCGGTTCCGACGGCAACACCCGCAGCGGAGCCGACGCCGATACCGGAACCCACCGCCGCAGTCGCTCCAACCCCTATACCGAAACCGACGGCAGTAATTGATCCCGCCAAACAACCGGCACAGGCAATCCAGCGGCTACCTTGGGTCGCGGATGGCATCATAGCCAGCGAACGCGACACCGTGGATGAACTGCTGAACATCGCCGAGCGCGGGCCCGACGTATTCGTCGCCCTGATGGGACGTTCCTGGGTCAATGACGGCGACATCACGCGGGATGAAGCGATAGTAATTGACCGCATTGCATCGACCATCCGGGTTGAAGACCAATCGCTGGAACGGGAAGTGATGCAGAAGGTCATCGAGATTCTGGATATGCCGTTCCTGGACACCGTTGAAAGCCCCGACGCGTTAGCGATGCACTCGCTGGAAATGTTTGAGGACGCTGGGTCGGCTGGATTCCTGGAGCTGTTGCGGCATCCTAAGCTCAGAGACGGCATCAATGATGAAGAGGCAAAAACCATACTGCTGCTGGGCAGAGCCAACAGACACCAGCCCGAATTGGTACGAACCCTTCTGGATGGGGCAGGCGTTTTCAAAGAGGAACGCACCATCAACCTCCGACACTCCGGCGAGGTGGTGCTGGCAATCATCCGCTTCCACGACCAGAACGGCCCCAACATGGACTATCTGGAACATGCGGTACGCCACCATGAGAATTTCATGAGCGAGCCGTTGCCCACCAACTACGTAGCATGGTTCTTCGTGGACTATGTTTCCAGCGGACGCCACGTAGGCACTCACATAGAGTCAAACCCAGAACGCGACCCCGCCGCCGGCGAATATTGGCGCGCGCCGAGGCACGCCGCCCACGAGACGGCCCATTACTATTGGCGGGCTTCTCAGATATGGATTAGCGAAGGCGGCGCGGATATGATGGTTATACTCTCCGAGAACGCCCGCGTTGGCCGTCCCCTGGTACACAACCGGGACCAATGCATCCCGTTCAACGCCATCAGTGAGATTGTCGATGCCGAACCGGACAGCGACGAGTTTAGTTGCTCATACAGGTTGGGGCAGCGGCTGTTCCTTGACCTCTACCTGGCTCTGGGCGAAGCGACTTTCAAAGAGGGGTTCCGCAACCTATACCTGAAACGGCTGAACGATGACCCCACTGACGATTGCGAAGGCACCTACTTGGGGGTCTGCCACGTTGAAGCCGCATTCAAAGACGGCGCGTCGGATGAAGTGGCGGCGAAGGTTAACAAGGCCATCGGCCACTGGTACTATGGCAGAACCGCGATCCACGAAGGCGACCGGGCGGCACTGGCAACGCTGTACCACGAAATGAACGGCCCCAACTGGACCCACAGCGCAAAGTGGCTGAGTGACGCCCCTATCGGGGAGTGGTACGGCGTAACCACTGACGCCGCCGGCCGGGTCATTGAACTCGACCTTGCTGACAACGGGCTGTCGGGCCCGTTCCCGTCAAGATTGGGCAATCTTACCAACCTGCGGGAGTTATTGCTTGGTTATAACCGTTTGCGTGGGCCAATACCGACGGAACTGAGCAACCTCACCAACTTGACCCGACTGGACCTGAACGACAATGAGTTGACCGGGGCAATACCGCCCGCGTTAGGAAGCCTCGGCAATTTGACGTGGTTGGAAATCGACGACAACAACCTGTCCGGAGAAATACCGGGATCCCTGGGCAACCTCACCAATTTAACCCGTCTGGACTTGCACGACAACGATTTGTACGGGGCGATACCCGCCTCGTTGGACAATCTTGCCGCGCTCAGGTATTTGCGGTTTGCGGGCGACAACCGATTCACAGGGTGCGTACCAGTTGGGCTAACCGGCATAGCAGTCAACGACCTTGCTTACTCCGGTCTGCCGGCCTGCTGACCCGCAACGCCGAGAGCCCACCCCAAAGCTTCGGGGTGGGCTCATCGATTTAGCACGAGGAGGTGATGCATATGAGATAGCGAAAGAGAAACCCCGCCGGAAGCCGTTATTCCGACGGGGCGTTTGGAGGTGGGCAATGACACCAACAGGAAGAAAAAGGGAATTATATACTTGACGATCCCTGCAAAGAGATCCAGTCAGCAGGGGATGGCGGTGCGTAGTCCAGCCACTCGTGTCGATACACTTCCTCCCGGCGTCTGAGGTCTGTCTTGGGGTCGGGATTGCTCCCGGTCAATCCCGTCTCGCTGTTCACCACAAGGAAGGTCAGATCGGGGTGTCCCTTTTGAAGGCAAAAGTTGGCTACATCATTCAAGTGTGGCGTAGCGACGGGAGCAACGCCGAGATGGTGGCCCAAATCTCCATAGGTGTTTGTCTGCCGTCGTGTGGCTGCCGCAATCAAGATAAGGTAAGACTTGACCATCCTACCCTCTCTGCTGTCAGGTAGCTTATCTGGCATGTTCACTCCTGTCGCCCTACAGTGCGTGAACCGCCGGGGCCGGTTTTGCCGGATTCGGAAAGCTTTGGCAATCGCCATCGTCAACGACTGTTGCCTTGCCCCCGTAACGCGGGGTCGGCGTCGCCCGAAAATGCAGCCCCTTAACCATTTAACTATATGATATGGGGGAGTTCTGGGATTTGTGTAGTTTTTGCCGGCGAAAGAGCCATCGGTTTATCCCCCGTCAGTGGCACTAACCGCCGATAACAGCCATTTAGGGCGTTGATTGGTCTTTGGTGTCGGATGTGCCAGATGTGCCATTCGCCACTTTTCGTCGCAATTCGCCGTCCGGGATCCGGTTGTCCAGCGTTGTGAATTTACGCGGTCATTGACCCGGCTTTTGTTGCTGATCTACGATTCTGTCACCCATTAACTGGTCAGCGAAAATGTCCTTACCATGAAGGACGTTACGTTGAACCAAAAAGAACAAGCCAGACTTTCCGTGCTGAACTCCGTTTTGGAATACCAGGTTGCCATCGTCCAGGCCGCCGAGGTGCTAGGGGTGTCCCCGCGCCATGCTCGCCGGCTGCTGGCGGCTTATCGCCAAGATGGCGCCACCGCACTGGCCCACGGCAACCGTGGCCGCCGTCCCCACAATGCTATCCCGTCCGCCGAGGCTGCCGCCGTGGTGGAACTGGCCACCGGCCGCTACGAAGGCGCCAACCACACCCACCTCACCGAACTGCTCAGCGAACGTGAAGGCATCGACCTGAGCCGGCCCACGGTGCGCCGCATTCTCGCCAAGGCGGGCATCGGCAGTCCGCGGAGTCGGCGCTCGCCGCAGCACCGTTTTCGTCGCCAGCGGATGCCCCAGGCGGGGATGCTGCTGCAACTGGACGGCAGCCATCACGCCTGGTTGGAGGACCGAGGTACCAAATTCGCCCTGCTGCTGGCGGTGGACGACGCCACCAGCGCCGTGGTCAACGCCGTGTTTTGCATCAGCGAGAACACCGCTGGCTACTTCACGCTACTGGAGGGCCTGATCGAGCGCTGGGGCATTCCGTTGGCGCTCTACAGCGACCGCCATGCGGTATTCAAGCACAACGCCCGCAAGCCGGAGACCGCGGCGGAAGCTACTCAGTTCACCCGGTCCCTGCAGGAACTGGGGATCCGGCAGATTTTCGCCCGCTCTCCGCAGGCCAAGGGCCGGGTGGAACGGGCCGCGGGGACTTTCCAGGACCGCTTGGTTACCGAACTGCGCCTGTCCGATGCCAGGACCATGGATCAGGCCACGGCGGTGCTGCAGGACTTCCTGCCCCGCTACAACGCCCGCTTCGCCGTCCAGCCTGACCATCCGGAACCGGCCTACCGCCCGGCGGACCCCGACCTGATCCTCTCCGAGATCCTGTGCTTCAAGGACACCCGCAAGGTGGGCCGGGACAACACGGTGAAGTACAACTGGCGGGTCCTCCAGCTGCTGCCCGACCGGGAGCGCACCAGCTACGCCGGACTGCGGGTGGAGGTGCTGGAACGACCCAACGGCCAACTCATCGTCAGGTACGAGGGCCGTCGCGTGGCCACCCAGGAACCACCGCCGCGCATGGGCGCCCTATGGGCGGGTGTCACCGCCTGGTCCCCTGGCCCTGAGCTCAAACGCGTGGTCAGCAGCGTGGGGGATCACCACATCAGCAGGTCGCAACAGCGCCGTCTGGCCGCCCTGGAACCGGTGCGTCCGGCCGCGCCTGCCCTAAAACCCGTCGCCGGCAAGGACGCCGCTGCGAAGGACGCCGCCAGCAAGACATCGAACCCGTGGACGCGTACGCCCACGCCAACCCAACTGGCCCGGTGGAAGGCGATCCAGAAGGGCCGGCTGAAAGGGCTGTCCCTGCGGGCCATCTCACGGGAACTGGGCATATCCCGCGTGACCGTGCGCAAGTACGCCTACGCCGAGAAACCGCCCACCAAGAAACTCAGCGCCAAGGAACGCGCCAAGGAACGCGCCAAGCTGCTGGCGCTACGCAAATCCACCACCGTCGTCAACTAGCCATGCGGACATTTTCGCTTTCCATTTATAGGGACGGATTCGCTGGACAACAACAGTCTGGCAGTTGGCTCAGCCGTGGGGGTGCTGGCGGTGGTGTCACTGGCCCATGTGGTTGACACCGGGGGCGTGGTTCCGGTGCCCGGCGAACCCAACCGGTATACATTCACCTGCGGGCCGGACCTTTCCGGCAACGTCACCTTGGGTTGGACGATGCTGTACGCAGTGAAAGTGGCGGCGATAGTTCTGACTACGAAATTCGCCACTACTTCCTCGTTGTCCTTCAGCGCAATGGCTATGCAGTTCGCGATGCGGTTGAAACGGAACTTGCGCCATCGGGACAGTCCGGAATGAAGCTCCGGATCTGGTCGGTGGTCACGGCTTTGCTCCTGTTGGCGGGACTTGCCGGTTGCGGGGAGGAACTCCCGTCAGCCGTCTCGTCGGCGACGCAGGCACCGACTGAGGCCAACTTGACCATCTCCGTTCTTGCAGCTCCAACGGCGGTGGAGGAACTGCGTTCGGACAGGGATCGGTCTATCTCATCCGTGGGATCAGCGGACCTGGGCGAACTGCTGCATCGTGCATTGGCTGGCCTGTACATGGGGCTGGTATTTGCCCCCAACCACAAGGGAATGCCGGTGTTGGACGCCGGAATGAGGCTGGACTATTTACGACAGCAGGTCCTGACCAGCCGCAACATTCACTCCATCCCCTTGATGGACGTGGCGTATGGAGGGCTGAACCGCCAGGAGGTCTGCGACAGACCTGGAACTCCAGTCCTTGGGGATCCAGGCCGAGGAGGCTTTGCGGCTCAACTACCACTGTCGCTATTGTCGGGACTTGGGGCAGCTGGCTAGCGTCAGGGTATTTCGGCTGGAGCCGGACGCCCGCGAGACTGTCACCCAGCATTGCCGGGAAAATGGGCAGCAGATAGGTGGGATCAAGCCCTCGGCGCTGCACACTCAAACCGGCTGGACCAAGATATTCTCCGGAGCCCCGCTCAAGTCCCTTGGCAGGGATTAGCCCCCGGAACGCCAAACCCGAAGAGCAGGACTAGGCTGTGTTGACATTTCATCGTAACCAAATGAGGGCAGCGGTAAAGTGAAGGAAGCCCAGGTATCTGGCGTCCAGCTTCTCAAACCGGGAGAATACCCGGCGATAGTGCTTGATCTTGTTGATGAAGCATTCCACCAGGTGCCGCTCTCGGTAGAGGCAAGCATCGTAGGCTTGGGGTTCCTTACGGTTGGAGCGTGGCGGTATGACCGGACGCATGCCTCGTTCCAGGATGTACTGGCGAAACTCACGGGAATCATACCCCTTGTCGGCAATCACGTACTCTCCGGCATGATCGGCGATCAGCCCCTGGGCCTGGGTGATGTCGTGCTTTTGCCCCCCAGTCAGGATGAACCGCAAGGGATTGCCCAAGGCATCCACGCTCACGTGGACCTTGGTGCTGAACCCGCCGCGGCTCCGGCCCAGGGCCTGGGCCGCCTGGCCGCCTTTTTGGGGGGCGCTCCGGCGGCGCAGGGATGGGCCCGGACCACGGTGCTGTCGATAATACGGTGCGGTCGATGATGAGGTATTCCAGATCCGGGTCGTCGGCGCAATGCTGATGCAGCAGTTCCCAGATACCCCGGTCGCTCCAGCGGGCAAACCTTTTGTAGACGCTGTTCCAATTCCCATACTCGGCTGGGAGGAGCCGCCATTGGGCGCCGGAGCGGGCCACCCAGAGCACGGCTTCGATGAAACGGCGACATTCCTCTTCCCGACCAACATACAGGTCGGCGCGTCCTTGCAGGAACTGGAGAACCTTGGTCCACTGACCTGTTGAGAGCGTAAGTCTTGACATATTTCCATTATAACCAAATGTCAACAGAACCTAGTTCAACGCTTAGCGCTGGTCGCGCCACGCAGGGCCGTAGCAGCGGCCAGGATGAGGTGCCTCAATGTCCAGAACACCGGAATCACCAAGGTAAGGCGCCAGGTCGCAGAGCTCAACTCGGACAGCCGTATGGTTCGGGGCCGGGCCAGGAAAAATCCTTCGAACCCGGTCGGCGCTCAACGGGAGGGCAATTGGAAACTGCAATCGGAATAATGCTGGCAGTGGCCGCATATCTGGTGGGGTCGGTGTCGCCGTCCTACCTTCTGGTGCGTTTCAAGACCGGCGAGGACGTGCGGCAAACGGGAACCCGTAACGCGGGAACGCTCAACACCTACAAACGCCTTGGGATCATGGGCGCGCTGGCAGTTCTGGCGCTGGACGTCGGGAAGGGCGCGCTGTCCGTCCTGGTTCCGACACTCGTCAACGCTCCGGAATGGACCATATTCGCCACCGCTTCCCTGGTTTTGATAGGCCACAATTGGCCGGTGTTCCTGCAATTTCGGGGCGGCAAGGGCGCGGCGGTACTGATGGGCGTGTCGCTGGGCCTGTTTCCCGCTGTCACCGCCGTCTGCCTCATCGCCATCGCTTTGGTCATGATCTTGTTTCGCAACGTGGTCTTGGGCGCCGCTACGGGATACGTGCTCGTCTGCATAGCTTTGATCATCGTCGAGACCGAATGGCCAATGGTGATGTTGAGCATATTACTTACAGTTCTAGCCGGGGCGACGTATCTTTTCGGTTTTCGCAGGCAGATCTCGGCGTTGGTCCAGAACAAACAGTGGCGAAGATTGCTGTCTTTCCGCTTCGTCGAATAGCCGCTGAAAAAGCCGGGCGGTCGGGAATGTCGCTCCGGATCTGGTCGGTGGTGGCGGCTTTTCTCCTGGTGACGGCACTTTCCGGTTGCGGCGAAGAACAACCGGAGGCCGTTCCCTCGGAGACGCAGACACCGAGCCTTCGCTTTCGACCGGTACCGCGCCCTGAGCGACGGTGAAGGAACCCTGCTGTCCCGCGTCAACTAGATTTGCCGATTCCTGTTGCCTCATTGAGAAATGTTACCGAAACTTTAGCACCTGGGGTCCAACCCCAGCCAGCGCTAATTCCGGCATTGCAGGGGGTTCCGCCATGGGCTCACGGGCAGCGGCGTAGACCAGCTTTTTGGCCATGATGCCGCGCCACTGCTGCACTCTGCGTTGCAGCGTGCGATCGTCAGTCCCTATTCAAGAACATGCGCTGCGCCCACCAAGCTTCCTCAGGGTGAAAGCTCTCAGCGGCAATCCTGGCAAGCGGTTCTTCCAGGTTGTCAGGAGTTTCCTCAAAAACCCGGCTCGTCGGGCAACTCCCTGCGGGTTTTTGACGACGGGCTTGTCTTCTCATTGGATTACGAGCAACCATATCCGATGCGGACACTACATCTGACTTGTCCACAGCAAGCGAAGGCCATCGGTCATGCCCAACACCAAACCTTGCCGTGCTGGCGTGCACACTAAACTAATGACGCCGCTATTTCACCTCATGCCTATGCGCGTTTGACTTTGGCTTCAGTTTAGTGTGGTAGGCTTTTGCCCGCACGGACTGCTGGTGCAAAAACCAGCGAGAGCGGCACCGACCGTGCAGGAAAGCAAATGGGCAGAAGTTCCCAGTTACCTCTGTGGCCCCAACCCGTCGGTCGGCGCGGGACATATTGGCAGCGACGGCCCTCGCATCATCGAATGATGGTCGCGCCAGGCGCAGGTATGCCGGTTGGAGCAGAGGTTTCGGATGCTCATTTTTCTGAGGAGTTTGAACCCACGGCCGAAATGTGTCGTCTGCGGAGGACCAGCGCCAACCGGGTCCGAACTTTGTCTGTTGCACCGGGACGGCTCCGGCAGTTTCGACGTGGATGGGGGTTCTGCATCCTACGGGGAATACGCTTCCGAAACCATTACCTTGCCTGAAAACACTTGCCCGGTGTGCGGGACCGCTAACCCGGGAGCCGCGGCGTTCTGCGGCAATTGTGGAAGCGTATTGTCTGCTCCCGTCCAATCGGAACTGGAGCCACTTGAACCGGAAACGAACGTCCCGTCCAGGCAGAACCTGCAGGTTGAGATCGACGATCTGCGCGACCTCCTGCGGGATGCCTCCGGGCGCCTGCTGAATCTTCAGCGCCGGGTGGATAGCCTCGATTCCCAAACCGAGGGCTCGGGTCTTCCGGAGCAGCCCACCGTCATAACGTCCACCGAATTGCCCTCGGAGCCGACTGGGAGCTATGCCGAACCGCCCGTGGTGGATGTCTTGCTCGCCCCGCCGGTACGGACACCACCGGTCGCTCCAGTGTCGCAAACCGTCCCTGCGGCCGAGACCGCATCCGGCGGCCCGGTTGGTGGCGGCGTCTGGCCCGCTTTCAGTCCTTCGCTCGATTGGGAACGGCTGCTGGGCCGAAACTGGTTCGCCATCATCGGGGCCGTGGCGCTCGTGTTGGGCATCGGCTTTTTCCTGAAGCTGGCTTTCGACAACAACTGGATCGGTGATACCGGGCGGATCATCCTTGGGGTGGTCCTGGGGTTGGCCCTGCTGGGCGTGGGCGAGTACGCCCAACGCCGCGTTCCCATCTGGGCGCAGCCGGTAACGGCGGCCGGAGCCGTCATCCTCTACCTGTCCATCTACGCCGCCTTCGGACTGTACCAGTTGATACGTCCCGACGTGGCCCTCCTCTTCCTGGCTCTGGTCGTAGCGCTGGCCTCCCTGCTGGCCCTGCGTCATGAGTCCATCGTCGTCGCGCTGCTGGGCATAATCGGCGCATTCCTGGTGCCGGTCCTGTTAGGTCCCGACCTCCCTGACATTCGATTGGCCCTGGTCTACATCCTGGTGGTTGACGCCGGCATCCTGGCGATTTCCACCTTCCGCAACTGGCGGTGGTTCAATCTGGTCGGCTGGGCCGGCACGTATGGGGTTTTCTTCTTCTGGACCAGCCGGTTCTCCGATTACGACCCCGTCATGGCCCAGATCGCCCTCAGCGGCATGTTCCTCATCCTCGCCGGCGCCACCAGCCTCTTTCATCTGCTGTGGCGGCGCGTGCCCGGCATCGGCGACCTGGGCCTGATGACCCTCAACGCCATCGTGTTCTTTGCCCTCACCTATCACATTCTCTGGGACGACTACCGGGACTGGTTCGGCCTCATTGCCCTGGGCCTTTCCCTCTTCTACGCACTGATCGCCTTCGTGGCCATTCGGAGGCCCTCCACCCCGGCGGAAATCGCACTCTTTGCCCTGCCCATCGCGATCGTTTTTCTCACGATCGCCGTACCCCTCCAGCTAACCGGGGTGTGGATCACCGTCGCCTGGGCCGCAGAGGGGGCGGCGCTGGTGGGCACCGCTTTCCTCCTGGGCCGGTGGCAGATGCGGGCCTTCGGCCTGGGAGTACTGGTTGTCGCTCTGGGACACCTGGTGTTGATCGACCTGCTCAAGCACGGCGGCCGGGTCAATCTGGACGACTTTGCTCCCTTCCTCAACGAGCGGTTCCCCATCATGGTCGCCACGATCGCCGCCCTGTACGCGGCGGCATTCCTTTACCGGTTCTACCGCGAGCGACGGGAACCATGGGAGGAGTTCGCCTTGTGGCCGCTGCTGGGCGTCGCCAATGCGCTGACTGTAATCGCGCTCAGCCTTGAACTTGTCAGCTATTTTGACAGCCGAGCGCTTTCGGCCGACTTCGGGCCGTATCAACAGGTTCAACAGCGCGCGACCAACGCCAAGTTCCTTTCCCTGACAGCGCTCTGGGCAATCTACGCCTCCGTCCTGGCGGCCGCCGGCCTATGGCGACGCTGGCCTCCGGCGCGCTGGGCCGGCCTGGCGCTGTTGGGGCTGGCGATTTTCAAACTGATCGCCTTGGACACCATCGCGGTGAGTCTGGCCCGCGTGGGATTCACGCCGGTTCTGAACGCCCAATTCTTGACCTGTGCGCTGGTCGTGGCCCTGCTGTCCGTCCTCGCCTGGCGGTTCCGGAGGGAATCGCCCCATCTCGTCGGTTATGAGCGCCACGCGTTCGTGGCATTGGTCGCGTTGGCTAACTTCGTTGCCCTGTGGACATTGAACCAGGAAGTGATTCATTTCTTCGACAGCCGTGCCGCCCAGCACGAGGCTAACGTCGCCAACTGGCAATACGTGCAGGCTGCGATCAACGCCAAATATCTGTCCATGACCTTCCTGTGGGCCATTTACGGCGCGGTCGTCCTCGCCGTCGGCCTGTGGCGAAGCCTTCCGACCGTTCGTTGGGCCGGATTGGCCATTCTGACGCTGGCCGCGCTCAAGCTGCTGGCCTTCGACACCTTCATGGCCGAACTGCTACCCGTCGGATTCATACCGGTACTGAACCTGCATTTCCTGGCCTTCGTACTGGTCATCGTCCTGACGCTGGCCTTCGCCTGGTGGTACCGGCGCACCCGGCCGGAACTGGCCAGCTTCGAGACTTACGCCGTTCCCGCGCTGCTGGTCACGGCAAACTGCATAGCTTTGTGGGGGCTGACCCTGGAGGCAATCCACTTCTTCGACGCCAGGGCTTTCCGACAGGACGTCGACACCTTCGGCGGCCAGCAACTCTCGCTGACCGTGCTGTGGGCCGTGTACGCCATTGGGATGATTGGCGTCGGCATCGCCCGCCAGTCCAGCCATATCCGCCTGGCCGGCATTGCCCTGCTGGCGGTGCCCGTGGCCAAGCTGTTCGCGTTCGACGTATTTCTTCTGGAAAGGGAATACCGCGTTGCCGCTTTCGTCACCCTGGGCGTCCTCATGCTGGGCATGGGCTTGGTCTACCAGCGTTACAGTCAGGCCGTGAGGGGGTTCCTGTTTGGGCAGCGGCCCTGAAAGCGGGCTCCGGCTGCTTTCCATCGCGGTTGCCGTCCTGTTGGTGGCTATCGCGTTGCTGTCCACTCCTGACGCCTGGGGCGATTCCCCGGACGGCGAATGGCGTTTCGTCAAGCCGGTAATCCTGCCGGACAATCTCTCCGGCGCCCAGTTGGTGGAGGTTGAGCTGGACCCGGAAGTTTACTCCCACGCCCAACCTGCCCTGGGGGACGTCCGTCTCACCGTGGTTTACCCTGCCGGCGAGCGGGAAACCCCCTACAAGCTCCTGGTCGAAGCTGGAGACCAGCGACGATCCGCGGTGCCGGTCAAAATGCGTGACCTTGGATACGTCCCAAACGCCCACACCTCGTTCATTCTCGACGTGGAGTCGGAGGGAGACCTGCACAGCGAGGTGGAAATTCAAACCGCCTCCGAGAACTTCCAACGCCGCGTCTCCATGTCCGGCAGTGATGACGGCGAAACCTGGCGGGTCCTGGAGGAGAACGGTACGATTGTCAACCTGACGATACCCGAACGCGGCTTCTCCGTCGGCGACACCCGCGTCAAGTACCCGTCCAGCGCCGCACGCTTTCTCATGGTGCGGATTTTCGATGAAGAACAGGAGCCGCTGGCCGTCCGGGCCGCCGTGGTCTTCTACGCCCAGGAGCTGCAGTCCCGTCGCCACCGCCTGCCCCTGGACATCATCCAGCGTATTGAAGACCCGGAACATAAGCAGACGATTCTATTGCTGGACGCCGGCAGCCCCGGGTTTCCTGCCAACAGTATACGGCTGGACATTCCGCAACGGAATTTCTATCGCCAGGTAGCGCTCGAAGGCAGTTACGACTCCGTCGTCTGGATCCCCCTGCAGTCTGGCGAAGTTCTTTACGACTTCGATACCCCGAAGTTCGTGGGCGATGATCGCGAAATACGGTTCGGAGAATCCAGGTACCGATACTACCGGATCACCGTCTTCAACGAGGACAATCCAGCCCTTCCGGTGGAGACTGCCCTAGCGACCGGTTTCGTCCGCAAGATCATCTTCGCCGCCAACGCCAGAGAAGCCTATCGCCTTTACTACGGGAACCCCGAGGTATCTGCGCCGTCATACGAGTTGGAAAGAATGTTTCCCTATCTGGTCACCGAGGACCTGCCGGTGGCCCGGTTGGGCTCCCACGACGTCAATCCCGCATTCGACGTGCCGGCGCCCCGGCCCGAAATCGTGCCCTTCACCGAACGTTACCCCTGGCTGCTTCCAGCCGTCGTCGCCCTGGCGGCCCTGCTGGTCGGACTGTTCCTGGCCAGCCTGATCCGCCAGGTCAGAGGCCGTCTCAGGCCGCCGGCCTAATGACCCTGAAAATTGGCACCTGACCCTTCTGGATCAACCCTTTCGGCGGCAGGATACCTCATGGTGATAATCAGAACGATCGCCGTAATCTCCATCGCAATCTTTCTGGTCGCGTATTCCTCCGCATTACCGCGTCAGGGCTCTCCGGCAGCCGAGCCTTCGGCAGCTGGCTCTGCGCCAAAGCCAACCGAAACGCCTCAGATTTCGTCGACCGCCATTCAAACATAGATATATATGGTCGGGAGGAGGGCCGGCGGCAACAATTGTGCGGGAGACCCCGACATCTCGCGCGGCGTGACCATGCGCTGGGCCGTGCCCGCCCGCCCGCTGTGGCTACTGAAACTCTCCCAGCCGGGGGAGATCGGCAGCACGAGCTGCGGCTTTCACCCGCCGGGCGATCTGCGCTTCTGACAGCCCGAACACATTCTCATCGTTGCCGGCATCCAACGCACCTTCCTAATCACCATCGAGCCAGTCCGGCAGCGGGATGCCCGGCCATTCCATCCGTAGCGCCTCAGCGTTCGCCTCGCGGCAGACGGGATCGTGCAACAGGGCAAGGACGTGCACTATGGGCGGTTGGTAGTAGCTTATGGACAGTCAGCCCATCCTCTGCTGCGCCCCGGGTCGGCTTTTCTACCCGGCTGAGTTCACGTAATGAATATTGCGCGAACCAACTCGGGTATCAATAAGAGGCGGACGCCGACGCGGGCCTTGCTCTGGTTTTTCATCGGGTCGCAGGTACTGATGAAGGCCAACCAGGGTGAGTTGCACGAGAACATCAATGATCTGTTCGCCGGCCAGGAGCATGCGGGATGGGACGGCGTGGCTTACAGCCACCACGAGCAACTGGGCAAAGACCACGGTCGGCGGGAACGCCGCCAGTGCTGGGTGATCACCGACCCAGAGGAACTGGCCTACGTGGACCCGCACCGACAGTGGGACAACCTGGGCGCGGTGGCCAAGGTCAGCTACCCGCGGGACAGTGCCGAAGGTTCACCAGAAGATACCCGCTGCTACATCTGCAGCTATTCGGGGTACGCGACCCACGCTGCTGGCGGCGAGGAGCCACTGGAGCATCGAAAACAGCCTGCACTGGGTGTTGGACGTGGCCTTCGACGAGGATCACAGTCGAGTGTGAGGGCGGGCTGCGGTGACCAGGCACCTGGCCTCGAACTTGCTCAAACAGGAACGCAGCGCCAAAGTCGGTGTCAAAGCCAAACGCAAAAAGGCCGATTGGGAGTTCGATTACCTGCTCAAAAGTCCTATTCCAATGAAATGCGATTGCCCTGATCGAGGTCCCGCTGATATGCGGTCGCCGGCGCCGTATCCCCGCTGGATTCTGTGGCAGGCGAGACCATGGCACCAGCGGTACAAACCTCGCCGCCCTTGACACGGATCAATTGCTTCCTCGATGGCGATCGGCACTTCCCCCGCTTTTGGGTGCGAGTGCCCCTACGTTCCGGAACCGTCCTGTGCGCTGCTGGCGTGTGTCCTGACGGCGTTGAAGAGGGGCCGGGCGCGGGGCCTCAGCTTGGCTTTACCGTTGTGGTCAAAATAGTAGGCGTACTCTTCGTCGGTGCTTCCCCAGAACTTGATGCCTGAAGTGATAAGTCCCTCGTTGTACGCGACCTGAAGACCCTCGTATGGTATTTCCACTATGGTCTGGGTGACCATTCCGGAGTTCAACATGACGACCCTCCGGTCGGTGGCCACCACGACGCCGTTGTGAACTTCAGGCGCGAAACGCTGGGCCCCGCCCACCGGTTGGCCCAGGGCCGCACCTAAGGCAGTGCTCACGGCCGCTCTGGTCACGGCCTGCGCGATGGTATCGAATTCATCGGCTGGGCCCCATCGGCCCCCCATCCAATACTCGATGCTCTCGTCATCCTCCAGTATCTCGTGGAGCATCCGGCGCTCGCCCGGATAGACGTCAGTCTTCTCGCCGGAAAGGTTGCTCATCAGCACGGCTACGATGCGCTCCAGCGGGTTGGGCTCGTTTCGGCCCCACATGGTCGACCGTTCCCGCCACTGGGCGTCGATTCGCTCCGTTTTGCCCATTGCGGCGTATTGGACTGCCGGCGTCCGACCGAAATCTGGTGCCGCGTTCGTTGAGGCGGATGGTTCCTCGAAATTGGACCCCAGGAGTGGCGGAGGGTTGGCCTTCGTGTCCTGCACCTTTTCGGCGAACCGACGAGCCTGGCCGTCGCGGACCTCCGTGATCTTGTTGATGCCCCGGGCGTCGTCGTTGCCCAACCAATTGCTCAGGCTCAAGCCTACGATGGTCAAACCGTCCCCAGCGCCGTCGTAATCCACTGAGATTATGGTTTCCAAGGGCATCTCAGTGACCAAATGTGGTCCAAAGGATGCCCCCTTCAGCATCACCACCCGTTCCCTCGTTACGAGGGCTACTCCCTTGTTCCGCCGCATTCGGTCCATGCGGCTTGCTCCTTCCCGGAACACGGAGCCAGGGCCCCAAGTGCAGGAAACCAGCGCCTCGATCTCCTCGTCATCTTGCAGTACCTCGTACAGCGGCCGGAGCTCCGAGGAGTGGTCCTTTTCCCAACCTGGCTGCAGCGTCTGCCAGCGGGCGTCGATCCTGCTTCGCTTATCCTGCATAACCATCGTCTATCTCCTGGGTAGGTTTCACTGCGTACGGCATCAACTCCCGCCGAGTCCGACAGCGGTCACCTGACACAGGCCTCGGGCTTCTACTTCGAACCTACTAACCGTGCGGTGGACCGGAGAAACTGGGTAAATGAAGGAATTGCGCTTTGCGTTCCCTGAAAACCTGCAGTATGCAGAACCTCGCTACGAATTGTGGTCGCAGTATAGCAGCGCGTGCTGTTTCGGAGAAAAAAGGGTGAAACCCTCGGCTGCCCAGCAGGTGCCAGCTGGTTGGCAGACTGGCGGGAACCTGATGATGCTGTCCTATTTCTCATCCCTCTACAGTGGTGAACCTACACTTTCGCCGGGATAATTGAGGGCCTCATCTCATTGCAATATTACCGGCGGTTGAGCCCTTTCGGGATCGGTCCTCCGCCGGGCGGCGGACTCTCTTACCGGAAGCTGTGTGCGGTCGAAGGGCCACAGATTAATAGGTAGCGTCCCTTCAATAGGTTTAAAAGCGCGTCGTCCTTATCGGTGTTGATCAGGCCGCTGCGTCCAGCATATTAGGCGCGGGCAGCGCATCGTTGCCGACGGCGTTGGGGATGGTGAGGTAGCGGCGGGCTTCGGCCCATTCGTCATGCAGCTCGGCCAGCACCGCGCCCACCAGACGCCGCGCCGACTGCCGGTTGGGGAAGATGCCCACCACGTCAGTGCGGCGGCGGATCTCCCGGTTCAGCCGTTCCTTCGGGTTGTTGGACCACGGCTTCTGCCAGTGGGCCATTGGGAAGGCCGTGAAGGCGAGGATGTCCGGTGCGGCGTCCGCCAGCAGCTCGGCCACTTGAGGAAAGGGCTCCCGGAGTTGGGCTATCACCCGGTCCGCCTGTGTGTGGATTTCTTCTGGCGAGAGTTGCTGGTAGATGGGGCGCACCATGGTGGTCACACCGGGTTGGGCACGCTTAGGCACTCGGGTGAGCAGGTTGGCCATGAAGTGGGTGCGGCAGCGTTGCCAACTGGCCTCAGCAAACACTGCGGCGATGGCGTTCGTCAGCCCCTGGTGAGCATCGGAGGTAACCAGTTCCACACCGCTGAGACCCAGGGTGCTCAGCGAGCGGAGGAAAGCCAGCCCAAAAGGGCTCGCCCAGAAAACTCTCCACCACTTCTCCCAAATAAAAGCGCCCGGCCCGCATAGAGCCGGGAGAGTTGCCGTCGCCAGGCCTTGTATTTACCCTGGCCGACCTTCGTGCCGGGTCGGAGGGGCGGGTCTGCTTGGCCCGGGGGTCTGCGGTTTGGGCGGTGCGGATACTCTGAACATAGAATGCTCCTTGTGGCAGGACTGTCCCTGCATTGTACCGCCCCGCGTCAGCTCCACATACTTCCCCTGCTGACGAGGGGGATAGCATCTCAACACTCATTTCGAACGACCGGTTGTCAGCCATCCGCGCCCTGACGCCAGGGTCATGCGATTATCGCCAATCCTTGCCCGTCATTTGACGGGACGTAACCAATTCTCATCGGACAAAATATTCTCGAACTACCTACCGGCTAGACAAGGAGGAACCTTCATGCTTACAGGAACACAGGCCATATATGAAGAACTACTCAGAGTTGCCAGGAGCGGTCAGGTTGTCAACTACTCTGACGTCGCTCCCCTCGCTGGCTTGAATATGGATTCTCCTCAGGATCGAAATCAAATCGCCGACATTCTAGACGACATAAGTCGGGCTGAACACGACGCAGGAAAACCCTTGTTGTCCGCCGTCGTAATCCGAAGAGATAAGAACATGCCCGGGACTGGCTTCTTCACTCTAGCGAAGAGACTGGGATTACACCGAGGGGGCGACGACCTCCAATATTGGTTGGAAGAGTTGAGGCGGGTTCACGACTATTGGTCGTAGTACATCCTGAGTTGGTGAGCGGAGATTCGAGCGCATTGACAAGATGGCCAAACCAACGGCAACCACGTCATTGCGGCCGAGCTGGAAGTTGGGTTAGGCCGAGCGCTGCACGGCACATGAGACGCTAAACTGAAGGCAGCAAGGGCTGCCAACTTTCGCTTAGCCGTTGCTGTACCTCCGAAATTGGACGTAGAGGCTAACAGCTTGTTTCAGAGTGGCAGAGCCGGTTCGGACATTACCGTTGATTGGGACGTTGTGTTTCTGAGTTCTTTTTCTATCCTGGTCATCAGTGGAGTATGTCAACCGCGAAAGCAGGCTCTGACACTGGTCGTTGTCAAAGTGCCGGTCTAAATCGCCTTCGTATCGCTCTGCTCTTTTGCAGTCGGCGCTACGGCTCCCAATCGTTCGTTCGCTCATCCGCTTCACGGTACGCAAGTACTGCTGAAAATTAGCCACTAACATTTTCAAGCCTCCTATATTGCTCACGCGTACCCAGTTTAGCCCGAATTCTTTGAAGCGATGGACCCTGGCGTGGACACAAGAGCTGATGGGTAAGGGAAGGCGAACGGGCCTGGCCCGATTCCAATAGAATAGGGATAATGGCGGCCAGCGGTGGCGATGGCGGGCGGAATTCGATAGGCGGTAGGCAAACGGAGAACGATATTCTTGACGGCGGAGACTCTGAACTCACTGATCCAGCAAGGCGAGACCGCGGCTGTCGAGTTCAAGGGCGAGGAAGCCGGTTCGCTATCGGACCGCGACCTGGTCGAAGCGGTGGTTTGCCTAGCGAACCGGAGCGACGAGGGCTTCGGCTGGCTACTGGTCGGAGTTGAGGATGACGGCCGCGTCAGCGGCGCTCGGCCCCGTCATGAATCCTCTGGTATTGACCCTCTTCGCGTTCAGGCGCTGGTTGCGAATCGTACTCGGCCGTCTCTTTCCACCCGGGTGGAAGTTGCTGAGGTGAACGGGCATGAAGTCCTAAACCGAAGCCAAGGTGAAACCCGCACTTGGTTTAGATAGAATTGGAAGGAATTGAGAGGATCGGTTGGGAAGTTGCCGGGGGTTGCTGGCGCGAGGCTGGACGGCCGCGGCCGCGGCGTTGGAACGGGACGCCCACACTATTGGCCAATGGGCCACGGCATTCCGGGAGGGTGGTCCTGAGGCGCTGGCTTTTGAGCAGTCAGGAGGTTCCTCCCCGCATTGAACCGGGAGCGGCAGGCCGAGTTGAAGGCGGCGGTGCAGGAATTGCCGTCGCAAGCTGGCATCGATTTGTCCAACTGGAACTGGAAGGCGGTGCGCCGGTTGGTAGAGGAACGCTTGGGGTTGACGCTGAGCCGGAGTGGTTGCCTGAATTACCTGCACCGGTTGGGCTTTGTCCTGAAGCGTCCCAAGAAGCGGTTGGTCAAGGCAGACCCGGTACGGCGGGAAGGCTTTGTGAGGGAGTACATCGCCTTGGCGGCGGCGGCCCGACGAACTGGGGCCAAGATATTCTTCGCTGACGAGGCTCACTTTCGGGCGGATGCGGATCTGCGGGCCAAATGGGTGCTGAAGGGTGAACCGGCGCTGGTGGACTCCACCAGCCCGCGACGTGGGGAGAAGGGGAGCTACTACTCGGCGGTGTGTCTGGAAACCGGAGAGGTGGAGTTGATGGAACTGGAAGGTAACAGCAACTCCACCACCTCGGTTGCCTTCCTGTCGGTTGCCTTCCTGTCGGTTGCCTTCCTGCGTCAACTGCGGGCGCAACACACCGAACCGTTGACGGTGATTTGGGACAATTCCCCAGCTCATAGGGGCGACGCGCTGCGAGCCTACCTGGCCAAGCCCAACTTGAACCTGCGCTTGGTGAACCTGCCCACCTATAGCCCAGATTTCAACGCCGACGAGGCTATTTGGGGCTGGGTACGTCAAGAGGTGACCGCCAACCTGTGCCTGGGGACCCGTGCCGCAGTCCAGGAGAAGGTGGGCGACTTTTTCGCCAGCCTGTCCAGCCGATGCGACGAAGTCAAGCGCCGATGCCAGACCGTGCTTCAGGCTCGAGCAGCAGAACTGACTGCCAGCACTCAAGCCGACCCTTCCCATCCCGCGAATGTAGATTTCACCTTGGCTTCAGTTTAGTGGTGGAAGTGCCGGCGATGCGCCAGCCTGTTGGCACCGCGGATGGGCGTTACCTGCGGCGGACAATCGGAGGCGACGGCAAACCCGCTTGTGTACCCTTCCATTTCCATGAGATGCAGTCGCAGCAGGCTCATCACGGTCTGCTGGATCATTCCGCCCTCCCGCTGGACGGCGTGGGCATGGAAGCTCTGGAACCGCTGGAGTTCGACCGCTACCGCCGATCCATCCGCGAGAACCGGACTCGCGGGGATGAAGCGCTGCTTGACCTCAGCAACGTTGAGCTGGCCAGAGCGTTGGGTGCCTTGGAATCCCGCGGCGGTGAGGAAACCGTGAGAGTGCTGGGTCTGCTCCTCTTTGGAAGGGAAGACGTTTTGGCTTCTGCTCTACCGACCCACGAGGTCGCCTTCCAGGAGATCTCAGGCACCGACGTGCTGGTCAACGACTTTTTCCACGGGCCGCTGCTCAGGGTGCTGGAAGAACTATCGGCCCGTTTTCGGGCGCGCAACCGGGAGCGTGAGGTGTTGGTTGGTATGACCCGCGTTGGTGTCGCCGAGTATGCGGAGCGTGCCTTCCGGGAAGCCGTCGCCAATGCTCTGGTTCATCGGGACTACACCAGTCTGGGGGCGGTGCATATCCAGTGGCGAGCAGACCGCTTGGAGGTCTCCAATCCCGGCGGGTTTCCGGCGGGGGTGCGGTTGGACAATCTGCTGGTGACGGCGCCGCGGCCGCGCAATCCACTGCTGGCCGACGCGCTCAAACGCGCTGGCATCGTGGAGCGCACCGGGCGGGGCATTGACACCATATTCTACGAGCAGCTGCGCAACGGCCGTGCCGCGCCCTCCACGAACGCAGCACTGAGACCGGCGTCACTCTGGCGCTGGCCGGAGGCGAGCCCAATCTGGGATTGGTACGGCTGGTGGTTGAGGAAGGGCGCTCCCCACTTCCACTCTCCCTGGAGGACTTGCTGGTGCTGACCGCGTTGGCACGCGAGGGTCGGATGACGGCGCTCAACGCAGCTGCGGTCCTGCAGAGGGAGGAGGTCGCAGCGCAGGATGTCCTGAAACGGTTGGAGGGGCGAGGCCTGATTTCTGGGCAGGGCGTAAGGGAGCGGCATTGGTACCAATTGTCGGAGGACGCGGCCCGGCGAATCGGCGACGGTGCGGGTGACCAGCGGCGACGTGTTGAACCCGCTGGGCATGGCGAGCTGGTGCGCCGGTACGTTGAGGAGCATGGTTCCATTTCACGTACGATCGCGGCCAATCTATGCGACATCACGTATCCCCAGGCCTACCGACTGCTGAACCGGCTGGTGTCCGAGGCAGCCTTACGTCGCGTGGGAACCCGCGGCCGTAATGTCCGCTATGAGAAAAACGAATAGAAAAGCACGGTGTGCGTTGAAAAGGCACGCCGTGCTTTTAATAACATGCGGGATCGCCACTAACTTGCGTTTCAGCCACGCCGCCGACTTCTTCAAGGCCATGGCTCAGGCTAGGGTCGACAACTCGGCGGACCGTACCTTCCGGTCCTTCCTGTCCCCATAGCTGCTCATCCTCGACGACCTGGGGCTGCACCGGCTCACCGCCCAGCCATTCGCTGTTTACACGCTATAACACGAGCCCAGCGTTACCCCCAATCCACCGACAAGATGAGGCTGGCGGCGTGCTGAGGGGATGAGAAAGTGCTCCCGGCTTCGGGGATAATGGTTTTTGAAACAGAAAACCAACCCAAAACGAGGAGCACCCAAAAGATGCTACCACGCAACCACCCTGACCGCATCCACGTCGCCTTCGACGACCACCGTCTGGTGGCCAATGCCGGACTGCTCCTGCCGGTTACCCTGGCCCACCATCTGGGTCTGGGTGAACTGGTGGACCGCCATGTTGACCTGGGAGATGCGCCGGGTCGAGCCAACCCGGGAGACAAGATGCTGACGCTGGTGGCGTCGGCACTGGCCGGCGGCGACTGCATCGATGACGCCGACGTGTTGCGCACCGGCAGCACCGCACGGGTGCTGGGATGTGCGGTGAAGGCGCCATCCACCCTGGGGACCTTTCTGCGCAGCTTCCGGTGGGGTCATGTTCGCCAACTGGATCGGGTGAGCCGGGAACTGCTGGCGCGGGCCTGGGCTGCTGGCGCAGGACCCGGCGACGAGCCGTTGACCATCGACCTGGACTCCACCGTCTGCGAGACCTACGGACTGGGCAAGGAGGGCGCCCGTCGCCATGGTTACACCGGCCAGCGGGGCTATCACCCGCTGCTGGCCGTCGCCGCGGACACCGGCGACGTGCTGATGGTGCGGCTGCGCCAGGGCCGGGCCAACACCGCGCGGGGCGCGGACCACTTCCTGCGGGAGACGGTGGGCCGGGTGCGCTACGCCGGAGCCACGGGACAACTCACCGTCCGCGCCGACAGCGGCTTCTACACCCACGCCATGGTCGCCGTCTGCCGCAAGATGGACGTCCGCTTCTCCATAACCGTCCGCCAGCACCAAAGCCTGCGCAACCTCATCGAGGCCATACCCGAGACGGACTGGACGCCGATCCCCTATTGGATGGACGGCGCCGCTGACGTGGCCGAGACTGAATACACACCCTTCCAGCATGAGCCCGACGCCGCGCCAACGCGGCTCATCGTACGCAGGGTCGAGCCCACGCCCGGTTCCCAACTGGCGCTGCTTACGGACTACAGCTATCACGCCTGCATCACCGACCGGGAGGGCGACACCCTGGAACTGGAGGCCGACCATCGCCGCCATGCCGAGATCGAGAACGCCATCCGCGACCTGAAGTACGGCGTGGGCCTCAACCATCTCCCCTCCGGCCGCTTCGCCGCCAACGCCGCCTGGCTGGCGGTGCAGGTCATCGCCCACAATCTGGCTCGCTGGACGGCGCGCATCGGTCTGGGCGAGCTGGTGGTTACCACCAAGACCCTGCGGCGACGCTTCTTCTCCCTAGCCGGACGCCTCACCCGCAAGGCCCGCCGCCTCACCCTGCATCTGCCCCAACACTGGCCCTGGGAAAACCAGTTCAGTCGTGCCTTGTCCCGGCTGAGAGCCCTGCCACTGCCTTCCTGACGCCGCCTTCGGCGTCTGCCCTCTCCTCCAGACCGTTCAACCGCCTGGCCGTCCCGCGTCAGGCTGGGCACCGCGTGTCTCCAGCTGCCATCTGCCCGACGATCTCGCCTTCCGCCGCCGCTTGCGAGCCGTCAACATCCCTCTGGTGTAGCTGTCTCGACCCGCACCCGCCCAAATCCGGCGGGGTCAGGGCACTGCAGCCCATCATCCACGCTTCGCATCCCCTCCGTCACCAGCCCCCACGCATCCCTTCGGTGGATTTGGGCTTAGTGAGGTGGACCACCTCATTGTCTGGCCTGTGCGCGGAATTCCCGCACGGAGCGGTTTACGTAATGACCCTTGGGCGAACCACCGCGGGTATCAATAAGACGGGGGCCGCTGGAGCGGCGCACGTACAAATCAGGTTCTCAGATGCGTTGCGGCGGGTTTTGCCGACGAGGCTGGCCAGGGTATCTCGAATGTCATGGCTGGATCTGCCAGGAGATCTTGTGCAACCGAAGTTCACTAATATTTGATTTGAGGCAACGCACCGGCAGGACTAATTGTCGTCTATCACCTTCCCTCCATAGCTGGTAGCCACGCCTGACTTGCCATAACCTGCGCCTACTGCTAAATTGCCGCCCGAACCACGCACGAGGAACGGACGAGCACCATGCAACTCACCGCTGCACAACAGCGGGCCGTCACCCACACCGGCCGCAATTTGCAAATCATCGCCTGTGCCGGCTCCGGCAAGACCGAAGTGCTGGCCCAACGCATCGCCCACCTGCTGACGAGGAGTGAAGACCCGCTGGCTCCGGCCAACATCGTCGCCTTCACTTTTACCAACAAAGCCGCGGCCGAGCTGCAGGAACGAGTCGTTCGACGCGCCACGGAAGCCGTTGGCCACGAAATAAACGGAATGGCAGAGATGTATGTCGGCACCATCCATAGCTTCTGCCAAGACCTGCTCCAAACGGAAGTCCCAGCCTTCCTGAAGTACGAAGCGCTGGATGAAATCCGCCAACGCCTTTACATTACCCGCTACAGCCGCATGACCGGTCTCACCACCTCGGCCAGGCTTAACGGCAACGCTCTCCGGCGCTATACCTGGCGCAGTACCGACCTCAAGGTATACATTCAAGCCCTCTCCGCTCTCAGGGAAGACGATATCGATCAGTCCGGTCTGGACGGTTGCACCGTTATCGACGGGCTGGCAGCCTACCGCGACAAACTGAACCGGGACGGCTATCTGGACTTCTCCGAGATGCTAATCCAGGCCGTCGGAGAGCTGAGCCACAATGAAGCATTGCGCGCACGTCTGGTCGACCGCATCAAGTACCTGGTGGTGGACGAATATCAGGATGTGAACCCCATCCAAGAACGGCTGATCCGTCTGATCCACGACCCTGGGCGCCGGCCTCTGCGTAGTCGGCGACGATGACCAGACCATCTACCAATGGCGGGGCAGTTCGGTCAGCAATATCGTAACCTTCCAGGACCGCTATCCGGAGGTAACTCCGATTCGCCTTCAGGAGAATTTCCGGTCCAGCACCGGGATCATCGAAACCGCCCGGGATTTCATCGCCAAGTTGGACAACAGGCTTGACAAGGCGATGCAATCTGCCGAGGCGCAAGCGGACGAAACCGGCGATGTGGTTGCCCTGGCGATGGACACTCCGGAAGACGAGGCGCGGTACATCGCCGATACCATCGAGGCTCTCCGTGGCACTGTGTTCAAAGACAGTTCTGACGGAAAAGCGCGCGGTCTCGACTACTCCGACATGGCCGTACTGCTCCGAAGCGTGCGGAACGAGGGTTCCAAGATAACAAGCGCCCTCAGGGAGGCGGACATACCTTTTGTGGTCCAGGGCCTGGCTGATCTCTTCGCAACCTACGAAGCCGAAGCTGCGCGGCTGCTATTTCACTATCTGGCGGACGAAGCGGTCCGCGACATCGCGCCGCCTGATGCTGACGGCCTCAGGGAGCAGTTGCTCAACCACCGTCTCGGTCTCGAACCGGCCAACGTGGAACGAGCGCTGGACTACGCCAACACGGTGAAGGCTCAAGTCGCCGCGGCTCCGGACCGGGCGATAAGCTTGCAGGCTATCTACCTCAACTTGCTGGAGCAACTCCAGGTGAGGGAAGAGTTGATGCCTGAAAAGCTGGGCGAAGCAGCTATGTTCAATCTTGGTGCTTTCAGCAGACTTATCGGCGACTGGGAATCGATCAACAACGGTTCAGGCGGGCAGAACAAGCTAAGCACATTCGCCGCGTACATCTATTACAACGCTCCCGACCTCTACAGCGACGGCGAAAGCAGCAACCCTTACGCTACGCCCAACGCCGTCCGTATCTCCACCGTTCACCAGGCCAAGGGGCGCGAGTGGCCGGTGGTATTCCTGCCTGCGCTTCAGAACGGGATATTCCCCGCCCGTGGGCATGTCAGCGACCTGTGGCAAGTAATCCCCAAAACCGCCGTCGCCAGTCCGGACCGCTACGACGGCTCAGTGGATGACGAGCGAAGACTGTTCTACGTAGCCATGACCCGAAGTCAAAAGTACCTGCACATGACTTGGGCGCCCCATACCCGCCCCAAGAACAACCGTCGTAAGTCGCCGTTCTGGGATGACGTTCTCGCCTCCAGGTGGGTGAGGCGTCGCAAGCCCGATTATTTCAATCGTCCCAAGGCCAAGCCGGAAGCGCAATCTAAAGTCGCCAACGTGGAGTTTTCTTTCAGCGACCTGAAGTACCTGCTGGAGTGCCAGTACCAATTCAAGCTCAAGGTTTTGTACGGATTCGATAGCCCGGTCGCGTTGCCCATGGGGTACGGGAAATCGTTGCACGACGCGCTGGCCGAAGTCCATCAGAGCCATCTACGGGGTCAGCCAATGGACGTGAGCCACGTACCGGGACTGGTTGAGCGACACTTGAGATTGCCCTACGCCAATCGAGAAGTACGGGATAACTTGGAACGCTCAGCCGCCCGTAACCTGACCAATTACATCACGGACAACGCGGATCAGATGCACCTCATCGAGTTTTCGGAGCAAGACGTGATGGTAAATCTGCCCGAAGGGATCAGCATCAAGGGACGTATCGACCTGGTGCGACGCACCGACACGGAAGAAGTCACCATTGTGGACCTGAAGTCCAACCAACGCACGCAGAACGAATCCGTAACGGAGGCCCAACTAAACACCTACGCTCTGGGATACCGACAGTTGACGGGTCGGAACGCTGACCACCTGGAGATTTACGAACTGGATGAGCGTGCTCGGCACCCCAGGCCGGTGCAAGACGATTTGGTGGAAGATATCAAAACCCAGACCATTGCCGCCACATCTGCATTGCGCCAGATGAAGCTGGAAAAGCAACCGACACCGCCAAGGTGCGGAGACTGTGACCATTCGTCCCTGTGCAGCGCCAGCATGGTAAGGCGGTGAACCGGGCGTCGATCCAAGTCCATCCGACCTCTACATGCCCAAGGGTCTGTTGATGCGGGAACGGCACACTGAAACGATCGAGGCGCTCCCTGGAATATGCTGGATGGTCTGCATATCGATCCTTTCCATGGCCTAGCCAAGAATGAAGCAAAGACCTACATGCGAGGTGATCGCGTAGACCCGGTGCTCGGGTGCAGCAATATTTTGAGTGTGTCGTCAACGACAATCAGCCGCTGTTGACATTTTGGCATAATGGTCGCATATCACATGTTGAACGAAATCTACAGCCATGGTCCCGCACCCTCCGTTTCTTGCCGGGAGACCCTGCTACAGACGAGCGATGTAGGGCTGGACTAGGCAGTGTTGACATTTCATCGTAGCCAGATGAGGGCGGCAGCGAATTGCAGAAAGCCAAGGTATCGGCTGGCCAATTTGTCAAACCTGGAAAATACCCGGCGGTAGTGCTTGATCTTGCCGATGAAACACTCTACCACGTGGCGTTCTCGGTATAAGGGTCTATCGTAATCCCGTGGCGCTTTGCGGTTGGACCGTGGGGGGATCACTGCCACCATGCCCTCTTCTGCCAAATGGTCGACGAAGTCCTGCGCGTCATATCCTTTGTCCGCGATTACGTACTCGCTCCGGTAGCCGGTGAGCAGGGTTTCCGCCTGGGTGATGTCATGCTGCTGTCCCGGCGTCAACGTGAACCGCAGGGGGTTGCCCAGAGCGTCCACGCTCACGTGAACCTTCGTGCTGAACCCGCCGCGACTGCGGCCCAGGGCTTGCGCTGATTGCCCCCTTTTTGCGGGGGCTCCCCCAGCGCACTGGTGCGCTCGAACCACCGTACTGTCGATGACCAGATATTCCAGGTCCGGTTCCGTACTGAAATGCTGGTGCATTCGCTCCCAGACGCCACGGTCGCACCACCGGGCGAACCGTTTGTAGATGGTGTTCCAGTTGCCATACTCGGCCGGCAGCAGTCGCCACTGCGCTCCGGAGCGATCCATACACAGCACGCCCTCGACAAACCGCTGGCATTCCGCCGCGTCGCCAACGTACACGTCAGGGCAATCCCGCAGGAATTGCAAAATCTTCGCCCATTGGTCTGAAGGTATGGTTATACTCGCCATGGGGCAATTGTACCCAAGTCCAAATGTCAACACTACCTAGTAAGAGACACGCAGATGCACGCATTTCTGGCGCAGGACGCAAGCATCCGTATCGCGCCACCGGAGGACCAGCAGCGATGAACCTCAGAACCGTTGTCATCGATACCGAAACCACCGGCCTGGGCAAATTCGACCGGATAGTGGAAATCGCTGCCATAACTATCAACCCGCAAACCGGCGAAATCATCGATGAGTTTGAAACCCTGGTCAATCCCGAACGTGATATCGGGCCTACCAGTATCCATGGCATTACGCCAAGCATGGTGGAAACGGCTCCGACCTTTGAAGAAATCGCAACGGCACTGGCGCGCCGATTAACCGGTGCAGTCCTGGTGGCTCATAACCTGTCCTTCGATGTCAGGATCCTGAAGCAGGAGTATGACCGACTGGACAGTTCCTTCGACTCAGGGCGCGGACGCTGTACGCTGCGCGCCACTGGTCTAAAACTCGCATCTGCTTGCGCAAATTACGGAGTATCACTGTCAGAAACACATCAAGCCTACAGCGACGCCCTGGCGACAGCAAAGCTGCTGCAATACATAGATGACGACACTTCGGAATGCGCAATAGCCAGAGTTACGACCCACGGTCTGCGGCACATCCCGCGTACTACACGACGGCCAGCCCAAAGCGGAGTAACTAGAAGTCGCCTTTCACACGTCGCGGACCTGGGCAACTTGAGTTTTCTGGTCGAAGCCGAATTGGCCTACTTGGATGCCTTGGATCATGTCCTAGACGACCACATTCTCACCGACCAAGAACGGCAGCATATGGGTGAACTGGCGGAAGCCTACGGGTTGTTGCCTGATGAAACGGAGAGAATTCACCGGCAGTACGTGCATTTGGTGATGGCAGCCGCACAACGAGATGGCGCCATCTCGCGGTCAGAACATGAACTGTTGATGACGCTGTGCCGGTCATTGAACATCGGCGACATCAACCTACCAGAACCTACCGACTACCCAACGGACACTGCCCTACCAGTCAACGCGAAGATTTGCTTCACCGGGGAAGCGATTCTCGACGGCAAAGCAGTCACGAGGCCGGAAATAGAAGCCATAGCGGCGAGGAATGGGTTCCAGCCGGTTCGGAGCATCACGAGAGACTGCAAGCTGCTGGTAGCCAGCGACCCCGCGTCAATGAGCGGCAAAGCAAAGCAAGCTAGAAGTAATGGTGTACCGATAATGCGAGCGGCAGAGTTCATAAGCAAGTGTAGGGTCAAGCCGGCTATTGCCTGATCAGCATTGGCCAGTATTGTACGAGTCATTGTATGGATTCGTTCCCTCGCTGGCCGGAACATCCAGGCAGCGGAATTCGCAATCCGTCTGCAGCCGGGATCACTGTCCCGCGTCAATCATTCTTGCCGGTCCTGTTGTTCTTCAGATGCTTGTACAACCCTGTCTGGTTGCACGCCCGCACCGCGCCGCCCAGTTTGATGGTCATGTCCGCGCGCGGATTGGAGCAGGCTAGTACTCAGTCAAACCTGTATTGGCGTAAGTGAGTTGATGCGGAGCAACATGCCTACACTGACTGGGAAACAGCGGTGCGGGAGGTGCAGGATCCATGGTTCAGGAGAAGTACGGAGTACAGTTGACATCGGAGGAGCAGGAACGGCTGCGGCAATTGATCCGAAGCGGCCAGCATCCCGCTCGGGTAATCACTCGGGCGCGCATCTTGCTCCGGACTGACGAAGGATGGAGCGCGAGCCAGGTGGCGGCAGCGCTGGACACGTCGCCGCGCACGGTGTTACGCACCAAACGGCGCTACGCTGAGGAGGGACTGGATGGCGTGCTGCACGACCATCCTCAAGCCAATCGGTACCGGAAGTTGGATGATCGTGGCGAAGCCTACCTGATTGCCTTGGCGTGCAGTGATGCGCCCGAGGGCCATGACCACTGGACCCTGCGGTTGCTGGCCGACCAGGCGGTGGAGTTGGGGTTGGTGGAAAGCCTGTCGTATGAGACGGTGCGGCTGCGGCTCAAAAAAACATCCTCCAGCCTTGGCGGAAGCAACAGTGGTGCATCCCCAAGGTGAACGGGGAGTTCGTGGCGGCCATGGAGGACGTGCTGGACCTCTACGCCGAACCCTACGACCCCGACCGGCCGGTGGTGTGCTTCGACGAGACCTCCACCCAACTGCTGGCCGATACCCGACCGCCACTGCCCGCCCCGCCGGGACGCCCGCGACGCCAGGACTACGAGTATCGGCGCGGCGGCACCCGCAATCTCTTCTTGACCTGTGAGCCTCAGGCGGGCTGGCGCCACGTGGCGATCACCGAACGGCGCAATATGCCGGACTTCGCCCACCAGATGCGCTGGCTGGTGGATGTGGCCTATCCCCACGCTCCGGTGGTACGGGTGGTGCTCGACAACCTGAACACCCACCGCATGGCTTCTCTTTACGAGACCTTTCCGGCTGCTGAGGCGCGGCGCATCGTGAAACGGTTGGAGTTTCACCACACTCCCAAACACGCCAGCTGGCTGAATATGGCGGAGATTGAATTCAGCGTGTTGACCCGGGCTTGTCTCCAGGGGCGCAATCCCGACGAACTTGCCCTGCACCGGGCAATCAACGCCTATGAAGCCGAGCGTAACGCTAAGGGAACCACCATCAACTGGCGGTTCACCACCCAGGACGCCCGAACCAAACTGCAGCGATTTTATCCCTGCTACTCCAAGATTGATTGAGTAGTAGGATGGGTGGGTAGCCTGTCATTCCCGTCCGCTGGAGTTGCCCCCATGACCTCACCATCCGCCAAATCGCCCCCATTGCCGAAGAACTGCGACGTCTGCGGCAACCAATTGCCCTCGCACCTGGTCCGCATCGGGGTGACCCGACACCCCCAATGCCGCGAGGGCGACCACCCTCAGTAGTGAGCATGGGCGCCAGGAATCAATCCCGACGCGGCCAATTACCGGTCGCGGGTCCATCTCAGCTATCGAACGTCGGGTACGGTTCATGATCGTCAAGGTTGGCGACAGCCTGGGCGAGACGTTCGGCAACTTCGTCGGCCGACTGGCTGCAACACGGGCAGTCCTGACACTGGTAATCCCCGCCTTCGGCGCCAGTGTCCTGGTTGTCCACCCGGTACTGCCAGACCGTGATCACGCCGCAATGCTGACAATGGTCAAAGATGGCAGCTGGTTTGGGCTGGCTCATCGGCATCCTTCCAGCATGGGATTCTACCGCGCGAGGGCCGGCGCAGACACCTTAAAGTAGGACGAATTACGCGCCGCCGCCGGATAGCGTTCGATAGATGGGAAGGGCCAGGGGTAGTGAGTGGTTGGCTGGCTGGGGCCCTGTACCAACCATGGCAGCCGTCAGCCGGCCGCTGACGAAAGTCGTGGTGCCTGGCCCCATTTTGGAGGCCGGCACGCGGATCGTCGCCGCCGATAGCATTCGCAACTTGGGCTAGGAAGATTGGGCCGCAGTAATGCCGCACCGGTATCCTCTACCAACGACTTCACGTAACGGCTGCTGTGCGAATCACAACGGGTATCAATAAGACGGAGCACGCCGGAAGGGAGGATGCCCAAATCGGGTTCGCCGATGCGTTGCGGTGGATCTTCCCAACGGCGCTGGCTAGGTATGTCGTATTTCATGGCTGGATCCGCCAGGAGACCTTGTGCGACCAAAGTTCAGCAACATTTGATCTGAGGCACTGCGCAGTGTCCGCAACTGGGACGCGCTGAACCGACCGGGATGCTGCTCCTCCAACTGCTCGATAATTGTCGTCGCCTTCAGCTCGCCGGCGGTATCGGCCCACAACAGCGGCTCAATCTCGTCCTCCCATACCCCGTCGAAGAGGTCGGGAGGGGGACCACGATGTCGCCGGAGCCACAGTCCCGGGGCTGCTGCCATCATGGTCCTACGAGGCCTCCCACTCATGCGCGTCTCGTACTTTGTCTACGACATCCGGCTTCCTTAGCCCCAATCCACCGAAGAGATGAGTGTCGGGGCGGGTTGAAAGGGTAAGAAAGTGCTCCCGGCTTCTGGGATAATGGTTTGTGAAACAAGAAACCGACCCGAAACGAGGAGCACCCATCAGATGCTACCACTGGGCAGCCCCGACCGCATCCACGTCGCCTTCGACGACCACCGTCTGGTGGCCAATGCCGGACTGCTTTTGCCGGTCACTTTGGCCCAGCATCTGGGTCTGGGTGAACTGGTGGACCGCCACGTTGACCCTGGGAGATGCGCCGGGTCGAGCCAACCCGGGGGACAAGCTGCTGACGCTGGTGGCGTCGGCCCTGGCCGGCGGCGACTGCATTGACGACGCCGACGTGTTGCGCAATGGCGGGACGGCCAGCGCCATCGGCTGCGTGGTCAAAGCGCCATCCACCCTGGGGACCTTTCTGCGCAGCTTCCGGTGGGGCCATGTCCGCCAACTGGATCGGGTGAGCCGGGAGCTGTTGGCGCGGGACCGGGCGACGGGCCGTTGACCATCGACCTGGACTCCACCATCTGCGAGACCTACGGACTGGGCAAGGAGGGAGCGCGCCGTCACGGCTACACCGGCCAGCGGGGCTATCACCCGCTGCTGGCCGTCGCCGCGGACACCGGCGACGTGCTGATGGTGCGGCTGCGCCAGGGTCGGGCCAACACCGCTCGGGGCGCGGACCACTTCCTGCGGGAGACGGTGGGCCGGGTGCGCTACGCCGGAGCCATCGGACAACTCACCGTCCGCGCCGACAGCGGCTTCTACACCCACACCATGGTCGCCGTCTGCCGCAAGATGGACGTCCGCTACTCCATCACCGTCCGCCAGCACCAAAGCCTGCGCAACCTCATCGAGGCCATACCCGAGAAGGACTGGACAGCCATCCCTTACTGGATGGACGGCGCTGCCGACGTGGCCGAGACTGAATACACACCCTTCCAGCATGAGCCCGACGCCGCACCGGCGCGGCTCATCGTACGCCGGGTGAAACCCGCGCCCGGTTCCCAACTGGCGCTGCTTACCGACTACAGCTATCACGCCTGCATCACCGACCGGGAGGGCGACACTCTGGAACTGGAGGCCGACCACCGCCGCCATGCCGAGATCGAGAACGCCATCCGCGACCTGAAGTACGGCGTGGGCCTCAATCATCTTCCCTCGGGACGCTTCCCCGCCAACGCCGCCTGGCTGGCGGTGCAGGTCATGGCCCACAATCTGGCTCGCTGGACGGCGCGCATCGGCCTGGGCGAGCTGGTGGTTACCACCAAGACCCTGCGGCGACGCTTCTTCTCCCTCGCCGGACGCATCACCCGCAAGGCCCGTCGCCTCACCCTGCATCTGCCCCAACACTGGCCCTGGGAAAACCAGTTCAGTCGCGCCCTGGAGCGATTGCGAGCCCTGCCGCTCCCTTCCTGACGCCGCCTTCGGCGTCCGACCCTTCAACCAGACCGTCCAACCGCCTGGTCGTCCCGCGTCAGGCTGAGCTCCGCGGGTCTCCAGCTGCCATCTGCCCGACGATCTCGCCCTCCGCCGCCGCTTGCGAGCCGTCAACATCCCTCTGGTGTAGCTGTCTCGACCCGCACCCGCCCAAATCCGGCGGGGTCAGGGCATTGCACCATCACCCACGCTTCTCTTCCCTTGCGTATCCAGCCCCCACGCATCCTTTCGGTGGATTCGGGCTTAGTACTACAGTCGCGCTTGAACTTGGTAGCATAGGCCCATGAATACAGGTGAGAGGGGAGGGGTTGGAAATGGGTCAGACATTGCTGGAGCGAGAGGACGTGCTGGAGGAAGCGCTGGATTGGGAGGCTGGGCTCCAGGAGTTGCACGGGCGTATCGCCCATCGTTTCAGCCGCAGCGAGTCTCGCCAGCGGGTTCTGGCATACCTGCAAGGGTTGCTGGGGTCGGTGGAGCGCAAGAACGGGTGGCAGTTGGCGGAATATGCTGGGGACGCGACGCCCGATGGGGTGCAGCGGTTGCTGGCGGTATACCAGTGGGACGCTGATGAGGTGCGGGACGACCTGCGGGGGTACGTGGTGGAGCATCTGGGCGATGCTGGCGGGGTGCTGGTGGTGGACGAGACGGGGTTTCTGAAGAAGGGGAGGAGGTCGGTGGGGGTGAAGCGGCAGTACAGCGGGACGGCGGGGAAGGTGGAGAACTGTCAGATCGGAGTGTTCCTGGCCTATGGCAGCCGCCACGGCGCGGCCTTTCTGGATCGGGAGCTGTATCTGCCCCAGGAGTGGGCGGCGGACGGGGCGCGGCGACGGGAAGCCGGTGTGCCCCAGGACGTGGTCTTTCATACCAAAGCGCAACTGGCCCAACAGATGATCACCCGCGCGGTGGCGGCTGGGGTGCCCTTTGCCTGGGTAACTGGGGATACGGTGTACGGCAATGACCGGAAACTGCGGCGGTGGCTGGAGGAACAGGGCCGGCCCTACGTGCTGGCGGTGAAGAGCAATGAGCCGCTGTGGGCGGACAGGGAGGGTGGCGCGGCGCAGGTGGCGGCCCGTGAACTGGCCCAGCAGATACCCGATGACCGGTGGCAACCTCTGAGCGCTGGTGATGGCAGCAAGGGGCCGCGCCTCTACGATTGGGGTTGGGTGCCGATAGGGCCCGGGTCGGAGCCGGACCAAGGGCATTGGCTGCTGGTGCGTCGCAGCATCGCCGATCCTGAGGACCTGGCCTACTACGCCTGTTTTGGTACGGGAGAGGCATCGCTGTCGGAACTGGTGCGCGTGGCGGGCACCCGGTGGATCATCGAAGACGCCTTCAAGGAGGCCAAGCAGGAGGTGGGGCTGGACGAGTACGAGGTGCGTCTGTGGGTCGGCTGGTACCGGCACATCACCCTGGCCCTGCTGGCCCACGCCTTTCTGGCGGTAATCCGGTCCTACGCCGCCGGTGGCGACGGTAAAAGGGGGATATGTCCCCGGGAGAACTCATCCCGCTGACCGTGCCCGAGGTGAGACGGTTGTTATGCCGGCTGCTGTGGTTGC
The DNA here is from genome assembly GCA_965261925.1 of Dehalococcoidia bacterium. Lineage (GTDB taxonomy): Bacteria > Chloroflexota > Dehalococcoidia > Lucifugimonadales > UBA3495 > Bin87. The sequence continues at coordinate 3,343,560 of OZ253486.1, read as the reverse complement.
CCCGTGGCAGTCCTGCCCTGTCCATCCACTGGTCGGGATGGAGACGGCGGCACCAGGCCCGAGCCATGCAGTGTCACTACCGAAGACGCCTTCAGAAACCTTCATCGCAAGCGCGACTGTAGTATTAGGAGTCAATACGTGATTTGACGATGGGCGCTTGAGATGGTACGATTTACTTACCACTAGTAAAGGGACAACGATGGACAAACACGATGCCGTAAACAAAGTAGTCGCCGCGATCACGGAGGTGCTGGAGGCGAGTGGAAGAACAGTGACCAATATTGAACCCGCCACGTGTCCGTTCCAAGATTTGGAGGGTTTCGACAGTTTGAGTGGTGTGGAGGCCACTGAATCCCTCTCATCGGCACTGGGGCAGGACCTTCCTGATAGCGTCTTCAGTTGTACTGGAGGGGACGGAACCCTGTCGGTCAGCCAGGTCGCTGACAACTTGATGCAGGCGATGAGCCTGGGGAGACAATAAATGACAGACGAACCGACCCTCCGTCAGGACATAGCCGGGCGTCTCCGGTTGGCGAGAGAGATGGCAGGACTCTCTCAGGGTCAAGTGGCCAGATTATTGGGATGGCACCGGCCCACGGTATCCCAAATCGAAGCAGGCCGTCGGAAGGTCTCGGCCGAGGAACTATCTCTATTGGCGGGTCATTACGGGGTAAACGTTCCGTGGATTATCGGTGACGAAGAGCCTGATTCTACAAGTGACCGAGTCAAACTGGCGGCTAGGGAGTTGAGCAAGTTGAATGACGAAGACCTCGATCGCCTGCTACGACTTGTCCGGGCTTTGAAGACGACAGAGGATAAATGATCCGTGGATAACCGAAAGGACATCGCCAGACATGCCTTCGCTGAAGCTCTCCGGATGCGGAGGGCCGCCGGACAGGGTATGTACGGCGCAATCTGCACCCACGATTTGGCCGAGCGCCTGGGCGTCGAGGTTCGCTTCACCGACATTCCGAGTATGGAAGGAATGTACTTGGGTGGGGCAAATCCGACCATAATACTGTCCTCACTACGCCCTCCTGGCCGCCGAGCTTTTACGTGCGCCCACGAACTTGGGCATCATAACAACGGGGACGGGACGGTGATCGACCATCTCGTAGAACGGGGAAACCTAGCAACATTTGAAGTTCAGGAGTTCAGAGCCGACTGCTTTGCCGGCGCTTTGTTGATGCCAAAGACTGCAGTGGAAAAAGCTTTCGCTTTACGAGGGTGCACGATTACGAATTGCACTCCAGGGCAAGTCTACATCGTCAGCAATTATTTCGGAGTCGGTTACGAGACGTTAGTCCAACATATGCACCGAAGTTTGCATCTGCTGCCAGAAGACAGGGCCGCCACGCTCAACAGGGTTAGGCCAAGGCGAGCGCAAGCGATGGCGCTCGGCTGGGAAACACTTGAACCCGTCTGCATCGTGGACTCCCACTGGACGCAGCGGTCGATAGACGTAGAGACCGGCGACCTGATCTTTGTGTGCGGAGCCCCAACTTGGGACGGCGGTTGCCTGGAGCGTGTTCAAATCACAAGACTGGGTTCCTTGTTTCGCGCCAAGCGACCCGGCATCGGAAAGATAGAGGACAGCGTCGGTTGGTCGGCGTTTGTCAGGGTGTCCAAGCGAGGGTTTGTAGGCCGCAGTCTGTTCAGGCATCTGGAGGAGGTAGATAGTGAGTACCCCAATGATTATTGAAGAATCCAACCTATCCGTAGCATGGGGGAAAGCGTTTCTCGCGGTCCTACAGGCAAACGAGATCGCGCCGCTGGTAGTCGTGATCAAAGATCTCAGTTCTGGGGACCCTCCAGAAGTGCCGGCCATACGGGAGTCTCTTGACCAAGCTTTGGCGACCGAAGATCTGCGGTCCTGCCACACAGTAGCCAACACGATATTTCCATGTAATATGTGGAACCCCGAAGCGGAGCGCCAACAATTGTTTGAGCGTTACGATGCGATACTGCCACGGGTGAGGCGCCACAATGGGAACCGGTACGGATTGTATTTTCAACGCTTCATTGCGTACGGCCACGATAAACATGGCAAGGACGGGGTAAACCAATTGGAGCACATCATCCAGACCTGGTGCGCAGGTAAGGCTCGCCGGGCGGCTCTGCAGGCAGCCGTGTTTGACCCGCGTGTCGACCACACGAAGCAACGCCAGAGAGGCTTCCCCTGCCTACAACAGGTGGCTTTCGCCGGGGATGGCGCCGGCGGGCTGTCGTTGACCGGATTCTACGCGACTCAGTACGTATTCGAGCGCGCTTACGGCAACTACCTGGGACTCTACCACTTGGGCAGATTCATGGCCCATGAGATGGGATTGACGTTGTCGCAAGTGACCTGCATCGCCACGCCAGCGGTGCGGGGGCCGATCCCAAAATACAAGCACAAACTGCTCTCCCAAAGCGTAAGCACAACTCTGGACAGGCTGTAAAGTGCAACGGCCCCAATTAGATAAGCGGAAGTAATGCTTGAACAGCCGCCGCCAGGGAAGCTCATCGTCTTTGAGGGACCGGACAGAGTAGGGAAATCGACGCTGGCAGATGCCTTGACCAAAAAACTCGTTGAGCTCGACATTCCCTGTGAACACTTGGCGCTTCCGGGTCGGATAGAGGGGACCGTTGGGCGTTTGGTTGATGGTATCCATCATGCCCCCAAGACGTTCGGTTTGCACCAGATTACCCCTACCAGCCTGCAGGCGCTTCATGTGGCTGCCCAACTCGATGCGATCGAGCGGATCATCCTTCCCGCATTGTATAGGGGAACCTGGGTGGTGCTCGACCGATTCTGGTGGTCCACCTGGGTATATGGCAGTGCTGACGGCGTCGCTCCGGGTATCCTGGACGCAATGATTACAGTGGCCCGGTTGCCATGGGCTGGTAGGACTCCCGACGCTCTATTCTTGGTAAACCGGGTCGATACCAGTCTGGACGTTCCAAATCTGGATGCGCTCAAAGCCGGCTACGACGTACTGCTGAAGAGGGAGCAGGGGAAATACCCCGTCAGCACCATAGCCAACGAAGGGCTGTTGGATGATTCCCTTGACCAAATTCTGGAGAAGCTGCGGGAGCTGATTCTGAATAACGGTAGAACGACTACGGATATGCTGGGAACGCCTCACGAGTACGGACCACCCTCTCCAGTTCAGGGGCGATTATCAATATTTTCAACGTTGTCGCCCGCCCGGGAGACCGACGTATACGATACCTTCTGGAGATTCGCGGCGGAGCGTCAGGAAGTGTTCTTCAGGAAAATAGAGGGATATCCTCCACCCTGGACCGATGATCCTGTGATTGGACGTCACAAGTTCACCAATGCTTACCGCGCCTCGGACCGGGTCAGCCAGTACCTGATCCGTCGTGTAATCTACGAGGAAGACGACTCCCCCGAGGAGGTCTTCTTTCGCACCATCCTCTTCAAGCTGTTCAATAAGGTTGAGACCTGGGAATTATTGACTGCCCAGCTGGGGCCCCCGACTTACAGAGATTATTCCTTTGACCACTATGACCGCGTTCTCACCGAGGCAATCTCCGCCGGAGTGCGCATCTATTCCGGCGCCTACATCATGCCGTCAGGGAACACCGCATTCGGATACCGGGCAAAGCATCGCAATCACCTCAAGTTACTGGAATCGATGATGACTGACCGTGTGGCCGACCAGATAGCGGATGCTTCGAGCATGAGCCAGGCGTTCGAGCTACTCCGGTCCTATCCAACCATCGGGGATTTCCTGAGTTATCAATTCGTCACGGATCTGAACTACAGTAAACTTTCCGATTTTTCGGAAATGGAATTCACGTCGGCCGGACCAGGCGCATTGGACGGAGTACACAAGTGCTTCAGCGACCTGGGCGGTCTCAGTGAGGCCGACATCATCCGATTGGTGACGTACCGCCAGGAGGAGGAGTTTGAACGGCGCGGAATTGAATTTCGCTCACTGTGGGGCAGGCCTCTCCAATTCATCGATTGTCAGAACCTGTTCTGCGAAGTGTCGAAATACGCACGGGTGAAGCATCCGGATGTTAAGGGCACCAACGACCGGACGCGGATCAAGCAAGTCTACCGTCCAGTCAACAAGCCGTTGATATATTGGTATCCGCCCAAGTGGGGCATCAACGAAATGATACCCAAGTCTGGGATGTTGGCCTGAACGCATTGAAAGGCGTGGCAGACGACATGCTAATTCATGGCGGTGTAAAGCAATACCTTGCACCCCTCAGCTCGGGGAGTTCTAGTGCAGATGTCCCGCGTCAACTAGAAATGCCGGTTACGTCGATTAGTTTTGCCGGCGCATTGCCTCAACAAAACCGTTACCCAACGCAAATGGTTGCCTCAAATAAAATGTTACCCAAAATCGGGGAGGCAATCGCGTGGGGGGAGGCATCAGCAAGATGGCGAAACAGGAACTGCTGGCGACGATCCGAGACCGCTACCGAGCTTCATCGAAGCGGGAGAAAAGCCTGATTCTCGACGAGTTCATCGCGGTTACCGGTCATCACCGCAAGCATGGCATCAGGTTGCTGGGGCAATCCGGCGATGACGGAGAGAAGTTGCCCACCGTGAAGGGCCGGCGCATCTACGACGAGGCCGTGAGAGAAGCAGTGATCCTGGCCTGGGAAGCTGCTGACCGGATCTGCGGCAAGCGGCTGAAGGCGGCATTGCCCCACCTGGTGGAGTCCATGGAGCGCCACGGCCACCTGGATCTGGACCCTGGGGTTCGCCAACGGCTGCTGGCGGCCAGCGCCGCCACCCTGGACCGACTGCTCCAGCCCATCAGGACACCGGCGGGCCGCCGGCTCAGACGCCGGAGGCAGCCGCTGGGCCGCAATATTCCGGTGCGGACCTTCGCAGACTGGCATTCGCCGCCACCAGGATTCCTGGAGATTGACCTGGTGGTCCACCACGGCGGCTCCCTGTGGGGTTCCATGATCCACAGCCTGGTGGCCACCGATATCTGCACCGGCTGGACCGAGGCCGTTCCACTGCTGGCCAGAGAGCAGTCCCTGGTGGTGGCAGGACTGGAGGCCATCGGGCGACAGCTACCCTTCCCCGTCAAAGGCATCGACTCGGACAACGACAGCGTATTCATCAACGAGACGCTGATCAAGTACTGCGCTGAGCGGGGCATTGAGTTCACCCGTTCCCGGCCGTACCGCAAGAACGACCAGGCCTGGATCGAGCAGAAGAATGGCGCCGTGGTCCGCCACTTCGTCGGTCATGACCGCTACTCCGGCTCGGTGGCCGGTCAGACCATGGCCCACCTGTACGGGGCGGTGCGACAGTACGTGAACTACTTCCAGCCGTCGTTCAAGTTGGTGGAGAAAACTCGGCACGGCTCCAGGGTGGTCAAGCGGTACAGCCCGCCCGCCACACCCTGCGATCGGCTGATGCAGCACGACGCGGTCAGCGTGGAGATGAAGGCGGCGCTGAGTCAGTATCGGGTCAAGTTGGACCCGGTGGCGCTGCTGCACGCCATCCGGGAAGCCCAGTCGGCCCTGGCAGCGGGTTACATTCCCCGAAATCCGGCCCACTCCCAGCGGCGAGAGCCTGGAACAGTTCCTGGCCAAGTTGCCCGACTTGTGGCGGCAGGATGCAGCGCGTACCTCACGGGAGCGGCGGGTGCAACCGCCCCGCACCTGGCGAACTCGGCCAGATCCTTTCGAAGGAGTGTGGTGCGACGTGCTGGGCTGGTTGCAGGAAGACCCGGATGCCAGTGCGGTGGTATTGCTGGGCCGACTGCAAGAAGCTGAGCCAGATCGTTTCAGTCGGGCTCACCTGCGCACGTTGCAACGCAGAGTGCAGCAGTGGCGCGGCATCATGAGCAAAGAGCTGGTCTACGCCACGGCTGGCGAGCCCATGGCGGGACTCCCTGCAATGCCGGAATTAGCGCTGGTTGGGGCGGACCCCAAGTGCTAGAGTTTCGGTAACATTTCTCAATGAGGCAACAGGCCCCCTCACCGTGCACCCGCGCCATGCGTTCCACCAGACTGCCCTTGTAGTACACTTCCACCCAGTCGGCGTACAGCCGGATCCGCACCTCCTTCCCGATGAGACGGGAGGGCACGGAGTAGGTCCGACCGGCTGCCTTGACGGTGCTCCACTTACGGACCTTGGCCTGGTAGTTGACGTATTCCGGCATGGGAGCTGAGGGTAGGGGTCCCAGCGAAGGCATTTCCTGCTCCAGCTTCCCTTGTACCAGGCGATTGCGCCTGGCGACCATCTGCCGGATGAAGTCGGCGTAGTGGTCGACGGTGTCGAAGTCGCGGCTGCCTCTGAGCATCAGGGCTTGGTCGATGGCGTCCTTGAGCCGGTAGTGAGCCTGCTCGGCGACGCCGTTTTCATGGCTCTGGCCGCGATTGATGCGGGTGGACTGGAGACCGTAGTGGTCCAGCAGGGCGGCGTAATTGTCGTTAAGCGCCCGCCCCCGGCTGCGTTTCACCTCGTGGGTGGCGGCAGAGGTATTGTCGCTGCGCACCACCTCAGGCACGCCGCCCAGGGTCCAGAGGGCAGATTGCAGACCCTTTTGCAACGCCAGGAAGGTCTCGCCGGCGGCGAGCTCCGCGTAGCGCCACCCCGAGTGGCTGAGGATCAGTTGGAACAGCTGGTGGCGGTAGGGCTGACCGGCGATAGTCACTTTCAGGGAACTGCCGTGGGTGAAGTCGAACTGGGCTTCCCGGCCGGGTGGATGCTCCTGGGGGAAGTACACCTCCTGATCCGGACCGTTTAGCGCCCGCCAATCCTGTAATCGTCGTTGCAGTGTGCGCAGCTGGGAAGCGCTGAACCGGCCGGGATGCTGCTCCTCCAACCACTCGATAATTGTCGTTGCCTTCAGCTTGCCCGCCGCTTCTCCTTGCAGCAGGGGCTCGATCTCTTCCTCCCACACCCCGTCGAAGGGATCGGGCCGGGTGCGCCACTGGCGCTCTTGCCTGGTTTCCGACGGCAACGGGCCGCTTTGCCATTTCCGTGCCGAGCGCACGCTCATTCCAGCCTTGGCCGCTGCTGTCTCCTGAGTCTTTCCTTCCATAAGTTTCCGCCTCAATAGTGCGACTTGTCGGTCTGTGATCAATCCGGTACCTCCGTACCGGATGATTTACCTCATCTCGACCGGCAAAAGTAGTCGTCGCGACCGGCAGGACTTATTGTCGTTCATCAGCAGAACCAGAACATAGGAGCAGACATGGTCTTGAGCGGTGACGATATTCAACAGCGCTTGGAAAACACGGACGACCCCGAGATCTTCAAACCTGACACCTGGGTTGGGACTGGCCTTAAGGAGGCTTCCTATGCCCTCAGGGTCGCTAACAACCAGTTGATGATCGACGGCATATTCTACGAGCAAGACAACCCATTCCCGGGAACTTACATCGAAATCGGCCCGGGCAGGATAGCGGTCCTTTCGACCAAGGAAGAGCTCCTGATGCCGGACAACTTGGTTGGCAAAATCGGTATTCGTTTGGAATATGCCCTCAAAGGGCTGACCGGGCTGATGGGCATACAGGTGGACCCATGTTACGGGCAACAACGTTCTGGCGAGAGGTTGTACATCAGGGTGGCCAATCTGGGTAACAAACCGATCAAGATCTTGCCGGGGGCGCCCGTGTTCACTTTCGAACTGAACGAAGTCACAACGCACGTGGATTGCTCAAAATTCCCCAAGGACCATACTTGGGAAGTTCTGAAGCGCGGTTTGACTGACCAGAAGGACGCTAGCTGGTCATACGCGACCAGTATCAATGACCGGTCTGAGGAGATGGACCGAAAGCTTCGTGAGGATGCTGAAGAACGCGAGAGCCAACACCGGCAGCGCTTCGAACTCGAAATTGGGAGAATTCGAGATTACATTCAACCTGTGGTGATGTTCGGCATTTTCCTGCTAGCGGTTACCATACTAAGCGTGTCCGTTGCCGCCATCTTGAATGTACGTGATGCTCCTCCCGAGATCACGGTGCCAGAATGGGTCAAAGGTTGGGGTTGGATTGTGTTATTAGTCACGTTGAGTGGCGCTACTGGGGCCACCGCCGTGGTTGCCGGGTTAACCTGTTGGCAATTGGTGAAAGTTATCTGGGACAAGCCAGCCAAAAGTCGGCGTGGCGAAACTTACTCATAGCGGGCACGGCGACTGGCGCAGATTGATGGAGCGCGCGATGTCATGCCCTGCAGCAAGATTCTGAAACGCGCCGTGCTCTGGTGGATAGGCCCTGGTTACAATTGTGATGTCGTCAGTTCGATGGTGCCACGTTCCAAGTCAGCGTGGAGTTGCGCTTCTCCCAGAGCACGGACTTGCCCCCAGAGCCGGAACCCTTCCATGATTGCCCTCTCCCACTCCCCTTCGGTCCGGCAACCTACCTCCAGGTGGGCCGTCATGTCTTTGATGGTCCGAAGCAATTCGTAGTTCACGCCCTCGGCTCCTTCCAGAAAATTGCGCCGCTCCGCGTAGCTGAAGACCATGGCGGCGATGCCTTCCTCTATGACGCGGGCTCGGCCGCCGTCTTCCACCTCGTCCACCGCCGGGTTGCTTTTCCTTTTCCGTCGCAGCAGTGCACGCAATACAGGAGACCAACCCAGTACGCTGGCGTAAGTCAGGTGAAAAACGTCGTGGAAGCGGTACCCGTCATCCTCGTACCGGTTATCCCGCAGATCATCCCCCACCTGTTTACCGGCGATGAACATCTTGACCATCTTGGAGCCACCTTCATTGATCGTCACGTCCATGTGCCTGGGCAGGCGCTCCGCTGGCGGAAATCCTTCGTCGAACAGCCGGTGACCCACGACTCCGGCTGACTGAGGAGACCACCGATTCCCCGTTTTTCCCAAGTTGTGGTGGGCGATGTCTTCCAGGGAGAGGCCAAATTTCGTGGCGGTGTTCGAGAGATACCATAAAAGGTCGCCCAGTTCTTCTCGAGCCCGTTCGGGAAACAGGTGGTAGGCCTCGCCGTCCCTGAGCCATTTCTTGTACTCGCCCAGGAGCTCCCCCAATTCGCCCACCATGCCCAACAACGGAACCAGCATATTCGACGAGTTCGGATCCACGGCTCCATCGATGGGTTGCTGATCGGTATTGTTAGCCAACTTTTGGTATTCATCAAGGTGCATACCACCTTACCTCCCATCGTGCTACCCATGGGCCCGGGAACCGTTGCCACAGGGCTTTCTGAGCCAATCTATGTACTTGACCAGTCGACAGATCCGAGGCATATTTTTAATGCCTAATTCCACCTGAGCGGTTTCCCGCAGACCCCCCTCTCCCGGAAGGAACGCAGCCATTCAATGCAAGAGGCGACGACTGGGTCGGGAAAACGGCACTTGTGGCCCGGACCGATTTTGCATATGTCCGTTCCATGAAACCTCGGTATCTCCGCGCCGTGACCGCCCCAGTAGATGAAATCGTCGCTGATCAGGATCCGGTCCACCTTCGTGTCGTGGGATATGTTCTTGGGATTCTGAGTTCCGTCGGCACAACTGTGGTGTGAATCAGCTTGAAGCCATAGGCCTGAGTTGGGAGCCTGGTGATAAATGTTGTCCCCGAACGCCTGCTTCGTCCTGCCTCTCAAATTGGGCCGCTTGGCGCGAAACCGTGGATCCCTCCAATATTCGTCGAACGACATGGTCTCGGTGACGCGCATTGCATAAACAATGTGCCTGGTCCTGTTTCTATACGCCGAACCGGTTCCGATCACCCAGTCTCCCACCTCAGCGTACCGGCGTATTTTGGGCTTGCAGGTTGCCAGCGTACAAAAACCGTGAAAAGGGTTTGGCGCGAACCCGTAATCCCGGTCCACCACGTAAGAATATACTCTCGGCATCGGTCCACCAGTCACCGGCAGACATACCGTTCTATGTTCCGGTAGTCTTCAGGGTCCCCATCCTCCTTGTACGAATCGTCCGATGTGCCGTTGATGGCTCCTATGATGCTCTCTCCGTTCCACCCCGCCAGGGCATCTGCATAGTCGTCAAGAGCCTCGGGCAACTCGCAATCGCGGTCTCCACGAGCCCATACCCCCACGATCCGTTTCCCCTGTTGTGCGGCGTATTCAATTTCCCAGTTCACCCAGTCACTGTTCCTGGTTTTCTCCGATACGTAGACGACCAGGCAACCCGCTTGGCGTATGCGCGGCGCCAATATCTGCGACTTGATATAGTCTTCGTTGTGGGCGTTGTTCGGGTTGTCCGCCGTGATCGAATAGTCTCGCCAGGTCATGCCATGTTGCGCCACTAGTCGCTTGATTTCCCGTAGGCCATCATCGTCCTCGTGCTTATGACTGATGAACACGTTTCTGATTTGTTCCGCCATGAATTATCATTCCTTCCTTTCGGCGCAGGCGTTTTGTACTATAGCCGGCCTAATCCTGCCACCCTGCGGCACAGGACCGGTTCCAGTTGCTCCCGAACGGAGCTCTGCTGTTGTCGGGATCGGGTTGTTCTCTCCTTCGCCTAAACACCTGGTGAATTTCGCCCTGAATGTCATCAGCTCCCTTACGACCAAGCCAATCTACGATACTCGCGAAAGGTTTGACATCAGAGCAGTTATCGGCCAGCCGCGGGGGTATCAGCCGAGCGTTATAGCTAGGCTTCCCGAAGTCCGGATGGTTGGGCAGCAAAATGCCTAGGAGTCCGCACCGCGGGTTCATCGTCGTATCCCGTAGGGCGGCGCCGATCTCCCAGTCTACAAATTTCCGCTGCCAGGTGCAGGGGCCGACCAACACCACCGCCACGGTGGCTTGCGATATGAACTCTTCGCGAATTCTTCGGAGAGTATCCTCGGTGGGGAAGTTCGTATCGACGATATCTCCGACATCAATCGACTGGTCCACCATGCGGTCTCCCATCATGCGTACGAAGCGGTCTTTCCATTCCTCGTCTCGCTCGTGATGATAGGAGACGAAAACTTTGTGTCTTTTAGTCTGAGCCATCAGCCATGCCCGTGACCAATTCCAGATCCGTTAAATCTTCAACGCCAGCAATTTGCGCCAGTAACCGATTGTAATTCTGCAGGTCAACCTGCAGAACTGCCAACTCTTCACGGAACTCCATCCGCTTGCCGGGGTCATCAAAGGCTCCCGCCAAGGATTCCCGGTGCCATTTGGCAGTAAAAGGCCGTACAACTTGGTTTAGCACCGGTATGGCGACTTTGCTGAATGCTATCGTCCCTCTGCCTCTGCGCCGTAGTATCTCGCGGGTAATTGGGAAAAGGGCATAGATACTGTCCAGGGCGGTCTTCTCGTCGCCGTCCTGAGCCGGCAACGGCTGGGTGACGATTCTAAGCAGCATCTCAACGTACAGCTCCCAGGCGGCGTCCTGGTCGCTCTGGCCGAAGGATATTTCAACGTTAGCCCAAGCCGGACCCAGGCGCACCTTCTCCAGGTGGAAATCACCGAGCAGCGGCCCCAGATTCATCACCGACACTCTCCACTGGTTCGCTTTCGTTCCGTCTTTGATTCCAACTGCTGCGATTATATCAATTCACAGCCTTCGCGGAATTGTGTCAGCAACCGGTCGCCGTGTTTCCGGTGGCGACCAGTAACCGCTATGAACTCGTCGAGGACCCGGCTCTTGTCTCTCTTGGACACCTCCCGGCGAGGGTCTCTGACCGTCGCCAACAATTCCTGCTTTTCAATGTTGCTGATGCCTCCGACCACGCGATTCCATCCGGACTTTTTGGTAGCGTTTTATTTGAAGCAACTACTCAGCGTGAGTACCATTTTCATCGAGGCAATGCGTGCGCCAGTGCGTTTGACTGGTAGCCGGTCCTTGACAGCCTTCCGTTGCGAGTCGGTCAACGAATCCCAAGTGCGGCTGTAGGTCAGATAACTGTAAAAAGTCGCTCCGCGAACGTCGGCCTTGGGATTGACACGGCCCGGGTCATCATCAGCAGCAGTGCTACCCGCCAGTTCCCGGGCAGTGTATTGCACCGTAGGCTCAGTCCAGTAACCGTTTCGCCTGAAACCGTAAGTCACCGTTCCAAGATAGCCGTCCTTCAATAGCTCGATCACCTCGACTTCAAAGTCGGCGATGTCGTTGTCGGACGGTTCTCCGTAAAATCGCTGCATCCTCTTGAGGTCAGCAGCAACCTTGGCGGCCATGTGCCGGGCATGAGTGCGGGTGAAGGTCGAAGTCTGGGTGAAAGTTTGACTGTATGTCATCGTGCCTCTCAAGCTTGGAATGAAGATCCGAATACCTTGCGCCAGTAGCCGACCGTTTCGCCTTTCGTAGGCGCAGCCAGGGCGGCATCAATGGCATCTCCCGCCTCAAGGGCCGCATCCACAATCGCGTCGGCCTGGGCCTCCGAGTACAACTTCGCCACGTTGTTATCCTCGTTGACCGGGTCGATTATCTGCACTGGCTCGTGAAACTGGCCGACTGACCTGGCGCGGTAGTAATCAGTGAACAGGATCTTCTCGCGCAAGTCGCTGCGTGCGATGTAGGTGAAGAAATGCTGGAGTGCCTCCGGATAATCGGTGAAATCCAACCCCTCATCGCAGAGGCGCGAAAGGATCATCTCGATCATGAAGGACTTGAACCGGAAGTCCGGTCGTTCCCGCTTGATCTCACCCGCCCAGAACTTCACCAGACGCACCACTTGGGCGAAGTCGGTTTGCTGGCCGGCCTTCCTCTTGCCGATGAATTCGAGGTGCCTGGGTATGCAGGTCCGCAGGAAAGAACCGTCCTCCTGGTTGACCAATTCTCCGTACCAGTCCGGATCTCCGTCGTAGAGGATTGGAACCACATCCACGTCCAGTCCCGTGCCACGGAACGAAACCTTGACACAATACGTCTGGGGCTGAACTTGATCGGGTTTGAAGTTCGGGAAGGCGGTGCGCAGGCGGTCGGCCAGATAATCGAGCAATTCCGCAACATCGCCAGGAGCCTCGGCGCCGCTGATGTAGCACGCCAGGTCGATGTCGTTCAACGAACGGAGCGCGGTGCCCTTGGCAATGCTGCCAGACAGCAGCATTTTCTTCAGTGTGAAGTCCGGATGCTCGCTCACATACGTATCGAGCCGTTCGCGGAGCCGCCGCGCTTGCGCACGGTACTCGCTTGCTCTATCCCGTGGCAGGTTCACCCTCTCTTGGGCGAACCGGACAATGTCCTGGTGTCCTACGTGTTCTCTAGACATATTTTGACCTTCCGTGAGAATGCCCGGGCAGACCCGGGTGCGTATCCGTTATTGGCCCGGTTGCGCAGTCAGGAGCGCCAGCTGGCGACCATCGAGCAGTATGTTCTGCATCTCGAGACGGCATGGGAACACTCCGCGCCTGTGGTTGTGCGATATCGCCGGAGTGAGAGGTCTCGCCATAGCTGTCGTGCCTCCTAGCAATGCTGCTACGTGCGAACAGGCAGAGAGACTCTTTCAATAGGGCCGCCGCCAGCGCCCGATCGGACCACCAAACTGGGCAGGTACCGCGGCTCAGCAATGTTCCCGAAATCGTCCGGGCCATCCTCCCATTCGTAAAGGTGAACCCTCATGGTGTTGAGCGCACGGCCAACGAGGAGCGCGACCGGCCAAGGGCATCGCAACAGTAAATGCACCTCCGTGGTGCGGTGCCGTCCCGCCAACCCTCTGATGATTTGTGAAACTTCGCCTACGAGGGCAGCTGCATCCTCAGGTGCCAGATCGCCGCCCTTGACCGTTCGGATCTGGAATGCACCGGAGAACCCGTCGGCACCTTCCGCAGCCAGTGCATCAAAAGCGGCGTCGCTCGGTTGCGCCAGCATATCCAGATAGATCAACAACGGGCCGTTCGACGACGGAGGCAGAGTGGAGGGCGAAACGGCGAGCAGCTTGTTCTGTCCTACGGGAGCGGGTGCATTGCCAGACAGCCTCCACGCGTTGCCTCCTGTATCCACTATATTCACGGTCCCCAACAGAGTGGTGGGCATTGCCGCTCCCAGCGCGCACGCGACGGTTAGGTGGGCGCCACCCCGCACCACGGCGTGTTCGGCGCCAGCAACAGCAAGCAACTGGGGGAAATCGGCCAGGAAAACCGCGAGGTCCTGCAGCCCCTCCCTGTTTGGCCGCCGGTCTCCTACTGACGGCGGCCGCAGACGCAGAACCAGGTCTGCGTCCACCCGCGTCGCAGAAGGAGAAATGCGGGTCTGCACGTCAATAGTGACGACACGCCCGGCAGATTCCACGGCCGGCCGCACCGCCTCCAAACGCCGGCGTGCCTGGGCGTGAGCCGCCTCCGCTCGCTGCGCTGGAGCACCAACCGGGTCCTGTTTGAGAGCGCTCAGCGTTCCAGGACGCTGTCTGAGGAGTCGGTCGGGCGCAGAGTAATCCAATTTACCGGGTTCGCGTTCCACCGAAGACAGCACCGAAAAGGTGAACTCCTCGTCTTTGGCCAGCTCCAGCAGTCGCGGTAGCTCGATTTCACGTATGATCTTCGAGTTCTTGATTTCGGGCGTAACCAGCAGCACAGCCCCTGATAGGCCGGATTCGAGCGCTTCGGCCAATCTGCGATTGGTTTCGCCAGGCGGCAGATCGCTCTGGTCGTGCCATACGGGCACGCCGGCGGCCCGCAGTGCCCAAGCAGTCTCCACGGCAAGACCGGTACCGTCACTTTGTCTGTATGAGATGAAAACTGGACCGTGAAGACCAACCTTGGGAGAACCGCGATCGGCATCGCGTACTACGCCTATCGCGCGCAGCATTCGGTGGAGATTTGGTCCCATTGGGCCCCCGTACGAATTATTTGTGTGCCCCGCACCCGAGGGCGTGCAGTGGAGTGGTTATCCGGGTGATAAGGTTGCGTCGAACGCACGCTACAAATAGAATTAGAACCGAAATACCGAAACCAGTCGTATCGAGATACAAGTATAAATTCGGTATTTCGATACGTCAACCCAGTCTAGGAGATCGTTATGTCCCAGCAACCAGAGACGGTGGGGCAACGGATCAACTACGTCCGTACGCAGCAAGGGCTGACCTTGGAAGGTCTGGCTCAACAGGCGGGGTTGTCCAAAAGCTTTCTCTGGGAGGTCGAACACGACCGCTCGGGGATCAGCGGCAAACGACTGCTGCAAGTGGCTGATGCTTTGGGCGCTTCCGTTGACTATCTCCTTCGCGGAGGATCGAGCCCCGGAATCGACGAGCCCCGGTCAGTCGAAATCCCAACGGAACTTAGCGAAGTGGCCGAAGAACTGGGGTTGAGTTTCCGCCAAACCCGAATACTCCTGGACGTGGACCGTTCCATCGTAGCTCGGCGTGGCAGTAGGACTGGAGCACGTAAAAACAAGGAAGCGTGGCGATCCCTATACGAAGCAGTTAGTCCGTTCATCGAGGATGCAAAGTGAGCACCGGAAACGGCGAGACCTATCAGGAGGTGCTCCGGCGGGCGGCCAACCAACTGGGGTTGAGCGGTTCCAGGGACTTGGAACCGGCCATCATTGACCAATGTCTGAACCAACTTCGCGATTGGATGGTGACTCACGGCGAGCCGGAGACACTGAGCCAACTGGTGGACCATTTCGCGATGTCGCTGGACGTGCGCTTCGAAGAAGTCCGAGGACCCGCCGACATGGACGCCTTGCTCAACCGGATGGAGGCCAGAGAACGGCCGACGTTTGCGGCTTTACGCGGCGAGTTTGGCGACGATACCGACGCAGCCACCGTTTTGCGTGTCAACCGACAACCCTGGGAGCCGGCGTACTTGGCGGTCATCAATTGCGAAGGGTGGCATGAGTTCCGCCGATATTTCAGCAAATGGCATGAGCTTGCCCACCGTCTGTTGGAGGGTTCGCAGCTCACCTTCGCGTTGCGTCAGACCAAAGTTGAACGTCCCGAGCCAGAAGAGATTCTGGTCGACAAGGTTGCCGCAGCTCTGGCTTTCTTTCCGGATATGTTCGTGCCCGTTTTTGTGGAGGAGTCCACCAAGGAAGGCGGTCTAACGTTTGCCGCCGTTGAGCGCGTTCGGGAACGAATCGCGCCCGATGCGAGCAGAGAAGCAACGCTACGTGCCAGCCTGCACCATACCGACACACCGGCATGGTTTCTGCGGTGCTCAATGGGGTTCACTGCCGATGAACGACGTAATCTGAACAGCGCGCAAATGCGGTTGATACCCGACGACCTTCCGGAAGCCAAACTCAGGATCATCGGCTCATCCTGGAACCCAGCAGCGGCAGCCCTCGATGTTCGTTTCCACCGCAACATGAGGGTCCCGGACACAAGCGCAGTCACCGAGGCGTTCCACGACGAGCAAGGTGCGGTCGTGGAGAACGTCGAGCTTCTCGATGACTGGGAAACGAGATCAGGAGGGCCGATCGGATCTGGTGCCGTACGCGTAGAGGCGGGGCGAATTGATGCGGAAGAGGTTTGGGGCCTGATCCAATTATTGGACCCAGAAGACGGTACATGAAGACCATCCGGTATTCGTTGCGGGTTCGCGACCGCCTTGGCGATGCTTAGGTAAGACCGGGAGCGCTCTACGCCCCAGTTTCAGGTCAACCTTGGTGCGGATTCTTGGGAGGTTGTGGTGCCGAAATTGGTTTTCGAGCCCGATGGGTAAGCTAAGGGTGCCAGTGCGAATGTCGGACCGGAGGTGTCTGGCGCCCGAAGACGAACAAATTGGAGGGTGTAACGCGGGCACGGTTAGCGAATAGACGCAGCGTGAGGCCAAACCCTTACCGCGGCTTGGTGGAGACGCTTCCCCCGGTCGGCGATGGTGGTCTCGTCCCAACCTGACGGGGAGTTGGCCAGCAGGTCTTTGTTGAGGAACAATACCGTGTGTTTATCCAGGGTCTCGCGCTTCTCGTGCCACGGGGCGTTGGATAATGCGGAATTGAGGCGTTGATTGACCAGGGTCAGATTACCGATGGAATGAATCAATCGGTTGCGCCTCGCAATCGTGGCGTCTTCATTATCATTTTCGGGCAAAGGCCAGCGATCGCTTTGCCAACCCTGGGGCATGACATGTTCGATGTGCAAACTGCGAGGCACGGCTTGGGATTCTGCCCAGACTGTACGCAGGTTGCCCTCAATACCCTGCAGGATCAGGTTGAGGCGTCCCGCGGTCAATGACCAGTAAAGCGGCTCCGAGACGAACGTATCCAATAGGGTCTGGTCGTTCGGCCACTGGTTGGCAAACGCGGTTTGGCGGCCCAAGTATTGCACAATGGTTTCGCCGGCCTGGTCGGGACCGGCCTTGTCCAGCTCGGCCACGAGCCCGATGAACAGTTGCCCGTAGCTTCGGGCTGACATCCCGCAAGCCATGCGTCGCACGAGGTAGCTTTCTAACGCGGTGAGGCTTTTCAGCAATTGGTGCTTCGGCACGTCTGACGACAGCAGCCAGAGCAGAGCGGGTATCACCACACCGACGCCCATGACCTGACGACGGTAGAGAAACGGTTCAATATCAGGCAGGCTCCGCTGGTCGATTTGGCTGTAAATCTCGCCCAGTCGGCCGATGTCGGTAGCAATGTCCCGAACGGTTTCGCCGTTCTTTTCGGCCGCGTCCACGTAGTCGTTAAAAGTGGCGAATTCGTTGTTGGCCTTGGTTTCCGATTGATTGCGGAGGGTCAGCCAGTTGTTGAGGTAAACATCGATGCGTGGCCGTCTCTGATGGCCGCGCCCGATCTCGCCGCGCCACCAGTCACCGGCGAACGGCCACAGGCGATCTGCCTCCGCCGCTTCCGGATCCCCGCCGTCTTCACCCATGACACCGGCCTTGTGCAGAATCTGGTTTTTGATCATGTCGGATGGCAGCAATGGGGTGCCGCGAGCGTTCAACGTTTCGAAGATCACATGTGGATCGTCGCTGTTTCCCAGTTCAATGACGACCAGCTCGAGGTAGTTGCGGATCGCGCTGTCCAGCGCATCGGCGGCGGTGTTGCGCCTTCCGTCATTCTCGGGAAAAGCCGACAGCCATTGCTCGGTTTTGTTTTTGAAATAGTCGTGCGCGGCAACGATACGGGAATTCTTATACGCGTCACTGGAGAGTTCATTGCTCATCGCGTGGCGGAACGCAGCCTGGTCAAAAGTGGTCGGCCAAACCTTGTAGGCCAGATCGGGGCTGTTTCCACGAAATGCCTCTGGTGTATTGACCAGAGAATCCAAGCGCACTGCAGGCCCTGGGTAGCCGTCACGCTCGAACACCTCCTGGACCGCGTCGATGAGCAACTGCAGAGTGGTGAGCCGCTGTTGTCCATCGACAACGATGCGGGTTTCGATCCCCTGTATCGGGTTCAATCTCTGCTGCAGAACGATCGCGCCCATGAAGTGGCGGCCAGCCTCGCCGTTTTCGATGACGGCCTCGGCCATATCGCTAACGTCTTCCCACAACGGCTCCCATTGGTCATCCTTGGTCCAGATGTATGGGCGTTGGAAAACCGGGACCTCGTAGCGCACGATTTTGAAGAAGATCTCCTGGGGGGTCAGGATAGAGGTTTGCATTTCATCAACCCTTCGGGAAGTTCATAGATGTCGAGCGACGCGATAAGCTGCCACGTCATTCAGGGACTGTCGGCGATCGGCCAGCAGCGCCGCGTGTTTCACCGCGAGCAATGTAATGCATGAGAGGATGCGGCGCAATTGGCCTGACCGTGGCATGAGAGCGGCCTGTTAGGTATAGTAATCATCAGGCTTAAATAGGACACTGGCCTTGATATACGGTATGAAAGCTGTAATCTTGAGAAGGCCACTCACGCATTCAGGATTGTTATCAGATGGCCACTACGAAGCCAAAGCGCTCCTTGGCTGGGATCGAACTGGTCAGGATCCTCGCCTATGAGGGTGATCGCATCTTCACGACAGACCGGGCGAGGGAACTGGCTCCCAGGGCCGGTGTCAATGACGCCTACGTTGACGAAGCTCTGTACCACCTGCGGCGCAATGACTGGATCGTCCCCTTGCGGCGTGGGCTCTATGCTCTGTCTTCGCCGGTTCCCGGCATCGCAGCCGTTCACGAGTACGAGGTGGCCATGGCGTTGGTTCAGCCTGCAGCCATCTCCCATTGGACGGCCCTGAACCACCATGGTTTGACGGAGCAGATCCCGCGGCACGTATTCGTCCTCACCACTACGGATGTCTCCGTGCCGCGAAAGCGGACTTCGGAGAGCGCCGAAGGCAGGGACGGTTATCCAGTGAACGGTACGGTGTACCGGTTCGTGCAGGTGCGGCCGGAGCGCTATTTCGGTGTTGAGCGGATCTGGGTCGGCGACGCCCGTGTGTCGATCACCAATCTGGAGCGGACTCTGCTGGACGGTCTCGCCATGCCGCAACACTGTGGTGGTTTCGGCGAGGTGATCCACGCCTTCGGGGAGGCTTTGAACCAGCTCAACATTAACCGGATCACCGAATACGCTCAGCGGTTGAGTCCCGCCGTCGCCAAGCGAGCGGGGTGGATCCTGGAACACCAGGGTTGTGAAGCTCCTCAGCTCGACAAATTGGCTGCTCTTCCCATCAAGGGGCACCGCAAGCTTGATCCAAACGGTCCCAGAAAGGGTGCGTACAACAATCGGTGGATGCTTCAGGAGAACTTGCCGGGGATGACGGGCACATGAGGCCGCTGCGTATTCGCCTGCAGCAAGCATGGCGGGACCTGGGCCTGCAATCCTATGTCGTCGAGCGGGACTACCTGCTCTCCTGGGTGTTGGCCGGTATCAGCGCGGTGCCGGAGCTGAGGGAGACGCTGGTTTTCAAAGGCGGAACGGCGCTCAAGAAGTGCTACTTCGGAGATTATCGTTTCTCGGAGGACCTGGACTTCTCTGGATTGGAGGGCGTTCCAACGGGGGATGATTTAACGGAGGCCATCGTACGGGCGTGCGATGAGGCCCGCAGGTTGCTTGATGAATATGCCCAGGTGGAGATGCACTGCGAGCGCCATGTCGAGAACAGCCCACACCCCGGTGGACAGGAGGCGTTTTTCATTCGGGCCAGACTGCCGTGGCATCCGCGGCCGGATATTCCGATCAAAGTCGAGATCACCGCGGATGAGCAAATTGCTTGGCCAGTGGAACGGCGCAGGGTGATTCATGACTACGGGGAACCTCTAGAGGCTGAATTGCAAGTCTATTCTCCAACGGAGGTGGTGGCCGAGAAGCTGCGGGCGACCCGGCAACAATTGGCGCGGTTGGAGAACCGAGGGTGGATGCGTAACCGGGCGCGGGACTACTACGACCTTTGGCGGGTCCTCGGCCATTACTGGGATCGCCTGGATCTGGTCGACTTCCGTGCCCGCCTCCGTAACAAGTGCAGGCTGAGGAACGTTGATTTCGAAGGACCCGAGGATTTCTTCGACCAGCGTATAGTGGACGATGTGGAAGAGGGTTGGGAGAATTCTCTTGGCCTGTTGATAACGAATCTTCCATCCTTCGCGAGAGTGATGGACGAATTGCGTCCGCAGGTAGAGGCTCTCCTCATACCAGAGGGATAATTGGATCGCTATGGCAGGCAGTAAGTTCACCCAAGCCGTCGAGGCATACTTCAGCCACTTGCGCTTGGTACAGACTTCGGGCGGCGCCACCGATGAAAAATCTCTGTACGTGCCGCTCGCCAACCTGCTGAACGCGGTGGGCGACGCGCTGAGGCCCAAGGTGTTCTGCGTCCAGGAACTGGCGGACCAGGGGGTCGGGCACCCTGACTTTGGCCTGTACACCACCCAGCAGGTGCAGAAAGGCAAGCCGAAGTCGGGACAGAAGCCCGAGCGCGGCGTCATCGAGGTCAAGCCCATCGCCGTCGACGCCTGGCTAACCGCCGAGAGCGACCAGGTGGCCGGCTACTGGCAGGGTTACCGGCAGGTGCTGGTCACCAACGCCCGCGACTTCGTCTTGGTTGGCGAGGACAAATCCGGCCACCCGGTGCGCCTGGAGTCATTGCGGCTGGCGGATTCGGCTTCACAGTTCGATGCGAAGCTGGAACATCCGCGGGCCTTCGCCAACGAGGTTGGCCCCGGGTTGGGCGAGTACCTCACCCGCGTGCTGTCCCACGCCGCTTCGCTGGCCGAACCCAGGGATGTCGCGTGGCTGCTGGCATCCTACGCTCGCGATGGGCTCGCCCGAGTCGAACGGGACGGCGATGCGGCACCTCTGGCAACATTACGGCAGGCGCTGGAAGAATCGCTGGGCGTGAAGTTCGAAGGCGCCCGGGGTGCGGCCTTCTTCCGGTCCACGCTGGTGCAGACCCTCTTCTACGGCGTCTTTTCCGCCTGGGTGCTGTGGAGTCGGCAGACGCCACCACCGACCGGCACTTTCGATTGGCACGGCGCCGTCTGGCATCTGCGCGCTCCGGTGCTGCGCGCATTGTTCCAGCAGCTTTCCGACCCGGGACGCTTGCAACCCTTGGGATTGGTGGAAGTGCTGGACTGGACGGCCACCGCGCTCAACCGCGTGGAACGCGATGCCTTCTTTACCAGGTTCGGCGAGGGCGAGGCGGTGGCCTATTTCTATGAGCCCTTCCTGCAGGCCTTCGATCCCGACCTGCGCAAGCAACTGGGCGTTTGGTACACCCCCGCCGAGGTCGTGCGCTACATGGTCGCCCGCGTGGACAAAGCCCTCAAGGAAGACCTCGACATCCCCGACGGGCTGGCCGGCGAGAACGTGTACGTGCTTGACCCTTGCTGCGGCACCGGCGCGTACTTGGCTGAGGTTCTGCGCCGCATCGCAGCAAACCTGGAGGGCAAGGGCCTCGGCGCCCTTACCGGCGCACAGGTGAAGCAGGCTGCTACCCAGCGGGTCTTCGGTTTCGAGATCATGCCCGCCCCCTTCGTGGTGGCTCACCTGCAGGTCGGTCTCACCATGCAGGAACTGGACGCCCCGTTGTCCGATGACGGCGACGAACGCGCCGGCGTCTTCCTCACCAACGCCCTCTCCGGCTGGGAACCCGCGGTGCAGAAGCCTCTGCCCTTCCCGGAGCTTGAGCAGGAGCGGGAACGAGCCGATCGAGTGAAGCAGGAAACTCCCGTCCTGGTCATCCTCGGCAACCCGCCCTACAACGGCTTCGCCGGCATGGCCGTGGACGAGGAACGCGAGCTGTCCCAAGCTTACCGCACCACCAAACAGGTGCGGCGGCCCGAGGGACAGGGACTCAACGACCTCTACGTCCGGTTCTTCCGCATGGCGGAGCGGCGCATCGCCGAAAAGACCGGCCAGGGCGTGGTCTGCTTCATCTCCAACTACTCATGGTTGGACGGCCTGTCCTTCACCGGCATGCGCGAACGCTACCTCGACGCCTTCGACGCCATCCGCATCGACAATCTCCACGGCGACCGCATCATTTCAGAGTACGCGCCCAACGGGCACACCAGCGAAACTGTCTTCGCATTGCAGGGCCAATCTCCCGGCATCAAGGTGGGCACCAGCATCACACTGTTGTCCAAGGCACCGGTCGCTGAATCAATGGAGAAGCGCATCCTGTACCGCGATTTCCACCAGGCGAGGGCCAGCGAAAGACGTCAGGCTCTGCTGGACAGTCTTGATGCGCCCCACATTGATTCAGGCTATTCACCATTGGAATCCAGCCTCTCCCTCGGCCTGCCGTTCAAGCCCATGGTCGTGAACGACGGCTGGCAGGACTGGCCCGCGCTGCCCGAGCTGTTTCCGACATCGTTCCCGGGGGTGAAAACCAGCCGGGACGGTTTTCTGGTTAACATTGACCTTGACCGGCTGCAGCGGCGGGTGGGCGACTACTTCAACGACGATCTGAGCCACGACGAGATCGACCGCCGTTATCCGGGGGTGATGAAATCGTCAGCGCGGTTCAACGCACGGGGGGTGCGAGATGCGCTGCTCAAACGGGGTGGGCCGCCTGAGGATGGGTTTGTCCGCTATGCCTACCGTCCGTTCGACAATCGCTGGCTCTACTGGGACGCGGATGGCACACTGTTGGATCGCCCCCGCACCGATTACAAGCCGCACGTTTTCGAGGGGAACCTGTGGCTGGTGGCTCAGCAGAAACCGCGCAGGGAATGGGGATCGTTGCAAGTCATTTCAAACCTTGGTTGCCTTGACCTGATGGACCGGGGAGCGACGTGCATACCCGCATGGGAGCGGGAGGAGGGGCTGGCCGCCGCGGGTGGCGCGCAACGCCGGCCGAACCTGTCAGAGCGGGCGGAGGGCTATCTGGGCCGGCTGGGCCTGGGCGTTGAGGACCTGTTCCACCACGTTGTCGCCGTGCTGCACAACCCGGCGTACCGGACGGCAAACGCCGGCGCGCTGCGGATGGAGTGGCCGCGCATCCCGCTGCCAGGCTGGCTCGATGGTGACGCCGAGGGCGCGGCGGCGGAACTGACGGCATCGGCGGCGCGAGGGCGGGAAATGGCGGCCCTGCTGGATTGCGACGCGGACGTGGACGGCGTGACCACCGGAACGCTGCGGCCAGAACTGGCCTCCATCGCCGTCCCCGCCACCACAGACGGCGGCAACATGGCGGGCGACGACTTCGCAGTGTCCGCAGGGTGGGGACACTTTGGGCAGGGCGACGCCGTCATGCCCGGCCAGGGGCGGGTCATGGAGCGCGACTACGTCGCCGTCGAGCGGACCGCCCTTGGCGACGCGATATCCGCGCTGGGCGAGACCACCTTCGACGTGTACTTGAATGAGCGGGCCTACTGGCGCAACGTTCCCACCGCTGTTTGAGACTACCAACTCGGCGGCTACCAGGTCCTCAAGAAGTGGCTGTCATACCGCGAGAGCAGGGTTCTGGATCGCGCTCTGCGGCCGGAAGAGGCGCAGCACTTTACCGACGCCGCGCGGCGGATCGCGGCAATTATCCACCTGGACCCACAGCTAATGCCAGCAAGATAGAAGGTAAATCTTCGTAACCAAGGCGACTACCCATGCGATCTCTTGAAGATTTAGCTCAGGCGATTGATGCCGCATCCGATGCGGGCGACGAAAAATCTTTACGCCGACTCGGTGATGAATGCGAGAGACGGTTGAATGCCGCCGAAGGTATTGACCGGGTTCTCCTCCTCTACTACCAGTCCAATACATACTATGGCATCGTCTCGCTCAAACACGACGCAGCCACGGACGTTTGGGACTGGGAACAATCCGACGGTGTAAACAATCTGCTATGCCTTCGTCGGGCTATCAGCGAACCATCATTCGATTCGATAGACCCCGTCGTCGCCTGCCAAATTCGGACCAATCTCGCAAACCGTTTAAATTCGCTGGGCCGTCCCATTGCTGCTAACGAGCAATGGGGGAAGGCGTTGGAGATCGAACCACAATTTGCCAAAGCCCTCGCCAACCGGGCGAAAGGAATGGCGTTTTTTGCGAGCACGGTTTATGACCGAGGTCATACCGTCATGTTGTTAGCGGCCGCTCGGTCGTCATTTGACGCGGCACTCGACGAATGCGCAGTCTGGGAAAGTGGCGATCGTGCCTCAATCGCTCTTGGGCTGACAGAAGAACGCGAGCGAGTCGTTAGGTTCCTAACCGAGGCGGAATACGACGAACAGTTTGATACTACCCAATGGTCATTGGGTAGTACCGGTGAAGAGCGTTCGTATAGACGTTGGTGCTTGCGCGAGCGTTTGTTCCTGAACCCGCTCAATGAAGCCTACACGGAAAGCGTGGCCGCGAGCGACGTTTTGCACCTGCCGAGCCACACTTATCAGGTCGACGAACCAGCGCGATTCCCTTCGTACTTCAATTTATTGAAGCAGGAATACGTCAGTGCCCGTTATCGGCTTTATCGGGCGGTGCATCAGGATGATCCGGATTTTGTGATGCGCGATGTTCTGATGCTGGGTGGGGAAGGATACCAGGTCTTGGGGCATTGCACCGAAGATCTACGATCAGCGTTCCGGTCCGCATACTCGATTTTCGACAAAATAGGCCTGTTTTTGAACGACTATTTTCAGGTCGGCCTTAAGCCGCGGGAGGTGAACTTTCGGCGAATCTGGGTCGAAAAACCGAAAGGCTCTAACGTCAACCTTCGGCCGATGTTCGAAGACCGTCCCAATTGGCCCCTTCGAGGCTTGTACTTTCTGTCAAAGGATTTATTTGATCCCGATTTAGGTGAGGTTGCAGAACCAGATGCAGACGATCTTGACCGACTACGTAATCAAATCGAACACCGCTTTTTGAGCCTGCAACTATTTCCAGAAATGGTTTCTAACGAAACTCACCAGTGGATTACGATCGACGAACTTCAAGGTAGGGCTTTGCGACTCTTGAAAATGGCGCGTGAAGCTTTAGTGTACTTGTCACTGGCCATGCATCGCGAAGAAACCCTACGCCAACAAGATTGTGATGATGGCGGCCGACTGGTTCTGCAGCTGGAGTCAAGGCTGATCGATGTATTTGAGAGGCTTGGGATTTTCGAGTGATGGCGATTACCTTGACGGATTCAGGGCCAACCGCTCCGTCACGAACTCTAACCTCATAGTGTTCTGCTAGACGATCGCTGCCTCCAAGGCAAATGTTGACCAATGCACGATCAAAGGTATCGCAGCGCCGACCCTGCGGACTCGCCGCGTGTGTAGCGACCAACCATGCCGCCGCCCTGTTTCCAGCGGCCCTGGCGCTCGATCTCGTGGGTGGGGGCGCCGTTCTGGGCCATGCGACGGGCCATGCCGACGCGCCCACTGTGGCCGCTGAAGAACTCCCAATCGGCCAGCCCGGCGGCCCTGGCGATGGCCTTCACCCGCCGGGCGATCTGGGACTCCGACAGCCCGAACACCTTCACATCAGCACCAACCCCCTCCGGCCGGACGGCGGAAAGCGCCTGCATGGCGACAGGAGTGATGGCCACCACCGCACCCTGGG
This sequence comes from Dehalococcoidia bacterium, assembly GCA_965261925.1. Classification (GTDB taxonomy): domain Bacteria; phylum Chloroflexota; class Dehalococcoidia; order Lucifugimonadales; family UBA3495; genus Bin87. The sequence goes on along the minus strand of OZ253486.1, from coordinate 3,317,846 downwards.
CCTCGGCATCGGTCTTGGAGCGGACCACGGTGATACGGCCGCTGCCGTCCTCCCAGCGCTGAATATCGCCCCAGGTCAATGCGGCCGCCTCGGAACGCCGCAACCCAGCGTCGGACAATACCGCCACCAGGACCAGGTCAACCTTCCCCCGCTCCGCGGCCTGTTCCGCAGTCTCGAAGCCGCGGCCGCGTTTGCGAGGCTGGACGGCGGTGAGCCGGATGACGGCCAGCACGTCGGCGGTCAGCGCCCCGGACTGCCGCTGGGGCCGAGAAAGTCTCCGTCCCCATCCTTTCAGCGAGGCGCGCACGCCCGGGTCCCGACAGGGAGATTCCATCTTGGCCCACTCATGGGCCTTGGCAATGGCGGACGTGGCCAGCCGGATGGTGGCAATGCTGGCGCCGGCATTGGCGCGGGCAGCCAGGTACCGGGCCACGGTGCGGGGCTCGGCGGGTAGAGAGACCAGCCCGACCTCGTCGCACCAGCCGGCGAAGATCCGCCACTGGGTCTGATAGACGCGCCTCGTGTTGTCGGAGAGAACTGATTCCAGGGAGGAGGCAACGCCTTCATCGGCGGCGCGCAGCTCGGGCAGGGACGCGGGCTCAACGGGGACGATCTGGGTGCTGGCGGCGGTGGTCATGGGATGGATCTCCGGAGGCGGGATTGCGGGGGCGATTTAGGCGGGTGAAAGATGCGCGATAACGGCAATTATCGCGCGGCGAACGGGCGTGCGCAAGGGGGCATATTCACCGTCGTTTGCCTGACCACGGGCGGGCTCAAAACCGTTCCCGTCGACGGGCTGCCCCCTGTAAGCCAACGGGAGCACCCGATCGTGTCGCGTAATCACGTGTGCAGCCGAAATGAACGCCGCCGGCGACCAATGGATTGGTGTCCATTGGAATGGCATCCATACCTATTCAAAGGAATGTCCTGCAATGCAATGGATTGGTATCCATTGCATTGGTATCCATTGCCTACCATTGGGCACCGGTCCACGGCCGGGCGCCGCCCTGAGCAAAACGCAAAGGGGCGCCGGGGGTTTTCACTACAATCCAGTCAACGCCATCAATCACCGGAGGTGAGATCATGCCCAGCTGCGTTGCCTGCAGCGCCGAACTGGAACCGCCCGTGCGCGTTCCGCACACCGTCTACGTCAAGAGTTTGTACCGCCTCGGCGGCCAGGACTACTGCCGCCACCACATCATCAGGGCCGCCGTGGCCGCCGGCGTCATCACCGAGGTCAGGGCCGGCGCGGGGTCGGTGGGGGTCGTGTCGCGGGGAGCGCCCCCAGCCGAGTACGACCGACCCCAGCAGCACTGACCAGGTGTACGCCATCACCCTGCACCAGCCCTGGGCGTCACTGATCGCCCTGGGGATCAAGACGGTCGAAACCAGGTCCTGGCCGGCGCCGGAGCGATTGTTGGGACAGACCATCGCCATCCACGCCGGCAAGCGGGTGGCCAGGGATCCCGGCGTTGCCGTCGAAAACGAGATGCGGGTCGGCCTGGGCAAGGATTGGCGCCGGACCATCCCGGCGGGAGCGGTGCTGGCTACCGCCGTCCTGGCCGGCATGGCCCGAGTCGATCGTGTCGACCCCCGCGTCGGGCACGCGTTGCATGACCTTTCCACCGAGGCGGGGTGCGCCGTGGGCCTGGGCCAGACTCGGGTCGACCCCTGGGGCGACTTCAGCGCTGGCCGATGGCTATGGTTCCTGGCCGACGTGCGGGCAATGCCTGAGCCGTTACCGGCCGTCGGACATCAGTTGTTCTGGCGTTGGGATATCAACGGCAGGTAGTTGTCGTTGCTCCGCCGGAGTGCGAGCCTCTATCTGTGAAACGCCGCGGACATTGAGCCAGTGATCGCCAGGGACTTTGTACCAGCCTGGGCGCGTGGCGACGAGTTTCATGGTTGTCCCCACGGGTTCGGTTATTGGCGTCTGCTGGTCGTCGAAACGGCGGCATTTGCCCACGGGTCCACTGGACCGGCAATGACGTGGGAAGAGATTTCAGCAGTCTCGGCGACCTTTTCTCTCTGCTCGTGGCCATCGTCGGCGCGCTCAGGCAAACCTCACGTCGGCATGGCTTGCAGTATGGAACGCCGGTGCAGCCGTGCCGTGAAGGCGACCAGCAGGTCGAGGTCGCCGTCGTCGCCGGCCTCGAGGGCGTCGATGTAGTCGCTGCGGTCGTCTCGGGTTACGACAATCGGCAGGTGGTCGTGCTGGACGAGATGCCAGGTGACCAGCGCCCGCGTCACCCGGCCGTTGCCGTCCTGGAAGGGGTGGATCTGCGCGAACCAGTGGTGGAGCCACGCCGCCACCAGCAGCGGGTGGTGGACGTCGGACTGACTGATGTACTCGCCGTACCAGGTGAGCAGGTTGTCGAGCTCGGAGTCGACCTGTTCCGGCGGGCAGTACTGGTGGACGACGCCGTCGGGCCGCGTCGGGTTGTTGGGCAGCGTCTTGAAGGCGCCAGCGTGCAGGGTGGCTTCGAACCACTGTCCGAACTGGTTCACGGCCCGGGAGGTGGGCTGGTGGGCCACGATGACCTGGTGCAGCTGCCGGATGGCGGAGCGGCTGATGTAACGCCCGCGGCGGATTTCACCGTAGATGGCGTCGAGGGCCGCCATGTGGTCCTGCAGGATGGCCAGGAGGTTGTCCGCATCCTGTCCGGTGCCGGAGGGTGGAATTGCGGTGGATACGAAGCCCTGTTCGATGAGGGTTCGCGTTTGAGCTTCGTCCAGCTGGTAGATGCCCTCGATGATGCCGGTCTCGATGGCCCAGCTCCGGTGAAGCGCCGTCAGGTCAGCGTCTCCGACGTGCGACCGGTGTCCGAGCCACTGGCGCCGCAGGTCGTCGTCAGAAGAGAAATCGTAGTCCGATTGCTGCAGAGGGGTGATGGGCCGCCAGGGGTGGGTTGTCATGGGATGTCGCTCCATTAGGCAACTGGTTGCGTAGTCTCACCTGCTCGGATGGGTTGAGCATTTCCTCAATCTCCGCCAGGCGGGTATAGGCTTCGGCCAGCAGGCGGGTGTACTCGGCGACCGCCTGGGGTCCCGGGCGTGTCTCCAAGACTTCCTCCGGACGTTTGGGCGGGCCCTCGATGAACCGCATCCCACAGGATGGTGCGCGTGATGCGGCGCCGCGGTGGGCGGCAATCATAGTCGTCGTAGATCAGCCGGTCCTCTGCCGGGAAGATAAGCTCCACAGCGTGGCGGCTGCCGTCCTTGGAGACGCAGTCGGGTGGATACCTACCCCGGGGAATCGCATTTCTGATCTACCCGTGCGGCGCTCCGTCGAATGCCGGAAATGCAGTGATCACAAAGGGCTTCCATTCTCGACGAAACTGGTTATTTCTCATACCGGGGCCACGCTTCCCCAGGATACACAGAAGGAACGACAGGAGCTGGACCTGCCAGACGCGGTTACCCTGCCAGATCAACGGGCTTGGTCGGCTGGCAACCTCGATGCGACGTCAACCACGTCGCAGCCCAGGAACTGCCGGCCAACTTTCTGTGCTGCGGCCAACACGGAATAACTGCCGGCCGCGGGGTCCACAACCACGTCGCCCGGGTCCGTGACCGCCTCGATCAGCGCGGCCTGCAGACCCACGGGCTTGGGATGCACGGCTCCCAGTCTCACCGCCGATTCGGTCCATACGTCGGGGATGTCGTGGCGCCGCCAAACTCCCTGCGCCCGTTCGGGACGCTTCTGCAAAACCAGCGCGTATTCGGCGCTGCGCCGCGTCCGGTATCCCATTCCCATCCTTCCCTTGTGCCAGGTGATGAGATCGACGATCTCTAACCTGGTGCCATGAATCCAGGGGCCGATTCCACTGCACAGGTGGAACTTGTCCAGCCACAGCAGCAGGTGACCCGACGGGATCAATGCCGCCTCGATCCCGGCGATGAACTTGCCGATGGTCTCAGTATCCATTTGGGGCAACTGCGACCGGGCCCGCCCGCGATTGACCCCCTCGTTTCCATACTGCATTTTGTCCAAAACACCCCGGTACTGCGGGTCAAAAACGCAAATGGGCACCGTTTCGGGCTCCAAGGATGCCAGGAGACCCAACCCGTCGTGGACGTTGGGTTGGTTCAAAGGCAGCGGCCACTCTCCGGCGAGCGTTGGATTAGAACCCTCCGACCCGGTGCTCGAAAAAACTGTCACAATCCCGCCGACCGAACATTACTTAAGCGGCTCATTCTCTGGACTTTGCGCATTTCAGGCGGCGTAAGCGAGGGAATCCACCAATCGGTGGTACAGAGCGGTGGGGAGTTCTTGCGTATCGGGGTCGCTGGGCGACCGGGGGAAACCCTCCGACGCCAGCCACAGGTGGCGGCGCACCAGGGCGATGGCGTCGACGAAGGTCGGCGACGGTTTGTCGTACCAGGCCGCTCTACGCTGGATCATGGGGTGGCGTTCTTGCAGCGCGTGGGCGGCCAGGGTGATCCAGGAAAAGAGTCCCAGCAGGACCGGCGTGGTGCGGGTGATGGCCAGGTCGGACCACTGGCGCTGGGTCTCCACGCCCAGATGGGTCCGCACCTCCTGAAAAGTGACCTCCAGTTGCCAGCGCAGCACGAACCATTCCAGGATCTGGCCATTCCAGGATCTGGCCATTCCAGGATCTGCGTCGGGTCTGCCGACGGGTCGGTGCACAGCAGGGCCTGGGGCGCGAAGGCGCCCTGTGGGTCTCGGATCAGCACCCAGCGAATGCGCACCGGGGGTTTGCCCGAGCGGTACCAGACTGCGGTCTGGGAGGTGAGTTCCACAGTGCGGGTGGCGCCGTCGTACCAGCCCACCGTGGCGCTGGTCCAGGTTACCTGAGGCTGGTCAGTAGCCGGGGGCTGCTCAAGGAGCGCTTTCAGCGAGGGTCGTCGTGCGCCCTTCAGCGCTGGGCGGCCGTTCTGACCCGGTTGACGGGGTGGCGCGGGCGCATAGAGGGCGGCATCCAGGCGCAGTCTGGCGATCAGGGTAACGGGTTCCGACAGGGACTGGCAGCAGTGCAGCAGGTCGAGCACAGCGTAGCCGTTGTCCCCCACCAGCACCAGCGACCGCTGCGGCAGCCAGCGGCGCAGTTGCAGGACCATCTGGCGTGCCCAGTCGGTGAGCTTCTTGTGCCGACGTCCTCTCTCCTGATAGTACCGCGCCGATGGCGCCAGCACCGTGAGCACCGGCAGGGCCCAATGGCGTCCCGCCCAGGGCACCTGGCCCAGCCACATCAGGGAGATCCAGCGCAAACCACTGGCTTTGACCACTTGGGAGCGGCTGGAACGCACCGCATCACGGTAAACGCCCAGAGCGCCGATGCTACGGCCCCGACGCCGCTCCAAGGTTTCGTCGACGCCGAAGATCAGGGGGCCATCGCCGCGATCCAGGTGCTGGAGCAACAATACCAACAGAATACCCGCGGCCGCACGGGGCGACCACACCGCCCGGTTGAGCACCTCATGGTAGCGGGCGAAGTCGCCGTCATCGCTGCGACCCATGACCCGCAGCGCCGCGGCCACCGTGCGCTGGCCTGGCGCCAGTATCGCGCCCACCAGCAACACCTGCGCTTTGCGCCAGGTTGGGTTGCTGAACAACGTTGCGAAGGGAACGAGAACGGCTACAATGGCATCGGGCAGGGTGAGCATGGCTGGACCTTTCGTCGAAAGTGGGGTCAGGCCATCTTACCCTGTCCTTATTCTTTTCCTAAAAAATGCGCAAAGTCCAGCTTCTAACAACGATAAAAACCTGCCCAATACGCTTGCCCTAGTGGTGAGCAGCCTCGGATGGGTCGCTGGTTCAGAAGTCTGCGGTAGTCGCACTTGCTGGCTGCTGCTGCTCGTCCACACGTTCCGGACAGTCCGCGACCGCGATGTCGCAGAAGCGGCATTCCTGCCGACTGGGCACTCGCCTTGCGGGTTCGGCGGCTGAGAGACGGCGGGTCAACCTGCCGAGGTTCTGGATGAATTCTTCGTCGACAGCCTCTGCTGGGATGCGGACCGTGTGGTCGCGGTAGGTGACCTGTCCGCGGAGGTTGGCGTTCCGGTACCGTTCCAGCGCCCTGGGGACGGCGTACAGGTAGATCATCACCGGCACGACGTGGCTGGGGCTTTCGTGCGCAGTCTTGACATCGACGATGGCCACGTCGTCTTCCCGACGGGCGATGAGGTCAGGTCGGCCAGCCAGGGTCGCGGATTTACCCCGTAGCTGGAATATGTTCTGTGCCTCGACGTTCACGTCGTAGCCGCCGACCGTCCAGTTACTGATGCGTTCGTTGACCAGCGCCGTGTGGTCGAGCATCCACTGAGCTTGGTCGAAGTCGGAGGGCTGACGGGTCCAGTCCTGGTAATGCGCCTTGAACCAGACCGCCCACTCGCAGGCGTTCTCGCCGGACAGAAGGCGGGGCAGCCAGGTGGCCCAGATGTGGGGGTGTTCGCGGCGGACGGCCAAGGCGTGGCTCGGGGAATGAGGATGCCTCCAAGGTTATGCGGACCATCCGTTCTGGCGCAATGGTCGGCTGCTGGTAATCTCGTGGTGTCTCCGCCGTGAGCGAACGGAGCCGCGAGCGGCCTGAAACCCTTCCGGTGGTGGAAAGACATGGAATTCGTCCTATGCCGTCCGGGCGGCTCTCCAGCAGAGCTTCGGGGTGCGGCGGCGGCGGAAATGCAACCAGCCGCCCCGTCGTCGGTGGCGGCCGGCCAGTCGTCGTCAGTCAGCAACGTCTCCATGGTGCCATCGGTGGATGATTGCGCGCTACGGCTCGGTGTCATCATGCTGTTGGTTTGGTCGTGCCGGGCCCGCATTCCGGTGCTGCCGCGTCGTCGGCCGGCGCCCAGGGAGGCGACACCGAGCGTGTCCATCTGATCACGCCCTGATTGCTCCTGCACTTCGTGGACCTGCCCAGTGACAGCCGGACTTCAAGATGTGAATGCCCGGTGAGCGAGCGGCATCGCGGCAGGGGCAGGCCATCACCAGGGTTTTCAACCCGCTGGTGTAAAGTTGGGCTCGGACCGAGTTGTCCCGAGCAAACCACAAGGCGAACCCACAGGAGGAAAGCCATGACAGTGCTGGCGGACTATGCGAACAAATACGAGACGGTTAGCGTGCAACGGGAGGACGGGATCCTCCAGGTGACTTTTCACACCGGAGACGGGAGCCTGCTTTGGGGCGAGGCCTCTCACCGGGAACTGGGTTACGCCTTCGCCGACATCGGAGCGGACCCCGACAACCGGGTGGTCATCCTCACCGGCACCGGCGACGACTACTGCGCCGATTTCGAGCCCAACCGTCCCACCCGACGGATGCCCCAGGACTGGGACAAGACCTACTGGGAGGGCAAGCGGCTGTTGACCAACCTGCTGGAGATTGAAGTGCCGGTCATCGGCGCCGTCAACGGTCCGGCGACCATCCACGCCGAGATCCCCGTGATGTCCGACATCGTGCTGGCGTCGGAGACCGCCACGTTTCAGGACGCGCCCCACTTCCCGCGCGGCGTGGTGCCCGGCGACGGCGTCCACGTGATCTGGCCCCTGGTGTTGGGACAGAACCGAGGCCGGCACTTCCTGCTGACCGGGCGGACGCTATCGGCCCAGGAGGCGTTCGAATTGGGCGTGGTGGCCGAGGTCCTGCCCAGAGATGAACTGTTGCCCCGGGCCTGGGAAGTGGCCCGGCAGTTGGCGGAACGGCCGCCGCTGACGCTGCGCTACACCCGCGTTGCTCTGACGCTGCAACTGAAGCGGCAGATGCAGGACATGCTGGGATACGGTCTGGCCATCGAAGGCCTGGCCGCGGTCGACGTGTCGCTGTCGCAAGGCTAGCGCCGGGTTGATCCGAGGGCTGATCCTTGGTGCCGATCTGCTTCCCTGTGGTGCCTCGGCTATCATGGATCCGCGCCCGCACTCTGGTCGCTTCAGGGTCGGGTCCCGGGCCATGAACGGCACATCCGGCGAGGGCCGCTGCGCCCTGGAGCCGCGACGCGCTCACAGGACGGTATAGCGGCTGGCCAGGCCGTCTTGGCCCTTTCCTGGTCGTCGGTGGTGACGGCCGCGGTGGCAAAGTCATCCCGGCGCTCGATGATGTGGAAAGTCCTGATGTTGAGGCCGGCGTCCTTGAGTTCGCCCGTTGCAGACCTGTCGCAGTAGGTCCGGCCTCGCTCATGACGGAGCGAGGCCGGAATCTTCTCCAATACTGGGCCGTCACGGTCGGACAACCCTGTTACGTCCGCCAGCCACAACTGCCTCACTGAACCGCGTTGATACCGAGATTGGTTCGCCCAACATCCATTATGTACTTCCGCGAGCATGCCGTCGTGTGTTGACTACACCGGTGGCCATCTGTGTCATCCGGCATCTCATTGGTGAGTTGCTCATCAGGCGCCCCCGTGCGTACAATATGTGCTGTACACAGTTTCCGGAGGTATAGCGGATGCCCAGGTTGGATATACGGCTCGATCATGATTGTCGGGTCCGACTGGACGCCGTGGCCCAGGACGCCGGACTGTCCGTCTCGGAAGCCGTGCGGAACATGATCGACCAGGCCTATGAGGACGTGCTCCGGAAAGAGCGCCGGAGCGCCTTCCAACGGCTGACTTCGCTGCAGGTGGAGACGCCGCCGGATCCGGACGAACTGTCCCGGGAGCTGGAGGAAGCCCATGCCCCCGGCGACCTTTATTGACGCCAACGTTCCGATCTACGCGGCCGGCCGGGAGCATCCCTACCGTGAGCCCTGCATTCGAGTCCTGGCCGCCGTCAATGAAAACCCCGATGGGTTCGTCACCGACGTCGAGGTGTTCCAGGAGATCATGCACCACTATCGCCGGACGCATCGGTGGGACGCGGGACAGGTGGTGGTGGAAAGCTTCGCCGCCATGATGCGCGGCCGGGTGTCCCCGGTGACCATCGACGACGTCCTGGCGGCGGGAAGGCTGGCCGATGAGCACCAGAGCCTGAGCACGCGGGATCTCCTGCACCTGGCGGTGATGCGCCGCCTGGGCGTGGTATGCGTCGTTACGGCCGACGCCGACTTCGGCAGGGCGCCCGGCGTGATCCGGCTGGATCCGGTCGACTTCGGGGAGTCAGAACCGGCTTGAGGAGTTGCGCCATGCCCTACGCGGCCCAGACCAGGGTATCCATCGCCCAGAGCAAGACCGACATTGAGGCGTTGCTGGCCAGGTACGGCGCCACCGGTTTCGGCTACGCAACGGAAGGGGACCGGGCGATGGTCGCCTTCAACATGGATGGACGCCGGGTGCAGCTCATCCTGACGATGCCGTCGATCGACGATTTCGCCCTGACGCGGGGCAACTCCAGGAGGACCGCAGCCGCGCAGGAGTCGGCGTGGGAACAGGCCTGCCGCAGCCGGTGGCGCGCGCTGCTGCTGATCATCAAGGCCAAGCTGGAGGCGGTGGAGGCGGGGATCACCACCCTGGAGACCGAGTTCCTGGCCAACATCGTTTTATCCAACGGCGTGACGGTGGGGCAGCTGATGAGCCCGCAGATCGAGGAGCACTACCAGACGGGCAAGATGCCGGCGCTGTTGCCGGGCAATTGAGAACTCGCTGATGACGGCCGGTGTATCGTCTCGCAGCGTACAATTGTCCGCACCGGCGGCTGGGGGACTCTGATGGCTGACGTCCACTTCCACATCTGGCACTATAAGAGGGATCCAGACGGCATCATCAGGTCGATGGAGCGCTCCGAAGATCGGCACGATACGCGCCGGAAGGCCAACTACGCCCTGGAACTGTTTCGACGTGAACGCTCCCTGGCCGGCCAGGTGGTGCAGTGCGTTGACGGGGCCTTTTGCCAGCCACCGCCCGATTGGGTGGTCCGCGGCGTTACCATGGCGGGGCCTCGGGAATTCACGGCGGAGTACTTCATCGACTGGACGCCATCCATCCGGCCGTCGCGTAAGTTGGCGCAGGGGATGGAGAAACTGGAGCAGTACGCGGAGAACCACCCGGATGACGTGGTGCGTAAGCCGCCCGGCGTTGATCACTGATGCCGGCTGCGGTTAATGCATTGAGCCATTACGCAGCGCAATCGTTCGGGTACTCGCGTTGTTGTCCACGCGTGTATTCGCCACCCGCAGGGCCACGCTCACGGAAAGGATGTGGAGGTCACGATGACCGATGATCAGACCCGCCGCTTTACCCAGTGGCAGGAGGGCCTGACAGTGGACATACTGGAGCAGTCGATTCCGGCCATCGCCGACGACTTGGCCGACTGGTACTGCCGCAATCACACGCCCGGGCTGGACCCGGCGACGTTCCCGGAGGCTTTGCGCGCCGCCCTGCTCCGGCGGATCTGCGCCTGGTGCGGTGAGCGGATCCCGGCCGGCCACGGCTTCGACACACGCGCCGGTGATCTGAAGGCCTGCGGGCCGACGTGCTGCGACCGCATCAACGAAACGCAAGGAATCTGACCCGACCTGGCCACCATGGACGTTCACGACGAGATCACCATCCCCGGCCAGGAGACCCGCCACGTCGACGTGCCCGCCTGGCTGGTCGGCAGCCCGGTCTGGCCCGCCGTGAATGTGCAAACGGATGGCGGTCAATGGTGAAGGTCAGCATCGAGCTGGAGTGCGACGCGGACGAGGTGACCCCCATCCTGCGGCGCATCACGCCCGGAGTTGCCAGCGTGGGTGCGGCCCCAATCGCTCCGCCACAGCCGTTGCCGGAACTGACGACTACGGCGCCCGCCTCCCGGCCCCAGGAACCACCGCCCGGCCCCTGGACCACCGAGTTGGCCAGGGACTTCATCACTGGGCTGGAACCGGAAGCCCGGGAAGTGCTCGGCCACGCCTGGCGGGCGGGCGCGGCGGGCATCCATCGCAACGCGCTGCGCCAGCGCACCGGGTTGACCTCAGAAGAGATCCGGCCCCTGCTGATGCGAATGGGCCATAGCCTGCGGCGGTTCCAGAGGGAGCGGGGCCAGGCCCTGCCCCGACCGGTGAGGGCCAACAGCCCGCTGCAGGTAACTGTTCAGACTTGAGGGGAAGCGAGTAGTTGACGGCAGGCGTTGAGGGTGTTGAGACCTTGTGCCCGCCAGGTGCCGAAGATTGACGCCAGCGTCATCTTGGTGGCAGTACCCCGGTCCGAGCGGGTGCCCCCACTGACCTTGCGGCTGACCACCAGATGGTGCAGGCTGCGCTCGGCGGCGTTGTTGTCCGGCGGCACCTCCGGTTCGGCCACGAAGACGAAGAGTTCTTTGATGTGTTTCTCCATGCGTCGGCACAGCCTGGCTTGGGCGGCTGACGGGTCATCCAGGTAGGGCCGGCAGAGGACCAGCAATCGTCTTTCCAGGGCCATTTTGGCGGTGCGGCGTTGTTGCTCTGCGGGGTGGGTAAAGACCGTGGCCTGACGGTAGAGTTGGTGGACGGCGTCAGCCCACTGGGACAGCGATCCATCATCTGGGTAGAGTGATCGCAGGTCGTGGATGTCCCGCAGCAGGTGGGCCCAGCAGCGTTGTTTGGGACCCGCATAGTGGTGGTAGGCGGCGTAAAAGTCGCTGACCAGCACACCGGCGAAATCGTCGCCCAAAACCTCGTCCACTACCGCCTTGCCCCGGTTCCGTCGCAGGAAGTACCGCAGGTTGGGGGTGCTGAAAGTCCACACGTAGCCGTTGTGTCCATCCTGTCGCCAACCCGTCTCATCGGCGTGGACCACCGGACTGCCTCGGACCTGTTCCAGGATGTCCGCCACCACCCGTTGGGCCTTGCCAGCCACTTGCTGTGTGGCCGCCACGATGGCCCCCAGGCTGAGTTGCAGCCCATGCACGGTATCCAGGTGCCACTGGATGGTGCGCAACGGCAGCCTGGCTTCCTCCCGCAGGACCGCAATCAGGCTGATGACGTTGATCCCCAGGCGCTGCTTGCCCATCACCACGCCGTCCAGTTGCGCTTTGGGAACACAGCAGCGTCGGCAGCGGGGACAAGTGCGGGTCAGGTAAACGTGCTCGGTTACCTGCGCCGGAACCTGCGGCAGGTCGATCACCTCCCGAGTGCGCTGGGCCCAACCCCCAGACAACTGGGTCCCGCAGTCGGGACACTGCTCCACCACATGCTCCACGCGGTGGGTGGGCGTCATGCGGGCTCGGGCAAAGCCGTGAGGTCGGGGTTTGCGAGGTTCCTTGGGACGTGCTGGCTCCCGGTCTGCTTTGGGTTTCAGACCGGGCATCCGGCGGGAGCCTTTGGGTTTGGCTTGCCCTTCCAACTGGGCAATGCATTTCTCCAGCCGCTCAATGATGGCCTGCTGTCGGACGATGATGCCAATCAGAACATCCCGGTCGGCAGTCCTGAGATCGATTTCGGTATCCATCCCAGTTATATGACATAACCACCGCCCCCAAAGCCAGCCACCCGCACACCAAGTTCCGCCAATTCGCCTCACCAACTCTGAACAGTTACCGACCTGCTGCACTGCTGCCAGTCCCTGTCGGAACCCGTTACCCTGATCGCCAGACTGCGCCTGGATGCCGCCCTCTATGCGCCCGCGCCACCCCGTCAACCGGGTCAGAACGGCCGCCCAGCGCTGAAGGGCGCACGACGACCCTCGCTGAAAGCGCTCCTTGAGCAGCCCCCGGCTACTGACCAGCCTCAGGTAACCTGGACCAGCGCCACGGTGGGCTGGTACGACGGCGCCACCCGCACTGTGGAACTCACCTCCCAGACCGCAGTCTGGTACCGCTCGGGCAAACCCCCGGTGCGCATTCGCTGGGTGCTGATCCGAGACCCACAGGGCGCCTTCGCGCCCCAGGCCCTGCTGTGCACCGACCCGTCGGCAGACCCGACGCAGATCCTGGAATGGCCAGATCCTGGAATGGTTCGTGCTGCGCTGGCAACTGGAGGTCACTTTTCAGGAGGTGCGGACCCATCTGGGCGTGGAGACCCAGCGCCAGTGGTCCGACCTGGCCATCACCCGCACCACGCCGGTCCTGCTGGGACTCTTTTCCTGGATCACCCTGGCCGCCCACGCGCTGCAAGAACGCCACCCCATGATCCAGCGTAGAGCGGCCTGGTACGACAAACCGTCGCCGACCTTCGTCGACGCCATCGCCCTGGTGCGCCGCCACCTGTGGCTGGCGTCGGAGGGTTTCCCCCGGTCGCCCAGCGACCCCGATACGCAAGAACTCCCCACCGCTCTGTACCACCGATTGGTGGATTCCCTCGCTTACGCCGCCTGAAATGCGCAAAGTCCAGCCAACTGAGCAGGGGCAATCCTCGACGCCGGAAACAGACCGCAGCGAACAGACCGTTGCGTCCTCGCCCCAAGTCGGACCAATCAATCATGATCGGGGTAAGCCCGCGCAACCGCGCCGCCTGGCAGACCGGACCCAGCAGCCCAGTCTGCACCGCCATGGTGTCAAAACGGTCGTTGGACAAAAACCGGAACAGGCGCTTCTTGCGCTGGTGATGGGAATAAGGCAACTGAACCAACCAGGCCCGCACCAACACGGAGATGGTCAAGGTGCGCCGCTCGAGAATGGCCGCCGTGAGCAGGGCCAAATTGGCGCGGCGAGTGGCGCGGAGCTGTGGCGCAGAATGGTTCAGAAAAGTGGCGATCCGGTGATACCATCGCATGGTCGGTCTCCTCAGGCAGGAATGTGGCGGCTAATCCGTTCCTTACCCGGAGAGACCGACCCTTTTTAACCCGTCACCACAAAGTGGGTACGCGTGAGGTCGAAGAGGGACTTGCCGATCCTGCCGGCTTGGGTCGCCCGCCCAGCGACCTGTTGGAAGTGATGGCATCATTGGCCGCGGGTTCTCCCGCCAACGCCACGCTACGCGCATTATCCCGGATCACGGGCACGCCGGCCGCGGACGATCAACTCGGAACCGTGGCGATGCAGGCAGGCAGCATGGAATTTTCGGTCCTTCTTCCGCGCACCCGTATCGGAAGGTCTCCTGCAAAACGTGTACAGGCCGTCCGTTCCCGTGGGTAGGGAGGGTACTGGCGCCGGGTACTGGCGTACGCCATTGAAGGCGGGTTGTCTGACGTTCTCGACGAGTACTTCCACGTCATCAGCGAGTCTCACGGCGGTGCAACCGACGCCGCAGCTTTGGGGGCGGCGCTTTCAGAAACCCTGCACGTGGGCGCCGGCAGGCTGGAGGTGGCCGAATGGAAGGCCGGCGACACTGGGGTCTACCGGCAAGCCTACTCGATGCGGCAACACTTTGCCCGTCGCTACGCCAGCGACCGGGCGGGTACTCTGGATGAGCAAGCCAGTGAGCGTTTGGATGCCGTTCGTCGCTCTTTCAACTCCCCGTTCTGGCCGTTCGTCCTTGCCACCACCTCCGTGGGGCAGGAGGGCCTGGACTTCCACTGGTACTGCCACGCGGTGGTGCACTGGAACCTACCTTCAAATCCAGTGGACCTGGAACAACGGGAAGGCCGGGTCCATCGGTACCATGGCCACGCCATTCGCAAAAACATCGCGCAGTCGGTGGGGGACAAAGTGATCGAAAAGGTCAGGGAGGCAATCAACCGCGACCAGTTCGTGAGCCCATGGGATGAGGCGTACCGTCTGGTTGACGCTGATTTCGGGGGCGACGGGGGACTCTCGCCCCATTGGGTGTTCCCCAAGGGCAATGCCCGCATACAACGCTATGCGCCGGTGCTCCCGCTTTCGCGCGACGCCCAACGAGTCGATGCCCTTCGCCGGTCATTGGCGGTTTACCGGATGGTATTTGGTCAACCTCGACAGGATGACTTGGTGGAGTTCATCTTGCGCGAGGTACCTGATGATCGCAGGAACGAGCTTGCCGCCGCCTTGACCATCGACTTGAGTCCGCCGGTATGATCACACGCGTAGGAGATATAGTTCAGGCGTCTCCAACGCTCTTGCTCCTAAGCGACCTGGGCTACCTGCCCCAGGGCGCCAATGAATCGGAGGTGCTCCTCACCTTCATCGCCGAACGCTACGAACGTAGGTCGCTGGGCGTAACGTCAAACCTGGTCTTCTCGGAGTGGGAACGCATCTTTGCCAACCCCATGGCCACCGCCGCGGCAATCGACCGGGTGGTCCATCACTCCGTCATCCTGGAGTTTGACGTCCCCAGCTACCGGACTGACGCTGCCCAGCAGCGAGGCTAGGCCGAGGAGGTGAACTGGCAAAACTGATTGACGCCAAATCGCGCATTGCCTCAAATAAACGCTACCGAAAAGTCTGGAGGCAGCCACGTGGTCCACTATACCGCCGGCGATTACATACAGTGCCGGCATCCGGAGTTCGCGCCCGAACGAGTTCACGTAATGACCCTTGGGCGAACCATAACTGGCATCGATAGCGCTCGTTCTCACCGTGGATATGCCCAAGCTGTTCGCCAGTCAAAATGCCATTGAAATCGGTGGCCAGGGTTGGCATCGAGGTCGACGGTTACCCCGCCGTGCTGAGTCCCTACACCACCAGATCTCCGGATCACATCAAGCGCAGCGCGGCGAAGCTGGGACCAGCGGTGGCCGAATTCTCCGAGCGCCTCTTCGATAACAAGGTGCCCTGGTCCAAGATACGGCAGGGACACAAGCTGCTGCGTCTGGGCGAACGCTACACCGCGGCACGCCTGGACGCGGCCTGCCGAAAAGCGCTCGCCGTCGATCTCATCGACGTGCGCCGGTTGGAACGCATACTGGTGCAGGCGCTGGAAGAGGAGGCCATCCCTCAACTGCCTCTGCCACTCCCGCCCGGCCGATTCGCCCGTCCCGGTAGCGTCTTCGCCCATACCGACCAGTACAGCCGTCAGTCGGCATAGGAGATCACCATGACCAGAACCGTAGAACTCACGCCCCTGCTCAAGACCCTGAAACTGGGCGCCTTGGCCGCCACCTTGCCGGAGCGCATCGCCCTGGCACGTCGGGAGCAACTCGACTACGCTTCATTCCTGGAGATCATCCTCAGCGACGAGGTCAATCGCCGCTCACACCGCCGCACCGAACTGCGACTCCACAACGCTGGTTTCGAGGAGACCTGCCGCTTGGAAGACTTCGACTGGTCCTGTTGCCTCACCGAAGAATGTTACCGAAACTCTAGCACTGGGGATCCGCTCCAAACAGGTCCAGTTCCGGCAGTCCAGCTGGTTCCGCCGAGCCTGCGTTGGACGAAGCATAAACGAGATTTTTGGCCATGATGCCCCGCCACTCTTTCACCCTGCGTTGCAAGGTTCGCAGCTGCGCTTCGGTGAAACGGTCCGGGTGTTCCGACTGCAACCGTGCCATCAGCGCCTTGCCCGTGGCATCCGGCTCTGCCTGCAACCACCCCAACACGTCGCTCCAAACGCCCTCGAAGGGGTCTTTGCGGGTGCGCCAATGCCGCGGACCTCGCACTCGCGCGGCGTGTGTGGGACGTGTTTCGCCCTGCCGCCACAGATTGGGCAACTTGGCGAGGAACCGTTCGAGACTTTCTCCCGCTGGCGTTTCCCGCACACCCGGAGACGTGGTTGCCACCAGCGCCGACTGGGCTCATGGATGGTGTGCAGCAGCAACACCGGGTCCAACCCAGTCCGATATTCCTCAAGTGAGGCTTTCAGCTCAGGGCCGGTTGCAGCATACTGGATCAGCCGGTCGCAGGGCGTGGCGGGCTGACTGTAATGCTTGACGGTGGTGGAGCCATCCCTGGTCTTGTCGATCAGCTTGAATGAAGGCTGGAAATAGTTCACGTACCGACGCAGCGCTCCGTAGAGATAGGCCATGGTGTCCCGCGTCAACTAGAAATGCCGGTTACGTCGATTAGTTTTGCCGGTTCACCTCCTCTGGCTGGCGGCGTTGCTGGGCCGCGCCGGTGCGGTAGCTGGGGACGTCAAACTCCAGGATGACGGAGTGATGCACCACCCGGTCGATGGCGGCCGCGGTGGCCATGGGGTTAGCGAAGATGCGCTCCCACTCCGAGAAGACCAGGTTGGACGTGATGCCCAGCGACCTCCGCTCGTAGCGTTCGGCGATGAGGGTGAAGAGGACCTCGGACTCCTCGGCCCCCTGGGGCAGATAGCCCAGGTCGTCCAGGAGCAGGAAGTCGAAGTTGTCCAGCTTGCGCAGCTGCCGGGGCAGGGCAAGATCGCGCTTTGCGGCGAGCAGTTCCTGCACCAGACGATAGGCTGGGGCGAAGAGGACCGAGTGGCCGGCTTCCACTAGGCGGTGGCCCAAGGCACACAGGGCGTGGGTCTTGCCGGTGCCGGGCAATCCGAAGGCCAGCACGTTGACGCCGCTATCTACGAAACTGCCCTGGGCCAGTTGGTCCATCTGCTGCCTGAGTGCCAAGGGCATCCGGTCGTGCTCGAAGGTCTCCCAGGTCTTGCCCGAGGGCAGCCTGGATATCTTGCGCAGCCGGTCGATGCGACGCTGACGGCGATCCTCGGCTTCCTGCTCCAGCACCTCAAGGAAGGTGGGCAGGGCGTCGCCGTGGCCGGCGGCGGTGAAACGCGGCGTGGTTTCCGCCCCCGCCGTGGGCAGCTTGAATTGGTGGCACAGATCGCTGATGCGTTCCTGCATGATGCTGGTGTCCGTCATCCGCACACCTCCACCGTGGCCAGGCTGACCGTGAGCAAGCGGTCGTAGACTTTCAGGTCCGGCTTCCCGGACAGGGTCAGCAGCGGAGCTTCCGGCGCCCTGGGCTCGGCCAACTCCTTCACCGCAGCGTAGTCGAAGGTCTCCCCCGTTTCCAAAAGCAGGTCCAGCGCGCTGTCCACCGTGGCTTCCATCGTGGTCGCCGCCAGGTGCAGGATGCGCGCGTACTCCACGTCGGCTCGTTCCCCACGCCATTTCCTGAGCCCGTCGTAGGCGAGGCGGAAGTGCATGGTGGGAAACAGCTGCTCCCGGAAGCGGTAGCGAGCGAAGGCCCCTGGCTTGCGCACCAGCGACCCGATGACATGGCGGTAATTGACGTTGGCTTCCCCCTCACCGTGCACCCGCGCCATGCGTTCCACCAGACTGCCCTTGTAGTACACTTCCACCCAGTCGGCGTACAGCCGGATCCGCACCTCCTTCCCGATGAGACGGGAGGGCACGGAGTAGGTCCGACCGGCTGCCTTGACGGTGCTCCACTTACGGACCTTGGCCTGGTAGTTGACGTATTCCGGCATGGGAGCTGAGGGTAGGGGTCCCAGCGAAGGCATTTCCTGCTCCAGCTTCCCTTGTACCAGGCGATTGCGCCTGGCGACCATCTGCCGGATGAAGTCGGCGTAGTGGTCGACGGTGTCGAAGTCGCGGCTGCCTCTGAGCATCAGGGCTTGGTCGATGGCGTCCTTGAGCCGGTAGTGAGCCTGCTCGGCGACGCCGTTTTCATGGCTCTGGCCGCGATTGATGCGGGTGGACTGGAGACCGTAGTGGTCCAGCAGGGCGGCGTAATTGTCGTTAAGCGCCCGCCCCCGGCTGCGTTTCACCTCGTGGGTGGCGGCAGAGGTATTGTCGCTGCGCACCACCTCAGGCACGCCGCCCAGGGTCCAGAGGGCAGATTGCAGACCCTTTTGCAACGCCAGGAAGGTCTCGCCGGCGGCGAGCTCCGCGTAGCGCCACCCCGAGTGGCTGAGGATCAGCTGGAACAGCTGGTGGCGGTAGGGCTGACCGGCGATAGTCACTTTCAGGGAACTGCCGTGGGTGAAGTCGAACTGGGCTTCCCGGCCGGGTGGATGCTCCTGGGGGAAGTACACCTCCTGATCCGGACCGTTTAGCGCCCGCCAATCCTGTAATCGTCGTTGCAGTGTGCGCAGCTGGGAAGCGCTGAACCGGCCGGGATGCTGCTCCTCCAACCACTCGATAATTGTCGTTGCCTTCAGCTTGCCCGCCGCTTCTCCTTGTAGCAGGGGCTCGATCTCTTCCTCCCACACCCCGTCGAAGGGATCGGGCCGGGTGCGCCACTGGCGCTCTTGCCTGGTTTCCGACGGCAACGGGCCGCTTTGCCATTTCCGTGCCGAGCGCACGCTCATTCCAGCCTTGGCCGCTGCTGTCTCCTGAGTCTTTCCTTCCATAAGTTTCCGCCTCAATAGTGCGACTTGTCGGTCTGTGATCAATCCGGTACCTCCGTACCGGATGATTTACCTCATCTCGACCGGCAAAAGTAGTCGTCGCGACCGGCAGGACTTATTGTCGTTCATCACATGTGTCGATTTACAGGGCGATTAGGCCAGCCACCTGTCCCGAATACCGGTCATGGCCGACGAAGCGTCGTACCACGGAACCGTTCTTCTGCTCAATCCAGGCCTGGTCGTTGCTGCGGTAAGGTCGGGACCGGGTGAACTCGATGCCGCGGTTGGCGCAGTATGTGATCAGCGTTTCGTTGATGAACACGCTGTCGTTGTCAGAGTCGATACCGAGGACAGGGAATGGCAACTGCTGACCGATGGCTTCCAATCCTGCCACCACCAGGGATTGTTCCCTGGCCAGGAGAGGAACTGCCTTGATTGTTCATGGTCAGTCCAGCCGGTGCAGATGTCGGTGGCCACCAGGCTGTGGATGAATGATCCCGACAGCGGTCCGCCGCAGTGGGCCACCAGGTCAATCTCCAAGAACCCAGGCGGTGGTCGGTTTCAATCATTGTAGGTCCGCACTGGCACGCGTTTGCTCATCGACTGCCGTCGCCGCCGTCTGCGCCGGCTACCCGCGGTGGGACGGATGGGTTTCAGCAGCCGATCCAATGTGGCGGCGCTGGCGGACAGCAACCGATCTCGCACCCCTGGGTCCAGATCCAGATGGTCATGGCGTTCCATGGACCCCACCATATGAGGCAACGCCGCCTTCAGGCGCTGCCCGCAGATGCGGTCGGCGGCCTCCCAGATAGTGATCACCGCCTCTCTCACCGCTTCATCATAGATGCGCCGGCCCTTGATCATTGACGGTTTCTCCCCAGCGTCGCCGGACTGTCCCAACAGCCGGATACCGTGCTTGCGGTGGTGGCCGGTTACGGCGATGAATGCATCGAGGATTCGGCCCTTGTCCTTTTTGGATGACTCGCGGTAACGGTCCCGTATCGTTATCAATAATTCCTGTTTTGCCATCCTGCTGATGCCTCCTCCCACGTGGCTGCCTCCCGACTTTTCGGTAACATTCTAGTACTCAGTCACACCTGTATCGACAGATACCGCGAGAGGTGAGCCGGAGTGGCTACGCTGAGTAGCAATCAGCAGTGCGGGAGGTGCGTAATCCATGGTTCAGGAGAAATACGGGGTACAGTTGACGTCGGAGGAGCGAGAACGGCTCCGGCAATTGATCCGAAGCGGCCAGCATTCGGCTCGGGTAATCACGCGGGCGCGCATCCTGCTCCGGACTGACGAAGGGTGGAGCGCGAGCCAGGTGGTAGCAGCGCTGGACACGTCGCAGCGGACGGTGTTCCGCACCAAACGGCGGTACGCCGAAGAAGGATTGGACGGCGTGCTGCACGACCATCCCCAAGCCAACCGGTATCGTAAACTGGACGATCGGGGTGAAGCCCACCTGATTGCCCTGGCATGCAGCGCTGCGCCCGAGGGCCATGACCACTGGACCCTGCGGTTGCTGGCCGACCAGGCGGTGGAGTTGGGGTTGGTGGAGTCGCTGTCCCACGAGACGGTGCGTCTGCGGCTGAAAAAAACATCCTCCAGCCGTGGCGGAAACAGCAATGGTGCATCCCCAAGGTGAACGGAGAGTTTGTGGCCGCCATGGAGGACGTGCTGGACCTCTACGCCGAACCTTACGACCCTGACCGGCCGGTGGTGTGCTTCGACGAGACCTCCACCCAACTGCTGGCCGATGTGAGAGAGCATTTGCCCGCCCGACCGGGACGACCCCGGCGTCAGGACTACGAGTACCGGCGCGGCGGTACTCGCAACATCTTCTTGACCTGTGAGCCTCTGGCGGGCTGGCGCCACATAGCCATCACCGAACGCCGTACCCTGCAGGACTTCGCCCACCAGATGCGGTGGCTGGTGGATGTAGCCTATCCCCACGCTCCAGTGGTACGGGTGGTTCTTGACAATCTGAACACCCACCGCATGGCTTCCCTGTACGAGACCTTTCCGGCTGCTGAGGCTCGGCGCATCGTGAAACGGTTGGAGTTTCACCACACTCCCAAGCACGCCAGTTGGCTGAATATGGCCGAGATTGAATTCAGCGTGTTGACCCGGGCTTGCCTTCAAGGGAGAAACCCCGACGAACCTGCCCTGCAACGGGCTATCGGCGTCTATGAGACTGAGCGTAACGCTAGGAAAGCCATCATCGACTGGCGGTTCACCACTCAGGATGCCAGACACAAACTGCTGCGATTTTATCCCTGCCTTTCCAACGTTGACTGAGTACTAGTTGAGGCAACCATTCGGCGTGGGTAACGTTTTTATTGAGGCAATGCGATAGTTGACGCGGGACAACAAGCTGCTAGGTATTCACGAATTACGATGCGCGCCAATGTCTGCCCTGATGGCCGAGTGGCAGCATAGCGATATACCCCACACTCGATCCTCACCCATACGTCCTCGCTATCACCGACGACCATCCATTCAACATCCTGCTGCCCACCTGCGGCCAGACGGAACAGGCGGTTTCATAAAGTGGCACGGCTCTCAGATAGCCAAATCGACTTGCAAGTAATCGGCGAGGCGGGTCGAATGCCGTTTGCTGGGGAATGTGTCACCCCTTTCCCAAGAACGTAGGGTTTTGCGGTCGATCCCTAAATGCCGCGCCAACCCGGCTTGAGTAATACCAAGCCGGGTTCGCTTTTGTTTGATAGCATTTCCAACCAAGCGATGGGGTTTCGGCGTCCGGGAGTTAGCCCCAATCCACCGAAGAGATGATTGTAGCGGTGTGCTGAAGGGATAAGAAAGTGCCCCGTTGCTTCTGGGATAATGGTTTGTGAAACACCAAACCGACCCAAAAGAAGGAGCACCAAATAGATGCTACCACGCAACCACCCCGACCGCATCCAGATCGCCTTCGACGACCACCGCCTGGTCAGCAATGCTGGGCTGATCCTTCCGTCCACCTTGGCACTGCATCTGGGCCTGCCCCAACTGGTTGATCGGCACCTGGACCTGGGCCGTGCCCCAGGCGGAGCCAACACGGGCGACCAGATCATGACGCTGGTGGCCTCCGCGCTGGCTGGGGGCGACTGCATTGACGATGCCGACGGGTTGCGTGCTGGCAGGACCGCGCGGGTGCTGGGCTGCGTGGTCAAGGCGCCATCCACCCTGGGCACGTTCCTGCGCAGCTTCCGTTGGGGCCACGCCCGCCAGCTGGATCGGGTGAGCCGGGAACTGCTGGCCCGGGCCTGGGCCGCTGGGGCGGGACCCCGATCTTTGAACAATCACGGACCGTTGACCATCGACCTGGACCCCACCATCTGCGAGACCTACGGTCCGGCCAAGGAGGGAGCCCGCCACCACGGCTACACCGGCCACCACGGCTACACCGGCCAGCGGGGCTATCACCCGCTGCTGGCCGTCGCCGCCGGCACCGGCGACGTGCTGATGGCCCGGCTGCGTGAGGGTCGCGCCAACACCGCTCGGGGCGCCGCCCACTTCCTGCGTGAGACGATGGGACGGGTACGCTACGCCGGAGCCACCGGACTACTCACGGTGCGGGCCGATAGCGGCTGCTATAACCACGCCATGGTGTCCACCTGCCGCCAGCTGGACGTCCGCTTCTCCATCACCATCCGCCAACACCAGAGCCGGCGCAACCAGATCGAGGCCATACCCGAGGGGGACTGGACGCCCCTACCCTACTGGATGGACGGTGCTGCCGACGTGGCCGAGACTACCTACATCCCCTTCGAGAGTGCGCCCGACGCCGCGCCGGTGCGGCGCATCGTCCGCAGAGTGCAGCCCACGCCCGGTTCTCAACTGGCCCTCTTGGTCGACTACAGCTATCACGGCTTCATCACCGACCGGGACGGAGGCACTCTGGAACTGGAGGCACTCTGGAACTGGAGGCCGATCATCGCCGCCACGCCGAGATCGAGAACGCCATCCGCGACCTCAAGTACGGCGTGGGGCTCAACCATCTCCCCTCGGGCCGTTTCGCCGCCAACGCCGCCTGGCTGGCCGTACAGGTGATGGCCCACAACCTGGCTCGCTGGACGGCGCGCATCGGTCTGGGTGAGCAAGTGGTAACCACCAAGACCCTCCGGCGGCGGTTCTTCTCCCTTGCCGGACGGCTCACCCGCTCGGCCCGCCGCCTCACCCTGCATCTTCCCCAGCGTTGGCACTGGGAAACCCAATTCACTCACGCCCTGGCCCGATTCCGCGCCATTCCTCTACCAGCCTGTCCAGCTTGACGGCGCGCCGTCGACGCCCGACCCGTCCACCGGACAATCCAGGGGCTGTCCCGCAGATTCATGCCAGCCCAGTCCGCGAGTGTCGCTTCTGGCATCCGGCCTGGCCGATTTCGCCTACTGCGCCACCGCGCGACGCCGCCTTGCCGCCAGCGTGGCCACCTCGCACTACCCTCAACCCCATCTGTCGGAATCAGGCCTGGTCTGTTCGCCTTCCCGTACCCATCATCCCCCGTGTCAACGCCAGCACCGTATCCCTTCGGTGGATTCGGGTTAAAGATGAACCAAGGCACCACGTTAATAAAGTCCGTCACATGCCCCAGAATCACACGGTCCGCCAGATTTCCGGTCACACCTGCCAGCATCAACCCGAACGCGACCTGGCCCATCACCCCAGTTTTCGGGCGAGGCCAGTAGAGAGCAAACAGCAACGCAATCCCACCCGCCGACACCCCAATCAGAACCAACGAATGGCCGCTGAACAAGTTCACAGTATTGCCGGTATTCGTCACATGCGTCAGGCTGAAGAGCCCGTAGGCCGGCCATGATTCCCCCACTTCCAGCAGCCCGTCTACCACGTACTTAGCAGCCTGGTCGATGCACAGCACCACAACCGCCACCACGACGCCTACCCGGTGCCTGAACACGAAGCTTAATATCTGCGCCAACAACGTTGTCTTCCATAGATTCCGAAGAGCAGTAAAACACTAGCGAAAGCCGATGGCTTCCTCATACAGCCGTGCGCCGGAGCTAAAAAACCATGCTGTTCGCCCATCGCGTACACCGGAACGGACCTGTGCCTCCGGGAAATAACCGAAAGCCCCGAAAAACCGCCCCTCACCTCTCCAAATTCATCACGCTATTCGCTTTGAAGTACACCCCGTCGCATTCCCCAGAATAAGCGGTTACAACCTTACCAAACCTACCCCCCAACAAAACAGCATCTCCCAGTTTGGCAATGACGTGCCCACCCCCGTTCAACACAGACAGGTTTTCACCAGAACCCTCCAAACGGAATCCCGGCGGCCAGACCACCAGGTACTCTTTCGGCGAATCTAATCCACCAACGACCAAGCAACGGCCACTCAATCGCAGCAGTCCTCCCAACCCAGCCAGCTCCGATACAATCGGCCCACGCTGCTCGCCTGACGTCGCAAATAACACCTCACCATACGACTCAACGACTAGACCAACCCCCTTCACAAGCGATACCTCATCACCCACCAACCAGAAGGGGCCGGTGCAACGACCAGGCACCCCGGTCCAGTCCCACTCTCCTTCCGAGGCAACCTTCCTGCCGGACATCCGGACCGACTGACCCACGGAAGCAACCAAATCCCCCCCGGAGTCGAACACTTCGACCGACTGACCGTCATCCTCCGCTTCAAACCCTTTCGGCCAGACAACCAGCAAACCATCGCGGGTGGCCACGGGGTCCACCTGATCTGCGTAGGAGACTCGCAAGCAATCCCCTGAACGAGAAAGTTCGCCGTAAACGTAAGCATCCCCGGGATTCGCGGGCAGTACCTCGCCATGACGTGGGAACGACAGCTCAACTGCCACCGCGGGAGATTCAACCGCAGCATTTGAAGCCTCCTCTCCCAATGACGCGGGAGAGGAGACCTCAGTCACCCGAGGAATGCTCGTAGGATCATCAGCCAGAACCAAGAGCGTAGGCGTAGGCGTGTCCGAGACGGGACCGTCAACACCGCCCCCACATGAAACCAGGAACATCACGACTGTCAGCATCAACAGACAACCGAGCACCTGGAAACCCCATGAGACAGAGGAACCGGAATCGAAGCGAAACCCGTCGCGGAAAGCCATGCTAGTCACTGTCCAAGGTCAAACCCTTGGCCTCGATAAAGTCGAACGCCATGTAGATTGCTTTAGTGGCATCAACGCTGTGTGTCAGTATCCCGACCGCAACGTTCCCATCAAAGAACGGGCCCCCACTATCCCCAGGCCGAGCCAAGACAGAATTGTCACCCTCAACATTTTGCACGAGGACCCACCGGTTCCCCCGGCCCGGCGCCAAATGATAGTACTTCGTCTCGATCTCGCCACAATCGTACCTCGTGGCCATGCCATACTTGCACACGTAGTCCCCGGCAGACTGGTCATCCCAATCACGCCCGGAATTGATGTACCGATGGTTCGTGCCATCGTAAGCCCAATTACGAACCGTGTGAGTACTCGGCCCAGTATGCCACTGCAGGTCATAAGAACCGCCATCCCACTCATCCACGACAGGGCAATCGCGTCTTAATAGTATTTTTAGAAATGTGCTAACGTGCCATGATCCGTTGATCCATATGGAGGCAGTGAGGCATGGCACAACCACCCAAAACAACTATTCTCGATCATTTCGCTGACCTGGACGACCCACGGGTGGAACGGACCCGACGCCATAAGCTGGTGGACATCATTGCCATTGCCATCTGCGCCACCATCTGCGGCGCCGATTCCTGGGTCCACATAGAACTCTTCGGCAAGAGCAAGCTGGCCTGGTTTCAAACCTTCCTGGAACTGCCCCACGGTATCCCATCCCACGACACCTTCGGCGATGTGTTCGCCCGCCTGGACCCAGTGCAGTTGCAGAACTGCTTCGTATCCTGGACCCAGTCCATCGCCGAGTTGCTGCCGGGTGAGGTGGTGGCCATTGACGGCAAGACGGCCCGAGGGTCCTATGATCCGGCGGGGAACAAGGGGGCCATACACCTGGTCAGCGCCTGGGCCACGCAGAATAACCTGACCCTGGGCCAGGTCAAGACCGAGGAGAAGTCCAATGAGATCACCGCCATTCCACAACTGCTGGAGATGCTGGACTTGAATGGCTGCATCGTGACCATAGACGCCATGGGCTGCCAGCGGGAGATCGCCCAGCAGATCATAGCGGGCGGGGCCGACTACGTGCTGGCGGTGAAGGAGAACCAGGGCCGGTTGCATGAGGGCATCCGAGACCTGTTCCAGGGAGCCGAGGCCTGGGGTTTTGACGGGGTGCCTTACGATTATGCACGGACCGTGGACAAGGGACACGGACGGGTGGAACGGCGGGAATGCTGGACCATCACGGCGACGGACTGCCTGGATTATCTGGACCCCCAGGGGCAATGGTCCCAACTGAAGGCGGCCGTCAGGGTGGTGGGCCATCGTCAAACTGGAGCGGGTGGCATAAGTCAGCCCCGCTACTACATCAGCAGCCTGCCAGCCTCAGCAGAACAACTCCTGGCTGCCATCAGAAGCCACTGGAGCATCGAAAACTCGCTGCACTGGACCTTGGACGTGACCTTTCGGGAAGACCAGTGCCGAGTGCGCAAGGACCATGGACCGCAGAACCTGGCCACGCTGCGGCAGATTGGGCACAACCGGTTGAAAAACGAAAGCACCTTGAAAGTAGGCATTCAGGGCAAGCGGCTCAACGCCGGATGGGACGAGGACTACCTGCGCAAAGTCCTCCTCGGATAAGACGCGATTGCCCTGCAGCGTTACACCGTCCGCCACAAGGTCTACGCCCGCTTCGGCCAATAGGCGCCTGAGTGCGACGTCGGGCCCGGGGGCTGCTCCAATGCGCAGACCCTTGACCCCTGCAACGTCTCCCGGTTGGACCCCAAGGTCCGAGCGCATTACCAGCAACCAGAAGGTGTGCTGTGACAGCGCGGCCAGCAACTTGGCTCCCTCCCATCCGGGGAAAACCGACAGAGTGGCGTGGGCGGGACCGGCCACGAAGTCGACGCTGCCGTCCCGCAATGCTTCCATGGCCCGGCCCACCGGAAAAACCATCTCCAACTCCATTTCCAATCCCTGTGCCCGGAAGTGCCCCAGTTCTATGGCGGCAACCGCCGGAAAGTAGGAGTTGGAAACCAGGTCGGGTACGGCAATGCGCATGGGAGGCGCCTCCTGGTGTGCGGCCGCAAATGGGGCGCTGAATGGAGCCGAGTTTACCACCGCTCTCGCAGCCGGTATCATCGGCCAGGAAGACACGGCACCAGCTGGGAACAGCAACCAGCGGCGACGTTTGTCCACACAAACAGGAGGGGAACCGCATGACCACGTCCTCCCGTCCCATCGGATTGCTCCGTTGCCATTCGGGCGGCGCATACCGGGGGTACACCCTGTTCTCACCAAACGGCGGGAGCGACGCGTATCTGATCGATATGGAAGGCAACGTCGTACACCGTTGGAGCCATCCTGGCGGCATCGCCTACGGCTACCTGTTGGCCAACGGGAACCTGCTGTTCCGCGATCAGGGGACCGACCCACCGGGCGCCGACCACATCCGGGAACTGGACTGGGAAGGCAGGTTGGTCTGGGAGTATCACAACCCCAGCCTCCGGCGTCACAACCGGCTTCCCAACGGCAACAACCTGATCCTGTTGCAACGCGACAGAATATCGGCGGAATTGACCGGCAGGGTCCGAGGCGGCTTTACCACCGCCAGCGACCCGGAGCAAATGTTGGGCGACCAGGTCGTGGAGGTTACCCCGGATGGAGCTGAGGTGAGCGTTTGGCGATCCGCCGACCACCTGGACCCGGAAACGGACGTGATTTGCCCCCTGGAAAGGCGCGATGCCTGGGGAAGCGCCAACGACCTCACCTCGTCGTCTGACGGACGCACCTTCCTCATCAGCTTCCGCGTCCTTGACACCGTGGCGTTGGTGGACCGTTCGACGGGGGAGATTACCTGGAAGTGGGGTCCGGGGAACATATCTCATCAGCATCACCCCACCTACCTAGACAACGGTAACGTGCTGCTGCTCGACAACGGCGCCCACCGTCGGGGCCTCAGCTACTCCCGGGTCGTTGAGGTGGACCCGGCCACCAGCGAGATCGTCTGGCAGTACCAGGGATCGCCCATGGTCTCCTTCTTCACCCACTTCACCGGCGGGGCGCAGCGCCTGCCCAACGGCAACACTCTCATCACCGAAGGTCAGACGGGCCGGCTGTTCGAGGTGACCCCCGTTGGAGAGATAGTGTGGGAATACGTCAGTCCTATCGTTGTCCCGTCCCAATTCGGTATGGCAAACGGCGTGTTCCGAGCCCATCGCTACGGTCCTGACCACCCGGCTTTGCAGGGAAAAGAGTTGAACCCGGAGCGATTCGGCAACATAAATCGGCTGTATGGGAGGCGGTAAATCCAAATCCTTCAGCATTCCCCGCAGGAACACTGGCCCGTCAACGTTCCACGGAGTTGGGGCGTTCCCCTGATTTACGGCGCCACCGGGAGCGGATAGACTGGCTCCAAACCCAGCCACTGAACACACAGCAACCCGTTCGCAATAGAGCGGCGCAGTTTCCCAAGCTCACAATTCGCGGAGGTCGAAGACATGTACAACAAGGCAATGCTCAGTTTGGAACAGGCCCAGAATGCCATCACGGCGATGGTTGCTGATTTCAACCGGGACCCCAACCGACGCAAGGTCGATATGGCCGTGGTGGACGATGCCGGAAACCTGCTGGCCTACGCCCGGATGGACCGCTGCCTGCGGCCCACCTTCGCCATCCGAAAGGCCTACACCTCGGCGGTGCGCTCCATGGATACCGCCGCGTTCGCCGAACAACTCAGCAGCACGGGCAGGTCAATTGAGTCCTTCGGGGATGCTCAGTTGATAGCGCTACCGGGCGGGGTTGCCGTTATCCACGAGGGTGTGGTGGTCGGCGCCATCGGCGTGGGAGGCCTGCCCAGCGGGCTCGACGACGAGGCCATCGCCAAGGCAGGGGTAGCGGCGTTGGGAATCTAGCGTCGAAGGGGGGTGCGTCGCAAAGCCCGCGAACGGCGCAGAGACCACCATCAAGTGTCGGTTGAGCACCCAGGCGATTGCAACAAACCCCCCTTCCTTCATCCCGGTCATTTCAAAGCCAATCGAATACCGAACTGCACGATCGGTACGCGTTCAGTTTCGGGTAGCCGCCGGCGGTTTCACGGCTCCCCATGTGTTGACCGTTCAGTCAGCGGGTGCCGGTTGGTGAGATGGGGTGTCGTTTGCGCGCGTTGCCAACGCCTCAAAGTACGCTCATTGGTTTTCAGACTTTGAGCGAATCTGCTTGGACTCGTTTCTGCCGATTTCAGAGCATCCCTGATTCCCTCGCCGCCCACTGACGCTGAGGGAATGACTGGTGGAAGTCGACCAATATCGCGCCCTTCGTAATGGCAGCAGAGCGCCCCCCTGGTCACGTTGTCATCCAACCATCGATGACTGTTCTTGGAGAACACCGAGTGTTTAAAACTGTGGTCCATGATGTTCAAGTCCGAGAACCACTTGAACAGCAGGTCGTACTCCAACCGCTCGCAGAACTGCCGCTCGCTACTCACCGAGAACAACGCCATCAGCAAGCAGGCTTTCAGCGGGTGCTCCGGCGGGATCGCCTCTCGGCCATTGTCGGCGTACATCCGGTCGAAGGTGGGGGACACCTGGGACAAGGGATGATCCACCATGCGTTTGATTCGCCGGATGGCGCGGTGTTGCGGGACCAGCGCGTCTGGCCTAACCGACTTGAGCATAGTGGCCGGTCACGCTGCCTTGCTTCATATTGTCTAACCTCTACACCAGAGATAACCCGATCCTATTAACGGCCTCGCTCGCCGGTCCGATTTTCGGCACCCGGCCAGTGCCGGGATTGCCACGCCGCCCCCACAGCGCAATAATGGGTGCGGCGTTTCGTTGCTCAAAAATTGGAGATTCAAGCGAGGCGACACTTGTTCCGGTCGGCCTACCCCACCAAGGACAAACCTGCGTATACCACCCGTTACGTTTACGCTGACACCACGCTGTCCACTCATGGCGGTACAGTCGGCAAGGTCAGCGTCACCGGTGAGGAGCACACACGGCTGCAGCAGATGGCCGAATACTTGGAACGCTGCTGTAACGATCTCGACGCCGCCGGATATGATGTCATATCCGTCACCCCCATTATCAGCGGCCGCACCGCCTACACGCACACCGAAATTACCGACATTCACCCCGGGCACGGCTACAGCGTCACCGACGGCGTGATCGTCACTGGCCGGTTACGCGAGTAATCATTAGGAAACGGAACATGCGAATAACAATGGCTGTCTCAATGATGGCGGCGATATTGATCGTCGGAACGGCTTGTTTTGGGCCAAACGACGGTACGACGCAAAACCCAGCGGCAACCACTGACATCGACGCTACTATCACGGCGGGGATCGCAACCGCTGTTGCCCAAGAAACTGGCAGCAATGAAGCAACTGCACCGGTCCAGTCTCAAATGACTGTAACCCCAGTTTCCAGTAGCGGACAAACCAATTGGTTAGATGGCTTGTCCCAATTCCACCGGATCAAGGTGGCTCGCGACGAAGTTGAATGCGTAGGTTACGATAGCGGGCGCTACTCTCGGTGGAGCCACCCCATTATTAGGGTCGATGACGGCTTCTACGCTCTGGGAAACCCGGGGGAAGCGGTCGTCTTTTTCGACAATGACAGCGGCTGCCGAATCGGGGTTATCACCGACGAAAATCTGGAATAGGATGACAGGGTGCACGTCATCACGATGCTTCCTACCCAACCGATAGGTCACCCCAATGACGCAATCTTCCCCCATCGAACCCTATAACGAGCCGGCGGCCGTCATTGCGGACTACCGTCAGCAGGCCCGGCAATTCCTGGTCAAAAGCCACCAGTACCTTGCCGACGACGACCTGCACCAGGCCGCCGAAAAAGGCTGGGGCGCCGCCGCATGGATGGCCAAAGCCGTTGCGGCAGCTCAAGGATGGCAATACGTTCGTCATGACGAATTCGCCGACGTGATCAACCGCGCCCGCATGCTGGCTGGCGATGAGAGATTGCGGAATCACCGTCGAGTAGCCAATGAATTGCATGGCTATTTCTACACCCGCAAGAGATTTTTGGATCCCGAAGACATCAAGGACGGATTGGACCTTATTGCCGAACTTCTCGATATCCTCGAACCCCTCACCGAAAACAGCACAACCTAGGAGACCCACATGACCAGCAGCGCAGAACGCCACGTCGAAACCGCCGACACTATCGAGGCCATCGAGGAATGCTTCCGCATGGGCTGGACCGACGGCCTGCCCGTCGTCCCGCCAGCCGACTACAAGGTACGCGAGATGCTCTCCTTTGCCGGCCTCACCGGCGAGGAGGAACTGCTCAACCTCGATATGCGCAGCCGCGTCATCACCTCCGAGAACGCCGCAGCCAACGCGGTCATGGCCGGCTGCGAAGCCGAGTACTTCCCGGTCCTGGTCACCGCCCTGCGGACCCTGGAAGAAGAGCGCAACTTCGTCAACATGGCGGCCTCTTCCACCAGCTCGCCCAGCATCCTCATGGTCCTCAACGGCCCCATCCGCGAGGCGTTGGGCATCAACAGCCGCGACGGCCTGTTCGGCCCCGGGTTCCGCGCCAACGCCAGCATCGGGCGCGCCGTCCGCCTCTGCTTCATGAACGGTTTCGACGCCTGGCCTGGCCAACTCGACCGCGGCACTCTGGGCACGCCGGCCAAGTACACCTTCTGCATCGCCGAGAACGAGGAGACCTCCCCCTGGGAGCCTCTACACGTCAGCCGCGGCTTCCAAGCCTCCGACAGCGTGGTCACCGTCGCCGTCGCCTACAACCCGGTCAGCGTGCCCAACAGCTACGCCCACACCGGCCGAGCAATCCTGCTGTCCATCTGCGACGCCCTGCGCTCTGCCGCCCTGGCCCACCGCTATCCCGCCCAGTGGGTCATTGTCATCGGACCCGAGCACGCCCTCACCTTGCAGGGTGACGGCTGGAACCGCCGCGATATCCAGGACTTCCTGATCGAGAATAGCGGCCGTTCCCGCGCCGAACTGGTCCGTCTGGGCTCCAAGCAGGGCCCAGAGCGCCCCGGCGACGAGGAGCTCATCATGCGCTGCGCCAACGACCCCGACGACATCCTCATCATGCACGGCGGCGGCACCGGTGGTCGCTACAGCGCCATAATCGATACCACCGGGTACCGCATCCGCACTCGCAAGATCTCGGCCAACTAGGCGATACTGGTCCGGATCTGCCGTCTGCTCTTGCACCGGGGGTTACGCAACACCGTTGTTTGACGGTACAATCCGCCCATATAGTTAGCTCCGCCGACACGCTCACACCAAACGGAGGTCACTCATGACAACCGCCGAATCGAGCCGCCTCCGGCTCGTCAACCCCAAGGGCACCGAATTGCCCCAATCCGAGTTCCACATGAACGACCGCTCCGGCGGCCTCGCCGGCAAGCGCCTCGGCCTCATGGAAAACTCCAAGGCCAACGCCGACAAGCTCCTCCATGAGCTCGGCGACATCCTCAACGAGCGCCACGGCTTCTCCGAGATCAAGTACTACGACAAAGGCCACGCCAGCCTGCCCGCCAAGCCGGACATGATCGACTCCATCCTGAGTGAGGTCGACTACCTCATCACCGGGGTTGGGGATTGAGGGTCCTGCAGTTCGTGCAGTGTGCACGACGGAATCGACATGGAAAAGCGCGGCGTCCCCACCGCGGCCATCATTACCCACGTTTTCCTCAACACAGCTCAGGCTATGACCCGCATGATGGGTGTGCCCGACTATCGCTATGTGGTCGCCCAGCATCCGCTGTCCAGCCTGACCGACGATGAGGTCAAGGCCCGCGCCGCCGAACTCGCCGACGAGGTGGAGTCGATCCTGACCGGCCAGGCCGTCGCCGCTTAGTCATTCGCGCTGCCGGGCCGCCGCCCATGGCGACTCCCGGTACATCGCAACCGTCTCGCCTGCCGATAGACCCGGCCATCCGGCCCGGTCTGGCAGGCGAAACTCAATTGACTGTCGCCGCTGAACACCTCGCCCCACATACCCCGAAGTTCAGCACCCCGGCCATGGTCATGCTCATGGAGCAGGCCTCTTACCACGCGGTTTTGTCGCTGCTCCACCTCAATCAGACCGTCGTCGGCTACGAGGTCAACGTCAAACACCTGGCGCCGGCCGATGCCGGGTCCGTCGTTACGGCGCGTTCCGTATTGACCGACGTTTCGGGAAACAAGCTCCGCTTCGCGGTCGATGTGCGTCTTGGCAACCTGCTCCTCGGCACCGCTGAACATAAAATGGCCATCGTAACTCAGACCCCAACCGGTGATTGAAAGTCGGTTCTCGACCCAACGCGCCGCCACATCCGTATAAGGAGGTCTCCATGTCCTGGATTCGCGAAACCGACGCCCCCGTCTCGGCTGTCATCAAGTGCATGTCCATTAACCCCGACCTCATGGCGGCGGTGCAGAACCTCAACGCCAATGCCACCTTCGGCTCCTCCGCCTTGACTCGCCCTCAGGAGGAGGCCATCGCCACGGTGGTGTCCCTGATCAACCGCTGTCGCTATTGAGCCGTCGCCCACGGAGGGTTCCTCCGTCAACACTCCGGCGACCCCGATTATTCCAGCCACATCATCCATGACTACACCCAGGCCGATCTGGACCCGCAGACTCGCGCCGTCCTCGACTATGCCGTCAAGCTCACCCTGACGCCGGCTTTGATGCAGGAATCCGACATCCAGGGACTGCGCGCCGTCGGCCTCACCGACGAGCAGGTGTTGTCCACCGTCGCCATCACTTGCATATTCAACTTCATGAACCGCCTGGCCGACGGTCTTGGCGTCGAAATTCCCGAGGGCCGCGAGGCCATCATGGGCCAGTGGCTCTCCGACGCCGCCAGGCAGGCCCAGGACTGGCTGCTGTCTCCTGAGCCCGTGCCCGCCGCCTAGACCAGCGTCAAGTCGCGCCACCCGAGCCCGTTCACCGGAGGTTCCCATGACACTCCTTCCATCCGGCCGCCCCCGCCTGCAGGACAAGGTCGCCATCGTCACCGGCGCTGGTTCCAGCGGTCCGGGCATTGGCACTGGCAAGGCCGCCTCGATCCTCTTCGCCCGCGAAGGCGCTCGCGTCCTGCTGGTCGATCGCAACCTCCAGGCCGCTGAGGAGACCCTCGCGGTGATCCACGAAGAAGGCGGCGAGGCATCGGTCATTGCGGCCGACGTCACCTCCGCCAGTGACTGTGAGGCCGTCGTCGACGCCGCGGTGGACCGCTACGGCGGGTTGCACGTGCTCTTCAACAACGTCGGCATCACTGGTCCCGGAACCCCGACCGATGTCGAGGAGAGCGTCTGGGACAACGTGCTTGACGTGAACTTGAAGAGCATGATGCTCACCACCAAGTACGCAGCGCCGAGGATGATCGATGCCGGAGGCGGCAGTGTCATCAACATGTCCTCCATCGCCGGCGTCCGCGCCGGTAGCGGCCTCGCCAGCATCCCCTATTCCGCCTCCAAGTCCGGAGTCATCGGCATGTCGGAGACCATGGCCGTCCACCTTGGCCGCGACAACATCCGCGTCAACGTCATCGCGCCCGGCCACATCTACACCCCCATGGTCGCCGGCGCCATGGCAGAGGAGACCCGGGAGAATCGCCGAAAAGCCGGCCCCCTGGGCACCGAGGGGAACGCTTGGGACATCGCCTACGCCGCCCTGTTCCTCGCCAGCGACGAGGCACGGTGGGTTTCCGGCGTCGTCCTCCCCGTCGACGCTGGCCTCCTCGCCGCCACTCCTCTAGCCATGTACGGCCGCATCCGTGACGAGAACTAACCGCGCGCGACCCGGATTAATTTCGCGTTGCTGGACAATCGGATCCCACTGACGCCCTAGCCGTTTGCGGCTTCGGATCGATCAAATGGGGTCGGTGCCGGTCGGCTGCCCATGCGGAACAGTATTTGGCCGGGCGTCTGTGCCGCAGGATGCGTAACCGCGTGTCCGCGTTCAACCGCGCGGTGGAGGGTGCCATCCCGGGCCGTCCTAACTCTGGACGATGTCTCCGCAACCGTCCGCCCCGTCGCCCCGCGCCTACCCGCGTGCCGAGATCATCGCCCTGCCCGACTTCGGCGAGATTGCTGCGGCGCACAACTTGGCGGGAGCGCCCCTGGCGAGGCATCCCGACCCTCACGGTTTCTCTACGCCCGTGGCGAGACGCCGCTGCCCGGTCTCTGTCACCCGGTGGCGCTGCCCCGGCGTGACGACGGTGGCACCATCGAGTTGTCGCCCCGTTGTGAGCGCGGCTCGGAGCGGACCTTACGCGCCATTTTCCCCGGAACCATCCCCATCTGCCTGGCGACGACCTGAGCGGATCGCTTCCGCGTGATGTCAGTAAATCACCCCTGCCTCTTCCAACCGTTCGATCTCGCTGCTGGGCATCCCCAGGAGTTCCCCAAACACGTAGCCGTTGTCTTCCCCGATGTTGCTGTACTTCCCGAACGGTATGGGGGTTCGCGACATCTTTGCCGGAATCGACCAGGACACGCTTTCGCCTTCCGTCCACTCCGTTGCTTTCACCCCCCGTTCCGCCTCCCAGTACTGCGTGTCTTGGTAAAACTCCCGCGATTGCAGGTGACCGTTTTCGTTCAGGTCCCGCCCCTGCGATACCATACCGGCCGAAACCCCGGCCGATTGCAGCTTCTCCATCAAAGCCAGCGGCTCTTGCGTCCGGGTCCACTCCGCAATCTGTGCGTCCAACGCCTCTTCGTTGCGCCGCCGACCCAATCGCGTTGCGTACTCCGCCGCCGCCGCCCACTCCGGATCGCTCATCGCGGTGCGGAGCCGCACCCACTGCTCGTCGTCCGATACGGCAATCGCAATGTAACGGTCTTCACCGGCGCACGGATACACGTTGTGCGGCACCGCCCAGGCGTCCCGGTTGCCCCGGCGCTGCGGACTCCGACCGTTCACTTGGTAGTCCAGCAGCGCCGGCCCGCCGGTCGCCACTCCCGACTTGAATATCGACGACTCGAGCGTCGCCGTTTTCCCGGTGAGGTTCCGCCGCATCAACGCCGCGATGATCCCGGCCGGTTGGAATACCCCGGTGTGGTAGTCCGAGTAGGACGTGTTAACTACACCCGGAGGCTCGTCCGGCAGCCCGGTCATCAGTGACACCCCGGACAGGTGCTGCACCAATATCCCGAAAGACTTATAGGTGTAGTACGGCCCATGGCCCCCAAGCCCGGTCTGCCACATGATTATCGCGTCCGGACGCTGCTTCCGGATCTCCGGGAAATCGATCCCCCATCGATCCAACACATTCCGCCTGAAATTGGTCATGAACACGTCGCTGATCCGCACCATCTCCAGCATCAGGTCCCGCCCCGCTTCCGTGCGTACATCCAGCGTGATCCGGCGCTTCCCCCGCTGGTATTCCGGCTGGCCCGCTCCCCTCGACCATGCCGGGATGAACGACATCTCATCGAGGACTTTGTTCGTTTCGACCTTGATGACCTCCGCTCCCAGTGAGCCCAGTATCCTTCCGGTCAGCGGCAGCGCCACGTATGGCCCGAATTCCACCACTCGGATGCCCGCCAGCGCGGAGGGCGTGACTTCTGGTGCATGTGTGGCGCTGCTGGTCATTCTTGGGCTCCTCAGTGTTCGGGAAACGTCCTGCTGTTGCCGGCTGGCCCGACCGGTCAGACAACACCGTCGGCCTTCAATTTCGCAATTTCCTCTGCGGTCAATCCCAGCTCGCCTTGGTACACCGCGAGGTTGTCCGCGCCCAACGCCGGCGCGGGACGACTCCGTGCCGACACTTCATCGCTGTGAAATACTCCCAGCGGGTACTTTACCGTACCGACTGACGCGTCCTTGTGTTCAATGTCATACCAGAACCCCGACTCCGCCAGTTGCGGGTCGGCCAGCAGGTCCGCCACCTCGTTCACGGGCAGAAAGACCAGGTTGCGCCGCTGCCCCTCGTGAAAAAGTTCCTGAACCGTGAAGTTCTCCGCAAACTCCAGGAACAGGGCGGTGATGATATCGATATGCTCCGCCCGGTCCTGGTTGCCCCCGCGATACGCCTTGTTCAGCACCTCGTCGTTCCCGGTAACCTCGTGGATCCACTCCGCCAGAGCGTCCCATTCCCGCGGCGTTATGACCCCGGCGGCGATCCAACCGTCCTGGCACGGGTACGCTCCCAGCGGAATGACCAGCGTCGAATTGGTGCCCACCCGTGTCACGTTCTGCCCCAGCTTTCGCCACAGCAGCGCCGGATGGGCGTCCGTGTAGTAGGTGATCAGCGCCTCCTGCGAGGACACGTCTATGTGCTGCCCTACTTCCCCGCCGGCGAAATCCCGATAATAGAGCGCGGCCAGGATTCCCACCGCCGCGTACTGCGCCCCCGGATAGTGGCTGTGCTCGTTGCCCTGGCGTACCGGAGGTTCGTCGGGTTCGCCGGTGATCTGCATGTACCCGCTCGCTGCCATCACCACCAGGTCGTCACCCGTGTAGTTAGACCACTCGCCGGTAGACCCGAACGGCGTCACCGAAGCCATCACCAAACCCGGATTGTCCGCGGCCAGGTCGGCGTATCCAATGCCCCGGTCCGATAGGTAGTGCCGATCGTGGCTCTCGATGATCACATCCGCGTCCGACGCCAGTTGCCGGAACAGTTCTTGCCCCGCTTCGGTCTCCAGGTCCAGGGTTATTGACCGCTTGTTGGTGTTGTAGAACATGAAGTCCAGGCTGTGTTCGGCGTCGGGCACGTCTCCGGGAAAGGGCCCCAAGGTCCGCGAATGATCTCCGGATGGCGGCTCCACCTTCACCACGTCCGCGCCGTAGTCGGCCAGCAACCGGCCGCAGAACGCCGCCCGGCGATCAGTCAGGTCCAGGATCCGATACGGGGGAATCAGGTGCTCGCCGGTGTACTCGTCGAACCGAGGCATAGGCTGTAAGTCTCCGTCTGCGTGCTGCTGGCCACCGCGGGCCACGTCCCGCCAATTTATCCCCGCCCAATCGCGGTGTCAAAGCGAAAACGGCGAATCCAGCACCGCTATAATATTGCCGGCCCACAATCCTGAACCTTGAGAGCGCTCATGAGCACAATGCACCCCACCGATATTAACGCCGCCCTGGTGAACCTCGTTCGCAAACGCAGCCCGGAGCGTTGGCAGAGTGTACCCATCGGCCTGACGCCAACGTCGCGCCCGATGCTGGCCCTGATCGACACCCGTTCCCTGCCGTTCGCCGGTGAGGAGCGCCGCCCGACCGTTTTGCTGGTCGCCGGCCTGCGGGGCGAATCTATGGACACTCCGCGCATTCTGGTCGCTCTCGATCTGTTTGCCCGTTCTGCTGCAGCCGGCGCCTCTGGTGTCGCCCTCAGCGCCCTCGTCGCCAGCAATCCCGATGCCCTCGCCGGCGGCGATTGGGAACCCGCTGCCGGAAACCCCGCCGATCTGACCCGGGGATTCCCCCCTGATGGCGGGTTCTACTCGGACGAGGCCGGCCCCGAAATCCGCTACCTGTGGCGCTGGATTTGTTATCAGGCTCCGGACTTGGTCGTGGAGGTAGCCTTGGCCGACGATACCGCCCAACAACCGCTATGGGAAGCCAATTCGGCCGCCACCGGCAACCCGGTCGCCTTGACCCTGAACGCCTCTCACGTCACCGATGACGATTCGCTCGTGTCAGCACTGGGCCGTCCTTGCGCTGATTCCCCCGGCGTCATACCGGCCTTGCGCCTCACCACCCATTGGACCGGACTGTCCGACGCTCTGAAGTCCCTCTGGGGTTTGACCAATAAGGACTCGGATGTACCGTCCTCCCCGGCTCGTCTTGCCCTCGACGCTCGCCGTCGCCGCACTCCCATCGAGCTCGCCCGTCTCCTGGCCGGCCGTTATGGTCACGCCCTCGACCCCGTCAATTACACCCAGGGTGTTGGCATCAGTGGACGCCTCCGCCTCGCTGCCCTCGATGACGCGTTGCCCAACCCTACCGCCGACATCGCCCGGCTGATCGACCCGGTCGCCGCCGATCCGCCGGCTTATCTGGCCGAGGCTGGCGGCGCAGCCCTGACCGGCGTTGTGTGGGCTGCCCGTTTGGCGGACTACACCGGCGACGAAAAGTACCGTCGCCTCTTTTTCTACGCCGCCGATCGCTTCGTGGCTCGTGGCGCCGGCGAAGCTCCGGCCCCATGCGGTCCCGATTTTCGGGTCGAGGACATGTTCATGACCGGCGCGATGCTCGGCCGAGCGTATCGCATTTCTGGGGACACCAAATACGCCGGTCTTCTCGCCACTTTCCTTCTGGACGGTGGAGACGTTCAGGAGGCAAACGGCTTGTTCCGCCATGCCCGGTCAGCGCCGTTCTATTGGAGCCGAGGCAACGGGTTCGCCGCGCTCGGCTACGCTGAAGCCCTCACCTATCTTCCCGACAACCACCCCGCCCGCGACACCCTCCTGCAGCGTCATCGCCGCCATCTGGACGCCCTGCTGCGTGTCCAACAGCCCTGGGGCACTTTCGGTGAGCTGGTGGACCTGCCCGGCGCGTGGGGCGAACTGACCTCCACCTCCATGATCGGATACGCCCTGGCTCGGGGCATCCGCCTCGGCTGGCTCCCCTCCGACGAGGCTGCCGGGTACAGCGCCAGCCTGCGAACCTGTTGGCGGGCCTTGACCGAACGGATCGATGAGAACGCCGGCGTTGTCGACGGCTGTATCAGCACCGGCGTCATGCCCGACACGCGGGCCTACCTCAACCGTACCGCCGTCAACGGCCACGACGACCGCACCGGTAGCCTCGCGCTCTGGTTCGCCTGCGAAATGGCCCAACAGCCCTAGTTCGGGCCCGTGCTAAAATCACCAAACGGCGATACACCTGCCGTTGACGGAGGCAATCATGCTGACGAGGCTGGAAGTCAACGGATTCAAAAACCTGGTAGATTTCTCGCTGGACTTTGGGCCGTACACCTGCATTGCTGGTCCCAACGGCGTGGGCAAATCCAATATCTTTGACGCCGTCCGATTCCTTTCGCTGCTTACTGAGCACACCATCAACGATGCGGCGCGGCAGATTCGCAACGCCGGAGAAGACACCGGGGACATCGCGGACCTGTTGTTTCGTGCTGGGGGTGAACGGGTCAACCGGATGAAGTTCGCAGCGGAGATGATAGTAGGCAGAAATGTTCGCGACGATTTCGGCCGGGAAGCGGAGACGTCCTCTTCCTTCCTACGCTATGAGGTCGCTTTCCGGTACGAACCGCCGTCGCCAGGCGTCGGTCTCTTGGGAGGCTTAACGCTCGAACGCGAAGAACTGCGGCCTATTATCACGGGACACGCGGCCCGTCACCTGAAGTTTCCGCACAGCAAGAGCAGATTCCGCGACAGCATCGTGTTCAACAAACGCCATTCCCGCAGTGGGTTTGTATCCACGGAAAACGAGTCGGAAAACGAACAGGCGGCTATCGTAGTTCATCAGGATGGAGGCTCGCACGGTCGTGGTTGGCGATCGCCCGCGCAGGAAGCGAGACGTACCATCATGGGGACAGAAAACACTGCGGCCACGCCAACGATATTGGCGGCGCGGCGGGAGATGCAGAGCTGGAGAGTACTGGCCCTCGATCCAGCCGCCATGCGTCGCCCTGACCATTTCACGCAACCCCCCGGTATAGCGTCCAACGGAGCGCATATACCTGCCACGTTGCAACACCTATCCAACGCGGCGATAGAGTGCGAAGCTCGTCCCGAAACTGTTTTCCAAATGGTCTCGATCATTTTGGCGGATCTCGTTCCAATACAACGGGTTAGCGTGAGATCCGACGAAGTGCGTCAATTGTTGTCGTTGGAAATCGAGGAGCAATCCGGGATCAAACTCCGAGCCAATTCCATTTCGGACGGAACGCTCCGGTTCCTCGCACTCGCAGCGTTGACTGAGGTAGTCGACGAAAGTGCAGTCATTTGTATGGAGGAACCTGAAAATGGCATTCACCCTGCAAAGATCGGCGCTATGAACCGCCTCCTTGGTGAAATAGCGGTTGACCCGAATGAGCCCGTAGGCGAAGAAAACCCGTTGCGTCAGGTAATCGTTGCTACGCATTCGCCTTTCTTCGTTCAATTGCAAAACGCGGACGACTTGGTGCTGGCAAGAGCCCGAATGGCACGCTTGAAGTCGGGCACCTTCGTAGAACAGCTGATGGAGTGTCAACCATATCAGGGAACTTGGCGCTGTTCTGACGATCGAGCCGGCATGAACAGATTGTCGCTGCAAGCATATCTGATGCCTCCGGAATCGGCCCAAATTGCATTTCCACGGGAGTTCTGGGAATCCACATGGTGATCCGGTGTCTGCTGGTATGTGAGGGCAATTCGGATGCCCCGCTCGCAAATCACCTACAGCGACTGATTGAAATCCACGGCCAGGTCGAACCCAATCTCGACGTTACTACGAGCGGTCGACAAGTGGCCGACAAGATACGTAATGGTCTCGCAACTGACCGTAATTACGATCTGCTATTCATCCACCGTGACGCGGACCGCGCCGGAGTTGATGCACGGATCAGGGAGATCTCCGATGCAATCAACGACGTTGGAACCCCCCAACCTTGGGTCGCTATAATTCCGGTTCGAATGACGGAGGCTTGGTTGCTGTTGGATGAGGTGGCTATTCGGACTGTGGTCGGCAATCCGAATGGCAGAACCGAACTGGATTTGCCGTCGCCTGGGAATACAGAGAGAGTAGTAGATCCTAAAGCCGTATTGCGCTGCGCCCTTCTGATTGCTGGTGACGTGCATGGACGAAGACGGCGCTCGCTAGTGCGGCGATTGCCGGATCTGCGAAACCGATTGCTCTAAAACCTGCCCATAGGCGGACAGCTCGAGCAGCTAGAATCTTGGCGCCGGTTTCGCGATGATACCGTCGCCGCCCTGAGGCAGATCTCCAATTAGGTTTTTTCCACCGTGCACCTCCTGATTGCCTACATATCCCAGCGGACTCCGTTCTTCTACGGGTGGATCGTTCTGGGAACGGCAGGCAGCAGCATGTTCGTCCGGAACGCGGCCGGCAGCCTCACTTTCGCCGTCTTCGTGCCCCTCATTGCCGACGAGACCGGATGGAGCCGGGCGCTTATCGGAGGCGCCGCGGCTGTCGGCGGCCTGCTCGCCACCGGGGCGTCTCCGCCCGTGGGCTGGGCTATTGACCGCTATGGGGCCCGGGCCGTGCTGGTGTCTTCGCTGATTATTATCGGGCTCAGCACCATCGCCATGGCGTGGCTTTCAGTCCATATAGCCATCTTTTACTCGGCTATGGCCGTCGGACGCATCATGTTCAGCAGCCCGCTCAACGTGGGAGCGGCAACCGTTGTGGGGCGTTGGTTTGTGCGCCAGCGCGGCCGGGCCACGGGACTGCTGTTCCTGTCCCATTCGGGCGGCATGGTGGTTTTCCCGCTGGTGGCCACCTGGGTCAGCGTTGCTTACGGGTGGCAGGTCGCCTGGATAGTCCTGGGTTTGATGGTGTACGCCATCGCGTTGGCTCCCGCGGCGCTGCTGATCGCTCAACGTCCGGAGGACGTGGGCCTGCTTCCCGACGGTGACGACCCCGACGCAGTCAACGAGGGGGACACTTCTGCTG
The DNA here is from genome assembly GCA_965261925.1 of Dehalococcoidia bacterium. Classification (GTDB taxonomy): domain Bacteria; phylum Chloroflexota; class Dehalococcoidia; order Lucifugimonadales; family UBA3495; genus Bin87. Next base: position 3,275,248 of record OZ253486.1, on the reverse strand, counting down.
GATCTTCCGTAGCAACGGAATCCGGTCTGGAGTGGACAACGCGGCAGGCGTTACGCGCACCGGCCTTGTGGGTTCTGGCCATCGGCACCGGTCTGCTCTTCCTGTTGCAGTCGGGCACCAACGTGTATCAGGCTGACCTGCTGCGTTCCCGCGGCATCGATCTTTCGCTGTCCCAGCTCAGCATCGTGGTCAACGCCGCCGGCACCGGAATCGGAAGTCTGCTCTGGGGACGCGTTGTCGAGAAATTGCAGGTCTCCTATACCTACGCTATCGTCTCCCTCATCATGGCCGTAGCCTCCGGGCTATTCGTCGTCGCGGACACGGTCGCGCTGGCTTTCTGCGCCGCCGGTTTGTTCGGTCTCGCCGTCGCCGGAATCCTGGTTGTGCCGGCTGTCGCCTACGCGAACTTTTTCGGGCGTCAGTCTCTGGGAACCATCCGCGGCGTCACGGAACCCTTCACCTCTCTCGGCCAGGCCATCGGTGCGGTGGCGTCAGGCCTGGTCTACCAGTTCGCCGGAGGCTACGGCATCGCCTTCGTCATTTACGCGGTCTTGGGCGCAATCACCGCTCTTGCCCTGCTTCTGGCCAGACCGCCGGTGCATCCACAGACCCGTTCGTCGCTGTCTCCGGAAACCGCCGACTAGCCGGGCAGGTCCACGCGCCTCAGCAGCAGCGCCTCGGACGACATGATCTCGTCCACCCGGGCCGGGATGCCCTCGAAGGTGTCCAGCGCGGCCCGTATGAGCCGGCCCGATAGCGTGCCGCAATCGTCGCTGCCCAGCAGAACCGCCAGTTGCGCCGCCCGTTCAATCGAGGCGCCTCCCCCCGACGTAACTTCGACGCCCTTTTCGTACAGTTCTGTGTCTCCGGCCGCCAGGGCCATGTCGCGGACCTCTTCCCACATTCGCGTATGAATGGAACCGGGACTGATGGCGTTCACCGTAACCCCCGTGCCCGCCAGTTCCACGCTCAGATTCTCTGTCATATTGATGATGGCGGTTTTCGCGGCATCGTAGGAGGTGTCGTTCGGCCCTCCCACGCCGGCCATGTTGACGATCCGGCCCCGACCTCGTTCCAGCATTCCCGGTATCACCGCCCGACAACCGTAGTAAGTGCCCAGAACATGGACCGAAATGACATTGGCCCAGCGTTCCGGGTCCAGTTTCCACAACGGCCCGATCTCGCCCGTGTTGCCCGCGTTGTTGACCATCACGTCGATGGTCCCGAACCGGTCGAGCGTGTGCGAAACGGCGTTCTCCACCTGTTCTCGATCCCTTACGTCCGTGATGACGGTAGTCACCTCGCTGCCGAACGCCGACCGGATTGTTTCGGCTGTCGACCGCAGTTCGGTGTCGGTTCGAGCCGCCAACGTCAGGCTCGCTCCCTCCGCCGCGTAAGCCCGGGCGATCGCCTGTCCAATGCCCCGGCCGCCGCCGGTGATCAACGCGACTTTCCCCTGCAGCCGTCTCTGGTCCGCCATGTGCCGTTCTCCTCGCCTCTCCGAACGCCGCCGCAGCGATGGTACAATTCGGCAACATACTACACGATGGGAGAACGCTCATGAGCGACGTGTCCCAAGCAACAGCGACTACCGTCTCGTTCACCAGCATGGCCGCCGGGACCCGCGAAGACTACGAGTTTTTGGAACGCCTCGAAGCGCAATTCGCCTCCGGCACGGCTGACCGCGTGCTGGATCAGTTGCGCGGACTCGCCGGTTCCTTGGCCGGCTACCAGGTGGACCGACTGGAGCACTCTTTGCAGTCCGCGACTCGTGCGTACCGAGACGGCGCGGATGAAGAGATGGTCGTGGCTGCCCTCTTGCACGACATCGGCGACCTGCTCGCGCCGCACAACCACAGTGAAATGGCCGCCGCCGTGTTGAGGCCCTACGTGTCCGAACGGACCTACTGGGTAATCAGGCAGCACGGCCTGTTCCAAACCTACTACTACGCCCACCACATGGGCGGCGACCGCAACGCCCGCGACCGGTATATCGACCACCCGTGGTACCAGGACGCGGTGGATTTCTGCCACCGTTGGGACCAACCGTCATTCGACCCTGATTACGACACCCTCACTTTGGAATTTTTTGAGCCTGCGGTTAGGCGGGTGTTCGCCCGCGAACCCTTCAGCGCTGGGAGAGAACAACCATGAGCTTGGAAGGCAAAGTAGCTCTGATCACCGGCGCCGGCGGCATGCGTGGCGTCGGCCGCGCAACGGCGTTGAAACTGGCGTCCCAGGGTGCCCAGGTAGCCATCACCGATGTTCGGCGACCCGCCGTAGATCTCCCGCCCGGCGAAGTCCGCGCTGAATGGCAGTCGATCGATAGCGTCGCCGAAGAAATCCACAGCCTGGGCGGACAAGCCCTGTCCGTCTATGCCGACCTGTCCAATGCCGACGAGATCGAGGGCTTAGTGGCGGAGACCGTCAACCACTACGGGCGCCTGGATATCATGGTCAACAATGCGCGCGCCATCATCGGTCGTGACAAGGTGCCCGTCACCGAGTTGGAAGAAGATGTGTGGCAGCATTTCCTCGCCATCAACACCACCGCGGTTTTCCTGTGCACCAAGTACGCCGGACGGGAAATGGTCCGGTTGGGCAACGGCGGCCGCGTCGTGAACATTGCCAGCAACGCCGGCAAACAGGCCAGCGCCGACGGAGCCGCCTATTCGGCCAGCAAATTCGCCGTCATCGGTTTGACTCAGGCGTCGGCCATGGATCTCGCTCCCCACGGAATCACCGTCAACGCGGTGTGTCCGGGTCCGATCAACACCGACCGCATGAGCTATTGGGAGCGCGACCAGGCCGCCCAGCGAGGGCTCACTCAGGAGGAATTCCGCGCCCAGGTGGTCGCGTCCTCCGCGGACCGGACCCCGCTTGGCCGCATCGCCGAACCGGAAGACGTTGCCAACTTGGTGGCGTTCCTGGCCGGCCCGGATTCTACTTTGATCACCGGTCAGTCCTACAACGTCAACGGTGGCATATTGTTCCACTGATCCGCATCCGCACGACTATCGAGGTGTCACCTGATGCAGTACGGCATTACACTCCCTGGCCGCGGCCCGCTGGCCACGCCGGACAACATGGCGACCATCGCCCAACGCGCCGAAGCTTTGGGATTCGATTCCATCGCCCTGGGCGATCATATCCTGGTGCCAAAGAATATCGATTCCGATTACCCGTACACGGAGACCGGCGAATTTCCCGGTTCTTCGTCCGGTCAGGCAATGGAGCAGATCACTGCGCTGTCCTACATGGCCGGATGCACCAGCGCCATCAGGCTGGCGACGTCGGTGCTCATCGTGCCCCATCGCAACCCGTTGGTAGCCGCCAAGGCTCTGGCGACCCTGGACGTCCTGTCCGGCGGGAGGCTGATCGTCGGTGTTGGCGTTGGTTGGTGTCGTGAGGAATTCGAAGCCGTGGGCTGTGAGCCCTTCGACGAACGCGGGGCCGTCACCGACGAGTACATCCGCGCATTCAAGGAATTGTGGACCTCTGACGATCCCAGCTTTGAGGGCGAGTACGTCAATTTCTCCGACATCTGGTTCCTTCCCAAGCCGGTGCAGAAGCCACACCCGCCTTTCTGGGTCGGCGGCGAAAGCCGGCCCGCCATCCGCCGCGCTGCCACCCTGTGCGACGGCTGGTATCCCATTGGCAACAACCCGGCCTTCCCCGTGGGGACACCCGAGGCGTTGCAGGACAGCATGGGTCGCCTGCGTCGGACCGCCGAGCGCGCCGGACGTGATCCCGACGAAATCCAGATCATCTACCGCTCCCACGACTACCGCATTACCGGATCCGACACCAGCCCGGACCGCGCTCGTTTCACCGGCAGCAGCGAACAGATCGCCGGTGACATTCGCCAGTACCAGGACATGGGTGTCAGTTACCTGGTGCTCGACATCGCCCGGCTGAGCGCCGACGGCAATTTGGAAGAAACCCTGGGACACCTGGAAGACTTCACCACCCAGGTGGCTGCACGGGTCTAGGTTAACCGGTCGCTCGCGCACCTGCCCAGTAGGCCGGAACAGTTCGATGGCGTTCACGCTTTCGGAAGCCAACGCCGTCGAGTGTCTGCGTGCCACTGGTCTGATCTCCACCCGCCAGGCCGCTTCGGCGTCCGCCCGCGAGTTGGGCGGAGGGGTTTCCAATGTCGTCGTCAGAGTGGATTTCGCCGGCGAAGCCGACGGCGTGGTGGTCAAACAATCCCTCCCGCGTTTGCGTGTCGAGCAGGAGTGGCTGGCGGACCAGGCGCGCATTCATCGCGAGGCGGCGAGCCTCCGGTACTTGCAGGGCGTTTTGCCGCGTTCCTCCCTTCCCGAGGTAATTCACGAAGATCCGGCAAATTTCCTGTTTGTGATGACTGCCGCCCCGAAGCAAACCCGCACGTGGAAGGATGACCTCCTCGACGGACATGTCGACCCTGCCGTGGCCACGAACGTCGGCCGTCTACTGGGCGCCATGCACCAATGCTCCGCCGTCTCAGGCGAGAACATACCCGCCGAACTGCGCGAATTCGCCGATCAGCGCTGCTTCGTCCAGTTGCGCATTGATCCCTACCACCGCGCCACCGCACGCGCGCATCCTGACCTGGCGGACGTCATCGAGTCCGCCGCCCAAGCCATGCTGGACCACCGCCTCTGCATGGTGCACGGTGATTACAGCCCGAAGAACGTGATCGTCTCCGGAGCCGGTGAGGAGGCGACGGCATTCTTGCTGGATTTCGAAGTCGTTCATTTGGGCAGCCCGGTTTTCGACCTGGCGTTCATGTTGAATCATCTCACCTTGAAAGCCATCCACCGCTCGGATCTCGCTGACCGGTACAACGCGGCGGGAAACGCCTTTTGGGCGGCCTATTGCGCCAACGCTCCGGCCTTCGCGGCCGACCCCCTCGCGCTCCAATCCAAAGCGGTCCATCAAATGGGCGCACTACTGTTGGCTCGTATCGACGGTAAGTCCCCGGCAGAGTACATCACGGCGGAGCCAGAAAAGTCCGCGGCCCGCCGGCTTGCCCGAATGATCCTCACCGGCGAAATCCGGTCGTTGCCGGATGTGCATCACGCGCTGCTGAATTGACCGTGCGGTACGGGATCGCGTGTCTGCAATCTGGTGACACCGTCGGCGGCTGCGTAGTACACTTTCGGGGCGGGTTTCCGGCCCAAGGCCCGGGCGCCTAGCTCCTGGTCAGAGGAGATGAGAGCTTGCCGCAGGAACTGAACGCCGGGTTGGACGGAACCGGTCTGCGCATTGCAGTGGTCGCCGCCAGGTTCAACTATGTAATCACCAAAAATCTGATGGAAGGCGCTGTCTCGACGTTGGGGAAATACGGCGTGCGCGACGGTGACATTACCACTTCATGGGTCCCGGGCTCGTTTGAACTGCCGTTGGTAGCTAAAACGCTGGCTCAATCCGGCCGCTATGATGCGGTGATCTGCCTGGGCGCCGTAATCCGGGGGGAAACCAGCCATTACGACATGGTGTGCAATCAGGCCGCCTCGGGCATCGCGGCGGTGGGCCGCGAAACCGGCATTCCCACCATGTTCGGAGTGTTGACTACCGAAAACATGGAACAGGCCATCAACCGTTCCGGAGGCAAGGTTGGCAACTTGGGCTCCGACTGCGCGCTGGGCGCCATAGACTGTGCCCGCCTTTTGCAGTCAATCAAGACCGGCTGAACCTCCCGTAGGTGTGCACAATAATGCAGGCTACCGTCGAATTCGATCCCAGCTATTCGCTGCTTACGATTGACCTTTCGCTTGGCGAATCCATCAAGGCGGAGCCTGGAGCGATGGTGGCTCAGCAGAGCGTAGTCATGGCCACGGGCATGAGCGGGTCCGGCGGTCTCTTCGGCGGTATCCGTCGCATGATGGGCGGGGAATCTTTTTTCGTGAACACCTTCACCGCCGAAGCCACGGGAGGTTGGGTCAGCCTGGCTCCGCCCGCCCCTGGTGATGTCGGCTCGTTCTCCCTGGAGCCGGGAACCAACCTGTTTTTGCAGTCCAGTTCCTTCCTGGCAAGTACCGGCAACGTGCAAATCGACAGTCAATTCCAGGGCTTTCGGGGATTTTTCAGCGGGGAAAGTCTGTTCTTCATCCGTGCCTACGCGCAACAGGGTACAGGTACCGTGTATTACAACTCCTACGGTGCCATCAAAGAGGTTGCGGTGACCCCGGGCCAGGAGTTGGTGGTGGACACCGGGCATCTCGTGGCTTTCACTGACGATGTGGAGTACTCCATCGGGAAGGTCGGCGGCATCCGCTCGCTGATCGCCGGCGGTGAGGGGCTCGTGATGAAGTTCCGTGGTAGTGGCACGGTATGGATCCAGACCCGTAACCTCGCTTCCCTGGCCGAAAAGTTGAACCCGTTCCTGCCCAAACGGGGGCAGTAGCTTCCGATCTTGTGCCCTGTCCTATCCACGCGCTAGCGCAGGGATAGGGTGGATCACCTACCAGTCGTCGACCCGATCGGGAGCCGCCCGGTTCGGGTCGGTAAAGCCGTTTACCGAGGAGATCCAAGATGGAATTTGGCGTAACCATTCCCAATAACTGGGGCATCGAAGACCCACAGGCGGTCGTTAGCTTCGGCCCGCTGGCGGAAGAGCTCGGGTTCGATTCCGTGTGGGTCATGGACCACATTTTCAACAACGGCTACATCCGGGAGCGGCTGGACGACAAACCGTACTACCACCCCATGGCGACTCTGTCCCATATCTCGGCACTGACTGCGCGCGTGCAGTTGGGCACGTCGGTGCTGGTCTTGCCGTATCACAATCCAGTTGAGTTGGCTAAGTACGCTGCCACGCTGGATCAGATGTCCGGGGGACGCGTGGTTCTAGGCGTTGGCGCGGGCGCCATGACCCCGGAGTTCGAGGCGCTGGGAATCCCGTTGAGTCAGCGAGGCTCCTTGACCAACGAGTCCATGGACGTCATGCGGGAGTTGTGGTCCAACGAGGACCCTCGCTACAGCAGTGAACGCTGGGAATTCGGCGACCTCAAATTCTCGCCCAAGCCGGTGCAGTCTGTGGACGGCTCCCGCCACGTGCCCCTGTGGGTTGGCGGCGGTAGCCCAGGTGCATTGCGCCGGGCCGCTCGGCGTGGCAACGGTTGGCATCCGTCAGGCATGAGCGCCGAGGAGTTTGCCATCGGCCGCCAGCGAGTCCGGGAGCTCGCCGAATCCGCCGGCCGAAACCCGGACGATTTGGTGATGTCCGCCCGCGTGGAAGTGGAGGCCCATGGAGGTCCATCCAGTCAACGCGCTGCTGATCGGTCGCGCTTGCCGGGGCATGACCCGGCCGGCATGGCCGCCGGAATCTCTGCCTACCGGGAGGCCGGGGTGCAGCACATCGTCCTGGCCCTCAACACTGGGGACGTGGGTCGCCTCCGCGAGCTGATGCACTCAATTGCGGCAGACGTAATTCCGCAGTTCAACTAGGACGCAGAACCAACACCTCGGCGTGCCTGGTCTGCGTTGGTCGGACCAGCGTCGCGCGAAACCAAAACGGGGGCGATACAAAGTCGCCCCCGTTTGCTTGTCCCTCCGACTTCAGGCGGAGCAAATGGCTACAGGGTCGCCTCCAGCACGCTCCCCGGCGTGATGGGCAAGTTCGTCAGCCGTTGGTTGGTGGCATGACCCACCGCGTTGGCGATGGCGGCTAGCGGGGGAACGATGGGCACCTCGCCCACGCCGCGAACTCCGTACGGGTGGCCGGGATTGGCGACTTCCACGATGACCGTATCGATCATGGGCAGGTCCAGCGAGGTCGGCATCCGGTAGTCCAGGAAGCTCGAGTTCATCATCTGGCCGTTGTCGCTGAAGTAATACTCCTCGTTCAGGGCCCACCCGATGCCCTGCACCGCACCTCCCTGGATCTGCCCTTCCACGTAGCTGGGATGCACGGCTTTGCCGGCATCCTGGATGGCGGTGTAGCGCAGGATTTCGGTCTTGCCGGTCTCCGGGTCAACCTCAACGTCGACCAGATGCACGCCGAAGGAATTGCCCTCGCCTGTGGGATCGAGGCTTGCGGTCCCCGTAATGCCGCCGCCGGTGGTGTAGAGCTGGCGCGCCAGATCCTTGAAGGTGACACTCAACTCCTCCGACTTGTGCCGGATCACGCCACCGTCGTACTCAACCTCCTCGACTGGGACATCCCAGATGGATGCTGCTCGTTCCACCATCTGCCCCTTCACGTCTTCCGCCGCGAGGATGGCGGCCCAACCCGTCGCGAATGTGGTACGGCTGCCGCCCGTGACCATCGTGAATCCGATGGAGTCCGTGTCAACTACCTGCGGCTTGATGTCCTCGTAGGCTATTCCTAGCGTTTCGGCCGCCTGCTGAGCGATGGAGGCCCGGGAGCCGCCGATATCCACCGAACCCTCGATGAGGTTCACGGTGCCGTCGGGGTTTACTGTCATGTTCACGCTGGAATGGAAGCCGCGGTTCATCCAGAAGCCGGCGGCCAAACCGCGGCCCCGATTTGGCCCCTCCAGTGGCGTCCGGTAGTGCTCGTGGTTGCGCGCGGCCTCCAGACATTCCACCAAACCGATCTTTTGAAACACGGGACCTTCAACCTTGCGCGACCCCTCGGTCACCGCGTTATTGAGGCGGAATTCCACCGGATCCACGCCCAACTTTTGGCAGAGTTCGTCTACCACCTGCTCAACCCCGAACGCTGCCTGTGGCGAGCCAGGCGCGCGGTATGCGGCCGTCTTGGGCTTGTTAACCATTACGTCGTAACCCTCGACGGCTCCGTTTTCCAGTTCGTAGCAGGCGAAGGCGCAGGTGGCGCCCTGCATTACCGGTGAGCCCGGATAAGCGCCCGCCTCGAAGGCCAACTCTATTTCCGCCGCAGTGATCTTGCCGGCCGAGTTGGCGCCCATCTTGACGCGCATCCAACTCCCGGGGGCCGGGCCGCTGCCCTCGAATACCTCGGTGCGGCTCATCAACAACTGGACCGGCGCCCCCGCCTTGCGAGAAAGCAGCGCGGCAACCGGCTCGAGGTAGAAGGCGACCTTGCCGCCGAACCCGCCACCGATCTCCATGGGAGTAACCCGAATGTCGGAAACGTCAACCCGCAACACGTCCGCGGTGTTGGCGCGTACTACAAAAGCGCCCTGGGTGCAGCACCAGACGTTTATCTTTCCGTCGGCGCGCCAGTGAGCGGTGGCGTTGTGCGGTTCAATATATCCCTGGTGCACGGAGGCCGTGGTGAACTCCCGCTCAACTATGACGTCGGAGTTGGCAAAACCGGCTGCGGTGTCGCCCTTCTCGAATTTCATGTAGGACGCGACGTTGCTGGGCTTGTCTGAGATCTCGCCCAAGACGGAAGTATGGACCAGACCATCATGCACCAGAGGAGCGCCATCCTGCATTGCGGCCCGCACGTCGATCACGGGTTCCAACACTTCGTAGTCAACGTCGATCAGGGCGAGTGCGGCCTCCGCGACATGGGCATTTTCGGCGGCCACCGCAGCGACAGCGTGTCCGCGATATAGCGCCTTGTCGCTGGCGAGGAAATTGTCGCTCAGGAACTTGAACCGATTGTAGTCGTTACCCAGATCCTCTTTGGTCAGCGCGGCGAAGGGCAGATCGGCGGCCGTCACCACGGCCCGCACTCCGTTGAGCGCTTCAGCTTTGGAAGTGTCGATCGATTTGATTCGGGCGTGGGCATGAGGACTCCGCAAAACACGGGCATGCAACAATCCAGTCAGATCAAGGTCCGCGCCGTACTGGGCGCGTCCGGTGACCTTGTCCACGCCGTCGGGACGCACCGGGCGCTTGCCCACCACCTCGTATTCAACTTCAGATAGGACTTGGTTCGCTGTGGTCACTTTGGGTCACCTCCCTAACGATATAGGGGCGAATATTAATTCGCCCCTACGGCTGAGAACATCGAAACGGATGCCATTCGGCAGCCGTTGGCAACGAAATGGAGACTATGCCCGCATTCGTTCTCCGGCGTCCAGCACCGCGCGGACGATCTTGTCATAACCGGTGCAACGGCACAGATTGCCGGCCAGCCAGTGACGTATGCGCGCTTCGTCTGCATCCGGCTCTGCTTCCAGCAGGGCCTTGCTGGCTACGATGAAGCCCGGGGTGCAGATGCCGCACTGGAGGGCAGCGTTTTCCAGGAACGCCTGCTGTATGGGATGCAGCCCTTCAGCGGAAGCAACGCCTTCAATCGTGTCGACTTCTCCGCCCTGCGCTTCGACGCCCAAGACCAGACAGGAAGTGACGATGCGACCGTTCAGGTTCACGGTGCACGCTCCGCAGTTGCCGTCGTTGCAACCTTCCTTGGAGCCCGTCATCCCGATGACGTCGCGCAGGCACTCCAAGAGGCTCTGGCGCGGCTCACAGAGGAAGTCGGTCTGGTTGCCATTGATTGTGGTGGTTACGTGGACAAGTCCGGGCATTGTTACTCCTCCCCTCGGGCGCGCCGGATGGCGATATTCAGGGTGCGGCGGGTCAGCACGTCCACCAAGTGATGGCGTTGACGGATCGTACCGCGCATGTCGGTAATCGGGATCGCAGCTTCGCTGGCCAAGCGTCCGGCTTCGGCAATCGCGTCGTCAGAGACGGCCTTGCCGGCCAGGCTGTCGCCGGCTGCGGTGGCGAGGATCGGGGTCGGCCCCACTGAGGCCAGGGCGATACGTGCGGACTGGATCGTCTGCCCCGAACCGTCCAGAACCACCGACGAGGAAACGCCGGCGACGGCGATGTCCATCTCGTTTCGCGGGATGAAGCGAAGGTACGCGGTGCCCGAATTGGCGGCGGGCGCCGGAATCTGGATACCAACCAGGATTTCACCGGGTTCCAGGACACTCCTGCCCGGGCCCGTGCAGAAATCCTCTGCTGCCACCGCGCGCCAACCGTTGGGTCCGTTGATGTGTGCTTCACCGCCCATGGTGATTACCGGGGGGATGCTGTCGCCTGACGGCGCAGCGTTGCACAGGTTCCCGCCGATCGAGGCCCGGCCCTGGATCTGAATGCTTCCGATGAGGCCAGCGGCATCCATCAGACCGGGATAAGCGGCGGCTACGGCCTGATTTTGGTAGACCTCGTAACAAGGCACGGCAGCGCCCAACCGGAGGCCGCTGTCGGTCAGTTCAATTTGGTTCAATTCGGGGATCGTCTTGGCATCCACCAAAACGTCCAGCTCTCGCCTGCCGCCACGCAGTTGGACGATTATGTCCGTTCCGCCGGCCAACGGGCGGGCGCGATCGCCGTGTGCGGACAAAATCGCAACGGCTTCGCTAAGAGATGTAGGGGCAACATAGTCAATAGCTCTCATGGGCACCTCCTCCGGCGCAGATTATAGCACGAACAGCGGCCTCTTCAGGGGTTGCTTGCCTCTTGCCGGCGTTTGCGCAAGCAGTACGCTGGCCACGGAAGCCGAGTATCAAGGGACGCGCGTCATCATACCGTAACCGGCCCGTATGCGCCACAGATTGCCGCTAGCCGGCCAGGATGGCCTGCAACCGGTCCCGTACCGCCGGCCATTCGCTGTTGATGATGCCGTAATAAACCGAGTGTCGGTTCACGCCATCTCGGGCGATGCGGTGGTTGCGCAGTACGCCTTCCCTGACGGCGCCGATACGCTCGATAGCGCGCCGCGACCGTGTGTTGCGGTGATCGGCTTTGAGACAGACGCGCAACGCCTCCAGCTGTTCGAATGCGTGGCGCAACAACAGGAATTTACATTCGGTGTTGACGGCGGTGCGCTGGTAATCCGTGCCGTACCACGTCATACCGATCTCCAGGGCGCGGTTGGGGCGATCGATATCGAGGTAGCCGGTGGAACCGATGGCGCGACCATCGGCTTGGTGGACAACGGCAAACTGAACCCGTGCCTCGCGATCGTTCCGTGACATGCACGATTGGATCCACTCTTCCGCGTCAGCCAAGGTTGTGAACGCCGGTCGAGACAGATACTGCCATATCGCTCGTCCGTTCCGACCTGAAACAGGTCTTCGGCATGCTGAGGACCAATGGGTTCCAGGCGTACGTGGTGACCATGGAGCGTGATCGGCTGCGGGTTCATGGCACTTCCTTGGTAGTGGGATCTTTGGCAGCGGGATCTTTGGCAGTGGGGTCTTTCTCGATTCGTGATCGTGGCCGCCAGATTTGCGTCCGAGGTTAGTTTGCGGCACCGCTGGGGGAAGGCGCTGCTGGCATGTGCGCGTCGGTGCCGATCCAACGCCGGCGTGTGCTGGCCGGTTTGTCGGGCCGCGTTGCGAACAGGAAGGCGACGGCGCTCACCAAGTACAACGGCGTGAACACCGCCAGCACGTAATAGTAGCTGCCCGTGCGGTCAAACACCAATCCCGACACGTAAGGGGAGACGAACATCCCCACGTTCATGAACAAGCTCATGAACCCCATTAACGTCGCAAACCGGGCACGGCCGTAATAGTCGGACAACATCAACCAATTCACCGAGGTGATCCCCTCGACAATCGCTATCCCAACCACAAACAGGAGGAGACCGCTCAAGCCCGGCCCGATCCATAAGCCTCCCATGCCGACGGCTCCCAGCACCATACCGATTGCCAGGAGGACGTTGCCGCGGAACTTCCCCGACGTAACGCCCATGATGAACCGCAACGGGATACCGAGAAAGAACATGGCGGCTACCCAGGCGGCGGCTTCGTTCTCCGAAATTCCGCGCACGGCCATGATCGGAAAGATATGCACCAGCATTCCGTTGGTCACCGATACGCGCAAAATAGCGCCCACCATGATCAACCAATAGGTGCGCGTACTGATCGCCTGGCGAAACGAAAAGCTGTCGTCGCCGCCTCTCTGACCGCGTCCGGAAGAACCGGATCCGCTGCCGGTTTCCACCGGGGGATCTCCGTCGGGCAACAGACCGATGTCTTCGGGACGACTGCGGATGAAAAACGCGGCTGGCACCGTCATCACGACGATAAAAACCCCGGTCCATAACAGGGTATCTCTCCATCCAACCTGCTGGATACCCAGGTTCAGGAGCAATACGACGAACGCTCCGCCACCCGCGAATGCGGTCATCAGCGTCGACATCGCCACCGAGCGTCGTCGGATGAACCATTGGTTGACCGCCGCCATCAGGGTCTGGCCGAAGCCCGCGCTTTTTCCCAACGAAACGATGCCCGAGAACAAGATGATAAGTTCCCAGTAGCTGTCCGCCCGGGATAGCAGGATCGTCCCGACGCCAGCCATCAACCCGCCGGCCAATACCATAGGCCGGGCTCCATAACGGTCGACTGCCCAGCCCACCAGGGGCCCACCCGCGCTGCCTTCAGCCCGCGCCAGGCTGAAAACCAGCGACATCTGCGCGGAGGTCAGGCCCAATTCGGTCCTGATCGGTACGAAAAATCTCGGGAATCCCTGGGATATGGATCCGTTCCCGAACATACCCAGCAAAGAGGAAACGACGACGACCCACCAGCCATAGAAGACGCGGGGTCGCCGTCGCTCAATGTCGTTTTCTATATCTGTCACGGCAACGATTATGGGCAGGGACCTGCAATACGGTTAAACGAGTGCCATTCCCCAATCATTCGCTGTACCCACTTCCCGATCAGGCATCGGGCAGGAACCACGGGTGGGCTGCGGCTTCATCGGGCCACAGAAATTCGAACCCGGCCCGCAGAGCAGTCTGACGGTCCAGGTCTTCACGGTCGCCGGTATGGTAATAGGCGTCTGCGCTGAATTCCGATTTGACATCCGCCAGCAGATGCTTTGCGACAGCAAAGTCAACATCGATGTTGTGGCTGGCCCACAAGGTCCGCTGGCTGCTGGGCGGTCGATCGGAGCAACTCCCAATGAGGAAGCCCTTCTCCTGGAGGATCCTAACCATGTCCATGGTTAAAGGACCGGGGGGGTCTCCCACTTCCAATGTGCCATCGATGTCAAAGCTGATGAGAATAGCCATGTGCCTCCTCTCGTGATTGGTCGGGTGCCTAGACCCGAAAATTGGGCGACCCCGTGAGGTCGCCCAAAGCGACGATTTGTGCCGGAACCCTACGTCTGGTGGTTAGTCAGGCGTGGCGCTCCAGACCGTGAAATTGCCACCCATCGGCATGGGTCCACCGGAAACGGCGATTTCCGGCTTGACACCGGTGAGAGCGCGGGCGCCGGCCCTGCCCTGGATCTGTTGCATGCAGTCAGTGTGCATCCAGAACCGGCTCCTGCCGCCGCCGATGTTGCCACCACTGGCAAGAATCGGGTTGGGTCCCTCGATGCTGATATCGGTCTGGTAAAAATCCAGGGCGTCGCCGGGCTGCATTCCCCGGTAGCGTAGCCCCTCGATGTGGAACTGATGGAACTGGGCGAACCCGTCGTACATGTTTTCGAAGGAGAGATCGTCGGCAGTGATGCCGGCGCCCTCGTAGATCTTTCGCCCGGTAGATGCGGTCTCCGCCTCCACCTCTTCCAGCGTGGGGGTTATGCTGCGCGCCGCGCCGCGACTCGAAGCGTGGTTGAGGATGTACACCGGCTTCTGAGCCGCATCCTGCGCACGGTCCGCAGTGGTGAACAGGTAGGCGGCCGCAACCATGATCGGTATGTCGTTGTCGAAGAGATTAGCCGGCTTGGCGATCCACCGAGAGGCCAGGTAGTCCTCCGGCGTCAATTGCTCGGGGCGGTGCTGCGCCCAATATCCTTCAGGGAACAGGAGCCCATTGCGCCTGGAATTCTCCATGAACGGCGCCATCATGTCGTGGTGCTTGCCGTACTTGGTGCAATACTGCGCGAATTGCAGGGCCGTGCCGTAGCATCCAGGCGCGCCCCAGAGCGTCCGACCAGGAGTGACCGCGAAACTGCCGGGCACCTCGTCAGCGCCGCTGATGCCTCCATGGTTGTATCGGCCTTCCAGGTTGTGCCAACCCTTGAGGACCAGGCAGTTGCTGGCCAAGCCATCGCCAACGGCCTGCGCGGCGACCACGATGGCAGCGGACATGCAGCCGGGCGCGTACATGGTGAACTTGACGTTACTCAGTTCAGGCATGTTTTTGATGATCCATTCCGAACTCAGCTGTCCAATGCCGTCCAGAGGATCATCTGTTTGATTGAACGCGTTGGCGACATCCATGGGCACGGGCTGGTCCGCAGGCCAGTAGGCGCCCGTGGTCGTGACCGGCACCAGCACGAGGCCGTCCACCTGGTCCGGGGCGATGCCCGAGTCAGCGATGGCCTTGCGCAGCGCCAAAATGCTCAGTGCTCCAACCGACGTCTCCGGTCTCCCATCCCAGCGGCGGGCTGTCGGGGAATGTCCGATACCTACGGATGCGACCTTCCCCCGGTGCTCCCAAACCCCCAAACCTTCGGTGGAACGATACATCGATTCCGGAGCCATTTGGGTCGTCATAGCTAACTCCTTGCGATTGTGGTCAGGGTTCTGCCAAACCGGCAGGCCCGGGGGATGCGTATGAAAGGCTGGCGCCGGGCGATCAGCCTACGACCTGCCACTCGGGCACTTTTTGGCCGTTTGCCGTTGCCTCGAAAATCACCTGTACGGCGCCGCCTACCGGCACTTCGTCAGGCGCGATACCCGGCAGATGGGAATACATCAGCACGCCAGGATCCTCGTCCAACATGATGGCGGCCAAATTGAAGGGCAGGTCTTCTTTAAGACAGGCGACCGGGCAGTCGTACACCACGCCGTAGTTGTAGATTTTGCCCTTGCCGCTCAACTGCTTCCATTCCAGGTTGTCACCGGAACCGCACTTGTCGCATGCGGCGCGAGGCGGGAAGTGCAACCGGTCACAGGCGGTGCAATTCTGGATAACCAGTCGCTCTTCATTGGCGGCTTCGAAAAAGGGCCTGGTCAAATCGTCGGGCACGACACCCTGCTTAACCATGTTTCTCCTCACACGATGCGAATATCCCGGCAATTTTGCCGGGAATGCGATCAAAAAGATGGGAATTTGATACGGCAAAGAATATGCGGCAATCGAGCCGGATGTCAAGCAGATGGGATTATCGCCGCGTCGCTACCCGCGCAGTGCGCCGGACCCGCAAGCCGCGATGGTGACTATCGATCAGGTCGATTGCATTGACCGAACTCCAGTTGCGATTGACCTTCACGTTGGCGTTGATTGGTCAGTCGACGCTACATGCAGAATCACGGACGTACGGTGGTAGTGACCAAACCGGGATTGGGAGGGATCGTGACCCCCGATGGGACGACGACCGCAAACTCGACCGGGAAGCTGATCACGCCTCTCTCGGTTTTGGCATCCGGCGATATTTCCTGTACCTGCGCTTCCAACGCAACTTCCGGCAAGGCTGCCACCGTCACTGACCCGGGCGTGCCTACTTTGATGCGTTCAATGTTGTTTGCTTCCACCAAGCCTTGGATAGTTATGCTTGTTGGGTCGACGAGTTGGATGACGCGAGCATCCACAGTTATGACGTCGCCCTCTTTTACGGTAAGCAGTCGGACCATCCCCGAGAAAGGCGCACGCAAGAAGGAGCGTTCCAGATCTTCCACAATCTCGTCGTAGTCGGATTTGGCATTGTCGAGATTCGCTCGCGCCAAAGCCACGTCCGCGGAGTCCGGGCCTGCTGCCAGATCGTCCCTGGCCTCCCGGGCGGTCACGATTTGCTGATTCAGGTCCGTCAACACGGCTTGGTCGATGCCTTCTTCGAGGCGAGTCAACCGCGATTCTGCGGCTTTCAATGAGAGACGGGCGCTTTCCGCGCCAGCCTCGAGGCTGACGAGTTTCAGTTGGTCGATCCCTTGCTCCAATTCGGCCAGGTCCCGCTCGGCTCGGTCCAGAGATTCTTGAGCGACCAGGACGTTGGCTTCGAGACGATCCAATTCAGTCTGATCCGGGCCCACCAATTCATCCCTCAATTGGCGATTAAACCTCTCCAGTTCGGATGCGATCCGGGCAACATTGGCCACAGCTCCCGTGCGGTCCACTTCTTTGGGACCCTCCTCCAAGTCAGCCAACTCGGTCTGCCAGTGCTCAACGTCTCTTTTGGCGGAATCGACTGCGGCTTGCAGCGCTTCGAACTGCACCACGTCAAAATTCCGGCCATCCTGCAGGCTGTGGAACTGGCCTTCGATCACCATGACGTGAAAAACGGAAAATTCATCCTCCACTTTTTCCAGATTGGCTTCAGCTGCGGCCAGTTGCACCCGGGCGGATGCCAGACGTTGGGAATGGTCCACGTCGAAGTCCCTGACGTCGTCGCGTGCTCGATCCAACTCGCTTTCCGTAGCCGCAATCCTGGTTTCGAGCGCCGCTACCGCTTCATTATGCAGCGGCAAGAAATCGGTGACCGCGTCCCGGGCATCGTTCAAATTTGCCCGCGCATTGGAACGCCGGGCCAACGCAACCGCGAAACTCTCCCCGTGCATATCGGCAAAATCCGACACTGCGTCCGTCGCTTGGTCCAAAGCGAAGTTGGC
The DNA here is from genome assembly GCA_965261925.1 of Dehalococcoidia bacterium. GTDB lineage: Bacteria > Chloroflexota > Dehalococcoidia > Lucifugimonadales > UBA3495 > Bin87. Next base: position 3,257,847 of record OZ253486.1, on the reverse strand, counting down.
GTCGGCGACCGCTTTGCGTCCGGTGCCCAGGGCAACGTCATACTCGAGAAGATAGTCTTCCAGATTGTCTCGGGCTTTTTGCAAATCCAGTTCAGCTTTGGCCAGGCCACCCTCCGCCCGGGCCCGCACGAGTGGGTCCGACGATTCCAGGCCCAACACTCGGTCCAACTCTTCTTGGGATTTTTCAATTTGGTAAAGTCCTTTTGATTCGGCGTATCGCAAGTCCCGTATGGTTTCGGAGTCAACGGTCGCTAGAACGGCATCTGCCGACACCATATCTCCGACAGACGCGTTCACCGTTCCGACTTCCCCTGATATTTCGAAAGCGAGGTCCGCACTGTTCGCAAATACCAAGTGGCTCGACACCTCAAATTCCCGAGACTCCATCGACTCAGACGGGCGTGGCGCTGTGCGCCCGGCCGGTTCAACCGGTTCGTCCGGTTCGTCCGTGAACCGGCCACACCCGGAGGTGATCAACGCGAGCACACCGAGCAGGATGATGAGCGCCATCGCCGAGCGACGGGATGCGGACGTAAAACTATGGATACTCAGATGCAAGGGATCACCTCAACGGGGACAATGACCGTTTCTGGAGAGAGAATGCTACGATACATCCGCCCGGCTGACTGGCCGGCGCGCCAGGCGCCGAAATGCCGACGACCAGGCTCTTGGGATCGCGTCGTGCAACAGCATGTAGGTCACCGGTACCGCAACCAACGTAAGGAAGGTCGAGCTAATCAGTCCGCCGATTACCACGGTGGCCAGTTCCGCGCCGACCAAACCACTGGTATCGCTGAACGCTAGCGGAACCAAAGCGAGTATGGTGGTGAACGCGGTCATCAAGATCGGGCGCAATCGCGTGCGTCCCGAAAGTATCATGGCCTCAAGCGCGCCCAGTCCTTGGGATCGCAGTTGGGCGACAAAAGTAATCAGGACTATCGCGTTGGTCACAACGATGCCAATGAGGAACAGGAATCCCATGAGCGATGGCAGGCTCAGAGCGCGACCCGTGATGGTCAAAGCAATGAGCGCTCCGACCACGGCTAACGGCATGCTGAGAACCACAATGAATGGATCGCGCAGTGACCCCAGGGTCGCGACCATGACCAGATACACGAGCGCGAGCCCGATCATCATGGCCAGGTACACGTTGTTGAACTGCTCCTGGATGTCGCTGGCGAAACCTCCCTGGCTGATCTCGATTCCAGCCGGTAGATCTGTGTTCTCGATCAGGCGATCGATCCGTGCGCTGATGGCCTGCGGATCGTTCCCGAGAAACTCCCCGGTGATGGTCACGGATCTATCACCGTCGTAATGAGTGATCAGCGACGGTCCCACGGTCGTCCTGGCGTCGGTAATCGAGCCCAGCGTAGCTGTGCCCAAAGGCCCGCCGATGGACAGGTTCTGCAATTCAGAAAGCTCGTCGACTTGTTCCGAGGGGCCGCGGACGACCAGGTCATAGGTTTCCCCCAAGAGGTTGACGCTGGCTGCGTCGACGCCGTGCACCCAGGTTCGAACTTGCGCGGCAACCGCCGCCGCAGTAAGTCCGTAGCGTCTGGCTTCCGACGCGTTGACCTCGAACGTCAACTCTTCGCTGTTGTCGCTCAAGTTGGTTTTGAGGTTCACCACGCCTTCAACCGGTCTGATTTGATCCACCAGGCCCTGGGCGACACGGCGCACGCGACTGTAGTCGCTGCCCGTGACGGCTATCTCGATGCCTGCCTGTGGCGGCCCCGCCGAGTCAACAAACAATTGAACGTCCACGCCTTCTTTTTGCGGCAATTCCGCGCGCAACTGCTCGTCAAAGTCGGTCGGAGCGGATTCCGAAAGTGCGATGAACAACCCGGCAACGTCGTATCCGGACTCTCCCTGGGAGGGTCCGAAGTCCTGGCTGGTAGAACCCAGGGTTGCCTGGTAAGACGCGATATGGCCGGCGTCGGCGTAACGTTCCAGTATTGCTTCGATTTCTCGAACCTCATAATGGATCGCGGTTGCGCCGGTGTTTTCGGGCATGGTGATGTCGATGCGCATGGACTCCGCTTCACCTGACGAAAACAACGTGATTGGCAGCACGAAAACCAGAGGCAATGTGGCCGCTACTGCACCGATACAACCCAGGACCGTAAGCAGTGGATGATTGAGGGCCCAGGTCAGGACGGGCGTGTAAATGCGCTGCAACCATGTGTCCTGTGAAACGGAGCCGTCTTCGTCCGCCATGTCTCCGGATCTCAGCAGCAACGACGCCAGAACGGGGACGGCCGTCAGGGCGATCAAGGTAGACGCCAACAACGAGACACACACGGTTTGGGCAAACGGCAGGAAGAATTCTCCGACGATGCCAGGGATGAATGCCAATGGAAGAAACACCGCCACCGTGGTCAACGTGGAAGCCAGAATAGCGGGGCCGACCTCGCGAGTGGCGCGGATGGCCGCGGTGAGGCCAGGGTCATCTCCCAACGGCGCCAGGCGATAGGCCGTGAATTCCGCCCCTTGCATGGGATAGCGCATCGCTCCAGCCTGAACATGACGGTAGATGTTTTCCAGGACGACGATGCTGTCGTCGACGATTCGCCCGACGGCTATAGCCAACCCCGCAAGGCTCATGAAGTTGAGTGTCCAATCCATTACCGCCATGACCAGAATCGTGATCATGATGCTCAACGGGATGGAAATCGCGATGATGATCGTGGGTCTGAGGGTTTGAAGTATTCCCCGGATAACGGATGGGCGGAGTTGGAGCAGGAATAGAAAAATGGCGATCACGGCTATGACGAAACCCAACCCGCCCTGGCCGACCACGTTGCTTAGCTGTTCTTCCAACTCGGGTCCATCGTTGTAAAGGACATCGACCCGCACGTCAGGCGGGAGTTGGAGACCGTCGATGACACTTGCCAACTCCTGGGTAACGTCAATGGTGTTGCCGTCCGGAAGTTGCAGCACTTGGAGCGAGATGCTGGGTTGGCCGTTGGTGCGCGAAACTGTGGCAGCATTCGGGGTGTCAACACGCACCGCCGCCACGTCGGACAGCATGATCGGAGTACCGCCATCGTTGACCGCCGGCGCACCGGCCGCGTTGAGCGCAGCGCGGCGATAATCGACCGGGAGGTCGCGAATGGAATCCAGGTCGCCGTAGCCACGGTAGGTTCGCAAACCGAGGGACCGTTCGCCGTTGTCCAAAGAGCCGGCGTTGAGATCAACCGAATTCCCGGATACCGCGTTGACCACGTCTTGAATCGCGAGCCCATGCTCGTCGCTGCGAACCGGATCTACAACCACGGAAATTCTTTCTTCGGCGCCGCCTTCCACGTTGACGTCGTATACGCCGTCCACCGCTTCCAGTCGGGGCAAAATGTCGTCGTTCACGACGCGTTGCAGTGACGGTATGTCCCGTTCCCCGCTGACGCTCAGCCACATGATCGGGAAAATATCGGAGGTCAATCGCAGAACATACGGATCCCCGGCTTCTTCATCGAGCTGCAAACCGCTGACCCGAGTCCGGATTTCCTCCTCGGCGGTTTCCACATCCGCGCCGGGAGTAAAATTCGCCGTTACCAACGACATCGCGGACGTCGAAATCGACGTGGTTTTCTCCAAATCCGGCAGGCCGGAAATAGCGTCCTCAACCTTTGTGGTCACGTCGGTGGCGACGGTATTCGGGTCCCCCTGTTGGTAAGTCGTGGCCACGTAGATGATCGAGAAGCTGATCTCGGGGAAGAGCTCCTGCTGTATCTGGCTATACGAAAAGATGCCGGCGCCCAGCAGAAGAACCATCGCCATGATAGTTACCGGCTTGCGCCGAAGAGCGAGCGAAGTTAGGAAAGTCAAAGCCGCACCGAGAAGAAATATGGGGATTCAAGCGCTGTTTGCGTCAGACGACCATGAGGTCCATGCTTGACGCCGGAGAAGAATCATACCAGACCTGCTTATATCGGGCCGATCAAAATAAAGCGGTGTCGTTGCTGGCGGTGTTGTCGGTGTGTACACTGCCTGGACTTTTGACCTGAGGTGCGCAACATGGATTTCGCCTTGTTTTCCCATATTCCCTGGCCGGAGGAGAATACGCAGCGAGGCCTCTTTTCGGATTTATTGGAGCAGGCCGTGGTCGGCGAGGAACTGGGGTTCAAGGGTATCTGGTTGGCCGAGCACCATTTCACCCGGTACGGCCTGGGCGCTTCCTCGTTGGTAATCGCCAGTAACATCGCGGCGCGGACCAATAGAATACGTCTGGGTACCGCGGTTCTGATTCCGCCGTTGCATCACCCGGTACGTCTCGCCGAAGACACGGCGACGCTGGATATCCTCAGCGACGGCAGGCTGGATGTTGGATTCGGGCGTGGCGCATCCAGCACCGAGTACGGCAACTTCGGGGTGGACCACGCGGAAAGCCAGGCCCGCTACCGCGAGACCATCGCGATGGTGGAAACTCTCTGGACAACTCGCGACTGCACGTTTGAAGGCCAATACTACGCCACGCAGCGCCTCAACCTGGTGCCGACCCCCGTACAACAGCCGCACCCACCGGTCTATGTGGCGGCAACACGCAGCGCCGACTCGCTGGATTTCGTAGCGTCCACCGGACGACAGCTCATTATCGGCGTCGTGCTCAACACGGACGAGGCAGTGGATTTGCTCGGCCGTTTTCTGGAGCAGGCTCAGGCCAGCGGACACGCCGCGTCAGCCGCCGAGGTACCTTTCTTCCGCTATTTCTACGTGGCCGAAACCGAGGAGCAGGCCCACCGCGATGCCCGGGAAGCTCTGAACTGGACGTTGGACATCAACACCTGGAGACGCGATTTCGCGGTTGGGAGCGAAGTATACGAGAGTATCGAGGATTACCGTAAGCAGCGAACCGAACTCCCGCCAACCTACGAATACCTCGCCGAGCACCGAGCTTTCATCGGCACTCCGGACCAGTGCGCTGCCAAGATCCAGGCTCTTCATGACGCGGGGGTCCGCTACTTCGGTTGCAATTTCGCCTTCGGCGGCCTGGATCAGAAAAAGCAGCTGCGCTCAATGGAATTGTTCGCACGGGAAGTGATGCCCCGCTTCGCCGACCAGTGAACCGCGTAGATCAGTCGTTGCCTGCGGGTCTGGGTTGGGGTTCGGTAGCAATCGGGGGTTGTGGCACAGCGGTGCGGTTGCTGATCGCCCGGTAGAGGGAGATACCCGCTCCTGTTGCAAGGGCCACGCCCAACATGAGGAAAGCCCAACGCAGCCCGGCGACGAAAGCTGCGGCCACCTCGGGATTGACCGCGTCCAGTTTGGGCTCCACCCCGTAGGTGGCCATGGTGGACACGACAATCGTGGTAGAAACTGCGACGCTCACGACGTTCGCCGAGTTCCTCACCAACTGGGTCAGCGCCGAAACCACGCCGTAGCGGCTACGGTCGACCACGCTCAGGATGCTGCTGCTGTTTGGCGAATTGAATATCCCGTTACCCGAACTCTGCATCATCATGGTTGCAATCACCAACCAAACCGGGGAGCGCTCCTGCAATGCGAACGCCAATACGAACGCGCCCGACGCGGTGAGCGCCATACCGCACACCGTCGGAATTCGCCATCCAAAACGGTCTGCCAGGCGTCCGCTGAACGGGCCGATGAGCACCATGCAAATCGCCGGCGGGATCATCATCAACCCCACTTCTTCCGGGGCGTACTCCAACACGCGCTGCAGGTAGAACGGCATCATAAATCGTGCTGCGGACGACCCGAAGAAAGAGAGCCATGCCGCCGCTACGCCCAGGCCAAAAATCTGGTTGGTGAACAGACGTAATTCCAGCATCGGAACCCGGACTCGCAGCTCCCACCAAATGAAGCCGGCCGTCAGCAGGGCTACCGCGACGCCACCCACGATTACCGGTGCAGATAGCCAACCCAGTGCGTTGCCGTTTCCCACCACCAGCAAGAGAACCAGGAGTATTACTCCGGAGGCCGCGGCGCCGGCCCAGTCGAATGTGGAAGCGCCCTGCCCCCGGCGGTACTGAGTCCCCTCCGGGCCTCGTTCCAGGAAGATCCAAGCCAGAACCAGCACCAGGATTCCGGCCGGCACGTTGACCAAAAATACCGACTGCCAGCCGAGGAACGCCACCAGGAATCCGCCCATAGCCGGGCCGGCGATGGCGCCCAACCCGACGACGCTGAGGTGCGTCCCCAAGGCTTTTCCGCGCTCGGAATCGGGGAACGCTGCGATCATCATGCCCATGCCGCAGCCCTGCACCATTCCGGCGCCAACGCCTTTCAGCACGCGCATGGTGATCAGCATTTCCAGGCTGGTCGAGAACGCCGCTCCCAACGAGGCAAGGACGAAAATAGCCGTGCCCGTCAGGTACACCCTCCGGCGTCCGATGACGTCGCCTAATCGTCCCATGGGCAGGAGCAGGACGCTGATGACCAGGGCGTAAGCGATGACCACCCATTGCACCGACTCCAACGAAGCGTCGAAATGGGACTCGATGCCGGGCAGCGCTACGAGCACGCTGCCGTGGTCCACCACCGAGAAGAATGTGCCGGTGGCTATGGTCCAGAAGGCCCACCACTTGTAGGATCGACTGGACGCGATGCGCTGGATCAAATTCGTGCCCGCCTGGCGCCTGGCCTGTTTAAGAAATGGCTAACTATCATACTCCCTTTGGAAAACTGACGTTGCAAACCCGTGAAGCGAACGGATGCTAGGCCAGACGGCGCACGCGGACCAGGACAGCCCAGCAAACCCCAGATGCGCCCAGACCCATAACGGCGATGATTGCCATGGCCGTCGATGGCGACGTCACGTCTGAGAGTATGCCCACGCCCAGGCTGGCCAAAACCAGGAAGCCGCGGTCGAAGCTCTGCAAGCTGGTCATCCGCCCCCGGAGACTGTCTGGGGCCAGGGTCTGGATTAACGTGCCGCGAGCGGTTCGAAAAACCGCCTGGCTGAACGCCATCGCAGCGATGAACAGGAATGCCACGGCCATCCATTTCGCAAACGCGAAAAATAGCAGCGTGATTGAGCTGGCGACTGCCGCCCCCAGCACAACTTTCCCCTTGGGGAAAATGAACCCGAACGTGGCCATGATTAGCGCGGCCAGAAGGCCACCGACGCCGGTGACCGCCAGCAGGTAGCCACCCACGTCGGCGTCCCGCTTCAGCACCTCAGTGGTGAACACGGGAAACAGGAACCAGGCCGGGTGCAGGATGATGTTGGGGATGATCGACAATATCATCAGTTGGAAGAAGGCCCGCTCCCCGCTCCAGACGTAGCGCAATCCTTCGACCATATTGGACAGCGCCGAGCCACGCTGTCGGGCATCCCCGGGTCGGTGAAAGGGAGTGCGGACGCGGAAGATCATCGCGATATTTAGGAGGTACAGGCAGGCCTCGATGGTAAAGTTCCAGAAGAACCCCAGCGTGAATATCAGGATGCCCCCGACAAACGGTCCGATGATGCGCGTTCCGGTGATGGTCAATACGTTTGTGGCCAGCGCGTTGCCCAGCATGTTCCGGGGCACGGTGCCTGCGATCAATGCCTGGCGCATCGGCTGCACCGTGGAGTGGCAGCATCCGGCCAGGATCACATACGCATAGGCGTGCCATACCTGCACCCGGCCAAACAAGATCAGCAAGGCAAAGGAAAAGGCGAGGATCGCCATAATCGTCTGTAGAACGATCACCAACTTGCGCCGGTCGAACCTGTCGCTCAGCACTCCGCCCCAGGGTCCGACCACCAATCCGGGCAGCGTATTTATCCCGCCCACAGTCACGACCAGCAGACCGGCAATGTTCGACCCTTCGGACAGCTCCCGCACCAGCCAGCCCACGCTCAGCAGCTGCAGCCATTGGGCGTTGTTGGCGAAGAAATTGCCGAACCACAAATAGCGAAAGTCCCGATATGCCAACCAGGCGTCGAGCGTGTGCAGCCGGGGCAACCGTGAAACTCGCAAGATGCGTCCTCTACCGCAAGGCTCGTACTCGCCGCAGTGTGGCGAAGCACCCCAGCGTCAGCGCCAGTCCCACGGATCCAATCGCCAATATCGCCATCGACGCCGACGTGAAGTCAGCGAAAATGCCCACCAGCACGCTTACACCGATCAGGAAAGAGCGCTCGTAGGCCAACAGGGCCATGGTGCGGGCTCGGAACCGGTCGGGCACGATGGTCAGAACCAGCGTTCCCTGGGTGGTGCGGAAATAGGCTTGGAAAAACGACTGGGCGGCAAGCACGGTAAATGCCCCCGGAACCCATGACGAGAAGGCGAACAGCATCGTGGCCAGCGACGACAGCGCCGCCGCCCCAAAGAGAATGTAACCGCGCCGGAAGGGGATGCCCCAGGTGGCGATGGTCAGCGTGGAGATCAAACCTCCCACGCCGGTGATTCCCAGCAGGTAGCCGCCCATGTTGGCGTGGGCCTGCCACATTTCCACGATGAACAGGGGCAGCAGGAACCAAACCGGGTGCAAAATCGTATTCGGAACCACCGACAGCACCGCAATCTCCAGGACTTCGCGCTGGTTCCGCCATAGGTGGACCAGGCCGTCCTTGATGTCTGCCAGCGGGGTGAATCCTCGCCCTTCTTCTGCCGGTTCGGTGCCCGTATATGGTGTCCGCATGGGCAGCAGCAGCAGCACCACACCCAGGTACAGGGCCGCTTCCAGGGCAAAGTTCCAGAAATACCCCAGGGTGAATATCAGGATTCCGCCGACGAAGGGACCGAAAACCCGCGTTCCGGTGACGGTAAGCGTGTTGATGGCGTAGGCGTTGACCAGCGCTTCCCGAGGCACGGTATTGGAAATCAACACTTGTTGCATCGGCTGCGTGATTGCCAGGCACGCGCCGGAGATCAGAACATATGCGTAGGCGTGCCAGGGACGCACGTAATCGAAGGCGATCAGGACAGCAAACCCAAGGGCCAGCGCCGCACTGACGGATTGCATCGAGATCGCCAGCTTACGACGGTCCAGGCGGTCACCCAGCACTCCGGTGATGGGATTTACCACGAGCCCGGGCAGCGTGTTAATCGCACTGACGGACAGCACCAACAGACCGCCGACCCCCGTGCCGGCTGAAAGATCCTTCACCAGCCACCCGATGCTCAGCAGTTGCAGCCATTGGCCGGTGAACCCACAAAAATTGGCGAACCACAACAGCCGGAAGTCACGGTAGGCCAGCCAAGCGTCCAGGGTATGCAGACGGGGCAGTCTCAACAACGGTATGGTAGGGCACCCGCTTTGTATGGATAGAAACGCTGGCCAGGCAAAATCCTCTGGGAGTTACCGGCCTGAAGCTCAGGCCGAAACATGGTGCTCCCCGGTCGAAGGGTTGTCAACATGACCAATTCGGGGCAGCCGTACTCACCGGGTGTGGTCGGAAAAACCTTCGGTCGTTGTTGTCAATCGCTATGATATGATGACCAGCGACCCCCGAATCCGGGGCAATATTCCCACTGTCCGCGGAGCGAGGCGGAAGGCGAGACCGTTCGCTCGGTGCGCAACTTTCCAGGTGAAGATATGTCCGTCGATCCCCAACGAGCTTTGATGGCCCACCTACTGCGCCGGGCTGGTTTTGGCGCGACTCCAACGGAACTCGATGCCCACTGCGCACGGGGTTATGAGGCGACCGTTGAGTGGTTGTTGTATCCAGAGGCCCAGCCAGCGCTTGATGAGGACATCCTTGAGCGGTACTACATCGATTGGAAGGAAAGCCGCAATATTGAGGGCGCTCTAACCGAAACGGTTTACCGCATGAACTGCAACGCCGGCGCGAGGCCCCTGCAGGAGAAAATTGCCCTGTTCTGGCACGGCGTGTTCGCCACCGGGTTGGCGAAAGTGCTGCACGAAAAGACGATGCTCAACCAGATTGACTTGTTTAGACAGCACGGTTTGGGTGATTTCCAGGAGCTGTTGCGCCGGTTGGCCCGCGACCCGGCGATGATTTTCTGGTTGGACAACAATTTCAACCACACGAACGCCATCAACGAAAACTGGGGCCGGGAGTTGCTGGAATTGTTCTCCATGGGCGTGGGTATGGATGGACAGCCGAATTACACGGAAGACGATGTTCAGGAGGCCGCCCGAGCCTTTACGGGATGGACGATTGACGACGATAACGTGGCGAGCATCCCGTATGGCAAGACGCCTTGGTTGTTCCGATACGATCCGGAAGACCACGACCGGGGGGCGAAGACTTTCCAAGGTGAAACGGGCGACTTCGACGGTGACGACATCATCGAAATCATTTGCCGACAGCCCTCTACCGCAAGGTTCATCAGTCGCCATCTCTACAACTTCTTCGTTGCGGACGACGTGCAGGTGCCGGCCTGGCAAAACACGCCGCCGGAGAACCCTGAAGCCATAACTCTCCTGGAATCTGAGTATTTCCGTTCGGGCTACGACATACGATCAATGCTGCGCGTGATGTTCGCGTCGGATTTCTTCAAGTCGGAGAGCGCACGGTTTGCCAGAGTGAAAAGTCCCGCTGAGGTTGTGGTTGGCACCCTGCACCTCGTGGGAGATTTCAAGTTTCCGAAGGCAGGTTTTTTGGGTACGGCGTTGGAGTGCAGGTACATGAACCAGGACCTGCTTAATCCGCCATCGGTGGAGGGCTGGCACACGGGTAAGGAGTGGATCGACAGCGGCAGCATGGTGGAGCGCATCAATTTCGTAGCCGATAATCTGGGCGACATTGCCCATCCTGGGGTGCGAACCATCGTAGCAACCGTCGATTCCACGCACCCAAACGCAGCTGAAATCGTCAATGGGTGCCTCGAACTGCTGGGTAGCGTCGCGCTGCGGGAAGACAACTGGAACGCGTTGGTAGCACAAGCCGCAGAATTGCTGGACACGGGAGCCACCACGGAGGACGCGATCTTGAATGCCCTGCGAATGATCGGATCAACGCGAGAGTACCAGTTCGCGTAGTCGGTGTGGTTGAGGCGCAACCAGGCGGCCCGGCGCAGGATGCCCACAAACCATGCGGCAGCGGACGTGCAAACTCGTTGGACATAGAATAGGTTCCCATGAGTATCAGATTAGAACCAGTACCCGGCGCCGCTTCGCGCTACATGTCCGATAACCAGTTGGCTTTGGTCGCCGCGGCTGATGAATTGGCCCGCGAAGGCTTTGCAGGGCGCGCCGCACATTACGATGCCGCGGCAGAGTTCCCCATCGAGAACTTTGTTGACCTGAGAGAAGCCGGCTTGCTGACGCTCCGAGTGCCCGCCGCGTACGGAGGAAGGGGTGTTGATCCGCTGACGTTCGCGATGTGCATCCTGTCGGTGGCGCGCGGTTGCCCGTCGACCGCGTTGACCCTGACCATGCACACCAACGTGCTTGGGTCATTCGTAGCGGGATTGGGCAACCTCGAGCAGCGGCGGCGGTACTTCGCCGAGGCGGTGGAGGCGGGAAAGCTGTTTGCATCCCTGACCAGCGAGCCGGGAGTGTCCGCGCGCGAGAGATTCGTGTTGTCGACGAACTTCGCACCGCAGGACGGAGGCGGCTACCGGGTTTCCGGGACCAAGCATTTCTGCTCTTTGGCAGATGCGGCCGACTATTTCTTCGTTTCCGGCGTGACGCAAGGGAGCGGCGGCGGCGCAGAAAACATCCTTTCGGCGATGATCCGCAGCGACATGAGCGGCGTCCGCGTGACCGGCGAATGGGATGCTGTGGGCATGAGGGCCACGGCCAGCCATGCGGTCAGCTTTGATACCGTCGCGCCGCATGATGCAGTGTTTGGGCCGCCCGGTCGATTGCTCAGCGCGGACTGGGGAAGCTTCTCTTTGGGATACGCCGCGGTTTACCTGGGGATAGCTGAAGCGGCGTACAACCACATCCGGGAGTACGCCACCGGCCGAGCGTGGACACCGGGAGGAGACGCGATGATCGGCCACCCATCTACCCAGCAAGCAATTGGGCAGATGAGCGTTGCCATCCAATCGGGTCGGCTCTTGCTGGTCGACGCCGCGTTGACGGATCGCGATACGGACCCGGTGGGCGCGGTGCTTGCGGTGAACCGAGCCAAGCAATATTGCGCCGAAGTAGGCGCTTCGGTAACTGACGGGGCCATGCGTTTGGCCGGCGGCGGGGGGTTGCTCAAGTCGTCGCCCTTGGAGCGGTTGCGTCGGGATGCGCTATCGGGCCCGGTGATGCCCCCGGCGAATGACCGGTGCCTCGAGACCATTGGCAAGTTGGAATGCGGGCTGCCGGCAGTGACCATAGAGTTGGGTTAGGAACAAGCATGACCACAGTTATCGAACATCCCATGTCCGTCGCCGGGCTTTATCAGTACCACGACGTGATCGGCCTTCTGTCCGCGGGCGGGCCGGGATTCAGCGGACCGGTTTCCGTGGCGCTGGGTCCGGACGGGCTGTTGCACGTAGCCAGCCGGGCAAACCCAAACCAACCGGAAGCGGTGCGAGTAACCCGGTGCCGTATTGACGGCGACTACGTCGGCGATTTCCGCGGCTGGGGAGAAGCTCCTGGGCAGTTCATCTGGGTGACAGCGATCGCATTCGGACCCGAAGAAACCCTCTACCTGTCGGACGAAAACACCCATCGGATCTCGAAATTCACGGCGACCGGCGAGTTCCTGGGTTGCTGGGGTGAATTTGGCAGCGGCATCGGGCAGTTGAACCGACCGTCCGGCATGGCTTTCGCTTCAGACGGAACCGTATTGGTCGCAGATTCGCTGAACCATCGTATCCAGCGGTTCACGATCGACGGCAGTCCATTGGCGGCTTGGGGAGAATACGGAGATGGGCCGGGTCGGTTCAACATGCCCTGGGGTGTTGCAGTGGACCGCGACGGGGACGTGTACGTGTCCGACTGGCGGAACGACCGGGTCCAGAAATTTGACGGAGGCGGGCGGTTCCTGGCCGAGTTCGACGGGAGCGACGGTGGAGACGGGTTCTCACGGCCGAACGGACTGACGGTGGACGGTAACGGGCGCATCTACGTGTGCGACTGGTGGAACGACCGAGTGCAGGTGTTGGATGCTGCCGGGCGAGTGATGGACACGTTGATAGGCCATTCGGGAACCTCCAAGTGGGCCCGAACGTTCCTTGATGCCAACCCGGATATTGAAGACAAGCTCAACAAGGCGACGCAAAACATTGAGCTGAAGCGGCGGTTTTATCGGCCGACAGCAGTAGCGGTGAGCGCAGACGGATTGGTGTTCGTCGCCGACTGCTATCGGCACCGCGTGCAGATTTACCGCAGGCTCTAGAAGCCATCGCGTGACCATTGCCCGCGTCGACAAGGGCGCGGAGAGACAGGAGGTAACATGACGAGCAGCAACGGGCTGAAGGCCAACCAGGAGATCGGGACGACGGTACTCGTCGTCATGATGGAGGTCGATGAGGCCGACGACGAAGTGTTCAACAAATGGTACAACGAGGAGCACCTTCCGGAGCGGATGTCCATCCCCGGTTACGTGAGTGCCCGGAGGTTCATGCTAGACCCGGAGGACGGGCAGGCGAACGGTGTGATGCGGTACCTGTGCATCTGGGAGCTGGAAAACGACAGCCCGCTGCAGTCACAGTTCTACAAGGACCAGAACGCCAAACCCACGCCAACCAAAGAGGCGGCGAACGGGGTTGTGAAACAAAGGGCCAGAGGTCTTTACCGGCAGGTCTTCCCGGCCGCCGGAGCATACAACGACCGCGTCGGTTACACCTACCCGGACGGTGTCAGGATAGGCGCGTAAGGCGATTCCTCATAACCCATCCTGAGCAGGGGCTGTCCGAACACAGCCCCTTCTTTTTGCCGACTCCTAGATTCGGGTGAGGCGCAGTAGATCGCCGATGTCCGTCTCGTCTTCAAGGCGCCACAAGCGAGCGAGCAACTCTTCGGCTTGGTCAGGAGAAAGCAGGTTCTCGCACAGGCTTCGGAACTTCGCTTCAACCTCGGCATCCGTCATCGGATTGAGGTGATGGCCGCGGAAGTGCGCTACCTCGGAGCTGTAGGTTTGTCCGTTCGTCATCCGCAGGTCGAAGTTGCAGAGCATGGCTTCGGGCACCCGCCGGTTGGCCTCCTCGGAGGCCTCAATGCGCGTGCGGCTGATCAGGGTGGCAATGCCAGGGTCGCTGATGTGCTCCTCCGAAAAGTGGCTCTGGTTCAGGGTATTGTGGGTCAGGGCGATTGCCGTAGCGTAGGGCATGCTGTGGTCGGCAGACTCGCGGGTCTTGGGGTGATACTTCTCCTCGTCGCCGGCCATGATGTCGATGGCTTTCTGCAGGGTACGGATGTGAACGTCCTCGACGTCGCCGACGTTGAAGCCGGGCACCTGACGACGGGCGTCCAAGGCAGCTTCCACCACCGTTTGTGAGTACAGGCCTAGAGCAAACTGCTTGATGTTGCACTCGTGGACCTTGAAAGGCTGTCCCTGGTCCCCGCCGAAAGGTTGCAATTGGTAGGGCTCTTTGGTCACCGCAGAGAAGAAACCCAGCTCACCCTCAAACACCGGGGCCGGACCGGTCAGTCCACGTTCAGCCAGAAGAGCCGCGAACACCGCGTTGCGGCTGGCGTTGGCATAGGCGCAACCCTTCCAGTGGGAGAGCTCGCCCACCCGAGTCTGCCCCAGGGCCAGGTTCGGCGTGATCCCGAGGTTCAGTGCCTGCTCGGTTTGCGCGGCGGACAGACCCATCGCACGGGCGGCGCCAACGGAGCTGGCGATAGCGCCATTGGTGACGTGGTCGAAACCAAGCGACCTGATGTTACAAGCGTCACCGAAACGGCAGAAGGCCTCGTATGCGACGGCGGTCGCGGTGATCAGTCGGCGGCCGCCAGCGCCGACCATTTCGGCGCCGGCGAGGGTGGCGGCAATGCTGTCGCTGGGATGCCCCGATTCTTGCGTGGTGTAACCATCGTTGAAATCCAGGTAACGAATCATGACCCCGTTGGCGAATGTGGCCAGTTCGGGACTGCTGGTCAGCCCGCTACCGATGATGGTAACGGGCCGGCGATGCCCGGTGACTTCGCCGGCAAGGTCGCGCGCGATTTTGCTCGGCTCTGCGGTGTATCCGCCGATGGCGCATCCTACGGTGTCTATGAGCATCCGTTTGAGCAGATGCACCGTGTCGGTCGGGATGTCGCCAAAGTGCAGATTAGCGGAGTAATCGGAAACGTACTCGGCTATGGTAGTCATGAGAATCCTTCCTAAGGGGGCCGTCGGATCGCGGGCCAGAGGCTCACGATGATTGAGCGGAAGGTTGCCATGTTTCGGGCGATGTGACAAGCGACAGCGACCGCTTGGCACGGCGCATGACAAAATCGCCAAGGTGGTTGCGCCACCCGGAAGCGGACGGAAACGGCGTAGCACCGGGATGGATTCTGGATGTGGCACGTGGCATCAGGTCAACCGCAGACATGATGTGGGCAACACAAAATCGGGGCGAGCCTTGGCTCGCCCCGATGCGATACTCGGAATGTGGCCGGAAGTTACTCCTTCCAAAACCGCTCTTCGATCCATCGCCATCCATCGCCAGTCACAATCTCTCGACAGGACTCGATCATCCCAGGATGTCCGCAGGCGTAGACCAGCGTCTGGGAACGGTCCATGCAGAACTTTTCGAGCTGGTTGGCTACGATGTTATTCAGGCGGCCGCCTACCCCCTCCCAACCGGCGTTGCGGTCTTCCGCAGGCCGGCTAATCGCGGGAACAAAAGTCACAGCGTCGGGATGAGCGGCGGCCAGATCAGACAACTCTGCGTCGTAGACAAACTCGTCAAGATATGAAGCCCCTTCGACCACGTAAAAGTGGTGCCCGTCACGACCGTAGTGCAGGTGATCGCGGACGATGCTAACGAAGGGAGCGATGCCGGTGACGGTCCCCAACATCAGATGCTGTGTGGCCGAAGGATCCATCACAAACAGGCCCTTGGGTCGCGGACGGATTGACATGGTGTCGCCGATGCCCATGCGCCACATCCTCGGCGTGAGTTCGCCGTCGGGAACCAGTTCGACGAAAATTTCCAACACCGACTCGTGAGGCGCGGAAACTATGGAATAAGCTCGCTCGATGCCGTCCAAGCCCAGGGTGCAATATTGGCCGGGCTTGAATTGGTAATCGAAACCCTGGGGCTCGACTTTTATGACCATCAGGTCTTCCGTGTAATCAGTGCGTTCCACCAAGCGGGCGCGCGGCAAATTGGCGGTGCGGTCACGAATTACAATGGTAGATGGGGAAGTGGTCATTCTGGCTCCATTTTGTAGAATTGATCGACGTTCAAGCCCGGCGCAAGGCTATCGATTACCGGAGCAGCGAACGGTCAACCGTTTTATTACATTCATCGTAGAGGGTTATATCGGTACCGCCGGTTACGTCAGGCCATCAATTCGACCCGACATGGCTCGAGATGCAAACCGGGCACGCGAGCCATGGGGTTTATATCTTCCGAAGCCTGCAGTTCGACGGCCAGTTGACCGAACAGCGTGGTGATCGACACGACGCCCGGGGGGACGGCCGGATCCAGGAACGCGATGCCAGTCATCCGGTTGCGGGAGGTCGCAAGCGCCACCGGCGCGTCATGGGGTATTCCCCAGGCGGCGGCGTCGCCCGGATTGAGATGTACCTGCTCGTCGCGCACGATGCGATTCAACTGACCGGATTCGACCACGATATCCCTCTCACTCTGTAGAAGGACACGGCCGGGGGCGAATACTGCCGGGAGGTCCGGTTCGGTGTGCATCGGGACAGCGCGGAACAAGGGCGCGCCCGGCTCGGCGCGGCCATTGGGGAAGCCGTTGGCGTACAGTACCGGGGTTGAGGAACTTTCACGAGTGGGGCAGGGCCACTGGATGCCGCGTTCTTCGCGGGTCGTATACAGCAACTGGGTGGGCCTTGGGGACTCTACCCCAGTCTGCATGACCAACGAGGTTTCCTGCGCCAACCGGTGGTAGCTGATGCCTCCGTAGCTCGGCGCGACCGAGGCTATCTCATCCATGACCTGTGCCGGATCGTCGTAGTTCAAGCCATCGACGTCCAATCGACGGGCCAACTCGGCAAATACCCATCCTTCGGGCAGCGCGTCGTTGTTTCGGACGGTGATCGCTGGCCTGACGCGTTGCACACGGCGTTCCAAATTGGTGAAGGTACCGTTCTTTTCCGCGAAGGTAGCCCGTGGCAAGACTACGTCGGCTACCTGGGCCACGGGTGACAGGAAGGTGTCCACTACGGCCAGAAATTCCAGGCGTTCGAATACGGCCAAATCGCTGCCCAGCAAGCCGTTGGAATAGTTGGGGCTATCGCCTATGACCAGCATCGAAGTGATGCTGCCGCCCGTGGCATCCAGCATGGCCGCCGCACCCATGCCGGCCGACGGCGGAAGCGGCGCTCCCCAGGCTCCTTCCACGCGAACGCGGTGAGCGTCGTCGAACATCGGCGCTCCGCCGGGGAGGCGATCCGGGAGGCACCCCACGTCGATGGCGCCCTGTCCATTCGCGCCCTGCCGCATGGGGAATATCCCGCCGCCGGGCCGATCCACATTGTGGGTCAGCAGCGCCAGGTTTGCCAAAGAGACCACACATTCACGGGTGATTGCCCGGGGCAAATTATCGAGGCCGTAAACTATGGCTCCGGTATCCGCTGCACCGTACATCCTAGCAGCGCGGGCGATGTCTTCGAGGGGAACTCCCGTGGCAGCAATGGTGTCGTCGTCCAGCCGTTCCAGCTCGTAGACCAGGGTGTCGTAGCTTTCCGCGTGCTCAGCGAGCCATTCAACGTCGATCAGGCCTTCCTGGAGGACCAGCTTGAGGATCGCCCCCAAAAGCAACAACTCGGTACCAGGTACCGGGCGAAGCCACAGATCGGCGTAACGCGTTAGCTCCACTTCGCGCGTGTCGATGACGATGAGAGGAGTGCCGTTGCGGGCGGCACGCTTGACCGGCACGCCCACCACATTGTGGCTTTCGGTCAGGTTCGTGTTGAACACCAGGATGCAGCCGGCTTTTTCGAGGTTCCAGATGGAGTTGGTAGCGCCGGGATAGCCGAGGACATCTTCCAGTCCGCCGGTAAGGGCGGGCTGCGTGTTTCCGGAATGATCGACGTTGTTGGTGTTCATTCCAAGGCGCGCGAATTTTTGAGCCAGGTAGAGTTCTTCGTTGGTGCTATCGGGAGCGGTTATCAAACCGAACCTGCCATCCGTCCGGTGAGGGCGGAGGCGTTCGGCAACCAAGTCCAGAGCTTCCTCCCAGGTGGCGTTTTCCAGGCGCCCGTTGCGACGTATCATGGGGCGGCGGAGGCGCTGAGCGCTGGTCAAATGGCTCAAGCCAAACTTTCCCTTGTAACAAGCCTGTCCGCGGTTTGCCGGAGAGTTGAGCTCCGGGATCGCACGAATCACCCGGCCCTGCTCGTTGATCTCCAAGTTCATCTGGCAACCCACTGGACAGTGGGTGCAGACGGTGCGCTCCACCCGGTCGGGCTTCTCCCATTTGCCCTCGCGCTCGGTAAGAGCCCCGACGGGGCATACGTCGATGCAGGCGCCGCAGAATTCGCAACCGGACTCCAGCAGCGAGGTACCAAAGGAAGTGCCTACCAGCGCATTGCCGGACCGCTCGGTGAAGCAAATGGCGTTGTCGCCGCGTATTTCTTCGCAGGCCCGGACACAGCGGCCGCACGTGATACACAGGTTGTAGTCACGGTCGTAGAACGGATCGCTGACCTCCAACGGGATGTCGCGGTACACATAGGTCATGGGGGATTCGAGTTCCATTCCCAGATACCGGACAGTGTCCTTGAATTCACAACGTTCGTTTTTGGGACACGTGATACAGCGATCGTTCACCGAGACGTGCCGCAGGCAAACGTCGGAGGGTCCACAGATATCAACCCGGTGGCAGGTGAGGCATCCGTTGGGGTGCTCGGCGATCAGCATCTGCATCACGGAGCGGCGGAGCTCGATAACGTCGGGGGTCTCACTCCATACGGTCATGCCGTCGGCCGCCGGGAGAGTGCAAGCCGCGGGAAAACCGCGTCCACCGTCCACCGCGACGACGCACATGCGGCAAGCGGCGAAGGGCTTCATGCCCGAGTGGTAGCACAGGTAGGGCACGTAAACGCCGGCGTCGATGGCTGCTTCGAGCACCATCTTCCCCGGCTGGGTCTTGATTTCCACCCCGTCGATGGAGATGGTGATATCGTTAGGCATGGCGATTCCTAGTCCAAATTGGAGCGGTGAAAGGATCGGTAGGCGGCCGATCAGCGGCGAGTTAGGCGGGGCGAGAACACCTGATCGGGACAGTCGCCGGTGTGGCGCTTTTCACGAATGTGGGCGTCGAATTCGTGCCCGAAATACCGGAGAGCCGAAGAGACCGGATTGAACCCGAGTTGCCCGTGTCCGCACAGTGACCCGGCCTGCATGTTCTCGCCGATGTTCCGCATCAGGGACAAGTCTTCCTCGGTGCCTTCGAGGTTGCTGATGCGTTCCAGAACTTCGAGAAGGTGGCTCATGCCCATACGGCAGGGGAAGCATTTCCCGCAGGATTCGTACTGACAGAAAGCGATGAGGTTGCGCGTCAGGTCAACCACGCAAGTGTCTTCGTCGGCAACGATGATCCCGCCCGAACCCAAAATAGCGCCCGCCGCGCGGAAGACGTCGAAGTCGAGCACCAGATCCAAATTGGCGTCGCTGGCGGATAGAACGCCGCCCAACGGGCCGCCCGTTTGGAGCACTTTCATGGCCTTCCCGTTGGGAACGCCGCCGGCCATGTCGAAGAGTATTTGGCGCAAGGTCATTCCCAGCGGGACTTCGATCAAGCCGGTGTAGGTGATATCGCCGGACAGGCAGAGGATGGCGGTGCCACTGCTCCCGTTGATGCCGTTGTCGCGATCGGGTTGGGTACCGATGCCGGCGAACCATGCGCCGCCGCGGGCGACGATTTCAGGCACGTAGGCAAGGGTCTTGACGTTGTTGATGTTGGAAGGCCTGCCAAACACGCCCACCTGGGCGGGGAACGGAGGCCGGTACCGGGGCATGGATCGCTTGCCCTCGATGGCCTCCATCAATGCGGTCTCTTCACCGGACACGTAGGAGTCGCCGGTCAGGGCAACCTCCAGATCGAAGGAGAAATCGGTGCCCAATATGTTCTGGCCCAAGAGGCCGAGATCGTAGGCCTGCTCGATAACGGCGCGGGTGCGGTCGATGGGTTGGTTGTGACCGTGACGGATGAAGATGTAGCCGCGGTTGGCGTTGCAAGCGTATCCCGCAATCGTGATGCCTTCGACCACCGTCGCCGGATCGCTCTCCATGATGCCCCGATCATTGAAAGCCCCGGGGTCGCCCTCCTCGCAGTTGCACAGGATGTACTTGTTGGGGTCGGGGTTGCCAGCCAGGAAACCCCACTTGACACCGGCCGGGAAAGCTGCGCCGCCGCGACCGCGGAGGCCCGATGTGCGGACCTCTCCGAGGGTGTCTTCCGCCGTCATCTCAGTGAGCGCCTTATTCAGGGCCGAATAGCCGCCGTTGGCAACGTACTGGTAGAGGTCGGACGGGTCGATGTGACCGGCATTGCGCAGGGCAACGCGCTGCTGCAACGCCATCATAGGGTGGTCTTCGAGGTGTGGGATACCTGACGGCGCCTGCCCGCGTTCACCCAGGTAACCGATGGCGTGTTCCGTCAACGGATTGCCGCCGGCCACATGCTCGCGGACAATGCGCTCGGCCAGTTCGGGGGTGACCCGGCTGTAGAACACCCTTGGGCCATTTGGCGCCTGAACGTCCAGCAGCGGCTCGGCGAAACACAGGCCCAGCGTCCCGACCTCGGACACGTTGGCCGTGACCTGGTGCTGGTCCAAAGCGACCTTTACCGCCGCGACGACTTCGAACCCGCCGGCGGCTTCGCCGGCCAAGCCGGTGCCGATCCGGATCCACGGGTGATCGCCGGCGGTCAGGCTATCCCAGCGGTGCCGCGCCTCCTGGAGGATGGCGGTAAACGGAGATTCCGTCTGTACAGTCACAAGCGGGGTTGCCAATCAGTGTGCAGAGTTGGTCGCCAAGGCTTCGGCGATTTTGGATCGTGCGCTGTCAGGAGTAATCCGGCCGGCCAGATGATGGTTTATCGCCATCACCGGCGCGTGAGCGCAAGCGCCCAGACAGGTGTTGTAGCGAAGGGTGGCTTTGCCGTCCGGCGTATCGCCTTCGTCGGACAATCCCATGGCTTCCTGCGCAGCGGCGATGACGGCGGTAGCGCCCATAACGTGGCAAGACGGCCCCCAGCAAACCTCGACGCGAAGATCGGTGGGCGGATCAAATCGGAAGTTCGGATAGAAAGTGGCCACCGCCCAAACATCGTTGACGGTGGCGTCCATGCGAGCGGCAACCGCCTCGGCAGCCTCGGTTGGGATGTATCCGATGGCGTCCTCCACTGCCAGCAGGGACGAAAGAACGGTGACCGTGCTTTGCGGCTGGTCATTCACCGCCCGATCGATGAGCTGGAGGGTGGCTTCATCCATTTGTGAAATCCGTTACAAACGCCGATTGGAACGGCGGGAGTCTAGCACAATGGCCCTCACGCGGGCAACGCGGACTTCGCCGTTCCACACCGGAAAACGGTAATCAGTTATCGCCAGCTTTGCGATTTTCCAGGGCCTTGTCCATCACGCGCTGGAAGACGTCGTAAGGCTGAGCGCCGCTGAAAAGCAGGTTGTCGAAAACGAAGGTGGGTATGCCGCGGATGCCGTAGCCCAGCGCTTCCTGATACTGGTCCACGACTTTCTGGGCATAGTAGCCCGATTCGACGCGTTCGCGCAGCTCGGCGCCGTCGAGGCCGACGCCAGAACCGATATCGGCCAGAACCGAAGGGTCTCCGAGATTCGCTCCTTGGTCCCAGTACGCCTCGTAGGCAGCGTGGTGGTACTCAAGGAATTTGCCCTGCTCCTGAGCGTACTCCGTAGCCTGGAGAGAAGAAAGGCTGTTGGGCGTATGCTTGGGCGGCCGCATCACCAGATTGGCCTCCCGTGCGTGGGTGCGGAGAGGGTCGGCCAGTTCGTCTTCCGATTCTCCGGGGCGCGACTCGCGCACGCGACCTTCCTGGGGCGTGTCGGGGCGAAGCAGGTAGGCCCGACCCTCGACGGTGATGTCGTACTCTTCCGAAAGTTTGTCGACGCGCTCAAGGCCGACATAGCACCAGGGTCAAATGTAGTCGTACCACACGATGACGTGCACGGGATTGGGGTCGTCCGGATGACTGTGGGCCGGCGGCTGGGTGGTCATGGCATCACCTCTGAAAGTGGGGCGTTCCGGGGGCAACGACGAAAGGTCGGCGAGGAGTATTGTTTAACAGGACACCAAACGGTCCAGCAGCGGGTAAAGCCCTTCCAGGCTGTCGATGTGGTCGCAATCCGGGACATCGGCGTGGAAGCCGCCTCGGTCGATGAGAACGGGACGGAGGCCAGCATCGCGGGCGCCCTGGACGTCGGAGCGCGGTTGGTCTCCGACGTGCATCGCCTGTTCCGGGCTCAATGCCATGCGCTGAAGAGCGGATTCAAAAATGGCGGTGGCAGGTTTCTCACCGGTCTCGCGACTCGTGATGCAGAACTCCAGATACTGGCGGATCCCCAAGCTTTGGGTGAGCTCCTCCATGTCGCGACGGAGATTAGTCAGGACGGCCAACCGGTAGCCGCGCCCGTTGAGTTCTTTGAGCACGGGGAGGGTTTCCTCGAACTCCACGAACTCCTTGGGCACGGAGATCGCCATGTCCCAGATCTGTTTGGCCATGCGGAGGGACACGGCAACGCCCGATTCCTCGAGGATGATCTGCTCGTAGCGGGCGAAGAACTCATCACGGGCAAGGCCATCGCGTTCACCCAGGGGCCAGCGATGGTTTTCCTCGTTGAAATAGAGGTCGGCGATAGCGTAGCCGCGGGCCAACCGGTCCGCGGGAACCCGGATGCCGAGATTCTGGCACGCGGCATGCTGGATCTGCGGCAACGGCGGCCAGAAACGCACCAGGGTGTTGTAAAAATCGAAAAAGATTGCCTCAATCATCGGCGAGGAGCGCGGCACGGGCATTCAGTATCGCCGGGCAAACCGGTGCTGCGCAGGGCAATAATAGCACAACGACCATGCTGATTTACGCCGGGAGGGCCAGTCGTTCGGATCGGCACTCAGAATGAGCGGACGGCGTGCGGAGTTCCGGGTTAGCGAGTCTCGCGCATCAGCTCCGTTGGCAGGCGCCCAGCAATAGGGACAGGCAGTCAGTTACGGCCGCGGGCGACGCAACGCGCCAATCGGCGCGAGTGTCCGAATTGGCAGGACCCACGAAAACGCCGATACCTCCAACGGACTGCGCCGCCAGGTAGGCATCCTCGTCGGTGGCGTCGTCACCGATATATATGGGGAAAGCACTGGGAGTCACCCGGGAGCGAATCAGCAGGAGAGCGCGACCTTTATCCCACGGGATCGCCGGGCGGAGTTCCAGAGCCATCTTGGCGGTGGTAACGCGGCACGTCCCAGCGTCGATCAGAGGGCGCGTGGTCCGCTGGAAGTCGGCGGCAATCGCGTCGTGATACTGCGGGGGAGTTTGCCGGTAGTGCAAGGTAAGAGTGAAGGTCTTGTCTTCGACTAAGGCGCCCGGATATACGGCCGTGCTGTGCCGGAGGGACCGGGCAGCCTGGGCGATGGCGGTGGTCGCCGCATCGGCGTTGGGGTGACAGTAATCCAGTCCGGGCGCCCGGATTTCCAACCCGTGATTGCCGGCGTAGACGAGACCGGCCACACCCACACGTTGCTCCACGTCGGCCAGGGAGCGGCCGCTCACCACCCCGACGCTGAAAATGGGGAGGCGAGCAAGCTGATGCAGGATTGCAGCGTTGCCCGGGCGCAGGGCGACATCCTCCGGGCGGGGGGCTATATCGGAGAGGGTGCCATCGAAATCGAGCAGGAGCAGAATTTGGTCATGCCCGGCGACCAAGGGTCCAAGCCCGGGCGGCAGCAACTCCGGCACGGCGGGCGACCTCAGGCAGTGGTGGTCAGGCGGGAGTGATCGGGGGTGCTGGCCTGCATGAGGTTCATCATGATGCGGCCGGCCCATTTGTAAATATTGTTCTCGCGGACCGTATTTCGCATCTGACGCATCCGGATCCGCCGCTCAGCATCGCTCATGGTCAGGGCTTGGTGGATGGCTTCGGCGAACTGCTCGGTGGCGTAGGGGTTGATTATCAGGGAGCCGGTGAGTTCCTGGGCGGCGCCGGCGAAAGCGCTGAGGATCAGCACGCCGTCGTCGTCAACCCGCGAGGCCACGTATTCCTTGGCGACGAGGTTCATGCCGTCGTGAAGGCTGCTCTCGGCGCAGAAACTGGCGAGACGCCGGAGGGCGGAGAAGGTAGTAGAGGGCAACGAAGTGGGCCAATAGAGGACCGGTTGCCAGCCGTCGTGACCGAACCGCTCGTTGATGCGGTTGACGGCGGACTCGATATCGATGGTGAGCTGCATGTATGAATTGATGCTGGTTCGGCTGGTGGCTCCGGCCTGAAGGAAAACCAACCGGCCGCGGTACTGGGGCCATTTTTCAAACAGGCGCTCGACGGCCCGAAGGCGATGAGGGATGCCCTTGGTGTAATCCTGCCGGTCGATGCCGAGGCCCAGGATGCGGCCACGGTTCAATCCCAGTTCCCGCGACAGGCGCGCCATCTCGTCTTCGACCTCTTCGGATCGAGCCTCGGTGTCGAGGTTGTCGAAATCGATGCTGATAGGGAACGGACGCACCAGGGTGGTCTCGTCGCGGTAGTCGATCAGCCCGTATTCCGGGTCGACCTGGGCGTCCAGGTTGGCGTCGACGCAGCTGATGAAGTTCTGGCAGTCTCCCGAGAGGTGGAAACCCAGAAGGTCGTTGCCCAACATGCCGTCGAGGATTTCGTCCTGCCAAGGGCAAATCCGCAGGATGTCCGGATTGGGCCAGGGGATGTGCCAGAATTGCCCGATGATAGTGTCGGGACTGACCTCGCGGATGTACCTGGGGAGCAGGGCAAGGTGATAGTCCTGAATGAGGACTATGGCCGGCTCGTCGTTGATCTCGTCGAGCACCAGATCGGCGAAACGACGGTTCACTGATTGATAGAAGCCATAGTGCTCGGCGTCGAATACGGGTTCGGTGTAGGCGATGTGGCATAACGGCCACAGGCCCTCGTTGGCGAAACCGTAGTAAAAGCCCGTGTTCTCCTCGTCGCTCAAGTTGAGCAACCGCATGGAGTAAGCAGGGGCATCGGTAGGTACCCGAATTCGGCCGGAGTCATCCATCGCCGCCAGATCATCTTCGCCGTTGCTCTGGGCGATCCAAGTTCCACCGCAAGCGCGCATCAGCGGGTCGATGGCCGCGGTGAGGCCGCCAGGGGGCATCTCGCCACGCGGCACACCGTCCACCATCTTAAATACGTACGGCTGTCGATTCGACACCACGATCAGCCGATAATCGCTCAGTTCCCGGCTTACCAAACGTTGTAGATCGTCGCCGGTCCACATAATAGGCCACCTCCATTCACGGGTGCGCCTCGTAGCATCAAAAAGTTATCTACTGCAAAATCATATAATCATTATTATCAGGTACCGATTGTGCCACATGAGGACGGCAAGGTCAATGGGCGGCACGGCACTGGCAGGGTCATCCGGTTGTCTTCGTCGTCAATAAGAGTGCGCGGTTGCAACACAGCGAAGCGATCGTTCTTGGCGTGAGCCTGTGCTATGGCGACGAGACCGACGCGCTGCCCCCTGCTTTGACGGGTGTGGCGATGCGGATAAGGGGAGGCCACGGTAGATGATGGACCCACACCGTGGGCAGCGGCGGACCGAGTTGGGACCCGCGCCCGGTGAACGGAAGCCGTTGTCGGGACGCCGATTCCGGCAGCGATTTTGAAGAATTGGTTCCGGGACTACCATCCGGGGCAGGTTTTTCTTGACACCCGCCCCGCCCCGTACCATAATTTTCGAGTCTTGAATCCTGCTGCCCCGGACGAGGCGTCCGGAAGTGCGCGCAGGCTGGAGGTTCTCTTTGTCCACCAACTCTTTCACACTTACCGACGAGATGCGCGAGCAGTCGATCGGCGTCGAAAGCGCGCCGACCACTACTGCGGTTGAGAAGGGGCACATCGCCAGGTTCGCCGAGGCCATCGGGGATGACAACCCGGCGTACACGGAAGGCACTCCCGAGACCGGGGGCATAGTAGCGCCGCCGACTTTTCTACGGGCGATGCGGGCGGTGCGTCCGGAACTGCCTTTTGAAATCCCGTTCACCCGGCTGCTCGACGGGGGCAGCGACTGGGAGTATTTCGAGCACGTGCGTCCGGGCGACGTCATCACGGCGGTGGGCCGGGTGGAGGACATTCGGGAACGCACGGGCAGCATCGGGCAGATGATCATCTCGACGATCAAAGTTACATATCGGAACCAGGCGGGAGCGATCGTCGCCACCCAGACCAGCACGTCGATACGGCACTGACGGCAGACCGATAGCACCGGCGGAGGAACACGATGGGCCAGCAGATTTACTTTGAAGACGTCCGCGAGGGCATGGAGCTTCCGGTCGAGGTGAGGGAACCCACCACGCGCCAGTTGGTCCAGTACGCCGGAGCGTCGGGTGACTTTTACGAAATTCACTACGACCGGAACTACGCGGAGAGCATCGGGTTGCCCGGGATCATCATCCACGGTGCGCTGAAGAACGCGATGCTCGGAGCGTACGTGACGGGCTGGGCCGGCCCGGGCTCCACACTGCGGCGGTTGACCTGCCAATACCGCGGGATGGACTTTCCCGACGAGCCGATAACAGCCAAGGGACACGTTACCCGAGTGTACCAGGAGGGAGAGCAGAACCTGGTGGACTGCACCGTCTGGCTGGAGAACCCGCAGGGACAGCAGACCACACCGGGGACGGCCACGGTAGCGCTTCCCGGCCGCAACGGGTAAGAAACACGCGCCGGCGATAGCGGCCGGTTGAGCAACTAATTCAGATAAAGGATAAATCGACTATGCCCAACAATCTTGAAGGAAAGGTAGCGATCGTCACGGGCTCAGGCCGCGGCGTGGGCCGGGGGATCGCTAAGCTGATGGCCGAAGAAGGCGCGAAGGTCGTGGTCGTTGACCCTGGGGTCAACGTTGACGGCACCGGGTTCGACCAATCGATTGCCGAGGTGGTGGTTGGCGAAATCAGGGACGCGGGCGGAACCGCCGTGGCGTGCACCGAATCGGTGGCTACCATGGAAGGCGGCGAACGAATCGTGCAAGCGGCCATCGACAACTTCGGGCGGCTGGATATCGTGGTTTGCTGCGCCGGGATCCTGCGAGACCGCATGGTGTTCAACATGACGGAGCAGGAGTGGGACGACGTGATCGCGGTCCATCTGAAAGGAACGTTCACGGTGGTCAAACACGCGTGCATTCTGTTCCGCCAGCAGCGGTCGGGTCGGGTGATAACCTTCAGCAGCCAGTCCGGGCTGGTGGGCAACAGCGGCCAGGCCAACTACGGTGCGGCGAAGAGTGGAATCGCCGGTCTCACCAAGGTGGTGGCCAAGGACATGGGCCGGTATGGCGTGACGGCGAACGCGATCGCGCCGCGAGCGTCCACCAGGATGATCGGGGCCATTCCCGAATCTGCGGCGGAGATCAGGGCGCGTGGTGGCGTCGCATCGCTCTCGGGAGACGGCGGCGGCGATGGCGAGCTGCAGAACCTGGACCCGGACGGGATCGCGCCGTTCGTGGCCTACCTGGCCTCAGACTACGCGTCCAACGTCAACGGCCAAACCTTCCTGGTGTACGGGAACACGGTGTCGCTGATGTCGCAGCCGCGACCGGAAAAAGCGATCTGGACGGAGTCGGGACACTGGGAGATGGATGAGCTCTCGGCGCGGGCGCGCGGTTACCTGACTGCCGGAATCGCGAATCCAGCGCCGGCGCAGCAGCGATAACTACTGAGAAACGGTTCCGGCGCACTGACGACTGGGCCGGGACAATCGCTAACAAAGCGAGGACAGACATAATGCCCCTACTGGAAGACAAGGTAGCAATCGTAACGGGAGCCGGGCGCGGCATCGGGCGCGGCGTCGCGAAGTTGATGGCGTCCGAAGGCGCGAAGGTCGTGGTCTGCGACCTGGGCGTGAACGTGGACGGCAGCGGAGTCGACGTCTCGGTGGCGCAGCAGGTGGTCAACGAGATTGGCGAATTGGGCGGCACCGCCGTGGCGTGCACGGAATCGGTGGCCACGATGGCCGGCGGCGAGAAGATCGTGCAGACGGCGGTCGACAACTTCGGCAAGCTGGATATTGTGGTGACGGTGGCGGGGATCCTGCGGGACCGCATGGTTTTCAACATGACCGAAGAGGAATGGGACGACGTCATCGCGGTACACCTGAAGGGAACGTTCACCGTGGTGAAGCACGCCAGCATCCTGTTCCGTCAGCAGCGGTCGGGCCGGATCATCACGTTCAGCAGCACGTCCGGGTTGTACGGCAATAGCGGACAGGCGAACTACGGCGCGGCCAAGGACGGCATCGCCGGGTTCACGCGCGTGTGTGCGAGGGACCTGGGACGCTACGGCGTGACGGCGAACGCGATTTCGCCCTCGGCAAGCACGCGGATGACGACGAGCGTGCCGGACGAAGCCCGGGCGTTGCGGTCGGCGCGCGGCATCGCCGCCGGCGGCGGGTTGCGCGGCGATGCCGAAGACGTTGCGCCGATGGTCACATGGTTGGCCTCCGACGAGGCCCAGCACGTGAACGGCCACGTCTTCCACGTGACCGGTGGGTTGGTGACGCTGCTGAACGAGCCGGAGCCGGTGAAGACAATCCAAAAGGACAGCAGGTGGACGGTGGACGAGTTGGCAGGTGTATTCCCGG
The DNA here is from genome assembly GCA_965261925.1 of Dehalococcoidia bacterium. GTDB lineage: Bacteria > Chloroflexota > Dehalococcoidia > Lucifugimonadales > UBA3495 > Bin87. Next base: position 3,229,058 of record OZ253486.1, on the reverse strand, counting down.
CGACGATCGGGGTCGAACTGTACAACCCGGCGCCCGCCCCGCCGCCGAGCGCGTAACGCGCCAACGTCGCGGCTTGCCGCGCTAAGTCAGATTCGGATAACGCCAGGCGGGTGACTGCCTGGCGTTACTTTGTTCAGCCGGCCACGGGCGTATTTGCGAGTACCGCTGGCAACGATTAGCGGGATGCAATTGGCACCGGTCCGCGCTGTGAGTTGGAGAGTCCGGTTGGCAGTGAGAATAGCGTGGGTGCGGAGAGGGGTCCGCGACGCCCGGTCGCCCGATCAGTGTGGAGCCAGCGAACCCCGGATGTGATGAGATGCCCCTATGCATTTTGAAGAACTACCTGGTGAACCTGCCCAGTTATAGTCCAGACTTCAACGCGTAACTGTTCAGAGTTGAGTGGATCTGGGCATCGCAGTACGCTCCCGCCCTGTTGAAATCCTACCTGTTCATGCTCACGGGGAGCCGCAGGCGGCGGCAAACGTGGCGTTCACCTTCACCAAGTCTGAACAGTTACTTCAACGCCCCGATTGTTGACCAATCGCCCCATTTGGGGTTGGGTGCGCCAGGAGGCTACCGCCAACCTGTGCCTGGGACCCGTACCGCAGTGCGGGAAAGGGTGGGCGACTTTTTCACCGATCTGGCCCACCGACGCGAGGGGGTCAAGCGGCGCTGCCGGACCGCCCTTCAGGCTCGCGCAGCACAACTGACTGACAGCGCCCAAGCCGATCTCCCCGCCTCGCCATATGTAGATTTCACCTTGGCCTCGGTTTAGCTTTCCACAACGTCGCTGTCCTCTCATTTGACCTCCGCGTGTGTCTTCGTTCGACTCCCCGGCCGCGGGGGAGTCTGGTGCAGGTTCTGTGATCGTTGATGGCAGTTCAGGATTTGCGAACAGGGCTCGACAAAAACACGCGCTCTCACCCCGTTTCGGGCTTTGGGGTCGTCCGAAGTACGAAATTGGCGCGACAGCTCGTATTCATGGCCTTTATGGCGATTTCTCAGACGGATCGGATGGCGCATTTTTCGGTTGTGTTCGACGGCAGTGTGCTGTCTCGTTGTTCGGGAAGCACTCATTAGGCCCACAACCAGTTGGTCACGGTAACCGGTGCTTCTTGGCGGCATTCCGTTTGCAAACGAGCACGGTACGGTCCAAGGCGCTACCGTTCGCACACGACCCCGTCTTCGTCCTTGGCGTGTGGACGGCACCATCGGATCGTGTGGAGTTGTTCAGCCGCGTCTACAAGACGTCGGGATGGAGGCGGACATCGAACCACTGGCCGAACTGGGTTGTGGCGGGGCAGCACTGCGATACCCGAGTCGATCTATAAAAGGTTCTTTCCCGAAGCATATTGCCAAATATATTTCTGCGTGCTAAAGGCTCATCATGACCTAGAAATCTACGAAACTCGGACGAGGTAATCGGATGTCAACTGATCAAGCAGCCGACTTGGCAGCGGTGGTGGAGGAGTTGCGGGACAGGGTTCGTCGCCTGGAGGATATTGATGCGCTGCGCAACCTCAAGGCAGAATACGCCGCCGCTTGCGATGACAACTATGACCCAGACCGGCTGGCCGCATTGTTTGTTGAGGACGCCACTTGGGAAAGCCAGGGGCTGGGGAAATACGAGGGAAGGGAGGCAATTCGCGAGTTCTTTCGCGGAATCTCCGGCCACTTCGTCTTTGCTTTGCATTACGGTCTGAACCCGCAGATCGAAGTTACCAGCGATACTGCCCGGGCTCGGTGGTACTTGTTCATGCCGTGCACCGTGGGAGACACCGGGAAGGCGATGTGGCGGGCCGGTCTCGACGAAGAGGAATACGTGCGAGTCCAAGGCCAGTGGATGTACCAGAGCAAGAAGTCGGCTCCCTTCTTCCACGCGACCTTCGAGGAGGGTTGGGCAAAGCAGCAGTTCATTTGACGGGACACGCTTCGTTCTACCTTGGGATGATGGACCCGGGCCGGATCGACGACGAAACCAGGATGCTGGAAACATTCCAGAAATCCTTGGGTTAGGCGAGGATGCAACGGCTCGGGACCCGCCACTGTGGCCGGTAAATTGTCGATGACCGGCCACCTCGGCACGTCGCCAAAGAACGCCCACGTGGCTGCGCTCCTGGCGATGACAGACTGGGTACGCATCAGCCCGGGGCTCCCGCTCACGTCGCGATGGCCGGTATGTCCAGGTCCCTGACCAGGTTGGCGAATTGGGCCACGTCTTCGTCTATCACCTTCTGCAGCGCCCCCAGTTGCTGGTCTATATCAGCGGTTAGGTAATCAAAGACCTGGTACGTCTGCTGAGTGGGCGCAAAGTCGGCGTTGGCGACCACGGCGGTGAGTTCCACCAGCTTTCGGTTGAGCCGTGCCGGCAGATCCAAACGGTCTCGGGCACCCCGGTATGCCGACTGGATCAGCAGGTCTTCAATCTGCCCCAGGTCTTCCTTCACCGCCTCCGCCGCGTTGCTTACCGCCTCCGCCGAGGCATGCCCTTCGGCGCGACTCACCCACTGTTCCATCTGCTGCCGGACCCGGCGCAACTGGTTGATGCCGTCATGAGTCTCCGACACCTTGTCCCTGATCTGGATCAGGAACTGGAACTGGGCGTCCAGATCCTCCTGGCTGGCTTCCACCCGGGGGTCCTTGACTATGCGGAAGGTCTGGGTCTGGGAGTCGGCGCCCACCTGCAGCGTCACTTGGTAAGTCCCCGGTGATGCCAGCGGCCCGACGACTGCGTCCTCGGTGGTCTTGTCTTCGGGCACCCTGCGGGAGGCCGGGTAGCGCATATTCCACACGAAGCGGTTCATCCCAGTCCCGGCCGGGGTCCTGGGTTCCTGGGCATTCCCGTCGGCCTCCGTGGCGTTGCTGGAGAAGCTCTGTATGATGCTCCCGTCACCGTCCAGGATGCTGAGGCTTATCTCCTCCGGCGCGTCCTTCAGGTAGTAGTGAATCATCACCCCGTCGGGTGGATTTTCCCCGGCGTCCCAGAATTTACGCGCAGTCTCGCCCGATTTCCCCAGGGACTCGCTGTAGGTGACGTCCGCTCCCAGCCCGGCGCGATAGATCTTGCCGGGAGAGGGTTTTCGATCCCGGAAGGGTGTCCGGACGCGGTAGGTGTCCCGCGGCCGCATTAGGGTGAAGGGCTGGTCTGCCAGGGATGCGGTGAGTTGGTGCAGCTGGCCCAGGTCATCCAAAATCCAGAAGGAACGTCCGTGGGTGGCGGCAATCAGGTTGTCGTCCTTGATTGCCAGGTCGTACACCGGCACCACCGGCAGGTTGGCCCGCAGCGGTTGCCACTCTTCCCCCTGGTTGAACGACACGTACACCCCGGTCTCGGTCCCGGCATAGAGCAAGCCCGGACGATTGGGGTCCTCCCGTATCACCCTGGTGTAGTCATCCTGGGGCAGGCCGACGGTTATCGATGTCCAGGTCTGACCGTAGTCGGTGGTCCTGTAGAGCATGGGACGGGTGTCGTCCAGCTTGTAGCGAGTGGCCGCCAGGTAGGCTGTGCCCGGGTCGTGCGGGGACGCCTCGATCATACAGATGAGCGTCCACTCCGGCAGGCCGTTGGGCGTAACCGCATCCCATGTGATGCCGCCGTCCCGCGACAGGTGTACCAGCCCGTCGTCGGAGCCGGCCCAGAAGACTCCCGCCTCGTGCGGAGATTCCACAAAGGCAAAGATGGTTGCATAGACCTCGGCGCCGGACGTGTCCTTGGTGATGGGGCCGCCCGAGGGTTCCAGGGTGGACAGGTCGTTGCGGGTCAGGTCCGGGCTGATGGCTTCCCAGCTGCCACCCAGGTCCGCGCTGCGGAACACCACGTTGCCGGCCACGTACAGGGTCTGCGGGTCGTGGGGCGAGAACAGGATGGGATAGGTCCACTGGAAGCGGTACTTCATGTCCTGGGCGCCCCATCCGGTGTACAGCTCCGGCCACACCGTTATGATCCGCACTTGTCCGGTGGCGTGGTCGTAGTGCAGCAGGTTCCCGCCGCCGCCGGCGGAGCTGCCGATGGCCCCGGAGATGACGGTGTTGGGGTCCTGGGGATGTACGGCGATGTGGCCGCTTTCCGAGTTCCCCACCACGTAACAGTCCCCCCAGGGGATCGCCCCCTTGTTGGTGCGGGAGGGCACGCTGATCGCGGTGTTGTCCTGCTGGGTGCCGTACACCCGGTGCGGGAACTGGTTGTCGGTGGCCACATGGTAGAACTGGGCCGTGAGCTGGTTATAGATGCTGGACCAGCTCTCCCCGCCGTTGAAGGTGACGCACGCGCCGCCGTCGTTGCCCTCGATCATCCGTAGGGGATTGTTGGGGTCGATCCAGAGGTCGTGGTCGTCGCCGTGGGGCGTAGTGACCCGGCTGAAGTTGCGTCCTCCGTCGACCGACTTCCAGCACTGGTAGTTGAGTATCCACACCGTGTCCGCATCCTGCGGATCGGCGAAGACGTGCTGGTAGTACCAGGGACGCCCTTGCAGATCGCGCTCGTCGCTGACCAACTCCCAGGTGTTACCACCGTTATCAGAACGGTACAGGCCGCAGTCCTCGGCCTCGATGGTGGCCCACACTCGGCCTGATTTTGCGGGGGACACGGCGACGCCGATACGTCCCTTGAGGCCGCCAGGCAACCCGGGGTTGTCGGTGATCTCAGTCCAGGAGTCCCCTCCATCCACCGACTTGAAGATGCCGCTCTCCGGCCCGCCGCTGATGAGGCTCCAGGGCGTGCGACGGGTCTCCCAGATAGAGGCGTAGAGTATGCGCGGGTTGTTGGGGTCCATTGACAAGTCCGCGGCGCCGGCGTTCTCGCTGCGGAACAAGACCTGCTCCCAGGTGTCCCCTCCGTCCCTGGAGCGGAACACGCCCCGCTCATCGTTGGGGCCGTAGGCGTGTCCCAGCGCCGCCACGTACACCACGTCCGGGTTGGCTGGATGCACCCGCACGCGGGCGATGTGACGGGTATCGGATAGACCCATGTTGGTCCAGGTCTCGCCGCCGTCGGTGGACCGGTACACGCCGTCGCCGTAGGTCACGTCGCCGCGGATGCAGGATTCCCCCATTCCGGCGTAGATCACATTGGGGTCGGACGGGGCCACGGTGATGGCGCCCACCGAGGCGGTGTTGAAGTAGCCGTCGGAAACGTTTTCCCAATATGTCCCGCCGTCGGTGGTTTTCCATACCCCGCCGGCGCACGCGCCGAAGTAGAACACCATGGGGTTGACCGGATCGCCGGCCACCGCCACTACCCGCCCGCCCCGGGGCGGGCCGATGCACCGCCACCGCACCGCGCCGAGCAATTCCTGGGGAACGAGCTCCTGAAGATTGGAAGGAGCCGAGACTTGGTCCTGTCGCGTATCGCTGGTCGTCATCGTAGCACCTGCCCTTTCAAGGTTCGCACCTGCCGGGGAGTCTTGTTGTTCGTCGCCCAGGCTGATGCCAGTTGCGGAATTATCCCCTCGCGTACCGGAGCGTGTCGAGGGATGCGCTCTAAACTGGACTTTTCGCAATTCAAGCGGCGTAAACGGTAATCCAGTCGACGGCGTACTGGCGCCAGTAAATCCTGTCCTCAGGTTTTCAATCTGCGGGTCCCCGTGCGCCTTTCGACCTGTTGGCGCTCGCCGTCACGGCGATCAGGTGCTGGGGATCATCGAGGTAGTTCGTGCAGCATTCCTTTCGCTGGGCCGACCATCGCCAGGCACCGCTGTCGCGGGCGTTACCGAGCGGCGCCATGTGGTCGACGTCGAGTTTGCTGGGGTTGGTGACGACGGTGGTGGTCGTGTACGGTGCAAGCCATTCGACGGCGGCGACGCGGCATCGCCGGGCGGTTTTGAAAGATACGGCAGCACGGCTTGCGGCAACCAGCGCTCCATTGCGGGCGTCCTGGCAGTCGTCGTCGGTCCAGTGTTTCCAATCGTGGCGGTCGTACTCCAGCAGGTTTGCCGGGACCTCCGCGATGGTGAGCCGCAGGATACTCAGTTCCGACGTGTGGACTGCCTTAGCCCAAATCCACCGATGCGAGTGGTGGGGGCGCTGGAGCGGGACATGACAGGGATGGAGACGGGGTCGGCCAGTCTGATTTCGGGCGGATGGCGCCGGTAGCGGGCCTGTGGTCGGCGAGGGGAGCCGCGCATGAAGCGGCCGGAGGCAGCAAGGAACTCTCGCTGGCCCAGGTGTGCGGCACGAGTTGTAGAGACCTTTGACTGACTGGCGGATGAGGGCGAGGGTGGCGGGCCGGTTGCCGGCGCCGCGGTCAGGAAGGGAGCGGCAAGGAGCGCAGTCGAGCCAGGGCACGAGTGAACTGGGTTTCGCAGGGCCAGCCCTGCGGCAGATGCAAGGTCAGGCGGCGCGCCGAGCGGGTGAGGCGTCCGGGCAGGGAGAAGAAGCGTCGTCGGAGGGTCTTGGTGGTCACCACCTGCTCGCCCAGGCCGATGCGCGCCGTCCAGTGGGCCAGGTTGTGAGCAGGGCAATCGCGTCTTATCCGAGGAGGACTTTGCGCAGGTAGTCCTCGTCCCATCCGGCGTTGAGCCGCTTGCCCTGAATGCCTACTTTCAAGGTGCTTTCGTTTTTCAACCGGTTGTGCCCAATCTGCCGCAGCGTGGCCAGGTTCTGCGGTCCATGGTCCTTGCGCACTCGGCACTGGTCTTCCCGAAAGGTCACGTCCAAGGTCCAGTGCAGCGAGTTTTCGATGCTCCAGTGGCTTCTGATGGCAGCCAGGAGTTGTTCTGCTGAGGCTGGCAGGCTGCTGATGTAGTAGCGGGGCTGACTTATGCCACCCGCTCCAGTTTGACGATGGCCCACCACCCTGACGGCCGCCTTCAGTTGGGACCATTGCCCCTGGGGGTCCAGATAATCCAGGCAGTCCGTCGCCGTGATGGTCCAGCATTCCCGCCGTTCCACCCGTCCGTGTCCCTTGTCCACGGTCCGTGCATAATCGTAAGGCACCCCGTCAAAACCCCAGGCCTCGGCTCCCTGGAACAGGTCTCGGATGCCCTCATGCAACCGGCCCTGGTTCTCCTTCACCGCCAGCACGTAGTCGGCCCCGCCCGCTATGATCTGCTGGGCGATCTCCCGCTGGCAGCCCATGGCATCGATGGTCACGATGCAGCCATTCAAGTCCAGCATCTCCAGCAGTTGTGGAATGGCGGTGATCTCATTGGACTTCTCCTCAGTCTTGACCTGGCCCAGGGTCAGGTTATTCTGCGTGGCCCAGGCGCTGACCAGGTGTATGGCCCCCTTGTTCCCCGCCGGATCATAGGACCGTCGGGCCGTCTTGCCGTCAATGGCCACCACCTCACCCGGCAGCAACTCGGCGATGGCCTGGGTCCAGGATACGAAGCTATTCTGCAACTGCACTGGGTCCAGGCGGGCGAACACATCGCCAAAGGTGTCGTGGGATGGGATACCGTGGGGCAATTCCAGGAAGGTCTGAAACCAGGCCAGCTTGCTCTTGCCGAAGAGTTCTATGTGGACCCAGGAATCGGCGCCGCAGATGGTGGCACAAATGGCAATGGCAATGATGTCCACCAGCTTATGGCGTCGGGTGCGTTCCACCCGTGGGTCGTCCAGGTCAGCGAAATGATCGAGAATAGTTGTTTTGGGTGGTTGTGCCATGCCTCACTGCCTCCATTTGGTTCAACGGATCATGGCACGTTAGCACATTTCTAAAAATACTATTAAGACGCGATTGCCCTGAGGTTGTGAGCCATCACCTGGACGGCCAACCAGGCGGCGTTGGCGGCGAAGCGCTCTGAGGGGAGATGGTTCAGTCCCACGCCGTACTTCAGGTCGCGGATGGCATCCTCGATCTCGGCGTGACGACGATGGTCGGCCTCCAGTTCCAGGGTGTCGCCTTCCCGGTCGGTGATGAAACCGTGATAGCTGTAGGTGGCAAACAGGGCCAGTTGGGAGTTGGGCGTGGGCCCCACCCTCCGCACGATGAGCCGTGCTGGCGCAGCGTCGGCCTCGTTCTGGAATGGGACATACGTGGTCTCCGCCACGTCGGCGGCGCCGTCCATCCAATAGGATATGGGCGTCCAGTCTGCCTCGGGTATGGCCTCGATCAGGTTCCGCAGGCTTTGGTGCTGGCGGATGGTGATGGAGAAGGGGACATCCGTCTTGCGGCAGACGGCGACCATGGCGTGGGTGTAGAAGCCGCTGTCGGCCCGCACCGTGAGTTGTCCGGTGGCCCCACCGTAGCGCACTCGGCTCATCGTCTCGCGCAGGAAATGGGCGGCGCCGCGAGCGGTGTTGTCGCGGCCTTGGCGCGGTCGGGCCAGCAGCGGGTGATAACCGCGCTGGCCGGTGCAGCCGTGACGGCGCGCCCCTTCCTGGGTCAGACCATAGTTCTCGCAGATGGTGGAGTCCAGGTCGATGGTCAACTCCCCGTCGCCGGGTCCGGCTCCGGCTCCGGCACCCCAGGCCCGGGCCAGCAACTTTCGGCTCACCCGGTCCAGTTGGCGAGCGTGGCCCCACCGGAAGCTGCGCAGGAACGTGCCCAGGGTGGATGGCGCCTTCACCACGCAGCCCAGCACCCGGGCAGTTCCGCCAGCCGTCCCGCCGGTGCGCAGCTCGTCGGCGTCGTCAATGCAGTCGCCACCGGCCAGCGCCGAGGCCACCAGCGTCAGCATCTTGTCGCCGGTGTTGGCCCGTCCCAGTGCATCTCCCAGGTCCAGATGACGGTCAACCAGTTGCGGCAGGCCCAGGTACTGGGCCAGAGTGACCGCAAGGAGCAACTCAGCATTGGCCACCAGGCGGTGGTCGTCGAAGGCGATTTGGATGCGGTCAGGGTCGTTGGATGGTGGCATCTTGTGGGTGCTCTTGGTCTGGGGACGGTTTGGTGTTTCACAGACCATTATCCCTGAAGCCGGGAGCGCTTTCTTATCCCTTCAGCACACTGCCACAATCATCTCTTCGGTGGATTGGGGTTTAGGAACTCTTCCTGGTACATAATGCAGCCGGCCCGGGCTAGGGCCTGCGGGATCAGACGGCCGTACGCGGCGACGCCCTCGTCGATCAGCTCTAGCGTCCACTTGAGGCCGTGACGCGCCATGCGCACGACAATGCGATCGTGTGCAACCGACGCCGAACCAAATGAAGGAGAATACTATTGGAGATCGTGCCGCTGATAGTTTCATTGGTGCCATTCCTGCAGCCGATAGGTTTGTCATGGACATGATTGGAGTGTTGATTGTGTTCATCAAAGGGGATCCTTTCAGTCCCAGAATCATCATGTCGCCTAATCCGCCGCCGGACGACATCCCCAAACGGGTCGCGGTTGTTTATTTTCAATATGGGAACCTACTTGATGCTGACCCGGTTGAAGAACTCCGGGTAAGAAAATCTTTGAGCCGGAAGTGGGCTTTCGCCGGTACGATCCTGTTGGTGGCTGGGTTTGCACTCCAGTTGTTCGCCACCTTTTGGGAAATCCTCTGCTGATCACGCCGTCCGACTTCTCCCGGGGATCGTTTGGATCTCGCCGCCGACAAGCCCCCAAATGTGGCCGTGCGTTGTACCAGCATGGACGGTAAGAAAGAAGTTACGCTAAGGGCGACGTCGAAGACGTAACCCCCAATCCACCGAAAAGATGAGTGCGGCGGTGGGTTGTAGGTGTAAGAAAGTGCTCCCGGCTTCAGGGATAATGGTTTGTGAAACACCAAACCGTCCCCAGACCAGGACCACCCAACGGGTGCTACCACGCAGCGACCCCGACCGCATCCAAATATCCTTCGACGACCACCGCCCGATGGCCAATGCTGGGCTGCTCCTTCCGGTCGCCCTGGCCCAGCACCTGGGCCTGCCGCAACCGGTTGACCGTCATCTGGACCTGGGAGATGTACTGGGGTGGGCGAACACGGGCGACAAGATGCTGACGCTGGCGGCCTCCGCCCTGGCCGGCGGCGACTGCATTGACGACGCCGACGAGCTGCGTGCTGGTCGGACGGGACGGGTGCTGGGCTGCGTGCTGAAGGCGGCATCCACTCTGGGCACGTTCCTGCGCAGTTTCATGATTATTGCGTTTTGTAATACGCCATTTCAAACTGACTCACTACCAAAAAACGGCGCGGATTGACACTATTGGGGTGCGGGCATACCATGTTCGGAGTGGTCGTGCTACACGGGGAGCTGGCGGTGCCCTGAACCCGCAACCCGCCACAGCGGGGTGGAATTCCTCCCCTCGGCAAGGCGCAAGGGCCAATTTCCCAGGGAATGGTGTTGACGGCCGGGTCCCACGCGGCGCAGGCTCGTGAACCCCGCCAGGGCTTGACGGCAGCAACGGTAAGCGATGTCCCGTGGGTGCCGTGGGAGTGCCTGGCCCGAGCCAGTCCCGACGATATGCCCCCAGGCTGCAGCCAACGGGAGGTGCTCGGCCACTTTTTGATTCTCGCTTGGTCACGTGTGGCCGAGGGTCGTCAGCACTGTAGAAGCATGCCGAAAACCGTTGCGGCCTCAACCCCTTCGCGCCGGCGGCGCAAATCGCTGGGGCAACACTTTCTCGCGGACCCCCGGGTCGCCCAGCGGATCGTCGCGGCAGCGGAGCCGGACGGGTCCGACGTGGTGCTGGAAATTGGTCCCGGTGCAGGGGTATTGACGCGGAGGCTGGTGGAGCAGGCTGGCAAAGTCGTTGCGGTCGAGTTGGACCAACGTTTGGCCGAGGAACTGCCAGGGAGGCTGGGGTTCCCGTCCAACCTGGATGTCAGGCCCGGGGACGGGAGAGAGATCGTCCCAGACGAACTCGTCGGTTCGGAAACGCCTTACAAGGTGGTAGCCAACCTGCCGTACTACGCGGCCGCGCCGATCGTGCGCAGGTTCCTGGAAACGGTCAGGCCACCGACGCTGATGGTGGTGATGGTACAGCGGGAAGTGGCGGACGCCATGAACGCCAAACCCGGGGAGTTCACGTTGTTGTCGGTGGCGACACAGTTCTATGCCGAACCCTCGGTGGTCGTGCAGGTCCCCGCACGGAGTTTCCGACCGCCGCCAAAGGTTTCCTCCACCGTGCTGAAACTGGCGGTGCGTCCGCAACCGGCCGCTGCGGTGGTCGATACGGGGGATTTCTTCGCGCTGGTGAGGGCCGGGTTCAGCGCGCCACGGAAGCAGTTGCGCAACTCGGTGGCGCAAGGGACGGGAGCGTCACTGGAGACGGTGGCCGCCGCGCTGGACGCAGCGGAGATCGATCCGCAAAGGCGTCCGGCGACGCTGGAAATCGCGGAGTGGGCGGCACTGGATGCCAAGTGGCCTGCCGGCGTTCCGAGATCTCGGAACGCCTAACGTCCGGGTGGGTTGCGTTCATGGCGCGTGAACCGCTGACGCTCAAGGCGTACGCCAAGGTGAACCTGACGCTGGAAGTCATCGGCAAGCGCGATGATGGTTACCATAACGTGGCCACGGTCATGCAGACTGTGGACCTGGCGGATACGCTGGTAATCAGCCAAGCCGCGCAGCTGGAAGTAGAGTGCGACGAGCCGAGCCTGTTAGGGGAGAGCAACCTGGCGTGGAAGGCGGCGGTGGCGCTGGCCAGTCGGGTTGGCGCGGTTCCACGGGGGCGCATACACATCGAAAAGGGAATTCCCGTCGCTTCGGGATTGGGCGGCGGGTCGGCGGATGCGGCGGCGGCGTTGTTGGGGCTGAACCGACTATGGGGGTTGAAACTGGGGATGGCGGAACTGGCCGAGATTGCGGCTGGGTTGGGGTCCGACGTGCCGTTCTTGCTGAACGGGGGAACGGCGATGGGAACCGGGCGGGGAGACGAGATTGCGCCTTTGCCAGCGCTGCCGGCCACTGAAGTGTTGCTGGTGGTTCCGGCGGACAGCATCGATGTCAAGACGCCCACGATGTACCGGGCGCTGCGACCGGGGGATTTTTCGGACGGGAGCAGAACGCGGCGAATAGCGAGTCGATCCGGTGGGCAGGCGTTGACGTCCGAGGATTGCTGCAACGCGTTCGAAAGGGCGGCGCGAGAAATCTTTTCAGGGCTGGGAAGCGTATGGGACTCAGTGGCGGCGGTGACGCGGTATCCGCCGAGACTGTCCGGTGCGGGACCAACGCTATACACCATGCCGTCTTCGGAAACTGAGCGTATCCGGGTGGCCGAGTCCTTGCAGGGCACCGACGCCACAGCGTACCTTGTGCGGACGATTAGCCCCGAGGACCGCCCCAGGGCGGCATCGATCAACCAAGTCCAACCAACGATCAACCAGGTCTAAACCGACGATCACGGAGATACCAATCGCCAATGGATATTCTTGCGGTAATCAGCATACCCTTTGATCCGGACATCATTCGCACCGCCGGGTTCATATTGTCCTGGCACGGCTTTTTCACGTTCATCGCAGTTGCGGTTGCCGTGTACCTGACTTGGCGTTGGGGCCGGAAAGACGGGCTCGACGGAGACGCGATCCTGTCGGTGGCGACGTGGTGCATAATCGGCGGGATAGTCGGAGCGCGGATACTGCACGTCGTCGACTTCTGGGACGACGTGTACCAGTACGATCCGATCCGAATTGTCTACTTCTGGAATGGCGGGATCGCGATATTTGGGGCGTACCTGGGCGGGTTCGTCGGGGGCGCGGCGTACATCATGCTGCGGAATGCGCAGTGGCTGATCAGTTTCTGTGACAACCCGGGGCTGCGCTGGACGGGAATGCACCGGGCGGTGGCGCAGATGCCGCCGGTTTCGCATCTTGCGGACGTGACCGCGCCGGCGCTGCTGATCGCTTTGGCCATCGGTAGAATTGGCGACGTCATCAACGGCGAGCACTGGTCGAGTTTCTCGGACCTACCGTGGGCGTGGGTGTACACCGATCCGGACAGCCTGGGTTTCGGCCGGCCGGCGTCGCATCCGGCGGTGGCCTACGAGCTGATATTCTGCCTGGTATGGGCGGGAGTCCTGTGGTTGCTGAGGGATCGAGTAAGGCCCCGGGGAATGCTGTTCGCATTGTTCTTCGCGGGGTACTCGGCGGGACGGTTTTTCATATCATTCGTGCGGCAGGAACAGAACACGTACATTTTCGGGTTCAACGAGGCGCAGTTGGTGGCGCTGGCGATCATGCTCGTGACCGTGCCGCTGCTGATCTACCGGGCGCGGTTGGTCCGGCCGACCCGGGGCGGTGAGACGCGGCCTCGGCGGCGGTCCAACTAGCCCTGGAGCCGGGCGCGGCCCCGCCTCGCCGGCGGCAAACGGGCGTTGAGCCAGTGGGCTTACGCTGCGGGACGGAGGTCGTCCACGCGCAGGTAGTTGCGGCGCTCGCCGCGATAGCTGTCCTCGGCGAGTTGGAAGACGAGGTCAACCGTGTCGTAGCCGCCCCATTCACCGGGATAATTCCACGCCAGGGCGTCGATGGAACGGCTGCCGCTACTGACGTGCAGCTTCAGGTGCTGGCCGTTGGCGCCGACATATCCCGAATTGAGGACTCGAGCCTGGCGCGTCAAATAGCGGGGAACAGGATTGTCCTTTCCGAAGGGTTCCAGGCGGGCGCATAGCTCCGCCATTGAGGGACTGAGCAGTTCGTCCAGGGTACCCTCAGCGTGAATTTCCAGGGAAGGCTCAGGTCCGAATAGACCCATCTGCGCGTTGGCGATGCCCGTAAGCCGGTCCACGACTTCGGCGTAGAGGTCATTGCGGACGGTGAAGCCGGCGGCGGCCTGGTGTCCGCCATAGCGGACCAGGAGATCGTCGCATTGGGAGATGGCGTTGATGAGGCTGAAATCACCAGAGCTGCGGGCGCTGGCGACGAGGTGGTCGGGGTCGGCGCGGGCCAAGGAGATGGACGGGCGATTGAACAGTTCGGACAGGCGTCCGGCAACGAGCCCGTTGATTCCGGGCGTATACGCATCGTCGTAGCTGATGATGATCGCCGGCAGGGGCGAGGAAGCCATGACCTGTTCAATGGCGATGTCCACGGAACGGGTTGTCAGGTCGCGGCGGCGGGCGTTGTATTGTTCCAACTGGCTGGTGAGCGCCTCGCCTTCGCGTTCGTCGCCGGTGAGGAGCAGGTTGAGCGAGGTTTCGGGATGAGCCATCCGACCGGAGGCGTTGAGCCGGGGGGCGATCTGGAATGAAACGTTCTCCGCGCGGATGGGACGGTTGGCGAGGTTTACCCGACGCAGCAAAGCACGCAGGCCGGGCCGAGTGGTGAAAGGGAGGAGGTCCAGTCCTTTCCGAACGATGTGTCGGTTCTCGTCGCGCAATGGCACGAGGTCGGCGATGGTGCCGAGGGCGGCGAGTTCCAGCAGGGATGGGTCGTCAGGTTGGCCAAGATGGCGCAACAGGGCCGCAGCGAGCTTGTAGGCGATACCGGCGCCGCACAGATCGGGGAAAGGATACCGGTTGCCGGTCATCCTGGGGTTGACGATGGCCACGGCATCGGGCGGTTGGGGAGGGGGCACGTGGTGGTCCGTGATAATGACATCGGTACCCTGCTGATTGGCGAGAGCGACCTCCGCCGCATTGCTGACGCCGGAATCGACGGTGACGATGAGCGATGCCCCACGGGAGATGAGGCGTTCAACCGCCAGTGGGGTCATGCCATGGCCCTCGGCAACGGGATCGGGCAGGTAGGGGATCACCCTGGCTCCGAGGCGTTGCAGGGTTTCGCAGAGGATTGCGGTGCCGGTGATGCCGTCCACATCGAAATCGCCGAAGACCGCGACGGTTTCTCCGGAGTTGACTGCGGAGGCGAGCCGGGGCACGGCCAGGTCCATGCCGGGCAGGGAATCGGGCGAATACGGTACGTCGGGAGGGTCCAAGAACCGGGCCAACGCAGCATCGTCGCCGATTCCGCGGGACAGGAGCAATTGGACGGCAGGAACCGACAGATCGGACGCGAGGCGGTGGCCGTCAGGCCGGGGCGGAAGCAGCCAGCGCTTGGACGGGGGAATGTGCCGAGTGGAGGTCACAGACCGGGCCGGGTCAGAACGATCACGGAATTGTGACCGCCGAACCCGAATGAATTGCTGAGCACGACGTTAACGTCGCCCGATCGCGCGGCGTTGGGAACGTAATCCAGGTCGCACTCGTCGTCGGGGTCGTCGAGGTTGATGGTTGGCGGCATCAGACCTTCGGCGAGAACCCTGGTGCACAAGGCGGCTTCCAGCGCCCCGCCGGCGCCGAGGAGGTGGCCGGTCATGCTCTTGGTGCTGCTGATGGGAATGCGGTACGCCTCATCACCGAGGGCCAACTTGAGCGCCTTGGTTTCGTGCCAGTCGTTCAAGGGCGTTGAGGTGCCGTGGGCGTTGAGGTAATCGACGTCGGTGGGTTGCAGTCCGGCGGCGGCCAGAGCCTCAGTCACCGCAGTGGCCGCGCTCTGCCCGGTGGGGTTGGGTTCGGTTAGGTGGTGGGAGTCGCTGGTGGCCGCGTAGCCGCGCAGTTCGGCGATGGGTTCGGCGCCGCGGGCGGCGGCGTGTTCCACGCTCTCCAGGACCATGATGGCTGCCCCTTCGGCTAGGACGAAGCCGTCCCGGGTTCGATTGAACGGCTGGCTGGCCCCCTTGGGGTTATCGTTTTGCCGGGACAGGGCGCGCAGGGCGTTGAATCCGGCGACGGACAATGGGGCTACGGGCGCTTCTGCGCCACCGGCGAGGACAACTTCGGCCTTGCCGTGGCGGATCAGGTCCCACCCGACGCCGATAGCGTCGGCGCCGCTGCTGCAGGAAGATGTGATGCAGTAGTTGGCGCCCATGGCGCCGGTTACCATGGAGACCTGAGCGGAACCCATGTCGGCGAGCATCATGGGGATCAGGAACGGGGTGACGCGGCGGGGTCCCCGGTCCAGCAGCACCTTGTGCTGCTCGGTGAGGGTGGATATACCGCCAATACCGCTGCCGACCACGACGTGGACGCTATAACGGTCCATTTCGCGAGGTTTGAGTTCGGCTTGGGCACAGGCTTCCTGGGCGGCCACGGCGGCGAACTGGGCGAACCGGTCCATGCGCCGGGCTTCCTTGCGCTCGAGGTAGTTCTCGGGGTCGAACCCCTTGACCTCAGCGGCGAACCGGGTATCGAACGCCTCGGCGTCGAAGCCGGTGATGTAGTCGATGCCAGACTGTCCAGCGGCGACGGCGCACCAGGTGTCGCCAACGTTCAGACCCAACGGGCTGATCATCCCCAAGCCCGTGACCACCACTCTCCTGCCGGAGTCGCCGCTGGACGTCATGCTATCTGGCCTGGTTGGGATTGCGCCGATGGGTGGCCGAATCGAGGACGCCGTTGAGCATCTCGGTCACTTCGCCGACGCGGTTGGAGATGCCGGTGGCGACGTCTTTGCTCCCGCTGTCGGCCCGTTCGGCGTAGACCCGCAGAGCCTCCGAGGTCTCGTTGATCCTGGTCCTGAGATTGTCCATGAAGTCGGAGCCCATGTTGGACAGGGGCTGGCTGACCGAGCGCAGGGTATCGGACAGTTCGGTGACGCGCAGGTTGAGGTTTTCTCCGAGTTCCTTGCCGGCCTGTTCCACCTGGTGGGACCAGTTGCGCATGGTCTCCGTGGCCTCGGAAAGGTCCTGCACGCCGCGGGCCTGGCGAAGCCGATAATTGCCGAGGATGCGGAAGATACGACCATAGAGAGCGTCGATGGAGGTGAGCTTGGCGGTGTAATTGTCGAACAGCTCGCGGCTCTCGGCCATGCTCCAGCGATCGTCCTCGTGGACCAATTGGCGGCCGGTATAGAGCTCGTAGGGCCGCATCTCGCCCTCCTGCAACGGGCCGCCTTCCGCGTTGAGAGGTTTCAGGTCCCAGTTGGAAGTGGCGGGCAACGGCGTGAGGAGGTTGGCGGTCTGGTACCGGCTGTGCTGGGTCACCCAGTCGGCCAAGGTCATGATGGATTCCTCGGTGTCGTAAGGGAGACCGATGATGGTCATGGCGACAACGGAGAAGCCCGTTTCGTTAAGGTGGACCAGATCCTTCTGCATCTGGCCGGGTTCCTGCCGCTTGCGAACGGCGGCGAGGCTTTCGGCGTTGTTGGATTCGACGCCGAGGTAGAGCATCTTGACGTTGGCATCCAGGAGGGCGTCGGCCAACTCATCATCCTGACCGATCTCGGCGCGAGCCTGGCAGATCATGTTCATGGAAGTGGTGCGGCTGGCCCAACCCTTGAGGCGTTCCAAGCGTTCGTTGCGGAACTTCACGGCCCGCAGCGGGGGAGTATGGAGGTCGTCAGAAATGAAGACGTTGAACTTGCCGTTGCGGCCGGTATGGATCAGACCGTCGGCGGCGAGTTCCTCCAATTGCTTGAGGCGCCGGAACTCGGTGTCGCGATCGATGAGGCGATAACCCAGGAACTGCTGGATGACCTGGCAGTACGAGCAGTTTTCGGTGCAGCCGCGCACGGTTTCCAACACGCCGCCGGCCATCGGATTGATGGGAGACAGGCCGCGGATGGAACGGAAGTCAGGCAGGGGCACGAAGTCGGGTGCGACGAGGCCCTTGCGACGGGTTTGCGTCACGTGCCCGTCGCGCATGAAGGAAATTCCGGCCACGCGCTCGAGGTACTGGTATTTGCGGTCATCGCGCCACGTGAGCAGGATGTCACACAGTTGGCCGATGATGTCCTCGCCCTCGCGGTTGACGATGGCGTCGAAGCCGCCGCGGGCAATGGCTTCTTCGGGCAGAGGGCTCATCTGGGGGCCGCCGCCGAGAATCACCAGTTCGGGGTGGAATTCCCGTGCCTGCCGAGCGAGTTCATACGCGCGGGGCGTCTCGTTGATCAGAGACGTGAGCATCAGGATATCGATGTTGTCGAGGTCCGTGTCGGGATCCATGCGGCCCAGACGATCTTCGAACCAGATATCGCGTTCGTAGACGTAGGGGCCGTCCCACTGGGCCAGGGCTCCGGAGAGAAACAGCATGCCCTGGCGGGGGATGGCGATGTATTCGAAGTTGCCGCCTGCTGATGCAGGCTGCACCATCATCACCCGTCGGGTTCGGTCGCCATGAGGCCGAATGGAAACCGGCGACTGAGTAGCGGGTGTCCCGTCGAATTTAGTATCGAGCAGTTCAATAACGCTCATTTTAGCTCACTTACTCCGAAGCTGAGGGACAGGAGCGGTTGTTACTTAGACATTGATGCCGATGTCAAAGGTCATTATACAACATCGGCACAGACGTCGACGTTTTTTGTCAACAATATGCGGGTGAAATCAGCGTCCGCGGAAGTGGGGGACGATATCTTTAGCAATCACTTCGAGATGGCGGCGGCGGTCCTCGCGCGGCGCGGCGATACTGAAAATGATATATCGAGCGCCGGCGTCGATGTACTCTTCCAACCTTTCGATGCACATCCTGGGCGTGCCCAGCAGGCAATAGCGGCGCACGATGTTGATGAAATCGCCGCCGTAGAGGTATTGGTTTCCGAGGGCTGCGGCGGCAACATGGGCTGCCTGTTCCTCGGTCGGCGCCAGGGTGATGTACGGAAAAAATGCCCACTGGAAGTCGCTGATGTCGCGGTTTTCTTCCTCGGCGAAGGCGGCAATCCTGGACACGCTGTCCCGATAGCGGTCGGGGCTGTAGAAGTATGGCAGCCAGCCGTCTCCATATCGGACAGCGCGACGCATGGCAGCGTCACGGCGGCCGGCGACCCAGATAGGAGGGTGCGGCTTCTGCTCGGGCTTGGGGTTGATGGCGGCTTCATCCAACGTGTAGTGGCGGCCATGGAGGGTGACCGAGTCCTCGGTCCAGAGACGGCGGAGACCGTCCAAGCATTCGTCGGTGCGGCGGCCACGGCGGCGGATGTCCAGGCCGGCGTTCTCGTATTCCATGGGGAACTCGCCGCCAACGCCGACGCCCAAGGTCAACCGACCGCCGGAAGCGATGTCCAGGGTGGCCGTCATGCGGGCCAGCATGAGGGGGTGGTAGAAAGGGGCCAGGGTGACCGAGGTGACGACGCGCATCCGCTGGGTTGCGCCGGCAGCGACGGCGAGCAACGGCAGGGCGGCGTGGGTCGGTCCGGGCGGGCGGCCGCGCATGAAGTGCTCTCCGGCTCCCATGTATTCGAAGCCGAGATCTTCCATGAGGCGCGCCTGCTCGGCGGTGCGACTGGCGGGAAGCGCCATGCTGGCGCCGAAGTGCAGCGCGTCGCCATTGGCAAGGTTGCTGGTAGAGGTGGTCATGGCGGTTCTTGCGCGACGAGCGGGTAAAGTATGGGTTTTCCGAGGTCGGTACGCCAGAGGGCAGGTTCCGCGCCTGCCCTCATGGTTTCATGGTTGGAACCGAGCTGCGGTCCGGCGGGTTATTCGTGGGCGGGATGGTACCAGTGACTGTCGTAGAACATCAATGGGTTGGCGTCGCCATCGCCGCTTTTCATCTCCTGCACTTCGCCCACGTAGATGGTGTGGTCGCCGTAAACGTGTGAGCCGACGATGTCGCAATTGAAGAAGACCATGGAACCGTCGAGCTCGGGCACGTTGTGGGTTCCCATGGTGTACGAATAGTCCGGGTTACCTTCCCGCTGCTCAGGGCGGCGGGCGAAGTACCGGCCAAGCTCTTCCTGCTCCTCGCGCAACACGTTGACGCCGATGCGTTGTTGCGCTTCTACGTACCCGTAGGTGATGGTGTTATGGGCCACACATACGAGAAGAGTCGGCGGATCCAGGCAAACCGAAGTGAACGCGTTGGCCGTCATCGAGTGGGGAGTGCCCGACGGGTCGAGCGTGGTGATAACCGTTACCCCAGTCGCAAACTTTGACATGGCCTGCCGAAACTCATCGTGACTAACCACTGTACATCTACCCCCGGTTAGGTTGGCGATGATTATACCCGCCCAATATCACTAATGCCAGATAGTCAGGCCGCGGGCGAAGAGATCGCCATGCCGGCCGTCGGGGCGCCGATGGGAGCGGTGTTAGGCCACGGTTTGAAGGCGCGGCCGATGAAATCCGGTTCGAATTGAGTCGCGGACGGGTCCAGTTTCAGGACGCTGCCCGGTGGGATATGGCCTTCGAATAGGTCAGGGTGAGTGAGTTGGGCGAGCAGTTCGAGACCATCGACGACCCGGGGACCGGGACGGCTCAGGGTACTATGATCGATCAGGTATACTTCGCCAGAGCGCACGGCGGGCAGGTCGTTCCAGCCGGGCTGGGCGGCGAGCCAGGGAATTTCGCGAACGCTGCGGGAGAGGTCGGAAGAGCACAGGTCGATGTAGAATTTGTCCGGTTGGGCCGCGACCACATCCTCCCAGAAGATGCGCTCGGCGGGGCAGCCGGGGGCGAATCTTTCGGGCAAGCGTCCGCCAGCGCGTAGCAGCAGGTCGGTAACCCAATGGCCGCCGATAACGAGGGGATTGACGCCCTCCACCGAGAACACCGCGGGCCGGGAACGGGCCCGGTCAATCTGGCGGGCCACAGCCTCGATGCGTTGTTTGAGATCCGATTCGAGGAGGCGCGCGCGATCCGGGACGCCGCAGGCCGCTCCCACTTCCAGGAAGCTATCCAGGATTTCATCCAGAGTCCGGGGGTTCAGGTTTAGGACGGTCGGTGGCGCAGAAATGGGTTCGACGGCGCGGTGGACCGTGTCGGCGTCGATTTCGCAGAAGTAGCAAAGATCCTGGGTGATCACTAGGTCGGGGGACGCGGACTGGAGCCAATCGACGTCCAAGTCGTAGGGGCTTTCGCCGCTGGACAGGATGCGGTGCATCTCGGCCTCGACTTCTTCGCTGGACATGATCGAGGGATCAATGCGGCTGCGGCAGACGACCCGGATCGAGGCGGCTTCCGAGGGATAGTCGCAAAGGTCGGTAACGCCTATGATCTGATCCTGCAGGCCCAGTGCGAAAAGGATTTCGGTGCCGCTGGGGAGCAATGAGCAAATACGCACGGTGAGGATGCCTCTGTAGTGTACGGTGAGGGATGCGCTCGGCGAAGCGGGAATGGCGCCTGGATGGGCCCAACCCGTCCCGGATAGGCCATACCCGTCATGGAAACCGACCGCGTGGGACTTCTCGTTGACCGGTCCATGAAGGTGTAGTCGCCAGAGAAATACGGACAAGCCGGGTTTGATACCCCGGCCGCCGCATTGTAGCATAGGGCCGATTCATCAGACGACGAATAACAGAACTCATAAGGCCACTGTGAACGCATACAGTTACAGCACACTGCCCGAGTCCGCGGCGGGTACGCAAACCTGGGGAAAGTGGGCGCTGGTCCGATTGAATGCCTACAGCTTCGGGCTGGCCGGTTTCATATTGGCGATGGACACGGTTGTCCTGCCCATTCTGGTGCTTGAAGTGGCTCCCGAGGCGGCCAAGAACACGCTGCTGGGCGTGTTGGGGTTGGCCGGGCTGGTGGCGGCGGCGTTGGTGCAGGTGCCGGTTGGCTGGGCCAGTGACCGTACGAGGTCGCGACTGGGGCGTCGGCTTCCCTACATGCTCTGGGCCTGCGTGTGTATCCCGGTGGCCCTGATCGCCCTGGCAACACCCCTTACGTACAGCAGCTTGCTGGTGGTGTGGCTATTCATCCAGATCAACTCGGGCATCGCATATTCGCCGTACCTGGCCAGCATCCGCGAGTTGGTGCCGGCGAACCGGATGGGCGAGGCAGCGTCGATTAAAACGTTGCTGGAGGCATTGGGGGGAGCCACCGTGCTGTCCCTGGCGGGGCTGATGGTTGGCCATTACGCGGTTCCCGACGCTGCCTACTGGCTGTGGATGACTCTGGCTATGTTTGCGGCGGTCATACTCGTTTCGGCGACGGTCACCTCGTTGACCATTCGCCGACGCATGCGAATTGTGGGTAGAGTTGCCGCGGCGACGTTCCATCGCGCCGCGATGGCATTCCCGGAGACCACGAGCATGGCGCGACTGCATCCGGACCTGCCGTGGTTTGTAGCGTCACGCATCGCATTCATGGCGGCGGTGGTGATTTTCACGACCTACGGGCTGTTTTTCCTCAGGGACAAGGTGCAGGTGGAAAATCCGGCGCAGGCGCTGGGGGTGGCCATTATCGGGATCGGCGGGATGCTGGTGCTCACGACCTACCCGTCGGGCTTGCTGTCGGACCGGATCGGGCGAAAACCAATACTTGCCGTGGGCGCGTCGATCGCGGTTGTGGCCACAATCGCGATGATGTGGGTCAGCACCTACCTCTTGGCGGTGCTAGTGGCAAGTGTGGTCGGCGGAGCGGTGGGTATAATTCTGACCGCCCATTGGGCGATGGCCAACGACCTGGGGACGCCGGGGCGAGAGGCGCAGCACATGGGAGTGGTGAACCTGGGCACGTTAGTAGGCGCGGCAGGGGCCAAAGCGATCGGTCCGTTGCCCGACCTGGTGGCCGTGTGGTTCGGCCCGGGGTACGGTTACACTGCGTTACTCGGGGCGAGCGCGCTGTTTTTAATCATTGGGTGCCTGCTGCTGACCAGGGTACGGTTGAGTCACCCGGCCATATTGGCCGAAGCGGCTACCCAGACGGCTGACTCGCGACACAACGCGTAGCGCGCCCGTTACCGAGGGGTAGTCCGGCAGGAACATGCGCCGTTCTCGGACGATCGGGTGACGCCGGGATGAAATTCAAGTAACGCCGATTGGCGGGCAAGCACCGGGAGGGTGCAATGCCGGCGAGGGGCTCGTTTCTAACTGCGGCGGCGGCGGTAGGTCTCGCGGACGAAGAGCAACAGACCGATACCGGAGGCGGCGAGGATTACGGCGTCGATCCACAGCGCAGTGGGGAAGCTGGTGGTGTCGGCGATGGCGCCCAGGGCCGGCGCCGCGACCATGGTGCCCAAGCCGCCGAAAGTCCGCAGCAGACCGATGGTTACCCCTTCCATTCCCGGGGGAGCGATATCGGCGAAGAAGACGGTACCGGCCGGGCTGCCCAGGCCTTCGCCCATACCCAGGAGGACGCCGGACAGGAGGAGTTGCCACAGGTTTCCGGCCCACACGAATGCGGCGATGCCCAGGCACAGCAGGATAATGGAGGGCAGGATGGGCACCTTGCGTCCGAAACGGTCGGAGATGTAGCCGGAAATCATGGTCGTGAAAAACTGGGGGACGTGGGTAAGGCTGATCCACAATCCGAGGTGGTCGGGGCCGAAGCCCTTGTGACGCCCGAACAGGGGCATCACGCTGAACCGGGCGCCCTGGCGATTGGCGACGATCATCAGAGCGAACAAGCCGACGAAGATGAACGCGGGGCTGAAGATCAGGCGCCAGATGGCGCCTCGGCCAGTGTCACCGGGCGCATCCGGTCCGGTAGGAGCGCCGGCGGCGGGCGCGGTGGGGCGGTTCTGCCTGCGCTGCTGGGTGGCGGCCTGTTCGCGCCAGCGGGATTCGGGCAGCGCCAGGAGGATGACCAACAATGAGACGGCCATCAGCACGGCCTGGGCGTAGAGTGGGACGCGCAATCCGAATATGGTGGCGAGATAGCCGCCCAGGAGCGGGCCGAGGGTCTGGCCGGCCAAGATGCTCAGTTCCTGCAGGCTGAGCAGGCGCCCGCGCGTTTCGGGCGTGGCCTCGTCGCGGAGGTAAATGGTGGCGATGGTGAGGAAAATGCTACCGCCGAATCCGGAGACGAAGCGCCAGCCGGTGAGCCAAAAATAGCTGAAGGACACGGCCACCATGGCCGCGCCCACGAGGTTGATGGCCGCGCCCAAAGCAAGGATGCGCCGCCGTCCGTAACGTTGGGAAAGATATCCGGCGGGCAGGCTGGTAATGAGGCGGCCCATGCCGAAAAAGAAGCCCACGGCGATCCCGACCTCGGTCGCCGACACGCCGTATTCGTGCTCCAGGAACAGCGGCAACACGGGCGAGATGGCGCCCATGCCGAAGCTGTTCACCGCCACCACAGCGCACAGCAGCGCCACGCCATGGTAACGGCCCCGGCGTCCCAGGGCGGACCGCAACGAACCGGCCTTCACTGGTTGGGCGGCTCAGCGGAGTCTGTGGTCGGGCGGGTGATTTCCCGTATGCGCTTGAGGATACGGAACCGAGGGGTCATGACATAGTGGCCGCAGGTCTGGCAGCGGAGACCGATGTCGCCGCCGACGCGGTTGACGTGCCAGAGGTAGCCGCCACACGGATGGGGCTTTTTCAGGCGAACGACGTCGCCAGCTCTGAGGTCGCTGGGATCGGCTCGCTCGACCATCCCAAATCCATTTGATCCAAAACGTGGTTTATGTCGTCGTTCAAGTTGGTTGTTTGATGGCGAGCTGCTTCCGCGAAATTGGACTCTCGAGAGGCGAAGATTATGCCGCGAGAAGAGTTGATGATGACCATACGCCCTCGGGAATCAACACCGTCCCGAACGGAATCTTCTAGATTCCCACCTTGAGCACCCACGCCCGGAATGAGCAATGGAGCCTTCGGACAGGCATCGCGTACATCCTTGATTTTGTTGGACGCCGTCGCGCCCATCACCAGTCCGAGATTTTTGTGACTGGACCACTTTTGCGATTCTATCGCCATGTGCAGGTAAAGCGGGATGCGGGATCCGTCCGTGCTGTCCACCATAATATCTTGAAAATCTTTGGAGCCCGGGTTCGAACCGCGACACCAAATAAACGCACCGCGCATGGGGTCAGTAAGCCAAGGCTCGGCGGTATCATGTCCTCCCCAAGCATTGATGGTAACCGCGTCGAAATCGAGGACTTTGAACATTGCTTTGGCGTACGCTTCTGCTGTATGGCCGATGTCGCCCATCTTGCTATCGCCGATGACCACGACGCCAGGGGCTCTGCTCCGGATGTACTCGACGGTGGATTGCAATACAAGCATCCCTCTCAACCCTTCAGCCTCGTAAAATGCTAAGTTGAGCTTGTAAGCGCACACCAAGTCAGCTGTGGCGTCTACAATGGCATGGTTGAACGTCGAAACAGCCCGAGCACGGCTCGCTGATTCATCGTTAGCACCAAGGCAGAGTGGGAGTTCGTCTGGATCGACGTCCAAGCCAACGCAAACCATACTGCGATTGGTTTCACTTGCGGTCACGAGTTTGTCAACGAAACTTTCCATAAACTTCGCGTGGCCCCTTAACTTGATTGGGTTATTATAGCGCATCTAGTGCTGCTGTCTTGGCAACATGTGCTGGCTGAATATTGTACGAATGGAATACGCCAGTAGTTCGGTAACCGCCGATTTTGCCTGTTGCGGCAGTTCGCCGGGTGCGGCCTATCCTTGACACCCCGCGATGGGCTTTCCTACACTGCGGCAACGTTCAACAACAGCATCTAGCAGGAGGTCATCCGCGATGACAACTGGCCGATTTACGCATCCGCATCTCCATGTTACCGCCGCGATGGTGGACGCCGCTCGCCGTTGGGTGGCGAGTTTGGACAGCGACCAACGAGGCAAGGCGACTTACCATTATATGGACGGGGAGCGTCTCTTCTGGTACTACCCGCCGTTGAACCGGCACGGGCTGCCGTTGCGCGACATGACGGAGCAGCAGCGCGGCCTGGCGATGGATTTGCTGTCCACCGGCCTGACCGACGAATCGAACCAGCAGGCGCGTTCGATCATTCAGCACGAGCTGGTTTTGGGTCCGTTGGAAGCCGAGTGGGGGCAGGTCACCTGGCCGCGGGATCCCGAGCTGTACTACTGGACGGTTTTCGGCGACCCGGGCCGGCACGACCCCTGGGGATGGCGGGTGGAAGGACACCATCTGTCGATTCACTACAGCGTGTGGGGTGACCAGGTGATCGCGGTGACTCCGTTTTTCCTGGGCGCGAATCCGGCGGAGGTCCGCAAGGGTCCTAAAGAGGGGCTGCGCATACTGGGCCGGCGGGAAGACCTGGCGATAGAGCTGATCGGTTCGCTGGACGACGGCCAGCGCGGCAAAGCGGTCATCCACGACAAGGCTCCCTGGGACATCCTGGGGTACAACAGCACTAAGCAGGCCATCCACGACGATGAAGGGCTCGCGTGCCATGAGTTGAACGGGACGCAGCGGGAAATCCTGATGGCCTTGATCGGGGAATACGTGAACGGGGTTCCTGCGCCGGTTGCGGAGCAGCGGTTGGCGACCATACGCGATACCGGCCTGGACGACTACCGCCTCGTGTGGGCAGGCGCATTGGATCGCAGCCGGGATCACTACTACCGGATCCACGGCGGGCAGTTCATCGTGGAGTTCGACAACTTCCAGAACGAGGCTAACCACATCCACTCGGTGTGGCGGGAAGTGGACAACGACTTTGCCCAGGACGTGCTGCGAGACCACCGGATGCTGTATCATATCCTGTGACGCTTTCCGGATGACGGATCAACGCAAGAGGGGCCGCACTGCGCGGCCCCTCTTGCGTTGGCTAGGGTGGCACGGATTTTGAGATCTAGCCGTCTTCGCCGATCTTGAGGAGGCTGAGGAAGGCTTCCTGGGGGACTTCGACGCGGCCGACGCGCTTCATGCGCTTCTTGCCTTCCTTCTGCTTCTCGAGCAGCTTGCGCTTGCGGGTGATGTCGCCGCCGTAGCACTTGGAGAGGACGTCCTTGCGCATGGCTCGGACGGTCTCGCGGGCGATGATGCGGCTGCCGATGGCGGCCTGGATGGGCACCTCGAACATCTGGCGGGGTATGGTGGTCCGCAGTTTTTCGACGATGCCACGGCCCTGAACGACGGCGTTGTCGCGGTGGCTGATCATGCTGAGGGCTTCCACCGGGGTCTGGTTTACCAGGATGTCGATGCGCACCAGCGGCGCGGCGCGGTAGCCCTCGAAGGTGTAGTCGAGCGAGGCGTAGCCCTGGGTGCGGGACTTGAGCTGGTTGTAGAAGTCGGCCAGCATTTCGGCTAGGGGCATGGTGTATTCCATGACGACGCGGTCCTGGGCGTCGGTCTCCCCCGAAGGTGAGTCCCCGTTGGACGCGCCGCCGCCCTGCATGTACTCCATACGACGAAACTCGGAACGGCGGGCGTGCATCAGCTCCATGATGGCGCCGACGGAGCGGCTGGGGGCGACGATGGTGACGCCGAGGATGGGTTCGCGGACTTCCGAGGTGGAGTTGGGCGACGGGAGCAGAGACGGATTGTCGATGCGGATAACCTCTCCGTTGGTAAGCAGGACCTCGTAGGCGACGCTGGGGGCCGTCACGATCAGGTCTAGGTCGTACTCGCGTTCGAGGCGTTCCTGGACGATTTCGAGGTGCATGAGACCGAGAAAGCCGCAACGGAAGCCGAAGCCCAGGGCGCCGCTGTTTTCGGGTTCCATGCTCAAAGAGGCGTCGTTGAGCTTGAGCTTATCCAGGGCGGTGCGCAGGCGCGTGTAGTCCTCGCCGTCGGCGGGATAAAGGCCGGCGAAGACCATGGATTTGAGCTCGACGTAGCCGGGGAGCGGATCTTCGGCGGGGTCGGCGTTGTTGGTTAGGGTGTCGCCGACGGCGCACTCCTGGACATCCTTGAAGCCGGTGGCGACATAGCCGACCTGTCCGGCCTGAATAGAGTCGGTGGGGGTCGGCTCGGGAGCAAACACGCCGACCTCCATGATTTCCACTGAGCGGCCGGAGGACATGACCCGGAGGCGGTCGTTCTGGGAGATCTGGCCGTCCGCGACGCGGACATAGGCGATGATACCCTTGTAAGTGTTGTAGTTAGAGTCGAACACGAGGGCGCGGAAGGGCGCATCATCGGTTCCCTTGGGGGCAGGAACACGGTCGACGATCGCGTCGAGGAGCTCGCGGCAACCGAGCCCGTCCTTGGCGGAAACAAACATCACCTCGTCGCGGCGGAAGCCGAATATCTGCTCCAACTCGGCAGCGACGCGGTCCGGCTCGGCGGAGGGCAGATCGACCTTGTTGATGACCGGAATCATCTCAAGGTCGTATTCCAGGGCGAGCATGGTGTTGGCGATGGTCTGGGCCTCGACGCCCTGGGTGGCGTCAACGATTAGGAGAGCGCCTTCGCACGCCGCCAGGGCGCGGGAAACCTCGTACGAAAAATCGACGTGGCCGGGGGTGTCGATTAGGTTCAGCTGGTATTCGGTCCCATCAGGAGTACGGTGGGTCATGTTCACCGCCTTGCCCTTGATGGTGATGCCGCGTTCACGCTCCAGTTCCATCTGGTCGAGGAACTGCGCCTTCATATCCTGGGGACGGACGGTTCCCGTGATTTCCAGGAGGCGGTCGGCCAGGGTGGACTTACCGTGGTCGATGTGGGCGATGATGCAAAAATTGCGGATGTGCTGTTGATCCATGACAAGAGTCATGGTAGCACGGGGGAGTCCAGAGCGGCAATTGAAACGCTGAGCGCGATAGGCTAGGAGCCGGCCGGGTTGACGGCGTTGGGGTTGCGCAGGGGGATCATCAGGATGATGACGGCCGTGATGAGGGTAAGGATGCCGGCGTAGTAGTACACAGTGCCGTAGCCGCCCCAATGTTCGATGATGGCCGAGGCGAGGAAGGGCGAGCCGATACCGATGACACCGTTGATGCCGAAGAGCAGACCGATGGCGGTGGCCTCGGTGCCCTGGCCGACGTAGTCCAGCACCGAGGCCTGGATGATCTGGTGGAGGGCGAAGCTGAAGAGGCCAAGACCGGCCATGACGGGGATCAGGAGCAGGCTGGAACCGACGCTCACCACGGCGAGGGACAGCAGGGCAGCGACGACGAACCCGGGGACCAAAACCGCCTTGCGTCCCCATTTGTCGGACAGCCAGCCCAGGAGCGGCGCCGACACGATGCCCATTCCGGTGAGCAGGGCGTAATAGACGCCAGCCTGCAGGACGCTCATGTCCAGGGTTTCCCGGAGGTAGAACGGGGTCCAGTTGAACAGCGCGTTCAGGCCGATGCCGCGGAGGAGAGCGGCGAAAATGAGGGCCATGACAACGGGGTTCTTGAGGAGCGCGGCCGCGCTGACGAACTGATCGCCCAGGCTCCTGGTACGGGGCGAGTCGTCCTCCCGTCCCAGACCGCGCAATGACCACCACACGAAGAAGGACATGAACACGGCAAGGCCGGCGTAGATGAAAAAGACGTGCCGCCAGATGATGAAACTTGCCCCCAGCAACGCCCCGGCGATCACGGGTCCGCTGACGTTGCCGAGGTTGGAACCAAACCCATGCATGGAGATCGCGAAGCCACGACGGTCAGGGAAACGCTGGGAGATAGCCGCTGCGGACGGGAGGTGCCACAGGGATCCCGGAATGGACATGAAGAATACGACCACCACGAGGAGCGCATAGGTGGGAGAGCCGCCGATGGCGGCGAAGGTGACGGCGTGGCCCAGCATGCAGGCGGTGAGGATCAGGCCCCAGTAGGACTTGAGGTGGTCGATGAAGGGTCCGCCCCCGAGGCTGGTGGCGCTAGAGCCGCCCTGACGGACGGCGAATATGGCGGCGGTCTGGAGGGTTCCCAAACCCATGGCCGCCGCGATTTCGGTGATCAGCAGGGGGAAACCCTGGTCGAACATGTGGGACAAGCCGTGTCCCACCGAAAGGCTGCCGAGGACGAACGCGCGATTGTTCTTGATGTCCGGCGCTCCGGGCGCGACCGGTGTGGCGGTTGCCAATGGCCCTCCATAACACCCATGGGCTGGCGTGGGGCGATTGTAGCGGGATGGTGGGGGTGGGGCAAGGATGGTTGGGCTACGGGCGTGCCCATCGCCGGTGGCAGTGGCCTATAATTCAGGCAGGCAGAAACAAGGGAGCGCGATCGTGATCACTTCGCTGCGGCTCAAGAATTTCAAGAACTTTGCGGACGAGACGCTGAAGCTCGGGCCTTTCACGGTAATAGTGGGCGCAAACGCCAGCGGGAAGAGCAACATTCGGGACGCCTTTCGGTTCCTGCACGGGATCGGGAGGGGGTACACGCTGGCGGAGGCTATTGGTGGGAAGGTTGGTGGCGGCGGCTATGTCGAATGGGAGCCGATCCGGGGTGTGCCCAACGAGATAGTTCGATTTGGGCAGCCCTACGCTGACGGCATTGGAGAATTCTATTCTAAGATGGAACTGGACTTGGATGGGAAGAAGATAGCCTACTCTATAGGCGTTGGGATTAACCCGGGCGCTCAGGACGGGTTTCGTTTGTTGTCAGAGATGATGCAAATAGATGAAAGTCCAGTTTTCGGAAGCATAATTTCGGAACAGGAATGGAGTTTTATACATGAAGCCCGACCGTCCTTGACGAAGCCCATTGCATATGACCCACTAGTTGATTGCGAGCGGTTACGCCTTTGTTCACTAATTGAGAGGATGCGTTTTTTGGATCTGTCGCCGGCGCAAATGCGGGAACCTTCCATCCCCGGCGCAGCCACGCTGGGCAACCGCGGCCAGAATTTGCCCACGGTACTGGAAGCAATCTGCGCCGACCCCGACCGCAAGCATGTCCTGACCTCATGGCTGCAGGAACTGACGCCGATGGATGTGGGCGACTTTGAATTTCCTCGCGACCCCAGCGGACGAGTGCATCTCTACATCACAGAACGCAACGGGCGCAAGGTGTCGGCATATAGCGCTTCCGATGGGACATTGCGCTTTCTCGCCATGCTCGCCATGCTGCTTAACGAGGACGATGGTGGCACCTATTTCTTTGAAGACATCGACAGTGGCATCCACCCCAACCGCCTGTGGCTTCTGCTGGAACTTATAGAAAAGCAGACGGCGAAGGGGAACATTCAGGTGATCACGACTACGCATTCTCCGGCATTGTTGGCGTGGATGAACGACGAAACCTTTGAAAACACCTCCATCATGTACCGGGACGAACACGCAACCGACAGCGTGATCCGCCCGATCGCTGACCTCTACAATCTGCGCGAGCTTAGAAAATCCCAAGGCTTGGAACGGCTGCTCACTAACGGATGGCTGGAAAACGCGATGAAGTCCTCCGAAGGAATACCCGATACCGACTATTTGGTTGATGGCGATGAGGAGGACGCCATCGGATGAACGTGCTCGTGATTCCCGAAGACTTCCGTAAAGATCAATACATCCTCAAACCGCTCTTCACTAACCCCGAATCCACCGAAGGGATGCGGTTCTAGCGTTGACGTGAGGGATGATGGGTAAGAAAGGCGAACGAGCCCGGCCCGATCGCCAATAGATGTGGTTCAGGGCGGTCGGTGGCGGCCACGCCAATGGCAAGGTACTGGCCCGCAGTGGCGGCGGCAGGCGAAAACGGCCAGGCGGCATGCCGGAAGTGGCGCTGGCGGGCTGGTCTGGCATGGGTCGGCGGGACAGCCCCCGGGGCTGCCCGGTGGACGGATCGGGCGCCGACGGCGCGTCGTCAGGCTGGTAGGGGAACGGCGCGCACTCGGGCCCAGGCGTGTAACTGTTCAGAGTTGGTGAGGCGAATTGGCGGAACTTGGTGTGCGGGTGGCTGGCTTTGGGGGCGGTGGTTATGTCATATAACTGGGATGGATACCGAAATCGATCTCAGGACTGCCGACCGGGATGTTCTGATTGGCATCATCGTCCGACAGCAGGCCATCATTGAGCGGCTGGAGAAATGCATTGCCCAGTTGGAAGGGCAAGCCAAACCCAAAGGCTCCCGCCGGATGCCCGGTCTGAAACCCAAAGCAGACCGGGAGCCAGCACGTCCCAAGGAACCTCGCAAACCCCGACCTCACGGCTTTGCCCGAGCCCGCATGACGCCCACCCACCGCGTGGAGCATGTGGTGGAGCAGTGTCCCGACTGCGGGACCCAGTTGTCTGGGGGTTGGGCCCAGCGCACTCGGGAGGTGATCGACCTGCCGCAGGTTCCGGCGCAGGTAACCGAGCACGTTTACCTGACCCGCACTTGTCCCCGCTGCCGACGCTGCTGTGTTCCCAAAGCGCAACTGGACGGCGTGGTGATGGGCAAGCAGCGCCTGGGGATCAACGTCATCAGCCTGATTGCGGTCCTGCGGGAGGAAGCCAGGCTGCCGTTGCGCACCATCCAGTGGCACCTGGATACCGTGCATGGGCTGTAACTCAGCCTGGGGGCCATCGTGGCGGCCACACAGCAAGTGGCTGGCAAGGCCCAACGGGTGGTGGCGGACATCCTGGAACAGGTCCGAGGCAGTCCGGTGGTCCACGCCGATGAGACGGGTTGGCGACAGGATGGACACAACGGCTACGTGTGGACTTTCAGCACCCCCAACCTGCGGTACTTCCTGCGACGGAACCGGGGCAAGGCGGTAGTGGACGAGGTTTTGGGCGACGATTTCGCCGGTGTGCTGGTCAGCGACTTTTACGCCGCCTACCACCACTATGCGGGTCCCAAACAACGCTGCTGGGCCCACCTGCTGCGGGACATCCACGACCTGCGATCACTCTACCCAGATGATGGATCGCTGTCCCAGTGGGCTGACGCCGTCCACCAACTCTACCGTCAGGCCACGGTCTTTACCCACCCCGCAGAGCAACAACGCCGCACCGCCAAAATGGCCCTGGAAAGACGATTGCTGGTCCTCTGCCGGCCCTACCTGGATGACCCGTCAGCCGCCCAAGCCAGGCTGTGCCGACGCATGGAGAAACACATCAAAGAACTCTTCGTCTTCGTGGCCGAACCGGAGGTGCCGCCGGACAACAACGCCGCCGAGCGCAGCCTGCGCCATCTGGTGGTCAGCCGCAAGGTCAGTGGGGGCACCCGCTCGGACCGGGGTACTGCCACCAAGATGACGCTGGCGTCAATCTTCGGCACCTGGCGAGCACAAGCTCTCAACACCCTCAACGCCTGCCGTCAACTACTCGCTTCCCCTCAAGTCTGAACAGTTACCCAGGCGTGAGTGAACTGGTTTTCCCAGGGCCAGCGCTGGGGAAGATGCCGAGTGAGGCGGCGCGCCGAGCGAGTGAGCCGTCCGGCGATGGAGAAGAACCGCCGTCGGAGGGTCTTGGTGGTCACCAGTTGCTCGCCCAGACCGATGCGCGCAGCCCAGTGGGCCAGGTTGTGGGCCATCACCTGGACCGCCAGCCAGGCCGTAGATTGCAAGGGGACTTGGCGGCGAAACGCCCTGAGGGGAGATGGTTCAGCCCCACGCCGTACTTGAGGTCGCGGATGGCGTTCTCGATCTCGGCGTGGCGGCGATGATCGGCCTCCAGTTCCAGAGTGCCTCCAGTTCCAGAGTGCCTCCGTCCCGGTCGGTGATGAAGCCGTGATAGCTGTAGTCGACCAAGAGGGCCAGTTGAGAACCGGGCGTGGGCTGCACTCTGCGGACGATGCGCCGCACCGGCGCGGCGTCGGGCGCACTCTCGAAGGGGATGTAGGTAGTCTCGGCCACGTCGGCAGCACCGTCCATCCAGTAGGGTATGGGCGTCCAGTCCCCTCGGGTATGGCCTCGATCTGGTTGCGCCGGCTCTGGTGTTGGCGGATGGTGATGGAGAAGCGGACGTTGGTCTCTCGACAGGTGGTGACCATGGCGTGGTTATAGCAGCCGCTATCGGCCCGCACCGTGAGTGGTCCGGTGGCTCCGGCGTAGCGTACCCGTCCCATCGTCTCACGCAGGAAGTGGGCGGCGCCCCGAGCGGTGTTGGCGCGACCTTCCCTGAGCCGGGCCATCAGCACATCGCCGGTGCCGGCGGCGACGGCCAGCAGCGGGTGATAGCCCCGCTGGCCGGTGTAGCCGTGGTGGCGGGCGCCTTCCTTGCCCAGACCGTAGGTCTCGCAGATGGTGGGGTCCAGGTCGATGGTCAACGGTCCGTGATTGTTCAAAGATCGGGGTCCCGCCCCAGCGGCCCAGGCCCGGGCCAGCAGTTCCCGGCTCACCCGATCCAGCTGGCGGGCGTGGCCCCAACGGAAGCTGCGCAGGAACGTGCCCAGGGTGGATGGCGCCTTGACCACGCAGCCCAGCACCCGCGCGGTCCTGCCAGCACGCAAC
This sequence comes from Dehalococcoidia bacterium, assembly GCA_965261925.1. Taxonomy (GTDB): domain Bacteria; phylum Chloroflexota; class Dehalococcoidia; order Lucifugimonadales; family UBA3495; genus Bin87. The sequence continues at coordinate 3,195,371 of OZ253486.1, read as the reverse complement.
CCGTCGGCATCGTCAATGCAGTCGCCCCCAGCCAGGGCGGAGGCCACCAGCGTCATGATCTGGTCGCCCGTGTTGGCTCCGCCTGGGGCACGGCCCAGGTCCAGGTGCCGATCAACCAGTTGGGGCAGGCCCAGATGCAGTGCCAAGGTGGACGGAAGGATCAGCCCAGCATTGCTGACCAGGCGGTGGTCGTCGAAGGCGATCTGGATGCGGTCGGGGTCGTTGCGCGGTAGCATCTATTTGGTGCTCCTTCTTTTGGGTCGGTTTGGTGTTTCACAAACCATTATCCCAGAAGCAACGGGGCACTTTCTTATCCCTTCAGCACACCGCCACAATCATCTCTTCGGTGGATTGGGGGTAAACTGAAGCCAAGGTGAAATCTACATTCGCGGGATGGGAAGGGTCGGCTTGAGTGCTGGCAGTCAGTTCTGCTGCTCGAGCCTGAAGCACGGTCTGGCATCGGCGCTTGACTTCGTCGCATCGGCTGGACAGGCTGGCGAAAAAGTCGCCCACCTTCTCTTGGACTGCGGCACGGGTCCCCAGGCACAGGTTGGCGGTCACCTCTTGACGTACCCAGCCCCAAATAGCCTCGTCGGCGTTGAAATCTGGGCTATAGGTGGGCAGGTTCACCAAGCGCAGGTTCAAGTTGGGGTTGGCCAGGTAGGCTCGCAGCGCGTCGCCCCTATGAGCTGGGGAATTGTCCCAAATCACCGTCAACGGTTCGGTGTGTTGCGCCCGCAGTTGACGCAGGAAGGCAACCGACAGGAAGGCAACCGAGGTGGTGGAGTTGCTGTTACCTTCCAGTTCCAGCAACTCCACCTCTCCGGTTTCCAGACACACCGCCGAGTAGTAGCTCGCCTTCTCCCCACGTCGCGGGCTGGTGGAGTCCACCAGCGCCGGTTCACCCTTCAGCACCCATTTGGCCCGCAGATCCGCATCCGCCCGAAAGTGAGCCTCATCAGCGAAGAATATCTTGGCCCCAGTTCGTCGGGCCGCCGCTGTCAAGGCAATGTACTCCCTCACAAAGCCTTCCCGCCGTACCGGGTCTGCCTTGACCAACCGCTTCTTGGGACGCTTCAGGACAAAGCCCAACCGGTGCAGGTAATTCAGGCAACCACTCCGGCTCAGCGTCAACCCGAAGCGTTCCTCTACCAACCGGCGCACCGCCTTCCAGTTCCAGTTGGACAAATCGATGCCAGCTTGCGACGGCAATTCCTGCACCGCCGCCTTCAACTCGGCCTGCCGCTCCCGGTTCAATGCGGGGGGAACCTCCTGACTGCTCAAAAGCCAGCGCCTCAGGACCACCCTCCCGGAATGCCGTGGCCCATTGGCCAATAGTGTGGGCGTCCCGTTCCAACGCCGCGGCCGCGGCCGTCCAGCCTCGCGCCAGTAACCACACCGCGTGCCACCGTTCCCGCTCCCGAGGCGTCGGCGCTCGGTACATCCGTCGTCGTACCGCAGCCTCATCCATGCGCCACCGCTCCAGCAGCGCTCCCATCTCCAGCATACCCACCAGCAACCCCCGGCAACTTCCCAACCGATCCTCTCAATTCCTTCCAATTCTATCTAAACCAAGTGCGGGTTTCACCTTGGCTTCGGTTTAGACTGTTTCGACGGCTCGGCTCCTCCACCGTACAAGTTAATATCTGCACGGACCCATTGCTTGGTGGGGTAGGTGAAGCGTTGAAAACCGAACGGCTGGCGCAAATTGTCGCAGAGCAGAAAGGGATGCACGATGTCTTCATCCTATGCGTAGACCGCGATGGCCAAGTCGGCCGTCGGCAAAGACTTGACGACGTAGAAAGGGAATTCGGTCCCGCCTTCCTATCCGAAAACGCTTGGGAAGAACTTGAAACTTGGGTTTTGGCCGGACTGGACCTTCCCGGCAGTTGGAGGTGGGAAAACGTCCGCGCCGAAATTCAGGTGAAAGAGCAATATTTCGAGCCGTTGGTCGCCCAACGTGGTCTCTCGGATGCTCCTGGTGGTGGTCGCAAAACGCTTGGCGATGAAGTGTCGCGGAATATCGGCGCCATCCGGCGGAAATGTCCGGAGGATTTTGATGCCTTGGCGGTGCGGTTGGAAGCCGCAATTCAGGCAGGCTGACCTGAAACCCCGACGCTGGCGGATAATGTTACAATCTCCTGCAGACTTTTGCCGCCGGGCGGCCTTTCCGCCTGTAGAGAGGAGTGATCAGTGCCTACCTATGTCGATCCGTCCGCCTGTAACGCTTGCGCTGGCGTGCATGGCGGGCCGCAGTGCGTCTATATCTGTCCCAACGACCTGATGGTGTTGGATGCGATGGTGGACAAGGGCAGCAACCAGGAGCCGGACATGTGCTCCGAGTGCTACGCCTGCGTCAAGCTGTGCCCCGAGAATGCGATACACGTTCGCGGCTACGCGGACTTCGTGCCGCTGGGCGCGGAAGTGCAACCCCATTATGAAGGGCAGGACATCGTCTGGGACGTTACGTTCCGCGACGGAAGGACGGAGCATTTCCGGTTCGCGTCCCGCTCGACGCCGTGGGGCAGTATAGATCCTTACGCCGGCGTCGAGCCGGCCGACGCGGATGCGCTGCGTACGCAGGTGCTTTTCGGCGAGCCCCATTACCTGATGTTGCCTGAGGATGGCGCATAGGGAGTCCACGGCCCCGATAAGAATTCCCCCGGGGTTTTTGCAGCCGGCTCCTCCGATGGGGCCGGCTGTTTTTGTCGGTGGTAGGGCACAGAGTTTTGGCGACGCGGGCATGGCTGAATGCAGACCGGACAGTCAGTTGTACAACCGGATTGAATTGCTCAGGTCGTTATAAAGTGAGAATGTCGAGAGCGATGTGGGCAGACGGGTCTTGCGGGCGATGGCCGACGTGGTCGTAGATCCTTGGGACCGCATCCATTCGGCTGGGTTAGGTCGGTATGCGTGAATTGGATGGGCGATCTTCGGGCACATTCACTCACCGGACATGCGTAGCATTGACGAGATCGCCTACCTGAACTGCGGCGACTGGGTGGAAAATTGCAGCGCGACAGTGGAGCATCTGCATGGACGGTGGGAGCCGCAGGTCAACGGGGCGGTGAACACGTTCAACAACGTAATCAGGCGACTGGAAGTGCAGGACGTTGACGTGACGGTGGTGCACCCGTTGCTGTTCCGCATGGTGAATCTGCCGCGGTATCCAGAGGTCCGGATGGCATCGTCGCCGGTGAAGGTTTACCGAGCCCTGGACGAGCTAGTGTGATGTAACTGAAGTTAGTAGTAATAGTATCAGCGATGAGGTATCCTCCGGGTGAGCAGTCCCGAGGGAGGATGACCATGGCCATCGGACGACCAATGCCACCGCTGATTTTGCACGACATGGAGCGGGAAACTCTGGAGCGGTGGGTGCGACGACCGAAGACGGCGCAAGCCCTGGCGCTGCGGGCCAGAATGATACTGGCCTGCGCCGAAGGCCGGAGCAACACCGCCGTGGGCGCCGATCTGGGGGTGTCCGATGCAACGGTGGGCAAATGGCGTTCGCGTTTTCTGGAACAGCGGCTGGATGGACTGACGGACGAGCCCCGCAGCGGTCGGCCCCGAGCGGTTACCGATGATGATGTGGAACGGGTGATTACGCTGACGTTGGAGACCACACCTAAAGACGCCACCCACTGGAGCACTCGGTCCATGGCGCAGCGGTCCGGCCTGAGCCACAACACCATCAGCCGCATCTGGCGTGCCTTCGGACTGCAACCCCACCGCACCGAGACGTTCAAGCTGTCGGCGGACCCATTCTTCATCGAGAAGGTGCGGGACATCGTGGGGCTTTATCTGGACCCGCCGGATCGGGCGTTGGTATTGTGCGTGGACGAGAAGTCCCAGATCCAGGCCTTGGACCGGACCAGGCCGCTGTTACCCATGCGCCCCGGACCGGCGGAACGGCGCACCCATGATTACCTGCGCCACGGCACCACGTCGTTGTTCGCCGCGCTGGATGCCAAAACCGGTAAGGTGATCGGCCAATGCCACCGACGCCACCGGGCCGTGGAGTTCCGCAAGTTCCTCGATACCATTGAGGCCGAAGTGCCCCTTGACCTGGACGTCCATCTCATCGTGGACAACTACGCCACCCACGAGACGGCGCTGATCCGGAACTGGTTAGCCAAGCGGCCACGGTTCCACCTGCACTTCACGCCGACCAGCGCATCCTGGCTGAACCTGGTGGAGCGGTGGTTCGGGATGCTGACCGAGAAGCTGTCCCGCGTCAACTATTCTTGCCGAAAAAACGTCCACTATTTTTGCCGGTTCACCCCCTCGGCCTGGCCCCGTTGCTGGGCGGCATCAGTCCGGTAGCTGGGGACGTCAAACTCCAGGATCACGGAGTGGTGCACGACCCGGTCAATCGCCGCGGCGGTGGCCATGGGGTTGGCGAAGATGCGCTCCCACTCTGAGAAGACCAGGTTGGACGTGATGCCCAGCGACCTGCGTTCGTAGCGTTCCGCGATCAGGGTGAAGAGGACCTCGGACTCTTCGGCGCCCTGGGGCAGGTAGCCGAGATCGTCAAGGAGCAGGAAATCGAAGTTGTCCAGCTTGCGCAGCCGGCGGGGTAGGTCCAGGTCGCGCTTGGCGGCGAGTAGTTCCTGCACCAGGCGGTAGGCCGGTGCGAAGAGGACCGAGTGTCCGGCTTCGACCAGGCGGTGGCCCAGGGCGCAGAGCGCGTGGGTCTTGCCGGTGCCGGGCAGTCCGAAGGCCAGCACGTTGACGCCGTGTTCCACGAAACTGCCCTGGGCCAGATGGTCCAGTTGCTGCCGCAGGGCCAGGGGCATCCGGTGGTGCTCGAAGGTTTCCCAGGTCTTGCCCGAGGGGAGCCTGGACGACTGACGCAGCCGGTTGATGCGCCGGTGGCGGCGATCGTCGGCTTCCTGTTCCAGGACCTCGAGGAAGATGGGTAGGGCGTCGCCATGTCCGGAGGCGGTGAAACGGTCCACCGACTGGGCGCCCATGGTGGGCAGCTTGAATTGGTGGCACAGCTGGCCGATGCGTTCCTGCATGACGCTGGTGTCGATTACCGTCATCCGCACACCCCCACCGTGGCCAGGCTGACCGTGAGCAGGCGGTCGTAGATTTTCAGGTCCGGCTGGCCGGACAGGGTCAGCGCTGGGGCTTCGGGCACCTTGGGCTCGGCCAGGTCTCGCACCTCGGCGTAGTCGAAGGGCTGGCCCGCCTCCAGCAGCAGCGACAGCGCGCTGTCCACCGTGGCTTCCATGGTGGTGGCCGCCAGGTGCAGGATCCGCACGTACTCCACGTCGGCACGCTCCCCGCGCCATCCGTTGAGCGCATCGTAGGCCAGCCGAAAGTGCAAGGTGGGAAACAGCTGCTCCCGGAAGCGGTAACGGGCGAATGCTCCCGGCTTGCGCACCAGTGAGCCGATGACGTGGCGGTAATTGACGTTGGCTGCACCCTCGCCGCGCACCCGTTCCATGCGTTCCACCAGGTGGCCCTTGTAGTAGACTTCCACCCAGTCGGCGTACAAACGGATCTGCACCTCCTTGCCGATGAGGCGGGAGGGTACGCTGTAGCTATGTCCCGCTACCTGGATGGTGCTCCACTTGCGCACCTTGGACTGGTAGTTGACGTATTCCGGCACGGGAGCTGGCGGTAGGGAGCCCAGGCAAAGCATCTCCTGCTCCAGCTTCCCCTCTACCAGACGATTGCGTCTCTCCACCATCTCCCGTACGAAGTGGGCGTAGTCGTCGGCGGTGTGGAAATCGCGGCTGCCCCGCAGGATGAGGGCCTGGTCGATCGCGTCCTTGAGGCGGTAGTGGGCATGCTCGGCGACGCCGTTTTCATGGCTCTGGCCGCGATTGATGCGGGTGGAACGGAGACCGTAGTGGTCCAGCAGAGCGGAGTAATTGTCGTTTAGTGCACGGCCGCGGCTGCGTTTCACCTCGTGGGTGGCAGCCGAGGTATTGTCTGAGCGCACCACCTCTGGGACGCCGCCCAGGGTCCAGAGGGCATTCTGCAATCCCTGCTGCAACGCCAGGAAGGTCTCACCGGCGGCGACCTCGGCGTAGCGCCATCCAGAGTGGCTGAGGATCAACTGGAACAGCAGGTGCGGGTAGGACTCTCCGGCGATGGTCACCTTGAGTTCCCCGCAGTGGGTGAAGTCGAACTGGGCTTCCCGACCCGGCGGATGCTCCTGGGGGAAGTACACCTCCCGCTCCGGCCCGTGCAGCGCCCGCCAGTCCTGTAACCGTCGTTGCAGCGTCCTGAGTTGGGAGGCGCTGAACCGACCGGGATGCTGCTCGGCCAACCAGTCAATAATTGTCGTTGCCCTCAGCCTGCCGGTCGGATCATTCCGTAGCAGCGGCTCGATCGCATCCTCCCACACCCCGTCGAAGGGATCGGGCCGAGTGCGCCACCAGTGCTCCGGTTTCGTCGCCGACGGCAATGGACCACTCTGCCACTTGCGCGCTGAACGCACGCTCATCCCAGCCTTGGCTGCTGCCGTTTCCTGTGTTTTGCCTTCCATACGTTTCTGCCTCAGTAGCCCTACTTGTCGGTCTGTAATCAACGGTACCTCCGTACCGAATGATTACCCCATATCGACCGGCAAAAATGGTCGACGCTACCGGCAGGATCAATTGTCGTTAATCAGAAGCAGCTACGGCGAGGGGTGCATCAGAGCAGCGGGGCACTGGAAGCCGCCATCTACCGCTATCTTGACCTTACCAACGAAAACCCCAAGCCCTTTATCTGGACCAAGACCGCCGACCAGATCCTGGCCAAGGTCGCCAGTTTTTGCAGGCGTACTTTAGATACATGACACTTAGTATTACAACGACGGGTTATGTGGTAGGATTTCACGGCGCAGTCGGAGGCTACGGGAGGTGAGGTGGGGCGATGGACGCGGCAGCTTTGGACCGAGTGTACGAGGCCTTCCAGGATTTTCACGACTACTGTGCGCCGGTTTTCGGTCGCAAGCAGTGGCGGGAGCGTAGTGGGCAATACCTGCAAGCCCTGCTGGTGCAGTCCCAGGAGCGGCGCAATGCGGAAAACCTGTCAGAGACGGTTACAGCGTCGCCGCGTGTGCTGCAGCGTTTTCTTACCGAAGCCCGCTGGGATGACGACGTGGTCATCGGCCGGCTGCAGGAGTATCTGGGTTCTCGGTTGGAGCATCCGCAGGCGGTGTGGGTGTTGGACGGCAGCGACTTTCCCAAGCAGGGGATGAAGTCGGCGGGAGTCGCTCGGCAGTACTGTGGAGCATTGGGGAAGATTGCCAACTGCCAGGCTGGGGTGTTCTTGGCCCACGTGGGGCCCCGGGGCCGGGCGCTGGTGGACAAGAGGCTGTATCTGCCCCAGGAATGGACTGGGGATGGGGAGCGTTGTGCGATGGCGGGGGTGCCGGCGAACCGGCGGGAGTACCAAAGCAAGACGGAGTTGGCCATGGATATGCTGGAGTGTGCCCAGGCCAGAGGCCACCTCAGCGCACAGTGGGTGGCTGGCGATTCCGCTTTCGGGATGTCGCCGACGCTGCGGGAGGGCCTGGCGTCTGCGGGAATGTACTACGTTTTGGACGTGCGTCCGGATATGACGGTGTGGCCGCTGGAACCCACTTGGACCGATCCGCCTTACCAGGGTAACGGGCGTCCCCGCAAACCCAGACCGCGGCGTGAGGAGCGGCGGACCATGTCGGAGCGCAGTACGGCGCTGCCGCCGGATGCCTGGCGAGAGCTAACCATTGCGGCGGGCAGCCAGGGACCACGCACCTACCTATTCAGCGCCCAGCGGGTGCGGGTAACGCGCCGACGCAAGCCCGGCGAAATCCTCTGGGCCATCTATCGCCAGAACCGCGACGGCAGCGAGCCCCGCTACTATCTATCCAACACTCCGGAGGACACGCCTCTGGAAACCCTGGCCTATGTGGGCGGCTCCCGCTGGCGCATTGAAACCGAGTTCGAGACCGAGAAGAGCGACGTGGGCCTCGATGAGTACGAAACTCGCACCTGGACCGGCTGGCATCACCACATCACCATGTGTCTGCTGGCCGGCGCCTTTCTACTGACCTTACAACAGGACTGGGGGGAAAAAGATGCCCCTGATCACCCGGCCCCAGGTGTACCGAGTGGTGCGTGAGCTTTTGCCGCGGGAGCGGTTCGGGCCGGAGGAGTTGCTGCTATGGCTAGATGGTGTCCAGCAACGCAACGAGCGAGCCAGACAGTCCCATGAGAAACGCCGCGCCGCTGGCCAGACATCCACCAGCATCCCTCCTTAACCCGTCGTTGTAATACTAGACCCGTACTACGTGCACACTGCCTCGGCAGGGCCGCTGGGTACTATCGCGCGTTTCTGGTGCTGGCGACGAGGTATCCGGTTCACGTCCAGCTACCACACGAGGTTTCCGGAATACGTGAAGGAAATGTACGGATTGCGTTCCAGCCCGGTGACCCGCTACATGCGATGGTTCGCGGGGAAGCGGAACGCACTCTGGTTCCGACGCCAAGCATACGGGACGATCTGTGGAGTCGGGTTTCAAGAACCTGTTGGTATGGCCGCGCATCGTGGACTCCGAGTTGTTCCATCCGGCGCGGCGCAGCGAAGACTGGTACCAGCGAGAAGACACTGCCCAGACGGTGCTCGCGTACGTGGGGCGGGTGAGCAAGGATAAAAGCATCGGCGATTTCCGCGAGCAGGCGCAGCGGGCCGAGTACAGTTGCTGGGTGGTCGGGGACGGGCTGCACCGAGAAGAACTGGAACCCCGGTACAGCGACCGGGTCACGTTCGTCGGTTTCAAGCGTGGCCCGGAGCTGGCGCGGTACTATGCGTCGGCGGACGTGATGGTGTTTACGAGCCGGACCGACACGTTTGGGAACGTGATCACCGAGAGCATGGCCGGCGGGACGCCGGTGGCCGCGTACCCGGTCACCGGGCGGATAGACGTGATCGCCGATGGTGTCTCCAGTGCGATGACAGAGGAACTGGACGCGGCGGTGGATCGGGCGTTGGAGTGTGGCCGCGAGCGGGTGCGGGAGTACGCTCTGGGTTATTCGCGGGAGAACTGCGTGGAGATATTCCGGGACGCGCTGGTGGCGAACGAAAGGTGACCGGGTCGGGCGATGGCCTCGCTACGTGCTCGGGTGAGGCTGGCGGGCGCGCAATCCGAAGATAACCGCGGCGATGGCGGCAGTTACCGCGCCGATCCGGAACACATCCCGGTACGCCAACAGGAAAGCTTCCACGTCGGGACGGCTGCCGGCGTAGTGGTCGTTCAACGCCGAGAAAACCGCGCCCACTATGGCCACACAGAGCACGGTCCCGGAAGCCTGGGCGAGGGACATGGCGCCTGAGGCCGTGCCGTAGCGCTCGGTCGGGACGGTGCCCAGCATGAGGGCGTACGCGGCGGACTGGTACCAGCCCACGCCGAGGCCCACGAGGGCGATGCCGACGGCCGGGTGCCAGATGGCCGAGTTGGCGTCCAGCATAGACATGGCGGACAGGCCGATGGCGGACATAACCAGGCCGGCAGCGCCGACCGGGCGGACGCCCCAGCGGTCGCAGAGCCATCCGCCTACTGGCGCCGAGGCGATGTTGCACGTTGACATAACGGCCAGCATGACGCCGAGGGTGACCGGTCCAAGGCCCAGCGCGTCCGTGATGTAGAACGGGAAGATGAACCAGATGACGAACTGTGAAAAGTGTCCGAGGAACATTGCGCCAGTTGCGGTCTGGAATCCGGACAGCCGGACCAGAGCGCCGGGTAACACCGGCGACGCCGCGGCTCGCTCGACGCGGATCAACACAATGAGGATCGGCGGGGAGGCGGCGAGCAGCGCAAGTACGGGCAGAGAAGTCCAGCCGATGGCCTGGCCCAGGCGCAAACCGATCATCAGGCAGAGCAGGAGCGAGAGGACCAGGGCGGAGCCGGCCAGGTCGAATCTCGGCCTGGAACTGGTAGCAGTGGGTGAACCCAACGAACGCGGGATCGAGAACAGACCTACGCCAAGGGCCAGAGCCGCCAGGGGCAGGCGGCCGGCGAACACGGCGGGCCAGTCGAACAGGTGCACCAAGGGTCCGGCCGCCAGGGTGGAGGTGACCATGCCGAGGGCAAGGCTGGCTGACGTGAATCCCATGGAGAGGCCGCGGCGACGCTCGGGAAATACCGACGCGGCAATGGCCGGGGCGGTGCTGTAGAGGCAGCCGGTCCCCAGGGCTTGCAGGACGCGGAAGCCGACCAGCACTTCCAAGGTCGGGGATAGTGAGAGGCAGACCATGGAAACGAGGTAGGTGATCGTGCCGAACAGGTAAACCTGCCTGAGTCCGAAACGGTCAGCGAAGGCTCCGGCACCCAGGGCGAGGCCGGCCCTGGTGGCGATGAACACGACGATCACCCATTGGACGGAGGCGAGGTCCGTATTGAAGGCGTCGCGCATCGCCGGTAAACCCACGTTGACGGCGAAATCGAGGGATGCGAGGACCATCCCCAGGGCGGCGGCGGCTCCCAGCAGGAGGGTGCGCCATGTTATCCGACCTGGCACTGCCGGCGCGTCGGTGTCGGATTGGGCGCGCATGGCGGTTGATTGTACGCCATGCGCTCGGCGCGAGCCGCTGCCGGACCGGCTCAATTAGAACATATCGGGCCAGCACCGCAGGGCGTGACGCAGGAACCCGTGGCGGCGGGGAATTACCGGGAAGCGCACCATTCACCCCGGGAGCGGCGAATTGCGGCTGCCGGTCTCGGCCCGCTATTGGTCAGAACGCAGAGGGGCGCCGAAGGATTTGATCGCGTCAGCGTTGGTCCGCTGAGATTTGCCGCGGTGCGGGTCGTTGCGATGCCGTCGGCAGGCCGTTAACCCGCTGAATGCGCCGCTTGGTCAGGTATCTGGTTGCCAGACACCGGCGTTGTCGATGGACGGTTCACACCGGGCGGTTTCAGGCCAGGCCGTACTCGGCCAGGACGGGCCGGATGGCCTCGACGAGGGGAGGGAGGTACTCGTTCCAGTCGCCCACAATGCCGTAATCGGCGGCGCGGAAGATGGCGGCGCGGTGGTTGCGGTTGATGGCGAGGATGACGCCAGCTTTCTGGATGCCCACGGTGTGGTTGAAGGCGCCACGTATTCCGACGGCCAGGTACACCTGTGGGGCGATGGTACGGCCGCTGATGCCGACCTGAATGTGGTGAGGGAGCCAACCGGAGTGCACGACGTTACGGGTAGTGGCGATGGAGGCGCCGATGCTGGACGCCAGTTGTTGGGCGGCGGCGACGCTTTCCTCGCCGATGCCCATGCCGAGGCCGACGACGACCTCGGCAGAGGTCAGTTCGAGCGCGCCGTGCTCTTCGGAGAAATGCTCGCTGACGAGGGTTACGTCAACGTCGCCGGATGGCGTGGCCGGGATGACCTCGATGACCGGGTTGACGTTTGACTCCGCCGGACCGGGGGTGAGCACACCGGGGCGCAAGGTAACCAGGTTGGGGAGTGTCTTCGACAGGATTGGAGCGACGACGTTGCCGCCGAGGGCCGGCTTGAGTTGAACGAGTTGGCCGGCGTCGTTGATTTCGAGGTCGATGGCGTCGCCGGTGAGGCCGAGCCGCTGGCGGGCGGCAATGCGGGCGGCCAGATCGCGGCCATCGGCCGTAGCAGCGAACAGAATGGCATACGGTGGCTGGTCGGCGATGGCGTCGGACAGGGCCGCAGACACGCCGCGACCGCAAAGGACGCCGAGGTCGGTGGTATCGAGAGTAAGAATGCGGTCGGCGCCGGCCTCGGCTAGTTGAGTCGTCAAATCCGACGACGGACCGCCGTGCTGGATGACGATGGCGACGACTTCGCTCCGGGTGATCGGGGTGAGGGCACGGGCTTTGCCGAGCATCTCCAGGGTGACCTGGCGTACGCCGTCCGCCGCTAACTCGGCGACGACCCAGATGCTGCGGTCGCCGCCGTTGTGGCGGGGCGATGCGGCGTTTCCGGTGTCTGGACCCGCCGCGGAGGACAGGGTAGCCAGCCGGTCGCGGAGCATGTCGGCGACCTGGCGGGCCGCGTCCTCAGGAGTCTCGTCGCGGATCATGACGGCGAGACGGTCGGGTTCGACTAGGCGAATATCCTCGACCCAGGTGGGGGATCCGTCGAGCCCGAACAAGGAGAGGTCGTCGGTTAGGTCGGCGCAGGTAAGTTGCTCGATGCCGCGTTCCTGGGCCTCGGTCATCTCGTCGCGGCCGGGATATCGTTCCTGGCCCGCCCCTTCGGTGACGCAGACGACGGCAGGCAGCGGGCACGCGATAACCTGGTAGCCTTCGTCGGTGGCGCGTTCGGCGACGATGCGATTGTCGGCACGGTCGATTTCCAGCTTGCGGACGTTGCTGATGTGGGGCAGCCCCATGATCTCGGCAACCTCGGGTCCGACCTGGCCGGTCTCGGCATCGCTGCTGTTGCGGCCGCAAACGATCAGGTCCGGGGATTCGCGCTGGAGGGCCAGGGCCAGGGCTTGCGCGGTGGCGAGGGTGTCGCTGCCAGCCAGGGCGCGGTCGGAAAGGAGTATGCCGCGGTCGGCCCCCAACGCGTAGCACTGAGTGAGACCCTCGGCGGCGTTGGGCGGGCCCATGGACAGGGCGATGACCGTGTCGTCGGCGCCGGCTTTGAGGTCGACTGCCATGTTGATGCCCAACAGATCGAAGGGGTTGATTTCAGACGGGACACCTTCGCGTTGGATGACCTTGTTTTCGTAGTCGAACTCAATGCGCGACACCACGGGGACGAACTTGACGCAGACCGCTATTTTCATCGAATTTGGGCTCCTTGACGGATTATAAAGAGAGCGCGGCGGTCAAGCGACCGCGGATCTGGGATTCCAGGCGTTCGAGATCTTCGCTGATGGATACTGGGAAGTGGTTGGGCTGGCGCAGGCGCCGGTGCTCCTCGGGAAGCCAGGAAAGTCCATCCGCCACGCGCTGGCGGGCGTCGCCGATCGAACTCGGCGGCGTGGTACGGCGACCGTCTCGCATCGCGGGAGCCAACAGCGGCTCTCCCGGCGGGCCGGTTTCGGCTTCCAGGCTGATGACGTCTCCCGACATCATGCCTTGCCGGTCGAACCGGCGAAAGACCTGCTTGGCGCCGGGCAGGGACTCCTTGCCCTCGCTGAGTTTCATCACCGGCCGGACATCGTAGCTGACCATCTTGTAGACCATGTCGCAGGAGGGAGCGTCGGCCGACACGCCAACCCGGGTGCCCACGCCGAACATGTCGATGGGCGCGCCGGCGGTGACAAGGCTTTCGATCCGGTACTCGTCGAGGCCGCCGCTGGCGACGAGGCGGACGTAGTCAAGTCCGGCGTCGTCGAGGATGCGCCGAACCTGGCGGCTGAGGGCGTCGAAGTCGCCGGAGTCAAGGCGCACGCCGGTCAAACGCTGGCCGTCGGCTTCCATCTCGCGGGCTACCTTGACGGCGGCGTGTGCGCCGTTCACGGTGTCGTAAGTATCGAGCAGGAGGATGCTCCGGTCGGGAAACATGCGGGAGTAGGCGCGGAAGGCGTCGATCTCGGCGTCGAAACTGGTCACGTAGGAGTGCGCCATGGTGCCGGTGGGCGGGATGCCATAGCGACGAGCGGCGAGGACGTTGCTGGTGGCGCCAAAGCCGGCCATGTAGGAAGCCCGAGCCATTTTCAGGCTGGCCTCGGTTCCGTGGGTGCGGCGGGCGGCGAAATCCGCAATGGGCCGGCCCTGAGCGGCCTGAACGCAGCGGGCGGACTTGGTGGCCAGCAGCGTCTGGTACTGGACCTGGTTCATGACGATGGTTTCGGCCAGTTGGGCGGCGATGATGGGGCCGGTGATTTCCAGGACCGGCTCATCGGTGAAGAACAGGCTACCTTCGGGTATGGCACGGACGCTGCCGGTGAAGCGGAAATCACGCAGGGAGTACAGAAAGTCGGTGGTGAAGATGCCGGTGCTGCGCAGGTAATCGATGCTGTCCGCGTCGAAGGACAGGGCTTCGAGACAGTCCAAAGCGTCGTCAACGCCGGCGGCGACCAGGTAGCCCCGGTCCGGCGGGTACTCGCGCACGTACATACTGAACGTGGCCTCGCCGGAGATGCCCTCGGCGAAATAGGACTGGGCCATGGTCAGCTCGTAGAGATCGGTGAGGAGGCCGATTTCGCCGGCGGGCAACGGCAAGTATGGAGGTTGGCTGGACAGGGTCATGGGCGGGAATCGCCTCGCGCCGTAACGCGGCGTTCTTGCGGGATACTGGCATTATCGGGCGGCGGGTTGGCGAGAGTCAAACGGTGTTTATACGATGGTGCTACACTTGGGACATGGACAGCATAACGCTGCAAAATTACCGATGCTTCGGGAGCGATGAGCAGACGGCGCGGCTGGCGCCGCTGACGCTGCTGGTGGGCCCGAACAGCACGGGAAAGACGTCGTTCCTGGCGCTGATTCGGGCGCTGTGGGACGTGGCGTTTCGGGAGGTGGTGCCCAATTTTCGGGAGGAGCCGTTTGATTTGGGATCCTTCGAAGAGATTGTGTACCGGCCTTCCAGGCAGAACACAGAAGCGCTGACCTTCGGCGCCCGATTCGAATGGGGAAGTCACTTTGGTGACAATTCAGCTAGCACGATATTCCATGCCACTCTGAAGCAAATGAACGGTTTTCCTTATCCGGTCTTGCGGAGGATCCTCACGAACCAAGCGGAAGTGGCGATAGAGACATCTGACGACGGTGCCGATGTGGCGTATTTTCGTGTTGGCTCTAATCAGCATCGCCATGACTTGCCTATGGAGAGGAAAGACCAAAAGAGCCTGTTTGAGTTCAGATCATTCGTTGACATTCCATTCCGCTTCTGGGGCAACGACGAATCAGGTGAGGAGCTGATAGTGACGGATTCTTCTGAATTCGAGCCCGTTATCAGGCCGCTTCTTGTGGAAAGGCGAATGTCAAGTCGCCCTTTTGCCGGAGCGCCGACGCGTTCCCGACCGCTGCGTACCTACGATCCGATCCTGCAAATGCGAGATTCAGAAGGACGTTCGACACCGAGTTATATGGCTAATCTCGCACGGCATAGCATCGCGGATTGGCGGTCGCTGAAACTTCAGTTGGAAGATTATGGTCGTGCGTCAGAGCTCTTTGATGAAATCGACGTGCGGTTGTTGGGCAAATCGGACGGCGACCCATTCCAAATCCAGGTCCGCAAGCACAGTGGCCCAAAATCGCGTCGCC
The DNA here is from genome assembly GCA_965261925.1 of Dehalococcoidia bacterium. Lineage (GTDB taxonomy): Bacteria > Chloroflexota > Dehalococcoidia > Lucifugimonadales > UBA3495 > Bin87. The sequence continues at coordinate 3,180,196 of OZ253486.1, read as the reverse complement.
GGAAGGGCCCCTGGCGCAACCTGATCGACGTGGGCTATGGAGTTAGCCAAGCGCTGCCGGTTTTGGGGGAGTTGTTTCGCTCTGACGGTTCCACCATGTTTCTGTTGCAGCAGCCGGAGGTTCATCTGCACCCGCAGGCGCAGGCAGCACTAGGATCACTGTTCTGCTCGGTAGCCGCGCGCGGTCGTCAGTTGGTCCTCGAGACGCACAGTGACTACATTATCGATCGGGTGCGGATGGACGTGCGGGATCAGACCACGGGGCTGAAACCGGAGGACGTTTCCATCCTGTACTTCGAACCGGGGGATCTGTCCGTGAAGATACATTCGATCCAGCTGGACGAGATGGGGAACGTGCTGGACGCGCCGCCGGGTTACCGCCAGTTTTTCACGGATGAGATGATGAGGTCCATCGGACTATAGATGTGCGCCATCATCGACAATGATGTCGTACATCAGCTGTTCGGAGACCGACCGACTGAAGCCGGTCTTTACTTTCTCCGTTGGCTGGGTCGCGGGAACGGTGGCGTCGTCGTAGTTGGCGGTCGTCTATTTCGCGAGTTGTCGCAAAATCCTAAGTTCGTACGGTTTTTCACTGATAGATTGCAAGCGGGGCGGGCGCGAAGGATCCCTGACGGCGACGTGAGTGCCGCTGAGGAGGCCATTCGCGCCGCATCGACTTGCCGGTCCAATGATGTGCACGTTCTAGCGCTAGCCCATACGAGCGGCGCACGGCTTTTGTTCACAAATGATCGGGCACTTCAACGGGACTTTGCCGATCCAGAGATCATTGATGGAACCAGGGGACGGATTTACACCACCGTCGAGCGTTCAGATGTTCGTCGGTCCCATGTGGATTTGCTCCGCCGCACCGATCTTTGCGAGGGTTAGTTCCGTAATTTTAGGACGGCGCATCGCCTTCCTATGGTATATTTATGCGGCAATTTCGCGTAATTTTGTCGGCCCGCAGGAGCGTTTAACGATGCCCGCCAGCGCAGATATCAACGCCATTCCGAACGGTAACATTACTTCGCCGCAGGGGTTTTCCGCCGGCGGCGTGTTCATCGGCCTCAAAACGCGAGGCGAGGACAAGCTGGACCTTGCCATGCTCGTATCCGACACGCCATGCTCCATCGGCGGTGTCTTCACGACTTCGGCCATACGGTCGGCGACGGTTGACCTGGACCGGGCACGGGTGGCACGGGGGCAGGCGCGCGCGCTGATCGTGAACGCCGGTATCGCCAATACGTGCGTGGGGGCGCAGGGTTACAAGGACGCCGAGGAGATGACGCGGTTGGCGGCGGACAAGTTGGGCTTGACCGCTGAGGACGTGCTGGTTTGCAGCACCGGCGTTATCGGTGTTGAACTGCCCATGTCACTGATCCGCTCCGGGGTTGCCGAGATTGCGCTGGATGCCGACGGCGGGCCCGAGTTGGCGCGGGCGATGATGACCACGGACACCCACCCGAAGGAAGCCGCGGTGTCCTTCACGGCGTCCACGGGGCAGACGATCACCATCGGGGGCGTCGCCAAAGGCTCGGGCATGATCCACCCCAACATGGCGACGATGCTTTCATTCGCGGCCACCGACGCCGCGGTCGACCCGGGGTTCCTGCAGACGACGGTCAAGGCCATCGCCGACGAGACCTACAACATGCTCACCGTGGACGGGGACAGCAGCACCAACGATACCTTCTTGGCATTCGCCAACGGTCAAGCGGGCAACCCCGTGATAAACGACCGGTCGCCGGACGCCGCAGCATTCACCAGCGCGCTGCACCAGGTGTGCGCCAACCTGACCCGGATGCTCGCCCGTGACGGCGAGGGCGCGACACGTCTGCTTACCGTTCAGGTGGACGGAGCCAAGGATGCGATTGATGCGCGCAAGGCGGCGCTGACCATCGCCGGGAGCCCGCTGGTGAAGTCGGCGGTGTACGGTGCCGACCCCAACTGGGGCCGGCTGATGATGGCTCTGGGCCGCAGCGGGGCCGAGGCGATGGAGGAAAAGGTCGACCTGTTTGTGAACGGGGTTTGCATCATGGAAGCAGGGACACCGATACCGTTCCACCGGGATGCCGTGGTGGCCCTGATGTCCGGCGAGCAGGTGGACTTCCGAGTTAGCCTGAACTTGGCGGATGGCGCGGCCACCGCTTATGGCTGCGACCTGACCGAGCAGTACGTCATCATTAACAGCGCGTACACCACGTAGTCAGAAACCGCGCGATTGGCCCGGCAGTGGCCGCGGTCCGTCCCGATTCCATTCGCCGACGCCGCAGGGTGAGGAACGCCGACGTGTCACAACAGTTCGCGGAGCCGCCCATCGTGGTCAAGATCGGCGGCAGCACCCTGGGCGGGAACGATACGTCATTGCAAGACCTGGTCGCGTTGCACGCCGCCGGAAAACCGGTGGTGATCGTCCACGGGGGCGGGAACGTGATCAGTGCGTGGATGCAGCGGCAGAACCTGGCCCCGAACTTCGTGAACGGGTTGCGGGTTACTGATGGGCCGTCGCTGGAGATCGTGGTGGCGGTACTGGGCGGGCTGGTGAACAAGGAACTGACCGCGCAGATGCAGCAGTTGGGTGCGCCAACCATCGGGATCAGCGGCATGGACGGGCACCTGCTGCAAGCCCATGTTGCCAATCCTGACCTGGGTTACGTGGGCGAGGTTACAGCGGTCGAGCCGGCACCGGTGCGAGCGATAGTATCGGCGGGGTTCATCCCGATGGTGTCGCCCATCGCGGTGGATGTTAGCCCGGACAGCGAGCACGCGGGCAAGCCGCTGAACGTGAATGGCGACACGGCGGCGGGAGCGTTGGCGCATGCGCTGCGGGCGGAACGGATCATTTTCCTGACCGACGTGGCCGGCGTGATGGACAATGGCGGTCGGGTGATTCCACGCCTGGATTCACGGGGAGCGGAGGCGCTGAGGGCATCGGGAGTGGCACGAGGCGGGATGCTGCCCAAGCTGGCGGCCTGCTTGGACGCCCTGGCTGATGAGGCGGTTCCCATCGCTCACATCGTGGACGGGAGGGAGCCCGGAGCGGTGATGAACTGCGTGAACGGAAGGCCGGTGGGGACCAGAATCACGCCGTGATCGGCACCGAACAACAAGGTGAAATGACGAGGGGCGGGTCATTGACCCGCCCCTGTTGATTGGAAGACCCGCGCCGTACAGGGAACTATGCGGCGATGAGGTCCTTGGAGATGGCTTCCGGAATCAGGTCGCCTTCGCTCTCCAGGTGGGCGAGGATGGCGTCGGTGGCGGCCTGGATGAGTTCGGGGTCGAGGTTGGCGGCGGCGTCCGCGTATCCGGCTTCGGCCAGGTAGCTGCCGGTCTGGTCCCGCAACTGGGCCAACGACCATTCGACCTGGGGTCGGCTGTCCCGGACATCCTCGGGAAATTCGACATGTGAGCCGCCGGCGCCGAGCTTGTCGTAGCCGCCCTTGTGCCAGTGGCCGCGAGCGCCGTGCGGGTCGAACCGGACGATCTCCTCACCGTTTACGTCCACACCGAAAGTGGGGCCGCCGAACTTGGCCTTCAAGCAGCGCAGGGGCCAGAGGTACAGTGTGACGTCGCCGGACTTGCTCAGCGGGCGAACCATCACGCGGCCCAGATAAGACTCACCATCAATCATCGTTGCCATGAAAATATCCTCCTGACGGCGGTTTCAATCCGCCGGGTGCTAACTGCCGTATAGTAACACACAACACCGATTGCTCACCGCGCGTTCGTCAGGCTCGGCTGCTGAAAAAACTTATCGTCGGTTCTGCCAGGCGTTCGCCGCCGCCGCAGTATCGGATGGACGCCAAGGCCAGAGCGACGGGCGACGATCATCGTCGAGTCGGGTGCGTCATGCACCCACATACACGGTACTGCCAGGGATTATACTCACCGCAGGCACGCACAAAGAGAGAGATGTGATGACCCGTTCAACTCTGAAAGCTGGGAGCGTGATGCTCCTGGCGATGATTCTCGCGTTGGCCGTCGCGGCATGTGGGCAGAGCGCCGCCCCGGTAGAGGAATCTGAAGCCACGCCGGCCGCGAGCGCGGATGCTACAGCCGCGCCGGCTTCCGAAGGTTCCACGGCAGCCGCTCAGCCCAACACAATGCCGACCGAGCCGGCCACGACCACACCGACCGAAGCGATGCCGGCCACGGGTGAACCGACGTCGATGCCGGCGGCAGAGGCGAAAGCGCGGCCGATAGTCCAGGACATCCCCAACGTGGCCGGGATCGACGCCTGGCTGAACACGGACGAAGCGCTGTCCGTTGAAGGACTGGTTGCCGACGGGAACGTGGTCCTGGTCGATTTCTGGACCTACACCTGCGTCAACTGCATCCGCACGCTGCCATTCCTGCGGGATTGGTGGTCGCAATACGAAGACGACGGGCTGGTGATCCTGGGCATCCATACCCCTGAGTTCGAGTTTGAGAAGGACCACGAAAACGTGTCGGAGGCGCTGGAGACCCATGATATCGGATGGCCGGTAGCGCAGGACAACGACATGGTCACGTGGCGGAACTTTGAAAACCGATTTTGGCCGGCGAAGTACCTGTTCAACAGCCACGGCGAGATGATCTACTCGCACTTCGGCGAAGGGGCATACGGAGAAACGGAGCAGAAGATTCGCAACGCCCTGGTGGAAGCCGGCGCGGATCTGTCCGACGATCCACTCATGTTGCCGGAGGATCAGGTGCGGGACCCGGCGTTCCAGGCATCGCGCGTCGGCGGACGAGGTCGGATAACGCGCGAACTGTATGCGGGATGGGAACGGAACGTAGGCGTGGCGCGGTCCGGCAGTCATCCCTACGTGGCGCAGTTTGAAGAATACTTCGATTCCATCCTTGCCGGCGGAGAAGGCCTGATCGACGTCGAAGTGCCACAGGACCTGCAACCAGACCTGCTCTACTTCCAGGGCCAGTGGTCGGTTGAGCCGGAGCGGATACGACACGCGCGCGAGACCGAAAACCTCGAGGACTATCTGGCGTTGAATTACGCCGCCAAGAGCGTCAACGCCGTGCTGACCTCGGATTCGGGCGAGGCATACCGCGTGGTTGTCACGGCGGACGGGGCGATGCTGTCCGAAGAGAATGCAGGTGCGGACGTCCAGTGGGACGAGAATGGGTACTCTTACATCATGGTGGACGAGCCGAGGATGTACGGGATCATCGACAACCCGCAGTACCTGCCGCAGTCGATACTGACGATGCGGTCGGACTCCGATGACTTTGGCCTGTTCGCGTTCACCTTCGGCGTCTACGCGGAGGGGCCGTGATGCGTTTCGCGCTGATCCTGGTGGTGGTCGTTGTCGGGGTATGGGCGATGGCCGCCTGCGGACGGCCGGAGCCCGAACCTGCGCCAGATCCCACGGCAGTCCCGAGGGTTCGAGTCATTGAGGTGCCCACGGCGAGCCCGGGAGACGGCGCCATAGAATCGCACTTGGCAACCAAAGTACTGGAAGTGGGCACCCAGAGAGTCGCGTTCCTGCTGAATACGAAAAAAGCGCTGGTCAAAGCGCCGGAAGTTCGAATTTCGGTTGCGCCTGCGGACGGGTCAACTCCGCCGGCGGAGATCACCGCGCCCTACAACGCGTGGCCGTATGGGGTACGAGGGTCTTATGCGGCCCCGGTGGAGTTCCCTGCGCCCGGGGACTACCGGATGACGGTTATGCCGGTGGGCGGCGAGGTTTCCGGCGAAACGGTGATCGAGGTTTCGGTGGTGGCGGACTCCCCAATTCCGTCGGTTGGCGAAGCAGCGCCGGCGAGCGAGACCAAGACGCTCGACGACGGCACGGGAGTTGTCGACTTGACCACCTCGTATGAACCGGATACCGAGCTCTACCGCATGTCGGTGGCTGAGGCCGTGGCATCGGGCAAACCGTCGGTGGTGGTGTTTGCCACGCCGGCCTTTTGCACGAGCCCGACCTGCGGCCCGCAGGTGGACACGGTGTCGGAGTTGCGGGTCGAGCACCCCGATTCTGCTAACTACATCCACGTGGAGCTGTACGACAACCCGGAAGAAATACAGGGAGATCTGAGCAAGGCTCGACTGGTGCCGGCGGCCGACGAGTGGGGGTTTACGCAGATACCCGGGTGGACCAACGAATCCTGGGTTTTCGTGCTGGACGGCGAGGGGATAGTGCGGCAGCGGTTTGAAGGGTTTGCCACGCTGGAGGAGTTGCAGGCGGCCCTGGCGGCAGTTGACGGTCTCTAGCCTGGGACAGCCGGCGGGATGGATTGGGCATGCCAACTATTCGGGACAACCGGCGACCCCGCGTGATTGACCCCGGAAAGGGTGCATGATAGAGTTTTTCCTGAAAAGCTGAGATGGAGACGAGTAAGCGGACGCGAGCGTCGTAGCGAGCCTGAGCCGGTGAAAGCAGGCACGGTTGTCCCGCCCAAAATCCCTCCGGAGCTGCCGGCTGAAACCCGCTTCCTGAATTCGGCGGTCAGTAAGCTAAGGCCGGGGTCGTTGCCCGTTAGAAGCGACGGGACATGATGGTGTCCTGCCAGAGAGGCCCTAAACGCCCGGACCCCGGACGTGGAGGGCAAATAGGGTGGTACCGCGGGCAAACGTCCGTCCCTATGGGACGGGCTTTTTTTGTGTCGCAGCGAACCTTAACCAGCACGGTCTGGGACCAGCGCGATCTGGCAGACGGAACGACGTTGTATGGAGATACGCCGTGAAACTGAAAGGTTCGGAAATCATCTGCGAGAGCTTGCTGCGGGAGGGAGTCGATGCGCTTTTCGGCCACCCGGGCGGGGCGATACTGCCGTTCTACGACGCGCTATGGTCCTACCCGCAGCTGCGCCATGTGCTGGTCCGGCATGAGCAATCGGCCGCGCACGCGGCGGACGGCTATGCCAGGATGACGGGCAAGCCGGGCGTGTGCGTGGCCACGTCAGGTCCGGGGGCGACCAACCTGATCACCGGGATCATGGGAGCCAAGGCGGACAGCGTGCCGTTGGTGGCCATCACGGGCCAGGTGGCGCGGGCCGCGTTGGGGACCGAGGCATTCCAGGAGTGCGACATCTGCAGCATCGCCGCGGTATGCACGAAGCGCACGTACCTCGTAATGTCGGCCGGGGACCTGGCCCGGACGATACGGGACGCTTTTCGCGTGGCCCAGGAAGGGCGGCCGGGGCCGGTGCTGATCGACGTGCCGCGGGATGTCCAGTTGGAAGAGGCCGAGTTCGAATACCCGGACCCGCCGCCGGCCACGGAGTTGCCGTTATCGGACGAAACGATGGAAAACGTCCGCAAGGCAGCTGAGCTCATGAACCAGGCGGAACGACCGGTGATAATTGCGGGGCACGGGATCATAAACTCCAGGGCGTTCGACGAGTTGCTGGCGCTGGTGGAAGGGTCGGGCATTCCGGTGATCAACACCCTGCTGGGGTTGAGTGGTTTCCCGCGGAACCATCCGCAGAGCCTGGGGATGCTGGGAATGCACGGGATGTACTGGTGCAACATGGTGGTTGACCAGGCGGACGTTGTCATCGGACTGGGGATGAGGTTCGACGACCGGGTGACGGGTAGAGTGTCGGGGTTTGCCCCGCACGCCCGGATCGTGCACCTGGACATCGAAGCCAGCCAGGTGGGGAGGATAGTGCCGGCGGAAGTGCCGCTGGTCGGGGACGCGAGGCCCATATTGAAAGCGCTGGCCCCGCTGGTGCAAAAGGTGGACCGGCCGGACTGGATGGGGACCATAGCGGAACTCAAGGCGCAGCACCCGTCGCTGGCGATCCCGCAGAGCGACGCGCTGTTGCCCCAGCAGGTTCTCACCGAGATGAACGCGATGGTGCAGGCGGACGACGACGCGGTGGTGGTCACCGGAGTGGGGCAGCACCAGATGTGGGCAGCGCAGTACCTGTTCCTGAACCAGCCGAACTCCTTCGTGACCTCCGGGGGATTGGGAGCGATGGGGTTCGAGTTGCCGGCGGCGTTGGGCGCGCAGTTGGGCCGGCCGGGGGCGACGGTGTGGTCGGTGGCGGGAGACGGCGGATTCCAGATGACGCTCCAGGAACTGATCACGGCGGTGGAGGAAAAGCTCCCCATCAAGATCGCGCTGTTCAACAACGGGTACCTGGGCATGGTGCGCCAATGGCAGGAGATGTTCTTCGACGGCCACTTGAAAGAGGTGCCGATGCCAGGGCCGGACTACGTCAAACTGGCCAATGCGTACGGCATCCCGGCGCTTCGCGTGGAGCACCAGGAGGACGTGGCGGCGGCGTTGCAGGAGGCCAAGGCATACGACGGGCCGTTCCTGATCGAGTTTGTGGTTGAGCGGGACACCAATGTGTTCCCCATGGTGCCACCCGGTGGATCGCTCGCCGACACGATGGAGGACCCCAGGACCATGGCGGCGGCGCGGTGACGAGCGCCGGGGTTTTACGACTTGCCGCTGCACGGGGTTGATGGTAGAAGTAAGCATCGCCGCCTGACGATTGCTGCGGCTGGAGGTACAGAATGGCCCGGGTAACTATCCAGGAAGCTTCGCGGATTCTCAACGTCTCCCAGGACGTGATACGTAAGGATGTGCGCGAAGGGAAGCTCCAAGCCACCAGGGAAGGTGGGCCCACCGGCACTCGTTGGATGGTGGACATCCCGGACGACTTGGAACAATACTCGGATGATTTCAAAGAGGGAATCCATGCGCTGGCGCGAACCCTTACGCCTTGGTGGTTCGACAACCCCCGGCGGGAGGGCGTGGCCCACTACCTGGAAAGCTTGGGCATCGAAGAGGTCGAGCCGTTCTTCCTGTGCGGAGTAAAAGGTGAGGACATCTGGCCCGCCACCGGGCATGAAGAGCGACAAAGGTGCCCGGAATGCGTTCTCGAGGTCCATGACCAGGGACTGCCGATGGAAACCAGAGAATAGCGGCGAACGACAGTCGGCACGAAATAGCGCGATACGGGAGAGGGGCGACCACAGGGTCGCCCCTCCTGGTTTCGGGATTGGCCGCGAGCGGAATCGGGAGTCGGTGGAGGCAGGACGACGGCGGTTCAGGATGCTGCCGGCAATCCGGCGGCGTAGGGCTTGAGAGCGGCGTAGATAACGTCGTTGATCGGTGTCGGGACGCCGGCGGTTTCCCCGGCGCGGACCACCGCGCCGTTGAGCGCTTCCAATTCCAAGGGCCGGCCGGCCAACAGGTCGGCGTGCATGGACGCGCTCATGGCGCCCTTGGCGGATTCCATGTAGTCCAGGGTGTCGGCGACGATTGTTGGGGTTAGATCGACCCCGGAGGCGCGGCCGGCACGTTCAATCTCGGACATGCAGCCGACCACAATCTTGTGCCACTCGGGCCGAGGGAGCAGGTCGCGCAGGTACTCGCGAGCCAGCGACGTTACGCCGGCCATGGTGGCGATAAAAAGGAACTTGGTCCATAGCGTGACGGCGATGTCGTCCGACGCTTCGGCCGCCACGCCGGCATCGCGGAAGGCGGCGCAGACTCCGGCCGCCTTGGCCTGGTGTGTCGCATGGCTGCCCCGGATTCTTCCGGTGACGATACGAACGATGTCTCCGGCCTGGGTAACAGCCCCGGGCCCGGACCGGCCAGCCTCGATGTAAGCGGCGCCGGGCAGGACCGCGGCGTTGGGAAAGGACTGCTGCAAAGCGACGTAGGAATCGATGCCGTTCTGCAGGCACAGGATCGCGGTATCGGGTCCAACCATGGGCGCCATCGCGGGAACGGCGTGGGCGTTGTGGTAGGTCTTGGTGGTGAGGAGGGCCAAATCCACGGGTCCGACATCGGACGGATCCGCGGTGGCGGAACAGGACACGGTAAACTCACCCGCCTCGGTCTGCATGATCAGGCCACCGCGACGGATTGCGTCCAGGTGGTCACCGCGAGCGATGAGCGTTACGTCGTGGCCGGCGCGAGCCAGCATACCGCCGAAGTAGCCGCCGATGCTGCCGGCTCCCATCACCGCTGCTTTCATCTCGATCCTCGGCGATCATTATCCGCATGACGATTGCTTGCCGGCTGAGTATGCCATAGTCGAGGTCGGGGAGGCGGGTTTGGAGGAGCCTGCGGAGCGGCTTTCGGTCGTCGTCAGGAACCACATATCACTGGTGGCGCTGTACGATGCAACCGCTTGCGGCGAGCGCCTGGGCTGTGGCGACGGGATTGCTGCGCTTCGCTCGCAATGACATGTCTGTAGAACATAATTAGGGCATGACATACCCGTATACCGCAATTGGGGCAAGGCAAAAACGGCCGGAACCGCGCGGTTCCGGCCGTTCAAGTCTCCGTGTCGGCAACGCCGTATTACTGCTGTACGAAGCGGCGGTAAACCTCTTCCTCGGACAGGGGTTCCTGGTGGAACCAATTGTCGTCGATGACCCGGTACACCGCGCTGAGTCTCTCCAACAGCTGATTGGTCAGGAGCAGGGCGTCCAACGGCGTCTGCGGCATGGCGTTGTCATCTTCAAGGGTGAGGACCGCCTCGGACATGGCGCGGATCAGTTCTACGGTGCCGACGTGGGTTGCGTTTCCACGGGCCGTGGCCACGCTGTGATAGATCGAGGAAACCGAGTCCCGTTTCAGGAGCATTTCCAGCGTATGGGAGGGGTCATCGATTGCAATGCCCCGTATGGCGGCCGCGTTGCCAAGGGACTGCTGGAGGGCCAGCATGTCGCTGCCGTTTTCCACCGCCGCGCGGGCGAAGGAGTTGACCACGCGGGCGATGTTGTCGGCGCGCTCCAGCCATCGGCCCATCCAGATGAGGTTGTACACCCTGGAGTCGGTGAGCCAACGGTCGGGGTTGAAGGCAATTGACCTGGGTTCTACCATCGTCGGGTCATCTCCTCTGAGCGGTTCGGGTTGGGGCCAAGACTGGGACGCGGTTACGAGGACGTGCCATTGGAATGCAGCAGGTTCAGGGCGTCGTCCACCGAAACTGTGTCGCGGTCGAAGAATACCTCGGCGGTGGTGAAATCGAGGCGCCCGTTCCCGCGTGAAATGAACGAACCGGAGACGGGCGGGACTTCGGAGTAGTCTCGGCCGACGCCGAATTTCAGGTAATCGGTTCCAAGGTTGACCACGACGCCTCGGGTAGGGTCAGCGGCCAGCCAACCGAGGTAAGGGTGCAAGAACTCGATCCAGGCGTGGGTCTCGCCGGGCTGGCGGGTTAACAGGCCACTGACGTAGCGTGCGGGGATGCCAAGGGAGCGGAGCATGGCCAAGCAGAGATGGGCCTGGTCCTGGCAGACGCCGCGCATGGACACGAGAACGTCCGCGGCGGTGGTGTTCACCGAGGTGTGGCCGCGTTCATAACGGACGTTGGCGTAGATCCATCGCACGACGTTGGTGACGGATTCGAGCAGCGTACCCGCTCCGGCCGCAGCCTCCTGCGCGACGAGGGCGACGCTCGTCGGGTCGGCCAGTCGAGATGCGGACAGGAACTCCTGGGCGTCCATCCCGTACTCGGCGCCGCCAAGCGGGAGGTCGGACACATCGGGATAGTGGTGGTTCAGGCGGACTTCTCCGGTGGCGGCAATGATCAGTTCCTGGTGCGGCGTCGTAATCCTGACGCGGTGAACCCAGTTTCCCAGACGGTCCGGATACTGGATCTGGCCGCCCTGCGGGAATGTGGCCATGCTGCAAAGCCCGGGGGTCTGGTAGTTGTCGGCGTAGGCCGTGAGCCGGAGGAAATTGTCGTTTTGCACCACTATGTCAGTGTAGGAGTACCGGGCCGCGTAGGCGTAATGCACCAGGATCGGCTCGACTGCTATCGAACTACCCAGCTCGGTTTGCATGATCCTCCTGACGAGTTGTTGGTGACCCGGCTGTTCGCCTCGGATACGCGGGTGAGTCCGCCGGGGAAAACCGTGACCTCCCCCCGGGCGTTTTGCACCGCGAACACGCGCAGGTCGACGTAGCGCTTCTCGAATTCGCCATTGGTTTCGTCAAAGACAAGATGTTGGGAGAAGTCAAGGGTCTCCTGGGCGATGAAGACCTGGGGTTGTTCGATCAACTGTTGAGACAGCCGGCTGCGGTAGCCCTTGTCCAGGTCCGGCATGATAAAGACCCCCAGGCCGCCGTAGCCCTGCCGAGTCTTGAGCACCAGGCTGTCCAGGTTTCGCAGCACATATTCGCGGTTGGCGGCTGATCGTAGATCGTAGCTCTGCGCCTGTTCCAGGATGGCCTCCTCTCCCAAGTAGGTTTTTATCATATCGGGGACCCACAGGAACACCAGTTTGTCGTCGCCGGCGCCGGTGCCCATGGCGTTCACGAGCACGACCTTGTGGTCCAAATAGGCTTCGGTGATGCCGGGGACGAAGAGTTCGAGGTCCTCCACCCGGCGATAGATCAGGTCGACCTCGAAGTCGCCGTCCATGCAGCGGGCCCACACGCGGCCGTTGTGGCCGATGTAGAGGTCGGAGCCTTCCACCAGAGGAATGCCCAGCAATTCGGACAAATACCGGTGCTCGAAAAAGGCAGAGCCGAACTTGCTGTCGGTGAGCAACACACAGACTGGCGAGGCGGTGCCGCAGAGGGAGGCGAACATATCAAGGTAAGCGGACCGGATATCGTAAGGAACTATGTCGTAACCGCCGGCCAGTTCGGGCAACACCTCCAAACCGATTTGGGTGGTCTTCAGTTGGTAGGCGATGCCGGACGGGATGCGCAGGTTGTCTTCAAGGATGACATAACGACCGTCACCCATGTGGACCAGATCGATGCCGTAGATATGCACAAACAGGTCGCCGTCCGGGCGAAAGTCCTGCAACCCAGGGTTGTAATACTGGCAAGAGTACATAACGTCAGGTGGGACGACCTGCTGGTCACCGCAGTAGAGATCGAAAAGGAAATGGTTGATCGCTTTCAATCGCTGGGCAACGCCCCGGGAGATCGTATCCCATTCGTCGCCCGGGATCAGCCTGGGCAGCCAATCGGCGGGTACGGTGCGGAACTCGCGAGGGTCCAGCATAAAGGTGAACGCGTCCAGCGCGGCGCTATCGTTGGCGTCGCGCCAACGCTGCCGCAGTTCCGGCACGCCGAGGCCGTTCAGGCTGTTCATCAGTGGCTGGTAGACGGGACGGGTCGTCCCGTCGGCGTTCAGGTGTTCGTGCAAAGGGTTTTTCGAGACGTCGCGAGTCAGCATGTGCCACCCAATCCTTGAGCGAGGGTACGCGCGTAGGGGCCGATTTCGAACGCCGTCCGGTGGGAACGGACAGCGAAGCAGAGATTCAGGATACCAGCGTACTACGGCGGCGTTGCGGCGGGATTAACGATTTGTGACAAACCAATGTCGTGCGCTTTTGCCCCGGCAGCGGTTGGGTTTGCGAGCGGCGGTCGCGACCGGGCGCGTGCGTCAGGCCGGCGGCCCGTCTTTTCGCTAAACGAGCGACTATGCTATACTCGGCTGCGTTCGCGGACAGGCCGGTATCGACCACCCTGCCCGCTATTTTATGCAGAATCAACTGAGCACAGGAGCGTATCGGCGGTGAAGGTCACGAGGGATAACTCATCACCCATTGAGGTCACGTTGACGGTGGAATTGGCCACGGAGGATGAGAATCCGTTCATCGACCGTTCGTACCGGCGAGTAGTTTCGCGCCTCAATATCCCAGGGTTCCGTCGCGGGCGGGCGCCGCGGCACATCGTGGAAAGCATGATGGGCCGCACTGCACTGCTCCAGGAAGCGCTGGAGTTCATGGTACCGGAGACGCTGGACAAGGTCCTGCAGGAAGAGGATGTCTCGGCGTTTGCGGAGCCCAGCATAGAAGTCACCGAACTGGAACCAGTGTCGTTCACGGCGACAGTGCCGTTGGAACCGACAGTAGACCTGGGTGACTATCGCGAGATCCGGGTGGAATCCGAGCCGGTGGAGGTCACCGAGGAAGCGGTCGACGAGGTCCTAGACCGTGTTCGGAATGAACAGGCGGTTTGGGAACCGGTGGAAAGGGCGGCAGAGTATGGCGACCGCCTGAACCTCAACGTCCTGGGGATCCTGGACGAGGAAACGGTGGTGGAGGACGAAGACGTGGAGTACATTCCCGCTGAGGAGAATGTGCTGCCGTTCCCCGGTTTTGCGCCCAACCTGGTGGGCCTGTCGGAAGAAGACGAAAGCGAGTTCACGGTTACCGTTCCCGAAGATTATCCGCGCGAACAGTATGCGGGCAAGGACATTGAGTTCAAGGTTTTGGTGCTGTCGGTCAAGGAAAAGTCGTTGCCCGAACTGGACGATGAATTTGCCAGATCAATCGGCGACGGGATTGACGACCTGGAAACATTGCGAACCAATATCCGCGATTCGTTGACGGCGCAGGCGGAGAGTACGGCGCGCAACGATTTGGAGCAAAAGAGCCTCGATGCGCTGCGTGACGTGGCCGTGGTCAACGCGTCGTCCATCCTGTACGAGCGGGAACTGGAAGCGATGCAGGCGGACCGGGAGCGAATGCTGCGGCAGCAGGGCCTGGACCTGCCGACCTACCTGCGTTTCATGGGCAAGTCGCCGGATGAATTCCTTGACGGTATGCGCCCAGACGCGGAACGCCGGTTGGTGAGTGGCTTGGTGATGCGCAAGCTGGCGGAAGTGGAAGAGATCGAGATCACCGACGAGGACGTTCAAGCGGAAACCGACCGACTGCTGGAGCTGTCCGCAGGGGAACAAGCGCAGGAAGTAGACGAAGCGGAGGAAGGGTACCTGGAGGGCGAAGCGGACGAAGCGGAGGAAGGGCACCTGGAGGACAAAGCGGACGACGAGGAAGAAGGGTCGCACCTCGACTCGCTGCGAGAGTTTCTCGGTTCGGCTTCAACGCGCGATAACATCCGATCCCGGCTGCACAGCCAGCGGGTCATGGACCGACTCACGGACATCGCCCAAGGCAAGTTGGACGAAGATGTTGCAGCACAAGCGAGCGCCTCGGGGGCCGAAGAAGACCAGGTCGCCGAATCGGATGCCGCAGAACCTGTCGAAACCCCCGAAGAAAGCGATGGCAATGCCACCGCGGGCGATCAGGCGGAGGAGCAAGCATGACGTTCAGCCGCCAATCATTCCAGGAGAACCATCAGATGCCAAGAGCTTCCAATCCTTCGGACATAATCACACCTACCAACGTGATCCCGGGGATTATCCGGCCAACTACCGAGGGCGAACGCGCCTTCAGCCCGTACTCGCTGCTGCTGCAGGCCCGGATCATTTACCTGGGCACTTCGGTAGACGACGAAATATCGAACGCGATCGTCTCGCAGTTGCTGTACCTGAGTTGGGAGAATCCGGACGAGGACATCAGCCTGTATATCAACTCGCCGGGCGGTTCCGTGCTGGACGGCATGGCGGTTTACGACACGATGCAGCTGATCAAGCCGGACGTGGCCACGATCTGCCTGGGCAAAGCCGCCAGCATGGGCGCGGTGCTTTTGTCCGGCGGAAAGAAGGGCAAGCGGTACTGCACGCGAAATTCGACGGTGCTGATCCACCAGGTAATGGGAGGGATCCAGGGCTCGGCCTCGGACATCGAGATCACTGCCCAGGAGATCCTGCGCCTGCGGCAGCGTCTCAACACGATCCTCTCGGACAACTGCGACCAACCTTTCGATAAGGTATCGCGCGACTCCGACCGTGACTACTGGATGGACGCGGAAACCGCAGTGGGATACGGTATCGTGGACCACGTGATGGACACGCTGCCCGATTCTTTCAACCGCTTGGTAGCCTAATCGCCGAAACGTGAGCGCAGCCCGGTCGGCTGGTGCTCGCAACCAACATCAGGAGACCGCAATGGCCGTTCCTTTCGAAGATTCTCCACTGCTGCAACCCACGAATGTCGTGCCGATGGTCATTGAGACCAGTCCCCGGGGCGAACGGGCTTTTGACATTTACTCGCTGCTGCTGAGAGAGCGCATCATCTACTTGGGAACGCCGATCACGGACCAGGTAGCAAATGTGATCATCGCGCAGTTGTTGTACCTGGAGCGCGAGGCCAGTGACCGGGACATCAGTTTGTACATCAACAGCCCGGGCGGATATATCGCGTCGGGGTTGGCGATCCTGGACACGATGCAACTGATCAACTCGCCGGTGTCGACCATATGCGTGGGTACGGCGGCGAGCATGGCGACGGTGCTGCTGGCGAATGGAGCCAAGGATAAGCGTTACTGCCTGGCCAACTCGACCGTGCACATGCATCAGCCCAACGTGGGCTCGTTCCAAGGCCAGGCTGCGGACATAGAGATCCAGGCCCGGGAGATCGTTCGCCTGAAGGAAAGGCTCACCAAGATCCTATCCGGAGCCACGGGACAGACCGTGGAAAGGATTGCCGACGACTCCGATCGGGACTTCTTCCTGACGGCCGAAGAAGCGGTGGAGTACGGGCTGGTCGACGAAATACTGGGGACGAAGAAAGAAGAAGAGGAAACCGCGGAGGCCGCGTAACGGTCGATTCCCGACCCCACTTCGACTGAGGACGTAACCATGGCCACCGGTAGCCGCAATTCCAATCGCAACTCTAATCGTTGCGCGTTTTGCGGCAGCCAGTTCCCCCAAGGACGTTTAGTCCGACCGCCCGGCCAAACACGGGGCGGGATCTGTTTTGACTGCGTCCGCGAGTTGGCCAACTACGTGGCCGAGCGCGGAGGCAAGAAAAAGCGCGACGAAGGCGGCAGCGCCCAGCCCCGGGCAAACGATCGGGTTGAATTGGCGGACAAACCTCCACCGCAACGCGACTCGGAGTCCCGAACGCTGGTGCCCCGGGAAATCTATTCGAGCCTGGACGCGTATGTCATCGGGCAGGAAAAGGCCAAGAAAACGCTGGCGGTTGCGGTTTACAACCATTTCAAACGCATTCGCAGCGAGGCGACTGACCCGGACGTCGAAGTACAAAAGTCGAATATCCTGCTCATTGGTCCCACCGGTTCCGGCAAAACCCTGCTGGCCGAAACATTGGCGAGATCCCTGTACGTTCCGTTTGCCATCTGCGACGCCACTTCCTTGACGGAGTCCGGGTACGTGGGCGAGGACGTGGAGAACATACTGCTGCGGCTGATCCAGGCTGCGGATTGGGACATCTCCCGGGCGGAGCAGGGCATCATATATATCGACGAGCTGGACAAGATCGCGCGTAAAGAGGGTGTGAACCGTTCAATCACGCGGGATGTCGCGGGCGAAGGGGTACAGCAGGAACTGCTCAAGATCATCGAAGGGTGTGTCGCCAACGTGCCTCCACAAGGAGGCCGGAAGCATCCGCACCAGGAGATGTTGCAGATCAACACCAAGAACATCCTGTTCATCTGCGGGGGGGCGTTCGACGGTCTGCCCGAGATAATCTCCAAGAGGGTATCGTCCGGCTCCGCGATGGGTTTCTTGGCACAGAACCAGGAGCGGGGCGACAAAAAAGCGAATCCCGTTGCGATGTTCGATCTGGTTTCTCCGGAGGATCTGCTGCAGTTCGGGTTCATTCCGGAGATGGTAGGTCGGCTTCCGGTGGTTGCGGCGTTGCAGCCCTTGGACCGCGAAGATTTGATCCGGGTGCTTATCGAACCAAAGAACGCGATAGTCAAGCAGTACCAACGTCTGTTCGATTTGGACGACGTCAAGCTGGAATTCACCGGCGATGCGCTGGAAGCGGCTGCGGAGCGGGCGCTGACCTACCAGACCGGAGCGCGAATCCTGCGACACATTGTCGAGGACACGCTGATGGAAGTGATGTACGAGTTGCCGTCGCTGGGCGATATCGGCCGCTGCGTCGTTCACGGTGAGGCAATCACAGGGGAGGCGTCGCCCAGGCTCTACCGGCGTGGCGGCGGCCGGCACTTAACGCTGAAAACCGCGCTGGCGCGGTCACGGCCGAACCAACAAAGGAAATCGGCGTAGCTCGTCATCCCGCGGATAGAGCGGCCTCAATCCGGTCGGTGAAGGGCAAACCGGCCGGGTGCTTCGACCCCAGAGGGTTGCCTGACGCGTCGAGTGCCATTTCGGGTTGAACGCGGAGCCTCCCGTCGGAAACGGCGCGGAGAGTTTCCAGGAGCAGATAGGGTTCGCGAAGATACCCGGCTGCCCGGATGCGTTGGAACAATGGGTAGTCCTCACCCTCATTGGCCCGGATGTCCTTGGCATCGCGATCTCGCAGGGCCCCCCAGTGTTGCTCGAAGCCGTTGCCGGCTATGGGAACGACGCAGTGGGACAATACGGGTCCCCGGTCTACCTCCTCGGTGGCCAGGTGGATCATCGCGCCGGTCCGGGTTGATCGGGCGTCGATCAATTGCCAGATAACTGACTGCCAGGTGCCCGTCGGCCCATCGGGCAGAGCTCCGTGAAGATTCAGGAGCGGATAGCGGCGGCACATTTCTCCGCTGCAAACGAGCATATAGCCCGCCAATGCGCAAATGTCCGGTTCGTAGGGTTCCAGGAGCCGTATGACCTTTTGATCAAAGCCGAGCCGATGGCGGGCCATGGACCCGCCGCCGTGTTCGCGCCGGTAGCGGCCGGATGACAGGATAACCAGCGGGAGGCGGTAGGAGCGCACCAGCTCGAAAAATTGGTCGGAACCGTCAGCCTCACCCGGTTCACGATTGCTGAACACGAACTCGATCCGAGCGTTTAAATCGCCCCGGGAGATCGCTTCTTGGATGAACTGAAGCAGGCCGCGCGAACCTTCGCCACGGCCGGTGGAAAACCAGCCTATGCGCAGCATTGTGCCACTCCAGCACGATGCTGGAGGTCAGAATGGCGGGTCATCATCGTCAAAAAGGGACGGATCATCCGGTTCCAACGGGGGCGGCGGATCCCAGTCGTCGTTGCCGGCCGGCAACCCCGGACTCGTTGATGCGGCGGCGCGACCGTCCCCAATCTGGGTGATGCGCAACTCGGTTTCGGTGAGCAGATCCTGGCACCGGCCGGCCAGTTCCATGCCTTCCTGGTAAAGCCGCTCCGCGTCGGTCAACGATAGCTCCCCTTGCTCGAGGCGGGCTACCGTATCCTCCAGCCGGCGATACACCTCTTCAAAGGGCATCGCAGCGAGTTGCGCCCGCCAGGCGTCGCTGGGTTCCGTGGTGTCAGTCATGGCTCGAGGCGGCGGTTAGAGCAGCGGCTTCATCGCCGGCGGTGGCCCGGGGGAGCGGTGGCTGCCGCGTTTGCGCGGCGTTGGGGACGCGACGCCATCGCTGGCGACGGGGCTCACCTGCGTGTGAATGGGAGCATCGTCGGAGGAAGGTGACCGGGGTGGATGGCCGGCGGTGGCCGAAAGCGCGCCGTTGGCGAGGGAGATGTCCAGACGGACGCCGTCAGTTGCCTGGTCGGGCGACGTTAGAACGGAACCATCCTCGGATAACCGGACGACCGCATAACCGCGGCGCAAGGTGTCGGCCGGGTTCAACGCGCCCAGCTTGCTCGCCAAGGATGCGACGTCCCGTCCGGTCAGAGCGTGGCGATGGCGGATCGACGAGGTCGCGCGTTCCGCGTACTCGTCGACGCGTCGGCGCAGAGAGGCAACGTCGGGGACGCGCCGCTGGAGGCGTTGCTGCTGGGAGAGCACCGATGACCGCAGACGGTCAACGTGGCCAGCCATCAGCGAAGTCATTTGCTGGCGAGCGCCGTAGATATCCACCATAAGCTGGTTGCGGTCCGGCGTCGCCAGTTCCGCAGCCGCCGAAGGGGTGGGAGCACGCCTGTCTGCGACATCATCCGCGATGGTCGTGTCGGTCTCATGGCCAACACCGGAAACAATCGGGATACCGCTGGCAAAGATGGCCCGGGCGACTTCTTCGGAGTTGAAACACCACAGATCTTCAAGGGATCCACCGCCGCGAGCGACGATGATGACGTCGGCGACACCCTCATCGTTGAGTGACCTGACGGCCGCAGCGATTTGTTCGGAGGCAATATCACCCTGGACGGCGGTGGGGGACAGGCGCAACTCTGCCAGTGGGTAACGCCGCAACACAACGTTCTGGATGTCCTGCCAGACTGCCCCGCTGGGTGACGTGACCACGCCGATCACCCGCGGGAACACGGGCACGGGTCGCTTACGCGAAGGGTCGAACAAGCCCTCGGCGGCTAATTGCTGCCGGAGGCGAGCCAACTCCAGGGCGAGGGCGCCGGCGCCGACTGGCAGCACAGCGGCGACCTGCATGTTGGCTTCGCCCGACGGCGGGTAGAACGTGAAATTACCGCCGGCCAGGATCTCCTGACCGTCCTCCAGGTACTCCTGGCCCGCGCGGCCACGGAACATCACGCAACGGATGCTGCTGCCGTCCTCGCGCAAGGTGAAATAGGAGTGACCGGACGCGACGGTGCGGAGGTTGGCGATTTCGCCCTGGACGGTCAGGCGAGAAAGGAGGCCGTCCGACTCAAGTTTGTCCTTGAGATAGACGGCCACCTGGCTGACCGAGTGAACTATCGGCGACAGCATGGGGCGAAACCGGAGGCGACGGGCTACGACACGCGTTCGGAGTAGGTACCGTTACGCGTATCCACCTTGACGCGGGTGCCGGGGGTGATGAACATCGGAACGGTGATGCGCAGTCCGGTTTCCAGGGTTGCCGGTTTGTTACCGCCCTGCGCGGTGTCGCCCCTGAAAGCGGGTGGCGTGTCGACCACTTTCAACTCGACGTGGATCGGAAGGTTCACGTTGATCGGACTGCCCTTGTAGAGCACCAACTCGACCATCATGCTTTCGGTCAGATAGCCCAACGCGTTTCCCAACTGGTCCGCGGTAAGTTCGTGCTGATCGAAAGTCTCCTGGTCCATGAAGAAGTAGTTGGTTCCGTCGGTGTACAGGTACTGAGTTTCGCGGTTGTCGACCTCGGCCAGGCTGAACGCGGTGTCGTAACGCTGGAACGTGCGCTCGATGACGGTGCCGCTGATGAGGTTCCGCATCTTGATACGGGTCACGGGCGCCCGCTGCTGCATCTTGTGACGCTCGTAATCCATGACCTGCCACGGCTGGTTTTCGAGATCGATCACCATGCCCTTGTTGAGGTCGCCAAAGTTGATGCTCATGTCAGAAATCCCCCGGGCGGTTCGTCGACCGCGATTGACGGACGCTAGCCAGTCTCGTCGCCGATGATGCCTGCCAACGCTTCCAATGCAGCAGTATAGCCTCTCCAACCGAGCCCGGCAATTTGGGCGAGCGCGGTGTCGGCCAACACCGAATGGCGGCGCCATTCCTCGCGGGCGTGGATGTTGCTGAGGTGCACCTCGACCACGGGGACGCCGGCGTCGGTTAGAGCGTCTTTTAGGGACAGGCCGTAATGGGTCAGCGCACCCGCGTTGATCACCACGCCGTCTATTGAGCCGGCACCCTCCTGGAGCTTGTCGACCAAAGCACCCTCGTGGTTGGACTGGAAACATTCGATGTCAACGCCCAACGCGTGCGCGCGTTCGGAAATGCGGCGATTGATTTCGTCCAAGGTGAGCACGCCGTAGTGATGACGGTCCCGTCGACCCAGGGCGTTAAGGTTGGGCCCATGAAGGACTAGGATTGAGGTCATTCTTCAGGCGTGGCGTCGTCTTCGACGGGTGTTTCGGGTTCCGAGGAAGCGGCCAAGGGGTGGAAGTCCATGTAGGCGCGGCGGGCTTCTTGCTTGGTGATGTGGGTGTACAGCTGGGTGGTGGAAACGCTGCTGTGCCCCAGGAGTTCCTGGATCACGCGGAGGTCGGCGTCGCCCTCGAGCATGTGGCTGGCGAAGCTGTGACGCAGGGTGTGGGTGTGGATGCCTTCCTTGAGGCCGGCGCGGGCCGCGTAGTCGCGGACGATCTTCTCGATGCTCCGGCGGGAGAGGCGGGCACCATAACGATTGACGAATAATGGGTCGCCGTGGTCGCTGGTGGCGGCAAAATGAGGCCGGCCGTCTTCGAGGTAACGGTCCAGCGCTTCCTCCGCGGGGGTGCCGTACAGGGTCCACCGTTCTTTATCGCCCTTGCCACGGACCAGAATTTCCCGGCGGTCGTGGTAAACGTCCCCCAAATCCATGCCCTGCAATTCTGCAAGTCTAACGCCGCAGGCGTAAAGGACTTCCAGTATCGCGCGGTCCCTGAGCCCGGCCGGGTTATCGTCGTCGGGGGCGGCAAGTAGCCGGGTGGCTTCCTGCTTACCCAAGAAGCTGGGCAGCGGTTTTTCCACCTTGACGGGGAAAGAGCGGGCCGACGGGACCGGTGTGGACTGGAACCAGCCCTCCTGGACGAGGAAGTTGTAGAAAGTCCGGAGCGCGGTGAGTTTGCGGACGATGCTGACTCGGGCGTACCCCGCAGGTCGCGCGCCGTCCGATCTGCCGACCGTGGCGAGGAAGGCAACGTAGCCGCGCAGCAACTGGCGGTCCATGTCTTGCAGACCGTGCCCGTTCCGTCGGCAATAGTCAAGGAAGGTGTGGAGATCGTCGAGGTATATGCGGCGGGTATTGTCGGACAGAGCGCGCTGGCCGGTCAGGTAGAGGGAATAGCGCTCCAACTGATCGGATGCGGCCGGGGAGCAAGTCTTCGCATCGACCGGCCGGGAAGAGGATTCTGCTGGACTAATCGCCAACGCCAGCCAACTCCGGAGTGGCCGCCGCCGCATCTTCGGCGGGGGTAGTCGTGGGTTGATCGCCTTTCCATTTGCAATCGCTGCATCGGGCGCGGCCGCGGGCAGCCGTGATCAGCATACCGCCGCAATCGGGGCAAGGTTCCGGCAGCGGCTCGGTGTTCACCAGGAATTCGCATTCCGGATAGTTGGCGCATCCCCAGAAGGGGCGACCGGACTTCCGGGCGCGGCGTTGCACGAGGTCGCCGCCGCATTTCGGGCACGGCACGTCGCTCTTGGTGACGATGTTGCGACGGTTGTCGCATGGGTTGTCATCGGCGTTGTATCCGGTGCAGGCCAGGAAGCGACCGTACCGTCCGGTCTTGATGACCATGGGCCGCTCGCACTTTTCGCAGATTTCGTCGGTGGGCTCGTCGGGCGGGCGCTCCGCGGTGTCGCGCATGTTGCGGGTGTTCTGGCATTCAGGATAGCCGCTGCAGGCCAGGAATCTCCCGAAGCGGCCCATCATCATGGTCATGGGCTGGCCGCATTTTTCGCATGATGGCGTGAAGGCCCGCTCGGCGAGATTGACCGCCTGGTGGAACGGTTCGTAGAAGTCGCGGAGCATGGGGACCCAGTCCTGCTCGCCCTGCGCCACGCTGTCTAGATCCTCTTCCATCTTGGCGGTGAACTCCGGCGCCATCACGTCGGCGAAACGCTCGGTGAGGAGGTCGGTGACCGTGCAGCCCAATTCGGTGGGAGAGAGCCGGCGCTGCTCGCGCAGGACATATTCCCTTTCGACCAGGGTGGCAATGGTCGGAGCGTAGGTGCTGGGGCGTCCGATGCCCTTTTCCTCCATCTCCCGGATGAGAGTGGCCTCGGTGAACTTCGGGGGCGGCTGAGTGAAGTGCTGGCTGGCTTCGAGTTTCTGGTTGGCCAGACCGTCGCCGGCGGCCAATTCGGGGAGCGCGTTTTCACTGTTTTCGGCGGTGTCGTCGCGTCCCTCCAGGTATACAGCGCGGAAGCCGAGGAACTTGAGGACCGAGCCCGTGGCGCGGAAACGGAACACGCTGTCCGAGGACGAAGCGCAACGGGCGTCGATTTCCACCGTGGTTGCTTCAAGCACGGCGTCGGCCATCTGGCTGGCGACCATGCGTTCCCAGATCAGGGTATACAGGCGCAGTTGATCGCGGTCCAGGAAGGTGGCCATGGCCTGGGGCGTGCGTCCCACCGACGTGGGACGAATTGCCTCGTGGGCCTCCTGGGCGTTCTTGCTCCGCGTGCGATAGGCACGAGGCTTGTCCGGGGTGTAGTCCTTGCCGAACCGCTGGCGGATGTAGTCGCGGGTTTCGCGCACGGCGGTATCGGCGACGTTCACGCTATCGGTCCTCATATAAGTGATGAGGCCGACGGAACCCTCGCTGCCGACGTTCAAACCCTCGTAGAGCTGCTGGGCCAGGGCCATGGTGCGTTGGGCGGTGAACCGAAGCTTGCGGCCGGCGTCCTGCTGGAGGGTGCTGGTTATGAAGGGAGGCGCGGGCCGTTGGCGACGCGGCTTCTTTTCCACGGTGTCCACCGAATAGGCGGCGCCCTTCAGTTCGGCTTCCAGGCCGCGGGCCGTGGCCTCGTCGTTGATGTTCAGTTTGCGGGAGCCTTTCCGCGAATGGAGCGTCGCGGTGAACAGGTTGGATGGGATGCTGGGGTCGGTATCCTTGTGGAGTTCCGCTTCCAGGGACCACCATTCCTGCGGGACGAACGCGCCGATCTCCCGTTCGCGATCGACGATCATGCGGAGGGTGACGGACTGGACTCGTCCCGCCGACAAACCGAGCTTGACCTTCAGCCAGAGCAGCGGGCTGATCTCGTAACCGACCAGGCGGTCCAGGATGCGGCGGGCCTGCTGGGCGTTGACCAACTGCATGTCGATTTCGCGGGGATGCTCGAAGGCTTCCTCGACCGCCTGCTTGGTGATCTCGTGGAAGACCACGCGTTTGGGGGGTTTCTCGAACTTGTCCCAGCCGGCGGCCGCCTGGAGGTGCCACGAGATGGCTTCGCCCTCGCGGTCCGGGTCGGTGGCAAGGAAGATGTCCGAAGCATTGGCTCCGGCTGCCTTGAGATCCTTCACCAGGTCTCGCTTGTCTTTCATAGTGAGGTACTTGGGCGAAAAATCCTCCTCAGTGTTGACACCGAGGGTGGACTTGGGCAAGTCCCGGACGGCCCATCGAGGCGGTCACCAGGTACTTGTTGCCCAGGATTTGTCCAACGGTACGGGCCTTGGCCGGCGATTCCACTACGACGAGGCGCTTGCCCTTGGAAGAAGGCATGCGCGTGCTGCGACGCGCCGATCCTTCGGCGGCCGACTGCGGTGAACCGGACTTGCCGGCAGCGCGAGTGGTGGACCGGCGCGACTGACCGCCGCTGCGGGGCTTGCCGGATGTCCTCGTGGTTTTTGCCGAGGTTCCTGTCTTAGGCGGCATAGGAAGAGTTCGTCTCCAGTTCAGGTGACCAGTTGGTAATGCATGGTCCCAACTTGTCTGACCAGACCTTTGAGTTCCAGCATGGTGAGCAGTCCGCTGACTTGTGCTATTGGCCGACGGCTCAGAGTTGCCAGGTCGTCAATGTGCACCGGGTCGTTAACGATGTGTCGCAGCAGTTCGGCTTCGTCAGCATCGGGGAGTTCCGGCGCGGTCGGCTCACATTCTATCGGATCATGGGAATGCGCGCGCGTCGTTTGCCCGCGACCATTGTCGCCAGTTTTGGCGGGAGCATTTGATGATGGGTCCGTTGCGGAGAGATCCAGGGCGATCTGCCGTTCCGAGGTTTCCAGGCCAATCTCAACCAGAATGTCGTTGACATTACTGACGAGTTTGGCGCCTTCGCGGATGAGGCGGTTAGTAAGTTTACTGGATTCGGAGTACACGCTGCCGGGTACGCAGAAGATTTCCCGGTTCTGCTCCAGGGCGTGGTATACGGTCCACCTCGTCCCACTGGTTTCCCCAGCTTCGGTAACCAGCGTGCCGATGGTCATGCCGCTGATGATGCGGTTGCGCCTCGGGAAGTGTGATGCTTCAGGCCGCACCCCCACGGGGAACTCGCTGATTATAGCGCCGCCTTCAGCGACGATACGTTCGGCCAGGCGTAGGTTTTCCCGGGGGTAAACGGTGTCCAGGCCGTTGCCCAAGACTGCGATGGTGAGACCCCCGGCGTCCACGGTGGACTTGTGCGCTCGGGCATCGATTCCCAGAGCGAGGCCGCTGACCACGGTTACGCCGTGGGCGGCCAGGGACGAACACAGGTCAGCGGTCACCCGATATCCATATTCGGACGGGCGGCGTGTGCCGACGACGGCGATGGAGGGCGGGTCAACTGACGGAAGGGCGCCGCGAACGTAGAGGACTGGCGGAGCGTCGTCGGTCTCCCGCAATCGATCCGGATAGGTTGCGTCGTGCCAGTTGATTGCTGAAACGCCGGCGTGAAACAGTCGGGACAACTCCTGATCCGGTGAGGAGGTTTGCCTGGCATCGACGATGGCCTGCGCCACGGCACGGCCAACGCCGGCGGCTCGCAACTCGCGCGCGGGGGCCGTCCATGCAGCCGCCAGGTTCCCGTCGAAGTGGGACTCCAAGAGGCGGAAGCGGGCAGAGCCCAAACGGGGAACGCGGCTCAAGGCCACCCAGTATCCCAGGGAATCAGTATAGGTGGTGGTCATCACAGCGATTCTAGCACAGGGTCAGCGCGGGGATGGCGGGCGGATGTCAGGTATTTTGGAAGATGAAGGATTGCGAAACGTCCTACTCGAACGTCCTACTCGGATGAAGTCGGATGAGGTCGGAGGATGAGGTCGGAGATTGTGCAGGGCTTCCTTGCCCGTGCAACCGGGCTCGGCTAGTATTACGCTAATCAACCAAACGCTGCAACAGGAGGTCCCGATGCGATACGACTATATTGTGGTCGGCGCCGGCTCGGCCGGATCCACCATCGCCACCCGCCTCTCGGAAGACCCGGACAAGAGCGTGCTGCTGCTCGAGGCGGGGCCCGATTACCCTGATTTCAACCACCTGCCGGATGACCTGAAGCTGGGCAACAACGTGTTCTTCTCGGCCTACGGCCCGCACAGCTGGGCGTACAGCGCGAGGGTGACGGCGCAACAGACCG
Source organism: Dehalococcoidia bacterium (assembly GCA_965261925.1). Lineage (GTDB taxonomy): Bacteria > Chloroflexota > Dehalococcoidia > Lucifugimonadales > UBA3495 > Bin87. Next base: position 3,153,592 of record OZ253486.1, on the reverse strand, counting down.
ACCTGGTTATCCCGCGCGGGAAAGCCACCGGAGGCTCCTCGGCGATCAACGGGCAGGTGTTGTATCGCGGCATTCCGGAGGACTACGACCGCTGGGCCGAATGGGGCAACGACGAGTGGGCCTACACCAGCGTGCTGCCGTTTTTCCGCCGAATGGAAAATGACCATGATTTCCAGGACGACTGGCATGGCACGGACGGTCCGATACCGGTGCGCCGGTATCGCCAGGACGAATGGCTGCCGCACTCCGCAGCGTTCAAGAGCGCGGCCGTGGCGCTGGGTTTCAACGACGATCCAGATCAGAACCACCCGGAATCGACCGGAGTGTCGCCCCGCGCGCGAAACACCCTGGACGGAGTCCGGATCAGCACCGCGCTGGCCTACCTGAATTTGGCGCGGCATCGCATGAACTTCACGCTGCGGGCCAACGTGCAGGCGTGCCGCGTAGTGTTCGACGGGAATCGGGCCGTGGGAGTTGAGGTGGAGAGCGGAGGTGAACGGTTCACCGTGGAAGGCGGCCAGATCGTGGTAAGCAGCGGGGCCATCGCCTCGCCGCAGTTGCTGCTGCTGTCGGGGGTCGGTCCGGCGGACCACCTGCGCGAAGTGGGCATTCCGGTGGTTCACGAGCTGCCGGGCGTGGGACAGAACCTGCGCGACCATCCTTCGGCGTGCGTGCTGTTTCGCGCCGCCGGGGATCGGCCGGACGTGCAGGCGGCGGCGATCCAGGTGGGGCTCAGGTACACGGTGGAGGACTCGTACCTGCGCAACGACATGCAGATTTCGCCGCTGCTGATGACTTCGGAACACCGGCCGGCGCAGGTCGTCATTGACGACGACGAAAACTACATTGGGATCAGCGCGAGCCTGCAACTGGCTCTAGGCAAGGGTGAACTGAGGCTCAAGTCAAACGACCCTTCGGAATACCCCTACCTGGACTACAACTACTACCAGGAGCCGTATGACCTGGAGCGGATGCGCAAAGCCATCCGCACGTGTATCGAGATCGGAGAGCACCAGTCGTACCGGGATATCCTGCTCGACCGGGTCAACCCGGTTGACGCCGACCTGACGTCGGATGCGTCGCTGGACGACTGGCTGATGCGGAACTCGGGCACGTCCCACCATGTGTCAGGTACCTGCAAGATGGGGCCGGCGAGCGACGACATGGCGGTGGTTGACCAGCAGGGCAGGGTCCACGGATTGGAGAACATCCGGGTGGCCGACGCTTCGGTCATGCCGGACTGCATACGGGCGAACACCAACGCCACGACGATAATGATCGGCGAGAAGGTGGCGGACTACATTCGCACCGGGAGATAGTCGGAAAGAGAAGGCACAAACTGGGAAGGGCGGGTCCGCGAACCTGCCCTTTTCATTGTGGTTGCCCGGCCACTCAGATGATACGCGGCACGGGCACTCCCGGAATATTCACGCGAACCCGGCCAAGCTCTTCGAAGGTGGTGATGTAGAGAGTCTTCCAGTCGCCCCCGCCGAAGCCGACGTTGGTGGCGCGCCTGCCGTCGCCCAGGGCGATGGTGCCGAGATGATGCCCGTCGGGAGCGACAATCCAGACGCCGCCGGGGCCGGTCACGTAGATGTTGCCTTCGAGGTCGCACTTCATGCCGTCGGGCACGCCGGGGCGTTCGTCGGCGAGCACGCACAGTAGGCGCCCGTTTTCGATACCCCCGTCGGGGCGAACGTCCCAGGCTTTGATGAGGCCCACCCGGGAATCGTTGACGTACAGGATGCTCTCGCCCGGGGAGAAACAGATCCCGTTGGGCCCGACGTAATCGTCGATCAGCAGCGCGATGTCGCTGAGGTCAGGAGATACTCGATACACCCCAGCGAACCCGAGTTCCATGCCGGGGTAGGTATCGCGGTAAGGGTCAGTGAAATAGACGGCGCCATCGGACTTGACCACCAGGTCATTGGGACGGTTGAGCCGCTTGCCCTGGTAGTTGTCGGCGACGACGGTGATCCCGCCGTCGGCCTCCTGCCGGGTCACGCGGCGGGCGTCGTGTTCGCAGGCGAGCAGCCGGCCCAGCGGATCCCGGGCGAGTCCGTTGGCCTCGTTGGTCCCAGACTGAAACTCGGACAGACCGTCGGCGTCGTTGTAGCGCATGCGGCGGTTGCCGCCGATGTCGCTGAACAGGAGATAGCCGCCCTCCTGGAACCAGACAGGACCCTCGGCCGGCCACCACGGCACGCCGAGAGCCGAACCGTCGCCGCCGAAACCGCTGGCGAGCCATTCGACTTCCTGATCTAAACCTATGATCCGTTCCAGGCCGGGTGACACCTGTTCGATTGGCATGCTTGGCGCTCCTTGTTGGTCAGCGGATGCCGGACAGCGCACGGTCAAGGTTGAACGCGCAGCTGATCAGGGCGAGGTGCGTGAAAGCCTGGGGGAAATTGCCGAGGCCCTCGCCGCGGGGGCCGGTCTCCTCGGCGTACAGGCCCAGGTGGTTGGCGTAACCCAGCATCTTCTCGAACATCAGGCGGGCCTGATCCAGACGCCGAGGGTCCCCCCAGCCGGCGCGGGTCTGCGCCTCCACGAGCCAGAAAGTGCACATGTTGAATGTACCCTCGTGTCCGGCCAGGCCGTCGGCGAACTGCTCGTGGTTGTAACGATAAACGAGGCTGTCCGACACGAGGCCGCCCTGCTGCGGGCTGAGGTTAATAGCGTCGATGGTGCTTAACATCCGGGGATCGGTTGGAGACATGAAGAAGACCAACGGCATCAGCAGGTTGGACGCGTCCAGCGACTCGCTGCCGTAGTGCTGGACGAAAGCCTGGCGTTTCTCGCTCCAGCCGCGGCTCTGGATTTCTTCGTAAATCTCATCGCGAGTGGATATCCAAAGCTGCCGTTCCGACGGGAACGAGCGCAACTCGGATAGCTTAATAGCGCGGTCCAGCATGACCCAGCACATCAACTTGGAGTATACGAACTGTTGCCGACCACCGCGGGTTTCCCAGATGCCCTCGTCGGCCAGCCGCCAGTTGTCGCAGACCCAGTTGGTCATCTGGCGGAGTTTGGTCCAGAAGTCGAAGGATATGGGCTCACCGTACCGGTTGAATAGGTAAACGGAGTCCATCAGCTCGCCGTAGATATCCAGCTGGAGCTGGTCGTAGGCGCCGTTACCGATGCGAACGGGCTTCGAGCCGCGATAGCCGTCCAGGTGGTCAAGGGTCACCTCGTCGAGACTGCGGCGTCCGTCGATGCCGTAGAGGATCTGGATATTGCTCCAATCGCCATCGAAGGGATCGATCTGGGCCTCCAGCCAGTGCATGAACTGACTGGCCTCGTTGGTGAAGCCGATGCGGAGCAGCGCGTACAGGGTGAAGGCGGCGTCGCGAATCCAGGTGTAGCGGTAGTCCCAATTGCGCACGCCTCCCAGCTCTTCGGGGAGGCTGCAGGTTGGCGCGGCGATGATGGCGCCAGTGGGTTCGTAAGTGAGGAGTTTGAGGACGAGGGCGGAACGCTCGACCTTCTCTCTCCACCGACCCTTGTAGGTGCACTGGGAAAGCCAGTTCCGCCAGTAGGAGACGGTTTCCTCGAAGAGGGCGGAGCTTTCCCGTTCGGAGGGAGGATGGTAGTCGACGGTGTCGTCGCCCATCACGCCAATCGAGAACGTAGAGGACTGCCCTTCATTGAGCACGAACGCGCCGAGGACGCCGCCCTCGTGTTGCTCCAGCAGGATATCGGTGGACAACTGCAGGCCCAAGTTGTCTGAAATGAACGCGGCCCCGTTCTCGTTTATCTCCACCCGGTGCTTGTCCCGGGCGTAATTGAACGCGGGATAGCATTCCATGAAGAACGGGACCACGCCGCGAACGCAATTGACGCGGCGGATCAATTCCGTATGGTGATGGGGGCGCAAAGGCGACGCCACCGGCATGAAGTCAATGACCTCGGCGACGCCGTTTTCGGCCAGGAACCGGGTGATGAGCACGTTGGTGTCAGGCCAGTAGACCTGGCGCTGCACCGGCGGGGCGTCGAGAAGGGGGGCGATCTTGAAGTACCCACCCTTCTTGTCGTCCAGGATCGCGCCGAACACGCTGGGCGAATCGAAGTCCGGGCAGCAGAACCAGTCCACCGACCCGTTGCCCCCGATAAGGGCGCAAGTTCGCATGTTGCCGACGATTCCGTACTCTTCTATCGGCAGGTAAGCCACGGTTCGGCCCTCACTGGTGGATTATCCCGACGAGGTCTCGAGCGAGGCGACGCTGAAAACCACTCGGAACGGATGGCAGTATATGACCACGCTTTGGACATCAGCCAGCGAAACGCTCGCCGGGATGACATAGTTTTGGGAACCGACGTTGCCTTTCAGTTTGCCCAGCTCCACGTAACCCGCGTCCTCCAGGTCGGAGTGGCTCTCCGGGTTGGCGGAGTTGGCCAGCAACACGCGCAGATCGGGGCCGTTGGTAACGCGGAAGTCCTCCAGCCGGAGAATGTGCCCGCCGTCCGATCCCAGATCGTAAACCGTGGCCGTGCCGGAGCCCTTGTGGAAGGAATCGGCGCCGCGGAACTGACCGGTGAGACCCGCCTGCGGCTGAGCCTGAGAACCTGCGGAGCCCGAGGAATCGGGCATGCCCTCGTCTACCGGCCGTTCCAACTTGGCCGCTGCGGCCATGGCGTCCTCTACTTCCGCCATGGTCATGTTGGAGGGGACAACGGCGCGGGAGGCCAACGGGAAGTCTTCACTGATTTCCGTCGTGATGAACAGCGGGCTAAGGAGCCACCAGGCGAACCACGCCAGGGGGATTACCAGCAATATGCCGAGTCCGACCAGTAAGTATCGAAGCATTATCGCGCTCCATTTTTTGGGATGGGTTATATGGGTTCAGGACTGCGAACCCCTCAATCTGGAGAGCGCATTCCTGACGGTCTCGATATCGTCAGCTTGGGGTGCTGCTTCAATATACGCGGCGAAATCATCCGCGGATTGTTGATGGTTGCCGGCCTTGAGGTGCACGACACCGCGGTCGCGCTGTTCCTCGGGTCTGTCGGGCAATACCGCCATCAGCGCGCCGATGGTGGTGATGCAGCGGTCGAATTCCTCGCGGTCCCAATAGACCGCCTTCAGGTTGCGGAGGACGCGAGCCAGGATTTCCCGAGGAGTCACCGGGTTCAGGTGCTGCTCCTCAAGGCGGGTGGAATCGCCGGCGGCCTGCCGCATGACCGCGCCGCATTCGTCCCGATTCATGAGAAGCCCGCCGTTGAAGGCGTCGACGAAATAGTTTTCTTCGTCTCGGTGGCGGACTAGAAAGTGACCCGGCATACCGATCCCCAGAACCGGAACTCCAGCACGCCGGGCGACTTCGATACACAACAGGGAGAGGGTGATGGGGATGCCCAACCGTCGCTCCAGCACGTGATTCAGGTACGAGTTGTTCGGGTCGTAGTAGTCGTCCCGGTTGCCGGCGAAACCTATCACGCCGAAGAGCAGATCGGTAATCGCGTTGAGCTCCTCCAAGGGTCCAGGGTCCGCAGGCATCCGCGACCGGGCGGCGTCGGCCATGCGATCGAGGTTGTCGCGGCACCCGTCGATGTCAACGTTGGGGTCGTCGGTGGATGCCACCAGGAGCGCGCCGGTGGCGAGGTCGAAATCCCCGCCGACGGCGTCAGCCGACTCCGAAGCAACCAAGCTCTGCAATTCGAGGATAGCGTCTGCCGCAAACATAAACTGCTCCCTAGCCGGCCGGCTAGACGCTGATGCCCGCGCTGCGACGGCGGCGAAACTCGGCGGAGGACACGTCGGCCACCGCGGGATTGCCGGGGTAGCTGGCCTGTTCAGCCGTGACGGTTTCCTCGCGCTCCGCGATGTCGCGGGTCTCGCGGGTTTCCACGCCGCAGTCATCGCACCAGGCCAGTTCGTTGGTCATGAGCCGCATGTTGTCCTTCTTGACCGTCATGGTTCCGGTCTGCGCGGAGCAGTCAGCGCAACGGCGAATGATGGTTACCTCGGTAATCGGCAAACCGTTTTCTCCTTTCTAACGACCGTTGCGCCGGATCGACGGTTCCCGGATCGAGGGTTCAATGAGGACAGTCGCGCGACGAGATCAGCGGGCTGTGAAACCGCCGTCAACGACCAACTCGGCGCCGGTGATGTAGGACGCATCATCGCTGGCGAGAAACAGCACGGCGTTGGCGACCTCTTCCTGGCGCCCTTCACGGCCCATGGGCACCTGGTCTTCGATCATGGTACGCCGACCGTCGCGCACGTCTTCTGTGGAAATGTTCCCCATCATGGGCGGCATGTAGCCGGGATGGACGGAGTTTACCCTGATGTTCTCCGTGCCGTAGCGAACCGCCATGGCCTTGGTGAAAATTCGGACTGCGCCCTTGGACGCATTGTAGGCCGGATGGCCGCTGAGCATGCCGACCAAGCCGGCGATTGACGAGATATTGACGATGGACCCGCCGCCGTTCTGCCGCATCTGGGCGACGGCGTGTTTCGTGCCGAGGAAGACGCCGGTGGAGTTGATGTCCATGATGCGGGACCAGGCTTCCAGGCTGTCGTCGTCCGGGACGGCGCGGCTGCTGATGCCGGCGTTGTTGACGAGAATGTCCAGGCGTCCGAAGCGGGAAACGGCCTGCGCGACAACGTTGGCCCAGGCGTCTTCGCTGGTCACGTCGGTGTGGACGTAGATGCTCTCGCCGTCGGCCTCGTTGATTTCGGCTTCCACCTGCCGGCCATCATCGGCCCGGATGTCGGCGATGACTACCCTTGCGCCTTCGCGCGCGAACAGGCGGGATTCCACGGCGCCCATTCCGTGAGCGCCGCCGCTGACGATGGCGACCTTGCCTTCCAATCGCATGACTTCATCTCCGGGGAAGCGTGGCGACGGACTGCCGACGCTGTCCCCCTGTTGGTCGGGTTCGGCCACAGCATAACCGTCGGACGCCGAGCGTTCAACCTCGAATGGATGGGTGTATGCTGATATTGCAGAGCGGATCCGGTACGGGAAACCCCGGTCCCAGGCGACCACGAGAAATGTATCAAGCGGCAGTGTTCATCCACCTGGCATCGGCGATCGTTTGGATCGGCGGCAGCCTGTTCTTGGCGTTGGTGCTGATCCCGGTGTTGCGGAGATTTGCGCCCCCACCCGGCCAGACGCCGGTGCTTCCTCCGGATATGCTCGGCACCCTGGCGCGCCGCTTCAGAGTGATTTCGTGGATTTGCATCGTGCTGCTGGTGGCCACCGGGCTGTACATCCTGCCCACGCGCTACGGGATTGGGTTTGCCGAGTTTTTCAGCCTGGGCGGGCACTTTGCGGCGACGCTCCAGCTCAAGGTGGCGCTGGTGGCGGTCGTGATCTGGCTGAGCGCGATGCACGACTTCATCATCGGGCCGTACACCAACCGTCTGATTGAGGCGATGCAGGGGGGCGCCGAGCCGCCCGGCTACCTGCCCGCGCTCCGCAAGGCGGTGGTATGGATAGCCCGGATCAACGTGCTGCTCACGATCCTGATTGTCGCGGTTGCTGTGACGATGACGCGGGGAACGCCGGTTTAGCCGGGAGGTGCGATCATGACGCAATCCGAACACGCGCCCGTGTTGGACGGCCTGCCCGTTTTTGACAACCATCACGGCCGTACCGAGGTCTGGCCGGGACTGACAGTGGACGGGTTGGCAGGACAACCGAAGGTGTTTAGCTCCGCGGAACTGATGGAGTTGACGGGGCAAACCATCGTAGACGATTTTCAGTGCGTGGAAGGCTGGTCGGCGCCGGGTCAGGCGTGGGAAGGCGTGCCGCTGGCTGCCCTGCTCGCCATCGTGAAGCCGTTACCGGATGCCCGGTATGCGGCGATTGCGGCGGCCGATTTCCGTGTGGGCGTTCCGTTGGACGATCCTTCCGGCGTCCTGCTCGCGACCAGGCTGAACGGCGCGGACCTGCCCGAGGAGCATGGCGGACCGTGTCGCCTGGTGAGCGTCGGGCAGGCCTGCTACGCCAGCGTAAAGTGGGTGGATAGAATCACGCTGACGGATGTTCCCCCGGAGGAGACCGCCAGAGAAATCGCGATGGCGCGGAACGCCGGCGGGTGACCCGGTACGTAAGCGCTACGCCTGGCGAGGCGAGCAGTAACGCCGCCGCCCGGGGTCAGCGACCGAGGTCGCGGAAACGGTAGCCGAGACCGCGCTCGGAGAGGATGTATTCGGGTTTGCGGGGGTCGCGCTCCAGCTTTTGCCGGAGGTAGGTGACGTAGGTTCGCACGTACTGGTGCTCTCCACGATACTCCGGGCCCCACACCCGTTCCAGGAGCGTGTCGTGGGTGAGAAGCTGCCCGGCGTTGCTGACCATCTGGTAAAGCAGGCGATATTCGGTGGGACGGAGGTGCATCTCCTGACCGCCGGCCAGCACCCGGCTCTGGTCGAAATCGATGGTCAGCCAGTCGTCGACGATCACTTGCTGGAGACGGGGCGGCTCGGTCGCCTCGATACGGCGAAACAGGGCCCGAATCCGTGAGGCCAGTTCCCTGGGGCTGAAAGGCTTGGTGATGTAGTCGTCGGCTCCCAAGTCCAAACCAGCCACGCGGTCGGACTCGTCTCCCCGAACTGTCACGAATATGACCGGCACCGACGAACCGGACCGGATGCGCCGGAGGGTTTCAAACCCGTCCATCTCTGGCATCATGACGTCGAGAACCACCAGATCGACGGGATCGCCGTTGTCCAGCGTTTCAAGCGCCTGGGCTCCATTCGCGGCGGTTACGACGTTGTAGCCTTCGACTTCCAGGTTCATGGCGGTGAAGCGCACGATGTGGGGTTCATCGTCCACGACCATGATGGTGCGCCGATCTCCAACGGTCATAGGAGCGCACCGGCATCGTCGGGAAAAACAATGGAGAATGCGGAGCCGTCTCCGGGGGCGCTGTTGACCCAGATTTCGCCGGCATGGGCGCGCATGATGGCGTCGCAGATGTACAACCCCAGGCCCATGCCGCGGGACAGCGTGGTTGTTTGGGTCCGGGAGCGGTGGAAGCGTTCAAAAATACGGCGCGATTCCCACCGGGGTACGCCCATGCCGGTGTCGGTGACCGTTACCCTGACGCAGCCCCTGGCGTCCTGCGTCCCGGAAACTTGGACCGGGCCCCCGGCAGGAGAGTACTTGATGGCGTTGTCCACCAGGTTGACCAACACCTGTTCCAGCAGAGCGGGATCCCCGGTCACGGCTGGCAGGTCGTCGGGAAATCGTGAGGAAAGGCGATGCTTGTCAGAGGTCGATTGCATGCGCTCGATCACCCTCCGGGCGAGGCCGGCCATGTCAACCGGCTCAGAGTTGAGGGGAAGAGCCCCGGCTTCCAGGCGGGACGCCAGCAGCAGGCGCTCCATCAGTTGGCTCATGCGGTCAGTCTCTTCCTCGATGGCCTCGAAACTACGGCGAACGGCGTCGTCGTCCCATCGGGCATCGGGTCGGGACAGGGTGTTGGTGTAGCCCTTGATGATCGCCAGAGGGGTTTGAAGCTGGTGTTCCAGCATGGAGAGGAAGGTTGAGCGCATCTCCTCGGTTTCGCGCACGCGGGTCATGTCGCGGACGTTGATCACCGCGTTGAGTGGGGCCATTTCGGGGGATCGGACCACGGAATACACCAGGGCAACCTCGGTGCGCTGGCCGGTGGAGGACCGGGCGGCCGCGGCGATCTCGGTCACGTTGCCGTCCGAACCGGCAGAGGATTGATGGGCATGAAGCATCGGGCAGCGTCCGGGACAGACGGGGCGACCCTCCCGGTCCCGCCAGTTCAGGGCGACGGCGCAAGGCAGTCCCAGCAATTCTTCTCCGGGGCGGCCCAATAGGCGTTCCATCGCGGGATTGACGCTGACAATGCGGCGGTCGGCGTCCACGGTGTAGATGCCGTCAGCGCTCCCATCCAGGATCGATTCCACGCGCCGCTTTTCCTGGGTCAGGAGGTGGGCGAGGCGGGCCGATTGCACGGCGATGGCGGCCTGCTCGGCGAAGGCGGCCAGGACGGGCGGATCGAGTTGGGAGAAATTTGCGGCATCGGAGGAGCGGAGCACGAAGATCAGCCCGACGGTCTCGTCGTTGGTGTACAAGGGGACGGCCATCACCGGGTTCTGCAATTCCCCGGTGGTGGAAACGGGCAGGGCCGATTGGGGAAACAGCGCGGACAGGAGCGCGAATTGCTCCCGGCTCAGGGCGAGGTCGGGAATGGCCTCGTTGAGCAGGGGACGGATGCGGGCGATTTGAGGGCCGTCCAGCCCGTAGGCTCCGGTAATCACGAAACGGCGCATGGCGTCGTCCCAGGTGGCAACCACGGCGGCGCTGCCGCCCAGGGCGCGGACGGCGTTACGAAGGATGCCTTCCAGCTCGGGCTGAAGCTCGACGCCGTTGGCGTCAATCGTTCGCGCGATGGAATTGGCGTTGAAGTGGCGGGTCACCATGGGATGGCCGATTTCATCCAGAGTGCAGCGATTTCCAACGCAATTTTAACATTAACACCATTGGAAAACGGTTACGGGCCGGCCAAAATAGATGTCGAGCCTAGCCGGCCGAACACGTACCGGCCGATGCAAGGAGGTTACCATACCAAGGTACGTTTACCGATGCACTACCTGCGGGTACGAGTACGACCGGAGGCAGAGTTTCGGCGCATCGTCGGAAGGGGAATGCCCCGAGTGTTCCGGCGTCGCGCGACGCGTGTTCCATCCGGTGCCGGTGATCTACAAGGGATCCGGTTTCTATACCACAGACTACGCACGCAAGAAGTAGCCGCTTCCCCGATGGGGATCGCGGCGTAATCCAAGCCAACAACACCACGCAAGGAGGCATTCAGTGGCCACTTTCACACCACTTGGCGAACGCATCGTCATCAAGCCCATGGAGCAGGAAACGCAGACCCGAGGCGGCATTCTTTTGCCGGACACCGCCAAGGAGAAGCCGCAGGAAGGCGAGGTCGTCGCCGTGGGCCCGGGTCGCCCCTCCGATGACGGCACCCGCATCCCCATGGAACTGTCGGTAGGCGATAAGGTCATCTATTCCAAGTATGCCGGTACTGAGTACGAAGACGGCGACGAAGAGTACCTGATCATGCGCGAGTCCGACGTGCTCGCCAAGATCGGCTAGCACCAACCGTTCGAGAATCGCACACACCCTACTGAGGAGAAACGCAATGCCCGCAAAGAAGTTGGCATACTCCGAAGATGCCCGCAAGTTGCTGCGAAGCGGCATCGACACCCTGGCCGACTCGGTTAAGATTACCCTGGGCCCACGCGGCCGCAACGTCGTGCTGGACAAGAAATTCGGCCCGCCGCAGGTCTGCTCCGACGGCGTGACCATCGCCAAGGAAATTGAGCTTCCCGACGCCTTTGAGAATATGGGCGCGCAGTTGCTCAAGGAAGCCGCCACCAAGACCAACGACGCTGCCGGGGACGGGACCACGACCAGCATCGTGCTGTCGCAGGCGATCATCCACGAAGGCTTCAAGAACGTCACCGCTGGCGCGAACCCCATGGCCATAAAGCGCGGCATCGAGCGCGCGGTCGGCCAGGTCGTGATCGAGTTGCAGTCGATGTCCCAGCCCGTGGAGACCCGCGAGCGCATCGGGCAGGTTGCTTCCCTGTCCGCCCACGAAGACGCGATCGGCGAGACCATCGCCGAAGCGATGGAGAAGGTCGGCAAGGACGGCGTCATCACCGTGGAAGAGTCCCGCGGCCTGACCGACGAGATCGAGTACGTGGAAGGCATGCAGGTCGACCGCGGCTACATCTCTCCTTATTTCATCACCAACAGCGATCGCATGGAATCGGCCGTCGACGATCCTTACGTCATCATCACCGACAAGAAGATCTCGGCCGTTGCTGACCTGGTCCCCGCCCTTGAGAAGTTGCTCCAGGTCGGTCAGAAGAACGCCGTCATCGTCGCTGAGGACGTGGACGGCGAGGCCCTGGCCACGCTGGTCGTCAACAAGCTGCGCGGCATCATGAACGTCTTGGCCGTCAAGGCCCCCGGCTTCGGCGACCGCCGCAAGGCCATGCTGGAAGACATTGCCATCCTGACCGGTGGCACGGTGATCAGCGAAGAGACCGGCCGCCGGCTGGACTCCGCCACCATCGACGACTTCGGACGCGCCCGCCGCGTCGCCTCCACCAAGGACGACACGACGATCGTTGAGGGTCACGGTTCCGAAGACGGGATCCAGGCCCGCATCAACCAGATCAAGGCCCAGATCGAAGACACCACCTCCGAGTACGACCGCGAGAAGCTGCAGGAACGGATGGCCAAGCTGTCCGGCGGCGTCGCGGTGATCAAGGTTGGCGCTGCCACCGAGATCGAGCTCAAGGAGCGCAAGGCCCGCGTGGAAGACGCGCTGTCCGCCACCCGTTCCGCGGTGGAAGAGGGCATCGTCCCCGGCGGCGGAGTCGCCTTGGTTCGTGCCCAGCGCGCGCTGGAAGGCGTGACCGGACTGACCGGTGACGAGATCGTTGGCCTCAATATCATCCGGTACTCGCTGGAGCAGCCGCTGAAGATCATCGTCGAAAACGCCGGTGGCGAAGGCGCCGTTGTGCTGCACGACGTCAAGGACCAGTCCGATGACTACGGCTACGACGCCGAGGTCAGCGAGTTTGGCCCGATGCTCGAGCGCGGCATCATCGACCCGGTGAAGGTGACCCGTTCCGCGCTGCAGAACGCGGCCTCCGTGGCGGCCATGGTGCTGACCACCGAGTCCATGATCACCGAGATCCCTGACCCGACCCCGGCGATGCCGGCGGCCCCGCCGATGGACTTCTAGTCCCCGGCAATACTCCCTCCGGGATTTGGACCGGGGCGGTTACCATAACCGCCCCGGTTTGTTTTTTGCTCCGTCATTTTACCTATTCCCCGAATGGGAGTAATATTGCGGTCGCATTGATATTGCCCGGAGGATTGGGCGCTGACGGCGTCACCCCGGGGTCCGTCCCCTCTGAGGTTGTTCCTGAATAAGTCATCCCTTCGTCGCCTGCTGGCCTGGTATCCGCGGGTCCCCTTCTATTACGGATGGCTGGTGCTGAGCATGGCCTGCCTTACCTCCGCCTCGGGAGCCAGCGTTTCCCAGGTGGTCATGGGCGCCATTCAGGTGTACATCGTGGAGGATACCGGCTGGGACTTCGGCACCCTATCCCTAGCAGTGACGGCCGGCACCTGGGTTTCCGGTGGCCTGGCTCCCATTGCCGGCGCATTGGCCGACCGCTATGGTCCCCGTGTCCTGACTACCATGGGACTCTTGGCGGTCGGCTGCGCGTTGCTGGCTATGTCTGCGGTCAACACCGACACCTTGTGGCAATTCTTCACGGCTTACATTATTGCCAGGGCGCTGAGCAACCCGTTCCTGATCGGCATCGTGCCCCGGACAGCCACGATCAATTTCTTCCGCCGCCGGCGGGGGGTGACCCTCGCCATCAATGGCATGGCGCGGCCCGTGGGCGGCGCCATCAACATCCAGATAATTTCCCTGATCGCGGTAACGCACAGTTGGCGCGCCTCCTACGGTTACGTCGGATTGTTCATGCTGGCGCTGGCAGTACCGATTTTCTTCATCATGCGCCGGGCGCCCGAAGAGATAGGCATGTTGCCCGACGGAGACCGGCCCACCGCCGCACCGGTTCAGCCGCTCCGGCGAGGCGCGGACCGGCGGGCGGGCGGGCGAGCCCAGGGGCCGGTACAGGAGTTCAGCTGGACGGCCCGCGAGGCGATGCGCACTCGCGCTTACTGGTGCATCGCGGGTACCGCCGTCCTGGCCGTGACAGCGTCGGCGGGCTTGGGTTACATCCTGGTACCGTTCCTGGTCAGCGAATCAGGGCCGGGGTTGACGAATCCGCAGGCGGTGGGAGTTGGCAGCCTGGGCGCGGTTCTGGCGCTGACCACCTTGGCCTGGGGGTTCCTGGCAGACAAACTCGGGCCGCGGCCCTGCATGGTGCTCACCATCGCCGGGGCCGTCGTGTCCGGGTTGTTCCTGGCGACCGGGGTCAACTCGCTTTGGACGGCCTATCTGTTCGCCGTGCTGTGGGGATTTTTCTCGAATACGGTGGGCACCCTGGAGCACATGCTCCTGGCGCAGTACTTCGGGCGCGGGTCCTTTGGCGCGATCCTGGGCTCGCTGGGGCCGCTGCAGACTACAGCGCTCGGAGTGGCGCCGGTTTTCGGCAGTTACCTGTTCGAGTTCACCCACAGCTACAGCGCCGTCTTCATCGTACTGATGGCGATGTATGCCGGCGCCGGGTTGCTGATCCTCCTGGCCAAAGCGCCGCGCCTGCCGCCCCGCGCAACCGAAGCGCAATCCGACCCCGGCATCGCGCCGGCAACGGTATAATCCGAACGAACCACAAAATGGAGGCTTTCTGATGGCCAACAGCACGTACATGAACCCCAGCGGGATCGCGGACCCCTCACCTTCAGGTTTCACCGCAGTGGTGAAGGCTGGCAACACCGTTTACATTGCCGGCATGGTCGCACAGGACGAAAACGGCAACGTAGTCGGGGCGGGGGACACGGAAGCGCAGACCCGGCAGATCTGGCGGAACATCGAGGTCGCGGTGAAAGCGGCGGGGGGAACCCTGGCCGACATAGTCAAGACCACCACCTACGTCACTGGCATTGAACACGGGCCGGCGGTGCGGGCAGTCCGCGGCGAACTGTTCCCCAGCAATCCACCCACCAGCACGCTGCTAGTTGTCAGCGAGTTGGCGAACCCGGCCTACGTTGTGGAGATCGAATCGATAGCTGTGGTGGCGTAACGATACCGCCGCAGGCCTAACCGACGCGTCGCGTGGTCGGCTGGGGCAAGTCGCCTAAACCATTGGCGAGCGCCTGGAAGAAAGGGAAGGGAGAGGAACCACGTCAATCCCTCAACTGCCCGAACCGGCTGATGGGACAGGCAGTTTGCAACGCCGGCCAATCGGATAAGGTCAGGTGTGCCACGTTTCTAGATCGGCCCGACGCTTCTGGAGGACGAGCCACATTCGATGCCAGACGTAGCGCCTCTCCGGTTCTTCCAAGCTGCGGTCTACCAGGTTACGGACGGCCAGCACCGCCTGGCCGGCAAAAAAGCCCCAATGACCGGGCTCGTCGCGGATCCACCCATCCACGCGATCCGGGTTGGTGTCCGCAATGGTTTCGAAGAGCTGATCCAGGGCGGCGTCAGCGCCGCCCGAATCGGTGGACATGAGATCAGCCGCCGCCCACGGGGCGGACGATTTCCAGGGCGTCGCCCGGGTGGAGTGCCACCTTCTCGAAGTCCTCTTTGCGAACTACCTGGCCGTTATAACCCACGGCGATGAACCGCATGTTGACGTCGATGGTTGCCAGATAGGACTGGAGGTTGAGGCCCTCGTCGATATCGCGAGGCTTGCCATTGACTTGCAGAGTGATCATTCCGGCGCTCACCTCCGGCTCGTAGTGTAGCGGCTACCGGGACGCCGGTTTTCGCCGATGCCCCCGACCGCGTCGTGCATGGCCGACTTAATTCGAGATGCCGCCCGTTCGGGGTCGTCGCTGGCAAGAATGGCGGTGATAACGGCAGCGCCGTCTGCGCCGGCCTGCATCACCTGGGCGACATTGTCGGCGGTGATGCCGCCGATGGCCAGCAGCGGCGTTTGCACGCCCGCCGACCGGATGCGCTCCAGCAGTCCGGGTCCGGACGGCTCCTCGCCGGGATGGGATCGGGTGGCGAACATGGTGCCGACCAGCAGGAAATCCGCGCCGGATGCCTGGGCCCGGGTTGCGCTGTCTACCGAGTGCACCGACCGACCGATCATCGACCCCTGGGGAAGGATTGGGCGCACGAAATTCGTGGGCATGGCCGCTTCTCCCAGCTGTACACCGTCCGCGCCGCCGGCTATGGCTACGTCGGCCCGCTCATTTATCAGGAGAATTGCGGACCCATGCGTGACACCCGCCAAAGCGGTGGCGAGTTCGAGGAGCGCGCCGCCGGATTCCTCCTTATCGCGAAGCTGGACTAAATCCACTCCGCCGGCGATGGCGGCTGAAACCCTTCCGGACAACTCGTCCGGCGGGCAAACGCGCCGGTCGGTGACCAGGCACAGGCAGGGGTTGGGTAGGCTCGCGCCCATGGGCGTCGCTCAGGCGGCCGCGACCGGTTCCGGGACATCGGTGGGAGGGCTGCTGGCGATGGCCTCGGTGCGCACGGGTATGCGACCGGCCAGATAGGCCTGCCGGCCGGCCTCCACGCCTTTGCGGAAGGCGTCGGCCATCATGGCCGGATTCTCGGCCTGGGCGATGGCGGTATTGACGAGGACGGCGGAGGCGCCCATTTCCAGCGCTTTCGAAGCGTCGGAGGGGACGGCCAAGCCAGCGTCCACCACCACCGGCACCGTGGCGTTCTCGAGAATGATGCGGACCTCTTCGATGGTATGGATGCCCTGACCCGAGCCGATGGCGGAGCCCAGGGGCATGACGGTTACGCAACCGACCTCTTCCAGGTTCTTGGCCAGGACCGGGTCCGCGTGTATGTAGGGCAAAACCTTGAAGCCCTCAGCGACCAATTGGCGGGCCGCTTCGAGGGTGCCGTTGGGGTCGGGGAACAGGTACTTGGCGTCGGGGATCACCTCAAGCTTGACGAAGTCGGTCTGGGCGACCTCCCGGCCGAGGCGGGCTACGAACAAGGCCTCCTCAACGGTGCGGCAACCGGCGGTGTTGGGCAGGATGTGGTACTTGTCGAGGTTGATGTGCTCGAGGATGTTCTGTTCGGGATTGTCCAGGTCGAGTCGGCGGATGGCCACGGTGACCATCTGGGTGCCCGAGGCCTCGAGGGAATCGATCATTTCCTGCATGCTGCGATGCCGGCCGGTACCGACGATCAGTCGGGAAGAAAACGACACGCCACCAATTACCAGTTCATCGGCCATCGTTGTTACTCTCCTGTGTAGTGCCCCGCGGCGTTGGTGGGCTATCGGCGGGCGCCAATAAAGACGAAACCGCCTGGCGAATGCCCGGCGGCTCAAAATTCATGCTACCTGCTGTTCCTCCGCCGGCATTACCCGGGTCAGGTACAGACGGTCGGCGACGAACTTTGCCGCCCTCTCAGCCTGGTTTACCCAAGCTCCCGCCAGAGTCGCGTGAGGCGTTCAGTTGTAGAGTGAATGTAGCACTAGGGGCGGGGCAAGTCAAACTGCGAACGATGCCGCTAAGCAGGGGGGCCACAGAGCAAATTCGCTGCCATTCGCCGTGCTGGCTCGGTTGGCATAGCGCGGTGCGCCGACGACGGCGATTGCTAACGCCGCGTGCTATCCGTCGATCATAACCTGCCACCGTAGCCGAGTCTGGCGCGACGCGTAGGGATCAGGACTTCGTTGGTTGGGTCAACCGAAAGCATCAAAATCTGGAGAGCGGTCCCTCCGATAAGACAGTTGTCGTCGCCTTCGGGTCCGAAGATGACCGGACATATTCCGTCACGGTCTTCCACGCGTATGACGGCCTGGCCCCGTCCGAACGTTACATCCGTGCCGTCGGCTAGCACATAGTCCAACCGGGAACGTGGCGCGAGATGCAATCTTTCCAGTAACGATGCCGGGAACATGGAGTCTGCTGCGCCGGTGTCGACGAGGGCATCGACGTCGATATGATCGCCGCCAGGGGGGTTGGCGACACTAACGGTGATCGTGAACATGCCCATCGGTGACCGGACCCCTACACTTCGTACTCGACTACTAATTCAGGGATGATCAGGCGCGCGCCCGTGACTTCCTGCACGTCTTCCGGGGTCCAGCCGGGGGCGACTTCCCTCAGCACCATTCCCTGGGCTGTAGGCTCCAAAACGGCGACGTCGGTCACTACCAGTGACACGCAGCCCCGGCCGGTGATGGGAAAGTCGCACTCTTGGACCACCTTGGGGTTGCCGCTGCGGTCGTTGTGCTCCATGGCGACGATGACCGTATCGGCCCCGGCGGCCAGATCCATCGCCCCGCCGATATTGCCGACGCCGCGTTCGGGGAGCATCCAGTTGGCCAGGTCGCCAGTGGCCGAAACTTGGTGCGCGCCGAGGACTGTAACATCCACGTGCCCGCCGCGGATCATCGCGAAAGCGTCAACGGAGGAGAAATAGGCCATGCCGGGGACAGGCTGGAGGAACTGGCCGCCGGCGTTGATCAGGTCGATGTCTTCGCTTCCTTCCTCGGCCAGCGGGCCGCAGTTCAGCACGCCGCTTTCGCTGTGGTAGAAAACCACGCTGTCGTCATCCACGAACATGGAGACCAGCGTTGGTATCCCGATGCCGAGGTTGACGCAAGAACCGGCCGGCAGTTCCTTTGCCACCCGCATTGCGATGATGGCCCGGTCAAGGCGTTCTTTGTCGTCGTTCATATCAGGGTCTCCCGGACGACGGCCATTCGGCTTATTCGTAGCCGGTGAAACCGTCGGGTCGGCGCACAATGCGCTGGACGAATATTCCGGGGGTAACCACCGCTTCGGGGTCCAACTCACCCGGTTGCACTATCTCGTCGACCTCGACCACGGTAACCCGCGCTGCCGGAGCCATGACCGCGTTGAAGTTGCGTGAGGTGCCCCGGTACACCAGGTTGCCCCGGGTGTCAGCCTTCCAGGCGCGGATCAGGGCGAAGTCCGCGCGCAGGCCGTGTTCCAGGATATGTTCGCGTCCGTTGATCACCCGGCTCTCTTTCCCCTCGGCGATGAGGGTGCCAGCGCCGGTAGGAGTGTAGAAAGCTTCGATGCCGGCGCCGCCGGCGCGAAGGCGCTCCGCGAGAGTGCCCTGGGGTACCAACTCCAAGTCAACCTCGCCCCGACGATAGGCCAGTTCGAACTCGGACGGCCGGGACACCGAGGGAGAGACCGGAAACGATGCAATGGCCTTGGCGACCTGACCGTTCTCGACCAGCACGCTATGGTCGATCGCGGTGCGTCCTGGCGGAGTGCCGAAGCTGACGACGCGGGCGATCCCGGCGGTGTTGCTCACGATGGTCAAAGCGCGGCTGCCCCGATCCCGAAGCGAAACAAGCAGGTGGTGGGCCATGCCGCCAGGTCCGCCAAAGCCGTCGATGAACACGGTGGCGCCGTCGGGCAAGTCCGCGATGGCGGATGGGCCGTCGGCGTAGACCTTGCTGGGCGACTTGCCCGGCGGGAAAGCGAAGCCCATCTCCCGCAGGACAGGAGCGATGCTGATGGAGGCTGCGGTCATCGCGCGAACGTCTTCTGCGGACCATCCGGGGGCCACTTCGGTCAGGGTGAGTCCGATTTCGGACACGCGCAACACGGCGACGTCGGTCACGACCGTGTCGACGCAGCGGACCCCATCAGGCGGCAGGGCCAGGGTATCTACGATGTTGGGAGAGCCATCATCGGCGGTGTGGGGCAAAACGGCGACCACGCGGCGGGCTCCGGCCGCGAGGTCGATGAGGCCGGCATGTCCCTGTGGACCGGGGTAGTCCGCGGCATGGTAACCGGCGATACTTCCGTTGGAATCGACCTGCGCGGCGGTCAGGATTGATAGATCTACATTGCCCCCGCGCAGGACCGCGCCGGCGTCGACAGCGTTGATGGGCAGGTCCGAAAGCGTCCCTCCCGCCCGCAAAAACCACACGCCCTTTTCCGCGGGGACAAGATCGGCCACCGCGGCCGACCAGCCGCCGCCGACGGCGACCACCGATCCCGGAACAATTTCGGCGGAGGCCCGTCGTGCCACGCTCTGGGCATCCAGTCTGTCAAGCGTCATGGTGGGCTATCCGATGGGCGCCGAGCTTGCCCGGGCGATACGGTTAACAAAGATGCCCGGCGTGATCACCCGTTCCGGGTCTATGCTACCCGCTTCGACGACCTGATCAACCTCGGCGATGGCGACGCGGGCGGCGGAGACGACGGCGGAGTTCCATCCTCTCTGGGCACCCGCGTACACCAGATTGCCTACGCTATCTGCGCGTAAGGCCCTGATCAACGCGAAATCCCCGCGCAGGGGAGTCTCAAACACACACTCGACCCCATTGATCACCCGGATCTCTTTCCCCTCGGCGAAGCGGGTGCCGATGCCCACCGGGAGGAAAACACCACCGATGCCAGCGCCGGCTGAGCGCATGCGTTCCGCCAACGTTCCCCAAGGGACCACTTCGACGGTCAAGTCGCCGGAGCGCCAAAGATTCTGGACAATGTCCTCGCTGCCCGGACCAAATGGCGCCGGTGAAACTATCCTGGATACACAGCCGGCAGCCACCAGGCGGTACAGAGCCTCGGCCCCGTAGTAGGTCGAGTCGCAGACGCAGGTCAGATCCCGGAGGTTCCGGTCTGCCAGCGCGGACACCAGCGCGGTGGGAGCGTTGGCGCCGGAAACGCCGCCGAGCAACACGGTAGCTCCGTCGTGGATATCGGCCACCGCAGCGGCGGCACTGTCGTATAATTTGCTGAATGCCATGATCGTGTTCCGAGAGCGTTTGCCATTTTAGCCGAATACGCAGGCCTGATAAAGCGACGCAATCAGGCCCGATTCACCAGGATTCCCGTTTAACTAATGCGCTACCAGACCATCAGGTGCGAGAAGACTAATTTCCAAGCGATGCTGACTTTGCCGCGCGCCGACTCCGGCGTTACCATCAGCGCAACGGTGGCCGAGGATCTTGCGGACTGTTGCCGGGAGCTGAGCCTAGACGATGAGTTGCGGGTGGTGACGATTGTTGGCAACGGCGACACGTTCGCGACGGGTAGGGAGAAGCTGCCCGACGATCTGTTGGAGGCGGACCTGGCGGAACGCGTGGCGTGGTTCAAACGAATGGGCGCGTCCAACGCCGTAGCCCAATTGCCCATGCCGGTTTTAGCATTGCTGAACGGCGACGCCATAGCCCACGGGTTGGAGATCGCCCTGGCCGCCGATTTACGGGTCGCAGCGGAGGGCGCTCTACTGGGAGCGGGAGAGCCTACGCGAGACGGGTTCCCGTTCGATGGACTGACGCAACGGCTCCCCCGACTGATTGGGCCGGCGTTGGCGCGGGATATGCTGCTGACCGGTCGGACACTTACCGCGCAGGAAGCGTTGAACGCCGGGCTGGTGAATCGGGTGGTGGCTGCGAATGCGTTGGCGGGAACCGCCGCCGAGATCGCGGAGCAGATAATGGCTGCCGCTCCGATCGCGGCGCGATATGCCAAGGAGGCGGTCGCGGCCGCCGGAGATCTGCCGCTGGCACAGGGATTGCGGCTGGAAGCTGACCTGAGCATCATCCTGCAGAGCACCGAAGACCGAGCCGAAGGTCTGCGATCCTTTGCCGAAAAACGGTCACCACACTTCACCGGACGCTAAGGGGTCGCAGGTTCATGACGGTACGCTTGGACATACATACACACGTCGGCGAGATGTTCGCCTTCCAGGAACCGACACCCGAGATTGCAGAAACGGTGATCGCCCAGATCAAGCAAGCCGGGTTGGATGGCATCGCGGTGACCGACCACTGGCGGCGGGACTGGGGCCTGGCTTTGCACCGGGTGGTGGAGCAGCACTTCCCCGGCGAGGCGATAATCATCCCGGGACAGGAGATCGACGTGCGTCCGGTGAGCAGTCCATTCGACGAGTACCATTGCACCGAACTGTACCTGCCCGGCGGACGCCTGTTTCGCACCTACTGCCATCCTGGGTATTACACGCCCAACATCGTCATCGAAGACGGGGTACACGGGATTGAAGTCGCCAACCATCATCACGACTGGCACATCCGGCCTCCGGCGGTGAATCGGGTGGCGGAGGCGCACGGGCTGCTGACGTTTTCGGTGAGCGACGCCAACGTGCTGTCTGAGATTGGGGCCGGCAGCACGGAGGTCGATCTGGACGACATGATGCGGCGGGCGATCCCGCTGGACTGACGGCGTAAGCGAATGAGCGTCGCCTTTCCTACCATCATCTTTGAAAAAGAGAGCCGGGTCGCCCACCTGGCGCTGAACCGTCCCGAGCGGCTGAACGCCTACTCGGTGGCGATGCGGGACGACTTTGCCGAAGCGCTGCACGCGGTGGCCGAAGACGATGAAATTGGCGCGGTTCTCATCACCGGCCGGGGCCGCGCTTTCTGCGCCGGCGCCGACCTGAGCGAGTTCGGAACGGCGCCATCGCAGGTGATCGCTCGGAACGCGCGCTGGCAACGGGATGTCTGGGGACAATTGATCGGGCTGGACAAGCCGATAATTGTGGCGGTGCACGGCTATTGCATCGGTTCAGGCGTGGAGATAATGCTGCTGGGCGATCTGCGCATCGCGGCGTCGGACACGGTATTTGCCATGCCCGAAGTGCAACTGGGCATGATCCCCGCCGCAGGGGGCAGCCAGACGCTGCCGGCCAACGCGGGACCGTCGGTGGCGTTGGACCTGCTGTATACCGGGCGCCGCTTTGACGTTGCCGCGGCGATGGCCTACGGAATGATCAGCCGGGTCGTGGCGCCTGAAGTGCTGGTACCGGCAGCCTGGCAAGCCGCCCGCCGGCTGGCCGAACTGCCGGCCGGATTTGCCGCCGGGTTGAGGCGGGCGTGGGGCGACGGATGCGAAATGCCGCTGGACGCCGGACTGGCTTTGGAACGACGGTTGGCGGCAACGGCTAGCGTGCCGTCAAGAGAGTAGAATTTGCGCATGGAGACAGGATGAACACGACCGAATTTCTCATGATCGCGTCGGCGATTGTTCCGGAACGCACGGCGATCATATTTGACGGCGATCACATCAGCTTCGAGATGTTGCAGGAGCGGGTGAACCGGCTGGCCAATGCAATGTCGGAGCTGGGTATCGGCCGGGGCGACCGGGTCGCGGCGATGCAGACCAACTGCCATCACCTGATCGAAATTTACTTCGCGGCGGCGCAACTGGACGCGATCTACGTGCCGATCAACTTCCGCGCCAAAGAGGAAGAACTGGCAATCATGCTGGGGATCGCGCAACCTGACCTGCTGTTTCTGGGTGAACGCTACCTGCCCCTGGTTCCGACCGACGGGTCGCTGTCGGTGGAACGTATCGTCATGCTTGACGCGCCGGCGGCGAACGCCGGTTACGCCTACGATGACATGTTGGCCAACGCAGACCCCGAACAAGTTCACTTTCCCGAAGACGACGAAGACGCGACCACCGTTATCATGTTCACGTCCGGCACTACGAGCGTTCCCAAGGGAGCGCAGCTGACCCACGACAGCTTCGGCACTTTCCTGCTGACGAACGTGGCGCCGGCCGACCCGGAGGTCGAGGAAACCAATCTGTTGACGGTGCCGATGTATCACGTGGCGGGGCTGCAGGCGGCCCTGGCGGCGGTGTTCGGAGGGCGGACGCTGGTGGTGATGCCGCAGTTCGACGCCGAAAGGTGGTTGGGCCTGGTCGCGGAATACCGGGCCGACCGAGCGATGCTCGTGCCCACCATGCTGAAGATGGTCATGGACCATCCCAAGTTTTCCGATTACGACCTGTCATCACTGAGTGTGATCACCTACGGGGCCGCACCGATGCCGCTGCCGGTGGTTCGGCAGGCTATCGAAACGTTCCCGGGCACGCGGTTCATCAATGCCTTCGGGCAGACCGAAACGGCGTCCACCATCACGATGCTGCCGCCGGACGACCATGATCTGACCGGCACGGCGGAGGAAGTGGAGACCAAGCTGCGCCGCCTGACCTCGATCGGCAAGCCCCTGGACGATGTCGAGGTGATGATTGTCACCGAAGACGGGGATCCGGTCGGCGAGGGCGAAGTCGGCGAGATAGTCGCTCGCGGCCCGCGGATGATGACCGGCTACTGGCGCCTGGACGATGCCACCAGGGACACGCTGAAAGGCGGGTGGCTCTACACCGGGGATCTGGCCTGGCAGGATGAGGACGGCTACATCTACCTGTCCGGCCGGGCGCGGGATTTCATCAAGCGCGGCGGGGAGATGATCTCCCCGGAGGAAGTGGAACTGACCCTGGCGGAACATCCCGGGGTCGCCGAGTCGGCGGTCATTGGCGTGGAGGACCTGGAGTGGGGCGAAGAGGTCAGAGCCGTGGTCGTGGCGGCGGACCGCGGGGTCACCGAGCAGGACCTCATCGATTTCTGCCGAGACCGGTTGGCAGGGTTCAAGCGGCCGCGGTCGGTGGTGTTCGTGGACGAATTGCCGCGCAACGTGATGGGCAAAGTGCTCAAACGAGACCTGCGGGAGGAATTCGGTCACCCCGTGGTGAATTCTTGAAAGACAAAGGCAAGGCGCAGGAGGCGACGGCATGGATATAGCGGTAATGGGCGCCGGCGGCGTGGGCGGATACTTCGGCGGATTGTTGGCGCGGGCGGGCCACAACGTGACCTTCATAGCCCGAGGGCCGCACCTGGAGGCGATACAGCGCGGTGGGCTGCGCGTGGAGAGCGGAAACGACGGGGTGTTCACGGTTCCCGGGAACGCCACCGACAATCCCGCAACGTTGGGCCCGCAAGAGCTGATCCTGTTTGCGGTGAAGATGTACGACAACGATGACGCGATACACGCCATCGGCCCAATGCTGGGGCCGGATAGCATCGTGCTGACGCTGCAGAACGGCATCGACAACGGGGATCGGTTGGTCGAAGAATACGGCGCCGAGCGGGTGATGATTGGTTCGGCTTATTTGGAAGGGCGGATCAGCGAACCGGGAGCGGTGACCCAGGGAGGGCCCGGATCGGCGTCCTTCGGGGAGCGTACCACGGGGATAACCGAACGAGGAGAGCGGCTTTACCAGATGTTCCGAGACGCGGGCTGGCGGGTGGACCTGCTGGAAAACATGACCGGGATGCTGTGGAAGAAATTTGCGTATCTTTCGGGCTCGGCTGGAGTTTGCGCGGCGAGCGGCTGCGTTTACGGCGAGTTGAGGACCGTGCCGGAGACCAGGGCGGCCATCGAAGCAGCGATCGCCGAGGCGCTCGCAGTGGGAGAAGCAGCGGGAGCGCCCCTGGAACCCGATTCTCTTGAATGGTCGATGAACGCACTGGACAACTTCCCGGCGACAGGCATGGCGTCGTTGGCCAAGGACTTTGCCGAGGGCCGGCCCGTGGAGCTGGAAGGGCTGACGGGCACGGTGATTCGCATGGGCAGGGAACGCGGCGTTGCCACGCCGGTGAATGATGCGCTTTACGCCGTTTTGAAGCCCCGCGCCAATCGGATTGAGGCCGACCTGAATCGGGGTTGATGCCGCCCGAACGCCCGCGACGGCAAGACGTCGTTGTGGGGACTGCATTGGCTGGAAACGCCGGTGGAACAACCGGCGTTTTTGTTGGTATTGACGTACATCCGCAAGTCACGTCGATCGTGCGCTATATATTACGAAAAACGTAGTAATGTGAATAAATTCACACTGATCAATACATATTTATCGGGTTGACACCTTTAATTCGTATTGTTAGGCTTGCGCCATCTGAAGACCGACAACCGATTGGCAGCACGACTTTCGCTGCCGTAGGGGGTTTGCAATGTTGAACCGTGCTTTGAATCGTCTCACTGGTCGGATAATCATAGTGATGGCGATGACCGTCGCGCTTACGGTGCTGGTGGCCTGCGGGTCGACGGCTCCCAGCGAGAGCACCGTTCCAGCAGGGGACAGTGCCGCACCGGCCCAGCCGGTAGCCAGCACGTCAGGAGACTCCCCGGCGCCGACCGCCATGCCGGCCCAGGCCAGCGGGGCGCCGCAAACCTCGGATCGTGGCATATACGGCGGGATAGTGCCGATGCAGGATTATGCTTTCCCCAACCTGATCTTCCATCCCCATGAGTTCACCAACCAGGTGAAGAACATTTCGGGCATTTACAACGGTCTGCTGGAGTACGACTCGGAAACGGACGACCCGTATGACATCGTGGGAGACTTGGCGGAGAGTTGGGAGTTGCAGGCGGACGGCGTTACCTTCGTATTCCATCTTTACGAGAACGCCATGTGGCATGACGGCACTCCGGTTACCGCCGAGGATGTCGCGTACAGCATGGATAGCCTGGTGAATACGGAGGAGAACCGGCCGCAAACCCTCATCATAGCGCCCTACTATTCTGCCGGGAACGCGCGCGTCATCGACGAACACACGGTGGAAATTGCGACCAACAATCCGGCGCCTGATTTCGTCTCGATGATTGCGACCGACGCCTTCAAAATGATGTCCAAGGCGTGGGGCGAATCCGGCGTTGACACCTCGAAATGGGAAAACGGTATGGGGTCGGGGCCATTCAAAC
This sequence comes from Dehalococcoidia bacterium, assembly GCA_965261925.1. Classification (GTDB taxonomy): domain Bacteria; phylum Chloroflexota; class Dehalococcoidia; order Lucifugimonadales; family UBA3495; genus Bin87. The sequence continues at coordinate 3,127,458 of OZ253486.1, read as the reverse complement.
CCACGAAACTGTCCAAAGACGTCTCCATTGAGCTGGAGCGCAACGAGAATTATTGGAAAGAGGGTCTGCCCTACACTGACGGCAGCATCCACTACTACATCGCCGATAAGGGTACGGCCATTGGTTCCTACCGCACCGGCCAGGTCTTGATGGCGACGTGGCCAGTGACCAATCTGAGCAACACCGAGATTCTGGAACTGCAAGCGTCCGAAGCCGACAGTGTGGATGTCTATCTGATCCCCAATAGTAGTTTGCTGGGAACGCTGATTAACACGACTATTGAGCCTTTCAACGATGTGCGGGTCCGCCGGGCCCTGCATCTGGCGGTTGACCGCAGCGAGTTTCGCGAAATTTTCGGCGGAGGGATCGCGCCGGTTGGTACGCCGCTGCCACCGGGCACCTGGTTCGGGCGGACGGAGGCGGAAGCCTTGGAACTGCCCGGTTTCCGCAGCGGCCCGGACGGCGGGAAACATCCGGAAGACTTGGCAGAGGCGAAGAGGCTGCTAGCTGAAGCGGGCGTGCCGGAAGGGTTTGAAGTCAACATCATGGCGCGCACTGCGGTGGAATACGTCGATTTGGCCCAGTTGCTTTCCGACCAGTTACGCCGCCATCTCGGCTGGGAAGCCACGGTACAGCCCATCGACAGCGCCACCGGAATCACCCGATACAAGGAACAGGACTACCAGATAGCGGCGCAGGGCACGGCCTTGCTGGTGGGTGAGCCGGATCCGATCATCGGAAAGATTTTCATGCCAGGTGGCCTCTGGATCCAGTGGTCAGGTTGGGAAGCGCCGCAACAGTTCAAAGACTGGTTCGCGGCACAAAGCCAAGAACTGGATCGAACGAAACGCGCCGAAATTCTTCGCGAAATGGAAGATTGGATGCTTACGGAAGACCCGGGGCCGCTGCTGGTGTACTACTGGAGCTTCCGTGACCAGGTCGTGAACAAGCAAATCAAGAACTTCCATATGCCGGCCAGTCTTTGGACCCAGCTCAAGCACGACCGCATCTGGTGCGACCCGGCGTGCTGATACCTGCCAGTCGTGACGTTCCGACCAAGGGCTAACCCATAACCTTTCACCAAGCCGCCTCGAAACGCCAGCAACAACTGAGGAGCCGCAATGAACACCTACGTCATAAAGCGATTCATGCTGTTCATACCGACGCTCCTTCTGGTTACCCTCATGGTGTTCGCCCTGATGCGGCTGGTGCCCGGGGATCCGGCAGAGTTGCTTCTGATGGGGTTCGAGGGAGACGGCCAATTCTCGGAGCAACAGTTGGCAAATTTGCAGGCCAAGCTGGGGACCGACCGGCCGCTGGCTATTCAGTATCTGGACTGGATCTGGGGCATGTTGCGCGGGGACTTTGGGGTGTCGATGTACTTCGATACGCCAATATCCGAAGACCTGGGCGCCAAGGTGCCGATCACGCTGGAGCTGGCGGGGTTAGCGCTGTTATTAGCGTTTGTGGTGGCGATGCCGTTGGGCGTGTTGTCGGCGGTGAGGCAGGACACCATCGCCGACTACGCATCGCGGATCATCGCTATCGCCGGCGTAGCGATGCCCACTTTCTGGATCGGCATACTGGTGGTGTATTTCCTGGTGGCCTGGTTTGACTGGCTGCCGCCCTTGGGATACGCCAACGTCTGGGACGATCCGTGGCGCAACCTGCAGCAGATGTTCTTCCCCGCGGTGGCGCTGGGTTTCTACAACATGGCGCTGATCGCACGGGTGACCCGCTCCTCCATGCTGGAAGTGTTCCGCGAAGACTACATCCGCACGGCGCGGTCCAAGGGCTTGCGGGAGGGGGCGGTTATCATCCGGCACGCGCTGAAAAACGCCTTCCTGCCGATCATCACAATTTCAGGGTGGCAAGTGGGTCGACTGATTGCGGGGACAGTGGTTATTGAAACGATCTTCCTGGTTCCCGGAATGGGCCGCCTGCTGGTGGACAGCATCCTGCACCGAGACTACACCATGATCCAGAGCATCGTGATGGTCATAGCGTTCATGGTGCTGGCGCTGAACTTGGTCGTGGACCTGCTCTACGCCTGGCTGGATCCGCGCATACGCTACGAATAGAACGACGGGCCCCAGGCAACTAGACGGCGAACCACCGCAAGGAAGAGAAACATGGCCCAGCAAGCAACCGGCGTTCTCGCCCCGACGGAACCGACCGGCGCGGGGATGCGCCCCAAGCGCACGGTCTGGGAAAACATCGTCAACTTTACGCAGCGCAAACCGCTGGGTGCGTTTGGCGCGGTGGTTGTGATCCTGCTGGCAATCATCGCCGTCCTGGCGCCGATAGTGGCGACGGACGATCCGCGAGAGACCAACGCCGCCTACCGCTTCAGCCCGCCCAATGGCGAGACGTGGTTGGGCGGCGATCAAATCGGACGGGACGTGTACAGCAGGCTGGTCTACGGGACCCGCATTTCGCTGGTGGTGGGCCTGTTGAGCGTGCTTTTCGGCGTGACCATTGGCGCGTTCATTGGCATCGTCAGCGGGTATTTCGGTGGGGTCACTGACCTGGTGGTCCAGCGGATCATGGACGCGATGATGTCATTCCCGGCGCTGATACTAGCGTTGGCGATCATGGCTATCCTGGGAGCGTCGGTGACCAACGTGATCATCGCACTCAGCGCAGTGTTCATTCCCGGGGCGGCGCGCACCATCCGGTCGCAGGCGCTGAGCATCAAAGAAGTGGACTACATTCTGGCGGCGCGGGCGGTGGGAGCCGGCGACTGGCGCATCATACTGCGCCACATGGCGCCGAACTGCGCGGCGACGTTCATCGTGCTCGCGAGCATCTCGTTGGGATGGGCCATAGTCGTGGAGGCGTCGCTGAGCTTTCTGGGCGTGGGCATCCCGCCGGACGTGCCATCGTGGGGCGGGATGCTCAACGGCGTGGCGCAGAACTCCCTGGACGTTGCGCCGTGGCTGGGCGTGTTCCCCGGGTTGGCCATCGCCATAACCGTGTTTGCGGTGAACCTGCTCGGCGACGCATTGAGGGACGTGTTGGATCCGAGGATGCGGGGCGCGAACTAGTTCGCGTAACGGTTTTTCCCGGCGCAGCAGGGGCGACTGATCAGTCGCCCCTCCGTTCCACTGGATTGAGTTGGCGGACGCCGTTAACTCTCCGGGTAGGTGAGCTTCATCAGGACGTGGCGGCGGTTCTTGGTGTGTGGGCGCACTTGGCCTGGCCAGCGGCCGGAATCGACGGCTTCGGCCCACTCCTTGCTGGTCAGCACGTCCGGACTCTCGAGCTGGTAGACGGCGTGGTGCTTGGGCGTGCCGGGGATCTCGATCTCCTGAACCTGCCCACCCATGGCCATGAGGAGCCGGTGGGTCTCGTAGCGGGTTACGCCCAGGACGCCTGGCGTCTCGTTGAGCAGTGGGCAGTGCTCGGTGTTGTAGACGTCGTTGAAAAGGGCTTCGCGGTCGGGGTCGATGTCCATGCTAGCGATGAACAGGTACTTGGATTGCAGGTCGGCCATGGTGGCACCTCCGGCGAGTTCAGTGGGATTGGTGCAGCAACTGCGCGGCAACGGCCCAGTCGGACCGCGCTGCGGCCAAGTCGCCCAGGCTCGAATGAGCCTTGCCGCGGGCGACGTAAGCCTCGGTGTAGCGGTCGTTGAGGGCAATGGCGGCGTTGAAGTCGGCAATGGCGAGAACGTTCTGCCCGGAGTCGCGCCGGGCCAGGCCGCGCCAGTAGTGAGCGGATGGATCATCCGGTTGGCGGTCCAACGCTTGGGTCAAGTCGGCGGCGGCGGCGTCGAAGCGGCCGAGCTTGTAGCGGGCCGTGCCGCGGATGCTCCACGCGCGGGCAAGAGTGCCGTCGAGTTCCAGCGCCCGCGAGCAGCCCGAATCGGCGCGGGAGTAGTCGGACAGGTCCAAGTGGATCGCGGCCCGCTCCAGACAGGCATCCGCGATGCTGGGGTCGCGTTCGATGGCGGCATCAAACTGGTCCAGAGCTGCCTCGGTTCTGCCCAGCATGGACAGGGACTGACCCCGAAGGAAATGGATGACGGGGTCACCGGGTGCGATGAGGAAGGCCAGATCGAGGTCGGCAAGGGCTGCTTGGTGATTGCCGTCGGCGACGTGCGCCTTCGCGCTCCGGACGTGTTCCGCCACGGCGGGAATGGGGTTGCGGTCGGTTCGCTGCATGGGTGACGGGTATGGATAACGCAAGGGGCGACCCGCGAAGGCCGCCCCCTACTGGCGTGAGACTGGATCAGAATGCCCGGCGGTGGGAGTAATTGATCTCCTCGTTGGTGATGAATTCGAGAAGCACAGCGTTGCCGTTTTCATTCTGCTGGCGGGCGCGCTGGAACGCCGGGATGATCTCGTTGGGGTCAGTGATGCGTTCGGAGTAGCCGCCCATGGCGCGGCCCAGGTCGGCGTAGTTGCCGCCAAGGTCTCGGGTGCTATAGAGCTCGTGGGAACGCTGCATGGCGTTGGTTTCGACGGCCATGGTGGAGTTGTTCAGCACCACGGTGGTGATGGGAACACCGCTGCGGACGGCGGTCTCGAAGTCCAGACCGACCATGCCGAAAGCGGCGTCGCCCATGAAGTTGACGCACATCTTGCCCGGGTCGGCGAGCTTGGCGCCGATGACCAGGCCCAGACCGGTGCCGAGGCCGTGTGACTTGCCCCAACCCAGGTAGGTGCGCGGGCCGCCGGAGCGGTAGAACGGGGTGATCTGGTCGCGAGGGCTGCCCGAGTCGTGGGTGATGATGGCCTCGCTCGAAGGGACAGCCTTCTGGAAATCGGTGATGACCCGGTAGGGATTTACCAGCGGGCCGGCATCGGTGGTCTTGTGCTCCCACTCGGCGAGCCAGGCATCGCGAACGGAGGCGATCTCGCCGGTGACCTCGGCGTTGTTGCGGCGGCTGTCGCCGACGATTTCGCGGCAGGCCTCAATCATCTGGCGCAGGGCCAGCTTGGCATCGCCGATGAGGGGGAACTGGACGTCGTAGTCCTTGTTGAGGTCGCGGGGGTCGTTGGTGTTTTGGATCAGGGTGCGACCAGCGGGCAGGTTCATGGACATGCCGTGCCTGGTGAAGCTGGAACCGACGCCGAATATGACATCGGCGCGACGCACAAAGTGGTACACGGTGCCGGACATAACGCCGGAGCCGCTGCCCAGGGCGAGGGGATGCAGCTCCGGGAACCCGCTCTTACCGAGCAGGGTGGTCATCACCGGAACGGACAGGAGTTCGGCCAGTTCGACCAGCTCGTCGGTGGCCTCGGCGTACATGACGCCCTGGCCGGCGTGGATCACCGGATAGGTGGCGGAGCACAGCGCGCGGGCGGCGGCCTCAATGTCGTCGGGATCGGCCTGCGAGGCGGAACGGCGGACGTTGCCACCCCAGTAGAAGGCTTCCTCGGAAACTTCCTCCAGCGCCACATCGGCCGGTATTTCCACCATCGAGGGGCCCGGTCGGCCGGTGTACAGGGCGTTGACGGCGCGGCGCATCACCTGGCTGGTGCTGCCGGAAAGGTTCAGCCTTTCCAGGTGCTTGGTGACGCTGGCGAAACTCTCGATGGAGTCGAACATGGGGAAGACGCCCTGGCGTTCGCGTGGGTGTCCCAGGGGAAGCAGCAAGATGGGAACCGAGTCGGAAAATGATGTGGCGACGCCGGAGTAGGCGTTCTCCGCTCCCGGGCCGTACTGCATGGCGAAGACGCCGGGTGGCCGGCCGTTGGTGATGCGGCTGTAACCGTCGGCGATGCCGACGCCGACGCGCTCCTGGCGGCAGATGATGGGGCGGATGCCGGCGGCAGCGCAGGCTTCGATGACCGGCGTGGTGGGGAAGCAGGACAGGTATTTCACGCCCTCCCGCTTGAGAATTTCGGCGATGGCATCAATTGTTTGCACGGTGGTACCTCGTTAGTCGGTGGCTGGCGGCTGAACGTGGCCGCGGTTGGGAGGGAGTTGCGCAGAGTATAACATCGGGGTCTCGCGCACTGATCGAGTGGAGAACAATAGCCGCGCGCCGTGGACCCTCAGGCAGGGAGGCGGCGGCCAGGACCGTCCCATAGTGGTGGTCGGAAATTCACGACGCGGCAGTCACGATGCAATACGGCGGTTTTCGGCAGGGGTCGGCGCCGGTCGACGGGATTGCCACGCTTCGCTCGCAATGACATTTGAAAATCTCGTGATGACGATGGGTGTCAACGGATGGGGCAGCAAGGGCAGCGGATGGGGTGGTCCTCGGTGCCGCTGGGGACGTGGAGGCCGAGGGCGCGACGGTACTGGCCCATGGTGGTCATGGGTGGGGGCTGAGGTTCGCGCTGGGAGGGGAGCTTGCCGGCTGCCCGGAGGGCTCGGAAGTCCGCGAGGCTGAGCGGGTTGGGGTCTTTGGCTATGGCCAGCGCCACGGCCCGACGCAGACGCTCGACGCGACGGCGTGCGCGGCGCAACAGGGCGCGGATGGCGGTTTCATCGCCGTTGGCCTCGGCAAGCGTCGCGGGCAGGCGGTACACCTCCCGGAAGGTGCGCAGGTGTCGATAGTCGATCTGGCAACCACGCACGAAGCCGCCCAGCACCGTGGTCATACGGCGCCAGCTGTAGCTATCCTGGTGCGTGTGGACGGCGGCGGCGGTGGCGACATGGCTGGCCGCGCGGTGAATGGCGCGGGCGGCACGGTGGTAGTCGCCGGCCCGGACGTCACCGGTGATGTAGCCGAGGTAGAGTTGACTGCGGTCCAGATGGTGGGCTGCGTTCAAGGGCGCCGGCTCCTATGGGAGGTTGTTTGCGGGTTGTTGGGTTGGTGATCGGTGGTTGTTGCCTCACTACTGGTTGGTTCGGTTGTTGGATGGTTCAGCGTTGCCAGAGGGTTCAGGGTCGGTGTCAGCCCCGCGGCCGGGGATTACGCAAGGATTTTAACCACTGGAACCGTGGACGACCCGAGGGTCGTGCAGCACGCAGCGAGTGGATTATCGCTGTGTCGCCGAGATGACCACGCCGCTGAGAAACGGGCGGGCGATGGTCGTCGGGGCAGGGTTTGCGATTTGGGTTCTGACGGGTTGGCCGCGAACGACCCTTCGGACCTCTGGCGGTTGCTGATATTTCACATGATGTGGATAGTATAGGAACGTTTGTTCGCTGCTGTCAAGAGGGGGTGTATCGCTCGCGCGTTGCCGGGCGGGCCTTGCTACGGCGACGGGATTGCCGCGCTGCGCTCGCAGTATCTGTGTTGTGTGTCAAGCGGGGTTCAGGTTGGTTGTTGGAATTGTGGGGGTCCACGGGGTGCCGCGGCGGGCCACGGCGTTCAGTAGCCACAGCAGCTTCCGCATCACCGCCACCAGCGCCACTTTGCCCGGCTTGCCCCGCTGACGCAGCCGACGGTAGAAGTCTCCCAACTCGTCGTGGTTGCGCGCTGCCACCATGTTGGCCACGTACCGCACCCGACGCACCGGCCGACGTCCGCCACGGGTGGACCGGTATCCCCGCTGCTGACCGCTGTCCCGTGACCACGGCGCGACGCCGCACAGCGCGGCCAGGACATTGCTCTCGCACTGGCCCAACTCCGGCAACCAGGCCACCACCGCCGCTGCGGTCTGGATACCCACTCCCGGCACGCTGCGATACCACTCAACCTGGCGCTGAAACTCCGCGTTCTGCTTCAGCAGTTCCTGGCATTGCTCATCCAGCAGCCCGATCTCCTCATCCAGCCAGGCGATGTGCCGGCGTATGGAGTCCTGGCTTGCCGGGTTGTATACCCGGGCCAGCCGGTTCTTCTCCTGGGTCCGTTGACCCACCAACTGCTCCCGGCGGCGCAGCAGGTCCTGCAACCGGATGCGATCCGCGTCCTGGGCCAACGTCGCTGGCGGTTGGAATGCCTCCCCATACCGGGACAGCGCCACGGCGTCCAACCCGTCGGTCTTCGCCTCGTAGCCACCGGCCCGCGCATCGGCCCGCACCCGGTTGGGATGGGCGACAGGCACCGCCACTCCACCCTCGCGCAACCCTGCCACCACCAGGCGTTCGTAACCGACCGTCGCTTCACAAACCGCCAGCACCTCGCCTCGGGGCTGCAACCAGTCCAGCAACTCCCCAACCCCGCCCGCGGTGTTGGCAAATCGTCGCGCCCGTTCCCCGTCCACCGACACGTCCAGTTCCCCTTTGCCCACGTCTATCCCGGCCATTGCTCGGCTCATCTTTCCGTCGCCTCCGTTGGTGCTGGTATGATAATGGCGGCGCTGGGACCCTCCACACTTGCATTGCGGGGCGACACACCCGGGTATCCGTTCGGAGCAGACCAGCGCCTTCCGGGAGGGGTGTCCTACTGCGAGACGGTGCGGTCCAGGCCGTAGACCCGGCTCACCCAATGACAGGCGACGCGCCCCTCCCATTACCCCACAAATTGGCCTATTCGCGGGGTGATTGCAACATACAAATGACAGTGGGGTCGCTCGCAAGGACAGTTTGAATTCCGGTGGGCGCGCGGACGGCGGCTGAATCGGCGATTGTGCGCCGTTGTGGATGGGTCTAAAATGGGCTTCCGAAACCAAACTGGAGTGGGGAAATTGAGCAGTGGAGCGCTGTCCGGCGTCAAAGTGATTGACCTGACCCACCACATCGCCGGCCCGTACGCAACCAAGCTGCTGGCCGATTTCGGGGCCGACGTGCTGAAGATCGAGCGGCCCGGCGGGGACCCGGCGCGGCGTCTGCCACCGTTCTACCACGACGAACCGGGCGTCGAGAAAGGTCTGCCGTTTCTCTATCTGAACACGAACAAGCGCAGCATCACGCTCAACCTGAAGTCGGAGACTGGGCGTTCCATCCTGATGGACCTGCTGGCCGATGCGGACGCGCTGGTGGAGAACTTCGCGCCCCGGGTGATGCCGGCGCTGGGGCTGGATGCCGATACCCTGCGGAAGCACAACCCAAAGCTGGTGGCCGCGTCGGTGTCCAATTTCGGGCAGACCGGCCCGTGGCGGGACTTTCGCGCAACCGAGATCGTGGAATACGCGCTGGGCGGGCTCATGTACATCTTCGGCGCGTACGACCGGGAGCCGCTGAAACACGCGCTGCACCAAGCGCAGTTCAAGGCCGGCACCAACCTGGCGTCCGCTGCGCTGATGGCGTTGTACCACCAACGGCTGACCGGCGAGGGCCAGCGGGTGGACGTTTCGATCCAGGAGAGCATCGCGTCGGCGCTGCGGGACGTGACCAACAACTACACGTACACCGGAGCCGTGCGCCGGCGGCAACCGAACCACACGGGCGACCTGACCCGCCTGCGCGCAGTGTCCGACGGTTACGTGCTGCCCAATCCCGGCATGGGTGCGACGCTGGACTGGAAGGTGATGGTCGATTTCCTGGAAGCGCCGGAGCTGGACGACTCGCGGTTCGACAACGCGTCGGCGCGGCTGGAAAACGCGGAGGCGCTGGGCGGAATCCTGGACCAGATATTTGCCACCAAGCGCAAGCAGGACATCTTCTACGCGGCGCACCAGAAGCGATTCATTTACGGCGTAATCGATTCCCCGGCAGAAACGGTGGACAATCCCCAAATACAGGCCAGGGGATACTACGTGCCGGTAGAACATCCGGAAATGGGCGAGATCACGTTCCCGGGGGCGCCGTTCCTGATGTCGGGCTCGCCGTGGGTCGTCAATGACGCGGCGCCCCAATTGGGTGAGCATACCGGCAGTGTCTTGGGCGACATGGGGTACGGACCGCAGGAATTGGCCTGGCTGCGGGCCTCGGAGGTGATCTGAGATGGCCGGTCCTTTGGAAGGCGTCCGCATCGTGGAGATGGGACAACTCATTGCGATACCGTCCGCGATGAAGTGGCTGGGCGACATGGGCGCGCAGGTGATACGGCTGGAGTCGGTGCAGCGACTGGAAAGCTACCGCACGGACTCGCTGTACCACAACGACGTGGAGGGTGAGTTCTGGAACCGGGGGGCGAACTTCTACGAGCAGAATCGGAACAAACTGGGCTTGACCCTGGACTTGAGCCGGGACGAAGGCCGGGGAGTGCTGCGCGACCTGATAGCCGTCGCCGACGTGTTCGCCGAAAACTTCACGCCGAGGGTGATTCGCAACTTCGGCCTGGAGTACGAAGACCTGCGCAAAATCCGGCCCGACATAATCATGGTGTCCTCTACCGGGTATGGGTTTGAAGGGCCCTGGGCAAACTTCGGCGCCACCGGGCCGGCCACAGAGGGTGCGGCGGGCCTGGCTTACGTCACCGGATACCGCGACGGTGGGCCGGTGATGTCCGAGATACCGTTCACGGACTACACGGCCGGGGAGCATACGGTCGCGGCCGTGATGCTGGCGCTGATGCACCGGCTGAACACGGGCCAAGGACAGTTCATTGACGTGTCTCAGACCCAGACGTGCTCCGCGACGGTCCCGGAGGCGCTTTTGGACTGGACGGTGAACGGCCGAGTCGAGGAACGGATCGGGAACGAAGACCCGGCGATGTCTCCGCACGGCTGTTACCCGTGCGCCGGCGATGACCGGTGGATCGCCATTGCCGTGGACAGCGACGAGGCCTGGCGAGGTTTGTGCCGCGTCATGGGCCGGGCCGACTGGGCGGCGGACGACCGGTACGCGGACGTGCTGGGGCGAATCCAGCATCGCGCGGAACTGGACAAGATGCTGGGGTTCGAGACCCGGAGCCACGATAACCACGAGCTGATGGCTCGTTTGCAGGCCGAAGGTGTTGCCGCCGGCGCGGTGGCGGACAGCGAAGACCTGCTGTTCAACGTACACCTGAAGGAGCGCCGGTTCTACGAGGTCGTGGAGCACCACGAGGCGACGGGTATGCCTCCGCTGCCCTACGCCGGCCGGCCCTGGAAACTCTCGGGCACGCCGGCGGTTGCGCCGCAGCCGGCTCCGATCATGGGCCAGCACAACCGGGACATATTGGCCGGCCTGTTAGGCAGGACCGACGACGAGGTGGCCGCTTTGGAAGAGGAGCGGATCATCGGATACACGCCGCTGTCGCCGCGTGGTGTGCGCCGGCCGTCGTTGGACGAGCAGGTTCGGCAGGGGCGGATGCAGCGCTACGACACGGGTTACGCGGAACGAGTGCGGGAGTGGTTCGGGATTTAGGGGAGCAGACAAGGGGTGTCTCGGAAACGAACAGAAAGTTAAGCGGCCTCGCCTGTGGCCAAGCGGTGGTGATTGCGTTTGCAATTCTTATCATCATCGGTGTGGCAACTTGCACTTCCAACGTGCTCTGACGAAACGAGAAGCGCGTACAGTTCAAATCACTATTTCGGTTCACTATACGGGGAAAGTGAATGTCCCAGTTGGATATACTGAATCGCAAGGAGCGACACCATGACCACTCGGACAACCGAAACCATAGTGGATTACCTGTCGCCCGTGTCGGTGGCGAACCGGGGGTTGGACCTGGCCAGCGCGCTCTACGCCGCGGAACCGGACCGAGCAGCGGAAATCGTGAAATCAACGATAGAGTGGTACGCCGACACCACACTGCACGCCCGGGGCAACCCACGGGCCGCCATCGTCAAGCTGGCCGCGGAGCGAGAGGATGATCTGCTGCTTGACGGATACGAAGGCGCTACCGACCTGGGCGCCGGTTGGTCAACGCTGTGGCTGCCGGAGGATGCAGAGGATTCTTGGTATTGTCATATACACAGCGCGCGCGGGTTAGTAAAAGAAATTGCAGCGATTTGACGAACTTGCCGCCGCTCACTTCACTGGCATTGCCGAGACCTGCCTGAATATAGCGCGGGATGTTGAAAACAGCCCTGGGTATCATCCCGAATATAAACGCTCCGCCGTAGGCGGCTTGGTGTGGGATGTCGTGGTCGCCATTCTAGCCGCGATTGAAATCGTCGCCCGGGGCAACAGCGCTTTCGTGACTGGCCGAGCGAGCGTGCTTAGATCAATCATTCGACGGCTGGAGCGAGAGCATCCGGAGTTGCGAATCACGAGACTGATGCGACACGCTTACGCCATGCACTCTTTGGAACACGCTGGGCAACTGAGGCGCGGCTCTTATGCGGGAAGCTGCCGAGGAGCGGGACGCCTGCTGATGACGCTGAATTCTTTGCTGCCGCCGGAGTTGCGGATTGAACCGCAGCGCTTTACCTGGCTGACGAAGTTAGAAGTTAACTAAATTACGCCGGGGCGAATGATCATTCGCCCCGGCGTAATTCGGAGTGTTGCTCGTGGTCAGCCTTGGCGGGATTCGTAAGCGGAGATGGCATCCTCGTGCTGCAAGCTCAACCCGATGTCGTCGAGGCCGTTCAGCAGGCAGTAGCGGCGAAACTCGTCGACCTCAAAGTCCAGGACGATCTCCTCGTCAGCGTCGCGGACCTGCTGCGCCTCCAGGTCAACCATGATCTGGAAGCCGGGGTTGTCCTTAGCCTTGTCCATGATGCGACGGACGTCGGTTTCGGGCAGGGTAAGGGGTAGCAGTCCGTTCTTAAAGCAGTTGTTGAAGAAGATGTCGGCGAAACTCGGCGCGATGACGCACCGGATGCCGAAGTCGTCCAGGGCCCAGGGGGCGTGCTCGCGGGACGAGCCGCAGCCGAAATTGGGCCCGGACACCAGGATCCGGGAACTGCGATAGGCGTCCTGGTTGAGGATGAAATCGGGGTTCTCCGAACCGTCCTCGTTGTACCGATAGCGGTCGAACAGGTGCGGGCCGAAGCCGGTGCGTTCGATGCTCTTGAGGTATATGGCGGGGATGATCATGTCGGTATCGACGTTGACGGCATCGAGGGGCGCCACGACGCCTTCCAGTTGGACAAAGGGTTCCATTGGTAATTACCTCTTGGTAGTGGCGGGCGAATTTCCGGCGGTCATTGAAGCTGACGAGTCCGCCTAAAAGTCGCGCACGTCGACGAAATGACCGGCGATGGCGGCGGCGGCGGCCATCTCGGGACTGACCAGGTGGGTGCGACCGCCTTTGCCCTGGCGTCCTTCAAAGTTGCGGTTGGATGTGGAGGCGCAGCGCTGGCCGGGGTCCAGGATGTCGGGGTTCATGCCCAGGCACATGGAGCAACCGGCGATGCGCCAGTCGAAACCGGCGTCCTTGAAAATCTGGTCGAGCCCCTCGGCTTCGGCCTCCGCCTTGATGCGGGCGGAGCCGGGCACGACCATGGCGTAAACTTCGGAATTGACCTGGCGGCCACGGATGACGTTGGCGGCGGCGCGGAGGTCGTCGATGCGGGCGTTGGTGCAGGCGCCGAGGAACACGCGGTCGATCTTGATGTCCTCGATGGCCTGGTTGGGCTCCAGGCCCATGTACTCCAGGGCACGCTCGGCGGCTTCGCGCTCGGCGGTGGTTGCGAATGACGCGGGGTCCGGCACGCGGTCAGTGATCTGCGCCACCATGTCGGGTTTGGTTCCCCAGGTCACGAAGGGGGCCAGGTCGCCGGCGTTGATGACGACGGTGCGGTCGTAGGCTGCGCCGGCGTCGGTGGCCAGGCCGCGCCACTCGGCGATCTTCGCCTCCAGTTCCGCGCCCTTGGGGGCATAGGGTCGGGTGCGGACGTACTCGAAGGTGGTGTCGTCGGGGGCGATCATGCCGGCGCGGGCGCCGGCCTCGATGCTCATGTTGCACACGGTCATGCGGCCGTCCATCGACAGGCCGCGGATGGCCTCGCCGGTGTACTCGATGACGTGGCCGGTTCCGCCGTTGACGCCGATCTGGCCGATGATGCCCAGGATCACGTCCTTGGCGGACACGCCGTTGGGCAGCTCGCCATCAACGCGCACCTCCATGGTGCGAGGCTTGAACTGGCGCAGGGTCTGGGTGGCGAGGACGTGCTCGACCTCGGAAGTGCCGATGCCGACGGCGAAGCAGCCCAGCGCGCCGTGGGTCGAGGTGTGGCTGTCGCCACAAACGACGGTCTTGCCGGGCAGAGTATAGCCGAGGTCGGGTCCGATGATGTGGACGATGCCCTGGTTCTCGCTGAAGCGGTCGTAATAAAAGGGCAGCTCGAACTCGGCAGCGTTGCGGTCCAAGGCGTCCAACTGCGCCTTGGAAATCTGGTCTTCGATGGGACGGGTGAGTTCCCATGTCGGGGTGTTGTGGTCGGCGGTGGCCACGGTGAGGTCCGGGCGGCGCACCTGGCGGCCGGCCATGCGCAGACCGTCGAATGCCTGCGGCGAAGTGACTTCATGCACCAAGTGCAGGTCGACGTAGATGAGTGAGGGCTGGCCCGGCTCTTCGTGAACCACGTGGGCGTCCCAGATTTTTTCGAACATTGTGCGGGCGGCCAATTCAGTTCCTCCTCGATTCGGCGCAGCTTGAGAGCGGGCCGATAGCGGTCACGATACAACCCGAGATTATAGCATCGGGAACCGGTCGGCCGGCTCAGTGAGCACCGCCCATCTCTTCCATCATGAGTTCCATGATGTCATGGCTGGTCACGGCGCCGAGGAACTTGTCGGTCTCTCGCTCCACCACGGGGATGGTGGTCAGCGAATTTTCCGACATCCTTTGCAGGACATCTTCCACGTGTTCATCGGGCCAGGCCAGCGGCGTCTCGCTGCGGAGGACATCGTTGAGCGCGGTGCTCGGCCACGACGTTTTGGGCAGGTAGCGGAAGGTGGACAAGGAAACGAGTCCGGCCAAAGCGCCGTGGTCCACAACTACGTAGTCGTGCTGATAAGGAGCCGTCCACCGTTCGGCGAAATCACGCACCGAAAGCGTAGACTCGGGGTGGCGACGCGAACGGTCCAGGATGTCGTCCACCACGATGTTGTCCAGTGCGAAATGGACGATGCCGTGGGGTATGTCCGTCAACTCGGTTGGCAGGTCTGCTCTACGGCTGGCGCGGTTTACGGCCAGACTGATGAACGGCGGCATGAACAATATGTAGCAGAACATCACCAAAACCAGGAAAGAGAAGACCGCCTCGTCAAGGATGTCGGTGTCCCAGAGCACGAGGAGAAGCGCGATCTCCGTGACGCCTTTGCCCATGAGACCGGATGCGACCGCGTACGGGACCGTGAGGCGGGATATATACGCCCCAATGAACGCTCCCACAAAGTTGCCAATCAGAGGGATGACGGCGAGCGCGGCCATGGTCCAGATGGGCAACGTGACGAAGGAGAAGCTGAACTGAAGGCCGGCGGAGGCAAAGAACAGCGGGACGAAGAACCCTTCGGCGACGCTGCGCAAACCTGGAGTGATCTCGCGGCGCACCTGGTAGGGCAAACCGGCCAGGGCGGCCCCGAACAGCAACGCGCCCAGGGAGCCGTGCAGTCCCATGAGTTCGGCGGCGGCCACGATCACAAACAGGATCCCCAGGAGCAAACCCAACGAGAGTTGCGGCACATGAATAACGCGCTGGAGCAGCCCAACCACAGGAGGCAGGACCTTGAAGGACAGTATCCAGGACACGACCGCAAATCCGGCAACCTTTCCCAGCAGCACCAGTATTCCGGTTGGGGTCAGGTCATGAACGTGATCGCCGATGCTGAAGCCGATCAGCAGGAGCGTGATCAGCTCGGCGATGACCACGACGGTGAAAATCTGCAAGCCGACCGGCTCTTTCAGCCGGCCATCGTCCGCCAAGACTTTGACCACGATGCCGAGGCTGGTCATGGACAGAACGCCGGCCAGGGCGAGCGCCTCCGAAAAAGCCAGGCTCAGGCCGAAATCGAAGACAAGGTCGGTGGTGACCAGCATCGAAATGCCCAGTGACAGGACTACCGAGAGGATCGCCGCCAGGAAATAGTGGCCCTTCAGGCTGGACATAAAGCTTGAAATGTCGATCTCATCGAGGCCAATGAGGAAGAAGAATAGGAACACGCCGAGCTTCAACAATAACTGGATGTGCAGCGTCGACTCGATGTGCCATAGCCCGGTCAGATTCAGGATTGGACCCAAGACTATGCCGGTCGCCGCGTAAGCCACGATGGCGTTCAGGCGCAGCCGACGGAAAACACCTTCCGCCAACTTGGCAGCGACGATCAGGGTTCCCAGGGCCAGCAGCGATCCGCGGAGTTCGGCCGAGGCCCCGGAGACGCTGAATAACTCAGCAAGCCCGAGAAACGACAAACCTTCAGCGAACATGTGTCATTCGCTCCAATTATGCGTGCGTCAACCAAATATTAACGCACCCATCGAAAGTGTTTTGGAATCGAAAAAATATATAGTCAACCGATCATGAAAGCCTGATTGACCGCCGCTCATTATTTCGCAATTGCGGTGGGCTCACAAGGGGCGACAACCCTTGTGATAAACTTGGCGCGTCCCCTTTTTTGAACGCAAATCACGGAGGAAATTCGATGCCATCCGCCGAAGCTGTTGTGCTCCCCGACAACGTTCGTCCCATCCACTATGACCTGACGCTTACCCCGAATTTCGACGATTTCACCTTCGCCGGCGAGGTCGACATCACGGTGAGCATGGAACCCGGCACCACCGAGATCATGCTCAATTGCTCGGAGATCGAGATACATTCGGCCACCGTCAGCTGGACGGACACGGATGGCGAGCAGGAACAGCCGGCCAGCGACATCGCCTACGATGCCGACGCGGAAACCGCGACGATCAGCATTGCCGGCACACCGGCTGATGGGTTGGTGGGCAACCATCACCTGCGGATGTCGTTCACGGGCGAACTCAACGACAAGTTGCGAGGGTTTTACCGCAGCCAGTACCTGAACCCCGAGGGCGAGACGGCCTACCTGGCCACCACACAATTTGAGGCTACGGACGCGCGACGATCCCTGCCGTGCTGGGACGAACCGGCGGCCAAGGCCACCTTCCAGGTCACGCTGGACGTGCCGGAGGAGATGGAGGCCGTTTCCAATACACCGATCATCCACGACAGCCGCAGCGGCAACGGCCGCAAGACCCTGTTGTTCGACAAGACCCCGGTGATGTCCACCTACCTCCTGGCCTACGTGATCGGTGACCTGACGCACATCGAGAAAGAGGCGGCCGACGGTACGTTGGTGGGAGTGTGGATGACCAGGGGCAAGGAGGAGCAGGGACAGTTCGCGCTGGACACGTCGGTCAAACTGCTCTCCTTCTTCAACGACTATTTCGGCATACCGTATCCGCTGCCCAAACTGGACCATCTCGCGATACCGGACTTCGCGGCTGGCGCGATGGAAAACTGGGGTTGCGTGACGTACCGCGAGACCGCGCTGCTGGTCGACCCGGCAAACTCGTCGGCGGGCACTCGGCAGAGGGTGGCGGAAGTGGTGGCGCACGAGATGGCCCACATGTGGTTCGGCGACCTGGTGACCATGGAGTGGTGGGACGATCTGTGGCTCAACGAGAGTTTCGCCACGTGGGTGGGCACCAAAGCGGTGGACTGGCTGTTCCCGGAATGGTCGATGTGGACGCAGTTCGTGAACATGGACACCAACCGGGCGTTCAGCTTGGACGGCCTGAAGAATTCGCATCCGATCGAACAGGAAGTGGCCAATCCGGCAGAGGTCAGCCAGCTCTTTGACGCAATCAGCTACAGCAAGGGTGGGTCGGTGTTGCGGATGCTGGAGCATTTCCTGACGCCCAACGTGTTCCGTATCGGGCTGAACGCCTATTTGACCCGACACTCGTATCAAAACGCCCGGACCACCGACCTGTGGACGGCGCTGGAAGAA
Organism: Dehalococcoidia bacterium; assembly: GCA_965261925.1. GTDB lineage: Bacteria > Chloroflexota > Dehalococcoidia > Lucifugimonadales > UBA3495 > Bin87. The sequence goes on along the minus strand of OZ253486.1, from coordinate 3,109,884 downwards.
TCTTCCGGGGAGCCGGTCAACTCCATCATGAGCAGTTGGACGGGTCAGACCGGATATCCTGTGCTGGATGTGGCGGCGACCAGCAATGCCAACGGGCTGACGTTGGAAATCCGGCAGGAGAGGTTCGTCTTTGACTCGGTGTTGGGCGAAGACGCGGGGGACGACGAGGAACAGGTGTGGCCGGTGCCATTGACGGTTACGGCCGCCGGGGCGCCCGTCACGGCGCACCTGGTGAGCGGGGCCACGGACACAGTGCAGGTGGCGGCTCCCGGGCAACCCGAATGGTTCAAGGTCAACCCGGACCAGACCGGTTTCTATCGGGTGAACTATACGGACGCGGACCGGGAAAGGCTGGCTACGGTGGTGGCCAACCGGGGACTGCCGGCGACCGACCGGCTGGGGATCCAGAACGATGCGTTCGCACTGTCCCGCGCGGGGTTGCTGCCGGTAACGCGATTCCTGGCGTTGGCGGAGTCCTACCAGGATGAGACCGATGCGTCGGTCTGGAGCGACCTGGCGACCAACCTGCGAGAGATCGAAAGCCTGATCGCCGGGGAGTCGTACCTGGGGGCCTACCACGCCTTTGGCCGACGACTATTCGGTCCGGCGGCGCAACGGTCGGGCTGGGACGCGCGGCCGGGGGAAGGACACCTGGATGCGTTGACCCGGTCCACCGTGCTCAGCCAGGCCGGGGTATACGGGGACCCGGACGTTGTCGCGCAGGCCCAGGAACTCTTCGCGGCGTACCAAAACGATCCATCAAACGTGCGACCGGACCTGCGCGGCGTGGTATTCAGCCTGGTTGCACAGGCGGGCGACCGGGCCGTCTACGACCGCATGTGGGACCTGGAGCGCGCAGCGGAATTGCACGAGGAGAAGATCCGGTTCCTGATTTCGATTGCGCGGTTCCAGCAGGAGGATCTGCTGCGGGAGACGCTGGACCGGTCGCTCACCGACGACGTGCGGTTGCAGGACACCATATTTGTGGTATCCGCCGTGGCGGCCAATAACCGGGGCCGCAGCCTCGCCTGGGAGTTCCTGAAGGAGCAGTGGGACGAGTTCGACCGCCGGTACGGAGGCGGAGGCTTCGGGCTGATGCGACTGGTCGGCATCACGAACTCGTTCACGACCAACGCGATGCGGGAGGATGTGGAAAGGTTCTTCGAAGCACACCCCACGCCGGCGGCGGAGCGCACGATCCGGCAGGCGTTGGAGCGCATTGCGCTGAACGTGGCCTGGCTGGACCGGAACCGCGACGAACTGGCGCTATATTTCGGCTAGGCTCCTGACATAGCCAGCAGATCGTCGGCCAGGCGCTTGATGCGTTCACGCTGGGGGAAGCAGGCAAGCCAACGCTCCGGGAAGTTCGAAGCGCCGTAACGCGCGCCGAGCACGGCCCCGGCGACGGCCGCGTTGGTATCGGTGTCGCCGCCGGCGGCTACCGAGGCTATGAGTGCGTGTTGAAAGTCCAGGGGCGTTACCGCGGCCCATAGGCCCACCTGCAGGGCCAGCAGCGTGTGTCCGATGAGCCGGTGGTCGCACAATAACCAGTCGATGCCGGCGGGCGGGGGTTCGCCGTCGGCGATGGCGTCCAGGACGGCTGCGGGAATGCGGTCGATGTGGGCGATTGCCTGGAGATCGGGACAGCCGTCGGCGTAGACCGCGCGCATCAGTTCCGCGAGGTTCGGCTCCCCTCCGTTGAGCAGAACGGCGATGGTCGCGTTCACGATGATGCATGACCACTGGCAAGCCGGGGCGTAGTGCGTCACCACGCAGGTGAGTGCGGAATCCGTAATCAGAAGATTTGGATTGTTGCGGCGGGCGACGGCCACCGGGGCGCAACGCATCACGCCGCCGTTGGGTGCGATGCGGTCTCTGAGTTCAAACACCAAACGGGCGGGTTCCGGGAGCGGCTTACCGGTTGCCAATTCGTCGATCACCTCACCGGTAGTGATGCCCATGCCGCGGCCGTTGTCGAGCGCCCAATCGATCAGGCGGTCAGCGAAGTCGCGGGCGTAGTCAACATTGCCCAGCAGCGCATCTCCCAAATCGACGGCCTGGGCGAGGTCGTCGTCCAGGGGTCGGTTGGCTTCGCGCGGGTCGATCTCGGTAAGGCCGTTGGGGTGCGAATCTGCGATGTGATCGTAAGGGGCGCCCTCGACGGGCAGGCCCAACAGATTGCCGACGGCGAGACCGAGCAGCACGCCTCGTGCACGGTCACGTGAGGTTTCCGCAGTCGGCACGTTGATGGCGGAAGAGGCGATGAATGCAGCGAGGCGGGGAGCTTGCGAAACGACTTCCTGAGGGCGCATTGGGAGCTTCTCCTGACGGATTCCGGAGTGTCTAGCGGCCGGTTTTGGGTCGGTTCCAGTTTGACACGTTTACCGAATGGGGTTAGCCTTGATTGTGATTTACGGAACAAATGGCAAAGAAATTATGAACTTTGAAGAACGAATTAGAGAACTGGAATCGCTGCTTCGCCGGCGCATTTTGATCACCGACGGCGCGATGGGAACCCAGATCCAGGCGAGGGACCTTGGACCGGATGATTTTGGCGGAGAGGAGTACGAAGGGTGTAACGAATACCTCAACATAACGCGCCCCGACGTGATCCACGACATCCACCGCGACTACCTGGATGCCGGCGCTGACATCATACAGACCAACACCTTCGGCGCAACCGCGCTGGTGCTGGGCGAGTACAGCCTCGCTCCCGAGGCGCGCCGGATCAACCGCGAGGCCGCCGGTATCGCCAGGCGAGCCGCGGACGATGCAACGGCCGCTGACCCGGACAAGCCGCGTTTCGTGTACGGCGCGATGGGTCCGACGACGCGGACCATCTCGGTGACGGGTGGCCTGACCTTTGACGAGCTGGCGGCCGATTACCACCAGCAGGCGGCTGGACTCATCGAGGGCGGCGCCGACGTGCTGGTGCTCGAAACGGGCCAGGACACGATCAACATCAAGGCAGGGCTGGAAGGAATAGATCGCGCCCGGGTCGAGATGAACGTTGACGTTCCGGCAGCCGTGCAGGGAACCGTCGAGCCCATGGGCACGCTTCTGGCCGGCCAGGACGCCGAGGCGTTTTACACCTCTCTGGCCCACCGGAATCTGCTCTGGGTGGGCTTCAACTGCGCCACCGGGCCGGAGTTCATGACCGACCACATCCGGACGTTGAACGAGTTGTCGCGGTTCGGGATCGCCTGCGTGCCCAACGCGGGTCTGCCCGACGAGGACGGCAACTACAACGAGACGCCGGAGATGCTGGCGGCCACACTGGAACGGTTCGCGGCGAATGGCTGGATCAACGTGACCGGAGGTTGCTGCGGCACCGGCCCCGAGCATATTCGGCGGCTAGTCGAAGCAATGTCCGACAAGACGCCGCGGGTGACCGAACCGACGGTAGAAACGCGCGTGTCGGGCATCGAAGCCGTGGTGGTGAACGAGGACACGAGGCCGACCATCGTCGGGGAACGTACCAACGTGCTGGGCAGCCGGCGGTTCAAACGGCTGATAGCGGGCGAACGGTTCGAGGAGGCGGCCGAGGTCGGCCGGCGGCAGGTCCGCAACGGGGCGCACATTCTGGACGTGTGCCTGCAGGACCCGGACCGGGACGAAACGTCGGACGTGATCAAGTTCCTGGACCAGCTCAATCGCCGGGTCAAGGCGCCCATCATGATCGACTCCACGGATGCGTCGGTTATCGAAGAGTCGCTGAAACGCCTGCAGGGTAAATCGATCATCAACTCGATCAACCTCGAGGATGGCGAGGAGCGCTTTCAGCGGGTGGTGCCGTTGGCGCGACGATACGGCGCGGCGTTGGTGGTGGGCTGCATTGACGACGACCCCAACCAGGCACAGGCGATCACGCGTGAGCGGAAGCTGGAGATTGCCCAGCGGTCTCACCGGCTGTTGACCGAGAATTACGGAGTGGCGGAAGAAGACATCATCTTTGATCCGCTGGTGTTCCCCGCTGGGACCGGAGACGTGAACTACGTCGGTTCAGCGGCGGAAACCATCGAGGGCGTGAAGATGATCAAGGAGGCCTTGCCCCGGACCAAAACGGTGCTTGGCGTCTCCAACGTTTCTTTCGGGCTGCCGGCCGCGGGTCGGGAGGTTTTCAACTCCGTGTTCCTGTACCACTGCACGCAGGCCGGCCTCGATATGGCCATCGTCAATTCCGAAATGATGCAGCGGTACGCCAGTATTCCCGAGGAAGAACGCACACTGTCTGAAGACCTGATCTGGAATCGCGGTGAGGATCCGGTGGCCGCGTTTGCGGCGCACTTCCGCGACCGGGCGCCGCGCGCCTCTGCGGAAGAGCGGTTGGCGCTGCCGTTGGACGAACGCCTGGCGCAGTGCATCATTGAGGGCAGCAAGGAAGGCTTGGCCGCCGACTTGGATCTGGCGCTGCAGGAACGGGTGCCATTGGCGATCATCAACGGGCCCCTGATGGCGGGAATGGATGAAGTCGGGCGTCAGTTCAACGCGAACCAGCTGATCGTCGCCGAGGTGTTGCAGAGCGCCGAAGCGATGAAGTTCGCGGTAGCTCACCTGGAACCGCACATGGAGCGCACGGACGCCGCGCTGCGGGGACGGATCCTGTTGGCGACCGTCAAGGGCGACGTGCACGACATCGGCAAGAACCTGGTCGAGATCATCCTGTCCAACAACGGCTACAGCGTGATCAACCTGGGCATCAAGGTTGCGGCGCAGGAACTGATCGCGGGCTACCGGGAACACCAACCGGACATCATCGGCCTGTCGGGCTTGCTGGTGAAATCCGCGCAGATGATGGTCGAGACGGTGCAGGACTTCCGCGCGGCCGGCATCGCGGCCCCGGTCCTGGTTGGCGGCGCTGCCCTGTCCAACCGGTTCACCCGGCTGCGGATCGCGCCGGAATACGGCGGACTGGTGGCGTATTCGCCGGACGCCATGAGCGGACTCGCGCTGGCCAATACCATCCAGGACGCCGATGAGCGTGAGCGTTTGCTCGCTCGGTTGGAGACGGAGAGCGCCGAGCTGCAGGAGGCGGCAGCCGCCCGTGCGTGACGCCGCGACAACGACCAGCGTCATTCCGGTAGAATCCTCCCCGCGGCCACCGGATCTGCGGCTCCACGTGCTGGAGGATTTCGATCTCGACGAGATTTTCGGGTACATCAACCCGCAGATGCTTTACGTGCGGCACCTGGGATACCGGGGTCGTTTCTGGGATGCACTGCGGGCAGAAGAACCCAAAGCCGTTGAACTGCGCCAACAGGTGCAACGGGTTGAGGACATGATGCTGTCCCGCTCGGACATCGGCGCCAGCGCGGTGTTCAAGTTCTTCCCGTGCCGCTCCGAAGGCCAGTGGCTGATCGTATACGAGCCGGACGGCAAGGCTGAGCTGGAACGGTTCTACTTTGGCCGGCAGCAGGAACGCGAGGGACTTTGCCTGGCCGACTACGCGCGGCCGACCGGCGAGGGTGCGAACGACTACCTTGCCATGTTTACGACCACCGTCGGACCGGGGGTACGGGCATTGTCAGAACGGTGGAAGAACGAGGGCAGGTACCTGGATTCGCACACGTTGCAAGCCCTGGCCATCGAATCGGCGGAGGGTTTTGCGGAGTTGCTCCACAAGCGGATCCGCACCATGTGGAGCATCGGCGAACCGTCGGGCCTGAAGGTCAACGGCGAGGACGAGCTTCGGGACCTGTTCCGGGCTAACTACCATGGCAAGCGGTTTTCGTTCGGGTACCCGGCGTGTCCGCGGTTGGAGGACCAGGAGAAGCTGTTCTCATTGCTGGACGTGACCGCAAGCATCGGGGTTGAGCTCACGGATGGATACATGATGGACCCGGAAGGCTCGGTGTCGGCCGTGGTGTTCCATCACCCGCAGGCCAAATATTTCAGCCTGGACGAGGCGGATATCGAAAGGCTGGAAGCCGAAATCGAAGAGATGGCGGTAGGACGATAGCCGATGGCATCGTCAGCGATCAGAAAGCCCGTAGGCGTTTTGCATACGGGCTTTATTGTTGCCGCAGCGCGGTCCGCGAGTTGGACCGCCGCCAATGCAAACCTACTGGGCGGTGAAGCCGCCGTCGACCACGAGTTCCGCCCCGGTGATGTAGGACGCTTCGTCGCTGGCCAGGAACAGTACCGCGTAGGCCACCTCTTCCCGGCGTCCGGTTCGTTTCATCGGGATGTTGGCGGTCATGACGTCGCGGGTCTCGGAACTGGCGGAACCGCCAGCCATAGGCGGCATCAGGCCGGGATGGACCGAATTGACCCGGATGCCGGCCTCGGCCCAGCGCACGGCCGCGGATTTGGTCATCAGGCGCACCGCCCCTTTCGAAGCGTTGTAGCCCATGTGGATGAAGTCCTGGCCCACGATGCCGGAGATGGACGATATGTTGACGATGCAGCCACCGTCACGCTGTTCCATGGCCCCGATAGCATGTTTCATGCCGAGGAACACACCCTTGGCGTTGATGTTCAGCAGGCGGTCCCAGGTGGTGGTTCCCAGGTTGTCCTCCTCATCGTAGCCGGAGATGCCCGCGTTGTTGACCAGGATGTCCAGCCTGCCGTGCCTGCCGACCGCGTCGGCGATGACCTGCCGCCAGTTGTCCTCGTCGGTCACGTTGAGATGGGCGTATTCGGCGCTGCCGCCGTTGGAAACGATGTCGTCGGCCACGCGCTGCCCGGTATCGTCAGTGACGTCGCAAACGACCACCGTGGCGCCTTCCTCTGCAAAGAGGCGGGCTTCGACCTCGCCCATGCCGCGCGCTGCGCCGGTGACGATGGCGATTTTGCCTTCCAACCTGGGCATGGAAACCACCTCCCGCAATGTGCATTGGACCACAGGGCCGGATTATAGCATCGCCACCCGGCATCATAATGGGCAAGAATTGAGGATCAGATGACGACCTACCGGACCGTGACCTCGGATGTGTCCACCGAGCGAGGGGAAGTTGCGACGGTTGTCGATTCCGGCTACGAATCGGGCGGCGCGCGAGACTCCAATGTCCCCGATTACGCCGCGGTGATCGACATCGGGTCGGGTTCCGCGCGGGCAGTGGTGATGCAGGTGAACCGCGGTGGCGGCGTCGAGATTGTGGCGCAGCGGAGCGTCACGCTAAACCTGATGAGCTACGTGCGATCCGACGGCTACCTTGACGAACGGGGGGTTGCGAACACGCTGGACGCGCTGGAGGATTTTGCGCTGGTGGCGCGGGGCTACGGCATCGAGACCATCCACGCCGTGGGGACGGCGGCGCTGCGCGAGTCGGGCAATGCCAGCACGATCACGACCGCATCCCAGGAACGGTTCGGCATACCGTTGGAGATCATTGACGGGTCCGACGAGGCCGGCTACTGCTTCGTGGGCGCCATTCACGGCCTTCGTGTGCGCGATGGCTTGCTGGCGGACATCGGCGGAGGCAGCACGGAGGTGGTGCAGTTTCGTGATCGACGGCTGGTGTCCAGCGCGTCGCTGCCGCTGGGCAGCCTGCGTATTGCAAACCAGTTCGAGTTGACGGACTGCCCGACTGCGGAGGCGATGCGGGCGGCCTATGAGCACGTCCGAACCGTTCTCACCGAGGCTGGAGTAGAGGCATCGGAAGACGGCGCCGTGCTGGTCGGCTCGGGCGGGTCGGTGCGGCTGCTGTCGCGCCTGGAGCGAGGAAAGGAGCCCTATCCCATCATCAAGCTCCACGGGTACGAGATCCGGTCAGGTGCACTGGAGAGAGAAATCGAGCTGATGTCGGCGATGACCCGGGCGGAACGGTCCGAAATACCCGGCATGAACCCGGAGCGCAGCCATTCGATCCTCGGCGGCGGCGTGGTGGCACACGCGCTGATGCAGCACCTAGGATCGAGCGGGCTGCTGGTCTCGGGCCAGGGATTGCGCGAAGGACTGGCCCGGCACCCGGAGCCTCCGTCAACGTGCGTCGGCGTGCAGTTGCCGCCGCTCGCGTCGGTGCGGGCGGAATCGATGACAGACCTCGTGGGACGGTTCGCCGGCCGGTTCTCGTGTCGGGGCGAACGACGGGCCGAGTTGGCCGGACGGATCGCCGATGCGGTGTGGGGTGGATGGAACCGGCAAATCGCGAATTCTTTGGAGTGCGCCGCACGGCTCCTGGACATCGGAAACGCGGTAGACTACTACAATCGGCTCAACCGGACTGCGAGTATAATAGTGCGAACCGACCTCCCGGGGTTCACGCACGCGGAATCGGCCCAGATCGCGGCCATATTCCTCCTCGCGGAAACGGGACGGTTGCCGCGGAGGTTTCGCGAGAGCAGATTGCTGCGGCCTGAAGAGTTGCGTCTGTTGGAACAGGCGGCGGTGTTACTGGTTGTGGCCGACGAGTTAGATAGCCGCATGGCGCCGGCGATGCCAGCGAATGCGGTGCAGGTTGCTCGTGCGGGCGACGGGTGGCAGATTGTCACCCCGAGCTGGTCCCCGGTGTCGGCGCCGAATTTGCAAAATAAATGGCGAAAGGCCTTTGGGAACGACGTTCGGATCGAAAGAGGTGAATCATGACGGTTTTGCAAGAAACCCAAGCGTACAAGATGGGCGAGTGCTACGGACGTCATCCCGACGATGGGAAGTTTCCCGGGAAGCTGATCATCGTTGAGGGCATCGACGGCTCTGGCAAGAGCACGCAGATTGACCTGTTGGGCAAGTGGCTCAACAGCCAGAATCTGGTCACCGTGTCCACGGATTGGAATTCGTCGCCCATAGTGCGCCGTACCACCAAGCGCGGGAAGGTCGAGGAACTGCTGACCCCGATGTCCTTCAGCCTGATTCACGCGGCTGACTTCGCCAACCGGGTGCACGCTCAGATTATTCCCGCCCTGCGGGCGGGCGCCACCGTGCTGGCTGACCGTTATGTGTTCACCGCCTTTGCCCGCGACGCGGCTCGTGGCGTGAACCGGGAATGGCTGCGCCGAGTGTATTCGTTTGCGGTTCAGCCCTCGTTGGCGCTGTATTTCAAGGTGCCGCTGGATGTCTCGATCCATCGGATCACGGTGGGCCGTGAGGAGTTGGGCTATTACGAATCTGGCCAGGACATGGGATTTTCCAATGACCGCGAGGAATCTTTCCGGATGTTCCAGGGCAAGCTCCTCGAAGAGTACGACTCGCTGACCGAGGAATTTGGACTGATGACCATCGACGCCACGCAGCCCATCGCCGTGCAGCAGCAGCAGGTGAGACGGTACGTGGAACCCCTGCTCGAAGGAGCCATGGATCTCCGGGGGCAGAGCGTTCCGGAGGCGCTGGGTCGACACGGTCTGACCGGGCGGTACGTCACCTCGCCGATGCGCCGCCGCCTGACCGAGCAGGAAGCGCTGGCCGCCGCCGCCAAGTCGGATGGTTAGCAGGCGAGTTCGCCGTCGGGATACGACCGGCGCTAACGCCGCATTAAAGTGAAACCAAGGAGCGACCACGATGGACAACGTCAGGTTCTACGGTCACACCCCGCCCGGAGCTGGAGATGAAGCCACGCCGGGCCGTCTGATCGTGGTGGAGGGCACAGACGGTGTAGGACGATCTACCCAGATAGCGATGCTCAGGGAGTGGCTGGAAGCGGAAGGGTACGCAGTGCTCGTCACGGGTTTCCGGCGGTCGGAGTTGGCCGCCGGTGGGATCGACCGGGCGATGCGGGGGAATACCCTTGACCCGCTGACACTGAACCTGTTTTACGCCACCGACTTCTGGGACCGGCTGGAAAAAAACATTGTTCCGGCGCTTCGGTCCGGCATGGTGGCCCTGGTCGATAGGTACATCTTTTCGATCATAGCGCGGGCGCGAGTTCGGGGAGTATCGCCCCGTTGGCTCAACGACGTGTTCGAGTTCGCCGTCGTTCCGGATGTGGTGTTGTACCTGGACGTGGACGTGGAGCACCTGGTGCCGCGAGTGCTGTCAGTACGCCAACTGGATCACTGGGAATCGGGCGAGGACTTCCTGCGCAGCGCCGACCTGTACGACAACTTCACCCGCTACCAAACGGCGCTGATCGACGAGTTCCGTGAGCTGGCCAAAGAGCACCAGTTCGTCACCGTGGACGGTCGCGGCAGCGTCGGCGACGTTTTTGAGGCCTTGCAGACCGAAGTCGGCAAGGCCCTGGAAGGCATGGGAGCGTTCTGAGCGGCTACAACCCCAGCGCGTCGGCCAGCCGGCGCCGGTGGAATTTAGGGTCGCCGAGGAACTGGTAAAGGGTGCGCGAGGCGGTGGTGTGCAGGGTCAGGCCGTACTCGGTGGTGCTGCCCACGCCGGCGTGGACCTCATGCGCGTGGTTGCACGCGTTGTAGTAGGCCGCGCTGCTGACCGCTTTGGCGAGGTGGATGCTGTCGGCAGCGTCCCGTTCTGAGTCGAGCTTCCATAGCGCCTCATAGGTGGTCCAGCGGGCAGCGTCCAGCTCGTTGACGAGGTTGATGATGTGGTCCTGGACTCGTTGGAAGCGGCCGATGGGGGTCCCGAACTGGATGCGGGTGCGGCTGTAGTCCACGGACATTTCGTAGACCTGCTGCGATCCTCCCACCTGGAAGGCGCAGAGCAGCGGTATCGAGGCGGCCACGGCGCGCTCCAAGGCTTCCCAACCGCCGGCGAACCCGCCGCCCAGCACCGCCGATGGGCCAACCTGCACGCCGTCCAGCCGGACTTCGGCAAGGTTCCAGGCGAACCCCTCGAGGCGACGGATGGTAACGCCCGGGGCGTCAGCCGGGACGATGACCAGGCCAACGTGCTGGCGGTCCTCCGTGCGTACGGCGCAGATGAGATCGGTGGCCGCCGCCGCGTCGTACACGTAGACCTTGGTTCCGGCGATACGGTAGCCATCGCCGGCGGCGGCGGCAATAGTCTGCACGTCCGATTCGTCCCACTGGTAGTCGGCCTCGGTGATGGCCAGGGAAACGGTGCGGCGTCCGGCGGCGATGTCCGGCAGCAAGGAGCGTTTCTGGTCTTCAGTGCCGGCCTCGAGGATGGCCAACGCGCCGAGAGCAGCGGTACTCAAGTGCGGCCCGGGAACGGGACCCCGTCCCAATTCTTCGAACAACACGCCGGCGTCGGTGTAGGTCCCGCCTTCACCACCGTATTCGGTAGGAATGATGATCCCTAACCAGCCGGTGCCAGCGAGTTTCTGCCAGGGTTCGGAGGGCGCGCTCTGCCCGGTGGCGGACAACTCCAGCAGCGTATCCTTGGGATATTCGGTGTCCACGAAACGGCGAACCGCCGCCTTGAGCATTTCCTGTTCTTCGCTAAGGGCCAAATCCATGGGGTTGATTGCTCCTGAGTGGCGGCGACGTGCTTAGAGGGTGTGTGACAAATCCGCTGGATCACTTCGTTCTGGCTGAATAACCTGCGATTCAGTCCCCTCTCCCTTGATGTGAAAGGGTTAGGGTGAAGGTGAAAATCCGATTGTCACACACCCTCTTAGAGTTGCCGCGGAAAACCGTCTTGGTCGTGTGGTGCGTTCAGGCCAAAGCGCCGGCGCGTTCCCGCTGCTGGCGGCCGATCCCGATGCGGCGGGACATGATGACCTTCTGGATATCGGTGGTTCCGCCGGGGTGCAGCGCGATGATGGCGGCGCGCTGGTGGGATTCGATGTGGCCTTCGCCGGCGCCCCACCGCTCGTCCTTGGTCAGGGCCGCCGGGCCCAGTATGTCGAGGATGCCGGTGGCGATGCGGAGACCGGATTGCTTGCGGAAGTAGGATGCCTGGGGTCCCTCGTAGGTCACGAGGGCGCCACTGTGCCGCATCCAATAGTTGCGAAGCTGGAACAGGCGGCCGATCTCGGCGTCGATATAGATGTCGACCAATCGCTCGCGCACATCCGGGTCTTTGCTGAGGGCCTCGCCGCGGCGGTTGTTGGTCGTGCAGTGGTCGAAGATGCGATCAACGATCCAGTTCCTGCCGATGCGTCCGCCGGTTCCGTGCTCCAGCTCGAGGTGGGTTGTCGCGACTTTCCAGCCCTCGTTCTCGCCGCCGATCAGGTTGCGAGCGGGCACGCGAACGTTGTCGAAGTAGACTATGTTCTTGACGCCGGAGCCGGCGCCGGACTCGCCGGCGGAGGACAGGAGGTCCATGGGGAACACGCTGATGCCGGGGAGATTGGACGGCACCATGAACCAACTGAGGTTTTGGTGCCGGTCGCCCTCGGGATCGGTGCAGGTGATGGTCCACATGTAGTCGGAGCCGTGGGCGCTGCCCACGTACACCTTCTGGCCGTTGATGACGTAGTCGTCGCCGTCGCGGCGGGCGGCAGTTTTGGCGTTGGCCAGGTCGGATCCGGCTTCGGGCTCCGTGAGCAACTGCCAGGTGCGGATCTCGCCCTTGAAAATCTTGGGCAGGAATTCTTGCTTCTGATCCTCGGAACCCCACACGAGGATGGAGTTGCCGCCGAGGCGTCCGCCCGAGTCGTAATAGGGTGGGAGGGACAGGTTGTAACCGTCGATCTCCTCCTCGAGGACCACGGAGTGGTCAACGGTCAGGCCGCCGCCGCCGTATTCTTCGGGCGCGGTGGGCCAGAGCCAGCCCTTGTCGCCCAACCGCCGGCCCAACTCGCGGCGAAGCTGGTACTGCTCATAGGTCAGGTCGATGGAGTCGGCGGGGTGCTGGATGCCGCCCGGGATGTTGCTGCTGAGCCAGTCCTGCACCTCGGCGCGGAAGGCTTCCTGCTCGGCGGTATAGGTGGGTTCGAAGTCCATAACATGCCTCGAAAACGGCCGGGGCATAGCCCGACCGGGGTGTATCCGGGAATTAGTCGGCAATTATGCCCTAAGGGGCTGTGGCGGGCAACCGGGCCGGCCGGGGATCGTAGAGCGGCCTTTGCGGAAGCGTTACCGGCTGCGCAGGGCGCGGCCGGGGCGGGCGCCGGTGTGCCGGCCGTTGTCGATTACGAGGGCGCCGTTGACGGCGACGTAGTCGATGCCCACTGGGAACTGGAGCGGGTCGTCGAAGGTTGCGGGGGTGTCGACGCCCGACGGGTCGAATAGGACGAGGTCGGCCTTGGCGCCGTCGCGGATGACGCCCCGGTCGGACATGCCGAGGCGCTGGGCGGGCGCGCCGGTCATCTTGCGGATGGCTTCTTCGAGGGAGAAAAGGCCCTCGCCGCGGACGAACTGGGCGAGCACGTAGGGATAGGTGCCATAGGTGCGGGGGTTGGGACGGCCACCGGTGAGGATGGCGTCGGTGCCGATCATCTGGGCAGGGTGGGACGCGATCTCGCGGATGTTTTCCAGGTTCCCGGTCCGGGCGACGAAGGCCACCTGGAGGTCCTCTTCTAGCAGCAGGTCGCAGACGGCGTCCACCATCCGACCGCCGCGGTGGGCGGCCAGGTCTTCCAGCGATCGGCCCTCCCACTCCTTGTTCTTGTCCGAGGCGATGTGGGCAAAAATGTAGTTGTCCAGGGTCTGGCCGCCCCATTGGGGTTCGACCGCCCGGACCATGAGGTCGCGCACGTTGGGATCGGCCAGCCGGGTCATCAACGCCTGGGGTCCGCCGGCGTGCACCCAATAGGGGAGTAGGGAGTGGAGGATGGTGCTGGCGGCCGGGTAGGGGTATTGGTCGAAGGTCACGTCGTGGCCGCGATTGTGCGCCTCGTCCACCAGGGCAGTCATCTGCGCGCCGAGCCCGGCCACCGGGCTGTGGTAATGGGACAGGTGCACGGGAGCGCCGGAACGCCGGCCGACTTCCAGCGCCTCGCGGAAGGGATCCAGGAGCCGGTCGCCCAGGGTATAGCGGGCATGGGTGCAGTAGAAACCGCCTTCCTCGGCGGCAACGGCGGCGATGGCGGCCAACTCAGCGGTGTTGCTGTAGGCGCCGGGCGCATAGGTCAACCCGGTGGTGAACCCGAACGCGCCGTCCTGCATTCCCTGTCGGGTCAGGTCGCGCATGGCGGCCAGCTCCGCATCGGTGGGCAGGCGAGAGGACCAGCCCATGACGGCCACCCGGATGGCGGCGTGGGGGACGAAATGGAACACGTTGCAGGTGGAGTTGCCGTCAAACAGGGCCAGAAAGTCGGCGACGCTGCTCCAGCGGACGTCCGGCGGCTCGCCGTTGACCGCCGCCAGGTAGACCAGGAGCTGCTCCAGAGCTCGGGGTGTGGTTGGCGCGTAGGACAGGCCGTCCATGCCCAGGGCCTCGGTGGTCACGCCCTGGCGGATCTTGGCCTGGTGGTCCGGGTCGGTGAGCAGCTTGAGGTCGGAATGGGAGTGCATGTCGATGAAGCCGGGGCAAATCGCGTAGCCGCTGGCGTCGATGGTGCGGCCAGCATCGACCGACGACGTGTCGCCCGTGATGACCTGGATCGTGTCGCCGGTGACGGCAACACTGGCCCGATAGCCGGCGGAGCCGGAGCCGTCGATCACCGTGCCGTTGGCAAGTAGCAAGTCAACCATGATTGCGCTCCCTTCGGCCCGGAGTTCCGCCCGGGCCGGCATTTCGTTTTCGTGCTGGAGTTCGCGCTGCATGATACACGGCAGCGGCGCGGGGCATCGTCGGACGGTAGGGTCTGTCGATGGTTGCCGTCGAGAATGAGCGGGCGCGTCGGCAATGCAGCGATGCAACCGTTGTCGGCGAGAGCCTGCGCGGTGGCGACGAGATTGCCACGCTGCGCTCGCAATGACATTTTCGTTGCTGGCAATGACAGGACTCCAGCAGGACTCCAGGATGACCTTGCTACTGCGACGAGATTGCTACGCTGCGCTCGCAATGACATTTTGGTTGCTGGCGATAGCATTCCGGGCTGGCAGGGGAGCGCAACGCATTTGGGAATGGATATGGGCTATAATGGCGTGTAGAAACTCAACCGGAAGGAGATTGGCCATGCCGACAACCGTAGAACGCGATGAAGTTTACGAGGCGCTCCGCACGGTGTACGACCCGGAAATTCCGGTGAACGTGGTGGACTTGGGCCTGATTTATGACGTGCAGGTCAGCGACGCCAACGACGTGTTTGTCCAGATGACCCTGACCTTCCCCGGTTGTGGCATGGGCCCGCACATCGCGCAGCAGGCGGAGTGGGCCATACAGGATGTGGAAGGGGTTGAAGAGGTCAACATCGAGCTGACCTTCGATCCGCCCTGGTCCCCCGACCTGATTAGCGAGGAAGCCCGCAATATGCTGGGCATCTAGCAACTCACCCCCGGTCCCCCGGTTACGGAGAAACATCCTACGATGGCAACGCCACAGCAGCCCAACGCACAGCAGAACGCGCGCCTGGAACAGATCAAGCGGCAATGGGATCAGAAGCGACAAATCACCGACCGACTGGCTGCGGTGCGCACCAAGATCGGCGTTTACAGCGGCAAGGGCGGCGTGGGCAAGACCACCGTGGCGTGCAACCTGGCGACCATCCTGGCGAAGCAGGGCGAACGGGTTGGGCTGCTGGATGTTGACATCGACTGTCCCAACGTGACCCGCGTGATGGGCATCACGGACAAACCGGACTACCGCGAGGGCCAGATCAGCCCAGCGGTGGGCCATGGTGTGAAGGTGGTGTCTATGGCGTTTTTCCAGGAGAACGAGGACGAGGCGATCATCTGGCGCGGTCCGATGATCCACAACGCCATCAACCAGTTTCTCCAGGCGACGGACTGGGGTGAACTGGACTACCTGATCGTGGACCTGCCGCCGGGTACCTCCGATTCCCCGCTCACCGTCATGCAGACGCTGCCGATGGATGGGTTCGTGGTGGTTAGCACGCCGCAGGATCTGGCCATCGTCGATGCCAAGCGGTGCATCAACATGATCCGCAAACTGAACCTGAACGTGGTCGGGATCGTGGAGAACTACGCGGGCGATATCTTCGGAGAGGGCGCGGGTCGGCAGCTGGCTGAAGACATCGACGCGCCGTTCCTGGGCAGCATGTCGCTCAGTCCGTCGTATCGGGACACCAGCCGGCCGACGGTCTTGGTGGACGATACGGTCAGCGGGGAGTACGCCTCCGTCGCCGACGCGTTGCGCCGGAGCCTCAAAGCCCACGGCCGCGAGGCGTAACCGCAGTCAGCGTTTACGAAGCCTGCCGCTCGATGCCTTCTTCCAGCGCGGGGAAGGATTCAATCGGAGGCGGTAGCAATTCCGGCAGCGGCGGCGGCGCGTCCACGGCGTGCATGCGCAGGAGCGCGGACACCTCCCGCTGGATGGCTTCCTGGGCGAAGGGATTCAGTTCCCCCATCTGGCGGAATTTCCGGTAGCGCTGCTTGACCAGCTTGCTGGCGGACGCGCGGCCGGTTTCGGCCAGGTGTTTGTAGATTGAATACTCCACGTCGTCCACCGCCTGACGCGGATCCAGGTGGGCGCCGCCGGCCGGTTCAGGTATCACCTGGTCGATGATGCCCAGCTCTTGGCAGTCCCGGGCGGTCAGCATCAGTACCTCGGCAGCCTCGCGGGTGAGGTAGCGTTCACGCAGAGGCCCGCTCACCGCGTGGTGCAGTGAGATTGGCGAGTAGATCGCGTACTGCTGCATCAGGATGCGGTCGGAAAGGCTCAACGCCAGCGCCGCTTCATTGCCGGCCTCACCGATGATGACGGAGACGATGGGGGTCTCCGCCTCGAGCATCATTGACAGGCTGCGGGCGATGGCGTTGCCCACGCCGTGCTCCTCCGACTCCAGCCGCGGATCAGCGCCCTGGGAATCGATCAGCGTGACCAAGGGCAGGTTGAACCGGGCCGCCAGGCCGATGATGCGTTGGGCCTTTCGCAGGCCGTCGGGATGGACGTGGTAGCGGCTGCGGTCGGTGTCGTGGGAATGAATGCGCTGCTGGCCGATGGCGGCCACGGGGTGCCCGCGCAGCAGGCCGATTCCCCCCACCACGGTGCGGTCGTCACTGCTGACCCGGTCGCCGCAAATCTCGAAGAAATCGTCGAGCATATGGCGCATGTAGTACAGCGCGTCAGGCCGCTCGTCATGGGTGGCGGCTTCTACCGATTCCCACGTCTCGGTGTCTACGACGGCCGGGGCCGTCAGGCGAGAGACGGCGCGGCGGCTCAGGCGTATGGCTTCCGGCTCCGTCAGCAGGTTGAGCAATCGGCTCAGCCGTGGCCGCAGTTGCTCGCGGTCAACCACGTTGTCGAGTAGCCCCTGGCGGAGGTGGTATTCGGCCGTGTGCACGTCCGGCGGAACCTGCCTTCCGGTTGCCTCGATCATGGCGCGGATGGGAGAGAGGCCCACGACGGAGCCGGGTTCGGCGATGATGACGTCGGCGAGGTTCGCGAAACTGCCGTAAGCCTGGCCGGTGGAAGGATTGGCCAGCACGACGATGAACGGATTGGACGCCTTGCGGAGCTTGTTGGCGGCGGTCACCGTTTTGGCCATCTGCATCAGCGATAGAACGCCTTCCTGGGTTCGCGCGCCGCCGCCCGTCACCAGTGCGGCGACGGGGAGGTCACGGCGGACGGCCTGTTCGAAGGCCAGGGCGACCTTTTCGCCCACCACGCTGCTCATGCTTCCACCCATGAACCCGTAGTCCAACACCACCAGCATCAGGCTTCGCCCGTCGATTTTGCAAGTTCCGGTAACCGCGGCCTCGGTCAGGCCGGTGCGGTCCTGGCTCTCCGTAAGTTGCTCGTCATAGGGCGTGCGGCTGGAGAACGCCAACGGCGCCACGGATCTCACATAACGGTTCTGCTCGCGGAAGGTTCGGGGATCGGCCAGAAGCTCGATCCTTTGACGCGCGGACAGGGTGTAGTGGAAGCGGCAGAAGGGGCAAACCCGGTAATCGAGGTAGGCTTTCGAATCGCTGATGGATTCGTGGCAATACAGGCAATGATCGTGCACCGCAGACAGGTACATTTCCTCCAGCTCGTCATCGTCGCTGAAGAGATGAACCAGGAAATTGGTCAGATTGCGGACCGGCACCTAAATTCCTCCTATGGTTGCCGAAAAAGCCGACGGCCGTAAGCGGCGGATCCAGTCGGCGTTTACAGGTCCTCGGGCCGTTCCAGCTACATATTCATTTTACACAATACCGGTTTCGTCGAACCCGAGATCGCGGGTCGAAATTAATGGGATTCCAGGGCGCCGGTATGGAAAAAGGCGCGGGTTCGTGAGCCGCTAGCGTCACCGTCCCATCCGGCTGGTTGATGATTGATGCCGGCAACGAACCTGATGTATGTGGCCGGTGGATAGTCAGGCGGATTCGATGGGATCGGATAAAGGTACGAAGCGGATGAGGGTAGCGGGGACTTCCCCAAATGTGGGACGCACGGCGGCCCAGTCGGCGATTCGGCCTCCGACAACCCAGGCGATGCCACGGGGAGTCACCACCAGCGGGATCCGTTCCCTCCAATGCCGTGGGATCTTGGCGTCGGTGAAGATGTCCTGCAACTTTCGGGTGCCGGACATGCCCAGCGGCTGTATTCGGTCGCCGGGCTGCCAGGTTCGGACGATGGCGCCTTCGGCCAGGGCATTGGAGGAGAGGTAGGCGGCCAGCGGGTTTCCGGTATCAAGGGGAGTGTCAGGGTGGCCTCGCGCGGTTTCGGCAGTTACCTCCCATCCGTCGCGCCGGGTGACGGCGACTGCGATCGGTCCCCAGGGCAAGGTGAGCCGGAAATCGCGCGTCCCCGGAGGGTAGGGGCAGTCGTCAGCCCGGCCCGGGCCGGCCAGCGTGGCCCACCGGGAATCCACGGTAAAACGAAAACCGCGAGGCAGCTCGATAGTCTTCCCCGAACCGGGCGTGGCGACCGCGTGGGCCATGGCCGCCAGGTGCCGCTCGGTAAGGCGATGTTCGCGGCCCGTCACCTCGACCCACGCCCGCCTCAGGATGACGTGCCGGAGGGCCGGGTGCGTTTCCGCCAGACCCACTCGGTCGAGTTGCAAGGTCCCGTTGTTGGTCATCGGTTGCGGGGCGATTTGCGGCCAAACCAGATCGGCCTGCTGTTCCATGTAGTCAACCTGCGCGGCCGCGGTGCGGGAAATTCGGCCCAAGGCGTCCACGATCCGCGGGTTCAGCTGCTCTTTCAATGCCGGCATGAGGTCGAGTCGGACGCGATTGCGGGCAAAGTCACGCATGTAGTTGGTGCTGTCGTCGCGATAGTCGATGCCGTAGTTTCTGCAGTACGAAATGGTGTGATGCCGGCTCAAATCGATGAGCGGCCGCCAGACCTTCAGCTCCGTGTCCGCTGCTTCATGTGCGCGTGAGGTGTTTGGGTATGGCCACGGGTCGAGTTCGCTCATGCCACGCAGTCCGTGGAGACCGCTGCCGCGAGCCATGTGGAGCAGCACGGTCTCCGCGAGGTCATCGGCGGTATGCCCCACGGCCACCAACCGGGCGCCCACCTGAAGGGCGGTTCGAGCGAGGAACTCGTACCGAACGTCCCGCGCTGCCTGCTCGAAGGAACTGACGCCGGACTCGCGCCGGTAGGCGTCCACGTCCACTTCGTCGAAGATGCACTCGGGCCACATCCGGCGCACAAAATCGGCGTCGTCCTGGGTTTCCTGCCCGCGGAAATCGTGCAGGAGATGGGCGGGCTGTACGGTAAACCCGAAGCGATGGCGCGCCCGGCTGAGCACATTCATCAAAGCGCAGGAGTCGGGTCCGCCAGACACTCCGGCAACCACGACGTCGCCCGGTTTCAACCCGGCACGGCGCGCCGTGGTTATTGCGGTGGTGTGCAGCCGGTGCGCCGGCCAGAATCCACGGTCGTGTCGCCGCTTGTTGCGACCCATGACGCGGCCCACTCTAATAGCCGGTGCGGTTGGCGGCAGTGAGGTGATCCACGGCGTTGTAGCCGGCCAGGCGACGTCCACGGCGCCCGGACGTGATGGTGGTGCGGCTGCCCAGGGAAAGTTCCATGTGATTGATGTTGGCCAGCGGCAGGTCGATGACGGCGGCGACGATACAGCGGATGGTGAAGTTATGGGTGACGGCGATCACGGTGTCGTCAGCGTCGTAGCGCTCGTCGAGTTCGTCGATTGCCGTCATTGCGCGGCGCTGCACATCGCCCAGGGATTCGCCGCCGGGCATGGTGACGCTGCTGGCGTCCCGGCGCCAACCCTGGTACAGGTCCGGCCAGTCGTCGCGCATTTCCTGGACGGTGACGCCTTCCAGGTCGCCCATGTCCATCTCGATGATGCGGGGCTCGTCGGTCACGGACAGGCCGGACAGGTCGGCGATGGCGTCGGCGACGCCGCGAGCCCGTTGCAGCGGGCTGGAGTATACGGCCATCGGATGCCAGGTCAGGCTCGCGATGGCCAATTCCCGGGCCTGGCGTCGGCCCAGTGGGGTGAGCAGAGAGTTGGTGGTGCCCTGGAGGCGGCCCGACGCGTTGATGTCGGTCTCCCCGTGGCGGACCAGGTGGAGCCTCATTCGGATTGATCCTCCGCAGGGGGGTCTACCAACCGCAGGCGCACCTGGTTGACGCGGGCCCCCACCATGTCCGTGACCGTGACCTCGAGGTTTCCGGCCTGCACGGTGTCATTCTTGACGGGCAGCTCGCCCAATTCGTGCAGGACCAGGCCAGCGATGGTCTGGTAGTCGCCTTCCGGCACCTCGATCCCGCTGGGGTTGAGCCGGTCGTTGATCTCGATGACCGTCATGCCGCCGTCCACCAGGTAAGCGCCGTCGGGCAGTTGAGCGACGCTGCTGTCCGCCGACACTGCGGGCGGGTCGTCGTCCACGACGGTGCCGACGATAACGCCGATGAGTTGCTTCATCGTGACCAGTCCGGCGATGCCGCCGTATTCGTTGGTCACCAGCATCATGGAGAGGCGTTGATCCTGCATGGTGTCGAAAGCGTCGGACACGGTGACGGTCTCGGGTATGAAGTCGACAGGGCGCATGGTTTCGGTGACGGCGTCCTGCGGCCCGATTTCCCCGCGACCCTGGGCGATCAGCACCTCTTTGTTGGAAAGCACGCCCAGGACGGTTTCCTGACTGCCCTCGAAGACGGGAAACCTGGTGTGGCTGTGCTCGGCGTAAAGGGCCAGGAACTCGTCCAGCGTGGTGTCTTTTTCTATCCAGAAGATTTCGGTGCGTGGCGTCATGATCTCGCTGAGCCGGCGATCTCGGAAGTTGAAAACCCGTTGGAGACGCTCGGCCTCATCGGATTCCACCGTTCCCTGTTGGTTGGACAGGTCGATCATCATCCGCAGTTCGCCCTCGGTGAAAGTGGTCTGCCAGCCGTCGGACGACGTGCCCAGGGCTTTGAAAATGAGGCGCGGGATCACCGTGAAAAAATAGATGAACGGCGTGCTTAGCAGCATCATCCAGCGAACGGGGTAGGCCGCGGCCAGGGACCAGCGCTCGGAGTAGGTCGCTGCCAGGGTTTTTGGGGTGATCTCGCCAAAGATGGAGATGGTCACCGTCATGAACAGGGTGGTCAGCAGCGCTGCCGAGCCCGCATCATTGAGCAGGTCGGCGGCGAGGGCCGTGCCCAGAGCGGTGGCAAAGATGGTGAACGCGTTCTGGCTCAGCAGGATGGTGGCGAAGAACTTCTCGTGCTGCGACAGAACCTGGTTTACGGTGTGGGCGGCGGCGTTCCCCTGGCCGGCCAGGTACTGAATTCGGAACTTGTTGACCGCCACCAACGCCGCCTCGGCGCTGGTAAAAAAAGCTACGCCCAGGAAACTGATCGCGAGCAGCGAAATTTGCAAACTCCAGGGCATGGATAACCCGCCAGAGGTTTCCCCCACTTGCAACAAGACGGCCCCAATGGATAAACCGTCGGGCGCGATGTCCATCATCTGGTTTCTATTCCTCCTGGCGGCCCCGCTGAAGCGCCCGTAGGGCGCACGGGGTTTGCCTGATCCAAATTATTGCGCAGCAGGATAGCACCGCCCGGAATGGCGCGCAAAGCGGACCGGAGTCCAGTTTGGCGGTTGATATAATGCGCCGGCGTAATAATTCAGGGACGGCCGGGCCATGCTGATTTTGGGAATAGAAACCTCCTGCGACGAAACCGCCGTGGGCATTGTGGAAGACGGCAGGCGTCTCCGCGCGAACGCGATCGCCTCCCAGGCCGCGCTCCACGCCGCGCACGGGGGAGTCGTCCCCGAACTGGCGTCGCGGCAGCACATCAGGGACATGGAACCCACGCTGCGGCGGGCGCTGGCGGACGCCGGCGTAACCCTGGAAGATATCGACGTGGTGGCAGTCACGCACGGACCCGGTCTGGCCGGCGCCCTGATCAGCGGGGTCAACACCGCGAAGTCGCTGGCGCTGACCCTGGACGTTCCGCTGGTGGGGGTTAACCACCTGGAGGGGCATGTGTACGCGGCCTGGCTCGTACCGGGTGACGCGTCGCCCGCCGAGGAACCGGGGTTCCCGTTGGCGTGCCTGGTGGCCTCGGGAGGCCATACGGACCTGATCCTGATGGAAGGCCACGGCGACTATCGCCTGGTGGGCCGGACGCGGGATGATGCCGCGGGGGAGGCGTTCGACAAGGCGGCGCGGGTCCTGGGACTGGGGTTCCCTGGGGGACCGGAGATCCAAAAGGCCGCGGAGTCACTGGCGGATTTCGCCGCTGATTTCTCGGGGGATGGCGAGCCTTTCGCGGCCGCCGCGGCGCCTTTGCCCCGGGCGTGGATGCGGGACACGTTCGATTTCAGTTTCAGCGGGGTGAAGACGGCGCTGTTGCATCGCGCCCAGGACGTGGGCCTATACCCGCAACCAGAGTATCCGGACGCCGACGTCGACCGTCTGGTGGCAAATTTGGCGTACCAATTCCAGGAATCGCTGGTGGATGTGATGATCGCCAAGCTGTTCGCGATGGCCGACCGCTACCAGGCACGCGGGTTGGTGCTGGGCGGGGGCGTGACCGCCAACGCCCGTCTGCGGCAACGTGTGCTCGCCGAGTCGCCGTTGCCGGCGATCATACCGGCGCCGGTACTCTGCACCGACAACGGGGCGATGATCGCGGCGGGGGCTTTCTACCAGGTGCAGCGCGGCGAAGTGGCGGATCTGGCTCTGGACATAGATCCGTCGCTGCCGTTCGGCGCGCCGGCGTAAAACGGCGTCCGGCTATGACCCGGCCGCGCTAGCCTCGCGCACCGGTGGTTGTTCCGGTCCCGCTCCAGGTATTGATCGCAACCGGAGGAGGACGCCCGCGAAGGCCATGAGGTCGGCGTTGTCGGCGGTACACGGCGCCTCGATAGTCCAATTCCATCCGTCGATGCGGACCAGGTTGCCGCCAGAGTCGGTGAGGCTGCGCCAGATTATCCAGCCCAGCAGCACGATCAGGACCATCAGCACGGCCGCCATGGCGTGCAGGTTGATGACCGGGATGATCACGTCGGGAAGCCGGTCGACCAGCCAATAGGCCAGCAGGAAGTAGGCTGCGCCGCCGCCCACCCCCAGGGTCGCCCATTGCTTCCAGGAAAGACCTCGCCTGGCATCGTTGCGTACACTGACACCGGTCAGGGTGTCCACGGCGAACATTTGGACAACGCGCGTGGGTCCTTCCTCCTCCACCGAGATGACCCGGCGGTTCGTCGCCACCAATAGCCTTCCGGCGGGCGTGGGCTCTTCCGTCATGCCATGTTGCGCGTCGAGAAAAGCGCTGACCATTTCCCCGGGGAGCAGTTCGACTCCCCGGACGCGGGACAGGAATGGTGGGCTGTTATTCATTGCGCAGAGCGTCGCCGTTGCCGGCCGCCTGGAATCGTACCATACCGTCTGGCAAACAGCGGTAGCGGAAGCCGGCAACCGAGCAACGCGCGATGAGCCGCGCGTCATGTCACGGCGTTGGTCGTTGGGCGACCGGTGGACGATGCGGGTTTGCCGGGGCTTTCATGGGGAAGCGATCGCGACGAAATTTGTACTTTTTGAAAAAATTCGATAAATTACGCACTTCCTAAAACAGGCACCAACCGTAACCCATTTGTTAAATTCGCAATCACGTTAGGATGCGCAATCCAAGCGCGGGCCATGCGCGTCCGCACGGACGGTGAATTTCGATTGAGTGAGTGATGACGCTGGCAGTATCAAACAGGCAGGATCCGCTTGCGGCGCTGGCTGGTTCAGTGTTGTCCGGATGGCCGATGTTGAGTTTGGAAACAGGCAAAAATGAGGACGAGGGTGCTCATCACCGGCCGGCCCTGGTGACGGAAACCGTCGAATGGTTGTCAGTCGGGTCCGGGGGAGTATACGTGGACGGCACGGTGGGAGAGGGCGGACACTCGGCGGCTATCCTGGAGGCTTCCGGTCCGGACGGCGTGGTGTTGGGTATAGATCGTGACCCCCGTTCCGTGGATGCGGCTCGGCGCCGGCTGGCCAAATACGAAAACCGGGCCCAGGTCGTGCACGGTAGCTACGCCGACATGAACGACCACGCGAGACAAGCCGGCCTCGGCCACGTCGACGGCGTGTTGCTGGACCTGGGATTTTCGTCGCGGCAGGTTGATGGTACCGGGTACGGGTTTTCGTTCCAACGTGATGAGCCTTTGGACATGCGATTCGACAACGTCGGTCCAACGGCTGCCGATTTGCTGAACCATACCGACGAGCGTGAGTTGGCCGACTTGATCTACCGCTACGGCGAAGAGCGTCGCAGCCGGGCCGTTGCGCGGGCCATCGTGAGGGCTCGTCCCCTAACGACGACGGGCCGTCTGGCGTCGGTAGTGGCCACTGCGCTGGGAGGACGCCGGAGCGGGCGGCACCCGGCGACGAGAACGTTCCAGGCGCTGCGAATTGCGGTCAACCAGGAGTTGCTGCATCTTGAGGCGGGGTTGGGCGCCGTTCCTGGGCTGCTGAGATCGGGCGGACGGCTGGTGGTCATCAGCTACCACAGCCTGGAAGACCGGCTGGTGAAGGGGTGGATGGACCGGGAGGCGGCGCGGTGCATCTGTCCGCCGGAGTTGCCCGTTTGCGCCTGTGACCATGAGCCAACGGTGCGATTCGTTCGGCGGCGCGTGGTGCGGCCTTCCGATGCGGAAACAGACAACAACCCGCGCAGCAGAAGCGCGCGTCTCAGGGCGGTGGAACGCATCTGATCCACCTCCCGTTCACCAATATTTATTCTCTTGCATAATCACATCCGACCGAGGTAAGGCCGACATGCCACAAGAATCGATGTACGCCGCAGTTGACATAGGAACCAGCAAAATTGTTTCGATCGTTGCGCGGCTGGGTCCAGAAGGGGAATTGAAGCCGCTGGGCACGGGGGTGGCTCCGTCCAACGGCATCCAGCAGGGCGTAATCGACGACTTTGGCGAGGTCAAGAACAGCCTGCAGGAGAGCATGGCAGAGTGTCTGCGTTACGTGGGTCGTAATCCGGTGGACCGCTATTACGTGGTGGTGAACGGAGATCACCTGGTCAGCACCAACTCGACGGAGATGCTGGGACGTGGTGAAGAAGTGGTTACGATCACCGAGCAGCGGCTGCGTTCGCTGATGAGCGACACGTCCGGGAACCTGCAGCAGCAGTTGGACAGCCGGAGCGCGCAGACCGTGCACATGATCCCGATGCGATACCGGCTCGACGGGATGGGCGGAGTGCGCAACCCGACCGGCCTCGACACCAACGAGTTGCAGTTGGAGGCTCATATCGTGCGCGGGATGGCGGTGCCGCTGGGGAACACCGCGCGGGCGCTGCAAGCGTGCAAGGCCAAGGTCGAAGGCATGGTCGCCCACCCGCTGGCGTCGGCCGAAGGCGTGCTCACCGCTGACGAGCGCGAGATGGGCGTCGTGGTGGTCGACATCGGAGCCGGGACAATCAAGACGGCCGTGTATCGCGAAGGAACGCCGGTATATTCCTCGGTGGTGCCGGTGGGCGGCAATCAGCTCACCAGGGACCTGGCGGTGGCGATGCGCATACCGTACCAGATGGCCGAAGACCTGAAGATCCAGGTCGGTCACGTGCTGCCCGACGCGATTTCGCCCACCGAAGAGGTGTTGATCCCGGCGACCCAGGTACAACCGAAGCGGATGGTGTTGCGGCGCGAGTTGTGCGAGCCGCTATATCTGCGCTCGTTGCAATTGCTCAAGCTCCTGAGCGAGGAGCTCTACAAGGCCGAGATGGGTTCGGTTCCTCCGGGAGGTATCGTGCTCACGGGTGGCGTGTCTCGCATGCCTGGGCTCGCCGAAATGGCCTCCCGTGGTTTGAGGACCGAGGTGCGCGTGGGCAATCCGCTTTGGTATGCGGGATTGCCCGAATCGCTGCGGCAGCCGGAATTCTCCGCCGTGCTGGGCGCCCTGCAATGGGCCGTCAAACATCGCAATCGGACGGACCAGGAGCGGCCGCGAGGTTCCGGAGACCGGAACTGGTCGCCGGCGTCGCTTTTCCGGCGGCCGTTCGCGCGTTCCGGTTCGCGACAAGCAGCGGCTTCGCCAGAATTGGAAGAAGAGTAGATCACATATAACCGAACGCGCGCCGCATGGCGGGCGAATTCGGAATAGTTTGACAATCGACAAAGCCCAACAGCAGTAAAAATAACAGGAGGCGAAAGGACGATGATATTTCCCGATAACTCCGCGTCATGGGAACCACCCGAACGCTTTGATGACACCGATGGCCTGATACCCGAGTTCGGACGGGGGGTTCCGCTGATAAAAGTGCTTGGCGTGGGCGGCGGCGGCTCCAACGCGGTGAGCCGCATGTATAAAGAAAAGCTGCCGGTGGTCGAATATTACGCGTTGAACACGGACGCGCAGCACCTCGCCCGGTGCGATGTGCACTACCGTATCCCGCTGGGTCGAAACTTGACGCGCGGGTTGGGCGCCGGCGCCCAACCCGAACTGGGACGCCAGGCGGCGGAAGAGTCGCGTGCGGAAATCGAACAGGCGGTGAACGGCGCGGACATGGTGTTCGTGGCAGTCGGCATGGGCGGTGGTACCGGGACCGGCGCCGCTCCGGTGGTCGCGCAGATAGCCAAGGAATCGGGCGCTCTGACCATCGCGGTAGTAAGCCGGCCGTTCGGTTTTGAAGCCCAGATGAGGCGGAAAAACGCCGAGGACGGTCTGGAACGACTGCGGGACCATGTCGATACCATGATCGTTATTCCCAACGATCGACTGCTGGCCCTGAATGAAGAACAGGCCGATTCTTACTCGTGGGAAGACGCGCTCAAGCTGGCCGACTCGGTGTTGCACCAGGGGATCAGCGCGATCGCCGAAGTGGTCACCGTGCCCGGCGAGATCAACGTGGACTTCGCCGACGTGAAGACGATCCTCACTGGCGCGGGCCAGGCCTGGCTGTCCATTGGCCGTGGACGCGGTGAAGGAAGGGCCCGGGAAGCAGCCCGGCAGTGCACCTCCAGTCCGTTGCTGGACATCTCACTGGAAGGGTCGCGACGGATCCTCTTCGTGCTGACCGGCGGCAACAACCTGTCGTTGCAGGAAGTTCAGGAAGCGGCGGCGGTGGTCGAGGATCTGGCCGACCCCAACGCCAACATCATCTTCGGAACCAACCGGGATGCCCGGCTGGACGACGAGGTAAAGATGACAATGGTGGCGGCTGACTTCCCGGTGGTGACGGAGACCCCGGAAGATGACATCGCCAAGCTCCTGGCAGATATGGACGTCCCGGAAAGAAGGGACTACGAACTGCCGACGTTCCTGCAGAACCGTCAGAATCGCCGGGGATTTTACCGGTAGACCGGTCACCCTTCGACGCCAACGGCCCCCTCTCCAAAACGGAGAGGGGGCTTATTTTTGTGCCTCCACGCTTGGCGGGTCGAAAAATCCGCGAAATCGCAGGGAAAATCTGACAGCATTCACTGTGCGCACTGGAATCGCGCTCGGTTATAATCCTGACTACCACAAGTTGTGGTTATCGGGTTCCAAAACACAATATATACCGTTTTCAAAAACTGTCTGAAAAAACGACCAAAAGGTAACCCAACCGATGAAATGCCCATATTGCGAGACTGTACAAAGCAAAGTAACCGACTCGAGGGATGCCGACAACGGCATTCGGAGGCGGCGGGAATGCCTGTCCTGCGGCCGTCGGTTCACCACGCACGAACAGGTCCGGCTGCCGGCGCTGCAAGTGGAAAAGCGCGACGGCAAGCGCCAGGAATTCAGCCGCACCAAGTTGGTCTCCGGGATCGACATGGCCTGCACGCGAAGGCCGATCCCCCGCCGGGACATCGACCGTTTGGCTGACGACATTGAATCAGAGCTCCAACGGTTGGGCAGCGGCGTCGTCAAGTCCCGAGACTTGGGACTGATGGTGCTGGAGCGGTTGCGCGCGTTGGATGAAGTCGCATACATGCGATACGCGTCGGTGTACTACGACTTCCAGGGGGCGGACGACTTCGAAGAACAAGCCCGTTCGCTGCGACAGGGACAACCGGAACCGCTGCTGAGTTTGGCGGCGGTCACACCCCGTAAGCCTCGGGCCCGCCGCGCCACCGGCCGCGGAGGTAAATAGGCCGAACCACCGTCCGGCTCTTTGGTGGGCCGGGACGTGATCCGAGGAATCGTTTTAAGACCCATCTACCTGAGGACTCAAGGGCGCACCGGCATCGCCACCATTGTCGGGCGTCCAGGTCAAAACCAAATTGGCAACATTGCCACCCGCTCGCCATCCACAACCCCTAGGGAGGTGTTCAACACCATCATGAGCAGCACCGTTCAATTCTCCGCCTTCACAAGGCTGTTGACCCACAACAACCGGGTCCACGACATGGAGGGGATGCTGCGGCAGATGTGGGTCCCGTCGGACTGGGAGACCAGCGGCGTGGACAATGGCGATTCGTGGATTCCGAACCCCTTTGCCGAACTTCAGGATGACCTGGACCGAGAGGCCCGGGCCTGCCTGGTGAGTTGCTGGGCGGCTTTGCCGGCGCAACGGGAGGATGACGACCTCATTGCGTGAACGCGTAAACCGTCCGAGACAACCGGCGGCGGCGGACTTGGCTCCGCCCCGCCGGGTGTCGACCAATCAACTCCAGAATGAGCCTAAAGCTCGGGAGCCTGAAGAAATGCAACATTCGGTGCATTACAACGTTGAGATCAACTGCGGTCCGTGCCCGGAGGGGTCCGAGACCGCGATTACCCAGCAGTTGCGAACCGCCTTTCCGGTGACCAATTGTCGGAACACACCCACGGGACTGGCATTGCGACTGACCGCGGGTCACCAGTACGCTTACGGAGCATTGCGAGATTTCGCAGACCTGGTGGCGGATACGCTGACCCGGTTGGGAATAAGCATGACGGCCGGGGTGGTACGCCTGGTCACCAGGGGAACCCCGGGCGAGGAAGGAGTTTGGCATCGCGTGCAGGACGCCACGGCTGCGTTGGTTGGATTGGACCTGCGGCCGCAACGCGAGACACCGGTGCTGTACTTCTACAAGGGGTTGCGGTTTGACCTGGACCTGTCCGCACGACTGAAAGGGGCGAGCGGGCGAAAAGAGGTCGGAGTAGTCTGATAACTGTGGCGGGACGCCGGCGCGCCAGCGTTCCGCCACGTCAGGCCGATAAACCCGGCGCGGGAGAGGGTTGATGGTTTAGACTACAGCGGTGCAGGGGAACCTCATGAGTATCGTTGTGCTTTGTCTGCCAATCATAAATTTGTTCAATATAGTTGAGTTTGAGGGAGGTACTTGCTGTGGCAACGGCTACGGGAATTGATGCGGCGGGAAGGGCTGGTTCGGCCGATCCGGTGAGGCGGAGCATACGCGACGCAATGGTCGCCGCCGGGATAGCCGGCGAATACAACGATCGAAATGGCACGCTGACCGATAACGCAAGGGTCGTGTTGCAACGCCGTTACCTGTCCAAGGACCGGGAAGGGAACATACTTGAAGACCCGGAGGGAATGTTCCGACGGGTGGCGGAAAATCTGTCCCAGTCTGAGTTGGAATATGGGGCTACGGAAGAAGAACGGGCCGCCGTAGCGGAACGGTTTTACCGGGTGATGCGGCGCCTTGAGTTCCTCCCGAACTCGCCGACGTTGATGAATGCCGGGCGCGAACTGCAACAGCTGTCCGCGTGCTTTGTGCTTCCGGTCGAGGATTCGCTGGATTCCATCTTCACCAAGGTGAAGGAGACGGCGCTGATCCACAAGAGCGGCGGCGGCACGGGCTTTGCCTTTTCGCGACTGCGCCCGGAGGGGGACGTCGTGGGGTCGACCGGAGGCGTGGCGTCGGGCCCGGTGAGCTTCATCAACGCCTTCGATGCCGCCACCGACGTGGTCAAACAGGGCGGCACCCGCCGGGGCGCGAACATGGGCATCCTGCATGTTACGCACCCGGACGTGTTGTCGTTCATCAGGTCCAAAGAGGACGGAACGCGTCTCAGCAACTTCAATATCTCCGTTGCGGTTACGGAAGATTTCATGGTGAAGGCGGAAAACGGCGAGGACTATGATCTCGTCAACCCGCGCACCGGGGACGTGGTCGGGAGTCTCAACGCCGGCGAAGTGTTCCGACAAATGACCGAGCTCGCGTGGCGCACCGGTGACCCGGGCATCGTGTTCCTGGACCGCATCAATCGCGACAATCCCAACCCTCAGCTGGGCGACATCGAGTCGACCAACCCGTGCGGCGAGCAGCCGCTGCTGCCATACGAATCCTGCAACCTGGGTTCGCTGAACCTGGCAAGGATGGTGCGTTACACGGACGATGACGTGCTGGTTGACTGGGAACGGATGAGTGAAGTCATCACGACCGCGGTGCACATGCTGGACTGCGTGATCGACATGAACGACTATCCCATCCAGGAGATAGCCGACATGAGCCGGCGGACCAGGCGCATCGGGTTGGGCGTCATGGGATGGTCGGACCTGCTGATCCAAATGGGCGTGCGCTACGACAGCGTGGAAGCCCTGGAATTGGCGCGTGACGTCATGAAATTCATCCAGGACGAGACCTACCGGGCATCGTGCGAACTGGCCGAGTCCCGGGGCCCGTTCCCGGAGTGGGAAAACAGCGCCTACAACGAGGGACCGACTTCGACGCCGATGCGTAACTCGGCTCCGGTGACGATCGCGCCCACCGGAACGATCAGCATCATCGCCGGGGCTTCCAGCGGGATCGAGCCATTGTTTGCCTTGTCCTTCGTCCGCAACGTGATGGACAACACGCGACTGGTAGAGGGCAACGCCTACCTGGAAGCCGTGGCACGCCACGAAGGGTTCTACTCGCCGGAACTGATGGAACAGCTGGCCAGCGTCGGATCTCTGGACGATTTGGACGTGCCCGACTGGGTCAAGAACGTGTTCCGGGTATCCCACGACATCGACCCCCGGTGGCACGTGCGGATGCAAGCGTCCTTCCAGGAATACACGGACAACGCGGTATCCAAGACGATCAACTTCCCTCACGACGCGGCGGTGGAAGACGTGGCGGAAGCCTACCGTTCCGCCTATACCCTGGGGTGCAAGGGAATCACGGTGTACCGCGACGGCAGCAAGGCGGAGCAGGTGTTGAGCACCGGCAACGCCGCGCAGCAATCTGAGGACGACATCCCGGTGGATCCCGACGACCCGGACGCGGTGAAGATCATCGGGCCCGGCCAACGGGTGCCCCGGCGCCGGCCGCGGCAGATCCACGGCATCACCGAACGGGTGCGGACGGGACACGGCAACATGTACGTCACCGTGAACATGGACGCCGACGGAATGCCCTTCGAGGTGTTCGGGGCCATGGGCAAGGCCGGCGGATGCGACGCGGCGTTGCTGGAGGCGGTATCTCGCCTGATTTCGCTGGCGTTGCGCGCTGGCATCGAACCCAGCGAAGTGACCCGGCAGTTGCGTGGGATAACCTGCTGCCCCGCCTGGGACGACGGCGTGCTGGTCGGGTCGGGCCCGGACGCGGTTGCGCTGGTGCTGGACAACATAACCAACGGCGGCGATGCCCTGGACAGCGCGCCGACGAGCGTGCAACTGAGCCTGGCCGGCGGACCCACGGAGAACGGAACGAACGGTTATGGGTCGGCGCCCACGTACCCGACCGGCTTCTCCCAAAGGTGCCCCGAATGCAACGGAGGCGTGGTCAGCCAGGAGGGCTGTCTGACCTGCTATTCGTGCGGCTGGAACAAGTGCGAATAAGACACTACCGAGGGCGGAAAGGTATCCGCCCTCGGTATTTAATAAATGGACTATTTTTTATCGCGATACGTGGAGATAGAACGTGTCTCCGCCAGACCGACGTAGACGATACACGGTTATGCAATCTGACCTGTTTGACAGCGACTGGCGATTAGGGATACGGGAGGGATGGATCAATCCAATGGCCGACCCATCAACCTTGGACTACATCAAGGGATTTCTCGCCCAATCGCCATGGGCTCCCCGCAGAATCGCGGAATGGTCGGACAACCTGAGAGCGATCGATTTTCCACGATCTGCTCGCGACCCGGTCGGCAAGTTGCGAATCCGCTACGAGATCATTGAAGACGACCAAGAGGTTAGCCTGCTGAGCATCAGCCCGATCACTTGATGACCCTGGCTTCCTGAATGTCTCGCGGCGACATTGCGGCAGATATGACGCCGGCGAGTTCGTAGGCCATTGGCTGGCCATCTTCGGTAGACAGCCACGCGATTTCTTGATGCGAGTACTGCTCGATCCCAGCAGCATTAAAACCGGCGAAGCGGGATACCTGCGCCTCGAGGGTCACCAAGTCAGACGGTCCCAAACGTTCCAAATTGGCTGAACGAAGCGGCAACATTCGATAGCGGTGGTACCCGCCGTTCGACAACTCGTACAATACCTCGGCGTCGCCGTTTCCCTCCATTCGGTCGCGGACTTGATACCAATTTTCCGGGTACGGACCGTGAGGGAAATGCACGTACGTAGTCCCCGTTATGGGCTCGCCGTAATGGATGTATGAATCGCAATCTGCAAAATAGAGGAGCTTGGCCAATTTTGCCATATCAAAATTAGGGTCGTCCAACGAAAGTTCGCTTAGGTACAGCACCGCCTCGATGAGCTTGGCACGGTCCTGTTCATAATTTTTCTGCGGTATCATGCGCTATTCTCGCTGGACAGGCGTTGGCTGGGATGTATTATGCCGAGTCTAAACCGATGTGCCAATCCGGACAACCGCAGGCAGCTACGGGAGCCGCGTGATGCCAATCGACTGCGTGCTATAATCAGCCGCCAATTGGCGGATCAAATTGCGCGCTAGCGCACGAGGCGTGAGATGGCATCTGCAACCGATACCGGCGTTCAGCGACCGGCCATAGCCATCACCATGGGCGACCCCTGCGGGATTGGCCCGGAGGTGGTCGTCAAGGCGCTGGCCGATCCGCGCGTGTATGCCGCGTGCCGCCCGGTGGTGGTGGGCAACGTCCATGCGATGGAAGAAGCGGCACGCCTCACCGGCCTTGGCCTTGGCATCAACGGCACGGACGATCCTACTGGGGCCGGACAGGATCCTTCGGTCGTGGACGTGGTGGACATCGGGAACCTGAATCCCGAAGACATCACCGTTGGTCAGTTGAGTGTGCCGTGCGGCAAAGCGGCCATGGAGTGGGTCAGCAAAGCGGGCCAACTGGCGATGGCCGGTGTGGTCGACGGCTTGGCTACGGCTCCATTGAACAAGGAGGCTGCCGCGCTGGCGGGCTACGAGGCCATCGGACACATGGAGTTGCTGCAAGAGTTGTCGGGCGCGAAAACGGTCGCGACGATGCTCATGGCCAAGAACCTGCGTGTGGTGCATCTGACCACGCACCGGTCGCTGCGCTTGGCCTGCGATTACGTGAAGAAAGACCGGATCCTCGACTACCTCAGGCTGACGGACGAGAACTTCAGGAAGTGGGGATTTGCGGAGCCGAGGATCGGCGTGGCGGCGTTGAACCCGCACGGCAGCGACGGCGGATTGTTGGGAAGCGAGGAGGCGGAAGAGATCGCCCCGGCGGTGCAGCAGGCACAGAGTGAGGGGATCAAAGCCATTGGGCCGGTGCCGGCGGACATCATCTTCCACCAGGCGATCCAGGACCGATACGACGTGACCCTGTGCATGTACCACGACCAGGGGCACATCCCGGTCAAGGTGTACGGCTTCGAGGAGAGCATTACCGCCAACCTTGGGCTGCCCTTCATCCGCACGTCGGTGGACCACGGCACGGCATTCGACATAGCGGGCAAGAACCTGGCGGACCACACTTCGATGGTGGAATCGATCCGTATGGCGGTGGCCTTCGCGAGAGGCGACGGTCTCACCGATTCCTGGGGCGAGGACTAGAGCGATGAACATTGGTTTCATCGGCGGCGGAACGATGGCGGAGGCCATCCTGGGCGGGATGCTCGATGCGGGCGTCGCGAATGCCGGCGACGTGATGGTCGGAGAGCCGGTACCGTCGCGGCGGGACTACCTGGCCGAAAGATACGGGGTCGCGGTTTCCGACGTAAACAGTGCCGTGCTCGAAGTATCCGAACTGATCGCGCTGGCGGTGAAGCCGCAGGACCTCCCGAAAGTGTACGCGGATATCGGAGGCTCGTTCGGTGATGGGAAATCGCTCATGTCCATTGTGGCCGGGGCCACGATGAGCTCGCTGGCAAACGGGATGAAGCACGACGGGATCATTCGCGTGATGCCGAACACGCCCGCGCAGATCGGCGAGGGCATGACGATGTGGACCTGCGCTCCTTCCGTGAGCGAAGCGCACCGCGAAGCAACCGGCGCCATGCTGTCGACCATTGGCGACGCCATTTACGTCGACGACGAGAAATATTTGGACATGGCCACGGCGCTCAGCGCCAGCGGGCCAGCTTACGTGTTCCTGATCCTCGAGGCTCTTATCGATGCCGGCGTGTACGTGGGATTGCCGCGCGACGTGTCGCGGAGGATGGCGCTGCAAACGGTCAAGGGAAGCGTCCAGTTGGTGTCCGAAACCGGTCGGCACCCCGGCGAGTTGAAGGACATGGTCACGTCGCCGGGCGGCACCACGGCGGAGGGACTGCAAGCCCTGGAACGCGCCGGTGTCCCGGCGGCATTGGTCGACGCCGTGAACGCCGCATACCTGAAATCAGTGCGGCTGGGCCAGAACTAGACTCCCCCGGTTACTTGGAAATTGCCCATGCTCCAGCTCATTACACTATTCATCACGCTGTGCTACCTGCTGCTGCTGGCCCGCATCATCCTGGGCTTCGTGGTGCAGTACATGTCGACGCGAGGAAACGGGACGCCGGACGTGCTTGCCCGCCTGTACGAGGTCGTGTTTGCATTGACGGAACCGGTGCTCGGGCCAATCAGGCGGGTGCTGCCGCAGACCGGGATGATCGACTTCAGCCCGTTGGTGGTGATGATCGTGCTGGTGGTGGTCCAATATGCCCTCCGGGCGTTATTAGTGTAGCGTCAAACCGGTTCCTGCAATCGGGCGCAAAGGAGAGCGCTGGTGTCCGGATCAACGTCTCGGTCGCAGCGCAAGTCCTGGACGGCAGGGGGGCTGCGCCCGGCCGATTTGCAACTTCTGAGATCGGCGTACGCTGAGGAATTGCCGGCCACGGCGGGAGCCTCGCCGAACCTCGTAATACTCTGCGGGTTGCCCGGCACCGGAAAGTCGTATTTCGCCAGGGAGTTGGCCCGCTGGGCCCCGTTCGTGTGGTTGAGCAGCGACCGCACGCGCAAACTGTTGGTCGATGCTCCCTGTTACAGCCGGCGAGAACACCGGCGAGTGTTTTCCGCGATGCATGTTTTGACCCGCGGCTACCTGCGGGATGGCTATTCGGTGGTATTCGACGCCACCAATCTCAACGAGAACGTGCGGCGACCGCTATACGAATCAGCCGAGGCGGTTGGCGTTAAGCCGTTGATTGTGCGTTTCACGGCGCCGGCGGAACTGGTGCGGCAACGGCTTGCGGACCGGGCCGCAGGACGGGGAGATGCCTCGCAGAGCGATGCCACCTGGGACGTGTACTCTCGCATGGCGGTGGCCGACCAACCCGTGCCGGTGCCGCACCTGCTGGTCGGTGGTCCGGAGGACACGGAGTCGGTGTTGCGAGAAACCCTGCAACGGACTGGCTGGCAGCCGGTTGTGCCGTAACAACACGGTTGGCATAATCTGGCCAACGACGGGTGAACAATCGGTTTCAGGAGAAGCAGCATGGCAGCTACGATCAAGGTCACAGCCGGAGACGCTACCGAGTTCGCCACTCCGGCGCTGGTGGTTAATATGTTCCAGGGCGTGACGGAGCCGGGAGGCGGAACCGGGGCCGTCGACCGTGCGCTGGACGGGGCGATTTCGCAACTGATCGCCGACGGCGAGATCAAGGGGAAGCTGGGCGAACTGACGCTGATCCACACGCTGGGCCGGGTTTCCGCCAAGCGTGTGGTGGTGGCCGGCTTGGGCAAGCCGGCGGATTTCGACACGGCCGCCGTGCGACGCGTCAGTGGCGACGTGGCCCGGTTCCTGCGGCGCAAAGGCGTCGACGAATACGCGACCATCGCCCACGGCGCGGGCATCGGCGGGCTGAACGCTGTCGAGTCGGCGCAGGCCATCGCCGAAGGCACCCTGCTTGGCCTGTACAAGTTCGACACCTACCGCAGCGGCGGCAACGGAACCTGTGGAGATAGCGACGCGGACAGTGATGGCGACGGGGTCGGCAGCGTCACGATTGTGGAGCGCGATGCAGGAACGGTGAGCGACCTGACCGCCGGCGTTTCCGTGGGAACGGTGTTGGCGGAATCGACGATGCTGGCGCGGGACCTGGTGAACCATCCGGCGAACGTGATGACACCTACGAAGATGGCCGAAGCGGCGCGGGAGGTTGCGGAATCAGTCGGTCTGGAATTGGATGTCATGGACCGGGACCGGATGCGAGAGCACGGGATGGGCGCTTTCCTGGGGGTAGCGCAAGGCAGCGAGGAACCGCCCAAGCTCATCGTACTGACCTACCGCGGAGACCCGGATAATCCGCAGAACAACCTGGGTTTGGTGGGCAAGGGCATCACCTTTGATACCGGCGGGATCTCGTTGAAACCCGCCGCCAACATGGAGGCGATGAAGGGAGACATGGCCGGCGGCGCTTCCGTGATCGCCGCAATGCGCGCCATCGGGTCGTTGCAGCCCCGCATTAACGTGACCGGGCTGATCGCGGCTACGGAGAACATGCCCGGCGGGCGGGCGCAGCGTCCCGGGGACGTGGTGACCGCGATGAACGGCAAGACTATCGAGGTTATCAACACGGACGCTGAGGGTCGGCTGGTGCTGGCCGATGCGCTGTGCTACGCGCGCAGCCTGGGGATCACCCGGCTGGTTGACGTGGCAACGCTCACGGGCGCGATAGTGGTAACGCTGGGAAAGGCGTGCACCGGCATGATGGGTAACTCCCACAAATTGGCGAAAGACGTCGGGGTCGCCGGGGAGCGCAGCGGCGAACGTTTCTGGGAACTGCCCATGCTTGAAGATTACCGGGAGCTGATCCGCTCCGACGTGGCCGACATGAAGAACACGGGCGGGCGGCAAGCCGGCTCGATAACCGCGGCGATGCTCCTGCGTGAGTTCGCGGAAGACGCGGATTGGGTCCACCTGGACATCGCCGGCACCTCCACCGCCTCGGGCAACAAGGGGCACGTGGTGAAGGGGGCCACCGGCGTACCAACCCGGACGCTGGCCCAACTGGCGATGAACCTGGCCGTCAGGCGCGGTAATTGACGGTCAAGCAAACGTCCGATCCGATGAGGAAACAGACAATTGGTGATACCAATAGGGAACCGAGATGATAATGCGCGCATGGAAAAGATTGCGGTGGGACGTAACACTTGTGGTGGTCTCAATTGTGATCGGATGGGCGTTTGCAGGTTATATGATATGGACTACGGCTCAGCGCGAATTGAGTCCGCGAGAAGCTGTGCTGTTCCAAATTATAATATTGGGAGTCAGCCTGGTTGGCGGCTTGATCGGCTCGTACAAGTTTGGACAAAGTGCGGCCACCGACAAGCAGTACGCCCGCTCCGCGTTGCGCAGCGTCCTGGTTCTATTTGGTGGTCTACAACGCCTTCACGACGCTGTCGAGCAGGTGGCGGCAACTGATCAAGCGAGCGACCGCTTGTGGCCACTGTTACTGCAGATTGAAAGCCAAATGGATCTCGCTAACTCGGCGATTAATGATTGGCGCGATCTGATCCCGGAGGAGTTCGAAGATGTCGGAGGAAATCTTGAGCGAGCAGAATTTTTGTGACGGACAGCCCAAGCAGCCTGCCGAGATCGACCCAATCAGAGGCAAGGTCGCGAGAGTAATCTCTAACAGAACGGTAGCCTTGAACATTGGGGAAAATCATGACGTTCAGGAAGGCATGCTGTTTGATATATTGGTTCCCGGGACTCTCGAAATCGCTGATCCAGAAACCGGTGAGGTGCTTGGTATAGTTCGACCTGGGACGAAAGCCCGAATCCGCGTATTGAGCGTCAGAGAAAAATTCTCGTTAGCAGCCACTTATCGGACCGAAAGCATTGGAGGTATCCGACTGCGTGGTGATCTAGCGTTTGGGAGACGGACCGAGGAATTCAAGACGCGCGATACGCTGCACGAGGGCTTCGCTGATCAGGCTTCGTATGTGACCGCAGGAGACCCCGTTGTTCAGGTTATCGAGGGCACCTAGCTAACGGTCGAAATCAATAAGGCGGCTAAGTTTCTCCAGCGGGTAGTCTGACGCTAGGGTAATGACGGCGACAGAACTCTTGGGTGGATCAGTTTCATTTTGACTGGAGGTACAGGATGGCAACGGTAGGCAGCGGAGATTTCGTCTACGAGGTCGTGGACAATTGGGCAAAAACACCCGGTGGGTGGGCCATCGGACAGGCAGAACCGGCCTGCGACTCCCAAGACCGGGTGTACGTCTTCAATCGTGGCGATCACCCGCTGATGGTGTTTGACCGCGAGGGCAATTTCCAGGGCGAGTGGGGTCGGGAGTACCTGACCGACGCCCACGGGATATACATCAGCGGCGAAGATCACGTCTATCTGCCGGTTCGGGAGTCCCATGCCATCGTCAAGTGCACGCTGGACGGCAAGCCGCTGATGACCATGGGGGTTTGGGATGCGCCGTCGGATACCGGCGGGGCGCGTCCCGATGGAACGATGCGTAAAGCGGCCGGCCCGTTCAATCGGTGCACGGACATCGCGTTGGCTCCCAACGGCGACCTGTTCGTCTCGGACGGTTACGCCAACAGCCGGGTCCACAAGTTTTCGCCCGACGGGAAGCTGCTGCATTCCTGGGGACGCCCGGGCAAGCGAGGCCCCGGCGAGTTCCACATACCTCACGGCATCTGGGTGCACTGGGACGGTCGCGTGATGGTGTGCGACCGGGAGAACAACCGGATCCAGCTATTCACCGGCGACGGCGAATACCTGGGGATGTGGACCGACCTGGCCCGTCCTTGCGATATCTACGTCGATCACGACGGCATCGTGTACGTGGTGGAGCTGGACGCGTTCCTGACTATCCTGAACATGGACGGCGAAGTGCTGGCCAAGGCGGATATCGGCGGAGCCGGCGGACACGCGGTGTGGGCGGACTCGCACGGCGACCTCTACATCGGGCACAACCAGGAAGGCCGACGGCTGGTGAAGCTGGTGCGGCAATAGGGGCGGAGGCTGCCAGCGGGGCACACAGGACGAACGAGGGGCGGATCAATTATCCGCCCCTCGTTGCATGACACCTTGGAGCTTCCAGGCTCTACGACGCCGGGACCGACTCCAACGCCGCGCTCGCGACTTCGCGCAGGTCCACGCCGTGCACCTTCTGGCCCTGGACGCCCATCAGGCGGAGCGGGCGACCGGCTCTGGTGATGCTGATGCGATCCAGGACGTCCTGCCAGGCGGCGAGGTAGTCGCAGGTGCCGCCGCCGTTGGGATCGTCGCCGCCCTCGATGCTTTCCCCTGACGGGAGGCGCACCGCGGTAACCGCGCAAGGATCGGCGGCGGGGGCGAGCATCATCACCGGGAGGTCGGCTTCGGTCAGCCCGACCTGTTCCAGGAGCCCGCGCACGGTGGCGGACACGCCGTGCATTCCGAAGACCACCAGATGGGCGAAGCTGGCGTCGCGGTTTTCGAATTCGGTGCGGTAGCGCCGGAATATCTCGTGGGACCCGGTAGTCTGGGGTTTGACCAGAAATAGGGCCATCGCCGGGAAGCCCTCCGGATCGATCGGGGTTGCCTGCAGATCGGTCCGCCAGCGAACCAGCTTGTCGTGGTCGTGCTCGTCGTAGTGGTGGGACATGATCATCCTCTAGGCGAATTCATACGCCTGTTTGAGCCGCTGCAGGCCGATTTTCACCATAGTCAGCAGTTCGTTCAGGACTGCGGGCGACCGTGATTCATCCTCGAGAAGCGATGGCAGTTCGCCCGGGACTATCTGCCAGTGGATGCCGAACTTGTCCTGTATCCATCCGCACTGGATCGGCGAGCCAGCCTCGGCCAGCCGGCCCCAATAGTCGTCGATTTCTTCCTGAGAATCGCAGTTGACCACGAAGGAGATGGCCGGCGTGAATTCGCAGGCCTGTATGCCGTCGAACGCGGTGAAATGCTGGCCCTTGACTACGAACGACACCACATGGCTGCCGGCGCCCGGTTCTTCCGGCAGCTCGGAATCGTCAATGATGCGGGAGTCATTGAAAGTAGACACGTAAAACTCGGCCGCCTCGCGTGCGCAGCGGTCGAGCCACAGGAACGGGGTGATGCTCGACGCACCGTGGTCCATAGTCCGCTCCGTGTATCCCGTCGTCGGGCCGATCAGGTTTGGCGCAGCAGATCGTGCGGTCTGATGGCAGTTGGGCTGACGGTAAGAGGTCAGCCGGCGTCGAACTGGACCAGGATGCCGTCCGGGTCATAGACGTAGAAGCTGCTGACCCGGTCTTCGGCGTTGGTCCAAACGTCCATCGGCGCGGCCAGAGGGACGCCCTGGGCCGACAGGTTTTCGGCCAGAGCCCTGGGGTCGGCAACGCTGAAGGAGATGTGGCTGATGCCAACCTGGTCAAGCTTGATCGGCGTTCCATCCGGGTTTTCGCCGGGATGGGAGGTCATCGTGAGGGTGGGTTTGGCGCCGTCGGCGTAGGCGAGGCGAACCTGGCGACGCGTGGCCCGGTTGTGGGCGTAGACGTGGGGCAGACCGCCGGTGGTGGTGTCCTGGATGACGTCGCTGACGATGGACATCCCCAGCGCGTCGCAGTAGAACTTCAACGAGACGTCAAGGTCCCGTACGCAGATGGCAATGTGAGACACCCCCGAGGCGTTCATGGGCATGATGGATACTCCTGTTCAGGCGTGTTCGGAGCGGAGGCCCGCAGAGCCGGCCCGCAATCAAGCGGAGGGCGATCAGCCACCGCCGCTGTCGAACTGCACCAGGATGCCGTCCGGGTCGTAAACGAAGATGCTGGACACCTCGCCGTTGGCGTTGGTGAAACCGTCCATCGGTCCGGCAAGTTCCACGCCGGCGGCGATGAGCTCGTCGGCCAGGGCCTTGACGTCGGTCACGCTGAAAGAGATGTGGCTGATGCCCACCTGGTCCAGCTTGATCGCGCCACCATCCGAGTCGTCGCCGGGGTGACTGGTCATGACGAGGGTGGGAACGGCCCCGTCGCCGTAGGACAGGATGGCCTGCCGGCGGGTGGACCGGTCGTGGGTGTAGACGTGAGGCAGACCGCCGGTGGATGTGTCCTGCACACGATCGACGGTCACGGTCATGCCCAGGATGTCGCGGTAGAACTTGAGGGATTCGTCCAGATCGCGGACGCACACGGCGATATGGGAAACGCCGCTGGAAATCATAGCCATGGGATGGCCTCCTGAGCGAGGGTGGATCACGCAGTCATCGGCAATTTGGCGTAATCCTACTGCCGCCACTCGGGGTTGTCAAAACCGGCGGCGCGTGGCATGCCTCCCCCATTGGTCCACCCGTTTCCACACGAGAATGAGCGCGCCCAGGCCGAGGAACATCGCTCCCAAATCCGTGGCCGGAAACGACCACCACACGCCCCAGACGCCGAATGCGTGGGACAGGCCGAAGACCCATGCCAGCAGCAGGACAACGCGCTGGGCCATGGTCAGCACCACTGATGGCCAGGCCCGGCCCAGGGCCTGAAACGCAATGGAGCTGATGAATTCGATGCCGACAATGGGCAGGGCCAACAGGACAGTACGCAGCGCGGCGCCGGATTCTGCGGGCAGGGCTTCGCGGGTCGAGAAGAGGGTGACGATATGCCCGGCCAGGGGCAAAAGGACGGCGATCATGATTGCGCCGCCGACCGTCGCGCCCAGGCAACTTTGCCAGATGGCCTGGCGGACCCGGTCGTAGTATCCGGCGCCGTAGTTGTAGGCTGCCAACGGCAGGTAGGCCAACGCCGCGCCGATGAACGGGGCCAGCGCGAACTCCAGCACCGCGTTGATGACCCCGAACAGGGCGATGTAAGCGGCGCCGCCTGGGTACTGTCTCAGGATGTTGTTGATGACGACGACGACGATGGACCGCGCGATCTCTATGATGCAGATGGGCGCGCCCAACGCCAGGATCTCTCGGATTAACGGAAAACGGGGCAGCAGGGCATCGGCGGAGATGCGCAATGCGCTGCGACCCGAAAGATAAAACCAGCCTCCGTAGAGCACGGCCAGCGATTGGGCCAGCACCGTGGCGGCGGCGGCTCCGGTGACGCCCCAGTCGAACACGAGGATGAACACCGCGTCCAGGGCGACGTTGACGATGGCGCTGCCGGCCAACACCACGGTGGCGGTCGCGGGCCGTCCCTCGGCCATGAGCAGGTTGTTCAGAGTCATGGCGACCATGGTGAACAGGCTGCCCGGAAGGATGATCGCCAGGTACTGATCAGCGTACTCAATCGTATGGGCTGACGCGCCCATCCAGTAGGCCAGCGTGTCCAGCTGGGAGAGGCCCGCCGCTGTGGCCAGGAGGTAAACCGGCAGGATTACGGCCAAAGACGAACCGATGACACGAGATGCCCGGCGCGAGTCCCCGGCTCCCAGCGCGCGGGATACCACCGACATTCCGCCCAGCCCGGTTAGCAGGCCGATGGCGACCGCGGCCATCTGCACCGGGAACGCGGCCGACAGACCGCTCAGCGCGTCCACGCCCACCACGTTCCCGATGAAGGCGCGATCGACGATGCTGTACATTGCCATCACGATTATGGCGAGCATCGGCGGAAAGGCCATCTGCAGGAGGAGCCGCCACATGGGCGCGTTGCCCATGGCGTCGGCCTGTCGGGTGGACTGTTCTGGCGTTGACATGTGGGAAATGGCTTAAGATTGAAAAGTGGCTTCTGGCTAGAAAGTGGCTTCTCAGTGAAAAGTGGCTTAAGAGTGGGAAATTGCTTACGAGCGGTTTTGACCGGTTAAACGCGGCGATGCTAAAATCAAACGACCACGCATTATAGGAAATTGAGGACGCGTCAGCGCATCCGCCGGGACACCAGTCTCCGTAGCAGCGAGATGGGGTGGGGTACGTCAAGGAGGTGTCACATGTCTGGTCATTCGAAGTGGTCGACAATTAAAAGGGCAAAGGGCGCCGCGGACGCCAAGCGGGGCGCGCTGTTCACCAAGTTGGCGCGCAATATCTCCCTGGCCGCCAAGGACGGCG
This sequence comes from Dehalococcoidia bacterium, assembly GCA_965261925.1. Lineage (GTDB taxonomy): Bacteria > Chloroflexota > Dehalococcoidia > Lucifugimonadales > UBA3495 > Bin87. Next base: position 3,066,480 of record OZ253486.1, on the reverse strand, counting down.
GTGGCGATCCGGATATGAACTTCCGCCTGCGGATCGCGGTTGACCAGGCGAGGTCCAACAATATGCCGTTGGAAAGCATCACCCGGGCCATCCGCCGAGCCACCGGCGAGGGCGGCGAGGGCATGGAGGACCTGGCTGAAGTTACCTACGAGGGATATGGTCCCAACGGCGGCGCCATCCTGGTAATGGCGCTGACCACCAACCGCAACCGGACCGCCTCGGAAGTGCGGTCGGCGTTCAACAAGGGCGGCGGGAACCTGGGCGAATCGGGCTGCGTGGCTTGGAACTTTGACAGCCGGGGCGTCATCACCCTCGAGGTGGCTGACGAATCCGTGGCGGAAGAGTTGATCCTGACCGCTATCGACGCCGAGGCCGAGGACGTGAATTTCGAGGACGGCATCCTGGAGGTGTACACGTCCCCGGAGAACCTGCTGTCCGTCAAATCCGCCCTGGAAGGAGAGGGGGCGCGGCCCTCGTCCGCCGATGTGTCAATGGTGCCCAAGACAGTGATCCCGCTGGAGGACCGGGCGGCGGAGCAGACTTTGAGGCTGTTGGACAGCCTGGAGGAGTTGGCCGACGTACAGAAGGCGTATACCAACGCCGACTTCCCGGAGGAAGTGCTGGAGCGCTACGGGTCTGCCGCCTGATGCGCGTTCTGGCCATTGACCCCGGCACGCTGCGCATGGGTTACGGCGTCCTGGATGCTCATCCCGACCCGGAGGCGGACGACTACGGTGTGGTTGCCCTGCCGTCTTCGATGGCGATTGAGAAGCGTCTTTACCAACTGCATACGCACATCCTCAACATGATCCACATATTCCAGCCCGATGCCATCGCGGTCGAGGATCCGTTCGTGGGCCGCGGTGAGCGGGCGTTTGCAAAATCGGCGTTGGCCATCGGGCAGGCGCAGGCGGTGGTGCTAATCGGCGCGGCCAGCCAGGGAATCCCGGTGCATCGCTACTCGCCCGCCGACGTGAAGATGGCGGTGGCGGACTACGGCCGGGCCACCAAGGAACAGGTGCAGCAGATCGCCGCTTCGAGACTGGGGTTGGAGAACCAGCCGGAATCGGATGCCGCGGACGCTCTGGCAGTGGGCCTGTGCCATCTGCAGCGGATGCAAGCCGACGAGCTGATCGCGCGCGAGATAGCGCCGGGCCAGGAACTTTAGGCAGTGTTGGTCGGCGTGCGGGGCGCGCTGGAAGCCGTCGGCTCTGACTGGGTCAACGTGCAGGTCGGCGGCATCACCTTGCAGGTGTCCGTGCCGGCGTCGGATGTCGCGGGTCTGGGCAGCGTGGGCGAGCAGGTCCGGCTGCACACCATCCTGCGCATCCAGAACGAGCAGCCGATGCTCTATGGGTTCGTGGACGCCGGAGCGGTGGAGCTGTTCGGTGCGCTGACGGGAGTCTCCGGCATCGGCCCCCGTTCGGCAATGTCCATTCTGTCGGAGTTGGGAGAAGACGGTTTCCGGCAGGCCGTGGCATCCGAGGATGTGGCCGCGTTGTCCAGGGCCCAGGGGGTGGGACGGCGTATCGCGCAACGGGTGGTCCTGGAACTGCGGGGCAAACTGCCCGACGCGGATGCCGGCTCGCCGGTTATCGCGGCCGCCGGGGGTACCGACGCCGAGGCCGTTGAGGCGCTGACCGCCCTGGGCATGACGCTGGCCGACGCGCGGCAGGCTGTCGCCGGGCTGGAATTGCCGACCGACGCGGCGGTTGAGGACAAGGTGCGGCAGGCGCTACTGGCCATCGGAGGCGGGTAGGGCGATGCCTTATAATTCCGGCAACACCATCGGACCGACGGGCTATTTCCGGCGCCGGATGCCCGGAGCCCGGATGTATGAAGCCCGGATGTACGGAGTGATGAAACGGAGGAACCATGCCTGACTTTCAGCTGGTAGCGGATTTCGGCGTGATGGGCGACCAGGAGCAGGCGGTGCAAAAGCTGTCTGCCGGCGTTCGCGAGGGCCTGGATCACCAGACGCTGCTGGGCGTCACCGGCAGTGGCAAGACCTTCACCATGGCGAACATCGTGCAGGAGGTCCAGAAGCCCACCATCGTCATCGCGCACAATAAGACGCTGGCGGCCCAGCTGGCGACGGAGTTCAAGGAATTCTTCCCGCACAACGCCGTGGAATACTTCGTCTCCTACTACGATTACTACCAGCCGGAAGCGTACATACCGCGCACCGACACCTACATCGAGAAGGACAGCAGCGTCAACGAAGAGCTGGACAAGCTCCGGCTCGCGTCCACAACCTCGTTGCTGACGCGCCGGGATACCCTGATCGTGGCCTCGGTGTCGTGCATCTACGGTCTGGGCGATCCGTCGGACTATTTCGAAATGGTCGCGCACGTTGCAGTGGGCGAGGAATACAACCGGCGGGCGCTGCTGCGTCAGTTGATCGACATGCAGTACGAGCGCAACGACACCGACCTGGCGCGCGGCCGGTTCACCGTGCGCGGGGACACGCTGGAGATCGTCCCGGCCTACGAGGAATTCGCAGTCCGGATCCAGTTCTTCGGCGACGAGATCGAGCGTATCCTGACGCTGGACACGCTGACCGGCGAGGTGCTCAACGAGCGCAGCGAGTTTTCCGTATACCCGGCCAAGCACTTCGTGACCAGCCGGGAGAAGCTGGACGCCGCGCTCATCGACATTGATGCCGAGATGAAAGAGCGGGTCGACTGGCTCCGGCAGCAGGGCAAGTTGCTGGAGGCGCAACGCCTGGAGCAGCGCACCCGATACGACATGGAGATGCTGAACGAAACCGGCTTCTGCGCCGGCGTCGAGAACTACGCGCGTCACCTGTCCCGCCGCGAGGCCGGCAGCCCGCCGTGGACCCTGTTGGACTACTTCCCCGACGATTTCCTGATGTTCGTCGACGAGTCCCACATGACGCTGCCGCAAGTGCGCGGGATGTACAACGGGGACATTTCCCGCAAGACCACGCTGGTGGAATTCGGGTTCCGTTTGCCGTCGGCGCTGGACAACCGGCCACTGCATTTCAAGGAGTTCGAGGACCACATCAACCAGGTGGTGTACGTCTCCGCGACCCCGGGCCCGCTGGAGCTGGAGCGCACCAGCGCCATCGTGGAGCAGGTTATCCGCCCCACGGCACTGCTGGACCCGACCATAGAGGTCAAGCCCACCGACGGGCAGATCGACGACCTGCTGCATGAAATTCGCCAGCGCGTGGAAAGCCAGGAGCGCGTGCTGGTGACCACGCTGACCAAGCGCATGGCCGAGGAACTGGCCGACTACCTGTCGGAGGCCGGCATCCGCAACCACTACCTGCACTCGGATATCCAAACCTTGAACCGGGTGGAGATACTGCGCGACCTGCGCCTGGGCATCTACGACGTCATCGTGGGCATCAACCTCCTGCGGGAGGGCCTCGACCTGCCTGAAGTGAGCCTGGTGGCGATCCTGGACGCCGACAAGGAAGGGTACCTGAGGTCAACCACTTCGTTGATCCAGACCGTCGGTCGCGCCGCCCGACACGCTTCCGGGCACGTCATCATGTACGCCGACCGGGTGACCGACTCGATGCAGAGAGCCATCGACGAGACCTACCGGCGCCGTGCGATCCAGGGTGCGCACAACGAGCGCCACGGCATCGAGCCGCAGTCGATCCACAAGGCCGTCCGGGACATCACCGAGGGCCTGCGCGGAGTCGCCGAGACCAAGGCCTCCTACCAGGTGGCCCGGGAGGAGATGTCGCACGACGACATGTACCGGGTGATCAAGGACCTGGAGTTCCAGATGAAAACGGCCGCCCGTTCCCTGGAGTTCGAGAAGGCGGCGCACCTGCGCGACGAGATGCTGGAGTTGAAGAAGATCATCCTCACCGAGGAGAAGATGCTGGCAATCGGGTAGGTCCGCTGCCTATCAGCGCTGGGCCAGATTGGTCACCAGGTTGTGGGTGAACCACCCGTCACCGGTGCGGAACGTCTGGGGGTTTGGCGGCTTGGGCGTCGCACATCTCCCCCATCTTTCGATAGATGCTCGAGGTCGGCTGCGACAAAGCATTGGACTGTTATCATAACGAGCCATCCATCCGAGTTTCGCCACGGAGGTCCGGCATGACCACCGCCAGTAACAGGGTCTCTGGCGCTGCTGAAACGCAGGAATTCTTTGTGTTTCCCGATCCGCCGGAAATTCCCGAAGACAAGACGACCAACTTCGATCACTTGGCCTCCACGGGTAACGTCCATCACCTGATCCAGCATTTGGGCAGTCCTGAAACCATCCTGGTGGCTGGAGCGCGTTACCCGGCGGTTGCGCCCACTCGCAATCTGGCGGGAATCAGGTATCCCGACCTTTTGGTGGCTTTTGACGTGGACCCGGCAGCCTATCGGCGTCGCAGGGCGTACGTCATCTCCGAACAGGCTAAACCGCCCGACTTCGTGCTGGAGGTCGCCTCACCCAGCACCGGCCGCATCGACGCCACCGATAAACGGAACGACTACGCCGCGTTGGGCATCCCCGAATACTGGCGGTTCGACGAAACGGGTCGATCTCACGGAGCGCGGCTGGCCGGCGACCGGCTGATGGATGGACAGTATCAATCGGTAGAAATTGAAGAGTTGGTGCATGACGTGTTGCAAGGATACAGCGCGGCCCTGAACCTGAATATCCGATGGGAACGCGGTCAGTTGCAGTGGTTTGACCCGGCTACCGGGCAGCGTGTCCTAACCTATGACGACCAGCGGGAGCGTGCCAACCGCGAACGCGAGGCGCGTCTGCGCGCGGACGCCCGAATTCGCGAACTGGAAGAACAACTGCGGCGCCTCGGTTCCTGAACGCTTGGCGCCGCGCTTGCTATAGCCGGCGGCCCGGGCCGGTGCAACCTACCAGTGCTGGGCCAAGTTGGTGACCAGGTTGTCGACAAACCGACCGTCGCCGTTGTGGAGCGTCTGGGGCATGGCGGCTTGGGTGTTGGTCACCGGAGCGACCATCCGTTGCTGACCCGCTTGGTGAGCGTTATCGCAGTCCCTGTGCCCGCAGCATTTGCAGCTACCCATCCGACCCGGATGCCAACCGGGAGTCCACCAACTCGTGTAGCTCGGTCAACACCGCGGCGTTTTCGTCCAGGGTGAACTCGTCGACCAGGTAATCGTGCTCGCCGCTGACGCCGCTGACCGCCCCGGCGTCCACCAGGAAGCGGATGCAATCGGCGTCGGTGTCCACATTGGGGAGCAGGTTGCGGCCAACCTCTAGCGAAAGAGCCGCGACCAACCCGTATCCGCCCCAGTTGGAGGTGCTGGAGATGACCAGGTGATCGCAACCCACCGCGGCGGGCTGGTCGGGCAGCTGGTCGGCTCCGGCAACGACGTCGGCCAAGTTCCCCATGCCGATTTCGTTTCCGCCGTCGCCGATCCCAATTGACGGCAATCCCAGGCCGAAAAGCCTGTCGACGCGAGCGGTCTGCGGAGAGATGTCGCGGGAGCGCATGTTCCGATAGATGCCAGCGGCGTCCGGCGAGCAGCGCTCAATTGAGACCATCAACGCGGGCCCGAACTCGTCGACGATTGCGGCAGCGGAGGCATCGTTGCTTGGGGCGTCATCGGAAATGGGGAAATCCACAACGCGCGAGGAGTCGCCGGCGTGGCCCAACCAGGATGCCATCATCCCGGCCACCGGCCGGTCCGCCACGTAGATCACCGGGTGGCCCAGATCGCGAACGGCATTGCCGATGGCAAACGCGCCGGGCGGCCCGTCGGTTTCCGGCGCATCGCTCATCAGGATGTAGAATCCGGTGGTGATGACCACCGGGCCCGGATGCCCGAGGATATAACGTGCGGCCTGGGCGCAGAAGTCGCCTGGGACGTGGGGCCGGAGCGCGCCGATCCCCCGCCGGTCGTGGTCGAGGACGATGTCTTCAATAGTTCGTGTCATGCTTCCCCGCTATCAGATGACTGCGTAATCGGAATCGCGCCGATCGGTGATGAACATCTTGCCCGGGGCGTGGGTGATCATCAGGGGCGGCTTGCAGTTGAGAGCGACGGCCTGCGGGGTGACCCCGCACGCCCAGAACACCGGGGTTTCGCCGGGGCGTATCTCCACGGCCTCGCCGAACTCCGGGGCGTTGATGTCGCGGATGCCGATGGCGTCAGGGTCGCCGATGTGTATCGGGGCGCCGTGGGTGTCCGGGAAACGCGAGGTCACCTGCACCGCCCTGACGATTTGCGCCTGCGGTATGGGGCGCATGCTGACCACCATGGGGCCGGAGAACACGCCCGCCGGTCGGGTGGGGATGTTGGTGATGTACATCGGTACATTGCTACGGGCTTCCTGGTGGCGCAGGGGTATGCCGCAGTCGGCCAGCGCCGCTTCGAAGGAGAAGCTGCAACCGAGCAGGAACGACACCAGGTCGTCCCGCCACACCTCGGCCACCGATTCCAGTTCGGCGACCATCTCGCCGTTCTCGTAGATGCGGTAGGCGGGCACGTCGGTGCTGATGTCCGCGCCCGGCGCGGTGAACGTGGGCTCAACGAAGCCGGGCTCGATGACTTCCAGCAGCGGGCACGGTTGGGGGTTTCGCTGGCAGAAGAGCAGGAAGTCGAAAGCGAGGTCGCGGGGCAGGACGGCGAGGTTCGCCTGCACGTGCCCGTTGGCGAGGCCCGAGGTCACGCCGGCGAACTCGCCGGCCCGGATAATCCGGCGCAGTTCGGCGGGCTGGGTGGGAAGCATCGTGGCGGTGGTCATGGTCGGTCTCCAGTGGGGACGGCGGCATTGGGTGGTCGGATCGTATGCTAGAATTGCGCCGTTCGTTCGCAATGATAGATCGTTCGTGACGATAGACAGGCGCAATGATAGACAGGTGACCGGCCAGCGTCAATTTCGCGCCTGGGCCGGCGGCGAACCCATCCAGTAAGCAGGAATTCGGCTTGTACAACGTATTTTTGCTCACCCGGCCGGGCGATGCAATGACAACCCTCAGTGGCCAAATCGACCTCTCCGGGCTGTCGTACCGGGCGGGGAGCGACGTGATGGAACTGGAGGATGTGGCGCAAACCGACCGGCTGGACGTGGTGTTGCTCGACCTGTCGGCGGTTGGGATCGGCGCGCAATCGGTCATCGAGCGGGTGAGCCAGTTGCATTTGCCGACCCTGTTGGTCATGGATGTGACGGCGATCGGCCAGTACGACCCGGCGATCAACCCCGACGACTTCATCGTGGCTCCCCTGGATTCCGCCGAACTCGTGGCACGGGTCGGCCAGATTGTGTACCGGCGCGATGGACGCGGCGGGGAGCAGCGGATCCGGGTGGGGGAACTGACCATCGACCTGCAGAGCTACGAGGTAGCGATGGCCGGGCGGCGGATTTCGCTGACCTACAAGGAGTTTCAGCTGCTCACCCTGTTGGCGTCCAACCCGGGCCGCGTGTACACGCGGGAGGCGTTGCTGAACCAGATCTGGGGATACGACTACCTGGGCGGAACGCGCACGGTGGACGTGCATATCCGGCGGCTGCGCTCCAAGGTGGAGGACCCGGACCACCTGTTCGTGGAAACCATCTGGAACGTCGGATACCGTTTCCGCGACATCGCCTCCCAGGGCTGACGGGCATTTTTGCGAGGATGGCCGGCGGGGGTTGTCGGCCGCCCGGACCGATCAGTCGCTGATGTTGTCCTGAACCCGGGCCAGGAAGCGGTCCCGTTCGGCGACGATGCCAGCGTGCTTCGGGTCAGTCAGTTCCGGGTCGGCATCGAGAATTGCCGCGGCTTCCTGGCGGGCCAACGCCATCAGGTCCTGATCGAACACGCTCGCGATGCGGAGCATGGTCTGGTCACCGCTCTGGCTGGTGCCGAAAATATCCCCTTCGTGCCGCATCTGGAGGTCGATCTCTGCCAGCTTGAACCCGTCCCCGCTGGCTTCGAGAGCCGAAAGACGTTCCCGCGCCCTTTCCGACTCTGCTTCGGACATCAGCAGGCAATAGCTGCGGTGTTCGCCGCGCCCCACGCGGCCGCGAAACTGGTGCAGCTGGGCCAGTCCGAAGCGGTCCGCGCCGTCGATCATCATCACCGTGGCGTTGGGCACGTCGATGCCAACCTCGACCACGGCGGTGGCCACCAGCACGTTCAGGTCGCCGTCGCGGAACTGGCGCATCACCTGGTCTTTTTGGCGGGACGACAGACGCCCGTGGAGCAGTCCGAGATTGAGGTCGGGGAAGACCTCGTTTGACAGCCGTTGGTGCTCTTCCGTGGCGGCGCGCACGTCCAGGTTTTCCGACTCTTCCACCAGCGGGCAGATGATGAACGCCTGCCGCCCGGCTTCCACCTGCTGGCGGATGAAACGATACGCCGCTTGGCGTTTGTCTTCCGGGACCAGCCTGGTGAGAATGTCCTGCCGTCCCGGGGGAAGCTCATCGATGGTCGAAACGTCCAGGTCGCCGTAGAGCGTGAGCTGCAGCGTCCGGGGTATCGGCGTGGCCGACATCATGAGGGCATGGGGTTGCTCCGGGCCGGCGCCCCGTAGCGCGGTGCGCTGGGCGACGCCAAAGCGGTGCTGTTCGTCGGTGATGGCCAGCGCCAGGTTGGGAAGCTCCACCCCGTCCTGTATCAGGGCGTGGGTGCCCACCAGGAGGTCCAGATGACCCTCCGACGCCAGCCGCAACACCTCCCGTCGCGGCGCGGCTCGGGTACTGCCGGTCAGCAGGCCTACAGTGAAAGGACGCCGCAGGCTGGGAAGGTAGGCCGAGAAAACGTTGGGTTGTTGCAGGGGCTGCTCGAACGTGCCCAGCAGCCGTCCCACGGTAACGAAGTGCTGCTCGGCCAGCACCTCGGTGGGAGCCATCAGGGCCGACTGACGGTGGTCTGATGCGGCGGCCAGTATCGCCGTCAACGCGACCAGGGTTTTGCCGCTGCCGACTTCGCCCTGCAGCAAACGGCTCATCGGCGGCGTGCCCCGGGCCATGTCGGACAGAGCTTCACCGATGCAACGCACCTGCGCTTTGGTGGGAGTGAAGGGCAGTTCGGACAGGAACCCGTCAACCGCGGCGCCGCTGTATTGCACCGCAGTCCCGGCTACGTCGCGTTCGCGGTGCCGGCGCCGGCCCAGAATTGCCATCTGGAACGCCATGATTTCATCAAAGGCGAGGCGACGGCGGGCCTGATCAGCGCCGGCCGTATCCGGCGGATAGTGCGCGTCGCCAATTGCCTGACCCAATCCGATCAGCCGGGTCCGCGCCAGCGTATCTCTTGGCATCGGTTCCGCGATGCCGCCGAGGAACTGCTCCAGGGCGCGCCAGGTGAGGCTCCGCAGATTGCGCGCTGTCATGCCCCGGGTCAGGCGATACACCGGGGTCATGCGTCCGGCGTTCAGGGGAGGCGAGGCTTCGGTGACCACGTCGTATTCGGGAGATTGGACGGTGAGCCTGCCACGATTGAGTTCCGCCTTGCCGTGCACGACCATCGTGCTGCCGGCCTGGAGGCTGCGGGCAAGAAACGCCTGCCCGAACCACTGCAGGTCGATGGCGCCGGTGTTGTCCCGCAATGTCCCCTCCACCAACTGCAACCTGCGCTGGCCGACATTGGTAGAGCGGATATTGACCAACTCGCCTTCCAATGTGAAGGTCCCGCCGGCGTAGATGTCGGCGATGCTCGTGATGTCAGCCCGGTCGTCGTATCGGCGCGGAAGCATGTAGAGGAGGTCCCGCACCGTGCCGGCTCCCATCGACTCCAACCGCTGCACGGTTTTGGCGTCCATGCGTCGTACCGCCGAAACCGGGTCGTCCGGGTCTCCCGGGTTGGCGGCTGGAACCGGCGAGACGTGCCGGTGCCGGCGCACCGGAACGCGCCCCGAGGCGTCGCCGGGGGCGAAGAGCAGGGTTGCCGGCGCGGGGTCGACGTCCGGTGGTTCCACGGCTGCTGCCCGTGTCTCCTGGACATGAGGGCTCGGTGGCGAGGACGGCTCAACCGCGCCTCCCAAGGCGCTGCGCCACGCCGCAACCCACTCCCGCCGTCCCTCCGGCGGCAGGTTGCGGTAGGGCGCGGATATCAGCCGCTCCACGCGAGCCGGGTCGTCGCCCAAGCAACCGCGCAGCTCGGTATCCCAGCGTTCGATGAAGCGACGAATGCCGCCGCTCACGGCATTGTCCCCGAAATCCTTGTGCTCCTCGAGGGCAAGAATCTTCTCGAAGGCTTCGCGCCAGATGGGAGCCGCCTCGCGGCGGTCAGCGTCCATTGACTTGGCTCCGATACGGCGCCCGTCAGTGCCGGAAGAGTCGTGGGTCCGTCAGTCGTGTTTCTGTCAAGGCAGCGTGGACACCGCCACCGCGCCCGGACCGACGTGGGTTCCGATGGCGGAACCGATCTGCAGCGTGTAGGTGTTTGCGGAATCCGCCAGGTCGGAGAGGCGATTGCGCATTTCCTCCGCCGGACCGGCGTCCGTGGTGTAGGCCACAGCCAGCTTGGACACCGGGCCCTGTTCGCGCACCAATTCCTCCAGACGCTGCAAACCCCGACGCACGTTGCGCGGCCGGTCGACGGGCAGCACCTCGCCGTCCGCCACCTTGAGGATGGGTTTCACCTTGAGCAGCGAACCCATGAAGGCCTGGGCTTTACCGATGCGGCCGCCTTTTTGCAGGTATTCCAGCGTGTCCACCATGGCAAACCCGTAGCCCTTGCCGGCCCGGGATCCGGCAGCCGACACGACTGACTCCAGCGTCGCGTCCTCTGCGACGGCGTCCTCGGCGGCGGCGATAACCTGGAGCATGTGCCCGACCGAGGCGGTGCCGCAGTCAATCACGGTCACCGCGCCGTCGTCGAACTGCGAGGCGGCCTGTGAAGCGGAATTGTAAGTGCCGCTGAGCTGACGCGCCACGGTGATGCACACCACCTGGTCGCCGGCCGAAACCAACGGTTCCATCACTCCGGTGAAGTCTCCGGGAGTCGGTTGGGATGTGCTGGGCAGCTGAGGTGAGGACTGGAGCCGGGCATAAAACTGGGTGGGATTGATGTCGATGCCCTGTCGGTATGACTCCTCGCCGAAAAGGACGTATGCGGGGATCACCGATATTCCGAAGCGGTCAACGGTTTCCCTGGCGATGTCACAGGTGCTGTCAGTTATAACTTTGATGGCCATGCGAGGCACTCCTTCGATGGATCACGACTGGAAAGAGTTATTCGACCGACACCAGGTACGGGTAATGGGGTTGTGCGCCTTCGTACACGTCCACCTCTGCCCCATCGTAGGATTCCTCCAGTTCCCCCTGCAAAGCGACGGCCGCCTCGGCCGAAGCTCCTTCGCCCCAATACAGGGTGATCACGCTGTTTTCGTCGGCGGCGGAGTGCTGCAACCCTTCCCGCACGGCGGCATCAGGGGTGGCGGTGAGGGCGGCCAGTTTCCCGTCGAGGATCGCCATGTATTCGCCTTCCCGAACCTCTCGGCCGTCAACCACCGAGTCCCGAACTGCCTGAGTAACTTCCAGGGTTTCCACGGCGCCGCGCGCGGATTCCATGTTGGCCAGGTTGTCGTCCACCGAAACTTCGGGATTGAACCCCAGCAGCGCCCCGGTTCCCTGCGGCATGGTGCGCGTGGCCAGCACGTGCAGCCTGATCTCGCCAGTATCGGCCTCCGCGGCCTGATTGGCCGTCAAAATGACGTTGTGATTATTGGGAAGCACGATCACGTCCGTGGTGCCGGCGGACATGGCGGCGTCAATGATCTCGCTGGCGCTGGGATTGAGCGTCTGCCCGCCGGGGATGATGGCGGCGCACCCCGCGTCCTGGAACAGATCTGCGAGCCCCCGGCCTGACGCGACCGCGATCACCGAAACGCCGGAGCGGATTTCGGCGGGCCGCGCTCGCTCGCGATGCCCGGCCGCCCAGTCCCGGTTCTGTAGGCTCATGTTGTCGATTTTCAGCTCATCCAGTTCACCGAAACCGACACCGTAGGTCAGCGCCGAACCGGGATCGGCGGTGTGAACGTGGATCCGAACCGCCTGTCCGCCGCCAACGATGACCGTGGAATCGGCAATGCCGGCAAATCCGCTTCGCAACTCATCGACGTTGAGCTCTTGGCCGTGGATCACGAACTGGGTGCAGTAGCCGAATTCCTCCGCCTCGTGGGCGTCCAGGAAGTCGGAGTCGATGGCAACGGACTCGGTCTGGTGCGGGTTGATGACGCCGCCGACGCTGCGCAATCCCAGGTCAGCGGCGGGGCCCGTCTCTCCGAGCAGGTGCTGGAGAGCGCCCCCGATGATCGCCACGACCCCCAAGCCTCCCGAGTCAACTACGCCGGCTTCCTTGAGCACCGGAAGCTGGTCGGGGGTGCGGGCCAAAGCTTCGATGGCGCCGGCGTAAGCCACCCGCCACAAGGCGATAACGTCGAGCTCGCCGGCATCGTTGGCCTGGACGGCGGCGTCCGAGGCGCCGCGGATTACCGACAGCATCGTGCCCTCGCGGGGCTCACTCACAGCGTGGTAGGCGGAGTCGGTCGCCGAGCGGAATGCCGCCACGGCGTCGGACGACTCTATCTGCACGGTACCAGCGATCCCGTCGGCGAAACCGCGCAGCAACTGCGAGAGGATCACGCCGCTGTTGCCGCGGGCTCCCCAGAACGCGCCGGTAGCAATCGATTCCGAGACTTCTCCCGTGGTATCGGCGCCCGCGTCCTTGTTCATCTGCTCAACGCCGGCGCGAAGGGTGAGCAACATATTGGTGCCGGTGTCACCGTCAGGAACCGGAAACACGTTCAGCGCATTGGCCGCGTCCCGATACAGTTCCATATAAGCGACCGCGCCAAGCATTGCCTGACGCAAATCGGTGCCTTGCAACGTCGTGAAAAGCGATGTCATGCCACAAATATAAGTAGGTATCGAGTGGGCGCAAGTATAGCACAGCGGTTTTTCGGTCCCCGATTGGCAGATTCGTCCTAACCACGAGAATCACTGATTTGCCGGCTGGCTACCGACGTGGCACACTCTCGGTATCCAGCGATTTCCCCGAACCGCGAGGCGCAAATGAGTCAGCAACTTCCGCCCGAAGTCCTCAACCTGATCGACGCCGCCATCACCGAAGACCAGGCATTCAATGATCCGACCACCCAGATCCTGATCCCGGAAGGCGTGTCGGGAAACGGGATGCTGCGAGCCAAGGCGGACGGCGTCCTGGCCGGCGGCCCCGTCGCCGAGGCGGTGTTCCGGCGCATCGACCCGGACCTGGAGGTCGAGTTGTTGCTGGACGATGGGGCCGAACTGGAGCCCGGTCGTGATATTGCCAGCGTGGTGGGATCGGCAGCAGCAATCCTTCGCGCCGAACGCACCGCACTGAACTTCATGCAGCGGATGAGCGGCATCGCCAGCGCCACCCACCGGTACGTGCGTGAGGTCGAGGGCACCGCGGCTCGCATCGTCGATACCCGCAAGACCGCCCCGGGGCACCGGTACCTGGACAAGTACAGCGTGCGCATGGGCGGCGGGTACAACCACCGCATCAACCTGGCCGACGGCATCCTGATCAAGGACAACCACCTGGCGGCGCGCGCGTCCCTGGAAGAACCGCTGGCGGCCGTGGTGCGGCACGCCATCGCACAGGCGTCGCACACCATACGCGTGGAAGTGGAGGTGGAGTCGCTGGCGCAGGTCCAGGAAGCGGTGGACGCCGGCGCCCACATCATCATGCTCGACAACATGACGGTGGACCTGATGCGTGAGGCGGTGGGTCTCATCGCCGGCCGGGCGGCCGTCGAGGCATCCGGCGGGATCACGCTGGCAACCGTACGCGAGGTGGCCGAGACCGGAGTGGATCTCATCAGCATCGGCGGCCTGACCCATTCGACCGACGCGCTGGATATTTCGCTGGACCTGGAGTTTCCTAACGGACCTGGAGGCGCCTGACGGACCTGGAGGCGCCTGACTGGCGTGAATGTCGCCAGCGTGAACGTCCGGCGGGGGCCGCGCTTGAATGATGGCGGGGCGCGGCGGTATATTGCCCGGTGCAAGCCCTACAAACTACGCGCAAGGAGCATTTCCCAATGGCTCGTCTGAGTGACATAACACGCGATCAACTCGCCCCTGAGCACCAGGAATTTTTCGACTCCATCGCCAGCAGCCGCGGCAGCGTCCGCGGCCCCTACGGCGTGCTGCTGCACAGCCCCGATCTGGCGGCCAGGGTGGCGCACACCGGTGGATACTGCCGTTTCGACCTGGACATTTCCGAAGCCCACCGCGAGATTGTCATTTGCGCGACGGCTCGCGAGATCCGCCAGCAGTACGAGTTCTCCGCCCACGCCCGTCTCGCCAGGCAGGCCGGAGTCACCGAGGACGTGGTGAACGCCATCGCCACGGGCACGGCCCCGGAGGGCCTGAGCGGCATCGAGGCCTCGCTCGTCAAATACGTCCAGGAGTTGTTCCGCAACCACAAGGTGAGCGACGACACCTTCGGCGAGGTGTCCGGTCACTTCGGGATGCAGAAAACGGTGGAGATCACCGCGTTGATGGGCCACTACCTGCTGGTGGGACAGATCCTCTCGGCGTTCGAGGTCGAGCTTCCCGACGGCGTCCAGCCGGAGATCACCTAGCCAACGTTGGGCCGCCCCGTCGCGGCGCCAGATTGCACCAGACCACGCGCTTCATGAGGAGAACTGGCTATGGAACCCCTGATCCACAACGTCAAAGACTATCCGGCCGGCGCGCCGGCCCGCCTGATCAGCGCCGATGACAACCCACCCCTGGTGACGCTGGCGTATTCCGTCATCGAGCCGGGCGGAACCAGCACCCATCACATCCACGAGTGGGAGCACGAGGTCTACGTCATCGAGGGCAGCGGCACGCTGGTGGCCGATGGGAAGGAATATCCTGTGAAAGCCGGCGACGCGATGTACATTCCCCCGATGGTGGACCACGTCACCCGCAACGACGGCGGCGACGGCAACATCAGGCGGATCGAGATCAACCCCATCTCCGCCGCCAGCGGCAACGCCCGCCCCGGCGGGTCCGAAACCGGAGCCGGCACACCGCCGGTGATCCGCAACCACGCGGACCTGAACGATGAAACCGGCCACACCATGCTGGGCGGACGGGACGGCTGCCCCAATTACCTCATGCTCTACAACGGCGCGATGCAGCCCGGCGCGGTCAGCCATCCGGACACCGGCGGGCATAACCACGAATGGGAGCACACGGTGTTCGTCCTGGAGGGTACCGGAACCCTGGTGGTATCCGGCACGGATTACACCGTCACCGCCGGTGACGCGGTGCTGGTCCCGCCGGGCGAGCATCACCAGTGGAAGAACCAGACCGACGCGCCGATGCTGCGGGTGACGTTCAACGACATCAAGTCGGAAGGTCACGGCTAGTTCAGGCTGCGGTGTTGAGCGCAAACGAGGCAATCGCGTCGTAGTACGTGATCGCCTCGTTTGCTTATTTCACTCCCGGAAACGATTTCAAATGACGGACTCCACGCGAATTCAATCGGTACGCGGTCGGGAAGTGCTCGACTCGCGCGGCAACCCCACCGTGGAGGTTGACGTGCTGCTGCGCGGCGGCGCATTCGGTCGCGCGATTGTCCCGTCGGGAGCGTCAACCGGCCGGCACGAGGCAGTGGAACTGCGGGACGGTGACCCCACCCGGTATGAGGGGAAAGGCGTGCTGCGAGCGGTTGCTGCCGTGAACGACGTCATCGGCCCCGCGGTGTCCGACGATGTTGACGCCGCCGACCAACCGAACCTGGACGCCCGGCTGCGGGAACTGGACGGCACGGTGAACAAGGCCAACCTCGGGGCCAACGCCATTCTCGGTGTTTCCCTCGCCGCCGCTCACGCCGCCGCCGCCGCCGCGGAACAACCGCTCTACCGGTATCTCGGCGGACCCGATGCGTGTGTGCTTCCGATGCCGATGGTGAACATCATCAGCGGCGGGCGGCACGCGGCCGGCGGCCTGGACATGCAGGACTTTTTGGTGATCCCCATCGGGGCCGATACCTACCGCGAGGCGTTGCAGATGGTTGTGGCAGTTTACCGTGCGGTGGGTCGCGTCCTGTCCCAATCCGGGCCATACCCCTACGGGGTCGCGGACGAGGGCGGATACGGGCCGCCTTTGCCCTGCCACGAGGACGCGCTGGGTCTGCTCTACGACGCCACCCGGCTGGCGGGTTACCGGTGCGCCCGGGACGGCGATATTGCCATCGGGCTGGACGTGGCGGCGACGGAATTCGTCGATCACGGCGGGCAGTACGCGTTGCGCGCTGAGGGGCGGGCGTTTACCTCTGGCGAGCTGGTTGACCTGCTGCATCACTGGAGCATGACCTACCCGATCATTTCGATTGAGGATGGGTTGGCCGAGGATGACTGGGACGGCTGGGACTACCTGACCCAAAAACTGGGCGGATCAGCGCAGCTGATCGGCGACGACCTGTTCACCACCAATCCGGAGCGCCTGGCACGCGGCGCCGACGCGGGCATCGCCAATGCCGTGCTGGTGAAGCCCAACCAGATCGGGACCCTGACCGAGGCGCTGGACACGGTGAAATTGGCGCAGGAACGCGGCTATCTCCCGGTGATCTCGGCCCGCTCCGGAGAAACGGAGGACACCACTATCGCCGACCTGACCGTCGCCACCGGCGCGGGGCAGATCAAGATCGGTTCCATCACCCGCTCAGAAAGGCTGGCCAAGTACAACCGGCTACTGCGTATCGAGGAAGAGTTGGCCGACCGCGCCCGCTTCGCCGGACGGCAAGTGTTCGCCCGGTTCTTGACCCCATGACGGCCGGCGCCGAACATGGGATGCAGACTCTCTCCGACCAGGCGGCGCGCCTCGGCCTGGCTCTCTCTGACGACCAACTGACCCAATTTGCCGCGTATGAACAGTTGCTGGCGGAAGGGAACAAGCGGGCAAACCTAACCTCCATTACCGGCTCCGAAGAAGTGCAGGTTCGCCATTTCCTCGACTCGCTAACCGCAGTGTTGGCGGTTCCCGATTGGAGGGATGAATTGCGCGTGGCGGATCTCGGCTCAGGAGCCGGGTTTCCCGGAGTGCCGCTCAAAATAGTTTTCCCCGGCATTCGGTTGACGCTGGTGGAATCGGTGGCCAAGAAAACCGCCTTTCTTGCAGAGTTGCTGGAAGGGTTGGGGATTGATGACGTGGAAGTGGTCACCTCGCGCGCCGAGGAACTGGCGCGTGTGGAAGGTTATCGCGGGCAGTTCGACGTTGCCCTGGCACGAGGAGTGGCGTCGATGCCGGTGCTCATCGAGTACGCGCTGCCCTTGTGCAAAGGGCACGGCACGCTGGTGGCCTGGAAGGGAAAGGACGGTCCGCGGGAAGCACAGGCTTGCACCAACGCGCTGTCCGAGTTGGGCGGCAGGATGGCCGGTACCCGATCGATGAACGATCTGTCGCCGCCGCTGCCGCCGGACCGCTGGCTGGTCAGCGTGGAAAAGGTGCGCCGGACGCCCGGCAAGTACCCGCGACGCGTCGGTGTGCCCGCCAAGCAGCCTCTATAAACCGATGGCAGCCAGGTCCACGCGGCCGTCCGCGCCCCAACCGCGGGCGACATAGTAGTCGGCGGTCATCGCGTCCAACTCTTCCACCGTGAGGCCCACGCCGGAGGCGACGCCGTCCGTTAGCGGTTCGGTAAGCGTGCGACCCGGTAGAGTGTCGTCAGAGCGGTGCCAACCCCAACGCTGGTTGTAGGCCTTTTTGAGGTCGGCGACGTGGGCAGCGGCTCGGCGCAGCTCCGCGGCGTCGAAGTCTTCCCAGCCGGTAACCATCCGGTACACCGCGGCCGATTCCTCCCAGAAATCACCAAACGCTCGCCGCAGGAACTTGCACCAGATCAACGAGTCCAGCGCCGCCGCGAAGTCCTCGCTGTCGGCCGCGATGCGTCCGCGCCGGTCGTCGACGGTCAGGCGGTCCACGTCCGGCGAGAAGTCGGCGTCGTAGGCGGAGGTGCGATTGTGGCACGCGCCACGGGGGGTCGTGGCCAGTCCCAGGGCCAGCGTCTTCAGGCTGCGTGGCTCGTAACCGGGCATCTCCAGTCCCTTGACCTGCATCGCCCACGCTTCCGACCCGCCGCCGACGTGCTCCGCGGCCAGCCTGCTGCCCTCGGCCAACAGACCGCCCAAAACGCCGCGCCGGTGCCCGATGTCATCCAACAGGCGGATTACGGTGGCGCCGTCGCCGAAATTCAGCGACGAACCGTCGCCGTTGCCGAGGTCCACGTTTTGGAGCAGCCCCCGTTGCGCCGTTTCGATGGCCCAGGCGATGACCCCGCCGGCGGAAATCGTGTCCAGTCCCAGTTCGTCGCACCGGCGCACCGCGCGGATCACCGCGTCCGGGTCACCGACGCCGACCAGCGGGCCGAGGGCGAAGAGGCTCTCGTATTCCAGCCGCGCGCTGACCTCGCCGGTTTGTTCTCCACGGTCGGAGTTCTTTCCCACGGTGACGATCTTCTCGCATCCGATGGTGCAGTTGGCGCAGTGGGCGGAGCGAGTGGTCTTGGTCTGGTGCAGGGCCTCGCCGCTGACCGCCTCCGCGTCTTCGAAAGTTGACTGTTGGAAATTGCGCGTGGGCAGCGTGCCCAGGCGGTTGAACACCGACACGTTGGCGATGGTGCCCAGCTCCCGGTACTTGGCGGTGGCCGCTCCCAGGCTGCGACGGCTGAGGTCGCGGGCGTAAACGCGCAGCGCGTCGGGATCCGCCACCTGAGGGTCCGATGCGGGATTTCCACGCACGGCGATGGCCTTGAGGTTCTTGCTGCCCATGACCGCGCCGGGACCGCAGCGCCCGGCCTGCCGCCCGCCGTCGTTGGCGATGCTGGCGAACCGGACCAGGTTCTCCCCGGCCGGGCCGATGCAGGCCACACGCACCGGTCGGCGGCTGCCGTCATCCAACTCCAGTTTGACCGCCGCTTCGGTATCCATGGTGGAGAGGCCCATCAGGTGTCCGGCCGGTCCGATGTGCGGAGCGCCATCAGCATCCAGGCGCAGCAATGCCGGAGATTCGGAGCGGCCGGTGATCACCAGCGCGTCGCCGCAGGCCCGTTTCAGCTCAACGGCCAGGTGGCTTGAGGACAGGCCGTCGGCGATAAAGCCGGTCAGCGGAGAACGGGTCATCACGGCAAACTTGCTGGAGGTGGTCAGCCGAGTGCCCACGAGCGGGCTGGTGACGAAAATCAGTGGGTTGTCCGGCTCCAGCGCCGAGTCGAGCAGCCGCATCCTGGCCGAGCGGGAAAGGAGTTCGCCGTCGTGGTCAGCTTGAGGGGCGGCGTAACGATGCAGCAGCCAGGTACCCAGCCCGATGCCCCCGATGGTGGCACGGAGCACCTGCGGAGGAATAGGATCGCGTCGATATTCCCCGGTGGTCAGGTCAACCACCGTGGCGTACCCGCGGTACCCGTAAAGTGTGGACACCGCGCTCACCCGCCGGCCTGGTTGGACAGGAGCAGCAGCGAGTCGCCCGGTTTCCAATCCAGCGGCACGTCCACGTCGGGCGACAGGAAAGCGAGACCGTTGCGGTTCAAAGCGTATCCGTCCGCCACGGCAACGGCGCCGTCCTCGGGCAGGCACAGGGCGTTTCCAATCAGCTCAGGGCATTCATGCGCCAGGGCGCGCACCAATGCTGCAACCGGCGCCGTCGCGTCGACTGCCAGTTCGATGTGGTTAACGCCGGCGTGGATGCGCGCCATGCCGAACAGTTCGACGGTGACGATTACGGCATCGCCGGTGACCGGGTTCATTGGGCCAGCTCCTTCGCGCGTTCCAGGTCCTCCGGCCGGTTGATGTTGAAGAAACTGAGCAGCTCCGGGTCGAGGCTCCGGATAACATCCTCGGACACGTAACGGACGGCCACGTCGTCGAAGAAACCGGAGATTTTCAGCTGTCCGGCGCGAAGCCTGGCCTCGATTGCCGGCAGGCATCTCCGCCGGTACAGGGCGTGGGTTGGTTCCGGCCGGCCATCCACCACCGGAACGAC
Source organism: Dehalococcoidia bacterium (assembly GCA_965261925.1). Classification (GTDB taxonomy): domain Bacteria; phylum Chloroflexota; class Dehalococcoidia; order Lucifugimonadales; family UBA3495; genus Bin87. The sequence goes on along the minus strand of OZ253486.1, from coordinate 3,046,566 downwards.
CGCGTCGACGCCGTCGCGGAGTCCTGCCAAGTGTGACAGCAGCGGCGCGGACAGGAAGGGCATGTCGCAGGCGGTTACCAGCGACCATTCGGTGGTCGATGCGTTCAGCCCGGTGTAAATGCCGCCCAACGATCCGCAGTCGGGGAACACGTCGACGGCGGTTTCGTGATCCGCGTCCAACGGCAGGGCAGCGGCGCGGTCGGTATCGGCCACCACCACCACCACGTGGCGGGCGGACACGGCTTCAGTTGCCCGGCGAATGACACGCCGGATGAGCGGCTCACCGTCGAAGGGTTCGACGGCCTTGTCGCGTCCCAACCGGCGGCTCTGGCCCCCGGCAAGGATTACGGCGGTGATTGCTGATTTGTCTACGGAATCCATAATGTGTATCGCGCCGCACGCGCGTTATGCCCAGCATATCACCGGCGACCGGGGAGCGCACGATGTCGGGGCGGCCCGAGTCGTCAGACTCCGCCCTCACCCAGGAAGTTCCGCATCCGCTCCACGCACCATTCAGGGTAGATGACGTTGACGCCGTGACCCAGGCCGGGCCACACATCCAAACGGCTGTCGGGAATTTCGGCGGCCATGAACTCCTGCTGTTCCATGCCGGTGGTCAGCGATTCATCCCCCGTGAGCAGCAGCGTGGGCACCGTGATGTCTTTCAGGTGCGGCCCGAAGTCCAGGCTGTCCAGATAACTGTGTAGGGCCTGGCCGATTTCCGCCGGCGTCTTGTCCATCTCGGCGATGTACCAGTCCTTCAGACCTTCCGCGGCGTGGCGCATGTCCAGGCGAAAGTTGATGGTGGCCGCGCTCCACGCGCCGATGCCGCCCTGTTCCATTGTCGCCAGCCAGCTGCCGCCGGGCGTGGAGTTTTCCCGGCGGGTCAGGCGACACGGTGAGTTGCACAGCACCAGCGCCCGGCACCGGTCCGGATGGTCGTGGGCAAACTGCATTCCCATGATGCCGCCGAAGGATTCGCCCACGTACACGACGCGCTCCACTCCGGCGTCGTCCAGGATTGCCAGCAGGTCGGCCATCAACGTATCCAGCGTGGGTTGGTAGAGGGCCGGATCGATGGCCGACCGTCCCATGCCGCGCATGTCGGGCCGGATGACCCGATATTGGCGGCTGAGCAGCGGCGGCCAGTTGTACCAGAACCTGCCGCTGCGAGAAAAGCCGTGCTGCAAAATTATGCCGTCGGGAGCCGACCGCCAGGGGTCGGTGAAGTCGTCCAGATAATAGTGCAGACTGGTGTCGTCACGCTGGATGGTGGGCACGGTGCGCCTCCCGGATTGCGGTTTCCGCTGGTATAGCATACCCTTGCCAGGGCGGCAAATCCCCACAATTCAAGGCGGAAGTCCATGGATACGTCGAACCCGGAACTGGATGCCGGCTCATCACCATTCAACGCCCTGGCCGAGTCGGAAATCCAGCAACGCTTGGACGAACTGTTGCACGAAATTGAGGACGCGGGCCAGCGGCAGATAGGGTACCCGACGAACCAGAATTTCGATTTCTCGGCAGTGTTGCCCTTTCTGAATTACTCGGTCAACAACGTTGGCGACCCGTTTCATCACAGCAATTTCCGGAGCAATTCCCACAAGTTCGAGCGCGAGGTAGTCAACCGGTTCGCCGGCCTGCTGCGCATCGCTCCCGAAGATGCCTGGGGTTATGTCACTTCGGGCGGGACCGAGGGGAACATGTATGGCCTGTACCTGGCCCGGGAGATGTTTCCCAACGCGATGTTCTACTTCTCCGAGGAAACCCATTACAGCGTGTTGAAGAACGTCCGGTTGCTGAACGCGCGATACATCATGATCAAGCGGCAGGAGACCGGGGAGATCGACTACGAGGACTTGCGTGACATGGTGCGGGTGCACCGGGACGTGCCGGCCGTGATAATGGCGACCATCGGCACGACGATGCGAGGAGCCGTCGACGACGTGCAGCGGATCCGGGAGATACTGCAGGACCTCGCCGTCAGTAACTTTTACATTCACGCCGACGCCGCTCTTAGCGGCATGATCCTGCCCTTCGTTGACGACCCGCAACCGTTCGGTTTCGACGCCGGGGTGGACAGCGTGTCGGTGAGCGGTCACAAGCTGATCGGGGCTCCCCTGCCGTGCGGTGTGGTGGTGACCAAGCGCTCCTACGTGGAACGAGTGGGTCGGGCGATTGAGTTGGTGGGGGTGCAGGACACCACGCTATCGGGCTCGCGCAGCGCGATCGCGCCCTTGATGATGTGGTATGCCCTGGCGAAGTACGGCGACCACGGGTTCCGCAAGCTGGTGGCCGGAATGCTGGACACCGCCGAATACGCGGTGGGGCAGTTCAACGAACGCGGGATACCCGCATGGCGGCACCGCAACTCCGTTACCGTGGTGTTCCCGCGCCCGGCGCCGGAGGTATTCCTCAAGTGGCAGATTGCGCCGGAGGGCGAGATCGCGCACATCATCACCATGCCCCACGTGACGCGAAAGATGATCGACGAATTGGTCGCCGACTGCGCCGGATAAGGAGCGTTCGTACATGGATCAGTCGAACCGGATTAACCGCATCGTCATCGTGGCGGACGACGAGGTCGGCGTGCTCGCCGATATTGCGGGGCTTCTCGCGAGAGAAGGGATCAACGTCGAGACCATAAACACCGAATCGTCAGGCGGGCAGGGAACGATCATCCTCACGGTTGATAACTATGACCACGCTCTGTATGTGCTGAACCAATCGGGATACAAGGCGGTGGGCGACGACGCGTTGGTGATACGCCTGCCCGATGAGCCGGGAGCGCTGGCCGGCGTCGCCGACGGCCTCAAACAGGCCGGCGTTAACATCCAGAGTATGCACATCGTCAGCCGGCAAGACGGGTATTCCATGATCGCGTTGAAGACGGACGACCCATCCCGGGCCATCGCCGCAATCGGGGCCGACCGCGTCGTCTGAACCGCCCACGTCGTCGCCCAGGGGTAAGGAGCCAGCCGTATGCCAGCGCGCACCGGAGCCCAATATATCGACGGAATCAGAGACCGGGCTGCCGAGGTCTATATCAGCGGCCAGAGGGTGAAGGACGTGACCGCGCATCCCGCCTTTGCCGGCGGATTGCGGACCGTGGCCGGGCTCCTGGAGATGCAGCATGACCCGGCGCTGCGCGACGACATGGTGTACGAGTCCCCGTCCACCGGAGACCCGGTGGGGCTGTCTTTCATCATGCCGCGCAATGGGGACGACCTGAAAAGGCGGCGCAAGATGATGTCCAACTGGGCACTGGCGTCGTGTGGCATGATGGGCCGCACCCCCGACTTCCTGAACGTGGCCGTGATGTCCATGGCCGCCGCCGCCGACTACTCCGGCCAGAACCGCCCCGAGTTCAGGCAGAACATCCTCGACTACTACGAGTACATCCGCGAAAACGACATCGTGATGACCCACACGCTGGTCAACCTGCAGCGCAGCCGTTCCGTGGGTCAGACGCCGTTCGATGATCGTACCGAGGTGGCGTTGTCGGTGGCCCGGGAAACCGACGCCGGGATCGTCGTGAGGGGAGCCCGGGTGCTGGCCACGCTGGGGCCGTTGTCGGATGAGATCGCGGTCTATCCGGCGCGCACGCGCCGGGTGCCGGCCGGCGAAGAGGGGAAGTTCGCATTTGGTTTCGCCATTCCATGCGACACCGAGGGCCTGAAATTCCAGTGCCGCGACACGGTCGACCTGGGCCGGTCCCACTTCGACCATCCGGCGGGCAGCCGCTTCGAAGAGATGGACGCCATCGTCTTCTTCGACGACGTGCTGGTTCCATGGGAGCGGGTGTTCCTGTATGACGACGTGACCCTGTGCAACCAGTGGGGGGAGCGCACCAACCGCAACGCGCACACTGGGCACCAGGTCGTCACCAAGAACGTGGTCAAGTGCGAGTTCATGCTGGGCCTGGCCTCGTCGATGGTGGAAACGCTGGGCTCCGGCGACCTGCCGCAAACCCAGCACCTGGTCGCCGAGCTGATCGAGAACCTGGAGATCACCAAAGCGCTGTTGGCGGCGTCCGAAGCGCAGGCGGCCGTCGACGAGTGGGGGATCTTCTGTCCGGACTACCGGCCGTTGCTGGTGGCCCGAAAACAGATGATCACCATGTATCCCCGCATGGCGGAAATCCTGCACCTGCTCGGTTCCAGCAGCTTGATGGCCCTGCCGGCCGAGGCGGACCTGAACGGCCCGCTGGCCGAGGATATTCTCCGGTACATGGACACGGACACCGCTACCGCCGAAGAACGCATTCGCCTGTTCCGGCTGGCGTGGGACGTGTCGTGCAGCGCGTTCGGCGGCCGGCAGACGCTGTATGAGCGCTATTTCGGCGGAGACGCGGCCCGCAACGCCGCGCTGCTCTACCAGATTTACGACCGCACCCACGCCCGGAACATGGTCGACGAGTTCCTGTCCCTGGAGTAACCCCTCGTGATTACCGTTGCCGAAATCAACATCGCGCCGGTCAAGTCCATGGCGTTGGTGCCGCTGGCACAGGCAACGCTGGACCTGGGCGGAATCCTGGACGACCGCCGGTTTTACCTGGTGAATGCCCAGGGCCGTCTGCTGACGCGCCGGCAGGTGGGCAAACTCGCGCAGTTGGTGACGTCATGGGATCCGAAAGCGGAGCGGTTGCGCATAGATTTCCCGGACGGCACGACGCTGGAAGGGAGACCGGAGCTGGACCGGCAGGTGTGGACGATCGTGTGGGGCCGACGGGTTCGCGCACGGGCGCTGATGGGCGATTGGATGCAAGCCATCAGCGAGTTCTCCGGCCAGCCGGCCACGCTGATGATGTCGGACCTGCCGTGCCAGGTGTTCGACGAGTTTCCGGTTTCGATCCTGTCCCGGGCGTCGGTGGAGCACCTGTCCGGCGAAATGGGGATGTCTCAGGACCAATGCCTGGCGACGGACCGGTTCCGACCGACCCTGCTGCTGGACGGCTGTGAGCAGCACCAGGAGGACAGTTGGATGAACCGCACCCTGTCCATCGGCGATGCCATCGTGCGCGTCCTGGCGCCCGACCCACGGTGCGCCATAGTCGACCAGGATCCCGACACCGGCGAAACCGATACCGAAGTGGTGAGATCGATACTTGGCTACCGTCCCAACCCCGCGGCCGCATACTTTGGCGTGTACGGCATTGTCGAGAAGCCCGGCGTAGTGCACGTCGGTAATGAGGTGAGCGTTGGTTAGGTAGCAATTCTTTTTGTATCAACCGCGCTGTTTCGAGAGGCGGCGTGCGTGCTAGGATAGCGGCACGCAGTAAGGTGGAGGCAACGAAATGTTGGATACTGCATCGAGCCGAGAAACAATCAGAGTTGCCCACAGAGACGGCTTGGGAGAGTACGATTACGCGCTCGAACTTACACTGCTTTACTACTTCGAATCCGGGCAGTGGGTAGGGGTCTGCGACGAACTGGGTACGTCTGCTTTCGCCGACAGCTTGGAACAAATGAAAACGGAGCTCCGAGATGCCGTGGCATTGCAATTGAACGAGATGGAACGAATCTCCGATATCCGCGAGTACCTTGGAAGCAACCAGGTGTCAACAACCCCGATTGACTTGCCTCGGCAGGCGGGTTTCGCTGTTGTATGAACGTGTCCGGTCGCGACCTCATGCGTCTATTGGAAGGCGACGGTTGGAATAGCGGAGGTCAGCGCAATCATGGTGTGTTCTACTACAAACAGTTTCCCGGCGAACAGCGTCCACGTTCAACGGTCATCCCCGACAAATCAACACCTTTGCCGGATAGAACGTTAGGCGCGATTTAGAGTGTGAAACAGACCGGCATTGGTCGCGTTGGTTTGCAAAGATTGATTGAAGCCGAGTGAACAGGCCAAGGACCCATTTAAGAAGGGCCCCGCCACAGAGCGGGGCCCTTTTGTATATTGGTTACCGTTGTCGGTATAGCGCGCTGGGATCAGTGCTGCACCAGCCCCTCCTCCATCATGGCCGCGATGGCGCCGTCGAACGCTTCGATGGTGAAGTCGATGTCGACCTCAGTGTGCGTGCCGGACAGGACGCCGCTGGTGCGGGACATCAGGTCCACGCCGCGCACCTGCAGGGCTTGGCGCAGGCTGCGCTGGATCTGCGCCGGCTGATTCTTCAGGCGGGAGGCGTCCATGCCGTCGATGCTGCTGGCCCCGAAGAACAGGTGGAAGGTTGAGGATTCGCCGTAGACGGTCGCGTTGACCTCGCGCCGGTCCACCACCTCGCGAAGACCGGCCCGAAGCCGTTCTGCCATCAGGTCAGCCTGGGCGTTGTACTCGCCGGTAGCGACCAGGCGCAACGCCGCGTTTCCAGACGCTGCTGCATAGGGGTTGGCGTTGAAAGTACCGCCGTGCAGGACGCGCTCGTAGCGATCGTGGTGGCTGTCACCGGTCTGGTGCATGACGGCCATGACCTCGTCACGCCCGCCAACCGCGCCTCCGGGCAGGCCGCCGGTGATGATCTTCGCCATGGTGCAGAGGTCAGGGTCGACGCCCAGGCGTTCCTGCGCTCCGCCCGGCGCCCACCGGAACCCGGTGATCACTTCGTCCAGGATCATCACCACGCCGTGCTCCCGGGTCAAACGGCGCACGCCGTCGAGGAAGCCGTCGGGCAGCGGCACCGTGCCGTAAGAGGCCCCGGATGCCTCGGTGATTACGCCGGCGATGTTTTCGTCGCTGTTCAGCGCGTTTTCCAGCGCGGCGAGATCCGTTGGCAGCACGATAATCGAGTCGATGGTTCCCTGGGGAATGCCAATCGAAGCCGGCACGTCGAAGGGCGGCAGGTTGCCGGGCATTACATAATCGTGCCAGCCGTGGTAGTGGGACTCCCAGCGGATGATCTTCTCCTTGCCGGTGTGGGCGCGGGCGACCCGCATGGCCAGCATGGTGGCCTCGGCTCCGGACCCCACGAAGCGCACCTTGTCGACGCAGGGCATCAGGGTGCAGATGCGCTCGCCCCATTCCAGCATGGACTCGGTCGGCGCGCCGAAGTGGGAGCCGTCAGCCAGCACGCCCGAGAGGGCGGCAACCACCTCAGGATGCGCATGCCCCAGCAGGAGCGATGCCGACCCCATGCCGTAGTCGACGTACTCATTGCCGTCGATGTCCCACTTGCGCGGGCCGCTGCCGCGGGCGATGACGACCGGGAACGGATCGGAGGTGTAGCCGTCGTGCCCCGGGCTACCGGAAGGGAACCGGGCCTGGTAGCTCGGTTGCGTCTCCCGCGACCGAGGGTTCATGCGGATGTACTGTTCCTGGATGGTTTCAGCCATGTTAGTAACTCCTGTTGCGGTGTCGCGGGTCAGTTGTCTGCGGCGGCCATAGCCTCGGGTTGCCCCAGCGCGGCGCCGAATGCGTCTGACAGTTGGGCGCAGGCGGCGTCCACGGCCTGCCGACCCTTGTCGATGACATGGGGAAGGCCGAAGAATCCGTGGATAACGCCGTCATACCGGATCAGCGTGGTGGCGATGCCGGCGTCTTCAAGGGCGCCAGCGTAGGCTTCGCCCTCGTCGCGCAGCGGATCGAACTCCGCCGTGATCACCAGAGCCGGCGGCAGGTCCGGCGACAACCGGGCCCGGCCGGGCGATGCGAAGATGTTGTAACCGGACAGATCGGTATTGTCGATGTAATGGTCCCAGAACCAGCGCATGCTCGCGGTCTCCAGGAACATGCCCTGCCCGTTCACGTTGTACGAACGCGTATCGTAGGCGAAATCGGTGGCAGGATAGACCAGCAACTGGAAGGCGAGCGGCTGGGGGAAGTCGTCCTGCGCCAGGGCCACGGCCGCGGCGAGGTTGCCGCCGGCGCTGTCGCCTCCGACCGCGATGAGGTCGGCGCGGCTTCCCAGCGCGTTGGCATTCGCCATCGCCCACATGGTCGCCGTCAGGCAATCTTCAAAGGGCGTGGGGAACTTGTACTCGGGCGCGAGGCGATAGTCCACCGAGATCACCACGCAGTTGCCGCCGACGCAGAGCTCGCGCGCGGTCGCGTCGGCAGTTTCCACGTTGCCGATGACCCAACCCCCGCCGTGGTACCAGACCAGCGTGCCCCACGGCCCTTCGGTGGCGGGCGTGTAGATGCGGATCGGCACGTCGCCCGGCTCTTTCCCGTGCTCGTTCCTGATGACCAGGTCCTGAACCTTGCCTACTGCCGGTCCCTCCGGTCGTGGGCGGCTGTTCATTATTTCGCGGCACTCGTTCACGTCCATTTCCTGGAACGGCTTGAGACCCAGGGAGTCGAAGAGCTCCAGGACGTGGGCAGCCTGCGGATCCAACAGTTTGCGCATCGCCAACGGGTCACCCTCGTGGCGGCGGTGGTACTCCTCGGTCATGTCATCCACGGCGCCGCGCAGGAACCGGCAGGCGTCGTCCATTGCCACGCGGGCGGTATCCATGACGCTGGCCATGCTGAAGAAGCCGTGGATCATCCCGTCGTAGCGGTTGGATTCCGCCGGAACGCCCATTTCGTTCAGCAGCCGCGCGTAAGCCTCGCCTTCGTCGCGCAGCGGATCGTATTCCGCGGTGATGACCAAGGCCGGAGCCAGGTCGTCGACGGCGTCGAAATCGGGGCTGAGCTGCAACGGCGCGACCAGCGGGTCCTCCGCCTGGGCAGGGTCGGCCAGGTACTGGTCCCAGAACCAGATCATGCCAACGCGCTCCAGCCCGTACCCGGTGCCGTTGTCCTCGTAGGAACCGGTGTCGCATTTGGCGTCGGTGACCGGGTATACCAGCAGTTGGTGGCTGACGCGGAAGTCTCCGGTGTCCGCCGCTTTGATGTTCACCGCCGCCGCCAGGTTGCCGCCGGCGCTGTCGCCGCCCACCGCGACCACGCCGGGCACGCCGCCAATCTCGCCGGCGTGGTCGCTGGCCCACACGGTGGCGTAGTAACAGTCGTCAAAGGGCTCAGGGAACTTGGCTTCCGGAGAAAGGCGGTAGTCCACGGAAACGACCACGCACCGCGAACCGGCGCAAAGATTCCGAGCTGTACCGTCCGCCGATTCCAGGTTGCCCACAACCCAGCCGCCGCCGTGATACCAGACGAGCACCGGGAACGGCCCGTCGCCCTCCGGTGTGTAGATGCGCACTGGCACTTCCCCGGCGGGACCGGGAACGCTACGGTCCTGCACCTTGCCGACATCGGGTCCAGCTCCCCGGGCACGCTTCGCCGCGTTGGCCCGCGCTTCCTGGGGCGAGACGGTATGGTTGGGCGGCAAACCCAGAGCGCGGGTCGCGTCGATAACCTCTTGCGCTTGCGGATGCAGTGGCATATTCGGCCTCCACCTGAGTTGGACTACTATAGCGAGAGCCGCCGGAGCTCGTTATAAGCGTGATCCGGCGGCCCTTGTGACATCCGATCAATGACTACGCGCTCCGGTTGGCGTAGTCCTCTCTCGCCCGGTCCAGCGCCCGAGACCGGCCGGCCATCAGCTGCTCGTTGCGCTCGTAGGCCCACTGGTTGGACGCGATTGTCGCCTCAGCCGACCCCTGGAAGTGTGGCATCACATGGCGGGCCATCAACTCGTAGCTGTGGAGCATATGCTCCCTCGCGGCCCAGTCCACCGTCTGCACCATGAATGATCCGAACCCGCCGCTCCGTTCCTCGAGACGCTTGATACCCTCGATGCAATCGTCCGGAGTGCCGATGATCCAGGCGCCTCTTTCGGCCAGTACATCGATGATCTTATCGGGTGGGCCATCCACCACCGGCGGCCTTCCCATCGTGTGCTCGAAGTATTCCCGCTGATACTGGCCGGCGCCGATGCGCGCCTGCTCGAAGGCTTCCTTGCGGGTGTCGGCCAGGTGTACGGGCAATACTAGACGCCAGTCGAAGCGGTCGACCGTCTGGTTGTGTTCGGCGGCGGATTCCTCGCAGATGTCCCACAACTCGCTCAGGTCGATGCCCTGCGGCGCAGCCGGATCTCGCGGCGTCGTGATCGTCAGGACCGACGCGCCGTGTTTGCCGGCTAACGAGACGCCCGACGGCGTCTGAACCGAGGCTACCGAGATCGGCATGTGTGGCGTCTGGTACGGGCGCAGTTGCAACATTGCCTCGTTCAGCTCGAACCAGTCACTCTTGTGGGTTATGGGTTCTTTCTCTGTGAACAGCCGCATGATGACGCCCAGGGCTTCGTCCATGCGAAGGCGCTGCTTGGTGGGGTCAATGCCCATCATGTAGGCGTCGCCAGGCAAAGCGCCTGGACCCACGCCCAGCATCACGCGCCCCCTGGTCATGTGGTCGAGCTGGGTCATCCAGTTGGCAACCATGAACGGGTGGTGATACGGAAGGCTAACAACGCCCGTCCCCAGTTTGATGTGCTTGGTGCGGTCGGCGGCGACGCCGATGAAGATCTCCGGCGAGGAGATGATCTCCCATCCGGCACTGTGATGCTCGCCGATCCAGGCCTCGTCAAACCCCAGATAATCGAGCCATTGCACCAACTCGAGGTCCCGTTCCAACGCCAGGGTGGGGTTCTCGCCGGCGCGGTGGAACGGGCCCATAAAGATTCCAAACTTCATGCGGTCGGGTAATGCCATCGGGGAGCCTCCTCCTCGTCCGCCTTCGGCGGATACGTAGCGATGCCCCAGTGCGCTGATGCGACGGAAATCGCCGGACTGTGGGCACTGTGCTGAACCTTAAGGGTGGAAATGTTAGCCGCATTATATGGGCCGTAGCCGGCGGCGGCAAGCCGATCAGGTTCTCCCTGATGTCACAACAGATCGACACACCGGTGAGGACGACGCGCGTTGGCTAGATCGCATCACGTATACGTGAATCCAATATCAGAAGCGAGTTTCGCAAAACGGGAGCCTGCGTGTTTAGCGCGACAAATTTCGTCGATCGTCCTAGCCTCAAAGCACAACCCCAATCCGCTGCGTTCCTCGAGTCCCGAAACTCTAGAACTGTAGCAACCCAAAAACATGCGGCTAGTACCAAATGTAGAAGTGCCTGTGACTTGGTTGCTGTTCAGATTTTCAGGGTCCCAAAATCCCGTGTATTCGCCAAAAACGGGAGAACCAGACATTCCTGGGACGGTATGGACATCCAGCAGAATTGCAGCGATTTGAATGCCGTCCTTCATGCCGCCTACATCTGAAAACGTGCCACCCAGTCTTATTTCAAATCCTGGCGCAGACGACAAGAACCCAGATTTGATCACCGGCAGGCCAGGCCCTGTGCTTAACCCTTGCGGAAAACCAATAACGACTACCTTCAGCCCCGGGCGTAACGGTATGGGTGTTTTGTCAATTGTATTCGCTGGTATATGCGCAGCGTCGGGCCACAGCGGGGGTTTTTGAAATGGAATAGCGACCACGTCGCAAGTCGATCTATACTCTGGATGTTCAAACCACAAAGGGCCATGATCGTCCTCGATCTCTATCTTTTGAGCTTCCAAATGAAATACCTCGCTACCGGAAGGATGCGAGATGTTCTCGTGGACTATTGGCCACTTTGCCCTAATATGCGTTGGGCTTCTCTCTTTGTGCAACGGGTCCCCTGTCAAATGATTTTTCCCTGTGACATTGTGCCAGTTGGTGATGACGAACGTTTCGCCATCACTTTCGTATAAGAATCCGCTCCCTAGGCTGATGCCACCCTGTAAATCACACATCTGAATTTGGAAAGGGCAAGCGATGTGATCGTCTCGAAGTATTTTTGGTGGCATTAATTGCTCTCCGGTTATGTTTCAGATGACCGACACAATGCGCCCGCCGCCCACGCGTTCTCATCGATTTATGCGTGGCCAGAGGCATCGTGGATCGTGCTCGGTGGGACCTCCGTCATTCCGAAATCAGCGGCAACCCCTCGTCGGCGCGCACCTCGTTGATAATCTCCAGGACCCGTTGCTGCAGCGGCGGGTAGGATAGCTCGAACTCCGTCAGCAGCCGGCTGTTGTCCACCCGGTAGTTGCCAGAGTGTTCTCGGCCACCTTCGTTGTCGAACGAGATCTGGGCGTCCGGCAGGTAGCCGCGCACCATTTCAGCGAGGTCTCCGAGGCTGATCGGCGTGCCGCCGGAGTTGTACACCTGACTCTCGCTGCTATCCGCCAGGGACACCCGTACGAAAGCCTCGGCGATGTCCTCCACGTGAATCGGTAGTCGCATCATTTCCTGGTACGGGAAGCTGACGGGCTCGCCGCGGGACGGCAGGGTTACACAGCGCACGTGGTCCACGGAGCCGCGCACTTTGTCCGGGCCGGTGACGTTGGCCGGACGAATGCCGGTGATGGACATACCGTAGTTCTCGTTGAACATCTTGGCCTGGAACTCGTTGAAGATCTTGTGCACCGCGTACTGGCTGGTGCCATGGGTCGCGTCGTCCTCGTTGGCATCACGGTCGCCGAAATTGGACTGCTGTCCGCTCACGGCCACGGAGCTGGCGTAGACGATGCGGTTCACGCCCAGCAGGCGGCCCGCTTCGAAGCAGTTGTCCATGCCGAGGATGTTCAGGCGCATCTGGTGGTGCGGGTTGCCTTCGCCGCCGCCCAGCAGGTAGGCCAGGTTGATGATGCGGTCGGGCTGCGATTCGACGATGGCGCGGGTGACCTGTTCGAAGTCGGTGATGTCCACCCTCGAACTGCGCACCACGCCGGCATCCACGCCGGGAATGTCGGGCAGCGGGTTGATGTCGGTGGCGTACACGTCCTCGCCGCGCTCCACCAGCTTGCGGACCACGCGGGGTCCGATGAAACCGGAAGCTCCCAAGACCAATACCGTCATGTCTGCACCTCCAGATGCGTGATCGTCAAAACTGATTTGGAACTGTTATGGCAGTCGGCGACCGGGATCGTCTCGACCGACGACGCCGACAGGTCACCGGCGGACGGCGACGAAAAACAGCCGCCGGAATGGATACAGGGTGACTCCGTCCGGCCGTTTCGGATATTCAAGGTTCAACCGACTCCGGTATTCTTCCAGGTAGGATTCCCGCTCCCCGTCTTCGAGGCCATTGAGGATTGGGCGGAGCCCCGTGCCGGTGACCCATTCGAGCACGGCGTCATCGCCGGTCAGTACGTGCTGGTATTCCGTGGTCCAGACATCCAGGTGTCCCGCTTCGGGAGCCAGCAGATCATAGTAGAAGTCGGGATCCTGGACCCACCGGTTGCCGACTGCGGAGCGCAGTTCGGCGGAGCCAACAGGTTGCCCGCCCGCGCCGCCGTTTGCCAGGGTTTCCCGCATGATCTGGTGCGACCGCATGTCCCAGCTCAGGGGAGCCTGGATCGCCAGGCAACCGCCCGGCGGCAACGTATTCCACAGGCGCGGCACCAACTCGTGATGGTCGGGTACCCACTGGATAACGGCGTTGGAGAAGAACACCGACGGGGTTTGTGCCGGACGCCAGCCGGCGAGATCTCCCTCTTCCCACCGCACCCGCCCCGGTACCATGCCGTCACCGGACGCCGCAGCCTGGGCCAGCATCTCCGGGGAATTGTCCATTCCAATGACGTTGGCGTCGTGCCAGCGGTCGGCGAGCAATCGTGTCACGTTGCCGCTGCCGCAACCCAGGTCGTAGATCACCCGGGGATTCTCCAACGGGATGCGCCCCATCAGGTCCAGGGCGGGACGGAGGCGGTGATCGGCGAATTTCAGATACTGGCCCGGGTCCCAGGATTCTCCGGCCAGATCGCGTTGGTGGGGCGTTGTTTGTGTCATCTCGGATCGTGCGCTCCCGGCTGTCTCTCGGAATGTGCGGCGAGTATAGGCACGGGAGAATCGACCGTCAACCGAGGATGGGCCGCCGTAGTCGCGCTGGCCGCGCCGGCTTCATCGGCCCTCCAGTGCCACGAGCCTGCCGTCCGTCGTGGGTAGATACAGCGTCCGGCCGGACACCGATGGCGCGGCGGACAGCGGGTAGTCGCCCATGTCATGCAGCCACAGTGCCGCGCCGGTGCCGGCGTTCCAACCGTGGAGCTGGCCGTCGGCGGTGCCGAGCACCAACGTATCACCCGACACCAACGGTTCCGCGACCACCTCGGCGTCCATTTGTGCTGCCCAAACCACCGATCCCGACGAGCCGTCGAATGCCGTCACCCGGGATGCTTCATTGACCACGAACAGGTTTCCGCTGGCATAGGCAGGGCTGTATTTGACCTTTCCGCGCGCCGAGCCTACCCACAGGGTGCCGGTCTGCCGCGGCGGGTCGGATCGCAGACGCCAGGCGAAAAAGTTGATCTTGGCCACGTAGGCAAATCGGCTGAACGGCCAGCTCACGGCCTCAGGGTCCACCGCCCAGACCGCGCCGCGATTGGTAACGAAGTAGGCGCGGCCATCGGCGATAACGGGCCCTCCCGCCACCGGGGTTCCGGAGTAGAAAACCAGGCGGCGGCGTCCGGTGTCGGGATCCACCGTTATGAAGCGCTCTCCCAGGGACGTGGCGGCCACCACCGCGCCATCCGACGCCGGGTGGCCGACCACCCAGCCGTTGGCGTCAGCAGACCATCGGAATTGCCCGTTGCTCGCGTCCAGCGCTTCCAACGCCCCGTTGGTCGACCCGATGTACACCGTTCCGTCTACCACGATGGGCGAGCCAAGCACGATGTTTCCCAGATCGTGCTGCCAGCGCAGTGCACCGGTGTCTCGGTCCAGCGCCAGGACGCGATGGTCCCTCGTACCCAGAAACACGAGATCCCCCGCGACCGCCGGCGCGCTGTCCGAGGGCGAACCGAGGTCGTACGTCCAGAGAGTTTCGCTGCTTTCGGCATCCGCGGAGATCGCGAGGCCGTCGTCGGTGGCGAAGAACAACCGGCCTCCCGACACCGCTGGAGTGCCCAGGACCGTGCCCGGAGTGGCAATCTCCCACCGAACGGAGAACGGCGGAGCTGTGGCCGAGCCCGGCGACCATGCCGTGCCGCCCGTGTCCCTCCGCACCGAGGCCCAATCGTGAGGCTGTGCTGACGAGCTTTGCGAGGAAATCGCCTGGGACGGCGGCGCGAGCAGCGGTGTCAGCTGAAATGCTTGAACCACCCACAGTGCCAGGAGGGCCAGAACAATCAGCCCGATGACCAGCCATATCCGGACATCACGAAACCGCCAGACTCGTCGGCTGACGGTTTCGTAGGGCCGCATTGGCCGACGCACCGCGCGCGCTATCTCTGTAACCTGGTGGCGGTTAGGTTCGTCCGCGCAGTTTGGGATCCAAGACGTCGCGGATGGAGTCGCCGAACAGGTTGAACGCCAGCACCGTGATGGTGATGGCCAACCCGGGGAACATTACCATCCACCAGCGGGGGAACAGGCCGGCTGACACGGTGCCGCCGAGCATGTTGCCCCAGGTGGCGGTGGGCAAAGGCACGCCCACTCCCAGGAAACCGAGGGACGCCTCGAGGATGATGACCGAACCGAGGTGTGCGGTGGCCAACACCAGCCACGGAGCCACACACTGGGGAGCGATGTGTCGCACCATCACCCGAGCACCCGATGCCCCGATGGCTTGGGCCGCGTCGACATAGGCGTTTTCTTTCACGCTCAGGGTCACGGAGCGCACCACCCTCACCGATAACGGAACGCGCGTGACGCTGATTGCCACGATCACTGTCCACACGCCGGCCCCCATCGCCAGCACCAGCAGCATTGCGAGGATCAAGGTCGGGAACGACATCAGCAGCTCAAGGAACCGCTGGCTGTACATGTCGAATCTGCCCCCGATGTACCCGGTTGCGACACCCCAGGCCGCGCCCAGGATGTCGCCGACCATAACGGCCACGAAGGCTACGAACAGCGAAACACGGGCCCCGTGGATGATTCGGCTATACAGATCCCGTCCAATGTCATCGGTCCCCATCCAGTGGTCGGCGGTGGGAGCCTCCCGCAATGAACCGAAATCGGCGTCCAATATGGGGTCATGGGTGGCGACGACGGGAGCGAATAGGGCGACCGAGAGGATGACGATAATCAGGACGCCGCTGATCGCTCCGACGGGGTTGCGTTGGGAAAAATGGACTATGCGCGTCAGCCAGCCTTCACGGCGAGGCTCGGCCTGCTGGCCGAGTGCTGCTCCGGTAGATGCGGAGGTTGATTGGTCTGCCTGTGCCACGAATATGCTCCTGAGCGTGCTTCGGGATCAGCTGTAACGGATGCGCGGGTCAATCCAGGCGTAAGAGATGTCCACCAACAGGTTGGTAACCACGAATATGATCCCGTAGAGCAGAACCAGGTTCTGGATGACAACGTAGTCCCGTTCCAGGAACGCGAACACCAGGGTTCGGCCCAGGCCGGGAACTCCGAAAGCCTGCTCGACCGCCACGGATCCGCCGATCAGAAAACCGAGCAACACGCCCGACAGCGTGATCACCGGCATGATGGCGTTGCGGAGGGCGTGCCGGGCGATAACCATCCGCTCGGCCAGCCCCTTGGCTCGGGCCGTCCGAATGTAGTCTTCGTGGATGGTCTCTAGGAGGGCGGACCTGGCCATGCGAGAGACATAGGCGGCTTGGCCGATGCCCAGCACCAGCGCCGGACCCCAGATGATCTGGAAGTTTTGCCAGGGATTCTCCCAGATATTGATCACCTGCAGCGGAGCTTTCCACTGGAACGTTAACACGAGCGCCAGAACGATCAACGTGCCCAACCAGAAGTTGGGTATCGCCAGGAACAGGATGGAAAAGAAGCGCCCGGCGTAGTCCGCGGCGCTGTTCCGTTTCATCGCCGCGATGATTCCAACGGGCAACCCGATCACCCACGACAATAACACCGAGACGATCGCGATCTCCAGGGTGATCGGACCGCGACTCTTTATCAGGTCCATGACCGAACTGGACCGCCAGAACGACTGGCCCAGCTTCAGCGTGACGATGTCCTGAAGCCAGTCCACGTACTGCATGTGGATCGGTTTGTCGAGGCCCAGGCTCGCGATGATGCGGGTCCGGTCTTCCTCGCTCAGTTGTAGCGTACCTTCCTCACCGAACATTACCGTGAGAACGTCGCCGGGCAGGATGCGCATCACGAGGAAGATGATGATGGTCAGCCCGATCAACGCGGGGATGGCCAACAACACTCGGCGAAGGATGTACTTGTGCATCGACTTTGGCCTTCGAGACGTGCCGGGGGCTGGATCTGCTTCCAGAGGCTGCCGGGGCGGGTGTCATGCCGCCCCGGCGGGACAAGGGGTTCCTGGGTTACTGGGCCTGGCACTCGCCGTCCAGCCAGACCGTGTCCATGCGGTCCAGGTTGTGGACGAGGGCGCCGTTCTTCCCCTCGATGCCGTGGACGCACGTGCGCCACGCGGCGAGGGTCCGGTTGTACCAGAACTCGACGGTCGGCGGGTCGTTGTCCAGGATACGCGCCGCTTGCTGCACCAGTTCGTACCGCTTGTCGGCATCAGGCTCCACGTCCACCTGGTCCATGATGGCGTCGAATTCTGCGTTGCAATAGTTGGAATGGTTCTCACCGCCGCCGCACCGGTACCAGCTGTTGAGGTAGGCCGACGGGTCGATGAAGGGCGCGGCGATGGCCCCAACGGTGACATCGAAGTTGCGGTTGGCCAATTCTTCGAACCACACGGCGAAGGGCGCGGCGCGCAGTTCGGACTTGATCCCCAGGATCCGCTGGAACTCGAGCTGGGCAACCTGGGCGGCCGCTTCCCGGAAGGGACCGGCGCGCCAGAGCAGGTCGACGTTCTGGATGCCGTCAGCGTATCCCGCCTCTTCCATCAGCCGCTTGGCTTCGGCTTCGGCCGCCGGGCGGTCGAAGATCAGGCGCGCGTCAACTTCATCCTGCGGTAGTTGGAAAGCCTGCTCGGGGAAGGTCCAGCCGGTGCCGCCCTTGTAGCCAAAAAACCATTCGCCGCCGACTTCGTGCAGGGCGTCGCGGTCAATCGCGAGCCACATCGCCCGCCGCACCCGGGGGTCGTTCCAGGGCTCGCGGTCCGTGTTGAACCAGATGGCGGAGTAGGAGTAGGACGAGAAAGGCTGACCCACGAACTGTCCGCTGAATCTGTCGTCGTTCTGCATCAGCTCGTATGCCGCCGGGTCCACGGTCTGGGCGAAGTCGACGTTGCCGGCCAGCGACGCCGCCGAGCGGTTGGTGGGGGATCCCAGCGGGAAGGTCCAGACCTCATCAAGGTACGGCAGTCCCTCGTTCCAATAGTCCGGGAACCGCTCGTTCTTCCAGACCTCGCCTTCCTGGTGGTCCAGGAACCGGAAAGCTCCGGTGCCGGGGGCGTTTTGGCCGTTGAGCTTGAGGTCGTAGCTGTTCGCCTCAAGGAAGGACTTCGGGAAAACGCCGTGCCACTCCAGGGCGAAGGCATTCAGCCCGTAGTTCAACGGCGGGACCTTGCTGAACGTGAACTGTACCGTCTGAGGGTCAACCACGTCCACTGACGGGCCGAACGGGTCGTAGAGACCCTTGCGGGCGCTCACCACGCCGGCCGGAGGATCCAGGACGCGGGTCCAAGACGCGGCCACGTCGTCGGCGTTCATGATCGTGCCGTCGTGGAACATGACGCCTTCCCGCAGGGGGAAGGTCCAAACCGACCCGTCGTCGGAAACTTCCCACGTGGTCGCCAAGTCGGCGATGATGGTCTTGCCGGCATCCAGGGGGTTGTAGCGCAGCAAACCATTTAACAGCATCATCTGCTTGAAGGAGTTGGAAACGCTGGAAACCTGCATCAGGTCGTAGTGCGAAGGGTCTCCATACCCGCCGCGCCGCAGGATGCCTCCGTACTCCGCGTCGGGATAGGCGTCCTTCGTCACCGCGTTTTCCACCACTTCGGTGGGAAGCGACGCCGGCAACGGTGTGGGCGTGGCTTCGGGTTCGGCCGCGGTGGGTTGCTGCACGGGTTGGCTTCCCGCGTCGGACGAGCCTGCCTGGCTGCCTGTGGGCGCGGGCTCTTCGGCGCCGCCGCACGCAATCGCAGCCAGCATTGAAACGACCAGCAAGGCGGCAATCACCGAGATCGGCGACAAAACATAACGACGCTGCATTCGTGAACTCCTGTGTTTGAATTCTTTCGTGGGAACGCGTGTCGGCCGTTGCGCCTGACGGCGCGCATTCAAATACTGAAGATCAAAGAGTATGCTCAACAACAATAATATCAAGATTCGACGATGATCACTTCAGTAAATATCCCATCCAGTAAAGCTTCACGGAGTTTATGGTTTACTATCATTGATGTCAATTTTCAACGTTCTGTTCAATCATTCACACCGTTGGGACGGCTGCCGGGCGGTCGTATGCTATACTTCCGCCGTTGCCCGATATGACCTGATTCGTGCGGAGTCGCCCCATGGTTTCGCCCCTAGTCGCTACGCCCAATCCGTTCCGTGGAGTGGTGGTCAACACCGCTGAACTGCCAATCGATCCCGATGAATTCGCCACGCGATTGGACGCCTCCATAGCAGAGTGGCGGGACGCGGGTTACGAGGTGGGCTGGGTGGACATCCCCATCGGATTGGCTTCACACGTCCCCATCGCCGTACAGCGCGGATTTGGCTACCACCACGCGGACGGCGACGGTATTACGGCGACCCTGACCCTCGTACCCGGTTCGTTCATCCCGTCATACGCGACCCACTACGTGGGGGCCGGAGGCGTGGTGGTCAACGACCGGAACGAATTGCTGGTGGTCTGTGAACGCTACCGCATCGACAATCGCCCTCCCTTCTACAAGCTTCCCGGAGGAGCCCTGGAGCCTGGCGAGAACATCGTCGATTCCATCGTCCGCGAGGTCTTGGAGGAGACCGGAATCGAGGCTGAATTCCAGGCGCTGGCCTGCTTCCGCCACTGGCACGGATACCGTTACGGCAAGTCGGACATCTACTTCGTCTGCCGCCTGAAAGCGCTGACCCAGCAGATCAAGATGGGCGAAACGGAGATCGAGGAATGCCTCTGGATGCCCGTCAACGATTTCATGGCAGACGACGACATCAGCCCCTTTAACAAGGGCATCGTTCGCTCCGCCCTGGAGAGTGACGGCGTCATGCCGATTGACATGCCCGGTATGCCCCATGACCCCACCCGCGAATACTTCCTGCCCAATTTGCTTGGGCAATAGAAACCGAGGCAACTAACAACCGCGGCAATAAGAACGCCTCGGTAGCGCGCTGACCCAGGCGCGACCTGACATCGGTTCCCCGTCGCTTCACTGTCAATCCCCTGGAGGAGTCCCATGACCACCACAGCAAAGCCCAATCAACAATACCGCGTCATCGGCACCCGTCCGGTCCGCCACGACGGCGTGGACAAGGTTACCGGCGCCGCTCGCTACGGCGCTGACATCAACCTGCCCGGCATGTTATACGCCCGGGTGTTGCGCAGCCCGCATTCCCACGCGCGCATCCGCAGTATCGACACCAGCAAAGCCGAGGCCCTGCCCGGCGTGGTCGCGGTGGTCACTGCGGCGGACTTTCCCATCATTGACGACCGGCTCCTGGACTTCGCGGAAGTGCAGGGCAACGCTCGCATGATCGCCGAGAACCTGATGGCGAAGGACAAAGCTCTGTACGCCGGCCATGCGGTGGCCGCCGTTTGCGCGACTAGCGGGCATATCGCCCAGGAAGCGCTGCTACTGGTGGAGGTCGATTACGAGGTTCTGCCCACGGTGCTCACCTGGCGCGAGGCGATGGCCGAAGACGCCACGCTGATCCACGACGACATGACCACCTACTTCCGGCAGGAGCGTTTTGCCCGCGGCGACGATACCGGCGTCAAGAGCAACGTGGCCGGCCACATCCAGCACAAGGTCGGCGACATTGAGCAAGGGTTCAGTGAAGCCGACATTGTGATCGAGCGCGAGTTCGAAACCCAGACCGTTCACCAGGGTTATATCGAGCCCCACGTTTCCACCGCCACGTGGTCGGCCGACGGCCGCGTGACCGTCTGGACCAGCACCCAGGGGCTGTTCAATATCCGGGCCCAGACCGCCGCCATCATCGGCGTGCCAGAGTCGCAGGTCCGAGTGATCCCCATGGAAATCGGCGGCGGGTTTGGCGCGAAGGGGATCACGTATCTCGACCCGGTTGCCGCCGCGCTGGCCCGCAAAGCCGGACGGCCGGTCAAGGTGACCATGGACCGTACCGAGGTGTTCGTCGGCAGCGGCCCCGCTTCGGCCACCTTCATGCGTTGCAAGATGGGCGTCAAGAACGACGGCACCATGGTTGCCGGACAGCTCTACATGATTTACGAGGCGGGTGCGTACCCCGGCTCGCCGGTGGGCGGCGGCGCGCTGACCGGGTTCGGTCCTTACAAGATTGATCACATGCTGGTGGACGGCCTGGACGTCGTCTGCAACAAGCAGAAGGTCCAGGCATACCGAGCTCCCGGCCAGCCCCAGGTCGCCTTCGCTGTGGAGGCGGTGGTGGACGAACTGGCCGATTTGCTGGGCATGGACCCGATTGAGTTGCGCCTCCGGAACGCCGTCCAGGAAGGCGACCGAATGCCCAACGGCGTGCCGCACCGGGTGTTCGGCTGTCGTGAAATGGAAGAGGCGATGGTCAACAGCGACCACAACCAAGCGCCGCTGGACGGGCCCAACCGGGGTCGCGGCGTCGCGGTCGGATTCCGCTGGCAAGCCGGACAGGCATCGTCAGCCACCATCAACGTGAACGCTGACGGTACGCTGAACCTGATCACCGGCTCGGTGGACATCGGCGGCACGCGTACCGCGGTGGCCATGCAGGTCGCCGAGGCCCTGGGTATCGAAGTCGACCAGATTGCGCCGACGGTGGTGGACACCGACACCGTGGGATGGACCGCTTCCACCGGCGGGAGCCGCATCGCCTTCGATACCGGCCTGGCCGCCATCTCCGCCGCCGAGGATCTGCGCGACCAGATGGCGCAGCGTTGCGCGCTGGTCTGGGAGGTCGAGCCCAACGAGGTGGAGTTCGCCGACGGGGTGTTCACCTGCACGCGCACCGAGGAACGTATGACCATCGCCGAGGCTGCCGGTCGCATGATGCGCACCGGCGGCCCGCTGACCGCCTCCGCGTCGGCGACCTCAACCGGCGTTGGGCCCGTTTTCGCCGGCAACATCATCGACGTGGAGGTTGATCCCGATACCGGCAAGGTGGACATCCTGCGGTGCACGGCGTTCATCGACTCCGGGACTTCCGTGCATCCCAGCTACGTCGAGGGCCAGATGCAGGGCGGCACCGTTCAGGGGTTGGGCTGGGCGTTGACCGAGGACTATACCTACGCGGATGACGGTCGGATGCTCAACTCCAGCTTCCTCGACTATCGCATGCCGACGGCGTTGGACCTGCCCATGATTGACACCGTGGTGGTCGAGGTTCCCAACCCTCGCCATCCTTATGGGCTGCGTGGCGTCGGCGAGGCTCCGATCATTCCCCCTCTCGCCGCGTTGCACAACGCGATCTACCACGCGACCGGCGTGCGGGTGAACAAGTTGCCGGTATCGCCCACCGTTCTGTTGGAGGCTATGCAGGACGCTGCCGCCCAGTAGGCAGAGTCGGCAGCGCTCGAATCAAAGAGGGGCCGGTATGCAACCGGCCCCTCTTGTTTGTGGTCCCTAATGCTTGTGGATTGCCAGCAGTCCTACCGTTCGCGCGGGGTCAGAAACTCGCTCAACATGACAAGGTTGGCCTGGAGCTCCGGAGCCAACGTGGTCCCACCGCTAGCCAGCAGCAACAACAGGCGCACCTGGGCCGCCAGATCCGCCGCGAGCTTGCGCTTGGCCTCTTCCACCGTGTCCGCAGATACCGGGACCCGCAGACCGTTCAGGGGCAGCGCGGCGCGCGATTCGCCGGCCCAATACTGATCGAGGCTGTCGATGATGACCACCGGAATGTCCTTGGAAACGACGAAAGGCGCTTCCCGTGGACTATCATCGGCGGTGATAACATCGGCAAAGGCCCGTGTCACGTCACTGTGATTGATGTGGAACGTCGCGGCGTTGGGTTGGCTCGTCGACGTTCGGCTCCAACCCCACTCCTCGGGCAGAGCGGTGTTGTGGTTTGGCATGACGCTGATGGGCAGGGAAATATCTTCCGCCAACGGCCTTCCGTCGCCGGTGTCATCCGCCGGATCTCTCAACCCGTAACGGGGTTCCGCCGCGTCGTCCTGTGGTTCTGATGTGGTCACTTCACCCTCCCCGGTCAGTGAGCGTGACCGTCCGTCTCGATCTCCCAGGCGGCGTACACCTGCTCGGGCAGGGGGATCGGACCCACGGCTTCCTCGTACTCGCGGACGTGCTTCGCCGAAAGGACCGCGATGGCTTTCATCATCTGGGGGCTGACCTTGATCCGCGCCCGCAGGATGGGTTCGCGCTCTTCGACCTGCTCGCCGAAGAACAGCACCGCCGAGTACAGGCTGCTGAAGATGTGGAAGGAGTCGCTGTAGAAGGTGATGGGGTCCAGCGAGCTGGGCGCTTCCACCGGCGCCGCGGCGGGAGCCGGCGCGGTGTTCACGCTCAACGCCGGTATGTCGCCGGGGTTGACGTAACTATCCTCGTGGGGCGGCTGGTCCCCGGGCGGCACGTAAGGACGTTGGATGATTGGCATGGTACCTCCGTCCCTGTCCGCGGCAAGAACGCGGCAGGTCGATGCAACGATTGTCGGCCATTATAGCGAGTCTGGGTCGGGGTTGCCGGCGGTCAGCTGTCCGGTTGGGACAGGCCATCGACGAACTCAAGCCCGGGGAGTTTGGCCAGCTCCTGCGGAGGCATTTTCACCTTGGCGGACCGGCTCCCCGCTCCCAGGATGATGTAGTCCATCTCCAGCAGGCGCTGGTCGGCGTAGATGGTGACGCCATCCGGCAGCGCCAGAACGGTCACCCCGCCAATCATCATGCCGGTCAACTCCTGGGTTTCCTCCGCGCTGGCAAACGAGGCCCGGGACACACCCATCAGGTGGCGCACCCGCCGGTTCACGTCCAGGCGGTCGCAGGCGCGCACGATGCACGCTGCATGAGCCGCGGCGCCGCGCTTGCTGGCAACGATGATGGTGTTGGCGGAATGGGGCAGGTCGTAGCCGTACTGGGCGCAGAAGTCCGCCGTGTCCCCGTACTGCGGGTCGATGGAGATCCATTCCCAGTCGACGATCGCCAGGTCGTCCAGGGCGGACCGCACGCGAGTTTCCAGGGTCTTGCTGTCGTCGGGCGTTGTCATTTCAGCTATGCGAAACTCAACGTGGCGTCGGACAGGGACACGAGTTCGTCGCGCTGGTTGACGCCCCGAATACGGCACTGGACCTTGCGCTGTCCGTACAGGTTGCCGCCGGTTCCGGTCACTTCGGCCGTGAATGTCACCACGTCGCCGGCGCGGAACGGGGTGATGGCCCGCATCTCCAGGGTTCCACCGTTGTAAAGGGCTTCCGGCGGGACATTGAGTCCGATGAAGCGGTCCACGTAGGACATGGTCGCTGGTCCGGCGTTCACCGCGCCGCCGAATATGTTCTGTCGGGCGAATTCCTCATCCGTGTGGATGTTGCTTTCGCTGGGGCGCCCCGCGAGTCGATGGGCGTTTTTGCGGAGAATGTTCTCCGTCGTCTCACAGACCGCAAGGGTGCGGGGCAGGGGAGTTCCGACATGCGCCTCCGCCCAGGTTAGGAACTGCGCCGCGTCCGGCGCGGCTGTCGTGTCGGCGGCGGGAGCTGCGCCCACGGTCGCTTCCGGAACCGAGCGCTGCCCGGCCGAGTATTCGAAGATGCAGGTGTAGTCGTAGCGGGCGACAACTGCGCCGGCTTCGTCAAAGGCGGAGACGCGGAACGTCACGAATTTGCTGCCCCGGCGCTCGTATTTCTGGTACACGCGGCGGGTGCCGGTGAGGGTTTCGCCGGACCGTACCGGCCGGTACCAGCGCATCTCGCACTTGGCGAACGGGGTCTGACGGCGGTTGGCTTGCGAACGCTCCTGCGCCACGAAACCGTTCGCCTCGGCAATCTCGTCCCGCAGCAACGGCGCGTAGGTCAACGCCATGGTCGGCATGGCGATCGGAGGGCTGGATTCCTGCCCGAGGGCCGGCATCGAGTATTTTGGGTCGGGATTCTGGGCGCATGCCGCGTATTCGGCGATGTCTTCGGCCGATAGCGTCACGCGCGTTTCCGCTCCGGCCTGGCCGACGCGCACGGCGTCGTAGGTCCACAGGCGCTCGGCGGTAGCATTCGGTTGGGTCATGGTAGCTGCCTCCTGGAAACTGCGGGGATTATAACCCCCCGAGCGGGCAGTCCAAACGGCTGAACGTGCGCGGCGTCCGTCTAATCGAGCTTTCGCCCCACGAACAAATTGCCCCCGAAACCGCCTGCGTACCCGTCGGTTTGCAAGTACCTGGGGTCCAGCCCGGCCTTGGTCAGCGTGTCCAGCCACAGGGACTTGGGAAAAAGGCCGCTAGTATGACGGTCCACCTCGACCCTCATCTCGCCGTCGCGGGTGATTATGAACACAAAAACCGACTCAACGGTGGTTGCCTCCGGCGAGGGCTGGGCGACATATTCGATGAATGTCACGTTCTTGTCTTCTGCTTCGCGCGTCCAGTCCACCACCCGCGATCCGACGAACGTCTCCCGCAGGCAGTCGGGCGCCAGCAGGACCAGTCCGCCCGGCTCCAGATGCACGGCGGCGGTTTCGATGGCCGCCCGCAGGTCCTCCCTGGTGACCATGTAGTTCACCGCATCATGAATGGTGACCACGTCGAAGGTGCGCCCCAGGCGGATGGTGCGCATATCTCCCAGATGGTGGGTGGTGGTTGGGTTCAGGCCCCGGGAGATTTCCAGCATCTGCGGGGACACGTCCACGGCTTCCGTGGTGAAATGGCGGGTGAAGTGAGACAGCAGGTGCCCGCCGCCGCATCCCAGATCCAACAATCT
This sequence comes from Dehalococcoidia bacterium, assembly GCA_965261925.1. Classification (GTDB taxonomy): domain Bacteria; phylum Chloroflexota; class Dehalococcoidia; order Lucifugimonadales; family UBA3495; genus Bin87. Next base: position 3,020,810 of record OZ253486.1, on the reverse strand, counting down.
GGCTCTCGGGTCCCACGCCGACTGGTTCCCCGTCCACCCGAACTCCGACCAGATCAGATCGCACCACTCCGCCGCCTCGACCGTGTATTCCTGGGGCGGACTGATGATCGGCCAAAGGTGGGCCAGGTCGTGGTAGAGGCGCAACGTCACCGGCAGTTCAGGCTGCTTGCGCGTCGACGCCGAACGTGTCGACGTACAGGTACTCTCGGATTTTCCCCAGGGTAGATCCCGACGCCTGCGGGTTGTTGTACAGCCACCGTTCCAGGTTGCTGATGACAACGCCGGGCTCCAACTCCACCGCGGGACGGCCCAATCGCTCCCACCTTGCGATCATGCGCGGAGCGTCGGCCGGAGCCGCAGAGTTCGTGTTGGCCAATACCGGAGAATGGGTGTTCATAGTTCGACCTCATGTTCTGATTACGAACAATTGTACGGTCTGAAACCATTTGGCGCAATAGCAAGAGGGCGGCGCTACCGGCGAAAATTACTCGGCCAGCAGATCGTTTAGCACCGACTCGATCAGGTCAACCCCGCGGGCTCCCGCGCTGATGCGGGCGATCCGGCCCTGCTTGTCGATGAACACGTAGCTCGGTACTCCGCGGATGTCATACGCACCGGCCAGTTTCGCGCGTTCGTCATATACATTTGGAAAAGTGAGCTGGTTGCGCTCCACGAATTCAACCGTTGCCGCCTCGGTGGTGTTGAACTGCGAAACTCCAACCACGTCGATACCTGCGGCATCCAGTTGTTCCCGGTAGAGGGATGCTACGACGGGCAACTCCCGTCCACAGTGTGGTCACCAAGGCGCCCAGAAAGCCAGAAGGGTTGGCGAACCGTAGCCGTCCGCCAGCGAAAATTCGGACCCGTCCAGCATTTGAGCGTTGAACGGTATTGCCGGTTGCCGTTCCTCGGTCGTGGCCGGCGTCGGCGTGGGCCGGGGTGTGTAGGTCGGCTGGGGCCGGGGGGTATACGTCGGCGCCGGCGTGTCGGTGGGCGGAATCCACGTGGAGGTTGGCGGCAAGGTGGGGGTCGGCGGCACCGTTGGCTCGGCGGTGGGCAATAGCGCCTCGACGGTGGCGCCGTAATCGCTCTCCGGAGTTGCAACCGCCGTTTGGCTGCACGCCACCAGCGCCATACACAGAGCCAGCGCGGCGACTGCGAAAGAAACGCGCTTCAGAAAACAACGGGCTGTCATTCGCGTGACAGCGGGTTTGACGGGTATCCGGCGGTCCATATCGTTTCCACCGTAGCACAATTCGCGCCCGCCGGCACAGCGGCTGCGCCCGGTCATCAATGCGCCTGTCGGGTTCGAAATGTGCCTGTCGGGTTCAATGTGAACGCGTCGGACCGGGTAGCGTGGGGTTTGTTCTTGGTGTCGGCAGGCGCGGTGCGCCGGTGAGATATACTACCCGGCAAAGCAGGTGACCCGCCGGTCCCGCGGGTTTCGTGCCGAAGCGCCCATGGATCCGGATCCATAGCGGTCCCGCCGGCCCAGGAGATTTCAGTGGTTATATCCAACGACGACGATGCCATCCGCGAACGTACCGAGGCGTGGCGGCAACGCGCCAACGCCTCCCCAAGACGCAAGGGCGAGTACAAGACCATGAGCCAGTTGCCCGTCGAGCCGGTTTACGGGCCGACAGACCTGGCCGACACCGAATACCTGGCGGACATCGGGCTGCCCGGCGAGTATCCGTATCTCCGGGGCGTTCATCCCGCCGGTTATCGCTCCAGGCTGTGGACGATGCGGATGTTCGCCGGTTTTGGGCAACCCGCTGAAACCAACGAGCGGTTCCGATTCCTCCTCGACCAGGGGGAAACCGGACTCAGCGTCGCCTTTGACATGCCAACCCTGTACGGCTACGACCACGACGATGAGCGCGCACGCGGCGAGTTCGGGAAGTGCGGCGTGGCGGTGTCCTGCCTGGAAGATATGCAGACCGTCTTCGACGGCATTCCGCTGGACCAGGTCACCACTTCGATGACCATCAACAGCCCGGCCGCGATCATTTGGGCCATGTACATTGTCGCCGCGGAACGGCAGGGCGCGTCGATTGCCTCGTTGGGCGGAACGCTCCAAAATGACATCCTCAAGGAGTACATCGCTCAGAACGAGTACATCTTCCCTCCGCATCCTTCGATGCGGCTGGTTGTCGATACGGTCGAGTTCGCCAAGGACCGAATGCCCCGTTTCAACCCCATCAGCATCAGCGGCTACCACATCCGGGAGGCGGGCAGCAACGCCGTACAGGAACTGGCTTTCACGCTGGCCGACGGGTTCGAATACGTGCGTCACTGCGTCGAGCGCGGCATGGCTGTGGACGACTTCGCGCCGCGCCTCAGTTTCTTCTTCAATGTGCACAACGACTTCTTCGAGGAGATCGCCAAGTTCCGGTCGGCCCGGCGCATCTGGGCTCGCGAGATGAAGGAAACCTTCGGCGCCGAATCCGAACGTTCCGTTTGGATGCGGTTCCATGCCCAGACTTCGGGAGCGTCACTGACCGCGCAGCAGCCCGAGAACAACGTCGTGCGCGTCTCCCTCCAGGCCCTCGCCGCAGTGCTGGGAGGCTGCCAGTCGCTGCATACCAACAGCAAGGATGAGGCCTGGGCGTTGCCGTCGGCCGACGCTGCCCTGCAGGCGCTGCGCACCCAACAGATCATCGCCCACGAGACGGGCGTCACCGACACTGTGGACCCGCTGGGCGGCAGCTATTTTGTGGAAGCGCTCACCAACCAGGTGGAAGCCCGCGCCTACGAGTATTTCGAGCAGATCGACCGTCAGGGCGGCGTGATACCGGCGCTGGAGTCGGGCTATTTCCAACGGGAGATTGCGGATGCCGCCTACGTCTACCAGCGGGAAGAGGACCGCCGGGAGCGCATCACCGTGGGCGTGAACGAATACGTGGACGCCGAAGAAAGCCTGTCGATACCGATCCTCAGGGTGGACGAAGCGGGAGAGCAGCGTCACATTGCCCACCTGGACGAGATCAAACGCCGGCGCGACAATCGCGAGGTTGCCTCGCGTCTGCGCGACCTGGAATCGGCGGCCCGTCGATCCGGTACCGACGCCAACCTGATGTACCCGCTGATTGAAGCCGTCAAGGCCGACGCAACTCTCGGCGAAATGATGGGCGTTTTCCGCAACGTGTTCGGCGAATACCAACCCACGTGGGGCTTTTAGTTCTTGCCAATCCACCCCATAGTGAGGATCAGCAAACATGACGTTTCTGCAAGATTACCGCGTTCTGGAGGGCAAATTTAAAGATCAGGTAGGGAAAGACAACGAACGCTTTGGGTGGAAGGGGAAGGAAGCAAGTTACTACCTGCCAACCGTCCCGCCCAAGGCTCCAGTCGATTTCGTACTAATCGTAATGGAGCCGTCCACCGCCAAGGCGGCCGACGGCACTCACAACGTAGCCAGGAATCTTTACGCTTCAGTGGGCGATTTTATTCTGCACTTCTGTGCGCGGAATTACTTATGCGAGGATGGGCAAAGTTACTTCATAACGGATTTGGCAAAGGGAGCAATGTCTACTAACCATGCGAAAAGTACGGCCTCCAAGCGCTGGCCCGAATGGTATCCACTGCTAAGGCAAGAGCTCAAACTGGTGTCAAAACCTCGAGCTCCAGTAATTGCGGTTGGACGGCGGGTTTATAACTATCTGAAAAAACGTAGAACTCCGCGCCTCAGGGGATCGCTTCTTCACTTCTCCAATCAGGCGTCCTTAGCCAGAACCATAGCTCCGCAGCTCATGCCCCGGGATTATCAGGACTTCGCCAAAATGTAGGAGCAAATGACCTTGTGTGCTTGGCGGAAGAGTTGACGCAGGCCAAGGCGTTCGACCGGCACCGCGACCAGATACTAGAAAATCTTCGGAAAACCGGGGGCACGGAATCCAGTAAGCAGCTGATGTTCACCTAAAAAGCCTTGTTTGCCGTGATGAAGGGCGTAGCCCCCACGGAATAGAATCAATCGCGGCGCCAATTGAATTGGCGCCGCGATTTTTTGGGAAGTTTCGACGCAGCTATGCGATGGTTACCGCCTTGGCCTGCTTGGCGGTATCGATCACTCGCTGCTCGATGTTCTGGGGCACCTGTTCGTAGTGGCCGAATTCGAAACGGTACGAACCGCGCCCTCCGGTCATGGAACGCAGGTCCTGGGAGTACCGCTGCACCTCGGACTGCGGCACCTCAGCCTCAACGATGGTGTAGCGAGTCTCCGGAACCATGCCCAAAATGCGGCCGCGCTTGCTGTTGATGTCGCTGATGATGTCCCCGGTATAGTTCTCCGGCACCGTGACGTACAACTTCACGATGGGCTCCAGCAGGACTGGCGACGCCTTGGTCATGCCCTGGCGCAGCGCCTGGCTGCCGGCAATCTCGAAGGCGATGGGTTTGCCGTCCACCGGGTGGGTGCTGCCGTCGTAGAGCACTGCTTTGAGATCGACCACTGGGAATCCGGCCAACACGCCTTCTTTCAGCATGCTGACGACGCCCTTCTCCACGGCCGGAATGAGTTCCCGCGGCACCCGTCCTCCCACGACCTCGTTGCTGAATTCGAAGCCTTCGTCTCGGATCTTGGGCTCCAGCCGGAGCAGGACGTGGCCGTATTGGCCGCTGCCGCCGGTCTGCTTCTTGTGGCGGTATTCGGATTTGGTGATCTGCGTGATCGTCTCCCGGTAGGGTACGACGGGCAGCTTGACGTTCAGGCTGGCCCCGAACTTCCGCTTGATACGATCCAGAGCGACTTCGATCTGCACCTCGCCCAAACCGGTCAGCAGACTCTCGCTGGTTTCCGGATTGCGGGTGAACTGCAGGCTGGGGTCGTCCTCGACAATCCTGGCCAACGAGGTTGACATCTTGTCCAAGTCGGCCTGCGTGGCGGGAACCACCGCCAACGAGTAGAAGCCCTTGGGGAATTCGATGCCGGGGAGCGTGACGCGGGCATCGCTGGCGCACAGGGTGTTGCCCGTCAGGGTGGAGCCCAGCTTGCCGACGGCGGCAATGTCGCCGGCCACCACCTCGGCCACGTTTTCCTGGCTGTTGCCCTGCGGCAAGTAGAGCTGGCCCAGCCGCTCGGACTGGTTGCGGTTGACGTTGTAGATATCGCCGTTGGACTTCATCGACCCGCGGAACACGCGGAACATCGAGAGCTTGCCCACGAACGCGTCGGACGTCGTTTTGAACACCACCGCGGCAGCCGGACCCGCGCTGTCGGGCGCCATGTCGTCGTCGCCGGAGGTTTGAGGGCTGTCGGCCGGCGACGGCAGAAAGTCGCGCATCACCTGTACCAACTCGTTCACTCCAATGTCCTGCGTCGCGGAGGTGACCAGGATGGGAATGAGGTCGCCGCTAATAATGGCTTTGCGGGCGCCGGCGGTCACCTCTGCGGCGGTGATGTCTTCCCCTTCCAGGTACTTGTCAGCCAGTTCGTCGTCCGATTCCGCCACCGCTTCGATGAGGCGTTCGCGGGCCGCGTCGAAATCGCCGATGACGCCGGCGGGCATGTCGGCGGGCGGATCGATCACGCTGACCAGGCCGGTGAAGTCCTGGGCCTCACCGACGGGCAATTGGAACGGTACGCAGCGGGTCCCGAATATGTCCTGCAGCTCCTGGACGCTGCGCTCAAAACTGGCGTTTTCCCGGTCCATCTTGTTCAGCACGAAGGCTACCGCCAGGCCCCGCTCCTGGGCCATGTTCCATCCCCGTTCGGTGCCGACGTCAACGCCCGTGGGAGCGGCCACCACTATCACAGCGGACTCGACCACCCTGACCGCGGCGACGGCTTCCCCGAGGAACTCGTCATATCCAGGGGTGTCCAGCATGTTGATCTTGCTGTCGCCGTCATCCAACCGCATCAGGCTCATCTGGACGCTGGACGACCGCCGATTTTCCTCCGGTTCGTAGTCTGAAACGGTGGTGCCGTCCTCCACTCTCCCCAGGCGGTTTATCACCTGGGCATTGAACAACATGGTCTCGACAAGGGTGGTCTTGCCCGCGCCGCTATGGGAAAGCAGAGCGACGTTGCGGATGGTGCTGGCGGATACGGCCATGATGGTTCCCCTTTTGTTCCTGAAACAGGTTGCGGTTAGCCGATTGTAGCGAAATTATGTAGCCCGTTGCAACCGAGCGATTGCAAGGATAAAATGGAACGCCAGCGACCGGTAGTGAGCCGCTCCTCCAGCGACTACTTCCTTCGGGGCCGGCCGCTCCTTTTTTTGCCCAGCTCGCGAACTAGACCGGCAATCGCGACCGATTCCCTGGCGGATACCCTGGGTCGGCGGGCAGGCCATGGAGTCGCGCCGCCGCGCTGGCTAAAGCGTCGCACCGTTCGTTTTCCGCGTTCCCGCTGTGGCCTCGCACCCACCGGAAGTCGGTGGGATACCGTTCCAACAGGTCCAGCAGGCGCTCCCAAAGGTCGGGATTGACCGCTGCCTCGCGCTTGTTTCGCATCCAGCCGTTGCGTTGCCATTTGGCCGCCCACCCCTTGCTGACGGCGTCCACCACGTAGCGGGAGTCGGAGTGCAGGGTGACTTGGCACGGCTTGGTCAGGGCTTCCAGACCGACGATGACCGCCAACAACTCCATGCGATTATTGGTCGTCAGCGAGTAGCCGCCCGACAGTTCCTTGCGCCGGCCCTGGTGGTCCAGGATGACGCCGTAGCCGCCCGGTCCCGGGTTGCCCAGGCAGGCCCCGTCGGTGTGGATGGTGACTTCTGTTGCCATCGGAATCAGCCCTGCGGATGGCGCGCCACCTGCCGCATGACGGCGCGCGTCAGGCCGACGCACTTGTGGCTGACTTTGGCCGCCCATTCGTCCTGGGCTGCGGCTTTCCAGGGGTCGGACTCCAGCACTGACGGACTCTCGATCTGGTACACGGCGGCGTACTTCGGGAAACCGTCCGCGTTGGTGGCCTCCACCCGGTACCGCGTGGCGCCCAGCACCCCGCTAACCTCGCACAGGCCGGGCAGATGGACGGTATCGTAGAGATGGTTGAACTGCTCCTCGTCGTCGGCCGGGATGTCGGTACGCACGACGAAGATGTAGGGCGCCTCGGCGGTAGCGTCGCCCGCCGCTGCGGTCCGCTTCAGCATGGTGTGCGTGCGATTGGTAGCGTGGGGCCGGATCTTGGTCGCCCAGTCCCCCTTCTCACCCTCAATGCGCCAACCCTCGGAGTAAGGAACCCCAGGTTCGTCGATGGCGTAAAGGGCGGCATACTTGGCGAACTGGTTAGCGTTGCTCGACTCCAGCGCATACCGGCTGCACGTGTGCACGCCCGGCGCCTGGCACAGGTACTTGGCGTGCTCGGTGTCATACACCCGGTTGAAGTCGGCCTCCCAATCGGCCGGAATATCCATCTGAACGAAATACGCGTACTCTGCGGGCATGTTGGTACCTCCGGAACTGTTCGTATAATCGCGGGGGGATGCTCCCACTTTGTAGCGGGTTGGCGGTGAATATGCAAATTGATGCGGGGGAGATGGCGGCACTGGAGAACGTGAGAGCTGATTTGGAACTGTTGGAGGATATGGTTGCTGCAGAACTAGCGGGCCGAGTCGAGGCGATCCAAAATGTCGGGTCCGATGAACGCCTGAAGAAGTTGGAGGAATTGGTTAGATTACAACGCTCCGAATTCGATGCCTTGGATTTCGTTGGTCAGTCGCGGCTCGGTTCAGGAGAGCGTTTATGGGGAAATGAAGAGTTCCACTCCAACTGCATTGCCTGGCTGCTCGATCATCATGAGAGCCACGGGATGCGTGATGCAATCCTCAAATCATTTCTACAACAGACCGGAGCTGGCGATGAACTACTCGAGGCTGACTGGTCACAGTCCGAGGTGACCCGGGAATGGGCGAATTTGGTCGGCGACCATTGGGGGTATCTGGACATTTTGATCCTAAACCGGTCAGCCCGTGTTCTCTGCGCCATCGAGAACAAGGTGTTTTCCAGCGAACATAGCAATCAATTGACTCGCTACAGGAAAGCGTTGGCGGACTCGTATCCGGATTTCGCCAGGCATCATGTCTTCCTGACCCCTAGAGGCATACCGGCTGACAAGGACGAAGAACGCCGTTACTGGACGCCGACCGCTTACGCAACGGTTCTCAACATTGTGCGGGAGATAGTTGATGACCACAGCAGGCCAATCGAGGAAGACGTTCGCGCTTTTTTGAGGCAATATGCAACCACTCTGAGGAGGAACATCGTGCCGGAGACCAGCGTTCGCCAATTGGCCCGTCAGATTTACTTGGAGCACAAAGACGCAATAGAACTGATCATACAGCACAAACCAAACTACATTGAAGAAATGAAGCGAGAATTTCGGATTGCGATTCGCGACGTACCCGGATGGAGCCTGGACCGTGAAGACTCGGGTTTTCTTCGGTTCCGGTCACTGGCATGGAATGACTTTGAAACCCAAGAAACAGGAACCGGGTGGCTCCCACAATCCTCTGCGTTGATCTTGTTTCAAATCAATTTCAGGGATGGTGCTATGAACCTTCCGTACTTCGATGTGGGGCTGTCGCCCGCACCCGATGAAACGTTTAGGAGACGGTTGTTTGACAACGCCATCAATGAACCGGGCCTGTTCACACCGAGGGACCCAAGTTACCGAAGCGGATGGGTCGTTCTGGACGCGAAAGAGCATATCTTGGAGGAAGCGGACCTAAAGCGGTGGGACGACCCATCCGTTCGCGGGAAGATACACGCTTGGGTAAAAAACTTCGCCGAGAACGAGTTCCCGGCGATGAACGAGGTGATCGTCAACTGCCTCCGCGAGTACGAGGCGGAGCAGGCCGGTCAGTAGGTCAGCGCGTCCGCCGTGCCGTCGGGCAGTTCAACTGCCAGGGCCTGCAGGGCATGGGCCAGACCGTGGTAGTAGGAGACCACCACCAGCAGGTCGACGATGCCGGCGTCGCCGATGATGCCCTGGACCGCGGCGAAAGTGGCGTCGGATATGCGGTGCTGACGCAGCAGTTCGATCACAAAACCCGAAACTGCGGCATCGTCACCGGTGAGCCCGTTGGGGGCGCGGTATTCGTGGATCGTGGAAATTTCGGCATCGCCCAGCCCGGCGTTGCGGGCGGCGGGCTGGTTCACCGTCCAGACGTAGTGCCCGCAGGCTTCCCGCGCCGCTGTCAGGATGGCGACCGCCTTGACGCGAGCAGGCAGCGGCGTCTGGAAGCGGACGTAGCCGCCGAGGTGAGCGAAGTTGCTCGCCGCCTGCGGGTTGTTCAGGATCGCGGCGTAGTTGCGCTGCACGCCGCCGCGCGAGGTTTCGATGTCATCCCACACCGCCTGTCCGGCGGCGTCCATATTTTCCCTGGTGGCGAAGGGTACGCGAGCCATGATAGTGGCCTCCTTGTCTGCTTTGTGATTAGAAATGCCGGCGGCGATTGGCAACCGCCGCCGGCTTAAAGACGCTGTGATGTACCCGGAGCTTAGCTGCCGTTGTTGTCCCAGAGTTCTTCCAGGATGGCGCCGGGCGACATCGGCAGATTTTCCATGCGGATGCCGATGGCGTTGTGGATGGCATTGGCGATGGCGGCCATCGGAGGAACGATGGGCACTTCGCCCACGCCGCGCACGCCGTAGGGATGTCCCGGGTTGGCCTTTTCCACGATGACCGTGTCGATCATGGGCAGGTCCAGGCTGGTCGGCATCCGGTAGTCCAGGAAGCTGGAGTTGACCATGTCGCCGGAGTCGTTCATGAAGTACTCTTCGTTGAGCGCCCAGCCGATGCCCTGGACGGCGCCGCCCTGCATCTGGCCTTCCACGTAGCTCGGGTGGATCGCCTTGCCCGCGTCCTGCACCACGGTGTACCGCAGAATTTCCACCTTGCCGGTGTCCCGATCAACCTCGACGTCCACCAGGTGGGTGCCGAATGCGCCGCCCTCTCCGCCGGGGCTCACGCTCACCTGCGCGGAAATGGGGCCGCCCGTCCGCGCCAGTTGCGAGGACAGTTCCTTGAAGGACATCTGCAGGTCTTCATCGGAGTTATGCTTGAAAATGCCGTCAGCGAGGTCGATTTCCGACGCGTCCTTCTCCCAGATCTGGGCGGCGCGGTCGGTCATCTTGCGCTTGATTTCCTGGGCGCACTCGTAGGCGGCCCAACCGGTCGCGAACGTCGTGCGGCTGCCGCCGGTCAGGAAGGTGTAGCCCACCGCGTCGGTGTCGCCGACGTTGGGGCGCACGTCTTCGGCGGGGATGCCCAGAACCTCGGCCGCCTGCATCGCGATTGACGCGCGGGAACCGCCGATGTCCGTCGATCCTTCCACCAAGCCGATGGTCCCGTCGGCGTTGACGCTGATGCTGGCGCTGGACGCCAACCCGATATTCATCCAGTAGCCGCTGGCCACGCCGCGGCCGCGGTTGGCGCCGGACAACTCCGACTTGTAGTGGTCCGTGTCCTTTGCCGCTTCGAGGGTTTCAACGTTGCCGATCACGCGGAACTGCGGCCCGTCGACCCTCCGGCTGCCTTCCGTGCTGGCGTTCTTCAGGCGGAACTCCAGCGGATCCATTCCGCACTTTGCGGCCAATTCGTCCACGACCTGCTCGCCTCCGAAGGCGGAAATCGGGGCCCCTGGAGCGCGGTACGCGAAGGACCGTGGCTTGTTGGTGACCACGTCATAGCCCTCAACCCGCTGATTGGCGAGGTCGTACGGCGAGAATACGCACTGGGCGCCAGCCGTCACCGGCGAAGCCCCGGGAAATGCGCCCGCCTCGTAGCAAAGGACCGCGTCGGCTGCGACCAGCGTGCCGTCGCTCTTGGCGCCCATCTTGATCTTGACCCAGGCGCCCGACGTGGGGCCGGTGGCCTCAAAGGTCTCGGTGCGGCTCATCTGCATCTTGACCGGACGGCCGGTCTTCTTCGAAAGCAGCGCGGCTAACGGCTCCAGGTACAGCGGAATCTTCCCGCCGAACCCGCCGCCGATTTCCATGGGCACGACCTTGACGCGCGAAACCGGTAGTTCCAGTACGCTGGCAAGGTTGTCGCGGGCCACGAATGCGCCCTGCGTGCTCGTCCAAACCGTCAGGTAGCCGTCCGCATTCCAGAAAGCGGAGGCATTCTGGGGCTCGATGTAGCCCTGGTGCACGGTGCGCGTGTTGAATTCGCGTTCGATCACGAAGTCAGCCTCCGCGAACGCCGTTTCCACGTCGCCCTGTTCGTACACGAACCTGTTGGAGATGTTGCTGTGCTTGTCGGTGTCTTCGCCGAACTCCGTCGTGGTCATGTCCTCGTGGAGCAATTCCGCGTCGTCTTTCATGGCGTCCAGCACGGTGGTGCTGGCCCGTAGGACTTCGTAGTCCACCTTAATCAGCCCGGCCGCTTCTTCCGCGACGTGCGCTGAGTCGGCTGCCACGGCCGCGATGGGGTGCCCGCGGAACAGGGCCTTGCCCGCTGCCAGGATGTTGTTGCTCGCCGATCGCGCGGACATCGGGGGATTTTCCTTGCCGGCAATGGGAAGATCGGCGCCGGTCACCACGGCTTGCACGCCAGGCAACGCTTCGGCGGCGGAGGTGTCGATGGACTTGATCCGCGCGTGGGCGTGGGGGCTCCGCAGAACCTTGCCGAAGAGCATTCCGCTCATCTCAAAGTCCGCGCCGTATTTGGCCCGCCCTGTCACCTTGTCGGCGCCGTCGTGGCGAATAGGCCGCGTGCCGACGACCTTATAGTTGGTGTTTGAAAGCACGATGTTGGTCATAAGTCGCCTCGCTGCTGGTAGTAATTACGGCCCGATTTTAGCACAGCCCCTACCGTAGTCCCAACCCCGGCGGCGGCGGCACCGGCCCGACCAAAATCATCGCCAGTGCAGCGCGGCACTCTCGGCAGATCGGAGAGCCCAGGCGGGCGCGTCCAAGGTCATTGCGACCGCAGCGTGGCAATCTAGAAGGCTCGGAAAACACGTCTGGGCATGGTCGGTCAGTCCCGGAACTGACTGCCTCGGAACTGACTGCCAGTCGATATGCTCCCCACGATGAAAGACCAGTTTGAAAAGGCGCTGGCCGTAACGGGACGCGTCCCACCGCCGGCACGTGCGTTCGGTATCTGCGATGCGTCCGGTAAAGGAAGACGCGACCCTCCCCGGATACCCGGCGCGGCGGTCGGTCAGGTCAATGGCAGGGGCGGCTGCCACAGCTTGCTCGTTTGGTTGACGGTGATGGAATCAACCCACTTCACCCAGTCGTAGCCTCGCTTGTGCGGTTCTACCATTCGCGCGGGGAAGCCGTGCCCGGCGGAAAGCGGTTCGCCGTCCACCCGGCTGGCCAGCAACGCCCGGTCGGCTTCTTCGAGAGAGTACCTGCGGAAGTATCCCGTCCGTGACCGGATCGTAATGCTGCCCGCGCCGGGTTTGAGCCTGGCGCGCGCCAGCAACCGCCCGATCGGCACACCCTCCCACTCGCGGGTGGTTTGCCAGCCTCCGGTGCAGTCCAGCGTCGCCGTGAGCTTGTCGTTCCAGGCTTGCAGGTCGGCCAGTTCGATGCGGTACGGAGACTCCACGTGGCCGTCGACGCTGAGGTTCCACGTCGATCCGTCGATGCCGGGCACCTTGTCGTTCAGCCACATGGTCACCGGAAAATCGGAGCCGGTTTCCGGATATGACCCGGTGAACCGTCGCTGGGCGCCCGGGCCGGTTGCCAGCACTCCCGCCAACTCCGCGGTGCGCCACGCCAGGAAACCTGCCAGCGCAAGTCCAACGACCCGCAGGACGTGCCGGCGGTCAACCAGGTAGCGGATGCGCAGGCTGATCCGGTGCCGAAACGAATGCCACAGCAGCAGGGGGATCAGCATCCACGCCAGGTTCATGTGAATGGTCGTCCCGGAAAAGCCCATCCAGGCGTAGGCGCCCAGATGGCTCCACGCCAGTCCCAGGCCGATGACGATCAGCAGCCCAGCCAACAACGTGATCGACCACAGCATCGTCCGCAGCGAGCCGCGCCAGTTGCTCTTGGTTCGCATCGACCCGAGGATGTTGCGCGACTTCCAGGCAAAGAGCGCGAGGATGGCGAACCCGAAGATCCGGTGCAGGTGCATCGCCCCGATCCACTCCGCGTTCGAGTGGGTGAGGCCCAGGTACCCGGTCACCAGTTCGGCGGTGAACAGGGCGATGAGCGCGATGTTGGCCCACGGGAAACGCATCGGGCATCACACCTCGCCGGTTCCCGACCGGCGACGCTGGTCCCAGCCCCAGAGGATCACGATAGCCGACAGGTCCAGGTGCAGCATGATGGAAATCCACGCTGTGAACCAGTGATTGTCCCCAAAGATGGTCATGCCCAGAATCAATCGTGCCGCCATGATCGCGAAATAGGCGAACCCGATCAACATCACGCAGCGGCCGGCGGTTGGACCCAGCACCCGCCGACGCAGGACCATTCCTCGCATGACGGCTACCAGCAGTATCAGGATCACGATCTGGCACGCCAGCAGCGCCGGGTAAGGAATGCCGCTGCCTTGCCAGGCCTCAAACGGGGGCAGGAACGTCTGCGGAAACCACCGCTGGATCGCCTGCCCTACGACCCGGAGCAGGAACACGACGGAAAGCGCGGCCACCGCGCCGGCCATCAGGCGCTCGTAACGGTAGGTCGCTTGCACTATGCGTCGCCGGCATACGCCCGGTACCAGTCGCTGGAGAACACGTTGCCCGGATCATGGCGCCGCTTTCGGGCCACAAACTCCGGAAACTGCGGGTAGCACGCTGCCAACTGATCGGCCGTGGCGAATTTGTTGTACGTGAGGAAATAGCTGCCATCCCGTTCGCGGGCCAGATCGATCAGCGTCCGCAGGGCATCGCCAGCGCGTTGGAAACCGGCCGGCTCGTGGTCCACGTGCAGGTTGAACACGATACACGCGTAGGGTTGCCTTGCCCAGTTGAGTACCGTTTCGTCGTCACGCTCGATGAGGCGTATGGTGCCGTAGATCACGTTGGCTTCCTGCCGCCGCAATTCCGCGCCCGCCGCGGCCATGAACCCTTCCAATTCTGCCAGCGGCACGTACAACTCGGTGATCGTCTCGGAACCCGGGACGCTGCGCCCCAGCCGTTGGTCGAGTTCATGGTGGTAGTGGTCGATGTACTGGCTCAGCTGGAAGGTGTCGCTGTCGTATACCTGGCCGTCGGTGCTCCGGTAAAAACCGGCATATTCGTCGAAGGCGCGGGCCTTGTCGGCATGGGACCAGTACAACAGTTGCCGCCAGGCGGCGTCAGTGAGCATATGTTGCGGCGGCGCGGCTGTGCGGGCGTCTTCCGCGTCAACCGGTTGGTAGCAGGACAGTACGCCGTCTCTGAGGAAGCCGGGCGAATTCTCGTCGGTGCGGTATTGAAAATCGCCGTAGGTGAAGCCGTCCGCGATGCGCTCTTTGAACCGGGCTTCCAGTCTGTCGATCGTGGTGACTTCCACCACCCGGCGCACGCTGTGGGCCGGCATGAGGCGCAGATCGACGGTAGCAATCACGCCGAACAGCCCGTATCCGCCGATGGCCAGGCGGAACCGGTCGGCGTGTTCGTTCCGGTCGCACCGGATCAGGTTTCCGTCGGCGTCGATCAGTTCAAACGCGTCCACGTCCTGGACGATGGGTCGATAGGTGAGCCCCCGACCGTGGCCATTGGCCGCCAGCGCGCCGCCGATGCTGAGCCGGTCCGCGCCGGTCTGCTTTTGCACGATGCTCCAGCGCCGCTCCGCATTCCGCTGCAGGTCGCGGAGGCCGGATACCAGTTCCGACCACATGATCCCCGCCTCCACGGTGACGATTCCCCGTTCCGCGTCCAGCCCCACGATGCGGTTCAAACGCCCCATGTCCAGCAGCGTTCCGCCGGATAGAAATTGTTGACCGCCCATGGAATGGCGGCCGCCGGCTATGCTCAGGCTATGCCCGGCGTCGCGAACTCCGGCCACCGCCTGCTGGGCCTCCGCGACGGAATTGGGCGCGATGACCTCCCCCACCTCCGTTGCGTTCAGCTGAGAATGAATGTCGTTGACCGTCGTGGGTTGAGTGGTTTGCATCGTTCGCGTCCTTGGCCTTTCTGGTGGTGGGGTGGGCTGTCTGTACTACGTTTGTGGGACCCGCCCGGATCCGCCTCCGTGATACACTCCCGTCGCGTTGGACGGCGCGTCTCTGAGCCTCCAACGAGCACCTTAGAATAGGCGGATGTTGAGAATGCAGCCACTTTCGGACTTGCGGGTTTTGGCCGTTACCGTGTTCCTCGCCGGACCCTTCCTGAGCATGACCCTGGCGCGGTTGGGCGCGGAGGTAATCAAGATCGAGATACCCGGCCGGGGCGATCCGGTACGCGGCAACGGACCCTTCGCCGGCCCCGACGGTATTCACTCCGAACAGCGAACCGAAAAGCACATCGCCACCCGTTTCCTGAAGCGCAGCCAGGGCGTGAAGAGCGTGACCCTGGACCTGAAAAACCCGCGCGGTCGGGAACTGTTTCTCGACATGGCGAAGCAATCCGACGTGGTGCTGGAAAACCTGGCGCCCGGCTCCATGACCCGGTTGGGCCTGAGCTACCAGGACGTGGCTGCCGTGAATCCCGGCGTCATCTACGCCAGCATCTCCGGCTACGGCCAGACCGGCCCGTATGCCCAACAGCCGGCCCACGACCCGCAGATCCAGGGCATGAGCGGACTGATGGACATCAACGGCGAACCCGACGGCCCGCCAACTCGCGTGGGTTTCTACATCGGCGACCTGGTTACCCCCATGTTCGCGTCGACGGCCATCCTGGCCGCCCTGCGCGAAAAGGAACGCACCGGCGAGGGAACCTACCTCGACGTCTCGATGATGGACACCCTCACGTCGCTGATGTTGATGGAGAACCTCGAGGAGGACCTGGCGGCCGGCATCCCCCTGCGCGCCGGGAACAACAGTCGCAGCGGCCCAACCGGCCAGTACCAGGCCAGCGACGGCGCGATCATCATTACCGCCGCCAGCGACGACCAGTGGCGCCGCCTGTGTAACGCGATCGGCACGCCGGACCTCATCGCGGACGACCGGTTTGCCCGCTACCAGGTCAGATCGGAGAACGCCGCCGCCGCCCGCGCCGAAGTCCAGGCGCGCGTCGGTGAAATGACCCGCGCCGAAGCCCTCGACCTTCTCTCCGCCGGCGACGTGCCGTGCGCCCCGGTCCGGACAGTGCCGGAAATCCTGGCTGACGACCACTTCCGTGATCGCGGCGCGTTGCGAACCATGCGTAATGCCGCCTTCAACGGCGAGGTGGACGAGGTGGTCGCCGGTTTCCCGGTGCTATTCGACGGCCAGCCGCTGCCCGACGTTCCGGGCGCGCCGTCCCTGGGAATGCACAACTCCGAAGTCCTCGGCCAACTGTGCGGCGTAGACGCGCCCGGACTGGAGCAACTGAAACGGGACGGCGTCATCTAGCCCGTTCTCGACACCAGGACATCGGCTCCGGCCAACGGCGGCCGCAAGATTCGACGGCTACAGAACCCGGAAATCACTTTCTGACTAAACTGTCCAGGAGACGCCCCACCATGCCCCGAATCACCACCAAGCCTCTGCGCTCCGTCATGTTCGTGCCCGGCAACAAGGAAGACTGGATGCGCAAGGCTCCCCAGTACGGCCCGGACGCGTTGATCCTTGACCTGGAGGACTCCGTCCCGGAGTACGACAAGGACGCCGCGCGTCCGCTGGTCGCCAAGATGATCGACGAGCTGTCGGAGCGCGGCCAGACCCTCTTTGTCAGGGTCAACCGGCTGGAAACCGGGCTTACCGGGTTCGACCTCGAAGCCGTTACCCGGCCCGGCCTCTATGGCATCCTGCTGCCCAAGGTCGAGACGCCGGCCGACGTGGTGGAAGCCGACGTGCTGCTGCGTTATTTCGAGCGTAAGGCCGGCATGGAACTCAACACCGTCTGCATTGACCCGGGGCTGGAGACTGCTTCGGGAATTCGCACGGCTTACGAAATCGCGATGGCGTCCGACCGGGTCGCGCACATGGGAGGGAGCGGCGGCAAGGGTGGCGACACCGCCCGCAGTGTGGGCTATCGCTGGACCCTGGAGGGCGCGGAAACCCTGTACCTCCGCAGCAAGGTCCTGATGGACAGCCGCGCCGCCGGGATCCAGTGGCCCATCAGCGGCGGCTGGTTCGACATCCGCGACCTCGAGGGCCTGCGCTATTGGGCCAACAACCTGAAAGCTCTGGGATACACCGGGATGAACCTGATCCATCCCTCCCACGTGCCCATCGTGAACGAAATCTTCACGCCGACCCCTGAAGAAATCGCCTTCTGGCAGGGGCTGCTGGAGGCGATGGACGAAAGCCGGCGTCGTGGAACGGCCGCCGTCACCTATGCCGGAGACATGGTCGACGTGGCCCACGAGGAAACCGCCAAGGCCATGCTGGAAATGTGCCGCAGCCTCGGGCTGGTCGATTAGGGCCTAGCCGCCCTCGCCGGCGCGCAGCACCCGCTGCACCTCCAGCCGGCTGGTCACGAGGGCCAGCCAGACCACCGTAACCGCGCTCACCGTGGCCAGCACCGCGTAGGCCAGCGCGAGCATCCGCCAGTCGGTCTCGAAAGTCAGCGGCGGCGTGGCGCGGACGCCGCCCTCGGCGACCTCCAGAACCGGCAGCAGCGCGGCGCCGATCTGCGCGCCGGCCCAGGTTCCGACCGCCACTCCCGCGATCACGACGATGGCGAGGTTGAACCAGACCACGCCGTTCAGCTGGCCACGGGTGCTACCCAGCGTCCGCAGCAGGGCGAACTCGGTCTGGCGCTCCCGGGTATCCAGCCAGCAGAACAGCGCGATCCCAGTTGCGCTGGCCAGGGCCAGGGCAAGGAACATGATCACCAGCAGCCCGCCCCAACCCGCGTTGGCCAGCGGCTTCTTGCCCCGTAGGGCCGCTTCCTCTTCCACAACATAGGACTGGCCCGCGGTCACTCCCAACTGTTTCATGGTGGATGCGGCGGTGTTGGCCTCGGCCAGGGCGTGTTCCAGGTCGCCCGGCGCAATATCGCGGTCCAGCCAGACCTCGCCGGAGCCCCCAAAAATCCGCCGGCTGTGCCGGTTGGCGTATTCAACGAACTCGCCCAGATCGGCGACCACGAAGGGCTGCGCACGCGGGTCCACCGTGGGGAAAAACTCGGCTACACCCTCAATCTTGATCGGCAGCGCGAAGGTGGACATCCCGAGACTGATCTGGTCGCCGACTTCGGCATCGGTCGCTTCCAGGATGCCCGGGCTGACCAGGGCCCGCACGGGCGGTGCGTCTTGACCGGGCCAAATCCCTGGAGCTCCGATTCCACCTGGAGACCAGCTGAACACGGCGGACCCGGTGGTGCCCGGCCTGGCCACGTTGCGGCTGGTTTCCACCGAGTAGAGCCCGGGCCGCACGTAGTCTTCGATCACGCTCCACCCGTCGGCGGTGTTCAGATCGGCTACAACCACCTCTCCCGCATCGGTGTGCGCCGTAAATCCGTCGATAAAGAGCACGCCAGGGCGATCGCCGCTGGTCCGTCCGGCGATCTGCAGGTTGATCAGGGTGTGCGGCGGCACGTCGAGCCGAGGCACGTCCGGGTCATCGGTGGGTCTGCCTCCCCGGCCTATGCGCAACTCCGTACTGCCGTGGAGCGATTGCCACTGGCGGGTCTCCCTCACGTCGCCCAGTGGCACGTCGTAGTAGCGGCCATCCCCGTCTCTCAGGCGGGCGGTCACGCCCACTAGGGGCTCCCGGGCGAACGGGCCGGTTTGCGTCGTCATCGCCCACAGCGAAAGGGCGGTGGTACCATCCGGCAGCGGCAACCCGGTGGGCGCATCCACATTCGGCGCGATCTTGACCATCAGATTCGACAACTCGTCTTCGTCCGCGAAATCGCCGCGCCACCAGGCAATGTCCGCCAGGCGGGGAGAGTCCACTGCCAGGACCGATACCCGTTGGGATCCGAACCCTTCGGTCAGCAGGCTGCCTTCATTCCGCATCGCTTCGGCGGAATTTGGCAGCACGTCCGACAGGCCGGCAAAGGCCCGGGGTATGCGTCCGTTGTCGTGCTGGATGCGGATATCCGCGCCCATGTCGTATCGAACGCGGTCCTCGAGGCTGCGGTTCAGGGTCGCGGAAAACGCGCTTCCAACGACGCCAAGCGCGGTGGCCAGCATCAGCAGGGCCACCAGGCTCCCCGGTGCGATGGGGTCGCGGGCGATGCGGCGCAAACCCTGCACCAGCCAACCCGGGCCCACCGGTCCCACGATCCGCGCGAATATTCCCATTGCCAACGGGAACAGCCGCATTACCAGCAGCCCCAACGCGATCAGGCCCAGCGCCGGCCCCAGTAGCAGCGCGAAATCGATTTCCAGCTCTCGCCCTCCCAGGCTCCGGGTCAGGACGGTCCCGCGATTGGAAATCTGCCACCACAGGAACGCGATGACCACCAGGGCCAGCAGGTCCAGGTAATAGCGGTGTACGAACGGGGTTCGCGCCGGCCGGGCTCCCGATTGGCGGAATTCCACGATCCCCTTGTTCGCGGCGGCAAGCGTGGCCAATGAGAGCACGATCACGGCCAACGCCGCGCCCGCCGCGCCCATGCCGAATGCCTGCCAGGACAGTGACACCGGCGCTCCGGCCGACTCGGCGTCGAACACCAGGCCGCCCAGCGCCTTCGCCAACAGCGGCGATAGCAGCGCACCGGCCACCAGCGCCGGGCCGGCCAGGAGGAGACCCTCCACCAGCGTCAGGACGCCGATCTGCACCGTGGTCGCGCCGCGGCTCTTGAGCATAGCGATCTCGCCGGCCCGGGCGCGAATCACCATGCCGGCCGTGATTGTCAGGTAATAAGCGAGGATGCCCGTAACCAGGAACACCATCAGGAACAGCGGGATCCGCGCCAGCAATAACTGCTCCTCATGGTTCTCCAGGATCCTTATCAATCCGGTGGACGTGCTGCCATTGGGCAGGTTGTTCGTTACGTTGCGGCGTACCTGTCGCAGCGCCAACTGCAGGTCGTCAACCCGCTTGGCCGGAATCCCTTCCCGGTCCACCTGCACAAACCACGCGGAACTGGTGTAGATGCCGGGGTAGCGACGCCCTATTTGCTGGCGCAATCCCTGTTCCGAAGTGAACAGCGGCACCAGCGTCCAATCATCGTCGTGATACGAGAGGAGCTTTTGCCTGCGGTACCAATACTCGTCCTCAAGGTCAGTTGGTTCGATGACGCCCACCACCACCACACGGGTCGCCTGTTGCCCGTCCCCGCCGGTTGCCGGCACTATTTCGAATCCCTCGCCCAGTTCCATGTCCAGGAATTCGAACCCCTGGGAATCCACCACGATTTCGACCACGATCCCGTCGGTTTCTCCGGTGTTGTCGTCGTAGCCTCTGTCGCCGGATAACTCGGGCCAGCGGCCTTGGACCAGTTCGGCCTTTCCGTCCTGCAACCCGGACAGGTATTGCAGACGCCCACGCGGACGAACGTCGTTGGGCAGGTCCAGGTTGGAGCGGCCGCTGAAATAGAAAGTCGCCGTCTCTACCTGGAAGGACACGGTCCCGACGGCATCGCCCAAAGGCGGCAGGACTCGCTGCGCAACGAATTGCCGGCTGGTGAGGTAGCGGTCACTGGCCGGCGTGGCGGTTCGAGGGTCGTCAAGGTCGTTGAACACCCGCACCCAGAAATTCACGTCGCTGGACTCGGCGTCCGCCAGCGCCCGGCGCAACGCCGTTTCAGCCAGCAGGTCGTTGAACACCACCGCGCTTGAGAGCAGCACGACCGCCAGTGTGACTCCCAACAGGACCGTCAATTCGATCCGGAATGACGACATCAGCCGCCGTCGCGCCAGCACGTAACCCAGGTTCAGGATCGCGGTCATCTGCGTCTACTCTGCCTCTCTCAGCACTTCCGGGGGCCGTAGCCGGTTGGCCACGGTTCCCGCCAGGGCGATGGCCGCCACCGCTGCCACCACGAGACAGACGAACGTCGCGACCAGCCACGGGCCTTCCGCCACAAAGATGATGGGTGGCGTGACCGCTCCCCCGGACGCGTTTCCGGCCAGCTCCCCCAGCGTCCACCGCGCCAGTCCCCATCCGGACAGCCCGCCAACCACGATGCCCAGCACCCCGATAATCACCCGTTCCAGCGCCAGACCGGCGATCCGTTGCCACGGGGGAATGCCCAACGCCGCTCCCACCGACATGTCGACCCGCTGCTCGTGTACCGCCACCGCCGCGTGGGCGCACAGCGCCAGGCCCACCGCCAGCGCCAGCGCCGCCAGCCCAATGCCGGTCAGGGCATCCCACGCGCCGCCGGCCAGAGGGTTGCGGGTCGCCAGGTCGACGGCCTCCGCGCGATCCCGGAGGAACGACAGGCGGTACCCGACGTCCAGTATCTCAGCGGCTACTCGTTCGCGGTCCGCCCCCTCCGCTATGTCGAACCACCATTCGTCGGGAGTGATTGGCTGGGCGCCCGGCGCCTGGTTCAGCCACGCCCGCAGTTCGTGCGCCGATACCACCACCAACGAGCGCCTGGCGTCCAGCGTCGGGAAGTGATTTACGGTGCTGGTGACCCGGGCCGGCACGACGTAACCGTCCACGGTGAACCGAACCGTCTGCCCCGACGTGAATCCCGGTCCCGTGATCGCCGGCAGCGGCAGCGGGGCCGGCGGGATGACGATGCCCCGGGGAGACCGTCCCAGAGGCTCCTCCCACTTGATGGACAGTCCGGTGTCGCCGGTGTGCGCCGCGTCCGGGCTCCGCTCGGTTCGATCTGGGACGTTTCCCGCCTGCGGCAATGGCACCCACGACCCGATGTCCTCAAAGCCTTCGATCACCTCGCCATTGGGCGGCAGTCCCGACCCGTAGGCGGTGACGCCGTCGAAAGAAAGTCCGCCGGGTGGCGTGCGCGCAAATGAGTCCCCGGAGATGTACAGCGCAACCACGCGCCATTGGTCGTCGGCGCTGGTGATTGCGCTCACCTCGGGCATCGCCGACGTCAGGTGGTGCCATCCCGTTTGGTGTTGGCTCAGCGTTCCCATCTCCAGGTTGCGGTATCGTCCGCGGTCGCTGCCGATGCGCAGCCACAGGCGGTAGCTGGGCAGCGGTACCGACGCGCCAACATTCGGCGTGTCGTCTCGCCGTATCCACACGCCGACTTCCTCGGCTCCCTGGGGTATTTCAACCCCGGCCGTTTCCGGCGAAAGCGTGCGTCTTAGCGGCGCGGCCAGGGTCTCCAGCGGCGTCGGCTCCCCGTCAACCAGGTCGTCCCGCCACCATGACACCTGCCCGATGGTCAGCGGATCAACTCCCAGCACGGTCCCCCGCTGGAACGGCCCGTCGACGAAACCCACCGGCTCCCGGATGATGGCGGACACGGCCTCAACCCCGTCGATTGACTTGAGCTGGTCGATCCTCTGCTGTTCGGTGCGCCCGATGAAGCTGGTCCCGCCCAGCGTGATGTCGCCGCCCACCCGGTGGTTCGCCTGGTCCGCCTCGCTGCGGGCCAACGTTGTTTGGAAAGTTCCCGCGAACACGCCCAGGGCCGCCGCCAGCGTTACCACCACGGTCAACGAAGCGTAGGGCAGCGGCTGCCGCGCCATTCTTCGCAACGAAAGGCTGATCCAGGCCGGCGCCAGTTGCCGGGATGCCCACGCGGTACCCGTCATCAACCAGGGCAGCGCCCGCAACAGCAGGAAGGCTAGCGTCAACAACGCGGCCGAGGGAGCCAACAGCAGCGACGGGTCGAGGGTGGGTCCCCGGCCGGTCAGCTCGGCCTCCACAAAGCCGCCCCGCTGCCGGATCTGCCAGACCAGCACGGCCAGCGCTACCACGGCTATCACGTCGATGTAGTAACGCTGGATCCACGGGGCGGATGGCGGGCGCGCCCGGGAGCGCAGGAAATCCAGGATGGCCAGCCGGGCCAGGCTCCCGCCGGCCACAGTCAGCACCGCCAGGCTCAGCACGCCCCCGATGGCGCCCATCGCGTACATCTGCCACGACAGGGACACTTCGAGCGGAGCCTCGCCCGCGCCGACCCGGGCCGCCGGGTTGAGGGTTTCCACCAACAGCAGGCTTCCGATGCCCCATGCCAGGAGCGGCCCTATCAGCGTGGCGGCAACCACGATGAGACCTTCGCCCAGCGCCAGCAGCCCTCCAACCTGCCCGATGCTCGCGCCCCGGCTGCGCAGCATGGAGGACTCCGCGGACCGCGCGCCCGCCAGCAGCCCCACGGCCAGCGCCAGGAAGTAAAGGATCACCACCACCACCAGCGAGATGAACAGGATCAACGGGGCCCGCGCCAGGGTCAGCTCCCGTTGGTACGTGGCCAACACCCCCGTGTTGCGGCTGTTCTCAAGTCCGGTCAGGATGTACGACCTGGGGAACCGGCTGTTGACGTCCGTTTCCAGCGCGGTCAGGTCATCCCGGGTTTGCTGCACGGTGGGTGCGGTGATGACGTCGGGGTTGATGTAGATGAACCAGCCGTAGTCGCCAACCAGGGTCGGGAACGGCTCGCCGATGCCGTCAAAAAACGCCTGCTCGTGGACGTAGATGGGCGCTACCGGGCGGCCTTCCCAGTCGCTGATGCGGAAGTAGTCCGCCGAACCCATCCAGTATTCTTCTCTCGGGTCGTTGGGTTCAACGATGCCCACAATATCGACCCCGATGTATTCAGCCGGCTCGTCGTCCCGGCCGGGAAACACCACCAGCCAGGCCTCCTTGCCAACACCCCATCCCATGAGCCGAGAGGTGTCGACGCCCAGCACCCCCTCTATGCGAGGACACCCGTCGGAAATATTGACGCAGGCCGCGGTGTCCCGCCCGATCTCGGGCGACGGCCAACGACCCTCAACGAGACGCGAGTGCTCGGCGAACTCCGTGATGAAAAACGGCCGGCCCAGCGGAACATCGGAAATCCCGAACGGCGCGCCTACCTGCACAAACGGCAGTGTGGGCAGCATCTTGGCGTACCGGTTCTGGTCCCGCCGCAGGTAACCCACGTCGTCGTCGATGATCTGCTCGATGTTGGTGCGCAGCGACGTGTAGTCCTCGGGACCCAACGGTCGGTTCCGCACGACGATCTGCGTGTTGATGACGGTGGCCGACGTTACCGCCAGGGAGTGCCGCAGGCCGGCTTCGGCCAGACCCTGCGAGTACATCGCGCCCAGCGCCATGATCGTGACCGCCGCCAACACGCCAAAGGCGGTCACGGCCAGTAGCCCCCAGGCGGAGCGGAGCCGCCGGGGCAGCAGCCAGAGCAGGAGGGCGAAGTTACGTGTCAAGGCGT
This sequence comes from Dehalococcoidia bacterium, assembly GCA_965261925.1. Classification (GTDB taxonomy): domain Bacteria; phylum Chloroflexota; class Dehalococcoidia; order Lucifugimonadales; family UBA3495; genus Bin87. The sequence goes on along the minus strand of OZ253486.1, from coordinate 2,996,580 downwards.
GATGTTGTGGCGCGAACGCCACCGCCGACCAGGGCCAGCTGTCACCGGATTTCCGCCGCCACCCGGTCTCGCACCAACGGCAACAGGTCCTCGGCCGCTCGTTGGCACTCCTCGACGTGCGGGAAGCCGCTGAGGATGAACTCGTCGATCCCCAGCCGCCAGTAACCCAGCAGCTCGTCGGCCACCTGTTCCGGCGTACCAACCAGCGCGCTGCCGCAGTTGACCCGGACCTCGGAAAGGCCGTTCCACAGGTGTCGCCCCAGCCGATGGTCCTCGGCTTCCCGGGCCTGCGCCTGCTGCCCCACCATGGGCGTGCCCACGATGGCGGCCTGCCGCTGCGCCTTCACTTCCGGTGCTGCGTCGGCGATGAGCCGACGCGCCGCCTGCCACGCCTCCTCCTCGTCGTCTCGTATTACCAGGTGAGTGCGCAAACCGAGGGTGAGCGGCCGGCCCGTGCCGGCAAATTGCTGCTTCAGATCGGCCACGCGCTGCGCGGTATCCTCCAGCGGCTCAATCCACCCCAGGTGCACGTCCGCCTGGCGCGCGGAAAGCCCCAGCGCGCGCGGCGACGCGCCGCCCAGGTAGAACTGGGGAGCGTCCCGACCCGGGGCCGGCGCGCAGTAGGCGTCGGCAAGCTGGTAGAAATCGCCGGAGTATGTCACCGGCTGCGGGTCTTGCCACAGGGCGCGGCAGGCCTGGATGAATTCTTCTGCCCGCTCGTAGCGCGTCGCGTGGTCGCTGACCTCGCCGACGCGTTCAAAGTCGTTCTGGATACCGCCGGGCACGATGTTGATGTCCAAACGCCCGCCCGAAATCTGGTGCAGCGCGGCGGCCATCTGCGCGAACAACCCCAGCGCGATGAACCCGGGCCTCACCGCCACCAGGAAGCGGATCCGCGAGGTCACCGCGGCCAGCGCGGTGGCCGTCGTCCACGTCTCAGCCAGCGGCGCGTCCTCCGAAAACAGCCCGTTGGCGAAGCGGGTGGGAATGAGCATCGAGTAAAAGCCGCATTCTTCCGCGGTTTCCGCCACTTGCTTGAGATATTCAAATGTCGGCGGGCGGTCTGCCCGGACCGTACCGGCGCGCTCACCGTCTCCATCAATTGGCACGAACCAGTCGAAACGCGGTTCTGGGCGTCGTCCGTTGCTAATGGCCATACTTCACCGATTAAATTCCAGGTTGGGTTCGACAGCGGCCCACATCCTACAAGTTCACTTCGGGGATGGTCAATTTGAACGGCGGACCCGTCGCACTACGGCCCGGTCTCGTCCAGCCCGGCCGCGTCTTCTCCGTCCTCGTGGGTTACCGGCACCGGCATGGGCGGATTCGGGTTTGCCTCCATCTCGCGCTGGTACCACACGAACATCACGATCCCGGCGGACAGGATGCTCATCATGTCGCCCGGAACCCACAGGATGAGGCCGCCAAGACGCTGGTCGGACAGGTGCGAAAAACCCTCCCACGGGCGGGGCAGTTCCTGGTAAGAGGAATAGATCAGGCCCTCCTGGAACGTGATGCCCGCCCCCAACAGCGTGTTTGGCAGCACTATCAGTCCCAGGTAAAGCACTCGCAACCCGTAGTGCAGCCGCGAGCGGTGCGGCTTGGGATCGATCACGATCCACCAGAACAGGAACCCGCTGGTCAGCATCGTCGCGTGCATCAGTTCGTGGATCCAGTCGTTGTGCACCGCCAGGTCGTGGGGACCGGGCGCCTGCCAGATAAAGAGGAGCGCCAGGAACGTGACCGTGGTGAACACCGGGCTTGTGGCTTTGCCGTAGATCGCACGGGCCAGGGGCGAACGGACCAACCGTCGCACGATGTTCTGGCGGGCCCAGGTCGGCATTCCCCGCAGCATGGGCGTCAGCGGCGCGCCGAGGAGGATCAGCAGCGGGCCTACCATGCGAACCATCACATGCTGCGCCTGGTGAACCGAGAAATAGTGCTCCGCCAGCGGTTCGATCGGTGACTGCAACGCCGCGAACAGCACCAATATGCCGGCAAAGAAGCACCCCTTCTGCCACACGTTCACGCGATGCGTCGGGTTCGGCCAGTTGTTGAGCCCGTTGACGTACAGGTAGACTGCGCCCAGCAGAAACAGGCTCGGCACCGGATTGGTGATGAAACCCCACGCCGTCGCGGGAGTCTGCCCGGGCGGGATGCCCTGGTGGGCCGACGCGATGTCGAGGTTCAGGGCCGCCGCGCCAGCGACCGCCGCCGCCGCGCCCAGGGTCCAGAAGCCCCACCGACGGCTCAAGTGCGCGGTCATTGCGACGCGTCCCCGCGCGCGCCGACTCGAGCCTTCTGGTTCTGCCGAATTCTCCAAGTCAGGTATCCGGCGCCGACGATCAGCACCACCGCCACCCCGATGAACACGAAACCCGCCGTCGAGTCGCTGGTCGGCTTCGGGACATCGAACACGAACGCGTCGGCTCCGTAAGAGCCTCCGGACGGCGGTTCTATGAGGATGGTGGTTTCCCACCTCCCGGGGTCAAACCGGAGCGTGGCGGTATACAGGCCCGGCACGTTCGGACTCAGCGCGATGTTCTCCCCGGTGTCGTCGCTTCCGCTCCATGTCGTCAGCACGCTGACCGTCAGATCCTCCGCCCGAGTCCCCGGCGCCGTTTCGGTAATTGTGATGAAGAACTGCACCGACTGCAGCGAGGGCAACGACTGCGCGTCGACCACCACGGTGTACGGGCCCGTAACCGATTCGTTGCGCCGGGAGTCCTGGCCCAAAATGTCCTGTCCCCAGGCGGCGCCAGCTAATCCCGACCACAGACCGAGAACGGCGCATAGGGTCAGGGCGCAAAGGATCAGGTTCGGTGAAAGCCGGCGGCCCGTGATCAGTGTCATAAATCACCAAGAAATGGAGGAGCGAACCATCGTCCGCTCCTCCATTTTACGCTACCGGTTGCACCTGATCCTCTACAACTGGACGGTCTTACGCCAAATCCCGGGGGAACCCGCCGCGTGGGTCATCACGTCCCGCATCCGGACGTTGTCCGGGTGGGCTTCCCGTTGCTCCAGCCAAGGGGCAGTGGAAGACACCTCCGGGTTCTCAAACTCGTAGACCGTGGCGTACGACGGCTCACCGCGTACCGACTTCCACCGGCGACCGCGGATGCAGCCGGGAACCTTCTCGTAGTTCGGCACGTAGACGGTCGAGTACCAGTTGTTCCACTCGGCGTCGCTCTCCGCGGGTACGTCCATCCTCCCGATCTGCAGCGCGGGAGACATGTCGGCGTTGGCCAGCGCGTCGCTCAGGTCGGTGGGGTGGATCATCTGATACACGTTGTTGATGACCGTCGTCGCCACCGCGCGCGGGCCGACCTTCTGGCCCCACGGCGTCGGCGGCCGGTTCTTGAACGCGTCGGTGTTGACCACGTCCGCCGATTCCAGTTCGTACATCGCCAGATGCTTGGGGCCGCTGCTGGTGGCCTCATACCTGGCGGCGTTCAGCACGCCCGGCACGGACAGGAGCTCCTGCAGGTGCTCCGTGTTGTACCACTGGTTGAACTCTTCCTCGACATCGGCGGGAACTTCGCACCAGACCATCATCAGGCCGGTGCCGCGCTTATTGGGCATAATGGGTCTCCTTCAATTCGGATTCATGGGTTTCATTGGCGGCCGTTAGTCTAACATAACGTCAATCAGCACACGTACGCGCGAAGGTTCCTATGATGCCCATATAACCCGCGACGGTGACCAAATCCTAGCGCCCCGCCCGCCCTATCAGCGACTCTTCAAAATCATTGCAAGCGACCAAACTGTCATTGCGAGCGCCGTGCGGGAATCTTGCTGCCACCCACCTCCGTCATCTCGAGCGCAGAGCGGCAATCTCGTCGGTTCGGAAAGCACGTTTGATCATGGCCGCTCAGACTTTCAACTGACGGCCAGTCGATATGTTTCCCGCAACGAAGTACAACTTCGGCAAGGCCCGGCGCGCCTTGTGATAACATTGCCCAACTCCGCTCGGGTCCTCTCTGAAACCATGACGTATTCCCTGCTGTCCGGCCTTCGCGTCCTCGAAATCGGTTCCATGATCTCCGCGCCTTATTGCGGCAAACTGCTGGCCGACGCCGGCGCCAACGTGGTCAAAATCGAACCCCCCGGTATCGGCGAAGACGCCCGACGCTACGGGCCATGGCCCGACGACGTGCCGCACCCTGAGCGCAGCGGTCTCTACCTGTACCTCAACTCCAACAAGGACGGGATCACCGCCAATCTTGAGACACCGACCGGGCGCGGCATCCTGCAACGGTTGGCGGCCAAATCCGACGTGGTGGTGCACAACGTCCCGCCGGCCGACATGGAACGGCTGGGCTTGGACTATGACCTACTCGCCGCCGAACATCCTGCCCTGGTCATGGCCAGCATCAGCCCCTGGGGCCTGTCCGGCCCGTGGCGCGATTACAAGGCTTATGACATCAACCTGGCGGCCGCCGGCGGGATTTGCGAGGGTCTCGGAGACGAGGATCGTGAGCCGCTGACCTTCGGCACCCCTGAAGTCGGTTATTTCGCCGGCATGGCTGCCGCGTCGTCCATCGTGATGGCGCTGTTGGGCCGCGATACTCACGGTGGCCAGCACATCGATATCGCCGAATCGGAAACGATGGCCGGCCTTTACAACGGCCCCGAAGCGCTCATGGCCGTTTACGAGTGGCGCGTCACCCGCCGCACCGGTCACCACGCCCTCGATTTCCCGTATCCCAACTGTATCCTGCGCTGCAAGGACGGCCACATCTTCGTTGGCTCGCCGGAGGGACGGCAGTGGCGGCGGTTGCTCGAGATCATGGGCAACCCGGACTGGTCCCAGGAACCGCGGTTCCGCAACCGCACCGCCATGAATAACCTCTACGCCGACGAAGTGGACGGGTACGTAGAAGCCTGGCTGGCCGATTACACCAAGTCCGAACTGCTGGAAATCGCTCTGGAAAACCGCATACCTCTCGCCCCGGTGCGCACCTACGAGGAAGTTCGATCCGACCCGTCCTTGGACGACCTGTTCGTGGTCATAGAACGCGAAGACACCGGCCCCGTGGCCTACCCCGGCACGCCGTACCGTCTGCCCGGATCCGAGGTTGTGGCCCCCACGCCGGCGCCCACCTTGGGCCAGCACAATCGGACCATCCTGTGCGATGAACTCGGTTACTCCGCATCCGATCTGGTGAAACTGTACCAGACCGGAATTATCTGATGGCGCTCGCCCCAACGGTCGTCCTCGAGACCGGCAATCGTCGAGCCTTTCCGGTGCGTTGTCCATGCTGATCCGCATCGCCGTTGCGTGCGTGGTCGTGTTCCTGGGCAGTTGCGTCATCGCCCGGCAGATGGCGATCCGGAAGAACCATCGCCCCGAAGTCATAATCATCGCCGGCATCATCGTGGGCGCCATGTGCTTTGGGCTGCTCTGGACGCTGAGCCTGGTCTACGGCGGCGGATACACCAAGGTCGCCGCCGCGGCGCTGCTGTCCGTTATGCCGGCTGTGGCCGCGTGGATCGTCCCGCCCCGTGAACCAAAGTGATCGTGCAATATGGTTGAACCAACGAATTCCAGTGACAGTGATGCGCCATCCCAACCGGGTGTCCTGAGCGGCTACCGGGTCCTCGACTTCGGCTGGGTGCTGGCCGGCGCCTTGCCGGGCATGGTCCTGGCGGACATGGGCGCCGAGGTCATCAAGGTCGAGACCCGCCAGCGCCTGGACTACATGCGCCTGGGCCGTCCCATCGTCGGCGACCAGCCCGATCCCGAGCAGAACCCGATGTTCCACAACGTGAATCGCGGCAAGCTCAGCGTCACCCTGAACGTGGCTGAGCCGGACGCCGTGGAGTTAGTGCAGCGCCTGGTCGCTCGCTGCGACGTGGTAATCGAAAACTTCTCCCCCGGCGTAATGGACCGATTGGGCCTGGGGTACGAGGTTCTCCGCGCCATCAAGCCGGACATCATCATGGCCTCCATATCTTCCACCGGGCAGGAGGGCCCGCTGCGCGACCTCCGCGCCTATGCTCCGTCCATCGGTTCGCTGTCCGGCCTTGACAGCACCATGGGATACGAAGGCGGCGGCCCCCTGGGCCTGAAACACGCTTTCGGCGACATCTGTGGCGCGCTCCATGCCGTCTTCGCCATCGCGTCCGCGCTGTTCCACCGCTCCCGCACCGGACAGGGCCAGTACATCGACGTATCGATGCTGCGCGCCACGGTGGTAACCCAGGGAGTGGGCCTCATGGAGCGGGCTTTGACCGGGCGTTCGCTACAGCCCCGGGGCAACTATGATCCCACGATGGCGCCCTACGGCAACTACCCGTGCGCCGGAGAGGACAGATGGGTGTCTATCGCCGTCAGGTCCGAGACGGAGTGGCAGTCCCTGGTGCAGGCCATGGGCTCGCCGTCGTGGGCCGGCGATGACCGGTTCGGTAGCCAGTACCGCCGTCAGCGCCACCGTCGTGAACTCGACGCGCTCGTTTCCCAATGGACCATCCAACACGAGCCCGACGCCGCTACCGAACTCCTGCAGTCCCACGGGGTGGCGGCCGCTCCCGTGCTCGGGGCGGAGGAACGGCTTTTCCATCCGCACTTCATGGAGCGGGGCCTGTACAGCGACACGGAGCACCCGGCGCTGGGGGCCGAACCCGTGTTCAACCTCATGTGGAACCTCAGCAAGTCGCCGTCGCGCCTCCGGCGCCACGCCCCGTTGCTGGGCGAACACAACCGCGAGGTGCTATGCGGCTACCTGGGGTTGGGCGAGGCGGAGCTGACCGAGCTGGAAGAGCGGCGGGTGGTATATTAGCCTGAGCGCACGGTTTGGAAACGGTTTGATGCGCCGGAGATGACAAGATGATTGGTTCCCGGGACCATAGCAATCTGAAGTTTTACGGACGTATCGGGATTGCTCCATTGTTGATAGGGTTTTGGATTTTGATCCTGTCTGTGCTCGCTTTACGCACGTTGCCAGAGGGTGCCAATGCTTGGCTTGTGTTTACTCTTAGCTTGACCATGGCTCTCTGTGGATTGGGTGCTGTCGTGTACGGATTCTGGCTCGATTGGCGGTCGCAGCGGCGAGACGGCGGAGAGGGAGGTAGATGACCGGGAAACCTCCAGACCGCCATCAACTGGCGGTTGCGATTCTCGCAATTGCTACGGCTGCCATCGGCTTTGGGCTTTTCGCACAGTTCGATGGACCATCAGCACCGACACCAGAACTACAAATGGTTGGATTGGTCGCAGATCTGATTTCAGTGTCGAGATTTGTTCTCATATCACTGACGGTTGTTTCATATTTCCTCTTGCTCGAGAAAGTGAGCCGGCTGCTCTCAAGGGATAATCTTTCCGGTAGTGAGCTCGTGAACGGCCCTATGACGTGGCTGTTCGTCGAGATGGCCTGCTTGACCGGGTTGCATTTGTCGAGTTTGTTGATAGGGTTGTAGGCAATCAGACCAAAAGGTGGAATTATAGTGACCCAACAGCAATCCCAGCAGCAGGTTGTCGAAACTCTCCCCGAGGTGGAGGGCGGCATTTCCGACGAGGCCCTGGCCGCCGCCCGCGCCATGATCGGCGTGCGGATGCGCACCGAGCAGTACGTGCGTCAGGCCTCGGTGGATACCATGCTGAACTTCGCCAACGGGATCGGCGACGCCAACCCGCTGTTTCGTGACCAAGAATACGCCGCCTATTCCAAGTACGGCAGCATCGTGGGCCATCCCTGCGCTCCGTACATGCGCCACTGGTCCGGTCGCACCCGGTGGGGTCTGCCGGGCGTCCACGGGTTCTTCGCCGGCAACGACTGGGAGTTTTTCCGCGTGCTTCGCCCCGGCGACGCCGTGAACTGCGTGGAGCGCGTGCTCGACGTGCAGGAAAAGCAGAGCGCCTACTCCGGTCGTCTGGTCATCCAATACGTGGAAACCACCTATTCCAACCAGCGGGACGAGGTCGTAGCCCGCGTCGTCGGCTGGTGCACCCGCCACCAGCGTCGCGCCTCCCGCGAGCGGGGCAAGTACGCCGACGTGCCCAAGCGCCACGAGTACACCGAAGACGAACTTGCGAGCATCGACGAACGGGTTCTTAACGAAACGGCGCGAGGGGGGCAACCTCGCTACTGGGAAGATACCGAGATTGGCGAGGAGTTGCCCACCGTAGTGCGCGGCCCGCTGTCACTCCAGGACGTGAGCGCGTTCCTCGTCGGCACTGGGCGTTCCAGCGCGCACGGCGTGCTTTTGCGCGAAGCCCTGCGCCATCCCGATCACTTCTTCCGCAACCCGGAGTCCGGCGGTGGCCTGGAGTACACCGGCATTGGCCACCTGCGCGACTCCGTTGCTGAGGCGGTGGGCGTCCCCGGCGCCTACGATTACGGCCCGCAACGGGTGTCCTGGCTCGGAACCCTGATGACCAACTGGATGGGCGACGACGCTTTCCTCAAGCGTCTCCGGGTCGAGACGCGGCGTTTCAACGTCTACGGCGACACCCAGTTCTGTCGTGGCCGCGTCGCCCGCAAGTACATAAACAACGGCAACGCGCTGGTGGACGTGGACATCTGGGCCGAGAACCAACGCGGCGAAATCACCGCCCCCGGCATGGCCACCGTGCTTCTGCCCTCCCGTGACCCCCGAAACCCGTGGTTCACCGACGGCAGCCAACTGTCGCTCCGAGACGTTGCCCTGCCCGAAGAAACGCCGCCCATCCTGCCGGTGTGAGAGCGAGGAACCGCGCACTGATCGTCAGGTGGACGCACCCGACCGGCTCAGATTCAACTCGAGCAGCCTTTCTAGAACCTCACCGTCCGACAAGTCGGCTGGCCAGCCATACGCATCAGCTACCGCCGCGTCCATCTTGGCGTGGGCATCGCACAACCAGGTGGGATAGTCGTTGTACAGATTGGTCAGCGTGCGGCGGCGCAGTTGGTCGGCGTTCAGCGCCGGGTTGCCGAACATATCAGTTGGGTTCAGCCAGTTCTCGCGCAGTTGGTTCAGCTCGTAAGCCGCGTTGGCGATGGCCTCTCGTTGCTCCCCAGTAGGCTCCGGGAAGGGAAACGTCTCAAAGCAGGTGGTGGGCGTGTAGCGCAACCCGCTTTGCGCCTCGCGCAACTGAGTGCCCGCCGCCGCTGCCCAAAGCGTGTGTATCCTGCTGTGCAACACACCAAAGAAATAATCATCGTCGCGCGGGAAAACAATTATGGTGGCGTCCGGCAGCACGTCGCCGTCAATCCAGGCGAATATCCGGTGGCGAGACACCATGCTGGTTCCGACATAGCGTTTCAAACTGGCTAACTCGTCGCGCATCTCAATGCGAGGACGGCCATGTAACCACCAATAATCTCGGAACCGTTGGTCCCGATTGTTATCCCGTTCCGGTTTGACACTAGCCAGGATATGCTCAAATGGCCTTTCATAAAGGGCGGCTTCGGTCTCTGGCATGTCCGTACCAAAGTCGATAATCCACATGTTGCGGGGAACCTGATTGATATCCCGGCCAATCATCCAACGCCTTACTACGTCGCTGTTGGGCTTGCCGTGCGGATTGGGCTGACGCAGCATATCTTGGGCGACTTCACCCGTAATTTCAAAAGGACCGACTTTAATGTCGCCCATGAACTGATGCCGCCGTTTTCGGTCAAGGTTCTGGCCTGCGTCAAGTCAGCGCCGCCGGTGAGATCGGCGTTGATGTTGTTGACCCGCTCGCCGTCCAGGATACGGGTGGTCTGGCTGCCGTTGTCGAAGCAGATTATCGCAATATGCACGCTGGCCGGATGTTCAATTATTTCCCCGTTACCGTTGGGTTCATTCGGCCTCCACTCCTTATCCGACACCACGGCAAAGATGTCGCCGGTCTCCTTGATCCGAGCCAGCACCGGGCGGTTGGACTGGAACCGTATCGCCTGTGTCGCCAGCAGGCCGGCCCGCTGCGTATTGCCGGCTTCAATCTGGGCGCGGGCTTTCTCAAACCAGTAGCAACACAGATCGCTGGAGTTGGGGATGCGGTCGCCATAGAGCGCATACACGGCCTCCACGTACTCATCGCCCAACTGCTCCCGGAATGGGAAATGCCCCAAAAATGGCGGGTTCCCCACGATGTAATCCGCCGCCGGCCACTCCGGTTCCGTCGGCTGCTCCGGGTTGGCCCGGTCGATGATGGCGTCACGACATTCAATCGTATTCAGCGAACCCAACACCGGCTCCCGGTTGTACTGGTGCCCGTTTTCAATCAGCCATTGCAGATGACCGATCCAGAGAGCGGTGCGGGCCAAATCGCTGGCGTAGGAGTCAATTTCAATGCCCAGGCACTGCTCCGGCGACACTCCGGGCAGGAACTCCCGCAGCTCCAGATCGGCGGCCAGCGTCAGCAGCGATTTCTCCAAATCGTGCAGCTGCTGCAGGGCAACGTACAGGAAGTTTCCGCTGCCGCAAGCCGGATCCAGCACCTTCAGGGAGGACAGGCGGGACTGAAACTCGGTGAGCAGGCGACGGGCTTCGCGCTCGTCCTGCTGGTTTGGCATCAGCATCAGCCCGACAACCTTGCGCTCCACTTCATCCCATTCGTCGCGCAGGGGGCCAACGATAACCGGCTGGACCACGGCCAGGATGTCGGCCTCGGTGGTGTATTCGGCGCCGACAAGAACTTCTTTGCCGGGGTCAACCACCCGCTCAAAAAGGGTGCCGAAAATGGACGGTTCAATATGGGCCCAATTTCGCTCCGTGGCCTCCACCAGCTTTTCCAGTTCCGCCGTCGTCATTAACACGGTATCCGGTTCTCTAAACAGGTCACCGTTGAATTGACGAATCCGATCAACGCCGAATCGCCCACCCTCATTCATTTGACCGAATAGATCCCTTAACCCACCATCGAATTCAGCCGGGTCGCCGTAGTAGTTTTCACAAAACTGTGAAAGCAATTTGTTCGGCAACAACCCCACGTCCTGGGCAAAAAAGCAGAACACCAGCCGGTTGAGGAACCGGGCAACTTCAAGGGAATCAACGCCCCGCTCTCGCATTGACTGGGCGATGGCGGAGAAGATGTCGGCGGTGGCTTTGGTGATGTCGTCCGGGGTGATGTCCGGTTCCAGCGCGTCCGGGTCGTTGAACACGCTGCGGAGTATGCCCAACTGCTCCGGCTCGCCCAAATCGTCCAGCAGGATGGTACGGACTATGGACACTTTGTTGGTGAAGTTGGTGTGAACAACGATCGTGCGGAAGTCGGACACCACCAGTATGGGCGGGTTGTTTAGGGCCTCTCGGTAACGTTGCAACTGGCGATACGCCTCATCCAAATCGCGGTGCAGCCCTTTGAACTCCCACGCAAAATAACCGCGCTTGTAAACGTCGGCGCGTCCATTGCGACCGGAGGACTCCCGGAGCGCACGCTCAAAGGTGAACCACTCCTGTCGGGGGTCCATTTCGTTGGGCGTGCCGTGCTCCACCATTCGGCACAAATCGAGAAACCACTCTTGCGCGCCCGCCGATTCCTGGCCACGGCTCCGACGCCATTTGGCAATAAACTCCTGAGGGCTCATTGGTGGCTGCTCCTTACTCCACGACCCGCACGAACCGCCGTCTACCCGCACGCACCACATCGCCCGGGTTCAGGCTGGGCTCGTCGCCCATGGACGCGCTCGTCCGCTGCCCGTCCGTGCGGATCAGCTCCACCGCGCCCTGGGTCAGCAGACGCCGCGCTTCGCCGTTGCTGCTCGCCAGCCCGGTCTGCACCAGCAGGCGGTGGATCGGCAAACCGGATACTTCCGCCAGCGCAACCTCCGGCATATCGTCCGGTAGGTCGCGCCGCTGCACAACCTGCTCGAAATGCGACTGGGCGCCGTTCGCCGCTTCATTGTCGTGGAAGGTGGTCGTGATCCGATGCGCCAGCTCTTTCTTGAAACCCATCGGGTTGGCCGTTTCCGACTTCATCGCTTGCGTCATCTCGTCGATGTCCACGTCCGGCACGTCGGTCAGGTACTCGTAGTATGACGTGATCAACTCGTCGGGCAGGGACATCAGCTTGCCGTACATCTCTTCCGGCGGTTCTTCCAACGCCACGTAGTTGCCGAGGCTCTTGCTCATCTTCTGCACGCCGTCGGTCCCCACCAGGATGGGCATCATGAAACACTGCTGGGGCGTTTGCCCCATCATCCCCTGCAGCTCGCGCCCCACCAGCAGGTTGAACATCTGGTCCGTCCCGCCGAATTCCACGTCCGACTCGATGACCACCGAGTCGTAGGCCTGCATCAACGGGTACAGCATCTCGGTAATCGCGATGGGCTGGTTCTGCGAGTATCGGTTGGCGAAATCCTCGCGGTGCAGGAACTGGTTGATCGTGAACCGGCTGGTGAGCTCGATCACGTTCGCCAGCGTGAACTCTCCGAACCACTGGCTCTGCCATTCGACCTGGGTCCGGTCGCGGTCCACCACCTTGAAGAACTGCCGCATGTACGACTCGGCGTTTTCGAGGACTTCGGCGTGCGTCAGCATGGTGCGCGTCGCCGAGCGGCCCGAAGGATCCCCGATCTGCGCCGTCCAGTCGCCCACGATGAGGATCACCTGGTGGCCCAGATCCTGTAGTTGCCGCAGTTTACGGAGCCCCACCACGTGGCCCAGGTGGATATCTGGCCGGCTGGGATCGAAACCCATTTTCAGCCGTAGCGGCCGACCCTGCCGCAGCATGGCGGTGAAGTCTTCCTCGGAGATGATCCGGCTCACGCCCCGGCGGGTGATGGTGGAAAGGTTTTCGGGGATCTGAACTTGGCTGGTCAACGCTCACCTCGCCTTTGTTGGTCGATATGGACCGGCGGATCAGGCGTTTCCCTGCCGGTCATGCTGTGTGAGTACCAGGCGCGCGTTTGCGACGTCCCGGTTCATCTGGACAATGAGCGCGTCAATGCCGTCGAATGTCTCCTGACCCCGCAGCCGTGAAACGAACTCGAGCTTCAGGCTTTCGTCGTAGATGTCGTCGGAGAAATCGAGCAGGTGCGCTTCGATCAGACGCTGGCTCAGGCCGAAGGTTGGCCTCACGCCGATGCTGGTGGCCGCCATGTGGCGCACGCCGTTCACCGTGGCGTAGGTGGCGTACACGCCGTCCGCCGGGATCACGAAGTTCGCGATCGGAATGATGTTGGCCGTCGGGAAACCCAGTTGGCGGCCCATCTTCGCGCCGTGCACCACTATGCCGTCGGTGGCGTAGGGCCGCCCCAGCAGGTACTCGGCGCCGTCCACGTTGCCGTCAGCCAGGGAATTGCGTACCCTTCGGCTGCGCACAGTACTGCCTTCCAGTTCCAGCGGCGGCACGGTTTCCACCCAAAAACCGAGAGAGGACCCTCGCCGTCGCAGGTATTCCAGGGTGCCGCTGCGGTTCCGGCCCAACGCGAAATCCGGGCCGGTAACCATCCCCCGCATGTGCAGGCAGTCAACCAGCATTTGCGTGAATTCGTTGGCATCCAGGTTGGCGATGTCGTTGGTGAACTCGACGCAGATCACATTCTCCACGCCAACGTCGTACAACAGCCGGATCTTTTCTTCGGGCGTGATTATCTTGGTGACGGTGCGTTCCGGGTTCACCACTTCCGCGGGGTGGTTGCTGAAAGTGATGACCGTCGAGATCAACGGCGGTTCCGCCAGTTCCAGCATTCGGTGCAGCAGGTGGCGGTGTCCCCGGTGCACTCCGTCGAACACGCCTATGGTGACGACCGTGCCCCGGCCGGCCTGGGGAGTCGCATCGGCCAATGCTTGGCGGAAGGCCCCTCGGCCCGGAGTTCCGGAGGTTGGATTGTCCGAGGAGAGCATGGCGTCTGGGCGGCCGTTCGAGTCAGAAAGTTCGCGAGTTGGCCGCACCTGTCCGAGTGCCCCATTTGGGGGCTGCCTCGCACTCATCGCGGCGCAAAATGGCGCAGTTGATGGTAGCACAGGCCCCCCGGCCGGGCAAGCAGAATCGCGGCCTCGCATCCCCATTTTGTCATCGCCGGGAGCGTAACGACGTGGCAATCCCTTTGCGGCAGGGACCGGCCTCGCTCAATTGCCCTTGCTATGCCGGCGAGATTCCCACGCCGCGCTCGCCAGCACCGCGGGCTGGACTGCCCGGCTTGTAACCGGGCCGCCCGGCCGGCAACCGGATTGCCTGTCCTGCCAAGTGAACACGTTTGAGGTCACGTCGCCGCCAACCGGCGATATACTGGTCGCCGCCGGCGGGCGCGAAAAAGGCCCGAAATTTGTCGCCGCTGCATTCGTCGACCACGGCGCGACCGGTTTTACAATGCCCCCACGAAGATCACACTCCATGAGAATATCCGGCGGCGTGTCCCGGGGTCTGCCCTTGAAAGGGGCTGTGGCTGCCGGGGTACGTCCAAGCACCGAGAGGGTCAGATCCGCGATTTTCAACATTCTGCAACCCGAGCAGGTCGCCGGCAGCCGTGTTCTCGACCTCTACGCCGGCACCGGCAGTTTGGGTATCGAGGCGCTTAGCCGCGCCGCTGCGCGGGCTGACTTTGTAGAACGCAATCGACGTCAATGCCGGGTGATCCAGGAGAACTTGCACTCTACGGGTTATGGCGATGTGGGCCGTGTTTGTTGTGACGACGTGTTGGACTGGTTGAAACGATCCGCGCCTCAAACCGGCGACGCGGGATCTTACGATCTCGTCGTTTTGGATCCGCCCTACGTCATGGGAGAACCTACGCCCACCCTGCAATTGTTGGCTCAGTCCGGTCTGCTACACCCGGATGCTACCGTAGTTGTCGGTTACAGTAATCGCGTCACTTTACCCGTCAATGTTGCTTGTCTGTACGAAATTGATCGACGCAGCTACGGAGACAATGCGGTAGGATTCTACGCTGTTGACCCCCCGACTAACTGATTGACCCTGCGAACGAATTGGAGTTTCCCCAAATGGTAACCGCTCTCTATCCAGGCACCTTCGACCCCGTGACCATGGGACACCTGAACGTGGCACAGCGGGCGGCCCATCTCTTCGGCCACTTGATCGTCGCCGTCTACGACACCCCGTCGAAGAGCCTTCTGTTCAATACGGAAGAGCGTGTTGGGATGATGCGGGAGGCGGTGGCCGACTTGCCCAACGTATCCGTTCGCCCGTTCCATGGTCTCGTGGTGAACACCGCGCGGGACGCCGGCGCCGCCGCCATTGTTCGCGGTTTGCGCAGCGGTCCCGACTTCGAGTACGAATCGCAGATGTTCTTCATGAACCGGCGCCTCGAGCCCGATGTGGACATGGTGTCGTTGATGAGCGATCAGGAGCACATGTTCATCAGTTCCAGCCTGCTCAAAGAGGTCGCCCAATTGGGCGGCGAAATCTCCGGTATGGTCCCCGAGCACGTGGCTCGGGCCCTGGCGGAAAAATACCAGTTGCCGCAGCGGTAGCCCTTCACGCGCAATCTGAACCGCCGGCCAAGGGGGTCATCATAGATATTAGCAGTATCATCGACCGCATCGAATTGTTGGTGGACTCAAGCAAGTCTGTTCCGCTCAGCGGAAACGTCATGGTCGACAAGAATAAGGTCAACGAGCTTGTCTCGCAGCTTCGCATGGCCGTTCCACAGGAAGTCAGGCGGGCCGAGGAAATGTTGTCCCGCAAAGACGACATAATGTCCTCTGCGGTCTCTGAAGCCCACCAGGCCCGCCAGCAATTGGAGCAGGATTTCCGGACCCGCCTCAGCGAGCACGAGCTGGGGCGCAAAGCCGAGGAAATGCTCCGCGAAGCGGAAATGACCGCTCGCCGCATGGTCGACCAGGCGGAGCGCGAGGCCGAAAGCCGGCGCAATCAGGCCGATGCCTACGCTCTGCGTACTCTGCGTGACCTGGAACGCGAACTCGCCTCCGCCACCGGGTCCGTGCGCAAGGGCATCGACGCGCTCGCTGGGTCCACGTTGGCCGCCAGCGCGGGTTCCAACATCCCCTCACCCAACGATTTCGCTCCTAACCCCGAAGACGAGCGGGCAACAGCCGACTACGGCAGGTTTCGCTAGGCCGTTCGCCCGAACACGTTAGCGACCGGGGCGGGGAAATTCCCGCCCCTTCTTCGTTCGCCCGTGGTGTGCGATCGCCCGTGGCGCGCGACGCGATGCCGGCGCCCGTCGCAAGCACGTCTGACGCTTGACATTGGCGACTCGCGCGGGTGTACAATCCGCGTTGCGTGCTGGTCGGAACCGCGCCTCGGCGCAACGACCAGACCATACCGGAAGCGTTGATTGGAGTGACGGAGCAAGATGCGTGAACTGGTAATCGACAGCATTCGGATCAGCCAGATGAACTACCAACGGGTGGTGGTCCTCAAAGAGTTGGCCACCGACTTGTTCCTGTTGATTTGGATCGGCCCCACTGAAGCCGAAGCCATTGCCGTGAAAATGCAGGGCATGTCGGTTCCCCGCCCGCTCACTCACGACCTGTTTGTCGACCTCGTCAAGTCCGTGGGTGGCACCTTTGAGCATATCCTGGTCAACGACCTTCAGAACGAGACTTTCTATGCGAAGATCGTCATCACGGTCGCTGATCGTACTCACGAGATAGACTCCCGGCCCAGCGACGCCATGGCGGTAGCCGTGCGCGCCCAGGTCCCGATTTACGTCGCGGATCAGGTCATGGAAAAGGCCGCCATCTCGATGGACCAGGAAACCGGTCAACCCGCCGTTGCTCCGGAAACGGTCGGCGAGTCCGCGCCCGCCGAGGTTACCGAAGAGGAACTCCAGGGGTTGTCAGCCTTCACGGACCTGATCAACGAATTGGACATGGAAGACTTCGAACGCAAGTAGGCTCGGAATGCGAAACCCTGGCGCGACGACCAATGCTGCCCCGCCGCTTATGGTGGGGCATTCTCGTAAGGTCGGTTACGATTTCTGCAAAAACTGCCGATTGACAGCTCGGAGTGCGGATGCTACGATGCCCGCCGTTTGGAAACGGAAATGCCGCAGTGGGTAGTTACTGCACTGCGGCTGACCGGCTTGGGTTGGTTCGTTGCTATATGTATCGTCCTGGGCATTCTCGGAGGGCTTTGGCTGGGCAATCTGACCGGCCAGGTGGCGCTCTTGGTATTGGTAGGTACGATCGTCGGCAGCGTGGTGGCCTTCTATGGGGTCTATCGTATGATTATTCCCGCCGTCTACGGAAGCAACAATCCCAACCGCCCGTCTGCCCGTTCCCAAAAACCGTGTACTGATTGCGGAGGCAACGAACCGTCGTGACCACCAAACGAGTACTTCTGCTGATCGGCATCGTGTCGGTAGTCCTGCTCATCGTAGGTTTCGTCGTCGGCGCGGTTGGCTCCCGGATATTCGGGCTGGAACGGCCGTTCGTGTCTCAGCCGGGGATCCACCTTCCCCCGGATCCGGTGTTCCCCGCGACCGTTCGCAATAGCGTCGTCGGCTACCGCGTGGCCGACAAAGCTGCCGCGGACCACGGCGAACCCAAGGCCGATCACGGCGCAACCGAGGCCAAGGACGACGCCCACCAGGACGACGCCAAGGAAGAGCATCACGGCCTGGGCCTGATGCAGTTCGCCGTCACCAACACCATGCTTTCGGCCTGGGTGACCAGCCTCGTCATGCTGGTGTTCTTCATCGGCGGCGCCCGCAATCCCAAGGTGATCCCCAGCCGGATGCAGGCGCTGATCGAAATGCTGTTTGAGCTTGTCCTCAACTTTGCCTCCAGCATTCTCGGACCCGAAATGGGGCGTCGCGCTTTCCCCGTGATCGCCACCATTTTCTTCTTCGTCCTGTTCAACGCCTGGATCGCCATCTTCCTGATCCCGATTTACCAGGCTGTCGGCTACGGAGCCAACGTCGGCGGCGAATTCAAGCTCGCGACACACCTGGTGCGCCCCGCCGGCACCGACCTGAACTTCCCGCTGGCTCTCGCCCTGGTGTCATTCGTCTTCGTCGAGTATTGGGGTTTCCGCGCTCACGGTTTCGGTTACCTCAAAAAGTTCTTCGCCTTCGGCGACCTGCTGCGCGGCCGGCCTTCTGGCCTCATCAACGTGTTCGTAGGCATCCTCGAGCTGGTGTCCGAGATGGTCCGTATTGTCTCGTTCACCTTCCGTCTGTTCGGCAACATGACCGCCGGCGAAATCCTGGTGGTTATGATCACCTTCCTGGTTCCCTTCATCGCCACCCAGTTCGTCTTTGGCCTGGAACTGCTGGTGGGTCTGATACAGTCGGTCATATTCGCGGGCCTCACCCTGGTGTTCCTGTCCGTGGCCGTCAGCCACGAGGAGCACTGATCGCCCGATTGGCCTAATCATGGTACCGTTGCCCCGTGGCTTGATCGCCGGGGGGCTGGGAAAAATCACGAGACCAATATTGGTTCGGAGGATTATCAACAATGGCACTTGACCTTTCCATGTTCACCACTTTGCTGGCGGTGGGTTCTCAGGCGCTGACCGCGGAAGGCGCAAAGTTTCTGGCAGCCGGCCTTGCCATCGCCCTCGGCGTGGTCGGCCCCGGCGTCGGTATCGGTATTCTCGGCGCTGGCGCGATGAACGCCATCGGCCGCAATCCTGACGCCGCCGGCGCCATCACCACCAACATGATCCTCGCCATCGCGTTCGCTGAGGCTCTGGGCATCTACTCGCTCATCGTCGCGGTGATCCTGCTCTTCGTGGTGTAGCAACATGGTTGAACTGGGACTGAACGTTCCCGCGCTGATCAGCTACCTGATCAACTACATCGTTCTGCTGGTCCTGTTGGGAGTGCTGGCCTACCGCCCGCTGCTCAACGCCTTGGACAGTCGTGTCGACAGCATCCGGGAGAGCCTGGCCGCCGCCGACCGCGCCCGCGACGAAGCGGCGACCTCCCGCTCCGCCATCGAGGAGGAGCTCAACGAGGCTCGACGTGAGGGTCAGCGCCTGCTGGATCAGGCGCGCGAGGCTGCCGAACGTTTCCGCGAAGAGGAAATGGGACGCGCCCGCCAGGCGGCTGAGGAATTTTCCGAGCGCGCCCGCGCCGACATCGGCCGGGAGCGCGACGCGGCCATCAGCGAAGTTCGGGCCGCATTCGGCGACCTGGCAATATCCGCCGCCGAGCGTATCATTCGACGCAGCGTGGACCGCCAGGCGCACCAGGAATTGATCGACCAGGTCCTGGCCGAAGGCGAGCAGGCGCTCCGTCGCAACTGACCCGCTCACCCGGCCGGTATACCGGGACACCAATGATGCGTGGCCGCTCTCAATCGCGACCACGCTGACTTAACAACCAGGGAGACAGAAACCCGTGGCAAACCGCTTGTCCGGTCAGCGCTACGCCCAGGCCATCTTCGAGTTGGCCGAGCAGCACGAGCAGCTGGAACCGTGGGACCAGGAACTCAGACTCGCCGCCGACGTGCTCGGCGACGAGGAGTTCGGGCTGTTCCTGCGGCACGCCGAAGTGCCTTTGGAGCGCAAGATCACGGCCATCGACGAAGTGCTTTCCGAAACCCACCCAATGGTTCGGAACCTGGTCGCGCTCATCGTCAGCCGGGGCGGCGTGGATGCCATGCGGGACGTGCAGGAAGCCTACACCCGCCTGCTGGACGAACGGCTGGGCCGTCAACGTGTTGAAGTCACCGCCGCCGTTCCGCTGGCGCCGGCCGAACTGGATCGCATCACCGATCTCGTCGGCAGGATGGTGGGCAAGGAAGTGGTGGTCAGCGCGCTGGTGGACGAGTCTATCCTCGGCGGACTGATCATTCAGATCGGCGACCAACTGTTGGACGGCAGCGCAAGCTCCGCCCTGGAACGCCTGCGCCGGACGGTTCGCGCGCAAGCAGCCTAACCAACGCAACTTTTAGGAGACTCGCCGATGGCAGTCAGGGGACAAGAAATAGTATCCCTCATCAGGCGTCAGATCGAGGAGTTTGGCGGAGACCTCTCCCTCGTCGACGTGGGCACCGTCCTGCAAGTCGGTGACGGTATCGCCAGTATCCAGGGATTGCAGAGCGTGCGTTCCAACGAGTTGCTCGATTTCGGCAACGAAGTGCTGGGCCTCGCGATGAACCTGGAGTCCGACGTCGTCGGCGCTGCGATCCTGGGTGATCCCACCGGGGTGAAAGAAGGTGACCGCGTCCGGGCCACCGGACAGATCATTGAGGTGCCGGTTGGCGACGCTCTGGTCGGCCGCGTGGTGGACCCGCTGGGTCGCCCGCTGGACGGCAAAGGCCCCGTTGCTACGGACCGCACCATGCCCGTGGAGCGCACCGCCCCCAACGTGGTGGTCCGGAAGTCCGTGGACACCCCCGTGCAGACCGGTATCAAGGCCATCGACGCCATGATTCCCATCGGCCGGGGCCAGCGCGAACTGATCATCGGCGACCGTTCCACCGGCAAGTCGGCCATCGCCATCGACACCATCATCAACCAGCGGGAAACGGACCTGATCTGCATCTACGTGGCTATTGGCCAGAAGCAGGGCAAGGTGTCCCAGGTGGTAGGGATCCTCGAAGAGTACGGCGCGATGGACCACACCATCGTGGTCAACGCCGGCTCCGCCGACTCCGCGCCGCTGCAATTCATCGCCCCTTACGCCGGCTGCGCCATGGGCGAGGCCTTCATGGAAGAGGGCAAGGACGTGCTGATCGTCTACGACGACCTGACCAAGCACGCCTGGGCCTACCGCCAGATGTCGCTGTTGCTGCGTCGCCCCGCCGGCCGTGAGGCCTATCCCGGCGATGTGTTTTACCTTCACAGTCGGCTGCTCGAGCGCGCCGCCCGCCTCGATGACGAGTTCGGCGGCGGTTCGCTGACGGCCCTCCCCATCATCGAGACCCAGGCCGGCGACGTGTCGGCTTACATTCCCACCAACGTGATCTCCATCACCGACGGGCAGATCTACCTCGAACCGGAACTGTTCAACGTCGGTATCCGACCGGCGGTCAACGTGGGTCTATCCGTCTCTCGCGTGGGAGGCGCAGCCCAGACCCGCGCTGTGCGCCAGGTTGCCGGCCGCTTGCGCCTGGACCTCGCCCAGTATCGTGAATTGGCCACCTTCGCCCAGTTCGGCACCGCCGACCTCGACGCGGCCACCCGCGCCCAGCTGGCTCGCGGTCAGCTGGCCACCGAGGCGCTCAAGCAGGGGCAATATCAACCCCTCAACCTGGGCGACGAAGTGATCGTGCTTTACGCAGTCAACTCCGGGCTCATGGAGGATGTGCCGCTGGAACGCGTCGGCGCGTTCGAGGAGCAGATGCTCCGCCACGTCAACGCCACGCATCCCGAGTTCAGTCAGGCCATCCGCGACTCCGGTACCCTGCCCGACGAGTTGAGCGCGCAGTTGACCGCCGCCATCAACGACTTCAAGCCAACTTTCCAATAAGAGGAGACGACCGCTAACCGTCCTTTGATGGCCGGAGCCCGGGTCAGCACATGCCTAGCGTTAGAGACATCCGCCGACGCATCCGCAGCGTCGAGAACACCGGCAAGGTCACCAACGCGATGTCCCTCATCGCGGCCTCCAAGATGCGTCGGGCGCAGCTGGCCGTCACGGACGGTCGTCCCTACGCTGAAAAAATCCATGAGGTCATTGCCACCCTGGCCGCGCAACCTACCGACGAGGATACCGTTCACCCGCTGTTGGCCACCCGCCCGGTCAAAACCGTCGGCATGGTGGTGATTACTCCGGACCGTGGGCTCGCCGGGGGAATGCACGCCAGCATCAACCGCCAGGTGGCCCGGTACATACTGGGAAACGATGCCACCGTGCGTAGCATCGTGGTCGGCCGCAAGGGCCGGGACTTCCTGGTCCGTTACACCGATACCGTGCAGGCCGTTTTCACCGACCTCAGCGACCGCGTATCCCTCGCCGACACCACCGCGATCTCGCGCCTGGTCATCGACGGGTACACCAACGGCCAATTCGACGAGGTGCACCTGGCCTACATGCGCTTCGTATCCACCGTCCAGCAGCAGCCGGTTATCGAGCGCATCCTGCCCGTCGAGCCGGCCGAACTGGAATCCGCTCAGCGCGTCGGCTACATCTACGAACCGGACCCGGCCACGGTGCTAAGCGCCCTGCTTCCCCAGTTCGTCGAGATGCAGGTCTACCACGCGATCCTCGAAAGCATCGCCAGCGAACAGTCCGCCCGCATGGTCGCCATGCGCAACGCCACCGATAACGCCAATTCACTGGCTTCCGACCTCACGCTGGTAATGAACAAGCTCCGCCAGGACAGCATCACCAACGAACTGTTGGACTTGGTCGGCGGTCAGGTCGCTATGCAGGGATGATCCGTCCGGCCTTGCAGGCGTGACCCACGCCTTGCAGGACCACGGAGTTCCCATCTTCTTCAGTTAGCCCATCCGGAGGATAGACAAAATGCCCGGTAAAATTGCCCAAGTCATCGGCACGGTGGTGGACGTTGAATTCCCCGCCGATCAACTTCCCAACCTGTTCGACGCTCTTGAGGTCGACAATACGGGCGAGCGTCTGGTGCTGGAAGTCCAGCAGCACATCGGCAACCACTGGGCCCGCTGCCTTGCCCTCGGTTCCACCGACGGCTTGGCCCGCGGCAGCGAGGTGCTCGACACCGGCAGTAAGGTCTCGGTGCCGGTCGGGCCCGAAACCCTCGGGCGGTTGTTCGATGTCACCGGCACCCCCTTGGACAACCTGGGCGCGGTTGAGGCCGAACAGTTCTGGCCCATTCACCGGGATCCTCCCGCCTTTGACGACCAGAGCTCCACCGTGGAGCTTCTGGAAACCGGCATCAAGGTGTTCGACCTGATCACTCCGTTCCCCAAGGGCGGTAAGGTCGGAGCCTACGGCGGTGCTGGCGTGGGCAAGACCGTCATCATCCAGGAACTCATCCGGAACATTGGCGCCGTCCACAGCGGCGTGTCCGTGTTCGCGGGTGTGGGCGAGCGGTCCCGCGAGGGCAACGACCTCTGGCACGAAATGCAGGACTCCGGCGTGCTGGGCAGCACCGTCCTGGTGTTCGGCCAGATGAACGAGACGCCCGGCGTCCGCGCCCGCATCGGCCTGACCGGGCTCACCATGGCGGAGTACTTCCGCGAAGAGCAGAACCAGGATGTGCTCCTCTTTATCGACAACATCTACCGCTACATCCTGGCGGGGATGGAGGTGTCCGCGCTGCTGGGGCGCATGCCCTCCGCGGTGGGCTACCAGCCGACCCTCAGCACCGAGATGGGCGCGCTCCAGGAGCGTATCACCTCCACCAAGAGCGGCAGCATCACCTCCTTCCAGGCCATCTACGTTCCGGCCGACGACTATACCGACCCCGGTATCGTGACCACCTTCGGTCACCTCGACGCCGTGGTGTCGCTCGAGCGCGCCCTGGCCGCGCAGGCCCTGTACCCCGCCGTGGACCCGTTGGCCTCATTCGCCAGAATCCTCGAGCCTCGTATCGTCGGTGAGGAGCACTATCGGGTCGCCCGGGGCGTGCAGCAGGTGTTGCAGCGTTACCGCGACCTACAGGACATCATCGCCATCCTGGGCATCGAAGAACTTTCCGACGATGACCGTCAGGCCGTGTTCCGCGCCCGCAAGATCCAGCGGTTCCTGACCCAACCCTTCTTCGTTGCCGAGACATTCACCAACCAGCCGGGTAAGTATGTCGCCCTGCGCGACACCGTGCGCGGCTTCGCCGAAATCCTGGACGGCCAGCACGACGATCTGCCCGAACAGGCCTTCTACATGGTGGGAACCATCGAAGAAGCGGTCGAGAAGGCCGCCGAGATGCAGGCCATCGCCTGATCCTCACCCATCGCCCATCGCTCAAGGCCCATCGATAGGAGCCCTCCCCAATGCCGATGCAGCTGCAAATCATCACCGCTGAACGCGAGGTGTTCTCCGGCGAGGTGGACGCGCTGGTTGCCCCCGGCGTTGCCGGGCAACTGGGGATACTTCCCAACCACGCCCCGTTGATGACGGTGTTGGAACCGGGCGAGTTGCTGGTGCGCACCGGGGGCGACGATAGTTACCTCGCTCTGTCCGGCGGCTATCTGGAAGTGCTGGGCAATCAGGTCATCGTGCTCGCCGATGCGGCCGAGGACGTGGACGAGATTGACGAGGCACGGGCTCAGGAAGCCTTGGCGCGCGCTCAGGAACGCATCTCCAGCCGCGAAACCGACATCGAGCTGGAGCAGGCCGTAGCGTCTTTGCGTCGGGCCCAGGTGCGCGTGACCGTGGCCCGCCGCCGGCGTTCGACGCCGCACCGCTCACTGTCGCGGCAAGCCCAGCAGTAACCTCACCGCGCTGCCGTGGATCCGTTGATCGACGGGCCATCCTCGGTGAGGTAGTAGGTCATCGACTGCAGCGCCAGCACCGGGTCGATGCTGCGTACCCGGATCCCGTCCGGCACCTGTGCGTTGATCGGGGCGTAGTTCAATATCGCCCGTATCCCGCACGCCACCAATTGGTCGATCACCGTCTGGGTGTGGGCGCTGGGTACGGCCACGATGGCGATGCTGATGCTGCGGTCGGCCACCGTCTGCGCCATCTCGGCCATCGGCTGGACCGAAACCCCGCCGACTTCGCGTCCCACGTTGGCCAGGTTGTTGTCGAACGCCGCCACCAGGTGAAACCCGTCGGGGTTGAAGCCCGGGTAGTTCAGGATCGCGTTCCCCAACCGGCCGACTCCTACCACCGCAACATTCCACTCCGAGTTCAGACCCAGGATCTGCTTCAGCTCCCGCAAAAGATCCCGCACCACGTAACCTCGGCCCTGTTTTCCGAACCTGCCGAAATACGAAAGATCCTTGCGGATCTGCGCCGGCGTCACCTGCAACTGTTCTCCCAACTGCTGGGAGTTGGTGACCTCTTCGCCCGCGTCCAACAACTGCGACAGGATGCGCACATATTGAGGCAACCGCGAGATGACCACCTCGGGGACCTCTCCGGGAGGCAGCGCCGTCACCGGGCGAATACCTGGTCCGCTGGAACTGGATGTCATGCGCTTTTGTCGTGCCTTATCCTGAATGCGTCAAATATTCTCAGAAACATTACGTATGACCAAACATTGAATCAACCGCTCCCATACCACTCGGAGCCTGAGCATAATCTATCCCGACGATTATCCACCGTCAATACCGGCACGCGCGACTGTTGACCGCGACGCTGCTTGAGCCCCGCAAATGTGAGCCGCGACTCTGCCTGCTCACCCCAAATCAGGTAGACTCCATGGACCGTTCACTGCGCCCGCCACACCGCCAGGAACCGGACCCATGCACGTCGCCGTAGCCCACATCAGCCTCCGGGTGCCCGAGAGCCGAAGCCTGAAAACCCGACGCCAGGCCGCTCGCAGCGTGATCCAACGGATCCGCAGCCGCTTCAACGTTTCGGTCGCCCAGGATGCCGCCGCCGACGGCAATGCGTGGCAGAGCCTTACCCTGGCGGTCTCCTGCGTGGGCGCCAGCGCGGATCTCACCAGATCCCTCGTCGACGACGTGGCGGCCTTCATCGCCGAGGTGCGCCCCGACCTGGAACTCCTCGATTACCAGATCGAGGTGATGAGCGGTTTCTAGGACAAAAATTGCCCGGGCCCTCGGCTGCAACCGAAGGCCCGGGCGTCGACTCCCAAGCTGCTCAGGTCCGATCGTGGATCGCGGCCATCAGGTCCTGTAGGTCCGGGAACAGGTGCGCGTCGGGGGTGTGCTTGTGCTCCCCGACCAGTTCGCCATCGATCAGTATGTCAAACTTGCCGTGCTCACCCGGCGTCAATTTGAAGGTCGATATGTTGTCGCCGGTGCGGGTCAATGCTTCGCTGGCCATCCAGGCCGCGCGTCCGGCGTGCCCTCAATCCCAGCAGTAGACGATTTCAACTTCCATCCGCTTTAGGTCGGGTCTCTGGGCCATGAGTTTCCTCCCGTTGTGTTGGCTTCCCGGTTATGCTCGTCGGTCGGTTATGCTCGTTGGTCGATCATGCTTGCAAGTCGGTCACGCTTGTTGGTGCGGATGATAGGGCAATCACCCGGCCCGCGCAATGCTCCGCTGGCAGTCCAGGGTCATTCGGTTCTCCGGCCAGGGTCATGCGGCTTTCCTGAATGTCATTGCGAGCGAAGCGTGGCAATCTCGCCGCCGCAGCATGGGTTCTCGCCAAAATTGGTTGCGTGGCTTCGCTGCTGCCGCGCCTTTTGATTTCCGACGACAATAATCGAAGGGCCGTGGTAGGGCCGAGCGAACCGTCACTGCTGGCCCGTCATCGCTGTCGTTCTTTCCGGTTGGGCCACCTCGTCCATCCAACCGCAGAGCCCGGCCCAGAACCCCGGGAAGTCACCAAGGTCCATGTGGGTGGCGGAATCTATCGTGACCAACTGCTTGGGCTCGCGCGCCGCGTCGAACAACTTGCGCCCTTGCCATATAGGAACCGTTTCGTCGTCCGTACCGTGCAGTATGAGCAACGGACACCCGATGCGGTCTACGAGCGACGCCGAATCATACCGCTTGCCGACCAGCCGTCCCGACAATGTCAGCGTTGGATGCAACAGCTTGCCCATGTCTCTCAGAGAAGCGAACGGAGCCACCAACGCCATTCCAAGCGGCGACCAAGACTCGGCGGCCAGCCGTACCGCCACCGCCGCGCCCATTGATACGCCGAAAAACAACGTCCGGTGTCGCTCCGCTCCGTAGCTGCTCTGCAGGTGGGTCAACGCGGCGCGCGCATCTGCGGCGGTGTTCCGCACCGAAGCTTTGCCGCGGCTGTTCCCGAATCCGCCGTAATCGAACCCGAAGATATGGGCGCCGGTGTTGCGCCTCACCGCGGCGAATTCGCCGACCCGGCCGCTCAGATTGCCTCCCGCTCCCCCGAACCACATCCAAGTCAGATCGGTTCTGCGGTCGCCGGGCATGAACCAGCATTGCAGCCGGTTCCCGCTCGCCGACTCGCACCAGGTTTCCTCGAACTCCATGCCCAGGTCGGTCGGTCGGGCTTCGGTCACCGGCCGGGGTTGGAACATCAGCCGGCGCTCCATCATCTCCATGAGCATGGTTCAACATCCCCAAACGCGAGACTCGAAATCGCCCGTTCTCTCCAATCTCATTGGCGACAATCTGCGGCCGTACCTGCAAACCGTCTCCACCTGCGTGCTATCCGCCGCTCCCCGGTGCCGCCGCATGGCAATCGAATCCGGAAAACCTGACCCGGCAGGTTGCAACCGGTGCGTGGCTAATCGTCCGCCAGGCTGTCGGCGAGGATCTCCAGGACGTCGCGCGCATCCTTGGTGTCGGATTGCCCCTTGGACTGAATCCCTTCGGTCATCATTTGGAGGCAGAAGGGACAGGAGACCCCAACCGTGTCCGCCTGCGTCTCCAGGAAATGGTCGGTGCGCACGTGGTTGATCCGCTCGCCCTGGCTCTCCTCGATCCACATGTGACCCCCGCCAGCGCCGCAGCAGAACCCGCGCTCGCGGCATCGCGGCTCCATCTCCACCAGTTTCAGCCCCGGAATGGCCTTGGCCACGTTGCGCGGCTCGTCATACACCCCGTTGTGGCGGCCCAGGTAGCAGGAGTCATGGTAGGCCACCGACACGTCCATCACCTTCACGGGCTTGATTTTGCCCTCTCGAATCAGGCCGTCCACAAACTGGCTGTAGTGCAGGACCTCGTAATCGCCGCCGAACTGCGGGTATTCGTTCTTCATGGTGTTGAAGCAGTGCGGGCAGATCGTGACCACGGTCTTCACGTTGTACCCGTTCAGCACCTCGACGTTCTGCTGCGCCATGATCTGGAACAGGTACTCGTTCCCCATGCGCCGCGCGGGGTCGCCGGTGCAATTCTCTTCGTCGCCCAGGATCGCGAAGTCCACGCCCGCCGACTTGAGCACCTTGGCCATCGAACGGGCGATGCCCTGGCTGCGCTGCTCCAGCGCTCCGGTGCAGCCCACCCAGAAAAGAACCTCAGCGTCCGGCTTTTCAGCCATCGTCGGAACACCCAGACCTTCGGCCCAGTCGGTGCGCGCGAAGGTCGTGCCCCGCCAGGGGTGTCCCCGCTGCTCCATGCTCAGCAGGGCGTTCATGCCGGTCTCCGGTATCCGGGACTCCTCCAGCACCAGGCTGCGCCGCATGTCGATGATGGTGGGCACGTGTTCCACCACCACCGGGCATTCCTCCATGCACGCGCCGCAGGAAACACAGTCCCACACCGCCTGCTCCGGTATCGCGCCGTCGATCAGCGGCATCGGCTCCACGTGCTCGGCATCCCGAGCCCCCTGGTGGCCGATGGCGATCATGTGCTCCTTGATGTTCTCCACGATGTGCATCGGTGAAAGAACCTTGCCCGTCGTGTGGGCTGGGCACGCGTCGGTGCAACGCCCGCACACCGCGCACGCGTATCCGTCCAGCAGTTCCTTCCAGGTGAAGTCCTGCACCCTCGACGCGCCGAACCGCTCTACGGTCTCCAGGTCAATGGTCGCCAGCGTACCCTTGGGCTCCAGGCTGCGGAAGAACGCGTTCAGCGGCGCGGCCACCATATGGATGTGCTTCGAGTAGGGTATGTACAGCCCGAACCCGAGCACGATCAGCAGGTGTACCCACCAGAAGATCGCCTGCAAAGCTCCGGCCGTTGCCTCGGGCATGCCCAGTCCGCTCAGCCAACCGCCGATGGCGCGGCCGATGAACACGCCGGCCTCGGGACCCCCGCCTCCGGCAGCCACGTAAAACGCATGAACCAGCAGCGTGGCGATCATCAGGCCGGCAGTCAGTCCGACGATGACCACCGATTCACCCTTGCGCGTGAGGTCAAAGCTCAGGCGGTGCGGCTGCGCGATCCACCGCCGTACCAGCGCCCAGACCAGCGCCGCCAGGATGATCGCCGCGAAAATATCCAGGTAGATGCTGTAAACCAGCACTCCGGTCCTGGTGAGGATGGTTTCGCCCAGCGGATGCCAGATCGATCCGCCGAAGATGAAAATCAGGTACGACAGGCTGAAAGACAGGAAGCCCCAGAAGATCGCCGCGTGGCCCAGGCCCGCCAGGTCGATGCTTCGGGAGCGGGGATCGGTCCGCCCAACCCGCTGCAGTACCTTGCGCTGGCCCAGCACTATCCCCGCCGCTCCGATCAGCCTCGTCATCGGCCGGTCGAATCGGGCCACCGGCAACCCCTGGAGCACCAGTCGAAATACGCGGCGGTACACCACGTAGCTCGCCGCTCCCATCGTCACGAGTGTCAACAAGTAGACGCCCACCCAAACGGGAATGACGCCAAAAAGCGAATCGGGCGGAACCATCTCGTCTTTCCCTGGAGCGGTACGGGCCGGGCCGTACGCTCTTCCTAAATTCGGCGGCCAGTTTATCACACGGGTTGTGTGCCTTTCGCACCCCGTGAGAAGCGACACCAGGTGCTATCAACGCCATTGCGAGGGCAGCATGGCAATCTCGTCCCTTCCACCATCGGTCATTGCGAGCGCAGCGTGGCAGCCTCGTCCCTTGCACCATCGGTCATTGCGAGCGCAGCGTGGCAATCTCGTCGCTGGAGGGATCCTCGCTCAATTCAACGGCTTCGCCACGTCGCCGCGCTCCTCGCGATTACAAAGCAGTTACGGGTGATCTGCCAAGCCACGCCGGGGCTCTGGCGTCCCTCAGTTGTCGATGCCAACCGGCGAATCCCGCAGGTGCCTCCGAATTGCGCGACGCACCGTGCGATGCGCGCCGCCAACCGGATATCGGTCGCCGTGTCGAATTATGGAAATCGGCGTTATAATGGGCGAAGCAATGTCAATAGGAAATTATCATTTCGGCACGACGCGGCAGCGAATGCGCTACCTGCACTAGAGGTTGGCAGATGGCAAGCCGGGGACGAACGGGTCGAAAAAAGGGTGCGGCCAAGAACCGGAACAATGGCCGGCAACCCAACGCCAACCGGTCGGGCGGCAGGCCCGGCAAGGCCGATGTCTCTGCGGCATCCGAGGAAGATCAACGCAACGGAAAAACGCCGATCCCGGGCCGACTCACCGCACCGGTCCTGGTTCTGAACCTCAACTACGTTCCCGTCAACGTCTGCACCGTCCGCCGCGCCATCGTGCTCGTCGCCAAGGGCAAGGCCGAACTCCTCGAGGAGCGGGCCGAAACTTCCCGTATCCGCACCTACAACGCCTCCCTGGATGCCCCTTCGATCATACGGCTCGTCTACTTGGTCAAGCGTCCTTTTGCTCCGCGCCGGCTGTCCAAGAAGGAAGTCTTCCTGCGGGATCACTACACCTGCCAGTACTGCGGCAAGCGGTCCCAGCAGCTCACCCTGGATCACGTCGTCCCCCGTCGCCAGCGCGGACCGCACACTTGGGACAACGTTGTCGCCGCCTGCGGCCGCTGCAACCTCGACAAGGCCGGGCGCACGCCGGAAGAAGCGAACATGAAACTGAAGCGGGCCCCGACGGCCCCTCAGCCCAACCCATACCGCATCCTGGAAAATCGCACCATCCTTGAAGAGTGGAAACAGTACATCCCCTGGCAGACCCCTGGCAGGTCGCGCAACGGCGCCGATGGCGAACCGGCGTTGATGGCGGTAGCCGACTGACCTTCCATGGCCAGCATCGACCTCCACGGCAGGACTTGGTCCGAATCCCTGGCCGAACTGATCGCGACGTACAACCGGATCCTGTCCACCGGCCCGTCGTCGGAAGTCCTCGAGGTGGTTCACGGTTACGGCTCCTCGGGGACTGGCGGGTCGCTCCGCCGACGCGTGCGCTCTTTCCTGACGGCCCATAACGACCGTCTCGAGTTCAAACCCGGCGAGGAGTCGGATGGCAACCCGGGGCATACCATTGTCCTCCCCGTCAGGCCCCTGCCTGAGGTTGGCGATCTGCTCGCGGAGCAGGTGCTGGAATACTGCGAGACCGCCCGCACCCAGAGCAAGATCGCGGGCAAGTTTCGCCGCTACGGCGACCCAAAAGTCATCGAGGCCATCCGCAGCCTGGAAAAACAGGGCCGCCTCCGCGCGGTGGCCAAAGGCCGCAACAAAGCCTACGCAGCCGTTTAGGCTACCCCTGAGTGTTCAGGCATAACCTGCCGAGATCGTCGTTCAGTTGCACTCGGTCGCGATGGCGGTTATATCGTCCCTGAGTGATTCGTCGTCATGAATGGCTAAAACGAACAACATCCGCAGGTCTGCTGGCTTGCTCTCTTCCGTCACCGCCCCCGGCAACCCCATTTCAGCAAATTCCTCCGCCATCGCTGATTTCATGATTTCCCAAAGCCAGGGCGTTTGCTCCAGGTACGTTATCAGGTCGGATACCAACTCACCATCTGAAACCTCGTTGGTGTCCGCCGGGATCAGTAGTGGTGTATAGGTCGGATATGGCGTGTACGTGGGGTAGGGCGTGGGGGTAGGTGTCGGTGTCGGATACGGTGTGTACGTCGGACCCGGCGTGTATGTGGGATATGGCGTGTAGGTCGGCGCCGCCGTGTACGTGGGATAGGGTGTCGGATCGGGCAGCGGCGGACCCATGCACGCCATGACTGAAACCGCCACTGCGATCACCAAAGCAGCGGCTAAAAGCGGATGCATCCGAAAGTTGCAGGTCGTCATCAGAGTCTTTGCCGGGGAATCATCCGTTGCGCCAAAAGCCGCCGCGGCGTGTTTCAAGCGCTCACGTAGTCGGCACCGCCAGCATCATGCACTCCAGTGCCAATCTCGGGTTCACGTTGGCGTCCAGCGCCGTCAACGTTTCCCGGATACTCTCCAACAACGTCACGATGCCCGCGGTCTCGGTCGCGTCCGCCAGGGCGGTCAGTTCCGCCATCCAGTCGTCGTTGTGGATGTGCTCGACCAGCCCCTCTTTGATGAGCAGCGCGTCTCTCCACCAGCGTTCCCAAAGGTACAGCTCCTGCCGAACCGATTCGCGGTCACCCGAAAAGGTCCCCGCCAGGGCGTTCGCATAATTGAACCGCGCGTCCAATGCCGCCGACCCGACCTCCGAGATCTGGGCCAGCTGTTCACGGTAGGCGTCCAGTAGATTGGGATCGTCAAGGACGTTGATCGCCCACCCCGGGCAGCCCCGGGCCAGTCGCGCCAGTCGGCGCGCCGCGTCGGGTTCGGCTCCCCGCTTGGATACCAGGTACTCGCTCAATGACCCGCCGGGCATCGGCCGCAGGGGCAGTGTCCGGCACCGCGAACGGATGGTTGGCAGGATCGCATCCTCGTTCGTGGTCAACAGCATGACCAGCACCTGGGGCGGCGGTTCCTCCAGGGTCTTCAACAACGCGTTGGCCGGCTCGCTTTGCCCCGCGGACAGAGTTTCGGCGCCATCAAAGATCACGACTTTCCACGCGCCCTCGACGGGCGTGACCGCCAGGAAGCTCTCGACCTCCCGAACCTGATCGATGCTGATCCGCGTGGCAACCCTCGGATCGCCACCCACCGCGACGATCTTCAGGTCAGCAAAGACCCCGCGCCGTATCCGCATACAGGGGTCGCAGTGGCCGCACGGGCCGTCGGCATCGCCCGTGTCTCCGAACATGGAACCTGCCTGTTTCCCGCCCAGCACCGCGCAGTTGACCGCCGCCGCCAGATCCAGCGCCAGCGTCATTTTCCCCACGTGGGGCGGACCCGAAAGCAGGTACGCGTGCGCCAACCGGCCGGCCGTGAGGCCGGCGTCCAGTTGCTTCAGCAGGTGGTCCTGCCCGACGGTTGACCACATGCGGTGGATCCTGCCGCCGAATCGCCGGCGCGCAATCCTTTTCCCGGCCTACAGGTCACACAGCATCATGTCCGCGTAGGATTCTCGCCGGCGGATCATCCTGCTTTCTCCGTTGTTGACCAGCACGATCGGCGGGCGCGGGTTGAGGTTGTAGTTGCTCGCCATGGACGGGCAGTACGCCCCCGCCGCCGGTATCGCGATCACGTCGCCCGCCACCGGCGACGGCAGCAAAATATCTGAGGCCAACACGTCTCCCGACTCGCAATACTTGCCGGCGATTGTCACCGTGGCGTCGGGTTCGGCCGTTGGCCGGTTGGCCGACAGCACCTCGTAGGACGCTTGATAGAGGGCCGGCCGGATGTTATCGCCCATTCCGCCGTCCACGCTGACGTACGTGCGCACGCCCGGTATCTCCTTGATCGCCCCGATCCGATACAGCGCAACTCCCGCCGGTCCGATGATCGAACGGCCCGGCTCGACCACCAGCGCCGGCGGTTCCATGCCCAGCTCGTTGCAGGTCGCGGTCAACGTGCCCACGATGGCCTCGGCGTAATCGTCCGCGGCCGGCGGCTGGTCGTTCCGCGTGTACGCAATCGCGAATCCTCCACCCGGGCTGAACTCCTGCAGGTCAAGGCCCTGTTCGCGCAGTCCTGCCGCGAACCGCAAGACCAGGTCTGTCGCCGCCTGGTACGGTTCGAGCTCAAATATCGGCGAGCCCAGGTGGAAGTGCAGTCCCCGGAGGTTGAGGTGCGGCGCCGCGATGGCCTGCTGGACCGCCTTCTCCGCGTCGCCGGTTTGAATGGAGAAACCGAACTTGGAATCGATGATTCCCGTGGTCGTGTAGGCGTGCGTATGCGGGTCGATCCCGGGCGAAACCCGAACCAGGATGTCCTGCGATTTTCCTGCCTCCGCGCAGATGCGTTCCAGCAGGTCCAGCTCGTGGAAGCTGTCCACTACGACGCGGCCTATGCCCGCAGCCACCGCCTCTTCCAGCTCGGCCGGCGTCTTGTTGTTGCCGTGGAAGTACACCCGGTCCAGCGGCACTTCCCCGGCCATCGCCACGGCCAGCTCGCCGCCGGAAACCACGTCCAGCCCCAGGCCCTCTTCGGCGAAAATGCGCGCCAACGCCGGGTTGATGTACGCCTTGGAGGCATACACCGCCTGAGCGTTGGAGTACCGCGCCGCGAACGCGTCCGCGAACTGCCGGCACCGTGAGCGCAGCGTCGCCTCATCGAGGACATACAGCGGCGTGCCGTACTCCTCCACCAGATCAACGGCATCGCAGCCGCCCAGGGTCAAATGACCCGCGCCGTTCGTGTTGGCAGTATCAGGGAAAACATGAGTGAGGTGCTGGGGTAGCATGGCAACGCGACTCCAAAGTATCGGATTGATTGACAGAAGCACGGATCAATTTAGCATACCGGCCGCATTCTTGCGGCTATGCCGATCCGCCAGAGGCGTTGCCGTTTTTTCATTATGAGCCAAGCCCGCCGATCCCGTTGGAGTAGCGTGAAGCCCAAGACAAACGACTGCGGCGCCACGAGACCGCCTCATTCCGCGTCCCAAGCGTTAACAATCGAAAGCCATGGTCGCTGACCGTTGACGATTTACCACTCTGAATGAACATTTACCCGGTGGCGTCATCCCAGCGGGTACATTGGAGCGGACTATGTTGCTTGACTACGGAGTATCGTCGTTAGGTCGCGCCGATGCAGCCGACGTGGAACGATTTCGACGCGACAACGCCACGATCGCCACTATTAGGGCCGCTAACGCGAGCAATACAGCGACCGCGGCCGCAACCAGGGTATAGAGGCCGTAGCCGCTGGTCTCTCCCTTACGGCCCCGCGGGCCTTCCTCTCCCTCTGCTCCACGCTCGCCTTGCGGTCCTTGCAAACCGGGCGTGCCTGGTTCTCCCGGTGGGCCAGCCGGTCCCGTCGCGCCCTGGGGCCCGGCCGGTCCCGCCGGGCCCCGCTCTCCTCGCGGCCCAGCTACCGTAACCGCGGTCGGCGACACGGGTTGCGCGGGACTGGCGGTTGCGGCCGGCCGCGGCGCCGCGGTCGCAGCCGGAACCGGCCTCGCCGTCGAAGCGGCGCGCAGTTCCAGGCCGGCTTGCAAGAAACCAGGCTGCCAGTTCATTTCGTTGTCGGCGCGGTGGCCGCCTACCAGGAAGTAAACCGGGCCGTTACCCGGCGGTTGGCGCACCTGCAATGGGCCGAACCGACCGTTGGTCCTCACCGTAATCCGTTGCAGTTCGGTGTTGCCCTGCATTGCCTGTATCAATGTACCGGGCGGGACCAACTCTCCGTCCAACCAGGCGGTTCCGCCCAGGACGGTCGGCGGCAGCGGTGGCGATTGCGCTGACACTATGGCATCAGGCAATGCTGCCAGTAGAAACGTCAGCATGAGCATGAGAACGGCTAGTGCAAATCGATGAACTGTGCTGCGCATCACATTGTCCTCAAGTTGATCCCGGTAGCGAGTTGTGGCATCGGTAGCAACCGGCCTCTTTATTCAAACTCCCAGATGGCCTTGCCCACAACGAAATTACCGTCCGGTTTAGTGTCCTGGATGTTGATGCCGTGTGTACTCATCAGGAATCTCAGTATCCCGTCATACTCAGCAGCAGCTCCTGCCGCCGCCCGTTGGTTGCGGAACAAGAACCCGATGCTCATGTCGCCAATGCCGCTGCTTTCATCAATGTCGGTGATCGCCCACCCGTAGCCAAGACAATGTTCGAAAGGACAATTCCCCGCCACCACCGCGTTCACGATTACGGCGTCGCCTAGTTTGCTCAAAACTCGTCTCATGTCGTTGTTTTCGCTGGCATCCGCCAGGGAACCTGAACCTCGGTACAGGCTCTGAAGTACCGGCTCAATGGGACGCCGTGAATACGCAATGTATTCGTCAAATAGCGCGAGTGTTTCTCCTCCACTCCCTCGCCATAATTCATAACCGCGGTAGTTGACTTGTTCGGCGTTGCGACGGTCCAATGCACCTCTGACGCTGCTGAGATCAAAATTGCCCTTCAGCACGGTCAGACTCTGATCGGGAAAAAGAGCCATTTCCGATACAGTCTCCGGGCTAACGTCCAAATCTTTCCGGAAAATATCCATGGTACTAAAAACTTGGCGTTCTATCTTGTCGGGCAAATAGCTGCCGTCCAATGTTTGTGCCCAGTTAACCCACAATACATTGTTGGCATTCTCCGGTATCAGACTGAATACCGACGTCGGTTTCAGTTGCGGAACGGGTGTCGCAGTAGGCGCTGGGCGTGGTGTGGAAGTCGCCACCGCCGCAGCTGACTCCGGCGCGGTCGCCGTTGACTGTGCCATTACAGGTGATGGCGTATTAGCCGGCGTCTCTTGCGTTTGATCGCTGGACCGGTTTGAACGGGTGTCCTCTTCCTCCAAACTATCAATGGCAATGCCCACCACAAACCTACCCTCGACCTCGGTATCCTCGATTTCAATGCTTTCTGTACGCTCCAGGAAATTGGCCACCTCGTCATAATCTTCGGCCGCACTTTCCGCCGCCCTCTCGTTGCGGAATAAGAGCGCAATTTCAAGGGTAACCTCGTCATCATCCTCATCGACCTCAGTGGCAACCCACCCATATCCCTCGCAGCGATCTACCTGGCAGGAATCGCCAGTTGCAGCGGCCACAATATAGCCGTTGCTAAGCTTGTCGAGGATTTGTTTCATCTCATGGTCTTCGTCAGCCTGTTCCAACGAACCGGAACCGTTGTACAGATCCTTGAGCACGTTCTCCACTGACCTGACTGAGCTGCTAGAGGTAACGAGATATCCTTCAAGCAGTGCAGCCGCGCCGCCGGACTTGGTCTCCCACACTTCATAGCCTCGGTAAGGGTTATCCGCTGCGTCGGCATCATCCAATTCATCCCTTATGTAGTCAAGGTCAAAATTGCCTTTCAGCACAACAACCCCGCCGTTATTCCAATCCGCAATGGCTATTTCGGACAAGTTATCGGGGTTAATACCTAACTCATCCTCCAATGCGTCCAGCATATCTTCAAAGTCGAGATCGTCGGCGAGCAAATCATTCGCCAATGTACGTTGCAGGTCTATGCGGACCACGCTCGTAGCGTCGTCTGGAACCACGTCCAGTATGGACGTGGGCTGCGGGTTGCCGCCGCCCAACAGCACGAACAGCACTACCGCGATTATCACGATCAGGAGGATGCCGCCGCCACCACCGCCGATCGCGAGCCACTTGGTGGGAATGCCGAATACCCCGCCCGATTGTTGCCCGCCACCCGATTGAGGTTCGGCTGGTTGTGGTTGCAATTCTTCGGATTGCTCCGGCTGGTCGGGAGTTTCGTTGGTCGCCATTTTTCTAGACCTCCACGATTTTAATCCAAGCTGAGCCGCTTGGCGCATCGTCGCGCCTGCTTCGTGCGCACTAAGGTCCGGCGTCGATGGTCTCCAACGCGTTTCGCCGAAATTCCATGGGGGCAAGGATAAACAGTACGCCTTGTCTAGTTCCTCCGGTTCCGAGTACAGTTATGGTCCCCGCGTTGAACACCCGGGCGATGATTCCTTGGTTGACACTGAGACCTTCGACTCGGTTGTGGTTCAGCTCCAGAGTCGTCCTTTTCACAAATCCCGCCTTCACGATGACTCGCCGCGACGTAACCGCGAATTCCGTCGTGACGTACCTGATCGTCGCTCTGATAATGGGGATTGCGAACAGAACTAAAATCACCAAAGCGGTGAACGCTCCACCTCCGCCGCCGATCGCGTCGCCCGCGACAAGCGCGATAATTAGTCCTATGAAAAGAATTATCGCGGGACCAACGAAAATGCCCCAGTGTAATCGCGCTCGGTGCACAACCTGTTCGCCTGACATCAAATTCGCATCAACGTAACTAGGCATCTGTCCTCCATCTCGCACGGTAACATTGCATGGTTTTTTGGGAGTGGAATGCGGTACCATAACCCGGCCCGACAAATCTGTGTCCATAGGCGATTGTCTATAGACTTAACGTCTATTATCGCCCAACTGCGCAACCGCGATGAGTTACCAAATCGCCTTCGGTCGTCACGCTAGGCAAATCCGCCTGAGCCGAGACGAAACCCAGGAAGAAGTAGCCCACCGTGCCGGCATCCATGTCACTTACTTATCTGGCATCGAACGCGGCGTCCGCAATCCATCCCTCTCCAGCATCCGAGCCTTGGCCGCTGGGTTGGGGGTGCCGGTCAGCGAACTGTTTGCGTTTGATGCGCTCGCCACGCCGACGGAGCCAAAGACGGGGTCGCCGCGTCGGTGCGCTCCTGGCAGCGATGTCTGAAAACGCTACGCATCGCCCAATTTGACCGTCCGCCGGCCCGCCGTCTATACTGCCGCACCAACGCACCGGCGCCGCTCGCGGCCGTAATTGCGTGTCTGCTCACTACCCCACCCTCGCCGCCGCCGGTATGGCAGTTTGTTCCTGATAGAGGAGGTGTATTTTGCCGAATAAAGTACCCATCACGCTTACCGTGAATGGCCGTTCCCGCTCCGCCGAAGTGGAGCCCCGCACCCTGCTGGTCCATTTCCTCCGCGAGACCCTGAACTTGACTGGCACCAAGGTCGGCTGCGACACCAGCCAGTGCGGCGCGTGCGTCATTCGCATGAACGGAATCACCGTTAAGTCCTGCACCGCCTTCGCCGTGCAGGCCGACGGTGCCGAGGTCACCACCATCGAGGGCATCGCCCAGGATGGGAACCTCACCGCCGTGCAGGAAGCCTTCTGGAACAACCACGGCCTCCAGTGCGGTTTCTGCACCGCCGGCATGATCATGACTGTAACCGAGATCATCGAGCGCAATCCCGACCCGTCGGCCGACGAAGTCCGCGCCGGACTGGAAGGGAACATGTGCCGCTGCACCGGTTACAACAACATCGTCAAGGCCGCGCTGGCCGCCGCCGCTGCCGGGCAAGGAGGCTGACGCTATGACTACCCGTATATTCGGTTCCGGCATTCGGCGTCGTGAGGACCCGCGCCTGATCACGGGCCAGGCATCCTACACCGACGACATCAAACTGACCGGCATGGTCCACGCGGCCATCCTGCGCAGCCCCCATGCCCATGCCCGCATCACCGGCATCAACACCGACGCGGCTCAGGGCTCGCCCGGCGTGCTCGCCGTCTACACCGGCGCTGACATTGAAGGCGTGCTGAACCCCATTCCCTGCGCCTGGGCCATTCCCGACTCCGACCTGAAAGCCGTCGCCTACCCCGCCATTGCCTCTGAAGTCGTGCGTTATGTCGGCGACGCCGTGGCCGTGGTGGTGGCCGAAGACCGCTACCAGGCCGAGGACGCCCTCGAGTTGATCGACGTCTCCTACGCTCCGCTTCCCTCCGTCATCAACCCGGAGGGTGCGTTGGCCGACGGCGCTCCCCAATTGCACGAAGACGCTCCCAACAACCAGGCGTTCCACTGGGTAGCGGCCGGCGGTGACACCGACGCCGCTTTCGCCGATGCTGCCATCGTGGTCAGCGAGACCATCAACCAGCAGAAGCTCATCCCTACTCCGATGGAAACCCGCTCGGCCATTGCTTCGTGGGCGTCTGCCATGGGCGAACTGACGCTATGGAACACCACCCAGAACCCGCACATCGCCCGGTTCATCACCTGCTTGGTCACCGGGATCGCGGAGCACAAGATCAGGGTGATCGCCCCCGAGGTGGGCGGCGGTTTCGGCGCCAAGATTGCGGTCTACCCTTGGGAAATGATCGCCGCCTTCTGCTCCATGAAGCTCGGCGTCCCCGTCAAGTGGACTGAGACCCGCTCCGAGAACTACATCGCCACCACCCACGGCCGCGACCACGTCGAATACGTGGAGATGGCGGCCGACGCCAACGGCAAGGTCAGCGCCGTCCGCAGCGTGGTTTACGCCGGCATGGGCGCCTACCTGTCCACCGCCGCGCCCGGCATCCCGACGATCCTCCACGGCCTGATGTACTCCGGCCCTTACGACATCGCCAACATCAAGGCCGACATCTACGGCGTGTTCACCAACTCCACCCCCGTCGAAGCCTACCGCGGCGCTGGCCGCCCCGAGGCCACGTTCCTGCTGGAACGCCTGATGGACAAGGTCGGCGAAGCCGTCGGCATCGACACTGTCGAAGTGCGCCGCCGCAACCTGATCGAGCCCTTCGACAACAACCGCGATGTCGCCATCGGCATCACCTACGATAGCGGCAACTACACCGCGGCCCTGGACCAACTCCTCGGCCACATCGGATACGATCAGTTCCGCCATGACCAGACCCACGAGCGCGAACGCGGTACCCTTCGGGGCATCGGCGTCGCCTGCTACTGCGAGATCTGCGGGTTGGGCCCCTCACAGGTGGCCGGCGCGGTCGGTTTCGGCGGCGGCCTCTGGGAAAGCGCCACCGTGCGCATCTATGCCACCGGCAAGGTCAACGTGTTCATCGGCACCTCTCCCCACGGACAGGGCGAGGAAACCACCTTCGCCCAGATCGTCGCCGACGAGATCGGCGTTGATGTCGATGATGTGGAAGTGATCCACGGCGACACCGACATCACTCCCATGGGCTGGGGAACCTACGGCAGCCGCACCACCGTGGTCGGCGGCGCCGCGGTCGCCCTCACCATGCGCAAACTCCGCGACAAGGCACGGATCATCGCGGCGCACCTTTTGGAAGCCGACGAGGCCGACATCGAGTACGAGGACGGCCAGTTCTTCGTGCGCGGCGCCCGTGATCGCTCCCAGAGCATCCAGGACGTCGCCCTTCAGGCCAACGTGGCCTGGAACCTTCCCGCCGGCATCGAGCCCGGGATGGAAGCCAGCACCTACTACGACCCGCCCAACTTCAGCTACCCCTTCGGCGCCCACGCGGCGATCGTGAGTATTGACCCGGATAACGGTCACATCACCCTCGATCGCTACGTCGCGGTCGACGACTGTGGCCCGCAGATCAATCCCATGATCGTCGAAGGCCAGGTTCACGGTGGCGTCGTACAAGGAGCCGGCCAGGCCCTCTGGGAAGGCGCGGTCTACGACGACAACGGGCAATTGCTCACCGGAACGATGATGGACTATGCGATACCGCGCGCTCACCTGGTGCCGGATATTGAAGTCCATTCCACCGTCACCCCCTCGCCGCACAATCCCCTGGGCGTGAAGGGCATCGGTGAGACCGGAACCATCGCGTCCACCGCCGCCATCTACAGCGCCGTCATGGACGCCCTCAAGCCCCTGGGTATCACCGGACTGGACATGCCGCTCACGCCTGAAAAGGTTTGGCGCGCGATCCAGGCCAGCGATTACGGCGGCAACGGGCACGGACATGACCACGGCGGTCACGGCCATGACCATGGTCATGGGCACAATCACTAACCGGCGCCGGCACAGGAGGACTGATTGCAATGTTTGCAGCAGAGTTTGAATACCGGAAGGCCGGTTCCATCGCGGAAGCGGTGCAGTTGCTATCCGAAAACCCGGGAGCCAAACTCCTGGCCGGTGGCCACAGCCTCATCCCGCTCATGCGTTTCCGGCTGGCCCGCCCCGAGATCGTCATCGACATCGGCGGCATCGCCAACCTGCGTGGTATCACGGTGACCGGCAACACCATCAACATCGGTGCGTTGACCACCCACGCTGAGATCGCTGCGTCCGCCGACGTTCAGCGCTCCAACGGTATGTTGGCCGAGGCTGCCAGCGGCATCGGCGATCCGGCCGTCCGGAACCGAGGCACCATCGGCGGCAACCTCGCCCACGCCGACCCGGCGTCCGATTGGGCCACCGTGCTCACGGCATTGGGCGCCAGCGTCTCGGCGCAGGGACCCACGGGAAGCCGGAACATCGCCGTGGCCGACCTCATCGAGGACGCATTTACCACCGTTCTGGGCGAAGATGAGCTCATCACCACGGTGAGCGTGCCGACCGTGGCCGCTAATCAGCGCGCCGAGTACGCCAAGATGTCCCACCCGGCCAGTTTCTACGCCGTCGTCGGTGGCGCCGTGGTCGTAACCATGGACGGTGACCGCTGCACCGCCGCTTCCGTGGCTGTGGGCGGGTTGACCCCGCGTCCCGTGAAGGCAGTGGCCGTGGAACAGGCTCTGTCCGGCACGACGCTCACCGCGTCCAGCATCGGCGATGCGACGGCGCGGCTCAGTGAGGATCTCTCCGGAGTGGACATAATCGGCGATGTGTTCGCCTCCGCGGAGTTCCGTTCCGGCGTCGCTCCCGTGGAGGTCAAGCACGCCCTCCTCCACGCCATCAGCCTGGCGCACCACTAGGTTGTTGGGATAATCCGGCAATTGGACTGGCCGCCGTAAACGCTACGGCGGCCAGTTTGATGTCACTGGCTTCCTGACCTTCCGCTGCGACCTCGAGTATGATCGGCCCGTATTGAACGTAGAGGCTATCTTTTGAAAATCCTGCTCACGAATGATGATGGTATTCACGCTTCCGGTATCTGGGCGGCGGCGCGCACTCTGGCCGAAGTCGGCGAGGTCGCAGTGGTTGCGCCCGACCGCGAACAGTCCGGCGTGGGCGCGTCCATGACCCTGCACTCCCCCCTGTTCGTCCACTCCGTGCCGGCCGAACAGTACCTGGCCGAGTTTGCCCCCGGCGACGATACGCCGCCCCGCAGCGCCGACGCCGTGCGCGTACCGGCTCCGGATGCCACGCTCGCGCCGCTCCATCCCATTACCGCATGGGCGGTCCAGGGCACCCCGGCCGACGCCTGCATCCTGGCTCTCGAAAACCTGGTCACCCCCAAACCCGACCTCGTGGTCAGCGGCATTAACCGCGGTTCCAACCTGGGCTGGGACGTGATCGTTTCCGGCACCGTGGGGGCGGCGGTGCAAGGCTGGGTTCGCGGCTACCCGACCATCGCCATCTCGGTGGGATCCGTCCAGGCCCCCCGGTACCAGCTCGCGGCGCAGGTGGTAGCGCATCTGGCCCGCCGGCTGGCCGACGCCCCCGAGGTCTCCCCGGCCTATTTCCTCAACGTCAACGTTCCCAACGAGCCCGCGGACCAGATCGCTGGCGTCAAGGTTACCCGTCTGGGCGGGCGAGCCTACGGCGAATCCGTGCGTTCCGAGGAGTCCTTCGGCCACCGCCGCTACTGGATCTCGCGCAATCGCCCGGTCCTGGCCGGCGGTGACGGTACCGACATCGACGCCAGCAAGTCCAAATATATCGGCATCACCCCCATGGGGATGGCATTCTCAACCACCGACGAGCGCGTCGAGATGGTTCAGGGCCTGGTCGAAGGTCTGCCAGTGGGTGCCGCCGCCGCCTGACCTCTCCGGCGTCCGGTCCTCATCGCCGTCGTCGCCGGCTGCGGACGCCGCCCCGGTTCGCCCGCCGGCGCCTCTCCGGGGGGGCGGATTGGATCGCAGCCCTGGTCGACCCATCATTGGCCTCATCCTCGTAGGCCGCAAACCCGCCGGTGTTTCGGATGCGCCGAATACGCGGGCGGTCGCGCGTCAGCCACAGCGTTTGCGTGATCACCGTCAGCACGATCCCCGGCGCTGCCAGCGCCCACAGCGTGGGATCCACGATGGCCGGCTCGCCGTTTTGCCAGTGGTATTGCAGCCGCAGAAAAATGAACCCGCCGCCCACGATGATCCACGCCCACGACAGTGCCCCGCTGACCACGCCGTTATGCCAGGGCGACCGTATGAAAAGGATTGCCGTGCACGGCCACCAAACGAAGGTCGGCACCAGGAACCAACCCTGGTAGTACCAGGGTTTGAGCGCCTCCGGTGGAACCGGCGGCGGTGGCGGCAGGGGTTCGTAGGCCGGCGCTCCCTGCCCTTCGCTTACCGTTTCCGGCTGCTCGGCGTCCTCCGCCCGCGGATCCATCGTCACACCGTGATCCGGCCTTGGTCACGCGCCAGCGCGACCCGCGGTGCCAGACCGTCTAGGCCGACCTCAAGGTAAGTTGGCTCCTCTTCGTTCACCCGGAGCTCCACATCCCTGTTCGTGACGCGCTCCAACCCGTCTTCCACCCGCGCGACGAAAACGTCGTCATCCATGGCAGTCCTGTGTCCCTCCGCCGACCCATCTAGATCCATCGTCGCCGCAGCACCGTGCTGCCGGAGCCGATATATCACAATCTATTTTATCAGCCGGCCCGGTATCGGGAACGAGGGTCGCGCCGCCCCTGTGCTATCATTCCGCAACCCACGTCCCGCACCCCGTCGCTGCCCTCCCGTCCTTGTCGATCCGCCGATGGCATTCATCCCCGCTGCCCTGATTCCCCACTGGCTGCGCACCTATGCGGCCGTGATCCTGGCCGTATCGCTGGCGGTCAACCTGATCACCAGCTTTTCCCTCTACGTTCAGGCGCTCACCATCCCGGGGATGAAGAGCACCTTCGAGCTGTCCTACACCACGGTATTCGTGCTCGTGGTGGCCCTGTCGATCTCCCGCGTCGTGTCCGGCTTGCTGTCAGGCGCGGCCGCCTCGCGTTACGGCGGGCGGTGGATGGTTATCGCCAGCATTTTCGTGCAGGCCGCGTCGATGGCCCTCTTGGGCTGGTCGCCCAGCTATTGGGTAGCCCTGATGGCCATGGTTGCCGTGGGTGTTTCGTCAGGCGCCGCCCTGACTCCCATGATGGGGATGCTGGCTCCCTGGTTCCGCATCAACGACCGCG
Organism: Dehalococcoidia bacterium; assembly: GCA_965261925.1. Classification (GTDB taxonomy): domain Bacteria; phylum Chloroflexota; class Dehalococcoidia; order Lucifugimonadales; family UBA3495; genus Bin87. Next base: position 2,952,410 of record OZ253486.1, on the reverse strand, counting down.
GTGTTGCTGCCGGCATCGCCGCCTCGGGAGGCAGCCTGGCGATAATTTTCACCGGCGTCATTGTCCCGCCGCTCACCGGCGTGTTCGGCGACGAGGCCTGGAGATACACCTGGTACGTGCTGGCCATGACCAGTGTCCTGATCGGGCTGGTGTGCGTCGGCTTCATTCGGGGAGCGCCGCCCGCCGTGGCCCAGTCGTCGGCCGGGCCGCCGGCAATCGCAACTGCGCGGCAGCACCCAACCCGCAGCGGCCCCGCCGGCTGGCCGGTCCAGGTCTACACCAATCCCTACGTTTGGCTCATCACCGGCATGGCGTTTTGCTCCGGGTTCGTGCACGGCATCCTCACCTCCAGCTACGGCGCCTACCTGGAGGTCGAACACGGAACGGATGTGGCGGTGGTGGGCGCGCTGTTCATGCTCATCGGCATTCTCAGCATCGGCAGCGGCGTCGGAGCCGGCGCGCTGTCCGACCGGGTTGGCCGCGGTCTGGCGTTCGGTGCGACGTTCCTGATCGAAGTCGCCTGCCACGCCCTGTTCTGGTTGATGCCTGAATTGGTCTTTTTCATCATCGCTTCGGTGTTGGCGGGGTTGGCCCTGCGCGCGACATACACCATCTGCGCGGCCGCGGCCGGCGACTTTGTGCCCGTTTTTATGGCCCCGGCCGCATTCGGATTGATGGGCATGGGAGCGGGCATCGGGGGTACAATCTCTCCCGCAATATCCGGCCCAATCGCCGACGCCACCGGCACGCTGAGATGGTCTTTCGCAATGGCCTCCGGCGCGGCCTTGATCGGTGCCGGGTTGGGTTTCACCCTTCACATAATGACCCGAGTTCGTGATACGGGCGCCGCCGGAGACGCCGCGGCGCCGGCTCACCTCTGAGCCTCGAACCCGTTCGTGTACCCCGGGTCCTCCGCAGGTGGTGCGATTTTGACCGACAGCAATAACGAAGATTTCCACCGCGCCATGGTCGTGGTCGCCCACGCGGACGATGCCGAGTGGGGCTGTTCCGGGACGGTGGCTCGTTGGTGCGACGAGGGCATGCACGTCGTTTACGTGATCTGCACCGACGGCAGCAAGGGCACCTCCGACCCGGACGTTTCCGCGCAAGAGGTCATCGCATCCCGCCGCGCCGAGCAGGAGGAGGCCGGCCGTGTCCTCGGCCTGTCGGAGGTGGTCTTCCTGGGCTTTCCCGATGCCTACCTGCAATCCAACCTGGAACTGCGCAAGGCCATCACCAGGCAGATCCGCCAGCACCGTCCCGACGTGCTGGTCTGCATGAACCCCGTTCGCAACCTCGACGGCGCCGGTTACATCGATCACCCCGATCATTTCGCGTCCGGTGACGCTGCCATGGGTGCCGTTTACCCGTCGGCGCGCGACCCACTCACCTTCCCCGAGCTCATCGCCGACGAAGGCCTGGAACCCCACAAGGTGCGCGAGATCTGGGTTATGGGCCGTACCAGTCCCGATCACTTCGTGGACGTCACCGATCACATGGAGACGGCCGTCGCCGCCCTCCGCGCCCACCGCAGCCAGGTGGACCACGCCGGTGCCGACCATCACCTGCGCGAATGGCGCCGCCGCGACGGTCCCAGAATTGGCGTGGAATATGCCGAAGTGTTCAAGCGTTTTCGCCTCGGCTAAACTGGCCGGCAACCCTCGCCGCGTGCCGCCGGTGGACGGCTCCCGGATCAGGATAACTGGTGCGAATGCGCGCCACGTTCAATCGTAAACTTATTGACATTCGACCCTTCCGGCGATACGATTCTAAACTGATAATCGTTCCGCGATAGGGACGGCGGATCAAACCGTTCCGTATTGCCGGTACGTTTGTACTTGCGGTATATTTGAACCACAAAGAATCGGCCGATCGGGACCCCGTCCCCAAGGTACACCAAAGGAGGAAACAATGGCAGGAAGCAACGACGTCGCACTGATGGCGCACCTTCTCCGCCGGGCCGGCTTCAACGCCAGCCGTGACGAGATCGAAACCGCCGCTGCGAAGGGCTATGACACCGTGGTGGAGGAATTGCTGAACCCCGGCAACACCTCGGGCGTTGAAGACGACCTGATGCTGCGCTATCACCCCACCTACAACCACCCGGGCGCCATCGAGATCAACATCCAGAACTGGGTGTATCGCATGGTCAACACCGAGTACCAGCTCAAAGAGAAGATGGCTCTCTTCTGGCACATGATCTTCTGCGCTGGCCACTCCAAGATCGACTCCGGCGAGGAAATGGGCCGCATGGTCCAGATGTTCCGGGACCGGGGCATGGGCAGCTTCCAGGAACTGTTGATGGAATTGTCCACCAGCCCCGCCATGGTCTACTACCTGGACAACAGCGAGAGCCACAAGGCCGCCATCAACGAGAACTATGGCCGCGAGCTGCTCGAACTGTTTTCCATGGGCGTTGGCATGAACGGCGACTTCAACTACTCCGAGGACGACGTCAAGACCACGGCGCGCGCCTTCACCGGTTGGAACATCGCCCCTCCGTATCCTCCGTTCCCCTACGGCCGTAGCCCCTGGGAATTCCGGTTTGACCCGGCCGACCACGACGCCTCCGAGAAGACCTTCCTCGGTCAGACCGGCAACTGGAACGGCGACGACATCCTGAATATGATCGCCGCCCACCGGGCCACCGCTCGGTTCATCTCCCGGCACCTGTACAACTACTTCGTCGCCGACGAGGTTCCCGTTCCCAGCTGGCGGCAGACCCCGCCCAAGGACGAGACGCTGTTGTCCGATCTGGAGCAGGCGTACTTCGACAACGAGTACAACGTCACCGAGATGCTCCGCACCCTGTTCAACTCCGACGCATTCAAGAACGCCCGCTACGCCAAGGTGAAGAACCCGGCCGAGATGGTCGCCGGAACCCTTCGCATGGTCGGCGATCACCGCGACGAGATCAAGCCTGGTATGTTCGAACTCAGCCAGGAGCCCAAGTACATGGGCATGGACCTCATGAACCCGCCCACCGTCGAAGGCTGGCACACCGGCCACGAGTGGATCGACTCCGGTACCCTGGTCGAGCGCATCAACTTCGCCGCCGACTACCTGGGCCGGACCGAGCTCCCCGGCGTCCAGAGCATGATCTCCCGGCTGATTGGCCAGGGTGACAGCCTGACCCCCGAGCAGTTCGTCGATAGCTGTGCTGACCTGGTCGGCTGCCTCAACCTCAGCGACGACACCCGTGAGCAGTTGGTCACCCACGCCGGCCGTGGCGGCGACCTGACCCACGGCACCGACGCTGAGCGTGCCGAGTTCACCCGCCGCTCCGGCGAGATGTTCCAGATCATCGCTTCGACCTCGGAGTTCCAGTTCGAGTAATCAGCGAAGCATCCTGCTGTTGGCCGGCCCAGTGCCTGCTAAATCCGGCGTCGGACCGGCCAACTACCATCACTACGACCAGATACACCAAATGGAGGACTGTCAAATGGTCTCTACCAACAAAGACAACGTTCTGGTGGTGCTCTCGCTGTCCGGCGGGAACGACGGCCTGAACACCGTCATTCCTTACAACGACGGCCACTACCGCGACTTTCGCCCGAACCTGGGCGTGGCTGCCGAATCGGTCATCGACCTGAATGGCGAAATCGGCATGCACCCCACCATGCTTCCTCTGAAGAAGTATTGGGATGAGGGCAAGCTCGCCGTCTTCCTCGGCATCGGCTACGCCAACCCCTCGTACAGCCACTTCCGCAGCATGGACATCTGGCACACCTGCGAGCCCGACACCATCGGGACCGAAGGCTGGCTGGGCCAGGTGATCCAAGAGCTGGACCCGAAGAACGAAGGCCAAGGCCTCACCGGCGTCAACTTCGGCCGCGGCCTCCCCCGCGCCCTCGCCAAGGAAGGCGTGCCCGTCGCCTCCGTCGGCAACCTCGAGACCTACGGCCTGCTCACCGGCATCGAAGGTGATGACCAGCGCGCCGAGGCCCTGGATCTCTTCAGCAAGATCTACGCTCCCACCGTCGGGCAGGGTTTCGTCAACGACTACCTGCGCTCCACGGGCACCTACGCCCGCATCGGCGCTGACATCCTGGCCACCGCGCCGCCGAAGTACACCTCCAACGTGGAGTACTCCAGCACCACCGTCGGCCAGTACATGAGGAACATCGCCCAGACCCATCTGGCTGACCTGGGTACCCGCGTGCTCTTCACCACCAGCCCCTACAACGGTTTCGACACCCATGCCAACCAGTCCCAGCTGCATAGCAGCCTGTGGACTGACGTGTCCGCCAACGTTGACACCTTCATCACCGACCTGCGGGAGCACGACGCCAGTGACAACGTCATCACGTTCATGTTTTCCGAGTTCGGTCGCCGCATCGGTGACAACGGCTCCGGCACTGACCACGGCGCCGGCTCCGTAGCTTTCGCCGTCGGCGAAAAGGTCAAGGGCGGCATCTACGGCGTCTATCCTTCCCTGGCTCCGGCCGATCAGGAAGAGGGCGGCAACCTCAGGGCCAACATGGACTTCCGCCAGGTCTACTCGACCATCCTGGAAGACTGGATGGGTCTCGACTCCAACCCCATCAACCGCGGCGTCTTCGAGAAGGTTCCCTTCCTGTAGGCCAACGGTATCGCGCCAATCGGGGCGGAGGGTCCTCGCCTGCGGGCCAATCCTCCGCCCTATCCTGACAACTGACCACCGACAAGAGAGGGAAGTCTATGAGTACCCATCTGTTTGGCCTCGTGGACACTGCTTTCACCTATAGCCATTCCGTGGGCCGCAACGAGTTCAACGGAACCGGTTTCCGCAACCCTGTGGACATGGCTATTGACCAGGAAGGCAAGGTCTACATCCTGAACCGCTCGTACGAAAACCGGCCCGACGGCGTGCACGTCACCGTCGCCACGCTGGATGAAGACTACGTGAGCGAGTTCAGCCAGTTCGGCGAGGCGCCGGGCGACATGTACTGGCCCACGTCTTGCGCCCTGGACGGCGACAACAAGCTGTACGTCGCCGACGAGTGGCTCAACCGCATCACCATCTACACCGAAGACGGCGACTACGTGTCCCATTGGGGCGAGGCGGGCAGCGGCCCCGGCCAGTTCAACGCCCCGTCCGGCATCGCCATTGTCGGCGACACCATGTGGGTCGTGGACAGCAAGAATAACCGGATCCAGAGCTACGGCCTCGACGGCTCTTTCAAGAGCCAGTTTGGTGAAACCGGCTCCGGCGACGGCCAGTTCAATATGCCTTGGGGCATCTGCCTGGACCAGGACGGCCTCGTCTACGTCGCCGACTGGCGCAACGACCGCATCCAGGTGTTCACCCAGGCCGGTGAGTGGCAGGCCAGCTACGGAACCAGCGGCGACGGCCCTGGCCAGTTCAAGCGGCCCAACGCCGTGTTCGTCGACAACGATGGCGACATCTACGTCTGCGACCGCGAGAACGACCGCGTGCAGATCCTGGCCCCTGATGGACGCTTCCGCGCCCAGCTGAAGGGTGACCACCAGATCTCGGATTGGGGCAAGAGCAAGCTCAACTCCAACCCCGACATGATCCGCCAGCGGACCATGGCCATCACGCACGACAGCGGCACCTTCGAAAAGATTTTTGCCAACCCGTGCGCGGTGCGCGTAACCTCTTCCGGCCAGATCGCGATTCTCGACCACACCCGTGGCCGCATCCAGGTCTACCAGAAGGAAAAGGAGCCCGTGCTGCTCTAGCAGCGAACGGCAATTCCTGATCAGTAGGGGCGAATGATCATTCGCCCCTATTCTTATCTGTGGCGTGTCTCCCGTTCTGGCGGAACACGCCGACAGGGTCGACGACTTGAGATCAGTCCTCTGGACCCTTCGGCATCCCGGCGTCGATCCAGGCGGCGACCTCCGCGGCCTCCGCGCGCGACAGGAACGGACCTCGCAGCGGCATCCGGCCGAAGGTCCCGCAACCCAGGCGAAGCGAACGCACCAGATGCGTGTCCACTCCAGGCACCCCCGGCTCAATCGACGGAAAACCGTTCAACACCGACGCGGCCAACTCCTCCGGAGTCTCCCACCAGTATTCGTGTATGCCGGGGTAGGGTTGCCTTCCGTGCCGCTCTATCCAGCGTTCCATGATCACGTCCAGCAGTTCTTTGACCCGTGGCCAGTAGACGGGAGCGGCTTCGTTCGTTTGGGCGTCGGTGCTCATTTTGCGGTGGTCTCCGGTTGATGCAACGTTGGCGGATGATGAACTACGGATGGATGATCTATGGATTGGCGATCTGCGATTAGCGCGGGTGTTCCTGCACCGACTCGCGCTGCAGGAGTTCGATGGCGTGCGGCAGCACCGGCAGGACGACGTCGAGACACTCGCCCACGCCGCGAGGGCTCCCCGGCAGCGTGATGATCAGCGTCTGTCCCCGAATGCCCACCACCGAACGGCTCAACATCGCCATGGGCGTGAACTTCAGCGTCTGCGCCCGCATCGTCTCGGCCATCCCCGGCACTTCCCGGTCCATGGCCCGCACGGCGGCTTCAGGAGTAACATCCCGCCGACCCATCCCGGTCCCGCCCGTGCTGACGATCAGGTCCACCTCTCCGGAATCGGCCCACTCGCTGATCCTGCCGGTGATCGTGTCCGCGTCGTCCGCCACCACTTCGTAGCGCACTTCCTCGTAATCGGGAGGGGGCAGCTTGTCGCGTATCGCCTGTCCGCCGGTATCCTCGCGCTCCCCTCGGGCGCCCGAGCTGCTGATGGTCAGAATTGCCAGACGGTACATGTCACGGATGGGCACAGGTGGTGTACGAGGGTGTAACGGGCGCAATGATACCACACGCCCATGGCGCGTCAGCCGCCACGCACCCGGCGCCACCACCTCCCTCGTTGACACTGCAAACACGCAATACGTATAGTAATCAGGCGAACTGGACCAACGTCACCCCAACGCACGCTGACCACCCAACTGCGCATTTCCGAGGACCTTTCTAGACACTCACATGAGCTCTGAACCCACCAACTGCGTATTCTGTGAAATCGTCGCTGGACGCGAACCGGCCCGTATCCGTTATCTCGACAACGACCTGATCGCCATCGTCAACCGCCTGACGTGGGTTCCGGTAATGTTGCTCGTCATGCCACGCCGCCACATGTCCCAACTCGAAATGTGGAGCAGCGGGATCATGACCCGCCTGGGTGACGTGGCGGCAACCCTCGGCTGCATGTACTGCCCCAACGGGTTCCGGATCCTGTCCAACTTTGGCTACGATGGTTTGCAGAGCCAGTCCCACGGCCACGTGCACGTCATCGGCGGTCAGTTCCTGGGCCACTACGCCTGATGCCCGTGTGATCCCAAGAAAACCCCAATCCCTAGAATCCCCCAACCGAAGGAGACTTCGCCGTTATGCCTGAAACCGTCCTCTACGAAAAGACCGGGACCGACAACCACGTGGCGGTCATAACGCTCAACCGGCCCGAGTCGTCCAACGCCATCAACCGGCAACTCCGGCGCGAGCTGCAGGAGGTCATCAACCACTTCGACAATGAGGATGATGAAGCCTGGGTGGCCGTGGTCACCGGCTCCGGCCGAAACTTCTGCTCCGGTCGAGACCTGAAAGAGCGTGCCTCCGACAACGCCGAAGGCGTGCAGGCGCGCGCCGAAAACAGCATGTCGCCCAACAAGCCCCACATGTGGGAGCGGCCAGCCAAACCCCTGGTCGCCGCGGTCAACGGCGCCGCCGCTGCCGGCGGTTGGTCCATCGCCCAGATGTGCGATGTTCGCCTGGCGGCCGACAACGCCCGACTCGGCATCACCGAGACCAAGTGGAGCCTGATGCCGCCCTTCGCCGTCGAGCTCACCAAGATGATCGGCATCTCCAACGTCCTGGAACTCGTCATGACCGCCGACCTCCTGCCTGCCGAACGGGTCCGGGAAATGGGCTTCCTCAACAAGGTGGTTCCCGCCGACGAACTCGTACCCGAAGCCGTCAAAATGGCCGAGAGCATCGCGCAGAACGCGCCCTTGGCGGTTCGGACCATCAAGGACCTCGCCTACAGCAGCCTCGACATGTCCATTGCCGAAATCAGCGCCAAGACCTACGTGGCCTACGACTACATCCTCACCACGCAGGACAGCAAAGAAGGCCCGCGCGCCTTCGCCGAAAAGCGCCGCCCCAATTGGCAGCTCAAGTAGAGCGCTTCACCATGCGACGGCTAACCTTCGATGTCGTCAAAATGGGGAACAACTTTACGACTGGCGCTGCCGGTGGCGGTCGTCGGCGCGCTGGCCGTGGCGGGGTTATGTATTTTGTGGTGGAAGTTGGACGCGGTCACCGGATATGTGGGACTGCCTGCGAGTGAAAAACTTGATATAGTGCGAGTGTATCTGCTGTCAGTCGGCGGTCTTCTACTAATCTGGCAAATACACGTCGCCAACCGTCGCGCAACGTCGGCGGAGCGCACCACCGAGTTGACGGCATTGGGCAATATCACCGAACGACTGAACTCCGCCATCGTCAACTTGGGCAGCGAGCAAAAAGTTATCAGGATAGGCAGCCTTCACCAATTAAACCACATTGCGCGGGATGCGTCGGATTACCGTCGGACAGTGTTCGACTTGGTGGATGCCCATTCCAAATCGCTTGACCAGGACGAAGATAGAGATGAGTGGGATATCACCACCCGGATGCTGAATCAAGACACCCGGGATGGAGGTGTTTACTATGACCAAAATGCGGAAGATGGGCCGCGAACTCAGTCGTGAGAACTTGCAGGGCAAGTTGCTGGACAATCTGGATTTCAGCAATAGTCGGTTCGTTCAGTCCGATTTGCAACGAGTCGTGTTCCGAAATTCGTCGATCAACAACGCGAACTTATACCAGGCCTTGCTACAGGAAGCCGACCTGACCAATGCGCAACTGGTCGCTTCGGATCTCATCGAGGCCAATCTGTCCAACGCTAAACTTGTTTCCTCTAACCTACGCCATAGCAAACTGGACGGCGTGAATTTCGACGGCGCGGACCTGACTAACGCTGACTTGAAATTCGCCACTGGCTATACCGCAGGGCAATTGAGTGAAGCGCGCTCTTTGTACCGGACTACGGGGATACATCCGAACGTAGCTGCCGAGTTGCGCGAGAGTCATCCCGATCTGTTCACCCCTCCGCCAGGATTTGTCGTCCCTGATCACACGCCTACGGCCACATTCAGCTTCCAACGCTCAGTTTTCGGACCCATCGGTTCCCTGTTTTCACGCTCCAAGAATTAGCGAGGAGAATTGACATGACCACCCAAGTACAACCCAAGAGCCGGACCGTCACCGCCAACGGCATCAACCTGCATTATCTCGACTGGGGCGCCGAGGGCAATCCTCCGCTCGTCCTCCTGCACGGCCTGCGCGGGCACGCCCACGTTTGGGACGACGTCGCGGAATGCCTGTGCGGCGACTATCACGTCTATGCCGTCGACCAGCGCGGGCGCGGCGACACCGACCATGCTCCGGGCGGCGACTATTCCGGCGATGCTTTCGTCGCCGACCTGCTCGGTTTCGTCAATGCCATCGGCCTGGAAACGTTTGTCCTCTTCGGCCACTCCATGGGCGGCCGCAACAGCCTGGCTTTCGCCGGTGCCCATCCCGAAAGGCTGGAACGCCTTTGCATCGTGGACATCGGCCCGCGCATCGAACCCACCGGCGGCAACCGCATCACCGAAGAACTGCGCGGACTCCCGCCTGGATTCGATAACTTCGAGGACGCGCTGGCCCACGTCCAGGCGGCGAACCGCTTCGCGTCGGAACCCGTCATGCGCCGCCGCCTCGCGGGACAGACCCGGCAACTACCCGACGGCAAGATCGATTGGAAATTCGACCCCGCCATCCGCGAGCAGCGCATCAACGGCACCGCCGCTCCCGCCGCTGACCTCTGGCCCGCGCTGGAAAACATCACCTGCCCTACCCTGGTGGTTCGCGGCACGGAAACCGACCTGCTCACCCAGGATACCGCCGACCGCATGGTGGACACCCTGGCCCAGGGCAGCATGGTCAACATCGAACGCGCCGGCCACATGGTGTTTGAGGACAACCCGTCCGACTTCATTACCGCCGTAAAGTCCTGGCTCACCGACTGATCGATCCGTAGCGCTTCCCGCGGATCGGGCCCGGCCCCGGGCCCGATCCGCCAACGTCGCCATGCTAAAATCCGCTCATTCGATTGCGACGGCCCACGTGTCGCCGAGGTAACCTGCCATGAAAGTCTCTTTCTTCCACCTGATGCCCTACCAGGACCTGCCGGATGATTTCGCTCAGCAGCACCACTCGGCTTGGGTCGATCTGCCCAATGAAAACTTCGACCCCGCCAAGGGCAACGAGTATTACGCCCAGTACATCGACCAACTCCGCTACGCCGACGAGGTCGGTTTCGACGGGATCTGCGTTAACGAGCATCACAACAACGCCTATGGCATCATGCCGTCGCCGAACCTGATCGCCTCGGTGCTCGCCAACTCCACCAATAACGGCGCGGTGATCGTGCTGGGCAACAGCCTCGCCCTCTACAACCCGCCCCTGCGCGTCGCCGAAGAGATGGCCATGCTGGACGTCCTGTCCGGCGGTCGCCTCGTCGCCGGCTTCCCCGTGGGCACCGCCATGGACACCACCTTCTCCTACGGCCAGGTCCCAATCACCCTGCGTGACCGCCACACCGAGGCCCACGACGTCATCATGCAGGCCTGGACCCAGCACCAGCCCACCATCTTCAACGGCAAGTACAACAAACTGCGCTACATCAGCATCTGGCCGCGGCCGATGCAGGAGCCGCATCCGCCGGTCTGGATCCCCGGCTCCGGCAGCCTGGAAACCTGGGACTGGGTTCTGGACCGCGACTACGTCTATTGCTACCTGTCCTACTACGGCTACCTCCGCGGCCACAACATCGTCAAGGGATACTGGGAGCGCGTCGCCGAGCGCGGCATGGACGACAACCCGCATCGCCTCGGCTTCCTGCAGTTGGTATGCGTCTCCGAGACCGACGAGCAGGCGGAGCAGGACTACGAGCAGCACGTCAAGTATTTCTACGAAAAGATGCTTCGCGTGTACCCGCCCTTCGCCGAGTCCCCCGGCTATCGGTCCCTCGAGTCCATCCGCAAGTCCCTGCGTCCGCAGATGGGTGAAGAAGCCCAACGCACCGCCCAGGAGAACACCTGGAAGGACTACATCGAACAGGGCCACGTCATCGGCGGCAGCCCGGAGACCGTCCGCCGCAAGCTGGAAGAGGCGTGCGATCTGCTGCGCGTCGGCCACCTGATGGTCCTCCTCCAGATCGGCAGCATGCCCCCCGAGCTGGTCCGCAAGAACACCGACCTGTTCGCCAACGAGGTCATGCCCCACATCAAGGGCATGTTCAACGAATACGATGACCCGTGGTGGCCCGAGCGCCTCAAGTCCACCACCGCCGAAGCGGTCGGCGACTGACCACGTTGAACTCCGTGGCTTTCGGCGAGAGAGAAATCGCAGCCGCCGTGGCGCGCGGTTTGGCTGACGCGAGAGACCCGGCCCAACCGGGAGACGGTGGCAGGTCGCCGGTTAAATACGCTCAATTGAGCGCAGATTTCCGCGCCAGCGCCTCGCGTCACCTCAATGTTGACGGCGATCTGCCCCAAGCCTCTGGCAAGGCTTGGGGTTTGGTCGCGGAGACCATCAAGGCCGTCAGCGCTCATCATGGAGGGATCATCCACGCTCACCGTTCCATCTGGTACGTGCTCCGCGAGTTGAGCCAGTTGGTGGGCGAGTCCGGAGACGAGCAAACGCAGGCATGGATCAACAACGCTTTCAGGAGTGCCCGGTCACTGCATACCAATTTCTACGAGGACGAAGAGAGCGAGACCGAGGTGGCCGCCGGACTGGTGTTGTGCGAAGAGCTTTCCGAACGCATCTACGAACTGTTCTGGGCCGACCACCCTTCGGGCGTCCAGCCTACCGACCGCGAGGTTAAATGATGAGTGAAAAACTGCAACAGGGCGACCGTTTGCCCGAACTGACCCTGGACCTCATCGACGGCGGGACCTTTAGCCTGCCCGGCGATATGTCGTCCCGATACCTCGCCGTGCTCTTCTATCGCGGCGTGTGGTGACCCTACTGCTCGCGGCAGTTGGCCGCGTGGCAGTCGCAACAGGATTCTTTGGCCGGGAAGGGCCTCTCCATCATCGGCGCCAGTGTCGAACCCAAGGAAATAGTCCAGGAGATGGCCACCAAGTCGGGCGTAAGCTACCCGATGGCCTACGGTGTCACCCGGGAACAGGCCGATGTGCTCGGTTCCTGGTGGTCCGACGACCGCGGCGGCTACATCCAGCCCACCGAGTTGCTGCTCGGGCGCGGCGGCACCATCTTGGGTTCGATGTACGCCAGCGGACCCGTCGGTCGCGTCAGCCCCGACGAGGCCGTGCATTTCATCGAGGGCCGTGAACGTGCCCGATTGCGCAGCCAGTAGACTGTAAGGTGACGGGCCTGCAAACCCGTCACCCTTCGGCGTCCACCCGCACCGCGCACACCTTGTACTCCGGTATCCGCGAATCGGGGTCGTACACCGCGTTAGTCAGAAAGTTCGCCGCCGAGTCGTTCAGGCGCACGAACGGAATGAAGACCTCGCCGGTGCGCATCCGGTAGGTGTACCGCGCCACGCCGCTCAGCTCCCCCCGTCGCGAACGGACCCGCACTCGCCCGCCATCGCGCAACCCGAACCGCTCTCCGTCTACGGGATTGATTGACACTTCCAGCTCCGGCATCCGCGCCAGCAGTCCGCCCACGCGCCTCGTCATCGTGCCGCCGTGCCAGTGGTACAGCACCCGCCCGGTGTTCAACACCAGCGGGAACCGCTCCGTGGGAGTCTCCACCGCCACCGGCCCCTGCTCGTAGCCCACGAATTTGGCCCGGTCCCCCCGGGGGAAACCGTCACGATAGAGGTAGCTGGTACCGGGATGGTCCGGTGTCGGACACGGCCACTGGATACCGCCCTCGGCGTCGAGACGCCCGTAGGAGATCCCGGCCAACTGCGGCGTCAGCCCGGCCATCTCCACGAATATCTCGCAAGGATCCTGAAAGGCGAATTGCTCCCGCCACGGCAGGCCCAGCAGATCGCACAACCGCGCAGCCAGCTCCCCGATGATGGCCCAGTCTGGCCTGCTTTCCCCCACCGGCTCCACGGCTTGCCGGACCCGCTGGACCCGGCGTTCGCTGTTGGTGAAGGTGCCGTCCTTCTCCGCGAAACTGGTCGCGGGCAATATGACGTCCGCTAGCTCGGCTGTCTCGTGCATGAAGATGTCCTGCACCACCAGGAAATCGAGCTTGCGGAACAGTCCCTCCGCCCGGTTCAGGTCCGGCTCGCTGAGCAGCGGGTTCTCGCCGGTGATGTACATCGCCTGCACTCCGCCGGCTTCGCCAATGGAATCCACCATGTCCGTGACCACCCGGCCCGGCTGGTCAGGGAGCGCCCCGGCGGCCTGCCAGGCCCGGCCAAACTTCTCCACCGACTCTGGAAGCAGACCCTGGTACCCCGGCAGCGAGTCGGGCACGCATCCGGCGTCGCCGCATCCCTGCACGTTGTTCTGCCCTCTCAGCGGCGAGATGCCCGAACCCGGGAAGCCCATTTGCCCGGTCACCAACGCCAGGTTGAGCGCCGAATGGACGTTGGCGGTCCCGTTGGTGTGCTGCGTCAGTCCCATTCCCCATATCAGGCAGGCGCCCCCGCGATCACTATCGGCATCCCCGTGCCGTGGCACCGGCGGCCGCGCCACCATGCGCGCGCCCGCGCGGATGTCCTCCGCTGCAACCCCGGTGATCGCCGATGCCCGCTCCGGCGTGTACCCGTCAATCACCGCCCTCCAGTCGTCATACCCCTCGGTCCTGCCATCCACGAACCCGTCGTCCGCCAGACCCTCCGCCACCACGACGTGCGCCATGGCGTTCAGCAGCGCCACGTCCGTCCCCGGATACGGCCGCAGCCACAGGTCGGCGTAGTCGCACATGTCGATCCGGCGCGGGTTGATCACGATCAGCTTGGCTCCGCGTTCCACCACCGCCCGCCGCATCCGCGACGCCGCCACCGGATGGTTCGACGTGGGATCGCATCCCATCACCACCAGGCAGCCGGCGTTCTCGTAGTCGGTGTAGGAGTTGCTCGTCGCCCCGCTGCCCAGCGAGGTGAGCATCGCAGCCACCGACGGCGCGTGGCACAGCCGCGTGCAGTGGTCGATGTTGTTGCTGCCCATCACCAGGCGGGCGAACTTCTGCTGCACGTAGCCGTCTTCATTGGTGGCCTTGGCGGAGCACAGCGTTCCAAAAGCCTCGCCGCGATAGTCGGCCAGGCGCGAGGCTACCAGGTCCAACGCCTCATCCCACGTCGCCTCCCGAAACTCGCCGGCAAACCGCTCGCCTTCCCGGATCAGCGGTCGTTTGATGCGATCACCGTGCTGCACGAACGTGTAGCCAAACCGGCCCTTCACGCACAGCATCCCGACGCTCGAAAGGTTGTCCGGATCATCGTGCGACGCGACAATCCTGCCCGCCTCCGGTCCTTCCGTGGCGTCGCTGACCTCCAGCTTAATGCCGCAACCGACCCCGCAGTACGGACACGTCGTCTTGACCTGGTGGGCTGGCGCCCCGGTCTCCGGCGGTGCTTTGACGCTGATCGCCCCCGTGGGGCACACGCTCAGGCATTGCCCGCAGGTGGTGCAGATGCTCTCGGCCAGCGGCTTGTCCCCCGCCGTGGCGATGCGCGCCGACCCGCCGGCTCCCAGCACGTCTATCGCGCCGATGAACTGGTGGCCGGACTGGCAGGCGTTCACGCACCGGGCGCACAGGATGCACGCGTCCATCGCCAGGTTGAACACCGGGTTGGACTCGTCCGTCGCCTGGCGTTCCCGGGAGTCCCACCGTCCGCCGGAGATGCCATGCAACTCGGCTGCGTCCGACAGCAGACCGTACCCTTCAATCGATCCGTTGCCGCCGTTCCCGTCGCCCACCATGCCCAGCGTCAGCTCGATCACGCCGGAGCGGATGCGCTTCGCGTCGGCCGTGTCGGTTCGTATCACCATCCCGTCGCTCGCCGGCGTCGAGCAGGATGCGGGAAACCCTCTTACCCCGTCGATCTGAACCAGGCAGGTCCGACACGCCCCGATGGCCGGCATGTCGGCGTCCTTGCACAGTTGCGACAGCGGAACGCCGACCGCGTTTATGGCATCCAGCGCGCTTGCCCCTGCGGCCACGGCGACCGGGATCCCGTCAACTTTTACGCTGATCGTTGGACTGGCGACGACCATCGTTGGTACCCCCAACCCGCTGCTCCCGCAATTCGGGAGGCGATTGACTATTGGCTAGCCCTCGAAATAACCCTCTTCTCTGAATAGCTCGGCCAGCCTCCCCACGCCTTCCCGTATCTCGGCCGGCGAGTTGTGGCTATAGGTGAGCCGAAGGTAGTTGCTGCGTCCCCGGTCCGCCCGGAACACTCCGCCGGGGTTGTATTTCACGTCCCGCTCCGTCGCTTTCTCCAGCGTGGACCACGTATCGGCCCCTTCCGGCAGCCGCACGAATACCATCATGCCGCCGTGGGGATGCGTCCACTCGCAGAACGCCGGGAAGTTTTCCTCCAACGCGCCGAGCAACGCGTCCCGACGTGTCAGCAGCGCCTGCCTGACCGTTTCGATGTGCTCCGCCTCGTGCTTCCTCATGTACTCGTAGACCATCATGGTCGCCAGGTGACTGACGCCCCGACGCGGCAGGTTCTCGGAATTGGCCCGTGGCAACGCTGACCTTACGCCCGGAGGCAGCACTCCAAATCCGACCCGCAGCCCGCACCCCAACAACTTGGTGAACGACGACACGTAAATGACATCTCCCTCGTCGCTCATCCCGGCCATGGCCGGCGGAAGTGGATCGCCATCGATGCGGAAGTCCGCGTAAGATTCGTTCTCCAGGATCGGGACACCGTACCGCTGCGCCAGCGACAGAATCGCCCGTCGCCTTCCCTCGGACACCGTGAACCCCAAAGGGTTCTGGAACACCGGGATCGTCCAGATGAACTTGGCCCGCCGTCCCGCCTGCTCCAGCGACTCCAGGGCTTCCTCCAGCGCCTCGGGCAGCATCCCGTCTTCGTCTCCCGCCACGTGGATCGGTTGGGCTCCCCGTTCCAGCATCATGCGCAGGCTGCCCATGTAGGTGAACTCTTCCACCAACACCGCATCGCCCGGGTCGATGAACGCCTCCAACAGGCTGGTGATCGCCCCGCCGGCGCCGTCCGTGATCACCACGTCGCCCGGTGAGGCCTCGTACCCGCGGTTCGCGGCCAACCGCTCGGCCACCAGTTCCCGCAGGCCCACGTGTCCACCCGGCGGCGGATACCCCGCCAGCGAGCCGGCTCCATCGGCGTCCAGACCGGACCGTATGGCCGATAGGTAGGCCTCGGAGTCGACGACCTCCGGGATGGCGTTCGTTACGGAGAAGACGTACTTCACCGACGCGCTGGCGCCCGGCGGCGTTGCAACCGCACGGGGCAGGTTGCTGGAGAATAGAGTCGCGTAATCTACCATCGGGTCCTCCGGCGTTCGATACTGGGTATCCTATCAGATACGTTGGCGCAAATCGGACGGATTTTGCCGCTCTTCCCGTCGAAAGTGCTCGGTCACACCCCGACTCGCCGGCGCTGCGCGACTCCTTCCCTCACCAGTGGTATCAGCTCTTTGCCGTAATCGGCGGCGTCCGCCAGCGGGTCAAACCCGCGTATGATGAACGCGCCGCACCCCAGGTCATAGTACGCCAGCAGCGCGTCCGCAACCTGCTGCGGCGTGCCCACCAGGCAGGTGGTGCTCCCCGATGCGCCGCTCGCCGCCGCAATGGGCATCCACAGCCGCTCGTCGTGCACGTTGCCTTCCGCCGCGAAGCGCAGCAGACGCCACGCCCCTTCCGACTGCGGCCGCGTCGGCACGCCCGGGGTGATTCGTCCCGCCGTCGCCTGCTGGATCCGCGCCAGGATCTCCTCCGCCCGTTGCCAGGCCTTTTCCTCCGTTTCGGCGATGATGGGCCGTGCCGATAGGCTGAACCGCATTTCTGCCGGGTCCCGACCCGTCGCCGCCACCCGTCGGCGCACATCCGCGATGCGTTCGGCGATGGACGCCCTGGGCTCTCCCCATAGCGCGAACAGGTCCGCGCGCCTGCTGGCGGTATCCAGCGCCGCCTCCGACGCTCCGCCGAAAAACAGCGGTACGTGCGGACTCTGCCGGCACCGGGCCTGGCTGTACGCCGCCTGTAGTTGGTAGAACTCCCCTGCGTGGTCGAAGGGCTCCGTCTCCGTCCAGATGCGCCGCATCACGTCCAGGTAATCGTCCGTGCGCCGGTACCGCGAATCGTGGTCGAGCCAGTCGCCGTCCTGCCGCTGCTCGATGTCGTTGCCCCCGGTGATGATGTGCAACGCAATGCGTCCGTTGGTCAGTTGGTCCAGCGTGGCCGCCTTCCGCGCCGCTAGCGTGGGCGCGACGAAGCCGGGCCGGTGCGCGATCAGGTAACCCAGCCGCTCGGTGTGCGCCGCCGCATAACCCGCCACCTCGAACCCGTCCGGCGTCGACGAAGAATATCCGGTCAGCACCATGTCGAAACCGGCCGCCTCGTGCGTGCGGGCAAAGTCGAGGATGTAGTCCGGATCCACCCCCGACGGCACTTCGGCGCCCGGGTTGATCCCGCCCCCGAACAGGCTCAACGTGGCTCCCTGGTTGGCCGCGGATTCGCGTACCACGCCGATCATGCCAATGATGGTCACGCCGTCCTCGCCGTAAACGCTGGGGGCGGTCCGTTGCGGTTGGCTGCCGTTGCCGCGGGCTGCGCTCATTCCTGCCATCTCTCCGGAGTCATCACAATTTTGCCGTAGTTTAGACCATTTCCTTGCCGTTGCGCCGATGCCATAAAAATCAAATATCAATTATTTGATTTGGGGTTGACAAGCATCCGCATCCCGTATACTATGTATTCAAGGTGCTGGGGGTACAGGGAACCGCCACCCGCCGACAACCCGATGGCGAAGCCGTCGTCAACACAGGAGGTTAGAAGTGGTCACGCTGATCGAGCTGAACCATAGCTGGCATTACCCTTGTAAACGCCCTGTTGGCGAGACCGCCACGGCATGACGATGCTGGACGGCCGCTGACAGGGTGAACACCCGTCAACCCGACGCATCCTGGCGACGGGACGAACGGAAACCAGCAACCGGGGCCCTGACTGTTTATCGGGCCCCGGTTTAGTTTTGCCCCCGCCGTCAAAAACGTTCGCCCATGCGAAACGTCCGTTGGTCTGACGCTGGTCGGCCGTCCGCCACGATCCGCGGTCCGACGCCGGTCAGCCGGCCCCCGACGCTTTCAGCGCCGCCTGGTATTGCTCCGGTGTGTTCACGTCCCACAGCAACTCCGGCGCTCCCAACTCCACCCGCTGTGTGGCGTCACGATGCCGTTCGGTCACCGCCCGCATACCCTCCGTCCGCTCGTCGATGGCGATGAGTTCGCCGTACAACGTCCGGCTCACCACAATCGGATGGCCCCCCTTCCCCTCGCAGGTGGGAATTGTAATCAGATTGCCATCCCCGTTGCGGTGCGCCCGCAGAGCCTGCCCGATGACCCTGGCCGACCGCGGCTGGTCAACGTTCAGCATCATGATTGCCGCATCAGGATCACCCGACGGGCCCATCGCCCACAACCCGGTTATGATCGACGTTGTCTTGCCCAGCGCGTAGTCATCATTGACCACGCATCGCACCTTCCCCAGGGTGTAAACGTCCCGGTTCGCCCCGATCCGGGCCCGCAATTCGTCCGCCCGGTGCCCCAACACAACGATCACCTCGTCTGCCCCCGCCTCTCGCAACGCCACGATCTGGTGGATGATCAGCGACCGTCCGTGCCAGTCCAGCAGCGCCTTCAGCGTCCCCATCCGCCGCGACACCCCGGCCGCCAGCAAAATCGCCGATGTAAATGGCGAGGTGTCAGCCATGCGTTACGTACACGGTGGACGGGGCGGCAGGATGGCAGCCCAAGCGGTTTCCGACGGTTTCCAAATTCGTCACCGTAGCCGAGCTGGGAACACTGCACACAGCGCCAGCACAGGGTTCCCGTTGACGGTACAACATCGAGCTCCAACAGAACCGGGCCGCCCGATTATCAGTCCGCCGGCATCCCCATCGCCCGGTTGGCGCGCTGCTCGGCCCGATCCAGGTACCAGTCGTCCATCGTCATCGGGCTGCCCTTTCCGCCGCGCCGCGCCATGATGACCTCGGACATGATGCTGACCGCCAACTCTTCCGGCTCCAGCGCGCCGATGTCCAACCCGATGGGCGCTCGCACTTCCGCCAGGCGCTCCCGTGACACCCCTTCTTGGAGCAACCGCTGGTAGATCATCAACGTCTTGCGCCGGCTGCCCAGAAGCCCGACGTATCGCGCCTTGGTCGTCAGCGCCGACTCCAACGCCACGTCGTCGAACCAGTGCCCGCGCGACGCCACCACGATGAAGCTGTTGACGTTGATATCCAGGTGCTGCGCCCAGTTGGTGTACGGCGTAACTATCGTCTCTTCCGCGTAGGGGAATCGCTCGGCGTTGGAGAAATCTTCCCGGTCGTCGACGATGTACACCCGGTACCCCAGTCGGTGCGCCAGGTCGGCCGTCGCCTTCCCCACGTGGCCGCCGCCCACCATCACCAGCGTCGGCGGTGTGGTGAACCCTTCGATGAACAACTCGGTCTGGTCGTCAATGTCCAATGATTGGTTGGCTCCCACCGCTGCCACGCGGCTGGCAGCCTCCAACGCGATCTCGTCCAGTTCCGCGGTGCCGATGCCGCCGGCCACCGACCCATCGGAGCGCAGCAGCAGCTTCGCGCCCAGGCGAGCCGCGTCCCCGTCGGACCGCACCACCGTCGCCAGCGCCGCCGGTTCAGCCCCGTCGTACGCGCCTAGCAACTCCGATCCAATGTCGGAAAAGTCGTCGGTTTCCCAGAACGGCTCCAGGTAAAAGTACATCGTGCCGCCGCAAACCAGGCCGTCCCGGGCCGCGATGTCTTCGTTCAGGTAATAGTCCTTGAACTCCGGCCCGCCCTGGTTCCGCAGGATCTCCCGCGCCGCGAACCAGATGTCGCCCTCGACGCAGCCGCCGCCCAGCGTCCCGACCGCCGTGCCGTCTTCCCGCACCAGCAGCATCGCCCCTGCTTTCTGCGGCGTGGACCCTTTGGTGCGCACGACCGTGGCCAGCACGCAGGGGTTGCCCGATTCCAACTGACTTACCGCTTCCTGAATAACATCGCGCACGCTATCACCTGCCTGACGCCCGATTCTGTCGGGCTTGTACGCCGATTCACGCCGGAACCCACCGTTGCGCCGGCCTCACCTTGCTGGCGTCATTATACAGCAACCCCGTTTCGAGTTCGCGTTCCTACTCCCGCAGTCCTGCCCGGAATGCGCCGCGGCCATGTCCCGGAAAACACGCCGGAAACCCTCGCACTGACAGCCGGGCGCCCGCTCCCGCGGTGGCAGCCCCACCCGCCCCTCGTGTATGATTGGCAGCCATAAGATCGGGTTCATTGAGCTCGCAAATCCTCTCATCTTCTCAATCGGCGGTGACGATGATGACTGTTAACCAGCGCAGGGTAACCAAACCAGTATACGTCGGCGGAGTCAAGGTGGGCGGGGACGCCGACGTCACCGTGCAGTCAATGACCAAGACCGACACCCGCGACGTCAAGGCCACCGTGCGGCAGATCCACGAACTCGAAGAGGCCGGATGCGAGATCATACGCTCTGCCGTTCCCGACATGGAAGCCGCCCAGGCGATGGCGGAAATCAAGAAGCAGATTAGCATCCCCCTCATCGCCGACATCCATTTCCACTACCAATTGGCGTTGGAGTGCGCCGCCGGCGGCGTGGACTGCCTGCGCCTCAATCCCGGCAACCTCCGCAATGAGGATCAGGTGCGCGAGGTCGTCGCCTCTGCCAAGGAACGCAACATCCCCATCCGCATCGGCGTGAACTTCGGCAGCCTGCCTCCGGTGGGCGGCATCGGCCGCACCCGCGGCTTCTCCCGCCACATGGACCTCGTCAATCGCCTGCCCAAGGCCGGCGAGGCTCAATCCGGTGACTACAGCGTCGTCGACCACATGGTGGCCACCGCCCTGTGGGAAATTAGCCTTCTGGAGCAACAGGACTTCGAGCAGATCAAGATATCCATGAAGGCCTTCGACGTTCCCACCACTGTCGAAGCCTATCGCCGGCTCTCTGAGATGGTCCCCTACCCGCTGCACCTGGGCATCACCGAGGCCGGCACCGCCAAGTCCGGTTCCATCCGCACCGCCGTCGGGTTGGGCGTGCTGCTGTACGAAGGCATCGGCGACACCATCCGCGTCTCCCTCAGCGATGACAGCGTCGAAGAGGTCATCGCCGGCTACGAGATCCTGAAGTCGTTGAACCTGCGCGACAAGGGCGCCGTGATGGTCGCCTGCCCCAGTTGCGGCCGCGCCGACGTGGACATCCGCAAGCTAGCCAACGACGTGGATGCGCTGCTCCGGGGCACCGACCGCAACGTCAAGGTCGCCGTCATGGGCTGCGAGGTCAACGGTCCCGGCGAAGCCAAGGACGCCGACGTCGGCATCGCCGCCGGAGCCGGCCGCGCCATCATCTTCCGCAAGGGCGAAAAAGTCCGCGTAGTCCCCGAAGCCGAAATGCTCACCGCCCTCATGGAGGAGATCGAGAAAACACCATCCAAAGCCTGACCGCTCATGTACGAGGTCCTGCAAACGCCGGAATTCTTTGAGTGGACACAGACGCTCGATGCGTCAATCGCCAACCGCGTTGACAATGTTCTTGATCGAATGGAACAGGGCAATTGGGGTGATTGCAAACCGATAGCTGGTGTTCCCGGCATCTTTGAACGAAGGTTGCTGGGCAGTGGCCCTGGGATCAGGCTCTACTTTTGCCGGCGCGGCAGCCGGCTTATAATTCTGCTAACTGGCGGTGACAAGTCCACCCAGCAAAGATCGGACATACGGCAGGCGCAGCGTCTGTCACGACTTTATCCATAAAGGAGCAGAGACCATGACTCTCATTCGGCACGATGACGCTGTACGCGACCGGGCGGCGCGCGACCCCGAATTCGCCCGCCTGCGACGGGAAACCGCGATCGAACTCCTTGGTGGCAACGATGAAGACCGCCGCATCGCCCTTCGGATCCTCAAAGTTCAACTGGCGCTATCCGATGGCGAAATCCGTGCGCTGACGGGCGAGAGCGCCGCCGCATGACCACTGGCGTCCACGCTTCCGCCGTCGCTCCCTTCGACATCGCCGGCTTGCAGAACCTCGGCATCCCCGCCTTGCCGGCTGATCGCGAAGCCCTGCGCCTCCACCTGCTGGACGCCATCGCGCGCATTCGCCCCATCCTGGAAGCCGACGCCGAGGCCAACGACGCTGCGGAGACTCTGGCGTGGTCATCCGTTGTCGCCCTGTACCGTGAGGGTCTGCTGTCCCTCAAGGTCCCTCGCGAGCTGAGCGGCCCCGAGGTCGATCCGCACCTCTACCTTGAGCTCTGCGACGAGCTGTCCTACATCAATCCGTCGGCCGGTTGGTGCGCGTTCATCAACAGCACCAGCGCCGCGTTGCTCGGAGCGTTCCTGCCCGACGCCGGCGCCCGACGCGTTTT
This sequence comes from Dehalococcoidia bacterium, assembly GCA_965261925.1. GTDB lineage: Bacteria > Chloroflexota > Dehalococcoidia > Lucifugimonadales > UBA3495 > Bin87. The sequence goes on along the minus strand of OZ253486.1, from coordinate 2,929,772 downwards.
CCCCGACGGCAGTATGCCCATCGCCTCCGGTGCGCTGATCCCTCGCGGACAGGCAACCCCGGTGGATGGCGGTTGGCGGGTGACCGGGCAATGGCCCTTCGCCAGCGGTTCGGCCCATTCCTCCTGGCTGTTGGCCGGCTTCCGCATCATCCGAGACGGCCAACCCGGGCCGGAGCACATGGTGATGGCCGCTCCCATTCACGACGTTCAGTTCCTGGACAACTGGCAGGTCATGGGCCTCAAGGGCACCGGCAGTCGCGATTTCGTGGTTGACGATTATTTCGTGCCTTCGGACATGGCCTTCGACCTGCTCACCAGCGACCCACGAAAGGGCGGACCGCAATTCTGGCTCGGCCGACCCGGTTTCGTCACCCCGGACCACGCCGCCTTCGCCCTGGGCGTCGCCCGCCGCGCCCTGGACGAGATCGCCCAGCAGGCCGGATCCTACCGCCGCGGCTACCTGACCTCGACCATCTCCCAGCGCGGCTCGCTGCATCGCGACCTCGGTCGTTGCGACCAGCAGCTCCGCGCCGTCCGCGCCCTGTGCCGCGAGGTCCTGGACGAAGCCTGGCAGTTCTGCCTGCGCGGAGAACGCCCCGACCTGGAACGCCAGCTCCGCCTCCGCGGCGCCTGCGCCTACGCCACCGACGTCGCCTGCGAGATCGCGACCACCGCCTTCCGCTACGGCGGCGGCAGCGCCATCTACAACGACCGCGTGCTGCAACGCTGCATGCGCGACATCAACGCTGCCGCCCAGCACTTCATGGTCAACACCAGCGCCTACGACAACCTCGGCCAGTTCCGCCTCGGCCTCCCCAACGTCAACCCCATGGGGTAGTAGCGGTAACGCGACGTGCTGCCCTTGAGTCCGTCTTTTATTGTGGCTACAATGTGAAATGAAATAACCTATGCAATATGAATGGGACGAAGCCAAACGTGCCGAGACGCTCTTGAAGCACGAGGTTGACTTCGCCTCAATGGAATACTTCGACTGGGATACCGCATTACATCATGCCAGCGACCGGGATGGCGAGACCCGCTGGTCAGCATTGGGGTTGATCGGCAATCGCTTGTACCACGTTGTTTGGACGCAACGAGGACCAAATGTCCGCATCATCAGTCTCCGTAAGGCTAATGCACGGGAGTCAATCAGATATGTCGAGCGACAAGTTTGAAATCGTAATCCCCGGTCCCGAAGAGGACGCTGTTATCAACGCCGCTATCGCTGACGACCCCGATACATTCGAGCTGAGCGACGAATGGTTCACTGGCGCCAAACTGTCCCACGAAGCCGTGCCCCACGTCCTGGAGCAATATCGGCGAAGCAGAGGCAAGCAGAAGGAACCCGCCAAAACCGCGATCCACATCAGGCTGGACGCCGACGTTGTCACCTGGTTCAAGAACCACGCTCCCGGACAACGCGGCTACCAGACCCGCATCAACCAGGCGCTCCGGGAATACATTGCGCGGCAGAACAATAGGACAGGCCGATAGCGCAGCGGCCGGGGATTGCAACCCGTATGCGCGACATCTACGCCGCAACCATCCATGAACTGTTCAAAGATCGAGGAGCTGGCGTTGAGGTCCGGCCCCGAAGCCCGAACCCCGACCCGGTGGTTCGATACTATTGGCTGGACTTTGGCAAACTGTCGCTGAAATTGCGGACGGGGGAAGCACAATGCCCACCATGGTCGTTTGGGATAGTGATGATGAGACGGGGAGGCGGTTGCTGGAGCGCGGGGCCTCACGGCAGGTCGCCAGAAGAAGAGGCGCGTCGCTTTCTTGACGACGCGCTGGAACTACCCCACGCCGCGCGGAATATGGCCGAAGCCATCAGGGCCCGATTCGCGCCACTGGCCGACGTCGAGTTGGAACTACCTCCCCGAGAGGCTATCAGCGAACCTCCTACCTTCGATGGATGCGGTATTATTGTGACCAACCCTTGGTCAACCGAAGGAACTTCCCCATAATGCGTATCTCCCGCCTCGTCACCCGCACCCTCCGCGACGACCCGCCCGAGGCCGAAACCGCCAGCCATCGCCTGATGCTGCGCGCCGGCCTCATCCAGCAGGTCGCCGCCGGCATTTACGCCTACCTCCCCCTGGCCTGGCGCTCCCTCCGCAAGGTCGAGCAGATCGTCCGCGAGGAGATGGACGCCGCCGGCAGCCAGGAACTGCGCATGCCCGCCCTCCAACCCATGGAGCTGTGGGAGCAGACCGGCCGCGCCGCCGCTTTCGGCGACAACATGTTCTCCCTGGAGGATCGCCGTGGCCGTCCCCTGGCGCTGGCGCCCACCCACGAGGAGGTCGTCACCAACATCGTCAAGGGAAACGTGCAGAGCTACCGCGATCTGCCCGTTATCCTCTACCAGATGCAGACCAAGTTTCGCGACGAGCCACGACCCCGCGCCGGGCTCGTCCGTGTCCGGGAGTTCACCATGAAGGACGCCTACTCCTTCGACGCCGGCGACGAGGGCCTTGACGCATCCTACCTGGCCATGGCCCAGGTTTATCGCAACGTCTTTCGCCGTTGCAGCATCCCCGTCGTCATGGCCGAGGCCGACAGCGGCGCCATCGGCGGCAAGGACTCCCACGAATTCCTGCTCCCCACCGACACCGGCGAGGACACAGTCATCACCTGCCCGTCCTGCGGCTACGCCGCCAACGCCGAAAAAGCCTCCGGTGTCTATCCCGACCAACCCATTCCCGAACCTCTGCCCCTCGAGGAAGTCAGCACCCCCGGCATGAAGACCATCGCCTCCCTGTGCGAGTTCCTCGGCGTCGACGAGGCGCAGACCCTCAAGGCGGTGTTCTACGCCGCCGATGGCGAGGTCGTCTTCGTCACCATCCGCGGTGACCTCGACGTCAACGAGATCAAGCTCAAGAACGCCCTCCACTGTAACGAGCTCCGTCTCGCCGAGGACGAGGAGATCGCCTCCGCCGGCCTGGTTGCCGGCTCCGCCTCCGCCATCGGCATCACCAACGTTCGCCGCGTCGCCGACCCCTCCATTTCCAGCGGCGGCAACTTCGTGGTCGGCGCAAATAAAAACGACACCCACTACCGCAACGCCAATTACCCCCGCGACTTCGTCGCCGATCTGGTCACCGACATCGCCCTGACCAAACCCGGTCACCTCTGCGCGCAGTGCTCAACCCCACTGATAGCGACCCGCGGCGTCGAGGTAGGCCACATCTTCAAGCTGGGCACCTTTTTCAGTGAGACGCTGGGCGCTTATTTTCTCGATTCCGAAGGCGAACAGCAGCCCATCACCATGGGTTGCTACGGTATCGGCGTCAGCCGCATCCTGGCCGCCGCCATCGAGCAGAACCACGACGACCGCGGCATCATCTTCCCCGCCCCCATCGCGCCCTACGATGTCCACCTCGTCGCCCTGAACATGGCCGACGAGGCGGTGGCGGAAGCCGCCGTCGATCTGTACGACCGCCTCTGGGCCGCCGGCATCGAGGTCCTCTTCGACGACCGCACCGACGCGGCCGCCGGCGTCAAGTTCAACGACGCCGACCTCATCGGCCTCCCGGTGCGCCTGGTAGTCAGCCCGCGCAACCTCCGCCAGTCCGCCGTGGAGATGCGCGGCCGCACCTCCGAAGAAGCGGAGATGGTCGCCGTGGACGATGTTGTGGAAGCTGTTCGCGGAACGCTGCAGCCAGCCTAATCGCCGGATCCGCTCCCAACCCAACCTGGCGTACAAAAGGGGCGGCCCATGAGCCGCCCCTTCGCTGTTGATTCTGGCCCGCCCCGGTTACGGCTCCAGGATCAGCTTCCCGAAGAAGTTCGTCGCTTCCATGTCGTTGTGCGCGTCCGCCGCGTTGGCCAGCGGGTACGTCCTGTGGATCGCCGGATTGATGACCCCGCGGTTCAGGCTCGCCACAATCTGGCGCATGTCCTCCCGCGATCCCATGTATCCGCCGTAGATCTCGATCTGCCGGCTGAACAGCAGGCCCAGGTGCAACTCCGCCCTCAGTCCGCTGGTCGCCCCGCAGATGCAGTAACGGCCACCCGGCCGCAGCGACCGGAAACCCTGCGCCCACACGTCCGCACCCACGTGGTCCACCAGCAGGTCCACTCCGGCCCCGCCGGTGATCTCCCGCACCCGCTGCGCGATGTCTTCCTCGTTGTAGTTGATGACGTGGTCCGCGCCCAGGCTCCGCGCCAGTTCCGCCTTTTCCGGCGTGCTGGTGGTCGCAATGACGGTGGATCCCACCACGTTTTTGAAAACCTGGATCGCCGCCGCGCCCACGCCGGCCGAAGCCGAAAACACCAGTGCCGTCTCCCACGGTTGCAACGCCGCCCGGCGCACCGCCATGTTCCATACCGGCAGGTACGTGGTCGGAACCGCCGCGGCGTCCGCGAAGGTCACGCTGCTTTCCAGCTTGTACGCGTTGACCTCCGGCACCACCACCAACTCGGCGTAGCTCCCGTCCATTGCCGTTCCCAGGAACCGGCTGCGCCGGCACAGGTCGTCCCGACCCGAACCACACCACTGGCAAACCCCGCACGACAACCTCGGGTTCACCACCACGCGGTCGCCCACGCTCAGGGTGCTTGCGGCGTCGCCGGTGGCAACCACCTCCCCGGCCGTGTCGCCGCCCAGGACCAACGGCGGCGGAAACTCCCGCTCCAGCCCTCGCTGCCCTTCCCGGGTGAAGATGTCCAGCCGGTTCAGCGCGCTCGCGCCGACCCTGACCACCACGTCGGATGCTCCTGGCGACGGGTCCGGGCGATCCCCGTACTGCAGCACCCCCACGTCTCCGTGCGCTTCGATGTAAACCGCTTTCATTGTTGGTTTTGCCTCCTTGGTACCGTCACTGTGGCGGCGGACGTCGGTTCTTGTAGCAGTCCCGGCACAGGAACACGACGGCCAGCGTTTCGTCATGGCTCGCGGCCTGTCCGCACCGTGGAGCGTCGCTGTCCGGCGACCACGGCTGGTGGAACGGCCCGCCGCACATCTGGCACGTCGACCGGTGCGGCCCGTTGAGTTCGTCGTTGCAGACCACGCAATATACCGGGCCCGATACCTGGAATATGGTTGCCACTGCACTACCTCCCTTCAATCCGCATATCGCGGACTTTAGCACGCGATTTTATTCGATACTTCCGCCCACCGTTGGGCCAGATCTTCCTCATCCTGAACGGTTCGAGTCACCCCGTCCAGGCGCGCCTTGCGTAGCTCGCGCAGCGCTTCTCCCACCGCCGGCCCAGCCGGAACCCCCAGGACCAGCAGGTCGTTGCCCCTGAGACGGGGCGCCACCGACCACCACTCGTTCAGATACCTCCCGATGCGGTCCGCCGCGCCGCCTCCCGCCGTCATGATTGCTCCGCGCAAGGCGTCCGGCGCCAGCCCATCCAGGAGCGCGCACACATCCGAGGGTTTCAATCCGTCCTCGCCGTCTGTGCACAGCGCCGGCACCATTCCGCGGATCCGAGCCATATCCGCGATCACCCGCGTCCAATCCGATGGCGCGTTGAGCCGTGTGCTCAACGCCGCTCCCTCATCCGCGCTCAGGGGCCAGACCAACGCCGCCAGCCACGTCAACGACGTCGCGGGCTCGCCGCCGGCTCCCGCCAGGTGCTCTGCGGTCAGCGCCGGATGAACCGCTTGCAGGACCCCGCAATCGTCGGCCAACCGCAACGAGGGCGCCGGGTCGGCCTCTTCCAACGTGCGCTCCAGCTCGTGCCGCAGCCGATCTCCGCTCAGCGTCGCCAGTGCCCGCGCGCCCAGCGCTTCCGACATCAACCCTGCCGTCGCCGGCTCGATCCTGAACCCAAACCGCGCAGCGTAGCGCACGGCCCGCAGGATCCTCGTCGGGTCGTCGCGAAAACTTCCCGCGTGCAGCACGCGGATCACCCCCGCGTCCAGATCGGCACGCCCCCCGTGCGGGTCCACTGGTTCCGCGGCGCTCCCGAACAGGGGCATCGCCATCGCGTTGATGGTGAAGTCCCGCCGCGCCAGGTCATCCCCGATGTCGCCCGGTTCCACGTCAGGCAGCGCCCCCGGCGAGCGGTAGGTTTCCCGACGCGCCGTGACCAGGTCGATGGTGAGGAGCCCGTAAGTAACGGTGGCCGTACCAAATCTCTGATGCACGGTCAACCTGCCATCGATCTCCTCCGCCAGCCTCGCCGCCACCGCCGTCGCGTCGCCGATCACCGTGATGTCCAGGTCCGTGGTGGATGTTCCCAGCAGACTGTCGCGCACCGGGCCGCCAACCAGGTAGGCCCTGAAACCCGAGTCTTCTGCTATGCCGGCCACCGAGTCCAAAATGAACCGGTGGCCACCAACGGACCCGCCGTTGCCATCGCCACCGGTTGTGTTCAGGTCTTCAACTGTCAGCATTGGGTGTGTGGTTCAGTCACCATAACTAGATAGAGTGTATCGCAAGCATCCCGGCCCGGCAACACACCTATCCGTCCCACCCGCACCCATTCTCACCCGCACCCACTTCGCCATCCCAACAGCCCAACCCACCGTCATTGCGATCCCGACCCACCGTCATTGCGAGCCCAGCTCACCGTCATTGCGACCCCACACCCCACCGTCATTGCGAGCGAAGCGCGGCAATCTCGCAACAACAAACCGGGTACCCCCGAGCCCCATCCGTCCCATCTCCCCATTCATCGCGGCCATCGTCGCGGGAGCCCACCGCAGGTGCGCTATACTTCCGCCGTTATCTTGATTGATGGAGCGAAAAACGCCATGGAAACTGTAGGATTCATCGGCCTGGGCAACATGGGCGGCGGGATGTCCGCCAACATTCAGCGGGCCGGCTACCCCATGATCGTCTACGACCTGCGCGAGGAGGCTGCCCTGCCATTGCTGGAAGGCGGTGCCCGCCTGGCCAACACTCCCGCTGAGGTCGCCGCAGCCAGCGACGTGACCTTCACTTCACTGCCCGGTCCCTACGAGGTGGACGCGGTGGCGACAGGTGCCGAGGGCGTGCTGGAGGGTATCCAGCCGGGCGGCGTCTACATCGACCTGTCCTCGAGCCGTCCCACGCTGATCCGAGAGATTGAGCCGAAGTTTCGCGCCAAGGGTTGCCACGTCCTGGACGCGCCGGTGAGCGGAGGCAAGACGGGGGCGGCGTCGGGGAACCTGGCGGTGATGGTGGGTGGAGACCGCGAGGTGTTCGACCGGGTGAAGCCGATCCTGGACGCCTTTGGCGACAAGGTGTTCTATGCCGGTGAGATCGGGGCCGGGAGTGTGGCGAAGCTGGTGCACAACATGATCGGGCACAGCGTGCGGCAGGCCATCGCGGAGGGATTGACCCTCGGGGTCAAGGCCGGCGTCGAACCCGAGGCCCTCTGGGAGTGCATCCGTCGCGGCTCGCTCGGCCGCATGCGCGTGCTCCACGAGGGATTGGTTCGCACGATGTTCCGCGGGGAGTTTGAGCCGGCGAGTTTCGCGTTGAACCTGGCCTACAAGGACATCTCGTTGGCGACGGAACTCGCGCGGGAGTACGACGTGCCCATGCCCATGTCCACCCTTGCCGAGCAGATCGCCATGCAGGCCATGAACCGCGGCTGGGCCGAATCCGACAGCAGCGTCACCGTCCGATTGCAGGAGGAGCAGGCCGGCGTCGAGGTCCGCGCCCCCCATGTCGATCCTGCCCGTGCCGGCCGCTTCATTACCACCCATCCCGACGACGAGTAGCTGCCGGGTTGTTCCTGGCGCATGGTATCGACGGCGCTTGCAACGGTCACCGGTTTCCCGCCGGTGACTGCTCCGTTGGTTCTCGGCGAGCCCGCCCAACCGAAAAACTACGGTGCGGCCTGCAACCGCCGCGCCTATCCCGGAGCCCCGCCCTCCCGGAGCCGTAGCCGCTCGGCGGTCCGATTTTTTGCACCTCCGGCTGTCGATCAGCACGGGCGTTGGCGGCACTCCCTCGTATCCCCTATCTGGCATAATGCAACCTGCGCCACTTGTCGCTACGGCACTTCCGTATGACCACGAAAGAAATGAATGTTCGCGAACACGCCCAGGCCGCCCGGGATTTCCTCGCCGCCTCAGACCGCGAGTTTGCCGCCGGCGACCACTTGCAGGGCTCCGAAAAACTCTACGGAGCCGCCACCCAGGTGGTGATCGCCATGTGCCAGCAGCGCGGCTGGCGATACCGTAGCCACCGTGCCATGAAGCAGGCCATATCCGACTTTTCCCGGGAATACGATGACCCGTTCATCATCGGCGGATTTTCGGCGGCGGAACGATTCCACGAGAATTTCTTCCACGACAATTTGGAAGACTACGATATCGACACGGAACGCCCGGCCGTTCATCAGTTTGTGGCCAGGATGTTGGCCATTCTGGAAAGCGACGGCGCAGCTGAATAGGCGCGCCCTTCCGCCTGCTTCAAATTCACTGCTGGCTCATAGCCAATCCCGGGGCCCGTCCTCCCGGAGCCGCAGCCGTTCGCCGGTCCCGTTTTGCGCCGCCGGCTCTCGATCGACCCGGGTGTTGGCGGCACTCCCTCGTATCCCCTATCTGGCATAATGCAACCTGCGCCACTTTTCGCCACGGCAGTTCCTTATGACCACGAAAGAAATGAATGTTCGCGAACACGCCCAGGCCGCCCGGGAATTTCTCGCGGCCTCAGACCGCGAGTTTACCGCCGGCGACCACCTGCAGGGCTCCGAAAAACTCTACGGATCCGCCACCCAGGTGGTGATCGCCATGTGCCAGCAGCGCGGCCTACGATATCGTAGCCACCGCGCCATGAAGCAGGCCGTCTCACAACTGTCCAGCGAATTTTCCGACCCATACATCATCACCGGGTTCGCAGCCGCAGAGCGGTTCCATGAGAATTTCTTCCATGACAACATGGAAGACTACGACGTCGCGGTGGAACGCCCCGGAATCCACCACTTTGTCAATCAGATGCTCGCTTTCTTGGAAAGCGACGGCGCAGCTGAATAGGCGCGCCCTTCCGCCGGCTTCAAATTCACTGCTGGGTCATATTTTGGAGCAATCAATGGACCTCAACGCCTACCTCCATTTCGACGACAACTGCCGTGAAGCCTTTGAGTTCTACCGCTCGGTCTTCGGCGGCGATTTCGCCTTCATCGCTACGTTCGCCGAAGGCCCGGCCGCTATGCCGACCCTGCCCGAACACGAGCGCGGTCGCATCATGCGCGTCTCCCTGCCCGTTGGCGGTGGCGTGCTCATGGGCAGCGACACCTGTTCCGCTTTCGGCCCGCCTCCGGTGCCCGGCAACAACTTCTCCATCAGCATCTCGTCCGACAGTCGTGCGGAAACCGACCGCCTCTTCGCGGCGTTATCCGACGCCGGAAACGTCGCCATGCAACCGCAGGAAATGTTCTGGGGCGCCTACTTCGGCATGTGCACCGACCGCTTCGGCGTCAACTGGATGCTGAACTACGAGACCCAGTCCCACTGATCCCGACGCCCACCCGCATCCCGTCTCAGCCCTCAGCCCACACGGAGGACCACCATGCCCGCCAGCGCCCAAACCATCGATTGCCAGGTACATTGCTACGAACGGAACCGCCCCGAACGACCCTGGGCCGGCTACTTGCAGGGCCCTGATGAGGTCACCGGCGACGATATGGCCGTCGCAATGGATGCCGTCGGCGTCGCTGGCGCGATCCTCATCTCGCCCTTCGCCATGTATCGCTACGACGCCAGCTACGCTCTGCAGGCCTACGACCGTCACCCCAACCGCTTCGGCCTGGTGCGCCCCTTCGACCCGGAGTCTCCGTCCATCGACGAGGAGATGGCGGAATGGACCGGCCGCCCCGGGGTTGTCGGCGCCCGCATCATGCTCCGCGACGTGGACTACCCGGCCGATCACCCGGGCGTGAATCAGATTATTGCCGCCGGCGGCCGCGCTGGCGTCCCGGTCAACATCATGTGCGCTGGCAAGCTTCCGTTGATGCTCGAGTTGGCCCGCCGCAACCCGGATACCCAGCTCGTCGTCGACCACCTCGGGTTGGTCCAGCCCTTCGAACCGCCCGCTCCGCCCGAACCCTTCGGCGATCTGCCCAACGTCCTCGCCTTGGCCGAATGTGCCAACGTCGCCATCAAGATCTCCGGCGCCGGCACGCTGGCCCACGAGCCTTTCCCCTATGCCGACATCTGGGAACCCCTGCACCGTATCTTCGACGCCTTCGGCCTGGATCGCTGCCTCTGGGGCACCGACTGGACTCGCGCGGTCAACCTGCTGAACTACGAGCAGGGCGTCGAATCCTTCCGCGTCACCGACACCCTGTCCGACGCCGACCGCCAGGTCCTAATGGGCGGCGCCCTCACCAACATCTACAAGTGGTCACCCCAGCCGGCCGCCTAACCCTCGCGCTGATCGGACGAAAGCGGCATGGAAAATTCATGCCGCTTTTGTTTGGCCGCGCAGCTCGCCTGGGTGCCCCCATCACTACTCTCAGTCCCCTGATCTGTCATTGCGAGCGCATCGCGGCAATCTCGCCGCAGTAGCACGCGCTCTTCCCAAAAGCGATGCCAAGGCTCCCCAACCCGCTCATCGCGTCATTCCCGACACAACGCTCGGAGCCGCCGCCATCTCGCCGCCGAACCGCTCCCCTACAGCTCCCCCAGCGAGGTCACGGCACAGCTGTCCGGGTCAATCACGCCGCCCCACCGGCTCTCCACGAGCACACCCACGCCATTGATCCCGCGAACCAGCGCCAAGAATTGCGATTCCCCGTTCGAGTCGGCGGACCCCCAGACCAGCGATTCTTCCGACGGCCGTGCCCCAACGGTTCGGAACCATTGGAAACTATCGGGATCACGCATGTTCCGTTCGATAGCCCGCCGCACCTCACCGGGAACGCCGCAATGCTCCAACAGGTTCTTGCGGTCTTCGGCGAATTCCGGCTGCGGCGTCGCCGCCGTGCACGCGACAACGGCAATCAACAGGATCGCAAACGACAACGGCATCCCGGCCAGGATCGTCTGGCTAATCCCCAACCCAAGACACTTCGCCGTCATGGTCACCTGACCCATCCCGCTGCTGCAACCAACCCGTGCACGGCGACCCGCGGTCCCAAGCGTCATCCCATCGGAGCCGCGGCAAGCCGCAAATACATGGGGCTTAGGGAATCAACCCGCTCGCCGCGTCTCTTCGCATCTGATCCAAACCCGCGGGAGCGTGCGCTAATGGTGGGCGGTAGTGGACTCGAACCACTGACCTCTTGCGTGTCGAGCAAGTACTCTAACCAACTGAGCTAACCGCCCACGGGTGAACCTGATCGGCTCACGACGATGGTAGCACGGATGGCCGGGTGGAAACAACTTGCATATCGAGCAAGCACGACAATCGCGTCTTAATTGGGCTCGAGGGAAATCCGGACAAACCCCGTGTAGCATCCATTTTCGGCGCTTCATGAGCGAGTTTGGGAGGCTTGCGTTCGCAAATTTCGGACCTAAATTGTATTAACTGTAAAGCCGTTGTTATCGGGCAGTATTGATCAACAAAATGTTCCAGCGCGCTGACTATATCGAATACCGCAAGACGCGATTGCCCTGGTCGAGCAAGTCGGTTGCGCGTCAAGCAAGTACTCTAACCAACTGCCCCCGGCCACAGGAAAATCGGATTGACGTTCCCAATAGCGAAGTGCTATACATTGCCGCAGGCAACGGTTAACCCTGCCTTACGGCAAAGCTAATGTCTTATGGTTTACTTGACCGAGAGCGAATTTGCCAGGGCCAGCCGGCTGGCCGAGATAGAAGAGCGCACTCGTTCTGTCTGGGTCCACAGCACTGGCTCGGCCTTGATTGACCAGCAACCGGAACAGCGAGTGTAACCCCTCGATGTTTCAGGGCGCAACACTTGTTGACCCGCCGACTATGACCAACGAGAAACCAACGAACCCGATGGACCGCCGGATCCTGATCATGGATCTGTTTGACGAAGGCCGGTTTCACGGTTCCACCACAGTTGAAGATTTGGTCAAGGCAACTGGCGGCACTTCGGTCGCCATCACTCGAGCCTTACGTGCCCTGCGTTTCGAGATCGCTAGACGCGCGAGCACGAGACGCGTCCGCATCGGAAAAGGCCGTCGGACCAAGGCGGTGAAAGTTCCCCGCCAGTGGGCCCAACCCAAAGAGTGGCCACGCGATTTCGCTCTGCAGCGCAGCTTGCGCCGAGCCGGGATGTCGGCAGGAGCGATCACCAGAGTGTCCAATAGCGCCCTTGTGCCCATAGACGTGTTGGAGAAGGCGGCACTGTCGTTCGTCGGCAGCGAATCGCAACTCAGTAAACGCGGCAAGCTGAAGGGAGTCATCAATGAGCTGCTACAGATGGAGCGCGAGCAGTTGCTGGGCAGCAACATCGGCACAAACGAGCTGTTAGAAGCGTTGGGTGAAACCGGTGGCAACCGGGATTACCTGCTGAATCGCGTGGCGGCCTTTGCCAAACGCGACCGGCAATATAGAGAGGAAAATGAGCATCTCAAAGCGAGACTCAAGGCCCTCGAAGAAACACTCTCATCAAACAAGGAGAATGACAATGAGTGTATCTCCAGCCAGGCGGAGGGAGGCGTGTTTGCATTTCCTCAGAAGCAACTTTGATGTCGACGCAACCGTCGCGTGGATGATCAAAGAATGGCGCGAAGATCCCGCGATCGCCCGCGCGGTGAACAAGGACAAACTCTGCAGGAACATCATCACCATCGGCTCCACCGGCGACCAGCAGTACCTCAACATGGTCGCTTTCCAGCAGGCTTTGGATATTTACAACCAGGAGATTCAAAAGCGGGATCAGGAGCGCCTGCAGAACGACTTGAAGAAAGCCATACAGGATGCCGATAAATATCGGGAGCTATATGAGGAGCAGATCGGCGATATCCGAGATCTCAACGAGCAGTTGCGCAGCTCTCAACGGGAAACTATCGCCCTGATGGCCCCTCAGCCCGAGGCGGCCGCAATCTAATCAGCCCCTCCCCTCACCCAACGCTGCTTTCAGGGGCCGGCTAAGTTAGCCGGCCCTTTTCCTCGGTTGGTTCGCGGCGACGTAACGAATCGTCGGCTCGGGCTTGGCCAGCGGGTGATGCTCCAGCAGCACTTCTTGGCCTCGCCTTGGGCACGTGCGCGTCAACCTGGGTGGTGGCCACGTTGGGGCGCCTGCTGTGAGTCTGGAAACCGAACCGCGCAACCCTCATGCTTCACCGAGTTCTCGCTTGCACGAAGTCTCCTTATGGTTGACCCCCGAACGGCGCGGCCCCTAGAATGCGGTTATGACCACCGCACAGCGGCCTGAAGGGCCCATCGACGCCGAAGCGCGTCCCATCTCGCCCGCGACCCAAGGCGATGACGGCGAGCAGGACGTTCGCCTCCGGCCGGCCCGCCTCGAGGATTTCGTCGGCCAGCCCCAGGTGCGCGAGAACCTCAGCATCGCCATGCAGGCCGCCCGCATCCGCGGCGAGGCCCTCGACCACGTTGTCATCTATGGCCCTCCCGGCCTCGGCAAGACCACCCTCGCCAACATCATCGCCCACGAGATGGGCTCCACCATCAAGGTCACTTCGGGGCCGGCCATCGAGCGCGCCAGCGACATCGCGTCAATCCTGACCGGCCTCCAGCCCAACGACATCCTCTTCATCGACGAAATTCATCGTCTCAACCGCGCCGTCGAGGAGGTGATGTACTCGGCCATGGAGGACTTCTTCCTCTCCTGGGTCGTGGGCAAGGGTCTTTCCGCCCGCAGCATCAACCTGCGCATCAACCCCTTCACCCTGGTCGGGGCCACCACCCGCTACTCCCTGATCGGCGCCCCCCTCCGCACCCGTTTCGGCTCCGTGTTCCGCCTCGACTACTATTCCGACGCCGACATGGAAACCGTGGTGAACCGCTCGGCCCGCATCATGGACATCGATTCTGAGGGCGAGGGCCTGCGCGAGGTCGCCATCCGTTCTCGCGGCACCCCCCGCATCGCCAATCGCCTGCTGCGCCGCGCCCGCGACTACGCCCTGGTCCGAGCCGATAACCGCGTCACCGGCCCCGTGGCGCGCGAATCCCTCGACCGCCTCGGCGTCGATGCCCGTGGCCTGGACGAAACCGACCACCGCCTGCTCACGAACATCATCGAGAAGTTCGCCGGCGGGCCCGTTGGCCTCGACACCCTCTCGGCCTCCCTCAGCGAGGACGCCAGCACGGTCATGGAAGTCCTGGAGCCTTTCTTGCTCCAACAGGGCTTTCTCGAGCGCACCCCCCGTGGCCGCGTCGCCACCCGCCACGCCTACGAATACCTCGGCTGGCCGTGGGCCGGTACCGGCGTGGACCCCAACCGACAGGGCCATCTGTTCGGCGCTTGACATAACGTAATTGCAGTCGCACTCTGGATCTGCTAACTGCCCGCATATCAGCTGTGTTGGTTTACATAACACCGACGCACCAACCCGCGCTCGCCATGTACGCCTTGAATCCGCAAAACCCTCTGCATACAATTGATCGCACCTTTGTCAATCTACCCCCGGACAACCCTTGTGCCTTCCGCAGCAGTAGCCCATCCAACCGCCTCCAATTTGCCTTCGCTGGATCACGTGGCCTCTGGCGCCGCGCTGTCCGACGTTGAGGCCTTCGCCTTCGTCGACGCTGATGGCCAATCCACGGCCGACCTGTGCGCCGCCGCATCCGAGTTGCGCCACCGTGGCCGCGGCCGCGTCGTCACCTTCTCGCCCAAGGTGTTCCTACCCTTGACCCGGTTGTGCCGCGACTTCTGCGGTTACTGCACCTTCCGTCAGTCTCCCGAGCAATCCGACGGCCTGTATCTCACCGTAGATGAGGTCTTGTCCGTCGCCCGCGCCGGCCAACGCCTCGGCTGCACCGAAGCCCTGTTCACCCTCGGCGAGCGACCCGAGCAGCGGTACCCGGAAGCTGCGGAGTGGCTCGCCGGTCGTGGCTACCGCACCACCCTCGAATACCTGTCCCAGATGTGCCGCACGGTGTTCGAAGAAACCGACCTCCTCCCCCACGGCAATCCCGGCACCATGAGCCGCCGCGAACTCGAAGCCCTCCAGCCCACCAACCCGTCCATCGGCATCATGCTCGAGAGCTCCAGCCCCCGCCTCTACGAACCCGGCGGACCCCACGAGTTCGCCCCCAGCAAGCGCCCCCGCGTTCGGCTCCGCACCATGGAACTCGCCGGCGAGTTGGGCATCCCCTTCACCACCGGCATCCTCATCGGCATCGGCGAGACTCGTCGCGAGCGTGTGGAATCCCTGCTGGCCATCCGCCAACTCCACCAGCGCTACGGCCACATCCAGGAAGTCATCGTCCAGAATTTCCGCGCCAAGGCGGATACCCCGATGGCCGAGACTCCCGACGCCGCTCCCGACGAACTGATGTGGACGACCGCCGTCGCCCGCCTCATCCTCGGCGAGCGCGTCAACATCCAGGTGCCGCCCAACCTGAGCGAAAACTACGAGCGCTACATCGCCGCCGGCATCAACGACTGGGGTGGCGTCTCGCCGCTCACCATCGACTACGTCAATCCCGAGGCCCCGTGGCCTCAGTTGCCCGGGCTGGAACGTCGCACCCGCGAAGCCGGCTACGAACTGCGGCCCCGGCTGCCCGTGTACCCCGAATACTTCGCCAACGGTTCCCAATGGCCGTTGCCGCCGCCTCTCAAGGAAAAACTGCTCCGGCTCACCGACGAGTCCGGATACGTCAAAGGGGGAATCCAACGCTATGTCCACCGCAACTGACCGCGACGCCCCGGCAACCCTGGTTGCTCTGATCCAATCTCTGCGCCCGGACGTGGCGTCCGTGCTGGAACATGCGCTGGCCGGCGGCGACATATCCGTCGACGAAGCCGACATCCTGTTCGCTACCTCCGGCCCTGAGTTCACCGCCATGACCCTGGTGGCCGACGAGTTGCGCCGCCGCGTGGTGGGCGACCTCGTGACCTATGTGGTCAACCGGAACATCAACTTCACCAACGTCTGCATCAAGCGCTGCGGCTTCTGCGCCTTCAGCCGTGATTTCCGCGAGGAGGAAGGCTACTTCCTGCCCGTCAACGAGATCATACGCCGCGCCAAAGAGGCTCAGGAATACGGCGCCACCGAGGTCTGCGTTCAGGCCGGCCTGCCTCCCCAAATGGAAGGCGACCTCTACATCCGCCTCTGCGAGGCCATCAAGGAAGAGCTGCCCGACATCCACGTCCACGGCTTCTCCCCCGAGGAAGTGCTCTACGGCTCCATTCGCTCCAAGTGCACCATCCGCGAGTACCTCCAGGGTCTCAAAGACGCCGGCGTCGGCAGCCTGCCCGGAACCTCCGCCGAGGTCCTGGACCAGGACCTGCGCGACATAATCTCCCCCGGGCGCATCACCGTCGACCAATGGCTCGAGGTCATCACCAACGCCCACGACTTGGGCATACCGACCACCTCCACCGTCATGTTCGGGCATCGGGAAACCAACGCCCAGATCGTTCGCCACATCGCCCTGCTCCGTGACATCCAGCAGCAGACCGGCGGCTTCACCGAGTTCGTGCCGCTCAGTTTCGTCGCCTCCGAAGCCCCCATGTTCCTCCAGGGCACCGTCGAAAACGTCCGCTCCGGACCCACCGGCATGGACGTCATCAAGGTCCACGCCATCGCTCGCATCATGCTCAACAACTGGATCCCCAACATCCAGGCATCCTGGGTGAAGGAGGGCAGCCGCATGTCCCAGCTCCTCCTCAACGCCGGCGTCAACGACCTCGGCGGCACCCTCATCAACGAGAGCATCTCCACCTCCGCCGGCGCCATGCACGGCCAGCTCATGCGACCCTCCGAGTTCCGCTCGATGATCCGTGAGGCCGGCCGTACCCCAGCCGAACGCTACACCACCTACGGCTTGCGCCGGGTCTACAGCGACGCGGACGAGGCTCTCGACCCCCTGGACCTCGTCGGCGACAACGTCGAGGAGATCTTCGGCTCCTACAACCAGTTGGTGCAGATGGAAGGCTACCGGTTCGAGCATCCCCGCGCCCAGCGGGAACGGAACGCCGTGCAGCCGACGGCCTAGCCCGTGGCCGCGTCGACCACCGGACTGGTGCTCGCCCTCGCCGGCGGCGTCGGTGGGGCTAAGCTCGCCCTGGGATTGTCCCGGATTCTCCCCCCGGACCGGCTGGCCATCGTCGTCAACACCGGCGACGACGAGCGGTTCCACGGCCTGCACGTGTCGCCCGACCTCGACACCATGACCTATACCCTCTCGGGACTGTATAATCCCGAAACCGGTTGGGGCATCAA
Source organism: Dehalococcoidia bacterium (assembly GCA_965261925.1). Lineage (GTDB taxonomy): Bacteria > Chloroflexota > Dehalococcoidia > Lucifugimonadales > UBA3495 > Bin87. The sequence goes on along the minus strand of OZ253486.1, from coordinate 2,912,555 downwards.
CGGCGACTCCTTCGAGACTCTCCAGATGCTGAACCGTTTGGGCGCCGATACCTGGTTCAACCTGGGAAGCCGCGATTTCGCTATGCACATCCGCCGCACCGAACTGCTAGCCCAGGGGTCGTCTCTCTCCCGGGTCACCGCCCAGTTGACTGCCAACCTCGGCATCGCGCATCCCATCATCCCCATGAGCGATCAACCCGTGCGCACCGTCCTCGACACCGACGACGGCACCCTGTCCATGCAGGAATATTTCGTGCATCGCCGCGCCGAACCCGTGGTGCGCTCAATCGAATACGTCGGAGCCTCGGACGCCGAACCGTCCCCCGATTTCGCCTCCGCCCTCGACGCCGCATCAACCATCATCATCTGCCCGTCCAATCCCTTCCTCAGCGTCGCGCCCATTCTGGCCGTCCCCGGCGTGCGCGACGCCATTGCGTCCCACACCGGCCCACGCATCGCCGTCAGTCCCATCGTTGGCGGCGCGGCGGTGCGCGGACCCGCCGGCAAGATTATGCAGGAACTCGGCTCGGACGTTTCTGCGGTCGGCGTGGCGCGGGAATATCGTGGTTTCTGCGACGTGCTGGTCCTCGACTCCCAGGACGCCAACCTGGCCGACGCCGTGAGCGCCGAAGGTATCGACGCCGCCGTGATGCCCACCATCATGCAGACCGACGACGACAAGGTCCAACTGGCCGAACGTGTCCTCGCGTTGGCTGCCGACCTGGAGAATCGACGATCATGACCGATGCGCCCGAACAGGCCAATCCCACCGTAGTCCCGGTGATTCCCATGAAAGCGCTGGCCCAGTGCAAGACCCGGCTGTCGCGGGTCCTGGGCCCCGAGGATCGCGCCGACCTCACCATGGGCATGTTCCGGCGCGTCATCATGGCCATCCGCGGCGCAGGAGTCGACCCCTTCTGGGTGGTCGGTGGTGACGAACGGGTCCGCAACCTCTCTCGCAGCCTCGGAGCCAACTGGATGGAGGACTTGGGCCGCAACCTCAACGACACCATCACCAAGTCCTTTGAAACTGCCCGCCTGCGCGGCGTGTCCGCCCTCTATCTGCCCGGTGACCTGCCCTTCATCAAGCCCGGCGACATTCACCAGCTGATCCGCAGCGCCGAGCACCAGCACAACGTGACCCTTTCCCCCGCCCGGCGTGATGGCGGCACCAATGCCATCCTGGTCCCCTACGACCTGATACCCTATTTCCGCCCGGAACTCGGCAACAACAGCTTCCGGAAGCACGTCGGCACCGCCGCGCGCATGGGTGTCTCCGTGGCTTTCTATTACAGCCAGGGCATGGGGTTCGACCTGGATGACGGCTCCGACATCGAAGAATATGAACACATGGAGCCGGGCCTGCTCACGCGTCTACTCGGCCGCGAACCTAAATCCCTCAACCTCACCAGCCTGGAGCTCCGCTAACTCATGGCCGCAAACGTTCAGTTGGGTTGCCTTCTGCCCACCCGAGGCCTCCTCTTGGCCGACCGCAAACCCACGGACGCCGAGTCCGTCCTCCGCCTGGCGACATGGGCTGAAGAGGCCGGCATGGACTCCGTCTGGGTCGGCGACAGCCTGACCGCCAAACCACGTCTTGAGGCCATGACGACCCTCGCCGCCATCGCCGCGCGAACCTCCCGCGTCCGTCTCGGTACGGCCGTGATGCTCATGGCCCTGCGTCATCCCGTCCTCCTGGCCCAGATGATGGGCACCGTGGATCTGATCTCCGGCGGCCGCTTGCAACTCGGCATCGGTGTCGGCGGAGCCTTCAACGGCATGCAGCAGGCCGAGTGGAGCAACGCCGACGTGCCCCAACGCACCCGCGCCCGTCGCCTCGAAGAGATGCTCCAGGTCGTCAAGGGCCTCGGTTCCGGCAAACCCTTCTCCTATGAAGGCCGGCATTTCCAGCTCGACGACGTGATTATGGAACCCACCCCGGTGCAGCCCGACGGTGTGCCCGTGTACCTCGGCGTCCACTGGCACGGGCGCGGCGACGGTCAGGGCGCCCAGCGTGAGCGCCAGGCCCGCCGCGCCGCCCGCCTCGCGGACGGTGCCATCTCCATCTCCGCGACGCCCGACGAGTTTGTCGACCTGAAGGAAACGGTTCGTGGCTACTGCGCCGAATACGACCGCGACCCCGACTCCATGTCCATGGTCATGTATCTCACCGTAAACCTCGATGAGGACGTTTCCCGGGCTGAAGCGGAGGCCGAAGACTGGCTGCTCGGCTACTACGGCGCAAACATCTGGGGCGACCGCTGGGGCCCCTTCGGTGATGCGGAACGTGTGCGGGAGCGCATCCATGCCTACGCCGAGGCCGGCGCGGACCAGATCATCGTCCGCTTCGCCACCTACCGCCAGGAAGAGCAGATGCAGGTGTTCCTGGAGCAGGTCGCCCCCGATTTCCGCCGCTGAAAACGCGCCCCATCCCCCATTCATGCCTGCCATGTGACGAGGTATCTCCGTGTTCCCCATCGATTTGACTGGCCGCAATGCGGTCATTTTTGGTGTCGCCAACGACCGCAGCATCGCGTGGGCCATTGCCCGCACCCTCGCCGACGCCGGCGCCCGCATCGCCCTGACCTACCAGAACGAGCGACTCCAGAGCCGCGCTGCCCGCCTTGCCGAGACCCTCGAAGACCCGGTCCTGCTCCAGTGCGACGCCTCGGACGACGACCAGATCCAGGCCGTCTTCGACGCCATCGGCGATCGGATGGGCTCCCTGTCCATCCTTGTCCACAGCATCGCTTTCGCCAGCCGTGAAGACCTGGCCGGTCGCCTCGCCGATACCGGTCGCGAAGGTTTTCGCCTGGCCCTGGAAATCAGCGCCTTCACCCTTTTGCCCATGGTTCGCCACGCGGCGCCCCTGATGGTCAACGGAGGCAGCGTCATCGCCATGACATTCCAGGCCTCCAGCCGGGTTTACCCCGGCTACAACGTCATGGGAACCGCCAAGGCCGCCCTCGAACACGAGGTTCGCCAACTGGCCTACGAATTCGGGACCGAAAACATCCGCGTCAACGCCATATCCGCCGGCCCCGTGGACACCCTTGCCGCCCGTGGCATCAGCGGTTTCCTCGATATGCGCCGCGCCCACGCCGACAAGGCTCCCCTGGGACGCAACATCACCGCCGACGAAGTCGCGCAGACCGCACTCTTCCTCTGCAGCGACCTATCCAGCGGCGTCACCGGCACCGTGCTCCCCGTCGACGCCGGCTACCACATCATGGCCGTGTGAAATCCCGAGTCCAACCCCAACTTGGAGGGCTGTCTCCTCAAGGTCATGCCCAGCAGCGTGAATGTCATTGCGAGCGCAGCGTGGCAATCTCGTTGCCCAAGCGCCGGCCTTCAACGCCAGCCGATCTGCCGCGTTGTCCTGGCCGCGCTCTTTAATACCCGGCGGCTACGACGAACGACCCTGGGAGGTTCTTCAGAGAACCGGCGATCTCAGGTATCGGATTCCCGCTCACGCACGGACCACATGGCCGGAGAGCGGCAACCCGAATGCGGTTGCTCTACCCGCAGCCCCCGGTATTCAGATCGCTTCCAGTTGTTGCCGGTCGGCTGCGGCCTTCTCGCTGAGCCCCAACTCCGTGTAAGCCTTTGCGCGATTGGCCCACGCTTCGCGGTAGCGTGGATCCAACGCGATAGCCTTGGTGAACTGGTCGACTGCCTCTCGGACCCTGCCCTGATTGAACATCGACAGGCCCAACTCGGTCATACCGGCCGCGGTGAGTGGTCGCGTGATCTTCAACGGGGCTACCGCAAATGCCGGCGCCAACTCCGCGTCAACCCCGACCGCCGACCCCGGTTCCTCGACCTGCTGCGACGCCATCACTGGTTCCGCTGTCGGCTGGCCCGCCATTGCGCCCGGCTCTTGCGCGCTCTGGTCAACGCCCTCGGCCGCCCCCTGTCCGATTGTCTGGGCGCCGGCGGCCTCGTTCCCTTCGGTCGCCGCCGCGGCCGCATCCGTCGTCGCGTACGGCCGGGTCAACTCCCAGCCGCAGTTGGTGCAGTAGGCAGGGCCATCCTCGTGGGCGTGCTGACACCGCGGGCACGGGGTCATGCTTTCCTGCGCTCCGTCCGTCGCCATCGGCCGGCGCGCTGGCACGAACACCAGCGCCAGCATTGGCAGCATGCACAGCACGGTGATCCACTCGGGGAACATGTCGAGCAGGCCCACGGCCGGAATCGCCGCGACCCCGCCCCACACCAGGGCGTTGCGCCCTTTGTTCCGCGCGAGCTTGGCCGTCCATAGCACCACGAACAGCAACGACAGGACTTGAAGGATTATGCTCATTTGCACCCGTTTAATCGCTTGACTTGTGCACATTATAACGGGATTGTCGCACTAGCGGCAAACATAAGCCTGCACCGCACTCACACCGATGCCCGTCATCGACAACTATGCCCGTCCAGGTGACCCGGCGTCACCCTTATCCAGCCCCTCGGTACGGGCAGCATTGTGCCGCCTGGCCCTAATCCGGTCGATCACGGAACATCGTTTCATCACCTCGCAATCGCAAGCCCACCGTGTCATCGCAAGCCCAAATTGTCACTGCGGGCCCAAATTGTCATTGCCCGCGCAGCGCGGAAATCCCGTCGCCGGTACTGACCAACCGCACCCTAACGCCCTTGCAACCTGGCGCTCGTAGTGATCGCGGGCCGCACTGCCAATCCGTCAGCGCGCGCACGCGTGTGGTCGCGTCTCAAATTGACAGTTTCGCCTGCGCGATGCTATCGTGCAGACGCATATTTTCATACTTATAAAGCATCGTTTGGCGACGGCTGCCGTTCCCGGTCGCCCGCGCGTGGGAGGGAAAACTCACATGGATTTGACCATTTCTGTGCTCAAAGCGGACGTCGGCTCTATCGGCGGCCACACCAAGCCATCCGATCGCATGATGGACGCCGTGCGCGCGGCCGCTGACCGCGCCGTCCGTGACGGCCTGCTCATCGACGCCTACGTCGGCCACACCGGCGACGATATCTGCATTATCACCACTCACACCCGCGGCGACAACGACGACGCGGTCCACCAGTTTGCCTGGACCTCCTTCCTCGAAGCCACGGAAATCGCCCGCCAGTACGGCCTCTACGGCGCCGGCCAGGACCTCCTCGTCGACGCGCCCTCCGGCAACATTCGCGGCGCCGGACCCGCCGTGGCCGAGATCACCTTCGACCACGATCCAATCAAGACCAACCCCGTCCGGCCTGCCGAGTCCTTCTTCGTTCTCGCCGCGGACAAGTGCGGCCCGGGCGCCTACAACCTACCCACCTTCCTCGGTTTCGCCGACCCGATGTACTGCGCCGGACTGATGCTACCCCGGCTGGGTGATGGCTTCACCTTCAACATCATCGACATGGACAACACCGACGGCGACAGCATCATTTCGCTGAACGCCCCCGAGGACTACTACCGCATCACGGTGTTGCTCCGCGACAATGAGCGGTTCGCCATCGAGAGCGTCACCTCTCGCTACACGGGTCAGACCGCCGCCGCCATCTCGGCAACGCGCTTGCACAACATCGCCGGCAGCTACACCGGCAAAGACGATCCCGTCGCGGTGGTGCGCAACCAGGGTATTTTCCCCGCTCCCGAGGAGCTCATCTCGCCCTACACCAAGGCCCACTACATCGGCGGCGACGCCCGGGGCTCCCACGTCATGCCCCTGATGCCGGTACCCATCAACACCGCCGTGACCGGTATGTACTGCCTGCCGCTGGTTTCCTGCCTGGGCTTCAGCATCAGCCCGGAAGGTAGGTTCTCCGAGTCCTCCACCGACTTCTTCGATAACCCGGCTTGGGACTACACCCGCCAACTGGCCCAGGAGAAAGGCATCGCCATGCGCTCCCAGGGTTGGTCCGGCGCCGCCATGCTCCCCTACGGCGAGCTGGAATACTCCGGCTTCCGCCAGAGCATCGGCGACCTCGTGGACCGCTTCGCCATCCGCACCAACGGTCATCAGCCCGCTGCCCGGCCCGTGCCAACCGGCGACGACGACTAGGTTGCTCTCGAAATAGTCCAGGGCGTTGGAAAACTCAGGGGCGGGTCGTAGACCCGCCCCTTACTGCTTGATGCTCGCGGGCTCGTGTGCTCCTCATCGAGGGCCAATCGTTCTCGCGTATTCGCCCAGGATGTCTAACAATCTCTCTACGTCCCCTATCGATTCGGCTACATCTGCCGCGGTGTCCGCGTCCTCGTAAAAGTTGGAATGGAGGTGATTGGCAACCCTGAAAAGGCGGTAGATTTCACGATTGGACGTTTCCGCTGTCAACCCGGTTGCGACTTGCCAGATGTTGCGATGGCTTTGGTGAGGCTGCCCTTTCTGCTCCGCGATGTGCTTGAGCATCAAAGCGGTCGCTCCCCAAGCTTTCTCTGACGCTTGGCGTGTGTCGCCCCACGATAATTCAGATTTCGCCTTCGCCAACAGGTCGAAGCTGTCGTTGTAGCAAGAAACTGTCGCCATTGTCCGCAACTCCCCCCTGAACTCGCTTATTCCGCTCCTTTGCCCGCAGCCTTATTTGCCTTGAAATATACCGTTCCGTTCGAAGATCGCCGCCAGTTCCGCAATCCCGTCCGACACCGTCTGTGCTGTCGGATGCCCGAAACACAACCGCGCCATGTGCCGGCCGTTCCCCTCCGGCGAGAACATCGACCCGTTGTAGTATCCGACGCCCTCGCTGAACGACTGATCCTGGAACCCGGCCAGGTCGGTTCCCTCCGGCATCGTCAGCCACAGGTACAGCCCGCCCTCCGGTTTCGACCATGTGGCGCGGTTGCCGAAGTGTTCGCCCAGCGCCGCCAGCATCGCGTCGCGCTTTGCCCGCAGCGCCTGGTTCTCCTCGTCGATGTGGTCATACATGTGGTTCCGCAGGTATTCCTCAATCGCCAGCGCCGCGAACTGGTTCACGCCGCCAGACTTGAAGCTCAGCGCCCGCTCCCGCACCACTTCCGGTGCCACCAGGTATCCCATCCGCACGCCCGGCGCGATGATCTTGGACATCGACCCGGTGTACAGCACTTGCCCGCTGTCGTCCATGCTGCTGATGGACGTCACGTCCTCGCCCTCGAACCGCAGGTCCACGTAACAGTCATCCTCCAGGATCGGCACACCGTGACTCTGACAGACTTCGAGCATGCGCTGCCGCCGTTCCAGGGTCGCCGTCCATCCCAGCGGATTTTGAAACGTGGGAATGGTATACAGGAATTTCACCCGGCGGCCCGCTGCCTCCTGCGCCCGAATCGTCTCGTCCAGCGCCTCCGGTATGATCCCGTCGTCGTCGCACTTGACGCCCACCACGTTCGCGCCCCACAGCCGCATCTGCCGCATCGTACCCAGGTACACGTACTCCTCGGTCAGCAGCACGTCCCCCGGATCCGTCATCGCCTGAATCAGCATATTGATCGCTTCGCCCGACCCCGACGTCAGTATGATGTCGTCGGCGGTGACATCCATCTGCCGGTCCCGCCGCAACTTGTCCGCCACCAGTTCCCGTAGCGGAGGATAGCCGGCTGAAACCGGATAGTACGCCAGGTCGCGTCCCTCCCTCTCCAGCGCGGTGCTCAGCGCCTCCACCAGGCCCGTCAGGGGTAGCGTATCCGGGTCGGGGTAGGCAACCGCGAAGTCATACTTGGCGTGCCGGTTCGCCCCCCGCGTCGTTATCGGGGCCCGCTCCGCGAACAGCCCTTGGTAGTTGAACTCGCTCATCGGTTGTCCTCCTGTACGGACGGTAAAGTCGCTGCGCCGGAACCGCGCCGCTGCTTGGCACCGGTCCCGCCGGACACAATTCCACGGTCAAACGCTATTCCACGATATGGCGCAATTCCGCGGTCAGAGGCTATTCCACGATTCGTATTGCCAGGTCGCGCAACTGCCCGGCGTCAACTCCCGAGGGCGCGCCGAACAGCAGGTCCGACCCGCTCTGCGTCTTCGGGAACGCGATCACCTCGCGCAGCGAATCCGCCCCCGCCAGCATCGCCACCAGCCGGTCGATCCCCGGCGCAATCCCCCCGTGCGGCGGCGCGCCGTAGTCGAACGCTTCCAGTATGTGCCCGAACCGCTCGGAGATCTGCTCGGCGGAGTAACCCAGGATGCTGAAAATCTTCTCCTGCAGCTCCCGTTGGTGTATCCGAATGCTGCCGCTGGCCAGCTCCGAACCGTTGCATACCAGGTCGTAAGCTCGCGACGGTATCGACGCCAGATCCTCACCGTCCAGCATCGCCTCGCACCCGGGCGCCGGCGCCGTGAACGGATGATGCGCCGAATCCCATCGCTCTGTGGCGTCGTCCCACTGGAACAGCGGGAAATCCGTCACGAACGCGAAGGACAGCATCGCCGGATCCGCCAGCTCCATCTGCGCCGCCAGGTGGCTGCGCATCGCCGCCAGCCATTGGTTCGCCAGCCGAGCCGGCCCCGCCATCAGCAGGATCAGGTCGCCGCGCTGCGCTTCGGCCCTTTCCGCCAGCCGGCGCACCCACTCGACGGGCATTCGCAGGCCCGGGGACAGCAACGCGTCGTCATCGGTCAGCGAATCCAGGGCGCCGTCTCCGGTCAGCCTCACGTGGCTCATGCCCGCCGCGCCAAACTCCTTCGCCGTGTCTTCCATCCTCCGCATGTCCGCGCCGGTCAGTCCGCCTTTGCCAGGTACCGCCATCGCCTTGATGATGCCGCCCCGGTCCAGGATGCCACGAAAGACCCGGAACTCCGTCTCCGCGGCCAGATCGCTGACGTCGGCCATCTCCAGCCCGTAGCGCAGGTCCGGCTTGTCGCTCCCGAACCGTGCCATGGCGTCGGCATAGGGCAGGCGTTGGAACGGCGTTTTGATCTTGAACTGCGGCGTGAGCTCTCGGACCAGTCCCGCGTACAACCCCTCGATCAGCCCCAGCACGTCCTCTTCTTCCACGAAACTCATTTCCAGGTCCAACTGCGTGAACTCCGGCTGCCGGTCGGCCCGCAGGTCCTCGTCCCGGAAGCACCGGGCAATCTGGAAATATCGCTCCACGCCGCTAACCATCAACAACTGTTTCAGCTGCTGTGGTGATTGCGGCAGCGCGTAGAAATTGCCCGGATGCGTCCTGCTGGGGACCAGGTAGTCCCGCGCTCCCTCCGGCGTGCTCTTGATCAGGATGGGCGTTTCGATCTCCAGGAAGCCGTGACCGTCCAGGTAGTCCCGGATGTACTTCACCGTCTGGTGACGCAGTCGCAGGTTGTCCTGCATCTTCGGTCGCCGCAGGTCCAGGTAGCGGTACCGCAGCCGCAGGCTCTCGTCAGCATCGACATCATCCGTGATGTAGAAGGGCGGCGTGAGCGACGGGTTCAGCACCGTCAGCCCTTCCACCATCACCTCGACCTCGCCCGTTGGCAGCGCCGGATTCTCCGAACCCTCCGGCCGCAGCCGGACCGTTCCCGTGACCTCAACGCACCATTCCGAACGCAGCCGTTCGGCGGTCTCGTAGTGCTCCGCCGACAAATGCTCCGGATTCAGCACTATCTGCACGTATCCGGAGCGGTCTCTCAGGTCTATGAATATGATCCCGCCGTGGTCTCGGCGCCGGCTTACCCAGCCGGACAGCGTCGTGGCGGTGGAATCGTGGGCGGCGCGCAACGCGCCGCAGTCTTGGGTCTTCAGGGCGTCAACTCCAGAAAATCACTTGGCGTACTCAGGGTGATTAATGTGTCATTGCGAGCGAAGCGCGGCAATCTCGTAGCCGAGCCGTAATCGCAAGCATACTGAACCTGTCATTGCGAGAGCAGCGCGGCAATCTCGTAGCCGAGCCGTAATCGCGAGCGCATTGAGTTTGTCATTGCAAGCGTACTGAATCTGTCATTGCGAGCGCAGCGTGGCAATCTCGTCGTGGCAACACCATCACCGCACTCTCCCCCATGGCCCCGTGAGCACGCAATTCGAGAAAATCGATATCCATCTGTCCGCCGGCTCTTCAGCCCAACAGGTCAAACACGTTCTGGAATGGACTTTCCATGACCGTGCCGCCTTCGGCCACTGCCGCCACCAGTTCTGCCGGATCCGTCACCGGCGGGTAGCAGACCGTGTCCAGGCAAACGTGTGCCTGCGCCGGCGCATCGTCCGCGCTGGCCGGCGCCAGCTTGATGACCAGGTGCGGATCGCTCAATTTCATTGCCGCTGCCAGCATCGCGTCCGTGCTCACCGCTCCCGGCCAGCCTTCCACGGTGACTTCCACCACCGGGTGCAGGTACCGATCCACCGCCGCCGCATAGTCCGCCGCAAGTTCGCCGTAGTCGCGATTGGCGTCCACGTAGGCGCTCAGCGTATGCCGCGCCGTCTGCTGGTACCGCTCTTCCATCGTCGCGTGGTGCAGCCGCATCATCCCCATCGCCGCGCACGTATTATCCGCCAGCGGCTTTTCGCGCGCGTGCAGGTAGCCGTGCCGCTCCTGCCCCGCTTCCACGTCCCAGAACGCGCCGTTCGCACCGTCCAGGAACCTGTCCAACAGCGCCTGCGCCGCCCGCCCCGCCGCTTCCAGGTACCGCTCCGAACCGCCGGGCAGTGCGTCGTAAGCGTCCATCATGGCCGCCAGGACATTTGCCCAGTCAACCAGGAGGTCACCCTCCTCTTGCGGCAGCGCCCCCGATGCGGAGTAGGTGTGCGCCAACCTCCCGCCCTCGGCCGCGTCGATCAGCCCGTCCAATAGCGTCACGGCCGTCGCCGTCAGTTCAGGCCGACCCAGCTTCCACGTCGCTCCCAGCAGCAAGGACGCCGCCTGCGCGGTCACCGACGAATAGCAGTACGGATCGACTGTCGGGGCGTCGGATTCTGCCCTCGTATGGCGCGACCCGGCGTAGTATTCGGAATGCGCTCCCTGGCTGCCGCGAACCCCCCGCGCTGTCGGATCGTACAGCGTGCCGCAGATGTAATCGACGGTCTCGCCCGCAACCCGCAGATAGTCTTCGCGCCCCAGGATGATGCCCGCGTCCATCAGCACGCCGGCCAGCGCGACATTATCCTCGGCCATCTTCTCGTACTGCGCCTGCGTCCAGTCGCCGCCCATCGTGAACCGGAAAAAGCCGCCGTCGATCCCGTCGCGCAGTTCGCCGCCAACCACCCCGTCCAGGGTTTTCTCCAGCATCACGCGGAAGAACTGCTCCCTCGTGGTCCGGTACTGGTGCAACAACAGGCGCAACATGGGCGCCGACGGAAACTTTGGTTCCAGCCCGAACCCGCCGTTGATGGCGTCGTAAGTCCCGGCCACTCGACGCGAAATGCTGTCAACCAGCGCCCCGTCCGGTTCCCGGCCGGCGGATACACGCCCCGCGTGTTCCCGCCGCTGCCGCAGGATGTCGTTGCCCTGTTCGTACAGCTCCGGCTTGCGTTCGTTGTATGCCCGTCGCACCTCGTCCAGCATTGCCAGGAATTGGTCCGCCGGCAGGTACGTCGCCCCCGCGAGGAACCCGCCGTGCGGGGTCAGAAACGAGGTCGTCGGCCAGCCGCCCACGTTGTAGCGGGCATTGATGTCGGGCCGGTGGTCGGTATCGACGCGCACCGGGATGAAATGAGCATTGACGAACTCGACCACGTCCCGGTCGGAGTACGTACCGCCATCCATCTCGTGGCACCAGTAGCACCACACCGCGTTGATCGATAGCAGGATGGGCCGGTCGTTGTTCTGGGCCAGCTCGAACGCTTCGCGACCCCACGGCCGCCACGCCACAGCGCCCGTCGGAACAGCCGCCGCAGGTTCACCGGATATCGTGCTCAATGCCCCGTCCTTGCTTCCAACTGCCCCAATGATTATCCGCGCCACGCAACATCATAAACGTTAACACAGCCGCTATCCATTGGCAATTTGACCCCAGTTCCAGTAACTGTTCAGAGTTGGTGAGGCGAATTGGCGGAACTTGGTGTGCGGGTGGCTGGCTTTGGGGGCGGTGGTTATGTCATATAACTGGGATGGATACCGAAATCGATCTCAGGACTGCCGACCGGGATGTTCTGATTGGCATCATCGTCCGACAGCAGGCCATCATTGAGCGGCTGGAGAAATGCATTGCCCAGTTGGAAGGGCAAGCCAAACCCAAAGGCTCCCGCCGGATGCCCGGTCTGAAACCCAAAGCAGACCGGGAGCCAGCACGTCCCAAGGAACCTCGCAAACCCCGACCTCACGGCTTTGCCCGAGCCCGCATGACGCCCACCCACCGCGTGGAGCATGTGGTGGAGCAGTGTCCCGACTGCGGGACCCAGTTGTCTGGGGGTTGGGCCCAGCGCACTCGGGAGGTGATCGACCTGCCGCAGGTTCCGGCGCAGGTAACCGAGCACGTTTACCTGACCCGCACTTGTCCCCGCTGCCGACGCTGCTGTGTTCCCAAAGCGCAACTGGACGGCGTGGTGATGGGCAAGCAGCGCCTGGGGATCAACGTCATCAGCCTGATTGCGGTCCTGCGGGAGGAAGCCAGGCTGCCGTTGCGCACCATCCAGTGGCACCTGGATACCGTGCATGGGCTGCAACTCAGCCTGGGGGCCATCGTGGCGGCCACACAGCAAGTGGCTGGCAAGGCCCAACGGGTGGTGGCGGACATCCTGGAACAGGTCCGAGGCAGTCCGGTGGTCCACGCCGATGAGACGGGTTGGCGACAGGATGGACACAACGGCTACGTGTGGACTTTCAGCACCCCCAACCTGCGGTACTTCCTGCGACGGAACCGGGGCAAGGCGGTAGTGGACGAGGTTTTGGGCGACGATTTCGCCGGTGTGCTGGTCAGCGACTTTTACGCCGCCTACCACCACTATGCGGGTCCCAAACAACGCTGCTGGGCCCACCTGCTGCGGGACATCCACGACCTGCGATCACTCTACCCAGATGATGGATCGCTGTCCCAGTGGGCTGACGCCGTCCACCAACTCTACCGTCAGGCCACGGTCTTTACCCACCCCGCAGAGCAACAACGCCGCACCGCCAAAATGGCCCTGGAAAGACGATTGCTGGTCCTCTGCCGGCCCTACCTGGATGACCCGTCAGCCGCCCAAGCCAGGCTGTGCCGACGCATGGAGAAACACATCAAAGAACTCTTCGTCTTCGTGGCCGAACCGGAGGTGCCGCCGGACAACAACGCCGCCGAGCGCAGCCTGCGCCATCTGGTGGTCAGCCGCAAGGTCAGTGGGGGCACCCGCTCGGACCGGGGTACTGCCACCAAGATGACGCTGGCGTCAATCTTCGGCACCTGGCGGGCACAAGGTCTCAACACCCTCAACGCCTGCCGTCAACTACTCGCTTCCCCTCAAGTCTGAACAGTTACCAGTTCCAAACCGGGTCAACAGACCGCCCCAAACGTCACCGCCGGCCGCCCCAAATGTCATTGCGAGCGAAGCGTGGCAATCCCGTTGCCGTAGCAAGGACTCTCGCCGACTGCCATTGCATCCCACCGTGACTGGGACGTCGCGACATTCCTTGCGATAACAATCGAAAGACGGTGGACCTTCGGTTTCCCCGGGGTCGGCCCAGCAACAACGCTGTACGGTGATTACAAAACCCCCGGCCCAGTCTGGTCGAGGGTTTTGATTGAGAATTGTCGAAACGCATTTAGCCCATCCGTAGGCAAGCCCATGTCCCTTTGGGACGGGTTCTTTTGCAGAGGACAGGTTCAGACCAGCGGCTCCAGCAAGTCCAACAGCCGCTCAACATGGTCCAGGTGTAGGTCTACAGTTTCGGCTTCAAGCCAATCCTCGTAAAAATTGGTGTGCAGGTGGCTCGCCATTGCAAACCAAACTTCGACCTGTTCAGTTTTCAATTCCATCGACAATCGTCTTGTCGCACTGAATAATTGACGGTGACCGCCATGCTCCCATGCACGGCCAGCGGCGATAGCCTTCACCATCTGCGCCGCCGCACCCCAGCCTTTTTCGGACGCCTGTCGAGTGTCTCCCGCTGCTAGTTCCTCTTTGGCCTGCGCCAGCCGGCGCCGGCTGGCGTCACGGTAGGTTGTGGCCGTCATATCATCCCCGTTGGCGTGGCTAATGTCATTTTACATATCCTGATCCCTGCTGTCGCCTGCGGCCAGAGTACCGGTTTCATGCCATCGCTGGGCGTCGGAGCAGAAAGCCTGATCGCAGGCCAAATCACGTGGCAGCGTTCGGTTTTTCAGGAGTTTCGGAATCTGCTCTGTGCACCGGTATGTAATTACCCTCGAAAGCGGGCTCAACGCGTCCTCGGGTTGAACGCGTCGTTCACCGCGTCCCCCAGGATGTTGAAGCAGAAGAACAGCAGCGTCACCGTCCCAATCGGGAACAGCAGCAGATGCGGCTCGTTCCGCAGCACCTGTATGCTGCCGTTCTCGAACATCATCCGTCCCAGGCTCGGCACCGGCGGCTGCACCCCAATCCCGATCCAGCTCAGAACCAGTTCGGACCCCGCCACCCCCGCCAGTCCCGCGGAGATCGACACGATCAGCGGGCTCAGGATATTCGGCAGCACGTGCGCCCGCAGGATCCGCGCCGTCGACGCTCCCGCCACCAACGCCGCCTCTGTGTATTGGCTCTCCCGCGCCTGCAACACCTGCCCTCGCACCAGCCGGGCCATCCCGAACCATCCAAAGATCGAAAGCGCCAGCGATATGATCGCGTAGTCCAGCAGTCCCAACCGCAGAATCCAGTCGATCCCCGTTGCGTCCTCAAACCCCTGCACCGCTCCCACCAGTCGCGGCCGCAACGCCGCCACGAATATCAGTATCAGGATGATGTCCGGAAACGACGACGTGACCTCGCCCGTCCGCATGATCAGCGAATCCACCCACCGGCCCATGTATCCGCTGATCAATCCGAGCGTTATGCCCAGGACGAGGGTTCCGCCCATCAGCGATGCAATCGTGATGATCACCGTGGTCCTCAGCCCATAGATCACCCGGGTCATCATGTCGCGACCCAACCGGTCTGCGCCGAACGGATGCGCCAGCGTGGGCCCGGCCCGGCTCTGCGACAGATCCTGCGCGGTGTACTCGTAGGGTGTGATCAGCGGCGCCAGCAGCGCTCCGCCGTACAGGAACACGATCAGCGTGAGGCAAATCACCGCCAGCTTCTTCCGGAACAGCCGGCGCGTCGAGAGGCTCCAGTAGCTGTGGCCCCGCGCCGGTCCGGCGCTCAATTCATCGCGCTCGCCTGGCGCCAGATCGTCGACCGGCCAGTCCGCGCCCGGCAGGTCGACGTCCCCGTGCTGTGCATGCCCGTGGTCGTGGGCCCGCGGACCCGAGCGGTCAGGTAACATTGCCCGCTCCCAGCCTGATCCGCGGATCCAGCAGCGGATACGTCAGGTCCACAATCAGGTTGGCCAGCACAAACAGCGTCGTCGATACGATGGCGAACGCCATGAGCACCGGGTAATCGCGCGCGAACAGCGAATTAATGGTGAAGAATCCAACCCCCGGGATGCCGAAGTATATTTCGACGATGAACGTCCCTCCGGCCAGCCCGGCTATCGTGAAACCGAAGCTGGTCACCACCGGTATCATCGCGTTCCGCAGGATGTGCCGCCAGCGCACTATCCTTTCCGACAACCCTTTTGCCCTCGCCGTGCGAATGTAGTCCTGCCCCAGCACGTCCAGGACGCTCGCCCGCACCAGGCGCACCACAATGGCAATGCCCGGCACTCCCATGACCACCGCGGGCATCACGATCTTCGGCGAAAAGAATCCATCCCAACCTTGCGTGGGCAGCAGGTCCAGGTGCAGCGCAAACACCAGCAGCAACACCGGCGCCGTGATGAATACCGGCAGCGACTGAAACATCAGCGCAATCGCCACCACCACGTTGTCTACTCCCGTGCCCTGCCGCAACGCCGCGTACAGCCCCACCGGTATGCCAACCCCGAGGGTGATGATTATCGCCGCCAGGTTGAGTTGCAGCGACACGGGGATGCGCTTGGCCAGCAACTCCGCAACCGATTTCCCCCGGAATTGGAAACTCTCGCCGAAGTCCAGTCGCGTCACCACCCCTTCGATATACCGGACGTACTGCACCACTAGCGGATCGTCCAGTCCCAACTGCGCCCGCAACCGCGCCCGCACTTCGTCGTTCTGGTGCTGGCCCAACCAGACCTGCACCGGATCCCCGGGCCCGAACCGCAGCAGCGCAAACGTCACGAACGTCACGATGAGCAACAGGAATGGCAGCCAAACCAGCCGCCGAGCCACGTATGTTGCCATCTGTAACCGTCCGTTCCCTTTGGTGATAACCGTAGGGGCGAACAATCATCCGCCCCCACTTCGCGATCTGCGGTGGTCCTACTGGTTGAAGTACACGTACCGATACTTCGGGATGCTCATCTGCAGGAGGAAGTAGTCCGAAACTTCCGGCTTTATCAGCGCGTACCCTTCCCCGCTGAACCAGGTCCAAACCCACGGCGCGTCGTCCAGGATCATCTGCTCGATCTGGTTGTACATCTCGAAACGTCGGGTCCGGTCCCGTTCCGTTCGCGCCTCTTCCAACAGCCGGTCAACCTCCGGGTTGCTGTAGTTGGTGTGGTTGCTCTGGCTCTCCGAGTGCAACAGCACGTCCAGGAAATTCTCCGGGTCGGGGTAGTCCGCGACCCATCCTAGGGAGAACATCTGGTACTTGCGCTCGCTCACGTCCTGCAGGAACGTCGCCCATTCCGTCTGTTGAATATCGATCTCTATCCCCAGTTCCTGCCGCCACTGTTCCAGGATCACTTCCAGGTACGTGGGTATCGCCGCTCCGAAGCTGCCCGATATCGTCAGCGTGATGCGTGGGAAGTCGCCTGACGCCGCCTCATCGGCGTATTTCGATTCCTGCAACAACTCCCGTGCCAGGTCCGGGTTGTAATGGTAGGTTCGCAGGTTTTCCGTATGGGACGGGAACCCCGGCGGTATCACCCCCGTCGCCGGCGCGACCCGGCCGTCCAGCACGTTTTCGGCGATGCTCGCCAGGTCTATCGCGTAGTTCATCGCCTGGCGGACCTTGACGTCATCAAACGGCGGCTGGTCTACGTTCAGACCGACGTAGAACACGTCGAAGTCCTGCGGCGACCGGTGCAACTGTGGATGCAGCGCATCGCTGGGATCCAGCAGCCGTGGCAAATCGTCTATTCCCACTGCCGTCAGGTGTATCTCGTCGTTTTCGTACATTATCATCGCCGATCCGCCACTCAGGATCATGCGCACCTCCTCGATGTGCGGCGGTCCCAGGTGGTACAGGTCGTTGCGTTCGAGGATGATCGTCTCACCGATTTCGTAAGTGCCCAGCTTGAACGGACCCGTCCCGTTGGGCTCGTCCAACCACGATCCATCGTTGGTCACCTGCTCCTGGTCAATTACGTACGCCGTCGGGTATGACAGCTTGGCCAGGAAATATGACTTGGGAGCGTCGATGGTGAACTCGATTGTGCGGTCGTCCACCGCGCGCACGCCGCTGATTTCGTTGGCCCGCCCTTCCAGCTTGTCGACGACCCCGATAATGTCGCCCAGGTAGGTCTCCGCCGTGTGCGAAAGCGTGTCGGGGTCGGCCGCCCGCTCAATCGACCACTTGAAGTCGTGCGCCGTTACCGGCTTGCCGTCGTGGAACTTGGCGTTCTCCCGCAATACGAAGGTGTAAACCAGTCCATCCTCGCTGATGGAGCAGGTTTCCGCCAGGTCCAGCACCGGCTGGTAATCCAGGCTCAGCGTCACCAGGCCGCCATAAATCTCCCCGCCGACCCTGCTCGACGTCACATCCCCCATCAGGTGCGGATCCAGCGTCGGCGGATCCGAAGCCCGCATCACCAGCGTCCCGCCCTGCGGCGGCCGGTCGTCAAATGTCAGGTCCGCCGACGGGGCGCAACTCTCGCCCATGGCAGTCCCCTGGGACGCGGTCATCGTTTCCGTCGTCGTCGCCGGACCCCCCGAAGGTGCAGCCGGAGCTTCTGTGGGTACGGCCGGAGCTTGCGTGGGTTCAACCGAAACTGCCGTGGGCGCGGTTGACGCCTTCGGCGCGGCCACTTCAGGGTCATCGCTTTGACCGCACGCCAACAACCCAACTAGTGCGGCCAACATGGCTCCCATCAAAAGTATCTTGAACATCTTGCGCGTCATCATTCCTCCGTGTCAGCTCTCAGGATCAATGGCGAATACGAGATACTGACCGGAATCAGTTTGCCTCAATTCCCTTTGCCGAGATATTACCGGCTTTTCACACGACGATTTTATCCAATCCCCCGGCTCCGTTCAATTGTGCGCGGCACGGTGTATTGTCCGATTTGATGATGTATGCTAACCTCAAATCGTGCCGCGGTTTGTCCAACCGGGCGTTCCGAGGCGAGCATAGCCAAGAGGCCTAAGGCGCCTGTCTGTGGCACAGGAGATCACGGGTTCGAATCCCGTTGCTCGCCCCACTAACCTCGTTCTCAATTCATCCGGAATTGCGCCTGTAGCTCAATGGACAGAGCACTGGGCTTCGGACCCAGGGGTTGCGGGTTCGAGTCCTGCCAGGCGCGCCACCTGAAATAAATGACCGACGGCAGCGCACCGGCCGCCGTCGGTTTCAATTTTCGGCAACCGTTTCCCCTACTCCGGCCGCGCTCCCATCGTGACCTCCATCTGCATCTTCTCCCCGTCACGCATGATGGTGAACTCAACCGTATCCCCCGGCTGCGTGTGCTCCACGGTGTACGCCACCACGTCGTCCATGCCCAGCAGAGGCGTGCCGTTCATCGCCATGATGATGTCCCCTCCCACCGGCAGCTCCGCTCCGTTGATCACGGTCAGCCGATCCGATGCCCTCAACCCCGCCTGTTCCGCCGCCGTGCCCGTGCCCACCGCCAGCACCAGCGCCCCTCGGGTGTCGGCCGGCAGCTCCATCGCCGTGGCGATGTCCCGCGTCACCGACACCCCTCGTATGCCGATAAACGGATACTCGTAACTCCCGTCTGCTATCAGCGACGGCGCCACCAGTTTCGCCAGGTTCACCGGAATCGCCAGTCCCACGCCCGAAAAGCCCCCGGTTTCGCTGATGATCTGGGTATTGATCCCCACCACTTTACCCTCGCGGTTCAGCAGCGGCCCGCCCGAATTCCCTGGGTTCGTGGCCGCGTCGTGCTGCACCACCCGTGGCACCGAAAAGTTGCTCTCCGACGGATTGATCGTCCTCCCGACTGCGCTGATGATCCCCGAAGTCATCGAGAACCCTCGCGAGAACGGGTCACCAATCGCCACCGCCAGTTGCCCCGGCTTGATCGTGTCGCTGTCCCCCAACGCTATGGCCGGCGGCCGCATCGTTTCGTCCGTGATCCTGACCACCGCCAGGTCCGAATCAGCGTCATCCCCGATCAGCTCCGCGTCGGTCTGAGTGCCGTCGCTCAGCACCACGATTATCCTGTCGGCCCCGTCTATAACGTGTTTGTTGGTGACAATGTGCCCTTCGTTGTCCCAGACAAACCCAGATCCCGCGGCCCGCGAGAGGAAGTCGCCCGCCGGCATCCCCGGAGTGCTCCCGCCTATCGAGATTGATTTGATCACCCGCAAGCCGACCACCGACGGGACGGTCCGCTCGTAGATATGCGACATCACTTCGTCGTGGGCGGCCGTCACTTCCAACGCCGCCAATTGATTTTTGGTTTCTGGCGTCCCGCTTTGCGCCGGCTGCTCGACCGCGGGTTGCGCGGCAGATTCAACCGCCTGCGGAGGCGCGACGGTGGCCACGTCCCCCGGCTGGGCAACCGTGTTCACCGCCGGAGGCGTCAACTCAACGGTCTCGGTTCTCGTTGGGCTGGGTTGGCCACAGGCCAGCGTAACCGCCAGCGTCAGCGCCAATACGCCGGCCGCCCACGGCCGAACTCGTCGTCTGGTGAAAATTCTCGTCCCGCTGCTCACTTTGCTCCACACCTCTGCTAACTGATCGGTCGTTGGCCTGTTATCCCGGCCGCACGCCGGTTTGCATTGTTTTGCGTCGCCTGTCGTCGTGGCCCTACCGCGTTCCCACTTGCGTTCAAGCAGTCATCGCGAATCCTATCACCCGATAACATTACGAACGCAATCACCCAATGTCATTGCGAACCCTGTCACCCGATGTCATTGCGAACCCTGTCACCCGATGTCATTGCGAACCCTGTCACCCGATGTCATTGCGAACCCTGTCACCCGATGTCGTTGCGAACCCTGTCACCCGATGTCGTTGCGAGCGAAGCGTGGCAATCTCGTCGGTGTAGGAACCTTCGCGGTGATGTTCAACGCGGTTGTTCCTGCCTATTCTACGGTTTCCGCGACGTTGCGGATTGAGCCGCATTCGGCCGGCCCGGTGCTATACTACCGGGAGCGGCGGCAGGTCGCCAGATGACGACGACCGCCCATAGCAAACTGGTCATTTCTGACACTTGGAATCCGACACCCGGTAAAACACTTGGCAAGGAGAGAAGCGATGCTCTACGAACTCCGAATTTACGACGCCGTGGCCGGTCGCTTGCCCGACATCAGCGGTCGGTTCGCCAATCATACCTGCACCCTGTTCCGCAAGCACGGTGTGAAATACCTCGGCTTCTGGACCGACGAAATCGGCCAGAGCAATCGGCTCACCTATATCAACGTCTTCGACAGCATGGCCGACCGCGAGTCCCGCTGGGCCAAGTTCGGCGGCGACCCGGATTGGCTGGAAGTCCGCAAGCAGACCGAAGCCAACGGCCCGTTGGTTGACGCCGTAACCAACCGGTTCCTGCGCCTGACCCCCTACTCGCCCGAGCCGAAGGTTTCCACCGCGGTCCAGGAACTCCGCATCTACGAGGCCATGCCCGGCCGCCTGCCCGACGTGCATAACCGCTTCGCCAACCACACCATCGGCCTGTTCGAGAAGCACGGCATCGAGAACATCGGCTATTGGTCTGAGGACGTCGGCGTGAACAACGTCCTGGTCTACATGCTGGGCTACCCCAGCCTCGGCGACCGCGAAAAGAGTTGGCGCTCCTTCCAGGCCGATCCCGAGTGGAGCAAGGCCCGCGCCGCCAGCGAGGTCGACGGCCCCATCGTCCGCGTCTCTCGCCACTCCATCATGCGCCCCACCGACTACGCCTTCACCAGCGACTAGTCACCCCCTGCCACCAGGCAACACCAGAGGGCGCCCAACCAGGGCGCCCTCTATCCGTTTGATTGTTGGCAAAGCATGGGCCGCCATCGGTCGGCGCAATGGCTATGACCCCGACCCGGTGGAGTTCAAAGCCAGTGCCAATGCCGCGACAATCACGGAACAAAGGGCTACGAATGTTGGCACTAGCCAAAAACTGTTATCCATCACGCCCTGCAACCACCGCCATCGTCGAAGTCGCCTGCGCTGTTCCTGCCCCCTGGCGGTTAGAACATACCGTCCATCTCCAATGTCGATTAGCAAACCCTCTGCCGCCATCGCTTTGAATACTGTCACCATGCGTTCGCCATCCGGTTCCGGCGAGAACGTTTCGCCGGGCGTGCATTGCTCAATCACATGCAATTGGGTGCGCCGGTACTCTCGATCCGCAGTCTTGATCGCTTCCTGGCTCTTGGGCGGCGACGACACGCCAGTTATCATCGGGTGCTCCTCATCGCTTCTGGCTTTTGCTGGTCCTCCGTTACGTCTTCGTCCCGCTAACCTTGGGTAGGCGCCGCGTTCGCGACACTTGAATCCCGCCTCTGCGCCGGGCTAATTCACCCGGCGTTCTGTCTGTCTGGTTCTGTAGTTGCCGACTCATAGGTTTCCCCAGTCGGCCTCAACTTGGGTTCGCGAAACAGAGCTCCCTGCTGCATGTGCACCGGCTCTCCGACACTTGCCTGCGCCTCCAACGCCATGTAGACGGGACGCTTACCGTGTGGCGTTAATTCAACCCGCACTCTTTGCTGGGTTTTTTCCTCTAGGGGCGTCGAATACAGTTTCAACGAATAGTTGGACATCCCGAGCAGCACCGCGGCTGCCTCTGCTTGGTCGCGGGACGCCAGCCTTAACTCTATTGGTCGCCCGATTCCTGCGCCGTCGACGTGCCCTGAAAATGCCAAAGCAATAGCATTGGTATTGGTCTTCAGTCCCTTCTTCCAAAATTTAAGGCGTTTGGGTTGGTCGAAGGTTTTAAACTCAAGGACATAGCTGCGCGTGTCGTTATCGTCGTTCTCGCATGTCAATACCGCATCAACCTGACCTCTCCCTATTCGGCGGTACAATTGGTTGCTAAAGGCATTGTCAACGCCCCTTTTTAGGTGTTCGGGCAATGTGATCGCGGGCATGATAGTTCTCCAATCCCGTAGAAAGGAACGCTGTTGCGCTGTCTATGCTGTACCGCGTTTCAAATAAAATGCGTCTGGTGCTATACGCGTTGATGGGACCGAACTTTACCACAGCCCGATGATATCACCTTGATCGTCAGGTGATTGCCACCGGTGCCAAGGCCGTCCCAAAGTGATTGCGAACCCAGCCCGCCAATCCCCACAGCGCCCAACCTGTCATAGCAAACGAAGCGCGGCAATCCCGTCTCCGGTCACGTCGTCGCCATGGCCATAGGATCACCAGTCCCGTCAAACCCATCGCGACGACAACCCTGGTACCGGTGAGAGCGATACCCCGGCCTCCGCAGCCAACTGGCGCCGGCTGGCGATTGCCGCCGGTGCCGGTTGGAAATCTCGCGGGACGCCCGCGGCGCAGGCGTCCCGATCCGGTCACTGGCGGCCCACGGCGTACCGGAATACGTAGTCGTTGTCTCCTCCCTGCATGGCCTCTACCCTCACGAAATACGTGCCGGGTTGGAGATCATGCGCAATCCATTCGTTCGCTAGCCCCGCATTCTCGCTGGAGGCAAGGACGTTTTGGTTTTGGTCCTCCAGGTAAACATGTGCGTTTCGATCGAGCTGCCTCAATCCGATACCCACCGAGCGGGTTTCGGTGATTTCGAACCGGTAGTAATCCCGCGGATCGGCGGATCGGCGGATCGGTCAAGGCTGTTGCGCGGAAAATGCGCCGAATACGTTTGGGTGATGTCGCCCAGATCAGTGGCTCCCGCCGCCGCATCGTCCGGTTCAGGAACGTGCACCAGCGCGGAGACACCCTCGGCCCCAGGGCCGCTCTTCGACGAAGGCAATCGCAGCATCCGCGTCGGAGATTTCCTTGTAGAACTTTTCCAGCCCGATGATGTCTTGCTGCTCTTTCATGGTCTTGTTACGGGCCGGGGCCGCGATGCCCGCAACGTCCCTGAAGATGATCTCCCTGCTCGGGGCGATGCTCGCCCTGTCCATGATGATCGCTCCTGTCATCTGCTGTCTCCTACTTCCATTGCAGCGGCCGGACGGATTTTCTGTCAATTACCAAATAGGGCACACCCCACCCATTTCCGTCATTGACAGGCTGCCCAACCATGGTTGTTACTGGTCGTATGGTGGCCCGGGGAGATTCGAACTCCCGACCTACCCCCTCGGTGCAGGGTCGTTCTACCGCTGAACTACGGAGCCACTTTCGGCGGGGACGTTACAGCGTCCCCGCCTTCCTTTATACGAAAGTCCACTCTATTGCTGCCAATAGCCCCGCCCGCCTCACCCACGTGCGGTCAATGTGCTCAGATTTGCACACGCGCCAGCCATTGATGAAAACTGCCACTGAATTGCCCTTGCGTCGGGGCTATCCGGGGGGTCGCTGCGGTGTTGAAGGCCACCAACACCCGGAGTTTGCAGTGAACTGAGCGTATCGGCACATGGTAGTGCGTCCCGGGAAGGACAACGCTGCCGAAATTTCCGAGCGATAGAATACCTGCCTGCCGGGCTAGTAGTTATAAACCCCGTGCGTCCGGGATGACGCATTCATTCCGCCAGAAGGGGAGGTCAACGACAAACGATGCAATGCCCGCACTGCCTCAAGTCCATCCACACGGAACGACAATTACGGTATGGAGATAGCAGTACACTTGATGCCGTTCCCATCGGTGCCGCCAGGATCGACTACATCAGACACAACGGCCATCAGCATAGGTGGATGGAAACCATCGTTTGCCCTTCTTGTCACGATTTGATCTTAACTCTGGTGTCCTCGGCCAATACGATCGTTGATCAACGTTTTGCTAGTATTACAACGACGGGTTAAGGAGGGATGCTGGTGGATGTCTGGCCAGCGGCGCGGCGTTTCTCATGGGACTGTCTGGCTCGCTCGTTGCGTTGCTGGACACCATCTAGCCATAGCAGCAACTCCTCCGGCCCGAACCGCTCCCGCGGCAAAAGCTCACGCACCACTCGGTACACCTGGGGCCGGGTGATCAGGGGCATCTTTTTCCCCCCAGTCCTGTTGTAAGGTCAGTAGAAAGGCGCCGGCCAGCAGACACATGGTGATGTGGTGATGCCAGCCGGTCCAGGTGCGAGTTTCGTACTCATCGAGGCCCACGTCGCTCTTCTCGGTCTCGAACTCGGTTTCAATGCGCCAGCGGGAGCCGCCCACATAGGCCAGGGTTTCCAGAGGCGTGTCCTCCGGAGTGTTGGATAGATAGTAGCGGGGCTCGCTGCCGTCGCGGTTCTGGCGATAGATGGCCCAGAGGATTTCGCCGGGCTTGCGTCGGCGCGTTACCCGCACCCGCTGGGCGCTGAATAGGTAGGTGCGTGGTCCCTGGCTGCCCGCCGCAATGGTTAGCTCTCGCCAGGCATCCGGCGGCAGCGCCGTACTGCGCTCCGACATGGTCCGCCGCTCCTCACGCCGCGGTCTGGGTTTGCGGGGACGCCCGTTACCCTGGTAAGGCGGATCGGTCCAAGTGGGTTCCAGCGGCCACACCGTCATATCCGGACGCACGTCCAAAACGTAGTACATTCCCGCAGACGCCAGGCCCTCCCGCAGCGTCGGCGACATCCCGAAAGCGGAATCGCCAGCCACCCACTGTGCGCTGAGGTGGCCTCTGGCCTGGGCACACTCCAGCATATCCATGGCCAACTCCGTCTTGCTTTGGTACTCCCGCCGGTTCGCCGGCACCCCCGCCATCGCACAACGCTCCCCATCCCCAGTCCATTCCTGGGGCAGATACAGCCTCTTGTCCACCAGCGCCCGGCCCCGGGGCCCCACGTGGGCCAAGAACACCCCAGCCTGGCAGTTGGCAATCTTCCCCAATGCTCCACAGTACTGCCGAGCGACTCCCGCCGACTTCATCCCCTGCTTGGGAAAGTCGCTGCCGTCCAACACCCACACCGCCTGCGGATGCTCCAACCGAGAACCCAGATACTCCTGCAGCCGGCCGATGACCACGTCGTCATCCCAGCGGGCTTCGGTAAGAAAACGCTGCAGCACACGCGGCGACGCTGTAACCGTCTCTGACAGGTTTTCCGCATTGCGCCGCTCCTGGGACTGCACCAGCAGGGCTTGCAGGTATTGCCCACTACGCTCCCGCCACTGCTTGCGACCGAAAACCGGCGCACAGTAGTCGTGAAAATCCTGGAAGGCCTCGTACACTCGGTCCAAAGCTGCCGCGTCCATCGCCCCACCTCACCTCCCGTAGCCTCCGACTGCGCCGTGAAATCCTACCACATAACCCGTCGTTGTAATACTAGGGGGTGTCGTCAAAACAGTGAGAGGGTGGTAAATTGCCGGTAACCGGGAGAGTGTGGAAGGTGGGGAGTATGACGGCAGCGCACCGGCGCCACGATATGACAGACGGTGTTTGGGAGCGGCTGAGGCTGTACCTGCCCGGGGGAGCAGGCAAGAGAGGTCGGCCGGCCCATGACAACCGGCGGTTTATCGACGCCGTTTGCTGGGTTCTGCGCACCGGCGCTCCTTGGCGCGATTTGCCCCCGGACTACGGAGACTGGAAGAACACCCACCGCCGCTTCTGCCGCTGGCGGGACCGAGGTGTGTGGGCCGGACTGTTGGAGGAAGTGATGGATGACCCTGATTTCGAGTGGCTGATGATAGACGCCAGCTACATCAAGGCCCATCCCCACAGTGCCGGCGCTCGGGGCGGAAATCAGGCTATTGCCCGCACCAAAGGGGGCTGAACAGCAAGTTGCACCTGGCGGTGGACGCCCACGGAATGCCGGTAAGGCTGGCGGTTACTGGAGGCACGGTGGCCGACTGCTCTTTGGCGTTGCCCCTGATCGAGGGTATAGAGGCGGAGTGTCTGCTGGCGGACAAAGCCTATGACACCAATGAAATCATAGCCACCGCTCGGGGATTGGGAATGAACCCGGTGATACCGCCCAAAAGCAACCGGAGGGAAAAGCGGGACTACGACCAGGCACTGTACAAGTTGCGGCACTTGGTGGAGAACGGATTCTTGGACTTCAAGCAGTGGCGCGGAGTGGCGACCCGTTATGCCAAGAGAGCGGCGTCGTACCTGGCCATTTGCCAACTCCGGGCAGTGATGATCTGGAGCAAACTCTTTTGACGACACCCCCTAGGTGGCCTGACGAAGTCACCGAGCAAAGAATATCCCTGTGGCCCCGGCATACCGGGAGACCACCTGTTCCTCCAGAGGTACCGGACGAATTCAAACGCGATTACCAGGAGGCTTGCCTTATCCTCGCAGACAGCTCAAATGCCAGTGCTGCCTTAAGTCGCCGATGTCTGCAACTCATCCTCAGAGAAAAACTGGGCGCACCAAACAGTACGCTCTATAAAGAAATCCGGTGGGCGGTAGAAAAAGGTGGCCTGCCGTCGTCAATCACTGACTTAACTGACTTATCGGACGTGCCGCGAACGGTCGGGAACCGGGCCGCACACCCAACGCTCTCGGACGGGGGCATGATCGTGGACGTGGAACCGTGGGAAGCTGAATGGTGTCTGGAAGTTATCGAGGCTCTCTATGACCACGTTTTTGTTATACCGGCCCGAAACGAGGAAAGACTGGACCGACTGAACCGACTGAACCGCGCGTTGAATGATAGTTCAGACGACTAGCCGGTTTGGGGATTGGAGATTTACCTCTGTGATTATTCCCATAGCTTCCGAGCGCGGTGTCTAGCGGGGTACATAGGCCCCGGTTCCGGCCCAGTACACGACCGGTACTTCCTTTGGTGGCTCGCGTTCGCGCCCCCGATGATAAAATGGCCCGCGAATCCACGCCGCACGCCGCCCCGCGCGGCCGCCGGCCGGCAGGGCAAAATGTCCACTAACAAACAGGAATGGCAGGACTCCACCCTCTCCCGCGTCACCGGACGCTTCCCGGAACGCCGCGACGCTTTCGTCACCGATTCGGGTCTTCCCCTCGATACCGTTTACACCCCGGAGGACGAAGTCTCCGCCGGCGTAGGCCACGCCGACGCCATCGGCTACCCCGGCGAATTCCCCTACACCCGTGGCGTCCAGCCCAATATGTACCGTGGCCGCGTTTGGACCATGCGCCAGTACGCCGGCTACGCCACCGCCGCGGCAACCAACGAGCGCTACCGCTACCTCCTTGAAAACGGCCAAACCGGCCTCTCCGTCGCTTTCGACCTGCCCACCCAGATCGGCTACGACAGCGACCACCCTTTGGCCGAAGGCGAGGTCGGCAAGGTCGGCGTGCCCATCTGTTCCCTCGCCGATATGGAGACCCTGTTCGACGGCATACCCCTCGATAAGGTCAGCACCTCCATGACCATCAACGCCACCGCCGCCGTCCTGCTCTGCCTCTACATCGCGGCCGGCAAGAAGCAGGGCGTCACCCCCGATCAGCTGAGCGGAACCCTCCAGAATGACATCCTCAAGGAGTACATCGCCCGCGGCACCTATGCCTACCCTCCCCGCCCGTCAATGCGCCTCGTCGTCGACGTGTTCCGCTACTGCGCCGAGAACGTGCCCCGGTGGAACACCATCAGCATCAGCGGATACCACATGCGCGAGGCCGGCGCCACCGCGTCCCAGGAGTTGGCCTTTACCTTCGCCAACGCCATCGCCTACGTGCAGGCCGCGGTCGACGCCGGCCTCCCGGTCGACGACTTCGCCCCCCGTCTGTCGTTCTTCTTCGTCGCCCAGAACAATCTCTTCGAAGAGGTCGCCAAGTTCCGCGCCGCCCGCCGTCTCTGGGCCAACATCATGCGCGACCGCTTCGGCGCCAAAGACCCCCGCTCCATGATGCTGCGCTTCCACACCCAGACCGCTGGCGTGACCCTCACCGCCCAGCAGCCGGACAACAACGTCATCCGCAGCACCGTCCAGGCTCTCGCCGCCGTCCTCGGAGGCACCCAGTCCCTCCACGTCAACTCCCGCGACGAAGCCCTGAGCCTGCCCACCGAGGAGTCCGCGCAGCTCTCCCTCCGCACCCAGCAGATCCTCGCCCACGAGAGCGGCGCCGCCGACGTGGTGGACCCTCTCGGCGGCTCCTGGTACATCGAAAACCTCACCGACCGCCTCGAGGCCTCCACCCTCGACTACATCCAGCGCATCGATCAGATGGGCGGCGCCGTCGCCGCCATTGAGGACGGCTTCCAGGTCCGGGAAATCGGCGACGCCGCCTTCCGTCACCAGCGCGAGGTCGACTCCAACGACCGCGTCGTCGTCGGCGTGAACCAGTACGTCACCGAAGCTCCCCCGATATCCGGCCTCCTACGCGTCGACGCCACCGCCGCCGCCGAACAGGTTGAACGCCTGCGGACCCTGCGCCGCGAACGGGACAACATGGCCGTCCAGATCAGCCTTGCCCGCCTCGCCGACGCCGCCCGTTCCACCGGCGCCAACACCATCCCGCTGATGATGGAGTGCGTCGAGCGATACGCCACCCTCGGCGAAATCTGCGACGTGCTCCGCCAAGTGTTCGGTGAATACGAGCCCGTCGGGGGCTTGTGATAAAATTTGCCGCGCGTCCCTGTTATTAGGCCGCCCGGCTGACCGTTCCCGGAGGATTCCCGTGATTGACGTTACCCTGAACGAAGAAGAAAAGATGCTCCAGAACCTCGTCCGCGATTTCGCCGAGCGGGAAATCATGCCTCGGTCTGCCGAGCTGGACGAAAAAGGGGAATTCTCCCACGAAAACTGGCGCGGCATGGCCCAACTCGGCCTGCCCGGCATCGGTGTCGATCCGGCCTACGGCGGTAGCGGCGGCGGTTTCCGCAAGTCCTCCATCGCCATTGAGGAACTCGCTCGCGCCGACGTCGCCGCCAGTGTCACCCTCGCCGCCCACCTCGGCCTCGGCCTCGAAACCATCGCCCGTTTCGGCAACGAGGAGCAGAAGCAGCGCTATCTCCCCTCCCTCGCCTCCGGCCAGGGCATCGCCGCCTGGGCCCTCACCGAGCCCGGCAGCGGCTCCGACGCCGCCGCAATGGCCACCACCGCCAGCCGGCACAACGGTTCCTGGGTGCTCAACGGCTCCAAGCAGTTCATCACCAACGCCGAGGTTGCGGAAACCCTGGTGGTCTTCGCCAACCAGGACCGCTCCATCGGGTATCGCGGCGTCTGCGCCTTCATCGTGCCCGCCGGAACCCCGGGTATGCAGATCAACCCCCAGCACAACAAGATGGGCATCCGCGCCTCCAGCACCTGCGAGATCGTCTTCGAAGACGCCGAGATCCCCGCGGACAACATCATCGGCGAGCCCGGCATGGGCTTCCGCTACGCCATGGACATCCTGGACTCCAGCCGCATCTCCATCGCCGCCCAGTGCGTCGGCATCGGTCAGGCCGCGCTGGAAGAGGCCGTCCGCTACTCCCAGCTCCGCGAGACCTTCGGTCGCCCGCTGGCCCGCCACCAGGCCATCCAGTTCAAGCTCGCCGACATTGCCACCGGCGTGCACTCCGCACGCGTCGCCACCATGCACGCCGCCACCTTGCGCGATGCCGGCCTGCCCTTCATCAATGAAGCCTCGATGGCCAAGCTCATCGCCTCCGAAAACTGCAACCACGCCGCTTACGAGGCCATGCAGATCCACGGCGGCATCGGCATCTTCAAGGAATCCCGCATCGAGCGCATCTTCCGCGACGCCCGCGTCACCACCATCTACGAAGGAACCTCCGAGGTCCAGCGCATGATCATCGCCCGCCAGGTCCTCGCCCAATACCCCGTCTGATCCTCCATACCTTCCCATTGTCATTGCGAGCGCAGCGTGGCAATCTCGTCGTCACCCCAGCGCCATAATTGCGAAGGCAGTGTAGTCACGTCGCTGCCAAAACACTGACCATCCACTGATAATCCTCACGGGAGCACACGACGATGCCCGAGATCTGCGCCGTCAACTACATCGACCACGTCGGCGTCGCCGTCAACGACATCCGGGCCGCCCTCGATTTCTTCGCCGCCAACTTCGGCGCCCCGGACGCCGAGGTCGTCCAGCTCGACGATCAGGCCGTTCGCGCCTGCCTCATCGAAATCGGCCAGACCCGCCTCGAACTCCTCGAGCCCCTGACCCCCGAGAGCGCCGTCGGCCGTTTCATCGAACGCCGCGGCGAGGGCCTGCACCACCTCGCCCTCAACGTCGACGACATCGCCGGCAAGCTCAAGCTCCTGTCCGCCAACGGCCTGTCCCTCATCGACTCCGAGCCCCGTCACGGCCTGTCGGGAGCCATCGGCTTCGTCCATCCCCGCTCGGTCTTCGGTGTGCTGACCGAGTTGGTCGAGAACTGACCGGCCCGAGCCCGGCGCTGGCAAAATCCCCATGCCAGCCCACGTCATCTACGGCGACTCGTTCCTCGTAGCCCAACGCCTGCGCGCCGTCAAATCCGAGGCCGGCGCCGCCGACCTCATGGACTCCAACTGCCATGTCGTCACCGCCGCCCGTGCGCGTCCCGACGAAGTCCTGGCGATGTGCAACTCGCTCCCCTTCCTCGACGCCATGCGCCTCGTCGAGATCGAAGGCGTCCTCACCACCCCGCAGGGATCCGGCAACCGCCGCACCGGTCGCCGCTCCGCCTCCGCCTCCGCCAGCGGATCCTGGACCCAGCTCGTGGATGCCGTCCCGACGCTGCCCGATACAACCCTCCTAATCTTTCTCGACGGCGACGTCCAGCAGAGCAACTCGCTGCTCCGTTCGCTGGCCGAGCACTGCGCCGTCCACCGTGAAACCACGCCCAACGCCCAGGCGCTGCTCCAGTGGATCAAGCGCCGCGCCGAGGAAAAGGGCTCCGCCATCACGCCCCCGGCCATGCAGGTCCTCGCCGAACTGGTGGGCGGCGATCTGTGGACCATCGACCGTGAGCTCGAAAAGCTGTCCCTCTACGCCACTGGTCGCAGCATCACCGACTCCGATGTCCGCGCGATGGTGCCCTACGCCCAGGAAGCCAACATCTTCGCCGCCGTCGACGCCGTGATGGACGGCCGCCCGGGTCCCGCCCTGAGCTCACTGATGCAGCTTATCCAGGATGGCCAGGAACCGCTCTACATCATCGCCATGATCGAGCGGCAGCTCCGTCTCATCGCCCTCGCCCGTGACCTCACCGACCGCGGCGTTTCGCAGCCCGACCTCGGCCGGCGCATGGGTTCCAATTCCGACTTCGTGGTCCGCAAGACCTTAGGCCAGGCGCGCCGGCTCACCCTGCCCCAGATCCGCAGCAAGTACCGCCGGGTGCTCGAAAGCGACCTCGCCATCAAGCAGGGCCGCCTCGACCCCACCCTCTCCCTTCAGTTGTTGGTAGCCGACTTGGCCACCAACCCGTAACCCATGCTCCCGAGGCGTCACTCCCCGTCTGGATCAGTCATCGCTGGATCACTCCCCATCCGGGTAGGTCATCGGGTTGAAACACGCCGCCCAGTGCTCGCTTTCCAACTCGAACAAACCGGGCGTGCTCTCCGCCCGGCACCGCGACAGCGCCTTCGGGCACCGCGGCAGGAAGGGACACTCGCCCGAAAGGTCGATCAGGTCCGGCGGCGCGCCCCGGAGTGCCTGCAGCCTCCGTCCCGCGGCATCCAGCCGCGGCAGGCTCTGCAACAGCGACCAGGTGTACGGATGCCGTGGCTGCTTGAAGATCGGCAGCAGTTGCGCCGTCTCCACCAGGTGACCCGCATACATCACCCCCACCCGCCGCGCCATGTTGGCCACCACTCCCATGTCGTGCGTGATCAGCAGGATCGCCGACTTCGAGTCCCGGCTCAGTTCCTTCAACCGTTCCAGTATCTCCGCTTGCAGCGTCACGTCCACGCTCGACGTGACCTCGTCCGCAATCAGCAGCCGGGGTCGCATGACCATCGCCATCGCCAGCATCACCCTCTGGCACTGCCCGCCGCTCAGTGTGAACGGGTAGGCGGACATCATCCGCCTTGGGTCCGGCACCCCCAACTCCCGCAGCATCTCCTGGCACACTGATCCTGCCGCCCGGCGGTTCAACTGCGAGTGCGTGATGATGACTTCCGTCAGTTGGCTCCCGATTGTCTGCACCGGGTTGAGCGCGGATTGTGCGTCCTGGAACACCAGCGACATCGCCTTGCCCCGGAGTTCCCGCACGTACTCATCGGGCGCGGTCAGGAGGTCCACGCCATCAAATATTATCTTCCCCCCAGTCACCGCGCCGTTGTCCGGGAGCAGGCCCATCACCGCCAGCCCCAACGCGCTCTTTCCCGCCCCGCTTTCGCCTACGATGCAAAACACTTCCTCTTCATCCTGCGCGAACGTCACCCCGTTCACCGCGTGCACCACCCCGTTGGGCACCCGGAACTCCACCCGTAGGTCCTCGATCTGTAGCAGTGAACCCATGCTAGCCGACACGCTCCTTGTCCGCGTAGGTGTCCCATTTGGTGTCCAATAGTGAATCCATGCTACCCGGCGCGCCCCTTCGATTCCTGCGCGGCTGCCGTCAGGTCAACCGCCCGCATCCGGCCCGCCTTGAGTTCCACGACCAGGTCGTCCAACGATGTGACCCGCCGCTCGAACAGCGTCGCCGCCGTGCCCATTTGACGCAGATAGTGGGTATCGCTCCCGCCGGTGCCCGGTAGTCGTAGCCCCTCGCGCAGATCGTCGGAAAAGAGGTTCTCTGAATCCTTGCCCCGGCCGTTGCGCGATTCCACGGCATCAAACAACCGCAGCATCTCGTCATCCAGCGCCCGTTTCAGCATCTCGGATCGCGCCGCCGGGTCTTGCCCCGGATCCGCCAGGAAGCGCCGCCGGTACGGGTGCGCCGCTACGAGTACGGCGCCATGCCGGTCCGCTTCTTCCCGCAGAAACCCCGGTTTGTGCATTCCAAATTTATACTCGTCCAGCCCGAAAACCAGCACGTGCCCCGCGTCCGTGTTGATCTCAGCCCCCGGCAGCACCAGGATCCCGTGCCGCCGCGACAACTCCTGCGCCGCGTCCCACGGCCAGAAATCGTCGTGTTCCGTCAGGCAAATCCCGTCCATCCCGCATTGCCGCGCGGCGTCCACCAGTTCGTCGGCTGACACGAAGCTATCGTCCGATTTCGGATAGGTATGCGCGTGCAGGTCGATCAGCAATATTCCCCCGGCTCCCCGGCCGAGAAATCATACCACCGATCCCACACCCCTCGGCACCCCGCCCCAACCGCCCCCAGCGCACCCCCTTCGCCAGTCAGTCAGCCAGCCAGCCAGCCAAGCCGACCCACTGTCATTACCAGACCCTCCCAACTGTCATTGCGGCCGCAGCGTAGCAATCTCGCCGCGTCATCACGGACCCTTCCCGCAGACCGTCGCATCACCGGCCCCACCCCCACTCCACATCGTCCGACCCCATCGCGAGCCTCCAATGTCATCGCGATACCTGCCCAACTGTCATTGCGAGCGCAGCGTGGCAATCTCGTCGCGTCATCACGGACCCTCCCCGCAGACCGTCGCCTCACCGGCCCCACCCCCACTCCACATCGTCCGACCCCATCGGGAGCCCCCCAATGCCATCGCGAAACCCGCCCAACTGTCATTGCGAGCGCAGCGTGGCAATCTCGTCGCCGCAGCACGCACCCTCCCCGCAGACCGTCGCACCACCCCGCCCCATCCCCACCACGCTGGCCGAAAAATTGCTGACACCCACGCCAAGCGCCAACGAACGCCCGTCCTGTAACCTGTACACCAGTCAGACAGGCGGACCCCAGCCGGACGGCGAAACCCCGTACACGTTTCGCCGTCCGCACTCCCCGGCGCCAGGGACGACCGGTCCACCCGTCTGAACATAACATCGGGAATATCGGGTCAACAGTCCAGGTTCAACGGCCTAAAACCGCTGCGGGCTCCGGCCTGCGGCGCGTCGGATTGCAACTCGCTGCCTCGCATCCTCTCGCCGTCTTATTCAACGGAACGGGTGCGCGGTGGCGCGGCGGGTGTGACCTCCGCCCCGTGTCGGCTCTCGCGCTTGCCGCGAAAGCCGGGACATGGAAGCTTGGCACTGGAATCTCGCAGACAACGCTCTCTGGCCGTGGCGCCGACAACCTGGACCCCAAGACCCGATCCCCGATGTTCAACCCTCACCGACACCCACCAACCGTAATAGGAGTTTCAACCTTCCACCGACAGCGGGGGACCCACCCCGTCCCGTATCGTATCGTCACGCCATGATTGCGCGCGCCGGCTCGTGCTTGCGTTCCCAGCCTTGGGTTCGTGCCCGGCTGGCCGCCGCTGTATGGCAAACCGGGGTTGCGACGGCCGTGCGCCGTCTGCGGCCTCGGTCCCCCTTCGAGGATTAAAATGGGTACCGTAAATCATCATCAAGAGAGGAGCATGGCGTTTCTCTCTCGCGCCCGTACCGCCGGCCAGGCCGGCGACATCGCCGATGCCGCCGTCGCGCTCCGTCGGTCCGTGTCCCACGCGGCAACCGCCCTCGCGGTCAACGCTGGGTTGTGTCACAACACCCGGCACCGGCTGGAAATAGCCATCCACGGATGCGTGAGCAGCGGTCGCATGAGCCGTTCCCACGTCAAGACGTTTCGGCAAGTGCACAGCCTGCCCGAATACCTGGCATCGGCGGAAACCCGCCACGGCAAGCGCGTGGGTGATCGCGGCTGCCCGCTGCGTCGTCTCCAGCGTCGTGTCGCCGCGCTGCTCAAGGACGCTGATGCCATCATCGCCGGCAATCCCCGGCCCGTTCGCTATCACAAGCGTTGGGCCCGTGGCCTGCCTCCCCGTTTCCGACCCGAGGACCTTCCGCCCATCACCAGCGTGCGCGACATCCTCGACCTGCCCAACTACGGCGAGATCGTCGCCGAACGGAAACTGGAGAAGGTGCCCCTCATGCGGAGTCCGGACCCTCACGGTTGGTACGAGCGCGGCGCCGTTCCAATCCGCTGCCCCTGCCACCCGGAAACCGGCGAAATATCGACACACCGCGACACCCACTTTCCCCTGTACCCCATCTGGCAAAAGGTCTTGGAACGCGTTCTGGGCGCCCCAATCCCGGACGTCCTACGTGCATAACCCGCTAAGCGCCCGAACGTCCGGGCCATTCCAAACATCCGGAACAGTCATTGCCAGACTCGCCCGAATGTCATTGCGAGCAAAGCGTGGCAATCCCCAGACCAGTCATTGCCAGACCCACCCAACTGTCATTGCCAGACCCAACCAAATGTCATTTCCAGCGCAGCGTGGCAATCTCCAGACCAGTCATTGCCAGACCCAGCCAACTGTCATCGCGAGCGCAGCGTGGCAATCTCGTTGCCAGAACGCCGCTACCCTGCCGAAACGGTCGCCGCGCTCCCCCACGCCCATCCGTCACGATCCACCGCGTCAACCATCCTCTGACCTTTCCCCGAATCAAGAACGGGCACGGCATTCCCCACACCCGTCCTTCGCCGCGCCCCTTTACCTTACCCGTTGGCTCACCCGCCTATGACCAGCCCCTCTCCCCGCAGCTCCTCGATCAGCTCGTCGGCAATCGATTTGCGGACCTTGAACCGCCGCTCCAGCATCGCCGAAGTCAGCCTCGGGTTCCGCAGTGCCAGGTCCCGCGCCTGGTCCAGCACGTTGCCCTGGTATATGTCTTCTATGTTCTCGGGGTCCGGCTCTCCGGTTCCCTCGTCCTCTTCGGTCAGGTCAATCGGCGGCAGCGGCGGCCCCTGCTGGTTGCGCCAGAAATCGACCAGGCGGTCCATCTCGTCGTCGTACACCAGCGTGCCCTGGCCGCGCCGGGCCTTGGGGAAATCATTGTTCAGCAACAGCAAATCGCCCTTGCCCATCAGCGCTTCCGCCCCCCCTCCGTCCAGAATCACCCGCGAGTCCACTTGAGACGCCACCGCGAACGCGACCCGCGCCGGCACGTTGGCCTTCAACAGCCCGGTCACCACCTTCACCGACGGCCGCTGCGTGGCAAGCACCATGTGTATCCCGGCTGCCCGGCCCAGCTGCGCCAGCCGGACCAGTTGCTGCTCGACTTCCAGCCCGCCCGTCATCATCAGGTCGGCCAGTTCGTCCACGATCAGCACCAGGAAACACATCGGTTCCCCGGATTTTACGTTGTACCCGGCGATGTTGCGGACCCCCATTTCCTCCATCAGCTTGTATCGCCGGGTCATCTCGTTGATCAGTCCCCGCAGCGCCGGCTGCACCTCGTCCGGCTCCACGATCACCGGCATCACCAGGTGCGGGATCCCGTTGAATGGCGTCAGCTCCACCCGCTTCGGGTCCACCATGATCATCCGCAGCTCGTCCGGCGGCCGCGTCATCAGCAGCGACGCCACCAGCGAGTTGATGCACACGCTCTTGCCGGACCCGGTCGCTCCGGCTATCAGCAGGTGCGGCATCGCCGCCAGGTCCAGCGCCAGCGACTGTCCGCCGGCGTCGTCGCCCAGCGCGAACGCCAGCCCGCCCTTCTCCACGATTTTGTTGAACTCCGGCCCCTCTATGATCGACCGCATCAACACCTTTCCCGGCGTCGGGTTCGGCACTTCGAGACCCACCAGCCCTTCGCCGGGCTCCGGCGTCTCGATGATCCTGATGTACGGACTCTTCAGCGCCAGCGCCAGGTCCTTCTGCCGCTTGGCAATATCGCCCACTCGAACCCGACTCGGTCGTTGCTTCGATGTGTCTCCGTGCTTGCTGGCCCGTCGCGGCATGTATCCCGGAACCAATCCAAACTTGATCACCCGGGGACCGGCCTTCACGTCCTCTACGTCCACGTACACCCCGTGCTCCGCCAGCGCTTCCTTGATCTCCTCCGTCATGTTCGCGATGGCTTTCCCGTCCATCTCGTGCGGCTCGGGTGGCGCCAGGGTCTCCAGCGGCGGCAACTGCCAGCCGCCGGCGCGCGATAGATTGACCGGTTGTGGTGCTCTCGCCGGTTCGGGCTGGTCGGGCTGTTTGGGTTCAGGTGCCGCAGCCGGCCGGGTCACAGGTTTGGCCATCACCGGGCGTTTCCCGGGCCGCAAACCGGCCAGACGCCGCGCCCCGCGACCAACCGCCACCGCCGCCAGCGCCAACCAAATTCCGACGTACTTGACGCCAATGGCTGCAAATACCAGGGCAGCCCAGGCGGCCACACCTACCATCCGGCCCGCTGCCACATATCCCCTGCCCGCCTTCGGGACCAGCAGCAAACTGATGACCATCAGCGCAGCCAGAAACTCGACCAGCCACCACCCGAACTGCCCGCCGGTCAGGGCGTATCCCCATCGTCCCGCCATTCCATAAGCGTAGGACGCTCCGCTTTCGCCTTGCCAGAACGTCAGCCCGGCCACCGCGACGGCCGCGACTATCGCCAGCGCCGACCACCATTTCCACCCGCGTACCAGCCCTGCTGGTCGGTATACCACCGCCAGCAGCACGGCCAAACCCAATCCCGCTGCCACCGCCCATCCGGCCCCCAGCGTCGCCATCAGCCATTCCTGGAAATCAGGTATCGCCAGGTATGTCAGGGCGAATACCATCGCTCCCACCAGCAGCAGGCCGGCCGTGATGCCTGTCTTGAACCAATTGAATCCCCCGGTGAGGGATGCGGTTGCCGTCGACATGTCCTCGACTCCTAAACTGGTCCGACCCCGACCCGTCACTGACAAACAAGAACGCCGCCCCTGATCGGCGCGGCGGAATATCTGTCACGTTGCATCGGCTTGCCGGTGGCCCGTCACGTATCCAGGATTACCGGGATTATCATAGGGCGTTTGTTTAGATCGTTGCGTAGGAACTGTCTGGCAACTTTTCTGATGTTTGCGCGCGCTTGGTCCAGGTTGTCGGCGGGCAGATCGCCTGAAACCCCCATCTCCACCGCCTCCGCAAGGCGCTTGAAAATGTCCTTCGCATCCCCGGGATCCATGAAACCGCTCCCCGCCACCTGGACCTGGCCGGTCAGTTCCCCGTCCTGGTCGACGCCCGCGCAAACCACCACTACCCCGTCCCTTGCCAGTGATCGTCGCTCCCGCAGCACCACGCTATCCGTGTCCATCACCGTGGGTCCATCCAGATAGATGGGTCCGGCCGGTATCGATCCGACTACCTCGGCCCCGTCCTGGTCGATCTCCAGGATCTCGCCGTCCTCCAGCACAAATATCCCGTCCGGAGCTGCGCCCAATTCCCAGGCCAATTGCGCGTGCGCCCGCAGATGCCGATATTCCCCATGCACCGGCACGAAGTACCGCGGCCGGGTCAGGTTGAGCATCAGCTTCAACTCCTCCTGGCTCGCGTGCCCGTGGACGTGGACCGGCGCAATGCGGTCGTAGAGTACCCGTGCCCCTTGCCGCAGCAGATTATCGATGGTCTGGCTCACCGCCCGCTCGTTGCCGGGGATCGGCGTGGCCGAAATAACCACGGTGTCGCCTTCCATCAGTACAACGTCCCGGCTCTCGCCCTTGGCGATCCGCACCAGCGCCGATGTCGGCTCCCCCTGGCTTCCCGTGGTCATCAACACGACTCTTTCCGCAGGCAGCCCGGCCACGTCGCGCACCGGAACAATGGTGCCCGGCAACGCATCCAGATAACCCATCTCGGTGGCCATCTGCACGTTGGCAACCATGCTCCTCCCCACAAACGCCACGTGGCGTCCGTGGTTCTCTGCCGCCGTGATCACCTGCTGTATCCGGCTGATCAGCGACGCGAAGGTCGCGATTATCACCCTGCCGGGTGCGCCTCCGACTGCCCGGTCCAGGGCGTCGGTCATGATTTGTTCGGATGGCGTGTATCCCGGCAACTCGGCGTAGGTCGAGTCCGAAAACAGCAGCAGGACGCCGTTTTTCCCCCGTTCGGCCAGCGCCGGCAGATCTATCGTGTGGCCGTCCACCGGCGTGTGGTCGATCTTGAAATCGCCGGTGTGTATCACACTCCCCCACGGAGTCTCGATGCAGATGCCCATGGCGTCCGGAATACTGTGGCACACCCGGAACCAGGTGGCGCGGAAGTTGTCTCCAAACTGGACGGGCTCCTCCGGTTCAATCGCGTGCACCACGGCATCCCGGGTCCGTCGCCTTTCGTTGAGCTTGACCGTGATCAGCCCATGCGCCAGCTTGGGTGCATAAACCGGAACATCCAGGTCCGGAAGCACGTGGGGCAAGCCGCCGATGTGGTCTTCGTGCCCGTGCGTAATCAGGATGCCGCGCACCCGGTGAGACTGCGCCACCAGATAGGACACGTCCGGTATGATCAGGTCGACGCCCGGCATGTCCTCGGTCGGGAATTGGATCCCACAGTCGACGATGATGATGTCATCCCCGCACTCCAGCACCATCATGTTCTTGCCGATCTCGCCCAACCCGCCCAGGGGCAGGATGCGCAGCGGTGCTTCGGGCAGCGGGCGGGATTCAGTCAAAGCAGTCACAGAGGTGGCTAACAGAATAGCCGTTGCTGGCCGGGCAATGGACCGTCCGGCTTCTCGATCTCATCCGCAGACGGATGGTCGGCTGGAGAAGTAGCGACGCCCGACTCGGGGGGCCCAGGCACATCCCATAGAGAGGGTACCTGATTGGCGGGTGGAGGTTCCAGGGCAGGGGTTGCCTCTCGGATTTGGGAACTGTCCGAAGCCGGTTCGGACTGGATACGCAGTACGTCCAGCAGGCCAGGTATCTTGGCGAAATCTTCCTCGATAGCGGCCCTCATTTCCTGCCGGCGCAACCCCGCTGCCGGATGCATGATCGGAAAAATATGGCGCCCGTTGACCTGCCTCAAGCGACCTCGCGCCCTGCTGATGCTTTGGCCTGGTATAAATCGCGCCGTGGAAAATCGGCCCAGCGTCACTATAAGTATGGGGTCGAGCAGTTCTATCTGGCGGTCTAAATATTTGCTACAGGCGGCGATTTCTGTAGGAACCGGGTCCCGGTTGTCTGGCGGACGACATTTGACCATGTTCGCTATGTACACCTGGGCCCTGGTCATGCCGATGGATTGCAGCAGGTCCTCGAGAAAGTTCCCAGCCGGTCCCACGAACGGACGCCCGAGACGATCTTCGTGGAACCCTGGACCTTCCCCGATGAATAGTATTTCAGCGGCGTCTGGGCCCTCTCCGGGCACGGCATTAGTTCGGCCAGCATGCAACTGACAGTCCGTGCACGTGCTGACGACACGAGCTACCTCGGCGAGTGTATCCATCCCGTAAGTTACCCATGTCCACTGTCGTCCCGGCCGGCAAGGCGAGAAACTATTCGTCCGTCACGCCCTTGCCTTTCAGGTAATTCACCGCGTCGGCGATGGTGTGGATCTCGCCGGCGTCCTCGTCCGGGATTTCTATGGCGTGTTCGGTGGAACTGAATTCCTCTTCGAACGCCATGATGAGTTCCACCAAGTCCAGGGAATCGGCCCCCAAGTCGTCCTGGAAGGATGAGCTCTCGCTGACATCCCCGGCATCCACGCCGAGCTTGTCAACTACAATATCGGTAATCCGTTCGAGCACGGTACTCACAGGTTCATCTCCGTGAAAATAGTCGTGGGGAAGATAGTCTTGGGAATGACCACGTAATTGGGTCTGAGGCGTGCGGAGTCTAAACTAATTTACCGCACTGTCAACGGACGCATGCATATCGTGGGCAACCGAACCCAAAACGCCGTTGACGAAACGAGCGCTGCTCTCGCTGCCAAACATGGATGCCAGCTCGACAGCTTCGTTGATGATGACGTTCCTCGGTATGTTATCGCGATTGAACAGCTCATAGATTGCCACACGCAATACGTTGCGGTCAACGATGGACAGCAAACGCACCGGTATGGCCGGTGCGTAGCGCCCAATGATTTCATCGACGCTCGAACCTTCCCCGGTTATGCCGTCGAACATGGACTCCGCGGCTCTTCGCGTGCTGGTCGTGGCTGGATTATGCGCGCACAACCAGTTGATCGTCTCGCTCACAGTTTGTGGCCGGATATCGCTCGCATACAGTGACAGCAGCGTCAGGACTCGAGCCTGCCTGCCCACCGGACCACGGCGCACCCCAGGTGTGAACGGGCTATCGGACATTATTCCCCGCAGCCGTAAGCAAAATCGCTACGGCTGATCCCTGCAATACCTGGGCGCCTGAACGGTCAGCAGCCGTCAGAACCCGCCTTGCGAATTGAGTCCGGGTCCGACAACGTCAAAGCCTCAACGTCTGGGTCGATGCGACGAATCAGGCTGGACAGCACTCGGGCTGGTCCAAACTCGACGAAACGATTGACCCCAGAATCGACCATGTAGCGTACCGAATGCTTCCACATCACGCAGTGGCATAGCCCGGTAAGCAACTCGTGGCGGGCTTGTTCCGAATTGACGATCGCCGTCCCGGTTGAATTCGCAATCACCGGACACTTTGGATCGTGCAATCGAATATTGTCGATGGCGTCGATCAAACCTTCTTGTGCCTCAGCCATCAAGCGCGAGTGAAAAGCCCCACTGACCGCCAACGGGACTACTTTTTTAGCCCCGCGCGCAGATGCCAGGTCCATGGCTCTGGCCAGGGCCATCTTGTCTCCGCTCACCACTATCTGGTCGTCCGAGTTGATGTTGGCCATCTCGACGCCGGCATCCAAGGCGACTTGAGCGACGTCGTATTCGTCGAGGCCGATAATCGCGGCCATGGATCCCGGGTGTGTTTCGGACGCCTCATGCATCAATCGACCGCGCTCCCGCACGAGCCGAATGCCGTCACGGAAATCCAAAACCCCGCCCACCACCATGGACGTATATTCGCCGAGGCTGTGCCCGGCGACTGCGGCAGGTTCCGGAGCCTGCGGGCCCAGGAACTCTTGCCACGCTTTCCAGATGGCGATGCACACCGTCATGATGGCTGGTTGAGCATGGGCTGTGTCCTGCAGGTCTTCGGCGGGACCTTCGAACATTAATTTCGAGAGATGTATGCCGAGGCTGTCATCCGCCTCGCCGAATATTTCGCGAGCGGCAGGTGACCGTTCGTAAAGCGAACGGCCCATGCCTACTTTCTGTGTGCCCTGACCGGGGAAGATGTATGAGTAAACCGGAGTTCGGGCGATGTCTGCCATGATGACCGCTCTCCAAATTAGCGATGCAAAATCGCGGCCCAGTTATTTTCGTCGTTATTGCGGTGCGTTGATGTCAATCAGCCTCCGACCTGCCGGCCTCGGTAATACCCGCACCCAGGGCATGCTGCGTGCGGACGTTTGGCCGCTCGACACCGGGGACAGCGAGCCGGGTGCAAAGTCCTCAGGCGGTATGCCGGCGAGGATAGTCGTCGACCTTTCCGCGCTCTGGTCAATTTCTTGTTCGGTAGTGCTCCCATTTTTCAATTCCATCTCGGACGCCGCAGCGGCACAGGCGTTTGCCGTGATAATCACATCCGCGCGTCGGGCTTTCATTTCAGAGTTGTTGCTCATCCATTAGCGAGCGCAGCGCAGCCCACCTTGGATCGATTTCACGATTATAACAGTCACATGGACCTTGGTTGCGGTCGCAACCGCAGCGATCGCAGATACCTACGCATTCCGGCTTGCACAGCGGCTTCAATGGCATGGCTGCCAGCGTGGCTTGACGGGTGGCCTCCGCTAGATCCAGGTTTTGGTCCGCGGCAATGCACAACGCGTCCCATTCGTCGGGCGGCAAAGCGCTCATGCCTGTCTTGACGTCAACTTCAGGGAAGTATTCTTCGTCCAGTTCGATCCGTATCGTGCGCGAAAACGCATCCAGACACCGCGAACAATATTGCGGCACGCGGACTACCAACCGTGCTTGGACCCATATCCCTTGGTGCGTACGCACCATGTCCACCGCGCCTCGCACATGTTCCATGGGATGTTCGGCGTCGCAGATATCCTCCTCAATGTCGAAATTACGATGTGATCCGATTGCTTCTTTCAGCAATTGCGCGACGTTGTACTTCATGGCTGGTTACGACCTGAATACGCGCGTCGTTCGGGAATTGACGCCAGATTATAGGTTGGCCCTGCCGCGCCATCAATAGTTTAGCGGGCAAGTTTTGCCGATTTTTTGAATTTTCAAACTTTGACCGCGACTTGATGCGCAGGGCACAACATTGCCATCCGCTCGCTAGTCGGAAGCGTGGGTATGAATATACTCGATGATGTCGTTCGTCGAAGTGCCGGGTCCGAACACTGCGGAGACCCCCATTTGGGACAGTGCTTCTCTGTCCTCCTCCGGCACGATCCCTCCCAGCACGACTATCACGTCGTTCATTCCCTGCTCGCCCAACAATCGCATAATTTCTGGGAGAAGCTCCATGTGGGCACCCGAGAGTATGCTCAAGCCGAGTACCGACACGTCTTCTTGAGCGGCGGCCTGCACTACCATCCTCGGCGTCTGACGAATACCCGTGTAGATGACCTCCATCCCGGCATCTCGTAGCGCCCGAGCGATTACCTTCGCTCCCCGGTCATGCCCGTCCAATCCTGGTTTGGCCACTAGGACTCGGATCGGATTCGCGCGTGGTGTAGTCATGCAGGAAGGTCCCGGTCTTCAAATTTCCACCCAGGTGCGGCACCGCGCGATCCAGTCTGTAGGTGCCCCGGGCGCGTATCTTTCCGGCCAGTTTACTACAAAACTGTCGGCATGCTCTCCCAGGAGCAAGGGCAGACCACGGCCTTTCGGTTTCCGTGAATGTCCTTGCGAACGAAGCGTGGCAACTTCGTAGCCATCGCGCGGGTTCTTGCCACAAGCGATCGGGGTAGCCCATTG
Source organism: Dehalococcoidia bacterium (assembly GCA_965261925.1). Taxonomy (GTDB): domain Bacteria; phylum Chloroflexota; class Dehalococcoidia; order Lucifugimonadales; family UBA3495; genus Bin87. The sequence continues at coordinate 2,868,739 of OZ253486.1, read as the reverse complement.
CCTTCGCGTAGTTTCATTCCGGACCACAACAATCGAATGGTACCGGAGGATCGAATGGTCCCGGAGGATCGATCTCGCCGTGTGGCAGATTTTTGGCCAGCTTCCTTCAGGAAGGTAGGCCTGCTGAACCGTGCTCGTGGGTGAAACGCGAGGTGCCGTTGCCTTTCGGCTTTGTAGCTCGTCTGCAGTCACGCTCAGTCCTCGTATGGATGGGTCAGAGCGTTGACAGCCCGCTGCCGATCTTACTATCCTGATCTCGGCGCGTCCCAGTAGCTCAGTGGATAGAGCGGCTGCCTTCTAAGCAGCTGGCCGCGGGTTCGAATCCTGCCTGGGACGCCAATGCCTCCCTACTTTGAGTAGGGATTTTGCTTATACGCGTTTGGTAGCGCATTGGGTATGACTTTCGTATTGGGTGTTTTCAGCCTCGCGGGTTGCCAGCCACCCAAATGTAACTGGTTGTACTTTCCAGTTCACGTTCGTCCTCCCGAACCCGGCCAACTCCGTCGGCAGGCGTCCGGAGACCGACAATTGCGGGCCCAATTGCGAAACCCGATCGAATGTAGCCAACCGCAAAACATTTGCGGAGGCGACCCGACTCCGCCAGATCAACTCACGTGTTCCCGCGTAATCTGCACTCTTGGACTATCGATCACTGACAGTGCCACAACGCAGAGCGAACCTGCACACGAAACCCCGGCGCGCGGGCCGTCGTCCGCAGCAGCAGACCAACCGGCAAAGCCCGCCGGTGCTGTCGCCGCTGCAATCCCCGGGCCATTTCCGTGTTTATCACATCTATTGAGTTCACCACGGCTCGGCCGCGCCGCAGCCTCGATGGCCACAAGCTCAGCCGAAGTAAATCCGTGGCGATGTCGCGTTCCAACTCCTTCACTCTGAGCGGCGTGTTGGCGCGCCGGTACGGCTTCTGCTGGTCCGGAACAGTGGCAAACCGTGCCGCAACCTTCGGAGTCCGTTTGCCGGGAGAACAGACCCCCCGACAGCGCGACGTCCGACGGACCCACCCGCCGGGGTCGGCTGCCTCCCGACCCTGGGCCCGTGTTTCGCTGGCATCGCCCCATCCGAAAACTCTCAACTCCCGCACTGCTCAATAGCGCCGGAGTAAGCAAACGTGGCAAAATCATGAGGGTGCGTAGCCCATCAGTCCTGAGTTGGTCGAAGGGCGGATCGGATCACCTCGATCCAGCAGGTTGCGTTGAGCCCGTTCCCTATCCCGCCTAGGAGGATAGCCCCATGCCAGAAGCCCGGTTGACCGTCGGAAACGTGGAAATCCTTTCCCTGAACGACGGCGAAGCCTCTCTGCCCCTGAGCGATGTCTTTCCCGAGGTTCCAGCCGAGGCGTGGGTTCCCTACCGGGAGCGCTACCCCACCGGTTTCCGTGGCGAGCACCTGCTGGCCCACTTCGAGTGCTACCTCATCCGCTCCCAAGGCCAGACTATTCTTGTGGACACTGGACTCGGCGGCGCGGCCACCAACCCCAACTCCATCGAGGCAATGGTCGGCGGCGCTGAAGGCCGCCTTCTGCAGGAATTGCAGACGGCCGGCGTCGACCCCGCCGGCGTCGATACCGTCTTCTTCAGCCATCTTCACTTCGACCACGTCGGCTGGAACCTCACCCACGAACCCGGCGCACCAGTCCGCGCCACCTTTCCGAACGCCCGCTACGTAGCCCACCGCGCCGACTGGGAGGTCTTCCAACGCCCCGAAGTCATGGAACTCTTCCCATCTCACTGGGACCAGACCCTTGGCCCCCTTCAGGACCTCGGCGCGCTGGAATTGCTGGACGGCGAACGCCCGCTGACCGGCGAAATCACCGCTATCTCCACCCCCGGCCATACCCCTGGGTCCATGAGCCTCGCCATCGTATCCGGTGGAGAGCGGGCCTACATTTTGGGCGACGTTTTCCACGGCCCCGCCCAGATCACCGAACCCGGCTGGAAGTTCAGCTTTGACATGGACGGCGACCAGGGTGTGACCACCCGCACTGCCATCATCGAGCGGGCCGAGTCCGAGGACGCCATCATGGCCATCTGCCACCACGGTGGTTTCGGTCGCGTAGTCCGCGCCGAGGGTCGCCGCTACTGGCAAGTAGTCCCCTAGTCCTGGTTCAAATCACCACTAGCCTGGTGTTGAAATCGGATCGGCAAGCGAGGCTGGCGATAGGATTGGGCTATCTCTGGTGTAGGGGTCAGACGGTGCGAGGCAACGCGGAGCGGGCGGCGCAGATGCTGCGCCGGGCGCGCTGATACCGCAACACCGTACCATGCCGCGCATCAAGCCCGTGACGGATCGTGCCCTGGCCAGTTGTCCCCCACGTTCGACCGGATGGACGCCGACAATGGCCGTGCGCCGATAGCGCCGGAGCACCTGCTGAAAGCCTGCCTGCTGATGACTTTGTTCTCAGCGCGTGGTGAGCGGCAGATCTGTGAACGGCTGACGTAAGACCCGCTGTTCCAATGGTTCCTGTACCTGAACATCGATCGACCACAGCGTCGACCACTCGGTGTTCTCCAAGAACAGGCAGCGGCTGTTGGACGCCGGCGTGGCCAGGGAGTTTTCGCTCCAGATGGTGGAGCCGGCGAGAGGGCGACGCTCGGCCATCGACCGGCGTACCACCCGCCATGAGGGCTATCGAGTGAGCCAGCGAGCGCGGAAAAGAGTTGCCGAGGTCTTCGGCTGGGTCAAGACGGTGGGTGGTGGCCGTAAGTTGCGCTACTGCGGGGTTGCCCGCGACCAGGTGTGGGTTGATCTGACCATCGCGGGATGCAACCTGGTGCGCTTGGCCAACCCGACGGCCGCAGCGACGTAGATCGGGGGACCAGTCTGTCCTGATCGCTGCCGACGACGGCCACCCATCTCAATATCGTCCTCCGCGCAGCGTCAACCAGCCCTGAAACCCGACCTGCAGGCGGCATCGAGCAATGTTACGACGTCTTACGACCTCCACACCACCATCGAACCACCCCATTTCAACAGCCTGCTAGACGCAACCGACCATGCACGAGAATTCTCCGAAGGTGTGGAGTGTAAAGGACGGAGAGAAAATGTACCGCGTGGGCGGTCCGATCGCCGATTCGGGCGGTTGAAAACTGTACCGCCTGGTGTCTTCCATAAAGCTGAATATCAGCTGTTGGAAGGTGCGATGGATGTTTCACGTGGACACGTATTTTCGGGTGCGCCGGGCCTGCCTGGTGGAGGGGATGAGCGTTCGGGAGGCCTCCCGAGTGTTCGGCCTGCATCGGGACACGGTGCGCAAGATGCTGGCCAATGCGACGCCCCAGGGCTACACGCGGAAGGGGCCGCCGCGCAAACCGAAGCTGGAGCCCTTCACCGGCGTAATTGACGCCATCCTGGAGGCGGATAGCCGGGCGCCCAGAAAGCAGCGGCACACGGCCAAGCGCATCTTTGAGCGGCTGCGGGACGAGTACGGATTTGAAGGCCAGCAGACCATAGTCAAGGACTACGTGCGGGAGCATCGGCGGCGTGTTGGGGAGATGTTCGTGCCCTTGTCCCACGGACCGGGCCACGCCCAGTGCGACTTCGGCGAAGCGTCGGCGGTGATCGCCGGCGTGGAGCGCAAGGTGCATTACTTCGTCCTGGACCTGCCCCACAGCGACGGCTGCTTCGCCAAGGCCTATCCCGGGGAGACCACCGAGGCCTTTCTCGACGGGCACGTGTCGGCGTTCGCCTTTCTGGGTGGAGTGCCCCAGAGCGTCCTGTACGACAATACGAAACTCGCGGTGGCGAAGATACTGGGGGACGGTCGTCGCAAACGCACCCGGGCTTTCAGCGAGCTCCAGTCCCACTACCTGTTCGAGGACAAGTTCGGTCGTCCCAGCAAGGGGAATGACAAGGGCAAGGTCGAAGGCATGGTGGGCTATGTGCGGCGCAACTTCCTGGTGCCGATACCCGTGGCGGAGAGTTTCGCGGCGCTGAATGCCCACCTGAAGGCGCGATGCATGGACCGTATGGACGCGAGACTGCGGGGACACACCGAGACCATCGGCCAGCGGATGGAGCGAGACCTGGACGCGCTGTTGCCGTTGCCACCGGTGTCCTACGACGCCTGCGACAAACGGGCCAGCCGGGTCAGCTCATTGTCCCTGGTGCGGTACCGCACCAACGACTACTCGGTGCCGGTGGCCTACGGACATCGGGATGTGCTGATCAAAGGCTACGTGGACCGGGTGGTGATCAGCTGCGGCACCGAGGTCATCGCCCGACACCCGCGCTCCTACGTGCAGGACGACTTCGTCTTCGATCCCATCCACTACCTGCCGTTGTTGGAGCGGAAGACGGGGGCTCTGGACCAGGCCGCGCCGCTGGCGGGGTGGGACCTGCCCGAAGAGTACCGCACGCTGCGCCGTCTGCTGGAGGACCGGATGGGCCAGCGTGGCAAGCGGGAATTCGTGCGGGTGCTCAGGCTGATGGAGCACTTCTCCCACCAGGAGGTCCACCACGCGGTGCGAGATGCCCTGCGGCTGGGCGCCGTCGGCTTTGACGCCGTGAAGCAGCTGCTGCTGTGCCGCCTTGAAGGCAAACCGCCCCGTCTCGACCTGGAGCTCTACCCTCACCTGCCCCGGGTCAACGTCCAGACCACCCGCGCCACGGACTACCTGACCCTGCTGTCGGGGAGGGCAGCATGAGCAACCGATCCACTCTGCTCCTTGAGCACCACCTCAGGGAGCTGAAACTGCCCACCTTCCTCAGGGAGTACGACAAACTGGCCGCCCAGTGCGCCGCTGAAGGCGCCGATCATCCCGACTACCTGCTCCGGCTCGCCGAGCTGGAACTCACCGACCGCCACCAGCGCATGGTGGAACGCCGGATCCGCGCGGCGCGCTTCCCCGCCACCAAGGGCCTGGACACCTTTGACTTCTCCGCCATCCCCTCGGTGAACAAACCGCTGGTGATGCAACTGGCCCGGTGTGAATACGTCGATCACCATGAAAACGTCATCGCCATCGGGAACAGCGGCACCGGCAAGACCCACGTCGCCCTGGGTTTGGGGCTGGCCGCCTGCCAACGGGGACTGTCGGTGGGCTTCACCACCGCCGCAGCACTGGTCAACGAACTGATGGAGGCCAGGGACGAGCGCCGGCTGCTCAACCTGCAGCGGCAACTGGCCCGTCTCAGGCTCCTCATCATCGACGAGTTGGGCTTTGTGCCGTTGTCCCCCACCGGCGCGGAACTCCTCTTCGAGGTCTTCAGCCAGCGCTACGAGCGGGGATCGACCCTCGTCACCACCAACCTGCCCTTCGACGAGTGGACCGAGGTCTTCGGGTCGGAACGGCTCACCGGCGCGCTGCTGGATCGTCTCACCCACCACGTGCACATCGTGGAGATGAACGGCGAGAGTTACCGGCTCAAGGGCAGCCGGCAGGACGCCCTTGCATCGTCGCCATCGCCGGAGCGCCCGGATGCCGATTAGCGCCCCGCAGACGCCGCCGCCCGCCCCTCCGTCAAGGCGAGACCCCCCGCCCCACCGGCCAGGCCGCGGCCGTCACGCACCATCCAGGTGGTACGGTTTTACTCGTAACTGTTCAGAGTTGGTGAGGCGAATTGGCGGAACTTGGTGTGCGGGTGGCTGGCTTTGGGGCGGTGGTTATGTCATATAACTGGGATGGATACCGAAATCGATCTCAGGACTGCCGACCGGGATGTTCTGATTGGCATCATCGTCCGACAGCAGGCCATCATTGAGCGGCTGGAGAAATGCATTGCCCAGTTGGAAGGGCAAGCCAAACCCAAAGGCTCCCGCCGGATGCCCGGTCTGAAACCCAAAGCAGACCGGGAGCCAGCACGTCCCAAGGAACCTCGCAAACCCCGACCTCACGGCTTTGCCCGAGCCCGCATGACGCCCACCCACCGCGTGGAGCATGTGGTGGAGCAGTGTCCCGACTGCGGGACCCAGTTGTCTGGGGGTTGGGCCCAGCGCACTCGGGAGGTGATCGACCTGCCGCAGGTTCCGGCGCAGGTAACCGAGCACGTTTACCTGACCCGCACTTGTCCCCGCTGCCGACGCTGCTGTGTTCCCAAAGCGCAACTGGACGGCGTGGTGATGGGCAAGCAGCGCCTGGGGATCAACGTCATCAGCCTGATTGCGGTCCTGCGGGAGGAAGCCAGGCTGCCGTTGCGCACCATCCAGTGGCACCTGGATACCGTGCATGGGCTGCAACTCAGCCTGGGGGCCATCGTGGCGGCCACACAGCAAGTGGCTGGCAAGGCCCAACGGGTGGTGGCGGACATCCTGGAACAGGTCCGAGGCAGTCCGGTGGTCCACGCCGATGAGACGGGTTGGCGACAGGATGGACACAACGGCTACGTGTGGACTTTCAGCACCCCCAACCTGCGGTACTTCCTGCGACGGAACCGGGGCAAGGCGGTAGTGGACGAGGTTTTGGGCGACGATTTCGCCGGTGTGCTGGTCAGCGACTTTTACGCCGCCTACCACCACTATGCGGGTCCCAAACAACGCTGCTGGGCCCACCTGCTGCGGGACATCCACGACCTGCGATCACTCTACCCAGATGATGGATCGCTGTCCCAGTGGGCTGACGCCGTCCACCAACTCTACCGTCAGGCCACGGTCTTTACCCACCCCGCAGAGCAACAACGCCGCACCGCCAAAATGGCCCTGGAAAGACGATTGCTGGTCCTCTGCCGGCCCTACCTGGATGACCCGTCAGCCGCCCAAGCCAGGCTGTGCCGACGCATGGAGAAACACATCAAAGAACTCTTCGTCTTCGTGGCCGAACCGGAGGTGCCGCCGGACAACAACGCCGCCGAGCGCAGCCTGCGCCATCTGGTGGTCAGCCGCAAGGTCAGTGGGGGCACCCGCTCGGACCGGGGTACTGCCACCAAGATGACGCTGGCGTCAATCTTCGGCACCTGGCGGGCACAAGGTCTCAACACCCTCAACGCCTGCCGTCAACTACTCGCTTCCCCTCAAGTCCAGGGCAATCGCGTCTTATCCGAGGAGGACTTTGCGCAGGTAGTCCTCGTCCCATCCGGCGTTGAGCCGCTTGCCCTGAATGCCTACTTTCAAGGTGCTTTCGTTTTTCAACCGGTTGTGCCCAATCTGCCGCAGCGTGGCCAGGTTCTGCGGTCCATGGTCCTTGCGCACTCGGCACTGGTCTTCCCGAAAGGTCACGTCCAAGGTCCAGTGCAGCGAGTTTTCGATGCTCCAGTGGCTTCTGATGGCAGCCAGGAGTTGTTCTGCTGAGGCTGGCAGGCTGCTGATGTAGTGCGGGGCTGACTTATGCCACCCGCTCCAGTTTGACGATGGCCCACCACCCTGACGGCCGCCTTCAGTTGGGACCATTGCCCCTGGGGGTCCAGATAATCCAGGCAGTCCGTCGCCGTGATGGTCCAGCATTCCCGCCGTTCCACCCGTCCATGTCCCTTGTCCACGGTCCGTGCATAATCGTAAGGCACCCCGTCAAAACCCCAGGCCTCGGCTCCCTGGAACAGGTCTCGGATGCCCTCATGCAACCGGCCCTGGTTCTCCTTCACCGCCAGCACGTAGTCGGCCGCGCCCGCTATGATCTGCTGGGCGATCTCCCGCTGGCAGCCCATGGCATCGATGGTCACGATGCAGCCATTCAAGTCCAGCATCTGATTAACGACAATTGATCCTGCCGGTAGCGTCGACCATTTTTGCCGGTCGATATGGGGTAATCATTCGGTACGGAGGTACCGTTGATTACAGACCGACAAGTAGGGCTACTGAGGCAGAAACGTATGGAAGGCAAAACACAGGAAACGGCAGCAGCCAAGGCTGGGATGAGCGTGCGTTCAGCGCGCAAGTGGCAGAGTGGTCCATTGCCGTCGGCGACGAAACCGGAGCACTGGTGGCGCACTCGGCCCGATCCCTTCGACGGGGTGTGGGAGGATGCGATCGAGCCGCTGCTACGGAATGATCCGACCGGCAGGCTGAGGGCAACGACAATTATTGACTGGTTGGCCGAGCAGCATCCCGGTCGGTTCAGCGCCTCCCAACTCAGGACGCTGCAACGACGGTTACAGGACTGGCGGGCGCTGCACGGGCCGGAGCGGGAGGTGTACTTCCCCCAGGAGCATCCGCCGGGTCGGGAAGCCCAGTTCGACTTCACCCACTGCGGGGAACTCAAGGTGACCATCGCCGGAGAGTCCTACCCGCACCTGCTGTTCCAGTTGATCCTCAGCCACTCTGGATGGCGCTACGCCGAGGTCGCCGCCGGTGAGACCTTCCTGGCGTTGCAGCAGGGATTGCAGAATGCCCTCTGGACCCTGGGCGGCGTCCCAGAGGTGGTGCGCTCAGACAATACCTCGGCTGCCACCCACGAGGTGAAACGCAGCCGCGGCCGTGCACTAAACGACAATTACTCCGCTCTGCTGGACCACTACGGTCTCCGTTCCACCCGCATCAATCGCGGCCAGAGCCATGAAAACGGCGTCGCCGAGCATGCCCACTACCGCCTCAAGGACGCGATCGACCAGGCCCTCATCCTGCGGGGCAGCCGCGATTTCCACACCGCCGACGACTACGCCCACTTCGTACGGGAGATGGTGGAGAGACGCAATCGTCTGGTAGAGGGGAAGCTGGAGCAGGAGATGCTTTGCCTGGGCTCCCTACCGCCAGCTCCCGTGCCGGAATACGCCAACTACCAGTCCAAGGTGCGCAAGTGGAGCACCATCCAGGTAGCGGGACATAGCTACAGCGTACCCTCCCGCCTCATCGGCAAGGAGGTGCAGATCCGTTTGTACGCCGACTGGGTGGAAGTCTACTACAAGGGCCACCTGGTGGAACGCATGGAACGGGTGCGCGGCGAGGGTGCAGCCAACGTCAATTACCGCCACGTCATCGGCTCACTGGTGCGCAAGCCGGGAGCATTCGCCCGTTACCGCTTCCGGGAGCAGCTGTTTCCCACCTTGCACTTTCGGCTGGCCTACGATGCGCTCAACGGATGGCGCGGGGAGCGTGCCGACGTGGAGTACGTGCGGATCCTGCACCTGGCGGCCACCACCATGGAAGCCACGGTGGACAGCGCGCTGTCGCTGCTGCTGGAGGCGGGCCAGCCCTTCGACTACGCCGAGGTGCGAGACCTGGCCGAGCCCAAGGTGCCCGAAGCCCCAGCGCTGACCCTGTCCGGCCAGCCGGACCTGAAAATCTACGACCGCCTGCTCACGGTCAGCCTGGCCACGGTGGGGGTGTGCGGATGACGGTAATCGACACCAGCGTCATGCAGGAACGCATCGGCCAGCTGTGCCACCAATTCAAGCTGCCCACCATGGGCGCCCAGTCGGTGGACCGTTTCACCGCCTCCGGACATGGCGACGCCCTACCCATCTTCCTCGAGGTCCTGGAACAGGAAGCCGACGATCGCCGCCACCGGCGCATCAACCGGCTGCGTCAGTCGTCCAGGCTCCCCTCGGGCAAGACCTGGGAAACCTTCGAGCACCACCGGATGCCCCTGGCCCTGCGGCAGCAACTGGACCATCTGGCCCAGGGCAGTTTCGTGGAACACGGCGTCAACGTGCTGGCCTTCGGACTGCCCGGCACCGGCAAGACCCACGCGCTCTGCGCCCTGGGCCACCGCCTGGTCGAAGCCGGACACTCGGTCCTCTTCGCACCGGCCTACCGCCTGGTGCAGGAACTACTCGCCGCCAAGCGCGACCTGGACCTACCCCGCCGGCTGCGCAAGCTGGACAACTTCGACTTCCTGCTCCTTGACGATCTCGGCTACCTGCCCCAGGGCGCCGAAGAGTCCGAGGTCCTCTTCACCCTGATCGCGGAACGCTACGAACGCAGGTCGCTGGGCATCACGTCCAACCTGGTCTTCTCAGAGTGGGAGCGCATCTTCGCCAACCCCATGGCCACCGCCGCGGCGATTGACCGGGTCGTGCACCACTCCGTGATCCTGGAGTTTGACGTCCCCAGCTACCGGACTGATGCCGCCCAGCAACGGGGCCAGGCCGAGGGGGTGAACCGGCAAAAATAGTGGACGTTTTTTCGGCAAGAATAGTTGACGCGGGACAGCATCTCCAGCAGTTGTGGAATGGCGGTGATCTCATTGGACTTCTCCTCAGTCTTGACCTGGCCCAGGGTCAGGTTATTCTGCGTGGCCCAGGCGCTGACCAGGTGTATGGCCCCCTTGTTCCCCGCCGGATCATAGGACCGTCGGGCCGTCTTGCCGTCAATGGCCACCACCTCACCCGGCAGCAACTCGGCGATGGCCTGGGTCCAGGATACGAAGCTATTCTGCAACTGCACTGGGTCCAGGCGGGCGAACACATCGCCAAAGGTGTCGTGGGATGGGATACCGTGGGGCAATTCCAGGAAGGTCTGAAACCAGGCCAGCTTGCTCTTGCCGAAGAGTTCTATGTGGACCCAGGAATCGGCGCCGCAGATGGTGGCACAAATGGCAATGGCAATGATGTCCACCAGCTTATGGCGTCGGGTGCGTTCCACCCGTGGGTCGTCCAGGTCAGCGAAATGATCGAGAATAGTTGTTTTGGGTGGTTGTGCCATGCCTCACTGCCTCCATTTGGTTCAACGGATCATGGCACGTTAGCACATTTCTAAAAATACTATTAAGACGCGATTGCCCTGCCCTCAAGTCTGAACAGTTACTTTTACTCCGCCCGAGCGTTACAGTTTTCGTCCGCCCTTGACATGTGGAGCTCAAATATTTTTTGACACGCCCTACGACGCAACTATAATTGGGATCGCAGCGCTCACGTTTCCCGGATACACGCTAAGGAGATAAGGATATGCCCACTTGGAAAGTCGCGTATTTCAGCGGAGTAGGCGGACGCCCTCAGGTGATGCTGGACAACGCCCCCGGCGAGTTGGAAGTCGCGGTGGTGAACCCCGCTCTATCCGAGGCCGAAAAGATCGAGCTGTGCCGAGACGCCGACGCCATCGTCACCAGCGACATCACGACCAACGTGCTCCGGGAATGTCCCAAGGTTAAATTGATCCAGACGCTCAGCGCGGGCTACGACCGAATGGACCTCGAGTCCATCCTGGAAATGGGGATCCCAGTGGCAAACAACGGCGGCGCCAACGCCATTTCGGTTTCCGAACAGACGCTTGCCCTGATGATAGGGATCAGCAGGAACCTCATGGCGCAATGGGACAGTACCACCCGGCAGCGAGCCTGGCGGAGCGATCTCTACCAGACCGACCTGTCGGAGGTGACCGACAAGACGGTGGGCATCGTCGGGCTTGGACGCATCGGGCGGCAAGTCGCCAAGCGGCTCACCGGTTTTGATACCCGCACCATTTACTACGACATCGAGGACATTCCTGAAGACGTCCGGCGGGAAGTGAAGGCTGCACCCGTCGACTTAGACGAACTGCTGGAGAGCTCGGACATCGTGAGCATGCACGTGCCGTTGACCCGCCGAACCAGGGGCATGATGTCCGACCGCGAGTTCAGCATGATGAAACCCACGGCGTTCTTCATCAACCTCTGCCGTGGGCCGGTGGTCGACGAAGCAGCACTCTACCGGGCCCTGACGGGAGGGCAGATCGCCGGCGCCGGGCTGGATGTCCTGGAGGTGGAGCCAAGTCCGGCGGACAACCCGTTATTCGACCTGGACAACGTGATCATTACCCCGCACATGGCAGGCCAGAGTAGCGAAACCGCGCTGCGGGCGGCCCATTTCGCTTACGGCAACATCCTGCGGGTGCTAAACGGCGGTGAAGCGGAGTCGTTGGTTACACCCGAATAACCCTTACGCGCACTGACCACTAATCAGTCATTGCGAGCGCAGCGCGGCAATCTCGTCATGGTAGCGCCCGGTCGCTACGAGGACGATATCGCCACGTCGCCGCGTTCTTGGCGAGGACGGGCTGGGTGGCGTGAGACTGCACAAGGAGTATCCCGATGATTTGGTGCCGCTTTCAGCTAGAGGGCAAGACCAGTTTCGGCATTGTCGAAGGCAGCAACGTAGTCGAGGTGTGGGGCAACCCACTGGATGACTATGCCGTCACCAACCATTCCTATTCCCTGGATCAGGTGAAGCTGCTGGCGCCCATCGCGCCGCCCATGCTTTACGCCGCCGGGCCCAACTACCGGGGACACGTCGAGGGCATGGCGGCGCGGCGCGGGTCACCACCCGTGTATCCGGACCGTCCGTCGCCCAACTATCGGTCAGTCCACGCCATCGTCGGCACTGAGGAAAACATCGTCGTTCCCGCCGACTCCTCCGGCGCCGTCCAGCCCGAGGGCCAATTGGCGGTGGTTATCGGCAAGAAGGCTCGCAAAGTAGCAGCCAGCGAAGCCCTAGACTACGTTTTCGGCTACACCATCGGCAACGACATCAGCCAGCGACCGTGGCAACAGGCTGACCGCACCATGTTCCGGGGCAAAAATTGCGATACCTGGAAGCCAATGGGCCCCTGGATCGTTACCGATATGGACCCCAAAGGCTTTCGCATCATCGTCCGCCACAACGGAGAGGTGTGGGAGGATTTCTCGTCGGCCGACCAGATCTGGGACACTGCGACCTGGATCCACGAACTCAGCAACTACGCCACCCTGTACCCCGGCGACGTACTCTGGATGGGCACCCAGGGCGCCGACGGCGACATGTTCCCCGGCGACACCATCGAGGTGGAGATCAGCGGCATCGGCACGCTCCGGAACTACGTGGTGGGGGAGGAGTAAGCTGGGCGGTACACCCCCAAAATCGGCTGATTTGGGCCATCTCACCGGGCATTTTCAGGACGTCAACGGCCGTTTTGAAGCTGTCGACAAGGGGTTTTAGGGGTGTCGAATTCCCGGGACTTTGGCGATCTCACCGGGCCTTTTCAGGCCGTCAATGCCCGTTTTGCAGCCGTCGACAGGGGGTTCGGGCCGTCGATAACCCGGGATATTGGCGATCTCGCCAGGACTTTTCGGGCCGTCAACGGCCATTTTGGGGCCTCCGACAGGGGGTTTTCGGGGTGGCGCAAACGAGGGATTTGACGATCTCACCGGGCTTTTTCAGGGCGTCGACGGCCGTTTGGGAGCCGTCAACATGGGGTTTTCAGGGTGTCGATTTCCCCGAATCTTGGCGATCTCGCCGGGCGGGACACCCGGGCTTTCGCATCATCGTCCGCCACAACGGAGAGGTGTGGGAGGATTTCTCGTCCGCCGGCCAGATCTGGGACACTGCCACCTGGATCCACGACCTCAGCAACTACGCCACCCGGTACCCCGGCGACGTCCTCTGGATGGGCACCGAAGGCGCCGACGGCGACATGTTCCCGGGCGATATCATCGAGGTGGAGATCAGCGGTATCGGCACGCTTCGGAACCACGTAGTGACGGAGGGGTAGGACGCCAGACGCTCCTTTGCGGCCTACCTCTATGGCACTTCCTGATGATGACGGGATGGGGGATGCGCGGACTGTTGTGGAATGGCCGACTTCCGTTCAAACTCTGCCATTTATCGGGTGATTGATTGACTCTTCACTGACCGATACTTTGCTATGAGGCATCATGTGGACGAAGCGAATTGGCTCAGCGGTCAGAAGAACTTGTTTCGTATTCCCTCTAACAGGTTGGAACCAACCCTGCCCCCGGTGATTGCACGAAAGCGGTCGGGCTTTTGAATTTGATACATCGCCATATTTTCCGCCTCCTCGTGCGCCCGGAGGAAAGCCTCACCCGTTTCTTGCTGTAAAAGGTTCAAAGCCGTGACGCCAATCAAACGGTTCACAGTCGGATACGCACCGCACACCGCAGCCGTAATCTGGGTCAGAGATAACGCAACCGCCTGCCCCGCTTCCGCTAGGCCCAGACTGCTGGGTCCTGCGAGTAGAACAGTGCTGTCGATTTCGCCTAACCCCAATTTGAAGAAAGCGGCATGAGAGTTGCCATGGACATTGTTGTTAGCCATTTGGTAATCCGGTCGGTAGTGGTCCATCTCAACATTGGCCTCGATATCCACGAACGTCGGCCGGTCTTTTCCTAAGGCGGACGCGGCCCACCCGTAATCCAAACGGAACGGTTTGCCGAATCTATCTATCAGGGATTTGCGCAGGTCATTTAACTCGTCGAGTTGTGCGCGTGGTAACGTTTCAAGATTAGCGCGCATTTCGTGCTTCTTATATGCGAGTGCCAATTTGCGTTGCTGGACAATCTCATGGAGGAGATACCTTTCGGCTATATCCGTTTCGCGATGTTCGCTGATGAAACTGCTTATAACAGCCAACTCGTGAAGGGACCTCCATCGGGCGTGAGCGTCATCAGCGAAACCTGAACGCAATAACGCCAAAATTGCGCGTGACATCTGACACCCTCTCGCGTGAATAGCAACGAGGGCTTCGAATGTGTAGTCCCGAGGGCCTTGTTCTACAGGTTCTCGGTCTGTGATCACATCATCGCCAAATTCATGGGTTAACTCAACCAGCAATTCGAGCAAGTGAAGGGGCTCGGCCCAACGCTTGCCAAGCCTCTTTTCGAACCCTTCCCGCCGCCGTTGAGACCACTTTAACCCCTTTCTCGAATCCCTTTTGACGGACCGCAGCAGGGTTTCAGCAGTCATTTCCCCGAACTTGGGCGCGAAGTCGCGAGCTACTTCCATGAACTCATCCCCAGTTGGGTTAGCGAACCCGCGGGCGGCCGCTTCGGCGGTCACCGCCTTTACAAATGCGTTGTGAAGAGTGTCCATATCTCAATTATAGCGATGTCCGAGTTCACCGCGAACTCTGCCATTTTTCGCCCCCGGTGCCCGAGTTGGATGCCGCTCTGTAAGCACAGCGCTGGCCGGATCTGTGTCGAAATGGCAGAGTTGCTGATGAAGTCTGCCATCGGCAAATCGGTGCATCGGCATGAACGTAACGGGCGATGTGCTGACCAACCAGCCACAAGCCAGATCAACACCGGCGTGCTTTTCACCTACCCCGTGACATACCCGTTCTTCAGATCCCACATCGCCGCGTCGTCGTCCCGGTCCCCCGGTTGGCCGTATCCGCCGCCGCCCGAGGACAGGCAGATGATGTGGTCGCCGGGGTTCACGACGACCCCGACTTCCTTCGACCCCAGCACCCTTTCGGCACCGTCGGACATGATCGTGTAGTGGTGCGGCAGGCCATCATCTGCACCGAAGAGGCCGAAGGGCGGCACAACCACGCCGTCACCCGCGGTGTTTAGCCGGGCCGGTCCTTTTCCTTCGTAGACCAGGTCGCACACCGCACCCAGGCCGCCACGCCACGCGCCGACTCCGCCGGAATCGGGGCGCAGTTCATGGCGCTCGATGAAGAACGGGAACCGCTCTTCGGTGACCTCGATACTGGGTGACCGTATGCCACCGGCCACATTGATCTCGCCAACGTTGGACCACCCGTCGTGTCCCTCGGACGCTCCGCCGCCGCCCCGGGCCAGGAAGAAGTGCCAGATGAACTGGCGTCCCGTCCTCGGGTCGAAACCGGTGATCGCGTAGCGCAATCGACGGGAAAACCCCGCAGAGACGGCGCCGGGAATGGCTGTCGCCAACGCTTTGAACACCGCCTCCACCACCTCTTCGGCGCAATGGTTGGTGCTCATGCACACCGGCGCGGGAGGGTTGGCGTTGACGACGAGACCACGCGGCGCAATTATCTGAACGGGCCGCATGGAACCTTCATTGCGGGCCACGTCCATGGGCGCGAGGTACATGATCGCAGCGTGGGCCAGGGACCGGGTGTTGGCATAGGCGCTGTTGATGAACCCCTCAACCTGAGGGCTGGAATCGCTGAGGTCGATGGTCATGGAGTCGCCGGTAATGGTGACCTTCGCACGGATCGGCACCAGCTTGCTGTCGAACCCGTCGTCGTCCACCAACGACTCGCCGTAGTACTCGCCGTCGGGCCATGCTGAGATGAATTGGCGCACCTGCCGCTCTGTGGCGGCCAGGATTTCGGCTACCACCGCTATCAACCGGTCGGCGCCATAGTCGGCCAGCAGGGACTGGACCCGCAGGGCGGCCAGCATCACCGAGCCTATCTGCGCGTTGAGGTCGCCCAGGAAATTCTCCGACTGCCGGACGTTTGCCGACAGCATCTGGAGCAGGTCGGCGCGGGGGACGCCCTTATCGTAAAGCTTCAATGGCGGTATGCGGAGGCCCTCCTGGAATATCTCGTTGGCGCCCGGGTTGTAGCCTCCGTGAGTGCCTCCGCCTACGTCACTGTGGTGGGCCCGGTTCACGCCGTAAAACAGCAACCGCCCATCATAAAAAATGGGCCGGATAATGGTGATGTCCGGCAGATGACTGCCCCCGAAATATGGATCGTTCAGGATAAACAGGTCTCCCTCGGAGATGTCCGACCCGAAGTAGTCCCGCACGGCTGCGCCGGCTACCGGCAGCGCGCTGATGTGTACCGGAATGCCTTCTCCCTGGGCTACCAGTTGGCAGTCACTGTCCAGGATCGCGGTGGAAAAATCCCGGCTGGAATTGAGGATCTGGGACATAGCGGTGCGCAGCATCGCCTCGGTCATCTCCTGGGCAATGGACTCCAACCGGTGCTCCACTACCGCCAGGGTTATGGGATCGTCATGCCGGGGACTGCCCTCGCCATCCACTCCCGCGCCATCCACTCCCGCGGAGCCGCGCGCCGCGTCCTGCCCGGCCACGACGGCTTCCTGGTTCACCCGCAACTCGACGCCGCCCATGGAGTCGACCGTGGCGTAGTCACCGGGCCAAACCAGAATGGTGGTGAAGTCCGACTCCAGGATCGCCGGCCCGGCGATTTCCGCCCCGGCTGGCAGCGAATCGGCGGCATAGGTCGGCGCGTCTCGCCATTCACCCAGGTATACGCGGCGGTTGCCGATGGGGACTGCTAAATTCTGATCTCCCATGCGATCAAGCTGCCCCACCCTCGGAAGCTTGCCGACAGCAGCCACCCGTAGGGTGACCAACCGCACCTCCTGATCCTGTTGGCTGTAAGAGTAGAGTTCCTGATATCGTCGATGAAAATTGGACGTCAACCGGGCGACGAATTCCGAAACCGGCGAGGTAGGGTCCGGCAGCGGCACCGTCACTTCGTAGATTTGGTCCAGGTACCGCATGTCGGCAGAGTATTGAATCTCCACCGCCTCAGGAGCTACGCCTTGGGCCAGTACCTTGTCCCGTCCCTGAGAACCCAACTCATCCAGAATAGGCCTGAGCTCGGTCAGATCCATTCGTTCCAGACTGACCGGGTATGAGCGGAAGAAATCGTACTTGATGTCGGTGTTCAACATACCGTAGGCCGACAGCACCGGCGCCGATGCCGGTATGTACACCTTCTCCACCTGCAGTTGCCGGGCAACTTCCGAAGCATGGAGCCCCGAGGCGCCTCCAAATCCCATTATGGTAAATTCCCGGGGATCAACACCACGTTGCACCGACATCAGTCGTATGCCCTCGGCGATTGTGGTGCAGACCACCTTGTACACGCCGTATGCCGCCTCGACATTGGAGAGGTTCAGCGGCTTACCCACGTCCGCGCCCAGCGAATGCTCGGCGGCCGCAGGGTCGAGGGTGGCCCTGCCTCCAAGAAAGTTGGCCGCATCCAAGTAGCCTAGCGCCAGGTCGGCATCCGTGACGGTGGGATTTACGCCGCCCTTGCCATAGCACGCCGGCCCAGGTTCGGCTCCTGCGCTGTCCGGTCCCACATGGAGAATGCCTCCTTCATCGACCCTGGCGATACTGCCGCCGCCGGCGCCCAGGGTGTGGATGTCGATCATCGGCGCGGCGATCTTCCATCCGGCCTCGAACTTCTCGTTGGTGATGTGAGGAACTCCGCCCTCGATTAGCGAAATGTCGGTGCTGGTGCCGCCCATGTCGAACGCGATGACCTTGGGTTCTCCCAACAGCTGTCCAATGTAGGCGGCGGCGCTGACACCTCCCGCGGGTCCGGACAGGATCGCCCGTACCGCCATGCGGCCAGAGTCTTCTATCGGGGCCACCCCGCCGTTGGACTGCATGATCAGGACGTCATTCAACTGGGGATATGCCTCGAACCGTTCCTTCAAGTGCGAAAGGTAGCGACTGAACACCGGACCCACGTAGGAGTTGATCACGGTTGTGCTCAGGCGATCGAACTCCTTGATCTGCGGGATCACCTCGTGGGAGAGAGAGGTGTACACCTCGGGAAAGCGGTTACGTATAGTTTCCCAAGCCTGTTTTTCATGGGAAGGGTTGAGGTAGGAAAACAGGAAACAGACCGCCAGCGCTTCGGCTCCCTCGCCAACCAGGTACTCCAGGTTATCCACCAGCGCGGTCTGATCCAAAGGGCGTTCGACCAATCCGTTAGCCCGAACGCGCTCCGGTACGCCCACCCGCAGGTAACGTGCTGCCAAGGGTTCCACCGGTGTCATCCGTAGGTTGTACCGGTCCTCTTTCAGACCCTCGCGCATCTCCAGCAGGTCACGGAAACCCTCGGTGGTGACCAGCCCGACTTTGGCCCCTTTCCGTTCCACCAGCGTGTTGGTCGCGACCGTCGATCCATGGATCACCAGATCCGTGTCGCCCAGCAACTGATCCAGGGACAACCCGTGCTCGGAGGCGGCTTCCCGCAATCCGTTCATCACGCCAATCGAAGGGTCATCAGGGGTGGTCTGCGTCTTGAAGAATCGCGGCCGCTCGGCTTCAGCGGCAATAACAAAGTCAGTGAAAGTGCCTCCAACGTCTATCCCGATCTTGTACAACTGAGACCTCCCGGATCCTTCGGCAGCAAGTGTGATCTGTTGCCAGCATCATACGCCATGCCGCTGTGTAGCCGGCACAACTAATCGATAGTGACCCGATTGCTTCGCCGTAATTGCCAACA
This sequence comes from Dehalococcoidia bacterium, assembly GCA_965261925.1. GTDB lineage: Bacteria > Chloroflexota > Dehalococcoidia > Lucifugimonadales > UBA3495 > Bin87. The sequence goes on along the minus strand of OZ253486.1, from coordinate 2,849,955 downwards.
CCCGCCTTGTACATCGTGGTAAATGGGTCGGCGGGGATCGCGGGACCGAACGTCATTGCGGGAGCTTGCCCTCGTACGGCGGTCTTCTCTGTGCCCCATCCCATGGAACTGAATCGGTGAACTGACCGGCCTGTCCCGAATACGTCGTTTCAAGCTGACCCAAACCAGCCCGTTTGCGGTGACTAATGCCCGCAGATATAATCCTTGAGGCGTCACCACCACTGGCAACGACCTGATCGCGCAAGCGTGGTATCTACCGCTCCGGACCCGTTCCTAGGCCATCGTATGTATGTGGATACCCGTGTCACGTTTCGGAAGGTCGCGAGTATCCTGCTGCGAGACGCCGAGTTTGCTGTGATCCGCTTCCGATTACCTGGCAATGAACACGCGCGCTTCACTGTGGCAGTGCATGGGCAACAATAAAACCCTGGAATATGACCTCTTGCTGGCTGACAGATGACCATCCCAGATCGACCAGCGCAAGTTTCATCGGAGTGATTTTTATGAAGTTCGGCATTATGGCGATGCCCCAACACCCATCGACCGATTCTGCAACCCAGAGGTTTCATGAAACGGTCGAGTTGACACGGCTGGCTCGGGACGCCGGGCTCAGTTCGATTGCTTGCGGTCAGCATTTCCTTTCGCCCCCGTACCAGAATCTCCAGAGCATCCCCCTATTGGCCAGATTGGCTGCGGATTCCGGCGACATGCAGCTCGTTTTGTCCATATTGCTGCTGCCTTTGTATTCACCAGCAGACGTAGCGGAAACCATTGCCACCCTTGACGTTATCAGTGATGGTCGGGTGGTGTTGGGCGTGGGTTTGGGATACCGCGATATCGAATACCAGGCATTCAACGTGGAACGCCGGCATCGGGTCGGACGTTTCCTCGAGAGCTTGGAACTCGTCCGCCGATTGTGGACCGAGGACGAAGTCACGTTCCACGGCCGCCATTTCAATTTGGACAACGCAACCTGCGCCATCAGGCCGGTACAAAAACCGCACCCGCCGATGTGGGTGGCCGCCAATTTCGACACCGTGGTCCGACGGGCCGGCGAGCTTGGTTTGCCCTGGTTCGTAAATCCGCACGCCACTCTGGCCACGCTGGAACGGCAGACGGCTATCTACAAAGAGGGTCTGGCCGCCGGCGGCCAGGAAATGCCGCCCGAGATGCCCATTATCAAGGAAATGCACATAGCGCCCACCCACGAAGAGGCTGTCCGCAATGCCCAGCCTTACATGGAAGCCAAGTATCAGGCTTACGCTGATTGGGGACAGGACAAAGCGTTGCCCGGCGACGAGGATTTCCGTATCCCCTTTGAAGAATTGGCCCGAGACCGATTCATCCTGGGCAGCGGCGAAGAGGTGATCCAACAGATCGAAGACCACCACCAGCGCGTGGGAGCAAATCACTTCATGTTTCGGATCTGGTATCCGGGCATGGATGCCCGAATGGCAATGCGGGTGGTGGAACAGATGGGCGACACCGTAATTCCGTATTTCGAAAGCCGGTACAGTGCTGAGAACTGACCGCTGTGGTTGACTGCGCCGACTGGCCGTCCATATACTGCTACGGGCCCATACTCGGCGATCAGGCTTCATGCCTTTAAATCCTCGTCGGGTCCCGCCCGTGTGCTGATGACCAACAAAAAAATCGTAGTGGTCGGCGGCGGTACCGGCAACCATACCACCCTCACTGGCTTGCGGTCGCGTGAATGCGACGTCACCGCAATCGTGGCGATGACCGACAGTGGTGGCAGCAGCGGCCGACTCCGTGAAGAGATGGGTCACCTGCCGCCCGGCGACCTCCGCCGCTGTTTGATGGCGCTGGCTTCCGACTCCGCCGAATCCAACCTGATGCGGCAGTTGTTTGACTATCGGTTCTCCACCGGAGACGGGCTGAACGGCCACAGTTTCGGCAATCTGCTCTTGGCCGCCCTGACCGAGGTCACGGGAGATACGATCACCGCCATCGACGAAGCCGCCCGGATTCTTGGTATTGGCGGCACGGTGTTGCCCGTCACACTCACCCGGTCGACTTTGCGCGCCCGGCTAGTCGATCGCTCCGAGTTGATCGGTGAATCCGCCATCGACCTGAGGAACGAGAAACTCGACGTAGCCATCGACTACATTCACCTCGATCCGAAAGCGTACGTTTACCCGCCGGTCCTGGACGCCATTGCGGAAGCGGACGCCATCGTATTGGGCCCGGGCGACATTTACACCAGCGTCCTGCCAAACCTGTTGGTTGAGGACGTCGCTCAGTCGATTAATGATTCGGATGCGATCAAGGTCCACGTTTGCAATCTGATGACCAAGCCCAACGAGAGCGACGGTTTCCGATCCTCCGACTTCCTGGCCCTCCTCATGGAATATCTGGGCACGAGCCAGCCCTTGGACTTCCTGCTGGTCAACAACACGCCGATCCCCCGGCGGTTGCTGGAACGCTACGCCGCCGAGGGCCAGCACCCGGTTGCCGCTGATGACTCGGCGTCTTTGACCATGGTAGGGCGAATAGTCGAGCGGCCGTTGCTCGCGCCTGGCGTGTTCATTCGTCATAGTCCCGCCGCCTTGGCGCAGGCAATCATGGACCTCGTAGACTCCTCGGATCGCGCGCGCAAGGAACCCCTGCGTGCGCCGTTGGTATTCGACTGCGACGACTTCGGCGATACGTTTGTGCCCGAGGCAACCATGACCGTCGGCAGCGCGAACGCCGACGGAGACTGACATCGCGGGATTGTAGAAATGTGCGGCATCGTCGGATACGTCGGCGACCGTCCTGCTTGGCCCATCGTTGTCGAGGGTCTGCGCCGCTTGGAATACCGCGGATACGATAGCGCCGGCGTCGCGGTGTTGGGGCCGGAGTCCGGATTGCAACTGCGTAAGACCGTGGGCCGGGTGTTGGGGCTGCTCCACGACGCGGATTGTCCCGCCCCGAACGGATCGGCCGGTCTCGGCCACACCCGATGGGCCACCCACGGCCGCCCCTCCGAAGCGAACGCGCATCCGCACACTGATTGCACCGGCCAGATCGCCGTCGCTCACAATGGCATCGTCGAGAATCACGCGGAATTGAGAGCCGATTTGCGGAGCAAGGGCCACAGTTTCAAGTCAGAGACCGACACTGAGGTCATTTCGCACCTGATCGAAGATGCCATGAGCCATGGCCTTGGTTTGCCGGCGGCGATGCTGCAACTGAGCGGCCACGTTCAGGGCCCCCAGGCAATCGTGGCGGTGCACGATGGCGACGATGACAGCCTATGCGCTTTGAAGCTCGGAAACGCTGGGGGTGTGGCGGTCGCTCACCACGACGGGCAGGGCATCGTGTCCAGCGATCTGCCCGCTCTGTTGCCCATCGTCGGCCGGCGCGGTCACCTGCCGGTCGGGTTTTTGGAAGACGGTGAAGTCGCGGTTGTCACGCGGCAGGGAATCGCTTTCCTGGATCGGACTGGACGACACGTCGAAAAACCGATGCTCAACGTTGACTTGGATGACGTCCTGGTGGAACGGGGCGGTTATCGGCACTTCATGCTCAAGGAAATCATGGAGCAGCCCCAGGCGGTAACCGCCGCCCTCAGGGACCGCGTGGATTTTGGCCGGGGCTTGGTAACGCTGCCGGACCTCACTCTGACTGATCGAGAGCTCGCCGGGGTTAGTCGGGTAGTGCTCATAGGCTGCGGCACCAGCCTGAACGCGGCTCACGTAGGTCGCCATCTGGTGGAACGTTTGGCCGGCATACCCGCCGAGGCCGAATCGGCATCCGAATTCCGCTACCGCGAACCGTTCCTGGATCCGTCTACGCTCGTCGTAGCGATTGGCCAATCCGGTGAAACCGCAGATACCGTGGCTGCCATGGAGACGGTGCGGCAAAGCGGCGCCCGGCTGGTGACGATCTGCAACGCGCCGAACAGCCAGGCTGCCCGTCTCGCGGATCACGCGCTGTTGATGGGTTGCGGGGTCGAGATCGGCGTCGCCAGCACCAAGACGTTTTTGTCATCGCTCACGCTGCTGAATTTGCTGGCCATGCGGTTGGGAACGGCTCGGAGCCACCTGGGGTCTGCTGCTTCGCGGAAATTGGTCGAGGGACTGGCGAGGCTGCCCGGGAACGTGGCTCAACTGCTCGAATCGGCTGATGATGTGGAACCGCTGGCGCGGAGTTACTACGGTCGCAATAACTTCCTCTATCTGGGGCGGGGCATTAACGCCCCGGTCGCAACTGAGGGTGCGCTCAAACTCAAAGAGATCAGCTACATCCACGCCGAAGCCTACGCGGCCGGCGAAATGAAACACGGGCCGATCGCCCTGATCGATCACGCCATGCCAACCCTGGCCATCGCTCCTCAGGACGGCCTGTACGATAAAATGGCGAACAACATCCAGGAAGTGAAAGCCAGAGATGGAGACGTTTTGGCCGTCCTTACCCAAGGCGACGACCGGCTGTCCGACCTGGTGGATCACTCGGTGTTCATCCCGGAAACCGCGCCAAACCTGACTCCCCTATTGGCCACGGTTCCCCTTCAGTTGTTTGCCTATCACATCGCCGTGCGGCGGGGTTGTGACGTCGATCAACCTCGGAACCTAGCGAAGTCTGTCACCGTCGAATAATCCACGGCCACCCCGCCGGCGTTTCGGTTTCCTCGGCGGAAAATCCGACGCTTACGTTTCGCTTGTGGGAGCATCTGCTGCCACCCTTGTCTGCCGTCACCGGCCCCTTCCCACTCGATCCAGGGTTCCGTTCCCGTTCCCGTTCAATGGAAACAGGAACCGGGTACCCATGCTTCGGCACAAACGCGTCCCAACCTGCACCGCGTGTACATGTACAGCGCAACGAACAGGAATTACCATAAATTGGCAATCCGGTTTGGCTGAGCCGCGTCCCGTCACACATCCCGTGCCGGAGCGCGGCTGAACGACCGTTTTCCGAAGCACACCACAGAAACCCACAGCTCTCCCGAGGTCTGACCAATTGATCGATATCATCGAACATCCGTCAACTGACGCCCGCCGATACTTGGATCTCATGTCCCCGGAAGCGGCGGACCAACTTACAAAGCTGGCTGACGATTTTGCTGGCGTCCGCGTGCTGCACGTGAACAGCACTGCTAACGGAGGCGGCGTGGCCGAAATCCTGCACTCTTTGGTACCGTTGAGCAACGCCTTGGGGACCACTACCGAGCGGGCAGTTATCGTTCCCGACGACCCGGCGTTCTTCACCGTAACCAAGCGCATTCACAACATGCTCCAGGGAGCCGACGGAGAACTCTCCGCCGCCGAACTCGACATCTATTACGGCTGTTTAAATCAGGTCGCTTGTGAAATCGAACGCACCGGATTGTCGGCTGACGTCTGGTTCCTGCACGATCCGCAACTCCTGCCTCTGGGACGCTTGATCAAACAGTGCCAGGGCGCCACCCGAATTTGGACAGTCCACATCGACCTGACGCATCCTAACCCTTGGCTGTTGGACGAACTCCTCCCGCTGACCGCCGCGTACGACACGTTGATATGCTCCTTGGGGCAATACGTGCCCAGCGCTTTGCCGTCCAATGTGGGAATTCACATCGCTCCGCCGGCTATCGATCCTCTCACTTGCAAGAATGCTGCCATGCCTGGTGAACGAGCCCGTGAGATTGTTGCGGCCCTGGGGATAGATTCGGCTCGACCTTTGGTGACGCAGGTTTCGCGCTTCGACGTTTGGAAAGACCCTTGGGGTGTCGTGGACGCTTACCGTCTGGCCCGCGGCTCCCACCCTGGTCTGCAGTTGGCGTTGCTTGGGTTGAGCCAGGCCAACGACGATCCGGAAGGCGCCGACGTGCTGCGATCCGTACGCGAGTACGCCGGCCGCGACCCGGACATCCACCTGTTCTTTAACCCGGCTGGCCTGCCCGCGAGCAACGACGAAATTGTCAACGCTCTGCAAAGTCATTCGGATGTGTTGTTGCAAAAGTCCACCCGGGAAGGCTTTGGCCTGACCGTTTCCGAAGGGATGTGGAAAGGCAAACCCGTGATCGGCGGCAACGTCGGCGGGATCCGCCTTCAGATTGAGGATGAGGTGTCCGGATTCCTGGTGGATTCTCCCGAGCAGGCTGGAGAGCGCATAGCACAACTCCTCGGCGATCCCGATATGTACGCTTATATCGGCCGTAACGCGAAAGACCGCGTCCGTGACAATTTCCTCTTGCCGCGCCTGCTGTATGATTACATGCAAGCGGCTCATCAAGCCGGAACTATTGCTTGATATCCCGCTCGATCCGTCAACGCTCTTCGTCGCTCACTCTGGAAACGAAACACCATGACACGCACCACGGTACTCGTAATGATCGACGGTCTGGACCCGGAATACCTGGCCACCTGCCCGGCGCCCAATCTTCAACGGTTCGCCAGCGACGGGTTCCACGTATCCGGTGGCGGCATGATGCCCAGCGTCACGAACGTCAACAACACCACCATGGTAACCGGGCACTATCCCGCCCAACATGGAATAGTCTCCAACTATTGGCTGGACCGGCAGGCTGGGATCGAAGAGTACGTGGAGTCAGGCGAGTTCATCTGTTCCGAAACCATCTTCGCCCAGTGTCGGCGGCAAGGCGGCAGGTCATTGCTCGCGGCCTCCAAGGATAAGCTGAGGCGCCTGTTGGGCGACGACACGGATCTGGCATTCTCGTCGGAAAGCCCAACCACCCAAGCGGTGGCCGCCGCCGGAAACCCGCCCGACGTGTATTCGTTGGAGGTCAACGCCTGGACCATCAACGCCGCCCGTTCTGCATTGAACGCGCAACATTACGATCTTGCGTTCATCGCCAGCACCGATTACGCGATGCACACGTACGGGCCGGACCACCCAGAATCGCGCCGGCATATAACTATCCTGGATGAAGCGCTGGGACAGTTGGTGGCCGACATCCCCGACATACAGCTCCTTATCACGGCGGATCACGGGATGTCCGACAAACGACGCATGCTGCACCTGCCGGCGGTGCTCGCGAAGCGAGGCATCAAAGCTCGGGCAATTCCGATCATTAAGGATCACTACGTGGTGCACCATTCCAACCTCGGAGGGTGCATCTATCTCCATTTGGAGGATCCAACCGCTCTATCCGACGCTTTAGGATTACTCCGGGAAACCGACGGCATCGAGGAGGCCCTGCCCCGAACCGAAGCGGCCGAACGTTTTTCCCTGATGGAAGAGCGCATCGGGGACATCGTTGTCACCGGGTCCGCAGACGTAGTGTTCGGGGACCCATCCGAGGTTGCTCTGCCGCCCGGATTGCGGTCTCACGGGTCCTCTCACGAACGGCAGGTGCCGATTATTGGCTACGGTGGCGATTTTGGCGGGTTCGAGTTTCGGGAAAACCGGGACTTGGGGCGCTACGTATCCGAACGCGTGCTTGGTTAACCGAAGCGACGATCTCATGGAGGAACCTGTGACTACGGTGGAGGTACGGGCTCCGGCCACGACCGCTAATCTCGGTCCTGGCTACGACTGCCTGGGCATGGCCCTGGACTTGTGGAACACGCTGACCGTGGAGGTTCTCCCCGCCGGCTCCGAACCCGCCGTGGTTGTTTTGGGCGAAGGCGCCGGTGAGTTGGAGGCGGACGCCCAAAACCTGACCTACCGCGCCATGGAATTTTTGTTCAACGAAGCCGACGTTCCTCTCCCCCCGTTGTCACTTCGCTGCAATAACTCGATTCCGCTGAGCCGTGGCATGGGCAGCAGTGCGGCGGCCATTTCCGGCGGCCTCGTGGCAGCCAATTGGCTCCTTGACAATGTGTTCAGCCAGGACGATCTGCTGGAAATGGCCGCGACCATCGAAGGCCATCCCGATAATGTTGCTGCCGCGATCCATGGCGGCATGAGGCTGGTGGTGATGAACGACGACCGCCTGTACACCGCTCCTATCCGGGTTCCGGCGGACATGCAGGCCGTCCTGTTCATCCCGGAACGGCGAATTGCTACCGCGGATGCTCGGCGGGTTTTGCCGGATCAAATACCCATCGCCGACGCGGTGTACAATATGAGCCGCACCGCGTTGCTTGTGGCGAGTATGGAGTCCGATCGTCCCGAATACCTGAACATCGCCACCCAGGATCGTCTCCACCAGCCCTATCGGCAGACTATTTTCCCGCAAATGAAGGTCATTTTTGCTGCTGCCCAAGCTGCCGGCGCCTTGGGGGTTTTCCTCTCCGGGAGTGGTAGCACCATTTTGGCCTTGACGCGCGATCGTGCGATGACGGTCGCCTATGAAATGTTCGACGCCGCCCGGCTCGCCGGCGTCGACGGGCGCGTGGAAGTCACCCAGCCGACTGACCTCGGGGCACATTTCATTGACGTGCCCGGAAATGAATCGCAGGACGCCGCCTAACCCGCGACCTTCGCCCCCGGTTCTTGATATACCGGATTCGGCAACCGACCGAGCAGATCATATGGCCCTCTACGTGCATAAGTACGGCGGCAGTTCCGTCGCCGATGCTGACAAGATAGTAAACGTGGCGCGGCGTATCGCCGCAGTGCATGACCAGGGTCATCAGATCGTAACCGTGGTTTCGGCCATGGGCGGCACCACCGACGAACTGATCGATCTGGCGCGCACCGTTTCGAACGAGCCTGATCCCCGGGAACTCGATTTCCTTCTGTCTACAGGCGAGCTCGTATCGATCACCTTGCTGTCCATGGCACTGCGTAGTCTGGGTTACGACGCCATCAGCTTGAGCGGACCCCAGGCGGGAATCAGAACTGACAACTCGTATGGCCGGGCTCGCATCAGTCAAGTGGACCCGGATCGGATTAGCCGCGAACTGGATGCCGGCCGGTTGGTGATCGTAGCCGGATTCCAGGGTCTCACGCCCGATGACGACGTTACCACGCTGGGCCGAGGCGGTTCCGACACCACGGCCGTGGCGTTGGCGGCGGCGCTGGGTGCTGACCGCTGCGACATCTATACCGACGTCGAGGGAATCTATACTGCTGATCCTCGGGTTGTCGCCAACGCTTCCAAAATGCCCGAAGTCGGCTATGAAGAGATGTTGGAACTGGCCGCGGCGGGTGCGAAAATGCACCCTAGGTCAATTGAGTTGGGAGCGGCCTACAATGTTCCCATATACGTGGCGTCCAGTTTCGTCGACGCAACCGGAACTCTCATACGGCAAGTATCGGACGACAGGCAGATGGAAGACCGGATCAAGGTTACTGGCATCGCTTACCAATCCAATGTCGCCAAGGTCACCGTGTGCGGGGTTGCCGATAGGCCCGGTGTTGCGGCAGGACTGTTTGAACCGCTTTCGGAAGCCGGCATCAACGTGGATACCATCGTCCAGAACACCAGCGCCGACCGAACCACGACGGACATCAGTTTTACCGTCACCACCGATGATTTGCCGCGCGCGCTCCGCGTCATTGCTCCTCTGGAAACGGCGCTGGGAATGGGCCAGGTCATCAGTGACCCAACACTGGCCTCAGTCAGCGTGGTCGGATCGGGAATGCAGAACACGCCCGGTTACGCGTCCCGCATGTTTCGTATCCTGGCCGACGGCGGCATCAATATCGACATGATCACCACGTCTGAAATTCGTATATCGTGCATTATCAGTCGCGATCAGGCGCAGGAGGCCGTTCGCTTGCTGCACCAGGGTTTCGAACTGGACAAGTCCCGTTAGGTGGACCTCGACCGGACGGCAATGTCCGCTTGCTACCTGTCTGTAATCATTCCGGCCTACAACGAGGAGCGCCGCCTTCCCGAGACGCTTGAGACGGTCTCCGCATATTTGCGCGGGAAGCCATTTGAGTGGGAGATCATAGTAGCCGACGACGGGAGCAACGACTCCACGTCTGACGTGGTTGATCGGGCGGCACGAGAGGACGAGCGCGTTAAGCTGCTTGCTCTGCCCCACCGGGGCAAGGGGTGGGCCGTTAAGAACGGGATGCTCGCAGCGAGCGGCGAATATCGTTTCCTCTGCGACGCCGATCTGTCGATGCCGATACGCCTGTTAGAACGTCTGTTGCCGGAACCCACCCCCTCGCAGGAACACGCCGCGTCGTTGGATATCGTAATCGGCTCAAGAGAGGCACCCGGAGCCATTCGCATTGGTGAACCTCGACGAAGATGGCTGATGGGGCGGGTTTTCAATGCCGTGACCAGGATACTGGCTACGCCCGGTATCTCCGACACGCAGTGTGGGTTCAAGGTATTCCCCGACACCGCCGCCGAAACCCTCTTCGAACTACAGACGCTGGACGGGTTTGCGTTCGATGCTGAAATCCTGTTCCTGGCTCGCCGACGAGGGTTTGGGATCGTCGAGGTCGGGATCGACTGGCACTACCGGTCGGAGAGCAAGGTTCGTCCGATTCGCGATGGATGGAACACCTTGCGCGACCTCGTAATCATCCGGTATCGGTCAGCCACCGGCCGCTACAAGCGTTGAAATTGAACCTCGGGGCCAGCTGGCTCATATGGTCGATAATCGAAGACCATAATTCATCGAAATCGGCAATCTAGGTAGATTGAAAGTACCCCCCACCAGGGTGTAATCCTATAACGAGACATCGTTAGTGATAAGGAAGGGCAGCCGACCGGTGGTGGAGGTCAATATCAGTGGATGACGTGTCTTACCCGCCAAGCCATGCACCGATGAAGGATTCGATGAGCAGCCACACCAAAGCCCAACTTGGCAAAGAGGCGATCCGGTTTGCGCTCAACGGCCAATGGGAACAAGCGGTAGCGGCAAACCAGCAGATCCTGGATATAAGTCCAACTGACTGTGAGGCGTCCAATCGCTTGGCCAAAGCCCAGATGGAACTGGGCAACTATTCCGAGGCCCGCCGCACCCTCGAAGAGTTGCGCCTGCACTCACCCGCGAATGTCATCGGGCGGAAAAATCTCGCGCGACTTGATCGGCTCCAAAATCGCTCCGAAGAGGCGTCGTCACTACCCGCGGTAACCGGCAGATCGCCTCGCATGTTCATCGCTGAGAGTGGAAAGTCGTGTTCCACTACTCTGTGCAAACAGACCGGTCTGTCGGACACCCTCCCTGTCAGCGCGGGTGACGTGGTTTTGTTGACCGCAAAGGATGACGGCGTAACCGTCAATACCTTGGACGGCGCTTACTTGGGGACGTTGCAACGTCGATTGGGCCGACGCTTGAACCGCCTTATGTCCGGAGGCAACCGGTACGAAGCAGCCGTAGTCGGGCTGGAAGAGGCCGGATTGTCAGTCATTTTGCGCGAAACGGGTCAGGCTCCCGCTTTGCGTCATGTCGTCTCCTTCCCGTCGCAAACCAGCGAGTCACACCAACTAAGTCCAATAGCGGAGCCTGACCAAATCGTGCCCTCACCGGACGAGGAATCAGACCAAGTTCCCTCGGACGCAATTGACGCCGATGACATCTCAGATTCCGTCGAGAACGCAGTCTTGAACATGCACGACGACACTTCCGTAGAATCGGTGGGCATGGACGATGTTCCAACTTTGGACACCGACGAAGATGTGACCGCCTGGTCGCCCGCAACCCCGCCCTCAGCAGACGAAGAGGAGTGGGACTAGCTGACTTACCTTGGGCTTGGTACGGTCATCCCTGTCCCGCACCCCGGGCCCGGGCGTCTAGGCTGACGGCCAGCCTGGACCGGAACGGGCGGACCCGGTTGTCCTGGTGTGGAATGCCCATCGGCACCACGAATACCGTTTCTTGGCCAGCGGCGTGAGGCTCAAAAAACTCGACGACCGCGTCGTCGAAAAACGTGAGGCCCGTGGCCCCCAAACCCAGCGCATGCGAAGCGAGGTATATACGTCCGCCGATGATTCCCGCGAGCGTCTGCGCCATTCGGTATCCCCTGGTCCCGAAATCGCGTTCGATCAACTGCAAGTCGGCGGTGATGAACGCTACGGCAGCGGCGTCTGCCGGCAATGCCTGTTCAAAACCCAAATGTCCCGCGGTTTCTCTGAGGTCTCCCTCCTTGAGTAACCGCAAGCCGTTGTAGAAACGATTGTAGTAGTAGGCTCCAGGGGCAAGGCCGTCCACGGCGTTTACAATAAAATAAATGCTCATGTACGGCGAAAACCCACCCGCTAACTGCGGCGCGCCGATCGGGCTCCCTGCCGCTTCCAGGATCGAGCGGAAACCCTCCCAAGGAATCGGTTCCGTTGCGAAACGCCTGGTCGAGCCTCGCGAACGGATGCAATCGCCCAACGATTGTGCCGGGTGAGACGAAAGGTCCACCGCGGCGTCAAAGGCTCCGTCCGATCCCGAACGCAAGGGCCGGAAACGCTCGCCAGTGCCGTCCAGTTCTTCTTTTTGGTTATCGTCGCTCTTCACACCATTTTCATTCCAGATTGATACGTCTTCCCTCGTCCGCAGCCAGGAACCGAGGTGAATTTCTCGCGACAGGGGGTATTCCAGGGCGCCGGCCGTGAGGTCGTTGCTTTCCTGGGACAACATGCCCGGAACGTCACCTGAACCCGGGTTCAGCGTACCGTCCGGGTTGCCGATGGTGGCCAAGAGGGATGGAGCTTCGTCAAGCCCATCAATCCCCAAGAACCCGCATAGCGAACGGTCCACGAATCCAAATTTCAAACCCACTGGAGTAGACGCGGCGTTCCCCGCTGCGGTGAGATTGGCGGCAATCGTACCCAGGTCCCAGTAGCAATATCGGTAACCCCTTTCCCGATATTTCCAGGCGCTTCGCCAGAACACCGTCGTGAACACCAAGGTCGCCGGGTATGCGGCATGGTCTTGGGAAGCTGCACCCACCCAGCGCCGCAGGTCGCCGTTTCGCAAGCGCGCCAGAGTACAATCGAGCGGGTTGAAGTGGTATACCCCGGCCCTCAGACCGTCCAGGTCACCGCAAACCACGTAGACTTCGGTTGGGTAGAGTGCCCCGGCAGACGCTGCTCCCCGATAGTGCACCTCACCGTCCCGCAGATTCCGACGCCGAATCACCGCGGCTGCGTGATAGAGCAACTCCGCCAGGGTCTGCACCGTTGGCGTGCTTCCCCCTTCGGAGTTTGGTTCGGAGCCACGGATGGCCTGCAACGTCGACATCTCTGGTCCGGATGAGCCGGCCACATCCGGCAGCGGTATGGATCGCAGGTCAGGGTAGATCTTATACAAAGGCGGCTTGTTGCTGAGGTTGATGTACTGGAGCTTAGTCGCATCATTGAACGCGCCGGCCACGCCGGCGTCGTTGGCTGTCTGATTGGTAACCATGTCGTTCGGTCCTCGTGTCGCTGTCGGGCTGTTCAGGCCTGGCGCGACCGGTAGATTTCCACCGCAGCGGCCTCTATGACAGACCCCTTTATCGGTGGGCGGGGTTTGTGAACTCGGACTCGAACCGCCCCGATTTCCAGGTGCTGGTCCAAAACGTTCCGGGCTATGTTTCCGGCGGCGGATTCCAACAGATTGCACGGTTCCCCTTCCATCACCGTTTTGACTGCCCGATACAGTTCGGTATAACTCACCGTATCTTCCAGACGATCCGTGGCGGCTGGGATCCTCAGGTCAAGCTCGGCTTCGAGGTCCACTATGAAATGTTGTCCTAAGCTCCGTTCTTCGGGGTTGACCCCGTGAAAGCCGTAGAACTGCAACCCAGTAAGGATGATGCGATCAGGGAACATACGACTGACGGTTGGGCACAACTCGTACCTGTGCAGCGGTTTCGTGTTTTGCCGGGCAACGGGTCCGACGGGCGCCGGCGGATGACACAACCTGATGTTCAGGTCACCAATGAGATCTATCCCGGTTGTGCGGTGTCCGTCATGTGGGTCATTAATTGGTCTGCGCTTCGATTGCCGCCGCTTGGGCCAGCAGATTTTGTGCTCGTTTCACGACCGGCACATCTACCATGCGCCCGTCAATGGATAACGAGCCTCTTCCGGCCGCTTCCGCTTCATCCCACGCCTCTACCACACGCTTCGCGTATGCCACGTCTTCGGGGTTGGGAGAAAACGTCTCGTTGATCGCGTCTATCTGTGCCGGATGAATTGCGAACTTGCCGGTATACCCCATCCGGCGCGCTGCGCCGGCGTCGGTTTTCAGACCTTCGGGATCCCGAAAACCCACGAACGGGCCGTCCAGGCCGGCAACGCCGGCAGCCCGCGCCGCCACGGCAACCGTTGACCGAGCGAAATAACACTCTTCGCCGAAGTCGCTTCTTATGATCCCCATATCGTTCGTGTAGTCCTCGGCTCCGAATGCTATCCCGACGGTCCGTTGCGACGCCCGCGCCATCTCGTAGACATGGACGATGGACATAGCAGTTTCGATCCACGGGATCACCTTGATGTTGCCCGTTTCTATCCCGATCCTAGATTCCAAAGGCGCGAGCAGTTTGTCCACCTGCTGCACATCCCAGGGAGTGTTCCCTTTCCCGATGCTGATGCCGCTCAAATCGGCCGATACCACCGCTGACAGTTCCCCAGCCGCCAAGCCGGTTTCCAGGGCGTTGACTCTCACCATCACTTGTTTGCCGGCTTCCGCCAAGCGCGGGACCCATTCGGTTGCCAACTCGCACGCCGCGGCCTTCTCGCCCAAGGGCACCGAGTCCTCGAGGTCCACCATGATGATGTCGGCGCCGAATCCCAACGCCCTCTCCAGCATGTTGGCGCGGTTTCCGGGAACAAAGACAATGCTACGAAGCAACTGCACTGGTATTGACCTCTGCGGGGTGTGGTGTCGGATTCATTGTCATCGGATTCATTGTCAAAAGAGAGCGCATCGGAAGTTGCCCGACATGGATTGTCACGCCGCTCAACACGATAACAGCCAAAGCGCGGTGTTTCGAATCAGAAGTCGCCCCAGGAGTAGCCGGATTTCACATCCACCCTGAGCGTGACGTCGAGATCCATTGCCGCCGGCATCTCGTCCGTCACCAGCTCGGTCATCACGTCCATTTCATCATCCGGCACTTCAAACACCAACTCGTCGTGGACCTGCAATATCATGCTGGAGCGCATTTGCTCCTTGATCATCCGGGCGCGCACGTTGATCATGGCTATCTTCATGATGTCCGCAGCCGTCCCCTGGATCGGCATGTTTATCGCCATCCGCTCAGCAGCCGCGCGAGTGTTGTGATTTGTGGATTGTATATCCGGCAGGTACCGGCGCCTTCCCAGCAGGGTTTCCGCGTACATCACGTTCCTGGTCCGCTCCTTCACGGACTCCAGGTAACCATTGATGCCCGGGTACCGTGAAAGATAGGTATCGATGAAATGGCGTCCCTCCTCGCGACTGAACCCCGTCTGTTGCGATATCCCGTATGGTCCCAAGCCGTAGATCACGCCGAAATTAAGCACCTTGGCGATCCGGCGCTGCTCCGCGTCCACGTCATTGATGGCCACGCTGAACATCTGGCTCGCGGTCGCGGCGTGAATGTCCTCTCCTCTCCGGAACGCTTCCAGTAGCGAAGGGTCCTGCGACATATGAGCCAGCACCCTCAGCTCAATCTGAGAATAGTCCGCTGAAAGCAGCTGGCATCCGGAGTCGGCCACAAATGCGCGGCGGACTTGGCGGCCCAATTCAGTTCGGACTGGTATGTTTTGCAGGTTGGGATCGCTGCTGCTGACCCTGCCGGTGGCCGACCCGGTTTGGTGATACGACGTATGGATCCGGCCGGTGACCGAGTTCACCATCTCCGGTAGCGCGTCGACGTAGGTTGACTTCAGCTTGGAAACTTGCCGGTAGTCCAGGATCTTGTCCACCGCCGGATGCAAACCTTTCAACGCCTCCAGGGCGTTGGCATCGGTGGAAAAACCCGACCGGGTACGCCGTGACTTCGGCAAACCCAACTCTCCGAAAAGCAGATCGCTCAACTGCTTGGGCGAATTGATGTTGACGCTGTGGCCGATAGAGTTGAAAAGTTCCGCTTGGATCTGTTCCAGTTGTTCGTGCAGGTCGCGCGACATCTCGTGGAGGATGCCCGCGTCCAACCGGACTCCTGCGCGCTGCATCTCGACCAACACCGGCACCAGCGGCAGTTCGACATCCGCAAACAGGTCGACTAGGCCTTGTGCTGCCAATGGCGGGTCAAAGTGCCGACGCAAGCGCAGCGTGCAGTCCGCGTCCGCCGCAGCGTACGGTGCGCCATCGGTGATCTCAACCTCGTTGAAGGTTATCTGGCGGGCTCCCTTCCCGATAAGTTCGGTGATCTCGGTCATTTCCCGACCGAGTATTGAAAGGGCCAGGGGTTTCAGGCCCACCCGGCCGTTGCCCAGGAGGTGAGCTGCAATCATGGTGTCGTGGTCAACAACCTGGTATGGGTCCACTCCATAGTTGCTTAGCAGCGTCAGATCATAGTTGGCGTTGTGGGCCGCGCGCTTTAGACCTTCACCGGTAAACAAGGGTCGCACCGCGGCCATCACCTCGTCCAAGGGCAATTGTTGTCCCGACTTGTGCCCTACCGGTACGTACCACGACTGGCCGCCTTCGATGGAAAAACTCAATCCGGCCAACTCGGCCGACATTGGGTCAGTCCCGCTGGCCTCGGTGTCGAACGCAAAGGAGCCAGCGTCCCGGATGGCGGCGATCATCGCGTCCAAGTCTGGCGGCGTGTCGACGACGCGGTAATCGTAGTCCATCGCCACGTCCGACGCGGCGGCCGCCGGGACGGGAGCGTGACCGGCGCTATCCGAAGCTGTAGCCCACGGCGCATCAGGTGAAGGCACTCGTCCCACTATGCTGTGGAATTCCAAGGCCGTCATCAGGGCGACCACGTCGGAACGTTCGTAGTCGCCGAACTTGCAGGCGTCGAGATCGAGCGTAGTCGGCGAATCGCACTTGATCGTGGTCAGAAAACGATATTCAAACGCCTCGTCCCGGTTGGTCGCCAGGTTGTTCTGCACCCTCTTCTGAGTGATCTGTTCCAGATTCTCGTATATGCCTTCCAGCGTGCTGTAGTTGGTCAGCAGGGTTGTCGCCGTCTTGTCCCCAACGCCGGGAATTCCGGGTATATTGTCCGATTTGTCGCCAACCAGCGCTTTGTAATCCGGCTGTTGTTCTGCCGTAAGCCCGCCGTACCTGGCGGCCAATTCCTCCTCGTCCACGATCCGCCGGTCGCGCTCGCTGCTGGCCAGGTCCACGCGAATCAGCGGGGAAATAAGCTGGAAAGTGTCGCGGTCTCCGGTGAGAATCACCGTGGGCACATGCGCGGCCTCGGCTTGCCGGCAAAGCGTGCCAATGACGTCGTCGGCCTCGTAGCCGGGCAATTCGTAAATCGGCACGGAGAACGTTGCCATCAACTCTTTCACGCGGTCGAACTGACCCCGCAGTTCCAGAGGCGTGGGCGGCCGTTGCGCCTTGTATGCCGGGAAGCGTTCGTGGCGGAAGGTTGGAGACGGTGTGTCGAAAGCGACGGCGACGTGGCTTGGTTGCCATTCGTTTAGCGCCCGCATGAAAACGCTGGCAAACCCGTAGACGCCCGTGACATCCTCGCCAGTGGAGGACACCGTCAAATTGCGGCTGGCGCTGATTGCCCTGAAAGAACGGTGGACCATTGCGTGTCCGTCGATCAGCAGCAGCAACGGAGACTTTTCGTCACCGGCTGAAAAGGTCATCTGCATCGACATCTGGTTGGCGCTGGACATCAGCATTCTCCGTGCGCTAATCCGGCGGTTGCCGTGCTGCTACCGACTGTCGCCGCATTATACATCAGCGACTGCCCGAGAACGTTCCGGGCCTATGCTACAATACCCGCGTCATGCCCGTTTACGAATACCGATGCAACCAGTGCAGCATCAGGCAGTCCCGTCTGGTGTTCAGTTGGACAACCGTTGACGCTATGACCTGCAACGGATGCAACGCATCCGACCTTACCCGGTTGGTGTCGGGGTTCGCCTTTCACCGCTCCTGGGGCGATAGCCTCAACTGGATGCCCGACAACGCCGCGGCAGACCTGGACGACAGCCACATCGGCAGCATCGACGGACACATGGGCCGCATGGGCGACGCGATGGGCGGGCAGGTTACCCCGGATTTCCAGGAACACCGGCACGAAATCACTCATCCCGACAGCTGAGCGCCCATTGTTCCCCCCACCGCAACGCGTTTCAGATCTCCCAAGTAAGTTAGCGACGGACAAGATGCCTATCTACGAATACCGTTGTGGCCAGTGCCGGACGATCTCCGCGATCTTTGTGCGCTCTATGAACTCACCGGTGGCGCCCGTTTGCGACGCTTGCGGCAGCGATGACGTGGAGCGCCGGATGTCGACTTTTGCGATGGGCAAAACCACTGGCAATCTGCACGAAGCGAGCCCGATTGGGAGCAGTTCCCGGGACTACTACAGTGACCCCAGGAACATTGGCCGACACGTTGAAGAATCATTCACGCGTCACGGAGTGGAAATGCCCGACACCGTCCGTGAATCGATAGACTCCGCTCGGAGCGGAGAAGCACCCAAAGGATTGGACTTGTGACGGAGCAGGATCGTAGTCCGACGCCCGATCTGTTGTCGGCGCTCGTCGCTTGCCTGGACGGCATGGTGGCGTCTGACGCTATTCCTGAAGGCCTGATGCGCGGCGAAATCGGATGGTTGGGCGGTGACCTGAGTGACCCAAACCGGCAGTCCACTGCTCCATACGCGATCCAGAATCGATTCCGAGTGCTGGAGATGGCGGAAACCGCGCGGGGTTTGATGGATATCCTGGCGGTCGCGCAGGGAATCCCCGCCGATGGGGCGTTGCAGTTGCGTCGCGCCCTTGACGACGCCATCGAGCGGATCGGCGCCGCTCTGAGGCGGTCTCAGGCGGATCGCATTCGTGGTCTCTACGTAATAATAGACCCGGAAGTGACCGGTGGCCGTGATCCACTCGAAATCGCCCGTGCTGCTATCAACGGTGGGGCCCGTATTCTCCAGTTGCGTGACAAGTTACGGGACAAAGGAGAACAACTACCCCTCGGTGCGGCTCTGCGCGACCTGTGCGCCGCCAACGATGCTCTGCTGATCATCAACGATCATGCGGATCTGGCTGCCGCTCTCGGGCCCGATCACGTGGGATTGCACGTTGGTCAGACTGATTTGCCCGTGGCTGAGGCTCGAAAGGTTCTGGCGCCGGGGCAAGTGTTGGGCCGCTCCAACCGTGAGATCGATTTGATCATCGAGTCGCAACACATGGGCGCGGATCACGTCGCGTTCGGTGCGATGTACACCACGACGACCAAACAGGTCACCCGCGCGCCGCAGGGCCCCGAGCGTTTGAAGCAGGCGCGTGCGGCTGCCCAGGTGCCGTTGGTGGCTATCGGCGGTATCACGGCGGCGAATGTCGCCCCAGTGGTGGAAGCCGGCGCCGACGCTATCTGCGTCACCGCGGCGGTTGGAAGCGCGTCCGAACCCGAAGCTGCTGCAGCCGCCCTGACCGAGGCAATTCGCGACGCTGGCGGACGCGTTTAGCGGCTTTCTGTTATGCCAACCCGTTACGGCCCGCAACTGGCGGCCCTGTCCGCTCAGGCCGTGGAAGAATTGTCGGCCCGGCATCGAGCCCGGGAGCAGGCCCTCGGGGTTTCCAGGCAGGTTATCCGGAACTCCGCCAACGCGATTCGAGCAGTTCACCGGAACGATTTCGACGAGGCCCGGCGTCTGATCGCGGAGGCGGGATCGCGTCTCGCCGAGACCCGCAGCATACGTGTCGACAACCCGGAGATTTACTACGCCGGCTTTCTCTCCGACGCGCGCAAGGAATTTACGGAGGCGAACATAACGTTGGCGGTGATTTCCGGTGCCGATATCCCCGACGCAGAAGCGCTCGACATGGACCCGCCGGCTTACCTGAACGGGATGGCAGAGGTGATCGGTGAATTACGCCGCTACATCCTGGATGCCCTGCGCCGTGACGAAACCTCCCGTTGTGAAGAGTTGATGGAACTGATGGACGAGATTTACGGCATCCTGGTTACGGTTGATTTCCCGGAAGGCGTCACTGGCGGTCTCCGTCACAGCACTGACGCAATGCGGGGGGTGTTGGAGCGTACTCGCGGCGATCTGACTATTTCCCTTCAGCAACGGCGGTTGGAACGACGCCTCGAAGGTCTGACCTAGTCAGTAGCTCGCCGGCGTGGATTGCGAGTTTCCCGCCGGCCAGATCAGACGCGCAGTATCCTACGATCGGATGTGGTGCCCTACCCCAATAACCGCCCGCTGGCGGAATGTGGCCATTTTCTCCTGGCCTATTGACGACCATCATTTGATCCCCTTTTTGCCCGGTGGCGTGGTCCTCGATTATTGGAACGGCAGCGCTTACATCAGTCTCGTGGCGCTATTAGTCGATGCCTTGGGTGTACTGGGATTGCCGGCCCTGCCACGGCGATTTGAGGAAGTGAACCTCCGTTTCTACGTTCGCGGGACGCGCGGAGGTGACCACCGACGGGGTGTCGTCTTCTTGCGGCAATTGGTTGCGCATCCATTGATCTCGCTGGGAGGCCGTTATCTGTTCCGAGAACCCATGTCGTCTACGGCAATGCGCCACGAATTTGACCCGGAAGAACGTGTGGATGGATGCGGCCTACAAAGAGTCCACTATGGGTGGCGAAACGGTGGTAGGGAGGATGGCATTTGGATCACCGCCAATGGCGACCCCTACCCGGCCAAAATCGGATCGTTGGAAGAATTCCTCACTGCTCGGTACTACGGATACAACGGCCAATCCGCTGGGCGTACTCGAACGTACCAAATTTCGAGAGACGCATGGGCACTGGCGCCGGTCGTAAACCATAAGTTGGAGTGCAATGCCGGTTCCTTGTATGGAACCCAGTTCGGGGCTGTCATGTCTCAACCCCCGGCCTCCGTCCTGCTGGCCGACGGGTCCAACGCCCGAGTACATTGGCCATCCGGCGTAAATTGGAATCCAGCTACCTGCACAAAGAAGAAAGACGTGCTCCGAGCGAGGTTGAGATAATTGATTAGCCGTTGTTAGAATGATCGAAAGCAAGTCGGTCTCACACTACGTAGACCGGCCAGGCAGGATATTAGTGGTTGAACCGGCGCCCCGCGCGGCATTACACACGATCCCGGATTCTTTGGACGCTATCGAAGAATGCTACCGGCGAGGCTGGACCGACGGTCTGCCGGTCGTGCCTCCGACCGCTGATCGCGTCCAGGCGATGCTTGAAGCAGCCCACCTTGAGCCCCAACACGTTTTGGGTGAAGTCCCGGTGCGCCGCCGAACGCTGACGGCTGAGCAAGCGGCGGCCAACGCCGTGATGGCGGGTTGTTTGCCGTCGTATTTCCCCATAGTGCTGGCCACATTGCGTGTCCTATTTGAGCATGACCCAAATTGCATCCACGAAGTGTCCGCGGTGACAAATTCCACCGGCCTGCTCGTTGCGATCAACGGTCCCATCCGACGCGAGATCGAGTTGAACTGCACCGACAACCTGTTCAGCCCAGGGAATCGAGCCAATTCCACCATCGGACGGGCGCTTCGATTGATCTTAATTAATGTATTTGAACAGCGGCCCGGCGTGTTGGACCGCGGTTGCATGGGAAGCCTGACCAAGTTCGGCGTGGTCATTGGGGAAGACGAGGAGAACAGCCCGTGGGAACCGTTTCACGTCAGCCAGGGATATTCGCCTGAGCAGTCGACGGTAACGGTCGCGACTATCCAGGACCCCTCCATGCACAGCAACCGCTACGGAACCACCGCGGAGAGCCTCCTGGATTCCATCGCGGATGGCATGGCCTCGCACGGCTTGGGCGCATACTTTGGGCGAGGAATAAAATGGGTCTGGGTGGTCGGTTACTGGCATTCCGAGTTGCTGAGCCGTTTGGGCTGGGATCGGCCCGATATGCAGCAGTACCTGTACGAACGTGCCTGGCGGTCAACCGGACAGTTGAAAAGGCTCGGCATGGTACACGGCGCCGTACAGCCGGGAGATGACGATGAACGGCGCATGAGCGTAGACGGGCCCGAGGACATTCTGATCTTCAAGGCCGGTGGGGACAGCGGCATCTATAGCGAGTTGATCATGAACTACTACGGTGTGCCCGCGGTCACTACGGTAATCTAGGGGCAGCGCATCGAAACCGGAAAGGAGCTTTCATGGCCTCCCAAAACATTCCCACCGTGCAACTGATCGACCCCACGGGATTCGATCCGGGCGAGGCTCCGCTGGTTATGGCGGCCCGTCCTATTGACCTGCGTGGCGGGCGGCTCGGCCTGTTGGACAATTCCAAGGCCAATGCGGATGCGATCCTTTGGGCCATCGCGGACGCCCTGAACGACGAGTTTGAGTTTGCGGACGTCTACTACGCCAAGAAACACAGCTCGTCGCTGCCGCCGCATCCGGAACTCTTGGCCGACCTCCACCGCAACTCAGATTTCGTCATCGCCGGTGTTGGGGATTGAGGGGGATGCTCGTCGGGCAGTTTGCACGACGGAATTACATTGGAGCGCCAGGGCATCCCGGCGGCGACCATCATCACGACCGTGTTCGCCAACACCGCCCGTGCGTATACTCGACTCATGGGCGTGCCCGATTTCCCGTATCTCATGTGTGCGCACCCGATCGGAAACGCCTCTGGAGAGGAACTGCACTCGCGCGCGCGGCTGCTGACCCCGGCGGTGCGCCACCTGCTGATCAACGGCGATCTGCCACAGCCTCCAGCTGCCTGATCGCACCGCAGTGACCCATGCCTAGCATTCGCGACATTTTCCGCAGGTTTTCACGCCAGCCCCGGGAACCGGCGCCGGCGGAGACGTACTCGGCAGCTCCCGAAGTAGCGTCTTTCACGGCTCCCAACCGGGAGCACGAAGACGAAGCTCCTCCTTCTGTTCCAGCATCGCGCGGGTTCCCCGTCGCTCCGGCTGGTGAACCCGTGTCATCCCAGCCCGCGTTCGACGATCGCCCGGTTTGGGAAACAACCGTTGCGGCTTCAACCGAACCGGAGGTCAGTTTCCCAACCCCCCGCCGGCGCGAAGACGGTAATGTCGGCGTGCTGGAACCGCCAATGGTCGAAATCACGGACGACGACGCCCTGGTCAACGATCCGTTGCAGCTCACCTGTCCGTATTGCGGCGCGGAAAATCAGCGCGTCGGTTCCCGGTGCGCCAATGAGCGTTGCAACCGGGTGATTGTGCGAGTGCCTTCCTGGGCGCAACACCGTCGGCACAATTGGTTCACACGCCGTCTCTCGTGGCGGCGCATCATCGGCGCCTGCGTGCTCGCGCTCTTTATCGTTTTCGTAATCTGGGTCAACTATCCGTTTGCGCCCGACCCGGTGGTGTTGTTCAAAAAGACCCAAACCCAGTTGACCATAGACGCTGGTCCCGGGTCATGGACGGGCGTGGGGAGGGACTTACGGCACAGTCGCCGAGTTGACATTGGTCCTCCTCCTCCTTCGGGCCAGATCCGGTTCTGGAACTTCGACGTCCCCGGCGACCCGTTGCTGTCCGAACCGGTCGCGCAAGATACTCACGTGTATCTCGGTTCGTCCGAAGGCATGTACGCTTTATCCCATGCGGATCTATCGTTTATCGAAAAATGGGAAGGAGACACGCCGGGTAGGATTACCGGCGGGGCGGCGGTTATTGGCCTGTATCTGTTCTTCGGAAGTACCGACCACACCGTAAGCTCATGGAACGCGTTCGACGGCCAGGTGCGTTGGAGCTTTCCCGCCGTGGACACGGTTGAAACCGCACCTGTAGTGTCCAATGGCCTAGTTTACATCAGCTCAGGAGAGAGCTGGATCTACGCCCTTGACGCCCATAACGGAGCGTTAATTTGGAAAAAGCAGCTGGACAGCAACGCAAGCGACGCCGCTACCATTCACGACGGCAAGCTGTTCATCGGGGACGAAAAGGGCGTGTTCTACATTTTATCCGCCCGTACCGGCCAGGAATGGTTCCGCTTCCGGACTCCACGAGCCATCACTGGATCCCCGGTGGTATCCGAAGACGGTGAACGCGCATATTTCACCGCCGGTGGTCAGTTGTACGCGGTGCAAGCCACACGGCGAGAAATACCGGGCCTTTATCAGTTCAAACAACTGTGGGCTCAGCTGTGGCTTTGGCAGGTCCCCGGCGTACCACGCCCCAAAGGCCAACAGGGCGGGCTGTGGCGTTTCACGCCGGAAAATCCCCTCCAGGGCGTCAAGAGTAGCCCGGCTCTCGTCGACGATGAACAAGGCGGCGTTTTGTACGTCGGCGGACACGATCACAGCGTCTACGCCCTGGACGCCAACAACGGCGATCTACTTTGGTCCTTCCAAACCGAGGACGACGTCTGGGCCTCGCCGCTCGTGATAAAAAACCATCTGATAGTTGGCGATGAATCGGGGGCTTTGTATTCCCTGGACCGGGAGACCGGACAGGAAAACTGGGTCATGAATCTGGGATCGCCCATCAAAATCCCGCCGATAGTCAGTAACGGGTTGTTAATCGTACGCACCGCCGACGGGAATGTGTATGGCATCGAGTAGGGCTCTCTCCAACCCAAACATAAAATCGCCTCTGTCCGGAACTCGGACAGAGGCGATTTTTGTTGTATTTGGGCTCGATTAATCAGTAGAGGTGGCACGAAACCCGATGGCCCGGCGATACTTCTTTCTCAACCGGGACCTCTTCCGAGCACTGGGGCATCGCAAACGGGCAGCGCGGATGGAATCGACAACCGCTGGGCGGGTTGATGGGTGACGGAACCTCACCCTGGAGAACTATATCCTCCCGTATGAGGTCTGGATGCGAGGGGAGTGCGGCGGAGAACAGCGCTTTGGTGTACGGGTGCAGCGCGTTGCCGTACAGTTCTTCAGTGTCAGCATACTCGACGATCTGCCCCAGGTACATCACCGCCGTCTGGTGCGCCATGTAGCGCACCGTCGCTAGGTTGTGCGCAATGAGCAGGTAGCTGACGTTGTACTGCTCTTGCAAATCCTTGAGGAGGTTCATCACCTGCGCCCGAATCGATACGTCCAAGGCGGAAACCGGCTCGTCCAGAACGATCAACTTGGGGTAGGACACCAGGGCAGAGGCCACCGCAATTCTCTGCCTTTGTCCCCCGCTGAACTCGTGTGGGTAGTTGTTGGCTTGCTGAGAGTGAAGACCGACCTGCGCCAGCACCTCGGCGACGCGTTCGTTTTTCTCCTGCGTGGTCACATTGCGGTTGACCACCAAGGGCTCCGATACAATATCCCGAACCCGCATCCGCGGGCTCAGCGAGGACCAAGGATCCTGGAAAACGGCCTGCACAGTAGTGCGGTATTCCTGGAGTTGGGAACCCCGGAAGGTGCTTATGTCCTCGCCATCCAGCAGGATTTCGCCCTCCGTAGGCTTCTCCAGGCGTAGCAGCAGCTTGCTGGTGGTGGTTTTGCCGCAACCCGATTCACCCACCAGGCCCAGGGTTTCCCCCTGTTTGATATTGAAAGAAATCCCGTCAACGGCCTGGACATAGCCTATGGTCTTCATCATGATGAGACCTTTGGTCACCGGAAAATATTTTTTCAGGCCGTTGACTTCCAGCAGGTAATTGTCAGTAGCGACTGCCATTGTGGTCGGGACCTCCTCTGTCGGTTATTGCTGGTTGCAGTGGTGAGCACAGCTTACCCGGACGAACCGGTCGGCGGCACGAATTCCGCTATGGGCGTTCCTTCCCAATCCGAGTGGAGGGCCCAGCAGTCGGCATGATGCGCCTCGGCGAGTTGGGACGAAGTGGGATATGTCTCGAGACAACGGTCGGTGGCGTACGGGCAACGCGGCGCGAAACGGCAGCCTTCCGGCAGATTGGACAACAACGGTGGTTGTCCTTCGATCGAGTACAGGCGGTCGACCCGCTCCTCCAGCTTTGGCACGGAATTGATCAATGCCTGGGTGTAAGGGTGCGCCGGTCTGCTGAATATGTCCCGCACGTCTCCTTGCTCGATGATCCGACCCGCATACATCACCGCGACGCGGTCGCACATGCGAGCCACGACGCCGAAGTCGTGCGTAATGAATATGATCGCCAGTCCGGTCTCAGCCTGAATTTCCTTGAGCAGGCGCAGGTACTGCAACTGAATCGTGACGTCGAGAGCCGTGGTGGGCTCATCGGCAATGATGATGCCAGGTTCGCATGACATCGCGATGGCGCCCACCACGCGCTGTTTCATGCCGCCGGACATCTGGTGCGGATAGTCGTCGAGCCGGCGCTCCGGCGCCGCCACGTTGACTTTACGCAGGGCGTCGACCGCCCGGGACAACATTGAACTTTTGTTTTCTCTGTGGGCGATCCCCAGAGCTTCCCGTAGTTGGTTCCCGATGGTAAACACCGGGTTCAACGAGGTCTGAGGGTCTTGGAGGATCATGGAAATCTGTCGACCGCGAACGTCTCGCATCTCGTCTTCGCTTTTCTGCAGGATGTCCTCACCGTTGAGGACTATCTCGCCCTCGACGATGCGCCCGGCTGGCCTCGGCACCAAACGCAACAACGACAGTGCTGTCATCGTCTTGCCACAGCCGGATTCACCCACGATGCCCAAGGTCTCTCCCTTTTTTAAATCGAAAGAGATTCCGTCGACTGCCTTTACGGTAGCCGCTCGCGTGAAAATGTAGGTCTTGAGGTTGTTAACCTCGAGAATCGTATCGGTGGCGGTTTGTACAGCGGTCATAGCTTCGTTTCCCCCAACTCGGGTTTGGTTGCTGCGTTGGCCTACGCCAGGATGGTTGTGCGGAGTATACGGGAATTCGCCCTGCAAGTGTCAAAAACGGTCCCCTGGGTAAGATTTGGACCACTTAGCGGATCCTCAGGGTTGCGTACTTGCAACAGGCAATATCGCGACCCTGAACAACCACCATCACTGGCCGGGATTATAGCGTGTCCTGATCCAGACCTGACTGCACCAGCGCCGGTTACACGTTCCTGAGCTTGGGATCCAACCGGTCGCGCAGCCAATCGCCCAAGAGATTCATGGACAAAACGGTCAGCACAATCGCCAAACAGGGGAACATGAAAATCCAATAGGAGCTGGTGATCACCTCGCGCCCGTCGGCAGCCATCAAACCCCATGCGGGGTTGGGCCGTGGTATTCCGGCGCCCAGGAAGCTCAACGTGGCTTCGAGAATGATAACGTGCCCCACTTCCAGCGTCGCCAGCACAATCACCGTGTTGAAGACGTTCGGGAAAATGTGGCGCAGCATGATACGGGTGTTTGAGGCCCCGGCGACCCTCGCCCGATCGATAAAGTCCCGTTCCCGAATCGCCAGCGCTTCCCCTCGAATCACCCTGGCATATCGGGCCCACAACAGCAGTGCGATGACAACAACGACGGTGCTGAAGCCGGAACCGATGGCGACCACCAGGGTTAGTGCCAAAAGAATCGAAGGGAATGCTAATTTGATGTCTACAATCCGCATCACCACGGCATCCAGCAAACCGCCACGGTACGCCGCCAGCATCCCCAGGCCGGTGCCCAGAATCCCTCCCACCAAGATGGCCAGACATGAAACCGCCAGGGAGATGCGTGCGCCGTGCATCATGCGGCTCAGCACATCCCGGCCCTGCTTGTCGGTACCGAAGGGATATTCCCAACTGCCGCCTTCCGCGATGCGGACCACGGTCTCGCCCAGGTCCACCTCGCCGTTTCCGTTAGCGTCCACCAGGGTGGCAACGCCGCTTTCCAGGTTGCGCCGGGCGTTGTTGATGCTGACCTCATTGGGGTTCTTGTCCCGCACGCGCTGCACCACAACCTGGCTCTTTTCGCTGTCCGAAACCCAGCCCGGCGGTTCCAGTGCCCGGTCCAGATCGCCGATCGTACTGTGATGGGGAGACAGGACGTCAGCAAATATCGCCGGGATAATGAGCAAGAAAAGCAGGATGAACGTCGGCACCACCGGAAATCGGCGTATCTCGCCCCAAATCTGCCCCAGAGATATACCTCGAGTACTGGAGGCAGCTCTGGCCGCTGCTCCGGCAGGGCCGCCTGACGGCGCGCTTGTTTGAACAGCCATTAGTTTCTCCCCTCAAGCTTTACCACATCATGATCTGGCCGGCGTGAAGCCGCCAAATGGGCGCGGGTCTCTAACCGTAGCGAATCCGCGGGTCGACGTAGGCGTAGGTGATGTCGGTGACGATATTGATCCCGACGTATAGCAGCGCGAACAGCATCACCACCGCCTGGACCACGATATGGTCTTTGGAGTTGATGGCTTCGATGACCATTAGACCCAGCCCCGGCCAGGCGAACACCGTTTCGATGACCACCGAGCCGGTGATCAGCACCGCGAAGATCAGGCTGAAATACGTTAATGGTCCGATCAACGCGTTGCGGAAGCAATGTTTCCACACAATCTTCCACTCGGGTATGCCCTTGATGCGGGCGAGTTTCACGTACTCCGTGTCCAGCACATCCAGCATCGAGGAACGGGTTAGACGCATTATCGCCGCCACGTTGTAGTAGCCAAGAGCGAAGCCGGGCAGGAGCATGTGTTTAATGCCTCCTCTACCCGACGTCGGTAACCAGCCCAACTGGACAGCGAATAGCCACATCAAGATCAAACCTACGGCGAATGTCGGCGCCGATTGTCCTAATATGGCGAACATTTTCCCGCCCGAATCAAACCAGGAATCTTTTTTCACCGCCGATAAAACCCCGATGGGGAAAGCGATTATCCCCGTGATCACCAGGGCAAATGATGATAGTTGCATCGTCGCCGGCAACCTTTCCGCTATCAACTCGACCACTGGGCGGTCCCACCGGAACGACACTCCCAGATCTCCGGTCACGAGGCGCCGCATGTAAGTGAAATATTGGACATGAATCGGCTTATCGAGGCCCCAGCTTTGGCGGAGCCTTTCAATCTGCTCTTTGCCCGCTTCGTCGTCCAGAATCGCCGCCAACGGGTCGCCCGCCACGCGTGAAAGAGCGAAGACGATCAGGCTGATGACGAACACCGCCAACAGTCCCTGCAAAATCCTCAGCACAATGAATCGCTGCATGTTACTGACCCCACTTACAATCCCGTCGGTAGAACGGCATCCGTAGATCCGTCCGAATCTTCAGTGCGTGGCGCTGGCTTACACCGGACGCCGCATCCTCCGCGCGGCGTCCGAGGCGATTGCCAGAACACGCCGGTAGGCGCTATTCACGCACGCCCTTCACGTATTCCAGGTAGATGAATGTCCCGTTATTGGGGCCAAGGAAGACATACTCGGCCACGACATCGGGGTCAATGGTGGCGCTGATGGGAAGTGTCCAACCCGGTATCACGCCAACCTGCTCGTATATCTCATCCGAGACCTTCTGCCACAAATGAGTGCCGTCTGCCTCATTCAACGCCCTGAGAGCTTGTTCCTTGTAATTCTGGATGTCGTCGCTGGTGTACATGCGGAAGAAGCGTTCCGCGCTGTAGTAAAAGTGGACGCGGGTGTCGATGGGCGCGGCCGGACCGCGGTGCGGGTAGATGCAGCAGTCGGTGTTAAGGCCGCGATACTCGTTTCGCCAGTTGGAGAACTCGATGGGTTCGATCACCGGCTCCAGCCCGATCTGAGACCAGTACGCGGACATCGCCTCCAGCATGTCCGGGATCTCAGGAACTCCGCCCAGGGGGTACGAAATCACTCGGAACGAGAACCCGTTGGGGAACCCAGCCTCGGCCAGCAACTGTTTCGCGGCCTCGGGGTCATAGCCGTAATATTCGTCCCACTTGTCTTCCCATGCCGGGTTGTATCCGGCCGGGAAGTCGGGCACGATGCCGCCGATCCAATGGTGTTCGCCGGCGCCTCCAAAGATGGCTTCGTTGATAGCCTCGCGGTCGATCGCCTTGTTCATGGCGATGCGAACAGTGCGCCCCGTTTCGCCAGGAATGCTCCACGGCAATTCTTCGTCCCGATGGCCCACGATATCGTATTCCTCCACGTACCCTTCTGGCGTTTCGCCCGTGGAGTAGTACAAACCACCAAAGATTGCCCAAGCCATGGTGGCCGTAACCGATGAGTCGACCACTTCAAGGCCATCATCTATCGCGTCCTGCAACAGCGCCCGGTTTACCGACCCGATGTGAGCCTCCCGAGCCTGCATGATCGCCAGGCGGGTGGCCGGTTCCCGAACGTCCTTGATCTCGATTTCGGCGAAATCAGGATTCACGCGCCAGTGGTCGTAGTCGACACGCTTCCATTGCCAGCCGACGCCCTCTTCGAAGCTCACGTATTCGTAGGGGCCGGTTCGAGCTGATTTTTCCGCCACAAGGTCCCGGCTCTCCAGGCAGTAACCCAAGTCAAGGCCTGCTGCGTTGTTTCCATAGTCTGCCTGACCATTAGGGCAGGATTGGTCCCACTGGGCCTTGCTGCTGATGGGCATGCCGCGGAAGCCGGAGAGCCAATAGACAAAGTCCACGGCGGGGCGCTTCTGCATGGCCATGTTCAACTCGTAGTCGTTCACCACTTCCACAGCCGCACCCGGATTGGACCGGAAATAGTCCGAATAGGAAGCACGACATTCGGGATTGGTGTAGTAGGCAAGAGAATGTTGCACATCCCGGGCGGTGAACTCGCCCCAATCGTCATGCCATTGCACGCCCTGGCGCAGTTTGAAATTCCAGATCATTCCATCATCTGAAATGCTCCATTCCGTAGCCAGCGTCGGTTCGTACTCACCGTCATAACGATTCGCGTCGACCATGAATTCCATGGACATCCGGTAATTCACCACGCCCGAACCGGTCACCTCGCAGTCCAACATCGATTCCAGTGACGGTGGATCCAGCACAATGACGAGCCGGTCCGTAACCAACTCTCCTTCCTGTTGGGTTGGCACGGCAGTTGGCCTGGGCGTAGCCTGGAGCACGGACGCGCGCTGCGTCGGGGTGGGTAGGGCGCCGGCCGCTGCCGGCGTATTGGTCGCCCGCACCACCGGAGTGTTGGTGGGTGCGTCCACCTGAGGAGCCGCAGTTGCCTGCGAAACCGGGGCGGTAGTCTCCTCAGCCCCGCCACACGCCACCATGAAAGTCGTGAGGGCCAAGGTTGTGACTAAGGCGATTGCCGGAAGTTTCAATTGCCGTCTGATTGACATGTTCTCCCTCCAGGTTCCCATTCGGTTGGAACTGGTTGCCCCGATCGGTATGCGGCTGGGCATCAGCGACAATTAAATCGCCGTGCTGCTGTGCATCTCACGGGTTGATTTTTCAGGGTGATGCTCTGCATGGCCCCCGACGCCACAACCTGGGCGCAGCGTCAGGGGCAACTGTCACGACATGCGGGCTTATGCTATTCACGCACGCCCTTCACGTATTCCAGGTAGATGAAACTGCCCTGGTTCGGGCCCAGGAAGATATACTCGGCCACCACATCCGGATCAATGGTTGCGCTGATCGGCATCGTCCACCCCGGAATCGTCGCGACTTCGTAGAAGAGTTCGTTGGAAACTTTTTGCCAGTCGGTCGTGGCGTCGGCTTCGTTCAATGCCCGCAGCGCCTTGTTCTTGTGCTCCTGGATCGCGTCGCTGGTGTACGCCCGGAAGGCCCGCTCCGCGCTGAAGTAGAAGTGCACGCGGGTATCGATGGGCGCCGCCGGTCCACGGAACCCGTAGACACAGCAGTCGGCGTCAAGGCTGGTGTATTGGTTCCGCCAGTTGGAGAACTCAATTGGATCCAGTTGCGGATCGAGGCCAATCGCGGACCAGAACTTGGCCATCGCTTCCATCTGGTCCGGCAATTCCGGAACCCCGCCCAACACGAACACCGGAACGCGGAACGAGAACCCGTTGGGATAACCGGCTTCGACCAGCAATTCGCGAGCCTTTTCCGGATCGTACCCGTAGAGCTCGTCCCATTGAGCCTCCCAATCCGGGTTGAATCCGGCCGGGAAATCCGGAACCAGGGTAGATACCCATTGCTGCCCGCCCACGCCGCCGTAGATGGCGTTGTTAATCTGGTCGCGGTCGATGGCCTTGTTCATCGCCATCCGAACCAGCTTCCCCGATTCGCCGGGTTCGCTCCAGGGCAGCTTTTCGTCGCGAGCCGCTACGTTGTCATAACTTGAACGGATATCCGCCTGTTCTTCCGCAGATAGATCGGTTGGCACTCCTTTTTCGCCAGTGGCGAAATACATGCCTCCAAACAGGGCGAATGCCGTCACCGACCTCACGGAACTGTCAACTACCTCCAGACCATCGTCAACGGCGTTCTGAATCAAGGCCCGGTTGATGGTCGCGATGTGCGCCTCCCGAGCTTGCATGATGGCCAAGCGGGTCGCCGACTCGCGGACGTCCTTGATCTCAATCTCGGCGAAATCAGAGTTCACGCGCCAATGGTCGTAGTCAACCCGTTTCCATTCCCAGCCGACGCCTTCTTGGAAACTCACGAATTCGTACGGTCCGGTGCGCGCCGCTTTTTCAGCAACTGCGTCGCGGCTCTGGATACAATAACCCAAGGGCAACCCGGCTTCGTTGTTCCCATAGTCGGATTCACCGTTGGGGCACGCCTGGTCCCACTGGGATTTGCTGCTGTGTGGAATCCCACGATAACCTGAGTACCAGTAGACGAAGTCAACTGCGGGGCGGCGCTTCATGTGAATGTTGACCTCATAGTCATTGACGATTTCCACGTCGCCGCCCGGGTCGCTCCGGAAATAATCCGAGTAAGACGCGCGGCAGTCAGGGTTGGTGTAGTACGCCATGGAGTGCTTGACGTCCTGGGCGGTGAATTCTCCCCAGTCGTCGTGCCATCGCACGCCCTGCCGCAGCTTGAAGTTCCACATCCGGCCGTCGGCGCTGATGCTCCACTCCGTGGACAGCATGGGTTCATATGAACCGTCAAAACGACTGACATCCACCATCCATTCCGCTGACATGCGGTAGCTGAGAACGCCCGAACCGGTCACCTCGCAGTCCAGCATCGACTCCAGCGAAGGAGGATCAGCCACCAGGATCAGCCGGTCAGTTACCAATTCCCCATCGGTTTGCGGAGCCAGGGTCGGCCGGGGGGTTGCCTGCAGCACGGATGCGCGCTGCGTCGGGGTGGGAAGGGCGCCGGCCGCTGCCGGGGTGTTGGTGGCGCGAGGCACGGGCGTGTCCGTCGGAGCCGCGGATGCCTGCTCTACAGCCGGGGCCGTAGGTTCCTCCGCTCCACCGCACCCGACAATGAATGCGGCTGTAACCAACATCGTGATCAAAAGGATTCCCGGAAATTTCAAGTGCCGTCGGATTGACATGATCTTTCTCCAAATCCCCATGCGGTTCGGATACGTTGAACGCAGCCGGCGTCGGAAATCGACGGTCCGGGCCACGCAGCAGCGCAGCCAATATATGGAAAATGGGTAAGACTAGTCAAACATGCAATCTGTCATGTTTTATACGTATTTCAGAATAATGTAGCTCAAAAATCTCGTTTACCGTAAATAAAAAACGGATCACCCTCATTATCATCTGACGCGGTTACGACATGGCAATACGCTTCCATCGGAACTGCGAATATATAATATAGTGTCTGGCAATGTATCAACGTACGAGATAACAATAATAATGCCGTGCCGGTGTTCCACCCTGGGCGAGCGGCTACCGGCACGGCCGTTACGTCATCGGCGGGTGTGACGCGAGGCTACATTACCGCCTCCGCGATCCTGTCAATTTCGTCCAGCGCGCTCGCGTCCGTCGTGTCGCCGATCCGTATGATCACGCGGTTCGCGCCTGCGGCTTCAAACCGGGAAATCATGTCTCGGTCAGCCGCCTGCCCAAAGACTGTGATGTCGATGCCAGACGGATCTCTGCCCGACGCTTCGGCAAGTTCTTCGATGGCAGCCTTTCCTGCGGCAATTTGATCGGGACTGGCCGCCGTAGGCATCCACCCGTCTCCCCATCGGGCGACCCGGCGAAACACGTTCCGTGCGTTCCCTCCCAAAAGCACCGGCGGGCCGCCTTCCTGGGCGGGTTTCGGGTTGCACTGGACCGGCGGGAAATCGTAGTGCTGCCCGTGGTATTCGGCGGAGTCCTGTGTCCAAAGCGCGCGCATCACCTCGATGGCTTCGCGGGCTTGTGTCCATCGGTGATCGAAGTCGCCACCCATGATTTCGGTTTCCTCCCGCAGCCATCCCGTTCCGATCCCCAGGATGAAACGTCCCCCTGAAAATCTGTCCAGCGTAGATATTGCACCGGCCAGAACCAACGGGTTGCGCTCTGGAATCAAAGTTATCCCTGTACCCAGTTTGATCCGGGTCGTTACCGCCGATGCCCTAGCCAGCCCGATGTATGGATCGCCCATGTCGGCCATAGAAGGAGGGATGGATCCGTCCGGTGACCCCGGGTATTTGGACACCGGGTTTACGGGCATTACCGGGTGCTCGGGCAACCATATGGACTCGAACCCGGCATGTTCTGCCCTCGCGGCGATGTCCGCCACGTCGATCGAATTGGTCGAAATTGACATGTTCAAACCGATGTCCATTGTTGCCTCCTGGGCCACCGCAGATTGCCGTGTTTGGCCGGGATGATAGCATCGCCTCTTATCCGCGTCCACGCGGTTGCCGGGTTCACCGATGATATACTTGTCAGCGGTACCTCTTCTTTTGAAAAGTGCACGTCGATAATCAGGAACCCTGCGATGCCTCTATACATAATGCTCGCCAGCTTTACGGGCCGCGGTCGGCGGATGGGCCAGGACAATCCGGATCTGCTGAGCGACTCCGCAAACGATTCGGAGACGCCATCCAGCAAGGTCCTCACTCAATACGCGGTATTGGGACGCTATGATTTCGTCATCATCACCGAAGCTGAGGACAACCAGTCTGCCGCCAGGTTATCGCTGGATTTGGGGGTGCGCGCCGGCTTGAACATCGAAACCCTACCGGCGTTGCCCATCGGTGTTCTGTCAGACGAAGAGCACACGAGTATGCTACGGGACGTTGCGGTAGCGCTTGCCGTCCCCGACGGCCCCGACGAATCCGGCCAGGAAGGCGATGACTCCTGGCGGTTGCCCGACGAACCTGACTAAACGAACCCGAGACCAGGGGCGGAACCTTTCGTGTCCGACGCGCGTCCACCAACCGTGATGACCATCGCCGGCTCCGACTCCGGGGGCGGTGCGGGTATCCAGGCGGATTTGAAAACCTTTTCCGCTCTGGGTGTGTTTGGCACTTCTACCCTGACCGCGATCACCGCCCAGAACACCGTGGGTGTCAGCGCGGTGCACGAGGTGCCCACTGACATCATCGCCGCTCAAATTGACGCGGTAATGACGGACATCGGAGCCGATGCGGTCAAGACCGGCATGTTGTCCTCGAGCGAGATCGTGGAAACGGTGGCCGAGGCCATCCGACGTCACGGCGTCGTCAACCTCGTGGTTGATCCCGTCATGGTCGCCAAGAGCGGCGACCGTCTCCTCCGCGAAGAGGCCATCCATTCCATCTGTAGCTCCCTGATCCCGCTGGCAGCGGTGGTGACGCCCAACATACCGGAAGCCGAAGATTTGACAGGTCGCCCCGTCCAATCCGACGATGATGTCCGCGAGGCGGCAATCCGCATCGTGGCCATGGGCGCTCGCTCCGTCGTCATCAAGGGCGGCCACCGCGACGGCCCACCCACCGATGTTCTCTACGACGGCCACGAATTCCTGGAGTTCACCACCGAGCGGATCCCTTCGACGAACACGCACGGGACCGGTTGCACCTTTGCCTCGGCGATAGCCGCCGGTCTGGCCCACGGACTGGACACGCCCGCCGCGGTCGCACGGGCGAAAGACTACGTGACCGCCGCCATTCGCGCGTCGTACCCGATTGGCCACGGACACGGTCCGTTGCATCATTTTCACGCGTATTGGTGAAATCCCCCCTGCGCTATAATCGGGGTTCAGGCGGGTTTTTGGGGTGTTCAGCCAGTGCGATCACCAATTCGCAACCTACGATGAGGTAATTCAGCCATGCCAGGATTTGACGTGGTTTCCAGCCGGGTCAGTTTTCCGGAACTCGATGCCGAGATCCTCCAGTATTGGAAGGAACGCGATGTGTTCCGTCGGTCCGTGGACGACCGTCCGGACGCTCCACTCTTCATGATGTATGAGGGTCCGCCCACTGCCAACGGGAGCCCCGGCATTCACCACGTTTTGGCCCGCGTGTTTAAGGATGTAATCTCACGGTATCGCACCATGAAAGGTTGCCGGGTCATCCGCAAGGGTGGATGGGATACGCACGGGCTGCCCGTCGAGCTGGAAATTGAAAAGGAACTCGGCTTGGCTTCCAAGCGCGAGATCGAGGAATACGGCATTGCCGAGTTCAACCAGCGCTGTCGGGAAAGCGTGTTCAGATACGTCAAAGACTGGGAAGTGATGACCGACCGCATCGGCTATTGGGTCGATATGCACGATCCCTACGTAACGCTGGAAAACGACTACATCGAAACCGGCTGGTGGATTCTCAAACAGTTGTGGGATCGCGGGCTCCTGTACCAGGACCGGCGCGGCACCCCCCATTGCCCCCGCTGCGTGTCCAGCCTTTCCTCCCATGAGGTGGCCCTCGGCTACCGCGAAAACACTCCCGATCCATCGGTTTTCATCAAATTTGAAGCTGCCGCCTGGCCCGGCGACGCGCCGACTTATTTCCTCGCCTGGACCACGACTCCGTGGACCCTACCCGGCAACACCGCCCTGGCGGTAGACCCCGATGCAGAGTATTCGGTCGTCTCAGTGGCAGATCATCAGCTCATCCTGGCAACCGCATTGCTCAAGGTCCTGCACGACGAATACTCCGTCGTCGAAACCCGACTGGGCAGTGAACTGGTCGGACATTCGTACCGACCCTTATACGACGCCGCTGAATTTGGTTCCGGCATCCAGCAGTTCGTCCGCCGCGATGGCGTGACCCAGCTGGAGGACACCGATTCGTACTCCCCGCATGTCGTCGCCGCCGATTTCGTGAGCATGGATGATGGCAGCGGCATTGTCCACATCGCACCCGCGTTTGGTGACGAGGACCTGGCTCTCGGCCGCGAGCGGGGGTTGGCCTTCATCCAGCCGGTGGACCTCCAGGGGATTGTGACCGGCTCTTATCCCTTCGCCGGCAAGTTCGTCAAAGACGCGGACCCTGAGATCGCCGCCGACCTCGACAGTCGCGGTTTGCTCTATCACCAAGGAGTCTACCGCCATACCTACCCGTTTTGTTGGCGGTGCGACACGCCGTTGCTCTACTACGCCAAGGACAGTTGGTACATCCGCACCACCGCCGTGAAAGATCGCCTCGTTGACATCAATGGCGAGATCCATTGGTACCCGGAACATATTCGGGAAGGCAGGTTCGGGGAGTGGCTCCGAAACAACGTTGACTGGTCACTGTCGCGGGAACGGTTCTGGGGCACCCCCATCCCCATCTGGCGTTGCGACGGGTGCCAGTCCGCCCGGTGCGTCGGCAGCCTCGCCGAGTTGTCTGACCTCGCTTCGATTGACGTGGGCGATCTCGACTTGCATCGGCCCTACGTGGACGACATTGCCTGGCCATGTTCCCAGTGCTCCTGCGTCATGCGTCGCATCCCGGAGGTAGCGGACGCATGGTTCGACTCCGGCATGATGCCCTATGCCCAATGGCATTACCCTTTCGAAAATCCCGAAATCGACAACGACGGCCGCCTGCCGGCTGACTACATCTGTGAAGCGGTGGACCAGACCCGCGGCTGGTTCTACAGCCTCCACGCCCTGTCAACATTGCTCAACGACGACTTGGCTTACCGCAACGTGATCTGCCTCGGCCTGATTCTGGATGGACGCGGCCGCAAGATGAGTAAGCGGCTTGGCAACATCGTTCAGCCCGACACCATCCTCGATACCCATGGCGCCGACGCTTTGCGCTGGTATCTGTTCACCGCATCGCACCCGGGTGAACCCAGGCGCTTTTCCGACCGTCTGGTACAGCAAACCCTGCGCCAGGTGTTGCTGACCTTGTGGAACGTCTACTCGTTCTTCATTAACTATGCGAACATCGACGAATTCGAGCCGTCGCAAATCCCAGAGGGATGGCTCCCGGAAGCCGAACTAGATCGCTGGATCCTGGCCGAGCTCAACCAGTTGGTTCAGGTCGTGGATGATCACCTGGACAACTACAACCCTACCGACGCTGGACGCCGGATCGCCGAGTTCATCGACGTTCTCTCCAATTGGTACGTCCGCCGTTCGCGTCGTCGTTTCTGGAAGTCGGAAAACGATACGGATAAGCTCGGCGCCTACGCAACGCTCTATCGTTGCTTGACCACGGTAGCCAGGCTCATGGCCCCCCTGGCGCCTTTCATATCCGAGCAGATGTACCGCAATCTGGAGCTTCGCTACGAACCTGATGGGCCCGACAGCGTGCATTTGGCCTCCTACCCGGTGGCAGACGCCTCCCTGATCGATCAACCCATCATGGAGGCAACCCGCTTGGCGATTCGCGTATCCAGCATGGGCCGTGCGGCGCGGAGCAAGGCTGGACTAAAGGTCCGCCGACCGTTGGCGGAGGTAGTGGTCAAAACCCGGACTGAAGCGGAGTTGGAATATCTGGATCAGGTGCGCCCGCAGATTCTGGAGGAACTGAACATCAAGGAGTTGCGAACGGCCGAAGGTGCCGGCAACCTCTACGTCCAGGCTCAGGAGTTCGTCGGCGACGATAGCGATACAGTGGTTTCGGTCGCTGGCTATTCGGCGGCCCTGGAAGCCGGCTACATGGTCGCGGTGGACGCCCGTATTACTCCCGACTTGGCTGACGAGGGCCTGGCACGAGAACTAGCCCACCGGATCCAGAACCTGCGTAAGAATGCCCGGTTTGAGATCACCGACCGCATCGTCACCTATTACGATGGGCCCCACGACATCGCGCGCATAATGGCCGTCCATGGCGACTACATCAAGCAGGAAACCCTCAGTGACGGCATAGTCGCTGATTTTCAAGAAAGTGCGGTTAAGTCTGAAACTGCCAAAGTCGAAGACATGGAAGTGACGCTAGGCGTTCTCCGAATCAGAGAGTGGGAAACGCTTGCCAGGGAACGGATCGATTGGGGGGACCAATTGGTAGCCTACTTTCAAGATTTGCGTACAAGTTTAGACTATGACCAAGACCACCCGATTGACATTCAATACGATGGACCGGAACTGGCAAAGCACTTGATGCGGATTCACGGTAATAGGATCAAGCAGCGATTGGAAGTAGCATCCATAACACGGCGGCGGAAGGACCGGAGTTTCATTGCAGAGCCAACAACTGCGGTGATTGCGGGGATTGACTTCGTGTTTGCCATTCGCCAGTGTCATGCAAACTGACCAGGGTGTGGTCAAAGGTGACACGTGTAACAAGGCGAAGTGAGGCACCACTATGAGCAATTACAGGGCGGTTTTCGAATCTTTCGCCGCCGGCTTCGCTGCGGCATTTGCTGCCGGGTACGCTGACGTCGCTCCCGAGAGGGAGCGGTTTTGGCGGGAACTACGCGAGAGGGACTACGAATCGGATATCGATGGCATCGAAATCGGATACGGGCCGGGCCAATGGTTTGAGGACGAAGGTGAATGGGTTCAAGTCCCTGACGATCCTCGGGTAGAATCTGCACACCGCCGTGGTGAAGAAGCACGTAAGCGTCGCGGTTACGGTGCATGGGTCGCTGACGGTAAAGCCCGATTTGCGGCTGCCCGAACCCCTCAAAGCAAGGACGCGAGCGAAGATTTCTCCCTTGATTTGCTTTCTGCTTTTGCAGCGGCATACGCAACTGGTTCCGGCGGCTGGGTAAAATTCTTCGAGGTCTTGTCCTCTGAAGATCTCTACGATTTAGCTGGTGTACCTCCCGACGTAAAGGCCGCCGTTCTCGCCGCGTATGAGGTATATCAGGGCCCCGGATTTAGACACGATCATGCAGAGGAAAAGGTCGACAGTGCCAGCGATTTTGGGTTCGTGGGCCCATTCTATCCAGTCGGGCCCTTAGCTGGTAATCTCTACGACACTGGTTATGACGCCGGATGGAGCAACGCGTTTCGGGCCGCTTTAGGTGCTGTTAAGGATGCTTGCGGTGACAACGATGACATCGCAGATCAGGTATTATCCGCGGTCTCCGAAGCCTTGGGGAGCAGTAAACAAGCGGAACGACGGAAGGGAAGAAGCATACGCCGCGGAACTAGTTGGCCGAATGCGCCTCACATCTCATGACTGCTAAAGCTTGGCACCTAGGGCAACTTATCCGTCGCAGCCGCTGCCGCTACTGAAACCGACCGCTATCAATAGAGAGCGGCTTGTCGTTTATGCCCGAACTCCCAGAGGTCGAAAACACTCGTCAATACCTGCTCCGCAGCGGCCTGGTGGATCGCCGTTTCTCGGCGCCGGATATCACCTGGCACAAAACGGTCCACATGCCTTCCGTCGGTGAGTTCATCGAAGGCGTGGCCGGGCGATATGTGACGGACCTACTGCGGCGCGGCAAATATTTGATCGCACCTCTGGACGACGATCAATTCTTGGTCCTGCACCTGGGCATGACGGGCAGCCTGCGAATCCACGACGCCGGGCTCGAACCACCCTCCATGGTCCGGCACACCTTCCCACTGGACGACGGTCGCGAGATGCGTTTTATCGACCCGCGCAAGTTCGGACATTTGTGGTTGCTGCCCGACCCGGCCGACGCCATGCGCAAAATGGGCGCCGAGCCGCTGGAGCCGGACTTCACCGTTGCTGTGCTTGCTGCAGCCCTGACCAGCCGCAGGTCTCCAATTAAAGCCGTATTGCTGGATCAGTCCGTTATCGCCGGCTTGGGCAATCTCTATGCCGACGAAGCCCTGTTTTTGTCAGGGATACACCCCGAGCGCTCAGCTAACGGGTTGACCGACCAAGAATTGCCGTCCCTGCACGACGCGATTGTTCGGGCTCTATCTACCTCAGTCGCCGCTTATGCTGCCGCCCGGGACGCCGAATGGCCTGACCCTCCCGTCGCGCTCTCCCCGTGGTCATTCCCGAGGTCGGCCGCCGAACTGTGCCCGAAATGCCAGGGTTCGGTCCAGATGATACGGGTGCGGGGCCGCAGTTCGTGGTATTGCCCGACGTGCCAACCGGCCGGGTAAAGGTGGCCGGCTCTGCCTGTCCGCCGATCTCGGATCCAAGTCTCGCCAAACCTGGACGGATACCCTCAAACCTGTCGCCGATGTCGGCCCGCGCAATGCGGCGGAAACTACGGAGCCGAAAATAGGGCTGTTGCGTTTGGCGAGAAACGCCTTCGCGGACACGTTCCCCGGCGCCTTGTACCGGCCCCCTTTTGTTGACGGCGCGGCAAGTCGGCCCGTAAACTGTGTGCCGCCGAGCGGGCCTGTCCGTCACACACGTTGCCGGCTTTCCGCGTTGTCGGTAAGCAAGTTTGGGCAATTGTCGTTGGAGGCTTCTATCATGGCCGGTTACCGCAAGCACGAAGCGCAGGAATGGGCCTGGCAAACCTTGAAAGGGCAATGGACCACCTTGGTTACGCCCTTCACGCCGGACAACCAGGTAGACACTGAAGGTCTCCGCCGGAACGTTCGCCACGTTCAAAGCTTGGGCGTGCGCGGCGGCGGTTGCACCTGGAACATGGGCGAATTCTGGAGCTTGACCGAAAGCGAGCGCCGATCCGTGATGGACACGGTGGCTGACGAGGCTGCGGGTCATTGGCTCATCGGTGCCCATGTGACTGACACCTCGCTGCCGGAAAGCATTTCCCTGGCCCGGCACGCCGAGCGTCGGGGCTTCGACCTGCTGATTATTGCCCCGTCTTACATGGTCACGAAGACCGAGGACCAGGTGGTCGACTTCGTACGCCAGGTCGCCGAAAACACCGAACTGGCGATGATGTTCTACAACTCGCCGCAATTTGGTATCACCATCAGTCCGCAGGGATTGAAGCGTTTGTGCGCCATCCCCAACGTCGTCGGCGTCAAAGAGGCCAGCTTCAATCAGCAGATTTCCATTGAAACCCATCTCCTGGTCGGCCGCGACGCCATTATCAGCACCCCGGATGAATGGATTTTCCACAAGGCGCAGGAACTGGGATTCCGCCAGCAGGTGATGTTCGCCAACACCTCCGACTGGAGGTTCGACACGCCGCGGCACAACTACTACACCCAGTTCATAGATCGCGCGACCGCTGGGGACTTCGATACCGACTTCTACAACCGCTATTTGAAAGACATCAAGGCGCTGTCCGACAAATGGTGGGGCGGTACGATGAAAAAGAGCGGAGGCGCGCTGCCCGTGGCCATGTGCAAGGCATGGGGAGAGATGATGGGCATGGCCGGCGGGAGCGTCCGCGCTCCGTTGCAGGACTTGGCCCCGGATGAGAAGGCCCAGTTGTGGAGCGAGTTGGAGCCCTTGTTGCCACGCGCTGCCGCCCCGACTGCGCCGGGCCGTGAGGTTATTCAAGGTCGCGCCCACGCGCCCAGGCTCAACGGAAACGGCGTGCGCGACGGCCGAAGCGGGCTTTCCGAATCCGGCATGATGCTGCTGGTCAGCGTACAGAACATTGCGGAGGCATTGGAGTCGGACCGCGGCGGAGCCGACATCATCGACGTCAAAAACCTCCAGGAAGCCCTGGTTGGTTCTGGTCATCCGACCCTCGTCCGGGAAGTCCGCGACCGTATCCCTGCGGAAAAGCATGTCAGCGTCACTTTGGGTGTGGTGCCCAACCAGCCCGGCACCGTGGCGATGGCCGTTCACGCCGCGACTTTGCTTGACGCCACTTCCGTAAAAGTGGGTTTCCGGGTTGCAGACTACGAGATGGCGGTCGAAGTCCTGCAAGAATCCCGCGCTGCCATTGGCGACTCCGAAACCAAGCTTATCGGCTCGCTTTTCGCTGACAACCTGCTCTTCGAGGGCGGCCTGGATCCCCACCTCATGGTCAAATTGGCGATGGACGGCGAGTGCGACGGCTTTTTGATCGACACTCTCACCAAGGACGGCAGAAACCTCTTCGACTTCATGCCGGAACCCGTGTTGCGGGACATGGTCATGGAGGCCAAGCAGGCCGGGTTGAGCACCGCTCTCAGCGGACACCTCAAGCTGGACAATTTGGACGAATTGGCGCGCATTAACCCAGACATCGTCGGGGTACGCGGTGCCGTATGTTCCAGTGGCGAGCGGGACCGTGCCGTGGCTTGGGAGGCGGTCGCTTACTTCAAGGAGCAATTGGATCTCCGTAAGAGTGGCTTGATCGACGTTCGGGCTCCTGTGGGCGCGACCCCGGGCGGAAATGGCAATGGCCACGGCAGCGGTTGGACGGTGATCGACGGCCGCGGCAAGAACTGCGCCGGTGTCATCGCAGCTTTGAGCCGTCAGATGGAATACGACCGTACTTCCTTCATCGAAGCCATCCTCCACGACGCTCTGAACATTTACGACGTTGTCTACTGGGCCGAACAGGCGGGTCACCGGCTGTTGACCCAACGCAAGGAGAACGACGGTACGCTCCGCGTGCTGATCGAGCCTTACGGCAACGGCAGCCACTGAAGGCCTACCGGAAATACCGCTTCATTTCGGTGAGGCGTTTGATTGGGGCGGGATGTTTCCGCCCCAATTGATTCCCGTTTGGCGCTCGTTGACCGCATTTTCGGGCCGCCATATAATCGCCGCAGGCCGACGCGGAACGGCATCCTCCCTTTGCGGACGGTGCGTGTTACCGGAATCGGCGGGGGAGGGCTGCGATGGCTCGTTTCGACTACCTGGAGCCGCACTCATTGGATGAGGCGCTCGAGATGTTGGAGAAGCACGGAACCCGGGCGCGGCTCGTCGCCGGCAGCACGGATTTCCTGGTCCGATGGCGCACCGGTTCGTGGAGACCCGAGATGGTCGTCTGCATGCAGCACGTTCCGGGGTTGGACGGCATCCGCTTCAACGACGACGACGGTCTGTCCGTTGGCGCTATGGCCACCGTACAGGACATTGAGCGGAGCGCCACCGTCCGCACACGATACTCCGCGCTGGCTGCCGGGGCGACCGCGTTCGCTGGCGTACAGGTCCGCAATCTGGCCACCGTCGTTGGCAACGTTTGCAATGCCTCGCCGGCGGGGGATACCTTGCCGGCGCTCCTGGCGTACGATGCCCAGTGTCGTGTGGTCAGTTCCGGCGGCGAACGTTGGCTGCCGTTGACCGACGTTTTCGTCGGCCCGGGTCAAACCGCGCTCGCGGCCGGAGAGATCATGACCGAGATTAGGCTCCCAACGCCGGCGCCGAACTCCGGCGGTTTGTACATCAAGCACAGCCCTCGCGGTGCCATGGACATATCCACTGTAGGCGCTGCCTCCGTGGTGAGCGTCGGCTCCGACGGCGCGTGCTCCTCGGTGCGGATCGCCCTGGGAGCTGTTGCTCCGACGCCGATGCGAGCCCACGGTGCTGAGGGACGTTTGCTGGGTCAAATCCCTACTGAAGAAAACATATCAGAAGCAGCGCGGCTGGCCGGCCAGGCTTCCAGCCCCATCGCTGATGTGCGGAGCGGAGCGGAATACCGCCGGCAGATCGCACAGGTTCTCACGGAGCGCACCCTGCGATA
This sequence comes from Dehalococcoidia bacterium, assembly GCA_965261925.1. GTDB lineage: Bacteria > Chloroflexota > Dehalococcoidia > Lucifugimonadales > UBA3495 > Bin87. The sequence continues at coordinate 2,805,585 of OZ253486.1, read as the reverse complement.
CGCTGCTGCTGCTGCCGCCGGCGGTATCCCCGATTTTGAAGATATTCGGCGCTTGGCCGTGCAAACCGCATGGTAGCCGGCCCACGAGGTTAACGTCATGAAACAGCCGCTCACTCTGACAATCAACGGCGAGAGCCGGCTGATGTTGGTGGAACCTTACTATTCCCTGTTGGACTGCCTGCGCGACGAAGCGCAATTGACCGGCGCCAAAAAAGGCTGCGACGAAGGGGACTGCGGAGCCTGCACCGTACTGATGGACGGCAAGCCGGTTACTTCATGCCTGGTATTGGCCCACAGCGCCCACGGCTCGCCCATCACTACCATTGAAGGTCTGGCTGGCGTGGACAACCTCAGTCCCGTGCAGAAAGCGTTCGTGGAGCACGGTGGGTTGCAGTGCGGGTTCTGTATTCCAGGGCTGATAATGTCAGCCACCGGGTTCTTGCAAGACAATCCAAACCCTACGGAAGAGGATGTGCGGTTCGCCATCGGCGGCAACTTGTGCCGGTGCACCGGTTACGCGCGCGTGATCGAGGCCGTCATGGCCGCAGCCCAGGAAATGAGAGAAAATCGCTAGGCGGTCTGCTCCAACACCTATGGAGGCAAATTCAATGTCAACACAGTTCAAAGTTTTGGAGCGAAATCACCCTCGCGTCGATGCTTATGAGAAAGTCACCGGGCGGGCCACCTACGCGTCGGACGTTTATTTGCCGGGGATGTTGGCCTGCAAGCTTTTGCCTGCCACTCGCAGTCATGCCCGTATCGTCAGGTTGGACACCAGCAAAGCCGCCGCCCATCCGGGCGTGAGGTGTGTCATCACCGGGACGGATTTTCCGGACGTTCGGTTCGGTTCCGGAGCTTTGCGGGACCGGTACGTCATGCCACGCGAGGTCGTCAACTTCATCGGGGAGCCAATCGCAGCGGTAGCGGCTGACGACGAAGCCACCGCGCAAGAAGCCATTGCACTGATCGAGGTCGAGTACGAAGACCTCCCGGCAGTGGTCAACCCACTGTCCGCCATGGGATCTGAAGCGGCCACGGTCCACCCGGAATTGGAGGGTTACGAGGGATACGGGTTCACGCTCGGCCACAACGTGAGCACCCTGCTGGACGCCGACCGCGGCGATGTTGATCAGGCCTTCAGGGATGCCGACGTGGTGGTCGAGGACGTATATCGTTCGCAGGGGATCAACCAGGGGTTCCTGGAACCGATGGCTTGCGTGGCGGATGTCGAGCCCAACGGCCGGCTGGTCATCTATGCGTCCACCCAGGGACCGTATCAGATCAGGGCGGCGTTGGCCGGGGCGCTCGAAATCCCGGTATCCCGTATCCGAGTGGTCGCGATGGAACTGGGCGGTGGGTTCGGCGCCAAGCTTCGGCTCGCGTTCGAGGCTTTCCCCGCGCTACTGGCGATGAAAACGGGAAGGCCCGTGAAGTTGGTGAATACTCGCGAGGAAGTGTTCACCATGAATGGTCCGCGGCTGCCGGTGACGAACTACGTGAGGTCCGGTGTGATGCGGGACGGCACCATCGTTGCCCGTGAAGCGTATACCATCTTCGATGTGGGCGCGTACCTGGGCGCGGGCCCGAACTCCGGTATCGGCCACGGTATCGGCGCCTACCGCGTGCCCAACTTCCGCTTGCGCTCCTACGGCGTGTACACCAACAAGATCTACGTCGGCTCGTATCGGGCATCAGGCGTTGCCGACATGACCTTCGCCGTGGAATCCCACATGGATCGCATTGCCCACGAGTTGGGCATGGACCCATACGATCTGCGTGTGCAGAACGCCCTGCGAGAGGGCGATGTCTCGGTGAGTGGGGCGGTGGTCCCGACCAATGGACTGATGGAAGCGCTCGAGGCGATCAAGGCCAGGATAGACTGGCCGCGAGACCTCGAAGATGGCCACGGGTTGGGGTTGGCGCTATGCGAGTGGAGAAGTGGCAGCGGACCTTCCACCGCCGCGATCAGCGTCAACGACGACGGAACGGTGAGCCTGCTGACAGGCTCGGTGGACATCTCAGGCAGCGATACCTCCCTGGCAGCCATCGCGGCCGAGGCCCTGGGCATTCCAATGGACCAGGTTGTCGTTGCCAAACGCGACACGGATCTGGCTCCTTACACGGGACAATCAGGTGGTAGCCGCATCGTGTACAGCCAGGGCACCGCGGTGCTACGGGCCGCGGAGGAAACCGTTCAAAAGCTTACCGCGCTGGCTGCGGAGCGGCTGGGTGTCCCCGAGGAGGCCCTGGGCAGCGAAGACGGCCGCATCTACGTCATGGACAACGAACCGCAGGGCCTCACGTTTGCGCAACTGGCCGCCGCGAGCATCACATCGCGCGGCGGACCGATTATCGGCACTGCTTCACTGTCCAGTATGCCGTACACGCCGGTGTTTGCCGCCCAGGCCGCTGAAGTCAAGGTCGACCGACAAACCGGTCAGGTCAAAGTGCTCCGCTACATACAGGCACAGGACGTGGGAACGGCCATCAACCCCATGGCTGTCGAGGGCCAACTCGATGGCGGGGTAGTCCAGGGGATCGGACGCGCCCTGACCGAAGACCAGCAGTTCGATCCCGAGACGGGCGCCGTCCGGAATCCTTCCTTCGCGTCCTACTTGATGCCGCTGGCGATCGACCTTCCCGAACTCGAGAACGTCCTGATCAACGTTCCGGCGCCCGACGGCCCCTTTGGCGCGCGCGCAGTCGCTGAACCTCCCGGTTTTGGACCGCCCGCCGCCATCGCCAACGCGGTGTACGACGCCGTGGGTGTGCGCGTTAAAGAATTGCCTTTATCGGGGGAGCGCGTGCTGTCCGCATTGAACGGACACGATGCGGACATCCCCTTCGACGTGGAAACGCTTCGTCGCGCTGAGGGACTTGCCGCCGACTGAGTCGAACCCCAACTTGGCACATGCGCCGGGGTGAACCCAGGCTCGCCCCGGCCGATTCCCTCGTCTAGTCGGCCCTTCCATACACGTGCGATGGCGTCACCAGCACCGCGTAGCGCTTATCATTCACCATCGCTTGGTCGTATTCCGGCCAGTTGGAGTGCTCCTCACCGGCGGCGGTCCGGTACACGTCCCGCAGGGTCTCCCGGTATTCATCGGCTGACACATTGTCAGTTCCGACCAACCGGGCTTCACCTTCGAGAACCAGGAAGTTGCGCCAATCGCCCGTACCCACCAGGATCGTGCAGCGCGAGTTACGCGCAAGATTTCTGAGCTTCGCCCGATCTGCGGTAGTCGTAAACGCCACTCCGTCTCCGTACAACCCGCACGTTACGATACTCATCTGGCCGGCGCCATTTCGGCGGAAAGTAGTCAAGGCGGCATCGTGGTTAGCCGACAAAAATTGCCGCTGGGCTTCGGTTAGCATCGGACACTCCTTGGTTTGCGGACAGGTGTTCCCGGGCAGGCCGTTACTCAGTAATCATGTGGCAGAGATCAACTGAGCCAGAATTGCGACCCCTCGGCGGTTTTGAGCACTTCGATCCTGACGGGGAATAGATCTTTCAGTTCGTCAAGATGAGTGATGACGATGATCTTTTCGAAATCTTCCTGGATCGACGCGATGGCATCCACGATACGCTCACGGCCGGCGGCGTCCTGGGTACCGAAACCTTCGTCTATGAAGAGCGTGGGCAGGGGCAGCCCCATGCGCTGGGCCAGCACCTTGGACAGAGCGATGCGGAGCGCCAAGTTGATGCGGAATGCCTCACCACCGCTGAAAAGATCATAACTCCGCAAACCCAGTTCGTCACTGACCAGGATATCCAGGGTTTCAGCAACGTTGCCGGCCTGGCGCACCCGCTGAGTTTCCAACTTGACGGCCAGTCGGCCATCCGTCATCCGACCCAGAAGCAGATTGGCTTCAGTTTCAATTCGAGGAACCGCGGCATCAATGAGCATGGCCGGGACACCGCTCCGTCCGAAGGCGTTGATTAGGTCGGAATAGATACCCTGCTCAGTATCCGATGACGTTCGACGATGTTCCAACACCTCGATCTCTTCGAGATAAGAAACCCGGCGTTCCGCGTCCCCGTGCAACCTCCCCTGTCGAGCGAGGAGAGCGTCCCGCTCGGCAAAGAGGCCGGCAACGGCTTTCTCGGCGTCGGATGCTTCCCGCTCCCGGGCCGGCAGGTCGACGACCGCGCTCCTCGCTTCCTCCAGCGTTGCTGCAACGCTTTTCAGCTCCGCGCGCAAACGATCCAGTCGATCCTTGGTTTGCACTAAAACCGTTTCGTCCTCGTGCCGGCGATCACGGGCGTCCTGGAGTTTTCGTAACTCCGAATCCCAATGTTGGAAAGACCGGACCCTCTCGGTAGCGTCCTGTAAGGACTGTTCACCGTAACTCAGCCCAACGATCGCAAGGTCCAACTGGGTCACAGCATCGCGTTCGTCACGGGCGAAATCATCATCAAACAACCTTTGTTGCAAGCGATCCAAGCGAGGAAGCGACGCTGACAATTGTGTTGCAGCCTCGTCGGATTGCCGTCGCTCCTGCTCGAGCCGGCCACGTCGTTGCTGGATCTGTTGCTGTCGCTGGGAGAGGGATGCGCTGCGGTGAGAAATTCCGGACTCCAGGTCTTCCAGGCGCCCGGACAAGTCAAGCAAGGATCCCTTGATCTCATCGTGACGCGTGAGTTTGGCTTGGATCTCCGTGTCGTACCACGCCGAAATATCGCCGCAAGCGTCCGCGCTGAGCGGCGAGCGGCAAAGCGGGCACAACGCGTCCGCCGACTGCATGTCCATCTGTTTGGCGCGCAGGTCTTTGCCCTCTCCGATGCAACGGTCCAGATCCGCGCGCGCCAGGGCGATCTCGCGCTGCAGGTCAGCGGACTGAGTCATCTCCGCCTCCAGCACGGTCTGGTCTGCGGCGAGCGCCGATTCTCCCGCTGCCAGCGCCAGGAATTCCTCGTCGACGCTGCTGGAACGGTCAACGGCCGGCCGCAGAACATCGTTGATTTGCTTTTGCAGCTGAGTCGCTTCCGCGCTAAGCATCGCCGCCGCGCGGTCAATCGCAGCCTGCAATTCGCTCCGACGTTCGCGCAGTCCGTCGTATTCGGTCCGGGCTGCTTGCAGGCGACCCATATCGGCTTGGGCCACTTCCAAATTCCGCGCGCCAGCACAGATCTCGGCTGAACGATCCTCCAATGCATGGCTGTCCGCGATGCGTTTGGAGACGGCAGCGACGGCAGTTTCGGCGTGTTTGATATCGGCACGCAGGTTATCGTTACGACTGACAGCGGCAGCCGCTTCTCGCTGTGTTTGGCGCAATGCAGCGACTGCGTCGCGCAACCGTTCCGATTCGGCCGAAGTTAGTTCGATTTCTTCTGCAAGCCGACGTAAGCGCAAAGCTATTACGCCGAGCTCTTCGGTCGGGTCTTGAACGGCTTCTAGAAGGGTGCGGTTCTGGGCCAGGGCTCCCTCGGTACGCACCACTTCGGATCGCCAGTTGTCTCTTCGGGCGCCGGCCGACGCTTGCAGGCTTTCGTAGAGGCTCAGGTCCAGGACGGACGACAGGACCGCTTTGCGCTCTGCCGGGGTCTTGCGCGTGAATTCATCTGATCGACCCTGCAGCAGGAACGCGGTATTCACGAACGTGTTGTAGTCCATCCCGACGAGGTTCTGGATTTTCCAGTTGGTCTCCCGAACTGAATTGCCGCTGATGGACCGGGCCTGTTCGGCGGCATCCAGTATAAACAGGTCCACCTCGGTGCGGCCCTGGCCCGCCCGCCGACGCCGGCGAATCGCGCGATGCGCCTGCCCCTGGGCCAAAAAGTCCAACTCGACCCGGCACTCCGATTCGCCATACGCGATCAGATCGCTGTGGTTCTGAGTACCGGTGCGGGCGTTTCCCCATAGACACCAAGTCATGGCGTCCAGCAGGGCAGACTTTCCGTGGCCGTTGGCTCCGCACAAACAGGCCACGTGTATCCCCCGTAAGTCCAACGGCGCCACATCGTCTCGGTAGCAAAGGAAGTTGCGAACCGAAAGCCTCAGCGGGATCATCGTGTTTCGGATTGTATCACCGCGTAGTTGACCGGAGCGCGACGGCGTCGCCATCGGCCGTGCGAATTGTCTGGGGAAAGAAAGCGGATTCCCAGTGATACAATTTTCGTCGAGGAGTTCAACGCACCATGTCTGTAACCAGCGGCAAACTCGTCAAAGAAACCGGTCCGGTCATCGTTGTTGAGGATTTGCGAAAGCGATACGGCGACATTCAGGCGGTTGACGGCGTTTCGTTCGAAGTGGAGCGCGGCGAGGTATTCGCGCTGCTGGGCCCGAATGGGTCGGGAAAGACCACGACCATAGAAATTATTGAAGGAATGCGCTCCGCAGACAGCGGGCGCGCAACCGTCGCCGGGATCGACGTGAGTAAAAATCCCAAAGCGGTAAAGCAACTGGTCGGCGTACAATTGCAGAGCAGCGCCTTCTTTGAGCACCTGAAACTGGCCGAGCTCCTCAAAATGCTGGGCAGCATTTACCGCGTCAAGGTCGATCCGGTCCCGCTCCTCGAAGCGGTGGATCTGGCGGAACGAAAATCGGCGTCCTTTCGCACGCTCTCCGGAGGGCAGAAACAACGGTTCGCGATTGCTGCCTCGTTGGTCAACAACCCGGACGTTGTGTTCCTCGACGAACCGACGACCGGACTGGATCCTCAGGCACGAAGGTTGATCTGGGACTTGGCCAAAACTTGGAAACAGGAAGGGCGGACCGTGGTGCTGACCACGCACTACATGGAAGAAGCCGAGGAGTTGTGTGACCGAGTCGCGGTGATGGATAACGGCAAGATCATCGTCTCGGCATCGCCCGTGCAGTTGATTGACCAACTGATCTCGCGAGGTTTCCATCGCGAGCAGGAAGTGCGACTGGCTACGCTGGAGGACGTATTTCTCGACCTGACCGGCCGGTCGCTGCGGGAGTTTTAGGATGTTCGCGAAGCCGGCTGTTTATCTCACCTGGTGGTCGATCAAGATGTGGTCCCGGGACCGCGCCGCGATGTTCTGGACGTTCTTTTTGCCGCTGGTCATCATGGTGATCTTCGGGCTGTTGAACTTCGGAGAGCTCGGTAAGGTCGACCTGGGTATAGTCGATCTCGCCGACAACGAGGCCTCGTCACAATTCATTGACGGACTGTCCGAGATCGACGCCCTGAGAATCGAGACCGGTTCCGCCGAGGATGAGCGCGCTGCGCTGGCAGACGGAAAGCGGGATCTGGTGATCCTGTTGCCGGTGGATCTGGCTCAGGTTCAGAGCGAAAATCAGATCGTCGCTTTGTACCACGGGAGCCGGCAAACCGAAGCGCGGCTGGGGTTGACGGTCGTGCAATCCGCCGTTGACGAACTGAACTTCGCCATTACCGGCGCCGAACGCGTCATTACTCTGACCGAAGAATCGGTGGAGGCGCGGGACCTGGGCTATATCGACTTCCTGATGCCCGGGGTGATCGGCATGGCCATCATGCAGTTAGGGTTGTTCAGCGTGGCGTTCAGCTTCGTGACGATGAAACGGGAAGGAGTGCTGAGAAGGTTGCTGGCGACGCCCCTGGATCCCGCATCACTACTGGTGGCCCAGGTGATTACCAGGCTGATAGTCGTGGTGATTCAGACGATGATCCTGGCTGCGGTGGCGGTTTTCCTGTTCAGCGCGGAATTCGCCGGGAATTTTTTCGCCGTGCTGCTGGCGGCTGCCATGGGTGGGGCGGTGTTCCTGGCGATGGGGTTCGCGGTGTCCGGGTGGGCACGCACGGAGCAACAGGCGGCGCCGCTGGCCAACATCGTATCGCTCCCCATGATGTTCCTTTCCGGGGTGTTCTTTTCCCGCGACGTTCTTCCCGACATCCTGCAGCGGATCACCGACTTCTTACCCTTGACCTACTTGGTGGAGGCTATCCGGGGCATGACGGTGGAAGGGGACACGGTGTTGATGCAATGGCCCAACTTTCTGGGATTAGCCGTCTGGCTTGTGGTAGCGTTTGTCATAGCCAACCGGACGTTCCGCTGGGAGTGATCCACTCAGTCGGTGGAACTCGGTAGAACATTGAGCGACGAAACGGGAGAGTACCGGCATGTTTGACAATTTAACCGACCGATTGACCGGGATTTTCAGCCGTTTGCAGGGCAAAGGCCGTCTCACCGAAAAGGACATCGACGACGCCCTGGGGCAGGTGCGCCGGTCATTGCTGGAAGCCGACGTGAACTTCCGGGTCGCTCGGGAGTTTGTGGCAACGGTCAAAGAACGGGCGTTGAGTGGCGAAGTCCTGGAAAGCCTGTCACCTGGTCAACAGGTGGTCAAGATCGTGCACGAGGAGCTGACCGATGTGTTGAGCGCGGGCGACCACCGCCTCACCCCGGCCAGCCAGTTGCCCTCCGTGCTGATGCTGGTCGGATTGCAGGGATCCGGCAAAACCACAACGGCTGCCAAGTTGGCGCTACACATGAAACGCCAGCAACATAGCGCAATGCTGATCGCGGCCGACCTGCGACGGCCGGCAGCCATCGCGCAACTCCAAACTCTGGGCAATCAGTTGGACATTCCCGTGTACTCGGAAGATCCGGGATCGTCAACGCCGGCCCAGGTGGCGACGGCCGGGGTCCGACGGGCCGCCGAGTTGGCGCTGACATGGGCCATCGTTGATACCGGCGGGCGTTTGCACATCGACGACGAGTTGATGGCTGAACTGGAAGAAGTGAAGCGCGCGGTTTCTCCGCACCAAACTATCCTGGTTGTTGATTCCATGACCGGACAGGATGCGGTGAACGCAGCCGAAGAGTTTCACCGGCGCGTGGGATTGGACGGCCTGGTCCTTTCCAAGATGGACGGCGACGCTCGAGGTGGGGCGGCGCTTTCCATAACCAGGGTCACCGGCGTGCCAATCAAGTTCGTCGGCACCGGCGAGCGGAACGACGCGCTGGAGCAATTCCACCCGGACCGGATGGCTTCCCGCATCCTGGCCATGGGCGACGTGCTGACCCTGATTGAACGCGCACAGGAAGCGGTCGACGAAGAGAAGGCCCGCGAACTTGAACGCAAGATGCGGACCGCCTCGTTCACGTTGGACGATTTCCTGGACCAGATCCAGGGAGTGCAAAAAATGGGCGGACTGGCATCGGTCATGGAAATGATGCCCGGATTGGGCCGGCAATCCAAGAAGATGCAGGGGCAGTTGGACGAGTCGGAGCTGAAGAAAACCGAAGCCATCATCCGGTCAATGACGATGGAAGAACGGGACAAACCGGACATAATCAAGGGCAGTCGGCGTCGCCGGATCGCGCTGGGCAGCGGGACCAACCCGGCGGACGTGAACCGGGTTCTCAACCAGTTCAAGCAAACGCAACGTCTGATGCGGCAGTTTTCCAATAACCCCAAGGGGTTGATGCGAATGCTGCGCTAGCCACGTCCCCTCAGGAACTTGCGACGCGGCCGGTGCGGAGAGCCACGAATAAGTACGAGGTCGCGTAGGACCGCCACGGGGACCAGCGTACCGAGAACGTGAGCAGTTGCTTGTCGTCGATCTCCGCTCCGTCGAAGTACAGATTGCTGACGGTGCGGCGCAATGCCAGGTCGCCGATGGGAAACCCGTCGGGCCTGGCCAGAGCACGGACCAAGACCCACTGCGCGGTCCATTGCCCCACCCCTCGCAGAGCCACCATGCGCTTCACGACCTCCTCGTCCTCAAGCTCGTGCATGCCCTCAAAACCGTCGCCGGATTCCAGAGCTGCGCGTGCGATACCCTGAATGTACTCAGCTTTGCGGAAGCTGAGCTTGAGTTGGCGTAGATCATCAACTTCGGCGGTGGCCAGGGATTCGGCGCGCGGGAAGGCGTACCACTCTCGACCGCTAACCGTTCCGCGAACGCCGTAGGTTTCAACCAGCAGGTTGCGAATGATCCGGGCAACGTTCGTCGCGATCTGTTGCCCCATGACGGCCTGAACCAGCGCCTCGTAAACCGAGGCGGTTCGCGTGTTGTGATAACCGTAGAAATCCTTGACGACGTCCGCCAGTACCGTGTCCTCGGGCACCGAATCGTAAAACGGCCGCAAGTCCTGGTCGCAGCCCAAAAGCCAGGTGATTTGTTTCGCGGCACGGTCGCCATCGGAGTCAGTCAGGTCCTCCCCGGTTAGCGTGCATGACAACTCCGGCTGGTCCACGGTACCGACTGAGCACACGGAGGCGAGGGCGACTTTGTCGCCGAAATCCAGGAGCCGGACGTAGGAACCATCGACGTAGTCTTCGGTTTTGAACTGTTGGTCGCGGGAATAATTGGGCTGACCGGCGGTCAGTTCGAAGTCGTAGGGCGGCACCGGGCGAACGGTTGTGACCAGGGTGGTTTCCATCAGATTTGCACCTCTCCAAGGCTGGAATATTGGGCCCCTCGGGGTGAGAGTACACTTCGGTACAGTCGAACGGTATCGGGTCGCCAACCGGGAATAACCGGCAGCCGGGTGGCTGCGACGGTATCGAGTATGGCCTGGCGCTGCCTTGCGTTGACACGGTCCCGCACCCGGCCCAGGGTGAGGTGGGGTCGGAACGGGCGGCTGTCCATCGACCAGCCGAGGCCGTGGACCGCGCGCTCCGCTCGCCGATTCAGATCGTCCAGGCTTTCAGGTCCGCCCGATACTCCAGTCCAGATCACGCGAGGGTTCCCGCCGGCCGGAAAGGTTCCCAGATCGGACAGGGAGAGCGTGGGGCAACTGGCGCCGGCGAAGTTCTCGGCAACGGCGTCCAGGATTGCAGGCACGATCCGCGAGTCGGTAGCCCCCAGGAATTTCAAGGTCAAATGAACGCCTGTCGGAGATACCCAACGCACGTCGGACGGCAATGCCCGGCTCAATTCCGCGATCGTGTCGGACAATTGCCGGACCCACTCATCGGGCAACGGCAGCGCGATGAACGTACGAAGCGTTTCCGAACGAGAGGTCACGAAGCCAACTCCACGCGCCACCGATTGAGCTCCACGTACCAGAACACCAGATCGTCCAGCGAATACCTGGCGTTGGCCGGGCTGGGGTTGGGAAGCACGAATACACGGCTGGCTCCGATGAACAGGTCCTGCCGCCCGAGTTCGATGTTGCCCGCGTCCTTGATCCCCTCGCCGTGGCGGAGGTAAGCGCGGTAGGCGGTAAGGCCATGGAAACAGGCGATGCGGGGCGCGTGGCGCAGCAGTTTTGCGCGAAGAACGGGAGCGTCCCGCCGGTAGTCCGCGGAAGAAAGGCCGGACGCCTGGCGTGTTGGACGCTTGACCACGTCGGTGAAACCAATCCCGCGATCCAACAAAGCAGAGTCGTCCTCCGGGCCCACCGGTCGTCCGATGAGATCGGCGGCCGACAAGGCTGACCAGAACCGATTGCGGGGGTTGGCGAAATAGTGGCCGTCCTGGACCGAACGGACCGACGGGTTGAGACCGATGAGGACTATGTCCAAACCAGGCCTCAGATAGTCAGGGAGGGTATCCGTGGGTTTTTCGCCGATACTCAGCAACAACGCAGCATTGGTACCCATGATGGCGGCGGTTTGATCTTGGGGCAGATTGGCAGATTGGACATCGTCGATCACACGACGGTGGCGCAGCAGCGGGTAATCGGTCCCGAAAAGTATTCGGTCGGGTCCGGCCGTCATGACGGCGGCAGCGATAGCGGCCGGGCGGTAGAGATAAGGAAGCGCCGCAGTGTCATACCAAACATTTTCCAGAACGGCGGCGACCTCGGGCATTGAGGCATAGAACGGGAGGCCGCCGCCCATGTGGGCGAATACCATCTGGTTTTCGGGGAAGTTTGCCGCGAGTTGGACCAACCGATCCGGAGTCGACGAACCCTTGCCGGGGTACTGGTGACCGACGGGTTCGGAGGCATGAAACACTATTGGCGCTTCGCGGGAACGCAACAGCGTCATCAGCGCGTCCAACACGTCCGTGTCGGTGATGTCGAATAGCTGGCTGTCAGCATGAATCTCGCCGATGCCGGATGCACCGGCGTTGAGACAACGCGACGCCTCCCGCACGGCTGCTTCTCCCCAAGCCGGATTCACCGACACGAAAGCGGTTATTCGATCCGGGTAGGTACTGGCTGCGTGAATAACATAATCATTAGCCTCAGCGGCCAGGGCAGAGTTGGTCCACCCGAATCCCAAAGCCACCGCGTGGTCGACGCCGGCCGAGTCCATATCGCGCAAAAGTCGTCCCGCGTCGGCGATCCGGCCACCCGGTGCCGGGAACAGCGCCGCGTAGGTGGCATCCCGCGCGGCCAACTCATCGTGACGGGAGGCGAAATCGGGAGGGAGAATGTGGCAGTGGCTATCGACAATCATCGGCGGCGTTCCACCGGGCGACAGTTGATGGATCTTGAGATCAGTATAGACCTCACGCTGGCGCGCGCCAGCGTCTGCAGGAAATTGGGTTCCAGGCTGCGCCCGGCACTCAACAGTTGTGGAGGATCTTTCAGCGCGGTTCCTCAATACCGTGAAGCCAGGATGGAGTGAGGTAATCTGGTAAGGCTATCAGCCCCGGACGTTCAGCCCGGCTCATTACCATCTTCCTCCGTAGCAGATACCAAGTGCCGACCGACCGCCTGAAACGCGGCCCTTGATCGGCGGACCCGGGCAGACAGGTGATGCAACGTCATCACGCCGAGCGACGTCGGGCAGGGTCGGCGCCGGGCCAACCGCCTACGGGGTTCCGACGGGCAGTGAGTACAGGGCAATCGCGTCTTATCGTGTTCGGCATAACAAGCGATGCAAAGTATTAGTATCACAGATGTCGGCCACGGTTTATTACCGTTTGAGCGCCGATGCCAGCCTCGATTACCGTCGAAATGGGCGGTCGCAAAGCTCACCACCTGCATTTTCGAGTAACGAGATACCTTTTCCTGTCAGCGCCAGCTGTTATTCCGCCAAACTCAATTTAGACGCGATTGCCCTGGCAGTGAGTAGGGCTTATGGACAGGGTTACAAGCCAGGAATATAATCTTGGCGGCTCGCATTATTATCCCTTTCTATATCGCAGGTGACGCATTGGCAGTAGTCAACCAACCGCTACAAACCGTCGAGGAGATGCGGGCTACGTCCCTGCAATTGAGACGCGACAGCCTCGAGATGATATACGGCGCCGGGAGCGGGCACCCTGGCGGATCGCTGTCGGAGATCGACATCCTGGTTGCGCTGTATTTCGGCGTAATGCGATATGACGCGGAAAACCCGGCATGGTCGGAACGCGACCGGTTTATCCTGAGCAAGGGACACGCATCGCCAGGCTTTTATGTGACCTTGGCGATGGCCGGGTATTTTGGGCGCGAGGAACTCTCCTCCTACCGGAAGACCGATGGGTTGCTGCAGGGCCATGCCCACCCGAAGACTCCCGGGGTGGAGATGAACTCTGGCTCTTTGGGAATGGGTCTGTCGTTCGCCCTCGGACATGCCCTGGCGTCTCGTCTGGACGGGAAGGATTATCGCGTGTTCGCGCTGCTGGGAGACGGTGAGTGCCAGGAGGGCGAAGTGTGGGAAGCCGCGATGTCGGCCGCGCACCACGGAGCGACGAACCTTACCGCCATCATTGACCGTAACCGGATACAAAATGACCGGTTCACCGACGAAGTAATGACTTTGGAGCCCCTGGCAGACCGGTGGCGCGACTTCGGTTGGAACGTCGTAACGTGCGACGGACACGAGCACGCTGAAGTGTTGCGCGCGCTGGACTCCGCGTCAGGAGCGGGGCCGACCGCGATCATCGCGAACACCGTGAAGGGCAAAGGCGTCAGTTTCATGGAAAACAACCCCGCCTTTCACGGCCGGGCGCCCAACGCCGAAGAGTATGAAGCAGCGCTTAAGGAGTTGGCGTGATGGCGACACAACGGTCATCCGCGGCCACGCGGGAAACCTACGGGCGGACCCTGCTAACGATGGCGGACGAACACCCCGACATCGTGGTGCTGGGCGGTGACCTGAACGTGTCGACGTTTGTTCACCTCTGGCGTGACCAGTTTCCGGAGCGGTTTTTCGACTTCGGACCGGCGGAGCAGAACATCATAGGAGTGGCGGCCGGATTGGCCGCGGCCGGCAAGATACCGTTCGTCAGCACTTTCAGCGTGTTCGGGACCGGCAGGCCCTTTGACCAACTGAGGGTCCTGGTGTCTCAGCCGTCGCTCAACGTCAAACTGGTTTGCACCCACGCCGGGATTCTGACCGGCGAGGACGGAATGTCCGCTCACGGCATTGAGGACCTGTCGCTCATGTGCGCGTTGCCGTCGTTCACGGTGATAACGCCGTCGGACGCGCCGGAAACGGAGCAGGCGGTCCGAGCCATCGCGTCCATGCATGGGCCGGCGTACGTGCGGCTGCCGCGCGCGGCCACCCAGATTGTCCACGACAACGGGTACAAGTTCGAGATTGGCGCGGCGGACGTGAGGAAACCCGGAAGCGACGTGTCCATCATCGCCATGGGGTCATTGGTCGCTCCGGCGCTGGACGCTGCGGACAATTTGGCGGGTCAAGGCATCGATGCTCGCGTGATCAACCTGCATACCTTGGCTCCCGCGGACGAAACGACCATCATCGCCGCGGCCCGGGAAACCGGGGCAATAGTGACCGCCGAAGAGCATTACGTGCATGGTGGGTTGGGCAGCGTGGTCGCGGGCATCGCGTCGAGGAACTGTCCCGTGCCGATCGAAATGGTAGCGTTGCACGGCTACACCAGCTCCGGGCCGGCAAACGAACTTATGGAAAAGAACGGTCTGACCGCGACGGGTGTGGAAGACGCGGTACTGCGTGCCCTGAAACGCAAAGTCTAGCCTGACGGGTTCTTTCAACGTCAGCGCAATTGGTTGCCTGGCGGCGGTCCCGCCAGCGGGACATCCCGGTGCTGAGCGTGCAATGTGCTGGGGCTTCTCCAAGGCAGCGGGCGCGATGCGCGACGATTCGGACCACTGGCCAAATGCCACGCGCTATTGGGGGACCAAACCGTTAGATTCGTGGTGTCCAGTTGTTGCGGTTAATCGTCCGCGACTCAGCCGAAAAACCACCAACCGGGCCGCCGATTAATGCTGGGACAGACGTCCAGAAGCAAGGCCAGGACTTAGGCTAGTTCTCCGAAGTTGGTGGCGGGACGGGACCGTGGCCGCGCCCATTGCCGTTGCCGCCGGCGTAATCATCGTAGCCCGCGTTGCTGAACACCCGAATTTCGTTGCCCTGGAACACATGGAAGTGGTGAGTGTCGTGCTCAGTGCCCACGGTGTTCAGCATATCCGCGTCGATGTCCGACAAAATCTCCTCGATCTGTTCGGCGGTGAGGTTGGCATTGACGGCGATGGCAACATGGGCCAGGCCGGGCATAAAATGCGTATCAATGCGTCCCACCGGCTCTTCCCCTTCAAGGATGAGAAAGGCCTCTGACTGGGAAGTACGGACTTCACGTTCGTAGTCGAACGGCATGGGATCGGCCCTCACTCGCGGATCTGTCCGTCGCCGCGGACGATCCACTTGTAGGAGGTTAGCTCGCGGACACCCAGCGGCCCGCGCGCGTGGAACTTCTCCGTGCTGATGCCAACCTCCGCGCCGAAGCCAAACTGCGCTCCATCTGTAAAGCGGGTGCTGGTGTTGTGGTACACCGCCGCAGCGTCGACCTCGTCCAGGAAGCGCTCGGCCGCGGCCGCATCCCCGGTGACGATAGCCTCGGAATGGCCGGAGCCGTAGGTATGGATGTGGTCGAGGGCGTCGTCCAGGCTGTCAACCACCTTGACGGCGGCGATGAGCGCCAGGAATTCGCGGCCCCAGTCGTCCGATTGCGCGGGAACGGCGTTGACCCCGGTATCAGGACCAAGGATGGTCAGGGCACGGTGGTCGCACCGCATTTCGACGCCGGCGCCGTGCAGTTGGCTGGCGATTTTGGGCAGGCAGCGCCCGGCTACTTCGGAATGAACCAGGACGGTGTCCAGGGCGTTACACACTGTGGGACGCTGCACCTTGGCGTTGAAGACGATGTTGGCGGCCATGTCGGCATCGGCGTCGCGGTCGACGTAGGTGTGGCACACACCGATTCCGCCGGTGAGAACGGGCATGGTCGCGTTTTCGGCGACGAATTTGATGAGACCGGCACCGCCGCGAGGCACGAGCAAATTGATCTGGTCGTTCATTTGTAACATGACGTCGACCAAGGACCGGTCGGTGTCATCAACGAATTGGACGCAATCGGTGGAGAGACCCGCTTCGCCGATGGCCCGGTGCACGAGGGAAACCAGGGCAGTGTTCGACCTTAGGGTCTCTTTGCCGCCGCGCAACAGGCAGGCATTGCCGGATTTGAGGGCGAGGCTGACGATGTCGGTAGTCACGTTGGGACGGCTCTCGTAGATGCTGGCGATCACACCCAGCGGAATGCGGCGCTTCTGGACGTCCAGGCCGTTTTCAAGGGTGAAGCGCTCGATGAGTTCGCCAACCGGATCGTGGAGGGCAGCGACCCTCCGGACGTCGGCGGCCATGCCGTTCAGTCGCTCGGGAGTGAGCAGCAGGCGATCAAGGAGAGCATCGTTGATGCCATCAGTCTGGGCATCTCCATAGTCGGCGTCGTTTGCCGCCAGAATCGATTCCTGTTCGGTCTCCAGCGCGGAGGCGATACTTTCCAGGGCGTGGTTTCGAGTTTCGGCGGGCGTACGCGCCAGCAAACCCGATGCGGCCTGGGCGGCGGCGCCCTGCTGGCGGAGGCGGTCGGCGGCGTTCATATCTCGATTCTCCCGACACGGGTGCGCGATCTCAGTTAAATCAGGACCAAGTTGTTACGGTGGATCACTTCCTGGCCGTAATGGTATCCGAGGGTGTCGACTATCCGGTCGGAGCGCATTCCGCGGATCCTTCCCACATCGGCCGCCGAATAATTTGCGATACCACAGGCGACGTGCTGATCGGTCAAGTCGGACACGTAAATGATATCGCCTCGACTGAAGTCACCCACGACGCTACGGACGCCGGCGGGGAGCAGGCTGACCGCGCCACGGCGGAGGGCAGCGACCGCGCCATCGTCGACGACGACTTGGCCCCAACCGCTGTCGCCAACCCGAGATAGCATCCAACGCTTGCGCGCCTCAAGTTTGCTTCGGGCCGGTTTGAAGAAAGTGCCAACGGACTCGCCTCGGGCTGCTCGCAACAAGGACTCGGGGTTACGTCCTCGGCAGATCGTCATGCCGATCCCTGAGGTGGTGACCAGGTGGGCCGCGTGGAGCTTGGTAGGCATTCCGCCGCGGGCCCAAGCGTTCCGGTGCTCGCCGGCCATGGCGAAAACGCTGTCGTCGACAAAGTCCACGGCTTCAATGCGGGTGGCCGAGGGATCGGAGCCGGGGTCGGCGGTATAGAGACCGTCGACGTCGGACAGGATGATGAGCAGGTCAGCGTCGATCAGGGCGGCGATGAGCGAGGAAAGGCGGTCATTGTCGCCGAAAACCTCACCGATCTCGTCGGTCGCCACCACGTCGTTCTCATTGACGATGGGGACAACTCCAAGATCGAGGAGGGACAACAGGGTGTTGCGCACGTTGAGGTACGACTGTCGCTGGGAGAGGTCGTGAAGGGTGAGCAACACTTGGGCGATACTGATTTCGTGGCGGGCGAACAGGTCAGCATAGATACGCATCAGCCGACTTTGGCCCAAGGCCGCGAAGACCTGACGGGTCGGTATGTCGGGGATCGCGGGGGCGCCGGGGGTTTCTGCAGCGGATTGACGGCCGGCGGCGATCCCGCCTGAAGTGACCAGGAGCATTTGCGTTTCGTCGACCGTCTGGAGCTCGGCAATCTGGGAAACCAGGTCGCGCATCACGTCGATATCCAGGGCGTTGCCGGAGGCTTCGGTAAGCACACTGGTGCCGGCCTTGACCACTATTCGGCGGTAGGGAGACGAGCGAGAAAACTCGCCACAAAGGAGCGGCATGGTAGAGGGCTCAATATTATGCCGCGAGGCTGACATCACAACGGTCCGGGCTTACACGGGCGAGGTTAGTGAATTATATCACTTGGTACGGTCGTGACATTTCGGCTGGCCAGTGGCGCCACCCGGCGGTGGTTTGAGAGGTTGACCGCGGGTGTTTCCCCGCAGCGTTTTCAAATGCCAGTCTCGGTGGCGCGACGCAGGAGTGTTCTGGGCGATCGATTGATCTTGGCGGCCAACTCTGATCTTGGCGGCCAACTCTGATCTTGGCGGCCAACTCTGATCTTGGCGGCCAACTCTGATCTTGGCGGCCAACTCTGATCTTGGCGGCCAACTCTGATCTTGGCGGCCAACTCTGATCTTGGCGGCCAACGCCGGCGCTTGGACAGGAGGGCCGCGCAAGCGTACAATTTTCGCGCGGGGCTGGCCCACGGTCAGTCCCGTATCGGCGTGTTTAGGATGACAATTTTTGTACTTGGGTGAATCATGGCGTTAACCGGACTACTTTCGGTATTTGCAGCACAACCCAGGATGCGGCAGCATCTGCGCAACCTGGAGCGGGCGGGCGCCCGAGGATCTCTGGCAATCGACGGCGACCACCAGGCAGTGTACGTGGGCGCGCTTTGGCAACTGCGGCAGCGACCGCTGGTGGTCATCACCCCCAGGCTGGAGGACGCGAGGCGGCTTCACGACCAACTGTTGGAATACCTTGGTGACGACGCGGCAGTTCACCTCTTGCCCGAGCCCGAAGTGTTGCCCTTCGAGCGATTGTCCGTGGATGCGCGCTCGGGTAACCAGCGACTTTCCGCGCTGGCGGCGTTGGCAGGATACGACGCGAGCGAAGCCGATGGGGCGATACCACTGGTTGTGGCGTCGCTCTCCTCGGCGCTCAGGTTGACGCTGCCTCCTGAGCTGGCGCTTGGCCGACACCCTACCGTGAAGGGTGCCGGAGGATTGACCAAAGGGCAGAGGATCGAGTCGATTGATGCCCTGCTCGCCGCCTGGGTCGAACTGGGATACCAGCGGGAACCGCAGGTCGAAACCCCGGGCACTTTCAGCCTGCGGGGAGGCATCCTGGATGTTTATCCGACCAACGCTGACTTGCCTTACCGGGTGGAGTTGTGGGACGACGAAATCGATACGATTCGGCAATTCGATCCCGAGTCCCAGCGGTCCGTGGGCGACGCCGAGCGCGTGGCCATCGTGGCGGCGCGGGAACAGTTGCCCGGTCTGTGCGATACCGAATGGTTCGACGAGCGCCGGAGCCGCATCGACCTGAGCTCTTGCAACGGCGCCACCGTCGCGAGATTCCAGGAAGAGCTGGGTAATTTACTTGCCGATCCGAACCCGGAAACGCTGGCCTTTTACAACGCATTCCTCAACCGGCACACGCTGGCCGATTACATTCCGGCAGACAGCATAGTCGTGACGGACCGGCCCAACCGGCTGTCAGGGGAGGCAGAAGAGCAGGAGGCGAAGTACGAGCAACAGCGGAGCAACCGGCAGGACCGCGGTGAACTGCCGCACGGTTTTCCATCGCCGTCCACGGATTGGGCTAGCATCACCGAAAGAATGAACGCTTCCGGCATAACCATGGTGAGCATGGAGCGCTGGGGCACCGAAGAGTCGCCGAACGCGTTGCAGGCGCTGCCTGAGCGGAGCGCGGGGCTTGCCCATTTTACCGACGATGTGGTCGAGAGGGTCGCCCAAGGCGGCGCGGTGGTGGCGGTGACCCAGCATGCCTCGCGGTTGGTCCAGGTCCTGGAAGAGGCCGGCGTCGCCGCGACGCTGACGGACAGCGTGCCAGCCCGACCGAGGGCAAGCCGGGTACAGGTGCTGACCGGAGCGCTGAGCCGCGGCTGGCAGACCGAGGCGACCAATAGCGAACCGGCGGTTGCGGTTTACAGCGACGCGGAGCTGTTCGGTACGGTCAAACGCAGAAGCTACCGGCCGTCGCGCGCGAAGCGGGATTTGGGCGACGCGGTGTCGCTGGGGGACCTCACTCCAGGAAGCTACGTAGTTCACATCGACCATGGGGTCGCCAAGTTTGTGGGCACAACGCACCTGGAATCGGCCGGTGACGACCGCGAGTACCTGGTGCTGGAATATGCGGAAGACGACCGGTTGTACGTGCCTACCGAACAGCTGGACCGGTTGGGAGCATACGTGGCCGCCACCGACCAGCCGCCGACCCTAACCCGGTTGGGCGGCAGCGAATGGCAACGCATCAAGGAAAAAGCCAGCGGCGCGGCACGGGAGATAGCCGAAGAATTACTCCGGCTCTACGCGGTCCGGGAAACGGTGAACGGACATCGCTTCGGTCCCGACGCCGCGTGGCAGCAAGACCTTGAGGACTCTTTCCCGTACCAGGAAACGCCGGACCAGATGCAGGCGATCGACGAAGTCAAGAATGACATGGAAGACGACAAGCCCATGGACCGCCTGATTTGCGGGGACGTGGGCTACGGCAAAACCGAAGTCGCGCTGCGGGCGGCGTTCAAAACGGTCAATGAGGGAATGCAGGTGGCGGTGCTGGTACCGACCACGGTGCTGGCGCAGCAGCATTACGCCACATTCGCGGAAAGGCTGGCTCCCTATCCGGTCAAGGTCGCGGTCCTGAGCCGGTTCCGAACGCATAAAGAGCAGGAAGAGGTGGTGCAGGCCGCGAAGTCCGGCATGGTGGACATCGTGATCGGCACCCACCGCATCCTGCAAAAGGACATGGGGTTTAAAGACCTGGGGTTGGTGATCATCGACGAGGAGCATCGGTTCGGAGTGGCGCACAAGGAGCGCCTGAAACAGATGCGGGCCGAAGTCGACGTGATGACGCTGAGCGCAACTCCGATCCCCCGGACGCTGCACATGGCGCTGGCGGGGGTGCGGGACATGAGCGTGATCCACACTCCACCGGAAGCGCGGCTGCCGGTAAAGACTTTCGTCGCGGAGGACAGCGCCGAGCCGGTGCGTGAGGCGATTCTTCGCGAGTTGGAGCGGGATGGGCAGGTGTTCTTCCTGCACAATCGGGTGCGGACCATCAACAACGTCGCGGAGGAGTTGGGGAAACTCGTCCCGGAAGCCCACATACTCGTGGGCCACGGGCAGATGCCGGAGTCGGAATTGGAAGAGGTGATGGTGACGTTCGCCAACCGAGAGGCGGACGTGCTGGTCTGCACCACGATCATCGAGTCGGGCCTGGACATGCCCAACGTGAACACGATCATCATCGACCGGGCCGACCGCTTTGGGCTGGCACAGCTGTACCAACTGCGTGGGAGAGTGGGCCGTGGAGACCACCGGGCCTACGCCTACCTGCTGCTGCCCGACAACCAGGAAATAAGCGAGGCGGCCAGCAAACGCATCCACGCGATACTGGAAGCGAACGAACTGGGAGCGGGGTTCCGCATCGCCATGCGCGACCTGGAGATCCGCGGCGCCGGCAACCTTCTCGGAGCCGACCAGAGCGGGCAGATCCACGCTGTGGGACTCAACATGTACTCGGAGTTGCTCAACGAGGCAGTGCAGAACCTGTCAAATCACGGCGCAGGCGACGCGAGCGCGAAAGCGGAGTCTCCTCCGAGGATCGATCTGCAGGTTCCGGCCTCCATACCTTCGGAATACATCGCGCACATGCCGGCGCGGTTGGCCTTCTACCAGAGGCTATCCAATGTCGCCGACCGGGAGCAGATCGCGGCGGTCCAGGCGGACATGGAAGACAGGTTCGGGCCGGTGCCGCAGGAAGTAAGCAACCTGTTGGCGGTTACGGACCTGCGTTGCCTGGGCTCCTCAGCGGGGGTCGAATCGATGACGAGCAGCAATGACGGGATCATCACCGTCGTGTTCCGGCATCCGGTGGGCGATGCCAGGCAGGCCTTGCAGAACAAGATGGGACGCGGTATCCGGGTCGGCCGGCGGGACATGGAAGTCCGGACCGCCGGTGACACGGATTTCGGCATCGAGCGACTGGGAAGAGCGCTGCGCCGCGTGGCCTCGTTTGTCGATGAAATGCGAACGGCCATGGAAGCGGCGGCGGAGTCTGCCCAAATAGCGCCGGACTCGCCAGCTGAAGCTCCGGCGCGGAGCCGGCGACGGCGACGGCCAGCGCGGCAACCGGTCGCCGCCGACTGAGTTACTCACTCCCCGCGGGCTCCAGGTCCGCCACCTCGCGGACTCCCGCGGCACGGTTGCGGCGGCGACGGCGGAGCAGGACGATTGCCGCTACGACTATGGCGACAATCACGACGGCGACGACGGGGAAGAGGATCAGCGCTTCTTCGAAGTCCGAACGCGGAGTGAACACCGATACCTGAAGCCTGGCGTCCGGAGCGTCCGACGCGGGGTCCTGGCCAAACGCGCTGTAATTCCAGCGCTCGATGTTGCCCAGCCCGGCGCCGTATTCCATGATGTCCCGCAGGTCGGATGACTTGACCACCAGGGCCATCTCCATGGTGACGAATTTGTCCTCATCCCGCCTGGTTTCGCTCCAGCTGTCCACGTAGCCGCCCAGAGATTCGGCCTGCGACCGGATCTGCTCGGCGACGGACAGCGGATCGGACGCGGACAGCGCCAAAGATGCCTCCAGGTTCACGTTGGAGCGAATGGCCAACGTGAGGCGGGCATTGGGCACCTCGTTGAGCGGCGCCGGGCCGACGGAGGTGAGCTGCCGGCCGGACGGCGCGCCCAGGGTCGCCGCGTAGTCCATCAGTGGGGCCAGGTCGGCAGGCTTGACGAACACAATCAGGTCAACCGCCCGGCCGCCGCCCTCGTCGTACGATCGCTTCTGGCCCACGTAGCCGTCCAAAGCGTCGACGCGGGCGATGGTGGCATCGGCGGCGGCGGACGGGTCGCCGGTGGAAAGTTCAAGATTACCCACCGGGGGATCGGCAGCGTAACGTCCGGGCAGACGGAGGTTGACCGTGATCAGCGAAGTCGCCACGCGGCCCGTCAGATCCCGCTGGGTCGCTTCAACGTGCTCGATATCGGAGCGAACCTCGGCGATGCGCTGCTCGATCTGGATGATGTCCTCAACCGTGGGAGCGTTTTCCAGCAGAGTGACGAGGCGCTCCTCCTGGGCGTACCAGGCAGTGAGGCGCGCTTCGTTGTCGATGAGGCGCTCGGTCACGTCGGTGGACGACACTCCTTCATCGGTGACCCGTCCCAGTGAGCGCAAGGAGTCCAGGCCGCTGTCCAGGCGGTCAGCCGGCACGCGAATTCGGACGGTGGCGGAACGGTAACCAGCTTCCCCAAAGACTTCGGACGATTCGACCCACCCTCCGCTCTGAACGGCCAGCGATTCAACCCGCCGAACGGTTCCGTCAATGTCGGTAACTTCCACGCTCATCCACGACTCCACGATGAGGTGACGCGCCGTTTGCGATTGCACCGATTGCGAGGGTCCTCCGTCAGACGACTCTTTTACCGTGCGTTCCGCCGCCGCGGCGGCCGGCGCGGCGGGTGCTTGCTGCGCCGAGGCCTGTCGCGGAACAGCAGTCGCGGCGGCAGCGGCTCCATCGGCTCCGGCCGGACCGGGTGCGCCCGGCGGGCCCGAACGTAGCCGTTCAACCTCCAGCCCTAGAGTGGCGGTGGTGTCCTCAGCATACGGCGCGGCAGGAGCCGGCGCCGGCGCCGACTCCGCCGCGCCCCCGCAGGCGAGCGCCATTGCCGCCAAGAACAGCAGCAGTGTGGGTATCCAGGCCCTTCTCAAGTTTCGGCTACGCATTTCTACAGCCCCCTTTTGATTGACCATCATACGCAATCGCACCGTGAGCGGTTTGCGAGGCCTGCCTGCGGGTATGCTACAATTTGAACATAGTCGGGGTGTAGCGCAGTGGCTAGCGCGCCACGTTCGGGACGTGGAGGTCGGTGGTTCGAATCCACTCACCCCGACCATTATTTTTGCCCGAACAGGAGGGACGCGATGGCGCGCCGCAGTTTCTGGGCCTGGGGGATGGAAGACCGTGAGCCGTCGCCGGCGGACTATGCTGCGATGGCGGAGCGGATCCACGGGCGATATGGCGCATCGCTTCCCGCGCCCACGCCTCCCACCGACGCCGGTCTCAACCTCCGGCAGCCGCGCTTTACGCCGCACCCGCTGGTTGCCGAGTTTTGCACGATGGACGACCACGATCGGGCGGCGCATACCTACGGCCGCAGCTTCCGGGATCGCATCCGCGGTTTCAACTGTGATTTTCCCAACCCTCCTGACGTAATCGCCTATCCGCGCACCGAGGAAGAGGTCACGCGGGTGCTGGATTGGTGCGCCAACTCGAACATCGTGGCGATTCCCTATGGAGGTGGGAGCACTGTGGTAGCGGGCGTCGAGCCTCCTGAGGCGGACAAGGTATGCACGATAGACCTGACGCGCCTGGACCAGGTGCTCGAGGTGGACGAAACCTCCCGAGCGGCGCGCATCCAGGCGGGAGCGCTGGGTCCGGGTTTGGAAGCGCAGCTACGGCCCCACGGATACACGCTGCGGCACTTCCCGCAGAGCTTTGAGTTCTCGACGCTGGGAGGCTGGATCGCCACGCGGAGCGGCGGG
The DNA here is from genome assembly GCA_965261925.1 of Dehalococcoidia bacterium. Lineage (GTDB taxonomy): Bacteria > Chloroflexota > Dehalococcoidia > Lucifugimonadales > UBA3495 > Bin87. Next base: position 2,781,149 of record OZ253486.1, on the reverse strand, counting down.
CACTACGCGACGAACCATACTCACATCGATGACTTCGTGGAGTCGGTGCGGATGGTGACGCCGTCAGGGATTTGGGAATCGCGGCGGCTGCCGGGAAGCGGCGCCGGGCCCTCTCCGGACCGGATGGTGATCGGCAGCGAGGGTATCCTGGGGATCATCACCGAGGCGTGGATGCGGATGCAGGCGCGGCCGCGATTCCGGGCGTCGGCGGGAGTGGTGTTTGAGGGTTTTGACGCGGCGTCGGAAGGCGCTCGGCTGATCGCGCAGGCGAAACAGTGGCCGGCCAACCTGAGGGTGCTGGACCCAGCGGAAGCGGAAGACTTCGCCGGTCTGGACGGCAAGCAGGCGCTGCTGATCGTTGGCTTCGAATCGGCTGAAATTCCGCAGGGCGAAAACATCCGACAGGCGGTGGTCATCGCGAGGGATGCCGGCGGTACGATCAACGAGGACGATATCGTGATCGCCGACGCCGCCGAACGGTCGGGGTCATCGGCAGGGCGACAGGGTGCGGTAGGCAACTGGCGGGACTCCTTCATCAACGCGCCGTACGAACGGAACGCGACGATTGGGTTCGGGATCGTAGCCGAGACGCTGGAGACCGCGATCACGTGGGAGCGGTGGCCGACGTTGGACGAGATGGTGCGGGGAGCGTTGGGAGAGGCACTGCAGCGGACGTGTGGTGGTGGCCGCGTGTCATGCCGGTTCACCCACGTATATCCGGACGGGCCGGCGCCGTACTACACGTTCGAGGGTTTGGGCCGAGTAGGTGGGGAGTTGGAGGCGCACGCTGAGATCAAGCAGGCAGCGTCCGACGCCGTGATGGCCGCGGGCGGGACGATCACACACCACCACGCGGTGGGACGCACGCACCGGCCGTGGTACGACGGGCAGCGGCCGGACCCGTTTGCAGAGGCGCTGCGGGCGGCGAAGCGAGCAGTTGATCCCAACGGTATTTTGAACCCAGGCGTTTTGATCGATCCGTAGGCAATCGGCGAGGCTGGACCACAGGAGGTTCAAAGATGCGTGGCGTAGTTTTCACGGGAGACAAGGAAGTCGAAATCCGCACGCTGCCGGATCCACACCCCGGGGCCGGCGAAGTGGTTATCCAGATGAAAGCCTCCGGCCTGTGCGGGAGCGATCTGCGGCACTACCGGGCGCCCAAAGCCGAGCGCGGGGACCCGACGAACTTGAAGGTCGCCGGGCATGAGCCTTGCGGGGTGATCGCCGAGATCGGGGCCGGCGTTACTGAGCTTGCAGTAGGTGACCGCGTGATGATGCACCATTACACCGGCTGCCGAGCGTGCACGATGTGCCGCATTGGATACACGCAGATGTGCCTTCATGGATCGGTGGTATACGGCACCGGAGCGAACGGGGGACACGAGGACTACCTGATCTGTCCGGCGTACACATGCGTCAAGATGCCGGACGGGCTTGATTTCGACGAAGGGTCGGCGTGCGCGTGCGGAACGGGGACAGCGTTCTGGGCGTTGAAGCGGTTGAATCTTTCCGGCGACGACACGCTGGCGATTTTCGGTCAGGGGCCGGTGGGAGCCAGCGGAACGATGTTCGCCAAAGCGATGGGCGCGCGGGTGATCGCGGTAGACGTGGACACGGAACGACTGGAGCTGGCGCGAAGCCTGGGAGCCGACGTTTGCATTGACGCCGGAACGCAGAACCCGGTGGAGGCGATTCGCGAGTTGACGCACGGCGAGGGATCGCCGGCGACCCTGGACTGCACGGGCCGACCGGAGGCTCGGATCAACGCGGTGGATTCGGCGATGCTGTGGGGCCGGGTGTGCTTCGTGGGCGAGGGCAATACCACGACTTTCGACGTCAGCCCGCAGATCATCCACAAGCAGCTGACCATCGTCGGGTCGTGGACGTTCAGCCTGAACGGACTGGCAGAGGTCGCGCGGTTCGTGGTGGACCGGAAGGTCCCGCTGAAGGACCTGTTCACCCACCGGTTCACGCTGGACGAGGCAGACGCGGCCTACAAGCTATTTGAAGCCGGCGGGACGGGCAAAGTCTGCTTTACCTGGGCATGACGCTCCAGCCCTGGTAGCCTCGGGAGGGTCGCGATGCGCAAGCTGACGTGTTACGCGTGGGGAAAGCCTGGCGATTGGGAAGCCTTGTGCGTGGACTTGGACATAGCGGCAGAGGGCGAGACTTTCGAGCAGGTGCGTAGCGAGCTGTCGGACGCGGTCGAGACGTTTGTCGATTATGTGTGGGAATTGCCCGAAATCGAACGGCGCACGTTGCTGAACCGGAAAGCTCCGCTGAACATTCGGTTCCGGCTGGCGATTGCGTCAAAACTCTTCGGGTTTACATCTGCGTTGAAACTTGGCGCGGGAGGCAGAGGCATTCACCGTGCCGAGTTTTCAGTGACGCCTTCCGCATGACATACAGGGATGTCATCTCGGTTTTGGAAGAAAACGGGTTCCGTTTCGCGCGCTACGGGAAAGGAAGTCACCGAGTGTATCGGGCGTACCGCAATGGCAAGAGTTGGGTAGTGGTCTTGTCATTTAGCAGGCCAAGAGAGGATGTCAAACCGGGCACACTCGGATCGATAATCAGGCAATCAGGGTTACCGAAGGACGTTTTCAACCGTTAGGGGCGCGAACAACCGCGCCGCTGCTTCTCGCGGATCATGTCAGTTTTGGCAAGACTTTCTTGTTGAAGAGGCGCAGGGACGCCGTCTGCATATCGTCGGGCATCAGGTTGCCGTAATTGATTTCGTAGATCAGCTGGTCCAGCCCCAGGGTCTCCTCCAGCTCCGCCAACCGCTCCGTGACCGAGTCGGGCGTACCGTACACCACCTTGTCGCGCAACCAGTCGTCGTAGTCCATGCCCAGGATCCGGCGGCTCTGCTCGGCCCAGTCGCCCAGGGTTCCGGTGCGGCCGGCATAGGAACCGACGCGCTCGCCCAGGCGGGACATCGAGTTCATCGCGGATTCCTTGGGGTTGCGGTAAGCCAGTTCGGCGTCCTCATGGACATAGATTGGCACCCGCAGGCCCACCTTGCCCTCTCCCTGATGGCCGGCGGCCTTCCAGGCGGAGCGGTATTCGGCCATTGCCGCCTGCAGCTCGGCCAGAGTGAAGACGCGGGACGGATTGACGATCAGCGGGTATCCCATCGCCCCGATGATGGGGAAGCTCTCCGCCGAAGTCACACCCACCGTGACGGGCGGATGGGGCTGCTGGTAGGGCCGGGGAGTGACCGTGAGCTCATCGCACGAGTAGTGTTCGCCGTGGAAAGAGAAGGTCTCCTGGGTCCAGGCGGCGACGACGATCTCGAGAAACTCGTCGAAGCGGCTGCGGCTCTCTTCGAAGCCCACGTTGAAACCTTCGTGGACATTGGGGAAAGTACCCCGGCCAACACCCAGTTCGACGCGACCGTCGCTGATGTGGTCCAGCGTGGCCATTTCCTCGGCGACGCGGATCGGATGGCCCAGCGGCAGGCAGTAGACGGCGGTGCCGATACGCATGGTACTGGTCTTGGCGGCGATGGCGGTCGCGATCATCACAGGCGAAGCCAACACGCGCTCCATGTTGAAGTGGTACTCGGCGAGCCACACGGATGCAACGCCCAGGTCTTCAGCTTCCTGCACCAGACGGAACGACTGGGTAAAGGCGTCGTGATGGTCGCCATCAAGTGGGCGGGGAAACTCGAGAAAGAGTCCGAACTCCATACCTGTCCTCCTCGTTGGGGTTCGTGGGATCGCCAAGTTGCGGGTTACACCTGCGAACCCTGGATGCGGCGCTCCTGGCCCTGCCATTCCTTATCCCGAAGGATGTACTTCTGGATCTTGCCGGTAGCAGTTTTGGGCAGGTCGCCGAACTCGACGCTCTTGGGCGCCTTGAAGTGGGCGATGCGGTCGCGGGTGAAATCGATGATCTCGTCGGCCGTCAGTTGGCCGCCACCGCGCGGCACCACGAAGGCCTTGGGAACCTCGCCCCAGCGCTGGTCGGGCACGCCAACTACGCAGACCTCGAGCACGCCGGGATGTTCCATGATGACCTTTTCAACTTCCTGGCTGGAGATGTTCTCGCCGCCGGAGATGATGATGTCCTTGGACCGGTCCTGCAGCTCGATGTAACCGTCCGGGTGGCGCACGGCAAGGTCGCCGGAATGGAACCAACCGCCGCGGAAGGCCTCGGCGGTGGCGTCCGCGTCGTCGTAGTAGCCCTTCATCACGGCGTCGCCCTGCATGACGACTTCGCCCATGGTCTCGGCGTCGCGGGGGACGTCAGCCATTTCCTCGTCGACGACGCGGAGACCCGAGCCGTACACGATGAAGGGGACGCCCTGCCTGGCCTTGACGCGAGCCAAGTCCTCGCTGTCCATGGTGTCCCAATCGGGCTGGCCGGCCGCGACGGTGCAGGGGCCGTAGGTCTCGGTCAGGCCGTAGACATGGATGATCTCGGCGCCCATGCCCTCGACGGTACGGATGACCTGGGGAGCGGGAGGGGCGCCGGCGGTCATGATGGTCAGGCCGGAGAGGTCTGCAGAGGCGGCCTCGGGCGCGGCGTAGAGACCAGTGAGCACGGTGGGAGCGGCGCACAGGTGGGTGACGGATTCCTCGCGAATGAGGCGGTACACCTCGGCGGGTTCAACGCGTCTCAAGCAGACATGGGCCCCACCAACAGCGGTCACGGCCCAGGGGAAGCACCAGCCGTTGGCGTGGAACATGGGCAGCGTCCACAGGTAGATGCTTCGCCAGTTCATGCCCATTTCCATGGCCTCGCCGAGGGCGTTGAGGTAGGCGCCACGAGGGGTGTATTCGACACCCTTGGGCATACCGGTGGTGCCGGAGGTGTAATTGATGGTGAGAGTATCGTTCTCGGTGGCCGGTCCAAGGAGCTCCGGGAGAGGGTCCACGGACGCGAGCCACTGTTCGTATTCTGGGCCGGGGATGTCCGTAGCCAAGGGCGTGGTATCCCGCACCTGGACGTAGGTCTCGACGCCCGGACAGTCATCACGCAACTGGCGCACGGTGTCGGCCAGCTCGGAGTCGAAGACGAGCACCTTTGAACCGGAGTGGTTGAGGATGTAGGCAATCTCGCGGGGCGAGAGGCGAATGTTCAGGGCGACCAACACGGCGCCGATGCCCATGGGTCCGAAGTTGGCTTCGAGCATGGAAGGCAGGTTCGGCAGCAGGAAAGCGACACGATCGCCGGGACCCACGCCAACACTGCGCAGAGCGGCCGCCTGGCGGCACACGCGTTCGTAAAACAGAGCGTAGGTAGTGACGGCGCCGTTATAGATGCACGCCGCTCGGTGCGGATACACGGCGGCGCTGCGCTCGAGGAAAAGCAGAGGCGTCAGTTTCTGGGTAGAAGCGGTGGGGGTTGTCATTATGATCACCCTGGGCAATGGTTCGACATTTACCCGATCTTGCCGCATTTTGTACCGTACAAGTGGAATTGTCCAGTTGGAACGATTGGGTTATTCTGCCGGCGGATACGGTTGATGGTCGAACTGCACACCCGACAGTTGGAGCGCAGCGCGCAGCCGCGGGCATTGAAAGCACGCACCGAACGTCCAGGCGGTATCCCAAACTCACCCACAGGATTGACCAGCATGGCAGGCGAACAACGAGATTTTATTGGCTACGGGGAGAAGCCTCCGGTGGTCGAGTGGCCGGGGGGAGCGCGGATTGCGATATCGGTGGTGGTGAACTATGAGGAGGGGAGCGAGGCGTCGTTGCTGGACGGCGACGGGTATCACGAGACGAACAACGAGGTGCCGTCTCCGGTGCCGGCGGGGCAGCGGGACCTGTTCAACGAGTCGTTCTTCGAGTACGGGAGCAGGGTGGGAGTCTGGCGGATCCTCAACCTGCTGGATAAGTACAGCGTGAAGAGCACGTTCTTCTCCTGCGCGGTGGCGTTCGAGCGGAACCTGGAAGTGGCGCGGGCGGTGGTCGAACGGGGCCACGAGGTCTGCGGGCACGGCTACCGTTGGGAGGAATACCACAACAAGAGCCGGGACGAGGAGGCGGAGGCCATCCGCATGACTGTGGAGTCGTTGACCAGGACCACCGGTGAGCGACCGGTCGGTTGGTTCACCCGGTATGGCCCCAGTGTCAACACTCGGGAGTTGGTGGTAGAGGAGGGCGGCTTCGTCTACGACAGCGGGGTGTTCAACGACGATCTGCCGTATTACACGGAGGTGCATGGCAAGCCGTGGCCCGTGCTGCCGTACAGCTTCGAGACCAACGACGCGCGGTTCTGGCGGGGTGGCCTCAACAGCGTGGGCGACTTCTACGAGTACCTCAAGGATAGCTTCGACGTGCTGTACGAGGAGGGGAGAACACACCCCAAGATGATGTCAGTAGGGCTGCATTGCCGGATCGCTGGACGGCCGGCACGTTCGCGAGCGTTGGACCGATTCCTGCGCTACGCGCGCACGCATCCTGGGGTCTGGTTCGCGAGGCGGGATGAAATAGCGCGGTGGTGGCTGGAAAACTACCCGCCGGGAACATTCCAGTGATCGATTTAGGGGCGGGATAAGTGCTCCCGCCCCGAGGTTACCTACCGGTGATTGCGGTCGTGGCAATCACCACTCGTTGACGCGCAGGATGTTGAACACGGCTCCTTCGGCGTCCCTGAGGACGGCAAATCGGGCGAAATCCTCGATGTCGCGGGGTTCTACGATGACCCCGCCACCGAGCTCCCCAGCTTTGGCGGCGACGGCATCCACATCATCTACGCCGAAGTAAACGCCCCAGTTTGGCGGTACCGGGCCCCAGTCGTCTCCAATCTGGATGATGCCGGCGATCTGTATGCCTGAGACCTTGAGGAGGGTGTAAGGAAAGTCAGTGTTGGGGTCGGGTCCAGCTTCGGCCTGTAGTACCTGAGTGTAAAAGGTTGAAGCAGACTCGGTGTCGGTCGTGGCCAGCTCGAACCAGGAGAGGGCGCCGGGCTCGTGCATCTTGCCGGCGCCGGCGTGCTTTAGTGGATACCACAGGCGGAGGAATGCGCCTTCCTTGTCCTGGATGATCGACATGCGGCCGACGTCCATCACGTCGAAGGGTTCCATCAGCACGGTACCGCCGGCGTCGCGGACTCGGGCTACGGCAGCGTCCAGGTCGTCAACGGTCACGTAGACGCTCCAATGGGGAGGCAGGTTTTCCTGGCCGGGACCGGGTTCAGCTGAGGCGCAGACGGGAACGCCGTCGTGGGAGAACATGGTGTAGACCATGTCGGGACCGGCAGGATGATCGTCGCAGGTCCAGCCGAAGAGGCTGGTGTAGAAGTCCTTGGCGGCCGGCCCGTTTTTGCAGAGCAGGTCGGCCCAGGATGGGGAGCCGGACGAGTATTCGGTTATCTCAGGCATTATGAAGCCTCCTCGTGAAAGGTAGACATTCAGGATAACAGGCGGGCCGGCTGATCGTCGGCGTCGCGCTGTCAATTGCGCGGCGATAGCAGCGGAACAAAAGTAGGGGCGAATCGTTATTCGCCCCTACGCCGGTGATTGACCGTTGTGGCGTGCCTAGTTGTCGGCAGGCACGGCAACCTCGACCTTGGTCTCCTTGAAAGCGGGCATGATCTCCTCGGCAAACCACTGGAGCTGTTCCAGGATGACGCTTTGCGGAGTGCCGACCGGCTGGCCGACCTGGATCCGCGACAAACCGGGATATCGTTCCTCCACGCCTTTGAGCTTTTCGATGATCATGTCGGGCGGGCCGGCCAGGACACTGCCGTTCTCGATCGCGTCCTCAACCCTGGGAAGGCCGGCGTTGGGAGCCACGCGGGGGTCGCTGATGTCGCGGATCTGCTGCTCGGTAAGGCCGCGGGTGAGGCGCAGTGGGCCGAACATCTTGAGGTTCTCTTCGTAGAACCGGCCGGTTGCCCGAGCGGCTTCCTCAACGGTGGGAGCGATATGGAAGTGGAAACCGACGGCCAGGTCCTCGCCCAGTTCGGCGTTGGGCTTGCCATGTCGCTGCAACGCATCGCGGTAGGCGTGCATGATGCCGTCCATGGCGCCGCCCTCGGACGAGCCGCCGCCGATTACGCCCTTGATTCCCATTTGGGCCATGAATTCGAGCGCGCGCCCGGTGCCGCCCTGGATAGGCTGCCAGCATTCGACCGGGAGGGTCCTGGGACGGGGAACGAGGGTGATTTCTTCGAGTTCGTAGCCGCGGTAGGGCACCTGCGGCGGGAAGTCGTAGTGCTTGCCGTGGTGGGCAAAGGAGCGCTCGTTGAAGGACTTGAAGATCACCTGAACCTGCTCCTCGAAGAGCTCACGGTTGGCGGGTTGATCCATGAGCGGGGAGCCGAGGGACTCGACTTCGCGGGTGTGATAACCGCGACCGACGCCGAAGGTGACGCGGCCCTTGGTGAGCCAGTCAGCCATGGCGAAGTCCTCCGCCAGGCGAAGAGGGTGCCACATGGGAGCGATGTTGAAACCGCAGCCGAACCGCAGTCGCTCGGTGACGTGGGCCAAGTGGACGATGAACATCAACAGATTGGGAATGCACTCGTAGCCCTCGGGCTGGAAGTGGTGCTCCGCCATCCAGAAGGTGTCGTAACCATTCTTGTCGAGGGTCTGCGCGATGGCCACCCCCTTGTCGAACGCGGTGGCGAGGAACTCGTCCGAGAAAGTGCGGTCGTTGACCGCGGTACCGGCGTAGCCCACGTCGTCCATGTCGACGTGGCCCGCGTACAAACTGTCAAAGGTGGTAATCATCAAAAGCCTCCGGCAATCGGGCGCAAAATGCGATGAGGGCGGTCTTCCGCGGACGGTAACCGCAGGATGATGGCATTTTAGGCCAATGGTGACGGCGGTTCAACCGCTGCAAACCTTGAATTACGAGGGCAACTCTGGCAAGATAACGTCATCATGAAAGTAGGCGCTTTTGAACTTCAGGAACCCCTTCCCGAACTACGGGATCCCCACGTATTCGCGATGATTCGCCCGTGGGTCGACGTCGGCAGTGTCGGCACGTTGACCCTGAACCGCTTGGAAAGATACCTGGGCTCCAAGGAATTGGGCAGGTTGCATCGGCCTGGCGAATTCTTCGATTTCACCCGGTATCGCCCCAACATGCGTTTGGTGGACAACGAGCGGCGAGTGCGCGTTCCGAATAGCATCATCAGGTATGCGACAACCGAAAACGGCCCGGACTACCTGTTTTTCCATCTTCGTGAGCCCCACGCCAACAGCGAGACGTATACCGACTCGATCCTGGAGGTCGTGGAGAAATTCAACGTAAAACGATACTGCCGACTGGGAGCAATGTACGACGCGGTGCCCCACACGCGCCCATTGCTGGTCACCGGCGCCCTCGGTTCGGTGCCACAACTGCGGTCGGTACCCAATCTGAAACTGCGCGGGAGCACCTACCAGGGCCCCACGACGATAATGAACTTGGTGTCCGACGGTATCGACAAACTGGAGATTGAGGCCATTAACTTCATGGTGCATCTCCCGCAGTATGTCCAATTGGACGAGGACTATAACGGGACGGCGCGAATGATCGAGGTCCTATCCTCCGTCTATTCAGAAATCCCTGCGGACCTCGCCCCAACCCGGCGTGGACAGAGGCAATACCGGGAACTGAACTCGGCGGTGGAACGTAATTCGGACTTGCAGGGTCTCATCAAGCAGATGGAAGACTATTACGACACCAACGAAGCCGATGGTGAAACGACCGAGGAGACCGCGAACCAGGAAGATGCGGTAGCGCTGTCTCCGGAAATCGAACAGTTCCTGAGCGAACTGGGCGAGGAGTTCGGTCAGAGGGACGACTAGCACGCCAGATTCGCAGAAAAAACGAGCCGGGTCGTATGACCCGGCTTTCGTTTTGCGCTCGCTGGGAGCGATGGTGGCGACGGATGGATTCGAACCAACGACCTAGCGCTTATGAAGCGCCCGCTCTGCCTCTGAGCTACGTCGCCTACCGAGCGGCCTCGACCAGACGCCGATGCTACCGCAAACCAATCCATGGTAAGGCTGTGGCAGCCGGGTTGTCAATCGAATGACGGTGCAGCATCGGTCGGGCGACGCGGACCACGCGCTATGGGGGGCGGTTGTCGGACTAGAAACCGTGGTGTCGGAATTGTGCAGGGAACTGCAACCGTTTCCGGCTTTCCTGGGCATGACAACAATCCAAGCGGTCGAGCTTGACCCGATTCCGGCTCCATTGCCGGACTTGGGATGCGTCGTCATAACTCCGGATGGGGAGATCGCCGAACTGGACGTTGCAGCGATCCCCGGCGTGATCGGGGTGCTGGAGGTCGACCAGGTTGAGGAATACCGGCCGTTGGATTTGACGGCCCACGAGCGGCTGATTTACTTGACGGAGGCCGTGCGCGTGCTTGCTGCCGAGGTCGCTAAGCGCGCCGGCTAGGCAACGGTCAGGTCAATGTCGCCGGATTGGCCACCGGTTTTGCGCAGCAGCCTGACGCCATCGATGCAAACGGCCCGGTCGACGGCCTTGCACATGTCGTAGACCGTGAGGGCGGCCACCGAGACCGCGGTCAGGGCTTCCATCTCGACGCCCGTTTTTCCGGAAGTAGTCGCCGTCGTGGTGATGCGAACCCGGCTTTCGGCTTCCTCCAGGTCGAGCTGCACGTCGACTTTGTTCAATGGCAGGGGATGGCACAAAGGGATAAGCTCGGAAGTCTTCTTGGCGCCCATGATGCCGGCCAATTGGGCGATGGTGAGCACGTCGCCCTTCTTCATCAAACCATCGCGGATCAGAGCCAAAGTAGCCGGCTGCATGACCACGTAGCCGCAAGCCTGCGCCATGCGATCGGTGACGGGTTTCCAACCTACGTCGACCATGCTGGCGCTGCCATCTTCGGCCAAGTGCGTCAGGCGATCAGCGGGCTTGCTGGAGTTTTCGGTTGTCATGGTCCCCTTCATCCACCGATGTGGTACATCTCAACCTTGGGGCGACTCGCAGTTTCGGCCGCGGTCAGTTCGGCGCGTTCTTCTGAGTATCGGTCCCGTCGGACGCTCCACGCGCCGGCGATGACGTCGGCCAGTTCGGCATTGGAGGCGCCCTTACGCATTGGGCCGCGCAGGTCGACACCGTCGGTCGCGAACAGGCAGGTGTAGAGCTTGCCGTCGGTGGAGAGGCGGGCGCGAGTGCAGTTGGAACAGAAGGGCTGGGTCACGGAGGCGATCACGCCGATTTCGCCGGCGCCGTCCCGGTAACGCCAGCGGTTGGCGACCTCACCCAGGTAATTGGGGTCAGCGGGCTCCAAAGGCAGTTCGGCGTCGATCATGACCACTATCTCGGCGGCGGACACGACCTCGTCGAGTTTCCAGCCGTTGCGGGTGCCGACGTCCATGTATTCGATGAAACGAACGATGTGTCCGGTTCCCTTGAAGTGGCGTGCCAGCTCCACCACGGTGTGGTCATTCACGCCCTTCTGAACGACGGCGTTGATCTTGACCGGGTTCAAACCGGCATCAGACGCGCGCCCAATTCCGTCCAGCACGCGGCGGGTTCCAAAACCACGCCCGTTCATGCGCTTGAAGACCTCGTCATCCAGCGAATCCAGGCTGACAGTGATGCGGACCAGACCTGCCTCGGCCAGTTGGGTCGCTTGTTGGGCGAGCAGGTATCCGTTGGTAGTCAGGGTGATGTCGTCGGCACCGGGGATGGCGGACAGCTGAGCGATCAGCTTCGGCAGGTCGACGCGCAGCAATGGCTCGCCACCCGTGATGCGGAGCTTGTTGACGCCAGCGTCGACGAAGATTGCCGCCAGGCGTGAGATCTCTTCGAAGGTGAGAATCTCGTCTTTGGGCAGAAACTCGTACGCTTCGCCGAAGATCTCGGCCGGCATGCAATATGGGCAGCGGAAATTGCATCGGTCGGTGACCGAAATACGGAGATCCCGAAGGGGGCGGCCAAACAGATCAGTGATCATGACTAGGGCGACAGCTTTGCTATTTGTCCCACAACGCCTGCAAGACGCTACGCGCTTTACGGGCGGCGTCGGCGCGGTGGCTGATGCGGTTCTTGATTTCCAAGGGTACCTGCGCGATGGTCTGCCGGAAGGTGGGAAGATGGAACACCGGGTCGTAACCGAAACCGTGCTCACCCTCTGGTTGAGATTGTATCATTCCGGCGATGGAGCCGACGACCGTTCCGATAACCGCGCCACCAGGTGCGGCGATCGCGGTAACACAGCGGAACCGGGCCACCCGGCGATCCCAAGGCACACCGTCGAGATTGTGCAGCAACAGGTCAACTCGGTCGGCGTCCGACCGGCAGGCATCGCCGCCGTAGCGGGCAGAATACACCCCGGGGTCGCCGCCGAGGAAAAATACCTCCAGGCCGGAGTCGTCCGAAATCGTGGGCAGGTTCGATAATCTGGCGTACTCGCCGGCCTTGAGGCGGGCGTTGGCTGCGAAGGTATCGCCAGTCTCCTCGACGTCCCCGGCTACTCCCGCTTCGTCCAGCGAGATCAATCGCACCGGCCAATCGGCGAGCAATTGCCGATACTCTCGCATCTTGCCGTGGTTACGGGTGGCGACGACAAGCACCGAGGCCGACACCATCAGACTACACCTTCGGTGGCGAGGGATCTAAGGTCGTCTTCGGACAGGCCCAGCCATTCACCGTAGACCGCTGAGTTGTGCTCTCCCACCGAGGGCCCCATGTGGCGCAGCTCTCCGGGGGTCTCGCTAAACTTCGGGACAAGTCCGAGCATCCGGGTGTTCCCCAGCTCAGGATCGGCGATTTCGACGATGTCTTCGCGCTCCTGGAAGTGGGGATCAGCCACGATGTCGGCGCTGTTGTAAACCGGCCCGACCACGCCACCGGCCGGGATCAGTTCGTCCATGATGGCGTCGATGTCGCGTGAACCGAGCCAACCCTGCAGCACCTCATTCAGCGCGTCCTTGGACTCGAGGCGCGCGGCGTTGTTGGCGAAGCGCGGGTCGGACAGCAGCTCGTCAAGCCCCATAGCGCGGGCCAGTCCTTCCCAGGTGTTTTGCGAAGTGGCGGAAAGGCCGAGCCAGCGATCGTCGCCGGTGCGATAGAGGCTGCGCGGAGCCGCATCCGGAAAGTCGTTACCAATGCGCTCTCGGATTTCGCCGAGCCGGTCGTAGATGGTGAGGTGGGGAATACAGAGGCGGAAGAGCGGTTCAAAGAGGCTGAGGTCGACCACTTGGCCGGCCCCGGGACGACCGTCGCGCGTGTCGGCGTCACGGCGATAAATCGCCATCATGCCGGACATGGCGCCAAAGACCCCCGCGATCTCGTCGGCCAATGGGACTGGAGGAAGATTTGGTGGCGTGTCCGGGAAACCGGTCATGCCGATGTAACCGCTCATGCACTCGGCAATGGTGCCGAAACCGGGCCGGTCCCGATACGGACCGGTCTGCCCGAACCCGGAGAAGCGCAGGATCACGAGGCCGGGGTTCACGTCGGCGGCGTGCAGGTCGGCCGGCCCCAAGTTCCAGCGTTCCAGGGTTCCGGGTCGGAATCCCTCGATCAGGACATCGGCCTGGGAGGCCAATTGTTTGAGCAGCGACTGGCCTTTGGGGTCGGCCATGTTCAGGGTGATGGACTGCTTGTTGCGGGAATGTACCTTCCACCACAGCGACACGCCGTTGTAAAACGGGCCCCAATTGCGCAGCGGGTCACCCGACCCTGGTCGCTCGATCTTGATAACATCGGCGCCGAAATCGGCCATCAAAGATGAGGCGGTGCCGCCGGCCACGATGATCGACAGATCCAGGACGCGGAGACCGGCCAACGGGCCGGATTTTGCATTTGAAGAGGTCAAGTAACTTATCCTATTGGGCAGATGCCGGGAGTCTGAACCTTGGCGGTGCGATAGTCATTGGCCATGTCAATCGCCAAGCCAACCTTGAATTGCGCCGAGCACATCGCTGGGATATTCCATGGGCAGGAAGTGCGTGCCCTTACCCATGGGTTTGACATCAGACCGGGGAACCAATTCGCGGAACCGCCTGACGCCAGGGTCGTCGGGCCGCTGAGACCCGGGATAGTCGCCCAGGAGCAGCAGCCAATCTCCGGATAGCCCGCTCAGATAGGGCTCCACGGCAAGATCGTCACGCATCCCGTAGAAGGTGGCCTCGGTTTCCGGGTGACACTTGAGCTCGGCGCGACCGTCAGGAAGCAGCCGGGTACCACCATCAATGAACTGGCGATAGGGCTCGTCCTCCCAGTCTTTGAAGGCCGCGCGCGTGCGGTAGGCATCGAACATGGCCTCGCGGGATTCCCAGATGGCTCGCTTCATCCGAGTGCGTTCGGCGCGCCGGCTCAAGTCCTGGCTGGGCGCAGAAGGGGCGTCGTTGCTGACCCTGGTCTCCACCAGCACCACGCGGCCGAACCTGTCGGGCAATATGGTGGAAGCGATGATGGCGGCCAAACCACCGGAGGAATGGCCGATGACGCGTGGCGATTCGAGGTCCATCGTATCGACGATGGCAGCCAGGTCTTCCCCGGCATACTCGAACCGGTAACCCTTGTCAGACCGGTCGGTATCGCCGTGCCCGCGCTGGTCGAAGGCCAGAACCCGGTAGTTCCCGGCCAGCCGGCGGGCGATGGGTTTCCACGGCCAGGCGCATAGACCGGTGGCGTGAAGCATCAGCAGCGGTGGGTTGGACGGATCGCCCCATTCCAGATAATGGTGGCGAATTCCGTTGGCGGATACGCAGTGGCTGGTCCAATCGTGGGTTGGCGAAGCGTCGGGCATCGGATGGCCTTCGGTTGGGTTTATCGGAGTAGCCATTATGCTATAATGCCGCCGCCCAATTATCCATACCATTCGGTACGCCGATCAGAGAAACCGCTGCTATGCTCGAAGACTACTTTGGCCAGTATGGACTGATCGCCATCTTTTTGGTCATATCCATCGTTGTGCCCTGTAGCATGTTGCTCGCTTCGCACGGGCTCTCCCGATTTGGGATACGGCCAGCGCGTCCGAACGCGGTCAAGCACGACACCTACGAGTGCGGCGTGCAGACCATCGGCGGGACGTGGAACAGGTTCCAATTCCGGTATTACATGTTCGCCATCCTCTTCGTGATATTCGACGTTGAGGTGGTATTTCTCTACCCATGGGCAACCAAGTTCCTGACCCTGGAACTGTTTGCGCTGATAGAAATGGCGGTGTTCGTCGGGATCCTGCTGCTGGCCTGGGCCTACGCCTGGCGGAAGCGGGATCTGGAATGGCAGGGGTAAACAGAATGGCAGAACCGACCAATTTCACCTTGCCGTCGTCCGGCGGGCCACTGCACAGCAGGACCTGGGACATCGACCGCTCGGAAGGTCAACTGGTGAACGAACTGATCGCCGCGTCGCAAACGCCGATCGAGGTTCCCGCCATCGAGGTACCGGACGACCTGCAGCGAAACCTGATGGTCACGTCGGTGGACGCGCTGGTGAACTGGAGCCGCAAGTCAGCGCTTTGGCCGGTGTCTTTTGGACTGGCGTGCTGCGCCTTCGAGATGATGGCGACTGCCATGGGCCGGTTCGACATATCGCGGTTCGGCATGGAAGTTTTCCGTGCCTCCCCGCGGCAGGCCGACCTGATGATCGTGGCGGGAACCGTCACCTGGAAGATGGCGCCACCCATCCAGCGAATTTACGAGCAGATGGCCGAACCCCGCTGGGTCATCGCGATGGGAGTATGCGCAACCAGCGGCGGGCCGTACTTCGGATCGTACAGCGTGGTGCCGGGAGTGGACCACATCATTCCGGTGGACGTGTACGTGCCAGGATGCCCTCCCCGCCCCGACGCGTTGCTCTACGGGATCATGGAACTGCACGAGAAGATCAAGAAGTACCGCAACCTGGGCAACGGGAGCTTCAAGCCGTGACGCTGAGCATCGTGTCCGGCGAGACCTTGGCGCAGCGCCTGCAGGACGCAGTGCCGAACTCCGTAGTTGGATGGGACGACGCGGCAGTTTGGGTGGAGCCGAGTTCGCTCGGGTCGGTCGCGAGCGTCCTTCACGACGACGCAGAGATCGATTTCAAGTATCTCAACTCCGTCAGCGCGATCGATTTCGTTGAGCACTTCGAGTTGGTGTACCACCTCACCTCAATCGCGAAGCGGCAAACCGGTGTGGTGCGCAGCCGGGTTTACGGCCGCGAAGAGCCAACGGCGGCCTCGGTGGTGGGAGTGTGGAAGGGCGCCGATTTCCAGGAGCGGGAGATCTGGGACCTGATGGGCGTCCGCTTTACTGGCCATCCCAACATGAAACGCATCATGCTGTGGGAAGGTTTCGAAGGTCATCCGCTGCGAAAGGACTTCCTGTAGATTCCTCTGGCCGAGGATCCTGGACCGTAAACCATGACGATTCGCACCGAGCCAATGACGGTCAACGTGGGGCCGCAGCACCCCAGCACGCACGGGGTGTTCCGGGTTCGCATCACCTTTGACGGGGAAGATATCGTCGAGGTCGAGCCGGTGCTGGGGTACCTGCACCGGGGCAGCGAAAAGTTGGCCGAGGAGCGCAACTACGTGCAGGTGGTGACCCTCACCGACCGCCTGGACTACACGTCGTCGATGATTAACAACCAGGCGTATTGCCTGGCCGTGGAACAGCTGTTGGGCATCGAGCCGCCAACCCGTGGGAAGTACCTGCGGACGCTGACTGCCGAATTGCAGCGCATCGCCAGCCACCTGATCGCAGTGGGGTTCTTCGTGCAGGAACTGGGGGCGTTCGGGACGCCGCTGATGTACACGTTCCGCAGCCGGGAGAGGATCCTGGACCTTTTCGAGATGTTGTGCGGCGCGCGGATCACGGTGAGCTACATGCGGCCGGGAGGTGTGTTCGCCGACACTCCGCCGGATTTCTGGCCGGCCCTGGACCAGTTCCTCGCCGATTTCGAGGGGGAATTGGAAGAACTCGAAAACCTCCTGCTTGGCAACGAAATTCTGATGGTACGCACCCGCGGCGTCAGTCCACTGCCGGCCGACGTCGCGATCAACTGCTCGGTAAGCGGTCCGGTCCTGCGCGCCAGTGGGGTGAGTTGGGACTGGCGCAAGATCGCGCCATACGATGCCTATGACCAGGTTGAGTTCGACGTGCCGGTGGGCGAGAACGGAGACAACTACGACCGGTTCTGGGTCCGAATGCAGGAAGTGCATCAAAGCCTGCGGATCGTGCGGCAGTGCGTGGCGCAAATTGAACCCGGGCCGGTGCGGCTGGAGTTGCCCTTGGTCCTGCGGGCAGCGCCGGGCGCGGAGGCATACGGCCGAGTGGAGGCTTCGAAGGGCGAGCTGGGGTTCTTCCTGGTGAGCGACGGCGGGGTGGCACCTTACCGCTGCAAGATACGGTCGCCTTCCCTCATCAATCTGACGATCACGGAGCACTTGCTTCTGGGATGGAAACTGGCCGACATGATCGTATCGTTGGGCAGTGTTGACATAAACATGGGCGAGGTCGACCGCTGATGCGGTGCGTGGCGAATCTCGAGGGGATGCTCAGCGCCGACGGCGTGCTGGGCGGCAATCCGCTTTTCTACTTCATCTACAGCGCGGTTGCCCATATTGCGCCGTGCTGGCTCAGCTATCTGGTTGCCGGCCTGGTCATCATGCTGATCCTGATCAACGCGGTGTTGTTGGGAGCGGCCATCGTCAGCTGGGGAGAACGCCGGCTGCTGGGCCGGTTCCAGAACCGGGTGGGTCCCAACCGCTGGGGGCCGTTCGGCGCCCTGCAACCGATCGCGGATCTGGCCAAATTGATCACCAAAGAGGACATAATTCCCTACGGCGCCGACAAGTTGGCGTTCACCGCCGTGCCCATCATCATGGTGGCGTCGCTGCTGGTGGGCGCAGCGGTGATCCCGTTCGCGAAGGACGTGGCGCTGGTTGACCTGAACGTCGGGGTGCTGTTCATCCTGGCCGTGAGTTCGCTGACCTCGATTGCGATATTCACCGCCGGATGGGCATCCAACAACCGGTACGCCCTGTTCGGCGCCGGCCGCGCGGTGGCTGTTTTGCTCAGCTACGAAGTGCCGGTGGTGCTGTCCTTGCTGGGGGTGGTACTGGTGGCCGGATCGATGTCGCTGGGAGACATTGTGGCGGCGCAGGCGGTGCCATTCTTCCTGGTGCAGCCGTTGGCGTTTTTCGTGTTCATCGCAGGAATGTCCGCGGAGTTGAACCGGACGCCCTTCGACGTCGCGGAGGCGGAATCGGAAATCATCGCGGGCTACCACACAGAGTACAGCGGCATCAAATTCGCGCTGATCCAAGCCGCCGAATTCGGAGGGGTGCTGGTGGTGTCCGGCCTGATAGCCACGCTTTTCCTCGCGGGCTGGGCGGGACCGGTCGCCGACTGGTTGGGGTGGCTGTGGTTCCTGATCAAGACCTTCATCGGCATCTTCCTGTTCGTTTGGATCAGGTCCACCTACCCACGACTGCGGCTGGACCAAATCATGGCGGTTTGCTGGAAGTTCCTGATGCCGCTGAGCATCATCAACCTGGTTGCGGTCGTCCTTGAAGTGTTCTTCCTGCGGGATGCCACCGGCTCACTGAGCACAGCGGACCTGTGGATCATGGCCGGCATCAACATAATCCTGGCGGGCGCGTCCATTGTCTTCTTCGGCCGGTTCATCCGCGAAAAAGTGCGCACCGACGCGCATCCGACGCCGGCTTCGAACACGGCCGTGGCCGGCGCGCCGACAATTCGGTTGAGCTAGAACGGCGGAGGTGACGTAGTGTACGGACTGGAAATGGCGAAAGGGCTGATGGTCACGCTGTCAAACCTGGTACGCAAACCTTTCACTACCGCGTACCCGGAAAAGCGACTCCGACAACACCCGCGCTTCCGGGGCGAGGAGTTCACCTGGTACGAAGAACGCTGCACGGGTTGCGCGTCGTGCGCCAAGTACTGCCCCTTGGGGATCATCAAAATCGTCACCGCACCCAGCGAAACTGCGCCGTTGGAGGGCGACAAGTATCGCCTGGAGACCTTTGACATCGAATTGCAGCGTTGCATGTTCTGCGGCCTGTGCGTTGAGGCGTGTCCCTATGACGCGTTGTTCATGGGCAGCGGGTTTGAAGAGGCCCAGTACCGGCGGACCGACCTGGTGATCGGTATTGACCGGCTGCGTCAGGCGGAGAAGAACCCAAGCACCTGGTTTCGCCCGCAATTGGAAGGCATGGACTACCGGCCGGGCGCCGGCCGGCCGCTGGGATGGCGGGAGGTTGGCCGCGAGAACTGGCGGTGGCACCAGCGGGAAAAAGCCGGGATGCGACTTGCCTCCGGCCCGAAAGACGCCGAGGACGGCGCCTAAATGTGGTTCGAGCACCTGGTGTTCTGGGCGTTATCCGTGATTGCCATCACGGGCGCCTTGGGCGTGGTGCTGTTGCGTGACCTGTTCCGGGCGTCCCTGACGCTGGCCATGGCGTTCGTGGCAGTGGGCGGGCTGTTCGTGATGATGAACGCCGAGTTCCTGGCGGTGGTGCAGATTCTGATTTACGTCGGGGCCATTGCGGTTCTGTTTATCTTCGCGGTCATGCTCACCCGGGACGTTCAGCAGGGCAACGCGCCCAACCGTTTGCAAATCCCGGCGGGGGTGATCTCAGCGCTGGTGCTGGCCGCGATGATCGCCACGGCAGTGACAACCGACTGGACCACGCTGGCGGGAGCGGGACTGGAAGCCAAGGCGCAACTGGCTCAGACGCAGGCGGTGGGCATACCCGACGCCTCAGATCTTACCTCGGCAGGCTTGACCGCGGCCGAGGTGGAAAGCGTGACCAGCGGCGGTCTCGCCGACCTGCTGATCGGGAACTTTGTGCTGCCGTTCGAGGCGGTGTCGCTGCTGTTGCTGGGCGCCGCGATTGGCGGCCTGGCGTTGGCGCGGGGTCGCGGGAGATAGGGCATTGACGCTCGAATCGTTACTGATCGTTGCCGCGATCATCTTCTGCATCGGCCTGTATGGGGCGCTGGCGCGACGCAATTTCATAGCCGTGCTGATGTCGATCGAGCTGATGTTCAACGGCGTGAACCTGACACTGGTGGCGTTGGGAAGGTACGTGGCCCCATATGCGGTCCAGGACCAACTTTCTGCGGTGTTCACCGGGCAGGTGTTCGCCGTTTTCATCATCACGGTTGCCGCGGCGGAAATCGCGTTGGGTTTGGGTATAGTGTTTGCCGTGTTCCGATCCAACGAAAGCGTCGACCTGACCGATGCCGCGACACTGCGTCACTGAGATCGCGGTCACGACAGGATTAGAAACCGGAGCAACGTAGAGCCTTCTTTGACATGTGGGTAGAGTTCAAACGCGCCCCCAACCTGATGGCGGCGGAAATCTGGAAAGAAGTGCTGGAAGCCGAGGGCTTACCCAGCCGCATTTTGCCGGATGGCGACATCCTGGATTGGAGCGAGCGAGCGCCGTTCGTCATCTACGTTCCCAAAGGCCGGGAACACGTCGCGGAAGAAATCGTAAGGAAGCTGTGAGGACCTCCGGGACATGCTGACCGAAGCTTTGGTGTGGGCAATCTTCCTGTTGCCCGTGGCATCGTTCCTGCTCATCGGGCTGGTGATTCGCCCGCTGGGCCCCGCGTTTGCGAAGACGGCCGGTTACGTCACGATAGCGGCGTTGGGGATCGGGTTCATCCTGTCGGTCTGGTTGCTGCGGTCATCGGCGCACGGCGAGGTGTATGACTTCGCGCCGTACCTGTGGCTGGACCTGGGATCGGCTGCGATCGAAGTCGGCCTGTTGCTGGACCCCCTGACCAACGTGATGCTGGTGGTGGTGACCGGCGTCAGCCTGATGGTTCAGATCTACTCGTTGGGGTACATGGACGGCGACGAGAGCTTCGCGCGTTATTACGCCTATATGTCGCTGTTCAGCGCGTCCATGATCGGCCTGGTGCTAGCAGCCAACATCGTGCAGATGTACGTGTTCTGGGAGCTGGTGGGCCTGTCTTCGTATCTGCTCATCGGGTTCTGGCACAACCGGCCCTCGGCGGCGGCGGCGGCGAAGAAGGCGTTCATTATCACGCGGATTGGTGACGTCGGTTTCCTGCTTGCCATAATCTACCTGTTCTTCCAGGCGGACGCCTTCGCCGCCCACGGGCTCAACGCGTTGCACATCCCGCACATCTGGGAGGCGGCAGCCCCGGTGGCGGCGGGCGGAGCCGGGCTCGTTGCGGGCGGAGCGCTGGTATGGCTGTGCCTCGGACTGTTCGCCGGCGCGGCGGGCAAGAGCGGCCAGTTCCCGTTGCACACCTGGCTTCCCGACGCCATGGAAGGCCCCACGCCGGTGAGCGCGCTGATCCACGCCGCTACGATGGTTGCGGCCGGCGTGTTCCTCGTGGGACGGTTCTTCCCGGTCTTCGCCGAATCGGAGACGGCGATGATGGTGGTCGCGCTGATCGGGGCCTTCACCGCCGTGTTCGCCGCGACGATGGGCCTGGCGGCCAACGACATCAAGCGCGTGATGGCCTACTCCACGGTCAGCCAATTGGGTTACATGATGGCTGCCCTGGGCATTGGCGCGTACAACGCCGCCCTGTTCCACCTGTTCACCCACGCCTTCTTCAAGGCCCTGTTGTTCCTGGGCGCGGGCAGCGTGAATCACGCCGCCGGCACCTTCAACATGCTGTACATGGGCGGCCTGCGCAAGGCGATGCCGTGGACCTATTGGCTCACCGTGGTCGGAGGGTTGAGCCTGGTCGGCATATTCCCGCTGGCGGGGTTCTGGAGCAAGGACGAAATCCTGCTGGAGTCCTGGTTGGCCGGCGGGCCCGTGCCGGCGTCGATCAGCCTGCTGGTGTTCGCCATGCTGCTGGTGGGGGTGCTGTTGACCGCGTTCTACACCTTCCGCATGGTGCACCTGACCTTCCACGGCGAATTCCGGGGCGGGGGAGAACGCGAACTGCACGACGTGGAAGAAGCCGGGCAACCGGCGCCGACGGGCGTCACCCATCACGTACACCTCGGTGAATCGCCAATGGTGATGGTGATTCCAATGGGGATACTGGGTTTCAGCGCGGTGGTGGCCGGCTGGTTGGCCAATCCCATCGGTGTCCCGAGCATCTTCGGTTTGATACCCTCTCACTGGCTGACCGAATATTTCGCTTCCGGTCTGCACGATGGGCATCACGCGCCGCCGTTCAACATCGGGATAGCGGTCATATCCAACGTCGTGGCCGCAGCGGGGATCGGCCTAGCCGCGCTCACCTACGCCTGGCCTCGCCCGTTCACCGGAGCGGACCCGCTGAGCAAAGGCGGTCCCTTGCACACGTTGCTGGCCCAGCGGTACTACATGGACGACCTCTACGAGGGCTTGATCGTGGGCCGGGTCTTCTACCGGACCATCGCAGCGATAACCGACTGGTTTGACCGTAACATCGTGGACGGAATGGTCGGTTTGGTAGGCTGGATTTCCCGCAACATCGGAAGCCTCATCGCCCTAGCGCAGAACGGACAAGTGCAGACCTATCCGTTGGTTGCAGCGGCGGGCGGTGTCGTCATCATTATTCTCTTCCTGGCCTTGAGATAACCTTCCATGCCAACCGGATTCACCGGCCTGCTGACCGTCACCGTTTTCCTGCCCACCGTCGCGGCGCTACTGCTGGCGGTTGGGCTGGTTCGTGGCGACCGGAACATTCGCTGGTTCGCAGCCGCCGTAGCCGTCGCCGACCTGTTGCTGTCGGTGGTCGTATTCGTATTGTTCCAGCCCGGCGGTGAACGCTTCCAACTTATCGACCGGTTGGATTGGATAAACACCGAGACAGTCCATGCCAGCTACCTGCTGGGGGTGGACGGGATCAGCGCGCCGCTGGTCATGCTGACCGGACTGCTGGGCCTGTGCGCGGTGTTCGTGTCGTTCCATATCAGCCACCGGGTACGAGAGTATTTCATCTGGCTGTTCGTTCTCCAGACCGCAGTTATGGGTGTGTTCACCGCCCTGGACTTCCTGCTCTTCTTCCTGTTCTGGGAAATCGAGTTGGTGCCGATGTACCTGCTGATCTCCACCTGGGGCACGGGGCGGCGCGAATACTCGGCGATGAAATTCCTGATGTTCACGATCCTGGGCTCGGCGTTCATGCTGGTGGCCATCGTCGCAGTGTTCGTGAGCGCGGGCGTGGGCAGTTTCGACATGACACGGCTGCTGGAGCCGGGAGGCGCGCTGGACGCATCGCGCGCCGCGCTGCCCATGGGGGCGCTGTTCTGGCTTTTCTTCGTCGCATTCGCGGTCAAACTGCCGACATGGCCGGTGCACACCTGGCTGCCGGATGCCCACACCGACGCGCCGACCGCCGGCAGCGTGATGCTGGCCGGCGTGATGCTAAAAATGGGCGGGTACGGCCTTCTTCGGATCAACGCGGGAATGTTCCCGGAGCAGTTGCAGGCCTTCGCACTGCCAATTGTGGCCCTGGGAGTAATCAGCGTGCTATATGGCGCGGTGGTGACGCTGCGGCAGACTGACCTGAAACGGCTCATCGCGTATTCGAGCGTCAGCCACATGGGTTTGGTGCTGCTGGGTCTGGGATCGGTGGCGGCGGTGGGCGGTGCGTTGACGGACGCCGGCCTGACCGGAGCGGCCATGCAGTTGTTCACCCACGGAACGATCACGGGGCTCCTATTCGTGGCGGTGGGCGTCATGTACGAAAAGACGCACACGCGCTACATACCCGACCTTGGCGGCCTGGCAAATCGCATGCCACTGGTTTCAGGCGCGTTTCTGATTGCCGGCGCCGCGTCTTTGGGGCTGCCGCTGCTGAGCGGGTTCGTGTCCGAACTACTGGTGTTCTTTGGCGGTTTCCGGGCGTTTCCGATCCTGACAATCCTGGCGGTGCTGGGGATCATCCTCGCCGCGGGGTATATCCTTTGGATGTTGCAGCGTACACTGTTTGGGCTCCGGCCGGCGCGCTGGGATGAGTTGACGGACGCCGGGCCGGTGGAATTGGTTCCCATCGCGCTGCTGGTCATCAGCATTGTTGCGGTGGGTGTCTACCCCGCCTGGTTGACCGACGTGTTCCGCGACGGATTGGAGCCGATAGTGAGCGGGTACAACACGGGTCTGGCCGGGATCGCCCGCTAAATTCAGCGACCGAACGCAAAATGACCGCATACGACCTCTACCTCGTCTCGCCCTATTTGGCCCTGGCCGCCCTGGCCATGCTGGTCATAGTCGCGGACCTGGTCACCCGTCGCACCGGTTTGCTGGTGGCGATTTCGTTCGTCGGGCTGGCCGCGCCGGCTGCATTGAGCGCGTGGCAGTTGGCGGACCTGACCAGCAGCGGCGCCAGCCAGTTGTCCGCAGAAGGGTCTGTGATCCTCTATACCCTGTCCATCGACAGGTTTGCGCTGTTTTTCAACTTCCTGATCCTGGCGGCGGTTGGGCTGGTAGTCCTGGCGTCGAACGATTACGTCCGGCGCATGCAGCGATTGCAGGGGGAATACTTCGGGTTGATGCTGCTGTCGGCCACCGGCATGATGCTGTTGGCCGCAACCAACGAGCTAATCTCGATTTATATCGCCCTGGAACTGACCACGTTGCCCCTGGCAGCATTGGCGGCGTTCCTGCCCAACGCGCGCTCCAGCGAGGCGGGGATGAAGTTCCTGATCGTCGGCGCGATAAGCAGCGCGGTGATGCTGTACGGAATGGCGTTGATTTACGGGTTCACCGGCAGCACGCGACTGGACGAAATTGCCATCGCACTGGCTACGAGTTCACAGTCAGGCGCATTGCCCTTCGGCAGCATGGCGGTGCTGTTGGCGGTGGTGCTGTTGCTGGCGGGGTTCGGATTCAAGATGTCGGCGGCGCCGTTCCAGATGTGGGTGCCGGACGTGTACGAGGGGGCGCCCACGCCGGTGGTCGCCTTCCTGTCCGTCGCGAGCAAGGCGGCCGCATTTGCCCTGGTTCTCCGGGTTTTCTACATTGGATTCGACGCGCTCGGCGGCGATTGGTGGGTCCTGCTGGCCGGCCTGGCCGCGCTGTCCATGACCATCGGCAACCTGGTCGCGATAGCGCAGCGGAACATCAAGCGTATGTTCGGCTACAGCACAATCGCTCACGCGGGTTACATACTGGTCGGGGTTGCCGCTGTGGCAACCGTGGACGACGAGTCGCTGACCTTTGGACCCAGCAGCGTGCTGTTCTACCTTGCAGCGTACGCAGCCGCGAACCTGACGGCGTTCTTCGCCATCGTGTGCATCGGGAACAGAATCAACAGCGATGAGATCGAGGACTACGCCGGGATGCTGAGGAGGGCCCCGTTCCTGGCCATCGCGCTGGCGCTGGCGTTGATCGCGCTGATTGGCGTGCCGCCGACCAGCATATTCATGGCGAAGATCTATATCTTTGCCGCCGCCATCAACACCGGCGAGTCGCTGATGACGTGGCTGGTGATCATTGGGGTGGTGAACAGCGTGGTGTCCGCCTACTACTATCTGCGGGTGATCAAGGTCATGTTCCTGCAGCCGGCGATCCACACGGAACGATTGGGCGGGTCCTGGCCGGTGAACGTGGCGCTGGGCGTGGCGGCCCTGTGCATGATCTGGTTGGGCGTGGCGCCGGCAACGATCCTGGGAGCGGCGGAACAGGCGGCGGTCGTGCTGTTGGCCGGCGGCTAGAGACGTGGGTGGACTTGCGGAGATGAAAACGGTCGGTATCGCGTACAACGATCTCATTCCGGAGGCGCTGGATCTGGCCCATGCCATCGTGGGCGAATTGAACCTCGGCGCGAACAGTTGGATCTTGAGGGCCGAAGACGCCGAAGATCTGTACGTGCGCGCCGCAGAAACAGACCTCGTCATTACCATCGGCGGCGATGGGACGATCTTGAGGGTTAACCGGGCGATAGCTCCCCGGGGGATCCCGTTGCTGGGGATCAACATGGGCCGCTTGGGATTCATGACCGAACTGACCGTGCCCGGCGTGATGGAGCAATTGCCGCGCTACCTGGCCGGCGGCATGCGCGTGTCCGAGCACAGCATGTTGATGGCATCGGTGTATCGGCGTGGTGAAGACGAGGCGTCGGTCGCCGAGGGACCCTACCACGCCCTGAACGACGTGGTGCTATCCCGCAGCCGCGTGTCCCGGGTCATCACGGTCCGGGCGGTGATCGACGGCGCGGACGTGTCGACTTTCCGCGCTGATGGGGTAATTCTGGCGACGGCAACCGGCAGCACCGGTTACAGTTTCGCCGCCGGCGGGCCAATTTTGGACCCGCTTTCAGACGACGTGGTGCTGACTCCGCTGGCCTCCCACGTGGGTCTGACGACCACGCTGGTGCTGCGGCCGACCAGCAGCGTGGACTTTCACCTGGAGGGTTCGCAGGAAGCGATCATCAGCGTGGACGGGTTCGAGAACCACCCGATTGCGCCGGGCGACTGGGTGCGCATCACGCGCAGTCCGTACCGCGCGAGGTTCCTGAGAGCCAATGAGCACAACTACTTCTGGGCGACCCTGACGCGACGACTGGGGTTAAGCCTGCAAGGGCGATAAGCGGGCGATGAA
The DNA here is from genome assembly GCA_965261925.1 of Dehalococcoidia bacterium. Taxonomy (GTDB): domain Bacteria; phylum Chloroflexota; class Dehalococcoidia; order Lucifugimonadales; family UBA3495; genus Bin87. Next base: position 2,754,728 of record OZ253486.1, on the reverse strand, counting down.
ATGACGATGTATCCCGACAACGAACCCACGATCTCCTCACGGTCCATCTACAGCGGGCGGATCATCGACGTGCGGGTCGATACGGTACAGTTGCAGAACGGTCGGCAAAGCACTCGGGAAATCGTCGACCATGCGCCGTCGATCTGCGTGGTGCCGGTGGACTCTGATGGCAACGTCCTGCTGGTGCGGCAATACCGGAAACCCACGAACGACTTTCTCCTGGAGGTTCCGGCGGGCGGGATCGAGCCCGGGGAAACGCCCGAAGAAGCCACGCGGCGCGAATTGCAAGAGGAGATCGGCCACACGGCGGATAACCTGGTCGCGCTGTCAGCGTTCTGGCTGGCTCCCGGCTGGTGCTCTGAGTACATGTACGCGTTCCTGGCAACCGGCCTTACCGCGGCGAACCTGGACTCCGATGAGGATGAATTCATCGAGGTGGTGCGCGTCCCACTGAGTGACGCTGCCGGCGTGATTGGCCGGGGCGAGATCCAGGACGCCAAGAGCGTGGCGGCGCTTTTGCTGGCCGCCCGGGCGCTCGGAGCTGACTAGCGCCCACGCATGAGTGGCACGCTGGGAAATTCGGCGGGGACCGTATCGCGATCCGTCTACGAGGGCCAGGTTATCAACGTGCGGGAGGACACCTTCGTCCTGCCGGACGGGCGCGAGCACACCGCAGCGATTGTCGAGTACCCGTCATCGGTGTCCGTGGTTCCGGTTTTCAACGACGGCGACGTGATGCTGGTGCATCAATTCCGGAAGCCCGCCGATTGCTTCCTGTTGGAAGCTCCGGCCGGGAAAATGGAACCTGGCGAGCGACCCGAGACTGCCGCGCTGCGGGAATTGCAGGAAGAAATCGGGCACACCGCCGGACGACTGGATCCGCTGGCCTCCTATTGGGCCGCGCCCGCATATTGCATACAGCGCATACACTCCTATCTGGCGAGGGATTTGCAATCGGCGCGACTGGATGCCGATGAGGATGAGTTCATCGGCGTGCGCCGCGTCCCGCTGGCCGAGATACCCGGCATGATCGCCGACGGATCGATACGTGACGCCAAGAGCATTGCATCGCTGTTGCTAGCGATGCGGGTTATGGGCGATAATTAGCCGCCGCCAAATGGCACCTCTCTCGAGCGCCATCAACAGCCGGTCTTTGCGGCAGCCGGTCGGAGGAAAACACACATGGCAGAGGTTTTGCAACACGACGTGTTGGTGGTCGGTGCGGGCTTGGCCGGCATGAGGGCCGCAATTGCGGCGCGGGCCGGCGGAGCGGACACCGCCATCATCAGCAAGGTCCATCCGGTTCGCAGCCATTCCAATGCGGCACAGGGCGGCATCAACGCCGCGCTGCTGGATCGGGGCGACGACTGGGAAGACCACGCCTACGACACCATCAAGGGCAGCGATTTCCTGGGGGACCAGGATGCCATCGAGGTGATGTGCCGTCAGGCCGGCGCCTCGTTGATCGACATGGAGCACATGGGAGTCACGTTCAATCGGGACGACGAAGGCCGTTTGGGCACCCGTGCCTTTGGCGGACAGCGGCGGGCCCGGACGTTCTTTGTGGGCGACTTCACCGGCCAGGCGCTGCTTCACGTAATGTTCGAGCAGCTGATCAAATCCGGCGTGCAGCGGTACGAAGAATGGTTTGTAACGGCCCTGATCATGGAAGAAGGGCGTGCTGCCGGCGTCATCGCCGTGGAGATTAGGACTGGCGAACTGTTCCTGATCCGCGCCAAGTCGGTGATCTTCTGCACCGGCGGTTGCGGCCGCCTGTTCGAGCCGAGCACCAACGCACTGATCGTTACCGGCGACGGCATGGGCCTGATATACAACGCCGGCGGGCAGCTGATGGACATGGAGATGGTGCAATACCATCCCACCACGCTGGCGGGCAGCGGCGTGTTGATTTCCGAGGCGGCGCGAGGCGAGGGTGCCTACCTGCGCGACAAAGACGGCAACCGCTTCATGGAGAGGTACGCTCCCAGCATGATGGAGTTGGCCTCCCGGGACGTCGTGTCCCGCGCCGAGCAGACCGAAATCAATGGCGGGAATGGGGTGGACGGATGCGTGTATCTGGATTGCACGCACCTGGGCGAAGCGTTGATCATGGAAAAACTGAGCCAAATCAGGGAGATCGGCATCGATCTGGCCGGCGCAGACATGATCAAGGAGCCTATTCCCATCCGGCCCGGGATGCACTACATCATGGGCGGGATCAAGACTGGCATCGACGGACTCACAAACCTGGACGGCGTATACGCCGCCGGCGAATGCGCGAACGTGAGCGTCCACGGCGGGAACCGGCTGGGAGCCAACTCATTGCTGGATACCATCGTGTTCGGCGAACGGGCGGGCAATCACGCTTCCGAAGCGACGCGGCACATGGGCTTCGCGGAGTTCGACGCCATGGCTACGTTGGACCGGGAGGCGCGCCGGATCCAGGAGATGCTGGACCGCCCGGAGAACGGCGACCGATGGGCTTCCATTCGGCGCGATATGGGCGAATCGATGAACCGCAACGTGGCGGTCTTCCGCAACGCAGAGGGCATTGAAGAGACGATCGGCGACCTGCACGAGCTCCGTCGTCGGTACGAGAATGTTCCGGTGCACAACAAGGGCAAGCGGTTCAACACGGACCTGGTGTTCGCGCTGGAACTGGGGTACATGCTGGATTGCGCCGATACCATCGCGCTGGGAGCGCTGGAACGGCGGGAGAGCCGGGGAGCGCAGTCCCGAACCGACTACCCGGACCGGAACGACGAAGAGTGGCTGCACCACATCGTACTCACCCAAGGCGAAGCGGGACCGGTCACGTCCGAATTGCCGGTAACCATCACCAAGTGGACGCCGGAAGAGAGGAAATACTAGGTTATGGATGTCACCATCAGGGTCAAGCGGCAGGATCCGGAAGCTGAGGACGAAACCCGCCTGCCACATTGGCAGGAATACCCGGTTACCATCCCGGACAACGCGACGGTGCTGGATGCGCTGATCCAGATTCGCGAAGACGATGACGGTACATTGTCGTTGCGCTGTTCCTGCCGAAGCGCGATATGCGGATCCTGCGCGGTTCGCATCAACGGCCACGCGGGGCTTGCTTGCAAGACCATCATCAATACGGTGGTGCAGGACGGGGTGATCACGGTTGAGCCGGCGGGAGTTATGCCGGTGGTCAAGGACCTGGTCGTGAACTTCGACATGTTCTGGGAGAAGATCGAAGCCGTCGATCCGTTCCTGAAGCACGTGGGCCAAGAGCCGGAAGGGGAGTACATAGTTTCCAACGATGCGATGCTGCACCTTTCCGGAGTGACCGGCTGCATCATGTGCGGAGCCTGCGTTTCCGACTGCACGGTGCTCGAGATCGATCCGACCTTCCTGGGCCCGGCGGCGTTGGCGAAGGCGTATCGCTTCACGGCCGACCCGCGGGACGGCGATGCCGACGGCGTGTCCATGGAGCGGCTGTGGGCGCTCAGCGAACCCACCGGCATCTGGGACTGCACGCGGTGCAACGAGTGCGTCCAGGCCTGCCCCAAGGGCGTCGCGCCGATGGACCGGATCATGGCGATCCGCGAGCAGGCGATCCAGCAGGGCTACGACAAAAACAACGGCGCCCGGCATACCGACGCGTTCACCGAGTCGGTGGGCCACAGCGGACGACTGGATGAGTTGCGCCTTCCCATCAAATCGGTGGGCGGGTTCACCAACATGCCGGCGTTGATGGACTACATGCCGGTGGCGTTCCGGGCATTGCGGCGGGGTAAAATGCCGCCGATAATCCACAAAAACGTAGAAAACGTTGAAGCGGTGCGGCGGCTGTTCCGCCAGTTGGAGCCCGACCCGCCGCCATCCAAGGTCAGCAACAACTCTCCGTTCGGCTAGCCGCCACGCGTCTTGCCGACGGCACCCCTGTCATTTCAGGACCGGTAGGGGCGAACGACCATTCGCCCCTTTAATACTGGCCCACGGATCCAAGAGGAGGAACTCGTGAAGTACGCTTTCTTTCCGGGCTGCGTTTCCCAGGGTGGGGCGCCCGAGCTGTACCCGGCAGCGCAAATGGTTTGCCAGCGGCTGGGAATAGAACTGGAAGAGATACCCGGATGGACGTGCACCGGGGCCGGCGTGATCCAGGAAAAGAATCAACTGTTCGGCGACACCCTGAACGCACGGAACTTCGCGAAAGCCGAGCGGATGGGGCTCCCAATTCTGACGATTTGCAGTACCTGCCAGGGCGTGATGTCGCAGGCCAACCACCGGATGCGGAACCCCGAATACCTGGCCGAGATCAATTCATACCTCGCCGAGGAAGGCCTGGAGTATAGCGGGAACTCCGAGCCGAAGCATCTGCTGTGGATCCTGATCGAAGACTACGGCCTGGACCGGCTGGGCGGGTACATCACGCGGCAGCTCACCGACCTGAAAATCGCGCCATTCTACGGGTGCTATATCGTGCGGCCCACCGAGGCGCTGGATATTGCTGACCACCCGGAACGGCAGCAGTCGTTGGAAATGCTGATTCAAACGCTGGGCGCCACGCTGGTCGACTTTGAGGGAAAGACACGGTGCTGCGGATTTCCCATTCTGACCATCAACCAAAAGAACTCAATGGCAATGGTCGGCAAGCACACCTCGGAGGTCAAGGATCTGGGGGCGGACGCCATGGTCACGCCGTGCCCGCTGTGCCACCTGAACCTGGACGGGTTTCAGCCCAAGGCGGCTTCGCAGGCGCGCCGGTCCATTGACCTGCCCATTCTGCACATGCCGCAATTGATCGGATTGGCAATGGGAATGTCGCCGTCCGAACTGGGGATGAAAAAGCACATCATCAGCACGGGTCCGCTGGAAGTGAAAGCCGGTTTGCGCCGGTAAACCGACGCGCGTGCTGTAACTGAATGGGGAAGGGCGGGAGTTACACCCGCCCTTCCCCATTTTTGCGGCCCTTGCGGGCGGTTGTCAGCCTTTGATGGTGGGGGCGACTTCGCGGATGGCGTCGACGGTCCGGTCGATGTCGGCATCGGTGTGGGCTATCGAGGGGTAGAATTTCTGCGGCCAGGACTTGAGGATGCCGCGTTCCAGAAGGCCGGCGTTGAGGCGCGCCAGAGGCTGGCCGTCGGTAGCCAGGCCATCGCGGAAGTTCCGAACCGGGTGGTCGGCGAAATAGATGTCGAAGATCGCATCTTCACCGACACTCTGGACGGAGAAACCCTCGGTTTCGCAAGCGTCCACAAGGGCGCTCCGAATGCGTCCACCAACCTCGTGGAGGCGGTCATAGGCGCCTTCGGCACGCAACTCGGCCAGGGTGGCGAGTCCTGCGGCGCACGCGATGGGGAAGGCGTTGAGCGTGCCAATCTGGTCGACGTAGCTGTCGGCTGGCGCTGCGGCCCGGTCATAGACTGACATCACGTCGGCGTTACCCATGAGCGCCGCGAGGGGATAGCCGCCTCCCATGATCTTGCCGACGGTGCACATGTCGGGCGTCACGCCGTAGTATTCCTGGGCTCCGCCATAAGCTAGGCGGAACCCGGTGACGATTTCGTCGAAAATCAGCAGCAGCCCGGCCTCCTGGGTGATCTTGCGAAGGCCCTGAAGAAAGCCGGGGTTGGGGGCAATGGTGCGCTGGAGCGGCTCTACGATTACGGCCGCGATCTCGTCCTTGTGGGCCGACACGATGGCCGCGGTGGTGTCTAGGTCATTGAACTGCGACACCAGCATCAGGTCGTTCAGGGCTTTGGGTATGCCGGCGGTGTTGGGTTCGGCTTGGGGGAACTCCACGGCCGCAGATGCGAAGACGGACATCATGGCGTAATCACTGGAGCCGTGGTATCCGCCCTCGAACTTTAGGATCTTCTCCTTCCCGGTGTAGGCGCGAGCGGCGCGCATGGCCTGGAAGCAGGCGTCGGTGCCGCTGGTCATGAACCGGACCTGCTCAGCGCAGGGGACGGCGTCGACGAGCTCTTCGGCCAGCAGAACGGCCTGATCGTTGGTGGTGAAAAACGTCGAGCCACGGCCGACGGCAGACAAAACCGCCTCGGTGACCGCCGGATGGGCGTGTCCCAGGATCATGGGTCCGGAACCCATCAACCAATCGACGTATTCGTTGCCCGACACATCCCAAATACGTCCTCCCTTGCCCTCGCGAACCAGGAACTTGAGCTCATCGGGATAGGTGGTGTTGCCGGTGCCGCTACCGGGCAGAAACTGGGCGGCCTTCTCGAGGAGGTCCCGTTCGAGTGGTGTACGCTGGGTCATGCTCGCCTCCTGTGGTATCAGATGGGTTTGTAATCATTATACATAGCGGCGAAAAACGTCAGGGCGGGTCACAGACCCGCCCTGTTTCGATTCAGGCAATGCAAGCGATTGGGGCGGGGTTACCCAGCCTCGGCCTTCGCGCTGGCCATCACATCCACCAACTCCTGAACGGATGCGGCAGATGATCTGAGCGCGGCGTGCTCTTCGTCAGTCAGGCTGATCTCGATTACCTGCTCCATTCCGCCGCCGCCGATCTTGACGGGAACGCCGACGCACAGCCCGTCGATGCCGTACTCACCTTCGAGGTAGGCACAGCCGGGCAGGATGCGCTTGCGGTCCAGCAGGATGGCTTGGACCATCTGGGTGATGGCCGCCGAGGGGGCGTAGAAGGCCGAACCCTGCTTGAGGAGGGCGACGATCTCGCCGCCGCCGTCCCGGGTGCGCTGCACAATAGAGTCGATGCGATCCTGCGACAGCAGTTCGGTGAGCGGGATGCAGCCGACGGTGGTGTAGCGCACCAGCGGGACCATGTCGTCGCCGTGTCCTCCCAGCACCATGGCCTGGACATCGTCCACGGAGACGTTGAGCTCGCGGGCAATGAACGTGCGATAGCGGGCGGTATCCAAAACGCCGGCCATGCCGAACACGCGGTTGCGCGGGAAGCCGGAGCTCTGGAAAATGTTCTGCACCATGGCGTCCAAGGGGTTGGTGACCGCCAGGATGATGCAGTCGGGCGAGTGCTTGACCACCTCCTCGGTCACGGCGGAGGTGATGCGCATGTTGGTGAGCAGCAGGTCGTCGCGGCTCATACCGGGCCGGCGGGCGATGCCGGCGGTGATTACCACGACGTCGGAGCCGGCGCTCTCCTCGTATCCGTTGGAGCCGGTGATCAGGGCGTCGGTACCGGTGACCGGACCGGATTCGAGCATATCGAGGCTCTTGCCCTGGGGAAGGTCTTCTACCACGTCAACGAGAACCACGTCGGCGTAGCCGAGCTGGTGGATCCGCTGGGCGGTCGTGGCGCCAACATTGCCGGCGCCGACGACAGTTACTTTGCTTCGCATCTGGTGAGTGGTCCTCCAAATAATCGGTTGGTTTTTAGATTGCGTCCACGATGGCGTTCAAGGTGGCGCTGGGGCGCATGGCATTGGCGGCCATTGCGGTGATCGGGCGGTAATAACCGCCGATGTCCACCGCCTGTCCCTGAGCTTCTACCAGCTCCTGAACTATCTTGTCTTCGTTGTCGGTCATCTGGCGGGCGACCTCGGTAAAGCGCGCTTGCAACTCTGGGTCCTCGGTCTGTTGGGCCAGCGCCTGCGCCCAATAGAGGCCAAGATAGAAATGGCTGCCCCGGGTGTCCAGTTCGTTCACCCGCCGCGACGGAGCTCGTTGGTGTTCCAAATGCTCCCCGATGGCCTGATCCAGAGTCTTCCCCAGAAGTTTGGCTTCGGAGCTGTTGAACACCTCGCCATAATGCTCGAAGGATGCGACGAGAGCGCAGAATTCGCCCAGCGAATCCCACCGCAGATGCCCTTCCTCCAAGAACTGCTGGACGTGCCTGGGGGCCGATCCGCCAGCGCCGGTTTCGAACAGTCCGCCGCCCTCGAGCAGAGGGACGACCGAAAGCATCTTGGCGCTGGTGCCCAACTCCAGGATAGGAAAGAGGTCGGTCAAATAATCGCGCAACACATTGCCGGTCACGGCAATGGTGTCCTCGCCGGCACGACTGCGCGCCGTGGTGAACCGCATGGCATCTATGGGAGACATGGTGCGTATGTCCAACCCGGTGGTGTCATGCAGGGGCAGATACTCATCCACCTTCTTAATCAGCTCGGCGTCGTGAGCGCGTTCCGGGTCCAACCAAAAGACTGATGCCGAGTTGGTGATCCTGGCCCGACCGACCCCGAGCCTGACCCAGTCCTGGATCGGGGCGTCTTTCGTTTGACACATCCGGAAGATATCGTCTTCCTCAACCATCTGTTCCATCAGGGTCGTCCCTGATGCGTCAACGACCCGGATCGTCCCGTTTCCGGGAGCTTTGAAGGTCTTGTCGTGGGAGCCGTACTCTTCGGCTGCCTGGGCCATGAGCCCCACATTGGAGACGCTGCCGACGGCAGATGGATCATACGCTCCGTGCTCCTGGCAATCCTCAATCACCGCCTGATATATGGTCGCATAAGAGCGGTCGGGGATTATCGCGATGGTGTCATGCAGCTCGTTGTCGGGACCCCAGGTACGCCCGCCATCGCGGACGATAACCGGCATGGAGGCGTCGATAATCACATCGCTCGGGACGTGCAGATTGGTGATGCCCCGGTTGGAGTTCACCATCGACAATTTGGGGCGGATTTCATAGACAGCCTGGATGTCCGCCTCGATCTCAGCTCGCTTCGCATCGGGCAGGGCCTGGATCTTCGTGTAGAGCTCGGCGATTCCGTTATCAGGGTTCACCGCGAGTTCAGCCAGATCGGGCGCGTGCTTGTCCAACACGTCCTGGTAGTAAACCGACACGCAGTGGCCGAAGATAATCGGATCCGACACGCGCATCATGGTGGTCTTCACGTGGAAGGAGAGCAACACGTCCTCAGCTTTGGCCTTGTCCATTTCCTCGACGTAGAACTCACGCAGTTCCCTGACACTCATCGCGGCGCAGTCGATGATTTCACCGGATTGCAGCGGGATACCGGATTTGAGTTCGGTGACGCGCCCGTCGCGAGACACAAATTCAATAGCGGCAGACCCGGCCTCCGCGATAGTGACAGCCTGCTCACTGCCGTAAAAATCGCCACTGGTCATGTGGCCGACGCGAGTTTTGGACACTTCCGGCCAATCCTGCATCATCCGATGGGGATTGCGTTTGCCGTGCTCCTTCACCGCAGTGGAGGCCCGCCGATCGGAGTTTCCCTCCCGGATTACCGGGTTGACCGCGCTACCAATCACCTTCGAAAATTGCGCGTGCACTGCGCGTTGTTCGTCATTGGCAGGGTCGTCAGGGTAGTCGGGAATGTCGTATCCCTTATCCTGCAACTCGGTGATCGCGCTCTTTAGCTGGGGGATCGATGCGCTGATATTGGGCAGCTTGATAATGTTCGCCGACGGGTCCAGACACAACTCGCCACACATTGCCAGATAGTCGGGGATTTTTTGCTCGTCCGTCAGTCTATCCGGGAAGTTGGCGATAATGCGGCCAGTCAGCGAGATGTCCCAAGTCTCCAGCTCGATACCCGAACTTTTGGTAAAGGCCTGGAGAATCGGCAGCAGCGAGTGCGTGGCGAGGGCTGGCGCCTCATCAGTTTCGGTGTAAATGATCTTGGCGGCTTCTGCCATGATCTCCTCCCTAGCAAAAATTTCACGGGCCGCTACCGGTTGCCAAGGGGTGTTGGACTGCAGGCCCGGACTTGAAAACCGGATGCGCAGCAACCGGCACAGGCTAACCCTAGCGATTATACACACGAATACTGGCGAATGGTACCCGGAACCCGTGGTGGCCAGGGCAATCGCGTCTTAATAGTATTTTTAGAAATGTGCTAACGTGCCGTGATCCGTCGATCCATATGGAGGCAGTGGGGCATGGCAGAACCACCCAAAACAACTATTCTCGATCATTTCGCTGACCTGGACGACCCACGGGTGGAACGCACCCGACGGCATAAGCTGGTGGACATCATTGCCATTGCCATTTGTGCCACCATCTGCGGCGCCGATTCCTGGGTCCACATAGAACTCTTCGGCAAGAGCAAGCTGGCCTGGTTTCAGACTTTCCTGGAACTGCCCCACGGTATCCCATCCCACGACACCTTCGGCGATGTGTTCGCCCGCCTGGACCCAGTGCAGTTGCAGAATAGCTTCGTGTCCTAGACCCAGGCCATCGCCGAGTTGCTGCCGGGTGAGGTGGTGGCCATTGACGGCAAGACGGCTCGACGGTCCTATGATCCGGCGGGGAACAAGGGGGCCATACACCTGGTCAGCGCCTGGGCCACCCAGAACAACCTGACCCTGGGCCAGGTCAAGACCGAGGAGAAGTCCAATGAGATCACCGCCATTCCGCAACTGCTGGAGATGCTGGACTTGCATGGCTGCATCGTAACTATCGATGCCATGGGTTGCCAGCGGGAGATCGCCCAGCAGATCACCGCGGGCGGGGCCGACTACGTGCTGGCGGTGAAGGAGAACCAGGGCCAGTTGCATGAGGGCATCCGAGACCTGTTCCAGGGAGCCGAGGCCTGGGGTTTTGACGGGGTGCCTTACGATTATGCACGGACCGTGGACAAGGGACACGGACGGGTGGAACGGCGGGAATGCTGGACCATCACGGCGACGGACTGCCTGGATTATCTGGACCCCCAGGGGCAATGGTCCCAACTGAAGGCGGCCGTCAGGGTGGTGGGCCATCGTCAAACTGGAGCGGGTGGCGTAAGTCAGCCCCGCTACTACATCAGCAGCCTGCCAGCCCCAGCAGAACAACTCCTGGCTGCCATCAGAAGCCACTGGAGCATCGAAAACTCGCTGCACTGGACCTTGGACGTGACCTTTCGGGAAGACCAGTGCCGAGTGCGCAAGGACCATGGACCGCAGAACCTGGCCACGCTGCGGCAGATTGGGCACAACCGGTTGAAAAACGAAAGCACCTTGAAAGTAGGCATTCAGGGCAAGCGGCTCAACGCCGGATGGGACGAGGACTACCTGCGCCAAGTCCTCCTCGGATAAGACGCGATTGCCCTGCCGTGGTGGCACCAGGCCGGCGTTCGGTCAAGCGGCTGACAAGTTGACGCCCGATGATGTAGCAGGGGAGGGGCGAATTATGTTTCGCCCCATGATGGGAAGGTTAGCTGGCTCGGGGTTTGTGCATTGCGGTGCGCTCCCGGGGCATGGTTTTTGGTTGCTCGCTATTGTCAGGTGGTCAGGTGATGATCGATCGGGTCTGCCAGAGCCGGATGGTCGTTCGTTAGCCCCACGGCCGGGGGGTGGTACCCAAAAGGCTGTTACTGCCAAAGGGTTTGACGAGAACGGTGTGGCGCCGCTGGGGGTGCACGCCGGAGCGTCCAGGAAGGCAGCTGCTCCTGTAGCCAATTGGACTGCGCGCCCGAGTCGCTGGGACATCGACAGTCCGGGTTGTCCCATGGCCGGTATGCGATTCGGATGATCCTGCCGTACCCGCGGAGACCGTTGCGGCAGTGGGAGTGTGATACATTGCGCCGGCAATTTGGGGCCTGACTTGTGATGGAATGATGGATCCCGGACAGCCTACAGCGCGTTTGCCGTTGCTCAACAAACTGCTCTATTCGGCCGACCATATCGGCTGGCAGGCCATCGGCTATTTCAGGCAGCAGTGGGTGCTGTTTTTCCTGGCGCCTCCGGCTGTAGAGGGAATGGCGCGGGTGCCAGACGTCGGCGTGTTCGGCTACGAGGTTGACGCGCGGGTGCTGGCCGGGATCCTGATCTTCTCCGGTCGTTTCATAGATGCTTTCACCGACCCACTGATCGGCTGGTGGAGCGACCGGACGCGCAGCCGGTGGGGCCGGCGAATACCGTTCATCATGTTCAGCACGCCGTTCTACGCGGCGTTCGGGGCTCTGATCTGGTTCCTGCCCGACCCGGGCAGCAGTTGGTGGAACGCCGTCTATTTCGTGCTGATGCTGGAGCTGTTCTTCACGGCGGCCACGATGTCCAGCGGAGCGCTGGAGGCCCTGGTTCCGGAGCTAACGCGCACGGCCCGGGACCGAATGCAGGTGGTCAGTTTCATCTTCCTGTTCGCAGTTGGCGGCGCCGGGTTGGGGCTGGTGATGGGTGGGTACATCAAGGACGCCTTCGGCTTCCAGGTGGCGGGATCGATATTCGCGGTGGCGGCGCTGGTGTGTCGCTACATCTCGCTTGCGGCGATATGGAAACACGCACCCCGCGACATACCGCCGGCCCAGGTACCCTTCCGGGAAGGATTGCGCGACACCTTGCGGAACTCCCAGTTCGTAGCCTTTTTGCCGACTTTCGTGATGTTCACCACCGGAGTCGGGGTGCTGCAGGGGTGGATCCCGTTTTTCGCGGTGGGAGTGCTGCTGCAGGAAAGGGACGGGGCGGCATCAAGCTGGTTGTCGACCAGCGTGATCGGGGGAGCCATCGCGTTTGGCCTCGTGATCTGGATACTCTTTGCCGCCGGGGCGGTGAGCAAGCGGCGGATCTACGGTATCTGCCTGATCGCGTGCGGGGCCATATACCCGCTGCTTAGCCTGATTGGCGTGGTGATGACGGAAAGGCTGGTGTTGCAGGGATTGGTCGTGCTCTTCATCGCCGGGATGCCGATGGCGGCGGTGTTCCTGCTGCCCAAGGGACTGACCGCGGACATCGCCGACTATGACGCGCTGTTACGCGACGAACGGCGCGAAGCCATGTTCTACTCAACCCAGAACTTCTTCGAGAAGGTCACCTATGCGCTGCCCCCGCTGCTGCTCAGCCTGGTTTTGCAGTTGGGCGATTCGGCGGAAAACCCACTGGGCATCCGGCTGGCGCCGGTCATGGCCGGCGTGCTGGTGCTGATCGGGTTTGTGCTCTGGCCGCGCTACAAGCTGCCGGACACGGTTAACCGCGAGACCCTGACGCAAGCCGGACTGTTACGCCAGGGGACGTAACGACAGCGTGAGGTCACGAATCCAATTGCGCTGCCAGGGCGGCCGCGTCCGTGACGGGTAACTGACAAGCGTAGTTCTCGCACACGTAGGCGGTGGCCAGACCTTCCTGCATCACCCTCTGCTCCAACAACGGCGAGTCCTGCAACGGCGGGTTGGCCGGATCGGATACACCCACAACGACGCGGTTGGGCATGAACCGCGCGCTCACTTCCTGCAGCATGGCTGCGGCCGCCGGATCGTCCGATGGCCCGACGATGACGATCTCCCGGGGCAGGGAGACGTAGAAGTCAAGCGCGCCCAGCCAGTGGCCGGTGGCGGAAGGCGCCCGGCCGAGCATTTGCTGCATGGCCCGCAGCGGGGTGGCCCCCTTGGCGGAAAAGTCATCGCTGCCGGTCACAACCGCCAGGCGCAACAGCACGTCGGATGCGACCGAGCCACCGCAAGGCTGGGCATTGTCGAACACGTCACGAGGCCGAATCACCAACTCTTCGTGATCACTGCCCGTGTCGTAGAAACCGCCAACCGCGTCGTCCCAGAACAGCAAGGCCATATCGTCGGCGACGGACACCGCTTCCTGTAGCCAACGGGGCTCCAGCGTGGCCTCGTGGAGGGACAGCAGGCCGTCGGCCAGGCAGGCGTAGTCTTCCAGGTAGCCGTTGAGCTTGGCCTGGCCGTTTCGCCAGGTTCGAAGGAGGCGGCCGTCGGCGCTGCGCATGGCGGCGAGCACGAAATCGGCATTTTTGCGGGCAGCGTCCAGGTAATCGGGGCGTCCCAAAGCCGCGCCGGCCTCGGCAAACGAGCGCAGCATCAGGCCGTTCCAGGAGGTCAGCACCTTGTCGTCGCGCAGCGGGTGGATGCGCTGCTCGCGAACGTCGAGGAGGATGGCGCGGGCGCGGGTGATTGCCTGGGCCAGGCTATCTTCGGACACGCCCCGCTGGCTGGCGTACTCCTCGGGCGGCCGGGTCACGTTCAGTATGTTTTCGCCTTCGAAGTTGCCGCGCTCGGTGACGCCGTAGTAACCCATGACCAGGTCGGCGTCGTCGCCCAACAGGGGACGCAGTTCGTCCGGTGTCCACACGAAGAACTTACCCTCGACGCCTTCGCTATCGGCGTCCTGCGCCGAGTAGAACCCACCGGCCGGGTCGGTCATCTCTCGCAGGACGTAGTCCAGGGTCTCCTCGGTGATCCGGCGATACAACGGGTTGCCGGTCACCTGCCAGGCGTGGAGGTACAACCGCACGAGGAGGGCGTTGTCATAGAGCATCTTCTCGAAGTGGGGAACGAGCCAGTAGGCATCGGTGGAATAACGGTGGAAACCGCCGCCAACCTGGTCGTAGATGCCGCCATAGGCCATCTTCTGGAGGGTCAGTTCCACCATTTCGAGGGCGCGGGCGTTGAACCCATGACGGTTGTAACGCAGGAGGAACTCGGGCGTCATGGGCTGAGGGAATTTGGGGGCGTTGCCGAAACCGCCGTTGAGGTGGTCGAACTGAGTCGCCAATTGCGAATAGGCGTTGTGCATCACCTCCGTGGTCAGCGGCGTGAAGCCGCGAGGCATCTCGCTGGTGCGGCCCATCTGCTCGGACAGCTGGCGGGTGACGCGGTCGATCTCGCCCTTGTTGGTGTGATAGGCCTGGCTGGCGGCGGCCAGCAGCCGGGGAAATCCGGGCATGCCACCGCGGTCTTCGGGCGGGAAGTAGGTGCCGCCGTAGTAGGGGTGACCTTCCGGCGTCAGGAACACGGTCATGGGCCAACCGCCGCTACCGGTCATCATCTGGACGGCTTCCATATAAACGGCGTCCAGGTCGGGCCGCTCCTCCCGGTCCACCTTGATATTGACGAAGCTGTCGTTCATGAGAGCGGCGATGTCATCGTTCTCGAAGGACTCGCGCTCCATGACATGGCACCAGTGGCAGGCGGAATACCCAATGCTCAACAGGATTGGCCGGTCCTCGTCGCGGGCGCGGCCGAGGGCCTCTTCGCCCCAGGCGTACCAGTCCACGGGGTTTTCGGCGTGTTGCAGGAGATAGGGGCTGGTCTCGTTGATCAGGCGATTGGCCATGGGGATACTCTCCTGGGCGCGGGTGGGGAGGGCTGGGCGGAGGATTGGGTAGGTCGGGCCGTTTTGGTGGTCCCGGGGGTTTCGTCTTGTGCTTGACGAATTACGTCGAGCACGTCATTGGGAGATTCTAACGGTTCAGGCCGCGATTTCGAAGTCCCTGAGACGGGCCGGAGGGCAATCCGGCGAGCGGTCGCTCACGATGCGGCCGGGGCGGCCATGCGGTGATAATACGGATCCAAAACGGGTTGTCGATGGGGCGTTTTTAGCATCTCGACCCCCGTTTGTGGGGGCGTCAACCCCCGGTTTTGAGGGTGTCGATTTGGAGGTGTCGACGGCCAGATTGCGGGGCTCGGTTTTTCTCACGGGGGCGCCTAATATTACAACGACGGGTTAAGGAGGGATGCTGGTGGATGTCTGGCCAGCGGCGCGGCGTTTCTCATGGGACTGTCTGGCTCGCTCGTTGCGTTGCTGGACACCATCTAGCCATAGCAGCAACTCCTCCGGCCCGAACCGCTCCCGCGGCAAAAGCTCACGCACCACTCGGTACACCTGGGGCCGGGTGATCAGGGGCATCTTTTTCCCCCCAGTCCTGTTGTAAGGTCAGTAGAAAGGCGCCGGCCAGCAGACACATGGTGATGTGGTGATGCCAGCCGGTCCAGGTGCGAGTTTCGTACTCATCGAGGCCCACGTCGCTCTTCTCGGTCTCGAACTCGGTTTCAATGCGCCAGCGGGAGCCGCCCACATAGGCCAGGGTTTCCAGAGGCGTGTCCTCCGGAGTGTTGGATAGATAGTAGCGGGGCTCGCTGCCGTCGCGGTTCTGGCGATAGATGGCCCAGAGGATTTCGCCGGGCTTGCGTCGGCGCGTTACCCGCACCCGCTGGGCGCTGAATAGGTAGGTGCGTGGTCCCTGGCTGCCCGCCGCAATGGTTAGCTCTCGCCAGGCATCCGGCGGCAGCGCCGTACTGCGCTCCGACATGGTCCGCCGCTCCTCACGCCGCGGTCTGGGTTTGCGGGGACGCCCGTTACCCTGGTAAGGCGGATCGGTCCAAGTGGGTTCCAGCGGCCACACCGTCATATCCGGACGCACGTCCAAAACGTAGTACATTCCCGCAGACGCCAGGCCCTCCCGCAGCGTCGGCGACATCCCGAAAGCGGAATCGCCAGCCACCCACTGTGCGCTGAGGTGGCCTCTGGCCTGGGCACACTCCAGCATATCCATGGCCAACTCCGTCTTGCTTTGGTACTCCCGCCGGTTCGCCGGCACCCCCGCCATCGCACAACGCTCCCCATCCCCAGTCCATTCCTGGGGCAGATACAGCCTCTTGTCCACCAGCGCCCGGCCCCGGGGCCCCACGTGGGCCAAGAACACCCCAGCCTGGCAGTTGGCAATCTTCCCCAATGCTCCACAGTACTGCCGAGCGACTCCCGCCGACTTCATCCCCTGCTTGGGAAAGTCGCTGCCGTCCAACACCCACACCGCCTGCGGATGCTCCAACCGAGAACCCAGATACTCCTGCAGCCGGCCGATGACCACGTCGTCATCCCAGCGGGCTTCGGTAAGAAAACGCTGCAGCACACGCGGCGACGCTGTAACCGTCTCTGACAGGTTTTCCGCATTGCGCCGCTCCTGGGACTGCACCAGCAGGGCTTGCAGGTATTGCCCACTACGCTCCCGCCACTGCTTGCGACCGAAAACCGGCGCACAGTAGTCGTGAAAATCCTGGAAGGCCTCGTACACTCGGTCCAAAGCTGCCGCGTCCATCGCCCCACCTCACCTCCCGTAGCCTCCGACTGCGCCGTGAAATCCTACCACATAACCCGTCGTTGTAATACTAAGGATCGCTGTTTGCGGGTCCGGGGGCGTCTGGAGGCTGTCCGGGGCGACGAAAATTCGGTGAAACTCAAGTTCTAAAACGCCTTCTCGATGGGGTGTTTTTGGCATCTCAACCCCCCATTTTAGAGGTGTCAACCCCCCGTTTTGAGGGTGTCAATTTTCGCCCAAAAAGGCTCGGATTTTTCCGCGGCGGCGGTGAGGTGGTAGCTGGACCGGGCGGTCTGGGTCCGCGATGCTGGTCATGGAGAGGTCCGGGCGCTCTCGCGTTTTCAAACGACGTTCGGGATGATAGCACGGTGGGGTGGTGGGTGCATTGGTCGGATCATGCGATTGGCTCCCGGCACTGTCCTAAAAATCCGGCGGTCGGTAGACCGGTCCTGGCACACCGGTGGGGCTCGGCTATGTTGCGACCGGGGCAACAAATGGTAGGCAAGCCGCGGACAGTGGGTGGACGCGTCGTGCCAACCACCTAAACCGAAGCCAAGGTGAAACCCGCACTTGGTTTAGACAGAATTGGAAGGAATTGAGAGGATCGGTTGGGAAGTTGCCGGGGGTTGCTGGTGGGTATGCTGGAGATGGGAGCGCTGCTGGAGCGGTGGCGCATGGATGAGGCTGCGGTACGACGACGGATGTACCGAGCGCCGACGCCTCGGGAGCGGGAACGGTGGCACGCGGTGTGGTTGCTGGCGCGAGGCTGGACGGCCGCGGCCGCGGCGTTGGAACGGGACGCCCACACTATTGGCCAATGGGCCACGGCATTCCGGGAGGGTGGTCCTGAGGCGCTGGCTTTTGAGCAGTCAGGAGGTTCCCCCCGCATTGAACCGGGAGCGGCAGGCCGAGTTGAAGGCGGCGGTGCAGGAATTGCCGTCGCAAGCTGGCATCGATTTGTCCAACTGGAACTGGAAGGCGGTGCGCCGGTTGGTAGAGGAACGCTTCGGGTTGACGCTGAGCCGGAGTGGTTGCCTGAATTACCCGCACCGGTTGGGCTTTGTCCTGAAGCGTCCCAAGAAGCGGTTGGTCAAGGCAGACCCGGTACGGCGGGAAGGCTTTGTGAGGGAGTACATCGCCTTGGCGGCGGCGGCCCGACGAACTGGGGCCAAGATATTCTTCGCTGACGAGGCTCACTTTCGGGCGGATGCGGATCTGCGGGCCAAATGGGTACTGAAGGGCGAACCGGCGCTGGTGGACTCCACCAGCCCGCGACGTGGGGAGAAGGCGAGCTACTACTCGGCGGTGTGTCTGGAAACCGGAGAGGTGGAGTTGATGGAACTGGAAGGTAACAGCAACTCCACCACCTCGGTTGCCTTCCTGTCGGTTGCCTTCCTGCGTCAACTGCGGGCGCAACACACCGAACCGTTGACGGTGATTTGGGACAATTCCCCAGCTCATAGGGGCGACGCGCTGCGAGCCTACCTGGCCAACCCCAACTTGAACCTGCGCTTGGTGAACCTGCCCACCTATAGCCCAGATTTCAACGCCGACGAGGCTATTTGGGGCTGGGTACGTCAAGAGGTGACCGCCAACCTGTGCCTGGGGACCCGTGCCGCAGTCCAGGAGAAGGTGGGCGACTTTTTCGCCAGCCTGTCCAGCCGATGCGACGAAGTCAAGCGCCGATGCCAGACCGTGCTTCAGGCTCGAGCAGCAGAACTGACTGCCAGCACTCAAGCCGACCCTTCCCATCCCGCGAATGTAGATTTCACCTTGGCTTCAGTTTAGGACGGAAACGGTAACCGCCGAGCCTTGGTTTCATGCCATTGAATCCGGTTGAATGAGATCACACGTGCTGCGGCTAGGGAACTTCAGGTGGCATCCTGCGTTTCCAATGGGATTGCCTGTTAGCGTATTGCCAAAAAGTCGTGTGCACCCATGGTCCGGCGATCCAGTCTCTTCCGTGGGCCGGCCAAATCGATCCACTGGAATGCGCAATAAGGGTGCCCAGCTAGTCGAACAAACGGCTCCCCTATTGCTATGGAACCACATCCTGCTAAAATCGCCGCCATGGCTAACACAGCACTGCATCGTGGCCTCAACACACGGGACGCGACGAAGCTCCGCGATCTTTGGAAAGAGACGCCCGCACCACGTTCGGTCATCACGTCACCGCCGTATCTCGATATGCACGATTACGGACATCCCGCACAGATCGGAGTACGTGGCCAGGTGATCGAAGACTATTTGGAGCGAATGCGGAACCTGTTTTGCGACTGCTACCACATAGCAACGGCGGATGCGACATTCTGGTTGGTTGCCGGATCGGTTCGTAGGAATAAACGGTTGATTCCACTACCGGATTGGCTCACAAACTGTGCTGTGGAATCTGGTTGGATCCTCAGAGAGTCGATCACTTGGGACAAGCAAAAAGCCCTCCCTTGGACACATCATGGCGAACTCCGCGACATCACTGAGCAGGTGCTCTTATTTTCGAAGTCTGACGACTTCCAGTTCGACGCCGCGGGCCTGCGTTCGCCGATACCCAATTCAGTTTGGTGGCGCAGGTACCCGGAAAGATATTCTCCCGACGGTTCCATGCCGACGAACCTGTGGAGCATCCAAATTCCAACACAAGGCGCGTGGTCTGGTGTGCGGTCTCATTTTTGCCCATTTCCAGAGGAGCTTACGTACAGGATGCTCTCGCTAACAACCGTGCCCGGCGACGTAGTATTAGATCCCTTGGCCGGGATCGGTTCTGTTCCTGCTATGGCAGAGGCGATGGGTAGGGTCGGATACGGGGTTGAGTTGGTAGAACGGTACAACAAGCATTACGAGCATACGGTGAAGTCTGCAGAGACGTTTATATTTAATATGGGCAGCGACGTCGTGCTCAGAGCCAATTTCCGCAAGACAATCATAGAATTGCGGCTGTTAAAATTTGCCAGATTGCTGGCTCGCCAACTAACGCAAGTTAGTCTAGGCGTGAGGTGGGTCAAGGTAGAGAAAAGAAGTTGCGCACCTCAGCAGGATCACCATGTCACCTCAGCGGCCTTCGATTTAGTGATAGACGAAGAATGTGACCAGCTATCAGCGCTCGCCGTCGCGTGTTCTGCTGCTACTCGCGCGCCTCTCTCGAAGTTCGGCATTGAGGCACAGATATCAGTAACGGTACTCGACGAGGCCCCTGCTGATGGATATTGGTACTCGTCTGGCCGATTCTGGGATGCACCCAGCACCGATCGCCCAGCCGGCGGCGAGCCGCATGTAGTGGCTCGTTTCAAACCAGAGCTCGACCTGGTAGACGACATCCCATATATTTAGGTGCCAGCATCAACGGCTCCAACAGCCAACCTTTGGCCGAGTATTCATTCTTGGCCGGCTGATTATCGTGTGCCAAGTTGTGCGTACGCGTTCGTTATTTGTGGAGGCGATGAAATGCGTATTCCCGCCATTCGCGTAAGACAATGGCTGAATGAATGGGACGAATTCAATTATGACGAGGCATCGCGTCAACGGAAACCACAGCCTCATTTTTATGTCTGCTCAATGTCGGCACCTTTACTGCGCAGGCTAAGCGGTGTTAAGCGTCGTGAAGCTTCGGGTCCGCGCGCCGCAGATCTGGGTATTCAACGTGGGCACGATGAAGACAGGTCCAGAGAGATTAGTCGGTTCATCAGAGCAGGGTATCCTTGGGCAAGTCTGAATACTGATCAACGGGAGCTATTTCCTGAATTGCGTAAACCGGGATGGCTGCCAACTTCTGTTGTAGGCAATTTAGTCGGTGCCACGACGGATAGATATGGCGCATCAGTCGATCCGCGTGACCAAATCACTATCGAATCTGCGGGTGGTCATCTGGTGAATCTCGTCTTGCCGGAAGGTTCTACGGAACCGGATTGGCGACCTGTTGAACACTCCTTAGAACCGATCGAAATCATTGATGGGCAACATCGGCTCTACGCGTTTGCCGAGGATGCAGGGATTGCTGGTGATTTCGAATTGCCTGTTGTCCTGTTTGATGATCTCGACATTAGTTGGCAGGCTTATCTCTTCTGGTCCATCAATGTTTCGCCTAAACGCATCAATCCGTCCATGGCCTACGACTTGTACCCATTGCTTCGAACCGCCGATTGGCTGGAGCAAGCCGAAGGGCCCATGACGTATCGTGAGACGCGCGCACAGGAGCTCACCGAGGCCTTATGGAGTCATCACGAAAGTCCTTGGCAAAAGCGCATAGGGATGCTGGGACGAGAAAGAGGTAAAGTCACACAGGCCGCTTTCATTCGCTCCCTTACTTTGAGTTTCGTGCGCGGTTGGTCTACCAGCCGAAGAACGGGGATAGGTGGTTTCTTCGGGACCGAACATTCCGCCGAGCGGACAGACGTGCTCCAGTGGACCAGGGCACAACAAGCAGCGTACCTGATCACACTCTGGTCTAGCTTGGAGGCCGCAATTGGGGGATCTGACGGAGAATGGGCCAAATATCTTCGTGAGATCACTCCTAAGCGGGACGAACCACCTGGTCATGATCCGGCTTTCGCGGGCAGATATTCGATCCTGGCAACTGACCAAGGGGTTAGAGGGTTTCTGCAAGTGTGCAATGACATTTCATACGAGAGCCGTCACAGTGTCCCATTCGGCAATTGGCAACGACCAACGTCTGCAGAAGCAACGAACGTGCGCGAGGTCTCCGAAGCATTGGAGGATTTGCGGCAGAAACCCGAAATAAATGATTTCATACTGAGCCTTACCAGCCAAATTTCTGCTTTCGACTGGAGGTCGGCAGCTACTCCCGGCTTGCCTACGGAAGTCGAGAGTTTCCAAAGTCGTTTTCGTGCGGGCAGCGGTTACAGACAGGTGAGGCTCCAATTGCTTCGCCATCTAACCGGGACCAATATCGATGCCATAGCGGGCAGAGCCCGCGCCGTAGAGACAGCACTTGGGTACGACTTGGAGTAGCCTAACGTGGCCCAATCTGAGTTTTTGACCGCTTCGGCTTTGGTTAAGCGCGCATCACCTCTCGCAATAGAGAGGCGATTACGCGTTGTTGCTAACCGTGTCCGCACCTGGAAGCGTTGGTTCGACACCCGCCATCCGTATGGCAATGACATTGCGCGGACCCTCGGAAAAGGAGATCCCGTCGATGGTCCCAAAATCGGCGAATACATTGCGTGTTCGGCTTTATTGCATCTAGTCGATGGATGGAACTACCTATCACGGGCTTTCGACGCCATCTGCCATGGGGATCATAGATCGGCATATCACCTCGCATATTATGCCGAACTGCGTGGAGCGATATCGTTATTAGCTGCTGAAGGAATAGGTGTGTTTAACAACCGCCATATCGTGATCAATGAGGCGATGCAAACGGCGGAATTCCGCAGGCGGGGGAAAAGGAGCAGAAGGCATGGTACTCATAAAGCCACATGGCTGCTACTTTCAGCGTGGTCTCGAGAAGCCGGCAAGGCTGAAAGATTGCTACAATCCATAACCGTTCAGTCCCGTAGCATATCGGACTGGCTTTCGGAGGTTGGTGTTCAAGAACCTTCAAGACTGTTCGTAGCTAAGGCATGGCTTACTGAATGGAGTGTCGATCTGAGGACTATGTCCGCCGACCCACGGCGTCGGAATAACGTTAGTTACCGACCGAGCAGACTCCGCAAGGAGGAATTCCAGCCACTAAATCCGCGGTCAGACATGATGGATCCGGTATTCGCATGCTGGGCTGAGCTAAACCCACGCTCCGGGTGGTCCCGGGCAGCGTTAGATATCTCGCTGCTACGAAGAGCGCTCGACTTCGTTGTTCGCGAAGGGGTCTGCTCTTATGACACATTCGAAGAAGTGTTGCGAGCGCTCCGAGACGAATTGACCGACGACACGTACCAGGCATTATTGACCGAAAGGACGAGTGCCACCGCGATATTTGATGCTGCGGGGGTTGGCAGCATTCACGAGAAGGGGGCGATATCGATTTTGGCGCGTAGCCTACTGATCCTCCGACTGGCAACTGCAACTTCGGCGGCTTTGGTGAACGCCGCGGATTTATCGAAAGAAGATCTCGAATTTTGGTGGTCACCATTGGGTTCGGACGCGGGGTTGTGGGAAACTCCAGACGATTACCAATCGTTCTCTGACCTTTGGACAGATGTGGACGATGCGATTGAAACTGCCGACGATCTCGCGTCGGCTTTACAAGGCGTAGGTTCCGTCTATGGTTATTCTCGAATCTTGTCGCGGGACATCGCGCTGACGCAGTTCTCTCGCGCACCGCTGTGGTTGCTGGGTCTCGATTAAGCTCGGGTTATGCACAACCTAGACGCGCTCTAAACCGCAGGCGCCCGCCTCATGGCTACGCATCACACCCATCTCGGCTAGGAACATTCGGCCACGGGCGGGTCGCTGAACTGGACGACCGTCTCAACCGGGCAGCCACAGTTTCGGGGTGTCTTCTTGTAGGAAATGACCAACGCCAGGCAGTCTGACCACCAGTTCGTTCTACCAAAATCTTCTAACAGGGTTTTGAAAATCGCGGTGGCACAACCGGGTGGCAGGATGTGACCCATATCCAGTGGGGAGGGTTTGCGATGCGAGGCCAGGCGACTCGGTCGGCTACGACGTTGACAGCGGTGTTGCTGGGGTCCCTGGTTACCACTGGTCGTGCCATCCGGCGTATCAAGCCTATGGTGGATAGGGCCCTGGCCTAGATTTCTGCCAGCTTTGGCCGGATGTATACTGACGAAGGGAGAGCCTCTGTACCGACTGTGCACCTACTGTGGGCCTCCGCGCAGCCTTCGGGCCAGTAGATGCGGTGCCAGTTGACGTCACGTGACGTGGTATGGCTGCGGGCGCCGTTGCCAGTCCGGGCGGACGGTGGGTCCTCGACGTTGGCGTCATGGTCGTGGTCGGGATGGGTGTTGCAGACCTTGACGGTATCGCCGTACATGTTGCGTTTGTCTTTGGTCCTGGTGACTCGTTCGCCGCAGATTGCGTCGTCAGGGAAGGTGGCGTCGGGGTCGTAGATGCAGCGGTGGTTGATTGCGACTTCGTGCTACGAACAGTTCTTCACGGTTTCGCCGTGCCGTTGGGTTTCCCAGCGATTTTCGCTTGGGCGGGCCACGCGGCGGAACGGCTGGTCGCGGCCCGGTTGAGTTTCGCTGGTGATGGTGAAGTCCGAGGCGAGCCGGAGGACGCGGGCGCCCGGATCGGAGATCTCGGTCGGGCCGTGGCGCGTGGCGCGGGGAGGACGCGCCGGTGGCGGAGGTGGATCCGTGAAGCGGGTCGGCTCGTCAGATGTGTTGGTCGGGTAGCGGCCAAGCGAGACGCGCCTTTCGGAGGCGGCGTTGCAGTGGAAGTAGACGCGGATGATGGGATGGCCGACGCCGGCGAAGTCGACGAGGTCGTAGATTGATAGGGAATACCCGGGCTCGGTGAGGACGGGTGATGTTTTCCATTCGGCATGGTCGGCGCTGAGGTGGTACACGACGACGCGAATGGCTGGTATTTGGTCCCAGTCAGCTTCGAGGGCGTCGTCGGTATGCCAAACGCGGACGGCGGCATGGCCGAGGGTGATGATGATGGCCGGTGTGGATGGAGTGGCCGGGCCGCTGCATCCATCGGCGTTGCAGGCTTGCAGGCGGACGATCCGTATTCCCTGGCCGGGAAGGTTGTCTCGGCGTCGGATGCCTGGGTGGTGAGCCTGGCGTCCTTGGCGATGCTCTCGCCTTTGAGGCGGCATTTGTCCCGCGTCAACTAGATTTGCCGAATTGTCGCCCACTAATTTTGCCGGTTCACCTCCTCTGACTGGCCCCGTTGCTGGGCGGCGTCGGTCCGGTAGCTGGGGACGTCAAACTCCAGGATGACGGAGTAGTGCACCATCCGGTCGATGGCCGCCGCGGAGGCCATGGGGTTGGCGAAGATGCGTTCCCACTCGGAGAAGACCAGGTTGGACGTGATGCCCAACGACCTCCGTTCGTAGCGTTCGGCGATCAGGGTGAAGAGGACCTCGGACTCCTCGTTGCCCTGGGGCAGGTAGCCCAGATCGTCCAGGAGGAGGAAGTCGAAGTTGTCCAGCTTGCGCAGTTGTCGTGGCAGGGCGAAATCGCGCTTGGCGGCGAGAAGATCCTGGACCAGTCGGTAGGCTGGCGTGAAGAGGACGGAGTGACCGGTTTCCACCAGGCGATGACCCAGGGCGCACAGCGCGTGGGTCTTGCCGGTACCGGGCAGACCGAAGGCCAGCACGTTGACGCCGTGTTCCACGAAGCTCCCCTGGGCCAGTTGGTCCATCTGCTGTCTGAGCGCCAAGGGCATCCGGTGGTGTTCGAAGGTTTCCCAGGTCTTGCCCGCGGGGAGTTTGGACCCCTGACGCAGCCGGTTGATGCGCCGGTGGCGACGATCCTCAGCTTCCTGCTCCAGGACTTCGAGGAAGGTGACCAACGCGTCGCCATGGCCAGCGTCGGTGAAACGGGCCACCGACTGGGCGCCCATGGTGGGCAGTTTGAATTGGTGGCACAGCTGGCCGATGCGGTCCTGCATGACGCCGGTGTCGGTGGCCATCATCCGCACACCCCCGCCGCGGTCATGCTCCCCGTGAGCAGACGGTCGTAGACCTTCAGGTCCGGCTTCCCAGACAGGACCAGCGCTGGTGCTTCGGGCGGCTTGGGCTCGGCCAGATCCCGCACCTCGGTGTAGTCGAAGGGCTGACCCGCCTCCAGCAGCAGCGACAGGGCACTGTCCACATTGGCTTCCATGGTGGTCGCCGCCAGGTGCAGGATCCACACGTACTCCACGTCGGCACGCTCCCCGCGCCATTCCTTGAGCGCGTCGTAGGTGAGCCGGAAGTGCCGGGTGGGAAACATCTGCTCCCTGAAGCGGTAGCGGGCGAATGCCCCGGGCTTGCGCACCAGGGAACTGATGACGTGGCGGTAATTGACGTTGCTTTCGCCATCACCGTGCACCCGCGCCATGCGTTCCACGAAGTGGGCCTTGTAGTAGACTTCCACCCAGTCGGCGTACAGACGGACCTGCACCTCCTTACCGATGAGCCGGGAAGGCACGCTGTAGCTCCGTCCCGCTACCTGGATGGTGCTCCACCGGCGCACCTTGGACTGGTAGTTGGCGTATTCCGGCGTGGGGGCTGGCGGCAGGGGCCCTAGACAAGCTACTTCCTGCTCGAGCTTCCCCCTCACCAGGCGATTACGTTTCTCGACCATCTCCTGTACGAAGCTGGCGTAATCGTCGGCGGTGTGGAAATCGCGGCTGCCGCGCAGGATGAGGGCCTGGTCGACAGCGTCTTTCAAGCGGTAGTGTCCCTGCTCGGCGACGCCGTTTTCATGGCTCTTGCCGCGATTGATGCGAGTGGAACGCAGGCCGTAGTGCTCCAGCAGGGCGGCGTAATTGGCGTTAAGTGCCCGGCCGCGGCTGCGCTTCACCTCGTGGGTCGCGGCGGAGGTATTGTCAGAGCGCACCACCTCGGGGACGCCGCCCAAGGTCCAGAGAAAATTCTGCAATCCTTGCTTGAGCGCCAGGAAGGTCTCGCCGGTGGCCACCGCGGCGTAGCGCCACCCCGAGTGGCTGAGGATCAGCTGGAACAGCAGGTGGGGGTAGGGCTGGCCGGCGATGGTCACCCCCAGGGAGTTGGCGTGGGTGAAATCGAACTGGGCCTCCCGCCCCGGCGGATGCTCCTGGGGAAAGTACACCTCCTGATCGGGACCATTCAGCGCCCGCCAGTCCTGTAATCGTCGTTGCAGGGTGCGCAGCTGGGAGGCGCTGAACCGGCCGGGATGCTGCCCATCAAGCCAATCGATAATTGTCGTTGCCTTCAGCTTGCCATTGGGATCGCCCCGCAGCAGGGGCTCAATCTCCGCTTCCCACACCCCTCGAAGGGATCGGGCCGGGTGCGCCACCAACGCTCCGGTTTCGTCTCCGACGGCAACGGCCCGCTCTGCCACTTCCGGGCCGAACGCACACACATCCCGGCCATGGCCGCCGCCGTCTCTTGGGTTTTTCCTTCCATAAGTTTCTGCCTCAGTAGCCTGACTTGTCGGTCTTTGATCAATCCGGCACCTCCGTGCCGGACGGTTTTACTCCGTCTCAACCGGCAAAAATAGTCAGCGCAAGCGGCATTCCTTATTGTCGTTAATCAGCATTGGACCAGGTAGCTTGCGGAGCTGCCCACGGGGTCTTGATCGACGTTGATCCGGGTCGCGCCGGGTTCGACAATCGATATGGGATCGTTGGGTTTGCTGGTGGCTGCGGTCCGGTTGTGGGGCCGACGCTCGACGCTGCGAGATTGCCACGTCGCTGCGCTCGCAATGACAATCGCATGATCCGGCGAAGTCCCACCGGGCCATTCGATCATTCTGAGGCAGACGTCGATATTGGGCCGTGGTCGGCGAGGGTTGCCGGTGTTTGTGCCAATTAAAGCTTTGGGCCGCGGCCTTTGTAGTAGTTGCTGACGGCGTGCTTGACGTCCTGGTACTTGCCGACGAAGGAC
Organism: Dehalococcoidia bacterium; assembly: GCA_965261925.1. Classification (GTDB taxonomy): domain Bacteria; phylum Chloroflexota; class Dehalococcoidia; order Lucifugimonadales; family UBA3495; genus Bin87. Next base: position 2,727,537 of record OZ253486.1, on the reverse strand, counting down.
ACTCCCTTATGGTCGTAAGTCCACGTCACGTTTCCGTAGCGCTGGATACTTCCCATGGGCCGGCCATTCAGGGTTACCAGGGACTGTATCCCATCCGGTTGACTGAACTCCGTTGGGTTGATGGTCTTCTCCATTTTATTTGGCCTCGCATCGCGTGGTATTGGACGGAGTTGGAGTGGCTCTGGTTAGAAGGGCAAGGGGCCGCGGTTGCAGCCGCTCGCGTCATTTCCCTTGCAATCTGGATGCAGTTGCCGGATTCCGGCTGCGGAGAGGGCGGAGTCAGTGTATTCCTAGCACTGTCCCTGGTGGATCGTGGCTTTCTGCGATCGCTCCGCCGCGTCGTCGTAGGTCGAGCCGGTTCTGATACCGACCGTACCCACTGACTTGTCGTTCAGCACCGTGTGGAACCGGAATCGCGGCTCCTCGGCTGGATTATCGTTCGATGTGCTCCGCAGCCTGATGGCCCTGATCGACGCATGTCCTCTGGTCACTCCGGATTGCGGTCTGTGCAGTTTCATCATGGGGCACCTCGTATGTTTGACGACGAGGAGTAGAAAGGTCTGACGATTGCGTGTCGCGCGAGGCAGCGTGGCGGCGAGGCTAAGGGGAGTGGCGGGGCTGGCAATTCCGGCACAAACGGGTTTACGCAACAGGGCTTTGGCGTACTGCATCTGGTGTCAATGCGAGGGCAAATGCTGAGGCCAGGACCCGGGTGGGTATCCTGGCCTCCAATCTCCTTCTGCTCCGGTTGCCCGTTGGCTGGTCTTTCGAACGGTGCGTTATCGGCGCCGCGATGCGCCTTTTGGCCATATGGCCGGCACCCTGGGCTCAACGGTCGCCCGATGCGTCCGGTATCCCCGCCGGTCGGAGCGGTTCAGCGAACCGCCACGGCGTCACCGGCAGGGCGCCGACAAATGCATTGCCACTGATGGTGCCTCGTAATCAGAGAAACCACTTTTTACCTCCTGCGTTGACGACGGTTCTGTTCCTGACCATCGGGTTACGGTGGGTGGGGATGCCCAGCAACCCCAGCACTTAGAATACATACTATACCGTATCACAATAATTGTCAAGGTCATCCCATCCGGCGCCAGGGGCATTCGATTGTTGTCGGCAGGGAGATGACCCAATCCGCCTGTCACGGTGCGATGCGACCGCTGTCGGCGAGAGCCCATGCTGCGGCCACGAGATTGCCACGCTTCGCTCACAATGACATTTGGGAAAATCGAATGACCCTGGCTACTGACGATCGGACTGCCTGCTGAAGAGCTGGCTTGCTGGTAGCATGGTCCGCGGCGTGGATTGAGCAGATGTGACAATGGCGATGCGACGGTGTTGGAACGGGGGGATGAGCAACATCGGGATGCAAGCGGCGCAAGCGGGCAGTCCAGAGATAAACAAGGCGTGGTTTTTCGCCGTGCTTTCGCTGGCCGTTTTTTCGGGTCTGAGCGCGGTGTTCATTGTTCCACCGCTGCTGGTGGAAATCGCGACGGATTTCGAGGTTTCGGTGGCGGTCGCGGGTCAGTTGGCCACCGTGACCTTCACAGCATGGGCGGTTTCCCTGCTCTGCGTGGGCCCCCTGTCCGATTCCTTCGGCCGCCGACCGGTGTTGCTCACCGGGCTGGTGGTGCTCTGCGGGTCGGTGGTCGCGTCGGCTTTCGCGCCCAATATCGAAACGCTGTTGGCGCTCCGGGTGCTGACCGGAATGGCAGGGGGGACGCTGCCACCCACCGCGGTTGGGGTAGTGTCGGATGTCATTTCCCCGGCCAGGCGGGCGCGGGCGGTAACCGCAATATTGGGCCCTGCAAGGGGTGGTTTCGGCGACGACCATCCCGCTGGTTGCGGTGATAGCAGACCAGGGAGGCTGGCGGCTTCCCTTCATGGCTTCAGGGCTGTTGCTGGCGCTGGCGTTACTGATGAACTGGATATGGTTTCCACGAGACACCGGTGAACACGCGCGCAACCGGGAATTTTTCTCCAGATATCGCTGGCTGCTGTCGTTGCGTTTTTTCCGCGTGGCCATAGCGGTTGGGGTGACGCAACGGATCGCTTTCTGGGCGACGCTGAGCTTTTTCCCGGCGTACCTGATACTCACATACGAAGTGAGCGTCGGATTCGTGGCCCTGCCGCTGGTGATAACAGCCGTAGGGCAGGTGATCGGAAGCTATTCCGCCGCTTGCGTGGCAAAGCAGAGGTACCGTGCTGTCCTGATCGCGAGCACTTCGGCGGCAGGCGGGGTCTGCGTATTCCTGCTGTTCTCCTCGGATCCGGGAATCTGGTTGTCGGTGGCGGTGGCCACGGCTGGCACGGGTCTGTTGAGCGTGGCAATGCCGTCGCTGGTCGCCGCCAGCACCGAGTATTCGGGGGAATCCAAGGCCACGGGGGCCAGTCTGATGGGCCTGAGCAACCAGACGGGAGGAGCACTGGGGGCCGCGTTCGCGGGCGCGCTGTTGGCGAGCACGGGCTACCTGGGAATGGGCTTCCTGATCCTCGGTGTGACGATCGCGTGCGCACTTTTGACGAGCCTGTTCGGCAAGCAGTTCGGAGAGGCCGCGAGTCGAGCGGGCCAGGGTTGACCCGGTATTGATGTTGCGGGACCGCCCGCGGTGACGACGAGATTGCCGCGCTTCGCTCGCAATGACGATTGGAAGGTACCGCAGGGTTCCCGACTCATTCTTGGTCGATCAGGCGGAGTACCAATTCGGCGAACTCGCCGCCCCGGTGCCGCCCATCGGTACGGCCACCGGTCCACAGCAGCGGCCGATGGCCCTCGCCTTCAATAATCGTGAAGGTGGCGCCGGGAATATGGGCGGCGAACCGGCGGCCCCACTGTTCGGTGAAAACCGGGTCGGAGTCTCCAAAGATGACGTGCGCGGGCTTTTTCCACGACGCAAGCTAGGCTTTGCACATTTCAAGCCGCGTAGGCGAGTGAATCTACAAGTCGGTGGTACAGGACAGCCGGGACTTTCCATATATCCGGTTCTGCGTCGGACAGTGAAAAACCCTCGGAGGCCAGCCACAAGTGGCGGCGCGCCAGAGCGATGGCATCTACGAAGGTCGGCGACGGCTTGGCGTACCAGGCCGCGGTGCGATGGCTCATGGGCTGTTGTTCCTGCATCAAGTGAGCCGCCAGGGTGGTCCAGGAGAATAGGCCCATGAGGATTGGCGTGGTGCGGGCGATGGCGCGGTCCGACCACTGGCGTTGGGTCTCCACACCCAGATGCGCTCGCACCTCCTGGAAGGTGACCTCCAGTTGCCAGCGCAGCACAAACCATTCCAGAATCTGCGCCGGTTCCACGGCCAGGTCAGTGCACAGCAGAGCCTGTGTGGCGAATTCGCCTTGGGGGTCTCGAACCAAGACCCAGCGCAGGGGCACCGGCGGCTTGCCCGAACGATACCAGACCGCAGTTTGCGAGGTGAGCTCCACCGTACGGGTCGTGCCGTCGTACCAGGCTACCGCGGCGGTGGCCCAGGACTGACCGGGATGGTCGACGAGTGATTTCAGCGCGGGCAGCCGTCGGCCTTTCAGCGGGGGCCGACCGTTCTGACCGGGCTGACGGGGCGGGGCCGGTTCATAGAGGGCCGCGTCCAAGCGCAATCTGGTGATGAGGGTAACGGGTTCACGGAGGGATTGGCAGCAGTGGAGCAGGTCGAGGACGGCGTAGCCGCCGTCGCCCACCAGCACCAGGGGGCGCTGCGGCAGCCAGCGGCGCAGTTGCATGACCATCTGCCGAGCCCAGTCGGTGAGTTTTTTGTGGCGACGTCCGCGCTGCCGGTAGTAGCGTTCCGAAGGCGCCAGCACGGTGAGAAAAGGCAAGGCCCAATAGCGTCCCGCCCAGGGGACCTGGCCCAGCCACATCAGGGAGATCCAGCGCAGGCCGCTGGCCTTGACCAGGTGGCTCCGGCTGGAACGCACCGCATCGCGGTAGATGCCCAAGGATTTGATTTTAGGACCGCGGCGCCGTTCCAGGGTTTCGTCGATGCCGAAGATCAACGGACCATCGCCTTGATCCAAGTGGAGGATTAGCAGTCCCAACAGGATGCGTGCCGCTTGGCGGGGCGACCACACCGCCCGATTGAGCACTTGATGATAACGGGCGTAGTTGCGGTCGTCGCTCAGTCCCATGACACGGAGCGCCGATGCCACGGTGCGTTGGCCGGGAGCCAGTATCGCGCCGATCAACAGGATTTGGGCTTTCCGCCAGGTCGGGCTGCGAAACAGCATGGCGAAGGGATGGAGTACGGGTACAATCGCGTTGGGCAGGGTGAGCATCGCTTGGCCTTTTTCCAGGAGGGTCCGGCCAGCTTACCCTGTTCTTATAATTCATCTAACTTTTGTGCAAAGTCCAGGCAAGGGCGTCGTACGCGGCGGCTTGGCGTCGGGCGTTTCCGGCTTCCGGTTGCGCAAATGGCAGCATCCAGGGCCACCGCAGCGGGCCGGCCGTTGCGTCGAGGCTGTCGAACGGAGCCAGAACCGCGTTCGGGTAGTTTCTGGCCGGCGGCGGCGGTGTGCCGGTGAACACGCCCGTGGTGAAATCGAGGGACTGCGATTGCACGTTCCACTGGCGCAGGGCATCGGTGTAGCCGAAGCCTTCGTGGTGCAGCCAGGTGTTGAGGATGATCAGGCGGTCGAAGCGGTCGGGCATCTCGGTCGCCATGATCAACCCGTTGGGCCCGCCCCAGTCATTCACCACGATGGTGATACCGCGCAGGTCGAGCCGTGTGACCAGGGTCTTCAGGGTGAGCACGTGATGATCGAGGGTGTACCAGTCGACGTCGATGACCTTGTCGCTCTTGCCAAACCCGATGTTGTCCGGCGCGATGACACGGTATCCGGCGGCCGCCAGGGGCTGGATCGCGTCGCGGTACATGTAACTCCACACCGGCTCGCCATGCAGGAGTATGAAAGTGCCGGCTGCGCCCGATCCTTCATCGATGCAATGCATCCGCAGTCCGTCGATGTCCAGGTAGTGTGGCGCGAAGGGGAAGTCATCGACGGTCGCGAACTGCTCGTCGGGGGTCCGATGGACCCCCGGGATTGGCTGTTGGCCGAGGTCAGGTCCATAGGTCATGCTTGTCCTCGCTATCTGGGGTCCAAGTTCGACGGGTTGATCGAACGGGCTGATTGTACCGGAATACGCCGGAAGGCAGGATTCCGCGCCCTAGCGGAGCGCATTCCATGATCAGGAAGTGTGTGGTGCTTCGCAAGGAACTCAGACATCGGAACGACCTCCCCGGAGTCCCACCGGCTAATCGGGAAATCTCCAGTCGACGGGGACGGTCCGTGTCGCAAATCCGGACCGGCCTGGAGGCCGTATGTAGGGATACTGGGCAGTCTGCTACAATCGGCGGGATCGCTTGTACGCCCCCAAGACTACGGGACGGGTTACGGATCGGGATGAACTGGGTAGCACGAATTCGGGGTTCGATGGCGCTAACGCTGCTGGTCGGCGTTCTGGCGCTTGCCGTCATTTCGTGCGCCCCGGCGTCGGGAGGCGGCGGCGGGGAAGTGGTCAGCAACGGGGGTCTTGCGGTAGGACAAACCGCTCCGCCGTTCGCCATGACGCTGGCCGACGGTTCGTCGGTAGACTCAAACGACCTGATAGCGAACGACCGGCCGGCCCACCTCTTCTGGTTCGCCACCTGGTGACCGGAGTGCCGCGCTGAGTTGCAGACGCTGGACCCCATCGCGACGGAATACAGCGAGATCGATTTCTACGTGGTGGCGTTCAACGAGCCCGCCGGAACGATTGAACAATACATCGAGGAGCAAGGTTATACGGACCTGATCGCGGCTCAGCCAGAAGGCACGATGCTGGAGGATCTGGAGATCACCCGGCAGATGGCCATGGTGGCCCTGAACTCGGAGGGAGTGATCTACCACCGTCAGCTGATGGGTTCCGCGGACCAGTGGGCGCCGCATTTTGCGCAATTGACCGAGGACCCGGACGCGGTACCTTCCAAAGAGCAAACCGAACAGCAAAAGGGACGGCGGTTGATGGACATGCAACTGCCGGCTTGATGACAATAGGCACCGGCGTCGTTGACGCCGCAACTGAGCAAGGTGAGAATGAAATACAAACTCCTGGTTGCAGGACTGGCGGTGCTGACCGTTACGTCGTTCGTGGCGTGCGGCTCCCCCGCGGCTTCGGAACCATCGATTCCCCAGCAGCCCACCGAAACCAGGTCCGAACCGAGCGGGGCCGCGGTGCAACCTGCCGCGATCGATCCGGCTCCTCCGCCGGCGCAAGCCGCGACCGCGACTGAAGCCCCCTCGGCGCCGACAAAGACGGCGACCGCAACTGCTGCCGTGGCGTCCACACCAACGGACGTTCCGGCAACCGACCCGCCTACGACAGCGGTGACCACCACAGCCACGCAACCGGCTGCCACCGAAATTCCCACGTCACCGGCAGCGACCAACACGACGGAGCCGGAACCAATGGCTGCCGAGGCGCCGGCGGTTGATGTCGGGACCCAGGTCGGGGAGACACCGCCGGCATTCGCGATGGACCGGTCTGACGGATCCCGGATCGAGTCGGGAGAAATCGTGGGTACCGGCCGACCGGTCTTCATGATGTACTTCGCGACCTGGTGACCAGCGTGTCGCGCCGAGTTACGGACGCTGAGCCCAATAGTTGCGGAACACGCTGGACAGGTTGACTTTTACCTCGTTGCCTTCAACGAGAGCGCGAACACCCTGGAAGAGTACATCGCTGAAAACGGATACACGGACATGATTGCCACGCAGCCGGTGGGATCAATGCTCGCCGACCTGCGGATTGTCAGCCAATCCTCGATGATCGCGGTCGGCAGCGCAGGTGTCATCACATTCCGCAAAGGCTACGGGGGTCGGGGAGCCGACTTCGGCGCGGAGTTTGACGGGCTGGTGCAATAGCCGCAGCACGGCAACTCCGTGCATCACCACAAGCAAAGCGGGCAACCTCACTGGTTGCCCGCACGCGTTTAATCTATTGGCCGCCGTCGGCGTGCGGCAGGCGTGCCGGCCAGCCCCGATTGCAACATGGAGGTTACCTCGGACAGCGGCATGGCGCCATGATTATCGCCATCGCGAGTGCGGACGGCAGCGGCGCCGGCGTCGGCCTCGCGGTCGCCGACTACCAGCATGTAGGGCGTCTTTTGCAGCTGGGCCTGGCGGATCTTCTGGTTCATTCGCTCGCTGCGGTCGTCGACCTCAACCCGGAAGCCGGCGTCGCGCAGTTGGGCGGCGACTGATTCAGCGTACTTGTTGTGGCGGTCGGCGATGGGAATCACGACGGCTTGGACCGGAGACAGCCAGAGCGGGAATGCTCCGGCGTAGTGTTCGACGAGGACGCCGAAGAAGCGTTCCAAAGAACCCAGGATGGCGCGGTGGACCATGTAGGGCCGAGAACGGTTGCCCTGGTCGTCCTGAAAGACGAGATCGAAGCGTTCGGGCAGGTTGAAGTCGAACTGGACGGTGGTGCACTGCCAGTCCCGGCCCAGCGCGTCCTTGATCTTGATGTCGATCTTGGGGCCATAGAAGGCGCCGCCGCCATCGTCAATGGCGTAGGGGAGGTCACGCGAGACCAGAGCCTGGCGCAGCGATTCGGTGGCATGGTCCCACGTCTCCGGTTCGCCCACGTACTTCTCAGGCCGGGTCGACAGCATGATGTCGTATTCCTCGAACCCGAAGGCGGACATGATTTCGAAGGTGAGGTCCAATACGTCGCCCACTTCCGCGGCCACCTGATCGGGCAGACAGAAGATGTGGGCATCATCCTGGGTGAAGCCGCGCACGCGCATCAGGCCGTGCAGCACGCCGCTGCGTTCGTAGCGATACACGGTTCCGAGCTCGGCGATGCGCAGGGGCAGCTCTCGGTAACTGCGGAGAGAGGAGCGGTAGACCTGAATGTGGAAGGGACAGTTCATCGGCTTCAGGAAGTATTCCTGATCGTCGATTTCCATTGGGGCGTACATGCTGTCCCGGTAGAAGTCCAGGTGGCCGCTGGTCTGCCAGAGGCGCGCCCGGCCGATGTGAGGGGAGTAGACGATGTTGTAGCCGCGGCGGTAGTGGATGTCGCGCCAGTAGTCCTCGATGAGAGAACGCATAATGCCGCCCTTCGGGTGCCACACGATGAGCCCCGGGCCGATTTCCTCATGCACGGTGAAGAGGTTGAGTTGGCGGCCCAGGGTGCGGTGGTCGCGGCGCTCGGCTTCCGCCAGGCGTTCCAGATGCGCCTCGAGTTCCTGCTCCGACTCGAACGCGGTCCCGTAAATGCGCTGGAGCATCGGGCGGTTCTCGTCGCCGCGCCAGTATGCGCCGGCCACATTGAGCAGCTTGACGGCAGTCACGTCTCCAGCGCTGGCTACATGGGGCCCCTGGCAGAGGTCGGTGAACTCGCCGTGGCGATAGATGCTGAGGGTCGTTTCGTCCGGAAGGTCGTCGATTATCTCCTGTTTGTAGGGTTGCGAGGAAAACATCGACTTGGCCGAATCGCGGGACAACTCCTCGCGCACGAAAGGAGCGTTGGACCGTATCGTATCGAGCATCAGCGACTCGATTCGCTCCAGGTCTTCGGGAGTGAAGGGCTGGTCCACCTCGAAATCGTAGTAGAAACCGTCCGCAGTGGGCGGGCCGATGCCGACCTTGGCACCCGGGAACAGTTGCAACACGGCGTCGGCCATGATGTGGGCGGCCGAGTGGCGCATACGATGCCGCAGCGATTCGATGGGATCGTCGACGGCGTGTTCCGGGGTTCCGTGGTCCAGCATTGTCGTACCTGCCTGGTGGTGGTAAACGTGGGAAAACTCTCGGAATCATTATAACTGATGGACTTTTCGGCCAATTCAGGGGCACGCTGGCAACACTCCGGTAAACTCTCCGGGAGCGTGGGTTATAATTGCAATTCACGTAAAATTCCCCCTGACTGGAGGAACCCGAGATGGAAGAACTGCGCCAACAGCTTGAAGACATGTCCACCAAGTTGGACGCGGTCATGGAGCGTCTTTGACCTGTCAGGGCGTGAAACATCCATCGGGGAACTGGAAAAGGAGGCCTCCGCTCCCGGGTTCTGGGACGATGCCGGAACGGCCCAGCGCAAGATGCAGCAACTGGGCCAGCTACAGCACTCGGTGGAGTTGTGGCGCGGCCTGGGGAGCCAGGTGGCGGACCTGCTGGAACTCACGTCGCTGGCGATAGAAACCGGCGACGAGAGCGTGGCTGACGAGTTGTCCGTGGAAACGGCGGCGGCGGCGGCGAGCCTGGCGAAGGCGGAGATGGCCCTCACCCTGTCGGGCCCCTTGGACGATCGTCCGGCGATCTTGACCATCCATTCGGGGGCCGGAGGCACGGACTCCCACGACTGGGTCGAAATGCTGACCGGTATGTACGCCGGTTGGGCCACCACGGGCAGCCGGCCGGTGCAAGTGCTGAACACGGCATACGGCGACGAAGCGGGTTTGCGGACCAGCACGCTGGAGATTGGGGGGCTACACGCTTTCGGCTACCTGAACGCCGAAGTCGGAGTACACCGCCTGGTGCGCATTTCCCCCTTTGATCCGGCGCGGCGGCGCCAGACATCATTCGCCCGCGTGGAGGTGCTGCCGTCGGCGGTGGACGATGACCCGGAGGTAGAGGTGCGGGCAGACGACCTGAAGATGGATTTCTTTCGTTCCAGCGGGCCCGGCGGGCAGAACGTGCAGAAAGTCGCGTCGGCGGTGCGCCTGACCCACATACCCACCGGGATAGTGGTCACATGCCAGACGGAGCGATCACAGCACCAGAACCGGGATTACGCGATGCGGATCCTGAGGGCCAAGCTCCTGGCGCTGCGCGAAGAGGAACGGGCCCAGGAATTGTCAGCCCTGCGCGGCGACCGGGTCTCGGCCGAATGGGGGAATCAGATCCGCAGCTACGTGCTGCACCCGTACAAATCGGTGAAAGACCATCGGACCGACCACCAGATGGGGAACGCGGACGCCGTGTTGGCCGGCGAGATAGACGGATTCATCGAAGCCTGGCTGGTGAGCCGGCTCGGAGCGGACTAGGCAGACACGTTGGGCGGGCTCGCCTGCAGGGACGATAGCAGGTGGCCCATGCTGTCGCGCTTGGTCCGCATGTACTCCTCGTTGGTCTCGTTTGGCGGTACCGCCAAGCTCACGCGATCCGTCACCTGGATGCCGAGACCGCTGATGCCGGCCATCTTGTGGGGGTTGTTCGTCACCAGCCGCGCGTGGGTGATATCGAGGTCGCGCATGATCTGGACGGCGAGGTCATACTTGCGCTCGTCGGGCTGAAAGCCCAGGGCCACGTTGGCTTCGATGGTGTCCAGGCCCTGATCCTGCAGCGAGTAGGCCTTGATCTTGTTGTGGAGGCCGATACCGCGACCTTCCTGGCGCAGGTAGACCAGGGCGCCGCGACCATGTTCGAAGATCATCCGTATCGCCAGGTCCAACTGGTCACCACAATCGCATTTCAGGCTGCCGAACGCGTCGCCGGTGAGGCACTCGCTGTGGACCCGGACCAGGATATCGTCTCCCGCTTTCCAGTCGCCTACGACCAGCGCGGCGTGCTCGCCGCTGTCGATGGAACTGCGGTAGCCAATTATCCGGGCGACGCCGTACTTTGTGGGGAGATTGGCCTCCGCCACACGGGAGATCAGGGATTCACTGATCCGACGGTGGGCGATCAACTGGGCGATGCTGAAGATCTTGAGGTCGTGCGTGGCGGCGAACTGCTCCAGCTCAGGAAGCCGGGACATGGTACCGTCGGCGTTCATGATTTCGCAGACCACGCCGGCAGGATACGCGCCGGCCAGCTGACACAAATCGACGACGGCCTCCGTGTGGCCGGGACGATTCAGAACACCGCCTGGATGACAACGCAAGGGGAACATGTGCCCGGGATGGATGAAATCGGTGGGCAGCGCATCGGGATCGATCAGGGCACGGATGGTGGCGCTGCGGTCGTACGCGGAAATGCCGGTTGACGTGCCTTGCTTGTAATCCACCGAGGTTGTGAAAGCGGTCGGCTGCGGCGATGGGGAGTTGCGGCTCCGCAGGTTCGGGATTTGAAGTTCGTCGAGCCGGTCACCCAGCATTGGAACGCATACCAGACCCCGGGCGTGGGTTACCATAAAGGCAACCGCCTCGGGCGTGGCGTACTCGGCAAACAGGAACAGGTCCCCCTCGTTCTCGCGCCCCTCGTCGTCGACCACGATGACAAATTTGCCTGAGGTCAGATCTTCGAGCGCCTCTTCAAGGCTGCATAGGGGCATTTTTCCTCCGAGGGATACGGAATGTTGAGACCCGGGCGAAGCAGCGAAACGGAGGGAACGGACAGTTAGACCGCGGGGCCGCTCCCTGGCCCATCAGCCAGCTTCGTTGTCTATTGGGTCATGTATGCGGCGGTAATCAACCAGATCGGCGATGGACAGGATGTTCAACCGGTGCTCGGCGGCCATGGTAATCAAATCGGGTAGCCGGGCCATAGTGCCATCGTCTTTCATGATCTCACACACCACGCCGGCGGGGTACAGGCCAGCCAACCGGCACAGGTCCACTATGGCTTCGGTATGGCCGGGGCGCACCAGGACTCCCCCGGTTTGATAACGCAACGGGAAGAGGTGGCCGGGCTGGATGAAATCCTCGGGACGGGCGTCGGGGTCGATGAGCGCCTGAATGGTAGCCGCACGGTCCTGCGCCGAAATGCCAGTGGTGGTGTCGATGGCGTAGTCGACGGGCATCGTAAAGGCAGTGGGAAACGGGGAGTCCGAATGCCGGCTGGGCAGCATGGGGATGTCCAACTCGGCCAGCCGATCCGCGGTCATCGGCATGCACAGTTGTCCCCGGGCATGGGTGACCATGAAATTCACGGCTTCAGGGGTTATGAACTCGGCTGGCATGACCACGTCGCCTTCGTTTTCCCGGTCCTCGTCGTCCACGACGATGAGGAATTTGCCGGCTTTGAGGTCTTGCAGGCCCTGTTCGATGCTTGCCAATTGCATCTAAATTCTGGATCCAGCAGGTGAGGTAGCGGGCAATCAGGCGAACCTGGCGGCCAGCAGACTCTCCACGTATTTTGCCAAGATGTCCGCTTCCAGATTTACCTTGTCGCCCACTTCCCGCTCGCGCAGGTTCGTGTTCTGCAAGGTGAACGGGATGATAGAAATCGTGAAGCGGAGTTCCAAACTTTGTACCACCGTAAGGCTGATTCCGTCAACCGCGATGAACCCTTTCTCCACGATGTAGGGAGCGAGGGACTGCGGAGTTTCAACCTCCACTATGAAGCAGTCCTGTTCCGGGGTGATCCCGGTGATTTCGCCGGTATTGTCCACGTGGCCCTGGACAATATGCCCGCCCATGCGGTCATGCGCGGCGAGCGCGCGTTCGAGGTTCACCGCGCTGCCTGGCCCCACCTGCCCCAACGACGTCCGGCGCAGGGTTTCCGGGGCCAGATCAACCGCGAAGGAATCGGCGTCAAAGCTGACCACCGTCAGGCAAGCGCCATTGACCGAGATGCTGTCACCCACGTGAACGTCTTCCAGGACCTTTTCAGCGTGGACGACCAACTTGTAATCGGACCGGGAGGATACGCTCCCCACCTCTTCCACGATGCCAGTGAACATTCAGTCGCCTCCGCGAATGGGATAGCCGGTAATCAGCCAATCGGGTCCGATCGCTTCCATTGTAATGCGTTCAAGCCTGGACACTTCGGCCATCGTGGTAGCGCCGTCGCCCTCGACGGGCGAGCGGGCAGCCGCACCCCCGATCAACATCGGTCCGAGGAACACGGCTACCTTATCCATCAGGCTGGCATCAAGCAACGCGCCCAGCACGCGGCCGCCGCCCTCGACCAGTACGCTGACCACGCCCTGACGACCCAAGTGTTCCATCAATGCCGTCAGATTGACGCGCCCGTCGGCGCCGGGGAACGACAGCACGTCGGCTCCCGCGTCCTGCAAAGCCGCGGAACGAGCGGGATCGGCGCCGGCCGCCGTGGCGATCAGGGTTCGCCCGGGTTGGCTGAGCATACGAGCCCCGACCGGGGTGCGAGCGTCACTGTCGACGACGATGCGCAGGGGCTGCAAATTGGTCGGGAGAGGATCACCGTGGTCGTCGCGGGCTGTCAGTTGCGGATCGTCGGCCAGGGCAGTGCCGATGCCGACCATGATGCCATCCAGTTCTTTCCGCATCTGCTGGACGCGGGCGCGGGCGTCGGGTCCCGTGATCCACTGGGAGTCGCCGGTCCGGGTGGCGATCTTGCCGTCCAGGCTCATGGCGAACTTGGCCACCACGAAGGGCAATCCGGTGGTGACATGCCTGGCGAACGCCTCGTACAGCAACTCAGCCCTCGGGTCCGGGCGATGTTCGGCGTCGATTCCGGCAGAGCGGAGCGCCTCCGCGCCCCCGCCGGATACGCGCGGGTTAGGGTCGGTAACCGCGTATACGACCCGTCCAACTCCGGCAGCGATGATGGCGTCAGTGCACGGAGGGGTGCGACCGTGATGGCAGCAGGGCTCCAGGGTGCAGTACAGCGTCGCTCCGGCAGCGGTTTGACCGGCCTGGTTCAGGGCCCCGATCTCCGCGTGGGCCTGACCGGGAGGCAAGGTGAATCCCTCCCCGACCACGCCGGTCTCGCCAACGATCACCGCACCCACAGCAGGGTTGGGACTGGTGGATCCCAAAGCCGACCGCGCCAGGGCTATCGCCCGAGCCATGGGGTCAACCGGTGTGGCCGCAGCGGTCACGGGATGCCCGGCCCGGTAAAATCCTGGTGAAAACGGCTCGCAGTGGGGCCGGACTGCCCCTGGTAACGGCTGCGGAGTTCGGGCGAACCGTAGAGCCGCTCGGCCGGTTCGGACAATTGCAAGAACGAGATCTGGCCGATTTTCATGCCGCAGTACAGGGCTATCGGCAGGCGCGCGACGTTGCTCAATTCCAGCGTGAGGCGTCCACGCCAGCCGGGGTCCACAAAGCCGGCGGTACTGTGGATCAGCAAACCGAGGCGACCCAGGCTGCTTTTGCCTTCCAGCCTGGCAACAAGATCGTCCGGCAATTCGATGTGTTCCCGGGTACTGCCCAGCACGAATTCACCGGGATGCAGCATGAACGGTTCGTTGTCACCGATGGTGACTTCTTCCGTCAGGTTGTCCAAGGGTTCGCGCACATCAATGTACGGCTGGCGGGAATTGGAAAAGATCAGGAACCGACTGTCCAGGTGCAGATCGATGCTGGCGGGCTGGATGTCGTCGGCGTCGACGGGCTGGACCACGATGCGGCCTTCGGCGATCTGCCGGCGGATGCTGCGGTCGCTGAGAACCATGGGGATCACTTGAGCTCGTAGACGCCGGAGATGCTGACGGTGATTGCCCCTTCGCCAGTCGAGATTGGAGTGTCGAAATCGGCAGCTTCGGCGCGGAGCAGGAAAGCGCCGTCCGGCAGGTTCGTTTCGTTGAAAACCCCCTCGGAAACGACTTTCAGTTCGCCCAGGTCACGGCCGGAGAACTCCGCCAATTGGGCTGCCTTCTCCTGCATGTCTTTGACGGCGGCTTCCCGAGCTTCTTTTTCCAATTCCGACGGGTCCGAGAAGGAAAAGCCGATGTTGTTGAAAACGAGGTGATCGCCACCAGCAGCGACCGCCGCGTCGACCACGGCAGCAACTTTGTCAGTGTCCCGGACCCTGACGGTTAGCCCGTTGCGGACGGTGTAACCCACCTGTTCCCGGCCGTCGGGTCCGTATTCGTACTCGGGATGAATACGGAAGTGGCTGGTGCCGATATCCGAGTTGAGCAACCGCTGGCGTTTGAGGGCGGCGCGCACGTCGGTCATCGCCTCGGCCGCGGTTTCGCGAGCTTCAGCAACCGAATCGTCGGTGACAGCAACGGCCAGCGACAACTGTGCAAAGTCGGGGGTGCCGCTGGCGACCCCTGAACCCGTGACCACCACCGCGTCAAAGGGATACACCGCGGTCTGGGTTAACGGATCGCCGAGATTGTTGACGGCCCCGCCGGTCAAAGACGCTGCGGGTGGCTGAAAGCTGCAGGCCGCTACCAGCAGCAGGATCGCCACTGCGGCCAGCAGGACGGAAATGCGGATGGACCAATTGCGCATTCTGTTGCTTCCTTATCGGTTATACCTGAAAGCTGGTTGTCTTTGGAAGTTGACTATCCCTGAAAGTTGACCCGGCCTCCGAGCAGCGCCCGGGCCATGACAAATTTGTGTATCTCGGAGGTGCCGCCGCCGATGCGGGCGTGCCGGAGCATGTGATACCAGTGAGCAATGGGCAGGTCCAGGGTTTCGCCCATGCCGCCGAAGACCTGCATTATCTTGTCGATGCTGCGCCAACCCCACTCCCCGGCGGCGTACTTGACCATGGACGCTTCGACACGCACGTCCTCGCCGGCGTCGGCGCGCGCCGCGGTTTCGCGGGCGACCGAGCGGAGGGCGACGATGTCCATGTATACGTCGGTGAGCATCCACTGGATGGCCTGCCGGTCGGCAATCGGACGCCCGTAGGTGATGCGCTGCTGGGACCATTCGATCGCCATTTCCAGGGCTCGGGTCAGGATGCCCAGGGCCATCGCCCCGCGCAGGAGGCGGTCGTGGTGAACCAGCCATTGTTGTCCGAGGGTGAATCCGCCGCCGACCTCGCCGAGAACCTGGGTCTGCGGGACGCGTACATTGTCCAGATGGATGTAATGCTGTTGCGCTTTCGTGGGGACGACCCAAACGCGGATCGGCTCGAAAGTGACACCGGGCGTTGGGTTGTCGATTATGAACATCGTGATGCCGCCGCGCTGCATCTTTTCGGGATCGGTCACTGCCTGCACGAGCAAAAAGTCGGCGGAAGCGGCTCCCGAGATGAACATCTTGGTGCCATTGAGGACCCAGTCGTCGCCGTCGCGCACGGCCCGGGTCTGCATCATGCCTCCGGGGTCGGAGCCGGCCTGAGGCTCGGTCTGGCCGAATGAGTAGTACAGGTCGCCATTGACGGCGGGATAGAGGTATTTCTCCTCCTGCTCCGGGGTGCACGCGCCGATCATGAACATGGGAACCGGGGAGGTGGGCAGGTGAACGATGCTGCGGTGCACCTCCTCCTCCAGGACCAGATGGCCCAGGGCTCCCATACCGCCACCGCCGTATTCCTCCGGCACGAAGGAAGTGTAGATGCCCGTCTGCTTGGAGACATGATGCAGGCGGTCCCACTGGTCCGCGGAAAGGGTGCCCAGGACCCCGGGCACGGTCTCGAGAACACCGCGCGGAGCCCCGTTGTCCGGTTCGCCTTCCAGGGGAGGATGGGCCAGATACTCCGGTTCCAGGGGGACGCATTCGTCGCGGATGATCTGGCGGACGGTGTTTTTCAGAGCGTCAAGCTCCGGAGGCAAACCGATGTCCGGGGTCATGTTTTCTCCTGGGCGGAAAGATCGGGAAACATATGCGTCGCCGGCAGTTCGCGGGCGATTGCCCCCGCTAGGGTACTGAGCGGGTCAGTCCGATTCAGCGGTCACCGGCTAATGGAACGGGCAGGCATATTTCAAGGCTTCGAGGGCCGGGTTTTCGTCTGCGGTCGGCGCGAGGCGCGCCACGTATTCGCCGTCGGATGTCGGGGGCGGATTGGACGCCGCGGCGACGACTTCCATCACCGAGCCGACGGTTCCGAACAGGATCGCCCCGGCCATTACGACGATGATCCCAATGCCTATTGCCCTGCGCCGCATGATATGCCGTTCCCACTGCCAATTTATGGCGCAATTTAAACAGCCCCTATGATAGCGCATCACGAGCGTTTCAGGAACGAGGCATAGCGCAGCGGCGGTTGAAACCAGCCTGCGATGATTGACCACCGGCAGTGACCGGGCGCCCGTATCGGGTATGAAATGCAGCAGGGCCGACTAACGTGGAGATGTTAGAATACCTGCCGAGATCGAACCTCCTCGCGTGATTGAGGTTCTTCGCGTGCGTGATCGAACCTCCCCGCGTGATTGAAGTTCCCCGCCGTGATTAAAGTTCCCCGCGTGCATGGTAGCCGAGCAGCCCGGACACTTGATGACAATCGGTTCTGAACTCCGCAACCTTCCCAGCGTCGAGCGCGTGCTGAACACGGATACGCTCGCCGCGGCCGTGGACGCCCACGGGCGCGAGATGGTAGTGGATCTGGCCAGGGAGGTGCTCGACGGGGTCCGGAAACGGGTGCTGGCGGGAAGCCCGGCGCCGGCCGGCCACCAAATCGCCGAGGCGGTCCTCGACCTGATGACCGACCTGGCCGAGCCCTCGCCCCGACCCGTCATCAACGCGACGGGGGTTGTCATCCACACCAACCTGGGTCGCGCACCGCTGAGCGATGCCGCACTGGCTGCCGCCGACGCGGTCGGGCGGGGATACTCAGACCTGGAAATTGACCTCGGGACCGGACGGCGAGGATCTCGGCAGGCACACCTGCAATCGTTGTTGCGGCGCATCACCGGGGCGGAAGCGGCGCTGGCCGTGAACAACAACGCGTCCGCCCTGCTGCTGGGGTTATCAGCTCTAGCCGCGGGCCGAGAGGTCATCGTATCCCGGGGCGAAGCCGTCGAAATCGGCGGCGGATTCCGGATACCGGACGTTCTGCGGCAAAGCGGCTGCACCCTGGTCGACGTGGGCACCACAAACCGGACGTACGTGCGGGATTATGCCGACGCCATGACCGAACAGACCGGAGCATTCCTGAAGGCGCACGCGAGCAACTTCAAGGTGGAAGGGTTCACCGCGTTTGTGGGCGAGCGCGAGTTGGTGGCGCTGGGAGAAAGCTCGGGCGTCCCAGTGCTGCACGACGTGGGCAGCGGAGCGTTGCTGCCAACAGACCGCTACGGGCTGGCGCACGAACCGACCCCCCAGGAGAGCATCGCGGCGGGAGTCGGCCTGGTGTTTTTCTCCGGCGACAAGCTGTTGGGGGGCCCTCAAGCCGGGATCGTAGTCGGCAAACGGGACCTGGTCACCCGGCTGGAAAGGCACCCGTTGGCGCGCGCGGTCCGGATCGACAAAATGAGCCTGGCGAGTTTGACGGCGACACTAGCGCACTACGCAATGGGCGAGGCGGAAAACAAGGTGCCGGTTTGGCGCATGATCTCGACATCGGCGGAGGACGTGCGGGCTCGGGCCGACAACTGGCGAGCGGCTTTGGCCACTCACCAGGTCCAGACGGGGGTTGAGCCGGCTCGGTCGGCCATCGGCGGCGGGAGCTTGCCCGGGGAAACATTGCCGTCGTGGACGTTGTCGGTGGACCCGTCGCCGGACCGTTCACCGGAAGCCGTACTGTCCGCGCTCCGCGATCACTCGACTCCAGTGATCGCCAGGATTGCGGACGACACGGTGCGGCTGGATCCCAGGACGGTGCTGCCGGAACAAGACGACGACGTGATACGAGCTATCGCCACGGTGATGGCAAGATAACGGCCAGACAGGACGCAAGGGTCGAAGGACGCAGGGGCACAGCGTGGCGGATTTTCTTTTGGTTCATGGAGCCGGGCAGGGAGCGAAGAGCTGGGGAAAGGTCTGGGGCCACATGACAGCCCCGGAGCAGCACCCGCCGCCGCTCTACCGGGCGCGGCAGTCGGTTCGGGTTCGGGCAGTTGACCTGCCCGGTCACGGTGCGGACGCTGCCCCGGATGCCGGGATGATCGACCTGGCGGAAGCGGTGAAATCGGTCACACGGGTGGCGGACCAGGAAAACTTTTCGGACTACACGCTCGTTGGCCACGAGCTGGGCGGCACGGTTGTGCTGCAAGCGCTGGGCGAGCTACCACGCGCGCCACGGCGGGTCGTGCTCGTGTGCGGGATCGTGCCGGCTTCGGGGCAACCAGCGGTGTCAACCTACCCGACGCCGGTTCGACAGCTGGTTAGATTGTGCAAGACGCTGGGGGCGCTGACGGGCAGGGACATTCCCGCGCCGCCGGAGGTGATCAACCGCTACCGGTGCGGTGGGTTGGAGCCGATGGACCGCATACAGACCATCGGTCATTTCGGACCGTTGCCCCTCAGGATGCTCACCGAACCGGTCACGCTCAGTCTGGACGCGCTGCCCTGTCCGGTAACCTACGTGGTGTTGTCCAACGACCGATTTATCAGCGCGAGCCGGCAGCATGCGATGGCGTCGCGCATACCCGGGGCCACGGTCGTGCAATTGGATGCCGGGCATCAGGTGACCGTGGAAAAGCCGCAGGAACTGGCCGAAACGCTGCTGGCGGCATGACATGGCGGCCGGTCCGGCGGGTTCCTTCGTCGCCGATCTGCACATCCATTCCCCTTACGCGTTCGCCTGCAGCAAGGCGCTGACGCTGGACAACCTGGCAGCGTGGGCTCGCCGCAAGGGCATTGACCTGCTGGCGACGGGGGATTTCACGCATCCGACTTGGGCAAGTGGGCTGCGGGCGCAGCTGACAGAGTCGAACGATGGCCTTTACGAGTACGGCGGCGTACGTTTCGTACCCGGCACCGAGATCAGCTGCGTGTACCGGCAGGGCGGGCGCACCCGGCGCATCCACCTGCTGGTGCTGATGCCAACGCTTGATTCGGCGGCCGCATTCACCAGCCGATTGGACGGGTATGGGAAACTGGCGAGCGACGGCCGGCCCACCGTCAGCCTGAGCGCCCGGGATTTGCTGGAGACGGCGTTGGACTGCAACCCAGAATCACTGGTGATCCCGGCTCACGCCTGGACCCCGTGGTACGGCGTGTACGGCTCCAAAGCCGGTTTCGACAGCCTGGAAGAATGTTTCGGCGATTTGGCTCCGATGGTCCTGGCCGTGGAAAGCGGGTTGTCGTCGGACCCGGCGATGAATCGCACGGTGCCGGAGTTGGAACAGCGCGCGGTGGTCTCGTTTTCCGACGCCCATTCGCTGGCGAACCTCGGGAGGGAAGTAACCGCGTTTTCGGGACCGCTTTCGTGGGACGGGCTGGCCGATTCGGTGGCCGCGAGAAGGGTTGCGTACACGGTGGAATTTCATCCCGAGGAAGGAAAGTACCATTACAGCGGACACCGCCGGTGCGGCGTCGCATACGGTACCGCCGACCTGGAGCGAAAGGGCTCGGACTGTCCGGTGTGCGGGCGGCAGTTGACCCTGGGGGTGCTGCACCGGGTCAATGAGGTTTCCGGGCGCGAGACGGTGGTTGAATGGGAGCCGGACGCCGACGGGTTCGTTCGGGTCGGAGAAGGCGCCCCACCGTATGCGCGGTTGATCCCGCTGCGGGAGATTATCGCGGCGGTGAGACGGGTTGGAGTGAACACTCGGACCGTAAACCGGGAATACTCGGCCATCACGGATGCGATCGGAAGCGAGTTGGCCGCGCTGCTGTGGGCTACCCCGAGCGACTTGGAGGCGGTTGCCGAAGATGCAGTGGCAAGGGGGATCATGCAGGCTCGCGCCGGGCAGGTACAGATCATCCCTGGGTTCGATGGACAATACGGTTCGGTGTCCTTGCCGGGCCAATAGCCCATTGGCGACGGTCGGGTCGTGTGGCAACTGCGGAATGCAGCGGGACAGGCGCAACCGTTTGTTAGAATGGCGCAAACAATCCGAGCAGCGGCGGTCATGGATATTGCATTGCGCCGGATGCGGGCCGACGATATCCCGCAGGTGATCGAGATCGAACAGGAAGCGTTCACCCCCGGCTGGGTGGGAACGCCGTTTCGGCGCGAGTTGAACAGCCGGTACACGCGTTTCCTGGTGGCATACTACAGCGAAGATGCTGAGCGCGACGGCCGCGCCTCGAACGAAGCCGGGCACCAATCCGGGCCGGCTGATGCATCGCTCTGGGGACGAATGCTGACTGGGGTCAAGTCGGCGTTGGGGTTTCGACGAGAGGATGACGTGGACGATCTGACCGGCTATGTCGGCATCTGGCTGCAGGGCGACCAGGCGCACATTACGGAAGTAGCCGTGCGGGAAGAACTGCGCGGACGCGGGATCGGGGAACTCCTGATTATTGGCACGCTCCGGGTGGCCTACGAGCAGGGGTTGGCAGAGGTCACCCTTGAGGCGCGGGTGTCGAATTTCATAGCGCAAAGGTTGTACGACAAGTACGGCTTCAACGAAGTCGGGATCCGCAAAAACTACTACGCGGACAACCGGGAAGACGCGGTGATAATGACCACCGACCCAATCCGCACGGCGTCCTATCGGGAAAAGTTCGCCTCCCTGCAGGAGACATTTCTCGCCCGGTACGGGGACATTCGGATAGAAATCTGATCCCGTGACCTTGGCTGGCCGGCGGTTTTCGCCTGGCTACCGCGGGGTTATGCCCGCGGTCTTATACGGTGCTCGCAATGGTTGAGCGCCGGTAGTCCGACGACATAACAAGCTCGGACCGGGAAGGTTCTCAGCCGGCGGATCAGTGCATGAAACGCCGGGCATTTCCAGGGTGCGATTCGCATCGCCTGAGGGCAGGCAAACAGGAAATGCCAAGTCGTTGCCCGGCCGGGAATCGGGTGTTAGAATTCCTGCCGTTGCAGATATATGAGAGTTTGGTCAACATAACCAGCAAGGATAAAACGATGGCATCTTTTGACGACTACGTCCTGGTAAGCCAGTTTCCGGAGAAGCCCGTAGAGCGCATGATCGCAGCTTTTCGCGGGTGGCCCGACGCGGGGGACGCAGCCACCGCGACCCTGAATTACATGCTCACCGCACTGGGAGCCGAGAAGTTCGCCGAGATCGACCCGGAAGAGTTTTTCAACTTCGCCCAGGAGCGCCCACGCTCGACCCGGAGCAGAGACGGGATCAGACATTTGCAGTGGCCGGCCAACGAGTTTTACCTGTGGCCAGGGTCCGATGAGGCCCCACCGGCGGTGTTCTACCTGGGTACGGAACCGCATCTTAGGTGGCGTACTTTTGCTTCGCTGGTCGGTGACCTGGCCCGAACCTGCGGGGTCAAATCGGTGGTCCATATCGGGGCGTTGCTGGACGCGGTTCCGCACACCCGGGTGACCAAATTCAGCGGATCGTCGACCAACCAACAGATCCAGGCGGCGTTCGACCGCGGGAACGTTCGCACCACCAACTACCAAGGCCCCTCCGGGATCACGCTGCCGGTATCGGAGTCATTGGCTGCCCGGAGCATCAGTTATACGTCGTTGTGGGGGCATGTCTCACACTACCTGCACGCGACGCCGAATTTTCGGGTTGGCCTGGGTCTGGCGCAAAACCTGTCGGAGATGCTTGGGTTGCCCGTTGACCTGAACAAACTCACGGTGATGGCGGAGTCATTCGACCGCGAGGTGGCGAAGGTAATCGACGGCGACGATCAGCTTGGGAAATACATCCTCACCCTGGAAGAAAAGTACGACGCCGCAGTGGATGACGCGGAGATGCCGGACCCCGCGGATCTGGTCCGCGATCTGGAACGCTTCCTCAGAGCAGAACGCACGGGAGGCGGCGAGGACTGATTGCATCGCTGCGGTTCAGGCCAGGGTTTACTGGAAAGCGATCGGCACTCTGACAACGGTTTCAAACCGGTTTTTCGGCCGAGAATGCAGGTCGACGCGACGGGCGTGACCAGGATGGGCCACATTCAATGTGCCAGTCTCGATGTGCCAGTCGCGAATCTGCCGAAGACATTTCGCTACTCAGTCCCGAGCCATCTTACGAAGACGCCTTTGGCGCCATTGCCCAGGCGAGCCAGAGTTGCTAACCTACGGGATCAGCAGGAGTATCCCCACGTGACCACCGAACAGTATCGGCAGGCCAGCGAACATTTTCTTGTGCAGGCCAAAGAAGAACTCGCCGCCGGCGATCTGCCGCAGGCATCGGAGAAGGGCTGGGGCGCCACAGCACAGATACTCAAGGCCATCGCCGCACAGCGCGGCTGGGAGCATAGCCGACACCGGCACTACCACCGAATAGCCAGCCGACTCCGGGCAGAAACCGGTGACGGCGACATCCGCCGCCTGTTCGGCGTAGCCAACCTGCTACACGAAAACTTCTACGAGAACGACATGGAGACTGACGATGTCGCCGACGGATTGAACGACGTCACGGCCCTGCTGGACAAACTCCTACCCATGCTGACCCGAACATAGTCCCTGTCTGGACCAAGTAGCGAAATTGCCCCGGGTCTACCGTAGTCGGGTTGCCCGCATCGGGCGCCGGGCGTATAGTCTGGCTGTCGCCGAACAAGGCGCCGCGAGGAGACGCCGATGATATTCGACTGGCCGGCCCGGATGCAGCAGATGGCCGATTTCGTGTTGTTCTCTGAGGAGGACCTCGAGTTAGTCCGGGCGAGCGGGCCGATCCTTCTGGACCGCGCAGAAGAGTTGACCTCGGCGGTTTACGACCACTTCCTGCGGTTTCCACAGACGGCGCGGTTCTTCCTCACCCCGGAGGGCGAGATTGACCAGACTCGCCTGGACCGGCGCAAGCACAGCCTGGCGCGTTGGTTGCGAAATAGCATCGACTTCCAGCTGGACGAACAGTTCCCGGTCTTCCTGCTGGCGATGGGCGTGGTCCACAGCAACCCTTCGCTGGAGCGCGGTTACCTCGGGTCCGTGCCGGCGAGGTTCATCATCGGCACGATGTCCTTCGCTCAGACGGCTATCGCCGGCGTGTTGTTGGAGGAAATGACCGACCCGGCGCAGGCGTTGCGCACATGCACCGCCTGGAACAAGCTGCTACTGCTGCAATTGGATGTGCTTCTCGCCGGCTATGTTACGGAATCGCCCACCCCGGCAACGGATCCGCCCCGACCCGCAGACGACGAATCCGACGTGGATCCACAGGGCATGCGACGGGTGCTGACCAACATCCTGGATGCCAATCGGACCAACGGGAACGCCCATGGCGCTTCCGAGCAACCTCAAGGAGAAGGACAATGACCAAGGTGCTGGTGATCCAGGGCGCGGGGATGAACATGCGCGGGAAGGTGCAAGTCGAGATCTTTGGCCCGAACACGCTGGACCAAATGAACGAGCAGATCCGCGGCTACGGCGAGAGCCTGGGTGTCGACGTCAAGATCGTCCACTCCAACGTGGAAGGCGAGGTGGTGAACGCGCTGTACGACGCCTGGGAAGAGGGCTACGACGCCTGCCTGATCAATCCAGCGGGATATACCACGGTGAACGGGCCGCTGAGGGGCGCCATACAGCAGGTGCCCATGCCCGTGATCGAAGTACACGCCAGTAACCCGACGGCTCGCGGCACCGTGTCAGCCGTGTTGCCGGTCAGCCAGGGATGCGTCTACGGGTTCGGCGTGTACGGTTACTACCTGGCCATGGAAGCGGTCAAACACACGGTTGACTAGCTCCCCGTCGCTGCCGGGTTACTCGCAGCGCAGACAGCGCACATCCTTGAACACGCGTTCGTGGATGTCCGGGTTCAAGAGCAGGTAGTCCATAACGATACGGACGACCTTGCCCTCGTCCGCGATGTTGTACTTCTCCTTGGAAGAGTTGATCAGGCCGATGTGCTCGGCGTTGACGTCCACGGTAAGTGCGGTTTTGGTGCCGGCCATAGTTTGGAGCTCCTGATGGGTGGGTATGGAATCCGCGCCCAGACGGGTCGCTGGCGCGCCGGCATAGAATAGCCGCACTCAACCGCATAGTTCAACTGTGGAAAGACGCTTGGCGCGGGTAGGTCTCCACGGCGCGCTTCCGGCCCGAGATGGCAGGCACCGGGATCAGTTTCCGGGTTGACGAGTTACGGCTGCTGATTCCGCCTGGATAGTGGCAGCAAACCGCGCTCGTGTCCCGGTATCTCGCCCCCCGGTACGGTAGGACGACGCGGGTTGAACAGATCAGTCCAAACTATGATCGCTTTCGTAGTGAACTAACCAGGCGGGAAGGTCTAGACTTAGCGGCTAACAAACCAGCTAATTACGGAGAGGGTCATGGCGATCACAACGGCGACCTATGTATGCTCGAAGTGCCAATGCACCAAGTGCGACATGGACGAATTTCGTGCCACCGGAGGCAATTTCGCGAAGATTTTCGACGTGCAGAACAAGAAGTTCACTACGTTGTCATGCAAACAGTGCGGGTACACCGAAATCTACAAAGGAAACACGTCTACCTTGGGCAACGTGTTCGACTTCTTCGCCGGGGGCTAGGGTGGACCCGCTCGACGGCACCAACGAGTAAGCCCTCCGCCTGAGGTGGAGGGCTTTTCATATTCTGGTACCCCGGATGGGCTTCGATCCCATGATCTCCACCTTGAAAGGGTGGCGTCCTTGCCAGGCTAGACGACCGGGGCGGATTACGTGGCAATAGCCACGTTGAATCAGTTTACCACAGGGGCCGGAATTACGGGTATACGGCCAACGCTTCGAGGGACATTTCCTCCGGGAAGCCGCACATCAGGTTCATATTCTGGACAGCCTGGCCGGCGGCGCCTTTGACCAGGTTATCGAGGCAACTGATCACGATGAGCCGGTTGGTGCGCGAGTCCACCACCGGATGCACCAGGCAGTAGTTGTTGCCCAGGGTCTGCTTGGTTTGGGGAGGCGCGTCGGTTACCCGCACGAAGGCGTCATCCGCATAGAACTCCTGGTAGACCCGACGGACACGCTCGCTGGCGTCGGGATCCTGGGCGAGGTCGCTCCGGAGCGGGGCGTAACAAGAGCTGAGGATACCCCGCGTCATGGGGATGAGGTGAGTCAGGAAAGTCAGGTTGACCGGGTCGCCGGCGATGGAGTCCAGTTCCTGGCTGATTTCAGGCAGGTGACGATGGCCTTTGACGGAGTAGGCCATGACGTTTTCGTTCACCTCCGAGAAGTGGGTAGTCATGCTGAGGGTGCGGCCCGCGCCGGAAACGCCGGACTTGCTGTCGACGATGATGTCGCTTCCGATGAGACCGTTTTGGATCGCGGGGGCGAGCGCCAGGATGGCGCTGCTCGGGTAGCAGCCAGGGTTGGCGACCAGGCGCGCATCGGCTACCGCGTCACGGTTGAGCTCGGTGAGGCCGTACACCGCCTCCTCCAGGTAGGTGGGATCGGGGTGATCGACGCCGTACCATTCACGATAAACATCGGCCTGCTTGAGGCGGAAGTCTGCGGAGATGTCGACGACCTTGACGCCCTGCTCAAGCAACGGTATGCAAGCTTCGGCGCTGGCCTTGTGCGGAAGGGCGGAGAAGACGAGATCCAGGTCAGCGCATAGGTCGGCGGTGATGTCGAGGTCCATGTTGTCCAGGTGCGGAAAAACCTCACCCAGGGATTGACCGGCCGCGCTGCGTCCGGTGACAGAGGCGATTTCGACTTCGGGATGATGGCGCAGGATGCGGACGAGTTCGCAGCCGGCGTATCCGGTGACATTGATGATTCCGACTTTCACGGTTGGAGCTCCTTGACGACCTGGGTGTGCGGGACAGGGGTAGGCGATTCCTGGCGTCGTCGGCGCCGCCCGGGTGATTGGCTGTCCGGCCGGTCGGTATCTGCGGCATCGTGGGCAGCACCTTCGGGTTCCTGAACCCCGGCGTCGGCGGCAGCTTGCCGGATGGCTTCCTCGTCACGGGAAGGGCAGCCGTAGTTGACCACGCAGTCGCCGCAGCGGGGACGCTGCGCCTTGCAAACCTGGCGTCCGTGGGTGATGAAGGCGGCGTGGAACGGATACACGTCCTCGGGCGGCATGGCCGCCTCCAGAACCTCGTGGGCCTTGTCGGTATTGACCTTGGGGCCGATGATGCCCAACCGCTGGCTCACACGGTAGATGTGGGTGTCGACGGCCATAGCGGGCATGCCGAGGGAAAAGCTCAGGATGATGCCGGCGGACTTGGGCCCAATGCCGGGCAGTTGACGCAGCCACGCCCGCGCCTCACCCATGGGCATTTCGGCGAGGAAGTGGAGATCCAGGGAGCCGTCGTTCAGGTCCAGGATACGGCCCAAAACACCCTTGATACGAGGCGCCTTGACGCGGGCCAGGCCTCCGCCGGATATGGCTTCCTCGATATCTGCGACGTCGGCTTCGGCGACGGCCTCGAGCGTGCCAAAACGCTGCATCAAACTACGGAAAGCGCGTTCGGAGTTGCGGTCGGAGGTGTGCTGGGACAGGATGGTGAAGGTCAGCTCGTGGGCCGGATCCAGGCGCGGCTCGTTTTCGAACGGACCGTACTCCTCGGTGAGCAGCCGGATGGCGTCAGAAACGGTGACGCCGGGTTTCTTGGGCCGGCGAGAGCGGCGGGTTTTGGCGGCAGATTTGGGAGGCATGATCGATCACCGCGAGTGCAACACCGGGATTTTAGCACAGGGCACACGCGGTTAGTGGTGCGCGTATGATCGACTGACAACATTCCGACTGCCAGCTTTCCGACCGGCGGCATGCCGACCGGCGGCGAGGCTGCGCTCACCGGTGAAGGCGTCAGGCGGGCCCGGACTGGGGTTGGGTTACCGGCGGAGGCTGCGACGGGCGGGTGACCAACGGCGTGAGAAACAGGGCGGGAACTGAAATGGCGATGCAGACCAGCGCGTTGAGCGTCACGGACGTCTGGATTCCAATAACATCCCCCAGCCAACCCATGAGCAGCACGCCCGGAGGCGTCCCGATGCCGATGCACAGGCTCTGCAGGCCAACCATGCGGCCTCGCATCTCGGGGGGAGAGGAGCGCATGGTGATGGCCCCCTGCATGGTGCCGAAGCAGGACAGGCCGATCCCGCTGAGAACCAGGATTGCAAACGTTGCGGCATACCACGGCGACCAGACGAAAATTGTCGACGTTATCATCACGCTGAAGGCGCCGATGGCGAATATGCGCCCGTGATACCGAATTGACCCAACCGATGCCAGGATCACGGCAGTCACCAGCTGACCGATGGATTCTGCGGCCGCGAGGACGCCCACCAGCGTTTCGCCGACATTCAGGTGGTCGCGGCCAATGGCCGGCACGAACTGGCGGGCCGGAAAGGCCAGGCCATTAATCATAATGGTGATGAAGAGCATTCCCATGAGTTGCCGGTGGCTGAACGCCGCCCGCACCACGTCGCCCAGGCTATTCCAGATCGGTTCCACCCGCCATTCCCGCTCCACCCGGGGGATGATGACGCGAATTGCCATCAGCAACGCCGCAACATGCATGGTGACAACGGCGACATAGGCCCAGGTGTAACCAGGATAGTGCGGCCAGAAATAGCCGACATGCTCGATCAGAAAACCGCCCGCGAAGGGGCCCAACATGCGCCCCATGGTCCCGCTCATCGAGTCGATGGACAGGGCGTTGACGACCCGGCGTTCGCCCACGATGTCGAAGATCGCGGTGCGGCGGGCCGGGTCTTCCAGGGCGCGACTGATGCCCTGCGCGAGCATGGCGGCGAACACGTGCCAGGGAGCGATGTTGCCCGAAAACAGCAGCAGAAAGAGCGCGGCGCCGGCGCCCAGTTTGATAACCATCGAGCTGACCCAGATTTTCTTGCGGTCGAAGCGGTCGGCGATGATCCCGGTGAATGGCGAGAATATGGGCCGGGGGAGGTTCTCAAAGCCGAGCACGAGGCCCAGCATCAGCGCCGAGTCGGTCAACGAATAGACAAGAACGCTGGTAACCAGGAGCTCCATCCAGCGTGTCAGCTCGGCGACATTCACGACGTACCAGATCGCCCGAAAACGAGGATTGCCAAGAACCTCAAGCATCGGGGATGTGGGGCGGACGCCAGTGCGTGCCATGCAAAACACTCCGCGCGGGCGGTGTGCTCCGCGTGCGCCGGCCGGATTGTACACCGCCCATACCGGCAGCGCGTTTATCGTCACGCACAGTCGCGGGTCAAATTGGGGAGCGCATCATGCGCAGCAGCCAGTCAATGCCGTCAACGAGGCAAGGATTCGGGGAGTGCTAAACTGGCCGACCATAACGGCGATACCGTTTCCGCCCGTGCCACCAGGGCGGACCAGATCAACCGACGCGCCATCTGCAGGTTGCGGCGCGGCGCACGGCCGCAGGTACCGGATCGGATGGCGCGAGAAGATCAAAGGCTGCATCGGCGACGGCAGCGATACCAGGACAGCGCGCTGAGTGACCACGGGCAGCAGGAGTTATCAGGATGGCGGGCGAACGTTTGACGGATAACACGGAGCAAGCCGGCGCCCCGGCTCAAAGCACCCGGTCCGGGTACCTTCCCCGTGCCCAGGACACCCCCGCGACCTTCGTTTCGGGATTCAACAACTTCCTGTCGGCGGGACGGTTGTCGCTGGCAATCCGGTTGGGGCTGCGACACGGCGTTGACCGGGAATACCGGCGGCGGTACCTGGGTATCCTGGCGGCGGACGCGATGATTGCGCCGATGCGTTGTTGGCAAAGCATTTTGTACGGCGGTCGCATCAGCAGGACGGAGATACATCCGCGGCCGCTCTTCCTGCTGGGGTTCTGGCGGTCGGGGACGACGCTGCTGCACAACCTGCTGTCAATGGACCCGCAATGGGGGTTCGTGAGCACATATCAGGCCGCGATGCCCGATGCGTTCCTTGCCGGTCAGAAGCGGGTGCGCCGTATGATCGAGAGGACACTGCCGGCCAATCGCGGGGTGGACAACATACCGGTTGACCTGGCGATGCCCCAGGAAGAAGAGATCGCGCTGGACTGCATGTGCGGTTTCAGCCCGTATGTCTACCTGCATTTCCCGCGCACGGGCGAGGACACGTTGGACTACCTGTTCGCGGAGGATCGGTTGGACAACGCCCGGCGCGAGGGTTGGCGGCGAGAGTTCACGCGAATGCTACGGACGGCCAGCTACCACATGGAAGGCAAGCCTCTGCTGCTGAAGTCGCCGTCGAACACCAGCCGCATTTCGGCGCTGTTGCGGATTTTTCCCGACGCGCGTTTCGTCTACATTCAGCGGGACCCGTACGACACGCTGCGCTCATACGCCTACCTGCTGCGGATGATGAACGATTGGCACGCGCTGCAACGGGTTGACTTCGACGAGCTGCTGGCGAAACAAGCGGATGTGTACCGTCAAATGGCCGAAGCGTACCTGGAGCAGAAACGGTTGCTACCGGACGGCCGGCTGGTGGAGGTGCTTTACGAAGATCTGGAACAGGACAAGATTGGTCAGATAAAGCGCATCTACACGTCGCTGGGACTGGGGGGGTTCGCCGAGTTCCAACCGCGGCTGGCGGAATACGTGGACTCGATTGCGGGCTTCCAAAAGAACCCGTCGCACGTGAGCAACACGATAATCGACCTGGTGAACGAGGCCGTGCCGTTCCTGGTTTCCGAGTATGGATACGAGTTCAGGACCGCGTCCCGCGTCAGCCGCTGAGCCTGCCGTGATAACATTCGAATAGAGGTGGGCAGACAGTCCGGCTGCGGTTAACCGACCCTGCGGACTGCCACGATACGCCGTCCGTGTCGCGCCGTGACCCGCCGACAGCCGGGCAATGCTGACCGGCGCGACCAACCAATCGTTACCAGGAGGAGCCGGAAATGGACCACGCGGTCAAGGACTTTTGGGAAGGCACTCGGGCCATTTTGAACGAAACCCCGGTGGGCGCGGAGCTTGCACCATGCGAAGAGCTCAGCGGCCGGGAATATGAGACCTGGAACGTGACGCTGCGGAGCTACGGCGGGCAGCGGCTGCGAGGATTCTACACCGTGCCCCGGCACGATCCGCCAGTCGGAAAGTTCCCGGCGATGTTGGCCGTTCCCGGGTACGGCGGCGCCAAGGAGATCCCTTACCACGTGGTCATGCACGGCTTCGCGGTGCTGACGCTGTTCCCGCGGGCGCAGGGTGAAAGCATACCCGAATGGGATTTGCCGCACGGAACAAAGTTGACCTACAACGTCACCGACCGGGAGAGTTACTACTACCGGGCCGCGTACATGGACTGCGTGCGGGGCGTGGATTTCCTCTGCGAGCGCGCGGAAGTGGACGACAATCGCATTGGGATGTGGAGCCGGAGCCAGGGCGGTGGGTTCACGCTGACCACGACGGCGCTGGACCATAGGCTGGCGGCGGCGGTGGCGGAAGAGCCTTTCATGTGCAACTACCCGGTGGCTATCGACATCGAGACCCGCCCATACCACGAACTGTCCAACTACGTACAGGACCATCCGGAACAGCGGCAGGAGATGTTGGACACGCTGCAGTACTTCGACGCGCTGACGCTGGCGGACGCGATCGAATGCCCGACCCTGGTGAACATCGGGATGGCAGACACGACCTGCCCATACGAGACCATCATGCCGGTGTTTGACCGGATACGGGCGCACAAATCGCTGCTGGTCTATCCGGATTTGACGCACAGCCCGTGTACGGACTTCAACGTGCACGCGATGAACTGGCTCAAGAGGTACCTGGGCGCCTGACTCCTCAGCGCCCACACACGACATAACTGAACGCCGAGATGGGAAGTGGGAGGCAGATAACATGCCCGCGAGAACCGGGGCCGCATACCTGGCCGGATTGAAAGAGCAGCAGCGGGAGATATGGCTGGACGGCCGTCGCGTCGACGACGTGACGGAGTTTCCGGGCTTGGCCAACGGGGCGCGATCAATCGCGCAGCTTTACGACATGCAGCACGATGCGGCTGCGAGCTGCGCGATGACCTACGCCTCGCCGGCGACCGGCGACCCGGTGGGACTGTCGTTCATCATCCCGCGGACGAAGGATGACCTGGCACGGCGCAGGGAAATGATGTCGCGGTGGGCCCATGCGAGCTACGGAATGATGGGACGGACGCCGGACTTCCTGAACGTAACGATCATGTCGATGGCGGCGGCCGGAGACTTCTTCGGTGACAACCGACCCGAATTCAAGCAGAACGTCACCGACTACTACGAGCACGCCCGGGACAACGACCTCTGCATGACCCACACGCTGGTAAACCTCCAGCGCAACCGGGCCCCGTCGGCGACCTCGATGAACTACAGCACCGATGTCGCGCTACACGTGGTCAAGGAAACGGACGCCGGGTTGGTGGTACGGGGACCGCGTGTCTTGGCGACGCTGGGTCCGCTTTCGGACGAAATTATGGTCTACCCGACGCGCTCGTCGTTGCTGGCCAGAGACGAAGACGCGCACAAGTACGCGTTCGCGTTCGCCGTGCCGTGCGGCATCGACGGGTTGAAATTCATCTGCCGGGAAAGCTTCGACCTTGGAAAGTCCCACTTTGACCACCCACTGGGGTCGCGGTTCGAGGAGATGGACGCAATCGTCTATTTCGACGACGTGCTGGTGCCGTGGGAACGGGTCTTCATGTACGGAGACCGGCACAAATGCAACAACATGTCGGCGGAAACGGGGCAGTACGTGCATACGGGTCACCAGGTGGTGACCAAGAACGTAGCCAAGTGTGAATTCATCACCGGGATTGCCAGCCTCATGGTAAACACCCTGGGCAACGGCGACGTCCCGCAGGTACAAGGTCTGCTGGCGGAGTTGGTGGAAAACCTGGAGATCACCAAGGCGCTGCTGACCCAGTCGGAAGTGAACGCGAAGCTCGACAATTGGGGAGTGATGCTGCCGGACCGGGTGCCGCTGAACGTGGCACGAAACCTGTTCATCAAGATGTATCCACGGATGGCGGAGATCATCCAGTTGCTGGGATCGAGCAGCCTGATGGCGTTGCCGTCCGAGCAAGACTTCGGTGGACCGATGGGCGAGGTTCTGGATACATACCTCGACACGGATACTGCCACGGCGCGGGAGAGGGTTCGATTGTTCCGGCTGGCCTGGGACGCAGCGTGCAGCTCATTCGCCGGTCGGCAGGTACTGTATGAGCGTTACTTCCAGGGCGACTGGATGCGGAACGCGGCGTTGTTGCTGGGCATCTACGACCGGGAGCCAATGATGGAGCAGGTGCGAGAATTCCTGGAGCGTGACTGACGACCCCAAACCGGAACGATGCGGGCCCCGCGGTCGAAGCACCGGCGGGGCTTTTTCTACCCGCGGATAGGGGAAGACGTTGAGACGATACGGCCTGGCATCCCTGATGATCGATATTCATCGTCGTTCATTTCTTTGCGAAATCAGGGGCGGCTAACTAGCCGCCCCTGGTAGTATCTCGCCTAACGGGAAACGGAGTGATTCGAGATCTACTGTTGGAGTCCGTCAGTGACCGGTCCCTTGAAGGCGTCGTCGCCTCCGAACACCGTGCCTACCGTCCCAGCCTCTAACTTCGCCAACCCCAGGTCGTAAACCTGCTGCGGGAACGGAATGTATCCCACCGATGCCGCCAGCTCCTGGCCGTTCGCGCTCAGGTAATATTTCACGAACTCCGAAATATGCTCTTGCTCGGCCGCGTCCGAGCGCACGTAGATGAACAGCGGCCGGCTCAACGGCGCATATGAACCGTTGTTGATCGCGTCGTCCGTCGGGGCAACACAACCGTTGCCGCCGTCGACCGGCACCACCTTCACCTTGTCCTTGTTCTCCACATAGTACGCATACCCGAAGTAACCGATGCTGTACTTGTCCCCCGAGACGCCCTGCACCAGCACGTTGTCGTCCTCCGACGCCACGAAGTCACCCCTTGACACGCCGCCATCACCGTTGACCGCCTCGGTGAAATAGTCGAACGTGCCCGAGTCCACGCCAGGCGCGTACAGCTTGATCTCTTCCGCCGGCCAGTCCGGGTTCACCTGGTTCCACTGGCTCACCACGCCCTCAGATTCCGGGCTCCAGATGGTGTTCAGTTGCTCAACCGTCAAACAGTCCACGAAATCATTTGCCGGGTTCACCACCACAGACACGCCATCGATGGCCACCGGCAGCTCGATGTACTCGATGCCCGCGGCGGAACACAGGTCAACTTCCTTCTGCTTGATCGGCCGGGATGCGTCGGAGATCACGGTCTCGTCATCGCAAAACTTCTTGAAGCCGCCTCCGGTTCCCGAGATGCCCACGACCACCCGGACGTTGTCATCGGTCAGGCCGCCGAATGCCTCAGCCACCGCCTCGGTGATAGGGAACACCGTGGAAGAACCGTCAATCGAAATGTCGCCCGAGAGATTGCCGTAGTCCACGATGTGGGTCATTTTGTCTTCCGTCATGGCCCCGCCGCCAAGGCCATCAGCGATGGGTCCCTTGAAGGCGTCGTCGCCTCCGAACACCGTGCCTACCGTCCCAGCCTCTAACTTCGCCAACCCCAGGTCGTAAACCTGCTGCGGGAACGGAATGTATCCCACCGATGCCGCCAGCTCCTGGCCGTTCGCGCTCAGGTAATATTTCACGAACTCCGAAATATGCTCTTGCTCGGCCGCGTCCGAGCGCACGTAGATGAACAGCGGCCGGCTCAACGGCGCATATGAACCGTTGTTGATCGCGTCGTCCGTCGGGGCAACACAACCGTTGCCGCCGTCGACCGGCACCACCTTCACCTTGTCCTTGTTCTCCACATAGTACGCATACCCGAAGTAACCGATGCTGTACTTGTCCCCCGAGACGCCCTGCACCAGCACGTTGTCGTCCTCCGACGCCACGAAGTCACCCCTTGACACGCCGCCATCACCGTTGACCGCCTCGGTGAAATAGTCGAACGTGCCCGAGTCCACGCCAGGCGCGTACAGCTTGATCTCTTCCGCCGGCCAGTCCGGGTTCACCTGGTTCCACTGGCTCACCACGCCCTCAGATTCCGGGCTCCAGATGGTGTTCAGTTGCTCAACCGTCAAACAGTCCACGAAATCATTTGCCGGGTTCACCACCACAGACACGCCATCGATGGCCACCGGCAGCTCGATGTACTCGATGCCCGCGGCGGAACACAGGTCAACTTCCTTCTGCTTGATCGGCCGGGACGCGTCGGAGATCACGATCTCGTCATCGCAAAACTTCTTGAAGCCGCCTCCGGTTCCCGAGATGCCCACGACCACCCGGACGTTGTCATCGGTCAGGCCGCCGAATGCCTCAGCCACCGCCTCGGTGATGGGGAACACCGTGGAAGAACCGTCAATCGAAATGTCGCCCGAGAGCGTGGCATACGTGGCGGGGTCGGCTACCTTTCCCGGCTGGTCGCCGGGTGCGCCGGTCGAAGCCGAAGCAGAGCCGTTTGCGGACTGACCAGGGGGAGATTCGTCGGCAGCGCTGCAGGCAGCGGCCATGAGGACGGCGGCGCAACCCATCACCGCGATGACGAGCAGCAACCGAAATGGTAGTTTCCTCAGAGTAGCCATCGTGGCGGAACTCATTGATCCTCCTGAAAATCGAAGTCGAGGCGGATTTCCTATTGGTCAAGGCAATTTGGCCTCGCGAATTGCGGTTAAGCGGGGCCGATGGTCACGTTGCTAAATATGCATCCCTCCAGGTGTTCTATTCATTGATCCCGCGTACCAACCGGGTTGTCGGTTTGGTCGGGAAAGCAAAAAACGGCGAAATCAAATGACTTCGCCGAAAACAATTGGGAGCAAATTCCGCCGCACCCGCGAGGGCAGCGGGTGCAGGTGGCACGTCGCCCTCAAAGCTGGGTGGCAATAGCCAGGGAACCCGGCCTCCGTCGGGGCAAAAAATAACGGGGGACGAATCCCCCGTGGTGCGAAATGATGGCGTTTCGGTCGAGTCAGCAGCGACAGGCGGTACGATCACCGACGCCGCTCCCGCCATTACAATTGCGGCGGGCCACGGTTCTCCTTTTGGAAACTTAAACACGGGAGATTCCGAAAATGACGATTTTCTACTGAGATCGCTCAACACGGACATCTCTCAGCGGCCGTCCGACACGATAGCTTCCATTTCGTCAGGGTCTTTGGGTATGGCTTCCGAGAGCACCCGGAAACCGTCTTCCGTCACGAGAACGTCATCCTCAATTCGGATGCCAATGCCGCGGTAGATGTCAGGAGCCTGCTTCGCCTGCGGGCCAAAATAGAGCCCGGGCTCAACGGTCAGTACCATGCCTGGACGCAGGCGTATTTGACCGCGATCATCCCGGTACGGGCCGGAATCGTGTACGTCAAGGCCCAGCCAGTGGGACGTCCCGTGCATATAATAATCCCGGTAGGATTGCCGCTCCATGATGCCATCGACGCTACCGGACATAACGCCCAGATCGACGAGGCCTTGCACGAGGGTACGGGTCGCGGTGCGATGCACGTCGTCAAAGCCGGCGCCGGGCTTTACGTCCGCAATGGCCTTGCGCTGCGCCTCCAGGGTGAGCTCGTAGACGGCGCGCTGGGGCGCGGTGAACTTGCCCGAAACGGGCCAAGTCCTTGTCACGTCGGCAGTGTAGAAACCGTACTCAGCGCCGGCGTCAATCAGCAACAGGTCGTCCGGCCCCAGGGCATCACGGTTGCGGACGTAGTGGAGGACGCACGCGTTGGCTCCGCCGGCAACTATCGACGGATAGCCGTTGCGAGGGGAACCCAGCTGGCGGAACGGCCGCTCGAGGGCAGCCTGGACCTCGTATTCGTGAACGCCGGGGGCCGCGGTTCTCATGGCGGCGTCGAACCCGTGGGCGGTGATGTCGATCGCGCGTTGCAGGAGAGCGATTTCGTCGTTGGTCTTGATCTGCCTCATGGCGTCGACCTGAGTGGTGGGATCCTCGATGCGGCGAATCGGTTTTGCGCCCCGCTGCGCCATTCCGCGGCGCCGCTGCACCAGGGCCGAGATGATGCCGTCCACGCGGTCGTCGCTACCCAAGGCGTAGTAGATAGTGTCGTATTCGGCAAGCAGCTTGGGGAGCTGACTATCCAGCTGGTCGATTGAATACGCGGCGTTGGCTTCAAGAGCACCTACCGCGCCACCCACACCGGCACGGTAACCCACCCAGATCTCGAAGGTAGGATCGTAGGGACGTACAAAAAGGGTGTACGGGGTGTGGGAGCCGGGGCGCAGTACGGCGACGGCGTCGGGTTCATCAAACCCGGTCAAGTACCAGAAGGAAGACGGTTGCCGGTATTGGTGGTCAACGTCGTTGTTCCTGGCGGCGTCGTGGCCGGCGGTGAGAATAATCGCACCGGCTGAAAGGGATTGCATCAGCCGACGACGACGGCTGTTGAACTCATGGGGTTGAGTTGCGAGAACGTCTGCACTCATTGAGAAAGAAGCTCCATGCCTCAGGGCGTGATCGGTCTCAATCCCGTTTTAGCCGTCCAAAATTGTAGCAGTGGGCCACAGCGATCGCAACACCGGACGCCGCGTGCGTCGTAATCCGGCAACGTCATTACGAATTCGGTGCACCGACAGGTGGGCGGGATTAAGAACCCAGGCGACGGGCGCGAGCACCATAGGCACGAGCACGCCCACGCCCGCTGAGTAGAGATACTTCGGAAAGACGGAACCCTGGCGGTGAGCCAGGGTTCTTTTTTGTTTCCGCATGGGCGGGCCAAGCCATCAACTCCCGCCGAGGCTAGAAGGGGAGCAATCTCCGCCTGCTGCTCCGCTGGAGCGCTTCAAGGTGGCCGACATGACGGTCTTCGGTGCAACCGTCTATGGATTGTTCCACCTGCAAAGTGATGTGGGCGATCCCGAACTGGTCGCTGGCTCGGACAGTCAACCGCGTAAGACGACTACCGCGGGCGCGCCCCACGGATGCGGGGCTTGTCAGACTTCGACCCTTGATCTGGCCCAGAGATGCCCGACGTGGTGGTTTTCGGCACAATCGGCGGCCGAGCGCTCCACCTGAATCGTCACGTGGCGTAATCCGAACCGATCGTATGAGACCTCTCTGATTTTACTAGGTTCTGTTGACATTTGGTTATAATGGAAATATGTCAAGACTTACGCTCTCAACAGGTCAGTGGACCAAGGTTCTCCAGTTCCTGCAAGGACGCGCCGACCTGTATGTTGGTCGGGAAGAGGAATGTCGCCGTTTCATCGAAGCCGTGCTCTGGGTGGCCCGCTCCGGCGCCCAATGGCGGCTCCTCCCAGCCGAGTATGGGAATTGGAACAGCGTCTACAAAAGGTTTGCCCGCTGGAGCGACCGGGGTATCTGGGAACTGCTGCATCAGCATTGCGCCGACGACCCGGATCTGGAATACCTCATCATCGACCGCACCGTGGTCCGGGCCCATCCCTGCGCCGCCGGAGCGCCCCCCAAAAAGGCGGCCAGGCGGCCCAGGCCCTGGGCCGGAGCCGCGGCGGGTTCAGCACCAAGGTCCACGTGAGCGTGGATGCCTTGGGCAATCCCTTGCGGTTCATCCTGACTGGGGGGCAAAAGCACGACATCACCCAGGCCCAGGGGCTGATCGCCGATCATGCCGGAGAGTACGTGATTGCCGACAAGGGGTATGATTCCCGTGAGTTTCGCCAGTACATCCTGGAACGAGGCATGCGTCCGGTCATACCGCCACGCTCCAACCGTAAGGAACCCCAAGCCTACGATGCTTGCCTCTACCGAGAGCGGCACCTGGTGGAATGCTTCATCAACAAGATCAAGCACTATCGCCGGGTATTCTCCCGGTTTGAGAAGCTGGACACCAGATACCTGGGCTTCCTTCACTTTACCGCTGCCCTCATTTGGTTACGATGAAATGTCAACACAGCCTAATGACCGGGTAAGGGTCGCCAGCGTGTTCGGGGTCAATAAGGACGTGAAGAGTCAGCGCGTCGTAACCCTTGGTGATGGTCCACGCATGCACGTCGTGAACCAGCACGACACCTTCCTCATCCTCAATGGCGCTGCACAGTTCGTACATGTCGAGATGGGCGGGAGCGCTCTCGAGCAACACTCGTAAGACTTTGATGGCCAGTCGGATCGCGGTTGCCAGGATGAGCGTAGCGATGACCACGCCGAGGATCGGGTCAATCAGGTCCCAATCATAGCGCAATACCAAAACGCCGGATGCAACGACTGCAATCGAACCCATCAGGTCGGCCACGATGTGCCAAAAAGCCCCTTCAACGTTGATGCTGTGTCGAGAAGAACGGTAGAGGATCCACGCGGCCACCGAGTTGATAACGAGCCCGATACTGGAAACAATCAGCATCGTGGCGCCTTCAATGTCGTGGTGATGCCCCTCGGCGTGCTCGACCACGGTCGTGTACGCCTCGTAAAAGATCCAGCTGGACAGCACGAAAAGGGCCAGGGCATTGAACAACACTGCCAAAACCTCGGCGCGGTACAGCCCGAAAGTGCGGGTGACCGTAGGCCGGACGTTCGGTAATCCAGATGGCGACGAGCGCCAGCCCTATGGCCACGGCGTCGGTCACCATGTGGGCAGCGTGGGCGAGGAGACCCAGACTTCCGGAAAACAGGCCACCGAATACCTCGACGGTAATGTGGCAAACCACTAACGCCAGAACAATCAACAGGGCGCGTTTGCTGGCGCCTCGGTATTCGTCAGAGTGATCGTGGGCGCGGCCGGTAGCGCCATCCTGAGTGTGAGAGTGTATCCCCGCGTCCATGTTGGTATCACCGCGAATATCATGTATTGGCAGCGGAGTATATGGTTGACATGAGTCTTCGGTCAAGAGTCTGATGCGCTTGCCTCAGAAGACTTGGGACGCAGCCAGGACATTAGGAAGCCCCGACGCGGAGAAAGGACAGCTACCAACAGGAGCAATCCAACGGATGCCACCACTATGGTGGGCCCCGTTGGGAGGTCAAAGTAGTAGGAACAGTACAGACCGATTACGACTGCGAGCAGGGCGCATACAACGCTGGCTGCCATGATGGACGACAGGCGTTGCGCGAGCAGGGTACCCGTGACCGACGGCACGACCAGAAGGGACATGACCATGACGTTTCCGACCGTTTTGATGGCAGCCACCGTGGTCAGCGCCACGAGGAGCGGCAACATATATTCCAGGAATCGCACGGGTACACCGGCGGCTTCCGCCACGGTCGCGTCGTAGGTGGTGAACACCAACTCTTTATAGAATGCCCATACCACCACCAGGACACCGACCGCCAGAATCCCTACGCTCAGAACGTCGAGCCATGAAGCCCCCAGGACGTTGCCGAACAGGATTCCCAACAGGTCCCCGGCGTAACTGGCCAGGGAGTTGATGATGATTACCCCGACGGCAAAACCGCCGGCGAACACCACGCCGATGATCGCGTCGATCCGGATGCCAGAGCGCCGCGACAGCGCTGAGATCACCAGCGAGGCGGGCACCGCCCAACAGAGCGCCCCGAGAAACACGTTGGCGCCGAAAAGGAAGGCGGCAGCCATGCCGGTCAGCGCCGAGTGGGCGATGGCATCGCCCAGAAAAGCCATGCCGCGGAGAACGACGAAAGTGCCCACGATGCCACAGGCCGTGGCCGCCAGGGCGGACACCACCAGGGCGCGCTGCATAAATCCGAACTGCATTGGCTCGATGATCAGGTCGAGCACGGAGACCTCCGGTTGGCCAGCCGAACCGGCCGCGTCAGGCGACCCGCAGGACACTGGTCCTGAGCCGTCGCATTGGTCGCCTGGAATGTTTCAGTTATAGCTTGCCGGCGGCGCGCAACTGGCTCCGGACTTTGGAAGCGCCGCCGAACCGGAGCCGCAGGAGGCCTTTGACGTCCTCCCAGGCGGTGCGGAGGATGCGAACGCGGGTATCGGGATCGTCGGTCCAGCGAACCGGTATCTCTCTAATCGGGAAACCGCATTTCTGGGCGAGGATCAGCAATTCAGAATCGAAAAACCAACCATTGTCCAACACCAGGGGTGTCAGATCATCGCCGACTTTTCGGCTGATCGCTTTGAACCCGCACTGCGCATCACGAAACGGGGTGAAAAACATCGACCGAAACAGCAGGCTGTAGCCGCGTGAGGCAATTTCCCGCTTCAGGGTTCGCCCGATCACGCGTGACTGGGGCAAAAGCCGGGACCCGATTGCCAGGTGACAGCCACCGGCGGCGACCGCAGAGACCAATTCGGGCAGGTGTGCCAAGTCTGTCGAGAGATCAACATCCATGTACACCATGACGTCCGCGACGCTCTCGGTCCACGCCCGCCGCAATGCCCGGCCGCGACCACGCTGGTCAAGGCCGATGTATCGCACCTCCGCGAAACGGTCGGCAAGCCGGGCAGCCTCCTCGAGTGTACCGTCGGTTGAGCCGTTATCGGCGACGACTATGTTCCATGAGTATTCGCCCATGTTGCATGACATAAACTCGTGCAGGCGGCACACGCTCTCGGGCAACGCGCGTTCTTCGTTGAGGCAGGGGATGATAACGTCGAGGCTGACCAGCATAATTGAGACATTATAGCAATAACGCGGCGAACCGGTCCGTTCAGCGTGTCGTTCATTAGTCGTGGGTGCGCACAGGTTCACCGGCGCCCGGATTCTACGGCGCTCAAATCGCGAGGGGACTGGCAGTATGCGAGCAACCAATTCGGCGCGGCGTTTGCCGGCTGCAACGCCGGTCAGGCCAGCAACGAACAAATTGATGATGCGCACCGAGCGTGACCGATCAGGTGAAATTGACAAATATCGAAGCCTAATGCTATATTTCCGCCGATATACAGACGGCGTTATCGTGTTCGCGACTAACGATGTCTAACGCGGCACGACGAGTTTGTGGCCCAGATTTCGGTGACAGCCAATAGCGCCTCCCGCAGGTTCGTGGGTAGGTGCTTTTTTGACGATGCCCCGAGAGGCGCGAGAGCCCTTTGGGACAGCGCCGGCCGTAGAACCGCGTATAACAGCCGTTTCGGAGGAACCTCTAGATGCAAATGAACGACTTCGTCGTCAGGTTCGCCGGTGAAGGTGGGCAGGGCGTCGTCACTTCGGCCGAAGGACTGGCCCAGGCGTCCACGCAGGTCGGGTATCACGCGCTGACCTACGCGACCTTTCCCTCCCAAATCCTCGGTGGTCCCACTTGGACCCAGGCTAGGATTTGTACCGAAACCCCCTTCAGTTCCGGAGACCAGGTAGACGTACTGGTCGCGTTTAACGAGGAAGCCTACGAGACCCACGCCGAAGAGGTACGGGAAGGCGGCGTGATCATTTACAACGCCGACGACTTCACCATGACCGACCCGCGCTCGTTTGGCCTGGCGGTTGATACCCTGGCGCGCTCGACGGGCAACAACCGCGCCGCCAACATGGTGGTTATCGGTGCGCTGGCTCAGCTGGTGCACATGCCCCAGGAATACCTCGACGACTTCGTTGAGGCGCGGTTCCGAAGGGGACGGGATAACGACGACGAAATCATCTCCTCGAACATCGAGGCGATGCGGCTGGGTCGTCAGAACGCGGCAGAAAGCGGCTTTGTGCTGGGTGACCTGGCGCCGCCAAACCCGCCGGACTACCAGCAACTCATGCTCAAGGGCAACGAAGCGATCGCTTTGGGCGCGACGCACGCGGGCGTCCAATTCTACGCCGGATACCCCATCTCGCCGGCCACTACCATCCTGCTCTGGATGGAGCGCAACCTGGTTGGGGACGGCAAGTTCGCCTATCAGGTCTCCTCGGAGATCGAGGCAATCACCGCAATCCTGGGCGCAGGGTACGCGGGCAAGAAGGCCATGACGGCGACGGCAGGTCCGGGAATATCGCTGATGAGCGAGGGATTGGGCCTAGCCTGGATGGCAGAAATTCCGCTGGTCGTGGTTGATGTCCAGCGTGGCGGCCCGGCGACGGGACTGCCCACAAAGACCGAGCAGTCGGACTTGATGGGATGCCTGTTCCCAGCCCACGGCGACGTGCGGATGCCCATCATCGCTCCCGGCTCGGTGGAGGAATGCTTCTTCGGGGCAGTGCACGCGATCAACTGGGCCGAACGATACCAGGGTCCCGTGATCCTCATGAGCGAAATGTCCATGGCCGAGCGGGTGCAGAACATCCCGCTGCCAGACCTCAGCAAGGTCCCAGTGGAAGACCGTCTGACCTACGAAGGCGGGAACGGTTACCACCGCTATTCGGGGCACGAGTTGTCCCCCATGCCGCTGCCCGGAGGGCCCGGGGCATACATCGCCAACGGCAGCGAGCACGACGAGATGGGCGATACCACGCACCTACCCAGCCGCCACATTCAGATGACCGAGCGCCGCTTCCGCAAGTTGAAGCTCCTGGAAGAAGACAACTACGAAAGCGACAACACGGGAGCCAAAATCGCGCTCATGCCTTGGGGAGGGTCCAAGGGCCCGGTACTCGAGGCGTACAACGCGTTGCGGGAAGAAGGAGTGGACATCGCCTGGTATTACACGATGTTCCTGCACCCGATCCCACCGAAACTACGTGACGAACTGCGCGCCAAGGAATTGGTGATCGTTCCTGAGCTCAATTACCAGGGGCAGTGGGCCAACATACTGCGGTTCCATCAGGTCACGTCGACGCCGATCACGCAGTACACCGGTCTGCCGTTCAAGGTGAGTGACCTGGTGACCCAGGTAAAAGAGATCATGGCAGCACAAATGGAGGAAGCACGGGCATGAGCAAGAAGAACCCGGAATACGACTTCAAATGGTGCCCCGGGTGCGGGGACTTCGGCGTGCGCCGCGCGCTGGAATTTGCCATGATCAACCGGTTGGAAGAAACCGGCCTACCCATTGAAAACAACGTCGTGGTCGCCGGCATCGGGTGCAGCGGGAACCTCGTCCACCTGCTCGAAGGCGAGCAGCCTTATGGCATCCACGGGATCCATGGGCGAACGCTACCCGTTGCGATGGGCGTCAAGATGGCCCGCCCCGAGCTCAACGTGGTCATTGTGGCGGGAGACGGCGACTTCCTGAGCATCGGCGGCGAACACATCGCCCCGCAAGCCGCGCGGAACGTGAACGTGACCGCGGTGATCATGGACAATGGCGTGTACGGTCTCACCAAGGGCCAGAGCTCACCCACCACCGAGATGGGCACCATCACCAGCAGCACGCCTTTCGGCAAAATCGAAGAGGATCTGGACCCGCTGGAACTGTACCTGACGCTGGGCGTGTCGTTCATTGCCTCGGGTTTCTCCGGACAACCGCGCGTGCTGGCCCAACTGATCAACGAGGGCATGAACCACGACGGTATGGCGATGATCCACGTGCAATCGCCCTGCGTTACCTACAACGATACGTTCCAGTTGATCAAGGGGAACGCCCGTGAGGGGATCGCGCCGGCGATGTGGGACATTCCCGACGAACATGATCCCAGCAGCAAGCAGGCAGCCTACGAGTTGGTGCAACAGGGCGGCCTGCCCGTAGGCGTCATTTTCAAGGACGAGTCGCGGCTATCGCTTGAGGGGAACATGGACACCATACGGGCCAAAGCGCGCGAGCGTTCCGTGGAGCAGTTGATGGCAGCCTACACGTTCTAGGCGTTCCGTCCACACAAACAACCAA
This sequence comes from Dehalococcoidia bacterium, assembly GCA_965261925.1. Classification (GTDB taxonomy): domain Bacteria; phylum Chloroflexota; class Dehalococcoidia; order Lucifugimonadales; family UBA3495; genus Bin87. The sequence continues at coordinate 2,683,480 of OZ253486.1, read as the reverse complement.
ATCGACCGGCGCCGTTTGACGCCGGTCGATTTGGTTTAACGGTTGCTTTCGCCGGCTCGGTTACCGGGATGGACATTCGCGGAGCCGCATCATATCAATAAGATGGCACCGGTCAATAGGATGGCGCCGGCGCCGCTGCCCCCGGCATGAGGTCGGGGTTTTCAGACTGCATGGACTGGTATTTGGAGGGGCACTTGACCAGGATGTTGTCGGTGGCAAAAACCTGTTCGTGGCCATCGTAATGGCCTTCCAGGATGATCTCCGAGTGAGGGTTGAAGAAGAGGTCGGGCAGGACACCGACGTAGCTGGCCTCCACCTGGGGACTGCCGGGAGCGATCCCCGGAACGTCTGCCTGCTTGTCGCCCAATCTGAAATGCGAAAGTGTGGACCCGTCCTCCCTTCGGAAAGTATCCGGGGCCAAGCCACCAGCAACTCGAAGAGTCTGGCCGTCATGGAGCGAGCGGTCGTCCATGAATTCGGTGACGGTGACGAAATACAGGGTGTTCCCGGGGAAGGCGGCGTAAACCATGTAGGCCACCGCGAGGCCAATCACACCCGCAAGGATCAGGAGACGCGTACGGTGGCTACGCCAGGCGGAACGCTCGGTTGCCGCCTCCACGGCGAGCCCCGTGTCGGGGACTGCTCCAGTGTATGGATCGGTTTGCATGAAGACTCATCGCGCAACGGTTTGAGATGTCCGTCCCATTATACCGGCTCGATGCGCTCAGTCTCCTCTCGATCCGGTCCCTCGTCAGATTCGACGGTGGCCTGGAGTTCCCGCAGGTCCCTTTGGACCGACTGGCGGCGCCAGGACATGTATGCGGCGTAGATGAAAAACACCGCCCACACAACGGCAAAGGCGGCGAACAGGAAAGGCAGGTTGTTGGGGGGCACAGTCATGCTAGTCGTAGGTTCCTTCTAGTCGTAGGTCCCTTGCCGGCGGATGTCGGAAACGGCGTCCTCGGTGCCCCGCAGCGCTACCCGTTCCAGCAGCAGGTACGCGAACAGCGCCAGCATCGCGACCAATGAAAAGATCAGGATACGCGCCATTATTGGCTCGAGAGCGTCATCCGCGGCCTCGGGTCCGATGACCTGCACCGGGTGGATCGATCGCCACCACTGGACGGAATAGTACACGATGGGCACGTCCACAAACCCGATAATGCCGACCACGGCCGACCAGGCCCGGGCCTGTTGTGGGGTGGGTGCGTAGTGGCGGATCATCAGGTAGGCGACGTATATCAGCCACAGGATCAGCGTCGTGGTTAGCCTCGGCTCCCAAGTCCACCAGACGCCCCATACGGGACGGGCCCAAATGACCCCGGTGACCAGGGCGAGGGTGACGAATACGACCCCGACCTCAGCGGCCGCATGGGCCACGCGGTCCCATATTTCCCCTCGTCTGACCAGATACCCGATGCCGGCCACGGCGCAAACCAGGAACCCCAGGAAGGAAAGGATTGAAATGGGTACGTGGACGTAGAAGATGCGCTGGATATGGCCCAGCACCAGATCGGTGGGCGCCATGACGAATATCAGGTACCCGTCAATGATAGTCAGCGCGGCCGTCAACAGGAGCAGCCACGAACGGAAATCGCGAACGGCGACGCCAAGGGGAGATCTCATTGGCCCGGGGCCTGCTATCGCCGCCAAATTACCTTATCCCTCGAAAACAAAACCAAATATCCACGGGCATATTACCAAAAAGAGCGCGTCGAACACCACCAACAGCGGCAGCCATCGAGACCAGATCGGCAGCATGGGCCCGCCCTCCAGGGCCAAGGCCGTGGCCTCCACGGCGGCGATCATTACCGGAACGATAACCGGGAAGAAGAGCACGGGCAGAAGGATTTCCCGAGAGCGCGTCTGGGCAGCGATGGCCGCAAAGAACGTTCCGACGGTGGCGAATCCGATGGTCGCCAACAGGATGATTATCCCCAACGCCGGGGACAACGCGGGCAGGTCCAACATGACGGCAAACACTGGGAGCAGCACCGCCTCGATTAGCAGCATGAAGGCCAGAGTGCCCAGCATCTTGCCCAGAAAAACGGCGTCGCGGCTCACCGGGGCGGCCAGCAGCCCGTCGAGAGCTCCCTGTTCCAACTCGCGAGCGAATGCCCGGTTCATCGCGAGCACCCCGACGAAAGCGTAAGCTACCCAGAGCAAGCCCGGCGCCACCGGCGCGAGGCTGCCGGGGGTTCGGTTGAGGCCGAAGTTGAACACCACAACCACGATCAGGCCGAAGACCAACGCGGAGATGATCGTGTCGCGGGAGCGAAGCTCGAGACGGACGTCTTTCCACGCTATTGCCAGGGTCGCGCTCAATAGGCGCATGGGCGACGATCCAATTGGAGTGCCTCAGCGGGCAGACCGCTCGGCGTCGCTTTCGGCGCGAGCGTCGGCGACATCGTGGTCGGCGTGCATTGGCTCGGTCAACCGCCCGCGCTCCAGCGTGAGGACGCGGTCGGCCCAGGCCTGCCCGATTTCGGAGCTGTGGGTGGTCAATAGCGCCGTTTTACCCGACGCGGACCATGCGCTCAACAACGCACCCAGGGATGCGACCGAACCGGCATCGAGACCCGATTCAGGTTCGTCCAGCAGCAGCACGGCGGGTTCATGCAGAATGGCGCGGGCCACCGACAAGCGTTTCTGCATGCCGTGGGAAAGGGTACGGACGCGCCGGTCCGCCCGGTCGGCCAGATCCAATTGCCCGAGGACGCTGTCGATTCGGCGTTGGGGACTGGCAACGCCGTAAAGCTTGGCGTAGAAGGCCAGGTTTTCACGGCAGGTCAGGTCGTTGTACAGCAAGGTTTGGTGACCGACGAAACCGACCAGGGTACGGGCCCGGCCGCCCGAGCGTCGCATCGGCTGTCCGGCGATGCGCACGTTGCCTTCGTCGGGGCGAGACAGGCCGGCCAGGATCCTCAGCAGCGTCGTTTTGCCGGCGCCATTCGTTCCGAAGAGGACCGCGGTCTGGCCCCAGGGGACAAGAACGTCAAGGCGGCGCAGTACGCTCCGATCACCGTAATCCTTGCGGAGACCAACGGCCGCGATGGCGGGCGAACCGGGCAATGCTTGGTTCATTCAATCGGTTCAGCCGAACGGTTCAGCGATGATGTTCAAATCGCTCCCGGAGGACCTTCTTGTCGAATTTTCCGACGCTCGTCTTGGGAATCTCGTCGATGAAAACCACGTCGTCCGGGAGCCACCATCTGGCGAAATCCGGGCGTATGAAGTCCAGGATGATGTCTTTGCTCAGCGACGCTGAGGGATCGGAGCGTGTCACCACACATGCCAGCGGCCGCTCCTGCCACTGTGGGTCGGGTATGGCGATGACGGCCGCTTCCAGCACGTCGGGGTGAGCCATGATCGCGGACTCGAGGTCCACGGAAGATATCCACTCACCACCGCTTTTCACCATATCCTTCACCCGGTCAACGATCTGAATATAGCCGGCGGCGTCGATGGTGGCGATGTCGCCGCTATGGTACCACCCATCGACAAAGGTCTCCGCACTCCGTTCGTCATCAACGTACTCGTCCGCCACCCACGGGCCGCGGAACCAGAGCTCCCCGCGCTGTTCACCGTCCCACGACAGGTCATCGCCGTTTTCGTCGACCAGCTTCATCTCAACCCCGGGAGCGACGACGCCCTGGCTGGCGTTCAGTTCCAGGCGCTCCTGCTCCGCTAGGTCGTCCATCCAGCTCCGTCGCCGGTTGGCGGAGATCAGCGGGGCAGCCTCCGTCATACCGTAGGCGTGGAGAATATCGACACCCAATCGCTCCCGGTACGCCTGGAGCACGGACAACGGCACGGCTGAACCGCCGCTGATAACCTGGCGCAACGAGGACAGATCGTACTCGGTTCCTGAGCGCTGCAGGTAGTCAAGCACCCCAATCCAGATGGTCGGTACGCCGGCGCTGATCGTCACCCGTTCCCGTTCGACCATCTCGCAGATGATTCGAGGGTCGGGGCGCACGCCCGGGAAGATCTGCGACGCGCCAAACATGGTGCCCGCGTAAGGGAAGCCCCAGCAGTTGGCATGGAACATCGGGACGATGGCCATGATGCGGTCCCTCTCGGACACGCCGATCATGTCGGGGGTAGCCGAGGTCAGGGTATGCAGGTACACGGCCCGGTGGGAGTAGGCCACACCCTTGGGCAGGCCGGTGGTGGCAGAGGTGTAGCAGAGGCCCATGATCGAGTATTCGTCCACATCGGCCGGACGGTACTCCGACGAGGCTGCGGACAGCAGGGTCTCGTAGCAGGCAGCGTCGGGCAGCGTAGTGGACATCTCGTCCGGTTCGCCAAGGATGACGAAGTGCCGGACCGATGTCAGACGGTCGGCGATAGCCTCCACCACCGGGGCGAGATCCGGATCTATCAGCAGCACCTGATCGCCAGCATGGTTGATGATGTACACCATGTCGTCGGGAGCCAACCGGATGTTGATGGTGTGGATGACCGCCCCGATGGTGGCCGGAGCGAAATATGCCTCAAGGTGCCGATAGGTGTTCCAGGCGAACGTCCCGACCCGGTCGCCGGGTCCGACCCCCAATTCCCGCAACGCGTTCCCGAGGCGCGAGGTACGTTCGAACATTTCGGCGTAGGTATAACGATGCGTGCCCTCACCCACCCGCGTCACAATTTCCTTGTTCGGGAAGTGGATTGCCGCACGCTCCAGAATACGGCTGGCCAGCAATTCATAGCGCATCGTCATGACGGATCTCCTGCGGCCGCAACCGCCACTTTCATGATATCGAAGATGGAATGCCTGATATTGGGTCACACGGACGCCGGCTCGCTCTCTCCCGGCAGGATCGCGGTGCGCCCGCGCTCGGTCGAGCCATCACGGATGCTTGATGCTCACACCGCCGTCAATGGCCCAGGTTTGGCCGGTTACATAAGTTGCCGCGGGCGACGCGAGATAGACTGCAAGGTATCCGACCTCAATGAGGCGGCCGACCCGGGCGAGAGGAATGGTCTCGCCGGCGGAGGCGTCACGGGCTGAAAACGCCTCGGCGGTCATCTGCTCCGGGTCGGGAAACGTTCCCGGCGCGATGGCATTGCATCGAATACCGAAGGGCGCCCACTCCTGGGCCACGCACTCGGTGAACCGCATGAGGCCGGCCTTGGAGGCGTCGTACGCCGCGGACATTGGGCGTCCCCGGAAAGAGGCCCACCCGCTGATGTTGATGACGTTCCCCTGGCCGCGCTCCAGCATGTGCGGCGCGACGGCGCGACACCCCTGAAACGCTTCGGTCAGATTGATGTCGATGATGCTGTGCCACTCGGTTTCGGTCATGCCGGGGATGTCGCTCCCCGGGAGTTGCGCAACGGGCTTGCGGATGGCGTCTCCCACGCAGTTGACCAGTGTGTCGATGTGACCGAACTCCGCGATGGTCCGGTCCACGATCACATCGGTGTCGGCAGCGGTGGTCGCGTCACCGGTGAGGGGCAGACAGGCCCGGCCCATGGCGCGAACCTCTTCGGCAACCTTGTTGACGCCGGTTGAGGTGAGTCCGGTCACCGCCACGTCGGCGCCAGCCTGGGCGAACGCGAGGGCGATACCCTTTCCAATGCCACGACCGGCGCCGACCAGTAGCACTTTCTGGCCGCTGACATCGAAGATATCCAAACTCATCTGTCCACTCCTGGCGGTGTCGAACACATCGTAATAGTTATGGCGGTGATAATGGAGTTCATGGTGCCACACAGATCACGACAGGGCAACCGTGGCCCAACCGTCATTGACCCGGCGGCTGGGATTGTACGACTGCCGGAAATACCGCACCCGGTTCTCCGTATGCCTTTCGGAAGCCGGGTTCGAACCGGCCAAAGTAAAAGAGAGTGCGGAACCGTTCCGGCCGGGGCATTTGGCGTGGCGTATCGGAACGACGATGGGGTAAAATCGTAAGCGTTTTCTACCTGGTTTTCCGTTTTCTACCTGGTCTTCGAGGTGCGACACATGCCCAGGGACAGCAATCGGGTCGTGTACCCGCCGGAAGGGTGGTCGAATTGGCTGGCCGCGGAGTACGTGGGTCCCGACCAATTTGGCAACGGCGAAGTGTACGACGCCCAACTTGACGGAGCTCCGCTGATTCGCCTGATTTACGACCAGCGCGACGAGGAAATTACGGTTCGATGCTTGCTGTGCGAGCCACAATCGCAGGCAGCAGGCCGTTTCACGGCGCACCCCATGATCGGCATCGTCAGCATCAACGCGACCACCCTGCTGGTTCCGATGAACACGCCGCGCATCACGAGGCACCTGGAGGACCGGCACGAAATAAAGCTTGGCGATACGGACGCTATGGATCTCTTCAATTGCCTGCTGGACAGTTGCGGTCTGTGACGGGCGGTTGGATCAAACAGGTTTCGATAATCGGGAGGTACCCCCTTGCAGTATGACTACATAATTGTCGGCGGAGGATCGGCCGGGTGCACGTTGGCGTCCCGCCTGACGGAAGACGCGGACGTGTCGGTCCTGCTCCTGGAAGCGGGCCCCGACTACCCCGATTTCGAACAACTGCCGATCGACCTGAAAAACGGCAACAACGTGTGGCGTTCCGCGTACGGTCCGCACAGTTGGGATTACCTCGCCACCGGAACCCCACAACAGGAAGAACCCATCATAATCCCGCGCGGCAAGGCCATGGGCGGCTCTTCCAGCATCAACGGCCAGGTGCTGTTCCGAGGTGTGCCCGAGGACTACGACAACTGGGCGATCTGGGGCAATGACGAATGGTCGTTCACCAAGGTTATGCCCTACTTCCGCCGGCTGGAAAACGACCTGGACTTCGGCGGGGACGACTTCCACGGCAACTCGGGGCCGATCCCCGTGCGCCGGTACAAGCGTCACGAATGGCTGCCGGTCGCGGAAGCGTTTTACGACTCCTGTAGGGAACTGGGTTTTCCGGAAGACCCCGACCAGAACCATCCCGATTCCAACGGCGTGGCGGCGCGCCCGCTGAACAACATCGACGGGGTGCGCATGAGCACCTCGTTGACCTATCTGTCCCTGGCGCGCCATCGATTGAACCTTACGATTCGGGGCAGCGTGGTGACGAGGCGGATTCTCTTCGAGAACAAGACAGCCGTTGGCGTCGAGGCGGAGAGCGGCGGAGAAATTTTTGAGGTCTATGGCGACCGAATTATCCTGAGCGCCGGGGCAATCGGGTCTCCGCAGATCCTCCTCCTGTCCGGAGTGGGGCCGGCCGACCACCTCCGCGAAATGGGCATACCGTTGGTACACGAACTCACGGGAGTGGGAGAGAACCTGCGGGACCACCCGGCGGTGTTCAGCCTCTTTCGCGGGATCGGCGACCCGCCAGACCTGGACGCGCCCAGCATTCAGGTCGCTCTGCGATATAGCCCGGAAGGCACCGGAACCCGCGGGGACATCCAGCTTTCGCCGATCCTGATGACCAGCGAGCATCGCCCGGCCAGCGTGAACATCGAGACTGACGATTTCCACTTCGGATTCAGCGCGGCGCTACAGAACGCGTCCACGGCCGGACGTCTGCGCCTGGCATCCACCGACCCCCACGTGCAACCGGACCTGTTCTACGACTACCTGTCCGACCCAATCGACCGCCAACGCCTGCGCGCCGCAGTCCGGTTGGGCCTGCAGATTGCCGAGCAGCCTACCTTCCAAGCGTTCGTCTCGGAGCGCTTGTCACCCACGGACGAAGACCTGGCCTCAAACGCGGCGCTGGACCAATGGATGTTGCGCAATGCCTACACCCAGCACCATTCCTCGGGCACCTGCAAAATGGGTCCGGGCTCGGATCTGGACGCGGTGGTTGACCAATATTGCCGGGTGTACGGCATGGAGAACCTGCGGGTGGTCGACGCGTCGGTCATGCCAGACGTGATTCGCGCCAACACCAACGCGACGACGATAATGATCGCGGAGCGGGCGGCAGACTTCATCCGGGAAGGCAAGTAGCCTGGCGGGAAGGCAAGTAGCCCTGGCCCCGGCCCGGCTACAGCCTGAACCGCGATTTTCAAGACAGCAACCCAAACAACAGAGGAAGGCACCAAGCGATGACTACTTCCGCAACTCGGATTGAACGCGACTCCATGGGTGAGATGCAGGTCCCGGCCGACGCTCTGTACGGCGCATCCACCATGAGGGCGGTCTTGAACTTCCCGATCAGCGACCTGCGGTTTCCCCGGCAGTTCATACGGGCGTTGGGGCTCATCAAACTGGCCGCGGCGCAGACCAACATGGACCTGGGCGTCCTCGACAGTGCCATTGGGAATGCCATAGTAGAGGCCGCCCAGGAAGTCGCCGACGGGAAGCACGACGATCATTTCGTGCTGGACATTTTCCAGACTGGATCCGGAACCTCGACCAACACCAATGCCAACGAGGTGATCGCCAACCTGGCCTCGCAGATTTTGGGCGGTGACCTGGGGTCGCGATTGGTCCACCCCAACGATAACGTCAACCTCGGACAATCCTCCAACGACGTGATCCCGACGGCGATCCATCTGGCGGCGCTGTTGGGGTTGAAAGAGGATTTGGTACCGGCATTGGAAACGCTACAGTCGGCGCTGCAAGCGAAAGCCGACGAGTTCTGGCCGATAGTCAAGACGGGGCGAACGCATCTGCAGGACGCGACCCCGGTTCGCCTGGGCCAGGAGTTCAGCGGCTACGCCGGACAGGCGGGATACAGCGTGGCGCGAGTGCGGCGCGCCCAGGACGCGCTGGCGGAGGTGGCCCTCGGTGGCACGGCGGTCGGCACCGGCGTGAACACGCATCCGGAGTTCTCGCAACGGACCTGCGCGCGGTTAGCGGAGAAGACCGGGGTTTCCATCCGCGAAACGGATAACCACTTCCAGGCGCAGTCGGCTCTGGACGGCGTCGTCGAGGCGAGCGGGCAGTTGAAAACCGTAGCCATCAGCCTCCACAAGATCGCCAACGACATCCGGTTCCTCGGGTGCGGGCCGCGCGCCGGATTGGGCGAGATCAACGTGCCGGAAGTGCAGCCGGGCAGCAGCATCATGCCCGGCAAGGTGAACCCGGTGATCTCGGAGTCGGTGATCCAGGTTGCGGCGCATGTCGTGGGCAACGACGCGGCGGTGGCGCTGGCCGGAGCCGGCGGGTATTTCGAGCTGAACACCATGATGCCTTTGGCTGCGTACAACCTGCTGCAATCGGTGTCGCTGTTGGCCGCTTCGGCGAGCAATTTCGCGGACCAGTGCGTGGTTGGAATCACCGCGACGGCTACCGGGCCGGCGATGGTCGAAAAAGGACTCATGCTCGGAACGGCGTTGGCGCCTTCGATCGGCTACGACGCTGCCGCCGGTATCGCCAAGAAAGCCGCCGAAACGGGACAAACAATCCGGGAAATAGCCCGGAGCGACACCTCGCTCAGCGAAACCGAACTGGACGCCCTGCTGAACCCAGAGGAGATGACCAAGCCGACCCTGGAAGTGCGGGGCGGCGGCGGGTGAAACGGCGAGTTGGCATCTGATCGGGACCCGGCCGGGTGCCCTGCCGGGACATTCCCGCGGGGCCCGGTAGTTCGGGTTTGGATCCCAAATACTTCGCGCATGGCGCAGCGGGAAGGGATGCCGGCCAATTCGCAATGCTCTGTTGAGCAATTGGCGACGACGTGCCATTTGACAAATCTGTTCCAAACCGTATACATTGCTAGCACTCTCAATATATGCGCAGAATACTATCTCACTGAATTTTTGAAGTTACGCCTGCTCCCTCAGTTCTAACTGGCCCATTGGTGCGGCTTGCCGGGATCGGTAGGCCGTGCCTTCGCGTCTGCTCGTGAACCACAGCGGAGCAGGCAGTGTTCGGTTAACCACCCCCCGCGCCCCCGTCAGGAGGACCGTTCTATGGTCTTGACCCGTAAACGCTCAGGCAGGAACGACCGCGGTCTGTCCGCTCGCGATGTGAAAACCTACTCGGATTCGAGCATCGCGAACGTGCTGGACGTGCCCAACCTCATTCGAAGCCAGATCGAATCATTCGACTGGTTCAAGACAAACGGACTGGCAGAGACTTTCCGAGACTGTTCTCCCATCGTCGCCGGTATAACCCGCCGTTTCGCCAATGGCGAGGCATCGCGCCGCGCCGAGCGTTTCGAACTGTATTTCCTGGACCATTGGTTCGACGACCCGCAGTTCAGTCCTGAAGAATGCCGTGAGCGCGAGATCACCTTTTCCCAGCCGCTGTACGTAAAAGCCCAGTTGCGGGATCAGGAAACGGGCGAGATCACCGAATCTGACATTTTCTTCGGCGATGTACCGATGATGACCGAAACGGGCACGTTCATCATCAATGGGGCCGAGCGGGTCCTGGTCAGCCAACTACAACGCGCGCCAGGCGTGTACTTCGAACGGGAGCCTTCGCAGGATCCGGCGTGTCCCGAGTGTGGAAAACTGGAAAACTGGTACTACAAGGCGCGAATATCCGCCAGCCGCGGCGCCCGCATCGAGCTGTCAACCTGGACCCACTATTACGCGCGCCGCCGGAACCTGCCGGAAACCATCACGGTTAGCGTGGACCGGCGCCGGCGCATGGGCGTGTCAACTTTCCTCTATGCCCTTGGCATTGTCAGCGCCGAGGAAATGAAGGCGCTCTTCCAGGAAGTCGACAATCATGACTGCCGTCGCTTCGTCGCCGGAGCCGAACCGGCGGAAGACCGGGATTACAACCCGCGGGACGAGGAACTCAGGTCACTGTGGGACCGGATACACCCCGACCGCGATTTCGACAGCAAACAGTCGTATCGCATCGGCCTGGCACAGCGGAATCTGTACAAGTGGCTGAGGCCTGGAGAACCGGCCGTGCAGGTGGATGCTGCGTGCACCTTCGTGCTGAACCACTTTTACGACGGCCGACGTTTCGACCTGGGAGAAGTCGGGCGCGTCAAGGTTGACCAACGCCTGGGCCGAGCCAGCTCGCAGATCCTTTCCGAGCATCACAAAAAGATACTAGACCTCGTCCGTAACCAAGCCGAAACGGACGACGGTGTGAGCCCGGCAGAAATCTTCGCCGCGTCGGGCCGGGAGCACCGGATCCTTTCGGACCGGGACGTGGATGCTCTGATCAATTACGGCTACCTAGCGCGACGTGCGGACCGACGGATCGTACCCGTTGACCCGTTTGAGGGCCAATCAGACGACGAACAGGCGGTCAGTGTAGAAACCTACGACGCCGCCAACGCCGGGACGCTCCTTTCTCACATTGGTATACGCGAGGACGGTTCCCGCACGGTTCGCGTCCAACAGCAGGTTACCGAAATACTGGGTGATCCCGTGGCCATCGCCACGCAGCCGATCTTCGGCGGTTCGACTTCCGACGACGCCATCACCAAAGGCGAAGTATCCATCCTGAAGAACCGCTTCCTCGCGAGCGACAGCATCGTTGAAGCGGGCCAGTTGATCTACGCCGAGCGCGCCAGCCAGGGACCGCTCCAGTCCTGGCGGCTAACGCCCGTCCGGGCGCGAGCTTCGCGAATAGTTGGCGTGGTCACCGAGGTGAACTGCGGTCCCAACGACAACATGCATCGGGTCAAGTTCAACCTGCCGGGCATCGAATTGGATGAGCGGCGAGTGCTCGATCTGATGGACATCATTGACACGCTGGAGGCGTTGATCACGCAGCACGTCTCCAACGTCGAACCCCGGGACAACATCGACCACCTGGGCAACCGCAGGGTGCGCGTGGCCGGCGAGCTCATGCGCGACCAGGTACGAATAGGCCTGCTGCGCATGCACCGGATGTTCCAGGACCGGGTGGGCCGTCTTGAGAAACCCGAGGACGCCGTGCCGGCGAAATTGGTAAACGTCCGACCGGTGACGGGGGCGATCAGGGAGTTCTTCGGCGGCGACAAGCTGTCCCAGTTCATGGATCAGACCAACCCGTTGGCGGAGTTGACCCACAAGCGCCGCCTCTCGGCCCTGGGTCGCGGCGGCCTCACCCGCGAGCGCGCGGGGTTCGACGTGAGAGACGTGCACGCGTCGCACTACGGACGGATCTGTCCCATCGAGACCCCGGAAGGAGCCAACATCGGGTTGTTGAGCAGCCTGGCTGCCTATGCCCGCATCGACCGGCTGGGATTTATCGAAACCCCGTACTGGCCGGTCATCAAGCAACTGTGGCTAGGCGACTGCCGCACTCCGGGATTGCCGGGTCATTTCGATCTGATCGGCCACACGGTTGCCTCGGACGTGAAAACCCGCAAAGGCGAGGTAATCATCAAGAGTGGGGACACGATCACCGAGGAGCACTGGCGTCGACTGCGTCGGTTGTCCGGTGACCTCTCCATTGACGTCGTACCCTTCGTGGACACCCGCCCGGAGAGTGTTCAATACCTGACCGCCGATCTTGAAGAACAATTCCGGATCGCGCAGGCCAACTCCGGATTTGACGATTTCTACCAATTCACCGACGAGTTGGTAGAAGTGCGAGAGGGAGACAACTATCGTCTGGCTCCGCCGGCCACGGTGGAATACGCCGATGTGTCGCCGCTCCAAATCATGAGCGTGTCGGCCGCGTTGATCCCATTCCTCGAGCACGACGACGCCAACCGCGCCCTGATGGGTTGCAACATGCAGAGGCAAGCAGTGCCGCTGCTCCAGCCTCAGGCGCCCATCGTCGGCACGGGCATCGAGAGCCGCGTGGCCAGGGATAGCGGCCAGGTGTTGCTTTCGCGCGTCCAGGGCTCGGTGGTGTCCGTAAATGGACGCGAAATCCTGGTGGTGGACGATGCGGGCCAAGAGCACGCGCACCGTCTGATCAAGTTCGCGAGGACCAACCAGGGCACCTGTCTGAACCAGCGTCCCGTCGTTCAGAAGGGAGACCGCGTCAACGCGGGAGAAACGCTGGCCGATAGCTCATCTACCGACGGCGGCGAGCTGGCGTTGGGTCAGAACGTGCTGGTGGCGTTCATGTCGTGGGAGGGATACAACTACGAGGACGCCATCATCATCAGCGAACGGCTGGTGAAAGACGACCAGTTCACTTCAGTGCACATCGAAAAGTACGAAGTCGAAAGCAGGTCCACCAAACTGGGCGACGAGGAAATCACCCGAGACATTCCCAACGTGGGTGAGGGCAACCTGAGGGACCTCGACGAACGCGGGATCATCCGGATCGGCGCGGACGTCGGCCCGGGCGACATCCTGGTGGGCAAGGTCACGCCGAAAGGCGAAACCGAAATGACGGCCGAGGAACGACTGCTGCGCGCCATCTTCGGCGAAAAGTCCAAGGATGTCAGGGACACCTCTCTGCGCGTACCGCACGGTCAACGCGGCAAGGTTATCGGCGTCAAGGCGCTGAGCCGCGAAAAGCGGGGCGCCGAGCAACCTGGGGACCAGCTGCCGCCGGACGTGAACGAGGCCATACGGGTCTGGGTTGCGCAAACGCGCAAGATCTCCGTTGGTGACAAGATGGCCGGACGACACGGTAACAAGGGAGTGGTGTCGCGCATCCTTCCGGAAGAGGACATGCCGTTCCTCTCCGACGGGACACCCGTAGACATCATCCTCAACCCCATCGGCGTGCCCTCACGCATGAACCTCGGCCAGGTGTTGGAAAGCCACCTCGGTTGGGCGGCGCGCAGCCTGAACTTCCAGGCCTTGACGCCCGTGTTCGAAGGGGCCGACGACAACAATATCGAGGACTCCCTGGCGCGCTGGTGGTTCGCCGAGCAATCCAAAGCCACAAACAACAGTGCCGACCCGGAAGGCGAAATCGACCTGAAAAAGGTCTACGCCTGGTTGCGTGAGCAAGGCTTTGATCCTGCGGAGATCTACGATGAGACCCAGCGTGGCAAGGCGCGCCACGCGTGCTTGTACCTCTGGCTGAGGGACGTGGCCGGCCGGAACCCGGACGGGCTGAGCTTGGCTGATCTTCATCAGATGGCGCTGGAAGTACACCGCGACAAGCTCATTTCGCCGCCCACCTTCGCAAAATTCCAACTCTTCGACGGGAGGTCCGGCGAAGCTTTCGACCAGCCGGTCGCCGTCGGAAGCATTTACATGCTCAAATTGATCCACCTGGTGGAAGACAAGATCCACGCCAGGTCCACCGGTCCCTACTCAATGATCACGCAGCAGCCGTTGGGCGGCAAGGCCCAGTTCGGCGGCCAGCGGTTCGGCGAGATGGAGGTTTGGGCCCTGGAAGCCTATTCGGCCGCGCACAACCTCCAGGAGGTGCTGACAATCAAATCCGACGACGTGACCGGTCGGGTAAATACTTACGAATCCATCGTCAAGGGCAATCCCATAACCCAGCCCGGCATCCCCGAATCCTTCAACGTCTTGCTCAAGGAGCTCCAAAGCCTGGGGCTGAACGTGAGACTGGAGGACGAAGAGGAGCAGGAAGACGGCAGTTTGGGTCTGCCTGGCGAAGACGACTATCTCTTCACCGCGGAGGTCAATTAGATTATGGTCAGGATGCTGGACAACCGCGAAGCCACTTCATCCGATTTCAACGCCATTCGCATTTCCATAGCTTCACCGGAACAGATCACTGGGTGGTCTTCAGGCGAGGTTCAAAAGGGCGAAACCATCAACTACCGAACGCAACGGCCCGAAAAAGACGGGTTGTTCTGTGAGCGCATTTTCGGCCCCACCAAGGACTGGGAATGCCAGTGCGGCAAGTACAAGCGCCAGAAGTACAAGGGCGTGGTGTGCGACCGCTGTGGCGTTGAGGTAACTCGGGCGAATGTTCGCCGCCAGAGGCTGGGGCACATTGCCCTGGCAGCCCCGGTGGCCAACATCTGGTTTGTCAAAAACACGCCCAGCGTGATGAGCCTGGCCCTTGACCTGAAACTATCCGACCTCACCCGCGTGCTCTATTACTCGGCCTACGTGATCAACCAGGTCGACATCGACCTGATGCGCGAGCAACTGGAGCGACACAGCACGGAAGTTGACGAATTGCGGGAAGGGCCCCTGTCTGTTGCTTACGGCGCTTGGCAGCGCATCGCCGACCGCGTGGGGGATTGGGCACTGGAAGGTAGCCTGCACGAATCCGTGTCGATTATCACCGGCCCGTCGCAAAACCTGCCGCCGGCGGTCCACGCCGCCAAGTCTGCCCTGGATCGGCTGGACGGCGCCCAGGACCCCCAGGATAGTGATTTCGCTGCCGATCTGGAATACCTGATCGCATTGGCGGCCGAAGGCACCAAGGCCGAGCGCGCCACCTACGAGGTCGGACGCCTGCTGCTGGCGGAAGGGGTCATCGACTCCCCCGACAAGCTTGCCATGGCGGCGATCGAGGGCGACCAGGTTGCAGTGGCGATCTCGGGCCTTCACCACGGCAGCGTGCCCATTACCGAAGCGCTGGAACGGCAATCCTCGTGCGCCCAGGCCGTGGTCGACGCCTTCAATGCTTGGCGCGATGATCAGACCGAAGAAATGCGGGACAATCTGGTCGACGCGATAGAGCGCCTGCGGGATGACATCACGATTGTTTACGACGAGGCACTGGCGCCCGCGGTCCGTGGAGTGGCCGGCGCGGTGACAGGCGTCGGCTCCGCGTCGTTCGGAGCGACCGCACAGCAACCCCTGTCGGACGATCTGGCCGAGATCGAACACGCCCTCACTACGGTCGAGCAGGCCGTTCGGAGCTGGAACTACCGCCGGTCGGATGACAATCCCGAGGGGCGCGGCTGGAATCTGCCGGCGTTCAACGCGCTGCTGGACCGATTGCAGCCCGACAGCAGCGACATGAAAGTGATCGGAGAGCTGGAAAACCGCATCGAGTTCATCCAGGTCGATATAACGCCCGAAAATCAGCAAAAGGAAATCTCGCTGTGGCGGCGGCAACTGCCCGTGCTCCGTGATCTGATCGGAGTGGTCGACGATTACCTTTTGCGGGCCGTGTCCGAACGGCGCAAGGAAGCAGTGGACCTGATCCAGGCCATGCGTTGGCTGCGTTGGGATCCTTCCCAACGTCCGCGCACCATGGATGTTGACTGGCTATGGGACGACCTGAAGCTGCCGGCCGCAGCGCGGAACGAAACCGAACTCCCCGACGAGTTCTACATCGCCCGAAGCGGCTCGCCGGGTCTGCACCTGACCACCCTGTCCACCAGCCGCTATGACCGGTTGAAGCCCTTCTGGGGCGAGGCTTTCGACGCCGAGATGGGCGCGGAGCCCATGCTGGAATCTTTGAAACTGCTGGACACGGACCTGGACCAGGAACGGTATTACACCGAACTGGAAATGCGGGCGACTTCTTCGCAGATCCGCACCAAGGCCGGCAAGCGCATGCGCCTGCTGGAAACCTTCCGCCGCAGCGAAAACCGGATGCAGGACATGGTTATGACCGTCCTGCCAGTGCTCCCGCCCGAACTGCGACCGATGGTTCAGCTCGATGGCGGCCGGTTCGCCACCAGCGACCTCAATGACCTGTACCGGCGGGTGCTCTCACGCAACCACCGGCTCAAGCGCTTTGCCAGCATGCGCGCCCCAGGCCTGATGATCCGGAACGAAAAGCGGATGCTCCAGGAAGCGGTTGACTCGCTGATCGACAACGGTCGGCAAGGCAAGGCGGTCAAGGGCAAGCGCGACCATGCGCTGAAGTCCCTTAGCGATCTGCTCAAGGGCAAGCAGGGCCGGTTCCGGCAGAACCTGCTGGGCAAGCGGGTGGACTACTCGGGTCGTTCCGTGATCGTCGTAGGACCCGAGTTGAAAATGGACGAGTGCGGCCTGCCCAAGCGGATGGCCCTGGAGTTGTTCAAGCCTTTCGTGATGCACCGGTTGGTGTTGAACTCCCTGGCTCCCAACATCAAGGCAGCCAAGCGAATGGTCGAGCGTTCCTCGCCCGAGGTTTGGCACATCCTCGAAGACGTCATCAAGGACCGCCCGGTAATGTTGAACCGGGCGCCCACCCTGCACCGGCTGGGCATCCAGGCTTTCAAGCCGGTACTGATCGAAGGCAGCGCCATCCAATTGCACCCGCTGGTGTGTTCAGCGTTCAACGCCGACTTCGACGGCGACCAGATGGCGGTACACGTGCCCTTGTCGGCCATGGCAGTGTACGAAACCGGGACGGTCATGCTCAGCATCAACAACATGCTGTCCCCGGCCTCCGGAGACCCGTTGGTCGCTCCCACGCTCGACATGGTGATGGGCTGCTATTACCTCACGGAATTGATCTCGGATGGCAAGGGCGCCGGCGGAGTGTTCTACGATATCGACGAAGTCCGCATCGCGTACTCCGATGAGCAAGTCGACCTTCGCGCCCCAATCACGGTGCTGAAGGTACCCGGGACGGATGGGAAGATCGAAACCACCATGGGCCGGCTGATCTTCAACGAGATCATTCCCAATGCCCTGGGATACAAGAACCAATTGATGGACCGGGGCGCCATCAAGGACCTCACGTCGGAACTCTACCGCAATCTGTCCAACGAAGAGACGGCGCGAGCCCTGGACAGCATCAAGGAAATGGGCTTTAACTACGCCACCAAGTCCGGCATCACCATCGCTATCAACGACATCCAGGTGTCGGAGCGCAAGCAGGGCATCCTCGAATCGGCGGGCCAAAAAGTGGCCGAGCACGAGGACAACTTCATGATGGGAATGATGACGGAGGAGGAGAAGTACGAGCGGATTATCGATACTTGGACCCGGGCGTCCGACGACATGCAGCAGGTGGTCGAGTCCGAGATGGCCAACTACGGCGGTGTTGCCGTGATGGCCAAATCGGGAGCCAAAGGCAACATTTCGCAGATCAAACAGATGGCCGGAATGCGCGGCCTGATGAGCGACCCGGAAGGGCGGATCATCGAACGGCCGGTCAAGTCCAGCTTCCGCGAAGGATTGACCGCCCTGGAGTACTTCATCTCCACCCACGGGGCCCGCAAGGGTCTAACCGACACCGCCCTGCGGACCGCGGACAGCGGCTACCTGACCCGGCGGTTGGTGGACGTTTCCCAGGAAGTAATCGTCCAGGAGTCGGACTGCGAGTTCGCGGAACCGTTCTACGTGGAGCCGCGACCCGACGACCCGACGCTGTCTAACCTTCCGGAGCGCATACTCGGTCGTATGGCCGGGGACGTGATCGCGGACCCGACCAGCGGCGAGATTATCGTCGACCGCAATGAGATGATCGACGAGGGGTTGGCTGCCGCCATCCGTGATGCCGGTATCGACCGGATACCCGTGCGGTCGCCGTTGACCTGCCAAACCCGCCGGGGCATCTGCCAGATGTGTTACGGCCGGCTGCCGGCTACCGGCAAGATCGTCGAGATCGGACAGGCTGTGGGTGTTATCGCAGCCCAAAGCATCGGCGAGCCCGGTACCCAGTTGACCATGCGCACGTTCCACACGGGTGGCATCGCCGGCTCCGACATCACCACGGGCCTGCCCCGGGTGCAGGAGCTGTTCGAGGTACGGCCTCCGAAGGGCGCGGGCGTTCTGACGCATATTGATGGCGCCATTGCCGTAGAGGAAGATCCCAACGGTTCGAGGCGAATCCGGGTCACCTACGACGAAGAGGAACGCCATGACTACACGCTGCCTCCCGGAGCCATCCGGCTGGTGGAGAAGGGCGAACCGGTCGAAGAAGGCAAACTGCTGGCTGTGATGTTGAACACCGGGCCCGCCCTGGCCTCTGGCGAGACCGAGTCCACCACCGCGTTGGCAAACGCCGACATCGTGAACGAAATTCGCTCCGACTTCCAGGGCGAGGCTGAAGTGACCGCCAACGGCGTCACGGTCGTGTGGCGCGAGGAAGAATCCCGCGTGTACGATGTCAGCTCACAAATGATCCTGAAAGTCGCTGACAATCAGCAGGTGATGGCCGGCGACGCGCTGGTGGACGGACCGCTGGATCTCCGTGAATTGCTGGACGTCCGCGGCCTGGAAGGGCTGCAGCATTACCTGGTTGACGAGGTTCAAGAGGTCTACCGGTCCCAGGGAGTGAGCATCCACGACAAGCACATCGAGGTCATCCTCCGGCAAATGCTGAGGCGGGTGCAGGTCGAGACCGCCGGTGACACCGAGTTCATCCCCGGGGACGTTGTGGACAAGTTCCGGTTCCAGGACCAGAACGCCCAGGTGCTGGCCGAGGGTGGCGAGCCGTCGACGGCGAAGACGTTGCTGCTCGGCGTGTCCAAAGCCGCGCTTACCACGGACAGCTTCCTCTCCAAGGCGTCCTTCCAGGAAACGACGAAGGTCCTCACCATGGCGGCGGTTGCCAGCGACCGGGACTGGTTGCGCGGTCTCAAGGAGAACGTGATCATCGGTCGCCTGATACCGGCGCGGCTGGAATCTCTGCTGCAGGCGGAGAACGACTTCGCGCTGCGCGAAGCCATGGACCAATTCAGCCATGAACTGGCCCCGGCCTGGCTCTCCGGAGACGGAGAGATACCGGACGAGTTCGCCGTAATCGACGGAGCGGAAGAGACGATCGACGAGGAATTGATCGCTGGTCAGGCTCTGCCCCAACTCGGCGGCACCGGGATCGGCGACGCCGGCTTCCAGATCCGGACCGCGGAGGAAGAGGACGAATTGGTGCGGCGCGCTCAGTCGCTGACGGACAACGATTCCGAAATCGACCGCGAAGTCGAATTGACCGCATCGAGGATCTTCTCGCCGTTCGAGGAGGAGGACAACGGGGACATCCCGCAACTGTAATCGAGGAAATTCCGGTAAGTACCAAGTAGGGGCGAATTATAATTCGCCCCTACATTCATGCCAGAGGAGGCTTGGGACACCATGGACTTGTCGGTGAATCTGGCGCCGGGCCGGCCTGAAGGACTGGCGTTAGGCAACCCAGTGATGATTGCGTCGGGCACCTTCGGATACGACGGATACGGGCGCGGGTTCGCCGCTGAAGCTCCACTCGCCTCTTTGGGGGCTGTGTTACCGAAGACTTTCACCCGGCATGCGCGAACGGGCAATCCGGAACCGCGCTGGTTTCCCTCGTCGTTCCGGGAAGCCCTGGAGGTGGGCGAAACTACCCTGCTGAACTCGGTCGGCCTGACAAATCCCGGGATAGAAACGGCGATGGCGGATTTGGCGCCCAGATGGGCGGACTCTGAAGTGAACTTCGTGATGAGCATGGCAGGCGACTCCGCCGAACAGTGGGAGGAGATGGCATCGTTCACGCGGGGAGTGATTGGGTTTTCGGCGATTGAACTGAATCTGAGTTGCCCTAATGTGGACGACGGAGCCATGTTCAGCCACCACCCGTTATTGACGGAAGCCGCTATCAGCGGAGTGCGGCGTCAGACGGATCTCCCGATCTGGGCCAAGCTATCACCCAACGTGCCGGACATCACCGAAATCGCCTGTGCCGCAGTGGAATCCGGCGCTGATGCACTGACCATCTCCAACACCGTACCGGCGATGCATGTTGACGTGGAGACCGGACGGGCCGTGTTGGGCACGGGGTACGGCGGACTATCGGGTCCCGCGCTCCGACCCATCGCCGTGGCATTGGTGCACAAGGCTGCCCAGGCCGTGGATGTCCCGATAATCGGAGTGGGCGGCATCATGACCGGCCGTCATGCGGCCGAGTTCCTGATGGCGGGAGCGACGGCGGTCCAGGTGGGCAGCGCCAACCTGGCAGACCTCAACGCTCCCTTCCGCATACTGACCGAACTTGAAGAACTGCTCACCCGTTGGGAAGTGAACACCGTAGACCAGATCATTGGAACCGCTCGGTGGGACGAACCCGGGGCGCTGCCCGGCTAGGTACCCCACTCGCATAGAGACCCTACCAGGCGGAGCGCAGCACCGCCTCCAACTCCTCGGCCCCGTTGACTGGCCTCACGTTGCGATGCAGGCCAAAATCGGTCCGGGCGTCCCCGGCGATCTCTGATATGCTCGCCTCCGGTACACCCACGTCCCGCAAACGTACGGGAAGGCCGATGGCTTCGAAAAACCCGGTCACCGCGGCCGCAGCCGAATCCGCCGCTTCCTGATCATCATCGCCGGGTTCGCGAACCCCCAATGCGTCGGCAATCCGCGCCTGCCCGTCCGTATTGAAGTCACGATTGAAACGCATCCCAGGTCCGGTGGTTATCGAATACGCCGCG
Source organism: Dehalococcoidia bacterium (assembly GCA_965261925.1). Classification (GTDB taxonomy): domain Bacteria; phylum Chloroflexota; class Dehalococcoidia; order Lucifugimonadales; family UBA3495; genus Bin87. Next base: position 2,662,448 of record OZ253486.1, on the reverse strand, counting down.
CCGTGGCTGCAATCCGGGTAGCGGGTGTCCAGGCTGTGCGCCAGGGCGCTCACCACCCCCAGGGCCGATCCGCTGGCTCCCGTGTCCCAGGCGCGGTTGTACATGAACGAGGCCACGCATAGGTTGACGCGGGCAGTTCCGTCGTCGTCTGCCTTCCGAACCAACGGGAGATTCTCCACCAGCAAACCCAGCGACGACAACAGGTCAGCGGCAGCCATCGCGTTGACGCGCGGGGCCTGGAGAGCTCCCACCACTCCGCTGAACAAAGAACCTGAAGCGCTAATGCACAGATCCGCCGGAGCAGTCATCAGCGCCCCGGCATCCCAGATTACGGCCTCCGGACGGGTCTTGGGATCGAACATCTCCAGCCGGTGACCCGTGTCGGCGTCGATCACGGCGGTGCCGGCCCGGTTGGCGGCGGTCGTGGGGGTGGTCAGTACCAGGATGTTGGGAATCTTGGGCGCCATCAACCGTGGGCTCACCGGAGGCTGTCCCTCCGGGTACCTGGTGGCATGGTCTCGCGGATGTCCGTCCTCGGCCAGCATGATGATGATGGCCCGCGCAGTGACCACCGCGCTGCCGCCTCCCACGGCAATGATCAGGTCGGCGCCGGCGTCGCGGGCCATCGCGGCGCCCGCCATGACCGAAGGAACCGGCGACCCTGCCTGCACGCCGTCGAACACTCCGGCCGGCGGTTGTCCGAGAGCCTCAGTGACCCGCTCCAGCAGGTCGGTGCGCGTGGCGATCGATTGGCCACAAACCACGAACGGCCGGACCGCTCCGGTACGTTGTACGGCTCCCGAAAGGTTGGACAACGCGTCGTCCCCCGCAAAAACACGAACGGGGTAAGCGACGTGGCGGAACGAGTGCGCGGTTGTCATGAAATATCCTTTGGCGAAAATGGGACGTGTGGCGTGGACCGGAAGTGGCGAGCAGTGTACTACCTGCGTTCGAGCCTCGCCACGAAGGTCTGATAAAATCGATCCCGTAACATGCCTGATCCACGATCAACATCTTCCTCCTCCTCCGGTTCGCTGCCGGCCCGATTAACCAGATATCGGGCCCAGGCCCTGCGCCTGCAGGAATCGGCGCGCGTCGCAATGCAAAGAGGGCAGTGGAGCCAGGCGGAAGATTTGATCTGGGGGAGCCTGGTGGCGGCAACCCGCGGCGTCGCGTTGTGGTACGGCGAGGACACCGGCGACGACACCAAGCTACGCGAGTTTTTGAGGCGCGTCGGAGAAGCGGAACAAGACCGGTACATCCGAGACGCATTCGACCACCTGTCGGCCATGGCCGACACCGCGGAGCGCGTGCGCGAAAGACGAACCCGCGTCGATTATTTGATCCTGGCGATGGACGACCTTGACGAGGGAATTGACCGATTGGTAGCGCGGATACCCGGCGGCGATGAACCCCTCCCGTCCGCCGACCCCGATGACGACGTAGCGGACTTTGGTGGGTGAAACTTGGCGTCAGATGAGATTCTACAGGTGACGCGACGCACCATGACGAGTCGCGCCAGTCCAGCGGGCGCGCCCGTCGCCGGAGCGGGAACCGTCGTGATTGAGACCCACGGCTGCAAACTGAACCAGGCGGACAGCGCGATCCTCGCGCGAGAGTTCGCCAACGCCGGCTACAGGTTGGTGGACCGACGCCGCGACGCCGACATCATCGTAATAAATACCTGCACGGTGACCTCCACGGCGGACTCAAAGGCACGCCAGGCCCTGCGCGCGGCCCACCGGGCAAACCCGCAAGCGGTGGTCGTCGCGGCCGGGTGTTACCCGGAACGGGCTGCCGACGACCTGCGCCGTATCCCCGAAGTGTCGTTGGTGGTGGGCAACCGCACCAAACCGGACCTGGTGGCGATGGCTACCGCGGAGAGCGCGAAGCGACGGGGAAGCCCAGCCCAGTCTCGGGCACACGGCGACGACAACGCCCAGGCGGGCATCCTGCGCCGTAGCCGGGCGATGGTCAAGATACAGGAGGGGTGCGACCAGATTTGCGCGTATTGCATCGTACCAAAGGTTCGGGGTCGGGAACGCAGCGTCCCGCCTGCCGAAATAGTCGCAGCAATCCGGTCGAATCTGGCCGCCGGTTTCAAGGAAATCACCCTGACGGGCACGCAACTGGGCACTTATGGGTTCGATCTGGACGGCGCAGACCTACCCGGCCTGCTCGACCGCATATTGGGCGAAACCGAACTTAGGCGGTTGCGGGTTTCATCGCTACAGGCCCATGAAATCAGTTCGGATTTGCTGAAGCGGTGGGACGATCCCCGTCTGTGCCCACACTTCCATGTGCCACTGCAAAGCGGCAGCGATTCCCTGCTCAAAGGAATGCGGCGCCGGTACGATACCGCCTCTTTTCGAAAAGCCGTAATGACGATCCGGGAGCGTGTGGCCGATGCGGCAATCACCACGGACCTGATCGCCGGATTCCCGGGGGAAACGGAAGAAGACCACGCGGCCGGCCTGGCGTTGGTCGGCGAGATCGAGTTCGCGGACGCGCACGTGTTCCCTTATTCGCAGCGGCCTGGAACGTCGGCTCACTATATGCAGGATCAGGTAACACCGACCGAGAAGCGCCGGCGTGCTCAAGAGTTATCTGCCATAGCCGAAGTCGGGTTCGAACGGTTCCGTACACAACTGAAGGGCAAAGTCCGGCCGGTACTGTGGGAAACCGCCAGGCCGCTTGGGAATGGCGCAATGCTCTGGAGCGGGCTCACCGACAACTATGTGCGCGCGTGTACAGAAAGCAACACCGAGTTGGAAAACAGCATATCCCAGGCTCGGCTCGGGGATTTGCACGGCAAAGCGCTGCGAGCCATAGTGCTGGAAGATTGATCTGTCGCCGTGGCCGGTACAGACCTTGCCCGGTTCCTGATAATCCACGACCGCCCGGAGATGCCCGAATGATACGGGCGCGCCGCGCGCAAACCCGTTCTCAGACGCGGTGGATTACTCTCCGCGTCAGCATCCACGGGGCGCAGTTTCCCCTGCCGCGAGGCAACCCGTTTCCTACCAGTCTCCGCGTGCGCAGCCTTACGGTATAATGTTCGTCGACGGGCAGGTCGCAGTCTCCAATATTCGGCGGGTGCCGCTATTTCGTGGGCCGGGCATCTCCATTATGACACCGGCCTCCCCTATATTTATCGATGGCAGCCAGGCGTTGAGAGCACCCCCAGAGTGGCGCACGGTACCGTGTCCGTGAACCAATCTCAGCGATGAGACGGGGTTCCCCCTCAACCGCATGGCGCGCAATCAGTAGGTGAATGGATGGCAGACGAGGTAATTCTGCGGGTGCAGGATTTACAGACCCACTTTTTCACCCGCACCGGCGTGGTGAAGGCGGTGGACGGCATCAGCTTTGAACTGAAGCGCGGTGAAACGCTGGGGATCGTAGGCGAATCGGGCTCCGGTAAAAGCATGACAGCGTGGTCGATCCTCGGAATGGTGCCGCACCCGGCCGCATTGTGGGCGGGAGCATCAATTACCTGGGCGAAAACCTGCTGGAAAAGAGCCGTGGAGAGATGCGAGATATCCGCGGCTCGGGCATCTGCATGGTGATGCAGGATCCGCTGACGTCCCTGAACCCGGTGTTCACCGTGGGCGATCAGCTAACCGAGACGTTGCGCCTGGAGTATAACGAGCCCAGACGTTCGCTCCGTGATCGGGCAATTCGGCTCCTGGAAAATGTTCGCATACCGGCAGCCGAGGAACGCTTGATTAACTTTCCGCACCAAATGAGCGGCGGTATGCGTCAGCGGGTAGTCGGCGCAATATCCATCGCGCGGTCCCCCAATCTGCTGATCGCCGACGAGCCGACCACCTCTTTGGATGCCACCATCCAATTGCAGTACCTCCGTCTCCTGAAGGACATCCAGGCTCAGACCGGCGCGGCAATCATATTCATCACCCACGACTTCGGCATCGTGGCGCGGATGTGCGACCGGGTCGCCGTCATGTACGCGGGGCGCATCGTGGAGCAGTCCGACGTGGAGGACATGTTCGACCGTCCGGCCCATCCCTACACTGAAGCGCTGTTGGAATCCGTTCCTGACCTCGATACCGACGTTGACATGCTGCCTTCAATCGAGGGTCAGCCGCCGTCCCTGGACGCCCTTCCCGAGGGTTGCTCGTTCGCTCCACGCTGCCCCCACACCTGGGACCGCTGCAAGGAATACCCGCTGGAATTTACGGTCACGCCCGGTCACGTGTCGCGATGTTGGAGGGCGGAATAATGGTTACGACTGCTGACATGGCGGGCTCAGCTACCGGCAGCCGCGAACATGCTCTGGTACGCCTGGAGGGCATACGTCGACATTTCCCCGTGTACCGCGGCAACGTGCTCCGGCGGCAGACTGGGACGGTCAAGGCCGTCGACGGGATCTCGATCAACATCATGCCCGGTGAGACGTACAGCCTAGTCGGAGAATCGGGCTGCGGGAAGACCACCACCAGCCGGATGCTGCTGATGGCCGATCAACCCACGGAAGGCGATATTTATTTCGATAATCGTCCCATGAAGCACTTTTCGGGAGCGGAACGGCGGAACTTCAAGGCCTCGGTGCAAGCCGTGTTTCAGGACCCCTGGAGCTCGTTAAACCCCAGGATGCGAGTCGACCAGATCATCGCCGAGCCTTTGATCACTCACCAGCGGCTGAGCCGGTCCGCGGTGCGCGCGCAGGTGCAGGAACTGCTGCAGGTGGTTGGACTGCACCCGTTCCACGCCGAGCGTTACCCTCACGAATTCAGCGGAGGACAGCGGCAGCGGATCGCGATTGCCCGAGCCCTATCGACCCGTCCCAAGCTGATCGTGCTGGACGAGCCGGTGTCCGCCCTGGACGTCTCCATACGGGCCCAGATATTGAACCTGCTGAAGGAGCTCCAGTCCACCTACGAGCTCAGCTATCTCCTGATCGCGCACAACCTGGCCACCGTGCGCTACATGAGCCACACGGTGGGCGTGATGTACCTGGGCAAGATTGTCGAGGAAGCCCCTCCAATCGAGCTGTTCACCAACGCGCAGCACCCGTACACGCGGGCGCTTATATCGGCCTCTTTGCCGGCCCACCCGAGGCGCCAGCGCGAGGAGATAGTCCTGGCCGGAGAGGTCCCATCGCCGATAAACCCACCTGCCGGATGCACCTTCCACCCTCGCTGCCCGTTCGTCATGGAACGCTGCTCGGCGGACGTGCCCGCGCTGGTGGAGTACACCCCGAGACACTTCACGGCGTGCCATCTGTACGCCGATGGGGGCAAGAATACCTGCTAACAGTTTGATCTATTCGACATCCCTGGAAGCTACCACAGCGCCGGCTCCAATTCCTACGAGAGCCGGCGCTGAATTGCTGTCATGCTCAATCGCCAATCTCGCATCTGTCCCTCGGCCTCTCCCTCTACAGTGCATCCTGCTCCCAAACGCTCCATGGGATTGCGATATGACAAGGTTTTACATATTTGAAACGCGGATACCAATGCTGGCAGGAGTATAATTATTGGGGTCTAATTCACCCAATCGGTGGATTGGTTTGCGAATATCGCAACCGAACGGGAGCAGGTAATTGATTCAGGCGAGGGAACTGGCCCATCCGATCCGGTTGGCGCGCGGGATGTTCTACGGGTGGTGGTTGGCCGTCATCGGCGCCGTGATAATGGTCATCGGGACGGTGCCGCTGTTTCAGGCGCTGTCGTTATGGTTGCCGGTGTTGTCGCAGAATTTCGGCTGGACGCCTTTACAGTTGTCGTGGGCGTTCACGCTGACCAGGGTGGAAGGCACCGTGATGGGCCCAATCGCCGGCTGGGGAGTGGACAAGCTGGGGCCGCGGAAGATGGTGGCAATAGGGTTGGTTATCTTTGGGCTGGGGTTTTTCTTGTTCAGTCGAACCGACAGCCTTTGGATGTTTTACCTGTCGTTCGTGGTGGTTAGCCTGGGAGCCGGCCTGGGATCCTGGCTGCCGGCCAACACAGCGTTGAACAACTGGTTTCAGCATCGCCGATCCACCGCAATGTCGATACCCATGCTGGGCTTTGGTTTTGGCGGCGTCGTAATAGTGCCGTTGATGGCATGGATGATGGGCTGGGACACGAAGACCGCCATGGAGATACCCGGCCGTCTGGGATGGCAGAATACGGCGCTGCTGGTGGGTGCGATCGGCCTGGTAGCGTCAGTTCCGCTGTCCATGTTCGTGCGGAACCGCCCCGAGGACTACGGCCAGCACCCGGACGGGGTTGATCCGGCGACGTTGGATGGTCGGAGCGCTCGTCGCTCCGCCGGCGGCTTGGCCCCCGACTACAGTTGGCAGGAGGCTGTCAGGACCCGGGCCTTCTGGCTCATTACTCTGGGCCACTCGAGCTCATCTATCATCATCATCAGCGTGATGTTTTATCTGGGCCTGTTGATGGTGGAGCGCGGTTTTTCCCTGGCGCAAATCGGGACGGTGATTTCGGTTCAAACTGCCGTGTCGACGGCCTTCATACTGGTGGGAGGCCTAATCGGAGACCGCGTACCCATCCGATTGGCCATCTTCGCCTTCTCCTTCCTGCAGTCTATCGCCATGGTCATTTTGCTGTTAGCCGAAACGCTGCCGATGTTTTACTTGTTCACCGTTTTGATGGGCATCGGGTTTGGAGGCAGAACGCCATTAACCACCGCCATTCGGGGGGTCTATTTCGGGCGCAGCAGCTTTGCGCGGATAACCGGAATTTCAATGATTCCGATGAACATCATGTTCGTCGTGGTCGTGCCCTATATTGCGTGGATGCAGGAGTACATCACGGGCAGCTACACCCTGCCCCTGGCATCCATCGCTGCGGTGAGCGCGGTGGGATCCGTAATGTTCCTGATGTTGGGCAATCCGCGCTTGTCTCCATCCCAACGACGCCGCGCCGACGTGCAGCGGTTGGTGACCCAGGGAGCTACCAGCGGGTCGAACGACTGACCCGGTTCGATATTACAAAGCCGTCCGCGCACCCGCGACGCGACTGATCAACCCGTCGCGCCCTCCCTTTGGGCTCTCGTCCGTTGTTGCTCTCCCACAAGTCCTCACCCGGGGCCCACTACGGCTGGTGGCTGGTAGGAATCGGCGTTGTGATTTTGACGCTCGCCGGCACGCAACTGGTCGGATCGTTCGTGTCGTTGCTCTACTCAGGGGATCACGTAGGCACGAGAGCGTGGCTGGTAAGGGAGATCGCATTCTCGGAGCGGGTAAGCCTTGCCCTACTGCCGCTGGCCGGCCTGGCAGTGGACCGGTTCGGCCCGCGCTCGATGCTGCTGGCTGGGCTGTCATTGTGCGCCGCGGCGGCGATTGCAGCTTCAATGATTCCGGTGGAAGGAGTTGCGCTGGCGCTGCTTCCGGTGTTGATTGCCGGCAGGGTGATGGGAACCGGCACACCAGTGATGGCAGCCATCAACCATTGGTTCCACGACAGGAGAGCCCTGGCAATTGCTGTGGTCCTTTTCGCGGTGTCGGCGCTGAATCTGCTGCCATTGCCGGTGTTTTGGGGTGAGCGGGCGAACACCCTGGCCTTGGGCACGGTCATACTCGCGGTTGGCTTGCCACTGGCCGCGCAGGTCCATCTGCCAAACGATATGGCCGGAACGCACGGCAACGCGGACGAATCAGCCGTCGGCGGGGACAAGCTATGGGATGATGGTCACCCAACGGTCGAATATGGATGGGTGGAGGCGGTCAGGTCGCGCGAGTTCTGGCTGTTAACGGTAGCCGCAGCCTGCCTGGCGGCGGCCGATCAACTTACCCTAACGCTGATATTCTCGGTAGCGGATTATAGGTTTCAGCTGGAAGGCTCGTATCTGACCTTGGAAAACCAGCACCGGATCGCGTCCGTTTTGTTCATTCTCGTTGGCGGCTTGGTGGGTACCAGAGTGCGGCTCCGCACTGCCTTGTTGGCGTTCTCCTTACTCCACGTGATCGCGGTGGTCCTGATCACGTTCGCCCCGAGCGCGTGGTGGCTGTTTGCAGGGATGCTCGTCCTGGGCGCCGGCAGCGGCGGTGGCGTGGCCCTCGGCATCGCGGCGGTCGGCGAGTATTTCGGAAGACGACGCTTCGCCACGCTGCGGGCCACCCACTGGCTGATCGTTCGGATGATGGCAGCTCCCTCGGCGTTCGGCCTTCTCCTGTTCTCCGATCTGTGGGTAGATCCGACCTGGACGTTGGCGCTGGCGGTCTTTCCGGCACTGGCGGGTGTTTTAGCCTACCGAATGCTCGGCGACCCGAAACCGGCTCCATCGCAGACTCCGCAAATTGAAGGTGCGCAAGTTGGTTAGGAATCGAACCGGCTCATCACTTCCGCAGCGAACAGCTCCAGGGTCTCGGACGGCGCGGGGTCGGGAAAGACGACAAAGAAATAGCGGATGCCAAATTCGACGTACTCGTTGATACGGTCGCAGATCTGCTCGGGCGTGCCCGACAGGGTGTTGCGCAGGTTTTCGTCCCGAAAGGCGGTCGCGGTCTTGCCAGCCTGTTCGGCCAGACGGGCGACGAGACGGTCGTACTCATGCTGAGAAAGCGCGACCACGCAGTCGGCGTTGTGAGTGAGCTCAATTCCAGCAGGGTCCCGTCCGGCTGCTTCGGCAGCGCGGCGGATTATTTCGACGTACCCGCGGTGCTGGTTCACGGTGTCGTTGGACCCGACGTTGCAGATGTCGGCCGTGCGTCCAATCATGGGCAGAACGTAGCGCGGGCCGTGCCCACCTACCAGGATGGGCGGCATGGGTCGCTGGGTCGGTTTGGGTTCGATGGACGCGCCGGATAGCTGGTAGTGGCGACCCTCGAAATCGACGGAATGCTCCGTCCACAGCCGACGGATGAGCGCAACCGATTCCTCCAGCATTTCGCAGCGTTGCCGGGTGGACGGAAAAGGCAGGCCGCTTTTCAGGGCATCGCTGCCGCTGCCGCCGGCTCCGATGCCCAGGGTGATGCGGCCGCCGCTGATGACGTCGAGGGTCGCCGTCATCTTCGCGGTGAGCACGGGATGGCGGTAAGGGTTGGCCAGAACCATGGGGACGGCGCGGATGCGGTGGGTCTGCGCCAGCAGCGCGGTGAGCGTGGTCCAGCATTCCAGGGCGTCGATGGTCAGGAGATCGAACAGGCTGGCGGAGTAGTAGCCGAGGCGGTCGGCCTCGACCCAGATGCGCCGGAGATCGTCGTAGGAGTAGCGGTACTGGTTGACCCGCACGTTGAATTTGACGGGAGATTGATTGACCATCAAGTAGTTACCATAAAAATAGGGGCGAACAACCATTCGCCCCTACGCGGGAAGCCCATGTGAGCCGGGTTACTTGGCGCCGTTGCCATTCCGGAAAGCGGGGATGACTTCCTTACCGAACTTCTCGATGGACTTCATCACCTTCTCGTGAGGGATGGTCTCGGTCTGCATGATGAGCATGACCTGGTCGACGCCGATGTCCTCGTACATCTGGCAGGTCTTGATGCAGGACTCGGGATTGCCGGCGATGATAACGCCCCGATCGGAAAGGGTCTTGCCGTCAAGCTGGGCGATGGCCGCGCGCGCGGCGCCGGGGCCGGCATCCAGGGAAAGGCCGACGTCGTTGGCCAGTTGCTGGTGCTCTTCGTCCGACTGGCGGAGCCAACGGCTGAAGTCGGCGGAAAGATGATCGGGCACACCGCCCCAGGCTTCCAGAAGCTCCTCATAGGCGCCGATGCGGCCGGCGATGTACGGCTTGTCGGGTCCGAAGAAGGTCTTCATCGAGTCGGCGGCCAGTTCCTTGGCGTAATCGTCATCGTCGTCGCAGAAGCCGTGGACATTGTTGCCCCAGAATTCGGTGATGAACTCGCCGACCGGTTCGCAATCCTTGAGCGCGTCGCGATAGATCTGCACCTTCTCCTTGAGCACTTCAACGGCGTAGGAGGCGGAGGACAACACGCCGATGCCCTTCTGGGCGGCCAGACGGAAACTGTCTTCGGACGTGCAGGCCAAGTACATCCGCGGGTGCGGCTGCTGGAAGGGCTTGGGCAGCACCCGACGCTTGGGCACGCTCCAGTTTTCCCCTTCGTATTCATACTCGTCAGAGGTCCAGATCTTGGGCAGCATACTGATGGACTCGTTCCACAGGTTGCGAGTCTCGCGGGGGTCGATCCCCAGGCCAGTCTGCTCGTATGCGTTGGAGCGACCGGTGCCAAACTCAATGCGGCCGTCGGTGAGCTGGTCCAGCAGGGCCACGCGCTCGGCGACGCGGACGGGATGGTGGTAGGGCAGGATGCAGACGCCGTAGCCGATGCGGATTTGCTTGGTGATGCGGCTCAGCGCGCCGAAAATGGCGTCCTGGGCCGGGGAGCCGGAGAATCCGGTCAGGAAGTGGTGTTCCACAAACCAGAGGTTGTCGAACCCGACCTGGTCGGCCAACTCGCACTGCTCCAGTGTTTCCTTGTAAAGGGCGTTCCAGTCAATCTCAGTTCCCTCGAAGGGGCGTTGGCATTCGTAAAGCAAGCCGAATTGCATGACAAATCTCCTGTGCGTCGGTTTCGCCGAGACGGGCGTTTCCGTTAAGCCAAAGCCCGCATCACGACGAAAGTGGGAACAGTGCTCCCGAAGCGATTATTGGCCGGAGTATAGCGCAATTGCATACTGTTGGCGAACGAACGCAAGGCAAATGAGCCTGGCTCACATCGCCTGACGGGAGGCGAGCCAGGCATCGTAATTTTCCTGCATCGATTGCAGATGCTCGGGGATGTGGACTTCGTAAACCGCCAGCCAATCATCGAGGGTCATGTTGCCGTTCTCGGGGTGATAGCAGGTGTTCGCCCAGACGTTTTCGGGGAGCCCTTCAACGAGAGAGTAAGTTTGACCGCGAAGCAGACGGAACAGTTCGAGCGCGTCTTCCACGCTCCGTTCGGCGTAGCCGAGACGCGTGGCCCAGCCGTTTTCATCGTAAGCCATCAGCGGTTCACCCGGCTCGGCGATCAGGCGCCGGCACCGGATGTAACTGTTGGCCTCGCTGTCGGCAATGTGAATCAAATGCTCCCGAATGCTCCAGCATCCGTGCTCGTCGCGGAAGTCCCACATTTCTTTCGGAAACTTCCGCAAACCGTGCATGAGGGTTTCGTAAGCAGCGCCGTATGACGCGATTTTGATGGAACGGGATCCTGTCGTCATGCTTGCCTCGTCAATCCTATCTACCGCGAAGTTGATGTGACGCCGGCTCCACGCAACGGACGCGGCCAGGACCCGACTCGAATGACTCGTACCCGCGCCAGGCGAGACGAGTCCCAAGTATATTACGCCTCGGATCACAGTAACCGTCACTGTCCACATTCGAGGTGGCCGCTCGACACCAAATCCGTCATATGGGCGAAACCGGGTATCCAGCACATCCTTGCTGCTCTCACGTTTCACGGAGCGCAGTATCTCTGGGTTCCTGCTTTCGCAGCAACGACGTGCTCCCGACAAGGAAACCTCACAAATCTGCACACTTATCAGTAGCCGTCGCTACTTGCGAGAGACGGCGATAAGGGCGATAATCCGCCTCGAAGCTATGATCCGAGAGCGTTCATCAGGAGGCGTAGCGCAATGAAGTACGACGTAATCATCATCGGGGCGGGCTCTGCCGGCTGCACCATGGCGGCCAGGCTGACCGAAGATCCCAACCGCTCGGTGCTGCTGCTGGAGGCCGGGCCGGATTACCCTGATTTTGAGCTCTATCCGGACGACCTGAAATTCGGTTACGACCAGACGGCATCGGCCGTGGACGCGCCGCACAACTGGACTTTCTGGGCGCAGAATCCCGGCCAGGCCAACCCCATGCCCGTGCCGCGCGGCAGAGTGGTTGGCGGGTCTTCGGCCATCAACGGGCAGGTGCTGCTCCGCGGCGTCCCGGAAGACTACGACGCCTGGGCCGCCCTGGGAAACGACGAGTGGAAGTTTACCGATTGCCTGCCCTATTTCCGCAAGATGGAAACGGACGTTGACATCAGCGACGACTTCCACGGCAACACCGGACCCATCCCGGTCCGGCGGCACCGGCAGGAGGACTGGCTTCCCGCCCAGGTCGCCTTTTGGAACGCCTGCCGCGACGCGGGTCATCCCCACGACCCGGACATGAACCACCCCGATTCCGGCGGCGTGGGTCCCGTGCCCATGAACAACCCCAACGGCGTGCGAATGAGCACGTCGATTACCTACCTCCGTGAGTCGAGGCACCGCCTCAACCTCACCATCCGCCCCAACGTCACCTGTCGCCGGATCCTGTTCGAGGGCAAACAAGCCGTCGGCGTGGAAGTGGAAAGCGGTGGCGACGTGTTCACAGTGGAAGCCGACGACATCATCCTCAGCTCCGGGGCAATCGCGTCGCCGCAGTTGCTCATGTTGTCCGGGGTTGGTCCCGCCGACCACCTGCGAGCGATGGGCATCCCGGTGGTGCATGAGCTCCCGGGGATCGGGCAGAACCTCCGGGACCATCCGAACATTCGCGTGCCGGTCAAGATCAAGGATGACTTCCCCCTGGACCCGGCCGCTCCGCGTACTCAGGTCTGCCTCCGTTATACCGCCTCCGGCAGCCATCTGCGCAACGACATCCAGATCATGCAATCGTCCTTCTCGTCGCCAATCGCCGGCGACCCGCTGGAGGCGGAGGGGATCCGGTTCACCTGTATCCTGGAATTGGCTGTGGGATCCGGTCACCTGCAACTTGCGAGCACCGACCCGCACGATCAGCCGCAGTTGAACTACAACTACTTCCAGGAGGAGTTCGATCTGGCGCGAATGCGCGAAGCCGTGCGCGTGTGTGTCAATCTGCTGGACAGCGATCACTACAAGGATGTCGCCGAAGAACTACTGGACCCGCTGCCGGCGGACCTGGAGAGCGACGAGGCATTGAATGATTGGCTGAAACGGGTGGTCAGCACCTCGCAGCACATCTCGGGCACGTGCAAGATCGGGTCGGCCGATGACCCCATGGCGGTGGTCGATCAGCATTGCCGTGTGCATGGCATGGAGAACCTCCACGTCGCCGATGCGTCGGTGATGCCGGACTGCATCCGCGCCAACACCAACTGCACCACGATCATGATTGCCGAACGGAAGTCGGACTGGTTCCGTTGCGGCGAATAAACTCGATCCACAGTAGGGAGAAATACTCATGACGACCACCACGCGAGAAGTGCACGTCTACACCAACCCTGGTTGATTCAGCTGCCGGACACTGGAGGAATTCCTGGCGTCCAACGGTGTTCAGTATGAGCACCACGATCTGTTGACCGATGAACCGGCGAGGGAAGACCTCAAGTCACGAGGCATCCTGTCCGCCCCGGTGACCATCATTGATGGCGACGAGGTCATCATCGGTTACTACCCGAAGAAGCTGATCCCCGCCCTGGGGCTGGCCGAGGCGCCCATCGACCTGTCCGGCCGCACCGCGTGGCTCGCCGACAAGTACCAGCGGATCCTCGGAGCGACCGCCCGTGCCACCTGTGAGCTGAGCGACGAGCAGCTCTCCCGGTCCGTGCAATGGCGGCCGGAGATGTTGCGGGATACGCTGGTGCACATCGTGTCCTTCCCCGAGCTGGCCTACACCAGCAGCACCCGGGGTTCCATGAGCACCGATGATATGCGGGCGTGCCGGGAGAGCCTGGTCGATCTGAATAAGCCGGACGACATCGCCGCGTACGCCGTCAAGGTTGCCGACGACGTCGCCGATTTCCTCGCCAGCGGCGACACTGAAGGCTTCGACCGGGTTGTCCCGGCCCACTACGGCGGCGAGGTCACCGTCCTCGAGTTGCTCAACATAATCTTGAGCCACAGCACCCATCACCTGAAGCAGGTTTACTGGTTCATGGATGACCAGCTGGGCCAGCCTGCCAAGGCTCCCGCGTCCGCTGAGGACATGGATGGCATCTTCACACCGGCCCAGTTGATCTAGGGGTGTAGGAAGGAGGACGCCATGGCGGAGCCGCTGATCACCCTGGATGAAACCCCGCAAACGCGGGTACTCATTGCCGGCTGGCGGAGGCAGTGGTCTGACGGCGGCAACATATCCAGCGGCATGCCGCGCTGGCTGATCGACAAACTGTCGGCGCGGCGAATTGGCCGCATGACCGAAGAGATCTCCAGGATGTGCTTCCCCTTCCAGGTCGCGGGAACCCACGACCTCTACCGGCCCCGCGCCGCGTTCGAAGATGGACTGCCGAGCCGTCCCATGGAATGGGACAACGGTTTTTGGGACGCGGGCGACGGCGTGGTCGTTTTCCTGGGAGTCGAACCCTGGTACCGGCTCGACCTGTACGGCGACGCATTTTTCGAGGCCGCGGCGGCGTTGGGCAACCCGAAAATCGCTGCCGTGGAAGGCTACAACGGGCCGGCTCCGCCGGAGTTGGAACGCCGGGTGTCGTGCGTGTATAGCAAAGCGTCAATGGCGGAGGAACTGCGCCAGCACGGAATGCTGTTCTCCAGCTACGGATCGCAGCAGCGCCAGGGCCCCACGATTGGGATGGCCCTGGTCAGCGTCGCCCACTACCAGCATCCGGACGTGGAGATGGTGCGGGTCGGCGCGATGGCTCCGATGTTCCCGTTCAGCGGGAGCGGAGGGGGTCAGTTGGGCATCACCACCGACCACCGGGCCTTCTACGACATCATGCGCCGGCTGCGCGGACTGTATTCGCTGGATGTCGATTTGTCCGATCTCAGGCCGCGCTACGAGGAAGAGTCGACGCGCTTGTTGGAATCGCTGGACCGGGTAGCCCAGCGCAACGAAGAGGCGCGACGGTACATCGAGCGGGTGCGCAACGACTATCAGTTCCAGCCCTTTGAAGAACCCGTCGAACTGAACTCGAGCATCGAGGGAACGCTGGCCGACATCCTGGGACAGCTCGATCTTCCCGGCGGAGACGACGACCAGCCAGCGGGACGCTGACGGAACGGGTTGGTCCCCGGACAACGAAGAGGGGCGGGTGTGAACCCGCCCCTAACTGCTTGGTCGGTGGTCTCCGATGCTAGTCGAGGACTAGAACCGTGTTCTCGCGGCCTTCTCGCCGCATCTCCGCCAGACCTTCTTCGGGAGTCTCAAACTTGTCGTAGTAAAACTCGATGCCGTTGCCGTCCGGGTCCTCGAAATAAACGCTTCCGGTCATGCCGTGGTCGGTGGTGCGATCGACCTTGACGTCGTGCTCCAGCAGCGTGTGATACAGGTCACGCAGGGAGTCATGATCCTCGACCTGAACCGCGAAATGGTTCAAGCCAATGTTGCCCTTGCGCGTCTCCGGAGAGGCGTCGTCGGCCTGGAACAGGGCGAGGTCGTGATGGATTTCGCCGCAGGTCAGGAACGTGGCGGTGGGCCGCTGGACGGCGATATCGAAGCCGAGGATCTCGGTGTAGAACTTGGTGGAAGCCGCTACGTCCGAAACGTTGATGACGAGATGTCCGACTTGCTTGGGTTTGACCATGTTCGTGCTCCTTTCGCGGCGAATATTGGGCGTTTGTTGGCGCGAACTATACGACAGTTGTTCGTGAGTGGCAAGTACGCGACGTTTCCCCACGCATCTCCGTCGCACCGGATCCATGCCAACAGGCGATCAGATTTCGTTCATCCGCCGCACCATCGGACGATACATCCAGCCGGCTAGCGAAATGGCGAGCAGGACGAGGGCGCCACTGGTGATCGCCGCCGACCAACCGTAGATCTGCGCCAACCAGGTCAACGGCCACGCGCCCAGGAAGTGGAACACCGGCGCGAGCTGCATCATGGCCATCATGCGGCCTCGCATCTCAGGCGCGGTGGTCAACTGCATCATCGAGCTGGAAACCGGCCAGAACCCGCCGATGCTGGTCGAGCCTACCAAAGCCACCAGCACGCAGGCAGCCCAGAACCATTGGGACCATGCCAACGCGACCAGGCCGATACAGCATAGGGAGACTTCCAGGTACATGAGCAAGCCCTTGTTCTTGTTGTCGCCCCAGCTGGCGACCACCAGGGAGCCCAGGAAAGCGCCGCCTCCCCGAAACACCATGAAGATGCCGGTCTGGAAAGGGCTCAGCCGGAGGAATTCGGTGGTGAAAGCCGGCACGACCTGCATGTAGGCCA
This sequence comes from Dehalococcoidia bacterium, assembly GCA_965261925.1. Taxonomy (GTDB): domain Bacteria; phylum Chloroflexota; class Dehalococcoidia; order Lucifugimonadales; family UBA3495; genus Bin87. Next base: position 2,646,392 of record OZ253486.1, on the reverse strand, counting down.
TGCCGAAGAAACCGAATGATGCCGACATGATGATCAGCACCGCCGCCATGGGCGTCCGAATGGCGTGGGCGAACCCTCCGACTAGGTCGCTGATGGGCGACGAGTTGCGGCGCGTCGCGGCGACCGGGCGTGTCACCATCATCAGGAAGCCGATCCCCACCAGATAGCTGACGCCGTTGATCATGATGCCGGCCCAGGTGTCGATGTACTGGATGGCCCAGCCACCGACCAGGGGGCCCATCATGTTGCCGATCTGGCCGACGGAGGTGTGCAGGGCCACCGCGTTCATCATGTCTTCGCGGGGTACGAGGTCGGCCGCGAGCGCGAACCGGGCGGGCATCTGCACCGCCATCAGCCCGCCCAGGATGAAGACAATGGTGTAAACGTGCCACATCTGCGCCAATCCGGTCAGCGCCAGGATCGCGAGGGCGAGGGTGATGACCGCGTTGCCGAGTACGCAAAAGATCAGGAACAGCTTGCGGTCAACGCGGTCAGCCAGCACTCCGCCCACGAAGGTGAAGAACAGGTTGGAAACGCCAAAGAGGCTGACCGCCAACCCCAGCGAAGTCTTGGCGCCGGTGAGGTCCAGGATCAGGTAGCCGATACCGAGGAACTGGATCCCCTGGCCGAAGGACTGGACCCCGATGTTCAGAAAGAACCACCGGAAATCCCGGTGGCGTAGAGCGGAAAACGCGCGCAGCCGACCCGCGGCGGCGACTGAAGCCATGGGCTACGAGGCGCCAGCCCCGGACTTGGACGATGAAATCAGCCGGTCCGTCAACTGGTGGAAGTTCGATACCTCAAAGTCCGGCAAATACACGGACTCCTCGTTCGGCAGGTTGTAACGATTTACGTAACCCGCCCGAAAACCTGATGCCCGCGCACCGGTCACGTCGAACGAGTGGGAGGAGACCATCATGATTTCGCCGGGCGCTTTTCCGAGGATACGGGTAGCGGTGCGATACACCGCCGGATGGGGTTTGAATACGCCGGCTTTTTCGACCGAAATGACCTGATCGAAGGGGATCCCGACATTGTCCCGTGCCATGCGCTCCAGGTACGACTGCTCGCCGTTGGACAGCACGACCAAGTTGAACCGCTTGCTATCAACCAGCTTTTGGAGGCCCTGCACGGCGTCTTCGAACGGGCGCAGATCGTCGTAAACGGCCATGAAGCGGTCCACGTCGCCGGGTTCAAAGGTCACGTTATGGAGACGCAAGCAATATACGAACGACCGTCGGCAGGTCTCCAGGTAACCGCTGTGGCCCAGCATGAAGAGATTATCCTGGTACTGCTCGATGCGCTGGCGTCCGCGCCAGTCCGCCCAGAATTCATCCTCGGTGACGGGTGAACCGTGCTCCGCCAGGAAACGGCCAGCCGGCGGAGACAGACTGCCGCCCAGATCAAGCACCGTCCCGAATATATCGAAAACCAGCGTGTTGACCTGGCCGAGGGGATTGTCGGTCATGGCGGGACTCCTCGATGTCCTCAGGCAGGCTTGATGTTATCGATATTGGTCTGGTCGATGTTTATCTGGCGTTTCACGCTGTCGAAGTAGACGATGAGCCACGTGGCGGGCCCGATGGTGCGCTTCTCGCGAACCTCGCCGGCGTCTCCGGTTGAAATGCTGCGTACCGATGAACCCACCGGGGAGGCCATCACCTCGCGAACTTCGAAATCTGCGGTGGCTTCGACTTTCATGCCCTTTTCGTACAGGTCAAAACTCATTTCGGTACCTCCTCGGGGAAATCCGGCGAACTCAAATCGAGGGGTTAACTGGCCCCGCAGTGTACGGCCCGCAGTTTGTGGAGTCAACGAAAGGCACCCTGTCGCAGCATGCGGCGCGACGGGGTCTGCCGCGCCGCTAGACGACATAAGCGGCGCAGGGTATCATTTTCAAGACATTCCATCTCGCAACCAATTCTGGAGGTAAACGTAGCCCATGAAAATCGTAAACATGTCGGCAGTGGAAAAGACCGAGGGGACTGCTCCTCTCTTCACCGGCCCGGTGGGACGGCAGGCCATCCTCGACCCCGACGACAGCAACAACTTCAACTTCGGCATCGTGCACTTCGGCGCCGGCGTCCGCAATAAGTTCCATACCCACAGCGGCGACCAGATCCTCATCGTCACCGAGGGCACCGGCATCGTCGCCACTCGCGACGAGGAAGTCGTGGTCAACGAAGGTGACGTGGCCGTCATCCCCGCTGGCGAAGACCACTGGCACGGCTCCCGCGAAACCGCCATGTCCCACATCACCATCACCGTGAAGGGTAGCCAGACCCAACAGAACGAGGACTAACCCCCGCCGCCTGGCACGGCTGGAACGCATAGGGGCGACCATTCGGTCGCCCCTGATTTTTTGCTATTGCGGACGGTCAGTGAGGCCGATGACCGTGGCCCTCATGGTCATGACCGGGCCCGTGATCGTCATGGTCGCCATGCCCGTGGTCGTCGTGGCTACCGTGATCCCCGTGCCCGTCGTGACCACCGTGATCGTCGTGATGAACCTCAACCGGCGCGGCCTGCGGCAACCGCACCAGGGCCAGGATTACCGCTGCCGCCAGATACAGGGCCGCGGTGTAGTAGAACAGGTAGGTGTAGTCGATCCCGTACAGCCATCCGGCGAGCAGCGGCGAGGCTGCGCTCAGGATGAACCGGGAGGTGGACAACAGGCCCAGCGTGGTGGCCGCCGTGCCTTCCCGCACGATGTCCATTGCCGCGGCGGTAAGGATCGGCTGGTCGCTGTACAGGAACATGCCCAACGCGGCCAACAATACGGTCATCATGGCGAGGTTGGTGCTGAAAGGAACCATGATCAGGGTGACCACGGCGAGGTAAATCATGCCGGGGATCAGCACCATCTTCCGCCCCAATCGGTCGGAAATGTAACCCATCACCGGGCTGGCGAAGATGCCCACCAACACCAGGAGCGCGATCAGCGATCCGCGGAGGAACACACCCTCGAAAACGCCGCCATCCGGGTCGACGGTCAGTCCCAAATGGTCGGCGAGATATAGCGGCAAGACGGTGACAAATCCGATGTACGCCATGCCGCGCAGGCCCGCCACGACGGTGATGCCCCAGATCCGGGGATTCCGTACCAGCAGCTTGGTTTCCTCCACCTGGGATCGCATGGTGAACGCCGATTGATTCTCGGCAGCGACCTGCGCCCGGTGGCCGATGTCCCGGAAAGCCCAGAAAACCAGGAACGCCAGGAAGATCGGCACCGCGGCATAGATGGTGATGATCGAATGCCACGTCATGCTGACGAGCAGCAAGCCGGTCAGGGCGGGCCCGAGCACGTCGCCGACGTTGCCGCCCACGCCGTGGAACGAGAGCACCGAGGCCCGACGGTGCGCGAAGTGCGACGACAACGCGGCCATGGCGGGCAGATGCCAAACCGACGCGGCGATGGCGACGATAGCCATGCCTATTAGCAGCAACGCGTAACCCGCCGGATTCAACGCGCCGCCGGCGGCGGCGGATTCCCCGGTCTGGCTGGAGACCAGCCACGCACTGCCCGGCACCTGCCAACCGGCCGAAGCCATCAGCAGCCAGCCGACGCCGAACAAGGCCATGCAGACTGCCATCACCCAGCCCCAGTAGCGGCGCAGCGCGTCGGTCAGCACCCCGCCGGGCAGTGCCACCACGCCCGATGCTATCTCACGGGTGGTCTGGATACTGGTAGCGGCGATGATGCTTCCGCCCAGGAGCAGGTCGCGGACCTCGGGGAGCACCACGATGAAGCTCTGGGCCACCCAGTGGAACACGCCGTGCCCGCTGGTCAGACCGCCGATGATGAACGCAGCCCCCCTACGGAAACCGGTCTGGCCTTCCGCTGCCGAAGGCATAGCGTGATGATGAGCATGCGCCATAGCGATCTCCTGTGGCCTTTGAGCTTGGAGGTTATTCGAGAGGCCCACCGGCTTCGCGCGGCAGGCTGGACAGCCCGCTCGAAGTGGCCGGGGAGCGGTTGATTCGATCGCGAATTTTGGACCAGGCCAGGACCGCCGCGAAAACCGCGGCGGACAAAAGCACCACACTGGCCCCGGACGACACGTCAACGAAATAGCTGATGTAGATGCCCAGCACGGAGCACATTATACCCATGCCGGTGGACAACAGCGTCATCTTGCGGAAGCTGTTGGTCAGCAATCGGGCTGCTATCGGCGGAATAACCACGGCAGCTGCGATCATGGTGACTCCCAGAACCTGCATCGAAACGACGATGGTGCCGGCCAGCAACAACGCGAACAGGGTGTCCACCCAGCCCGTGGGCACACCGTAGAACTGCGCAACGTCAGAGTCAAATATCGTGAACAGGAAAAGCTTGTAGCCGACAAAGAACACTCCCGCAACAATGACGGACACCACCGCTATCGCGATCAGGTCCTCGCGGTCCACGGCCAGGACACTGCCCCATAGCGAGGCCTCGAAGTCCCGGGTGAAACTGCCAAATCGGCTGATGATGGCGATGCCCAGGGCGAAGCTGGCGGTCGTGATGATGCCGATGGCGGCGTCGGATCCAATCGGATTCCGGCGCGTGGTCCAAGTCACCAGTAGCGCCGAGAGAAATCCCCACACCGTTGCCCCAACGAAAAAGTTGATCGACATAATCCAGCTCACCACCGCCCCGCCGAAAATGGCGTGCGACAGGCCGTGGCCGATGTAAGACATGCCACGCAGGACAATGTAGACGCCCATCAGGCCGCACAGCCCGCCAATCAGGCACGCTGCGATGATCGCCCGCACGAAAAACCCGAATTCAAACGGCTCTAATAGCATCAATCTGGCAAACTGAGAACAGTCAGGTCACGATCAGGCGGGAGCATTCCAACGGGCGTCCGCTCGCGCGGCGGTGGACGGGAGCGATCCGCGTAACCTGAGGCGCTCAGTCATCGGCGTTCTCGTGGTGGTGGTGTATGGGAACGTTGCCGTCGGAAGGATGGGTATGCGCCAGAATCGCCTCCGTGTGGCTTTCATCCGGGACGGTGGCCAGGGGATCGCCGCCGTTACGGTCGATCCAGAAGTGGGCGCTCTCGGCCACCAGCGTCATGCCTTGATACTGGATCACCGGCATTTCGGCCCCGTAGACCTCGCGGAGAATGTGCGGCGTGATCACGCGGTGCGGCGGCCCGTCCGCCACGACGGTGCCGTTCAGGCAGACTATGCGGGGCAGATGCACGGCGACGGCGTTGATCTCGTGCGTGGTCATCACGATGGTCACGCCGGCATGGTTGAGATCATGGAGCAGGTGCATCACATCGTCTCGGGTCTTGAGGTCCACGCCCGAGGTGGGTTCGTCCAACAGCAGCAATTCCGGGTTGCTGACCAGCGCGCGGGCCAGGAAAACGCGCTGCTGTTGACCGCCGGAAAGCTGTCGGATGTGACGCTTGGCCAGGCTCTCGATACCGAGGCGCTGCATCATGTCGTGGGCCAGCTCGCGCTCCTGGCGGCGAAACCAGGGGAACAGGGAATTCGACATGGTACGCCCCATCAACACCGTTTCCTCGACGGTCACCGGGAAGTTCCAGTCGATGGTTTCCAGCTGGGGCACGTAGCCAGCCCGATGGCGGCGGCCCCGCACCAGCCTGTCGTTCACCCGCACCTCGCCGGATTGAACGGGGACGGCGCCGAGCACCGTGCGCAGCAGCGTGGTCTTCCCGGAGCCGCTGGGGCCCAGCAGCCCAACGAAATCGCCAGGCATTATCCGGAGGTTCACGTCCTCCAGGACGCGGGAGCCGCTGTAGCCGGCGTTGACGTTCGCGAATTCGATCACCGGACGGGCGTCCGGGTCGGGTCGATGAAGATGCTCTAGTTCGGGTGGATGCAGCATGTTGTCATTGCGGGATGGACTGGTGGGAGAACCGGCTATTGGACGTATACGGCGTCGGAAACACCGTCGAAAACGGGAGAGACGTCAACCTCGTCCAGTCCGGACGCGTCGCCTCCCAGGGCCGGGATCATCACGCGCAGGTTTGCCACCGCCAGCCCGAGGTAACTGTGCGAGGGATCGCCAGGAACCCCGGGCAGATCGTCGTCGCTGAGCTCGTCAACGTACGCTGCCCCGGATTCCGCGGCGATCATCTGCATGACCTCGCTGGCGAAAACTTCAGAGCCGAAGACTGCGGGGATGCTTTCCGATTCAATCTGGCGAATCAGGTCAGCGACCTCTTTGGCCGAAGGCTCGGAGAAGTCGGACGGCTGGAGTGCTCCGACCACCGTGAGGCCGTAACGCTGGGCAAAGTACGCCCAGGAGTCATGGTAGGTCAACAACTTGCGGTTTGCGGGCGGAATAGTGTCTATCGAAGTACGGATCACCCCATCCAGCGTGGCGATGCGAGCCGCGAAAGCGTCGAAATTCGCGGAATAGTACTCCGCGTTGTCGGCATCGCTGGCGGCCAGTTGATCGCGAACAATCTCGGCGTAGCGCAGGGCGAGAATGGGATCGGGCCACAGGTGTGGGTTCGGTTGGCCGTCCGCTTCCGGAAAGGAGAAGTCGAACTTCCACTCCTCTCGCGTGATGGTCTGCTCCCCGAGAATGACGACCACGCCTCCGGGCTTCAGGTTGGCGTGGGCCATCTCCAGGGTGGGCTCTTCAAGAAACAGCCCGTTGAGGAAGATCACGTCGGCCTCTGCGATCACCGCCGCCACCGATGGCGCCGGCTCGAAGGTGTGGGAGTTCACGCCTTCCGGAACCACGCCCTCCAAATCGATGCGGGTTCCACCGATATTCTCGACGATGCTCGTAATCGGCGACACCGTGGTGACCACCTTAACCTCACCGGTTTCGCTAGATCCGTTTCCGGTTGGTGCACCCACGGATTCCAGGGATTCCGCGGCGCAAGCCAGGAGCAGTAGGACGACACACAGCGCTGCGCCAAACGGGACCGGGCTACGCAATACCAACACCGGTAACCCCTCCTGGCACAATATTGCGTCGGACTGGGCTGCCGGCTATTCGGACGTGGCTGAATGACATTTGGAGCACTTGCCTCCGATGGTGAGATTTTCAAGATCCGGCAAGAATCCGAATTCCTGCTCCAGTCTTTGGCTGAATTCGGCCAAATAATACGGGCTCAGGGTCTGCACCGTGTCACACGCAGAGCAGACCATGTGGTTATGCCGGTTGTGCTGGTCCGCCAGTTCAAAATGGAGCTTGTTGCCAATCACCACTTCGGTAACCACTCCCAGCCGCTTCAGCAAATGGAGCGTTCGGTAAATGGTAGCCAGGTCGACGTACGGGTGCTGCTCCTTGGCGAGGGACCACACCTCGTCCGCGCCGATGTGACCCGTCCGACCGGCTACGATATCCAGTACGGACAAACGCTGGGGAGTGATCCGGTAGCCCTGCGAGCGCAAGCGGCCGATAGCCGATTCGTGTCCAGGCATGTGCCACCCACCGTTATTGCAGCGATTTGCGGTAACGAATTATAGCACTGGTCAAACGTGTGTCAACCGGTTCCTGGGATGTATCGGCCGACTTCTGCCGCACCAACTGTGGCGGGGATCATCGTGCTAGAATTCGAACCATGGCTGGAATTCAACCTGGTCAGCGCCTCGCCGAAGTCACCGCGTCACGCACGCAGCGGGTCGAGGCACAATGCTACAGTGCCCACTCCGCGCCGCCGCTGGGGTCGCTGGTCCGGATCGGATCACCGCCAATCTATGCCGTGGTGCTGGACATTCGACACGAACCTCTGGATCCCACCCGGCCGCTGGCGCCCCGGGGAGCGGACGCGGAAACGGAAGACGAGCTTTACGCGGCCAACCCTCAACTGAGCGCCATCCTGACCACGCGGTTTACCGCAGCTATCGTCGGCTATCGAGATGGGGCCGGCGTTCGCGCCGGATTGCCGAGCCTGCCGCCGGATCTGCACTCGTTTGTTTTCCTGTGCGATGCCAGCGACCTGGCGGGGTTTGGCGACAACCTGGGCTGGCTCAGGCTCCTGCTGGAGGAACGGTCTGCGGCGGCGGACGCCGCCATCGCGAATTTGCTGCGCCAAGCCGCCGACGGCAGGACCGATCCGCGAAAGTTCCTGCTCGAAGCCGGCAAGGCGCTGGCCACCGAATTGTCCGGAGAGCCCCACCGAATGCGGGCTTTGTTGCGTGAGGTCGCCGCATGATCCTGGCGGATGGAGCAGAAAGCAACGGGTGCAGCGCTGCCGGGCCGCGCCTGCTGGGGCAAGTGGTCGGCGGCTCACTTTCCCGTGGCCTGGATGTCCGACTCGACGCGTCGGACGGACAGACCGAAGACGTCGCCGTGGGATCGTTCGTCACCATCCAGGGACGCCGCCAACGCTATTTCGCAGTGGTCACGGACCTGGAATTGCGCGCCGTGGACGACAGCGTGCGGCATTTCCCGCCAGCCTTTTCGCAAGGAGCCTCCACCGGCGACGGATTCGCCGCCGAGGTGATCGCGGGGACGGTCGCCTACGGGCAACTGTCGGTAATGCCAGGCATGGCAGTTTCCATGTCAGGGTTGCCGGGAGCGGTCGCCGAGCAGGCCAAGACGATACCCGAGCATTTCGCACCGGTGTACGCGGCGTCGCAAACGGACATTGACGCAGTGTTCCGCGCCCGGGAGGGAGACTTCGCCCTGGGTTCGCCACAGGGCATGGAGTCATCCCTGGTCCGGCTGGATTTGTCTGCCCTGGCCAACCGGTCGGTGGGGGTGTTCGGCGCGTCAGGGACGGGCAAGACTTTCCTGGCCCGTATGCTGTTGGCCGGCCTGGTGAAGCAATCCCATGCGGTGTCTCTTGTATTCGACATGGAGAGCGAGTACGGCTGGCAGGGACAGGACAACGACCGGTCACGTCAGGTGAAGGGGCTCAAGCAGCTGTTTCCTGCCAAGGTGGTCACCTTCACACTGGACGAAGAAAGCAGCCGCCGCCGGGGAGCCACGCCGGACGGAGTAGTGAAGATAGGGTACGACGAGGTCGAGCCGGCGGACATCGAGGTGCTCCGGGACTCGCTCAACCTGTCGGAGGTGGCCGCCGCGACGGCGTGGAATGTCGCCAGGCACTACAAGGAACACTGGCTGCGCGAGTTCATGGGGCTGGGCGCCGCTGACGTCGGTGAGTTGGCCCAGGAAATCGGCGTTAATCTATCCGCCCTGCAGACGCTGCATCGACGCCTGCTCTCCTGGGAACGGTTCGGGTTCCTCGCCGAACAAGGTCAGGGCAACGCCACCGCCGGCGGCATCATCGAACAGTTGGAGCGCGGCAACCACGTGGTGCTGGAGTTTGGGCAGTACGGCCGCAACACTGCCGCCTACGTGTTGGTGAGCAATCTGCTCACCCGTCGGATCCACGAGACCTGGGTGCGGCGCAAGGAGTTGGCCGACGGCGGGCAGGGGCAAGAACCCCGGCCCCTGGTGATCTTCATTGAGGAAGCCCACAAGTTCTTGACGCCGGGCATCGCCTCGCAGACGATCTTTGGCACCATCGCGCGCGAGTTGCGGAAATACAACGTTACCCTGATGATCGTTGATCAGCGGCCCAGCGGCATCGACTCGGAAGTGATGAGCCAGCTGGGCACGCGGCTCTCGTGCGCTTTGAACGACGACCGGGATATGAACGCCGTGCTCATGGGAGCGCGCGACGTGGGGCAGCTGAGGAACGTGCTGGCGCGGCTGGATAGCAAGCAGCAGGCGCTGGTATTCGGCCATGCCGTGCCGATGCCGGTGGTCGTACGTCCTCGCGACTACGACGAAGCGTTCTACGCTGACATGGGAGCGCCTGCCGGTACCCCGGTCGGGGCATCCTTGGCCGAAGCCGACGCCGACCGTTTGCAGCGGGAGATCGACGAGCTGTTTCCGCCGGAATAGGTGGCGACACTCTCTGCCTTGCGAACGTCAGCTGGGATGGGCAATTGATATGAAGGTCGTCGAGACTTGTGGTGAAATGTTTGCGTTGTGCCGGACGGCTCAGCCTCCGCTGGGTTTGGTGCCTACCATGGGCGCGCTGCACGAAGGGCACATGTCGTTGGTCCGGCAGGCCCGGGGGGACAATTTGACCATGGCGGTATCGATCTTCGTCAACCCCACGCAGTTTGGGCCGAACGAAGACTTTGCCAAGTATCCGCGCAGCCTGGAACGGGACCTGGAACTCCTGGCAGCGGCCGGGACCGACCTGGTATTTTTGCCGGGACCGCCGGAAGTGTATCCGGACGGTTTTGACACCTGGATCGAACCGGGCGCGGTCGCCGAAGGGATGGAGGGCGCGGCAAGGCCGGGCCATTTTCGCGGCGTCGCGACGGTGGTCGCCAAGCTGTTCACGATCACTCGCCCCGATCGGGCCTATTTCGGCCAGAAGGACGGCCAGCAGGTGGCCGTCATCCGCAAGATGAACGACGACCTGAACCTGGGCGCCGAGGTCGTTACCATGCCGACGATCCGGGAACCCGATGGCCTGGCGTTGAGCAGCCGGAACGCGTACCTGACAGACGAGGAACGAAAAGCAGCACCGGTGGTCTACCGGGCGCTCCGTGCGGCAGAGGAGCTATGGCGCGCCGGCGAACGGGATGCTCGGGCGTTGCAATCGGCCGCTACCGCGCAACTTGAGTCCGAGCCCGCGTTGTCGTCGGTGGACTATGTAAGTGTCGTAGACGCGGGAAGCATGGCCGAGATCACCGGAACGGTTGAAGGACACGCAGCGATGGTGGCGACGGCCGTGCGTCTGGGAACGGTGCGTTTGATAGATAACCTTGTCTTGGAGTAAGCGACTAAACCATAGTCAGGGTGCCCGCCTCTCTGCTCCGGCAAGCGCATCGGCGATGAACAAATGACGCCGCCGGAACTGCGGTCCCGGCGGCCAAATCAAATGAGGTAACTGGTCGGCGTTTTACGACTGCGTCAACTCACGCACCGTCTCCGTCAGGGCGGGGATTACCTTCTCCCAGTCGCCGACCACTCCGTAGCGGGCTTCCTTGAAGATGTTGGCGTCGGCGTCCTTGTTGATGGCGACGATGGCCTTGGAGCCGCTGCAGCCCGCCATGTGCTGGCTCGCGCCGGAAATGGCGACGGTGATGTAGAGGTCCGGGGTAATGGTCTTCCCGGTAAGGCCCACCTGATAGTTGGCGGGAACCCACCCGGAGTCCACGGCAGCGCGGGAGGCTCCCACGGCTCCGCCCAGGAGCCCGGCAAGTTCTTCCAGTTGGGAGAACGGCTCGGGGCCGCCCAATCCGCGACCGCCCGATACGACGATGCGGGCGTCTTCGAGCTTGATGCCCGCGGCCTCTTCCTTGACCACGTTGATGACGCGGGTTTTCGCCGCCGAGGCGTCGATGTCTACGGGAAACGCGACCACCTGCCCGCTGCGGCCGGCGTCGGCGTCCAACGGCTCGTAGGTCTTGGGCCGGAGTGCAGCAATCTGCGGGGTGTGGGTGCAGCTGACCACGGCGATGGCGCTGCCGCCGTACACCGGCCGGTTGGCCAGCAGTCGGCCGGTTGCGGCATCGGCCGAGACTTCCAGGCAGTCCTGCGCCAGGCCCACGCCGAGTCGGAAGGCCAGCCGGGGGGCCAGTTCCCGGCCCTCGTTATTGCGGGAGATGAGGATGATGCTGGGATTGTCCTCGTCCGCCACGGTTTGCATCGCGGCCAGGTACAGGTCAGGGTGATAGTCGCCAAGCGACGGGTTGGTCACCGCGTAGGCCTTGTCCGCGCCGTGGGCTATCGCCTGCTGGGGCGCGTCGGCGACGTCCGCGCCGATGATCGCGATGGCCAGCTCCTGGTTCAGGGCGTCGGCCAGGGAACGACCGGCCGCGAGGAGTTCCTGCGCAGTGGAAGCCAGTTGTCCGTCGGGAGCGTCGCCGAAAACGAGTATGCCGTTAGCGTCTGCCATTTCTTTCTCCGTGGGTAGGAACCCTTTCCATGGGTGGCCGGAAAGCGCGCCGGTGTCTCGCGTGCGGGCTAGATGAGGCGGTCCTCTCGGAGGCGCAGGGCCAGTTTCCGAGCGGCGTCCCCGTCGTCGTCGCCCTCGATGATTTCGCAGTCCTGGTCGCGCTCCGGCACAAAGAGGTCGTGCAGGGTGAGGCGCGGCTCCAGCTGGGCATCGTCAATGTCGAGATCGCCGGTGGTCCAGAGAGTCGGACGCTTGCGTGTCGCCGCCATGATGCCGCGCAGCGTGGGATAGCGGGGCTGGCCCAACTCGTTGCTAACAGTGACCAGGGCCGGCAGGTCTGCCTCAACGACTTCGAAGCCATCGGGGGCGAGTCGCTCGACCACCACCTTGCTGTCCTGCACGTCCACCTTCTTACCCAGAGTGATGCAGGCCATGCCCAGGGTCTCGGCGACACCCAGCGGTACCTGCGCGTTGTCCCAGTCGGAGGCCTGGCGCCCGCAGATGATCAGGTCGAAACCGCCTAGCTTTTTGATGGCGGCGGTGAGCAACTGCACGGTGAAAAATGAGTCCACCGAGTTCGCGAAGGCGTCGTCCTGCAGCAACACCAACTCGTCGGCGCCCATGGACAGGGGCTTTTTCATCACGTCCAGGGCAAAGGAGGTGCCGGAGGAGATGACGGTGATGTTGGCGCCCTGCCCGTCCTTGATCTGCAGGGCGGCCTCCACCGCGTTTTCGTCGAAACCGTTGACGACGGGAGGGATGTTCGCCGGCGGGACGACCTGCCGGGCGTCGGGATCAATGCGGAAGGCCGCGGCGGGCATTTCGGGGTCCACTACCTGCTTGGCCAGGACACAAATATTCACGGGCATCAGGAACGCACTCTCCTGTCGCAATACGAAAATGGGCTATGTGAAAGTTATCACTAGCCCATTCCAGTGTCAAATGTTTGCCGAAATCGTCGCCATCTGAACGCTTTCGCACCGGATGCGCGGATCGCGGCGGCGCATCCTGCCATCCCCGGGCGGCCCGGCGGCGACAGCGGCCGGCGAACGCATCCGGCGCCGGTACCGCGCGTTCGGGCTCAAACCTCGCGGAAGACGGGCTCCGGCTCTTCGATGTAGAAGTTGTTGGCCCAGAGATCATCGATGATGGCCTGGTCGCTCTCGGTGATATCGGGTGTGTCCACCGCTTCCGTGTACTCCTTGAGCTCCTCCAGTGTGGTGAAGTTGGGCAGCACGCTGGTGATCGTGGGCTGGTGCAGCACGAACTGGATGGCGGCCTGGCTCATGGTGCGGCCGGCGTCTTCGCCGGCCAGGAACTTGACCTGCTCCACCTTGACCAGCGCCTCGCTGAGCCACTGATGCCGGCGGTAGGAACGGTGGTCATCCTCGTTGAATTCCGGCGGCGCGTCGTAGCGGCCGGTCAACGCCTCGGAGGCGTGGGGCACCCGGGAGAGCAAGCCCACCTGCTCCTTGTCGGCGATGGGGAAGAAGTCCTTGGCCGGGTCCTGTTCCAGGATGCTGTAGATGATCTGGCAACTGTTGACGTGGCGCTCTTTCATGCTGGCCTCGCCCTCTTCGAACCAGCCGATGTCGGGGCCCAGGGCGGAGCCGTAGTAGCGGATCTTGCCCTCGTGCTTCAGCTCCTCAAGAACCTCAAACACCTCGTCGTTCTCGATGGCCTCGATGCGCGGATTGTGCAGTTGGTACAGATCGATGTAGTCGGTCTTCAGTCGGCGCAGCGACTGCTCGCACGCGAAGCGGATGAACTCCGGCTCGAACTTCTGCGGGCGTTCCTGGTGGCCGACGCGGGGCGTGGTCTGGTCGTAGATGTCGTAGCCGAACTTGGTGGCGATGATCATCTCATGCCGGCGGTGACTCATGAACTTGGCGAGGACATCTTCGCCGTAGCCATCGCCGTAGGTGTCGGCGGTGTCAAAGAAGTTGATGCCCAATTCGAGCGCCTCTTCAAGCAGCTGTCGCCTGGTTTCCTCGGGGATCTGGCCCCACCAGTTGGTGGCCACGGTCCAGACGCCGAAGCCCACTTCGGACAGCATCAGGTCGGTGCGGGGGAGTTGGCGATATTTCATGGTGGTGAGTCCTCACTTACTGGAAAGGCGCATGTCCGTTTTGCGCACGCAGTCTGGCTGTGGGATCCCAAAGTTCCCCGCCAATCTCGATGCGCCTTCGACGCTCGCTTCGGCAAAACGTCAACGAGTACTTGTACGGTTGGGACTTTGTCTATGTTGGCGAGTCTTTGGAACGGTGAGCAATCACCGCGTTCATCACTTCCGTAGCTGTTTCTTCACGATCCCTAAGATTTGACGCCCATCTTCGACCGGGATGCAAAGTGTCCCACTGTGAGCGCCGCTGGTTCCGTCTCCCTCCACCTGGATCATGGTTACCAAATCCGTCGACGACGACATTCCACAACGGTCTGTATTGGGCGATCAACACTTGCTCGGTGAGGCCGATCCATACCGGATCAAGTTTGAGCCATCGACAACGAAAATCGTTCAGGTCCAGGTTGTCTACTGATTCAATAGACCTCGCGTGATCCGAAAACCGGCGGTATAGGGCTGTGTCGACAGACGTCGCCGAAACACTACCCTGCCGTCTCCCTTGTGGATCCGCTTTTCCGACATAGATGGGTACGTCCTCCCTTATGTTGATGTACGCCGGGAAAGTGCCAACGTAGTGCAGAGTGTATACTCCCACGCCCGCGAAAGGATTTTTCGGTGGCAATCCGTCAGCCGGGTATGCCATCAGGGCGCGTGCCGCATTGCGACCCAGTTCACTCACGTTGAGGGGGTCGTAGGTTCGCACGAACTACCGCTCGCATCTGGAACTGTTTCTGCAAATGATCCAAAAGCAGTGCCGTTTGCGGGCGTGATGCGCGGTGGACCACTTGGTTGACACCATCGGTCCCGTTCGAATCTTGACGATCAAATCGCAAACGGTAAATCCCGCATCGTCCGCCATGCGCATAAAGTCACAGTGGCTCCACTTTGCACGGTGGCTATTGACCATGTCGGTAATCTTGGCCAAAAGCAGGCCTTCCGGTTTCAAAACCCGCTTCGCCTGGGCCAAAAACGGCGGGTAAAGGTAGCTCAGGCTCCAGTCATGCTCTTTCCCGCAGGCGACCGTGGCGCCAAAATCCTCATCGAACTTCTTGCTGCTCTTGTCCCTGCCTTGTGGGCCGACGTGTGGCGGATCGTACACGACAGCTCCAAACGCAGCATCCGGCACCCCTTCCATCACCCGATTATCGCCCACGATCATCGGCTCGAATTTCGGGTTGATATCCATCGATACGACGTTTCGTGACGAGCCTTTCCAAAACCGCCCTCTGTTGTATGTCGCGTCCAGGATCGGCTCCGGGGGGATCGACGCATAGAATTGCAGCAGATTCTCTATCAATTCCCCGTCGTTGCCTTCCCAGACACTGCTGATGGGACGGTATTCGCCTACCGCGATCAGTTCTTTCTGTACCAAAACGGTCAACTCCGTTGGAGCAGCCTATTTCCCCAGTAAACGTGCTATGTACTTTCGTGGAATGGTTGCCAGGATTAGCCGATTATGGTTTAGCGAACCCGGTTGCAGCCCGTCAACGGCCGGGTGTCAGCAAATTTGCCAATTGCTACGCCGGCACCAGGCCCAGGCTGCCGCGCACGGCTTCCACCATCTCGTTGAAGCGGGCGTCGTCCAGCACCGGTTTGGCGTTGCCGAGGCGGACCGTGGGGATGATGTCGACCCAGGACTTGCAGCCTCCGTACTCCGGGATGTAGGCCACCGTGGTGGGCGCTTCCATCTCGTACACCCGCAGCAGCATGATGGTCAGCGGAACCATGGGCTTCCAGTGGAGGCGCGACTGCGCGTAGGTATCGGTCCAGATGTGGTGCGGAGCCAGGTCTTCCACCTTGCCCAGCTGCTCGATCTCGACCAGCTCGTGGACGCGGGCCCAGTGCGTGAACGTCACGGCATCCTTGTCGTCGGGGTCATCGGCCAGCAATTGCCGCAGCGCGGGTTGGTGGCTGTCCTTCAGCAGGTCTTCTTTCTGATGCAGGTAGGTTGGGTACAGCAGGAATTCGGGATGCACCACGCGGAAGTCCTTACTCTCCTCGTGGATGCCACCTTTGCGCAGCATCATGATCTGGTCGCCGTCGGCCAGGGCCTTCACGGTGATCGCCCACTCTTTCAGGGCCAGTTGGCAGTTCGCAGGTGTGGTCATGGCCTCAGCCTCCGCAGGATTCGCATGGATGGTCAGGATGTTCGGGACATTCGTGGAAGGCCGGCTAATGGCCGCGGCTACAGAATTCGTCCCAGCCGGGCACGTCTTCGCCCAGGACGTACAGCCAGTAATAGGTGCCGACGTCACCCATATACTTGAACTGTTTACGCACGTCCTTGATGCGCGATTCGAACTCGCCCTGAGAGCGCAGGTAGTTGCGGATATCCCCGCCGTGTTCTTCCTCAAGGTCGATGAGGCGCTGCGCGTTGTGGACCGTGGCGACGATCTTGCGGCGATTGCGAATGATTGCCGTGTCGGCGGCAAGGGTGTCGATGGCCGATTCGTCCATCGCGGCCACTGCGGCGACATCGAAGCCCTGGAAGCCAGCCTGGAATCCCGGCCACTTGGTGTTGACCACTTTCCAGGACATGCCACTCTGGAAAACGGCCTTGGTCATCACTTCCAGATAGTCGTTGAGGCTCGTCGGGACGATCTGCTCCGGGGCGTCCGGGTATTGCCGTTCTTGATGGGTTGCCATGATGCTCTCCTGGGAGCAAATCTGACCGCGATGCGAGTTGCCATGCACGGATGACTAATGATTCGCCGCTAAACCACCCGGCTGGATGATCCGGGCGCGGTCGGGGTCTCGATGCCCAGCAGCCGGCTCAGGTTGGCGGTCGTCACCTCCGCCACCTGCTCCACTGAAATGCCTTTGACCGTGGCCAGGCACTGGGCCACGTCGGCCAGGTGCCGGGGCTCGGTCCAGTTGTGGCGGTACTTCTTGAACGGCTGGGGGTAGGCGTCGGTTTCCAGAACGATGTTCTCCAGCGGGATGTCGCGGGCGACCTCGCGCAATTCCTGCAGCCGAGTCAAGGGGCGCGCCAAGGAGATGAAGAAGCCGCAGTCGATGGCCTCGCGCGCCGTTTCAGCGTCGCCCTGGAAGTAGTGCATGGCGCCGCCCACCTGGCCGGCGTTTTCCTCGCGCAGCACCTTGAACACGGCTGGGTGGGACTCCCTGGAATGAAAGATGATCGGCAGCCCCAGGCTCTTGGCGAGGTGGATATGCGCCCGAAACACCTGATCCTGAACCTCGTGGTCAGGGGAAGTGGGCAGGTAGTCCAGGCCAACCTCCGAAATGCACACGACGCGCGGGTTGTTGCGGGCCAGGGATTCCAGCCGGCCGTAAGCGTCGTCATCGACGGGATCGTCGGCCTGCATCGGGTGAATTCCCACCCCGGCGTAGAACATGGGGTGCTCATCTGCCAGCGCGATGCACCGCTCCGTCGACTCGATCGTGGTGCCGGCCAGCAGGATGTAACCAACCCCGACTTCGCCGGCCCGTTCCAGGATGCCGGGTATCTCTTCCGGCACGTACTGGTCCAGGTGGGTATGGGCGTCGCAATAGGTTGGAGTGGAGGGCATCAGGAGGACTTTTCAGGCGACAATTCTGCACGGCAGCAGTTGCACGGAGTATAGCACCTGACGGCTCAATCGGGGCTCCAGGGCATACAATTAAGGTCGAGACACGTGAAGTCGCGGCCGGCGCGATTCGCTCTCATTGCCAGCGTCGGTGACCACGCCAGGGAGTTCGGGATATGGGACGATTCGATTGGGGCCCTGACGGCCCACCGGAAGAAGCCTACTCGAGGGTCACGGAGCCGGAGCGGTTCCGGCCCCTGCACCAATGGTCGCTGAACCTGCTATCCGGGCTGGAGGCGACATACGAAGTTACCCGGGAAGAAGGCTACAGCCTGGACCTCGAACTGGAACAAACTCCGCCAGCCAGGCCGACCGTGCGGCTGACACCGGGACGGGAAGGGGCAGCGCCAATCGTGGTGGCGTTTACCGAGTACTCCCACCCCTCGATCTATGTCCGCTTTGGGCGCTTCCACACCGAGCCGTTCCCGGACTGCGGTTGTGACGCGTGCGACGAAGGCGCCGAGGACCAGTTCGAGAGTTTCCAGGAAGTGGTGGAAGCCGTGGTGGCAGGACAGTTCAGGGAATGGTTCCAAGTGCAACCGGATGGTAGCGGACAAGTGGGTCGTGAATTCTGGTCGGAAAATATGCGGATGAGCGGGCGGTCGAGGGTTGAAGCCGGCAGCGTGAAGCGCTTCACCGCCCGGTTCCCCCCCGGTACGGATCGCGTTTTGGACTGGGAACCTTGGCCACTGCGATCAACGCAGCCATGACAACGGTTGCAACCGGCGGCAGCATTCGCCGGCCCTCAATCGCCGGACAGACCGACTGGCCCGCGACCAGCCAAGGCATCGCTCGGGGCCGCTGGGTAATCGGCCACCGAGGAGCGACACTGCCGGACGGGAAACGCGCCCAGGCGTTTGACATCGCGCGCCGTTCGCCCTGCCTCCGGCTCCAGAGTCGCAGCGGCGATAGCGGGCAGCCCGCGCCGTCAGATCGCCATCGCTGGCGACGGTGGGGATCAGGTGACGCTGAGTTCAGCCTCAGGCGCGAAGGTTTCTTCGTAGCCGGCCGCTTCCATCATCACGCCCGAGAGCAGCCCATAGGTATTGGCCCAGGCCGAGGCAACATCGGGGGTGAAATGCTCGCCGAGGCCCTGCTCCAGGGTCCACAGCAACGCCTGGCCCACCGTGTCGTAATGGGAAGGCTCGACGCCGTAAACCTTGTGCCGCGCGCCCAGCCTTTGAACGACGGGCACGAGAGTGTCCAGATCGGAGAGATGGTCCACGGCGGTGGCGACCATTTTCATGAGCAGCCGCCCCTGTTGCTGCAGGTCCGAGTGGAAGAGGGGCTTCAGGTCGCCGTCCAGTTGGAACAGCCGATCATAAAAGAGTTCGGCCGCAGTGTCGGCGATGGGCTCGACTTTGTTGAAAGTGTCCTGGACCAAACGGATTTCGGAATCTTTCATCTCGGAATCTTTCATCGAGGTTATCCTCCTCAATTAGTCTACGTACGTTGATAAACGCTAGAAACAATATGTTTATATCGTAAAGGAGGATGGGTTCAGGACGCAAGTTTGTGTCGCGATGCAACCTACATCGCGTCCCTGGGCGCACGGTGCGCGGCGGTGAGAGCCTCCGCGATCTCCGGGGCGAAGTCGTCGCCCAAACCCCTGCTGAAAGGCGGGTCGAGTCTTTGCCGTGACAGGCGGAAACCCACCCACCGGGCCAACCTGGCCAAGGCGCCCGCCACCGAGTCGTGGGCGTTGTTGCTGGCGACGGTTATCTCATTTCCAAGTTCAGGCGACGCGGTTGTGGCGGTCATCAAACATCCTCCGGGCAACGCATGATTTCATCCTACGGCCGCCTTGTTTCCTGAGCATTACGGCGAGGTAACGCCCGTGGCACGCGCGGGACTCGCCTATCGTTGACAGAACCGTAACGCTGGTCTACGATGATTGTTGACCTTAATGGTCGGGAATTATTGAACTATCCGCCGGCATGCCGCTTTTCATCAGCCGGGGGGAGAGGATGTGGGAACAATGACCACCCCGGCTCAACGCGTGATTTCCCGGGAAACGACGCCCGAGGAGCTCGATTCGGACTACCAGTGGGGCTTCACCATTGACATCGAAGAAGAGGCATTTCCGAAAGGCCTCGGCGAAGATGTGGTGCGCCTGCTTTCGGCCAAGAAAAACGAGCCGGAATGGATGCTGGATTGGCGGCTCAAAGCCTTTCGCTTCTGGTCGCGGCAGACGTACGCCGAGCCGACCTGGGCCAACATCGAACATCCTCCCATCGATTTCCAGGACATGCACTACTACGCTGCCCCCAAGTCCGCCTCGGATGGGCCCCAAAGCATCGAAGACGTGGACCCGGAGGTCCTGGAAGCCTTCAACAAGCTGGGCATCCCCCTGGAAGAGCAGGCTCGCCTGGCCGGCGTGGCGGTCGACGCGGTGCTGGACAGCGTGTCCGTGGCAACCACCTACCAGGAGCAACTGGAAAAGGCCGGCGTCATCTTCTGCTCCATGAGTGAGGCCGTCCAGAAACACCCGGACCTGGTGCAGAAGTACCTCGGTTCGGTGGTCCCCTACGCCGACAACTTCTACGCGACCCTGAACTCGGCGGTGTTCTCCGACGGTTCCTTCGCGTACATCCCGCCGGGGGTCCGCTGCCCCATCGAGTTGATGACCTATTTTCGCATCAACCAGGCGGATAGCGGGCAGTTCGAGCGGACGCTCATCGTCGCCGACAAAGGCGCATACGTCAGTTACCTGGAAGGGTGCACGGCGCCGATGCGGAAGACCAGCCAGTTGCACGCGGCAGTGGTGGAACTGGTGGCGCTGGAAGGCGCGGAGATCAAGTACAGCACGCTGCAGAACTGGTACCCGGGCGACCGGAACGGCGAGGGCGGCGTCTACAACTTCGTCACCAAGCGCGGCAAGTGCGCCGGCGCCGACTCCAAGATCTCGTGGACGCAGGTGGAAACCGGCTCCGCGATCACTTGGAAGTACCCCAGCGTGATCTTGCAGGGCGACAACTCGGTTGGCGAGTTCTACTCGGTGGCCCTGGTGAACAACTGGCAGCAGGCCGACACCGGCACCAAGATGATCCACCTGGGCAAGAACACGCGCAGCACCATCGTCGCCAAGGGCATCTCCGCCGGCCAGGGTCAGCAGACCTATCGCGGGCTGGTCAAGATCAATCCCTCCGCCAAGGGCGCGCGAAACTTCACCCAGTGCGACTCGTTGCTCGTCGGCGACAAATGCGGCGCGCACACCGTGCCCTACATCGAGGTCAAGAACCCAACGGCCCAGATGGAACACGAGGCGACCACTTCCAAAGTGTCCGATGACCAGCTGTTCTACCTGCAGCAGCGCGGTATCGGCGTCGAGGACGCGCACTTCATGATCATCAACGGGTTCTGCCGGGGTATCTTCCAGGAGTTGCCGTTCGAGTTCGCCATGGAAGCCTCGCAGCTCCTCAAAGTCAGCTTGGAGGGGACCGTCGGCTAACCGGCCGACCGGTTTCACAGGTTGACATCGCCCACAGAACCAAAGGATTACCAAAGCTAAGATGACCACCGCGAACGAAACCGTTTCACCTATTCTCGAGGTCAAGGACCTCAAGGTTTCCATTAACGAGCAGGAAATACTACGCGGCGTGAACCTGACGGTGAAACCCGGCGAGGTGCACGCGATCATGGGACCCAACGGGTCCGGCAAGAGCACGCTGGCCAACACGCTGGCCGGACGGCCCGAATACACCGTCACCGGCGGCGGCGCCGTGTACAAGGGCAGGGATCTGCTGGGCATGGAACCGGAAGATCGCGCTCGCGAAGGGGTTTTCCTCGCCTTCCAATATCCAGTGGAGCTGCCGGGGGTGCGCGCGTGGCAATTCCTCAAAGCCGCGGTGGATGCCAAGCGGGTCCATCTGGGCGAAGAGGAAATGGGCGCCCGGGAGTTCGACCAACTCCTGCGCAGCAAGGTCGCCGAGGTCGAGATCGATCCGGAACTGGTCCGACGCTCCGTCAACGAGGGGTTCTCCGGCGGCGAGAAAAAGCGCAACGAAGTGCTGCAGATGGCCCTGCTGGAGCCCACCCTGTCGCTGCTGGACGAGACCGACTCCGGGCTGGACATCGATGCCCTGCGTATCGTGGCCGACGGCGTGAACCGTCTCCGACGACCTGACAACGCCACCGTGGTCGTGACCCACTACCAACGCATTCTGAGTTACATAACGCCCGACCAGGTACACGTGCTGGTGGACGGTCGCATCGCCCTGAGCGGCGGCCCGGAATTGGCCGAAGAGCTGGAAGCCCGGGGCTACGACTGGGTGCGCGAAGAAGTCCAGGCGGCGGCCAGTTAGGGTCGCACGGCCATCGGAACCCCGTCCCATCGCGCCCTCCGACCTGTAGACCGCCCGTTTGCCGCGTGTACGACGTTGTCCTCGCGACGGCAACCATCCTTACCGTTGAAACAAGAGCAGGCTGAATGACTACCACTGCCCCCATATCGGTCGCCGAAACCTACCCCCACTACGCCACGGCGTACGCTGGGCAGATGGCCAGCGGCGTTCTCGCGTTCAAGGAAATGCGTGAGCGTGGCTGGGAGGCGTTCAACACCCTGGGGCTGCCCACCGCCAGGCGCGGCAACGAGCCCTGGAAGTACACCAACGCCGGGCCCATCGCCAGGGAAAGTTTCTCGCATTCCGGCTTGTCCCGGGCCGGTGACCCAATATCGACGCTGGCGGACGTCCAGGCGGTCGCTCCGTGGCAACCCGACTGGCGCAACCTGGTGGTGGTGGACGGCGCGTTCGCTCCCGTTCTGTCAACCGGCAACACTACCGGAGCCGGCATCGCAACGGGGTTGGCCGATGCAGTCCATTCGGAACCGAAGCTGGCCGCGAATGTCCTGGGACAGCTCGCCCCGCCCGAGGAAGACGGGTTCGCCGCGCTCAACGCCGCGTTCGTGGGTGATGGCGTTGGTATATACGTGCCGGCGGGAGTCGACGCTGGGGTGGTCAACGTCATCTACCTGACCACCGGGCGCGACCAACCTCGGGCAACCCACCCGCGCACCGTGATCGCTGCCGAACCAAATTCTCGTGTCACCGTCATTGAAACCTTTGCCGGTCCCGACACGCGCTACCTGACCAACACCGTGATGGAAACCTCGGTGGGTGAGGGCGCCAGCGTCGAGCACTACCGGCTCCTGCTGGAAGGCAGCGAGGCCTACCATGTGGGCGTGAGCCGGGTGGTGCAGCAAAAAGACTCGTCGTTCTCCTCGGTGGCGCTCTCACAGGGAGCTGCCCTGGGGCGCAACGATTTCGGCGTCACCCTGGCCGGAACCGGTGCGCAAACCATGCTGAATGGCCTCTACCTGACCAAGGGCAACCAGCACATCGACAACTACATCAACATCGACCACGCTGAGCCCTACGGCACCAGCCGGCTGTTCTACAAGGGCATCCTGGACGGACAGTCTCGCGCCGTGTTCGGTGGCAACGTTACCGTCCGCAAGAACGCGCAGAAGACCGACGCTCTGCAGACCGACAAAAATCTGCTCCTGTCAGAGGAAGCCGAGGTTGACAGCAAGCCCAGCCTGCTCATCTACGCCGACGACGTGAAATGCGGGCACGGCGCAACGGCGGGCCACATCGACGTGGACACGGTGTTCTACATGCGCAGTCGGGGCCTCGATCTCGCCACCGCCAGTCGCATCCTGATCCAGGCGTTCGCCCGCGAGATCATCGACACGGTGGCGTTGGAACCCCTGCGGGACTATCTCGACCAGCGGTTCCAGGATGCCATCCCTTCCGCAAACATCGCTTTGCCCATCGGAGGCCGCTCGTGACCGACGCCACCGGGAACGCTCACGGTTCCAACTCCGGCGCGCTGACCGCCGTCGACGTCGCACGCATCCGCGACGATTTTCCCATTCTGGACCAACTGATCAATGGGAAGCCCCTGGTCTATCTGGACAACGCGGCCACCACGCAAAAACCGCGCCCGGTGATCGACGCGATCAGCAACTACTACCTGCACAACAATTCCAACGTGCACCGTGGCGTGCATACCCTGAGCCAACGGGCCACTGATGATTACGAGGCGGGTCGTGAAGCGATTCGCCGATTCATCAACGCCCCAGACGCCTCGGAAATTATCTACGTGCGGGGCACCACCGAAGGGCTGAACCTGGTCGCCAGCAGCTATGGACGCAAATTCTTCAAGGCCGGAGATGAGGTCATCATCACCGGCATGGAGCATCACTCCAACATCGTCCCCTGGCAGATTTTGGGCAAGGAAATCGGCATCCGCCTGCGGGTCATTCCCTTCAACGACCAGGGCGAGTTGCTGATGGACGAGTACGAGGGCATGCTGAATGACCGTACCCGCCTCGTCTCCGTGGTGCACCAGTCAAATGCGCTGGGTACCATCAATCCAGTGTCGGCGATTGTCGAGCTGGCCCATGCCCGCGGTGTGCCGGTAATGCTGGACACCGCACAGTCGGTCCCGCACATGCCAATCGACGTGCAGGATTTGGGCGTCGACTTCGCGACCTTCTCCGGGCACAAGATGTACGGTCCCACGGGCATCGGCGTTCTGTGGGGTCGGGCCGACCTGCTGAACGAAATGCCGCCATACCAAACCGGCGGCGAAATGATCCGTTCCGTCACCTTCGAGGAAACCATTTACAACGTGCTGCCGCACAAATTCGAGGCCGGCACCCCGGACATCGCCGGCGCCATCGGGCTCGGCGCGGCGGTGGAGTACCTGGAAGCAATCGGAATGGGACGCATCGCCGCCTACGAACAGGCGCTGATGCGCTACGGCGCCGAGCGTCTCGCCGAGATTGAAGGCGTGCGGCTCATCGGCACCGCTGCAAACCGGGGCGGCGTCCTCTCGTTCTACATGGAAGCGGCCCACGCCCATGACATCGGCACCATCCTGGACGCGGAAGGCATCGCCGTGCGCACCGGCCACCACTGCGCGCAGCCGGTGATGGCACGCTACGAAATCCCGGCCACCGTGCGGGCTTCCCTGTCCTTCTACAACACCACCGAGGAAATTGACGCCCTGATCAAGGGCATAGATCGGGTGATTGAGGTTTTCGGCTGATGGCATCTGACCTGACGGATCTCTACCAGGAAATTCTCCTCGAACACAACCGGCGCCCCCGCAACTTCCGCAAGCTCGAGGACGCCACGCACCACGCGGACGGTTTCAATCCGCTGTGCGGCGACGAAATATCATTGCAACTGCGCCTGGAAGAGCAAACCGTAGGCGACGTCGGCTTCCAGGGCCACGGGTGCGCCATCAGTCGGGCTTCGGCGTCCCTTTTGACGCAGGCGGTGAAGGGAGCCTCAGCCTCCGATGCCATCGCCATGTTCGACGAATTTCACCGGATGATGACGGAGCCGAACGCCGAATTGAACTACGACCTGCTGGGTGATTTGGAGATTCTAGCCGGTGTGATCGCGTATCCCACGCGAATCAAATGCGCGATCCTCGCCTGGCACACCCTGAAAGCAGCAATGGACGGCGAGGACATCGCCACCACCGAGTAGAGGCCCCTCGACGGGCCCCGATGTCTTCCCTGCCCGACAACCCCGACGCGCTTTATGGCGACGTCATCATGGACCACTATCGCAGCCCGCGCCACCGAGCGCGCCTGTCTTGTGCCGACGTCGAAGCCGAGGAGTTCAATCCCTTCTGCGGAGATCGCGCTACGCTCCAGCTACGCCTCGGACATTCCGACGGGGACGGGGCGCCCATCCAGGCCGTGAGCGCCCTGGCCGAGGGGTGCAGCATCATCCAGGCTTCGGCATCGCTGCTGGCCGACAACGTGCACGGCCGCACCGTGGAGCAGGCCGCGGACCTGTCCCAACTGTTCCGGGACTTGATGCAGGGCAAACCACTGCCGTCGGTGGCGGTCGCCGAGTTGGGCGACCTGGAGGCGTTGGAGGTGGTGCGGCGGTATCCGGTGCGCATCAAGTGCGCCCTACTGCCGTGGGTTGCCCTGGAAGCGGGACTGCGCCGGCTGAGCCAACGCTAAGCGGCGGCTATCAATTCGACGGCGGCGGGTTTTTGGCCGGCGTCTCCGACAACACCTTCAGCACTCGGTAGCCGTATTTCGGCAACTCGGGTGGCGGGTTCGGCGCGTTCCGGTAGAGGTCGTATTTCTCCACTTGGAGACTGTAAACGTAGCCGTGCCTGCGAGCCAACCCTTCAATCCTGCCGTAAAACGGGTCGCCGTTCACTACGATGCAGGCTGCCGTGACCGGCGCGTCTTCGTAGCACTGCACGCGCCATGGGCCCACGGAGATTTCCTCGACCGTGCCCTTGGCCGGCTGTCGGTCCATGGTCTCCAGGAGGCGGTGTGACTGGTCCCCATAGCTCTCGATGCGCATCCGATACTCAAAGCCGGGCTCATATTGAAAGCCGCCAATCGCTCCCGGAAAAGGTCGGCCGTCCACCAACAAACACCGCTGGTCCGACCAGGGGCATTGCACCCGAGCCGGCGCGACGTGGGACTCGGTGACCGTCCCGGCAACCCGTGTTTTTGAAATCAACTCAAGCAGGCGGTATCCATATCTTCCCGCATCCTGGGGCGGCTCTTTCTCGCCGGGCCAGGCGTCATGTCGCGCGATCCGCAGCCGATACTCATAGCCGGGTTCATGCTCGAACCCTTCGATTTCGTCGTAGAAATGTCCCCCGTCAATCACAAGGCACATCCGGCGAAATGGCCCGTAGCACTCCACGCGAGCGGGACCCACGCGAACGTCCTCCACCCGGCCATTTTGTTGTTCCGGGCGGTTCGTGTTCTCAAGCTCCCGTTGGTGTCCTTCCTCGGCGGGAGCCGAACAGCCGACGACCAGATTCGAACCAACCGCCACAACGGTCCATAAGAGGAAAATCAACGCGGTTGGTTTGCGGCCAATCGCCGGGGTCACTTCCCCTGCAACCCCCGCAGGTAAGCAATCTGGCCCACGTGCTGGTACATCTCGCCGATAATCTGGCGGAACATCGCGCCCTGGGACATTTCGGGCCTACGTTCCCGCGGCACCCGTTCCATGTCCTCCGGCGCCAGCGTTTCCAGATAGGCCAGCGTAGCCTGACGCACCGCGCCGCGGTATCGCAAGAATTCAGACAGTCCGACGCCGGGGAAGTTGTTCACCTGTTCGGCGGTGTGCCCAAAACCATTGTCGCGGGTGGGCAGGCCGAACTTCTCGTGCCATCCCTCGGTCTCCCACAGCTCGGTCTGAAACTGGGCGAAAAACTGGATCCACATGTCTTCAACTCGGACCATGTGCCACAGGATCCAACCGATGGAATTGGCGTCGGGCACCGGTTGCCATCCGAGTTCCGCCGAACCCAACCCGTCCAGCGCATCCATAAGGAAGCCGTTTTCCTTGTCCAGGGCGTCAACGATGAATTCATTGAGCGTCATTGCGCGACCTCCCAGGTGGTCAGGCGGCGGCGGGAGTCGGTACGCGAGCCGCCATCTCTCGGTCCAGCAGTAGTAGTGCGTCGCTGCGTCCGGCCACTTTATCCAGCGCAGCGATCACATCTCGGGCCGTCTTCTCTTCCTCGACCTGCTCGTTCACAAACCATTGCAGCATCACCTGGCTCGCGAAATCGGCGGATTCGGCAGCCACGGCGTACAGCTCATTGATCAGCTGCGTAACGTGCTGCTCGTGGCCCAAGGTCTGCCGCATGACGTCTTCCACCGAGTCGAACTCGATGGCGGGCTGCTCGATGGGGAGGAGGGTTACGCGGCCGTCGCGGTCCTCAAGGTAGGTGAGGATGCGCATGGCATGGTCGTACTCTTCCTGGCTCTGAATGCGCATCCAGTGGGAAAAGCCGGGGAGGTCGATGGAATCGCAATAGGTGGACATGGAGAGATAGAGATACGACGAGTAGAACTCGGCGTTGATGTGGCGGTTGAACGCCACCTGCAAGGATGAACTGACGGCCATACTGTGCTCCGTGTGTTTCCGATAAGCCGGATATCGGCGTGGGTAAAGAGATATCGCAGGTCTAGTCGTGCAGGAATCCCAGCACCGTGTCGAAAAATGCGTCGGGTCGCTCGACCTGCGGGATGTGACCGCACTGGGGGATCACCGTGAGAGTGGCGTTGGGCAGCAGATCTCGAAAGGCCTCGCCGTATTCCGTGGGGATCACCTGGTCGGAGTCTCCCCAAACGATCAGGGTCGGCATCACGATGCGATGGGCCCGCTTGGTGAGACCCCGCTCCGGGATGGGCCAGGTGAACTTGGCGACCGATTGCAGCGTCTGGATGCGGTCCAGGGTGTGTTCCAACCGGGCTTCGGGTTCCGTGGGCTGGGCAACGGAAGCGTGCGCGAGTTCACTGTCGGAGTCGTGCCACAGCATCTCGCGTCGCTCATCCGGCGTCAGGATGAAAAAGTCCGCGACCGGCTTCTCCTCCAACCACAACCCCAAAGAGTTCACCAGGACCAGGCGGGAGATGCGGTCCGGACGATGCGCGGCCAATTCAGCAGCGCAGAACCCGCCGTATGAATGGCCGATCAGATAGCAGCGCGCAATCCCGAGGGAGTCCAAAAACTCTTCGAAGAACTGCACCAGGTCCCAGAGGTCGTCCAGATGGTTTAGACCGGTGGAATTGGCAACACCGGGATGCGCTGGCGCATAAACGTGATAATCCTGGGCCAGTCGATCCAGAAAATCCGGCCATCCAGCGTAGCCGCCCGCGCCGTGCAGGTAGACCAGCGGTTCGCCGCTACCTCCTTCGGCGACCTGGACGTTGAACATCCCGCCGCGAACCGAAACCATACGCTCAGTGTGCGCAACCATCGGTGAAACACCTCAAAACCAGGCAATATTGAGAAACATTCATCATGCGTGGACTGTTCGAACCACAGCCTTCAGTTCACAACAGCAACCCGCGCCCCGAATGCCACGCGGGTAATACCTTATCATAACCATCCGCCTCGTATGCCAACACCTCCAACCACCCCAACACCTCCAACCAACAATGATCACACCGATTCCATGCACCCGCCCGCGTTGACGCCTACCGAGACTTACGGCACAATGACTCGCGCTATGAAACTCCACGAGTATCAAGCCAAGGCAATTTTTGCCCGCTACGGTATTGCGGTTCCCGATGGAAGCTTGGCCTCCACCGCAGATGAAGCAGCCGGCGCCACCGCATCCTTGGGTGGCCGGGCTGCGGTCAAGGCCCAGGTCCACGCCGGCGGACGCGGGTTGGCCGGCGGTGTCAAGGTGGTGAGCAGCCCCGACGAAGCCAGCAGTTTTGCCGCTGGGCTGCTGGGCTCCCGACTGGTTACCAACCAGACAGATGCTAGCGGGGTTCCAGTAGAATCCGTCCTGGTCGAAGCGTTGGCTGACATCGGCCAAGAAATGTACGTGGCCATGACCATGGACCGCGACCATCGGGGGCCGGTGTTGATTGCCAGCGCCGGCGGCGGCACGTCCATTGAGCAGTTGGCGGCCGAAGACCCCGATGCCATCATCACCGAGCCGATCGAGCCCGTCCTGGGACTAATGCCATACCAGACCCGGCGGGTGGCCAGTCGGCTCGGAATGAGCGGCGCAACGTTGCGTGAGGCTGCGGGAGTGCTCTCCGCCCTCTACCGCATCTTCGTCGAAAACGATTGCTCGCTGGTGGAAGTCAACCCGCTGATTGTCACCGGAGACGGTTCGATCATGGCCCTCGACGCCAAGATGGACGTCGAAGACGACGCGCTGTTCCGGCATGCGGACCTGCAACAGTTGCGCGACCGCAGCCAGGAAGACCCGTTGGAAGCTGAAGCGGCAGACGACGACATCGCATACGTGAGCCTCGATGGCTCCGTCGGTTGCCTCGTGAACGGGGCGGGCCTCGCTATGGCGACACTCGACGTGGCCAACGCGGCCGGCGCGGCTCCGGCGAACTTCCTGGACGTTGGGGGCGGGGCCACCGATGAGAAGGTGGCCACCGCGGTTGGCATCATTCTCTCCGATCCCAAGGTCGACCGGGTGTTGGTGAACGTGTTCGGCGGCATCCTTCGTTGCGACGTGGCGGCCAGGGGCATCACGATGGCTTACCAGCAACTCCAGGCCAAACAGCCGCTGGTGGTCCGAATGTTGGGTACCAACCTGGAAGAAGGAAAATCGATCCTCGCCGGGTCGGGCCTCAACGTGACATTTGCCGATACGTTGACCGAAGTCACTGCGGCTCTTTCCCACCACGCGGCAGGCGAGTAGTTTCATGGGGATCCTTCTCAACGAACAATCCCGGGTGCTGGTGCAGGGCATCACCGGTCGGGAAGGCAGTTTCCACGCCCGGGCCTGCAAGGATTATGGGACGCAACTCGTAGCCGGCGTGACACCCGGCCGCGGCGGTCAACTGTTCGACGACGCGGTTCCCGTCTTCGATTCGGTAGGCGAGGCGGTGGACGCCACTCAGGCCAACGTGTCGCTCATCTTCGTGCCGCCGCCTTTCGCAGCGGACGCCATCGCCGAATCCGTGGACGCGGGGATCCCGCTGGTCGCCTGTATCACCGAAGGAATTCCGGTGCACGACATGGTGGGTCTGTACCGCTACGTGAAGGCGAACCCCGTTCGTCTGATCGGGCCCAATTGCCCGGGGATGATAAACCCCGGAGCGCGTTGCAAAGTGGGCATCATGCCCGGCAATATCCACATGCCGGGCCGGGTCGGCGTCGTTTCGCGCAGCGGCACTTTGACCTACGAAGCGGTCGGACAGTTGACCGGACAGGACATCGGACAATCTTCGTGCGTCGGTATCGGCGGCGACCCGATCATCGGAAGCAGTTTCGTCGACATCCTGCGCCTCTATAACAACGATCCCGACACCGACCTCGTGACGTTCATCGGCGAGATCGGCGGGAATATGGAGCAGGAAGCCGCCGAGTTCATCGGTTCCTCCGAGTTCACGAAACCGGTCTGCTCTTTGATCGTTGGGGCCACCGCTCCGACCGGCAAACGAATGGGCCATGCCGGCGCTATCATCACCGGCGAATCCGCCACCGCCGAATCTAAAATTCGGGCACTGGAACGCGCCGGTTCCCGGATCATTCCTACACCGGCGGACATCGGCGATACGGTCGCACAAGCGCTCTCGGAGATTGGACTCCGCGCTTAGCGTTGCGGCCAGGCCGCACCGATTTCCGGCGCATCGCGGGCACGGCACGATTGCAATGCCCCGACACCACCCAACGCGCTCGATGGCCTGTCGATCTCGTGAACCCGCGACATTGCGCACCGCCGCGCGCTTGACGCTTACCAACGCTGCGTGTAGGATAGAGTTGCCAAAGGTGTCATTGCCTATCCACTTTTACGTCCCGATGCGGACGGACCTTGGCAAGCCGGTAACCGATTTGTGATAACGGCCGGCATTGTTCCCATTCAGGCAAGTCCGTTTTGATTCCGGCGAGGGAACCGCACTGTTGACAGGACCCGCACAGTGATCCTGAGTACCGTACCGCGTGGGATTGGCTCTAATCCGTATGCCCACTAAGTACATCTTTGTCACCGGGGGCGTGGTCAGCTCCATCGGCAAGGGAATCTGCGTCGCCTCAATCGGGCGCATTTTGAAGAGCCAGGGTCTTACGGTAACCGTCATCAAACTCGATCCTTACCTGAACGTAGACCCGGGGACCATGTCCCCATACCAACATGGCGAAGTCTTCGTAACCAAGGACGGCGGCGAAACCGACCTGGACCTCGGACATTATGAGCGGTTCATTGACGTTGAGCTCACCCGCGACAGCAACGTAACCGCCGGACAGGCTTACCTCGAACTGATTACGCGTGAGCGGCGTGGCGATTTCCTCGGCGGCACCATCCAGACCGTGCCGCACCTGACCAACGAAATCAAGGATCGACTTATCAGCCTGGCGGAAAAATCGAACGCGGATGTCGTGGTTGTCGAGGTCGGCGGTACCGTGGGAGACATCGAGGGCCTGCCCTTCCTCGAAGCGATCCGGCAGATGCGGAACACCGTGGGACGCAACAACGTCTTCTACATGCACCTGACCCTGCTCCCCTACATCTCGGCGTCCGAAGAGTTGAAAACCAAACCGACCCAGCACAGCGTCAAGGAACTGCGGAGCATCGGGATACAACCCGACGCCCTGGTTTGCCGCAGCGATGCCGAGGTCACCACCGGAATCCGCGAGAAGCTGTCCCTGTTTTGCGACGTCGCCACCGAGGCCGTTTTCCCCATGCCCACGGTGAACAATGTCTACGAAGTACCGCTGGTGATGGACCACTTTGGCGTCGGCCGTTGCCTGTCGGAGTCTCTCGGCCTGAACGGGGCCAGCCAACTGGGTGAGTGGAGCAATCTGGTAGATCAGATGAACGGGGCCGACGGCGAGGTGCAGATCGCGGTGGTCGGCAAATATGTCGAGTACCCCGACTCCTACATGTCGGTGCGCGAGGCGCTGCGGCACGCCGCGGCATCCTGCGGTTTGCGGGCGGACGTGCGCTGGGTCCATTCCGAAGCAATCGAGCGGGACGGCCCGGACGCCCACCTGGCCGACGCTTCCGGAATCGTGGTGCCCGGTGGATTCGGCCCCAGGGGCGTCGAAGGTATGATCGACACCAGCCGCTACGCCAGGAACAAGCACGTACCCTACCTGGGATTGTGTCTGGGCATGCAGGTGATGGTCATCGACTGGGCGCGCGACGTCACCGGCCTGAAGCACGCGAATTCTACTGAACTGGATCCTGACTGCGAGCACCCGGTAATCGACATCATGCACGGGCAGCGCAACATCACCGACCTGGGCGGCACCATGCGCCTCGGTCATTACCCGTGCCAACCCCAGAACAATACCCGAACCGCCGACGCCTACGCCCGTTCCGAAATCAGGGAGCGTCACCGGCACCGCTATGAGGTGAACAACACCTACCGGGAATGCCTGGAAGCCTCGGGTATGGTGATGAGCGGGTTATCTCCCGACGGAGAATTGGTCGAGGCTACGGAAGTGCCGGACCATCCGTTCATGGTCGGCGTACAGTTCCATCCCGAATTCCAGTCGCGACCGAACCGCCCCCACCCCCTGTTCAGCGCGCTGGTCGAGCAGGCACAACAGACAGTGCGAGAAGGAAGACAATTACCCTTCCGGCGAGCCGGCGGGTGGTCGTTCTCGGCGCACTGATCCTGGCCACAGGCTATCCTGGCTACAGACTGGAAGCCACCCAATTTACATCTCTATCCACGTTCCGACGCAAGCCGGAACCCTGATCCCAAACTGGTGATTTCAGCGCGACACCGTTCGTTTCGGCGCCGTACCCTTCGGTAATCGAAAGCCGCCGCCGGCGGGCCAACGCCACGCTATCCGCGAAAAGACTTTCTCCCGGGCGCGAGGAGGATGCACCAATGAGACTGTTTTTGGACACCGCCAATATCGACGAGATCCGGATGGGCGCCGAACTGGGCGTGATTTCCGGCGTCACCACCAACCCATCCCTGGCTGCCAAAGAGGGCATCGGCGGTTCCGCCGGTTACCGGGCGGCGGTACAGCAGATCGCGGACATCGTTGACGGACCGATTTCCGTCGAGGTTGTCAGCACCGACGCGCCCGGCATGATCGCCGAGGGCCGGGACATTGCGGAATGGATCCCCAATCCCTGGGTCAAAATTCCCAGCACCGAGGAAGGCTTCAAAGCCATCAGCGTGCTGGCCCGGGACGGCATACAGATCAATCAGACGCTCGTTTTTACCGTCAATCAGGCGCTGCTGGGCGCCAACGCCGGGAGCACCGTGGTTAGCCCCTTTGTGGGACGGCTCGACGATATTGGCCAGGACGGCATGGCGCTGGTCCAGGACATCGTGGCCGTGTACCGCCAGCAATCCGTAGAAACGTTGGTGATGGCCGCGAGCATCCGGGGAGCGCGACACTGCGTAACTGCGGCTACTGCCGGCGCTGATATATCCACGATTCCCTACAACGTGCTAACGCAAATGATAAAACACCCCCTCACCGACGCCGGTCTATCGCGATTCCTGCAGGACTGGCAGCAAGCATCCGGAGGCTGACAACATGGTCCGCGCCCGCACTGGCACCCCAACCGCACCCCGACGACGACGGCGACCGCCGGCAAATGATGAGGCCGACGTCGGGCCGGACGATTCCGTTCCGGCTGACGATGATCCCGAGGGAGACCCGTCGTACTCCAACGGATCCCACCCCGGACGCTATGTAGACGTTACCGAACTCAGCACAATGTCCCAAGAGGAACTCATCGAGCTGGCGCCCGACGTTGGCCTCAGGGATGACGCGGCCCTGGCCGACTTGACCAAGGACGTTCTGCTGAACCGCGTCCGCCAGTCGGCGGCGAACCGCAACCTTTTGACCGCCTCGGGTATCCTCGAAGTGATGGACGCGGGGCACGGGCTGCTGCGCTCGTTGCAGTACCCACCGGTGTCGGGCGACGTGTTCGTCGGGCAATCCCAGATCCGCAGGTTCAACCTCAAGACCGGCGATACGGTCACCGGGATGGTGCGCCCGCCCAAAGAAGGTGAGCGCCGCTACGGTTTGACCCGAGCCACCAGCATCAACCTGTTGGAACCAGACGAACAGAAGCCGGCCTCGCGCCGACTGTTCGAGTCGCTGACTCCCATTTTCCCGGACGACCACATCGTCCTCGAGCATCCCCAGGGCGGGCTGTCCTCTCGCATGATCGACCTGTTCGCCCCGATCGGGCTGGGGCAACGCGGCCTGGTGGTGTCACCGCCCAAGGCTGGCAAGACCACCGTGTTGCGCCAGATAGCGGCGGCAATCACCGAGAACCGTCCCGAAGTGCTCCTGATGGTCGTCCTCATCGGCGAGCGGCCCGAAGAGGTCACCGAGATGCGCCGCGCGGTCAAGGGTGACGTGTTCGCGTCAACCTTCGACGAGTCGGTCGAGGAGCAGTGCCGGGTCGCCGAACTGGCCGTGGAACGCGCCAAGCGCATGACCGAAAGCGGACGCGACGTCGTCATCCTGCTTGACAGCATCACGCGACTCACCCGCGCGTACAACCTGGCCCTGCCCACATCGGGGCGCACGCTTTCCGGCGGTATCGACCCGGCCGCGCTCTATCCCGCCAAACGTTTCATCGGCGCGGCTCGCAACCTCGAAGAGGGCGGGTCGCTTACCATAATCGCCACCTGCCTGCTCGACACGGGCAGCCGGATGGACGAAGTGATCTACGAGGAGTTCAAGGGCACCGGCAACATGGAGTTGCACCTCGACCGCCGGCTCGCCGACCAGCGGTACTTCCCCGCCATTGACGTGGTGCGCAGCGGAACCCGCCGGGAAGAACTGCTCTACGACTCCGAAGCGATGCCACAGGTTTGGCTGCTGCGTCGCATGGTCACCCTCGCTTCGGGCGGTGACTCATCCAATATGGGCGATGCCACCAAGCGCGTCCTGGAACGCCTGGCACGCACCCGGACCAACTCGGAGTTCCTGTCCAATCTGACCAAAGACTCGTAACGTCGCAGCCAGTCAGATACCACAAATTATAGAGGCGGGTTTGAAACCCGCCTCTACTTTTGTTTATGCTCCGGCGTCCGGATCACCTCCGCCGCCGCCGATTCCGCCACCTCCACCGGGACCGCCGCCGGTCCCGCGCCGCCTGATCACGAGAGCAACAACGGCTCCGGCAACCGCCAGCACAACCACCACCGCTGCCACGATAAGCGCGATGGCCAGGCCGCTCAAACCGCCTCCACCAGGATCCTCTTCCGCCACCGGCCGGTCTCGCGTTTCCGTCTCACCGGTAGCCACCGCGGCGACGATGGTGGACGTCAGTGCGCTCTGGTCAATGGTCGGCGGAGGCGGCACCGGCGTTGCCGTCGGCAGCGGGGTCGCCGTCGGCTCCGGTGTCGGCGTGGGTGTGGGCTCCGGCGTTGCCGTGGGTACCGGCGTCGGCGTGGGCTCCGGCGTAGCAGTCGGCTCCGGCGTCGCTGTCGGTTCGGGCGTCGCCGTGGGAGTGGGCGTGATCGTAGGTATCGGGGTGGGTGGGACATACCGCAGCGGCAGCAGCGTCACGGTGGCCGCAACGCCGGGCAAACGCTCGCCGGACTGGTAGACGTGGAAGGTCGCCGGGTAATTTCGTTCCTCCGCGTAATCGCGGTGGTAGTCTTCTGGGATCACGGTAGTCCCGGAGATCATCCCCGACGTATCGGAATTTAACCTAGCCTTCCCGTCTAACGAGAGCGTCGGGCCGCCGCTAATCCGCACCGAATATCCTGGGTTGAACCTGTCCAATCCGCTCACCGTCACCCGAATGGGCTGGCCGATGCGTACCTCCTCCGGACTGATTTCAAGCTTGCCGGCGGCAACTGCGATGTCCAGGTCCAGGGTGAGCTCGTGGATGGGATGGCCGTCGATCTTGATCACCGGGCGGATGCGCTCACCGCCTTCGGTCCTAGACGTGACGCGGTACTCGTATTCCCACCGGCCGCTACCGGTGTATACGCTGTACTCGATCCGCTCATTCACCTCGAGGGTAACGTGAGGAGGATTATAGTATTGGCGCTCCGTAGGGAAGTTCTCTCCCCGGAAGAACAGGTAGTCCCCGGGCGCGACCTCGCCGTCATCCGGGGTCACCGTCAGCTTGGGCGCGGCCACCTTGATATCTGCGGAGGCATGCACGCCGGCGTCACTGGTGATTTCCAGCTCCTCCTCTCCTCCGGAATCCAGTAGCTTGTTGATCAGGTCACTGTTGATGCTGCCGTTTTCGTTCAACAAGGCCACTGGTGCGAGGAAACGCCCGCCCCTCTGGATCTCGGGACAATCGCCGGACGAACGGACGCGGTCATTGCCTTCATCCAAAAACGCCAATTGGATCCCGTCTAGGGTTACCCGGCAAACCTCCGTCCCCGGCAGGTTGTTGGACCGGACGAGGAACTGAACACCCAGGCTGGCGCCACGAGATGGAATGCCGCTAACGGTAAGCTCAGCATCGCCGATGGTAACCTTGGCCGAGACGGGGTTGGTTCCGATGTACACCGTGATCACCACCGTGCCACTGGCGTTGGTCGGGAGGGTGATCCGCAGGTTGTCGCCTGAGTGGCTCCACATTTCGCGCTGCAACTGCCGTCCCGCGACACTTACGCTGTCTACTCGTCCGCCGCTGCCACCGATAAATTTCAGCGTAACCTGGTCACCAGGAGACACCTCAGAACTGCCGACGATCTCCAGGCCTGCGGTTATCAGGATGGAGATCGACGTGCCATTCGTGTTGCCCGCTCCGTCGACCGCACAAATTTGGTGCCTGACGGCGGAGCGAAATTGGGTCGATGTAACCTCAAATTCAGACGAGAATCGATAATCTGAACCCACCTGAGCAGATCCGACTCGGGTCCAGCCACTCCAATTCGAAGAGTTGGCGATGTCGCAGGCTTGCGACCCGCCATCTGCTAGGACATAGATTTCGACCGAGGTGATTCCCTCGAATCCAGCCCCCAAAAGGGTCACCGTTTCTCCATACCCGATTTCGTTGTCGCCGTCGATTTCGAGCGTTGCATCGACACGAACATTGTCGGTCAGCGTCTGTCCGTCATTCCATCCGACTGTGATTTCATAGGGTTCATCAACAGTATCTGGTTGATCTGGAAGTTTGAAATTTCGCAGTTCGATGACTACCGGATAATCGGCCTCGTCACATACTCCCGGATCGCCGCTGCCCCTGCGCCACGACTGGCATCCGGGCAGCTGGATCTCATGGGGCTCACCCCTACCCTCGCTAGGACTCACCCAGTCAGGCACAAACCGCCCGCCCGCGATGATGACGACATCATCTTTGTCGAACTCCGACGGGAAGCCAATGTCTTCGTGAAGAAATATAGTGAACTCTCGATTCAAAGAGCCCGGGCTGCAACCGTCTGGCGTGAATGTAAGAGTGAGATCAGCCGAAGAACCCGGCGTGTAGTCGCCATCCTGATCGATTTCCAAATCGGTACAGACGGCCGGCTGCGCCTGACCCGAGGCTGGGCCGGTCGCTAGGAGAGCAATCGCCACCACAGCGACCGCTATGAACAACCCGGCCGCCGACCAGGCAAGGGCACGAGAAAACCGACCAAACGTAATAATACTGCTCAATGCGCGCACGCGTATCCTCCCCAGGGTAAGAAAAATGTCACGCTGCCCTACCAATCCCGTAGCGGCCGGCCAATCAAGTATATGACACGCCATCCGGCCATCGGCTGGGCTTCCCCGGCTGGTTCAAGCCATTTTCCGTCAGGCGCAGCCACGCGAAACCACGCAACGGGCGACACCCTGCCTACGACGCAAGGATCAGATCGGCTTTATAATTCTCTCCGTGCCGGATGAAATGCAACTGCGGCGAGGCCGACAAATCGTTCGGTCCCGGCGGCACGTACAATGTTCGGGTGTGGCCGGTGGCATATTGGGGCCACGAAGATCGTCCATCGGAGGATGCGCTTGTCCCCGCGCTCAGGCAACATACTGATAGTCGACGATGAAGCCGCGTCCGCGATAGTTCGGGCGGTGCGTCGCCGCTTGGAAGACGAGGGCTGGGGCACAACCGTCGTCGGCAAGGACGAGCACGGGTCGGCCGACGACATGATGCTGGCCGCTTTGGACGCCATAGAGCGGCGCCTCCCGGACGGCGTGATCCTGGATGTCCGCCTGGGCGAGTACCGCGACGACCAGTTCAAGGGGCTGGACATCCTGAAACGGATCGTCGGACAACACCCTCGCCTGCCGGTGCTCATGTTCACCCAGTACAGCCAGGGCGTGGAACGCGACACCGTGGCCCGCAGCGCCCTGCAGGTCGAGGCGCCCGTGGAGTTCATCGACAAGCTGGCCTCACCCGAGGAGGTCGCCCTGCGCATCCGCCGCCTGGTCGGGGCCGAGCCGCGTTCCATCGCCATCGGCGACCGTATCATCGTCGACACCGACGCGCGGGCCGTGTTGGTCCGGGACGAAAACGGGCGGGCGTCGGCGGTCGCGGACGTTTCCGGTCGCCGATTCGACATCCTGAAGGAACTGGCCGAAGCGTGGTATCGCAGCCCGGGAAACCTGGTGCCCTTCGACCGCCTGGAGCGGTACCTGGAGGGCGACGACACCCGCGCTTCGTTGCGGGTCCGCATCAGGGAGATAAAAGTGTCCCTGGGCCGTGCCCTGGGCCTTCCCCTGGGCGCAAATGATTTTATCGTCAGCGTGCGGGACCGTGGATACCGGCTGCTGCCCCCGCGTGAATAGAGCGATCCCATGGCGGTTTTAGCCCGACGACGCCTCTCCTTCCATCCGTGGCCAGCGCTGGTCGGGATCATTCTGGCGGTCCTTGGCCTGGGCTTGATGATCTCGTCGGTGTTCCTGCCGCCGGCGCGAATCTTCACGGAACCCTGGTCCATCGAGCCCCTGTCGTACATCGGCGTCGCCGGAGTGGTCGTGGGATTGGTTGTCGCCGTGAGCGTTTACGTGGTGTCGGGCATGCGGCATCGTCATGCCAACGGCGTCAACGGCGCTGACGACTGGAACCGACTGACCGAGGAGCATTTCGAGACCTTCCAGCACGACCTGGGCCGCCCCATGCGTCGCATCCTGGGCAAGTGCCGTGAGGTTCGCGGAGTGCTGGCGGCCACCGGGGAGGACGTGTCCGCGGTCGTCCACGAACTGCTGGACGAGATCGAAGAGCAGGCGCCTTCGTTCCGGCTCATGATGGGCAACATCCAGGTCATGATCAACCTGGAAACCCCGGACGCCCCCATCGAGCGGTATCCCGTGGAGCCCTCGGCGGTGGTGAGCCGCATCGTGGAGCGTTACACCGGTCAGGCCGCCGAGCAGGGGAAGGATATGGCGTGGTGGTCCGAACCGGAAGATTTCGGTCTCGTGTACTCGGACGCCACCGCGCTGGAGCACATCATCGCCAACCTGGTGGACAACGCGCTGCGGTACGGCGGAGACTACGTTGAGATCACCGTCACCCGCGACTCCTACAACTTCCAGGTGCGCGTGGCCGATGACGGACCCGGCATCCCCGTGCACTATCGGACTCACCTCTTTGACCGCGGATGGACGCCACAATTGGGTCGCAGCGAAGAAAAAACCTCCTCCGGCCTCGGTTTGTACATCAGCCGCACTCTCGCCCTTCGGTACGGCGGAGACCTGACGGTGGAGTCGACCCTCGCGACGGCCGACGGACCCCACACGGTTTTCACGCTGACACTTCCCGTCGGCGCTCCCGACTCCTAGCTCCCGCTTTCCGGCATCGGACCGTCATACGTTGCGGCAGCAGATTGTAGCCGTCACCGCCGCCCTCCTGTTGATGGCGTTGTTCTTGGCGGTTTGGCTGTTGAACTTACCGGGGCTGCCGGCCATCCCGTACCAGGCGGCGCGACCGCAGCCCACCGCAACCCCTTCGCCGATCGTGCCCACTCCGGTTGTGGTGACCGCAACCCCGACCGCCACGCCCGACCCAACTCCCACCACCCTGCCGGCGTCGACCTTGCCGCCTACACCTACGCCTGCGCCGACGCCTACGCTCCGTCCTTCCCCAACGCCGCCGCGGCCGACAGCCACCCCTCACCCGCATTTCCTGGAGGTGCACGACCCGCCGGACATGGCGACCATCCACGGTCCTCCGGTTATCGTCGTGTCGGGTTCCACCCTTCCGTGGTCGATTGTCGAATTCATCTACTCCAGCAGCGCCGCCCCGGAGCGCGACGCCAGAGTCCAGGCAGACGCTGCTGGCAAATATTCTGTGCCGGTTCCATTGGGGGAAGGGATCAACGTGATCGAAGTGATCGGCTACCACGGTTCCTCGTCCCGGCAGGAACGGCGGTTTCTCCAGGTCAATTACGCCGGCTCCGGGGCCGAGCTTTCGCTGACGGTTACGGAGCCGAAGGATGCCGCCACGGTGAGGAGCCGCATTCTGACCGTCACCGGGCTAACCGTGCCGGATGCTGAGGTGATCGTAAGCGATTTGATCCCGGTACTGCCCGATGCCACAGGCCAATGGACTGCCAACGTACTGCTGCAACCTG
This sequence comes from Dehalococcoidia bacterium, assembly GCA_965261925.1. Taxonomy (GTDB): domain Bacteria; phylum Chloroflexota; class Dehalococcoidia; order Lucifugimonadales; family UBA3495; genus Bin87. Next base: position 2,605,883 of record OZ253486.1, on the reverse strand, counting down.
GCGCCAACGCTATCCGCGTAGTGGCATCCCGTGGCGACGAAATCCTGGAAACAGTCATCACGGTCACATACCAGGCCGGGCCCTGACGTAGCCCGCGAAGACACGCGCCGCGTGGCCCGAACCGGCGTGGCGTCGGCGCTCCCGGCCATCACGGTGAACGCCGACTCACCCGCGCACCGTGGAGCACCCACTTGCGTAAAAACTGTCATTGCGAGCGCAGCGTGGCAATCTCGTTGCCGGATGTGCCTCCGTCCGGGAGGCCAAATCGCCTCGTCGCATCGCTCCCCGCAGCCCAAATTGGGCCCGTGTCAGAAAGCGCCCGGCGCAATACCCATAGGAGATAATGTGATATAATAGGTTTGGCGAATTGTCTTCGTGGTAATTTGCTTTTCTATGACACAACTTGATGACGTAAAGAGCCGGCTGGACATCGTCGAATTGGTCGGCGGGTACGTTCAGTTGCAGCGGTCCGGCGGTTCCTTCAAGGCGAACTGCCCTTTCCACCAGGAAAAGACGCCGTCCTTCTTTGTTTTCCCGGACCGGCAGTCGTGGCGCTGTTTCGGCGCGTGCGCCGAGGGCGGCGACGCGTTTTCCTTCGTGATGAAAGCCGACCGCCTGGACTTCCGGGAGGCCTTGGTCCGCTTGGGCGCCCGCGTGGGCGTGACTATCACCGACCAGGCGGACACCGGAGACCGAACTCGCCTGCTGTTCGAGATCAATGACGCGGCGCGCCAGTTTTTCCAGCGCATGCTTGCGGAACCCGAGGCCGCCTTCGTCCGAGAATACCTGCACAACCGCGGCCTCAACGAGCGGTCGCTGCAAACCTTCGAGTTCGGCTACAGCCCAGCAAGAGACAACCGACTGCTCGCGCACTTGACCGACGCCGGCTACGCCGCGGAATCCGTCGCCGCGGCCGGACTCGCCCGGGAAACGGAAGACGGACGTTTTTACGACCTGTTTCGGGGTCGGCTGATGATCCCGATCCGCGACTGGTCGGCCCGCGCGGCCGGGTTCGGAAGTCGAGCCCTGGATGACAACGCCACCCCGAAATATCTCAATACCCCTGGGACACCGGTTTTTGACAAGTCGCGCATCCTTTATGCCATGCACGTGGCCAAGGAGCCCGTCCGCCAGTACGGCGCGGTAATCGTCGAAGGTTACATGGACGCCGTGATGGCCCACCAGCACGGGTTCGACAACGTGGTCGCGTCCATGGGGACCGCCCTGACGGAACACCAGGTTTCGCTGGTTCGGAGGTTGACTCACCGGGTGACCATGGCCCTCGACGGCGACCCGGCAGGGCGTAACGCGACGCTGCGCAGCCTGGAATCATCGTGGGGTGTCTTCCAGCAGCGCGATCAAAGATCCGCCCGGCAGGCGGGCACATCCGTGCTGCAACAGCCGGAGGCGTTGGACCTTCGGGTCGCCGAGTTGCCGGCCGGCCAGGACCCTGACGACTACATCCGCCAATCTCCCGACGAGTGGACTGAGTTCATAGAATCTGCCTCCCCGCTGTTCGACTACCTTCTCGCGGCGGTGACCGAACGCGCCGACATGACGACCACGGACGGAAGGTCCTGGGCCGCGCAAACCATGTTGCGTTTCGTGGCGCACGTTCCGGACTTGATCAAACGAGATTTCCACCTCGACGCACTGTCGGCGCATTTCAGCATAGACGTTGCTACTCTGCGGGCTGCAATGCCGACGGCTGCGCGGCCGGACGGTTCCCGGAGACGTAGCAATCGCGCGCCCAGCGTGGCAGACCAGGCGCCGGCGTTGCCCGGTCGCGATAAGAACGCGTCCGAGGAGATGGTGTTGGCGATATTGCTTCAACACCGGGATCAACTGGAAGGAGATGCGGTGCAGTCCGTGCATCCCACGTGGTTCAGCCGGTCAGAGAACCGGGAAATTTTTAGTTCCGTATGTTCTGTTGTGGAACCGGACGCCAATGAAGACGTTTCGGTACCGCCGGAACTGGAGCCTTACCTAAACCAATTGCGGACCAGCGAACTGATGCTGTCCACACCATCCAAGGTGGAACAGGCCTGGCAGCAGGCCTGCCTCAATCTCGAAAAGGAGCACCTGAACAAGGAGATCTTCCAATCAGCCGATGCGATGGAACTAGAGGATATCTTTGAATCCGATTCGCAAATCGCAAACACCTGGCTGATCAATACGAACCGCCGTCGCGAGATCGACATGCAATTGCAGCCGGCCTCGCCACACCACAAATAAGGGAGGGGTTTATGACCATCATCAACAACCGCCGCAACGTAATCGTCCATGATGAAGACGGGGACTATGACGCGGGTGAAGCGGTCGCCATCTCCGACGACTCAGACAACTACGGTCGGGCCCGTTCCAACGTCGCAGCCGCCGACGAAACCGACTACGAAGACGACCGACGCGAAGAAGATGACGCGAGCGTCGCGGTCGTGATAGCCGACGACCCGGACTCGACCGAAGACGAATGGCAAATCCGCCGCGCGGCCGCCGTCCGCACCGTCCTCCCCGAGCTGGACGGCCCGTCGGCGCGGGACATGGAACGCGAAGAGCGGGATTGGGCCGATGTCGATACTTCCGAAGGCACCGACGCACTGGACGATCCGGTCCGCATGTACCTCCGTGAAATCGGTCGGGTCGACCTGCTCACCTCCGCGGATGAACGCCGTCTGGCGCGCGAGCTTGAAGGACTCAACCACCTGCGCAAGTTCGATGGCATGACCTACCTCTCCAAGCTGGACAACCCCGAAGAACTCGAAAAAGCGTTGGACGGACAACCGCTGCTTGAGACCAGGGAAACGTGCCGCAAAATCGCGGCCCGGTTGGCCAACGGCTTCAGGGTCGACTACCTGCCTGTGATCGGCGACGTCGAGATTGACAATGCGGTCTGGGAAACCACCATGCTGTTGTTGGCCCGGATCGCCAACGCCGCGCCGTTGGTTCGCTCCCTGACGCGCTATCTCGAACTCAACGAAGCCATGCCGTTGGACGAGGTCAAGGACTCCCCGGTCCTTCGGAAAGCCATCGATGCCGAGGTTTCACCGGAGATGGTGGAACAGGTTGCCAGCGATCTCGGGATCAGCCCGGAGGTCGCCTACCGGCGCATCGTCCAACTCTCGCTGGACACCTGGGTCTTGCCTCAGAACATCGTGGACACGGTCACTGGGTACGTGCCGATTTGGGCCGAACTGCATCCGGATGGCGTGGAAGGCTGCTACAGTCCCGAGCAGGGGCTGGACGTGCCGTCGGTGTACGTCCACGACGACGAATGTTCCCTGCTGTTGTTGGCCCAGTTGTTGCGCGACCCCGGGCTGATTGACGACGTGGAGGATAAGAAATTCGAGGCGGCCGGCGACTACTTCATCACCATGAAGAACGGCGAACGCGCCCAGACTCATTTGACCGAAGCCAACCTGCGTCTCGTGGTGAGCGTGGCCAAGAAATACATTGGCCGCGGCATGGCTCTGCTGGACATGATCCAGGAGGGCAACATCGGGTTGATCCGCGCGGTGGAAAAATTCGACTACCGCAAGGGCTACAAGTTCAGCACCTACGCGACCTGGTGGATCCGACAGGCCATCACCCGCGCCATCGCCGACCAGGCGCGCACCATCCGCATCCCCGTCCACATGGTCGAGACGATCAACAAACTGATGCGGCACCATCGCCGGCTGCTCCAGGAGAAGGGGCGTGAACCGTCCACCGAAGAACTGGCGGAAGCCATGGAGATGACACCCGAGAAGGTCGAGGAAATCCAGAAGATCTCCCAGGAACCCGTCTCGCTGGAAACCCCCATCGGGGAAGAGGAGGACTCTTTCCTTGGGGACTTCATTGAAGACCGCACCACCCTCGCGCCAGCCGACGCAGCGTCGGCACAACTGCTCCGCGAGCAGGTGCAGGAGGTGCTGGACACCCTCACCGACCGGGAAAGTCGCGTGCTGAAGCTGCGTTTCGGCCTGGAAGACGGGCGCACGCGCACCCTCGAAGAAGTTGGCCGAGAATTCGGCGTCACACGCGAGCGAATCCGGCAGATCGAGGCCAAGGCCATCCGCAAGTTGCGCCATCCCACCCGCTCCAAGAAACTCCGCGACTACCTGGAATAATTCCATCGGCTGGAGCCCCATCGCGCGTGCCGGGCAGTGTTGGACACTGCCCGGCATATTTTGGGGTCGGGCTGAGACCGGTTCCTCGTAGACTTTTTGTAAAACCGCCAAACATTGCCCGCGGATACGAAGGCAAAATGGCCCCGGGCCAGTCTATACTCCGGGCTGCACACCCAGTCTGGAACGGGTAAGGGAGGTAATGTCGGTGGAAGCGATGGAGTTGCCAATCTGTCAGCAGTGCAACATTGGGTCGTTGGTCCCGCTCTCGGATTACGGCGCCCAGGGTGCCGCGGTCCACTATAAAGCTTGGACCTGCACCAACCCCGGTTGCGGATACAACATCAAAATCCGCAACGGCGATATCTTTGTCAACGAACCTATCAGGGCAGGCAGGCACTGACCGCAATCGCCCGCATCAGCGGGACGTCCTGGGCAGGTCGCCGGCATTTCGGCGGCACGGAATCGCGCGCATGAGCAGAATATGGCGCGAGGAATAATCAGGGAACAAATATGCAGATCGGACTTGATTACATGCAGATGCGCACCCGTGCGCAATATTACGGGTTGCGCTGGGCAGGCATCGCTCTCGTGGCAGTCGGCGGGATACTGGCCGCTGCGGGCATCGGATACTATGGTTATCTTTACTCTGTAAGGGCCAATCTTGACAATTACGAAGCGCTGCGTCATGACGCTACGCTGATCGAAGCCGCAGCGCCCACAGGCAAGGGAGGCGGAACCGGGGCATCCATCGTGTCGTTGCCCGCCGGCGTCCTCTCCCAGCGTATGGCCGATTTGGGCTACACCGATACGCCCAGCGCCGCTGCCTGGCCTGTCGGAACCCAGCCGCCACCGTCCCGCCTGATCGTGCCCACACTGGGCATCGACGCCAAACTGGATGAGGTCAGCGTGTCCGGCACCTCCATCGCCAACTACGCCTCCGGAGACAACCCGGCCGCCGGATACGCTTCGGTGACGGCCAATCCTGGCGAACGCGGAGCGATGTGGTTGTTCGGGCCCGCCGGCTCGGATGTTCGCAGCTTTGGAAGCATCACCCGCGCTCCCGATCTAATCACTCGAGGCGACGAGTTGCTGATGTTCGTGAATACCTCGGACCGAGACTACCTGTACGCGACCACGCATTCCGAAGTGGTTAAAGCGACCGACCTGAGGTTGAACAGCAGCGACCGGGCCACCATCCACCTGGTCTTGCCCGTCCCCAACGGATGGTACGACCACTTCCTGATCCTCAGCGGAGAACTGGTGGGCGTGCGCTAGGCTCCCGACGCGACCGGGCCGGCGGGCTATCCGGTTTTGCTTGGTTTCTCTGCGGCTGCGGGTACCAGCCGCAGTTGGTATATACGGCGCCCCCGTACCTGCGTGACTTCTATGGAAGTCTGATCCGAAAGGACTACGTCTCCAACGGCCGGCATACGTCCCAACCGCGTATACACATAGCCGCCGATGGTATTGACTTCGCCGTGATCCAGTTCCAACCCGACAACGCGCGACACGTCTTCCACCGGGGTCGTCGCATTAACCAGCCAGGATCCGTCAGCCGCTGGTTCCAGTTCTTCAGCCACGGCGTCATCGAACTCGTCGTCAATCTCGCCCACGATTTCTTCCAGCACGTCTTCCAGCGTGACGATCCCCTCTACTCCGCCGTACTCGTCCACCACGATCGCCATCTGCAACGATTTTGACCTCATCAGGTGCAGCAGATCGTCGACGGCCATGTTTTCCACCACGAACTCGGGTTCACGCATCATGGCGTCAACCTGGGTTTCCGTTGTGCCGTTCGCAACCGCCTGCAGTACGTCGCTGATGTGGATGATCCCCACCACGTTGTCCATCGTGTCGCGGTAAACCGGAACCCGGGTGTGCCTGGTGCTGACCAGCATCTGCACCAGATCATCCATCCGGGTTGTCACTTCCACCGCCTGGACGTCCAGCCTCGGCACCATGATGTCCTGAACGTCAAGATCGTCCATGTGGCTGATGGACCGGACCATGTCGATGTCATTGCGGTCCAGGTTCATCAACTCCGCGGGCGTTAGCGTCGACCCGTCGGCATGACCGTTCTCCGGGTCCCCGTCAGGGCCGCCGTCAACCGCTATCGGCAGGCTCGCGCCGCCCTCGGAACCCACCCAATTTCGATCCCCCGTCCAACGCCTGGGATCTGCCACCCGGCGCGCCACTCGTGGGGACTGCCGGGCCCAAAACTGCGCGCCCAGGTAAACACACGCCAACACCCCGGATGTCGCCAGCATTGCCAAAGCCAGGGCGATCACGGCCAATAACCCGTTGGCCAACTGATACGCAATCGCCAATGCGGAGCCGCCGGCGGTGGCAGCGGCGGCGGCCAACAGGATTCCGACCGCCGGCGACGTCCGTCGGGTCAAAAAGACGGTCGAGGCTTGGCTCTCTCGTCGGGACGCTGCCGCGACGCTGGCCCAAGCAAAAATCAGCAGCGAAGCTGCCAGGAATAATAACGGAGGTAAGCTACTATCAGTATCCAAGCCAGTGGCCCTCAACCGGCACTCGCGGCGCCGAGAGCGGGTCAGTCGCTCCCGCTTTCTTGTTGCGGTAGAAGTCTAGCAGGAACGCCGACGGCGCGTCTACCCTGCGGCACATCACGGGTAACCACCGCCCCGGCGCCGGTCGCGGCGTTTTCGCCCACGGTCACCGGCGCCACCAGCATCGTGTCGCTCCCGATGAATGCGCCTCGACCGATAATCGTCCGGTACTTGTCCACCCCGTCGTAATTGCAGGTGATGGTGCCGGCGCCGATATTCGCGTCGGCGCCAATGTCCGCGTCACCCAGATAGCAGAAGTGCCCGGCGGCGGCGCCGGACCCAACGCGGCTGTTCTTGACCTCGACATAGTTGCCCAGGTGCACGCCCGCCTCGATCAGCGCTCCCGGACGCAGGTGGCTGTATGGCCCGATTTCCACATCATCCTCGACTCGCGATTCCTCGATGGTTGACGCCACCACGCGGCAGCGGTCGCCGACCACGGAGGCACGAATGCTGGAGTTGGGACCAATTTCGCATTCCTCACCTACGGTCGCGTTCCCAATGAGCATCGTGTTCGGTTGGACAACCGTGTCCTGGCCGATTGCCACATCGACGTCGATGTAGGTTGTAGCCGGGTCCACCAGTGTGACCCCTTCAGACATCCAGAAACGGTTGATCCGATCCCGCAGAACCGCCCCGGCAGCGGCCAATTGCTCCCGGTCGTTCACCCCCATCGCCTCGTCGGCAAGGGCAATCGGCGCGGCTTCCACCGCATCTCCGGCATCCAACGCCATGGCCGCCAACGAAGTCAGGTAGCGTTCGCCAGCAGCAGAGGTCGGCACTGCGCCGAGGCAGTTGTCCAGCCAAGGCCCGTCGAAGCAGTAAACCCCGGTGTTGACCTCGGCGGGACCGTAGCAGATTTCAGCCCGATCTGCGGCTTCCTCTATCCCCAACACCATGCCCGTTCCGCCTGTCGCGCCACCACCCGCCCTCCTGATGTGCCCCAGGTCGGGGCCGAAAGCGTCGGCGGCGGACAGGATGGTCATCCGACGATGGGGATCAGTTTGATGGTCCTCCATCAATTTCAGCATTGATTCGGGCCTCACCAACGGCGTGTCACCCGCCAGGACAACAACCATCCGCGGGACAACGGGGAGAGCTTTCAGGCCGCAGGCTACAGCGTCAGCCGTCCCATCCGGCGAGCCCTGCACGGCGCAGACAACCTCATCCCCCAGGACGCGAACCATCGCATCCCTGTTGTCAGGAGATGCGACCACCACGATCCGGGAGACGCCGCACGCCTTCAATGCCTCTATGGGATAACGTATGAGCTCCCGGCCCGCCAGGGTGTGCAGCGGTTTTGGAATCCGCGAACGCATCCTGGACCCGCGCCCCGCTGCCAACACTATTCCCACGGCGTCGCTGTCGGAGTTGGTCGCATTCATACCCCTGCCTCGCGTTCGTCGATTTTCTGCACTCACGGTTGGCAGGATTATAGCAGCGGCGCATTGCCGGCCCGGATTGCACTTCCCGCCAGGTTATTCGGCGGCAAGCCTGGGGATTGGGAACCCACTTCACAATGCAAAAACCCAAACCGCTGCCCCTATGAGCAATCCGAGCAGCATCCCGCCGGCGTGGTTCACCCTGACCGCTGTGGACCCGTAGCCGAACTGCTGCTCCAGGTGGCGACCGAAGATTCCAACGCTGATTACGGTGATTACGCCGACGAACACCAGCGGTCCGTACACGAGGGCCGGAGTTGCGGCGTCTTTGAACAACCACGCCAGCCCAACCAAAACCGCCAGCGCGGTCAGCGAGAGCGCCATTCGCAACAGGCCAATGCGAAAGCCCCAGCCCATCAGAAAACACCAGCCAGCGAGGCCCAGCAAATGCCACGGCGAGTCGAAAAGTCCGAAAATCACGGGCCGATTGTGCGCCTTCACTGGCGGCGATGCAACCGAAATCCCGCTCCTCAATCAACCGTCGTGCGCCGTTGGTTGTGGCAAAATGACATGCACTCCAACCAGGACACACCTAGCATGAATATTGACCTCATACGCGCCGATGGACGGCGATGGGACCAGGCCCGCAGTGTACGCATCACGCCCGGATGCCAGCCCTTCGCCGAAGGTTCCGCCATGATCGAAATGGGCAACACGACGGTCCTCTGTGCCGCGTCGGTGGAGGAACAGGTCCCCCGGTGGATGCAGGGCCGCGGCTCGGGGTGGGTGACCGCCGAATACGATATGCTCCCCCGCGCGACATCCTCGCGCCGGTCCCGCGACCGTGATTCCGGTCGCACCGCCAGCCGGTCCCAGGAAATCCAGCGCCTGATCGGCCGCTCGTTGCGGGCCGCCACCGACCTGAAAGCCTTGGGCGAGCGGGCTGTCTACTTGGACTGCGACGTGCTCCAGGCCGATGGCGGCACTCGTACCGCCGCGATCACCGGCGCGTTTGTCGCGCTGCAACTGGCCCTGGAATCGCTGGTGTCAGCGCAAAAGCTGGACTCTATCCCGCTGGTCTGCTCCATCGCCGCAATCAGCGTCGGCCTGTCAAACGACAACCTGTTGCTCGACCTGGATTACTCGGAAGATTCCACCGCCGATGCGGACTTCAACATCGTCATGACCGACGCTGGTTCGGTGGTCGAATTCCAGGGCACCGCCGAGGGCAATCCCTTCCCGCGCCAACGGGTCGGCGAAGTCCTGTCGCTGGCAGCCCAGGGCCTCGAACCTCTATTCGCGGCGCAGCGAGCCGCGCTGGGGTGAAAGTTGACGGTCCCGCTTGTGTGAACAGCATTGGCGTATACGCAACCGCGAACCGGATGGCGCATACCGCCAATGTTCAGCAGGACTACATGATGTCGTTTGCCGTAATGCGAGGGGCTTCATTAACGGATCGGTTTGCAATTGCGCGGCGAGAAGCATTTGCAATCAACCAGAGCATTCTCGGCGTCGTTGGCGCTGAATTAAGCCGTTGAGTTATTGCTGCGAAGGGTTATGGCGTTGGCTACGTGCTGCAATGCGGCGATCTTTCCCAAGTCCGCCATATAGACATACTCGTAGGCGATTTCCCGACAAACCACCTCGGTTCCTCGAACCTTGATGGAGTAAGGAGCTGGCGCGTTCCTGGCGGTTTGGGTCGCTTGGGAGGCAGCTCGCGTCTGGCTGACAGTGAGGGCGTGGCGGGTCTGCGGGATGGTGGTTGCGGCCACAACCGTTTGGGTGGCTCGCATGGCCTGACGAGTAGGATATTCGCGGGTTTGGCTCATAGATTGAAGCGTCGCTTGAATTCCCTCCGCAATTATGGTCTGGCCAATCTCCGCCTGCGCCATCTTACGTCCGTCACCATCCCCGGCTATAGCGGCATACCCGAATATGCCAACCATCAGCAACAGCACAGAGAATGCTACGGTGCCCCCGATAATCTGTATCCTCCGTCGATTGGTCCGGTATGCTAGACAATCCTGGCAGGTGACCAAACGCCAGTTAATAACGGACCTTGCCGTCTGCTGGCCCGACCGGCCGCACGCTGTTGTGTGTTGTCCCGTGGCGTAGTGGACGATGCGTGCGTTCTGCATATTTGGTCAACTCCGTACAGGAGCACAGGGTACGCTTGAGATACTTTATCCGGCATCGCCTTATTCGCGGGGTAACGGGCTACCCTCGGCTGTCTCATTTACAGCCTGTCGCAAAGCATCATTGATCCGGCCCTGCCAACCCGGCCCGCCTTCCAAAAAATGGGCCAGCAGTTCAATATCGAGCTCAACGCTGACCTCCCATTTGTTCAGTCCTTCCTGCTGGCGCCGGCGACGCAAATCCTGGGCCACCAGATGGGGATGAACCTCAATCGCTGGCCGTGACCGGGCCAACGTCTCGGCGGTCCATTCCGGGTTGTCCGGATCCCTGGCGATGCCAACGTTGATAGCAATTTCTTCGCCATACTCCGCAGCGATCTCGGAAAAGGTCAGTTCGCTTGCTACCAGCTCACTAAACTGCTGGGTAGTCGAATCAGGTTCCTTCGTCATACGTTATCACCTCTGTGGCACCCGACCGACGCAGACTGATGATACGGGTATTATCGCCCCTCACCGTATAAATGACCGTGTGCAGGCGCGTGCCAATATAGCCGATGGCGCGCCAACGCATTTCACCGTCGCGCGGGCTCGGCTCGCTTACCGCCGTTGCCCACTGAAAAGATTCTTCCACTTCCGCGAAATCAAGCCCATGTTTGTCGCGGTTCTCCCTGCGTTTTTGCTCATCCCATTCGTAAGGCATATTTCATTCATTTCATGGTCCTCAGCGACGGGAGTGGCAGTGTAAAGTCCATTTTATCCCACCACTGCCCCCTCAGTATCCAGCACTGTCAACTCGTAACCCAACTCTCGCAGCGGCTCCTCGACCCGCTCCCGGTCTCCCACCACCAATACTCGCAACCGCTCCGTCGCGAGGTATTCCGCGCCCACCCGGTGGGTGTCGGCCAGGGTTACCCCGGCCAGACGCTGCTCGAAGGTCCGGAAGTAGTCCGATGGCAGGTCGAACTGGACCAGCGGTACCAGTTGGCCCAGCAACTGGGCCGGCCGCTCGAACCCGGATGGGTAGCCCAGCCGCAAACCGTTCTGGGCGTTTTCCAATTCTTCGACGGTCAGAGGACGTGCCCCGCTGATGTCCTCGAATTCCCGCAGCGTTTCGATCACCGCTTCCCGAGTCACCTCGGTCTGGACGCTCCCGCCGGCGGAAAGCAGCGAAGGCGCGTTGTACCAGGAAATCCCCGAGTTGTAGCCATAGGAGTACCCCTTGTCCTGTCTCAGGTTCTGGTTGAGGCGAGCGGAAAACTGTCCGCCGAAAGCGTAGTTCAACACGGACAGGGGCATGTGATCCGGGTGATTGCGTTGCGCCAACGGCATCCCGGCACGGATCACCGACTGGGCAGCGGCCGGCTTGTCGATGAGGAACAGTTGCGGGCCGCCGCCCGTCGTTCCGGCGGGGACATCGACATCTGCGATACCGTCTGCGCGCGACGACCAGTCGCCGAAATACTCTTCGGCTGCGCGCACCGCCTCTTCAAGGTTCACGTCCCCGGCCACCAACAGGCACAGGCGGTCCGGTCGCAACGCCTGGCCGTACCGCGCAACCAGGTCGTCGCGCCGCGCTGCGGACACCGTGGCCTCATTGCCCAGGCTCGAATGCGCGTAGGGCGACTCCGGTCCGAAAATCAGTGCGCCATAGTTCGAATCCGCCACGAACCCGGCGTCGTCCCGGGCCCGGCGCAAATCGGTCAAGCGCTCGCGCCGCACTCGGTCCAGTTCGTGGTCCGGAAAATTGGCGTTGCGCGCCACGTCGGCGGCCAACCCCAGGGCGTGACGCCAGTGCCGGTTCAGCGTCTCCGCGGTCAGCAGCGTCACCTCCTTGCGTGCCTCGACCGAAAGTCGCGACCCGATATGCTCGAAAGCGGCGGCGATTTCCTGGCTGCTCCGGTTGGTGGTTCCCTCGTCCATCAGGGCAGCCATGAACGACGTCAGGCCCGGCAGCCCGGCGTCATCCCCAATCGCTCCCGCCCGGGCCAACACCGAGAGGGTCACCAGCGGAGTGCCCGTTTTGGTGACGACCGCGACTTCCATTCCGTTGGGCAGCCGAGCCCGCTCCGGTACTGGCGGGACGAACTCCGGCGTCGGACCTCCCGCCGGCTGCTGGGTGCGATCCAGCGCAACGGTGGCGGTGCTGAGCGCCCGTTCCGGGTACACCCGCATCCGTACCTGTCCGGCTGCCATGATCTCGTGGTGCACTTGCAGCACGTCTTCTCGCGTGACGCTGCGGTATTTGTCCATCGCCTGGTTGAGAGCGCCCGGGTCGCCGGTGAACACGTTGAAGTAATTCAGGGCATCCGCGCGTCCGCCGAAACCGCCGACCCGCGACAGCATCCGTTGGTGCTGCATCTCGATGCGGTTGACCGCCCGCTCGAACTCCTCCTCCGTCGGCGGTTCATACGCGATGCCGGCCAGCACCGCCTCGGCCGCTGCCTCCACTTCGTCCAGCGTGTGCCCGTCCGCGGGCGTCAGCTCCATGCGAAACTGCCCGGCGATTTCCGCCGCGTGGTAGCCCACCGAGGCGGACTGGGCAATCTGCTTGTCATAAACCAGGGTGCGGTACATCCGGCTGCTCTGCCCGTCGGACAGGATGGCGCGCAAAATGTCCCCCGCGTCGTCGCGACCCGAAAAGTTGGCCGGAGCCAGCCACGCCGCGTAGATCCGGGGCAGCGTGACCCGGTCGGTCATTTCCAGGTCCACCCTGCCCGATAGCAGCGAATCGGCCCGGTCGATGCGGCGGACGCTTGGCCCGGGGTTCAGGTCCGAGAAGTAGCGGTGCGCCAGGTCGAGCGCTGCGGCAGTATCAATATCACCGGCGATGGCCAGGCTGGCATTGGACGGCGAGTAATACTGGCGGAAGAAATCCTTCACGTCGTCCAGGCTCGCCGCGTCCAGGTCCTCTTGGGAACCGATGGTCATCCAATGGTAGGGATGCGGAAGCGGGAACAGCGATTGCTGCATGTGCCACGACGCCATGCCATAGGGACGGTTTTCGTAGCTCTGCCGCCGCTCGTTTTTCACCACGTCGCGTTCGGTATCGAACCCTTCCTGGTCCAGCGCGTCCAACAGGAACCCCATGCGATCCGCTTCCAGCCATAGCGCCAGTTCCAGGTAATTGGAGGGCACGTCCTCCCAGTAATTCGTCCGGTCCCCGGTGGTCGAGCCGTTCAGCGTCGCCCCGATCTTTTGCAGCGGCTCGAAATGGCTGGACTTGTGGTGTCGCGTCCCACGGAACATGATATGCTCGAAGAGATGCGCGAAGCCGGTGCGGCCAATCTCCTCGTCCTTGGAACCCACGTGGTACCAGACGTTGACCGCCGCCACGGGGATCGAACGGTCTTGATGCAGAATGACATCCAGGCCGTTGGGCAGCGTGTGTTTCTCAAAAGCGATTCCTGACATGAGCGCTTCCTTTCGCCGCAAACGGCTTGAATGGAGATGGCTGGGCCATTGTAGCATCGGCGTTTACTTCGAGTTCCCGGACGCGAGCAACCCAGCGTCATTCTGTTATCGAGATTTCTTCGTCGTCGTTCCTTATTTCGGTCCCGTCATTCCTGTGGAAGCACGAATTCAGAGAATCCCTCTAACATCGAGCCTTGGCTTATGAGCACAGTCAGGCGCGGCGGTCAAACGATTTGCGAATAATCGAAAGACCCGGTGAACAACCCCGACCGCTTGCTTTCGCGGCCCAGTCGACCCTTCCCGAGACGTAACCATGCTCTACGAAGTAGAAGTAGTCGCCGACGGCAACAGCCCCATGGACCTCAATCGGGTCTTCGATTTGCTGACCGACCCGCGGCCCATCGTGCGGGTCCTGGCTCCGGACGCAATGGGCGAGGACGTCTGGTGCGACGTGGTCGGTTGGGAAAACGGCGAACCCTGCCCCGCCATGGCCGCCCTGTCCGAGGACTCCGGCGAGGGCGTTATCATGCTGATCTACGGCGGCGAGGACGGCATCCGCCTCCGGCCTGCTGACGCCTCCGACGCTTGGGATGTCGGATCCGCCAGCCAATGGGGCGAGCCTTGCCTGATGCTGGGCAGTGACATTCGGATCGAGTACCTGCCTGACGGGTGGGACTACTCCCAGCACCCGCACTGACCCTTCACCGCCTTACTCCGCCGGCGCCTCGGCATCCCCGTCCTCAGGTTCGTCGTCCCATATATCCGGCTGCACCTTGATTTCCGCCGTCAATGTCGTCAGAACCCCCGGCAGGTCGCGCCGGTAACCTCCGACGCGGTCCTTGCGCGCTCGCAGGCGCGCCGTCGGTCCGCCCTTCAGCTGTCGGTACAGCTCGTCACCGTCGTTATCCAGGCAGTCATCCATAGCCAGCGCGGCCACATAGGATCGCCGGGCCGCTGAAGTCGCCTGGCGCTGCATGATCTCCTGGTACAGTCTCCAGCAGGCGGGGCTTTCCAACGCGCCCCTAGAACAGAGCAGCGCCACCCGGTCGAAGTCTTTGAAGCGGCTCATCGGGGGGATCACCGAGGTGTTGTACGCCGCTTCCTCGTCGTCCGCCAGGAGACTCCAGCATTGCAGCCCAAGCGACCTCAGTTCCGTCTCCAGCCACCTCACGACGGTGTCATCCGCCACTGAACCGATCAGGAGGACCCGCCGGTGGGGAATGGTCTGATCGCCTGATCCGGCCTGACTGTCGATGAACTCCGGCGGCACTCCGGCCGGCCGCAGGAAGGACTCGGGTATTCCGCCGTTGGAACGCGCCAATGTGTCCGCCCCGACCATGCTTGGCCCATCGTGGCGCAATGTTTCCAGCCCCAACGCCGCGCTCAGATCGCAGTCCGCGAACAGGGTCATATCGAGAACCACGTCCTCCAGCAACGTCCGATCCAGGCGAGTCCGCACCAGCGTCGCGCGCCGCAGATCGCAGCGGGTGAGATTGGCCACGTCCAGGCACGCCGCGCTCAACTTGGCCCCGCTCAGGTTGGCGCCGGTCAGGTCTGCCATGGTCAGATCGGCTTCGGTCAGGTCCGCCCCGGCCAGGTTCGCGCCCACCAGCGTCGCGAACGCAATGTCGCAGTTGGAAAGGTCGGCTCCCCGCAGGTCCGCGTTGTCGAGGTTGCTGCCTCTAAGGTCGGAGCGCAGGAACGTGGCCTCAGCCGCATGCGAATCCGCGAAGTTTGCCCGGTTGAGATTGCAGCGCGACAGGTGCGCCCCTCTCAGGCGGGCTCCGACGAAATTGGCATGCCTCAGATCTGCCGACGTCAGGTCGATCTGGGTCAGATCGTCGTACCCCAAATCGACGCCGGGCATCTTGATCCCGCTGAGGTAGGCGCCCGAAAGATCCAGGCGCGGGCGGCTTTGAAACTCGCGCGCCCGCCAGCGCGCTATGGCGAAGGTTCGCCTCTTGGCGATAGCAACGTGCTCAGGGTTCGCCAAGCAACTGCTCCAACGCTGCCGTCCTCGCGCCTAGTCGTCGCCGACCGGAAGGACAGCCTCTCGCTCCGCGAAGGCCGGCATCACTTCGGCAGCGAATATGGACAGTTGCTCTCGGAACTCGCTCCACGGCATGCCTTCCGGCCACTGGAGCACGATGTCCTCCAGGCCGGGATACTTGTCCTCAATCTCGCGCAGGAACGCTATGAAGTCGTCCGGGTTGCCGCAGAACCAGGCTTTTTGCTCCACACCGTCTTCGACGCGCGGCGTTCGGGCCGGCGCGCCCGGCGTTCCCCACGGCCGACCCTGCTCGTCGGTGTAACGCACGAACCCAAAGGGGGCGAACCATTTGTAGCGCTCGTCGTGGAAGGGTCGCACCTTTTCGATGGCCTCTTCCCGGCTGCCCGCGATGTAGAAGCCAAACCCCAACGCCATGTCACCGCCCAGCGGGATGTCGCGACCCGCTTCCGTTGCGGCGTCGTGATACTGGGTGATCATCTGCTCCGCGTACAGTTCGCCCGTCAACGCCACCATCGCCTTGATGCCCCTTTCAGCGATGTAGTTCAGCGTCCGTCCGCTGGCGATAGGTTGCCAGATCTCCACCGGATTGCTGACCGGCCGCGGCACCATGGTGATTTCTTTCAGGTCATACCCCCGATAGGGCACCTGCGGCGGGATCGTGTAGTACTTGCCGCTGTGGCTCCATGAGTCCTCGTTGAAAGCCTTCAGGATGACTTCCATCTGCTCCAGGAACAGTTCGCGGTTCGCGTCGTTGTCAATCACCGGCGCGCCGAACGTTTCCACCTCGCGGCTGTGATAACCACGACCGACACCGAATATCATGCGCCCGCCGGTCAGGACGTCGGCCATGGCGAAGTCTTCGGCCACCCGCAGCGGATGCCACATGGGGATGATGTTGAACGCCTGCCCGAACTTGAGGTTCTTGGTCTGTCCCGCCAGGTGTACTCCCATGAGGATCAGGTTGGGAATGCACTCGTAACCCTCGTGCTGGAAGTGGTGCTCCGCCATCCACATGCAGTAGAACCCACGCTCGTCCATGTGCTTGGCCAGCGCTTCAGCGTGATCGTATGCCTGGATCAACTGGTCGTTGGTGTAACGCCGCTGGTCGGCCGGAGTCCCTTCCGCGCCAACGTTGTCCAGGTCGATCTGCCCCACGTACAGAACCGAAAACCGCTTAATCATCCAATCAGTGCTCCGCTCGAATAGTGATCGCGGCGCATTATATCACGCGCCTTTTTTGATCGTTTTGCCTGACGCTTTGGAGCCCCCGACCTGGCCGGCCGTACCCCGCGCAACTGGGGTGAGTGTGCTACAAGATGGCCTGCAGGGCCATCCGGTTTCCCTCAATGTCATTGCGCCGGTTTCCCTGAATGTCATGGCGAGCGAAGCGTGGCAATCTCGTTCCGTGAGCCATGACTCTTGCCAAAACCCGCTGCGTCGACCCGCGCCCTCCGCCTCGTATCATTGCCTTCCACGATAATCGAATGACCCTGCCCGCGACGGACATTCATAGCAGAGGTCAACCCGCTATAATTCCACCGTTCCGATTTCACCTGACATAAGGGAGGAGTTCCCATGGATTTGACCCTGAACGGTAAGGTTGCAATGATCACGGGCGGCAGTCGTGGTCTCGGTCGTCAGTGCGCCCTGGCCCTGGGCCGGGAAGGCTGTGCGGTCGCCATTTGCGGACGCGACGGCGAGCAGGTTGAGCAAACCGTGTCCGAGCTGACCGCGCTCGGCATCAACGCCAACGGCAGCCAGGCCGACGTCACCAGTTCCGACGACGCGGACCGGTTCCTCCAACAGACCACGGCGGCCCTGGGCGCTCCCGACATTCTGGTAAACAACGTTGGTGGCCGCCGCGGTTCCGTCCTCTTCGACGAGACCTCGATCGAACAGTTTGTGGAAGGGTTGGAGGTCAACCTCATTTCAGCGGTCCGCATGACCAAGCTGGCCTTGCCTCACATGCAGGCCCAGGGCTGGGGCCGCGTAATCAACATCGCCTCGATCTACGGCCGCGAACACGGCGGTTCCGTGGACTACATGACCGGCAAAGCCGGGATGATCGCCTTCTCCAAGCACCTGGCCCTGCAACTGGCCCAGACTGGCGTGCTGGTGAATTGCGTGGCCCCCGGCAGCATCGATTTCCCCGGGAGCACCTGGGACCGTTTCCAGCAGAACAACACCCCCGAGGTTGTGGGCGAGTTCATCGACCGCAATCTCCCCATGGGCAAGTTCGGCTGGCCGGAACCCATCGGGGAAACTGTGGCGTTCCTGGCCTCGGATCGGGCGGGCCTGATCACCGGCGCCTGCATCAACGTGGACGGCGGTCAGTCCAAGTCACTGTTCTAGCCGACCGCGCCGCCCCGAAACCCGGTGCACCCAAACCCCGAGACGCGCCGTGTGAACCATCGCCGGCGCGTCTCGCTGATCTCGATCTTATCGGACGGCCACTTGACCGCCGATCCCTATGACTCTGCGGTCAGCCGGCCTGGTGCACCGTCCCAACAAACTCCATCCAGGCTTCCACGCACTTTTCTGGCGCGGAGTGCTGCACATAACCCCCGGCTCCCGGGACCCGCGCCAGGGTGCAGTTGGGCATCCGGTCGGCCTGCCCTTGCGCGCGGTCGGGGATGTCGCCCTCGCTCAGTTCGCCGACCATCGCCATCGCCGGCGTATGGATTGACGCCAGTTTCTCCGTCAGGTTCTGCGTGCCCAGGTACGCCAGCGTCTCCAGGACCACGTGGCGGGACGTCTGGCCCATCTGCTGGATGTACCACTCGTGATGCCCGGGAGCCGCGGTCGCGCTGACCCGGCGTCCTCCGGTAGCCCGCGCCCAGCCTTCCACACCCTCTTCCTCCACCAGCCGATGGTAATTCTGGTACGTGTCAACGCCCGTGAAGTTGTAGGGCGACGTGCACGTCGTCACCGTGTGCAGCCGTTCCGGAAACTGGTAGGCGAATTGCAGAGCGATGGTGCCGCCGATGGTCTCTCCGATCAGGTGCACCTTGTCCAGTTCCAGGTAGTCGAGCAGGTTCCGCAGGTCTCCGGCGAAGCCCTCCAGGGACCAATCGTAACCGGGTTCCGGCACCGTTGAACGGCCGAAGCCTCGCGCGTCCACCCGGATCACCCGGTACTGCCGGGCCAGCAGCGGCGGCCACGCGTACCACAGCCGGGCATTCTTGGCGTTGCCGTGATGCAGCACGATGGTCTCGACCGACGCCGGCTCCCGCCAGGGATCGGTGTAGTTATCGTCGTCGTAGTACATCTCCAGGTCGCCGGCTAGCGGGGCAATTGGCATGGTCCTCTCCTGCGTTTGATCGCCTGTGTGGGGCAGAGCCCGGGTACTTGCGGGCGCGTTTGCAACGTCAACAGCTAAACGTCGAGACCGCCGCCCGGTGTCTGATCGGTCAGTGGGATCTGCACGCTGACTCGATCAACATCACCGACGCTGCGGGTCGTGTGGCCGCGGCCGCTCAGGTCCTCGCACAGTTCGATGTCGCCAATGTTGAAGATCCGCTTGGTGCCATCGCCCAGCCCAATCTCCACCTGGCCCTGCAGCGTGATGACATACTGCCGTCGCGGCGCGGTGTGAAAGTCCACCAACTGGGTGGGTTTCAAGCTGCTGAACTGCACGCCCGTGGCCGCCTCGGTCGCGGTCCTCAACGCGTGGCCCACCTGCTCGAAGGGCAGCTCCATTTCTTCGATGTGCGATTCGCCATCCTCGCCCGTGTAGATCCTGACTACCTGCATTTCCTGTCCTCCGGTTCCGCGTCGGTTGGCGTCATCATAGCACCGGTTACCCCTGAATGCTGCTGCTGCCGTGCGCGCAGATGTCCAGCAGACAACAACCGTGGCAGCGCGGCGCATTCTTCGTGCAGGCGGCCTTGTGGTGATGGTCCAACAGGGCGTGAAACTCATTGAACAGGGAGACATCGGCCGGCAAGTTGGCATGGAACAACGCCTGCCACCCTTGGTAGTTGTCGCGCTCCATCGGTGAATGTCCGACCCGCTTCAGGATCCGGATGGTGTAGGCGTCGATGACGAAAGACGGCTTCCCGGCCGCGTACACCAGGATGTCGTCCGCAGTTTCCGGCCCTATCCCGTAAATGCCCAAAAGCTCACCCCGTACCGTCTCCGTGTCCGCCGAGAACATGTCGTCCAGGCTGCCGCCGTAGCGCTCGCACACGTGATGTGCGAACGCCTTCAGCTTGCGCGCCTTGGCGTTGTAGTAACCGGACGGCCTCACCAGTTCGGCCAGCGCCTCGACGGGCAATGCGTGGATCTCCGGCCACCCGTCTATCCCGGCGGACAGCAGGTTGTCCAACGCCAATTCCACGTTCCGCCACGCGGCCGCCTGGGTGAGGATGGCCCCGGCGATCATCTCAAACCGGCTGGCCGCCGGCCACCAACCCTGCGGGCCGTAAGCGTTCAGCAACCGCCGGTATATCTCCGACAGCCCGGGCTGCGTCTCGGCCGTGTTCACCTGCATCGAACCAGGCGGGAGTAGCAATGGAACATCGGGATCACAGCAGCACTGGCACCGCGTCGGCAAGTTCGATGCCCTGCTCAGTCAGGCTACACCGGTACGCCCAAACCGCCACTCCGGCATCGTGCGCCTGCCTCAGCGTCGCGCCCAGTAGCGGGTCTGCTTCGTCGTGCGGCGCGAACGCCTCCACGTCCGCACGTTGGATCACGAATACCACCGCGCCCTGGTGTCCCTCCTCCAGCGCCGCCATCAAACTGCGCAGGTGTTTCACTCCCCGAATGGTGGGAGCGTCCGGAAACAAACCCACGCCATCCTCAACCAGCGTAACCGACTTGGTCTCGACGTAGCATTTGCCCGCGGGCCCTTCCAGCAGGAAATCCAGGCGGCTATCCCCATAGACTTGCTCCCCTCGCGCCACCGGGTAGCTGCGGAACTGCGGCATACGCCTCTGTGCCAACGCCTCGGCCACCAGCTTGTTGGGCAGGCGGGCATCGGCGGACGACAGCACGCTGCCGGTGTCCACCAGCGCCAGATCGTAGCTCGTCTTCCGGCCGGTTCCGCTCGGAGCCGGCGCCAGGAGGACGCGAAACCCCGGCACCAAAAGCTCGCCCATTCGACCCGAATTGGGCACGTGCGCCAGATATTCTTTGCGTTCCACGTCAACCAGAGCCGCGAAACGGTTCAGTCGCTTGATGAATCGCCCTTCAACCAGGGGAGGGAAGCGCACCGGAGTTCTCCTGCAGTGTCCGTTTACTTCGGTGCCGTCCGCCCGGCCTTTGCCCGCGGACACCACCAATTCGGATCTAACCGAGCATTTAACAAAAGCGTAATCAGTTCGTAATCGGCCGTTAATCCGTTATGCCCAATATAAAACCATCGGCAGCGGCCTTCCAATCTATCCGTTTGTTGCTGATGAGGTTCGGCGATGACCACGCACGGAAGTTATCAAACCTACAACGTCGCGCCTCGCGTCCTCCTGTTGGGACCGGGTTGGGAAATGATCCAAGGCGCACTCGCCGCCGCTTCTGATACCGGCGCCATCGAGGTGATCGGTGCGGATTGCGATTACGACGCGGACTTCGACTACGGTGTCGATTCTCCTACGGTGTTGCTCCTGTCTCCGGACGCGGATCTGCCCGTGCAACCGGACGATGACAACGGCCCCCTGGTGCTCCGATGCGTCGCCGACGATGATTTGGATTCGCCCGATCTCTACGAAGATTCCGATGACTTCGTCGCCGTGCCCTGCGCCCCCACCGAACTGGTCAAACGCATCCTCCGCCTGGCTCAACGCCGGGCGATTGAATTGGGTTCGGCCGACTCGATACGGGTGGGCGGGATTTCGCTTAACCCGGCCACCTACCAGGTTAGCGCCAACGGTCGCCCGGTGGACCTGGCTTGGTTGGAGTTCCAACTCCTGCATTTCCTGATGGACAACGTGGGCAAGGTATTCACCCGGGACCAGCTGTTAGCCAACGTCTGGGGAGTGGAAAACATCGGCGGTACACGCACCGTGGATGTCCATATCCGCCGCCTGCGCTACAAGCTGGAAAACGGCGCCGAGACTTATTTCCGCACCGTCAAGAACGTCGGGTACGGCATGATTGAACCGTAGCCGCCTGGTCTCCTACAGAACGAATACCTACAGAACGGAAACCTACAGATCAAACACCCACAGCGCGGAAAGGGGCGAATTCGCACTCGCCCCTTTTTGTGTTGACCGGTATCCAGCCGTGGCTGCTACCACTCGGCCGGCAGGCTCACCACGCCGCGGATGTTCAGCAGGTTATGGTACTCCAGCTGGTTCGGATCGCTGGCGAACTTGAACGGTGGGAACTTGCGGGTCAGCGCCCGGAACGCTTCCTGCCCTTCCAGACGAGCCAGGTTGGCTCCCAGGCAATGGTGGATCCCGCCGCCGAAAGCGACGTGCGGATTCGGGTAGCGCGTGATGTCCAGATCCTCGGGGTTCTCGAAGGCCATCGGATCCCGGTTGGCGGAGTTGATGATGGTCATCACCTTCTCACCTTCGCGGATCTTCTCGCCGCCCAGTTCGATGTCCTCCAGCGCGATACGCGGGGCTCGCTTCACCGGAGAATCGTAGCGGAGCAGTTCCTCCGTCGCGCGTACCAGGAGGCTGTCGTCCTCCTTGAGCATGTTCCATTGCTCGGGGTTCTTCATCAGCGCCATGGTCCCGTTGCCCACCAGGTTGATCGTGGTCTGGTGGCCGGCGATGAGCAGCAACAGGGTGTTGCCCAGCACCTCTTCCCGGCTCAGTTCCCCCTCGCGTTCACCGATAGCCAGGACCGACAGCAGGTCATCGGATGGTTCGCTGACACGCTCTTCCACCAGTGGGTTGACATAATCATTCAGGGTGGTAATGGCCTCGTGTACCCGGGTGTGCCGGTCCGGCGATTCCTGATCCAACGACAGCAACTGCCGGGACAGCGTTCGCAGGAACTCGCGGTCCTCCACCGGCATCCCCAGCCAGTTGGCGATAACCAGCACCGGCATGGCATTGGCGAAGTCCCTTAGCACATCCATATCCCCGCTTTGCGGATCAAAGTCTTTCAAGAGGTCCTGGATGATGCCCTGTACCATCGCCCGGAAACGGTTGTCGATGTACTTGGGGTTAAACACCGGATGGACGGCGCGCCGCATCCGCAGGTGATCGGGCCGGTCCCGGCGGATGAACCAATTGTTCATGTAGTCGAGATTGAACTTGTACTTTGAGAAGTCCTCTTCCGAAATCGGCGGACTGGGTGGCTTATCGTCCCGCAGGAACACCTCGGACGAGAAGTACTCCGGATGGCGCAGCGACCACACCACCGCCTGGTATGACGTGATCACCCAAGTGTCGAACTTCTCGTTCCAGTAGACCGGCGCTTCTTCCCGCAACATCGCGTAATACGGATACGGGTTGCGCAGGTTTTCCGGTGAAAGCAATTCGTCGTGGATTCGATCTTTCAGCATAGTTGCGGCCTCTCATCCAACTGGGGTGAACATGTTTGAGTGACAATGTAGCGGCAACGCGTTTCGAGTGTCAACTTGCGCGGTTGCGGCGCAGCACGCGCACGTTCCACCAGGCGATCAGCGGCGTGATGACCACCGTGGGCAGTATCCAGGGAACCCACACCGGGTCCATATCGACGTTGACCACCGTCACCGCCGTGATCGTCGCGATGGTGCCGGCCATCATGTTGGTGAGATGCCGCGACACGCGACGGGCGCCGCCCGGCTGCCTCCGGTGGAAACTGGCGTCCGCCACCCCCAGCGCCAACGCGATCCCGCCGAAGACCAGCATTGTCACCCACTGAGAACTGCCGCTGAAACCCAGGACCGCCGCGTACCCCCACATCGCCAGTCCGGTGAGTCCGATGGCGGCGACGGCGACCCAGTCCACCGGATGGGCCTTCCGTTGCCGGTTGCGCGCGAATCGCCAGCCGGCAAACACCAGGTAGAAGCTGAACAAGGCGATCAGAAAAAGGAAAGTGCTGCCCCCGAAGAACGCCAGCGGGATCGCCGTCAGGAACACCACCGTCATTGCTCCGGCATAAACCCGCCCTGCCAGCACATGCCACCGCCCGCCCTTCGCGGTAACCAGCGCAACCCCAGCCATAGCCAGTGCCACCGAACCCGCGGATATGTGGATGGCTAGTAACGCAAAGGCGATGCCGCTAGTCATTCAGCTACTTCACCAGATCCGACCGGCCCGCCGTACTCCTCCAGTAGGGCGTTGACGGACGCAATCAAATCTGTGACCAATGTGCCGGTGAAATCGCTTACTTCAAATCCATGGGCGATGGCATTCCGGTACTTCATCAGCCGAACCAAACGGCGATATTCGTCCCTATCCAGCGCGCCGTACGCAACGGCCACACCAAGCACATAGGCTGGGTCAGTGGCACGGTCTACGGCGATACCCTCGGCCGAAACCAGAGCTCTCACGACGGCCTCAGCGGCAGTCCAAGCCACCAGAAAGGCCGCTTCGACAAATCCGGCATCCAACAACGCCTGGGCTTCCGACATTCGTTGGACTATGCCCGATACACCCAGCGATGGAGCATTTTCTGCGACGGCAATCTTTTCAGGTTCGCCTACCAGCCGCAATTGGAATCTCCATCCGGGCTGGGCATTTATGATGCGCTCGATCTCTTTGATGCCGGGATTGGCAAATAACGACGAGCGCGTCTTGACCTCCACCACTTCTACCACGTCGTCTTTTTCAACCAACAAATCAGCGCGGAACCCCGGAAGAAATTCCAGCGGTGCCTCTCGCGACACCTTATAGCCTTTCGCGCGGTACTCCGCAGCCAATACGTCTGCAACTTGTTGCTCGTTGATTGTCAGGTCATAGATCATAACGGGACGATCTGGCTATTGCCCTCATCTACGCGAATGTACCGGAATTGGCTGTAGCTACAATAACATTCATCGAAGACGTGCGACACACCCGCTGTGTGAAGGGTTTGCTCGCAGTCCCTCTTCCTACACACCAAGTCAGAAACTTAGCTGTCATCAGAGTACACCAACCCTTTCATCCCGCCTAGGATCGGCTTGAGAATATTGTCAACATCACACGGGACGGTATCGAAAATGTACACCATGCTCACCGCAACTGTCCCGTCAGCGGGTGGTGAGCCGTCCCAATATTGATCCGCGGCCGCACGCACGTCTTGCACCCGCCTCTCCACTCGGTTGCGACGGTGGGCTTGTTGTGACACGGGCGGTCCTTCCAGTGCGAATTCAAATGGCAATACCTGGGCCTGCCATCACTCCAACGCTCCCGCCTCCAGCAACTCCCGGTACTCCGCCTCGCTCAACCCCACAATCTCCCGCAGCGCGTGCTCCGTATCCTGCCCCAGCAGCGGCGCCGGACGGTCCAGCCGGCCCGGGGTCAGCGAGAGCTGCGCCTCGGTATAGTCGGTGGCGTACGGCCCCATCTCGGGGTGGTCCAACCAGGTGAAATGCTCCCGATGGCGCAGTTGCGGATCCTCGAACAGGTCGCGGGTATCGTTGACCGCACCCGCCGGGATGCCCACCGCTTGCAGCCGGCTCATCAACTCGTGGCGGTCGTGATGCACCGTCCAGCCCGCAATGATCCCGTCCAGCTTGTCCTCGTGGGCCTTTCGAACCCGGAAGGTGCGGAACTCGCCCGATTCAATTTCCGCCACGCCGTCCGCCGCCATCTCACCGCGCAGTGCGGCCCATTGCTCGTCGGTGAACGCCGCGATGGCGACCCAGCGGTCGCTTTCGCCGTGGGCGTCAGGGGCGCACGGATAGGCCCCATGCGGCGAGGCGGACGGGTGACGGTTCCCCACCAGGTCCGGTTCGCGGCCGTTGACGGCGGCATCCAGCAGCATCGGCCCGCCGAAGTGCAGGCTGGTTTCCAGTTGGGACATATCCAGGTGCGTCCCCAGACCAGTGGCGCGCTGCCGGTCCACGGCGGCCAGTATCGCGGCCACCGCAAACTTCGGACACACGAAGTCGGTGTACGCGCCGTAGGGGTTCACCGGCCCACGGTCCGGCCAGCCAATGATGTTAGTGTAGCCGGCCAACGACGACAGCACCGCGCCGAACCCGGGCTGCGCCTGCATCGGCCCGCCCCGGCCCAGCATCGACGCGCTGAACAGCACGACCCGCGGGTTGGCCTTGCGCAACTCCTCGTACCCCAGACCCCAGCGCTCGAGGGTACCGGGCGTGAAGTTTTCGGTGATGACGTCCGCCCACTCGGCGATGCGCAGGATCAACTCGGGCGCGCTCGGATGGCCCATATCTATGGACAGGCCGTACTTGTTGGCGTTGTAGTTCGCGAAATAGCCCGACCGGTTGATGCCGGACTCGCCCCCGGCAAACGGGCCGGCCCGTCGCAGGGTCTCCGGTCGCTTCGCCGACTCCACTCGCAGCACCGTCGCTCCATATTCTGAGAGGTACTTGGTGGTCATCGGACCCACCGCGACCCAGCAGAAGTCGAGAACTTTCAACCCATCCAAAGGCAAGTCTGCCATCGTTCAACTACTCCGTTCGCTGCTAGATCACGCCGAGTTCGGACAGCCGCGCCAGATCGCGGTCCTGCAACCCCAGCTCCCCGCCGAGGATCTCCCGGTTGTGCTCACCAACGCGTGGCGCGCGCCGCCGCACACCTACACGTTTCGGGTCCTGCATATCCTTGACGAAGTGCCCCGGGTAGGTCACGGTTTCACCGAGTTCGGGGTGCTCGATCTGGTCGTAGTAGTCCCGCGCCGCCAATTGCCGGTGCGCCAGAATGTCGCTGGGCGTGGCCACCGGAAAGAGCAGTATGCGTCGTTCCAGTGCGCCGTCGGCCAGCTCGTTGCGCGTGTGGGTCATGAAAAACGGCGCAACTGCGTCCACCGTCTGCTCCATGATCTCCGCCCGCGCCGTGCCATAGCCCAGCTCTTCCCAGTTGACCGCGTCCAGTTCAGGACTTCCCATACCTTCCTCGGTCATCCAGGCCAGCATCGATCGAACGCTACGTGCCGCGCCGGCCGTACCGCCGCCCGGCTGGAAGTTGACGTATCCGTCCTTGCACGGCCAGTTGATGCGCGTGAACGTCCCGCCCGCCGACTCCCGATACGCGCCCATTCGGCGCAGGATGGTCTGCTCCAGGTCCCAGTATTGCGGCGCATGGGCCAGCGTCCGCGCCACGGCCTGCTGGCAGGACACGTCCACGTGCTGCCCCTCTCCTGTCAGCTGCCGATGCGTGTGCGCGATCATCGCGGCGGCGGCTCCGGCGGCGCTGCCGTGCTGGTAGAACTGGGGCATGCTGACCCTCAGCGGCGGCCGGTCCCCGTCGCCGGTCAGGTGCATGAACCCGCCCAACGCCATACCGACGATATCGGAGGCCGCGTAGTCCGCGTATGGCCCATCCTGGCCGAAGGCCGTGATGGACACCATGACCAGTCGCGGGTTCAATTCCTGCAACTCGGGGTAACCCAAACCCAACGAGTTCATGTGCCCCGGGTCGGCGGATTCGATGATGAAGTCGGCCTGACCAACCAGTCGCCGGAACAGCGCCGCGCCATCCGCCCGGCTGACATCCAACGTGACGCCGCGCTTGTTGGCGCAATACGCCCACCAGAACAGGCTATGGTCCGCGCCTGGTTCGTCCTTGTAGAACGGGCCTATCTTTCGGGCCGGGCTGCCTCCCGAAGGTTCCACCTGGACTACATCCGCCCCCAGGTCGGCAAGCATCTTGCCGCAGAGTAGCCCGCGCCCGTCGGTGAGATCGAGTACCCGGTATGGAGCCAGGAGACCCGGCCCGTAGTCGTCGTAATTGGACATCCGCACCGCCTAGAACGTCGCCAGAGGGTTGACTGGCGACCCCGTGGCGTTGTGCCAGCGCAGCGGCGCGACGGTGAACATAAAGTCCCACCGGTTCAGCCGACGACACACCGGAGCCACTTCGTCGAAATTGGCGGCGTCTATCAGCCACAACCCCATGCCGACGATCCCCACCTTGTGGATGGGCAGGCCCAGGTACGGATACTCGCTGGGCGCAACGTCCCATGAGGCGTCGCAGGCTGCGATGGACACTCCCCGTTCTCGAAGCCACGGTAACGTTTCCGCGTGCAAACCGGGCCGACCCTCGGCAGCCGTCGGAGCGCCCACTTCCTGCCGCCGCTTGTACCATCCCAGGCGAATGCAGAGCGCGTCACCCTCGGTGACCCGAACGCCCTGCGCTTCTTCGGCCGCTTCCAGATCCGCGGTGAACACCGGCTCGGCGGCGTCCAGCCAATCCTTGCCCTTCACGGCGGCGATATCCAGCAGTACTCCGCGCGTAACCACGCCATTGCGCACCGTATCGATGGCGCCGGCTCCGGCCTTGTTGGCGTTGTTGATGAGGCCGGCGTCCTTCCCGTTGTACATCTTGCCGTTCCAGAACTGGTGGCACAGGCTGTCCAGGTGGGTGACCGTCAGGCCGTGGAACGACACGCCGATGAAATCGCTGGCTCCCCCGCCGCCTTCAGACGGCGCGGACTCTCCGGTCGACACCATATAGTGCAGCGGAGGAATGCTGGTTACGTCCGGCGCCATCTCCGGCACCAGCAACCGAGAGCAGGTGACGCTTACGCCCTCGCGCACCAAAGCGGCAGCTTCCTTCCGCTTGGCGTCCGTAATCAGGTTCAGGGTGCCCAGTTCGTCGTCGTCGCCCCAGCGGCCCCAGTTGCTCAGCGAATCGAACCAGCCCAGCACTTGTTCCTCGGTGGGAATGTTCGGTGTCGTCATTTTGGTCCCTCCTAATGGCGAATGAACGGTCGGTTAATGTTCTGGTGGGGACAACCCAAGGCATTGGTTTTCGATAAAGTCTAACACTGCGACGGCTTTTTCTAGATGTGCTCTCATTTGTGCCGGCGAGACGGAGGACTGTTCACCGTGGGCGATGAGGTTTCGTTGGCTTATTATAGTATTGATGGCAGACTGTCGGTCGTCGTCCGCCAAAAATGACCGCAGGTCGTTAGCCCAGGTTTCGCTAAATGCTCTTGCCGTTCTCACGATGCTATCAGAGTTGGCATTGCCGACAGTGAATGCGATCTGATTGCTGACATATTGCGCCACGTTACCGCCCGCTGCCGAGTAAGCGTATTCCTCGGATATGGCCTGCACTGCATTCTCAAGCAAGCTTGCGATCATGATGCATAAGTAACGTCCCCAATGCACCTGCATTCTGCTCGCTACGCCAAGTTCCCTGAACAGTTCCAGGATTTCCTGCAACTGGTTCTGAGCCTTCGCGTTTTGCATTTCACAATCCTCCGAATGCAGCTGCTGCTTTCCGGAGGCGGGTTTGTACAGACTGCGTTTGAGCAGTACCGCCTGAAACACTGGCGATATATTCGCTGTCTTTGAGAAGCGCATCATGCGCAGCCTGTATGGTGTCGGGACTGGGCTCGGCTTCTCGCTTAGTGGCTATGCGTCGAGC
Source organism: Dehalococcoidia bacterium (assembly GCA_965261925.1). Lineage (GTDB taxonomy): Bacteria > Chloroflexota > Dehalococcoidia > Lucifugimonadales > UBA3495 > Bin87. Next base: position 2,576,841 of record OZ253486.1, on the reverse strand, counting down.
TAAGCCGACCGACATCGAGTCAAAAACCGCAGCATTCATTTGTCTGCTACCGTCGGTGCGGAACGCTCGGTTGCCAACGGCAATATTGAACAGTTCCATCACCTCTCTAAACAAATATCGTCCGCGGTTTAGAAATTCTTGTCAGGGTTCCGATGTTCGACAGCAAAGTCGTTGAGAAAGCCTAGCATCGGCGCAGCGTACTTCTCCGAGTTCACGTGCATCGCCCAAAAGCGCAAGATCAGTTCTTGGTCCTTCTGTCGCGGACTAGTGCGGCCGAATATCGTGCGCCAATTTCCGTCGACGTTCATCTCTCTTATATTGTCCAGCAAAGTGCCGCGGTACATCGCTTGGCGGATTTCCTGTGGGGTTAAACGCTGTCCTGTACTGTTCAGCCGTTGGAAGATATGGAATACGCTGCTCATCCCATCATCTGGGAACAGTTGGCGGGTTATAGTGGCATGGAAGAGTGAATTGTCCAAGCGTCGCCTATCTGGTTGACGCAAGTCCGCGTATTGTTTCCCGGCTAAACTCTGTGTCACGCCTTGTAGCGCGAACTTCTGCTCGCCATCCCCAAATTTGCCTGAGTAGAAATATTGGAGGGTTTTCAAACGCTGCTGTCCGTCAATCACCATCAATTTTTCCGTGGCTGGTTCCATGGTGAGAAATATCCCGGGCACCGGAAGTCCCAGTAAGAGGGATTCGATGAATTGTGACGCTTGTTTAAAATTCCAAACGAATCCCCGTTGGAAATCGGGCACAAAAATATCCCCACCGTTTATTCTCCGCACTAATCCCTCAACATCAAAATCCACTCCGTAGCTAGTGATGCGATAATTCACGGCCTCTTCAATATCGTTATTTTCAGTTTCGTCGCGAACTGTTTCTTCGGCAAGCCGTTCGCCATTTCCTTGCGATAATTGTCCAGTAGTCATGGTGCCCCTCTCAACTCCGAATGGACCTCGCGACGGATTCTATTGCTCTTCTCTCGGTATGGTCAATCGCGCCGCGTCCCGGCCTACGCTTCCCGCAGCCGCCGGGAAAACAGGCAAAAGAACACCGCCACCGATCCGGCGATCCCCAGGTACAGCGCCGTCAACGGCGCTCCGATCTGCGTCACCATCCATCCATTCAGTGCACTGGCCGGGAAATGTGCCTGGATTGACAACACGCGCATCCCGCCCATACGGCCCCGAAACTCCGGATCGGAGTTGCCCATCAGCAGCGTCATCACCAGCACCAACGACACGGAACGCCCTATTCCTGTCAGCACCTTGATCGCCAGGGCCACCACCAGTACTGCTGTAAACGGCAGTAAACTCGGCAGCGTCATCACGGCGACCGCGAACAGCATCATCGAGCCGTGCCATCCGCCGTTGACCGCCCAAACCAGCCACCAACCCTGCCGACGGAGATCGCCCAGGCCGGCCACCACCAACGCGCCGATTACCGCGCCCGCGCCCATCGCTCCGTTGAGCAGGCCAAGCACCTCCGGGCCACCCATCAGGGTGTCCTTGGCAAAGATCGGCATCAGGGCGGTGGAGAACGGAAAGCCGGTGACGTTGTACATCGCGGCAATCAACAGCGCCATGAACAGTTCCTTGCGCTGCCAGACATGACGCATGCCTTCGGCCACGCCGACGATTATCTGGCGAGGCGTGGTGTGGCCCGCGGTCGCATTCCGGGTCCGTACTGTCAGGGCCAGAAAACCGCCGATCACATACATCGCGCCGATGAAGCCGAACAGTCCCGCAGGAGTCAGCGGGGTGTACAGGAACCCCCCGGCAATGGGCCCCACAAACTGCGTCAGATTCTGGCCGAAACCCAGCATGGCCACCGCGTTGGTGAGTCGCTCGCGGGGCACCGTATCAATCAGCAGGGCATTCGTCACCGGGAGCTCGATGGTCCGGAACGCACCGCCGCCCAGGATGATTGCGAAGATCATCCAGACCTTCAGCGCATCCATCAGCAGGAGCGCCATCAGCAGGAATGCCAATGCCGCCGCGATGAAATGACCCGCCGCCATGAGCAGCCGGCGCGGCATCCTGTCCACCACCGCGCCGGCGAAGACGGAAAGAAACGCCAAACCGAGAGCCGACCCGCCAGCCAGGCCGACCAGCAGGGCGTCGCCGGTCAACTCCAGCACCAACCAGAGTACGGCGATGATCTCCATCTGCCGGCCGGCCATGGCGATGTTGGCGGACACCCAGACCAGCGAAAAGTCGCGCCGCCGGAACGAGCCGAAGGTCTCGCTCGCCCGGGCGCCCAGAAGTGTGGCCAAGTCCTAGACCCTCCCTCGCAGACCGCCGCCGATTATAGCACCGGGCCTCGTTGACCCAAGGTGGGCGATCCTTTCGGATCCCTGAAGGCCTACCCAGCGCGTGAGGCCGAACCCCAGTGTTGTAACTGTTCAGACTTGAGGGGAAGCGAGTAGTTGACGGCAGGCGTTGAGGGTGTTGAGACCTTGTGCCCGCCAGGTGCCGAAGATTGACGCCAGCGTCATCTTGGTGGCAGTACCCCGGTCCGAGCGGGTGCCCCCACTGACCTTGCGGCTGACCACCAGATGGCGCAGGCTGCGCTCGGCGGCGTTGTTGTCCGGCGGCACCTCCGGTTCGGCCACGAAGACGAAGAGTTCTTTGATGTGTTTCTCCATGCGTCGGCACAGCCTGGCTTGGGCGGCTGACGGGTCATCCAGGTAGGGCCGGCAGAGGACCAGCAATCGTCTTTCCAGGGCCATTTTGGCGGTGCGGCGTTGTTGCTCTGCGGGGTGGGTAAAGACCGTGGCCTGACGGTAGAGTTGGTGGACGGCGTCAGCCCACTGGGACAGCGATCCATCATCTGGGTAGAGTGATCGCAGGTCGTGGATGTCCCGCAGCAGGTGGGCCCAGCAGCGTTGTTTGGGACCCGCATAGTGGTGGTAGGCGGCGTAAAAGTCGCTGACCAGCACACCGGCGAAATCGTCGCCCAAAACCTCGTCCACTACCGCCTTGCCCCGGTTCCGTCGCAGGAAGTACCGCAGGTTGGGGGTGCTGAAAGTCCACACGTAGCCGTTGTGTCCATCCTGTCGCCAACCCGTCTCATCGGCGTGGACCACCGGACTGCCTCGGACCTGTTCCAGGATGTCCGCCACCACCCGTTGGGCCTTGCCAGCCACTTGCTGTGTGGCCGCCACGATGGCCCCCAGGCTGAGTTGCAGCCCATGCACGGTATCCAGGTGCCACTGGATGGTGCGCAACGGCAGCCTGGCTTCCTCCCGCAGGACCGCAATCAGGCTGATGACGTTGATCCCCAGGCGCTGCTTGCCCATCACCACGCCGTCCAGTTGCGCTTTGGGAACACAGCAGCGTCGGCAGCGGGGACAAGTGCGGGTCAGGTAAACGTGCTCGGTTACCTGCGCCGGAACCTGCGGCAGGTCGATCACCTCCCGAGTGCGCTGGGCCCAACCCCCAGACAACTGGGTCCCGCAGTCGGGACACTGCTCCACCACATGCTCCACGCGGTGGGTGGGCGTCATGCGGGCTCGGGCAAAGCCGTGAGGTCGGGGTTTGCGAGGTTCCTTGGGACGTGCTGGCTCCCGGTCTGCTTTGGGTTTCAGACCGGGCATCCGGCGGGAGCCTTTGGGTTTGGCTTGCCCTTCCAACTGGGCAATGCATTTCTCCAGCCGCTCAATGATGGCCTGCTGTCGGACGATGATGCCAATCAGAACATCCCGGTCGGCAGTCCTGAGATCGATTTCGGTATCCATCCCAGTTATATGACATAACCACCGCCCCCAAAGCCAGCCACCCGCACACCAAGTTCCGCCAATTCGCCTCACCAACTCTGAACAGTTACCCAGTGTTCCCGTGGTAGAATTCTGCTGTTTATTCGCGCGACTATCGGAGGCACATTCAATGGAAATCGGCGTCGGACTGGACCACACCCTGGGCATGAATTGGGACGATCAGGCCAACTTGGCCCGCGAGGCCGCTGAACTGGGCTACGAGAGCATCTGGACACCCGAAAACATCGGCACCGATTCGTTCCAGGTGTGCGCCCGCCGCTGGCAGGCCAGTTGCGACGTCGTCGCGGGCGGGCTGACCACCGGCATCGGCGTTTCTCCCGTCATGTACCGCACGCCCATCGGCTTCGCGATGTCAGGCGGCACCATGAGCCAACAGACCGGCGGTAAGTTCATCCTCGGAGTCGGCGCCGGCGGCGCCTATCGCCCGGCCAACCGCCGCGACCTCGGTTTCCCTCGCGTGTCTGCCCTCAACCTGATGCGCGACTACCTGACCACCATTCGCGGCCTGGTGCGCGGCGAACGCGTCAACTACCAGGGAGAACACATCAACTACAACAACATCCGCCTGGCCATCCGGCCCGCTCCCGACACCCCCGTCTATCTCGGCACCCTGGGTCCCGAGATGCTGCGGCTCGCCGGTGAAGTTGCCGACGGCGTGTGCCTGAACTGGTGCACGCCCGACCAGATCGCCTGGAGCCGGGAGCGCATCGCCGAGGGAGCGGACCGCGTCGGGCGTGACCCATCCGAGGTCAAGGTCGTGGAATACATCCGCATCTGCGTCGACGACGACGAGGACGTGGCCCGCCGCGCCTTCGCCAAGAACTGCCTGGGCTACCCGTTGGGCGCCGCGGTTCCCACGACCCGGGAGCGCCAATTCGGCTACCGGGCCCACTTCGAGCGGATGGGCTACACCGAAGAACTGTCCGGCGCCGACGCCATCCGCACGCGGGGCGGCGATATGGACGAGGTGGCCGACGCCTATCCATCCGACGCCCTCCTGGCCGTCGGCTATTACGGCAAGCCCGACGGCGCCGCCGCCGCCTTCGCCAAGCTGGCCCAGGGCCTGGATGTCGCCCTGGTTCGCGTGATCTCCGCGCGGCCCGAGATCGCCTCGACCCAGGCAGTCATGCAGGCCTGCGCTCCCGACAAAGTGCGGGCCTCGTAATAGCACCACCAGTGCCGAAATTATCCCGCGAACCAAAGGGGCGATCATGCACGTAGGCGCCGCAACCATCTTCCAGAACCCAGGCAAGTTCACCACCGATTACGATGTATATCGGCAGGAACTCCGTCTGGCCGACTTGGCTGAGCCGTTGGGTTTCGAGTCCATCTGGGGCGTGGAGCATCACTTCACCGACTACACCATGTGCCCCGACGTGCTCCAGTTCCTCACCTACATGGCCGGTCGCACCTCCGATATGCAGCTGGGAAGCATGGTCTGCGTCCTGCCCTGGCACGACCCGGTGCGCGTCGCCGAGCAGGTCTCCATGCTCGACAACCTCAGCGACGGCCGGTTCATCCTCGGCATGGGCCGCGGCCTGGCCAAGATCGAGTACGACGGTTTTCGCGTCGACATGAACGAATCCCGCACTCGCTTCATCGAGTCCGCCGAGTGCCTTCTGGCCGGCCTGGAAAGCGGGTTCTGCGAGTTCGACGGCGAATACATCAAGCAACCACGGCGGGAGATCCGGCCCAACCCGTTCCGCAGTTTCAAAGACCGCGCCTACGCCGCCGCTATCTCGCCCGAAAGCAGCCGCATCATGGCCCAGCTCGGCGTCGGCATGCTGGTGATCCCCCAAAAGCCCTGGGACGAGGTGGAAGGCGACCTTTCCAACTACCGCAACGCCTGGCTCGAAAGCCACGGCGCCGGTTCCGCCGGCCCGCCGGCCCCGGTGGTCGCCTGCTGGACCTTCTGCCACGAGGACGCCGATTACGCCCGCGACATGGCCCGCCGGTACATCGGCGGCTACTGGCACACGGTGATGGACCACTACCAGTTCAAGGCCGACCACCACAAGGACATCAAGGGCTACGAATACTACGGCAAGGTCGCCGAGAAGATGTTCGACTATGGCGACGACGAGGTCGTGGACTTCTTCGTCAACCTGCAGGTTTGGGGCACGCCGGAACAATGCTACGAGAAAATTCTGCAGATCCGTGACCGCACCGCCCATGACACCTACGTCGGCGCATTCAGCTACGCCGCCATGCCCTACGCTGCCGCCGAAGCCAGCATGCGCCTCTTCGCCAACGCAGTGATGCCGGAGCTGAAGGCCCTGCCATAGGCCCGTGGCAACACATCCGCCGGTCCGCCACCGCCATGCAAATGACCACCGGAGGCTTGCACCCATGTCCGACTGGTTTCCCAAGCAGACCATAGGCGACCTGCTCAACCAGGCCACCGACCGCTTCGGACCCCGCGAGGCCTTGATGTACCAGGGGCGTCGCTGGAGCTTCTCCGAGTTTCGCGCCGAGGTCGACCGCGTGGCCCGCGCGCTCATCAACCTCGGGGTGCAACCGGGCGACAAGGTGTCCTTGTGGATGCCCAACCGCGCGGAATGGCTGTTCCTGTTTGGCGCTGTCGCCAAGATCGGCGCCGTCCTCGTTCCCATCAACACCCGGTTCCGTACCACCGACATGGAGTACCTGGTCAAGCATTCGGATTCCACCACCCTGATCCTCATGGACCGCTCCGGTCCGGTCAGCTTCCTCGACATGCTGCGCGAGGTCGCTCCCGAGGTTGACACCGGCAACGCTGCGGAACTCCACCCACCCGCCTTCCCCGCGCTGCGCAACGTCGTCGTCCTCGGCGCAGACCGCCCGGCCGGCTCCATCGCCTGGGATGCCATGCTGGCCGGCGCCGACGAGGTGAAGGCCGAAGAACTGGCCCAACGCGAAGCCGCCGTCAGTCCCGACGACACCTTCCTCCTGATGTACACCTCAGGCACCACCGGCTTCCCCAAGGGCGTGATGCACTGCCACAACCCCATCCGCACCATCACGGACGCCGCGAACCGCATGGCCGTGTCCCCCCGCGACGTTATCCTGATGTATCTACCCCTGTTCCACTGCTTCGGGCTCTACGAGGGCCCGCTGATGTCGTGGGTCACCGGCGCCCGCATCGTGCTGACCACCATATTTGATGCCGGAGAAGTCCTGTCCCTGCTGGAATCGGAGCGGGCCACGGTGATGAACGGCTTCGACACCCACTTCTTCGACCTCACCCACCATCCCGATGTGGACCACATCGACCGGAGCAGCCTCCGCACCATCTTGCTGGCCGTGGGCATGGCCTCCAGCGAACCCACCGCGCGCCTGACCCAGGAGAAACTGTGCCCCTCCCTGTCGGCGTGGGGCATGACCGAGGTCGGCGTCGGGGCCACCCGTTCCTTCCTCGACGCCCCCGAGGACGACCGTTGCGTCGAAAGCGGCCACGCCCTGCCCGGCTACGAGTTCAAGGTGATCGACCCCGAAACCGGCGCAATGCAGCCGCCATCGACCATCGGCGAGCTCTGCGTCCGCGGCTACGCCCTCATGCAGGGCTACTACAAGCGACCCGAGGCCACGGCGGAAGCCATCGACGGCGACGGCTGGTTCCACACCGGCGACGTCGCCACCATGCGCGACGACGGCAGCATCCGTTTCATGGGCCGCTACAAGGACGTACTCAAGGTCGGCGGCGAAAACGTCGACCCCACCGAGGTCGAGGCGTTCCTCCTCGAGCACCCCGCGGTCAACAAGGTGCAGGTGATCGGCGTCCCGGACCCGCGCCTCACCGAGGTCGCCTGCGCCTGTGTGGTCGTCGAGCCGGGCCAGGCCATCACCGACGCCGACCTTGGCGATTTCTGCCGCGGGAAAATGGCCAGCTTCAAAATACCCCGCCATCTGGTCCTGATGGACGACTACCCCATGACCTCCAGCGGCAAGGTCCAAAAATACCTGCTCCGCCAGATGGCCGCCGAAACCCTGGGCCTTGGCGTCTAGCCACACCCTTCAACCCGCAGGGTCATTCGGTTTTCCAGAATGTCATTGCCTCGATTTCCCTGATTGTCATTGCGAGCGCAGCGTGGCAATCTCGTCCCCACAGCACGGCCACTCGCCAAAAGCGATTCCATCGCTCCGTTACTTCCGCGCTTTTTCATCCCCGAGGACGATAATCGCATCACCCTGCTTGAACCCGAGCACAGCGTGACAATCGCCAAAATAGTGCCCTACATCGGCATCACCGGCTTCTGCTCCCAGAGTGAAGTGGAATCCGTACTGGAAACCCTCCCGGCAGAACCCAGCCGTCTGCTCATGTGCGGCGTTCTGCTGAGCAACGCCCTGTTGTCCGGCGATCCCAGTGACGCTCCCAACCGCTGCCCGTCGCCCGACGGTATCGCGGCCATCTTCTCCAACGATTCGCGCTGCGTGAACCTTGTCCACTACCGCCCGCAGCCCGGCGCCGACCTGGCGGACGCGCTGACTCACGCCACCGAAGTAGGCGGCCCAAACTGCCACGGGGTTCAGATCAACGCCACCCGTGGCGCTCCCTGGCCTGACCCTGCCGCCCTGGCAACATATCGCGAGCGTTGCCACCCGTCCCGAATCGTCTTCCAGGCGGGACGCGAGGCGATGGAATCCGCCAACCACCAACCGGACGAACTCGCCCGTCGCTGTGCCGAATATTCCGGCCTGGTAACCGACGTGCTGGTGGACGCCTCCGAGGGTCTTGGCCTGCCGCTGGACGCCGCCCGCTCCGCCAACTACCTGGAGGCCATCCGATCCGCCGCTCCGGAGTTGGGCCTGGTGGTGGCCGGCGGCCTCCACGCCGGCAATATGGCGGAACTGCTCTCCCCTCTGCTGCCCCAATGGTCCCACGTCAGCATTGACGCCGAGGGCCGCCTCCGGGACGCCGACGACCAGCTCAACGCACGCGCCGCAATCGCCTACCTTAATGAAGCGCTAACGATGCTAAAATAAAGTACCTAAACAAGGATTTTTGTGTGGAAATTGGGTTTAGCAATCGGCGGCTTGCAAAAACATTCAGCTCAGAAAAATCACTAATTCGTGAATTTGGAGATCGGATTGCACGAGCCGTCGGAAACAGGCTGTCGGTTCTGGAGCATGTCGAATCACTGGCGCAAGTACCTGCTGGTCCACCGGAACGATGTCACGCGCTTGGCCAAAACCGCCAAGGCCAGTATACCGTAGACCTCGTACAACCTTATCGATTGATATTCGAACCAAACCATGACCCCATGCCTATGCATGCGGCGGGTGGAGTTGACATTTCTCGAGTTACCGCCGTCACCATCATTGAAGTAATCGACTATCATTAGGGGGTGCGCCATGCCGTCATCTGTAAAGCAATTCCTGCCAGACTACGGCGTTCCACCTGGACAAATCCTCGAGGAGCGCCTCCGAGATCGCGGAATTTCACCCGCAACATTCGCCGTACGTTGCGACATGACTGAATCTGACCTCGACGGCATCCTGAATGGCGCGGCCGCGATGAACCTTGACATTGCGGAAAAATTCGAGCGTGAGATAGGGCTGCCAACTCAGGCGTGGCTAGGTATCGAGCGCAAGTATCAACAGTACCAGAAGCGACTTGCAGCCAGTAATCGACCTGGATCTGGGACTTGGGCCGGTCAATTTCCGGTCTCCGAATTAGTTCACCGAGACCAAATTGACCAACCTGAATCCGAAGCCGATGCAGTGTTCAAACTACTGTCATTCTTTGACGTTGATTCTGTCGCGGAATGGGACGCTGTGTACGGCTCGGCCAACGTAGCTTATCGGCATTCTCCGACTTTCAGGAGCGACGAATTCGCACTGGCAACGTGGCTGCGCGTGGGTGCCATCGAAGCCCAATGGCCAAAACGCCCCGATTACGATCAATCGCAATTCCGCGACGCCTTGGAACAAATCCGTGAACTCACCAGTGGGGAAACCGGGCCCGCTTTTGAACGAGCGCAGGATCTATGCAATAACTCAGGTGTCGCGCTATCACTCCTCAAGCCTATGTCGCAGACCGCCCTTAGCGGGGCTGCTTGGTGGCTGACCCCAACGAAACCGGTTATTCAATTGAGCGGCCGGTATCGGAGCAACGACCATTTGTGGTTTACGCTCTTTCATGAAGCAGCGCACATCCTGCTGCATAGCGAGGATTCCGGAGAGATCATCATCGATGATGACAAGGGTCAAATAACCGGGCTCGACGCTGAAGCAAATGAATGGGCGTCTAATCTTCTGATCCCTCGTCAAGATTGGGACCAGTTTGTTGCGCGCGACCGATTCACTGGATCAGACGTTCACAACTTCGCGTCTCAGCAGCGAATAGCTCCCGCTATCGTGGTTGGCCGTTTACAGCATGAAAAATTGGTGCCATGGTCAGCCTTGAACCAGTTCAAAGCGAGAATCCAGTGGGTAGGCTAAAAGGCTCAAAGGGCCACTCGAATTCCCGCCTTTTCCGGCGCCACATCTAACCGACGACATTGGCATCACCTACGCCTATCTGGGCGGCGAGCTCGGCGGGCGACCCGTCGATCGCTCGTGCTATGACGCCCAAGGTCGTGTCCAGTACGACCGGGTGGCTGAAACCGACCCGTTCGACGACGGCCTGCGCAGAGTCATTCGCGGCGCAGAACAAAACTGCGTCGCGCTTCTGTGCACCGAAAAGGAACCTCTGGAATGCCACCGAACCCTGTTGGTGGCCCGCTGCCTGGCCGACCGGGATGTTGATGTTGCCCACATCCTCGCCGATGGTTCCCTCGAAAGCCACGACCAAGTCATGGGCCGCCTGTTAGACATCCACAAGCTGCCACCGCAAGGCGACATGTTCCGGTCCCGCACTGAGGTGATCGCAGAAGCCTTGGACCGGCAGGCGCAGAAATTCGCCTACGTGACCACGAGCCTCCAGCCGACCGACGATCCATGGGAGGACATGCTGTGAAGCTCTACACCATCGGTTTCACCAAAAAATCCGCCGCCGACTTCTTCGGCCTGCTGCGAGAATCCGGCGCCAAAAGAGTCGTCGACGTGCGTCTCCGCAACACCTCGGGGCTGGCCGGCTTCTCCAAAAAGCGCGACCTCCCCTGGTTTCTTCGCGAACTGTGCGACATGGACTACGTCCATCTGCCCCGCCTGTCGCCAACCGACGCGCTGCTGGATGATTACCGGGGGAAGCGCGTCACCTGGGAGGAATACGAACCCATCTTCCACTCCTTGATTGAGCGCCGGCTCATTCGCGCCGCCATCCCGCAGGATATAATCGCCGACAGTTGCCTGCTGTGCAGCGAGGACAAGCCGGAACAATGCCACCGGCGCCTCCTCGCCGAGCATTTCCAGCGCCATTGGGGCAACGTCGAAATCGTCCACCTTGGATAGTCGGAGGCAACCGGAATGTCACAAGTCAACACCGTCCTCGGCCCGATCGACTCCGCCGATATGGGTTTCACTCTCAGCCACGAGCACATCACCCTGGGCGCCGCCGGCGCGGCCGCAACCTACCCGGGGTTCCAGGACCGCCAGGCCATCGCCGACGCGGCCACGGCCGCCCTGTCCGAAGCCCACGCCGGCGGCGTCCGCACCATCATCGATGTCACCACCTTCGACCTTGGCCGCGACGTGGCCATGATGCAGGAGGTCAGCCGGCGCTCCGGTGTCCACGCCATCCCCTGCACCGGGAACCATCTCTCCGTGCCGCGCATCTTCTGGGGCGCTCCCGTGGATCGGGTCGCCGCCCTGTTCATCAAGGAAATCGAGGAGGGCATCGAGGACAGTGGCGTGAAAGCCGGCATCATCAAGGTTGCCAGCGACCGGGGCGGCATCACCGAAAACGAGGAGATCATCCTGCGCGCCGCCGCACGCGCCTGCAACGCCACCGGTACCCGCATCAGCACCCACACCTGGTCTCCCGACCGGGTCGGCGAGGAGCAGGTGCGCATCTTGAGAGAGGAGGGCGTTGACCTCAACCGGGTCTACATCGGCCACAGCAACGACGACACCGATGTCGGTTACCTGGTCGGCCTCCTCGAGGAAGGCGTGTGGCTCGGCCTCGACCGCTATCCCGGTGGCCGTACCCCAGAGACACCTCAATGGGAGCGGCGTACCGAGGTGGTCAAGCAACTCATCGACGCCGGCTGGGCTCATCGCCTGATGCTGTCCCACGACCATTCGACCCCTGTGGTGCAGCCTTCGGAAGACCTGCGCCGGGAACGCGAGGAATTCAATCCTGACGGCTACCTGTTCATCAGCCGCAACGTCCTGCCCCGCCTCATTGAGTTGGGCGCTGCCGACGCCGATGTCCAGGCCATGATGGTCGACAACCCCCGGCGCTTCTTCGAAGACTGATCCCCACGCCCGCTGCGAGGTCCCCCATGAACATCGGCTTTTCCCTCTCCAACAACCAGGGTCTCACCAACGTGCAGGATGTCGTCAGCGTCGCGGCGCGCGCCGAGGAACTCGGCTACGACTCGGTTTGGGCCAGTGACCACGTTTTCAACGTCAGCTACGTTTACGAGCGCATTGGAACCCGGCCCTACTACGATCCGCTGACCATCCTCACCTTCGCCGCCGCCCAGACTCAACGGGTCATCCTGGGCACCAGCGTGCTCGTCCTGCCTTACCACAATCCGATGCGGCTGGCGAAGCAGGCCGCCACGCTGGACCAGTTGTCCGGCGGCCGTGTCGCCCTCGGCGTCGGCGTGGGCGTGATCGACACCGAGCTGGAAGCCATGGGCGTGCCCTTCGCCGAGCGCGGGCCCTACACTGACGAGTCCATTGACATAATGAAAACCCTCTGGTGCGACGACGACCCGCGTCACAATGGCCGGTTCTTCCAATTTGAAGGCATGGCGTTTTCGCCGCGTCCGGTTCGTGCGGAAGGCATCCCGCTTATCATCGGCGGCACCAGCCGCGCCGCCATTCGCCGGGCCGCCCGCCACGGCGACGGTTGGCACCCCACAGCGATGCCGCCCGAGGACCTGGCCCAGGGCATTCGCTACCTGCACGAGCAGGCCGAACGCGCCGACCGCGACCCCGACACCATCCCAGTTTCGGTCAGTGTCCCGTTGCAGGGCGGACGGCCGGGCCGCTTCGCCCTCGGTACCGAGCCCGCCGAAATGCGCGCCAACGCCCGGGCGTACGCCGACATCGGCGTCTCGCGCATCGTGGTTTCCCCGTACTCGGGCGACCCCGAAGTGGTTTTCCCCGCCATGGAGACCGTGGCCGCTGAAGTCATGCCGGCCGTCGCCTGATTTGCGTGTCGCAACCCCCGACGCCCATTCTCGGCTGACCAGATAGGAGGTAACTGTTCAGACCTGAGTCGATTTGGGCATCGCAGTCAGGGACATTCGTTATCCCCAATGCCGTTCATTTTCCCAAATGTCATTGCGAGCGAAGCGTGGCAATCTCGTTGCCATAGCAATGCCTCTTGACACAAACCGATGACCTGCCGCCGCCTCCTCGTATCATTTCCCACGACTCTAACCAAATGGCCCTGACCGTGCAGGATCGGAGACCTACCTTGACCAACCCTCCAACTCCAATCATCGCCCCCTACGGTTCCTGGCATTCGCCGATCACCGCCGACGCCATAGTCGCTGAGTCCATCGGTATCGGCAGCGTGGCAATCGACGGCGCCGCCATCCTTTGGACTGAGTCCCGGCCTTCAGAAGGCGGGCGCTACGTCATCGTCCGCCTGGAACCGGACGGCACGGTCTCCGACGTCAATCCGGCGCCATTCAACGCCCGCACCCGCGTCCACGAGTACGGCGGTGGTGCCTGGCTCGCCGACGCCGGAACCGTGTGGTTCTCGAATTTCGACGACCAGCGCATCTACCGCCAGGATCCCGGCGCAGACGCTCGTGCCATCACTCCCGACGCTCCGTTGCGCTACGCCGACGCCGTGCTCGACCGCGCGCGCGACCGCCTCATCTGCGTCCGCGAGGATCATTCCGACCCCGACAACATCGTCAACACCGTCGCTGCCGTACCCGCCGACGGTCCGGGCGAGCAGACCGTCCTCTTTGATGGTTGGGACTTCGTGTCCTCGCCGCGACTGAGCCCCGATGGCTCCACCCTGGCCTGGATGTCCTGGAACCATCCCAACATGCCTTGGGACGGCACGCATCTCTGGACCGCTCCCGTGCTGGACGACGGCACCTTGGGCGACGCCACGCTGGTTGCTGGCGGGGATGCCGTGTCCGTGTGCCAACCCGAGTGGTCGCCCGACGGCGTTCTGCACTTCGTGGCCGATCAATCGGGCTGGTGGAACCTCTATCGACTCGGTAACGACGGCGCGGAGCCTCTCCATCCCGATGACGCGGAATACGCTCGTCCCCAATGGGTGTTCGGTTCCCACACCTACGGCTTTGCGGCCAACGGCAATATCGTCTGCGCCATCAACCGTCGCGGCGCGTGGTCACTGAACCTGCTGGACCCCGGCACCGGCGCCATGAGACCCGTCAACGTCCCGGCCGGCGAGATGGGCCGAGGCGATCTGGCCGTGTCCGGAATCACTGCCGCGGTAATCGCCGGCGACTCCACCCGTCCTTTGTCCCTGATTCGAGCCAACCTTCGCACCGGCGAATGGGACACCGTGCGCCAGTCATCCACCGCCGAGATCTCCGACGACTACATCTCGCCCGCCCAAACCATCGAATTCCCGTCCACCGACGGCCGCCCCGCTCACGCTTTGTACTATGCGCCACGGAACCCGGAGTACGCTGCGCCTGACGGTACCCTGCCCCCGCTGCTGACCCTCAGCCACGGCGGTCCGACGGCGGCCGCGTCCGGCGCCCTCGAACTGTCCGTTCAATACTGGACGACCCGGGGGTTCGCCGTCGTGGACGTCGATTACGGCGGCAGCGTCGGATACGGCCGGGCCTACCGGCAACTGCTCAACGGAAACTGGGGCGTCGTTGACGTGGACGACTGCGCCAACGCCGCCCTGCACCTGGTACACCAGCACCTGGCCGACGGCAGCCGACTGGCCATCCGGGGCGGCAGCGCCGGCGGCTATACCACCCTGGCCGCGCTGGCCTTCCGCAACGTGTTTGCCGCCGGCGCCAGCTACTACGGTGTTTCCGACCTCACCGCCCTGGCTGAGGATACCCATAAGTTCGAGTCGCGTTATCTCGACCGCCTGGTCGCTCCCTACCCCGAGGGGGCCGAGACCTATCGAACCCGCTCACCGATCCACCACCCCGAAGGACTGTCCTGTCCAATCATCCTTTTCCAGGGATTGGAAGACCGTATCGTCCCGCCCAATCAGGCCGAGATGATGTTCGCCGCCGTGCGGTCCAAGGGCATCCCGTGCGCCTATCTGCCCTTCGAAGGCGAGCAGCACGGCTTCCGCCGCGCCCAAAACATCAAGCGCGCCCTGGAAGCCGAGCTCTACTTCTATTCCCGGGTCTTCCGCTTCGACCTCGCCGACCCGGTGGAACCCGTGCAGATCGAGAACCTATAGATTGCCCGTCAGTAGGCCGCGCCCAGCACTTCCATGATCGGCCCGGCGTCGATGACGGGCTTGGGGTTGGTGCTCAGGCTCCGGTCTTGCAGCGTGGCCGTCGCGATGTACTCCAGCCCGTCCTCGGGAACGCCCACCTCTCGCAGAGTGCGCGGCAATTCCAGCTCCCGGCACAATCCGTCCACCGCGTCGGCGGCGGCCAACCCGGCTTCCTCGTCCGTCATCGTGCTGCTGGCGACCCCAATGGCCTCCGCGATCAGCCGTTGACGGTCGGCGCACGCGTCCAGGTTGTACCGCATGGTGTGAGGTAGGAGGATCGCGTTGGCCTCGCCGTGGGGCACGTCATACAACCCGCCCACGTGATGACAGGTGGCGGTGTTCAACCCAAGCCCGCCAAAGGACGCCAACGACGCCATGGCGCAGGCGGTCTTGGTGGCCAGCAGCGTGTCGATGTCGCCGTCCTTGCAACGGGGCAAGTTTTCAAACAGCAGGCGGATTGCGTGCAGAGCCATGCCGTCGCCAATCGGATTGTGACCCGTGGAATACACCGTTTCAACCGCGATGCGGAGCTGGCCGATTGCCGTGGATACGAGGATGCGCAGCGGCGTGGTTGCCAGCGCCTGGCCATCGATGACCACCGTGCGATGGGTCACCCCATCCCCCGCGATGCTGAGCTTGCGCCCCTGGCTGTGGTCAGTCACGCCGCCCCCGCCACGGCTGAACTCCGCGCATCCCATGGTGGTCGGCACGCTCAGGATTGGGAGCTTGGGCGACGGTGTGGGCGGCACCGTGATCTTGTCCGGCGGCTCAAAGATGATGGCATAGTCGCGAATGTCGCCACCCTCCGCGAGAAGCACGGCCATCGCCTTGGTAGTGTCGTGGGTGCTGCCGCCGCCGACGCTGATGAAGATGTCCGGCTGGGTCTCCTGCGCCATCGCTGCACCGGCTTCGACAGTGTCCACCGGCGAATGGGGCGCTACACCCGAATACGTCCCAACGTATCTCGATCCCAGCGCCTCCTGGACGCGCGGTACCACGTCGCAAGCCGACAGAATCGTGGGCCCGCAGGTTATCATCGCCCGGCTGGCGCCGAGGCTGTCCACCGTCGCCGCCAGGTCGTTGATCGCAGTCTCCGCGCAGATAATGTCCTGGTGCAGCGGGTTATAACGGTATCGCAGGCTGCTGGATGCCATTCTGGTGCCTCCGTGCGTAAAAAGAGTAGGGGCGAACGGTAATTCGCCCCCAACGCCATCGATCTTCACTGGTCTACTGGTTCAGGCCGCGCTGCATCCCTCGCAGGTAGCCGGCCTGGCCGCCGTGCTGGTTCACCTCCCAGATGAGCAGGCGGAACATGTCCGCCACCGCCATGCCCTCGCCCCGGCGGTTGGTCATCTGGGTGCTCACCAGCGTGTCGTCGTCGTGCCCGCTCAGAAAATCGAGCAGGTTGTTGCGGGCCACATCGGCGTACTCCATCAACAGGGCCTTCCCGGGACAATGCCAACTGACCAGGTCCTCGACGCTGTAGCCGAACCCTACGTTCATCGGCTCCGGCGCGAAGCCGAGACGCTCCGCCCACTCCCGTTCGTAGAGCTGTGGCTCTTGCTTCGCCAGCGACTGGACCCACATGTCTAACGCCCGCCCATAATGCCACACGATGAACCCGATTGAGTGGCACTGCTCGTTGGGAACGAACTCGATCTCCTCCTGGGTCAGCCCGTCAACATAACGGACCAGCCACTCCCAATTGGCGTCGAACGACCCCTTGATAAACTCTTTCAGTGCCATGATTTCCTCTGGTGACCGTCAGGTCGTCCACACCGGTTGCCGCTTTTCTAGGAACGCCGAAATGCCCTCTTTGGCATCGTCCGCAAGCAGGTTGTCCACCATGACCTTGCTGGCAAACTGGTACGCGGATGGCCGGTCCATTTCAATCTGCTGGTAAAACGCCGACTTGCCCAACGCCAATGTGTGCGCGCTGGCCGACGCTATTTGCTGCGCCAACTCCGTAACTTGTTCTCCCAACTGGTCCGCTGGCGCAATCCTGCTGATGAGTCCGAACTCCAACGCTTCCTGCGCCGAAATCGGACGCCCCGTCAGCAGCATCTCCATCGCCTTTTTCGGCATCACCGACCGCGCCACCGCAACTCCCGGCGTGGTGCAGAACAGGCCGATCTGCACGCCCGGCGTGGCAAACGCCGCCGTGTCAGCTGCCACCGCGATGTCGCAGGTCGCCACCAGTTGGCATCCGGCCGCCGTGGCCAGACCCTGCACCTGCGCGATCACCGGTTTGGGAAGCAGCCGGATCCCCTCCATCACCCGGGCGCAGGCTTCAAACACCGGGGTGTAGTCATCGGCGTCGCCGTCGACGAGCTCATTCAGGTCGTGTCCCGAGCTGAACACCGGCCCTTCCGAGCGCAGTACCACGACACGCACCGCCGGGTCGCCGGCCATCTGCGCCAGCAAGCCTTCCAATGCTTCCAGCGTCGGCGACGACAGCGCGTTGCGCCGCTCCGGGTTGTTCAGGGTCAGGGTGGCGACCCCCTCGGAATCAAGAGCGTACAGAACGGGTTGGCTGGCGGAGTCATCGGGCATCACGGAACCATCCAATTTGGTGTTAGTCGCGGGAGATCAAGCCAACGCTGGCTCAGGCCGACGCAGAAACGGTCCTGGCATGGGCAACATCCAATCCATTCACCGGTCGAACCAGTGTCCGCTCGACTGTGGCCACGGTGAACGTTTGCCCGTCCAGCGAGAAAAACTCCACTTCATATGCGGCATGCTGAGGATAAATATGCACCACAGTGCCGACGTCACCAGCCCTAACCGCTTCGCCGACGATGTCTGAAATGAGCACAACGCGATCGTGTTCTGAGATCATTTCTGCCTCACACTCGGGTACGCCGTGACCAACCTGGGCCGGGTTTCTCTAGTTTCGATTATCCAGACTGTCCTGACGGCAAGATCGCGGCCGTGCGGAATATTCAGAAGCCTATCGACGGCATACTTGTCTCGTTCAACCAGCCCGCTGACGGAACCCGGCAACTGCATTCCGCGTGCGCCGACATCCACCAGGCATCAACGGTAATAGCTAACCTCGGGGGAGGCCCAGTCCGCGGGATGCGATGATATTGCGTTGGACCTCGCTGGTGCCGGCGGCTATGGTGTGGGAGAACGCGCGGAGCCAGTGCTCCTGCATATCCGCTTCCATCGGCGTCCATTTGTCGTCCCGCAAACCGCCGTACATCCCCATGACCTCCAGGCAGGAAGCCGTGGTTCGCTGCACCGTCTCGCTGCCGAACACTTTGGACATTGAGGCTTCCTTGTTGGGCACCAGCCCCTCGCCCTGCATCCAGGCCACGTTGTACGCGATCAGTCGTGCCACCTCGCACTCGATATACCGGTCCGCCAGCACGTTGCGCACCCACGGTTCCTGGCTGAGCGGCTTGCCGTTCCTGCTGATGCCGTCCGCCCACTGGCGCGTATCGTCGAGATGACGCCGGGCCGCCGCTGAGTAATCGATGCCCGACCGCTCAAAGTCCAGCAACGTCACCGCAACGTACCAACCACGATTCTCCTCTCCTACGATGTTCCGCGCTGGAACTCGAACGTTATCGAAAATCACCTGGTTGAACTCGTGCCGGCCGCCCATGTTGATGATCGGTCGGACCTCGATCCCGGGCGTTTTCATATCAACCAGGAAGAAGCTGATTCCCCGGTGTTTGGGCGCATCGGTGTCGGTCCGGGTCAACAGCATAATCCAGTCGCCCCGGTGACCCATGGATGTCCAGATCTTGCTGCCGTTGACCACGAACTCGTCACCATCTCGGATGGCGCGCGTGCTCAACGATGCCAGGTCGGAGCCCGATTCCGGCTCGCTGTAACCCTGACACCACTGGACCTCGCCCTTGGCTACGGGCGGCAGGTGCTCGGCTTTCTGATCGTCGGTACCGTGGATCATCAACGTCGCGCCCATCATCCTGACGCCGAAGTTGTCTCGCCCCGGAGCACGATGGTATGTCATCGCTTCGTTGAAGATGGCCGTACGAACCGGGGATGCCTTCTGGCCTCCGTACTCTTCCGGCCAGTGCATGGTCAGCCACCCATGGTCAGCCAGCTTGCGCCGCACGTCCAGGGTCCGCTGCCAATTTTCCTCGGTGGAGGCCCGTTCTCCCAATTCCCATTCCGGGACGTATTCGTCGGCGATAAACTGTTGCAGGTTACTCTGGAACGCTGCGTCTTCTGTGCTGAGCTGGAACTCCATCGCGGTACTCCTATGCCGGCGTTTGGGCCATCTTATCACGCCAAAGATTACATTTGGCTGTAACCGCTGCCCGGCCCACGCGTATCATCGACACCCCACCCGCGGCCTTCGTCAATCCAACCAAATTCCAGCAGTATCTGCTGGCTGTAGCAAACCCGTCCGGTGACCTTGTCCGCCGGCTCGGAGGCCAACAACAACGTGGCCTGGGCCAGCAGTTCCGGCGGTTCGCCCCGAGGGTCGTCCATCCCTTCAACCAGATTGTGGAACACGGTTCCCGGCGTCGGCACCACCAGCGACGGCGCAACCGCCGAAACCGAAATCCCATACTCGTACACTTCCTGGGCCAACCCCTGCGAGAAACGCTCCAGGGCCGCTTTTTCGGCCCCGTAGCAAGTGCCGTTGTTCGGCGGCGTGGTGTACGGCCCCCGTCCCGGACCCACCGCCGAACCGGAGGAGATGTTGACTATGCTTCCCGAACCGCGCTCGATCATGTCCCCCAGTACTAACTGGCTGAGAATGAACGGCGCATGGAAGTTGACCGCCCACGACCGCATCCATCGGTTGATGGGGAAATCCTTAATGGGCAGGTAGTACGTCAGCGCGGCATTGTTCACCAGCACGTCCACGGGCCCGTAGATGCTGCGGGTCTCCTCGACCAGGCGCTCGCAGTCCTCGGGAAGCGAAATGTTCACCGCCACCGGTGTGGCTTCGCCGCCGGCTTCTTGGATGTCCGCGATCGTCTTGGAGAGCGAGCCTTCCAACGGATGGTCGCCCTCGTTGACCGTGCGCGCGGCGCAGATTACTCGCGCCCCTTCAGCCGCGAACAGCCGGCTGATCTCCGCGCCAATCCCTCGGCTGGCTCCGGTTACAATGGCGGTTTTTCCTTCAAGTTTGGGCATTTGGGTCAATTCCTTTGTGCAACGGTTCGATTGTGCAGCGGTTCGATCCCGGGCTGCTAGGGCCGTTCGATTATCCTGAATGTCATTGCGAGCGAAGCGTGGCAATCTCGTTGCCGTAGTGAAGGTTGTTGCCGAAAGTGCTTGCATCGCTCAGTGACTGCGAGCGAAGCGTGGCAATCTCGTTGCCATAGTGCAGGTTGTTGCCGAAAGTGCTTGCATCGCTCAGTGACTCCCGAGTCGCCTCGATCCGTACCACAACAATCGAATGTCCCAGCCCCGGCTGCGCCGTCAAGAGGCAAGTTCAGCCGAAAGCTCCGGCCGGCGCCGGTGTGCAGCGAAGCATGTCTTTGGTCAAAAGAGGGTTGCCTCAAGTGTTCCGTTTCGAGCCTAATGCGTTCCGTTTTGAGAAGGCGTAGGCTCGGTGAACGGCCGGCCCTCGCGTTCCGCTGCCAGGCGGCGTTCGTTCCACTCGTCCCAGAGCCTGTCGCTCTGCACGCGCCCTTCCTCCCGACCCTCTTCCCTACCTTCCTCCCGACCCTCCTCCCTACCTTCTTGTCGGTATCGGTCAGTCAACAATTTGGCCAAAACCATGGGTACCCTCTCCGCGAATTGTACAGCGGTTCGATCCCCGGCTGCGCCGTCAAGAGGCAATTTCAGCCGAAGGCTCCGGCCGATGCCGGTGTGCAGCGAAGCATGTCTTTGGTCATCAGAGGGTTTCCTCAAGTGTTCCGTTTCGAGCCTAATGTGTCCCGTTTTGAGAAGGCGTAGGCTCGGTGAACGGCCGGCCCTCGCGTTCCGCTGCCACACGGCGTTCGTTCCACTCCTCCCAGAGCCTGTTGCTCTGCACACGCCCTTCCTCCCGACCTTCCTGTCGGTATCGATCAGTCAACAATTTGGCCAAAACCATGGGTACCCCCTCCGCGAATTGTACAGCGGTTCGATCCCCGGCTGCGCCGTCAAGAGGCAATTTCAGCCGAAAGCTCCGGCCGACGCCGGTGTGCAGCGAAGCATGTCTTTGGTCAACAGAGGGTTCCCTCAAGTGTTCCGTTTCGAACCTAATGTGTCCCGTTTTGAGAAGGAGTAGGCTCGGTGAACGGCCGGCCCTCGCGTTCCGCTGCCAAGCGGCGTTCGTTCCACTCGTCCCAGAGCCTGTCGCTCTGCACACGCCCTTCCTCCCGACCCTCTTCACGACCTTCCTCCCGACCCTCTTCCCTACCTTCCACCCGACCTTCCTGTCGGTATCGGTCAGTCAACAATTTGGCCAAAACCATGGGTACCCCCTCCGTCAATCCGAAAGCCAAGGGAATCGCAACGGCAGCGGTAACCGCCGCGGACGCGATAACGATTATAGCAATTTCAGTCCACGCCAACGGTGGATTTTCCGCCGCCGCTACTCGCGAATACGCCAGAATGGCCGTCAGCGCTGACCAAATAACATAGAAGGCGGCCAGAAACTGTCCGTTCCGGTGGATCAGTACATCGAACGCGCTGACCCTGCCATCGCGTTCCCGCCCCGGTGAAGAACTCAACTCTCTTCACCCAACAACTCCACCAGCAGCCGTTCATTCATCGTAAAACTCTCGGCCTCCGAGGGAAACGCGCCGTTCCTCACGTCCTCGGCGTACCACTCGAAAGCTCGGGTCATGTCGGAACCCAACTCGGCATACTTCCGCGCGTGCTTGGGTACGAAGTCAGGGAACAGGCCCAGCATGTCGTGAAATACCTGGACTTGCCCGTCACAGTCGGGCCCGGCCCCGATACCGATAGTGGGGATCGTCAGCCGTTCGGTTATCACCTTGGCCAAAGGCGCCGGAACACACTCCAGCACCACCGAGTACGCCCCCGCCTCCTGCAGCGCCAAGGCGTCGTCCAACACCCGACGCGCCGCTGCTTTGGTGCGTCCCTGCACCCGGTATCCGCCCAACGCGTTCACCGATTGCGGCGTCAGCCCGATGTGACCCATCACCGGCACGCCGGCGTCAACCATGCGTCGCACCGTGCCTGCAATCGACACGCCCCCTTCCATCTTCACGGTATGGGCCCCGCCCTCCTGCATCAGTCTGCCGGCGTTCCGAAGCGCTTCTGCGGCATCAACCTGGTACGACATGAATGGCAGGTCTACGACCACCAACGCTTCCGACGACCCGCGACTCACCATGCGCCCGTGCCGCACCATATCGTCCATGGTCACCGGCACCGTGGAATCGTATCCGAGCACCACCATCCCCAGGCTGTCGCCAACCAGAATGATCGGTATGCCGGCGGCATCGGCGATGCGCGCCGCCGTGTAGTCGTAAGCGGTGACCATCGGGATCTTCTCCCCGTCCCGCTTCATCTCGGCCAATTTTCGAATCGTAATCGCCATCGTGCCGCGATTTTATCAGCCAGACCCGCCGATTGTCCGCCTCATTTGCTCCAACTGTGCTTCCTCAACTCCCTTGGCCCGAGCGAGATGCAACGACGATTCCGTCAACTGGCGATACAGGGGCAGCAGATGAGCCGCGTGCCGCGCCAGCAGATCGAGATGCGCTGCCACCGTGTCGGCATCGCCACGCACCACCGGCCCCGTAACCGCATTGATCGGCCCCTGCCGCTCGATGGCCTCAATCGTAGCGCGCGCCAACGGCGCCGCAGCCCTGACCCCGTCCTCCTCGGTGAACCCCATGCTCGTCCACAATCCCACCGCGGCGTCCAGCAGCGTTGCCAGGTACCCGCAGCTCAGTACCGCGCTGGCGTGGTAGAGCGGGCGCATCTCGTCGGGGATTTCGATGCCTCGCCCGCCCAGCGACTGCGCCAGGTTCGGCAGAAACTCCGCTAGCCAGCCGGTTGCCGATATCGCAAAGGTCACTCCCCGCAGTCGTTCGGCCGCCTGCCCCGGTCCGCCGATGGCCGCGAATGTCTGAAAGGGGTGCATCGCACCGACATCCGCACCAGCGTCCGACGCCGGGCCCAGCAATTCAGTCGACGCCGCGCCACAGCAATGCGCCACACCTTGGCCCGGTCTCCAGTTGACCGTTCCCGCCACCTCAGCTATCGCCGCATCCGGTGTGGTGATGAACACCAGGTCGCAGGCGTCGGCCACCTGCTGCGCTGTCGCCGGCGCCGCGCATCCGTCGATGAGGCTGGCCGCGCGCTCGGCGCTCGCGGTCGTCCGGCTCGCGATTGCCCCGATCCGCCAACCGGCCGCGCTCAACGCCAACGCCAACCCGCTGCCCAAAACACCTGCTCCCACGAAACCGATTGTAACTTCGTCAGCCCTGACCATGCGTCATCTCCGATATCGCCGGTATCCCCGCCAAACCCCGCGCAGACTGTATCGCGTCCAAAATCGCCAGCGCGGTCACGTGGGTGGCCGCCGTAACGATGGCCATCAAGTTCACGGGCGCGGAGTTCCGGCCCGTCGCCACGCAAAACATCGTATCGCCGTCGCTGGGCGTGTGGCACGGCCGAATGGTCAGCGCCATCCCGTCGTGGGATGAGGATGCGACGAAATTGACCTGCATCTTATCCAAATTTGCGTCCGTCGCCACGACGCCAATGGTGGTGTTCGTCAGCAACGATGTCCCGGACGAGGACGTTCCGGTCAACATAACCTCTACCGGATCCGCCATCGCGCCATCTTCGCCCCGGGGACCCGCGATCAACCCCCCGTCGCGATGATCGTAGATCCCTCCCCACGCATTGACCGCAACTGCCGCGCCCACGGAGACACCGTCCGGCAGCACGCAACAAGCCGAACCAATACCCCCTTTGATCGCACCACCAATCCCAAGTGCCTTGGCCACCGTCGCGCCGGTTCCGGCTCCCACCGAACCTGCCGCCAGCACGTCCGCATCCGCCACTTCGCACGCCGCATAACCCGCCGCCCCGTCGGGACGCACGTCCGACCTGCCCACACCCAGGTCGTACAGTATCGCCGCCGGAACAATGGGAACGTGACCATGTGGCGTCTCGAAACCTATCCCGCGCTCTTCCAGCCACTGCTGCACCCCTCCGGCCGCAGCCAGGCCGAACGCGCTTCCCCCGCTCAACAAAATCCCGTGGACCCGGTCAACCCGCCGTATCGGGTCCAGCAGATCGGTCTCCCGCGTCCCCGGAGACCCCCCGCGCACGGCGACGCCGCCCACTGCGCCATCCGTGCAGAGGATCACCGTGCATCCGGTGGCGGCGTCCGTGTCCGTCCAATGCCCCGCCGAAACGCCGGGTACATCAACGATGGAACCGGAATGTTCGCCGCGCGGGATCACTGCTCCCGCTCCGTTCCCACCGACGACAGCAGTTCTTCGGCTCGCTCCAGCAGATGATCCCGCCTTTCGGAGCTGAACCCGCGGCTCTCCAGGTACATCCGCAACGCAGCCAGGGGCTGGAGATCCGTCGGTTCCACCGAGATACGCCGGCGCTCCGCATCGGCGACCTCTCGGGAGATGCCGGCTACATAATGCGCTGCCGACAGCGACGGGCGCAGATCAGCGTCCCTAAGCTTCGCCGACTGTTCCGACGACAACTTGACCCTCAACCGCACGATCGCCCCGTCAACCCGGTGCCTCGCGATTGCTCGCGTCACGAACGCGGCGGGATTTTGCTCCACCTCCGGCACCGCAGCGTCCACGGTCACAAACGGCCTCGCCCCGATGGTCTGGAACCGGAAATCAGTCAACCTCTGGCCTTGCGGCGCCCGAGGATCGATGTCCACCACGCAGAAACCCTTGTCGTCCGCTTCCTCGGAAAAATCCACCCGTTGCAGACTCCCGGAGTACGCGACCGCCGGCCCGTCCCCACCCGGCGGTCGCAGGACCTGGTGCTTGTGGATGTGTCCCAGCGCGACGTATTCCAGTTCCGGCCGTTGCACCGCGCTCGCGTTCAGCACATGGTCGTTCCCCAGCATCATGGACCGCTCCGACCCCACCGTCGCTCCGTTCACCGTGACGTGCCCGGTCAGGATCGCCGGTTCGTTTGGGTCGATCCCCCGGGCACGGCCGGCGATCGCCATCGTCATCCTGCGCTCGGTCTCCGTACGTATCTCTTCGATACTGAGGCCCCGCGACTCCTCTCGAGCCAGCATGGCTCCGCGAGACGGCCACGGCACCGCAAGGATTTGCAGCGGACCCGCTCGCGTCGGCACCGTGTACGTTTGCAGGCTCGCTCCCACGTACACGTGGGGCACCTGAAGCGTGGAGAATATTTCCACCGCATGGGCCCGCCCGGTCGCGGCGGGCAGGTCGTGGTTGCCTGGCAGCAGAAAAGTCGCAATGCCGGCGTCCGAAAGCCGCAGCAACCGGCGGGCCAATTCTCGCTGGTGGGTCTGAGTCGGATCGCGCCCCTTGTATGCGTCCCCGGCGAGTACCACCACATCAACATCGCCGGTCAGCGCATACTCCACCAGCTCGTCCAGCGCCTCCAGGAAATCTCCCAACCGCGTGGAGAGCCCGGTATTGGGATCGGTGCGGCCATAGTTCTCCACACCGATATGCAGATCGGAGAAATGCAGGATCCTCATTCGTGCCCGCGTTCGTGCGCTACTGCGGTCCTTCCGTCTCTGTCGGCAGTGGTAGGGCGGCTGGTGAGAGACGCACCGTTGACCCACGCACCGGTCCCGAACACCGTCGACGGCGCCAGATTACGCCCGCACCTCCTCCAAAAACCTCCCGGCGCTCTGCCGCACGAAGTCCTGGAGATTGACGGACATCAGCCGGACACCTCGCCCTGCGAACTCTCGGAACCGCCCCACGTTGTCCACCGTCATGCCCGCGCCCGCAACGCCAATGACCTTGCCCTCTGCCAGCGTCCCCTCGATCACCCGCGCGATGGCCGCATCCACGTCGGCCTGCGGCGGCATACCCATTGCTTGCGTCAGGTCGCTGCTGCCCACCAGGATGGCATCGACGCCATCCACGCTGGCGATGTCGCGGACGTTCGCCACCGCCTCCGGGGTCTCAACCATGCAGATCACCAGGGTTTCGCGGTTCGCAGCGTCGTAATATTCCGCCGGCGGCAGCCCGCTGCCGAGCCGGTTGGTGCGCCCGCCCGTGGAGCTGCTCCGGTCGCCCATCGGATGGTAGTGCGTAGCCCTGGTCACGGCCTCGGCTTGCTTCCGGTTGTCGACATGCGGAACGATCAGCCCCTGCGCGCCGCGGTCCAAAAACCGCAATAGCGTGGAGGGTTCGGCGTTGGGAACTCTCACCACGGGAGTGATGTCGTGCAGTTCGGCCGCGCGGATCATGTTTTCCGATTCTGAGTCGTTCGACGACCCGTGCTCGCAGTCAATCCAGACCCAATCGAAACCCAGCACGCCGTACATTTCAACCACGATCGGAGCGTAAAAATTCACGCTGCCTCCCACCGCGATTTCCCCGGCCAATAGCTTGGCCTTGGCTCGGTTCGTTCTGACCATATCGCTCTCCGTTTCCCGCCGGTATCACCTGCCTGGGTAGGTGGTCACGTGGATTTTGATGTGGAAGTGGAGAATGCCGGGCGGCCTGTAAGCCGGGTTCTGTATCCGCCTGAGCGGACGGTGACCATCTATCTAGCCCCGGATACGGCGCGTGCCGTATCGCCCTGTGAGACAGGGCAGCGTTACCGCCGGGGTCGAGCGGCCAACCCGGGGACGGGCCGGACACCCATAGTCCCCCTATTTGGCCTTGCTCCAGGTGGGGTTTGGCCGCCGGTGCGTCGCCGCACTCGGCCGGACGCTCTTACCGTCCGATTTCGCCCTTACCGGTTCGTCATCGACGCCCCGGCGGTATGTTTCTGTGCCACTTTCCGTCCCCGACGTGGTCGCCCACGCCAGAGCCTGGGCGTTACCCAGCACCCTGTCCGGAGGAGCCCGGACTTTCCTCCCCGAGGTGCAAGACCTCGCGGCGGTCACCCGGCCGGTCCGGCGTTCTCCATCTGCGAGGCTAGCATGGCCATGTAAGAGGGTCAAGCAATTCAAACGGGGGTAACTGTTCAGAGTTGGTGAGGCGAACGCGGCGTTTCCCGCCGCCTGTCGCTCCGAGTGAGCATGATCAGACGGGATTTCGACATGGTGGGAACGCACTGCGATGCCCATATCCACTCAAGTCTGAACAGTTCAACGGGGCATGGTGACGCCGTTTCAAACGGCGTATTACGATTCCGAATAAATCGGGTCGGGTTGGGCTGTTTCGCTGGGATGCCGTGTGCGCGGCTATGCATTCGCTGGGTGAATGCGACCTGAGCGGCGCCATTGGGGTCGACGCTGTGCTGCGTTGCCTCGGCTCATTCGTCCAGAATGACTATGGTGACGCGGCTGTTGGCGGCCCGTTCCCGATTGGCGTCGGAGATGGAGCTTCCGATCACGGCGGCGCGGGTGGCTACTCGGCTGACGTTCTGTAAGATGCGGGACCGATGATCGGCCCGGTCAATGTCGCCGTCATCTATTGTGATTGAGATCTCACCCACCACATAAACATCGTCGCCGTCTGGCGAATTGCCGCGCAGGATGATGTCTGCGCGGTCCAACTCGTCGGCGTCGTCTTCAGTGATGATGCCTTGGTCGGCTCCCGCGTCGAGCAGGTCCGTGATTGTTTGACCGTCTGGACGGTTGATGGCTACGAGGACTTGTCCGTTGCTGACGCCCAGGTGTCTCCGGACAATGCGATGTGCCCGTCGGACGACCTTGCGCTCGTAATCGGTGCCGGTCAGGTTGTTGAGCTGCCCTTGCATGGTCGTCTGCTGGCCTTGCATGGTCGTCTGCTGGCCTTGCATGGTCGTCTGTTGGTCGGACAGGTGGTTGATCTGGCCTTGCATGATCGTCTGTTGGTCGGACAGGTGGTTGAGCTGGCCTTGCATGATCGTCTGTTGGTCGGACAGGTGGTTGAGCTGGCCTTGCATGGTCGTCTGTTGCACCGTCAGATCGTCCACTTTGAGCGCGACATCATCGACCCGGTTCTCCACGGCACCTAGCCGGTTCTCCACGGCGCCTAGCCGGACATCCACGGCATCGAGCCGGACCTCCACAGTACCGAGCCGGTTCTCCACCGCATCGAGCCGGTTCTCCACGGCGGTCAACCTTTGGTCGGAAACCCTTGCCATCTCCGCTATGGTGCTGGCGAGGTCGCTGACAGCGTCAGTCAGTTCGGCTACTTTCTGGGGCAAGTCGAGGATTTCCTTAGTGAGGATGCGCTGGCGCAGCATCGCTTCCAGCTGAGGATCGTCGTCCAAGGCTGCCAGAAGTTCCGTGATGGCGTTGGGGGTGGTCATAGTGGGTTGCATTCCACAGCGTGTCGTTTCAGTGTAGCGGGATAGGTTAGATTGCGAAAGTGTTGGTTGCCGTTTCAGTTTGGAAGAGGGCAGCGCGCTCGGACGGGGTTCCCATTGTTAGTTGGCGCGGGCTGTTTGGCTCGGCGGGTTGAGCATGGACATCATCGAGTTTCGTAATGCGCCATTTCAAAATGAGACACCACCAACCGGGGGTAACCGTTCAGAGGCGGTGAGGTGAACGCCGCGTTTGCCGCTGCCTGCGGCTCCGCGCGAGCAAAATCAGGCAGGATTTAGACACAGCGAGAGCACACCGCGATGCCCGGATCCACTCATGCCTGAACAGTTTCGCCGCAACGCCAGCGCAATCACACTCCAGGCGCCCCTCCCGCATCCCCACTCCCACCCATCGCCGGCCGACACCGCAACCGCCATGGTGACACCCCCACACCGCCAAACGCCATAACGAGCCCGCCCAACTGTCATTGCGAGCGCAGCGTGGCAATCTCGTCGCCGCAGCACCGACCCTTCCCGCAAGCCGTCGCATCACCCCGCCCCATCCGCCCACCACACCGGCCGAAAAATTGCTGACACCCACCCCAAGCGCGAACGAACGCCCGTCCTATATCCTGTACACCAGTCAGACAGGCGGACCCCAGCCGGACGGCGAAACCTCGTACACGCTTCGCCGTCCGCAGTCCCCGGCGCCAGGGAACGACCGGTCCACCCGTCTGAACATAACATCGGGAATATCGGGTCAACAGTCCAGGTTCAACGGCCTAAAACCGCTGCGGGCTCCGGCCTGCGGCGCGTCGGATTGCAACTCGCTGCCTCGCATCCTCTCGCCGTCTTATTCAACGGAACGGGTGCGCGGTGGCGCGGCGGGTGTGACCTCCGCCCCGTGTCGGCTCTCGCGCTTGCCGCGAAAGCCGGGACATGGAAGCTTGGCACTGGAATCTCGCAGACAACGCTCTCTGGCCGTGGCGCCGACAACCTGGACCCCAAGACCCGATCCCCGATGTTCAACCCTCACCGACACCCACCAACCGTAATAGGAGTTTCAACCTTCCACCGACAGCGGGGGACCCACCCCGTCCCGTATCGTATCGTCACGCCATGATTGCGCGCGCCGGCTCGTGCTTGCGTTCCCAGCCTTGGGTTCGTTTCCGGCTGGCCGCTGCTATCTGGCAAACCGGGGTTGCGACGGCCGTGCGCCGTCCGCAGCCTCGGTCCCCCTTCGAGGATTAAAATGGGTACCGTAAATCATCATCAAGAGAGGAGCATGGCGTTTCTCTCTCGCGCCCGTACCGCCGGCCAGGCCGGCGACATCGCCGATGCCGCCGTCGCGCTCCGTCGGTCCGTGTCCCACGCGGCAACCGCCCTCGCGGTCAACGCTGGGTTGTGTCACAACACCCGGCACCGGCTGGAAATAGCCATCCACGGATGCGTGAGCAGCGGCCGCATGAGCCGCTCCCACGTCAAGACGTTTCGGCAAGTGCACACCCTCCCCGAATACCTGGCGTCGGAGGAAGCCCGCCACGGCAAGCGTGTGGGCGATCGCGGCTGCCCGCTGCGTCGTCTCCGGCGTCGTGTCGCCGCGCTGCTCAAGGACGCTGATGCCATAATCGCCGGCAATCCCCGGCCCGTCCGCTATCACAAGCGTTGGGCCCGTGGCCTGCCTCCCCGTTTCCGACCCGAGGACCTCCCGCCCATCACCAGCGTGCGCGACATCCTCGATCTGCCCAACTACGGCGAGATCGTCGCCGAATGGAAGCTCGAAAAGGTGCCCCTGATGCGGAGTGCGGACCCCCACGGTTGGTACGAGCGCGGCGCCGTTCCAATCCGCTGCCCCTGCCACCCGGAAACCGGCGAAATATCGACACACCGCGACACCCGTTTTCCCTTGTCCCCCATCTGGCAAAAGGTCTTGGAACTCGTTCTGGGCACCCCAATCCCGGACGTCCTCCGGGCATAACCCAGGCTGCCCCCGCATGTTCCCTCATGTCATTGCGAGCGCAGCGTGGCAATCTCGTCGCTGTCGCCCGGGCCGAAGGGCATTCTTCCCGCGCTATGTATAATGGCGGACATCACTTCTCAAAGTCCCCAACACTCGCCTGAGGTAATCGGAATGGCCACGGAACCCGTCAATATTTTTGAGTACGAACAGATCGCGAAAGAGCGGATCGAGCAGGGACACTACGATTTCATCGCCGGCGGAGCCACCGATGAAATTACCATCCGTCGAACCCGGGCCGTGTTCGATTCCATCATGTTACGCCCCAGGATGATGGTGGACGTCGAGAACCGGTCCCTGGCCACCACGGTCTTGGGGCAGGAAATAGCTCTCCCGGTGATGCTGGACCCCGCCGGCAATCACGGTGCCGCCCATCCGGAGGCGGAGATCGCAACGGTCAAAGCCGCCGGCGCAATGGGAACCCTCATGGTTCTCAGCTCCCACGCCTCCCGCACCTTGGAGGACGTGGCCGCGGCCGCCGCCGGCCCGCTCTGGTTCCAGCAGTACTTCTTCAAAGATCGGGGCCTGACCCTGGAGATGGCGGCCCGCGCGGAGGAAGCCGGATACTCCGCCATCTGCATGACCCTGGACGCCAAAATCAAACCCAAGCGGGAACGCAACATCCGCAACGACTACGTCGGCGCGGACTCGCCCAACTATGCCCAATTGGACCTCGGCACCCACAGCTGGAAGTTCGCCGCGGACGCCCCGGCCGGGCCCAGCGACATCAGGGACGTGGCATCCACGTGGGATGACCTCGACTGGTTCGCGTCCAACGTCCGACTGCCTGTCGTGGTCAAGGGAATCATGGCCGGCGAGGACGGACGCCTTTCCGCCGAAAATGGCGCCAAGGCTGTGATCGTTTCCAATCACGGCGGACGCTACCTGGATACCACTCCGGCCACCATCGAAGTTCTTCCTGAGGTGGTGAACGCTGTCGACGGCAATGCCGAGGTGTACCTGGACGGTGGAGTTCGTCGCGGCACCGACATTTTCAAAGCCATCGCGCTGGGCGCACGCTCGGTGTTAATTGGCCGCCCTCTCTTCTGGGGACTGGCGGTTGACGGCTCCCCTGGGCTCGCTGCCGTCCTCGAGCTGCTGCGGGACGAATTGGATGCCACCATGGGCATGTGCGGTTGTCCCACCGTGGAAAGCATCAGTTCGGCAACCATAGATACCGTCTCTCCGCTGCTCGCCTCGTTCCCCGCCCCCGCAGATTTCAGGTAACCCCGCCCAGACAGTTACGGTGCACCGGGTAATTCGTGTTTCCTAAATGCCATCGCGAGCGTGTTGTTCCCAAATGTCATTGACGAGCGCGTTTTCGCTAAATGTCATTGCGAGCGAAGCGTGGCAATCTCGTCGCCGTAGCAATCGCTCTTGCCAAAAACCGATGCGTTGCCCCGCATCCGCCACCTCGTGTCATTCCCCACGGCGGTGATCGAAACGCCCTGCCGGCGCAGCCCCCGCGTTGACGCCGCCATAACCGGTCGTTATCATTCTTCAACGTATGTGTAGCGCGGGCTCCGGTTTCACTTGAACGCCTTGCCGACCACTCCGGGTTGAGTGGTGGGCGGGCGCGTCGCGCCTCGGGTGAACAGCCGTTTCCCCTTATCATCGCGTTCGCGTTTCCCGTCTTCTTTGTATCGATTGAGCGTCTCCTGACGCCGGCCTCAAGAATGATGGTGAAACCTCCATGCTCCAACGCCTCGTGGCGCGCGCTGCCGTTGCTGTTGCCCTGATCTCGGCGATTCTGGTCGCCACCGCCTGCACGGAAGCCGAACAACCCGCCCTTTACGTGGGCGGGGTACCCGACTAGGACGTCGCCGTCCTGGAAGCCCGCTTCAACCTCCTCGCCGAACACCTCGCTGAGGAAACCGGAGTCGCCGTCCGGTATCTTCCTTCCCAGTCCTACGCCGCTCTGGTGACCGGTTGGGACAACGACGACGTCCAACTGGCCTGGTACGGCGGGCTCACCGGAGTTCAGGCGCGGTTGGCTGTTCCCGGCTCCCGCGCCGTCGCCCAGCGCAGCACCGATGAAAACTTTACCTCGGTGTTCGTCGCCGCCCCCGACTCCGGCATATCCTCGCTGTCAGACCTCAAGGGACGCACCTTCACCTTTGGCAGCGAGAGTTCTACCTCGGCAACCTGATGCCCCGGTTCTTCCTGGACCAGGAAGGCATCGTCCCCGAGACGGATTTCAAAAGCGTGGCCTACAGCGGGTCCCACGACGCCACCTGGAAACAGGTCGAGGCCGGCGCCGTCGAAGCCGGCGCCCTCAATGCCAACGTGTGGAAAACCCGTTTGGAAAAGGACGACGTTGACACTTCCAGGGTCGCCGCTTTCTACACGTCTCCCGGCTACGTCGATTACCACTGGGTGGTCCGACCGGGCCTAGATGAGGTCTACGGCGCCGGATTCACCCAGCGCGTGCTCGATGCCCTGCTCAAGCTGAACGCTTCCAACGGCGGCCGCGATCAGGAGATCATGGATGCCTTCCAGGCTGATCGGTTCATTCCAACGTCCAATGAAAATTACGCGCCCATCGAAAACATCGCCCGCGATCTCGGCCTCATCTCTGAACAGTAACCACCCGGCCGTCGCGATCCGCCGGGCCGGCAAGACCTACGGAGAAGTCGAGGCGGTTCGTCCGCTCTCGTTCACCATCGAGCCGGGCGAGACCGTCGCGTTGCTCGGGCCCAGCGGCAGCGGCAAGACCACCCTCCTGTCCATGATCGCCGGTGAGTTGGAGCCGTCCGAAGGATCCATCCTCCTGCGCGGCAAAGACCTGGCCCAACTCCATCCGGGCCGCCAGCTCTGCCGCGAGGTCGGCATGATCCACCAGCAGTTTGACCTCGTGCCCAACCTCTCAGCATTGCAAAATGTGCTGGCCGGCCGGCTGGGCGAGTGGGGCCTCCTCAAATCGGTAATCTCGCTGCTGTGGCCCCAGGATCGGCAGGTGGGCATGACCGCCCTGGAACGCGTGGGCGTCAGGGATCGCGCCAGAGTGCGCGCCGGCTTTCTGTCCGGCGGCGAGCAGCAGCGCGTGGCCGTCGCCCGCCTTCTCGTACAGGACCCCGCCATCATCATTGCCGACGAGCCGGTATCGTCCCTGGACCCCGCGCGGGCCGACGAGGTGATGGGCATCCTGACCGAATCGGCCCGCCAGGCCGGAAAGACTTTGGTTGCCACCGTCCATTCTCCCGACGTGGCTCAAACCTATTTCGGACGTCTCATCGGTCTCCGCAACGGTGAAGTGGCATTCGACCTTGCCTCCCACAAAGTCACCGATGATCACCTCGCCGCCCTCTATGCTTTGGAGGGCCTGCGGGATGAATGAGCGCCCGCACGAGGGATCCTTGGGCGGACGCGGCGCGCTCACCGCGATATTGCTGATCGCTTTTTCTATCAGCCTGGTCGGGATCGGCTGGGAGGATGGGCTGCTCAACACCGGCGGCGTGCGCGCCGTGGGTCAGATCCTGGCGGCGGCCGTCCAACCCCAGC
Source organism: Dehalococcoidia bacterium (assembly GCA_965261925.1). Classification (GTDB taxonomy): domain Bacteria; phylum Chloroflexota; class Dehalococcoidia; order Lucifugimonadales; family UBA3495; genus Bin87. Next base: position 2,542,713 of record OZ253486.1, on the reverse strand, counting down.
TCTCTCTCGACATCCTCTCCATCGGCGCACGCTCCACCTGGACCACACTCGCCTACGCCTGGGCCGGCATGACCGTCGCGCTGGTCATTGGCATCCCGCTGGGGATCATCGGCTCCGGAACCCTGGTCCGGTCCCCCTGGGCCCGGCGTTGGAACATCTCGTCAGCGCGGTTTGCTCTGGCGGTTTTTCGCGCTATCCACGAGTTGGTGTGGGCCTGGCTTTTCGTTGCCGCTCTCGGCCTGTCACCCATGGCCGGCGTGCTGGCGCTCGGCTTGCCCTACGGCGGCATCCTCGGGCGAATCTACGCCGAACTGCTGCAGGACGTTCCGGAAGCCCCGCTCCGGGCGCTGCGTGGCACCGGAGCGTCGGAGTGGCGGGTTTTCTGGTTCGGCCGCCTGCCCATGGCCCTGCCCGACATGCTCAGCTACACCTTCTACCGCCTGGAGTGCGGCATACGGTCGGCCGCCATCCTGAGCTTCGTTGGCCTGGGCGGACTCGGGCACAACATCCAGATTTCCCTGCAGGACATTGACTACACCCGCATGTGGACCTTCGTCTATTTCCTCATCGCGCTGGTGGTGGTGGTGGATATCTGGAGCTCATTGGTGCGGCGTCGCGTGGCCATCGAGCAGGGTTAGGTCATGGCCACTCGATATAGTCGCGGCGAACCCGTAGCCCGCGGCGGAGCCACCGCCCCGAGCGCCCCGGCGCGCCGCGTCGGATTCCTCGCCGCCTCCGCCGCCATCGCCTTTTGCATGGCCGTAGCGGCGTGGGCAACTATCGTCGGCGACGATCACTTCCCCCGCCAGGACCTGTTCTCCTTCGGGGCGCTCGCCCGGGCTACGGACTTTGCCGGCGCGTTGATCGGATCGGAAACCGCGGCCACTCCGGCGTTCTACCAAGCTGGCGAATGGGCGGAAAAAGCGCGCATGGCCGCCGAAACCCTTGCCATGAGCGTGGCGGCGGCGGGTTTGGCCGCCCTGGGAGCGCTAGCCACCTTCATGTTCGGCGCCCGCAACGTGATGCTGGGCAGCCTCGCTCCCTACCAGTCACCGTTGTGGACGGCTCCGTTTTTCCTGGTGCGCGCGCTGTTCACCGTGAGCCGCGCCGTTCCCGAACTGGTTTGGGCCATGATCCTGGTGTTCATCTTCACCCAGGGAACCCTGCCCGGTGTGATCGCCCTGGCGATCCACAACGGCGGCATCCTGGGGAAGCTGGGTTCCGAAATCGTCGAAGGGCTGGACACTCGCCCGATGCGAGCGCTGCGTTCCACGGGGGCGGGACGCCTGCAGGTGCTGCTCTACGGCGTGCTCCCCGAGGCTCTTCCCAAGTTCGTCACCTACCTGTTCTACCGCTGGGAGGTGATCATCCGGACCACCATCGTGGTGGGGTTCGCCGCCGCCGGCGGCCTCGGGATGGAATTCCGCCTGGCGATGAGCCACTTCAAATTCACCGAGGTCACCCTAATCCTCTTCTGGTACCTGCTCCTGGTCCTGTTCGTCGACATCGTGTCCGCCCAGCTGCGCAAACTTGCCGCCTAGTTCTGGCTATTGGCGGTCGGGATCGTAGGTATCGGGTGGCTCGACCCCGTGAAACATGGAATATGCTGATATGACCGACCTCCGTCCTCCGATTTCGCCCCACACCATGATCGAGTAGACGCCATCTCCGTTCCGGTCAACTACTCCGCCAATGTCGGCCTGCACCGCAAACTCCGTTCCGCGGGCCGTCCACTCCAAGGCGGTAACCCACGGTACGGTGATAGTTTGAGGCTGAAGTGAAGCGCTGGCATCATACGCCTCTTGCCACGCTTGGTGCGCCTCATCGTGCGAGCGGGGACTCGGTGCGCCCGCCGCGACATCGTAGGGGTCCGGGCAAGGGTTATGTGTGATGGTGAATTCGTTCGCGGTGTAATTGCTGTTACCTGAAAGTGGTGGACGCAATCCGGCTACCATCCGCCCGTTGGCGTAGCAGTAAGTCCGGGCTACCTGCCCCCGGGTGAGTGTATGCGGCGGCGGATCATAATATATCTGTGCGCCCAGATATCGCTCTTGGCTGAACCGCACCCCGTTCTTCGTGGTTCCGGAAAACGACAGGACCCCGTTTGATATGGCCGGCAGGCGATCGAACTCAACATAATTCCCCTCAAAATGCTGGTACATCACCGTGTTGTATCGGTCCCAGGCCATCCCGACATTCACCTGTTGGTGCTGTGGGTCCAGGATGTTGCGGCGGTGTCCGGGGCTGCTCATCCAGCCGTCCATGGCGCTTTCGATCTCTTGTCTGATGCTGTCGTTGGCACGATAGCCGTCAGCCGCGCTGATGCAATAGTCCAATCCATGACCGTTTTCCCCGTTGGACTGGTAGCCCCCGGCCAGGCTGTAACGCATATAGGGCTTGAGACCATCGATGCCCCAGTGGGATGAAAAGCAGTTATCCAGAGCGGAATCGGCGTGCAGTTGGGCGGCGATGTTGTCCCCCAAAGAGATCGAATTCAACCCGGCCCGCTGGCGTTCGGCGTTGATCAGGCCCAGCATGTACTGCTTTTCATCTATATGCCGCAGTTCCGGCGGCGGCGGCGGTACCAGTGTCGCAGTGGGCGTGGGTGCCAGCGTTGCCGTCGGCGCTGGTGTGAAAGTTGGCGGCAATGTTGGAGACGCCGTTTGAGCTAAAGCAGGACGCCGCGTTGCGCTGTGCGCTGCCGTCGCCGTTGGCGCGGACGCAACAGTGCGAACCGGCGTATACGTAGGTTCCGGCGGTGTGTTCGGGCCGGATTCCGCAGCAACCGTAGCAGCCGGCGAACGTGGCCCGCTACGCGGGGGAGCCGTGGCGACGGCTCCCCTTGGGTCGATCTTGGCGAGTGCCGCATTAATCGTGGCCTGCAGGTCCGGCGTGGCCGACGAGTCCGGCCCTGTTTCCGGCTGACCGCCGCCGCCGAAACACGACAGCGACATCACAGCTAAGGCAGCACAGGCTACCAATAACGCTGTGCGCACGATTCTACGGTCCCTTGGTTCAGTTACTCCGCGTCAGGATGCGTCGTGATAAACCGCGCCGCCCTTTCCGGATCCACGTCCGGGGCCCGCACTTCTACTCCCGCCTGTTCTTCTTGCAGGCGCACGGTGCTGCTGCTGTCGGCCTGACCCCAGCCGCGGTTCATGGCCTGCAGCGAGATCTGCTGCGCCAAGGTGGACATGGGCATGGGCACGTCGTACTCCCGCGCCAGTTCCGTTGCCAACGAGATGTCCTTGTGCGCCAGATTCAACGCGAAACTCGCCGGCTCAAACTCCCCGCGAAACATCGTCCGTACCAAGCCCTCGTGCAGGAACGACATGCGGCCCAACGCTCCACGCCGCACGCATTCCCAAAGCGGTTCGGGATCCACGCCGGCCTTGACGCCCAGGGTCAATCCCTCCGCGATGGCCTGCCGCACGCTGTGCCCGATCATGTTGTGCACCAGCTTCGCCACGCTCCCGGCCCCGATCTCACCGGCGTAGAACACCTTGTCGCCAAAGGCGTCCAGGATCGGCTTCACCCGGTCGAACACCTCGCGATCTCCGCCCACCATCACCGCCAGGTTCCCCGACGCCGCTCCCGTCTTGCCTCCGCTCACCGGCGCGTCCAGGACGTGGCAGCCCTTGGCGCGAAACTTCGGCTCGATCTCCCGGATCAGCGTGGGACGGCTCGAGGACAGGTCGATGTACACGCTGCCCGGCTGGATACCCTCCAGCACTCCCCCGGCTCCCGTCGCCACCGCATCCACCTCGTAGGGACCGGGCAATGACGTGAAGGTCACGTCGCTGGCCGCGGCGACCTCGGCCGGCGTGTTGGCCAGGCGGGCGCCGCCCTCCAGCAAGGGCAGTGCGACCTCCTCGCGCAGATCGTAAACAATCATCGGGTAGCCGGCCCGTTGAATGTTGGCGGACATCCCGCCGCCCATGTTGCCCAGACCAATGAATCCTACAGTTTCCATAACGCGTCACCTGTTCCGATTTTGGGTTCGTTAGTCCGGCAGTATATCGCACCCGGACGGGACGATTGGGTCACCATGCTATAATCGGAACAGATGCCCCGTGGTGTAGCGGTAGCACGTCAGCCTTTGGAGCTGTAAGCCCTGGTTCGAACCCAGGCGGGGCAGCCAAATGGCCTCCGACTCGAAAATTTCTGGGCGACCGGTTGGTCGCCCCTATTTGTCGGTTCGTCGTTCCAGGTACATGGGCATTCCGCCCTTCGGCCGCAGCGAAATCAACGGCAGCATTTCGGCCTTGTGCCGCGGGTCCTGGCGAACCTTCCACTGCTGCCCCAGGGTCGCCAGGATCATCTTGGCTTCCATCATCGCGAAGCCTTCGCCGATGCACTGGCGCGGTCCCCCGCCGAAAGGGTAGTACGCGTAACGCGGCAGCTCGTTCCGGAATTCCTCGGTCCACCGTTCCGGCCGGAAAGCCAGGGGCTCATCGAACCACCGCGCGTCCCGTTGGATCACCAGTTGCGGCGCCGCCAACAACGCGCCCGGCGGTATGCGATACCCGCCGAGGTCGAAAGGCTGGAAAGCCATCCGCGACCAGAACCAGATCGGCGGGTACAGGCGGAGTCCCTCCGCCAGTACCTTGTCGGTATAGGTCAAATTCGCCAGATCCGACAACTGGGGTGCCCGGTCGCCCAGAACTTCATCCAGTTCGGCGTGAAACCGCCGTTGCGTCTCCGGATTCGTCGCCAGCAGAAACCACGTCCAGGTGAGGCAGACCGCGGTGGTCTCATGCCCCGCAGCAAACATCGTGATGGTCTGGTCGCGCACCTGCTGGTCGGTGAGCGACTGCCCGACACCGGCGTCGTCCTCGAGACGAGCGTCTAGCAGCAGTGAAAGCAAATCGTCTTCGCCGGTGGATCTTTCCCGCCGCTCGGTGATCAGCCCCAAGATGATGCGGTCCAGTTCCGCCCTTGCCCGCCGGAACCGCACCGTGTACGGCACCGGCAGTCGGTGCAGGAGCCGGCGCATTTTCGGCGGTTGGTTCACTCGCGCCACCAGGTAATTGTTGATCAGTTCGAACGCCTCGCCGATCCGCCGCGCGTCGTCGGGCAGCTCCAGTCCAAAGAGCGTCTTGACCACTATCCGCAGGGTGAGCGCCCCCATCTCCTGCGCCATGTCCACCCGCTGCCCGTCGGTCCACGCAGTCCGGTGTTGAGCAGCATATTCCCGCATCAACTCCCCATAACCCTCGATGCGACCCCGGTGGAACTGCGGCTGCATCAACCTTCGCTGTTGCAGGTGGTCGGCGGGCCCGGCAGTCACGAGACCGTCGCCCATCGCGTACTTGAGCACGTCGGCGTTCGGCCCGCGCCCCACCAGCCGGTGGTTCGTGACCACCACGTCCCTGATGAGATCAGGGTGGTTGACCATCAGCAGGAGGGCCGGCTTGACCGACAACGTGACCAGGTCCCCGTAGCCGGCCGCCTCCTGCATGAACCGAATCGGGTCCCGGATGTATCGGAGCGTCTGCCCGATGACGGGCAGTTCCGACGGCCCCGGAGGGAGCTCCTTGCGGTCAACGACCGGCCGCGGCGGATATGTGACCGTGGATGTCGTCATGGTTGCCGCCCGGCGATCACCGTGCCCGGCAACCTGCAGCGCGGGAAACGACTAATCGTCCAGCGGTACGGTGGCCGTCAGTCGGGGCTGGTCGCCCACCGCGCGGGTAGTGTGACCCTGGCCGGTGAGGTCCTCGGCCAGCATGGCCTGCCCCGCGCCGAACCGGTGCACCGACCCGTCTCCCAGGCCGATCTCAACCTCGCCTTCCAGCGTGATGACAAACTGGCGTCGCGGCGCGCAGTGCCAGTCGCTGAAACGGCCCGGGTCCACCCGGCGGAACGATATGCCCTTGGCGGCCTGCATCGCCTCGTACTCCGGGTGAGATTCCAGTTCGATTTGTTCGATGTGTGACTGCCCGTCGTCGCCCGTGTAAAGCCTTGCGATCGGCATGGTCATCCCCCTTGTGTGTCGTGAACCTGTGCCCTGTTGGGACCAATTCTACCAAAATCGACTTTCCTTCGGGTCCGGTTAATCTAAACCTGTTTCGCTCGCGGATCCCGGGGCGTTCTCCCCCGCCCAAGGTTGGCAAGCGCGCGATGGCGCAACCAATTCCAGCCCGAATCGCCCGTGCCGAAATCTGCCGTCCCCTGGAGCCGCCGTGCTCGCTGCGGTGAGTTTCGGTTGACCGATGTTTGCTGCCTTGTTAGAATGCCCGGCAGTCTATTATTTCGGGCGGTCATGCTTACAATCGGTTTAACCGGCGGTATTGGAAGTGGCAAAAGCGTAGTTGCCGAGCTATTGCGCGAGCAAGGCGCGTCGATAATTGACGCCGACAGGCTGGGTCACGAGGCTTACGCACCGAACTCCGAGGCTTGGCGTCAGGTCGTTGCAGCCTTTGGAGAGGACATCTTGACCACGGAAGGCGAAATCGATCGGCGCAAACTCGGTTCCATAGTATTCGCTGACCCGGCCGAACTCGAGCGGCTCAACGGCATCATGCATCCATTGATGGCTCGCATGGTCGAAGACCGTAAGGGTGGCCTCGTCGCCCAAGGCATTGACGTCGCGGTGGTCGAGGCGGCGGTCCTCTTCGAGGCGGGTTGGGATAAACTGGTCGACGAAGTCTGGTCCACCTTCACCCCAGCCGACACCGTGGTCGAACGCCTCCGCGAGCGCAACGGGATGGCCGAAGAGGAAGCCAGAAAACGAATTAACTCGCAGATGCCGGCGGCAGAACGCAACCGGCGTTCCGACGTGGTGGTCGAAAACTCTGCTGATTTGGCCACATTGGAACGCGCAGTGGCGGCTCTGTGGCAGGCTCGAGTCAAAGGAAAGGTAAATCAAGGCAATGGTTGAAGCAAACATCGAAATGCTGGAAGACAAACCCAGTTTCAAAGAGTTCGCCATCGAAGAGTTCCTGGTCCGCAGCGAACCGTACTATCGCGCCGTCGGCGACGAATTGGAATTGTTCGAGGCTGCGTATGAGCAGCACATCCCAGTCCTGCTCAAGGGTCCCACCGGGTGCGGCAAGACCCGCTTCGTGGAATACATGGCGTGGAAACTCGGCCGACCCATCACCACGGGTCGGAACGAGGCGGGGCAGGTAATCCGGGAAGGTGAGGTTCGCGTTCCTCTGGTAACCATTGCCTGTCATGAAGACCTCACCGCCAGCGATCTAGTGGGTCGCTATCTGCTGGATGCCAACGGCACCCGCTGGATCGACGGGCCCATGACCCGAGCGGTCAAGGCCGGCGCCATCCTGTATTTGGACGAAGTGGTGGAGGCCCGTAAGGACACCACCGTTCTGATCCACCCCCTCACCGACCACCGGCGCATCCTGCCCGTCGAAAAGACCGGCAACATCATCGAGGCCGATGATCGCTTCCTGCTCTGCATCTCCTACAACCCCCATTACCAGAGCGCCCTGAAAGACCTGAAGCACAGCACTAGGCAGCGGTTCATCTCCATTGAATTCGACTACCCGCCGGTTGACGTGGAAACCGAAATCGTGGCCAAGGAAAGCGGCTGTTCCGACGAAGAAGCTTACGCCCTGGCTCGCCTCGGAGACAAGATTCGCAACCTCCGTGAGCACGGCCTAGCCGAAGGCGCCAGCACTCGCCTCCTGATCTACGCCGGACGGCTGATGCGGCAGGGCATCGCCGCCCGCCGCGCCTGCCAGGTCGCTATCGTGTGGACCCTGTCAGACGAGGCCGAACTCCAGCGCAGCATCGAAGAGGTTGTGCACTCCATCTTCGAGTAACTGATGGAACTTCCATGGGTGCAATCACCCTCGATCTAGTCCGCAATGCGCTGGCCAACCGCCAGCGGATTACTGCCGCCGCTGAAGGCCTGATGCCGGCGGCAGTAATGCTGTTGCTGTACCCGAAGGACGGAGAGTTCTGCGTTCTGCTGAACAAACGCTCCATGACGGTGGAGCACCACAAGGGAGAAATGTCGTTCCCCGGCGGCGCCCGCGATCCTGAGGACGCGGATTTTGAGGACACCGCCCGGCGCGAAACCGAAGAGGAGATGGGCATCGCCCGCGATGACATAACGATTTTGGGACGCCTTGACGACAACGTCACTCGTTCCAACTTCATCGTGAAAGTCTTCGTTGGGACCATCCCCTACCCATACCAATTCAACCCCAGCTCGCACGAAATCGCAGAGGTTGTCGAAATTCCCGTCAATGTTCTGCGCGATCCTGCCACGCTGCGCTGGGACTCCCGAATCGATAATGGCGCGAGGATTTCGGTGCGCTCCTACGGCTACCAGCAGCATCTCGTCTACGGAGCCACCGCCACAATCCTCGACCAGTTCCTCGACACCATCGATGCCGAGCTGACAATCGATGCCGAGCTGACAAAGGAGGACACGAGCCTTGACTAATCCCGCTACAGGCAACCTGCTGGACGAACTGGCCAAACTACCCCCGGCAGTTACCGAAGCCTATCAGGCCGTCGCCGACACCATGGCCGAATCCTTCAGCGACGAAGAAGCGGCTTTGTGGGCCCGCGAGGGAGTCTCCATCGGCACCCAGACGGTCCGCTCTTGGGAATCCGCGGTGGAATACTACCGCGTGAGCCCCGAGGTGGCCCGATCCCTCGCCTTCGCCTCGTTCATGCAGTGGGCTCGCTGCGGGACTTACCTGTCCCAGGACTCGCCCACCTTGGCCGTCGCCTTCTTCAAATCCAGCCCGTCAATCGTTACCAATCTTCGTCCCCAGTACATTCCGCGCTGGGCCGGTCTGGGCCGCTCCCTATACAAGGGCACCTGGAAATCCAGCACGCTGGCAGCCCGGTTCTTCGAGGTCAGCCCTGACCTGGTACGCAACCTGCCCTTCTGGGACGTAGAAGTGTTCGCGTCCCTCATAGAGGCGCTGTCCTACAAGTCCTACGACGTGGCGGCCGAGTGTTTGGTTCTCGGTCGGGATGTCCTGCCAGCCATGGGACGCGAACGCGAGGCGTTCCTTTCCATGTCCCGGGCCCTGACCGACAGCAGTTGGCGCGAGGTCAAGGCCTGCCTGGAGATGGCCCCCCGTGCCTTGCAACACGTGGAAGAGGGCCAGACTGGACGGTTCCTGCGCCTCGGCGAAAAACTCGCCAAGATGGGCCTCCGCGACACTTCCCGGTTCCTCTACGATGGCGCTCAGGCTTTGTCCCACGTTTCCGCGGGATCGCAAGGCCACATCCTGGACCTGTGCGAGGGTTTGCTGGCCAGCACCCCCGACGCTGTCCCGCCTTTCCTCAAGAGCCTGGACCCCGTGCTCAACCGGATTACCCTGCAGCAACTTGACCAGTGGTACCAGCACGGCGTCCAACTCCTCAACGAAAACCCCGAAAGCGGCATCGCCTTCTTCAAGATCGAGTCCAATACCTCGGAATCCATGCTGGAAACCCTGTCCTCCAGCCTGGACTTGGAGCGGGTCAAGGGCATCATGCGCCTCTACACCCGCGCGCTATCCGGCGAAAACATCGAGGTGCTCAGCACCGCGGAACTGGTCCGTAAACAGATCGGCTGGGTCGATCAGGATATCGCTTCCACCGATGGAACCAAGGTCTACCTGCCGCCGGTGATCGACAACTACAACGACAAGACGCAGAACTTCGCCTGGTTCAAGGTCGTTGCCACTCACCAGGTCTCCCACCTGGAATTCGGCAGCTTCCGGTTCGCATTCGACCGGCCGGCCAACGTTTTTGATGACCGCCGCCTCCGGATGGAAGAGGCGATCCAGGCTCGCATGGAAGCCCTCCGCACCGCGACCGCCGAGCACTTCCAATTGCTGGATCCGGACGCCGCTCCGACCGTCGAAATCGGGGACGGGCCCGGTGGCACCATGCGTGTCTACACCGACATCGGCCGTTTCCTAGCCCTTTTTGAAGACCGCCGGATGGCTTTCGACTTGTTCAGCGTGCTCGAAGACTGCCGTTTGGACTATCGCATCAAGACCGAGTATCCCGGCATCCGCCGGGCGGCCCTGGACGTGCAGGGCGACGCCCTCGTCCAGCGGCCTCGCATCGAGGAACTGCCGTTGCAGGAAGCCCTGATCGAGCTGCTGGTCCACATGAGCTTGGACCGCTTTGAAGGTTTGCCCGTACCGCAGGAGTATCGGGAAGAAGCGTACATGCTCGCCCGCATCATGCATCGTCTGCGTACCGTCCGGGCGTCCATTGAGGACACCGGTGAAGCAGCCTTGAGGGCTTACGAGATAATCTCCCGCCTGCAGAACGAGCAGGAACCCGAGGACGAGTTCCAACCTGAAGACCTGGACGATCCCGGTGAATTCTCCGAAGAGGAGTACCAGGCTCTGCTCGATAAGCTACAGGCGCAGATGAGCGAGCAGGAGGGCGAGCAGGGCGAAGGGGACCCCTACGAATCGCCCGAGCCCGTCGAATACCGCGGCGATTTCAAGCCCGAGATGGTCCAGTTGCTCACTAAGCTCCAGATGGACCAGGGCGAAATGGGCGACGCCGAACCCATGACCCAGGAGGAACTCGAGCAACTGCTCCAGGACAGCGCCGAGCTTGAGCTGGACGCTCAGGAAGGCGACGTCGACCAGAGCATGGCAATGTTCGCCCAGAACATCATGAAGGAAGCCGGCGTGCCCCCGCCGTCCAACGACCCGGGACGCGGCTACGGTCCGATCCTGCACGACGACGATGGCGGCGGCGAGTTGGAGGCATTGGAACCCAAGACCTTCGTCTACGACGAGTGGGACTTCCGCGCCAACGACTACAAACCGCGCTGGTGCATCGTCAAGGAGAAGATCCTCGACGAAGGCGACCAGAATTTCTACAACGATTCCCTTCGCAATTACGCCTCGCTACTGGCACACATCAAGCGCCAGTTCGAGCTCATCATGCCGGAAACCTGGCGCAAGACCTATCGCCTGGTTGACGGCGAGGACCTCGACCTGAACGCGGCTCTTGAGGCCTGGGCCGACCTCCGGATGAACGTGCCGCCCGATGAGAAGATCTACTGGCGCCGCAATCGCATCCAACGCGACGTTGCCGTAGTCTTCCTGTTGGACATGTCCGCTTCCACCGCCGAAGCCATCGATGAGGGTCGCCATTCGGTCGACGATCGCGACGCTCCCGACGATCCGGTGGAATACATGGTGTGGCTGCGTCGGCGACGCGAGGGCCTGGTGCGCCGTCACTACAAGCGCATCATCGACCTCGAACGTGAGAGTTGCGCGCTTCTCATCAATGCCCTGGAGTCCATCGGTGACACCTACGGAATCTATGGCTTCTCCGGCTATGGCCGCGAGAACGTGGAGTTCTACGTCATCAAGGACATCGACGAGCAGTTCAACGATAAGATCAAGCGCCGCATCGACAAGGTGACACCGCTGCACGCCACCCGCATGGGTTCGGCCATCCGTCACGCCATCACCAAGCTCGACAATCAGGACGCGGCGACCAAGATCATGTTCCTGATCAGTGACGGTCGCCCGCAGGATCGCGGTTACAGCCGCGAAGGCGTGGAGAAGGAATACGCCGTCCACGACACCCACCAGGCGCTGCTCGAGGCCAAGCACAAGGATATCGTTCCTTTCTGCCTGACGGTGGACAAGGCCGGTCACGACTACCTCAAGACCATGTGCGGCGACCTCAACTACGAGGTTCTCGACGACATCTGGGCCCTGCCCGAACGTCTGCCCATGCTCTATCGGTCTTTGACCATGTAAACCCTGTCCAATACCGGTACGAAAAAGGGCGCCCGCAATTGCGGGCGCCCTCACGTTTATCACTGTACCGCTGGGTTAGGGAGATACTTCCGTGATCAGTTTACGTAACTCCGTCAGGGCCGTATTGCACGAACGCCGTTTGATCACCAAGCGGCGCGGCGGCGTCCGAAGCGGAAACTCCCGCACATCTTCCCCGTGGGCGATGGCGATGTGAATCGTCCCCGGCCGATGTCCCTCCAGTTCCTGCGGTCCCAGCACTCCGCTCAGGCCGATGCCAAAGTCCGCCGCCGTGGCAGCCCGGGCGACCAGGGCCATCGCGTTGGCCGTTTCCTGGCTGACCACGCCATTCCTTTCGAGCGTTGCGGCGTCGACGCCGGCGGCAACCATCGCCTCCGGGGTGTACGCCACGTTGCCGCCTCGATACCACCGGTCGCTGTTTGGCGCTTCCGTGATGGTGTTGGCCAGGAATCCTCCGCTGACCGATTCCATGGTGGCCAGCGTCATCCCGCGCGAAACCAGTGCTGCCCCGACGGATAGCTCCGGCGTTTCGTCGTCGTAGCCCCAGACGTATGGCGCCAGCCGGTCGTGGATGGCATCTTCAATCGGGGCGATCATCTCCCGGGCCGCAGCCTCATCGTCTGCGCGAGCTATGATCCGAAGGTGAATGCCGTCGGCCTTGGAATAGATCCCCAGATACGGGTTCTCCAGGCCGAAGTACTCGGACATTATCTCGTCCACCGAGGCCTCACCCAATCCCAACGTCTTGATGTTGCGCGTGATGGTGACCTCAGTGTCGACGATTTCCTTCAGCTTGGCGTCAATCTCGTCCTGCCACATGGCCCGATTTTCACCGGGGGGACCTGGCATACAGACGATATGCTTTTCGTCCCGCTGCGCCCACCAACCGGGAGCCGTGCCGTTTCGGTTCATGATGAACTCGGCAGACGGTATCAGGTAGGCCTGCTTGACGTTGTGACCCGGCATATCCTGGCCGCGGTTTCGGAACCACTGCCTCAGGTTCTCCAGTTCGGCCTCCTGCACCACGGGCGTCTCGCCCAGCGCCGCCGCAACCGCCTCCCGCGTCAAATCGTCCTGCGTGGGGCCCAGGCCTCCCGTGGTGAAAATGATGTCCGAGCGCTCCCATCCATGCACGAACGCCTCGGTGAGCTTGGGCAAATCGTCGCCGACGATGCTGACCCACTGGAGCTGTATACCGAGCGCCGGCAAGCGACCGGCAATCCAGCTGGCGTTGGTATCCGTCAACTCTCCCATCAGCAGCTCCGTGCCGACGGAGATAATCTCTGCCTTCAAAATAGCCTCCTCAGCGGCCCGGCTATGGGCAGTTGTATGGTCTTTCGGTCGGCGGGTTTTCCACCAGGCAATGCGTGCGTTCCGCCCGTACTCGGTTTACCACGTAAATAATCGGATCGTCCGGCAATCCCGCGTAGTGCACCAGCACCTGGATGTTGCCGGCGGCGTCCAGGACGGGTTTGTCGTCCAGGTCAACCTCGATGTGCCCGCTGCCAATGAAAAACTCGCGGGTCTTCTCGTGCGTCGCGATCCTGACCGTGGTATCCGGAGGCTGCAAGCCGTATTTCGGATCGTCCGCGCCTTGTTCGTCAACATGCCAGCCCCCCGGGGTGTCAGGGCCGCCGGGTTTGGTGGGTTGCCCGAACCATTGCAACTGCGACAACCACCATTCTGGTTCCTGGATCGCCGTCCGCTCGTCACCCTTGGTGGCATACCAGGTCCGCTCGCCGGGTTCCGGCGCGTAGGTTACGGTGACCCCGTTGTGGGTAATCTCCAACTCCTGGATATCCCGGAAATCTTCCTCGTAGAAATACCCCAGGTCCAGCGGCGGCGGCACGTACGGCGGCTCGGTCACCAGCCGGTTCACCACCGTCGCCCAGATCTCGGGAACCGTCAACAGTTGCGAGTCACCGACTAGCCGCATGTAGTTGTAGTCTTCGTCCGGCGTCCGGTTCCCCAGCCAGAATTCGTAGGAACGTCCGGTTTCCTCGGTGATGACGATGATGCTTTCGGGAGGTTCCAATCCGTACTGGGACGGATTTTCGATCGTCGTCGCCACCACCCGATTGACCCTGGGTCCGCTGAGCAGCAAGGGAGTGCCCGCCCACTTGGGCTGGTGAACCTCCGTCCGTTCGTCGCCATCCACGATGAACCACTTGCCGCGGCCCAGGTCTTTGTCATAGGACAACGTTTGGTCCTGGTGCGTTACTTCCACGTGGACGATGGCATCGTCATCGATGCGCCATGCCCAAGGTTCTTCCTCGCGCGGCGGGTTCTGCTCCCACGGCTTGAACCAAAGCGCCAACGCTCCAAACAACGCCAGCACGAACACCAGGAGGATCGTTAACCGGATATTCATGGTGTGACCGACCCTGCAGGGTTACCGGCGAACCCACCAGACCACGACCGCCATGATACCCATCAATCCCGGCAACAGCAGCCAGGTCGAGAACCGCACGAAATTGAACTCGTTCTCGTCCAGGTTCCACTCGCGGTAGACGAACTCCCGGTCACGTATGGACACCAGCGAGTAGTCGCCCATCAGGTAGTTGGCCGAGTTCAGGAACAGGGCCGCGCTTGAACCACGGTCCACATTCCGGTTCGACACGAAATCGGAATCGCCGAACACCACCATGCTGGCTATCTGGTTGTCCGGTGGCCTCGTGGTAGGCGCAGCCCCACCCACCGGCGCGATGATGTCCAGGTACATCGCCGGGAAATACACTCGCTGCGGGTCCCCTTCCACTGGGTCAACACGCTCGATATCGTCGATAAGCCGAGCCGACGCCGTAGTTGCCGCGATCGGTCGCGGCAAGCGGGTGTTGGTTTCTTCCAGTATCGGCTCAATCGCCGCGGTTCCTGGCATGAAAGCCACGTTCAACGGCCGTCCCCTGGGAGCGACGATCTCCGGTGGCGCCTGCGGGTTGTAGATGCCCACCCGCAACGTCCGCGGCGCGTTGGGCTGGGATCCCTCAATATCGCGTATGTAGCTGTCGGTCACCACCACACCCCAGAACGCCAGGAAGGCACGGAAACTGTCGTGCGTGTCCGGCTCGGCGAGGAAAATCATCCTTGCCGCCTCGCGACGTGGCTCGCCGTCCGGGTATCGACCGGCCATGTAGTAATTCAGCGCGTCCACGTGTGCCGCGGGCAACTCCCCGGTCGGACCGGCGATCACGACCAGTGCTGCATCGTCGGGCACCGCCACTTCTTCATCCACCGGCGCCCAGGGCAGGGTCTCCACCTGGTAGTTGTCCACTTCCAGCCCTTCACGGATTTTCAGGTACCCGTCCTCGGCCTCCCGACTGATGTCGCGTTCGCCATGCCCGGCGAGGAAATAGACCTTCTTACGCTGGGTTTCGGTCGCCACCAGCAGGGCGGTATACAGATCCTGCTCCAGCCGACTGTAAACCCCGTCCGTCGGCTGCACCAAGTCGAGAATATCCGTGCCCACCGCGGACACTGCCAACGTCTCGTAGGACGTCACACCCTGGCTTCGAGCCAGGTCCGCCTCTTTCTGCGGGTCGATGAAACGGTAGGTGAAATTGCCGCTGCGCCGGCCGAACTCGCTAAGCGTAGTCTCGACCTTGCCTCGCCGCGTCAGCATATCGATGTCGTTGATCGCATCCGGGTAATACGCGATGACGCTGATAGGCCGTTCCAGTGCGTCCAGCAGGTCGCGCGTGCGGTCCGCCAGCGAAAACTGATTGGTTGCCGTGGTGTCGAACCTGACATGGTTTTCAAACGCCACGTAGTTGACCAGCGCGACCAGCCCGAAAAAGGCGGCGGTCATGATTACCGTGTTGACCCCATACCTTCCGGTCCGGCTGAAAAACGCGGCCAGCACCTGGCTGAAGTACGAAATCCCTACCAGCAGGACCAACACCGCACCGATGCCCAGGACGATCCCGCCATACAGTTTGAGGGAACCGACGAATGCCAGCAGCACCGCGCCGACGATCAGACCAATCACGCCGGCAATGAGTATCGGCGCGTAGAAAACCGCGATCAGGTTGAACGCCGGCTCTATAAATGAGAATAGCGTCCGAGACTGCTCCGCCAAGGCTGCCGGCTGCTCGTCCGAACCACCACCGTCTCCGGCATCTCCTTGGCGGTCTCGTCCTCTGCGCCGGCGCCAATCACGGGGCCCGTCGCCGATGCGCTGTTGGCTCATGTTACCTCCAGCGCCGCGACTCCAGCGCGCGTATCGAGAGGAACAGGAACAGCGCGGTCACGGTAACAAAGTACACGATGTGCGCCGAATCGATGATCCCGCGATCAAAGTCGTTGAAATGGCTGGTAAAACCCAGCTGGTTGAATATCGTGGCCCAGACGCCGGTGACCACGTCGCCGATGAATGAAGTCGCGTACAGCACCACCAGGATGCCTGTGCCCACCACTGCAGCGATGATCTGGTTGCTGGTCAGCGTTGATGTCAGTATCCCCACTGCCAGCGCAGCCATCCCGTAGAGGATCAACCCCAGGTAACCGGAGTAAATCGGTCCCGGGTCGGGAGTCGCGAACACCAGCAGCAGGATGACATAATATGATGTCAATGACAGCAGGAACATCAAGAATACGAAGCTCGCCAAGTATTTGCCGAGTATCACTTCCCAGTCCCGCACCGGAGAGGTCAGCAGCAGTTCGATCGTCCCCAGCTTTTGTTCTTCCGCCAGCAACCGCATGGTCAATGCCGGCGCCAGCGGAATCAGCAGGAACGTCGCGCCCTGGAAAAAATTGCTCAAGGAGGCTTCGGGAAAAGGATTCCCCAGATCACGGACGAAGAAAAACCCGCTCAGCGCCATGAAAATGAGCGCGACGATATACGCCACGGGGCTGCTGAAATAGATCTGGATTTCCTTGAACGCCACCGCGCGGATGGTTCGCATATCTGTTTGGTCCGGTTACTCGACGTCGTCTTCCGCTGTTGTCACCCGCAGGAATATTTCCTCCAGGGTCATGCCGCTCATCTGCATGCTGAGCAGGCTCCAACCGTTACTTACCACAGTGCGCGATATGTCGTCGCGCAGGTCCAGCCCTTCCCTGAATTTCACACGATAGGCGTTTACGCCCGGTCGCGGGTGGTGAGTCACCTCGGTTGCCCCGCCGATATTCCTCAGCACGGGCAGCACGTCTGCCGGCGGCCCGCCAATTTCAACTTCCAGTTGGGCCACACCACGCAGGTGCTGCGCCAGGTTGTTCGGCGTGTCGGCCGCCACGATGTGTCCCTCGTGGATGATCAGGACACGCTCGCAGATCATGCTGACCTCGGGCAGGATGTGACTGCTCAGGACAACCGTCTGCTCCCTCCCCAAATCTTGGATCAGGCTCCGCGTTTCCACCACCTGGATGGGGTCGATCCCAATGGTTGGCTCATCCAGGACCAGCACTTCCGGTTCGTGCAGGATGGCCTGCGCGATACCCACGCGCTGCCGGAATCCCTTGGACAGCTTCCCGATGATGGTCTTGTGGTAGTCCTCCAGATGGCAAACGTCAATGACGTCATCGATGCGGCCGCGCATCCGACGGCCGTTCATGCCTCGGAGCGTACCCATGTATTTCAGGTAACTGGTCACCGTCATTTCGGTGTGCAGCGGTACGGACTCCGGAAGGTAACCGACCCGTTTGCGCACCTCAAGCGACTTCTCGACCACGTCGTATCCATCCAGTGTCACCGTGCCCCGAGTCGGAGGCATGAACCCGGTAAGGATCCGCATGGTGGTCGTCTTTCCCGCTCCGTTCGGGCCCAGGAAGCCGAGAATTTCGCCCCGTCGCACCGTGAAGTTGACGTTCTCCACCGCCGGCATCGGCCCGTAATAATGCGTCAGATCCCGGACCTCGATCATCGTGTCGACGTCTGCCGACTCGGTGACCGGTTCCAACTCTGGTTCAGCGTGGTTTTCAGCTTCTACAGCCATAGTTTTATCCGTCGGTCGCGCAGCCATTGGCACGGAACAATGGGAATTACGGTTGCCTAGCATACGCCGACGCCGGGTCAACGGATTTGCGACCTCGGCGCCGATGAGCAGCGGCTGCGGATTTCACCCTTTGAATTAGCGTGGCGGCCATGATATTCTATGCGGCGCGATTTCACAAGACGGCGCGGCCCCATCCTTTCGGGGCTTATCCAGTCGGCGGGGGCACGGAAGAAGGATGCATCTGATCATTGATGGTTTCGGCGGCGACCACGCCATGATGTGGGACACCGACCGCCTCCGATCCTTCCTCGACGAGTACCCGGCCGCGTTGGGTATGACCAGGATCACTGAACCGGAAGTGCTCGAATACCACGGACCAAAGCCGACCGACAACGGTATCTCCGGCTTCGTAATCATCGCCGAAAGCCATATCAGCGTCCACACCTTCCCCGAGCGTGACTACGTCAACATCGACGTCTTCTCATGCAAGTCCTTCGACCATGAACAGGCCTTGGCCGACGCCCGTTCCCTGTTTGATTTGCAAAGCGTCAAAACCTGGTTGCTCGACCGCGGCCTGGAATGGCTCGACGCAGACCAGGGCACTCGCGAGACCCAACGCCAGCGCAGCCTGCTGGAAACCGCCGCCTCCGGCTCGCCTGTTGCCTGATCCTCAAATCCCGCCCGTCCCCTGGACGCCGACAAATTTCCTGGCTCTGCCGCCTCAGCAGTCCTCGCTGGATACCGCTGCCGCCGTCCTCATTCCCGTCCCCATCGATAGCACCGCCTCTTTTCGGACGGGCGCGCGCCACGGCCCCGCGGCCATCATCGCCGCTTCAGCTGCCCTGGAAGACTACGATATCGAGCTAGGAGTGGATGTCGCGGATTTCGGCATCTACACGGCGCCACCCCTGGAACCCCACGTCGGCGACCCGCATCAAATGATGGAGCGCGTTCGGGCTGCGGTTTCGCACTACGCATCCCAGGGTTCGGGCAAGCTGACCGGCGTCATTGGCGGCGATCATTCCGCCACCATCGGGTCGGCCCTGGCCCACCTGGAACGCCACCCGGATCTGTCGGTGCTCTACATTGACGCCCACGCCGACCTGCGCGATGAATACCAGGGCACTGCCTGGGGTCATGGTTCGGGGGCCCGCCGCATCGCCGAACACTGTCCCATTTCCTTAATCGGTGTCCGCGCATTGGCCCTCGAAGAGCGAGAGTTCATCGAAGCTTCCGGTATTCCCGCCTGCTACTGGCCACCGGCGAACCAGACGGACATACCTGACATAATCGCCGGCTTGGGCCCTCTCGTTTACGTCAGCGTTGACCTGGACGTCCTGGACCCCTCCGAAATGCCCGCCGTGGGCACACCTGAGCCCGGCGGAATGCGCTGGCTCGAACTGACTGGTCTTCTTCGGCAAGTTTGCCAGGAACGGCACATAGTCGGCTTCGATATTTGCGAACTCGCGCCCGATCAGGGTCTGCCCGCCCACTCTTACACCGCTGCCAAGCTGGTCTATAAGCTGGTCGCCTACGCCCTAGTCTTCGGCCCTGGCTGACCGGCACGGCGCCGGGGCCCGCTGACGGAGCGCGAGCGGTTGGTGTTGCCGGCCCCTGGCATGACGGATGCTTCCTTGACAATGCCGGCGGGCCAACCCTAGAATCTCCCGCATTCCGCGCGTTCGCGCGCCCTTGGTAATTACCCTGCCGCGCCAACCGGCGCAAGGAGACCCCTATGCCAAACCAATGGCCCACCGTTCATTATAAGGAGGAGGGCATGCGTGAGGGCATGCAGATCGAGGACGCCAACATCTCCGTTGACGATAAGGTTGAGCTCCTCGACATGCTGTCCGAAACCGGCCTCACCAGCATCGTTGTCGGGTCGTTCGTCAGTCCCCGGTGGACCCCGCAGATGGAGCGCATCGACGAGATCGTACACCGGTTCACTCCCAAGATGGGCGTCACCTATTCCGCTCTGGCGCTCAACCAGCGCGGCATCGAGCGTGCCCGCGCCTACTCGCCGCCCCTGACCATCGAGCGCGACGCGTATCCGCGGCTCAGCTGCCACCTGTGCGACGTCTTCGCCCGCCGTAACACCAACCGCACCCAAATGCAGGAGATGGAACGCTGGCCCGCCATCATCGCCCAGGCCCAGGAAGTCGGCATCACCCAATCCGGTATCGGCTGTAACGCCTCCTGGGGTTCCAACTTCCTCGGTGAGTTTGAAGTGGACACCCTGATGACGCTGCTGGAATATCAGCACGGGTTGTGGGATGAGGCCGGAATAGCCGTCCGGAGTTGCTCCATGGGCGACCCCATGAGCCACTGCACGCCGGCCAAGGTGGAAGAGAGTATCTCCCGTGTGAAGGAGCGCTGGCCGGAAATCGATCACTTCCGCCTGCACCTCCATAACGGCCGCAACATGGCCATCGCGTCCGCCTATGCCGCGATGCGTGTCCTCGGCCCCGAGGATACCCTTGAGCTCGATGGCACCATCGGGGGATTCGGCGGCTGCCCCTACTGCGGCAACGGCCGCGCCACCGGCATGGCCCCCACTGAAGACCTGCTCCACATGATGGAAGATATGGGTATCCCAACCGGCGTTGACATCGATAAGCTCATCGATTGTGTCTGGGCCGCCGAGCGTATCATCGGCCGTGAGCTCTACGGGCACGTCTCCAAGGCTGGGCCGCGGCCTCGCGCCAGCGCCGGCAATCTCTACGACATCAACATGCCCTTCGTGGAAACCCTGGAACAGGCCACCCACTTCAAGAAGGGCGAGCAGATGTACGAAGGTGGTCTCTACCCGTACCGCGAACCCGTCACCAGTCCCTACCGCGAACGCATCGACCAGGGCCTGCCCGCGTTCGGCAATGGCCGCGACGAGTTCCCCTGGAACGAGGATTGGCTTCCCAAAGCCAGCAGCTAGTATCCGGCAGTTCCGCAAAAGTTCGGGGCGGGTCTTGGACCCGCCCCTTCACTTTGGCCGTTTCCTGTCCAGCGGGCTGACTTATGCGGAGGTGCACGCCACGCTGATCACGTTCGTCGCCATCTCGGGTACCGCATCCTGGGTCCAGTTGGCGCCACCGTCGTGGGTGCCGAACACCTGGCCACGCCGCGTGCAGAAATAGACCTGCGACGGGTCTTGCCGGTTCACAGCCACACCGAAGGTGGTGCTGCCCGCACTGATCCCCTGGTCGAACCTCTCCCAGGTGGCGCCCAGATCGGTGGTGCGCATCACTCCGCCCTGCTCGCTGCCGAAGTTCATTCCCACGCAGGCATACAGCGTGTTCGGGTCGCTGGGGTCCCGCACCACGCCGCGCGAGTACTTGATGTCAGAGAAGCTGTCAAAGTTGCAGTCCTGCCAGGACGCCCCCTTGTCGGTGCTCCGCCAGACGCCCGTGCGATTGGATATCAACACTGAGCTGGAGTCGGCGCCGCCTACCGCCACGCCGTGCAGGTCCAGCAGGTCCACATCGCCGGCGAATTCGCTGTTGCGAATCGTCCAGGTGTGGCCGCCGTCCGTGCTGCTGGCCGCGCCGCCAACTTCCAGCGCCGCGTACATATTGTTCGGATTGGCGGCTTCGATGTCGATGCCCAGGATGCGCATGGCAAACGCCATCTGCACCTGTGACGGGTTCGAAACGGTGGCGATGTGCGCCCAGTTCTCGCCGCCGTCTTCGCTTTTGTACACCTCGGCGCCCTCGGTGCCCAGGTACATGACATTGGAGTCGTTGGGATGGAACCGGATGGACCAAACCGCCCGCCCCTCGGTCATGTTCATGCGCTGCCAATGGTCACCGCCGTCGGTGCTCCGGTAAACGCCCCGTTGCGTGCCGCAAAAGATAGTGCGCGGGTCGTTCGGATGAATGGCAATGGCCCGCGCCTGAGTGGCCGGCGCCAGCCCATCGGTGAGCAGATCCCAGTGCGCATCGCCCGCCATCTTTCGGTAGAGTCCGCTGGCTTCGGCGCCAACGTAAACGATAGTGTTACCTGCCATGATGCTGCCTCCTGATCTTTTGGTGTCGGTACGGTACCCGTTGCCGCCATTTCAGCAGACAGCCTGTAGGATGTCAAACGCGAATCGCCTGATTGTACTGCCCAATCTTCGCAGCAGCCACCGGCAACGAGACTCGCAGGGGTGGCTAACCTTCCGCCGCCGCAACACGACCGTGACAACACGGGACCCGCGCATCGACGCGACATTGACCCTGCCGACCTCGCAACAACGGACACAACCGCGCCCTCCCGGGCAAGTCGTACCCCGTGATCATTTTCGCCCGCGCCGGCTCCCGGCCACCGCTAGCGTCAGGCACCAGACCGACGCGGCGCCGGCCTGCTTGAGCGCCGCTGCGCAGGTATCCAGCGTGCTTCCCGTGGTCACCACGTCGTCGACTAATATGATGTGCTTGTCACGCACATCACTACGGTCGGACACCGCGACGCTATCCGCTACGTTGGCAACCCTTTCGGCGGCGCCGGTCATGCCCGCTTGGGCATCGATCCGTCGGGTTCGAACCAGCAAATCGCCCTGGTACAAAATATCGCACCGCCCGGCGACCCGGCGGGCCAGCAACTCGGCTTGGTTGTACCCGCGCTCCCGCCTTCGAGTGGCGTGCATCGGCACTGGGGCTATCAGGTCGCCCGGGAGCGGGTTGGACTGGAGATAGTCGGCGAGCATGTCTCCAAGTTGCGGCGCGGCTGCCTTGATGCCGCCGTATTTCAGGGCCAGTATCGCCTGCCTGATGCTTCCTTCGTACCGGAACGGGGCGCGCACGCCTTCGAAATGCCGGCCCATCTGTGCGCAAACCTGGCAAAGTTCAAGCTCGCTGTACGCGGCGCAAATGCCGCAATACGGCGGGAGCAACTCGGGCAGTTCCTCAGCACACCGGTCGCAGATGATTTTGCCGGAACCTCCGCATCCCGCGCACTCCAACGGATACAGGGCGTCCAACAGGGTGCGCCCCACCTGTCTGGCTAGCGGTTGCAGCGAGCCCAGCCGCCGGATCAGCGACACGTTAGTCGGCTCAGGGTTGGTGGTCTCGGATCCGTTGCCATTGCCTGATGATCTGTTCGTCCCGTGGGAACGCCAGGGGCGGCAATCCATCAATCGGGAAAAACCCCACGTCAAGCGATTCGGGTCCGGGCGCGAGCACGCCCCCAACCTCCGTCGCCGAGTACGCGGCGACCACCACCGGATTGCCGGCATCCGAAAACAACCCGATCAGTTCCTGCACCTGCACCAGCAGGCCCGTCTCCTCCACTACTTCCCTCGCCGCTGCCGTCTCTACCGGTTCGCCCCGGTCGACATATCCTCCCGGCATGCTCCACAGGCCGTAGCCCGTTTGCACCGCCCGTCTGACCATCAGCGTCTGCCCGTCCCGCTCGATGACGCACGCGGCCGCCAGTTTCGGGTCGTAGTAGACCACGCGCCCGCACGTCGGGCACACGGGCAGATTGCGTCCCTCGTGGTCCCGCATGACCAAACGCGTGCCACAACCGGCGCAGTATTTGTCGCTATTGTTCATTGCCACGGCCATATTGGTTGCTTCGTCCCATGGCGCCGGTCAATTCAGCAGCGCCATCACTGCGTCGCGTTCCGGCATAGATCCCTGCGCTCCAATCCGCGTGACGGATAACGCTCCCGCCGCGCATCCCCATCGTACCGCCGTCTCCAACGGATGGCCCTCGGACAATGCCACCGCCAGCGCACCGTTGAACGCGTCGCCCGCCGCCACGGTATCCACGGCCTCCACCGCAAACGCGGGGACCATGCCACTTGCTTGACCGTCGGCCCAATACGCCCCCTGCGCCCCCAGTTTGATCACTGCCGATCCCACGCCTCTCGCCAACAACCCGCCGGCGGCGTTTGCCGCGGTGTGTGCGTCGGCAATGGCGTACCCGACCAGCGCCTCCGCCTCGGTCTCGTTGGGGGTGATGATCGAAACCCATTGGTGAAACTCGTTCGGCACCGCACGGACCGGACCCGGGTCGAGAATAACGTTCACCCCCTGCGAGGCTGCCAACTCGGCCACTCTGATCGAGAGGCTAACCGACACCTCCAACTGCAACATGAGCGCGGACGCGTGGGGGAGCAGCGCCGCGACGGCATCATATTCAGCATCGCCGCAGGTTTCGTTGGCGCCCAAAACCTGCACGATCCGGTTCTGGCCGCCTTCGCCCACGCTGATAACGGCGATGCCGGAGTTGGTTTCCGAGGTGACGCCTACCGCGCTAGTTTCGACGCCAACCGACTGCAACAAATCGACCAGTTGCGGCCCGAACGTATCGTCGCCAACCCGACCGATCATCGCCGACCGAGCCCCCATCCTCGCCGCCGCCACCGCCTGGTTCGCTCCCTTGCCCCCGGGATATGTCACGAACCGGTCACCGACCACGGTTTCACCGTCCGCCGGCAACCGGTCGGAAAAAGTGACCAAGTCCATATTGATGCCGCCGAGGGACAGGATCAGGGGGCGGTCACCTTCGTTGCGCGTCATCACAACCTGACATAACAAAAATTCGGGCTTACGTTAACACCTGAAACCGCTCGCGTCAACGCGTGATTACCCCCGTGCTATAATCCGGAAAACCTGAAAAAGCGAGGACCAAAACGATGCCTCAGCCTCTGGAAAACATCAAGGTCGTCGATCTCACCCGCACCCTGGCGGGCCCGTTTTGCACCCAGAATTTGGCCGACATGGGGGCCGACGTCATCAAGATCGAAGAGCCCAATGATGGTGACGAAACCCGCAAATGGCCACCCATCTGGAACGGCGAGAGCACCCAGTTCATGTCGTTCAACCGCAATAAGCGCAGTTTGTCCGTCAACCTTAAATCAGACCAGGGCCTGGACATCGTGAAAAAGCTGGCGAAGGAAGCCGACGTAATGATCGAGAGCTTCCGCGCCGGCACTTTGGCGCGGATGGGACTGGGCTACGAGGACATCAAGGCCATCAATCCGGACATCGTGTATTGCACCATCTCCGGCTACGGGCGCACCGGTCCCATGGCCAACAAGCCGGGTTACGACCTGATCATCCAGGCCTACAGCGGGTTGATGCACCTCACTGGCGATCCGGACGGCCCGCCCCAGCGGGTGGGGTTCTCGTTGGTGGACCTCTTCACGGGAATGCTGGCCTACGGCTCCATCGTCACCGCCCTGTACCATCGGGACAAGACGGGAGAGGGACAGCTTATCGACACCGCCCTGCTGGATGGACAGGTCGCCGCCATGAGCTACCACGCCACTGGCTATATCGGCACCGGCATCGAGCCCCATCGCCTGGGATCCGGCCATCCCAGCCTGGTGCCTTACCAAAGCTTCAAGGCCTCCGACGGCTTTTTCATCCTGGGGGTAGCCAACCCGAACCTTTGGGAGCGGTTCTGTAACGCAATCGGGCATCCCGACTTGAAGGACGATCCCAAGTTTGCCACGAATCCCGATCGGGTGGCGCACCGTGGCGAGATGGTTGACCTTTTGAACGGCATTTTCTCCACCAACTCCGTGGCGCACTGGGTAAAGGTGATCGATGAGGCGGGAGTTCCCGTGGGACCGATCAACAAAACATCGGACGTGGTGGCTGATGAACAGGTCAATGCCAGGGAAATGTTCCTGGAGATCAACCATCCCCACGTGCCGGACCTTCGGGTTCCCAACTCGCCGATAAAGCTACAGGGGACTCCGGCCCAACTGCGAATGGCCCCTCCGCTTTTGGGCGAACACAATGAAGAAGTGTTGGCGGAGATCGGTTACGACTCCGAGGCTTTTGCCAGGCTAAGGGATTCGGGAGCCGTGGGAGAACCTGGCAAAGAACCCAGCGGGGTCGGTGGTCACTGATCCCAGTTGGTTCGCACAACGCACGTTATGTAGACGGCACGCACAAAATTGAGGCTTCTTTTACATAACGTGTGCCCATTGACCCGGCCAGCCAATGTGCCGGGTCCGTCCTTGTCTTGCCTCTCGCGAAGCCGTGTACCGGTTGCCGTGTGGGCACGCCAGGGCTATAATATTTGCCAATAGGTCACGCTCGGGCGGTTAGCTCAGCGGTTAGAGCGCCTCGTTCACACCGAGGAGGTCGGAGGTTCAAATCCTCCATCGCCCACCATACCGGCCGCAGCGGGACCAAAAACGGAAACCACCTTGCCGAGGTGGCGAAACGGCAGACGCGCTGCGTTCAGGGCGCAGTGTCCTTTAGGACGTGTGGGTTCAAATCCCTCCCTCGGCACCAATTTCCGACGCGCGCTTGTAGCTCAGCGGATAGAGCGCTGCCCTGCGGAGGCAGAGGTCGTGAGTTCGAATCTCGCCAAGCGCACCATTTCTTTGTCTGCGTGGGACGTCTCCCGGGCGGTTGGCTCAGATGGTTAGAGCGTCTGCTTTACACGCAGAAGGCCGGGGGTTCGAGTCCCTCACCGCCCACCATTTCCTCAATATCTGCCTGTGCCGGGACGCCGACAGCCGTGCTCGTCCCGCTGACCCGCGCGTTATTTTAGAGACGTTGCTGGCGCGTCCTTCCTCGTCGGAAAGCAATGGGATTCTGACCTCATGATGGAACACCAGGGCATACGCTGGGGCTACGTGTTCTTGCGCGCTCCGAATTTTCTCAGCGGGGAGGACCGCGACTCGCTCATGACGACTGCGGTTGAAATGTATCTTTCCGGTGAACCGGAGCGCGATATTCAGAGCGAAGGATACGAGGGGCGCGTCTACACCGAACGGCGCTTCGAAATGCTGGGCGCGTTCGGCGGGCAACGTTTCGACGCCGAACTCGAAACCTCCCACGGCCGCGACACCGCTACTTTTCTGGTCAACGAGCGAACCCGTGGTGTCGGCGGTGGCGTCGGTGGCGTCGGTTTCTCGCGAAACTAGGTCCGGCTGGCACCCGCCCCGACGCAGCGACCCGTCTGCATACCGATAAGGGTCGACGGCCGGCGATGTGATATATTGGGCCAAACCTCGGCGTGGCAACCGGGCACGGAGGCGGTCAACTTATGCCAGAGGATCTGTTCACCTTTACCGACAAGCCGAAAGTCAGCTATCTGCTGGCCGGTTGGCGGCGCCAATGGTCCAATGGGGGCCGTATCTCCAGCGGTTTGCCGCGCTATCTCATTGACACCAACAGCGGACGCCAGTTCGGTCAATTCAGCGAATATGTCAACCGAATGTGCTACCCGTTTCAGGTCGCGGGTACGCACGATGCGTTCCGACCCTCAGCGGCCTTCAACGAAGGCTTGCCCAGCGTGGCGATGTCGCGGCAGAACTCTTTCTACGAAATTGGCAGCGGCCTGGTGGTCTTCCTGGGCGAGGAACCCTGGTACCGCCTGGACATCTACGCAGAAGCTTTTTTCTCGGCAATCAAGGAATTGGGTATTCAGCAAACCGTTGCCGTAGAGGGTGTCAACGGGCCAGCTCCTCCGGATTTGGAACGGCGCATCACTTGCGTGTATTCCCGTCCCGAAATGCGAGAACAGTTGGAGCGTCACGGAGTCCAATTCAGCAGTTACGGTAGTCGTGGCCGGCAGGGGCCAACCATCGGGATGGCCCTGGTATCCGCCGCCCACTACCAGTATCCGGATGTGCAGATGTTCCGCATGGGAGCCATGGCCCCCATGTACCCCTTTATGACCAGCAACAACAACCAACTGGGCATCACCCAGGACCACCGGGCCTACTACGACATATTGCGCCGCGTCAGGTCACTGTTCAAGATAGAGATGGACCTGTCCGAGTTGGAGCAGATGGGCAATCGGGAGTCGCAAGAACTTCTGGACAACCTGGAACGGCTCGGTCGTACCAACAGCGAAGCGAAGCAGATAATCGATCAGGTTCGTCTCGACTACCAGTACACGCCTTATGTTGAACCGGTTGATCTGGATCCCGCGTTGGACCAGGCTCTGGAGAACATCCTCAGGGACATCGGGGAACCGGGCCAGGATACGTGATCCTTGGGTTCGCGGGTTTACACCACGGGCCAGCGTGGCGCAAAAGCCACGCTGGTTCTTTTTAACAGCGCCTCGCCTCTGGTTTGAACCTCTTCCACCAACGCCGCTTCATCTGCGAACAGCGGTCGGTGATCGCCCACGACTACCTTGCCGTCTACGATGACCGTGTGAACGCTGCGACCGTCCGCGTTGTAAACCAGGCTGTTGATCGGATTGTGCAAAGCCCCCCATTCGGCCCGGCGAGTGTCAAACAACACCAGATCCGCCGCTTTTCCCGGTTCGACAGAGCCTATCAGGTGGTCCATACCGAGAGCGGCCGCGCCCCCGATTGTGCCAAGCTCGAGCGCCGTTTCCGCTGGTATCATGCTCACATCCCGCCGGCCGTCCTTGTACAACACCGCGGCCAGGTATACCGAGCGCAAGGTTTCGAGCAGGTTGGAATTGTTGCCGGCGTCGGTGCCCAGGCCCACGGTCGCCCCGAATTCCAGCAGCTCGGGAAGCAAACCGTGCGAGGCAGTCCCAGCCCCGCCTTTGACCGCGGCGGTCGGGCACATCACCACGGCGGACCCGCGGTCAGCGATCAGTTTGGCTTCGTCCGTGTCGATGCCGAGGCAGTGCGCCAGCGTCATGCGCGTGTTGAGCGCCCCGCAACGATCGAGGTACTCGGTGGGAGAGCAGCCATGGGTGCGGCGGCACTCTGCTATCCATCGGGGCCCGTTCGTAAAGTGCAGCGTGGATCGCGTCGCATGGTCGGCAGCGATCCGGTCGCAGGCAGCCAGCAGTTCCGGCGTGCAGAACTCCGCTGAGAACGGCATCGACCACGCGGACACCAGATCGCCGGGCAGGCGATCGGCCAGCGAAACGACGTCTTCAGTAGCCTGGATCGCCGCATCGGTTCCGTAAACCGGCAAGTTCAGCGGATTGGGCCGATCCTGCACACTGCGACCAATCACGATGCGGCAGCCGGCCAGATCGTAGGCGGCCAGGCATTCATCGAGATGGGTGGTCGTCCCCGGGTCAATAAACGTGGTGGTCCCATATTTCAACAGCTCGACGATGGCGAGTAGCGAGGTTGCGTATTCGTCATCTGCGGTCATCGCCTGCTGCAGCCGAAACACGTTGGGCAGGTATTCCGCTCCGAGATCATCCGGAAACAGGCCCCGCGCGGCGTGGGCGTAGCTGATGTGCATGTGCCCGTTGACGAATCCCGGCGTGAGCACGATGCCAGACCCGTCAATGGTACGGTCGGCCGTAACGGACGCGAGATCGGCGGCCTTGCCGACTTGGCTGATACGGTTCCCGGTTATGACAACCGAACCGTCGGCCACAATGCGTCGCTCCGGGTCCATCGTGACGATGTAGCGCGCGCCGTCAATCTTCAGGGTAGTGGGATCGCTCATCAGGACTCCTGGCGGTTAGTCGGCCCAATCGCGGAAACCCCAGCGGTTGAACGAAGTGACATCCGACGGCGGGCGGCGGTTTGTGGGGCCGAAACTGCCTCGAGGGTATCCGACCGGGGTCAAGCATATCATCTCCGCAGACTGCGGCAGCCCCAGAAGCTCGCGTACCTCGTCCTCCTTGCGATTGAGGACGGTTGTGATGCGCGTGCCAAGTCCCAGGGCCCGTCCGGCCAGGAAAAGGTTCTGGATCGCGGGCCAAACGGATGCCGCGTGACGTCCGCGCTCGATGGGCTCATCCGGCTGGAAGCCGCTGCCGCGCGAGTGATCCGCGCACACCACGATCATCGCCGGAACTTCGGGCATGTGATGCGCCAGGTACCTGGCGTGGCGATAAACGCGCGACTCGGTCGGCGATGGCTCCCAGCCCATAGCGTCCAGCCAGGTGTTCTTGTACAACTCTCCGAGGGCGCTCACCGTGTCCGGGTCGTTCACGACCACAAACTCCCACGGCTGCGTATTGCCGCCGTTGGGCGCGCGAACCGCAGCGTCGATCATTTGCTGGATCGCGGATTGCGGCACCGGGTCCGGCTTGTAGCGGGTGATCTGGCGCTGACTGTAGATTGCCTCAAACAGGTCGAATTGATCAGCCATGGTGTTCCTCCTCGAGCAGCATTGGTTGCTAACGGCGTCGAGCCCATTATATCCGCTGCTCACCGCACGTTACCGGAAGGCGGTAATCAGCACCAACCCCGCGACTATCATTGCCGCGCCTATCAACCTACCGGGGGTAATCCGCTCTTTCAACACGACGACGCCGAGCAGGACCGCGAACAGCAAGCCCACCTCCCGAGCCGGCGCGACGTAGCTGGCGTCCGTAAAGCGCATCGCCGTTAGCACCAACCCGTAGGCAAGGAACAAAAGGCCCGACGCGGCGGCGACCGCCCGCATCCCACCCCGCCATTCTTGGGCCACCGCAGACGCTCCGTGCGCCCTCAGAATGTACGGCAGCATCCCCACGGCCACGCCGCATGTCGTTAGATAGAGGTACAGGAACGGGCTCACATAGGACACGCCCTGTTTGTCCACCACGGTATACAGAGCGATGCACAAACCCGTGATCAGAGCATAGACGATCCCCGCTCGGGTGGCGGCGCGTTGCCCCGCAATGATGCTGCGGACCTGGCCCCACCACGCCGTGGTATAGATTCCAAGGACGATGATGCCGATGCCGACCCACCCAGGAATGGTGACGCTTTCGCCCAGGGTAAACACGGCAAGTACCGGCACGAGTCCAGGCCCGAAACCGCGAGCGATGGGGTAGGCCACCGAAAGATCCGCACGAGCCAGGCTGCGTCCCAAACTGAGGAAGTAGCAAATATGCACGAGCGCAGATGCGGCTACAAACCAGAGCCCGACAGGATCAAATTCGGTGGTGAACGCGAGGACTACAGCGACGGGTGCCGCTCCGACAGCGCCGGCGGCAGACAGCCACCATACGAAGACCTCCTGCCGCTGGGCGCGCTTGAGAAGCAGGTTCCAGGTGGCGTGTGCGAAGGCGGATGACAGCACGAGAACCAACGCTGCCAGTGTCGTCGATTCCACCATAACAAAAACCCAGGCAGGGCCAGATATCAAATCGCCGACGTCCTGATAACGGCGTCGGCGTAATTGGCGATTGGTGGCGCATAGGGGATTCGAACCCCTGGTCTCCGCCTTGAGAGGGCGGTGTCCTGGGCCGCTAGACGAATGCGCCAAGCATGGATCCGATTGACGGCCCAACCGGAAAGTTCGCGAATTATAGCACGAACGATTCGGCGCGCAACTGAGCGGGGCGCGCATGGGTAGCCAGACCAATCCCTCCCCCCAACCGCGATGGCGCGGCTATTCCTCTGCAGCACGTTAGCACGGTGCAGGACGATAGCACGGTCCAATGACCACCGAAACGCCCGTACGGTCGCCGGTTGCGCGCGCAACCAAACGGCGCAAAGGTGGTGACGAACGTCCCTCATGGCAAGCACGGATTAGCGACCCGAGAACCCTGGGAACAGGTGCTTCTGTTAAACTATCCGCAATCGGACAACCTGCGACAAGGAAAGGAATTGGAAACAGGAAAATTGCCGCCCCACTTCATGGCGGAGTTGCTCTCAGATCTGGGCGTCACTGACCCCAGGGTATTGGTTGGCCCGAGCGTGGGAGAGGACTGCGCCGTGCTGGACATGGGTGATCGGGTCCTGATCGCCAAATCAGACCCGATTACGTTCGCCACTGACAAAATAGGATGGTACGCGGTCCAGGTCAACGCCAACGACGTGGCCTGCACCGGCGGTGTTCCACGGTGGTTTCTGCCCACCGTGTTGTTGCCGGCCGACTCCGAAATCGACGATGTACGGGGCATCTTCGCCGATATCGCGGACGCGTGCCGTCAGCTGGGAGTGGCAATAGTTGGCGGACACACCGAAGTGGCCGACGGGATACCGCGGCCCATCGTGGCCGGCACGATGCTGGGCGAACTTGAGGACCGCTCCCGATTGGTGTCCACCGGGGGAGCGCAAGACGGTGACAGTATTGTCGTCACAACCGGCGTGGCAATCGAAGGCACGGCGATACTGGCACGGGAACACGCGGACGAACTGCGAGAGCGGGGCCTGGACACCGGTTCACTAACCAGGGCCATGGCCTACCTGGACGATCCAGGTATCAGTGTACTGGCAGCAGCGCGGGCGCTATTCGAAACCGGAACAGTGCACAGCATGCACGACGTGACCGAAGGAGGGCTGATCACCGCCCTCCGGGAAATTGCCGCGGCGTCGAGCCTGGGCCTGGTGGCGGAAGCGGAGAGCGTGCCGTTGCTCCCGGAGTGCGCGGCCATCTGCGAGGCGTTGGGGATAGACCCACTGGGACTGCTGGGCTCAGGCGCCCTGATCGCGACCATGCCGGCAGGTGATGTGCCGAGGGCCCTGCGCGCCCTGGATCGGCTGGGCGTCAGCGGCTGGGAAATCGGCCAGATGATGGAGCCCTCGGACGGTCTTTGGCTGATCGACCGGAGCGGCGAGCGCACGCTGCCCGAATTCCGACGGGATGAACTGGCGCGTTTTCTGGAAGAAAGGTAGTCATTCTCCCAGGTAGACGTCAATGCAATCACGCAGCTGTGCCAGCGTGATGTTGCCGCCGCTGACGGTTATCGATATTTTTCGCCCCTGCACCAAGTCCTGACGGCGCACGGCTCCGGCCAACGCGGTGGCCCCGGCGCCTTCGGCGAGAGTGTGCGCCTTCTCAATCAGCATCGCCACCGCGCGGCGGATGTCGTCCTCGCCGACCAAGACGAAGTCGTGCAAACGGTGCCGCATTATCTGCTGTGGCAGCTCGTAACCTTCAGCTGTCGCCGTGCCTTCCACCCACGTACCCATGGGGGCTTGCACCAGCTGTCCCTGCTGCCAGGACAGGTAAGCGGCGGGAGCGGCTTCCGATTGAACAGCGACGACGCGGATTCCGGGGTTGAGCGCCTGAGCGACAACGCACGCTCCTGATACGCCGCTGCCACCACCGATCGGCAGGAACATCACGTCAACATCTGGCAGGTCCTCGACGATTTCGAGGCTGGCGGTGGCAACTCCCGCTATCAGTTCCGGCTCATTGACCGGGTGAACATAGCGGTAACCCTCTTCTGCAGCGAGGCGCTCGCAGTATCGACGGGCTTCATCGAAGTTCGCTCCGTGGAAAATCAGCTCAGCGCCCAAGCCTTCCATTGACGCAACCTTATTAGGATTCGCATCCACCGGCAGCCCGATCATTGCCCGGGCTCCGAAGACCCGGCAGGCGCTGGCGATGGACTGACCGTGATTGCCGCTACTGGCGGTGATGACGCCGCGCTGCCGGTCCGCTTCATCCATGTTGGCAAGCAGATTGATGCCGCCGCGAGCCTTAAACGCGCCCAGAGGCAGATGCTCCTCGTGCTTCAAGTAGACCTCGGCGTCCAGGGCCTCACTAAGTCCAGCCGAATAGGTCAACGGCGTGCGCGGAAAGTAAGAGCTGATCGTGGCGCGGGCACGATACACGTCGCGCATGGTTGGTATGCCCAAAGCCGGTCTCCCTTGTGGATGACTATGCGCCGCAACGGCGCGTCGGCCCAGATTAGGTAGGACGTCCGGCGGTGTCAACCGCGCAGCGCATGCCGAGGGATGGGCTTCGCTCACGAGAACCAACGATCACGCGCGGTGGGTCCAATGCCAACAGCATTCCCGGCAGTGTACTTCAGCTGCAATTACATTACCCATTAACCATTCCGGCAGTACACGAACACGGGCTCGTGCATCTTCATCTACAGTACATTTTCTGTTGCCCCTTCACGTGTAACCCGAAGTAAGTGCAGCGTAACCGATCATGACCTTAGCGGTGTACCGGTAAGCCATACATTGCCAAATCATCACTACACTACTACTCTGCGCCGTCGCTCATCGATCCGCGAGAAGCTTCCTCTTCGGCGTGTACCGATAATCTGTACACTGAATCGGGTTGGGTGATCGACGGTACCTGTCGTGAGGGCTTCTTGGTCGGCGGTACACCAACGCCTGGACAGGCCGCGGGCATTCACCAATGACATTCAATTGACCAGGTAACACGTTTCGGCGCCTCCACTCCTGGACTCGCTCCCCGCCAACCCGGCGGACCGGACCCTGACCGAGGACAAAGACGGAAAGTCGCGAAAATTGACCAAATTCGGGTTTCCGGTTCCTAGCAACCAGATTTCCCCTGTGCCAAAATAGGCACGTAACCAGAGGCGTTCTAAAAGAATATAAAAATCTTTTAGGATTGTTCTTTGGCTACGCTTGACATTCGGTAAATCCCTCGGTAGTGTAGCGTCAAGTTCATACCGGTAACGGAATAACAGGGTACCAGCACTGTCGATTATCGAATGTACATCAATAGGTACACCGACGGAGGTGCATCATGGCACGCAAAACCAAATTGATGCTTCGCGTAGAAAAGGAATTCGACCAGCCCCTGGAGCGGTTGCTGCCGGAACTGGTCAACGACCAAGGATTGACGGCGACGGCCGACACCCTGGGTGTCAGCAAGGCCACGCTGGGTTACTGGATGCTCAAGATGGGCATCAACGTAAAGCGCGTCGCGCTGGCCCCTGGTGAAGTGCTCGAGGTCAAGCGCACGAACAACTAATCGCAACCACGTCGCGGAGCGGCCCCAGAGCCGCCCGCGACGCAGGTGACACATCGGCAGACCACAGGCGAGCTGGTTCACCGGTGTGCACGTTCTTCGCGCAAGCGACGGACAACGGATTGCCCCGGCCGGTGGCAAATGGTCGGGGCGTTTCGCCGTCAAACGGCCATTGGTGCGGAGCTTGGAACCTACGCCGAGTCAGTCACCCCGACGTGCTCGCAGGCGCGCAGAGAGTGTTGCGCGCAAAAAAGGGGGCCCAAGATGGGCCCCCCCTCAGGAAATCAACGGTTTGTGTGCGCTAGCCGTTGAAAATGCCCTCGGGAAGGAAGGCCGACACGGTGACGTTGGGCAGGTCCACGATGTTGCTCACGCGTAGATCCACGGCGACGCTACAAATTATGTAAGCCTGCTCTGCGGTCCAACCACGTTCCTGCAGCAGGGCGATCATGTTGAGCATGGCGTTGCGAGCGGCGAGGGACAGGCTACCCTCGCCCTCCTGGGTACCGTCCGCGCGAATGGGGTAGCCGACAGTGGCGGTGAAGTTACGAGGCGCGGCCCATTCGGGCGGCAGGAAGTAGCCGGGGTGGGAGTAGCGCGGGAAGATTATGTTATGCCGCGCAGCCTCGCCCTTGTGGACGGCGAATCGGACGGCAGCGGTTGCACCCATTTCGATAGCGGTAATGCAAACCTCGCCGTCACCCTGAGCGAAGTGACCGTCTCCCGCTGAGTAGAGACCGCCCGGAACTGCGACGGGGATGAATAGCCGTGATCCCGTGGTGAGTTGCTTGGCGTCGATGTTGCCGCAGTTTTCGCGGGGGGGAATGGTGCGCAGCCCTTCGTTAGCGATACGGCCACCGGCGGGCACCGCGTCCTCAGGGTCCGGGGGAGCGGCCTGCCCGCCCCGGCGCACCCAGTCGGCCTCGCGGGAGGCCCAAGCGTCCAACTGAGCGTGCGAAGGAGCCAGACCCGCCGTGCCCATGAAAGACCCATCGGGGATGCGGACACCGGGAATCTGGGCGGACGTGGCCCAACCATCCGCGATGTCCCAATGGACGAGATAGGGGTCGGTAAAGACGTCCCGGAGGAAGCCAGCGCCAGGACGATTGCGGGTCCAGCCCCGGGGCTGAGCGGTTATGTCAAGGTACTCGATCTCGAGGAGGTCGCCGGGTTCCGCGCCTTTGACGTAGACCGGCCCGGTGAGTGGGTGACCAACCTTGGCGTCGAGGCCGGCGAGATCGGCGGCGGTCATGGCGGGCTGGATCTGGGAATCCGAGGCGTCGCGGGTCTCGAGTACAACCTCCTCGC
The DNA here is from genome assembly GCA_965261925.1 of Dehalococcoidia bacterium. Classification (GTDB taxonomy): domain Bacteria; phylum Chloroflexota; class Dehalococcoidia; order Lucifugimonadales; family UBA3495; genus Bin87. Next base: position 2,507,226 of record OZ253486.1, on the reverse strand, counting down.
CGGGGTCGACCTCGACGATGGGCGGGACGTCGGGGTGCCAGCGATTGTGTCCGAAGTTCGGCTGTTCCTTGAGACGCTTGGCGCGATCGATGGTGACGGACTGCATGGCGTTTCCTCCTGGAGCAATCGGTAGACCGTGGATTCAAGATGCGGGCGGGTTTGACACCCGCCCGCACGCGTTTCGTCGCAGACGTGGGGGCGAATTTTGGTCCGCCCCCACGCGTTATAGCGACCAGTCGTCCGGGATTTCCGGAGTCGGCAGCGGGCGGATCATGACCTCGACGAGGGCGGACTGGCCTTCCTCGGTGGCGCGGATGGCGCGCTGGAAGGCCGGGCGGATGTCCTCGGGATGCTCGACCCGTTCAGAGAAGCAACCGAGGCCGTTGGCAACGACGCTGAAGTTTCCGCCGAGGACGGCCATCTCCGGGGGCGTTCCGTTGGGGTCTTCCATGCCCATCATGCCGCCGCCGGTGCCGCCGTTATTAATGACGACGGTGAGGATGGGCAGGCCCATGCGGGAGGCGGTCTCCAGGTCCATGCCGGTCATGCCGAAGGACGCGTCGCCGAGGACGTGCACCACCAGATGGTCCGGGCGGCCGAGCTTGGTGCCGATGGCAGCGCCGACGGACCAACCCATGGCAGCCATACCGCCCATGGCGACGAAGTTGCGCGGGCGAGTGGTTTGCCAGAAGGGAACCACGTAACCGCGGCTGCCCCCAGCGTCATGGAGGGCGATGGTGCGGTCCGGGTCGATCAGCTGCTGCAGCTCATGGACGACACGGTACCCGTTGGTAGGGGTCTCAGAGTCGGTGAAGCGCGGCATCCACTCGGCCTCGGATTTCTCGTGGCACGCGCGGATCTCATCAACGATTTCCTGCTTGATGCCGCCGCCGCTGGGGCCGATGCGCTGGCGGACGGCGTCGATGATGGCGCGGAGGGCCAGCTTGGCGTCCGCGAGCATAGGGAGATCGACCTGGTAGGTCTTGTTGATGTCAGCGGGATCGGCATTGATGTGGATGATGCTGACGCCGGCCGGGATTGGCCGGCCGTCGGTGCCGTTGGGCTGGCGGAAGGAGTTTCCGACGGCGAGGACGACATCGGCTTTCCGGTTGATCTGGATGGCGGCGCCGGAGGCGTAACGGCTGCGGGGGTAGACGCCGCCGCCGAGGGAGAGCGGGTGATTTTCTGGGAAGATGCCCTTGCCCATAATGGTAGTGGCGACGGGCATGGAGAGCAGTTCGGCGAGCTCGCGGACTTCATCAGCGGCGCCGGCGCTCATGGCGCCACCCCCGGCGTTGAGGACTGGGAGGCTCGCGCCGACCAGCATATCTGCGGCGCGCTGGACTTCGGCATCGGCGGGGCCGGACTTGCCGGGGGTACCTACCGGGGTGTAGGCGAGAACCGACTCGTCGGCCTCGGCGGTGAGGACGTCCTGGTGCATTTCCAGCACCACCGGTCCGGGGGACCCGGAACGGAGCGCGGTGAAGGCGCGGCGCATAACCTGGGGGATGTCCTGGACGCGGGTGAAGGAGCCGCGCCACTTGCACAGGCCGTCGAAGATGCTGGCGGAGACCTCCTGCTGCCACTCCTGGCCGAGGTTCCGCAGCGGGTGCTGACCCATAAGGAGCAGCACGGGAACGTTGTCGGCATAGCAACCGGCGATGCCGGTGAGGCAGTTGGTGGCGCCCGGCCCGGTGCCGGTCATGGCGACGCCGACCTCACCCGTGGCGCGGGCGTAGCCGTCGGCAATCTCAACGCCGAGGCGCTCGTTGCGGGCGGCAAAGGGCCGTACCGTGGAGGCGCGCAAGGGGCCCCAGAGGGGGGCGAGTCCACCGCCGGCAAAACCGGATATGTAACGTATTCCTTCCTGTTCTAGGGCCCGGACAACTGCTTCGGCTCCACGCATGGCTGCACCTCTCTTGGCGACGGGCAGGGTTGTACCCTGACCCCAGCCCTCTCCCGTAGCGGGAGAAGGGACTCTTGTGTGATGGCCGGGATGATAGGGCAGCGCGGGGACGGGGTCAACCGGGGGTCATGGCATGGATGGACAGGATGTACGGGATATAGACGGATCAATTATGTCAATCGCGATCTTCGTAATGATGTGGCGCCGGCAGGGCACAGGCGATAACGCTTCCAACGCACGAACTCAAACTGATGTTGCGATGGGATGCCTCCGGGTTTTTGATGGTGCAGGCGATGGATATACGATTGGTGACCAGGTCTCGAAGCGGTAATCAGCCCCACGGCTGTCCCGCGTCAACTATTCTTGCCGAAAAAACGTCCACTATTTTTGCCGGTTCACCCCCTCGGCCTGGCCCCGTTGCTGGGCGGCATCAGTCCGGTAGCTGGGGACGTCAAACTCCAGGATCACGGAGTGGTGCACGACCCGGTCAATCGCCGCGGCGGTGGCCATGGGGTTGGCGAAGATGCGCTCCCACTCTGAGAAGACCAGGTTGGACGTGATGCCCAGCGACCTGCGTTCGTAGCGTTCCGCGATCAGGGTGAAGAGGACCTCGGACTCTTCGGCGCCCTGGGGCAGGTAGCCGAGATCGTCAAGGAGCAGGAAGTCGAAGTTGTCCAGCTTGCGCAGCCGGCGGGGTAGGTCCAGGTCGCGCTTGGCGGCGAGTAGTTCCTGCACCAGGCGGTAGGCCGGTGCGAAGAGGACCGAGTGTCCGGCTTCGACCAGGCGGTGGCCCAGGGCGCAGAGCGCGTGGGTCTTGCCGGTGCCGGGCAGTCCGAAGGCCAGCACGTTGACGCCGTGTTCCACGAAACTGCCCTGGGCCAGATGGTCCAGTTGCTGCCGCAGGGCCAGGGGCATCCGGTGGTGCTCGAAGGTTTCCCAGGTCTTGCCCGAGGGGAGCCTGGACGACTGACGCAGCCGGTTGATGCGCCGGTGGCGGCGATCGTCGGCTTCCTGTTCCAGGACCTCGAGGAAGATGGGTAGGGCGTCGCCATGTCCGGAGGCGGTGAAACGGTCCACCGACTGGGCGCCCATGGTGGGCAGCTTGAATTGGTGGCACAGCTGGCCGATGCGTTCCTGCATGACGCTGGTGTCGATTACCGTCATCCGCACACCCCCACCGTGGCCAGGCTGACCGTGAGCAGGCGGTCGTAGATTTTCAGGTCCGGCTGGCCGGACAGGGTCAGCGCTGGGGCTTCGGGCACCTTGGGCTCGGCCAGGTCTCGCACCTCGGCGTAGTCGAAGGGCTGGCCCGCCTCCAGCAGCAGCGACAGCGCGCTGTCCACCGTGGCTTCCATGGTGGTGGCCGCCAGGTGCAGGATCCGCACGTACTCCACGTCGGCACGCTCCCCGCGCCATCCGTTGAGCGCATCGTAGGCCAGCCGAAAGTGCAAGGTGGGAAACAGCTGCTCCCGGAAGCGGTAACGGGCGAATGCTCCCGGCTTGCGCACCAGTGAGCCGATGACGTGGCGGTAATTGACGTTGGCTGCACCCTCGCCGCGCACCCGTTCCATGCGTTCCACCAGGTGGCCCTTGTAGTAGACTTCCACCCAGTCGGCGTACAAACGGATCTGCACCTCCTTGCCGATGAGGCGGGAGGGTACGCTGTAGCTATGTCCCGCTACCTGGATGGTGCTCCACTTGCGCACCTTGGACTGGTAGTTGACGTATTCCGGCACGGGAGCTGGCGGTAGGGAGCCCAGGCAAAGCATCTCCTGCTCCAGCTTCCCCTCTACCAGACGATTGCGTCTCTCCACCATCTCCCGTACGAAGTGGGCGTAGTCGTCGGCGGTGTGGAAATCGCGGCTGCCCCGCAGGATGAGGGCCTGGTCGATCGCGTCCTTGAGGCGGTAGTGGGCATGCTCGGCGACGCCGTTTTCATGGCTCTGGCCGCGATTGATGCGGGTGGAACGGAGACCGTAGTGGTCCAGCAGAGCGGAGTAATTGTCGTTTAGTGCACGGCCGCGGCTGCGTTTCACCTCGTGGGTGGCAGCCGAGGTATTGTCTGAGCGCACCACCTCTGGGACGCCGCCCAGGGTCCAGAGGGCATTCTGCAATCCCTGCTGCAACGCCAGGAAGGTCTCACCGGCGGCGACCTCGGCGTAGCGCCATCCAGAGTGGCTGAGGATCAACTGGAACAGCAGGTGCGGGTAGGACTCTCCGGCGATGGTCACCTTGAGTTCCCCGCAGTGGGTGAAGTCGAACTGGGCTTCCCGACCCGGCGGATGCTCCTGGGGGAAGTACACCTCCCGCTCCGGCCCGTGCAGCGCCCGCCAGTCCTGTAACCGTCGTTGCAGCGTCCTGAGTTGGGAGGCGCTGAACCGACCGGGATGCTGCTCGGCCAACCAGTCAATAATTGTCGTTGCCCTCAGCCTGCCGGTCGGATCATTCCGTAGCAGCGGCTCGATCGCATCCTCCCACACCCCGTCGAAGGGATCGGGCCGAGTGCGCCACCAGTGCTCCGGTTTCGTCGCCGACGGCAATGGACCACTCTGCCACTTGCGCGCTGAACGCACGCTCATCCCAGCCTTGGCTGCTGCCGTTTCCTGTGTTTTGCCTTCCATACGTTTCTGCCTCAGTAGCCCTACTTGTCGGTCTGTAATCAACGGTACCTCCGTACCGAATGATTACCCCATATCGACCGGCAAAAATGGTCGACGCTACCGGCAGGATCAATTGTCGTTAATCAACGGCCGGAGGTGGTGCGCTGCTGTTTTTGCTCTCATTTTCCATGCCCGAAGCATGGCACGCTGTGGCAGGCGCGGCGGCAGGGAGACTACCCCGGTGAAAACGATCAGAGATACTCCCCACAGACGCAGTTTGGACTTGAATGCTGATTTGGATGGCCGTTTTCGCCCGAGACATGGTCGCGATGCGGATTTCTTGCCTGCGGGACTATGACAGCCCGGGCGTCCGGGTTATGGTAAGGGCGCGGGTGTCAGATAATCAATGAGGCAAATTTGGGGCGGACCTTGCCGCCGTGGACGGAGGGTTCGGCGCACCACTTGGCGCAGAGGAGGCGCAAAGTAGCGTCGACACGGGACGCAGACCTTCAGTGGCGCAGGTTAGCTGGCCCGGAAGTCGCGCGCGAGGTATTCCAGTTCGTCGCGGACTTCGGAGAAGGTCGGAAACTGATCCGGACGGAGGACTTCGTGCAGGAGTTCTGCGCCGCCTGACGGATCGTAGACGCGCTGGACGTACTGATTAGGGTCATTATGCAGGTTATGGTACTTAAGGAGAACGTGACTGCCGGGGACCAGGCCAATGTATCGATAGCGGTAGCAGCGCACGTACATCCTGCCATTACCGTCGTATCGCAAGTCAAATTCCTTCGTCACCTCGAGCAACACGCTCCCCTGGCACTCAATGAAACCGTCCAGGCGGAGTGTCGCCTCTGTTTCGCTCAGTTTAAAAACCAGTGTGTCACTGAAGCCCACTACGAAGGAGTGTTCGCTCAATCGGCGGTTGTGAACGTTTCGGTAGTTGTCCCATGAGTTCCAGTCGTGCGGGTCGTTACGAGGAGAGATTTCAGCCCGCCGTAAGCGTGATACCACTTGATTACCTCGATGGAGGGTATGATCGCGTCCCAGTCGACGAGCACGGCCATGTTGGCGCTGGCCAGCTCGTAACGCTGCTCGTGATCCTCAATCTTCCGGCGGTTGCCGGCAATCAACGCCGGTCAGTCGGCTAAGGAAATGCGCCGAACAGGAAGGCCGACGACGACTTAGGCAGTTGTCATGTCGATCCTCCTGCAGTGCAATTGATGTGGTGCTGCAATATGCGTGGCCGAGGCGGCGTCGGTGGGACGTCAAGTCGGAGGCCAAGCCACGGCTGGTACGCCCACGGAAAGCGATGCGCTAACCCCAACTGTCTTGGTGTTTCGAGTAGAATGACATTGCCTGCTCTTCAAGCCATTTGTCATGGTCGGCGTGGAAGGCTACGGATAAACGTCCCTCGTCATCGAACCAAGTGAACACCGTTTGCTTTGTTAGCTCGTCGGGGTCCGCACCATCAACTTGTACCAGCGGTTGACCAAAACGGTTCCCTTTGCCTACCGCGATGATAGAGATGTGGTACTTCGAGTTCATCGTGAATTCGTCGCGGTTCAAGGTAATGGTGGTTCGAGCCCGGGAAGACGTCAGGTCTGTGCCACCGAAAAAATTCAGGCCGTTATCAGTCAGCATAGCAACATAGGATACCTCGGAATTTCGCTCGTATTTGAGGACGTTCATGAGTTGGATGCCTCTCTCAGCGCGATCTACGTCAAAAAGACGCAAGACGATCGTGTAATCGTCGAGGTACAGAAATTTTCCCGTTTTGTCTTGGTAGATCAAATCGTAGGCTCCACCCCACGCTTCGAAAATCCTGGATGGCGACACAATCTCATTCCAGTAAACGTTGCCCAAGAGGCACAGATTTTGGACCAATGATGGGAATTCTGGAAATTTTCCATCTCCGTCCGGCGGTTGGGACAACCCGTAAGCGTAACAGTCGAGCTTACCGATCTGGTCGATGATGCCATGGGATCCTGAGCCGATGGCAATTGTTTTGCCGAAGGTTTTGCTAACGAAACTGGTTTCAGGGGTTGCCCCACGAGCTAACGAACCGCGCCAGTCCGTAGCTTCGACCAAAATGATAAACCCTATTTGGTCGAAGATCTGGCGACCCAACTTCGTGGACGAATAAACGCTCAGATAGTCCTTGATTTCCCCGGCGGCAAACAGGGGTTTGTCTCCAAAGGCATCCGTAAAATCATGCAAGAACATCCGGAGATGCGTGACAGGGCCGGCAACTCCAATCGCTAGATGGTCATTGACGAGGAATATTTTTCTGCGCATTTTCACCGGTATATGATCCGGAACCACGCCAAGCGGAATGACTATTCCTTTGGGATGCGAAGGTAGCTTGAGGTCGCTTTTTGCCGTGGAGTCGGCTACCGAGAGTAGCATGTCACCCGCGAGTACCGGCAGTCCACTATTGGTGTGAAAGATAACTGTCATTGCGAATCCTTGCATTATTCAGGTCGTGAAAAATTTGTTGAAATGCAGGTGCCCAAATGCCTGCATCAATTCTATCAATTGCAATTCACCGGTTAGCCATCGCAATGTCACTCTTAGAGGGTGTGTGACAATAGGATTTTCACCTTCACCCTAACCCTTTCACATCAAGGGAGAGGGGACTGAGTCGCAGGTTATTCAGCCAGAACGAAGTGATCCAGCGGATTTGTCACACACCCTCTAAGAGGGTGTCTAAAAATGGGGAAGGCGGGCCAGTCTGCGCAGGGTGAGGCCGGTCATTGCGATGTAAATCCAGGTTTCGGTGGTTTCACACAATGCTTCGTAGTCCTTGCTCAACCGTCGTTGCAGGTTCAGCCAACCGAAGGTGCGTTCCACGACCCACCGCCGGGGCAGCACCTGAAAGGTATGCTGCTGTGCTGGGCGCCGCACCAACTCCAGGGTCCAGCCGCCCACCGTCCTGGCCCACTCTACCAATTTGCCGCCGTAGGCCCCATCAGCCCAGATCAGCTGTAGTCGAGGGAAACGGCCCAGCAGCCGGGTCAGTACCAACCGGGCGCCGTCCCGGTCCTGAATGTCGGCGGGATGCACTGCCACCGCCAGCGGCAGCCCCAGGGTATCCACCACGATGTGGCGCTTGCGGCCCTTCACCTTCTTGCCCGCGTCGTAACCCCGAGGCCCCCTTTTTCCGTGGTCTTCACCGACTGACTGTCGATGATGGCCGCGCTGGGACTGGCCTGGCGACCCTGGGCCTGCCGCAACTCGGCGTGCAGGACGCCATGTACCCGTTGCCAGGCGCCATCACGACGCCAGGTCCGGAAGTAGTGGAAGACAATGCGCCACGGCGGCAGGTCGTGGGGCAGCATCCGCCAAGAGTGCGCAGCACGTAGCGGATGGCGTTGACGATCTCCCGCCGGGGGTAGGTGATGGGTCGGCCGCCCGGTTTGGGCGGTGGCAGCAATGGTTCCAGCAGTTGCCATTCTCGGTCGCTGAGGTCGCTGGGATAGGCTGGTCGTTTCATGCCCCCACGTTACGACCAACCCCCTTATCACGCCTGGATACCTCTACCCCAATTTCAACATTTTTAGACACCCTCTTAGCCCGTTGGCGACAAATTAGTGCGTCTTGTTTGGCACATCGGCAAAGATACAGTTCAGTGGGTGCCCACACTCAGGCGCTTTGTTGACCGGCCGGCGGGGTGTGGGTATCATCGGCGCTACTCGGCAGTTGGGTGTTGCCCATGTCGTTTTGACGAGATTGCCACGCTGCGCTCGCAATGACAGTTGCGAATTTGAAATGACAGTTGCGAATTTGAGAGGTTGTTATGCCGCAGGCTAATGAGTTGATTGTGCAGTTTCTGCAGGAGGCGGGGATTGACGCCGTGTTCGGGATACCGGGCGGCGGAACGGGGCAGATTTTCGACCAATTGGTGGGGAAGGAACCGGCGATCAACACGTACCTGACGCGGCACGAGCAGACGGCGGCGATCATGGCCGACGCGTACGCGCGGGCGACGGGGAAGCCGGCGGTGATCATGGGGCAGGGGCTGTTCATGGGTTCGAACGCGGCGTTCGGGATCATGGAGGCGATGCTGAGCAGCAGCCCGATGCTGGTGCTGACGGACACATCGGACGGCGGCGTGGCACAGCATCCGGCGAACCAGTCGGGCGCGGGTGAGTACGGGAGCATCGACCTGCACAACATCTTCCGGTCGATGACGAAATACACGACGCTGGCGACGTCGCCCAAGGAGGCGGCGCTAGGAGCGCAGCTCGCGATCAAACACGCGATGAGCGGGCGGCCCGGTCCGGCGTGCCTGCTGATGCGGTCGGCGTCAATCGGCGGCGAGGTTGACATGGAGTCGCCGCCGTTCATTCACGACACGGCGGGGTACCTGAACACGGCCAAGCCGCAGGCGGCGCCGGTGGACATCGAGAAGGCGGTGGAGATCCTGTCGCAGTCGAGGCGGCCGGTGATCGTGGCGGGCAACGGGGTCCACATGGCGGGAGCGCACGGAGCGCTGCAGCAACTGGCGGAGCAGTGGAACGCGCCGGTGGCGACGAGCTACAAGGGCAAATCGGCCATCGCGGAGACGCACCCGCTGTCGGTGGGCATGGTTGGCATCTACGGGCAGGAAGCGGCGAACCGGGCGGTGGGCGACGCCGACACGGTGGTGATCGTGGGGGCGAAGCTGAGCCCGCAGGACACGGTGCGCGAGCGGCCCACGGTGTTCAACCCGCGCGGGCAGCGGATCATCCAGATTGACATCGACGACCGCAACGCCGGCTGGACGTTCCCGGTGGAGCTGGGACTGATCGGCGACGCCGGCAGCATCCTGGGACAGCTGATCGAGGCGTCGGCGGAGGCGTCGGGCAGCACGGCGAGGAACCGCAGCGAGTGGGCCGGCGCGTTGCCGAATCGAAAGCAGGACGCTGGGTTCTACGAGGACGCCGGGCTGCACACGGACTCGTCGCCGGTACTGCCGCAGCGGGTGGTCCGGCTGTTGCAAGAGACGATGCCGGCAGAGACAGTATACGCGCTGGACGCGGGGAACAACCGGACGTGGATGGCGCACCTTTTCCAGTCGCAGCAGGCGCACACGTTCTTCTGCCCGGGCGGTACGGCAGGCATGGGATGGGGACTGCCGGCGTCGGTGGGATTGCAGGTCGCATACCCGGGTCGACAGGTGGTGTGCGTGACCGGCGACGGTGGGTACATGATGACGGTGAACGCGCTATCGACGGCAATGCAGTACAACCTGCCGATCGTCTGCGTGGTGTTCAACGACGGCGCGCTGGGGATGGTACGGCACCACCAGGCTCCCGGCCAGTACATCGCATCGGAGTTCGCGGAGACGGACAACGCCGCGGTGGCACGAGGGTTTGGGTGCTTCGGCGTGCAGGTGGCGGACTCGCGGAACCTGGGCGACGCGCTGCGGGATGCGCGGGCATCGGGTCTGCCGGCGGTGGTGGACGTGCTGATCGACCGGGGGCCGAGCCCGGACGACTGGCGGGCGGACCTGCGGACGGCGGGAGAGACTTAGGAAGTATCGAGTCAGACGAGGATGTTTGGGGGCGAATGATTATTCGCCCCTATGATTACGACCGGTGAACGGACGATCGGGCGGCCTTTGGGCCGCCCCTACATTCAGGGAGATGTGTCATGGCTTTCTGGAGCGACGAACAACTGGCATCGATTGACCGGATGCTGAACCCGCGATCGATTGCGGTGGTGGGAGCGACGCCGCGAATGCAGTACGGCGGGCGGTTCCTGGCGGCGGCGATGGGGTCGGCGGATAGCGGGGTGAACGTGTATCCGGTGAACCCGCGATACGAAGAGGTTCAGGGAGTGCAGTGCTATCCGTCGGTAACGGCATTGCCGGAAGCGCCGGATGTGGTTGGCGTGGTGGTCCCGTACCACGCGGTGCTGGACACGCTCCGGGAGAGCCACGAGAAGGGTGCGAAGTCGGCGATCGTAATTTCGGCCGGGTTCGCGGAGCGCGCGGTGGACGACCGGCGGGACCTACAGGGCGAGCTGGGGCGGTTCGCGCAAGAGTCGGGGATGCGCGTGAGCGGGCCGAACTGCCTGGGGCTGGCAAACCTCAAAGACGACATCTGGGCGAGCGCGTCGTCGCGGGGAGCGGCGGGACTGAGCGGGCCGATTGGTCTGGTGTGCCAGAGCGGGGCGTCAGCGTTCGGGCCATTTTTGACGCGGGCGGTGGACGAGGGCATCGGGTTCACCTACATCGTGTCGACGGGGAACGAGGCGGACCTGGACTTCTGCGACTTTGCGCGGTACCTGCTGGATGACGATGATACGCGGGTGATCGCGGGCTTCGTGGAGGGTTTCAAGGACGGGCGCAAGTTCCTGGAGGTAGCGAGGCTGGCGGCGGAACGGGGCAAGCCCATCGTGCTGATAAAGATCGGGCGGTCGGATTTGGGGTCGCGGGCCGCCGGGTCGCACACGGCGGCGCTGACGGGCGTCGACGAGGCGTATGAAGCGGCGTTCGCGCAGTACGGCGTGATACGCGTGCAGGACTACGACGACCTACTGCAAGTGTCGAACCTGATGGCGCGGTGCCCACGGCCGTCGAAGCGGGGGGTTGCGGTGGTCTCGCACTCGGGCGGGATCAGCAGTTTGACGGCCGATATGTTCGGACAGGCGGGGTTGGACTTGCCGCCGCTATCAGAGCGGGCGAGGGACGGGATCAACGGGATACTGAAGGGATTTGGGTGGGCGGCCAACCCGTCGGACGTGACCGGGTTCGCGAACAGCGATGAATTCCCGGCGATCATGTCGTACATGGCGGAGGACGAAGGCGTCGGTACGCTGGTGGTGGCATCGGCCGGCGCGGACCCGCAGGCGACACAAGTGATCGCACAACGCGACGCCAGCGGAATGCCCGTGGCATTCCTGTGGACGGGAACACGGGGCGCGCAGTCGGGTCTACCGATGCTGCGGCAGGCGGGGATACCGGTGTTCTACGTCCCTGACAAACTCGCGGCGGGTGTGCGGTACCTGAATGACTACCACGACTGGCGGGAGCGACGGCTGGCCCGGGGGTTCGCGCAGGCTGGGGAGATCACGGACGAGCAGGCCGAAGCAGCGAAGGCGCTGGAGGGCAGCGGGGCATTGTCGGAGTACGACAGCAAGGCATTGGTGCGGGCGTTTGGTGTGCCGACCACGCGGGAGGAGGTCGCTGCTGACGCTGAGTCGGCCGTGGCGGCGGCGGATCGGATCGAATATCCGGTGGTGCTGAAGGTGAATTCAGCGGACATCCTGCACAAGACCGAGGCAGGTGGGATACGACTGGGATTGGGCGACGCGGACGCAGTCCGGAATGCTTTCGGGGACGTGACCTCCAACGCCAAAGCGTATGACGCCGATGCGAGGATCAACGGCGCGGTGGTGCAGGAGATGGTATCTGGAGGAGTCGAGACCATCGTGGGGGTGTCGTACGACGCGCAATTGGGGCCGATACTGCTGTTCGGGACGGGCGGGGTGATGGTGGAGGTGTACAACGACGTCGCACTGCGCCTGTGTCCGATCACGCGTGAGGACGCGCTGGAAATGATCGACGAGGTGAAGGGAGCGCGACTGCTGAGCGGGTTCCGAGGTGCACCGGTGGCGGACGTGGACGCATTAGCCGACGTGCTGGTGAACGTCTCTCAGATGGCGGTACAGCTGGAAGGATCGCTGGGCGAGTTGGATATCAACCCGCTGATGGTTTTGCCGAAGGGACAGGGGGTCAAGGCGGCGGACGCGCTGGTGGTGGGAACCGCATAGCGCATTGGCAACACTTGGCGAACCGGAGGTTGAACACGTCGCGCCGAACCGACGGTCGGATCGAGCGCTGGCGGAGAGGTTCAGGCGGTTTGCCGTCGAGGAGTGTTCGGAAGCGTCGGACGAAGGGGCGGGCTCCAGAACCTACGAGATTTTATCCGAGACGATGGCAAGCGATCCGGCCCTGCTCAGCCTGGCGCGGAGGTGCCGCGTTGGGCAACCCATACCCAATCTGCTTTTTGCCGCGGTCAAGCGGATGGCAGCGGCGTTCCCAGGCTCCGAATTAGGCGGGCATTACGGGCATGCGGTAACTGGCAATGGGCCGACGCCGGGTTTGGGACGAGCATTTACAGAGTTTTCGCTGGCGCACGGGAGCCGGATTGTCGAGCTGCTGGAAACGCGGATGGTGCAGACCAACGAGGTCGGCCGATGCGCCTATCTTATGCCCGGATTTGGGACGGTAGCAGCGGAAAATCCTGACCAGCCGCTGGCGTTGGTGGACGTGGGAACCAGCGCCGGTCTGAATCTGAACTGGGATAAGTACCGGTACAGATACTCCAATGGTGATGAGTTTGGACCGGCAGATTCGCGGGTGGTGATCGAGTGCGACGCCAGGAATGGGTTGCCGGATGTGCCGAAGGCGTTTGCGCAGGTGAATTTCAGGGTTGGGATCGATCTGGCGCCGGTGGACCTGGGCGACGATGAGGAGTACCGGTGGATGCAGGCGTTGCTGTGGCCGGAGCACCGGGACCGGGGAGCATTGTTGGCTGCGGCAAAGGAGGTCTGGTTACAATCGCTGCCCACGATTCGGTCAGGTGACGCAGTGGATCTACTTCCCGAAGTACTGAAGGACGTTCCGGAGGGGTCGGCGCTGTGTGTGTTTCATTGCCACACGCTCAACCAATGGCCGGCGGAGGCGAGGCAGCGGTTCGACAGCCTTTTGAGAGAGGTGTCCAGACAACGGGCCGTGTATCACATGCCTTCAGAGGGAGCCCGAGTCTCGTTACGCAGGATCGTCGGGGGACACGCCACCACTTTATATTCAGCGCGGCGGCAGGTGCACGGGAAATGGGTTGAATGGGATACCGATGCAAGGGTATCCCATGAGAGTGAATTGCCGTAACTGGGGAGAGACTGGCTACCGCAGACCATTATGGCTAGACCAAGACCGTTGGGACAGTGCGAGCGTATCAAACCAACGCCGAAACGGCCGCAACTGAAGACCGATCAACGCGTCCAGGATTTTACGGCTATCACCGTAGCGCATAAAAGGGAGGCGATGCAGAACGTCGGCATGGCCGCTAGTGACACCGCGTTCCAACCGGGTACTAGAGACATGATGGCGATCGCGAAACCGGCGGACGCACCGACGATCAAGCCATTGATGATCGAATTGACCAGAACGTTGGAATACCAAGGCCGACCCGGGTCGACTCGAAGCACGTGGGCAGTGAGTTGCGTGATTGGAACGACTAAGTAACGGTTCATCGTTCCTGGAGGACCTCGCCTGAGAGCTGATTGACGCGGTAGAGGCGAACCAGGACGGCGGCGCCGGTGCGGTCGGGGTCGCGGTCCAGTTCGCCCTGGACGGTGCGCGACATGACGTTATCGCGGATCGCCCCCTCGCGGTACATGGTGGCGGTGCCGTAGAAGCGTAGATTGACGCGCTCGGTTGGGTGGCGGTAGAAGAGGACGACCTTGGAGCCATTCTGGATGTTGGCGGCAGAATTGCGCCAACCGCGTTCCCAGAAAGCGAGGGTGTCGCGGTCGAAAACCAGCACGCTCCCTCGCATGCTGATTTGAGGTTCGCCATCGGCGGACACCGTGGCGATGAACATGGGGCAGCGATCTTCCAGTGCGTGATCGATGCGGCGGCGGAGTTCGTCGTCGATGTAGATCATGGGGTTCTCCAGGGCAACGTCGGGCGTATATTTTGGGATGTCTTTAGAGTTGCGTCCCGGTGTGGGAACCGCAACCACAATAGGATACCGGATCGAATATACCGGTATCCAAAATCGGCGTGGCCGTGCGCCGGGATCGGTTCCCACACTGCGGGGATCAGGACAAGGGCAAGGCGCAAACGGAGCGGACAGCACTTTCCGATGCGGTTGATCGGGGAGATTGTGGCCACGCGAGGCTGGCGCGGACGGCGCCCCGTAGAGGCGCGCTTAGCCTAGCGGACGATGGGAACGGAGGTGTCTGGCCAAGCCTCCGCTGAGGCGAGGGCCGCCTGCTTTTCGGCGTCGCGGGCAGCACAGGCGGCGCTCATGGCGATAACGTCCTTGGCCCACTCGTCCACCGGAACGTCAATCATGCGGCCGGCGAAGGGAGCGGCGGCGGTGCCGGCGGCCAAAGCCTGAGCGAAAACCTCACGCACCTGGGTGTAGTAATCGACGAGAGATTCGGCAGGAGTATACGCTTCGTTGACAGCGGCGACCCAACTCGTATGGCCGCAAACCATACCCTTGAACCCGAGGTTTCGAGAGTCGGTGGCGATTTTCACCATTTCCTCGTGGGATATCTGGCCGGTTGACACTCCAATCGGGTCGGCCACGGCGACAGGTTGAACGCCGGCGGCGGTGGCTTCGATGCACACGCGACCGCGGGCGTACACGAATGCGTCGTATTCGGCGGACTGAGCGATGCCCAGGGAAGCGGCCAGGGCAGCTTCGTCGATTCCAACCTGTCTGATGCGGGGTGAGGCGGTGATGATTTCCCTGATGTGCCAGATACCGGCTCCGGTCTCGATGGCAGGAGCGATTTCCAGCAAACCGTGGGACACGCCGTATTTTCGTTCCAATTCCGTTAGGGTCCCGGCGGCCTCGATCACCTGAGCGGCCGATTCGACGCCGGGGAGAAGAATGCCGGCCAAGCCGGGGCCAATGGCGGCATCGCAGTCGGCGTAAACGTATCCGGCGTTGACGCGGACGAAAACCTGGGCGCCAGCCTTGCCGGCGAGGGCTATCGACTGGCGGAGGGTTTTGCGAACCTGTTGGATTTCGCCGGCGGGAGTGCCATCCTGAAGATCTATGGTGATGGCATCGGCGTCGTGCTTCCAGCTCCACCGGATCATTCGCTGCTGGACAGCGGGAATGATCAGGTTGGACCGTCGTACGAGAATGGACATAGGGGGCAGCTCCGGTTGGCCGTGGGAACTATTCAGCTTCGTCCGCGCGGACGCGGTCGATGGCCTCGGCTTTGTCTTGGTCACGTTCGCGGCAGAGATTGCGCCATTGCAGCAATTCCTCCGCGCGGGCGGCCTCGTAACGATCAATAACGCGGTCTCGCCCCAGGTAGGAGTCGGCAGGCATGGGACGGGGAGAGTCTTCCCGGTCCGCGGTGGAAACGTCGACCTGAACCCAAGTTGCGCCGGTACGGGCCAGCTTATGGTATTCCTGGAGGACCCACTCAGCGTCGGAAACCTCATCGTCAGAAGCGGCAAAACCACGGATCTGAGGCTCCACCACGTAAGGGTGCAAGCCGCCGCCGATACGGAACCCGCACTTGCGGGCCGCGTCCGCCTCGGCGAAAGCGCGGTCTGGATCGCTGACGCTGCCGGTGATATTAGGGGTGAACGGAGCGGCGTGGGGTTCCCGGCCGGCGGCGCGCGCAGCGAGCTCCACCTCACCCTTACCGTAGACGAATTGGTCGAAGCCGACAAACATCTCGACGCCGAGGTCACGAGACATGTCGTAACCGGCGGCGCCCCCGAAATCACGGACACGAGGGCTGGCGGTGACGATCTCGTAGGCATTGGCGACGCCAACGGCGGTCTCGATGTTGGCGCCGATCTCCACGGTGCCGGGCCGGATGCCGCGTTCGGCCTCCAAGCGCGTGATGATTCCGTCCATGCGGGCGATTTCGTGGCCGTACTCGGCCTTGGGGTAATTGACCTGCACGAGGCCGGGCCAAATGACCGCGTTGAGGTCCGCTTCCATCAGGTCGTGATTAATGCGGCAGACAGCGTCGGCCCCGCCCTTGTTGACGACCGGGATGGATTCGCGGACCAGGTTTCGGGCAACGTCCTTCAAGAGCGGAGGGACTGAGTCCTCCAGGTCCATATTGATGTAGTCGCAGCCGCGATGCCACGCGTTGCTGATGAAGCGTTCGGTAACGACCGGCATCGTCAGACCGGACCGCTTCAGTCGCCGCGATGTGCTGGCCATAGGGAACTCCTAAGGGACCGGAATGGGTGTCCCGTCAACCGCGGCGGCCTTGAAACGGTCGCGAGTTGAGCAAGCGTCGGCGAGTGCAACGGTATTGGCGATCTGCCGGACAATGTCGGGGGTGAGCACCCGATCATCCACGGATACCACGGTGCCAACTCCCGAGGATGTCGCCGCGGCGTAGGCCTCGCACAAACCGTGTGCGGCCGCTACCTCGGATTCCCTCGGGGTGAAGCTTTCATTCAAGGGGCGAACCTGATTATCCAGGACGCAGAAGGAGCCCTTGAAACCGATGGCCCGCCCGCGCTCGGCGGCCGCGAGGGTGTTTTCGGGGGAGGCGAGCAGACCGCGATCGGGGAAGCGCCACCAGGCTCCCAAGGGAACGGCTCCGGTCGCAGACGCCAGGGTCACCAAACGCTGCATGAGATACTGCATCAGATGGATCTCGCCGGACGGTTCGGGCCGCAGGTCCATGACCAGATCAGCGCGACCCAGGGAGAGCCCCCAAGTGCGTGAGCTAGCGGTGGCGACCTCGAAACCGTTATGGTTCCCCAAGGCGGTCTCCAGGCAGAGGACCAGATCGACGCTGCCGGGAAACATGCCACGTCGGCTCTCGAGATCGGAGATGATGGCGTCGATCGCGGCGACCTGATCGGAAGTTTCGGCGCGGGTCACGACGATGCCGTCGAGACCGGGCCACACCGCTGCGTTGAGATCGGCCAGCATGAGCTCGGGATCAATCTGGACGAACACCTCCGCACCGGTGGATTTGGCGGGGATCAGGCAATCGCGCAGGGACTCCCGAGCGGCTGGCTTGTCGGGTTCGGCCACGAATTCGGCAATGTCGAGGACAATTACGTCGGCACCCGCCGACGGAGCGGACGACACGCATTCAGATTGCGAAACGGGGGTGAGTAACCACGAACGACGAATTTTGTCTGGGGTTATCATGGAGGTTATCCGTGCGTCATTGGGGAATGAACGGCGGCATTATGTTGTATTTTGCGGATTGTGCCTAAACGAGTAGGAAAACCCGTTGACACGAATTCCCATTTGTGCCTATAATCCGTCAAATAGTAATTGACGATGGCACAACGGGAGGCACAACGAAAATGCCAAAGACAAAGAAACGGGCCTTGACCGCCGCGCTGGTAAAGACGGCCGTCGATGGCGTTCATATCGACGGGAACGGGCTGGAACTCCGGGTCAAGGGACCTGCCCGATCTTGGGTACTGCGGCGCACGGTTGGCGGCAAGCGGGTCAACACCGGACTTGGCAGCGCGGATGTTGTCTCGCTTGCCGACGCGCGTAAGCAGGCGCGGGCCATCCGTTCCGGCAAGGGCGGCACACGCACGACCGCCAAACTGGAACAACCCGAACCAGAGCGCAAACCAGAACCCGCACCAACTCCGAAAGCCATCCCGTGGTTTGAAGAACTCGCTTTCGACTATTGGGCCACCAATCAACCCCGGTGGCGCGAAGAATATGCACTCAGTTGGTGGAACTTGTTGCGCCTTCATGCTTTCCCTACCATCGGCGAAAAGTCAGTTGACAATATCACTACTGCCGACTTGGGGGCAATGCTTGAACCTATCTGGTTGACGAAACACCCCACAGCGCGGCTAGTCCGCGAGCGCGTCGCCGTAGTTATGGATAGGGCCGTTGGGTTGGACTACATAGCCAATAACCCATGCCACCGGCTCGACTACCTGTTGAAGAAAGTGAAGCACGAGCAGACACACCGCGACAGTCTGCCTTACGAGGAGGTCGCCGGCGCAATCGCCGCCGTCAATGGTAGCAGGTTCAACCCAATGGGCAAACTGGCATTCGAGTTTATGATCCTCACCGCCTGCCGACTGCAAGAGGCGTGCGGGGCGCGGTGGTCCGAAATCGACCTGGAAAACCGCGTATGGACAGTGCCAGCCGACAGAATGAAAGCAGGCCGCGAACATCGCATACCACTGTCCGATAGGGCAATGGAGATACTGAATGAAACATCGGGCAAGGGCCTGGTATTCCCGTCGCCGCAAACCGGCAAACCCCTCAATTCGTCCGGGTTCCAAAAGTTGATGAAAAGCCTGTCCCTCGATTGCTCGCCGCATGGCTATCGAACCAGCTATGCAGTGTGGGCTGTTGAAAACGAATGGAGTGTCACCCTCACCGACCTTGCGCTGTCGCATCCTGTGGGCAACCGGGTCACGCGGGCCTATGTGAGAACCGACGCATTGGAGCAACGCCGTCCCATGATGCAAGCCTGGGCTGACTACCTATCCTCGGATAAGTCCGAAGATAGTCCGAAGATAGCCCCTGATTAGTGTTCTCACACACACTTGTCAACGTATAAAGGGCGGTGAGTGTTTTGCTCACCGCCCTTTATGTGTGCTACCATGAATGACATTCAGACATAAAGTTACCCCCGCGCAGGCTCGACTCTGCCGGGGGTGTGACGGGCTTACGAGGTCTGTATCATGCCGGATATTCAACCAACCCGTAAAGACATACTAACAGACAACCCCGATACCCGTCAACATAATACTGTTGACACTCGCTATGGACCGCCCGTTGCCCCGCAACGCGGGCGCGGCAAATGCCCACACGCGCGGCCCAAGCGCAAGCGCAACCGGCCATGCCGACAATGTGGGTACTACACCATCCCGCAATGCCGTCTAGGCGGCGTCAACAGCGGCAAGAAACGCCGCTGGCTTACTCGCAAGCGCGATAGCCGCGTTCGCAATCTCCGCTACAAGCGTGGGCTGACTGGTGCTGCCATCGCCGCCGCCGCCGGCGTGTGCGTTCGCACAGTCTGGTACATCCTCAACCGCCAACCGTTCCGCAAGTTGCCCAAACACGTTCAAGCGCATGGCCTAATCGAGTGTGCAACGAACATACTCTCCAGTTACCCCACGCGGGCCGTAGGCCGGATACCCGACAACTGCCAACCCGGACCGCCGCCTTCCATGCTGCTTTGGTATGCTAAACCACCAAAACATCGCGGCCTGCCCGACGTTGCCGACGCTATCCCCTGCCTGTATCATTCGACGTAAAGTATATTGTGCGAACCGAGGAACCTATGGTTGCTGACACTCCCAACACGCCGGTTGAATTGCAGCACTCACGCCACTTTATCGACGGCGTTTGCCCCTACTGCAACCGCAAGGGCCGCGTGTGCCGTTGCCTACGCTGTGGGCTTACCAGTTGCGGCGGCGACCTGCTGCCCGTAGCCATTGCTGCCGATGATGAACCTTGCCCTGGTTGGGCTGACTTCGACGGCCCTTGCCCCAATGCTACAATTGGAGGTTGACCGATGGTTAGAGGCAATGATCTGCCCTGCCCAGACTGCGGCGAGAGCTATCACCAGCATCATTATCGCGATCTGCTTGACGCATATCTTGAAGAACCCGACGCGCACGAGCGGCTGCTGCACGAGGGCAGGAACTCACGTAACCCGGCAATCCGCGCCATCGCCTACGATGCGATCATGTCTCGCGTCGCCGCCGGTGAACCAATCGCGGTTGGCAAGCATTGGGGACTGTGATCCTCGACGCATGACGTATGACCGTGGGGACCCCTGCGGTAAAATTCAGTTGACGCACAGGGGAACGATTGGGGAGGAGAACGTGTAAAAGATGATTACCCTACGGCCCTTCCAACGGCGGTTTATGGCCGCAGTCGATAATCCGGCGTATGACACGGTTGCCCTGTCTGGCCCGCGTGGTTTGTCGAAAACATATTTGGGCGGGCGGGTGCTGGCCCGCTGCCTAACGCCGGGCGATCCTCTACACCAGCCGGGCAAGGAATACATACTTGGGGCCGCGAGTTTGGAGCAAGCGCGATTGACCTATCAATTCGTCCGCGAGGAATTGGAGCCGACGGGCGCATACCGCTGGATTGATAGCGCGACGCGGCTAGGCGCAACCCACATCCCCAGCAACACCAAATTGCGGGCAATCAGCTCAAATGCAAAATCGTCGTTTGGGCTGGTGCGCGTCCCAGTCGTAGTGATTGATGAGCCTGGAGCCCTAGAGATCGTGGGCGGAGAAATGTTGGCCGATAGCCTATTCACGGCGCAAGGCAAACCGGGTTCGGAGTTGAAGTTGATATTTCTAGGAACCCTTGCGCCGATGGCTACCGCGCCGGGGCATTGGTGGTATGAGCTGGTGCATGGCGGCAGTAATGGCAGCGTGTACGTGGACCATTTTCGGGGCGATGCTGAAACGTGGGATAACTGGAATACGATCCGCAAGGCTAACCCGCTGACTGCGGTATCCCCGGCGTTCCGCAAAAAGTTGCTGGCCGAACGCGACGCGGCCCGCGTCGATAGCCGGCTGAAAGCGCGGTTCTTGAGTTACCGATTGAACATACCGAGTTCGGACGAAAGCACGATGCTTTTAACCGTTGACGACTTCCAAAGGGTGATACGCCGTCCGGTTACGGAACCGCAGGGAGAATACATCCTAGCCGTTGACCTGGGCGGTGGCCGGGCATGGAGCGCGGGGGTTGCGTTATGGCCCGGTGGCCGCGTCGAATGCCTGGCCGTGGCCTCTGGCATCCCCGACATAGCAGCCCAGGAACGGCGCGACCGCGTTCCGTCGGGAACCTACTCCAAACTGCTAGAGACTGGTCGGCTACGGCTTGCCCACGGGTTGCGTGTGCAACCGCCTGGGGAATTGCTGGCCGCTGCCTATGGGGAATGGGGCCGCCCGGCTTGCATCATCGCTGATAGGTTCCGCGTGGCCGAGCTTGCCGACGTTGCCGACGGGGTTCCAATCGAGGAACGGATAACGCGCTGGAGTGAAGCGGCGGCAGACATTCGGGCCACGCGCAAAATGGCGATGGACGGGCCGTTGAACGTGGCGCATTCCAGCCGCCCATTGCTGGCCGCGTCTATGAGCGTGGCGATGGTGCAGAATGACACCAGCGGGAATTTCCGGCTGATAAAGAAAACCCGCGACAATGCAGCACGCGACGACGTTGCCGCCGCGCTGGTGTTGGGCTGTGGGTTAATGGAGCGCAACCCGCCGCGTGTACCTGCAAAAGTGTACCGGGGATTGGTGCCAGTGTGAGAAAGTCAAGGGGAACGGGTAGCAGGGATTGGGCGCGTCGGCGTGTACTGATTTTGGAGCGCGATAACTACACGTGTACCAGTTGCGGCACAGAGGGCGGGCGTTTCGAGGTTCACCATATCGACCATGATGCCCTGAACAACCGGCCTGAAAATCTCACTACACGTTGCCGCGCCTGCCACATTTTTCACCATGCCCAAGAACGCGCCCCGGTTGCGCCCGACCGCGCGGCATGGATTGAATATCTGTCAGCACAATAATAACTACGTCATAATGACACACTTATTTGCCGTGTAATAGTGTCATGCACCACCTGGTCGAGCATTCGGACATGCACCACCTGGTCATCCATTCGGACATGGAGTACCTGGTCATCCATTCGGACATGGAGTACCTGGTCATCCATCTGGTCATCCATTCGGACATGGAGTACCTGGTCGAGCATTCGGAAACGTGCTACTCTTACGGTATGGCTACCGCTAGGGTATCCCGCGCCCCGGTACTTGACCGGGTGATAACTTTGAGCGTGTCGGGTTCCGCTCCTGGTGCGTCGTTTCGTTACGACGATGACATTTCGCGTATTACCGGCGTGAGAGAAGCGGGCGACTACTACTGGGCAGCGGGCCGATTGCTGGTACATCCGTTTGATGCCGATAGAGTCGCGCTGCCGACGATCTCCGTTGGCGACACTATCGCGATTGCTTGGGGCGATGGCGCGTACGTCGTAATGCCGACGTTGACCGCCGTAACCTTTTCGTCTGGCGGGTTCGGTAATCAGACAGCCCGGCCCGATTTGCGATGGGACAGCGACGTTACACCGATCATCTTTGCCCAAACCACCGAGGCGATGCAACTTACGGTCGGCAGTGGTGTTGCGATAGTCCCGCGCAAGGTACACGCGGCGCGTCGGGATGTTTCCGTCCGTGATGAACTGCTGACTACTCAGACGCTACGGGCCATCCTTGACCGGGCCGTGTACACCATCCGCAACACTGGCGTTGACCTAGTAGCGGCGGGCGATAGGTTTACCGACGAGGACGGGGCAACCCGCACGATTGAAGGGGTCAGTCAAATTGGCCGACAACGCTATCTCGAAATACTCGCCCGCGTGGGCACATAGGAGTAATCATTATGCGCGCAAGTCAACGGCTTCAACTGCGGCAAGCGGAAGTGCGAGCCGCCATCGCCGATTTTCCGAGCGATGGCGACGAAAACGATCTGCAAAAGCTCACAGCTGAATACCGATCAAACGACATTCGGTTATCTGCCGCGATGATCTCCGAACAGGCCGACGCCGATGCCCAGGCCGCCGCCGGCGACCTGGACCCGCAATCGCCCGAACAGCGCGACTATGACCGGATGGCAGCCGGGGCCAGCGTTACCGATTTCGTTGCGGAAACGGTATTCGGAACCCGACTAGCCGGGGCCAGTGCGGAACTGCGGCGGGAAATTTTTGGCGACGATGCCAGCGAATTTCAGATGCCCCTTGACGTGCTGGTATCGCCCCAAATGCGGGCGGACGCGGCCAGCGGTCCTTACACCGCGATTGAGGATAACCAGATGCCCATTGCGGCCCGTGTCTTTGGCCGTACCGCCAGCGATTTTCTGGGAGTGGCAGCCCCAACGGTTTCCGTGGGAAGCACGACTTATGTGCACGTTTCCGGTGGCACGACCGCCGACGTGCGTTCCGATGGTGTGGCCCTGGACGCCGCCGCGTTGACGCTGGTGACGAAAGAAATCAACCCCGTCCGTATGACCTCTGCCTACCTTTTCCACATCGAGGACGCGGCCAAAATTCGCGGGCTTGAGCCGTCGATGCAACGCGACCTCCGGGCCGTGATTGCCAACAAGCGCGACACGCTGATTTTGCAAGGGCAGGCCGCCGTTTCAGACACGTCGCCGGCAATTGCCGGGATTATCAGCAGCCTTACCGATCCTACGGATCCGACCGCGGTTGCCGACTATTCCGACTATTTGTCCATCTTTGACGACGTTGACGAATATTCGGAGGATGGCAGCAACATCCGCGTGCTGGTCAACGCCGACGTTTTCAAACACGCTCGCGGGTTGCCCGTGGGGGCCAACGCCGGCGGCGGGCTGCTGCGCGACCGGGCGGAGATGGCCGCTATGCGGTGGAGGCATTCGGTCAATATGCCCGCGACGGCCAGCAAGATCGCAACGGCTTTATCTTTCAAGTCCGGCCACCTGGGTTTTGTTTCCCCGGTTTGGCGGGGGGTCAATCTTATTCGCGATATTTACGGCGCCAACGCCAGTGAGGGCCGCATACGCTTAACGCTCCAAATGCTAGTCGGGTTCGCCCTGGTAGAGCATGGGGCCAGCGTGTACGGTCGGCACGAATTCAAGGTTGCGTAATGGCGTCGCGTCGTATCGACCTGCCCGAAAACGAGCCGGTTGACCTGACGACGGCGGGCGCATTGGGAACAGGCCAATCCTACAACGTCCAAAATCGGGGTCAATCCCGCGCGTTGCTGGCCGAACTGGTAGCAGCCGATCCGACTGCCGCCGACATTGCCAACGACGGGTTTGCAATCGCCGTTGGCGAGATGCTTGAATTGACCGCCGCCGCTGGTGAAAAGATTTGGGCATTGTCGCCGTCGCGCCCTGGCCGTTTGACGTTGGGTAATCTGTGATGGACGCGGTACGCCTTGAAATCTTGGGCCTAGAGTTACGTAACGCCGACGACGACGGGCCTGGAACGGTCACCGGGCCTGTCGTCAACTATGGCGATGTCGCCAAAACCCGCCGGGGTATGGAGCGCATCCGCGCCCGTGCGTTCTTGGGCTTGCATGATGAAAATTTGGCCTGCAATCTCTGCCACCGCTACGGCGATAACGTGCTGGTCCATAATGGGCAGGGATTGACCCTTACAGACACCCCTACGGCCCTACTCGCCGATACTGTGCTGCCCAAGTCGCCAGCGGGCCTAGCAACGGCAAATGGAGTGCGTAGCGGCGCGTTGCGGGGATATTCCAGTGAGTTTGTCCCTGTATTCGAGGAAAGGGCCGCAGAC
The DNA here is from genome assembly GCA_965261925.1 of Dehalococcoidia bacterium. Classification (GTDB taxonomy): domain Bacteria; phylum Chloroflexota; class Dehalococcoidia; order Lucifugimonadales; family UBA3495; genus Bin87. The sequence goes on along the minus strand of OZ253486.1, from coordinate 2,482,705 downwards.
GGCGTTATAGACGTTCACAAGGGCCTGCTGACCGGGCTGGGCATCGTCGATAAACCGGCCTACGCTCAATCCCTGGTGCAACTGCGGCAGATTGAGCAAATCGCGCCGGATCAATCGGTATTGATTTCCGGCCCTGCTGGTGCGGGTAAAACTCAATTCGCGCAAGAATTACAGCAGCGACACGGCGGTATGGTGTCCGACTTTCAGAGCGAGTATGCCAAGCGGTTGGGGATTGAGCGCGACCCGGTGACGGGCCGGTATCCGCCGCGCCGACCCGAAGATCGATACATCATTAGCATCGTGCAAGAGGACCGCCGGACTGCCGTTGCTCAAGCACGGGCAAGGGGGCAGAATGTCTATTACACCAACTCGCTAGGCGAAAATGGACGCCGACGCGCCCTGTTGCAAAGTCTCGGCGAAAGGGCGATAGAGGAAGTGATCGACCCCGGCGAATTGGCAGTAGCCGCCCGTCTGTCCGTTGAAGGTGTATTGAGCGGACAATGCCGGGAGGCGATTGACCGTTGGTATCGCCCATTTGCTACCGGCCCGTTTGGGTTCCGGTCAAGGATGCTGGCATGGCTGTGAAGATTACCGCGCTGCAACTGGCCGCTCGTATTCAGTTGGGCGATGGTGAAACTGCCCTAGAGGAACCCACGGCGGGCATTGTTGACGGCCTGTTAGCCACGGCCACGGCGATGGTTGAAAAGTACGCTGCTACCGCCCCGGACGCGGTTCAGGATACCGCCGTTGTGCGTATCGCGGGATGGCTGTATGACAGTCCGAACGCTGCCCAGGGCCGCGCATTTGCCCATGCCCTGGAAAACAGCGGGGCCGCCGGCCTGCTGGCCCAATGGCGAACCCGACGCGCTAGGGCAATAGGTGACACGACATGAAAATCCCGCTCACCAGTTGGGAGATTGGCAAGCCTGCTGAAAGACGGAATTTCACCGATAGCATTGTCGCTCAGGCGATAGCCGCTGCTGCTGGCAACACGCCGGAACTGGCCGCACGTCAAACCGCCGCCGCTCAATTTGGTATCGGCTACTACGCTCGTGCGTTCGCGTCGGCAATCCCGCAACCGGACACACCCGCCCTTACTCCGCACCTGCTGGTAGGTGCTGCCCGCGCCTTGATGCTGTACGGCGAATGGCTGGCCGATATAGAGGTTGACGGCGACGGATTGCGCCTTGTGCCTGCCCAAGCGCACGACATAGCTGGTGGTCCCGATGAACGGGAATGGCGATATGCACTCGAATTGGCAGGGCCCAGCCATACGGAGACCGTCTATCGGCCATCGGAGGGAGTGATACACGTCCGGTTGAATGCCGACGTTTTCGCGCCCTGGCAAGGTCAATCGCCCCTTGCGCTGGCCGGATTGTCGGCAAAGGCAATCGCCAATGTCGAGTTGCGTTTGGGGCAAGAACTGGCTAGCCGCACTGGGTATTTGCTGCCCACGCCGGAACTGTCGGAAGATCAGGACGCGGCCCTACGCGCCGACCTTGCATCGCTGGCCGGGAACATGGCCCTAATCACCAGCAAACAGCAAGGAACCTATGCCAGCGGCAATTTGCAAACGGCTACAACCGAATTTGCGCCCCGGCGGTTCGGAGCCAACGTTCCGCCGTCTAACCTGGTCGCACGTCGGGAACTCGGGTATGACGTGCTTGGCGCGTTGGGAGTACCGCCCCAACTGCTGCAAGCGGACGCACCGGCGGGCGCGTTGCGAGAAGCCTACCGCGTGCTGCTGGCCGGTGGGATTGAACCTATCGGGCGGTTGGTGAGTACCGAACTGTCTCGCAAGTTGGAGCGGGAAATCAAGCTGTCGTTTAGGACGATGGCCGCTGCCGACATTGCGGGTCGCGCCCGCGCTTGGCGTTCATTGGCTGGCCGTGATGCTGAATTCGATGGCGATGCGGCAGAAATGGCCGGACTGAGAGATTAGCCGGGATGAAAATTAAGTTTTGGTCGAAGCCGCCGGAACCGCCGCCGGAACCGAGTGACCCGACGAAAGAGCCGAGACTTGGTTTCGCGGCAATCCTGGCAGCCCGGCACTCCAAGGGCTAGGCCCGGCCCGTCGCAAAACCCCGTCAAGATGACGGGGTTTTTAGGCACAAACGCGCCGGAACGGGGGCCATTTGGCCTAATTCCTTCGTAAATCAGTTGACATAGGCGATTTGTTGTATAATGCCGCCGATTACATAGAGGTCAACAGGTTGGCCCGAAAAGTGCCGTGAATTATATGTGAGTCCGCACAGTGTGGCAACACGGCCGAACCGGGTCACGGGGTAGTTTCAAAGTTGCCTTTCATTGCGGGGATCATTTCGACGTGGCATTCAGTTTCGGGACTGGCCGACCATGCCCAAACGTGCTTTCCAAACCGTCGAGATTGCCACGCTGGGTTTGCAATCACCTTGGAAAGGCCCTAACCGGGCTATGGAGTGACTGGACCGGTCGACAACACGGGCGGCCTGCCGTATCTATTCCCGCCTTCAGCAACAGGGAATCACGTTGAACCGTCGCCAGACGTCTGTCGGAACTCCTTCCGCGTATCGCTGGATGGCGGGGGTTGCTGAGCGCGGGCTAGAACTTTCGACAATGGATCGGTTAAGGTCCCCACACAACCTCCGACGCATCGGACCGACTCCCGAATGGCGCGACCGGTCCACTCTATCCAGACAACCAACCGTTGCAGGACTTACAGGAGCAATTCCCCAAAATGGCCGCTAGTTTGGAAATCCACGATCTTCACGACGTGGGACAGGTACAGGTGCGACTGGTCGAAGCGTCGGGCGAGGCGCGCGAAACTGCGCCGGCCGCCTTTGGCATGGACCTTTCAGGGGAGGAACGCGCCGCGCTGGACCGGTACCACACGGAATACCGGCGCGGGGCGCCGGGAGGCATCGCCCAGGTTGAAGCGGTCGAGCTGGCCATGCGCAACTTGGGACGGTTGTTGTTCGAATCCGTGTTTGGCGTGGACAGCGGCGGCCGGGCGGTATTGGACGAAGTAATGGGGCGCGAGGATCGAGCCGTCTTGACGATCATTTCTAACCGCCCAGAGTTCATGTCGTTGCCGTGGGAGCTGTTGAACGACCCGTCGTTGGGGTATTTCATCAACGGGTTGGTTGGAGTGGTACGGCAGTCGACGGCTGAGTTGCCGGACGACGACGCGGAAGAGGCGGAGGTGGAGGAAGACACGCTGCACGTGCTGATGCTCGCCACGACTCCGCTGGCGCTGGAGGTTCCGACATCCGGGCCGCTACTGGCGGAACCGGTGGCCGCGGGTGGCAGCCTGGCCGACGCTACGGTGGCCGCGTTGGAAGGGCTGAACGTCCAGGTGTCTTTGGACAACCCGAGACCGGCCACGTTGAGGGCGCTGGAGGACCTGCTGGTACGGAACCCGAATCACTACCATGTGGCTCATATTGATGGAGCGACGCTGGGCGAAAACGGTACGCTCCTGCTGGAGCAGGCCGACGGCAGCCCGAATCCCGTTGCTATTGGCGACCTGGGCGCCACGCTGGCTTCGGGCGGCGTGAACGTAGCGCTGGTTTCCGCAGGGGTCCAGGCAGAGTTTCCGCCGTCAACGGGATGGGCTGAGGCCGCGATGGCGCTGGCGGACGCCGGCGTCGCTCAAGTGGCGATCCTGCCGGCTCCGCTGCATCCGGATTCGGCCGAGAACGCGGTGGCAACGTTTTACCGGCGCATCGCGCAGGGCAACACAGTGGCGGAGGCAGTGTCTGCCGTCAGAAGAGGTTTGATGGACACGCCGGAGCGGGTGACGCTCTACGGACGCCGGGTGTTTTGGGACTGGCAACTGCCCTGCGTGTATCAGTCTCGGGAACACCAACCACCAGTGATAGCCCAGCATGAACCGGACCCGTTGGCTCCGCCGGTAATCCATCCGGAAGAAGCGCCGACGGAAGAACTGCAGATACCAGTGGCCGGCCAGTATGGACTGGTTGGGCGGCAGGCAGAACTTCGGCAACTGGAAAGGGCTTTGAAAGCGCACTCGGTGGTGCACCTGTCGGGTGACACTGGAGCGGGGAAGACGGAACTGGCCCTGGCGCTGTGCCGATGGTTCCTGAAGCCGGCGCGGGTGGCCTATCCCGGGGGAGTGTTCTATGCGACGTTTGAAACTTCGCAGCCGGCCGGGCTGGAGCGTGTGGTCCACGAAATCGGGACGGCGGTAGCGGGCCTGGATTTCGCGGACATGCCCGCGGAACAGCAACGGCGGTGGGTGACGGCGTACCTGCAAGAAAACGCCTCGTTGCTGGTGTGGGACAACCTGGAAAACGTCGCTGGCTTTCCCGACGGGGCACCCGGCCTGTTGGATGGAGGGGAACTGCCAAACCTGGCAGCGTTCCTTGGCGAAGTGACCACGGGCCCGGTCGGGACGAGCGCGCTGCTGCTGGGCCGGCGAGCAAGCGAGGAATGGGTTTCGGTTCCCCATGCGTCCCTGACGCTGGGCGGGCTGGAAAGCGCCGACCGCCTGGCGTTGGCCGCCCGGATCATGCACGAGGCGGAAGTTGCGCCCACGCGCGTAGACGGGGACTTCGTTGAGTTGATGGGGCTCCTGGACGGGCACCCGCTAGCAATGCAGATAGCGGTTCCTCCGGTAAAGGACGTTCCGGCGGCGGCGGTGGTGAGCGAGATGACGAGGCTCATGGAGAGTGAGCCGGATGGCGGTGAGCCAGGGCGCGGAGCCGTTTTGACCGCGGCTATGGAGTATTCCTTCTCGCGGATGTCGCGCCGCAACCGAACGCACCTGCCGTTCCTTTCGCTGTTCCAGCGCAGGGTCATGCTGGACGTGCTTTCGCACATCACGGAGGAGAGGGCATACGGGCAAATCGTGGGCGACGACCTGACCTCGGGGGCGTCGCGGAGCCTACTGTCTCCAGAAGGCGGGATGCAATCCACGGGCCGGTCTTACGCGGCGTGCCGGACCATGTTGCGAGCGGCGCAGGCTGCGGGATTGCTGGAACCGATTTCTCCGAGCGTATACCAGATCAATCCATCCATGCCCTGGTTCCTGGGACGGAAGCTGGGTCGGCAAGTGTCCGGCAATGGGATACAGCAGTTGGAAATGGAGTTCGTCCGGGTTTATGCCGATACCGCGGACTACTTTATGGAAAGTCTGTACGAGAACCAGGACACGGGGGTCACGGCCGTGCTGGCCGAGGAGGGTAACCTGACGCAAGCGCTGGGCCTGGCCTTGGAGTACCGGCAGTGGGACAACGCTCAGGTGCTTTTCCAACCGCTGGCGCAGGTATACCGAATGCAGAAACGGTTCCCAGAGCTGCGGCGGTTGCGGGGTCAGTTGCTGGATACGATCGGGAACACCGCCGGAGAAGCGGAAGGCAACGGGGCCATCGAATTCTGGCAATACCTGCTGGGAACAGACACGATGGAATCGGTAGAGCGAATGGACCTGGAACGGGCCGACCTTTTCAACCGCCAACTATTGGACTACCTGCTGGAGCAGCCGGACGGGGAAACGGATCCACGCACCGCGGCCGTGTACCATCAGAACGGCCTGATCGCCACGCGGCGCGGACAATACGAATCCGCCTCCGAGTGGCTGGAGAAGGGGTTGGAGATCATCGACGGTGGCGAGGACCAGGAGTCGATTGCCGACGCCTGCTTCGCGGTTGGGCAAGTGCGACAGCATCAGCGCCAGTACGGCTCCGCCAAGGAGTGGTACTCGCGGGCGCTGGACATCCACCAGAGGCTGCCCGATTACGAGGAAATGGTCAATGATTTTCGCGCCCTGGGATCGGCGTGCCACCTACGGTTCGAATACGAAGAGGCGCGGAGCTGGTACCACCGGGCGCGCGAGATAGTCGAAGAGAACCGCGACGAGGAAACGGCGGTCCACATCTTCCACGCGCTGGGTACGGTGGACCACTCGGAGTACCTGTTCGAGGACGCGCAATCCTGGTACCAGCAGGCGTTGGGGCTCTCTGATCGCCTGGGCATGACGGAGCAGATGATCGTCGAGTTTCATCACCTGGGGACGCTGGCGCAGGCCAGGGGGATACCGGACGAGGCCGACGAATGGCTGCGCGTAGCGATGGAGTACCGGGAGCATATGGGAGACGTGCGGGGAGTGGGCATTGAAGCGCGGCAGCTGGGAGTGGTTTACCACGAGCAGGGGGACTTTGATCAGGCGTATCACTGGTATGACCAGGCTCGCATCGCCTTCGAGAACGCGCGGGACGTGTTGCGGGCCGCGCGCACCTACGGTCAGTTGGGGATGGTTGAGGAACAACGAGGGAACCTGCCCGACGCCCTGGAATGGGTGGCGCGGACACACCAGCTGGCGGCGGACCACCAACTGCCCATGATGGTGCAGGTCAAAGCGCACCTGGGCCGGCTCAAGGAACAGATGGGCGACGACCCCTTCGCGCAGTGGTGGCGAGACAACACCGGAGCGGAACCTCCCACAGATCTTGACGTGGACACCAGCGAAATTCTGTAATGCAAGGAATCTGTCCGGAACGGAAACCGCGATGACCGGAGGTGAACGGAGATGGCGCTAGTCAAACTGGAAATCACGACGAGGAAGGCATTTGCCGAAGGGCAATCTTTCAGTGCCGCGGGCCGTTACGAGCAGATCGACGGGCTGGCGCACTTTGCGGTGGATCCAGCGCATCCAGACAACGCGGTGATCGCGGACATCGCGCTGGCGCCGCGAAACGCCGGCGGTTTGGTGGAATTCACTTCCGATTTCCGGATCATCAAGCCGGTGGACAACGATCACGGAAACGGCCGGCTGTTGCTCGACGTGCTGAACCGGGGCAAGGAACTGGCGTTGAAAAACCTGAACAGCGCGCCGGACGCGCCGCCGGATGCCGACCCGCACCCAGGCAACGGGTTCCTGATGAGGCAGGGGTACAGCCTGGTTTGGTGCGGGTGGCAACATGACGTGCCGGAGGCTGCAGGTCTGTTCCGGTGCAACGTGCCAAACGCAAAGAACGACGACGGTTCGCCGGTTTCAGGCAAAATCGTGGTCTCGTTCCAGCCCCTGGCGCGCACCGATACACAGTTCCTGTCCGACCGTGACCACAGGCCGTACCCCACCAACCACTTGGAAAGTTGGGATTCAGTGCTGACCGTCCAGGAACACGAGGACGCCGCCGAAACCGTCATTCCGCGTGAGGAGTGGGCTTTCGCCCGGTTGGTTGATGGCAGGCGGGTACCGGATGCGACGCATTTGACCCTGAAAGGCGGATTTGAGGCCGGCAAGGTCTATCGGGCGGTTTATGAAACGTCGCACGCGCCGGTGATCGGGCTCGGCCTGCTTGCCACGCGGGATATCGTGGCCTGGCTTAGGCACGGCAAGACCGATTTGGACGGCGCCGCGAACCCGTTGGCCGGCGCCCTGGGTCGCGCATACGCCTACGGACGCAGCCAAAGCGGTCGATTCCTACGGCAGATGTTGCACCTGGGGTTGAACCGTGATGAGGAAAGCCGGGTCGTCTTCGAGGGGATGCTGCCCAACGTAGCCGGCGGCAAGATGGGTGAGTTCAACCTGCGGTTCGGCCAGCCGTCCAGCCTGTCCAACCGGAGCGTAAACAATCTGCCGCCCTTCCTGGACCTGGAGCCGGCCGGCGCGGAAGGAGTGCTGGCAGAGGTGACGCGGCGCGGAGTGGCGCCCAAGATCATCTACACCAACACGTCGTCGGAATACTGGGGCGGCCACGGCGCGCTGGCTCACGTCATATCCGACGGAACCGCCGACGCGGAGATGCCAGACAACGTGCGTTCCTGGCTGTTCTGCGGCACGCAGCACGCGCCGGCGAATCTGCCGATTTCCGCCACCAACCCTGATTCGGGAGCGAGGGGCGCCCAAGCCCTGAACTACGTCGACTACCGTCCGCTGATGCGGGCGGCACTCGTGCATTTGGACAAATGGGTTACCCATAACGAAGATCCGCCACCAAATGGGTATCCTTCCCATGCGGCAAATACGATCGTCGAGGCGGGACAGTTGGCGGACCGGTTCCGCAGGCTGCCGGGCGTCGAGTTTCCCGAGCACCACAAGATCATGCGACATCTTGATTTTGGGCCCGACCGGGCGGTGCCAACGGTAATACCGCCGGGAGTTGGTGACGGGTATCCATCGCTGGTGTCCGCAGTGGATGCCGACGGGAACGAGGTGGGCGGCATTCGGCTTCCCGCCATTGCCGTGCCTTTGGCAACGTACACGGGGTGGAATGTGCGGCACGCCGACATCGGCGGAACCGGGCAGGTGCTGTCCCCGGGCGGGACCGTGGTCGGCGGGGCCATTCCTTTCGCGGTAAGCCGCGCCGACCGAACGGCGTCGGGCGACCCCCGCACTTCGATAGAAGAACGGTACGCATCGCGAGACGAATACCTGGCGCGGGTGCGAGAATATGCCGACACCCTGGTGCAACAGGGCTATCTGCTCGAAGAGGACGTGGTCGTGGTTGTGGACCAGGGAGCCGAGGTGTATGACGCCATCGTGGGCACGCGGGAAGCGGTCGCGGCGGATGATTGAAGCCACAGAAAAATGCGGGATAGACATTGCCATATAGCGCCGCTCAGCGCCGTATGGTGCGTGTGACAGGAGGGAACGGTGTTCTTTTTCTTCTTCATCAATCCCACGTACTTTCTGGACAGAGACGAGTTCAAAGAACGTTGGCCAGACTTGGTCACGGAAATCTCCGAACGGGACAGGTCTGTCATCATCGTTGAAGGCGGCAAACCGACGGCGGAGCTGACGCGCTATGTGGAGATACCTAGTCCGATATTGGGGGCTTTCAAGGACATTGAAATCGTCGGCGATATCGAGGGACCGATGCCCGTAGAGTGGTACACCGACCCAGAGGTTCAGAGGGATGAGGACTGGACGATTGATGGGCCGATGCCAGCGTCATGGTTCGTTGACCAAGATGAGGACAAGCTGAGAGAGCACCAGACTTCAGAGAAGGTGGACGTGTCGCTCTTGCATCGTCATAAGGTACTAACTCTGGACACCGAAGAATTTACCGCGCAGTTGGAAGAAATTGTCGCTGCCGTATCTGAAAGCGAACACGGTCGAGTAATAATATTTGACGACAAAAAGCCTATTGTTCAAATCACCGTGGCCTCGGAAATATCGGGCCAGAATCGGCAAATGTTACGTCGAATGCCAGGCGGAGAGCAGTTTTGGAACTGACCGACACTAACGCAATCATCTGGTTCTTGACGGGCGACGCGCAATTGGGCGGGCAATCTACCCTGCTGATTAGTGATGCCCTGAATCGCGGCGAGGCGGCGTTCTCAACCATCTCAATATGGGAAATTGGAATGCTGTTGCAAAAGGGCCGTATTACCATGAGTGGAACCGCTGACGAATATCGTCGGCGCCTACTGGCGCTTAGATTCAAAGAAATCCGTGTCAGTGGGACTATTGCCGCCCGCGCTGGCTGTTTGCTAGATATGCACGGTGACCCTGCCGACCGCATCATTGTCGCAACTGCCATTGGTCGCCGCCGCCATCGGCTCATAACCAGTGACAGGAAGATTCTGAATTGGCCGCACCAACTTGACCGTTTCCCGGCCACACGCTGAACCAGCCACCCAAGGAGCACACATTATGTCAGTTGGAACTTCCATACCTCTGCCGGCTTACACGCTGGACCCGGCGTTCATGGCAAGAACCGCCGAGTCGCTGGGTTTCGAGTCGATCTGGTACGCGGAGCACCCCATTTTGCCGGTGCAGAGCGCGAGCCAGTTTCCTTCGGGAGGCGAGATCCCGTGGACCTACGCGCATTTCGCCGATCCCTACATTGCTTTGGCTCGGGCCTCGGGGGCTACGAAAACGATCAAGCTGGGAACCGGCATCACGTTGGTGCCGGAGCGTAACCCGTTGCTGCTGGCGAAAGAGATCGCCACGCTGGACCGGATCAGCGGGGGAAGGTTCCTGTTCGGCATCGGCGCCGGCTGGAACCGAGAGGAAACCGAGATTTTCGGCGGCGACTTCGACCACCGGTGGACGCAAACCCGGGAAGCCGTGGCCGTGATGAAAGAACTGTGGACCAAAGACGAAGCGGAATTCCACGGGACGTACTACGATTTCCCGCCCGTCAAGTCGAACCCCAAGCCGATTCAACAGCCCCATCCGCCGGTGATACTGGGCGGGCTGGCGCGCCGGGTTCTGCAGCGCGTGGCCACCTGGGGCGACGGCTGGCTGCCCAATCGGATCACGCCGGCCGAACTGGAAGAGAGCCGCAAGCGTCTGGACGAACTGGCCGAAGCGAGGGGGCGTGATCCCAAATCGTTGACGATCTCGGTGTACGGCCAGGCTCCGGAGGGTCAGCTGGTGCAGGACTTCCTCAACGCCGGAGCCGACCGCGTGGTGGTCCGCCCGGAGCACTGCGAGACGGAAGAGGAAATGTCGGCCCAGATGGAGCGGATTGCAGAAGCGGTGATTCGCTAAAGAAGCGCCAGGAGAAATTCCGGGCCGGTAAACTGTAAAATGGTCGCCGTCGGGTCTCTCGGCACACCAGAAGAAGAGAGGTAACGGGACACATGGACCGCACCACCGAGCTGCTGAGCTCCTACGCTTGCAATCTCACGTACGAGGACCTGCCACCCGAGGTAGTGCATCAAGTCAAGCGCACTGTTGCCGACACCCTGGGGTGTGCGGTAGGCGGTTACCTGAGCGAACCCGCGAAGGTTGCTCGCAAACTGGCGGGGGATGTGACGAGCAAGACCTCCGCCAGGATACTGGGAACCTACGACCGTTCCTCGCTGGACATGGCCGGGTTCGCCAATGGCGTGATGGTGCGATACCTGGACTGCAATGATTCGTACTTCTCGCCCGGCGGCGGGCATCCGAGCGACATGATCCCCGCAGCGCTGGCGGTGGGGGACAGTGTGGAGGCCGACGGGCGCACGCTCATAACGGCGATTGCGCTGGCCTACGAGGCGTTCTGCCGCATCGCGGACCACGTGCCGGACAACCAGTGGGACCAGGGCGTCCTGAGCGTAATCGGCGCCGCCTGCGCGGCCGGCAAGGTCCTGGGCCTTGACGAGGAGCAGATGGGCCACGCGATATCGTTGGCGGTGGTGCCCAACGTGCCTTTGCGGGTGACTCGAATGGGCGAGCTGTCGATGTGGAAGGGTTGCGCATCGGCCGCGGCGACGCGGGCCGGCATCTTCGCGGCACAATTGGCGGCGGAAGGTATGACCGGGCCGTTCGAACCGTTCGAGGGGCGCAAAGGGTTGTGGGAGCAAGCGATCGGGTATCCGATTGAAATTGAAACCATGGGCGGGGACGACGCGCCGTTCCGGATCACGGACACGATCTTCAAATTCTACCCATCACAGATACATACGCAGGCGCCGATCGATTTGGCGATTCAGCTTCACGATCGGATCGACGTGGACGACATCGCGTCGATCAAGATCCAGTCATATCGATCGGCGGTCAGCAGCGCGTCCACCGAACCCGAGAAATGGGACCCGCAAACCCGGGAAACAGCCGACCACAGCATCCCATTCCTGGCGGCGGTGGGTCTGCGGGACGGAGAGGTGACCCCGGCCACGTTTGCTTCCGACCGTATCGCGGACGCCGGGCTCCGGGCGATCATCAACAAGATGCGGATAGATGAAAACGCGGAATTCACGGAGAAGTATCCCGCGGAATACAATTGCCGCATCGAGGTGATCAAAACCAATGGCCAAACCGAGGTGGCGGAAACCAGTTTCCCCAAGGGTCACGGGAGAAATCCGCTGAGCGACGCCGACGTGGACGCCAAGTTCCGCCGGCTGGCGTGCCCCACGATCACGGAGCAGCAATGCGAACAGGCACTGGAACTGATCTGGTCGTTGGAGAACCTCCCGAACATCCAGGGCATATTCGACAGCCTGGTGGTCTGACGCCGAAGATACCTCAGCCGCGGCCCCGCCCTGCTGTCGTGTCGGTGCAATCCGAGCGTGTGGCGCGCGCGTATATACTGGTAACAAGGCAACGCTGAACCCCTGATAACTTTGGAGGGGTGGTGCAAGACAACACATACAACGAAGACGCTCAACGCATAGCCGCGGTAGGCGCCGGCGACGAGAAAGCCCTGGAAGAGATCTACGATCGCTTCGCTCAGAGGGTCTTCTCGCTGGCGGTATCGGTGCTCAGAGACGAAGCACTGGCCGAAGACGCCGTCCAGGAGGTGTTCACCAACATCTGGCGGAAAGCGGAGAGCTACCGGCCGGAGATGGCGGCGCCGAGTACGTGGATCATGTCCGTAGCGCACCACAAGGTGGTGGACATGTACCGGTCGCGGAGGCGGACCACGGATCACACGGTATACCCGGAACTCGACGCACTGCAGCGGATTCCCGACGCGAAAATGAGCGTTGAGCGGCAAGTGGAACGCGGGTTTGAAGCCAGTCTGGTGCGCCAGGCGATGCTGACCCTTCCCGAAGATCAGAGCCGACCGCTATACCTTTCAGCCTGGCACGGATACAGCCAATCAGAGATCGCCAAATTGCTGGGGATACCGTTGGGAACCGTCAAGACCCGTATGCGGTTGGGGATGCAGAAACTGAAAGCAGCGTTGGAAGCTCATGTGGTCTGACAATGCCGGCGAAATATACGCCGGATCGGGGCATCCCGAAGGGGAACTGGCCGCCTTCGCGCTGAACGCGCTGGATGATGCGGAGTTCCAGGCGGTGTTCCACCACGTGATCCGGTGCCCGCACTGCCAGGAGGTGCTGCTGGGGTTCCAAGAGACGGCGGCAAGGCTCACCGCCTCGACGCCGGAGGTCGAGCTGCCGGCGGGTCTGAGGCAACGCGTGCTGGACAATTCCACCGGGCGGACGGCTCGCGCGGCTGTTGGGCGGCGAATGGTGCCGGACCCGCGTTGGTCGGTGAAACGATTGCGCCGTTGGGTCGCGCCGCTGGCTATCGGGGCACTGAGTTTGCTTCTGGCCGCTTCGGTGGGTTTCATGGTCTCCCAGCACAGGGAGATCAGCAACCTGACGGAGAGGCAGCGGTCGGAGGCCCTGGCATCGGCCGGCACTGCGGTTGCGGCGGCAGCCGATTCGGATACGCGCGCCACAGAGGTGCGGGTCGCCACCGCGGCGGAGCCTCGCGACCAGAGCGAACAGGATGTCTCCGCCAGCCGGTCCAGCGGCGCCCCTAACCTAGCGCCGAACGCCGGTCAGCTCGCGCGGTCGGAGGCGGCCGACGCACGGGCGACCGAAGGATCCGAATCGGTCGACCTGGTCAAGCAGGGAATGGCTGACATGGTGGAAGCCACCGTGATGTCGGCGCAGCCTGAAACAGAGAAGCTGCTAATGACGTCGCCGATGGGCACCGAGCCGACGGCTCGTGGGTTACTGATGTTTCATCCGTCCGGGAAGCAGGGCGTCCTGATGGTGTCTGGAATGCCGGCGGATACTTACCAGATCTGGCTGGCGCGGGACGACGAGCGGATTCTTATCGACCGCATAGTGGTGAACGAAAACGACGGAACCGGAGTCAAGGAACTGGAACTGGACGAGTCGGTGTTCGGATTCCACGAGGTGGCGTTGTTGCCGGACGAACGGCACGGGCCGACAGCTCCCACGGGCGAAAAGTTCCTCGCCGCACGGATCATAGGAGAACCGCCGGTACCGCCGGGATTGTGGCGGTGGAGGTGATGAGACATGGCCACGCAGCGAACAGGGCCACAAAGTCCGCAGCCGCCAAGGCGGGACGACGGGCTGGACTGCGAGATCTGCGGGAACAGGATGTACGAACGCAGTTGCAAGATCATCTGCCGCAACTGCGGGTTCACGAGGGACTGTTCTGATCCGTAAGGGCGGCTCCCGCTAACCTTGGGTGAACGGCCACCAATCCGGGGCATTGCGCAAGGGCAAATGCCGAAACAGCTCCGGTTCCGCATCGACGGCGAGGCGCATGGCCTCCAACACCGGCTGACGGATGGCGAAATGAGCCTGGCGGGAACTCCGCAGCTTGAACAGGTGGTAGCACTCCCGCAGGTTCATCTTGGAAAGCACACGCTGGCGGTGAGCATGGGTCACCGCGTACTGAGCCAGAGCGGGGTTTTCTTCGGCGAGAGTCCTGAACAACCCATCGGCTTCTGAAATCGCCGTCCCGAATACTTCCGCCATCCCAGATTCGCCAATTAGAGGCGGCGTGTCAAAGCCGTTGGCTACGGTCAAAGGCTGGGAAACGTAAGTCTGCATACGGTGGCGTCGGAACTCGCGCAGGGCACCGTAGTCGAAGACGAACTCGAAGGTGAAGGCGACGAGCTCGAATTCCCGTGGCGGCGCGTCGTGAGGGCCGATGTCACGGACAGCGTCATTGATGATTTCCAGACAGTTTGCGACTGGCATACTGTTCGCCGCAGCCATGGCATCGGCGTAGCTGTCGCCACGGCGGAAGAGCAGCGCAGCGCACAGCTTGCGGGAAGCATTTCCGTCAACCTCCAACAAGCGGACCGACCAGTTAGGGGCGTGTTCAGCCTGCTGGAATCTCCCGGGCGCACGGCTTCGCGTCGCGGCGAAATACGGGTTGTAGTCGGCGTACTTGACCAGGGTCGGCGTGATGGACCGCCCCTGTTCCCGCAACTCGGATCCCAGGGCACGTTCCTCATCGAGCGACGAGGACATCAACTTGCTGATAGCGTGTTCCAGGGTGCGGGCGTTCGCCGTCACTCCCACGTTGGTCAGCGTTGCGGCTGGCAGGACGGCGCGGCAGGCGTCGGTGGCCTGGCGGCGCAGGCGCAGGGCGTAGGCGCCGTCGCTCTCGTTGTCGCCCCGCGGTCGGTTGGTCTCCAAATGGGTGGTTACGCCCTGGATAAGCCGGGCGTAGGCCACGAAGAGAGAGCGGCAAACCGTGACGTACCGGGATTTCAGGTCATAGACGGGTTCCAACTCCTGCGGAACATGGAAACTTTCGGGGTCGATGACCTGGTAGCGGGAGGATTTTTCGGTGAACGAAGCGAGGCGATTATCTTCGAGGGTGTCGCAGGCAAGGCGAGAGATGTTCTCGACGGCGAGGTGCACGATGGCGTGCTCGGCCACGGACGCATGGCCATATCCCATAACCCATCGCTCGTTGAAGTCCGCGGCGCGTTCGGCGGAAACTTGGAGGGCAATTTCGTCGAAGGGTTCGGGCCGCCGGGAGGTCATCGCGAAGGCGACCGCGATCTGTTCTTCGGTTAAATCACGGGGAGAGAGCGGATAGACGCGCCTCGAATTATTGGGCGGGGTTTCGGGCACTTGCGGCACTGTAAACAACGCTAATGGCGCCAATCGAATGCTGATGATACTCGCGGTAAAAGGCGTGTTAGCCGCAAGACGAAACCCGAAGGATTACATTTTCGCGGCATATTCAGCCGCCCTGGCCGCCGATTTGGCGGATTGAATCCGAAATTTGGCGTTCAGGACAACGCGCCGACTGTCCGGTAATTTTCTCTGCGACCGGTGGACGCGGTTCAGTTTCTGCAGAAGGCAGGAAAACCGTCGGGCATCACGACTTCGATGAGATGGATGCGGTCGGCAACAACGGCATCCTGGACGGCGCGGGACATTTCAGCGACGTTGTGGACCCGGGTGCCGCCGATGCCGTAGGAATCGAACAGCTTGACGAAATCAGGGTTCACCAGATTGGTAGCCATCTGACGCCCGCCGCGGTCCTGCTGGAAGCCCTTAAGCACTCCCCAGGCGCTGTCGTTGAAAACCATAACGATGGGATTGATGCCATATTGCACGGCGGTGCCGAGTTCCTGGGCGTTGTACTGGAACCCGCCGTCGCCGGTTACACAGATGACGGGGCACTCCGGCCGGCCAACCTTGGCTCCCATGGCGGCCGGGAAACCGAACCCCAAGCCAGCCCAGCCGTGGGGATACATGTAGCTGCGCGGGCGATCCATCTGGAGGCAACGCACCGCGCGGTTGGCCGGAACGGTGGCGTCGAGGGAGAAGATGGTATCGTCGGGAATGACCGAGCGAATGGCCTCCCAAGCACGGAGCTCAGGGCCCCATTGCTCTTGCAGACCGGAGTAAACGCTGGACTTCAGCTCGGCGATTTCTTTGCGATATTCATCACCGGTTCCGATGTCGGCATCACCGGCCGCGCTGAGGAACTGGCGGACCACAGCGCCGCTGTTAGCAGCGATGGCGACCTCGGTGTCGTAATTCTTGCCGATGTAATCGCCGTCGAGGAGGACGTGGATGATTTTTTCCGGCAACTTGACGCCGACGCCGGAAGTCGACCGGTACGGCAGGTTACTGCCCAAGACGAGCGCGACATCGCATTCACCCAACCAGTTCAGGACGGGGTTTTGACCCCAGATGCGATTGCCGAGCGCCATACCAAGAGACAAAGGGTGGCTTTCGGGGAAGGTGCCCTTGGCGCCATCACCGGTAACCACGGGCGCGCCGATCTGCTCGGCCAGGCGGATTATGTCATCCGCTCCGCCGGTGGTATGGATCTCCTCACCGAGGAAGATCACCGGGCGTTTGGCGCTACGGAGCAGGTTCCAAGCGCGCTCAACCTGGACAGGATCTCCCTGGGGCACGTCCGGGTCCCGGGGCCGCAACACCTCCACCTCAGCCTGTTGACCGAGAAGGTCGGTGGGAACCTCGAGTTCAATGGGGCGGGGACGGCGCTCGCCGAAACGGACAAACGCTTCAACGAAATGATCCGGTATGGATTCGATTTGATCGATGCGGGCGTTCCAGTCGGTCACGGCGGCGAACATACCCAACTGGTCCTTGGTCTCGTGGGTGGCCATTCTGCCGCTGCCGACGAATTCGGTCTCGACGTTGGTGGTCACCTGAAGGATGGAGGAAGCCGAGAAGTATGCCTCGCCCATTGCGCCGACAGAATCGGCAGCGCCGGGGCCGGTGCTAGTCAGGATAACGCCAGGGCGTCCGGTGGCGCGGGAGTAGCCGTCGGCCATATAGCCGCAGCCCAACTCCAAACGGCCACCGATGAAACGGACATCGTCCTGGCGGTCGAACAACGCATCGAACAGGTCGAGGGTGTGGACGGATATAATGCCGAATACCGTATCGACACCCTGAGCGTGCAAGGACGCGACCACAGCCTGGCCGCCGGTCATCTGAGGCATGATAGGAGCTCCCTGGGTTGGCTGCGGGCTTACAGCAGCAGGCTGACGGGGTTCTGGAGGACCCGCTTGATTTCCATGAGGAACTGCGCCGCTTCGGCACCGTCGGCGACGCGATGATCGGTGGACAGGGTCGCCTTCATGGTCTGCCCCACGGCCAGCTCACCGTCACGAACTACGGGTTGTTGTCTGACGCTGCCCACGGCTAGGATCGCCGCGTGAGGCGGGTAGATGATGGCGGTAAAGCTCTCGACTTCAAACATGCCCATGTTGCTAATGCTGAACGTGGTACTGCTGTACTCCTCGTTGCGGAGGGTGCCGCTATTGGCACGAGCAATCAGGTCCTTGGTGGCCGCAGCGATCTGGAGGAGGCTCTTGCTCTCGCAATTGTTGACGCCGGGAAGGATCAGCCCCGACTCCAACGCGATGGCGATGCCGATGTTCATGGCGCCATGAACTTCCAGATGGTCGCCGCGAAAGAACGAATTGAACTTGGGGTGCCCGGCAAGGGCCAGCGCACAAGCCTTGACCATCAGGTCGTTGACACTGACACGGTTCTCGGGGTCGGAAGCGTCGTTCACATCACGGCGAAGGGACATTGCCTTGCCCATGTCGATCTCAGCGGTGACGTAGAAATGCGGCGCAGTGGATTTGCTGTCGGAGGTCACCCGGGCAATGGTCTGGCGCATCCGACTAAGGTCGATGCGCGTGTCCGCGGGAACGGCCGCGGTTGCAACAGGCGCGGAAGCCGGGCTAGGCGCGTCCACCGGGGCCTGGTAGTTTTCGATGTCACGCTCGGTGATGCGGCCGTTGGGTCCGGTACCGGCGACCAACGCCAAGTCGATATCACGCTCGCGGGCCAGTCGCCGGGCGATGGGAGAAGCACGCACTCCGCCGTCTGAAGGCGAAGCAGGAGCCGCCGGCTCGGGATCAGCAGCCACCGGAGCAGGAGTGGGGGCCGGGCCGGCGGCCGGGTTGGCTGGAGGCGCAGCCAATTCCGGCACGGATTCACCGGGTTCGGTGATGATGGCGATCAATTCGCCGACCGGGACGGCAACGCCGGCCTCGGCGACGATGCGTCCCATCACTCCGCCGGTGTAGGCCTCGAATTCCACCGTGGCCTTGTCAGTCTCGATGTCGGCGATCACCTCGCCGCGGTCGACCGTCTCGCCTTCCTGCTTGTGCCAGCGGACGACGGTGCCTTCCCGCATATCGTATCCCATTTGGGGCATGACGACGTTGGTAGCCACGATGTTCTCCTGTGGGTGCCGGTTGTTTCGGGGTAATGCCGGCCCTGGAAGGCCGGTGAGGTTCAGGTGCCGTTGACGAGTTTACGCGCGGCGGCCGCGACTGATTCAGCATTGGGTATAGCCTGCTGTTCGAGCGGGAAAGAATAAGGTATAGGAACTTCCGCGGCGGCGACCCGGCCCACGGGGGCATCAAGATACTCGAACGTTTCTTCCTGCACTTGAGACACCAGCTCACCGGCGAAACCACCCAGCCGGGTGGTTTCCTCGACCATCAGGGCGCGGTGCGTTTTCTTGACCGACGTGAAGACCGTTTGCATATCCAGCGGACGCAAGCAGCGCAGGTCGATCACATCTGCCTCGATGCCTTCCCGGGTGAGGATATCGGCCGCCTGCTCGGCGACCAACGCCATGCGGGAGTAGCCACATAGCGTGATGTCACCGCCGGTGCGGCGGAGGTCGGCCTGGCCGATGGGAATACGAAAATCGCCGCTATCGGGAGCCTCTCCGCGCGTGCCGTAGAGCAAGATGTGCTCAACGAACATGACCGGGTCGCTCAGGTCACGGCAGGATCGGAACAGGCCAATCACGTCGCGTGGGGTGGACGGCGTTACCACGGTGAGGCCGGGCACGGAAGCGTACCAGCCCTCGAAGGACTGGGAGTGGGTCGCGCCGACCGACGCGCCGGCGCCGGTGACGGTGCGGATGATCAACGGGATCGAGAACTGGCCGCCGGACATGTACCTGATCTTGGCCGCGTGGTTGACGATCTGATCCATAGCCAGCAGGCTGAAGTTTATGGTCATCAGCTCGACAACGGGTCGCAGGCCGGCCATAGCCGCCCCTACGCCGGCGCCGACAATGACCGATTCAGCCAGAGGGGAATCCTTGATGCGCCGCTTGCCATACTGCTCCCAAAAACCCTTGGTGACGGCGAATGCTCCGCCGTAAGGCCCGATGTCCTCGCCCATGAGGAAGACGCGCTCGTCCTGATCCAAAGCTTCTCTCAGAACTGATGAAACGGCGTCGCGATATGTGATGACCGACATGATGGTTCCTCTCGCCCAGACTGGGTGGTATTACGCCGGGATACCTTCGGTCGGTCGGTCGGTGTAAACGTCGTCGTAAAGCGAGGCGGATTCAGGCCAAGGAGACGATTCTCCAAATTCAGCAGCGACGACTATCTCCTCTTCCACGCTGGCGTCAATTTCCTCGAAATCCTCCACGGTGGCGATGCCTTCGTCGGTCAACCAGCCGCGGAAACGCGGGATGGGGTCCTGGCCGGCCCAGTAGTCGACTTCATCTTCGGGACGGTAGTCAGCGGGGTCGGCGACGGAGTGTCCGCGAAGGCGGTAGGTCCGGGCGACGACAAAAGCGGGACCTTTGCCGGAGCGAACCTCGGCGTTGATTTTCTGCATCAATGCCTGAACTTCCAGGATGTCGTTGCCGTCCACCTCGTAGCGCGACATCCCATAAGCTGCAGCCATTTCGTGGAGGGAGTCCCACATGACGAGGGTCTCCTTGGAAGACGCGCCCATTCCGTAGAGGTTGTGCTCGCAGAAAAATATGACGGGGAGGTTCCAGATGGCAGCGAGATTCATCGCCTCGTGGAATTCCCCCTCGTTTACCGCGCCGTCACCAAAGAAGCAAAGCACAACCTGGTCATCGCCGCGGTACTGTACGGCGAGGGCAATTCCGGCGGCGATGCAGAGCTGGCCACCGACGATGGCGTAGCCGCCCATGAAATTCAGGTCGGAACTGAACAGATGCATGGAGCCGCCCTTGCCCCGGCTGCATCCGGTGGCCTTGCCCATCAGCTCGGCCATCACCTCGTTGCTGGTCATGCCGCGAGCCAGGGCTTGTCCGTGATCCCGATAATGGGTCACGATGTAGTCATCGGGGCGCAGGGTGTTGATGGCGCCGACGGCTATGGCCTCCTCGCCGTTATAGACGTGAAGGAAACCCTTGATGTTGCCTCGAGTGTACTGCCGTTCCGATTCTCGCTCAAACTCGCGAATGAGCTTCATCTGCCGGTAGAAACCGAGCAGGTCGGACTTGTTAAATTCGGGGACGTCCGCTTTCAGCATATCCCTTCCTCAATGGCAGATTTGCGGCGCCGTTCCGACGAGGGACGGCGTCTGTGCGCAGGACTACATGTGCAGCGCGCGGCCCTCGGCGTCGAGGGCGGCTTCGTGCACCATTTCGGCGACGCTGGGGTGGGCATGAACCGCCCAACCCAATTCCAACGTCGTGCCTTCCAGCAGGTGGGTCATCTGCAACTCCGCGAGGAGCTCGGTGACCTCGGGACCGCACATGTGGCCCCCAAGGATCTCGCCGTAGTTGGCGTCGATGACTAATTTGACCATACCGTCATTCTCGCCCATAGCGACCGCTTTGCCGCTGGCTTGAACGTTGAACCGCCCGATCTTGACATCGTAGCCCTGTGCGATGGCCTGTGCCTCGGTCAGCCCGAAAGAGGCGACCTGGGGATGGCAGTAGGTGGCGCGGGGCATGAAGGTATAGTTCAGCGGCTGGGTCTCTTCGCCGGCGATGGATTCCACCGCGGTGACGCCCTGGGCAGACGCGACGTGGGCCAAGGCCAACTTGCCGGTCACATCACCGACGGCGTAGATGCCGGGCACGTTGGTAGCCATCTTGTCGTCGATGACGACGTATCCTCTTTCGGTTGCCACGCCCACGGTCTCAAGCCCCAAGTCCTCGGTGTTGGGCAGGACTCCGATGGCGACCAGCACCTTGTCGAACCGAGCGGTCTCGGTTATGCCGTCTTTGTCGATGGTCAAGGTTACACCCTCGGCATCGGCCTGGGCATCGGTCACACCGGCTCCGGTGACCAGCTTAACGCCATGACGATTGAAGGCCCGCTCAAGCTGCTGGCTGATTTCCTCGTCCTCGTTGGGGACGATGTGAGGCAACAACTCGATGACTGTGACCTCGGCGCCGTACATGCGGTAGATGTAGGCAAACTCTACGCCGATGGCCCCACCGCCAACGATGGCAATCGAGTCGGGCACATCCTCGGCGACGATGCTTTCACGGCTGGTTATGATGCGTTCGCCGTCAATGGGGAGCGGCGGGATGCTTCGGGGTCGCGCTCCGGTGGCGATGATGATGTTGCGGGCGGCAATGCGAGAGTTCTGCCCGTCCGGCCCGGTAACATCCACCGCGTTGGGCGAGACGAGGCGCGCGGTTCCCGAAATGCTGTCGACGCCGTTTTTGCGGAGCAGGAAGTCGACGCCGCGGGTCATGCGATCAACGACCTGCCGGCTACGTTTCATGGCGACGCTGTAGTCCGCCCGGAAGTTTTCAAATTGCAGGCCAAACTGGTCTGCGCGATGGACGTAGGAGACGATCTCGGCGTTTTTGAGGAGGGCTTTTGAAGGTATGCAGCCCCAATTAAGGCACACGCCGCCCAACGCTTCTTTTTCAATGACGCAGGATTTCAGGCCCAACTGACCGGCCCGTATGCCGGCAACATAGCCGCCGGGGCCGCCGCCAATAATTGCTACGTCATACTCCGAGACGGTCGTCATCAATCTTTCCGGACAGGTGGATTATTCGAGCGAAACGCGCCTTGCATCGGCCTTGCGCCGTTGGGGCGCGGGCTGCGCGCGGACTGTGGCATTATAGCGGCGGCATTGGACAGCGGCAAGTTGCGGCAAGGTTCAAAATCGCCGCTCCCTCGTACTGTGGGGAGCGGCCATTTCGTCAGAGCCGCGCTCGGTTGAGCGAGTTTACGGGTTTGTCAAGACGGACGTTCCCTACGCTCAATCTCGCGTTCCTCCGCCTTGTGGCGCAGGGGGCGGCCCTTGTCCGGCGTGGGATCTTTCACCAAGCCGTAGATCGCGCGTCCCTCGTGGTCTTCTGGGAGATGTTCTGTGATGGGCAGACCGCCCTCATCTACGAACAGCATTCAATGACAGTACTTGTAGATCTGCATATCGTCACAAGCGCAGATCCAAGTGCGGTGCTTGATCTCCTCTGTCTTGTCCGGGTAGAAACGACAGGGACACAGTGGCCGGCCGATTTCGTCGATGTTCTGGGCCAAGCCCAAGACCACGGATTCGGTGACGCCCTCTCCCGGGTGCTTGAATGTTCCGGATTTTTCGCAGTATTTGTCCACGAAAACGCGCATTCTCTCTATTGATTTTTCACTAGGCTGGTCGGCCAATTGAATTCTCCTTCGATGTAGTCGGTGTGAAAAGGTGGATTGCTACCACTGCAATCCGATATCCTCTACGAATGTTAGTGGGATATGGCAAATTGTGCAACGCCGGGACGGGCCTCATCGCATCTTTCTTAAGGCAATGACGCCCGGTCTTGCGAATTCGGTAACGCGAACCGCCCGAACGAGCGATGACAGGCAGTTCGGGAGTGATTGGTTTCAACGCGATGTCGGCAGGCATTGAAGGATACGGCGTGGCCTGCGCTGTTGGTCGTGATCAATGGCGTCATGGAGCGCCACATTGACCAGTAGCGGAACCGCGGCTCGGTGGTTAGAACAATGGGCCTCTGTTAGAATGAAAGCACTTTCGTGGAGACACAGCCAACATGCGTATTGCGGGCCTCGGACTAACCGAACTCCTGATCATCCTACTGGTGGTGCTGCTGATTTTTGGCGCTTCTAGACTGCCGGGAGTTGGATCGGCTTTGGGCAAAGGCATCAGGTCGTTCAAGACTTCGGTAACGGGAGAGGACGACAAGCCCGGCGGGGAACCGACTGCGTCGGAAGAGCCGCGGCCTTAAGCGCCAACCACTATTGAACCGACAAACGGGCTCGCCAACGGCGGGCCCGTTTTGCTATCCGTTACTCGCTGGCCGGTTCCGCGTTCAGGGACGATCAAGTCCGGTTCCGCCGACCGGCCAAGCGGGCCAGGAGAACTCCGAGTTCGTACAACACGATCAGCGGGCCGGCGACGATGGCCTGGTTTAGCGGATCGATAGTTGGCGTGATCGCGGCCGCGATCACGAACGCTGCAACCAACCAAAACCTTCGGAATCGGGCGAAGCTACGGGCGTTCACCACACCTAACAGGGCCAGCACGTACATCACCAGGGGAGTTTCGAAGGACAATCCGAGCCAGAATAGAAGTCGGACCATTATGTTAACGAGGTTACTGATCCGAATGAACGGGTCGGCAACTTCGCTGCCGAAACCGATGAGGAAGCTCAGCGCCGGCGGGATCATGACAAAGTAGCCGAAGGCCATGCCTCCCACGAAGGCCAGCAGGGCCGCCGGCAGGAAAGCGAACAGGATTTTGCGCTCCCTGGGTGTGAGACCGGGAGCGACGAAGCGGATGGCGTTGTACAGGATCACCGGCAAAGCCAGCACGAATCCGCCCAGGAGGGTGATCCGCACGGTTATGCTGAGGAATTCGGTGACCTCAGTGCGTACCGGCTTGAAATCCTCGACGTCGGCGGCGTGATAAGCCGGTCGCAGCAGGACCTCGTAGATTTCCTCGTAGAAGTAAAAGCAGACCGCAGTCCCGACCAGCAACGCCAGCAGGCATACCAACGCACGCGAGCGCAACTCGCGGAAATGCTCCCGCAAGGGCATCGATTGGCTCATCGGCTGTCAGGCGGTTTCGGATCGGGAGATCCCGCTTCAGGGGCGTCGGCGGATTGAGCCCCCTGCGCCGACAGGTGGGACGGCGCCGGCATCGGATCGGTTGGGGGCGACGGCGGCGAGTTACGGTTGGTATTGTCAGCAGCGGGCCCCGGACGGTCTTCCAAGGAGACAGCGTCCGTGATCTCGGTGAATGTGCGCCGCGCCTCCCGGGTTATCTTGCCGATGGTGCGGGCGACCTCGACGGTTTTACCCGGGCCCAAAGCCACGAAGGCCACCACCAGGATGACCAGCAGCTCCAGGGTGCCGATACCGAAAAAGTTCACGGTCCAGCGTCCGGTTCGATCAGGGCGACACTGAGCCCAGAGTGCAGGAAACGGTGCATCCCGCCGGGACCGACATGGATGCACGGTCGGGCAGCGAACACCCCATCTCGGCCAAGGTTTTCACCACACGACAGGCGGGCAATCCCATCACATTGGAGTAGCAACCGGACAGAAGCGACGCGGGCCTGAAATCCGCGTCCTGAATGGCATAGGCGCCGGCTTTGTCCATGGGAACGCCGCTGGCGATGGACTCTTCCATCTCCGCATCGCTGAAATCGCGCATCTGCACATCAGCGGCGTTGGAGTCGGTGACGCAGCGCCCGGTTGCCGCATCGTAAACGGTGAAGCCGGTGACCACCTGATGCGTCGTACCGCGCAGTCGGGTGAGCATCGCTCGGGCTTCTTCGGCATCCGCGGGTTTGGCGATGGACTCGCCATCGAGTACCACGGTACTGTCGGCGGCAACGTAATAGCCGGACGGCAGCGACTCGGCCAGCGAAACGGCCAGTGCCTTCTCGCGGGACAGCCGGCGCACCATCTGCTTGGGGGTCTCACCAGGTTCCGGATCTTCCGCTATGTCGGAAGGCGCGACGCGGAAATCAATGCCCAGGGCAGTCAGCAGTTCTCTCCTACGGGGAGACGCCGACGCGAGAACTACCTCGGCGGTTGCCGGTTTGGACACCAGGGTAACGACACATTCGACGTGATGAGTTTGCGGAAACATGTCCAAGGGCTGCACCGACGCAACCCGGTAGCCTCGGGTCAGCGTGCGCAAATCGCGCGCCAACGATTCAGGGTTGCAGGACACGTAAGCGATGCGGTCGGGCCGCAACGCAATGAGGGTATCGAGCACCACGGGCTGGCACCCGGAACGGGATGGATCCAAGATCACCGCGTCCGGCGTTACGTCCAAACTTGGGAGAACCTCTTCAACCTTGCCCGTAACCAATTGGACGTTGGGGTGGCCGGACGCGTTTCCGTTGGCGTCGGCAACGGCCGCGGTGGATTCTTCCACGGCGATGATGCGACGAGCGTGTGTCGCCAGCAAGACCGCGAACGTCCCCACACCGGCGTAGGCATCGACCACGGTCTCCTTGCCAGTCAGCTCGAGGGCGTCTTTGACCAGCTCCGCCAAGCGGGCGGCCTGCCAAACGTTGACCTGGAAGAATGACGGAGATGCGACCTGGAATTCCTGTCCGGCGACCGATTCCCGGTAGGTTTTCTGCCCGGTTTGGACAGCGACCTCCGGGTTGTTAAGTGTCGGCTGGACAAGGAAGTCGCCAGTGTCGGGAGAGGAACGGATCGCAAGCTGCGAAGTTTCGCCGCAACGACCCTGCAATTGTGCAAGCAAGTCGTTGACTCCATCGTGCATCAGCATGCAGCGGTCGATGCGCACAAAGCGACGCCGTTCGCGGTGGGTGAACCCGAGGCTGCCGCTCTCACGCCAAATGTTGAACCGCGCGTGGTTGCGGTAGTGGTACTCCTGCGGCGACGCCAAGGTGGGCCGGACCTCCGGCGCGTGGAAATTACCGATACGCTCCAGCGCGTCCCTCACGATCTCGGTTTTGGCGGCCAACTGGGCC
This sequence comes from Dehalococcoidia bacterium, assembly GCA_965261925.1. Classification (GTDB taxonomy): domain Bacteria; phylum Chloroflexota; class Dehalococcoidia; order Lucifugimonadales; family UBA3495; genus Bin87. The sequence continues at coordinate 2,456,875 of OZ253486.1, read as the reverse complement.
TCGTACGCCACGTGCTGCCACTGGCAGCCGGTGCATTGGCCAAAGTATTCACAGGGGGTATCGACGCGCAACGGCGACGGGGTTATGACCCGCGTAACCTGCGCGGCGACGTACTTGCGGCGAATGGCCACGATTTCGGCTTCGACCCGCTCGCCGGGTATGCCTCCGAACACGAAAACATCCGACCCGGCATGAGAGGCCATGGCCTCTCCGAGGCGGCCCCAAGAATGCAGATCCAGCTCGACGACATCGCCGCGCTGCAGTGGGATCGACTCGTTGGTGTCTGCGCTCTGGATCATGGGAAATATACTAACACCTATCGGTCTTGACAGAGGCGACGCGCGGTTGCGGAGATGATCGTCACCAGTGGATCTTGGGCATAAGCAGGGCGGAACCGTGGTCCCGTTGACCTGCGGTTGCTCCGGAGTTTCTACCGCGACGGTGAGCGCAGGGACCCACTGTGGCGCCCGGTTCAGTTGACCGCCCAACAGCCGGCGTATAATATTTGAGACATCCCAGCCGATTAAAGCAACGGTTGCCGCCGTGAGCTGTTGCGGCTAGTCAACGATCCAGCCTGGAGGAATTAGAATGCCCGAACCTATCAATGTGAACGGAGAAAACTGGCAAAGCAACGTGATGGACTCGGAACTGCCGGTGATGGTGGACTTCTGGGCAGAATGGTGCGGGCCCTGCAAAATGATCGCTCCCACGGTCCACGACCTGGCCCTGGAGTACGAAGGCAAGTTGAACGTGGCCAAGCTGGACGTGGACAGCGACCCGGATATCGCGGCGCGCTACGGCATCCGCAGCATCCCCGCGTTGATTTTCTTCAAGGACGGCCAGCCGATAGATCAGGTGGTCGGCGCCCAGCCGAAACCCGCCCTGAAGCGGAAGATCGACGCCGTGCTCGAGAGCTAGGCAAGCCAACGCGGGAGTGGATGGGGCCCGGTGGCTCTTGCGGACTTCAAATCCGTTATGCCTCGTGACGAGCGGGGTAGGTGGGTTCGACTCCCTCGCGCTCCCGCCAACGCCTGGGCCAGCTGATTTGTAAATCGTGTCGTGTGAACACGTGACTGTGGCCCCGGGCAAATGCCTCGGGGCCATTTTATTGGGGTTCGTCCTCTTCCTCGGCGGAATTCGCTGATCCAGCGGCCTGCTCAGCCATTTGGCGTTGGAAGTTTTCGCTCCAATTCTGTAGCCAACGACGGAATTCGTCCAAGGCGGGCGGAGCGATATAGATCACCTCGATGTCGACGGGGAATTGGACCTGATGCCTTTCGTTGATGAAGAGCAGGCCAGTTTCGTCTTCGCCAAGGGTGGCGTTGATCGCATCGGCAACAAATTCGTAGCGCCGATGGTTGGCTTCGCCGAACCACTCCTGGAGCCGCGCTGCCACTGTGGGACTCATCAGCGGTTGCATGAGGCAGCGTTGCAAATCCAACGATTCGGCAAGTATTTCCATAGACTCGGTAGCTTCCAGAACCGCTCCGGCTTCGACCAAACCAGCGGCCAGTCCGTAGCTACCCTGGGCCGTCGCTTCGAGATAACCAAGGCCGGCAGGACCTCCCTCGGGGAGGTTCTCGTGGAAGATGTGCGCGACACTACCCAAGGCGTTTTGGACTGCTCTAACCTGGATGTCGACTTGGTCCCAGTAACGTCCGAGGATCTCCGTACCTTCAGGCGGCACTGAATCCGACGGGCCCGCGAGGTGAATCAGCGGGGCCAGCATAAGCTTGCGCTTCCCCTGGTAGTTGGCGGTAGCGGGGCGGGTGATTCTGCCGAGTTCCTCTGCCATGTGTCTCTCCTCCTGGGCGGTGGTGGACAGATATGATACCCAGCGCTGGGGTTGAGACCAAGACTTGGCGCCGGACTTATCTTGTCCGATTGGTACCACTCTGCTAACCTTGCGTCGCCGCCCATCGAGGATTTGATTTGAGCCAGCCGCAGCCCATCCGGGCTTCCCTTTTCGTTACATGCATCGTTGACCAGCTTTATCCCGAGGTGGGGGTCAGCGTCGTGCGGGTGCTACGGCGTGCTGGCGTCGCGGTAGACTTCCCAGAAGGGCAAACATGCTGCGGCCAGCCCCTGTACAACTCCGGCTTCACCGCAGAGGCTCGGAAACTCGCGGAGCGCACGCTGAATATCCTCGCTGACCGGGAGTGCGTGGTCGTGCCATCTGGCTCCTGCGGGGCGATGATGCGCGTTTTCTACCTTGATCTGTTTGCCGACGACCCTGAACTGCACGCCCGAGCCCAAGACCTCAGCCAACGGGTGTACGAATTCACCGAGTTTCTGGTCGACGTGGTCGGATACGAACCGGGAATGCGAGACGGATCCGACGGCGTGTCCACGGTTGCATACCATCCGTCATGTCACCTGTTGCGCGAGATGGAGGTCACCGAAGCCCCGCCGCGCCTGTTGGATGCCGCGCCGGGCGTCTCTCGGGTAGAGCTACCGGACGCCGAGCAGTGCTGTGGGTTCGGCGGGGCATTCGCGGTGAAGTATCCTCACATTTCGGAAGAGATGTTGGCCGACAAGGTTGCAGCGGCGACCAGTAGCGGCGCGGACATCTTGACGGCATGCGACATGGGCTGCCTCATGCACATCGGCGGGGCGGTGAGCCGCCAGCAATTGCCGTTTCGAGTACGGCATATCGCCCAAATTCTCGACGGCGAGGCTGGGTAGTCATGGCGGAAGTTGTCACGCGCGAGTTTGTTTCCGCCTCTCAGGCGGCGGTCAAAGACACAGAGCTCCGCCAGGCGCTCCGTCGTGCCGGAGCTGGTTTTGACGGCACACGACGCGAGGCTATCGCCGAGGTCACGCCCGAGGTGTGGGAGGAGTGGCGGGAACAGGCACGGCGGATCAAAGAGCACACCATCGGGCACCTGGACTATTACCTGGAGATGCTGGAGCGGAATGTGGTCGCGGCGGGCGGACAGGTCCATTTCGCCACGGACGCACGGCAGGCCAACGCGATCGTTTCGCAGATTGCCAGCGCCAACGGAGTGCGCACGGTTACCAAGAGCAAGTCCATGGTGTCGGAGGAGCTTGGTCTCAACCATGTGCTCGAAGCGCAGGGGATCGACGTGTTCGAGACCGACCTCGGCGAGTACATCATCCAGTTGGCCGGCGAAACCCCTTCTCATCTGGTGGCGCCGGCGCTGCACAAGACCCGCGCGCAGGTGGCCGCCCTTTTCGCAGAGCAGCTTGGCGTCCCATACTCGGAAGATATCGAGGAGATGGCCCGCATTGCTCGGGTTGTGCTGCGCCAGAAGTTCCTGGACGCAGACATGGGTATCAGCGGGGCCAACTTCCTGGTCGCGGAAACGGGTTCCCTGGTCATCATCACCAACGAGGGCAACGGCCGGTTGTGCACTTCCGCGCCGCGCATCCACGTGGGCCTGGCCGGCATGGAAAAGGTGATCCCGTCGTTGCAGGACCTGGCGGTATTCCTGCGTCTGCTGCCGCGCTCTGCCACCGGGCAGCGCATCACCTCCTACATGAGCATGGTAACTGGGCCGCGCCGCGCCGACGACGAGGATGGCCCGGAAGAATTTCACCTGGTGATCGTGGACAACGGTCGCAGCCGCCTGTTGGCCGATCCCGCGCTGCGCGAATCGCTCTACTGTATCCGGTGCGGGGCATGTCTGAACGTGTGTCCCGTGTACCAGCGAGTGGGTGGACACGCCTACGGCTGGGTGTATCCCGGGCCCATCGGGTCGATAGTGACGCCGGCGTTGGTTGGGATCGGACAGGCCAAGGACCTGCCGAATGCGTCGACACTATGCGGAGCGTGCCGAGACGCCTGCCCGGTGCAGATCAACATCCCCCGAATGCTGCTGCACCTGCGGCATAACATTGCGGAAGGACAGGGTTCGTACCCGGCCGCTGGCTCAGATACCGACAGTCTCCTTGCGCGCGGGTTTGCCGCCGTTATGTCAAACCCGGTTCTGGTGAACCTGGGGCGCAGGATCGGCAGGATATTGCTGCGGCCCCTGTCGAAACAGGGAATGTTGGGCCAGACGCGCCTCCCATTGGTTTCCCGCTGGACGCGTTCACGAGACCTGCCGCTGCCAGCGTCAAGATCGTTCGGCGAAATCTGGCGGGACGAGCTGTCTGGAAGCGGCAACGAGGGCCGCAACGGGTAACACATGGGTATCCCATTCATACGCAACAACTCGACCCAAAGCGGTTCAATGGGTATCCCATCGGAACAATTTAGGGAGACAGTCCGGGCGGCGCTGGACAGGGATGCCGGCCCGCCTTCGGAACCATACGACGTCCTGACGCAAGAGCTCGCCACGCTGGAAACACGGGCGGAAGACGTACAGGCGCGGATTGCCCAGGAGACTCCGAAACTGCTGGACCAAATGGCGGAGATTGCCGGCTTGCGAGGGTGGAACGTGCGCCGGTGCGAGGGAGGGGAGGAAGCACTGGATTATGTCGTGTCGTTGGTTCGGCGCCTGGGGGCGACGTCAGTGGCGAGGTCGGAACAGCCGGTGTTCGAATCCATCCCGGTGGATGCCGCAATCGCCGGTGTTGGCGGGCTATGTTGGCCCGCGGTATATGACGGCCCAGCCAGTCGGACAGAGGTGCGGCAACGACTGGCCGAGTCGGGCATGGGAATAACCGGCGCCGACTATGCCATTGCGGAAACGGGGTCGGTGGTCGTATTGCCAAGGCGGGGCCTGAGCCGGCTGGTGTCGGTGGTGCCGCCGGTGCACGTGGCGATTGTCCGGCCTTCGGATCTTCTAGGTACCCTGGACGACCTGCTCGCCCTGCGACGGCTGGAGTACGTGCGGAACGGGGGCGACATGGGCAGCTACCTGAATTTCATCACCGGTCCCAGTCGCACCGCCGACATTGAGCAGACTATCGTAGTGGGCGTGCATGGCCCCCGCGAGGTCCACATGGTGCTGTTGAACAAGGAGTAGGGTAATGCCGATGCGAGTAGGGTTCATCCAGTTCAGACGGCAAATGATGGAACAGCAACTATCAGAGATAATGGACGTGCTGCCGACGCTGGGCATCGAGAAGGCGATCCTAACCGGGGACATGGTGAGCGGCGATTACTCGCCGAGCAGCACCATCGACTTGGTGTTTGTCCACGAAACGGACCGTCCGTTCGGGCGGCGCGCGGACTTCTTCGCCTACCACATAGGTTCGCAGGTCGGCATGAGGGCACAGGTGTACACGCCGTCCGAATTCGAAGAGTTGCAGGACACGCTGCCGGCGCTGGCCCAAGCCTGCAAACGGGGGAGAGTGATTTTCGATGCCTGATTTCGCTGCCGAAGGCGCACGCTGGTTCCGACAGGCCGAGCAAGACCTTGACGACGCGGGTTTCAATCGCGAGGGAGGGCGCTACAACGTCGCGTGCTTCCTCAGCCAACAGGCTGCGGAGAAGGCGGTCAAGGCCTATTTGTACCGGCGCGGGGCGGAGGACGTTTGGGGCAACTCGTTGATCGACCTTTGTGAAGACGCCAAGATTTTCGAGATGTTCTTCGACACCATCAAAGCAGACGCTCGGCAACTGGACAAGTACTACGACATCACCAGGTACCCGGAATATTTGCCCAGCGGAATACCGTCGGAAGCCTTCGACGACGTGGACGCGGAACGGGCCATGGAACTGGCCGGCATCGTGCTGCAGTTCGTGTCCCCGCGAGTCAGTTGATCTAACAGCGGGTTGACCGGCGTCGGGCCGCAGCGGAGACTCTAGGGGCTGAAAATCTCGGCCAGGCGTTGCTGGCGGAACGCGAATATCCGCTGCAGGTCGCGGCGAACCAGCAGGCGGTCAGCCAACCAGCCGCCGATCATCCCATACTCCACGTGGTCGCGTACCAGGGTGCCGCCTTCGTGGAGTGCGAAAGTGTGTTCGTGGATCCATCTGCGGTAAGGCCCCTGAACCTGCTCGTCGACGAAACGGTGCGGCGGATCCCAGGCGGTGATGCGGCTGCGCCACTTCAGCCAGACACCGTGCAACCGCAGACGATAGTCGATTTCGGCGCCGGCTTGCATGGTAATTGGAGCCGGAGTAGCCACCTCGAATTGCAACCAGGGCGGAGTCAACCTTTCCAGGTTGAATGCGTCGGCGTAGAAATGGAAAACGTCCTCCGGTTGCCTGGGGAGCCAATGTTCCGTGTCCAGGATGAACGCCCGCATCATCCCGCGCGTCCCAAGGTGTAAAGGCGAACGGCCCGTTCAGCAGCCCGCTCGAGGAGCTCGGAGCCGCGCCGGAGGCTGGATGCGAGATCCGCCGGCTCCTCCGCTATAGGCACGATGGCGTCGATTCCGTGCTGATAGAGGGTTTCGTAGCCCGGGCCCAGACTGCCGGCAACTAGGACGGTGGGGACACCAAACTGGCGGGCACGGCGGGCGATACCGACCGGAGCCTTGTCAAAAGCCGTTGAGCGATCAGCACGCCCTTCCCCGGTGATCACGAGATCGGCTCCCCGGACGTTTCGGTCAAAGTCGAGCACATCGCAGACCATGTCGATTCCGGAGCGCAGTTCGGCGCCAGCAAATGCGATCAAACCGGCGCCCAAGCCGCCGGCCGCCCCCGAACCGGGCGTGTTGAGAACATCGACGCCCAAATCCGAACGGATCACACTGGCCAGATTCGCCAGGCAGCGATCCAACTGGGAAACCATTTCGGGGGTTGCGCCCTTCTGGGGACCAAAGATTGCGGACGCGCCGGTATCACCACAAAGAGGGTTGGTCACATCCGTCGCGCCGACTATGGTGGTTTCCGACAACGCCGGATGCAAAGCTAAAGCGTCGACGTTCGTGAGGTTTTCCAAAGCGGCTCCGCCGGCCGGCAACTGTCCGTCTTGGGAATCCAGGAACCGGGCACCCAGGGCCGACGCCATGCCGGCGCCGCCGTCGTTGGTAGCGCTGCCGCCCAGGCCGACGATGATACGCCGATAGCCGTCATCGAGGGCGGCGAGCATCAATTCCCCGGTGCCCCGGGTGGTGGCTCGGAGCGGGTCGCGGCGGTCGTCAGGAATCAGGGCCAAACCGGACGCCAGCGCCATCTCGATGACCGCGGTTTCACCGTCGCCCATCACGCCCCACCGGGCGGCGAGCGGCTCTCCCAGAGGGCCCGTGACCGTGGCTTCACGGTAGCTGCCGCCGGTAGTATCGATGAGGGCCGCCAGTGTCCCGTCGCCGCCGTCGGCGACCGGGATCAGGATGGTTTCAGCGTCGGGAGCGGCCTGGAGAATACCCCGTTGAATGGCCAACGCGGCTTCGCGTGCGCCGATGCTGTGCTTGAATGCCTGTGGTGAAACGACGATTCGCAGAGCCATAGCTCGATTATAACTTGGCGGGCTACGGATATAACTTGGCGGGCTACGGATATAACTTGGCGGGCAACGGATTCGCGGCGCTTCAGTGGCATCCGGATCGGATTGCCACGCGAGGTCATTGCGGACGTTCGGCAACCCTATTAGGCAGGGGCGACGGGTTATGTTACCATTCGCGCGCGGTCGCCGAGTGTGGCCTGAGATTGCCCCGGAGGGCTTTGAATGCCAACGAAAGACGAGTTGAAGGACCGGGCATTCGCCGAAATCGACTCCCGCGCTGAGGAATTGATAGGCCTGTCCCAGCAGATCCTGGCCAACCCCGAGCCGGGGTTTCGGGAATTCAGAACCGCCGCGTTGGTTGGCGAGCAGTTCGCGGCCATGGGAGTACCCTTCCGGTCGGGTTTGGGAATGACCGGCCTGCGCGGAGAGATCATCGGCGGCAGCGAAGGGCCGAGCATGGCGATCATGGGAGAGTTGGACAGCCTGATCGTCAACGAGCACCCCCATGCGAACGCTGAAACTGGAGCCGCCCACGCGTGCGGGCACCACTGCCAGATCGCCATGATGCTGGGAGTGACCAAAGCGCTGATGCGTGATGACGTGCTGCCACACCTCAGCGGCCGCATATTGTCCATGGCCGTTCCAGCCGAGGAATACATCGAGATCGAATACCGGGACCAGCTGCGACGGGATGGCAAGATCGAATTCCTGGGCGGGAAACCGGAATTCATCAGGCTGGGCGAATTCGATGACGTGCACCTGGCGATGATGATGCACACCACCAGCACACCGAGCGAAAAGCAACTGTGCCTCACCGGTACCAACAACGGGACCGTCGCCAAGAAGATACAGTTCGTGGGTAAGGGCGCCCACGCCGGCGGCTCACCGCACCTGGGGATCAACGCCCTGAACGCGGCGACACTGGCGATGTCTGCGATACATTTCAACCGCGAGACGTTCTTGGACACCGACACGGTACGCGTGCATCCGATCATCACGAAAGGCGGCGAAGCGGTGAGCGCGGTGCCGGCTGACGTACGTATGGAAACCTTCGTGCGAGGCAAAACGCTTGACGCGATCAAGGACGCCAATCGCAAGGTCGACCGGGCCCTGCGCTCGGGGGCCATGGCGATGGGCGCGACCGTGAACATCCAGACCATCCCGGGGTATCTGCCAATGCTGCAGGACGACCGGATGCAAGCGATTTTCCGCACCAACGCCGAAAAACTGGTGGGAGCCGAGAACATCGGCCGCACCGAGCACAGAACCGGCAGCACCGACATGGGCGACGTGAGCGCGTTGATTCCGGTCCTGCATCCGTATGTGGGAGGCGCCACGGGCATCGGTCACGGCGCGGACTACGTGGTGCAGGACTACCAGATGGCCGTGATCACCGGGGCCAAAGCGATGGCTTCGACCGTCATCGACCTTATGGCGGACGGCGCGAAGGAAGCCAACCAAGTCGTGGCCAACCATCGGGCCGACATGACCTCGCGGGAATACGTGAACTTCATGCGATCCCTGGCGGCCGAAGAATCTTATACCGAGGGATAGCGGCTGCGGGGCTACGCTGCTGAACACGCCACTCGGGCGCGAGCCGGATCAATCGGTATTCCACAATCACAATTCTTGAACGGAACTAACTCAATGGCCACGCTCGAAGAACTGAAGCAGGCGGCATGCGCTGCGATTGACCGGCACAGCGACGATCTGATCGCGGTGGCGAAAGACATCCTGGAACACCCAGAACCGGGGTACAGCGAATACCGAACGGCACGGGTGGTCGCCGAGCAATTTGCGAAGCTGGGACTACAATTCCGAGCGGGATTGGCTTTGACGGGGCTCAAGGGCACCGTGAAGGGTGGGGCGGGAACCGGCCCGCGGGTGGCGATTATCGGGGAACTGGACAGCCTGATCGTAGACGGCCACCCCTTTGCGGCCGAATCCACCAACGCGGCCCATGCCTGTGGACATCACTGTCAGATCGGGATGATGCTCGGCGCGATTATGGGACTGTCTGCGCCCGAAGTGCTTCCCGAACTGAGCGGGGAGATCGTACCGTTCGCGGTGCCGGCCGAGGAATTCATCGAGGTTGCTCGGCGGCTCGACCTGCGCGAGACGGGCAAGATTGAATTCATGGGCGGGAAGCAGGAACTGATCCGTTTGGGCGAGTTCGACGATGTGGACATCGCGATGATGTGCCATACCGCCAGCGACATGGGATCGCACGCGTTTGCCATGGGCGGTACGAGCAACGGGCATGTGGTCAAGTACGTGCGGTTCATGGGACGCGCGGCGCATGCGGGCTCTTCCCCGCACCTCGGCATCAACGCGCTGAACGCGGCAAACCTTGCGTTGCAGGCGATCAACGCGAACCGCGAGCTCTACCGGGAGCAGGACACGGTGCGGATCCACGGGATCATGACGCACGGGGGCCAAGCGGTGAACTCGGTGCCGTCGGACGTTAGGCTGGAATGGCGCGTCAGGTCCGGTACTCCGGAGGCCGTGGTGCGATACTCCGACATTGTGGACCGGTGCTTCCGATCGGGAGCGTTGGCAGTAGGAGCGTCGGTGTCGATCACCAACATACCCGGATACCTGCCGATGCGCCATGACCAACAGCTTTTGGACGTATTCCGAGGGAACGCCAAGGACCTACTGCAAGAAAACCGGGTGCTGATGATGCCACCCACAAGAAACCGGGGCGGCTCCACCGACATGGGTGACCTTAGCCACATCATTCCCGCGATTCACCCGTACACGGGCGGAGCGCAGGGGGCGGGGCACAGCTCGGAGTACTTGGTCACGGATTACCAGCAGGCGGTGGTGAATCCGGCGAAGATCATGGCGATGTCGGTGATTGACCTGCTTGCCGACAACGCGGAAGGCGCGAAGCGAGTGACCGCGTCGTTCCGGCCGGCGATGTCGAAGGCGGCATACCTCAACTTCCAGCGGCAGCGGGCGGACGTCGTGGAGTACGACGGCGCCGCAGCTTAGGCCGGGCGCGACTACCAGCCCGCGACTCGCGCCAGCATCATAAAGCCTCCCGCGATCAACGGTACCGTCAGGTTGTCATCCAATGGGAACGGCGCTAGTTCGACGGCAGCGGCCAGGACGGCGGTGACAACCACTGCCACTGACCAAGACCCGAACCCCGCAGCTACCAAGATGGCCCAGACAGCCATTGAGGCGACGACAAACGCGAGGCTGCCGATGGGGGATTTGCCCCAAAGGCGCGGACCGGGGCAGCGCGGACCGACCAAAGCGGCTACCGGATCGCCCACTGCCACGAACATCAACACCGGTATCGCAATCTCCGGGCCAAAGAAATAGAACGCGAAGAAGATCGCGAACAACAGGTAGGTAGCGCCGGTTATATCCGTGGATTCCGACGGTTTCAGGATGGATCGGAATATCCCCACATAAGCGCGATTGATCGGCCCGACGCGCTGGCGACCCACGTCCACGGCCAACGAGAGCAAAGCGCCGCCGCCCACGATGGTCATGTAGGCATGCTCGGGAATGGCGAGGGCCAATAGCGTGGTGAAGCTAGCGGCCACCAGGTGGAATGCGCGCCGTCCAACTGGTGTGGCGCCGATGCCTTCGGGTCGGATCATTCAAACCAACGGGCCAGGCAGAGCGCCCCCAAGGCTTCGGATCGGCTCGCCCGCGGAGCTCACGTCGCCCACGAGCAGACAGTCCGCGCAAGCCGCAATCAGAAATCGACGATGATGGTGTCGCCGGAGCCCCAGCGGAAAGAGCGGAACTCGGTGTCCCTGGGCACTTCGAACACCATCCAACCATCCAGGCCGGTGCCCTTGGGCAGTTCCTGGGCCCGCTGGACTATCTTCGCTTCAGTGTATACCAGCATCAGCGTACCACCATCGACCATTGCCGAGTAGAGGGAGGGACGGGACGTATCATTGGTTTCCGGGAAATCTGGCGGCGTTTGGCCCTGCACAGTGGTGCCTCTAACCTGGGTCGAGCGGCCCTGGCTTGCGTATCCTGACTTTATATCATTTGACCAGAAACACACGTACTGGCCTATGTGGTCGTCCGTCAGGTTGACGGGCTTTCCCTCAATGTAATCCTGGGCGTCATCGGGTGGTGCATTAGCACAAGTCTCGTCAGGCTGGATCCGATACCACCAGTAGGTGACGTCGCTGTTGTAATTGTCTGTGGCAGCTACTGCGTCGAATGCCCCGTTATTATCGATGTTGCGCATCATCACAACAAGCGGCGTGAAGCCTTCCTCGATGTGCGTCACGAACTGATCGTCCAAGGCCGCCACCGAGTTACCCGCCCGGTCTTGCAGCCGGTTTTCAACCGAGCCATTGTAGCTCACCGTTACTATGTCTTTACTGGCAACTCCATCAGCCAAGGTTAGGGTCACTGTGTTGCTTGATACCACCGGGTCGCCGACCAAGGCCACCTCCGTACCATTCACTCGAACCGTGAAAGCCGATATATCCGGCACGGATGTCGTACTCAGGTCACCGCCGTAAAGCTGCGCTTCTTCGTAGGTAGCGTTCCAGAGGAACCGGACGCATTCTGATGGCGTTTCGGGATTCACCGGGACGTTGCAACGATCGGACGGCTTTTCGGGAACGTCTGCTTCCTGCGCCAGAGCGCCGACGTTGATTGGCGAATACCGACCCTGGAAGAAATCCCGCAACTGGGCCGAATCGCGGTCAACGTTGACGATGGCGCTGGTGGCCGTGTGGTTTTCGACCTTCACACGCACGAGGACGAGTTCGTTTTCGGCGGACTGAGGCGTAATCCTGTAGAGAGGCTCGTCGACGGCTCCCTGAGCGGGATAGCGGGTCGACGTAGTCCAGCGGAGCTCATCGGTGCGCTCCAATGCCGCGACGCTGACATGGAGTATCCGACCCTTGTAGAACTTGCCGATGTTGGGGGATTGGGACGAGCAGGCCAGACCAGCGACCACCACCAGCAACACCACGAGGAATACCGGCGCCGTTCGCCGGGCCGCCGCGTGACCGAAGAAATTAATCATCGCCGGTTCCGGTCAAAGTGGGCAGTTGGCGCAGATTTTCGATGAGGTCGGTGAGCACGGACAACAAGCGGTCCACCTCAGCGTCAGTGTTGTACTTGCCAAGGGTGACGCGGAGAGAGCCGCGCGCGGTATCGGCGGTCTGGCCCAAGGCCAACAGGACGTGAGAAGGCTCCAAAGAGCCACTGCTACAAGCGCTGCCGCTGCTGGCGGCGATGCCCTGGAGGTCCAGGCCCAACAGGATGGACTCTCCCTCAACGCCATCGAAGGAGAAGTTGACGTTGTTGGGAAGCCGGTCGGTGGGATGTCCGTTGAGAATTGCATCCGGAACGAGACGCTGTACCTCGGCGACGATGCGGTCGCGCAGGACAGCGCAATGGGCGCCGACCTCACCCCGGCGGCCGTCCGCCAGCTCAAGGGCAACGGCGAGGCCGATGATGCCGGCCACGTTTTCAGTACCGGAACGACGTTCGCGTTCCTGGCCGCCGCCGGTGATCAGGGGAAGAAAGGGAACGCCTCGGCGCAAAAAGAGGACGCCGACTCCCTTGGGGCCGTAAAACTTGTGCCCGGACAGGCTCATCATGTCCACGCCCAGGCGGCGAACGTCGAGATCCAGGAACCCAGCGGCCTGAACAGCGTCGGTGTGCATGACGATGGTGCGGCTGAGCTGCTGAGCCCGCTCCCGGACCGCGGCGGATATTTCCGGGATTGGATTGATAGTGCCAATCTCGTTGTTGGCGTACATTATGGAAACGAGAGCGGTCTCGGAGGTAATGGCGTTGGCCACCTGCTGAGGGTCCACCTGGCCGTAGTCATCAACCGGGAGGTAAGTAACTTCCCAGCCGCGGTTTTCCAGCATTTGACAGGCGTGGAGCACGGCGTGGTGCTCAGCGGCCGCGGTGATGACGTGGCGCCCAGTTTCTTCCAACGCGTAAGCGGCGCCGCGAATGGCAGCGTTGTCAGACTCGGTGCCGCCGCTGGTGAAGACGACCTCGCGGTTCCGGCAGTTCAGCACCTTGGCAACGCGTTCGCGCGCGGCATCGAGGGCGTAGCGAGCCTCCTGTCCGACGGTGTGGACGCTGGAGGCATTGCCAAACAGCCGCGTGAAATAAGGCAGCATTGCCTCAAGGACGCGTTCGTCCATGGGCGTGGTACCGGCGTGGTCGAAATAGATGTGGTTTTGGGTCGTCATGGTGTGGCTACCGTATTGAATTTTAGCATAGGGATCGCCGCAAGTCGGCAGCAACCCGTCACCGCCAAACCGTCAAAGGGCCGCTAAAGAAGCCACTTGTACCACAACGAAGCGGCGTAGGCGATAGTGACCGGCAACCCGATTACGATAGAAGCGGTCTGCTCGAAACCGCGGTGGACCGCATCGCGGAACACCACGCCGTAACCATAATGGTCCAGATGCTTGCCCGGTATCTCGCCGGCACGGTCGCGGTGAAGGTACCAGACGTTGACCACGAAGAACACAATCACGGCGGAGAACAATACCGTGAGCATTTCGGCGAGGAAGCCTATCCAGCCGGTCACGCCGGGAAGCGACCCCGGAACCTCCAACCGGGGAAGAAAAAGAGCGGGCTGTCTTCGCCATTGCCGCTGGCAACCATCAGCGAATAGCCAACGACCGACATGAGCATGAGCAACGATCCGAGGATATTGCGATCGGTTGTGAGGATCGTTCCGGCGGCCATCGCCGGGCGTTCTGGCCTGGGGGTTGCGAGCCGCCTTGCTACGCCTCAGGTCGGCGGCTATAGTGAGCCGAAATCCAGACGGCTCCGAGGTATGAAGATGGCTCTTGCTGAGATAAATGGATACCAGATGCACTTCGAGGTGTTTGGGGACGATGGTGCGCCAGCGCTGGCGCTGATACACGGAGGTTTGGGGGGCGGAGACGGGGCGCGAGACACGATCAACCGGCAGGCGGGTACCCTGTCCGAAGCGTATCGCTGCGTGTTCTACGACCGGCGGGCGTGCGGAGGCTCGGACACCCCGGACGAAGGCTATGGCATGGCCAACTGTGCCCGTGACCTGCGGGAGTTACTGGACCATCTGGGCATCAGCAAAGCCCACATCCTCGGCTCGTCTGCGGGCGGACCAATCGCGATGCAGTTTGCGCTGGACCATCCGGACCTGACTGATACGCTGATCCTCATCAACACGATGACCTACTCGCAAGAGGCCCAGCGCGAGGTGCGGCGGCAGGAGCTGCGAAGACTGCAGGAACGGATCGTGGACGTGGGCAGGTCCGCCGCGGTGGAGCAGGCGCTGTCCGACCGGTTCCCGCAGATGGGGTCGGACGATCCGGAGCGGTTTGCGCGGATTGCCGCAGAGAACCTGGCGCGGATCGACGGGATAGCCGCCACTCAGCAGGCGTACCTGGACATCGGGGATTCACTGGAATCGCGACTGTCGGAATTGAGGATGCCAACGCTGGTGGTCCACGGCGACGCTGACAGCCGGATTCCGGTGGAGTGCGGACGCAGCCTCGCGTCGGGAATTGCCGGGGCGGAGTTGCACGTGATCGCCGGGGCGGAGCACGGCTTGATGACCAACGAGGCAGCCGGTGAGACGCAGCGGATCATCCTGGACTTCCTGCGGCGGGTGTCGGCCAGCCGGACCCAGGCGGCCGCAAACTGAGGCTACGCTACCGGCTACCGGCTACCGGCGCGGGCGGTACAGGCTTCTCACGGGAGCCACGACTGGGCCGCGCTAATTTGGAGGAATCACGTATGGGGACGGTGAGCATCGACCATGTAGCGATGCCGACAGTGAACGCCGAGCGGTTGATCGGGTTCTACAAGAGTCTAGGATTTGAGATCAACGACGAGGCGGAATGGCGGGCGGGGACGGCAAACATCTTCTCGATCCAAATCGGCGATTCCAAGATTAACGTGCATCCCGAACGGTATATGGCAAGCCTACGAGGGCCAACCGCAGTGCCCGGCTGCATGGACATGTGCTTCGTCTGGGACGGCACCGTGGAAGAGTGTCAGCGAATGCTGGCCGAAGCGGGAGTGGAGGTGGTCCAAGGGCCGGTATCGCGGAAAGGCGGTCGCCAACGGGGCGCGGCGCCGTCACTGAGCCTGTACGCCCGGGACCCGGACGGCAACCTGCTGGAATGGATGACCTACGAATAGACGGAAACACGGAGGTAGCAACCATGGGAACCGTGGGGATTGACCACATCGCGATGCCCACCGCCGACGCCGAGCGGTTGATGGCGTTCTATAAGAAACTGGGTTTTGCCATCAACGACGAGGAAGCATGGCGGGCCGGGACGGCCAACATCTACTCGATCCAGATCGGCGATTCCAAGATCAACGTGCACCCTGAAGGGCACCTGGCCGACTATCGGGGACCCACGGCCGTGCCTGGGTGTACGGACATCTGCTTCGTATGGGATGGCACGGCTCAAGAATGCCAACAGATGCTGGCAGACGCCGAGGTCGAAGTGATTCGAGGGCCGGGTCCGCGTAAGGGCGCGCGCCAGCGAGGCGTACTGCCAGCGGTGAGCCTGTACGCCAGGGATCCGGACAACAACCTGCTGGAGTGGATGATTTACCAGTAATCGATCAACACCGACGGTATTGAGAGGAACGAACCGGGACGAATAATAATTCGCCCCGATGACCAGCGGCACAGGCAGTGGAGAATTATCATGGCGCGGATGCTCGGCAAGCACGCTTTGGCGCAGATGCTGGCGGCTGAAGGGGTTGAGTACATATTCGGCAATCCCGGCACCAGCGAGACGCCGTTCCTAGACGGCCTGCAGGATTTCCCTCAGTTGCAATATATTCAGGCGCTGCAAGAGGGGACGGCAGTAGGTATGGCCGACGGATACGCGCGGGCGACCGGGAAGCCGGCATTCGCGAACATACACATTGCCGGGGGCCTGGCCAACGGGATCAGCGGACTGTACAACGCGTTTCGGGGCGGGACGCCGCTGGTGCTGACGGCGGGGAACTCCGACACGCGGATGCTCATCAGCGAACCGGTGCTCTCGGGTGACCTGGTGGAAATGACCAAGCAATACACCAAGTGGAGCGTGGAGATTCGGCACGCTTCGGATATTCCGGTGGCGGTCCGGCGGGCGTTCAAAGAAGCGAAGACGCCGCCAACCGGGCCGGTGTTCGTATCGTTCCCGTGGGACACGATGGACGAAGAGGTAGATTTTGAACCGGTGTCTTCTTCCGACGGGTACTTCAGAATCCGCCCGGATGTGGCGGCGGTTGACCGGGCGACGGAACTGCTGGCGGGGGCCGAGAACCCCGTGATCGTAATCGGAGACCGGGTGGCGCAGTCGGGAGCGGTGGATCAGGTGGTTCGGGTCGCAGAGCAGACTGGAGCGCGGGTTGTCGCCACATCGTACTCGGAAGTGAACTTCCCGACAGGACACCCGCAATGGGCCGGGATGCTCAACCTGAATAGTCCGGCGACGGCGCGGCAGTTTCAGAACGCCGACGTGGTGATGGCAGTGGGCACGGATGTCTTCTCGTCTTTCCTGTACGTGGACGTGCCGTTTTTGAATCCAGACACGAAACTGATCCACCTGGACAGCAACTACTGGGAGATCGAAAAGAGCTACCCAACTGAGGTTGGGATGATGGCCGACCCGGCGGCGGGCATGGCGGACTTGGCGGCGTCGCTGGAGTCGAGCATGTCCGGCGGGCAGCGGGAAGCGGCGGCGACGCGCGCGGCCACCCTGGCGGCGGCGCGGGAGCGGGACGCGGAGCGGTACCAGGAGCGCATCGCGGCGACGTGGAACAACGCGCCGATGCCGGTGGAGCGGATGATGCACGAACTGGCAGACGCCGTTCCACCTAACACCATCGTGGCCGACGAAGCGGTGACGTCGCGGCCGGCGCTGAACCGGGCGTTTGACTTCGAGAAGCCCGGAGACATCTACGGGATACGCGGAGGCGCCCTGGGCTGGGCGATGCCGGGAGCGCTGGGGGTGAAGCTGGCGCATCCGGATCGGCCAGTCCTGGCGGTAGTGGGCGACGGGGCGTCGATGTACACGGTGCAGGCGCTATGGACCGCGAGCCGGTACAACATCCCAGTGGTTTACGCCATCTGCAACAACCAAGCCTACCGCATCCTCAAGGTGAACATGGAGGTCTACCTGCGGGACATGCTGGATGACCGGGATCGGTCGAGCGATTACGTGGGAATGGACTTCGCCAACCGCCTGGACCTGGCGATGATGGCGCAGGCTATGGGCGTGCATGGCGAGCGGGTCGATGATCCCGCGGAGATCGGGCCGGCGATCAATCGGGCATTCGAAAGCGGGAAGCCGGCGCTGCTGGACATTACGATCAGCGGCGCATTGTAAGAGTCGCCGGACCTACAAAAGACTGAAAAGGGGCGGGTTCAGAACCCGCCCCTTTTGACGTCCGAGTGATGGGCTTGATGCGCGACTAGGGTTCCGGGCGGTCAGCCATAGCGAGCACTTCGGCCCATTCCTCAAGGGTGACGGGCTGGATGGAGAGGCGCTGGCCCCGCTTGATGACCTGCATATCAGCCAGGGACTGGTTAGCCTTGAGCTCGTTAAGACTGACGAAGCGCGGCAGGCGGGTTTCGGCTTTTATGTCAACCATGAGCCAGGTGGGGTTGGCCGGGTCGGACTTGGGGTCATAGTAGCGTGAGTTGGAATCCCATGCGGTGTCATCAGGGTAGGATTCACGGACGATGCGAGCGGTGCCGATGACGCCCGGGGGCTTGGCGTTGCTGTGGTAAAAGAGGACGTAATCCCCGACGCGCATGTCGTCGCGCATGAAGTTACGAGCCTGATAATTGCGGACGCCGTCCCACTCGGCGGTCTGGTCGTTTTCGGACTGCAAGTCGTCGTAGGAATAGGAAGAAGGTTCGGACTTGAACAGCCAGTAACGAGGTTCTGGCATCGGGTAAACTCCAGGGTACTAACGCGTAGCAACGATGGGATCGGTCAGCGGTCGCCGGGCGATACCGGTGAACGCAGTCCACGACGATGCAAGGCACTACACGGCATCGCTTCCGTGTTCGCCGGTACGGATGCGGATAGCGTCGCCGACCGGATAGATGAAAATCTTGCCGTCGCCGGGGGCGCCGGTGATAGCGTTGGTGCGAATGATGTCGACGGCGCGGTCCGTGTCGGGATCGTTGACGACGACCTCCAGCTTGACCTTGGGGAGCATGTCAATGCGATAAGTGCCGAGGCCGCGGGCAGCGGTCACTTCGACCCCGCCTTGGGAACCACGGCCAGAGACCTGCGTCACTGTCAGGCCGACGATGCCGACCTCGCTCAAAGCGTCCTTGATGTTGTTCAGGCGTTCGGGCCGGAAAATAGCTTCAATTTTGTTCATGACATTGCTCCTGTCACCAAATATTTATCATCTCCGGATTTGGATACCGGCAGCTTCGCGGTCGAAGCAACCCGAGATCAGGTCCTCGCGCTCCTGACGCAGGACGTCTTTTCGGACCCGCAGGCTCGGGGTTCGGGGAAGTTCGTCGCGGATTTCGATGTAACGGGGAACCTTGAAGTAAGCCAGGCGGTCGGCGCACCAGTAGATGACGTCCTCGGGCTGAGGCGACGCGCCGGGCCGCGGCGTGATATAGGCTTTGACTTCGTCCTCGCCGAGGTCCGACGGGACGGCGATGATGGCGCAGTCCAACACGCTTTCGTGGCTTTTGATCACGTCCTCGACTTCCTGAGAGGAGATGTTCTCGCCCCGGCGACGGATGACGTCCTTCTTGCGGTCGACGAAATACAGATAGCCGTCGTCGTCGAGCCAACCAAGGTCGCCGGTGAAAAGCCAGCCGCCCCGTAGGGAGGCGTTGGTCTCGGTCTCGTTGCGCCAGTAACCGGCCATGGTTGCCGGGTTGCGGATCGTAATTTCGCCGGGCTGGCCGTTGGCGACGGCAACGCCCAGGTCGTCAACGATGCGCACCGTGTTTTCGAAGGCGGCGTCGGGATGCTGGCGAGGCTGGCCGGACGAGTTGGGACGGCGTTCGCCGCGGATGGTCTCGATGGTGCCGTAGCAGGTCTCGGTCATTCCGAAACCGACGATGATGTCGGTGCCGAAGCGCTGCTCGAACCCGGAGAGGAATGCCGGGGAGAAGGACGGAGAGCCGTAGAACAATCGAACGGTGTTGTCGGTGTCGTCGGGCTGAGGATCGTTTTTCGACAGGACAGGCATCATCATGCCGATGAAATTGACCACGGTAGCGCGGGCGTCGCGCACCTGATTCCAAAAACGCGAGGCGCTGAAACGGTCCTGCACCACCAGGGTGGCGCCGGAGGCCAGGGTGCCCATGGTGCTGTAGTACTGGGCGTTGGCGTGGAAGTAGGGGAGACAGGTGAAAAAGCGGTCGTCGGGTGTGGCTTGGGTCCAGAGGGCGAAACCCTGTCCGGCGGAAACGTACATCTGATGGGTGACCTGGACGCCCTTGGGGTTGCCCGTGGTGCCGGAGGTGTACTGGAGCATCGAGATGTCAGTGGGAGCCACCGGCGGAAGTTCGGCGATCTCAGGAGAGGCGGCCAGCAGGTCGGAGTATCCACCCCACCCTGACGGCGCGGCATCGCTCCCCACGAAGAGCCGATGACGGACGCAGGGGGCAATATCGGCAGCCTGAGTCGCCACGTCGAGCAGGCTTTCGTGGGCTACGAGGGTGGAGGCCTCCGCGTTATTGAGGATGAAGGCCATCTCATCGCGCCGGTAGGCGGTGTTGATGGTGACGGCAATGCCACCGATCAGGGCCAAACCGAACCACGTGTACAACACCTCGGGCACGTTGGGCAGAAACAGGCAAACCCGGTCGCCGTGGCCGATACCCAAATCGCGGAACATGGTTGCCGCCGAGCGGCAGCGGCGATAGAAGTCGGAATAGGTGATTCGCTGTCCGGCGATCTCGACGAAAATCTTGTCCGGATTGGAACCGACCACAATCTCCAGGAACTCACCCAAGGATTTTTCCCACGACTGGCGATCGGGTAGGGGCTCCAGACCGAGGATGCTGCTCATAGGTAAACTCGGGAGCGGACGGCCGCAGTTTCGCGGCCGGCGACGAATTACGTAGGTTTCACGCTATCACGGCAGCCGGGGGCGGTCAAGCGACAACACATCTATGGGACCACGCAGTTCAGTGGGCCCTATTCAGGATCGGGTTAGCAGAAAGATAAGGCGCCGGTGGAAGGGATACGTGAGGATGGAGCCAATACATGAACTGGGAGCCTGACCGGAACCGGAAAGGATGAGCCTGGCCTGGTCGTCCCACAATCTACCGTTCCTGCTCCAAGGTCCGGTTCGGTTCAACCAAAGCAATCGCCAGGAACACTACGGCGCAGCGTTCCTGGCGATTGCTGATCTGACGTCCCGCCCATCGGCGTGGGCGGAGCCTATCGTGCCCGTGTTACAATCCGCGCGCTACAGACCCAGATCTGTATCCGGTACACCGTGACCCAAGGGTGCTCGAATTGCAGATTTCCGGAAGAGGCGCCGTGGTCGCCTTGACCTCCGCAATATTTTGGCTGATGTCCCTGGCCGTGATACTCGGCGGCGGCTACGCGGTCGCGGTCGGTACTCCCTGCCTCTGCGCCGACGTGAACGGCCTCATGCTCGGTGGCGGCCTGGTTGTAATCATTGGCGGCGCCGCAATGCTACTCTGGTCGAGAGAATTGGCTCGGCTCGTGATCGATAAGGTGACCAGCTCGGTAGCTCGGGGGAAATAGCCGCTCGCTGGCCTCGCGCGCAGCTGCGGCTCTTCCTCACCGCTTTCTCTAGCATCGAGAGCCTCGATGGTCAGGGGAACGCGAAACCGGCCTGTGCCGTTCCAAGGGCGGGCCCGTCCTCCATCCCAGTTGCACGTGAAACCCGCTTACCGCTAGGTCGGACCTAGAGCTGGCGCAGCTTGGGATCCAGCCGGTCTCTGAGCCAATCCCCGAACACGTTGAACGCGATCACCACCAGCGTAATCGCGACCCCGGGGATTATGGAGATCCACCACGCCGTGGCGACCTTTGCCCGCCCGTCTGCGACCATCTGTCCCCAAGAAGGCGTCGGCGGGGGAATTCCAGCGCCAAGGAAACTGAGTGATGCTTCGGTCAAAATGACGAGCCCAACGTGCAGCGTCAACATGACCATGAAGGTGTTGAACACGTTGGGCATGATGTGGATGAACATGATTCGCGCGCCGGAGCAACCATGGACATGGGCCAGCGCGATATAATCGTTGTCCTTCAGTCCCAACACCTCTCCCCTCGTGACCCGCGCAAACCTCGCCCACAAGATGAGGGTCACGGCGAGAACCACCGTCAGTAATCCCTGCCCCATCGTCACTGCTAACAACAAGGCAAAAAGGATGGTCGGAAAGGCAAGGGTGGCGTCCACCGCCCGCATGATCAACGTGTCCACCTTGCCCCCGGCATATCCCGAGATTAATCCCAGAACACCCCCAATCGCACCCCCGGCCAGAAGGGCAGTGGAGGCTACTATCAAACTGACTCTGGCACCGTAAATCAGCCGGCTTAGAATGTCCCGGCCCAAGATGTCGGTCCCCAGGAGATGCCCGGCGGTTCCCCCTTCCTGCCAGGCCGGAGGTTGGAGTTTGTCGCGCAGGGACTGCTTAGTCGGAGAATGGGGTGCGACGATTGGCGCGAATATTGCCGCGAACACGATGACTACGATGATCACCACAGGAATCCAGGGAAGCTGCTTGAGCTCATACTTCAACTGCGAGCGCCGCTCACCCGACACTTCCAGTACCTGCACGCTGGTATCTATGCGGTCGCTGGCCATATCGCTCCTAGTCGTACCGGATCCTGGGATTCACGTAAGCGTACAGTATGTCTACCAACAAATTTACGGCCAGGATTATCACGGCGTCCAGCAGGATCACTGCCTGCAGTAGGGGGAAGTCGCGTTGCGCCACAGCGTCAATGGTGAGGCGGCCTATGCCCGGCCAGGCAAACACGGTCTCGGTAACAATGGCGCCGGTAACGAACCCGCCGACAAAGACACCGAAGAGCGTCAGCACCGGGATCAGGGCGTTGCGGAGGCAATGCTTCCAGAAAATCTTCCACTCTTCCAAACCTTTAATCCGGGCGAGCTTGACATACTCGGTATCCAGCACCTCGAGCATACTTGACCGGATCAACCGCATGATCCCGGCGATGGAGAAGGTGCCCAAAGTGAACGCCGGCAAGATGTAGTGGAGGGGACCGCCCATTCTCCCGGGCGGGAGAACGTCCAACCACACGCTAAATATATAGATACAGACGATGGCGATCCAGAAATTAGGCGTGGCGACTCCGAAGACCGCGATAGCCCCGGCCACCTGGTCGATCCATGTGCCTCGTTTGACAGCCGCCACCACCCCCAGCGGTATGGCGACGCTCACGGCTATGAACATGGACAACGGCAGCAGCTTCAGCGTGTTCGGAAGGCGCTCAAAGAAAAGCTCGGTTGCCGGTTTGCTGTAGACGATTGAGTTGCCGAAGTCTCCCCGGATTGCTCCGGTAAGAAACACGAACAGCTGAACGTGGTACGGGCGGTCGAGCCCCAGTTTGCTCTCGATGAACTGGCGCTCCTCTTCGGTCGCGTCCTCAGGGACCATGAGGTCCGCTGGATTGCCGGTCGCCCGGGAGAGGGCAAACACGATCAACGCAACGATAAAGAGGAGGACGACGCCCTGCAGGAGCCGGTTGAGGATGTATTTCTGCAAATCCCCGACCTCAAAGAATGGCGCGCGCCGGGCTGTTTGGCCAGTTCCCGGCGCGGCGAGCGTGGATTGTCAAGGGTTGTTTCGAGGTTTTACGGTCACACCGGCCCAACGAACCAACCCTTGATGCGGTGTTCAAAACCTATTGCTGCCAGGGGTTGCCCTCGGCGTGAGGAATTCGATGGAACACATCGCCAAGTTCACCGCGTCCGTAGATGCCCTGCCAACGGCCCACGGTTTCCGGATTGGACGCGTAGAGGCTGACGCCTTGGACAATCGGGACACCGATCCACTGATCGGCGACCAACTGAATGATGGCGTTGGTAGCCTCGGCACGCTTGACATCGTCACGCTCGGAGATAGCAATCTCGTGGAGCTTCAGGTATTCCACCGCTTCCGGTGTCATGTGGTCGCGGTCGCCGAATGCAACGTGGTTGCTATCGGGGTGGAAAGTGGATTGATACCTGGGTACCGGAAGCGGCCGGCCCGCGTTACGGTAGATGCTGACTGCGCCGTTGAAGCCTTCGCCCCATTCGTCGTGGCTTGGCAGCCGCGTTAAGGGACTGAACACGCCAATCTCGACGATCTTCAGGTCGGACTTGATGCCGATCTCATCCCAGAAACCCGTGACGGCCTGGCTGAGGTCGTTCATGTACGGAGTGCCCGAGAAGTTGGTGCTCCAGAAGGTAACCTCGAATCCGTCAGGGTATCCGGCCTCAGCCAGCAATGCTCGGGCGCGGTCCGGGTCGTATGCCAGCTGCTCTTCGCCCCATTGCTGCCACCTGGGAACGTCGACGTCGACGCTGGTGGGGAAGGTAGCGAAGGGCATGGAGGGTCGCCCATAGCCGTTCAGCGTGTAGTCGATGATGTCCTGGCGGTTGATGGCCAGTGACATGGCCTGCCGAACGCGAATATCACCGATTGGCAAGGCCTGGACCTCGTCGAAGTAGAGACCCCAGAACTGGTAGATGAACATGCCCACGCCCTCGATGACCGTGAGCTGTGCGCCGGCGGCTTCCACCTCAGGGGCGGACTCCGGCACCAGGTCGATGAGGTCGGCCTGGCCGGTGCGGACCATGGCCAGCTTTGTGCTCTCCTCAGGGACCAGCAGCAGGCTCATGTTGGCGAAGTGGGGGACGCCGCGGTGCGACTTGTCGAAGGCCTCATACCGGAAGTAATCGCCCACGGAGTGCTCGGCGTACATCCAGGGTCCGCTGCCCACCGGCTCGGCCCGGAACCCGTCATCGCCAACGGTTTCGATGTAGTCCTTGGGCATGATCTGGCCACCCTGGAAAACCGCCCGGGTCAGCAGACTCCAGAAGTGGGGCTTGGAACCTTCGGTGTGCATTCGAACCGTAAGATCATCGATGACTTCGATGGCTTCCTCGGACGGCTGCCGCAGTTGCCGCACCAGCCGGGTACCGTCGCCCACCAGGCTGTCCTCATGGTACATGGTGCGTTCCAGGCTGAACTTCACGTCTTCAGCGGTCAGCGGTTCTCCGTTGTGAAAGACCAGGTCCTCATCGAGATTGAAGGTCCAACTGCTCCCGTCCGGGTCGATTGACCATTCCCGCGCGACGCCAGGTCCCACCCCGCCGTACTGGGACTCGTAGTTGAACCCGAGAAGAGCATCGTAGATGGGCGCTTGGTACTGGGCGTGCCCAGCGCGAGCCTGCAGGATGGGGTCGGTGGTCTGTGCACCGAGATTTTGCAGGCTCACGGTCAGCGTGCCCGTGGGGTCTCCCGACCGGACCGCTGCCTCAACCGGCGGCACCGGGGTGGCTACCACCAAGACTTCCCTGGTGACCTCCACCTGCCTTTCCACCTGCACCTCCTTCTCTACCACCACCTCCTTGGGTACCTCTTTCTCCACCACCACCTCTTTGACGACTTCCCTCTCGATGACCTGGGGCTCAGCGGGGGCGGCGCCTCCACAAGCCAGCACGAGCGAGAGAGACAGTATCAAGGATCCAATCCAGACTACCTTTAGCGACATTCAAGACCTCCTACGCCATACGCAAAAATCGCGCTGTCGGCGCGCTACCGACGGACAACACACCTGTCGCGTAACTCAGTCAACAATCATATTGCCGGTGACGAAAGCGTGACAACGCCGACAATACGATTTGCTATTTTGCTATATTGCGAGCATCTGGATGTCGATAGGACTGAACTCGTCCCACGCCGTCAGGTTGTCAGAAAAAGGGCCGGCATGCCGTGGCGTGCGGCAGACGAGGGATAAATTGACAGCGATGGGAGCGGGTTTTAGACTTCTGGCCCTGTCGGTATCCGACGGTCATCCCCACGGTAGGTCCAGCTATATCATGAGCATTTCAGTAGACGAAAAGTGCCTTCGTTTGACCGACGAGAGCGGCGAGCAGGGAGTGCTGTTGGGGATGCGGTGTTCGCAGTGCGGGGTTTGCGTGTTCGGACCCGCGACCTTCTGCCAATCGTGCACGTCTCCAGATCTGGAGGAAGTGGAACTATCCACTGAGGGGACGCTGTACAGCTACACGATCGTCAGGGTGCCGCCGTCGGGTTGGCCGGGACCGGTCCCGTACGTATTGGGAGAGGCAGAGTTGCCGGAGGGTCCTCATGTGCTGGCGGAGGTGATTGACTGCGCGCATGACGACCTGCGGGTGGGCATGGCGGTCACGTTGGCGATTCAAACAGTGGGCATGGACGGGATTGAAGGTTCGGAGCGCGCCGTGTACAAGTGGCGGCCCGTTTGAAGGACAACGAGATAGCCGCGCTTCGCTCACAATGGCAGTCAGCAGTAGAGGATTGAACCCTAATGGGTACGTCTGAGCAGGGTGGCATAGTCACGACGTCGAGAGCACGTTCCAGGGTCAGTGACATCGAAAATGAAGGCGCCGCGAGTGATTGCGGTCGGCTGGCACACATGGAGATACGGGGGCAGTGATGACACAGTTTCGGCCCGGGCGCGAGGTTATGGTGGTTGGCGTTGGGCTGCACGCCTTTGGAAGATTTCCGGAACAGAGCCTGTCGGACCTGGCGCGGGATGCCGTCGTTGACGCGCTACGGGATTCCGGTGTGCCGTGGTCGGCGATTCCGGTGGCTTACTTCGGGCACGTGTACTACCACGGGATGTCGATCGGCGAGAGCACTCTGGCGCAGCTGGGACTGACGGGGGTGCCAATCATCAACGTGGAGAACGCATGCTCCAGCGGGTCGACGGCGTTCTGGCAAGCGTACTGGGGGATAACGTCGGGCGTGTTCGACATGGCACTGGCGTTCGGCGCGGAGAAGGTGCCGAGCGGGCCGGTGACGGTGACCGCCGAGAACAGCCCGGCGCGGTACATCGGCGGCGATCACATGATGGCGGGATACGCGCTGCGGATGAAGCGGTACATGGAGGAGACGGGGGCGCCGGCGTCGGCGTTCGCACAGGTGTCGGTGAAGGCGCGGCAGGCGGCGGCGATGAACCCCTACGCGCACCGCAAAGAGACGTACTCGGTGGAGGACGTGCTGAATTCGCGACTGATCGCCGACCCACTGACGCTTTACCAGTGCTGCCCGACCAGCGAGGGCGGGGCGGCTGCGGTGCTTTGCGCGGCGGACGCGATGGACGCCTACGGCGTGGATCGCACTCGGGCGATTCGGGTGGCAGCAGCGGCGTTGACCTCGGGCAACTACAACGGACGCGGCAGCGATCATTCGGCGTTCAGCCCGTACCGAACGGAGCCGGCGGCGTTGCAGGCCTACGAAATGGCGGGCATCGGGCCGGAAGATGTGGACTTGGCTCAAGTGCACGACGCGGCCACCATCGGTGAGCTGCAGCAGATAGAGGCGTTGCATCTGACCCCGTTCGGCGAAGCCTGGAAGGCGACCGAAGACGGGCGAACGGCGCTGGGCGGAGACATTCCGGTGAACACGGACGGCGGTCTGCTGGCAATGGGCCACCCGTTCGGAGCCAGCGGAATCCGCATGGTGCACGAAACGGTGACGCAACTAAGGGGCGAAGCCGGGCCGCGGCAGGTGGAGAACGCGCGGGTTGGCGTGGCGCAGTGCTCGGGTGCCGGCGACGTGACGACGGTGCACATCCTCACACGGTAGGCCCGAAGCGGCCGGATCCCCGCAGCGGCGGCCTGCTAACCGGGGCTACACCAAGTTGCCTCAGGCAAATAGACTACCGTGCCGGCCTCGCAATGGCGGTGTTTCGCCTCACCATAGGTCGCGACTGTGACGTGGCCAGGAGAGTGTTAGACAGGGACTGGGACACGGCAAGGCTCGGTGCGGAACGGCGGGTTGGATATGTCATGGCGAATTACATAATCATGGCGGCAATGAAGGGGCGGTTCATGTCGGAACAGGGGAACCTGTACGACAATTTTCAGATGCTGGGTTACATGGAAGGAGCAACGCCGTTCGATGCGGTGGCAGCTTTTTTCGATCAGCCCAAGTTTCCGATCGTGTGGGCGGACGTGGAGTACATGTGGGCGGAGCAGTTGGCGGACGACCCAGCAAACGGTCACCACGGCGAATACGAGAAGGTGTACATCGCTTCGCTGCGCGAGCGGTGGGAAGGAAGCTCGAGGAATTGACGCAAGAATGGCACGCGGAACGCGAACGGGGCGGGTCAATGACCCGCCCCGTTTTTGGTTGGCGTAACCGGCTCTGTGCTGCCGCAATGTTGCCGTGTTGTTTGCAGCGCGAGTGCGGACGATTTGGCGCACGCCGGGGGATGACGGTCGCGCTCGTTCCAAGCTGCGCTATACAGACGCAGCCTTGCCTCGGAGGCGGGTGAACTCGGTGCGGAAACCTTCGGCTAGAGCGCGTCGGTCGGTGCCGTGGAGGACGAAGCGGGCGCCCTGCTCGATCCAGTATTCGGAAAGTTCGGGGGTCTGGTGGTGGACCAAGGTGGGCAGCCCCCTGGCTTCACACTTGTCAATGATGCCCTTGACGGTGGTCTTGTAGATTTCCTGAGCGTAGTCGTCGGGCACGCCGAGGGAGATGCTCATGTCGTTGGGACCGACGAAGATGGCGTCGACGTAGGGCACGGCGAGGATAGCGTCGAGGTTATCTACGGCGGCCTGGCTCTCGATGCCGATGATGCAGATGTTGTCGCGGTTGCGGTTGGCGAGATATTCCTGGCTAGCGTCGCTGGGGAAGGTGCCAGATTCCAGGGCCTCCTCGGCGGCGGCGCCCTTGAGGGGGCGGAACTTGGCAGCCTTAACGACCTCGCGGACCTGGTCGACGGTCTCGCAGTAGGGGGCGAGGATGCCCTGGGCGCCGGCGTCGATGGCCATGGTCACGTAATGGGAGTCGGGTATGGGGATGCGCACGATGGGGACGACACTGATGGTGTTGAACATGGTCAGGTAGTCGCCCAGCTCGCCGCGGCTGCGGGGACTGTGCTCGGTATCGATGATTACATAGTCCAGGCCAACGCCATCGAGGATAGGGATCCAGCGGGGGTTGCGGTTGATGCTTATCATGGTGCCGAAAATACGGCCGCCCTGCTGTAGGGTCTGCTTGAGGTCTGCGCCGCTCATGGGATGGATTGCTCCTTGCGGTGGGATGTGCTGGGAGTATAGCACGCAGATATTCTGGCCCATTTGCACGCGCCGAGGGTACGGGAGTTCTTGCAGGTAAGCAGGTCCGGGGGCCGCTCAGGTGTGCTACACTGAGCACGTCGAAAGGGAAAATGGATAGATTGCGTAATCCGGGGTAGTTGTTGCGGAATCAGTATCAATATATTGGCGCACAAAGCGATTGGGACGCGGTGGCGGAAGAGTTGCGTCGCGCGTCACGGCTGGCGTTGGATACCGAGCGTAACGGCCGGTTCGCATACCGTGAACGGATCTGTCTGATACAGATTTCCGACGGGAGCGGGACGTACCTGTTGGACCCGTTGTCAGTGAAGGGATTGGACGCCCTTGGTGAGGTGCTGGCGGACGAGGCGGTGGAAAAAGTGATACATGGTTCCGAAGAGGATGTGCGCTACTTCGACCGTGACTTCGGGTTTGAGGTGAACAACCTGTTCGACACCGGGTTGGCGGCGCGATTCCTTGGGGTAACACGTCCAAACCTGGGCGCGGTGCTGGAAGAGTTTTGCGGAGTCGGTATCGCCAAGGACCCCAAGCTTCAGGTGTCGCATTGGGGATTGCGGCCGCTATCGGGTCCGGCGCTGGATTACGCGGCCAGCGACGTGCACCACCTGCTGCCGCTGGCGGACGAGCTGGGGTACCGGCTGGAGAAACTAGGGCGCGTCGAGTGGGTGCAGGAAGAGTGCGCGCGAATCGAGGCGTTGCGACATCCTCCGGAAGAACCGCTGGAGACGGCGTTCCGCCGGATCAGAGGATGGGAAGGATTGAACCCTCGTGAAGCGGCGGTGTTGCAGGAACTGTACGCGTTCCGGGACGGGAAGGCCTGCGCCTGGGATGTTCCGCCGACACAGGCGGCGAGCAACGGCGATCTGCTGGAACTGGCGCAGTGCAACGGCAGTCCGCCCCGGAGGATCGGCGGAATGCTGGCTACCCGTTGCTTCGGGGAGTTGGCGGAAGCGATTGAACGAGGAATGACCGGGCCCGAAGCGCCGAGACCACCAAGGTCGGACCGGGGCGCAGATCCGTGGGGACCGGAGAGCAGGGAACGGCTGAAGTCGCTCAAACAGTGGCGCGCGGGATGGAGCCACGGGCTCGACCTCGCGGTTAGCCACATCTGGCCGACTCCGAGCTTGGAGCGGATCGCGTTGCGGCCGGAGCGGCTGGATTATGAATTGGCCGGCGGCGACGGGGAGGTGCGGGAGTGGCAGCGGAAAGAGTTTGGGGAAGAGTTAGAAAGGTTGGTGACCCAGACGTAACCGCGATGGGGCGTCCGCATAGTGCGGGCGCCCCATTAGCATCACGGTCGTGCTGCGTTTCCTCAGAGGTTTCCGGCAGTTGGGTCCTGACATCAGCGTCAATGCGCCTTTGACCACGCCGGGGCGTCCAAACTGCCGGTCTGCGCGCCCAACGACAGGGACGCCACACGTTCGCATTCAGCGGATCCGGTAAGTGGAATGGCCGACGGCTGACGCGCGTTTGCGCGGCGACGAGGTCAGGCGCCGAAGGTCATGAGTTCCTCGCAGAAGCGGGCGGTGTTCACCAGATCGGGGACGACGACGTACTCATCGATGGTGTGCATGAGGTTGGTGGACATGCCAACCACGACACTCTCGATGCCGTGAAGGCGGAACACGTTGCCGTCGGTGCCGCCACCGGAGGGCCTGATGTCGGGGTTAAGTCCCATATCGCGCATGACGCGGGTCACGAGCTGGGCGGTGGCCTCATTGGGGTCCAGGCGGTACATCTGGAACATCATCTCCAGATTTTCGTTGATCTCGGCGTCCGAGTAGCGGCCGCGGATGGTGTCCAGGGCGGTAACGAGCTGCATGCGCATCAGCTCCAGGGACTCCGTGTTCATGCTGCGGAATTCGCCGGACACGGTGGCCTCGGAGGGAACGGCGTTGCGAACGGTACCGCCGGAGATGGTGCCTACGTTGAAAGTAGTCTCGTGGTCGATGCGGCCCTGGGGGAGTTCCGCGATGATGTCGCTGGCGATCCGGATGGCGGACAGACCCTTCTCCGGTTCGACGCCGGCGTGAGCACCCCTGCCCTTGATGTCGATGTCGAAGGCCATGTAAGTGGGGCTGCCGCCGGTGATGGTGTTCACCGGGCCGTTGCCGTCGAAGACGACGGCCTCCGTGCCGCTGATCATCGAGAAGTCCAGGTTCGATGCGCCAACCAGGCCGATTTCCTCGCCCCGGGTGAACACGACCTGGACGGGACGGCGGGGGCGACCGTCCTCATGGACAGCCTGGAGCGCCTCCAGGATTGCGGCGACGCCGGCCTTGCAGTCGCCGCCCAGGATGGTGTTGCCATCCGAGGTGACGCGGTCGCCGACCACCTGGGGCTTGATGCTGCGGCCGGGGTCCACGGTGTCCATGTGTGCCGAGAGAAGGAGGGGACTATCTCCGTCCTCCCGGGCGATGACATTGCCGTGTTCATCGCGGCCAACCTGGAAGCCGAGGTTGGACAGCCGATCGGATACCTGGAGAGCTACGTCCCACTCCTCTCCGGACGGGCTATCGATCCGTACCAAGTCGCAGAAGTCGTTGATCAATCGTTCCTGATTAGCCATGGGCGCACCTCTTCGGGTCGGACAGTGGGGTTAGTGCGCATGCCGGCTTTTTTGCCAGAAACGATGGGACGCGGCCGAAAGTCCCTTCACGGTGAAGGCCATCACTGCAAAAAGGAACTGCGCGGCCGCTCAATTGATCGGGATGACAAAACCGGGTACGCGTAAGCTGTGTTGTTAGGTTGCCTATTATATCGTGGGTTACTAGAATTATGAGGCCATGACAACGGAGTTGAACATACGCCAAGCCGGGACCGACGACGGCGAGATCATTGCCAGGTTCAACGCGGCGATGGCTTTGGAGTCTGAGGGGGTATCGCTCAACCGGGTAATTCTGCGGATGGGAGTTGACGCCGCGCTGGCGGACGAAACGAAGGCGTTCTACCTATTGGCGGAAGCCGGCGGGGAACCGGTGGGTCAACTGATGGTCACGACCGAATGGAGTGACTGGAGAAACGGGTGGATCTGGTGGATCCAATCTGTTTATGTAAAACCGGAAGCCCGGCGGCAAGGTGTGTATCGGAGGCTGTACCAAAGGCTCACGGAAATGGCCAGCGCCCGAGACGACATCCGAGGCATGCGGTTGTACGTGATGCGGGAGAACTGGGCGGCGAAGCGGACCTACGAAGCCCTGGGCATGAGCCATTCCCACTACGACCTGTATGAAACTGAGCTGTGACCGGCCACGGAGGCACGGCGCTGCGGGGTTGGGGATTGGACAGGTCCCACGGCGCGAGGCCAAGAAACGATGCGAATCATAGCGCTACGATGATAGCCAACAGGCAGATGAGATGAGCACGGGCGGCGATTTGCCGACGGAATTTCACTACACGGCGCGGGGACAACTGGCCCTGCGGGCGGGACAACTGCACGCGGCGATTGACGACTTCAATCATGCGCTGGGGATCAACGACGAGTTCGCGCCGGCGTATTATTACCGGGGGCTGGCGTATCGCAACGGCGGCGAGCTGAACCAAGCCATCGCGGACTACACGCGGGCGATACTTGCCGATCCCGAATATCCGGTGCCGTATTACGCTCGGGGAGTGGTGAGGAGGCATCTCGGTTTTTACGAGGACGCGATCAGCGACTACTCGGCGGCAATCGAACTGGAGCCGGACGACGCCGACTACTACTACGCCCGAGGAGTCGCACGAATTTCGCTGGGCAGGTACCCGGAAGCCATCAATGACTTCCTGGCGTGCACGCGCATCAACCCGGAACACGCCAACGCGCAGTACAACCTGGGCATCGCGTACCGGGACACGGGTGACCGGGAAACCGCCCTGAGCTACTACGACCGGGCGATAGAGCTCAGGCCCAACGAGCCGGATTATCGCTACGCCCGGGGAAACCTTTATAGCGACCGCCGGGATTTTGACGCGGCGATAGAGGACTACAACGCCGCCATCGGGCTGGTGCCGACGTTCGCCAATGCGCTTTACAACCGGGGCATCGCCAAGCGGAACCGGGGCGAGCCCAACGACGCCATCGCGGATTTTGACACCGCGCAGGCATGCGGAATGGATACGGCGACGCTGCACCACAACCGGGGCGTGGCGCGAGCAGACCTCGGCGAACACGAAATGGCGATTGCTGAGTATGAAGTCGCGATCGAAAAAAACACCGAACTGGCCGGTGTTTGGCTGTCCATGGGCAACTCCAAAGCTGCGCTGGGAGATTACGGAGCGGCCGTTGAGGCGTTCAGCAAGGCGCTAGACCTCAACGAAAGCCTGGCAGAAGCCTACTTGGGCCGGGGCCTGGCGAACCGCGCATTGGGCAACGAGGACGCAGCGGCGGCGGACATGGTGGAGTACGCGCGATGCACGGGCGGTCGCGACTGATGTCCGCAGATGCGTGGCACGGACTGAGGGTCGGCGACCAGATTGGCAACCTGGAATACGTGGTGGACGACCAGGCTCTGGCACGGTATCGACTGTTGGTAGGCGGCGATGGGAGTTTCCCCAACCTGATGGCGGAAGACTGCCGGGCGATGCTGGAACGGCGCGAGACGGGTGAGACGCTGACCACGGTCTGGCAACGGCTGGATTTTTTGGGACCGCCAATAACGGGGCGACGAATCCAGGTCGGAGGATGGGTGCGGGAATTGCGGCAGAAATGCGGCAGGCCATGGGTGAAAGCTGCGGCTTTTGCGGTTGACGAGATCGGCACGGAGATCCTGCGGTCAGAAGCCGCTTTCGAAGTGGGCCATGCATACACCCATCCCCAGGAACTCGTTGAAACGATTCAGGAACCGTCGCGCGGCCGGCGCCTGGCTTCCCGCCGAGCCGGCGACAGTTGCCGCCTCGGGCAATTGCGCGTGCGGGGGTCAGATGGATTGACGGAGTACCGCAAGTTGTCGCATGGGTTGGCAGGGTTCGAAATGCCGGGAGATGGCAATGGCCTGACCGCGGTCACTGCGGGATGGCTGGAATGCCTTCTGGGGGCCGATTTCGGCGAGGATTTTCGGTGGGGAGGTAGGCTGTCGATCGCCTATCACCGCACGGTATTGCCGGGCACGCAGTTGCGTTGCGACGGAGTAGTGGTGGGCCATGACACGAACGCGGACGGCGTTCGGACATGGCGAGTGGTCATGTCGGTTCGGGACGCGGACGACTACCGGGTGGCGACGGCGGAGGCGGTGGTTACCTCGCCGAGCCCGCGTCTGCTCTGACCGGTACGATCACCATGCCACACACCTCGTGTGGGTGCAGAGCGCCGCGGGTCCAATCGTAGAGCCGCGGCAATAGGAACATCAGGGAGGATTTATGCAGCAGCGTGATGCGCCGAACGTGCCGGTGCCCGAGAACTGGCAAACCGGACTGGCGATAGTGGCCCACCCGGACGACCTGGAGTACGGAGCGGCGGCGGCAATCGCCAAGTGGACGGCGCAAGGCAAACGCTTAACGTATGTTATGGTCAGCCGGGGCGAAGCGGGAATCGACGGGATGAGCCCGGGGGAAGTGGCGCTGCTGCGGTCGCAGGAGGAGATCAACGCCGCTCGAGTTGTCGGCGTGGACACGGTGGATTTTCTGGACCACACGGACGGGGTGATAGAGTACGGATTGCCGCTGCGGCGCGACCTGAGTCGGGCGATCCGCAAGCATCAGCCGGACGTGATTATCACCATCAACCATCACCTGCAATTTTTCAGCGGGCACCTGAACATGGCGGACCACCGCTGGGTGGGACTGGCGGTGTTCGACGCCGCGCGAGACGCGGGGAACCGCTGGATCTTCCCGGAGTTGCTGGACGAAGGGCTGGAACCATGGAACGCAGTGCGGTTTGTGGTGGTGTTCGGCTCCACGGCGCCGACGCACGGAGTGGACGTGTCGGAACACTGGGAGACGGGACTGGCATCGCTACGGGAACACAAGGCGTACCTGGACAACCTGGGTGACGTGGGGAACAGTCCTTTCGAGTTTCTGACGGCACACGCCCGGGAAGCGGGAGCGGGATTCGGATGCCACTACGCCTCCTACGCGGAGCTGGTGCTGATCAACGAGTCTTTTTAGCAGCCCCGACAACCGTAGCTCCGACGGAGCGCGGAGCAAACGAGGCAGCGTTCACAGGAGGGGAAACGGCATGGCAGGATTCAGTGAGCAATTGCGGGCGGAGGCAGGACCAATTTGGGAAGCGATTTTCCGGCACCCCTTCCTACGTGAGATAAAGGACGGCACGCTGCCTCTGGAAACTTTCCAATACTATCTGGGGCAGGACTACCACTACCTGGAGGGGTTCGGCAGGGCCGTAGCAATGACGCTGGCGAAGGCCCCGGATACGGAACTGCTGCAGGATTTGGCGCACCGGGTAATGACCCCGGTGGAGCGGCCGTTGCACCACCTGCTGATAGAAGCGGCAGGGCTGACGATGGAAGAGGTGGAGGGCGCGACCCGGTCACCGACGAACACGGCGTACGTGAACCACATGCTGGTGACAGCGGGGATGTACGGGCTAGGTCCGACGGCGGCGGCGCTGCTGCCGTGTCCCTGGACGTACCACCTGTTGAAGGACGAAGTGGGACAGTCGGAACACCCGTTATACGGGCAGTGGACGCGGTTTTACGTGGAAGGGTTCCTGCAGTCGAGCGTGGACGCGTGGACGGGCTTCGTGGACGAGATGGCCGAACGGGTCGGAGAGCAGGAGAGGGAAGCGATGCGATACGCGTTCATGGCGAGCAGCCGCTATGAGTTCATGTTCTGGGATGCTGCATACCGCCGCGAGCAATGGTCAGTATAGTTTCGCGACGTCGTACCGAAGCCACGTTGCGACAACGAGATGACGGACAGCCAGGAGGCGCCACATGCCTTACGCAGAGATCAACGGGACTGAGATGTTTTACGAAAGCCACGGCGAGGGCCCGGCGCTGGTATTCGCCCACGGACGGGGCGGAAGTCACCTGAGCTGGTGGCGACAAGTACCGGCATTCCAGCACGCATATCGCTGCGTGACCTTTGACCACCGTGGCTGGGGAATGACGGCCGGACCGGGCGGACCACCGGAACCGGCAACATTCGTGTCCGACCTGGAAGCGCTTCTGGATCACCTGGGGATCGACCGGGCGGTGCTGGTGGCGCAGTCCATGGGTGGCGTCACCAGCCTGGGTTTCGCGCTGGCGAACCCCGAGCGGGTAGCGGGACTGGTGCTGGCGGACACGACCGGAGGGATCGGCGACCCCTCGGTGGTGTCGCTGCTGGAGGACGTGCATCCGCCGGAAGACCCTTTGCGCCGGGCGCTCAGCGACGGTTTTATCGAAGGTCAACCGGAACTGGCGTTCCTGTTTGGATCAATCGGCAGGATGAATCCTCCCATGCCAGCGAGCATCGTATCCGGGCTGTTCCGGAACCCGGCAGGGCCGCAGGCAGCTGACATCGCCGGGTTCACCGTGCCGACCCTGCTGGTGGTGGGAGAGGAAGACCGGATATTTCCGCCGAACGTGATCGAGGCCGCCCACCGGCTGATACCGGGAAGCCGACTGGAAGTGGTCGCGGGGGCCGCGCACTCTACCCACTTCGAGCAGGCGGCGATCTTCAACGGATTGCTGGCCGAGTTCCTAGCGGAGGTCGGGGTGGGGGCGATGGGCGTCGCGGCGGACGATTAGAGCGCCGTCGATCAATAGGAGCAAACGGGTAAAACAGCAGGGGCGGATGAACATCCGCCCCCAACGCAATCCAGTGGAGGTTCCGAATCACCGGCTAGAAGGGCAAGTGCTCCGCGATGTCGTTCTCGGTGCGGAAGGGGCCCCATTCGCGGGGAACGTTGAGCAGGCGATTCTCCAAGTCGTCGACGCTGTTCTGACCGCAATATGCCATGGCACGGTTGAACTCCTCGCGGAGTAGCTCCAGCATGTGGTGGACGCCCTCAGCGCCGTTGACGGCGAGGCCCCAATAGAGGGGACGGCCGACGGCGACCGCGCGGGCTCCCAAGGCCAAAGCCTTAAGCACATCGCTGCCTCGGCGAACCCCAGAGTCTACGTACACTTCAGCCTTATCACCGCAGGCCGCGACGATTTCGGGCACCATTTCGATGCTGGACATGGTGCTATCGAGCTGACGGCCGCCGTGGGTGGAAACCAAAATGCCGTTGACGCCGTGGTCGACGGCCATACGGGCGTCCTCGGCGACGCGAACGCCTTTGAGCACCAGTGGGAGATCGGTCAAACCGCGGAGCCAGTCGATTTCTGCCCAGGTCAGCGGTGGCGACTGAGGCATCTCCCAACGGGGGGACTCGTCAGTGCCGCTGACCGCGGCCAGTTGGTCCTGCTGCGTGCGGAAGTTGCCTAGTTCGCCGGGCCTTTCGTAACGGTTGCGAATGTCCCGTTCTTTGGGGCTGGGGGCGGGAGTATCGACGGTGAGGACAATGGCGCGGAAACCGGCGGCCTCAGCGCGTTTGACCAGGTTTTCGGTGATGTCGTAGCCGCGGTGGTACAGTTGGAACCACAAGGGGCCCGTTCCCGCCTCGGCGATCTCCTCCATGCTACAGTTGGAGGAGGTGCTGCACATCATCAGCGTGTTGGACATGCCGGCGCCGCGGGCGGTTGCACACTCGGCGTCGGGGTGAGCATTCCCATGACCGCCGGTGGGGGCAATCATCACGGGGAAGCTGATGTCCTGGCCCAGGACAGTGGTGGAGACCTTGCGCTCAGTGGTGTCGCGCATGAAACGCGGGCGCAGGGTAAGCGCTTCGAAAGCGGAACGATTGCGGGCGGTGGTGAACTCGTCCATCGAACCGGCTTCGATGAACTCCCAGTTGTTGTGGGGCAACACCTGTTTGGCCCGCGCCTCGTAGTCGTAGAGGTTGATGGGGTCCATTCTCATTGGGATACTCCGGGCGTTGACTGATTCGCGAGGTCAACTGTTGAGATGCCGCAGAGTAGCATTACAGGTTTAGCCTGACAATAGCATCGGCCACGTCGGGGAGCATTCTGTATTCGTCGGCCTGCGAGTCGAAAGACATCGGGTGAGGCAGCGATACGTTATGGACGCGGCGGATGCGTCGCACGGCGTGTCCTTGAGACGACAAGCGCCCGGACAGTTGACGCACAGTCAGGTGCATCTCTTCCAGCAAGGCTTGGCGAGACAGCACGTAACCCGCGCTTTGGGCAACTCTTTGGTAGATTTCCCTGGCGTCACCAGCCAAGAAATTCCAGAAGGTTCGGACATGTTCTATAGTCCAGCGTCCTTCAGGCACGGACGACGGTCCGTTTGACTGGGCATCGTCGGAAGACTCGGCAGTCGTGGCCACCACGGATGTTTCAGTTTTACTAACAACAGGTGAAGATGGACTAGCATCACCGACCGCAAGTTGTCGCATCGCGACGATCACTTCATCGGCATCACCTTCAAATGTCAAGGCAACCTTTACCATTATTTTACCTCGCGGTGTCAGTTCCGCGACAAGTCTAACACATTATTACGACGGGTCAACAAATGCTGTAGGTGTTGAACGGATAGACGACTTTACAAGTATGAAAACAATAGGGCGGGTGTTGAACCCGCCCTAGAACAACGTTGGCCTGTGCAGGCCGAGATGCGTTTACTCGCCTTCGTCGTGGGGACCGAAGGGGACGATGCCCGGAATCCACCATTTCTCCCAAGTCTCGTCGATGCGATCCTGGAAGAACTTGAGGTCTTCCTCGTTGAGGTGGGCGAAGCGGCCCTGGCGCTGGAGGTAATCAGTGACGGGCTTGCGCTTCCGGATGCCACGGGAGATGGCGCGCGAAGGACCGTTCAAGATCAGCTCGTTGTCGACGATTTCATACTGGACCCAGATACCGGTTTCCACCGCCAGCATACCCAACTCGTGGGAGTACTTAGGGTCGTAATCCCAACCTTTGGGGCACGGGTCGATGCTATGGATGAAGGTGGGACCGCCGGTGGTGAGGGCGCGGCGAATCTTGTTGGTGAAGTCAGGACCGTAGGACCCGCAAGCCGTTGCGATGTATCGCACATCGGGATGACCGGCGGCAAGCATGGGGACCATGTTCTTCTTCCAACGG
Source organism: Dehalococcoidia bacterium (assembly GCA_965261925.1). Taxonomy (GTDB): domain Bacteria; phylum Chloroflexota; class Dehalococcoidia; order Lucifugimonadales; family UBA3495; genus Bin87. Next base: position 2,418,216 of record OZ253486.1, on the reverse strand, counting down.
CGGTTCATAATGCGGTGAACCTTGCCCGGAGGAGAGAAGGTGGAGTTGGCGCCCCATGGGCTGGAGCCCGACACCTGGATGTCGGTGTTGGCGTAGGACTCGTTGTCGTAGCACAGGATAAGCAGGTTGTACTCATCGTGCTGCAAGGCCGCGGAGATGGCGGACAGTCCCATGTCCACACCGCCGCCATCACCACAGAAGGCGATGACGTTAATGGGCTCTTCCGTCATTTTGCCCTTGCGCATGAGGGAAGCCAAGCCGGCGGCGGTGCCAGTAGCGGCGGAGCCACTGGAGCCAAGCTGAGTGTGCATCCACGGCACTACCCACGGCGTGCTGTAGTAGGTGGTGTTGGCCACGTACATGCAGCCGGTACTGCCTACCACGATGGTACGCGGGCCGGCGGCCTTGATCATCAGGCGCATCACGAGGGCGGATTCACAGCCCTGGCAGGTGCGGTGGCCGGAGGTAAAGCCTTCGTACACCGGAATTTGCTTGACGCCCCTAACCTGAGGGAGGTCTTGGGTCATGGTAGTCATAGCGGCACTCCTAATCGCGGACACCAATCCAGGTGTTTTCTTGCTCGACCCGTCCGGAGTCGATTGAGTCCTGGACCATTGAAGTCATCTCTTCAACGTCGCGGACCAGAACTTCCCGGCCACCGAGGCCGGCGATGAAGCTCTGCATGAGCGGTCGGTCGTCCAGGGTGTACAGGGCGGAACGGATCTCGTTGAACAGCACGCCGCCGTAGGAAGGCGAGCCGTAGGAATAGTCACGGTCAACGACCCCAACAGCCTTGCAGTGGCTGAGGGCCTCGCGGATCTCATCGGTGGCGAAGGGGCGGAAGAACTTGACGCGGACGAACCCGACCTTCTTGCCCTGCTCGCGCATCCGCCGAACGGCGACGCGGACGGGCATGGCGAGGGTGCCCATGCCGACCAGGACAATGTCGGCGTCCTCGGTCATATACTCTTCGATGAACGGGCTATCGTCACCACGACCAAAGAGCTGCTTGAACTCGTCGTAGGCTTCTCGGATAACATCGCTGCTGCGGCGCATGGCATCGTCGGTCTGGCGACGGATTTCCATGAGCCAGTCTTCGTTCACCTGAGGGGCAATGGTGATGGGGTTGTCGGGATGGAGTTGCAAACGGCCCCGGTCGTACTGGGGCAGGAACTGATCGACCCGCTCCTGGGTAGGCACATTGACGATGGCCTGAGAGTGGGTGAGGAAGGAGCCGTCACAGGAAATAGCCATGGGTAGGAAAACCCGGGGGTCTTCCGCAATGCGCCAGGCCAGGAGGGCGATGTCGAACGCTTCCTGAGCGGTCCCGACCCAATAGAGCATCCAGCCGAGGTCGCGGACGGCCAAGGCGTCGTTGTGCTCGACGCCGAAGGCACCGGGATCATCGAGGGCGCGATTGCCCACCATGGCGACTACCGGGAGGCGCAGGCCGGCGGTTACGGTAATGGCTTCAAAGGCGTAGAACCAACCCACGCCGCTGGAACCGCAGAAGGTGCGAGCGCCAACCGAGGAGGCGTGCTTGACGATTTCGAACTGGGAGTGTTCGCTTTCGGCGACGATGAAGTCGCAGTCGAACACGCCATCGGCCTTGAGCTTGGACACATATTGCATCACCGTGTCGTAGGGCCGGATGGGGTATGCGGTGATGACGTCGACGTCGGCGAGGGAACAGGCGATGGCGATGGCCTCGCTACCGCTGATGAGCTCCTCGCGCTCGGTCTGTGGGGCAGTTTGGGTGGCCATCAGTCATCGTCTCCGGTCAGGGCAACTTCGGACTCAGCTTCGTACTTGCCAGGGCTGTGGTAGCCGTGGCTACGGTCGGCGTCGGCATCGGCGGCTTTCTGTACCTGGATAAGCTCGGTCATCCACTGATGGTAGCCGTCCTTGTCGCGGGTCCAATGCTCGTACTGGCTGTTGTTGTCGTTGAACTCGGCCTCGTTGACCATGGTCACGCAATCGGGCACGGGGCAAACGGCTTCGCAGACAGCGCAACCGCAGCAGGCGTCCATGTTGGCGTCGTAGAGGCCTTCGGGCGTGACGTCGAAGCAGGTGTCGGGGCACTGGAGCCAGCAGAGGGTGCACTTGATGCACGTGTCAAAGTTGATGACCGGGCGCATGGAGCGGGTACTGAACTTCTTGAACACGGAGTTGCGGACGGGCTCGTAGCCCTCGGTACCGCCGCGGAAACCGCCGCCCGGCTCGATGCCCCTGATGACCAGACCCTCTTCCATGGTGGTCCAGCCGGGGAGGTCGAAGCTGAAGGGGGTGTCGTCGTTGCCTTCGCCGGGTTCCACGGGGCGCATACCGACGCGATCGTAGGAGTTGCGGGCGGAGGTCAGTTTGAGGCCGCCCCAGCCCTGGTCATCCAGAGCGGCGACCATTGAGTCGAGGCTCACCAACTCAGGGCACACTTTCGCCAGGGCACCGAGGATACGGACGTCGGTGTGATCGTCCTTGTACACCCAGAGGCCGGAGAAACTGGTAGACGCTGGTACGATGGCCAGGTTGAAAGGGGTGTCCTTCTGGTGGATGTCCTCGATGAGGGCGTCGGCTTCCTGGCGGGACGTGACGATCAGGGTTCCGCCGGGCTTGGTGAGAGCATTGATGGGCTGCAACCCGTACCAGGCCCAAGACTCGATGCCCTTGCACATGGTGTCATCCACATTGATGGTGACGTCCACCTCGCCGGCTTCGTAGACGGCCAAGTTTTCTTCAAGTTCCTCGGGGCTGTCAGACACGATGGCGAACTGCTTGGCAGGGATGCCGTTCCGTTCGGGGGAGTCGCCGTAGCGGCCAAAAGCTGTACCTATTTTACCTTCCTTGCGGGCGGCAAAAACGATGGTGCGGACGATGTTCCGGGCCAAGGATTTCTGAAAAATCCCCCGGTACACCACCTCCACTGCCACTGTGCTCATGTTGGGGAGGCCTCCTCGGTGGTTGTTGCGGCATTATAGCATGGGGCGATGCCCAATACCGGCCTGTTCACGAACAGCCACCACCGTTCAGTAGCCACGATGTTGCCGAAATCGAACGTAGAGGGCAACGGCATGTTTCAGGGTGGCCGATCCGGTTCGTATATCGCCGTGAATCGGGATGTCGTGTTTGGGCTTCAGATCAAGATCCTGGTCGCTGGACGTGTACGCTAACCGGGCCAGCACATTTTGGCATTCGTCTTTGTCAAAATGATCTTCCAAGTCTCCTTCAAATTGCTCCACACGTTTGCAGTTACTCACACGGTTCCGGATCGTAGTTTCACGCCTTTGCCCAGTTTCACGTAAGTATCCCGCGAAACTTTCCCACTTGGTTGGACGCCCATTTCGCTGTATGCCACCGGGTATTTGCGATTCGACGGCGGGTTTATCCCGCGTTGTATTGATGTATCGCGCCCGACGGCGGTCCTCTTTGATTTGTTTCAACCTGCCCGCCTCGGCTGTGGCGCTAATCACACCCAAAAGACGCTCGATCGAGTCGAGGGCACGATCAGTATCGTCGTCATCGAATAGTCTGCTGTTATGCGCCCAGTCATTGCGGATGTCTCTAACCTCGAAAATCAGGTTTTTGCTCCGGTATCCAAGTTCGGCGTGAAACGCGTCATCCCACCGATCAAGCATCACCCGAATCAAGGTGGACGGATCGGCACCGACAGCGACACCGGACTTTGCGCTAACGAAAGGTTGTAGAGCGCGTGCAAGCTCGTTAAGGGCGTAGTCAATCAAATATCGATTGTCGGGAAACTGGGAGACCATATCGACACCTCTCTCCACCTAACGCTAACGGCCGATCCTGATTCTATAGCTATGTTACACTGCCGCGCGATTTACGCACGAAAAGGAGCGTTTGGCGATGGCCCAACGAATGAAGGCAGGGGAGGCGGTGATCGAACTGCTGCGGCAGGAGGGAGTGAGCAAGATCTTCGGGATCGTGGGCTCTTCGTTCCTGGACGTGCTGGACCCGTTGTACGATCGCGATGACATGGAATTCGTGGGGGTACGGCACGAGCAAGGCGCAGCGCTGATGGCGGATGGGTACAGCCGCATCGCCGGCGCGCCGTCGGTGTGCCTGGTAACCAACGGGCCCGGCGTGCTGAACCTGACCTATGGCATCGGATCGGCTTACGTTTCTCACTCGCCGGTGGTGGTGCTGGCTCCGTCGGCGTCGCGGGACCATCAGAACCTGGACTCGACACAGGAATTCGACCAGGTCGCGCTGTTCGCGCCGATCACCAAGGCGAGCTTTGCCATCAACAAGATCGAGCGGCTGCCAGACGCGCTGCGGCAGGCGTTCCGCATCGCAACCTCCGGAAAGATGGGGCCGGTGCTGGTGGACATTCCACGGGACCTGCTGCCGGGAGCAGAGGTTGACGTGGACCTGATGGCTCCGACGGCTTACCGGACGGGCCAAGGTCATTCGAGGGGCGACCGGGCGCAGGTTGAGGCGGCGGCGCGGGAGATACTGGCGGCCAAGCGGCCGGTAATCGTGGCCGGCGGCGGCGTGGAATGGAGCCTGGCGGATCCGGAGGTAGCCCGGCTGTCGGAGTTGACCGGCGCGCCCATCGTCACGTCATACGGGCGAGCGGACGCCGTGCCCAATGACCACCCCAACTACCTGGGACACCTGGGCCGGCTGGGCGCCCCGGAAGCGATCGACGCGATCCGCAACGCCGACGTGATCGTGGCGGCTGGGACGCGGCTGGGACAGTCAACAACGTTCTTTGACAACCGGTACATACCGGCTGACGCGCGCATCGTGCACATTGAGATCGATCCCAAAGAGATAGGGCGCATCTATCCGATCGCGGTGGGCGTTGAGGGCGACGTGGGCGCGGTGGTCGACGAGATCAACGGCATCATCGCCGACGCGGAACTCAGGCCCGATTCGGAATGGACGAGCCGAATGGCCGGCTGGAACGCGGCGAGGGCAGCCCGATTGGGTGCTGAGGTCGAGTTGACTGGGGACTACATCAAACCGCAGCGGGTGTACGCCGAGTTGCGGAAGGTGATGCCGAGGGATGCCATCGTCGCGCTGGACGCAGGGTTGGCGCCGAACTTCGGGCAGGACCGGCTGAACTACTACCAACCGCGCAGCCTGATCATGGCACTGGATCTGGGAGGACTGGGGTTCAGCTTCCCTGCATCGATCGGGGCGAACTTCGCGGCGCCGGAACGACCGGTGGTGAACTTCAACGGCGACGGCGGGTTCCTCTTTAACGCGCAGGAGTTCGAGACTGCGGTGCGCTACGGCCTGAAGAACATATCGGTGGTGATGAACAACGATTGCTGGGGATCGGAGAAGGCCTACCAGAGGTACGCGTTCAACGAACGATACGTGGGCGCGGACACGATGAACCCGCGGTTCGACAAGTACGCGGAACTATTCGGCGGGACCGGGTTTTATGTTGACAGGCCGGAGGACATCGCCGACGCCTTCGCGCAGGCGCTGGCCGTTGACGGGCCGAGCATCATCGAGATACCCACGGACCCGGACGAGATGCCCCGGCCGGCGCGGCTGGCCGAAGTCCAGGCTCCAGGTTCCGGGGGATAAGCGTCATGGCTATGAACGAAATCATCAAGCCGACGGACGTTGACATCTCCGGCGCCTCGGTCATCATCAACTGGGACGACGGGCACCGGGGGATATACCCGCACCGCATGCTGAGGCTGCGCTGCCCGTGCGCTGCGTGCGTGGAAGAGATGACCGGCAGGGCGATACTGGACCCGGAAACGGTGCCGCAGGACGTGCGGGCGGTGGACCAGATGGCAGTCGGGCAGTACGCGCTGCAATTCCTGTGGAATGACACCCATTACACCGGGATCTACACCTACCGGGTGTTGCGGGCGGCCTGCACATGCATCGCGTGCAACGAGGCCAGGGCCAGGCAACCCTAACCGGCGGGTTGGCCAGCGTCGGATTGTTCGGCCTCGCCTTCGGCCGGGGTGCGATTGCCACGGAAAGTCTGTCCGGGACGGTTCCTGAGCTTGGGCGAAGTGAAGGTATCCGACTTGAACGAAAAGTTCGATATCTGGCGGGTGGCGGGTTTGCCGCACGCCTTACAATCGATGGGGTCGTCGGCCCGGGAAACGGGGCGGATGGACTCGAACTCGGCGCCGCAGTCGGCGCATCGGTACTCGTAGATTGGCATAGACACCTCCCACTGAGGATTATATCCTAACGCAATTTCGTGGCAGACACTGGGGACGGCAGCATGAGCGACCAAGCAGCAGACGTAGTCATCATCGGTGGAGGAGCGGCGGGCTGCGCCGCGGCCTACTACCTGGCAGCCAACGGCGTGAAAGCGACCGTTATCGAGCGGGAGGGCGTGGCCAGCCACGCGTCGGGTTACAACGCCGGCGGCCTGAATCCGCTGGAAGGCCACGGTTGGCCGGATCCACTGCAACCGATGGCCCTGCAATCGTTCGCGCTGCACCAGGAACTGTGGGACTCGCTGCCAGCGAAGACGGGCATCGACTACCACGGACGGATAACCTCGATCCTCAAGGTGGCGTTGGACCCCGAAGAGCTGGCCGATTTGAAAGAAACGTTGCAGACTTTCAACAACGCTCCCGAGCCCGGGTTTTCGGCGGAATGGCTGGAGCGAGAAGACGTGCTGGCGCTGGAACCCAGGCTGACCCCAGAGGTGCTCGCCGGCGTGCGGGCGGTGGGCAACGGGGCGCTGGACGGCCTCGAGTTCACCCAAGCGCTGGCAGCGGCGGCGGAAGCCACGGGCGCGACGGTGATGACAGGAAACGCCGTGGGGTTCCGGTTGGGCAACGGGAAGGTGGAGTCAGTGGTGACCAACGACGGCGAGATCACCTGCGGCTCCGTACTGATCGCGGCCGGGCCGTGGTGCCGAACCGCCGAGCAGTGGTTGGACATTTCGATACCGGTAGACCCGCTGAAAGGGCAGATTATTCGCGTGCGACCGGACGGACCGGGGCTTGACTACGAGCTGATCGGCGGCGGCAGTTCAATGTACGCGAAAACAGACGGACTGATCTGGTGCGGGTCCACTGAGGAGGATGTCGGGTTCGACCTGACGTTGACCGAAGAGGCGCGGGCCAGCATCATGCAGAAAGCGGTGCGGCTCATGCCGGCGTTGAGCGCATCGGAACAGATGCTGCACACAGCGTGCCTGCGGCCGGTGACGCCAGACTGGCTGCCAATCGTGGGCCAGGCACCGGGATGGGACAATGTGTACATCTGCGCCGGGGGCCAGAAAAAGGGCATCCTGCTGGGGCCGGCGATGGGCAAGGGAATAGCGGAGATCATGGCCAACGGTCACACCGACGTGAGCCTGGACGGGTGCGACCCGAAACGGTTTGCCGGGAAGTAAGGACCAAAACGGCCGCGGGCGTCCCAACAGATTTGCCGTGGTTCGCAATGCGCCGCCGCCGCGTACCGGATACTTTGACGAGATCGTCGCGTCGCGCTCACAGGGACTCTGTGGGCGCGTGCGGTTGTAAAGGAGACATACGATGACTACAAACGGCACTTCAGGCGCTTTGCGGGACGTTCACGTGGTGGAGTTCGGGCAGTACGTGCCCGGCCCGATGCTGGGGATGTTGCTGGCCGACCAGGGAGCGCATGTTATCAAGGTGGAGCGGCCCGGCGGCGACCCGGCGCGTTCGGAGCCGGCCTTTGCCACCTGGAACCGGGGCAAGCGATCCGTAACCCTGGACCTGAAAAGCGACGCCGGACGCGACAATGCGCGCCGCCTGATCGCCAACGCGGACGTGGTCATCGAGAATTTCCGACCGGGAGTCGCCGACAGGTTGGGGATCGGATACGAAGAACTGTCGGCGGATAACCAACGGCTGATCTATTGCTCGCTGCCGGGGTACGGCGAAGAGCACCCGAGCCGCAGCGAGCCGGGCTGGGACCCGGTGATCAGCGCGGAGACGGGTTTCTACCCTGAGACCTCGGAAAGCGACGGCCAACCGCTGTTCACACCGTTGCCCATCGCCAGCACCTTTTCGGCGTTGTTGGGATCAGTGTCGGTGGCCATGGCGATCAACGCGCGGGACAAGTCGGGCAAGGGCCAGCGGATCGAAGTGCCGCTGCACTCGGCGATGTTCACCGCGATGGGAAGCCGGATCATTAAATTCAACAACTACGAGTATGTGAACCTGTTTGACTTCCCGCGGACCGTGATGTCGCATCCGTACGAATGCTCCGACGGGCGTTGGATATATCATCACGGGATGTTCGAGCGGTTCGCGCGGCAGACCCTGACGGCAGCCGGCAAGACCGAATGGATCGAAGAAGTGACGTCGCTGTTCGGGCGGCCGGTGGACGAGGATACGCTGGCGTTCTGGCAGGACCGGTTCGCCGAGATGTTCAAAGAGCGGACGGCGTGGCAGTGGGAGGCAGACATCAACTCCCAGGGCGGGGCGTGCACGGTGTGCAAGACCGTTGACGAATGGCTGGTGCACGAGCACGCCGTCGACGCGAAGATGGTGGTTGAGGTTGAGGATGCCGAGCACGGCACGATGAAGCAGCCGGGCGTGCAGGTGCGGCTGCGGGGCACGCCGGGGGCAATACGGGGCGGGGCGCCCAAACTAGGTGAGCACACGGACGTCGTGCTGTCCGAACTGGAGAGCGCCCCGGGGCGCGTGGCTCCCAGCAACGGCCACGGGGACGTGATGTCCGCGCTGCAAGGAGTCAAAGTGCTGGACCTGTGCATCATCTTGGCGGGTCCAACATGCGGGCGCACGCTGGGAGAATTCGGGGCGGACGTGATCAAGATCGACGACCCGACACGGATATTGGACCCGGTAGGGTACATCGACGTCAACCGGGGCAAGCGCAGCATCATGCTGAACCTGAAAACCGACGAAGGCCGTGCCGTTTTCTGGAAGCTGGTTGAAAGCGCCGACGTGATCGTGGAAAACAACCGCAAGTCGGCGGTGCAACGATTGGGGCTCGGCTACGAAGAGGTCAAGAAGGTCAAGCCGGACATCGTGTACGCGTCGCTCAACGCGTTCGGGTACGACGGACCGTGGTCGGAGCGCGCGGGATGGGAACAACTGGCGCAGGGCACCAGCGGGATGCAGGTGCGTCGCGGCGGCCGGGACGGCAAGCCAATGCTGTCGCCATACGCCGTCAACGACTACGGCACGGGCCTGATGGGGGCATACGCCGTGGCGCTGGCGCTGCATGAGCGGAACCGGACCGGCAAGGGCCAGTCGGTTGACAGCGGGCTCGCGCTGACTGCCGGACTGCTGCAGTCGCCGTACTTCCTGGACTACGACGGGTACCAGCGCGAGGATGTCGAGGGCGTGGACGCGCGAGGATACTCGGCGCGTTCGCGGTTGTACGAAGCTACAGATGGTTGGCTATATGTCCACTGTCCCGACGGCGCCGCCTATGGGTCACTGCTATCGGCGCTGAATTTCCGCGACATCCATGAGGACAGCGCCGCGATCGCGGAGGTAATCCGGGGCAACACCATCGAACACTGGATGCAGGAATTGCGTCCGCTGGGCGTGTCGGTTACGCCCAACCTGACGATGGAGGACTACCGGAATGACCCTGTGGTCCGTAACGCGGGCTTCGTCGTGACCCGGGATCACACGGTTTGGGGCAGTGTCGACCACTCCGGCACGACGGCCAGGTTGTCCGCGACGCCGCCGAGGCTGGGTCCGCCGGCCCCGTGGTTCGGGCTGCACACCGACGAGATATTGGCGGAAGCCGGCTATTCTCCGGCGGAAATCGAGGCGCTGAAAGCCTCGGGAGCAGCGGTAGCGCCGAGCCCGTAAAGCGTCATTGACATGCGCTGAAGTACGGTAGGGGCGAATGGTCATTCGCCCCTACGGATTTGTTGAGCAGGAGGAGCCCGGAATGCCGTTCACGCCGTTTCACATGGGACCGGCGCTGGTCGCCAAAGCCGTTTTGGGTCGCCACTTCAGCATCCCGATCTACGCGTTCACGCAGGTTGCGATCGATAGCGAAGTTCTGGCCGGGTATCCGTTCCGCAGAGATCTGTCGTTCCACAAGGTGATGCACACATTCGCCGGGGCAACGGCGGTTGCCGCGGTCACGCTGTTTTTGCGTCCGGCGTTAGCGCGGGGGATGAAATGGTGGAACCGGTCGACCAAGGCTGCGCCACGAGTGGCAGCCGGAGAGCAAGACGGCGCGTCTGATAGAATTGATGGTAGCAGAACTATTGAGCGATCAGGCGCGGGCGGCGTTGGCGGCGCGGCAGTTGACAACACCAGGAACAAGGTGATGCCAGACACAAGCAGTATGCCAAACCCAACGGAAGAGCGACCGTTCGCAATAACCGCCGAGAGATACAGCGCGGAACACGCAAGCGGTAAAGTGATCGGCTCCAACTTTCCGTTTCACGAAGTACGAAACCTGCCGGGGTACGCGGAGCGGACCACACCCAGCTTGACGGGAAGCGACGTGGTCAAGGAGTTAGCCCGCCACCTTGCGGAATACGCAAAGCGAAACGGCTGTCCGTTGCCCTACGAACAACGCGATGTCGCAATCTACCTATGGGTGCAAGCCAGCCGCCGTATGCTGGAGTGGCAAGAGATATTGCACGCAGTGCGCGCGACTCGGAAGAGAGACCGACGCCCGCGGATCGCTCATTACTTCGGCTACCGCTCAATCATGCGAAAGCAAGGCAGAGCAAGGGACCGGAAACTTATCAAACTGATCCGCTACATCATGCAGGAAGGCGAATGCACCGGATGTGGGACAGAGTTCCCGTTTGATGATCTAACTCTGGACAGAATCCAACCAGGCAAAGCAAACGGCACATACAACTTGCCCAACGTGCAACTGATGTGCCGACCCTGCAACAACAGCAAGGGAGACAGCTTCAGCTTCTCGCCCCCCTCTAAGCCGTCGATGTCCCCGAAGCCTTGATAGAACCGCTCAAAATCAGAATCACAGCCAACATCGGCCCAGGCCCCCGCACCGACGCCGGCGAGTAAGCCGGCGCGTGCGCCAACCTCACGCGCGCCCGCTTTCAACCGTGGTGTTGTCAGAATCAGGATTTGCGGGATTACGGGATCGGCAGGATTGGGTTGGTCGGCACTTGTGCCGCGGCATCCTGAAAATCCGATTATCCTGGCAATCCTGATTTTGACGATTTCCCACCGGGATAACGGCCAACGTTGGCCCGGCCCGGTCCCCCACGCCGTTCGCGCCATTGCCAAGCTGGTTAGAGTTGCCAACCGGACAAAGACCGGTAGGATGGCTATGAATCAACTGTTTCAAGAAGCCTTCAACCGAGCCGCCGCCCTGCCTTCTGAAGAAGATGAGTAGCGCATAGACCGCCAATCCAGCAAATCGAGGAGCAACTCAATGGGAACCGTAGTGGTCACAATGGGTATCGGAGACCCGCAAGGCCGAAGGTTCGAAGACATCGATGTAATTGTGGACACCGGCTCAACCTTCACTGCGGTACCCAGAACCACGTTGCAGCGGCTGGGAGTGCCGGTGGAACGCTCAGTGCAGTCTGAACTGGCGGACGGAAGCAACGCGCCAGTGGACATCGGAAGAACCATGGTCAGACTTGAGGGACAGGAATTCTCCACACCGGTGATCTTCGCCGAAGCGGGCGAGCCTACTTTGCTTGGCGTGGTCACGCTGGAAGAGGCGCTTCTGGCCGTAGACCCCGTGGCCGGACGCCTCATACCTACAAACGTGCTGCGCCTTTAGATCAGGAAGCTGGAAGCCAAGAGGAACCAACGAGATTGCCGCGCTTCGCTCGCAATGACACTTTCCCCGCAAGTCTAAACAGTTACCGGGCGGGCGGCGCGAGTGCAAACCGGGCGGCGTGCGTGCTAAACTTGCGCCAATTGCTCCCGCCGGAGGTAGAGGTATGTTGCGTATCTACAACACCCTGACGAAAACCGTTGAAGAGATCCGGCCGTTAGCGCCTGGCAAGGTCTCGATGTACACCTGCGGGCCGACGGTGTACCGGTATGCGCACATCGGCAACCTGCGCACCTATTTGATGGCGGACTGGATCCGGAGGATCCTGATCTCCGACGGCAACGAGGTCTACCACGTCAAGAACATCACCGACGTGGGACACATGCGGCAGGAGCTGGCCGAGGCTGGCGGCGACAAGATGATCATGGCGGCGTTGGCCGAAGGAAAGTCCCTACAGGAGATCGGCGAATTCTACGCGGACGTGTTCTGGCAGGACGAGGAACGGATCAACATACTTCCGGCCCACGTTTTCCCCTGGGCCTCCCACCACATCCCAGAGATGCTGGAGATGGTGGGAACGCTGATGAACAAGGACGCGGCGTACGAGGCGGGCGGAAACATCTACTTCGACGTGAACAGCTACCCCGAATACGGCAAGCTGTCGCGCAACTTCGGCGGCGACCTGCTGGAAGGAGTGCGGGCGGAAGCGGACCCGCTGAAGCGTGATCCCAGGGACTTCACGCTCTGGAAAGCGGCAGAGCCGGGACGGGACGTGAAGTGGGACAGCCCATGGGGCGAAGGGTTCCCAGGCTGGCACATCGAATGCTCGGCGATGGCGCACAAGTACCTGGGAGAGCGGTTCGATATTCACACTGGCGGCGTCGACAACGTTTTCCCGCATCACGAGGACGAGATCGCGCAGAGCGAAGGCACGTTCGGCGGTCAGCACGTGAACTACTGGGTGCACGGCCAACATCTGTTGGCGGACGGGGCCAAGATGGCCAAGTCGGCCGGCAACGTGTTCACCGTCGAGGATCTTACCTCGCGGGGATTCGACCCGTTGGCGTTCCGGTACCTGTGCATGACGGTGCGTTACCGTCACCGTATGAATTTCACCTTCACATCGCTGCGTGCGGCGGAAAAAGCGCTGACCGGCCTGCGGAACCGTATCTGGGTGTGGCGCAACGTCTCCGGCAACGGCTCGTCTCCCCACGCGGTGAGCAGCGAAGCCGAAGCATGGCGTGGCAAATTCTGGGACGCGATCCACAACGACCTGGACCTGCCGACGGGCCTGGCGATCACGTGGGCGATGGCACGGTCGGACATTTCGCCGGCGGACAAGCTGGAACTGATCCTCGATTTCGATCGCGTCTTCGGTTTGGACCTAGCCGAGGTCCCTGAACGCTACGAGATCGGATCACAAAATAATGAAACTATGGAGCGCAGGGCCGCGCTGCGGCAGCAGGCGGCGTACAACGACGCTGACGCGCTGCGATCGCAGATGACGGAAAGCGGCATGGTCGTTGAGGACGCGGGGGTTGCGACGCGGGTGCGTCCTCAGACACCTCTCGAGCTGCAAGAATCGCGGTGGTCGTCGGTGTCCGCATCGCGCGAAGTGCCGTCGCTGCTGGATGAGCCGGACCTGTACGACTTCACCTTCCTGGTGAACGCCTACGACTATGTGGACGACGTGCGGCGATGCGTACAGGCGGTGCTACGATACACGGGCGGCGCCTCAGCCGAAGTGATCGTGGTGGACAATGGCTCCACGGACGGCACGGCGGACTACCTGGAAGAGGCGCAGGCTGAACACTCCAACTTGCGGGTGATCCACTGCGACCACGTGGTGGGCGACGCCGCCGGCAAGAACATCGGGTTGAAGCAGGCGCGCGGCCGATTCATCGTGCTGCTGGACGCGTCGACCGAGGTGGTTGGCGATATCCTTTCCTCCGTGGCCGAACACCTGGGGGACAACACTATCGGGGTGTTTGGTCCTTACGGGCTGACAACCGACGACATGCAGCACTTCCACGAGGAAGTGGAACGGGGCGACGCGGACGCGATGCAGGCGTACTGCATGGCGTTCCGGCGGGCCGACCTGCCCAAGGTGGGCTTGATGCACGAGTCGTTCCGGTTCTACCGGAACCTGGACATCGACTACTGCTTCCAGTTCAAGAACGCTGGATACCGGGTAGTTTGCGACAGCGGTTTGCCGCTGGTGCGTCACGAGCACCGGCAGTGGGAAGAGTTGGACGAGAACCAGCGGGACGAGTTGAGCCGGAAGAATTTCGGCCGGTTCCTGAAGCGCTGGGGCAGCCGGCCCGACCTGCTGATCAACCCCGACGCTCAGGGGTTTGACACCGGGTTCCGACACTGATGTCGGGTAACCCATACAGCGCAAAAGCGCAGGGGCGAATAATAATTCGCCCCTGCGCTTTTGCGGGTTGGCGGTAGCGGTCAGCCGCGGCCAAACCAGTCCGGGTGGACCGCCTGAAGGCCGAGCTGAGGCCAGGCAGCAGGTGCGCCGCACTTTTCGAGCCTTGCTTCCAGGGGCAATGATTCGTCCCAGTGGTAGGCGATAATGCGCCGGCCGTTCCAGTCGCTGGCATCCTCAGAGGCGATCCAAACCACCGGCGCTTGCATTACCTCGGGCTGAATGAGAGCGTCGGCCGTCGAGCCCTCAGGGGGCAGGACCATGTTGGTTGCGGTGGCGCCGCCTGGGGTCAGGACGTTGGCGGTGACGCCGGTGCCCTCAAGGTCCTGCGCCATGATGGCGACCAGCGCCTCGTGCCCGGCCTTGGACGGGCCGTAGGGCGCGCCACCCTTGCGCCACATGGTGTCCATGCTGGTGGTGACGCCGATGATGCGGCCATATCCCTGTTCGATCATGTGACCAGCCACGGCATGGGCCATCAGGAACGGCCCGCTGAGGTTCACCGAAATGACCTTCAGCCAGGCGTCGGGTACGATGTCGACGAAGCCGGTGCGGCTGCCGGAGGAGCTGCCGCCAAAGCCGGCGGTGCGAGGGTTGATGCCGGCGTTGTTGACCAAAATGTGCAGCCCGCCCATTTCGCTGATGGTGCGCTGCACGGCGTTCTGTACCGACTCCGGGTCGGTGACATCGGCAATGATCGGAAGCACGCAGTCGTCGCCGCCGATTTCGCGCAGGTCGTTGGCGGACTGGTCGAGCCAGTCCTGGTTGATGTCGAGCATGGCGACGCGGGCGCCGGCGCGCACGAGGCCGGTGGTGATGGAGCGGCCCATGCCGATGGGGCTGGCGGCGCCGGTCACGATGGCAACACGGCCCTGGAGGGTGTCGGAGCGAGTAGTCATGGAGGTCACCTCTGGGTTCAGACGTCAATATTGGAGCGCCAAGATGATAACCGTTGCGACAGGAGTTGTTAAGGGAGACGCACATGCCGTCCTTGACCCGTGCACGGGCCGGTGCTAAATTGACCGACGTGTTTCGTTGCTTTTATTACGATTTTCGTCGCGTGGATGTTTCATGAGTGAACTGGCCGAACGGGTGCTCAACGGCGAATTGCGCGCGCTGTCGCGGGTCCTGACCCTGCTGGAACGCGGCGATCCGGCGGCGGCAGAGGCGATGGCCCGGCTGGACCCGCATACCGGAGCGGGATACGCGGTAGGGATCACCGGCCCGCCGGGGGTCGGGAAGAGCACACTGGTAGACCGTTTGGCGGAACACCTGCGCGGATTGGGCCTGACAGTGGGCATCCTGGCAGTTGACCCGACGAGTCCGTTTACCGGCGGGGCGTTGCTGGGTGACCGGATCCGAATGCAACGGCACTACCTGGATGACGGAGTGTTCATCCGCAGCGTGGCGACGCGGGGACAATCCGGGGGACTGCCACGCATCGTGAAGAGCATGGTCCGGGCACTGGATGCGGCCGGCAAGGATGTGACGTTAGTAGAGACGGTGGGCGTAGGACAAACGGAACTGGGGATCATGGGCGTTGCGGACACGGTGGTGGTGGCAATGACGCCCGAGTCGGGGGATTCAATACAAACATTGAAGGCTGGCGTCATGGAGATCGCCGATCTTTATGTAATCAACAAGGCCGACCGGGACGGAGCCAATCATCTATCCGCGGCGGTGACGGCAATGTTGCACATGGCGGACCTCAGCGACGGATGGAACCCACCGGTGCTGCTGACTCAGGCTTACGCGAGTGTTGGGATCAGCGAGCTATGGGACAGCGTGATCGCCCACCGCGACTACCTGAGCGACACGGGCGGACTGGACAATAGACGGGCCGAGCGGCGGCGGTCGGAGTTCCTGGAAACGGTGCAGGAAGAACTGTACCGGCGGATCCGGGAACGGCTGGATGACGACGCGGAGTTGGGCGAGCTGCTGAGGCAGATCGACGGAAAGACGGCGGAGCCATACGGAGCGGCGATGGAGTTGCTGCGGGGTGCGGAGTTCGGGCAATTCGCCAGCGAAGCAGCCGGCCACTAACGGATCCGAGGACGCAGCGGCGGCACAAAAAACGGGGCAACCGTGCTGGTTGCCCCGTTTCGAGAGATACGGGTTTGGTCGTATGGGCTAGTTGCGGGTTTCGCCATCAGAGGCGGAACCATTGCCGGTGTTCGAGCGGTTGTTGCCGGTGCCGCCGCCGTCCTGCTGACTCATGCCGCCCATGCCGAGGAAGGGGGACAGCATGGAAGTGAACTCCATGGGGAAGATGAACTTGGTAGACGGGCTGGAGCCGAGGGACTTGAGGGTCTCGAAATACTGGAGGCTCATGGTACGCCCGTCAATGGTGCTGGCGACGCTGTAGATGCGCTCCAGGGCGGTGCTAAAACCCTCGGCGCGGAGGACGGCGGCCTGCTGGTCGCCCTCGGCCTGGAGGATTTCCGCCTCACGCTCGCCCTGCGCATTGAGAATGGCGGCCTGACGCTGGCCTTCTGCCAGGTTGATGGCGGCCTGACGCTGGCCCTCGGATTCGGTGATTTCCGCGGTGCGGATGGCATCGGCGGACTTCTGGCGCTCCATGGCAGCCTTGACACCGACCGGAGGGTCAACCTCGTTGATTTCAACCTGGGAAACTTTGACCCCCCAGCGGCTGGTGACCTCATCCATCCGTACCTGCACGTCGTCGCGGATGCGCTCGCGCTCCGACAGCGTGGTCGACAAGTCCAGGGACCCGATGACGGACCGCAGAGTGGCGAAGGCCAGGTTGATTACGGCAGCCTCGAAGTTCTGGACTTCCAGAACGGCACGATCCGCCCATTCTTCCATCACGCGGTAGTAGATAACGAAGTCCATGTCCACGACGACGTTGTCCGCGGTGATGTACTTCTGGGTGGGCACGCGGGTAACACGCTCGCGCAGGTCCACCTTGGTACCGTGATAAAGGATGGGGATGAGGAGACGGAGTCCGGGCCCTTGGGTGCCTACGTAGGACCCGAACCGCTGGACGACCATGCGCTGGTATTGCTGAACGACTACGATCCCTGCGGCCATGACGAAGCCTCCTTCATCGTGGATGTGCAAACGGTGGGTTGTTGGCGCATTTTAGCATCATTCCTGGCCTTCGACGGTCGATGGTCCCCCCATAGCCTCAACGGTAAGGACCAAGCCATCGACGGCGACCACACGGACGCGGCGACCGGCGGGGATCGTCAGGCCGTCGCTACTGATGCTCGTCCAAGTCTCATTGCCCAGGGCTACGACGCCCCGCGGCTGCAAGGGCATGGTGACGACGCCGGTCTGCTCGAGGAGATGCCCGGGCGAACTGCGACCATCGCTATCGTTGCCGGAGGTTCGGGAGCCGGAATGTCTGCGTCCCAGTCGTGACATGATCACTTCGTAGGCCAAATAGCCGGCTACCGAGAGCAGCGCACCAGCGACCCCGACCAAAACCCAACGGTTCACCGACACCGAAGGGAAACTGGGAGGAGAAATGCGGCCCCCTCCGAAGTCGCCAAACAGCAACAGTCCGCCGACCACAAGGCTCACCGCGGCGCCGATCCCCAACGCACCAAATCCCGACACGAAGATTTCGAGAGCCGCGAGGACGAGGGCCAATAGAATGAACGCCACACCGGCCCAGTTGAACGGCAGGTTTCCCAGGGCCAGAAACCCCAGGCCCAAGCAGATGATGCCGGCGATGCCGGGACCGAGGGCGCCCGGCGTGAGCATTTCGATGATCAGTCCGATACTGCCGAGAGACAGAAGGAGGAAAGCGATGTTGGGATTGGAGATGAATTCGACGAAACGCTCTCGCCACTGCAGTTTGAGCTCCTTCACCTCGGCGTCAGCGAGTTCCAGCGTCCGCTCGCCCGAAACGGTAGCGATTGACCGGCCGTCCAGAGCGGCGAGGAGCGCGGGTGTATCATCGGCAATCAGGTCGATGATACCGGCATCCAGGGCTTCGGTGGCGCTGTAAGAGGCAGCGGAGCGCACCGTCTCTTCCAACGCATCGGCGTTCCGGCCACGCTCTTCAGCGATGGCGCGGATGAGGGCGGCCGCGTCGTTGGTGACCTTGTCGGCTAGGGTCTCACTGATCTCCTCGCCCGAGCCGGAAACGGGAGTGGCGGCGCCAATATTGGAGCCCGGGGTCATGGCCGCGACGTGGCCGGCGGCGGTGATGAAAGTCCCGGCAGAGCCAGCCTGAGCTCCGCGCGGCGAGACGAACACGGTGACGGGGACGGGGGATCCGAGGAGGATCTCGACAATCTCACGAGTGCTGCCGTAAAGACCACCGGGGGTATTCAGGCCGATGATCAACAGTTGAGCGCCGGTTTCGTTGGCCCGGTCCACGGCGCGCTTGATCACACGGACCTTAACCGGACTGATGGTCTTTTCGACACGGACATTCAGGACGGTTTCGGCCTGGGCACTTACCCGGGTACCAGGGCCGGCAAGGCCGAACAGACCGAGGCAGATGAACAGGGCACAGGTCGCGACGACCGACCAGCGCCTCATGTGAGGGCGGACAATGCGACGGCTGGAGTCGTAAGAGATCATGACCAAGTACCTGAGGGCATGATCGGGGCGACGGCATGGGTTGTCAATCGGGCGGTTTGACTAGGGCCGGCGGCTACACATACAATGCGGCCACTTGAACAGCGCAACAGGAGCAACGAATCCCATGGATTACCAGTACATTCTGTCAGAAAAAGAGCGTGTCTCCAAGTGGGAGGGCAGCGGTGACCGGCGTCACGAAAAGGTCGGTCATGTGGCGTTTCTGACGATGAACCGGCCGGAAGTGCTCAACGCCATGAACCGGCAGCTGACCGAGGAGCTTCACGACGCCGTAAGGTGCGCCAACGAAGACCCCGAGATCGGGTGCATTGTAGTCACCGGCGCCGACACGCACCCGCGCGTCCCGGCATTCACCACCGGCGGAGACATCCACGAGCAGCGCGAGGACCAGGCGGCGCTGAACTCAGGGTCGCTGACCACGGATGCCATGGACAGTCGCTCGGCACGCCGGCAAAGGGGTGGTTACGAGGTCAGCGCATCCGATAAGCCGGTGATCGGGATGATCAACGGGCTGGCCTACGGCGGCGGCGCGGTGCTGTCCTCGTCGCTGGACATCCGGATCGGTTCAGACGCCGCGCGGTTCCGGTTCCTGGCCGCGGCGTACGGCAGGATCAACTCGACGTGGACGCTCACGAACCAGGTGGGCTGGCCGCAGGCGAAGGAATTGCTGTTCACGGCCAGGATCATCGAAGCGGAAGAGGCGTACCGCATCGGATTGCTCAACCACCTG
Source organism: Dehalococcoidia bacterium (assembly GCA_965261925.1). Classification (GTDB taxonomy): domain Bacteria; phylum Chloroflexota; class Dehalococcoidia; order Lucifugimonadales; family UBA3495; genus Bin87. The sequence continues at coordinate 2,398,789 of OZ253486.1, read as the reverse complement.
GTGCCATCCTACCGGCTGCGGCAGAAGACAATGGAGATGGCCGCCGAAATCGCCACCAACGATACGCCCTCGGTGATAGGCATCAAGCGACTCCTGCTGCAGCACAAGGGCGAGAGCCTGGAGCAGCAGTGGATGAACGAAAAGGATTTCACCACCAACGTACTGCGGGGCACCCTGGCGGAAGAAGCGTTCCCGGAATTCTTGGCCCGTCGTGGACGACCGGTGCGCGGCGCATAACGGGAAACGGTTACCAGAATCGAAAACGCTCCCCGCAGTGGGGAGCGTTTTTTTTGCACGTAACCGTCAGGTTCAGTGGGCGTTGCGATGCCGGTGCTCGGGGTTTTCGACGAGTTCGGCCGTATCGCCACTCCACCGAGTGTTGCCGTCGGCGTCAATGATGGTGTAGGCGACGGGAGACGCGGAATGCGGAGAGTCGCCGGGGACGGCGTAGTCCAAGTAGCGTGTGGTCAGGGTGTTGGCGATGGGCTGGAACGGCGAAAGTACACGGGCTACGAACGGTTTGTCCAAGACGTTCACGAGAACCCGGTTGACACTATGGACGCTACTTTGAACGATCGGCATGGCTCCCTCCTGTCGGGACTGGATCATTTAGCTCCCACCACTCGCATTATACGCGAACCAACCAGCCAATAGCATCCGGTCCCTCGGTCTACAGTACGGCCGCAACCCGGCGGCCCTCACCGAAACAAAAAACGCCAGAAGACGGCGGGGCAGAACTCAGGAGTCCAGTGTGCCCTTGGTGCTAGGAACTTGGCCGGCGGCGCGAGGATCGGGCTCGACGGCGTCGCGGAGGGCGCGGGCCAGCGCCTTGCAGAGAGCTTCGGCCTTGTGATGCGGGCTCACGCCGGCGAGGACCCTGGCGTGCAGATTGATACGGGCCTCGATGGCAAAGGATTCGAGGAAATGCGCCACGAGGTCGCCGGAAAGCGTTTCGACCATGCTGTCGTTCAGGGTCGTGTCAACGGAAACGTAGGGGCGGCCGCTCCAGTCGACGGCCACCATGACCAAGGTTTCGTCCAGGGGGACCACGGCGTGTCCCATGCGACGGATGCCGCGCGGCTCGCCAAGGGCCTGGCCGAAGGCACGTCCCAGCATGATGGCGGTATCCTCGACGAGGTGGTGCCAGCCTACATGGGTGTCACCCTCGGCTTTCAGCGTGATGTCGAAAAGGCCGTGGCGCGAGATCTGGCTGACCATGTGGTCGAGGAAACCGTTGCCGGTGTCAACGTCATACCGGCCCTGTCCATCCAGGTCCACGGATACGGAAATCGTGGTCTCGCCGGTGGAACGCTCCAGATTGGCAACGCGCGCGGTTTGGTCGGGTTGGGCCATGTTAGTCCACCCCGAGGGCAGCGCGGAAGCCGGCGACCACGGCGTCGGTCTCCTCGGGCTTGCCAACGCTGGAGCGGATGTAGTCGCGCAGGAGATCGTTGTCGAAGTAGCGCAGGAAAACCCCGCGCCGGCACATGGCTTCGTACACTTCCAGGCCGCGACCATCAGGCATCTTGCAAAGGATAAAGTTCGCCTGGGAGGGCCACACGGTGATCCCGGGGATTTCGCATAGCAACCGATACATTCTGCCGCGTTCTTTCACGATGGCGTCGACGCGATCCAGGAGGATGCCGGTGTCGGACAAGGAGGCCAGGAGGGCGACTTCGGCGGCGAGGTTGACGTTGTACGGCGGCTTCATGCCCATCATGGTCGCGGCGAGCTCGGCATCCATGGCGCCGGCGCCGATGCGGAGACCAGCCAAGCCGGCCCACTTACTGAAGGTCCGGAGAACGACGAGGTTCCGGTACTCGGACAGCAACGGCTTCAGGGTCTGGCCGCAGAAGTCGTAATACGCCTCGTCGGAAACGACCAGCAGGCCGGTGTCCAGCAGGGCGCGGGCCTGGGCCTCGGTGACCACGTTGCCGGTGGGGTTGTTCGGGGTCGGGAAGAAAATCGCCTTGGTGCGCGGGGTGATAGCGCCCCGTATGGCTTCGATGTCGATGTCAAAATTGTCATCGCGCGGGACGGCCACGGCCTGGGCTCCGGCAACATCCGCAGAGAAGGAGTACATGCCGAAGGTGGGCACCGGAATGATGATTTCGTCGCCGGGGGCGAGAAACATGCGCATCAGGAGGTCGATGATCTCGTCGCTGCCATTACCGGCAACGATGTTCTCCTCAGCAACGCCGAGGTAATCGGACAGGGCCCCACGCAGGCGGCGCTGGGATGGATCCGGGTAATGGTTGTAGTCGCGGAAACTACCCAGGGCCTCCGCGACTTGAGGCGAGGGTCCGTAGGGGTTTTCGTTCCCGTTCAGGCGAATGACCTGCTCGAGGGGGATACCCGCCTCCTCGGCCAGCGTTTCGCTAGGGGACACGCCTTGGTAGGTTTTCAGGCGGCTGATGTGGGGAAGGAGAAGCTCTTCAATTTCAGGCATGGGAGGGTGTTCCAAATAGGTTAGCGAGTTTGCATTGCAGCGATGTGGTCAAGGCGGGCCTGCACCGCGCCGGCGTGCCCGGGAAGCCCTTCGGCTTCAGCGATGCGGACGGCGGCAGCGCCGAGGTCGGTGAACCGTTGTAGGCTGAGCCCGACCACCGGCATGGTGCGCAGGAAGTGGTGCACGCTTAGGGCGGAACTGAAGCGCGCGGTTCCACCGGTGGGCATGACGTGGGAAGGACCGGCGATGTAATCGCCCATGACCTCGGGCGAGAATTCCCCCAGGAAGAGGCCGCCGGCGTTGCGGACCTGACCGGCCCAGGCCCAAGGGTTGGCGACCATGAGGCAGAGGTGTTCGGGAGCGATATGGTTGGCAACGGCGATGGCCTCGGTGAAGTCATCCACCAAAACGATACATCCTTGCCGTTCGAGGGATTGCCGGATGGTCTCGGCACGAGGATTACCGGTAATCTGACCGTCAAGTTCGGCTTCTACGGTATAAATCAGGTTCTGCGAATCGGTCACGAGAATAGCCGAGGCCATGGGATCGTGTTCGGCCTGGGCGATGAGATCGGCGGCGCAGAACACCGGGTTCGCGCTCTCGTCAGCGAGGAGAATGGTCTCAGTTGGGCCGAATACGCCGTCGATGTCGACCTGACCCTGAACCATGCGCTTGGCGTAGGCGACGAATACGTTGCCGGGACCGCAGATCTTGTCGACCTTGCGGATGGTTTCGGTGCCATAGGCCAAAGCCCCGATAGCAGGCACGCCACCCACCTGGTAGACCGCGTCCACGCCGGCGATCCGGGCGGCAGCGAGGACGGTAGAATTCAACGGTTCCTGACCGCGACGGGGCGTCGCCAGGACGACCTCGCTGACGCCGGCGACGCGGGCCGGGATCGCGGTCATCAGGACGGTGGACGGATAAGCGGCGGTTCCGCCGGGGGCATACAGCCCGACACGCTCCAGGGGCCGCACCAATTCACCCAAACCGCCGCTGAGGTCAACCCAATCGCGCGGCAGGGTGGCCTCGTGGAATTCGGTGATACGGCGGGCGGCCAACTGGAGGGCCTGTTTGAGGTCATCGGGAGTATCGTCCCAAGCGGCTTCCAGTTCGGCCTCGGGGACTTCCAGCGTGTCCAAGTCCGCCTCGTCGAGGAGGCTGGCGTAACGGCGCACGGCGGAGTCGCCACCGGCGCGAACGTCGCGCAGCATCTGCAGGACGGACGATTCCGGCGTGGCGTCGACGCCGAAGAGATCTCGGGTGCGCTGCAGGGCGGGCTCGGGCAGCGACGAGAGATCGAGCGGGTCGATGCGGGTGAGGACCGATTCGGCGGCGGCCAGCCCGCGCACCATCTTAAGTCGCACTGAGATACTCCCGGGCCTGGGTCTTGGTTTCGTCGATGACCCGTTGGCGGTAGGTGTCGATGAGATCACGGGGGACGCGTTCGTACACGCGCTCCAGGCTCTGGGGCATATGCTCCAGGAATCCGTCCACAACCTGCTGGACTTCGTCATTGTCGCGGTACATGCGGTTGAGGGCGCGCTTGAGGCGCTCCCAGGTGAAGTCCCAACCGAGCAATCGAGCCACCCAACTCCGCCACTCGTCGATCAGCTCGTCCTCAAGGAACTCCAAGGCCGGCATCCGGTCGACCGCGGCGATGGCATCATTCTCGATCACGAGGTGAGCATTGCCGTCGAGAACCGCCCGGTCCATGTCCAACTGGAGCGCGCGATCCCAGATGTGCGCCTCGATGTCGGTGTCGGTGACGCGGCTATCGGGAGCGAAGTGGGGGCGAAACATGGTGGTGATCCACATTTCGTCGGCGACCAAATGGCTCACGTAGCCGAGGAGGAACGACCTGGTGTGGGGGGACAATCCGTTATCGGAGCCGGCCAGATGAGGGTGCAACTCGAACATCCGCTGGACGCCGGCGCCAACGTGGGTGACTGACAGGTCGGAGAAATGGGTGCGGGCACGGTCCCACTTGGTCATGGCGCGAATATCGGGCGTCGTGGAGCCGAGGTACGCCGCGCCGGGGTGATCGTGGGCGTAACCCCAATCCAGCTCGGTGGATACCTGCTGGCACAGGTAGATGTGCATCGGCAGGTTAGGCATGATGATCTCTACGACCGTTCAAGGACGCGATGCGGTCCATAAAGCCGGCGAAGGCCTGGGACTCTCCCTTGAACAGGTAAGAGAGCTGGGCAGCGGCAATATCCACGCCACCGCACTCCCGCAGGTGGGAGACAGCGTCCAACAGGCGGTTCTTGCGGATCAACAGCGAGACGGCGTACCAGTCCTCCTCTTCCACGCTGAACACGCGGGCGACGGTGGGCCCCTGAATGCCGGCGATCTCGGGGCGGGCGAGGATCATCGCGCTGACGTCATCGGCGGAACGGCCCTGAACATTGGCGGTGATTCGGTAGTACGGGTCGGCGCGGAGGTGCGCCTCGAGCATTTCGGTCAGGGAGCGGGCGAGCTCCAGATCGGCCGGGCAGCCGGCCAAGGCGGACGGGTTGGCAATGAGGCAAGCCTGAGAGGTCAAAATGGTGCCGCCGTCGAGGATCTTCAGGCGGTTCTCGCGCAGGGTCGTTCCGGTGGCGGACAGGTCGGCGATGAGGTCCGCGTAGCCGGCGATGGGAGCAGCCTCCAGCGTGCCGCTGGCCGGCACGAGGGTGAAGTAGTTTATGCCGCGCTCGAAGAGATACCGGCGCAGGAGGCGCGGGTACTTGGTGGCAATGCGGAGCTGGCGACCGCGTTCGTGGAATTCGAGGGCGAGATCTGCCAGGTCGTCTATGGACGTTACGTCAAGCCAAGAATCGGGTACGGCCAGCACGTAGTCGCAGCCGCCGAATCCGAGGTCTTCCATGACCGGGATCACCGAGTCGTCGTCGTGGCGGTACTCCATCAACCGGTCGTAGCCGGTGACACCCATCTCGGCGCTACCCTCCTCCACCTTGGTGGTGATATCGGCAGTGCGCTGGAAGAGAACGTCGATGCCGGGCAGAGACGGAATGGAGCCGGTGTAGCGGCGAGAGTTGGGCCGGTTCACCTTGACGCCACAGGACGCCAGGAACCTCATTGTGGGCTCGCCCAGTTCGCCGTCGCTTGGTATGACCAGTCTCAAGGCGCTGCTCCGTACCTACTCGGTAACCGTTCCGCTCAAACCGGTATGATGCTTGTCTCCGCGGATCTCCAGGACGGCAACGCCTCCCTGGCGTCGGATATCAGCGGCAGCGCGCAAAGCCTCGGCGACGGACCCTGCGTCGTCCGGAGATACCACTGCGACGTCGGGGTCAAAATACGATTGGTCCGCGGGAGGCATGGCGGACAGCAATGTTTCCAACGTGCAGGCAAAACCCAGGGCGGGCACCGGGGCCGTACCACCGAGGGCGCGAGCCAGGGCATCGTACCGTCCGCCGCCTCCCAACGAAGTGCCGGCGTCGCCGCGAACGATGTCGAAGATAATGCCGTTGTAGTAGGCGATGCCACGGGCCAGGGAGAAATCGATTTCCAGGCGTCGGGAAACCGCCGGATCCTCGCCAATGAGGGCGGTTAAATCAATGAGCCGGTCTATCGCCCGGGTATCGGCGCCCGCCGCCGCGACGATTGACCGGGCCCGGGGCAACGCATGTGCCGGGTCACCCTTGACGGAGGCGAGTTGGCCGGCCAGCGCGAGGCCGCGTTCGACAGCACCCGAGGCGTCGCCACCGCGCAGCTTGCGCAACAAGCGGTCGACGATCTCGTCGGGCGAACGGCGTCCCAAGGGCATGTCCGCCGAGGTATTCCAGCGCATGAAACCGGACAACACGGAACGCGCCGCGCCGTCGGGAAGGCCGCTAACCGCGACGGCCAGGTGCTGTTCCTCGTCGGGCAAACCAATGCCGGCGATCACGTGCAGCTCGGCAGCGCGCTGCAAGGTCGCCGCAAGGCTGTCGCTATCCTCGCCGATGCGGTTCATGTTGGCCACGATGAATTCGCGAGCGCGGTCGGAAAGCCCGACGGTGTCCAGCGCGCTATCCAGCACGTCCAAATCGGCCAGACGGATCCGATAATCGGGAATGCCCAACCGGTCGGGGACGCCGGCGGCCATGGTCAGGAGCTCCGCGTCAGCGAGAATGCTGTTGGAGCCGACCAACTCTGCGCCCACCTGGGTGAACTCGCCCGTGTCGGCGGCGCTGCCAGTGTCGTAGCGGAAGACTGGGCCACAGTATTGCCAGCGAACCAAAGAGGATTCGCCGGAGTCCCTCGTCATCTCCAGGTAGTGCCGCATGATTGCGGAGGTGAACTCCGGGCGCAGGCTGACGGCATTGGACCCGGGGTCGATGAAAGAGTACATCTGGGACGCGAGATCGCCGCCGGACTTGCGCAGGAACAGTTCGGTGGTCTCCAGAACCGGGACTTCCAGCATGGAGTAGCCGAAGCGACCGATGAACTCGGCAAGTTGACGCTCGACTTCATGCTTACGCCGGCACGCGCCAGCGTCGAAATCACGCATGCCGGGCAAGCGGCGCACCGGATTAGGGCGGTCGGTAGAAACGGCGGAAATCATCGCAGGATATTGTAGCATCTGGCAACCGGCAGCGTTACGCGAAACCGGGCAGGGCAATCGCGTCTTAATAGTATTTTTAGAAATGTGCTAACGTGCCATGATCCGTTGAACCAAATGGAGGCAGTGAGGCATGGCACAACCACCCAAAACAACTATTCTCGATCATTTCGCTGACCTGGACGACCCACGGGTGGAACGCACCCGACGCCATAAGCTGGTGGACATCATTGCCATTGCCATTTGTGCCACCATCTGCGGCGCCGATTCCTGGGTCCACATAGAACTCTTCGGCAAGAGCAAGCTGGCCTGGTTTCAGACCTTCCTGGAATTGCCCCACGGTATCCCATCCCACGACACCTTTGGCGATGTGTTCGCCCGCCTGGACCCAGTGCAGTTGCAGAATAGCTTCGTATCCTGGACCCAGGCCATCGCCGAGTTGCTGCCGGGTGAGGTGGTGGCCATTGACGGCAAGACGGCCCGACGGTCCTATGATCCGGCGGGGAACAAGGGGGCCATACACCTGGTCAGCGCCTGGGCCACGCAGAATAACCTGACCCTGGGCCAGGTCAAGACTGAGGAGAAGTCCAATGAGATCACCGCCATTCCACAACTGCTGGAAATGCTGGACTTGAATGGCTGCATCGTGACCATCGATGCCATGGGCTGCCAGCGGGAGATCGCCCAGCAGATCATAGCGGGCGGGGCCGACTACGTGCTGGCGGTGAAGGAGAACCAGGGCCGGTTGCATGAGGGCATCCGAGACCTGTTCCAGGGAGCCGAGGCCTGGGGTTTTGACGGGGTGCCTTACGATTACGCACGGACCGTGGACAAGGGACACGGACGGGTGGAACGGCGGGAATGCTGGACCATCACGGCGACGGACTGCCTGGATTATCTGGACCCCCAGGGGCAATGGTCCCAACTGAAGGCGGCCGTCAGGGTGGTGGGCCATCGTCAAACTGGAGCGGGTGGCATAAGTCAGCCCCGCTACTACATCAGCAGCCTGCCAGCCCCAGCAGAACAACTCCTGGCTGCCATCAGAAGCCACTGGAGCATCGAAAACTCGCTGCACTGGACCTTGGACGTGACCTTTCGGGAAGACCAGTGCCGAGTGCGTAAGGACCATGGACCGCAGAACCTGGCCACGCTGCGGCAGATTGGGCACAACCGGTTGAAAAACGAAAGCACCTTGAAAGTAGGCATTCAGGGCAAGCGGCTCAACGCCGGATGGGACGAGGACTACCTGCGCAAAGTCCTCCTCGGATAAGACGCGATTGCCCTGCGAAACCGGGCCGACTCGCCCCGGAGGCAATGAAACGAGCTACGGATCAATAGCCGCCAGACTTTTCCATCGTTCAAACCACTGGGTCCAACAATAACGGTGGCTGCCAATAAGTGGCAGACTGATGAATCAAGCGCAACGAATCGCCAGCGATAGGTGCCAACGTCAACTCGTACCAATTGCCATCATTCAGATTGATGACGATATCTATCTGTCCCGTTGTGCGTGATCCCAAATGGAGAATTCTATCTGCCCCGCCAGCCCTGACAATGAAATCTCGCAGCCGGTCGCTAACCACTTCACGCACCATAGAAAACAGTTCTATGAAGTTTGACTTGCCCGAGCCGTTGGCCCCGCTAAGCACGTTGATGGGATTAAGCTTCAGCTGCTCAATGGCCTTGATGCTCTTGAAACCTCTGACTGTGATGGTATCCAGTGCGGGCATGGTCTGACCCCTATTTACGGGTGGGCGTTGAGGCCGCCGTCGATGTACACGGGCTGGCCCGAGGGGTAATCGCAATGCGGGGAGCAGAGATAAACGAGCATGGCGGCCAGGTCGCGAGGATGACCCTTACGACGCATGGGGGTGTAGCGGACCAGGAGTTCCTCCCGTTGGATTTCCAGCGGGATGTCCTCCGCGGTTGACCAGCCGGAACCGACGGCGTTGACGCGGATTTCGCTGCGGCCCCATTCTACCGCGAGGGAGCGGGTGAGGGACAGGACGGCGGCCTGGGTCGCGCTGTATGCAGAACAGTTGATGACGGCACGCTCGGCCAGGTTCGAAATAACGTTTACGATGCGGCCGTAGCGTTGGTCCAGCATTCGTCGACCCACGGCCTGGCTGAGCATGAAAGTGGCGCGGACGTTGCGGGCGTGCAGCTCGTCCCATTCGGCAAGTTCGATGTCGGCGGCGGGCTTGGCGAAAAAGCTGCGGGTGTCGCTGACCAGGATGTCGGCGCGTGGGTAGGCGGTGGAAAAAGATTCGAGGACTGCGGCGGCATCCGCAGGCGTGTCCCAACGTCCCACGTGGCGATGGGTCTCCCGGCCGGTGACGGCGGTCACGGCATCCGCGATGGCGGCCGCAGCGGAACGGTGGCGGGCGGCGACAAATACGGCAGCGCCGGCTTCGGCTAGAGCGGCCGCGAGGAAAGGAGTTTCATCACCGCCGGCAGAGGCGACGATGGCGGTGTGGCCGGCGAGGTCGAACTCAGCGGGCAGATGTGACTGGGACGGGATTGCCACGGGGCTAGGCTCCTCGCGATGATCGTCGTTGGTCAGTTGAGAGCGGTGCAGGGTTGGGCAGGCCCAATTTGAGCCAGCTAGTGTTCTCGCGATGACTTTCGCGAGACTCCGTGGATCTGGCGCAGTCGTGTTGACGCCGGTCGGATCACGGTTCCAGCGCGGCAAGAGGCGCGTGGCCAGTGGGGGTGATGCCGGCAGCGAGGCCGGCGCCGTCGAGGATGAACATCTCGCCGGTCATGTAGTCGGAGGCGTCGGAGGCGAGAAAGACGGCTACGGGGCCCAGATCCTCGGGCTTGCCCAGCTTGCCGGTGGGCAGGAAGTCGCCGGACTGGGGCAGGGTGCGATTGATGTCGGCGCCCGGGTCGATGGTTGGTATGAAGCCGGGGACGATGCTGTTGGCGGTGATGCCGTAGCGGGCCAGGCTGAACGACAGGACACGGGTCAGCTGAATCACCCCGCCCTTGGAGGAGCAGTACATATAGATGTCGCGACCACCCCGGAGGCCGAAGCCGGAAGCCACGTTGATGATCTTGCCCTTACCGGCGTCGGCCATGGGCTTGGCGGCGGCGCGTGCACAGTAGAAAGCGCCGGAGAGGTTGACGGACATCGCTGATTCCCAATCGTCGTCGGTGATCTCCCAGATGGGTTTGAGCACGTTCTCGGCGACCATGGCAGCGTTGTTGATGAGCACGTCAACGCGTCCAAAATGGGACATGGCAGCCGCGACCAGGGCGTCGACATCCGACGACTTGGAGACATCGGTGGGCACGGCGATGGCGTCCTGGCCGGCGGCGATGACCTCGTCGCGGGCGGCCTCGATGGGGCCAGGGCGGCGACCAGCGATGACGAGGTTGGCGCCGGAGCGGGTGAGGGCGCGCACCATTTCCAGACCCAGACCGGTGCCGCCCCCGGTAATGACAACCACTTTGCCTTCGAGGTAGAGGTTTTCAAGCATTGGGGACGTGCTCTCCTTGAGCTGCACGGAGGGTAATGTCTCCGGCGGTAAGGGTCAACAACTCTCCCTCGTCGGTACGGAGCATCAGATTGCCGAGATCGTCGATATCCTCGGCGAGACCGACATTGGAAGTACCGTGGTGAGTCACGGTCACGCGTTGGCCCAACGTATCCAGCCAACGGCGCCATTCCGGGATGGGCGAACGTCCGCGGCGGACGTCCAGGTACAGGGCGTCCATGTGCTGGAGGATGCGGCGAAGCAATTCGGATCGGTCAACTTGGGGTTCCGCGAGTTCGTTCAGGCTGGTGGCGGTGGCAGCGATTTCAGCGTCTGTTGAAACGTCCAAGGCCACGTTGACTCCAATGCCAACGACCGCTTGCTGTATCAGGGAGCCGGACATGGCGCTTTCGGCGAGGATACCGGCGACTTTCAAACCGCCGATGGTTATGTCATTCGGCCATTTGATGCTGGGATACAGTCCCGCCACCTGACGAATCGAACGGACGACGGCCACACCGGCCAACGGGCTGAGCAACGGCAACGCATCGATTTCCGGGCGGAACAGAACGGAGAAGTACAGGTTGCCTTCATCGGAAATCCACCGTCGGCCCAGGCGACCGCGGCTGGCGGTCTGGGTTTCGGCGACGACAACAGCGCCCTCTTCGGCACCGGCGCAGGCCCATTCGGCAGCATCGTCCATGGTGGACCCGGTGGACTGGTAGAAGCGCACGCTACGGCCGATGATGGCGGTGTAAAGGCCGGAGCGGAGCATTTGGGCGACGATTGAAGGGGGCATTTTCGGGGTTTAGCCACCAGCTCAGATCGCCGAAATCAAAGCTTTTTCGGACTGTCCATACAAAAACCGCGAAGCTTGGCGTGCGATTTCCACGTTAGCACGTTCACCGTATGAATCGTCAACTGTTTCGTATCGCACCATCTGTCCGGGAACCCAGATACCGTTTTCAAGCGTGTATTTCGCGTTGATACCTTTCATCCCAATGAGTACTGAAATCGGTGAAATCGGAAAGAAAATGGCGGCGTCTGGATCGGAAAGTTTGTCCCCAATTCTAATCACTGGGTGATCGCTGGTTATCAACTCGCCAGGAGAGGGCAAGACGAAGACTTTCCAAGTCATGCCCCTCATGACGTAGAGTATCCCAGGAGATCGACCGATTATCGCTCGTTGTTTGGCTTCACGGTAAGCCGATTCGGCTATCTCGTCGTCATCCTCGTCTCGGATGATGCCCTCGCCTTCGCGCGCCCACGTCTCAAATATTCTGGATTCCATGGCCACTTTACGTTCTTCCAAACCCTTCAGGATCGGCAGAGTACGCCCAATTTGGGACGTCATGTAAATCAATAGCGGTTCCATGTCCTCGAAATAGACAGCTTCGCGCCTTCTCAAGCGATCCAATACAGGCCATGCAGGAGATTCCACGTAGCGCCCGAGATAATCTTCAATTTCTGGCGAATATAAAAGTCGTTTGACACCCGCATCGTTGATGCTGACCGATTTAGGGATCGGACTCGCGGCATCTTTGTCCAGTTGGAAGATATGGCGGCTAGCGTGTCGCCAAGCGCCGGACAATTTCTCGGGGACGTAGTGATTTCTTTTCGGATTATTCATGCGGCAAGACTACCGATTTCTCATTGAACGCGCGCACAGAATAAGTTTCAACTTGCAAAAGCAAAAACGGCAACCTCGTTTCCTTGGAGTTAGATCCCGGCCGCATGTTTCAAATTTACCAGCCGTGGTCGTAGCGGTCCTGCAGGACGTCGAGGAGGCGGGCGACCGGAATGCGCTGCTGGATCATGGTGTCGCGGTCGCGGATGGTGACGGCGTGGTCGTCGAGGGTGTCGAAATCGACGGTGACGCAGTATGGGGTGCCAATCTCGTCCTGGCGACGGTAGCGGCGCCCGATGCTCTGGGCGTCGTCAAACTGGGTGCGGAAACGGCGGCGGACCAAGTCGTACACGCTGCGAGCCGTGGGGGCCAGGCGGGCGTTGCGACTCAGGGGAAGCACAGCGACGGTGACCGGCGCCAGGGCGCGGTGGAAATGGAGCACCGTGCGCGTGTCCTTGCCGTCGGGCTCCTCGTCGTAGCTGTCCAGCCAGAAGGCGAGGGTGGCGCGGTCGACACCGCCCGAAGGTTCGATAACGTAGGGCAGATAACGTTCGTGAAGTTCGTCGTCGAAGTAGGTGAGGTCCTCGCCGCTGAATTCCTTGTGGCGGCCGAGGTCGAAGTCGGCGCGATTGGCGATGCCTTCGAGCTCGCCCCAGCCCCAAGGGAAGCGGTACTCGATATCGTAGGTGGCCTTGGCATAGTGGGCGAGTTCATCGCCGGCATGTTCGCGGAGGCGAAGGTTACCAGGGCGGATACCGTAGTTCACATACCAGTCGAAACGGGCGCGCACCCATTGTTGCAGCCATTCGTCGTCCGAGCCGGGCTTGACGAAGAACTCGATCTCCATCTGCTCGAACTCGCGCGTGCGGAAGGTGAAGTTGCCGGGGGTGATCTCGTTACGGAAGGCCTTGCCGATCTGGGCGATGCCGAAGGGCAGCTTCTTGCGGGTGGCGGTCTGGACGTTCTGGAAGTTGACGAAGATGCCCTGAGCGGTTTCGGGCCGCAGGAACACCTCGTTGCTGGAGTCTTCGACCGGGCCCATGAAGGTACGGAACATGAGGTTGAAGCGGCGCGGTTCGGTGAAGTCACCGCCGCATTCGGGACACGCGTCGGTTTCGAGCTGATCCTGCCGGAAGCGGCGGTGGCATTGGCGACACTCGACCAGCGGGTCGCTGAAGTTCTCCACGTGACCGCTGGCTTCCCAAACCCGGGGATGCATCAGGATGGCGGCGTCCAGGCCCACCACGTCGTCGCGCTCGGAGACGACGGAACGCCACCACGCCTCCTTGACGCTGCGCTTGAGCTCGACGCCCAGAGGGCCGTAGTCCCAGGTAGATCCGAGACCGCCGTACACTTCGCTGGACTGGAAAACGAAACCCCGGCGCTTGGAGAGAGACAGGACTTTATCCATATCGGCATAGGGGAGGGTGCGCGGCATACTGGGACCTCGTTATCAGGATCAGGATCGAGATATGTTATCACTGCGCGGTTGAATGCAGCGGGGAGGGATCAACGCCGGGGTGGCGGATCCGGCTTAATCGGAGACGAAGATCCGCCCAAGTATGACGGTCACGCCGGGAGACCGGAGGCGTTTAAGCCTGGGCGATATCTTCCACCGGTCGATCGCCGGGCAGTTCGCTGCGGACGGCGTCGGCGAGACTCTGCGCGGCCAGGTCGTCGAGCTTGATGTAGCGCGCGGACATGGCGTCGGCGATGTTCCTGGCGAGCTCGAGCTTGATGAAATCCTGCTCGGTGTCCACGACGACGGCGGGGATTTTGGCGGAGGCGACCGTTTCGCTAAGGTGACGCACTTCGTCAGGAAGGCTGAGGACGTTGGAGGACTGGTCGCCGGCGAGGGTGACGTTGGCGCGGCCGTCGGACATCAGCACCAGGAGTGGCAGCACGTCCCGATCCTTCAGGCGTTCGGTTTCGAGAGTTTCCATGGCAAGATAAAGGGCGCGGGCCAGGGGAGTGCGCCCGCCGGTGGGCATCTCCTGGAGACACCACTGGGCCATTTCGACGCTGCCGGTGGGTGGAAGCAGCACCTCGGCGCCGGTTCCCCGGAAAGCGATCAATCCCACACGATCGCGACGCTGGTAGGCGTCGAGCAGCAGCGACATGACCGCGCCCTTGACGGCAACCATGCGACGCTGTGCGCCCATGGAACCGCTGGCATCAACGACGAACAGGATCAGCGAGCCGGTGTGGGTCTCGCGGACTTTTTCACGGACATCCCAAGGTTCTATGAGGAGGGCTGAGGCGTCCCCGTCCGCGGCCTGGCGGCGGGACTGCTGGTGCGGAGCGGCGGCGCGAAGGGTGGCGTCCAGCGCCAGGTCGGACGCGGGGCCTTCGGGGAGGCGGGCGCCGACGTAACGCCCGACCGAGGTGCCGCTCACGGTGGTAGCGCGGCGACCGGAAGAGTGCCGAGCACGCCGGTCGGGAGGCTGGACCTGGAGGTTCTGGACAGCGTAGGGGTCGCCTACCTCGAACCATTCGTCGCCGAGGGCGGCGTCGGTTGGTTCTTCAGCCTGATCTTCGGAAGGGTCGGGTTCTCTATCGCTATCGGAATCGCCGGGGTCGTCATTACCAGAGTCCTGGTCGTTTGACGGCTCCCGGTCGCGCTGCTGGTTCTGGAAGTCGTCGAGCATATTGTCCAGCTGCTCGGTGACGAGATGGGGCTGCTGGAATGGCTGGCGACGTTGGCGGTGGAGGAGGGCCATCAGCGCGGCTTCACGCACGTCTTCTACGTCGACGACGGTGCGACCCTCGTAGGCCGCGATGGTACTGGCGGTCTTGTACATCACGATGTCGCCGCGCAGACCGTCTACCTGGTACTCGGCACAGATGTCGGTGATGAGCTCGAGGATCGAGTCGGGGACGACCACTTCGGCCAGGCGCTGCTGGCTGCTGAGCAACCGCTCCCGCTCGGCCTGTTCGGCGTCTGCCCAACCGTCCATGAACTCAAAGGGGCTGCCCTCGAAAGCGATGCGGCGGCGCACGACCTCGCGGCGTTCGGGGGGTTCGAAAACACCGTCAACCTCAACGGCCAGCCCAAAGCGGTCCAGGAGCTGAGGGCGGAGGTCGCCCTCCTCCGGGTTCATGGTGCCAACCAGCATGAACTCCGCGTCGTGGCTGACCGATATGCCCTCGCGCTCCACGTAGTTGCGGCCCATGGCGGCGGCGTCGAGCAACACGTCGACGAGGTGGTCGTTGAGGAGGTTGACCTCGTCGATGTACAGGATGCCGCGGTGGGCAGAGGCGATCAGCCCAGGCTCAAAATTCTTTTCGCCGGACTTGATGGCCTGCTCGATGTCCAGCGAACCGACGAGACGGTCTTCGGTGGCTCCAACCGGCAGGTCGACGATACGGACCTGGCGAGCGGACGGACCGCCCGGCATTCCGGCCTGCTGGCACCACTGGCACACATCCTGGGGAGCACCGGGCTGGCAACTGTAGGGGCATCCCGGAACAACTGGGACCTGGGGCAGCAGCGCGGCCAGCGAACGGACGGCCGTGCTCTTCGCGGTGCCCTTCTTGCCCCGAACCAGCACGCCACCGATACGGGGGTTGATGGCGTTGAGCAGCAACGCACGCTTCATCGGGGTCTGACCGACGATGGCGGTGAAGGGGAACCTGGGTTCCCGGGCAATGGTGGGCTGGGTCACGAGATCACCGGGTCAGCGGATGAGAGCATCGGATCAGGCGGACGTGGCCCGGGCCGAGCCCGGAACTTGAGGATAGGCATGAACGTCACGCTCGCGATAGTAGCGGTAACCGATGGTGGCGAAGGCGATACCCATCCAAAGGAGGAAGTGGCCGCCAGCGGTGAAGGTGCGGAACATGATGGTGAGTTCGGGGGGCAGCCAGTCGGGAGCGGCGTCGCGCACACCGGGCAAGGCGAACGCGAGGAGGAGGGCCACCACGGTGTAGGCAAATCCGATACCACCGTATCGCAGCCAACGCCCCGAAGCCGCGGAAGTCCGGTTCACCACGCCGACCCCGTACACCACGACCGCGACGGAAAGGGTCGAAACCGCGATGAACAGGAACTGGAAGCCCTGACGGGCCAGCAACGTGCCCTCACTGCCGATGCCAGGCGGGTTGAGCGGGAATTTTATCTGGGTGTACAAGGACACGCCCCAGAAACCCAACAGACCGGCGACCGCGGCCCATGCCCACGGGTTCCAGCCCGGGGTGGCATTGCGCATCAGATGGTACAAACCGGTGAAAACGGCGGCGCAGAGGACGCCGACCACGGCCAGCCCGACGCTCATGCCAATGCGCTGGCCGCCCAGGGATGTCAGGAAAGACAGGGGCAATGGCGCCTCGTCTTCCGCTGCCGCCAATTGCGCGGCGCAGCCGGCCCGATCGATGTCGCAACCTTCAAGGGCGATGGCCCATTCCATGACGGGCACGTTGAACACGTTCATGTAGGCGGCGACGAGGAGGCCTACAATTACACCCATTACCAGGGCAGTGGGAAGAATACGCGTCATACTGGTCCTCCAATGACTCTCTGACTGATCAGCTCGTTCGGCCAAACTGGCCAACCGCGTTGTAAACGGACAGACTGATCGGGCAGATCCAGGGCGCAATCCTCCAACGCTCCGGGGAGCGTTCGCGCGGCGAAACTTGCCGATCCCGTTCCGGCTCCCGCCGGAAGAAAAACGCGGCCCGGCGTCACATCAACACCGGGCCGTATCAGAGCCTAATGGCACATGAAGGCAACGTGGCGGGCGTGGTGGAAGAACTCGTGAACGGTGCCCAGGACGCCGGGCGAACCGACGGCAGCAGCGTGCACTCCGGCGTCCACGTAGCCCACTATGTAGAGGGCCATGGCGCCGAGGACCAGCCACGGGGCCCATGCAGCGGTGTCGGTGGTGGACAGGAAACGGTTGATCATACCCATGTTTTCACTCCTCTTGCTGGATGGACGTTCTGCGTCGCATCAACGAATGGCATTTTAGTACCTTACCGCCGGTTGGACAATACCGGCAGCGCGACAATATCGGTGATCGCGCTAATCAGCGTTCGACGAAGACAAGGTCGTCCTCCTTACCGACCCAACGGTCGCGGGCCTCTTCGAAGGCGCGCAGTTTTTCAGGTTGGAACTCGGTACGCTTCTCATCGTCGTCCAGATAGGGATTAGGGAAATAGCAGCGCACCAGGGTTTCGTCCCAATTGTGGGAAAACCTGACGTAATAGGACTTCAGGTCGCCGTGGCTCGTAGCCTCGACGAACTGTATGCCGTCGATCTTTTCCAACTGCAGATGGAAGTGCCAATTGTCCGCCTCGATGGTGGCCCAGCCGTTGTGCACTTCCGGCTGCGTGATGCCGTCAGCGTGGTTTTCGCTGACCACTGAACCGCCACCGACGACCCACATTACCTTTGGGTCACCGGTGAGTTCCTTGAGCAAGTCCAAGGTGTTTTCCATATTCCGCTTCCTCCTGCTCACTAGGTGGCTGTGGGATTGGAGCGGGCGCCGGCTTCCTGCCGGGCTTCAATGTCGGTTTCCAGTTCAAGATACATCCGGCGCAACTCGTCCAGCATTTCCGGTGGTGGATTTTCCCACATGCCCCGCTGGACAGCTTCCAGCAGGCGTTCGACAATGCCCCGCAGGGCCCAGGGGTTGCTCTGCCGGAAGAATTCCTGCATTTCGGGGTTCAGGACGTACTCCTCGGTGACGTCCTCGTACATCCAGTCTTCGATGACCTGGGCGGTGGCGTCGTAGCCGAACATGTAGTCCACGGTGGCGGCCAGCTCGAAGGCTCCCTTGTAGCCGTGACGCTGCATGGACTGCATCCACTTGGGGTTGACCACCCGGCTGCGGAAGACGCGGCGAGCCTCGTCCTGCAGGTCCCGCACACGGGCACGGGACGGGTCGCTGCTGTCGCCAAAGAACTGTCGGGGGTTGCGGCCGGTCAGCGAGCGGACGGTGGCGATCATGCCGCCGTGGTATTGCATATAGTCGTCGCTGTCGAACACGTCGTGCTCGCGGTTGTCCTGGTTCTTGGCGGCAATGACGATCTGGCCGAATCGGGTGCGGAACTCGTTCCGGGCGGTGACGCCGAAGTCCTGCCGGGAGTAGGCGTAGCCACCCCAGGAGGTGTACACCTCCGCCAGATCGTGGACCGTCTCCCAGTTGCGCTCATCCAGGACGCCCAGAATACCCGCGCCATAGGCTCCGGGCTTGCTTCCGAAGATGCGGAAGAGGGACGGGTCACCGGAACTGTCGGTTGTTTCCGGATCCGGTGCGACGGCGCGGCGTTCGGCGTCCTCGCGCACGTGTTTGACGATGTAGTTGTCCTCGGGGGACTCGTCCTGGGCCGCGGCGAGGGCGACAGCCTGATCGATCAGGTAAATGAGGTTGGGAAAAGCATCTCGGAAGAAGCCGCTGATACGGACCGTAACATCGATGCGAGGCCGACCCAACTCGGCAATGGGTATCACTTCCAGGCTGCTCACCCGGCGGCTTTCGGCCTGCCACACGGGCTTGACGCCAAGCAGGTAGAGAATCTGGGCAATGTCGTCTCCGTGGGTGCGCATGGCCGAGGTGCCCCAGACGACCACGCCCACCATCTCCGGATAATCGCCCTCCTCGTCGAGGTACTTCTGCAAGAGGGCGTCGCCCAGGGATTTGCCAACGTCCCACGCGGTGGGCGAGGGCAGGGCGCGAGGGTCAACTGAGTAGAAATTACGGCCGGTCGGCAGTACGTTGACCATGCCACGGGTGGGGGCGCCGGACGGACCAGGCGGAACGAACCGGCCCGCGAGGCCGCGCAACAAGTTGTCGATTTCGTCTGTGGTCCGAAGGAGCGATGGATAGACGTGCTGGCCCACGTAGGAGAGCACACTTTCGACGCGAGCGTCTTGCTTTCCCAGCGCTTCAGCGACCACACCCGGGATAAGATGTGCGGCGAAAGCGTCGTCGCACAGGCGCTGGTAGGCTTGGCGACAGAGGGATTCCAACGCCTCGATCACATCCCCGGCGTTCCTAATGGGCGCATCGTCGTCCGGACTCGACAAAACGGAGGGAGTGCTACCGTTGACCGCCGCGGCCGGGTCATCGAGCAGGGCGTAGTAGTCATAGCCAAGGGCCTCGGCCATGGCGCGGCGCAGGCTCGGGACGGCTCCGTTGTCGAGGCGGGTCAGGGCGCACAGGAGGCCCACCATCTGTTCGTCGGTGGGCGGCTGGCCCAGGGTATGGAGACCATCTTTGATCTGGGCGTCCTTGATCTCGCAGAGGTAGCCGTCGATTTCGAGCATGAACTCGAGGAAATCGTCGGGTTGCTCATCGACACCCAGGTCACGGTGGAGTTCGGCCTGCTGCACCATCTCCCAGATCTGGGCTTCCAGCGTTGGCAGCTTGCCCGGATCGAGGGTCTGGCACTGGTAGTGCTCGTCCATCAGCTGCTCCAGCTTGGCGATGTCGCCGTAGGAGTCGGCCGTGGTCATGGGCGGTATGAGGTGGTCGATGATGGTGGCGTGGGTGCGGCGCTTGGCCTGGGTGCCTTCACCGGGGTTGTTGACGATGAACGGGTAGAACAGGGGTATGTCATCCAGCGCTACCTCGGGATAGCAGGCCTGTGAAAGCCCAACGCCTTTGCCCGGCAGCCATTCCAGCGTGCCGTGTTTGCCAATGTGGATCATGGCGTCGGCTTTGAACACGTCACGGATCCAACGGTAATACGCGACGTAGTGGTGCGTGGGCGTCAGGTCCGGGTTGTGGTAGACGGAGATGGGGTTCTCGCCGAAGCCGCGGGGCGGCTGCAATCCGACGAAAACGTTTCCCATGGGGAGCCCGGCGATGGCGAGGCGATCCCCGGTGCGGTACACATGTCCAGGCGGTTCTCCCCAGGATTCCAGGAGTTCGGCGCGGACCGAATCGGGGAAGCCCGCGTACCACCGGGCGTAGTCTCGGCGCTCGACGTGCCCGGCGGCCAGGCGGAGCTGCTCCTCCGTAAGGGAATCGGTGTCGTTGCTGCAACGTTCGATCATGCGGTGGACGAGGTCGTCGCCGTCCTCGGGGATGTCCTCGACCTTGTACCCGGCATTTTTCAGGGCGTGCAGGAGGTTGATGGCCGACGCCGGAGTGTCGAGGCCAACGGCATTACCAATGCGAGCGTCCTTGGTCGGGTAGTTGCTCAGGATGATCGCTACCCGCTTTTCGGCGTTGGCCTTGCGGCGGAGCGCGGCGTGTCGGGAGGCCAACCGGGCAAGGTAGTCCATTCGATCAGGTTGGGCAACGTAGCGCTGCATCCGGCCGGCGGACAGGGTGTCGGGAGCCGCGCCGGTTTCCTCCTTGAACGACACCGGCACCGTGATAATACGTCCGTCGAACTCAGGGAAGGCAACATTCATGGCCGTGTCGATGGGACCCAAGCCCAGGGAGCTCGCCTCCCACTCGGAACGACTGCCGGTGCTGACGATCCCCTGGATGATCGGAACGTCCAGGTTATCAAGGAACTCCTGGGACCACCCGGTGGCAACGGTGGCGCCGGTCCCGCCTTGCTGGTGATCGAGATCACTCATGGCCAGGCCCATGGTGTTCACGATGCAGTCCACGTGCGGGACGCCGTCCGAATCGACCATGTATTCCGTGAGGGTGTGTCCGCCGCCGGCGTCGTCTTCCTCAGGCTGATGCTTGAGGCTGTAGGAAAACACGGGGAGGACATTGACATCCTGAGCTTCCAACCGTGAGATCAGGTCGTCGATGAAGGCCAGGTTGCCGCTCATCCAGTGGGCGCGGTAAAAAAGAACGCCTACGGAAGAGCGATCCGGAGTGAACCGGGCGGCGCGGTAGTCGGTGACGGAAATGCCTTCGGCCACCTCGGGATGATAGATGCCCTGCCAGGGCATGGGCGCGGGCGCTTCGTGGCCGAAATCGCCGCCAAGATAGGTATCAGCAAGGAACAGGAAAAGGTTGCGAAAGTTGAGAACCCCGCCGCGCATGAGGTACGAGAAGACAGCCTCTACTTCGACGACCGGAGCGGTGCAAGCGGCAACCAGGTCATCATCCCATTCCTGGTGGCCCGGGCAGGCGATCAGCGGGGTGCGGTTGCGAAGGCAGATTTCCCACAACGGATCGAACACGTCGCCCAAGGCACGACGGCCGCCCAGCAAGCGGAGCACGACCACGGAGGCAGCGTCCACAGCCTCCAGGAGGTCACGCCGCGCGGTCGCGGCTTCGTCCGTCTCGGCTTCCAGGGCCACCGGATTGAACGCGTGCACGCTGATTGTGTCGCCCCACGGCATACCCACCAATGCGCGCTCGGCAGTGAGGATGTCGGTGTCGGCGGTGGTGACCAGTACGATGGAGCCGGCCGCGGTCTGCGCTTCGGTAGTCATGGATCAGTCCGCGTCATCGCCGGTTCGGGGAAACACCATGATGGAGAGGTCACTGAATTCGTCGGTGACCGGGGCAAGCTGGGCCAGGGTGCCGTCCCAACGCTGTTCATCGGGCAACGTGAGGCGCTGGAACACGACTACGGGATGACTCGGGTCGGCGCCATCGGTGATCGCGTTGGCGGCGATGGCCGGCGGCATGAAGTCGAAGGGACGGGGGAGCAGAATAACGTTGCGTCGGTCCCGGTTCAGCGTGTCGACCAATTCACCCAATTCGGAGCCCCGATCCCAGCGTTGATGCAGGGTCAGGAACAACGATTCTTCCAGCGATATTCCGGCGCGGGCGCACGCGAACTGGATGCTGCTGACGCCGGGAATCAACTCCACACTTTCGGCGCGGCGGCGGACGCGGTTCAGCAACTCCTTGGCGGAGACGTTCAGATCTCCCCACACGCAGACGACGCAGCGCTTGCCCTGCCGGGCCTGCTCCTGCGCGTAGTCCAGCACGGCCTCCTGGTCCCGGTACGCCATGGGGCGCACTTCAGCACGGCCGGTGCGTCCTGCCACCACGTCAAGGACGGTTTTGAAGCCTACAACCAGATCCGCCCCTTCGATGGCCTCACGGCCTTTGAGGGTGAGCATGTTGGGATCGCCGGGGCCGACGCCCACGACAGTCATTTTGATTCCTGCGTTTGAAGATATCATCGCATTTTCGACAAGGAAAAACCCTGGGAAGCAGCTCCACCAGGGTCCAGGGTTGTCGCTTACGCCAGTCCGCACGGGGGAAACTCCCGTCATAAAGCGCGAACTAGAACGACCCTGTTGAGCGCAGAGCAGAGTTCCGAGGCAACACCGGGCAGGTCTCCTGGCTTGCGGTTCCCAACCATGCCAACGCCTTCCCACAATCCGCGATGGGCGGACGGCAGTGGCCAATCGTCGGATGGCTCCCCGCTTACAGTGGCGCAACCGCGGCGGATTCGCACCGCCTTCCCAATTAAGCCGATGGGATTGAATGGCGCCCAGTGTCTGGTTTTCGGATGTTAATGTGCGGTCCAACCGCGCAGTCAATGTAGACCGGATGCTGCGGCTTGTCAACGGCGGCGGCACTGCGCGGGAGTAGAGGCCGACGCTTGCCCCATCGACCGAGGCCGGTCATGTCTTTCCAGGACACCGGGCAACCGAATGACCGGGCCGTCATCCGAAGCCAATCCCGGATCGTAAATATAGTCAAAGGCACCATAGCCACAAATTGCTGCGCCGAGACGATGCAGTTCGGCGATGCACCATAGTCACCGGGTACAGGTTCGATAACGCAAGGAGACGCACGAATGGCAATAAGAATTTATATTCTCGCCGGGAACCTGATAATACTGGCAGCAATGGCGATCGCGCTGGGATTATATTTCGGAGTGATCCCGTTCCCGATGTCGCTCCTGGGAACGTTCCCACGTACTGCCCAATCGGAATTTTCAGCACGATATTATCCCGCCGACACTGCGGCATACACCTGGGTAACGCTGGCGCCGCGGGGCAGACAAATCCGGGACATGCGTGAAATCTGGCGGAGATTCAACGAGTATCCGGGGTTTGTCAGGGCCGTCCACGACTGGAAATCGGGTTTTTCCGAAGAAACGGGCATCAGTTTCGATGAGGATGTCGCAACATGGATCGGACCGGAGTTATCCGCAGGGCTTCTGGGCATCGATGCGGAAACGCGACAACCGGACTGGGCAGTATTGATCGGCGTTCGCGATGAAGATGCGGCGGCCGACTTCCTTGACAAGTGGATTGTTTATGTCGCGGCCAAGGGGAACGTGGCGTTCGACACCCAACCGTACCAAGACCACCCCACCTGGATTTCCGAGGTCGAAGATCAAAACTACGCTCTGACCGACGACTGGCTGGTATACGCCACCAACGAGGCCGCGCTGCGCGCGATCATTGACCGAATTGAGAACAGCGGCGAGGGATCGCTTGCGCGCGACGCTAAGTTTCAGGCGGCGCGGGAAGCGCTGGCAGACCGTCGGTTTGCCTCGACATACGTGGACTACGACAGGAGCGCCGAGATCATCGAAATGCTCGAAAGCCAGTTCGCTCCAGTAGGGCCGGGGCTTTTGAACTCGGCCATAGGATCGGGCCAGACCACAGAATGGGTGGGGGTTGCGGCGACGTGGGTTGACCGAGGAATTGTCACGGAGTGGGTGACCCCTTCGGATGCGACGGACGGATTGGACGCGGCGGACCTGGACGACCCGGCGGGACTGCTGCCAAAGGACACCCTCGGGTTCGTCGCGGCTGCGTTCGACCCAGACGTGGACAACTGGCGCGCAGCGCTGGCAGACCGACGATTGGCGGACGTGCTGCCTGAACCCGGATTGTCTGGAGGGATTGCCCGCCTGTTGCACGGCGGGCGGAGCGGGGAAACGCCCCAATTGGATGCAGACTCCAGCTTGGCGGAGGCGTTAGATCTGGGGCTTGCGCTGGTGAAGGACAACACCGGGATAGACCTGGAAACGGAGTTCTTTGATCACCTGGCAGGCACAGCCATCCTGGCAATAAGGGATTTCGATTTCTCGGCCGTCGGAGAGGACGCGGCAGGAAATCCGGTTGACGCGGTGGCGATGCTCGCCTACAAGGAAGGCAGCCGGGACGATCTCGAAAATACCATGAGCCGAATGTCGGACCTGGTTCGGACCAGCGCCGGGCTGAGTTTCGAGATGGTCGACGTTGGAGCCGACGAGCCGGCGACGGTGTTTGATTTGGGTTCGCTGGGAATACTGATGGGCGGCGAGACCGGTTACCGACCCGGCTACGTGTTGCACGATCAGTATCTGACGATCGGTACGACAGAGCGTGCCCTGACCACCGCGGTGGGACTGCAAAATGGGCAAGGCGAAAGCCTGTCGTCACACGCGGAGTATCAACGCGCGATGGAATTTCTGCCGGACAACCGACGATTTCTCAGTTATATCGACGCTCACCGGATCATCGACCAACTGGACGGGGAAGACCTGCGCGTGGCAGAAGATGAGTACGAGGCCATACGTGACGGGCTGGGCGTGTTCGTGTTGAGATCGGACGACGGAGAACTCTACAGCCGCGGATCGGCGGTGGTCACCTTGTTCCCCGAGTGAGCACGGTCAAGCGTTACCGGCTCGCAGACTTTGGTGCAATCCAACGCGAAGGGGCAACCGACTTGGTTGCCCCTTCGCGCATTCGCCATGACGTGGTTTTCAGCCGCCGCCGATAGCGGGGAGGAAGTGCATTTCGCTGTCTTCGCTGACCCGCTCCATCAGGCCCAGCTGGCTGACGTCGCCATCGACGATCACCGCCAGGCCGGGCGTTATGTCATCCAGCTCTTCGTCGTAGAGGAGTTCCTTGATGCCAGGATGGAGCTGCTCCAAGTTGTTAATGACCTGGCGTACCGTGGCGCCAGCGACCTGGACCCGGTCAGGGGCGCCGATGATACGTTGCATCTGCGGGGGTATCCATACATCAGGCATTTCGATCCCCTCGTGACAGGCGGCAACCGCAGGGTCAACCGCCATGGGGGCGAACAATGATTCGCCCCGTGCGGTCCGGACAGAGTTTATGAGCCGTTCTTTTCCCACAGGGCTTCCAGGACGTTGCCCGGGTTCATGGGAAGAACGGTCAAGCGGACGCCGATGGCGTCGTAGATGGCGTTGGCGATAGCCGCCATGGGAGGAACGATGGGCACCTCGCCCACGCCGCGAACGCCGTAGGGATGGTTCGGGTTGTCCACCTCGACGATGCAGGTGTCGATCATGGGCAGATCCAGGCTCGTCGGCATGCGGTAGTCGAGGAAGCTGGAGTTGACCATGTGCCCCTGGTCGTTCGTGTAGTACTCCTCGTTGAGGGCCCAACCGATCCCCTGGACAGCGCCGCCTTGGATCTGACCTTCCACGTAGGATGGGTGGATCGCCTTGCCAGCGTCCTGGATAGCGGTGTAGCGGACGATTTCGACCTTTCCGGTGTCCTCATCAACCTCCACGTCGACTATGTGGACGGCGATGCAGGGGCCGGCGCCGCCGGGGTTGACGCCGCCACGGCCGACAATGGGTCCGCCCGTGGGCACCTGGCGCGCGGCAAGCTGCTGGAAGGTCATCTGTAACTGGTCGTCGGCGCGGTGCTTGAGAACGCCGTCCTCGTACAGCACGTCTTCAGGTTCCACTTCCCAGATGCGGGCTGCGCGGGCCATCATCTGCTGTCTGACGTCCTGAGCTGCGGTGTACGCGGCGAATCCGGTCTTGAAAGTAACGCTGCTCCCGCCGGTGTTGGAGGTGAAACCGATGCTGTCGGTGTCGCCGATCTGGGGATTGACGTCCTCGACGGCGATGCCCAGCACCTCCGCCAACTGCTGGGAAACCGACGCGCGGGTGCCACCGATGTCAGGAGAACCTTCGGTGAGGGTCACGGTGCCATCGGGGTTGACCAGGGCGACGGCGGCGGCCGGACCGGTGTTGTTGCCCCAGAAACCGGAGGCCACCCCACGGCCGCGCTTCTTGCCGTCCTTGGGCGCGCTGTAGTGGGGATGCGCCTTGGTGGCTTCCAGCGTCTCGATGTAGCCGACCTTGGGGGTCAGCGGACCCGTGGGGCGCCGGGTGCCTTCCTTGGCGCTATTGATGAGCCGCAGATCTACGGCATCGATGCCGAGTTTCTCGGCGAGTTCGTCCAGGGCGACCTCAACACAGTAGGCGGCGGCGGGGGAACCGGGAGCCCGGTAGGCCGCCGTCTTGGGCCGGTTGACCACGATATCGTAGCCTTCGATGAAGGTGTTGGGGATATCGTAGGCGGAAAATACACAGTTGGCCGCGCCGGCGACGGGCGAGCCGGGGAAGGCGCCCGCTTCGAAGACCAAGTGAACCTCAGCGGCAGTGATTTTACCGTCGTTGGTCGCGCCGATCTTGCAGGAGATCTCGGTGCCGGAGGTGGGCCCGGTGGCCTCGAAAACCTCGGTGCGGTTCATGGCGACCTTGACGGGAGCGTGGGCTTTGCGGGCCAGAAGGGCGGCCAGCGGCTCCATATACACGGCAAGCTTGGCGCCAAAACCACCACCGATTTCCATTGGAATGGCCTTGACCTTGGAAACCGGAATGCCGACGAGGCGGGCGGTATGGTCGCGAACCGTGAAGTGGCCCTGGCTGCTGGACCAAATGGTCAGGCTGCCGTCGTCGTGCCACATGGCGGTGCCGCTGTGGGGCTCGATGTAGCCCTGGTGGACCGCGGAGGTTGACACGCTGCGCTCCACGACGACATCGGCGTCAGCGAAACCGGCGTCGAGATCGCCCATGCGGAACTCAAAGTGGTTGGCGATGTTGGTTCCAGAGGCGTCATCGTCGTCGTCCAAAACGCCACCGGCGCGAGTGCCGGCAGTGCGGAACGCCGCGAGACGCTCGTGCACCAGGGTCGCGCCATCAGCCATGGCCTCGCCAGCGTACATGACCAGGGGCAGCACTTCGTATTCGATGTCGATCAGGCCCAGGGCTTCCTCCGCCGCATGGGCGTTGACGGCAGCGACCGCGGCGATGGCATGTCCCTTATAAAGGGCCTTGTCCTGGGCCATGATGTTGTTGCTCAGGAACTTGAAGTTGACCATCGCGCCTTCGGCCAAGTCAGAGGCACGGCCGGTGGGTTCAACGATGTCCGCGCCGGTGATGATCGCGCGGACGCCGGGCATGGCCGCGGCCCTGCCGGTGTCGATGGACTTGATGCGCGCGTGAGCGTGGGGGCTGCGAAGCACTTTACCGTAGAGCATACCGGGCAGGTTAAGATCGGCGCTGTAGCGAGCCAGGCCGGTGACCTTGTCGGCGCCGTCGTGGCGGATCGGGCGGGTCCCGACTACCTTGTATTCTTTGTCGCTAGTCAGGACCATATTGGGTGTGTAGTCCAGCATTAGATATTCCTCCGGCTGGTACGTCATTTTCGGGTCTGACACGGGGGCGACAAACGCCGAAATCCCGTGCCGGCAGTATGATAGCATAGCGGCGAAAGTGACGGGACGGGCCGGTTCCAGTCCCATGTTAATGTGCGATAAACGGCTGGCATCGACGGCAATATCAACTCGGGCCAGGCGGTGCAAATATTTCCAAAACGAGGCGGGGAACATGGATACCATCATCATCAAAGGGTGTCTGAACGGCAGTCGCGGCAGAGAACACAACGTCAACGTTCCCTGGACGCCGGAAGAAGTGGCGCAAGAAGCGGTCCGGTGCTACGAAGCCGGGGCATCCATTGTGCACATCCACGCCAGGACGCCGGACGGGGGCATCAGCTACGACCCGGCGTGGTACGCGCAGACGGCCGCGATGATCCGAGCGCAATGCGACCTGGTGTTGAATCACACCACCGCTCGGCAGGCCCACGTCCCGGTGTCGGCGGTAACGCGGTATCTACTGGAGACGCCACAACCCGTGGAGATGGTGTCGCTGAACCTTGGCATGGGCGTGCGGTGGCCCGTGGATCCAGAGACGGGCAGGAGGCGTACCAGCATCTCGCCGAACTCGTTCGAGGACATCACCGCGACGCTGGACGCGTGCTACCAACGCGGGACGTTTCCGGAGCCTGCGGTGCACGACATGGGCGACGTAAACAATGCGTTTACCCTGATGCAAGAGGGTTACATCAAGGACACGCGATACTTCTTGGTGGAGCCTGGCGCACACTGGGGCGACGGACGTCAATCCATGGTGGGCTCGCCGCGCAATTACGCGCTGATCGCCGAAACGATCCGTGAACGCTACCCCGAATCAACCTGGCTGGCGCACAGCAGCCTGGGGCAAACCTTCCCATTGTGCGCGATCGCCATCGCCACCGGGGCGCACGTGCGGGTTGGTTTCGAGGACAGCCCGTACCTGCCGAACAACCCGGAGCCCAAATCCAACGCCGAGTACATCGAGTGGGCGGTTACCATGGCCCGGCTGCACGGCAGAGAGCCGGCAACACCCCAGCAGGCCAGAGACATGCTGGGGTTGAACCCGTATCCCGAGGCGTAACGCCCGGTAGGGCTGCCGCCGTGGACCGCGGCGCAGGGTAAGCAAAAATCAGTCGATGCGGCGGCCGCGCCAGTATTGGGGCGGCCGTTGGTTGGCATCGCCTCCGTATCCCGACCTGCCGCTGGGGCCGCGCCGGAGTGGGCGCACTGCCAACCCGACGATGGCGCCCACGACGAATCCGCCAATGTGCGCGAAGAAGGCCGTGGAGACCTCATGGCTGACGCCAATGGAGAGCAGCCCCTGGATGGCCTGCAGGCCGAACCAAATGAGGAGGAGCCAAACCGCGCGCAACTCGACAACGGTGATCAAAATGTAGATCAGCAGTGTGCGGATACGATTGCGCGGGTAGAGGAGGAGGTAGGCGCCCATCACGCCGGAAATCGCCCCGCTGGCGCCGACCAACGGGGTCTGGGAAGACGGATCGATAGCGTAGTGGGACAGCGTCGCGAGCACGCCGGCCGCGATGTAGAACAGTAGATACTTGACGTGGCCGAAGGTCGCTTCGATGTTGTCGCCGAACACCCACAGGAACAGCATGTTGCCGATGAAATGCATCAAGCTGCCGTGAATGAACATGCAAGTGAGCAGCGTCGCCCAAGTTGAGATGGGCGAAGCTATGCTAACGAAGCCCGGGCGCGACCCCAGCGGCTCGAAACCGCGGACCGATGACAGTTCGGCGGGTATAAAGCCGAACTCCAGGAAGAAGACGAAGATCGGCAAGCCGCCGCCGCCGAAGAAGAACCCGAACCCGCCGATGCTGATCTCGTAGAGAAATACGAGAGCGTTAAGGCCGATCAGGACGAGGTTGACGACCGGGACGGAGCCCTGACGCCGCCCAGCGTCGGAAATGGGCAGCACGGCTAGGCGGGAACTGCTGCGGTAAGGTCTTCCGAGGCGTGGGCGATGATTTCCGCAGCGGTGCTCTGGGAAATGCGTCCGATATTGAGCATCAGGTGGAACTTGGTGGGGTCGTTCGCTTCCGTCCGAAAGAACTTGCGGTAGAAGGTCACCCGAGCATTCTCGAGATCCTCGGCGTAGGCCCGCGCCTCGTCGGCGGAGAACATCTCGCGCTTGGCCATGGTATCGATGCGCACATCCATAGGGGCGAGAAGGCCGACGTGGATGACTCCAGGTGTGTCAGCCAGGATCATATTGCTGCCACGGCCGATGATGACGACGTCGCCGCCTCCGGACAGTTCCTTGATGACGGAGGTGGTCGCTTCGATGAAAGCCCGGTCGTGGACATTGGACGACGAAGCGGCGTCAGACACCAGCTCGGTGTAGGCCTCAGCGGGGAGCATTTCTATGCCACGTCCGAAATACGGCTCGGCGCCGGCGCCGGCGACCGCGGAACGTTCAAGGACCGTTTGCATGAAGCGCGCGACTTTTTCGCGGAAGGGGACCACACGCTGCTCTTTCTCGATGAGGCGGCTAATGGGAGAACCGACCAGGCGGGCGGCCTCAGAGAAGATGTACCGGTCAACGTAGTTGAGGCCCATGTTCTGGGCGACCAGGTGTCCGATCTCCAGTGTTCCGCTGCCGATGACGCCGTTGATGGTTATGACCGGCATGATGATTCCTCCGTCTCGGACGCGAACTACGCCGTGTATTGGGACAAAACCCGTTCGCGGCGGCGGTGGTATTCATCAGTCAGCAATCCCATCGCGAAGGAGTCGTACCAATTGCCGTCTTTCCGGTGGGTGCGACGCAAGTGTCCTTCGAGCACAAAGCCCAGGTGCCGGAACATTTGAAGCGCGTGTTCGTTGTACTCCGGAACGTCCACCCAAACGCGGTGGAGTTCGAGGTTGTCGAAAGCTTCGTCAAGAAGGGTGACCAGGGCCGAGGTACCGTAGTGGTGATGCCAAAGATCCTTGCGGCCGATCAGGATAAAGAGTTGCGCTTCTTCAAGGGGCCATTCGACGAGTAACTGGCCTTCGCCGATATGAGCTTCGTCGGTCGCGTAGATGGAATAAATGCGTCGCTCGTCCTGATTGAATGTCTGATTCCACGTGGCGTCGTCGGCATCGTGGATTATTTCGGGCGCGTAACCGATATGCAGAGCGTGGCCATCGGAATCATCGGCGCCGTACCATAACGAACTCACTTCAGGATCACGCAGCCAGTCGCGCATACGGGAAACATCTTCTCGGGAAACGTCTGAGTTCAGGCTAACTGTTGGGAACATATACCGGCCTCCTAGAACTGCAATTTAGCTGATTGTCCGAATTTCCGGGGGCCAAATTTATACAATGAATTGCCCGGATTATAACACGGTGAGTACGGGCGGAACGCGATATCATCGGGAAGAATCAGAGGAGGGGCGAACTGGCGTTCGCCCCTCCCCGGGTCGCATGGATATGTCGGTCGAGACCCTAATCTGCCGGTACGGCGACGTCGCTACCGATGGCTTCGTAGGCCCAATCCAGCAGGTCGACTGTCTCGTCCCAACCGATGCAGGAGTCGGTAATTGAGATACCGTACTCCAGTTCGGCAGGATCCGCGCCGAGCTTCTGCGCGCCAGCGTTGATGTTGCTCTCGAGCATGACCCCGATGAGGTCGGAGTTGCCAGCCAAACGCTGTTGCAGAACTTCCCGGAAGGCAATGTGCTGGCGGGTGTGGTCCTTGTTGGAATTGCCGTGGCTGCAGTCCACCACTATCGGCGTGGGCGCATCGGCTTTACGGAGAGCTTCCGCGGCGGCGCCGATGGAGCGGGCGTCGAAGTTGGTACCACTGCGGCCGCCCCGCATGACCAGGTGGCAGTGGCGGTTACCCCGGGTCTCAACGATGGAGGCCTGGCCGTCGTGGTCTATGCCGAGGAAAGCCTGTGGGGTGCTGGCGGCGACGAGGGCGTCCACCGCCGTTTGGGGATCTCCGTCGGTGCCGTTCTTGAAGCCGACGGGCATCGACAGGCCGGAAGCCATCTGGCGATGTATCTGGCTCTCGGTGGTCCGCGCGCCGATGGCGGCCCAGGTGACCAGATCGGACACGTACTGGGGCACAATGGGATCGAGGAATTCGGTGGCGGAACTCAGGCCGGTTTCCGCGATCTCCATCAGGAGTTTGCGAGCGCGGTGGAGGCCGTCTTCGATTTGGTAGGTGTCGTTGAGGTTGGGGTCATAGATCAGGCCCTTCCAACCGACGGTGGTGCGAGGTTTCTCGAAGTACACACGCATCACTATCATGATGCGGTCGCTGAGTCGGTCGGCGAGAGGCTTGAGGCGCGCCGCGTAATCAAGCGCACCCGACTGGTCGTGGATGGAGCAAGGGCCGACGATAACCGCAAACCGCTCGTCTTCGCCGTTCAGCACGGCCTCAAGTTGGCGGCGGCTATCGAGCACCACTTCCTCGGCCGTTGCAGTGAGGGGGATACGAGCTTCCAATTCCGACGGTTTGATCAGCGCGTTGTTACTCATCACGTTCACGTCTTTTGCCGGTGAGATTGCCATCTGTTTGTCCTCCTGACGGGTACCGGATCCGAGGCGCCGAAGTTACCAAAAAAAGGACTTCAGCCTGCGTCCGGCTGAAGTCCTGCCAAAGTGGTTGTCACCAAGTTTATCGGGCTTCTCACACCGGTAATACGCTGACCGTGCTGCGGTAAGCGTAAGTGTAAAATGGGCGATAATACCCGGGGACGAATTGGCGGCAGGTGATACTCATTTCGAGGAAAATGCTACTCCCGTCGTTCTGCGTTGTCAACGGCAAGACCGGCGACAATTTTGATGTAGTTACCGGAGCCAGCACGGGGGACCCGCGCCGAGCCTACAGGGTGCGTCCGGCGAGCTCTGCGACGACGACGGCCCCGCGATCGGCCGCCTGCTCATCGGGACCGTCGGCCAGGGCGCTCACGAGGGCGCTGCCGACCGCCGCAGCATCGGCTCTCCGGCCCACGTCAAGCACGTGTTCGCGGCGCGAGATGCCGAAGCCGATGGTGACCGGAAGACCGGTGTGTTGGCGCACGCGGTCCACCAGAGCCAGGCCGCGGCTCGACACCTCGGATCGGGCGCCGGTGATGCCCACCACGCTGGTGCAGTAGACGAAGCCGCCGCCAATATCCACTGATCTCGCTATGCTCTCGTCAGTACTGGTCGGGGCCAGCAAAGGAATCAGGTGCACGCCGTAAGGGCCGAGCTCGGACACCAGGGCATCGGCCTCCGAACTGGGGAGATCGACGATGATCAGGCCATCGACGGTTGCCTCGGAGCACGCGGCGGCGAACTTCTGGAGACCATAGGCCATGACCGGGTTGTAGTAACCCATCAGGATGAGGGGGGTGTCACCTATCTGCGTGCGCAGAGCCGCCGCCGTATCCAGGCAATCCTGAGTGGTAACACCGTTTTGCAGGGCAACGTAACTGGACGCCTGGATCACCGGGCCTTCGCCCACGGGGTCGCTGAATGGCATGCCCAACTCGACGGCGTCGGCGCCGGCCGCTACCAATCGCGGGACGACGTCCAGGGCAGCGTTCTTATATGGGTGGCCGACGGTGACGAACACCACTAGGCCAGGGCGGTCCTCAGCCTTGATGGCCGCAAACTTTGCGGCGATACGATCCGGGCGGGTTACGGTGGAGGTTGACATTGGCGGCACTCGAGCAGGTGGAATACGACTAGACTATCCTACCGGCCGGCGGGTGTCCATACGGCGCCACTGAGCGCCATTGAGCATTGACCAATGACGGGCGGCGAGTGTGGGACATCCACGACCGGACCGTTGGTGACCCGGCCGCTACAAAGCGAGCCACGCAGTCAGCACGGCAACCAAGTTTTGGGCAGCATGGACCGCGATGCACGGCCAAAGTGAGCCGGTCCGCAGGTACAGGAAACCCAACAACAGGCCGGTGACGAAAACCGGCAGCAGCAAGGCCGGAGAGAGGTGCAGAGCTGCGAAGACCGCGGCGGATACCACCAGAGCCGGCGCGAAACCCCATCGGTTGGCCATGCCGCGCAGCACGAACCCACGGAAGAACGCCTCCTCGGCAATCGGCGTCCACACCGCGAGGGCGAGAGCGCTGACGACGACGAATCCCCCGGGCAGCAACAGGCCGGCGGGCAGTTCCGGGGGCATCAGGAAGTCCCAACCCAACGCTATCGCCGTCATGGTGTACAGCTGGGCGAACCCAAGACTGCAAATCACGGCGGCCAAGCAAAGCAGTACGGTCAGGAAACGCGACGTGCCGGGCGCGGTGAAACCGACCAGGGACAACGGAGGCGGCCAGGCCCGGATGCCGAGGAGCCAAACCAGCGCCACCTGTAGCAGACCCAGGGCGGTCGCCGAAACCACTGCGGCGATCGCCAGCGGTATCACGAGAGCCACGGACGCAATGAGCACCGCGGTGGGTACCAAGACCATCAAACCCAAGGCGGGTTGCCAGACCCCCCATCGATGCGCCACGGGCGGACCGGCGGCTGATCCCAACCCTGCCTGGCAGGCCGAGCATTCCGAAGCGCCGGGCGGGATAGCTTCCCCGCAATGGGTGCAGAACGATTGCATTACAAAAACACTATCGCAAACGTGGCCGCGACTCTGGGTGATTCAGTATAGACCACGGCCGGAGTCCGCCGGAGCGTGGGCTGTACGTTGCGCACGGTAGGTACGCTTACCGGACGATCGTTTCGGGCGGAGTCAAGGAACGTAACTTCCAGCGCAGCAACGGAGAATGTATTACGGAACTGGTTCCCACTGGAACGAAGGGGTCGGGTAGACGCTATCGAACGGACCCGCCAGAGCGCTGGCGCCATTTGCCAACTTGGGCTGGTTGGGCCATAATTGCGGCCGTCCTCCGGGACGGCAGATCGAGGCGAATTTTCGGGGAGAGCGAATGGCCACAGCTTCCAATCCACCGGGGTTTGACGAGGGGATTCTGCGCATGGCCCAGGCGGCGGGGTTGGACGTGTCGGACGAGGAACGAGGACAAGACTTGGCGCGACGGGTGGCTTTGATGCGCGCAGGATTGGCCCGGCTCTACGAGATCGACGTGTCCGGCGCCGAAGCGCCCTCGGCCTTCATCCCATCGGCTGATCGAGAACCCAAACCAGGCACCGGAAGGGCTTAAATCATGGCAGGCGACGACCTCCATTACATGTCGGCTTGGGACTTGTCCAGGCTCATTCGCGATCGAGAGGTTTCACCGGTTGACGTTGTGGAGGCGTGTCTGGCAAGGATCGAAGAGACCGAGCCGACCCTCAATTCATTCATCACACTGATGCCCGAACAGGCGCGGGACGCGGCGCGACGCGCGGAAGCCGAGATCGGGAGAGGCAACTACCGCGGACCGCTGCACGGCATCCCGGTGGGGTTGAAGGATCTGTTCAACACGGCGGGGGTGAAGACCACGTCAGGGACTCGGATCTACGACAACTACGTGCCGGACGAAGACTGCACGGTTGCAGCCAGGTTCAGCCAGGCCGGCGCGATACTGCTGGGCAAGTTGAACATGCACCCGTTGGCGTTTGGTCCGACGGGCGAGAACGGCGATTACGGCCACATGCACAACCCGTGGAACCCGGAGCGAATTACCGGCGGTTCCAGCGGCGGGAGTGGATCGGCAACAGCGGCCGGACAGTGCACGATCACCATGGGGAGCGACACCGGCGGAAGCGTGCGTATTCCGGCGGCGCTGTGCGGCATAGTCGGCCTGAAGCCGACCTACGGGCGAGTGAGCCGTGCCGGTTTGACGCCGTTATCCTGGTGCCTGGACCATCCCGGACCAATGGTGCGAACCGTGGAAGATGCCGCGCTGACCATGAATGTCATCGCCGGACACGATCCTCTGGACCATGCAACGTCGGAAGCTCCGGTTCCCGACTATACGACGGCGCTGACCGGAGACATCCGCGGACTGCGGATCGGCGTGATACGGGAGTATTTCGAAACGGAGATCGACCCCGCCGTGGCGGCGCTGACGCACCGGGCCATAGCCGTATTGGGGGAACTCGGGGCAGAGATCGTGGAAGTTTCACTGCCGCTCTACGAGTACGCCCAGCCAATCAGCAACGCCATCCTCAGCGCCGAGGCGACCGCCGCGCATCGGGATATCCTGTTGAGCGACGGCGAGAAGCTGTACCCACAAGTGCGTGAACGGCTCGAAGAGGGGCTGTTCATTTCTGCAGCGGAATACCTGAGGGCCCAACAGGCCAGGCAAGTCTTCTGCAATCAGGTGGCTGACCTGCTACGCGACGTTGACCTCCTGGCGGGCCCGGTGGAACCGGTGACGGCGCCGAAGATACTGGAGCGGCGTATCGAAATCGAGGGGCAGTCGCTGCCGGCGGTGCCGATGCTGACGAAGTACACCCGGGTATACAACATCACCGGGTCCCCGGCTATTTCGGTCCCCTGCGGATTTGCGCCGGATGGACTGCCCGCGGGCCTGCACCTGGCGGGCCGGAACTTTGACGAAATGACCGTGCTGCGGGCAGCGTACGCTTACCAGCAGGCGACGGGTTGGCACGCTCAGCGGCCCGCGTTGTAGCCCGGTTTCCCGAACCGAGAACGACGTTCCCGAGATGGGAGGAACCGCAAACCAAGTGGCTACGATAAACGCCGTAACGTTCGATCTGTGGCAGACACTGATCCTGGACAATCGGGAACTGGGCCTCCAGAGAGCGCAAGTCCGCTTGGATGGGGCTCGTGGCCTGTTGGCGGGGCACGGTATCAACTACGACCCCGACCACATCCGCGAAGCCTATCGAGGCTGCTACCGGGCATGCCGGGCGGTTCGCAACGACAACGTAGACGTGAGTTTCCGCGAGCAGGTGGAGATCTTCGTCAACCTGATTGAAGACGGTCTGGTCGGTCGTCTGCCCGAGCCCACGGTCGCCGAGATAGAGAAGGTGTACGCCGAGTCGTTCTTCGACTATCCGCCGCGGTTTCACGAGGCTACGCGGGAGACCCTGGAATCAGTGCGCAGTATGGGTCTGCGGATCGGGTTGATATCGAACACGGGAATGACGCCAGGATATACATTCAGACAGTTCCTGCAGCAACACGGACTGGCGGATTTTTTCCACACGATGACCTTTTCCGATGAGGTGTTATTGGCCAAGCCTTCGGACGAGATATTCCTGATGACCATGGGGGCTTTGGAGTCAAACCCAGCAAGCACGATTCACGTGGGCGACCACGTGAGCAACGACGTGGTCGGAGCCAACCGAGTTGGGATGAAGTCCGTTTGGATCCGCGGTTTCTACGAGCCCGAGGACCCGGACGACCCGGACAGCCAGGCGGACGCCGAGGTTGACGACCTTTCAGGCGTGGCGGCAGCGATACGGGACTTGATCACCGGCTGACCCCGGGGCCGATCAAATCCCCCGGAATCGCGAACGGTCGGGGTCGATCGGGCGCAAGGAGCACGACCTTGTTCCAGGAACTCAGCGGCGGCCCGCTTCCGAACGGGCGGTATCCCGACATCACCCTGGCCATCTTTCCGCACCTGCAGGAATTCGTGGTGGTTGACACCCGGGGGCAGTCGGCGGAGGTGCGCCTGCTGTCCACTGAGGAAGTGTTCAACGACGAATACTACCGCACGGTGGAAAGTGAATTCGCCAGCGCATTGCGCGAAGGCGGGGATCGTCCTTTTCTGCACCTGATGCACTTGCCGAACCAGGTGGACGACATCGTGCGCGGCGTGGCGATGCATTACATCCTGGAGAAGCTTGGAGTGGACTACCACGACGAAGATAATATGCCGGAAGTGGTGGTATTCGTCATATCCGGGCCAACGCTGGCTATTCCCACCGATCAGGTGGTAGCGGGATTTTCAGAAATGTTGTCGGGCAAATTGGACAGCACGGACGTTGACCGGTGGTCCAGGGAGATCAGCAGACTGATCGAGCAGGAAAGCCAGGCCTTTCCCGCCGTCGGGGAAGCGCTCGGCGAAACGATGACCGACGAATCCCTTGACCCATACTACATCTGGCAAAACCGGAACTGAGGAACGATCTTGACCACCGAACGCATCGCGCTGACATTCAGCAGTCGCGACAACAACGATGACGATGACCTGATAGCCGTGGCGCAAGCCGCGGACCGTTTGGGTTACGAGTCGTTTTGGACCGGAGAGTCGTGGGGAAGGGATGCCTTCACCGTGCTGACCATGCTGGCGTGCCACACGGAACGCATCGGTCTGGGGACCGGCATAGTTACGGTCTACAGCAGAACGCCGGGACTGGTGGCACAGAGCATCGCGTCCCTGGACCGCATCAGCAACGGCAGAGCGGTGCTGGGGCTTGGCAGCAGCGGACGCATCGTGATCGAGGACTGGCACGGGGTGAAATTCGACCACCCGGTGGCGCGCACGGCCGAGTACATCGAAATCATTCGGCTGGCGCTCTCGGGCGAACGGGTGAACTACGAGGGCCGTTTCTACAATCTGAAGCGCTTTCGCATGGGCGTCCTGCCAGTCCAGGAGCGAGTGCCGATCTACGTGGCCTCGCTGGGAAAGCGCAACCTGGAATTGACCGGTCGATCAGCGGACGGATGGCTGCCCATCTGGACGCATCGAGAGAAGCTCCCACTGGTGAAGGAACCACTGGCGCAGGCAGCGCAATCGGCAGGGCGACAGGTTTCCGAAGTGACGACGGCTCCCCAAATCCTCAGCTGCGCCAGCGATGACGAGGCCACGGTTGCAGACGCGATTGCGCAGGCACGGTCACACATGGCCTTCTACATCGGCGGCATGGGCAGTTACTACTATGATCTGTTTTGCAGGTACGGGTACCAGCACGAGTGCGACCAACTGCGATCCGCGTGGGCGGGAGGCGACCGGGCCAGGGCGGCGACCTGCATAACCGATGAGATGGTGGATAACATCACGGCGATCGGAACACCGAACGACTGCCGTGAGAAAATGTCCCGCTTCCGAAGCAACGGCGTCGACATGCCGATGGTCGCCTTTCCCCACGGGTCCGACCGCGACATCATGCTGACCACGCTGGAAGCGCTGGCGCCCGCGAAGGCATAAGTTGATCCGGTGAAAATTGGGCTGATCTCCGACACCCATTCCGCAGGCAGCGGCAGGGACTTGCCGGCTGCGGTCTTCGACGCGTTGGCGGGCTGCGACCTACTGCTCCACTGCGGCGATTTGGAGTGCATCGGGGTGCTGGACTACCTGGAAGAATTGGCCCCGGTGCTGGCGGTGCGCGGGTATGAGGACCCGGTCGAGCGTGGCGAACGGTTGGCCAACGTCACCCGCATCGTCGAAGTGGATAGCATACGCATCGGGATGGTGCATGACATCCAGTGGCCGACGCCGTCGATTGCGACCACGCCGGACGGGACAGGTCTGGTGTGGCCGGAGACTGGTCTGGGCCCTCTGTTGCAGAAAAAGTTCGGTGGAGAGGTTGACGTGGTTGTCTTTGGGGACACGCACGAGGAACTGGTGGAATGGAAAGAAGGGGTTCTGTTTGTGAACCCGGGAAGCCCCACGTACCCGGGTCGTCGCCACAAACCGGGATCGCCCGGGACTGTCGCAGTCCTCGATACCGGCGGCGGCGAAATCAGCGCACGCATCGTAGATTTGACGCCGAAAACCGATGCGCGCGTTGATTGACACCCATCGGGGTGTGTGCTAATTTCGCGACGTTTATCGGCATTTTTATCCGAAAACCGGAGAAGAAAGAATGGAATCAATCATTGTAGCCCTGGTGGCTGGGGTAATTGCCCTGGCGTTTGCGGCGTTTACGGCCTACCGGGTCATAGGGGCGGACCAGGGCAATGAGCGTATGCGGGAGATTGGCGATGCCATTCGAGAAGGGGCGTCGGCGTTCCTGCGGCGGGAGTATCTGGCGCTGCTGCCGTTCATTACAGTCGTAGCAGTGGTACTGGGCGTGCTGGACTATACGATATTCACGCACGAACTGGGGGTGCCGGCGACGGCCATCTCGTACCTGGTGGGTACGATCTGTTCCGGACTGGCCGGCTTTGTGGGGATGAATGTCGCGGTTCGGGCCAACGTGCGAACCGCCGCGGCGGCGATGCGGGGATTGAACCCGGCGCTGCGGGTGGCTTTCTCCAGCGGCACGGTGATGGGCGTTACCGTGGTGGGTATTGGCCTGCTGGGCGTGACGATCCTGTACCTGATCTTCCAGGACATCGGCGCGGTGGCCGGGTTCGGGTTCGGCGCCAGCTCAATTGCCCTGTTCGCCCGCGTGGGCGGCGGCATCTTCACCAAGGCGGCCGACGTCGGTTCCGACCTGGTGGGCAAGATCGAGGCCGGTATTCCGGAAGACGACCCCCGTAACCCGGGCGTCATCGCGGACAACGTGGGCGACAACGTGGGCGACGTGGCCGGCATGGGCGCCGACCTGTTCGAGTCCTACGTGGGCAGCATCATCTCGGCGGTGGCGTTGGCTGCGGCCAGCACGACCGCGTTCGCAGTGTTCGGCAACGACGCGGTGTTCCCGATGCTGCTGGCCGGCGCGGGAATCGTAGCCGCAATCCTGGGGACGTTCGTGGTGCGCAGCGGAGAGCAGGCCGACTTTGAGCGGCTGCTGTGGGCATTGCGCTACGGCATATTCGCGGCGGGCGGCCTGCTGATCATTTTCGCCGCCATACTGACCATCACATTGACCAACAACTGGTGGTGGTTCGGCTGCGTGGTTGCCGGACTCGTCGCGGGGACAATCATCGGCCTGGCGACGGAGTACTACACGTCGTACAGCTACAAGCCGACGCAAAGGGTGTCGGAATCGTCGCAGACCGGCGCCGCAACGGTCATCATCAGCGGTATAGCCTCCGGGATGCTGAGTACCCTGGTACCGGTGATCTGCGTGTCGGTGGCCATCCTGCTGGCGTACTGGTTCGCGGGGTTCTACGGGGTCGCACTGGCCGGCGTAGGGCTGTTGTCCACGCTGGGCATCACCCTCGCCACCGACGCCTACGGGCCGGTTGCGGACAACGCCGGAGGCATCGCGGAGCAGGCCAACCTGGACCCGCAGGTGCGTGAGCGCACGGACGCTCTGGACGCGTTGGGCAACACGACGGCGGCCACTGGCAAGGGGTTTGCCATCGGATCGGCAGCCCTGACTTCCCTGGCCCTGTTGGCCGCCTACTCCGTGAGCGCCGGGTTGATCACCCTGGGTCCCGATGGCCGGCTGGCCGACGGCGGTACCGGCATCAACCTGCTGCAACCACAGGTCCTGGTGGGTCTGATCATCGGGGCAATGCTGCCGTTCATCTTCTCGGCCCTGACCATGCAGGCAGTTGGCCGGGCCGCGCAGGGCATCGTTGACGAGGTGCGTCGGCAGTTCCGCGAGATCCCCGGACTGATGGAGGGCACTGCGCAGCCCGACTCGGCACGGTGCGTTGACATCAGCACCCGAGGCGCTCTGCGCGAAATGATCCTCCCCGGCCTGATGGCGGTGATCGCCCCCATCGCCGCCGGTTTCATACTCGGCGAGGCCGCGCTGGGCGGACTGCTCATTGGGGCGGTTTCGGCCGGTTTCATGCTGGCGATCATGATGGCATCAGCCGGCGGAACGTGGGACAACGCGAAGAAATACGTTGAGCTGGGCAATTACGGCGGCAAGGGCTCGGATGCCCACAAAGCCGCGGTGGAAGGGGACGTGGTCGGAGACCCGTTCAAAGACACCTCGGGACCGAGCCTGAACATCCTGCTGAAGCTGATGGCGATCGTGTCGCTCGTGTTCGCCCCGGCATTCGTGGCAGCGCCGGCACTGATCAACCTGTAACCCGCCACAACATACGACCATCTGAGGGATGGCCGGCCGGCCATCCCTCATTTATGTCGAGCCACCAGTAGCCTCGCGTTGGCTCAAGTGTCACAATGGGTGCCGGCCAACCAGGCGAAAACCCATCAGGAGGAGCCATCCGATGAGTGACCCAGCCTCCAGCGGCACATGTGAACGGTGTGGCAATTCGTTTCGTAAATCAGGGATTACCCGTCACCTGCAAAGTTGCCTGAAGCGTAACCCGTGGCCGGAAGCACAGGGTACCCGTCCCGGTGGGCCGCGGAGAACCGGCATTCACGTTTCGGTCACCGATAGCGACCGACCGGAGTATTGGTTGCACCTGGCCGTGCCGTCAAACGCACAGTTGGATGATCTGGACGAGTACCTGCGTCGCATCTGGCTGGAGTGTTGCGGTCATCTCAGCGCCTTTCAAATCAGCCGTGACGAGTATCATTCCCATGCTCAATTCGGCGCAAAGGGCATGGGCGTTGCATTGAGTCGCGTCGCGCCGGCCGGTACCAGTTTTAGCCACGTGTACGATTTCGGCACCTCTACTTTCCTGACCCTGCGGAGCATTGGCGAGACTGAGGTGGCGAGCGACGGTATCGTGTTGCTAGCACGCAACGACGCTCCCGAGATCCTTTGCGTTGCATGCAGTTCACCGGCCACTCAAGTCGGCCCGACGCCGGACGACTGGAACATGACGACAGGTTACTGCGACGACTGCGCTCTGCAAACGGGCGAGGACGCCGAGGAACTGTTGCCGGTGGTGAATTCGCCGAGGAGCGGGGTATGCGGGTACGATGGCCCATGGGAAAACTGAGGGAGCAATCCTCGCGGATGGGCCAATCCAACACCCGCCCGAACCAGGAAGCGGCCCGATCGGGCCATAAACGGAGATGATCCAGATGAGCAACAGCAACGGCGATATGTTTGACCTCACGGGGCGCGTGGCGCTGGTGACGGGCGGCAACGGCGGACTGGGACTGGGCATGGCCCTGGGACTGGCAAACGCCGGGGCGGACATTGCCATCGCTGCCAGGAACGCGGACAAGAACGCTGCGGCAGTGGCCGCCGTCGAAGCCACTGGGCGCCGGGCATTCGCAATTCCAACGGATGTAACCAGCGATTCGGACATCGACGACATGGCGTCGCGCGCAATCGCGCATTTCGGTCACGTGGACATCCTGATCAACAATGCCGGAGCCACCGTGCGCAAGGCTCCAGAAGACACCACAGCCGCCGAGTGGGACAACGTGCTGGACGTCAACCTGCGGGCGGCCTTCCTTTCGTGTCGCGCGATCCACCCGCATTTCAAAGCTCAAGGCGGGGGCAAGATCATCAGCATCGGCAGCATGTTCAGCATCTTCGGCGGTGGTGGAAGCGGGGTGCCATACTCGTCAAGCAAGGGCGGCATCGTGCAATTGGCAAAGAGCTTTGCGGTGGCATGGGCCGGCGACAACATTCAGTCCAATGCGATACTGCCGGGCTGGTTCATGACCGAGTTGACACAAGCGATACCGGAGTCACAGCCCGAGCGGTACGATCTGATCAACAAACGCATTCCGATGGGACGCTGGGGGGACGCCAACGAGCTTCAGGGCGCGGCGGTATTCCTGGCCAGTAGCGCGTCGGACTACGTGACGGGAGCAGTGATCACGGTGGACGGTGGGTATTCGGTGGCTTAGCGACTCGCCGATAATGTCCCAAGTCTGGGACCAACGCTGTTGCCAAAGAAAAGGGGCGATGTTTATTCGCCCCTACGAGTTTACAATCGATTCGCCGTGTCGTTTACAGTTGCTCCAAAGCCTGGCGGGAGAGCATCATCTTGACGGGGCTGATGGGGCGGAAGGTGCGGGAGACGCGGACGTCGCCGGCCAGGCTGCACAGGGTGTAGGCGTCGTAGGGCGCCATGCCTTTTTCAGTGGTGAGGAAGTCCACCATCTCGCGTACGGCCCGCTTCATCGCCGGGCCGAGATCGTCGCCATGGGAAAGGACAACGTAGTGGTCCGGGGTGATGGCGCGGGGGCCGGAGAGGTTCATGCCTTTTTCGACGGTGACGCGCACGTGAGTGTCGGCGGAGCACTCCGCGCCGGTTCCGGCCACCGCGCCGTCGCCGACCACCGCATGGCAGTCGCCCATAGCGAGCAGGGCCCCGGGGACGAACACCGGCAGAAACAGGACACTGCCCTCCACCAGCTCTTTCATGTCGATGTCACCGCCGTAAGGTCCGCTGTCGCTGGCCGTTTCCTGCGGGTACGTGGGCGTCGTGGCGACGAGACCCAAGGACGGATTCAAAGGTAGGCGCATACCGCTGGGCAGCACCAGATCGTCGCCGTCAATGCTCATGACGGTGGGATAACCCTCCGTGAACTCGGCATCCAGGAAACCCCGGCCGGGCATGACCATGTGCGCCGGGTTCTCCTTGGGCCTGATGCTGACGAACTCAATGCGCAAGGCATCCCCAGGTTCGGCTCCGTTCACGTAGATCGGGCCGGTGGCCGGTCCCTTGAGGGACTTTTCCTGCAGGACCCCAGGCTCGCGAATGCCCTCGAACGCGTCCCAGGTTTCCACCATGAGGTCGTCGCCCGAGTCGATGGTGACGGCCGGTTCGTTTTCGGGGTGGAGGACGTAGATGCGGTGGTCGCGGGAAATGGATTGCATAGTAGCGGCTCCAGATCAATTGTCAGCGGCAATCGGAAGGTTCATGGATGACGCGCCAGCCATCGGCAGTTCGACCTGCGAAACGACAACTGCCTGGGACGCTTGCGGATCCAGGTCGACGACGTTGACCGCCACGTTGCCCCGGTTGGGAGACGCGCCCATTGGGGAGCCGGAATAAAACGCCGTAACGCCGTTTTGTGACACGTCCTCGAAGCGTTCCCAGTGGCCCAGGGCGATGTAGTCGCAAGACGCCTCGGCTATTTCGTGGGGGCGTATGGGTGAAGATCGCTCCTCGGTATCGTCGAGGAAGTGAAAGTGGCCGTGCGCCATAGCGACGCTCCACTGCCCGTTGCGTTTGGACGGTATGCCGGCCAACGGTCGAAAGGCCGGAGTGTGACTGTCCATAGCGCGGCCCCAGATTTCCAGCGTGAGTTCAGGGAAAGTCAGGGTCTGCCCGCGGGTACCACTGATGATATGGAGATTGTCAGGCGAGTCTGAGAAGGGAGAACGATGGTACAGCGAGGAGGCATCGAAAAGGTCGTGGTTGCCGGGCAGCACCACCGTTGGGACAACAGCGCGGGCAATCTCGCTGACGAAGAACTCCAGCACGGCATCGGATATTCGAGCGTTGTCGAAAACGTCCCCGGCGATCAATAGGGCGTCGCCGCGGAGTGTATGCACACCGTCCACCACCGCAGTCAGGGCGCGCTGGGCGGATTCAGGATCCCAGTCGTCTCCCAGGTGCGTATCCGAGGTATGAATGATGCGGATCTCACGGCGAGGAGATATTGAGGCTGGGTTTGGCACGTTGCTCAGGCGGTGGCGGGGGTAGAAACGGCAACGGAACTGCCAACCTGATCCAGAACCGCTTCCAGCAGCCCCGGCAGGTTCCAGCCACGGGCTGCGGACACGAAGACCCGGCCGCCAACAGCAGGGGATTCCGCACCGGAGATCACGGACAGGTCGATGCGATCAAACATCTCGACGTCGGCGGGGTCGTCTGTGAGCAGGTCCATCTTGTTGATAACCAACAGGCGCGGCTTGCCGCCAAGGTCCAGGTCGGCGAGAGTCTGTTCCACTACTTCGGCCTGC
This sequence comes from Dehalococcoidia bacterium, assembly GCA_965261925.1. Classification (GTDB taxonomy): domain Bacteria; phylum Chloroflexota; class Dehalococcoidia; order Lucifugimonadales; family UBA3495; genus Bin87. The sequence continues at coordinate 2,353,881 of OZ253486.1, read as the reverse complement.
TCGGGGGCCTTGGGGTGGGTTATGTCAATGACGTGCAGGAGTAGGTCGGCCTCGCTGAGCTCTTCCAGGGTGGCGCGGAACGCGGCTACGACGGTGGGCGAAAGCTTTTGGATGAACCCCACCGTATCGCTGAGCAGGAGATCGTTGCCGTCCGGCAGGCGCAGGCGACGGGTCACCGGGTCGAGGGTATTGAACAGCTGATCTTCGGCGGGGACGCCAGCGTCGCACAGGGCGTTGAACAAGGTGCTCTTGCCGGCGTTGGTGTAGCCGACGAGCGTGGCCATGGGCGTAGAAGAGCGACGGCGACGCTCGAGATAATGGCTGCGCCGTTTGCGCACGTCGTCGAGTTCCGATTCGATCTTCTGGATACGGCGACGGATCAGCCGGCGGTCAGTTTCCAACTGGGTTTCGCCAGGGCCCCGAGTGCCGATTCCGCCGCCGAGACGTTCCAGGTGGGACCACTGACCGACCAGCCGAGGGAGCAGGTACTGGTGCTGGGCCAACTCAACCTGGATCTGCCCTTCGCGCGTGCGGGCATGACGACCGAAGACATCGAGGATGAGGGCGGTGCGGTCGATGACCTTGATCTGCAGAGCCGCTTCGAGGTTACGTTGTTGGGTCGGGGTGAGCTCATCGTCGCAGATCACCACATCCGGACGTTCATCCTCCAGCAGTTCCTTCAACTCCTGGAGTTTGCCCTTGCCCAGGTAGGTCGGGGTAATCCGCTCGGCACGCTGGGACACGGTGGCGATCACCTCAGCACCGGCGGACCGGGCCAGGTATTCCAGTTCGACCAGGGTGTCCTCCAGCCCCCAGAGGTTCTCGCCGCGCTTCTTCGGCTCAACGGCAACCAGCACCGCCCGCTCGGTTAGCGGACCGGTGGGTTTGAGTTCGCGGGACTTCGGCACAAGCGGTACGTGTGAAGGAGTAGGTCTGGGCTAGGCGCGCGGGGCGGGAATGGTCCAGCTTTCGAGACGCTGGCAACCAGTTTCGACCCGCTCATCCGGGGTGGTCAGGGAGAGTCGGATGTAGCCTTCACCGTACTGGCCGTATGAAGAGCCGGGAGTGACGACGATGTCGATTTCTTCCAGTAGGCGTGCCGCAAAGTCGGCGGATGTAAAGCCCTCCGGCACCGGAGCCCAAATATAGAGGCTCGCCCGGGGAGTTTCGACGTTCAGGCCCATGCGGGTCAGGGCCCGGAGCACACGATCACGGCGCCACTGATAGGTCCCGATGTTGTCCTCGATGCAATCCTGCGGCCCGGTGAGCGCCTCCATGGACATTTCCTGGATGGCCTGCGGGACGCCGGAGTCAAGGTTGGCCTTGATCTGGAATAGAGCCTTTATCATGTCGGCGTTGCCAACGGCCATGCCCATCCGCCAGCCAGTCATGTTGTAGGTCTTGGACAGCGAGTGGAATTCCAGTCCGACCTCCTTGGCCCCATCGATCTGCATCATGCTGCCGGCCCGGTAGCCATCATACCCGACTTCGGAGTATGCGGCGTCGTGGAGCATTGCGATGTCGTGTTCGCGACAGTACCGCAGCGCAGACTCGAGGTCTTCCTGGGAAGCCACCGCGCTGGTGGGGTTGTTGGGGTAATTGAGCCACATGACCTTGGCCTGGCGGGCCACATCCTCGGGGATCGCATCGAGGTCGGGCAACCAGCCGTTGCGCTGATGCAAGGGCATGACGTAGCTCTCAGCGCCGGCGAACATGGTCCCTACAGCGTATACCGGATACGCGGGGTCGGGAACGAGCGCGATATCACCGGGGTCGAGGAAACAGAAGGCGGCATGACCGATGCCTTCCTTGGCTCCGATCAGGGGCAGCACTTCGGTGTCCGGGTTCAGGTCAACATCGAAGCGCTGCTTGTACCAATGAGCAATGGCGCGCCGCATCTCGGGCAGGCCGTCTGTCTCAGGGTACCGGTGGTTGGGAGGATCCTGAGAGGCAGTGAGAAGGCGGTCGATTACGGGTTGCGGAGTAGGGATATCGGGATCACCAATGCCAAAGGTAACCACATCGGCGCCGGCAGCACGCTTCTCGGCGATGATCCTGGAGATCTCGACGAAGGGATACGGGGCGAGTTTGCCGAGGCGTTGAGACAGGCTAGGCATGATGCTCCTGGAGATTGCGGTTAGTTAGATTGATGTCGGCGAAATGGCGGAACAGGCTGGCAGTTGGGGGAACCTACGCGGCAACCACCGCGCCCGGTTGGAAGGCCATTTCGCGCTCCAGCGTCACCCAGTTGTACTCGTCGACGAACTTGGCGAGGCTGAACGGCGGATCAATGCCCAACTGCGACGAAAGAGCGCCTGCCGGGTCGTCGATACCGTGTTGGCTGCGCGCGTCGGCGGCAACCGACAGGGCTGCCATGCGCATGACGGTAAGGAACTGGGAGTACGTCGCGCCTTTGGGGCGGTCTTCCGGGAAATAGGCATTCCGAATGCCGGCGCCCCATGAAACAAACAACTGGGGATTGAGCACGGTAAGGATGGCGGATGCCCCAGTGGGGCCGACGCCGTTGGCCTCGGTGAGGCAGTCGAAGGCACGCTCCACAACATCCAAGGTGGAGCAGCGCAGGTCGTCGAACTCCAGTGACGAGGCCGCCATGGGTTCAAGGAACCGCGCGGCCTGAGCAGTGGCGGCAGCGATACCTTCCGACTTGTGGCGGGGAATTCGGCAACCCCATTGGTTCGCGTAGTCAATCAGGGCCGGCCAGTCGGCATCTTCCCGACCCGAGAGGATCGCGTCCCGAAAAGACGGAGATCGAGCGGCGATGCACGTCGCGTCCTCGGAGAGGCTTCGGAATACCTGCGATGACCAACGAAGCTGGTCAAAGGTGGTGGGGCCGGTCACAAAGTTGCTCATTCTGTCCACACTCCGCTGAAAACTTCGGCCGCGGGGCCTTCCAAATAAACTTCGCCGGCACCATCCCACTCGATGTCGAGGGTGCCTCCGGGCAGACTGACCGCCACGCGGTCTCCAGTATGACCCAACAATCGGGAAGCGACGCCAATGGCGCAAGCTCCGGTGCCGCAGGCCATGGTTTCGCCGGAGCCTCGCTCCCAGACCCGGGCGTCCAAATTGCCGTCCTCACGTATGTTGACGATTTCGAAATTGACCCGATCAGGGAAGATGGGATGCCGTTCCACCAACGGGCCGATGTTGTGCAGGGGGAATTCTTCGACGGGCTGATCGATGAAAGTCACCGCATGGGGGTTTCCCATGGACACGAAGGTCAGGAACAGCCGGAAGTCGCCCGGATGGACCGCGTAATTGATGACCGGGCCAGTCTGACCGGCGATGGCGGGATCGAGATCGACCGGGATATCCGATGGAGCGAGCCGAGGCAGGCCCATGCTCACCCGCGCCGAGTGCACGGTGGAACCCGCGTAGTGAGGCACAATGGTGCGAACGCCAGCCAGCGTGTCGACGGTCACCTGCTGGGCCGAGCTGGACACAATGCCGCGTTCGATGGCGTATTTCGCGAAGCACCGGATACCGTTGCCACACATGGCTCCCTCGGAGCCGTCAGAGTTGAACATGCGCATCTTCAAGTCGGCGACGTCGGATTCCATCACCAGGATCAACCCATCACCCCCGACCCCAAAGTGTCGGTTGCTAATGGCGCGCGACAGGTCATTCCAATCCCGTTCAGGCATTGCACGGGCATCAACGTAGACGTAATCGTTGCCGGCACCGTGCATTTTGGTGAATTCCATCGTCGCGACTCCTGCGCCGAAATGGGCCCTTGCGTCAAGCGCCAATTGTATCACAAGGGGTGGTAGGTTCCAGGAAACCGCGGACGAGGGAGGAGGCCCCGGCAACCGGCAAGCGGCGGGTGGCATCAAGCCAATTGATGCGCGGGTCGCCCGGCTTGAACCAAGTGTACTGACGGCGGACCAAGCGGTGAGTCCGGGTCTTGGAGCGAGAAACCGCTTCATCCAACGTCATAGCGTCAGCCAGGTATTGGCCCAGCTCGGTGTAGCCGACTCCTGACAGGGCGCCGCTACCCAACTCGTATCCGGCGGCGTCAAGGCGACGGGCTTCGTCCAGCAGACCGTCTGCCATCATCGAATCGAACCGGGCATCGATGCGCTCGTACAGAGGAATGCGATCCGCAGTGAGACCGAGTACGAGGCAACGGTACGGAGGCGCCGGGCTTTTGCCGGTTGCGTCAACCGGATTCCCGGTAGCGCATAGGATCTCCAGGGCCCGGATGATGCGACGCGGGTTTTGTGGATCTACGGTCGCGGCCCGGTCGGGATCTCTATCCCGCAACTCTTGCAACAGGACGCCGGCGCCCTCAGCGGCGAGACGATGTTCGAGCCGGGCGCGGAAGGCAGGGTCGGGCGGCACACGGGGAACCTCCCAGCCTTCGATGAGCGCCCATACGTATTGCCCCGTGCCACCGCACAAAATGGGCAATTTACCCCTGGCCGTGATGGCCTCGATCGACTCGCGCGCCAACGGCAAGTATTCGCCAAGACTGATTGGCGAATGGGGCGGGCGGATGTCGATCAGGTGGTGGCGAGCGCTCCGGCGCTCAGCCGGAGTAGGCTTGGCCGTACCGATGTCCATGCAGGTGTAAACCTGCCGGCTATCGGCGTTTACGATCTCTCCGTCGAAGCGACGCGCCAATGCAATTGCGAGGGCAGTTTTGCCCACCGCAGTGGGGCCGACGACAGCGATCAGGTTGGGCGGGGCCGCCATTAACCGGCCGGACAGCGGCTATTGGTTACGGCTGGAGAACGCCGCGGCCACTTCCAGAAACGTAGCAGCGTCCAGGCTCGCGCCGCCGACCAGAGCGCCGTTTATGCTCGGGACGGCCGCGAACTCGGCGGCGTTGGCCGGGTTCACGCTGCCGCCGTACAGGAGCGGAGTTTCCGAAGCGACATCCGTTCCCAACACGGCCGCGATGGTTGATCCGATCGCGCCGCCCATTATCTGGTCCGCTATGTCCGGGGTGGCCGCACGGCCGGTCCCGATGGCCCACACCGGCTCATAGGCTATGGCAAGGGACCCGGCGGCTTCGGGATCGAGATCCGCCAGGGCGGCGACGACCTGTCGCCGGATGACCTCAACGGCCCGACCGGACTCCCGCTCGTCCAGGGTTTCTCCGACGCAGACGATGGGACGAAGCCCGTGCTGCAGCGCGGCGGCAGCCTTGCGACCGACTGATTCGTCGGTTTCCCCGAAAAACTGGCGCCGCTCGGAGTGGCCGATGATCACATAGTCGCACAGGCCGACCAGCATCGGCGGAGCAATCTCTCCGGTGAAGGCGCCGCTATCCTCGGCGTGCACGTTCTGGGCGGCGACGCCCACACTGCTGCCGGCCAAGGCATCACGAACCGCTGCCAGCGACACGAACGGCGGGGCAACTATGATCTGGACGCCGGGCACCGCCACGGCGCCGGCCGCCACAGACGAGGCCAACCGAACGCCGGAAGTGACGTCCGTGTTCATTTTCCAGTTTCCGGCGACGATGTTGGTGGAAGAGGTCATCACAGAGTCCCAGGGCGGTGGTATCGGCTACGGGCCGTACTTGGACAATTTTCCGGCGTGAGACAGGGCCAGCAGCATGATGGTTTCGGCCGGTATTCGACCGATAGAACCCTGGGCGCACGCGCGCTCGTTGAAACCTTCGATGCCTTCCCCAAGGGTCAGCCGGGAGTGGAGCATGAAGGGAACGGGGTGCCAGCTATGGGACGCCATGATGGCGGGGGTGGAGTGGTCTCCGGCGACCATCAGCACGTCGGGTTCAAGTTCCAGGATGCGCGGTATGTGGGCATCCAACACCTCCAGAGTTTTCACCTTGCCATCGAAATCGCCGTCCTCGCCCGCGGCGTCGGCAGGCTTGTAGTGAATGAAGAAGAAGTCATGGTCTTCCCAGTTGGCATGCAGGGTGTCCACCTCGTCGCCGAAGGTCATGCCGGTAGGGATGATCCGCATATTAGCGACCGAGGCGAGACCCCGGTACATGGGATAGGCGGCGATAGCGGCCGGGTTCAGCTGATAAACTTGGCCGAAATCCGGAAGGTTGGGCAGTTGAGCCCATCCGCGCAGCAGCACCATGTTGGCGGGCTGTTCTTCGGAAAGAACCCGACCGGCCTGGGACACGAACTCCTGAACGATTTCAGAGGTTCGTTCCGCCGCGGGAACCAACGCGCGAGCTGGACGGGGAGGCAATCCCTCACGTTGGGGGTCGGTCTCCTCCACGGCTTCGGACAGGCCGTCGCCGCGTAGACGCAGTACAAACCGATAGTCCTGTACCGGAAGCACGTCCACCTGGACGCCGGGTATCTCGATGCCGTCCAGCCGTTGGCACAGTTGGGCGCTCAGTTCGGTGCGAATTCTGCCGGCCCGACGGTCGGTGAGCACGCCGTCATCGTCCACGGTGCAGAAGTTGCCGCGAGCGGCCACGTCTCCGGGCAGCAACTCGGCGCCAATGCCGAGGGCTTCCAGCGCGCCACGGCCGATCAGGTACTTCAACGGGTTGTATCCGAACAGCGCCAGGTGGCCGGGCCCACTGCCCGGAGCAACGCCGATCTCCACCGGAGTGGTGAGTCCGCAGGCGCTGCGTTGGGCCAATCCGTCCAGATTGGGGATGTGCGCGGTCTCCAGCTCAGACTTGCGGGTGTCGGGATGGGGTAACCCACCGAGGCCATCGGCAACCAACAGCACGATTTTTGACGGGGTGCTGGCGATGCTGTCGTGGACCTGTTCCAGATCAATCATGCATAGCTCCAGTGGCAAACGGTCGGTCAGACATCGGGAATTGCGGCGATACCGGGCAGGATGCGCCCTTCGAGAAACTCCAGCGATGCGCCGCCCCCGGTGGATACATGGGTCATACTGCCCATCAGGCCGAGGGCCTCCACCGCTTCTGCGGTAGACCCGCCGCCAACCACGGTGGTTGCGTCGGCTAGTTCGGCGATACTGTTGGCGACCTCACGAGTACCAACGCTGAACTGTTCCATTTCAAACACGCCCATCGGCCCGTTCCACAGGATCGTCTTACAGTCGGCGAGGGCGGCGGCAAACGCGGACGCGGCTCCCTGACCAATATCCATGATGTACCAGCCGTCAGGGACATTGTCCACGAGCACAGTGTCAACCGAGGAGGGGTTAGGATCGAACCGGTTGGCGACGACCAGATCATCGGGTAAATGAACCGTGACGCCAGCGGCTTGGGTGCGGTCGATCACCACGCGGGCGAAATCGAGACGATCAGTTTCAACCGCCGACGCTCCGACCGATTTGCCGGCGGCGGCCAGGAAGGTGACCGCCATGCCGCCCCCGATGAACAGGTGGTCGAGGCGGGACAGCAGGTTTTCGAGGACGAGAATCTTGTCGCTAACCTTGGCGCCGCCCATGAGCGCGGCCAACGGGCGATCGGGGTTTTCCAGAGCGATGCTCAAGGACTCAACCTCGCGCTGAGTCAGCAGGCCCATGGCAGTCGGGAGATGGCGGGGCACACCCACGGTGGAGGCGTGGGCGCGATGCGCCACCGCAAAAGCGTCCATAACGAAACAATCGGCCAAACTGGCCAACTGAGCCGAAAACCCCTCGTCGTTACCTTCTTCCCCTTGGTGGAAACGCAGGTTTTCGAGCAGGCAAACGTCGCCGGGGGACATCCCGGAAACTTTCCGGGCAACCGCCGGACCGACGCACTCATCCAGTGGGGTCACGGGGCGACCCAGCAGAGTAGCCAGCCGCTCTCCCACCGGCGCCAGGCGGAGGCTCTCGTCGACCTTGCCGCGGGGTCGGCCAAGGTGGGAGCACAACACGACCTTGCATTGCCGCTCCAGCAGGTATTCGATAGTGGGCAGGGTTGCGCGCAAGCGATGATCGTAATTGGCGATGAATTCCGCGCCCTGCTCTATAGGCACGTTGAAATCGACCCGGACCAGTACGGTCTTTCCGTTCACATCCAGTTGAGGGAGGGCACGCTTGGTCATGCTCGGGTCTTCCGTCCGGTCAACTCTAGTCGCGGGCGACGACCCAATGGGTTGCCCAATCCAGCGGTTCCGGATGTTCCAGCGCGAGATCGTCACCCGCAACGGCTTCGCGCGCCTCACGAAGAAGCTCATCCATTTTGGCGAATGAGTACTCGCGGGATCCGGCCTCCTGCAGGATCGCCACGATCCGCGGTGTGTCACCCGGTTCCAACACGCGTTTCATGTATATGGCGCCCAGCTCGCGCTTGGCGGCGGTATCGGAGTTTTGTAGCGCATGGATCAGGGGCAGGCTTTTCTTCTTGTTCAGGATATTGGCGGGAGTGAAACCGTCGCCGGAACGTCCCCACAGATCGGAGATGTCCTCCCTGACCTGGCGCGCCATACCGAGTTTCAGACCCCATAGCTCCAGCGCGTCGGCGGTGGCCGGTTCGGCTCCGCTGGCCAACGCGCCCAGGCGCGCCGCGCACCCGGCCAATGCACCGGATTTTTTGCCAATCATGTCCATGTAGTCAGATTCAGACACCATCAACTGGTCCTGGTAAGTGAGGTCCATGTACTGACCCTCGCACAGGGTCAAACATGCCTGATCCAAAGACTGTAATCCGGCCAGGACGATTTCGGAGGTGGCTCCGGCGTCTGACAGGCGCATCAACACAAAGCGAGCCAGGGCGTGCAATCCGTCACCGGCGTTGATGGCCTGCGAGGGGCCCCACACCCACCAGATACTCGGGCGGTCGTTGTCCTGATCGATACGGCCAGCTTGAACGTCGTTATGCACCAGCACGAAATTGTACGCCAACTCAACGGCCGCGGCTGCGGAAGCCGCGCCCGGATGCCCGCCGCCGACCGCCTCCGACGACGCCATGGCCAAGGCGCCGCAGTGGTGCAGGGGCGTGATCGCATCATCAGCAGGATTGCCTCGCTCATCCACCCATCCGAGGTGATAGCGCAGAAGGTCGTACAACATGCCCTGCCGGCCGTCGAATACCGACCGCAGTTCGGCGTGCACGCCAGCCCGGTAACTATCGTATGTTTCCACCGATGTGATGACCGACCTCGCTATTCAAACGGCATGACCATTCCGAGGGTCTCGAGCACGCGCTCGTAGGGCAACACGCCCTCTCGCAGCAGACTGACAATGCCCCCGGACACCACCACGATGGTGCTGGCCGCACCCGCAGGCTTGGGGCCGGCGACAATGATACCATCAACCCGAGAGGCTAGGGTCCGGCGTAGCTCATCCGCGTCAGTTATGTCAGGCTCGCCGCTGCGGTTGGCGCTGGTACCGGTGATGGGGCGACCCAGGGCGGCGGCAAGGGCGAGAGGAACCGGATGGTCGGGCATACGCACGGCGACCGTATCGCGTCCGGCGGTCAAGCGGTTCGGCAAACCGGGGGCGGCGGGCAGCACCATGGTCAACGGACCGGGCCAGTAGGTTTCGACCAAACGCCGGGCCAGCAACTCGTCGACCGCCGAAACCGCGGCGACCTGGCGTGATTGCTCCCAGCCAGACACCAGCACGGGCAAGGGCATATCGGCGGGGCGGCCCTTGGCCGCGTAAACTCGTTCGAGGCCGTCGGGGTTGAGAGCGTCCGCCGCCAACCCGTAAAGCGTGTCGGTGGGAACGGCGACGACGCCACCCTGGGCAAGGGTTTGCGCAGCGTGGAGAATTTCGGTTTGGAAGTCCAAAAGATAAGGCGCTGCGCGGTCAAACTCGTGGCAATGTGTGCTTGGGCTCAAACTCAGTCATTGGGTGTCTGAGCCAAGAATTCTCGAGCGATTTGCCGCAACTCTGGGATGTGCATCATGGAAGAAACTAGCCATTCTCGGTTGCTCTCCGCGTGGGCTGTTCTTTCGTTTAGGATCGCGTGGTAATCAATCCCCAGCATCCCACAAAAATCCGAACCGGTCCAAACTTCGGAGATATCGATCCGATTTTTAAACCCGTTAGCGATGGCGGATTTATCCCGCTGATTGAACGAGCAAACCCTAATTTCCAAGGAATACTCAATGCGCCGAGCCGCGACTTGCACAAAGTTGTTCAGCGAATCGATTTCCCCGTCCGTTTTTTTTGTGTCGAACACGTCGCCGTCTTTCAATTCGACCACATAGCAGTGTCGCCTACCGTGACGCTGGTCGAACACCAGATAATCAGGTTGCGTGCCGGCGCCGATAGTCTGCGATTTTCTCACCACTTTTTTGTCCGCAAGAAACACACCGTCGAAATTGTGCGACCGGCTCAAAAAAGCATCCAAGTCCGGTATCAGGATTTGGCAATCTTTTGCGCGATTTTGGATGGCCCTTTCCAACTCCATGCCGGCCCTGATCGAGGTGGCATGTATTTGGGACAACATGGCACCGATGTCGGCGTCATCGAACAATCGGGTATACGATCCGTCCCTACGGCCGGGGTTGCTATCGTCGATCCTCGGCAAGGCCGCACCTCCGTCTGGTTCCATCCCGTTGACGTCACAACCAATGAAATTTCGGCCTACCCACTTTGCAGCCTTCAACACCGAATAGCTTCCAGCGGACGGATCTAACACAACATCCCCAGGATCCGTCACGGCTTCGATCAAAGCGGCTTGCAAAATGACAGGTTTAGCGTGAGCAAAGTGTTTATCAACCGATTCTGTCCATACGTCCGGAATATTGTGTCGATGCCATATGCCCTTAGCCCGTTTCGGCAACTTTTGCGCTATCACCAAATATTCGCCGTACCTGCGGGTTCTGTATCCCATACCCATCTTCGCTTTGTTCCAAGTGACCAGATCGACGATTCCCAAACCGAATTTATCAAACCATGGCTCCACGCCAGTACAAATGTGGAACTTATCCACCCACAGGAACAAATGACCTGACGGTACGAGAGCCCGGGAGATGCCCGCTATGAATTCGGAGATGATCTTTTCGCTCATCTGAGGTAGCGAAGATCGGGTCCGCCCACGATTTACCCCCTCGTTGCCGTACTGCATCTTGTCCAGGATCCCCCGATACTGCGGGTCGAAGATGCACAACGGGACCGTTTCCGGGTTGAGGGCGGCCAGGAGTTCCAGGCCGTCGCATTGGTTCCGCTGGTTAAGCGGCAGCGGCCATTCTGATTCTGGCGGTGCGGCGGCACGCGGGGCTCTGGTGGTGGCGAAGACAGTCATGGGAAGAAAGTGGTCCGAACTCTCAAGCGGTATTCTAGCAGGACGGCGACTGGACTGTGGCGCGGCGTCGGGCCGGAAGCAGGGTCCTATGCTAATATAATCCGCAGATTCCCAACAGTCCGGCGGGGAGTTTATGAGCAGCACAGCGCAACCTGACGCCATCGCGGTGATCGATTTCGGCTCCCAATATACGCACTTGATTGCGAGGCGCGTCCGGGAACTGGAAGTATATTCGGAGATCATACCGGCCACGGCCGGCCGCGAAAGGATTGCGCACCTCAACGCCAGGGGTATCATCCTGTCCGGCGGCCCGGCGAGCGTGTACGACGCGGGCGCCCCGGCCATTGCCGATTGGGTATTGCAATCCAATATTCCCGTGCTGGGGATCTGCTATGGCATGCAGGCCATGGTCCACCAATTGGGCGGGACGGTCACCCCCGGCGACGCGCGCGAGTACGGGCACGCCGACCTGCGCGTAGCTGAATCATCCAGCCGGCTCCTGGCAGGGGTCGGCGCCTCGGCTCCGGTATGGATGAGCCACGGCGACCGAGTAGAACGGCTGCCCGAGGGAATGGCGACGCTGGCACGTACTGACAACAGCGATTGCGCCGCAGTGTCCGATGGACAGCAATGGTTCGGGCTGCAGTTTCACCCTGAGGTACAGCACACTCCAGACGGGATGACCATTCTGCGTAACTTCGTTCGGGAGATTTGCGGGTGCTCGGGCTCGTGGACAGCCGGCAACTTTGTGGCGGACACGGTGGCAAGGGTGAAGGAGCAGGTGGGGAGCGACCGGGTAATCTGCGGGCTCAGCGGAGGCGTGGACTCTTCGGTGGCGGCGGCGCTGCTGCACCAGGCGGTCGGGTCACAGTTGACCTGCATTTTCGTAAACAACGGCCTGCTCCGACACGGAGAGGCCGAAGAGGTGCAGGAAACCTTCAACGAGAACATGGGCATGGATCTGCGCTACATTGACGCGTCCGACCGTTTCCTCGACGGCTTGCGCGGGGTTACGGACCCGGAAACGAAACGCAAGACCATCGGCAACGAATTCATCCGGGTGTTCGAGGACGCGGCGGCCGAGATCGAAAACGTGCGTTGGCTGGCCCAGGGCACGCTGTATCCCGATGTGATTGAGAGCGAGACTCCGGAGAACCGGGCGTCGGCTCGCATCAAGTCGCACCACAACGTGGGCGGCCTTCCGGAGCGGATGAATTTCAGCCTGGTCGAGCCGCTGCGCTACTTGTTCAAGGACGAGGTACGCGCGGTGGGTTTGGAGCTGGGCCTGCCGGAGGAGATCATTTACCGGCAACCGTTCCCGGGTCCCGGGCTGGCGATACGGATCATCGGCGAGGTCACCCCGGAGCGGGTCGAGTTGCTGCGCGATTGTGATCGCATCGTGCTGGAGGAGATCCACGACGCGGGTCTGTACCGGGACATCTGGCAAAGTTTCGCGGTGCTCACCGACAACCGCACCGTTGGAGTGATGGGTGACTACCGCACCTACGGTTACGCTTGCGCAATCCGCGCGGTCAACTCGGAAGACGCGATGACGGCGGACTGGGTCAGGCTGCCATACGACGTGCTGGCTCGGGTCAGCAACCGAATTGTGAACGAGGTCGATGGCGTGAACCGCGTGGTGTATGACATCACCAGCAAACCCCCCGGAACCATCGAGTGGGAGTGACCGGCGGTGCGCGTCTTGGTTGTTGGCTCCGGCGGTCGTGAGCATGCTCTGGCATGGCGGCTGGCGCGGTCAACGAAGGTAACCGAGATCTTCGCGGCGCCGGGTAACTCCGGAACCGCGAGCGTCGGGACCAACCTGCCCGTCGCCGAAACCGACGTCGATGGATTGGCGAACGTTGCCGCCGAGCGGGCGATCGACCTGGTGGTAGTAGGGCCGGAGACGCCATTGGCGCTCGGCTTGTCGGATCGCCTGGACGCCGCCGGCATCCCGTGTTTCGGCCCGAGCCGCGCCGCCGCCCGGCTGGAATCGAGCAAGAGTTTCGCCCGCGACGTACAGGACGCGGCGGGAGTGGCTGGCCCGGGGTACCAGGTATTCCAGAGCGCATCCGCCGCCCTGGCCTACGTGGAGCACCGGAACCGCCCGTTGGTGGTCAAGGCGGACGGGCTGGCGGCCGGCAAAGGGGTCGCAATGTGCGCCAACCTCGAAGAGGCCAAGACCGCTATATCGACGTGCATGCAAGATCGGATATTTGGCGCAGCGGGTGAAACCCTGGTGATCGAGGAATGGCTGCACGGCCCTGAAGTCAGCGTGTTTGGGTTCACCGACGGCGAAAACCTTTCGCCCGTGGTTGCCGCAACAGACTACAAGCGGGTGGGCGAGGGCGACACCGGTCCCAACACGGGCGGGATGGGCAGCTACGGACCGCCGGACTTTTGGAACGAAACCCTAGCCGAGCAAATCCGGCGCGAAATCATGCTCCCGGTAATTCAGGAATTGGCCTCGCGGGGATCGCCTTATCGTGGAGCGCTTTACTGTGGGCTCATGCTGACCGACGAGGGTCCGCGCGTGCTGGAGTTCAATTGCCGGTTCGGAGACCCAGAAACGCAAGTGCTCATGCCCGGCCTGGAAAGCGACCCGGCCGAAGTGATGCTGGCCTGTGCAACGGGCAGTTTGGGGGACGTTGAACCCGTGCAATGGTCCGACCATCCCGCAGTAGCGGTAGTGATGGTTTCCGGGGGATACCCGGGAACTTACGAAACCGGGTTTGAAATTGATGGTTTGCATGGCGCCGGTTTCGACAATGCGGATAGCATGGTGTTCCACGCCGGGGTGCGCAGCGCCGGGGATGGCAGCGGCCGGCTACTAACCTCGGGCGGGCGCGTACTGGCTTGCGTGGGGATGGGCGGCAACGTCGAAGAGGCCCGCCGCCATGCTTACCAACGCGCGGCGGGCATCAACTTCGAGGGCGCCTATTACCGGCGCGACATTGCGGAGCTCCGCTCGGAACGACCGACAACGATCCAATAGTTAATGACCGGCCACCCGCAATGACCATCAACTCTTCAATCGCGACTGACTGGCCGGCCCTTGCAGACGCATTTCGTCGGGCGGACCAAGGCGGCGATTTGGACGCATTCCGCAGTCGGCGCTGGGGGAACGACGGGCGCGCGGATTGGCTGGAACAGGACCGTTTGCTTCGGCTATCAGAGGCGCAGGCAACCGCGTTGTTTCGCGGAGCGGGCGGCAGGCAGACCAGACGGTTTGGAGCAAACCCCATCGATGAAGTACGTGACGCCGCCGATTTCCTGCTTTACGACACCATCAAGCTCGAAGACCGGTTCGCGGAATGCGCCACCGAATCGGGCGGCTTCGGCCTGGCCGGGGCGGGCAGGGAGTGGCCTTCGTACCTGCTGGCGCTGCGGGAACCCATGCTTTTCGCTCCGTGGAGCCCGCATACGGAGCGGACACTGCGGCGCTTGAGCATGTTACCGGCCGGGTTCCGGAACGGGCACCCCGGATTGTGTTACATCGACCTGCTGGACATCCTGGGCATATTGGCGCGGAGGATGGGGATGCTCGACTTTCGCAGCGTTGACGAGTTCTGTTACCTTAATGGCCGCCAAAAAAGAACCGCTGGCGGACAGCCCTAGCTGAACCCATGACGGAGGACTGACAAATGCCCTGGCTGGATGACCTGAAACGACTGCGCGTCCGCGTGGACAACGAGGGTTACGGCAAGAAGATGGCGGAAGTTGCCGAGCGGCGCACGCTGCTCGAACGATTTGCCGTGGAATTGGCGGTGGAAGGGATGATGGGCGAGATGAACGACATCCTACTGGATGGTGGGGCGCGCCTCGTGGTGGACCGATCGTGGCAGTATGATTTCGACGACGAAGACGAGGCGGACGACGACGAGTTGGCTGACGAGATTGTCTATACGCTCTACTGGCACGACGGCGAACCTGTGGAGATAGAGATACGGGTCGGCATCGATGATGCGGACGCTGGATACGTGATAGTGGAGGACGAGGAAGTGGACGACGATACTGAATCAATTCAGAACGCGCTATCGGCCGCGTTCCGGGACATCGCCGACATGGACTGATCGCCATCACAAATGGCGTTTCCACAAGCAGAAACAAGGAGCACAATCTTGCCACTGGTAGGAGTAATCATGGGCAGCGCCTCTGATGAAGAGGCGGTCCAACCGACGATCAACATACTGGAATCGCTGGGCGTGGACTACGAAGTACGCGTCATGTCAGCGCACCGCACACCCGAGCGAGTCCACGAGTACGCATCGACGGCGCGGGAGCGGGGGATCGAAGTAATCATCGCTGCCGCCGGCGGTTCCGCGGCGTTGGGCGGGGCATTGGCAGCGCAGACCACATTACCCGTGATCGGCATCCCGTTGACTTCAAGCGAGCTCAACGGATGGGATGCCCTGCTGTCAACGGCGCAAATGCCGCCCGGCATACCGGTGGCGGCGATGGCAGTCGGCGGATGGGGAGCAAGAAACGCCGCGTACTATGCCGCCCAGATCCTCGGCATCAAGCACGACGATATCCGCGAAGCCGTGGAGCGGTACCGGCAGTCTCTTCGTGAACGTTAGAGCCGGAAGGGAGGACCGTCGGATACCGGCGGTTCTCACGGATTTCGACGACACCGCCGCGGCCCAGAACGTGGCGGAATTGTTGTTGCATGAGTTCGGCCATCCATCATGGACCGACGTGCGCAATCGATTCCGGGCGGGTGAGTTGTCGCTGAAGGACTACCAGGAGGCGACATTCCTGCAGATGCAAGCGGACAAGGACGCGATGCGGTCCTACGTGCAGGCACACGCAAACTTCCGACCTCACTTCGCCGAATTGTCCGGGTTCTGCCAGGAGCATTCGATCCCGATGTGCATAATCAGCCAGGGGCTGGACTTTTACGTCCAGGCACTACTGGATGGCAGTGAGCACGCGGGCATACCCGTGTATGCGGTGGCGACCGAGTTTGACCGGGAAGGACACGTATCGGGTTACCGGTACGATTTCGCGTACCCGGACGCCCCGCACCTGGGAAACAGCAAGGCTCTCATCGTACGCCGTTTCCAGGAACAGGGGCATCACGTATTTTTCATGGGGGACGGCCGCTCGGACTTCGAAGCCGGCGAGGTTGCGGACACGGTGTACGCCCATCGTCAGATGGCGGCGATGTGCGACCAAGCAGGGATCGAGTTCTATCCATTCACGGATTTTGGGCCGGTGTTAGAAGCGATCCGTGAATACATGGCCGCACCGCCGCGCAGTTGACGCCAGCGAAGCGTTCGGGCGCGCTGGAAGGCGGACCTGGCGCAGGGTCACGCACTTGTGTCGTCAGAAATGACACGACGCGGCGTGCACGGAGCAGGGCTACGGCTCGCAGCACAAACCCACGCTGCCGGGTGCGGGATTGCCACGCTTCGTAAAAAATGACACTTTGCGGCGTGGAACTACGCTGAGACCTGCAACGCAGCATGGTCGGGACGAAAATTTGCTGTGATAAAATATCTCGCTGTTATGGAAATCGTGCGGAGGCAAAGCAGTGATTGACCGTTATTCCAGACCCGAAATGAAAATGGTCTGGTCTGATGAGACTAAATACCGCATGTGGCTGGACGTAGAGTTGGCCGTATGTGAGGCGTGGACCGAGGCCGGGGTCATTCCGCTGGAAGATATGGAGGCGTTGCGTGGAGCGGCGTACAGCCATCAGCGGATGATGGAAATCTTCGAGACAACCCGGCATGACGTGACCGCGTTTCTGAGATCAATCACGGAAACCCTGGGACCCGAAGGACGTTGGCTCCATCTGGGAATGACGTCTTCCGACATGCTCGACACCGGCCAGGCTTTGCAGTTGGTAGCCGCGGCCGATCTGCTGCTACGGGAAATCGACAGCGCCATAGAGGCCGTCAGAGAGCAGGCGATCTGCCACAAGGACACGCTGATGGTGGGCCGAACCCACGGCGTGCACGCTGAACCGATGACCTTTGGGCTGAAATTAGCCCTATGGTGGGACGAACTGCGGCGGCAACGGGAGCGGATGACGGCGGCTCGCGAATCGGTCCGGGTGGGCAAGATATCCGGAGCAGTGGGAACCCACGCGACAATCCCGCCGCATATTGAGGAGCGGGTGTGCCACCACCTGGGCCTGGACGTGGCTCCAGTCTCGAACCAGGTAGTGCAGCGCGATCGCCATGCCCATTTCATCACCACCGCCGCCCTGGTGGCCGCGTCGCTGGAGAAGTTCGCCACCGAAATACGCGGGATGCAGCGAACAGAAATCCACGAAGTTGAGGAACCGTTTGGCGCGGGGCAGACGGGATCGTCGTCCATGCCCCACAAGCGAAACCCGGAACTGACGGAGCGCATTTGCGGACTGGCCCGCACGATTCGCGGAAACGCGGTGCCGGCCCTGGAAAACGTAGCCCTGTGGGGCGAACGGGACATCAGTCATTCGTCTTCAGAGCGGATCATCCTGCCCGACACCTGCCTGATGCTGGACTACATCCTGAGCATCTTCACCCACGTCGTGAGTGGTTGGCGCGTGGACACAGACCGGATGTGGCAGAACCTGGAAAGCAGTCGGGGGCTGATCTTCAGCCAACGGGTGCTGTTGGCATTGGTCGAAGAAAAAGGGCTATCCCGCGAGGCCGCATACGACATCGTGCAGCGCAACGCGATGCGGTCGTGGGACGACGCCCAGGACTTCCGGCACCTGCTCAAATCCGACCCCGAGGCGGTTCAACACCTCAGCACGGCTGAAATGGACGGCCTGTTCGATTACGGCTACTACACGCGATACATCGACGACAACTTCAAGCGCATTGGGCTGCTGCCCGTACCCGCGCTGGCCTGACCCACGCCTCTGACGAACGACCTGATCCTATCTTTGAATGGTTGCCATGATTATTGAAACCAGGATGCCCGATCGAATGCATCGCGGGAAAGTCCGCGATACTTACCAACTTACGGATGACCTGTTGCTGATGGTGGCGACTGACCGCATATCGGCTTTCGACGTCGTTCTGCCCAGCGGGATCCCCGACAAGGGGGCGGCCCTGAACCGTATGTCCTCCTTCTGGTTCGGGCTTACGGACCATATCGTGCCCAATCATCTGGTGTCACTGGCCGACGCGCCGGCTGCGGCGGGGTACGCCAACAATCCGGTAGTCGCTCATCCGACCTACGCGGAAGATGGCGTGGGGCGACAAGCGATGATCGTCAAGAAGGCGGAGCGGATAGATATCGAGTGCATTGTGCGCGGGTACATCACCGGTTCGGCCTGGGGAGAGTACCGGCGTCAGGGCACGGTTTCCGGCAAAGCCATGCCCACGGGCCTGGTGGAAGGGGACCGGTTCCCAGAGCCCCTTTTCACGCCGACGACCAAAGCCGAAGAAGGGCATGACGAAAACATGACCGACGCGGAAGTGGTAGAAATGGTGGGCCCCGAAACGGCGCAAAGACTGGCCGACATCAGCACGGCGGTGTATCTGCACGCGCACGACTACGCGAAAGACCGGGGGATCGTCCTGGCGGATACCAAGATGGAGTTTGGTTTCCTCAACGGTGAGTTGATCCTGATCGACGAGTTGTTGACACCGGACTCCAGTCGTTTCTGGGACGCGGAGGGATACTCCCCGGGGAAGTCCCAACCGAGTTACGACAAGCAGTTCGTTCGCGACTGGCTCACAGCTCAAGGATGGAACCAGGAGCCGCCGGCGCCCGAATTGCCCGATGACATTGTGCAGCAGACCGCCGAGCTATATCGGCAAGCCTACGAGCGTCTCACCGGCGATGCCCTGTAATCGTCGATATTTGGCAGACGCCAGGTAAGGAATCGGAGTGCCTCCTTCTCGACATCGCCGGCGGAGCGCCGCGCGGCGTTCCCAACGGCGTACCCCACCTATTGCCACGGGCGGCGGTTTCCGTAACCGATGGCTGCTGTTCGCCTTCGGTGCGATTGCTATCCTGTTCATCGCCGCATTGTTGGTGCCGGTGATACTGCCCGTGAATTTCGGGGGCAGCGGCCAGGGCGAGGCGAGCGAATACGTCGAGGGAATCGGAACCCAGTCAGAGGTCTCGCCAAGCCAGGAGCATTTCCCGGACACACTGAACATCGGTCAAGTGGTTCCGGAGGGATACCTGACGACGCCGCCGACGTCGGGAAGGCACTGGAACGGGTGGGTTCAGTGCGGCTTCTATACGAGCCCCGTTCCTGACGAACGCATCGTGCACAACATGGAGCACGGGAACATAATCGTCAGTTACAACCTGACCGACCAGGCACAAATTGACGCACTGGCGGAGGCGTTTGACGACATTGGCTTGACCAACGCCTGGGGCGTGGCACGACCTTACGACGAGATCCCCGAAGGCACGATTTACCTGACCACGTGGGGTGTGATCGACGGGCCGATGCACGAAGTTGACGGAGATCGGATTGAACGGTTCTTCGAAGCCTACTCCGGCAAGCTGGGGCCGGAGTTTCCCAACGGCGCTCCGTGCACGACCGGCGGCACCATGAACCCGTAGGTGACCCGGCGTGATGAGTGTGCGGGCGACGCTTGGGATTGCCTGCGTCCTGGGATTGTTCTTGGCTCTACTGGGGTGTCAGACAACGAGAGAACCGATTCCCATACCAGAGTCGACGCACGACGCCGTCGCAGCGGCTACGCCGGTGCCCACCGCGACGCCATCGCCATTGCCCACCCACACGATAACGCCAGTCGCGAGCACGCACACGCCGACTCCTCAGCCCACTATGCCGGCAATAACGCCCGAGCCGACGCCAACGTCGCAACCCACCGAGCCAACACAACCCCCGGTACAGGCCACTAGCGGACCGATCCGGGTGGATCCCATGCCGAGCCGGGACCATTTCCCGTCCCAAATGAAGATTTCCGATGTGGTGCCCGACGGGTACAGCACTGTCCCGCCGACCTCCGGCCGCCACTGGGGCGCGTGGAGCGACTGTGGGTTTTACAACCATCCTTTACCGGATGAACTGTTGGTCCACAACCTGGAGCACGGGAACATCATCGTCAGCTACAACCTGGCGAGCGACGCCGAAGTTGCGGAGTTGAGAGCCGCCGTGGAAGCGATCCCACTGGCCCACGAGTTCGCGATTGTCCGACGCTACCAGGCGATACCGGAAGGGATGGTTGCGCTGACCACTTGGGGAGTCCTGGACAGGATGGAAGGTGTCGAGCCGGAACGGATCGCCAGGTTCTTCGCCGACTATCCGGCCAACACGGGCCCCGAATTCGCCAACGGGCTGCCCTGCACCACCGGGATCGACATGACCCAATCGTCCGGCGGCTGATCGCACGGACTAACGGAGAGGCAGCGCAACCAGCATGTTTTTGGCACGGGTTTACGTTACCCTGAAACCGGCGGTCAACGACCCCCAGGGTCTGACCGTAATTGGCGGTCTGCACAGCCTGGGCTACGAAACCGTGGAGGATGTTCGCATCGGCAAGTACCTGGAAATCCGCGTGGCCGCCGATGCCCTGACGCAAGCCGAGAGTGAAGTTACCGGCATGTGTGACCGGCTGCTAGCGAACCCGGTGATCGAGGATTACCGGTTCACGCTGGAACAGGTGGAATAAGAGTGGGGGCGGACCTTCGTCCGCCCCCACTCACAACCGGGTTGCCTGGGGATCCGCGCTGGGCGTCAGTGCAGGTGTTCCTGCAGAAGGCCGACCAACTCGTCAACAGTGGCTTTTTGCCAGTCTCCCGCACGGGCGGCAGTCCGGGCGCGCCGTTGGCGGCCGAAGTCCTGGTCCGATATATCCGGCTGCTCGGACCGAATGGTCGATTCGATCTCGCCCTGCTCCCGGCCGGCTGTGGCGGAGCGCTCGATCCAATGGCAGATGTACTCGTGGCCCTGGTCGTAAAACACCGCGACCGGGATCGACATATACAGGCCCTCTTTGAGGTACTCGTTCATGATGTCGTGGTTTTCGTCGCGAGGGAAAATGCGCAGTTCAATTCCGGCCGCTTCGGCCACTCGTGCGAGGACCGGCAGTTCGCGCACCACGTCGCCACACCAGTCTTCGCCGATCACCATCATGCGGGCGGGCCCGCCTTCGGATGAGGCCAATTCCCGGAGACTGGACGACTGGTCCGAATCCAACTGAACGTTGGCGTAATATTCTTCGAACCTGGCCTTGTTGACATTGATGCTGCTCATATAGTCGTCGTAGGTCATACCCTGAGCATAGCGCTCGGCCGTTACCACGCTGGCTTCACGTACCATGATTGCACCTCTCGAGTTCAACGGATGTTGAGTGAACCGAATTCCGAAATTCCTACGGGGGACAGGCCGCCGGCCGGTCAGCCGATCTCTCAACCGCGTTGGCCGCGGAAACCCATCTCCACTTTGCCATCGGGCCACACGATGATGGGAACGGCATCTCCAAAATCCAGAGCCTCGTCCAACGTGTCCTGGCTCTGGTCGACCCGGCGTTCGTCGTATTCGACGCCTTCGCGCCGCCAGGCAGCGCGCAACGAATCGCATGCGGGACACACCGTGAGGGTATACACGATTGGGATGTCTGCCATGGTTGCCTCCCGTGTGACGAGCCGACTATGGCGGCATTCTACAACTTTGCGTCGGTCGCTGCTATAATCGCCGCTACTATAATCGCTGAGGAATCCCCGACATCCAAGGAGACAAAAATGATCGCGCTGATTGTGGAAATCAATATCAAATCCGGCTTCAAGGACCAGTTCATGGCCTCCATGCTAGGGGACGCGAAGGGTTCGAACAACGATGAACCGGGGTGCCTGCGCTTCGACGTTTTGCAAGACAATGAGGACGAGAACAAGATCCACCTGTTCGAGGTGTACGAGGACGAAGCGGCCGTTGATGCGCATCGCAATGCTCCGCACTTCGTCAAGTGGCGGGAGGAGTGCGCGGACTGGTTCGCCACCGAGAACATCCGCAAGATCGCCACGCCCGTGTATCCGGTACCGGAGAAGTGGGAGAAGCGTCCTCCAGTGGACTGATCACAGGGGCACAGAACATCAAAAAGGGGGCAGGCTCGCGAACCTGCCCCTAACTTTTGGCAAGGCGCTGCCGGATCAGCCGAGCTGCCGTTGCAGGACGCGCCTGAACCCGCGGACGAAGGCGTCAACTTCCACCTCGCCAAGGGAGGTCGAAAGGGCGCCCACTAGGTTGGAGGCCAGCAAGAAGCCCTCGTTGAGCATTCCGATGAACACGCGGCCGGCCAAATCCTTGTCGGTTGAGGCGATGTCCCGATAGTGGTTGAGTGGACCGTGGCCGAAGTGGATGCCGAAGAGCGATCCGGCTCCGGTCACCACCACCGGCTGCTCCAGCTCGGAGCACACCTGGCGGATACCCTGGCGTAGCATCTCGGTTAGCTCGGCCAGGCGGCGATACACGGTTGGAGTCAGTTCATTGAGCGTGGCTACGCCCGCGGCCATGGTGACGGGATTAGCGTTGAAGGTGCCGCCATGGGCGATGGCCGCGCCATTGACCGGACTGTATTGCGCCATGATGTCGGACCGACCACCGAAGGCGCCCACCGGGAAGCCGCCGCCAATGATCTTGCCCAGTGCGGTCATGTCAGGGGTGACGCCGTAATATTCCTGAGCGCCGCCGGGCGCGACGCGGAAACTGATGACCTCGTCGAAGATAAGCAGCGCACCGCTGTCATCGGCGAAATCGCGCAGCATGGTCAGATAGGCGGGGTCCGCCGGAAGCATTCCAACCGAGCCCATGACAGGCTCGACGATGACCGCAGCCAAATCTTCGCGGTTCTCGTCCAGGATGCGCCGGGCGACCTCCACGTCGTTGTAGGGAACGATAACCGCTTGGTCCAAAACCCCGTCGGCCAGCCCGGCACTCGACGCGACAGGCTCAGGATGATCGTAGGCTCCCGCGGCGGAAGGGTCGATCCGCAGGCTGACCAGTACGGCGTCGTGGGTACCGTGATAACCACCTTCCACCTTGGCAAACTTGCTGCGGCCGGTGAAGGCGCGAGCAGCGCGGATGGTATTGAGCGTGGCCTCGGTTCCAGAGTTGGTGAACCGCACCTGGTCAAATGAGGGTATTCGCTCGCAAAGCAAGCGGGCAAGCGCCACCTGATGGCGGTTGGGCGAGTTGTAGGCCAGGCCCAACTCCATCTGCTGGCGGGCCGCATCCAGAACGGGTGCGGGCCCGTGGCCGAGAATCATGGTGGTCATCGTATTGATGAAGTCGAGCCGCTCGACGCCATCGGCGTCGGTGACTACCGCCCCCCGGGCTGATTCGGTGAAGATCGGGTACGGGTTCCAGAAGATGGAATGACGGCTGTCGCCGTCAGGCAAGTACCGGCAAGCCTCTTCCCAAATTGCACGGGATTGTGGCGTGGTCTCCATGTAGCGGGTTATTTCGTTAGAAGGCACAGTACATCTCCGAAAATCTACAACGTCCCGGTGTAAGGATAACAAACGCCCCGCTCATCCTCTGCGCGGAGCCCGCCCACTCGAAGACCAAATGTTGGCCAGCGCCGAACGGCGAAGCAACCGGTCAAGGGGAGGGCGCTGCCGCAGCGAGGTTATGGAGAACTAATCGTCTCCGCCGGCCGGGCTGGCGGCAGCCACTACCGGGCGCGCCTCTCCGCGGAAGTAGATGCCGCGCCAGAAACCGCTGCCAATCAGTGTCCCAACCACCACGAGGGTAAATGCGGCGCCGGCCACGGCCATAACGTTGCCCGGGGACCAGAAGTCCGCCAAGCGCCCGTAGAGCAGGTTGGCAAATGCCATGCTGCCGCCGACGTGCATGGAATACACCGAGGAGACGCGGCCGCGGATGTCATCCGGCACAACCGACTGGATTATGGTGTGGGTGATGGTCATGAAGCCGGAGGTACCCAACCCCATCAAAATCGCGGCGAACATGGATATGCCGGTCTGGGCGGAGAGCCCCAACCCAATGGGGGTCAGGCTGCTCGTGAAACCGAGGAACAGGAAAACCCGGCCGCGCGTCATGTGGCTGGCGATTCCGCCCACGAAAATCGAAGAGAGCAAGGCTCCAATGCCCAGGGCAGTCATCAGCGCGTAAACATCATTCTCGCTAAACGTGACCCCATCCGGGGACAGCTTCTCCAAGGCGAGTGGGGGTAGCATCGACTCGAAGGACATGACCAGCACGCAGTGGGCCAGGGCCATGAGAATGATGCCGAACACCAGGGGAGTGCTGTACGAGTAAACGAACCCGGCGGCGGTATTGGCCCAGAAACTGCGCCGCCGGTCAATGACGCCGGACGATACGGTACGAATGCTGAGCGCGGACACCAAGGCAACCAGATAGAAGACCCCGCAGGCCCAGAACACGATCGCGGACGTCCCTATGGTGAGCACCAGGTTCTGGATGCTGAACGCCGCGCCGGCCCCACCGAACAGGACGCTGCTGCCCACCGAAGCGGAAACAGCCAACAGAATAGCGGGACCGACGGCGCGGGAACCCTGCTGCATGGCTTCGTTCAACGCCACGGCGTTGGGTAGCCGTTCCCGGGGCACCAAGTTTGGCGTCAACGACTGAGCGGCGGTCTGCTGGGTCGCGCGGAGGGTGCCGTTCACGACGGCTAGCATCAGCACATACCACGGGTTATCGACACCGATCATCACCAAGATAGCCATGATCGAAGCTTGGATCAGTTGCAGGGCGTAGACCCATTGCAGCAGGGTCTTGCGGGTCATCTTGTCGGCTAGATAACCGATGAAGGGAGTGGCGAAGAACCGCGGCGACATGGCGGCGAAGGTGATCAAACCGACCCACAGGCCCCAACTGCCCTGCAGCTCGGGAATGCTGTAAACCCATGCGCCGCGCGCGACGATCAGAGCCCACGCACCGCTCCCACTGCTCAGCGACGCCAGGGCAAGAAAACGGAAGTCGCGGAACACCAGCGCCGCGAGGAACCGATGGGTTTTTTGCGCGAAGAAGTTGCGCTGCGGGGCGGGAGGCGTGGCCATTTCGACACTCCTGCGTGCGACCAAGACCGGGTTTGACGACCGACGTGATCCGGCCACGTGCGCAGGTCAGGTGCGGGTAGACGTTCGCCGCCGACGCGCTGATGCCGTCGTTACCAGTGATTAGCTCGGGGTAGTTGCGGCATTATAACCCACGGCAACCGGGGGTCAAATTGGATTAGAAGAGGGTAATGGTCACCGAGTCTGACTCCCGCAATCGCGCAACCTGTCCACCGCAAACAGCGGTCAGAAAGCTGAGCACGTTCGCGCAAGGATCAAACCTGAGTGTCCACCGCAAAAAGTTGGGCTCGGCATCCGCAGGTCACATCGAGTAACACGGCGGATGATATACCTGAGCCGCCGAAGCGGGCGCGGTGGTTAGTGACCCTGCTGGAGGCGGACACGAGAGATCAGGAAAAGCTCGTCGCCGTCCCGTTGAATCGCGAACTCGGTAAACTCGGGAGCTACCGGGAGGTGTTCCCTGATGGTGAAAAGCATGCTGTCGCGCAGGGCCGTCAACTGCGGCGCAGAGACCTCCATCCGGTCCCGGCGGATGGCCGATTGAACTCGCTCCCGAGCGACCTGCCGCGGGTTTCCGCCGCGGTGCCGGCGATTTTTGCGCAACAAATCAAACATGGGCGGAAGCCTTGCGGTTGATCCCCATGATGTTGCGCACTTTGTCCATGATGGACGTCGGCGCTTCGTCAAGCGGGTCGATCAACGGTATATGCTCGCCGTCGATGCGGGCGGCGATACGCACGAACTCGCGACCGGAAGCCGATTGGCCGTCGTACACCACAGGTGTCCCGCTGTTGGTAGAGGTTATGACGCGGTCATCGGACGGGACCAAACCGACGGCGTCAACGGCAAGCATTTCCAAGACGTCCGATGCGTCCATCATGTTGCCCTGGCGAACCATCTCGGGTTTGATGCGATTGATGATGAGCCGGATATCGCGGATTTCGGCCGCCTGAAGAAGGCCAATCACGCGGTCAGCGTCGCGTATGGCTGAAACTTCAGGAGTGGTAACGACGAGAGCCTCCTGGGCCGCAGCAATCGCGTTGCGGAAGCCCTGTTCGATACCCGCCGGACAGTCGACGATCACGTAGTCGAAATCGTCTTCCAACCTTTCGCACAATCCGACGAGTTGTTGGGTCGTAATGCAATCCTTGTCCCGGGTTTGCGCCGCCGCGATCAGGTACAGTTCGCCGGCATGTTTATCACGGATCAGCGCCTGTTCGAGGCGGCAGCGCCCTTCGACGATGTCAACCAGGTCGTACACGATGCGGTTCTCGAGGCCCATCACCACGTCGAGATTCCGCAATCCGATGTCAGTGTCGATGACGGCAACCCGATTGGAGCGAAGGGCCAAGGCGGTCCCAACATTGGCAGTTGCGGTAGTTTTACCCACGCCCCCCTTACCGGAAGTCATGACGATGGTCTTACCGCTCATTGGGATTGCCTCCCTGGTTGATGGAGTTGGGTTTCAAGTAAGGGGCTACCTGGATGGCGCCGTTTGACACCCTGGCCAATGTAGGGCCGTTCCCATCATTGCTCTGGCGTCCGAACGCGTTGGCAGGACCGTCGCGGTGCCACGAATAATCCGCGATACGGAGCACGGGATAGGCGATAGACATGGCGAGGATGGTGGCAGTGTTGTCGCCGCTGGCGCCGGCGTGGACCATACCGCGCAATCCGCCAAACACCATGACGTCGCCGTCAGCGATCACCTGCGCCCCCGGGTTCACGTTGCCCAAAATGACGGCGTGGCCCGGGAAAATTCGGGTTTCACCAGCGCGCAGATTTCCGCGTTCGATATCGACAGGAACTCGATAGGGTTCTTCGAGGGCGGTGCGAGCAGGTTCAGGTTGGCACGTTTCTGGAGCGACCGAAGGAGAGGGACCATCGTCAACCGTATCGTCCTCCTCGGTTTCGTCGGCCAGTGGCACGGCGGGTTCCTCGCCGGGCAAAGGCAGGCCCAAGACAACTGCCTGCTCTTCCATCAACCGGGCGATGCGCAGGCTCTCCCGCTCCAGGATTTCAGGCCGGCACCAGAATTGTTTAA
The DNA here is from genome assembly GCA_965261925.1 of Dehalococcoidia bacterium. Taxonomy (GTDB): domain Bacteria; phylum Chloroflexota; class Dehalococcoidia; order Lucifugimonadales; family UBA3495; genus Bin87. The sequence goes on along the minus strand of OZ253486.1, from coordinate 2,326,729 downwards.
CGTGCAGTCCCGATTCGGACTCGATGACTTTCCGGATACGATCCTGATCGGATTCGCTGAGGAGGCGGGCACCGATATTGGCGATAACTTCACCGCTGGCATAAAGGTGACGGTTCCGGCCCAGGTGCTCGCGGAGTGCGCGGCAGGCGTCATTGAGCGGCGCGTGGTCGTCAACTTCAAAATTGACCAACGCTCCACGGCCGGAGACCCGGACCAAATCATGCGTTTCTGTGAACTCGGCCACCATCGCCACCAGTTATAGCAATACGTGATGAGCGACGGCCTTGGGCCGAGCTTGCAAGTTTGGCCGAATTCCAATAATTAACCGCGTGTTGCCCTTGTGATTGGGCCGAAATGCTACCGGTTCGCAACCGGTGGTTCGGGTTGATAGCCGATCGATTGGTCCGTCAGTCCCAGCCGGTTGGCGTCCGGGTCTTCCACGGCAGCGAAAGTGCCCCACGGCAATTCCGCGGGCGGCATCGCGATATGGACCCCGCGCGCTTCAAAATCAGCCACCGTGGCAGCAACGTCGGCGCAGTAAAACACCAACGAGGGTTTGCGTTCTTCCCAATCGGGCATCAGATCCCTGGGATAAATCACGAGGGACGTTTCGGCGCCGGGCGGGGCGACTTCGACCCACTCAGCGTCCCCCCATCTCCATCCGTCGACGGACCTCGAAACCCAGAATGCTCACGTAGAAATCGACGGATTTTCGCTGGTCGGCAACGTAGATTCCCACGGTTTTGACTGGGCCAAGCATGGTGGCGTCCTCTCATAAAATCGGCCGGAAACCGCTTTAGCGGCTCCGGCCGGACAGTCTTTGCGCCGATTGCGCAGTGGTCCATACCGACGGATGGCGCTAATCGGGGCGTCCGAACACGGCCACGGAGCAGGTGAACGATCCGGGACGGCCACCAAGGTTGTGGGTGATGCCCAAGTCGGCTTTCTGGAGCTGCCGGCCGCCGGCTTTGCCCTGCATCTGCTTGTAGACCTCATAGATCATGCGGATGCCGCTGGCGCCAATGGGATGTCCGAAGCATTTGAGGCCGCCGTCGGTGTTCACCGGCAAATCGCCCTCCAGTGAAAACGCGCCGTCAGCCACGTCGGCGCTGGCCTGACCCCGAGGGCTGAAGCCCAAGTCTTCCATGATTATCAACTCGGTGATGGTGAAGCAATCGTGGACCATGGCCATGTCGATTTCGGCGCGAGGCTCGGTGATGCCGGCTTCTTCGTAGGCAGCCTGGCTGGCGCGCACGGTTTCGGGGAAGTAAGTGAAGTCCCAGTCGTTGCGCAGGACGCCGAACGCGCCCACAGCGAGGCCGATGCCCTTGACGAGGATGTAGTCGTCGCGGAGGGTACGGGCGATCTCGGGCGTGGTGATGATGGCGGCCGCCGCGCCATCACTGACGCCACAGCAGTCGTACAGACCCAAGGGCCAGGCGATCATTGGGGCGTTGATGATCTGCTCCTCGCTGACCTCGCGTTGGAAGTGAGCTTTGGAATTCAACGTCCCATTGTGATGGTTCTTGGAAGCGATCTGGGCGAGGGTGCGTTTGCCATCGTCGTACTCGATGCCGTAGTGGTGGAAATAGCGGGTGGCGGCCATGGCAAATTGGGACGGCGGCGGGGTGGGAGGTTCCACGTCGGACCCAGGGCCGGCGGCGATGGCCAGGCCGGAGAAACCGCTGTCCTTGAGTTTTTCCACACCCATGGCGAGGACGATGTCGTACACGCCGGCGGCCACGGCATAGCAGGCGTTGCGGAAAGCGTCGGTGGCGGTGGCGCAGGCGTTTTCAACCCGTGTAATGGGTATGTAGTCCAGCTTGAGCGCCTCGGCCAATGGTTGGCCGGTGCGAAAGCTGCTGACGGTGCCAAGCCAAGCTGCCTGAATGTCGCCGGTTTCCAGCCCGGCATCCTCGTAGGCTTCGTAGGCGGCTTCGACCATGAGATCCGCCGCGGAGGCGTCCCACCGCTCACCAAAACGCGTACATCCCATGCCGACCACGGCGACCCGGTCTCGTATTCCGCTCATCGCTTGTTCCTCCAAATTATGCGGCCACCGCCGCCGGATGGGGCGTGCGCCTGGGTATGGCTTTCCAGTAATAGTTGTGGATACCGTTGACGACGCGCAGCTTGCGAAAGCTCATCTCCACCGGCATGCCAATGCGGACTTCGTCCAACTCACGGTCGGTCATCATGCAAAGGACACGACCGCCGCCCTCGAAATCCACGACCGCCACCACGAGCGGGGTATCGACCGCGCCGGCGATATAATCCATGGAATATGTAAACAGTTCGGCCGGCGTCTCGCTCAGGCGTAGCGGCTCGCCCTGGTCTATCTTGCGGCATTCCACACAGACCCGTTGAGCAGGATACTGGACGTAACCGCAGTTCCGGCATCGGGCGCCATAGAGCCGCACGTTCTTGTCCTCCTCGCGCCACAGAGCAGACACGGACGGGGACGCGGCAGCGGGGCGACGGGAAGCGTCGTCCAACGTCCAGACTTCGCGCCAGCGGGCGTAGGTTTCGTAGTGCCCGAGGATGCGCTTGGTTTCGAGCCAACCGGACACTCCCATGGTCGGGCGAGAAGCGTGGGTGATAGCCGCAGTGGCGCGGAAGCCGACAACGTCGCTGCCGTCCCCGTAGGACACGGTCAGCAGCAGGTCGTTCGGGGCAGCAGTCTCCAGCGTTGAGGCCAGGAGCATGGGAGCGAAGGCGGCGCCGGTGTTCCCAATTGAGCCGAACAGCGGGTTCTGGACCTGGTTGTCGGCGAATCCCAACTGGCGGGCCAGACGGGAATGACGGCGGGCATCAGGGGCGTACAGGGCGAGTTTGGCGACGTCGGACAATGCCGTGCCGGTGCGCTGGCAATAGCCGCTGACTGCGCCGGGCACGATGCGCTCGATACCCTCTTCGGTAGCGAAACGGTCTTCCCACGTACGGACGAAGGGATCACCGGGAGATCGCCAGGCATCGAGCATGTTATCGGTCACCGAGTGGCTGCCGACGTGTTCAGCGACCACTCCCTGGTCGGCGATGACGAAAGCAGCGGCGCCGTCGCCAGATGCGCGTTCGGTCTCGCCCCGGGGCGGGCCCTGGCGGCTGTCGGCGACAACCACGAGAACCTGGCGGACCCGTCCGGAAGCGACGGCATCCACGGCGGTAAGCAACGCGTTGGTTCCGGCTCGGAGCACATTCGCGACGTCGACCGCGAAAATGTCGTTCCGGAGATCCAAGGCCGCAGCCACAATGGCGGCGCACTGTTTTTCGGCGTAGGGCGGGGTCGTGCTGGCGAACACGATGCCATCAATGAGCGACCGGTCACGCCGTGCGAGACAGTCTGATCCGGCGGCGACGGCCATGGTCACGCTATCTTCGTCGAAGTTGGCGACCGCCCGTTCCTGGCGCGAGTTCCAGCCAACGGTCTCCGCGCCCAGACGATAGCGGGGGATGTACGCGCCATAGGCTGCGATGCCGACCAAATTCCAACTCCTGCCTGCGCGAATGACGTGCCAGCGATGCTATCAGCGGGCGCGACGGAGTGTCAACGAAAAGGTGCATGCTACAATGCAATCAATGAGTGATCGCTTGACAGCCGCGAGGTTGCCGCCACTGCTGATTGCCCTGTCATTGCTCGTGGTTTTGGCTGGCTGCAACCGCGTGAGCGCCGTCGCCACGGAGCCGATCCCGCCGGGCGATCAATTGCCCGCCGAACTGGGCCCCGTGGCAGAGGCGTACCGCATCCTGTTGGACGACCACGTCGACCACGAAGTGCTGGAACCAGGCAACCTGTCGGCAGGGGCTATCCGCGGCATGCTGGCCGCCCTGGACGACCCACACGCTTCATATCTCACCGCAGAACAGCACTCCCGAGATCAGGAAGGCTACAGAGGTTACTTTGAGGGCATCGGGGCGCAGGTCACGCTGACAGAAGCGGGTCTAACGGTGATTGCCCCGATTCCCGGGGCGCCGGCCGAGGAGGCCGGCATTCGCGCGGGAGACCTGATCTTATCGGTGGATGGGCAAGACATTGAGGGATTGACGCTGGTCGAGTCGGTGAACCTTATACGGGGGCCCGGCGGTACCGAGGTTACGCTGCTGGTGAGACACGTGGGGGAATTCGAAGACGCGAGCATCACGGTGACCAGGGGGCGCATTCCGATCGAGAGCACCGCGTTTCGTATGCTGGAAGACGGGATTGGCCACCTCTGGATCTACAGTTTCTCCAATACCACAGAAGAAGAAGTGCGGCGGGCGATGGATGAGCTGGAGGCCGCGGGCGGGCGCGGTTTGATACTGGACTTGCGAAACAATCCTGGGGGTCTGTTGGCGTCGGTGATCAGTGTTACCGATCTGTTTTTGGATAGTGGAACGATCCTGTACGAGATTGACGCCGACGGCGACCGGAACGACTACGAGGCGGTCCGGCGAGGACCGGCCACCGACGTGCCGCTGGTGGTGATCGTCAACCAGTTTTCGGCCAGCGCGAGCGAAATCATGGCCGGCGCGATTCAAACCAGCGGGCGCGCAATAGTGGTGGGATCGAGCACCTTCGGCAAGGGCAGCGTCAACATTGCCCGCGAGCTGTCCGATGGTTCGGCGATCTACTTCACCATCCGCCGGTGGTACCTGTCGGACGGCACTCAGATAGAAGGCGAGGGGGTCACCCCAGACATCGAGATTGAAGCTGAGGCGCATCCTCTACCCATAGAATTCGAGCAAGATGTTGCGCTGAAACGCGCTTTTGAGGTTCTAGACGAGCAAATTGCCGTGCGATAACATCCCGCATTACCCCAATCCACCAGGACAGACGGGCAATACGCGACCACACTCCCGGGAGAGAAGAAACGGCCGATCATGCCGCGAAAGAACAGGAACAGCAAAAAGAAAGCCCAGGCCACCGGCACCGGTGACAACCGTCAGGTCGCGGTCAACCGTAAAGCGTTGTACGACTACGAGATCCTGAACCGAGTAGAAGCGGGCCTGGTGTTGACCGGTACCGAGATCAAGTCAATTCGCGCCGGAAAGGTTGACCTGCGCGACGCCTTCGCGCGCGTGCAGGGCGGAGAGTTGTGGCTCCACGGGGCACACATCGCGCCGTATGATGCGGGTAGCTACATGAATCATGAGCCGCGGCGCGTGCGCAAGCTCCTCGTGCATGGCAGCCAAATCAGCGAGCTGGCATCCCAGATGGCGGAAAAGGGATTGACTCTGGCCGCGCTGCGCCTTTACCTGAAGAACCACCACGCGAAGGTCGAGCTGGGCGTCGCTCGGGGAAAGCGGCAGTACGACAAACGCCGCACCATCATCGAGCGGGAACGGGAGCGGCAGGCACGGCAGGCGGTGAAAGAGTGGAGGGAGTGATCCCGGCCGCTTTTTGCCGCGGCTGCACCGCGCTATAATTTCCGAGGAAAACGGCGTCCCGGCTCGCAGGGGTCGGGGCGCTCTATGGTGAGGTAAGCATCTTGATACGTAGCTTGCGTGGCATTGAACCGAAGATCGCGTCCACCGCGTGGATCAGCGAGGCCGCTTACGTGGTGGGCAACGTGGTGATCGGCGAGTACAGCAGCATCTGGCCGGGTGTGACGATACGGGGAGACGGTGAGCTCATCACCATCGGCAATCACGTCAACGTCCAGGAGGGTTCCGTGGTGCATGGCGACGGGCTGGTGATCGAGGACTATGTCTCAATTGGACACTGCGTGGTGGTGCACGGCGACCGCATTGGCACAGGGAGTCTACTGGGCAACAACTGCACGTTTTTGACCGAGTCGACAATCGGCAAGGAGTGCCTGATTGCCTCCAACGCGGTGGTCCTGTCCAACGTAGACGTGCCCGACCGCAGCTTCGTGGCGGGTGTTCCGGGATCGGTGAAGCGGGCGGTTTCGGACGAGCAGATCGAGCAAATGCGCATGACCGCCGAGCACTTGGTCGAACGCGCGGAGTGGTTCAAGGAAAGCGGCCTGTAAGCGGTCGGCACCGACACAATAACCAGGGGCGAGTTTTGCACTCGCCCCAATTCAGTTCACGGCGGCGCGTAATGCCCTAACCGAACCGTTCGGCAACGGGAAGGATATGCTCTGCCAGGTGTTCCATCACCTGAATGCACGGGCCGATGCCGTCGACGCGGAAGTCGAAGGTCAGCTGATCGATTCCCAACTCGTTGCAGTAATGGACATCGTCTATAACGGCCTGGGTGGTGTTGATGAGAGCGCCGCCGGAACGGACACCCACACCCTCGTCGGCGCCGCCCATGTCGGTGAAGTGCAGGCTGCGCTTGAGCGAGATTGTTATGTCAGCCGGGTCGCGGCCGGCCAGTTCCGTCTGCTCGCGGAGGTAGGGAAGATTTTCGGCTACGAAGTCGGGGGTCTGGCGAGTGGTATGCCAGCAGTCGCCATATTTCGCGGTGCGACGCAGAGCGCGTCGGGTGTGACCGCCGACCCAAATCGGGATGCGTGGCTGCTGGATGGGTTTGGGTTCGAAGTAGATACCGTCGATCTGGTAGTACTTGCCCTGGAAATCCGGCGTCTCTTCGGTCCACAGGGCGTTGAAGATGGCAAGGAATTCGTCGGTCATGGGCCCACGGTCGGCATAAGGGACGCCCAGGATGTCGAATTCTTTTTCCAGCCATCCGACACCCACGCCGCAGATGATACGGCCACCCGACAGCACGTCCAGTGAAGCGAACATCTTGGCCTGAACCACGGGATTTCGGTAGGGTAGGATCAGTACGGTGCTGCCCAAGCGAATTTCGTTGGTGCAGGCGGCCATGAACCCGAGCATGGTCATGGTCTCGAGGAAGGGTTCGTCAGACGGGCGCTGGAAGGCGCCGGTGGGTGTGTACGGATACTGGTTGGTACCGTCCACGGGAAGGACAATGTGATCGCCAGCCATCACCGACTCGAAACCCAGCCGTTCAGCGCGTTCGCAGAACTCGCGGATACCCTCGGCGTCCGGCAAACGGGGAATGCTGACACCTATCTTCATGCGAAAATCTCCTGGCCGTGAGCTGATTTGACGGGAGGCGCTCCCAGACCCAACGACGGCGGCGGCGGCAGCATTATAGCATCGCCCCGGGACGCGCTCAGACCAGACCGAAGAATCAGACGTAGGCGCCGGGCTACGCGGATACGTTGGTGTTCCTGCGCCAGGTTATTACGCCCCCACATTTGGCGCACGCCCGGTTGCGCATGATGCGGCGCTGCAGGGTTTGGCGGAACCATTGCTGCCCACAATCGCACTCTCCGACCCACTTTGGAGTTGAGTGCTGGACACGGTGACAACGCTCGCCGGCGCACCCGATCTCGCGAGCCTTGGCCTTCCAAACCGCGTCGTGGTTATGTTGGGGCCCGACGATAGCATGGGCGATTTCGTGGAGCACAGTATCTTGGATCTCCGCGCGGGTGGCGGCGAGACAATAGCTGACGGACAGGTCGATGCGATGCTCAGCATAGCGGCAGACGCCGGCGCGGGACGTAGCGAGATCGAACCCGAAGGCCCAAGCCGAGGGCAAGACTCCACGAGATTGGAATTCGGACACTAGGCGTTGACCCAGGGTTTCGATTTCACGCAGCGTGCATTCGGGCACCGGCGCGCTATCGACGGACTGGACAGCGGAATAGGGAACCCTCCACTCCACTCCATCGTCATCGATAGCGTGAGCAAGGCGGGTTCGGATTGAGGTGACAGTAGCATGGCGATCGCCGTCAACGCTCCCAACGAAGCGAATGACGCTACCGGGTGGGCAGGCAGCGCCGGGAAAATCGGCAGTGATCGGGATGTGACGTCGCTGGGGCATGGGGTGAAAGAAACAACCGAATTATAAGGGGCGCGGACACGATTGGTCCGGATTTGGCCGAACTTTTGAAAAGTGTTCTTGCGCTAATTTCCCGCAGTGCTATAATCCGCACAAAGGAATCGTCACGACAACCGTGACAGCCAAACCAATCCACATTCCAGGAGGAGGCGAGCTCATGGAAAAGGGAGACACCGTTATCAATATTGGGCCGGTGGACGTAACCCTGTCCTACCGCAAGGAAATCATGCCCGACCAGGGCCTGATGGTGCAAGTGTACGGCGACATTGACGGACACGACACCGAGATCCTGCGGTTCGACTGCTTCGACCAGGACCCACACTACCACTACGGGCCGGAGAACATGAACATCCGGCTGCACATGGACAAGACCACGGTCGGCACGCCGTTGGGCTGGACGCTGAAGAACATCCGGACGAACCTGCCCTCGATGGTACGCCGAGCCGGGTACGACGATCTGGCGTCCGCTGTTGAGATGAACGGCATCGACGCGAACAAGATGGACGAAGTGGAAGAGATCGCGCTGGGCAAGGTCCGCGACGAGCGGCGCACTGTCACGCACTTCCGCGGCGACCACATCTACGAAGCCGGCAACATCCGTTTCGGCGTTGAGTTCCGCGACAACATCGGCGCGGCCAACGACCGCGGCGTGGCCATCCACGTGCTGACCGATCACCTGGGGCAGGAGTTCGAGCTGCTGGCCTTCGACTGCTTCGAGATCGCGCCGCACTATCACTACGGCCCGCGCAACCAGGACGTTCGGATTTATTGGGACGTGACCACCAGCGGCCACACGCTGGCTTGGACCCTCGACCAATTCAAGGCCGGCAATCTGGCCAGCATGATCGAGCGGGCGGGCTACCCGACCGTCGCTTCCGGCTTGGACAACGACCTGGTGCAGGCCGTGGTCCCGGCGATGGAAGAGAAGGCCTGGGCCCTGGTTGGCACCAACCAGCGGTAAACAGCGCCACTCAGTCGGGGTCGAATGATCGTTCGCCCCCGATAAACCGATAGTTAGGGGCGGGTCTTGGACCCGCCCCTAAACTTTGTTTCGAGCGCGGCGAGCGAGCTACATCATGGTGTAGCCACCGGAGACGCTGAGGGTCTGGCCAGTGATGAAACTGGCAGCGTCGGAAGCGAGGAAAACTACCGCGTTGGCGACTTCCTGGGCGGAACCCATGCGGCGGAGCGGGTAGGCGCGTTTCACCCGCTCGATCACGTCGTCCGTGAACAGGTCCTGCATGCCCTGGCTCCACATGCTCTCCGAGCCGGCCACCTCCGACTGATCGGGAACAACCAAGCCGGGGCACACCATGTTCAAGCGGAGACCGTAGCGGCCGTTCTCGCGGGCGAGGGATTTGCTCAGGGCGGTCACGCCGGCCTTGCAGGCTGAATAGACGGCCTCACGGTATTCACCTATTCTGCCGGCGTCGCTACTGATGCTGACTATCGCGCCGGATTGCCGCTCGATCATGTGAGGAAGGACGGCATGGATGCAATTGATGGCGCCCCAGAGGTTGACGTCCACTTCCTTGACATGCTCGTCTCGTGACTTGTCCATGAAGAGGCGGTCGATGGTCCAGCCAACGTTGTTGACCAGAACGTCCACGCTTCCCAAGCGATCAATCGCCTCGTTCATCATGGCGACGGTGCGGGCCTGATCGGTCACGTCAGCGTCGACAACGATGGCGGAAGCGCCGGACTCAAGGGCGGACACTTCGGCAGCGACACGCTTGCCGGCGGCGTGGTCCAACTCGGCGATAGCTACGTTGCATCCTTCGGAGGCAAACGCGAGCACAATGGCCCGACCGATATTGTTGCCGCCGCCGGTTACAAGCACATTCTTACCTTTCAATCCCAGTTCCAACTTTCGTCCTCCAATATTTTCCGGAGGACGCGCAGGTTTTCGACATCCTCCCGGTTGTACTCAAGAAGCATATCCAAAGCGTCGCGGTTATCTTCGCGACGAAACTTTTCCCACAGCAACACGGCATCGTAGCCGCCCATATCCGGCAGATTCCGCGCTATTCCCAAGGCTTTCTCGATAGCTTTCAGCCCGCCCTTGAGGCCGGCACGATGGGATACTCGCATGAGATCCTGATGCTCGAAGCACCGGCGCAGATCCACGCCGGGCTTCCATGCCAGGAATGGGAGGTCAAAGGTGGCGCCGTTGAAGGTGTAGAGGGTCGTCACACCCCCGAGGACGTGGAGAACCGCGTCGGAGGTAATGCCGTCCCCTACCAACTGGGTGGTCGACCAGTCACCGGGGAAGTCAACCGCGATGCCGACGACAGTCGGGTAGGATTGACCACCGATGAAACCGGTGGTCTCGATGTCCAGGTAGGCGTCCAACAGGGACGGTCAGTGGCGGAAGTGACGAACGCCGGTGAACACCATGGCGATGCCGGCCTGGTTGGCCGCGGCAATCACCTCGTCGTCGCGAATTGAGCCGCCGGGCTGGACGATGGCGGTGATCCCTGCCTCGGCAGCGAGATCGATGTTGTCGGGGAATGGGAAAAAAGCGTCGGAGGCCAGGACGCACCCGGCGGCTTTTTCGCCGGCGGCGCGCTGTGACAGGTGCACGCTGACCACGCGGTTGGGTTGCCCGGCGCCCATGCCGACGAGGGTACGGTCCTTGACGAAGGCGATGGCGTTGGATTTGATGTGCTTCACCGATTTCCAGGCGAAGGCCAAGTCCGCCAACTCCGACCGGTTTGGAGCACGCTCGGTGGCGGTAGTCCAGGCATCGGGATACTCTTCAACGACGTCGGGAGTTTGTACCAGGACACCGCCGCTGAGAGGACGGACATCGTAATCCACGGAACCCGGGGAACCGGCGACCGGGTCGACGGTCAAGATACGCAGATTGCGCTTCCGGCGGAGGATTTCGAGAGCGTCGTCATCGTATCCGGGCGCGACAACCACTTCGTAGAATACGGGGTCCATGGCCTGGGCAGCGGCGGCAGTGACGTTGCGATTGAAACCGACGATGCCACCAAAGGCGGATATGGGATCACCCTCGTAGGCCAGTTGATACGCTTCGGCAACGTCGTCGCGCGATGCGAGGCCACACGGGTTGGCATGCTTGATCACGCAGACCGAGGGCTCGCCGTAGTCGCTGACAGTGCGCCAGGCGGCGTCGGCATCCGTCAGGTTGTTGAAGGACAGTTCCCGACCGTGCAATTGAGTGGCCCGGGCCAGACCTCCCTCGCCTCCGCCGGCGGTGACGTACAAGGCGCCCCTCTGGTGGGGGTTCTCGCCGTAGCGCAGGCTGGCCACCCGGGTAAGGCCGATGGTCACCTGCACAGGCATTTCCTCTTCGGAAGCAGGATCGTTAGAAAGGTATCCGGCGACGGCGGCGTCGTACACGGCGACGTGCTGAAAGGCCTTGGCGGCTAGGCCGCGTCGCTGTTGGGCGTCCAATCCGGGACCGGACAACGCGTCCGCGACCCACGAGTAATCGGAAGGGTCCACGACGACGGCGACGGAAGGGAAGTTCTTGGCGGCGGCGCGGAGCATCGTGGGGCCGCCGATGTCGATGTTCTCCAGGGCGTCGTCCAGCGTGACGCCGGCTTTGCTGATTGTTTCGACGAAGGGATAGAGATTTACGACAACGACATCGATAGCCCCGATGCCGTGCTGCTCCAACTCGACCATGTGTGCCGGCAAATCGCGGCGCGCCAGCAGGCCGCCGTGTATCACCGGATGCAGCGTCTTGACGCGGCCGTCCAGGATTTCGGGCGAACCGGTGACGTCGGACACCTGAGTTACGGGAACACCGGCGTCGGCGAGGCTGCGGTGAGTGCCGCCTGTGCTGATCAGTTCATAGCCGGCATCGGCAAGAGATTTGCCGAATTGCTCGATGCCGGACTTGTCGAATACGCTGAGCAAAGCTTTCAACTCCCTGGCTATCTCCTCGTGAAATTTGGACGGAACTAGACGCCGCCGGCTCCGCCGTCGAAGCCTCCGAAACCGCCGCCGGGATCAACCGTGTGGTTGTGACCGCCGGCGTCGCCCGGGTTGTGGAACTGGCCGGCGTCGTTATGGGATCCCGAGTCGTGGCCCCCATACCAGATCAGACCCAAAGGGCCCCAGGCCCACCAAGGGCGCATGACATCAAGTATGGGTTCAGATTTGTCGGCGGCGTTTGGGCGAGCATCACGGCGGAACGGGTTTTTCAGATTCATAGCAACCTCCACCTTTTCCGGGTCAAGCAGTCCGGAATACGGTCCGGTTCGGACCGGTACTCTCGACGATTTGACCGACGTCCATAGCGTCCGGCAGTCCGGACAACAACTCGGAAGCCCGGTCGGGGTCGCACACGGCGACCATGCCCAGACCCATGTTGAACACGCGGTACATCTCCTCGTCACTGATCCCGCCGGCCCGTTGAATCGCGTCGAAGACGGGGGGAATGGGCCAGGCGCCAACGTGAAACTCGGCGGTTACTCCACCCGGGAGCGACGCCGGCATTTTTCCAGGCAGTCCACCGCCAGTAATATGGCTCAACGCTTTGATGCTGCCCAGATAGGGTTCCAACAAAGGGTAGTACGCGCGGTGGCGCACCATCAACTCGTCGCCCAGGTTACGTGGCAGACCAGGGCAGGGACGGAAAAGCGCGTCCGGATACTCGTCGGTGTTGAATACCCGGCGGACGAGGGAAAATCCGTTGGTATGCACGCCGCTGGAGGGTATGCCGATGAGCCGGTCGCCAGGGACGACGCGACTGCCGTCGAGCAAGTTGTCCCGTTCAGCCACGCCGACGACGAAACCCGCAAGGTCGAAATCGGCCTCCGCGTAGACGCCGGGGAGCTGCGCGGTTTCGCCGCCGATCAGAGCGCAACCGGCCTCGCGGCAACCCCAGACCATGCCCCGCATCAGCATTTCCAGGCGATGCTCATCGAACGCACTGAACGACACATAGTCCAGGAAGAACAGTGGGCGCGCACCCTTGGTCAGGATGTCGTTCACGTTGAGGGTGACCAAATCCTGACCGACCCCCTCGAAATGGCCCAGCTGGGCCGCTATCTTGAGCTTGGTGCCCACCCCATCGGTACTAGCGACAAGGACGGGATCCCGATAGCCGCCGAGGGCAAACAGACCGGCGAAACCACCGCCGCTGTCCAGCACCTCCGGCCCGTGGGTCATGGCAGCAAAGGCCTTGATTCGATCCTTCACCCCATCCATGGCGTCCAGGGCGACGCCGGCGGCTTCGTACTCGGCCGACGTAGGGGCAGCCGCGCCGATTTCGCCAGCGGTCATCAGGTGCCGGACCGTTCCAGGGACTGTTTAGTCAGTTCCAGCTGCACCGGGACCGGATAGTTGCCGGTGAAACAGGCGTCGCAGAACCCACCCCGCTGCCCGTGAACCAGGTCCATCAAGCCGCGAACGCTGAGGTAACCCAACGAATCGGCGCCGGTCAACTCGCAGATTTCGGGTATGGTCATGTTAGCGGCGATCAGCTCACCGCGGGTCGCCATGTCCACACCGAGATAACAGGGATGCTTGATGGGCGGGGCGCACACGCGGAGATGTATTTCGGCGGCGCCGGCGCGGCGAAGGAGGTCCACGACGTGGGGAGTAGTAGTGCCGCGGACGATGCTATCGTCCACCACCACGAGGCGTTTGCCGCCGATGACCGCGGGCATGGGGTTGAACTTCTGGCGGACCCCGCGGTCCCGTCGCTGCTGCTCGGGTTCGATGAAGGTGCGTCCGACGTAACGGTTACGAACCAACCCGTTGGCGAAGGGAATACCGGATTCGCGGGCGAAGCCCACGGCGGCGGATGTGGACGAGTCGGGGATGCCAATCACCAGGTCCGCATCGACGGGATGCTCCCGGGCCAATTGAGCGCCCATGTCCTCCCGCGCGGTGTGCATGAGCTGGCCATCCATGACGCTGTCCGGCCTGGCGAAATAAATCCATTCGAACACGCACAGCGCGCGACCGCGGCGGGAGGCGTCTTTGTAGATCGCGGCCTGCACGCCGTCGGCGCTGATCACGACCACCTCGCCGGGCTCGAGTTCACGGGTGAACTCCGCCTGCATGTGGTCCAGGGCGCAGGTCTCTGAAGCGACGACCCAACCATTTTCAAGTCGGCCAAGGCACAGCGGACGAATGCCCAAGGGATCGCGAACTGCGATGATTGCATCCGGCGTCAGCAAGGCCAGGGAGAACGCCCCCTGCATTCGGGCCATGGCGTGGAAAACCCTTTCCGGCCAATTCTCGCCAGGGGCGTTAGCCAGCAGATGCGCTACGACCTCGCTGTCAGTGCTGGTCTGGAAGGTGCAATCCCACTGGGCTTGAATTTGCTCGCGCAGCTGTCTGGCGTTGATGATGTTGCCGTTGTGGGCCACCGCCAACGGACCATTCAATCCTTCGACAAGCAGCGGTTGGGCGTTCGCGCTACGGCTGGCGCCGGTGGTGGAGTACCGGGTGTGGCCGATTGCCACGCCGCCGGTAATACCGTCAATGTCGCCATCCCGGAAGGCCTCCGATACCAGGCCCATGCCGGTGTGCATCCTGATCTGACGTTGGTCGGCTACGGCCACGCCGGCCGATTCCTGGCCGCGATGCTGCAACGCGAACAGGCCGATGGACACCAACGTGGCGCTGTGCGAACCCGGGGCATAAACGCCCACGACTCCACACTCCTCACGAGGATGGTCGAGAGGGGTATCGCCCGGATAGATCGGCGCCTGCCATTTCATGGTTGCATTCTATTTTGCAGCCGGCGGCGGGTCAACGTGGCAGAGACCATCATCCAAACCCAGCTTGCCGCTGAAAAAAGCGTGACGAAGCGGCAAACCCCGTCGCCCGGACGACAACTCCCCGGTCAAGAAAGTTGCCGTACTGTGCTCAAAAACGGGGTTTGAACGCAAGCGGATACACATCTGGGGCGGCACCACCACTGCCGAACATTAACGGCGGTTGACGCTGTGGGAGAGGATTCAGTCCCGCTCCGGGATAATCTGCACTTTACGGGCGTCGCCAAACCCGACGCTTTCGGTGCGGACACCTTCGCGCTCGCCCAAATACAGGTGAATTACCCGGCGATCAGAAGGAGCCATGGGCTCCAACGTAATGCTGCGGCCGGTCTGTAGTACGCGGTCGGCGACGCGGTCAGCCATCTCGCGGAGGGAATCCTCGCGACGCTGGCGGTACTGTTCGACATCCAGAGAAATCCGGACATCCTCATCATACTGCTGGCGCACGATGCTCTGGACGATGAACTGGAGCGAATGCAGGGTATTGCCCCGTCTGCCGATCAATAGCCCGGAGTCGGGACCATTGATGTCGATCACGGGCCCGCCGGCCAACTCGTCGTGCTCAGAGCGTAGGGTCACGTCGACTTCGGCGCCGACGGCGGTGAGGATACGCTGGATGGCCTGCACGGCGGTTCCCGCGGGGGTGCCCGGGGTTATCGCCAGAACCGGAGCCGGCGCATCGGCCACCGCGGGTTCGTCGTCCCGCGCCGGTTCGTCATCGTCGGGCGCATTCTCGTCGGGTTCGGCG
The DNA here is from genome assembly GCA_965261925.1 of Dehalococcoidia bacterium. GTDB lineage: Bacteria > Chloroflexota > Dehalococcoidia > Lucifugimonadales > UBA3495 > Bin87. The sequence goes on along the minus strand of OZ253486.1, from coordinate 2,311,398 downwards.
TATTCGGGGGCCGCGGGTGGAGCGGCGCCGATGCGAGTGACGCGGACCTCGGCCAGCTCGCCGCCGATGCCCAGGAACCCCTGACGGCCCCTATTTAGTATTTCGACCTCTACCTCGCTGCGGTCGGCGTCGAGAGCTGCGAGCGCCTGCTCTTCGGCCTCTTCTACGGTTCTCCCGGTTTGCACTATCTGATCCATCGGGTCTACTCTCCTGCGGTTCGGGAGCCGGGACTGACGGCGCGGCTTCTTCCGCGCCCTGCCCCCGTCGTGGGAACAGCGGGAACAACGGCCCCCAACCGGTGATGAAATACTGGATCGTGATGCCGATGAGGTTGGAAACCACCCAATAAAGGGGCAGTCCGCTGGGCCAGCCCAGGGAGAATGCTCCAAGGAAAATGGGCATCATCCACAACATCATCGTTTGGCTGGATTGCTGACGCGGGTCCGGAGACGGCATCTGCGTCATTTTCTGCTGCACCCAAGTGGTGACAGCAACCAATATGGGCATAACTATGGGCGACGGGTCCGGCTGACTGAGGTCGAGCCAGAGGAAGGTGTTGTTGACCGGCACCGCCGAATGGATCGGGGCGAAGGTGATCCAAGAATACAGCTTGTCCGAAAGCTTCACCAAGTCTTCCGGGTTGTTGAACAGGGTAAGGATCAGGACCCGGAACAAACCGATCAGGATGGGCATCTGCACTATCAACGGGCCCAGACAACCGATTGGGTTCACCCCGCTTTCGCGGTAGAGCCGCATGGTCTCCTGGGAGATTCGCTGACGGTCGCCCTCGTAACGTTGCTGGATTTCGCGGACCCGGGGCTGCATGCCCGTCATGGCGCGCATTTGCCGCAACTGACGCACAGTCAGGGGTATGGTCGCCACGCGTACCAGCGCGGTGAACACGATGATGGCAACGCCCATCTGGGAGAAGCAGAACACATACAACACCAGCAGGGTGTTGAGCATGGGCCGAATGATCACCTCGTCCCAAATGAGGCCGAACACGTCAAGGAATGGGGAGAGGAATTCCACTTATGCCTGCCTGTCGCCGTCGTGGCGGCAGTTCCGGGTTCCTAGTTGCGGGGACATAGCACGTTGTCCTCCGTGTCGTAGCACCAATGGGGCGTAAAGCCGGACAGCACCTGAAGCCGGCGGACCTTCCCGTCATCGGTACCGACGTAAACGACCTCTTGCTCGTTGGAGCCGCCGAAGCCGATGGTGCTCGATTTAACCAGGGGCGCCTTGATCTCGCCGTCGCGGATGCTGAAGGAGGCGATTTCCTGGGGAGGCTCCTGGGCGGAAACCGAAGCGCGAAGGAGCACGACCCGGCCCTCCTGCGACGCGACCACCAGACCACGTTCCACCAGCACGGGATCAGCGACAATGGGATCTCCCATGTCGTAGGTCCAAAGCAGCACACCGTTGTCGTCCAGGGCGTACACGTTGCCATCCATGGAGGCGGCGTACACCGCGCGGCCGGAAGAGACGGGGGTTGCCCACCACCAGTTCTCGGCGCCGAATTGCCAACGTGGTTGGCCATCATTCAGGCCGAGGCCATACAACTGGCGGTCAAAGGAGCCGACTATCAGGAGGTTCTTGTGGATGAGCGGGGTAGCGACTACCGCGCCTCCGGTGTCAAAGCGCCAGATGAGAGCGCCGGTTTCCAGACTGACGGCGTAAACACTGCCGTCCTGCGAGCCGAAGTAAGCGACGCCGTTGCGCAGGACCGGGGTTGACCAGATTTTCCCCTCGGTGCGGAAGGGCGACCAACGCAGGTTATCCCCGGTCAGGGCGTTGTAAGCGTAGAGGCCACCGTCTTCGGAGCCAACGGCAATGATCCCGCCGGCTTCGTCCAGCGCCGGGCTGCTGACCAGCGGCGGCATGTCCTCCGCCTCGATCTGGGGCTGGCGCCAAACCACCTGGGCCGAGCCGGCGCCGGCAGATCCATCGAAGGCATACAGGAAGCCGTCGATGCCGGAGACGTAGACATATCGGCCCACGGCGGGTGAACTGTAAGCGCCACCGAGCCCACCCTCGGCGCCGACCGCCGACACCCAACGGGTGCTCACGCCTTCCGAACCGTTGTCGTCCAAGGCGTAGACCTGGCCCGACAACGTGGTGGCGTATACGACGCCGTTGGCCACCGCAACGGAACCCCATCCCTTGGTAGACGCCCCCAGATCGCGGCCGCAGCCGGCGACCGTCAAGCAAAGAACGCCCAGCACGGCAAACCCAAAGAGAAGCCTCAGGGATCGCAGTGCTGGAGGAAAAGCCCAGCGGATCGGGAAGTTGCGGGAGGGCAGGAAATGGTAGGACATGATCAACAGTCAAACAACAGGGTCATATCCGTAACCGCCCACGGGAGTACAGCGCAAAATTCGGCGGACGCCCAGCCAGGTTCCCCGGGCCACGCCATAAAGTGAAATGGCGTCCGCCGTGTACTGGGAGCAAGAGGGCTGGTAACGGCAAACGCCGGGGAGGTATGGAGACAACGCCTGCTGGTACAAGCGAATAGCGGAGACAGCTACGACTTTCATTGCGTCGAGTCCCGCCGGCCATCCGGGGCCCCGTCCAACACAGGCGGAGCGTTCAACTTGGTCCGGCGAATCAGGTTATGTACAGCGTGTTCGATCTGGTCGAAATCGGCGTCGCCGGCCCCTTTTCGGGCGATGAGGATGGTATCCCAACCCGGCGCGGCCGTCGAGTTGCGTATGACCTCTCGCAAGCGACGCTTGACGCGATTTCGCACCACCGCCTTGCCGATGCGTTTGCCGGTTACGAAGCAAAAGCGACTGCGGTCAAGACCGTTAGGAATTACGCGCATGACCAACAGGCCATTAGCGACACTGCGTCCCCGGCGATGGACTTCGGAGATACGACCGGCGCTGCCTAGCCTATGTTGCCGTTGCATCGATTGAGGGAAGAAGGCGGCGGTCAAATCAGCCAACAAACCGTTGGCTATACCGAGAGCTGGTGCCGGCCCTTGAAGCGCCGGCGGCGCAAAACGGCGCGGCCATCGGAAGTGCGTGATCGCGAGCGGAAGCCATGCACACGAGCGCGGCGTCGCTTTTTGGGTTGGTAAGTACGTTTAGGCATAGGTAGTTCTCCGAGGGCGATTCATGTTACTGCCTAACCCGAAATGCGTCAAGAAATTGGCGGCATCGCACGCGCATGTTCGGACGTTGTCAAACCGCGTGCGATTCAATGGACGCGCCGGGTTGTGGGCCGGGAAACAGGCGGTCGCGCCACCGGTGATCCCAAGCAGAGCTCAGCATCACAGTATTTGCGGAACGGTCAAGACGATGCGATGGCAAGCAATATTCCGGCCAATTCCTGGGGTGTGGTGACCATGGGATCATGGCCGGTGTCGATATGGTGGACGCCCCAGCCAGAGGCGGAGGCACGCCGGGCGACCGGCTCGAAACCGGACTCGCTGCACAGGATGAATTCACGGCGAAGACCGGCGGCCCGGGGATTGCCGGTTCGGACGGGCTGGGCGAAGGTGAGAGTTGGTTGCGGCGAGAGACGGGGCAGCATAAACGCCTGATCCGCCGGGTCAGTTACGGCCCAGCGGCTGGCGATTTCCTCCGCCGTGGAGGGGGCGGGCATGAACGGTGCCCCTTCAGCGATGAACCCCCGGATACGGGCAACGAATTCGGCGCCGCGAACGGCTTCAAGCTGATCAACCATGGCCTCGCCGTCGGAAGGGGCGACGGCGTTCACGTAAACGAGAGATGCCAGGCGCTCAGGGGCCTGTTCCGCGACCCCGGTGATCACCATGCCGGCATAGGCGTGACCGACCAGAATGACCCCGGATAGGTCTTCAGCGTGGAGTAGGGAAACGACATCGCTGACATGCAGGTCGAGATTGATGGCAGCGGGAGGCATGAGAGCCGCCAAGTGCTGGCGTTCGCCCATCCCGGTGAGGCTGGGCGCCAGAACTCGGTGGCCGGCTTGACGCAAGAGTGGAGCGGTCTGCCACCAAGACCATCCGCCGTGCCAGGCTCCGTGTATGAGAACGAAGGTAGCCATCGTCGTCGACTACATCACGACGACGGAACGCAGGACTTCGCCGCGCTCCATGCTGGCAAACGCGGCTTCGACGTCGCCGATGCCGATGCGCTCGCTGACGAACGCATCCAGATCGAGCCGGCCCTGCAGGTACAGGTCAATGAGCATGGGGAAATCGCGAGTGGGCAGGCAGTCGCCGTACCACGAGGACTTAAGGGAGCCGCCGCGACCGAACACCTCGATGAGAGGTAGTTCGATTTTCATCGTTGGGTCAGGAACACCGACCAGTACGACGGTTCCAGCGAGATCTCGGGCGTAGAAGGCCTGCTCATAAGTTACCGGGTTACCAACGGCCTCAATGGCGACGTTGACGCCATTGCCCCCGGTGAGAGCTCGGATGGCGTCCACCGCATCGGTCTGGGTCGAGTTGACGGTGTGGGTGGCCCCAAAGCCCCGGGCCCATTCCAACTTGCGGTCGTCGATGTCAACGGCAATTATGGTGTGAGCGCCAGCCAGGCGGGAGCCGGCGATTGCCGCGTTGCCCACGCCACCGCAGCCGATGACGGCGACGGAATCGCCGCGACCGACGTTGCCGGTATTCATGGCGGCGCCAAGGCCGGCCATGACGCCACAGCCGATGAGGCCGGCGGCCAGCGGACTGGCGGAAGGATCGACCTTGACCGCTTGGAGCGCATCGACCAGCGTCAGCTCGCAAAACGCGCCGATGCCGAGAGCCGGCGACAATGGGGCGCCGTCGGCGAGGGTCATTTTTTGCTGGGCGTTGCGGCTGGCAAAGCAATGCCACGGACGACCGCGCAGGCACGACCGGCAGTTGCCGCAGGGAGCGCGCCAGGCGAGGATCACGAAATCACCGGGTTGAACGTTAGAGACGTCCGGTCCGACTTTCTCGACTACCCCGGCCGCCTCGTGTCCGAGGAGAAACGGAAATTCGTCGTTGATTGCTCCCTCCCGGTAGTGCAGGTCGGTATGGCAGACGCCGCAGGCTTGGACGCGCACCAACGCCTCGCCCTCCGAGGGGTCGGGCACCAGGATGGGCACGAGTTCCACGGGCGCACCCTTTGCCCGAGAAACCACACCCTGAACTTCGTTGACCGGCATCGGTTCACCCTCCGAGTGGACCGCGCAGGGCGGCCCGCATAGCAGCGGGTATAATGCCTCAACAGCAGTCAGGCGTCAAAACGGCGCACGGCGGCGGTGACACAAGTGTGAATTGCCGAACAGAGTTTCGCTTGCAGCAACCGTGACCCAGACTGTCGGTTACATGGGCGATGGACCCACTGCCGGCATTTTGAACGGGGAGTGGTTGGCATGAGACCACCAGTCTGATGGCGCACCCGAGCCGAATGTTTTGCCGTCGGTGAGCCAACCGGAGGAAAGCAATGCCGAAGCGAGTGATCATTGACACTGACCCGGGCGTAGACGACTGCGCCGCCATACTACTGGCGCTGGCAAGCCCGGAGATGCAGGTCGAGGCGCTGACGGTGAGTTACGGGAACGGGTCGATGGCGCGGTGCGCCGAAAATGCCCGACGAATCCTTGAGGTGTCCGGGCGCGATGATATTCCGGTGTATCCGGGGGCCGAGGGACCGCTGCTACGGCCTCCGACCGCGGGCTGGGCGTCGCATATCCACGGCGGCGACGCTTTGGGAGAGGTGACCGGCAGCGTCCGGGCGGTGGCGTCGGGTGAAACCGGGCCGGCGCATCGGGCGGCGGTGGAGATAGCGGCGAGAGCGCTGGACGCCCCGGGCGAGATGGCGGTGCTGGCGTTGGGCCGGATGACCAACGTGGCGCTGGCCCTGCGCCTGGCGCCGGAAATCGCCAGCGCGCTGGCGGGAGTGGTGGTCATGGGCGGGGCGGTCCGGGTTCCCGGCAACGTATCGCCGGTAGCGACAGCAAACATTCACGAAGACCCGGAAGCGGCGGCGATCCTGTACGACTCCGGGGTGCCGATCATCCAAGTCGGCCTGGACGTATGCGATCGGTGCGGGTTCTCCGACGAGCAATTCGAGCGGCTGCGCGCCTGTTCCGCCCCGGCGCTGCAATTACTGGTGTCGGCTTCGGCCTACACGCAGGTGGCATACCGACGCCTGGGTCGCCTGGCGGACGGAGAGGCGGTGCGTTACAACGATGTGCCGGCCGTGGCCGCCGCCGTGGACCCGACGCTGATGACGACGCGAAGGCTGCCGGTTGCCGTCGATACCGGCAGCGAACTGACCCGAGGGCAAACGGTGGCGGACTGGTACGGCATGACAGGCAGGGAGGCGAACGTCGACGTGTGCCTGGAAGTGGATGCGGAACGACTGACGGAAATGGTAGTGGAGAGGCTGGTCGGCCACCCCTGGAAAGGCTCGCAGTAAGCCGCCGGCAGGTCAAAAGGAAAGGGGCGGCCACGAGGGCCACCCCAGATCATTCCGAAGTCAGGGCAACGACGATTACAGAGCGGCGACGGCGGCCTGCACTGCTTCGTAGTCGGGCTCGTTGGCGGGGCTGTCGGCCACCCAGTGGTAGCGGACGACGCCGTCGCCGTCAACAATGGTGACGGCGCGCTTGGCGGCAACGTAGCCTTCCATACCGGCGAGGCCGGGCAGCGCGACATCATAAGCGTTCACAACCTCCCGGTTGTAATCGCTGAGGAAGGTGTAATTGACATTGTTAGCTGCCTTCCAGGCACCCTGGGAGAAGGGCGGGTCCACGGTTATTCCGAGGACGACGGCGTTCATAGATTCGAACTGGTCGATGCGGTCGCTGAGGGTGCACATTTCGGTGGTGCAGACACCGGTGAAAGCACCGGGGAAGAAGGCGAGCACCACGTTCTTGCCGCGGTAGTCGCTGAGGCTGTGGCGGGTTTGCGGATTTTCGTGGAGGGTGAAATCGGGGGCTGGCTGCCCTACGGTAATAGCCATCAAGGAACCTCCTGGGTGGTGATGACGGGGTTGCGAAGTGGTTCGAAATCAGCCCGAAAACGCGTGTAAATCGAGCGAAACGACGCAAGCATCTTATCATACCGCTCCCGCATGCGGCCCGAACGGAGCTCGTGCTAAACTGGCCGCCGACTCGAGCCGAACCGGAGACGCTGCCATGTTTTTCAACTCACGCCGTTCCACAGTCCATGCCACGCACGGGATGGTCGCGACCAGCCAGCCGCTGGCGGCGATGGCTGGCCTCAGAGTCCTGATAGACGGGGGGAACGCCGTCGACGCGGCGGTGGCGACGGCAGCGACATTGAACGTGGTGGAACCGATGTCCACCGGGGTTGGCGGCGATTTGTTTGCGCTGATCTGGAAGGCGGCGGACAAGAAGGTGGTGGCCCTGAACGGCAGCGGACGGGCTCCGAAGGCGGCGTCCATTGAGGACCTGCACGCGAAGGGTCGCAGTCGAATGCCGGCGTTCGGCCCACTGTCGGTCTCGGTTCCAGGAACGGTGCACGGCTGGGAAGTATTGCTGGAGAGCGAAGGGACGATGAGCCTGGGCGACGCGCTGGCGCCGGCCATAGATTACGCGGAGAACGGATTTCCCGTAAGCGACATCATCGGGTTCCAGTGGCATCAGCAGGAAGAAAAGTTAGCGGCGCTGCCGTCGGGCCAGGAGTTATTGGTGAACGGACGGGCTCCGCGCGAAGGGGAGATCATGCGCCTGCCCACCCTTGCCGGCACGCTGCGCGCAGTAGCGGAGGGCGGGAGCGAGGCGTTTTACCGCGGTCCCATCGCCGCCACGATGGCGCAATTCGTGCAGGAGCAGGGCGGTTGGCTGGCGGAAGGGGACCTGGAGTCGCACCACTCGGACTGGGACGAGCCCATCCAGACTGACTACCGGGGCGTGACGTGCTGGGAGTGCCCTCCCAACGGGCAGGGGATCATCGCGCTGGAGGCGCTGAACATCGTCGAAGGATTCGACATTGCCGGGATGGGGCCACAGAGCCCGGAACGGTATCACCACCTGGTGGAGGCGACGCGGCTGGGATTCGCCGACGCGTTTGAGTATCTGGCGGACCCGCGCTGCGCCGAAGTTCCCACCGAGATGTGGACGTCCAAGGAGTACGCGAAAGGCAGGCGCGGCCTGATCAACCCGGAGCGGGCGATGGAAACGGCGCCCTACGGAAAGATGGTGCCGGGCAGCGACACGGTGTACATCAGCGTGGTTGACGCAGCGGGCAACGCGTGTTCGCTCATCAACAGCGTGTTCGCCAACTTCGGATCCGGGCTGGTCGTGCCCGGGACGGGGATTGTTCTGCACAATCGGGCGTCGCTATTTAACGTCAGGCCCGGACATCCGAATGCGCTGGAGGGCGGGAAGCGGCCGTTCCACACCATCATCCCGGCGATGGCGACGCGAAATGACGAGCTGTGGTTGAGCTATGGGGTCATGGGTGGGTTCATGCAGCCGCAGGGCCACCTGCAGGTGATCACCAACATGGTGGACTTCGGCATGGACGCGCAGGGTGCCCTGGACGCGCTACGGTTCCAGGTGGTGGGTGATTCGGTCTGGCTGGAAGGGGACGTTGACGATGCGGTGGTGGCGGGTTTGCACCAGCGGGGCCACCGGGTCAACGTGATGCACGGGCCGCAGCGGGGCGGGGCCGGCGGCATGGGAGGCGGCCAGGCGATCAGCCGAGACCCGGACACGGGGGTGCTGAGCGGAGGCAGCGAGCCGCGCAAGGACGGCGCGGCCGTCGGCTGGTAATTACCGGGACAACCAGCTCCGAAAGCGCTGCCAGGCTCCCTGAGGCTCCGGCTCTATGGCGCGGCCACGCCAATATTGTTGGTTCTGGTTGCCCATGCGGCGAAAGAACATCCACGCGATGGCCCCAGCCATGATGACGATGCCGGCCAAGGATAGCCACATTAGCTTGACAAGAAAGAGGCCGATCAACGCCAGCGCTCCGCCAGCGATGGCGAGCTTGGTAGGGGAAATGAAGGCCCTGGACCGGCGCGGCGTCGGAGCGAATGGGGACGGCTGGTCGTCCAAAGGCGGCGGAGCGTCGACCGGCGCGACAGGAGTTTCCGGGGCTTCGGATTCCAGTTCATTGAGCAGTTGCTCGATTTCCTGTTCGTAACGATCTTTCATCTTCGCACTTACCCCCAACTACAACGGACCCTGAGATCTGGCCCGGATTATAACGTGTCCCGGCCGTGGGCGTAAGCGAGTGATCGCCGGGTGAATTCGTGGGGCGCGCGCCACGAGCTTTCGATTGTCGTCGTGGGGAATGACACGAGGAGGCGGCCGCCGGGCGCCGACTCGGTTTTTGGCAACAACCATTGCCACAGCAACCAGATCGCTACGCTGCGCTCGCAATGACGTTTGGGGAAATCGAATGACCCTGGACGCGCGCGGGACGAACGCGGAGCCTGCGGTGCACGGCCGGGGAGGGGTGGCGGCGGGATATGCTAGGATACCGACGGCAACGGCAGGCGGTAACTGCCAGTAAGAGGAGACAAACATCATGGCGAATACCCCGTTGGGGCTGGACATCAGGGCCTGCATCTTTGACGTTTTCGGCACCGTGGTCGACTGGCGGTCGAGTATCACCGAGCAGTGCGCAAACATGGGGCGGATCAAGGGCATAGAGCGAGACTGGGGCGCGTTCGCAGACGCGTGGCGCGGCAAGTACCGTCCGTACATGGACAAGGTAAGAAGCGGTGAACTGCCGTGGACCAACCTGGACGCGCTGCACCGGATGTCGCTGGACGACGTGCTGGGCGAATACGAGATCAGCGGGTTGAATGATGACGAAAAGATGGAGGTGACCTACTTCTGGCACAACCTCCGCCCGTGGGCCGATAGCGTGCCCGGACTGTACCGGCTGAAGAACAATTTTGTTATCTCGCCCATGTCCAATGGCAACATTGCGCTGATGACCAACATGGCCAAGAACGGCGGCATGCCCTGGGACTGCATCCTCGGCGCGGAAGTGGCGCAGCACTACAAACCCGACCCGGAGAGCTACGGGACGGCGGTCAAGCTGCTGGGCCTGAAGCCCGAGCAGGTGATGATGGTGGCAGCGCACCAAGGGGACCTGCTGGCATCGGCCAAGGTCGGCCTGCGTACCGGATTCGTGCCGCGCCCGAAGGAGCACGGGCCGGGCCGCACCCCAGACCCTACGCCGGACCCGTCGTTCAACGTGGTAGCGGACAGTTTCGTGGATCTGGCCGCGAAGTTAGGCGCCTAGACCGCGACAGACCAGCCGGGAGTTCAAGGGCGGCCGACGGGTCGCCCTTATTGCTGTTCGAGGGGTTCGAGCCCGCAGACCTGCGCCACCAACTCATAGGAGCGCGCGCGGTCGGCATAGTCATAGCAGATGGTGACCACGCTGAGGTCGGGGGTCTGGTAGTCCTCGGCAACTTTTTCCAGTCCCGCTTTGACCTGCTCCGGGTCGCCGTCCACGCAGTTACGGCTGTACTGCTGGATGAACTGCCACTCGTTGGCCAGGTACTTGTAGCTAGCGGCGACATCAGGTGACGGGATGCCCTTGGCGCGGCCGGTGACCGAGCGGAGGCGGCCGAGGTTCCGGCTGGATGCGATGCGCGTGGCCTCCTCCTCGGTGTCGGCGCACAGCACCTGGACGCCAACGTTGACCAGCGGTTCCGAAAGGTAATCGGAAGCTTCAAAATTCTGCCGATAGGATTCAACAATCTGGGGGCCGTCAGTGGCGCCCATTCCAAAGAAGTGGGCATAAGCGAAGGGCAGTCCCATCTTGGCGGCCATGAAGGCGGACTCGTATCGGGAACCCAGCAGCCAAACGTGGGGCACGGTTTCGGACTCCTCGGGGGCGGCCAGAACCTCGTTGAACGGGTGGTCGTCGGGCTGGGTGTGGTTCAAGTAGTTGATTACGTCGCGGACCTGCTGAGGGAAATGGCGGACGTCCTTGGGCATACTGGGGTAGGCGAGGGCCGCAGCGGTCATCTGGTCGCTGCCCGGAGCACGGCCGATGCCCAGGTCGATACGGTCGGGATACAGCGAGTCGAGGATCCGGAAGGTCTCGGCAACCTTGAGGGAGCTGTAGTGGGGCAGCATAACGCCGCCGGAACCGACGCGGATACTACTGGTGTGAGCGGCGATTTGGCCTATCATCACCTCGGGAGCGGTGCCGGCGAAGTTGGGTAGGTTGTGGTGCTCGGCGACCCAGTAACGCTGATAACCCATCTGCTCGGTGGCGACGGCGAGTTGGATGGTCTCACGCAGCGCGACACCGGCGCTACTACCTTCGCGCATAGGCGACTGGTCGACGACGCTCAGTTGCAGTTTTTGGCTCAAGTGGTCCCCCAGACTGAAAGTGTTTCGGATGAAGTTGACGCTCGGGGTATCGGGCGCCGGCATGGTTTGTATCGCGAAAATTTCGGTTGCCGTCAAGGGCCGGCCGTCATATTATAAATATGTTCAACGGAAAAAGTAGCGGGCAATAATTCGCGGCGACCGGACCAGATACCGGGCTTGGGTTGCAGATTCGACAGGCGGACCGCTTTGCTTTTCGACAAGATAATTGGATTGAAACCGGCGGTTGGAGATGCTCCGACGGCCGGGCAACCGCTTACCGGTAGCGGGAGCAAGTACCTACTTGAACGTATCGTCAAGTGGGTACTTTTTCTTTTAGCGTCCGTTTCGGTGTTGACCACCGTTGGGATCGTGTCGGTGTTGCTTTTCGAGGGGGTGCGATTTTTCGCATCGGACTTCTACGAGCAGCGGCCGACGGAGCGGGTGGCGACGAGCGAGGCCGAGGGATTGGCCGGGGAGGCTCCCAGTACGCTGGCGCCCGGGATAATCCCCCAGGTGGAGGTGCGCGCCACCACCGACTCATTGATCTACGTGAGTTGGGAGCGACCCACGGTGGGGCAAGAACCGACGGGGTACGAGGTATCGGTGCTGCCCAGCCTGAACTCGGACCTTTCCGACTGCACCAACCTGACGGCCGACCGCACATCATGCGTGATCGCCAACGCCGCGCCCGGGCGTTCCCACAAAGTCACGGTGGCGGCTCTAGCCGGGCCCGGAAAGGGCGTGGGCCTGCAGACCGACTCCTTCAGCGTGCCGGAAAAGGTGAAGTGGCACCGCTTCCTGACCGATACAAAGTGGCGGACACTGCTGGTTCCGCGGTCCTACGGCATCTGGCCGCTGCTGGTGGGAACCACGATGATCGCCGTGCTGGCGATGGTGGTGGCGGTGCCGCTGGGCCTGATGAGCGCGATCTTCCTCAGCGAGTACGCCCACCCGCGAGTGCGGGCGATCACGAAGCCGATCCTGGAGGTGCTGGCGGGTATCCCCACAGTGGTGTACGGGTTCTTCGCGCTGTTCTTCATCACGCCGATCCTGCGCTCTTTCAGCGACGAGGTGGGCATTTTCAACGCGCTGTCGGCCGCCATCGTGATGGGCGTGATGATCATACCGATGGTCTCCAGCCTGAGCGAGGACGCCATGCGGGCGGTGCCGAACGCACTGCGGGAAGGCGCCTACGCGCTGGGCGCGACGAAGGTTGAAGTCGCCACCAAGGTGGTGTTGCCGGCCGCCCTGTCGGGTATTGTCGCCGCGTTCATCCTGGCGATGTCCCGGGCGATCGGCGAAACGATGATCGTATTCATCGCTGCCGGCCAAAATGAGAAACTGACCTTCAACCCCTTGGAGCCGGTGAATACCATGACGGGGTTCATGGCAACCACCAATTTCAGTGACAACGCAATTCCGGGAACGGCCCAGTTCCAGTCACTGTTCGCTGTTGGTATCACGTTATTCATCATCACATTGCTGATGAACTTGTTAAGCCAGTTCGTGGTGTCCAAGTTCCGTGAGGTGTACGAATAATGGCAGCCGGAACCGACCGCGCCTACAACCGGAGGCTCGCCGCCCGCAAGCGCAACGCGTCGATATTCTACGGCGTATGCGTGGCGGCGGTGATCGTTGCGCTGCTGATGCTGGTGGCGTTGCTGTACAGCGTGGTATCTGAGGCCATCGCCTGGTTGAACCTGGACGGCACATCGGTCAAAACGCTACTGACGGACATTCCGTCCAGCAAAGCGGTTAACTCCGGGTTGTTCCCGGCGATTGTGGGCACCCTGTGGGTGATGGGGATATGCATCTTCGTATCGTTCACCGTGGGCGTGTCGTCGGCCGTCTACCTGGAGGAGTACTCGGGCAGAAGCCGCATTGCGGGGATGATCCAGACCAACATACAGAACCTGGCAGCGGTACCCTCCATCGTGTACGGCATCCTGGGATTGTCAATTTTTGTGGCGTTCTTCGTGATGGTCGCTCCGGGCTCGGACGGCAAGAACGTGTCCGCGGCGGGGCTCACGCTGGCGTTGCTGATCATGCCGGTGGTAATCGTGTCCTCGCAGGAGGCGATCCGCGCCGTCCCATCCTCGATACGGGAGGGCGGGTTTGCGTTGGGGGGGACCAAGTCGCAAGTTATCTGGCGGCTGGTGCTGCCGCAGGCGATGCCGGGCATACTCACCGGCATCATCCTGGCGGTCAGTAGGGCGATGGGAGAAGCGGCTCCGCTGGTTATCATGGGCGCGCTGTCCTTCGTGCCCTTCGCACCCACTTCGCCGCTGGACCGGTTTACGGTACTGCCCATCCAGATCTTTGTGTGGATATCCAAGCCACAGGAAGAGTTCCACCACCTGGCGGCTGCGGGGATCGTTGTACTATTGATCATGCTGCTGGGCATGAACGCGTTCGCCATCTTCCTGCGCAACCGACTGCAGAAGAATTTACGGGGGTAAACCACAATGGCTGCAACCGAAGCGGCAACTCGTCCAGCCGTGCGCGCCATAGACGTGGGGGTCTATTATGGCTCCAACAAGGTGGTCGAAGGCGTGAGCCTGGACATACCGGAACATGAGATCACCGCGATCATCGGGCCCAGCGGGGCAGGGAAGAGCACGCTGCTGCGGTGCATTAACCGCATGAACGACCTCATCGAGATCTTCCGGATGGAAGGCGAAATGTGGTTTGGCGATTTCAACCTTTACGATCCCGGATCGGATCCAACGCAGATCCGGTACAAGATTGGAATGGTGTTCCAGCGTCCCAACCCGTTCCCGAAGTCGATTTACGACAACATCGCCTTCGGCCCGCGCATCAACGGGTTCAGCGGCAACATGAACGACATGGTGGAGCAGTCGCTGATGGCCGCAGCGCTGTGGGATGAAGTCAAGGACCGGCTCAAGGAGTCGGCTCTGTCGCTTTCCGGCGGGCAGCAGCAACGGTTGTGCATCGCCCGAGCGCTGGCGGTGGAGCCCAGCGTGGTCCTGATGGACGAGCCCTGTTCGTCCCTGGACCCGATCGCGACGCTTGCCATCGAGGAGTTGATGCAAGAGCTCAAAAAGACCTACAGCATCGTCATCGTGACGCACAACATGCAACAGGCGGGGCGGGTGTCCGACAAGACGGCCTTCCTGATGCCCGACGAGAAACGCGTGGCGCACCTGATCGAATTCGGGGACACCCGAACGCTGTTCACCAATCCCGCCGACGAGCGCACAGAGGCATACATCACGGGCCGATTTGGCTAGGCACCCGGGCAGCAGCCAAGCGGTCTGAGGTTCACCCAAAGGGGGCGTCGAATGCTGAGATCAGATTACGAACGCGATCTGTCGAGCCTGCAAGCCGACCTGACAGAGATGGCCACCCACGTCGAGCAAGCGACCCTACGCGCGCTCGAGGCGCTGCAGAATCAAGACCTCGCACTGGCGCAGCAGATCATAGACGAAGACGACCATCTGGATCATCTTCAAGACGCCCTTGAAAACAAGTGCGTCACGATGATGGCGACGCAGCAGCCGATGGCAAGGGACCTGCGGGCGATAATGTCGGCGGTGCACATCGCCGTTGAACTGGAGCGCATGGGCGACTATGCGGAGGGGATCGCGAAGATCTGCCTGCGCATCGGTGACCAACCGTTGCTGAAGCCGTTGATCGACATTCCCCGCATGGCCGAGCTGGCGCTGACCATGCTGAGGGAAAGCCTGCAGGCATACTCCAATCACGACGAATGGCAAGCGCGGAAAGTGTGCCGGGACGACGACGCGGTTGACGATCTCTACAACCAGGTTTACCGGGAGTTGCTGACTTACATGCTGCAGGACCCGCGCAACATTGAGCGGGCGACGTACCTGCTATGGGTAGCACACGATCTGGAGCGCATCGCCGACCGGGCGACCAACATAGCCGAGCGGGCCATGTGGCTGGTTTCGGGGCATACAGTGGGCACGGGAAGCGTCAAATCTGACCGGTCGCTCCGTTAATACCGGCGTTTGGGTCTGCCGCGAAACGCGCTCCCAAGCGGCGGCGGACGTTGTTGACAATTCCCGACCTCGACAGTATAGTTTTCGCAAATGCATAGTACTTGCAAATCGATTTGCATCTGTATGTGCTCCTGTCCTCCCAAATCGGGGGCGGGATAGACCTGACTGACAACCTTCAGGTTAGTGCCTGCGCCCACCGGATTTGCCTCGCGGCAACGGTGGGTTTTCTATTGCCGCCATCAGAGGAGGACACCTTGACGAGCCAAGCGCAAATCCCCAGCCCGGAAGACATCCACGAGTCCAGTATACGGCTGGCGACCGATGGGTCCGCGATCATCCCGTTCATGGAGGACGAGATACAGCGGTTTGACGCGGAGGTCGACCGGTTCCAAACTGGGGAACTGGACAACACCGTGTTCACGCCTTTCCGACTCCGCCAGGGAGTGTACGGCCAACGGCAAGCCGATGTGCAGATGATCCGGGTGAAGCTGCCCGGCGGCATCATTTCGGCGGACATGCTGGACTGTTTCGGTGACATCACGGAGAAGTACGCGCCGCTGAAGAAGGGACATATAACCACGCGGGAGAACATCCAACTACACCACATTCCACTGGAGCAGACATCCGTAGTGCTGCGCCTCCTGGGAAGCGTGGGGTTGTCCACCCGAGAGGCGTGCGGGAACACGGTGCGCAACGTAGTTGGGGCGCCGACAGCCGGCGTGAGTCCACAGGAAGTTTTCGACCCGACGCCGTACCTGACGGCGTACGTTCGGTTCGGCGTGCGTCACCCGATCACGCAGGGTTTCCCCCGCAAGTTCAAGTCGGCGTTTACCGGCAACGACCAACGGGACGAGGTGGCGGCAGCGATCCAGGACCTGACCTTCGTGTCCCAATTCAACGAAGTGGACGGCGAGCAACGCAAGGGGTTCAAGGTTTACTGCGGCGGCGGTACGTCGATCATGCCCCGGCTGGCCAAGCCGCTGTACCAGTGGGTGTCCGAGGATGACTACCTGCGTGTTGCCCTGGCGGTTTGGACCGTGTTCAACAACGCCGACATGCTCCGCAAGAACCGCATGATGGCGCGGCTCAAGGTGCTGATCGATCGCATCGGGCTGGACGAATTCCGCGACATGGTGGACGCCGAATTGGCGAACATCGGGCCCATCGATTTTCGGTCGTTGATGACTGCCGAGGAAATCCAGCGGGAAGACCCGCCGGCGCAACCGCCAGCAGGGAACGGCGACCTCAGTGACCCCGAGTACCAGGCTTGGCTGGAAGCGAATGTAGAGTCACAACGGCAGGACGGTTACCACGTCGTCTACATCAAGACGGTGCGTGGAGACCTGACGCCGGAGCAGTTCCACGGGCTGGCCGACATCGTCCGGAAGTACACTGGCGGCAAGGCGCGAACCACACAGGAGCAAAACCTGGTGCTGCGGTGGGTGCCGGCCGGTTACCTGCACGACGTCTGGGAAGCATTGAACGGACTGGAGTTGGGCGAAGCCGGGCATAGTCACATCAGCAACGTGGTGTCCTGTCCGGGAACCGATAGCTGCAAGCTGGGCATCACCGCATCCATGGGATTGGCCCAGGCGCTCCGTAGCGAGATGGCGGACTGGAACGGCCTCGCCGAGGACAAGGGCGTGGGCGATATCCGCATCAAGATGAGTGGATGTCCCAATGGTTGCGGGCTGCATCACATCGCCAACATCGGGTTCCACGGAGCGGCGGTGAAAGGCGTGGATGGGAAGCAGATTCCGTCCTACGAGTTGTTCCTGGGCGGAAATTACGGCGACAACCAGGTGGAGGATTCCCGCATCGGGACGCGGGTGCCGAAGGTCAAGGTGCCGGCCAAGCTGGTGCCGTCGGTGCTGAAGGACATCGTCACGTACTACAAGGACCATCGCGCCGACGCAACCGAACGGTTCAACGATTTCCTGGACCGGGTGGGCCTGGAGGAAATGACCTCGGTGGCGGCGCGCGCCCAAGAGGTCGGACACGAGGCACAAGGCGGCGGCGAGATGTACTTCGACTGGGAACGGACCGACCAGTACGTGCTGGAGCGCGGCGAAGGCGAGTGCGCGGTTTAGCGGCGTCTCAACACCGCAATGACCAAAGCATCACTGAACGGGAGAGTGCTGGCCTTCGTCGAGGCACGGATGCCCGACGAGATGGCCGGCCTCATCCGGCGGCACGGCGGCGTACCCATGGGTGCGCCGGTGATGCAAGAGCACTACCGCCAGGACAGCCCTGAGGTGCAGCAGGCGATTGACGACGTCTGCGCCGGACGGGTCGCCACGGTCATCTTCCTGACCGGGGTTGGCGCGGACGCGATGATGGGGATCGCGGATGGCATGGGCCGGCTGTCCGAGTTTGAGGAAGCGCTGCGCGGCACCACAGTGGTGGCGCGCAGCCCAAAGCCCGGCAGAATCCTGCGGCGGCACAAGATACCTATCAATATCATGCCGCCGGAGCCGTATACCTCAAGCGACCTCATCGCGGCCATGAAGGACCTGGACCTCGAAAACAACCGGGTGATCTACCAGCGCTACGGTGGGCCAGACTCCGAACTCCCCACCTACCTGCGGGAGCAGAGGGCCGACTACCAGGAGTTGACGCTGTATGACTGGGGGTTGCCCGAAGACACCGCCCCGGTGGTTGATCTGATCGACCGGATCGAGCAGGGAGAAGTTGACGCGCTGGCCTTCACCAGCCGGCCGCAGGTGCCGAACCTGATGACCATCGCCGCCAACTCAGGGCGCGAAGCATCGCTGCGGGCGAGCCTCAGCGGGCCCGTAGCGGTGGCTTCAGTGGGCCCGGTATGCACACGGAAGCTGAAGGAGTTTGGCATCCCAGTGGACGTGGAACCGGATCACCCGCACATGGGCAACCTGGTGATGGCGGTAGCGGAGTATTTCGGGGACGCCGGCTAGTACTTGAACTCCTCTCGCACCGGGCTGAATATGTCCAGCGCGACGGCTTTGGTTTCCTGGCCCTTGGCGTAGTGCTCCACGTCGCCGGGGATGATGTACATATCGCCGGGCTTGAGGACGCGTACCTCGCCGCCGATGCCCATTTCGAGCTCACCCTCGACGATGATGCCGCCCTGTTCATGCGGGTGAGTGTGCAACGGAACGGTGGCTCCAGCCTCAACCTCCACCAGGGAAAAGAGCATCTGGGCTCCCCAGAAGGTACGGGTGCGGGCGCCCTCGGCGAGTTCCTTGTAGCCGCGGCCCTCCACTTGCAGGAAATAGTCACTCATTACGTAAACTCCTTGCTGTTCAGGTTGTTTCGAAACCCAATCGTTTTTCCTTCAGGCTGGTGAAACGGCCGCCGTGGCCGATGACCAGATGATCGAGCAGTTCGATGTCCATGAGCTTGCCGGCAGCGGCAAGATCCCGAGTTACCGACACATCCTCCGGGCTGGGAGTTGGATCGCCGGAGGGATGGTTGTGAACCACGATGATGGACGGAGCGTTTTCCCGTATGGCGGGCCGCAGAACCTCGGCGGGCCGCACGGCACTACTATTCACGGTGCCGATGTAAATGGTGCGTCGGGCCACGACCTGATTGCGCGTGTTCAGCAGCAGGACGACGAGGTTCTCCTGGGCCTGCAATTCCAGTTCCGCGGAGACGAGGTTGGCGGCGTCCCGGGGGCAGGAAATCTGTGACCGCTCTGCGGGAGCCAGAGAAGCGATCCGGCGGCCCAGTTCCAGGGCAGCCATGATCTCGCACGATTTGGCATCGCTCAGACCCCGCAGGTCACAGAGTTCGGCATGGCCGGCCCGGGCAAGGCCGGCAAGCCCGTCGAACTCGGCGATGACACGGGTAGCCAGGCTGAGCGCGTTTTCGCCGGCGATCCCGGACCGTAGGAGGATTGCGATGAGTTCGGCGTTGTTGAGGTAACGGGGCCCGTGTTCGCGCAGGCGCTCCCGTGGCCGTTCACCCGGGGGCAGATCGAGGATGGTCGGCTGATACGAAACCGGACGGGAAGGATGCGGGGGATTATCAGCACAATGGCGTTCATCGTCCGTGGACATGAGCGGGTCTGTTGCGTCCGGCACCGGTGCAACTGGCGAAACGGGGGCACCTGCAATGATGCGCTCAAGCTCGGCGCGAAAGGCATCCATATCAGCGGTTGTAACCGTTGGTCCCGCGACGGTCATCGTGGACTCCCAATAGCGATTGTTCGCCAGTCATTCTAAACCGCGACCGGGCGGGCTCGCCATCGGTGACTGTCAGCAAATGACACCCGGCCGGAGCGAAGTCGCGCCGGCGGTGAGCGTCAATCACAACTGCGCAGACTCACGACAAAGCCTTGTATGCGTGGTATGCGCCCTGCAAAACAGCGGACAGCACGCTGGATACCGGGAACAACCGGCGGCGGTTCGGCAAAAACTCATCGGCGTCCAGTTCGTCGATTGCGGCGAGGGTTCGGTGCAGCCCAGTTTCCATCGTGCGATAGCTCTCCCCATCGGTCAAATCCAAAGCACCGCACGCCAGGACCGGGCCGATGAGACAACTCAGCATGACCTGCCGATACGCGCGCGAACACTCCGAGAATCCGTAGTCCTCTACCCCCATGGTCTCGTGATACTCCTCCAACGTTTCACGCTCGATCCCACGGAGAACGTCGCGGGTCACGCTAGTCGAAAGAAAATATGCCACATCGCGCAGGCCGCTGTGGACCCCACAGTTCTGCCAATCTATGGCCGCACAGCCATCACCACCGTCTGTTTCAAAACAGGTTAGCCGACCGGAAATCACCGTGGGTGAACGTCCGGTGGCCAACCGCCATTGCATCCAGATGGTCCACGACGCGCGGTCCATACGCCAGGGCGAGGCGCCTCATGTTGCTGCCGAAACAATGGCTGAAGCGGTGGAGCGTGCAGGGAAGGTACACCAGGTAGGCCAGTTCGACCAACCGATGCTGATGTTTCAGATAGTCAGGAAAGTGCGACAAGTTGGGATCATCGACTTGGTTCCAGTATTTGCTATGAAGACTTGCAACGGCACGTATAGCCGCTTTTGCCTGATCGAAAGAAACGCCGTCGCCCCGGACTGCCCATGGCCAAAGCTTGCCGCAACCATTGTGCGGTGACATCGCCAGGATCGTCCGGTATGGGCAGGTCGGGCGCCATGATGCTTTCCGCGACCAGTGGGTTGGGCGCCTGAACTAAAAACCTGCGGCGGGGTTTGGCAGGAACTCCCGGGCGTCCAGGTCATCAATGGCGGTGAGGGTCCTGGACAGAAATGCGTCAGCGAGTTGGCGGCTGCGCTCACCGGAAAGATCCAGCCGCCCGCCCGCGATGATCGGGGTCTGGAAACAGCTCAGCATATTCTGACGGTAGCTGCGCCAGCATTCTTCGCCAGTGAAATCATTGACACCCATGCCGCGAATGACGTGGTGATACTCGTCAATCGCCTGGCGTTCAATCTCCCGCCTGACCTCTACCGCAACGCTGGAGGACAGGAAATAGGCCACGTCGTACAGGCCGCTACGTACCCCGCAGACCTGCCAGTCAACCACAGCGAAATCGTCACTGCCTTTAGAGCCGAAGAACATGTTGTCCAACCTGAAATCGCCGTGGCCGAAGGTCAGAGGGCCGGCACCCAAAGCGTCCATGTGCTCAACAATGCGGTGCCCGTAGTCTTCGGCCAAGCGTCGCAAACGGTCAGGGAACAGGCCGCCAAAGCGATCCAGAGCCCCGGGCAGGCTGGCCTGGTAAACGTCCCGAACCAGGCGGCGGCGGTGCGGGTCGGCGGAATCGTGGAAACCGGCCACGGGTGTCTGATCCACCTTGTTCCAATAGAGGCCGTGCAGCCGGGCGATGGCCCGTACCGCGGTCATCGCCTGGTCAGCGCTGGCGCCGACGATCTGATCCGCCGCAGTCATGCCGCGCAGGTCTTCCAGCACCAGAATGAAGCGGTGGTCGCGGCGGTCAAAATCGCCGTACAGAAGAGCCGGCGCGCGCAGGGGAACGTGCGGCGCCAGTTGGCGGTAGTAATCGAATTCGCGCCGGTAAAGCTGGAGCGTCCGGGCGGTTTCGAATGTCTCCCGGTGTGAGCTGTGCAACTTGACGATGACGGTGTCCGGCAACACCGGGTTGGCGTCCCGCCCGACCAGATGGCAACGCAGTAGCCTGCCGACCATACCGACCCCGGCGCCGATGTTCTCGACAGCGATGTCGGTGATCGGGGGACTTACCAACCCGCCGCCGGCAGTCAGCGCCTCCTGCATCCAGCCGGCAGTTAGGTCGCTTTCAGATTCGGGTATGGCAGGTTTGGCAGCCGTAAGAGTTCCATCCTATTCGACCCTGCAGTTATGGTTAGGGGCGAATGATTATTCGCCCCCGGGAAGACCGTGCCGTGAGGTTCGCCGCTGGCGACCTAATCGAAGCGGAACTTCGAGAAAGTGCCTTCTTCCTTGGTGATGAACTCGAGGAGGGCAGGGCGGCCGTCGGCGTTGGCCTGCATGGCGCGCTCCATGGCCGGCTTGATTTCTTCAGGAGTGTGGATCTGCTCAGCGTAGGCGCCAAGGGCCAGGGCGACCCGATAGAAATCGCCGGTGAGGTCCTTGAGGCCGTAGCGTTCGACGGCGGTGGGAATGCGGCTGTCGGGATAGATGGCCATGGTGGAGTTGTTCATCACCACCGTGGTGATGGGGATGTTGGCGCGGACGGCGGTTTCGACGTCGAGTCCAACCATGCCGAAGGCAGCATCACCCATGAAGTTGATGACCATCTTTTCCGGTGCGGCCATCTTGGCGCCCATGGCAAGGCCGAGGCTGTAGCCGAGTTGAGTGGATTTGCCCCAACCGATAAAGCTGCGCGGCGCGCGGGCTTCCCAGAAGGGCGACACCTGCTCGCGGGGGCTGCCGGACTCGTGGGTTACGATGGTGTTGTCGAGGTCAACGGTGTGCATGATGTCCCAGACCACGCGGTAGGGGTTCAAAGGCACCTCGTCGCTGGTAAGACGGGGCAGCCATTCGGCCATCCATGCCTCGCGGCTGGCGGTGATCTCGTCGGCCAGTTCCTGGTTGGGCGCGCGCTGTTGGGCTCCCTGCGCTTTCAACTCGTCGATGAACTGGCGCAGGGCCAGCTTGGCGTCTCCGAGGATGGGGTAGTCGGTGCGATAGTCCTTGTTGATGTCACCATCGCCGTTGGTGAGGTGGATCAGGGTCTTGCCTGGCGGAATGGGCACCGTGAAGCCGCTCTTGGTGAAGCTCACGCCGACGCCAAACACGACGTCGCAGTTGGTGAGGAAACGGTGCACAGGCCCGGTCTGGCTGGATCCGCCGACGCCGAGGGACAGCGGGTGGTTCTCGGGGAAGGCGCTCTTGCCCTCCAGGGTGGTCAGCACGGGGATCTGGAGGAATTCGGCCAACTCGAGGAGCTCGTCGGTGGCCTCGGCGTACATGACGCCCTGGCCGGCCATGATGACCGGGCGGCGGGCGGACATGAAGCCGCGAACGCCGTGGGAGATGGCAGCAGGGTCAGCGGCGACGCGCATGGGAACCGGCGGAATATAGTCGAAGTCCTCTTCGCTGATCTGGTCGGACACCAGGTCGGATGGGATTTCAAGCAGCACGGGGCCCGGCTTGCCGGAGCGTAGCTTGGTGAACGCCTGCCGGAACAGTTCGGGAACACGATCCGCGAAGTTGACGTGGGCGGCCCACTTGGTGATGGGCTCGAAGGCGCGGACGGGATGGAAGTTGGGTTCCACTCCAATTCGATTGCGGGCGACGCCGGCCGGAAGAAACAGGATGGGCACGGAGTCGGCGTAGGCCTGGGCGACGCCTCCGAAGGCGTTTTCGGCTCCAGGGCCGTTCTGAGCGAGGAAGATGCCGGTCTTCTTGCCGTTCATCACCCGCGTAAATCCGTCGGCCATATGCACGCCGGTGCGCTCCTGGCGGCAGACCACCGGACGGATGCCGGCGATGGCGGCGGCTTCAATGAGCGGGTTGGACGGCATAACGCCGATCCATTCCACACCCTCCAGCTTCAATACGTTGGCTACAGCGGTAACTCCGTCCACGTCTAGTTTCCTCCAAATCGTTTGGGCTGATTGAGGCGAGCGCCGGTCGCTCAGGCGATCTCCGTCAAAAAGGAGTCCAGCGCCGCGTTGAATTCGTCAGACTTTTCCACCATGGGGAAATGGCCAGCGTCTTTCATCTTGATGAGTTTGGATTTCGGCACGGCGCGGTGGATCTCTTCCTCATAGTCTCCGGTTGCCAGCGGGTCGTCGACGCCCTGGACCAGAAGCAGGGGTGCCTTGAGGGTGTGAATCCGGTCGCGGACGTCGAAGCGGTCGATGACCACCAGATCGCGGTGCTGAGCGACCGGACCGACTTCGCGGTGTCGCTGCAACAGGCGGGCGCGGAGGTCCGGGTCGACGAAGTGCATGATGCCGTCCATCATGCCGAGCCATTTCCCGTAAGTCTCGTCATCCTCGGCGGCGTCGAGACGGAACTGCAAGTCCTGGGGCCGGCGCTGCTTGGGCCGCATGGCGATGGTCATCAGTGCGAGTCCCTTCACCTCGTCGGGGTAATCCAGCGCATATTGTAGCGCGACGCAAGCGCCGAGGGTGAAGCCGCTCAGCACGAGGTCGCGGTTATGTCCACGGGAGTGCAACCAGCCGCGCAGCCAATCGGTGTACCGCTCCACGCTGCTGCATGGAGCGCCGTCCAGATGGCCGGGCAGGTTCGGAGCGAGACTGCTTGGGTAGTGGTAGAGCTGGTTGATATAGGAGTCGGCGCAACCGCCGGCGCCGGGTCCGTGGATGAAAACAAGTTGGGTCATGGGATCCTTCGGAGAGCGGCCCTGAAGGCCGAGTGCCGGCATTCTAGGGTGCGGCGGCTATGGGGTCAAGGCAACCTGGAGGGCGGCTCAGGCGCCGGACCAACCGGTGACGCGTTCGGGGGTGATCTTGATCACCGGGTTGCCGTCCAGGGGCATATTGCGGTACTGGGGATACTTTTCGCGCAGCCGGGCGATGGCCGCCGGAGGTTCGGGGCCGTGTTCGACCAGCTCGGCTCGACCGTGGACCAACAGGTACCACAGGCGGGTCCAATCCTCGTCGTAGTGGTCGATAACCAAAGAGACCTGCGGGTTGGCGATGATGTTGCGAACGCGACGGAGGCCGGTGAGGCTACCGCGCTTGGGCTTGGCGTCGAGCACCGAGTAGATGTTGCTGCCGTCATAAGCGAAGCAGACCGGTATGACGTGGGGACTGCCGTCGGCGCCGGCAGTGGCCAAGTGGCCCACCGGGGTTTGGGAGAGTAGCACCGCCTGCTCAGGAGTCAGGTTAAACACGGGTCGCTCGCGGCCCGCGAAGATCTGCGATCACGGCGGGCAAGTGATCCAGCAGATCGCTGGCGACGACCCCAGCATCGCCGCGTTGCGACCGAACCCGGTCGGCGGCGATGCCGTGAAGGAAACCGCCAAGACGCGCGGCGTCATAGGGGGCGACGCCCTGGGCCAACAGCCCGCCGATGACCCCAGTGAGTACGTCACCGGTCCCGCCGGCGGCCAAGGCCGGATTGGCGAAAGGAAGGATGCAGCGTTGACCGCCTGGGGAAGCGACGACGGTGTGGGCCCCTTTGAGCAGTACCGTTTGCCGCCAACCCTTCGCCGACTGGCTGGCGATTTCCAAACGGTCGGCCTGGACCTCTACGGTGGGGCGTCCGGTGAGGGTTGTCATCTCCCCGGGGTGAGGAGTCAGCACTGTGGGGGCGCGCAACCTTTTGTCCCAATCGGCGCATTGTGACAAGTTGTTCAACCCGTCGGCGTCGATGACGGTTGGCAGAGCGGGCGGGTTTTCGCCCAGCAACAACAGACGTTCGATGAGGGTCGCGGTACCGTCGGACAAACCCAAACCGCAACCCACTGCCAAAGCTGAGTAGTTGTTGAGTCGCTCAAGGATGACGTCGGCAGCGGACGGGTCGATACGCCCGTCAGCATCCTCGGGAAGGGGCAGGTGGATGGTCTCGGTGAGGCGAGACGCGGCGAGACGATAAACCGAATCTGGAGCGGCGAGCGTGACGAGGCCCGCGCCAACGCGATGGGCACCTTGGGCGGCGAGAGAGGCCGCGCCGACGAAATTGCGTGAGCCGGCCACGATCATGAGGTGACCGAAGGTACCCTTGTGGGAAACGAGCGGCCGGTCGGCAATGAGGGCACGGGCTGACGCCGGGGTCATCCATTCGGTGGGAAGGTCAGCATCGGCCGCCGCGGATACCACAGCGGGCAGCCCGATTTCGAGTACGGTGACCCGGCCGGCGAGGCCAGCGCCGGGGAAATTGGCGATGCCGTGCTTGGGGTGGCACAGGGCCAGGGTCTCGTCAGCGACGATGGCGCGCGGATC
Organism: Dehalococcoidia bacterium; assembly: GCA_965261925.1. Taxonomy (GTDB): domain Bacteria; phylum Chloroflexota; class Dehalococcoidia; order Lucifugimonadales; family UBA3495; genus Bin87. Next base: position 2,285,767 of record OZ253486.1, on the reverse strand, counting down.
GGCGGCGCCAGTGTCCGGGTTGACACCGGTAGGCAAGTCCACCGCGACGACGGAGAGATCCGGCCGGTCCGAACGGATACTATTGACGAGGACAGTGACATCTCCGACCAGGCCATCCAAGGGACGATAGCGACCAGCGCCGAGGATTGCGTCGACGACCAGATGGCAGCTGCCCAAAAGCCGGCCCAAGTTGGGCCGGCCGTGGTCTTCCGAGGAGTCGACAACCGCCACGCCGTAAGCCAGAGCGTCGGTCATCTTTGGATCATCGGCGGGCCGTCCGCGGACGATATAGCAGCACACGTCGGCGCCCCACCGGCGTAGGTGCCGGGCCACGACCAGCCCATCGGCGCCGTTGTTGCCAGGTCCGACCAGGACCAGGACCAGGCGACCGGCAGCTCCACCCATGCGTTGGCGAATGCGGAGGGCGCAGGCCAGGCCGGCGTTTTCCATCAGGGCATCGGTGCTGACGCCGGCGGTTTCCGAGGCGGCTTCGAGAGCCTGCATCTCAGCAACGGTGACAACCTTTATCGCCATGCTGCGTCAACCGGCGCGAGGAGCCACGCCGTCTCCCCAAAGTGTGGCCCTGGCAGCTTCGAGGAATTCCGGGGTGTCGGGGCGGACCGCAACCGCGACGACCATGGCGAAACCTCGGGAGTGGGAAAGGCTGATGGCGATTTCGGTGACGCCCAATCGCTCGGCGCGGCGGCGCGCGCGGCCGTGAAGTCGCGGGCTCGGCGCCCCGCTGGGAGCCCGGACGACCTCGACGTCGCGCCAGCCCACCCCACGAAAACCGGTCCCCAGAGACTTCATCACGGCCTCTTTAGCAGCAAAACGTGCCGCCAGGTTGGGAGCGCGGCCACGGCAATAGGCGATCTCTGCGGGGGTGAAGACGCGGCGTAGGAAACGTTCTCCGTACCGGTCCAGGACACCGGCCACGCGGTCGATTTCGATGAAGTCAACGCCGGTGGAGAGCATGGGTGGTCAGCGACTCGGCTGGATCAATCGCCGCCGTGTCCCCCAATATGCAAATCGCTCAGGATATGGGAAACGGAGTAGGTGCGATTGAGAACGTAAAAATGGATGCCCGGCACGCCGTTGGACCAAAGGTCCTCGGCTTGACGGGTGGCGTGTTCGATGCCGATTTCGCGTACGGCCCGATTGTCCTCGGCGAAGCGGTCCAGGCGGGCGTCAAGCTGCGACGGGATAGATGCCCCACACAAGGAAGTGAAGCGTCGGATTTGCGGGGTGCTCAAAATAGGCAACACGCCGGGGATGATGGGAATGGTGATTCCAGCAGCGGCGGCGCGTTCCTGTAGGGCATAGAAGTGGGCGTTGTCGTAAAACAGTTGGGTGATAAGGAAGTCGGCGCCAAGGTCCTGCTTCATGCGGGCGTAGGCGATGTCCGATTGCAGGCTGGTCGACTCGGTGTGGCCTTCCGGGTAACAGGCTCCCGCGACGCCGAAGTCGAAATTGGCGCGCATGTGCTGGATGAGTTCAGTAGCGTGGGCGAATTCATGCTCGCTTGGCGGATCGTCCTCGGTTCCTTGAGGGCGGTCGCCGCGGAGGGCGATGACGTTTTCGATGCCGGCGGCTTTCAATCGCTCGAGCACGCCGTGGACCTCGTCGCGATCCTGGGCGACGCAGGTCAGGTGGGCCATCACTTCCATGTCCTCCCGGCGCTTGAGGCGCATGGTGATATCTTCGGTGAAGGCCCTGGTCCCTCCGCCGGCCCCGTAGGTTACGGAAACGAAATCGGGTGCAAATCGTTGCAACCGATCCGCAACGTCAACGACGGCTGGTACACCGTCGGCCTCCCGAGGCGGGAAGAATTCGAAGGAGATAGTTCTCTGACGGTTGAGGATTTCCTTTATTTTCAAATCAATAAACCCACAGCAGGCGAACCTAAACAAAGGCAGCGATAGTACGGAAGAGGGATGGCGCTAAGACACAGCGGCTTCAGAACTCGGGATGGCGCTTCTCTTTGAATGCCCGTATGCCCTCGCGGGGATGGCTCGACGTGGCGAACACGTGAGTGAAGTTTGCGCCTTCCAGCGCGACCCCATCTCGGAGGGGCAGATCCTGGCTACGGCGGGCCAGGGATTTCATGAGGTTGAGACCCACCCGACTCTTGGCGCGAAGGCCCTCAAGGAGCGATTCCAGCTCAGCCTCGAGGAATTCCGGCGGAGCTGACCGGAGAGCCAGGCCCCATTCGACGGCTTCCTTGCCGGACAGCCACCGGCCCGTGGTCAGCAGTTCCATGGCGCGGGGCATGCCGACCCGGCGCGGCAGGCGCTGGGTGGAGCCGCCACCGGGGATCAACCCGAAGTTGGCGTGCTGGTCACCTATTCGCGCGTCCTCTGCGACAACGGCCATATCGCAAGCCATCATGAGTTCCATGCCTCCGGCCAAGGCATACCCATGCACAACGGCGATGGTCGGGATGGGCATGGCTTCCAAAGCGAAGAAGGCGTCGTTGAGGTCCTCCACGTAATCGGGCAGCAGGGACAGGTCTTCGAAAACCTCGTCGAAGTAGAGCAGGTCAGCGCCAGCGCAGAAACCCCGGCCCTCGCCCCGCACCACCATCGCCTTTACGGAGCAATCGTCGCTAACGGCGGCGACCGCGTGGGAAAACTCGGCGAGCAAGTCCGGGTTGAGCGCGTTGAGTGCGTCCGGTCGGTTGAGGCTGAGAGTAGCGACGCGGTCTCCCACCGAAAGCGTAATGTTGCTATACTCCATTCGATCTCCTGCCAAAGGGCAGCGGTTCGCCGAACCGCCGGCTCCCATACTATACCAGACCTATTATTACGTGATTGATGACCAAGCCGGTCACATCCCGCTTGCCGGTGAGGGTACAACCCAACGCCTCGCGGACCGAGATATGCGGCTGGTACGGTGATGCGCTACGGGTAAGGACGACCGCTCCCCCGGCCAGAGGCAAAGCCAACCGGGCGGTGGCGGAGGTACTGGCCCATGCCCTGGACATTCCTCCAAGCAACGTCAGCGTGGCGCGGGGCCACGGATCCCGCGACAAGGTAATGGAAATTATCGGGATCGCCGAGCCGGAACTGCTGCGCCGCCTGGACGGGCTTTTGAGACCCGGAGATGCGGCGACGACCGCCCGCTGACGACAGATCGGTTTGCCTGAAAAACGGAGCTACCCAATGCAAGACAATTTCCGCAACTTCAGTTGGATTCTGCCCGGCGCGCTGGCGGGAGCCATGGGGCCGACGGAACGGCGGCACCTGATTTACCTGGAGCTCAACGACGTTACCGCCATCGTTCGCATGGAGGAACAGACGATTTCGGCAGAGCCGTGGGGTTTCGAGGAACTGTTTGATCCCGTTCCGGATTTCGAGGCTCCGTCAGTGGAACAGATCGACCGCATCATCAACTTCGTGGAGCAGCAGGTCGAAACATGGGAGCGGCCCACGGTGGTTACCTGCGCGGCCGGGATTGGGCGAACCGGCACTATCCTGGCCTCTTACCTGGTCAACACGGGCTGGGATGCTGACGAAGCGATCAGCTACATTCGGCAACTGCGGCCCGGTTCGATACAGACAGCCTCCCAGGAAGAGGCGGTACGGGAATACGCAGTGTTCGTCAAAGAGCGGAACGACAATCTGCCGCGCCGGTTCCGGTGATTTACGGGTTGGCTCCTGGCTAACACGAGAGAACGGGGGCCGCGCATTCGGCGCGGCCCCCGTGACAATTTCCCGGAGCGGTGGCGCATCAGGCGGCCAGCAATTCATCGGATTTCGGCGTGGCCCGAGGGGCAACCGGCGCGGCCCCCATCACGGGAGCGGGGTCCGCCGGGATTTCCCGGCTGCACTGCAGGCACTGGCGGTAATCGCCGTAGATGTCGCGGACATGGCGCACGTCGCCGCCGCAATGGGGGCAGGAGCCCAGACCCATGCGCTGGCGGCGTGCGCCCCGGACAGATCGTTCCCGGTTCAGTGTGCTCTCCATCATCTCATCTCCTTGACCCAACGGGATGTGGTGGCCGCCAGTCGTGGCGGTGCAAACGCGGTTGGAATAGCTTGGTGCGCGGTCGTCGCTACAGTCGAGGTGCGGTGTTAAAAGAATTGCGGCCTCGGAGCCAAGTCCGAAGCCGCTGCCTACGGTTGCTTGTGCTCGGGATTCTGGTCAGGCCATCATCTTTTCGCGATGGTGGGGCGGATTCGATGGTGCTTCCATGGTGGCGATCGTGGTGGCTGTGACCGGGCTGGAGGCCACGCGGCGGATTTCGCGGCCGCATTGGGCGCACTGGTGGTACACTCCGAAAGTGTCCCTCATACGGCAAACATCGCCGCCGCATCGGGGGCACGCCTTGAGCTTCAAAGAGTTGCGGGTTAGGGTCTGCATTTCTCCATCCTGTTCGTGGTCGTCGCCATGGTCGGCGGGGCGGGCTGCCGGTCTGTGATTTCAGTTTACCGCTACTGTATTACCGGAGTGTTACGGTAAACCAGTCAATTACGGCCGAATTAGAATATCAGGTTACGGTTTTCGTAACAAGGGGGTTTAATGGCCAATTTTGGCGAACCGCTGCAAATTCCGGCAGAAATCATGGAAGCAGTATTGCGGCAAGCGCGGAAATCCTTTCCGGCGGAGTGTTGCGGATGGCTGAGCGGTCCGGCCGGCGGGGCCTCGGTGAGCGAAATCAGGCCAGTGGTCAATGACCAGGCGTCCGGCAATCATCCCACCGTAGCGGAGCGCACGGCGGAATCAGCATACGTTTTCAGCACGGAAGACCTGCTGGAGCTGAACAGCAGCCTGGATACGGAGGCGCCGGCGCGCATCATTTATCATTCGCATCCCAACGGGCGGGCTTATCTTTCCGAAACCGACCGGACGGTGGCGGCCAGTCCGTGGGGGGACGGACCGGCCTATCCAGTGCAGCAGTTGGTGGTGGGAATCGACGGCGAACGGGTGGTGGAAGCGGCGTTATTCGACTGGGATGACGGCGCGGGCGGATTCGTCGAGCTGGCCCGCTTTCCTGGGGCCGAAATCTAGGCAGCGGGGGCGCCGAGCATGGCGACCCAAATCGCGCCCGCAATGTAGACTCCGGCCATCACCGCCAGCCCGGCCACGATCACGGGCTGGGGCAACCGGCTGCGGCCCCAGAGCAACAATCCGCCGAACAGGATCAGACCCACGGCAATAATGCCAGCAACGAAGTGCTCGGGCTGCGAGCTGTTGAGGACGATTCCGTTACGATAGAAGGGGTCGGCGAAGGCGAGGATTGTAACGTTGAACACGCAGCTCCCGTAGAGGCCGGCAACGCCGAGGTCGGCGGCGCCCATGCGGGCTGCGGCAACGGCGGCTGAGGCCTCGGGCATGGTCGTGACGATAGACACTGCCAGGATACCCAACACTCCGGACGAGATGCCGGTCAAGTCTGCCACCCGGTCAACGCTCTGGGCAAGGAACACACCGGCGACGATCACGCCGAGCGACACCAGGCCGAACATGAGCCAAGCGCGGCTGAGAGTGATACTGACCTCTTCCTCCTGATCGTCGGCGGCGTCGGCCGGGCGGCGTTTATAGACAATCCACATCCCGATCGTATAGACGATCAGCAGGATGATCGAAGACACCCCGATCTGCCAGATGTTGACATCGTTCCGCACTGCGGCGAACAGCACGGCCAAGCCGGTCAAAATGGCGGCCAGGACGATGAGGTAGCCCTGTTCCGGAGCCACGCGCTGCAGGAATCGTCGCCCGCCGAACACCAGAGCAACCATGCCCATGGTGAACATGTTCACCATGTTGGCGCCGACGACGTTACCGAGAGCCAGCTCAGGGTTATCGATGCGGACGGCGGTGATGTTGTTGGACAGTTCCGGCAGCGACGTGGCCAGGGCAACGAGGATGCTGCCCACGAAGAGCCGACCCCATCCGGTCAGGGATGCCAGAGCGTCGCCGTAGCGAGCGAGTTGCACGCCGAGAAAGATCACGGCTACCGCGCTAGCCAGGAAGACCAGGATCGCGACCGTCAGGCCGACGCTGCCCAGAAGGTTGAACACGTTCGACGTGCCGGATGCCCTAGCCGATGGCGTTGGCGACGAGGTCACCCATCTGGGTGGTTCCCGTCGCGGCGTCGCCGGCGGTAGCGATGTCAGCCGTCCGGTAGCCCTGCTCGAGGACAGTTTGGACGGCGCGGTCGACAGCGGCAGCTTCCTCGGTCAGGCCCAGCGAGTAGCGGAGCATCATGGCGGCACTGAGGATTGAGCCGCAGGGATTGGCGATACCCTGGCCGGCAATATCGGGCGCGGTGCCGTGGATAGGTTCGTAGAAGCCGGGGGTCCGTGCGCCGGCTTCGGGAACGCCAGAGAGGCTAGCTGAGGGCAGCAGGCCCATTGAGGCGGCCAGGATGGCGGCCTCGTCGGTGAGGATGTCGCCGAAGGTGTTTTCGGCGACGATCACATCGTAGGAGGCGGGACGTAGGACGATCTGCATGGCGCAGGCGTCGACAAGGGCGTGTTCCAGCTCAACGTCGGGATATTCGTCGGCGAGGCGGGTGGCGGTGGCGCGCCAGAGGCGGGAGGTTTCAAGGACGTTGGCCTTGTCCACTGAGGTCAGCTTGCCGCGCCGACCACGAGCCAACTCGAAACCGACGCGAAGAACCCGCTCGATCTCGGATTCGGAGTAACGCATGGTGTCGACGCCCACGATGCCCTGGGGAGTCTGGGTGCGCCCCTTGGGCTGAGCGTAGTAGAGACCGCCCGTGAGCTCGCGAACGACGACCATGTCCACGCCCTCGAGGACGTGGGGTTTCAGCACGCTGGAGTCGGTAAGCTCCGGATAGACCTTGACGGGCCGAATGTTGGCAAACACGTTAAGGTGAGCGCGAAGGGCGAGCAGACCATCTTCGGGTCGGGTCGGAGCGGACGGATCGTCCCACTTGGGGCCGCCAACCGCGCCGAACAGGACAGCATCGGCGGAAGTGGCCAGCTCGCGGACGCCATCGGTCAGGGGCGTACCGTGTCTGTCGATGGATATGCCGCCGACGTCACCGTACTCTAGGGTGAAGTTGTGTCCGAATGCCCGGCCAACGGCCTGCATGGCCTTGACACCCTCGGCAGTGACCTCGGGACCGATACCGTCTCCGCCGAGCACGGCGATATTGAAATCCATGTTGCCAACAGCTCCGATTGATGTGGCGTCCCCGATTGTTTGGCGTTGAATCGCGCCGGGCACGGGGCGGCGCGTAGTATAGCCGATGGCTGAGGGGGTATCAAACGCGGGGAGCGCCTCGCACGTACCCGATCTGTCCATCCAAGAAGTAGTTCAACCGGGCAGTCCCGCTACTGGCACGATGACATATCCGCCAACGAGATTGTCACGCTTCGCTCGCAATGACAGTTTTAATGCGATGGGGCACGCGTGATTGCCAAGCGCGCGAGCCTTGGAACATGAGGAGGGACGGCGGTACCGGCCTCAGTCACGGGATTGACAGGAATCAGTAACGGCGCAGGAGGCTGTAACGGCAACGGCTCCCCCGGAGATATTATCGTACCGCTTTCCGGTGCGCTCCGGCAGTGCGTTTTACGTTGACACGCCGGGGTGCGCACCTTAAAATGTGAGCATCAGCCAAACCTGCGCTGGCGCTTTGCGCTGCGCTTCACTAAGGAGGCCCTTTCGCGATGACCACAACCAAGAATGAGCGGTCTTTGGTCGTAATCCAATTGACCGGCGCGAATGACCCTATGAATACCGTAATTCCGTATGCCGACGGACATTACTACGATTTTCGGCCCAACGTCGGGATTCCGACGGACCAGGTTATCCCCATTGACGGGCAGCTTGGGTTCAATCCGAATATGGCGCCGGTCAAGGCGCTGTGGGACGAGGGGAAGGTCGCGGTCATCAACGGCATCGGGTACCCCAACCCGACCCGTTCGCACTTCCGCAGCATGGACATCTGGCATACGTGCGAGCCGGAAAAGATTGCCACCGAGGGCTGGCTGGGCCGAGTCATTCGCGACCTGGATCCCAGTGGGCAGAATGTAATCACCGGCGTCAACTTCGGCCGTGGCCTCCCCCGCTCCATGGGCGCGTCGGGAGTCCCGGTTGCCTCAGTGGGCAACCTGGAAACCTACGGCCTGTTCCCGGACGTGGAAGAAGAGCGAATTCGCGGCCTCTGCCTGGACGCCTTCGGCAAGATGTATGGCGGCACCATCCAGGGCGCCGTAATGGAATACCTGGGGCAAACCGGCCGGGACGCCCTGAAAGGCGCGGACATTCTCCGCACCGCCCCCGAACAGTATTCCTCATCGGTGGAATACGCGGAAAACCCCATCGCCCAGTCTCTCAAGAACGTGGCGCAGGTGATGACCGCCGATCTGGGCACGCGCATCTATTACACGCAGCACGGCAGTTTCGACACCCACGGTGACGAAATCAAGGTTCACGGTGGCCTCTGGACCCAGGTCTCCGGCGCGGTCAGCGACTTCATGGCCGACCTGGAAGAGCACGGACGCGGAGACGATGCCATCGTGCTGGTTTGGACCGAGTTCGGCCGCAGGGTCAGGGACAACGGTACCGGCACCGATCACGGCTCCGGTGGCACCGCCTTCATCATTGGCAACCAGGTCAACGGTGGCCTCTTCGGACAGTATCCGTCACTGGCCGACCAGGACCAGCTGGACGGTGACCTGCACTGGAACAACGACTTCCGGTCCACCTACTCCACAATTGCGGATCAGTGGCTGGGCCTGGACCCGGTTTCCATTGTGAACGGCCAGTTCGAGCAGTGGGACTTCATCCGCAGCTAGCCCGCTGTCCCAGCAGAGGAACCTTTTGACACAGACCTTGCGGAGGCAATTATGAGCAATGCCGATATTGCCCTGATGGCGCACCTGATGCGGCGAGCCGGCTTCGGCGCGAGCCGGGACGAACTGGAGCAGTTGGTAGACCACGGTTACGAGAACGTGGTCGAAGACCTGCTCATCCCGGGAAACGCCAACGTGATGCCGGACGACGTAATCCGGCGCTACCACTCCGAGATGGCCGAGATGCGCGAGCTGAACAGCGCCGGGGCATACTGGATGTATCGGATGGTCACCACCGAAAACCAGCTTGAGGAGAAACTGGCCCTGTTCTGGCACGGGCTTTTCGCCACCGGCTACTCCAAGTTGAACCAGGCCAGCGCGCTGGTGAACCAGATCAACACGTTCCGTCGCCACTCACTGGGTTCCTTCCGGACCATGTTGGTGGAGCTGTCGAAGGACCCGGCCATGATCATCTGGTTGGACAACCACGACAACCACCGGGACAACATCAACGAGAATTACGGACGCGAGTTGCTGGAACTGTTCTCCATGGGCGTGGGCAACTACACCGAGGACGACATCAAGGAATGCGCCCGCGCGTTCACTGGCTGGACGCTGGGCAACGCTGAGTATATGTCGACCCGGGCCAGCCGCGACTCGATTTGGCCTTACAGCCGGATCAACTGGCACTTCAACTACCGGGACTACGACCACGACGACGGCGAAAAAACGTTCCTGGGTCACACCGGCAACTTCAACGGTGACGACATCATCGACATCATCGTCCAGCAAGAGGCGACGGCGCGGTTCATCAGCACCCGCCTGCTCCAATATTTCGCGGCCGACGAGGTCGGCGATGCTGCCGAAGCGGTCATCAACGACATGATGGCGTCGTACTTCGAATCTAAGTACGAAATCCGCTCCGTGCTACGCACGCTGTTCAACTCCGACTACTTCAAGTCGGACGACGCCAGGTTCGCCCGGGTCAAGGGCCCGGTGGAGTTGGTTGTCGGCGCGGTGCGCATGGCGGGCACCTACCAGGAGCCCACGTTCGGCGCCGATCAACTGGCCCGGCAGAGCATGTACATGGGCCAGGGCATCTTCCAGCCGCCCAGCGTGGAAGGCTGGCACGAAGGCGCCGAGTGGATCGACAGCGGAGCGCTGGTGGAACGGGTCAACTTCGTAGGACAGGAACTGGGCGATCCGGATAACCCGGGCGTCAAGGCGATAATCGACCGGATGGCACGCCAGAGCGACGGCGTACTGTCACCGGAAGAACAGGTGGCCGGCTGCGCGGATCTGATCGGACCGCTGGAGTTGTCCGAATTGACCGCGACATCGATCCAGGAATTTGCCAGCGAGCAGGGCCCTGCCGACCTCAGGGAAGGCTCGCGCACGGAGGCGGACGATCAGCGCATCGCCAACCTGCTTCGGCTGCTGACGGCCACGCGGGAGTATCAACTGGCATAGCATCGACGACAACGCCGAGCAAAGGATTGCAGGGGCGAATGATATTCGCCCCTACGCAAAACAGGAGAGGCTGCAATGACTACCGCGACTGCGGTCAGCGCCGGCCCGATGGAATACTTGAAAACCATCGGCGTCACCACCAACCAGAGCGGTCGGGGGTTCATCAACCCTTACGACTGCGCCTTCACCAAGGACGGGCGTATCATGGTGCTCAACCATGCCGACGCGGCACGGACCGCACTCATCCGCATCGGAGTGCTCAACTGGGACGAGGAGTACCTGGGAGAGTTCAGCAAGGGTACGGGGCGTGGCGAGGGCCAGTGGATGCTGCCCATCAGCATGACCATCAGCGCCGACCAGCGTATCCACCTCACCGACGAGCACCTGCACCGAGTGACGGTGTTCGACACTGACGGCGACTTCATCAGGATGTGGGGTGAGAAAGGTGACGGCGCCGGACAGTTGAACGGCCCGGCGGGGGTCGCCGTGGCTGCGGATGGAACGGTGTACGTTGCCGAACAGTACAACCACCGAGTGCAGCGGTTCACGTCGGAAGGCGAACCGATATCCCATTGGGGAGAGCAAGGAGAGGGACCGGGTCAGTTTAACATGCCCTGGGGTCTGACCCTGGACACTGCGGGGAATGTGTACGTCGCGGACTGGCGAAACGACCGGGTGCAGAAGTTCACCAAGGACGGCCAGCACCTGGCAACCTACGGCTCGTCCGGCACGGGTGAAGGCGAGTTCAGCCGGCCTTCGGCGGTTGCGGTGGATTCCGAGGGATACATCTACGTGGCCGACTGGGGCAACGAACGAGTCCTGTTGTTGGACTCGGATGGAAAATTCGTTCAGTCGCTTCGGGGGCAGGCCACGCTGTCCAAGTGGGCTCAGGACTTCATGTCAGTGAACCCAGACGAGTACAACACCCGTCAGATAGCCAACTTGGTGCCGGATCTGCCGGACCACCTGGACACGCCGTACCTGATCTCCGCGCAAACGGAACCGTACTTCTGGGGGCCGGTGTCGCTCCGGTTGGACCCCGAGGAGAAACTGTTCGTCGTGGAGGCCAACCGGCACCGGATCCAGGTGTACCAGCGTCGGAAGGACTGACCAGACTTTGACCAGCAACGACCTCCTGGCAAGCATTCGTGCCGTCGTCGGTGACGATTATGTGATCGCGCACCGGGAAGACTTGCTGGTCTACGAGTACGACGGCTCTGTCGACCGCTCGATGCCACGGGCGGTCGTTTTGCCGGCCGACACGCAGCAAGTCAGCCAGGTTATGCAGCTGGCCTATGAGGCCGGCGTAACCGTGGTGGGTCGCGGGAGCGGAACTGGCCTGAGCGGTGGGGCGATCACGCCGCCGGACGGGTTGCAGATCGCGTTCCCAAGAATGGACCGCATCCTGAACGTCGACACGGTGAACCGCACGGCGTTGGTCGAACCGGGCGTGATAAACCTTGACCTGGACAACCATGTGCGTAGGTTCGGGATGCGCTACGCTCCCGACCCTTCGAGCCAGAGGGCGTGCAGCCTGGGCGGGAACATCGCCGAGAACGCGGGAGGACCGCACTGCCTGGCGTACGGAGCGACCACCAACCACGTCATCGGGATGGAGGTAGTGCTGGAAGACGGGGAAGTGGTGCACCTGGGCAGCATGGCACGAGAGGCACCGGGTTACGACCTTCGCGGTGTGTTCGTGGGTTCCGAGGGCACGTTCGGCATCACTACCAAGATACTGGTCAGGTTGTTGCCATTACCGGAGACGGTGCGGACGTTCCTAGGTATCTTCCCGGACATCGATTCGGCGTGCACTGCGGTGTCGGCGGTGATCGGACACGGGATTGTTCCGGCGGCGCTGGAGATGATCGACGCGCTCAGCATCAAAGCGGTGCAAAACGTCACCGACGCGGGGTATCCGAACGATGCCGGCGCGGTGCTGTTGATCGAACTGGAAGGGCTGAACGAAGAGGTGGACGAAGTCAGCGGGGAGGTTGAAGCGGCGCTGTGGGATACTGGCGCCGCCGACGTCAGGGTCGCCGAGGACGACGCCGAGAGGGAGCGCCTGTGGGTGGGTCGGAAGACGGCGTTCGGAGCGTTCGGCACCATCGCACCGAACTACTACCTGGTGGACGGCGTGGTGCCGCGAACCCGCCTGACGCACATGCTCCGAAAGGTGAGCGAGGTGAGCGAACGCTACGGCATCACCATAGCCAACGTGTTCCACGCCGGCGACGGCAACCTGCATCCCTGCATGTTGTTCGATGCTCGCGAGCCAGGTGTTATGGAAAGCGCGATGGCAGCGGCCGCGGAGCTGATGGAAGAGTGCGCACTGCTGGGAGGCACCCTGAGCGGAGAACACGGGATCGGGTTGGAAAAGAAAGAGTTCATGCCGTTGGTGTACACCGAGGCAGACATGGAAGCAATGCAGCGGGTAAGGGAAGCGTTTGCCCCGGAAAACCGGCTCAACCCCGGCAAGATATTCCCCGACGGGAGTTACTGGCGCCCATCAGCGCACCCGGTCGCCCACACGGCAGGCTTGTACGCGTGACTCTGGCGAGCGGGCTGGTCCCAATAGCCGGTTCAACGCATTGCCCAGCATGACCACATCGGTTTCGGTCGCGCAGCAGATCGCGGGCCTGGTGGGTTCCGGCGCCGTTGTCCGAAGCGCGGAACTGGGCGGGTATGCTATGGGCCCCCTGGTACCCTTGGCAGCGGTGCGGCCGCGTGATGCCAAGGAAGTACGAACCGTTATCTCCTGGGCGCACCGGGCAGGCATTGCGGTGTACCCGTCGGGTGGGCGAACACTAGTGCAATTGGGCAACGCGCCGACCCGGCCCGGTATCCTGCTGGACCTGACCGCACTGAACCGGGTGGTTGACTTCCAGCCGGCCGACCTGACCGTGAGCGCTGAGGCGGGCGTGACCCTGGCCCAACTGAACGACGTGCTGGCGCAGGATGGCAAACACGTACCGATCGCGGCTCCGATCTCCAACCGGGCGACGGTGGGCGGCACACTCGCCACCGGCATCAGCGGCCGTTGAGATCAGCGTACGGCTTGCCGAGGGACTGGCTCATCGGCGTCAACGTCGTGGGGGCGGACGGAACTCAGACCAAGGCGGGCGGCAAGGTGGTGAAAAACGTCACTGGGTACGACCTGAATCGCCTCTATACCGGGTCGTTGGGCACGCTCGCGGTGATCACCGAAGCGACTTTCAAGCTTGCTCCAGCACCGACAGAATGGGCCGTAATCGTGGCTGCGTTCAGCGCGCCAGACGCCGCCGCCGGCGCAGCCCAGAGCTTGCAAGCGCAACACTATGCGCCCCTGGGATTGCATGTGCTGACCGGGGAGGCGGCAAAGCGGATGGCCCCATCGGTGGCCGGCAGCGCCATCGCTGTCGCCATTCTGGGCGGTAGGCCCGCGTCGATGAAACGCCGCGTGGAGGACACCGTTGGACTTTGGGTCGAAGTGGGGAACACGGTCCAAGTCGCTCTGGGCGACAACGCAAACGGGCTGATTGATGCGCTCACCGACCTGCCGGCATCCGCAGAGTCTCCGCCGGCGATATGCGTCCGTATCAACGCTCAACCGTCGGCGCTGCGGGAGATCCTGGCGTTCTCGGATACGCCGCTCTGTAGCGCCTCTCCCCCGTCGGTGGTGGCGGACGTCGGTTTCGGCGGGGGCCGTCTACTCTGGTGGGATGATTTGGCGGACGGAGATCCGACAGCGATTGCAGCCGGGCTGCGGGGGATCCAGTCCGCGGCCGCATCGCTGGGCGGTGGGGCGATCATCGAGCGATGTCCCGATAACATCAAGGCGAATATCGACGTATGGGGGGAGCAACCTTCAGGAATGGAAATCATGCGCCGGTTGAAACGGCAATTTGACCCCCATAACATCCTGAACCCCGGCCGCTTCGTCGGAGGTTTGTAATGGTAAGCGCACCAGACCGGCATTCGGACGCCGGAAAGCATATGGGCGGAGGGATCGACGCTGGGCACGGCTTCCCATATGGGTTGCCCTTCGAGGGTTCGCTGAACGACGGACCGGGGTTCTCCGGTCCCGATGCGCCGGCGGAGTCGGACCTGTACCGGTGCGTGCACTGTGGCCTGTGTCTCAGCGCGTGTCCCACCTATGTGGAAACCCGGCTGGAAGCGGAATCCCCCCGTGGCCGCATCGCGCTGATGAAAGCGGTTCACGAAGGGCGCACCGGAATCAGCGAACGGCTGGTGTCGCACTGGGAACTGTGCCTCCAGTGCCGGGCGTGCGAGGCGGTGTGTCCGTCGGGCGTGCCCTACGGGAGGCTGATGGAACACACCCGGGCGCAGGTGCAGGACAACAACCTGCAGAGTCCGGAGTTGGGCCGTCTGTCGCGGTTGTTCCTGCGGGCGGCGCTGCCCCACAACAAGAGGTTGCGCCTGGCCGGACATCTGATGCGATTCTACCAACGGTCCGGCGTACAGCGATTGGTGCGAAAGTCCCGGGTGCTCAGCATATTGCCGGGTGATCTGGCCGCCATGGAAGCGCAGATGCCGGTGATGGGGACGCAGTTTTTCGGCACGCGCAGCCAGGTTTTTCCGGCGGTGGGGGAGCGGCGAATGACCGTCGGCCTGCTGGCCGGATGTGTCATGCCAATGATGCAGGGAGACGCCATGCGTGCGGCGGTGCGAGTGTTGCAACGGAACGGCTGCGATGTCGCGGTTCCGCCGGCCCAAGGATGCTGTGGCGCGCTGAATCTGCACGCCGGAGACCTGGAACTGGGGCGACGCATGGCGCGGAGGAACATTGATGCATTCCGCGACGCGGGCGTAGAGACCGTCGTCACGGCGTCCGCGGGTTGCGGGTCATCGATGAAAGAGTACGGCGACCTGCTACGCGACGACCCTGACTACGGCGACGCGGCGGAGGAGTTTGCCCGCAACACACGGGATATCACCGAGTTCCTGGCGGGACTGCCGCTGGATCCTCCACGTGCGGAGTTGCCCTGGCGGGTGACTGTGCAGGACCCGTGCCACCTGGCGCACGCCCAACGGATTACCGAGGCTCCGCGGCAGGTGTTGCGCAGCATTCCCGGACTGGAAATTGTGGAGATGGCGGAGTCGTCGCTGTGCTGCGGGTCCGCCGGGTTCTATTCGCTGATACAACGAGACATGTCACAGCGGCTGCAACGGCGCAAAATCGGCAACGCGGTGGCGACGGAGGCCGAGGTCATCGCATCGGCCAACCCGGGGTGCATCAGCCAGCTAGAGCAGGGATTGCGGAACGAAGGGTCCAAAGCGCGGGTAACGCACGTGGTGGAGATACTGGACGCGGCGTATCAGGCGGAAGGGTAAGTCGGGGCAGGGAACTGCTCGTACGAAAACGCGGGGATGTCCATGCGCGTGCTGGCGTGCTCGATTGTTATGGCGCACAGGCGTCCGGTCGCATCCAAATCGAGCAGCGTGTTTTCGTCCAAATCACGAGTTTCGTCTACTGCGGCGGCGTAGAGTTCGATGTATAGGGTGTCGGTGTCCGAAAAGTACTTGACCTTCATGGGTGGAAACGCCGACGGAAAGGAACTGCGCCCAGAATTACGGGCCGACTAACTCGGCCACCCGGCCAAGGCGATAGGCTCTAACTTGGCGATAAATCGCTCGATATCGTCCAGACCTTCGGCCACGTTCTGGGTGTCTTCCCAGTTTTCGTAGAAGTTCACGTGGAGGCTGTTGGCAACCTGAAAGATCCGCCGGATTTCCTGGTCGCCCGTTTCATCCCGTAGCCGCCTTACGGCTGCGTGGAGATGTCCGTGCCCTCGGTGGTCCCAACCGCGCTGCTCCGCTATCGCTTTTACGATCTGCGCGGCGGCGCCCCAACCTTTCTCGGATGCCTGCCGGACATCCCCCCTGACCAGCTCAACCCGCCCTTGCGCGAGGAGGCCACGGCTTGCCGTCAAATAGTCCCGAGCGACCATCGCTAACCTCGAAGGGAATCAATTAGCCGGTTAATAATAGACGTGGGCACCCGAAATCATCAGTACGCGCACGCGTCCGTGTTCGACCGCGACGCCAAGACGAGGCGAAAATAGCTAAGCGTACGGTGACCGACGTCGAAGCCTCATGGGTACCCGGTTTATCATGGCGTGACCGCTGCTTCGGGAACGAGATTGTCCCGTTTCGCTCACGATGACAGTTTTTGCGGAAGGGGATACGGGTCCAATATCGAACCCACTCGATCCGAGCTAATCGCCGTGGTTGGCGAAGCTGCGCTGGGCGGCGGCGACGCTGGCTCCGTAGGCGACTTCGTAGTCCATGTCGCCGAGGATGACCTCCAGGGCGGAGAGGAGCGCAAGCACGCTGGTCTCGCGGGCTCCGTTGCCCATCATGCCGACGCGCCAGACGCGGCCACGGAATTCACCCAGACCGCCGCTAACCTCGATGTCGAAATCGTTGAGCAGGCGGGCCCGCACTTCGGCTTCGTTGACGCCCTCGGGGGCGTTTACCACGGTTATGGGGTTGAGTTGGTAACCGGGGTCGGTGGCCAGATCCAGGCCCATGGCACTCAGACCGGCTCGCAAACCGGTGGCAACCCTGGCGTGACGATCGTGCTGTTCCTCGAGGCCCTCCTCCATCATCATCCGCAAGGACTCACGCATGGCGTAGATCATGGTGATGGGGCTGGTGTGGTGGTAAACGCGCTGGGTCTCGTTCCAGTATTCGGCGACACCCTGGAGGTTGAAATAAAAACTCTCAACGGTGGATTCGCGCTTGTTGATGACGTCCATGGCGCGCTCGCCGAAGCTGATGGGAGCCAAACCGGGAGGGGCCCCGAGGCACTTTTGGCTGGCGCTGTAGCACACGTCAATATCCCAATCATCGACCTGGACATCATGGCTTCCCAGGGAAGTCACGGCGTCAGCGATGACCAGAGCCCCGTGGCGGTGGGTCAGGTCGATAGCGTCCTGAAGCGGGGTGATTGCGCCGGTGGACGTTTCGGCGTGGACGAGGCCGACCATCTTGGTGCCGGGGTTGGCGTTGAGAGCATCTTCGAGAGCGTTGAGGTCAGCGGGCTTGCCCCAAGGTGAATCGACCATGACCGTGTTGGCGCCGCAGCGCTGAGCGATGTCGGCGAGACGGACTCCGAAATAACCGTTGCGGCAGACGATGGCTGTGTCACCGCGCTCCAGCACATTGACGCAGGCGGTTTCCATGGCGCCGGTGCCGGTGGCGGATATAGGCATGGTCACGGTGTTGCCGGTGTGGAAGATCCGGCGCAGCATCTCGCACACGTCGTCCATGATCTGGAAAAACACCGGATCCAAGTGGCCCACCACAGGTTGGGTCATGGCGCGGAGGACCCGGGGATGTACGGTGCAGGGTCCGGCACCCAACAGCAATCGGTTCGGCGCTTCAAATTCGTCTCGATATGATTCGGTCACGATGGTCTCCCCTACGGATAAACTGGCCAAGATGCGATGGACTGCTGCTAGACGACCGCGGAGGCGCCGCCGTCGATGTTGATCGCAACGCCGGTGAGATAGCTGGCGCGTTCGGAGGCCAGGAACGCGATCACGTCGCCGGCTTCAGAGCCTTCTCCAACGCGGCCCAACGGCACCCCGCGGCCGGCGGCCAACTGGGCGTAGAAGTCGTCCGGGTCGAGGTCGGGCTCATTCACGATGCGGGAGTCGTAACGGCGCTGGTGCTGTCCGCTCTTGATGAGGCCGATGCACACGGTGTTGACGAGGATATTGTCGCTGGCCAAGTCCTTGGACAGGCCTTTGGTGATGGCGATACCGGCCGCACGGGAGATGGAGGTTGGCATCGAGTTGGCGCCCGGGGTCCGACCGCCGAGGTTGGTGACGTTGATGATGCGTCCGCCGCCGACCTTGCGCATTTCGGGGATGGATGCGCGGATGAGGCGAACCGCGCCCCACACCTTGAGCTCGAAGTCGATTTCCCAGTCGTCGTCGCTGACGTCTTCAAAGCCCTTGGCCATGGAAGTGCCGGCGTTGTTGACCAGGATGTCAACGCGGCCGTAGCGCTCGATGGCGGTGTTGACGACCCGGGCCGCCGTTCCCTTGTCGGTGACGTCGGCGGAGAGCGGCAGTACCTCGCCTTCGGTGGCGGTGCGTATCTCGTCGGCCGCCGCATCCAATATGTCCTGGCGGCGGGCCACGATGATCACGTTGGCCCCTTCGCCGGCCATGCGTTGGGCGGCCGCCTTGCCGATGCCTTCGCTACCGCCGGTGACAATGGCTACCTTGCCATCCAATCCCATCTCCATGTCTTGCCTCCTTAGCGCGCTCGGCCCGAAATACGCGAATAGTTCGGGCGGGAAATTATGTCTACGGGCAACGGGAATTATAGCATAGCAGGCACGATTCTTTAGGAGTCCGGCGGCCCGGACAGGCCCCAAGAAGCCATGTCGTGGCAGGTGGAAAGCATCGTTTCCAAAGCGTCGACTTCAGCGGAGGTAATTGTCAAATCCCACTTCTCCTTGACGGAGATCCAATCGGCAGCATAGCGACACCAACCGGCGGTTTCGTCGGGACGCCACTGGTCGGGCGGCTTCTTGCCCTTGGAGTGGTTGACCGGAGCGCTGGCGGCTTGAAGGCTCACCGGGTCGGTCAGATCATTGGCGTACGCCCGTTTGCGTTCGGGGGACCACTGCCAGCCACCGGACTGGTGGGCGTGGCCCAAGGGCACGTGATGGTCGATGTCGACGTTCGAGGCGTCGGTGAAAACGTCGCCGGACCAAGGGCCGACCCACCGGCCGGAGACCACGCGACATTTTTCGCCGTCGTCCTGTGGCGCGAAGGAGACCGGAACCAAGCTCTCGGCGATCAAGACCTCGGCGCGGGTGTCCTGGCAGTCCCGGTCGACGTCCACCCAGTGGCTCCAGTCCCGGCGATCGTATTCGATGTCGCTGCCCCGAGCGGCGACGGGCAGGCCGCGCAAGATGACGACCAGGGACTGAACTTCCGGAGGCGCCGGCGATACGACACCCGAAGTGGCTTGGCGGGGAGTCGCTGCCGCCGGCTCCGAACCGCTGACGGCGTCGCCGGCCAACCGCCGCGCGGCATCGATGGACCGCGCGGCATCAATGGAATCGGTTAACTCGGAGGCGCAAGCGGCAACCAACAGGGCGGCGAGCGCCAGAGCCAGAAAAAGGGCGACTGCGGGCACCCGCAAAGGCGTGAGACCTCGTTACCTGTCAGGACCCGATGCCCTCGCGCTCGGCAATCGACGGCACGTCCTTATCGCCCCGACCGCTGAGGCAAACCAGGATGATGTCATCGGCAGGCATGTCGGCCGCCATGCGACTGGCGTGATAGATGGCGTGGGCGGACTCGAGGGCCGGGATGATGCCCTCGGTGCGGCAGAGGAGACGGAAGCCTTCCAGAGCCTCTTCGTCGGTTACGGCCAGGTACTCGGCACGGCCGGTGGCTTTCAGCCAGCTGTGCTCGGGGCCGACGCCAGGGTAATCAAGCCCTGCAGAAATGCTGTGGGCCTCCTGAATCTGACCGTGTTCGTCCTGCAGCAGGTAGGAAAGCGAGCCGTGGAGCACACCGGGGCGTCCGGCGGACAAGGTCGCGGAGTGACGGCCGGTTTCCACGCCCTCTCCAGCAGCCTCCACACCGACCAGGCGAACGTCCTCGTCTCCGATGAACTCGTAGAAGGTACCAATGGCATTGCTGCCGCCGCCCACACAGGCGACCACAGCGGTAGGCAGGCGACCCTCGGAGTCGAGTATCTGCTGGCGCGCCTCGCGGCCGATGACAGACTGGAAATCACGGACCAGCATCGGGTACGGGTGCGGACCGACCACGCTGCCGATGAGGTAATGTGTGGTTTCGACGTTCGTTACCCAGTCGCGGATGGCCTCGTTGATGGCGTCTTTCAGTGTGCGGGTGCCAGCTTCGACGGGGATCACTTCGGCCCCAAGCAGGCGCATACGATAGACGTTGAGAGACTGGCGCACCGTGTCCTCCGACCCCATGTAGACGATGCACTGCAGCCCGAGCATGGCGCAGACGGTGGCGGTGGCGACACCGTGCTGACCCGCGCCGGTTTCCGCGATGATGCGCTGTTTGCCCATGCGCTGGGCGAGCAGACATTGGCCGAGAGCGTTGTTGATCTTGTGCGCGCCGGTGTGGGCGAGGTCCTCACGCTTGAGGTAGATGCTGGCGCCGCCGCAATGCCGGCTCAGGTTTTCAGCGTGGTACAGAGCGGTGGGCCGACCGGCGTAGTTGGTCATCAGATTGCTGAGTTGCTCGGCGAACCCGGCGTCGTCCTGAACCGCACGGTAGGAATCCTCTAGTTCAGTGAGGGCGGCCATTACGGTTTCAGGGACGAACTTCCCGCCAAAATCGCCAAATCGGCCCCGTTCGTCAGGAAGGTTGGTCTGGGTGGTGACTACCATGTCGTTTCAGCCTCCGGCCGATCAGGCGGCCTGCCGGGCATTGGCCACGAATTGTCGGATTTTTGCGTGATCTTTTGCGCCGTCGGATTCCACACCGCTGGAAACGTCGACGCCCCAAGGATGAACCGCGGCGACAGCCTCGGGGACGTTGGCGGGGGTCAATCCTCCGGCGAGGAGGAACCGACGCCCGTTGACGGCCAGTTGGCCGGCGATACGCCAGTCGAAGGACTGGCCGGTTCCGCCGTGCAATCCGGTCACCTGGCTGTCCAGGGTCACGGTGCACCCGGCCGCAATGAAAGCGTCGATTCGATCAGCGATGTTTGCGACGGCGTCAGGGTGGTCGTCGTCGGATACGTGGAGGACCTTGATAACGCCGGCGTGCTTTAGGACCGCGCGGCAGTAATCCAGCGCCTCTTCGCCGCACAATTGGGCGTAGTCGAGGCCAGCAACGGCGACAATTTCCAATGCCTCGTCCAGCGGCTGGTCGCCAAAAAGGCCTACCGATTTGGGGCCCTCCGGGCCGATGGCCCGCAACCCGTCGGTTATTACCCGGGCCGCTTCGGGTTCGACACGGCGGCGACGTCCGGGCACAAACACCATTCCGACGTAGTCGGCGCCGGCCTGCGCAGCGACCAGAGCGTCGTCGAGGCTACGGACGCCGCAAATCTTGACGGTGGTGGGTTCCACTGCCGCTGCCCTACACCGGTACGGGCGCGCCGGTGAGGGATCTCACCTTGGCGGCGGTATCGGCCGCGGTCACCAAGGCTTCCCCTACCAGGACCGCGTGGACGCCCAAGGGTTCCAGGCGGGCCAAGTCCTGGGGCGTGCTGATACCACTCTCGCTGACGATGACTTTATCGGCGGGAATCAGGGGAGCCAGAGACTCGGTGGTCGCCAGGTCGGTTACGAAGGTATGCAGATCGCGATTGTTGATGCCGATGACCTCCGCCCCAGCCTTCACGGCCGTGGCGATCTCCTCGGCGTCGTGCGTCTCCACCAACGGTGTCATTCCCAGTTCGGAGCCGAGATGGATAAGCTCGGAAAGCTGCGACGGGGACAGAATGTCCACGATCAACAGAAAGGTGTCGGCGCCGATGGCGCGGGCCTCGCATACCTGGTAGGGGTCGAACAGGAAATCTTTGCGGAGCACGGGAACTGATCCCGATGCACCGCTTTCCTTGACAGATGTCAGGTGCGACGGCGCCCCCAGGAAATGACCGTCGGTGATAACTGAAATCGCCGCTGCGCCATTGCCGGAGTAAGTCGCCGCGAGTTCCGTGGGATGGAAATCCTCGCGGAGCAATCCCTTGGAAGGGGAAGCTTTTTTGATCTCGGCGATGAGGCGGATGCGGTCGCCTCGCAGAGCAGCGGGGAAGTCGAGGGGCAAAGGCCGCGCAACTATAGCGTCCTGCAATGCCGACAATGGAACCGCCGCCATAGACGCAGCAAGTTCCTCGCGCTTTTTGGCGACGATCCGGTCGAGGATGCTTGGCATGTGTCGTCTCCTCTACTGCGCCTGCGGAGCCAGTTCCCGGGTCAAAGTCACCATGGCATCCAGTTTTTGGGCCGCCCGGCCATCAGCGATGGAGGCGGCCGCCATGTCTATTCCTTCGGCGAGGGAGTCCGCCATGTCACCCGCGACGAGGGCGGCGCCGCTGTTCAGCACGACGGCGTCGCGGATTGGTCCACCGGAGCCGGAGAGAATCTCGCGCATCGTTGCGGCGTTGGCTGCCGGGTCGCCGCCGCGGAGGTCATCAGGGGTGGCATGAGGAAGACCGAGGTCCCGGGGGCGTACCACGTAAGGCCGGATTTCTCCGTCCAGCACCTCCCAGCCGGCGGTATCACTGCCGAGGGACAGTTCATCCATGCCATCGTCGCTGTGGACGATGATGGCGTGGTGAGCGCCGAAAAGCCGGAGGGCTTCGGCCATTTTGTTTGCAACCTCGGGGTAGCCGACGCCGATAAGCTGACAGGGCACGCCGGCGGGGTTGGTCATGGGGCCCAGGACGTTGAAAACGGTGCGGATGCCGATTTCCCGACGCACCGGCGCTGCGTAGCGCATGGCCGGATGGTAGGCCGGGGCGAACATGAAGCCGATGCCGATCTCGCGCAGGCAACGCTCGACGGCTTCCGGAGGCAGTTCGATACGGACGCCCAGGGCTTCAAGCACATCGGCGCTGCCGCAATTCCCTGACGCGGCGCGGTTGCCGTGCTTGGCGACGGTGAGGCCGGCGCCGGCGACCACGAAGGCGGCGGCCGTAGATATATTGAAAGTCCCCTTGCGATCGCCACCGGTGCCGCAGGTGTCGATGGCCGTCCCGTCCACCCTTACGCGGAGGGATTTTTCACGCATTACGGTGGCGAAGCCGGCGATTTCCTCGGGAGTCTCGCCCTTGAGCGACAGCGCAGTCAGGTATGATCCCAACTGCGCCGGGGTGACCTCTCCCTCCATCACTTCGCGCATTACCGTGACGGCATCGTCCATGGACAAGGATTCGCCGGCCGTTGCCGCCAAAATGGCTTCTCGGATCATCTGGCACCACAAAAAGGGGAAAGTCGATACCAAATTATAATAGCATGCTCAGAGTTCACCCTTGTTGCGGAGGCAATCATGCGCGTTGACGTTCACACCCACGTATGGCCGGACCGGATCGCCGGCGCGGTGGCGGAAAACATGGAGTCGGAGCTGGGATTCGAGCCCATAGCCGCGAACACGGTGGACGGGATCAAAGCACACATGGAGGTCGCCGGGGTGGACAAGTCAATCGTGCTGGGGGTTGCGGCGCGGGCCGACCAGGTGAGACGGGCCAACGATTGGCTCATTTCCATCGCAGACGAAACACTGGTCCCGTTTGGCGCGGTGCACCCGGACCTGACGGACAAAGCCGGCGAGATACGATACCTGCGGGAAAACGGTGTCAAGGGAATCAAGATGCACCCGGTGATCAACGGGTTCTACCCTGATGATCCCCAGTGGTTTCCGGTCTACGAAGAGTTGGGCGATGACATGACGCTGTCCATCCATGCCGGTCGGCTGCCACACCAGGGGGCGGACGCGCCGCTCTACGCCGCGCCGGAACGGATCGCCAACATCGTCCGACGGTTCCCCAAGCTGAAAGTCATCGCCCTGCACCTGGGCGGGTTCTACATGCTGGACGAGGCCGAACGCGCGCTGATGGGACACGAGAACGTGTTGGTGGACACGACCTGGCCGCCGTCGATTCGTGAACTCACAGCCGACACGCTGACCGCGATCATCGGCAAGCACGGGGCGCACAAGGTCTGTTTCGGGACCGACTATCCGCTGGTGGACATGGGCAGCGAGTCGGAATTCCTGGCGTCGCTGCCGCTCACATCCGACCAAGTGGACGGGATATTGGGGGAGAACGCCCGGAGGTTCATCGGGTTGTAGGCGAGATCAAGCGGGAGTGTCCGCCATTCCGAAGGAGTGGAGGATGAAAGCGTATTCCTCGGCAACCTCTTTTATGCGTTCGAAACGGCCAGAAGCGCCGGCATGACCCGAATCCATGTGGGTCTTGAGGAGGAGCGGCTGGCCGTCGGTGCGCATGGTGCGCAACTTGGCGACCCACTTGGCCGGCTCCCAGTAGGTTACCCGCGGATCGCTGATGCCCGCGGTGACCAGCATGGGGGGATAGTCCTGCCCGCGCACGTTATCGTAGGGTGAGTAGGTGCGCATGTAGCGGTAGTACTCTTCATCATTGGGATTGCCCCATTCGTTGTATTCCATGGTGGTGAGGGGCAGGGTGTCGTCCAGCATGGTGTTGAGGACGTCGACGAAGGGGACATGCGCCGCCACGCAGCCGAAGATGTCGGGACGTTCGTTAATTACAGCGCCCATCAGCATACCGCCGGCGCTGCCACCGGCGGCGGCAATGCGTCCGCGAGCGGTGTAGCCCTCGGAGACCAGGTACTCGGCGCAATCAATGAAATCGTTGAACGTATTGCGCTTGTTCAGGAGCTTGCCGTTTTCGTACCAGTCCCAGCCCATTTCCATGCCGCCCCGGATGTGGGCGATGGCAAAGATGAAGCCACGGTCGACGAGGCTCAACGCGGAAATGCTGAAGTTGGCGTCCATGTTCAAGCCGTAGCTACCATAGCCGTAGAGATACAGGGGAGCGCTGCCATCAACCGGGACGTCCCGGCGCATCAGCAGGCTGATCGGAACCGCCGTGCCGTCCCTGGCCGTAGCCCAAACCCGGCGGGTCTCGTACTGGCCGCCGTCGTATCCGGAGGGTATTTCCTGCTGTTTGCGCAGGACCCGCTCGCGGCTGGCCATGTTGTAGTCGTACACGGCGGCCGGGGTCTTGAGGGACGTGTAGGCAAAACGCAGGGTACTGGTGTCAAACTCCCGGCCACCGCGAGGCGACATGGCGAAGTCGTCCTCATCAACGCCGGCGATGTAGTGCGTATCGCCGTCAGAAAGGCGATGCACCATGACCTGGGGCAGGCCGTGTTGTCGGCAGGCGACGACCAGGTGGTCGAGGTAGGCCTGGATACCCCGAATGGGACGACCGGGTTCGTGGGGCATGAAATCGGACCAGTTATCCCATCCGGGATTGTCGATAGGAGCGGTGGCCAGCATGAAATCCCTGGCGCCCTTGCCATTGTGCCGGATGATAAACCGTTCGCCGTGGTCCTCCACATCGTACTCAAAATCGGTGGCGCGCGGTTCTATCAGCACCGGTATTGAAGCGGGGTCGTCGGCATCCAGGAACCGCCATTCGGACATATTGTTCCCACCGGCGGCCACGTAGATGAACCGCCCGCTGTTGGACTTGCCGACGCCGGCGAAAAATCGCGAGTCCTCCTCGTGGTAGACCAATTCATCGGCGGACGGGTCGGCGCCGAGGGTGTGACGATAGATGTAAACCGGGCGATGGTGCTCGTCCAGGACCGAGTAATAGAAGGTCCGATTGTCGTTGGCCCACTCCAATCCATAATAGGTGTTGGGTATCTCGTCGCCGAGGGTTTCCCCCGATTCCAGGTCAAGCACCCGTATGGTGAACTGTTCCGAACCGTCGAAATCCACGCCGTAGGCGACCAGCAGATGGTCGGGGCTGTTTTCGAAACTCGACACTTGGGTGTAGTCGCGGCCCTCGGCCAGCAGGTTCACGTCCAGGAGGACTTCTTCAGGACCTTCGTCGCTTCCTGCGCGGCGACAGTAGATGGGGTACTGGCCACCCTCCTCATAGCGGACATAGTAATAAAAGTCGCCTTCCTTCTCGGGAACGGAGTTATCGTCCTCCTTGATGCGTCCGCGGATTTCATCGTAGATCGATTCCTGCAAGGATGCCAAAGGGGCGAGGAACGCCTCCGTGTATTCGTTCTCGGCACGCAGGTATTGCATCGTCTCGGGGTCGTCCTGATCCCGGAGCCAGTGCCATGGGTCGACGCGGGCGTCACCATGCACCGTATCGGTGTGGGCGCGCCGGGGGGCGGAGGGAGGGATGGGGAACTCGCTGGCAGCGGTCATTTCATGGCTCCGTTAGGGTCGTAGACGAACTGGGGTCAGTCGGTGACGGGTTCCGCCGACACGGATTTCGACGCAGAAACGATCGCGGCCAACTCTCCCGACACGTAACGGCGGCACGCCCCGGGCCGTAATCGGGCAATTAACGATCCCAGCCAGCCACCATATTCGGCCTCGACAGTTAGGTGAGCGTTGCCGTCATCATCAGAGGTATATCCGGAATCCGCATCGGAGCAGAGGCGAACCCGGTAGGAAAACTCGACCGAAAAGCCGGGGCCGACGGTGCGGTGACTGAGCATCTCAGGTTGTTGGACGACAATTACCAAGCTGGTGAATTTGTCCCGCCCAATTTGCAGTTCAATGCGGTTCCCTGGTTTTGGTTCCGGCCCATCGGGCAAATCGGAGCGGCGATAAGCCGACCCGTGAATGGTGCGCGAAGGAAAATCGATCACCGAGCGCCAGGCTTCATCCGGCGTGCACGTGAGGATTTTCCCGAGTTCAAAAGTCTGCATTTGTTTCCTTGCTCACGGGCATCAAAGAGTCAAAAGACGTTATCGGCCGAGATGGCCAGTTGCGAAGCGCCTACCCCGCACGCGTAACCAAATTGGCAGTTAGAGTCTACACAAGGCGGACAGAAGGGGGCTACTTGCCAAGTTGACCGGTACAGCGAATTATGCAATGGTAGCGCATCCGGCGCGACGGACACGCAGATGTTGAGTATGCCTGAAGGTGCCCTGACCGGCCTCAAAGTCCTGGACTTCACGCACTATGTGGCCGGGCCATATTGCACCAAGTTGTTGGCAGATTACGGCGCCGACGTGATCAAGGTAGAACGCCCGCCGGACGGCGACGGGTCGCGACGCATGGGGCCATATCCGGGCGACGAACCGCATCAGGAAAAGAGCGCGCAGTTCCTGCACCTCAACACGAACAAGCGCGGCATCGTCGTGGACCTGACGCAAAGCGGAGCCGTGGGAATTGTGGAGCGGCTGGCTTCGTGGGCTGACGTGGTGGTGGAGAGCTTTCGGCCCGGCGTGGCCGACCGGCTGGGGGTTGGTTACGAACGCCTGAGCCGCATCAATCCGGCAATCGTCTACACCAGCATTTCGAACTTCGGCCAGACCGGGCCCTATCGGGACTATCGGGGCTCCGAGATCGTTTTCTACGGGATGGGCGGCGAAATGCATTCCACCGGCCTGGCCGACCGGGAGCCCCTGAAACTGGGCGGAAACGTTGGCCTGTACCAGGCGGGTGCGGTGGCAGCGGTCGCGACCATGGGAGCGATCCTGGCCGGCTCCTTCTACGTGGATGACGACGAGGACGGTGCAACGGGGCAGCACATCGACGTTTCCATTCTGGAAACGCAGCTCGGGTCGGTTGACCGTAGACAGAGCGCGCTGCTGGCGTATCAATACACGGGCGAGTTGAGCCACCGACCCGCATCGGGCGGATCCGGCGGGTATCCGAACGCGGTGTATCCATGTTCGGACGGTTATCTCCAGATCAATGGCAGCCGGATGTACTTTCCGCGAGCCGTCGCCATGCTGGGCAATCCGCCTGAATTGGAGACCGAGCGGTGGAAGGACCCGTCCTCGCAGGGTAACTCGGAAATGCAGGATGAGTTCGAGGCGAGGCATTTCCTTCCGTGGATACTGGAACAGACCAGAGCCGAAGCCTGGCAAGCCGCCCAAGAGAGCCGAGTGCTATCCGGGCCGATCAACACAATGGCCGACCTGGACGTGGACCCGTCGTTCAATGCCAGGGGAGTATTCGCGGAAGGAGACCACCCGGCCGCAGGCCGGATGCGATATCCGGGCCGTCCCTTCATAATGACTGGTTCGCCCTGGCGGTTGCGGCGGACAGCTCCGCTGCTGGGCGAGCACACGGCGGAGGTGCTGGGCGAGATCGGGTATACGGATGCGGACATCGGTGGACTCAACGCCGCTGGGGTGATACTGGTCAACGCGAGGGAGCAGTAAGGTGCCTCGCCTGCCGCTGGAAGGTTTGCGCGTCCTGGAGATCACGGTGGTTTGGGCGGGTCCGTATTGCGGTTCGTTCCTGGCGGACCTTGGGGCCGAAGTGGTCCGCGTCGAGTCCACCAAGACCTTCGTGCCCTTAACCCGCGGGGCAGCGCCCCACCTCTCGCAGTCGGTGATCGACAACCTGCCGCTTTACTCCGGCGGGACGCCGGGGCGAGTACCCGGGGACCGACCTTTCAATCGCTCGCCGATGTTCAACTCCCACGCCCGCAACAAACGCAGCATGACCGTAAACCTGCTGGATCCAGGCGGCCGCGAGATCTTCGACCGGCTGGTCGCGATCAGTGACGTGCTGATAGAAAACAACCCGACGGAGACGATGGAAAAGCTCGGCATCTCGTACGAGTCGCTGCGGACGGTGAAGGACGACATCATCATGATGAGGATGCCGGCCTATGGAAGCGACGGACCCTATCGGGACTACCGGGCGCACGGCGTACACATAGAGGGTGTCGTCGGGCACACCATGCTGCGCGGATACGAGGACACGGATCCGTCCTACAACACCACCGTCCTGATGTCCGACGCGGCCGCCGGAGCGCAGGGCGCGTTTGCCGTGTTGGCCGCGCTACGGCACCGGAAGCGAACGGGCGAAGGGCAGCTGGTGGAATTGGGTCAGGCCGAGAATGTCTTCTCGTTCCTGGGGGAGTATTACTTGGACTACGCCATGAACGGGCGCATCCACGGGACTTTGGGAAATCGGCATCCCCGAGCGTTGCAGAACTGCTACCCCTGCGCGGGCGAGAACCGATGGATCGCGATCACAATTTACGACAACGACCAATGGCGAACTCTTTGCGACATAATCGGCGCGGCGCAAATGAGGGATGACCCGGAGTTGGCAGACCATGAGGATCGCAATAGGCACCAAGACGTGATTGATCCGGTGATCGCGGAATGGACACGGGGCCAGACCCCTGAGGAAGCGATGCGCAAGCTGCAGGAGCACGGCATTTCGGCAGGGGCGGTGATGACTCAAGCCGATGCGTTCGACGATCCGCACATCCAGTCGCGTGAGTTCTTTCATGAAGCGTCCCAGGAGGACTGCGGGACCCACCTATATCCCGGCCCGTTGTACCGAATGTCAGAAACGCCGCTGGGCATCCGTCGGGGTCCGGTGATGTTCGGGCAGGACAACGAGTACGTCTACCGGGAACTGCTGGGTTATTCCGAGGCAGAGTACGCGGAGTTTGAAGCAGCGGGGCACATCGGAACGGACTACGCGCCCGGAGTCGGTTGATAGACGGGCATCACTCCCATCGGCTTGGCAGAGGACGGGGACGCAACCCCGTCCTCTACAAATTCCATGGCCGGTGTTAGGATAGGGCGAAACTCGAAAATCCCCGGAATGAGGTGTTGCCATGCCCACCAAAAGGATCGGCATCCACGCAGGGGCCCCGAACGCCGAAGGGTCGCTGGATCTCATGCGCCGCGCCGAAGCAGCCGGCGCGCACGCCGCGTGGCTCACCACAGGCGGCACCGGTCTTGACGCCCTGACCCTGTTCGCGGCGGCCGCGGTGCAGACGGACAAGATCGTATTCGGGACGTCCATTGTCCCGACCTATCCACGCCATCCAATCGTGGCAGCCCAGCAGGTGCAGGTTCTGGACCAGTTGGCGCCCGGAAGGCTGCGCCTGGGAGTGGGCCCGAGCCACCGGCCGACCATGCGCTCGATGTTCGGCTTCAACCTGCGCCGGCCGCTGACCAATCTGCGCGAATACTTGCTGATCCTACGCGCCCTTTTGCACCAGGGTTCGGTGGACTTCGATGGCAAGGAATACACGGCCCACGCCAGCATCCCGCGGCCAGTGGACGTGCCGGTGATGGCGTCTGCGCTGCAGGAAGGCTCCTACGAGTTGTGCGGCGAGATCGCCGACGGGGCCATCAGCTGGGTCAGCCCAGCGGTTTACCTCCGGGACACGGCGCTTCCGGCGATGCGTCGGGGTTCCGACCAAGCCAGCCGAGAAACTCCCCCGCTGATCGCGCACGTACCCGTGTGCATCAGCGACAACGCCGACGCAACCCGGGCCGCGGTCCAGCAACAGCTGTCCAACTATCCGAGACTGCCCTACTACCAACGCATGTGGGCGGCAGCGGGCTACCCGGAGGCAGCGGAAGAGACTTGGAGCGACGGCATGATCGAGGCCACTGTGCTCACCGGGGACGCCGACACCGTCGGCGAGCGCATGGTGGCGATGCTGGATATGGGCATATCCGAACTGCTGGTGACACCGGTCACGGCCGGCGACGATCCGGCGGCGGACATGGAACAGACCATCAGTCTGCTTGGCAAGGTCGCGCAATCACTGTAGCGGAGTACACAGCATGCAACTTGGGCTGTTCAACATGCCGCTGCACCCGCCGGGTCGCCTGCACGCGGATACCTACGATGAAGACTTGGAGTTGATGGCGTACGCCGACGAACTCGGGTATTCGGAGGCATGGATCGGCGAGCACTTCACCACTGAGTGGGAGAACATGCCGGCTCCAGACCTATTCATCGCCCGGGCTTTGGGAGTGACGAAAAACCTGGTGATGGGCACCGGCGTGTCCCTCCTGGCGTTTCACGACCCGATCATGATCGCCCACCGCATGGCGATGCTCGATCACCTGGCGCGCGGCCGTTTCTTTTTCGGCATCGGGTCGGGCGGAGTTCCAACGGACTCCGAGATGTTCGGAATGGATCGGCAGTCCGGCCAGCAGCGGGACCGGATGCGGGAAGCGGCCAACGTCATCCTCAAGATGTGGACGACAGACAACCCAGCTGATTTTTGCCACGACGGGGAGTATTACACCGTCCGACTGCCGGAAGCCCGACCGGAGATGGGGTTGGCCTACCACATGCGGCCGTACCAAAAGCCGCACCCGCCAATCGCGGTGGCGGGGAGCAGCCCGTCATCACCGACACTGGAAGTCGCCGGCGAAATGGGTTGGTGGCCGATGAGCACGCTGTTTCTGCACGCTTCGCATCTCCCCAACCACTGGATTTCCTATTCCAAGGGAGCGAAGGCCGCGGGACGGGAGGTATCGCGGAGCCAATGGCGGATTGCCCGGGAGGTCTACGTTGGAGAGACCACCGAGCAGGCGGTGGCCGACGTAATGAACGGCCCGCCAGCCCGGACATTCGACCAGTATTTCGTGCCGTTGCTGGGACACGGGCAGCGCGGTTTGGACGGCATCAAAACCAGCCCAGATCTTCCCAACTCGGCGCTCACCGCCCAATACATGCTGGAGAACTTCTGGATCGTGGGTGACCCGGACGAATGCGCGAGGCAAATACGCGAACTGCACGACCACACGGGAGGGTTCGGCAATCTGCTGATGCTTTGCCACGACTGGGGCGCGCAACGGGCGAAAGGGCTGCGTTCGCTTCAGATGCTGGCAACCGAGGTGCTCCCGCAGTTGGCCGACCTTAATCCCGACTACTGAAACGACGCGACCGTTATCGCCACCACAAGGAGGCAATATGTTCATCGCCACCAACCGCATTAAGGTCAAGACCGGCTTCGGCGACACCCTGGCAGAGATGTTCAAGGCTCGGGGCGCCGTTCAAGACCATTCCGGCTTCATCAGCTTTGAGCTGTGGAAGATGCACAAGACACCGGACCACGAGGACTTCCTGGTGGTAACCCATTGGGAAACGGAAGAGGATCACCATACCTGGACGCGGAGCGACGGGTTTCGGTCCGCCCACGCCGGAGGGCCGCCCGATTTTCTGCTTGGTCCCGGCGAATTCCACACTTACGAAGTGGTGCACAGACTAGAAGCTTCGGGAGCGGCAGCGGCCGCAGACTAGGAACTCCCTTTACGAGCCGGAGACCGGTCAAGGCAACGGGACCCAAGAATTCGTTAGAACGAGAGACGTCCCGGTCAGCGAGCGGCAATAACCGGTTTTCGCCTGACCCTCACCGACGAGTGATCGGCCCTGGGTTCGCGCACTGACAGTCGCGGAAAAGACGACCGCGCCGGCGCAGCAACAACCCCCCGGATCACACCGGGGGGTTAATCATGGATTACCCGAAAACGAAGGCTGATTCCGAACCGCTGACTTTCGGCTGTCAGGTACCGCCGGGGGGGGCGCGCGCAGCCACCCGATCAGGTCAACCTTGTTCCCGCTGAGAGCGTTGGATGTCCAGCCTTCGTCCGGGATCGGAAGATGGAGCCGGCCTTGGCGGGGCATCTCCGATGGTAACTCCGGGGGTCACGCCAATCCTATATTCGATTTGATCTACGGTCGCTGTCTAGCAGGGTGTTGAAATGGGCTTGTTATAGGATTGTGTAGGCAGTGCCGGGGTCCTGAAACCAGCGGTTAGCAGGCAGGTTTCGGGTATCTCGGGCAAGTTGATGCCGCCTGGCGGTCGATGTTCGAGCGGATAGGCGGAATCGGCGGCGCTCCGGACAGACCTGTCCCTTGACCTTTGCCGCCACCACAATCAGTTTGGATAGCCGCTCCAAGTTGTAGCCGGCGGTGGTCAACTCCATTCACAGCCGGTTCCTTGCCACCCCGCAGTAGCGCAACTTTCGGCCGACGCCCGCCGTCTTCACCCAGCCGGAGACTTATTCAATTCGTTTCCGTGCCCGCTGGTTCATGCGATATCCCTCATGCCTGGTGGTGCGCCGGCCAATGGCTGAATGCTGTTTCCCTGCCACCTGGGGCGCTACCCTCACCTTCCGTCATCCTCTGACGAAACCGCTGGTATCGTACCCGCGGTCGGCGCCCACCGTGATCCTACCCGTGCCCGGGATAAAAGCGCCGGCAGCCGGGAAACCCACGTACCGGGCAGCAAAGGCCGGGATCCAGGCTTCCTGAAATGGACGGCGCCCAGCGGAGGGGACGGGGACGGCGACGGAAATGGTGTAACATGCCAAAAGCGAATTCACCCCCGCGCCGTAGTAGGATGGGATGCGACGTAGTACTCTGCGACGCTTCACAAAAACACCACAAGGTCAGCGTCACTCATCCAATCAAACCCGCGGATCGCCGCTGCTCCAAGGCTTCACCATTGCGTTGTAGCACCAATTTAATTCACCACAAAGAAACGCAGCCCAATCCCTGGCCGCATCCGCGAACCGGCGAAGCGGCATACGGTCATCACCAGCCGTGAAACACGCCAGAACGCGAGCAGCGAAATCTCCTATTGAGGATGCAGGCTGTCCTCGTATCGGCAATCGATCTCAATGACAATCTCCAAATCCACATCCGAAAACAGTTTCACTTAAAATGCCACTCCCTCCCTAGTTTGCGGTATCGATGCAAATAAGAAACCGGATTCATTACGCCTGGGTCATTGTGGCGATGGCCGCTGCGATGGGGTGCATCACCTCTTCGGTGCGATTCGCGGCTGCTGCCCTGGTTCCTCATCTGAGCGATCCCGCCGGGGCATTCGGTTGGAGCTACGGGGCGATCAGCCTGGCGTTCAGCCTCCAGTGGATAATTTTGGGGCTGGTCAGCCCATACGTGGGATCGCTTGGAGACCGGTACGGAGTTCGCTGGCTACTGTTGTTTGGGGCCGTTCTGTTCATCGTCGGTATGGTATTGACCGGCATGATGAGGAGCCTGTGGCAGTTCTACCTCTTCTTCGGAGTGTTCCTCGGCGTCTCCACTACCATTTTTACCTTGCTGCCGGTGTCCGGCGTCACCCTGTGGTTCCGGAGACACCTGGGAATCGCCATGGGGGTCGTCTGGTCCTTCCAGGGGGTTGGAGTTTTAGCGTTCCTATTCCTGATCGGAGCGGCTTTCAACCAGCTTGGAATCAGGTGGATCTTCTGGCTTCCGGGTTTGTCGGGAGGGGCGTTGCTGCTCCTGATGATCAGGTTCTTCTACAACGGACCCGCCGACATAGGCTTGCGTCCTTGGGGCGATCTTGGCGACGAACCGGTGCCAGCGCCCCGGAGAGACGAGACCGCAAAGGTGAGGGCCAAGGTATTCCTCCAGCGGGCCCAGCGCACCGTCACCTTTTGGAACCTGATCGGCATCCACTACTGGGGATGCATGGGCCACAATATTATCAACGTGTTGGTGGTGGCCATTGCCGTGGACCGCGGGCTTTCTTTTGGAGCGGCCGCCGGCGTGCTGGCAGCCCAGCAGATCGTCGGGGTCTTCGCACGGGCCGCCGTGCCCGTTGTAGCGGAGCATTGGGGTTGCAGAGTGGTTTGGATTGTAGGCATGGCCCTGCAGGTGTTCCCGCTGCTAATCATTCTCTTTGCCCATGACGCCTGGGCCTTTTACCTGTTCGCAGTCCTGTTCGGTATCGGCCAGAGTACCGAAGTGCCCACGTTCCCAATTGCCAACCGCCAGTATTACGGAACCGTCCCCCAGGCCAGCCTTTACGGTTGGCAAAACCTGGGCAGCGGCCTCGGAATGGGATTGGCGCCGGTGTGCGCTGGGATTCTTTGGGACTTGACTGGCTCCTCTTTGGCCCCGTTGCTCATGTCCCTTGGGTTCAGTGTGATGGCTCTCATCCAGGCCTGGATGCTGCCTTCGCCCCGCGTCAGACAAATTCCTGACTGGGAGAGCCACTTGCCGGCCAACCTGAGACCCGCCGGTTAACATGATCCGCAACTTGCCGGCGACGGGCTCTCGTAGCAAAGGTTCGGGTTGACCAGACCGGAGCCGGCGCGATAGTCGGCGTCAGTACATACAATGCGGTACAACTCTCGACTTAACCCGCCGATCATCTTTTCAAATCCCGTCCGATAAGTTCGATGCAGCGACTGATACCGGGGTCGTCGACCACCGGATAGTCATTGCTGGGGACACCGTACCGGCGCAAGTCCGCATTGGCGGAGCGAGGCAGAAGGGATCGTCCCCAAAAGGATCAACGTTTAGGGCGAGCCCGCAATCAGTTGGTTGACCGCCAAACAACAACCTGATATTGGCTAAATCACGGCGCTTCCAGGGCGGTCACAGGCCGGGATTTTGACGGTTACTGACCCTGAAATTAACCACCTTCTTGGGCTCCGGGACTTATGGGTGGGCAAGCGATCAAAAGGACTGTGCAAGCGTACCGGTTTTACTGACATAAGATCGAGGTGCTTCGCCACCGCTGTGCTAGTATCCAGGTATGTCCCTGTCCGCCTTTCATCCCATCATCCAGCAATGGTTCCGGAGCCGGTTTGACGCGCCTACGGAGGCACAGTCCGCCGGGTGGCCGGCCATTGCCCAGGGACGCCACACCCTGATCGCCGCGCCTACCGGGTCGGGCAAGACGCTGACCGCCTTCCTGACCTGCATTGACCAATTGGTGCGCCAGGGGATTGACGAGGGTTTGCCCGAGACCACCCAGGTCGTCTACGTATCGCCGCTGAAAGCCCTCTCCAACGACATCCAGAAGAACCTGGCTGTTCCCCTGGCGGAGATCGGCGCGTTGGCCGAGGAGTTGGGTACGCCGCTTCCGCAGATAACGACGGCCGTGCGCACCGGCGACACCCCGGCGTCGGAGCGGCAGCGAATGGCCAAGCGCCCGCCGCACATCCTCATCACCACGCCCGAGTCCCTGTACATCCTGCTTACCTCGGACAGCGGGCGCCGGGGACTCAAGCACGTCAATACCCTGATCCTCGACGAGATCCACGCCGTCGCCGACGACAAGCGGGGCGCCCACCTGATGCTGTCGGTAGAGCGGCTGTGCCAACTGTCGGAAGAGCCGGTAACCCGCATCGGGCTTTCGGCCACGCAGCGCCCCCTGTCGGAAATGGCCCGTTTCATGGTGGGCAACGAACACATCGAAAATGCGGATCACGGCGGACCGGACGCGGGTACACCGGACTGCGTGATCGTGGACACCGGCCGCCGGCGCGACGTGGAATTGTCCGTGGAACTGCCGGCCGAGCAGGAACTTGGCCCCATTGCTACCCATGAAATTTGGGGCGAGACCCTGGACGCGATTGCCGGGCAGACCGAGACTCATGCCATCACGCTGGTTTTCGTCAACACCCGCCGGCTGGTGGAGCGGGTGTCCCACCAACTAACCGCCCGCCTCGGCGAAGAGGCCGTGGTCGCCCACCACGGCAGTTTGTCCCGCGCGACCCGGCTGGACGCCGAACAGAAACTGAAGAACGGCCAGGTGCGGGTTTGCGTGGCCACGGCGTCGCTGGAGCTGGGCATAGACATCGGGGACATAGACCTGGTATGCCAGATCGGCTCTCCCCGATCCATCGGGCTGCTCGTGCAGCGCGTGGGCCGGTCCGGTCATACCGTCGGGGGCACCCCACGGGGGAAGCTGTTCCCGCTGACCCGGGACGAACTGCTGGAATGCGCCGCCCTGTCCCGCGCGCTGATGCGGGGCAACCTGGACACCTTCGCCATTCCGTCCTGGCCGCTGGATGTTATGGCCCAGCAGATGGTGGCCGCCTGCTCCGCTGAGGACTGGGACGAGGACGCCCTGTTCAACCTGTGCCGCCGGGCCTACCCTTACCGTGACCTGCCCCGGGATCGGTTCGACCAGGTGGTTGAGGCGCTGTCCCAGGGGTTCGCCCCCCGGCAGGGACGCAGCGGGGCCCACCTGCACCGTGACGGCATCAACGACCGGGTCAAGGGCCGACGGGGAGCTCGCATCGCGGCCTTGACCAGCGGAGGGGCCATTCCCGACAACGCCGATTACGAGGTGGTAGCAGATCCGGACGGAACCTTCGTCGGCACCGTCAACGAGGATTTCGCCATTGAAAGCATGGCCGGCGACATCTTCCTGTTGGGAAACACGCCCTGGAAAGTCCGCCGCGTCGAAAGCGGCCGGGTGCGGGTTGAGGACGCGCAGGGCCAACCACCGACCATTCCTTTCTGGTTGGGCGAGGCCCCGGGCCGAACCTGGGAGCTTTCCGAGGAGATTACCCAACTGCGGGAAGCCGTGGACGGGCTTTTGGAGGACCCGCCCCAGGCGGAAGCCTGGGTCGCATCCGAAACCGGAGTCTCTCCCGAAGTTGCCCGGCAGTTGGTGGCCTACCTGATCGAAGGGAAGCGCATCCTGGGAGTTGTCCCGACCGCCAACCGGGTGGTGGCCGAGCGGTTCTTCGACGAAAGCGGAGGGATGCAGTTGGTCATCCACGCTCCCTTCGGCGCCGGAATCAACCGGGCGTGGGGTATGGCGCTCCGCAAGCGCATCTGCCGAACCTTCGACTTTGAGCTGCAAGCCTCAGCCACCGACGACGGCCTCAACTTCTCCCTGGGTCCCAACATGGCCTTCCCCCTGGACGAGGTGTTCACCTACCTGTCGCCCAACACGGTGGAGGAAGTGCTGACCCAAGCAGTCTTTCAGGCGCCCCTGTTCGGCACCCGCTGGCGGTGGAACGCCTCGCGATTCCTGGCCCTGCTCCGCCACTCCGGCGGAAAGAAGGTGCCTGCCCCCTTGCAGCGAATGCGCTCCGACGACCTGTTGGCCGCCGTCTTCCCGGCGCAGGTCCAATGCCAGGACAACGCCGACGCGGGAGACATCGTTCCGCCAGACCACCCCCTGGTGTTCGAGACCACCCGGGACTGTCTCACCGAGGCGATGGACCTGGAGGGTCTGAAAAGCGTCCTTGGTTCCATCCGCAGCGGAGACATCGAGGTGTTTGCGAAGGACACGGTACAGCCATCGGTGTTCGCGCACCAGATTCTCAACGCCATGCCCTACGCCTTTCTCGACGACGCCCCCCTGGAAGAGCGTCGGGCGCGCGCGGTGACGCTGCGCCGGGTGCTGCCCGAGGACTCCCGGGACTTGGCCGCCCTGGACCCGGATGCCATCCGGCAAGAGTCCGCCAACGCCTGGCCTGCCATCAGGGACGCCGACGAGTTGCACGACGCCTTGCTGACCCTGGGCGTGATTCCCGAAACCGAGCTTTGGGCCCGTTCGCCAGGGGTGTCCCGGGACACGTTGCTGGAGTGGCTGAGGAAATTAGCGCAGGCAGGACGGTCACTGCGCTTTACTTTCCCGTCAGGCCAAGACGCCTGGCTAGCGGCGGAACACGCTGAGCTGGCGGGCGCCGCGTACCCGGACGCGGATTTCGAAAGACCTGCTTCAGCGCATCTGCGAAAACCTGGTTCCAGCGTCGAGGATATTGATCGGGAAGCAGCGGTGCTCTACCTGGTGAGAGGTTGGGCCGAGTCCTCCGGCCCCTTCACCGCCGTCGACATGTCGGACCGCCTCAGCCTGACCGTCTCCGACGTCGTCATCGCCTTGGCTCAATTGGAAAACGAGGGGTTGATTCTGCGGGGCAGCTTCCATCCCGGGGCCGCCGGCGAGGAGTTCTGCGACCGCCGTATTCTGGCCCGCATTCACCGCGCCACCGTGGGACGTCTGCGCAGCGAAATCGAGCCCGTGCCGCAGTCCTCCCTCATGCGCTTCCTATTCCGGTGGCAGAACGCGGCCGACGGATGGCAGGCCCGCGGGGAGGGAGGACTGCTGGACGTCATTGAAAAGCTGCAGGGGTTTGAGACCGCCGCGGCCGCTTGGGAAACCGAAGTGCTGGCCTGCCGGGTGGCCGGTTACGACCCGTCCTTACTGGATCGGCTGTGCCTGGGAGGCGACGTGGTGTGGGGCCGCTTCACCCGGGGTGGCCATGCGTCTGCCGGATCAGGCAACGGCAGTCGCGCCACCGCTTTGTCCCGTGTCTCCAACATCACCCTGTCCTTGCGGGACTCGCTGGACTGGCTGCTGGACCCGTTGCCCGACACCGACCCGGCACCGCCCGGCGCGGCGGGAGAATTACTGCGGGTCCTGTCTGACCGGGGCGCCTGCTTCATTTCGGACTTGATCTCCCGCACCCGGCGACTGCCCTCCGACGTGGAAGAGGCATTGTGGACGCTGGTGGCCAACGGGTTGGTCACGTCGGACAGCGTAGCCCCGCTGCGGGAACGCATCAATGGGAAACCGAACCGGAAGCGTCATGATCGGCGCAGCTTCCTCACAAAACCCCATCGCGGTCAGCCGAATAACGGTGGCCGTCGCCCGGCGTCCCAACGCCGGGGCGGTTCCGGACGGTGGTCACTGCTGGAAGCCCTGGAGCCGGCGGCGGATACCCTGGAGCCCAAGGCGATGCAATTGCTGCATCGGTATGGGGTGGTGTTCCCGGAACTTCTGGCGCGGGAGCGAATGGCTCCCCGCTGGCGGGACCTGGTGCGAGTGTACCGCCGTCTGGAAGCGCGCGGCGAAATCCGGGGCGGGCGGTTTGTTGCGGGGTTCGTCGGCGAGCAGTTCGCCTTGCCCGACGCCGTGGCAATGCTTCGCGAGACCCACCGCTCGCCGGCTTCCGTGGGAACCGGCGGCATGGATGTGGTATCAGCCTGCGACCCGCTGAACCTGGTTGGCATCGTGACCCCTGGGGAACGGGTGCCTGCCGTGCCCGGCAACCGGGTGGTTTTCCGTGACGGCGCTCCTCTGGCGTCGCTGGAAAAGGGTGTACTGGTCAACCGGGCCAATGCTGACGCCGAGGCCATTGCCGCCGCTTCGGCTTTGTTGTACGGAGCGGGTCGGCTCCCCACACCCGAACCCGGGTCCTTCGACGCCTATCCTGGCCCATCGGTACAGGTATGGCCCGCTCCTGGGGACCCGATGGCCGTACCGGACTCGACGGGGGTTGCGAACCCTCAGGGCGGACGGGCGGCCTTTGGCCGATTCAGCCTCAACTGAACCGGGATCCAAGCTGCGGCAGCGGGGTCTCCCCTGAGCACCGCAACCACTGCAGCAGAGTGGTGCAATCCGTGGCAGTGGAGCGGACCACGTGGGCGTGGCTCTTTTCGATGTTGACGCCCACCCAAGAACCGCGGCGGTCACTCTTCTTCCCCGTAATCGCGGGGCCACGCCGCTATTGTCAAGGGCGGACGAAAACTGTAACGCTCGGGTGTCGAAGGTCAGCGTAAATGTCCGGCTAAGTGTTCAGCATAAATGTCACTCGGTTATGCCGCCATGGTATCAGGTGTTGGCGTAGTTGACGCGCTGCGGACTTGCCGCATCGGTGGGGTATCGGCGTCGATGTATTTCCTCACCGTGGCCCGGTTGATTCCCAGCTCCCGCGCTATCCCTCGGATGGACATGCCTTTACGCTTCGCCTTCTGTATGGCCTTCCAGCGAGCCTTTTGGAGAAACGTAGGCTTCCGAGGCGCAATGGCTGCCACCTTGCCGGCTGCGGTCCCGCGGTCAGCAATCGGGTCAGGCGCGGTTTCTTCGGCACAATTGGTGTCGAGTTGGGAGAGGGTCGTCGCCCAGGACCCGTCCGGATGGCCAGGACCGGAACGGTGCCTGGCAAGGTGTGGGGATGATTCGTTACCGGTTCGCATGAATACCGGATTGGGCGGCGCCTCTTGAACAGGGATGGTGCGTCCCTGGTGTTGCAGGGATAGACGACCATCCAGTC
The DNA here is from genome assembly GCA_965261925.1 of Dehalococcoidia bacterium. Classification (GTDB taxonomy): domain Bacteria; phylum Chloroflexota; class Dehalococcoidia; order Lucifugimonadales; family UBA3495; genus Bin87. The sequence goes on along the minus strand of OZ253486.1, from coordinate 2,245,267 downwards.
CTTCCAGGACCTCCACAGCGGCCCCGGCATAGCTGGGACATTGTGGCTCGGGCAGCAACTGCAGGGTGTGCAACTGGAACTTCACCGTGTTGTCCCGGGCCACCTTCCTGCGGTGCTTGAAGCAGAGGATACGGTCCAGGCACACGTCCGATGCCAGTGGGTGGTAAGCGGCCTCGGGACATTGCGGCGGAACGCTGAAGCGTGCGTTGCAGCGTGGTAGAAAACCCTGCAGCACGTGGTCAGCGTCCGCGATGGTGGTCGCGCCAGCCAGTCGGAGTTCCGTCACCAGCCGGTCCTGAAACGTTCCCGCCGTTCGTTCCACGCGACCCTTCGCCTGGGGCGACAGTGCGAATATCAGCTGGATCCCCAGCTCATCCATGGCGCGGCTGAACTGGGTTGGCGCACCGGCGAGCCCAGACCCGGGCGTGTGCTTGAAGACGGCGTGCCGGTCGACGTAGAGGGCAACCGGGGCGCCGTAGCTCTGCACCAGCTCCCGCATCATCACGAAATAGTTGCGTGCGTCTTCCCGCTCGCAGAAGAGGGCGTTCACCACGGCGCCGGTGGCGTCATCCACCGCCAACAGCAGCGTGAACTGCGGTCCCGCCTCCCCCAGCCACCGGTGAAAGCTGCCGTCCATCTGGATCAGCATCCCGGCCTGCGGCATTCGCTGGCGACGCACCCGATGTTGCGGCGTACGGCGACGGCGCGGGCTGTTCAACCCAGCCGACACCAGTATGCGCCGTAGCGTACTGCGGTCGATGTCGATACCCTCGCGCTCTCCAAGCAATTCGCTCAGGTGGGTGTGGTTGGTTCCCAAGTAGCGGGTGCTGGCCAGGTGTAATACCTCGGCTTTGGTTGTCTCCGGTGTTGCGTTGGGCGGCCGACGACCACGGTGGCCGTGAGCCAGGGCGGCGGCACCCTCCCTCCGGTACGCCGCCAGGATACGTCTGGTGTGGCGCGTGCTCACTCCCATCACTGTGGCTGCCTGGTCCACAGTCATCTGCTCTGCCCACAGGCGGTTCAGAACCTTGAGTCTCGCTTGCTCTTTCTGGTTCAACGTCACATTCTCCATAGAGGGGAATATGACATTTATGCTGACCAGTTAGTGCGGACCTTTTCGCTGACCGTTGACAGCTCGGGCGGAGTAAAACCGTACCACCTGGATGGTGCGTGACGGCCGCGGCCTGGCCGGTGGGGCGGGGGGTCTCGCCTTGACGGAGGGGCGGGCGGCGGCGTCTGCGGGGCGCTAATCGGCATCCGGGCGCTCCGGCGATGGCGACGATGCAAGGGCGTCCTGCCGGCTGCCCTTGAGCCGGTAGCTCTCGCCGTTCATCTCCACGATGTGCACGTGGTGGGTGAGACGATCCAGCAGCGCGCCGGTGAGCCGTTCCGACCCGAAGACCTCGGTCCACTCGTCGAAGGGCAGGTTGGTGGTGACCAGGGTCGATCCCCGCTCGTAGCGCTGGCTGAAGACCTCGAAGAGGAGTTCCGCGCCGGTGGGGGACAACGGCACAAAGCCCAACTCGTCGATGATGAGGAGCCTGAGACGGGCCAGTTGCCGCTGCAGGTTGAGCAGCCGGCGCTCGTCCCTGGCCTCCATCAGTTCGTTGACCAGTGCCGCGGCGGTGGTGAAGCCCACCGACAGGCCCCGTTGGCAGGCGGCCAGCCCCAAGCCCAGGGCGACGTGGGTCTTGCCGGTGCCGCTGTTCCCGATGGCGATGACGTTTTCATGGTGATCGACGTATTCACACCGGGCCAGTTGCATCACCAGCGGTTTGTTCACCGAGGGGATGGCGGAGAAGTCAAAGGTGTCCAGGCCCTTGGTGGCGGGGAAGCGCGCCGCGCGGATCCGGCGTTCCACCATGCGCTGGTGGCGGTCGGTGAGTTCCAGCTCGGCGAGCCGGAGCAGATAGTCGGGATGATCGGCGCCTTCAGCGGCGCACTGGGCGGCCAGTTTGTCGTACTCCCTGAGGAAGGTGGGCAGTTTCAGCTCCCTGAGGTGGTGCTCCACGAGCAGAGTGGATCGGTTGCTCATGCTGCCCTCCCCGACAGCAGGGTCAGGTAGTCCGTGGCGCGGGTGGTCTGCACGCTGACCCGGGGCAGGTGAGGGTAGAGCTCCAGGTCGAGACGGGGCGGTTTGCCTTCAACGCGGCACAGCAGCAGATGCTTCACGGCGTCAAAGCCGACGGCGCCCAGCCGCAGGGCATCTCGCACCGCGTGGTGGACCTCCTGGTGGGAGAAGTGCTCCATGAGACGCAGCACCCGCACGAATTCCCGCTTGCCACGCTGGCCCATCCGGTCCTCCAGCAGACGGCGCAGCGTCCGATACTCTTCCGGAAGGTCCCACCCCGCCAGCGGCGCGGCCTGGTCCAGAGCGCCCGTCTTCCGCTCCAACAACGGCAGATAGTGGATGGGATCGAAGACGAAGTCGTCCTGCACGTAGGACCTGGGATGTTGGGCGATGACCTCGGTGCCGCAGCTGATCACCACCCGGTCCACGTAGCCTTTGATCAGCACATCCCGATGTCCGTAGGCCACCGGCACCGAGTAGTCGTTGGTGCGGTACCGCACCAGGGACAATGAGCTCACCCGGCTGGCTCGTTTGTCGCAGGCGTCATAGGGCACTGCGGGCAAGGGCAACAGCGCGTCCAGGTCTCGCTCCATCCGCTGGCCGATGGTCTCGGTGTGTCCCCGCAGTCTCGCGTCCATCCGCGCCAGGCATCGTGCTTCCAGGTGGGCATTGAGCGCTTCGAAACTCTCCGCCACGGGTATCGGTACCAGGAAGTTGCGCCGCACATAGCCCACCATGCCTTCGACCTTGCCCTTGTCATTCCCCTTGCCGGGACGCCCGAACCGATCCTCGAACAGGTAGTGGGACTGGAGCTCGCTGAAAGCCCTCGTGCGTTTGCGACGACCGTCTCCCAGTATCTTCGCCACCGCGAGTTTCGTATTGTCGTACAGGACGCTCTGGGGCACTCCACCCAGAAAGGCGAACGCCGACACGTGGCCGTCCAGAAAGGCCTCGGTGGTCTCCCCGGGATAAGCCTTGGCGAAGCAGCCGTCGCTGTGGGGCAGGTCCAGGACGAAGTAATGCACCTTGCGCTCCACGCCGGCGATCACCGCCGACGCTTCGCCGAAGTCGCACTGGGCGTGGCCCGGTCCGTGGGACAAGGGCACGAACATCTCCCCAACACGCCGCCGATGCTCCCGCACGTAGTCCTTGACTATGGTGTGCTGGCCTTCAAATCCGTACTCGTCCCGCAGCCGCTCAAAGATGCGCTTGGCCGTGTGCCGCTGCTTTCTGGGCGCCCGGCTATCCGCCTCCAGGATGGCGTCAATTACGCCGGTGAAGGGCTCCAGCTTCGGTTTGCGCGGCGGCCCCTTCCGCGTGTAGCCCTGGGGCGTCGCATTGGCCAGCATCTTGCGCACCGTGTCCCGATGCAGGCCGAACACTCGGGAGGCCTCCCGAACGCCCATCCCCTCCACCAGGCAGGCCCGGCGCACCCGAAAATACGTGTCCACGTGAAACATCCATCGCACCTTCCAACAGCTGATATTCAGCTTTATGGAAGACACCAGGCGGTACAGTTTTCAACCGCCCGAATCGGCGATCGGGCCGCCCACGCAGTACATTTTCTCTCCGTCCTTTACAGCTATGGTTTCAGCCCAAAGTGGGAACGATTTCGACCGTGTTCAGTTCACTGATGGCTCGTTCCCAGGTACGGATGCTCCGCCAACAGCGGCTCGCCTTCGGCAAACCGGCCCAAACGGAAACGCTGCACGGGATGGTCCTTGCACTCTCCATGCAGCACCAGTTCCGCCACCATCCTGCCAATCACCGGAGAAAGCTTGAAGCCGTGCCCGCTGAATCCCGCGGCCACAAACAGCCCCGAAACACTTGTGCTCTGATCGAGGATGGGGTTAGCGTCTGGGGTCATGTCGTAGTGGGCGCTGTAGCCGCCTCGGCAGGTGGCGGCAGCAAATTCAGGGATCCGCAACCTGGCGCGCCGCCACAAGCTGGCGATCATTTCGTGGTCGGCGCTTAGGGGGATATCGTCGGGGTTATTGACCTCGACCAAGTCCCCGGGCCCCTCGGCTCCGACCAGCGTGCCCCGCCCCGCGTCCTCCCGAAAGTAGGCTCCCGTGGCGCGGTCGATCACAATGGTGCTCAGGGACTCCAGCGCCGGCGGCCGGCCAAAATGGGCCATCTGCACGCGGGCTGGAACTATAGGCAACGATTCCGCGACGTGGCGAACCAACCGGTTGGTTCGGGAACCGGCGGCCACGACCACCGCACCGGTCTCGATGCGGCCCGTTGCCGTCTCAACCGCCGTGATTCGCCCCCCAGACGCGACCAACCCGGTGACAGGCGTCTGGGTGAGTACCTCCGCTCCCAGGGAACGCGCTCGCTCCGCATAGGCATAGGTCGTAGCCACGGGATCCGCGTAACCGGCCTCCGGCTCGTAAGCGCACACGGCTATACCCTCAACATCCAACTGCGGCACCACGCGGGTTGCGTCCTGGGGCGTAAGGGTTTCGATGTTGACGCCCAGGTCGCGGTTCATGGCGACGTTGGCGTGCACGGCGGGCTCATCATGCTGCGGGAAAAGAAGCAAGCGGCCGGTCTGCCTGAAGCGCGCATCGCCACCAACGACATCGGCGAAATTGTGGAATATCGACCTCGACTCCATGGCCATGCTGACCAGAACCGGGTGGAGATAGTGCTCCCTCACCATTGCGCCGGACAGGCCGCTGGCGCCACCGGCCAGGTGGCCTTGCTCCACCAAAACCACTCGGCCGGAGTCCATGAGGGCCAGGTGCATGGCGATGCTGGTCCCAATTGCGCCGCCGCCCACGACGACAACGTCCGCGGTCAGGTTGGTCATCGTCAATTCTCCGAGGATGTCACGGCAGACCGCCCATCGGCTAGCGTCCGCACTGGTCCACTGCGTTTAGCTAATTCCGGTTTCATCGCGCAACACGCAAGGTGAGGCCTCTCGGGCTTCCGGGCCCGCAATGATGGTATCACCCGCGCGAGCAATTTTGCCTTTAGGACCTTCCGTCAGTTTGCGACTGGAGCACGACCAGCCCGAATACCGATGCTCTGCCGATCCATCAATAATCGTCGAAAGTAATAAATACATTAGGTCGATGGATAAGCACGCATCTTATGGCAAAAAAATGGAACTCTCCGATGGATACTGGTTAGGAAAGCCCAGATACTAATGGCCGCCGCCGCGAGCGTGGATCTGTTGGTGATGGCGTCTGCACTGATTTCACCTCCACTGACTTACGCCGATCATAACTCAACGTACCTCATATGTCCCGACCCAATACCCGAAGGCAACTCCAGCCAGATGGGAGTTCGCCGGTCGGGTTACCGGGTCAAGTCGGCCTATTTCTTCACGGATCACCGATACTACACCGCTGCTTCCGACGACTATGAAGACGACCACGGCACGAAGATAGAGTCGGGGAGCGGCAACAAACCCTGTGGGCGCCGATCGTCACGAAGGAAGATGCCCAGCCAGAACACGACGAGACTTTCGCCATGGGGTTCTGGGATGGCGGTGTCTGGCACTATTGTGTGGTTACGATCGAGGACGACGACGCGCCCGAGATCCTGAGCGTGCACATCAGCTCCTCCCCTGTAGACAGGTACGCTTACCGCGACGCCGACAGTATCGACATCGCCGTCGAACTAGACCAGAAAGTGGATGTGGACGGGGTTCCTACAGTGGCCCTGTTTCTCGGCGATCAGAACGACAGCACCTGGCGCGGAGCCGAATACCACAGTGGGCCCGGGACCCGTCCTCTGGTCTTTCGGTACGCAGTACAGACCTAAGAGGGTGTGTGACAAATAGGATCAGCAAGGCTGGAGCCGTTTGAGCATCAGGTTGACCATGGCGACATGCACCCATGCTTCGCTGCTCTCTGGGCGCTCCTCGTAGTCTTTGCTCAACCGTCGGCATCGGCTCAGCCAGGCCAGGGTGCGCTCCACCACCCACCGCCGGGGCAACACCTCGAAGTGGTGGCTGTCGGGTTTGCGCTTGACTACGGTCAGCAGCCAACCACCGGTGGCCCAGGCCCACGACACCAGTCGGCCAGCGTAGCCAGCGTCGGCCCAGATCACCTGCAACCGGGGGAACCGCCCCAACAGTTTGACCAGCACCAACTTGGCGCCGTCTCGGTCCTGAATGTTGGCGGGATGAACCACCACCGCCAGCAGTAACCCCATGGTGTCCACCACGATGTGCCGCTTGCGTCCAGTTACCCGTTTGCCCGCGTCGTAACCCCGCGGCCCCCTTTTTCGGTGGTCTTCACCGACTGGCTGTCAATGATGCTGGCTGTCAATGATGGCCGCGCTGGGCGTAACCTCCCGTCCCGCAACTTCCCGAACCCGGGCCCGCAAGGCTTCCTCCACCCGTTCCCAGGTGCCGTCATCTCGCCACTTCCGGAAGTACCACCAGACGGAAGTACCACCAGACTGTGCCCCAGGGCGGCAAGTCATGGGGCATCAGACGCCAGGGTATGCCGCCGCGCAGCACGTACAGGATCCCGTTGACCACCTCACGCAGGTCTGTGGTCCTGGGATGGCCTCTCCTGGTGTCGGGCGGCAGCAAGGGAGCCAATTCCTCCCACTGGGCGTCGGTGAGATCGCTGGGATAAGGTTTTCTGCTCATGCCCCCAGCGTAACCAGCACCCCATCCTCACCCCAAGAACCCACCTTACGGGTTTCACCTATTGTCACACACCCTCTGAGACTTAGACGCTGACGGAATCGGCGGGGGTGCGGCGGCATCAAACAACGACGGCAATCCCGCCTATGGCTTCGGTGGCAATATCCAAGCCGCGGGAACCGACGTGCCGATCAGCTACAGCCATCCCGGCGTGAAGGGCGACCGGAAGCAAAAGGTGGACGGAATGCGTATCGCGCCAACCAGACCATCGAGGTCTCAATGAAATTTGACACCGACGTTGTGGTCGAGGGCGAGGTATCCGTGGGTTTTTACCTGCATGACGATGCTTCCAGATGGGATGAATTGACGAGGCAAGCGCGGTACCCCAGTGGCCCCGGCACTGACACGCTGCTGCTCGGCTACACCGTTCACCCCGGTGACAGCTCTCCCGAGGGCGTAGGGCTGTTCCTCGGCACCGAACGCACCGGTTTCGGCGGAAGTGGCACCATCAAAGCCCAGGGCACGGACATTGAACGAAATCCCTACTTCCTGGGCATCGGTCCCCAAGCGGACCACAAGGTGGACACCACCCCTCCAGTGGTCTCGTCGGTGGTGATTGTTTCCAGTCCGTCCAACGGAGAGGCTCACGCTGCCGAGGAAACGATCAGCGCGGAGGCCGTTTTCAGCGAGCCGGTAACGGTCAGCGGACGGCCCTACCTGGAGATCGAAGTGGGAAATACGGTTCTCCAGGCAACGCTCGCATCGCCAACGGGAAGCGATTGCGCCGCCTCGCAGGTCTTCCATTACGAAGTACAGGCGGGCGACACAGACAACGACGGCATCGGCATCGGCATCGGTATCGGACCCAACCGCCTGAAGTTGAACGCCGGCGCCATCATAGACGGCGCTGGTAACGCAGCTAGCCTGTCCCATGCCGCCATCGGCGCGGACCCGGCCCAGAGGGTGGAAGCGTAAGCCTTTCCCAAGGCCCGACTTGTCGGACATTTGCGGGGATACTCTGAGGGCAAACAGCGTAGCAACCGCCTAAACTGAAGCCAAGGTGAAACCCGCAGAGGAGCATCAGGTAAATTCGGGTATCCAGGGGCGTGCGTAAGAACTTATGTGGCAATCCCAAACAATTCTCCTCGCCCCACAAATGTGGATCCCACCTTGGCTTTAGTTTAGGATGCGTCCCATCGCATCCCCGGTGATAACAGGAAGGGGATCAGGCCTCGTAGAAATTCGAAACCTTGACAATCACCAATGACGAGCGGCGGAAGGGGCAGGCAACCCATTCCGCCGCTTGCCTAAACTGAAGCCAAGGTGAAATCTACATTCGCGGGATGGGAAGGGTCGGCTTGAGTGCTGGCAGTCAGTTCTGCTGCTCGAGCCTGAAGCACGGTCTGGCATCGGCGCTTGACTTCGTCGCATCGGCTGGACAGGCTGGCGAAAAAGTCGCCCACCTTCTCCTGGACTGCGGCACGGGTCCCCAGGCACAGGTTGGCGGTCACCTCTTGACGTACCCAGCCCCAAATAGCCTCGTCGGCGTTGAAATCTGGGCTATAGGTGGGCAGGTTCACCAAGCGCAGGTTCAAGTTGGGGTTGGCCAGGTAGGCTCGCAGCGCGTCGCCCCTATGAGCTGGGGAATTGTCCCAAATCACCGTCAACGGTTCGGTGTGTTGCGCCCGCAGTTGACGCAGGAAGGCAACCGACAGGAAGGCAACCGAGGTGGTGGAGTTGCTGTTACCTTCCAGTTCCAGCAACTCCACCTCTCCGGTTTCCAGACACACCGCCGAGTAGTAGCTCGCCTTCTCCCCACGTCGCGGGCTGGTGGAGTCCACCAGCGCCGGTTCACCCTTCAGCACCCATTTGGCCCGCAGTGATTAACGACAATTGATCCTGCCGGTAGCGTCGACCATTTTTGCCGGTCGATATGGGGTAATCATTCGGTACGGAGGTACCGTTGATTACAGACCGACAAGTAGGGCTACTGAGGCAGAAACGTATGGAAGGCAAAACACAGGAAACGGCAGCAGCCAAGGCTGGGATGAGCGTGCGTTCAGCGCGCAAGTGGCAGAGTGGTCCATTGCCGTCGGCGACGAAACCGGAGCACTGGTGGCGCACTCGGCCCGATCCCTTCGACGGGGTGTGGGAGGATGCGATCGAGCCGCTGCTACGGAATGATCCGACCGGCAGGCTGAGGGCAACGACAATTATTGACTGGTTGGCCGAGCAGCATCCCGGTCGGTTCAGCGCCTCCCAACTCAGGACGCTGCAACGACGGTTACAGGACTGGCGGGCGCTGCACGGGCCGGAGCGGGAGGTGTACTTCCCCCAGGAGCATCCGCCGGGTCGGGAAGCCCAGTTCGACTTCACCCACTGCGGGGAACTCAAGGTGACCATCGCCGGAGAGTCCTACCCGCACCTGCTGTTCCAGTTGATCCTCAGCCACTCTGGATGGCGCTACGCCGAGGTCGCCGCCGGTGAGACCTTCCTGGCGTTGCAGCAGGGATTGCAGAATGCCCTCTGGACCCTGGGCGGCGTCCCAGAGGTGGTGCGCTCAGACAATACCTCGGCTGCCACCCACGAGGTGAAACGCAGCCGCGGCCGTGCACTAAACGACAATTACTCCGCTCTGCTGGACCACTACGGTCTCCGTTCCACCCGCATCAATCGCGGCCAGAGCCATGAAAACGGCGTCGCCGAGCATGCCCACTACCGCCTCAAGGACGCGATCGACCAGGCCCTCATCCTGCGGGGCAGCCGCGATTTCCACACCGCCGACGACTACGCCCACTTCGTACGGGAGATGGTGGAGAGACGCAATCGTCTGGTAGAGGGGAAGCTGGAGCAGGAGATGCTTTGCCTGGGCTCCCTACCGCCAGCTCCCGTGCCGGAATACGTCAACTACCAGTCCAAGGTGCGCAAGTGGAGCACCATCCAGGTAGCGGGACATAGCTACAGCGTACCCTCCCGCCTCATCGGCAAGGAGGTGCAGATCCGTTTGTACGCCGACTGGGTGGAAGTCTACTACAAGGGCCACCTGGTGGAACGCATGGAACGGGTGCGCGGCGAGGGTGCAGCCAACGTCAATTACCGCCACGTCATCGGCTCACTGGTGCGCAAGCCGGGAGCATTCGCCCGTTACCGCTTCCGGGAGCAGCTGTTTCCCACCTTGCACTTTCGGCTGGCCTACGATGCGCTCAACGGATGGCGCGGGGAGCGTGCCGACGTGGAGTACGTGCGGATCCTGCACCTGGCGGCCACCACCATGGAAGCCACGGTGGACAGCGCGCTGTCGCTGCTGCTGGAGGCGGGCCAGCCCTTCGACTACGCCGAGGTGCGAGACCTGGCCGAGCCCAAGGTGCCCGAAGCCCCAGCGCTGACCCTGTCCGGCCAGCCGGACCTGAAAATCTACGACCGCCTGCTCACGGTCAGCCTGGCCACGGTAGGGGTGTGCGGATGACGGTAATCGACACCAGCGTCATGCAGGAACGCATCGGCCAGCTGTGCCACCAATTCAAGCTGCCCACCATGGGCGCCCAGTCGGTGGACCGTTTCACCGCCTCCGGACATGGCGACGCCCTACCCATCTTCCTCGAGGTCCTGGAACAGGAAGCCGACGATCGCCGCCACCGGCGCATCAACCGGCTGCGTCAGTCGTCCAGGCTCCCCTCGGGCAAGACCTGGGAAACCTTCGAGCACCACCGGATGCCCCTGGCCCTGCGGCAGCAACTGGACCATCTGGCCCAGGGCAGTTTCGTGGAACACGGCGTCAACGTGCTGGCCTTCGGACTGCCCGGCACCGGCAAGACCCACGCGCTCTGCGCCCTGGGCCACCGCCTGGTCGAAGCCGGACACTCGGTCCTCTTCGCACCGGCCTACCGCCTGGTGCAGGAACTACTCGCCGCCAAGCGCGACCTGGACCTACCCCGCCGGCTGCGCAAGCTGGACAACTTCGATTTCCTGCTCCTTGACGATCTCGGCTACCTGCCCCAGGGCGCCGAAGAGTCCGAGGTCCTCTTCACCCTGATCGCGGAACGCTACGAACGCAGGTCGCTGGGCATCACGTCCAACCTGGTCTTCTCAGAGTGGGAGCGCATCTTCGCCAACCCCATGGCCACCGCCGCGGCGATTGACCGGGTCGTGCACCACTCCGTGATCCTGGAGTTTGACGTCCCCAGCTACCGGACTGATGCCGCCCAGCAACGGGGCCAGGCCGAGGGGGTGAACCGGCAAAAATAGTGGACGTTTTTTCGGCAAGAATAGTTGACGCGGGACACCGCAGATCCGCATCCGCCCGAAAGTGAGCCTCATCAGCGAAGAATATCTTGGCCCCAGTTCGTCGGGCCGCCGCTGTCAAGGCAATGTACTCCCTCACAAAGCCTTCCCGCCGTACCGGGTCTGCCTTGACCAACCGCTTCTTGGGACGCTTCAGGACAAAGCCCAACCGGTGCAGGTAATTCAGGCAACCACTCCGGCTCAGCGTCAACCCCAAGCGTTCCTCTACCAACCGGCGCACCGCCTTCCAGTTCCAGTTGGACAAATCGATGCCAGCTTGCGACGGCAATTCCTGCACCGCCGCCTTCAACTCGGCCTGCCGCTCCCGGTTCAATGCGGGGGGAACCTCCTGACTGCTCAAAAGCCAGCGCCTCAGGACCACCCTCCCGGAATGCCGTGGCCCATTGGCCAATAGTGTGGGCGTCCCGTTCCAACGCCGCGGCCGCGGCCGCGGCCGTCCAGCCTCGCGCCAGCAACCACACCGCGTGCCACCGTTCCCGCTCCCGAGGCGTCGGCGCTCGGTACATCCGTCGTCGTACCGCAGCCTCATCCATGCGCCACCGCTCCAGCAGCGCTCCCATCTCCAGCATACCCACCAGCAACCCCCGGCAACTTCCCAACCGATCCTCTCAATTCCTTCCAATTCTATCTAAACCAAGTGCGGGTTTCACCTTGGCTTCGGTTTAGTACCCACTGCGCCAATGTCGCCCCGGAGGGCGGTGATTACTCCAACCCCTGCGACGCCCAAGGCCACGCCACCCTTACCGTCCGAGCAGGACAAAGACGGAGAACGCGCCGATCACACTCACGAACGGAGATGGCAATGCCGAACGAACCCGTCAGTACACACCCCCAAGTTTATCCACCTGCCTGAAATTCCCATCCGCGCCTATCACCGTTAAGGACACCGCGTCCGACCCCTGGTTGTCGTTGTGTCCGTATTCGAGCTCGAAACCGTCAATGTCTATGACCGGCGAGTTGTGCAACGCCGGGTCACGCAGGAATTCCGCTCCGGTGAAGGGAGCCAGGAAAGGCACGCCAGCATCGTGGGCGATAGGGGCTGCGACGCGAGATGTGGGCGTGCCAACCGTACCGATCAGGGCGAAAACCTGCGATTTCTCAATGAGCCGCTGAGTCGTGTGAATCGCAAAGTCCGGTTCGTAAGCGTCGTCCAGGGTTTGGAGTCTCAACTCACGACCATGGATGCCGCCCGTTTGGTTGGCCTCGTGAAACGCCGCCTGTATACCCAGGCGCATCTCCCGGCCCAATCCTTTGGAAGCGCCACTGAACACCGCCGACTGCCCGAACAGGACTTGGTCGTCGTAAATTCCCGGGTCCCTGTCGTCATTGGTGATCTTGGCGCCGGCGATCACCGTGGGAACGGCGTGCCTCGGCGCCAAGATCACCACCAATGAGCAGAGACGTAAAATCCAAGTCACGACCGACTTCATTGCTCGCCTCGCACGAGTTGGCGGCTTTGGATGAACCCGCGAACAATGCCGCCAGCCGTCCTGGACCCGAATGACGCAGCGTCCGGACAGTACCTACTTTGGACGAGCCCATTGTATCCGTACTCACTTGCCGCGTAATGCTGATAATTGCCGACGACAGCCGATTCCGATTGCTTCAGCAGCCGCCCACTACCGAGACCGTCATCTCCGGCACCTTCCGCTCCCATGCTCCTATCGCGCCATCGCGGTCCGGTGGGCCGTGGACCACTCCGGGCATCATCACTCCGAGAGCCACGCCACGTTCACCCACGGAGTGGAATGTCACTGCTAATTCCTCATCGCCAGCACCGACTGCCTGCCCCGATCAGGCCAGTGTCGGGCCGCCCGAATTTGTCCTCGAACAGGCAATGCGACTGCAACTCGCTGAACGCCCACGTGCGCTTCCCACGACCGTCGCCAAGTATCCGGGCCGTCGCCAGCCTGGTTTCGTCGCAAAGGATGCTCTGGCGGACACCTCCCAGGAAGGCGAACGCGGGCATGTGGCCGTCCAGCAACACCTCGGTGGTCTCCGCCGGATAGGCCTTCACGAAGCAACCGTCACTGGGGCAGGTCCACGCCGAAGTAGTGCACCTTCCCCTCCACGCTGGCGATGATCGCCATCACCTCCCCGAAATCGCAGTAGGTGTGACCCGGTGCACGAGGCAACCGCGCGAACATTTCCTGGCCACACCGTCTTTGCTCTTTGGCGAAGTCCTTGACTACGGTGTACTGGTCGCCAAACCTATACTCGTCCAGCAACCGCTCGAAGATGCGCTTAACCGTGTGGCGCTGTTTCTTGGGGACCCGCGTGTCGCCTTCGAGTATCGCGTCGATTACACCCGTCAAGAACTCGAGCCTGGGCTTACGTGGAGAGATCTGACGCCGGCCATGAGCAAGTCAGCAAGTCCCGCACCGTGTCCCGGTGCGGGCCGCATACCCGGGAAGATTCCTTGGCGTTCATCCTCTCTACCCTGCGGCCTCGGCGCACCCGCGCGTCCGTTTCCACTTCGTACATCCATACCAGCTTCCAAAGGCTGATGATCAACCCTATGGAAGGCGGCCGGAAGTACAATTTCTAACGCCGTAACCCGGCGATCATCCCGCCCATGACGGCCACTTTACCGCCTCGAATTACATTTGAAGTCGCTGACATGGCCGAGTTCCGGGACTTGGGGTCGGCGCGTGCTAGTCGGGAGCATTTCGTTTGTTCGCGGCCTGCAGCGGTGCGAAGGTCCCGGATCGGCCAGCTCACCGGTTATCGGCAGGGGGTCAGGTTTCTGATCCGCCGATGGTGAGGAGTGGGCGATAATTGTCGAGTTCAAGCGAAGGGACGCCAGTTAGATGGTGGCGGAGCGAAACCCCGCAGGTTGCGGTTGAGCAGTTCTTCTTGATAAACCGACGCCAGGCAAGCGAAATCCCTGCTTTAAGCAGGGATATTGTTGGTAGCGGGGGTTGGACTCGAACCAACGACCTTCGGGTTATGAGCCCGACGAGCTGCCACTGCTCCACCCCGCGATGTGGCGCCGAAGCGCCATCAACCGAACAGGAAATTTGAACTTGGATGTTAGTGGGTGAATAAGAACCGAGCCAAGAGAATTAGAAGCTCTTAGCGTGGGTCAAATCACTCGACTGGTTAGTACCGGTTTGCTGAAGCTGTTACCAGCCTTACACATCCGGCCTATCAAGCAGCTAGTCTCGCTGCAGTCTTACCCCCGAAATAAATCGGGGAGGGAGGCCTAATCTTGGGGGATGCTTCGCGCTTAGATGCCTTCAGCGCTTATCGCTGCCAAACATGGCTACCCAGCGCTGCTCCTGGCGGAACAACTGGAACACCATAGGTTTGTCCTTCCCGGTCCTCTCGTACTAGGGAAAGGTTCCCTCAAGCCTCCTGCGCCCACGGCGGATAGAGACCGAACTGTCTCACGACGTTCTGAACCCAACTCACGTACCCCTTTAATCGGCGAACAGCCGAACCCTTGGGACCTCCTACAGCCCCAGGATGGGACGAGGCGACATCGAGGTGCCAAACCTCGCCGTCGATGTGAACTCTTGGGCGAGATAAGCCTGTTATCCCCGGGGTAGCTTTTATCCGATAAGCCACGGCCCTTCCACTCGGTGCCGTAGGATCACTTTGCCCGACTTTCGTCCCTGCTCGACTTGTAGGTCTCGCAGTCAAGCCCTCTTATGCCAATGCGTTCTGTGGACGATTTCCATCCGTCCTGAGAGGACCTTTGGGCGCCTCCGTTACTTTTTAGGAGGCAACCGCCCCAGTTAAACTGCCCACCAAGCACTGTTCCCCGGATTTGCCGAGGTTAGAACCAAAAACAGCCAAGGGTGGTATTTCAACGGCGACTCCACCTCTACTGGCGTAGAGGATTCATAGTCTCCCACCTATCCTACACATGACAGCTCCCAGCCCAATGCCAGGCTACAGTAAAGCTCCACGGGGTCTTTTTGTCCTGCCGCGGGTCGCCCGCGTCTTCACGGGCACCGCAATTTCACCGAGCCCTCCGCCGAGACAATGGCCAAGTCGTTCAACCATTCATGCGGGTCGGAACTTACCCGACAAGGGACTTCGCTACCTTAGGACCGTTAGAGTTACGGCCGCCGTTCACCGGGGCTTCAGTTTGGTGCTTGCACACCGCCCCTTAACCTTCCGGCACTGGGCAGGCGTCAGCCTGTATACGTAGGGTTTCCCCTTAGCACAGACCTGTGTTTTTGTTAAACAGTCGCCCGGCCTTCTTCTCTGCGCCCCCAGAACGCTCCACCAGCTAGTGGCTTCACCTTCCAGGGGGCCCCTTCTCCCGAAGTTACGGGGCCCTTTTGTCTAGTTCCTTAGCGGAGGTTAGCTCGAACACCTCGGGACGTTTATCCCAGCCCACCAGTGGCGGTTTGCGGTACGGTCGCCGCGGTTCCATAACCACGAAGCTTTTCTTGTCGGTATGGCCTCAGCAGGATTTCCCTTCCCGTAGGTTAGGATTCCCTCACTCCTCAGCTTAACACCGGGGTGGATTTGCCTGCCCCGGAACGCCTACAAGCAAGGACGCACCATGTCCAATAGGCACGCCCCACTTAGCCTCCCGCACCCCTCCTTGGTTTTAAAGCGAAACAACGGCGGTGCAGGAATATTAACCTGCTGTCCATCGCCTTCGGCTCTTGCCTACGGCTTAGGACCGACTAACCCTACGCCGAACAACGTTGCGTAGGAAACCTTGGGCTTTCGGTGTCAGGGATTCTCACCCTGATTTACGCTACTCATTCCGGGATTCTCACTTCCCCGCGCTCCAGCAAGCCTCACGGCTTACCTTCGTCGCCCGAGGAACGCTCCCCTACCATGCCCAGGCACTAAAACCTGTGCATCCACGGCTTCGGCGGCAGACTTGAGCCCCGTTACATTTTCCGCGCAGGATCCCTCGACCAGTGAGCTATTACGCACTCTTTAAAGGGTGGCTGCTTCTAAGCCAACCTCCTGGCTGTTTTGGGAACCCTACCTCGTTTCCCACTTAGTCTGCTCTTGGGGGCCTTAGCCGGTGGTCTGGGCTGTTTCCCTTTCGACAATCGCACTTATCTGTGACTGTCTCACTCCCGGGTATCGGTAGAACGGCATTGGTGGTTTGATTGAGTTTGGTAAGCTCACGCCCCCTAGCCCATTCAGTGCCCTACCTCCGTCCTCCTAGTTCCCGAGGCTGCACCTAAATGCATTTCGGGGAGAACCAGCTATTTCCGGGTTCGATTGGCATTTCACCTCTACCCACAGCTCATCCCAAGCTTTTGTACTAGCCACGAGTTCGATCCTTCAGTTCGCGTTAACGAACCTTCAATCTGGCCATGGGTAGCTCACCCGGTTTCGGGTCTACTACATGGAACTGGACGCCCTGTTCAGACTCGCTTTCGCTACGGCTCCGGAACTACAGTCCCTTAACCTTGCTCCATACAGTAAGTCCCCGGATCATTCTTCAATAGGCACGCCGTCATCCGTCGAAACGGACTCCGACATTCTGTAGGCTTATGGTTTCAGGTCTATTTCACTCCCCGCCAGGGGTTCTTTTCACCTTTCCCTCACGGTACTGGTGCGCTATCGGTGACCAAGGGTATTTAGCCTTGGAGGGTGGTCCCCCCGACTTCCCACAGGGTTTCACGTGCCCCATGGTACTTAGGATCTGCCTCGAGAGTTTCATCCCTTTCGCCTACCGGGCTGTCACCGTCTACGGCGGCCCTTCCCAGGGTCCTTCAGCTAGAGATGAAATTTGTAACTCTCCGGAGCCTGAAGAGGCGGCCCCAGAGGCGTCCTGTAACCCCGCAACGACATAGGCCCTCATGCCGTTAGGTCGTTGCGGTTTGGGCTGTTCCCCGTTCGTTCGCCACTACTAAGGGAATCTCGGTTGATTTCTTTTCCTCGGGGTACTTAGATGTTTCAGTTCCCCCACTTACCTCCCGCATACGCGGGTGGACCGACTCAACGCCGGAACAGGTTACCCAATTCGGAGATCCCCGACTACGCCTGTTAGACGGCTCATCGAGGCTTTTCGCAGCCTTACCGCGTCCTTCTTCGGCCCTTGGTCCCAAGGCATCCACCATAAGCCCTTTAAAATTTGACCCACGCTAGGAACTTCAAATTCCTTAGACTCGGTTCTTACAGTTCAAATTTCCTATTCAGTTGTTAAGCACGCCAACCGATTGCTGCCTCGACGGCTTTTTGCCGGTGGCCGGGAACCCTCGCTGGAGGGCGCCCGCAGTTCGGTTGATGGATGGACACTATATCCTGTGCGCCGCCTATCGTCAAGGGCAACCGGGCGCTTTCTCGCGGTTGCGACTAGCAGTTGTCAGTCAGCGCCCCACGAATGGAGGCATGCCGCGGTTTTTGTCCAGGAACCACTGCACGGCGATTTTGTGATCTTCGGTGCGGCGAACATGCTCCTGTGCCGCAGAGGCCAACTCCAGAGCTTCCCGGAACGTGAGATCCATACTTTCCTGCACGAGGTACTTGGTCAGCGAATGAGCGACCGTCGGCCCACTGGCGATCCGGGTTGCCAGTTCCATGGCGCCTTCCATCAGTTGGTCGTCGGGAAAGGACTTACTGGCGAGCCCGATGCGCACGGCGTCCTCGCCGCCCATCCAGTCCCCGGTGTACTGGAGCAGCAGGGTGTTGCTGGTCCCGATTAGTTTAGGCAACTGCCAGCAACTTCCGTCGCCGGGTATGAGCCCGTTGAGGACGAACCGCTCGGACAGACGTCCGCTGTCGCCGACAACACGGATATCGCAGGACAGGGCGAGACCACAACCGACGCCGGCCGCCGGGCCGTTGACGACGGCGATGGACGGCTTCTGCAGGTCATAGATGCGGAGCGGCACAAAGTTTACCCGCGGGCCGCTTTCCACCTGGGACTGGCGTCCCTTCATGTACTCCATTTTTCCCCAGGTCAGGGGTTCCGGCTCGGCTCCCGCTTCACGTTCCTCGATACGCCGGCGGAAACCGCGCACGTTGGCGCCGGAGCAGAAGGACGGTTCGGTACCGGTAAGGACCAGCACGCGCTCCCCCGGGTTGTTTTCGAACTCGTCGAGCCGATCGAACATTTCAGCTGCCATGTCCGGGCCCAATGCGTTTCGCGTGGGCGGGTCGTGCATGGTCATCACCAGCACGCCGTCCACGACTTCGGTCTTGATGAACTCGTAAGCCATATCAAACGCCTCACAGCACCCCGGAAACTTTCGGGGCGAACGGATTGACCTGCATTCTACCCAATGGTTCGGACATGCGGCAAAGCCGCCGTTTGCCAACGGCCCGGCCATATCCTAAAATCCGGTATCGCTCACCCCCACAGAGACGAGGCCCCGACCGGCCCAGTACATTAAGGAGCCATACCATGCAATCCGGTACCATAGTCAACTTGCACATCGCCCGCGTGAAAGGTACCCCGCCCGACCCGGTGCAGGAGGCCAGGGCAATCTCCGCGGAAGGGTTGGAGGGCGATCGCAGCCGCAACCCGCGAAACCTGCGGCAGGTCCTGGTGATGGACAAAGAAACCCTGGATCATTATGGATTGGAGCCAGGCCAGATAAAAGAAAACATCACGGTAACCGGAATGGACTTGTCGGAAGCTCGACAGGGGCAGGTCTTTTTCATCGGCGACCCGGACAGCCACGTCACCCTGGAGGTGACAGGCGACTGTGAGCCATGCCAAAAGATGGATGCGCTCATTCCGGGCTTGCAAAAAGAAATCTTCGGCCGGCGCGGCATCCTTACTGTAGTGCTCCAAGGTGGGGAAATGAAAATCGGAGATTCCATCCGGTTGGAACCGTAAGCGTTTCTCCCGCGGGGACGCCGCACTCAATAGCGAGGAATTATCTCCCGGCATTGGGAGGCAAGCCACCTGTGTCATCCCAGGTGGCGATCGGTGGTGAGCGGGAACGCTAGATCCTAGCTGCACTCCATAAACAGCAGCATATTGATGTAACGCGGCGACCTTTGCACGGACGAACGGAGCATAAAGATGCTGATTGACCGGGTCCTGTCGTTTTCGAGATACCGTCTCATTGCCATTGCGGCGGCGCTGATCCTGCCGGCGCTGGCCTTCGTCGCCTGGCCTCACATGGCGCACGCGTCTGGAGTCAGCGAGGAGACAAAGTTCGTCCTGAATACCTTCGCGTTCCTAATCTGGGGCGCGCTGGTGATGTGGATGTGCGCCGGGTTCACCATGCTGGAAGCCGGCTCAGTGCGGACCAAGAACGCCGCGATGATCTGCCTCAAGAACATCGGGCTCTATTCAATCGCCGGGCTGGCGTTTTACTTCATCGGCTACAACCTGATGTACAACAACGTAGAGCAGGTGATCGGCACGGTGGTATGGCCGCTGTACGGGCCGTCGGCGGATGAGATCGCGTTGCTGGGCGGCGACGAGTCGGCGCTGGGAGCGGTGATCGATAACGGCTATTCGGTGATGTCCGACTGGTTCTTCCAGATGGTGTTCGTGGCGACCACTGCTTCCATCGTTTCCGGGGCGTTGGCCGAGCGGGTCAGGATGTGGAGCTTTTTCGTGTTCACGCTGGTGCTGACAGCGTTGATCTATCCCGTGGTCGGAGCCTGGACATGGGGCGGCGGCTGGCTGGCAGCGATGGGCTTTCAGGACTTCGCCGGGTCCACCATCGTGCACAGCACCGGTGGGTGGGCCGCGCTGGCCGGTATGCTGGTGGTCGGACCGCGCCTGGGCAAGTTCCGCCAGAATGGGACCGTGCGGGCCACGCCGCCGTCCAACGTGGTGCTGGTTACGCTGGGGGTCTTCATCCTGTGGTTCGGGTGGTTCGGGTTCAACGGCGGGTCGCAGTTAGCCCTCGGTTCGGCAGTTGACGCGGTGGCGATGAGCAACGTGCTGATAAACACGAACCTTGCGGCGGCGGCTGGAGTGATCACGGCCATGGCTTTGTCACGCCTCGTTTTCGGGCGTATCGACCTGCTGGTGTGTCTCAACGGCGCGCTGGCCGGGTTGGTGTCCATCACGGCAGGGCCGGATATCTTGACCCACTTCTGGGCAGTGATCATCGGCATCGTCGGCGGCGCTATATGTACCGGTGGTCTCAAGCTACTGGAAATTTTGAAGATCGACGACGTGGTTGGGGCGGTGCCCGTGCACCTGTTTGCCGGCGTGTGGGGCACGGTAGCCGTGTGCATTGCGGCCGGAGGGAACATCGGCGTCCAGCTGGTCGGCATAGCGTCCATTGGCGCCTTTGTATTCGGCGCATCGTGGATCGTCTGGTTCGCCATCGAAAAGACCATCGGCGCCCGGGTCTCAGAAAATGCCGAACGACTGGGCCAGGACGCAGCAGAACTGGGCATGGAGTCGTACCCCGAATTCGTGCTCATGCCGGAGATGGACGACGATTAGGCACGACGGGGTGTCACCTACGCAGACACCAATGGGGGCAAGCCGTGGGCTTGCCCCCATTGGTTTGGCGCCGTTCGGACCAGGAGAACGCTAACGCACCAGCGTTCCCCGGATCGCCTCTCCGACGTCGCTGACTCGGGTCACGTCCTGCCATTGGCGTACAGCGTCGTCGACGCGATCGTCGGACAGGACCAGGCCGACGTTCTCGCGGAACTTGCCGGTGATATTGTCCATCCCCCACGGATTCACTTGGCTGCCCAGGATCTCGCCGCGCGGGGTCTCGTGCTCGATGACGCGCCCGTCCTTCAGGGTGATGCGGATCGGAACGCCCTTGGAGACCTCGCTGCCGCCCAGTTCCCACTTGGATTGAACGCGCAACCGGACACGGTCCATCATGTCCTGGACATCGCTCTCCGCGATCTTCTCATCGGTGAACGTGTCGATACCGATCTCGCCGTCGACCAGAGCGGCGGCCATGTTGTACTTGGCGCTGAACTTGCCCTTAAGATCGGTTTCGGGTTCTTCGTACAGCATCACCGTGGAGGCGTAAGACTGCACCACCTCGGCGTTGGCGACGTCTTCGTAGCCAAACTCGTACTCCCGCATCAGGCCGAAAACGCTATCCAGCATGGCGTGGTTGCCGCCGCAGGACGGGTACTTCTTGATCATCAAAGCATCCTGAACGCGAAACGGCTTGCCCAGTTTATCCGCCGCGGCTGAAAGGTCGGTGTCCTCGTCGCCGATGACGGTGGCGGTGAAGCCGACGGGATGCTCAAGGATCTGGTCGCCGGCGGTGAAACCGCGCTGCGCCAACTGGGCGGCCATGACGCCGTCCCGGCAGGTCATCCCGGCATGCAATGGCTTGGTCATGGTGCCGAAGTTGTGGATCACACCGCCGGCCATGGAACCGGCCATACCCAGCGCCATGGTGGTCTGCTGCTCGTCCAGCTTGAGCAACTTGGCACAGGCCGCCGCTGCGGCCAGACGACCCAAGATGGCCGTACTGTGGAAGCCGCGGTGCATCTGATGGGTGTGGTAGTGGGTGGCGTAATCGACCGCCAACCCAACCTCACAACCCACGACGTAGGCTTCCATCAGGTCGCGGCCGGTGGCGCCGATGCTCTCGCCCAGGGCCATCAAGGCGGGGAAAATCGCAACGGTGGGGTGCCCGAAACCGCCGAAGTCGTCATAGTCTAAGGCGTGTCCCATGGTGCCGTTGACCAGGGCGGCGTTCAACACGGAGGTGCGCTCGCCGGTGGCGAGGATGGTCGCTTCTTCGTTGCCACCGAGTTCCCCGGCATAGTTGCGGATGATGTCGCCCACCTTCTGTGTCGAGCCGGCCAGGATAACGCCGACCAGATCGAAGCAGGACTCGTTGGCTACGCGGATCGCGTCCGGCGGTATGTCTTCATACGTTGTATCAACGATCCACTTTGCCACCATTTCAGTTGCGCCCATGGTGCGAAACCTCCTATTTTTCCACTTGGATTGCGCCGCAAATCGTTCGGCAGCGCGATTATAACATCGCCGTTTCGGTTGCCCGGTTTCCGGGGGTCTGCTAGACTTCCCGCATCGCGCGGGGCCTCCCGTTGGCGACCCAAATGACCAAGACCCCGCTTACCAGGAGTTACGGCTAATGATTTACGAAGTTCGCACTTACGATCTCAAGCCTGGCGGAGTGCCCATTTTCGAGGAAGCGTTTGGCAAGGCGCTGCCGCACCGGGAAAAGTACTCCAAGCTGGCCGCATTCTTCCACACGGAAATCGGCCCGCTAAATCAGGTGATCCACATCTGGCCCTACGAAAATCTGGACGAGCGCAACGAAGTGCGCGCCGAGGCCGGAAAGGACCCGAACTGGCCGCCGGACAGCCAGGGCACCATCCTGCATATGGAGTCGGAGATCTTCAATCCGGCGCCGTTCATGCGTCCCATGGGGGGCGGGCAGAAGCAGGGCAACGTGTACGAGATGCGGATTTACGAGTATCAGAACGGCGCCATGCCCAAAGTGCTGGACATCTGGTCCGCCGCCATCGAGCACCGTGAAAAGTTCTCCCCGTTGGCCGCCGGCATGTACAGCGACATCGGAGGGCTGAACAAGTGGGTCCATATCTGGCCCTACAAGGACCTGGGCGAGCGGGACAAGATCCGCGCCGAAGCGTCCGCCACGCCGCACTGGCCGCCGCCCACGCGGGAGTTCCTGGTCAACCAGGAGACCAAGGTCCTGGTGCCTGCCAGCTTCTCTCCTCACGCATAGGGTAGCCGAAAGGGCAACTGTGGTAGGGGCGAATGATCGTTCGCCCCTACATTCGTTATAATTGAAGTAATCGCGCAGTCCGCCGCAGCCACCCAACTCCGAGGTTGATGCAATGAATATCGGCATCGCAATGTTCGTCACCCAATCGTCCATCGACATCGCCGAACTGGCGCAGGCCTGCGAGGCCCACGGGTTCGAGTCGTTGTGGGTGCCAGAACACCCGGCGATACCCGCCGGCCCCAAGACCGCCTGGCCCGGTTCGCCGGACGGCACGATCCCGCAGATGTACTACGAATGCGTTGATCCGTTCGTGGCGTTGGGTCGCGCGTCGGCGGTAACGTCAACGCTCAAGTTGGGTACCGGGATCTGCCTGGTGCCGGAGCGCAACCCGATACTGCTTGCCAAGGAGATTGCCACGCTGGACTATTTCAGCAACGGGCGGTTCCTCTTCGGCATCGGGACCGGCTGGCTTCGCGAAGAGACGGAGCTCTTCGGGATCGAGTTCTCCCAGCGTATCGGCTACACGCGCGAGTCAATCGAAGCCATGAAAGAGCTGTGGACCAAGGAGACCGGCGAATTCCACGGCAGGTATATCGATTTCCCGCCGATCTACTCGTCGCCCAAACCGGTGCAGAAGCCGCATCCGCCGGTGCTCATCGGCGGCACCGCGCCCAACGTGGCGCGCCGGGTTGTGGCCTGGGGTGATGGCTGGATGCCCAATCGTGTGGCACCGGAGCAGTTGAAAGCAACGCGAGAGGAAATAGTTCGCCTGGCGCAGGAAGCGGGGCGGGACCCGCACCAGATCGAGGTGTCGGTTTTCGGACTGCCGGCCGACCCGGAGATCCTCAAAGCTTACGAGGAAGCCGGCGCAACCCGGGCGATGGTATTCGCCGAAAGCGCTCCCCGCGACCAGGCGCTGCGCCAACTGGACGATTACGCCAGCAAGCTACTGGCCTGACCCTCGCCTTAGCCCCCTTTACACCGACCAAAGCCGCTAGAAATGCTTCCTGACGACGCCAGCGTACTGTCCCTGCGGGACGCCAATCAACGCTTCTATGACGCCTTTGGGTCCTTGGACATGGCCCAGATGGACGCGGTTTGGGAGCGGTCGGATCGGGCGTTGTGCGTCCATCCCGGGTGGCAGCCGATAGTGGGCTGGCCGGAAATCCGCAGATCATGGCAAGGCATTTTCAACGGCGCGGCGTTGATGCACTTCAACATCCATTACGTAAACATCGTACTGGAAGGCAATTGCGGTTATGTCACCTGCATTGAGAGTATTACGAGCGTGGTCGAGGGGCAGGCCCAGGGTTTTGGCATCCTGGCCACGAATATATTTGTGAGATCGGGCGATGACTGGCTGGTCATCGCCCATCACGGTTCTCCCCGGCTATAAATCGCCGGCACAGTCGCGTCAACGAGGGACGGCGATAACCGTTCCCCTTGACGGTGCTACTACCCGGTTCCAGTCGTTTGATGTCAATACGGCGGAGGATGTTATGTCACATTCGTCGACCACGGTGAGAGACGTTTCCAACACCGACCGGAACCTCTGGCAGGCAATCGTCGCCGAAGCCATCGCCCACCTCACTTACACCGCCTATGCACAACAGGCACGGGACGAAGGCCACTCGGAAATCGCAGATGTTTTCGAAGCGGTCGCTCGCGCCGAAACGGTGCACGGCATCAGCTACCTGAAGGTCGCCGGGGCCATCGAAAGCACCTCGACCAACCTTGGGAATGTGATTGCCGGCGAAACCAGGGAGTACACCCGTACCTACCCACGAATGATCAACGACGCCGTTACCGACGCACGGCAGGATGCGGTAAACGCCTTCACCGGTGCGATGCAACAGGAAAAGGACCACCAGATCGCGTTCTCCGACGCGCTGTCCCAGTTACAGATAAATTCCGCGGACGGAGCGAGGGCAGACGTGGTGGGGTCGATTGTGGCGCCGGTTGCGATTATCGGCGATCCACTGGCGACGAGTTCGGGGGTGGCTCCGGCGTTGCCCCTGGATCTCGAAACCTACATTGACGCCGCGTTGGCCCTGGACAAGGAGCCGTTTCACGTGGCGAACCTGGGTCGCCTGCGAGAAGTGGTGTTCGGGGCGCAGGACGGAATCATCAGTACGGTGGCCCTGACGACCTCGGTCGCCATCGCAGTGGGGACCATCGGGACGGTTCTGGTGGCCGGGCTGGCCGCAGCGGCGGCCGGGATGATCAGCATGGCGGCCGGCGCGTACCTGGGCTCGCGAGCCGAAGAAGACGTACGGCAGGCGGCGATCGCGCGACAGATCAACGACTTGGAGGAACGCCCGGCAGAGGAACTGGCGGAGCTGGTGATCCTGTTCCAGCGAGAGGGGAAGACTTACGACGAAGCCATTAACCTGGCCAACGGAATTTCGAGCAACGAAACCCTGTGGCTGAACACGCTGCTGGAAAAGAAGTTGGGAATCAGCCCGGACTTCGGCGGCAACCCGCTGAAGGATGCGGCCGTGATGTGCGTTTCATTCGGCTCCGCGGCCATCATTCCCATCATCCCCTACCTGTTCCTCGCCGTTGGACCCGCGGCGATCGGATGGTCCGTGGGCCTGTCACTGGCTGGCCTGTTCGCGCTGGGATTGGCGAAGGGGCGGCTGGTGCGGAAGTCACCAATCCTGCAGGGCCTCGAGATACTGGGCATTGGAGCCGCCTCCGCCGCGCTGGGGTATGGTCTCGGCGAGTTGCTGCCGAGGATCTTGGGGTTCTGACCTCGGGTTCAGGCGAACAGGAAACCGAACTCACCAACAACAAGGGGGGCGGCCTGGCAACCGCCCCCCTTTTGATTGGAGTGTTCGGCACGCACTAAGCGCAACGGCCCAACAAACCTTTCACGGCCTTGAGGAAGTCCGGGGGGTTGTCGCCCTGGACGAGGTGGCCGGCATTCGCGACGGTAACCGTGGTGCAATCATGATGCTCTGCAGCCATCCGCACCATCGTCTCATCAGCGAATATATCGCTGCGGGCTCCGCGCACCACCAAGGCTGGGCAGTCGATCTTGCGCCAACCAGCCCAGAGTTGCTCGGAAGTCCAGGCCGGCGCGCGAAAACCCTGCCGGCGTATGACTTTGTCATACTTCCACGTCCACTTCCCGTCGTCGCGCTGCCTGATGCTGTACTTCAAAGCGCCCAGCGTCTGCTCCCGGGTACGGCCGGTGTACTCCATGACCCGCTGGGCAAACTCTTCCAGAGTGTCCAGTTCGTCTGGGAGTTCACGGAACTGCTGGATACGGTTTGAGCCACGCCGTTGCGTCTCCGGCCCGGTGTCAACGATGGTCAATGATCTCAACGTACCGGGTCGCCCTGACGCCCAGGCCAAACTGTTGCGGCCGCCCATGGAATGGCCGATCAGGTGAAAGTCTTTCAGCCCGAGCGCTGAAACCAGCGCCTCAACATCGCCGACGTAGGAATCCGTAGAGTAGTCTTCGTCCGTCGACCAATCGCTGTCGCCGTGGCCGCGCTGGTCAACGGCGATTACACGGTAGTCCACGGACAGTGGCAGGCTGATGAAGTCCCAACTATGGGCCTGCTGCTGGATTCCATGCAGCATCATTATCGTTGGCGCACCCGGATCGCCCCATTCCAGATAGTGAAGATTTAGGCCATTGACCTTGACGTGCCGGTCCAACGGCTCATTCTCCACCGTAAAGGGAACTCCAACCTGCCGTGCAGCGTCATGCAACGACAGCCCCATGGAATGTGACGCCATATTGAGTACCTCCTACAGCAAAAGTGCTCGTCATGTTACCACGGCTAACCGCTGTCCTCCGCCTGGCGCTCGAGGATCCCGCGTATGGTGAACATGCGTTGGAAGAGAGTGAAGCACGATACGCCGCCGATAACCCAGAGGACCCATACCATGATCGGGACCGGGGCCAACCCTTCCACGATCAGTCCGATGCCCAGGATCGCCACGCGCTCGGTCCGGGTCATGATGCCCGAACGGGTGAACGCTCCCAGACCCTCACCGCGTGCCCGAAGATAGGAGACGCCCTGGGAGAACACCAGGCCCAACAAGACCGACAGCATGCTAATTATCATCATGGGCGGAGACAAATCAGCGAGCAAGTAATACAGTCCCAACCCGACAAACAGGGCGGCCTCGCCCAGCCGGTCGAATACGGAGTCGAGCAAGGCTCCGAACGGCGATGCCCGGCCAGTCAGCCGGGCCAGCGCTCCGTCAAAAAGGTCCAGGATGCCCCCGGCCAGGAAAACGATGCCGCCGTACAAAGGCCAACCCAAAGCCACCAGCGCGGCTCCTGCGACGCACACCGCAAATCCGAGGACGGTGATTATGTTAGGCGTCAGTCCCACGGCGCGGAAGGCACGCGCCCCAGGCAACTCAACGTAGCGCAGCATAGCCGCGCGGAGTTCCTCTCTACCGAGCATAGCCACCGTGATGAACCTCCTCCATGCAGAGTTTGTAATAATCTTCGACTTCCGAGGCGACCCGCTGCCAACGATGAAGCCGCGCCACATCTTTGCCAGCTTCGGACAATCGATGCCCGAGGTCAGGATTGTCGAGCACGCTGGCGATGGCTCCGGCGATGGCGGCCGGTTCGCGCGGCGGGGCCAGCAATCCGTTGCGGGCATGGTTCACGACGTCGCGATAGCCGTCAATGTCCGACGCCACCACCGGTACACCAGCAGCCATCGCTTCCAACAACACGATCCCGAAGCTCTCTCCACCGGTCGCGGGGCTGCAGAACACATCCGCGCTGGCGTAATAGCGCGGCAAATCGCTGTCAGAAACCGGCCCGGCAACTCTCACCATGTCATTACCGGCGCTCGTTACCGTATCGAGCCATGAAGCGCACACCCGATCCGGTCGTCCCGGACCCACGATGATCAGCCTGAGATCACGTCGGCTTTCAAGCAGGATAGCAAAGGCCTCCAAAAGATACCGCAGACCTTTGCGCTCGTCCTTGCGCCCAACGAACAGGACATTTTTCCTCCCGTCCCGCAATTCGGGAAGCGGACTGGCATCGGCAAAGCGCTGAAAGTCGATTCCGTTGGGAATTACCCGATACGCGCGATGCGGAAAATGGGGTGCTACAAAGGATCGGGCCGCCTCCGAAACCGCGATACGCCCGTGCAGCCGTCCATGCCACGTCTTGAGCGCAAAGCGAGACCAGCGGTACAGCCGTTGCCCATCCGAAAACGCGTGGAAGGTGCCTATGTTGACGGCGTTGGAATGATGCAGGAACATCAACGGCAAAAGGGGCGCCATCGGTTCGTGGACGTGGACCAAATCAAATCGCTCACGGGCCATAAACTGCCTGACGCGCGGCCACAGCCAACACGAAAGGGTCACGCGGGCCGTGGACCCGCCGGCGGACAACGGAACAGATCTACCCATAGGGATGAAGTTGTCGCGTGCCCCCGATTCGCCTGACCCACGCCCCGGAGTACCCGGAGCAATGACGGTAACTGCGTGTCCGCGCTGCCGCAATTCGTCTGAAAGTTGGGACACATGGGCGTTAACGCCCCCGGGCCATGCGAAATCATAAGGGGAGACCATGGCTACCTTCATGGTCTCCCCTCAATGAACCCCGGCCAAGGAATGCAGGAAAGTGGCGGGGGTTATTCTTCTCCGTCGCCGTGCTTGACCTGGACGCTGGCCACCGCAGGCTCGGCGATGAATGCCTCCACCATATCGTGCGCTTCGGAATCGGAGTATTGCACGGGCGGGCTCTTCATGAAATAAGCGGATGGGGCGTACACAGCTCCGCCCTGACCGCGGTCCAGTGCCAGCTTGGCGCATCGGATTGCGTCCACCACGACGCCGGCCGAGTTGGGGCTGTCCCAGACCTCCAGCTTCACTTCGATCTTGACGGGGGCGCCGCCGAACACCTTGCCATCGATGTGGATGTAGCACCACTTGCGATCCTGCAGCCACGGCACATGGTCGCTGGGCCCGATGTGGATGGTATCGGCGTCGGGCTCTTCCTGCATCTGGCTGGTGACGGATCCGGTCTTGGATATCTTCTTGGAGATGAGGCGCTCGCGCTCAAGCATGTTCAGAAAGTCGGTGTTGCCGCCGAAGTTGAGCTGATAGGTGTTGTCGATTTCGGCGCCGCGATTTTCCATCAGTCGGGTCAGGACGCGATGCACGATGGTTGCGCCAACCTGGGATTTTATGTCGTCGCCGATGATGGGCACGCCGCGTTCTTCGAACCGGTTGCGCCAGTACTCTTCGCGAGCGATGAAAACGGGTATGCAGTTGATCATGGCGCAACGGGCATCGAGGATTTGCTCCACGTACCACTTGGTGGCCATTTCGCTGCCCACGGGCAAGTAGTTGATCACCACGTCGACTTCGCGATCACGAAGGATTCCCGAGATGTCGGCGGTACTGTGGGGTGATTTGATCACCACGTCGGAAAGGTAGCGGCCGATCCCGTCGTGGGTCATTCCGCGCTCCACCGGCACACCAAGGTAGGGCACGTCAGAGAATTTGATCGTGTTGTTAGGTTCGGTGAAGATGGCTTCCGACAGATCTTTCCCGACCTTATTGCGGTCGACGTCGAACGCAGCGACGACTTCGATATCCTCAATCCGGTATTCGCCGACGCGATTGTGCATCACGCCGGGGATCGGATCGTCGTCCGGCACCTCGACATATTTATGGATGCCCTGTACCAGCGAAGACGCGCAGTTACCCACGCCGATGATGGCAACCTTAATCTTGCCCAATTGTGTACTCCTTGAGGTCCGCCCCGGAACAAACATCCCTCATAACCGGGACTAGAAATAATCGAGGCCAAGCTGCGTCAAGCTGCCAATCAGTCTAACACACGCCGAATTTTGGTGCCTTTCGGCGGTCGCGAACCGGCGATCAGCGGCGATTGGTGACGTAAAACAACCGACCGCTAACCGTTAGTTTTCCGCAAAAAAGCGGAAGATCGCGGTCTCGTCGTCGTGGCGGAACCTCCCGCCTCGGAATCGGATGTCGCGACCCTGTTCGATGTGCCGATCAACCAGTTCTTTCACTCTCACGGACGCCTCATCGGCGTTGGCTGAGCCGCGCACTAATTCCATCAGTTCGTCACCGAGCAGGTTGTCGCTGACGCCATCGGTGCAACAAACCAAACGGTCGGCAGGCGAAAGCTCCACCGCGGTTTGGAACACCGAGAGGGTAGATTCAGCGCCGATAGCCTTGGAGACTCCCAAGCGGATCAACCCGCCCACCCGACCGCTGAATTGTTCGTATCCGTCCCGACGGATCACGTAGATCGGGCTGTCGCCAGCCGAGATGATGTGGAGTTGTCCATCCAGAAACAGCGCCGCCGAAGCAGTGGTCAGCAGGAACCGTCCCCCACCCACCTGGTGGAACTCGGCGTTCTGCTCGTCAAGGACGGCGACGATATCCTCCGGCCCGGTGATCGCAATCGCGTTCAGGGCGTCCCCGACCGCACCGCTAGCCTCGTCGCCGCCGTGACCGGTGACGCCGTCCAGCACCACATCCAGGAAGTTTCCGTCGCCCAAATCCCGGGTCAGGTAATTGTCCTCCCCGTGGGAGGAGTTATCGTGAAGAATTGCCAATGAACTGGTGAGCATAGTTCCCGCATCCTCACATCAAAGTTGTTTGCAGCGGATTAGCCGGCCAGTGCGGCCAACTCAGTATGTGCGTCGAATTGATAGCGTGTCCAGTGGTCTTCAGAGAGCCGGTGCAGCGCGCCGCGCCACGCTTCCAGTGCAGCTGGCCGGTCCGGCATCCGGTCGTTTCGGATGTTAATCAGACGCAGGCATTCACGCAAGTCCGCTCCGAAATCGGAAACGGCCGAATAGCCCCGTTGCCTGACTTTTTGTATGCACGCGGTGGCGGTTTCTCGCAGTTGATCGTCGGATGCCGCAAATGAGCGAACCAAGTCGTCGCACTCATCCTCGACCGAAATGACCGGACGCTGGTTGTACGGGTCGAAGTAGCCCGCGGTGTCCGCAGGGGGGAGTTGCGGCGCGAGGTAAAACTTCACCATCTCAACGTAGAAATCATGGATGTCCTGGGGGCCGCGATTTCCCTGGCTGCTCTCCACGCCGTGTCCGACCAGCGCGCTGGCGTCGACCAGCGCGATCCGGCCGGTACCCGGCGAATAGAACACGTTGTGCGGACCCAGATCAAGCAGCGCGTAGCCGGCGTTGGCGTAGATTTCCTGCGCTTCCAACAACTGCGTCTGGACCGGCCAATCAGCGACCATATCGGGCAGAGAAAGTGGGTGGAGGGCGAAGAGGTTCTGGCCCAGGCCGATGGGCACGCGCAAGATGCGGCTCCTCGGGTCTCCGACCAGCGGGATCCCGCCGGCACGTTCCTCAACCCGAACGGAGTAGGGATGGCCCAGATCTTCGCCGAAATACTCGTCGTGAACGGCGACTTCGGTAATGCCTACGACCCGGGGAACCGAGTCGCAATACTGTCCGGCGCTTTCGTAGGCTTCCAGCGCTCGCGCGGTGCGTTCCTCGACGGGGCCGTGCATCTGACGGCTCACCGATTGCGGAGAGGGCCGCTTCAGTACCACCGGTTCACCGGTTTCCCGGTCCACTGCGGCGCGCACGTCGTAATCGGCGCCGCTCCCCAAAGGGCCGACAAGCTCGAACCGTTCCAGCGTTACGGTATCCATGACCTGCAAACCCGGCCTACTTGTGCCCGCTGAGGATGGTGATCCAGTCTTCTTTTTGCCGGATTTCGCCAATCACCAACCCAACGTCGTTAATGGCCGAAACCGCTTCGTCGTGTTGGTCCACAATGATGCCCGAGGCGATAAACACCCCTCCCACCGCCAAGAGATCAGGAATTGCCGGGGCTACCATCCGAATGCCCCGGGCGCTGATATTGGCAACGGCGATATCGTAGCTATAGCCTCGTGTAGCCGCCCCCGGGACGCTGCCGGATTGGGCGTTGACGAGGTGCGAAATGCCGGTGCGCCGGAAGTTTCGCTGGGCGGCGCGGACCGCGTGTCCGTCGATGTCCACCGCAGTGACGTGGCCGGCGCCCAGCTTGGCCGCCGCGACGGTCAGTATCCCGGAGCCGGTTCCCACGTCGAGGACGGTGCTCCCGGGGCGGACCTTTTCTTCGAGGGCTTCCAGACAAGAGTACGTGGTGGGGTGATATCCGGTGCCGAAAGCCAAACCCGGGTCGAGCTCGACGAGCACGTCGTCAGGCTGGGCTTCGTAATCGATCCACGAGGGCTTGATCACCAGATTGTGACCCACCCGAAGCAGGGTGAAGTGCTGCTTCCAGTTGTTGCGCCAATCCTCGTTGTCGTTGAGGGGACGGATTTGCAACTCGCCCAAGTCAGCGACGCTGGACGCCAATCTGATCCCCACCTCAATGTGGGCCAGCCGCTGCCGGGACAGGCTCGGCAGATAGGAGCGCATTATCGCGTATTCGCCGGGCTTGGTTTCCACGCTCAGCCCGTATCCGTACCGCTCAAAGAGGTAGGACACGGGCTCGACGTATTCGAAGGGAACGTTGATGCTCAGTTCGTGCCAGGACATCAGGCCCTCACAGTAACCATGGCGAGGTCAACCCTTTGGACATGGTGAATTTACTCGCCTCCAGGAGATAGGGTGTCCTTGATCCGGTCGAACAGGCCGCGTTGCCTGTCGTCGTTTTGCGGCTCTTCCGGTTCCGAACTGGCGTCGATGGCCGGCTCTTCCGGTTCATCAGCGTCGTTTGTGACCGACTTGCGACTGCTGACACGCTTTTTGCGCGGGGGCGGCGGAGGCTTCTTGCCGTCATTGGCCAAGGAGTAAGCCAAGTCCTCGACCAATTGTCGCTGGTACTTGTTCAGCCTGGACGGTATATCCACCTCGACCAACACGCGAATGTCTCCGCGGCTATCCGTGGGCCTTCCGTCGCGACGGATGCGGGGGACGCCACGCCCACGAACGCGGAACTGGCTGCCGGATTGGGTGCCTGCCGGTATTTCCAAGTCTACATCGTCGCCTTCCAACGTAGGAATGAGCTTGGTCAGTCCCAAAGCGGCTTCAGCCATATTGAGCGATGCGCGGTAAACCAGGTCGGAATCGTCCCGAACGAAAAGCGAGTGCTCTCGTACTTGTATCTGGACGTAAAGATTGCCGGGCGGCCCACCGTGTCCTCCCGCGTCACCCTCGCCGGTGATACGTACCTGCATGCCGTTGTCGACACCGGCGGGGATGGTGACTGTCCTGGTACGACGACGCCGTTCGAAGCCCCGGGCGCGGCAGTTGGTGCAAGGAGTCTCAATGGAGCGACCGTTGCCATTACAGCTGGAACAAGGAGTGGTAACCGCAAACTGACCGAACACGCTGCGCTGAGCGCGCCGCACCTGGCCGCTGCCGTTGCATGTGCGGCACGTGCTGATGGCGGTTCCGGGCTCGTTACCGCCACCGGAGCAGTGGTGACAAGGCTCCACCCGATTGACTTCGATGTCCTTGTCGCAACCGAATATCGCCTCTTCAAAGGTCAGGTTGACCCGTTGACTGATGTCCTCTCCGCTCCGCGGCTGATTGGCGGTACGCCCCCCACCTCCGAAAAAGGTGTCGAAAATATCGCCGAAACCGCCGAACGGATCGAAGCCGTCAGATGGCTGGTCGCCGCCGCCGTTTACGCCGGCGTGGCCGAAACGGTCATAGCGCGTGCGCTTTTCCTGGTCGCTGAGGACCTGATAGGCTTCGTTGATTTCCTTAAACGTGTCCTCGGCGCCGGGGGTTTTGTTCCGGTCGGGATGAAATTCCATCGCCTTCCTGCGGAAGGCGCGGCGGATCTCTTCTTCATTGGCTCCCCGGTCGACGCCGAGGGTTTCGTAATAGTCTACGGGCATAGCTTTCTGGTGATTCACAGTTTGGATTGATTATAGCCGACGCTGCGCGCTTTGCTCAACATTGAATGGTCGCGTTGAAGGGGCTATCGGAATTACATCGGAGGATCGAAGCAATCTGGGAGGATCGAAGCAAACGGGAACCCGGAGAGATTTTACGACACAGCGCGGCCGACCAGTACGCCGGCGTAGGCAGCAGCCAGGCCAATGGCGAGATTGGCGGCGATTGAGATGCCGGCGCGACCAAGCTCTCCGCCGGACATGAGCCGCACGCCATCGTAGGCCAGGGTGGAAAAAGTGGTGAAGCCGCCCAGCAGGCCGACGGTCAACATGGCGCGCAGTTCCAGCGGCCACTCGGTTCGCGTTATGAAAACTGTTGCCAGCACGCCCAGAGCGAAAGACCCGATGACGTTGACGGCAAAGGTACCGACCACCGTGTCCGCGCCCAGGAGTTGGGCCGCCAGTCGCCCCGCGCCATAGCGCAGCACGGAACCCGCGGCGCCCCCGGCCGCCACCAGCAGCCAGACCACGCTACGCCCAGGTACCCCGCCGTTCCAGGGTCCGTTCGTCCAGCTCGACACCCCATCCCGGTCGATCCGAAAGGGTGATCTTCCCGGCGACGATGTCGGGCCTGGCGGTGAAGAGTTCTTCCCATATTGGGTCCCGGTCCGCTGACGGAAAGGTCTCGCAGATCTCGCCGACGGACAGTCCGGCCACGAGGTGGCCGTGTACCTGAGGATCATGATGGGGAGCCAAGCGCACGTTCTCGGCGGAGCACAACCCCGCGATACGCAAGCACTCGGTGACGCCTCCGTTGCGGGTGCTGTCATACTGCATCACGCGCACCCCGCCCCGGCGGATGAGGTCGCGGGCGTCCCAGCGGGTCACCGCGTTTTCCCCTGAGGCGATGGGGATGGTGGTTGACGCGGCAACCTTGCCCAGTCCCTCGACACGGTCGTACCAGTGGACGGGTTCCTCCAGCCAACGGATGTTGAGTGGTTCCAGCATCCGGGCGCCGCGAATGGCGGTATCGACGTCCCACCCTTCGTTGACGTCAACCATTATGTCAATGCTCTCGCCGACGGAGTTGCGAACCGCGCGGACGCGCTCATAGTCCTCCGTAAGATTGACGTGGCCGATCTTCAGCTTGATGGCCTCATAACCCATGTCAACGTAGGTCTCGCATTCCTGGACGAGGTCGCCGGTGGACTTGCCCTCCTGGTAGTAGCCGCCGGTAACGTAGCAGGGCGCGGTGTTGGAGTGGCCGCCGAGCAACTTGTACACTGGCATCCCGGCCGCCTTACCCTTTATATCCCAAGGGGCGATATCCACCGCCGCCAACGCGGTGAGGATCTGGGGGCGTCCGAACCCGGACGCAGCCCAGCCGATTTGATGGCACAACCCGAACATTTCGTCCCAGAGCCGTTCGTGGTCAACCGGATCCCGTCCTACCAGCATCGGTTTGAGCAAATCGACCACAGCACGCGAAGCGCCGTCGGCATGTATGGAACCGTCGCTATCCTGGCGATAAACTCCGGCGAAGCCCTGTCCCGCTCCGTGGGCTTCGCCAATGCCATAAAAGCCGGCGTCGGTGTGGACGCGGACCAGGAGCTCGCTGACCCGGCCGATGGGCCGGAGGGCGGTCCAATACTCGCGATCTGGCGCGGGCCAGACCAGCGCGATTGCCTCAACCTCGGTGATTTTCATTGCAGTGTGCCTCAAGCGCGTAGTCTTACGGGAGCGGCTGGACGCAAATAGCATTCATGAGCGGAGGCCCTGCTCTCGTAACAGTACATCTAGCCACACTCGGTCATTTTGCGACAATGGGCCTGAGGGATCTATCCGGTAATCCAAGCCTCTTCCCAAATAGCCTCGCAGATAGATGTCGCCCATGATGACCCCTAAATTGAGAACAGACTCTTCGTCCGGATTCAGGAGCGGAATCCGGATCTCCGGTACACTAGACTGTAAAGTGAATGGGTACAAGTCAGCTGATGGACGCAATTCGTTCCGACTTACCATGAGCCGATAAGGATCGTCCGCGTCAAAGCCGACTACCGGCATGGGGATTCCATCTCGCAGGAGGTCTATCTCTACCAGATGGGTAGTGGAGCTGTTGAGGATTTGGTGCCTGTTCTGCAAATAATTGTTCCGTCCCCGGCCCGGGTGTTTGTTGGTTGGTGAGAGCACCTCAATGATGGTTACCGCTTCCTGGCGGTTTTCCGCGTTGATTTGAATAAAACGTTCGTATGCGGGGTAAACATCCGGCAACACGACCGTCACCGCCTCACCGTCGAGTCTTCCGGCATTGTCGCGGGCCAGGTCCCTTGCACCAGAAACGGTGATATCCGGTATTACGGCGTATCTCCGCGGCGGATCTTCCGGCGGGTTGTGCACTATGGTCGCTCGCTCCTCCATGGTTACCAAATACCTGACTGGCAGTGTCTCCCGCAGGAAGAAGCGGATTTCGCTGATGAGAGTGTTGTGTATTTCCCTCCACCAAGGAACCGATTCCAAGTATGGGTTCATACCCGGAAAGGGGTTGTGGAACTGGTTACTCACCATGATGGTCACCTGTCGACAGGGTGTCGAGTAGCATCAGTCAGTAAAACGGCCCAGCTTGAACAGCCCGATGTCGTGATCCGTTTGGCCGTGCTCCGCCAGGTCGGCCATGATTTCGCCCACCACACTGGCGAACTTGAACCCGTGTCCCGAAAACCCGGCGGCGACAGAAACCTGCGGGTGGTCGGACAGCGTGTCTATGATGAAATGTTCATCGGGCGTGTTGGTGAACATGCAGGTCTTCAGCGCGAGGGTGGGACCGGCAGCTTCCGGGAAGTAACGCTCGGTGAACTGGCGGAGGGCTGCCTCGTCCCGGGCGTTGGGTTCGCGGTCCATGGTGTCCGGATCGACCTGCTCACGGAAGTGGTTGAACATGCCCAACTTGAACCCCGGTATGCCGTAGGACGGGAAACCGTAGAAACGGCCTTCTTCGACCTCTATGCCAAAGACCGGGAAGTTCTCCGGGCGGAACAGCTCCGGGCGGTAGGGGGCGAACCAGCCCAATACCTGCCGCTCGGGAACGGCGTGGGTTGCGACTTCAGGAGCCACCTTACCGGCCCAGGCTCCGGCGGTGACGATCAGGCGGCGGGCCGTATAAGTGTCCTTGTCGGTGGACACGACCACTCCCCCGCCCGCTGTGGGCTCCCAGCTCACCGCGGCCTCCCGGCCATGCACTTCGGCGCCCAATTCCAGCGCGGCGGAGACGTGTCCGACGATACAACGCTCAGAGAGTACGAACCCTCCCTGTTGTTCGTAAAGCATTTCCGCCTCTTCGGGGAGTTGATAGCCGGGCCATTCACGGTTCACCTCGGGCCCGCTGAGTATGCGGTAAGGGAGGTGATGTTGCTTCACCGTCTCCAGAGATCCCTCGAGCAGTTGGCTCGCGCCGACGCCCCCGCGCACGCACCCGGTGGTAACCAGGAGCTTTTCGCCGGCCAGGTTTTCCAGTTGGTGCCAGAGTTCATAGGCCCGATAGAGCAGCGGAACGTAGGAGGGATCCTCGTGGTAGGCCAGACGAATCATGCGGCTGACACCGTGGGATGAGCCCATCTCGTTAGGTATGTCGTACTGTTCGAGACCGAGCACCCGCCAGCCGCGCCGGGCCAAGTGGTAGACGGCGGCACTCCCCATGCCGCCGACTCCGATCACAATTGCGTCAAATTCTCGCATGTTCGCTCCGGGAATTACGCTCGGGGCAGCGGGGCGCCCGGCGTCGTCATGCGCAAGCTGTACACCGACGTGCGGGCGGTGAACAGCATCGTGCGAAAGTCCGGGCCTCCGAAAGCGCAGTTGGCGGGTATTTCCGGTACTCGGATGATGCCAAGGTGCTGGCCGTCCGGGGCAAACACCCACACGCCGCCGGAGCCGGTGCAATACACGCGGCCTTCAGCGTCGACTTTCATGCCATCGGGGACGCCATCCTCGGCCGAGGCCATGCTGCCGAAGACGCGGCTGTTGCTCAAGGAGCCGTCGGCGGCCACGTCGTAAGCCTGGATGAACTGGTTTTGCTTGACCTCGCCGTCCCAATACTGGTCCGGTCGCTCGCCGAGTTTGCGCGTGTTGGACACGTAGAGCACGGATTCGTCGGGCGAGAAGGCGATGCCGTTGGGAAAATCGATGTCGTGGGCGGACATTTCCACCGTGCCATCGGGCGCGATCCGGTGTATGGTGCCGGGGAACTCGATCTCCTGATCCTCTTCGGGAACACGCCCGCTGGGGTTGGTGATGAAGATACTGCCGTCGCTGCGACAGACGATGTCATTGGGGCGATGGAAGCGCTTGCCGTCCCACCGGTCCGCCACCACGTTGATGGTGCCGTCGGGCTCCATGCGGGTTATGCGCCGGTTGTCGCCCTCGCACATGAGCAGGCGGCCCTGGAGATCCAGGGTCATGCCGTTGGTGCCGCCGCTGGGTTCGCGGATGACGTCGGGCGTTCCCCCGGCCGGAGACATGCGGTGAATGACGGGCGGCTCCCGCCTCAGATCCACAAACAGCCAGTAGCCGTCCGGATGCCAGAGCGGACCCTCGGTGAACGCGAAATCCGTGGCAAGCTGCTGTGCCTCCTGGCCAGACTCGACAATTCCTTCCAAGTATTCGGGCATGGTTTGCCTCCTGGGCAAGAGTGTGAAAGCGAAAGCGCGCTACGCAGGCAGGTACGCAAGGTATTGTTCGGCGAAGTCCATGCCGACGAGATCGCTGAAAGCGCTCATTAGGCGGTGGGTGACGGGCCCCGGAACGTCGCCATCGCCGACGGTTGCGCCGTTGACCGCTGACACGGGGCAGATGCACAGGCTGGTGGAGGTCAGGAATGCCTCGTCGGCGGTGTAGGCGTCGTACAGATCAATGTCGCATTCGGTGGTGGGTATGCCGAGCCCATCTGCGAGTTCGAGCGTCTGGTTTCGGGTCACTCCCTCCAACACGTACTGCGACTTGGGCGTCATTACCGCGCCGTCCTTGACCAGGAAGACGTTGCTGCCTCGACCCTCAGTCAGATTGCCGAATTCGTCCAGCAGAATCGCCCAAGCATCCGGGTCTTCGCCGTGCACCTCCAGTTCGCCCATGATGAGGTTGAGGTAGTTGTGGGTCTTGGCGCGGGGGCTGAGGAACCGGGGAGGGATGCGTGGAACGGACGGAGTACTGATACGGGCGCCGTCCCGATACAGCGGGGCACGGGCGGCGAAGGGAATTGCATGGCTCTCAATGATGATGGTGGGCTGAATCCCCCCGACGCGATCAGGTCCTTCAACTCCGCGGCTGATGCGCTGCATCACCCACATATCCTGGCCTTGAGGGAGCAGGGGGTGATTCCGCGCGACCACCGCTTCGGTGGCTTCCGTCATCTCCGCCTTGCTCATTTCGACATCGATGCGCAGGTAACGGAGAGAGTTGTACAGGCGGTCAATGTGCCGATCCAGTCGGAAGGTCTGGCCGCCGAAGGTACGAGTGGCGTCGAACACCGCGTCGCCGTATAAGAAGCCGCGGTCATAGATCGAAATGCCCACCTGATCGGCAGGCGTCATGTGACCGTTGAAATAGACGATTTTATCGTCTGCCATGGTTACCATCCTTTGCCACGATTGCGGCGCTTCCCTGCCGGTTCACCCGCCCGTGCGTTGTATCTGGAAATGGGCCTGCTCTTCCATCGGCAGGACGATGGCCGCGCCATCCAAGTCTCCGAGGCCCTGGTCCACCGCTTCCTGGAAGAGACGATAAGCGAGGTCGCCTCCCGGGATTGGAGTCCCCAAATCCCTCGCCATCTCCTGGATGAGGCCGAGATCCTTGAGGAACACGCGCAGTTGGGTCCGAATGCCGTCGAAATCACGATCGAGCATGGCCGGAGCATTGCGCCCCAGGATGAAACTCTGTCCCCATCCCGAGTTGACGAGTTCAAACACCAGCGCCGGATCGGCCCCTGACTTGGCAGCCAGCAGCATGGCTTCCGCCGCCGCCACCTTGTGGACGCCGACCAGCAGTTGGTTTACCAACTTGGCGGCGGTGCCGGAACCGGTTGGACCAACATGGTGCACGACGGCTCCCATAACATCGAACAGAGGCTGAACCGCCCGGTAAGCTTCCGCCGGGCCGCCCACCATGATGGTCAGGCTGCCGTCGGTGGCCCGCTCGGTTCCGCCGCTGATGGGTGCGTCGAGGAACATCGCGCCTCGGTTCTCGGCGACTGCGGCGCAGGCTTTGGAAGTCGCCGCGCCGACGGTGCTGTGGTCAACGATGATCTGGCCGTGGCGCGCGTTGGGCAGAGCGCCGTCGTCACCGAGGAGAACCGCCTCGCAGGTTGCCACGTCAGGCAGACAGGCCAGCACGATGTCGCAATTGGCCATGACCTCGGCGGTCGAAGTCGCCGCCGACGCTCCGGCATCAGCAATCTGGCGAACCTTCTCCTGGCTACGATTGTGAACCGTAAGGTCATAGCCAGCGCGCAACAGGTTGTAAGACATGGGCAGACCCATGCGACCCAAACCGATGAAACCGATTTTTTCAGTCAAAGTGCAAACTCCCCTGATCTGGAGCTAGGTCATTTCGATTGGGCAGGCACCAGCGAACGATCTTCCCCGCGCCCTTGGTTGGCGCTGAACCATGCCGCCCAAAGAGGATCAATAAAGGAGGCCTTCAGAGAGGGCGGCCGCTTCTACCAGCTCCCAGCCGTCTTCGATGCCAGGCAATAACCTGTCGCAAGCCTCGGCTTTCAAGACCGCACGGCCGGCCTCATCGCCATCGTCCACGGCAACCAAAGCGGCGGTGACCTGTGCTGCCTCACCCGGGTCGATCTCTGGTCTTGCCGTGAAGCAGCAATGGCTGTAGCCGGGGCTGGTCCAGAAGACGCGCAGCTGGTCGGCATCAACGCCGTGTCGGTCCTTCAAGGTATCCATGGCGCGAGCGCTGATGGCGCCAGCGTCGTAGGATCGGTTGAGCACCTGAAGAGCCACGTCAACCTGGTCTGAGGAATGCTGAGGCTCGCGCTGGTCAAAGAAGTCCGCCGCGGCCAAAGAATGCGAGGGGTTGATGCCCAATTCTTTCAGGAAATGCACCGGTAACAATCCGGCTTCCACTGAGTCTCGCGCGGCAAATGCGAAGCGGGTACCGGGCAGGTCTTCAACAGTATCAATGGCGGAGTCGGCGCGGGTGATGAACCGGGTGGTGAACCCGATGTCGACGTCCCTCAGGGCCAGCACGGGGGCGCCATCGGCCAGAGCCCGCCGCATCTTTACATGAGATAGCGGCCCGTTCCATGCCAAATTTATTTCGCCGCGTACGAAGGCATCCACCATCTCGTCGTAACCGGAATAGAGCACCCAATCGAACTCGACGCCATCGCGACGAAACACGGTTTCCAGCGCGCGGCACAGGTCGAGGTGTGCCTGAGAGCCTGTTGCACCCAATCGGATCATCGGATCACCTCCCGTGTTAATGAGTTGCCACCGGATACAACGCGGGTCAAAACGCATCGTTAAGGCGCAGTCTATCACCAGGTCAAACTGCTGCCAATCGAGCACAATCGGACACCAGGGCCGTTCGATTATTGTCGTTAGTAAAGACACGAAGCGGCGGTCACGATGCGATGTGACCGGCTTCGACAAATACCCGTGCTACTGCGCCGAGATTGTCACCCTTCGCTCGCAATTTCACAGGACTAACGCAGTTGGGGAGAGTTGGTACCAGGGGCTGTCAAAAAACCTTTCGAGGCTGAAACCCACGCTCCCGAGCCATCAGCGGTATCCGCCGGAAATGATCGTTCTTGGTCAATCCGCTCAATGGCTCGTCATAGATCCGGACATCGCAGGGCAGCAGCGCGTTGCCGTCGGTCCGGAGCAACGCCATCAGGTTGTTGCCCCACACCCCTTATCCAGGCTTGCCCCTTCAATATCGAGACACCAGTTTCATCTTCTTGGCGTAAGGCTTGTCCAATATGGTGTCTCCAGCGCCAGCACCCCAGCCGCCCGCTGCACCAGTGGACCAACTTCCCGCCACTGCGCCTCCGTGTCGGGAGGCTGTCGCCTCAGCGGGCGTGTCGAGGCGCCGTGGGCCGGGGCTTACGGCGCTGCCGGTTGACAACGCCCGATGCCGCCACCAGAAACTCAATGTAGTCCACTTCATCACACCGCGCCGCGTTGATGCTCCGTCACCATCCTTGGAGCCAACTGATGGCCCACAATATACTCGACCCGTTGGCGCTTCCCTAAACCACCCGCTACAACTGCGTAATCCCTATGACAGTTTGACATCAAGCTGGTGAGCGCCGCTTGACCTCAAATGGGTATGCGGAGGGAGAGCCGCATTGGCGTAGGCGAGAAACCCAGTATCCGCAAGGGTTCGCAGGACGGGATGCGGGGCTATAATGAGCCGGTCTACCGACCATGAGGAGTTATTGGATGGCCACGCGACAGGATCTGGAATCGTTTCGCACATCGGTTACGTGTCCCGACGATTTCGACAGCTTTTGGGACGCAGTGCGGACGGAGCTAGCCGGATTACCACTGGATGCGACGACCGAGGCCGATGCGCTGCGGAGCACGGACACGATCAAGGTATACCAAGCCACGTACCGCAGCCTGGGCGGGTTGGAGATTTTCGCGTGGTACGCGGTACCGACGGCGGGGGACGCGCCGTTTCCCGCTATCCTGCACCTCCCGGGGTACAAATCGGAGCCGGCTCTGCGACGGGATTGGGGAGCGAAGGGAGTGGCGGTGCTGTCGGTGGCGGTACGGGGCAAGCTGCCGAGCAGTTCCGAGTTCAATCCCGGGTATCCGGGTCTGCTGACCAGCGGAGTGGAGGATCGCGACACCTACGGCTACAAGGGTGTGATCGCGGACTGCATGCGGGGCGTGGACTTCCTCCTGTCGCGGCCGGAGATCGACGCCGAGCGGATCTACTGTTGCGGGAGCAGCCAGGGTGGCGGGCTAACGCTGATCACGTCTGCGTTGCGACCGGAGATCAAGGCCGGCGTGGCGGGCTACCCGTTCCTGTGCTGCTTTCCCGAATCGATGGCAATGTTGCGCAGCTATCCTTACGACGAACTTTCCTGCTACCAACGGGCGCATCCGGACAGGACGGAACAGATTCTGGGGACGCTGCGGTACTTTGACGCGGTGAATTTTGCGCCACGGATCGAGTCCCCAATGGTGGTGGGGATCGCAATGGAGGACGAGGTGTGCCCGCCGGAAACGAGCTACGCGGCATACCGACTGCTGGGCGGTGAACGAGAGCTATGGCTGTTCCCGGAGTCGGGTCACGGCAACGCCCACGAGTATCCGGGGCGGGAACGGAAGTGGCTGGAGGAACGCATCGGCGTGAGCAGCGGGCAGACGCCATGACATCGGCACGAGGACGTTCAGACGCGTTCTGGGAAAAGATCGAGACCCAGCTGGCCGAAACCGGTACGAATATCGAGGTGGAACGGGACGCGTTTTACTCTCAACCGGAGTGGGACGTGTTTCGGATGCGGTACACCGGCACCGGCGGGCACCGCTTGTTCGCGTGGCTGTCCGTGCCGCACGGGGACGGGCCGTTTCCGGCATTGGTACGAATGCCCGACTATGCGAGCGTGCACGACATCATCTACACGCCGCTTCGCCAAAGGGCGGTGGTGATGAACGCGACCCATCGAGGGCAACGGAACAGCGATGGGCAGGTGAGAGCCAGTTATCCAGGGCTGCTGACCGACGGCATCGCAAGCGCCGATACCTACACGCTCTTCGGAGCTTATGCGGATACACTGCGCGCCGTGGACGTGTTGGCCGGGCAGAATGTCGCCGCGTTGTCGGGTGACGTGGCCCTGACCGGAGCTGGACTGGGCGCCAGCCTCGCGTTGGCTGCAGCAGCCCACCGACCTGGGGTATGCGCGGTAGCCGCGGACACACCGCTGGCGCTGGGTCATCCAGCCGGCTTGGAGCCGGGTTTGGGGTATCCGCTGGCGGAGCTTGGAGACTACCTGCGGGTCCATCCGGATCTCCGAGAGGACGTGACGGAACTGCTGTCCACGGTGAATCCAGTGGACACGGCCGGCGCGGTGTCTTG
Source organism: Dehalococcoidia bacterium (assembly GCA_965261925.1). Taxonomy (GTDB): domain Bacteria; phylum Chloroflexota; class Dehalococcoidia; order Lucifugimonadales; family UBA3495; genus Bin87. The sequence continues at coordinate 2,201,747 of OZ253486.1, read as the reverse complement.
TCCGGTGCTGATGAGCGCCGGGAGATTTGACCGAAGCGTATGTCCATTGTCCTGCGCCGAAGAGTTGGCTCGGGCGCTCCCGGCGTGCGATTTCAGGGTCTACGACGGGGCGGCCGAGGGAGGCGGGCACGTGCACGGCCTGGCGCGAGGCGCATGGTTAGCTGAGCGTTTGGGTATCCAGATTTCTTGACCCTTCGGAAAGGCGCTGCTTATAATTTTGATGCCCATTTTGTATTTGCCAAGGATTGGTTTCCACGCCCATGCCAGACGCTCCATCCGTAGAATCCATAGACACGCTCACCCGCGACGCGCTGGTCGAGCTCGACGCCATCGGTGCGGCCGACGGGGTGGAGGAGTGGCGCGTAGCCTACCTGGGACGCCGGGGACGGTTGACGGGATTGTTGCGATCGCTGCCTCAACTGGAACCGGAGCAACGGCGCGAGATCGGTTCCCGGGCCAACCAAGCCAAGAACGCGCTGGAAGAGGCGCTGGCCAAGCGGACACGGGAAATAGCGCAGGCCGCCTTGGCATCCCAAGATGCGCTGGACGTTACGCTGCCGGGCCGGCCGGTGGTGACCGGTCGGCTGCATCCGACCACGCAGATAGTGCGCGAGATCTGCGCCGCGTTCATGGGCATGGGGTTCAGCGTCGTAGAGGGGCCAGAGGTTGAACTGGACCACTACAACTTCGAAATGCTCAACATACCGGCTGGGCATCCGGCGCGGGACATGTGGAACTCGCTGTGGGTGGATTATGTGAACGAAGAGGAGCAGCAGCCGATGCTGTTGCGGACGCACACGTCGCCGATGCAGGCGCGGGTGATGGAAGCGCAGGACCCGCCGGTGAGGGTCGTGGTGCCGGGCAAGTGCTACCGCTACGAGGCGACCGACGCCACGCACGAATGGCATTTCTACCAGGTTGAAGGACTGGCAGTGGCAGAGGGGATCACCTTCGCCGATCTGAAGGGTACGCTTTACGAATTCGCCCGGCGGGTGTTCGGGGAAGACCGGCAGATACGGTTCCGGTGCGACTACTTCCCATTCGTCGAACCGGGCGTGGATATGTCCATCTCCAACTTTGTAGATCCGGAGACGGGAAGGCGGCCGATCAATCGCGACGAGGACTGGATCGAGATCATGGGCGCGGGGATGGTGCATCCGCGGGTCCTGCAAGGGGTCGGGTACGACCCACAGCGTTACACGGGGTTCGCGTTCGGGATGGGGCCGGAACGCATCGGGATGCTGAAATACGGGATCGATGACATCCGACATTTCTACAGGAACGACGTGAGGTTTTTGCGGCAGTTCTGATGCGCCCGTCCGGTAGTATGATTGAATACAGCGGGCACGCGCGGGAACGGATGGCGGAGCGGGGAATATCCGAGGACGCAGTTGCGTTGTGTCTTGCGGATCCGGACCGTATTGAGCCAGACCTCAAGCCAGACCATATTTGATTTCTCCGCTGTGTACCTGGAGAACGGCACCCTTTCCGTGTTGTGGTGCGCATTAAGCAACGCAATTTCGTCATCACGGTACATCCAGATAGGCGGTTCCTATGTCCTCAGTAACGAAAAACTTGCCGTACGTAAGACGCCATCCAGAGGCGATGTACGTGCGCTTCGCCGACTTACCTTACGAAGTCAGCTTAGAAGTTGCCGATAATTTCATAGTTGACTTCAGCCCGGACAACGACATCGTAGGTTTAGAAGTTCTCTGGGATGACACCGATCGCTCCGGCTCAGAGCCGGCTCTGCTTGCGTACGGCGTCTTCGCTGCGGCGTTAGTCTGGCTAGGGTTGCGTCATAATAAATACTCGGCGGCATATCTGCGGCAGACCTTATTGCGAAAGATAGAACGCTTTATCTCAGCAGTCGAACTACCGTTGCAGGTTGTATCCTCTGGCGACTCCGGCTTGATTGTGAGCGAGCAGAGTGGCGGTGCTTTGCTGTGTGCTGATTTGCAGCACTATCGCGGTAGTATACTGTGGGCCGCAGATGGCTCACAGCGCGAGCCATCTGCGCTTTCGGAACAACTGCATATCGAACGCGAGCGGCTTCGTTCGTCCATTGACCAACTTTCGCAAACCATTCAATCCGAATGCCCGGGTGCGATAGGCGTCGGCGCATTTGTTGATCCTTACGGCCTGCTACGGCACAGGGAAGCCATTTCACCCGGAAGATGGGTGACGTGGCCGGATGCGCCCAGCAACAATTGGGTACATATCGCTATCATTCCGCCCCACGACCGCGTTTATCCCTGGCTGTCGGACGGTTTCATTTCCATTTGAGAATTCAATCGTGAACTACCATGCTGATTCCTTTTTCCTGGCTTTCACAATACGTTGACATTACGCTCGGCCCCGATGAGTTGGCGCACCGGCTGACCATGGGCGGCATCGAGGCGGGTGACGTGTTCACACGGGGCGGCTGGGAAGGTTGCGTGGTTGGGTACGTGCAGGCGACGCGGCCGCATCCGAACGCCGACAGCCTGACGCTGTGCGAGGTTGACCCGGGGGACGGTCCGACGCTGGAGGTGGTTTGCGGCGCGCCGAACGTGGCAGCCGGGCAGAAGATCTGCTTTGCCCGACCCGGCGTGACGTTGCTGAACATGCACACCGGCAGAAGAGAAGAGCTGAAGCCGGCCACCATACGCGGCGTGGTGTCGGAAGGGATGATCTGCTCGGAGGCGGAGCTGGAGATCAGCGACGAGCACGAAGGGATCATCGTGCTTGCGGACGACGCGGTCGTGGGCGCGCCGCTGGACGAAGTGCTGGGCGACACATTCCTGGAATTGGAGCTGACACCTAATCGAGGCGACTGCCTGTCCGTCTTGGGCGTGGCGCGGGAGATCGGAGCGATCACCGGGCAGCCGGTCCGGGTTCCAGAGACCGGATACAAAGAATCGGACGTTCCGGCTGCGGACCTGGCACGGGTTACGATAGAAGATCCGGAACTCTGCCCGCGCTACACAGCCTCGGTCATCACTGGGATCAACATCGGACCCTCGCCACATTGGTTGCAGGAACGCCTGAATCGCGCCGGGTTGCGGCCGATCAACAACGTGGTGGACGTGACCAACTACGTGATGCTGGAGTTCAACCAACCGCTGCACGCCTTTGACCTGGACACGGTGACTGACCGCCACGTGGTGGTGAGGCGGGCAGCCGACAGCGAGGAATTCACGACCCTGGACGGGGTGCACCGCAAGCTGACCGCCGACAACCTGCTGATCGCTGATCCGGCACGGGCCATCGGTATCGGCGGGGTGATGGGCGGCGAGAACAGCGAGATCACGGGCAGCACGACCAACATGCTGCTGGAAGCGGCGACATTCCACCCGTTGAACAACCGTAGAACCTCCACGGACCTGAACCTGCGAACCGAGGCCAGCCTGCGCTTCGAGAAGGGGCTGCGGCCGGAACTGGCGCCCATCGCGCTGCGGAGGGCGACGCAGCTGATCCTGGAAACGGCCGGCGGGCAGGCTGCGGCCGGGATCATCGACGTGTTCCCCGGCGGGGACGCCGAGGTTCCTGCGGTTCCCTTGACGGTGGGGCGGATGCGGCAGGTGCTGGGCATGGATCTGGACATCGCCCGGGCGGAGACGGTGCTGGCAAGCCTCGGTATCACGACACGGCGCACGGGGCCGGACAGCCTCGAGGCGGACCCGCCGTACTGGCGGGGCGACATCGCCATCGAAGAGGACCTGATCGAGGAAGTGATCCGGATCATCGGGTACGACGAAGTGCCGACCACGATGCTTGCGTCGCCGATCCCCTACCACCGGCCCAACCCGATGACGACGCTGAAGGATGGACTGCGCGATGCCCTTGCCGCGGCAGGGATGCAGGAGACAATCAGCTACCCGCTGGTCAGCGCGGAGGATCTGGATCGGCTGAACTACCACGGCGAAGCGGGCGACGGCATCGCACTACTGAGGGTGGCGAACCCGATGTCCGCCGAGCAGGACATCATGCGGCCGACGCTGGCGGCCAGCATACTGAATACCTTGGCCTATAACCGCGGACACAACGACGGTGGATTCCGGCTGTTCGAACTGGGAAGGGCGTTCATCCCGCAGACCCCGGGGCTGCCCGTTGAGCGGGAGATTGCGGCGGGAGTGATGTGCGGGCCGCGTTACGACGCCAACTGGCTGAGCACTGGCGAGCCCCTGGACTTCTTCGACCTTTCGGGAACGTTGGCGGCTGCGCTCAACCGCGTGGGAATCACGACGTCGCTGGAGGCGCAGGATCAGCCTACGTTCCACCCGGGGCGTTGCGCCCGAGTGACAGCGGGCTCTGGTCAGGCAGCGGATGTGGGCGTGATCGGGGAACTGCATCCCGACATCCGCGAGGCGTTCGACCTGGGGCCGGATCCGGTGGTGTATTTCGAGGTGCGATTGGAAGATCTGCTGAGGGCGGGCCCGGACGGTGGTCGATTCCAGTCGCTGTCGCGGTTCCCGGCGGCCAATCGCGACCTGGCGCTGGTGGTTCCGGCGGACGTGCCGGCGGCCAGGGTCCAGAACCTGATCGAAAGGGTGCGGCTGGTGGAACGGGCCGAATTGTTCGACGTGTATGCCGGCGAAAACGTGCCAGAGGGTACGCGTTCGCTGGCCTTCCGCATCCGGTTCCGAGCCACCGACCGGACACTGACCGCCGAAGACGTGAACCGGGCGATGAACGGGCTGACCAGAGCGTTGGAACGGGAAGCCGGAGCGATCGTTCGGGCGTAACGCACACCCGGGCTCTGACCCGTAGGACGAGTGTGGTACGATTATTGGCCGCCAACCGCCTGTCACCCCTGCTACGGACGTGATTGCCATGACTACCCACGCCCACTCGCGAGAACCGCACGCCCACGACGCCCACGGCGACGGGGACCACGAGAGTATCCACGACCACGGGCAGGACGCGCACGGGGGTCACGACCACGGCCACGATGGACACCATCGCGGTCGCCACGACGGCCACGGGCATGAAGACATGCTGGAGGTCGAGCAGGCCCTGGAGCGCATCATCGCCCACTTCAGCCCGCGGGACGCGGTGGAATTGCCGGTGTTGGAATGCCTGGGCCTGGCGCTGGCGGAGGATGTCACATCGCCGTTGAACCTTCCGCCGCTGGCCAACTCGGCCATGGACGGCTACGCGGTGCTGCACGCCGACATCGCAGCCGCCAGCGACACGGCGCCGACGCTGTCGGTGGTTTCCGCGGTCGCGGCAGGACAGGTCTCGGACCAGACGGTCACCAGGGGCAACGCGATCCGGATCATGACCGGTGCACCGGTTCCCGCGGGCGCAGACACCGTAGTTCCCTTCGAGGAAACTGACGAACTCGAACGCAGGCGCACGGGGACGCCGCTGGACGAAATCGCCATCCGCAAGGCGCTGCCATTGGGCAGTAACGTACGACCGGCGGGCGAAGACGTGCAGGCGGGGGAGTTGGTGTTGCCGGCGGGGACGGTGGTTCGACCGGCGGAAGCAGGAGTTCTCGCATCGTTGGGGCTTGCCACGGCGTGGGTGATCCGGCGACCGGTAGTTGCGGTGCTGTCAACGGGAGACGAGCTGACCACGGTTGGCGAAGATCTCGAGCCGGGTCACATCTACGACAGCAACAGCAGCAGCGTAGCGGCGGCGGTCCGCGCGGCCGGCGGGGTGGCGAAAATAATCGGCATCGCGCGGGACAACTTGGACGACCTGCATCGGTGCATCGACGCCGCCTCGGATTCGGACCTGCTGGTTACCTCGGCCGGCGTGTCCAAGGGCGATTACGACATGGTCAAGGACGTGCTGGAGCAGCGAGGGGACATGAACTTCTGGTCGGTGCGGATGCGACCGGCCAAGCCGCTGGCGTTCGGACTGATCAATCGCGAAGGACGCGAGCCCCTGCCGTTGCTGGGACTGCCAGGCAACCCGGTCAGCGCGCTACTGGCGTTCGAGATGTTCGGCCGGGCGGCCGTCCGGCGCATGTTGGGACGGGACCTGCTGGCGCGTCCCACGGTTGAAGGGGTGCTCACAGGTCCGATTTTCAACAGCGACGGGCGAAGGGTGTACGCGCGAGTCGAGGTCGAACGACGAGACGGCACGTGGTTTGCCACGCCGACGGGGCCGCAGGGATCGAACATCCTGACGTCGTTGTCCAAGGCCAACGGGCTGGCGATTTGTCCATCCGACCTGACCCGAAAAAACGCCGGACAGGCGGTAAAGATCATAATGCTGGATTGGAATGAAGAGGTTAACGCATGACGACCACCGTCACGGGAAATAGCAGATCGGCACGACCCGAATACCGGTTCAGCCTGGAAAGGCTGGACGAACTGAATCGGTCCCCTATCCAGTTACTGCTGGCCCGGCTCAACACCACGTGCCCATCGTTCGGCAAGACGTCAGCGGAGATCGCGCATCCGTCCGACCTGGTGAAAGAGATCAGGACCCATTGCGCCGGTGACACGGAGTTCATTCAGTCTTCGATGCCGCTGCAGGAGATTGTGTTCCGCACGCTGCTGCTGCAGGGAGGCGAGCCGATGCCGCTGTCGGAATTGCATACCGAACTGACCGAGAAATGGTCGACCCCGATCCGTCCGATCACGCTGACGGTGAACGGACTGGCCAGGGTGCTGGACAGCGATGTTTTCTACGGATTTGCCGCGATCGCCTTGGAGGAGCCGGAACCCGAAGAAGTTCTCGACAGCGCGCGGATGCTAACGGCTGCAGGAACGGCAGAGGACGAGCAGTTGGCCCGGATCTTGGAGGTTCTCGCCGCAGACGACGATGACGAGGACGAAGACTTGCTCGGCGAAGACGACCTGGACGATGACGACGAAGAGCCGCCTGAAGAGGACGAGGAAGAAGAGGCGAAGTAAGGACGGTTCGGACGCAGGGCACGGTCGCCGCACGGAATTACCGAGACAAAACGCGAGGTGAGCACCCACGACTGTCGAAACCGTTCGTCAAATCGTTGACTGCCCAGTAGGCCGCCGCTAGAATAGTGCAATGATGAGCGGTTGGGGCCCTTCGGGTCCCGGCTTTCTACGCTACGCACCACCAAGGAGGTGACGCCATAGCCAGGCAGTACAGGGTCAATGAACAGATACGCGTCCCGCGGGTACGAGTAATTGGAGAAGATGGCGAGCAGCTTGGCGTGATGACGGTGTCCGACGCCCTCTCCAGGGCGCGGATGAATGACCTTGACCTGGTGGAAGTGGCGCCGAACGCCGATCCCCCGGTCGCGCGGCTGCTGGACTACGGAAAGCTCCGATACCTCACGTCGAAGAAGGAACGCGAGACCCGCAAATCCCAGAAGAGCAACGAACTGAAGGAAGTACGGTTCCGGCCAAACATTGGCACGCACGACTTCGATGCCAAGTTGCGCAAGGTGCGCCAGTTCATCGGGAATGGTGACAAAGTCAAACTGACGGTCCGGTTCCGAGGGCGCGAGGCAGTTCACCAGCAAAACGGGCTTTCGCTGTTGAAGCGGGTCGCAGAAGAGTTGAAAGACGACATCCGGTTGGAGCAGCAGCCATCGATGGAAGGCAGGGCCATGTCCATGGTCTTGATACCGAGTCCGACGGTGGCGGCGCGCAACGAACGAAAGGAAGCAGTAGCTACGGAATAACTACACATGCCCAAACTGAAAACCCACAAAGGGGCCAAAGCCCGCATACATGTGACGGGCACCGGCAAGTTGCTCCGCCGCAAGCGGATGAGCAGCCATCTCCGTCGCAAGAAGCCGAAGAAAGTGACCAGGAAGTTCGCGCAGAAGATCGGCTACGCCGCCGCTGACGTGAAACGCCTGAGCCGGCTGATACCATACGACGTTTAAACTGGAGAATCCGCAACCGTGCCAAGAGTCAAAAGGGGCGTGACCAAACGCGCTCGACACAAGAAGATCATCAAAGCCGCAAAGGGCTATCAGGCGTCATCTGGGCGCAACTATAAGTGGGCCAAAGAGGCGGTGATGCACGCGTGGAGCCACGCGTACCGCCACCGACGGCAGCGCAAGGGCGACTTCCGCCGCCTGTGGATCATTCGGATTGGAGCGGCGTGCCGCCAGCACGACATGACCTACAGCCAGTTTATGCACGGAATGAACGTCGCGGGCATCGAGATTGACCGCAAGATGCTGGCAGACATGGCAGTGCGGGATCATGACGCGTTTGAGCGGCTGATCGACGTGGCCAAAGGGGCGACCGCGACGCCACAGTAACCTGATCCTGGCACTTCGGATTACAACGGTAGGGGCGAATAAATATTCGCCCCTATTGATTCGGGACTACTTCCCACGCCGTCAAGGCAGGGTCGGTTTCGCCGCAATCCCGCAGCATCAGGTCCCGACGCAAGTGATCGCGGCCTCCGGCGGGTTCGCCGTCTCCCCCGGCGACGCCAACGCACAACTCCGGCTGCGACACGCCGCGTTCTGCCTGTAGACGAAGCCGTCCATCGCCCAGCCATTCGAACTGCTGGGAAACTGATTGATCGTCGCAAGGGCGCAGGTGAACGGACGCCCCCGGTGCTGTATCAGCAACGGCTAGGCAGACGTCATATTCGATTAGCAAAATCCTGCCTCCCGGACCATCTCCAACCAGGGCAAACGATTGGTCGTCAGGTGAATTGGACTTGCAGCTATGGGCCTGCAGGCTGGCATCCAGGCGGATGCTGGAGCCGAAGCCTCGGACGTCGATGCAATAACCCAAGGGATCGTCCAGGTCATCCCGAAGGCGCAACAGCCCGACAGTAGGGCTCGAAGACTCAAGCGGAGGAGCGGTGGGTTTCGGCTCACCAGTCGCGGTGGGCTTGGGAACGGAGGGTGCGCTGACCGCAGTAGCCGCACTCGCGGTGACCGCAACGGTCGGAGAGGGTCGAGGCGTGACGGTGAAGGCTCCGCCGACCGACGATGGGGAGCCGGCGGTAGGTGAGGAAACCGATTGGGACGGGGCAACCGGCAGGGGGTCCCCAGTGCAGGCCGCGACCGCGAATGCCATCGTGAGCAGCACGGTCCGCAGAATCCAGGTGCGAGCCACTGTCAGTCGTGAAAACGTTGCAGCAGTTGAAACAGGGCTCTGGCGCCGAACTCCAGCGCCGACACCGGGACACGCTCGTTGGCGGCATGAATGGTTTTGAGGAAGTCAAAATCGGCGGGCAGGTTCATGGGCATCCAACCATAGGTCTGGATACCGAGCGCGGCGAAATGGCGTCCGTCGGTTCCGGCCGGCATGAGCATGGGGACGGAGACACCTTCGGCATCCTGTTCACGAATGATGTCGGATAAGGTGTCGAAGAGGCCCATGTTCAGCACCCAAGGCTTGGGCTCAAAACGGACGGCCTGAAGCTCGATGTCGGGGCCAGCGATATTCTGCAGCTCGCCTAGCAGGTCCTCGGCGTCGTAGCCCGGCAGCATCCGGCAATCCAGGGTAACCGTAACCTCGCTGGGGATGACGTTGGTTTTTTCGCCACCGGCGATGACGGTGGCATTGGCGGTGTGACGGAACAGAGGCTCCATCTCGCGACCCACGGCGCCCATGCGGCGCAGCATACGACCCGTGAACGCGGGATTCAGGAGCAGCCGCAAAAACGTGCCGTCGGCCAAGGGCAAGCGACCTGCCATTGCCTCGATCATCATGCGCGTGACGGGATGGACGTGGAAGGGCAACGGCGTACGATCGAGCTTGACCAGGAACTGGGACATGCGGGTCGGAGCCGTGTCATGGTGGACGAGGGAACCGTGTCCTCCGGGCCCGCGCGCAACGGCCTGAACGCGGCACCCCTGCTTCTCAGCCACCTGGACCATGTAAAACTTGCGACCCCGGTAGGTCTTGCTGAACCCGCCGAACTCGCCCACGGCGTAGCGCACGCCCTCGAATAACTCGGGGCGGGAACGGGCCAACCAGGCAGCTCCGGTATTGCCGCCGGCTTCCTCGTCACTAACCAGCGCCAGAACCACGTCGCCGGGGAGGTTGGCATCCTCCTGGTGAGCACGAATGAAGGCGTCCATCATCATGGCGACGCCGCCCTTCATGTCCAGGGCTCCGCGGCCCCAGACGTAGTCGTCCTGGAGGCGGCCCTCAAATGGGGGAACGTCCCAAGGCTGGGCAGCCGTGGGAACAACGTCGATATGGCCGTAGAGCAGGAGCGGCGGGGCGTCCCCACGACCGGGCAGGCGGCTGACGACGTTGAGGCGGTCGGGGTCGTCACCCAAGAGGTCGGCGGCAATGCCGGCGTCGGCAAGCACGTCCCGGCAATATGCGGCACACAGGCTCTCGTTGCCGGGAGGGTTGGTCGTATCGAAGCGAATGAGCTTCTGGAGGAGCTCGGCTACCGGGGGTCGGACTCCGGTTGCAGGCGACGCGGAGGCCATCGGTTCACCTGCGCTGGCAGACGGGAACCGCCTAGCGCGATTCCTCGTCCTCGCCGAGATCCGCGCCCAGGCCCTGGAGGAATTCTTCGATGCTGGACGGGAGCGGCGTGGTTGGCTCAGTCGGCTCGTCGTCGCCGTATTCACTGTCGTACATCTCTTCAATGCGAGCGAGGGTGTCTCCGGTGGGGATCTGGCCGTCGTTGGGAGTGAGCTCGTCGTACTGCTTCTGGCCGCGCTCGGTCTGGGCGATGTAATCGGGGAGGTTGTACAGGCGGCAGAGCAGGTCCATCATGCGGGCCGCGCCCTGGTGATCGTCGTCCAGGGTGAGGTACTGAGGCAAATGGACGACGAACGCGCGCGTCTCGACTCCGTTTTGAGCCGCGGTCTGGCTGACGGTGTAGGTGATGGTGGTTGGTCCCTCGTAGCTGCTGGCGCGCGCGTTGGCAATGCGGTAGTCGCGTTCCACGTTGTCACCGGTGCCCAAGCCTGAAACCACGAGCGGACGGGTGTGCGGGACCATATCGTACATGCCGCCGATGAGGGCGTACTGCTTCACGCCAAAGTGATTGATGATCTCCAGTAGAGCGTCGGAGTAGTCCTCGCCGTAGAGGTGGGGCTCCAACAGGTGCGCGGTCAGGAGATGGGGCCCGTCTTCGGGGTTGGCGTAACGGATGATCGTGTTCGGGACGGTGACCTCGCGGCGGCCGTTGACGAGGTAGGAGCGCGGGCGATAGCGCGTGAAATCGTAGTAGCGCCCCGGGCGATAGAGGCGCCCGAGCTCCTGGCTACGCAGATGGCGCTCGATCCTGCCGAGGGACAAACTGCCCACGTTTCCCACGTCGATCCAAGGGCGGAGCACGGCCAGCAGGTGCGGCTCGTGCAACTCCGGCACTGGTTCGACGATGTCAAATTCACCAATACGCATAACGTGTCCTCACCGTATCAGTCGGATATTGCAGCGTCAAGGAAAAGGCGGACGGGGTTTTCTACTCGAACCGGAGGTGTCGGATTGGATCGCTGCCGAGCAGGCCCGGCCTCGTCACCCAGCACCGGCACCGGCGAAAGGGCAAGTCGGTTTTCGTGCCAACGCGAAACGGGAACTCGGAATCGCCACGCCCCACCAAGATCACAAACCGGCGCGAGCTAGCACTCGCCCATCTGCACGAGTTGGCCCTCACGCCAGGCGGTGGCGCCGCCCTTGATGGTGGCAAAGGTGTCGAGACGGAGCGCGCCGTCCACGTTGTGGCCGGCCATATCGTGCCACACGAAGCGCCCCTGGCGCTTGTCCCATACCGTGGCGTCGCCCTCCATGCCGACAGCTAGGGAGCCGATGCTGTCCTGCAGCCCCAGGATCTCGGCGGGGCGGCTGGTGCTGGCGGCGACGGCGTCGGCGAGGGGCATACCCAAGGCGTGGAACTTGCTGACCAAGTCGTTCATAAGGTAAACGACGCGGCCCGGCGGGGCGATGTGGACGTCGGTACTGATAGTATCGGGGACGACGCCTTGATCCATGGCGGCTTTCACCACCTCGACGTCGCAATGGATACCGGCATGTCCGACGTCCATGATGACGCCACGATCGGCAGCGGCGCGGACTTCGGGGCGGACCTTCCCGGAGTTGTCCAGCATATTTTCAGGGAAGCCGTTGAAGGCGTGGGTGGAAATGTCACCGGGGCCGAGATGCTCCAGCACATCGGGCAGCGGAATGGGAGTGCCGCTGACGTGCACCATGAGGTGGACGCCCGCCTCGGTGGCGGCCTCGCGGGCGCGGGCCATGGCCTCATGGGCGTTCCAGCGGGCCACGGCGTCGAAGTGCATTCGGACCTTCACGCCAAATACGAAACCGGGGTTTTCCCTGATGGCCTGCACGGTCTGACCCACATCGATGATTCGCATATCGTGGAGACCGCCACCCAACGCACGATTGGCCGCCAAACCGACACCGCCGATGTGCAGGAAGGCAAGCAGGCGAGTGCGGTGGGCGGGAAAGACGTAGTCGCGCATGGCGCCGTAGTTGAGGAAACCGGCGCTGCCAGCGTCAACGCCGGTGGTAACGCCGCTGCCAAGGCAAGTCTGGTCGGCGTGGACGGCGCTGCCGCTGCCGCCGTGGTAGAAATGGCCGTGCAGATCGATGAGACCGGGCGTGACCAACTTGCCGGTGGCATCGATGGCCTGAGCGGCGGCGGTTGGATCGATGTGGTCGGCTACGGCGGCAACCTTGCCGTCCTTGAAGGCCACATCACGGGGTTCGTCGTTGATGCCTTGCGCCGGGTCGAGCAGGTTGCCGCCGGACAGCACCAGATCATAAGTGGCGGTGGTCATCGGATTGGTTCCCTCCCATCAACATAGAGCGCGAAGCCGGACGCGGAGGTCTCCCGCCGACGGCTCTCGCATTACGCCGCGGAAACTGCGCAACCGGGGTCAGTCTTCGTCCCAGTAATAGTCTTCGGCGGCGAGGTTTTCCTGCCACCAGCGACGCAAACGGGGCAAAACCAATTCCTTGGGCTTGCGAAAATCGGTTTCAACGAAGTCGAGGGAGTCGGACAGGGGCTTCGCCTCCCACTTTTCGATGGCCTCAAGGATGAACCGACGCACCATTTCCGGGGAACGGGACTCGAGCCGGCCCAATTGGTAAGCCAAGGTGACCGCCATCTGCATCTGGCAGATCACCGCGTGGGCGTCTTCCTCACGCAGGTTTTCCGGCATGGCGCCGGATTGGTCAATGAAATCGTCCAGAATCTGGCCGACGATGAGCGGGGGATCGTTTTCATCCTGTTCCGGGAGGAACTCCACCAACCGGTCAGCGAGGTCAGCGACGCCCTCTTCGGGGAGAGCGTAGTCCGCCCAACGGTCGTCGCCGGGGTCCGAGTTGGGGGTAAACTGCTCATCGCTCATTGCATCGTCCTAGGCCCGAAGCTAGTCAAGCAATTGTATCACGGGGCTGCTGGGCCGATGATTTCGAGGAGATGAACATGTTGCTTCCCAATATAGTTGTCACAGTACAACTGGACGTGCCGGAGGATGCCGGACACGGCGAAGATGACGAGTGGTTTGCCGCCGCAGTCCGGCATGGTCTGGCCGGAACGCTACCGGCAGACGCGCGCGGCGAGATAGGCCTGTTGCTGACAGACGACGAGACGGTGCGGCAGTTGAACCGAGAGTATCGGGGCGTGGACCGCACAACGGATGTGCTGTCGTTTTCCTTCGAGCACTGGGGTCACTGGGAAGGGGACGAGGAAGCGCCGACGTCCGGCGACGAGACGCCATCGGGATGGCCGCTACCGGAGGACGAGCCGCCTCCGCTGGGAGAGATAGTGGTTTCGGTCCCGCAGGCCGCGCGGCAGGCGGAAAGCCAGGGAGTGCCGCTACGGCAAGAGCTGGCGTTGCTGATAGTGCACGGAGCGTTGCATCTGCTGGGTCACGACCACTATGAGGACGGAGAGCTGGAAACGATGCAGGCGCTGGAGCGGTCGGCGTTGTCAGGCATTTTCCCGGATGCGACGGGTCAGGCGGGCCAATAGAAGTAGAGAAGCGCGCCCTGAATAGCGGCGTAGACCAGCGTCGAGACGACGAGGGCCCAGACCCCGGCGGCCAGATCGTCCAGCATGATGCCCCAACCGCCGTGGAGATCCTCGAGACGCCGGCACGGCCAGGGTTTCAGGGTGTCGAAAGCGCGGAAAGCGAAGAAGCACAGGGCCACCCACCACAAAGGCCACCAAGGAGAAACGAGGGCAACCTTGAGGTCCCAGGCGACCAAAACAGTTGGGATCAACGTCACCCACATTCCGATAAACTCATCCCAAACGGCCGAGCCCGGGTCTGGGTCGGCGTCGGTGGACATCCGGCCAGTGGCCCAGACGCCGACGGCCATCCCTCCCGTTATCATGACCGCCAGGATCAGCAGCCGGATCAGGATCGAAAACAGGTTTTCGCCGGGGATCAGAAGCATCACGGCGCAATAGATCACCACCGCCACCCCGGCGCCGGCGGTGCCCGGCGCCAGCGGGGAGAGCCCACTGCCGAACCCGCTGCCGATGAGCCAGGCGAGGCGATCGGTCCAGGACATTTGCCGGAGGTCAGGCGTAGCCCAGCCGGTCCAGATCATGCTCGCTGAGGCCCAGATAGTGACCGATTTCGTGGAGCAGCGTCGTCCGAACTTCGCGGACGACCTCCTCGTGAGTGTCGCAAATGTCCAGTATGGGCAACCGGTAGATATAGATGCGGTCGGGCATCATGGGATCGGCGGCGTAGCGGTCCACCAACGGGACGCCGACGTAGAGGCCCAGAAGAGTATGGCCGTGCTGGTGGTCGTCGGGGCCGTCGGTATCGGCCGCTTCGGGTCCGGGAATGTCTTCCACGAGGATGTCCAGGTTGTCCAACGAGTCCCGGACCGATTCTGGCAACTCCCAGTACGCCTGCTGGACCAGGCCCTCGAACTCCTGCTGGCTGACGGGCACGGGAACGGTTATTGGGCGGTTACGCGAGCGCGGATCGACTTGAGGGCATCCACGTTGGGTTTGTCAGGGCCGCGATTGTCCTTGTCGTAGCCGGGAACCTCGAGGAAGAACGGCACGTCCGCGAAGGCAGGGTGGGACATGATGTTGGTGAATCCCGGTTCGCCGATGAGGCCCTCACCGATGTTGTCGTGGCGGTCCACGCCGGAGCCGCAGGGGCGCTTGGAATCGTTGGCGTGAACGGCGCTCAACCGATCCAAGCCAATATCGCGGTCGAACTCGTCGATCATGCCGGCAACACCGTCAGGGTTGGTGAGATCGTACCCGGCGGCGAAGGCGTGCTGAGTATCCAGGCAGATGCCCAGGCGTGGACTGTCCACGGCGTGCATGACATCGCCCAATTCGCTGAATTTGGCGCCGATGTGCTGACCCATGCCGGCCATGTTCTCCAGACAAAGCAACGGACCCTCGGGGGACTGATCGAGTACCCGATTGATGCTATCGACGACCTGCTGGAAAACGCCCTCGTAACCCGCGCCGCCGTGGCTGCCGGGGTGGAAGATAACGCCGCCGGCGCCGATCTGGTCAGCCAATTGCATGTACTGAACGAGGGAGGTGATGGACTTATCGACGTTTTCGGGATTGGAGTTGCCCAGGTTGATCAGGTAAATGGCGTGGAGGAAGGGCGGAGCCAACCCGGCCGACGCGTTCTTCTCTCGAAACGCGTCCGCCAGGGCGTCGGTGAGCGCCTTGAAGCGCCAGGAGCGGGTGGATGATCCGAAAATCTGAACGGCCTCGGCGCCGATATCGACGGCGCGGTCCACGGCTTTGCCGATGCCGCCGGCGGCGGACACGTGAGCACCAATAATCATTTGAATTGCCTCGGTAGTTGCGCGGCGGACACCGGCGAGATGGGAGTGGTGGATAGTATCGCAGAAACGGGCCGTGCTTTACCATGACCGCCATGACGCTTTCGTCCGTTCCCGAAACCATGTCCGCGTTGACGCTGGTGGAAGCCGGCCATCCTCCCACCCTGGCGATGGTGGAACGCCGGGTCCCTACCCCGGGACCCGGAGAGGCTTTGCTGCGGGTGGACGCCGGCGGATTCTGCCATCACGACTACCTGGTGATGTCCGGAACGCTGCGGCGCGGGGTCGCGCCGGGGGTCGTGCTGGGACACGAGATAGCGGGGACGGTGGTCTCATTAGGGGAGGGCAGCGCGAAGTTTCGGGAGGGCGACCGGGTGGTCAGCCTGCTCACCGCGGCGTGCGGCCGGTGCTCGCGGTGCCGAAGCGGTAGGGAACACAGATGCCTGAACGGGGCCGGGATCGGGCACGGGAGGGACGGTGGTTTCGCGCAGTTCGTCGCGCTGCCGGAAACGGCTTTGATTGCTGTCCCTGACGGAGTACGACCGGAGAAGGCGGCGCTGCTGGCGTGTCCGGCCGGGGTGGCGCTTTCCGGTGTCGAAGCAACGGAGGTCGCAGCCGGAGACACGGTGGTGGTAACGGGAGCGGGCGGAGGGTTGGGGAGCCACGCGGTGCAATTGGCCGCGGCCAAGGGAGCGCAGGTCATGGCCGTCACGTCATCGCCGGAAAAGGCGGCGGGACTGGAATCCCTGGGGGCGTCGATGGTCATCGAAGTGGGAGACGGGCCTGGCCTGGCCGATATAGTTCTGGCCGTCACCGATGACGAGGGGGCCGACGTGGTGATCGATACGGTCGGCCCTCCGCTGTGGCCCGACAGCCTGCGATGCCTGGGACAATATGGCCGCATGGCGCTGCTGGGGGACCTGACCGGGGAGTCGTCACCCGTGCGCCTGGCAGAGGTCATATTCCGAGATCTGCGCGTGACGGGGGTATCCGGCGTCTCGTGGGCCACGTTGGAGCGATGCGTCCAGATGGCTGCGACAGGCCAGCTGGAACCCGTGGTGGCGGAGATACTGCCGCTCACCGCGCAAGGCGTGGCAGAGGCGATCCAGTTGGTTCAGGAGCGGAGACCGTTAGGGCGTCTGGTTCTGATGCCGAACTAGACGACCCAAGTTCAGGCGGTCGCCTCGCGGCGGCCGAGGGTGAAAATGCGGCCGAATTCGCGACGCTCCCAGATGACCAGGAACTGGGCCGCGATGAAAATCGAACTGTAGGTTCCGACCACGACGCCCATGGCAACCACCAGGAGCAGTTCCCGGATGGACTCGCCGCCGATGAGCAACATGGCGAGCAGCACCAAAAGCGTGGTGAAGCTGGTGTTCACCGACCGGGCTACGCTCTCAATGATGCTGAGGTTGACGGTATCCTCGAGCCTACGGTCGGGTACCCGGATGGAGTTTTCGCGGATGCGGTCGAATACGACAATGGTGTCGTTGACCGAGTATCCGGCGACGGTGAGGATACCGACGATGAACATGGAGTTGACCTCCATGCCCAGGAAGCGGCCGAGGATGGAGAACACACCGAGCACGATCACGGTGTCGTGCAGCAGGGTCACGACCGCGGCCACGCCGTAGCGATAGGCGCGTGGGACCCTTCGGAAGGCGTACCAGATATAGGCAAGGATGAAGACCGAAGCGACCAACAGGGCCAGGAAGGTGTTGCGCACGGTCTCCTGAGCGATAATTGGCGACACGGTGTCGACGCCGGAGGCATCGATGGGCCCAATCTGCTCGGACAGGGCGTCCTCGATGCGCTGGCGCTCGGACAGGATATTTCCGGATGCCTCTTCGAGCACCCGGGTACGGATCAGAACGGAGCGGTCGCCCACTGCCTGAACCTTGGCCTGAGGATGTCCAATAGTGGGCAACAGGGCCCGGACGGCATCAGGGCGCACCGGGTCTTCAAAAGCGACGGTCAGAGCCGAACCGCTGGAGAAGTCGATGCCGGGCTTGAGGCCGGAGCCACCCGATGCCCAGCCGGGAGGGGCGATCATGGACAGCAGCCCGGGAATGATGATCAGGGCCGAGATCACGAAGTACCAGCCGCGCTTGCCGACGATATTGAACATTGGTTATTGGCCCCCCTGGGCCGACTGAGGGCGCTGCCCGGTAGACCGGGGTTGGATTTTTTCCGGGGTGAACAGATTGGCGGCGCGGCCCAGGCCCGCGGCCTGAAAGGCCTGGAGCAGGTTGCGGCTGACCATGACCGCGGTGAACATGCTGACGAGCACACCCACAAAAAGGGTCAGGGCAAAGCCGTTGATCAGGCCGCCACCCAACCGGTTGCCGAACCAGAGGAGCACGACGCAGGTAATCAGGGTGCTGACGTTGCCGTCCCGAATGGCCGGCCAAGCGCGGTTGAAACCCACTTCCATTGCCGAACCCAACGAGCGGCCGATACGGATCTCTTCCTTGATGCGCTCGAAGATCAATATATTGGCGTCGACGGCGAGACCGATGGACAGGATAAAGCCGCCGATGTGAGGCAGGGTGAGGGTAATCGGCACCAATTTGAAGATGGCCAGGGTGACGATGGCGTAACAGATGAGGGCGACGGCGGCCACCACGCCGGCGGCGCGGTAGTAGGCAATGACGAAGACGAGCACCAGGCCCAGACCGACCAGGCCTGCCTGCAGGCTACGTTCCAGAGACTCTTTGCCGAGGATTGAATCGACCCCGGATTCCTGGATGAGGCTCAGGGGCACGGGGAGGCTGCCGGACTTGAGCTGGACGGCCAGCCTTCGGGCGCTTTCGCGGTTGAAGCCGCCGGAGATCTGGCTGCGGCCGTCGCGGATATGGGCGCGGGCGACGGGAGCGATCAACTGCTCGCCGTCGAGGAACACCGCGATGACCTCGTCGGTGTCAGGATGGTCTCGGTCGTTTATTTCGCCAGTCATTTGGCCGAAGAGCTCGGCGCCGCGATCATCGAACTGGATGTTGACGACCCACGCACCGGTGGCTTGATCGGTGCTGACGAAGGCATCGTCCAAGTCGTCGCCCGTCAGGCCGACGCTGCTGTCGGTATACGGGGGCAAACATCCGATGTCGCCGATCGGACCGCCGCACTGACGACGGAGAAACTCGAGCTGGGCAGTCTCACCAATGAGCCGCTTGGCGTCGTCGATACCCCCGGACGCCTGATAGGAGACGACAGTACCCACTTCGGATTCAAGGAGGGTACCGAGCGCCTGGCGTTGGGCGGCATCGAGTGTAACGTCGGTGGTGATGCGGAACCGGTTGCCGCCGCGGCTTTCCACATCATCCCCATAGCCCTGCCCGGCGATGACGCTGCCGAGCTTGGCGATATCGGCGTCGTCGGAGAACTCGACGGACACGACGGAGCCCGTAGCCCCGGGCAGCTGAACGACGATCCGGTCGTCGCCGAAACGCTGGACTATCGGTTCCTCGGTACCATAAAGGTTGACGCGATTGCTGATGATGCTTAGCACGCCGTCCATCTGTTCGTTGGTGGGAGGAGGCGTGTCGTCGCTGATTAGCTCGACGGGTTCGGCAACAGCGTCCGTCAAACCCTGGCGCACAGCGTCGCGACGCTCGGGACTGAGAAACTCGCCGGCGATCCGGTAGGTTTGAGTGTCATCCAACTGGCTCACGGCGCCCTGGTAATCGACGGCAGCGAGAGCATCCTCGACCGCGGCCAGATCCGTTTCAGCTTCGTCGGGGAAGGTAACCGTCAGGACGGTTCCCGTGTCGGCCTGATAGACGAGGTGAGCGCCGCCCTGGAGGTCCAGGCCGAGCTTGAGGCCAAGCGGGCCGGTCTCGGCTCGATCGATGCGGGGCAACCCGGGTATCGCGATATGGATTTCCGGCAAAGCTAGCGAGACGGCCGAAACGGCCAACACTGCCAGGATGAAAATCGTCAGCAAAACCGTGCGTCGTCGCATTCTACCTATTCCAGACCTCTATTCTGGTATTGCCGGCGCACCCGTGCGCCAATCCGGCTCGACCGGTTATATGGCCGCTACCGTGGTGGGGCACCAAAGGGGTATGCCGGGCAAATCAAGAAGACAAACGGATTGATGTGCGTCGATCTAACGGGAATTCCGATCCAACGTAAATTACGATTGACCGCCCCGGTCGACCAACTTGGCGGCCAGTTCAATGGCGTCGGCTCGGGTGGAGATTTCGCCGACTGCTTCAGCCTCGCGGAGCCGCTCGAGCAAAAAGCCGATGCGGGGCCCGGGAGAGATGTCGAGAGCGTCCATCAAGTCGTGGCCATTGATCAACGGTGGACTGCCATTTCGATTTCCGGGTTGTTCACCCCCGGATTCGAGAACAGCGACGACCATTCTAGCATAGTTACCCCAACTTTCAGGGGAGAGTTCCGGGCCGCGGGCGGCCAGGACATCGGCCATGGCAAGGTAGAGGGTGTCCACCGCAGCGTCGCCGACATCGCGGTAGAACCTGAAGATCGCCCGAGGGGACGGCATGGCCGACCCGTGCCGGAGCTGGCTTGGTCGGAGATGGTGCAGCACCATATTGGAAACCAGGTCCGTAATCCGGCGCGACATGCGGAGGGACGAGAGGCGATGCTGAACGATTTCCGCGCCCTCTTCGCTGTGGCCGAGGAACCGCACGCGGCCTTCGGCGTCAGCGGCGCGAGTCTGGGGCTTGGCGATGTCATGAAGCAGAGCCGCCAGCTTGAGCACGGTGCGGCGGGTGTGCCCGTCGCCGATGATCTCACTGAAGTAGGCGTCTCCTTTCGCGGTCCACGGAGCCATGGTGTAGATCGCGTTGTTGCGGTGGCCGGCGGTCACCTCCTCGGCATACTCGACACAATGGAGGAGGTGACCCCACACGTCCCAGTAGTGATGCGACCGGGGTTGTTCGCAACGTCGAGTGGCTTCTAATTCAGGAATCACGCGACAGAGGAGGTCGAGGCGATCCAGGACTTCCAGCTGGGGCCGGGCGCCGTCAGCGGACAGGATGGTCAGGAACTCGTCGCGGGCGCGTTCGGGCGACACCCGAAGGAGAAGGTGAGCGTCTCGCCGGATGAGACGGGCGGTATCGGGCTCCATGCGGAGCCCCACCTGCTGGGCTAGCCGGACGGCGCGGAGCATACGGCCGGGATCGGCGACGAAAACGCCCTCACCGCCGACGCGCAGAACGCGGCGGGCGAGGTCCGCCCTACCACTCAGGGGATCTATGATGGCATCGAACCGCGCGTCGGAATCCCAACAGCTGAGAGGGACGGCCATCGCGTCGATGGTGAAGTCCCGGGAGCGGAGGTCGTCTTCGATGGACCCGGCGTGGCCGGAAATGTCGATCACGTTGTGACGGGCGTGTTCCGACGATGGAGGGAGCGCGACCCGTACGATGTTCCACTCAGGAACGGGGACTGCGGTTCCGCCGAGAAGATCGGCGATGGCGCGCCCCACAGGCTGGGCGTCGCCGGAAACGGAGATGTCGATGTCCTGGATCTCTCGTCCCAGGAGCGTGTCGCGGACGATACCACCAACGAGCCAGGCAGTTACAGAGGTTTGGGTATCGAAAAACCCGGCCAGCCGGGCAATCAGGCTGGCGGAGTCCATGCTAATCGGCGACGGTGGCGTCGTCGGCCTGGCGGGTGGCCGGCCGGCCGTTGCTGGGATCGAACTGGGGGACAAGGTTGCGGCTATTCATACGGCGGGCGGCGGCTTCCAGCTCTGCGGCGTCGGGTTCCCCGGTGGGGAGGTATTCGACATCTCCGTCTTCATCGACATGGATCCGGAAAAATTGATCGTGAGCGATGAGGTGGTCAATGTACAGGATGCCGTTCAGGTGATCGGTCTCGTGTTCGACGGCCTGCGCAAGCATGCACTCGGCCTTGAGGCGCTGCTGTTTGCCGGTGATGTCCTGGTAACGCACGCGGATGCGCTCGGCGCGGTTTACCATGCCGCGATAGCCGGGCAAGCTGAGACAACCCTCCTCGACCTCGCGCAGACCTTCGCGGCGCATGATCTCCGGGTTAATCAGAACCAGGGCTTCCTCCCAATCCTCCATCTTCACGACGAACATGCGCTGCAACACGCCAACCTGATTGGCGGCCAAGCCAACGCCGTGGTGGGCGTTCATGGTCTCCTCCATATCAACGGCGAGCTTTGCCAGTTTGGCGTCAAACTGGGTTACCTTGCGGGCCCGTTGACGGAGGATGGGATCGGGAAATACGCGCATCTGGAGCACGGCCACGGTAGCACCCCTGGGTCGGCGGACATTGCCGCCATCGGTGTTGCGAAATTCGTAATCGTACTGGCGATTATATTCTGGCAGTTTCCGCAGTGTAAAGTCGGGAGAGTCGTTACACGCCAACGGGATGGCGCGGTGGTGTTGCCAGAGGGATCGTCTCCGCCGCCGGGGGACGGTGCGCGCTCAAAAGCGATAGGCGGATCGAGAACACGTAGCTAACCGGTTGCTAAAGGTTCACGATTTCACCATCGGAGGTTACGTCCATGGCCAAGGCGCGGGGCTGGGAGGGGAGGCCGGGCAGGGTTTCGATGCGGCCGGCGAGGGTGTAGAGGAAACCGGCGCCGACGGAAGCACGGATATCGGAAACGGGGAAAGCGTAGCCGGACGGGCTCCCCTTGAGAGTCGGGTCGTGGGAGATGGAGAGGTGGGTTTTCGCCATGCAGATCGGCAGCTTGTCCCATCCCTGCGTGGCGAAGAAACGAGCGCGACGACGGGCATCGGGCGTCCAGGTCACGCTCCCGGCGCCGTAAACGCGTTTCGCCAGACCCAGCACCTTATCCTCGATAGACGCGTCGAGGTCGTAGGCGTAATCGATCCTGTCCGGCGCGACAGAAGGGTCGTGGGCGGCACGGGCGACAGCCTCGGCCAAAACGACGCCTCCCTCACCGCCGTCGGCGAACCCGGAGTACTCAGCGGTGGCATAGGCGCCGGCCTGCTGGGCGATTGCGGCAGCAGCCTGCAACTCCTCGGTACTGTCGCCCTCGAAACGGTTCAGGGCAACGACGACGGGCAACCCGAAGCTGCGGACGATATTGATGTGATGGACGAGGTTGCCAGCGCCGGCCTTCATGGCGTCCAGATTAGGCTGGGCGAGGTTGCGGCGCAGAACACCCCCGTGCCAACGCAGGGCACGAACCGAGGCAACCAGGACGGCCGCGCTAACGGGCAAACCGCTCTGGCGGGTCTTGATGTGCATGAACTTTTCGAACCCGAGGTCCGACGCGAAGCCGGCCTCGGTGATGACGATGTCAGCGTAGCCCAGAGCCAGGCGATCGGCGATGATCGAGCTGCAACCGTGGGCGATGTTGCCGAAGGGGCCGGAATGGACAATAGCCGGCTGTCCTTCCATGGTCTGCACCAGGTTGGGCATGATGGTCTGGCGCATCACGGCCAGAAGCGGGCCGGCCAGGCCCAGGTCGCCGACCGAAACCGGATCGCCGCTGCGGCTGGTGCCGACGACAATACGCGAAAGGCGCACACGCAGGTCGTCGAGATCGGACGTCAGTGCGAGAATGGCCATGATTTCCGAAGCGGTTATGAAGTCGAACCGAGTTTCGCGGAGTGGGCTGTTGGCGTTTCCACCGAGCCCGGTGGTTATCTGCCTGAGTGCACGGTCAGATGCGTCGGTGACGCGGGACCAGGTGATGCCCTCGGGCGACATGTCGCAGGCGTTGTCGCGGTAAACGGCGTTCTCCACCAGGGCAGCCAACAGGTTGTGGGTCGAACCGACCGCGTGGGCGTCACCGGTGAAATGGATGTTGATCTCGTCCTCAGGGACGATGCGGGCCTTGCCGCCACCGGTGCCGCCGCCTTTGATCCCGAAGATGGGCCCCAAGGCGGGCTCGCGGAGGTTGACGACGGGCTTGTGGCCGAGCCGGCCGAGGCCATCGGTCAGGCCGATGGAGGTGGTGGTCTTGCCTTCGCCGGCCGGAGTGGGCGTGATACCAGTTACGACCACGAGCTTGCCGCGCGGGCCGTTTTCGCGGATGGCGTCGAGGCTCACCTTGGCCTTGGTGTTGCCGTAGGGGATGAGATGCTGTTGGTCTATGCCCAGCCGTTCGGCTACAGCGTTTATGGGATCCATGTTTTGCCGCTCCAAAATTGACGGTTCGCGTCAAAGTGTCCAGGGTGATGCCGGGCGCACGACCGGAAGGCCCGAGAGCCCGTCGGGAAAATTATAGGCTCTCGGAGCGTGGGCGGCAAAACAGGGACAGACAGGCCCACCCAGTGGGTGGAGCGAACCGACGGAGGATCGGCGGCGCTACAGCCAGGCGATTTCGTAATCGGTGGAGACGGGAGCCATGGTGTCCAAGTCCCAATCAAACAGCAGGATGGCCGACTCCTCTCCACAAAAGGCCTGAAGCACCCGCTTGCCGTTTACCGCGACGACGCTGACGGCCTCGTTGAAGTCGAGGTCGTCTGCCTCCCAGCCGGAACGATTGCACACCATTATGGGCAGACCGGTGTCCAGGGTTCGCTGTTCCCACTCTCCGACCGGGCCACAGTCGCCGGGGCCCCAGGATGCGGGTGACACGAGGATCTGCGCACCGCGGTCTTTCAGAATGCCCGCGACGTCGTTGAGGTAGGCGTCGGCGCAGATCACGACGCCGACGGCGGTCCCGTCGCAATCGATGGGGACGATTTCTTCGCCGGGGGAGGACCAAGCCTCGGGGCCGCGAAGGGCCTTGACCTTGCGGTGGCGGCCGATGATGCGACCATCGGAACTGATAACGAAAACCGTGTTGTACATCAATCCGGCTTCAGGGTCCCGTTCGGGATGGGAAAGGAACACCGTGACGCCGTGCTCACGGACCTGCCCGCAGAAGGCCTGCATCCAATCGTCAGGCTGGGGAAGTATCCAGTCCGTGCCGATCATCTCAGCGAACTTGTAGCCGGTGACGAACAATTCCGGGGTTATCACCCACTGAGCGCCCATGGCAGCAGCGCGGGCGAGTCCCTGCTCCGCCAGAGCGCGATTGTGCGCGATGTCGGCCAACTCGGGGGCCAGGTGAAGCATGGCAACACGCAACGGTTTCATCGGTCACCTCTCCATCCTCGAATTGCTGGGGTTGAACGGCTGGCCTGGACCAGTGTTAGCAGGGCTACTGCCGCTGTCGGCGAGGCTGCTGACATTGTTGGTGGGGCTACTGTTGAAGCAGGATCCGGCCACAGGTGCTGCACGGGACCTGCTTTGACCTGTCCCGCAGCTGGCGGAGGACGTTGCTGGTCAGGGTCATGCGGCAGGCGAGGCAGACTCGGCCATTGTCCACGAGGGCGACGGCGGATCCGGCCTTGTTGCGCCGCAACCGATCGTAGCGTTGCAGGTCGGCTTGGGGAAGCGTAACGGCCATATCCTGCCGTTGGCAGGTTGCTGCTTCGCGGTCGCTCTCCAACTCCGTCAGCCGGCCGCTGAGGGTTTCGATGATACTCTGCCATTCGACGGCGGCAGATTCCATTTGGTCGCGGGCAGCGACGGACGCGGCTTCATGGGTGCGCTGCTCCTCTTCGAGTTCCAACAGCAACTCATCAAGCTGTTCCAATTGGTATTTTGACGAATCGACTTCCCGCTGGATGGCGGACAGATCGCGTCGGGAAGTATTTCCGCTGTACAGACGCGATTCCAACCCGATGAGGCGTTCGCGAATGCGTTCTCCTTCCTCGCGCCGGGAGTTGGCGTTGGCATTTACAGCGACGGCGCGGGCCGAGTGGTGTTCCGCCTCACTGGTCAGATCCGGCCGGTTGACGCCGGCCGCGAGCCGTTTTTCAACGCGGTTGCGCTCGGCGTCAATGCCGTCGATCCGGTGGTCCAATTCTTGCAGCTGATATAACTGCTGCGGTGTAGTAGTCATCGTGTGGCCACCAGCTCCGTCATGTAAATAGTGCGCGTTCAGTCTAGCAGGGTTGAGGGGCGAATTGTAGTCGAAGGTCACGTCACGCCGGGGCTTTTCGATTGTTGCTGCCTCGAATGATACGACGCGGCGGTCACGTTGCAAGGCAATCGCTTTCGGCTACAACCCGGCCTACGTCAACGAGATTGCCACGCTGCGCTCGCAACGACATTCGGGAATATCCAACTACATTCGGATCGCTTCGCTTGACCGACAAGAAATACGAATGGCCCGGCGCGGCGGGGGCCCCGCTTTCCAGCAGCGCTCCGTGGTGAACATTGGCAGAATGAAAGGCCGGGGCGCGCGACGAAAAACCCCCGCCGGCGCTTTCGCCCGGCGGGGGTATTCGCAAGGAGGCGGCTGGGGTCAGCCGGCCGGCTTGAAATAGGGGATGGTGATCTGCGGCGTGGCAGTCTGGAAAGTGACCTCCACGGGCATGCCGATATGGACGTCCCGGGGATTGCAATCGACGATGTTGGTGAACATGCGGACGCCTTCGTCGAGTTCGACCAGGGCCAACACATAGGGAACCATCTCAGCGAAACCGGTGGTGCGGTTCTGGTAGGTCACCGTGTAGGTCCAAACGGTACCGCGACCGCTGGACTGGACCCACCGGATGTTTTCGCTCCAGCAATTGGCGCAGATACCGCGGGGATACCATTGGTACTCGTTGCAGTCGTCACAGATCTGGATGACCAGTTGACCACGGCGGCAGGAGTCCCAGAAGGCCTTGGTCTCGCCGGCGACGGTGGGCAGGGGTTTGTTCCAAGCAGTAGTCATGGCTAATCCCTCGCTAGGATGACGGTGCCGCCGCTGTGGCGGGAGCCCAGGGCGCCGCCGGTACCGTGGGCCAATGCGATCTGGCAGTTGGGAACCTGGCGCCCGGTGCCGTCGAACTGATGCCGGAGTTGTCGCGTTGCCTCGAGGAGTAGGAAGAGACCGCGCATCCCCGGGTGGTTGGAAGACAGGCCGCCGCCATCGGTGTTGATGGGGAGCGCGCCGCCGACCTTGAGCCGGCCGCCGCTGACGAATTCTCCGCCCTCGCCCTTCTTGCAGAAGCCCAGATCCTCAAGGGTTTCGACCACCGTGATGGTGAAGGAGTCGTAGACCATGGCCATGTCGATGTCGTCGTGGGTCACGCCGGCCATCTCGAAGGCACGCGGGGAGCTCTGATGCGCGGCGATATATATGAGGTCGCGCTTGCCGGCGCCCTGGTGGGCGATGGCCTCTCCGGCTCCCAGCACCCAGACGGGAGTTTGGCGGCAATTGCGGGCCACCTCGGGCGAAGCGACCACGACGGCTCCGCCGCCGTCGGTGATGATGCAGCAATCCATGAGGTGCAGCGGGTCGGAGATGACGCGGGAGCCGACGACGTCCTCGACGGTGATGGGGTCGCGGAACAGCGCCTCGGGGTTCATGGAGGCGTGGTGGCGCATGGCCACGGAGACCTCGGCGAGTTGT
This sequence comes from Dehalococcoidia bacterium, assembly GCA_965261925.1. Classification (GTDB taxonomy): domain Bacteria; phylum Chloroflexota; class Dehalococcoidia; order Lucifugimonadales; family UBA3495; genus Bin87. The sequence continues at coordinate 2,174,708 of OZ253486.1, read as the reverse complement.
TCGGCGGTGGTGCCATAAAGGTGCATGTGCCGACGGGCGATCATGGCGTACAGGCCGACGGTGGTCATGCCGTAGAGTTCCTCGAAGCTGTCGGGAGACGGCTCCAGGATGGGATGGCCGAATCGTCCGACGCCACCGGTGCCGACGGACACACCGCCGGAACGGGCGAGGCTGCTGTAGGTGATCACGGCCACGTTGATGCGGCCGGCCGCGATGGCGGTGAGGGCGTGGGACAGGTGGAACTCAAAGGATCCCCCGCCGACGGTGGTGTTGTCCACGTAGCTGGGGTACATGTTGAGGTAGTCGGCGAGGTTCATGCCGCTGTTGCGGGCGCTGCTGGAGGCGGTGAAAAGCCCGTCGACGTCGTTCTTGGATAGACCGGCATCGGCAAGGGCCTTGATGACGCTCTCGCCCTGGATCTGGAGCTCGCTCTTGTCGGGAGCGTAGCGGGTGACGTGCTCGTGGATGCCCACGATGGCGGCGGCGCGCCTGAGGTCAACCATGGGGGAGGTACCTCCGTTGGGGATGGTGGGATGGGTCTGGGTATTATGCCATACGGGGGACGGGTCGATGAATTTTCAATCGACAGTAGCAGGGCGGCTGATTTTACTTTCGTGCAGAGGGTTTCAGGTGTCGTGGTCTCCCGTAATGGCGATAGGATTGTTCATTGTACGGCGCAGGATGTCGTTGATACGGGCCTGCCAACCAGGACCAGAATCCCTGAAATATTGCAGAACATCGGCATCGAGAGCAATCTCGATGTTGACCCGATTTGGTTCTTCAGTCTTGGCAGCATGGTAGGCCGCAACAATTTCGGGGACCGCCTCGCTGGCAGGGCGGGCTCGAGCGAACTCTTCGTCGGTAGGCACCCAGCAATCAGGATCGGTGGCGATGGTGACCCTGATGGCAATTTCCTCGCCGTAGATGGCTGCGACTTCCGAGAATCTTTTTCCGGCTATCTCTGCGAAAGGAGGCAATGAGGCAATTTCCTCAGTGGTAAGAGGGTGTCTAAAAATGGGGAAGGCGGGCCAGTCTGCGCAGGGTGAGGCCGGTCATTGCGATGTAAATCCAGGTTTCGGTGGTTTCACACAATGCTTCGTAGTCCTTGCTCAACCGTCGTTGCAGGTTCAGCCAACCAAAGGTGCGTTCCACGACCCACCGCCGAGGCAGCACCTGAAAGGTATGCTGCTGTGCTGGGCGCCGCACCAACTCCAGGGTCCAGCCGCCCACCGTCCTGGCCCACTCTACCAATTTGCCCCCGTAGGCCCCATCAGCCCAGATCAGCTGTAGTCGAGGGAAACGGCCCAGCAGCCGGGTCAGTACCAACCGGGCGCCGTCCCGGTCCTGAATGTCGGCGGGATGCACTGCCACCGCCAGCGGCAGCCCCAGGGTATCCACCACGATGTGGCGTTTGCGGCCCTTCACCTTCTTGCCGGCGTCGTAGCCTCTGGGCCCCCTTTTTCCGTGGTCTTCACCGACTGACTGTCGATGATGGCTGGTTATCGATGATGGCCGCGCTGGGACTGGCCTGGCGACCCTGAGCCTGGCGCAGCTCGGCGTGCAGGACGCCATGTACCCGTTGCCAGGTGCCATCACGACGCCAGGTCCGGAAGTAGTGGAAGACAATGCGCCACGGCGGCAGGTCGTGGGGCAGCATCCGCCAGGAGCACCCAGTGCGCAGCACGTAGCGGATGGCGTTGACGATCTCCCGCCGGGGGTAGGTGATGGGTCGGCCGCCCGGTTTGGGCGGTGGCAGCAATGGTTCCAGCAGTTGCCATTCTCGGTCGCTGAGGTCGCTGGGATAGGCTGGTCGTTTCATGCCCCCACGTTACGACCAACCCCCTTATCACGCCTGGATACCTCTACCCCAATTTCAACCTTTTTAGACATCCTCTAAGACCGCTGGGCTCATATCCATCAGCCATATTGGTTCACCGCCGGTTGGCTAGCGCGTCGCAAACTGACGATACGCGTAACGCCGATGCGGACTGTGAATACGACAACATGGAGCCGGGTACGAAAGTATTCATACGCTACCAAGCGCGCCTCGCCTGGATAACCGCTTGGCGCTATGGTGGCGGTATCCCGCTCAAATCCAGTTTCTATATCCGCAAAATCCAGTTCGCGCCGGTCCAGGGTTTCCTGCCGTTTGGTTTCGTCTAATTCGTAGTGGGGCATCACCGTACTGCTGTTGGTGTATCAACAGAAATAGGGGCGAATCACCATTCGCCCCTACGTAGTGCGCCGTATTGGCTGGGTTAGCCGGGGACTTCGTCGTAGTGGTGGAAGGTGCCGATGACGTTGGCCTCGTACATTGCCTGGACTTGGTCCTCGGTGTAGTCGAGGATGCCGGTGAGCACGTCTTCGTTGTGCTCTCCCACCTGTGGGGTAGTGCCGATCACGGCAGGCGTGCGGCTGAAGTGCCAGAAGTCGCCGGAGACCGCGATGGAACCAGCCAACCAGTCGTCCACCTCAACCATTGCGCGACGCTCCCACGGATGCGGGTCGGCCGCGGCCTGGGCGATGGTGTTGACGGGGGCGGCAACCACGTCGTGGTGAGTGAAGTGCGCGATGGCTTCACGCATGGTCATGTCGGCCATCAGGTCTTGCATGGCCTGGTTGACCAATTCACCGTTGGCGCCGCGCTCGTGGCGGGTGGTGAACCGGGGGTCCTCCAGCCACTCGGGCTTGCCAAGGGCGTTACAGACGCGATGCCAGTGGTGCTGGTCGCCAGCGGAGATCAGCACCCAACCGTCCTTGCAGGGGTAGGTGCCCGACGGAGGGGCTGCGGACTCGCCGCGCCTGGGTTCGATGCCGGCGCCGTGGTAGGCAGTGATGGGAATTTCGGTATAGCTGTAACCGGTGTCGGCCAAGCAGGCGTCAATGGTCTGACCAACGCCGGAGGTCTCGCGCTCATGGAGGGCAGCCAGGGTTCCAATGGCAGCGTGGAGCGCGGTTGTGCGGTCGATGATGGGTACGCCGGCGCGGATGGGAGGCATTCCCTCCTCACCGGTCACCATGGCGATTCCGGACATGGTCTGGCCAATGGGGTCGTAGCCGATCTGTTCCCGGTAAGGGCCGAATTGGCCGTAGGCGGAAACGTTGACCATGATGATGCGTGGGTTCAGTTCGTAGAGAACATCGTACCCGAAACCCATGGTGTCGATGGTGCCGGGGCGGAAGTTCTGCAGCAGGACATCGGAAACCTTGACCAGCTTGCGGAGGACTTCCTTGCCGTCCTCCTTGCGGAGGTCGATGCTCAGGCTCTTCTTGCCGCTGTTGTACTGAACCCAGTAGGCGGACTGCTTGCGGACCCAGGGTGCGTGGTAGCGGGTCTCCTCGCCTCCGAGGCGTTCCACCTTGATGACTTCGGCACCCAAACGGGCCAAAACCTGGGCGCAGCGGGGGCCGGCCTGGTGCCGACCAAGGTCAATGACGCGTATACCGTCCAGAGGGCCTTTAGCTTCTGGCATAACAGATTCTCCTCAATCGACAGGGTACATCGGGATTACGAATGAAGTTTCGCCATTCTACGCCGGGAGGCTTTATTGGGCAAGCGAGCGCCGGGCCGCGCGGCACCGTGGGACGAGGGTGAGCCGATGCGTCCGAGGGTGGTTTATTACACGGATCCAGAACGGGCCGGCGCATCCGGCGCTATGGGATGTGAGCTTCGGGGAGCGCAACCGCGCGTGTAACAAATTTAAAACATCTTCACAATTTGTTCACTATTTTTGCCCGCGTTTTCACTCGATTCTCACAGCCGGTTGCTATTCTGGATTCACCCAAGGGAACGAGGCCACACGGGCTCAGCAACACCGGAAGGGAAAGTCTCCCTGATCGTTCCCAAAGCAATCACACAATAGGAGCAGACCCTATCATGGTCACTCAGAAAATCCGAATCTACAGTCTGGATCGGAAGGAACTCCTTACAATCATGGCGATAGGGGCTTTACCTGTGGCCATACTGGCCCCGCGCTCTTGGTGATTGCGGCATGATATCGGACCGCGGCGCGACACCCGGAGAGGCGCCGCAGCATAGCGGCGGAAGCGGCCCAAATCGGGCCGAAAGCAAAAACCAACGGTTGGCTCCGGTGGCACCATAATTTGCCAGGACCGGGACCCGCCAAACCAAAATCGACAGGCGTGAATAAGCGCAGCAACATTAACGCGAGTCCAGGGCTCCGCCGCACATAACGAAAGAGCCGGTATAACCAAACATCCATATAAGCGCGCCGCAACCGGGGCCAGCGAGTATCAACCCTCGTTGGCCCTTTTTGATGCCACAGACGGACGACGACTGCCACGAAACAGCGGGAAGCCGGGCAGCGGGGACATGAGGGCGAACCGTCACGGTCATAACCCTGGAGGACCGCCGTGCAACCAGCACGCGTCTGGGGCGACGGCCGAGGGAATTTCAACACCAAATGACGGACCAACCTGGGGTTGACCGCTCTGTGGGAGGTAGTAGCGTCGCGTCGCGTTTGCTCGGGCGGAAGAGTTGACGGATGAGGCAGAGTGTCGGCTCAAGATGCGTCAAAGGGGCGTCTCGTTTGTCGGCATGCAAATCGAAATCCTTTTTGTCCGGAGAATGAAATGCAGAAATGGCGGAAAGTAAGGCAGTATCCGCGATTATGGGCGGACTTTCACGTTATGTTCATATATATGTGCCTGATTTTCACTCGATTTTCACAACTGATCGGTAACATTCATGCGTGGACGAGGAATTGGCGCGGGTCCAGTCAGCTGGGTGGTGCGGTATGCCCGACCTCGTCCGTTTTTCGAAACGCGGGACACACCAGACTTCCGACGGTCGACAACGACGACAGCCTCACGAAAACCGAACCCAGCAAGGCCACGCACATAGCGTGTGAGATTTCCCCATCAGCACACCGCTGTACAGCCACGCCACCGGGTACTGGGACCAACACTAAAAGCGGATAAGTGCATTATCACGAATAATGATATATATTATATGTGTAACTGCGGTTGGAACCATAAAAAGGTCAGCAGGGCAGATTGGGGAGGAGGTCATCATGATTGGGATAAAGATGCATGAGCACAGAACGAAGGCCCCGGGTGCCGGAGGACGCGCCGGACTGTGGATGTTGGTCGTGACCGCAATGGCACTGGTCGCCGTGATGGGACTGATGATTGCGTCGGCAGACCAGACTCCCTACGGGGCGACACAGGTATGGTCGGCCGAACCCACCGCGGAGGTCAATCCGGCGACGACTTCCCTGTTTGCGAGTCACGTGGTCGGCGGCAACCCCTACGGTCAGGATGTGGGAAGCCTTCCGGCGGCAACGTACATACATTTCGGGGCGCGATAAGTCGTCGCAGGCCGAACAACGGCAGGGACCAGAAACCCGAACTCAGCGATTGGAGGGGAGCAACAGAACCAATTCAGTACAACCTGAACCATTGATCCAGAGCCATAACGTGCAAGGGTCCCATAGGACTCACCGGGCGATCCGCCCAGGCTATTCACACTGGATTGACGAATAGGGTTCCAAGCGGACCGAGGGCGCGGCCATATTGACGGAGACGATAACTCCATTTCCGGTCTGGAGTCCGTGGCGTCGCAAGACGCAGCCGCTAATAACAACTCGAACCCGGCGCATAAGCCGACCCAAGGGCCAGCGGACAATTAGGTCCGTTGGCCCTATATCTTGGCCCGGGTGGACGCCGGCACAGTGGCACTTCGGGGCCGTTCGACTGTTGTTGTCGGGAATGACACCACGGGGCCGACACGGAGCCATGCAGCCGCCTTCGGCAAGAGCCCCGTGCCACGGCGACGGGATTGCCACGCTGCGCTCGCAATGACTTTTTGGGGAAATCTAATGACCCGGCGCAAGACACGAAGCTAAACGCCCGACAACGAGCGGGGTCGAGCGGCAGGCATCGGGCCCGGATGAGGAGGGGGCTGAGCGGGAGTGCCGCTAACGGTGCCGGGCGCGCGGGTGTTCCATTTGGGACGCCGTGTCCGGTGTGACGCCGACGAAGCGCTCCGGGCGGTACGGGCCGAGGACGGCGTCAGCCCGGGCACCGTCGCAGATCTCGAGAGCGGCGAGTTGGCTCAAGGCCGGGGCGAGCGTGACACCGCTGTGGGTAAGGACGACGTAGAGGTTGGGGACTGCGGTGGCGAAACCAATGACCGGGTAGCCGTCCAGGGGCATGGGACGCCAGCCTACGGGTACAGGAACGGCTTGGGCACCCGCCAATTCGGGCAGGTGCTGGCATGCTCTGGCGAGCAGGTCATCGGCGTGGGCCTGGCTGTCGTCCTCGGCGAGACTTTCCTGATCGCCCTCCCCGATCATGAAACGGCCATCGGGGCACTGCCTCAGATGGATCTCGCGACGACCGTCTTCCAGCGGAGGCGCGTAGACCACGGGAACGTTGTGCAGCAGGCGCGGCATGGGCGTGGTGCGGATGACAACTCCGGGGCTTTCGGCCTGGGGCACATTGACGCCCGCCAAACTTGCCACGGCGGTGGTGGCAGCGCCGGCGGCGACCACCACGATATCAGCGTCGATGTCGCCGGTAGTGGTTTGTACGGCGCGGACCCGGTCTTTCGAGTCCTTGCTCAAGCCTAGCACCTCAACGCCAGTCAACACGCCGGCCTCCCGTTCCCTCAACCGGCGCACGCAGGCGTCGACCACTAACTGAGGCTCGACCTGTCCCTCGTTCTCGTTGTAATCCGCTGCGGCTACCGCGCCGATTTGCAAGGCCGGCTCGAGTTCTTGCAATTCTTCCCTGGAGATCAGGCGGCTCGAGTATCCCCACGACTGGAGTTGCTCAACGCGCCCGGCGAGAGCCTTGGCCGCTTGCGGGTCATTTTCCCACGCGACCTTGCCGCCCCAGCGCAGGCCAACGTCTTCGCCCAGAGCGTCGGCGAAACGGGTCCACATCTCCAGCGAGCGGCGGTTGAGGTTGTGATAGCCGACGGGTTCCTTGGCGCCGGCGTTGATCCAGGCAAAGCTGTGGCTGGAGGCTCCGCCGCCGGGTTCGCCCTGATCGACGATGGTGACGCGGGCGCCGCGGGAGGCTACGCGCCAGGCGATGGACGCACCGACGATGCCGGCGCCGATAACAACGACGTGTTTTGCGTCCATGATTAGCCTCTCCGTCCGCCGCGACGAGGGCCGCGGTTGCGCGAGCGTTCCAGCAGGGCACGGGCCGGCTCGCCACGAACCGCTTCGATGTCGTCCTGGTACTTGAGCATAATGCCCAGGGTGTCGTCGATGACCTCCGGTTCAAGCTCACGCATGTTCAACGCCATCAGCGCGGACGTCCAGTCCAGGGTCTCGGAGACGCCGGGGATCTTGTAGAGCTCGGTTTCGCGCAGTTCCTGGATGAACCCGGTGACCTGCTGAGCCAACTGGCGGGGGGCATCAGGAAGACGCGCAGTGACGATCTGAAGCTCTCTCTGGTAGTCAGGGTAATCGACCCAGTAGTACAGGCAACGACGCTTCAGGGCGTCGTGTACCTCGCGGGTACGATTGGATGTGATCACGACGACGGGAGGGAAGGCGGCGTGAAACGTACCGAGTTCGGGTATCGTGATTTGGTAGTCGGAGAGAAGTTCGAGCAGGAATCCCTCAAACTCCTCATCGGATCGGTCGAGCTCGTCGATCAGGAGCACCGGGGCGCGGTCCCGGCTCTCGTCGATGGCCTCCAACAGCGGACGCTTGATCAGAAATTTCGGGCTGAATAGATCGATATCGCCATTAGAGGGGCCGTCGTCCGCATCCCGCCGGGCTTCCATCAAGCGGATTTCGAGGAGTTGGCGGGTGTGATTCCATTCGTAGACCGCGTGGTTGATGTCCAAGCCCTCATAGCACTGTAGGCGGATGAGGTCGGTACCGAGGCCCGTCGCGAGCGCGCGGGCGATTTCGGTCTTTCCGACGCCGGCCTCGCCCTCCAGGAACAGGGGGCGGCGCAATTTCAAAGCCAGGAAAATGGCGATCGCCAATCCCCGGTCGGTGATGTATGCCTGGTCCCGCAACAGACCCTGGACATCTTCCACTGAGGCGGGGGCGAGTGATTCGTGCTCGGCGTGCAGGGCAGTCAAGGATAGCTCCTGGGCGGCAGACTTGGGCCGGATTATTGTAGCCGATTTGGTGGGGCGGAAATGCCGTTCAACCAATGGGGTAAAAAACTCTGCACGTGGGTACGGAGCGCCAGCCAGTGATCGCCCAAGCTGGCCCGTTCGGTTTCGGTCATACGGTCGTAGGTGCGGCCGAACTCGGGGAAATACCACAGGGGAAAGACCCAGAAACCGTCGCCGTCAGTGTCGCCACCACGGCCCGCCAGGGAATCCACGATGTGCCCGGTAGCGCCGGATACTTCCCAGGAGGCTACGGTTTTGCCCCCGTCGGCGATGGCCAGGGCTTCGACGAAAGCGGCCCGGCGGTCGTCGCCGGAGAATGGTTCCAGCATACCGATAAGACGGCGCTGGCGTTCGGCGTCATCGGCGGCGGGGCCGGCAAAGCGATGGGTATGCCGGCTTTCCCAGTTGGCGCCCAACACGGGAACCACCAAGCCGCCGTCACTGGCGATGGCGGGCATTCCGGCGACGCGTGACCATTCCTCGGCCTTGGCGCGGGCGATGGTTTCGTGGGTGTCGCCGCTTTCGTCAGGGTCAGCGATTACGCCCAGTTCGGCGGGAGAGAGGACCCGTATCGGCAAGCCTTCCAAGAGCCCGGCAAGCATGCGCCGTTTCTCGGAGTTGCCGGTGGCCAGCAAAATCCTGGGAGCCGACACCGGAGACACGCCGTCAGACACCGCGCACACCGACGTTGATGGGTAACCGGGCCACCTCCGCTCCATCGATCGCAACGTGAAAAGCATGAGGTCCCGCCTGGTTGAACGTGACACCGTTGACTTCGGCAATGATCCGGGCCGTAGCGTCCACAACGCCATCCCGCGATGGCAGCGTGATGTCCTGCTCGATGGCGGGGATGGCGTCCCGCGCGTCCGGGGTGAGCAGTCGGATCACCATACGCTTGTCGCCAGCTTCGATGACCGAGTAGCGCATGACGCAGACCACCACGAAGCGGGGGTGCTGCATGGGCAGAGCGCCGCCCTGCACGCCGTCTATTCCCACGCCCAAGGCGTGCAACTTGCCCCGGTCTTCCAGGGCAGAGTCGCACAGGAACGCCAGATCGGTGTTCATGGCTGGCCGGAGTATCCCCAGCTAGTTCCCGTCTCCACCAACGCTTCCGAAGGCCACGCCGGCAGCGGCGGCGGCTGGCGGCACCATTGCCGGAGGAGGCGCGGTGCGCACTTCGGGCGGCAACTGCTCTTCCCAGTTGGGGATGAGCTCACGCTTGGTGGTCTCCAGGGTCGCGACGATGACAACGCCCAGGCCGCTGAACGCCATGGACAGGAGGAAGGCGGGACCGTGGCCGAGGAACTCGACGATGAAGCCGGCGGCCACGGTGGAAATGCAGTGACCCATCATGGCTCCGGAGATTTGCATACCGTACACCGAGGCGACGGGGCCGGTTCCGTAGTACTGGCGGTTGACCACCGGATAGGCTGACATCTCGCCGCCGAATCCCAGACCGAACGCGACGCCGAAAAGGAAGAAAGCCAGAGGAACGTCGAAGGAGCCGAGCAACGGGAGGGCTACATTCGCGGTATATCCGAGGATGCCCGATGGGAGCAACAGCAACGCCACCGAAATGGCCTGGACCGCCAGAGCGGTGGCCATGATCGGCTTGCCGCCAATACGCTCGGTGATGATGGGCACGGCGAACCGGCCGGCGATACTGGAAATCTGGATCAGCGTGAGGATGATCGCGGCGGTGGTAAACAGGACCCCCTCGCTGACGGCGTAGTCAATGACGTAAATCAGGACGATGCCGTGTCCGGCGCAACCCAGTCCGTGGATAACCGGGAGGTTCCAGAAGGCGCGGGTGTGGCGCATCTGCTTTTGGAAAACCTGCAACCGTACCTTGGCGGCTTCGGACGTGAAGACCCGGGTCGGCCTGTCATTGGTGGTGGCGCCATAGGCGAGGAGCCCCTTTTCAGACGGCTGGTTGCGGAAGAAAGGCACCAGGAGGAGCGTGATACCGCCGCCCACGGCGCCAATGCAGACGAATGTGGTGGTCCAGCCGAACTGGACAAGCAGCACCGAATAGACCGGCGCCAGCAAGGCTGCGCCCAATCCGCCCGCCGCCCACATCAGGCCGATACCCAATCCGAGCCGGCGCTTGAACCAGGGGTTCACGGCGGCCATCAGCGGGACTATCGTGATGGACGATGTGAGGGCGAGCATCACGCTGTACACGATGAAGAACTGCCAGATTTGCGTGATGAACCCGATGAGGATCATGCTGGTTCCGAACAGCAGCCCGCCGGCTGCCAGCAGTTTCCGCGCGCCGATGGTGTCGCCCAGGCGCCCGCTATAGGTCGAGGTCAGCGAGCCGATCAGGTAATATCCAGCGAGGGCTGCGCCGATGAGTCCAACCGGCCAGCCGAATTTGCCGCCCTCTGCCAGGGGTTCCCGCAGTTCGGGGATCATGATCCCGGCGGACATCGAAATCGACTGGCCGAAGATCTGCACGACGGCCAAAATCGCCAAGATCACCCAAGCGTAGTGAAAACCGCCGGAGGTTGGGCGCGCACCATTGATTGTGGCCATTCAGATGGAACTCCTGTGAGATGGGATTGACGGCCAGTCAGTGCAGAGGGCACGCGACCAGGAAGGTTTTGCCCCACCAGGTCTCGGAAACAGGATCAGCGGAAGCCAATCGAGGAACGCTGTCGGAATCGACTGCACCGGGCACAGATTCGGGCTGGTACGGGGCGCCGGAGAATCCGGCGGTGGCGGTGGAGGCGAAACTGGAGACACCGGCATCGCCGGAGGCGGCAACTGCCCAGGCGCCGAAGAAGATAATCAACATGACAGTGACCACCATCGCACCGAGGGAGGTCAATATGGCCACGTTGCGCCTCGCGTACCTAACCATAGGGCGGTATTGTACTCCCCCGTTGACGGCCGCGCCAATCGAGAAGCGGCCAGTTACCGAATTATTCGGCCAGGCTCTGCTGGAAAACCTGGTCCCACGCGAGGGCCCAGGGCGGGCGCAGGTAACCGAGGGCGCGCACGTCGTCATACCAGACGGACAGGGGGGAATACCGGGTATACGCGCCGCCTCCTGACAACTTGCAAAGCCGCCCCAGGCAGTCCTCCGCCAAACGGGCCACGCTTTCCTTGGCGAGAAGGAGTTCCCGGCGACCGGTATTGGTCTCCAGGCAGCGGATCGCGCCCTCCCAGGCCTGGCCGATAAGCCACGCCTCCTGCTCGGCGTGGGCCCACTCGACCTGCTGAAACGCGCGCAAGCCGGGGTCAGATGCCATACCGTTCTTGATGCGAGGGCGGACATGATCCATTGCAGCGTCAACCACGCCGACAATTACGGAAGTGAACGCCGCAGAGCCCAGGCCTCCATTGGCTCCCATCAGTTCGGCCTGATGGCTGGGCCACGCGACTCTAGTGGCCGGGAAGTCGGAGAATTCGAAGGCATGACTGTTGGTTGACTTCATGCCGTGGCCGCGCCACTCGGCAGTTAGCTTCAAGCCCGTCGAGCCGTCCCAGGGGTGGTCCCGGACCTCCATGAAGAACAGATCGGGAACGGTCTCGCCGGCGGCCAGGGCCCGGGTGGTCATGAACGACGTCAGGCCGGAGCCGCTGCCAAAGTGTTTCTGTCCCGAGATATGGTAGCCGAAATCGGATACGCCGTCGGGCTGGCAGACGCTGGCGGTACGGGAGGTATCGCCGCCGGAGCCGGGCTCACTGACGATAGTGCCCCACCAGCAGCCGCCGTGGACGGTATCGAAAACCTGGTTGCGCTGTTGGATCCAACCGCCGGTGAAGGGCTCAGGGACGGTGGGCAGGCGCCAGGAGGACAGCACGAGGTGGTGCATAGCGCTGGCGAGGGTGACGGATGGGTCACCGACAGCCAGCTTCCGGAGCATAGAACAAATGGGTCGGGCGGACTGCTCGAGGCTCTCCCAAGTGCCGCCGAGATCGGTGGGCACAGCCATGAGCGGCACCCCGATCTGGGCCAGGCGCGAGTAGTCGGCCGGGTCGGCCTTGATGCGCTGTTGGCGGTCGGCGCGTTCTTCGGCCCATTCCGCGGCCACGACGGGGGCCTGTTCCAGGATGGAGGCGATGGTGGTCATGCTTTTATTCTCCGTGGCCCGACAGCGCGTTCTAGCGGTCGAACACCGAACCATTTAGTTTGAAACCTGAAGGGGGCCACCGCAGGCACACGAGGCAGAGTTACCGGTGATTGCAATGGCCAGGCCGCACGGCCGGTTGACGGGCTATTCGATGGTGATGTCATACCCCACGATGGCGCTGAAGTTCTTCCGCATATTGTTGTAGCGCGGTTCGTGGGACTGAACTTGGCCGACGCTGTCGGTGGCCCGAGACATGATCGTGTACTGCCCGGGCGCAGCGTCCCAGACACAGGACCAACGGCGCCACATCCAGCGCTCCGCAGGTTCCTCGAGGCGGGCGGGCTGCCAGGACTTTCCACCGTCGACGCTGACGTCAACCTGGGTGATGGCGCCGCCGCCGCTCCAGGCGTAACCCCGCACCACATGCTCGCCGGCGGGCAAAGCGCTGGTATCGTCGTTGGGCTGGGAGACCAGCGACTTCACGCCGATGGTGGTGATCAGTTCCTTGTTGGGATCATCTGCCGAGTCGCCGTAGTAGTAGAAGTTGTAGTGGTACCAGCAGTCGGGTTCGTGATCCAGGACTTCCAGCCGACGCAGCCACTTGACGGACCAATTGCCGGACCAGCCGGGCACGAGGAGACGGAACGGGGCGCCGTGCAGATGCTCCAAAACCTGGCCGTTCTGCGCGTAGGCAAGGATGGTGTCGGGATGAAGAGCCTTCTGGATGGGCAGGCCCTTGTCATAGAAGAAAGGCTCCGTGCCTTCCGCAGCAGTAGCGGGCACGCCTTCGTCCCAACCCTCAGCCCGAATGTGGGTCGCGCGGCCGGTCAATCCAGCCTCGTTGAGGACGGCCGCCAGGGGCACACCGGTCCACTCGCTGCCGGAAAGGATCATGCGCTCCTGGGTGCGGGACGGACGGGGTCCCTCGCCTTTGAAATACTCGAAGTAGGTGGCGTCGCTGCCGGAACACTCCATCACGGTGCGGACGGAGCGGGAAGGGAATCGCCGCACGTCGTCATACGAGAGGCGTAGGGGTTTTTTGACCTCGCCGTCGACGGACAGGGACCAGTCACGAGCGGCAACCGGGTCGGGTATGCCGAAATGCTGGACTACGTAGTGCAACTCGGTGGGGGTGGTAAGTCCTTCGAGGTCCATCACCGGGGTGCGGACGCGTTCGGTCTTGCCGTCGGGTCGGAGCAGGGTGACGGGTTCGACCTTCTTATGGGGCCAACCGTACCAGGAGTCGGTGTTGTCGCCGCTGTCCGCAGACTGCGCGCCGTCCATTTCCAAGAAGTCGGGCCGGGCGGAATCACCGGCCTGATTCTCCGGGGTGTTCTGCTGGGTAGTCATTCGGTGTGCGTCTCCATGATTAGATAGCCAGCCGCAGGCCGGCGATGTGCCAGTTTCCCATGCCGGCGGCGCGGCGACAAGTGGCGGCGCGCCCTACGGTGACCGGGTTGGTGATTGCGTGGGGCGCGGCGCGGTGGCAATCGCACGGCCCGAACGTCGTCCACGCTGGCGTGGCTGCCACGTTTCGCTCGCAATGAAAGCCGGCCGGCCTCTAACCCAACGGCATCGCCACGGTCCGTGCGCAATCACGGATTAATCGCGGATAGCATGGCGTGCACGGCGATTTGACACGCGGAGCGACCACGGGAAGAATCGCCAAAGCCGCAAAATCCAGGAACGCCAGGAGGTACCAGTGACCACACTGCACATCATCGTCGAGATTTCGGAGCAGGTTCCCACGGGTCGGACGGAGTGGCGAGTGGACTGCGCGGAATGCGACTGGTACGACATATTCGACGACCGCCGGCGCGCAGAGGACGCGGCGACGAGCCACGTTGGTCAGTCCCATGAGTCCGAGACGGCGTACAACCGAATCGTGCAGACGTTACGGGTAGAGTCCAACCCAGAAGAAAGCGACCTAGTTGACGCGTCAGGCGGACCAAGTCGCTAACTGTTGCTTTGCCCTCAAGAACCGCGACGACAATCGGGTTCCAGCATCGCGGGCTTTCCGAGATGGAACCGCTAATCGGCGGCGTACTTCTCGCCTAGAGCGGTCTCCCACCGCAGGTAATTCTGCATGTCGGCGTAGTTGCGGTCGGGTCCGCTGAAAACAACGTCGGAAGGCGTTCGGTTGATGCCACTGAGGCCTTCTTCCACTGGCAGGCGAGCCGCCTGCCATGAGGTTACCCCGCCGGCCAGGACCCGGGTGTTGGAATAGCCAATCTGGCGCAGGGTCGCCGCCGCCAGCAGGGACTGGCGCCCATCAACGCAGGTCACCACGATGCTGGCGTCATTTGACCTGACGTGGTCCGTGATCTGCCATTCGAGCCATCCTCGGGGCACCCAGCGGGACCCGGCCACGTGACCACGGGCGAATTCCTGGCTGGTATCGACGAAGATGATAACGTCGGGGCGGTTTTCATCGAGGGCCCTGGCTGAGACGGCGGGTACCGAGCGGCGGGCCTCCGCCAACAGTTCGGACTCCGTACCGCCGGCGATCGAACCGTCGTTCAAAGCGGCGATGCTCATGCCGGACTCCAGAGGACGGCCCGCGGCGGCCCACGCCCGGGTGCCGCCATTGAGCGCGTAGACCTCCTGATGTCCCAGTTGGCGGAACCAGGACGCGGTCAGGGCAGCTCGGGCCCTGCCGTCGCAGCAAAACACCAACGGCGCATTTTTCACGACTGCCACGTCGTCGCTACGCTGAACGCACTGGCCGCCGGGGAACCACCGAAAACCCGGAATGCGTCCGCGGTCATATTCTTCCGACGTACGCACGTCGATGAAGTACATGCTCTCGGTCACGCTGCGGTTAGCCATGGCGTCGAGACCGGCAATATCCAGGAAACGCACGCCGTCTTCGGCGGCGCAACGATCGGCGTAAGCCTCAGCCGCGGCGCGGCCCGCGTCAGATACGTTGGGTAGACGGTCCCGGGTTGCCCCGGATTCCAATTCGTAACCGGCCAGCACCCATCCGGAGGTGCCGTTTTTCAGGCCAACGACCTCGCGGTCCAAGCCCATGCGCTGGAGCACACGGGTCCCGATGATGCTTCGGGTGCGTCCGGCACAGTTGACCACGACGGTGGTATCGGGATCCAGGTCGGCCGTGATGTCGGTAATCCGGAGCGCCAACTCACCGCCGGGAACGCTCCGGCCGCCGGGAATGCAGAACCGGCGGTATTCCTCAGGAGTCCGCGTGTCGAGGATGACCATTTTTTCGCCGCGGTCCATGCGGGAACGCAATTCGATGGCGTCGATCTCGGGCACATGGTGGACGACCTCGACCTTTTCGCCGAAGTCCTTGCTGGGAACGTTCACTCCCCATTCAGTGGGGTAGTCTAAACTCACCCAACGGTTGATGCCGCCGTCGAGCCAGCCGACATTGTCGAAGCCCATGGCCTCGATCGTTGCAACTGCCTGGGACACGCGACGGCCGTCATCATCGCACAACACGATCAACGACCCGGCGTGGGGTACGGCCGAGTGGAGGTCGAATTCCAGCCTCCGGCGGGGGATAAGGCTGCTTCCCGGTATGTGGCTGGTGTTGAATTCCCCGGGTTCGCGAATGTCAATCAGGGCGAAGGGGGTAGTATCATTGAACAAATCGTTGAGTTGTTCGGATGTAAACGGCTTAGCCATCAGCGCACCTCCATCGACCACGTTCACGTGGTTTCGATCATAAAAATCAGCGGCCGGCGACGCCAACGATAGCGCCGACATGGGTCTACAGTCCGCTCATCATATAGCATGTGATTGGAAGTATATGGACTTCCGCGTGATTTATCTTCACTTCGATAGAAGTCGAGGCGAAGTTGGACTATTGAGACCTGAGCAAGTCGCTGGTTTTGAGATGTAGCGGCAACGGTGGGTTATTGCCCAAGTATACACGCGTGGCGTCGATATGAGCCCGGCGTGGCGTTGCCGGATTAACAGTTGTCGTATTTCTCGGTCATCATCCGACGTATGGCGCCGGTTTCCAAGTCGTAGCGCACGCGCTCCAGGCCGCGGAGATCCTGGCCATAGACGTGGACCTCGACGGTTGGGCGGTCGGTGAAGTTGTCCATCTGGTGGATTTCGTCAACCTCCGGGATGAGCAAGCTGATTTCGCCCGGCTTCACCACGGAGGAGCGATCCCGTTCCAATTGGGCCCAGTCCGTGCGCTCGTGATCATCGACGCGCCGGAAGCGGGTCTCGGTGAGAGCGTTGTCCATGACGCCGATCATGCCCCAGGTACGATGGTCATGCGGGGCCGCGTGGTCGCCGGGGCCCCAGACGACGGCGGTGACCAGGAGACCGCTGTCGGGGCTATGGTGGAGCAGCCACGACCCGTGATTGGCGCGCCCTCCCGAACCGACCGGCTGGCGGAAACGTCCGGGGATCGCGTCGGGATTTGAGATAAGCCGCGACAGGCAGTCCGAGCCCCTGTCGAAGATTTTCTCCCGAGTAGGTTGGGAGACGAGAAGATTGTCCATGTCATGCACGAAGTCTTCCAGCGTGTATTTGACGGCGACCATTTTGCAATCCCTCCACCTTATCGAGCGGAGTGTAACCGTGCGAGGCCCCCAGTGGCAACACTCACGCCACCTGCTCCTGGGTCTTACGGGCTTCCACATCTGTGGGATTGTCGCTGAGACCAAATACTTGGCCTCCTATCGCCCACCGTGCCAGAGACTCCAGATTTCCCGATTTTGCCGGGATGACGGACGCTGGAAGTGGAAAATCGAAAGACACTGGACCAACACATCCGGGGCACACCACGCGATTGACAGGATGTCGTGAAGGAGTTTGCGCCAAGAGCATTCGGCTGCACTGCTATACTACCGCGACCGATTTGAGCCAACCCAAGTGTCGACGGAGGTACCCCGTATGGCAGACTCCATCAAGATTTCGATGCGCGTGCCCGGCACATCGCCGATGCCGGACCTGCTTAAGATGATAGGCCAAATAGAGGATGCGGGGTTTGACGGAGCGGGGATCCTGGACAGCCAGATGATTTGCCGGGACACCTTCGTGACGATGGCCATGGCAGCCAACGCCACCAGCAAGCTGAATTTGTTCCCGGCGGTAACGAACCCCTTCGGCCGGATTCCGTCGGTGTTGGCCGGAGCGGCGCAGACAGTGGCGGAGACCGCTCCGGGGCGGACCAAGTTCATCATCGGAACGGGGTACACGTCAGCGAGCACGATTGGGCGCCGACCGGCGACGTTGCGGCAGATGCGCCGCTGCATCATGGAGGTCAAAGCTCTGCTGGCCGGGGAGGCCGTGCAGTACGATGGTATGACCAACCGCCTGGATTTCGCGGGCAGCGACGGCGGCGCCGGAGTACCGGTCCTGATGGCGGCATCCGGTCCGCGTTCGCTGGAACTGGCGGGTGAGGTGGCCGACGGAGCGCTGGTACTTGTCGGGTACACGCCGGGCATCGTGGGCAAGGCGATGGAGCACCTGGAAACGGGAGCGAAGCGCAGTGGCCGGACGCTGGACGATCTTGACGTGATGTTCGCGGTGCGCACGTGCGTGGCGGATTCCACCGAAGAGGCGCAGCGCCTGGCGCGACCGGTGGCGGCGCACTGGGCTCTACTGTGGGGCGGGCCCAACTGGCTGCCCTACTCCGGGCTGGACATTCCGCACTACGAGGTACCGCAGGCCGTGCGCGACGTTTATCCCGATCTTGGGCACGCTCCGAATTGGGAAGAAGCGATTGAGTTGACCCGGTTCGTGGACGACGAGGTGAACGGCCAACTGTGCGACGCCCTGGGATTGATCGGAACGGCAGAGTATTGCACCTCTCGAATCAAGGAAATGGCGCAGCACGGGGTCAAGCAGCTATACCTGATGCCGTGCCTGACCTTTGCGCCCCCGGAAGCCGAGGTGCAGGCTTTCGGGAAACACGTGATACCGGCGCTCGCCGCAGCCTGACCAACCCTCGGCGCGTGACGTGCACCATGCGGTGCGTGACGCGGGTGGGGCGGGCGTCCGTGCGGTAGGAATAGCCACACGCAATTTGCTAGCCTCGCGGTCAGTACGCCAGTAGCGTGAGGACGCCCGCGATCGGAAAGTTGCACAGATACGGGCTCGAGGGGAACACGTGACTACGGCAGATCGGTTCCAAGAGTACAGTCTTGACCCGGACGTCTTTGACGAGATGTTTCACGGCGACGGGCGAACCCGGAACAACTGGGAGGGATTGCATCGTGCGCTGACCGACCTCTCTACTGAAGAGTTGACCGCCATCCAGGAAAGGGTGACGAGGTCTTTCTCCAACGAGGGGATCACCTTCACCGTTTACGGGGACGACGAAACGGACGAACACATCATCCCGGTGGACTGCGTGCCCCGGTTGATTGCCGAGTCGGAGTGGAGGGAACTGGAAGCCGGGCTGACGCAGCGCCTGAAGGCGTTGAACCTGTTTTTGCAGGACGTCTACGGCAAGTCGCAGGCGACCAGGGACGGAGTGATCCCAGAGGAAATGGTCCTGGGCTGCCCGCAGTATCGGTTGGAGATGCGGGGGTTCACTCCACCGCAGGGCACCTGGGTAGCGATCTGCGGCACCGACCTGGTACGCACGAACGACGGGTTTCGGGTGCTGGAAGACAACCTGAGAGTGCCCTCGGGCGTTTCCTACATGATCGCGAACCGGAAGGCGGTGAAAACGAGCTTGCGCCGACTGTACCGTGCCTCGAAGGTGCTGGAGGTGGAACAGTACGGACGCTTGCTCCTCGACACGCTCACGGAGTTGGCGCCGACGGAGCGGGCCAGCCCGAGCATCGCGCTGCTCACCCCTGGCATTTACAACGCGGCCTTCTACGAGCACATGTTCCTGGCGCACGAACTGGGCGCGGAACTGGTGGAAGGGCGTGACCTGGTGGTCAGGGACGATTTCGTTTATATGAAAACCACCGCCGGACTCCGCCGGGTTGACGTCATCTACCGCCGCGTGGACGACGATTTCCTGGACCCATCGGTTTTCCGGCCCGACTCGGTGCTGGGGGTTCCCGGCCTGATGGACGCGCACCTGAAAGGGAACGTTGCCCTGGCGAACGCGCCGGGGACGGGGGTAGCCGACGACAAAAGCGTGTACGCCTACGTGCCGGACCTGATCCGTTACTACCTGAACGAAGAGCCCACAATCCAGAACGTGGAAACGTACCTCTGCCGCAGGCCGCAGGAACTGGAATATACGCTGGACAACCTGGACAAACTGGTAGTCAAGAAGGTGGGAGAATCGGGTGGTTATGGAATGTTGGTGGGTCCTCACGCCACGCCGCACGAGAGAGAGGACTACGCCAAGCAGGTCAGGGCCAACCCGGCTGATTTCATCGCCCAGCCCACGCTGGCCTTGTCCCGGTCGCCCTGCCTGATCGACGGCAACTTCGAGCCGCGCCACGTCGACTTGCGACCGTTCGTATTGCATGGGCAGACCACACGGATCGTGCCGGGAGCCTTCTGCCGCGTTGCCCTGCGGAGGGGCAGCCTGGTGGTGAACTCAAGCCAGGGAGGCGGCGGCAAGGATGTCTGGGTGCTGGAGGAGTAACCGAGTTGCTGGCTAGAAGCGCACAGGGCCTCTATTGGATGGGCCGGTATCTGGAACGGGCCAGCCATCAGTGCCGACTGCTGCAACTGCAAACGGAGGCCCTGGTGGACCGTCCGGTCAGCGAAATCTACTCCGGCTGGCGACGGATCTACAACAGCCTGGACCGAGAGCCGCCGGGGGCATCCCTGGAGATGGCGCCCGCGGGTGCGGGCGAATCATTGCAGGTCCAGTGGGAGGTGAACGCCAGTGGCCAGTCGCAGATGCAACAGGTCAGTGACGAGTTCACGATGGCCGATTCGTTCACCTTGGCCGATGACCTTACCTTCGAGCGCACGAACAACGGTTCGATGTGGAGCTGCTTCGCGTCGGGTCGAGAAAACGCCCGCCAGATGCGGCATTGCATCAGTAGCGAGATGTGGCGGTCGCTGAACCTGTCGTATCTGAAACTCCAACAGATCAGCATCCTGGACATCTGGATGGCCTCGCCGGAGAACTTCTACGCGGAAACGGCGGAGGACATCGAAAAATTCATGGGCGTGGCCGCCGCTACGATGTATCGGGACGAAGGTTGGCACTTCATGCAATTGGGAAGGTTCCTCGAACGGTCCCAATTGGCAAGCAACCTTCTGCTGGCGCAGTTGGATCTGGGGGAAGAGCCAACGGAAGATACGGAGTCGGACTGGACCACGTTGCTTCGGTTCTACCACGCCCAGGAAGCGTACAACCGGAAGTACAACGTGGAGATCGCGGCGGACCAAGTGCTGGACCTGCTGATCACGGACCCACTGTTGCCGGACTCAATGCGGAGGGCCGTGGACACGATGGCCGAGGAACTGGCAGCCGTCGGATCCGGCCCAAACCGGGAAACGAGCGCAGCCGCGAACAGGCTGGCGGGAAGGCTCGGGTCGCTGGTTTTATACGAGTGGCCGGACACCGAAGACAAACGGCAGCTGTTGGGCCGGATCGCGGAACTCAGCCGGCAATTGCACCGCCACGTCAGCGGGGTTTATTTCGACTACTGACCGCAGGCTGGGTCGAATTCGAACGCGGCGGGGCCTTGACCGGTGGCGCCGGCAGTTGTAGAGCGTGGGGACGGTCGGTATCCGGGGATTTTGCGCCGCGACCGTGCTGACACTCAAGGTGCCGAATGCTATAATCGCCTTTGCGTTTTCACCAATTCAGGAGATTCGAACTTGCGTCACTACGAAATGGTAACAATTCTCAGCCCGATGCTGAACCAAGATGAAGCATCGGCCAAATGGGACGAGATCAAAACATTCATCGCCAACCGAGACGGCGAAATCACCGCGGAGCAGATTTGGGGAACCCGCCGGCTGGCGTACCCGATCCGGAAAGGGAACTACAATTTCCTGGAAGGAGCGTATTACCTCAGCACGTTCACCGTGGACAATTCGTTCAACCGGGAGCTGGAAAATTATCTGCGGCTGGACGAGCAGGTGCTGCGGTCGCTGATCGTCAATTGCGACGGGCCGCTGCCCGACAAACCGGCTCCTGGGCCTTTGACCGCCCCGTCGCGGTACATCCCGCCGGGACGCGGACGGCGGCAGGACGGTGGCGGACCGGTACCGGAAGCGGCCGGCAGTTTCTCGGATCGCCGGCCAAGTGGCGCTCCCGGAGTTCTGCCCACGCCGGCACCGAGTCCCGATGCTCCCGCCGCTGGGGCGGCAACGCGAGAAGTTGCCGAACCGGCAGCGGCCGCAGAGGCCAGCGCCGAAGCCACAGCAACGCCCGCTCCTGCTGCAAGCACTGAGCCAACCAGTAGCACCGAGCCAACCAGTAGCACCGAGCCAACCAGTAGCGCCGAGCCAACCAGTAGCGCCGAACCGGCCGTTAGCGCTGCCCCGACCGCTGAAGCGGCGCCGGCTCCTGAGCCGGCTGGCATTGCTGAACCGATTGCAAACACTGAGCCAGCCTCCGAAGCTGCACCAGAGCCCGCGACACCCGAGCCCGCGGCGCCGGAGACCGAGCCGACTACCGAAACCGATGGGGACGCCCAGGCGTAATAGGTTCCAGTGAACAAGATCATCATCATCGGCAACCTTGGTCGGGATCCGGAGATGCGGTACTCCGCCTCCGGGAATCCGATGACGTCTTTCAGCATTGCCAGCAATCACCGGTACACGACCGCCGCCGGAGAGCGGCGCGAAGAAACCGAATGGTTCAATTGCACTGCTTTCGGGCGGCTTGCAGATACCTGCAACCAGTACCTCAGCAGGGGACAACAGGTCTATGTTGAAGGCCGCCTCCGTTCCCGCCAGTACGACCGTCGTGATGGAACGCCCGGATTTTCGCTCGACGTGACGGTAACCGACATGCAAATGCTAGGTCGTCGCGACGACCAGATGGATGACGGCGGTTACGGCGGGCAACAGGACCGCAACTCCGGCGGCCGGGCCGACAGCGGCGGGTACGGCGGTCAACCGGAACCCAGCTACGGCGATCGACCCGACAGCGGCGGGTACGGCGACCAACGCGGCGGATACGACGACCGGCGCGGGGCCGGCGACGGAGCCGGCAACGCCGGCGGGCCGATGGACGTTGACGACCTTCCCTTCTAATTAAAACTGCGACACCCGAACCCCAGAAACCCCGAGGAGCCCGAATAATGACCACGCCAGGATCCGCACCCTCATCTCCGTCTTTCAGTACGCCGCCGGCATCGCCAGCAGGTGGGCCTCTTCCCGGTGGACTGGGTGGGCGACCGGGTGGTGGGCCTCCCGGTGGACCGGGTGGGCGACCGGGTGGTGGGCCTCCCGGTGGATCGGGTGGGCGACCTGGTGGACCGGGCGGACGACCGCCGGGACGAGGCGGGCCGCGCGGCGGCGGTGGTCGCGGCGGGCGGCGCTATGGACCGCGCCGGAGAGTGTGCGCCTTCACGGTTGAGGGGGTTACGCCTGACTACAAGGACGTCGACCGTCTGAGGCGGTACATCTCGGAGCAGGGCAAAATCGAGCCCACCCGAAAGACCGGAACTTCGGCGAAAAACCAGCGGCTCCTGGCGCAGGCAATCAAACGGGCCCGCTACCTCGCCCTGCTGCCGTACGCTCCCGAACACAGCATCAACGTCGGCATGCGTTCGGGTCGCTGATCGGCCCCATCCCAGATGCTGAACTTAACGCTGCCCTGGAAACGCAGCGCCGCCGAGGCCGACGAACCGTCGGAACAGCCTTCCAGGCGGCGTCCCAGCAGAAACGCGGCCAGCCGCAGTCGTCGGCTGGGCACGAGCGACGCCGACATCGCGCAGGCAGCGCGCAACCGGCGCCGGCTGGATTCACGCCGGCAACGGATTGCAATTGTTGTCGGAGCCGTGCTGATACTGGTGATCGTCGGCGTGGTGCTGGCCGGCGTGTTTCAGCAGTTTATCCTCCCGCCGCGGGTAATGGCCGGAGAGGTCAGGAACGAACAATTCAGCATGGGTGACCTGGTCGAGCGGATCCGCGTGCTGCAGGGGATCAACCGCTACCAGGGTGGACAGGTGGATTTCAGCCGGATACCGTTCCAATTGCTGACGGACTTGCTGCACGCCGAGATATTGCGCCAGGCGGCGCCCGGTCTTGGCATAGAGATCACCGACGAACAGATTGACGATGCGATCAAGGGCCAATTCCGGCCGGAACCGGAGCCGGGGCAGGACGTAAGCGACGCCCAATTGGACGCCGAGTTCGACAACACCTACACGAATTTCCTGACCCAGGTCAACCTGACAAACGACACCTACCACCGGATCATGGAAGAGCGGCTACACCAGAGCTCGTTGTTCGGCATCATGCTGGCGAACTTACCGGAGGAGGCGCCGCAGGTAGAGATCCAAGCCGTTACGCTCAGCCTGAACTCCACCGCATCTCCCGAAGGGGTACGCGAGCGGTTGGTGCTGGGTCAGGATTTCGCGTCCGTTGCCCGAGAGATTTCCGGCTCGGATGGATACATCGGTTGGGTGCCTGAAGGAGCGTTCCCGGAGTTTGACCGCTACCTGTTCGGCGAGACCGACATAGCCGAAGACGGGAGCGAAACACGCAAACCTGCCACGCTGGAACTTGGCGAAATATCCCCTCCCATCTACGTGGACGAGTCGATCTTCATCATCCAGGCCATCGGTGGGCCGGAAACGCAGGAGGTCGATTCCCGAATGCTGTTCCAAATGGCCAGCGCGCTGGTCGAGAAATGGAAGGACGACCAGTTGCAACGCGGGTCCGAAGACGGGTGGGTAAAGATCAACTTTGATAGCAACCGGTACGCTTGGGTGACTGACCAGGTTCGTTTGACACGACCGCGGGTCACTCCCCAACCGCAGCAGTAGGCTTCCCAGGGACCTCGATACGCCCGGGAAACCGGGCCCCCGGGTCACGACAAGTTCCAACGCCTCTCAGAGCCAGCCAGAAAACAGTATTTCGATATGCCCGGTACGATGGAACCAATCAATATCGGCCTGATGGGTCTGGGTACTGTCGGGGGCGGCGTCGCTGCGGCACTATCGAACAACGCGGAAGAGATCCAGCGGAAAACCGGGCGCACGGTCTGTTTGCGGAGAGCGCTGGTGCGCGATGCCGGCAAAACCCGTGAGCCGGCTCCTCCGGCGGGAGTGCTGACTACTAATCCCGAGGATATACTGGCCGACCCGGAAATCCACGTGGTCGTGGAGGTGATGGGGGGAGACTCTCCGGCCGGCGAATACCTGGAACGCGCCTTGGCCGGCGGCAAACATGTGGTGACCGCCAACAAAGAGGTGATGGCCCGACGCGGCGCGTCATTGCTGGCCTTGGCACAGTCCCAAAGCGTAAACCTGCTGTTCGAGGCATCGGCCGGCGGTGGCATCCCCATCGTCGGCTGCTTGATGTCACAGTTGCTGGCCAACGACATCCGTTCGATCCGGTCAATCATCAATGGAACCACTAACTATATCCTGACCCGGATGGCGCGAAGCCAGACCCCGTTCGCCGAGGCCCTGTCAGAAGCCCAGAGCCAGGGATACGCCGAAGCGGATCCCACCAACGACGTGGAAGGAATTGACGCTGCGTACAAACTCTCGGTGCTGGGCAGCCTGGCGTTTCACCAATCAATACCCCACGAGGCCATCCACACGGAAGGCATCAGTCGCCTGGGTCCCGAAGACTTCCGTTATGCCGCCGAGTTGGGCTACGCCATAAAATCCCTGGCGATCGCGGCCGCCCAGCCGGACGGGACAGTCCAGGCCAGGGTTCATCCGGCCCTGGTTCCCGAGGACCACCTGCTGGCCAAAGTGGACGGCGTGTATAATGCCGTGGAAGTGACCGGTGACCTGTGCGGCCAAATCATCCTGCACGGACAGGGAGCCGGACGCGACGCCACGACCAGCGCGGTGATGGGTGACATTCTGAACGTGGTGAGGTTCATCGACAGCGCCGGCCCGCCACCGCTGTTACCGGTTCCGAACGGGCGCGGCCACCAAGTCGGGAACTCCATCCGACCCATCGACGAACTTTCCAGCGCCTACTACCTGCGACTGACGTGCGCCGACCAAGCCGGCGTGCTGGCCCAGATAGCGCGGCTGCTGGGCGACGGCAACATTTCCATCGCCACCGTGATCCAAAAGGATACCGACCCAGGCAGCGGCACCGCGCAATTAGTTATCACCACGTATCCCTCCCGGGAAGCGGACGTGCAGACGGCTCTGGCGGCGGTTGCGAAACTGGGAGTGGTGGTAAGCGTGGACAATCTGATCCGTATCGAACAGTAGAGCGATCTCAAACGACAACCCGACGCAACGATTGAAGTTACCAGGCAAGACCGAGGCACGATCCCGCCAGACTTGGTAGAGAATGGGCGTAGGCGTTTTACAACAGTACCGGGACCTGCTTCCGGTGAATGAAGAGACACCCATTTTTTCGATGGGCGAGGGCGATACGCCGCTAGTGCGGTCCCGTCAACTGGGGCCCGAGTTGGGTTGCTCCGACCTCTTCTTCAAACTGGAGGGCTGCAATCCGACCGGATCGTTCAAAGACCGGGGCATGGTGGTGGCGATGGCCAAAGCGTTGGAAGAACGCAGCGTTGGCGTCATGTGCGCCTCCACCGGCAATACGAGCGCGTCGGCCGCAGCCTACGCCGCGTATTGCAACCTGGCCGCCTGGGTGCTGATTCCCAAGGGCGAAGTGGCGCTGGGCAAGTTGGCGCAGGCCATGGCGTACGGAGCCCGAATACTCCTGGTAGACGGCAATTTCGACGCGGCCCTGGCCCTGGTGAGGGAGTTCACCAAGACCAATCCGATCACCCTGGTCAACTCAGTCAATCAGCACCGCATCGAAGGGCAAAAGACCGCGGCATTCGAGATATCCGACGTGCTGGAAGACGCGCCGGATTACCTGTTCATTCCGGTGGGAAACGCGGGTAATATCACGGCGTACTGGCGCGGCTTCGTCGAGTATCACCAGCTTGGCCGGAACGAAATTCTGCCCAAGATGATGGGTTTCCAGGCGGAGGGGGCTGCGCCGATCGTACGCGGCGAGCCAGTCCCGTATCCGCAGACGATTGCGTCGGCCATACGCATCGGGAACCCGGCGAGCTGGAAATTTGCGGAGCGGGCGCGTGATCAGTCGGGAGGCGTCATCGACGCGGTAAGCGACGACGAGATCCTCGAGGCATACCGGTTGCTGGCCTCGCGAGAGGGCATATTCGGGGAACCGGCGTCGGCCGCCTCGGTCGCCGGCCTGATCAAATTGAAACACAACGGACTGGACCTGACCGGGAAACGGGTGGTCTGCATCATAACGGGCAGCGGGCTGAAAGACCCGGACATGGCTGTCAGCAGCGCCCAAGCCGACACGGTTGAAGTCAAGCCCAATCTGGAGGCCATCGAGAACGCCATAATGGAAACGCTGCCCGCCAGATGACCAGCGCCGGACCCAAAATAAACTTGGCGGCCGTCGAGGTCGCGGTGGGCGCCATCCTCAAGTACATTGACGAGGACAGCGGGCGTGAGGGGCTGTGGCGAACGCCGGAACGCGTCGCAGAGATGTACGGGGAACTTTTTTCGGGAGTGGGGACGGACCCGGCGGCCGAGATCGACGCGATCTTTTCGGATGACGTGACCCACGACCCGGTACTGGTCGCCGATCTACCCTTCTATTCGATGTGCGAGCACCACCTCCTGCCTTTTTTCGGGCGAGCAAGCCTGGTGTACGTACCGGACCGGCACATCGCAGGGATAAGCAAGATTGCCCGGGCATTGGAAACAACCGCCCGGCGACTGCAGGTGCAGGAGCGCCTGACCGGCCAATTGGCCGACGCCGTAATGTTTCGGGTAAAACCGCTGGCGGTGGCCTGCCGCGTGGAGGCGGAGCACCTGTGCATGTCCATGCGCGGTGTCCAAAAACCGGGACATAGGGTCATCACGACCGCGATACGACAAGGGCCCGGCGGCGGGGAAAACGGCGCCACGCCGGCGTATACGCCGAGCGACCTGCTGGGCCTCCTGAACAACCGAGGATAACCAACGCTGCCAGCATGACATCAACCTCTCCAGCAACCCCCATCACTTCATTCGACGAAGTTCGGCAGCAATGGCAAGAATTGCTGGGCCGGTCGGTGGTGAACAACCTGTACATCACGCCCGAGTGGCAGGAACTGTGGTGGAGCGCCTTCCAAAACGGCCGGTCGTTGGCAGGATTTTACCTGACCGACGCTGCGGGCCAACTAACCGCCCTGGCATCACTGTCGCGCTGTGGCGACAATTTTTCCTTCGTGGGCAACAGCGACACGTTTGATTACAACGATTTCGTGATCGCCCGCGGGACAGAGCCGGCATTTTTCCCGGCTCTGCTGGACGCAATCGACTCGGGCGGCGGCCGACAACTGGACCTCTATTCGGTTGGGGAAGATTCTCCAACGTTGGCGTTGCTCCCCGAATTGGCGCGGGCACGCGGATATTCGGTGGACATTGCGGAGGAAGACGTTGCGCCACGAATTGATCTGCCGGCCACCTGGGATGATTATCTGGCAGGGTTGAGCAAAAAGGACCGGCACGAACTGCGCCGGAAACTGCGCCGCCTGGAGGCCCACGAGAACTGGCGGTGGTTCTGCGTCTCGGATCCGGCCGAGGCCGCCGACCGCACGGACACGTTCCTCGCACTGATGCGAGACAGCGACCCGGCGAAGGCTGAATTTCTCACCGCTGACCGGGAAGCGTTCTTCCGGCGGCTCATCGCGGCCACGGCGGCCCAGGGAGTTCTCCGGCTCTTCTTCTTGGAGATGGACGACAAACCGGTGGCCGCCTCACTGTGCCTCGATTACGATGGCGTGCGGATGCTATACAACAGCGGTCACGATACGGAATACCGCTACTACAGCGTCGGGTTGCTGCTCCACGCCCTGTGCCTGCGTGACGCGTTGGAAGGGGGATATCGATACTTCGATTTCCTGAGGGGAAACGAACCCTACAAATACAGGCTGGGCGGTCACGACCATCATCTCTACCGGATAACGCTGGAGCGCTCGGGTTAACCACGCGATGGCGACGAGTAGCGTCAGAATGCTGACACGGGCGATGCCCAGGATTTCGACCATAGCATCCAGGTTTGCCGCGCCGGGGTTTCTCCCCGGTCACCGGAGGGCTACCCGTTGATATCTGACTGTCCGCAGCGTGTCGCCCTGATCTCCTACCACACTTGCCCGCTGGCCGCGCCGGGGCAGGGAAAGGCGGGAGGAATGAACGTGCACGTCCGTGAACTGGCGCGGGCACTGACGGGAAGGGGGGTAACGGTCGACGTATTCACCCGGGAGCACGATTATCAGTGCGACGAGGCCGGCGTCGACGGAGCCAACTACGTGCACGTACCAGCCGGGCCCCCTGACGCCGCGCTGCCCGATCTGGCCAACTACCTGGATGATTTCGTGGCCGGCGTGAGGGCGTACCAGAAACGCAACGATGTTCAATACATAGCGATCCATTCTCACTATTGGCTGAGCGGATGGGCCGGAACGCGACTGGCCGCCGCGAGCGGGACGCCGCACGTGGTCACCTTCCATACGCTGTCGCGGATCAAGATGCAGTCACGGTCAGGCGAGCAGGAACCACCGGTGCGGCAAGCGACCGAAGAACGCATCATCGGCGAAGCCGATTGCGTGGTGGCGTTCAGCCCGCACGAGCGAGACGCGATGGTTCGGCTGTACGCGGCTGATCGAAGGCGCGTGGAGTTAATACCTTGCGGGGTCGACCTGGGACGATTCCAGCCCATCGGGCGGACGGCGGCGCGCCGCGAGCTGGGCCTGAACGGACACAAGGTGCTACTGTTCGTCGGCCGGATCGAAGCGCTGAAGGGCGTGGACCTGCTGCTCCATACCGCCGCCTCACTGGAATCCGAAGAGGGATTGCAGGTGTTGGTGGTGGGTTCCGATGCCGACGGTAGCGGAGAGATGGAAAGGTTGCACCGGCTCTCCGATGAACTTCGACTGGGCGACACAGTCGAATTCGTGGGCCGGGTGCCCCAGGAACAATTGGCCCTTTACTACTCCGCCGCCGACGTATGCATCGTGCCGTCGTTCTACGAGAGTTTCGGTCTCGCCGCGCTGGAAAGCATGGCGTGCGGAACCCCGGTGGTGGCTTCCCGCGTGGGCGGACTTTCCACAATAGTCCAGCATGGCAGGACCGGGTACCTGAAATCGTGGCGCTGCCCCGAAGCGTTCGCGCAGTCGTTGGAGATGATAATGGCCAACGAGGACCTGCGGGACAGCATGGGCCGGGCCGCGCGAACCCGGGCCGAAGACCTGAGCTGGGACCAGGTAGCGGGTCGCCTGCTGGCGCTTTATGACCGCCTTGGATCGGCCGGACTTGATCAGGACACGGCCCGCTGATGCGGCCATCTGCCGGGCCACTCTCACCGAACGACTTGGGATTCCCCAATTTCCCGGGTCAAGGCCGGCGGAACCCGCCCCGGCGCCGACGGCCGTTCGCCTCCGCCCTGCGCCACCTGGAGGGACGCATGGTGGCAGGTCTGCTGGTGTTCCTGCCGGTGCTCGTGACCTATTTTGTCTTCAATTTCTTTTACGACATCCTGGCCTCACTGCTGGAACCCGCCGTACGTGCGCTGAATATCCCCAAAACGGGCGGGTTCGATTGGAGCGACCTGGTCGGCATAGCCGCAGTCCTGGTGGTCATTTACGTCGTAGGCCTGCTCATAGGCTGGGCGGTGGTCAAATTCCTGATCAACCAGGTGCATGATGTGATTGGCCGGATACCGGTAATAGGCGCGGTGTATAACACGACGCGGGTGGGTATCGATTTCCTGTCAGATACTCAGGAGCAGCAATACCGCGGGGTCGTGCTGTTTGAGTTCCCTCGATTGGGCGTATTGTCGATCGGCCTGATTACGTCCAATCTGGGCAAACTGGACGGCGTAGAGGAGTATCTGTCCATATACGTGCCCACCACGCCGGTGCCGTCGTCCGGGTACCTGGTGGTGGTGCCGTCGAGCAAGGTGACCTCGACCGATATCACCGTGGACGAAGCGATGCGCATCATCATTTCGGGTGGCATTCTGGCCGGCGAAATCATTCCCGACCGGGTTTCAATCAACGGGGCCAAGAACTCGACGTCCGACTCGCATTGGTTGTGGGGCGACGACGGAGACGCCAAGCCGTTGCCGGACGCGCTGCCGCCTCGCGCGCAAGAACCGGTCCCAGTGGTCACCGGCATACAAGACTAACCGGGATCAACAACCGTCGTCCGAACCGGCCGCTCACGGCATTTCATTCCACACACCCTTTGACAGCATCCAGACCGGAGGATCGTATTCATGGACTACACACCCGAACGCGCACTGGTGGTTATTCCACACCCCGACGATGCGGAGGTGTGGGCCGGGGGCACCATAGCCCGTTGGGTCCGCGGCGGCTCGGAAGTCCATTACGTGCTGTGCACCGATGGCAGCAGAGGCACGGACGACGCCGAGATCAACCCGGCCGAACTGGCAGCAATGCGTGGCCGGGAGCAACTGGCGGCAGCGGACGTTCTTGGCGTGACAAACATGGTGATGCTGGGTCGGCCGGACGGCGAACTCGAAGACACGTCGGACTTCAGGAGAGACTTGGTCCGACAGATTCGCCTGGTCAAACCCGACGTGGTGCTGACGACCGAACCATACCGCCGCAACATGCAATGGCACCGCGACCACCGGATTGCCGGGCAGGTGACCCTGGACGCCGTGTTCCCGTACGCTCGAGACCACCTGCACTTCGGCGAACTATTCGCCGACGAAGGAATAGAACCCCACAAAACTGCGGCGATCATGTTCTGGGGCTCGGAAAACCCCAATGCCTTCGTGGACATAGCCGCCGATTTCAGCGCCAAGATGGACGCGGTGATGGCGCACGGCACGCAAGCGCGCCAGAGTTCCCGAGAAGACCTGGAAGGGTTCGTGCGGGCGCGGGCCAAAGAGGCCGCCGAAACTGGCAACAACTACCCGGACGAGGAGTTCAGCGGCCTGACGCTGGCCGAAGCGTTCCGGCGGGTGACGTTCCGGACGTAGCCGACAACCTGAGGAACGGCGCCGACTAAGGACTGTTCACACTAAAGCAGTGCACCGATGTTGAGCGCGAAAGAGATGAACCTCAGGAAAAGCACGTCGAGCTTCTCAAAGCGTGAGAAGATGCGGCGGAATCCCTTCAAGCGACGGAACAACCGCTCGATCTCATTCCGCCGCTGGTACATCTCTCGGTCATAGGTCCAGGGGTCGACACGGGTGCTCAGCGGTGGAACCACCGGCATGAACCCCAGGTCCCAGGGCCAGTTGGCGGGTTTCATTGCCCTCGTAGGCGCGGTCCATCAACAGGAACGGTGGCGGGCGCTGCGGGCCAAGACGGGTCAGCGGCTTACGCCCTTCCGGTGCGTCATGGGCCTGGCCCGGAGAGAGCGAGAACGTTATGGCAGTTCGAGCATCCGCGGCAACCATATGAATCGTGGTGGTCCAGCCGCCTCGGGACCTGCCGATGGACTGGGGCCCGTTTTGTTGAGCGCACCCGTGCCGTCCGGGTGGACCTTGACCATGGTGCTGTCCATCGCTACCGCTTCAATTTTGATGCGCACGATCTGTTCCCGCTGCAAGTGTTCAAACACGCGGTCGAGCACGCCATTCTTCGACCAGCGGTTCATCCTGGTGTAGACGGTATGCCAATTACCAAATCGGGCCGGCAACCCCCGCCACGTGCAGCCGTGCTCGACGACGTACAGAATCGCGTTGAGCACCTGCAAGTTGGACAGTTTGACGTTGCCTCGCTGAATGGGAAGGACCGAGGCAATACTTTCGTACTGAGCTTGTGTAATCTCCATGCGGAGATAATATCATCTCCGCATCGCTAGTGTGAACAGTCCCTAGACCGGAGCGCGCTGAGTGTGCCAGTCAGTGGCCTCCTGATAGGCGTAGGCGGCCCGCAGGATGGTCCCCTCGGCGAAGGGCGCTCCGCCAACCTGAACGCCGATGGGGAGGCCGTCTTCCGTGAAGCCTCCGGGGATAGACACGGCCGGCATTCCGGCCAGCGGATAGCAACCGGTGTACGAACGGCGGAAGAAGAACCGTTGCCGCACATCGTCGGCCGACTCGAACGGAGCGGTCAGGGCATCGTGCCGGGGCGCCGGATATGGAGCCGTGGGGGACACGAGCAGGTCGACCTCCCGAAAGGCTTCCTCGAACTGGAGCCGGAGCAGGACTCGAGCCTTCATAGCCCTATTCTGAACCTTGGCCGGCACCAGGGAGGCGCTTTGAAGGCGCGTGCGCGAAGCCCGGTCCAATAGTTCGGGGGCTCGCCGCATCAGCCCATCGCGGGCGCCGGCGCCCTCGGTGTCGGCGATGCCCACGAAGATCGCTCCAGCGATTTCCGTGAGCGGAAGGGAAACCTCGGTGATTTCCGCTCCCAAACCGGCGAGGGTTTCCAGGACGGCATCCGTGGCGCGCCGCACGTCCGGGTGCATGTCGGGCGCGTCGCACAACTCGGTCATGCGACCAATCTTCATGCCACGTATGTCGCCATCGAGCATGCCGCGATAGTCGGGAACCGGTCGCCGACTGGTGGTGGGATCCATAGGATCGTAGCCAGAGACCGTCCCCAGAACCCGCGCGCAATCCTCCACGGTCTTGGTCATGGGCGATGCAGCATCCATGAACCAGCACATGGGGGTGATGCCGTGACGGCTGATGCGCGTGAACGTCGGGCGAAGTCCGACGGCGTTGCAGTACGAAGCCGGTCCGCGCCCACTGCCGCCGGTATCCTCCCCGACTGACGCGGCACAGAGATGAGCCGCCAACGCGGCTCCCGACCCGCTGCTCGACTCACCGGGGGTGTGTCCGCGACGCCAGGGATTGTGGGGGGTACCGTACGGGGGATCGGCGGTTCCGCCCATGGCCAGCTCGCTGAGGTTGAGCTTGCCGAGCAGGATGGCCCCGGCGGACTTGAGACGGCTGACAACCGTGGCGTCCTCGGCCGGCACATGGTCCGCGTAGGCACGGGAGCCGTTGCTGGTTAGGATGCCCTCAGTGTTGAACTGGTCCTTGATGGCCATGGGGACACCGAACAGGGCGCCATTCGTGGCAGAATCATCACCGCGACGCAACGCTTCATCAACGTCCGCGGCGGCGCCCAGAGCCTCCTCACGGCACACGGTGATGTAGGACTTGATCTCGCCATCAATGGCATCGATGCGGCGCAGGTAGGCGTTGACCGCATCGGTGGCGGTGAAATCCCCGCTGCGGATGGCGTCCGAGGTCGCTTCAGCAGAAAGAAAGACGATGTCGTCGTGGGTATGGGACGAGGTCATGGTGCAGCTCCGGCGGTTTGGCCTGTCTGGATAACGGAGTATTCCCGATTGATGATTTCCTGGAAAGATGGGGACAGATCATGCCAGTCGAGTACATCGACGCGGTAGGGTAGAGTTGAATCCTGGAACGCTTCAATGAGACGTTCGACGTTCTGCCAACCCAAAGAGGATGGCCCGGCCACTGCCAGGTCGAGGTCAGACCACGGCTTGGCCAAGCCTTTAACCCGAGAGCCGAAGGCTCGGACTTCCCATCCGGGAACGAACTCCTCCAGTATTTCTCTGATTTCGGCCAGTTGCTCCGGCTTCACGTCAATCATTGCGAGCCTCCAACGCCGCGAGCAGCAGTTGAGAGTCCTCCAGGAAGGCCGGTATCACCGCATAAACTTCGTTGGCTGTGGTTTCCCGGTAAGTGTGAGACGTCCGGTTACGCGCCTGGTGATAGCGCATCCACCGGTCGACGTCGTCTATCAGGCGATTTTCCGCGCCCAGCCTGAAGAGCTCGCGCCGGGTAACACCGTCTCCCGTGTTCGGGCTGACGTTGGTCTCCAGCCACCGCTTGATGAACAACCACGAGGGTTCGTAGGTTAACTCGAAATGCTTGATGACTCCGGACCGGATCACAGTGCGCAGCGTATCCGCCAAGCCGTCCATCAGGGTCGCATCCTCACTATGCTCCAAGGCTTGCCGGAGGCTGATGGTAGCATTCCGCAGGCTGCTTAGATCCAGGGATATGGGGGCCAAACCGGATACATCCAAATGCCCGGTTTCAGCCTCCTTCGGCATCGGGAAAGCCTGGGTCTGGAAAGATGGTGACGGGCTCCAGGCCCTCCAGGTCCATGTGACGCAGTAGGTCAAGTTCCTGCATCAGGCTGGCAAACCGGTTTGCCACCTCGGGCAGATCGGCGTCGTCGATGGGTATGCCGACCAGGTCCGCCATCTTGCGTACCTGTTCAGCGCTCAAATCGGGGTTGGTCATGGCGTGATACTTCCTTTGAGGATGCTGAGTCAAACGAGCAACGGCTCTCATGCAACCTGGCTGCGATGGCGCCGGGTGCCGCTCATCAGAGCCAACGCCGGAACCAGTCCAGCATGCGCTCCAGGTATTCCTGCCGCAACGCGACGTGCCCCGTCCGTAGAAACCCGTGGCCGCAGCCGGGGAAGCGAACCATCTCGACCTCTTTGCCCAGCCGCTTCATAACCTGGAAATACTGCTCGCTCTGTCCGATGGGACACCTGGCGTCGGATTCTCCGTGGAGGAGGAGGACCGGGGTTTCGACCTGAGGAGCGAACTTGATGGGCGACCGTTGGAGCAAGCGAAATGCCAGAGTGTCCACACCCTGTGCCAGCTCACCGGCCAGAGGGCGGCTGATGGGCATGCCGCCGGCCAGGCGGATGGCCCACTGGGTCTCGCCGAAGCTGGTGGCGATGTCGGATGTGCCGTACATAGTCCAGAGGTCGATGCACGGCGCGCCAGCCACGGCGGCGCGGAAACGGTCGGTGTGGCCGATCATCCAGGTGGTCATGTAACCGCCGTAGCTGTAGCCATGAACACCCAGCCGGTCGTTGTCCACGTAGTCTCGCTGGCACACCGCATCCACGGCCGCCATCAAGTCGCTATAGTCGTCGCCGCCCCAATCTCCGAGGACCGCGTTGACGAATTCCTCGCCGTAGGTTGACGAACCCCGGGGGTTCACGGCGAGGGTCAGGAAGCCAGTGCCGGCCAACACCTGATGCCACGGCACGAAAGAATCGTAGAATGCCCCGTTGGGACCACCGTGAATCTCGAGCACCAAGGGGTAACGCTTTGCCGGATCGAAGCCGGGCGGATAGTACAAGCGGCACTCGATGTCCCAGTCTTCCCGCTGCAGGACAAACTTCTCCATCAGCACGGGTGGATGCTGAGCCAGCCAACCGTCGTTATGATCAGTGAGCCGACGCCGGCTTGACTGATCCGTCCCGGCAGAGCGCTCAATCAGGTAAGCGTCGGACGGGTTCGTCGGGTCCGAGCCGGTGACCACCAAGCGCTTTGCCGCACTATCCATCGCGACGCCCGAAAGGAGCTCGCCTCCCGCGGTAATAGCAGTGGGAACGGCGGCGCATTCCGGTGCTATGGCGACCTCATAAAGCCTGGTTTCACCTTCAGAGTCGCCCAGGAAGACAATCCGCTCGTCGTCACCGTCGCCATCCAGCCACCGCAGTTCGAGAGGAGGGGAAATACCCGGGTAACCCAGGCACGGGCGGAGGCTGTCGCCGGTCAGTTGGCGCGGAGGGCAACCCAGCTCCAGCACGTACAGATATGCCTGCCAAAGCACCATGAGCCCGTCGCCGGACCCACCCGCAGCCAGCAGCCGGCGACCGTCGGGCGCCCAGGAGACGGCGGCAACGTCGGTCAAATCCCGCGACCACAGTTCGGGTTCGGGTGCTTCGCCGTCTGGGTCGACTCCATCCGGAACCTCGACCACGTAGATTTCGTTGGTGGCAGTGACGTCCCTGGAGCCGGAGCGACCGGAGATGAACGCCAGGCGACGACCGTCAGGCGACCACGAGGGAGCCATGTCGTCCCAGTCTCCGTCAGTCAACTGAACGCAAGCGGCGGTGGAGGCGTCGACGAGAAACAGGTGAAAATGGCTGTCCCCGCGCCAGCCGATGGCGTCGTGACGGTAGCGGATGCGATGCACTTCCCTGGTGGTGGGCAAGTCCGGCTTTTCGGGATGATCCTCCGGTGACACGTCCGACACCACTGCCAACCGGGACGAATCAGGAGCCCAGGCGAACTCCCTGACGCCGCCGGGCATGTCGGTCAGCGGGGCGGCTTCGCCGCCCCCGGCGGGCATCAACCAAACCTGCCGCGTAGAATCCCTGTGGCCCGCGCCGGCTCGCAGGAACGCCAGGGTTGCTCCGTCGGGAGAGAAGCGGGGATGCCCGTCGTTGTTGCCCTGGGTAAACGGCTGCGGCCTCCCGTCTCCGTTCGCGGAGTCCAACGCCACCTGGTATATGCGCGCCCGCGGTTCCGAGGTATCGTCGTCGATCCATGAGAGCACATAAACGCATTTGCTCCCGTCGGGGGAGACTGTCGGGTCGCCCACGGTTTTCAGGCGACGGAAGAGGTCTGGGCCAATGAGTTCAGTCATAGGGGCAGTCTGCCAGTTTGGCGAGCACAACGCCAGTCATGGATTGGCGCGTATTCTACCGCATTGACGGCATCAAACCAGCCAGGAAGACCTACCGGGAATCAGGGGTGTGACGCGCTCACCATCGACGCGTCGAATCGGGATATCCGGCGCGGCTTTCGTGCGGTAAAGCCGCGCACCCGTTATGCTAGAATTGTTCTGCCCGTTCAGCCATCGAATTATGGAGGGTTACCGTGCCCGAGCGCATCTTGATAGGTGTCGCGTGGCCTTACGCCAACGGCCCGCTACACATGGGACACATCGCCGGCTGCTACCTGGCCGCTGATATTTTCGCCCGCTATCACCGCATGAAGGGCAACGAAGTGCTGATGGTGTCGGGTTCCGACGCGCACGGCACGCCCATAACCATCCGCGCCGACCAGGAAGGGGTGGAGCCGCAGGAAGTGCTTGAGCGGTACCACGAGCAGTTCCTGGACACCTGGAAACGGTTGGGAATTTCATTCGACCTGTTCACCTCGACGCACACGGCGAACCACCAGGAGGTGGTGCAGGACTTTTTCCTGCGATTGAAAGAACAGGGCTACATCTACCCCGACACGATGCTGCTGGCCTACTGCGCCGGCTGCGATAGGTACCTGCCCGACCGGTACGTGGAAGGCACGTGTCCGCACTGCCGGAACGAGCGAGCCCGTGGCGACCAGTGCGACAACTGTGGCCACACGCTGGACCCTATCGAACTGGTGGATCCGTTCTGCAGCATTTGTAGGGACACACCCTCATTCCGAGATTCGGAACACTTCTTCCTCAAGTTGTCCGCTTTCCAGGAACCGTTGCTGGACTGGGTCAATCAGCAGCCACACTGGCGGCCGAACGTAGCCAACTCGACGCGGAGCTTCCTGCAGGGGGGCCTGAAAGACCGGGCGATCACCCGCGACCTGACGTGGGGCGTTCCCGTGCCGCTGGAAGGGTACGATGACAAACGCATCTACGTGTGGTTCGAAGCGGTGATCGGCTATCTTTCGGCGGCCGTGGAATGGGCCTCGCGCAGCGGACGCACGGATGCATGGACGGACTACTGGAAGGGCGGGAACGCGCGGGCGTATTAC
The DNA here is from genome assembly GCA_965261925.1 of Dehalococcoidia bacterium. Lineage (GTDB taxonomy): Bacteria > Chloroflexota > Dehalococcoidia > Lucifugimonadales > UBA3495 > Bin87. The sequence continues at coordinate 2,136,941 of OZ253486.1, read as the reverse complement.
TTCATCGGCAAGGACAACATTCCCTTCCACAGCATCATCTGGCCGGCGATGCTGATGGGGTACGGCGGTCTGAACCTCCCCTACGACGTGCCCGCCAACGAGTTCCTGAGCCTGGAGAACCGCAAGTTTTCGACGAGCCAGAACTGGGCGGTCTGGGTGCCCGACTACCTTGACCGGTATGACCCGGACCCGCTGCGCTACCTGCTGTCGATCAACATGCCGGAAACGGGAGATACCGATTTTACCTGGAGCGAGTTCGTGCGGAGGAACAACGACGAGCTCGTGGCGACCTACGGCAACCTGGTGAACCGGGTGCTGCGGTTCACCTACCGGAACTTCGACGGCCAAGTTCCAGTGGACGCCGCCGCTCCGGAGGACGCGGAACGCGCGCTACTACAATCAACGCGAGACGCGATGGCAGCCGTGGACGACAGCCTGGCCCACACGCGATTCCGCGCCGGCGTATCTCAAGCATTCGGCCTGGCGCAGGAGTGCAATCGCTACCTGGACGGGCGCGCGCCCTGGCAAGCGATCAAGACGGACCGGGCCGATGCCGCCCGCGCCCTCGGCACCACGATCCAGGCGCTGAACTGCCTCAAGGTCATGCTGGCACCGTACCTGCCGTTCAGCAGCCAGAAGCTCCACGAATTCCTGGGTTTCGACGGCGACGTGACCAATGAGCCGTGGAACAGCGACGCGCTGATCGCGGCCATCAAGCCCGGCGGCTTCCTGCGGAACCCGTCGAATCTGTACGCCAAGCTGGACGACAACGTGGCCGAGCAAGAAGCCGCGGAGCTCGGCGTTTCCGTCTAACGGCCCGGAACACGAAGGAGACCCCGTGCAGCCCGGGCTAGACCTGCAAACCGTATCGATCTACGCTCCGGTGGTCGACAAACTGGCCTTGGTGGAAGAGCAGCTGCACGAGCTGTGCCAGACGGACATCGCCGACCTCGACCCTTTGCTGGACTACGCCCTCCGGTCGGGAGGAAAGAGAGTCCGCCCGGCGCTGACCCTGCTGGCGTCAGAATTTTACGAAGACGACCAAAAACGTTCGCAGATCATGGCGGCAGCGGTGGAGCTGCTGCACCTGGCCACCTTGATCCACGATGACACCGTGGACAACGCCGGCATGAGGCGCGGCAAGCCGACCATCAACAAGCTGTACGGCAACCACGTCGCCGTGCTGCTGGGAGACTACCTGTTCGCCACGTCCGCCACATTCGTCTGCGATACCGGAGTGATCCGCGTCATTCGCCGGTTCTCGGAAACGATCATGGAACTGGCCAGCGGGCAGTTGATCGAGTTTTTCACAACCTTCGACCCTTCGAAGGCCCGCAGGTTGTACGACGAACGCATCTACCGGAAAACGGCTTCCCTGTTCTGCACCTCCGCCGAATCCGGAGCGGTACTGAGCGGAGCGCCAGAGCACCAGGTGCAGGCACTGCGCAGGTACGGATACAACGTGGGCATGGCATTCCAGATCGTTGACGACCTGCTCGACATCCAGGGTGATGCCAGCGAAATCGGCAAGCCCGTGGGCAACGACCTGCTGCAGGGAGTGCTGACGCTGCCCACTATCATGTTGATGGAAAGGTATCCCGAGGACAACCCGATAGACAGGCTTTTCACGTCGATAACCGACGGCGGTCCCGACGTCGATCACCTGTTGCAGAAATCGCTGGACATGATTAACGGTTCCGGCATTGTGCCCGACTGCTTTGCGGTAATTCGAGACTACTGCTCGGAAGCTGCGGCGGCCCTGGAAGAACTGCCGGACTGCCCGCCACGGCGCTCGCTGCTGGAAATGGTGGACTACATCCGCGAGAGGTCACGCTAGGGACGGCAGCCGAGGCAGGCGGTCCGCGAAAGGGTCGGCGCCGCTTCCCGGTGTGGTGAATCGGGCTACCCGTCACCGGACATCCCGGCGACGCATTCGAGCGTTCCATCCCGTATAGTTACGGCGGGCGCAACGCGACGACGCCGTTCCAAATCCAGGCAAGCTGACGGAGCAAAACCATGACCTCACCCGCCAACCTCGAATCGAGCCTGCAACCGCTGCCGCTGCAGGGGTTACGCGTACTGGATGCCACGCACATCGTGGCCGGGCCGTTTTGCGCGATGATCCTGGCGGACATGGGCGCAGAGGTGATCAAGATCGAAAGGCCGGGCAGCGGAGACCGTGCCCGCGAGAACGATCCTTTCGTGGAAGGCCCGGACGGTTCACAAGTGAGCGCCAGGTACTTGGGCGTGAACCGAAACAAGAAAAGTGTTGCGCTGGATCTGCGGGATCCGGTGGGCAAACGAGCATTCGAAAACATGGTGCGCGTTTCGGACGTCCTGCTGGACAACTGGGGCCCGGGCGCAATGAGCCGCCTGGGGTTCAGCTATGAACGGCTGAGCGAGATCAACGCCGGCCTGGTATACGCCAGCATCAGCGGGTACGGGGACAGCGACGGATTGCGCGGGCCCTACTCCAACTGGCCGGCGAACAACCCGTGCGTGCAGGGCATGGGCGGGTGGATGGTGACCACCGGGACGCCCGACAGCGGGCCGCAAATGGTGGGCGACAACATGGGTGATTCAGTGCCGGGAGTCTGGACGGCGCTGGGGGTGATGTTGGCGCTGGAATCGCGGCGGAAGACCGGACTGGGGCAGCATGTGGACATGGCAATGTATGACTGCATGGCGGCCCATACCACGAGCAGCATGCCGCTGTTCCAATCCACGGGCCAGGTGACGACCACGGCCCGGGAGAACATGTTCTCGGCGCAACTGACCCTGCGCGCGTCGGATGGCTACGTGGTGCTGGCCGGGGCCGGCAACGCGGACGACAAGTGGACGGCGATGTGGAACCTGGCCGGCCGGCCGGAGCTGGCGGCAGACCCGCGGTACCTGGGCCGGGGAGTAACGGGGCCGTTCTACATCAGTCACATCGTGCCCGCCATTGAGGAATGGTCCCAGAATATCCCGAAACGGGAGCTGAACCAGCACCTTCTGGATTGCGGGTTTTCCATGGGCATCGTGCAGGACGCGGCCGACCTCGACAGCTGCCCGCACCTGGAGAACCGGAACATGTTCGTGGACAGCGGGGACACCTACGGCCGGCCCTTCCGAACGGTGAACACGCCGGTGCAGTTGACCGGCTGCGTCGACACATCGGCGAATCCGCCGCCGACGCTGGGCCAGCACAACCGCGACGTGCTGTGCACCATCGGCGGGCTGACACCGGAAGAAGTGAGCCGGCTTGAAGCAGAAGGCAAAGCCTGACGAGCTAAGCGGGATGCATCGGCACGCGACCGGACTTCCGGCGGCCGATGATAGAATGAACAGCAGACGCGCTTTCCGGGCCACCGGGCAGCGTGGTGCGGATCGTCCGCCGCCGGCGAAACGGGCACCGGCCGCACGCCCAGCCAAGGATCAACGCGGATCCTGGATCGTTTTGTACCCGCGACGAATGCCAATCCGATCATAATTCGCTCGGCCAATACCGAAGGAGCGTTGACAACACCATGCCCACCTTTCAGGCCCCCCGGGGTACCGCCGACCGCCTGCCCGAAGAGCAAAAATACTGGCGCTACATCGAGTCGCACGCGACCAACGTGGCGCGCCGGTTCGGTTACGGCAGGATCGACAGCCCAATGTTCGAGGACGCGCGGCTTTTCGTGCGCGGCGTTGGCGAAGGGACGGACATCGTCGAAAAGGAGATGTACGTCTTCGAGGACCGCGGCGGCGACCAGCTCACCCTCCGGGCGGAAGGCACGGCCCCGGTTTGCCGGGCGTACCTGGAACACGGGATGCACAATCAGGCGCAACCCGTGCGGATGTACTACCTGTGCCCGGTGTTCCGCTACGAACGGCCGCAAGCCGGCCGCTTCCGCCAGCACCACCAGTTCGGCGTGGAAGCCATCGGCGACGGCGACCCGTCGGTGGACGCGGAAGTGATCGAGTTGGCGTGGACGTTCATGCACAACATCGGCCTATCCGATATCACGCTGCTGACCAACAGCATCGGCGACGGGCAGTGCCGCCCGGATTACATCGCCGCCCTGAAGTCCTATTACCAGAAGCAGACCAGCAACCTGTGCCCGGACTGCCGGCAGAGGCTGGAGCGCAATCCTCTGAGACTGCTGGACTGCAAGGTGGAGACGTGCCGTGCGCTGGGGGAAGAAGCGCCGAAGTCCGTGGAGTGTCTCTGCGCAGAATGCCAGACCCACTGGGATCGGGTCCGCTCGTACCTGGACGCTGCCGGAATCCCCAACCGGGCGGACCACCGGCTGGTGAGGGGGTTGGACTATTACACGCGCACCGTGTTCGAGATCCAGCCGGCGGTTGAAGGCGCGCAGTCGACGATTTGCGGGGGCGGGCGGTATGACGCCTTGATCGAGCAGTTGGGCGGACGGCCCACCCCCGGCATCGGATTCGGCAGCGGCATTGAACGCCTGGCGCTCAACCTGCGACGCGCTGAAACCCCGGTTCCTGATGAACCGTCGCCGCGCTACCTGATTACAACCATCGGAGAGGACGCCCGCATCGAGGGGGTGCGCCTGGCAAGCCGAATGCGCAACGGGGGTGTCGGTGCGATTCTTGCGAACGGCGGCCGGGCGTTGCGGGGGCAAATGCGGCAGGCCAACGCGCTGGGGATAGCCTCCACAGTGATCATCGGCGAAGATGAGGTCAGGGACGGAACGGTGGTGGTCCGGGACATGCAGACCTCCAGCCAAGAGACGATTCCCGTCGAGCAGTTCCTCCGGCAGGCAAACGGCGGATAACAATTCGACGTAAACTCGCAAGTCAGGCCGGCCGTAACGCCGGCCTTTTGTATTGTCAGTCGGCAAAACAATTGGAACAAACATCCGAAAATCTGACGGCTCAGGCATTGACACAGAACAGACGTTTGTTAGAACATGTGCTCAACACAAATGCGCTGCAACCAGCGCGACAGGAGCCGAAATGAGCACCGATACCCGCAACAGTGTCATCAACGCCACCCACGCCGTAGCCACCGCCCGGATCCCGGCGGGCGGGCGACGGATATCCTACCGAGGGTACCTGATCCATGGCGAGGTGCCGTCGATTTGCTACGTGATCTACGGGCGCAACGGGTTCGGCCAACTGACCGAACTCGGCGCGACGCGCAGTTTCGCCGATGCGATGGGTTGGATCGACAAGCACATAGCCAACATGCAAGGAATGATCCCGGCGGGCATCGGGCACACGAGCACACCGCCGGCGCGCGACACGCTTGGCGCAGCCGCCTGAGCGCTTCAGTTAATACTATGGACCGGCCGGAGCGGATCATCGCCTATCGCCGGGTGGTGGATTTGACGCACCCAATCAAGCCGGGCATCCCCACCTGGCCGGGCGATCCGCCGGTTCAATTCGAAACAACGGCCACCATCCAGGATCACGGTTATTGCCTGCGCCGGTTCAGTATGGGCGAGCACAGCGGGACCCATATATCGACACCGTCAGCGTTTTGGGATATAGGTCCCGGGCCGGACGGCATTGCACCCGAGGCCCTGGTCGTTCCCGCCGTAGTTATGGATTCAAGGGGTCGGGCAGCACAGGACCCGGATTACGCGCTAACAGTGGATGATCTTGCAGAATGGGAGCGCCGCTACGGTGAAATCCCAGCCGGGTCGATTACTCTGCTGCTGACCGGGTGGAGCCGCTATTGGGACGAACCGGAACAGTTCATCAATCTGGCGTCCGATGGGCTGATGCACACGCCGGGGTTCGCAAACGAGGCGGCACAGTTGCTGATGGACACCCGTGAGGCGTCCGGGATCGGGACAGATACGCACGGCGTAGACCCCGGGGCAGAGGTCGGACTCGAAGTCAGCCGGACGGTTTCGCACCGGGGCGGCATGATCCTGGAATGCCTGAACAACCTGGAACGGTTACCGGCCACCGGCGCGACCCTGGTCATCGGGCGGCTGCCCCTGGTCGGCGGGAGCGGGAGCCCGGCATCAGTACTGGCGCTGACGCCGTGACCGACATGGAAAATCCGCCCGCGAGGCTGTGGCGCGCTGGCGGCGCGCCTGGCCGCGGACGGATTCCGGGTTCGACGGGTGAGTACCTGGTTTACAGGGCCGCTGCTCCCGCCGCGGAGCACTGTTCGTCTTCCTGGCTGGTGCCGCCGCCGACACCGCAGGCTCCGACGACCGCGCCGCCCTGCACGATGGGCACCGCGCCCTGACCGAAGATCATCTCGGAGCCGGAGCGCTCCCGGATACCCGCCGGCGTGGGAGCCGTGGCCCGGTCCTGCATCTCACCGCTGGGCCGTCCGAAAGCCGCCGACGCGACCGCCTTGCCCTGGCAGCCGTAGGCCGACGCCCAGATGGCTCCGTCCATGCGCTGCAAGCCGATGATTCGCCCCCCGGCGTCCACGACGGCCACGCTGATTTTGATGTTCAGTTCCTCAGCCTGCGAGATGGCCGCCGCCATGATCCGGTTGCTGTCCGCGAGTGTCAATGCCATTGTTTGCCTCCTGTATGCAATCGGCCTGTGGCCGCTGTTCAATGCACCATCATAGATGCCCACCGAGTACCCGGCAACAATTTCAAGCACCAGCGTGGCCAGTCAATTTGGGGCGAATGCTATACTATTCGCACAAACCTCCCCTGAACGCATCCGCCCGTTGTGCTTACCCGCCGCATCATACCTTGCCTGGACGTCGACGCTGGCCGCGTCGTTAAGGGCACGAGTTTCGTCAACCTGCGCGACGCCGGCGACCCGGCGGAGCTCGCGGCCCGTTACGACCTCGAAGGCGCGGACGAGTTGGTTTTCCTGGACATCACCGCGAGCAGTGATTCCCGCAATACCATGGTCGACGTGGTTCGCAGCGTTTCCGAGCAGGTGTTCATACCGCTCACAGTGGGAGGCGGCATTCGATCCCTCGAGGACGTGCGGCGCATGCTCAACGCCGGGGCCGACAAGGTGTCGGTCAATACCGCCGCGATCAACACGCCCGAGTTGGTGTCGCAAGGAGCGGGACAGTTCGGGAGCCAGTGCATCGTCACCGCCATCGATGCCCGTCGAGTCGAGCCTGGCGAAGAGTTCCCGGCGCCAAAAGACCCATCGCTGGCGGTTGACCTGAATTCGGGGTGGCAGGTCTTCACGCACGGTGGCCGGAACCCAACCGGGTTGGACGCCGTCAAATGGGCGCGGCGGACGGTCGCTCTGGGTTCAGGAGAGATCCTGCTTACCAGCATGGACGAAGACGGACAGCAAGACGGGTATGACCTGCCCTTGACCCGAGCCATATCACGCGCCGTTCCGGTTCCGGTGATAGCCAGCGGAGGGGCCGGAACCCTGGAGCACCTGCACCACGCCTTTACCGACGGTGAGGCAGACGCGGTGCTGGCTGCCAGCATCTTCCACTTCGGAACCTACTCCATCGCCCAAGCCAAGGAATACCTCGCCGCCTGCGGCGTTCCGATGAGAATCTGACCCCCGCCGAGCACGAACGGTAAGGAACCTGATGAGCGCCATCACCACGGTAATATTCGACATGTTCAACACGATAGCGCAGGACGGGGCCGACCTGTGGCAGCGGACGTTCGCTGCCATCATCGAGGAGCAACAACTCAACACCACGCCGGAAGAGTTACGGCACGCGTGGGACTATGGGGCGGGCAATTTCCGGGATCGGCGAACCGCGCCGGGAGCACCGTTCATTTCGTACCTGGACGGCTGGGCTCACGCGTTTGCCACGGCGTTCACCGAGCTGAATGTGCCGGGGGATGCGATGGCAGCCTCACAGAGATCCATCGATGACCTGGGCACACGGCCGCTGTTCCCCGAGGCGGTGGATGCGTTGTCGATCCTGAGCCAAACTCACCAACTGGCGGTGATATCAAATGCTGACGACGCATATCTGGACCCCGTAGCGGCGCGCATACCCACGAATCTGGGGGCCGTCATCTCGTCAGAGGCCGTGCAATGCTACAAGCCCGACCGACGGCTGTTCGACGCGGCGGTTGAGCGGCTCAAGGTGCAGCCTGCAGAATGCGCCTACGTGGGTGACCGCCAATTCGAGGATGTCATGGGATCGCGGGCGGTGGGAATGGCGGCGATATGGATCAACCGGTCCGGTCACGCCGCGGATCCTGACCTGCCCACGCCGGACGCGGAGATCCGTGACCTGCTGGAATTGCCTGACATCCTGGCGAAAATCGGCCAGGAAATGCCCCATGGAGGAACGAATGAGCGAGGTTAAGCTGGACGACAAAGGGTTGGTACCCGCCATCGCGCAGGACATCAACACGGGCCAGGTGTTGATGCTGGGCTACATGAACCCAGGCTCGCTCAAGCGGACGGTGGAAGGCACCCAGGTGTGGTTTTACAGCCGCAGCCAGGAAGACCTGTGGCACAAGGGCGAGGTGTCCGGGAACTACCTCAACCTACGCGAGTGGTACGTCGATTGCGACGCGGACACCATCCTGCTCAAGGTGGACCCGGACGGCCCCGCGTGTCACACGGGCGAAGTGTCGTGTTTCTACACCAGGATGGATGACCTGCCTGACGAGTACACGAACACCGAGGGTGGCCCCCGGGTGCTGGACGAGCTATTCGCGGTTATCAAGGACCGGCAGAGGGAAATGCCCGAGGGCAGTTACACCGCCAAGCTGCTGTCTGAGGGCCCCAGCCGGGTGGGCCAGAAGGTGATCGAAGAAGCCGGCGAGGCCGCGCTTGCGGCGGCGACGGGCGAAACGGACAACCTGCCGGCAGAGATTGCCGACCTGCTGTACCACACGCTGACGCTGATGGCTTCCGTTGGCGTTTCGCCGAACGCGGTTTGGGAGGAGTTGCGGGCCCGGCGAGGCTAGGAAACCGGGCCGCTGGCCTTCAAGCCAGGCACCGTTTCCCCGGCGGCGTACCGGCGCCATTGGCCGGAGCGATATACGGTGACGTTACCGGCGCCCAGCGCAGTGGCGCCGTCAGGATCAAGGAGCACCCCGGAGCCGCCGTCGATGCCCAGGACAGTGAGGCCGAAGGTCGCCGAACCAGCGAGCTGACCGGTGACAGCGTGAGGGTCACTCCTCTCGTGATGGGGGAGCACCATCACGTCGGGGACGATGTTCAGCGCCGGTGATACCGGGGAGCCTGATGACGGGCGGCGCATCACCGAGCCCAACACCATAGCGCCGGCGCTGGAGCCGGCCCAGATCGCGCCGCCGTCGCACGCCGCGGCGACGGCCTCGAGCAAGGGTGACGCCGTGAGCACCGAGTGCAGGTGTTCCGGGTTGCCGCCGGTGAAGTAGATGACATCAGCGCCGTCGAGTTGCGCCACGACACGGGGCTTTTCGGCGTCTTCGCGGCGAACCACATCCACACTGAACGCTGAGGCTCCCAAGCCTGCGAAGTGGCGCACACCATTGGCCGCCGCGAGGCCGGGGTTCTCAAAGGCGGCAGCCGTTGGTACGATGGCGACCCGGGGGTTCGACTTTCCGGTCAACCTGAGGATGTACCCGTCCATGCCGGCGCCAGCCGCTCGGAACTCTTCACCCCCGACCAATAGGATCCGTCTCTCCACCGTTTCGTGCCTCCGCTCCCAGCGTAATTTTGTGCCCCAGGAGAACTGCGATGTTCGAGTTTATACATCACGTCCGAATCCTTGTCCACGACGCCGACGCCATGGCGGAGTACATCGAGGAAAACTTCGGCATGACGCCGGTGAAGATCGAGGTCTTCCCCGCGCGGGGCATGAAAAACGCCGTTTATCGAGTGGGCCAGACCAACGTGGAATTCACCGAGCCGCTGGATCCCGATTCGGCCATGGGCCGATACCTAGAGACCTTCGGCCCGGGTCCCTACCACATGGCCTTTGGCGTATCTGACATCGCCGATAAGGCCGCCACCCTGGCGGGCAAGGGGAACGAAATGCGCGGCGAAAACGGCATGTCCCAGAGCGCGGAGGGATACCTGACCGCCAACATCGCCGCAACCAGCGGCTTGGGCTATCCCTTCCAAATCGCAGAAGGGTAACGGTCTTCAGGCCAGGGGCGCCTGGCGCCGCGTCCCCTTCTGGGCGCTTTAGCCACCGGAACGCCCGGAACCGGATCTGCGACGCCGTGCCGTAATGCGGCACGGGCGTTTGTTGGGGACGAGGGCGGTTTTCCCGAAACCGGTATCCGCGTTCGCGGTGACCGTTACCGGGACGCGCAATCGGCCCGGATGCTACCATGTACAATCCACCGCAATCTTTTCCCCAGTTGGATGACCATCATGCTATTGAAAGACGCTGTAGCCGCAATTGTCGCCGCCGCACTGGAGCAGGCCAACCGCGACGGGGTGATCAATGTCGACGCCGCGCCTGACATCGAGATCGAGCGGCCGAATAACCCGGAGCACGGGGATTTCGCCACCAACCTGCCGTTGCGCCTGGCGCGGGCGGCGCGAGCGAACCCGATGCAATTGGCGCAACTGATCGCGGAACGCATCCAACCTGGTTCCGAGATCGGCAGCCTGGAACCGGCGCCCCCCGGTTTCATCAACTTCAAGCTGAGCGACGAATGGCTTCAGCAGCAGGTTGAGGCGGTTCTCGCTGCGGGCGACGGGTTCGGCGCGGCGGATGTGGGCAACGGACGCAAGGTGATGGTCGAGTTCGTGAGCGTCAACCCAACGGGTCCGGTCCATGTGGGGCACACTCGGGGAGCGGTGCTGGGCAGCGCCCTGGCCAACACGATGCAGGCGGCCGGGTACGAGGTCACTCGGGAGTATTACATCAACGACGCCGGTTCCCAAATGGAGGCGTTTTACCGCTCGGTGTGGACCCGTTACCAGCAGGCCCTGGGCCGGGAAGCCCAGATGCCGGAGAACGGCTACCAGGGCGATTACATTGCCGAAATTGCCGCGGAAATCATCGAGGCCGAGGGCCCGGGCTTGTTGGAAATGCCGGAGCCGGCCTCCATTCGCCGGATCGGAGACATTGCGCGGGAGAAGATGGTTACCGTGATCCGGGATGACCTGGACGCCATCGGAGTGAATTTCGACAACTGGTTCAGCGAGCGCTGGCTCTTCCAGAACGACGACGCTCCCGCCAGCGACTATGACCGGGCGATATCCATGCTGCGCGACGGCGGTCACCTCGCGGAGCGGAGCGGGGCTCTCTGGTTCAATTCAATCGCCCTGGGTGATGACCGGGACAATGTGGTGGTGCGTTCCTCGGGTGAGCCCACGTATTTCGCGTCGGACATCGCCTACCACTACAACAAGTTCAGCGGGCGGGGGTTTGACCGGGTAATCGACATCTGGGGGGCGGACCACCAGGGCCATGTGCCCCGGATGAAAGCCGCGGTTTCAGCGCTGGGATTGGAACCCGAAAACCTGACCGTGCTTATATCCCAGATGGTCACGCTGAAACGCGGGGACGAAACGGTGCGGGCGTCAAAAAGGACCGGCGATTTCGTCACGCTGCGAGAACTGGTTGACGAAGTGGGGATGGACGCCTGCCGGTACTTTTTCCTGGCGCGCGCGGCGTCGACTCAAATGGAATTCGACCTGGAGTTGGCGACCCGCGAGTCGTCGGAAAACCCGGTGTACTACGTGCAATACGCCCATGCGAGGAACGCCAGCATCCTGAGCCTCGCTGCCGAGCGTGGCATCGATTTTTCCGCCGGGGACGTTTCGCTGCTGACGCATCCCAATGAGCTCGCGCTGATCCGCACCATGCTCAGGCTTTCGGAGCTTGTGGTGCAAGTGGCGGAGAACTTGGAGCCGCATCATCTACCCCATTACGCGATGGAGCTGGCGACCGCGTTCCACCATTTCTATGAAAACTGCCGGGTCATTTCGGCCAACCCGGAAGACAACGAGTTGACGCTGGCGCGCCTCAAGCTGGTGGCCGCGGCGCAGGTGGTGTTCCGACGGACGCTGACCCTTATGGGCATGTCTGCGCCGGAACGGATGGAACGTTAGACGACGTTCAGTTCGAGGAAGCGCGGAGATCAGGACTCTGGTCCGCCTTCGTGCGCCGGGTCAATAAAAGAAGGGCGCCAAAGGCGGGACAGAGCCGGTCCCGCCGTCCGGACGGTTGAGCCCTGACGCGAGCGGGAACGGTACGGGGCTCAGAATACTTTTGACCAGACGGAGCCAAAAAGTCGTTACGAAGTCAGCGTAAGCGTTGCCGAGCCAACGTTTTAGGTGTATATTGCGAGCCCTATGCTATCTGATTTCATAATCGCATCCGGGTTCTTAGCGGATGCCGTGCGCTCCTGTGATCTTCGTAGTTTGGCGGCCAACACCCTGAGCGGGTGGCCGACCGATCGCATCGCAGGCAAAGGTCGATAATGGGCATACTCTGGCGCATCATCGGCATGGCCGCCGACTACCCCATCCGCCTGGCGCTGGCTTACATCACAGCACTGCTCGCAATCGGTTTCTCGCTGGCCATTCCCTGGCTATTCGGGAACGCCATCGACCTGATGGTTGGCCAGGACCCAAACACCAAAGGGTTCTTCGAGAAAGCTTTCTCTCTCCAGGCGCTGGCGGTTTTCGGTGTCGGTATCCTGGCGGTCAGCCTTGGTCGCGGGTTCTGCGACCTCGGCCGGACGTACACCACGGAATCGCTGTCGCAGAAGGTCTCGTTCGACTGCCGCAACCTGCTGTACGACAAGCTCCAGAACGTCAGCTTTGCGTTCCACGACAAGGAACACACCGGCGACCTGATGTCGCGCGCGACCGCCGACGTGGAGGCGATGCGCCGGTTCGTAAACATGGGCATGATCCGCTCGCTGGACGTGGTCATCCGTATCCTGGCCATTCCCATCATTCTGGTCCTGGTTCACTGGCAGTTGGCGCTGGTCAGCATGATATTCGTGCCGGCCATCGTCCTGCGGTCGTCTTTCGTGATGCGCTCCCTGCGCCGCAAGTGGCTGCACGTCCAGGAAGTGATGGGTCAATCAGTCACGGTGCTCCAGGAAAACTTGGCCGGCATGCATGTCGTCAAAGCCTTCGCTTCCGAAGACTACGAGCGGGTCAAATACAATCGCAAAGCCGAAGAACTGCGCGTTGAGTACTACGACGCGGAACGGATGCAGGGCACCAACAGCGCGTGGATGACCCTGTACTTCACCTTCGCCCTTGGCATCATCCTCTGGATCGGTGGTTGGCTGGTGATTCGAGGCGACCTCACGCTGGGCCAACTGGCGATGTTCTTCCTCTACCTGAACCAGCTTACGTTCCCCGTTCGCATGTCCGCCCAGATCATCAACACCTTTTCGCGGGCGATTTCGTCCGGACAGCGGCTCTTCACCGTTCTGGACACGGTATCCCCGGTCTCGGAGCGATCCAACGCGGCTGACATGGGCCGGGCCACCGGCCACGTGAAATTTGAGAACGTAGCGTTCTCCTACGAAGACCGGTCTCCCGCCCTGCGCCAGGTTGACCTGGACGCCAAGCCCGGTCAGGTGACCGCGATACTGGGGGCGCCGGGCAGCGGCAAGACCACCGTGGTCAGCTTGTTGCCCCGTTTCTACGACGTGACCTCCGGAAAGATCACCATCGACGGCTCCGACATCCGGGACTTTACGCTCCAGTCGCTGCGGCACAACGTGGGCATCGTCCACCAGGACGTGTACCTCTTCAGCGCCAGCATCCGAGACAACATCTCCTACGGCGTCGTGGGCGCCACCCAGGAAGACGTGGAACGCGCCGCCAAGGTTGCCCAACTGCACGATCAGATCATGTCCCTGCCCGGAGGGTACGATACGTGGGTCGGAGAGCGGGGCACGACTTTGTCGGGGGGGCAGCGCCAGCGCTTGTCCATCGCGCGCACGATCCTGATTGACCCGCCGGTACTCATTCTGGACGACTCCACCTCCAGCGTTGACGTGGAGACGGAGCGACAAATTCACCGCGCCATGACTGAGGTGATGAAGGGTCGGACGACCTTCGTGATCGCCCATCGCCTGAGCACGGTCCGGGAAGCAGACCAGATCCTGGTGCTGGACAAAGGGGTCATTGCGGAACGAGGCCCCCACGCAGAACTGGTACGCACGGGCGGCATCTACCAGAGCATCTACGAGCTGCAGCTCCGGCCGCAGGAGGAAGTCCTCCTCGAGGCGGCGGTGCCGGCGTACGGGAGGGCTGCCTTATGATGCGCGGCGGGGGCATGGGCGGGGGCATGATGGGGGGGATGCGCGGCACTTCGGCCGACAGCATGTTCGCGCCGTCCAACGACAACCTGACCGACGAAGAAGTCGTGGGACGCGTCTACGACAACCGCGTGGTTAAACGGTTCGCTACGTATATCGGCCCCTATCGCAAGTACGCGCTGATCGCGCTGGCCTCGCTGCTCACCTATGCGGCGGTGAACGCGTCCATTCCCTTGCTCATCAAGTACGGCATCGACTGGGCCGTCGCCGGCGGAAACGTCAATCGGGTGCATGTCATTGGCGCGGCCTTCATGGTCATTACCGTGATCCATTTCCTGTCGAACCGGCTGCAGTTCATCTTCATCTCGCTTACTGGTCAGCACATCCTGTACGACCTGCGGGCGGGAATGTTCAGCCACCTGCAGAACCAGTCCAACTCGTTTTACCACCGGACACCGATCGGGCGGATCATGTCCCGGATGCAGTCCGACGTATTGCAGTTGCAGGAAACCTTCGAGTTAATGGCGCTGGCGTTGGCGGAACTCGTCACGGTCGGCGCGATCATCATCCTGATGCTGGTGATCGACTGGCAACTGGCGTTGGCGTGCATGCTGGTGGTACCCATCCTGACCTTGATCCTCATGTACTGGCAACGGTTCGCCCGACATTCTTTCATGCGGATACGGCGCGCCATAGCCATGGTCAACGGCGAGTACAACCAGAACATTACCGGCGTTCGCGTGGTGCAGAGCCTCAACCGGCAGGACGAAAACTTAGCTCACTTCCGAACGTTGAACAACGAATATCTGGATGCCAACCTGGAAGCCGCGCGCTACTCCGGAATGTTGCAACCAATGGTAGAGTTGCTTATCGGACTGGGGATCGGTGTAGGCGTGGTCCTGTTTGGTGGCTTCCTGCTACAGCGGGATGCCCTGGAGGTGGGGACACTCGCGGCCTTTGCACTATGGATCCAACGGTTCTTCGAGCCCATACGACAACTCACCATGCAGTACAGCCAACTGCAGCGAGCGATGGCGGCCGGCGTCCGCATCTTTGAGGTGCTGGACCTGCAACCGGACGTCACGGACAAACCCGACGCCTCGATCCTGCCGCAAGTTGACGGAGAGATCCGATATAACGACGTCGTCTTCCACTACACGCCGGGTACCGACGTTCTCAAGAACGTCAACCTGCACATCAAAGCCGGCGAGAACGTCGCTCTCGTAGGATCGACCGGCGCGGGAAAGAGCACGCTGGTCAACCTCCTGCATCGGTCGGCCGACGTGACCGGGGGATCGATAACCGTCGACGGGCACGACCTACGGGACGTGACCCGGCAATCCCTGGTACACCAGATGAGCATGGTGCTACAGGAACCGTACCTTTTCTCCGGTACGGTGCGGGAGAACATCTGCTACCAGAACGCGGGAATTACCGACGAGGAGATGATCGCCGCATCAACAGCAGTCGGCGCCCACGACTTCGTCATGGAACTGGCGAACGGATACGATTCCGAGCTGGCCGAGCGTGGCGTCAATCTGAGCATCGGTCAACGACAGTTGATCAGCTTTGCCCGGGCCATCGTCGGCAATCCCCGGATACTGGTGCTGGACGAGGCCACGGCCAACATCGACACCCACACCGAATTGCTGATCCAGCGGGCCTTGAACCGAATCTTGAAGGACAGGACGTCGATAGTGATCGCACACCGCCTGTCGACCATTCGCAACGCCGACAAGATCGTGGTGTTGGACCAGGGACGCGTGGCCGAGGTAGGCTCCCACGACGAGTTGCTGGAATCGGGTGGCGTGTACGCCCAGCTATATGCCATCAACTACGGGCTGTCCGGGCCAAGCATCGATGTTGCGCCGGTCGGCGGGGAAGTCATAGGCGCGGACGGACTGTCGCCGGCAGCTGCCGACTGATCAGCCCGCAGCACGAGCGAGGAGAGCGGTCGCAGCGGCCGCTCTTTTTTGTATCCGTTTGCGCTAATCCTCGGCCAGGAAGCCGCGGATCACCGACGCCAGCTCCTCGGGTTTGTGGTATCCAATGTCATGAATGGTGTCCGGGATCCAGTGGACGCGCCCGTTGGGCAAGGCCGCTTCGGCAGCAGCGACCATCACCTCGCGCTGCCGGGAAAACTGGGAATTCGCGCGGTCGGCGCGTGGGCCGGCGGCAACGACCAACGCGGGCACAATGATCTTAGGCAGCACGACGGACGGCGGCTCGTTCCACATGGTCTCCAGCACCTGCGCGTGATTCTGCGGGCGCAGGTTGTCGTGCATCTGGCCGCCGGGGCCCTCGTGAACCATGGTGAGAGCAATTTCCGCCAGGTCTTCTCCCCAGCAAAACGAAAGGTTGTCGGCGAGGCGATTCAGATACTCTTCTCGTGTTCCGACCACCAGGCGGGGTGATAACCGCTGCCGGAAGGCCTCCCACGTGGGGTCCGGCATCAGCCCGCCGTCCTGGAAACCGCCGTCAATCATCACAACGCGCGTGATCCGGTCGGGAAAACGCATGGCAAGATTGCTTGCTACATGCCCACCCCACGAATGCCCCATCACCGGCGCCCGGGAAATCCCAAAATGGTCCAACAGACGCACTGCATCCTCAGCCAAGGTCTGCCAGTCGTAGCCGGAGGGGGCTTGAGTGGTTGCGCCGTGGCCCCTCTGGTCGGGGGCGATGATCCGGTAACGGGTGGTCAGAAACGGCGCAACCCGACGGTACCAGTGACCGGAAGAGGCCAACCCGTGGAGGGCGAGCAAAGGATCACCGTCGCCGCCCCAATCGAGGTAGTGCAGGTTCAGGTCGCCGATAGCGGCCACACCGGACAGCGGGGCGGATCCGTTGCGAGGCGTCTCAGAGTTTGGCATGTGCATCCATTCGCTCCCGAAATTTGGCGCAGATTATACGCCCGGCGGATAACTGTCGTTTCGGGACCGCGCGGTGGTACCGGGGCGTGGCTATTGTCGTTGTCGGGAATTACGCGGCGCTGGAGTGACGGAGCGATGCTGCCGCTTTTAGCCAGAGCCCGGAGTAAGGCGACGGGATTACCACGCTGCGCTCGCAATGACATTCGAGGCGCTCGCGATCGCGTTGAAGATGCTCGCAATCGCGTTTGGCAACGTCGAATGTCCCTACAGGGTTGCGAAACACGGTGTGCTAAAATCGTGGAATAGCGTCCAGATGCCGGGAGAGGGAGCTGCCATGACCGAGCGCTATCACCTCGGCGACTATTTTCAATTGGTGGCGAACACCGCTGCCAAACTGGATTCCAATAACGTTACGGCTCGACTTCGCGGCCACGATCACACCCTGTGGAGCGATGACCCCACCGAGATATCCGACCGTTTAGCCTGGCTCACGCTCCCGACCGACATGCGGTGCGAAGTTTCCGGGCTTGACGAATTTGCCAGCGCGGTCCGCTCGGCCGGATACCGTCATGTGGCGCTATTGGGGATGGGCGGAAGCAGCCTGGGCCCGGAAGTGATTCGACGGGTCGTCGGATGCGCATCGGCGGACGGGGAATACCCGCAGATGATCACCCTGGACAGCACGGTGCCGGATTGGGTGGCCGCAACCGCGGGTTTGATAGATCCGGCCCACACTCTCTTCGCGATATCGTCCAAGTCGGGAACCACGACCGAGCCGCTGACTTTCTACGCCTACTTCCGCGATCTGGTGGAAGCGGCGCTGGGCGTAGAGGCCGCCGGTGACAGCTTTATCGCCGTCACCGATCCGGACACCCCATTGGCCATCAAGGCAATTGAAGACAATTTCCGTCGCGCGTTTTTGAACAACCCGGACATCGGCGGCCGCTATTCGGTGCTCTCCTACTTCGGCCTGGCGCCAGCCGCGCTGACCGGGGTTGACTTGGACCGGCTCCTGGCATCGGCGGAGCGGATGCAAACGCGGTGCCTGGCCGACGGACCGGCATCCGCAAATCCGGGCGGATGGCTGGGAGCGACGATCGGCACAATGGTCAAGCAAGGGCGGGACAAGCTCACGCTGATCTCCACGGACAGCATCGCGCCATTCGGCCTATGGGTAGAGCAACTTCTCGCCGAAAGCACCGGGAAGGACAACACCGGAGTGATCCCCGTCGCAGCGGAGCCGCCGCCCGATCCCGGCGTAAACTGCTACGGAGATGACCGTTTCTTCGTGCAATTGCGACTGGCCAACGACGATAACAACGTGCCTGATGGATTGGTGGGGCAATTGATGGCGGCGGGCCATCCGGTTGCCGTCCTCGAGTTGGCGGACGAATACGATTTGGGAGCAGAGTTCTACCGTTGGGAGTATGCGACCGCGGTTGCGGGGCACGTCCTGGGGATCCACCCCTTCGATCAACCCGACGTGCAAGGGGCCAAGGACCGCACCATCAACGTGCTGGAACAGTGGCGGCGGGACGGACGGCAGCCGGCTGCCCGGTCGGACGACACCGCCAACCTGGCAAAACTGCTGGAAGCAAGCGGATCCGGCGACTACCTGGCGATTATGGCGTATCTACCGGATACGGACAGGATACGCGAAGCCGTGAACGATTTGCGCCGTCGGGTCATGTCCAAATACCAGATTGCCACCACGATGGGATACGGTCCGCGTTTCCTGCACTCGACGGGGCAGTTGCACAAGGGGGGCCCGGCCTCGGGCATTTTCTTGCAACTCACCCAAGACCACCAGTCGGACATCGCGATACCCGGGTGGAATTTCAGCTTTGGTGTATTAGCCGACGCGCAGGCCCTGGGCGACCTGCAGGCCCTGGAGGATCTCGGCGGTCGCACGGCGTCGTTGCACCTGGGCAGCGACCCGGCAGGCGGAATCAAACGGCTCACCGACGCTCTCTGATGTGGTCCGCATTCTGATCATCCAATCATACGACGAGATCTCATAGATCGAGCGAACAGCCGGCCAGCCGCTACGGACCTCACAGGTCGCCAGGGACATCACAGGAGAAGATTGTTTTGGAAGTCGGAATGATTGGTCTGGGCCGGATGGGCGCTAACATGACCCAGAGATTGCTGCTGGCGGGGCACAAAATTGTCGTCTATGACCAGAACCCCGACGCCGTGACCGCTAGCAGGGCAGGTGGCGCAGTCGCCGCGACTTCGGTCGCGGAACTGGTCGACAAACTAAGCGCTCCGCGCGCCGTGTGGATCATGCTGCCGGCCGGCACGGTGACCGACACCGTGATCGATGAACTGGCGGGACTGCTAGCGCCCGGTGACGCAGTCATCGACGGCGGCAACGCCAACTACAAGGACACGTTGCGCCGGGGCGAACAGCTTTCGCATCGTGGCATCAACCTGCTGGATGCCGGTACCAGCGGCGGCGTCTGGGGTTTGGCCGAAGGGTACTCATTGATGGTGGGCGGCGATTTGGATACCTTCCGGCGACTGGAGTCGATCTTCCAGGCGCTGGCTCCCGCCGAAGACAAGGGTTACTCGCACGTCGGACCCACGGGTGCCGGTCACTTCACGAAGATGGTTCACAACGGGGTCGAGTACGCGCTGATGCAGGCCTACGCAGAGGGTTTCGAGCTGCTCCAGGCCAAGCAGGGCGACTTCGATTTGGACCTGACCGCGATCGCCAAGACGTGGCAGCATGGGAGCGTCGTTCGGTCGTGGCTGCTGGACCTGGCGGTTCGCGCGCTGGAAGACGACCCGGCGCTGGAAAGCCTGTCCGCTTACGTTGACGACTCCGGTGAGGGCCGCTGGACCGTTAACGAATCTGTGGAGTTGGGGATACCCACGCCGGCCATCACCGCCGCGTTGTACCAACGGTTCCGGTCGCGTCAGGAGGAACCTTTCGGCGCGCGATTGCTGGCGGCGTTGCGAAATCAGTTCGGGGGGCACGCGGTTCGCACATCGAATCGGGAGACGGAATGACGACCCCAACCTCGGTGGGCGGTAGCATCAGTGACGGCGCAACCGTATTGGTCATCATGGGGGCCAGCGGCAACCTGACCCGGACCAAGCTGGCGCCAGCGCTGTTCAGCCTGTACCACAAAGGCCGGCTGCCCGAGCACCTCCACATCGTGGGAGTCGCCCGGGACAACCTGGACGACCAGCAATTTCGCGACCAGTTACGCGGTTCGATTCCGGAGGCGACAGACCAGGAGTGGGACGAGTTCGCGACCCGTTTGACCTATGCCACCGTTGACGTCACGAGCGCCGATGACCTGTGGGCCCTGTACCGGCGCCTCGACGAATTTGATCCTGACGAAAACGGCAAGCTGAACTGCCTCTATTACCTGGCCCTGGCGCCCAGCCTTTACGAGCCGACGATCAGCGCTCTGTCCGCGGCGGGGATGGCTGACGACCGTCAAGGCTGGCGGCGCATCGTGATCGAAAAGCCTTTCGGGTCCGACCTCAACAGCGCGCAGCGGTTGAACCGGCACGTTCACGACGTATTCCGGGAGGAACAGGTCTATCGCATCGATCATTACCTGGGCAAGGAGACGGTGCAGAACCTCCTGGTGTTCCGTTTCGCCAACTCCATTTTCGAGCCGATTTGGAACCGCAACTACATCGACCAGGTGCAGATCACGGTGGCCGAGGACGTGCTGGTGGGCGAGCGCGGCGAATACTACGACCGGTCGGGCGTGCTGAAGGACATGTTCCAGAACCACCTACTGCAGTTGCTGGCGCTGATCACCATGGACCCGCCGTACGCGTTTGCGGCCGACGCGCTGCGGAACGAAAAGGTCAAGGCTTTGAGCGCGGTGAGGCGGTTGTCACTGCGGGACGTGCGCGACAACCTGGTGATCGGACAATATGACGGCTACCACTACGAGCCGGGCGTCGCGCCCGGCTCGCACACGCCAACCTATGCTGCGTTGCGGCTTTACGTGGACAACTGGCGTTGGCACGGCGTCCCATTCTACCTGCGGTCGGGGAAGGGGCTGTCCCGCAAGACCACGGAGATGGTCATCCAGTTTCGTTCGCCACCCCACATGCTGTTCCCAGTACCCGACGACACGGTCATACCCGGCAATACGCTGTCGATTTGCGTACAGCCGAACGAAGGGATACGCCTGGAGTTCCAGTCAAAGGTGCCGGACGAAGATCTGGGGATGAAGCCGGTTTCGCTGGAGTTCCACTACCACGACGGATTCGCCGGGATAGACCTTCCAGACGCCTACGAGCGACTGCTGCTGGACGCGCTGGAGGGCGACGCTGCGCTGTTCACCCGCAGCGACGAGATCGAACTGGCCTGGAGCATCATCGACCCCATCGTGCACGGCCTCGACCTGCCGGGAGCGCCGGCCCCTTTCCGCTACCTGCCCGGCATGGACGGCCCGCCCAACGGAGAGGAGTTGCTCCTGAGCGACAACCGACGTTGGATACCGGGCTGCGTGGAAGTGGGCTACGGAATTTAGCGCGGAGATCCTGGCACAAAGCAAGTAGGGGCGAATGATCATTCGCCCCTACTTGCTTTGTCGCTACACGGTGGTGGCGACCGTTAGCCGTTGTTGAAGATGTCGTTAGCGATATCCATAGCCCCGCGGGCGAAGGGGATACCGGCGTAGAGGGTCATGTGGCCGAACACCTCGATGACCTGGTCCTGGGTGAACCCGATGTTCAACGCGCCGCGGATGTGGCTGCGGAGCGGGCCCTCGCGGCCGAGAGCGGCGAGGCAGGTCATGGTGCAGAGGCACCGGCTGGGCAGATCAAGGCCCGGACGGGTCCAGGTGGCGCCCCAGTAATATTCGCCAGTGGTGCGGCTGAGCTCGCGTTCGGCGTCGGTGGGAGGCGCGGACCGGGCCCCACCGCCAGTACCCATGTAGTTGCGGCGGTACTCATCGCCCCGCTGGAACAGGCTGTCCGGGTCCTCGCTGGGGTCGTGGATACGGGCCGGCGTGAAGTCGATGCCGCGCTCCTCGAACACCTCTTTGCACCGGGTCAACGCCTGGATGCCGGCTGGGGCTCCGCCGTACCAGGTGTCGTGGATGATTAGCTCCACAACCTGCTCGGGGGTCAGGCCGACATTCAGGGCGTTGCCCAGGTGCCGCTTCAGCTGGACCTCACGGTTCATGACGATCAGGCACGACAGGGTAATCATCTCCCGCTGCACCGGGGTCAATGCTGGCCGCCGCCAAATGGTTCCAAAGAGGCCCTCACCGAGAATGCGTTCCAGGTCGGGTGCGATGTCCCATGCGCTCGGAGACGAGCCGCCGGTGATTTGCCCGCCGCCGAACATGCGCCGGGTTTCCTGTCCGCGTTCGTAGCGGTCATCCAGTTCTGTCATTTCATGCCTCCAAAGCGGGTGGACCCTATGGGTCACCGGCAGTGTACGGGCGCGCTCCGACGCGCGCAACCGCGCTTGCGGGTCTGCCGCCGCATCAGGATTGGCCGCCCAAGTTGATGGTGTCGGCCGTCATTGCGACGGACGCTTCACGGTCAGAGGGCACGGCCTCCAACACCGGATGGTCGATCAACGCAGCGATGCACTCCCGGCTGGCGCCCACGTAGGTAGAGTCCAGGTCGATGTCGGTGGCGACGAACCAGGCCAGGTCGGCCGGCCACCAGATGTTGGGTGGTTCTGGCAGGAAATTGCGGTAAAACCCAGAAATGTCCGGCAACTCTCCCTGGTAGAGGAGGTAGTCACGACCAACACCCTTGACCCGCCGGGCTCGCCTGACGTCACGGGGCGCACGCAACGGCCTGCCGCGTCCGTCGGCAGTGAGCATCGAGGTACTGCCGTCCGAGTATTGACCGTAGCCTTCCCAGACCCCGAAATAGCATTGCCCCGGCGTGGTGGTGAATCGCGCCAGCAGCGCTGACAATTCGGTCGCCACTTCCTCATCCATGCTGCCGTGGTTGGGATCTTCGTCCCACGGAGGTGGGCCCAAGCCATGGCCGGACGCGGGCGCACTGATGCCCTCGAAAGACATCAGAGGGTGGTAAACGCGGCCGGACCATTCGGCCACGGCGGACCACCTTAGCCGGCGGTCGGTCCCGTTCCGCGCAGGATGCAATAGTCGAGCGTAGGCCGCGTAGCCGCCGGGGACCAAGGAACCCATGGATCCGAAGGAGCGCGCCAGCCCTTCTTCAACCCATCGGCCGGGAGTGACGTCCGTCAGGAAGGTCAGATTGGGCGGATGCACGCTGTACTCGGCGGAATCCAAGTACCGTCGCCTCCGAGGTATCAGTCTCCTTACTATTCGCGAAAACAGATTCAGCATGGCCGCCGGTCCTCAACTCTCGTGCTATCATCCGGCCATGATAGACCTACTGATCTGTAATGGGCAGGTAATCGACGGCTCCGGCAGCCCGGGGTTTCGGGCGGCGGTGGCGATATCGGGCGATACGGTGACAATCCACCGGGGCGACGATGCAGACCTGCGAGCGAACGCGGCCCGCGTGATCGACGCGACCGGACACGTCGTGTGCCCGGGGTTCATCGACCTCCATTCCCACGCCGGGTTGACGATACTGGGTGAGCCGCACCACGATCCGAAGGTGCGCCAGGGCGTGACCACCGAGCTGGTGGGCATCGACGGCATCTCCCACGCGCCCTTCAAGACGCAGGAGGAACTGCACCGGTACATCTGGCTGGACGCGGGACTGAACGGCTACCCGCCCATGCCGGCGGACTGGCTCACGGTCGCCGACCTGCTGGGAAAGTACGACAACACGGTGGCCATCAACATGGCCTACATCCTGGGCAATTCGCCGGTGCGCATCTGGAGTGTAGGTTGGGAGCAGCGAGGGGCGACCGAGGGTGAAATCGCCGACATGCAGTCGGTGGTGCGGGAGGCGATGGAAGAGGGCGCGTGGGGATTGTCCACGGGCCTCGACTATCCGCCGGGCGCGTACGCGGACACGGACGAATTGGTCGCGCTGTCGGAAACGGCGGCGGCGCTGGGTGGCATCTACCACACGCACACACGGGCCAGCCTGCTGAGCCAAGGCTACCTGGCGCCGTGGCACGAGGCGGTGGAGATCGGGAGGCTCAGCGGAATACCGGTGCACCTGACGCACTACCGACAATCGGTTTCAGGGGTAGGCAGTCACCTGGGGCACCTGGGCCTGGTGGAAGACGCCAGGGCGGAAGGGATCGATTGCACCTTCGACTGTTACACCTATCCGTACTCGGGCACGACTCCGACCATCGGGCTGCCGCACTGGGCGAAGGACGGCGGACCGGAGCGGCTCATTGCGGCCCTGCAGGACGCGGACGACCGAGCTCGGATGAAGCGAGAGATCACGCTGAGCCGGCTGGAGAACAACTGGCTGACCAACTTCACCAGGCCAGAGAACGAGGTCTACGACGGCCGGCTCATCACCGACATAGCCGAGATGCGCGGGCAAGATCCGGCCGATACGTTGTTCGATCTGCTGCTGTCGGAGAACCTGGGCATCAGCACCGTGGGCCTGGGCACAAACGCTCAGACCCTTTACGCCTTCGTTTCGCACCCCTACGGGATGATCGCGTCGGACGCGATCCTATTTGGCGAGTATCCCAACCCGCGGACGTACGGGTGCTTCCCCATCGTACTGGCGGAGTTTGTTCGGGCGGAAAAGCACCTGCGGCTGCCCGAGGCGATCCGCAAGATGACCTCCTTCCCGGCGCAGCGGTTGGGGGTCCCCGACCGGGGACTGCTGCGGGACGGGTTCAAGGCGGACATCGTGGTGTTCAACCCAGACACCGTAAAGGCACTGGCGACGAAGGAGAACCCCAAGCAGTACCCGGTTGGCATCGAGTATGTCATCGTCAACGGGCAGGTGGTGATCGAGGAGGGCGAGAATACGGGAAAGCTGCCGGGGCGGGCGTTGCGCCGGGGCAGGGCGGAGACGTAAGCCACGTCGATGACGGACTCGGTTTCTCCCGATTATCGCTATTGTCCCCGGTGCGGCAGGGAGTTGGGCACGAGAGTTCGTGGCGGACTGCCACGGCCCTCCTGCGGTTCGTGCGGGTTCGTGCACTTTCGCAACCCGGCAGTTGGTGTCGCAGTGGTGGTGTTGGACGAGCAGGGAAGGGTCATGCTGGGGCGCCGGTCCGCCGGTGGTAACGTGGGCGAGTGGTGCATTCCATGTGGTTATGTCGAGTGGGGTGAGGATATCCGCGATGCCGCACGGCGTGAGTTTGCTGAGGAAACCGGGTTGGCAGTGGAGATCGGCGAGGTCTGCGCGGTGCATTCCAACTTTCACAACGCGGCCTCATTGACTGTGGGCGTGTGGTTTTACGGGAAAATCACCGGCGGAGAGGCCGGAGCTTCGGATGACCTCGACCGGATTGACTGGTTCCTGCCGGGAAATCCCCCTGAGCCCCTGGCCTTTCCGACGGACAGGCTCGTGCTGAAAGACCTGACCGCCCGGGCGACGTGAATCGATGAACAAACTCGCAGTAATCATCCAGCACCATCCGGTAGAAACGCTCGGGCGCAATTTCGCGGGCATCCTCGCGAACGCGGGGTTCGAGCTGGCGACCGTGCCGGTGTTCGCCGGCGCGCCTGATTTCCGCGACTTTAGCGCACCCGATCCATCCGACATCGGCCTGATCGTGGCGCTGGGCGGGCCGATGTCGGCCAACGACAACTTCCCGGCGCTGATCCAAGAAATGGCTTACCTGCGCGCGGCGGCTACGGGCGATGTCGGCAATCGTGAGCCCGCGCCCGTCGTCGGCATCTGCTTGGGAGCGCAGCTTTTATCGCGCGCGCTGGGCGGCGCAGTTGCGCCTACCGGCGGCTATCAGTTCGGGCTCAGAAAAATCGACGTTACCCAAGCCGGCGTCACCGACGCTGCGTTCCGCGAAATCACTATCCCGCTGGTTCCGACGTTGCACGGCGAGCAGTTCACCGTGCCGTCCGGCGGGACGCTGCTGGCCGAGGGCACGATGCTGCGGCGGGATGGTGGATATGTCCGGTTCCCGATGGCGTTTCGTTACGGATTATCTTACGGTTTCCAATTTGAACCGCAGCTGACCCTGGACGAGTTACGCATCTGGAACGCGGCACTGGCCGGCGACTACGACCTGATGGGAGAACGGTTCGACCCCGCTGAGGAGGCCGCGGGCAACCTGCGTGAGTTCACGGCTTTTGCCCCACACCACGAGGCGCAGATGGGCCGGATGCTGAAGGCGCTGCTGGCACAGGTGAGATTGCTGTAGCGGCCAGTGGCGCGTGCGAGATGGGCACGTTTGGTTTGACTCGCCGCAGGGCGGATAGTAACCTTCCGGCGTGCGTCGCAAAGCCCCCGTGAAATGCGGAGAGGCGTGGACGCGTGTACTAACGCAAAGCATCCCTATCGCATCGGAGGAAACACGCCATGGCTTACCAAGGAATGACGGCCGAACACATCTGGGTAGAAGGACACAACGGCGACGGCATCAACGCCTACCTGGCGCGCCCGCTGGGCGCGGGTCCGTTTCCCGCGGTGATGCTGTTCCACCACATGCCCGGCTGGGACGAGGCGAGCAAGGAAATGGCCCGCAAGTTCGCCCACAACGGCTACATAGCCATCATGCCCAACCTGCACTACCGCGAGGGCCACGACGACCCCGTCGCCAACAGCACCAGCATCCGCGAGGCGGGCGGCATGCCCGACGACCGCACGCTGGGCGACGCCGAGGGCGCGATCGGCTACCTGCGCCACCTGTCCAACTACAACGGCAAGGTGGGCATCATCGGGTTCTGCTCCGGCGGACGCCAGGTGTTCCTAGCCGCCTGCAAGCTCAGCGGCGTCAACGCGGCGGTCGACTGCTGGGGCGGCGGGGTTACTGCTCGCGACAGCGAGCCTCCCACCGAGGCCATGCCCCACGCGCCCATCGAATTCGTCGGCGATTTGTCGTGCGCACTGCTAGGAATATTCGGGGAGGATGACGCCCGGCCCACCGTCGACGAGGTGAAGGCCACCGATGCCGCCATCAAGGCCGCCGGCAAGTCCTGGGAGTACGAAGTCTATCCCAACGCCGGCCACGGGTTCGTCGCGGTTGACCGGACCAGCTACGCCGTGGAAGCCTCCAACGCAGCCTGGCCGCGCATCTTCCAGTTCTACGGGCAGCACCTGTCGTAGAAATCCAGCAACCTGAGCGCCAAAAAAGGGGCGGGTCCAAGACCCGCCCCAAATTCTTGATTCAGCGCCCCGGTTTAGTTGTCGGTGGACTCGAAGGCGAGGGTGGCGAAGCGCATGAAGACGCCACCGCGCGGGGCGGCCAGCGGTCCGTTGAGACAGAGGCAGGCGATCACGTACCGGGAACCGGGCTCGCCGACCTCGGCGATCTCCACTCGGTGAGGGGTGTTCAGCCCGACGATACTGCCGTAGGCGCGGTCGATTTCACCGTTGACCCAGACCTCGCCGTAGTTGTCGAAGTTGGTCTCGAACCAGACACGAGCGCCGGCGACGTTTACGCCGTCGATGGTCCCGGGGAGCGTGACGGCGATGCGATACCAGGCGAAGGTGAAGCCTTCGGAAAGGCTCTGCCGGACGTTGTCGCAAACGTCCCATGCGGAGTCATCGAAGTCGGCGAGGCGTGCGGGAGTAGCGAGAAGGCGGGCAGTCAGGCCCTCGTTGGGTTCGCCGGGGACAAGGCCGGGCGCGACACGCCAAGGTTGTCCGCCGACCTTGGAGCGGCCGTCACCGGTGTTCAGGTCAACTGCAAATCGCGGCATTGTGATGCCTCCTTTCATGGGCAGGGGCGAAGCAATATTCGCCCCCGCATAGCGCCGTGATGGTATCGCGCGCCTATAGAAACTCCCAGAGGCTGGCCGCGGTGCCGCCGAACACCATGTCCCGCGCCTCGACACTGGGATAGTCGATCAGATCCATGGGGAACCGGAGGGCGTTGCGGTAACCCTCGCGGTTGGCCGAGGGCGGGAAGTCGCTGCCCCACATGAGGCGGTCGCCGCCGAAGGCCGTGACGGCCATCTCGATCAGTGGCGGGACGTTGT
Organism: Dehalococcoidia bacterium; assembly: GCA_965261925.1. GTDB lineage: Bacteria > Chloroflexota > Dehalococcoidia > Lucifugimonadales > UBA3495 > Bin87. Next base: position 2,108,948 of record OZ253486.1, on the reverse strand, counting down.
CGAATGGGATCGGCTGGCGGAAAGGCTGAGGCCGGGGGCAGAATTCGCCCAACCCCGGCACTTTGACGTACACATTGGGGTACTTGGACAACTCCAGCGCGCGGCGGTAGGTATCGAGAGGGATCTCCTTGTCCTCGCGGCCCGGGCCCCAGAACGCGCCCACGCCGGCAAGGTGCTCCACAACCACTTTCAGGTTGGGCAACTCCCTGATGATTTCCTCGAACTCCGGTGCCGCGTACTGTTCCACCGTGCCCATGACACTGGCGACCACACCGAGTTCGGCGCACTTGCGCCAGAGGGCCAGCGGGTCGTTACCGACAGCGCGCCAGGAGCAATTGAACCGCAAGCCGTCGGCGCCCTGGTCGTGGAGCGCGGCGACGCGGTCGTTGGCGTCGGGTTGGGTATGATCGACGATGGCGATAACGGCGAACCGGCCGGGAAAGCGTTTGACGGCCTCGACCAGGTAGCTGTTGTCGAAGACGCCGAAGAACTGCGTCAGGACTGCCTGATCCACCCCAACGCGTTCCATCTCGTCGAGGAGGATTTCCACCGGCTCGAACCAATAGGGCGAAGCATGGCAGTGGGTGTCGATTACGGTAGCCATATCGGCGCCTCCCTAAGCGGCGGTGGTCCCGCCGTCGATCACCACCTCGGAGCCGGTGACGAAGGACGACTCGTCGGAGGCCAGGTAGATCGCGCCGTAGGCGATCTCGCTGGGTTTGCCGACCCGCCCAAGGGGCAAACGCTGCATCCGCAAGGCCATGTTGGCGGGGTCATTCAGCGTGTCGGCGATCATGTCCGTTTCGATTGGGCCGGGGTGGATGGAGTTGCACCGGATGCCTTCCCGGGCGTGCTGGATGGCAGTGGACTTGGTGAACAACCGGACCGCGCCCTTGGTGGCAGTGTAGCTGGCGGAACCGTTGGGACTGCCCACCAGGCCGGCAGTGGAGGAGATGTTGATGATGGAACCGCCGCCGGCCTCCCGCATGGCGGGAATAGCGGCTTTGGTCCCGAGGAAGACGCCCTTGGCATTGACCGCGAAGATGCGGTCCCAATCGTCTTCAGTGGTTTCCTCAATGCTCTTGCGGATCAGGATGCCGGCGTTGTTGAGCAGGACGTCCAGCTTGCCGTAGGCACTGACCGCCGCCTGCACCGCAGATTCCCAGTCCGCCTCGCTGGTCACATCCAGGTGGACATACGTGACGTTGTAGCCGAGCTCCTGCAGTTCCGCCTCCGTCTGACGACCCTGATCGTCCAGGATGTCGCCGATTACAACGCTGGCGCCTTCTTCCGCGAACATTCGCGCCTCGACTGCGCCCTGCCCGCGCGCTCCGCCGCTGATGAGCGCGACCTTGCCTTCTAACCTGGCCATGTTGTTGCCTCCTGTTCCTGCGTTTCCTATGCCTGTACTACAGCAATGCAGGCACTTTATATGGGTTGGCAAAGAGGCGCAACCGAACAATCAGCCCTCGGTTCCCGGGCTCCACAACCGGTTGAAACTGATTTCGCCAGTGTAGTCCGCATTCAGACGGTACACGTCGGGGTTGGACAAACTCTGCCATCCCGCGTAACCAAAGCTCGCATCGATCGAGTGCAGAACCAAGGCCAGAAGGTTGCCATGAGTGACGACCGCGGGGAGGTGATGGGGACCTCGTAGCAGCCGGTCCAATGCGGGCCGGGCCCGCTGGAGTACCTCGTTGGCGGACTCGCCGCCGGGCGCACGCAGATCAGGATCAGCAAAGGAATCTCGCACCATGTCACGCCAGTTGGGTATGGGGCCTGGCGACAGGGTACGCTCGTTCAGGCGCGGATCGACCACAATCGCCAAACGCATGAGATGCGCGAGAGGTTCGGCGGTTTGTCGCGCTCGTCGGTATGCGCTGGTAGCGATGGCATCGATGGGAAAGGTTGACAGGAAATCCGCCAGGTTCCGGGCTTGCTGCAAACCCAGTTCGGTGAGCGGAGCGTCGGGTTCCTGACCCGCCGCCTCGCAGTGCCGGACGAGGATCAGGCTGACCATAGATGAGGCTACGGACGCCAGCGGAGCCGGGCGCCGACCTCGGTGAAACCGGCTCGCAGGTAGAACTGGATCTGCCTCTCGCCGTGATACGGAGTGCCCAATTCGACCATCGCGCAATCGCGCGAAACGGCGTGTTCCAAAGCGAAGCGGAGAACATCCATGCCGACGCCGGCGCTGCGCACTTCCGGGTCAACGTACATTTCCTGGATGATCGCGTAGCGGCCCGCGCTACGGAGGGCGTCGACGAAGGACACGGTGCAGACGGCGGTGAACCGACCATTATTCTCCGCCAGCACCACATACCCGGATGGTCCGTCGGCGGCGAGCCGGCCGAAAACTGGAACCATCGCTTCTGCGGATGCCGGCGTGCCGCCGAGCTCGGTGAGGAGCTTGCGAACCAAATCTATGGCAGCGTAGCGGTCGCCAGCGGTTGCCAATCTGATACTCGTCATCGTGCCGACCTCAACATCTCAGCGAAGGAATACGCGTCTGGGATTGCGCAAGATACGCAACCGGCCCGTACCAGGGATGCTGTTCGTCACCACGCTCACCATTCCGCCGCCGTCTGGGGTCAGGGAGCGGGCTGCGCCGCCCTCATTCCAATCGCCCTCGGGGAAGGGCCTTTCACAAAAGTTGGCGGCCCAAGCGCGAAAACTGTCGTTGTCCCGGAGTGCGTGCCAGACGGTTTCCGCTTCGGCGAATATTTCGATGGGAATCGCAGTGGGACCATTTCAGCCGGGTGCGTGTAAAGGGAAGATCGATCCGAGGAACGTTATCCCTCGCGGGACGCCGCCTCCAGCGCTCAACCCGGATCCTCGACCTACTAGCCGGGCACTCGCAGCGGACTGGTGGCCAACGAATGGGGCACAGAAACCGTTGGGTCGGGGATCAGCAGCATGACAGATTGAGCCTCAAAGTGTGTCAAAACCACGCCAGCCTGGCAAGGCGGCCACCTGCCGGACCCATGACGCCATTTGCTCCTCATCGAGTTCGCCCTCGTGGATGTTGATCCAGCGTGCGTCGGGGTCTTTGCCTGCGCCGTGCGGCACGGGTTGCAGCGCCGCGCCATTCAGGAAGGTGACCTTCACGTAACGCGTGAAGACGTGGTAGCTCGCAAACCAGCCGGCGCCCTCTAAACCATACCAGGGGGAATTCCACCTCACAGCCTTGAGGACGTTGGGCACGTTGCACACGATGAGTTCATCAATGCGGCGACCGACATCGCTTTTCCAGCCCGGCATAGCCGCGATGTAAGCCTGGACGGGGGCGTCGCCGTCGGCTTTAGCGATCTGAGGGTTGCCGCCTGACAGGAGCGCCAACTCGGGGCCAGGATTCTTGGAGGTGTCCGTAGGGGCCTTCGTTGACTTGGTCGACGCATTATCGGCCATTGCCATCACTCCGGAACGCGCTGGGCGCCGCCGATTTGGCTGGAGATAAGTCCCGCAAGAAAGAAAGGGCGGATCCAAACCGGCCAGCAAGGTCTACGGGTCTGGATGGCACAGGAGGAGCTTGGTGGGCCGTGTGGGGATCGAACCCACGACACCCGGATTAAAAGTCCGGTGCTCTGCCAGCTGAGCTAACGGCCCATGCGTGCGGCGATCCGCAGGTTGCAGTTCAGTATAGCACAGGGCGGGTCGGGGACCGGTTGGGCTACGACATTTTTTGGCCGCGGCTGCCCTTGCCAAATCAGCGGATATGGGGCATAATCGGCCCCGTTACTTTCTGGTGGTTAAAGCGGGGTGGCCCCACCCGTACCCATCCCGAACACGGAAGTGAAACGCCCCAGCGCCCACGATACTGCTCTGGTAACGGAGTGGGAAAATAGGTCACCGCCAGAAAGTACCAAAACGCAAAGGTTATGAGGGGCGGGCGTGATGGCGCACCAAGAAATCGCTGGCGATTGTAGGCCAAGTAAGGCGATAGGTTGATTTTTCAACCGAGCGGCTTCACCGTTACGATTCGGTGGCAAGGCCGCTTTTATTTTTGCCCGAATGCGGTAAAATAGCGCCGCCAGCACGCAACAGTTGGTTTGACCTCAACCCAGGAGAGTCGCATGGGCAGCAGATTCGAGAAGTTCTCAGAACGGGCACGGCGGGTTTTGTCGCTGGCCCAGGAAGAGGCGCAACGGTTCAACCACAACTATATCGGGACTGAGCACATCCTGCTTGGGCTTGTACGGGAGACCGAGGGCGTAGCCGCTCGAGTGCTGTCCGGCCTGAGCGTCGATCTAACCAAGGTACGCTCGGCCGTAGAGTTCATCATCGGACGCGGAGAGCGCCCGGCACAGGGCGAGATCGGTCTTACCCCCAGGGCCAAGAAGGTCGTGGAGTTGGCCGTTGACGAAGCCCGACGGATGAACCACACCTATATCGGTACGGAGCACTTGTTAATCGGCCTTTTGCGGGAAGGGGAAGGCGTCGCCGCTGGCGTGTTAGAAAGCCTGGGCGTCAACCTTGAGAAGGTCCGCGCCGAGACACACCGTATCCTCAGCAACTCCGGCACCGGGAGTTCCACCAGCAGGAGTTCGACCACCCGTACTCCCACGCTGGACCAGTTGGGCGTTGATTTGACTAACGCCGCCCTGGGCGGGAAGTTGGATCCGGTTATCGGGCGCGACACTGAAATTGAACGCGTGACCCAGATCCTGAGCCGCCGGACCAAGAACAACCCGGTCTTGGTGGGAGAGCCCGGCGTGGGCAAGACCGCCATCGTGGAAGCGATGGCCCAGCAAATCTCCTCTGGCGACGTGCCGGATACCCTGCAGGGCAAGCGTCTGGTCACGCTGGACATGGGCGCCCTCGTAGCGGGCACCAAGTACCGAGGCGAGTTTGAAGAGCGGTTGAAGAAGGTCATTGAAGAGATCAAGACCTCCGGCAACTGCGTCCTGTTCATTGACGAAATTCACACCTTGGTGGGGGCCGGCGCCGCCGAAGGTGCGGTGGACGCGTCCAACATCCTGAAGCCTTCCCTCGCTCGCGGTGAGATCCAATGCATTGGCGCAACCACGCTGGACGACTACCGTAAGTACGTCGAGCGGGACCCGGCTCTTGAACGACGCCTGCAACCGGTGCGCGTCGAGGAACCGGACGCCGAGATGACGGTGGACATACTTCGTGGGGTGAAGAGCCAGTACGAGGACCACCACAACGTCGACATCACCGAAGACGCGGTGCGGGCAGCGGCCACTCTGTCGACCCGGTACATCCCCGACCGCTTCCTGCCAGACAAGGCTATTGACCTGCTGGACGAAGCGGGGTCGCGGGTACGCCTGCGCGGCAGCCATGCTCCGCAGGAAGTCAAGGACGCGATGGAAGTCCTGGATCGGGTCCGCAAAGAGAAGGACGACGCCATCGCCTCGCAGCAGTACGAAGTCGCCGCCGAGTTGCGCGACCGCGAGCTCCACCTATCCGAGAACGTGGGCGACATGGAACGCGAGTGGAAAGCGGACCGGAGCAAGGAACGCACGCAGGTTACCGAGGAGGACATCGCCGAGGTAGTCAGCATGTGGACGGGCATCCCGGTGACACGGCTGGCCCAGGAAGAAACCGACCGGTTGCTCCGGATGGAAGAGGAACTGCACAAGCGGATCATCGGCCAGGACGAAGCCATCGTGGGCATCTCCAAGGCGGTGCGCCGTGCCAGGGCTGGTCTCAAGGATCCGCGCCATCCCATTGGCGTGTTCCTGTTCCTCGGACCCACAGGTGTCGGGAAAACCGAGCTGGTACGCGCGATGGCGGAATTCATGTTCGGGCACGAGGACAACATGATCCGGCTGGACATGTCAGAATTCCAGGAGCGGCACACCACAGCACGTCTGATCGGCGCACCTCCGGGCTATGTCGGCTATGACGAGGGTGGGCAGCTCACCGAAGGCGTTCGTAAGAAGAATTACTGCGCGATCCTGCTGGATGAGATCGAAAAGGCGCACCCGGAGATTTTCAACATCCTGCTCCAGATCTTCGACGCCGGCCAGTTGACGGACGCCCGCGGTCGCCGCGTGGACTTCCGTAACTCGATCATCGTGATGACCAGCAACTTGGGCTCCGACCTAATCAAACGGGACACGTCACTGGGGTTCGCCACCAAAGCCGATCAGGCGCAGTCGGACCACCAAGCGTACGAGCGGATGAAAGACAAGGTGATGGACGAAGTAAAGCGCTTCTTCCGCCCTGAGTTCCTGAACCGGTTGGACGCCACCATAGTGTTCCACGCCCTCAGCAGGGAGGAAATCCACCTGATCGTGGACCTGATGATGAACATGGTTCGCGACGAGCTGAAGGAACGGGAAATCAGTGTCGAGCTCACCGAACCGGTACGGGAGTACCTGGGCGAAAACGGCTTCGATCCGGTGCTGGGTGCACGACCGTTGCGCCGCCTGATCCAGAACGAGGTCGAAGACCGGTTGTCCGATGAATTGCTCGGAGGCAAATTCGAGCCAGGGGACACGGCGATCGTCGACATGGATGAAGACGGCAAGGTCTGTATCAAGGTGCGGAAGGCGGAAACAGCCGCCTTGCCCGTGGCCTGAGCCGCAACGCTCGGTCGATAGAAACAGCCGGGGGCGCCCTGAAAAAGGCGCCCCCGAATGCTACAATCATCGACCAATTGGAATGGATCCCAGGTCCGCCGTCCGGGTGTAGCCCGGGTTCGGGTTGACGGTCATGGCGGCCTTTCATTATAGTTTGGCAGTATTCACGGCGAACTTTGAGGTGACACTATGGCAAGGCGTTTGCTCAAAGAACTGGAACGCTCCTACGGGTTTGACGAAGTTGCAATCGTCCCGGGCGATGTCACGATCAACCCGGAAATGACGTCCACGCAAATGAGCATCGGCCAATACTCCTTCGAAGCTCCGGTGATGGCTTCAGCGATGGACGGGTCGGTGTCGCCACGATTTGCGACGCTGATGCACGACATGGGCGGACTCGGCGTGCTGAACGGCGAGGGGCTATACACCCGTTACGAAGACCCCTATTCGGTTTTGGAAGAGATCATCTCCATGGACCAGGGCGAGGTGACGGAGTACCTGCAAGAGGTTTACGGCCAGCCCGTCCAGGACCACCTGATCGGCGAACGGGTGCAGGAGATCAAGAAATCCGGGTCCATCGCCGCCATCGCGTTCACGCCCCAAACCACCAAGCAGCTGAGCCCGCTGGCGGTGGAAGCCGGAGCCGATATCATCGTCGTCCAGTCCACGGTTACGACCGCGCGCCACATGTCCCGCAGTTACCGGGGCCTCATCTTTGCCGAGTTGATCGAGTCTCTCGATGTCCCCGTGGTGGTGGGCAACTGCGTGAGCTACAACGTGGCCAGCGAACTGATGGAAACCGGGATTGACGCGATCTTGGTTGGAGTCGGCCCGGGAGCGGCTTGCACGACGCGAGAAGTCACGGGCGTAGGTGTGCCCCAGGTGACCGCGACGCTGGAATGCGCCGCCGCCCGCGAGGACTATTTCCAGCGCACCGGCCGATACGTCAGCGTGATAACCGACGGCGGGCTGCGTACCGGCGGCGACGTGTGCAAGGCCTTGGCCAGCGGAGCCGACGGAGTGATGCTGGGAACGCCTTTTGCCCAGGCGGCAGAAGCGCCAGGACGTGGTTTCAACTGGGGCATGGCGAATGCGCATCCCGAACTACCCCGGGGAACCCGCATCAACGTGGGCACCAAGGGAAGCCTGAAGCAGCTGATGCACGGACCATCTAGCGTGACCAACGGCACCCAGAATTTGGTGGGCGCATTGCGGGTTGCGATGGGCATGTGCGGCGCGTACACGGTCCGCGATTTCCACAAGACAGAAATGGTCGTCGCCCCGGCCATCAAAACCGAGGGCAAGCACTATCAAATGCTCGGCTGAACGGAGGAACCATGACCACGGCAACGATCCAGATCCTGGACCCGCGTCCGGAGCAAAAAACTGAAGAGAGGGCGTCAGCAGGCCGGCTGCCCGGCTTGGCGGGCAAGACCATTGGACTGCTTGAAAACCGCAAGTACCACTCGGACAATTTCCTCCAGGAACTCCAGGTAATCCTCGAAGAAAAATACGCGGTCGAGAAAGTGGTCTACCTGCGCAAGTTCAGCTTCAGCTCCCCGTGCTCCGATGAGACGATCGAAGAACTGATCGAGCAATGCGATGCGGTGGTGCACGGAATCGCGGATTGAGGGAGCTGCACAGCGTGGGGTCTCCACGACACAGTAGTTACCGAAACCCGCGGCATCCCGTCCGTAAGCGTCATCACCGAGAGTTTCACCAGGGCGGCACACGCTCGCGCCTCCTCGCTGGGCATGCCCAGCGTTCAGATCCTGGCGTTGCCCAGCCCGCTGGCTCCCCGTTCGATACCGGAAGTGCAGCGTCTGGCCCACGACTACGCCGGCCAAATCGCCGAGATGTTGACCAACGGCAAGTGATTGCCGACCGCATCGGCTAGACCGCCGCTTTCCGCATGAAAGTGGTCAACTGGAATGTTCAATGGGCTACGCCCGGTTCGGTGCGTAGCCCAAACATTTTGTGCCGCATCGCAGAACGGTCGCCCGAAATCGTGTGCCTCACGGAGACGGACTGCCGGTTGTTGTCCGCATGGGATGGGCGCTCAATTGCAGCCAGATCCAACTGGGGTAAAGTCGCGGCGACCAGCCGGCGCAAGGTTCTGCTCTGGTCGAAACGGGAATGGACGAACGTTGACGACTTTGGCAGTGCGGATTTGCCGCCGGGACGGTTCATCTCTGCGATGACCGAGACATCGGCGGGTCCGGTGACAGTAATCGGCGTCTGCATCCCCTATCACAACGCGAACGTCAACGTTGGCGCCAAGAACCGCGTTCCCTGGCAAGACCACAAAGCGTATTTGAACGGCCTATCTTCCATACTGAAAAGCAAATCGCCTGGACCGCTCATCATAATGGGCGATTTCAATCAGCAAATTGGGCAGCGGAGAAATCCCTATCCCGCTCTCTCCCAACCGGTTCGCTCCGGACTACAGGAAACGATGCAAGCTTGGCGGCCGCCGGGCTTGACCATAGCAACGGCCGGGCTCGGGCTGCGGGGCCGACGCGCCATCGACCACATTGCCATAAGCGGCGATTTGGTCGCCGAATCTCTCGCCACGGTCGACAATGTGACCCAAGAAGGCGGAATTCTGTCCGATCATTTCGGCGTCGTTGCCCAACTGTCCACCCATTCCACGACCCCACCAACCACCCCGGTAGAGTGATTTTATGTCCACCAACAGTCGCGCTTTGAACTCGCGCCGCATCACCGTCAGTGACACCTACGACGCGATCCAGGACTACTACGAAGAGCAGGGATGGACCGACGGGATGCCAGTCGTCCCGGCCACGGAGGATGCCGTGCAGCGGATGCTCGGCCCGTGGGGAGAGGACCCGTCGCTATCCCTCGGCGTAGCGCAACCTTCCAACTCGGAAGTGACCATCGAGAAGGTCGCCATCAACGCGGTGATGGCCGGCTGTCGCCCTGAATACTTTCCGGTGGTGGTCGCCTGCGTGAACGCCGCCCTGCAAACGCCGTTCAACCTGGCCGGGTGCCAGGCAACCACGGGCGGAGCGGCCCCGGTCGTGATCGTGAACGGCCCCATCGCAGAGCGACTGGGCATCAACGGAGACTCCGGGGCGTTCGGACCCGGATACCGGGCCAACGCGACCATCGGGAGGGCGCTGCGCCTTTTCGTGCGCAACGTGGCCGGGCTCATCATCGGCGAAATGGACAAGGCCACGTTGGCGATGCCCGGAAGGTACTCATTCTGTTTCGCCGAGAACGAAGCGCGGAGCCCGTGGGAGCCGCGGCACGTGGAATTGGGGTTGGACGCGGAAGACAGCATGGTTACTCTCCATGCCATCCGGGCCTTCTACCCGATCATGGAAACCACGGTGTCGCGGGGCACGGACGTACTCAACACACTGGTGCAGGGCACTCGGGCCACCGGCTTCTCGAACTTCTATCAGATCGGAACGGGGGCACAGGTGACTTTGGTGCTGAGCCCCGAGCACGCAGCAGAAATCGCAGCGGACGGGTTCACCAAGCAAGATGTTCGGGAGTACGTGTTCTCCAACGCGCGGATGTCCATTCATGATCTGTCCGGACTGGGACACTGGGGTAACCGGAACTACCCGGACTGGGTGAACGACGAAGATCCAAATACCATGGTGCCAATTGCGCTCAAAGCCGATGACATTGTGGTAGTTGTAGCGGGGGGCGACGGCCGCCATTCGGCGTGGCTGGCGGGGTGGGGGGTCACCCGGGTAGTGACCCAGAAAATTGAGGTTCCGGGTTAGCTCCCGTCGAATGACCCTGCGATCAGCGGCCCGCCGATGCGATGCTTGGCGGGCCACAGTGTCACCCTCGCAAGGGGAGCTCGCGGGCTCTGCACAAAGCGCCGGGCGATGGCGCGAACAGCGGTCCGCTGCTATTATTTTCGCGGCTTCCATATTTTGAATTCTTAACCAATAATAGGCTCGACAATCGTGTTCACCCACCTGCATACCCACACCGAATACAGCATGCTCGATGGCATCAGCCGCATTCCGGATCTGGTGAACCGGACGCGCGAACTGGGCATGGACGCCATGAGCATCACCGATCACGGTTCGCTCTACGGCGTGGTCGATTTCTATTCCGAGTGCAAGGAAGCCGGCATCAAGCCGATCATCGGGTGCGAGTTCTACGTGGCGCACGCCAGCCGGCACGACCGCACTCCAAACGAGCGCACTGCCAACCACCTGGTGCTGATCGCCAAGGATAACGCCGGGTATCGGAACCTGCTGCAACTGGTGACCCTCTCCCACCTTGAAGGTTTCCATTACCGGCCGCGCATCGACAAGGAGCTTCTGGAGCGGCACCGGCAGGGGTTGATCTGCCTATCCGGGTGCCCCTCGGCCGAGGTGCCGACGCTTCTCGCCGACGGCAATTACCAGGACGCGAAGCGGCAACTCGGATGGTATCGCGAGCTGTTCGGCGAGAACTATTTCCTGGAGCTTCAGCGCCACGAGCACATTGAGCAGTTGCCCCGGATCAACGACGGCCTGGCGCGATTGAGCCGGGAAACCGGCGTACCTCTGCTGGTCACCAACGACGCGCATTACGTCCGACAGACTGATTACCAGTACCAAGACGTGTACATCTGCATCCAGACGGGCACCAACGTGATGGATGAAAAACGGTTGCGGATGGAGGATTCGTCCTACTACATCCGGTCTACCGCCGAGATGGCGGCGCTGTTCCACGATTTCCCGCAGGCTGTGGACATCACCGGCGAGGTCGCCCAAGAGTGTGATGTCACGTTGGGATTCGGACAGATGCACCTACCCCGGTATGCGACGCCCAACAACGAAGACGCCGACGCCTACCTGGCGCGAATCTGCTGGGAGGGGTTCAACCAGCGGTACGGGCACAACAACGAGGCCGCCCGCACCCGGATGGAATACGAACTGGAAGTGGTGCGGCAGACCAGCTTCGCCAACTACTTCCTGGTGGTGTGGGACATCATCTCGTTCGTCCGCAAGCAACAGATCCTTTTCGGCGTCCGGGGCAGCGCAGCGGCCAGCGTGGTGTTGTACTGCCTGGGGATCACCGATATCGACCCGATGCGGTACAACCTGGTATTCGAGCGGTTCCTGAACTTTGAACGGAAGGAAATGCCCGACATCGACATGGACTTCCAGGACGACCGCCGGGACGAGGTACTGCGTTATGTAATCGACCGGTACGGCAGCGATCGGGTGGCGCAGATCATCACCTTCGGCACCCTGGGCCCCAAGGCCGCCCTGCGTGACGTGGGACGCGGGCTGGGGATGAACTACGGCGACGTCGACCGCATTGCCCGTATGGTGCCGTTCAAGTCCCGAACGATCGCGGACGCCATGTCGGCGAACCAGGAGATGTCGGACACCTACGTGCGCGACGCAGCGATCCGGGAGTTGGTGGACCACGCCCAAGCCCTGGAAGGCATCGTCCATCACGTCAGCACCCACGCAGCGGGCGTGCTGATCGCCGACGAACCGCTTACGGAAACGGTCCCGCTGCAACGTCCTTCCCGGGGGGACGAAAGCAGCCCGGTCATGATGACCCAGTATTCCATGGACCCGGTGGCCAAGTTAGGTCTGCTCAAGATGGATTTCCTGGGCTTGACCAACCTCACCATCCTGGACCGAACCATCAAACTGCTGGACGAGGAACGGGGCATCCGCATCGACCTGGGCCGCCTGACGCTGGACGACGAAGCGACCTATGAGTTGCTGGGCACCGGCAATACGACGGACCTGTTCCAACTGGAAAGCGCGGGGATGCAGCGGTACATCAAGGAACTCAAGCCGTCGGATCTGGGAGACATCGCCGCGATGATCGCACTCTATCGACCGGGTCCGATGGAACACATCGACCGGTTCATCCGGTCCAAGCATGGGAAGGAGCAGGTTACCTATCCCCACCCCAGCATGAAGGAGCTGCTGGACGAGACCTACGGCGTGATCGTGTACCAGGACCAAGTGCTGCACGTGTTGCAGAATTTCGCCGGGTATTCGCTGGGCGAAGCCGACACCGTGCGCAAGGCGATGGGAAAGAAGATCCCGGAGTTAATGGCCGAAGAGCGCAACCGGTTCGTCTCGGGCGCCGTGGAGAAGGGATACAGCGAACAGATGGGGGCGGAGATATTCAATCTCATCGAACCGTTCGCCGGGTACGCTTTCAACAAGGCGCACAGCGTGAGCTACGCCCTGATCTCCTACTGGACCGCCTATTTCAAGACCCACTACCCGCTGGAGTACATGGCCTCGGTTCTCAACTGCCGCCTGGACCACGGCGACCGCTATGTTGCGTCGATCAACGAGTGCACCCGCATGGGGATCGGGATCGAGTTGCCCGATGTAAACAAGTCCGGCATCCACTACACCATCGACACCCCAGCCGACCGGACCCAAATCGGCAAGCTGCGCATCGGGCTGGCGGCGATCAAGACCGTGGGCGAAGGCGCCATAACACCCATCGTCACCGAGCGCGTGGCCAAAGGACCCTATGCGTCGATCACCGATTTCTGCCGCCGCGTGGACGTGTCGGGCCTGAACCGCCGCACGCTGGAGGGTCTCGCCAAGGCAGGGGGTTTCGACTCCCTCGGGCCGCGGGCAACGGTGGTCGGCAACCTGGACCGCATCTGGGCCCTGGCACAGCAGGAAACGCGGAACCGCAATTCCGGGCAGTTCGGCATGTTTGGTGAGGAGATGGACAGCGGTGCCGGCGGAACACTGCTGGAAATGGACACGTCGCAGCCTGACTACATCCCCCAGGAAAAGGCTAACCTGGAAAAGGAATACCTGGGGGTGGCCCTGTCCTACAACCCGCTGCTGGCGCTGGCCGCCATCGACCCGGGCGACGCGTACAACTCGGTCGACCAGCTGGACGAAGGGATGATCAGCAGCACGGTGACATTGCTGGGCCACGTTGCCGGGGTCACCGAGCGCTACACCCGGGACAACCGGAAGTTCCTGCGGATCGACCTGGCAATGGTAGGGGGACAGGTTGAAGCGATGGTATGGCCCGATTCGCTGGAAAAGACCGCCCACGTCTGGGAATCCGGGCGGGTGGCGCGAGTCACCGGCCGGCTCCAGATCCGGGGGGACGATTTCTCCATCTCGTGCTACGACGCCCAGGAGTTCCAACTGCCGGAAACCGTTCCCGCCGGGGCGGCGCTGCCGGCATCGCCCGGCAAGCCGGAGCCGGCGACACCCAAGGCTCCGGCGAGGTCTCCGAAGTCCAACGGCAACCGATCTGCACCGGCGCAAAACGCGTCCCCGGCTTCCAATGGTCACCGGGAGTCGGGCGTCCTGATCAAGATGGTTGAGACCGAGCAGCCGGATGACGACCGGTACCGCCTACGGCAGGCCATTCGGGTTATGCTCGAATACACTGGCGACGACAAGGTGTACCTGGAGCTAAACCTCAAGGAAGGCCGCAAGGTCCTGATGGAGATTCCGACGGTATCGACCGCGGTGTGCGACGAGTTGCAGCAGCGCGTTCAGGACCTGTTGCTCCAGGACGAGAGCTGTACGGAGTACCCGGCGCAAGCCGCGTGAAGGTCGGGCTCAATCACCTGTCGCTTCCAGGTAGTCCTCACTCGGACGCGGGAATCTGCAAGCCCAGACCCGCTGCGATAAACCGGCGGCCGTTTTCCTGATAGCGCGCGGTCGGGTTTTCCAGTCGCTTGCGGTGGACCTCGGGCAGTTCCCGGATCCGGCCGGGCACGCCGATAACCAGCGATTCGCTGGGGATGGGCGTGCCGGTGACGATGGCGCCGGCGCCGATGAGGACGTAGTCGCCGACCTTGCAATCCTCCAGGCAGACCGCATTGACCCCGATCATCACGTTGTTGCCGACGATGCCGCCGTGTATCACCGCGCCGTGGGTCATGAGCACGTTATCGCCCAGTTCCAGGTAGTCGTCCGTGTGCAGGACACAGTTGTCCTGAATGGAACAGTTCTTGCCGATGACGATCTGGCCGTAGTCGGCGCGTATCACCGCCCCAGGCCAGATGCTGGTTCCCTCGCCGATTATCACGTCGCCAACGATATAGGCGGTCTCGCTTACGAACACGCTGGGATGAATTTGCGGGGTCTTGCCGTCGATGCTGCGAATCAAAGGGTTCCTCCTGATGGCTATCGGGTTCGGGCAATTATAGCCGGCGCAGTGGACGGTATTGGTCCGTACAGCCTTTACGGAATCAGGACACCGCATAGCGCCGCAGTTGACCCGGTACTCTCCTGGTCGGGATTCCACGTTTGACAACTTGCGGGTATGCTGGCTAAAATCGAAGTCTGTTTGCAGTTGGCAACAACCACGGCCCGGTGGTGTAGCGGTTAACATACGGCCCTGTCAAGGCTGAGATCGTCGGTTCGAATCCGATCCGGGTCGCCATAGAAATTTCGAAACGGCTCACCCATATGAGCCGTTTTTTGCTGCCCGGAGCCTATTCATCTCGGCCGGATGGATCGAGGTCTATTTGGATACTAGCCGCGGCTGCACGCGTCGATCCGCAGGACATGACCACGCGTAGACAGTTAACGACAGGTGACGAAACAAGCGCCTACTGCGATTGAGCCGGAGACCGCATCCTCGTGGCGCACGGGGGTTGCGATACGGTGGGCGCGAGACACATTGAAAGGGCCACAGCCCAGTTTCGCGCTCGGACGGCGCCGCATGATAGTTTGGGAGGAACCCGCTGTGCTGAATACATCTGTATCGCGCCGCCAACTGCGCTGGGCGTCCTTCAGCATCGTCATGTTTATCGTCGCAGCGGTGACATTTGGAGCAGCCTGGCCATCGGCTGCGTACGACACTGACCCGCAAGCAAACGACGTCATCGCCTACACCTCGCCTCAACCACATCCATCCGGCGGATCTCCAACTCCAGACGTGCGGATCGAGGTAGCGCGCAACGTTCTGGCGGCAAGGCTCGTAGTGCAGGCCAGAAGGCTCCTGTTTGTCAGCAGTAAAGAGGTGCGATGGTCGGACACATCACTGGGTTGCCCGGAACCGGGCAGAATGTACGGCAAGGTGATAGTGCCAGGCTACCGGATCACCTTCAGCTACGAAGGGAACCACTACGAGGTGCACACGGCCAGCAAGACGGGAGTCGGTTACGCTCTGTCGCCGGTATCCTGTGAAGGAGGGCTATCCTACTAAGCCGGCCTCGAAGGTCCCCACCGCTTTTCGGTGGTCACTACACCAGAAAGTCGGGAGTATAGATCTGCGAGCCGGCGGTCCGGGCGTTACTCGGACCGCAACGGCACGAAATTCCAGGCGGGCATGAAGTAGAAAACGGAGCGGGTCGCAGCGGCCCGAATGACCGCAAACAGCAGTATGGTAGAATTGGAATTGCCCCCGTAGCTCAGTGGATAGAGTGCTGGCCTCCGGAGCCAGAGACCGGAGTTCGAGTCTCCGCGGGGGTACTTTGTCGGATCGCCGGGCTGATCGGGGAAGAGCATCGGGGTGTGGCCTAGCGGCAAGGCGCCTGCTTTGGGAGCAGGAGATCGGCAGTTCGAATCTGCCCACCCCGACCAGGTCATATGGCGCTTCGATGGGCCCCGGACCGGTTGCATTGGCCGGCTAAACGGGCCAGTCCTCCAGGGTCCAACCCATCTCCCAGAAGGCCTGCTCGTAGCGCGTGCACGTGATGTACGCCTCTTTCATTGCCGCGATTTCTGCCGAACCGGCGGTTGCCGCGATCCGGTCACAGATGACGCGGCATTCCTCCGCGACCGACTGCTGCCCGGCGGCGGCGTACATCTCGATCCACTGGGCATAGCCGGCGTGGTCCGGCAGACCCTGGTCAGCCAATCGCTCCCCGACACGCCAGTATCCCCAGATGCACGGCAGGACGGCCGCGACCAGCTCGCCGAACGTCCCCTGGTGGGCAACCCGGAGCAGATAGCTGGTGTATGAATAACAGGTTGGAGCATGGGTGGTTGCGTCCAGTTCGGCTTCGGTGATGCCGAACTGCGCGCAGTAGGACCGGTGCAGATCCATCTCGGTATTCAGGATGTAGTCCACGGCGCGGGCAAACCATGACATCGCCGGCAGGTCGGGGGCTTTGGCGGCGGCGAGGGCGAGGCAACGGGCGAAATCGATGAGATAGACGTAGTCCTGCGTGATGAAGTGTTTGAACCGGTCCAGCGGCAGCGTTCCATCTCCGATGCCCTGTACGAAAGGATGGAACGCCATGGCGTCGCGCTGTTGCTGTGACTCTCGCTCGATCTCGTCGCAGAAAGACATTAGGGCCTCCAGGGTTGGCCGGGTGTTGGTTTCGGCCCATTCTACCGTACCGGGCAAGTTGGTCCAGACTCCGGGCGCTCGTCAGGGCAATCGCGTCTTAATAGTATTTTTAGAAATGTGCTAACGTGCCATGATCCGTTGAACCAAATGGAGGCAGTGAGGCATGGCACAACCACCCAAAACAACTATTCTCGATCATTTCGCTGACCTGGACGACCCACGGGTGGAACGCACCCGACGCCATAAGCTGGTGGACATCATTGCCATTGCCATTTGTGCCACCATCTGCGGCGCCGATTCCTGGGTCCACATAGAACTCTTCGGCAAGAGCAAGCTGGCCTGGTTTCAGACCTTCCTGGAATTGCCCCACGGTATCCCATCCCACGACACCTTTGGCGATGTGTTCGCCCGCCTGGACCCAGTGCAGTTGCAGAATAGCTTCGTATCCTGGACCCAGGCCATCGCCGAGTTGCTGCCGGGTGAGGTGGTGGCCATTGACGGCAAGACGGCCCGACGGTCCTATGATCCGGCGGGGAACAAGGGGGCCATACACCTGGTCAGCGCCTGGGCCACGCAGAATAACCTGACCCTGGGCCAGGTCAAGACTGAGGAGAAGTCCAATGAGATCACCGCCATTCCACAACTGCTGGAGATGCTGGACTTGAATGGCTGCATCGTGACCATCGATGCCATGGGCTGCCAGCGGGAGATCGCCCAGCAGATCATAGCGGGCGGGGCCGACTACGTGCTGGCGGTGAAGGAGAACCAGGGCCGGTTGCATGAGGGCATCCGAGACCTGTTCCAGGGAGCCGAGGCCTGGGGTTTTGACGGGGTGCCTTACGATTATGCACGGACCGTGGACAAGGGACACGGACGGGTGGAACGGCGGGAATGCTGGACCATCACGGCGACGGACTGCCTGGATTATCTGGACCCCCAGGGGCAATGGTCCCAACTGAAGGCGGCCGTCAGGGTGGTGGGCCATCGTCAAACTGGAGCGGGTGGCATAAGTCAGCCCCGCTACTACATCAGCAGCCTGCCAGCCTCAGCAGAACAACTCCTGGCTGCCATCAGAAGCCACTGGAGCATCGAAAACTCGCTGCACTGGACCTTGGACGTGACCTTTCGGGAAGACCAGTGCCGAGTGCGCAAGGACCATGGACCGCAGAACCTGGCCACGCTGCGGCAGATTGGGCACAACCGGTTGAAAAACGAAAGCACCTTGAAAGTAGGCATTCAGGGCAAGCGGCTCAACGCCGGATGGGACGAGGACTACCTGCGCAAAGTCCTCCTCGGATAAGACGCGATTGCCCTGGGGCGCTCGTCACTCCGTGCGGAGCAGAGCTCGGATAGTCTATAATGACTTGCCCGAAACGTATCCTTGATGGTCGCGTACGGCGCAACTACAACCATTGCCGGCGGCGACAATGAATTTAGAGAGGCCCTTCCCATGATGATGTTATTCCTCTACGACGTTCCAGACCAAGCCCGGGCTGGCGAGATCAAACGCGTCTCGCGCGGCTACGCGCGGAACTACCTGCTGCCCAAAGGGCTGGCGGAGCTGGCGACCGACGAAACGCTGAAGCGGCTGGACAAGATCAAGGTCGAGGGCGACCACCAGCGGGCGCGGGAAACCCAAGTCGTGGAGGAACTGGCGGAGGCGCTGGACAACCTCACCGTGACCATCCAGGGCAGGATCACTCCCACCGGCCGGTATTACGGGGCCATCAGCGGGATCAGGATCGCCGACGCCATCGGGGAAGCGCTGGAGCGTCAAATCGACCGGCGGATTACCAACAACGTGGAACCGATCCGAGAGCCCGGCGAGTACGAGGTGGTGCTGAACCTGTCGAGCGACATTCGCGCGATCGTCAACGTCATCGCGGCGGTGGAAGAGTAAAACTCCAGCAGCCGCCACCTTGTCGTAGCGCATAGCGTTGCGGCTATCAAGCAAAGGACCGGTACGCCGTGGTTGCCGACCCGTACAGCGAACGGCAGTTGCCCCACGACCCTGAGGCCGAGGCGGCGGTCCTGGGAGCGCTGCTCATTGACGGCGACGCCCTGCATCGGGTGACGCCGCTGATCAAGCCCGAGGACTTCCACCGGGCTCGGCATCAGTTTTGTTTTGCCGCCTGCCTGGCCGTTTTCACCCGCCAAGAGGCCATCGACCAGATCACAGTCGCCCGGGAGCTGCAAACCCAGGGGCGCCTTGAGCAGGTAGGAGGGCTGCCCTACCTGGGGCAGCTCATCGCCGGGACGCCCACATCGGTCAACGTGGAGCACTACGCCGCCATCGTGGCCGAGACGGCGGCCAAGCGGCGCATCATTGGGGCGGGCAACCGGATCTCCGAGTTGGGGTTCGACGAGAGCTCGGATGTGGACGAAACCATGCGGCAGTCGGTGGAGGTCCTTTTCGGGGTTCGCCCGGCCGCCGATGACCGGGGTTTCATTCCACTCAGTTCGGTGCTCGACGTTTACCTGCAGAGCGACATCGGCGACGTATCGCTGACTGACGAACCGCCCCTCCAGAGTGGCTACAGCGACTTCGACAGCATCCTCGGCGGGATGCAGCGTTCGGACCTTCTGATCGTGGGGGCGCGGCCCGGCCTGGGAAAGAGCAGCCTAGCGCTCAATATCTGCACCAACGCGGCAAAAGCCGGCCAGACCTGCGGGATCTTCAGCCTGGAAATGAGCCGCGAGCAGGTGGCGATGCGGATGCTCGTCGCCGAATCGGGGGTCGACTCACACCGACTGCGTCTTGGTCTGCTGTCAGAGAACGAGCAGAACGTGATCTCCGACGCGGTGGGTCTGCTGTCCGGTCTTCCCATCTTCATCGACGACACCCCGTTCCAGACCACCATGGACATGCGGAGCAAAGCCCAGCGGCTACAACTGGAACACGGTCTGGACTTCCTCGTAGTCGACTACCTCCAGCTGATCCAGGGCGGGGGCCGTCGGCAGGGATACGGCGAGAATCGTGTGCAGGAAATCAGCGAGATATCGCGTTCCCTAAAAGGCATGGCCCGGGACCTGAACGCGCCGGTGTTCACCTGCTCGCAACTCAGTCGGGTGGTGGAAAACCGGCCCGGGCATCGCCCGCAGCTTTCGGACCTGCGCGACAGCGGGAGCATCGAGCAGGACGCGGACGTGGTGACCTTCCTCTTCCGGGAGGACCGGGTCTTCACCGAGGAAGAGTGGGAACAGCACGCGCCCGGCCGGCCGTACCCGCGTAACCTGGTTGAGCTGATCGTGGCCAAGCATCGCCACGGGCCAACGGGGAGTTTCCACCTGTACTTCCGGGACAACCTGATGAGGTTCGACGAGCTACAGCGCTACGAGGAGTCCGTCGCCTAGATGGATGATGTCGCTGGCAAAGCCCGGATTCATCAACAACCTTTGCCGGCCAACGCACGCCGGATCCCGATACCGGCGGCGGCCGTGGGACAGTGGCTCGCCGACATTGACGACATCGCTGAACTCAAGGTAACGTTGCGGGCCTTAGCCCTGTTGGCAGACGAACCACGGAGGCGGTCGGTACCACCTTCGATAGGGCTGGACGATCTGCTGGACGACCGGTTCCTGGCTCCCGTATCGCCGCGAATTGCAGATGGTTCCGTCCGAATGGGCCTGGCGGCCGCGGTTCTTCGCGGCACGTTGGCCGCGGTTCGAGACACCGGAACCATACGCGTGCTGCTGAACGACGAGGACTGCCGGCGATACCTCCAAACTGCCGGCGTAACGGTTTTGAACGCCGCCGACTTGGCGGAGCAGGCAGGAGGCGAGGCTCCGCAAGCGCCTCCCATGCAGCCGCAAACCCGCGAAGCGCGTGCTAACATATTCGCGTTATACGAGGAGCATATCGGCACCTACGGTCACACCGTCGCGGAGCAGTTGAGGGCGGCGGAAGAGGAGTACCCGGCGGCATGGATTGCGGATGCCATAGCCGTGGCAGCGGAGCGGAACACCCGCAGTTGGAACTACATCCAAGCCGTCTTGCGTAACTGGAAGCAAGCGCGACAGCCCAGTCCCGGGGCGGGCATAACCGACCGGTCAAGAGAAATCAGCCATGAGCATGGAGAGCCTGGGAACGATACTGCGGCGGATCGCCGCACGGGATACCTGGAAAGCTATCGGCGACGATATGGCCGACTACCCTGGGAACCCGGAGAGCCGGAACACGACCAATGATTGCCAAGCGTGCGGAGGCGCGGGCTGGGTTACGCGGAGGGTCCGCGTTGCCAGCCCGGATTTTGGCAAGGTGTTCCCGTGCGAGTGCCAGGCGCAGGACGTCGATAGGGGCCAACGGGTGGAGGCGCTGGAGCGGTACAGCAATCTGGGTTCGCTCCGCCAGGCCACGTTTGATAACGCCAATCCGGACGGCCTGAGCCAGGAACCCGCCGCCCAGCAATCTTTTCGCGACGCTCGGACGGCGACCGTGGCCTATGCCGAGAATCCCGAGGGTTGGCTCACCCTGGCGGGACCCAGCGGAAGCGGCAAAACCTACCTCGCCGCGGCCGTCGCCAACCGCCGTATCGAAACGGGCAGTCCGGCTCTGTTCACCACGGCGGCAGATCTCCTCGACTACCTGCGCGGCGGTTTCGATGACGATGCCGACCAACCTTTCGTTGACCTTTTCGATCAGGTCCGCAACGCCCCACTATTGATTTTGGACGACCTGCCGACCCGCCCGGCAACCCCGTGGACGCAGGAGCGTCTGTTCCAACTGCTGGCGTCGCGGCACGCGGCGCGCCTGCCCACGGTGGTCACCCTGCGCGGCGACCCGAACCGGCTGGACGATTTCCTGCGCACACGAGTGGAGTCGCCGGACGGGTTCGGACGTCTCTACCGGCTGGGCAGGGTCGGGGGTTCAACGGCCCGATCGATTGGAGCAATACCGTCCAACATGCGGGCACGGATGACGTTCGCCGGGTTCGATCCGTCCGGCAACGGCCGCTTGACCGATTACCAGCAGCGAAGCCTGCGGGCGGCCAAGTCCTACTTGCAGCGTTGGGCAAATAGTCCCAACGGTTGGTTGAGCCTGCATGGGCCCTACGGCGTCGGCAAAACGCACCTGGCGGTCGCGGCGGCAGGTGAGCGGGAAAATCGGGGCGACGAGGTCTTCTTTGCCACGGTGGCCGACCTTCTCGATTACCTGCGGGCCACGTTCGCGCCGGACAGCGCGGTCAACCACGACGACCTCCTGGACCGGATTCGCAATGCCGACGTGCTGGTGCTGGATGACATGGGAGCCGAGCGGAGCACACCCTTCGCGGAGGACAAGCTGTTCCAGATCGTCGGATACCGCTACGAGGAACGCCTGCCGACCATCATCACCACGTCGCAGCAGATCGAGGCCATCGCATCAGCCCGCCCGCGCATCGCCTCGCGTCTGCAGGACCCGCTGGTAGTCACCGAGATGCCGATGGAGGCGCCGGACTACCGGCGGGGCGGCCTACAGCGTTGATCAGGGAGCGCCACGGCTCCGCGGACCAGGACACGAACCGGACGGTGCGATTGTCGTCGTCTAGAATGACACGACGCGGCAGTGGCGGAGCAATATAGCTGCTTCGGGAAAGAGCCCTGGCTACCGCAATGAGATTGCCGAGCTTCGCTGGTACTGACGGTTGGGACCATCAGATGGCCCCGCGCCACGAAGGCTGCGGTTCGCGCCCTGTGTCGAATGATGGCATAATCGCATTTCGCCCGAACCCGACCCTGCGAGCATTTATTTCATGACCACCCACAGTTTCGCCGACTGGAACGACGCCCAGGAGTATTACTTCGCCAACGGACTCACCGATGGGCTGCCCATTGTTCCCCCGACCCCCGAACGGGTGCAGGCCATGCTGGATTACGCCGGCGTGGACGCCGACCACCATCTGGGAACGGAGATCATCCGGCAGAAGCGGTTCACGGCGGGCAAAGCAGCGGTGAACGCCGTAATGGCGGGTTGCCTGCCGGAGCATTTTCCGGTGGTCATCGCATCGCTGGCGGCAATCTCGGAGCGTGGCTTCAACCTGCACGCCAGCAGCACGTCGACCAATGGCGCTACCGTGCTCACGGTAGTCAGCGGTCCCTACGCCGACGCCATCGGAATGAATGCCGGCGTGGAGATGATGGGCAACGGCGCGCGGGCCAACGCCGCCATCGGGCGGGCGATCAACCTGTTCAAGTCCAATTTCTACGGTTCGGTTCCGGTGGTGATGGACAACAGCACCTTCGGCCACGCGGGCAAGATCACCTTCTGTTTCCCCGAGAACCTGGCCATCAGCCCCTGGCCATCGCTGGCATCGGAACTCGGCTATGGGGACCGGGCCACCATCGTGAAAGCGTTCGCCACCCTGGCGCCCCTGCAGGTCACCCTGCACGGGGGCCGGGATCCGGCCGACTTCCTGACCACCGTGGCGCACGCCATGCTAGCCTTCGGCCCGGGAATGCCAGAGGTGATTTGCGTCATCAGCCCGGAGGCCATGCAGCACATCGGAGCGGCCGGCTGGACGCGACAGCGGGTGGCCGAATTCCTGCACGATAAGGCGCGGCTCCCCGTGTCGGAGTGGATGCGGTGGAAGCGAATGGGGCATGAACTCGATCACGACCGGATGGTCCCGGTGGTGCCGGAAGCCGACCGGATCACGGTGCTGCCGGGGGGCGGCATGGCCGGAGCCTTCATCAGCCTGATCAGTACCTGGGGCTCCAGCCGATCCGCCATCCGGCAGGTGGACGTACCCAACTGATACCAACCGGATCTCGGGCAATCCGGCAAGTTGGTTCTGAACAAGGAGGTCATCGCATGGCAACGCAAACCACCCCCATCGTCACCCTCGACCCGCGTGACGACGCACCACCGGCTCCGTCACGGTTGGCGCAACGCCCGGCGACGCTGGATGGCAAGGTTATCGGGCTGTTCGCCAACAACAAGCCGCACTCGGAGGACCTGTTGCGCCGCGTCGCCGCCATCATCGGCGAACGCTATGACATCGCCGGCGCCGTGGAGCACAACAAGGGCGGATGGCAGTGGCCGGCACGCATCGAGGACCTGCAGCGGACGGCTTCCAGCATCGACGTGGCGATACACGCCACCGCGGAATGAGGGTCCTGCACCGCGTGCAGTGTGCACGACGCAATGGAAACCGAGCTGCTGGGTATCCCGTCCACCGTGTTGACCACCCGGCCCTTCGTGAGCCAGGCCCACGCCATGTCCCGCATGCGCGGCGACCCGGAGTACGGGCTGGCGATCATAGAGCACCCCATCGTCACGCTGAGCGACGCGGAACTCTCGGAAAGGGCGGCCACGGCCGCACCGCAGGTAATTTCCTGCCTCGTAGACCGATAGTCAATCCACCAGGCAGACGCAAAAAGTGTAGGGGCGAATAGTTATTCGCCCCTACGTTTTGGCCGGAATTATCTGCACCCTACAAAGGCAGGTACACGGCCTCGCCGGTTTGGGCGCTGACGGTGACCGCTTCGGTCCATTCCATGTAGTGGACGCCAATGTTGAACGGGGTGCGCATCACCGGGGCTCCATCCCGAACGGAGGCGATGAACTCCTGCTCGACGGACCAGGAGTAGCGGTTTTCCGGCGGGTTGGCGATTTCCTGCAACTCAGAATCGCCGCGCTTCCCTCCGTAAACGCGCATCTGGCTATCGACGTGGATGGTCCCGTCGGTACCATAGATCCAGACGGAGTTTCCGGGGGACAGGCCGGCGCAGGCGCTAAAGCGCATGTGGGCGTTGGCGCCGTTGGCCAGGCGGCAGAGAACGTCCACAGTGTCGGGAACCGTTATCGAACGCCAGTTTCCGTCATCGTCGCGGCGATGGGGGATGGTGATCTTGCTCATGGCCATCACCTGCGTCGCGCGGCCCACCCAGCGGATCATGGCCTCGTACCAGATGCCCATGTTGAGGATGTTGAATCCGCTCAGGTCGCGGTCCTGCCGCCAGTGGAGGGTGGAGTCGCGGTCGGTAAAACCGGTCTGGGACTGCACGTCCACCGAAACGAGGTCGCCGAGGAAACCCTCGGAGATCAAGCGGATGAGCAGGGCGTCGATGCCGAAGGACATGGGCGAGGGCACGATCTGGGCGACCAGACCTGGCGTGGCCTGGGAGGCCGCCAGCATCTCGTGGGCCTCGGCAGCGCTCATTGCCATGCGGGCTTCGCACAGGACGTGCTTACCAGCGGCGAGCGAAGCCATGGTCAGCGTGCGGTGCATGTACGGCCAGGTCCCGATGCAAATGGCGTCGAGGCTTTCGTCTTCCAGCAATTCTTCCCAGCTGTCGTACACGGTCGGGATGTTGAACGCGTCGGCGACTCGCTGCCCCGACTCACGCGAACGGTTAGCGACAGCGCCGATCTCCACTCTGGGAGTGCTATCGAACCCCGGGATGTGTCGATCACGGGTATTGCGGCCGGCGCCGATCAGGCCGACGCGGACGGATTCGATTGCCACAGTAGTACCTCCTAACGATACCTTGGGGGCGCGCCGGGCTGCGAAAATGGGGGCGCGGCGCAAGCGATTATAGGGTAACCCTCGCAGCACGGTCAAAACGGCGGCTACGCGTAGACCCGGCGCGTTGAACATGGCCCCAGGGCTCAGCGATCGGCGACGCGGTAGATAGTCGTCCGGTCGTTGATGTACGCCAGATCGAGGGTGCCATCGGCTACCATCTGGTCGAATTTTTCAATGCCGTGGGGGAGATAGTAGATCCGCTCCAAGTCACCCACGACGATGTAACGCACTCCATAGTGATCGATCAGGTCGAGCGCCGCCTTCTTGCTGAGAGTGTTGTAGATGGTCGACACGTCCCGCGCCCGTCGCTGTATCAAGTTCCAGTCGTTACGCTGCTGGGTCTGGTGCCACGGCCAGCCGATGACGGTGGGCAATCCGGTGTACACCGAGAACCTCCCGTTCCAGCGATACTGGTCGCCGTGCGCCTCCAGCACCACCGGCGATCCGGTGGCGTAGTCCTGCAACCACCTGATTGCGTCGGCGTCCCAGCGGAGTTCGATGGGTTCATCGCGCTCCCGATGCACAGCGTCGGACATCCACGCCGCGCCGTCCAGGGTCAACGGCGCGGGGTTGAAGCGGTCCTGAATGCGGACCGGCGTCGCCAATACCGGATATATCATCACGCCAACTGCCACCGCTGCTAACAGCGCGGCGAACGTCCATTGGGTCGCGCGTCCGTAAACACCGCGGCGGAGACGCCACGCCGTCCAGCCGCGCCAGAAACCGTACGCCCCAGCTACTCCGAGCAGCAGCCACGCCACCAGGTAATACTTGAAGAGAGTGTTCATGCGCGCGATGTCGCCTTCAACCCGCACAAAGTCCACGCCGATGCCTATGGCCAAGGCGACCGCCAGCATACCCAACGCCGCCACATCCGGGCGTACCGTTGGTTCGTCGCCGTTCAGCACGGTCGCGACCAGCGCCCAACACGTCAGCGTCAGGAGGACCATGAGCAAGCCGGCGGTCAGGAAGCCGGCAGCCCAGAAGTACCCGGCAAACACAACGCCGACCGACGCAGCCACCAGGAGCCATTGGTGCACTGCCGGCATTCGCGTGCCGGTCCTGATCCTGGCCAATAGTGGGCCGCAGGCTCGGGGAAGCACCGCGGACAACAAGGCAAACGCCGCCAAGAGCGGCAGGGCGTGGATCAGCAGGTAGTTGGTCAACGGGGTGCGCCAACGCGTCGGCTCGATCCCCGTGCCGAAGGTCTCCGTCGCTCCGTGGAAAGGCAGGAAGGCGGCGTAACTGACCGCCACCGCCACCAACGCCAAGGCGATCCCGACGGCCAATCGCACCTTGAGTTCTCCGGGCATCATCCATGCCGCGGCCAAGCTGAACCCTACCATGAGCAGGACATAGGCGGGGTATTCCCACGAGTTGATGGTCCACAGGCTGCCCACCGCCAGTCCCGTCAGCGCGGCGCAGACCCAGGTCCGGATGCTTTTCGGCCCGCTGCTCGACACGCCCACCAGCGTCGCAAACCCCAACGCCAGGGCGAGCAGCGCAAAGGGCATAGACATCATGTGGGCGTGGAAATCGGCGAAGAGGAAGGTGAAATACGGAAACTCGGTGATGTGAAACCCGAGGTCAACGTGATCGCGCGTTTCCAGCCACGGGGTGAGCGCGCTGGGTTCGAAATTCGCGATCTCCGGTATGGCGCGGCTACTCCGCCAGAAATCGAAACTGGACAGGGGCGCCGCCATCCCGCCGATGCGGGCGGCAATGATGTGAAACAGCTGAACCGCCCCGTCGAGGTTTCCCGCCACCGCTACCATTGCAGCGGAGGCGAGACCGACCACGGCGGCGCCGCCGGGCAGCCATTGCCGGACACGGCGCCGCGAAGCCGCCCACCACCGGGTTGCAAGGAGTGGCCGCTCCGACGACGCGGTTTCCGCCGGACCCGGCTGGGCTGCCTTCACGAAGTAATATGCAAGGGCGCCGGCCCCCGTGGCCGTCAGGGCGAATAGCGTAGGTACGGCCAGATTGAACGCCGTGGCCGGGGGAATGCCCGTGAGACGGGTGGGAATGGAAAGGATGAAGTATCCCCAATAGTAGTAGTTCAGGTAACCGCCGCCGAACCAGGGATCGTAGGGGGGTAGCACCGAGGAACGGGCCACGGCCGTGAAATAGGCCAGCTCCATGGGTTTCTCGCCCCCACGCCACGGATGCCACAGGTCAGGATTGGCGGCCCGGATCAGCACAAAGGCCAGGTACGCCAGGACGAACAGGGCCTCGGCGGCCAGCACCATACGCCAATGGTCGCGCAGCCAGCCGACCATTTCCCGCCAACTTCGCGCCAGTACCACAGCCGACGGTATCGCCACAATCAACATGGCCAATGCGATGCTGGCCGTTGAAAACTGGACGACGCCGGTGTTGACCAGCATCCACGCTACCCACGCCACCAGAAGCAACCCGACTACCCGGGAAAACAGAAGCCCGCGGTCGTGCAGCGGACGCAGCAACCACCAGGTCAGGGGGAACGCGACCAGGCAAATGATTTCCAACACCAGCAACCAGCTCAGCCACGGCACCCGGTTGGGCCAACCGTCCCGCCGAAACACCTCAGACCAGGTGCCGCCGCCTTGCTGGGCTTCCAGTGCTTCAGGAGCCAACATCAACGGCGGGGTTTCCTCCCGCAAGGCAGACGCATCGTCAATGCGAGACCGTATCTCGCTGGCAGTCAGTCGGTCAGCATTTCGGAACACCAGCACTTGCGGGTGATCGTATCCGATGACGTTTTCGTCGGCGTACCCGAAGTTCAGGCCGAGGCCGGTTGCTTCATTTGGCTCGTCCCGGACGCGAACCGGAGCCGGGAGTCCGGCGCGCCCGTACGGATCGTCCCGCAACCGGAAGCCGGCCAACGACGGATACGAGGCGAACGACCGCTCCACTCGATAGCCCAAATCGCCGGCGAACAGCAGACGGAGGAACGCAGCGCTCTGCGGATATTCGCCCGGTAACCGGGCCACCGACCCATAGGCCCGGTTTGAATAGAAAACCATGTAATCGCTGGAGGACAGTCGATCCACGAGTTCAGGGATTTTGTTGCGGTCGCTATCGGGATGGTGGGCGGGAAACGTCCAGACGTCGTACCGGCCCAGGTCGGGTATGCGTTCGTCCCAATGGGACCCGCCGTTGATGATGGACGCGCCGGGAGGAACGTTGGCGTTGATCCATTCTGCGGCGGTCACCGCGGCGTGAGGCCGACTGTAGATGCCGGAGAAGGCGATGGCGTACAGGACGGTAGTCCCCAGGACAACCGCAAGCGTCGCTACGCTGACCGGGTATGCGTACCGCCGGGCCGACTTCGCCAACCTTTGCCGACGCGATCCCGGCGGGTCCGTCTGGGCCATGAGGTGCAGCGGCTGACCCGCCGCCGATACCACCAGCCCTCCGGTAGGAGGGGTTGCGTGCCATTCCTCCGAGAACGGAGCATCATCGCCGAACAGCGGCTCGTCGAAAATCAGGTCGTCGCCAACGGTGGGAGGCGTCGCGTGCCATTCCTCAGAAAACGGGGCGTCGTCTGGCAGGGCCGCGGTGTCTCTGGCATATCCCCGGCGTTGCAAATGCGCCCATTCCACGAAAGCAACCAGCATCCGGGCGCCCATAAGGACATAGAACGGCATCAGGGGGAACACGTAACGCAGGAACTTGACCTCGAAGAATTCCAGGAAGACGAACGCCGGGACCGACCAGGCGAGGAGCAGGAGATCGAAGCGCTGCGCGACTCCGCCGCGCCAGGCCATCCACGCGGTGAACGGGGCAGCCAGCCAGGCAACGATGCCGAGGGGCAGTCCCAGTCCCCACACCGAGGTCTGCCGGATCTGATACCAGAAGGCGGGCGTATCGGCGTATTGCCAGGTGAAGGGCCAGTGGCCCGCCTCCCGGGCCATTTCCGCCTGGGCCCGGATGTCGGCGATGAACGTGCCGACATCCAGCACGGCGTAAGGGGTAGTGATGAAAAACGCTATCGATGCCAGCAGGGCGGCGACCAAAACGATCGGCGCGAAGCGGACGGCTGACCACACCGTCAAATCGCTCCACCGGCCGCCGGCCCGATCCCGCCAAGTCCAGAGGAACACCAACGCCAACGGCGCAAGGATAGGCGCGACCGAGACCTTGGGCGCCATAGCCAAGCCCACCAGGAGGCCCAGCAGGGCGGCATCGCGCATTCGCGCGGTGTCCGCGAATCGGAGCATCGCCCAGAAAGCCGCCAGCGACGTGAGAACCGTAAAGGGTTCGGGTCGGTAGAAGTGCGCGTGCTGGATGTGGATCACGGCAAAGGCGGTGAGGGCGGCCGCCAACAGGCCGGTCCACCTGCCGTACATTCGGCGGCCGATGGTGAACACCAACGCCACCGACGCCGTGTCGGCAAGGGCTGCTAAAGCCCGGCCGGCGAACCGCATATCCAGGGCGGCCCAGTCGGTGAACAGTTCGGCCACCGACCGAACCAGCACCAGCGCGTAGATCAAAACGCTCCCCAACGGGAACCAATGCGGGTTGAGGGGGCTGCGCTCGGCGGACAGCGCGGTTTCAATGTTGGGCAGCCCGACCCGCATGTCGGGCCATTGGCTCAGCCAGGTCTCGTGTCCCGGGGACATGGTGAGCACGCGGAACATGTCGTCGGCGCGCAGGTAGAAGGAACGCTCGTCCGGGTGGAATCCGTGACCATCGTCCCAGTCGATGCCGTACAGGCGGAGCGCCAGCGCGGCGACCAGCAGGGCCGGCAGCAGAAAATTAGGCCCCCACAGCCTGCGCAGGGGGGCTAGGAGACGAAGCCGTTGGGCATCCATCAGAGATGAACGCATCAACCGCCGACGATGCAGCAGAGATCCGCAGTGCGACAGGAATAACCCCATTCGTTATCGTACCAGCCCAAGATCTTGACCATGCTGTTGTCCAGGACCATGGTGCTAAGGCCGTCGAAAATACAGCTGTGGGTGTTGCCGCGAATATCGGAACTGACGATGGGGTCTTCGGTGTACTCCAGTATGCCCCGCAGCGATCCGTCAGCCGCGGCCTTGAAAGCGGCGTTGACGTCGTCCCTGGTGACATCCTGTTTCAGATCGGCGACGAAGTCGGTGGCGGACCCGACGGACGTAGGGATGCGGTAGGCGATGCCGTGGAGCTTGCCATTCAGCTCGGGGAGCACCACGCCCACGGAACGGGCTGCGCCGGTGCTGGTCGGGATGATGTTCTGAGCGGCAGCGCGGGCCCGGCGCAGGTCGCGATGGTTGCGATCCAGAATGCTCTGGTCGTTGGTGTAGGCGTGAATGGTGGTCATCAGCCCGCGCTCGACGCCGAAGGCATCGTGCAGCACCTTGACCATGGGAGCGAAGCAGTTGGTGGTGCAGGACGCATTGGAGATGATCCGGTGCGCTCTATCGTCGTACACCTCGTCGTTCACGCCGAGAACGATGGTGGCGTCCGCACCGGTGGCGGGAGCGGAGATGATCACCTTGTTCGCCCCGCCGCTGTCGATGTGGGCGGCCGCCTTGGCGGCGTCGGTGAAGTGGCCGGTGCATTCCACCACGATGTCAACACCCATTTCGGACCAGGGGATATTGGCCGGCTCGGCTTCCTGGAACACTCGGATGGGCTTGCCGTCGATGACCAGATTACCGTTGTCGTTGCCGACCGTTCCAGCATATGGCCCATAAGTGCTGTCGTACTTGAAAAGATGCGCGGAGGTTTCGGTATCTCCCAGTCCATTGACCGCAACCAAGTCCAACCGATCGTGGTACGTGGGTGAAAGAGCAGCCCGGGCAACCAAACGTCCGATCCGCCCGAACCCGTTGATGCCGATGCGCGTCGCCATCGTGGAATGCCTCCCGTCAGTTCAATAGTGGCCAATGCTATGACAGGCAAAGCACGTGATATACGTACTGTCCAGCCGGCGGACCCGACAATCGGGCGTCGAATTCGGCCCACCCGGCGTCCGCGATTATATCACCGAAACGGTGAATCCGGGCCGACGGCTGACCCCCAACGCTGGCCACCACACTACCGAGAACCGAGTCTCCCGTAAACCTCTTTTCCGGAGTACCGGGCTGCATTGCCCAACTCCGCCTCGATCCGCAAGAGCCGGTTGTATTTGGCAAC
Source organism: Dehalococcoidia bacterium (assembly GCA_965261925.1). Lineage (GTDB taxonomy): Bacteria > Chloroflexota > Dehalococcoidia > Lucifugimonadales > UBA3495 > Bin87. The sequence continues at coordinate 2,077,546 of OZ253486.1, read as the reverse complement.
TCGCTCGGAGCGTGCCGGAGCGCCGGTTTTGATCTGACCCACGTTCCACGCGACGGCCAGATCGGCGATGGTCGTGTCCTCCGTTTCCCCCGAGCGGTGGCTCATCACAGCCGTCCAGCCGGCGTCGCGCGCCATGTCCAATGCCGCAGCGGTCTCGGACAGCGTGCCTATTTGGTTGGGCTTGAGCAGGATGGCGTTGCCGGCCCTGTCATCGATACCGCGTTGGAGCCGACCGATGTTGGTGACGAGCAGGTCGTCTCCCACCAATTGGACGGAGTCGCCCAAGCGTTGGGTCATGGTGGACCACCCAGCCCAATCGTCCTCGAACAGGCCGTCTTCAATACTGATGATGGGGTACTCGTCGCACCACCGCGCGTACAAATCCACCAGTTCGCCGGCGTCGAGCGACAATCCTTCCCGTTCCAGATGGTAATTCGAGGCGTCCGCATCCCACAGTTCGGACGCCGCGACGTCCAGGGCGATGTGGACCTGCTCGCCCGGTCGGTATCCGGCGGCCTCGATGGCCTGCAACACCACTTCGATAGCGTCACGGTTGGACGGCAGGGTAGGGGCGAAACCGCCTTCGTCGCCGACGTTCAGGTTGTGCCCGCCGCTCCTCAGGATGGACTTCAACGCCTGGTAGATCTCCACGCCGGCGCGCAGCGCGTCGGAAAACCGGTCGAACCCAACGGGAGCGACCATGAACTCCTGTACGTCGGCGGAATTGGACGCGTGCCGGCCCCCATTGAGGATGTTCAGCAGAGGCACCGGCAGGCTCACCTGGCCGTCACCCGCCAGATGCCGCCATAGCGAGCCTCCCGCTGCGGAAACCGCGGCGGCCCGGGCGGTGGCCATGGAAACGGCCAGCACCGCGTTGGCCCCCAGGCCGCTCTTGTCATCGGTCCCGTCCAGCTCGTTCAAGAGGCGGTCCACGCCAGGCTGGTCGAATGGAGACGCTCCCATCAGCGCAGGACCGATACGGTCGTTCACGTTGGCAACGGCGGTCAATGTACCGCTGCCGCCGAATCGGGAGCGGTCACCGTCACGGAGTTCCAGGGCTTCGTAGCTGCCGGTGCTGGCGCCCGAGGGAACCAGCGCCAAGCCGACACTGCCGTCCGACAGGGTTACTTCCGCTTCGACCGTCGGGTTACCCCGGGAGTCCAGGGCTTCCCGGCCGACCACGGATGCGATGGTGGCATCAGCCATTGGGTATCTCCGGCAGGGGTTCGGAGTAGGCGACGGTCTGGGTCTCGTCGGTGCGGGCCAGCGCTGCGGCGACGGCTTTGTCCACCGCGTCGATGGGATCGTCAGCGATGATGTAATTGTCACCCACCGGCAGGCCGTCGCCGCGCACCGTCAGCGGCCAGCTGCTCAGGGCGACCACGGGTATGCCATAGCTGAGAGCGTAGGCGATTTCGGAGAGAGTGCCGAACGCGCCGCCGACGGCAATGACCGCCTGGCCAGTGCTGACCACCGCGACGTTCCGAGCAAACCCCATGTTGGTGGCAACGGGGAAGTCCACGTACTCGTTGGCGGTGTGCGGCGATCCGCCGGGCAGGATCCCGATGGTGGTGCCATTCTCGGATTTCGCCCCCTTGCACACGGCTTCCATCACGCCGGTGAGTCCGCCGCAGACCAGGGATATGCCGCGACGGGCCAGCTCCTTGCCGACGCCTTCGGCCAAGTCATAAACGTGGGGCGGCGGGTCGTAGTTGCCGACTACTGCGATGATCATCGAGACGATACCTCCGTTTGCGACGCGGAATCGCACGGGCGAATGATTTTTCGCCCCTGCAGGTTGGACAGTTTACAACTGTGAGGCTTCACCCCAACGGCACGATGGCAGCGCTGGCAGCGTCGATCAAGCCCAGCAGCGGCGCCGGGTAAATGCCCAGCCAGGTGACCACCAGCAGACCCACGCCCATGGTAGCCGTCAGTATCAGTGACGGACGGGGCATCGGAGTAACCGGCGGCTCCTCGCGGTGGTCGTGTCCGTGTGCCTCCGCGTGGTCCCCGTCGGGTTCGTGTTCATCGTCCTCGCGGCCAGGGCGGGGCGCCGGCTCGATGTACATCTGTCGGAGCACCTGAAGGTAGTAGTACAGCGATATCAGGCTGCCGAAGATGGCGACGCCGGCCAGCCACAGGAATCCGCCGTCAGCAACGGCCGCGAACAGGTAGAACTTGGCGGTAAACCCGGCGAATATGGGCAGTCCGGCCAGCGAGAATAGGCCGATGGCGATGGCGGCGGCAACGAACGGCTGACGGTCGGCCAGGCCGGCGAGGTCCGCGATGTTGTCCTGCCCGGTACGGTTGTAACATGCGGTGAGGCCGGCGAACACCAGCAGGTTGGTCGCGGCGTACACCACCAGGTAGAACACCACCGCCTTGGCGGCGAGGGCGAAATCGCCGCCCAAAACCGCAACACCGGCCAACGCATAACCGACGTGTCCGATGCTGCTGTAGGCCATCAACCGCTTCAGGTTACGTTGAGCCAGCGCGACCAGGTTGCCCAGCAACATCGTCAGCGCGGCCAACACCGCGATGACCAGCTGCCAGTCGTCCCATCGGTCCGCCGCCGGAACAAACGCTTCGGCGAACAGACGCAGGGTCAGCGCGAACGCGGCCGCCTTGGAGCCTATGGCAAGGTAGGCGGTCACAGGAAGGGGCGCGCCCTCGTAGGCGTCGGGGGCCCACATGTGGAAGGGCACCGCCGAGAGCTTGAAGCCGAGGCCCACCACCAGCAACGCCACGCCCACCCACAGGACCGGGCTCAGAGTGCCCGGAGATGCCAACTCCTGGGCGATTCCAGCGAAGAACGTGGTCCCAAGGGCGGTGTAGATGTTGCTGAGGCCGTAGAGCATGATGGCCGAGGAAAGTGCGCCGATGATGATGTACTTGATACCGGCCTCGTTGGAACGGGCTTCCCGCAAACCGTAGGCCACCATCACATAGAGGCTGAAGGACAGCAACTCCAGGGCGATGTAGGCGGTGAGCAACTCCCGGGACATGGCCATCAGGTTCATGCCGAGGATTGAGAAGAGCAGCAGCCCGTAGAACTCGCCGCGATGTTCCAGGCGGTCGCGACCGTATTCCACCGAAAGGGCGATGATGCCGACGCCGATAGCCAGGAAGAAAATCTTGAAGAACAGGCCAAAGCCGTCGACCACGATGAGGCCGCCGTACAACTCCACGGGGCCAGACGGACGCATGAGGATGGCGATCACCATCACGACGACCAGACTCACTACGGACAGGCCGGCCAACCATTCCTTGTTGCGCTCGGGCAGGAACAGGTCAACGGTAAACACCAGGAACGCCAGAGCCGTTAGAGCGAACTCTGGAGTCAGCAGGTGCAGATTGGCGGTGTAGTCGATTGGCATATGAGTAACTGCCTACGACCCATTTACAGTTAGAGGTTCCATGTCAATCAATTCCGCCAAGCGCAAGCGAAAACCGTTTCTTGAGAACCCGATGCATCGTTCCGCTCGCACCTGAGATCTCCCATGGGTGTTTGCGCGGAAACTTGTCGGACAGTGGTATGTCTGCGAGTTTCGTACTCGCAACTCATTTCCTGTCCTCCCTCATCCCCATAAATGCGACTAGAGTTGCAGTATTCCTTACCGTCAACGAAGAGGGAGAGGCCGAATTCATTCGCGTCGAAAGCCGGATCAGCCAATACGGCTAGATGGTCACCGTCGTTAGTGAAATAAGCCCACAAGTTCGCTCGTGTGGTTTCAGCCAACGATATGGATGGTGTGGCAGTTGGCGCTGGCGTGGCCGTGGCCGAGGGTAGGGCTGGGGTAACGAGCACAGTGACCGGGATTTCCCTGGTCACCTCCCGCGTAACCTCAACGGTCTTTTCTACGACCTGGGTAACCGGCACAGTGACCTGAACCTCGACCGTTTGCTCGACTATGCGGGTGACTGGAACAGTGACGTCAATCTCCACGGTTCGGTCCACTAACCTGGTGACCTCCACCTGCTCAACTACGGGTTCTGGCGCGGTGCAGGCCGTCACCAATAGCGCTACGACTGTCGCAATGACTGTGGCGGATTTCTTCATGTGCTCGTTTCTCACTTTTTAGGTGAATTCCCTAAATGTTTCCGATCACTAAAACACCGACAGCGTGCTTTCGACGCCGGTGTTGATGACGCGCAGCAGCGGGGCCGGCCAGACGCCCACAGCGATCAGAATCAGGACAAAGGCCGCACCCACGCCCTTTTCCACCGGGCTGGCATCGGTCAAGTGGTCCCACTGCGGGTCGCCCTCGCCGAAGAAGGAGCGCGCGAGCAGGCGCAGGATGTAAACGGCCGTGATGGCTGCGCCGATGACACCCAGGACCGCCAGCGGCAGGTAGGTGCGGAACGCGCCGGTGAACACCATGAACTCCGCGATGAACCCGCTCAGGCCGGGCAGGCCCAGGGAGGCCAGGCCGGCTATGGCGAAGAAGAAGGTGGTCGTACCCATCCGTTTGATGAGGCCGTTGAGGATCATGCTGTCGCGGATGTGGGCCCGCTCGTAAATTGCGCCCACCATGGCGAACATCAGGGCTGTCATTATGCCGTGGGAGAACATCTGCAGCACGGCGCCGGCCAGACCCACCGGGTGCAGGGTGGCGATGCCCATGAGCACGTAACCCATGTGGCTAACACTGGAATAGCCGATGACGTACTTGAGGTCATTCTGGGACAACGCGGAGATCGCGCCGTAGATCACGTTCACCGTGCCCAATCCGATGAGCACCGGCATCCACACCTCTGCCCCCTGCGGCGCGAGCAGCATGCCGACCTGGATGATTCCGAAGGCTCCCAGCTTCATCAGCACGCCGGCGTGGAGCATGCTGACGCCGGTGGGCGCCGCAACGTGGCCGTCGGGCGACCAGGTATGGAACGGCCACAGGCCAGCGAGCACGCCAAACCCCAGCGCGAAGAAGGGGAATACCCACATCTGGGTGAGCCGGGATACGTGACCGTCCAGTTGCAGTTGGGACAGTTTGTCGATGTTGAAAGTGGGGTCGCCGGCCTGCGACGATGCCACATACAGGGCGAGTATCCCTACCCAGATGAAGATGCTGCCGGCAACGAGCATCAGCATGAGCTTCATGGCGCCGTATTCCTTGGTGCGCAGGAAGGCGCCGAAGTCGGTGCTGCTGCCCCACACGCCAATGAGCAGGTACATCGGCAGCACGGCAAGCTCGTAGAAGAAGAACAGGAAGAAGAGATCCCGGACGACGAACACACCGAACACGCCCGATCCCAGGGCCAGCAGCAGCACGAAAAAATCCCGTGTCCGCCGTGTGATGGTCTGGCTGATTAGTACCGCGCCCAGAAGCACGATGCCGTTGAGCAGCACGAGGGGCGCGCCGATGCCGTTCAATCCCAGACTCAGGTTGATGTTCACGGGCTGCCCGATCCAGGCGTACTCCCGAACCATCTGGACCCCGCCGGCCCCGTAGTCGTAGCGCAGGAAAACAATGACCGACAGGACGAAACACACCAGCGAAACGAAGATCGCAAACTGCCAGGCATCCCGCGGGCGGTCCTTGGGCAGTCCCATCGACAACACCGCGCCGGCCAAGGGCACCAGCACTAAAAGCAGCAGAGATACCTGGTCGAAATTGTCCATCGTTACAGTAGGTTAACGCCGGCGGTTACACCGAGCGCAACCACCAGAATATCGCCAAGCCGATCACGCCCAGGGCGACGGCGAGGGCATAGGAGTAAACGTGGCCGGTGACGTGCAGACGAAGCGCGACGCCAGCCTTCCGCACGATGTTGGCCGGGCCATTCACCGCTACGTCGTTCACCACGGCGCGGTCGAAGAACGCCAGCGTAGCCGATACTGTCAGCACCACCCGATCAATGACCCACTGGTACGCTTCGTCGACGTAGTACCGGCGTTCCACGACTCGCAACACCGCCGCGAAACGCGCCCGCCAAGGTTCGTGGGAGATCGCGCGACGCACGTAAATCAGCCATGCCAGCACGAACGCGCCGACGGCCAGGATGATCGACAGCGCGCCCAGGACCAGGTTGAAGTGGAACTTTTCCGCGTGGTCGTAATACACAAAGCTGCCGAACCCGTCGAAGTTGCCCGGCCAGTTGAAAGCGATCCAACCGAAACCCACGGCCAGCACTGCCAGAACGGACATGACACCCGTCATCAGCACGGGCGACTCATGGGCGTGGTGGCTGTCCTCGCCTTCGGGTCCGAAGAACACGACGAACATGGCGCGCGCCATGTACAGCGCGCTCAGGAAGACCGTGAGCATTGTCAGGACGATGAAGATCACGGGAAGGTTGTGTTCCACCGCGATCAAAATTTCGTCCTTGCTCCAGAACCCGGACAGGATCGGGATTCCGCCCAGGGACAGCGCGCCGATGGAGAACACCACGGCCGTGACCGGCATCGCCCGGCGCAAACCCCCGACGCGACGAATATCAACGTCGCCGTGGGCTCCCACGCCGTGCATCACGCTCCCCGCGCCGAGGAAGAGCAGGGCCTTGGCAAAGCCATGCGCCATCAGGTGGAACACCGCCGCCGTCCAGCCGAAGGCGCCCAGGGACAGCATCATCAATCCCAGATGAGAAACGGTGGAATAGGCCAGGATTCGCTTTAGATCAGTGGAGACGAGAGCGATGGTGGCTGCCCCCAGAGCAGTGATCAACCCGACGATCGCCACGATCATCATGGCTTCCGGAGACGCGGCGAAAATGGGGTAGGCGCGGGCCACCAGGTACACACCGGCGATCACCATGGTCGCGGCGTGGATGAGCGCGCTGACCGGCGTGGGGCCTTCCATAGCGTCGGGAAGCCAGACGTGGAAGGGGAATTGTGCGGACTTGCCCATAGCGCCCAGCAGCAGCAGGATGGCGGCCGCGGTGGTTACGCCACTGCCTAACTCTCCGGAGGCCGCGGCAGCGAAAGCGTCCGTCATGCTGAAGCTGCCCACGTTCCCCCACAGCAGCAGAATACCCACCAGCAGACCCACATCTCCGATCCGCGTTACCACGAACGCTTTCTTGGCGGCTTCTCGCGGGCCCGGGTTTTCAAACCAGAAACCGATGAGCAAATAGGAGCACAGGCCCACCAACTCCCACGCGATGTACAGCAGCAGGAAATTGTCCGCCAGCGCCAGGGTGAGCATCGCGGCAACAAACAGGGCCTGCCAGGCAAAGTACCAGCCGAAGCGCGGATCACCCTTCATGTACTCTAGCGAATAGAGCTGGACACCGATGGCGACGAAGGTAACCAGGCCGAGGAGCACGATGGTCAACGGGTCGATGATGACGCCCCAGTTCAGGTGAATGGCCTGGTCGACCGTGGCAGCCGCCCCCGGGATGCCAGCCTGGAACCATTCGGTGGTGAAGTGGCAGGTCAAAGCCCCCGTGATACCGCTCACCGCACAAGACGGATCGTCGGCGGACGCGCCCAGAAATCCCAACGTGGCAACGATCCATACTGCGAAGCCGCCGCCGATGGCCAAAATCGCCACCGGGGCGCCGCGCAGCGGCAGCCAACGCTGGAACAGTATGATCAGCGGACAGGCGGCGAAGGAGAAGACTGGTATCAGGAATGCCAGCGGCATATCACCACTTCAGCAGGTTGATTTCGTCCACGTTGACGGTTCCCCGGTTGCGATACATCCGCAGGATGATAGCGAAAGCCAGTCCGACTTCCGCAGCCGCCACGGTGATGACGAATATGGCGATTATCTGGCCGTCGAATGCGGCGAAGCGACCCGTACCGTTCAGGTAGGACGCGGCCGCGATCAGGTTGATGTTGACGGCGTTCAGCATCAACTCGATGGACAATACGATGAGCACCGCGCTTCTGCGGGCGAGGACACCGTAAAAACCGATGCCGAACAAGGCAACGGACAGTAACTGGAAATAAAGGAGGGGCACCATAGTTCGGCTAACCCTCACCCTCGGCAGACGGCTGGCCCGGCGATGAACCGGGTTCCGTAGTGTTGCTTTGAGTGCGGGCGATGATAATTGCCCCGATCAGCGCGACCAGCAGCACCAGAGAAGCGATCTCGAAGGGCAGAGCCCACTTGGTGAAAAGAGACGCGCCCAATTCCGTGAACACGGGAGCCTGTGGTCCGGCGACAAAGTCAGCGTCAGGGGCCAGCCAGAAAGCAGTGCCCAGCACACCGGCCAGAACGATTGCCGTGATCAGCGCCAACGGCCACTGGCGGTTGTCGGTTATCCGCGGGTATTCGGAAGAGCGGGTGAGCATCACGGCGAACAGCACCACGATGGTGACCGCGCCGCCATAGATCAACACCTGAACCAAGGCGAGAAACTCGGCGAACAGGAGCAGGTAGGCGCCGGCGGCTCCCAGCAAAGACAGCAACAGGAATAGCGCCGCGTGTACCACGTTGCGAGTAGCCACCACCCCGACGGCCCCGCCAAGGGTGAAAATAGCAACGATTACGAACAGGGCCAGCGCCACGGGTCTATGCGTCCGGGCTCACCGGGCTCCACACGGAGACTCCGGGTACACTGGCAAAGTACGAGCCGCCCCGTTGGCGGCTCCGGTGGTGAGGGTTTGGTTTCAGTGTCGGCATTGCTGAATAGGCTGACCGGCCCTGGCGTTATGGCGGACCGACGCCTAGATCGACTTGAGGAGCGTGCAGGTTGCACACTCGCAGTCGGCCTTATGTTTCTTCACCGGCTCGGCTATCCCCGACGTCCGGCCGCGCGCCTTGCCCGACGCTCCGGATTTGCCCCGGCGCTTGCCCTTGCCGACTTTTCCGGCTTTTGCCGCCTTGCCGGCGATCTTGCCCACCAACCCACCGACCTTGCCGGCAACCGATTCGCGACCCCACTTTCTCTGCTCGACACAATCAACGCAGGTGCAATACTCCGGGTGGTGCGGCGACATGTTGCGGAAACGTTCGTCTTCTCTGGGCACGGTCAGCCTCGGTTCAGGTTGAAGCTTCGGCTTCCGCCGCCGCTTTGGCCGCGTCAGCTTTCTGCTTGGCGATCACGGTGGGCGGGATCCAAGCCGTCTGGTCCTGGTATTTTTTGCCGATGTGCAGCAACGCGGGCAGATCGACCCGGTCCCCGTTGCGCACGTAGGTGCTCATTTCGTGCTCGTGGCTCATCACAATCGCATCGAAGTTACAGTACTCGACGCAGATGCCGCACAATATACAACGGTTCAAATTGATTTCAAAGTAATCGACGATCTTGCGGCGGCTGCTGTCGCCGTCCGCGTGCTTGGGATTGTCCATCATACTGGCTGACATGCACTGGGTCGGGCAGTTGCGGATGCACACCATGCAGCCGGTGCAATAAGGTTCGCTGATCTTGCCGTCCCAGGTGAGCGCCGGGAACCCCATGAAACGGGGCCGCACGGGAGTTGCCTCCTTGGGATACTGCTGCGTCACCGGTTTACGGAACCCCGAGACCGTGGACGCGAGGGTAAGCATCATACCTTTCAGGCTTTCCAGCATGGCTACCCATCCTCGGGTGCGGGTCTACCGCAGCGGTCGAGCACCGCGAATATGTCGGCCACGGCGCAAGAGAAGCCGGGAATTTCCGGTTCACAGGTCACCACGTCGCCGATCCCCAAAATCAAGTCTGGCGAGTCGGGCCGGCGTATGGTTACGGCCCTTGGGCCCGGGTCTACGATCCACATGGCGGTGGCGCCATTGGCAAAGTACTCACGAGCCTTGCGCGCCAATTCGGACGGCGTGTTGCTGGGGGACACGATCTCGATGGCCAAGTCCGGCGCGAATCGCGGCCATCCACCGGCGTCTTCGTCATAGGTCGCCATCTTGTCCCAATTGGTGACGTGCACATCAGGAAAACGAAGGGTGTGCCCGCCCATCGCGAAGCCGGTGGTTACTCCTACATCCAGCGGGAACTGCTCGCGATGAATATGCCCGCTGATCAAGGTGTATACGTGTCCCGTCATTCTCCCGTGCCTGGGGGCTCCGTCCATATCTACCAATTCTCCATCCACGAGCTCATAGCGGTGGCCGGGATCGCTGGCCATCTCCCAGAACTCGTCAACGGTGATTTTGTGAGTACTAGTAGTCATGGACGGAATTGCTCCGATAGCTGCCAATCGGATGGCTGCCAATATGATACCAGCATCGGTGACTAGCTGCGTGCTCCGGCGGCGGAGCGCTGCCGGTCGGAGAGCCGGCGCTGCACCTCGGCCACACGGCGAGCCGGACCGGCCATGCGCCGGTAGATGATCCACCCGGCAACCGCCAAGCCTGCCGAAGAAAGGATTGTCAGGCTCCACCAGGGCAGGCCGTAGAACCGGTACACGGCGGCGATGATCACCGTGTAGAACGACAGCGGCACCATCACCTTCCACGCGAAGGCCATCAGCTGGTCAATCCGTAGGCGCGGAAAGGTTCCGCGCACCCAGAACACCACCAAAACCACGGCGTATGTTTTGAACAGGAACCACACCACATCCGGCAGAGCCGGACCGCCCCAGCCGCCCAGGAACAGCAGCGTCGTCAGCGCGGCGATGGCGAAGGTGTTGATGTACTCGGCGAGGAAGAACACCGACCAGTGGGCGCCGCTGTATTCCACGAACGGGCCCCCGATCACCTCACTCTCCGCGTGGTAGATGTCGAAGGGCGTGCGTCCCACCTCGGCCAAACCGGCGATGAAGAACACCACAAAGCCGAGGGGCAGCACCACCAGGTAGGGGTACGAAGATTGCTGGGCGACGATTTCCCGCATGTCGAGGGATTGGGCCAGGATGGCCACCGCCGCGGCCACCAACACCACGGGAATTTCGTAAGAGATCAATTGGGCGGCCGACCGCAGCCCACCCATGATCCCGTATTTGTTCGCTGATCCCCAGCCGGCCAGGACGAGTCCGAGGATACCAATCACAGCGAAGGCGATGATGTAAAACAGTCCCAACGGCAGGTTGCGGATAACCACGTTGTCGCCGCCCGGAATGGTCACCCATATGACGAACGCAGACACCACGACGATCACGGGGGCAATCCAGAAGACGGCTTTTTCCGATTCGTCGGGAATGATGTCCTCTTTGATGATGAGTTTCACCGCATCGGCGATCGGTTGCATCAGCCCGAACAGTCCCGTCCGCGTCGGCCCGTAGCGCAGTTGCAGCCGGCCGAGAGCCTTGCGCTCCAGCCAGGTCAACGACAGAACTATCAGGGACAGCACGGCGAACATGACCGCCAGTCCGAGAGCGCTCCATCCGAGATCGATGAGAAAACTCACCGGTCCACCTCACCAAGCACGATGTCGAGGGATCCCAGCACCACGACGCTATCCGCCAGCCAGGTGTCGGCGAGCAGCCGGCGCAGCGCGGACAGGTTGCAGAATGACGGTGGCCGCACCTTCAGCCGGTATGGCTTGTCGGTGCCGTCACTGACCAGGTAAACGCCGATCTCACCACGAGGATTCTCGGCACGGATGTATGCCTCGCCGGCCGGCGGGCGGATCAGCCGGCGTCCAAGCGACGACGCCACCGGTCCGTCAGGCAACTGTTCCATCGCCTGCTCCACGATTCGCAGGGACTGGTACATCTCCTGAACGCGGACCCAGTGCCGGTCCCAGCAGTCGCCATCGAGACCGACGGGCACGTCAAAGTCGAAACGGTCGTAGATGGAGTACGGTTGCGCCTTGCGAACATCATACTCATACCCGCACGCCCGCAGCAGCGGACCAGTGAGCCCCAGGGCTATCGCTTCGTCAGCCCCAATGGGGCTCACATCCTTGAGGCGGGACAGAAAGATTTCATTGAAGGTCAATATGCGGTCGCTTTGCTCGACATCGTCCCGGAGCAGCGGCATTAACTCGGCCACCATCTGCCGGAAATTGTCGGGTACATCCTCCTTGAGGCCACCGATGCGGAAATAGTTGTGCATCATGCGGGCGCCGGACACCGCTTCAAACAGCGCCTGAACCCTCTCCCGGCCGCGGAAGGAGAACATCACCGGGGTCATAGCTCCGGCATCGAGGCCCATGGTTCCCACGTATAGCAGGTGACTGGCGATGCGATTGAGCTCGCACAGGATCACGCGGATGTACTCCGCCCGCTCCGGCACCTCCAGACCCATCAGCTTCTCCACCGCCATGCAGTAGGCCTGCTCGTTGTTGAAGTTGCCGATGTAGTCCAGGCGATCGAACAACGTTACGACCTGGTGGTACTGCTCCCCCTCACAGAGCTTCTCGGATCCCCGGTGCAGGTAGCCGATGTGCGGTTCGACGTCCACCACCTTCTCGCCGTCAACCCACAGCACCATTCGGAACACGCCGTGGGTCGAAGGGTGCTGAGGCCCCATGTTGAGCAACATCTCGACTGGCTGGGTGCCCTCGCGGACGCCGTCGGCAACCTGTGCAGTCATAGCGGTGTGATCGACCATGGTTCAGCGAATATCCAGCGACAATGCGGCGATCAGCCCGACTGCTCGCGGGTTTCGGGAAAGGGCGACCCTATGAATCGCAGGTTAGGCTGTGGCGGTTCCACGCGGCTGCTCATCCAGACTTCGCCGTTGTCGTAGAACCCCGCCTCGATCAGCACGTCTTCCAGCTCGCCCATTTCCTCGCAATCTTCCAGGTAGGCCGCCACCTGCCGTCTGAGGGCGGTGCGGGCATCGTCCTGGGTATCGCCGAATGCAGTGACTTCCAGTTCGGGGCAGTGAGCCTCCCAACCCGAGGCGGCCCGGACGGCTTCGATCTCGTATACGATGCGATCCATAAATTAACCGCCGGCCTATTCTTGGCCTGCCGGTTCTTCGTTCACGAACCGCAGCACAATTTCGGTTTCTTCGTTCAAGTGGTCGATACCAAGAGCCAGCCCCAACCGGCCGACCGTGTCCTGGCGCTCCAGCCAGCCTCGCATCGCCTGGACCAGCCCGTTTTCAGCGGCCTCCGGAGTGCGGCCGCTGCTCTGCAAATCCAAGCCGTCCACCACGGCGACGAATTGATGGCCGTCCGGCACCACCCGAGCTATCAATTCCACCGGAGCGGCGGCGTCCGGGACACTGGCGTCTATGTCTTGAGCGGCAGTCACTAGAACTCCCGGTACTCGAAGAAATCATACGCTTTGCGGCCGGGATAACCGTCAAACTCCGGGTACAGCAGGAGGGGCGACAGGTCAGGGTGGCCGTCGAACGAAACGCCGAAAAGATCGTGGGCTTCGCGTTCATACCAATCGGCCGCCGGCCAAACCGCGCATACCGAAGGCAAAGCCGGGCGGTCGTAGGACACTTGCGTTTTTAACACCAGAGATTGTTCATTCGCCAGCGACTGCAGGAAATAGACCAGCTCGAAACGCTCCTCGTAGTCCACGCACGCCAGGCAGAGCAGCATACGGCAGTCCAACGTGTCGTCATCCCGACACGTCAGGCAGGCGGACACGATATCGTCCGCGGGCACGGTCACCTGAGGCAGGTCCCCCAATGCGCCCGGCACCGGCGAGTGATCCGCAAGCGCCGTAACCGCCCGATCCAGCGTCGCACGCCGCCGGGGCGACAGCAACTCGACCGGGTCTGGCGGCGGCTCCGCGTCCGCCTCGGGAGCGTTAGGCCGAGGCCGAGGCATTACCGTCTCCCGCGTCGGCCATGATTTTTTCCTGCAACTTTAGGATACCGTACAGCAGAGCTTCGGGGCGTGGAGGGCAGCCCGGCACGTAGACATCCACCGGAATGATGTGGTCAACGCCCATCACCACCGAGTAGGAACGATAGTAAGGGCCACCATTGGTGGCGCAGCTTCCCATGGCGATCACCCACTTTGGCTCCGGCATCTGTTCGTAGAGCAACCGAATGGGTTCGGCCATCTTTTTGACCACCGTTCCGGCAACGATCATCACGTCGGACTGGCGGGGCGAAGGCCAAGTCACGACGCCGAAGCGGTCGAAATCGTGGTGCGCCATGTAGGTGGAAATCATCTCGATGGCGCAACAGGCCAGGCCGAAGCTCAGAGTCCATAGCGATGACTTACGCGCCATGGCAAAGAGCTGCTCGGTCGTGGCTGTGATGACGCCGGGCACCCGTCCGTCGGTAGCCTGGTTGAGCAGGCTGGGGCCGGGCCGATTGCCGGCGCCGAGGATGATTTCGGTGGCGCGCGGCGGCATCGCCAGAGGCGACAACGCTTGATCTTCCGGAAGCCCGGCAGGTCCCGCTGTGGAGTTTACTTCTGCCAATCCAGAACCCCCTTGCGCCACGCATAGATCACCGCGAAGAACAGCATGGCCAGGAACAGCAGCATCGCGTAGAAGGGAATCGCGTTACCGTTCAGCGCTTTTTCCTGCATGAACACGACCGCCCACGGAAACAGGAAGACCGCTTCCACGTCGAAAATCAGGAACAGGATCGCGAAGATGTAGAAGCGGATGTTGATGTTCGACCACGAGAATGGTGTCGGCGGAATGCCGCATTCGTAGGTCGTGAGCTTGACGGCGGAACGGCGCCGGGCCGACAGCAACTGAGATCCAGCGAACATTGCCCCGACGGCCGCGAGGGCAATCGCGACGGCGATTACCACCGCCAGCCAATTGCCGGCGTATTCGGCCGGGTTGAACGTTTGGAGCAGCATCGGGTCAAACATGGTCTGAATTATCTTCGACGGTTCCGGGCTGGAGCGGATTAATCCTAGCAACGGCCCCAATGGGTGTCAATTGAGGCGATGGGTTTCGCGTATGGCTGTGGAGGACAGGTCGCGCCGGAAGTCGGTCTCCGGTATCTCCGTAAACATAAGCCGGAACCCATCCGGGATATTCACGTCCGCAAGCGACCGAAACGCGCCGCCGTCATCGGTGCGCCCGCCAACCGCGAAGCGGCTGCCACGGCCCCACATGGCGGCCAGGGCTTTCAACATCGCAGCATCGGAATTTCCGTAATATCGGGGTTGAATCAGCCGGGTAACGGTATCCCATCCGATGGCGAAACCGCACCCGGGGAACAGCTCCGACTTTTTGATGAAGGTCTCCGCCCTGGTAAGCACCACCGTGCCAATCCCGCGGAATTGGTCCAGTCGGCCGTGGACCTCCACCGCAGCCAGGGGTGGTTTGTCAACATTCGACACCGACAGCTCGTATGCAACAGGAACTCCGAGTGCGCCGGTCACCGCCTCAGCCAATTCCGTGTGACCCGCGTGAAGGGGGTTAAAGGAGCCTGGCAGCAGGGCTTGCGGCGCGTCTCCATCGACAACCATCCGACCGTCCGGATGGACTGTGACCCAGCTCGCGTCTCCATCCAGCAACCGTTGCACCGGCTCGGCGTGGCGGAGGGTTTCGGTTTCGACTCGCTCCGAGGACGCCAGCCTCAGATCGAGTTCGGCGGACACGCCGCAGGCGCGGGCGAGGGCGGCAATGACCAAACGACTGACCACCTCCTCTTCGCCGGCGCGTTCGCGCAACCCCTTGTCAAGTACGATTACGTCGGTAGTTGCCACGTCATGATCCCAAGTCGCGATGAACGCCCGGTGGTCCCCCCGCTTGGTGCGGTCCGTGGCGATCGTCGCGGTGCACGACAACCCGACGATGGGCGCGTCCTGCTCCCGCAAGGACAACCCTCGACCCCATGCTGCTCGGGCCATGCGTCGCGCGGTGTCCGCGGAAACGGTTTGCTCGGGAGCGTATCCGCCGAGGAAATCGGTCATCGCCAGGTATCCGTACGGAACCCGGGTCTCAAGCACGGTACGCGAGGCCCCACCAACTCCGAGGAGCCAGGCCAGAGCGTAGTTGCCGGCACCCGCGACGGCCAGCACGGATTGCTGGGGTGTGTCGTGGATTTTCGCGACTATCTGGGCGATTTCCTGGTCCATACCGGCCTCGGACGGTGTGCGGAGTCCGACGCCAACCGATTTGTCCGGAGGCATCGGCGGCATTGTACCATCCTAGCGTTGGGGGTTTTTGAAACGGTCTGTCCACGCCGCCGGGTCAATGCGATTCATTGTGGCCAGGGAGACGTCTATTTCTCCAGTGATCTTGCGGTCCCACTCGTCAGCCCATCGCTGAGGAAGGCGCGGCCTGGCCTCGCGCCAGGTCATTCGTTTGCCACCGTTGGTCCGACCGTCTACGACTTCCACCAGGAACGCGGTCATGTCGCCACCGTCCATGGCATTGATCACGCGGCAATCGAGGAAACCGTAACACCCTTCGAGCAATGGGCTGCCCGTGGCGCCGGTGGCGCAGCCAAGGCCCGCAAGCTTGTCGCCGTCCCGTCCCGAGTGCATGCCCAACTGCCAAATGAGCGGCAGCTGGTCGCTTTCCAGGAAGTTGATCGCCAGC
Organism: Dehalococcoidia bacterium; assembly: GCA_965261925.1. Classification (GTDB taxonomy): domain Bacteria; phylum Chloroflexota; class Dehalococcoidia; order Lucifugimonadales; family UBA3495; genus Bin87. The sequence continues at coordinate 2,061,297 of OZ253486.1, read as the reverse complement.
ACCCCGCTGGAGGCGATCAAGCCATGGGTGAAGTTGGTGTGATAGATCTGAACGATCAGCCGAGGCCGTTGAGGAACTATAGAGGCGGCGGTGACGGCCACGGCGATTTGAGCGTTGCTGACGTCTCCGGCACGTGTTGAGATGGCGGCGAGGGGAGCGCTCAACCCGCCCAGCAATGGCCCCACGTCAGCGGGGTTGACTTCGGACGCAGAGTCCAACGAATCGTCTCGAGAATCGCTCACCGTGCCTACCAGTCGGGGTGGGTGTCCATAGCGTCATTGACGGTAAGCCGCATTTGGCCGGTCCCGTCTGCGTTCATGTACAGGATCTCGGCGTTCCCATAGGCATGAGAGACGAACGCGATCCGATCGTTTTCCGCTGACCACACGGGCATCAGATCGTCCGCCGTGTTCTGGGTCAACTGTCGCTTTTCTGAACCATCGACCAACACGGAGAAGATCTCGGACTGATCGTCGAACCGCACCACGAAAGCCAGCCTCCTGCCGTCGGCCGACCAGGCTACGGAGAACTCGTCATGGTCGTCTTCGGATACGGCTACCTCGTCAGTATCATCGGCCCAATTGTCCGAGTTGGTGGGGCGGAGGACGTAAATGTCGCGGCTACCATCCGCGCTGCGCAGGAAGGCGATGCGGTCGCCTTTGGGCGACCAGACCGGGTCGGAGTCAGGCCCTGCCGTCAATTCAATACGGTTGACCCCATTGGGGTTACGGAGGAAAAGCCCGTCCTTTCCGTATTCAGTGAAGACCAACCACTCACCGTCGGGAGACCAGTCTCCGACGAGTTCGCGTTCGGGGCTGAAGGTCAACCGCGTTTTCTGCCCGCCCTCAAGCGTTACCATGTAGATGTCGGGCTCGCCGTCTGCATCCGAAATGTACGCAATACGGTCCGAGCCAGGCGCCCAGATCGGAGGTTGCTTGGCGTCTACGTTCGAAACCAGTGATGTGACGCCTTCGCTGCCGACGTCGTAAACCATTAGTTCGGTCTTATTGCCGACTGATATCCACGCTATCCTGGATTGGTCTGGCGACCACCGTGGTTCCTTTGCGTCGGCGCTCAGGGAAGATATGCGCGACGCATCGCCTTCGCCGGGTTGCTTGACCCACGCCTGGGCTCCGTCTTGGTCGGAGACTATGTACGAAATTGCTGGAAGATCGCCGCCGACTAAATTCCCGGCAAAACAACCGCCGAACGATAAGGCCACGGCTAAACACAAGGTCAGGATCCAAAAACGAGAAATTCCCGAGACCGATCTCATCATTATTCGTTCCGGTAAGAGGTTATGTCGATTATGTGATTATATCGTAACCCATCACTTGCCCATCCTGCCTCTATGAACCATTTACGCGCTTTATGTTCCTTGACATCGGCGGGGGCCCAAATTAGCATCGCTTCACCCTAGTAGTATCCCGGCGCCGTTGATGGGTCACCCGATCGGCTGCGCATTCGACAAAAACGAGAGGTCGATCATGCTGGCAATAGTTGGAGGAAATCTCATCGACGGCTCCGGCGGACCGGTGATGAACAACGTGACGGTGCTGATCGACGGAGATCGCATCCTGGAGGTCGGCCCACAGGCGGCAGTGCCCATCCCCGAAGGCGCCGAGGTGCTCGACGCCAGCGGTCATACGGTAATGCCCGGCCTCATTGACGTGCACGACCACCTGGCCTCGGGAGGATACGGACTCACCGGCCGTTGGGGCATGGACGAACCGCTGTCCCTGTCCAACATCAGAACCGCCCAGGTCATTGAGGACACGCTGGCCGCCGGCTACACCACGGTGCGCGACGCGGGCGGCCTGGACGCCGGGTTCAAAATGGCCGTGGAGCAGGGCTTGATCAAGGGGCCGCGCCTCATCATCTCGGTGAACATCATGTCTCCTACCGGCGGGATCGAGGACAAGGTGAGCGGTAGCGGCCACCGCAAGGTAATCCTGGGCCACGATCCTCTTTCGCCGGACGGCGTCGCCGACGGCGCGGAGGGAGTACGGGCCAAGGTACGCGAACTGGTCCGCTGCGGCGCCGACCAGATCAAGTTTGCGACCACCGGAGGCGCCTCCGGCCGCCCCGGCAACGGTCCACTGGACCAGGCTTACGCGCTGGATGAGGCGAAAGCGTTGGTTGATGAAGCCGCAGCCATGGGACGCAGCACGCTCTGTCACGCGGTGGGCGGCACCGGACTCCCCATCGCCATCAGGGCCGGAGCCGGTTCAATCGAGCACGGGTGCTACTTGGCCACAGATCCCGACATGCTCAAGATGATGGCCGACCAAGGGACCTTCTTCACTCCGACGTTCGAGGTGTACGACTTCCACAGCACGGTCAGCGCTCCCCACATCAAAGTGCGCGCGGAGGCGCTGATGGAGATCCACATCCGGAGCACTGAACTTGCCATCAAGGAAGGGGTCCGCATCGTCGCTGGCACCGACGCTGGTGGATTCGTGCACGGCGACAACGCCCGCGAACTGGAACTGATGGTAGAAAAGGGCATGAGCAACATGCTGGCCATCCAGTCCGCCACCGGCTACGCCGCCGAATGCTGCGGGATTGGGAAGGAGGTCGGAACCATCGCAGCCGGCAAGCAGGCCGACGTGTTGGTGGTGGACGGCGACCCGCTACAGAACATATCCGTCCTGCGCGACCGCGAGCGCTTGCTCCTGATCATGAAGGGCGGCGAGGCCTACTCCAATCGCCTGGCAGCACGGGAATTGCAGCCCGCCTAGACACGTCAAGGGTTGGATCAACACACGCTGGCGGTACAAACCACTTCGGCCGGTGGAGTACCGCCCGGTTGCGGTTTAGATGCGTTTCACTGTCCTGACGCTGTTCCCGGAATCGTTCCGGATGATGGAAGAATACAGTGTGCTGGGCAGGGCGCTCCGCAGCGGACTGATCGAACTGGAAACAGTTGACATCCGGCAGTTCGCGACCGACCGGCACGGCACCGCCGACGACTACCAGTTCGGCGGGGGGCCGGGCATGGTAATGAAACCCGAGCCGGTGTTCGCCGCGGTGGAATCCGCGTTAGCGCGTGTCCCAGTCGAGGAACGGTCCGCGACGCCCGTGGCCCTCACCTCGCCACAGGGAGACAACCTGGACCAAAACCTGGTGAACGAGTTTGCCAGCGCGCCGGGCATGATCGTCATTTGCGGGCACTACGCGGGTGTTGACGAGCGCATACGACAGGGCTTGATCACCCACGAAATTTCCATCGGTGACTACGTGCTCACGGGCGGAGAACTGGCGGCCATGGTGATCATCGACGCGATCTCCCGCTTTGTGCCGGACGTCATCGGCTCAGCAGAGAACGTGGAGCACGACAGCATCACCTCGGGTTTGCTACAGCACCCGCTGTACACCCGACCCGCCGCGTTCCGAGGGATGGGCGTGCCGGAGGTACTGACATCAGGCAACCACGCCGACATCGAACGTTGGCGACGCCGGCAATCGCTGGAAAGGACATTGCGCCTCCGGCCCGATTTGCTGGATACCGCGCCGCTGACCAATTCCGACCGTGTCTTCCTGGCCAGCCTGGGATGGAGCGGCGACGGCGATTGACATGACTCAACTGCGTTCGGACTACCGTTTCGGTATCGACGTGCGGGTGCGCTGGCAGGAATGCGACGCACAGGGCATAGCTTTCAATGGCAGCTATCTGGGCTGGCTCGAAATCGCACAGGCCGAGTATTTCCGCAACCTCGGGTTCAGCATCTACCGCGTCGCGGCGGCCGGATACTTTGACAGCGCCGTGGCCAAGGTGACCATTGAGTACAAGGCGCCGGTAAGGGTCGACGAAATGTTGAACCTTCGGGCCCGGGTCGCCCGGATCGGCAACACCAGCCTGGCATTGGAAGTGGGCATATTCGTCGAGGGAAGTTCTCCCGACGACACCGCCCTCACGACCATTGAGGCGGTATATGTCGGCTTCCACGCAGACACCGGCCAGACCAGACGCGTGCCCGACTCGATTCGAGAACTGGTGGACGGTTGGGAGACGGCCGGTGAAATCCTGCCCCTGGCAAGTTTCCCGGAACTGGCGGCAGCACAATCGGGGATCGGCAACCGCGCCTCCCCCAAAAGCTGAGGGTTGGACCGCTAAATCATGAAGACCGGGGAGTCGTCCCGGTTGATGCGGGTCTCCGCGGCAATGCCGTCCCGAACGTGCTTGGGCAGGGCGAACATGGATTCGTGAGTTAGTCCGTCGTAGTGCCGCAGCGGCTTGGCAACCCGTTGTTCGATCAACCGGTCGACATCGGAGGCAGTAAGGTCACCCAGGGGAGCGTCCGACGCAATGGTAAATCCCCACAGGGTGATAAAGGAAGGAACGTGGACCTGGCAGGGAGCCGCGTGGGTGAAGGTACTTTCCAGCGTTTTGTAAATGGTCGTAAAGCACTCGTGCAAGCTCAGAAACCCGGCAGGGCCGGACTGCGTGACGAGGATCCCGCCCGGGTTCAGCCGCGCACGCGCGATTTCGTAGTATTCCTTGGTATACAGGAGATACGCCGGGCCGCCCTCCAGGGGATCGACGAGGTCCATTATCATCACGTCGAAGGACTGGTCAGTCGACTCCAGGAATCTGCGGGCGTCGTCAAATACTACCTCGGCCCGTCCGTCGTCGAACGCTCCCTGGTGATGCCGAGGCAGGTGCTCACGGCAAAGATCAACCACCTGACGGTCGAGGTCGACCATGACCGCCTTTTCCACCGAGCGGTGCGCGAGGGCTTCCCGCAGTGTTCCGCCTTCGCCGCCGCCGCCGATGAAAACCCGACGGGGATCGGGATGCAGCAGCATGGCCGGGTGGACCAGGGTCTCGTGGTAAATGTGCTCGTCCCGCTCGGTTGACTGCGTTTTCCCGTCCAGGAGCAGACTGCGCCCGTACACCTCGGAATGCACAACTTCAACTCGCTGGTATCCCGTGTGCCCCGAATAAAGCACCTCGTCGACCTTGAGCATTACCGCCAAGTCCGGCATCACGGTCTCGATCACCCATTTGCCGGTGATCTCTTCCATTGGGTAGCTGGCCATCAGGGCTCCATCGGTGACAGGGGATCTGTCTGGGGAAGAAGGCACCCAACAAGCGGCCGGAAACCCGGCCGTAACTACATCTCGAGAGCAAGTGGGTGTCAGTTCAGGTGGTGGGCTTGCTGCAGTTCAACAACGTGCGCACCCGTGAGCCCACGGCGGATCTGGGTGATCTCCGGGTCCCGACAGCACAGCGCTTCAATTATCACGGCCGCCGCGCGTTCCGCCATGGTGTGGTCACCACAGGTGAAGATGTCCGCCGCCGCGTAGCCGTGCTCCGGCCAAGTATGAATGGAAATGTGGGATTCGGCGATGGACAAGATGCCCGTTACGCCTTGGGGCGCAAACTGGTGGAACGACTCACCGACCACGTGGGCATTTACGGTGGACGCCGCCCGCAGCATCTCCTGCCTGATATGGGTGAGATCGTCAAGCAACTGGGGATCGCAATCTCTAAGTTCCAGGAGCACGTGCGTACCTAGTACATTCAATCACCCATTCCTCCGTGTGAATTGGCTCCCCCGGCCGGGCAACACGTCAACACGGACCCTTGGGAACAGCAGGCAATGATTCTACCCAATCTTGGCTGCTGATACAAGTACGGATCGCTGGCCGTAACAGTTCAGGGTTGGAGAGGTCAACTGGCTGAAACCCGGATTGCGAGTTGCTGGCAAAGCGCGGACCGAACTCGCGGGCATACTGGAGCGCATCCCAGGCAGCGCGGTCGTCCACGCCGATGAGACCGGCTGGCGGGCAGACGGGCACAACGGCTGGGTGTGCGAGCCCTTGACCGGTCACCTTCAGCACCCCCGACCAGCGGTACTTCCTGCGACCCGGTCGAGGCAAGGGCGTGGTCGACACTGTTACTGATTTTTGAAACAGCAGTCGAGCCCTGCGTGATTGGGGAATATGCGCTTCGTCCGCAGCCCCAGCCAAACCGCTGTCAACAAGTGAGATTTGGACTGCGGTTGGTCGAGCGTGGACGGCCCGTGAGCGGCATGGCAAACCCAGCGGACACGCGGCCTCACGCTGCGGACGGAGGTTTTTCCGCTCCCGCGAGGGACAGACTCGGTCGCCATGCGCGGCATGCCACGCTGTGCCCTATGCTATACTCGCGGGAAACTAGAAAGCCTTTCGATTGGGGCCGATTTCGGCTCTATTAGAGGTGTTAATTATGCAGTGGGCTTCTGCGCTATCACAACAGAACAGCCTGCGCGCCGCCCTCTCAGAGTGCGCCGCGTCGATCCGGGCGAACATGGGCGACACCGCGGCCGACCTGGCGGTGGTTTTCGCGTCATCAGAGTATGCTTCGGACTACGCCAACCTGCCCGAATTGGTAGGAGAACTCCTGGGTCACCAGGCGCTGGTGCTGGGTTGCTCGGGCGGGGGGATCATCGGCGGCGGCAGCGAGGTAGAGCAGGAACCGGCCGTGTCCGTCACCGCCGCCAGCCTGCCCGGTGTTGTCATCCACCCAATCAGGTTGGAGGGCGACGACCTGCCCAGCCTGGACGCGGCGCCGGACGATTGGCACACCGCGCTGGGCGTCGATCCGGCGGACCAGCCGCAGTTTGTCCTGCTGGCCGATCCGATGTCGTTCCCCGCGCAGAACCTTTTGCTGGGGATGGACTACGCGTACCCGTCCGCCGCCAAGATTGGTGGTTTGGCCAGTGCGGCACAGGGAGCCCGGCAAAATGGGCTGTTCCTGGGGCGCGACTACCACGACTCGGGAGCGGTCGGCGTGGCGTTGTCCGGGAACATCATAGTGGAAACGGTGGTGGCTCAAGGGTGCCGGCCCATCGGGTCACCGATGCACATCACCCGCAGCGACCGCAACTTCCTGGTCGAACTGGACGGAGAACCGCCCGTGAACGCGCTACGGAGCATCTTCCAGGGAGCCGACCAACGCGACCGGGATCTGATGCAGAGTTCCCTGTTCCTGGGCGTGGTGATGGACGCGCTGATCGATGAGCCGCGGCAGGGCGATTTCCTGATCCGCAACGTGATGGGAATGGACCAAAGAAGCGGGGTCTTGGCAATCGGCGAGATGCTGAAAGAAGGCCAGTTGGTGCAGTTTCACCTGCGGGACGCGGACACCTCGGCGGACGACCTGTCGGCGGTGCTGGAGAGATACGCGGTGGACAACCGGGAAAACCCGGCACACGGAGCGCTCCTGTTTTCGTGCCTGGGAAGGGGCAAGTACCTGTACGGTCGGCCGAACCACGACACCGAGTTGTTCCACGACAAGGTTGGCGCGGCGGTGCCGTTGGGAGGTTTCTTCTGCAACGGAGAAATCGGGCCGGTGAGCGGAACCACCTTCCTGCACGGATACACCAGCAGTTTCGGGATTTTCCGCCCGCGCGAGTAGGGGACCAGGGCAATGGCCGCAACCGTAAAGGTCGGGATATCAGCGTCGCTGACCGGCCAGTTCGCCACGCAGGGCTGCCAGGCGTTGGCAGGTCTGACCGCGTGGGTCGAGTACGTCAACGAGCAGGGCGGCCTGGCCGTGGGAGGCGACAAACACCCGGTCACGTTGGTCAGTTACGACGACGGCAGCATGGCGGGCGCAACACGCCAGGCCACGGAGCAGTTGATCAGCCACGACAAAGTCGACTTGCTGTTCGGACCCTATTCCGCCGGGCTGACCACGGCGGCGGCGGAAGTTACCGAGTCCCACGGCAAGGTGATGTGGAACCACGGCGGCGCGGGCGACGCGCACTATGCCCGAGGGTTTCGCAAAGTAATCAGCATCCTGACGCCGGCGGACAAGTACCTGGTAGGGGCGCCGGAATTGGTCCGGCAGGCAAATCCCGAGGCCAACAAACTGGTGATCCTGCGTATCGACACGGGCGCTTTTGCCAGGCTCGTGACGAACGGAGTTGAAACGGTGGCGCACGAACTCGGGTTCACCACCGTGTTGGACCTGCGCTACCGGCCGACCCAGGTCAACTTTACCGAGATCGCAAGGCACGTGGCCGAACAGGCGCCGGATCTCGTGATAACCGTCGGTCGCATTCGCCATGACATTGGCACCGCCAGGGCGCTGGCCAGATTGCCGAACCGCAGCCACATTGGACTGGCCGCGGTGGTTGCGACTCCACTGGACGGGTTTGGGGAGTTGCTGGGCGATGCAGCCGACGGATTCGTGGGGCCCAGCCAGTGGGAACCGGCCTTCAGCATACTGGCGCCGGAGGTCGGACCAGGATCCTCCGAGGCGCTGCGGATACTGAACGACGCGGCCGAGACTTCAGGCGTGCCTGTGGACTATCCGATGGCGCAGGCGATGGCGACCGGGTTGGTCGCGGCGCATTGCGTCGCCTTGGCGGGCGACCTCCACGACGACGCGCTATTGGGGGCGGCGGTAAGCGCAGACTTCACGACGTTCTACGGGCGCTTTCAGATCGACGAGGCGGGTCGTCAAGTTGGCAGGTCGGTTGCGCTGGTGCAGCGCCAGGAAGGACGCAAGATGGTGGTGTGGCCACCGGAACTGGCCGACGGGGAACTGCGCTATCCGTTCTGAGTTAGCGAAGCCGCCGGGTCGCAGTTGGCCCGGCGGCTTCTTTGGCGCGTGGTGTTTCCGCGGATCAGTCAGGGCGCTGGATGATCTCCAAGCTGACCTTGTCGGGCGCTTCCACAAACATCACTTGGGACCCGGACGGCATGGTCCACGGATCGCAGATGATGTTGGCGCCGGTAGACTTGAACCGCTCGAAGGCCGCCTGGATGTCGTCGGTCTGGAAGCCGAAGTGGTCCAGGCCAAAGCGCGGGTGGGTCGACCCGGCTACGGCGTTCTCGCCCTCGGCCTCGCCGGAGACGGTGAGCAGGGGTTGGCCGTCAAGTTCCAGCTGATGGGACACGGTGTTGGCGAGGGGCCGCGTGGAAACGATCTCAGCGCCAAAGTTATCGACGTAGAACTTGGCGGCGTTATCGGGGTCCTCGCTCCTGAGGTGCAGGTGGTTGCAAACGAATGCCATGATGATTTCTCCGTTCTTGCGTAGTTCGAGAGTTCGCTATCTACCTGAGGTAGTCGGCAATCTGCTGGTCGTAGTCAGCCTTGCGCGTGACCTGGGCAATGAGCTCCGGCGAGGCGCACTGGTCGCGTAGATCGCCAGGAGTGACGCCGTCACGCAGCGCCTTGAGGGTGTCGTAAACCGCCTTGATGTGAGCCTGGAATGACAGGTGCCCCTGCAGAGCGACGCGCACGCCGTTCTGGCCGAGCCACGCCTTGTCCGACAGTTCACCGCCGGCTCCGCCGAGGAGCAGGGGGATGTTCAGCTCAGCGTTGACCGCTTCAACCTGGGCCTTGGTGGTCGCGCCGGCCAGGAAGATGGCGTCAACGCCGGCCGCCTCGTAGGCTTTCACGCGGCGGATGCACTCGTCCATGCCTTCGCTCAGGCTGCTGGTGCGTCCCACGATTACGAGATTGGGGTCGGTGCGGCCGGACAGAGCCGCCTTCATCTTGCCGACGCCTTCTTCGAGCGAAATATATCCGCTGGCGCCGCCGAACTGCATGGGCAGCACGGTATCTTCGATGGTCAAAGCCGACACGCCGGAGGCTTCCAGCTCTTCCACGGTTCGCTTCACGCTGAGGGCGTTGCCGTAGCCGTGGTCGGCGTCAACCATGAGGGGCAATTGACCGGCTCGGCAGATGCGGTAAATCTGCTGGGCAAACTCGCTGAGAGTCAGTACGACGTAGTCGGGGGCGCCGAGCACCGTGCCGCTGGCGATGGAGCCGGCGAACATACCGACCTCGAAACCCAGGTCCTCGGCAGCGCGGGCCGAGATCGGGTCAAACACGGAGCCGGGATGCACGCAAACATCGCCGGCCAGAACGGCTCGATACCGCTCCCGTCGCTTGGTGTAGTCCATATGCTCTTGGCTCCTTTGATTGCTTCATCGGGCGGTATGTTAGCATCCGCCCCGTGTATTCTAACCAATTTACCCCCCTGCGCAACCTGTAGCCGGGACGCTGCGGACGCTGCCCTAGAGCGGCGGCGTTGCGCGACCAACGACACGATGACCACGATAATCGGTGTTGACTTCAGTGGCCACCGGGAGGACCGCAACACGTGGACCGCCCTGGGCAACCTCACCGACGATGGAGCCCTGCTGCTGGACTGGGTGCAGCCGGTGAGGCGCGATGACCTTTACCACCTGCTGGCGAATGTCCCGACACCGGCGGTAGCCGCATTGGATTTCCCGTTTGGAGTTCCAAGGGCGTTTGCCGAATTCCTGTCCAGAGAGTGCCAGCCACAGGATATGACCGACGTGTGGCGCGTGGTCTCTCAACTGACGGCAACCGAGTTTGTTGCCCAGCGGTACGCATTTGTGGGTCAACGGGCTGGATCGCCGCTGTTCGAACGCGAACCCAAGCGCGCCGGCGACCTCGCGTATCACCGGGAGAGCTATTCGCCCCTGCACACCGTCAACCCGAACATGCTGCCGATGACCTACGAGGGAATCAGGTTGCTGCATCGGTGGCATCAGGAAATGGCGCGTCGGTGGCACGTGCCGCCGCTGGAACCCACGGGTTCTCCGTCGAAAAGAGTAACGCTCCTGGAGTTGATGCCGGGAGCGTTCCTGAAATCAGTTGGCCTGCCGTTCAAGGGTTACAAGAAGGGGCGCAACGCACTGGAGAAGCGCGACGAAATCCTCGGCGGATTGGCGGATGCATCCGGCATTGGCCTGCCCAACCTCGACCGAGCACGCATGGCTTGCAGAGCCAACGACGACTGCCTCGACGCGGTGGCTGCGGCAGTGGGCGCGGCGGCGTGGGCCAGGGAGGCAGCCGGGTTTCACCACCCAAAAGGGGACGAACTCGCAGACGCCAAGTTGGAGGGGTGGATTTACGTTCCGAGAAGCGTCGGGGCCGACGCTTCAGACTGACTGGCGACCGCGCAGGAGCAACACCAATCCGATGGCGAGGCCGGCGCCGATCAACTGCATCACAACAAACAGCGGCGCTGAACCTGGGTATATCCCGGCGAAGGTGTCGGAAAACATGCGGGCGACCGTTACCGCGGGATTGGCAAAACTGGTTGATGAGGTGAAGAAATACGCCGCTCCGATGTAAGCGCCAACTGCCACCGGAACCACCGCGGCTCGGTGACGCGGGATGAGAAATATAACGGAGAGCAATCCGAGGGTGGCGATGACCTCAGCGAGCCACAGATCGGGTCCGCTGCGAACCTTTGTCGACCAGGTAACCGGCGGCAACGCGAACATCAGGTTGGCCAGAATCGCGCCCACGATTCCGCCGACAACCTGCGCCGTGACGTAGGCGATACCCTCCCGAACTGAGCGGCCGTGCAACACTACGTCAGCCAGGGTCACCGCGGGGTTGAAGTGCGCGCCGGAAACGGGACCAAAGGCCCAGATCAGCGCCATCAAGGCAAAGGCGGTGGCTACGGCATTTTCAAAAAGTTGGAGTCCGACATCACCGGGGCTGAGGCGCTGCGCGGCGATCCCGCTTCCGATTACGGCCATGAGCAGAAAGACGGTGCCCACCGCCTCCGCGAGTAGCCGCTGGCCTAGCGCGGGCAAGGACAAGCTCCCGGCGGAAGGTTGATGGGCAGGCATACAAAAAGGGCGGAAAATCCGCCCTCGTGGTTGACTGGATACAGCGTCGCGGCACCATAGTAGATCATGGTAATGGGAGTCTACCGGTGGGTAACGCGACGGTCAACCGCGGCTGCGTTGACGCTCCGGGCCAGAGATTACTATAATCCCGGGCATCACAAAGCCAACTGAAGAGGTACCGGAAGCGATGAACCTGAAGACTGGACAACGATATGTGGGCCCCGGTGGCGCTGAAATGATCGTCAGCAAGGCCAGCGGCGAAGGCGACTTAACCGATGGGGATACCCCCCTGCAGGTCAAGGGCGCCAACGTCGATTTTGGAAGCGCAACTGCGGCCGCGGACGCCCCCGAGGTGACCATGGGCAAGCGCCTGACGTCACCCGACGGGAGCGTGTCGGTCCTGATTACCAAGGCGGGCAAGTGCGACCTGCGCTTGAACGGCGAGTCAATGGAGTTGCAAGAGGCGAAGCAGTTGCCCTCGTCAGACTGACGTTCCGTTACACCGCAGAACGGGCAGGGGCGGGTGTGAGACCCGCCCCTTTTGCTTCGGCGACGAAGCGGTGATCTGCCCCGTCGCCGCCTCTGGCGACGGCGACGGGGCAACCACTCCTACAGGAAGTGCGGGATGACGTACTTCCCGAACATGCGGATGCTGTTCATTATCTTGCTGTGGGGCAAGTTCCCCATCTGCATGAAGCAGAGGATCTGGTCGACGCCGGCCTCGCGGTACTTTTCCAGGGTTTTGATCACAGTTTCAGGGCTGCCCATGGCAAAGGCGCCCGACTCGATGTGGTCGGCGGCGGTCTTGTCTACCCGCTCCTCCTGGACGGCATTGACGGCGAAGCGGTAGCTGTCGGGCACGTTGCGGCCGGACCAGGGGGCATAGAGTTCCTCCGCTTTGCCTACAAACCATTCACCCTCACGAGCGGCGGAGTCGTAGGCTTCTTCGTCGGTTTCGGCGACGTGGACCATGCACAGGGCAGCAATGTTGTCGTTGACCATCCGCCCGATGGGATGGGCATTCTGCACCGCGTCACGGTAGATCTGCACCCGCTCCACCAACTGCTCGTGGCCGCCCAGGTTGAAGCAGAGGACGCCCACTCCCAGATCGCCGGCCTCGCCGAAGGAAGTCGGTTGGCTGCACGCCATCCACATGGGAGGGTGCGGGTCCTGCACCGGCTTGGGGATCACGGACCGGGGCGGGATGTTGTAGAACTCACCGGAATGCGAAAACGGGTCTTCAGTCCACATGCGCGGGATCATCTCGATTGCCTCGCGCCACTGGGCCTTGGTGGTCTCCGGGTCGACCTCGAAGCCATCCATCTCGATGAGCGTAGTGGAGCGACCGGTTCCCAGGTCCATGCGGCCGTCGCTGATGATGTCCAACACCGCAGCCCGTTCGGCGACCCGCACCGGGTGGTTGTACGCACCCGGTAGCAACGCGACCGCGTGACCGATCCTGATGCGCTTGGTGCGCTGGGAAATGGCGCCGTACAACACCTCGGGGGCTGAACAGTGGGAGAACTCACGCAGGAAGTGGTGCTCAACGGTCCAGAAGTAGTCAAAACCGACGTCGTCAGCCAACTCCACCTGGGCCATGACCTGTTTGTACCGGTCCGCTTCGACGCCGGGATAGTGCGGTTCGGGGATCTGGATTTCGTACATCAATCCGAATTTCATTGAAGGTCTCCTTTGAGCATGGGGGAGTCGTCGTCTCTGGGTTTGACTTGCTTGGCGATGGCAACGCCGGATTTGCCCTCCGCGATTTTCAGATCGTACGAGGTTTGCAGGTTCATCCAGAGACGCTCCCCGGCGCCAAAATAACGGGCCAGCCGTAGCGCGAAGTCGGCGTCGATGCCTCGCTTTTCGTGCAAGATTGCGGCAACCGTTCCAGCGGGGACTGCCAAGCATCTGTCCAGTTCATCCGCAGACATTCCGATTTCTTTGAGTTCGTCCGCCAGAATCTCTCCAGGATGGATTGCCGGCAGCCCATCCTTCACAGGCGGGAATCGGTCCCGTGCCTCCATAATCCGCTCCTCGTCAATGGTAATCAACGATCTCCACGTCGTGAGGCCCGTCATCTAACCACCGAAAACAAACGCGCCATTGGCGGTTCACCCTGATGCTGTGCTGGCCCACGCGATCGCCCGAAAGCAATTCTAACCGATTGCCTGGATACGCCAGCAATTCCGACAGGGAGCTAGCATCGTTGAGTAGTCGTAGCTTACGTTGAGCTTGCCTCTCGAATCCCTGAAACGCCGGAACGTGCTGCCCTGAGAAAAATCGTCGGGTGTTTCGGTCTCCGAAACTCCGGATCATTGAGCCTCTACGGCACCAGCATCGCTCGCGTAATCTCCGTCTGGCGCTGGCTCCACTCCGCCGCCGTGAAGGCTTCGTTGACATCCGCCAGGGGGAACGTGTGCGATACCAACTTGTGGAAGGGTAGGTTCTCCTGGTTGCGGACGAGGAAGTCCAGCAGTTCAGGGAGCAGCGACGGGCGATACATCAGGCTGCCCACGATGTTCTTGCCCTGCAGGAGCTTCGACGGGTCGATTGACACTTCCTGGCCGCGCACGATGTCGCCGATTTCGACGAACGTGCCGCCGTTGGACAGCATGTCAATGCCTTCCTTGAGCAGGTCGGCGCGACCGACCAGCTCCATGACCACGTCGGCGCCACGGCCGCGGGTCAACTCACGGACCCGGCGGACGCGGGTTTCGGGCGTGTTGAACTCCTCGATGTTGATGGTGTCGTCGGCGCCGAACTCCTCGGCGAGAGCCAGGCGATTCTCCAGGCGGTCCAGCACGATAACGCGGTCGGCGCCGCGTTCCTTGGCCATGGCGGTGGCGTGGATGCCTAGGCCGCCGGCGCCCATGATGACCACAGATTGGCCGTGGGCCATGCCGGCTCGCTCCAGGCCGGTGGTCACGGTGCCCATGGCACAGTTGACCGGTCCGAGGATGCTATCAGGGAGTTCGTCGGGGACGCGGAAGAAGGGGTGTCGCGGCGGAAGGTACAGGAAGTCGCCGTAGGTGCCGGTGAAGTAGGGCCAGTTGCCGGCGGCGGGATACTGGCGATTGGCGCACCAGTTGGTGTTCCCGCGCAGGCACATGTGACAGTGGTAGCAGGGGAACACGGCGGCATACACCACGCGGTCGCCTTCCTTCACATCGGTGCCCCAGTAATCGGAAGTCACCCCGTCTCCCAGGTGCTCGATGACGCCGGTGCCCTCGTGTCCCATGACGCGGCCGGTTTCGGGCAGCGGATTGTGCTCCTGGGTCTGGTCACCGCGCCAGGTGTGGAGGTCGGAACCGCAGATGCCGGCCTGGGTCATGCGGAGGAGGACTGCTCCGGGTTGGGGTTCCGGAACGTCGTACTCTTGGATCTCAAAGGGTTTGCCGTATTCCTTGACAACAACGATGCGTCCTTTCATGGGGTCCCTCCGATACAGCGTGCTAGATGATGGTGGATGGCCGGTATCCTAGCATACGGGCGGGGGATGGGTAAGGGCGAAGCGGGCGGCGCGGGGTCGAGGCCGCGCGCAGCCGCTGTGATAAACTGCGGGCGCGGACAGAAAAATCGACACGCCGATAATCACGGGAACGGCCATGAAGATTGCGATCGGTTCCGACCATGCCGGGTTTGAGTACAAGGGCAAATTGATGTCTTTGCTGGCGTACCTGGGCCACGAGGCGTTGGACTACGGCGCCTATTCTGAGGAGTCAACCGATTACCCAGAATGGATAAGGCCCGTTGCAGAGGCGGTGGCCCGCGGCGAGGTTGACCGGGGCATCGTCCTGGGCGGCTCCGGCAATGGCGAAGCCATCGTTGCGAACCGCGTGCCGGGAGTCCGGTGCACTCTTTGCTGGAACGTCGACTCCGCTCGCTACGGCCGCCAGCACAACGACTCTAACGTCCTGTCCATGGGGCAGCGGCTGGTGACGTGGGAAGAAGCGCGCGCGATAGTGGATGCCTGGCTGACCACCGAGTTTGAAGGCGGTCGCCACCTGCGAAGGATCAACCAGATCGACAACCCCGACGCCGATTAGCCGTTCGGGTGCCGGTTAAACAAAAAGGGGCGACACCAAGTCGCCCCTTTTCGTCACCCCGATCCCAGTGCGCTACGGCGCGAGCGCGTCGGTCACCCCGATCATACTGTCCCGGCTCACCAGCTGGGCCAGTTGGTCCTCACTCATCCCGTCAGTTCCCGCCGGGCGCTTGGGCAGGACCAGGTAACGCAGGTCTGCGGTGCTGTCCAAGACGCGCACCTCGGACTCCGCCGGTGGTTCGGCGCCAAACTCAGCCATGACGCCACGCGGGTCGCGAACGGCGCGGGCCCGGTAGGCCAAGCTCTTGTACCAGTCAGGCGGGCGGCCGAGCAGCATCCTGGGGTAGCACGAACACAGGGTGCAAACCACCAGGTTGTGAAGATCGTCGGTGTTCTCGACCACGGTGAGATGGGGTGTCTCCGCCGGAATTTCGATGCCCATCTCCGCGAGAGCCGAACGGGAGTCGGCGAGTAGGCGCGCCTTGAACGCGCCATCCGTCCAGGCCCTGGCGACAACGCGGGCTCCGTCCGCCGGAGTGCGGCCGTCCATCAGGTTCACCTGGCGTTGCACTGCGTCGGCAGTGAGGAGACCTTTCTCCTCCAGCAGGGCTTCGATGGCGACGGAGCGAAGCGCAACTTCGCTCATCGGCTCGTCATGGATGTGGTCAACAGCGTGGGTTGCGGTCATATTTCTCTCCCCAATGTTCTATCGGAGCGGCTATGGCGGAGCGGCTATGGATCAGTACCGATTATGCCGGCGAGCAATCGCCTTTGGAAATAAAACCTCTAATTGTGACAGCCCCGTGCCTCGATATCCCAAACCGCCTCCACCATTCCGTCGCGTATTCCGATGAAACGATCCCAGCGGCTTACCATGGCGTCCTGCTGGCCGGGAAGCAGCATAACCTGGTCGCCGACCGCCAGTTCGGCTCCCTCCGCCACTTGGAACACGGTGCGGTCGGTGTCCATATTGACGGCTTCAACCCCGGGGCGACCTTCCACTCGCGGCAACCCCTTCATGCCTCCCACGGCCCGGGCCCCAGCGTCGCCGATCGCCGTTCCCTGACGTGGGACGCTGATGATGGAGGTCAACACCTTGCCGGCCAGCTGAAAATCCTCGATGTATTCGTATGAGGTTTCCATTACCAGGTAGGAGCCACCCTGAATTTCGGTAACCTCAGGCATATCCCCCGCGATATCGTAGCTCCAGGTCTCGCCCGTCGAGACGATTTCAACCGGCAGTCCGGCGGCGATCATGGCTTCTCGAAGATCCAGAACCGGCTGGATGAGACGGTGTGCTTCGGTGGCCCGGTCCTCTCGGTCAGACGAGGGTTCGGACATCATCTGGTGGCTCATCACGCCTTTCAGGGACAGTCCGGGCAGCGAATCGATCAATCGAGCCAGAGCCAGGCCGGGTTCCACCTCATGCACCCCACACCGTAGCAGTCCGGTTTCCTGCTCGATGACCACACCCAGGTTTACGCCCTGGGAGGCGGCTACCTGGGAAAGGTCGTGGGCATTCGCTTCGTTTTCGCAGGCCACCAGGATCTCGGCGTGGTCCGCCAGGGCGCAAAGCCGGGCGATCTTTGGGGGTGCAACCACCTCGCTGGTAACGAATACGCTGGCCACCCCACCCTCCACCATCACCTCAGCCTCGGCAACCTTTGCGGCGCACACGCCGCCGATGGTGCCGCCGCGCTGGATCTGTCGCAGGGCCAGGGCCGGGCTCTTGTGATTCTTGCTATGTCCACGCAACTTGCTGTGGCGATCGCCATAGTAGTCGGCAATCACATCCATGTTGTGGTCCAGCGCATCCATGTCCAGGATCAGGCATGGAGTATCCAGTTGCGCAACCGGCGTGCCGGGTTGGGGTTCATGTGCTTGCGGCATGGACGTACCTCCGAGGTTCCTGCATATGTAATCGAATCTCGTTGTGAACACTGGCCGGGAAGGTGCGGTGATGAGGAACTACCCCAGTTGTCCCCGGCCGGCAACGCGCCAATACCCCACCAACTTGCCATCCCGCACGGCGCGGATGTAGTCATATTGATTGACGCAGAGGGCCAGGTTATACGGAACCAGGTGTACTTTGTCATTGGGCATGAACTGCTCAGTGGCCGGCCCCTCCAAATCCAGGACTCCGTGCTCCGCGCTGAATCTGGTGGCGACGGCGCCCTCGAATCCCTCCAGAACGGGTACACCGAAATCCGGCCCGGTAGTCTTGTGACCGGCGTCCAACACTGCCCGGCCCGCCACGGGATGGCCTATGACCGTAGCCAGGACTCTGGCCGCGGGCTGCAATTCCGGGCGAATTCGCAAGGTCTCCATGTCCATCAGGGCGTACACCCCGGCCTGAACCTCAGTGATGCCCGACAATTGGGAGACGATATCATAGTTATAAGTGCTGCCCGCGCTCACCGTCGCAATTTCAATACCGGCCCGCTCCAGGGCGCTTCGAGTGTCCAGAATTGGTTGCAACCGACGACGGGTTTCGGCCTCCAATTCGGCGCGATCCGTTATGGGTAACGGGCCCTCGTAGGTCATAATCCCTTCCAGGGCCAATCCGGGTGCGTTGGTAACTATTCGCGCCAGGTCAACCGCATCCTGCCCGGGCGCCACACCGCCAAACCCGTACCCGGCGTCCATGTCCACCAATATGCCCAAAGTGACGCCGGCGGCCTGCGCAGCTTCGGCAAGGTCCTGGACGTTGCGGGGGTTGTCGACGGCTACGCTCAACGTGATCCGGCCGGCGAGGGCGACGAGTCGGCTAATCTTGGCGGGGCTGACCACCCGGCCCGCTATCAGGATGTCGTCAATTGCGCGGTAAGACGACGCGGCCCCATCATCGGTGGAAATGTCTTCGCCAGCGGCGGCAAATGCCTCGGCTTCCGCCAGAGAGCTAACCGCCACGCCGCCAGAGTTGCTTTCTGCGGACAGCTGGAACTGAGCGATTTCAGGGCTGCCATGACAGGAGACATGAGGGCGAACTGCGACTCGGCCACTGCCCGATACATCGTCAGAGCCGCGAATAGCGTTGTGCAGGACCGCGATGTTCTGCTCCATTATCCCCAGATCAACCACCAAGGCCGGCGTATCCAATTCCTCTGCGGGGGAGCCAATGGGCTGAAATATCGGTCGCTCCATCGTTCATGTACCTCTCAATCGCGGCGCTTGCAGGCAAGATAGCACAAATAGCGGCCCGGGCTGGTCCATCTATTCCCGGCGCGGAAGCCAACTTCGAACGGTGTTGCTCGAGGCAGGCTTTGCGAGGAAGGAACGTTGAGGATGCCCGATCAGATCCTGCGCCAATCAGGCCGGGTCCAGCCAGTGCTGGTAAACGTCCACCAACAACGTGTCCGACGGGTTGCCGGCGTAGTCAGGCCAAAGATCCGTTTGGCGCAGACGGATGCGGTAGAGTGGCTGGCGCGGCAGTCCATCCCCGCCGTGGGCTAACGATTCGGGATTAGGGAACACGCCGCAGAGCGCGTCCACGATACCGGTGTGGCCCTGGATATAAGCCGGCGTGCGGAAGTGGTGGGCGGGCGATCCGACGCGGACGCGGACGGTCGTCCCGTCGGCGTAGAGCGCGGGTTCAGCAGATGTCACCATCAGAGACCCTGCTCCCGCAACACCGCGGTTTTGGCGTCGATCTCGTCGGCGGTGAGAATGCCCTTTTCGATCAGGAGAATCTCCAAGGCGGCGGTCCACTTTTCGTAATAGGACAACGCCTCGTAGCGTTCCGCAGGTAGACTCTCGATGGCGCGACGCATCTCGTCGGTGGTGCGTATGCCTTGCTGCCCGAGAACTTGGTGAACCGCATCGACGCGCCGTTCCCAGTCGGTGTATTCGTGCTCGCTGCGGTCGATGGGGGTGTCGTCGGGCCAGCCGCCGCGGTCGTGTGCTGCGGGCATGATTCTAGGCTCCTTCTTCCCACATCTGGGCGACGTCCACGGCACGCATGAAGCTAACGCCGGGGAAGGTCTTAATGTATTCAATCAGGCGTTCCAGCATGAGCAAGCGCCCCGGGCGCCCGATGTACTGCGGGTGCATGGTGAGGTTGAAGCAACGGCCGTAGCGATAGATGCCACGAAACTCCGCCGCCCAGCTCTCAAACACCTCGTCGGGGTTCCGCATGGGTCCCAGGCGGTTGGCCGAGGGGGCATAGGCAAAGTGCGGGGCGTCGTCGAGTAGCCAGTGGATGGGCAACTCGACCAGGTTGCGGGGCGGGTCGCCGCCCTGCACGAAGTACGGCGCGTCGTCGCCCATCAGGCTGCTGTCGTACTGGAAGTTGTGCTTGGCGAGCAGGTCCAAAGAGACGGGACTGAGCTCCCAACTGGGCGAGCGATAGCCGACCGGCGCATCACCGGTGAGTTCGCCCAGGATGCCGATGCCCTTCACCAGCACTTCCTCCTCTTTGTCCGGCGTCATGGTGGCTGGAGGCTCGTGGATGTAGCCGTGGTGCGCCACCTCGTGGCCGCGACCGGCGATTTCGCGCACCAGGTCGGGGTGCGTTTCCGCGACGTAACCGGGGATGTAGAAGCTGCCCGGAATGCCCTGGGCGTCCAGCATGTCCAGGATGCGTGGCGTGGCGACGCTGGGGCCGTACTCGGCCATTGAGAGCAGGCTGGGGTAGTTGATGAAATCGGGATTCCGGTTCAGCCAGGAGGTGATGCCGTCAACGTCGAACGTGATGAGGGCGACGCAGCGGATGTCATCGGGCCAGATGCCGGCCATTGGGAACCTCCTGTGAACCGTTTCGGCAGTCTCGCCAATCCGCACGGACTGGCTGCGCAGGATAACAGATACGCTACTTGGCCGGAATCGTGTCGAAGCCGGTGTAGGGGCGCAGAACCTCGGGGATAACCACCGAGCCGTCGGGCTGTTGGTTATTCTCCAGGATGGCGATCATCACACGCGGCAGGGCCAGTCCCGATCCGTTCAGGGTATGCACGAACCGAGGGCGTTCCCCAACTGCCGGGCGATAGCGAACGTTGGCGCGCCGGGCCTGGAAGTCGGTGCAATTGGAGCAGGATGACACTTCCAGCCATTCCTGTGATCCGGCGGCCCACACCTCGATGTCATAGGATTTGGCGGACGGGAAGGAAATGTCGCCGGCGCACAGTTGCAGGATGCGGTAGGGCAGGTCGAGACGTTGGCACACCGTCTCGGCGTTTCCCAGCAAGGCTTCGAGTTCGTCGAAAGAAGTGTCGGGCTCGACAAACTTGTACATCTCCACCTTGTTGAACTGGTGGACGCGCTTGATGCCCCGGGTGTCCCTACCCGCGGCCGCCTTTTCACGGCGGAAGCAGGGAGTGTGCGCCACGTAACACAGGGGCAGATCGTCGGAGGCGAGAATTTCGTCCCGATGCAGGTTGGTGACGGGCACCTCCGCGGTGGGGATCAGCCAGAGGTCATCCTCCTCGTCGTGGTAAAGGTTGTCCGCAAAGAGGGGCAGGTTTCCGGAGCCTTCCATAATCTCGCGACGCACCAGGATGGGCAGCGCGACTTCCGTATAGCCGTGTTCGCCGCCGTGGAGGTCAAGCATCCAGGAGATGATGGCCCGCTCCAGCCGGGCGCCGTAGCCGTGCAGAGTGTAAAAACGGCTGCCGGAGAGCTTGACGCCGCGCTGGAAGTCGATGATGCCCAGGTTCTCCGCCAGATCCCAGTGTGGTTGGGCTTCAAAATCCAGTTCGGTCGGATCGCCCCAGTGCCGCAGCACCACGTTGCAGGTCTCGTCCAGGCCTTCCGGAGTGCTCGTGTGCGGCAGGTTGGGCAGGGCCAGCATGGAGTCGTTGATCCGGGCGTCCAGATCGCGCACGAGATCTTCAAGCTCGCTGACGCGCCTCCCGACCTCGCGCATTTCGGCCACGATCGCTTCGTCAGGCGGTCCGCTCTGCGAACGGGCCTGCCCGATTTCGCGGGACACCGCGTTGCGGCGGGCGCGGAGTTCGTCACCATCGGTGATAGCCACACGCCGGCTGGCGTCGAGGGCCAGGATTTCGTCCAGGCAATCCTCATCCTCGGCGCGGCGGATCAGCGCGTCGCGCACGGCGTCGGTATCGGTGCGGATTTGTTCGATGGAAAGCATATGTGCGGTCAACGTTCGTCGTGCTAGAGATCAAAATCGGCAACCATGGACTCAGTCAAAAGCCCTCGTTCGCCGCGTCAGCTGATCGGTCGAATCAGCAAGCGTCCCTTCGGCAATGATTTGCACCCTGCGCATCTGCGGAAATAGTAGCACATCCCGTATG
Organism: Dehalococcoidia bacterium; assembly: GCA_965261925.1. Classification (GTDB taxonomy): domain Bacteria; phylum Chloroflexota; class Dehalococcoidia; order Lucifugimonadales; family UBA3495; genus Bin87. The sequence goes on along the minus strand of OZ253486.1, from coordinate 2,039,382 downwards.
GTGGACTGGCCGGTCAGCAGCATGACGAGGCGGTCGATGCCGATGCCCAGACCGCCGGTGGGGGGCATGCCGTATTCCATGGCGGTGAGGAAATCGGCGTCGGTCCGGTCGGCCTCCTCGTCGCCGTAGGCGTCACGCTGGTGCTCCTGATCGGCAAACCGGGCGCGCTGGACCTCGGGGTCGTTCAGCTCGGTGTAGGAGTTGGCGATCTCCATGCCCGCGGCGAAGGCTTCGAAGCGTTCGACGTAGCCCACCTTGTCGGGATGACCCTTGGCCAGGGGCGACATATCCTCGGGATAGTCAATCAGGAACGACGGTTGGATCAGATGTGGTTCGACATACACGGATAGCATCTTGTCAATGAGGCGACCCCTAGCTTCGCGTGGTGCGGGATCCAACCCCAGCTCCCGGCATTTGTCGGTTAGGGATTCAGCATCGGGATAATCCTCGATGTCTACGCCGCTGCGTCGGTGCAGTTCCTCGCACAAGGAGAGGCGGGGCCACGGCGGCGTGAAATCGATGATTTGGTCTCCCATCGCAACTTGCATACTGCCGCGCACGTCCTGGGCCAACGAGGAGACGAGAGACTCCACCATCTCCATTACGGAGTTGTAATCGGCGTAGGCCTCGTATGACTCCAGCAAAGTGAATTCAGGGTTGTGGTCCTGATCGATGCCCTCGTTGCGGAAGACGCGGCCGATCTCATAGACCTTGTCCAGGCCACCCACAATGAGGCGTTTGAGGTACAACTCGGTGGCGATGCGGAGGTATAGCTGCTCGTCCAGGGCGTTGTGGTGGGTGACAAAAGGCCGGGCGTGGGCGCCGGCAGGGATCGGAACCAGTATGGGCGTGTCCACTTCGACGAAACCACGGTCGTCCAGGAAACGGCGAATACCGCTGATGATGCGGCTGCGCCGAACGAAGGTGTCGGCGACTTCAGGGTTGGCGATAAGGTCGAGGTAGCGCTGACGGTAGCGAGTTTCGACGTCCCTGAGGCCGTGCCATTTTTCGGGCAAGGGGCGCATCCCCTTGGCGAGAATGGTCAGGGAGTGCGCTTCGATCGTGGGCTGGCCGGTGCGGGTCCGCATCATGTCGCCGCCGACGCCGAGGAAGTCGCCGAGGTCGAGGTCCTGCAAGACAGCATAATCGTCGCCAAGGACGTTCTGTCGAAACATGGCCTGGACCACACCCGAGGCGTCACGTAAATCCAGAAACGCCGCACGACCCATCACCCGCATCGACACGATACGGCCGGCCACGCTGATCCCGGCGGCGCGCTCCGACGTTTCGCTCGCTTCGGCGGCCTCGAACAATTTGACCGCTTCGTCGGCGGTGCAACTGCGTTGGAAACGCGGTGGATAGGGATCGATACCCCGCTGCCGGATGCGCTGCAACTTTGCGCGACGGCTATCCAGGTTGGCCTGAAGACTACCGGGATTTTCGGACGACAGGTCCTGGTTGATTTCGGTCGATTGGTCCATAGAAAGTGGGCGACACAAACGGCGCCGTCGCGGCGGCGAGTGGGGCTACTGCGTTATCAGTTGGTCCTCGTGGGTTGATACGACCTGCGGGCTCGGCAAGGCCGCTACGTCCCCGGTTTACAGGTTCTACAGCGCGGCCCGGATCGCTTCGACCAGCGCAAGATGCGCCTCGTCCCCGGACATGGGAATGTTGGACAACAAACCGGGGAGAGGCCAGACCAGCCCGCTCCCTTCATTCGAATTGTAAATGTGGAGACTCGGCTTGTAAAGCGAAACCGTGGCAACTCTGCGATCATGCGCGACGACAACAATATAGATCAACGTTTAGAATTCAACCAGTTTCGAGCCCGCCATAGTCGGGCACGATCGCTATACAGTCAGGGAACGATTCGAGTGAGGTGATTTGATGATCCAAAGAATGATTGGCGCAGCGCTATTCAATGCCGAAACATACGAGGACATTGAGGCAGACCGGGGAGCCATGGGGCAGGCCATTCTGGTAGTCATCCTGGTCACTATCTGCGGCATCATTGGCGGCATCATAGACGGTTTGCTCGGCGATGGCGGCGGGCAGGGTATCGTGCGGGGAGCGATAGTCGGCCTGCTTCGTGGCGTTGTGCTGTGGGCCATCTGGGTGTCCCTGCTCAGCTTGGTAGGTGGCATGATGCTCCGCACGGGAAGCACGAACACGAGCTGGGCAGAAATAGGTCGTGTAGTGGGTTTCGCCTATTCCCCGGGCGTGCTGTCGATTTTCAGCTTCGTGCCTTTCATCGGATGGCTATTCCCCGTTGTGACCTTTGTTTGGACCATGGCCGCGGTAACCATGGGTGTGCGGCAAGCGCTGGACTTCGAGTCGACCGGTAGGGCAATAGCCGTCGTCCTCCTTTCTGCACTCGTCCCATTGATCGTGTTGATTGTCGTCTTGGTCGTCCTTGTGTTGTTGGCTTTCGGCAATCTGGATAGCGCATCAAGCAGCAGTCTGTTACGGTTGGCGGGACTGGCGTAGCCGACAGATCGTTTGAGACGCCTACGTGTTGTTGCGGTCGCGCGACAGTGTGCAAATCCGCTCTCACGTTCAGGCATTTGTAGGGCCGGCCATAGGATGGCCGGCCCGATGCCATAACCAACAACCATGCAGACGTTGCGGCAAGTTGCCGGCGTCGCGCTTTTCAACAAGGATACCTGCCAAGAAATTCTCTACGACCCGCGCGTGATCTACCAGGGTTTGGCAATCCTTGTGGCGGGGTCCGCGGCTGCAATAGCCTGGGCACTGATGGAGCCAGCGAGTAGTCACTGACCGTTATCCTCGGCCGAAGAACCGGGGATGTCGGAGTCGTCGGTAGGATCCGAGTTGGTGGAAGCCGCCGTATGCCACGCAGTGTGGGCAGCGGGGGTGGCAGTCATCATGGTGACCGGCCGTTGGGTAATGGGGGCCTACTCCCGGCCCAGCTGGCGGGGTTTCATCAGCTTCTCGAGTTTCGCCATAGCCTCATGGGTGGTGGTAGCCCTGCTCTTGGCCGAGTTGTCGGTGATAGGATACGGCGACGACCTGGGACGAGCCGGCGTGTTGGTGGCGCTGGCTACGTTGCTGGCCAGGATTCTGTGGGGAATAGCAGTGCAGGTACACGCCGTCAGGCACGCGTTTGATTCGGACTCGACGATCCGAGCCACTATGCTGGCGGTGGCGGTCTGGACGCGGCAGAGCGCACTGGGTTACGTCTTATAGTCCGCCCTCGTTTGTTGTAACCTAGCCACCAAATCGACGCTAACAAACGGCGGGATGTGCCATGCGTGACAAATGGGCAGTTCGTGAATCGGTTTGGACTGCGCTGGAAACGGCGCGAGTTGTCCGAGGGAAGTCGGTACATGACAAGATCCCGAACTTCATCGGAAGCGAAGCTGCGGCGACCCTGGTGTCGGAGCTTCCCGAATGGGAAACCGCGCGCGCCGTCAAGAGCAACCCCGACCAGGCGCAGCGCCCACTGAGGCAACTCGCGCTGGAGCAGGGGAAGTTGCTGTACATGGCGGTGCCGCGGCTCAGGGACGAGCGGGTATTCATCGAGCTCGACCCGGCTCGTGCCGAGGTTGTGCCAGCCAAGGCAGCCACGATCTCGGGGGCTTTCAAGGTCGGTCGCCCGGTGTACGTACACGAGATGCAGCCCATCGACCTGGTCGTGTCCGGTTCCGTGGCCGTCAATCGACGAGGGGTTCGGATCGGCAAGGGCGGCGGCTTCGCGGACCTGGAATACGGCCTGGCGGCGGCGGCCGGCGTGGTAAAGCCCGGTACGCCGGTGGTCAGCACGGTCCACCCCATGCAATTGCTGGACGAGGATCTGCCCTGGACGCAACACGACGTGCCGCTGGACATCGTGGTCACGACCGAGGCGGTCATCCGCTGCGACACCGGAGCGGACCCGATACCGCGCCCCCAGGGCATCTATTGGGAAGACCTTGACGAACGCAAGATCCGGTCCATCCCCCTGCTGGTGCAACTGCGGAAGGATAGCCAACCGGCCGGCTGAGGCCGAGAGGTGCGGGGGGCGCCAAAACAGTAGGGGCGGCCGATTGGCCGCCCCTGATCATATCGGGCTTTCTCGCGCGAATTGACGGTTACGATTCCAGCTTGACCGGGTTGCGCAGTACGCCGATGCCGCTGATGTCGATTTCGCAGACTGCGCCGTCGGCCATGTCGGACGTGGTGCCCGGCGTGCCCGTGAAGATGCAGTCGCCCGCTTCCAAGGTCACGTAGCGGGTGATGAACTCGATCATCGTGGGCACGTCGAAGATCAGGTGCGCCGTGGTCTCGTTCTGCTCCTCGGTGCCGTTGACGCGCGTCCGCAGGTGCTGAGCGTGGGGGTCGGCTTCGGTCTCGATCCACGGGCCCATGGGGGAGAAGGTGTCAGCGGACTTGGCGCGCCACCAGTCCGAGTTGTTCTCGCGGCGGTCCTTCTGCTGCCAGTCGCGGGCGCTAACGTCGTTGCCGCAGGTGTAACCCAGGACGTGGTTCAGCGCATCGTCCTTGGAGACGTTGCGGCACTTGTCCTTGATTACCACCACCATCTCACCCTCAGCGTCGAAGCGCTGAACTTCCTTCGGACGCACGATGGAGTCCTCGGGACCGATGACACTTGTGGGGGTCTTGTGGAAGATCATGGGGTATTCGGGAGCCGGCCGGTCACCGACGTGGCTGGTGTAGTTAAGGCCCATGGCGAGGATTTTCCCCGGCACCACCGGCGACAACAGTTTTACGTCGGAAAGGGCGTGGGTGTGGTCGGTTAGCTTAATCTGGGAGTCAAAGATGCTGCCGTCGATAGCGGTAACGTTGTCCCCATCAACGACGCCGTGGTGCTCGGCTCCGTGGGCGAGATAGCGGGCGATTTTCATAGCTGGAGTGCCTCCGTTGGAATGTGGTGACCGTTTTTGCGTGCGATATTGTACCAAAAGCGGCCGGCGGGTCAGTGTTCAATGACCAGTTTGCCGAAGAAGTCCCGATCGTGCATGACCTGATGGGCCTCGGCGACGCCGTCCAGCGGGAAGGTGCGGCCGACCATGCCCCGCAGCGCGCCCTGGTTGACCATCTTCATTGCATCGGCCATGGAGCGCCGGCTGCGCCCGCCGCTGCCCATCAGGTGCAGGGGGCGACCGTGCAGGATGGACAGATCCATGGGCGTTTGGCTGCCGGAGGTGACGCCGGTGATGACCAGCCGGCCCTCCTGCTTGAGGCACAGCATGTTCTCGTGCCACACGTCCGCTCCGACACAGTCGAACACCACGTCAACACCCTGGCCGTCGGTCAACTCTCTGACCCGCTGACTGATGCTGTCGACCTCGCGGTAGTTGATGACCTCATCGGCCCCCCACTTCCTGGCCTCTTCCAGTTTCCAGTCGCTGCCGGCGGTGGTGATGACCCGGCAGCCCATCATCTTGGCGATTTGGATGCCCATGCTGCCGACGCCGGATCCGGCGGCCTGAACCAGCACGTCGTCCCAGGGCTGCAACTTGGCCTGCGTGATCAGGCAGTGCCACGAGGTGTGCAACGCGATGGGCAACGCGGAGGCCTCGGCAAAGGACATCTCGTCCGGGATGGTGTAAGCGTTGACTGCCGGCGCGACGACGTACTCGGCGTGTCCGCCGTCCAGGTCGACGCCGATGCGCTGCTGTCGGGAGCACCACTGGTCGTTGCCGGCAGAGCAATGCTCACACAGGTCATGCCCACCGCACTTGACGCGGTTGTCGATAAGGATCCGATCGCCGACCTGGAGGTCTGTCCCGGAATCGGGGCTGATCTGCACGACCTCGCCGGCCAGGTCGCAGCCGAGGATGTGCGGAAAGCGACGGCAGTTGCCGGCGCGCAGGTTCAGGTCCAGGTGGTTCAGCGCGCTGGCGCCGACGCGGATCAATATCTCGCCGGGGCTGATTTCAGGATCGGGTCGGTCGCCGTGGGTCAGCACGTCGGTGCCGCCGGTTTCGTTGATATAAACCGCTTTCATGGTGGTGTTCCTCCGCATGGCAATGGTGACGACGGCAGTGTAAAGGCGCGGAGGTGCGCGAGCAAATCGGGGTTTGTGGGTCTCTATTGCTTCAGTTATATTGAGGGTATAGGGGGAACGCAAAATGTCCAAGCCGCCATTCATTAACCGCGTGAAGTTGCGAAACTACAAGAGTATCGCCCAGTGCGACGTCAGCCTTGGGCCACTTGCTATCCTGGTGGGTCCCAATGGCTCAGGCAAAAGCATTTTTTAGACGCTCTGGCCCTCGCTCGGGGCGCCTTGGACGTGACTTTGGATCATGCGTTACGAGAAAGAGGTGGCATCAACGAGGTGCGCCGCCGTTCAGGCAGACACCCATCCAATTTTGCTATCGACTTGCGCTTTTCTTTGGAAGGCGGGAAAAGGCAGGGACGCTACAGCTTCGAGGTCACTTCTCACAGCAACGGTGGATTTTCGGTCCGCAACGAGACATGCGAGATTAGCTCCGCAGATGCGATGGGTGACCCCGCTCGTTTCGTCATCAAGGAAGGCCAAATTACAACCAACGTCGGCGTGACACTACCGAGACCGGCGTCGGACCGACTGTTTCTGGTCAACGCCAGCAATGTGCCGGAGTTTCGTCCAGGATATGATGCGTTGACCAACATGGCTTTCTACAGCTTGGCTCCCGATGTGATGCGCTGGCCGCAGCCATCTGACTCTGGAGAGTTACTAGGCCAAAACGGGCAAAACTTGGCCAGCGTACTTGCCGCGCTGGAACGACGCAATTCTCCAAGATTTGATCGTATTCAGCGTTACTTGTCCAAAGTGACGCCGGGCGTTGAGGGTGTTGAAAGAATCGCCATAGGCAATCTAGAAACGCTGCAGTTCCGTCAAAAGGTCGCGGGCCAGAAATCAGCTTGGAGGTTCCCGGCGATCAATATGTCAGATGGCACTCTGCGGGCGTTGGCTGTCCTCACGGCTCTTTTGCAGGGCGACGGTGACGTCCCATCGTTGATCGGTATAGAGGAACCAGAAATTGCCCTGCATCCTGCCGCTGCAGGCATTTTGTGGGACGCTATGGATGATGCACAAGAAACTGCCCAAGTATTAGTTACGACCCACAGCTCAGATCTGCTGGACCGAAGTGACATACCGACACCGTCTCTACTTGCGACCACAATCGAAGCGGGCAATACTAAGATTGGACCCATTTTCGAAAGCAGTCGCAAACTGCTACAAGAGCATCTGTGCACGCCGGGCGAGTTGTTGCGACAGCGGCGACTGTCACCTGCACCTCTGGTCGTGCCGCCCCCGCCCGGATATCCGGTGTCGCTGCTTGACCTATGACCCCTCCGCTTATAGCGTCAATCGTCGAGGGTCATGGTGAAGAAGAAGCACTACCCAAACTCCTGTACAACGTAGTATTGGCCATCCGACCAGCTCTGTATCCAATAGTGCTACCTCCGCATCGCGTCCCCCGCGACAGCTTGCTGAACGCGTCGGGCGCACTCGAGGACTACGCAGTGAAGGCGATGACTGACGCTGGACCGACCGCCAGGTTGCTTGTCCTTATCGACGCTGATGATGATAGCCCTGCGGAGTTGGAACAGTGACTGTTGCAACGTGTGCCACAACACATCCCTGCGACACGGGTGTCGGTGTGCATCGCAGTTCGCGAGTTCGAAAGCTGGTTCATATCCAGCCTTGAATCCATCGCACCATTGGCCGGCATCGCTAACGATACGCAAGCGCCTGAGAATATAGAGCGAATCAGGAGTGCGAAAGAATGGTTGAGTGTGCGAATGCCTCGCGGGGACTCGTACAAACCAACACTACATCAGGCTGAATTTTCCAGTGCGTTGGATATTGATATCGCCCGCCAGCGTTCTCAATCTTTCGACCGCTTCTGCCGTGAGGTGGAGCGGTTGTTGGCTGCTTGACGGGTTGCTATGCTGCTACAATCCCCGCGTCTCAACTGTCCTTGCAAATAACCCTCATGGAGGCACTCCCATGCCCATCTTCACCCCCGAATACCTGGAAAAGGCCGCCTACCACATCTACGTGGCCAAGGGCACGCCGCCCGATGAGGCCGAAATCGTGTCCGCGCACCAGGTGAAGGCCAACCTGACCGGGCACGACTCCCACGGCGTCATTCACATTCCGGAATACTGCGAGCGCATCGACCGCGGGCACATCGTGCCCGGCGCGCCGTTCGAGGTGATCAGCGAAACGCCGACCACCGCCGTAGTCGACGGGCACTGGGGTTTCGGTTTCGTGGTGACCGAAAAGGCAACGCGCATGGCTTTGGCGAAGGCCAAGGAGAACGGCGTCGCCGCCTTCACCATCCGCCGGCAGAGCCACATCGGACGCCTGGGCGACTATCCCACCATATGCGCCCAAGAAGGCATGATTGCCCTGCTCACCGCCGACTCCGGCGCCGGTCCCAAAGCCGTGGCCCCCTTCGGCGGACGAGCGCGCCGCCTGGGCACCAACCCCATCTGCATCGGCGTACCGAGCAACTTGCCCGGCCAGGTGTTGCTGGACATGGCGACCTCCGCCGTCGCTGCCGGCAAGATCAGTTTGGCGCGCAACCGCGGCGAACAGGTGCCCACGGGCTGGATCGTGGACAAGGACGGCAACCCGACCAACGACCCCAACGACTACTCCGCCGGCGGCGCGATCCTGCCCGTGGGCGCGGACCAGGGTCATAAGGGATTCGGATTGTCATTCATGGTGGAGATGTTCTCTGGCCTGTTGACCGGTTTGGGATTCGGCATCGACCCGCAGGCCCGCCACAACGACGGCTGCTTCCTGGCCGTGTTCGACGTTTCGAAGTTCCGGCCCCTGGAAGACTTCAAGCAGGAGATGACCGAGTTCGCCGAGTTCGTGAAGACCTCTCCTCCGGCTCCCGGTTTCAGCGAAGTCTATTACCCCGGCGAGATCGAGTACCGCACCGAGCTGCAGCGGCGCGAGAATGGCATCTTCATTGAGGACGAGACCTGGCGACAAATCTCCGAGCTGATGGAAGAAGTGGGTGTCACCGAGGCCGTGGGACAGCCGTAGCCGCAGCGCCGCTCGTCGCAATCTACGAAGCAGGGTGAGAGACTAATCCCGTGCCCTTGTCCGGGTTGGGACTCCCTTCCGACGTGCTGATCTGGCACGCTGTTTTGCTGGCAGGAGTCTCGTTTCTAGTCGGAATCCTCGGTGGGTTCGTTGGCCTGGCGCTCGGGACGATGCGCCTGCCGGCGATGCTGCTGCTGGGTATGCCGGCTCCGGCCGCCGGTGGCACCAATATCCTGGTCAGCAGCCTGGCGTCGCTGGCCGGCACGATACGTCACCTGCGCGCCGGCAGGGTGAATCTGCGCATCGTGCTGACGATGGGGGTGCCGGCATTCATCGGCGCGTTCATTGGCGGGTGGTTCGCCGACCGGACACCGGAGCATCTGCTGATCGCGCTGGCGGGCGGTTTGGTTTTCTGGCAGGGCGTAGAGTTCCTCATAATTGCCAAAGACCGGATCCGCTCAGGACGGTCGGGCGGGGCGCTGTTCGGCCAGGATTTGGAAGGTTCACCCGGTCTCTTCACGCCGGCCCGAGTTGCTTCCGAAGGCGTCATCGGATTCGCGGTGGGGATGCTGGGCGGCGCGGTCGGATTGATCCTGGGCAGCATCCGTTTGCCCGCCCTGGTGCGGATCCTCCGAGTTGACCCGCGCATCGCGGCCGGCACCAATCTGTTCATCGGCTTCGTGATGGGCGCAGCCGGATGGGTGGGCCACGTCGTTCACGGCCAGGTGGACTGGGTGCTGCTGGTGATGATGGGCGCGACCGCAATGGCCGGCAGCTATTTGGGCGCCAACCTCACCGGCAAAGTCAATCTGAACCTGCTGATCCTGACCATGGGCCTGACGCTGCTGGTGGTCGGCATCCTGCTGGTCTGGCAGGGAATCGCCGGGCTGCTTTAGCCCGGCAACATCTCGGGAGCAACGATCATGTCTCGGGGGCGTTAGCCGCCGGCGCCGGCCACTAAAGTCCGGCGAAGAAGTCCGCGGGGACGGTCTCGCCGTCAACCACCGGGGGTTCGGCGCGGATGAAATGCTCTACTCCGATAACCGAGGCGGCCACTTCACGGGGAACGCGTTCGTAGGGCCAATCGGGCTGCAGTTGGGTGAAGTGGCGCTTGATGCAGGCCATCTTGGCCTCCAGGCCGTCCGACGCGTCAACCGTTAGATCGATGGTCTCAGGATCGGCGCCGTCGTTGGCGCGATCGGGCGATGGCATCGGGAAGTCCACGCCGGCGGCCTGTAAGGTTTCGGCCATGTGGACGCGGAAACCGCGCGGCCGCACGCTGTAGAAAAGGCGGTCGGTCTGATGAGGCTGAATGCCGAGCGCCATGTGGTGCGGGAAAGCGGAGTCATCCGCGGCGAGGCGGAAGGCAGTGGTGGCGTGATTACAAATGGCGATGTGGTCGGGGTGGCCGTAGAGTCCGTCCAGCCCGAAGGTGAGGATCACCTGGGGACGGAAGCGACGAATTTCAAACACCAGGCGGGCCACCACTTCGTGCTCGCTGGCCTGAACGAATGCCTTGGGATGGTGGTTGTCGTCCCAGCCGGCCATACCGGAATCACGGTACTGGAGGACCTCGTGGGACTCGATGCCCAGTTCCTTGATAGCCTCAGCCAACTCTCCGCGACGTACCTCGCCGATGGTCTGGCGGGTGGCGGAGCCAGGCTGACGGATTTCGCCGAGTTCGCCGGAAGTGGTGGTAATCAACCGCGCGGTCACTCCCCGTGCCGTGTGCATCGCGATGGTCCCGCCGACGGGGAAGGCCTCGTCGTCGGGGTGGGCGAACAAGATGAGAAGACGATGATCGGGCATGATTGTATGACTGTTAAGCCGGTCTCGGGTGACGGCGTAGGGGCGAATGCTCATTCGCCCCTACGCAAATACGGTTCGGAGATGAAATGGCCTAGCCGTCGATGACCTCGAGGACTTCCAGGATGATGCCCTGGGGACCTTCAAAGAACATGACCCGACGGCCGCCGCCCACGGTGGTCTCTTCCAGCACAGTGGCTCCGCCGTTCTTGAGGTCTTCGACGGTGCCCTCGATGTCGGTGGTGTCGATGGCGATGTGCTCGAAGCCGTAGTTCTGCGGGTGGGTCTGCGTGACGATGTGGTCGGTCACGTTGAGAGGCAGACCGTGGAGGTCCAGTCGGAACCCACCGTTGGCGGCCTCGGAGGTGACCGTAGCGCCCAGATTCTGTACGTACCAATCGGCCGTGGCTTTGGGATCAGGGGTCTTGAGGTGAACGTGATTCAGTGAGAACGCCATGACGATACATCCTCCTACGAATTGTGGTCAGACCAATTGCATGGGCAATCCGGGCCGATTGTATCACAAGGTCCGGTTCGATCCGGCGGTGATATACTTGCGCCGCAATATACCGGGAGGAGATATAAATGCTGGCGTTTTTGGGAGGCACGGGTCCGGAAGGCAAGGGACTGGCGCTGCGCCTGGCAATGGCCGGGGAAACGGTGGTCATCGGCTCGCGGGACGCCGTTCGGGCCCAGGAAGCCGCGGACGAATTGCTGGCCCTGGCCCCTGGCGCTGCCATATCCGGAGCGGTGAATCCGGAAGCCGCCGCGGAGTCTGATGTGGTGTTTCTGACCATGCCCTACAACGGCATGTCACCCACCATCGCCGGCGTCGGGGACGCGCTGGACGGCAAGGTTGTCGTAACCGTGATCGCCCCGATGCGGTTCGAACGCGGCGTCGGAGCCATCGCCGAAGAAGTGGAGACCGGCTCGGCGGCGCAGGAAGCCCAGGCCGCGGCTCCGGCCTCCAAAGTCGTCGCTGCCTTCCAGAATGTATCCGCCGAGGAGCTGTTGAAGCCGGGGGTCACGCTGGACGAGGATGTGGTCATCTGCGGCGATGACGCGGACGCCAAGCAGGCGGTGGTCGACCTGACCCGGAAGATACCCAACCTCCGCCCCGTGGACGCCGGCGCCCTCTACAACGCCAAGTACGTGGAGCAGATCACCCCTTTGCTGGTCAACATCAACCGACGCTACCGTGCCCATTCTGGAGTGCGGATCACCGGTGTGTGAGCCGGAATTCAAGGCTCCGCCAAACCCGACTGGAGGAAATACCATGCCACGAGCAACGTTAGATTTGCAAAACGCCGATGACCTGGCGGCGGTGGAGGCCCAGTGGAAGGTCGCCCACGGGTTCGTGCCGGGTGAGCCCAACGAGGGCGTGGTCAGCGAGGCCGAGGGCTCGCCCTGTCGCCTGCCCGGTTTCAACGACTCCGGCTGGGAAAACTGCGGTGACCTGGGTGCCTGGCGCCGGCGCGGCGTATCGTTCGTCTGGTACCGCATCAAGGCGACGCTGCCCGAGACGGTGGGCGGTCGGTCTCTGGATGGCGCGCGCTGCCTCTTCGAATCGTGTATCGACGACTACGGCGAGATCTGGATCAACGGCGAGTGCGACCGTGAGCGCGCCACGGTGCAGGGGTTCAACGTTCCCCAACGCGTGGTGGTGTCCACCGAGCCGAAAGCCGGCGACGAAGTCACCATTGCCATCCTCGCGATGAACGGCCCGTTGGCCGCGCCGGGCGGCGCGGTGTTCGTCCGCTACGCCAACTTGGCCTTCGAGTGGCGCGAAGCAGGTTTCTGACCAACCGCGTACCGCAACCGAAAAAAGTAGGGGCGAATGATTATTCGCCCCTACAGCGTTCAGGACCTGCGGTCAGGCCAGCCAATCGTCTTCACTCTCTTCGGCGTCCGCATCCTCGCCGTCATTGGTTACCACCTGTCCGGGGTTGTGCGAGTAGCCTCGCGTTTCCAGTTCGGCACGGATGGTGGATGCGAAATCCGCCGGCGACAGGCTGGCCGGCAGAGTTATCTCAACCGCGCCCCGGTCGTTCACGCTGACCTCGCCGGGATCCTCACGGGCCAATTCCACGCTGACCGATTCGCGGTGGATGCCGAAATCGTCGGTCACGGCGAAGACCGCCACCATGTCATCCATGGTGATTATGGTAATGCTGTCGTCGGACATGGGGTGAGTTACTCCTGTGGAGGCCACTGGGTGCCGCCGGTGACCGGGCGTTCGCTGGAAGGCAAACCCATGCCATCCGCCACCACCTGCTGGAATTCGTTGAGGATCACCGAGCCCCATTCGGCGGCCTTACCGACCCGATGGGCAGTGCGACGACCTCGGGCCTGCTGACGGCTTTCGGCTTCGTCGGTCACCGCGGCCGCAGCCTGGGCGACCATCTCGTCCATGGCGTCGATGGCGGGCACCAAGGAGCGGGCCGTCTCGATGAAGCGGGCAATTTCGCCCATCTCGCCATCAAAGACCACAAACACCGGCACGGTTCCCGCGCGGTGCTCCGGCAGGAAGCTGTTCGCGGCCTCCAGCTCGTCGTCGCGGTTGAAGACGCTGAGGCGGATATTGTCGCTGGCATCGGCCAGGCGCAGGATGGCCGGCGTGGTGGACATGGCGTCGCCACACCAATCGGACGTGAACACGGCCAAGTTGACGGGTTGCTCCAGCCCGTCGAAATAAGCGAGCACGTTATCCGGAACCGAAACGCCATCGTGGATCTGGCGGAACGGGTCCTTGTTGACTTTGATGCTGTCGATGTACTGGTCGGTGGTCATTCCCTGGCTGAACTTTTCAGCGGACAGTGTCATAGCGCCCCTCCTGATTCGGCTGAGGTCGTCTTTTGCCGTGGCGAGTGCCCGGTGCTAAAATCGTGACCATATATTACCAGCCCAAACCGGGCCGCAACGGAGCCGCTATTGACTAACGAACGAAGCGGAGTGTACCTGAAATACGCCCTGTTCTGCCGGGAAACCGAGGAGGGGGACGGGGACGACCTGAGTTTCAAAGGAGTCATCGACCTGGTCGATATCCCGATGCCTGACGAGCCACCCAGCGGCGACGGACCGCGCGTGCTGACCGAAGTAGATGCGCAACTGGCCTTCTGCATCGCCGGCGCAACGGCGGGTACGCATACGCTCGAGGTCACCATCAGAGCGCCGGGAGCCAGCCTTTCCAGTCCGCCGCCACAGGAGATTACCTGGGAGGAAGGAATTTTCTTCCAGCGCTGGATCAAACCCTTCCGCATACCGGTCACGCGGCTGGGTCGGCACGTCGCCGCAGTCGCCTTCGACGGGATGCCGCTGGGAGAGGCCAGCTTCCTGGTGCGGCTGAAGCCCTGATGGCTGATGACGCATAGACGCTAAACGAGTAGGGGCGAATGTTTATTCGCCCCTACGTGGTTCCAGGCTATGGCCCGGGGTTTACCCGCCGTTCTGCCGCCAGAGCGCCTCTAGCACGGCGCCTGGGTTCATGGGCAGGCTTTCCAGGCGAGCGCCGGTGGCGCGGGCGATGGCGTTGCCGATGGCGGCCATGGGCGGGACCAGCGAAACTTCGCCGACGCCGCGGACACCCAGCGGGTGCCCCGGATTGGCCACTTCCACGATGACGGTGTCGATCATGGGCAGGTCCAGCGCGGTGGGCATCCTGTAGTCCAGGAAGGACGAGTTGAGCATCTGTCCGTCGTCGTCGAAGAAGTACTCTTCGTTCAGCGCCCAGCCGATGCCCTGGACGGCTCCACCCTGGATCTGACCTTCCACGTAGCTGGGGTGGATCGCCTTCCCGCAGTCCTGGATGGCGGTGAAGCGCAGCACCTCAACCTTCCCGGTGTCGGGATCGACCTCGACGTCGGCGACGTTGATCGCGAATGCGTTGCCAACTCCGGCGGGGTTGGCCGCGCCGTGTCCGACGATGGGGCCGCCGGTGCCGTTGAGACGCCGCGCCAACTGATCGAAGGTCATGCGAAGGGCGTCATCGGAGCGGTGGGCCAGCGTGCCGTCCTCCTGGTACTCGACGTCCTCGACCGGCACATCCCAGATCCGGGCAGCGCGCTCGATCATCTGGCGGCGCACGTCCTCGCCGGCCTGGTAAACGGCGGTACCCATCTTGAAGGTGACGCCGCTGCCGCCGGCGCCGCTGCTGTAGCCGATGCTGTCGGTGTCCACGATGGACGGCTTGATGCGTTCCGCGGGCAGTCCGAGAACTTCGGCAACGTGCATGGCCATGACGGCGCGAGAACCGCCGATGTCGGGTGAGCCTTCAATCAGGCTGACGGTGCCATCGGGCATGACACTAGCTACCGCCGTGGCTGGGCCAGTGCCGTTAAACCACCCGCCGGCGGCAATGCCCCGCCCGGTGAGCCGTCCCGGAGCAGAAGGCTCGGGTACCGGCGACGCCAGATGCGGATGCTCCTGGGTGGCCTGGAGGATTTCCACCATACCAATGCGGCGGAAGGTTGGACCACCGATCTGCCGACTGCCTTCCTTGGAGGCGTTATTGAGGCGAAATTCCACCGGGTCGACACCCAGTTTCTCGCACAACTCGTCGATGGCCTGCTCGGCGGCGAAGGAGGCGGCCGGAGAACCGGGCGCGCGGTAGGCGGCAGCCTTGGGCACGTTGGTCACCACGTCGTAGCCCTCGACGAACCCGTTAGGGATCTCGTAGGGGGCAAACATGGTGCGGCAACCGCTGGGCACCGGCGAGCCGGGGAAAGCACCGGCTTCATAGATCAGCGTCGCCTGGGCCGCAGTGAACCGGCCGTCGCGGGTACCACCTACTTTCACCTTGATGTGACTCCCCGACGTGGGGCCGGTGCCGGTGAAAACTTCGGTCCGTGACATCGCGATCTTGACGGGCCGGCCGGTCTTGCGCGCCAGCGCGCCGACGACGGGTTCCAGGTAGCAGCCGCCCTGCCCCTTGCCCCCGAAACCGCCGCCAATCTCCATCGGCACGACGTTGAGCTGCCCTACGGAGATGCCGAGGATTCGGCTGGTGTGGTCGCGCAATGCGAAATGGCCCTGGGTGCTGGCCCAAACAGTCACCGTGCCGTCGGCGTTCCAGCGGGCAGTGGCGGAATGAGGCTCGATGTAGCCCTGGTGGACCTGGCGGGTGTGGTACTCCCGCTCCACGATGGCGTCGGCTTCGGCGAAACCGGCCTCCAGGTCTCCAGAGGAGAACTGGAAGTGATTGGAGACGTTGGAAACGTCTCCGGTCTCCTCCTCAGCCCAACCTCCGGAACGCTGCGCCGGATTGGACAGGGTGACCAGGCGCTCGTGGACCGCCGGGGCGCCGTCGGCCATGGCCTCCTGTGCGGTGAAAACGGCCGGCAGCACTTCCCAGTCCACTTCGATCAGCGCCAGGGCTTCCTCAGCCAGGTGCGGCGAGTCAGCAACGATAGCGGCAACGGCGTGCCCGCGATATAAAACCTTCTCTCGTGCCATCACGTTGCGGCTATAAAAACCGTAGTTGACTGGGGCCCCCTCCTCCTGATCCTTGATCTGGGCCGACACGTCTGGGAAGTCGGCGGAGGTCACGACGGCATGCACCCCGGGCAGGGCCAGCGCTCTGCTTGCATCGATGCCACGGATGCGGGCGTGAGCGTGGGGGCTGCGGAGGATCTTACCGTGCAGCATACCCGGCAGGTGGATGTCCGCAGCGTACCGTGCGCGACCCATGACCTTGTCCGGACCGTCGTGGCGGACGGGGCGCGTGCCGACCACGCGGTAGGTTTCCTCGGGATCGGAGAGGACGATGTTGGGTTTGTAGTCAAGCATAGAGCGACGACCTCCCGGGCGACATTGATTGAATAGGCAGTGGCAGTAATTTACCACAACGGGAGCGGCCCAAATCCAAGGGGTCGGCGCGAGCCAACAATTCGGGGCCGATTCGTACGGAATCGACCCCGAAGTCGGTCAGTTGACCGCGCATTGCGAGCGGAGGCGCCTACCTGCTGCCGTCACCGTCGCCATGGTCGCCGTGCCGCCGGCCCGAATGGCCGCGCGTTGCCGTGGGCAGCGAGTCGGGACGGTCGTCGTGCCAGTCGCTGAGTGCGTCGGACTCGTCCTGGGTCAACTTTTCCGCGTCTACCAATTTGGACAGCCATCCGTCCACCTTATCGGAGTCCGAGGTGCCAGCAAGCCGGACCGCCATTGGACTCGAGTTGGCTGGCCGCGTATCAAACCAGGTGTTGGCCGCGGTCGCCTGGTCCGAAGTGAGGGTTTCGTCGTCCACCAAGCCCTGTACGTGATCCTCGAACTTGGTGTTGGCCTGCTCGTCCAGGGCAGTTGCGAAAGCGCTGTCCAACTCGGTCCGCGACTTCCCGAGGAGTTCGGCCACCCGGTTCAACACCGTATCGCTGCCGCCGTGGTGTCCACGGCCGCGCAGGTCGAAATGACCGCCGCGCCGCAGCGCCTCGCCCGGGTCGCTTCCAGCGGCGAAGACACTGCCACCCACCAACCCAATTGACAACAGCGCGATCGACGCCGCCACCACAAACCATCGCTTCTTGATGCTGCGAATTCTGTTGAACATCTCGTGTCTCCTGCACCGCCGAGGTTGTTTGGTTTTTGGTCCGGCGGTTTTGTTGTGTGCAGAATAGGCTGACAATGTTAAGAAATTATCAATGTTCCGACAAGGGAAGATCAAACCCGAACCGGCTGCCCGCGCCCTCCTCGCTGTCCACCCAGATGGTACCGCCGTGGGCTTCCACCAATTGCCGGGCGATGGTCAGGCCCAAGCCAGAACCTCCGGTTGCACGATCTCGGGACGGGTCCACCCGATACATTCGGTCGAACACGTGGGGCAGAGCGTCTGCCGGAATGCCCGGCCCCGTGTCTATCACCTCCACCCTCACTGAACCCGATCTCCGGCGGGCGGCCACGACGATGCTGCCACCGGCCGGGGTATGTCGAATGGCGTTGTCCACCAGGTTCCCCAGCACCTGCTCGATCCGAACGCGGTCGAGGCTCAGCGCCGGCAGGGCTTCCTCGATTTCCGCGTCCAGCTGTACCGACTCGGCGTCGGCCCGGGCCCGGAAAGATGCCGTGACCCGCTGGACGATCTCGCCCAACGCAACCGGCTCCAGCTCCAACTGCAATTCTCGGGCTTCCGACTCGGCCAACAGCCTCAGGTCACCGACCAGGCGGTTGAGATGCAGGGCCTGCCGATGCACGTTGTCCAGAGTGGGTGCATCGGGCTGGAGCAGCCCATCCTGCATCGCCTCAATGTGACCCTGGATATTGGCCAGCGGTGTCCGCAGTTCGTGGGCCACATCGGATACCAGGGTCCGTCGCTGGCGCTCCGATTCTTCCAGGGCGTCGGCCATGGAGTTGAACGTCCTGCCCAGTTCCGCGATTTCATCGTTGCCTTTGACATCTGCCCGGCTGGACAGGTCACCGCTTCCAAGTCCCCGGGCCGCGGCGGTGAGATTTCCAATCGACCTCAGCATCCGGCGAGACAATAGGATAACCAGCAGAACACCGGCCGCTCCGGTTATCACTCCAGCGACCTTCAACGAGCGGCCCACGGCGTCAGCAAACCGCGTCAACGGAGGCTCAGCTTCAGGCAAGGGCTCGCCGTGACCGGGGAACACCGGCACCATACCCTCATGCCCGCGTACCGCCACCGCCACCGAACCCACGACATCTCCGCCGGAGGTTATGGGCGCAAAATATCGCTCCGGAGGGAGGCGCAAGTCCTGGTGGTCCGGACCACGAAAGAATTGCCGTTCGCGACCATCGCGACCTCTTGCCCCGGAGGGACGGAGTCGGCTGTCGGCCACAACCTGCCCATCGACGTCCAGGACCACAATTTCTCGCTCCGTTTGGAAACTGGTCCGGTTGACGAAGTTCTGCGCACCTTCCCAGCTCCCGTTGATACTGTAGGAATCAGTCAGAGCGACGACGATACGTTGAGCCCGCACACGGTCTCGCTCCACCTGAACCAGGCCCACTTCCCGTTCGGCAACGAAATCCGTAAACAGGGCCACCGACCCCAGTGCCAGCGCCAGGATGACGGCGAACCCCAGCGCCAGTCGCCAGCGGAGACCGAACCGCCATCTAGGCATCGCCGAACCGGTAGCCAACGCCGTGGACGGTCTGGACGTAACGGGGTTTGCGCACGTCGGGCTCAATCTTGCGGCGCAGGTTCGCGATGTGCACGTCCACCGTCCGGTCATACCCGTCGAAATCGTAGCCAAACACGCCTTCGATGATCTGGTCGCGGGAGAAGGGCCGACCGGGCTGGGACGCCAGCATGGAAAGCAGGCGGAACTCGGTGGGGGTCAGCGACGGTTTCTCGTCTCCCAAGATTACCGTTTGAGTCTGGGAATCGATGGTAATGCCGTCAAGCTCGACCACCGAAGGCTCTGCCGGCGACTGCCGGGAGGTGCGGCGCAACACGGCGCGGACGCGGGCCGCCAGTTCGCGGGGACTGAACGGCTTCACGATGTAATCGTCGGCTCCCAGATCCAGGCCGGCCAGACGGTCATCTTCATCGACGCGGGCAGTCGCCATGATGATGGGCACGTCGGACTCCGCCCGCAGGGCCCGGCAGACGCTCATGCCGTCCAGCTTGGGAAGCATGATGTCCAGGATAATCAGGTCAGGGACGGCGGCGCGAGCGGCGTTGAGTCCGGATACGCCGTCGCTTGCGGTGGTCACGTTGTGGCCGTCGCGTTCGAGGTACAAAGTCACGATCCGGGCAATGCCCGGATCGTCTTCGATCACCAGTATGTCGTTCGCCATGTCACACGCGGGTCCAGTCTGCGGAGTCGGATGGTATACAGAATAAAGACGGACCGCCCATTCAAGCAAACCCGATGCGGAGACAAATGGTCACCAAGCGGTATCCCGACGCAGGTCAATACCGGCTGACCGGCGAAGTTCGCCCGGTTATTCGTTGACGTTCCCGCCTAACGTGTCGCCGTAAAAGTGCAGCAGACTGGTTACCGGGTTACCCGCCATCTGGCCCAACCCGCACAGCGAAGCGGCCGCGACGATTTCGGCCAAATCTCGCAGATCCTGCACGTCCGCGGCCTGAGCTTTGCCGGCAGCCACTCGATCCAAGGCCTCGGCGATCCGAGGGGTGCCCTCGCGGCAGGGCGTGCATTTGCCGCAGGACTCGGCGGCGTTGTACCGGCTCAAACGCGCCGCGACTTCCGCCGGCGACGCTTGGTCGTCGAAGACGGTGATGCCGCCGGCCCCCATCACGACGCCGCTGTCATGAAGCATACCGGGCCGCAAAGGAACGTCCAGCTCGCTCGGCGGCAACAGCCCGCTGGATGGCCCGCCCACTGCGGCGAACCCAAGACTGCGTCCTTCCGGCACTCCTCCGCCAACAAGGTCAATGACCTGCCGGACCGTGACACCCATCGGCACTTCAGCCAGGCCCGGCCGACGCACCGCGCCGCTCAGAGACACCAGCCGCGTCCCTCGCGCGTCGTTGAGGCCGACCGACGCGAACCGACGCGCGCCTCCCCTCAGAATGGGCGGGAGATTGGCGAGAGTTTCCGCGTTGTTGATGACCGTCGGCTCACCGTACAGCCCCGCATCGGTGGGAAACGGTGGACGCAGACGCGGTTCGCGCCGCCGCCCTTCCACCGTGTTGAGCAGGGTCGTCTCCTCGCCGCAAACGTAGCCGCCGGCGCCGCGACGGATGGTGACCGCGCACGCGAAGCCGCTCCCCATTACATCGTTGCCGACCAGGCCCGCCGCGTCCGCAGCCGCCAGGGCCAACGCCATGCGATCCGCCGAAAGGTTCGCCTCCGCGTTGATGTAGATCACCACATTCCCGGCGCCGGCGGCGTAGGCGGCGATGAGGGCGCCTTCGATAATGCGGTGGGGATTACCCTCCATCAGGTGCCGGTCCTTGAAGACGCCGGGCTCGCCCTCTTCCGCGTTGACCACCAGGTGTCGCCGGGTGGAACTCACCCGTCGGGCCGCCTGCCACTTGCGGGCCGCCGGGAAATAGGCTCCGCCGCGACCCAGCAGCCCAGCGTCCAGAACCAGGCCGATGACCGCGTCGGGTCTCATCGACAGGGCGTCCGCCAGGCCGCGGTAGCCGTCTCCCGCCAAATATTCGTCCAAGGAATTGGGGTCAGCAGTGCCAATCCCTTCCATCAGCGCGATGTGCTGGGACGCGAAAAACCCTTCCAACTCGTCACCAGGACGGACGCGCGTGGGCGCGCCGCCGTCCACCGCGGTGATGATATCCGAGAAGTCGTCGTCTCCGCCAACGCGGTCGAAAAACCGCGCCGTGCCACCGGCCAACGCCACCGTCACCTGCGTAGCCGCAAAGCACGCTCCATCGCAGCCGGCCGCCACCACGACCACATCACCCCTTCCATCGAAATCCTCGGTGAGCCGACGATGCACCAGATCCGCGCCCACTGTCTGGCTGCAGTGTCCCCATTGCACCACCACGCGGGTGATAGCGGTTGACCCGGCCAGCCGCTCCGAGGACGCGTCGCGCATCGCCTGCCAGGCGAGCTGGCAGTTCGCCGCCTTCATCTCAATGCGCTCTCTACGGCGGCGACCACTCGTTCCGCGTCCATGCGGCCGAGCCAGACGCCGTTGATTCCAACTGCCGGAGCCAACCCGCAAATGAACGCGCAAGCCGTGGAGGTCACGCTGGCGGCTCCCGTGGGATCCGGGAGTTGCCGAGCCGAAGCCAGGAGATCTTCGCCACCGGCCTGCCAACAGGCCAAACCTGTGCAGACGATGACTTTGCATCGCTTTGGAGGATCTAGAAGCAATTCTGAGTAGGAGGAGGCCGCCCCATACACCTCAGATGCGGGCACACGCAGATGCCAACCCACAACCTGCAACGCCCACTCGGGCAGGTAACCGTGTTCGTGCTGCACGAGGTGCAAGACGGGTAGAAGGTTGTGGCGGCTCCGCTCGGGGAAATGATCACGCAGAGCTCGACGCAGGGCGGATTGGCTTTCGCGGCGTTCGGCGTCCGCGGTCCCGTCGCTGGCGGGGTCGACCTCATCGCCGCGGCCGCGTCGTCGTCGCATTTCTCCTCCGGCCACCATTGCGGGATTATATCAGCCCTATGGTTCCAACACGTTTGATTGACATTTAGGTTCAGGGCAATCGCGTCTAAATTGAGTTTGGCGGAATAACAGCTGGCGCTGACAGGAAAAGGTATCTCGTTACTCGAAAATGCAGGTGGTGAGCTTTGCGACCGCCCATTTCGACGGTAATCGAGGCTGGCATCGGCGCTCAAACGGTAATAAACCGTGGCCGACATCTGTGATACTAATACTTTGCATCGCTTGTTATGCCGAACACGATAAGACGCGATTGCCCTGCATTTAGGTTCCGCAATGTGCTTGGTTGATGATGTGCTTGGTTGATACGGAAGTTAGAAGAACGTTCTTCCAAGCAATGCGCTAGCGATGGGCCATATCCCGGGTGTCCCACAAAGTCGGCCGCTTGGCCCCAAGACCGTCATCCCGCGTCGCTCCCGCGGATTGACCCTTCGCCGGCCCGTTGCTAACATCCCGATATCTGACCCGTTTCCCGGAGGAGCGTCATGCCCGTAGTCTCTGTTGACATCAAATCCCGCCAGTCCTTTGCCGACGGCGCCGCGTTCGGCGCAACCGGCGACTACGAGCGCATCGACGGTGTGCTGGAGTTTGCGGTCGATCCCGGCAACACGCGCAACGCGTCCATCGTTGACCTGGAATACGCTCCGGTGGACGGGGCCGGATTAGTCCGGTTCGCGTCCGACTTCACCCTGGTGGCGCCAAGAGACCCGTCAAAAGGCAACGGTAGAGTGATCGTGGAAGCGGTCAATCGCGGCCGTCGCCGCACCATCGCGTTCTTCAACCGAGGGCCAACCCCTCCCATCGATTCTGACGCCATCCCAGAGGGAGATGGCTTTCTGCTCCGTAACGGTTATTCCGTGCTGTCAATCGGTTGGCAATGGGACGTTTACCGCAGCAACGCGCTGCTCGGCCTGGACGCTCCGGGGATCAGCATTGAAGGCCAGCCGGTTACGGGTCAAGCCTGCGTTGAGATGCGACCTACAGCACAGGAACGCACGCGCCTGCTGGCCAACCGCGAACATGAGCCATACCCGGTTGCAGATCTGAACGACCCCGGCGCCACGTTGCTGGTGCGCGATTGGGAGGACGGGCCGGACACGGTCATTCCCCGCTCCCGGTGGCATTTCCCGGATCCGCAGCACCTCACGTTGGAGCCGGGATTCCAGCCGGGCAAGATCTACTACTGCATCTACACTGCCGCGAATCCGGTGGTGGTGGGATGTGGGATGCTGGCGATTCGCGAGGCCGCTGCCTGGTTGCGAAACGCCTCAGATGGCAACCTGGTCCACGGCGGGTATGAGCGCGTTTACGGTCACGGCGTCTCGCAGTGCGGGCGGTTGCTCCGCCACATGCTCTACCTGGGGCTGAACCTGGACCAGGATGGCCGCCCGGTGTTCGACGGCTTATTGCCCCACGTTGCCGGCGGACGAATGGGAGAGTTCAACCACCGTTTCGCCCAGCCCTCGTGCCAATCCAATCCTGGCTTCGGCCACCAGTTTCCGTTCGCCGACGACACGCTTTCCGATCCGCTCACCGAACAAACCGACGGCCTGCTTCTACGACTACGCGAACTCAACGCCGTCCCAAAGATCATTTATACCGACTCCGCGGCAGAATACTGGCGCGGAGATGCCGCCCTCACACACATTGACGGCACGGAGACCCTGGATCTAGACCACGCCGCGGAGACGCGCCGGTACCTGTTCGCGGGAACCCAACATCTCCCGGGAGATCCCGACCTCATGGTGGGTCAGGGTCCCGACGGTTCCACCGGCGTGCATCCTTACAACGCCGTTGACTACATCCCGCTCCTCCGCGCCGCCCTTCTCAACCTTGATCGGTGGGTTTCCGAAGGAATAGAACCACCCGAGAGTATGCACCCCCGGCTGCACGACGGTACTGTAGTTACCCAGGCAGACTATCTGGCCGGCTCTGTGGCGGTTCCGGAGCGGAGCCTCCCGGATCCTGATCGCCTGTGGCGCATTCGAGAAATCGACGTGGGGCCCCGCGCGGAACGTGGCATCGCTGCCTATCCGGTCAAGGAGGGCCGGGCATATCCACAGCTGGTTCCGGCCGCGGATGGCGACGGAAACGACCTGGCCGGAATTCGTTTGCCAGACCTCACGGTTCCCGTGGGTACACACACCGGCTGGAACCTGCGGCACCCTGACACCGGCGCGCCCGAGCAGTTGATGTCCATGCAGGGGTCCACGCACTGGTTCCCGGCCACGGAAGCCCAGCGGGTAGCTGCCGGCGACCCCCGTCCGTCCCTGGAACAGCGGTATGCCAACCGGGAGGATTACGCATCGAGAGCCCGGGAAGCGGCGACCAAACTGGCCGACGTCGGCTATCTCCTAGTCGAAGATATCGACCTGGTGGTCAACTCATGCCTCGAACGGTACGACTGCGCCACGGGTACGACGGGCTAAAGACGAAGAACATCCGGACTGTCCACCGGGCCCACAAGCTTTGTCCGTGATCGGCATCGGGCTGGGCGACCCGGCATGAATCAAACCGTGACGCACGTTTGCACCGTACACCCAGTAACAGGGAAACCGGCCATCTGCCCCTTAACCAATTCTTGGCCGACCACGTAAGTTAAGATTATGCTTAGACCACAGCACGAGGCATTCGACGCATCAGATTTCCCCGTGCGGTTCGGTCAACGCAAGCACCTATCCATTGATCGGCACGCGGCGTTACAACTGATCAGTTTTCCTCATTAGACGGCGAGGTATATCCATGACGGTCCCAACCAACACCGGCAAGCTCTCGGTGGTAGTACACGGCGCCACTGGCAGAATGGGAGCGGAAACCGTGCGGGCTGTAGCGGCGTCGGACGACGTCACGTTGGTCGGCGCGACCTGCAACACCCCCAGGGGAGACCTTCTGCCAACGCCAGCCGGCGAAGTCCCATTGTCGACTGACCTGGCCTCAATGCTGGATGCGACCCAGCCCCAGGTGATGGTCGAGTTCACGCACGCGGAGGCATGCATGGAAGCGGCGCCGTTGGCCGCCAACCGGGGCATCCACATGGTGCTCGGCGCAAGCGGGCTCAACGCCGACCAGCTGCAGACGCTGGACACCATGAGCCGCGAACATGGCGTCGGGGTGATCGTTGCCCCTAACTTCGCGCTGGGTGCGGTCGTGTTGAAAAAACTGGCGGAGCAGGCCGCCGCTTTCTTCGACTACGTCGATGTGGTGGAAGCCCACCACGAAATGAAGATCGACGCTCCATCCGGGTTTTCCCTGGCCATCGCGCGCGGCGTTCGGGATGCGCGTGGCAGCGACTTCCAGCGGAACGAGACCACCGTGCATCACCTGCCGGAAACCCGCGGCGGCGACGTGGGAGGAGTGAGCATCCACAGCCTGCGGTTACCGGGCCGCAGCGCTCACCATGAGGTGATATTTGGCGCCGCCGGGCAAACCCTGAGCATCCGCCACGACACGCTGGGCAGAGACTGCTACATGCCCGGCGTGTTGCGCTGCGTGCGGGAGGTGGTACACAGGCCCGGTCTCACCGTAGGTCTGGAGGCCGTGTTGGGTCTTTAGCTTATGAGGAACCGCTCACGTTCGTATGGACGAAAAAAGGGGCTGGTTGTACCCTGAATCAACAGCATTGCCAAGGTGGCCCAATCCATCGCGGCATCCCGCAACTCCACAATTCAAACACAGCAGGTTGAACATGGACCTTCAGGGCATGAAGCTCGCCATCGTAGGCGCCACGGGCGCAGTGGGCCAGGAAACCCTGCGCCTGATCGAGGAGCGCTATCCCCAGCACGACAACCTGAAGCTCCTGGCCTCCAAGCGTTCGGCGGGACGGAAGATGGATGTGAACGGGAAGACGTTCGCTGTTGAAGAAACCACGGACGACAGCTTTTCGGACGTTGATATCGCGTTCATCTCAGCGCGCACCGAAGACTCGCGCCGATTCGGGCCGGTGGCGGCACAGGCCGGGGCCCTGGTGATCGACGACTCCAGCGCTTTCCGCATGGACCCAGCCGTGCCGCTGGTGGTGCCGGAAGTGAATGGGGAAGATCTGGACTGGCACAACGGCATAGTGTCCATTCCCAACTGCTCCACCACGCCACTGGTCATGGTGGTGCACCCCCTGCGTCAAGCGAGCCCCATTCGGCGCATCGTAGCCGACACGTACCAGTCCGTCTCCGGCGCGGGCGGAGCGGCAATGAACGAATTGCGGGATCAGACACGCACCGTGATGCACGGCGGTCCCGCAGAACCGGATGCGCAGCCCCAGCAGATCGCGTTCAACGTCATTCCTCAAATCGACAGCTTCACCGAATCGGGATACACGCGGGAAGAGCAAAAAATGATCGACGAAAGCCGCAAAATCCTGCACGCGCCGGAGATAGCGGTGTCCGCAACCTGCGTGCGTGTGCCGGTGTTCGTGTCCCACTGCATCGCCACGCATCTGGAGTTCGAAGAGGCGGTGTCGCCGGGCGAGGCTCGCGAGTTGCTCAGTGAGATGCCCGGCGTAAAAGTCCTCGACGATCCGGGTTCGTCCGTCTATCCCATGCCAGTTGACGCTGCCGGATCAAACGATGTGTTCGTTGGAAGGATCCGGAAAGATGCCTCCCACTCCAATGGACTCGCCATGTGGGTAGTAACCGACAACCTGGTGAAAGGGGCTGCTCTCAATGCCCTGCAAATTGCGGAAAACGCCGTGTTTCGAGGAGCAGTGCACGGCAAATCAAAATAGCGTACATCCACATGTACAAACTCCGTTTGCCATAGCACACTAGGTGTGTATAATGTGCGGAATGTCGAGGGTGATGACCATCAGACATGATGGAACCCAATGTAAACTGCCTAGCGATAGCAACGGAGGAGGGACCCTTTATGCCGACTGAAATTGGCCGGCTGATTACCGCCATGGTAACGCCGTTTGACGCTGACGGGCAGGTTGACTACGAACAGGCCAAGCGTCTCGCTTCGGCGCTGGTCGACTCCGGTTCGGATGGTCTGGTGGTCACCGGGACCACAGGTGAAGGTCCGGCGTTGTCCATGGAGGAAAAGGCCCGCCTCTACGGGGAAGTAAAAGACGCAATCGGTTCCCGGGGCGCGGTGATTGCCGGCACCAGCGACAACAACACCACAGCTTCCATTGAGCTTAGCCGGGAAGCGGAACAGGTTGGCGCCGATGCTCTGCTCCTGACCGTTCCCGCGTACAACAAGCCTCCCCAGGAAGGCCTGTTCCAGCATTTCCGCGCGTTGGCGGAGTGCACCAATCTCCCTGGGATGCTTTACAACGTCCCCAGCCGCACCAGCCTGAACATGACCAACGACACCACGGTACGGCTGTCCCAAATCGAAAACATCATCGGCATCAAGGAAGCCAGCAGCGACCCGGTTCAGATCGCGAAAGTCATACGGGATACGCCCGACGACTTCCGAGTGTGGTCCGGCAACGACGATGAGACCTTCCCGATCATGTCCATGGGCGGGTACGGCGTAGTCAGCGTTGCTGCTCACCTGATTGGCAACCAAATCAAGCAGATGATGGGATTGATTTTGGAAGGCGACGTGGAAGCGGCTGGAGCTGAGCACCTGCGTTTGCTGGACATGTTCAAAGGGCTGTTCATCGTCTCCAATCCGATCCCGGTCAAGTACGGGCTGAATACAGTTGGCTTCGACGTGGGTAACCCCCGCTTGCCACTCGTCCCGCCCGACAGCCGGACGGCAGAACAGTTGGATGAACTGCTGGACCGATACGACATCGACATCAATGCGCCGGCCGACTGAACAGGCTGGCGCGATGGGTTTAGTAGCCAGCGAAGTCGGCTCTGAATCCGACCACTGATGACGCAGTATAAATTACTCCGACCGCCGGCATTGATCCCAAGTACTTATGTATTAACCTTGTAATGGCAAGGAGTACTGAAATGGCTCTGAAAACCGTTATCTTTGTGGACGGGCAGAACTTCCGGCACAACCTGCGGGATTTCCACTTCCGCTCTGACCCGCCGCATCCCAACAATCCCGAGTACCGCCTCGATGAGAAGCATTTCCGGTGGCAGGAGTTTTTCCAGGATGCCCTGGCCAAATTCGATTACGTCACCGGCTGGCAGCATCAACTGGCCAGGGTGTATTGGTACTACGCGGAAAACATCACACCGTGGTCACCCAACCTGTGGCGGGCACAGCGCATCGTCGACGACTACGGCATGCGGATACCGGAACTGACCACGGACTTGGTCATACAGAAAGCGCAGGACTGGTACGAGCACGAATTCCGACGGTTCCACCAACTGCGCAAGTCGGTGTTCGAAGAGATCCAGCAAAACACCAACTTCCTGGAATTCAGGTATGTTGGGCAATATGTGGTGCAACCGTTCCGGCCATATCGCCTTGAGTACGATTACGACGGGAACATAAACTTTCAGGGCACCCAGGTGGGCGAAAAGGGCGTGGACATTGGGATCGCAGTAGACATGATCTCCAAAATGGACAGTTTTGACGCAGCTGTTCTGGTGTCCGGCGACAGCGATTTCTTCCCGGTGGTGAAATTCCTGAAAGACAACCTCAAGTACGTGTACCACTTCTCAGTCGGTCGCGGGGTGGGCAACGAAACGCAGTATTTCTCGTCCTCGTTGCGTGGGCTTGTCGACTGTTTCCAGGGTTTTGACGAACTGGAGCTCCTGACCAATTATGTCAACGAGCATGCCGGCATCCCGCCCGCTATCATGGACACCATCAACATGCGCGCCGCGGAGTTGGAACGCATTCTCGATGAAGAATCGATGGACTACGACCACCCGCCGGAGCGCGATGCAGCGGTGATTCAGCGCCGCTAGTTGCGGGTTACTGTTCGGCGCTAGACGTCCCGCGCGGGCTCACCACGCGAGGTCGCAGACTATCGGCGTACACACCGCGATACGATTCCGGGACAAGAGCGGCGATCCGCTGCATCACCATATCCGTAACTGAGTTCAGCAGCGCATCGGTGACCCGGCCCTCGATGTGTGGTGGCGTGAATGGGGTGCCGATGGTCACCTGCCAGCTGGCCAACGGGACTGGCATGTGCCAGGACGCAAATTTTTCCGTGCCCGCTATGCCCACCGGTAAAATCGGGGCTTGGGTTTTCAACGCCAGCCACGCCAAACCGGTCTTCCCTCTTTGCAGTTGACTCGTGGGGCTGATGCCTCCCTCAGGAAACATGAGGACTGCCTTGTCCTCCTGAAGCGCGGCCAACGCGTAGCGCAGGGCTCCGCCGCCACCGCGCTGTCGGTCCAACGGCACCGCTCCCACTGCATTGCAGTAAAACCGGCCGATTGGGTTTTGCCACAACTCCTTCTTGGCGAGGAAGATGATCTCACGGGGCAACGCCACTACCAGCGTCCCGGCGTCATTGAATGACAGGTGGTTACTCGCGACCAAGAGTGGTCCGTAAGGTGGCATGGCTTCCTGGCCGGTCACGGTCAACCGGCCGGTGAGCCCCCACATAATCTTTCCGAAGCGTTTGCTGGGGTGATATAGCCAGGCCATGGAGATTACCCGCTTCGTACCGTGTCGCAATCGTCGAAGGCGACGGACTGAATGGCCGAAACCACTGCCGACACCGTTTGTTCAAAGTCCATATCGTCGGTCCGGATAATCACCGCATCGGCGGCGGCGACCAGGGGCGAGTCCGCGCGCTCCATATCCAAACCGTCCCGCCGCAAAGTATCGGCCAATACGCGGTCGTATTGGATCCCCGGATCTACGAGGAGGATTTGCGCGTGGCGCCGTCGAGCCCGCTCTTCCGGCGCGGCATCGATGTAGAGCTTCAAGTCGGCGTTGGGCAATACGACCGACCCGATATCCCGACCGGCCATAACCATAGCGCCGGAACTGGCGATGCCTCTTTGCTGCCTGACCAACTCAACGCGGACGGCGCGCACCGCCGAAACCGCCGAAACGTTCTCGTCCACGTCCGCCGACATCAATTCGGTACCAAGAGGCTTACCATCAACCATGATGGCAGCATCGGTGTTGTCACTCTGCGCCAGTTCCATCCGGCATGCCGCAGCCAATTCTGCCACTGCGCCGGTGTCGGTCGCAGCAACCCCACTATGGAGGGCCAACCACGTCACGGCGCGATACATTATCCCAGTGTCCAGGAATCGCAATCCCAAAATCTGCGCCGCAGCTTTTCCAACCGAACTTTTCCCAGAAGCCACCGGCCCATCAATAGCCACCACCGGGGCCGCACATGAGAATGGCAAACCAACCGAGTCCATGGCCCAAATTATAGCATCGCACCCGAATCGAGATAACGGCAGCGCAACGGTAAGTTATCAACGTTCAGAGGCGGGGTGTGTGGTGACCCATAACCCTGAGCCATCGGTGACATATTCAACCGTGCCGTCACGAGCGGTGATGAACACGCTCTCGTTGCCGACCACCGTTGCCAGCCGCGCCACCACGTCGGTATGCGGGTGTCCGTAACGGTTGTCACTCCCAGCGGAAATTACGGCAGTTTCCGGGTCGACCGCCCGCAAGAACCGCGCGGAAGAGGACGAGAGGCTTCCATGGTGAGCCACCTTGAGGACATCGGATCGTAATCGTTCGCCCTGGATGTCAACCAGGTGACGCTCGACATCCTCTTCTATATCGCCGGTCAGCAGGAAAGAAACTTCGCCGTAGGTCATTCGCATGACGACGCTGAGGTTGTTCGCGTTATAGTCTATATGCGAAGGCATTTCCCCATCTGGAGGATTCAGGACTTCCAGCACGACGCCGGAGTCCAAGTCCACGCGATGCCCGGCTCGAACTTGGACCGTCGAATGTTGGCGCCGCCCGAGGACCGATTGCCACTGGTGAAACAACGCGGATCCCTGGGACGCCGAGCCCTGAATAACTATGTTGGTGTCATAACGATCCAGAACGCCGATCAAACCTCCAGCGTGGTCACTATCGAGATGGGTAACCACCACCGCGTCCAGGTCACGGTCACCGGCGGGCAGGTGTCGACCCAACGCGGCCAACGCAGCCCCGGGTTCAGGTCCTCCGTCCACCAGCACCTCGCGACCCTCAGGCGTCACCACCAGGATCGCATCTCCCTGTCCTACGTCGAGCACATGCACGTGGAGCAAACCGTCCGACCGAGTCGCCGATATCTGGGTAAAGAGCAGGATCGTGCCCAACAGGGCAACGGGCGCCACTCCCACCAAGAGGCTGGCGACTCCGCTGGGACGCCACCTCGGTCCTCGTCTCCACCCGGAGGCGATCCGGCGCATCCCCCGGGATGACATTAGCAAGGCCAATGCAACCAGGCCTCCGTACCACATCCCCACGCCCGCCGGGGTCAACCAGCCGGAAGGAGCCATTGCCGGCGGCATCGCCTCGGCCACCCGGATGATCCAGGTCAGGGGAACCCAGGTCAACAAACCGAACGGCTCGCCCAACCATGGGGATACCACCCCCAAGGCAGCGGTGGCCGCGGCACCGACCAATGCGACGGGCATGGCCGGCATGGCCAAAATCGTCGCTGGGACACTCATGAGTGGGATCTCACCAAAGTGCATCGCGATCAGCGGGACCGTCGCCAGTGTGGTGGTGGTGGATATGACCACGGAGGCGACCAGCAACGTCAGAACATGCCGGAACCATCTCGTTGCCCCCGCGCTGGATCCACCCGAAAGCGGCGCGATGGCGCCGGTCAACATAGCAATCAAGGGCAGGCCGATAATTACCCCAGCCATCGCCGTGAAACTGAGCTGGAAGGACAGGCTTCCCAACAGCGTAGGATCAACGCAAACCATCACGCCGGCCGCCAGCACCAGCGCGGTGAGGCCACGCATCCCGCGGCCGGTCAGCCCCTGCGCCAGGGCCAGGCTGCCCATTATCGCCGCCCGCACAACTGGTGGATCGAGGCCGGATACGACCGCGTAGGCCCATATCGTCACCATTGCGCACAGGATGGCCAGGGGGTTTCCACTACCCAGCGCCGCCGCACCAACTCCCAACGCCAACGCCAACACTATCCCCACATGCAAACCGGATATGGCGAGCAGATGGGACATACCAGCAGTTCGGAACGAAGCCTTCACCGAGGACGGCAACTCCGAGCGGATCCCCAAAAGCAGGGCCTGCGCCAAGCTGGATTCCGGCGCCCGAATGCTGCGCTGCAATGCCGACGCCAGGCTCCCGCGTATCCGGTGCAGGGTCGCAGTCGTCCAATGGCCTCCGCCGACTGCAATCGTCTCGGCATCCTTGGCCCACATCACGCCCGCAATTCCCTGGGACTCCAGCCATGCCGCGTAGTCGAAATCGCCGATGGGGTCCGGCCGCTCCAATGTGCCGGAAAGACGCAGAGTGTCGCCGTAACGCAAATGGGGCGGGCCGCGCCGCATCGACAAATCGGGGGGAGGCAGCGCATATACCAGCAGGTCAGTTCCGCCAGGCACGCTGCCGTATCCTTCGGCTTCGTCGGCAACCACCTCACCACGAAAGCGTACCCGGCTGCCCGCCACAGTCGGGGCATCGGATATGATCACCGTGACCACAGTGGGGCCCGTGGGCACTATGGGCGGCGACGCATCGGCTGCCAACTCGCCGCGCCATGCTCCCAATACCAAGGCGGCGGCCAACACCACGGGAGCAGCGGGTACTCCCATCGCTCTGAACCCAGCCGCCAAAGCTACGGCGGCCAGTCCAATCAGCAAAAGCGGCCAGGGCGAACCCAGGGGCACATCGAACCACAGCGCGAGACCCGCGCCGGTGATTGCTGCTACAACCGCGATCTCAGGGAACAGACGCATCGCGGGCAGGTCACCTCGACCGCTCCCGGCCTTTCCCGTTGATCCTCCGAAGATAGCCGGGCAATCGGAAACGCTCTAACCAGCGGGACTCAAGGGGATGCAACCGTAATCATCTCAGCGATACGCCGGTAAATGCCATCGCCAATGCCGGACACGTCAGTAATCGCCTCGGGACTGGCGAACGGACCGGACTGCTCGCGGTGCGCAACGATAGCATCTGCTCGCACACCACCGATGCCGGGGAGGGTCTCAAGGCACTCGGCATTTACCGTGTTGATGTTAAGCGGCGGCGCGCAACCGCCCGTTTCGGCGGCTTCGACGACATTCGCTGTCGAAGCATCGCTGGAGGTTTCAACGTGGCCTACAAGCTCCCCGGCCTTGGGAATGTTGTAATGGGCAGCATCGGTCACGTAAGCCGCCAAGTTGATCCGGCTCAGATCGGCGTTCTCGGTGGGACCGCCGGCGAGTTGCAATACCGCGTCCAACCGCTCACCGTTTGCCACGGTGTACACACCCGGGTTGACCGCCTCGCCGGTGATATACACGGCGATCTGCGCCGCCGTGGTCGCCTCGGGCGGAGCTGGCGCTGAGGTTGTGACTGCGGGAGGCTCAACAGCATCAGAGGCAGAAGTGTCTTCCGGCGCAATTATCTGGATCCCTTCAGGCTCGCTGATATCCGCCCTGTCGCCCAAGATCATCCAAGCCGCCAGGGACAACAGCAGCACGGCAGCAGCACATGATACCCCGACTGCGATAAGTTTCCTGGTCCTTGACGGCCCCAAATCGGCGCCCCTCCGGATGCTGCGCACACCAAAAGCCGACTGCGAAGCGCTGCCCACTTCCTCACCGCATCCGCCTGCGCTTCGCTGCCGGCCGTGATCAATTAAACTACGTTACGTCAATAAAATGCACGGAGTTAGAATACCAGATTTTATGATTTCCTCAATATCATGGCCGCTAGACACAGCTAAAGGTGCCCTATGCATTCCATGCACCGATCTATAGTGGTCTTCTACGGCCGGCCAACCGGGTCTTGTTAGCTCTATCTGGCACGGTATGCAACGCATCACACCTGTGCTCTCAGTTTACTGCCCTGGGCAGGTCTTACCCGATCGACGACTTCCCGTCCGAAATTCCTGCCATCAAAGCGTCCGCCGCCAACGGCCCATACGTATCGGCGATGAAAGACGCGCCCTCTTCAGCTATCCGCCAGTCCCGAGCCTGGATCTGGTCCGCGAACTGACGCGACAGGCGTCTGCCGTAGTCGGCGACCAACCTGCCCAGGGCGTCCGATTCTGCATCCGATGTCATCTGCCGGAACAAGCGGAACATGGGATCGGTGCGTGCCGCGTTGTAGGCATCGTGGAACGTCAGGTTCTCCGGGTGGTCCCGGAGCAGCAACGCCACGCCGAAGTCGATGATGCGTATGTCACCGTCCGGCAACAGGATGGTATGTGATCGTCCATCAGGATCAGATACCGTCGCGTCGTTGTAGCAAATGCCGGCGGCGTGCAGTTTCGACAGTGCCGCGCCCAATCTCTGGCCGATGCTGCGCATCCGCTCTGGTGAAACCTCTTCGCCTTTGAGGTCAGTCAGGAACGGGCCGTTCACGAATTCCTCGGTGAGAAACCCTGGAATGCTCGAAAATTGCCGCGGGCCCACCTCGATATCGCCGGCAATCGCGGCGATTTCAGTTTCACCGGGGCTCTGGCACGGTTTGATGACTATTTCAACTGATTCCCCGCCGCGCCGGCCACTGATAATTGCAACTCGACCCCGTGAGCGACCATCGTAACGAACGTCAACATCGGACGCCCCGTCACCGTAAACCAGGTCGTAAGATGCCGGAAACAGGCCGTACACTGAAAACCGGGCAATGCGCTCGTCCTCGGTCAGCGATCTCCACAGTTCATCTTCGCGATGGGCCAGGGGCCACAATGGCCATAGCCGCACCGGGCACTGTCCTCCCTCGACCGCAGAATCGCGGACGGATATGTCGTCGTGGGTGAGTAACGGGAGCTCGGCGATCACCCGGCGAATTGAGGACAGTTGCTCTTCCGAATACCGTATGCCGTCCAAACTCACCCTTCGCTCTCAAGGACGAACGTGCCGGGATCTGCCACGTCCGGTTTGAGCGCCCGAACCCTGGACACCGCGGCGGGTGTGATCGGCCCGTACACATGCGGGTAAATCTCCCCCGATCGGGCGGGCTCACGGATCACTGGCGAATCGTCGGAAAGCCGGTCGGTGTCCACGTCCAACACGAGCAGATCGTCGCGGCCGGCGAACAGTCGCGCAGCGACCCGGAGCATCTGCTCCTCGTCACCGCTGGCATGAATGAAGCCTTCTTCCGCCAGCGATGGCGCGCGATATTCGCCGGCGGCGAAGCCGGCCTCCCAGTCGGACCGGAATGCCAGGTGGTAGATGATGGAGGACATGCTTGAACAGGGTCGATTATCGGCAAGCTGCCCTCACCGCCCTTGAGATCGACGACAGGCGGGGGTT
Organism: Dehalococcoidia bacterium; assembly: GCA_965261925.1. GTDB lineage: Bacteria > Chloroflexota > Dehalococcoidia > Lucifugimonadales > UBA3495 > Bin87. Next base: position 2,004,229 of record OZ253486.1, on the reverse strand, counting down.
GTTGGTCGCACTGGAGCGGAACCCATTGGTGATGTACGCCATCGCCAGCCCCATCTCGGGGTCGGCCCAGCCCACCGAAGTTCCGGCGCCTCCGTGTCCGAAGGTGCCCAAGCCGTCACCGGCGTTGGTGCTGGCTCCCATGCGGCTGTCGTCCAGCACCAACCCCAGGGAGCGACGCATGCGCATCCCCAACGAGAAGTCGTTGGCCTCAGACTGTAGAGCGGTGGCTTCAGCTACCGTCTCCGGTTTGAAGATGCGTACACCGTCGAGCTCTCCCTCATTGCCCATCATGGCATAGAAGCGCGCCAGGTCACGGGCCGTGAAGATCCCGCCGCCGGCGGGATGCACCGCCTGGTGCACCTCTGGCCGGTTGTATGGCCGTATCATTCCCGGCCGGTCACAGTCTTCCATGGCGTGGATTCGCGAGACCCTGGGCTCAAGTTCCGGCGGCAGTCCCACGTACCCGTCACGCAATCCCAACGGATCCAGGATCTCCTCCCGGAGAAACACGCCAATGTGTCGCCCGTCGATCCGGCGCACCAATTCGCCGATCACCCAGCCGAAATTGCGGGGGTGATACGCCATGATCTGGCCGGCAGGATAATCGGGGATGATGTCCTCCATGCACTGGACCACGTAGTCCCAGTCCTGCCACCGGTCCCAGGACAGTTCCGGCGGTGTCTCCGGGAACCCGCCGCGATGCGTCAGGACGTGACGGATCGTGACCGCGTCCTTGCCGTGCTTGGCGAACTCCGGCCAGTGCTGCACGACGGTGTCATCCCAGTCCAATTGGCCCCGCTCCCACAGGATGTGCAGGCAGGCTGCCGCCAACGGCTTGGTGGAAGAATACAGAATGAACATCGTGTCGGCGGCGACGGGAGCGCCGCCGGCGTCATCGGCCAATCCGCCCCACAGATCGACGGCCAGGCGGCCGTGTCGATAGACGGCGAGGCCGGCGCCCGGGTGCAACCCCTGGGCAATTTGATGGCGGAACAGGTTTTCCAATTCCTGCACCGCCGTCGGGTCCATTGCTACTTCTTCCAAAACTGTGGTGGTGGTCATCAATAGTCCTCTGTGATCGCGGTTGGTGCGCGGTAATCCCGAATCGGACTGCCGATTCAGTCAGCGAACACCGTGTTGAGATTGGCCGACAGGTCAAAAAAGTGCTGCAGGCTCTGGTTGTAGCGGAAGAACATGTCCGCCCGGAGCTGGTCTCCCGTGGCGTTGTTGGAGATCTCGTTCAGCATGTCCAGGCTGACCAGCGTCTGACCCGCCTCCGCTCCGCCGTTGCACTTGATGCTCTCCAGCATGGCCCTCCAGGAGGCGGGCTCCATCTCGATGAAGAAGTCCACGTTGATCAGGTCGTACTCGCTCCCCGACCGTACCGAAGTGCATTCGAATGCCTCGAAGGCAAGCACAAACACTCCATCGCCAATCTTGACGCCCATGGACGCGTCAACAGTGCCAAACTGCCGGTATGCGGAGTCATCGTTGACCAAGCGTCGCAGTTCTTCGAACCAGGCAAGTGACGGAAATACTATCGGTTCAGCAGTCATTCAGACAGTGCCTCCGGGCACGGCAGTCACCGATCACGGCAATGCGAGACCGGCGATCATGCTATTCGTGGAAGTAAGGATCTCCCGTTTTTTCAGCGGAAGAAAACGGGGCCATTTTACGCAGATAGTGGTCAGGGTGGCTGGTCGATGGCGCTTTGCCCAAGGAGTCGTCCACCATTTTATAGTAGCGTGGATCGAGGTCCCGGTAGGTGTCGGCTTCAGTTCTGCCCCGGGAGAAGGAAGACATGATGCGTGCCATACCGTAGTCGCCGCAGTGTTCGCAGTTGACGTCGGTCGCTGACGAGGCCACCTTGAAAAAGTAACTGCTCACCCGGCTGCAGGACTGGCAACGATACTCATAAATCGGCATATATGGACCACCTCACCGGGCTCCGGTACTTCCCCGCAGGTTCAATACGAGACGAACGTTTGAACCCGGCGAAACCCCGCCGGTGATGTTATAGGAACGTGCCGGCAGTGTCAAAACTGCCGTACCTAGCCGGCCGGACCGTCGAACGCTGTGCGGTGCGGTTTGATGTCCACCACTGGCGAACCGTCCTGAGCGTCGAGACCGGTGACGGTGAGCACCGCCGCGCCGCCCTCAATGTCCTGTCGGATGCTTTGGATCAGCGCAATCGTTGCAGCGATGAAATTGGGCCGATACTGGCTACGGGTGGAGAACACGCCCCTTATGGGATTTGCGGGGTTGTGGCCGGGGTGCAGCCTGAGCTCGTACCCGGTGGTCGCGGCGCGGTGCAAGATGAACAACGTCTGAATGCGGTCACCGGGCTCCAGGCCCATCAACCCGTCGGCAAATTCCGGAAGCACCACGATCTCCGAGGGATGTTCCCCCATTTCGTCAGACGGTGCGTAGCCCGCGAAGCGACTCCGCACGTGCCCGATGGGCGTGAGCTGAAGGACGCTGGTTTCGGTTGCCATGGAAATGCGAGGGACGCTCAGTTGGCCGCAGCGGCCGCTTGCCCAACGGACGCCTCCAGCGAAGCCAGCCAGTTGACCACCGCCTCTCCCGCCGCCGGCATCATGTTGGTCAGGGAATGGTTCCCGCCCTCCAGCACCAGGTACTCGGCCCGGGGACTGCTCACCGCGCCGGCGATCATGTCCTGCGGAACATCCAGCAGCCGGGTGTGCGTTTCCAGCGAGCCGGATAGCACGAACAGAGGCACCCTGATCTTGGGAGCCTGACCGATGATGTTGTAACGTTCCAGTGGGCCATGCTTGTCGATGTACGCCATGGCCGAGAACATTTCCTTGATCGGGAAATCCACGTTGAACAGGTCCAAAGCCCGTCCTTCCGCCTCCATGCGGTCCGCGGTCACAAGGTTTGCGCGAAACTCTTCAGCGTCCGGGGATTCCATGTAGTAGGAACAGGACAGCCGCACCGGCGAAATGGGCACCACCGCCGCAACCCGAGGATCGTTTTCCACCGCTCCGTAGTAGGCGACCTTCACGGCACCCATGCTCTGGCCCAGGATGGCAATCCGCTCGTATCCCTGTGCCGCGAGGTAATCGATGCCCGCCCGGAGGTCCTGGCGGCTATTGTCCAGAATCTCGTAGGCGTTGCCCTCGGCCACCCCGGTCTGCCGGTCCACCCACACCGTATCGTGACCCCGCGTGTTGAGAGTCAACGCGGCGTACCCCGCGCGTCGCAGGTCGTTCGCCATGTTAGCCGTTGCCGGCGTATAAAAGTTGCGGCCGGACCCGTGTATTACCATTGCAGCGTCAATCGGACCGGACGGGGTCGAGCCCCGATCGGGCGCGAAAAACGCCCCGTCCAACTCCATTCCATCCGCGGCAGCGATTCGAATCAGGTCAACCAACATGGCTGCTTCCTCCCGAGTGTGCCGGCCAACACAGGCGGCGTGTTCCGATAATAAGCACAGTGTACACGCAAACGAGGCGCGGTTCATCCCGAGCGCCTCCGCAGACAAAGCGAAGGGCAGCCCATGTGGCTGCCCCAAAATAATGCCAGCTTTTTGGCCGCGTCACTTCTGTTGCAGCAGGTACTCGACCAATGCGTCCACGTCTTCGTCGGACAATTGGATGCCGGCCATGGTGGCGCTCATCAAGCCCTGCTGATAGTCCTGGGGGAGCCCGTCAGCCTCGCCCGCGGTGTATGCGTCGGGTTCGACAATGGACTCGCGTATGTACTCTTCAGCGGAATAACCGTCGATACGGTTGCCCGCGACCGAAGCGATATTACTCAACTCCGGCCCCAACACACCCTGGGCCACCCCCTGGATGGTGTGGCAGGACGCACACGCGGCGGTGCCGACAAAAAGCGCCTGCCCGGGGGGTGCATTGACCAAATCAATCGGCGTGTCCGGTACCAGGTCGGCGGGGTCCGCCGGGTCCGGCAGTTCTTCCGGTAGGGCCCGCGCCACGGGTTCGTGCGCGTCCTCGACGTGGTGCACGAAGGGTTCCTGGCGCGGTTCCGAGAACGCCCGGGGCGTCGGCCGGAATACGCCAAACAGCAGTACTAATGAGATGGCCACCACCAATCCCAAGCCCAGTCCCGCTACGAAGATTTGCCAAAGCAACTCGTTCTCAAACTTCAGGTGCATGAAGAACGCGACGACGCAGAAGAACTTGATCACCGACAGGATCACCAGCGGGGCGATGACCACACCGCTGCCCTGGAAGCCTTTGGGAACGATGATGAGGAATTCCACCAGGGTGATGATTCCGAGGAAAATCGCCAACAGGCCATATTCCTTCAGCCCGCCGTGCACGCCCTCCGGCACGTGGCCGAAGAAAAACCGCGATATCCCAGCGCCTTCGTGCGCCGCGTGTTCTTCATGGGTCAAAGCGGTCTCGTGGTCCAAAGTGGCCTCGTGACCGGGGTTGGTGCTCATCTGGTGGTTGCCTCCTCGAAACCTAGCTGATCAAACCGGTAACCCAGTTCCATCCCTGCGCCGCGGCGTGGCCGGCTTCCGGGGGCCCGTCAAAGCCGCCGATCAGGTAAAGCAACGTGAAAATCACGATCCAGACGATGTCGACGAAGTGCCAATACAGGCCCGCGATGTCAACGTCCAGGCCGGAGGGTCGCCCGGCAGGGTTGCGGGCCGCAATGATGACGATGCCCACCAGCCAAACGAGGCCCAGTGTTACGTGAGCTCCATGGAAACCGGTCAGCGTGAAGAATGTGCTGCTGAACAGGTTGGTTTCGTAGCGCAGCCCTTCGACGCGGAAGAGGTTGAACTCGTACACCTGGAAGCCGATGAATGTGGCGCCCAGCACGATCGTGAACAACAGCCACTGGATAAGGCGCTTCTGGTTTCCGTTGCGGGCTGCGGAAACCCCCATCACCATGGCAAACGAGCTCATCAGGAGTACGAAGGTGCTGACGGTGGTGATAGGAACATCGATGATATCCCTGGGATAGGGGCCAATGATGCTCTGTCCCCGGTAGACCATGTAGGTGGCTATGAGAGAGCCGAAGAACAGGCAATCGGAGCCCAGAAACACCCACATCAGGAGTTTCCGGTGATTTATGCCGGTGGTGGTTTCTTCCTCATGTGCCGGTGGGTGTTCCGGCGGATGCGCCGGCGGGGCATGGGTGGTATCTGCGTGAGCCAACGCGCTCCTCCTGCCTGCTAATGGTCCAGGTACGCCCGAGTCGCTCGGTGCAACCTAGTGTTGCTCGGCCGCTTCGTGGTGTTCCTCAGCAGCCGGCTCGTTGGACCAACCGATGACACCTATGATCGTGATGAGGCCCCCGACGAAACTGATGGGGAATCGGATGTAGTCCCAGCCCACGTCGATGAGCAAGCCGCCCGCGATCCACACCACGCCAAAGGACGTGATCAGCGGCCAGTAGGAAGGGCTCGGCATGTGTATGGTGCTGGGGTCCACGTGCGGTTCGGCAGGCACGGTTTCGCCACGAGCTGCAGCCTCGCGTTTGGTGATCCAGTAGGCATCCTGACCTCGCACCACCGGCACTTCCGCGAAGTTGTAAACCGGCGGCGGGGAGGAAATGCTCCATTCCAGTGTGGGAGCGTCCCACGGGTCATGGCCAGCTTCCGCACCCTTCTTGATGCTGCGGAAGAAATTGTGAATGAAGATCAGCAGTGAAATGACGATTACGAAGTATCCAATCGTCGCGAGCAGGTTCATCCCTTCCCAGCCAAATCCTTCGGCATAGGTGTAGATGCGGCGTGGCATCCCGTTCAGCCCGGCGTAGTGCATGGGGAAGAACGTCAGGTTCATGCCGACGAACATCAACCAGAAGTGAACCTTGCCCAACATTTCGTTGTACATCTTGCCGGTTATCTTCGGGTACCAGTAGTAGATGCCGGCGAAGATGCCGAAGATGGCGCCACCGAACAGCACGTAGTGGATATGCGCGACGATGTAGTAGGTGTCCTGCTGCTGGAAGTCGGACGGGGAGACCGCGTGCGACACGCCGGACAGACCGCCCACGATGAACAGCGCCACGAACCCAATGGCCATCAGCATCGGCGTCTTCAGGTCGATTGACCCATTCCACATCGTGGCGATCCAGTTGAAGATCTTCACGCCGGTAGGCACCGCGATCAGCATCGTGGTAATGGTGAACACCGAATTGGCGATGGCCCCCAGGCCAACCGTGAACATGTGGTGGCTCCATACCGCCCAGCTCATGATGGCGATGACGATGCCGGAGAAGACGATAACGGGGTAGCCGAACAGCGGCTTGCGGCTGAAGGTGGGGATGATTTCGGAAACAACCCCCATGGCCGGCAGAATGAGGATATACACCTCAGGATGACCGAAGAGCCAGAAAAGGTGCTGCCAGAGGATCGGGTCGCCGCCGGCGGCGGTGTTGAAGAAGTTGGCGCCGAACTGCCGGTCAGCAGTCAGCTCAATCAACGCGACGGTAATTATCGGGAAGGCCAGCACCAGCAGGATGCTGGTCACCAGGGTCATCCAGATGAAAACGGGCATACGCATCATCGACATCCCGGGAGCCCGCATGTTGATGATGGTGACCACGAAGTTGAACCCGGCGGCCAGCGAGGCGATGCCGAGCACCTGCAGGCTCAACGCCCAGAAGTCCAGGCCCTTGCCTTCGCTGAAAGGCGCGGCGGTCAGGTTCGCATAGGAGAACCAGCCGGCATCAGGCACCTGTCCAATGAGGAAGCCGGCGTGCATCAACAACGCGCCGAACAGGAATGTCCAGTAGGAAAAAGCGTTGAGGCGAGGGAACGCCACGTCCCGGGCGCCGATCATCAGCGGCACCAGGAAATTGAAGAACGTGGCTCCAAAGGGCATGATCACCATGAAGATCATGGTCGTGCCGTGCATGGTAAACATGGCGTTGAACCAGTCTGCCGACACGAGCGAGCTGTCGGACGTGACCAGCTGCAGCCGCATGATCCCGGCTTCAATTCCGCCGATCACGAAGAAGAAGAACGCGGAAAAACCGTACAGCGCTCCGATGCGCTTGTGGTCTACGGTGGTCAGCCAACTCCACAAGCCTGTATAGCCAGTGGGGCGGGGAATGACGCCGGTTATGGATACCATGGTTCAGGTCCTCCGCTGCGGCTCGGTCAGTATCTGATTCGGCGATGCGTTAGCGGCGCTGGTTTGTAGTCTATGGATATAGGATAGCGCGGATTCAGCCGACTACCGGAGGCAGATGTCGGGTCCCTGGGCTGACAGATATTCCACCAGGTCTCCCAGTTGCGTCTCGGTGAGGTCAGCTCGATGGTCCAAGCGGGTCTGGTAGATGGCCGCGAGTTCGGACATGCGGTTGCCAGGCTTGATGCCATCCGGGTCACGGATCCACTGCCGCAGGCTTTCCCGATTGCGGTCCAACAACCCCGCCCCAAGTGTCGTACGGCACCCGAAATCGGTCAGATTCGGCGCGGCGAAAGCGGTGGGCGGTTCGTTTCCGGTACGAACATCTTCGAGGCGTTCATGCGCACGTTTGTCCAGCCACTTGGTGTATGCAATGTAAGTCTGCATACGGCCGTGCTGGACACCTTCGCCCGTGGCTGGATTCACCGTGTCCGAGGCTCCGACGGTGTGGCAGGTCACACACTGCCCATCTCCCAGGAACACCAACTGGCCCCGGGACGCTTCGGCGGACAATTCGACGGGTTCGGCGAAACCATCGACCCAGGCATTGTAATCCGCCTCCTCGAGCACGTGGACACGGAATTTCATCTGGGCGTGGGCGGTGCCGCAGAACTCGGCGCACTGCCCGTAGTACATCCCGGTTTCTTCGGCCAGGAACCACATCGAGTTGGTCTTGGTGGGCACCACGTCCTGCTTGCCGGCGAGCTTGGGGATCCAGAAACTGTGGATCACGTCATCGCTCTTCAGTTCCATGATGACCGGGGTATTCACCGGAACGCGCATTTCGTTGGCCGTGGTGACCAGGGCGTCGTCGGCTGATCCGGGTATTGGGTCTTCATAACGGAATTCCCACCACCACTGGTGTCCCACCGCTTCGACCCGCAACGGCTCTCGCCCCTCGGCCCTTGCCAGCGCGATGGCCTCGCCAGGTTCGAGTTTGAACAGAACAATCACGGACCATACGCCCAACCCCAAGATAAGGATAGTCGGAACGATAGTCCAGGCAATCTCCAGGGGGGTGTGGCCGTGGGTCTGCGGGGGCAGCGGGTCGCCGGGCTTGCGACGGAAGCGAATGGCGGCGTAAAGAAGGGCACCCTCGACCAGGACGAATACAATCACCATGGTCCACAGGAGGACGTTGAAAAGCAGCAACTGCTCGCGCGCCACCGGCCCGCCCACGCCGTCCAAGGTCCAGGGGGTGGAGCTCAGGATGGATTGGTGGGCATTGGCGTCGCAACCCAAGCCTGCCAGCGCCAAGATGCCGCCGAGGAGCGCCAGCGTTACCAAGGACCGCCGGCTGTACCAGCGTCGGGGGGAGTCGGAAGAGGGGTTCACCGGAATATCACTTTTTGCTCTGGGCCCGAGTTCTTTTCGGCGCTTGTTCGGTGAGTCTTCCTCGGCAAAGGGCAACTGCCCCATCGTGAACCCCCGGATACCGCGACAGCAGCCGGCCGCAGTATGTGCAAAATTTCACTAGCGGCGGTAACCATAGCATACGCGTTTATGGCTGTCAATTTGACCGGTGCCGCGTCGGGCGCAAATGCAATGGCAAATCACTACGCAATCCCGACCACGCTATCGACCATGACGGCGACGAACAGCAGCGCCAGGTACGCCAGCGAGTACAGATAAGTCGCCTTCGCACGACCCCTGTCGTCGCGGCGCCACAGCCTCCAGGCCAACCAGACGAAAGGAGCGCCCAGGGCGGCCGCCGCTGCCACATAGATCAACCCCACCTGTGGCAACAACCCGAACATCAGCGTCAGGCCCATCAGCGCAATCGAATAAAGGAAGATGTGCAATGTAGTCTGCCGGCGCGACGACACCACCGGCAACATGGGTACGCCGGCCCGCTCGTAGTCAGTCTGTATGAGCAACGACAACGCCCAGAAATGGGGCGGCGTCCAGAAAAAGACGATCGCAAACAGGTAAACCGCCGGAAGGTCCAACCCGCCGGTCACCGCTGCCCAGCCCACCATGGGCGGGATGGCGCCGGCGGCTCCGCCGATGACGATGTTGTTGGGCGTGGTGCGTTTCAGCCACAACGTGTATATGAACACGTATAACAGGGTCGCGCAAAGCGTCAGGCCGGCCGCCAGCAAGTTTACCAGCGTGGCCAGGAGCACGAACGCTGCGACGTTGAGCGCCACGCCGAACGCCAGGGCATAGCGGGGCGCAACCCGCAGGCCCGCTACAGGCCTCCCCGCCGTCCGTCGCATATCGCGATCAATGTCCCGGTCCAGGAAATGGTTGACCGCGTTGGCGCCTCCCGATGCCAGCGCGCCGCCGGCCCAAACCAGGCCCAGCAGCGGCAGGGAAGGTATCCCCTGTTCCGCCAGGAACATCCCGCCGGCCGCGGTTACCAGCAGCAGGGAGATGATCTTCGGCTTGGTCAGCGCCAGGAAATCGCGCGCAACGGCCATTATCGAGGTGTTGCCCGGGGTCTCCACGGCCAACACCGACGCATCCGTTTCTGTCGCCTCGCCATCCGGACGGAACCCTGGCGCGCTACTGGCCATTTTGTCCCGCTTGCAGGGTCGGCTCAGATTGGCCTCCAGTGGTGCGCACATCCATATAAGCGACGATTGCCATACCTGCCGCCGCAGTCCACACTGCCGTGGCAGCGGTCAGGTGCAGGGCGCGCCAATGGGCCTGGAAGTCCAGCCAGATCGTCGCCGCGCCGACTATTACCTGCACGATAAACGTGGCGACGGTCAGGCCAACCAGCCACTTCAGCGTTGTACCTCGCCCTGCCTGGCCGTTCCAGCAGCGCCAGGCGGAGTATAGAAGCAACCCACCCAGCGCGAGCACCACGTAGCGGTGGAACATATGGATCGCCGTGAGGTGATTCATCGGGAACGCCTGCCCCTGGCATAGCGGCCAGGTGACGCACGCGCCGGTCGCTCCCATAGCCGTCACCAACGCGCCGCTCACGATCACCACATAAACGCTCAACGCCCCAATGATCGCCCAGCGATGGTATCTGTCGCCGCCCGTCGGTGTCTCCGCCAAACGGATCGGCGTACGATACGACGCCACCATTATGAACACGCAGGTCGCCAGCAGGGCTTCCGCGGTGGCAAGATGCAGGGCAACTACTCCTCCGGGCAAATGGGTTAGCACCGTGATGCCGCCCAGCAAGCCCTGGACGATCAGCAACGGGACCGATACGACAGCAGGCACCCATACCCACCGGTCAGTGCGGTAACGGGCTATCCCGACGACGGCGGTAACCAACACCAGTGGTCCGACGATGACCGACGCCACGAAGCGATGGGTGTACTCGATGATCGCCGTATATTCAAGCGGCGGCAGCAACTTGCCGTAGCACAAGGGCCAGTCGGGGCAGCCCAGGCCGGACCCGGTGACCCGAACCACTCCGCCAATGATAACCAGCACAAACACGGAGATTACCGTTGCCGTAGCCAATCCCTGCAACCAGGTTGGTCCGCGCCGGCGTTCGGCGTCCGATGGTGTGCTGATGCTGATGGATGCCATTGGAGTGCGCGGCGGAAACTGAATGGCGGGGCAACCTGACCAGCGTTCGACCGCGTCATTAATGATAAAGCACAACCAATGGATTTGCTACAATCACCGCCGCCCGGTAGCTCCGTGTCAGCCGACCGGGCAGATCGCACCGGGGACCTACCGCGAGGCAATTTCCTGCGCACCTCGAAAAATGCCGTAGCGACATTCGTCGTGGCCTTAGCGCTCGCCGCGCTGCTGGCCGGTATCCTGGCTTGCGGAGGCGATCCAACGGGCGGGTCCGGTGGCCACGGCGATGGCGATTCCCTGTTCCCGCGATTGTCCAAGGTTACCGGCCACATCGACCGCGTGGAAGCTGACACCGTCAACCCGCGTCACTTTCGAGGCCTGGACCTCACCGACGCCGACGGACGCCAATGGCAGTTTCGCTCGGAAGGCTGGGTCGGCGTCTCCGTCGGGCACCTGAAGGACCACCAGATTCACGGGACTACGGTGACCGTCTGGTACGAAGGTCAGCCTGGCAAAATCCAGTTGGCGCGGTTCGTGGGGGACTGACCCCGGGTTTTATGATGGCGACCCGCGGCGGCGCGTCTCGCGCACGAACAGCATCAGACCAATTCCGGCGGCTGCGAACAGTATCGCGTCGACCCACAACGCCCACGGGAAGCCCCACAGGTCGGCGATGGCCCCGAACGCCATGGCGCCGGAAACCGTGCCGATCCCGGCGAAACTGCGGAAGATGCCCAGCGTAACCCCTTCCATGCCCGGGGGCGCTATATCCGCGTAAAAAACCGTTCCCGCCGGGCTCCCCAGCCCTTCGCCCATTCCCAGCAGGACACCCGACAGCAATAGCTGCCAAAGGCCGTCCGCCCAAACGAAGGCGGCGATCCCGGCGCATATCAGCACCACGGAAGGGATGATCGGCGACTTTCGCCCGAAACGGTCGGAAAGGTAACCGGATGTAATCGTCGTAAAGAATTGAGGCAGGTGGGTCACGCTCAACCACCACCCTAATTGCGCCGGACCAAACCCCTTGGCCTTTCCGAACAGCGGCATCACGCTGAAGCGAGCCCCCTGCCGATTCGCGACAATCATGATGGCGAACAGGCCCACGAAGATGAAAGCGGGACTGAGCGCCAAACTCCGGAGCGACCCCCGCGGTGAAGGGGCGGCAGGCGCCCGCTGGGTTCGCGATGCCGCCGGTACAGTCGGACCCGCCTGGGCCTCCCGCCACCGCGACTCCGGGAGCGCGAACAATATCAGCGCGAATGACAGCGCCATCAGAACCGCCTGTGCAAACAGCGGGACCCGAAGCCCGAAAGCCGATCCCAGGTAGCCACCCAGCAAAGGACCCAATATCTGACCGGACAGGATGCTCAATTCCCCCGTGCTCAGAATGCGGCCCCGCGTTGCGGGATCGGACTCGTCCCGCAGATACACGGTTGTTACGGTGGAGAATGCGTTCGACCCCAGTCCGGAAACGAACCGCCAACCCGTTAGCCACCAGAAATGGAACGACATGGACACCATGGTGGCCCCGAACAGGTTGACCGCCGCGCCCAGGGCCAGTAACGGTTTCCTTCCGTATCTCTGGGCCAGAATTCCCGCCGGAACACCGGTGAACAACCTCCCCGCTCCGAACAGACCGATGGCGATGCCAACCTGAGTTGCGTTGACGTGATATTCCTGCTGCGTGAACAGGGGAAGCACCGGGCCGATGGTGCCCATCCCAAAGCTGTTCAACGCCCCGCAAACGCTCAGGATGAGGATGCTACGATACCGGTCGCGCAGCGCCGCAATGACGCCGCGCATCACCACGCGCACCGAAAGCCAGTGCGGTCAGCGTTGCCGAAATGGATCACACCTGCAAATATGGCACACACCCGTGGGGCCATCGCAAACGGGGGCTGAACGTGCTTCCAGCACACATCGCCGCGCGTCGGGGAGCGACGGCGATGAGGTTCACCGCATCAGATGAAGTTCACCGCATCAGATGAAGTTCACCGCATCAGATGAAGTTCACCGCATCAGATGAAGTTCACCGCATCAGATGAAGTTCACCGCATCAGATGAAGTTCACCGCATCAGATGAAGTTCACCGCATCATAGGAGAGCAGTTTCCGGGCGTCAACGCGCCGGGGTGGGAGCGACCGAACAACCGTGTGAGCGCACGAAGGTTGCCCGCCTGCCCTGTGTTGCCCTAAACTTGCGCCCAATCCAAGACTCTCCGCATCAACCCTCTACACAGGAGGCTCAAACATGCCCCTGCCGACTCCTTTGAAAGGAATACGCGTGGTCGATTTCACCTGGGTCCGCGCCGGTCCGTGGGCCGCCCGTTGGATGGGCACCCTGGGCGCCGAGGTCATCAAGGTGGAATGGCCTCTCAACCTGGACACATTGCGCCAAAACCGGTTCACCGTGCCGCCCGGCATCGAGCCCGGCCCCAACTCCACCGGACAGTTCGCCGACACCAACGCCAACAAGCGCGGCATCAGCGTTAACACCCGGACGGAAGAGGGACTGGAACTGGTCAAGCGTCTCATCTCGGTCTCGGACATCGTGATCGAGAACTTCAGCAGCCGCATCATGCAGCGCTGGGGCTTGGGCTACGAGCAACTCAAGAAGATCCGGCCCGACATCATATATGTATCCATGGCCGGCTTCGGCCACACCGGCCGCTACCACTGGTACGGCACCATGGGACCGGCGGCCCAAGCGCTGAGCGGGCTCACCCACCTGTCTGGACTTCCCGGCGAGCCGCCCGCCGGCTGGGGCTGGTCCTACCTCGACGACACCGGCGGGATGTACGGCGCGATGAGCGCGTTGACCGCGTTGCGTCACCGCTCCGCCACCGGCAAAGGACAGCACGTTGACCTTTCCCAGATGATCACCGGCATCACGCTGACCGGACCCGCCTTGCTGGACAAAACCGTCAACGGCCGGAAGGCCCGGCGCGAGGGGTTCCCGCCCGGCAACCGCACCGTCTGGCCCGGCGCCGAGGTGGTCAACAACTACCGCGGCCCTATCGCCGCGCCTCACAACGCCTACCGCACCGCGCCCGGAGGCTACAACGACTGGGCGACCATTGCATGCCTGTCGAACGACGAATGGCAGAATCTGGTCAAGCTGATGGGTGATCCCGACTGGGCCGATGACCGTTTCGACACCATCGACGGCCGTCTCGAGCACCAAGAGGAGATGGACGAGCGCATCGGCGAGTGGACCAAGACGATGGGCAAGTACGAGCTCACCGAAAAGTGCCAGGGCGCCGGCGTCCGCGCCATGGCGGTGCAGAGCAGCCAGGACCGGGTGGACAACGACCCGCAGCTCCGGCACCGGGACATGTATGTTCCCATGGACCACCCCATGCTCGGGCCCTGGAAGTTCCAGAACGCTCCCTTCAAGATGTCCAAGTCGCCGGCCCAAATGTCCAGCCCGCCGCCCATGATCGGGCAGCACAACCGTGATGTACTCGAAGACCTGCTGGGCGTGGCCCACGACGATCTGTTGGACGGCTACGAAAACGGCATCTTCTGGCCCACCACCATGGACCGCTACCCCTACATCGAGGAGGCCCTGCGATGACTTCCGCCAATGGCGACCAACAAGAAGGCGTGGACATCGGTGGGGCCCATCCCGCCGACCTCAGCCTGCCCGGAGCCCTCGAAGGTCTGCGGGTACTCGAAATCTGCGACGAGAAGGGCCAATTCTGCGGCAAGCTGATGGCCGACAACGGCGCCGACCTCATCAAGATCGAGCCGCCCGGCGGCGAGGCCTGTCGGAATTTTGGCCCCTTCATGGACGACGTTCCCCACCGAGAGCGGAGCCTGTCCTTCTGGCACTACAACACGTCCAAGCGGGGCATAACCCTGAACCTAGAGACGAAGCAGGGGCAGGACATCCTCAAGCAGTTGGCGGCCACCGCCGACATCGTCCTGGAAAGCCGCAAGCCCGGTTACCTGGATTCACTGGGGTTGGGGTACGACGTGCTGTCTGCCGACAACCCCGGCCTGATCATGTGCTCGCTCACCCCCTACGGCCAGACCGGCCCCTGGCGGGACTACGTCAGCAGCGACATCACGCAGATGGCCGGAGGCGGGCAGATGGCCTCGTCGGGCTATGACGATGTTGACGTACCCAACCCGCCGCCCATCGCTCCCGGTGGTGGCAACTCCTGGCATATCGGCGCGCACTACTCCTACATCGGCATCATGGCCGCCCTGTATTACCGTTTCCTCACCGGCGAAGGGCAGTACATTGACGCCTCCATCCACGAGGCCTGTGCCCTGACCACCGAGGGCGCCATCGCCATCTACCTGTCCACGGGCGATGTGGTCCAGCGGCATACCGGCCGTCACGCGGCTCCCGATATGTCGCCGGCCATCCAGTTCCCCACGGGCGATGGCGGCTGGCTCAACACCACCCGCTCGGGCACCAACCTGACACCGCAGCGGTTGAAACTGTTGTCCGAGTGGTTCGACCAATCCGGTATGGCGGACGACCTGACCGACGAGCGATACCAGGACCCTGAGGTCATCGCGACGGAGAACGACCACATCGTCCAGGTGATGAAGAATTTCTTCATGAATTCCACGCTGATGGACTCCTTCCACGGCGGGCAGCAGCGGGACTTCCCCTGGGGCGCCATCCGTAGCATGGACGAACTGGTCGGCGACGATCACCTGATCGACCGCGAGTTCTTCAAAGAGGTGGAGCATCCCGAGCTCGGACGCACCTTCACCTACCCGGGTCCGGCCGCCCTGTTCAATGGCTCCCCGTGGCGCATCAGCCGCCGCGCTCCCCTAATCGGGGAACACAACTCCGAAATCCTCCAGGGCGAACTCGGTCTCACCAACGGCCAGATGCTGCTGCTGGCAGAGGGCGGGATCATCTGATGGACGACCCGCGGCAGGTGCCGTTGTATTCGATACCGGAGTGCGCTCGTTATCTCGGGCTGCCCGTATCGACGGTACGCCGTTGGATCATCTCTCACGGGGCTGCTCTCACGGATGACGACCGTCGGTTGGTGAAACCGGCGGGATCAAATCCCACGGCCCTGTCTTTCACGAACTTGGTGGAACTGCACGTGTTCGCGTTATTGCGCCGAACGTGGAGAGTATCGTCACGGGAGATTCGTGCAAAAATCGACGGTTTGAATAGAAACGGCCAGACCAAACATCCACTGGCTAGTCGGGAATTTTTGGCATACAGTCGCGATCAGAGGGTTGAACTTGGCGAAGACGGCTTGCCGAGTAGGTATTTCCCATACACTCGTGGATACGGCGAAAAGGATCCCAAGCTGATCGTGATAGATCCTTTAGTTTCCTTTGGTAGGCCGGTAATCAAGGGGTCAGGCGTCCGCACCTCGGCCGTTGCGAGGTTCACAAAGGGAGGAGAAACCATCGCTGAATTAGCCGACGATTACGCGCTCCTACCCGAGCAAATCGAGGAGGCTGTTCGCTACGAACGAGCCGCCTGATTTCACGTTCTTCGCTGACGAAGACCTTGGGACCAGGGCGTTCCCCGTGCCGATCCGGGAAGCGGGCCTGAACGTGGAAACACGGACGAGTCATTTCCACGCCGGAACCAGCGACGTTCACTGGATCCCGGTTGTCGCACGGCGTGAATGGGTAGTCCTCACCCATGACCTGAATATGCGTTACAACGCCTCCGAACGAGACACGATAATGCATTCACAGTCGCGAGTGATCGTGATCAGGAGTGGATCAACCCGCGCGGATATGGCGCAAATATTTCTGAATCTGCGTGAACAGATTATTGATTTCCTGCGCCAGAACCCCGCCCCATTTATTGCAAGACTATACCGAGACCGCATCGAAATGTGGCTGAGCTTGGACAACTGGATGCCCTAACTCTATCCATCATCCCACCCGCTTGACGCTCTACCCCACAAACAGATCCTCCGGCAGGAACGCCGACACCACGAAGTTGGGCACGTCCACCACGTTGCTTACCTTCAGGTCCACCGCCACGCTGCAGATCACGTATGCCTGGTCGCGGCTGAACCCACGCTCCTGCAACAGGTCGATCATGTTCAGGATGGCGTTCCGGCAGGCCAGCGTTAGGTTCTCTCCTTCGTTCACGCCGTCCTCCCTAACCGGCATCCCCATCGTGGCTACGAACCGACGCGGCGCGGCCCACTCCGGCGCAATGTAGTAGTCCTCCCGGCTGAACCGGGGCCAGCGGATGTTCTGCCGCTCCGCTTCGCCCTTCAACACTCGGAAGCGGACGGTACACGTCGCTCCCATCTCCACCGCCGTGACGCAGACCTCGCCGTCGCCCTGGGCGAAATGAGCATCCCCGGTGGAGAACAGCGCGCCCTCCACGGCCACCGGCAGCAGGAGCTTCGAACCCGTGGAAAGCTGCTTCACGTCGAAGTTTCCACCGTTTTCCCGCGGCGGCAGGGTGCGGATGCCGTGGGTGGCGCCAACGCCGGCAATGGGAACCGCGCCGCCCGCGTCCGGCGGCAGGGCCACACCTCCCCGCGAAGCTAATTCGGCCTCGCGTCGTGTCCACTCTGCCAGCTGCGCATGCGACGGCGCTACCCCGGAAACCCCCATGAATGAAGCGCCGGGGACCCGCACTCCCGGTATCTGGTCGGAGGTGGCAAATCCGTCAGCGATGTTCCAGTGCACCATGAAAGGTTCGGTGAACACATCCCGCAGGAATCCGAAGCCGGGGAAGATCACGCTGAAAGCGTGGGGCTGCGGCTGGATGTCCACGAATTCGACCTCCAGCAGGTCTCCCGGTGCTGCTCCCTTGACGGCCACGGGTCCGGTGAGCGGATGGATAACACCGGCGTCCATGCCCGCGAAATCCGCTTCGGTGACGCCGGGACGCATCTGCCCGTCAAAGGCGTCCCGGGTTTCAAGCAACACATCCTCTCCCTCGTCAACTTCCAAAACAGCTGGAATGTCCGGATGCCACCGGTTGTGGCCCGTGTTAGACTCCTCGCGCAGGGGCTTGCTGCGGTCGATCGTGATGCTCTGCATAGCTCTTCGCCTCCTCAGCAACCCCGTACTGTCGTGGCCGCTTGCCGGGATGCTATCGGCAGCCCCCGAGGGTGTCAAGAAACCAACCAGAGGAGGAGCCGCCGTGTCGTCATCCATCCAGAACTCCAACATCATCGCCGCCAACCTGGCCGCTGTCGAGGCCCACTTCCACTCCGAGGCCACCAACGAGGTGGAAGCGGCGCTTGATCTCTACACCGATGATGTGGTGTGGGAGGCCCCGGCCCGCGGCCTACGTTTCGAGGGCAAGCGCGCCGTGGCTGACAACTACACGCAGATGTTCGCCAAAATGGAGGACGTAGAGTTCGAGACCCTGCAGCGCTTCGCCACCGAGGACCGCGTGGTCGACGACAGCGTTGTTCGTTTCCGCCTGACGGGCGAAGGCTATCTGCCGCTGTCTCCCGGGGCGCAGGTGGAAATGCGTCTGGTCCATATCTTCGAGATGCGAGACGGTCTCATCAGCAAGGAAATCGGCTACGAGATGTGGCGGACAGCGGCCTAGCGACGGTTTCAGGCCAGATATTCGTTACGTGGCAACCGTCAGCGTATATGGGCAAGGGTCGAAATGAGGCTGACGTACTTCGGGCATTGCGCCTTTCGCTGGGAAACACCGGGCGGCATAACGGCCGTCGCCGATCCCTACCGGAACCAGGCCGACCGCTACTGGTTCACCCGGCTGTTTCCGGAAGTCCGCTGCGACCTGGGGCTCATCACCCACGCCCACTTCGACCATGACGCCGTTGACCGGTTGCCTGAGGCAGCCTCAATCTTGCGAATGCCCGGTGCGTTTTCCGCTGAAGACCTGCACATCCGCGGTATTGGAGATCTGCACTCCGGCGCCTCCCGCCTGAGCGATTTCCCCAACGTGATGTTCCGGTTGGAAGCGAGCGGCGTCAGCTTCCTGCATATTGGCGACAACCGCGCCGAATGGCCGGACGATGTCGCCCACGCCGTCGGCAACATCGACGTGCTGCTGGTGACGGTGGACGACTCCAAGCACCTGCTGACCTACGAGCAGGCCGACTCGCTGGTGCAGCGCCTGCGGCCCCGCGTGGTCATCCCGATGCACTACGCCGTCCCGGGATTGACCGCCGCCGAATGCGAACTCCTGCCCCCGGAGGGGTGGCTGGCACGACAGCCGACGGTGCGCCGCCTGGAATCCGACCGGTTCGAGTTCACCACTCGAAATCTGCCCAACCGGACAGAAGTGTGGCTGTTCCAGCCGGCTGCCGAATCACTGACAGCGCCCGAGGCGCGCCGCTGATCCCGTACGCCCGATGGCACTGGCCGCCCGTATCACTGGGGACCCTGAAAGCAGTACGGTTCGGCGATAAGGCGTAGGCGCGAATGCTCATTCGCCCCTACTGCAACGACGAGGTGGCGTCCGCCGGGTCAGCCTTCCGGCGCCTCGTGCGACCAGGTGAATCCCTGTTCCGGCTCGTCAATCAACCGCCACTGCGGCAGCATGAACCCATCTTCCACGGGCAGGAACGCCACTTCCACGCGCTTGCCGATACCGACTTTCTCCTCTTTCTCCATGTTGAAGTCGGCGTCCACCAGATTTCCCGTAATGCGCAGGCCATCGAACTCGGTTGGCTGACCCCGCTGCTCGTCCAGTTCCACCAGCACGATTGCAAAGGGCGTCAGGTCCCGAAAGCTGGGGATCACCGTGTGGGCCACCACCTGGTAGGAATAGATCGTGCCCTTGCCCGACACCTGCTGCCACTCCCACTTCAAAGACGTACACCACGGGCAACCCGGCCCCGGCTCACCGCGCAGCAGCCCGCATTCGACGCACTTCTTCACCACCAAGCGACCTTCCCCCGCCGCCTCGAAGTAGCCCTTGTATTCGGAATCGTTCTCCGGGATGCTCAGCGTGATGCCCCGGTAGTTATAGTTTGGCATTGTCGTTCTCCCTGCTCCGCGGCGCCTAGCTGAGCACGTTGCCCATAATGAGGGAACTGCCGACGGCCGGCGTTCCCCAACCCATGTTCATACTGATCTTCGCGTCCTGCACCTGCCGGCAACCGCCCTCGTTGTAGTCATAGGTGTGGTCGCCTTCGGTAGCTCCGGGGCAGTAGTCGTCAACCGTGCCCCGCAACTGCCGCACGTTCTCGATAACCATGTTCATCCCATGGGTATATCCCTCGCACAGGTGGCCGCCGCTCAGGTTGTTGGGTCGCTTGCCGCCCAGGTTGATGGCCCCACTGGTGACGTAGTCCTTGCCCTCGCCCTTCTCGCACCACCCGTAGTCCTCGAACTGCAACAGCACCGTGTAGGTGAAGGCGTCGTAGCAGCCGGTCAGGTCGACGTCCTCGTGCTTGACGCCGGCGAGGTCGAAAATGCGCGGAGCGATGTAGTGGCCGGCCACGCGCGAGATCGGCCCGTGCTGGTAGTGGAAGTCCCCGCCCGGCTTGGTGCCCCGACCCTGGACGCCCTTAATGTAGACGGGCTTGTGCTTCAGGTCCTTAGCCCGTTCGGCGGACGTCACGATGACGCAGGTGGCGTTGTCCGTTTCGAGGCAGCAGTCCAGCAGATGGGCCACCGGCCGGATGATCCAACGGGAGTTCATCACGTCGTCAACGGTCACCCGATGCTTCATCAGCGCCTTCGGGTTGTTGGAGGCGTGGTTGGAGTGGGCCACCTTGATGGCCGCCAGGTCCTCACTCTTCACCCCGTACTCGGCCATGTGGCGCGTGAACGTGTACGCGAACTGCTGCACCGCGCTGATCAGGCCGTAGGGCCGTTTCATCAGGTCTGAGCCTCCGATGGGAGCCGAAGCCCGGGCGCCGGTGCCACCGATGCGAATATTGGAATAGCCGTTCATCGAACGGAAGATGGCAACCACGTCGCACATGCCTGCCTCAATCGCACCGATGGCCAGACCCACCAGCGCCTCGGTGGACGAGCCTCCGCCCGAGCAGTCCATGTAGAAATTCGGCCGGATGCCCAGGTCGTACTGGATGGATGTCGAAGGCGTCGAATCGCCGCCGTGGTAGCTGAGCATCCCGTCCACCTGGTCGGGCGTCAGTCCGGCATCGTTCATGGCGTTGCGGATCGCCTCAGCACCCAGGGCCCGGGTGGTGCGGCCCGAGGCCCGGCTGTATTCCGTTTCGCCCACCCCGACGATGCAATATTTATCTCGTGGATTGCCTGCCATGTCGTTCCTCCGGTTGGCACTGAATCAGAAACCACGCGGAGACACCCGGCGCGGTGAGACTACGCTAACACGGTCACAAAACAAGGGGCAACCCTGCGGTCGCCCCGTTTTCGGTCGGATGGGCAACTGCCGTGCGTGCCACCGGCGGACGTTCTCTCAGGTGTAAACCACCTGCATCGCCTGTCGAACGTCCTCAATCGTCTGCCGTGCTATCGCCCTTTCGCGTTCAGTCCCGGCCTTCAATACGTCCCGCACGAAGTCCGGGTGATCCTCGTACCATGACCGCCGTTCGCGGATCGGCTCCAGGAACCGGTTGATGGCGTCGACTAAACGGTCCTTCACCTCCATGTCGCCCACCGTGCCCGCGGAGTACCGTTCTTTGAGCTCCGCAACCTCGTCGGTATTGTCGTTGAACGCGTCGTGGTACAGGAACGCCGGGTTGTATTCCACCACTCCCGGATCCGTCGCTCGCATCCGGGGATTCTGTCCCGTAATGTCCGTCACCATCCGTTTCACCCGTTGCTCCACGGTGCTCGGATCGTCGGCCAGGTAAACGGCGTTGTTCAGGCTCTTGCTCATCTTTGCCTGGCCATCGGTTCCGACCAACCGGGGAACGCGGCCCACCCGGGCGCGCGGGACCGGGAAGACCTCTCCGTAGAGGCGATTGAACCGCCGGGCCACATCCCGGGTGTACTCGATGTGGGCCACCTGATCTTCGCCCACCGGCACCAGGTGAGCCTTGGGCAGCAGGATGTCGGCGGCCTGGCTGATGGGGTAGTTGAAAAACCCCAGGGTGATGGACTGGCTTTCCGACTCAAGCTGCGCGGTTTCCGCTCGCAGCGTCGGGTTCCGCTGGTGTTGATTCAACGGGATCAGCATGGAGAAAAACATGGTCAGCTCGGCGTGTTCCGGCACGTAGCTCTGGATCACGAACGACGATTTCTCCGGATCCAGGCCCACCGCCAGCCAGTCGGTGGCTACCTCCAGCACCGAGCGTTGGATCAATCCGATGTCGTCCAGGTGGTCTCCCATCGCCTGGTAATCAGCGATCAGAAAGAAACACTCGTACTCGTGCTGCATTTGTATCCAGTTTTCCAGGGCGCCCAGGTAGTGCCCCAGGTGCAGCTGTCCGGTGGGACGCATTCCGGTCAGGATACGTTGCTGGTCTGCCATAACCGTTGGTCTCCTGCAATATCTAAAGGTGTGGGGTCAAGGTAAGCACGGCGCGGATTCTGTCAGGACCGTCGGCCGACATTCTTTAGTCATGGGCATGACTGAACTGTGACGGCATTCTCCTCGTGGCGGTCGCGCGAGTGTGCACGAGCTATCATGCCGCGTCCGGCAACCCGGCCATTTGATTGGCGGCGTTCCTCGCCTGTTCTGACGGGTTGTCCCGCCGGGAACGATGCTCCCTCAGATATTCTAGCAGGCGGTCTGCCGCTGAAGTTTTGCACTCCCCACACAACAACTCGCCCGAGCGGCACCGTGATTGGAGCCGTGCGTACTCCTGCGGGTCAGGAGTCGCGTAAAAGGCGTGCAGGCTGGAAACCGAGCAGACCCGCGGGTCGGGGTTACCACCCTTTTCCCGCTGTTCCTCCAGCGTCCCGCGTCCGCCGGTGTAAGCGCGGCCGACGCGTCGCCGGATCTCAGCGGGATCATCTCCATAGGTAATGCGGCCCGACGGTACCCGGTTGGTCATCACCTCCACCGCGCCGCCCGTCTGTGGGTCGTTGTAGGTTGTCAGGTTCCGCACCGGCCGCAGATACAGCGCCGACGGTTTTAGGAACCCGAACCGCTCCGCCACGTTCCTGGCCATCCGCACGTACACGTCGCCGCCGATGCTGTCCACCACCAGCGTCCTGCAGGGGCCGCCGGCCTCCGCCTGTTGCGCGTGCAGAATGTCGGCCAGCCGCAGCAACGGTCGGAAGGTTTCGGTGGCACTGTCTCGCAAACGCAGGCCCAACGCCGAGTTCAACACGCTCAGGGGGATGGCCTCGCCGATTTCAAATGCCGTCCTGACGATCGGCGGGCTATCCTGCTGCAGGTAGGCGTGTGTACGAGAGAGATCCAATCCTTCGGCGGCCATCATCAGGAGGCTATCCCGCATGATCCGCCGCGCTTCGATCAAGTCGCCGAGTTCGTCGCGGAAGCCGAGCGCAATCTCGGCGCCCAGAGCCTGGAAGTAAGCAAGGATGCTCACCGGCGTTCCATGGCCCAGGTGCATCGGACCGTCGATCGCCACCGTGGCAACTACCTTGCATCGTTGGCCGTCGGTCAGCGCCTGCAGGAATATGTCGGCGTCACGACTAGCGACAATCATGCCGGTCGCCAGGTATGGATGCGGGGACTCAAACCACTCCAGAAAGCGACGTCGTTGCTCCGGGTAGGCTTCATTCAACCCGGTAACTCTGAGTTCCTTGAGCAGTTCGTTTTCGCGGGCCAACGGCTGATCGCCGGTTCGTACAACCAGGGACGGGATCGCTATGTCAGCCTCATCGGTGCGGGTTTCCGGCGAGTCTGCGTCCAGTATCTGGCCGTGCAATCTGCTCAGCCGTTGGGCAATATCGTTGAGGGTACGTTCCTGCACCTCCCGCGCGTTGGACAGCAGCAGCCTGGCGATGTCCTCCGCCGTCTCAGCGGACAAACCCAGTTGCCGCGCCCGGCGTCGCGCCCCCACGAACAGGTTTTCCTCCACCGCCGGCTTATGGATCGTGTCGCTCTCCAGGTACTTTTCCGCAGCCACGTTGCGTGACGCCTCGATGCGGGCGTGGGTCAGTTCCAGGATCCGGTCGTGGCTTCCAGAAATAACGGCGCGCTGTCGTCCCCGATATTCCGCGTACGGCAGGCCGCGAGTGGGCATTTCCGATCGAACCGCGACCGGGTCCTCGCCTTCGAGCAACCTGCGGACGCCGCTTTCAATCTCCCCTACTTCGGCCAAGCGTCGCCAATCCGGCGGCACCAAATCAGCCGGCTGCTGATCTAGCCAGGCCGACAAGTTCGCCACACGCTGGTCGTAGATCTTCACCGACGCCGGAAGCGTCAGGCTACCGCGAAGTTGCAACGCCGGCGTCAGGCATCTGCCACGATAGTCCGCCAAATATGGTTCACGGAGGCGTCCCGGAGGCGGCACGTCTCGCAGGTAGTCGGAGTGCCTTTCGACGCTCATCAAGTCCAACCGCGCCGCATCCCGCAACAGCGTCGCTGTGCCGTCGTCGCCTACAGCCCCCCAAGCGCCCCTGATGGCCGCAGCAACGGCCGTCACGTACTGTTCCGGGGCGCCCGACCCGCGCAGCCACGCGCCGGCCAGGGCAACCGACGCCTCCGCCCGGTCAGGGTCGGCCGGTCGGCCGGCAAGATGCAACAGAGCGGCTATGTTAGCCACCGTCGGATCAACGTGGTGGTCGCCGGACTCGATCAACTCCGCTGCGGTCACCGCCGCTCGCCTCGCCGCGGGCAGCCCCTGAGCGTCGGGATACCCGGCGTATATGCCCGCCAGGGACGCGTCCAGGCGATGTCCGTCAGGAGTGTAGGTATGCGTCGGCGTCATGGTTCGAACAACCGGATTCGCGCGTGGTTGGCCACATAATACCAGCAACGCCGGCCAACCAAACCCCGGGCATACAAAAGCCCGGCTGGCGGCCGGGCTGTGAACCTGGGAGCTTGATAACTTCGGCTAACCGTTGCTGTCATCCAGCCGCTTCAGAAAACGCGCGATGGCGTCGTTAACCGCTTCCGGTTGTTCCAGGGTGACGAAGTGCCCCGAGTCGGACACCACTACCACCTCGGCGTCCTGCAACTCGCGGCCCAAGTATTCCGCATAACGCACCGGGGTCATTATGTCATCAGCGCCAACGATCACCAGCGACGGCAACCCGATCTCCTTGAGACGCTCCATTACGTCGAACCTGTCGCAGGCCGCCAGGTCGTTGTGCTCGACCATCGGGCCGGATTGCAGAGCGCGGGATGCCAGTTGAGGCGCAAGTTGTGCGTTGATGGCCTCGTAATACGCCGGCGCCTCCGCGCGCCATTGGGCCTCATCCAGGCAGCGGTTCAGGTAGTCGGGATGCACGCGCAGCCGCCCGCCGGTTCCGATCAGCACCAACCCGGCCAGGTCCTCAGGGAAGCGCAGCGCATAGTCCAGCGCAATCGCTCCGCCCATGGAGTGCCCGAACAGAACGAAGGGCGGATACCCTTTCCCCTGCGCGTAGTCCCGCACCCAATCTACGTACCCGCGGATGCTGTCCCGTGGTTCCCCGTCCGGGTGGCCGGGCAGGTTGACGGCATCCGCGTTTTCGAACCGCGCCGTCTGGTAGTGGTAGGTCAGTTCGTTCTGGCCGGAGCCATGAACCATCACCAGTTGCATCTCAGAAATTCCTTACAGTAGCGGAGCCTGCCCGTTCACGTGAGTGTTCGGATCATCGTCGCCATCGCCATCGTCGTCGATGTCATCATCCGCCGTATCCTCGTCAACGTCCTCGTCTTCGCCTTCCTCGTACTGGCTGTCCGCCTGGGCCGCGACTTCTTCGGCCTGCGCAAGGGCTGTACCGGCAGCGCCATCTTGTAGGGCCGGGTCGTCCTGGCTGTAGTCCGTGGCCCGGAAGCAGTAGATGGATACGACACTGTCGTCGCCGCCGCGCTCGCGCCAGATGATGACTCCCTTGGTCTGGCGAGTGTTCACGACCTTGATCTCGGCCAGATTGATGCGCACCACCTGACCGCGCGCCGAGATGATGAACACCTCGTGCCCTTCCTCGTCGTTCATTTCGGCGGAGGTGACGATCTTGGCGTCCACCACCGGGCCGGTGAGCTTGTCGCTCTGGTCCACGGCGAAGGTTTTGACACCCATACCACCGCGATTGGTTTCGCGATATACGGGTTCACCCTTGCTGTTGCACAAAGGAGTGGCTTTGCCGTAGCCTTTTTCGCTGACCACCAGCAGGTATTCGTCCTCGTGGTCGTTGACCACTTCAAGCGCGACTACGTGGTCCTTGCCCCCGAACTCGTCCTTGAACTTGATCCCGATCACGCCGGTGGCGTTGCGATTTCGCTCCGGTACGCTGGTGACCGGACACAGCAAAGCCTGGCCCTGCTCAGTGACCAGGATGATCGAAGCGTCGCTTTGCGCCGGTCGCACCGCAACCAACTCGTCACCGTCCAGGACCTTCATCGCGATGAGCCCGGACTTCCTGAGATTCTGCAACTGGCCCGGACGCAGCGCGTTCACCCGGCCGTTGCGGGTGGCGAAGACGTAGAGGCGGTTGTATTCGTCGCGGCTGGCCGGCAGCATGGTCTGCACATGCTCTCCGGGCTGCAACGGAACGAGGTTCACCAGCAGGGTGCCCCGGGCCGTCCGGCCCGAATCGTTGGGCGTCTCATAGACGCTCAGAGGGTACACCCGACCCTTGTTGGTGAAGAACAACAACTGCTCGTGGGTGTTTACGACCGCGATCTGCATGATCACGTCGTCGTCCCGGTTATTCGCGCCGCGGACGCCCTTTCCGCCCCGTCTTTGGGTGCGGTAGGTGTCGATGGGCACGCGCTTGATGTACCCGCGTTGGCTCAACGTGACAACGACGTCTTCCTGCACGATGAATTGCTCGATGGACTGCTCCTGCAGTTCCTCTCTAATTATTACGGTGCGGCGCGGGTCCGCATGCTTGCGCTTGACCTCACGCGTCTCCCGCTTGATCTCCGCGCGTATCTTCTGCGGGTTCTGCAGTAGGTCCTCCAGCCGGGAGATCGTCGCCAGCAGGTCGTTGTATTCCTCGTCCAACCGCTGGCGCTCCAAGGCGGCCAGCCGGCGCAACTGCATATCGAGAATCGCCTGGGCCTGAATCTCCGACAGGTCGAACTGCTGCACCAGGTTGTTGCGCGCGGTTTCCACGTCCTGGCTGCTGCGGATGGTTTCGATGATCGCGTCGATGGCGTCAAGGGCTTTGAGCAGCCCCTCCACGATATGCGCCCGGTCCCGGGCCCGCCCCAGTTGGTACTCGGTCCGCCGCCGTATGACCTCTTCGCGGTGGGTCACGAAATGGTTGATCAGATCCTTGAGCGGCAGCTCCTGCGGCTGCCCGTCCACCAGCGCCAGCATGATGGCGTTGAAGGACGACCGTAACGCCGTGCGCTTGTACAGGTTGTTCAGGATCACCGTGGGCTGTGCGCTGCGGGCCAGCTCAATCACCACCCGGATGCCCCTGCGGTCCGACTCGTCGCGGATCTCGGTGATGCCCACCAGTGTCTTGTCCCGTACCAGGGTGGCAATCTTCTCAACCAACGTCGCCTTGTTGACCTGGAAGGGCAACTCGCTGATTATGATGCGTTGCCGGTTGGAATTGCGGCCCGGCATGTCCTCAATCTCGGTTACCGCCTCCATTATGATGCGCCCGCGGCCGGTGGCGTACATATCGCGCACGCCGGCCACGCCGCGGATCCGTCCGGAGGTCGGAAAATCAGGCGCCGGGACGATCTCCATCAACTGGTCAACGTTGCACGTCGGATTGTCAATGACGTAGTTGATGGCATCGCAGATCTCGCCCAGGTTGTGCGGCGGCATGTTCGTCGCCATGCCCACGGCGATCCCGGACGAACCGTTGACCAGCAGGTTCGGCATTCGCGCCGGCAACACCCGCGGTTCTTTGAGGGAATCGTCGAAGTTGTCGGAGTAATCCACGGTCTGCTGATCAATGTCCGCCAGCAGTTCATCGGCGATGGCCGCGAGCCTGGCTTCGGTGTAACGCATGGCCGCCGGCGGATCGCCGTCGATACTCCCGAAATTGCCCTGCCCGTCGATCAGCGGCGCCCGCATGGAGAACAACTGCGCCATTCGTACCAACGCGTCGTACACCGACGCGTCGCCGTGCGGGTGGAACTTGCCCAACACCTCACCCACGATGCGCGCGCTCTTCCGGTACTGGCTGCCCGGCCGTATCCCCATGTCGTGCATGGCGTACAGAATCCGACGCTGCACCGGCTTCATCCCGTCCCGCACGTCCGGCAATGCCCGCGCCACGATGACCGACATCGCGTAGGACAGATACGATTCACGCATCTCGTCCTCAATGGGTCGGAGCGTAAAATCTCCGCCGGGCTGCGTTGGGGGTGCCGTAGTCATCGTGACGTTCTCCTCATGCCGTTGTTGTCAATAAAATCCTGGGCCCGCTCCACCAACCCGAGGAACAGGTTGTTGAAGCTGGCGGGCATTTCGTCCGCTCTCTCAGGCAGGAATTGCACGCCGATCACCCAGCTGTGCTCCTTGCTCTCGAGGCCCTCTATAACGCCGTCGTCCAACTGATAAGCGATGGTCATCAGCCGCTCGGCCCGTTGCGGTTCCCGTATACCCTCGTGATGCCGGCTGTTCACCCGGAACATGCCGGCGCTGCCGATGATCGCGGCCACCTTGGAACCCGGTGAAAGGTAGATCTGATGCCGTAGCGGATCCGAAATTTCATCCGGGTAATGCGCCACAATTGCCGAGGGAGCGCCGCCGCCAAAGTGCCGGTTCAGCGCGTGCATCCCGCCGCCCGTAGCCAACACGGGCATGTCCGCCTCTAACGCCGCGTGGAGCACAGACGAGCCGCCGTTCAATCTACTATCGGGCAACAGCAACCCACCGGAACCGCTGAGAGCTTCCTCATCGGAAGCAACCGATGCAATTAGTCGAACCTTGCCGCCGGCCTGTTCAACTGCTCGAATAGACGGTTCTGGACTATGGCCGTTGCGGTCGTCGGCCAGGAAGGCGATGGTTGGCAACGTGTATGGCCTGCAATCATATTCGCGTCGAATTATCTCTAATTATTATACTAAGAATAGACCTAAATTGCATGTTGAAACGTCAGCACATTGAACGTATTTCGTGCCAATGCCGTGTCAAACTGAGACCACGCCTCAGTAAACCAACCCCAACTCAGCACCCGTATCTCGAAGTCGCCGATCTTCGGTCCATAATCGGACCGACCCGCTCATTGATACCGCTGCCAGCAGGTGAACGTCTACGTATCCTATTCCCCGACCCATTAGCCGGTTTCTCTCAATGAAAAACAGGACCTCCTCATGACTCGCTTCTGCAATTCTCGGCAAACCTCTCAACGTCTCCAGCACGATGTCCCGGTTCCCGAGGTTGCCACAAGCCAATTCGCCCATCACCATCGGATGCATGATGACTTGTGCCTCTTCGAGCAATGCCGCCAGGTCGGGTTCGTTATGCCGAAAATGGTTTACCCATACCGACGTGTCCACCAGGGTCATTTTGAGATACCCCGGCGCCTGGGAATGTCTTCCAGTTGTGGTTCGCTGCCACCGAGTTGAACTAACCGACGGGCGCTTTCGCGCTCGATAAGGGCGCGCAGGCCTTCCCTCACCAGGGTTGCTCGTCTGTCTATGCCTGTAAGACGCTCCGCTTCCGCAAGCAATTCATCGTCGATATTTATTGTCGTCCGCATTCCAGGCCTCACTAATCTCACGGTTAGGCGTCATATTGTACATCACATGATGCGCTTTTGCGTGCGCAGTATTGCGTCTAATCCACGCCCATGTCCTCCAAAACCATGCGCGCCACCCGTCGACCCATCCGGACCGAGTAGTTCGTTCCCCGGTCCTCCGGATAGATCTGCGTGGTGTTCGCCAGGTACAGCGACTCGAAGGGCGTCCGGTGGTCGGGAATGTTGCGCTCACTGTAGTGCACACCGTTTATGGGTTGAGCCCCATCCACCCGGTGGTGGTGGTATTCCCGTATCCAGTCTCGTGAAAAGTCCGGGTTCAGTTTCCGCAGGTGAGGAACATATTCCTCCAACAGTGCTGCGGGCTCTTTACGATATAGCTCGCTGTTGCGGTCCGGGTAGTTGGTGAGGTACACGATATGGTTGCCGCCGTACAGGTCCCGGTCGATCATATTGGTGTGTTCGATTACTCCCACGAAGGGCAATGACCGGTCGGCCACATTGAGCCAATACTTGGCGGTCAGGGGGCGATCCAGTACCAGGATCATGAGCACGGCAGACAGGTACCTCGCCGACTCGAGCACTGACCGATAATCATCCGGCAGATCAGGCGCAAGGCGCGTGAAAATGTACGAAGGCGTTGTAGCGATGACCGCGTCGTATTCGTAGTCTCGTTCCGAACCCCCCTGTGCCGACGCGACGAAACCCGAAGCCTTACCGTCCACGACGTTGATCCGTTGCACCCCCGCGCCAATGTGCACCCGCCCGCCCTGCTCTACGATCCGCTCCCCGCAGGCGTCAAACACCCTGCCGAAGCTGCACATGGGGTAGCCCAGCCGCTCCTTCTGCATTCGTTTGCGTGATGCCACGCGCAGGTAGATCTTTCCCCACAGCCACGTCATGCTCACCTGGTCGTAGTAGTCGCCGAATTTGCCCCGCAGCATTGGCTCCCAGATGACCCGGTACGCGTCGTCCCCCATGTGGTTGCGCGTCCATTCCGCGGCCGTAACTCCTTCGAACTTGCGCCAGTCGCGAGTTTTCTGCAGCAGGAACGTCCAGAGTCCCAGCCTGATCCGCTGAGTGAACGGCAATGGTGAGAACCTCATCAGGTCCATCGGCGTGGCAAAATTCCATATGCGGCCGCCGTGGAACAGTCCCACTTTCGACTCCAGCCATTGCAGCGAATCGCCCAGGCCCAACTCGTTGATCAGGTCCACCATGTCCGTGTCGCTGACGAACAGGTGGTGGTATCCGCGTTCCAACTGGCCTCCCCCGACCTCGAAGGTTGACGCCTGCCCACCGAGGAAGGGCGCCGCCTCGAAGACCTCAGCAAAGTGACCTCGGGACGTCAACTCCAACGCGGCCGCAAGGCCAGCCGCGCCACCGCCGATGATGCCTACCCGCATGCTCTAATCGTCCTGCGCCGCGCCCCGTCGAGGCTGCCCGGCACGGGGCTGCCCGGCACGGGGCTGCCCGGCAATCGATGCCGCGCCGGCATCCGACGTGCTTTCGGTCCCGGTCTCCGGCAACGCGGTGAGACGGCGCAGCGAGAGGTTGTGCCAGAACAGCAGCGCCAGTCCCGCGATGTTGACCGGCAGCCACAGCGCGATCAGGTGCACCGCCACGGTGTAGGCCGCCGCTGCCGCCGCGCCGATACCCAACGCTACCAGCGTCTGCTGCGCCACCACTTCGAACGGCCCGATCCCTCCGATAGACGCCGGCACCGCCGTGACCAGATTGGAAGTCACAGTCACCAGCAGTATCGCCGCCGCAAGCAACCAGAAAGAGCCGAACCAAGCATCCAGGTTGAACGAGTACGCCACTATCAGGTAAACACCCGCCTCCGCCAGCCATACCGGAAGTGAACCCAGGAACAGGATGGCATGCTTGCGCGGTGAGTTAAGCGTCGCCAGCCCTTCCACAAACCCGTGCGCCACTTCCACGGCCATTGAACGGAACCTGGCCGGCAGGATCGCGGTAGCCGCGATCAGCCAGTCCACCGCCCGGCGGCTCGTCGCCAATGCCGTCAATGCCAACAGCGCCACCACGAAGCTGCCGATCACTCCCACCATCAGTATGACGGCGGTGGACTGATAAGCCAGGCTGGCCTCACTGAACAAACCCGCAGCCAGCAGGATGGGCGCAGCCACCGCCCCCATGGCCAGCAGCGTCAGCCCGTCGTAGAGCCTTTCCACGCTCAGCGTCGCAATCGACGCCGGCACGCTGACCTCTTTCTCTCGCTGCGACAGGTACACTGCCCGCACCAATTCGCCCAAACGCGCCGGCAGCACGTTGTTCGCCATGTATCCGATGATGATCACCGGATACAGCCGGCCGGCCGAGACCCGGGTAATGGGCGCCAGCAGATATTGCCAGCGGAGCGCCCGAAACCACTGACCCAGGAAATACAGCGCAATGGCAGGCGCCAGATACCAGTAGTTCGCCGTCAACAGCGCTTCGGCCAGCTCCCTCCGGTCCACCAGCAATACCAGCAACCCCAGCGCCACCACGCTGACCAGTACACCGGCCCAAAACCGCCAATTGCCGAAAAAATAACCCACTGCTGAGAACGCTAGTGTGTATTGGAGAAGCCGGTTTGCGAGGTGTCGCCAACCTGCAGGTCCTGCCTGCCGGTGAGCATTCTCACCCGCCAGCGTTGATCCACGTCGTTGATCGAGAAGGGACGGGGCGGCTCTGCCAGCGCCCGTTCCAACTCCGGCAACACGCTGGAAACCACCGTGATGATGCCCTCGATTTCCGGCCGGCTCATCTCATTGTCGTAGAAATTCCGGTGGCCGTTGTCCGCGGCGATATATGCGTTCAGGACCGGAATCTCGGGATATTCCACGCCCAGGTGTTGGGCGATACGGCCTACCGTCCGGTGGCTCCCCAAGTTCATCCAGCCGCGCAGCTGCCCGTGCGCCTTGAGCATCTGCGCCAGCGCGCCCCAGACCTTTTCCGTGGCCTGGAGGCGGTCCTCACGGTCAAGCTCCTCGCGTGCATGCTGGATCAGCCGGAGACTGATCTGCACCCGATCTTCAACCGAGGCTGCTCCCGGCTCTGGCAATGCTGGCGCCGTGGTCATTCATCAGCCTCGGTGGTCAGGGTCCTATTCCCTTGCATATTGATAATAGCTAGCGGAATACCAGTCGCTTTCCTGGCGTCGGGCCAAGACGTATTCGAGCGCTGCCCGGAGTTTGTCCGGATTGGCGGCCGCGCCTCGGAAAAACGCGGCGTCGGCTTCCAGTTGCTTCCAAAATCCGGTGTCGGTACGCGCTTCTCCCGGACGTCGGTATGTTTCAGGATACCATAGCAGGTTCCGCATGGGCCCTTCCTTCAGATAGCCCGGCGCATCCTCCTCCTCCACCGCGTGGCCGTGTTCAGCCAGGTATACAAGCGGACCCGCGTCCTCGCCCACCGCGCGGCAGTCTCTTGTCTCGTCGTCTTTTTCGTCGTCGCTATCGTTATCGCCGTTATTGGTAGCCGAGCAGAAACGGTCAAACCGCAAACTGCCCGCTTCCGATTCGTGGCGGACGTACCACTGGAAGGGATACCACATGTCGTAATCCACCTTCACCGACGAATCGCCCGCGCCTTCGCCCAGGGCGGTCTCTTGCAACTGCGTGTAGGTTTGCTCCAAGTCCGCCGACCCCTGCGCATAGGCGAGTATCTCAACGTTCGAATCGTCGTAGGTGTACGCCGCCCTCCCGGCTCCGGCCACCCCGAAAAGCAGGAGCAGCGCGGCGATCCCCAACACCGCTGCCCTTCCGGCCTGGCTATGGCCGCGGATCAGATAGGCAATCGCAACCGCCAGGGGCAGCAGGATCAACACGGCCAGCCAGATGGAAAAACTGTTGACGTATCCTGTCGTCGCCAACCAGGCAATCCACACCGCCAATGCCAACCAGATCGGGCCAAGGAGCACCGTGGCCACTGCTCTGCGCGTCAGACGCCCCCAGTTGATCCCATCCATCACCTGACCCAGGAACATCCCTCCCACCAGAGCCAAAGGAGCCGTTATGTTCACCAAAAGCCACGGCATCTTTTCCGCAGCAATTGTGTACAACGCCAGCGTAGCGATCACCCAAACCGCCAGCACGACGCCAATACCACCGTAGGTCGCCCGACGCCGAATCAGCCATACCACGCCGACCGCGCCGAAAATCAGCGCTGCCAATTCGTACACGCTCAACCCAACGAAATAGTAGTACCAAGGCTGGTTACCACGAGCGACGTCCTGCTGCATCAGCCAGTAACCCAGGCTCTGCCACGAGCCGGTGAAGACTCCAGACCAGTTGGTGAACATGGTGGTGTAGAGCGTGGTCCATATCGCATAGAAGACCACCGCACACCCGAGCCAGAGCCCTCCCCCCCAGGCGATTCCGACCGTCCCGCCCGCGACCAGCAGTACCAATAGCGCCAACACCGGAACCAGGTAGTTCACGGCGATGCGTCCCGCCACCACGTCCTCGGAGGACACTGCTGATGGTAGCAGTTGGCTGATGAATTCGGTCCCACCCCACAGCAATATCAGCCAAGCCCACGTCAGCAGCGCCGCCGGCCCCAACAGCAGCATAGTTCCCCGCCATCCGACCAACGATGACAGGTTGAGTCTCAGGGCGACGATGCCCAGCAACAAAAGCGCCGCGCCGGCGGCGAAGTCCACGACGGCTCCGGCTGCTCCTACGCCCATCGCATCCTGCATGCCCAGCAGGTTGTGAAATGGTCCGACCACCACTACGCACACTGCGGCCACAGTCGCCAACACCGCCACTCCTACCGAAACCAGATCGATCGCTCCCCTGATGCGCCATACTCCGATCGCCAGGACCAACGCCAAGCCGACCAGCGCGGCTGCGGCCACGATGTGCAACCAAACCGGCGCCGCCCATATCGGCAACGTGACGAACGGCGTCTCCCAAACCGGAGAGCCGGTGTCGCCGGTTGATCCGGTGTCACGAGAGGCGATCGTCAACCCCAATGGCGACTGCGCCAGCGCTATCAGAGCGGCAGCCTGGGGCAGCGTCAACGTCGCCATGAGGATGAAGAACCCTGCGGAGCCGTTCAAGGCCGCCAGTCCGCGCCGAGTTTTGACGAACCCTAATATGTCTCGCCAACCCAGCGCCATCGCCGCCACGCCCATGAACAGGATGACAAAGTATGCCGTCTCTTTGGTCGCCAGCATCAGCGCGGTCACGATTGCCGCGCCAAACAGGTAGCGTTTGCGGCTACTAATCCCGTATTGCCACAGCATGATCAGCAACAGCAACGCCCACACCGCCATGAGGATGTCATTGCGGCCGAACCGGCTGAAGTACAGCAGCGTCGGCGAGAACGCCAGGATGATCGCCGCGCAGACAGCCCCCTTGTCGCCGATAAGCCGCCGCATGAAATACGGCAAAACGGTCAACGTCACCCCAAAAAGGGCATAGGGCAATCGCGCCAGGAAATCCGTATCCCCAAGGTACTTGAGCACGACCGCAACCAACTCGATCTGAAACGGCCCGTGCATCCAGGGGGAATGAACGTATTCGATACCTCGGGCCAACTTCCACGAGAAGTGCAGGTGGATGGCCTCGTCATAGTGCATCGTCCGCCCGTCCAGCTCCCACAGCCGCATGGCGGCCGCTACCAGAGCGACGAGCAGGAAAGCCCATTCAACGGCGCCGAACCGCACAACGGGCAAAAGGGTCTTGAGATGCGAAACGCTGTCGCGCGCCCACCCAAACTTCAGTGCTCGGGAAACCATGACCCGGTTTACGCTCGCTTGCAGCGGCCAGATTGGCGCGTTGCCCGGCCGCATGTGGGCAGGACCGTCATCGGTAGGGATTGAGAGGCGGTTATCTCGCCAGAGCGCCGGTGGTCCCGGGCAACCGCGTCACGCGCGTCAGCAGACTGCCGGCCGGTGCTGCGCCCAAGGCCGCGCCGCTTCGAATGCCGCCATCGCGCGGAGCACCCGAGCCTCGCCTCCCGCCGGTCCGACAATGTGCAGACCCACCGGCAGACCCGCTGCGGAGAATCCGCACGGCACGCTGGAGGCGGTTTGCCCGCTCATGTTGATCGGGAAGGTGAAGGGAAGGTACCCCCACCACGGTTCCACGGATCGCCCACCGATGCTCGTCGGATGCTGGCCAATCGGGAAGGCCGTCACCGCCATCGCCGGCGTGAGCAGCAGGTCATAGGTGTCGAAGAAATCCGCGAAGCGCCGCTTGAGGCGGTCCACGTATGCCAACGCCCGGGAGAGGTCGGCCGCCGTATGTTGAGACGCGGCGTCGAAGGTGTTTTGCACGTAGTGGGTCAGTTCTTCCCGTCGTCCCGGGTAAAGCCCGGCGTAGGAAGTATATGACGCCGTGCCGAACACGGTGGAAAACGCCGGGAACGGGTCGCCCTCGATTTCCGGCGCCGCTTCCTCAACGATCGCCCCCAACTCCTGGAAAACCTGCGCGGCGCCGCGTGTGATCTGCACGACCTCGGGATCCACCGCGGCGTACCCCAGGTCGTCGCTCCACGCCACTCGCCAGCCCTCAACACCACCCTCCAGGGCCGCCATGTAATCCGGAGGCGCATCGGTCATCGTGTTGGGGTCCCGCGAGTCCGGTCCCGCCAACACCTGGAGCAACATCGCGGTGTCCCGCACCGTCCGGCTCATGGGCCCGCTTTGCGAGAAATGGTTCACAGCGGGCCCGCCGTAACCACCGTATCGGGGCACTCTCCCGTGCGATGGCTTGATCCCGGTTACCCCGCTGAAGCTGGACGGTATGCGGACGCTCCCGCCGCCGTCGCTACCGGTAGCCAGTGTACACAAACCCGCGATCAGCGCGGCCGCCGCGCCGCCGCTGCTGCCACCGGGGGTGTAGTCGGTGTTCCAGGGATTGCGGCACGGTTCGCTCACCAGGTTTTCGGTGGTTCCCGACTGCCCGAATTCCGGGGTGTTGGTCTTGCCCAGTATGATTCCGCCAGCCGCCTTGACCCGTTCCACCACGATGGAGTCGATCTCCGGCACCCGGTCGCGGAAGACCGCTGACCCCATGGTCGTCCGGACTCCTTTCGTGAGTTCCAGGTCCTTGATCGAAATGGGCACGCCGTGCAGCGGTCCCAATTCGTCTCCCCTCTGTACCGCTTCGTCCGCGGCCGCGGCGTCGGCCAACGCCTGCTCGGGGCACACCGTCAGATAGGCGTTCAGGCGCGGATTCAACTCATCGATTCGCTGGAAGAAATACTCGGCGATCTCCACGGAAGAGATTTCCCTGGCGGCGATCATACGCCGCACTTCTGTGGCGGGAGTGAAAGCGATTTCAGAATCCATAACGCGCTCCTGGTGGAATTCCTGTTGCGATTGGTTGGGATCTCACGCCCGCCGGGTTCGTCCCGAACGCGCTCGAGTCGAGATGCTGCCATGCAGCTGGACACGACGATTGATCGGTCTGGCCGTCAACGTTCGCAAAATTTCCAAGCGCTCAGAATTGTATCACCCTGACCATGCTGCCTATGCAACCGACGCCGGTTCAATCAATGGCTGCCCGCCGGCTGGTGCGCAGCCATGGTGTATAGTGGGCCGTCGTCACTGATACCAGCCTGTCCCGCACCGCGCACCCACATGACCACCGTCGGAATCATCGCCAATCCCGCTGCCAGCAAGGACATCCGCCGGCTGGTGGCACAGGGACGTGTGGTGCCCGATTGGGAAAAGGTCAACACCGTCCGCCGCGCTCTCATCGGCCTGCAGTCTACCGATGTGCAGCGCGTGATTGCCATGCCCGACAGCGGCAACCTGTGCCGTCGCGCCGCAGACGATTCCAGCATCACTCTGCCCCTGGAAATGCTGCCCATGTCGCCTCTCTACACGGAGGGAGACACGACACGGGCAGCCGCCATGATGGCCGACATGGGAGTGGGTTGTCTGATCACTCTGGGCGGCGACGGCACCAACCGCGCGGTTGCCGTCGGAACCAATCAGATTCCGCTGGTGGCCATTTCCACCGGAACCAATAACATCTTCCCGGTCATGGTCGAGGGTACCCTGGCCGGTATCGCTGCGGGCCTCGTCGCCTCGGGGAGTATGGAACTTCCGGACACTTCGGTGATCAGCAAAACCCTGCAAATCCACGTCAACGGGGAGTTCCGTGACCTCGCCCTGGTAGATGTGGCTATTTCCCGGGAACGCTACGTTGCCACCCGCGCAATCTGGGATCTGGACACCGTTCACGAGGTGTTCCTCACCCGCGCCGAACCCAGCGGCATCGGTTTGTCATCGGTGGGAGGCCGGCTTCATCCGCTGTCCATCGCCGACGTGGGGGGCCTGCACTACGTCCTTTCGCGCAGCGGAGCCGACTCCGAGGATCCACCGAGCGCCACCGTGATTGCCCCGGTGGCGCCGGGCATTGTTGAGCCCGCGTCCATAGCCTCGTGGAAACTGCTCCACGAGGGCATCCCTGTGGCACTGGAACCCCGGTATTGCACCGTCGCCCTCGATGGAGAACGTTCGCTGACGCTGACCCCGGCCGATTCGGCGGAAATCGTGCTGGCCCGAAACGGGCCTCCCGTAGTCCTGGTCCAGCGCACCCTGCGCCGCGCCGCCCAACTCGGACTGTTCAATCTCCCCTGATGCTCTTCGGTTGGGAGCTTGTTGTCATCCTGGTGGCGCTGCTGCTGGGATCATTCGTTTTCAGCGCCGTCGGTTTCGGCATGGCGTTGGCCATGGCCCCGATCCTGCTGCTCATACTGGCTCCGCGGCAGGTGGTGGTGCTGTCCAACGCGATGATCGTCGTCGCCACCGTGTTGATTCTGTTCCAGGCCTGGCGCGCCTTTCGCTGGCGGCAGTCGTGGCTGTTCATCGTCGCCGGCCTGCCGCCGGTGCCTCTGGGGGTGCTGCTGCTCAGCGTCGCCGCCCCCGCCGCCTTGCGGATATCCATCGTCAGCCTGATCCTGGTGATCGCCCTGATCACCCTGTTCGACGTCAGACTTCCCGCCGCTCGCACCCGGTGGGGGGCCGTCGGTTTCGGCTTCACGACCACACTGCTCACCACGACGCTCAGCATCGGCGGGCCGGTGGCCGCCATCTACGCCATCGAGCAGGACTGGACTCGCGAAACGATGCGCGCGACCCTGGCGGTGTATTTCCTGCTGGCCGGCGTCCTGGGGTTGGTCCTGTACTACCTGACCGGGTTGATCCCCCAGGACGTGGAGTACGAAATGGCGGCCGGCGTACCGGTGGTCGTGATTGGCTCAATGCTCGGCGGCTGGCTGTCGCGTCGCATGAGCCTCCGCATCTTCCGTTACGCCGTGCTCTTCGTCATCATCGGAGGCAGCACGTCGCTGCTGGTTCGGGAACTGGTGCGATTGATTTAGGGGCGGGTACTATACCCGCCCCTAAATCGCGATCATAGGCCGATCCCGTCGGCCGTTCACGCTGACAGGTCGTGGAAAGCGGCCAGCGCGGCGGTGATACCGTCCCCAACGGCTGCTCCCAGCTGCCGGGTGGATTCGGCCCGTGCGTCGCCGCACACGTAAACCTTCGGGATGTTCGTCCTCATGTGCAGGTCGCCGTGGATGTGGCCCAGTTCATCCATTTCGAGCTTTTCTTGGAAGGCCTCGGTGTTGGGGTGAAACCCCACGTAGACGAAAGCCGCAGCGGTGGGATAGTCGTACACCTCGTCCGTTTTCACGTTCTTGACGCGGGCCGCTTCCAGGACGTCGTTCCCCACGAATTCCTCGACCACATGGCTCCACAGCCATTTGTACTTCGGGTTGGAAAATGCGCGGTCCTGCAGCACTTTGGTGGCACGAAGGTCGTCCCGTCGATGAATGATGGTGACCGAGTTACAGATGCCCGTAAGATAGAAACTCTCGTCCATGGCGGAGTCGCCACCGCCGACGACCACCACGTCCTGCCCGCGGAAAAAGTTGCCGTCGCAAACGGCGCAATACGAAACACCGCGGCCGCCGAACTCGTCCTCTCCGGGCACACCCAGCTTGTTGTGCGAGCCGCCCGTGGCGATGATCAGAGCGCGAGCCGTGAAATCGCCTTCGGAGGTCCGGACCAGTTTCCGGTCGTCGTACAGGTTTTCCACACCTTCAATCTCGGCATACTCCATCTTGGCCCCAAAGCGCTCGGCCTGGTTGTACATCTCATCGGCCAGCGTTTGGCCCTTCACGCCCTCCCGGAACCCGGGGTAGTTCTCGATATCGTCGGTAATCAGCAGTTGTCCGCCGGGACCGATGCTTTCGATCATCAGGGTGCTGAGCATCGCGCGAGTCGAGTAGAGCCCCGCCGACAAACCTGCGGCGCCGGCGCCAAGGATCACAACGTCGTAGTCGTTGGACATCTGGTGGGTTCCTCCTTTATCCGTCGGACCCGTCGGCAACCGCCGGCGCCGGGTTCGCGTGATGGCGCCTGCGGTCCGACATGGCGCCCACACGACTGGTGCGCTGCGAAAGAGAAGCCCGAACGTACTCCACCGAACGCTTCAGGCCCTCCTCCAGCGACACCTCAGCCGTCCATTTCAACTCTTTCTCTGCGCGGGTCGAGTCCAGGGCAATGTTGAGCACCTCTCCGGTCCGTCTGGGTCGATAGTCGGGCTCCTGGTCAAATCCCGTGATTTCCCGCAGCAGTTCGTAAATCCGCGCGATGCTGACCTGTTGCCCCGTACCAATGTTATACGTTCGGCCATCGCCCCTGTTGACAGCCGCGAGGTTGGCCTTAACCACGTCGGACACGTACACGAAATCGCGTTTCTGGAGACCGTCGCCGTAGATCTGCGGCCGGCGTTCACCCAGCATCATCCCGGCGAAAATCGCGATAACGCCGGCTTCGCCATCAGGATTTTGACCGGGACCGTAAACGTTGGCGTATCTGAGGATCGTGTAATCCAGCCCATAGGTCTCGTTGAACAGTTCCAGGTACTGCTCGCCGACGTATTTGGATAGAGCATACGGGGTAAGAGGGTTCACCGGCGTACCTTCATCGCAGGGGATGGTTTCCGGATCGCCGTAGATTGCCCCGCCAGTTGACGAAAAGATGAACTTCTCCACGCCCTCTGCCGCCGCCGCCGCAATCAACCGGATCGTGCCCATCACGTTGGAGTCCGCGTCGGCCACGGGATCAATCGCAGATCGGCGGACGCTGCTCTGGGCCGCCAGGTGAAACACGATCTCCGGTCTTTCCCTCTGGATGATTTGCGTCAACCGGACATCGTTTAACTCCGCGTGGTGGAAAGTCGCCCGGTGATTCAGGTTGCGCAATTGACCGCTGCTGAGATTGTCCACCACCGCCACGTCGTATCCGTTGTCCAGCAGCCCATCAACCAGGTGCGAACCGATGAAGCCGGCTCCGCCGGTCACTAGCACTTTGGTACGTACAGTCAAGTCGTCGCGTCCGTTCCCATCGATCATGCTGATCGCGAATCATCGTCTATCGTAATTCATACGACAGCGGGCAGCAACCAACACCCTCCATTCTCGTTCCCCAATACGGGCTGGGCGTTTCTTGGAGCCCCGTACCGACCCTCCCACGCCCTGCCGCTGCCATTGATCCGTCATCCCCAAGCCAGAAGGAGCAAGACGCCGGAGCGCCGTTGATCGAAGGTTATTTCGGGACGCCTCAACCTGGGCCGCAGTGAACCGCCTCAGATTGTGGTTTAATGCGCAACGAAAGAGAGGTGCGTTATGGTCAAGAAAAAGGGAACCGCCCTGCTGATTGTCTTCACCGACGTCGACATTGAGAATGAAGCCGAATTCAACGCCTGGTACAATCAGGAACATGTCCCGGAACGCCTCAGCGCTCCCGGGTTTCTCGACGCAGCCCGTTACGAAGCCCTGCGCGGCGGTCCGCGCTATTTGGCCGTCTATGAGTTGGAGACCGTCGACGCCCTCCAAACCGATGAGTATCTGCGCATGAGCCGGAATCCAACGGAGTGGACCAAGCGCATGTCGCCCAACGCCATTGGTCGCGGCACCGTGCGCAACGTATGCACACAGATTTATCCCGAGGAAAGTGATCCGGACACCTTGGGCAGAGGCATGGCTCCGGCTTTGCAGATCGGTCGCATGGACGTTCCGGTCGACATCGAGGCCAAGTACAACGAGTACTACGACACTGTCCGCACTCCGGCCAACCTGCAGATTCCCGGCTGCCTCCACGTTCGCCGCTACCACGCGGTGGAAGGCGGCCCCAAGTACCTTACGATGTACGAGTTCGAGCACGAAAAGGTGCCGGAAACCCTGGCGTGGGAGAACCAGCGTCGCCAGGACACCATGCACGAATACATCGGCGGCTCCTACGGCCACGCTCCCGGATCGCCCGGCGTTTACCGGCGTGTCCTGCCGCCCCGGTCTTTCTAGCCATAACCCGGCGGTGAAACCGCGCGTGTTAGAATGGCGCATCCACAGAACCTTGATTTTGCCCACAGCCAGTTGAGGAGGCAATCGATGAACGCTCCGGCCCGCATGAAATTTGGCGTGTTTATGGCTCCGTTCCACCGCGTCGGCGAGAACCCTACGCTGGCCCTCGAGCGCGACCTCGAACTCCTGCAATGGTTGGATCACCTGGGCTACGACGAAGCCTGGATCGGTGAGCACCACAGCGCCGGGTGGGAAACCATCGCCTCGCCCGAAGTGTTCATGGCCACCGCGGCCGAACGTACCCGGAACCTCCGCCTGGGTACCGGCGTCATCAGTCTCCCATATCATCATCCCTACATGGTGGCCAACCGCATGGTCCTCCTGGACCACCTCACCCGGGGGCGCGTGATGCTGGGTGTGGGACCTGGCGCCCTCGCCTCCGATGCCTACATGTTTGGTATCAATCCGGCCCGGCAGCGCGAGATGATGGACGAGTCCCTGGGGGCCATCAAGCGCCTGATGGACAGCGACGAACCGTACACCTACAAGAGCGACTGGTTCGAGTTGAACGATGCCCATCTGCAGTTGCGTCCCTATCAGCAGCCCTTCCCGCTGGTCGTCGCGTCGGTCCAGTCACCGGCCGGAGTGACCACGGCCGGCAAGCACGGGGCCGGGGTCATCTCCCTCAGCGTGCCCCGGGACATGGTGCGGTCCACCAGCCTGAAGGACCAGTGGGCCATCGCGGAGGAGACGGCTGCCGAGCACGGGCAAACCGTGAAGCGCGAGGAGTGGCGCCTGTCAGTTGGCGTGCACTTGGCCGACTCGAAGAAGCAGGCCCAGGAGGACATCCGCGAAGGTTCCGCTCGCGTGGTCACCGAGTATTTCGGCAACACCCTCGGCCACGAGGTTCCGGATGTCCCGCGCGACCAGATCGTCGACTTCATGACCGACAACAAGCAGTGGATCGTCGGAACGCCGGACGACTGCATCCAGCGTATCAACGAGCTGCAGGAGATGTCCGGCGGGTTCGGCGGCATGCTGGTTCGGGCGGAGGACTGGGCTCCCCGAGACAAGCTCCATCGTTCTTACGAACTCCTGGCACGTTACGTGATGCCCCAGTTCCAGGGAAGCCTTTCGGGAATCAAAACCTCCCAGCAGTGGGCGTCCGACCTCAAGGACACCCTGCAGGTCAATCGTCGCGCCGGCCTCGAACGCGCCAGCCAGGCCTACGAGGAAAGCCGCCAGCGCAGTTGATCCAGGGTCCCCGGCAACCAACAACCACGTAGGGGCGGCCCGGCGGGTCGCCCCTGATCATTACCGGCGGCCAAATTCCGGCTGCACCTCCTCAGCCATACAATCCACAGAGCACGTCCTCGCGGCATCGTATCTTTCCCCCGCTTGACCCGCCTCTCCGTTGGGCCATCCAAACAACCA
This sequence comes from Dehalococcoidia bacterium, assembly GCA_965261925.1. GTDB lineage: Bacteria > Chloroflexota > Dehalococcoidia > Lucifugimonadales > UBA3495 > Bin87. The sequence goes on along the minus strand of OZ253486.1, from coordinate 1,961,208 downwards.
GATGAAAAGCGGCGTTGACGCCGTGCCAAACCTTATGACGAGCCAAACCGAGGCCGGGTTATAATGGCGCAAAGAAAGCGGACCATGGAGCAGAGGTAGACGTTATGCGCAAGACTAAGATTATCGCCACCATAGGCCCAGCATCCCGTTCTCCGGAAATCCTGGACCGTCTCGTGGGCGCCGGCATGGACGTTGCCCGCCTCAACTTCTCCCACGGCACGCTTGAAGAACATGCCGAAGTCATCGCGGCGGTACGGACCGCGTCCGAAAAACACAACCGGCCCATCGCCGTCCTGCAGGACCTGGGAGGCAACAAGTTCCGGTTGGGAAACATGGCGGAGCCGGCGCAATTGAACTTTGGTGATGAAGTTTCCATCGTCAACGAGCCGAATTCAGTCTCTCCGTTTCGCCTCCCCTTCCCTGAACCTGACATCCTGCGCAGCATGCGTCCCGGCAACCTGGTTTATATCTCCGATGGGACCGTGTGTCTGGAAGTCCTGGAAATAACCCCGGACCTCGAAGTAAAGACCAGCGTCCGCAACGGCGGCAATCTCTCCTCGTACAAAGGGGTGAACCTCCCCGACGTGCCCATCGACATGCCGGTAATCACCGAAAGCGACAAGATCGCCCTGCAGTTTGGGGTGGATCAGGATGTCGACTGGGTCGCGCTGTCCTTCGTGCGTACCGGCGAAGACGTCCGCTACGCCCGAGCCTATCTCAACCAGCTCGGCAGCCGCGCACCCGTCATGGCCAAGCTCGAACGGCGCGAATGCATCGCCAACCTGGACGAGATACTCGAGGAGGTCGACGGCATCATGGTCGCCCGCGGCGACCTTGGCGTCGAGATGCCAATGGAAGAGGTCCCCATCATACAGAAGGACATGGTGACCCGAGCCAACCGCGCCGGACGTATCTCCTCGGTCGCCACTCAAATGCTGCGGTCGATGGTCAACTCACCCACGCCAACGCGGGCGGAAGTGTCCGACATCGCCAACGCCGTGCTTGACGGCTGCGACTCCATCTTGCTGTCTGACGAAATCGCAGTCGGCGCTCATCCGGTCGAAGCGGTGCGCATCGCCGACGCCGTGATCGTCCAGGCCGAGAAGATGTACCACTATTATTCCGAATTCCCCCAACGCGACCAGACCCAGTCCGTCACCTGGGGAGCCACCCAACTGGCGAAATCGCTGAACGCCAAACCCATCGTGATAACCAGTTCCGGGCGCGCCGCCTACGAGATGTCGCGCTTCCGTCCCGAAAACGACATCATCGTGTTCTCCCATGACGCCGCCGTACAGCGCCGCGTGTGCATGGCGTGGGGGCTGATCCCCAAGGGCGTCATACCCGCCGAGCCCGACGTCGCCAAGTTGGTAACCATGCTGGTTGACGCGGCCATGGCCACCGGAATGGTTTCGGAGCGGGACGTGGTCACCCTGGTCCACGGTTTCATGACCGGGGTCACTGGTACCACCAACACCATCCAGGTGCTCAACATCCAGGAGTACCTGGACCACATCGGCCGAAACGCTGTTGCCTCTGCCGCACCGGATGTCGTCTGAGGGGTTCTAGACCAGTCCCAAAAATAGAGGAACGGGCTGGATGATCCCAGCCCGTTTTGCTGTCCGTGGGTTGATTGGGTTCCGCCTAGCTAACGGCGGATGATCTCGGCAGTTGGCTAGTTCCCGACGACAGGTACTGGTCCACGCCGTGCGCCACATCCCGTCCCTCGGCAATCGCCCATACCACCAAGGACTGGCCGCGTACCATGTCGCCGCCAGCGAAGATGCCCGGCACCGAGGTCATCTTGTTGTCGTCAACCTTCACGTTACCCCTGCCATCCAGCTCAACGCCAAGTTGGTCCAGCATCCCGCCGTGTTCCGGATGGAGGAAACCCATCGCAAGCAGCACCAGGTCCGCGTCCACGGCGAACTCGCTGCCGGGCACTTCCGACATTTGAAAGCGGCCATTTTCGCCCCGCGTCCAGTCCACGCGGACGGCATGCAATTGGCTTACTTGCCCGTTCTCTCCCGAAAGTGACTTGGTCAGGATGTTGTAATCGCGAACGCCACCCTCTTCGTGCGCGCCTGACGTTCGCAGCACCATTGGCCAAAGTGGCCACGGGTTATCGTCCGGGCGTGTTTCGGGAGGCTCCGGCAGCAGCTCGAACTGGTGGACTATCTCGGCTCCCTGCCGGTGAGCGGTACCCAGGCAATCCGCGCCGGTGTCGCCGCCGCCCAGGATGATAACTCTCTTGGCCTCGGCGGTTATCTGACCATCGACGGTCTCTCCCGCCAGCACCCGGTTCTGCTGCGGCAGATAATCCATCGCAAAATGCACGCCATCCAGCTCACGCCCGGGAACGTCGAGATCCCGCGCCTGAGTGGAACCGCCGGTGAGGCACACCGCGTCAAAGTCTTCCAGCAATTTCTCCGCAGGGTAATTCACGCCGACGTTGGCGCCGGTGCGGAACTCAATACCTTCCTCTTCCATGAGCTGGACCCGGCGCTGAACCACTGACTTCTCCAGCTTGAAATCCGGAATGCCCAGCATCAAAAGACCGCCGATGTAGTCCGCCCGCTCCAGCACCGTGACCTTGTGTCCCGCGCGGTTCAATTGCTGAGCGGCGGCCAGTCCGGACGGCCCGCTGCCAACCACGGCCACGGATTTGCCCGTCCGCGTCTTGGGGGCCATCGCTTTGATCCAGCCCTGCTCATAACCCCGGTCGCTGATTTCCTTTTCGATGTATTCGATTGTGACGGGGTCAGCATTGATGCTGAGAACGCAGGACGCTTCGCAGGGAGCGGGGCAGATGCGGCCCGTGAACTCCGGGAAATTGTTGGTGCTGAGCAGCACTTCCAGGGCCTTCTCCCAGTTTCCCAGGTAAACCTGGTGATTGAAATCAGGGATGACGTTCCCCAGAGGGCACCCCATGTGGCAGAACGGTACGGCGCAGTCCATGCACCGCCCGCCTTGCTCCGCAGCCTGTTGGTCGGACCAACGGTGGTAATACTCGCGATAATCGCCGACCCTTTCCGAAGGGGGGCGGCGCTCCGGCGGTGTCCTACCGAACTCAACAAACCCCGTGACCTTACCCATTGGGCACCGCCACCAATTCAGCTGCCGCGCGCTGCGCGCGTTCCATGACCACGCGCCGATAATCGCGGGGCATCACTTTGCGGAACTCGCCGATGCCGGCCTGCCAGTTATCCAAAATCCGCTGTGCCGGCCCGCTTCCGGTCCGCTCCAGATGTTCGGTTAGCAGACCCTGCAACAGGTCAATGTCTTCCTGCTCGACCAAGTTTTCCAGGTCGGCCATTCCGTCGTTGAAGCGGGTGTGGAAATCGCCGTCCGGATCGTGAACGAAGGCGATGCCCCCGCTCATGCCGGCGCCGAAGTTCCGGCCAGTGCTGCCGATGACGGCTACTACCCCGCCGGTCATGTACTCGCACCCGTGATCGCCCACGCCTTCGATAACGGCTCGCGCTCCGCTGTTGCGTACGGCAAACCTTTCCCCAGCCCTGCCGCGGATGAATACGTCACCGCCCGTGGCTCCATATAGCGCCACGTTGCCGATAATGATGTTGTCCTCGGGGACGAAACCCGAGCCATTGGGCGGGACAATGACCAAGCGCCCGCCTCCGATGCCTTTGCCCATGTAGTCGTTGGTGTCGCCCGCCAGCCGAATCGAAACGCCAGGCGCCAGGAAAGCTCCGAAGCTCTGGCCGCCCGAGCCTTCCAGTTCGACGTTGATGGTGCCGTCGGGGAGCCCATCTTCGCCGTACTTGCGGGCAACGCGCCCGCTGAGCATGGCTCCGACGGTACGGTTGGAGTTGCTTACGGGCAGGCTGATGTGTACCTGTGTCCCGTTATCGATCGCGGGTCGGGCTTGCTCGATCAATTGGTGATCCAAAGCCTTTTCCAACCCGTGATCCTGCTCAATGCAGCAGTAGGTCTGGACGCGTTGGGCCCGGGCCGGAATGGTGAGCAGTTTGGACAGGTCGATGCCCGAAGCCTTCCAGTGGTCCACGGCTTTGTGGGTCTCCAGCTTGTCGACCCGACCCACCATCTCGGCAACCGTGCGGAAACCGAGCTCAGCCATGATCTCCCGCAATTCTTCAGCAACGAAGTAGAAGTAGTTGACCAGGTGCCCCGGTTGTCCGGCAAAACGCTTGCGCAGCTCGGGGTCCTGCGTCGCGATGCCCACTGAACAGGTGTTCAGGTGGCATTTGCGCAGCATGATGCAGCCGTTGACGATCAGCGCGGCCGTGGCCATGCCGAACTCTTCCGCGCCCAACAGCGCCGCGATGGCCACGTCGCGGCCGGTTTTCAGCTGCCCATCAGTTTGAACCACGATGCGGCTGCGGAGGTCGTTGGCCACGAGGACTTGCTGAGTTTCAGCAACTCCCAATTCCCAAGGCAATCCGGCATGCTTGATGGAAGACTCCGGAGAAGCCCCGGTGCCGCCGTCATGACCGCTGATAAGCACCACGTCACCGTGACCTTTCGACACCCCCGCGGCGATGGTCCCCACTCCCACCTCGGACACCAATTTCACATGGATCCGCGCCTCGGGATTGATGTTCTTCAGGTCATGTATCAACTGCGCCAAATCTTCAATCGAGTAGATGTCATGGTGAGGGGGCGGAGAGATCAACTCCACTCCCGGCGTGGTGTGCCGCACCCAACCGATGTACTCATCCACTTTGTGGCCGGGCAGTTGGCCGCCCTCGCCCGGCTTGGAACCCTGGGCCATCTTGATTTGAAGATCGGTGGCGTTCACCAGGTAGTTGGGCGTAACGCCAAATCGACCCGAAGCCACCTGCTTGATCGCGCTGGAACGGTTGTCGCCATTCTCGTCCGGGTCGTAGCGGTGGAAGTCCTCGCCGCCCTCACCGGTGTTGCTGCGGGCGCCCAACTGGTTCATCGCTATGGCCATGGTTTCGTGGGCTTCACGGCTGATGGAACCCAATGAGATCGCCCCGGTAGCGAACCGCTTCACGATCTCCACGGCCGGTTCCACTTCGTCGAGGTCAATCGGATGGAGGTCAGTGAAATCGAGCAGGCCCCGCAGCGTGGCCATGCGGCGACTCTGGTCATTCACCTGCTCCGCGAACTCGCGGTAAGCTCGCGGGTCGTTGGCGCGGGTGGCGTACTGTAGCTTGGCAATCGCTTCCGGGTTCCACTGGTGGAACTCGCCGTGCCGTCGCCATTGATACTGGCCGCCCATGTCCAGTTCCTGCATGCCGGGCACGAAGGGGTCATCGAAGGCGGCCCGGTGGCGCTGGAGCGTTTCCTCTTCCACGATGTCGAGACCGATCCCCTGGATACGCGAGGGAGTGCGCGTGAAATATCGGTCAACCAGTTCGTCGTTCAGACCGATGGCTTCAAAAATCTGGGCTCCCCGGTACGACTGGACCGTAGAGATTCCCATCTTGGACATTACCTTGAGGATGCCTTTCTCATTTGCCTTGATGAAATTGTAAACCGCATAGTCCGGCTCGGTTCCGTTCAACTCCCCGCGCTCGGCCAGATCGCGCACCGATTCCAACGCGAGGTACGGATTGATTCCACCAGCGCCGTACCCGATCAGCAGGCAGATATGCTGGACTTCCCGTGGCTCGCCCGACTCCACCACCAAGCCAACTCGCGTGCGTGTCCCAGTACGCGTCAGGTGATGGTGAACCGCGCTGGTCGCCAGCAAACTGGGTATGGGAGCATGGTTTGAATCCACGCCACGGTCGGACAGAATGATTATGTTCTTGCCGGCAGCTATGGCTTCGGACGCAGCGGTACAAAGATCGTCCAGCGCGCCTTGCAACGAGCCGGTCCGGGCTTCAAACAGGGTGGACAATGTAACCGACGACAGTCCCTGGAGGTCCAAGGCCCGGATCTGGGCCAATTGCTCATCGTTCAGCAGCGGAGACTTGAGCCTCAATTGGCGACAGTGCAGTGGCGATTCGTCAAATAAATTTTGCTCGCTGCCGACAAACGCTTCCAGCGAAGTTACCAACTCCTCCCGGATGGCGTCCAAAGGCGGGTTGGAAACCTGGGCGAACAACTGCTTGAAGTAATCAAACAGCGACCGGTTCTGATCCGACAACACAGCCAGCGAAGCATCGTTTCCCATGGAGCCGATGGCCTCGTAACCCGCTGCGGCCATGGGCGTCGTCAGCATCCGCAGTTCTTCAATGGTGTAGCCGAAGGAACGCTGTTGCTGGCGGAGGTCACTACCTCCGGTCGGCGGTAGTGGCTGCGCAGCCGGCAAGCCTTCCAAGGCTACCTTGTTTTCCTTCAGCCACTGTCCGTAGGGTTGGCGGCCGGCCAAGGTGTGCTTTAGCTCCTCGTCGCCGATGATACGGCCTTCGTCGAAGCTCACCAGGAACATCCTTCCGGGCTGCAAGCGGCCTTTTTCCCTGACACTCTCCGGCGGCAGGTCCAGCACGCCGGTCTCCGACGCCATTACCAGCTTGTCGTCATGCGTCACCGTGTAGCGGAACGGCCGGAGTCCGTTGCGGTCAAGGACGGCACAAACGTCCTTTCCGTCGGTGGCCAGCATCATGGCCGGCCCGTCCCACGGCTCCATCATGCCCGAGTGATACTCGTAAAAGTCTTTTTTCTCCTGGGACATGGTTTCATGCTGGTCCCAAGCCTCCGGGATCATCATTAGCATGGCATGGGACAGTTCCCGGCCCGTCATGACCAGCAGTTCCAGCGCATTGTCGAAACTGGCGGTATCGCTCGCCTGGGGATCGCAGATTGGCGCCAGTTTGTGGATGTCGTCGCCGTACAAGGGGGAACTGAATTGGAACTCCCGGGCGTGCATCCAATTGATATTGCCGCGCAATGTGTTGATTTCCCCGTTGTGCGCCAGGTAGCGATACGGATGCGCCAGCTTCCAGTGTCCCAGGGTGTTGGTGCTGAACCGGGAGTGGACGAGCGCGAAAGCCGACACCATCGTTTCGTCGTTAAGGTCCAGGTAAAAGTCAGGCAGCTGGTACGAAACCAGCAGGCCCTTATACACCACGGTGTTGGCGCTCAAGCTGCAGATGTAATAGAAGTCGGCATCGTCGTCGGTGATACCGGTGGTGTGCAAAGTGTTGGTGATGGCCTTGCGCACCACATAGAGCTTGCGCTCCCAAGCCGCCCGGTCAAGGGTATGGGCCGCCCCTTTGCCAACAAAGAATTGCCTGATAGTGGGGCAAACCGCCCGGGCATCACGTCCGATTGCAGCGGGGTCGAGCGGAACGTTCCGCCATCCGAGGAACGTCAAGCCCTCGTCAGCCACAACTTTCTCAATGTGCGCCACGCAGGCGGAAAGCGGAACCGAGTCCTGGGGCAGGAAGACCATGCCCACCCCGTATTCCCCTTCCGGTGGAAGAGTAAATCCGGTTTCAGCCGTGGCCTTTCGGAAAAAAGCATCCGGCATCTGGACCAGGATGCCCGCTCCGTCGCCGGTGTCAGGGTCGGAACCGGAAGCTCCCCGGTGTCCCAGGTTATTCAGAACTTCCAGCGATTCAGTGATTATGGCGTGGGTCTTTTCACCCTTGATATTGGCAACCATGCCGACGCCGCAGGCGTCGTGCTCTTGCTCGGGGGCGTACAATCCGGTTTGGGCCAGTTCTTTGAGCGAATTCATGGCTGCACCCTGCGGTCGCTGGGAAAATGAAAAAGCCGCCAGCTATGCTGAACGTCACTTACGCCTACCGGGCGCACGGACCTTCCCGCCGCTGGCACAATTAGTTTGTGTAATATATCACAATTGGCGGGGATTGCAAGGTAAACCACAGCCAGCCTATACTCTCGCCACCCGCCCGCTGGGGTTGTGGGTGACTTCCGAAATCGACGTGTGACAGCATTTCCATGACCACTACTATCGATATTTTGACTCCCGCTGACGTTGCGCGGTTGGCCGTTGACGTGGCCGCCGATAAGCTAGCCTCGGACATCCTGATGCTCGACCTCCGAGATCTGAAGGTCTTCGCGGACTACTTCGTCGTGATGACCGCCGATTCCGTGCGGCAAATCGAAGCGCTGGAGGAAGATCTGTCCGGGGCCCTGAAAGACGCTGGCGTACCACGACACCATCGTGAGGGTACCCCGGCGTCGGGTTGGGTTCTCCTGGATTTCGCCGACGTGGTTATCCACATCTTCGGGCCCGAGGAGCGCGAGTTCTTCAGGTTGGAACGCTTGTGGAGCCGGGCTCCTCAGGTGGTCAGGATTCTGTAATCCATTCGTCGGCGCTGCGCGAATAGTCCAGGGCGTCGCCGGCCCCGAAGAACAGGTCGATTTCGCGTTCCGCGGATTCCGGGCCGTCGGAACCGTGAACTAGGTTCCGGCCGATGTCGATCCCCAGATCGCCCCGTATCGTACCGGGCGCTGCCTCGGCGGGATTGGTCGATCCCATGGTCTGTCGGGCCAGAGCCACGGCATTGTTCGCCTCCCAGATCATCGCCACGATGGGGCCGGAGGTGATGAACGAAACCAGCGAAGGGAAAAACGGCCGGTTAACGTGCTCCGCGTAGTGCCGTCCGGCCAGATCCTCATCCACCTGCATCAGGCGGATGGCGACCAACTTCAAGCCGCGACGTTCCAGCCGGGAGACGACCTCACCGACGAGACTGCGCTGTACCCCATCGGGTTTGATGGCGACAAAAGTCCGTTCCATTGGTTTGCTTACTCCTGTAGATGAATGATGCCTAGTATTACAACGACGATTCGCGGAACCGCCGTGTAATGGTGCCTGGTGGTGAGCATGAGAAGTGCTTGGCAAAGGGCCAACGGACGCCGTCGATGGTGCAGTGTCAAGCACGATTCCGTAGAGGTGTCGTTGTAATACTAGATGAGTGATGCTGAGCGAAATATTTTAAGACGAAGATGGCCGTCCCTGGCGAACCCGGTCACGCTGGCGGGGTGCGCCGATAGTCGGCATCCGCAGGTAATACGGCTGAAGGCTGGACAGGTCGTCAGCATGACCTTCGGACAACCGCCCGGCAGCCATCTCCGCGAGGGCCCACAAGCGGTCGGCCGGCGTCCAGGGCATGACGACGCATGCGGGACCATCCCCGATCAGCGCGGCGATCTCTTCCCGCTGAGCCCACGCCGCCTCGCCGCAATAGATGGCCGCCCGTTGATCCTCCGCGTCCTGCCGTAGCAGTTCGGCCGGCGACGCGACCCGGTCGTCCCCCAATCGTTGGCCACCAACACCGAACGCGCCCGCCGCGATCTCGTTGCGCCCGGCATCCAGCCAGGATATGGGGACCAGCGCATCCGGCCGTTGCCCGTGCAGCGCAGGGTCCAAATACCGCCACGCCTCCAGGAGCAGCGTGTCCACGCCGACTATGGGAAATCCGCCGGCGATGGCCAGCCCCTTGGCGGCGCTCACACCCACCCGTAGCGCGCTGAAAGGCCCGGGTCCCAGCGCGACGGCCACCCCGGTCAGTTCCGCGGCTCGTATGTCACGCCCGGTCAACAACTCGGATACAGCCGGCATCAGTTGTGCGGTGTGATTGGCGGCAGACCGCCACACACGGACCTCCAGCAATTGTCCATCGCCATCGGCGAGGGCGGCTCCGCCGTAGCGCGAAGAAGTGTCGATGGACAGCAGCATCAGCGGGCCAGGCCCAATTCATCGGAGGGAGTAGAACCGGAGGGGGCGAAACGCGTCAATTGTGCCAGCAGCCGCTCGTATCGTTCCGGAGCATCGGCAATGGCGATGCGGTGTCGCGACGGAATCGAACCGTCCGGACCGGGTATCACCTCGCACGCCGCCGGGCTGCCGTCCGGCGCATAGTCCAATTGGATCCACAAGGCGTCGAGAGGAAAAATCTCGGCGGCTCGGTCCGCCCATTCCACGATGAGCACATCTTCCCCGGTCGCCATGATATCTTCCAGACCCAAGTCCCAGGCTTCCGCGGGATGACCGATGCGGTATAAATCGGCGTGATGGATCGTGAGACGACCCCGATACCTGGTCACGAGTACGAAAGTGGGACTGCGGGCGTAGCCGGGCGCATCCAATCCCCTGGCTATACCTTGGGTGAGGCAGGTCTTTCCGGCGCCCAATGGGCCGGTGAGCAGGTAAATGTCACCGGGAGAGGCCTCCTGGCCGATGATTTTCCCGACTTCGCGGGTCTCCTCGGCGGTATCGGTGTTGATTGTTATGCTCGTTCGCATGACCTGATGTGCAGCCCCAATATACGTTTGCCGGCCACAATCAAATGAAGTGATCCCACCCCGCTCCACCGCGGAGATGGGGGGAACCATCGGGTCCCCATACGTTGACCGTCCCGGCCGGTCCATCGGTTATCTCCCCGATGACCGCCGCGTGATCGGGCAACAGGTCCATTACGGCGCTCATCACCTGCGGTTCCGCAGTGAACAGCAGAACATAGTCCTCCCCGCCGTAAAGCGCCAGGTCGAGCCAGTCTCCGGGGAACACGGTTTTAAGCGCCGGGTGCGCCGGCACCTTTTCGGCCCAAAGATCGCATGCCACCCCGCTGGCGACGCACAACTTCGCCAGATCATCCGCCAACCCGTCGCTGACGTCCATGGCCGAGTCCACCCCATTGGTTACCAGCGTTTGCCCTTCCGGTACATGCGGGCGCGGGCGGCGGTGGATCGCCCTGAGTTCATCTGCCGCCCAACCGGCCACGCCATTTTGATCCAGCAACACCCGCAGCCCACCCGCCGACCCACCTATGGTGCCGGTGACCCCCACCAGATGACCTGGCTTCGCCGTTGTTCGCACCATTGGATTGCCAGTCGCAATGCCAGTCAGCGCTACCGTAACAAACCTCACAGGCGATCTCACCATGTCACCGCCAATGACGCGCGATCCGAATTCCCGACAAATTTCCGTCATTCCGACGTACAGCTCTTTGACATCATCGACCGGCGTTGCAGGCGGCAAGCCCAGCGTGACCAACGCAAGCGCGGGTGTCCCACCCATGGCCGCAACGTCACTGATGTTCGAGGCAATGGCTTTCCAACCCAAATCACGCCACGGCGTGGACTCCACGGTGAAATGCACTCCGTCAACCATGGTATCGGTCGTGTACAGTTCGGTCACGCAATCATCGATGAAGACCACGGCAGCCGCGTCGTCGCCGTTATCAACCACGGTGCGGAAGGCGGATGGAGGCTCGGCGTGACCTGCAAAACTGGGCTCGCGTGTCCATTCCTGGACCAAACGTATGAGCCCGAATTCGCCGAGTTCCGAGATGCGCATGGTCACAACACACAAAAGAAACGGGCCTTTATACAAAGGCCCGATTGATTTCGTCTCTCATTAGCGGCTGAATAGTGAAAGGAAATAAGAAATTTGCGATTTGTTTCGGCACATTTGCCGATGTCAGCGGTTTTCTCAGGGCACCCGTTCTCTGGATCCGGGAGTCTAAAGACTCGACCGAAGACCCGAGTGGCGGGAACGTCCGCTGATTGACCTGGGAGTGGTCCAGTTCGCGCGCATAAAGCAACGCTCGCCGAACTTGGTCTCCCTTTAAAGGAGGTGATCCAGCCGCACCTTCCGGTACAGCTACCTTGTTACGACTTCGTCCCAGTTACCGAACCCGACCTCGGCACCTGCCTCCCTTGCGGGTTAGCTCAGCGACTTCAATCGTTCTCGGCTTCCATGACGTGACGGGCGGTGTGTACAAGGCCCGGGAACGTATTCACCGCAGTATGCTGACCTGCGGTTACTAGCGATTCCGCGTTCATGCAGGCGGGTTTCAGCCTGCAATTCCAACTGGGGCCGGCTTTGGTGGGATTGGCTCCATCTCGCGATTTGGCAACCCATTGTACCGGCCATTGTAGCGTGTGTGTAGCCCTGGACATAAGGGCCATGATGACTTGACGTCGTCCCCACCTTCCTCCTCCTTGCGGGAGGCTGTCTCGCTAGAGAGAATAACTAGCGACGAGGGTTGCGCTCGTTGCGGGACTTAACCCAACACCTCACGGCACGAGCTGACGACAGCCATGCAGCACCTGTGGAAGCTCCCCGAGTTACCCCGAGGTCGTTACCCTTTCGGGTTCCTACTACTAACATGTCAAGTCCAGGTAAGGTTCTTCGCTTAGCATCGAATTAAACCACACGCTCCACCGCTTGTGCGGGCCCCCGTCAATTCCTTTGAGTTTTAGCCTTGCGGCCGTAGTCCCCAGGCGGGATACTTAACGCGTTAGCTACGGCACGGAGGGGGTCAATACCCCCCATACCTAGTATCCATCGTTTAGGGCGTGGACTACCTGGGTATCTAATCCAGTTTGCTCCCCACGCTCTCGCGCCTCAGCGTCAGATACAGCCCAGTAAGCCGCTTTCGCCACTGGTGTTCCTCCCGATATCTACGCATTCCACCGCTACACCGGGAATTCTGCTTACCTCTGCTGTCCTCAAGTCGAATAGTATCCCTTGACCTCTCCCAGTTGAGCCGGGAGCTTTCACAAGAGACTTATCCAACCGCCTACGCGCACTTTACGCCCAGTGATTCCGGGTAACGCTTGCCCCCTACGTATTACCGCGGCTGCTGGCACGTAGTTAGCCGGGGCTTATTCCCGAGGTACCGTCCTTTCTCTTCCCTCGGAAAAGGGGTTTACAACCCGAAGGCCTTCGTCCCCCACGCGACGTCGCTGGGTCAGGCTTTCGCCCATTGCCCAAGATTCCCTGCTGCTGCCTCCCGTAGGAGTGGGGGCCGTTCTCAGTCCCCCTCTGGCTGGTCATCCTCTCAGACCAGCTACCCGTCATCGGCTTGGTGAGCCATTACCTCACCAACAACCTGATAGGACGCGAGCTCCTCTTCCGGCGGCCGAAGCCTTTCACCGGCACCCCAAGGGATGCGGGTCGTATGCGGGATTATCCTCAGTTTCCCGAGGCTATACCCCACCGGAGGGCAGATTACTCACGCGTTACTCAGCCGTCTGCCGCTTTATCATTGTGGCCGAAGCCACGATCACGCTCGACTTGCATGCATTAAGCGCGCCGCCAGCGTTCACCCTGAGCCAGGATCAAACTCTCTTAATGAGAACCTTACTTACTTCCTTCCACTATTCAGCTGTTAAGGAGCCCTCACTTCCGGTGACTTGGAGCCTCGACGGCGAGTGAGTTCCGTAACTGTAGCCGCTTTCACCCGCGTTGTCAATACCCAGGCCGTTTACAAGATTTGGTCCTGACGGGCGGCGCCGGCGCGAGCCCGCACCCACGTCGCCGACGCGCTTCCAGCCGCACCGCAAATCCCGGGCGACCAACGTGTCGGACTGACGGAAAGCGCCGTTCGCGGATTCGCCCGAGCAAGGACCAAACCCCCCGGAGCCTGTCTTTCGCGCGCGTTGACCGGTTGCCTCCCACCTGAATACACTACAGTGTGATCCCGACACCACGAATTTCGTCGGTGAATTCCATGTACAGCACATGAGCCACGTCGCAACCGAAGATTCGCCTCAAGATTTCCCGTCCTACCGTTGGGTCGTGATGGGCATCTGGCTCACCTCCAGCGTCATCGGCTTCATGATCATTTCAACCGTCGGGATATTGATGCCCGCGATAAGCGATGAGTTGAGCCTCTCTCCTTTGCAACAGGGCATGTTGGGGTCCGCCGCCTACTGGGGGAATCTGGCGCTGGCCATCCCAGTGGGTTGGTGGGCATCCCGGTTCGCCCCAAAACTCCTCACCACCGTGACCATGGTCTTGGGTACGCTGTTCCTGTTGTCACAGGCATTCGCTCCCGGGTTCGCGCTACTGTTACTCGGTCGCATCGCTTTCGGAATCAGCGTGGTAACCCGGCAGCCGGCCCGAGCGTTGCTGACCCAACAATGGTTCCCGGCCAGGCAGGTAGTGTTGGTCAACAGCATTTCCAACGCCATGTTCGGTCTGGTGGTAGGCGGGGGCGTCGCGGCGTCTCCGTTCATACTGGCGGCTCTAGGCGATGACTGGCGCCGCACACTCCTTTGGTTCGCAGCGCTGTTCGGCGGGATGTCAGTCCTCTGGGTCGTGTTCGGCAAGGAGCGGGTTACATCCGAGTACCGAAGACGGCTTGGTTCTCAGGACGTAAACGTCCTGCGGGGCGCCCTTCGATATCGTGATCTTTGGATTGGCGGCCTGGGGTTCGTGGGAGCCACGGCTGCCTGGTCCGGGTTTTTGAGTTTCTATCCCACCCTCATGTTGGATACCTACCAGATGCCGCTGATGTGGTCGGGCGGCATTTTGGCTCTGGGAATTTTCATGGGCGGCGTTAGCGGTTTGGGGTTTGGGTGGTTGGTCATGAACTCGGACCAGGGCCGAACGATCTTGCTCGGCACCGGAGTCACCATGGCCGCAACTTTCGCGGCCATGACAATGACAGGATCCATTCCAGCGTTGCTGGCATTGACATTCGTCAATGGCATCGCCTGGGGATTCTGGCCGGTGCTTTATTCGGTCCCGTTCAATCTTTCCGGTATTCGCCCGCGAGAAATCGCTGTCAGCCTGGCGTTCATTCAAATGATGAGCTCCGCGGGAATAACGCTGGGACCGCTGGTTACGGGACTGCTTCAGGAACTGACTGGCGACCTCAGGTTGGTTCTGATGGTGATCAGCTTCGCTTCCCTTTCCTTGTGCGCTGCCGGGCTGACCATGCGGCACGGGCTATCCAGCCGTACCGCCTCCTCCACCGAGTGAGCGGGAATCCCGCTTTCGGATTCGATCCCGGTCCAAACAACCCGCGTACCCCCGAGACCGATTCACCTGTCCCCCGGGCATGCGGACCCACCCCGTATCCGGCGTAACCCTCAGGCCCCCGCGTGAGGCTGTGTATAATCGCCCGATGCACCGCACAGGCTTCGAATTCTGCTACGGGACCGGCTTCGGACAAAGGAAATTCCCACTCACCCATCACGCCAGGCGGGCACGACCCCACGCATGTTGAGGGCAGCTCGCAACCGCCTTCACTACGGCTGGGTGATTTTCGTACTGTCACTGGGAAACCTTACCGTCGAGGGCGGTACCAAAAACAGCGAGGCCGTTTATTTCAATGCCCTGAAAGACGCCTTCGGCCGCAGCGCGACCTATACCTCAGCGGTCTTTTCCCTCGCCGGACTGATAGGCGCTATCTGCGCTCCATTTCTCGGCATCCTGTTGGATAGATGGGGGGCTCGTGTCCTCTTCCCACTGGCGGGACTATGCATCCTTTTCGGCTGGGTTGCGTCCAGCTACACCACCGAGCTGTGGCAGATGTTCATCGTTTACAGCGTTTTCGCCGGGATCGGACACACTGCCATCTCATCCTTTTCGATGACCGCAACCGTCGCTCCGTGGTTTCCCCGGACTCGCGGCCGCATGCTGGGCCTGGCGGACAGCGGCAACCCTATTGGCCAGGCGATTTTCGCCCCTCTGGCCGGGGTCTTGACCACCGAGGTAGGCTGGCGTTGGGCTTACCGCATCTTCGGCGTCATCTTCGCCGTGCTGGTCGCCTTGCCCAACGTTTTGTTTCAGCGCCGCCTCCCGGAAACCGGACCCGTGCCGTTGGCGCCAAAAGACGCCACGGAACCCCAGACCGGGACAGAAAGTCAGGGCGCCCGCCCTGCCCCGAGTGGAGCACGGGAGGCGCCAACCTTGGGCAACGCAGTCCGCGACAGCGCATTGTGGATGCTGGTGCTAACCCGCGTGTTCGGGTCCACCGGTACACAGATGATACGCGTTCACCTGGTCACGTTTTTCGTTCTGGCGGGTTACAGCATACAAACGGCCGCGAACACTCTGGGCGCAGTGGGATTGGTCAGCGTGTTCGCTCGCCCTCTGATGGGGCTGGCTACCGACCGCTGGGGACGGGAATCGGTTTATACCGTCGGCATGAGCGTTGCCGCGGGAGCCGTGCTCCTGGTGCTTTGGCTGGGCGACGGTGCGAGTTTTTGGCCGTTGGCGGTGTATGTGGGCCTGGCCGGCATTACGGACGGCATCAGTGGCCTGATAATTGGAGCCAAGGCCGCGGACATCTTCCCCAGCGAGTCCCTGGGTACCGTGATGGGGTTTGTCGAAATGGGACGCGGAGCGGCAATCTTTCTGGGGCCGATCATGGCCGGCTTGATGTTCGACCTTCAGGGCGACTACGTGCAGGCGTTTGTCCTGTCTGCAATCCTGACCGTCGCGTCAGTTTGCGCGATGTGGATTGCAGATTTCATCGGCCGCCGGCGCCGCGCTGCGTAAGCCATCGGTTATACCGATGCCGGCCGCGCCGACCGTTGGGACATCGACGCCGCAACTGTCGTTTCCCCAAGGGCGAGGCCGGGGCCGGGCCGGTCGGCTTCGCCACCTGACGAGGTTCCCTCCCTGACAAGGTTTCCCCTTCGACTGCCAGTCCGCGCCGCCGCCTCGTGGCGGCAACACGCTTGTTTGGCCCGCAATCCTTTGTTACAATTCCGGCGCACGAAAGATACGGCTCGCGGACGAGCGTGCTATGCCACCGGCGAGCCGCCGTATCACTGTAGTTCGCGCAACCAATGGAGGAGGAAATACTATGCCGTCGTTCTGGGAAAACATCCGAATGCCTGAAGCCACGGACGAACGCGAATCGGGCGCCAATATCGCTGAAGCCGGCGATATGGCCGCTTATGTGAGCTTCCCACCGCCCAGCGCCGGTACGAGCTTGCCGGCCATCATCGTCGTGCAGGAAGCGTTTGGCGCTAACCAGCACATCCAGAAGGTAGCCGACGGCTTCGCCGCCGAGGGTTACGTGGCCGTTGCTCCGGCCCTGTTCCACCGCAACGAGCGCAACCCCAACCCAATGCTGGGCTACACGCCGGACGATTTTGACGCCGCGGTCAACACCTACATGCCGGCGCTGACAGGGCAGGGGATTATCGCCGACATCAACGCAACGATCGACTACCTGCAGCGCACCTACCCGCGAACCCGCGGCCAGAACATCGGGATAGTCGGATACTGCATGGGTGGGCGCGTGGTTTACCTGGCCGCTAGCTCTTGTTCCGGTCTGTCCGCTGGCGTGTGCTACTACGGTGGCGCCATACTGGCCCCGTACAGCGATGGTGTGACCCCCATCGACGGCACCGGCAACATCAGCATCCCGCTGATGGGCAACTTCGGCGAGACCGACGGCAACCCCACGCCGGCGGACGTTTCTCAAATCGAAGCAGCGTTGGATGCAGCCGGGAAGTCCTACGACTTCAAGATGTATTCCGGCGCCGGCCACGGTTTCAACTGCAACGACCGCGACAGCTATGACCAAGCTGCCGCTGACGACGCTCAGGCGCGCACCGTAGCATTCTTCAACGAGCATTTGAAGTAAGCGAAACCACAACGGCGCCTGTTGACGGCCCCTGTGTCAAAGACGCGGGGGCCGCACTTTTTCTGGATCGCGCAACTACCGGGCCCCACGCCAGCACGCTGTAAGCAGTCCTGGCTGAGCGCGCATCCTCTCGTTGCCTGGCCGCGGAACCCGTCGGCATTGGAGAATCCCACCCGCTCCGGCGATGGCAGACGGGCCAGTCACGGAGCCGCAATCCGCCCGTGAATGAATTTTGACGGAGTCCGACGGACCAGCGTGCTGAACACAGCGGAGACCCGTCCCCTATCTTGGACCGCCCGCCTGGCTGGAGTCAGTGGGTCATCCACCCAGCGGGGATATGCCTCTCACCAACCGTATTATGTCATTGGCGGAGATAGCGATCACCAGGGCCAACAGAGCCACGAACCCGATCAGATGGACCAATCCTTCTTTTTCGGAGGGCACGCGTTTGCCTCCGCGGACCCACTCGATGAATACGAACAGGAGACGCCCGCCGTCCAGCATCGGAATCGGAAGTATGTTCAGCACCGCCAGGTTGATGCTCAACAGAATAGCCACCAGCACCCACCCCTCGAGGCCGCCCTGGCGGGTTACCTCCCCGGTGATCTGTGCGATACCGATGGGTCCGCTCAGTTCCGGTCCCCGGCCGCCGCCGAACCAGCCTCGGATCTCTCTCCCCATCAGGGTCAGCATGTCCCATGTGCTGGTCACCCCGAGGCGGGCGGCAGTCCATGGAGGTTCAATTCGCCGGACCTCCTGTTGGTCCACTATGGCAAATGTGATCCCAACAGCGCCCTCACCCGGAGGCGGGTTCACACGCGGTGTCACCTGGGCCACCTGTCGCTGCCCGTCCCGTTCGATGATCCAGGTCATCTCGGTACCGGCGGAGAGATGGACCTCTCTGGGCAATTCTTGCGGTGTACCCGAGGGATGGTCGCCCACTTGCAGGACACGGTCTCCGGCAAACAGACCCGCTGCTTCCGCCGGTGAGTTTGGCGCAACCGATGTGATTTCCGCGGATCCCCCTACCATTTCCGTGTGCGGGACCATGAACATAATGGCAAACGCCACTATGGGGAAAAGCGCGTTCATCGCTGACCCGGCCGCCAGGACGATCGCCCTTTGACCGACACCCCGGCGTGCCAGGCTGCCGGGCGCCGCCGGGTTGTTTTCGCCCGATAGCCTCACAAACCCGCCCAACGGCAGCCAGTTGACGGAGTAGATCATATCGGCCAGCACGATGCGATCCGGCAACACCTCTCGAACACGTCCCTCGTGGCGGAGGTACTCATCCGTCTGCACGTCGTCCAACCGTCTGCGCGCGATTTGTCCTGGATTGCTCTCGGATTGAGGTCCCCGGCCAAAGCCCGCCAACCCAACAAGAGATTGAAGCAATCCTCCCCACCGACCCGATTCGGGCAGCTCGATAAAGTGAGCTACCAGTTGGCCCTCGGGATTTTCACCGGATAGAACGCGGATCACCTGGCCTGGCCGCACGGCGCCGATGGAAGCGTTGAGGCAGACGGTGCCGGGAGTGAGCAGTGTTTCGGTTCGGCCGGTGTAGATGCTGACGGCCCGTGGCGGATACCCCACGCCAAACTCGAGCACCTTGATCCCAAAGGCCTTGGCCGACCAGAAGTGCCCCAGTTCGTGCACCACCACCAGGAGCAGCAACATCGGCACGAACGATGCCACCGCGATTATCCACGTATCCATAGCTTTGGGTCGCCAGGCCGGCTAATTCACCCCGCTGCTCGCGATCTCGGCAGCGCGCCGGTTGGCCCAGCGGTCTGCATCTAATATAGCATCCAAATTCGGCGATGGCTGAGGATTGTGTTCGCTGAGCACTCGGTCAACCAACCTGTAGATGTCGGTAAAACCAATGCTGCCGGACAGGAAGGCCTGCACCGCCACCTCATCTGCGGCGCTCAGCACGGCGGGCATTGTGCCCCCGGTCTTGCCGGCAGAGACCGCCAGGTCAAAACAGGGAAAACGCTTTGGCTCCAACGGTTCGAAGTCCAGCGACCACGGAGCCCCGATGTCCAAACGAGGTATCTCGTCGTTGGCAAAACGCTTGGGGTGGAACAGGGCGTACTGTATGGGCAAACGCATGCTCGGTGGCCCCAACTGAGCCTTCACCGATCCGTCGTCGAACTCCACCATGGAATGTATGGTGCTTTGGGGATGCACTACCACCGCGATGTCTTCCCACGGCACGGAGAACAGCCAACGCGATTCGATTACCTCAAAGGCCTTGTTCATGAGCGTGGCGGAATCGATGGTAATCTTGTCGCCCATTCGCCAGGTCGGGTGCCGGAGCGCCTGCTCGGGAGTGACCTTATCCAGTTCGTCCAGCGGCGTGCGCCGAAACGGTCCGCCGCTGGCGGTAATCATCAAACGCCGGATGTGGTTGTCTTCGCCCTGCAGGCACTGCCAGATAGCGCTGGGCTCGCTGTCCACCGGAAGGATGACTCCCCCGTATTCAGCTTCCGCTGCCTTCAGGATCTGACCGGCCATGACGATCGGTTCTTTGTTGGACAGCGCGACCTGCTTCCCCGCACGCAGGGCGCTCATCGTCGGAGCCAAGCCAACCGCGCCCATCAAAGCGACCATCACCTGGTCCACCTCCGGAAGACACGCCATCTCCGCCATCGGCAGTATTTTCGTGCCGTCCGGCATCTCCGCCGGCGGGTTGGAGCACCAAATGTAGTCCGGGGTGAACTCGGCTACTTGCTCGAGAAGCAGGGCGGTATTGTTGCCAGCCGCCAAACCGATCACTTCAAACTCTTGGCGGAACGCCCGGACAATGTCCAGGGTTTGACGCCCGATTGATCCGGTAGAGCCGAGTATAACTATGCGCCGCATGTATTCGCTTCCGGGTCAGTCATTAGGGGGTACTCACGGCCGCCAGAACGTAAACCACTATTAAACACGGGAGAATACTGTCCAAGCGATCCAACATCCCGCCGTGGCCGGGAAACAGATTGCCTGAGTCCTTGGCATCCGCCAAGCGTTTGACCTTGGATTCCAACAGATCGCCGATCGGCGATAGGGTGCCTAAAATAACACCGATCGTCACCAGCTGCCAAATCTCCAATTTCAGCGGAAACAGCCCTCCAATCACCACCGCGGTTATCACCGCAGCCAGCATTCCTCCGGCGGTTCCTTCCCACGTCTTCCCCGGGCTGATGCTCGGGGCCATGCGATGCCTGCCGAAGAGCCGACCTGCGGCGTACGCGCCGGTGTCCGCGGCATACACGGTGAGGATCGCCAACAGCAGCCACCAGCAGCCGGTTTCCGTGAGAACGGCGGCCTCCTGTGCCAAATCAGGGCCGGTTATGTCAGGCAGGAGCCAAAACCCGCCATCGCCCGCCGGGATGTCGGGAGCGATTTCAAAGGGTTCACTGATCCCATCGTCTTCTATCGACGGGGGTAGAGATATGGAAGGTGCCTGGCTGTCTGCTTTCGCCCTCCATATCCTGGGCAATCCGTCTATTCCGCGAAGCGCGGTAGCGCACGCCAACGCTCCTCCGATGTAGACCGGTGACAGGACCAAATAGCCCGCCGCGGCCACCGGGCGCTGCCCGTGCCATGCGGCGATCATCCACAACCCGGCCACGACCATACCGACGGCGCATATACCCAGAACTGCCCACCCGAAATCCGCCGGCCGCACCGCCAGTTCTCCGGCCAGCACCAACGCCACGGCCCATGCGCCACCCAACAGCACGGGTAGTGGCGTATCCTCTGCGGGAAATGGCGTATCTTCGACGGGTAGTGGCGTATCCTCGATGCCATCGTCTTCCGGCGTCCGCGTGGAAGTGGGATACAGCCGATACGCCTCCCTCACCCCGATGATCGCAGCGACAACCGCCAGGACGGTGATCCACGGCGGGCCGAACCATACGCCTGCCAGCACTACGGGCACGCCCACCAGGGCAGTCAGAACCCGATGGAACAGCACCCGTCCTACGCTCCCGAAGGAATATCCTGGTTGTCCAGGGAGCCGTACCGCCTCTGCCGCTGACCGTAGGCGCTAAGAGCGCGATCCAGCTCTCCCGCATCCAGGTCCGGCCAAAGCACTGGCGTGTGGTAATACTCGCTGTAAGCGGCCTGCCAGATGAGGAAGTTGCTGAGCCGCTGCTCACCGCCGGTACGTATGATCAGGTCCGGATCGGGGCAACCGTCGGTGTACAGGTACCGGCTGAACAGCGATTCGTTCACCGACTCGGGATCCACTCCGTCAGCCAACATCCGCCTCACTGCTTGCAGAATTTCGTACCGACCGCCGTAGTTGAAAGCGACGTTGACCGTGATACCCACATTCTGCTCGGTGGTGGCCTGAGCTCGCCGTATCGCATCCTGGAGTGCCGGATCCAGCGGGCGCGTGTCGCCCAAGTGGACCAACCTAACGCCTGCTTTGTGCAGTTCCCGGGTCTGCGGCTCGATCTCTTCCGCCAGAATTTCCATCAGACCGTCCACCTCATCGGTGGGTCGTCGCCAGTTTTCTGTTGAGAAGGCGTAGAGCGTAACTACCTTGACCCCACGCTTGGCTAACAACTCGACAATCCGGCGTATGTTGCTCACCCCGCGCCGATGCCCCGCTTTCCGCGGGAGACCCTGGCGCTCCGCCCAACGTCCATTGCCATCCATGATGATGGCCACATGGCCGGGTATCGGATCGCTTTCGGAGCCGGCATCGGTGGCCGGCAGGCAGCGGGTTGTGTCGGAAGAGTTAGACTGATGCGACATGAACAAATGGTAAATAGCGGGGAGCGGGCGCTCCCAAGTGGCTCTGATGCGACCCGGCGTTGTACTGACCCGGCGCTGTACCGAACGGTACGGCTGCATCCGCGCCGCACGGGAATGAATGTGTGAGACTGATTAAGGAGGGGTGCGGGCAAGTTTTTGCCCGCCTATCGGTTCTCATCAGGACGAGGCCCCGGATATGACGGGCGTCGAACAGCGGGGTAGGGTCACGCTAGCGCGTGCCCATGAGTCTGAGCCTGGAGCTATACCTCCATGATCTCTGCTTCCTTCGTGGCGGCAACGTCGTCGATGGCCTTGATATGGGTGTCGGTGGTCTTTTGCAGCGAATCCTGGCTTCGTCGATTCTCATCCTGCGAAATCGACTTTCCCCGTTCCATCTTCCGCAGGGAGTCCACGCCTTCGCGCCGTACGTTGCGGACCGCCACCTTGCTGTCTTCCGCCTTGCGCTTCAACAACCGCACCATTTCCCGGCGACGTTCCTGGGTCAGAGGTGGTATGGGCACGGTGATCACGTTGCCGTCATTGGACGGGTTGAACCCCATTTCAGACTGGGTCAAGCCCCGCTCGATGTCACGCAAGGCCTGCCGGTCCCAAGGCTGAACCATGATTGCACGGGCGTCTGGGGCCGATATGGAAGCGATCTGCTTGAGCGGGGTCGGCGAGCCATAGTAGTCAACCAGCAAGTCTTCGACCAGTGCGGGTGTCGCGCGTCCCGTGCGAAGCGTGCTTATATCACGACGCATCGCTTCAATCGATTGCCCCATTTTGCGCTCCGCTTCAACCAGCACGGCCTCCATGTCCGGCCCATCCTGATCGCCGCCGTTGGCCCTATTGTTGCGATCCGGCATTTGGTCCCTCCTTTCCAGCTGAGCGTCGTGATACGGCAGTTCTCGTCTTACGATCCGTTGCGCCGGGAGCCGTCGTCGATGGTCGTTCCCACCACATCTCCTCGCAGAATGCGACCCATCGCGCCCCGCTCGAATATATCAAAGACTATGATCGGCATCTCGTTGTCCATGCAAAGCGTCATCGCCGTGGAGTCCATCACCTCCAGCCGGCGATTGACCGCATCCAGGTACTCCAGGTTGCCGAACCGCACTGCCTCGGGATTGGTCTTGGGATCAGAGTCGTAGACCCCGTCGACGCCGTTTTTCGCCATCAGCAACACCTCCGCTCCAACTTCAAGCGCCCGCAGAGCGGAAGCCGTGTCGGTGGACATGTAGGGATTGCCGGATCCGGCGCAAAACAGCACAACCCGCCCTTTTTCCAGGTGGCGGATGGCCCTACGGCGAATATATGGCTCGGCAACTGCCTGTATCGGCAATGCTGATTGAGTCCTCGTGATGATCCCCCGTCGCTCCAGGGCGTCCTGCAACGCCAGCCCGTTGATGATGGTCGCCACCATACCGGCGTAGTCCGCGGTGGACCGTTCCATTCCTCTCCGCTCGGCGGCAGAGCCACGCCAGATGTTGCCGCCACCAACCACAGCCGCCACTTCCACGCCCCTGGAGTGGGCATCGATGATTTGATCTGCGATATAAGAGACGGCTTCGGGATCAATGGCATCTGGACCCGATCCCTGTAAAGATTCGCCGCTGACCTTCAACAGGACGCGGCGATAGATCGTTTCACCCTGGACGCTGGCGGAAACCATTTGTCAAACCCGACGCAGCACCAACCCGAGAGGGATGCCGTTTACGCTTGGTTGGTTACTCCCCGAGCGCCAGCCTACGGAAGCTGACCACGCGGACATTTTCCCCGGTTTGCGCGGCCGTTTCCCGCACCAGATCCTCGAGGGTCCTCGAACCATCTTTGATGAACGGCTGTTGCATCAGGCACACCTGAGCGGCGGGGCGATCATCTCCTTCGTCCTGGTCTTCTTCGTTCAGGTATATCGGAGACATTGCCGCTACCTGCATGGCAATGTCGTGCGCCAACGAGCGGAACTCGTCGGTGCGCGCCACGAAGTCGGTCTCGCAGCCCAATTGCACCAACGCACCAACCCGACCGCCGGTGTGGATGTAAGACTCAACCAACCCTTGGGAGGTTTCGCGGTCGGCCCGTTTGGCCGCCTGCTCAAATCCCTTCTGCCGGAGCGCGGCCATGGCCTGCTCCAAATCTCCCTCGTTGTCTTCCAAGGCTCGCTTGCAATCACTGATGCCCGCGCCGGTCTGTTCGCGCAGGCTTTTTATCAGTTCAACGGTTACTGCAGGCAACTTTTGAGCCTCCTGTGGTTGATGCGATCGGGCGATTGATCAGGCTTGCCATTTACGGCTCGAGCGGCCGAGAGGACATCATCTGACCCAACTCTTCCAGCGTCACGGTGTTGCTGAAAGGCTTGGCGTCCTCTTCCTGACCCTCTTCGCCTGTCTCCGCGTCGGCTTGCGCGATTTGCAACGCCTCACGCTGTGCCTGGCCTTCTTCGATTGCCGATGCCATCCGTCCCGTAATCAGTCGAATGGAGCGCACCGCATCGTCATTGCCGGGCACTGCATGCGTAACTTGGCCCGGATCGCAGTCGGTATCAACGATCGCGTAAATGGGAATGTTCAGCCGGCGCGCCTCGGCGATGCAAATGTCCTCTTTGCCGATGTCAATGACGAAGAGCGCAGAGGGCAGCCGGTCCATGTTGCGAAGGCCGGTAAAATATTTTTCCAATTTGTCCAGGGTGTGCGTCAGACGCACCGTTTCCTTCTTGGGCAACCGCGCCAGATAGCCCGTGTCCCGCTGCTCTTGTAGGCGCTTCATGTGGTCGATGCGCCCCTTGATGGTCTGGAAGTTGGTCAGCGTACCGCCCAACCAGCGTTGGTTCACGTACCACTGATCGGTGCGCTCGGCCTCGGACGCGATAACATCCTGCGCCTGCTTCTTGGTACCGACGAAAAGGACCTTGCCACCGTTCGCGGCCAGCTCCACCATCGCTCGGTATGCGTCGGTGATCAGCCCCATGGTCTGCTGCAGGTCTATGATGTGAATCCCGTTGCGCTGTGTGAAAATATACCGGCGCATGCGCGGGTTCCACCGCCTAGTCTGGTGACCAAAGTGGACGCCGGCCTCCAGCAAAGATTTCATCGTGATCGGTTCCAGAGCGGGAGCCGCGTTCACCACACTCTCCGCCGGGCGTTCCGGGGCTTGTACCATAAGCTTTGTCCTCTCTCTTAGTCTGGCGCGAGATCGGTCGCGAGTATAGCACACGGCAAAAGCGAGCGGCAATCTGAAACGGCGCCACTGACTTGGCACTCGAGCCGGGCCGGCATTCAGTCTGCAACGCGTTTCCTTGCCTCTGCACGACACGATATGTACACTCGCGCCTAACCTCGACCATGCGGGAGGTAAAGCGAATGCCAGTATCCGACGAAACGCTGAGGCGCATAGTGGCCGAATACGGCGGGTTCGAGTTGTCCGACGCCGAATTGGCGCTGATCAAACCGGAGTTGGAGAGCTACCTGTCCGAACTCCAGAACCTGCGCGATCTCGACCTGTCCGATGTCCCGTCCGCGCGGCTCCTCCGGGCCGCGGAAGGAGCGGAAACTGATGCCTGATTCCGACCTGCTCAAGCTGACCATTTCCGAAGTCGCTCCTCTGATACGGGCAAGGGAGGTATCTCCCGTTGACCTTGCCGAGGCCGCACTTGCCGAGGCCGAGCGCCGCCAACCCACGCTCAACTCCTTCATAACCATCATGCGGGAGCAAGCCCTCGCCCAGGCCGAAGAAGCCGAGGAATCCCTGTCCCGGGGCGAGTACCTGGGCCCGCTGCACGGCATACCGATCGGCATCAAGGACAACATCGCCACGGGCGGTATCACCACCACGGTAGGAACCAAGGTGTTACGGGACCACGTTCCCCACGAAGATGCCGAGGTCGTTCGCCGTTGCAAGGCAGCCGGCGCCATCATCATCGGCAAAGAGAACCTGGAGGAGTTTGCCGCCGGGGCGACGTCCAACAACCCGCATTACGGCGCGGTGCACAACCCCTGGAACGTCGACCACATTCCCGGCGGCTCCAGCGGAGGCGGAGGCGCCAACGTGGCTGCCGGCGTCACCTTCGCGTCCCTGGGAACCGACTTGGGCGGGTCAGTGCGCCTGCCGGGCGCGTTCTGCGGTGTCGTTGGGCTCAAGCAGACCTTCGGAAGAGTCAGCCAACGCGGCCTGTTGGTGACCAGTTTCAACGGTGACCACATTGGCCCCATGACCCGTTCCGTCCGGGATAGCGCGCTCGTTCTGCAGGCCATCGCCGGCTATGACCCCCTGGAACCCAGCACCGTGCCGGTCCCAGTGGATGATTACGCGCTTATCATGGAACGCGGTGTCAGTGGGCTCACCATGGGCATCCCGTCCAACTACTACTTCGACCTCCTCGATCCCGAGGTTGAGGAAGCCGTTCGGCGCGCCATAGCCGCCCTGGAAGAGCTGGGCGTCGCAACCCGCGAGGTGAGCGTTCCCAGTATGCAGTACGCCGGCGCGTTGCGCTTTTCCAGCATGGCCGACAGCGTGGTAACCCACGAGCCGTATATCGCTTCCAGCCGCGAGGACTACGGGCCCGACACTCTATACCGCACCCTGGCCGGCCAGTTCGTGCTGGGCCGGGACTACTCCAAGGCCATGAAGGTCCAGCGCATCATCAAGGAGGAGCACGCCCGCGTCCTTCAGGATGTGGACTTCCTCGTTACTCCCACCACGCCTCTGCCCGCGCCCCGCATCGACGCTGATACCATCGACGTGGAAGGACGGCGTCAGAAGGTGCGCGGCCCCGGCTCCGGCCACGTCTCCCGCAACACCAGCCCGATGAACGCGACTGGCTTCCCGGCCATCACCGTGCCGTGCGGCTTCAGCGGACTGGGACTGCCCATAGGTCTCCAGTTCATAGCCCGCCCGTGGGAGGAGGGAAACCTTTTCCGCATCGCCAACGCCTACGAGAGCGTCTCTCCCAGCCGGGGCGTGTCGCCTAATTTGGAGTGACGACGCTTAAACCTTCGTCGTAGAGGAGCAATCCCATGGAATACCGGCGTTTTGGACCCACCGACATGACCGTTTCGGTTTTGGGATTCGGCTGCTGGGAAATGGGGGGCACCTACGGTGACGTTGACGGCAGCGAACTCTACGCCGCCGTCAACCGTGCCGTCGACCTCGGCATCAACTGCTTCGACACCGCACCGGCCTACGGCAGAGGGGAGTCGGAGATAGTGCTGGGCAGGGCGTTGGGTGATCGGCGCAAGGACGTTATCGTCGTCACCAAGTGCGGTGTGGGCTACGCAGATCGGCCCAAGGGTCGCGACAGCCGCATGGTGTCCGTCTTCGCATCCGTCGAGCAAAGCCTGCAGAACCTGGGAACCGATTATCTGGACGTGTTGCTCATCCACTGGCCGGACGTGAACACGCCCTTTGACGAGACCATGCACGCGCTGGACAGCCTCGTGCGTCAGGGCAAGGTCCGCGCGGTCGGCGTTTCCAATTTCACCCTGGACCAGATCAATGAATGCGAGGATGTCCGCAGCGTGGACATCGTCCAATATGGCCTGAACATGTTCGACCGGCGCATGGAACAGGAAATATTTCCGCACTGCCTCGATCAGGGAACCGGCGTCATGGTATATGGCCCCCTGGCGTTCGGTCTGCTGACCGGCGCGATGTCGGCGGACACAACCTTCGGCAACAACGACTGGCGGGCCACCGGCGGTAGACCCGGCTGGAACGTGGGCGTGTTTGCCGAGGAGCACTTCCAGCGCAACCTCCAGGTCGTCGAGGAACTCAAGCCCATTGCCCAAGCCAGGGGCAAAAAGATGCCTCACCTCGCCCTACGTTGGGTATTGTCAAACCCGGCCGTCAGCGTAGCGCTCGTTGGCACCCGCACCGTGCGGGAGGTGGAGGAAAACGTCGCCGGTCTGGAATGGGCGCTGTCCGGCGCAGATCTGGAGCAAATCGACGCAGTGTTCCAACGGTACGGTGTCGACACCCACCCCGAGATAGTGATCGACCCGGACGAATAGGTCCGGGTCGATCGTTGGTCATTGGTGACCCGAGGTGATCAGCGCTGGATTACCCGGCCGCGATCCAGTCGACCACTCGCTCCGCCACCATGATCACCGTGGGGTGAATTCCGCCTGAGCGGGGGACCCGCGGCATTACCGAGGCGTCCGTCACCCAAAGCCCCTCGACACCACGCACCCGGCAATACTGGTCGACCACCGCCATGGCGTCACCGTCCGGCCCCATGCGGCAGGTGCCGGAAACGTGGCGCGCCGTGCCAGCCGTTTGCCGTGCCCACAGGTCCAGGGCGCCGTCGTCGTTCAGGATGTCATCCGGCGGGTTGATGCGGAAATCGTACACGTCCTTGAAGGCGTCAGATTCCAACATCCGAGCGCCGAAGCGAATGCCTTCCCGAATCCTTCGGGCGTCATTGGGATGCTGCAGATACTGATAGTTGAACTCCGGCTGCACGTCAGGGTCGGATGACTGCAACTGAACAAACCCCGAACCGTCCGGCAGGCCCAGCGTGCAGGAGATCCGCGCCGCCCGGTCCGCTGGCACGTCCCCCGTGTTGTACCGCGTTCGCACGCCCGCAACCTTCTCCTCACGTTCGTCCACCACCGTGCTGGACCGCAGAACCATATCGTTGGTATAGCCGGAGCCGCTGGCGGAGTAGTGCAGCCCGAAGTGAGGCGCGTCGAGATCCCCGGTCAGCGTTTTGCCATCCTTCACCTTGTATGTGATGTGCACACTCAGATGGTTCCAAAGACCCTGGCCAACTCCCGGGCTGTCGTGGATCACGGGGATCCCGATCTGCTGCAGGTGCTCTCTGGGGCCTACGCCGGATAGCATCAACAGTTGTGGCGACCGGATCGCTCCGCTGCTGAGCACGACCCTATTCGCGCCAACGGTGAACATTTCGCCACCGCTCTCCGCCTCGACGCCGACCGCGTTGTTGCCCTCGAACAGGACCCGCCGGACGTACACGTTGCCCCGAACCGTCAGGTTGAGCCGGTGCCGCATCGGGTTGAGGTGCGTCATGGCCGCGCTCATCCGGATGCCGCCCAGATTGTTGGTGGGAGACACGCCTACGCCCGTCGGGTTGGGTCCGTTGGTGTCCTCCACGGCCGGGTAGCCTTCGGCCAGGCAGGCATCGTGAAAGGCCTTCTGGATGTCCGCCCACGTGCCGGATACCCGGCGGCGCACCGGCATGGGACCGTCGGAACCGTGGTAATCATCCTGGATGTCCAGATCGTTCTCCATCTTCCGATAGAAGGGAAGGACCCTGTCGTAGGACCATTCGTCATTGCCCATTGCGGCCCAGTTGTCGAAGTCCTCCGGGAAACCCCGCTGCATCGCCTGGCCGTTGATGGACGAGCCACCGCCAATCACCTTGCCCTGGGCGACGTGAATCTCGCCCTGCTCCTGGGTAATGGTGCCCCGCAGCGCCCAGTTGTGTATGGAATCCTGGGCTTCGGCGTACCTGGTGCCGCCGAACTTGACATCGTCCGGCAACACGGCCGGGTCCGGATAGTCGTTGCCGGCTTCCAGCAGCAGCACCGAGGTGTTCGCATCCTCGGCCAGCCGGCTCGCCAGAGTGGAACCGGCCGCGCCGCCTCCAACCACGATAACGTCGTACTTCATGCGTCCTCCCGGGGCTATCATTTCCCCATGCCGAATTGATAGTTTAGACTGGGATTATATCGGAAAACCGCCCCCGCCAATTGCGGCCGTCATCAAGTAGCCAATCAGGGGAGCCATCATGTCAGAACCAACGCAAGACCAAAACCTGCACCTCCCCAGCTTGGTCATCAAAAACTTCCGAGGCATCGACGAACTGACGATACCGCGGCTGGGCCGCGTAACGCTGCTGGCTGGCAAGAACGGCGTTGGCAAGACGACGGTGCTTGATTCTATCAAAGCATACGCAGCCCTCGGTCGCGCAAATGTTCTCGCTAGCATACTGCGCAACCGTGAAGAAGTCCGACGCTTCACTGACGAAGACGGCGCGGGGATGATGACCAGCGATTGGAGTGCCATGTTTTACGGCCGTGAAATGCCGGCCGGACATAGCATTAGGATCGGACCAACGGACAACGGACCGGATTTAACCGTTAGTTGCTTGTGGACATCTCGCAGAGAATCAGGAATGTTCCAACCTTCCCTGTTCCCCGAAGACGAGGTGCTGGTCCTTAGAATTGAATTCGGCGGACAGCAGCAGCGCGACATTCCCATCGACTATCCAATAGACGGCATGCGTCGTCAACGGGCCGCGACTCTGGCACCTGAACTGCACACGGAGACCGTGTGCGAGACTTTAGGTCCGGGACTTCCCCGCAACTCAGATTTGGCCCGTTATTGGGACGAAGTTGTGCTGACCGACGACGAATCTCTGGCAATGGAGGCACTAAATTTAGTGCTTGATGCTGCGGTCGAAGGAATAGCGGTGATA
This sequence comes from Dehalococcoidia bacterium, assembly GCA_965261925.1. Taxonomy (GTDB): domain Bacteria; phylum Chloroflexota; class Dehalococcoidia; order Lucifugimonadales; family UBA3495; genus Bin87. The sequence continues at coordinate 1,930,752 of OZ253486.1, read as the reverse complement.
GGCGATCCACCCCGACGGGACTCTGTTCGTGGCCGACGAGTCGTAGTCAAGATAGCTGGCCAAGCGATGCCCGTGCCTCTACAGAGTTTAGGCGATGGCGCGGTCCGCCTTTTCGGAGTGGCTTTGGCGCTTGCAAACAGTCGGGACGGTTTTCTAGTGATTGATGAAACAGAGAATGGGATACACCATTCGGTCCAGCGCGATTTCTGGAAAATGGTAATGCAAACGGCGCACGAAAATAATGTGCAAGTTTTAGCTACTACACACGGCTGGGATAGCGTGGTGGGTTTCGCCCAGGCAGCCAACGAGCTGGAGGATGTGGAAGGCGTACTGTATCGCATCCAACGAAACGGCGAGCAGCTTCGGGCCGTGGAGTATTCGGAGGAGACCCTCAGAGCTGCGGCCAAACACGGTATTGAGGTGAGATGACTTAAATGGCTCGCATCGAATCTGATGAAACGGAACCTCAACTCCTGTTGGTCGAAGGACGAAACGACAAGCACGTGGTTTGGCAGATTTGTAACCGCAATCCGGAACTTCCTGATTTTTTCATATCGGACCGTGGCAACATCAACGCTGTTTTGGAGTCGATTGGCCCGGAGTTCTTGGCGCCGGGGAGACAGGCTTTGGGAATATTGGTTGACACGGACGATCATCCTCGAGCGCGTTGGGACGAGATAGCTCATCAACTACGTACTTACGGCGTTCAACCTCCTGCCGCCCCGGATCCGACCGGGACAGTTATCCCAGGAGCCGAAAGGCGCGTCGGCGTATGGTTGATGCCAGACAATACTCTTGCCGGCGAGATCGAAGAATTCGTCGCAGGAATGATCCCACGAGACGACCCGGTTTGGCCGTTGTCTCAACAGTACATAGATAGCATCTCGGACGATGACCGCAAGTTCGCTCCTGGCAAAACCCTTCGCGCCCAACTCTACGCTTGGCTTGCAACCCGGGAAGATCCCAGGCTCATGGGCCAGGCTATTGGCACCCGCGACCTGGAGATCAACGGCCTCCTCTGCCAGCGCTTCGTCACCTGGCTCAATCGCCTCTTCAGCTGACCGCCGCGCGCACGGTGGTCGAGAGCCGTCGCCCCGTGTGTTATCATCCCGCCATTCTTGTCGTTCGCCTGCGCCGGCCCGGCCGGAGGTTCCAATGCTGTACCAACGTTATCGCTATTCCCAGTGGGATGGCACCCAGCAGATTTTCGACGTGGATGCCAGCGAGGTGATGGACGCACTCTCTGACGACCTCCTGCAGCACGGCGATCTGGCCCGGGCACTGCGCGACCTGTTCCGCAACGGCATGCAGAACCGCGACGGCGCCCAAATGCCCAACCTGCGCCAACTCATGGAACAGCTCAAGCAGCAGCGTCGCCAGCAGCTCCAGCAAAGCAACCTCGATTCCGTGGTCGATGACCTGAAGGAACGGATGGACGAGATCCTCCGCACCGAACGCGAGGGTATTCAACGCCGGCTGGACGAGGCTGCCGGTCAACCCGAGCCCGACGACATGGAAGGCAAGGAGCAGCAACGCGCCCTGAACCGGCTGCTTCAGGATCGCGCCCAACGCAACCTGGACCGGCTGAACGACTTGCCCGACGGCCTGGGCGGGCAAATCCAGGAGTTGATGGAATACGACTTCATGGACCCGGACGCCCAGCAGATGTTCCAGGAACTGCTGGATATGCTCAAGGGCCAGATGGCCCAGAACGTATCCCAGCAGATGCAGGATCAGATGCAGAACATGAGCCCGGAGCAGATGGAGGCGATGCGTCAGATGATGCAGGACCTCAACCAGATGCTCCGCGACCGCATGGAGGGCCGAGACCCCAACTTCGAGGGTTTCATGCAGAAATGGGGTCCCATGTTCGGCGATGACCCGCCCCAGAGCCTGGACGAGCTCATGGAGCGCATCCAGCAGCAGATGGCGCAGATGCAGTCGCTCATGGACAGCCTGTCCCCCGACATGCGCCGCGAACTGGAAGACGCCATGCAGTCGGCCATGGACCCACGCCTGATGGACGAAATGTCCGAGTTCGCCAGCCTGATGCAATCGCTGATGCCGCCGGACGAACTGGCGCGGCAGTATCCGTTCCTCGGCGACGACAGCATGACGCTGGAGCAGGCCATGGAAGCGATGCGGCAGATGCAGGATCTGGACCAACTGGAACAATCCTTGCAACAGGCCATGCGCAGCGGCAACCTTGACGACGTTGACCCGGAACAACTCGCCGAGCTATTGGGCGAAGAGGCCCGCCGCGCTTGGGAAGAACTGGACCGTCTCCGGCAGTTGCTGAAAGACGCCGGCTATATCACCGACGACGACAATCTCAGCTTGACCGCCCGTGGCATCCGGCGCATCGGTCAAAAGGCCATGCGCGAGGTGTTCCAGCACCTCAAGAAAGACCGCATCGGCAACCACGACCTCAATACTCGGGGGGCCGGAGGCGACCTGCTGGGCGATACCAAGACCTACGAGTTCGGCGACCCTCTACAATTGGACCTCCAAACCACCGTGAAGAATGCCATCGTCCGCGGTGGCCCGCAGGTGCCGGTCAAACTGCGTCCCGACGACTTTGAGATCTACCGCAGCGAGCACATGACTCGATCGGCTACCATCGTCCTGCTGGACCAAAGCCGCTCCATGGGTCTGTTCAACAACTGGGCGGCGGCCAAGAAGGTCACCCTCGCCCTGTTCGCCCTCATCCGGCAGCAATACCCCAGAGACACGCTGCATGTGGTGGGGTTTTCCGACTACGCCCGCGAGTTGGAGGAAAAAGACCTGGCCGGTCTAACCTGGAACAACTGGGTGTCCGGCACCAACCTGCACCACGCTCTGATGCTGTCCCGTAAGCTGCTGTCCCGCGAAAAGGGCGGCACTCGCCAAATCCTGGTCATCACTGACGGCGAGCCTACCGCCCACCTGGAGGGTGAGCAGGCCTACTTCTCGTATCCGCCCAGCTACCGCACCGAGCTGGAAACCCTCAAAGAGGTGCGCCGGTGCACCCAGGAAGGGATCGTCATCAACACGTTCATGCTGGAAAACAGCTACCAGTTGGTCAACTTCGTGGACCGGATGACCAAGATCAATCGCGGCCGGGCCTTCTACAGCAGCAGCGAAAACTTGGGCGAATACGTCCTGGTCGATTACATCACCAACCGCCGCAAGCGGGTTACCGGCTGATCCGTGACTGCTCACGCGTACAGAGTTTATCGTTGCGGAGAGTGAGGCGACGTGGCGCTCCTGCAGCCTGAGCGACAACTCCAGCGACCACGCTGTCACGCCCCGGTTGCGATGACTGTTCGAATGGAAACTGGCCCGAGGTGATGTTTCGGACCCGCCCCTACTCGGTGGTGTCGCCGGTGGTCGCAGTCGCTGGGCTCGGCCCGGCGTACCGGGCCATAAAGCCCTTGATGGCGTTGAAATACTGCTGGAATCCCACGTACATCAGGTCGTTGTGGCCCGCGCCCGGTATGATCTCCAAGTGTTTGTGGGCGGTCTCGAGCTTGTTGAACATGTCCACCGCGTCGGCCAGCGGCGCCGACTCGTCCCACTGGCCATGGATCACCAGCGTGGGAATGTCGATGGAATAGAACTTGGCCTGGTAGTCGTCCTCCAGCGCTTGTACCACCTCCGCCTCCAGCCCCTCAGCTATCCGTCCCAGGTTAGGCCGTCCGCTCTCTATGATTACGCCGTTGATCCGGTCGGCGGCAGTTATGGCAAGCTCCCCGGCGGAGTGACGTCCCATGGAGCGCCCCATGACGTACAGCGGGCCCGTGAACCGCAGCGCCTGCATCGTCTCTCGCAGCCAGTCCAGCACCTGGTGCGCGTCCGACAGTATGCTGTTGAAACTCGGTGACCCGCTGGACGCGCCGAAGCCTCGATAGTCGGCGACTAAAAAGTTCGCGCCGATTTCATTGTAGTGCGGCGCGATCTCATCGTAACGGGCGACGTTCTCCCCGCCACCGTAGAAAAATAGCACCGTGGGGTTGTCCCGCCCAACCGCGAAGAATCGGCTCGACAGAACGGTCCCGTCAGCGAGGGTAATCCCGTAATCCACCGCCCCCGGGGGCGTGTCGGCCCAGCCCCGCAAGGGGTGGAACGAACGGGCCGACGCCTCTGGGTTGTCCAGCACGGAGTAATCAACGGCAGTCATGGCGGGCCCCCTCAGCAGAAGTGGGCCGCATTATACTGTCGTGCGGGCCACAGCCGCAGCATCGACGGGGCCACCGTTGGCTCAACTCCAGGCCTCGGCCGCTATGGAGATGGCGTTCAACGCCGCCGGATAGCCCGCGTATCCTCCGGTCTGGATCAGCACCTCCACTATTTCCTGCTTGGAGAAGCCCACCCGAGGTCCGGCACGCAGGAAGTTACGCAACTGGGCATCGGCCTTCAGCGCCGCCAGCGCGGCCGTGGTGCACACCACCCGGGATTTCAGGTCCAGTCCAGGGCGGAAGAATATCTCCCCAAACCCGTACTGGTAGGTGAGAACCCGCAGGTCCGGCGCAAGGTCCTCTAGCGCGCTGGCGTAACCCTGCTGCCCCTCGGCGCCGAAGAGCTGTTCCCGGAGCTGGCGCCCTCGCGCCTCCATCTCCTCAAGGCTGAGCTCGGGCACCTCGGTCTGCGGCGCCTCGATGCCCCTCTCACCGAAGGCCTCATGAACCAGTTCCAGGGAGTTGACCGCCGAGGGGAACCCAGCGTAGAGGGAGCAGTGGATGGGTACTTCCTGGATCTCCTCCGCGCTCAATCCCAGGTTCAGCGCACTGTGGACGTAGGTCTGAAACTGCGAAAGGCGCTGGAGCGAGGACAGTACGGACAGGGTCGCAAGCATCCGGTAGCGGATGTCCAGGCCCGGACGCGCCCACACCGCACCGAAGATAGACTCCCCGGTATAGTTTCTCAGTCCGGGGATGCTGGTCGTCGCCCGGGGCCGCTCGCGCACGGGATAGGTGCCGTGTTGCAGACGTTCCCGTATCTCATTACCCTTGCGCCTAAGTTCCTCACGATCGTTCATTGCTTAACTCCAGTTCGTGCTTTGAAACTATCTCAAAACTGACATCCCAAAAACCCGTGGTTCCCGCGCAGGAGGGACTCCACGACTCGCGCTGTCTGTGATAAGACTTATGGTCAGCATGGCAGGTTTTGGGGTGGTTTCCAAGGGATTCCAGTCGGCATCGCCGCGGTCCACATTCTACCTGCCCGTCGGTGGCGCAGGCTCCTCCCAAAAATCACGCCATACCCGGAAACCCCTGATCATTCGTCGGCTTGGGCACCTATGGGACCGAACCCCTGCGAGCCTTCCCGATCGGCTATGTTTTGGCCAGAAAACATTTTGCCGCCAGTATTGGCGGCAAAAAGGCGGCAATCAACAACCATCTCCATCAATGGCATTTGCGACGTTTTCGGCCAAATCCTTCTGCCATCCTGGCAGCACATGGCCATAGAGTTCCAGAGTGGTGCTGACCTTGCTGTGTCCCATCCGTCTGGACACAACCACCAGGTTGCTCCCTTCATCCAGCGCGATGGTCGGGTGAAAATGCCTCAGCTTGTGGTCGGAGGCTTGTTCGATCGTCGGGCTGAACCGTACGGATACTTGGGCGTCGTACACCCTGATCTCGCGTTCGGTGATCTCCCGCGTTTCCAGGAAGGCCCGACAGGCCAGTCCATAGACTTCGTCACGGTCCTCCTGGGATGTGAGGTCCGAGGAACGGCTGGAATGACCGACGAATTCATCGGCCTCCAAATCCAGATCGTCCGCTGCCTCGATCAGGGCATTCAGGTAAGCGACCCTCTCCACCCCGTCCGGGGCACTCTCCTCCATGTGGCGGAGGCAATGCCTTACTCCCCGCAGGTTAGCCTGACAACGGAAGCAGTGCTGATACCACTCGACGGCCTGTTGCCATTGGGCGAAACTTCTGGCTCTTCGAATACGTTCCACTCTCCCTCGACCGCTTGCCGCAACCGCTCCCGCAACTCGCCGTGTTGGGAGAGTGTCCGGGTGACCAGCTCAAACCGTTGGGACTCGGGAAGGTCAGCGTTGGCCCGCCCACGGGTGCCCGGCAGGAAGTCGACCAAGTCGGAGATTTCAGCATCGCACTCGTTGGCGCAACCCAATGCCGCCAGCACCGCCAGCGAGTTGGTTGGCGCGGTCATGAATGCCTCCGCGATGTCCATCAAGGCGGAGGCCTGCTCAAGGCGGACCTCCACGCGGGCGATCGTCGAATGTAGATCGAGGAGGAGGCTGGGCTCTCCAGAGCCGGTATCGGTATCTCGCCGGATGTCATCACCTCTGTGATCCTGTGTCGTCAACCTTAGCCTCGCAGGTGATGGTCAGCCGATGGCAGCGTGACAATTGATCCTGGTCGGCGCCGTCCAGCGATTTGAGCGCCACTGGCACCATGGCAATCCAACTCACAGTATGCCCGCAGCCGCCACGCGTTTCAACGCAGACGAGGGGATGTAACTGTGCAGAGTTGGTGAGGTGAATTGGGAGTACTTGGTTTGCGGATGGATGGTGCAGCGAGGGGCGGTTATGTCATATAACTGGGGTGGATACCGAAATTGATCTCAGGACAGCCGACCGGGACGTTCTCATTGGCGTCATCGTCAAGCAACAGGCGGTCATCGAACGGCAGCAGGCCATCGTTGAACGTCTGGAGAAACGGGTTGTCCAGTGGGAAGGGCAAGCCAAACCCAGCGGCTCCGGTCGGATGCCCGGTCTGAAGCCCCAAGCCGACCGGAAGCCAGCACGCCCCAAGGGGCCGCGCAAACCCCGACCCCACGGCTTTGCCCGAACCCGCATGACGCCCACTCACCGAGTGGAGCACGCGCCGAGTGGAGCAATGTCCCGACGGTGAAACCCGCCTGTCCGGTGGTTGGGTCCAGCGCACCCGGGAGATCATCGATCTGCCTCAGGTTCCGGTACAGGTAACCGAGCACGTCGATATCGCTCGCACCTGTTCCCTCTGTCGACGGCGCTGGGCGCCCCGGGCGGCAACGGACGGCGTGGCGTTGGGTCAGCAGCGATTGGGAGTGAACGTCGTGAGCCTGATCGCCACCCTGCGGGAGGAGGCCAGGCTGCCGTTACGCACCATCCAACGGTACCTGGACACCGTGCACGGGCTGCACCTCAGCCGGGGCGCCATCGTGGATGCCATACGCAAAGTGGCTGGTCAAGCCCAAGGAATGGTGGCAGACATACTGGAACAGGTCCGGGCTAGCCCAGTGGTCCATGCCGATGAGACCGGCTGGCGGGAGGACGGACACAACGGCTACCTGTGGACTTTTAGCACCCCAGACCAGCGGTACTTCCTGCGGCGTGGTCGAGGCAAGGCCGTGGTGGATGAGGTCCTGGGCGACGAATTCGCCGGCGTGCTGGTCAGCGACTTCTATGCTGCCTACCACCATTGCCGCCTACCACCATTACGACGGCCCCAGCAACGCTGCTGGGCCCACCTGCTGCGCGACATCCACGACCTGCGAGCACGCTACCCAAATGATGGACCACTGGCCCAGTGGGCTGACGCCGTCCACCAACTCTACCGCCAGGCCACGACCTTTACTCTCCCCGCAGAGAAACGACGCCACACCGCCAAGCTGGCCCTGGAAAGACGACTGCTGGCCCTCTGCCGTCTCTTTCCAGGATGACCCGTCGGCCGTCCCGGCCAGGCTGTGCCGTCGCATTGAGAACCACATCAAGGAACTCTTCGTCTTCGTGGCCCAACCGGAAGTGCCGCCGGATAACAACACCGCCGAGCGCAGCCGGCACCAGGTGGTGGTCAGCCGCAAGGTCAGTGGGGGCACCCGCTCAGCCCAGGGCACCGACACCAAGATGACGCTGGCCTCAATCTTCGGCACCTGGCGGGCTCAAGGTCTCAACTCCCTCGTCGCCTGCCGCCAACTAATCGCTTCCCCTCAACTCTGAACTGTTACGAGCACTGCAGCCCATCACCCATGCTTCTCATCCCCTGCGTTACCAGCCCGCTGGCGTCCTTTCGGTGGATTTGGGCCAAGGCGAGAAGACGACGCAGCTCCAACTCTTCGGCATCAGGTACTCCCATGGATTGAGTTCGGTCAGCGTCCAGCAAGTACTACACCGCTCAGGGATATCCCGGTAAACCACGGTCGACATTCATTCTGGGCGCCGGCTGGCTCGGTACGTGGAGCTGAAACCGCCAGCGGTAGCCCGTTTTGATACCTTGTTTAGCTCGCACAACCCTCATTACGTAAACGGCCCCGTACAGAAGTTGCCCCCGCCAATGCCATTACGATTGCCCCACGCCACAGTGAATATTCGATTGCTCCGGCCCACTGGACCTCAACGCATCAGCGCCTTTACGCTGTCCTGAGCGCCACTCAGAGCCCCCGGCCAAGGCTCTGGCCAGCAACTCAGCCGTCTCGAGAACTCCGCTCTGCGCTACCCCAGGGAGGACAGCCACTGCGCAATGGCCTGTCCAATCTCAGCCGGCGCGTCCTCCTGAATGAAATGGAATCCTGGCGCGGTTACTTCCCGTTGGTTGGGCCAACTCCGGCAAAACTCCCGCTGCGTGCCGGTCGGAATGGTCCCCGGGTCGGCGTTGATGAATAGCTAGGGAACGTCGCTGACGCTGAGCCAACCGGCGTAGTCGTCCACGATCGCCACCGCGTCGGCGGGCTCGCCGTCCAGCGGTATCTGGCGTGGCCGGGTCAGCGTCGGCCGCCGGGACTCCCCAACTTCAGGGTAGGGTCGACGATACACCTCCATGTCCGCTTCGCCCAGACCCCGCATTACGCTGGCCGGCAGGATGCGTTCCACGAACACGTTCTTCTCCAGGATGATGTCCTCACCCGCCGGAGAGCGCATCGACTGGAACAGCGCCCGGGAGCGCTCCGGCCATTCATCCCACGCCAGCGGTCGGACGATGGCTTCCATGCAGTCGATGCCCCTGACCCGGCTCTGGTGGCGCAAGGCCCAGTGGAACGCCAGGGTTACCCTTTTGGTCAGCTCCAAGACCTAAACCAGGCGTCCGGATAACGGGCGTGATCGACAAAACGGTAGGAGCCGGACGGGGACTTTCCCGACTCGCCCATTCCCAGCAGGTCGAGGGCCAGGCACCGCGCAATCGTTTCCACATGCGGCATGACGTTTCGCCACAAGTAGGATGAGGTTGGGTTCCCGTGCAGGTAAACCACCGGGTCTCCCTCGCCGGTATCCACGGTTGCCATCTCCACATCCAGGGCCGGCACCGGGCATCTCGCGTAGCGGTCTATGGCAGAAATGGAATGCTGAGGCGTGGTTCACGGTCCCCATGGTCTGTGGGATCAATGTTATCAGGCTGACCCGGGCAGGTGCGGCGCGGATCAGCGAGGCGGTTGCCGAGGCCGTCGTTTCGTAGGAGTGCCGATGGCGGCAGGAAAATGCACCGGGAGCGGGCGGGGGCTCATCGCCCGGAACCTGGATGCGTTGGTCCACACCTCCGTCTCATCCAGCGCCAGGCGACTCAACTTCATCATCCCCGCTCGCTGGCACAACCGCGTTTTTCGCGACCCTCATTAGCCATTCCCAGATTACGCATTACGTCGACAGCATTCCCATCTCCGGATCTCTCGCGCCAAGCCGTTACTGATGCCAGACTGCCTCCGGCGCCGGATGCGCCGTCCGGTTTTGCGAGACGGTATAGATCGAGCACAACAGACCCATCACGTCAATCCAAGCACAAACTGTACTTTGGCTTCCGGGACAGCGGCGTGTATGCTCGTGCCGCCCCAGTGGCCACGGCAACGGGTTGACCCGACGGCTTCTTTAACGAAGCTGATCCCTCCCCGGGTCGAATATGGTAGCCTCCGAACCTGTGTGAAGTTGCTACCCACACTATCGGGACGGTTGAGGATCCAAAAGTGACGACCATGATGGACAGCGAGATCCCCCAGATTGCCCGCGAGCTTCAATTGACCGAAGGGCAGGTTGAGGCCACGGTTGGTTTGCTGGACGACGGCGGCACGGTGCCCTTCATTGCACGGTACCGCAAGGAGAATACCGGCAGCCTTGACGAGGTGGCGATCACAGGCATTCGGGACCGGTTGGCGCAGCTGCGAGAACTCAGGGACCGACGGGAGGCCATCCTGGCTTCCCTGGACAAGCGGGGTCTGCTCAGCGAGGAATTGCGGAAGGCTGTTCTATCTGCCGAAACCATGGCAGTCCTGGAGGATACCTACCTGCCCCACCGGCCCAAGCGGCGTACCCGCGCGGCCATCGCCAGGGAAAGAGGGCTGGAACCCCTGGCGTTGCGCCTCTGGGGTCAGGACGATTTTGACGTCACCCGGGCTGCTGATGAGTACGTCAACCCCCAAGCGGGCGTGGCAAACGCCAGCGAGGCCCTGAATGGAGCCCGGGACATAATCGGCGAGTGGGTCAGCGAGGACCCCACCGCGCGGAAGGAAATCCGGGAGCTGTTCTGGTCGCAGGGCGCCATTTCCGCCGCGGTGGCCTCGGGCAAAGAATCGGCAGCGATCAAGTACCGGGATTACTTTGCCTGGCAGGAACCGGTTGCCAGCGCGCCTTCCCACCGGATCCTGGCCATGCTCCGGGGCGAGAAGGAAACATTGCTTTCGGTCCGCATCGCGCCGCCGGTATCGGCGGCAACCGCGATCCTGGAGCGGATCTTCGTCGGAGCAGAAACGGAGGCCGCCGTGCAGATCCGGCTGGCCATTCGGGATCGATACCGACCGTTGCTGGAATCCCCAATGGAAAGGGAGGTCCGCAAAGCAGCGAGAGTTCGTGCCGAGGACACCGCCACCGGGGTATTCGCCGACAATCTCCGCGAGTTGCTGCTGGCGCCGGCCCTCGGCCAGAAGAACACCCTGGCCCTGGATCCCGGGTTTCGCTCCGGTTGCAAGTTGGTGTGCCTGGACCAGCAGAGCCATCTGCTGCACCACGACACCGTCTATCCGTTGCTCGGGGAACGGGGCGAGGCGGAAGCCGCCGCGAAAATACTCCTCCTGTGCCGTCAGTACCAAATCGAGGCCATCGCCGTGGGCAATGGCACCGGCGGCCGCGAGACCGAAGCCTTTCTGAGGACCCTGGGGTTGGACCCCAAGATCGCGGTGGTCATGGTCAACGAGAGCGGGGCCTCGGTCTACTCAGCGTCGGAGGCGGCGCGAGCCGAATTCCCGGATCAGGACATCACCGTCCGGGGAGCGGTCTCCATCGGTCGCCGGCTCATGGACCCCTTGGCCGAACTGGTCAAGATCGATCCCAAGTCCATCGGTGTGGGCCAGTACCAGCACGACGTTGATCAAAAGGCTCTGAAGGAACGCCTGGACGATGTGGTGATCAGTTGCGTCAACCAGGTGGGGGTGGAACTGAACACCGCCAGCCCAGAGTTGCTGTCATACGTTTCCGGCCTGGGACCCCGTTTGGCCAATGCCATCGTGGAGTACCGGAACCGCAACGGCCCTTTTGCCTCCCGGGATTCCCTGAAGAAAGTGCCGCGCCTCGGCCCCAAGGCTTTTGAACAGGCGGCCGGGTTTTTGCGCATCAGAGCGGGCGCCCAGCCACTGGACGCCAGCGCGGTGCATCCCGAGTCCTACCCGGTGGTGGAAACAATCGCCAGGGACCTGGGCCGTCCGTTGGGACAGGTGCTGGGCGACGCCCGTATCGCCGGCAAGATCGATCTCGCCCGCTACGTCAACGATCGGATTGGCCTGCCCACGCTGGATGACATCATCAAAGAATTGGCCCGGCCGGGACGAGACCCACGCCAGGAGTTCGAGCCTTTCGACTTCGCGGCCGGCGTCCACCGTATCGAGGACCTGACGGTGGGCATGAAATTGCCCGGGGTGATAACCAACGTTACCGGTTTCGGCGCCTTCGTCGATGTCGGCGTACACCAGGACGGGCTGGTGCACATCAGCCAACTGGCTGAGGGGTTCGTCCGCAATCCCTCTGATGTTGTCAAAGTACAGCAGCGGGTGTGGGTAACGGTGCTCGAGGTCGACCTGCAGCGCAAACGAATTGCCCTGTCGCTGAAGTGACCGGCGCCCGCATTGCCTCAGATCCCCGACAATGGGAAACCGTCCGCAGATTATGCCCGCGGACGGTCAAGCTATGGGGGTGTCGCGCGTACGCCACAATCACACGACATTACCATTGTAGAATTGCCACGGGCGTGCCGCAACATTGGCTGGCAGGGGACCAGGGTCTTCGATTATTTGTAGACAGCACCGATCAAAGCCAGTGGGCGTGATGGTTGAGCGGCGTGGCGACGCAAGGCGGCTGTGACGTTGGTTTCGCCAGCTAATCGGATCCCATTGATGATCAGATTGCACGGGGCTGCGATGATCTGGTGCTTCGAGTCGGTGCGCACCTGGGAGCGGTGTTCATCCGCGGGCCGGTTCACCAAAAACCCGCCACCAGCTACATTTCCGCTATCATGGGTTCGGTATCTCGATGAACGGCATCGCAGACCCGAGCGGATGCAGGAGGAAATACCTTGGGAACACTGAACACAGCAGAGGTGGATGAATTTCTGTCCCAGCCTCGAACGGCGCAGTTGGTCACCATGCATGCCGCCGGCACTCCCCATGTGGCGCCGGTCTGGTTCCTTTGGGATAACGGTCGGGCTTTGGTGATGGCCGACAGAGCGGCGGTCAAGGTGCGAAACATTCGCCGCAATTCTGCCGTGGCCCTATGCGTCTCCACCGCGGATCACCCCTATTCTTTTGTGACCATCGAGGGCACGGCCAACATCACCGACAGCGGGCTGGATGACATGGTGCGCAGGACATGCGTCCTTTACGAGGCAGACGAGCGAGGCGCCGAGTTCGCCGCGGAACTTCTGGCAGACGAACGGTTGACCCTGATCGTCATTTCCCCCGGTCGTTTTATCTCTTGGAAAGAGGACGACGAATAGGAAACTATCTCAATATTGGGAAACTGGGACAGCGCCCAATCCGTTTTTCGCACTGCCGTATCCCCGCGAAATGGGCACGACAGGACATGATTGACCGAGGAACCACCAACTGATATTGATCAAGATCGCCACGCGCCCAAGGAGGTACACAGTCCTTGGCTATCACCGGCTCAATGTCCGCGGCGTTTCACAATAGTGGATTAGATAACCCTCGCCGCCCGCAACAGTCCCAGGTCCCGGACGGTGAGGCCCAGCTCACCACACAGAATTTCGACGTTGTGTTCGCCCAGGCGGGGCGCCGGTCGGGCCGATGCCATGGCGTTTTCTCCGTCGATAAAGAATCCCGAACCCGGGTATTTCAATAGGCCGGCCCTGGCATGGTCCATCTCGACGAAGAACCCTCTCTCTTCCAGGTGCGGCGATTCCATTACCTGCTGCGGCGTCTGAACCAGCCCTATCACCAGGCCCCGGGCCATGGTCTCTTGCATCAAGTCCAGGTTGGTCCACTGGGCCAGCTTGGGGGCCACCAGTCCATGAAGCTCCTCCCAGTGTTCCATCCGGCCGGCGCGGGACGCGAATTTGGAGTCCAGCAGCCCCGGTTCCTCCAGAAACTCAGCCCACGCCTGCATGGGACGGCCGCCGGTGCCAGCCGTGGTGAGTGTGACTTCCCCATCCAGGGTGGGCAGGTGCATCCCGTCCATTACGTTGCCGTCACTGCCGCCCCGGTGGGGGTTGCGTCCAGTGTAGGTGTAGGGATGAATCAGCCCGGAGGGGGTGCTGACGGCGGCCTCCATGGTCGAGACATCGATGTGGGTGCCTTTTCCTGACTGCTCCCGCCGCAACAACGCCGCCATTATCGCCACCGCCCCGTTGCGGGCAGCGGTAATCTCCATCTGCTGCAGGGCCGTGCCCATGGGCGGTTGGTTGGCCGAGCCTGTTACCGCGTAAAGGTAGCCCCCCATGGCCTGAGCCACCAGATCATCGCCCTGGTAGCTGGCATAGGGCCCGTCCTGACCAAAATAGGTGATGGAAACCAGGATCAGGCCGGGGTTGGATTGGGACAGCTGTTCATAGCCCAGTCCCAATTCCGCCAGCCTCCCCGGTGGACAGCTCTCAAGAATAATATCCGCAGTGGTGGCCAATCGCTCGAAGAGCTCCCGACCTTCTGCCTGCTCCACGTCCAGTGTGATGCCCCGCTTGTTGGTATTGAAGGCAAGGTAGGAGGTGCCCCGGTCGGGATGGGGCACCTCGTCAATAAAGGGCGGCTCGTGGCGGGCCTGGTCGCCCCAGCCGGGCGGCTCAACCTTGATGGTGTCCGCGCCCTGGTCAGCCAGCAGCTTGGCGCAATAGGCACCCGAGGGCCGGTGGGTCAGTTCCAGTACGCGCAATTCTGAAAGTATTCCGGGCATGGTCTCTCCAACAATTGCTTACCCATGAATGCAAATATCGCTACTCTTCGCGATTGTTCGTCTGCCCTGGCGCATGAATTACGGCCTTGGTTCGTCGGGCCGGGGTGCGCCAAAAACCACGCCTTCGGATTCCAGTTCCCCTATTTCCGCCGGCGACAACCCGGCCAGCTCTGCCAATATCACCTCGTTGTCCTGTCCCAATCCCGCGACCTTCGCAATTGACATGGGATTGCCGGGATCTCTGAAGGGGCGCCCGGCGAAAAGACGGGACCCAACAGCAGGGGCCTGAGGGTTGGAGAACTCCCACATATAGCCCCGTTCCCGCAGATGAAGGTTGTTTACCAGGTCCTGGGCGGTCATCGCCGAGCCGGCGGCGATGCCCAGTCCCTGCAACCTCCGCGTCAGCTCCAGGTCATCGTGCTGGGAGGTCCAGTTACCGATTAACTCGTCCAATTCATGGCGGTTGTGCCAGCGGGCTAAAGCGGTGCCGAATTTGGTTCCTTCGGCCCACTGAGGCCTACCCATTGCTCCCTTCAGCGATTCCCATTCTGTGTCGGACGACACGACAATAACTATCCAACGGTCGTCGCCCCAGGCCGGATACACATTGTGCGGCGCCTTCCACCAGTGGGCGCAGCCCAAACGATCGCGGGTTATGCCCCGCTGCGCTTCCAGGATGGCCGGTCCCACTGCCGAGACCCCGGTTTCCAGCATGGTAAGGTCAACCCGCATGCCCTTGCCCGTCTTGGTGCGCTGGTACAGGGCCAGCAGCAGGGCGTAGGCCACGTTGTTGCCTACGGAATGATCCATGTAGTTGGGGCTGGCCCGCATGGAAGGGCCGCCCTCGTAGCCGGTCAGGTAGGACAAACCACAGGCGGCATCAACGGTGCGGGCCCGGGAGCCGGCCCGTCGCCAGGGTCCGGTGTACCCGTAAGCGGTGCTGCTGAGGGTAATGATGCGGGGGTTGATTGTGGAGAGGCTGTCATGGTCGAACCCGAACCGCTGCATGGTGCCGGGACGGAAGTTGTCGGTCACGATGTCAGTCTTCTCCACCAACTTGAGAAAGACTTCCTTGCCCCGCGGGTTGGTCACGTCCATGCACAGGCTGCGCTTGTTGCGGGTGCCGTAATAGACCAGGTTGCCGGCTTCGTTCCACCAATCTTCACCCGGAGTTCCTTCAGGAAAGGGACCGGATTTGCGGTCCTGCAGGTGGTCAGGGCTTTCGACGCGGATGACATCGGCGCCTAGATCCGCAAGGAATCCCGTCCCCCACGGTAGCGCATGCACCTGCTCCAGGCTAAGGACTCTAACCCCGTCGAGAATTCCCTTCTCCGCCATTGCCCCTGGACCTCCATTTGCCGCTGCTGCGCCGAAGCGTTTGACAGGCCCAATGATAGTCCAGACCAGGGACCAAGTCCATTTGGGCCGTCGCCCCCAACCAATAAATCTATAGTGTCATACCATTAGTCGATAACCCGCACCTCAAGCGTGTAGTCGTCGCGCTCGAAATCACCGTAAAGGTTGTCGCCACATTGGTGTAAGCGCCAAGGTTGAGCCACCGCGTAATCCGGGAGTTGAGGCCCGGGCCGTCGTCGTCCCGTTTGAGGTAGCTAACCCCATAGGCCGGGCCTCCAGTCAACAAATACATTAAGGTATCAGCTGATAGACGACAAAAAGGAATGCGCATTGCCTCAAATAAAACGTTGCCGAGCCAACTTGGGTAGCCCGCAGTGTAACCCCAAGCCCCATCAGCCGAGCTTTCCGGCCGGAGTTCCAGCCCCGATGCGATCGGCGGGTATCAATCGGTAGGTATCAAAAGAGCGCCGGATCGCGAGCATCTCCGGCGAGCCACACTTCTGACGAAAGCCGTCGCCAAGCTGGTGCAGTACGGGCCCAGGACGACGAATTCCAGCCAATTCTCGCTACAGGCACCGTAACCGCGGGGTTGGAAAACGGGGCGGCGGAAACCGGAACCGGGAGAGACGCCGTCCGCCCCGCACGAACCGATTTACGTATCCCCATTGTGCGAAGCGCTCCCAGTATCAATACGCCCCCTACGCCCCGTCACCTCTCCCTCCCTCCATCCGCCCACCAACCCCAGCCTGACATCGTCGCTGAACCAGTTGAGCTCCCCGATGATCCACCTCCTGACCCGGGGGCAGCCCATTGATCCCCGTGGCGACCTCCAGCGCCGCCCAATCCGTCATACGGCCCAATCTGTTGGCAAGCTCGATCAGCGGCTCCGGCGATTCGATCCCCTCCATCGGTATCGACCGGCCGGTGGGCACGTGGGACAAGCCGTAGACGCTCGGGTCGTCAGCATTCCGGTGCACCACCAGGCCCGCATCATCCGTCGCGTAGCAACTGACGTCCCGCCACTCAACGCCCCCTCCGTCACCCTGCGACGCGTCCGCCTCGACCGGGACGGCAAATGCCAGGCGGCAGGTCCGTATCGGTCGTTTTCCCATCGGTTCACCGCCCTGCGCATGACACTTGGTCGGCAGCGGCCGAGTGGGGAATGTTCCGCTGACGTTTACCGAGTTTAGATTGTAAATCAGTTTCGGTCTCTGCGGCGCTCGGACCGGATTTCCTCGGAACCATCCCAGACCACACCGCCGCAGACGACAACCTCCGCACGCCACCACGCCAGCATCAACCTGACCGGTTCGCTACCCCTCCTCGTCGAACATCCGCGACGATGCCACCACGGCGAACTCGGCGTCGATGAAGTAGGTCTGCAGCGGCGCGTTGGCCACCACCGGTCGGCTCAGCCGCATCCCCCGCTCCCTCTGTAACCGACGCAGCGCATGGCCCATGCTCACCAGCAACCCCCGCAGCTTCTCCGGAGACAATTCGGCCCGCCGGCACAGCACACTGCGGTGGATCCCCCGGTCGTCAGCCTGCCAGGCGTTGAGCACCACCCGCCTGACCGCAGGACCCGGGCCCGCCACGACGCATTCCTGATTGTCGTTAATCAGTTGAGGCGGTTCCCCCGGTTGCGGATGATCTGGGCCGATGCCGGCTACGCTGGCCGATTGGTGTCATGCGCCTGGACCACCGGTGGTTGGCTGCTGACCGTGGTGCGGCGCCAGCCCGACAGCCACCACTTCGAGGTGTTGCCCAGGCGGTGGCTGAAGGAAGAGCAGTTGTCAGCGGCGGTGGCGGAGTTGCACGGGCGGGACCAGGAGGTGGATGAAAAGGAGGACCGACGGTAAGGTCGGGACATGCGCGAAGATGAGTTGCCGGAAGAATTGGCCTTTCGTGAAAGCCGGCTGGAGAAGATCAGGGATGCCATGGCGGCGCTGGAAGCCGAGGCTGAGGCAGAACAGGCTGAGGGCAAGGAGCATCGTGGTGTGCCTGATGACAAGGCCCAGCGCAACTTCACCGACCCACAATCCCGCATCATGCCCGCTCTTGGTGGTCGGGACTCCCTGCAGGGCTACAACTGCCAGGCGGTAGTGGACCACTATCATCAGGTGATGGTGGCGGCCCGGGCCACCATCTTGGCATCAGACAAGCAGCAGGCCGTGTCCATGATGACAGAAACCATTAACAACACCGGGTTGGCGCCCAAAGAAGTATCCGCCGCCGCCCGGCTATTACTCGGCAAAGGTGATCGACGATTTACGCGCTTTGGGGATGGACCTGTTCGTCGCGCCGGACCAGACCTGTCACGGCAGAGCACCGCCGTCAGCGCCCCGAGCACGCATACCCAAAGGCCTGTCACCCAGATCCCGGATGCGGCGCAAGGTACAGACCAAGCGGGGTCGCCAACGCTACGCGTTGCGCATGGCAACGGTGACGCCGGTGTTCGGCCAGATCAAGCATGCTCGAAGGTTCCGGCAGTTCCTACTACGTGGGCTGGAGAGGGTCAACGGGGAATGATCGCTGATCTGCACCGGCCATAACCTGCTGAAGCTTTTCCGGTACCGTCGTCCGACGGTCAGACCAGCGCCGCAAACGGTGTGACCCATTGTCTCGCCACGTTTCAATCGGCACCCATCGCTAATCCTCAGACGGGCTGCCATGTCATACGTGAGCGTGAGGCGACCGCGCTAGGTCGGGTACAGTCCACGGGACTCTTTGGCATCTTGGGACGAGGGCCCACCCGGCTCACAATTCCGACGACCCGCCCGGATATCGGTTACCAATGTTATTGGAGGCGAAACCGTACAACCAGATGAGAACGGGTAGGCATAGGTGATTAACGACAATTGATCCTGCCGGTAGCGTCGACCATTTTTGCCGGTCGATATGGGGTAATCATTCGGTACGGAGGTACCGTTGATTACAGACCGACAAGTAGGGCTACTGAGGCAGAAACGTATGGAAGGCAAAACACAGGAAACGGCAGCAGCCAAGGCTGGGATGAGCGTGCGTTCAGCGCGCAAGTGGCAGAGTGGTCCATTGCCGTCGGCGACGAAACCGGAGCACTGGTGGCGCACTCGGCCCGATCCCTTCGACGGGGTGTGGGAGGATGCGATCGAGCCGCTGCTACGGAATGATCCGACCGGCAGGCTGAGGGCAACGACAATTATTGACTGGTTGGCCGAGCAGCATCCCGGTCGGTTCAGCGCCTCCCAACTCAGGACGCTGCAACGACGGTTACAGGACTGGCGGGCGCTGCACGGGCCGGAGCGGGAGGTGTACTTCCCCCAGGAGCATCCGCCGGGTCGGGAAGCCCAGTTCGACTTCACCCACTGCGGGGAACTCAAGGTGACCATCGCCGGAGAGTCCTACCCGCACCTGCTGTTCCAGTTGATCCTCAGCCACTCTGGATGGCGCTACGCCGAGGTCGCCGCCGGTGAGACCTTCCTGGCGTTGCAGCAGGGATTGCAGAATGCCCTCTGGACCCTGGGCGGCGTCCCAGAGGTGGTGCGCTCAGACAATACCTCGGCTGCCACCCACGAGGTGAAACGCAGCCGCGGCCGTGCACTAAACGACAATTACTCCGCTCTGCTGGACCACTACGGTCTCCGTTCCACCCGCATCAATCGCGGCCAGAGCCATGAAAACGGCGTCGCCGAGCATGCCCACTACCGCCTCAAGGACGCGATCGACCAGGCCCTCATCCTGCGGGGCAGCCGCGATTTCCACACCGCCGACGACTACGCCCACTTCGTACGGGAGATGGTGGAGAGACGCAATCGTCTGGTAGAGGGGAAGCTGGAGCAGGAGATGCTTTGCCTGGGCTCCCTACCGCCAGCTCCCGTGCCGGAATACGTCAACTACCAGTCCAAGGTGCGCAAGTGGAGCACCATCCAGGTAGCGGGACATAGCTACAGCGTACCCTCCCGCCTCATCGGCAAGGAGGTGCAGATCCGTTTGTACGCCGACTGGGTGGAAGTCTACTACAAGGGCCACCTGGTGGAACGCATGGAACGGGTGCGCGGCGAGGGTGCAGCCAACGTCAATTACCGCCACGTCATCGGCTCACTGGTGCGCAAGCCGGGAGCATTCGCCCGTTACCGCTTCCGGGAGCAGCTGTTTCCCACCTTGCACTTTCGGCTGGCCTACGATGCGCTCAACGGATGGCGCGGGGAGCGTGCCGACGTGGAGTACGTGCGGATCCTGCACCTGGCGGCCACCACCATGGAAGCCACGGTGGACAGCGCGCTGTCGCTGCTGCTGGAGGCGGGCCAGCCCTTCGACTACGCCGAGGTGCGAGACCTGGCCGAGCCCAAGGTGCCCGAAGCCCCAGCGCTGACCCTGTCCGGCCAGCCGGACCTGAAAATCTACGACCGCCTGCTCACGGTCAGCCTGGCCACGGTGGGGGTGTGCGGATGACGGTAATCGACACCAGCGTCATGCAGGAACGCATCGGCCAGCTGTGCCACCAATTCAAGCTGCCCACCATGGGCGCCCAGTCGGTGGACCGTTTCACCGCCTCCGGACATGGCGACGCCCTACCCATCTTCCTCGAGGTCCTGGAACAGGAAGCCGACGATCGCCGCCACCGGCGCATCAACCGGCTGCGTCAGTCGTCCAGGCTCCCCTCGGGCAAGACCTGGGAAACCTTCGAGCACCACCGGATGCCCCTGGCCCTGCGGCAGCAACTGGACCATCTGGCCCAGGGCAGTTTCGTGGAACACGGCGTCAACGTGCTGGCCTTCGGACTGCCCGGCACCGGCAAGACCCACGCGCTCTGCGCCCTGGGCCACCGCCTGGTCGAAGCCGGACACTCGGTCCTCTTCGCACCGGCCTACCGCCTGGTGCAGGAACTACTCGCCGCCAAGCGCGACCTGGACCTACCCCGCCGGCTGCGCAAGCTGGACAACTTCGACTTCCTGCTCCTTGACGATCTCGGCTACCTGCCCCAGGGCGCCGAAGAGTCCGAGGTCCTCTTCACCCTGATCGCGGAACGCTACGAACGCAGGTCGCTGGGCATCACGTCCAACCTGGTCTTCTCAGAGTGGGAGCGCATCTTCGCCAACCCCATGGCCACCGCCGCGGCGATTGACCGGGTCGTGCACCACTCCGTGATCCTGGAGTTTGACGTCCCCAGCTACCGGACTGATGCCGCCCAGCAACGGGGCCAGGCCGAGGGGGTGAACCGGCAAAAATAGTGGACGTTTTTTCGGCAAGAATAGTTGACGCGGGACAATAGGGCCGAAACAAGCCTTGGCGGCATGCCAGCCGCAGCTACACTTATTGATACTTAAATCAAATGGGGACCGGAGCTTATTGAGAAAGCGGTGCCGAGGGGCGGACTCGAACAGTACGCGTCGCAGATTGGTGAGCCAACTGGTTTCTTTACTCAAATCCAGCGCGAGCATTGGCCTCTTCCCGGCGGTTCCGGTGGCTTTAGTCGACAAATGGTCGACAAATTCCTCGTTCAGTATCAATCAGCGGATAGTCCGTTGTCTCAATAGCGGAACCGCCCTCAGCCGTCCTGCGGATCACCATCCTCGGATGGTACCGAGTGAGAGTCAAGCCGAAATACTTCCATAGCATTGTCAATGGCGTCGGGCGCCCGTGGCTCGGTGCCGGGCAGCAAATGGGCGTAGGCTTTCCACGTAATGGATGGGTCCGCGTGTCCCACGCGAGCCGAAACCTCAGTGATTGGTACGGCCAGATCGAGCGACTGAGAAACGTGAAAGTGCCGAAGGTCGTGGTTGCGCATATTGGTATGCCCGACCCGTTTTGCCAAGGATTGCACTGTGCGGGTCAGGTTCATGGGGTTGATAAACCGTCCAATGTCATCGGCGAACACCAAGTTGTTGTTCTCGTAGATTTCCTCAAACTCGGCAATGTGAAGGTTCTGTCGTTGGCGGTGCCGTCTCAGCACTGCAACCGCGACCGCGGGCAATTTGATCGTGCGCCGGCCGCGTTCTGACTTGGGAAGGTTGACCACCAGACCGGTGGAACGGCGACCCACGGAGCGTTCGACACGGAATTCACCTTTGCCGAGGTCCACATCGTCCCAGGTCAACGCCAGGAGTTCTCCCGTAACTGTTCAGAGTTGGTGAGGCGAATTGGCGGAACTTGGTGTGCGGGTGGCTGGCTTTGGGGGCGGTGGTTATGTCATATAACTGGGATGGATACCGAAATCGATCTCAGGACTGCCGACCGGGATGTTCTGATTGGCATCATCGTCCGACAGCAGGCCATCATTGAGCGGCTGGAGAAATGCATTGCCCAGTTGGAAGGGCAAGCCAAACCCAAAGGCTCCCGCCGGATGCCCGGTCTGAAACCCAAAGCAGACCGGGAGCCAGCACGTCCCAAGGAACCTCGCAAACCCCGACCTCACGGCTTTGCCCGAGCCCGCATGACGCCCACCCACCGCGTGGAGCATGTGGTGGAGCAGTGTCCCGACTGCGGGACCCAGTTGTCTGGGGGTTGGGCCCAGCGCACTCGGGAGGTGATCGACCTGCCGCAGGTTCCGGCGCAGGTAACCGAGCACGTTTACCTGACCCGCACTTGTCCCCGCTGCCGACGCTGCTGTGTTCCCAAAGCGCAACTGGACGGCGTGGTGATGGGCAAGCAGCGCCTGGGGATCAACGTCATCAGCCTGATTGCGGTCCTGCGGGAGGAAGCCAGGCTGCCGTTGCGCACCATCCAGTGGCACCTGGATACCGTGCATGGGCTGCAACTCAGCCTGGGGGCCATCGTGGCGGCCACACAGCAAGTGGCTGGCAAGGCCCAACGGGTGGTGGCGGACATCCTGGAACAGGTCCGAGGCAGTCCGGTGGTCCACGCCGATGAGACGGGTTGGCGACAGGATGGACACAACGGCTACGTGTGGACTTTCAGCACCCCCAACCTGCGGTACTTCCTGCGACGGAACCGGGGCAAGGCGGTAGTGGACGAGGTTTTGGGCGACGATTTCGCCGGTGTGCTGGTCAGCGACTTTTACGCCGCCTACCACCACTATGCGGGTCCCAAACAACGCTGCTGGGCCCACCTGCTGCGGGACATCCACGACCTGCGATCACTCTACCCAGATGATGGATCGCTGTCCCAGTGGGCTGACGCCGTCCACCAACTCTACCGTCAGGCCACGGTCTTTACCCACCCCGCAGAGCAACAACGCCGCACCGCCAAAATGGCCCTGGAAAGACGATTGCTGGTCCTCTGCCGGCCCTACCTGGATGACCCGTCAGCCGCCCAAGCCAGGCTGTGCCGACGCATGGAGAAACACATCAAAGAACTCTTCGTCTTCGTGGCCGAACCGGAGGTGCCGCCGGACAACAACGCCGCCGAGCGCAGCCTGCGCCATCTGGTGGTCAGCCGCAAGGTCAGTGGGGGCACCCGCTCGGACCGGGGTACTGCCACCAAGATGACGCTGGCGTCAATCTTCGGCACCTGGCGGGCACAAGGTCTCAACACCCTCAACGCCTGCCGTCAACTACTCGCTTCCCCTCAAGTCTGAACAGTTACCTGGGACTGGCCTGGCGACCCTGGGCCTGCCGCAACTCGGCGTGCAGGACGCCATGTACCCGTTGCCAGGCGCCATCACGACGCCAGGTCCGGAAGTAGTGGAAGACAATGCGCCACGGCGGCAGGTCGTGGGGCAGCATCCGCCAGGAGCACCCAGTGCGCAGCACGTAGCGGATGGCGTTGACGATCTCCCGCCGGGGGTAGGTGATCGGTCGGCCGCCCGGTTTGGGCGGTGGCAGCAATGGTTCCAGCAGTTGCCATTCTCGGTCGCTGAGGTCGCTGGGATAGGCTGGTCGTTTCATGCCCCCACGTTACGACCAAGCCCCTTATCACGCCTGTATACCTCTACCCCAATTTCAACCTTTTTAGACACCCTCTAAGACAGGCGGTGAGCCGGGGCATCGCCGGCCAGGGCCGCACCATACGGTTGCCGGTGCACGTGGTGGAGACGGTAAGCAAGCTCAGGAGACGGGAACTGACCCTGATGCAGGAGCTGGGGCGGGATGCCACCGATGCCGAGCTGGCCGAGGCCATGACGGTGGGCGTGGAGAAGATCGAGTACGTACGGCAGGTGGCGCGGGAGGCGGTATCGCTGGAGACGCCGGTGGGTGAGGAAGGAGACGTCCAACTGGGAGACTTTGTGGAGGATCCCAACATTGTGCCGCTGGAGGACGCGATGATGGCTGAGATGCTGGGGGAGAAGTTGAGGGAGGGGCTGGACGCCCTGGGTGAGCGGGAGAGCCGGATATTGCGGCTGCGCTACGGATTGGACGATGGTCGGCCCCGCACGCTGGAGGAGGTGGGAGAGGTGTTCGGGTTGACGCCGGAGCGGATCCGGCAGATTGAGGCGAGGGCCATCCGGAGGCTGCGTAACCCCGCTCACTCAGGCATATTGCGCGGTTTCCTGGAGTGACCGGACCTTCTCCGGCGCGACCGCGGGGCTAGACGACTTCGTAGTCGCGCAGTCCCTCGTTCCAGACACGGCGGACCCCCTGCAGCGGGAAGGTCTTTGACTTCCCGCTGCAGGGGGAAGCCCGTGTCGGGAGTGCCGGAGAAGGTGAGTTTGACGAGGCTGGCGTCGTCGACGGTGGCCTCCACGCAGAGGCCCACGTCGATCCTGAGTTCGTTGATCATGACGACGAGGCACTCAAGGGCATCGGCCAGGGCCAACTCGGACACCGGGGGTTTCTGTTGTTCCACCATCTTCGCTCCTCCACGGCGGAAGGTCTGCGGTGAAAACGCCCGTCCAGCGCACGGGCGCCAACCGGCCCGCCGGGGCAATTGTCGTTCATCACCGGTTCCAATAACGGAGGCAGCCGGTCAGGCAGTTGGCAATGGGATGGGCCGGTCAGGCCGGCGGTTGGGACCGGGACCCAGGGGCAGGAGAGGTGGCATCTGTCCGGTGCGGTAGGCCCGGTCGATCTGGGGCAGCATCCACTGGCCGGCAGTGGTGTTGTCGGGCAGGACGATGTTGGCCAGGAACTCGGCCTCCAGGGTGGAGATGCCGGCGGAAACGGCCTCCAGCTTGCCCTTGACACTCTGTCTTCAATCAACCGCGCGTTGCAATCCAGACGATGTGATGTCCGCCTCCCTTGCGGCTGCTTGCACTGCGGGCCCGCACCTTGACTTCATCCACCTCGAAACCGGCGCGGCGCAACCGCTTGACGAATGCCGGTTGAGGACCGGCAGACCACGTCGCCAATACGCCGCCGGGTCGCAATGCCGCGTAGGTGGCGGTCAGCCCAGGCAGACCGTAAAGCCAATCGTTGCCCTTTCGGACCATCGCCTCCGCGCCATTGTCAATATCAAGCAAGATGGCGTCGTAGCCAGCTCTGGATGCCTTGATCAACTGAACAACGTCGGTTTCATGGAGGTCTGCCCGGCCGTCGTCAAGAGGCCGGCCGGCCAGGTCGGCCAGAACTCCCCGGTTCCACTCAACCACGGCTGGCACTAGCTCTGCGACCACCACCTGGGCATCTTCGCCGAGGATATCCAGCGCCGCTCTCAGCGAATAGCCCATGCCCAGTCCGCCAATCAGAACGCGGGCGCGGGGATGTTTTGCCAGTTTCTGACAGCCCAGTCTGGACATGGCTTCTTCTGACCCGTGAACACGGCTGTTCATGAGTTCCCGATTATCAGCTGTGAGCGAGAACTCCGAGTCACGCCGGTACAAAACGAGCTCTGCTCCTCCGCCAGGAGTTTGTGCCCTGCCGAGCAACTGCCAGGGATTCATTGATACCTCGCGATGATGTCTGGAGCGGCCGAGTCAATATCCTCGGCGGGATCCGATTCCGTGAACCACTGGATCAACCGGGTGATATTTTCAAGCGGCTCGGTCAACAAGTTCATACGGGCGACCATTCTAACGAGCCGTTGGACCGTTCGGTGGCAGGTCGGATGTTAGCGCCGGGCCAACGCCGGTCCCCCCGTCAAGGCGAGACCCCCCCACCCCACCAGCCAGGCCGTGGCCGTCAGGCATCACCCAGGTGGTACGGCATTCCCCCGCCCCTATGGCAGGTTTTACCGCCGCTCTTGACACCACCAGCAGCAGAGCCCGCCACTTCTGGCGGCAGGCCTGGCAGTGGGCTTCCTGCTGGGCCTTTTGGCTGCGCTCCCGGGGCGGACTGTGGTTGGTGAGGCGGAAGTCGTCGGGATCGGGTAGCTCCAGGACGAAGCGCATTTGACGGTTTTCCATGACGAAGATGACGGTAGCCAGGGTGCCCTGGGTGGCATAGGCGAAACCATCAGCGCCGTACCGGTTCAACGTCTATTCGATCTCGTCGCGGGTCCGGTTGACGGCGACCGTGGTATTGCGGGCGTAGGTCATGGCGTTTACCTGGAGGATGCGGCAGATCGTTCCGGCCTGGGGACAGTGTAGCGCAGACGGGTGAGCAATTCCGGCTGAAGTTTTGGTCCGGAACTTTACTTCGGTGTCGACGCGGGGAGGCCGGGCCGGTTGGGGGTCAACGCAGCGGCCAGGGTCGATGGTCAGTGCGCGCGCTGTACGATGGCTCGGTTGCAGGCATCAACGACACGCAGGTCCAACGCCATGACGCTGTCCGACAGTTCAGGCTGCTTTGGTCAGGGGAGGACGCCGATGCGGAACTTCTTCGTGCCGCAGTCCACGCAGGTGGAGCGGGTGGCGGCGCGGCCGTTCTTCATGGTGACGGCCTCGACGTCTTTGGATGCGGTCCTGGCCTTGCACTTGACGCAGTAAATCTGGACGGTTTCGGGAGGGGTGGTCACGGTCGTACACTCCTGTTGGCGATTGACATGAGTGTACCCCATGAGTTGGGAGACAGCGCCGTCCTGGGGTCGCACGGCCCCTGAAATGGGCCACAGACGGCCGGAAAACACAATCGCCCCGTCGGCGGGAAAAGGAGCAGTGGGTATGGTGAAGGTCGATCTGGAACTGGAAGGCAACGCTGACGCTGTGGTTCGGGGGTTTTGCACAAAAATTCAGTTTCAAACAGGGATTTTGTGCAGTTCATCCCAAAACCCCGTGCTGCCTTCTTCTGTCGGGCACTTGTGGTCTAAGCATCGGAAGAGTCGGTTCCGGTGGGTGGTCCGCGGGCCGGACTTGGGTCGGGCTGGTTTGGTCAGCCAAGCAGCGCGTGGTGGCTTTCGCACTGTGTCGTGCTCGCTCCCGTCGGTGCTGAGCTGGGGCCTCAGAACGGGATGTTGGCCCGGATCATGGTGCCCTGTCGGAGTTCCGTCTCCGTTATTTCCGGCTCTGCGGTGCCGTACATGGTGAGGAGTCCGGCGCCCGAGTGGATCTGGAGTTTGCGACCCGGCCGGCGCATCTCGGCCACTGTTATCCATAGCCTGATGCCGCGGGTTGGCGTGCCGGTTCCGGAGATTAGTTCCTGAATGGCAAGGGTGATGGCTTCCTGGTCGGACTGGGTGGGCGGCAGGTTCGGGTTCTGGGCTAGGGTGGCTCTGATGCCGGGCCCGGAGTCGGCGACGACGATGTCGAGGCAGTTACCGAAGCGGTGTGGCATTACGCGGACGTGGCAATGGGCGCCGGCGTCGTTCATGCCATGCTCTGCAGCGTTATTGAGCAGTTCCGAGAAGGTTTCGACGGCTACGCCGCTGATGCTGGCCGCCTCCGGGTGTCGGATTGTCAGGTTCTGTTCCAGGGTGTTGGCCAGTTCTTGGGCCTCCCGCATGGAGTGGAAGATGGATGGTGGGAGCAGGTAGGCAGTTTCTTGGTCCATGGTCGAGTTCCTGGTCCGGTTTTCGCGCTGCTGGTGTGGCGTTGACGTCGGGTTCGGTTTTGATGTCGTCCCGCTGGAACAGCGGGCGTCAGCGACCAGGCGTTGGTCTTGGGACGGTCGTAGAGTGTTTTTGTTCAGGATCTTGGACCGTCGTACCAAAACCTTATTTTTTGTGCAAGGCCGGTTCTGGGCCTGCGCCGCATCGTTGAGGGGCCGGTACGGGTAGCGTCGTACCGGAATTGGGCCACGTCCTGCCGCAGGCTGACGGGGTTAGGGATTCTGAGGCAGCGACAGTTGTGCCGCCGCCGGTTCCGACATGGACGGAGGAGGAGGCCGCCGGCTTGGCGGCGGGCCTGGGTCTGATGGCCAGGCGGGTGGTGCTCCACGTCTGGCGGGCTGGCGATACGGGGATCCACCGCAGTGTGCTGTGCCGGCGGGCCGAATTGTCTCCGGAGGAGCTGCGGAGGTTGCTGGTGAGCATGGGCCACGCTCTGCGCCAGTTCCAGCAACAGCGAGGGATGCGGCTGAGCCGACCGGTGGTGTCCAACGCGCCGCTGCAGACCTACTTCGTCGGCGCCGAGTTCGCCGCGGTGGCGTCGTCGGGGATGTTAGATGCTGACCGTGGTTTGCGGGCGTAGGTCATGGTGGATACCTGGAGGATGCGGCGGATCGTTGTGGCCTGGGGACAGTGTAGCGCAGACGGGTGAGCAATTCCGGCCGCAGCTTTGGGTCGGGACTTTCCTGCGGCGTCGACGCGAGGAGGCCGGGCCGGTTGGGGGTCATCGCAGCGGCCAGGGTTGACGAGGGACAAGGGGGTCGATGGTCAGTGGACGCGCTGTACAATTGTCGTTCATCAACAATGGCTCGGTTGCCGGCATCAACGGCGCACGGCGCTACCGGACGTGCCCGACCTTGGTCAGTTCACGTAATCGACGGGATGCAGGAGAGATGAGGCGAGTGGTTGCGACGGTCCTGGCCCTGGTTTGTTTCGGGGTGGGACTGGCGGGCTGCGAGTCCGCTGATGAGCGGTTGGTGCGTGAGTACGCAGAGTGCATGGCGGATGACAACAGCGCGCTGCACCGGCGGATGGTGTCTGGGGAGACCGGGACCGTTCCGTTGAGCGTGGCGGGCGCGGAAGCGTGGGTGCGGGAGCAAATGGAGCGTGGAGAACTGACGATGGCGGAGATGGAAGCGTCCCACGCCCGGTCCTGCGGGTAGGCGTGGCCAGGAACGATGCGACGTGATGCGTACGCTGCGCCGGTCATTGATCGGTCATTTAGAATGATCCGGGACCCGGGCGAATGGCGCGGTTCGGAGGGCAATATCCCCGGTTCAGCAACGGAGACTGGTTATGAAGTCTGATTTCCAGTGGGCTGACCCCTTCAGCGCCGTTGGCATCGAGCAGATGGCCGACTGGATGGCGCGCCGGTTCGGGCAGTCCCCCGTCTACCGCATCGCCGTTGGGTCCGGCGACGGCGAGCTGCTGGCCATCGTGATGGCCGACCTCATGACGGAATACCTGGCTGAAATCGGGTACGACGCCCGGGTGCGTCGCGACCGGAACTTCGTGACCATCGCCACCGGCGACGATGATGACGGGAGCCGGCGGGAGCACAACATCAGCGTTCCGCTGACCAGGGCGGTGATGCGGCGCCTCCATGGTCCCGGTCCCCATGGGCGGGCCACCGGCCTGGAGCCTTTTGTCTGAGCCGGCGGGAGCGGGCAGGGGCGTAACGCTGCCGACCGTCGTTAGCCTGACCAGGTACGGTTCTGCCCTACAACCAGGGCCGGCGCTTCGAGAATGACTTGGCCGATTCGGAGGTGGGCAGGCCGCGCTGCTCCAGCAGCATGAGGGCCACGCGGCGGAACTCGGCCCGGTCGTGGCCGGAGATGACGGCCTGCTCGTGGGCCTCGGAGATGGCCACGGAATAGCCCAGGCCGAGCTGGCACTGTTTGAGCAGCATGGCATGGGCCAGGGCCAGCAGTTCGGGGTCGTCGGCCAGCCAGTCGGGGACCTCGACGCGGGCGATCTCGGCGCCGCCGTGCAGGTAGAAGAAGCTGTTCCAGTCCTCGCCCACGGTCCGTTGGTATGAGACCGGCTGGCCGTTGATTTGACCGGCAGATTGGAAGTGCCGCATACTCTGTGCCGTACAGAGTGATACGGACCGTAAGGAGCATCATGGCGCGGTTGGATGTACGTCTGGGCGACGAGCAGCGGCGACGATTGGATGAAATCGTTGAGGAATGTGGCTTACCCATCTCCGAGGTGGTGCGTGGCCTGATTGACGACGCTTATGAGGCCGTGATGCGGGAGCGTCGCCGGGAAGCGGCGCAGCGGTTGGCGGCGCTGGAAGTCGAGGATGCGCCGGAACCCGCGGAGTTGGCCAGGGAGCTGGAGGCGGCGCATGAGCCGGGAGGTCTTCATTGATGCCAACGTGCCCATCTATGCGGCGGGACGGGAGCATCGGTACAAGGAGCCATGCGCTCGGATCCTGATGATGGCGGCGGAGCATTCACAGGCGTTTGTGACCGACGCCGAGGTGCTGCAGGAGCTGGTGCACCGGTACGTGGCCACTGGGCGGTGGGCATTGGGGCGGGAGGTGCTGGAGAACTTCGCCGAGGTGATGCA
Source organism: Dehalococcoidia bacterium (assembly GCA_965261925.1). GTDB lineage: Bacteria > Chloroflexota > Dehalococcoidia > Lucifugimonadales > UBA3495 > Bin87. The sequence continues at coordinate 1,900,724 of OZ253486.1, read as the reverse complement.
GGGTCGGGTGGAGCCAGTATATGGGGAGGACATTCGCCAGGCTGGGCGATTGACCGATGATCATCCCGAGGTGAGCGCTCGGGACCTGGTGCACCTGGCGGTAATGCAGCGGTTGGGACTGGGGCTCATCGTCTCGGCGGACACTGACTTTGATCGGCTGCCGGGGGTGGCGAGACTGGACCCGGTTGACGTTGGTGAATGGGGAGCCAGGATAATCGCATCGGCCGGCGAATGAGGCATCGCGGCGAATGAGGCATCGCGGCGGAGGAAGGACGGATTTTTCGGAGGGGGTGGTCACGGTCGTACACTCCTGTAGGGGATTGGCGTAATTGTAACCCCGAGTGGGGGACAGCGCCGTTTCCGCCGTCGCACGGCCCCTGAAATGGGCCACAGACGGCCGGGAGACACGATCGCCCCGTCGGCGGGGAAAAGGAGCAATTCGGTATGGTGAAGGTCGATCTGGAACTGGAAGGCGAAGCTGAGGATGTGCTCCGGAGCCTGCGCCGCATCGTTGACGGGGACGGTACGGGTAGCGTCGTACCGGAATTGAGCCACGTCCCGCCGCAGGCTGACGAAGTTGCGGGTTCCGAGGCAATGACAGCGGTGCCGTCGCCGGTCGCGGTGTGGACGGAGGCTATGGCGGCCGACTTCGTGGCGGGCCTGGGTCTGGTGGCCAGGCGGGTGGTGCTCCAGGTCTGGCGGGCTGGTGGTGCGGGGATCCACCGCAGTGTGCTGTGCCGGCGGGCCGAATTGTCTCCGGCGGAGCTGCGGGCGTTGCTGGTGAGCATGGGCCACGCGCTGCGTCGGTTACAGAGGGAGCGGGGGATGCGGTTGAGCCGACCGGTGGTGGCCAACGCGCCGCTGCAGACCTACTTCGTCGACGCCGAGTTCGCCCTGGTGGCGTCGTCGGGGATGTTCGACGAGGAGGGGGTAGCGAGCCGGTCAGGTTGATGCTGGCGTGCGGAGGTTGTCGTCTGCGGCGGCGCGGTCTGGGATGGTTCCGAGGAAATCCGGTCCGAGCGCCGCAGAGACGGAAACCGATTTACAATCGGGACTGCAAAGGGCAGCGGAACATCCCCCGTTTCGAAAGCTGCCGACCGGAGGCGATGCGCCAATGCCATACGGGGGAGGTGAACCGATGGGCAAGCGACCGATGCGGACCTGCCGCCTGGCGTTTGCCGTCCCGGTCGAGGCAGACGCGTCGCAGGATGATGACGGCGGCGTTGAATGGCGGGACGTCAGCTGCTACGCGACCGAGGATGAGAGCCTGGTGGTGCGCCGGAGCCCGAGCGACCGGAACGTCTACAGCCTGTCGCACGCTCCCACCGGCCTGGTGATACTGACGGAGTCGACTGGATCGCCGGAGCCGCTGATCGAGCTGGCCAACCGGCTGTCCCGGATGACGGACTGGGCGGTAATCAACGCCACTGAGGGGATCAAGGAGCTGTCCCCCAGGGTCAGGAAGCGGATAACCACGGAGGTTGACTGGTTCAATCGCCGGATCCGGTTGAGGCCGGCGGTCGCTTGGGCGGATGATGACGGAGCGTAGCGGTTGGTTTTGATACTGGGAGTGGCTCGCACCAGTTGGGTTACGTAAACCGGTTGGTGCGGGAATTTCAGCCGCGACCGCGATTGCGGTTTTCGCCGCACTGATTTCCAACCCCGCGGTTACGGCACCCGTAGCGCTAATCGGCTGGAATACTGCACCCAAAGCCCGTACGGCACCAGCTTGGCAACGATTTTCGTCAGCGGAAGGGTTCTCCGCACATGCGGCACTGCCAAGCTTCTTTTGATACCCGCTGGTCTACTCGACGTCACTCGGGTGGCGCAGGGCATCAAGGTCCCTGACGGATACGTGGCGGTTGATTGGTTGGTCCGCGCCGGGCCCACGTGCGGCGAAAATGGTATTTGGCTCGCCGCCCTGGCTCACGGCCATCGTGGTCGTCGGCCGCCCAACGCAACACCGGAGACAACCAGAGCCGAGGTATTACACCTGGCCAGCACCCGCTACTTGGGAACCAACCACACCCACCTGAGCGAACTGCTTGGAGAGCGCGAGGGTATCGACATCGACCGCAGTACGCTACGGCGCATACTGGTATCCGCTGGGTTGAACAGCCCGCGCCGTCGCCGTACGCCGCAACATCGGGTGCGTCGCCAGCGAATGCCGCAGGCCGGGATGCTGATCCAGATGGACGGCAGCTTTCACCGATGGCTGGGGGAGGCGGGACCGCAGTTCACGCTGCTGTTGGCGGTGGATGACGCCACCGGCGCCGTGGTGAACGCGCTCTTCTGCGAGCGGGAAGACGCACGCAACTATTTCGTGATGATGCGGGAGCTGGTGCAGAGCTACGGCGCCCCGGTTGCCCTCTACGTCGACCGGCACGCCGTCTTCAAGCACACGCCCGGGTCTGGGCTCGCCGGTGCGCCAACCCAGTTCAGCCGCGCCATGGATGAGCTGGGGATCCAGCTGATATTCGCACTGTCGCCCCAGGCGAAGGGTCGCGTGGAACGAACGGCGGGAACGTTTCAGGACCGGCTGGTGACGGAACTCCGACTGGCTGGCGCGACCACCATCGCGGACGCTGACCACGTGCTGCAGGGTTTTCTGCCACGCTGCAACGCACGCTTCAGCGTTCCGCCGCAATGTCCCGAGGCCGCTTACCACCCACTGGCATCGGACGTGTGCCTGGACCGTATCCTCTGCTTCAAGCACCGCAGGAAGGTGGCCCGGGACAACACGGTGAAGTTCCAGTTGCACACCCTGCAGTTGCTGCCCGAGCCACAATGTCCCAGCTATGCCGGGGCCGCTGTGGAGGTCCTGGAAGGACTGGATGGTCGTCTATCCCTGCAACACCAGGGACGCACCATCCCTGTTCAAGAGGCGCCGCCCAATCCGGTATTCATGCGAACCGGTAACGAATCATCCCCACACCTTGCCAGGCACCGTTCCGGTCCTGGCCATCCGGACGGGTCCTGGGCGACGACCCTCTCCCAACTCGACACCAATTGTGCCGAAGAAACCGCGCCTGACCCGATTGCTGACCGCGGGACCGCAGCCGGCAAGGTGGCAGCCATTGCGCCTCGGAAGCCTACGTTTCTCCAAAAGGCTCGCTGGAAGGCCATACAGAAGGCGAAGCGTAAAGGCATGTCCATCCGAGGGATAGCGCGGGAGCTGGGAATCAACCGGGCCACGGTGAGGAAATACATCGACGCCGATACCCCACCGATGCGGCAAGTCCGCAGCGCGTCAACTACGCCAACACCTGATACCATGGCGGCATAACCGAGTGACATTTATGCTGAACACTTAGCCGGACATTTACGCTGACCTTCGACACCCGAGCGTTACAGTTTTCGCCCGCCCTTGACAGACCTGGGGCGACGTTGTGCGCTGGGACGACGGCAGCGGCCGCATCACGGTCATACGCTCCAAGACCGACGTGGAGGCTGCCGGCGCCGTGGTGGCCATCACACCCCCGCCGCCATGCAGGCGCTTTCCGCCATCCGGCCGGCGGGAGCCGCGGGCGAGGACAAAGTGTTCGGGCTGTCGGAGTCCCAGATCGCCCGGCGGGTCAAGGCGATCGCCAAAGCCGCGGGATTAGCGGATTGGGAGCTCTTCAGCGGCCACAGCGGGCGGGTCGGCATGGCACGGCGCATGGCCCAGAACGGCGCCCCCACCCACGAGATCGAACGCCAGGGCCGCTGGAAACAGGGCGGCGGATGGGATCCATCATTCAGTTTCCCGGCTGAACCAGGATGGCCGACTTTGACATGAGTACCGTAATTTTTGTGAGGGTCGGAAGACAGACAACTCGTCAGTTATGTGCTGTTATTTTGCGACCAACGTAAACGATGTATAGGTCCTCTCCTGGCGGCACTGGCCATCGAAAGTGTAAGCGAATAAGTAGGGGTTTCACCTTTCCGTGCCAAGTGCAATCCAACAATTCTCCGGGGATGTCTGGATGCGGGAAAGAGAGTTCATTCCTGAACTTCATTTTTTCGTCCGTTGAAGAGTCAGAAAACTGGGCACTGCCTCGGGTAAGGTGGGCGTCAAGAACAGGTTTGGCCTCCACTGTGAAATTGCCGGCTTCGTCACGACATCCCATTACGTGGTCTAACGTGTGCAATCGACCCTTTATGTAGGTAGCCGCTGTAGGAGAAAATGAGAGGCCTTTCAAAGGGTGGAAGGCATCCCCGGAGAACCTCAACCGTTGGAATTGGGAAATAGAGACCCTTTCAAGCTGATTCCATGACATGATGGGCGGTTCCGCTTCGCTCAAGGCTATTTCTAATTCGGGTGCTGCCCAATAGTTGTCAACTTGGATATCTGTCGTAGGATCATCCAACATGGTTACGGCGATTGGAGTGCGGTCCCAGGTTGAAGGGGTCAGGCTCACTAAGCGACGGTCAATTCCAACGGTAGAACAGTAAGCCGCCTCGCCGAGGGCAGTATCTGTCACAATTTCGTTGTCGCACTCTAACCAGTTGTCGGGGCCATGCAAGGGTACGTCTTCCCAGAATGGCCCGTATCGCGTTAACCACAATAGAATCGACCTTTTTTCGTCTTGTGTAAATGTTTGGACTGCTTCGAACACCGATGTCGAGGGGTTGATTCTACGGTTTACGGTATTCCTGTGGCAGTGCAGATCTCGTCCGAACTGTCGGGCGATTTGTTGCATGCCGAATATCCGCCTCAAAGCATCCCGAAAATCGGCGCTATCGTAAAACTGTTCCTGAATCGACAGGTCGTTGAGGAGCAGTTCCACCTATTCGCCCCAACCGGCAAAGTAGTTCATGTCCTTGTCGAACTGGTCGAAAAACCCCTCTGGCCAAACATCTATGTTGCCCGAACTGTCCAGTGTGGGACTCAATACCTGGGAATAATCCGGGGAACGCTGCCTGAAAAAGTGAATCGCGACCTCTTCTGCGCGGATGCGCTCGGACTTGACTGACCGGCGAATCCCGTTGAGGACATGGTCACTATGGGTTTCTACGATTGTTTGAATGCCGGCGTGGGCAGCCTCCGCCAGTAACTGGCCCATATGGGCTTGTCCGGCTGGGTGCAAATGCACTTCAGGGTTTTCTATTAGCATTGTGCTGCCTCTAGTGAGGGAGAGCGTGGCGACGATGATAGGCAAGACTTGCGTAATGCCAAACCCGCAGTGGACGGGGCGAAGGAATCTCGTATCGTTTGAGGTGCGGATTCCGAGGGTCACCGCATTGGCGTTGGGTACCTGTTGTACGTCAATGGCGCAACCAGAGAAAAACGAAGCCAATCTTGCCCCAAATTGATGTAACAAAGTTGGAGCAGTGTCTTCTACCATAAGATCTGCTGCGATGTGTTCATCCCTGCCCCTATACAGCACACTGATCGCATTTTGTCCCTGCGGTCCAACAACCCTGACCGCGGTTTGGTCCTCCAATGGATACGTTTCCCGCGGCCCCTCTCTTTCAGCCGTGATGTAGGTAAGGTCCCGCACTCGACTGGCAAGCGAGACAGACGCGGGAACAGCATCAACGGGCAACAGAAATCGGAGTTCAGCAGGGTCATCGTGTACGATGTCTCCCGCTTGTACGCGGTTAACTTTCAAAGACATATCCTGCCGGTCACCAGAAAACTCCCATCGGCAGTTTATGTCTTGGTCGGTCAATCCAATGTCGAAACTTCCGCGGCCAGTTAACTGGTCAACAACATCGGTTACGGTTCCGAGTCTCGTTAGTGACCCATTAAGCATCAGTCGCGTTGACCACTCATGGTCGCACATGGTCTGGTGCAACAGAGCTATGGACTGGAGCACCGAAGACTTGCCGGAAGCGTTGGTCCCGCAAAGGAGCGTTAAAGGAGCTAGCGGAAGCCTCAACAATTCAAAGCACTTGAACGTACTAAGATCAAGTTGGTTGAGCACCGAAAACCTCCCGGAACATGACACTGGCCGCATCGAACCGATGATTGACCCTTATGGTGGCGTTTGTTCCATAAGTAATGGATGCTACGAAATCATCATCTCCCATCAATACATGTAATGCATCTCTGAGATCATCCGCTCGGGGTTTGACGACGCTTGGTGGGAACCGTGAGAGGCCAGTGGACATGATATCCCACAGGGAAGCATTGATGACGCTTCTGCGAATTTGGCCCTCGAAATGTTTTCGAAAAGCATGGTCCCCAAAAACCATTAGGTTGTTACTTAGTCCATTCCGAAATTCGGTGGATAGCCTTGAAAGCTCGGCGGCCTCCATTTTTTTCATACGCGTGAGCGCTTCCGCCAGAAAGTCGTCCATTTCCCCGCGATAAATGTCAAGCGGCAAGAGTTGGAAACCACAGAATCGGTTGACGAACTCGCGGTCACGCATTGAAGATGTACGTAGGCTCCCGCCGGTGGCCTCCACAAAAAGGCCAGTTCCAGCTTCTTGTTTCAAAAAGCGTGTCCCTGCCCCTGAGTACAGGGAATTCCGCATTTGCTGACGGGTCAAGGGCACTCCACTATTGACGCGGTCGAAAATGTCCAATCGCGCTCGTTCGGGTACTTTGGAGTCTATGATGTAGAGTGTAAGATTGCAGTCCTCGATTCTATTTTGCAGATTGGCGGAAAGGTCGTCAAATCGCTTTCCGTCCAGTTCAATTTGGTCTTTGAGTCTCAGTTGTAGATCACCTTCCACGAATCTATTGAACGTGCCCAAACGTTGCAAGCCATCCACTACGATCATTTTGCCCTCTGAATCTTCCGCAAGGTAAAAGACCGGCAGAGGGATACGCATCAGTACCGACTCAATTAGTTTACTTTGCTTGAGATCTGGCCAAATAAAGTCGCGCTGAAATTCAGGGTCCAGGACATAACGATCCTGCTTAATCCTCCGGAGCACATCGAGGACCGTACGGCTTTCATTTCTGATGAGTACTGTATCGAGCGGGTAGTCGCCCCAAGAGGCATCCTCATCTGCACCGATGCCTTCTGGTTCCGCGGTTTCGGAATCGACCCGTTCTGTGGTCATCGACGCCACCTCACTAATCGTGCCTTTCGTCCTATTTTATCATCAAGGCGGCTGTAAACCGAACCATGGGTTACGCCGTAACTGTTCAGAGTTGAGGGGATCCAACTTTGCGATGCGCCCAAAAACGGCCGAAACCTCGTCTGTTCCTGCTCAGCCGGACCGTAGGCAGCGGTAAACGGGACGCTTCAGTTCACTAAGCCCAAATCCACCGAAAGGATTTGGCCGCCCCGAGGAAGCAAGGGATGAGGAGAGCCGGATAGAGACCGCGTGGCCTTGATCCGCTGCAATCCAGCTGGGCACAGGGTATGGTAGCCACGCCAAGGGGCTGTGGACGGCCTGCAGCGCCGGCGGCGGGCGAGATCATCGAGGCGGATTGGTCTGGGAGACACACGGGGGCCAGCCTGGCGCGGTTCGGCGAGGCGGTTGGGTAGTGCGGTAGACGGTCAGACGCCGTGGGTATCGTCAGGAGGGGAGTGGCAGGGCGCGCAATCGGGCCAGAGCGCGGCTGAACTGGTTCTGCCAGGGCCAGCCTTGGGGCAGGTGCAGGGTGAGGCGGCGCGCCTTGTGGGTGATGCGTGTCCCGCGTCAACTAGATTTGCCGAATTGTCGCCCACTAATTTTGCCGGTTCACCTCCTCTGACTGGCCCCGTTGCTGGGCGGCGTCGGTCCGGTAGCTGGGGACGTCAAACTCCAGGATGACGGAGTAGTGCACCATCCGGTCGATGGCCGCCGCGGTGGCCATGGGGTTGGCGAAGATGCGTTCCCACTCGGAGAAGACCAGGTTGGACGTGATGCCCAACGACCTCCGTTCGTAGCGTTCGGCGATCAGGGTGAAGAGGACCTCGGACTCCTCGTTGCCCTGGGGCAGGTAGCCCAGATCGTCCAGGAGGAGGAAGTCGAAGTTGTCCAGCTTGCGCAGTTGTCGTGGCAGGGCGAAATCGCGCTTGGCGGCGAGAAGATCCTGGACCAGTCGGTAGGCTGGCGTGAAGAGGACGGAGTGACCGGTTTCCACCAGGCGATGACCCAGGGCGCACAGCGCGTGGGTCTTGCCGGTACCGGGCAGACCGAAGGCCAGCACGTTGACGCCGTGTTCCACGAAGCTCCCCTGGGCCAGTTGGTCCATCTGCTGTCTGAGCGCCAAGGGCATCCGGTGGTGTTCGAAGGTTTCCCAGGTCTTGCCCGCGGGGAGTTTGGACCCCTGACGCAGCCGGTTGATGCGCCGGTGGCGACGATCCTCAGCTTCCTGCTCCAGGACTTCGAGGAAGGTGACCAACGCGTCGCCATGGCCAGCGTCGGTGAAACGGGCCACCGACTGGGCGCCCATGGTGGGCAGCTTGAATTGGTGGCACAGCTGGCCGATGCGGTCCTGCATGACGTTGGTGTCGGTGGTCATCATCCGCACACCCCCGCCGCGGTCATGCTCCCCGTGAGCAGACGGTCGTAGACCTTCAGGTCCGGCTTCCCAGACAGGACCAGCGCCCGTGCTTCGGGCGGCTTGGGCTCGGCCAGATCCCGCACCTCGGTGTAGTCGAAGGGCTGACCCGCCTCCAGCAGCAGCGACAGGGCACTGCCCACATTGGCTTCCATGGTGGTCGCCGCCAGGTGCAGGATCCACACGTACTCCACGTCGGCACGCTCCCCGCGCCATTCCTTGAGCGCGTCGTAGGTGAGCCGGAAGTGCCGGGTGGGAAACATCTGCTCCCTGAAGCGGTAGCGGGCGAATGCCCCCGGCTTGCGCACCAGGGAACTGATGACGTGACGGTAATTGACGTTGCTTTCTCCGTCGCCGTGCACCCGCGCCATGCGTTCCACGAAGTGGGCCTTGTAGTAGACTTCCACCCAGTCGGCGTACAGACGGACCTGCACCTCCTTACCGATGAGCCGGGAAGGCACGCTGTAGCTCCGTCCCGCTACCTGGATGGTGCTCCACCGGCGCACCTTGGACTGGTAGTTGGCGTATTCCGGCGTGGGGGCTGGCGGCAGGGGCCCTAGACAAGCTACTTCCTGCTCCAGCTTCCCCCTCACCAGGCGATTACGTTTCTCGACCATCTCCTGTACGAAGCTGGCGTAATCGTCGGCGGTGTGGAAATCGCGGCTGCCGCGCAGGATGAAGGCCTGGTCGATAGCGTCTTTCAAGCGGTAGTGTCCCTGCTCGGCGACGCCGTTTTCATGGCTCTTGCCGCGATTGATGCGAGTGGAACGCAGGCCGTAGTGCTCCAGCAGGGCGGCGTAATTGGCGTTAAGTGCCCGGCCGCGGCTGCGCTTCACCTCGTGGGTCGCGGCGGAGGTATTGTCAGAGCGCACCACCTCGGGGACGCCGCCCAAGGTCCAGAGAAAATTCTGCAATCCTTGCTTGAGCGCCAGGAAGGTCTCGCCGGTGGCCACCGCGGCGTAGCGCCACCCCGAGTGGCTGAGGATCAGCTGGAACAGCAGGTGGGGGTAGGGCTGGCCGGCGATGGTCACCCCCAGGGAGTTGGCGTGGGTGAAATCGAACTGGGCCTCCCGCCCCGGCGGATGCTCCTGGGGAAAGTACACCTCCTGATCGGGACCATTCAGCGCCCGCCAGTCCTGTAATCGTCGTTGCAGGGTGCGCAGCTGGGAGGCGCTGAACCGGCCGGGATGCTGCCCATCAAGCCAATCGATAATTGTCGTTGCCTTCAGCTTGCCATTGGGATCGCCCCGCAGCAGGGGCTCAATCTCCGCTTCCCACACCCCTCGAAGGGATCGGGCCGGGTGCGCCACCAGCGCTCCGGTTTCGTCTCCGACGGCAGCGGCCCGCTCTGCCACTTCCGGGCCGAACGCACACACATCCCGGCCATGGCCGCCGCCGTCTCTTGGGTTTTTCCTTCCATAAGTTTCTGCCTCAGTAGCCTGACTTGTCGGTCTTTGATCAATCCGGCACCTCCGTGCCGGACGGTTTTACTCCGTCTCAACCGGCAAAAATAGTCAGCGCAAGAGGCATTCCTTATTGTCGTTAATCAGCAGGGCCCAATGACGTCCCGCCCACGGTACGTGGCCCAGCCACATCAGGGAGATCCAACGCAGGCCGCTGGCCTTGACCAGTTGGGAGCGACTGGAATGCACCGCGTCACGGTAAACGCCCCGGGCGCCGATGCTACGGCCGTGACGCCGTTCCAGGGTCTCGTCGATGCCCAAGATCAGGGGGCCGTCGCTACGATCCAGGTGCTGGAGCAGCAATATCAACAGAACACGCGCGGACGCGCGGGGCGACCACACCGCGCGGTTCAGCACCTCATGGTAGCGGGCGTAGTCGCGCTGGCCCGGCGCCAGTATCGCGCCCACCAGCAACACCTGGGCTTTGCGCCAGGTTGGCCTGCTGAACAGCGTTGCGAAGGGAAGGAGAACGGCTACAATGGCGTCGGGCAGGGTGAGCATGGTCAGACCTTTAGTCATATTTGGGTCAGACCAGCTTACCCCGTCCTTTTACTTTTCTAACAATGCGTAAAGTCCAGCTTCGACCCCCGCTTCTTCGTAGTCAACGCGCCAAGTGCGGCCAGTTGGTCGCACCGCAACATCGACCCGGTCCTTGGACACGTCGATGCCGCGGATGGGAAAGGGTAGTTGCTGACCGATGGCTTCCAACCCGGCTACCACCAGGGATTGTTCCCGGGTCAGGAGAGGAACTGCTTCAGTCCAGCCGGTGCAGATGTCAGTGGCCACCAGGCTGTGGATGAATGACCCCGATAGTGGGCCACCACAGTGAGCCACCAGGTCAATCTCCCAGAACCCAGGTGGGGGACGGTTCCAATCATTGTAGGTCCGCACTGGCACGCGTTTGCTCATCGACTGCCGTCGCCGCCGTCTGCGCCGGCTGCCCGCCGTGGGACGAATGGGTTGCAGCAGCCGGTCCGGGGTGGCTGCGCTGGCGGACAGTAATCGTGGCCGCACCAGAAGGTCCAGATCGAGATGCCCATGACGCTCCATGGATTCCGCCAGATAGGGGAGGGCCGCCTTCAGGCGTTTGCCGCAGATGCGATCGGCGGCCTCCCAGATTACGATCAACGCCTCGCGTACCGCTTCATCGTAGATGCGCCGGCCTCTCACGGTAGGCGGTTTATCTCCACTGCCATCCGACTGCCCCAACAACCTGATCCCATGCTTGCGGTGGTGACCGGTCACCGCGATGAACTCGTCAAGGATCCGGCTCTTGTCCTTCTTGGACGACGCCAGGTAACGGTCTCGGATCGTTGCCAGCAATTCACGCTTTGCCATCTTGCTAATACCTCCACCCACGTGGCTGCCTCCCGCATTTTCGGTAACATGTTAGGTGAGGTAACCACTTGCTTTGGGTAACGCTTTTATTGAGGCAATGCGCAACCTGATATTGGTCACAACACCACGCTCCCAGGGTGGCCGGATATCCGTGAAAATGGCCGGCCTAATGACGTTGAAATACGACTCTCATCCGAGGGGTGGAGAAGTTCGACTATCGGCGAGGCTACAAGTTCGGCACCTACGACCTAGTGGATCCAGCGGATTGAGGACACAGGTCGATCGGGAAGCTTCGTGAGCCGGGCTCGTCCGACAGGCAGTTTGATTTTCTGGTATGACGGCCTGTTTGCGGAACCAGCCACCCAGACGGCATGATACCTTCCGGTTAGGCGCCTCACACTTCGAAAGAAAGCCCAAGCGGGGAGAACGCAGGAGGTATCATGAGATGCATTGTAACCGGTGGGTGTGGTTTCATCGGCTCGCACCTGGTGGACCGTCTGGTTGAGCTAGAGCACGAGGTAACAGTACTGGACGACCTTTCCACCGGAGATCGTTGCCGACTCAATAGTGCCGCCGAATTGGTCATCGGCTCGGTGGCCGAACTGCCGGCTGTGATCACCGCCACCGAAGGGGCTGATGTGGTGTTCCACACTGCGGCTTGGGCACGGATCCAGCGGTCGGTAGATGACCCAGTCGGGACGCATAACGTCAACGTGACCGGAACGCTGAACGTGCTACGCGCGGCGCAGGTGAACGGTGTTGGTCGGGTGATCAACTCATCGTCGTCCAGCGTGTACGGCGACCAGCCTTCCCACCTAATGCGGGAGAGCATGACGCCCAACCCGAAATCCCCCTACGCGCTGCAGAAGCTCATGGGGGAGCAGTACGCCGAAATGTTCACGCGGCTATACGGGATGTCGGTGGTGTCGTTGCGGTACTTCAACGTCTATGGTCCTGACCAACCCGCAGATGGCCCATACTCGTTGGTGATACCTCGGTTCATCCGTATGCGAGAAGAGGGACTCCCGCTTACGGTGTACGGCGACGGGGAGCAGACCAGGTCCTACACCCACGTGTCCGACGTGGTGGAGGCCAACGTCCTGGCCGCCACCATAGAATTTCCGGCCGGAAAGCATGCCGAGTTGAACATCGGCACCGATGTAGAAACGTCGGTCAACGAGATCGCAACTGCGATTGGGGATACGGTGCAGCACATTGTGCCCAACCCGAGAGGTGAGTTCGAGGAGGCCCGCAAGGCGGCGGACTATTCACGGGCCCGGCGCCTCATCGGCTGGGTGCCCCGGGTTTCGTTTGCCGAGGGCATCAAGAACCTTTTGCCATAACCGTCGCGACGCGCCTTCGATCTGCGGCCGCGCTAGCGCTAGCGCCGAGCCGCCAGCCAACGCCCACCACCAATACGTTAGCCACCAGGTTTCCACCGTCCACCATGTGTACAGTGGGAACAAGCCGGCAAGGCCCTGGAAAGGCGGATACATCATGTCGAACGGATCCACGGCGATGGTGATTTCACCGGAGCGCCCGGCATGGGTCAGGCCAGCCGTGATCGCCAGAGTGTAGCCTCCCAGCAAGACAACAACGATCCTGATCCAGAGCGGGGCGTGGACGACCAGCAACGTCAATGGCACGACGAAGAGCGGCAGCACTGTCAGCATGGTCCGACCGGCGAACCACCAGCCCATCATGGTGATGGCCACAAAGGTCGCGATGAGCAGTTGGATTAGGATCAGGCCCAACGTCAGCCTGCGTTCCGTTGTGCCGTGGGCCAGCAACACGAGGGCCGGGACTACCGGCAGGAGCAGCGGAGCCCAGCGGCCAATTCCAAACCGGCGATCAACGAAGATGCCCCATAGTCGATAGTATCGTTCGGCAAACTCGACGTGGCCGCCCAGTATCTCCGCGGTGTTCCACCGGGCGTAGACCACGTTTATCCCATACGGAGTCAGGCTGCCGAATAGGTGCAGGTGGAACCAGGCAAAAAACGTGGCTGACACTATCCCGGCGAGCAGAAGAGACACCCGGCCAGGCCAATCGGCCTTCAGCAGAAAGTACCCGGACACCAGGAGAGCCAGCGGCGCGTACTTGGTTCCCAGCCAGCACATTGCCGTGAGCGTCCCAGCCAGCCAGAGCGCTTCTTTCAGACCCGGCTTCTCGCGGCCGGTCGCCACCAGCATAGCAATCACCAAGGCCAATGCCGCCGGGAATTCGGGATAGATTTCGGTGGAGTAGATGAATGCCGTCGCCGTCAGTCCGACGCCGAGCGAGACTAACCAACAGATCGCTCGGTGGCCGGTGAGGCGGTCGGCCAGCACGAAGGCCAAAGCCATGGTGGTCCCCGCCAGCAACATCAACTGCACTTGCGTTCCCAGCAACCCGCCCAGGGCGAATCCCGGGATCACCAGAAACGACGTGCCCGGGTTGTGCGGACTTAGCACACGCCCGTCTGGCGTGGGAACCGATTGATACCAGAGATCGTCGGCATGATCGAAGAAGGAGCGGTAGGATTTTGTGGCGTACTGGTTGCGAAGATCGAAGTCGCCGTCTTCCAGCAGGCTTTGTGTGGTCAACAGGTAGAAAGGTTCGTCCCCGGTGATGGACGCGCCCCGCGTTGCCCGGATGTCCACCGAGAAGCCGTAGGCCACAGACAGCAAGAGGAAGAGAGCCACTGCTGCCAGCAGTAGCTCCCTTCTTTGAATGAATTGGCGTATGTTTCGCGAAACCTCGCCGGTCGTCACGGCAGCACTTCGGTTTCTCTCAACAACTTGAGCGTGCCTTCCAGATCGCTGAGGTTGCCTAGGTCAACGTCGGGCGGGTTGAGCGAAGCCAGAGGCGGGAGGTCGCCCAGGGGCTCCACGCCGGCCGAAACCGGGTACTCCTTGATCTCCGAGGCGAAGTATTGTTGGGCCGGCGCCGTCAGCAGGAAGTCCACGAACTCTTCGGCAGTATCCTTGTTCTCGGACGCCGCCAGGATTCCCACTCCCGCCACCAGCACCAGCGCGCCCGGGTCGCCGTTGCCGAGGTAGTGGTTGCGAGCGCCGAACCCGGGTCCGTGTTCCTCGAGGAACCGTTCCAGGTAGTAATGGTTCACGAAACCCACGTCCACCTCGCCGGCCGCGGTTGCTGCTACGGTGGTGACGTTGTTGGGATAGTCCAGGGCGTCGTTGTCCCGCATGCCTTCCAACCAGGCACGGGCCGCGTCCTCGCCCAACTGCAAACGCAGGGAGGTCACGAAGGCCTGGAAGGAACCGTTGCGGGGCGCCCAGCCGACGCGACCCTTCCATTCCGGCGCTGTGAAGTCCAGGATGGACGGCGGGATGTCGGTCGCCGGGTCGATGGCGTCGGTGTTGTAGATGATGGTGCGCGCCCGGCCCGAAGTGCCGATCCAAAGGCCGTCAGGGGACCGGAACCTGGGATCAACCTTGTCCAGCGTAGCCTGGGGAATCGACGCCAGTATACCGGCATCGGCCAGGATGCCCAGGGAACCCGGGTCCTGCATGAACACAACGTCGGCGGGCGTGTTGTCGCCCTCTTCCAGCAGCGTGGCCGCGGTGGACGAGCTGCCGGCATACTTGACCCGAATGGACACGCCGGTCTGTTCGCCGAACGCTTCCAGTAGGGGATGCACCAGGGTTTGCGAACGTCCGGAATACACGGTGACTTCGCGATCCCGTTCTTCCGTCGGAGCGGGCGGGATCGGGGTATTGGTCGGGGTTTGAACCCCGGTTGAAGCTGTGGATGCTGCCGGCGGCGCAGTGGGGGCGGGAGGGGGTGGCGAACCACCCCCTCCGCAACCTACCAGCGCCACGACCGTCAGCAACAGGGTGAGCTTCAGCGATATGGCCCGAAGGCCTGGGCAGGATAGGCTCTTCATGCGTATGTTCTCCCAGTTGCGCTCGTCGAGCCTATTACTAGTAGCTGGTTATGAGGTCCGCCTGCGTCAACAGGAGCGCAGACGCGGTCCCATTGAGCGCGGCCAGCGCTGCGTCACGCGACGCTGACGTAATCTGGCTCGGCTCGGCTTCGAGGTAGGCGACAATGGTCTCGTTGGCAGCCGAGTCGGCATTGGCGACCTCAGGCTGAATGGACCGGTAGAACGACAGGGCTTCGACCTGGTGGGTCCCCAAACTGTCGTGATCGCCGGCCTGTGCGTCATCCGCTACCCGTCCCACGTACCTGACGGTGGCGAGGTAGAAGATGGCGTTGAAGCGAGAGAAGACTTCCTGGGCGGCAGCGTCGCAAGCAGTGGCGTCGCCGTTTTCGGCAGCCTGTCGCACCCGTTCAAAGGCTTCGCGCAGAGGGATGTCGACGGTGCCTTCCCGGCCAAAGTTGCCTTCGCGGCTGCGCGCGAGGGCAGATAGTGAATTGGGGTAATCCCCATCGACGGGCAGGCCTACGTAAATCCCCCAGCCCTCATCGACGTCTCCCGAGTCCAGGTCGGCACAGCCGCCAATGACATAGTGCTTGGACCAGTGATAGAGGACCCTGAGCACGCTCTTGTTGATGGCTTGTCGCTTCTGGGCGTCGGTGTAATTCTCGGCCTCGTTGCGGCCGCGGACGGCGTTGTTGATGGGAGAGTCCAAGAAGCTGCCTGATCCGTAGAACTCGGCTGCCAGGGGATATTCCTCAGCCCTTTCGGGATCACGGGCAAAGCCCCGGAGGGTCTTGCTGCGGACGCCGATGCGGGTGTGCATTCCAACCTCGTACAACAGGAAGATGTCTGCCGCAGGCAGGGGCTGGCCCTCCTTGATCACGTTGGTCAGACTGGCTATCTCCTGATAGTCCGAGGCAATCTTCTGGTAGTGTTCCCGGTTGGTGGTGGGATAGTAGTAGCCGTCGGAGGCGCTGGGGACGCTGCGATCGCTCTCGTGCGGAAGGTTCACCTGGACGAACCGGCTGGAGGAGAGGTCCAATTCGCCGGTGTAGGGGGGCGGTGCGCCGCTGGGCCCGTCGCCGGTGTCGGCGGTGTACCTGGTGACGAGATCGCTCTGTTTTAGGAGTAGCGCCGAGGCCGTCCCGTTGAGGGCAGCCAGGGCCGCGTCGCGGGAAGCAGTCGTGATCCGGCTCGGCTCGCCCGTGAGGTAGGCTATGATCGTCGCATCGGCAGCCGGGTCAGCCTTCGCAACATCCGGTTGGATGGACTGGTAGAACGTCAAGGCTTCGACCTGGTGGGTCCCCAAAGCGTCGCGGTCGCCGGCCGCGGCGTCATCCGCGACGCGGCCCATGTACCTGACGGTGGCGAGGTAGAAGATGGCGTTGAAGCGCGAGTAGACGTCGTTGACAGCCGCCTCCATGGCAGCGGCGTCGCCGTCGTCGGCGGCCTGCCGCGCCCGATCCATTGCTTCCCGGAGGGGAACGTCAATGGTGCCCTGCCGGCCGAAGTTGCCCTCGCGTCCCAGGGCCATGGCCGCCAATGAGTTGGGATATCCGCCGTCGACTTCCTCGCCGACGTAGACAGCCCAAGCCTCGTCAATCAGGCGAGAGCTCATCCGGTCGCTACCGATGGTCATATAGAACTTGGACCAGTGGTAAATGATCCTGAGCATGCCTTTGTTGATCGCCTGGCGCCGCTGGGCGTCTGAATAATGCTCCGCTTCCCTGCGCCCACGTATAACATTCTCGATTGGGTCGTCGAGGAAAGTGTCCGATCCGTAAAACTCCGCTGAGTCGGGGAAATACGTGGATGACGAGGAGCCGGTGGCGAAGCTTCGAAGCGTGCGGCTCTGTGGACCAATACGGGTGTGTGAACCCGCTTCGTAAAGCAGCCAGATTTCCGCCGCCGGGAAGGGTTTGCCTTCCTTGATCACGTTGGTCAACTTGGCTATTTCCTGGTAATCCGTGGAAATCTTCTGGTAGATCTCCCGGTGGGTGGTGGGAGTGTAGTATCCATCGGACGCAGTGGGGCTTTCGGTCTCGTAGCTGAGGCCGATGGGAATCGTCAGGCCACCGGTTTCGCTGGCCGCCGCCGTTGCCGGTCCCGAAACCGACCCTGTCCCGGTGCCGGACACGGAACCTGTGCCGGACGCAGAGCCCGTGCCGGACGCAGAGCCCGTTCCAGATGCGGAGCCCGTTCCAGATGCGGACCCGGATCCTGAAGCAGACGCGGACACCGACGCTGAATCGGAGCCTATTACCGCTATGGTGGGACGGTCCTCACCGGGGCGCGACGCCTCCGCCGCTGCCTGGGCTGCTGCCGCTGCCTCCCGGGCAGCCGCAGCAGCGTCCTGAGCCGCTGACGCCGCCGCTTGGGCTTGCGCTGCCGCCGCATCCACTGCTCCCGTATCCGGTGCAGCGACTGGCGCGGCAGGAGGTTGCTCCTGCCCGCAGGCCAACGCTAGTATCAGCACGATGGACATTGCCAGGCCGGCAATCCAGTAACGTTTGTGGCGGCTTGCTGCCCTCGGCTTGATGTGATGAAGCACTTTGGTCATCCTCCTTGTTGATGAGACTCCTCTTTATTTGCTCAGCATCTCCCGGAGCATCCCGGTGGGGACGCGCCAGAGGTACTTGGGGCCGATGAAAGAACTGCCCTTGGTGCGCCTGGAATAGCCAACGGGCACCTCGCGCATCCGCATACCCTTCTTCAGCAGGTCGAGGGTAAGCACCTGGGCGTAGTTGTAGTCATGGATGATCTCGGCGCATTCCAGGGCTCGCCGCGAGAAGGCACGAAAGCCCGTCTGCCCATCGGTAATGCGCCGGCCGGTGGCAAGGCACAGCAGCCCTGTGAAAACAAGGTTGCCCATTAGGCGCACCGCGCGCTGACCCGGGCGGTTTCCCAGGTAGCGCGAACCGAGCACATAATCGGCCTCGCCGGCTTCGATGGGAGCCAACAGGTCCGGGATCTGCTCCGGCGGGTACTCGCCGTCGGCGTCCACGTACACCGCTGCTCGGGCATTCAACTCGTTGGCCGTGGCCAGACCGGTGCGCAGCGCCGCGCCCAGGCCCCGGTTGCGGCTATGGGACACAACCACGTCCGCACCGTGATAGTGGGCAACCTCCGCCGTCCCATCGGCAGAGCCGTCGTCAACCACGATTACCCGCAGGTCAGGCCAATCCCGCCGGGGTATCCGAGCCAGCGTATCCGGGAGGTTATCCGCCTCGTTGTACGCGGGGATGATCACGGCCACCGGCCGGGATGCTTCATCGCCTTCGGCGACGCCAAGCACTTGCCCTACGGATTGGGCCGGCGGTTCCACGCCCAGGTAGTAGGCGATGGTGGCAGCCACGTCCATGACCGAGCGTGGTTCCTCAATCGGTCCGCTCAATTCGACGCCCTCACCCCACATGATGCAGGGTACGTACCGTTCCGATGGGCTCATGTGCCCGTGTCCACCGATGCCGATACCCTGGCCGTGGTCGGCCGTGATGAGCACCGTCGCTTCTTCCAGGAAGCCGACGGAGTCGCACCATTCCAGGAATTCCTCGATGATGCGGTCGCTCTCCTCAATCTTGTGCAGGTATTCGGAGTTGTAGCTGCCCCGGGCGTGGCCAGTCTGGTCCACGCTGAGCAACTGGAGGATCAAAAGGTCCGGGTCGTCGCGTCGGATCACCGCCTTGGCTCGCGCGGTGAGTGCGTCATCTATATCGTCGTTGTTGGTGACCGCGGTTACGGTCTCCACGTCGGTCTCACCGAATGCGTCCACCAGGTGTGCGATCCCCACCAGCTTGCCGGTCAACCCTTCGGCGCGCAGCGCGTCGAATATGGACTCGCACTTGACACCCAGGCTGGGCACGAAGTTGCTGGACATCCCGTGGACCCGGGGCGGCGCTCCGGTGAACATGGAACTGAAGCCGGTAACCGTGCGGGCCGGGTACACAGTGGAGGTGTTGGTGTAGTCCAACCCTTCGCGGCGCACGCGATCGATGAACGGCGTGGTTGCTTCCAGCAGGCGGTCAGCCCGGCAGCCGTCGATGACGATGGTGATGAACCGCCGGGAGATGCGTCTACCCGTGGCTGCCCGCAAGCGGGTCGACACTAGGGAGGGGGCCGGAGGCCAGGTGAAAAACCACTGGTGCAACAGCAGGGCGGTGATGCCCACCGCCAGCGTGAACCCTTCCACGGCTGCGAATGTGATCAGCGTGGGGCGTTCCACCAGCATCTGGAAAGTCAGTACCAGCAGCGCGATCTTGGGAATCTGTTCCAGGAAGTTGCCGCTGGTGGGGTCGGGATTTTCCAGCACCAACCGCCAGAAACGGGTGAAATTGAACCAGGAAGTCCCGATGCGCAGGTGGTAGTAGATCGTGCCCCAAAGGACGATCGTGAAGGTCAGGTACACCCCCAAGATCAGCGCTACGGACGCGACGTCGAAGAACCGGAATGCCGCGAGTAACGCACCCAAATAGACCCACAAGGCTATCCGCAGCTTCAGCGGAAAATCGAAGCGATAGAACAAAACGAACATCGGAACCAGCGCGATGATGGCCAACCCGGCGCGCAGCCAGTAGCTCCCGTCAGCCAAGTGGGGAATGCTCAGCAGCGCGAGTATTCCCAACGTGAACACCGGGGTGAACGGCTTGCCTTCGTTGAGCACGTTCCAGGCGCGGGCGGCAAAGATCTCGAACCGGGAGGCTCGCTTGTCGCCTTCCGCAGATCCTCGCAGCGCGCTCAAGGGGTTGAGCGGCAAAACGTCTCGCACCGCCACCAGGGTGAACGCGGCGGCCACGGTGTACGAATAGGCGAATTTCAGGCCGTGGGTCAGTACCGCCACCGCAAGCCCTTCTTCCCACGGGATACCCAGGGCGTACAGTGCGCCGGTCATGCTGGCTTCGTACACGCCGACACCGCCAGGGGTGAAGTGAAACACCTGGAACAGGATGGTAAAGGCCGTGACGGCAACGGCTGCGGTAAGGGACAGTTCGGTTCCCAGCGCCTCTGCCGCCACCAGCAGCACTCCCGCTTCCAGGATCCAGCTGGGTAGCGTCCACAGGATGGCCCTGGCGATGCGTCCCCTGGACATCAGCGCCAGTTGGCCTCGCAGGGTTTGCAGCCGGCTCCGCAGCGGACTGGGCCACATGCGGTCCAGAGCGTGGTAGCGCAGGAGCATCAACCCCGTTATTGCGCCCATCACGACTCCTGCCGGAATGGCGAGGCTGCGCAGCCAGTCCGGTCTTCCGTCAAGCGACGTGAGCAGGACTCCAAAACCGGCGGCGACCAGTATCAGACAGGCAAAATCCAGAAGTCGCGCCACCGCAGTGGAAGCGGCCGCCTCAGCTAGGGGAACGCCGCGGCGGGTCGCCAGCAGTGGGCGCGCCGCTTCGCCCAGCTTGAACGGGAGCAGGTGGTTGGCCAACAGCGCCGCCTGCAGGTAGGTGAACAGGGAGAAAACACTCCCGCCACTGGCCATGATCTGGCGCCAGGCGATTGCTCGAAGCGCGAAGGCGCAGGTGTAACTGAGCAGAAAAGCGGCCAGCAGTTCCGGCCGTCGGCTCAGAACCAATAACGCCGAAAGCAATTGGCTCCAGTCAGCCAGCCGCCACACCAACATGACGACGCCTATGGTCAGGGCAAGCCCAATCCCCGCTTGCACTGCCCTCCCGCCGCTGATTACTTTTGACGACCGGTCACTGGGTCGTGCAATCACAGGCGGATCGGAGGCGTCGGTTTCAATTTGGTACGTATCGCGCATTGTGGTCGCGGGGACATTGGTCATCCCGATCCGGTTTTCGCCGGTTTTGTTTTTTGCCGGCGTTCGCATAAATTTGGCCTTGCCGGGAGGAGGGCTCCGACAAGGCCAGTTGCCCGGGATGGGCGGGTTGCCGGAAGATCACCGCCGCTATGGCGATCCTCCGACTTTTTTCACTGACTGCCGTAACCGTTCACAACGTGTCACTGGCGGTATTAATTTAGTACGCACATAGTTATTTGTCAAGACCCTACGCAGGACTATTTTTGGTATTGCCTTTTCGTGGCGAGCGTACCTTTTGATGTCGCATCTATTCGGTGATTTTCCAAGTACGGAATCTATTGGATTTAGCAGCGAACCTGCTCATCGGCACTCGACTTGTTCCAACCCAACGGGCATTGCCATTGCGTTTTCCGGTCCGTACGCCCCATACCGGTACCAGGTAGTTTTCAATGTCGGATTCAGAGGGGCACATCCTGGTGAAGGCGCACGGCGTGTAATATTGAGCATAGCCGATAGCAAGTCGCTTGACTGAAAATAATTTGATCGTCGCAATGAATACAAAGATTCGTCGGCCCGCGTTCGTAACAATCGGCGTAGTCAACCTCATGAATTATGGTATACAATTTGCGGGTGGCCTATGGGATTATCGGGTTATTGCGTGGCCGCGATCAACCTGGGAAACGGTCAACATCTCGAGCCTGTTTGGAGGATCAAACAAATGCGACGAAACTTACAACGTACCCTGGTCGTGATACCTGGCCTGGCGCTGGGGCTGTTACTACTGGCAGTGGCGTGCGGCAGCGAGCCTCCGCCTCCAGTAGCCATGATGGAAGAGCCTGAGGTGGATGTGGACGCTCTCAAAGGCGAGGTGGTCTCCCACTACGCCGATGGCGTGCATGCCTCGTATTCCCAAAGCCTCGCGTCTGCCCAGGAAATGGACAGCGCCATCGATGCGTTCCTAGCCGATCCCACTCCGGCTGGCCTGGAGGCCGCCAAGCGCGCCTGGCTCCGAGCGCGGGATGACTATGGGCCCACCGAGGTGTTCCGCTTCTACGGCGGACCCATCGACAACGAGGAAAATGGGCCCGAAGGGCTGATCAACGCCTGGCCCATGGATGAGTCCTACGTCGATTACGTCGAGGGCAATCCCACCGCCGGGATCATCAACATGCCCGACGAATACCCGACGATTGACGCCGAGTTGATCTTGTCCCTGAATGAAGAGGGCGGAGAGGAGAACGTGTCCACCGGTTGGCACGCCATCGAGTTTCTGCTCTGGGGACAGGACTTGAACGAAGGTGGCCCCGGCGCGCGCCCGGTGAAGGACTTCACCACCGGCGACAATGCCGAACGGCGGGGCGCATACCTGGCGGTGGCTTCTGATTTGTTGCTGGTTCACCTGCAGGATATGGTGAACGCATGGGCCCCCGGCGGCGGGAATTACCGCGCCGAGTTCGCGGCCATGCCCGCAGATGACGCCCTGGTCAACATCATCACCGGAGCCGGTGCGCTCAGCAAGGGCGAGTTGGCCGGCGAGCGTATGTTTGTCGCCTATTCCGAGCGTTCGCAGGAAGACGAGCATTCCTGCTTCTCCGACAACACCACGGCGGACATCGTTGGCAACGCCATCGGCGTGCGCATGGTCCTGACGGGCGACTACGGGGCGATTTCCGGCCCGGGTCTCCTCGACCTGTTCGCTGCCGACAACGAAGCGTTGGCGGAGCGCTTGGCGGGCGAGTCCGCGAAGGCCGTGAACATGGCCCGTGGGATACCGGCGCCCTTCGACCAGCATCTGACCGACGCCGCGCCCGACAGCGGGGCTGGCCGTTCCCAGGTGCTGAGCACCATCGAGGCCCTGGAACGCCAGGCTGACACCATCGTGGAAGCCGCGGCCGCCTTCGGTTTCACCATCAATACCTCGGTGTAGGCGCGTCGCCACCCATGCTCGCAAGCCGTACCGTCAGCGGCCGGAAGGCCGGCCTGCTGCGGTACGGCGGTGCGATAGTGTTGGGTGCGCTGATGCTGGCGCTGCTGGTCTGGTTGCTGGTACGCGATGCGCAATCCGGTCCGGATAAAGCCGAGATTGCGGCGATCCTGAACGTGCAACTCGGCGGCGATACCACCATCGTTACCACCAACCGCAACTCCTTCGGTCTGCCCGCCGCCAACCTGACCAATCTCGAGCGTCGCACATTTGAGGTCGGCGACAGCTTCTTCACCCAGAACTGGGTGACCGCGCCGGCATCGACAGAGGCGCGGGATGGTTTGGGGCCGACGTTCAACGCCCAGTCCTGTTCCTCCTGCCATACGCTGGACGGGCGGGCCCAGCCGCCGATCGGCGATGATGACCCGGAACGCGGTCTGTTGTTCCGGCTCAGCATACCGGGCGTGGACGCTGTGACCGGTGCGCCCGTTGGTGATCCGGTGTACGGCGGGCAGTTGCAGGACCGCGCCATACTGACGGTACCGCCAGAAGGGCGGTTTGCAATTGATTACCGTGAGATCCGGGGATCCTACCAGGATGGGACGCCCTACACTCTGCTTCAGCCCGAGTATTCCTTTGCCGACCTGGCCTTCGGGTCCACACACCCGGAGCTTATGGTCTCGCCTCGGATCGCGCCGTCGGTTTTCGGCATGGGACTGCTGGAAGCGATACCGGAGGAAAACCTGCTGGCTCTCGCGGACCCTGACGACTCCGACGGCGACGGCGTCTCGGGGCGCGTCAACCTGGTATGGCACGTCCGCGCACGGGATACTTCCTTGGGCCGGTTCGGTTGGAAGGCCAACGTGCCGACGGTCGAGCAGCAGATTGCCGGCGCCTTCCACGGCGACATCGGGATCACGTCTCCGCTGTTTGCGGAGGAGAACTGCCCGGATAAGCAAGCGGCGTGCCAATCCGCGCTCAACGGCGGTGCGCCCGAAATCGGCGAGGAGCGGTTGGGTAAGGTGGTGTTTTACAACCAGACTCTGGCCGTGCCGGCAATGCGGAACATAGATGACCCTCAGGTTCGCCGGGGAGCCGGTCTATTCCTGCAATCGGGGTGTGCCGCGTGCCATACGCCCAGCCACACCACCGGCGACCACCAAGTGACGGCTTTGGCCGGCCAGGTTATTTTCCCCTATACAGACCTGCTCCTTCACGACATGGGCGAAGGACTGGCGGACAACCGGCCTGATTTCCTCGCGGACGGCGGGGAATGGCGCACGCCGCCCCTCTGGGGAATTGGGCTGATAGAAAACGTGAACAACCACACGCGCCTGTTGCATGATGGTCGTGCCCGCAACGTTGCTGAAGCAATCCTGTGGCACGACGGCGAGGGGCTGGAAGCCCGGGAAGAGTTTCGCAAGATGTCCCGTGAAGATCGGGAGGCGCTTTTGCGCTTCCTGGAGTCCCTATGATTCGGCTTCGCTCTGGCATTGGCTTGGCCGGCGCCATCCTTGCGATCTTGGCGGTGGCGGCCTGCACTCAGGCGCCGCCGCCATCTCGAGAGGACGTCCTGATCAGCCTGACCGACGAACTGTTCGTGCCCCGCTTTCAATCGGTGGCTGGGGAGATGGACGGTTTGCGCGCCGCGTTGGATGCCCTCTGCGCTAACCCCAGCCCTGACACTCTGGGTGCAGCGCGCACCGCATGGCGGGAGGCTCGCGCCCCCTGGATGCGTTCGCAGGCAATGTGGTTCGGCCCGGTGATGGATCGGCGTTCTCGCACCCTTGTGGACTGGTCCCCAGTGGATCCAGAGCGAATAGAAAAACTGCTGGCTGAGAAGGACTCCATTACTGCCACCGACGTTCGGGAGTTTCTGGCGTCCACCCAGCGGGGTTTGGGTGCGATTGAGTACGTCCTGTTCGGCGAGGACGAACGGGTGTTGCGGCAGTTGGCGCAATCCGACGGGATACGCTGCCATTACCTGTCGGCGTTGGGGGATGTGGTGGCAGAGGAGATGGCCGGAGTTTCATCCGACTGGACGGGCGGGGGCGCCGTTACCGGCGGTTACGCCGCCTACCTCAACGGAACTGGGAGGATTTCGCTGGTGGACCAAGAGGCGGTGGATGAGGTTGTGCGCACCTCGGTGTTTCTGACCCGCAGCGTCTCAGATATGAAGCTGGGCAAGGCGTTGGGCGCGAGCGGTGGCCAGCCGGATCCGTCGGCTATCCCCGGCGGCAGCGGGCACAACGCCGTGGCAGATTTGCGCAATCAGGTGCTGGGAATGCGGGATGTGTACTTGGGCGCTGACGGCGACTCAGGGCTGGGAGTTAGCGAGTTGGTGAGCGGTGTCTCGAAGGATGCCGACGACAGGATGCGGGACCATTTCGCCACCGCGTTGGCCGCGATCGACGAATTGGAAGAACCCTTGCCATCAACCATGTTGGATGATCCCGCGCCGGTCCGAGTGGCGCACCAACGGATGCAGGAATTGCAGCGCGCGTTGAACACCGAAGTGGTAAGTTTGCTGGGCGTGACCGTCGGGTTCGCCGACACCGACGGCGACGGCGGTTAGGGCGGCGTTGTTCCAGGCGAGTTGTGCGCCGCCCACGCTACCGAACCGTAGGGTAATACCCACCCCTTGGATGTGAGGCCAGGCTTGATCGACGCCAGGTCTGTGGTGGGGTCAATGAGTCGAGAATTGGGTCGTCCATTGAAAGAAACAAAAGCGTCGGCGGCGACCGTGACGTTGGGATAGCCACGTGCGGCGAAGTCGTTTGCTATGAAGTGGGCGGTCTGCAAAATCATATCCGGCTGGATCGCCATCCGCTCAGTTTGCAGGGGCGTCAGGTAGTCATCAGGATCTACAAGCCAAGTTTGGCCTGTGCCGAGATCGCGCACACGGTACTGCACGAAGCCCACCTTCTCGGTGAGCATCACCCGCCAAGCAAAAAGGTAGCCTTCCTCGTTCCACCGAACGTTTCCCGGGTATGCCAAATGCCGGAGGGGTAATGCCAACTGTACGACGGCCATCACCGTCAGCGCGACCAGGACCGCTCGGGTCTGCCAGGAATGGATCTTGGGAAGAACTGCTTCCATGCTGCCTCGTAGCATGCGGCGCGGGAGCAGTCTGCGCGGCCAGTCGGGATCGAAAAAGATCAGGGACAACCCGATCATTAACCAGGGGAAAATACCCAGCTGAGGGAAAAGTATCCAGGTTGTCAGGTGAAAAGCGACCAAGGCGACGTATGCCAACGGCCGGGTGCGCCACCACAACAGCGCGGGAACGATGGCCAGGTCAAAGGTGGCGCCACCCCAACTCATGGCGTACGCAGTCCATGTTTCCTGCATCAGTGGTCCAATTACCGGTAAATCGCCGTGCTGGTAGAGCCATATCCGCATGGGAAGGGCGTGGAACAGCCAGTCGGGATTCAGCTTGGCCATGCCAGCAAAAACGTACACGATGCCGACCTGCGCGCGCAGGATCCAAATTGCCCACAGCGGTACGGTTCTGCCCCGCAGCGGCAGCAACGCCAGCAGCAGGCTGACCAGACTCATCAGGTAGTAGTGGTTGAGATAGGTGGTGCGGTCAAGCAGCTCCACATAGGTGAAACCGAGGCAAAACAAAGCCGCGCACCAGCGAGGACGATAGCCGACTGCCATTCCGAGGCTCAAGATGCCGAGAACGGCAAAGTGGATGTACATTCCCCAGCCGGGCCAAGGCTGTAGCCAGGCGAATCCAAGGTAGGTAAAGTGGTGGGTCGGTTCGAAGTACAGTGGGCCGACCCAACCGTGGGCGAAAAAACGGGCAATGACCAGCAGCCCCATCAGGCCAAAGATCGCCCTAAACGCGATGATCGATGCGCCGCTCACTGGGCGAGTTGTCATTAGCATCAGCCGGTTGGAGAGCATGGCGTATTATGATCCAATTCACGGAACCGGCTTTGGATCGGCCTGCCTGGCGACCATCGGGCGCCACCGCACCAAGGTGCTGCGCCGACCACTGGCGGGGCGCTTCATTTGCCCCTACAAATTTGGATATGTCCGGATACCCTGCCCCGCCTGCAGTCAGCAACCTGCCGGGAACGGACGTTGTGCCGTCATGCTTCTTGGCCAGGTATGACGCCTTGATGCGCACTGCGCAGGCCCACACCGGTGTACTGGAAACCCAATCGCTGCATTGTCGGGGCATCCAGAGCGTTGCGCCCGTCGAAGACAAAACGGGGCGGGATCATGCAGCGGGCGATGTCCTGCCAGTCTGCGTTGACTAATTGTTCCCATTCGGTGATCAGGACGAGCGCCTGGGCCCGGTCGGTGGCCTCCAAAGCGTTGTCGGCGAGCCGTACCGAACCGGGCAGGTGTGGCCGCGCGGTCGGCATGGCCTGCGGGTCATAGGCACTGACGACCGCGCCCTCATCGGCCAGCGTCTTGATCAGATCCAGGGAGGGAGCATCGCGGATATCATCGGTATTCGGCTTGAAGGCCAGCCCCAGGACGGCGACGCGCAGCCCGGCGATCCTCCCGTCGAACCGCTCCCGCAGGGCGTACAAGGGCAACAGGCGCTGCCTGTTGTTGACGTTGATTACGGAGCGCAGCAACTCAACGCTGGCGCCGCTGGTGAGGGCCAGGTGGTCCAGAGCGCGCACGTCTTTGGGGAAGCAGGAGCCGCCGTAGCCGATCCCAGCGTAGATGCGTCCGCCGGTTCTGGGATCCATGGCCATACCGTGGCTCACGTCGTCTACGGACGCGCCCACCCGCTCGCACAGGGAGGCAATCTCGTTCATGAAGGAGATGCGGGTGGCGAGGAAGGCGTTGCTGGCGTACTTGACCATCTCCGCGCTGGTGATGTCGGTGATGATGTAGGGAGCCTCAATGCCGGCGTGCATCGACTTGACGACGGCAACTGATTCAGCGTCGCCGGGGCAAGCTCCAATTACAATGCGGTCGGGATTGCGCCAGTCCTGGATGGCCTGGCCTTCACGCAGGAATTCCGGGTTGGAGACGTAACGGAGCCTCACGCCCTTGAGCTCTTGGTCGATCGCACGCTGGCCTGTGCCCGGCGGCACCGTGCTTTTCATCACCACCACCGTATCGTCGGACTGTTGCGCCCTGATCCAGGCCAGCGCGGATCGAACTTGGCTCAGGTCGGCGGCGCCATCTACGGCCTGGGGTGTGCCGGTGCAGATGAGAGCAACGTCTCCCAGGGGCCCGGTTACATCGTCCCGGTGCGCGAAACGCAGGCAGTCGCGCCCAACGGCAGACGCCAACATGTCAGCAAGGCCCGGTTCGTAGAAGGGAATGGCGCCGGACCGAAGGAGAGCGATTCGGTCGGGGTCAATGTCAACGCCCAGGACTTGGTGTCCAGTGTCGGCAAGGTTGGCAGCGGCCGCTGTGCCCACGTAGCCGAGTCCGATTACGGTTATATTCAAGGTGGCTTGCCTTCCAAATTGCGAGAGCCGGTGAATCTGGGCGCTCCGCCTTCGCTACTCCGCGACATTGCTAACGACCGCTTTACCCTACCGGTCAGCTGCTAACGCAGCCTTGAACTATAGACAATGCTGAATGTCCAGCGTCAGTCAGGCTCTGCCGGACGTACCACAATCTGTCTCGCCACGTCGTAACCGATGGAGATGCGGTCCGCCTCCGTCTCAACCTGCATCACACCCAGGTATGGCATTGCCTCCAACAACGTTATTCTCCGCCCCGGCACCAACTGGGCTCCGCTCAAAAACTCAACCAGCTCGGCATTCTCTTCGGGCACCCGGTCAACGACATACGATGCGCCCGGGGTGGTGCCGTCCATCGTGGTGCCACCCGAGGTTGCCGCAGATACTCCGCTCCCGGGTATCGGCCGCCCGAAAGGCGAGTGGGTCGGATTGTCCAGCCGCTCCGTCAGCTTGACCACCAGCGCCGGCGACATCCCGTGTTCTAGTTGGTGCGCCTCGATGTAGGCTTCGTGCAGCTCCATCCCCAACAGGCGTACCACCAGCCACTCCGCCAGGCGGTGCCGACGGGCGATGCTCTCCCCTTCGCGCTTGCCTCGATCAGTCAGCCGGATCCGTTTATCCCCGCCAATGTCGACCAACCCCTGTTTCTGCATGCGTCTCAGCATCCCGGAGACAGTCGGCACCGAGGTGCCCAGTTCCTCGGTGGCAGGCAACTGACGCAGCGCTTCCGTCAACTGCGTCAATGTGGGAATGTCCGAATCCTCCCACATCTTGTACAGAGACAGAAGATAGTTTTCCGTGACTGGCGACACCCGGTCGGATACATTAGATCTTCGAGCTCGAGTGCTGGAGGCATCGGTGGATTTACGGGGACGTGGCACAAGCTATCCTAGGAAAATGCAAGGGTGTGCTAGGATTATATCCTAACGAGCCTATCTTCTTAGCGGACAGTCCGGTGGGAACCATCCTCCCGAATCAGGCGAGTCGGCTGATCGTCGTACATGCTGGGGGATGCCGAGTTGATGACACGACCCACCCCATTTGACTTGGGTATACCGAAGGATGTTCCGGGTGACGGTCACGTTGGCAGCATGGTGTCCCGACGGCGCCCGCCACCGAGCGTTGCACGGGCGTCGAGGCAGCCGTGTGGAATGTCCGGTCCGCCGACTCCGTGGCGGCGATCACGGCGGTCAACTCCGCAGCCGACCTGCTGATCAACTCGGCGTTTCGATTCAAACGGGACCGATCTCCGGTGGACATATCGTCCAGCACCGTCAGCGGATGTCCCAGGCTGCTCCAACGATCAGCCAGACGCGAGTCAATCAAACCACACCCGCCTGTCTCATGATGCCTCCGCCATTGCAACGTTCCTCGCAGCCGTGGAGACTGGATCCGAAGTGAGCCGTTATTCCAGGTAACCGCGGAGTCGGTCGGACCGGTCCGGCTGCCGCAGCTTATGGATGGCCTTGCCCTCGATTTGCCGGATCCTCTCTCGCGTTACCCCGAATACTCGCCCCACTTCCTCCAGCGTACATGGAACGCCGTCGTCCAGGCCGTAACGCATACGCAGCACCTTACCCTCCCGCTCGTCCAGCGTGTCCAGGGCCTCCCCAAGCTGCTCCCTCAGCATATTGTCAGATACAGCTTCCTCCAGAGTGGGAAGGCTCGGGTCGTCGACGAAGTCGCCCAGGGAAACAGTGCCCTCTTCTCCCACCGGCAAATCCAGAGATACCACCTCCTGAGCCGCCCTGCGTGCGGACGCGATTTTCTCCTTGCTCAACCCCAGCACCTCGGCCAGCTCAGCCTCAGTGGGATCCCGCCCCAGCTCTTGAAACATGTGACGCTCCTGCCTGGTCAGCTTGTTGATTGTCTCAACCATATGCACCGGCACTCGTATGGTGCGGGCCTGTTCCGCGATACCCCGGGACACCGCCTGCCGAATCCACCAGGTGGCGTAGGTGCTGAACTTGTAACCTCGCCGGTGGTCGAACTTATCCACGCCTCGGATGAGGCCCAGATTGCCCTCCTGCACCATGTCCAACAAGGACATTCCTCGGCCCGAGAATTTCTTGGCCACGCTGACCACCAGCCGGAGGTTGGCTTCGGCCAGATGGTCGCGAGCACGGCTCCCCTCTTCTCTCACCCGGTCAAAGGGACGGACGCTGCCGCGAAAGGCCGCCTCCACCCGATCACTCAACCCGGTGTCTTGCAGCATACGGGACAACGCCGCCAGCGTGCAGAGGTCGTGATCTTCCGCCTCGTCCGGATGTAGTTCCGCCCAGACCGGCACATAGGCAGCCGCGACCGCCGCGGCCTCCGGCGGCAGCAGCCGGGTGTCCAACGATAGGCGGACGACCCTTTGGTAAGCCTCCTCAGCCGTGATGTCCAGTTCTTGAGCCACTCGTTCAACCAGTGCGGTATCGACCACTCCATCAATGGCCGCCCGGAGCTGTGCTTGCGTCAGGACGCAGTCCAGCGTCAGGGTGTCGTCCAGTTGCAGATGGCGAACCACCGCCGCCGCTGCCGCTCCGTTATAGGCGATGCGGGCCAGCAGCAGCATCGCGCCCTCCCAGGCGTTGGCCTGGATTGTGGCGTCGCCGGCGCTGCTATCCGGCGCATCGTCGTATCCGACCTCCGTCAGCAGCTTCCCCAGATGGTTGGCCAGTTCCATCTTCTTCGCGAGGACCCGCTCTTCCGCGGCGTTCAACAAATCCACTCGGCCGACTTCTCGCAGATACATTCGCAACGGGTCATCGATACCGTCTGTATCGTCGGAGTAGATTTCCTGATCACGCTGCGTCCGCTTTCCATCGGCACGAATCGGCGGAACAGCCTCGTCGCCCCCGGTCTCTGCCATGACCGGTCCGCCCCGATGGTCACCTTCGTTGACGTCGCCAACGGCTTTGCCGGTAGCGGCGCGCATGCCATCGGCTGAATCCTCAATCACAGTTACGCCAATATCCGTAATGCGCACCATCAGCCGCGGCTGCCTCCGTCAAACTCGTCGAGGTTGAGGAACTGCAGACGTACCGCTGCTACCGCACTGGGCGTCGTCTGCCACGGATCGTGCGCGTACATGGGAAGGTGTCCCACCCGGTCCGCGTCACTACGCTCCCCGGTCACTTTGTGCCCCGAGCCTGCCAGACAGGTCGCTGCCACTGTGTCCACGTGTCCCAGGGCGATCACCGTAGTTCTCAAAGTGGCTGTCTCCTTTTGCCGTGGCCTGGCGCATGGTGCGATTGCCCGTGAGTTGAAACGGTTCCGCCGCCGTCCATCATCACCGGTACGCCCGCCCATAGATCAGGCTTACCGCCGTCCGGGGCGTGAATGGATTACCGCAGTACGATTCCCGGCGATTGTCAAACGATTGGGTATAGAACCGACGCCGGCAGGGCCGGCAGAACCGCTCCCTGTGCACCATGTCGCCCCTTTTTCGGTGGCGCCTCACGACGTTGTCAGTACTCCCGCATTGGGGACATTCCAACAGCTTTGCTCTGGGCATCGGCGATCAACCTCTGCTGATGGGTTCGGTGTCTGCGCAACACGGTCACAAGGGCTCGTTGGCCTCGGCTGTGCCGTACCGGGCCACGAAGTGCCGCTCCACTCGGCCCGTGGCCAGCATCGCGCCGATGACCACCAGCCATACGAAGAACAGCCCTCCCACCACCGGATGAATGATGGCCGCCGCGTCCAGCCAGATGAGCTGCATGACCACGCCGAGGACTGCCGATACCGGCGCTACCTTGCGCAGCGTGCCGCCCACCCGCCACTGGTACCAGGCGGCGACGATCAGCGCCAGCCCGGCAGCGGTAAAGCCCACCTTGCCCAGCAACCACCGCAGGGCATCCAAGGTGTTAATCACCGTGGCGTTTGTGATGGCGGCGCTCTGAAGATCGGCCTGGAAGACGATCGCAATGGCGCCGGCTCCCGATATGGCGGTGCAGATACCCGAGGCGATGAACAGGTAGGGCACCAGGGGTGTGGCCCACCGGTCCCGGATGATCCAGGTCCGCAGCAGGAACCACCCGGCCGCAAGCAGGGTGATGCCGGACACCAGGCGGGCCACGCCGAACAGGCCATACATCGCCGGGTTCTCCGCGACGGCCCGCAGCGACTCTGACAGCGTGGCTTGGTCGGTATCGGATGCCACCCGGGCATACACCATCACCACCGTCGCCACCGCCGTCAATAGCAGTAACACGCCGCCGCCGCGGGCTGCCCGATCCGTAGACCCACCCCGGGGCGGCGTCCGAGGTTCAACTGTACTGGACATTTCCGAAGCCTCCGCAATGTGAACCACAGGCTGACCGCTGCGCCGGACAGCCGCCTTCATGGCCGGGCTCTAAAAATGTCCGCAAATTGTTGCGCCGATCGCCGGCACGCGAACCGAACGGCAAGAAATGCCTTCTGTAATTCTCGAAACACGGGGCCGAAAGTGCCCGGGGCCGGCAATTGGCCTTGTGGAAAAGGTCACCCATCGTTGCTCCTTTCAACCGCCCCAGAACCGGTCTCATTGACGTCTGTTGGGCGGGATCCCGCTTCATTTTTCTCAGCGGCGGAGCTGGCTGACCCCGACCCCCCCATCGCGTCCGGACCAACCTCCAGACCGGTACGATGGTGTCGCGCGAAATCGTGATCATCGCGCTCAATGGGTCGCAGTTCAGTGCAGCGATAGCGTGCGTATCGCTATCGCAACATCCCGATGTTAATGCACACGCGGCTGCTGGTCAAGCCTTGAGGTAGCCCCGAGTTAGCCTCGAGGATATCCAGTGTGTAGTTGCCGATTAGGTGGATTGATCCGGGCGCAGCCACGGTAGTCTACGCACCCGCCGGCAATCTATTGACGAGATTGCCGCGAATGCCGCGGGATATTCCGGCAATGGCTGATTGCGGCGTCGGCAACATTGACGGGACCTGAGGCGATCCTGCACCAGCCGACGCCGCACAGTTTGCGTCCAATGGTAATCCAAGGCAGCCAACAAGATATGTGTTGACGTATTCGCGCAGTGATAGTACATTGACGGCGACAAGATATCCGAGCGCCAACCAGGTGTTGAGGGAGCCGATGTTTCTGTGTATGTGCAAAGCAGTACGGGTTTCCGAGGCAGTGGACGCGGCCCGAGCCGGCGTCGACTCGCCCGAATCGATGCGGCAGTATTTTGGCTTCGACGACGATGACTGCTGCGGTCGGTGCGCCGACGATATTGACGCCGTGGCCGAGTTGGTCCACGTGGAGTTGAAAAAGAACAAAGCTATGGCGACGCGATCGCCGGCGATGGTCGTCGCGGTGGCGCGGTCATAATTCCCAAAAGAGAGTCAGGACACCGCTCCCCGGGCGGAGGGTGGCAGAGCCCAAGGCGGCAACGTCTCTTGGTGTACTAAGCGGCGGCGTGTTACGCTGTTGATTTCGCTGTTCTAGCGGAGCCGCTAATTTACACGAGGAGGCAGATCATTTGAAGGCAAAAGAAGGTGTGGTTGACCACCTGAACAACCTGTTGACTATCGAGCTTACCGCCATCAATCAGTATTTCGTCCAGGCGGAGATGTGCAAGAACTGGGGTTTCCACCGCATCTACAAGAGGTTCCGTGCCACCAGCATGGAGGAGATGGAAGACGCCCAACACCTGATCGAGCACATCCTCTTCCTGGAGGGAGTGCCGAACCTACAGCGCCTTAATCAGATCATGGTGGGCGAGACCGTTATGGAAGACTTGGAGTTGAACCTTCAGGCGGAGATGAACGCGGTGTCGGTGTTGACCGAAGGCATCGCTCACTGCGAACAGGTACAGGACTTCGCCACCCGGGGCATCATGCAAGAGATGATCCGCTCTGAGGAAGAGCACGTGGACTGGCTGGAAACCCAGCTGGAGACCATCAAGATCATCGGTATGGAGCTGTATCTGAACCAACAGATCCACGAAGACTGACGGCCGAGCCGATTTACCCTTATCCCGCCGCTGCAGGTTATGTGGCGGCGGGATAAGGCATTTTCGTCTATGGCAGTTTGGTTGATGAACTCAAATTTCTCGTAGTGTTTGCCGGCTGTGGCGACGGTGCTGTTGCTGCCGGAGACAACCAGGCAAATGCCCCGGCGCTCAGCGCGCAATTCAGAGCCCCGGCTCTGCGGCAGGCCCGAAGCCATCAACCAGAGACCGCCCGTTAGCAAAGGGCAACAACCGGTGTCCTTCGCGTAGGAAAGTCCTCACCCGTGTACCAGTCTCGAACCGCGTGATGTGCGGCTGTATCACCTGCACGCGGCGCCCGGAGGCCAACTCCACCGAGTAGAGATTGAACGTGCCCAGGAACTCCCGTTGGGCTACCACCCCATTGCCTTGACCATCAGGGTTCATATCCAGACAGTCGGCACGTACCATGACCTGCAGTTCGTCGTCCACCGATCCAAGCGCCGTCCATTCCTGGGGCCAGGGCATTCGCCCCGCCTCGCTGGTCAGGTACGCACCGTCCCGCCAGGCCGGCAGAAAATCTGCCGTACCGAAGAACTCCGCGGTGAACTGGGTACTCGGATTGTTGAACACCTCTTCCGGTGTCCCAAGTTGCTCGACCCTGCCCTCGTTGATCACGGCCACTCGGTCCGCCAATTGCATCGCCTCTTCCTGGTCGTGGGTGACGCAAACCACGGTCGCTTCCCGTTCCTTCAAAATCGCCCGTACTTCCGCTCGCAGATGTCCACGTAGACCGGCATCAAGGCTGGAGAAGGGCTCGTCCATCAGAATCAGATCAGGCGCCGGCGCCAACGCCCGGGCCAGTGCCACCCTTTGTTGTTGCCCTCCGGAAAGTTGGTGGGGATAGCGGGCGTCATACCCCCCCAGATTTACCAGTTGCAAGGCCTCCACCACCTTGGCCCTACGCAGCCGACCCTTGGGCAGGCCGAACGCCACATTCTGCGCCACCGTCAGATGGGGGAACAGGGCGCCTTCCTGGAACACCATACCCACCCGGCGTTTCTCGGGGCTCACATTGACGCCGGGCCCGCACACCATCCGCCCATCAATGTGGACGGTTCCGGCATCCGGTAGGTCGAACCCGGCGATCAGGCGGAGTGTGGTGGTCTTTCCACACCCACTGGGCCCCAACAGGCAGAGGATCTCACCGCGCTCCAGGTCCAGGTCCACATCCACCACTGCCTTGATGTCGCGAAACGACTTGCATAAACCTGACAATCTCAAGGCATAGCGCGGGGATATCGGCAAGTTAATTGCCAATTGCCCATGATCGTTAGATGACGCATAAATCAAATGGTTTGCACCTTAGCGGGGACATTGAATGTTCCAATAAACCAGCGATCAGCGTATCTGAGGACTCTCGACCTGTCAACGTTGTAAATGGCCCGAGTGGATCCCGTTACTCGATGAACACCTCCGGCGGCTTCGAAATGCGACCCTCAAGAAACGAAAGCCGCCAACACTGGCATCAACCGCTGGATGGCTCTTTTTGCTGGAACCAGCCGCCGGGCGGTGTCTGGCGCTCAAAGGTTCGAGGAATGGGTGCGTCAGATCCGATCCCCCTGGTGCGAGTGTGTCAGGAGTCCGCGACGGGATTCGACTGTGGGCCAACTCCCCGAGCGTTGCTCGCGGTGCCGGTGCTTACTGTGGCAACCGCGGCAGGACTGACCGGTCGCTCATTCCGGACGGCTAACTAAGCGATTGACCACTTGTGGTCAGAGCCGGTTTGCCAGTTCACGGGCGGCGACGGCGTCCCCGACGGTCCCAGTGGGTCCACGACCTGCCGACCGGCAGCCTGCAACGGCATTGTCGGCCTCAAGCCGACCTACGGACGCATCAGGCGTTACGGGGTGATTCCGGTGAGTTGGTCGTTGGACCACCTAGGCATACTGACCGGCACCGTGGCCGACGCCACGCTGATGCTGAACGTGCTTGGCGGAGAAGACGGCAACGACCCGGGCACGCTCCGCCTTCCCGTCACCAATCGGCTCGGCCGGTCCACGGCCAAGGCCAAGGCGGACGAAGGTACTCTCGTCAGCAACTTCAGCCCAGCCACGCTGTGACCTCGTCTGCCGACTCGCGCATCGATGCGGAGGGACGTGACGGCTGCCCGATGAACAGGGCGCCTACCATTGTCCAGTCGGGCTCTGCGCCTAGGGTCTCCGCCAGCTGAGGATGGCGGGTAACGTTGCCGGTGCTCCAGTCTCCGGCCAGACCCTCGGCCACTGCGGCCAGCAGCAGGTTCTGCACGGCGCAGCAGCTTGCGGCGTAGTTCTCCTGGGTCATCTCCTCACTTTCGCCGGGAGTGCTGTACACGTAGATCAGCGCCGGCGCGTCCAACACCCGCTGACGGCTGCCGTCAGCGTTTTCGTGATTCCCGCTGCGGGCGAACTGGTTGTCGTAGGCCAGCCGCGCAACCTGATCCCGTTTTTCTCCGCCTTTCTCCAGCACGTAGAACCGCCAGGGATTGGTGAGCCGATGATTCGGCGCCCACACCGCGGCGTCCAGCATACGCTGCAGCGCGTCCCGGTCGGGCACAACTTCGGAGAAGTCGTTATTCATGCGGCGGTTATGTATGGCTTCGTAGACGGAAACGCCGGTTTCAGGCGCGGTTACGTTGCCGCTGCGCAATCGATGGTTGGTCGTCATGATAATCACCTCGCATTCAGGTACGTTGATAAATGGGATAAGTGTCCACACTATAACGGTATGCGTAGCCTGAAACAAGCATCATCTGCGGTGCCGTGCCCTGGTGTGGCATCGGGAGCCGACTCTCGTCCATTGTTGGCTTGTGGTTAGGCGTCTCGATCGTTGGCGATGGCACAGGTTGAGGACCGGGTGATGAACGACAATAAGTCCTGCCGGTCGCGACGACTACTTTTGCCGGTCGAGATGAGGTAAATCATCCGGTACGGAGGTACCGGATTGATCACAGACCGACAAGTCGCACTATTGAGGCGGAAACTTATGGAAGGAAAGACTCAGGAGACAGCAGCGGCCAAGGCTGGAATGAGCGTGCGCTCGGCACGGAAATGGCAAAGCGGCCCGTTGCCGTCGGAAACCAGGCAAGAGCGCCAGTGGCGCACCCGGCCCGATCCCTTCGACGGGGTGTGGGAGGAAGAGATCGAGCCCCTGCTACAAGGAGAAGCGGCGGGCAAGCTGAAGGCAACGACAATTATCGAGTGGTTGGAGGAGCAGCATCCCGGCCGGTTCAGCGCTTCCCAGCTGCGCACACTGCAACGACGATTACAGGATTGGCGGGCGCTAAACGGTCCGGATCAGGAGGTGTACTTCCCCCAGGAGCATCCACCCGGCCGGGAAGCCCAGTTCGACTTCACCCACGGCAGTTCCCTGAAAGTGACTATCGCCGGTCAGCCCTACCGCCACCAGCTGTTCCAGCTGATCCTCAGCCACTCGGGGTGGCGCTACGCGGAGCTCGCCGCCGGCGAGACCTTCCTGGCGTTGCAAAAGGGTCTGCAATCTGCCCTCTGGACCCTGGGCGGCGTGCCTGAGGTGGTGCGCAGCGACAATACCTCTGCCGCCACCCACGAGGTGAAACGCAGCCGGGGGCGGGCGCTTAACGACAATTACGCCGCCCTGCTGGACCACTACGGTCTCCAGTCCACCCGCATCAATCGCGGCCAGAGCCATGAAAATGGCGTCGCCGAGCAGGCTCACTACCGGCTCAAGGACGCCATCGACCAAGCCCTGATGCTCAGAGGCAGCCGCGACTTCGACACCGTCGACCACTACGCCGACTTCATCCGGCAGATGGTCGCCAGGCGCAATCGCCTGGTACAAGGGAAGCTGGAGCAGGAAATGCCTTCGCTGGGACCCCTACCCTCAGCTCCCATGCCGGAATACGTCAACTACTAGGCCAAGGTCCGTAAGTGGAGCACCGTCAAGGCAGCCGGTCGGACCTACTCCGTGCCCTCCCGTCTCATCGGGAAGGAGGTGCGGATCCGGCTGTACGCCGACTGGGTGGAAGTGTACTACAAGGGCAGTCTGGTGGAACGCATGGCGCGGGTGCACGGTGAGGGGGAAGCCAACGTCAATTACCGCCATGTCATCGGGTCGCTGGTGCGCAAGCCAGGGGCCTTCGCTCGCTACCGCTTCCGGGAGCAGCTGTTTCCCACCATGCACTTCCGCCTCGCCTACGACGGGCTCAGGAAATGGCGTGGGGAACGAGCCGACGTGGAGTACGCGCGCATCCTGCACCTGGCGGCGACCACGATGGAAGCCACGGTGGACAGCGCGCTGGACCTGCTTTTGGAAACGGGGGAGACCTTCGACTACGCTGCGGTGAAGGAGTTGGCCGAGCCCAGGGCGCCGGAAGCTCCGCTGCTGACCCTGTCCGGGAAGCCGGACCTGAAAGTCTACGACCGCTTGCTCACGGTCAGCCTGGCCACGGTGGAGGTGTGCGGATGACGGACACCAGCATCATGCAGGAACGCATCAGCGATCTGTGCCACCAATTCAAGCTGCCCACGGCGGGGGCGGAAACCACGCCGCGTTTCACCGCCGCCGGCCACGGCGACGCCCTGCCCACCTTCCTTGAGGTGCTGGAGCAGGAAGCCGAGGATCGCCGTCAGCGTCGCATCGACCGGCTGCGCAAGATATCCAGGCTGCCCTCGGGCAAGACCTGGGAGACCTTCGAGCACGACCGGATGCCCTTGGCACTCAGGCAGCAGATGGACCAACTGGCCCAGGGCAGTTTCGTAGATAGCGGCGTCAACGTGCTGGCCTTCGGATTGCCCGGCACCGGCAAGACCCACGCCCTGTGTGCCTTGGGCCACCGCCTAGTGGAAGCCGGCCACTCGGTCCTCTTCGCCCCAGCCTATCGTCTGGTGCAGGAACTGCTCGCCGCAAAGCGCGACCTTGCCCTGCCCCGGCAGCTGCGCAAGCTGGACAACTTCGACTTCCTGCTCCTGGACGACCTGGGCTATCTGCCCCAGGGGGCCGAGGAGTCCGAGGTCCTCTTCACCCTCATCGCCGAACGCTACGAGCGGAGGTCGCTGGGCATCACGTCCAACCTGGTCTTCTCGGAGTGGGAGCGCATCTTCGCTAACCCCATGGCCACCGCGGCCGCCATCGACCGGGTGGTGCATCACTCCGTCATCCTGGAGTTTGACGTCCCCAGCTACCGCACCGGCGCGGCCCAGCAACGCCGCCAGCCAGAGGAGGTGAACCGGCAAAACTAATCGACGTAACCGGCATTTCTAGTTGACGCGGGACACCGGGTTGTCAATGAACCAGCCGTTTCCGTTTCCGGAGATCCCCAGCGTATCCTATCGGCCTTGCGGCGCGACGCAGATGCTGTCGCAGTTGTGGTCCCAATGGTTCACCGAGTGGCAGGGCAGGCGAATGGCTGGGTTTGGCCCGCGGAACCACAGACCAAAGTAGAGAGGCGATTTCGCTACTCCGATTCCAAAGTAGCGAAGGTGGAGATTAGTCACCAAGACTACGAATCTCGTAATCCTCCCGGCGGCCAGAATCCTCCTTTTCCGGGTAATTCCGGGAGGTGAGAACCTTCATTCCGCCCGACTAGGCGGATTTCCGGGATTTCCCCACTTTTCACCACATTCGGCGTCCCAGACAGTCACATTCAATTTTGGACCGCCGCCGCGGCGAAAAACCGCGAATCATGCCCCGGGACGGCGTTTTCGTTTTTCACAGATAACATCCCATCGAATCCCGGAAAAGCCGTCTCAGACCGTCCGGGGACGCTTACAAGGCATCCGGTGTCTCTGAGGCGAATTTCGGTCGTGCGGTCCGGGCCCCGGTGCACTCCGGAGCGGTCTGACAGCCCCGTCAGCTGGCGGCTCTACCCTGCTCGAAAAGAGCAATTTTCCTACTTGAAAATGGCTGCAACCCCCCATTTTATGTTGAGCCTCGAGGGGGTGACCGGGTATAATTTAGGCAGTCAAAACCGAACATAAAAGTTGACCGCTCAGCCTGCAACGCCAAGCGGTCGCTTGCCCCTCAGACCCTCTGAAAAATCCTCGTGGGCGATTTCTATTCTAATTATACCCACAATCACAAACAACCCCCGAAAAGCGGCTTCGGCTTCCTACAAGCCGTGATCGAGGGGGTAGTTTCCCGCGCTGGCCCACTGGTGGAGCTGCTCGAAGCACCTCACCGCTACGGCGGTAACCCTGGTCATCCCGCCGCCGCTATGCTCGCAGCCATCGTCATGCAGTACGCGCTCAACAAACGCTACGCCAATGCCTTCCTGAATGACTTGGGCAGCAACGAACGGCTACTGGACATCTGTGGCATGGCCTGGGCGCCCAGCGAGAGTGCGTACAGCCAGTTCAAAAAGAAACTGACCGTCCACCAGGATCTGCTCCGGTACATCATCGCCGACCTGTTCCTGGAGTGCGGCGTCGAGATAGAGCGGCTCAGGGCCATGGGTCTCGTGCCGGCGGACAAACCGCCGCTGGGACATTCGCTGGTAATCGACAGTACGGACGTTGAAGCTTGGGCTCGGCCTGGCCGCAAGAGCCGTAAGACCGGTGAAGAGATACCGTCGAAGGATCCCGAGCCAAGTGGGGGCACCGCACCGCCAAGAACGTCCGCTCGTCCACACCACGTTCCGGCAAGCGCAGCAGGTCAAAAACGGCCCAGGGGAAAGGTGCCGATAACGGCGCGGAGTCGGGACAAAAGGAGAGCAAGGACGAGCTCTGCTTCGGCTACAAGGTCGACGTCCTCACGGACGCCAACCACGGGTTGCCGATGTTCGCTGAGACCCGCCCCGCTAACGCCAGCGACGTTACGGTGATGATCCGAGACTTGGACGACTGTCTGGCGATGTACCGGACCCTGAGCCCGCGGTACTTCCTGGGAGACAAGGGCTACGACAGCCTCAAGAACATCCTGCACATCATCAGCCTTGGCATGATGCCGGTGGTCGCCGTCCGGCGCCCCGAAAAGGACAAGGAAACCGGAAAACGGCTGCACGACGGGATCCTCGACGAGGCAGGTCGGCCGACCTGCATTGGCGGCCAGTCCATGGAGTACGTTGAGACCGACCCGGAGAAAGGCCACCTGTTCCGGAGTCCCGCTGACGGCTGTTACCTCAAGGAAACCGTCCAGTTCACGCGGCACTGCGACGCTAAGCACTACGAGAAGCCCGAGGGCAGATTGCTGCGGATAGTGGGGTTGCTACCGCGCTGCTCCGAGGAATGGAAGGCCGAGTACAAGAAGCGGCCGATCATCGAGCGGTACTTCAGCAGCGGCAAGCACAGTCGGTTGCTGGACACGCATCGGTACCTGAACATCTTCAAGATGTCCCTGCACGTCGTGATGTCGATGCTGGCCTGCCTGGCGACCGCGCTGGCACACCTCCAGGCCGACGACTACGTCCACATGAGGCACATGAGAATCAGGTTGCCGGCGGCGAAGGGTGCGAGCCGAAACG
This sequence comes from Dehalococcoidia bacterium, assembly GCA_965261925.1. Taxonomy (GTDB): domain Bacteria; phylum Chloroflexota; class Dehalococcoidia; order Lucifugimonadales; family UBA3495; genus Bin87. Next base: position 1,859,100 of record OZ253486.1, on the reverse strand, counting down.
GGCGGCAGTCGCCGACGCCGGCCTGCCGGGACCCCGGTTGCGGCTGCTGTGCCCGGTGGCGCGAAGCGGCGTAGGGATGCACCGGTTGGGCGTCGGCATGGCGGATCCGTACGCTGGAGACCGACTGTAAACCAAATCGGACGTCGGGCCCACGACTGGGCCAGCCCCCATGATTCTCAAGGTCTTCGCACTGCTCGTTCAGGTAGCACTGCGGCACATGAGGATCAAGTTGCCGCTGGCCCAGAGGTCCAAGACACAGCGAGCATCACAGCAACCAGTTGCCCCTAACATCGTGGCCGCGCTGGCGAAGCGCCAGCTCAACACAGCACAAGCAGCCGCCAAGCTGAAGCCACCGAAACTGATGACAGCACCGGGCAACAAATGCCGTAGATGCCGAACAGCAAATGCTCAAATTCGCCGATTAGAAACTCAAGAGTGCCGAAATCCTTATCGAGGCGATTTCGCTACTCCGCGAGCAGGTAAACTGACGCCATGGAACCTACCACGCTACAGTACCGCGCCCAAACATCCGAAGCCGGATACCGCCGCACCGACGACGTGCTGCTACTTATGGGCCACCTGCAAAACGCCCTTATCCAACATCGCAATCACGCCACCGGCGTCCACCGACGACGCTGGAACCGCAAACTGCAGGGAAAGCACCTCACCGACCTGCACCGGAACGACGCCGAGTTCAAGACCTGCGCACGCCGCCTGCTGGAAGGCACCGCCCGCCGCGTCAACAAAGCCTTCGACAAGTTCTTCAACGCCCCCGACGTAGGCAAGCCCACGACCAAAAGCCCTCACCAAAACGACACGCTGGAAATCTCCGAACCATCAGTCCAGCACCTGAAAACGGGCATGGCAGGCTGGGCCACCATCCACATCAAGGGCCTGCCCAATATCCGGTTCCGCACCGACCGACGCCTGCCCGTCGACACCCAGCCCAAGGTCATCCAGATCACCCGCAAGCCCAAGGGCCTCGTCGTCTCGCTGACATTCCAGCTGGAACCGAAGCCAGTGGCTGCACCAGCCAAGGACTCCGCCGGCATTGACCCCGGCCGGAAGCACCTCATCACCGTCAAGAGCGACACTGGCACCGTCCTGCAAGTCCCGGGGATCGACAACAGCACTCACCAGAAAGTGACGCGCCGCCTGCGGCGGAAGACGCAACGTCAACGCGACGCCGCACTACACGACGGCCGCGCCCGCTTCATCTCACAGAAGTCACAGCACGGTGTCAAGCGCCGCTTCCGCTGGACTAACCGACCATCGAAAGGCTACCTCAAGGCCTTGGCGCAGCTCCGCAGAGTTGAGCAGACACGCCATGAGTCCATGAGGGGTTTCCAACACCGCCTGTCCACACAGATCGTCCGGGAACATCGGATCATCTGCATGGAGGACACCAAAACCCGCAACCTCACCAAGTCAGCCAAAGGCACCGTCGAACATCCGGGCAAGAACGTCGCCCAGAAGCGTGCCCTGAATCGGGGAATCCTCGCCCAAGGCTGGTACGGCCTGCGGCAAAAGATGGAGTACAAGGCACGCTGGTACAGGCGGGATTTCGTGCCCGTCCCAGCCGCCTACGGCGGGACCACGCTGCACGCGTGAACTCGCGCTGTCCAACAGACAGTAGCGAAATTTCCTGATGATTGGCTGTCGATACCCCAGGGTGTATGTTGGGTCCATTGTGCGTGCCGGGTAGTCGACGAGGTTAGTGGCTGTGGATGGTCTGGTGCCAGCTGGAACCCTTCCCGTCGATGGAACTGCAGCCTGACCAATGTGCTCGGACCTGCGGTGCCTTTTCGTATGGTTCGAGGCTCCATAGGAGGCTTTCCGATGATGAACGAGAACGAACGACGCGCCTCACCAAAAAATCGTTGGACCCGCTGGTACATGTGGCTCGCCTACGGCGGCGGCATTCTGGGCGTGATCGCCGTGGTGGTCGTAATCATGACGATGGCGGACGCCCCCAGCCGCGACGAAGAATTGGTGGCAAGACACCACAACACGCCGACGCTGAGCCCACACGACGTGGCTGCGCTAATCCGCCAACACGCCAGCATCAACAGCCCCGCTGAAGTGAACGACTTGCAATTCATCGCGATCCAGGATGGCATCACTCTCGATGAATCCATCATGCGTTTTGCCTGGCGCGATGATTTCTCAAAGATGGTAACGGCCATTGAGAAGGAAAACCCCGACAGCGTCGTTGATGCCGGCAAAACCGGCGAGTCATTGGCCTGGATCAAGTTTTCAGGTTCCATCCCCGGCAACGCCCGAAATGCCATCGACAAATTCCAGTCCGAAAACCCTCACGTTACGGTCAGCCTACAAACCGGTAAAGACCCGGGGTTCACCAAGAGGGAGGCGGAGGAAGCCGTAATCGGAGCGCATTTCGCGGTGATGGCAGAGGACGGCGTACAGGACAGCGTGACCTATTACGACAGCGACGCCATTGAAATCGTCGTGACCGTCCAGATGGCAACTCCGCCCTCCGATGAAAAACTATCCTCTCTGGAGAAGGCAGCCGAGCGCGGCGCCGCCGACGCCACCAGGCCGGACATCACGGACAGCCTCGCCATATCGCTGTCAGTCGTCCAGCATGACATCAGTGGAACCGACGGCTACCGTGCGCCCAACTGACGCGGCTTGACACAATCTGTTCGATTCAAGGGGGTGAACGCTTTGACGTAACTTGACCAAACCCCATCAAGAGGAATCCACGATTGTGGAGGCTCGTCATGGCCTGACGCATCCACATGTCTCTTACGGAGAAACCACGACCAACCTGTTCAAGACCAAAAAAGTTTTGAGTGCGCTCCTGCTGGTCGCCATCATCGCGGCGGTATCGGCGTTCTTGATCGCGGCAAACAAGGACTCGCCCGTAGTGACGACCGATCACAGCAGCGTCAGCGGCCCCTCTGAATTGAACGACCTGCAATCCATAGCCGACGCGAATGGGATAACGCTGGATGAGGCCATCGAAATGTATGCCTGGCGCGACGACTTCTCACGCATGGTAACGGCCATCCAGGAGGAGCACCCCGACAGCGTCGCCGAAGCCGCCAGCACCAGCGGGTCCACCGCCCTCATCAGGTTCTCAGGGTCCATCCCCGCAGATGCCCAGATCACAATTGAGGACTTCGAGGCCAAGAACACGAACCTCACGATCACCAAGCAAACCAATGTGGGATACACCGAAAAGGAATACGTGGAGGCCGTAGTCGGCGCCTACTACTCCGTGATGGCGTAGAACGGCGTCGAGGATGGCACAGCCCATTTCGAGGGCGAAACCAACGAGATCGTCATATTCGCGAAAATGGAAACCCCACCCTCCGATGCAAAGAAAGCCCAGTTGGAACGATCAGCCGAGCAGGGCGCCAAAGAGGCCACCAGGCCGAATATCACGGACACTCTCACACCATATCCCTGTCGGTCGTCCAGAGGGATTTGGGCGGCCTTGATAGCGGCTCCGAGCACATGGGCGGCGAGGAGTTGGGCAGTTGCACGTCTGGCTTTAACGTCAAGGTCAACGGCACTCGCGGGATCGCCACCGCCGCGCATTGCCCCGACAACCTCTCGGACGACGGCGATGCCCTGACCTTCCGGGATAAGCACCATGGACTTTACGGTGATGTCCAGTGGCACACCGGGCCGGATACCATGGGTCGCAATTTCTACGCGGGCAGCATTTCCGTTCTTGAGACGAATCAGCGATACGTAACCGGCGTTGGCACGGCGGAAATAGGGCGAACACTGTGCCGCAACGGAAAGGAGAGTTACAGGGATTGCCAAAGAGTCAGGAGGGTCAACGTATGCGCCGTGTGGGTATGCCGCCTGGTCTCAATGGAGAACTATTTCGCCGCAGACGGAGATAGCGGCAGTCCGGTCTACTGGGGCAACACGGCCTACGGCGTTCACCGGGGCAAGACGTGGAACTTCGGCTGGCGGGAGATATTCTCCCAGGCGCGATATTTCGACGACGCGATCTCCGGCATGTCAGTCGCCACCGACTGACGATGCCATCCAGAGGCGGTGCGGCAGGTCTGCCGGACCGTGCCAGCGTGGCCCAATGAGAAGGCCCGGGCGACGACCCGGGCCTTCTCATTGTGTGTGAGGAGGGTTAGGCCACGCCGGCCGCAAGACGGGTACTCGCCGGCGTGTGGCGTATGACCTCGATGCACACCAAAATCCCCCATAGCGGCATAACACGGCCCGGATCGTCCCCAGACGCCCGGAGAGCCGCCCAGCCGGGATCCGTCGGGATGCTGCGTAGGACCAAATACCGTCTCAGGCCGCGAGAGCATCACTGATTGCAACGGCGGCATCCGATGCAGGAACGGGTGATCAGCAGCACCAACGGCGCTTGAAAATCGCGAAACCTCGGAAACGTGGCCGCTACCCGGACAGGTAGTTTTCACCGAGCCGACCTGCCTGGAAAAGCAGAATTTGAGGGCAAATCGGATTACGAAAATCGTCAGTTCGTTGATCGATCTGCGCTCCAGCTACCCCAGAATCGGAGTAGCGAAATCCCCTCAAAGTAGAGTCCCCGGAGGAGGTGTAAGAGGAGACAGGTGGCACGGAGTTGGCCACCGCGTCATCCTTATCGGAACAACAACCAACCCGACGCAGGAGGGCAGCGATTGCCTAGTACTCAGTCAAACCTGTATCGACAGATACGGCGAGAGGTGAGCCGAAATGGCTACGCTGAGTAGCAATCAGCAGTGCGGGAGGTGCGTAATCCATGGTTCAGGAGAAATACGGGGTACAGTTGACGTCGGAGGAGCGAGAACGGCTCCGGCAATTGATCCGAAGCGGCCAGCATTCGGCTCGGGTAATCACTCGGGCGCGCATCCTGCTCCGGACTGACGAAGGGTGGAGCGCGAACCAGGTGGTGGCAGCGCTGGACACGTCGCAGCGCACGGTGTTCCGCACCAAACGGCGGTACGCCGAGGAGGGATTGGACGGCGTGCTGCACGACCATCCCCAAGCCAACCGGTATCGTAAGCTGGATGACAAGGGCGAAGCCTATCTGATCGCGCTGGCGTGCAGCGATGCGCCCGAGGGCCATGACCACTGGACCCTGCGGTTGCTGGCCGACCAGGCGGTGGAGTTGGGGTTGGTGGAGTCGCTGTCCCACGAGACGGTGCGTCTGCGGCTGAAAAAAACATCCTCCAGCCGTGGCGGAAGCAGCAGTGGTGCATCCCCAAGGTGAACGGAGAGTTCGTGGCCGCCATGGAGGACGTGCTGGACCTCTACGCCGAACCTTACGACCCAAACCGGCCGGTGGTGTGCTTCGACGAGACCTCCACCCAACTGCTGGCCGATACCCGACCGCCACTGCCCGCCCAACCGGGACGCCCGCGACGCCAGGACTACGAGTACCGGCGCGGCGGTACCCGCAATCTCTTCTTGACCTGTGAGCCTCTGGCGGGCTGGCGCCACATAGCCATCACCGAACGCCGTACCCTGCAGGACTTCGCCCACCAGATGCGGTGGTTGGTGGATGTAGCCTATCCCCACGCTCCAGTGGTACGGGTGGTGCTTGACAATCTGAACACCCACCGCATGGCTTCCCTGTACGAGACCTTTCCGGCCGCTGAGGCTCGGCGCATCGTGAAACGGTTGGAGTTTCACCACACTCCCAAGCACGCCAGTTGGCTGAACATGGCCGAGATTGAATTCAGCGTGTTGACCCGCGCTTGTCTCCAGGGGCGCAATCCCGACGAACTTGCCCTGCAACGGGCCATCAGCATCTATGAGACTGAGCGTAACGCTAAGGAAGCCACCATCGACTGGCGGTTCACCACTCAGGATGCCAGACACAAACTGCAGCGGTTTTATCCCTGCCACTCCAACATTGACTGAATACTAGGGGGTGTCGTCAAAATGGCGGTAGGGTGGTAAATTTCTGTAAAAGGGGAGAGCGTGGAAGGTGGGGGAATGACGGCAGCGCACCGGCGCCACGATATGACCGATGCCGTTTGGGAACGGTTGAGGCCGCATTTGTCTGGGGTAGAGGGCAAGAGAGGCCGACCGGCCCCGGACAACCGGCAGTTTATCGACGCCGGGTGCTGGATTCTGCGCACCGGCGCTCCTTGGCGCGATTTGCCCCCGGACTACGGAGACTGGAAGAACACCCACCGCCGCTTCTGCCGCTGGCGGGATCGGGGCGTGTGGCCCGGACTGTTGGAGGCGGTGATGGATGGCCCTGATTTCGAGTGGCTGATGATAGACGCCAGCTATATCAAGGCCCATCCCCACAGCGCTGGCGCCCCGGGCGGAAATCAGTCCATTGCCCGCACTAAAGGGGGCGGAACCGCAAGCTGCACCTGGCGGTGGGTTCCCACGGAATGCCGGTAAGGCTGGCGGTGACCGAGGGTACGGTTGCCGACTGCTCCCAGGCTTTGCCTCTGCTTGAGGGCATAGCAGCGGAGTGCCTGCTGGCGGACAAAGCCGATGACACCAATGAAATCATCGCCACCGTCCGGGGATTGGGAATGGACCCAGTGATACCGCCCAAAAGCAACCGTAGAGAAAAGCGGGACTATGACCGGGAGCGGTACAAGCTGCGGCACCTGGTGGAGAACGGATTCCTGGAATTCAAGCAGTGGCGCGGGGTGGCGACCCGTTATGCCAAGAGAACGGCGTCTTATTTGGCCATCTGCCAACTCCGGGCAGTGATGGTCTGGAGCAAACTCTTTTGACGACACCCCCTATAACAGCACGGACCTTGAGGTAGGTCGGTACGGATTTGCGTAATAGCCCCCGGGCGAATCGCGAGTTGTATCATTGGGGACCTCAATGGTACGAAGCGGCAGGGGGTGCGGGGCCTGGTATCTGCGCCACCAAGTCAACCAGGTTTCGCCAGGGTAACTGTTCAGAGTTGGTGAGGCGAATTGGCGGAACTTGGTGTGCGGGTGGCTGGCTTTGGGGGCGGTGGTTATGTCATATAACTGGGATGGATACCGAAATCGATCTCAGGACTGCCGACCGGGATGTTCTGATTGGCATCATCGTCCGACAGCAGGCCATCATTGAGCGGCTGGAGAAATGCATTGCCCAGTTGGAAGGGCAAGCCAAACCCAAAGGCTCCCGCCGGATGCCCGGTCTGAAACCCAAAGCAGACCGGGAGCCAGCACGTCCCAAGGAACCTCGCAAACCCCGACCTCACGGCTTTGCCCGAGCCCGCATGACGCCCACCCACCGCGTGGAGCATGTGGTGGAGCAGTGTCCCGACTGCGGGACCCAGTTGTCTGGGGGTTGGGCCCAGCGCACTCGGGAGGTGATCGACCTGCCGCAGGTTCCGGCGCAGGTAACCGAGCACGTTTACCTGACCCGCACTTGTCCCCGCTGCCGACGCTGCTGTGTTCCCAAAGCGCAACTGGACGGCGTGGTGATGGGCAAGCAGCGCCTGGGGATCAACGTCATCAGCCTGATTGCGGTCCTGCGGGAGGAAGCCAGGCTGCCGTTGCGCACCATCCAGTGGCACCTGGATACCGTGCATGGGCTGCAACTCAGCCTGGGGGCCATCGTGGCGGCCACACAGCAAGTGGCTGGCAAGGCCCAACGGGTGGTGGCGGACATCCTGGAACAGGTCCGAGGCAGTCCGGTGGTCCACGCCGATGAGACGGGTTGGCGACAGGATGGACACAACGGCTACGTGTGGACTTTCAGCACCCCCAACCTGCGGTACTTCCTGCGACGGAACCGGGGCAAGGCGGTAGTGGACGAGGTTTTGGGCGACGATTTCGCCGGTGTGCTGGTCAGCGACTTTTACGCCGCCTACCACCACTATGCGGGTCCCAAACAACGCTGCTGGGCCCACCTGCTGCGGGACATCCACGACCTGCGATCACTCTACCCAGATGATGGATCGCTGTCCCAGTGGGCTGACGCCGTCCACCAACTCTACCGTCAGGCCACGGTCTTTACCCACCCCGCAGAGCAACAACGCCGCACCGCCAAAATGGCCCTGGAAAGACGATTGCTGGTCCTCTGCCGGCCCTACCTGGATGACCCGTCAGCCGCCCAAGCCAGGCTGTGCCGACGCATGGAGAAACACATCAAAGAACTCTTCGTCTTCGTGGCCGAACCGGAGGTGCCGCCGGACAACAACGCCGCCGAGCGCAGCCTGCGCCATCTGGTGGTCAGCCGCAAGGTCAGTGGGGGCACCCGCTCGGACCGGGGTACTGCCACCAAGATGACGCTGGCGTCAATCTTCGGCACCTGGCGGGCACAAGGTCTCAACACCCTCAACGCCTGCCGTCAACTACTCGCTTCCCCTCAAGTCTGAACAGTTACTCGCCAGGGTTTTCTGGGCAACTCCGACGCGGTCCGGCAGAACTGGGTTGAGGATCGTGACCACGGTTTCGGGTAAGTGTTTCCTTAGAGGGTGTGTGACAATCGGATTTTCACCTTCACCCTAACCCTTTCACATCAAGGGAGAGGGGACTGAATCGCAGGTTATTCAGCCAGAACGAAGTGATCCAGCGGATTTGTCACACACCCTCTTACCGGATAATCTCAGCGACGACATGGCTGGCACTGGATCAGCAGTCATGCGATGTACCCGATGGCTTTCCTGGAGATAAGAATAAATGGTATCCCGCGTGTACACGTATCTGACGATAGGAATATGGCTGGCGAAAGTGGTCGTGGCGGTGGCTGAGCGCGTTCACGAGAGCACGCCGGAAGAGAGGACGGAGATCGCTCAGCGCGTTGCCGCCATCTACCGGATTCTGCGGGACGCGACGGAGCGGAGTGGGAATGCAAGGGATTTCCCCATGCTGATGCTGGGACCCGCCACTCCCAACGATAGCCACAGCCAACGGATGGAGCGCCTTCAAAATGGCATACGCCAGTTCCGATACACCTTTCGCCGGTACAAGCGACACCTGAATAAGGAGAACCGGGAACAGGTGAGGTCTCATGTGAGGGAGCTGGCCCGAATCGTTTCCGAGATAGAAGCGAGAGCGCGGGTGCGAAGTTAGCATTACGTTGACCAGCCAGACGGTTGCTTCTCCCACGCGGCTGCCTCCCGGCGTTTCGGTAGCATTGAGATCGGGCCAGCATCAGACGACGGCGCAGCCAAAGCGGCGCCGGACGAAGCCGTAACTGATGGATAATATTGCGTCCAGCGATTACGGAGCATAAATGAACATGCCTGCTGAAAATATCGTCGTCATCTACCACGCCCACTGCCCCGACGGATTCGGGGCCGCCTACGCAGCGTGGAAAACACTGGGCTCCAGTGCATGGTACATTCCCCTTCCCAACTGCGCATTACCACCGGATCTGGACCCCGCAACCAGGATATATATCCTGGACCTGTCGTTCAGCCGCGACCGGATGCTGCAGCTCCACCAGCGCCACGGCGTCGACAACGTGATGGTGCTGGACCATCATGTATCCGCCCAGCGCAGCATCGGCGACCTGCCCAACTGCTATTTCGACATGGCCCGTTCCGGCGCCGTCATCACCTGGGAACACTTCCATCCCAACCAACCCACGCCGGCGCTCCTGCGCTACGTCCAGGACTGCGACCCGTGGCGCTGGGAGCTGGACCGGAGCCGAGCCGTATTCGCATACCTCGCTTCAGTGGAGTACGACTTCGACCAGTGGGACCGGACTGCTCTCGAAATGGCGGCCGACCCGGATGTCATTTTCCAGGGTCGGGAGTGTTGAGAAAGTCGCCTCAGTTGCAACGGCGCTATCGGAGAGCGGGAGTTGGACCTTTGACGAACCAACTCAGCCAGGAGAAATGCCGGAATAGTGAGAGGAAATACAGTACTGAAGCGGCCACGGAATACCCTTCATCCGTGGCATTGGCGACATCGGGCGACGCTGAGCCAGGAGGTTCGGTACCCGTAGCCCAGCTTGCGCACCATCTTCAGCACATTGTGGGCCAGCGCGGCCAGGTACCCCTCGCAGTCCACCTTCCACAATCCTCGCAGCCGAGATTTCTCCCATCCCAGCCGATCCAGCGATGCGAAGGCCCCTTCCGCGATGGTCTGACGCCGTCGCCGTTCACGCCGGTAGGCGGCAGTCCGGTTCCGCTCCCTGGCCCTCAGGTAGAGAGGGTGATACATCGTCAAACTGAAGTACCGCCGTTTTTGCCGCCGCGGCAGGCAGGCGTCCTTGATGGGACAGGCCTGACAGTCCCGAGTTCGCGCTACGTACTGATAGGTGCCAGTCCGTCGCTGGAAAGCGCTCCTACGCAGAACCTTTCCCTGAGGGCAGATCAGATGGTCGCCGTGATAGCCGAAGTCGCCCTTGGACACCATGCTGTTTTCCTGCTTGGTGTGGATCGGGATGTAGGCCGTAATATCCCGTTCTTCCAGCAGTTCTCGGAGTGAACCCTCGCTGTATCCGGTGTCCCCAGCCAACGACACCGGCCGCAAAGGGAGCCGTTCCAGCAAATCAGGAACTGCTTTCGACTCACGTTCGGAGGCGTGGGCGACGCCTCTGGCAACGATGAACCCGCCCAGGTCAACGATGACGTTCTCTTGGTACTGCAATCCGGAAGCTTTGCCAGGTCTGGTGGTGCGCCAACGGGCGTCGGTATCCACGGGCTTCAGGGGCATCCTGCCTTCGGGGCTCTGGAAGTACCGCATCTCTTCGTGCTCAACACCGTCGCCGTCAACCGTCGTCTCCTCAATCACGAACAGACCGTTGATCTCGATGGCCTGTTCCTGGAATTCATCCACAGTGAATTCCTCCACAGTGAACTCCGCGACGGTCATCCCACTGGGAGCCAGCCCATAGCCGCTCACGTTGGCCTTGACCAGGCTGGAGTCCACGTACATCTCCGGCGACAACCAGCCCATCCGCAACAGCTCGTCGTTCAATCCGTCAAAGATGGCCGCGACGGCTTCGCGGCCAATCCGGTCGGTGAAGCGGCTGATGCTCGAATGGTCGAACACCGGATCGTCGATGGTCAGAAAACAAAACCAGCGGTAGGCAATATTTTCTGAAATAGCCGAGCACAGCCTGCGGAAGGACGCGATGTTGTACAGCGAACAGATCAGCAGTGCTCTGACCATCACTTCAGGATGAATGGCCGGCCGGCCGAAGTCGGGACAGTAGCACTCTTCCAGAGGTTCCACCAACTTGGCGAAGTTCAGTTGTTCGTCGATCCGGATCAGCAGGTCATGGGGGTCGATGAAATCCCGCAACCGTTCGCTGGTGAATTGGAAAAGGGTTGAATCTCTGCTGATGCGGTCCAATGGTTAGAGCATATCCGTCCTCTCCCAACTGGCTCTGCCCGCCATTGTGATTTGCCCGGCTTCCCGCTGGGAGTCCTACTTTTCCAACACTCCCGCTCGCGGAAATTGACCCGCTGCCTTCCCTTTTCCAGCCCAAATGCAACGTTGTGCGCCACGCTGAGATGTGAAACCAACGCTCCCTCCTGGAACTCCATACCCACCCGGCGCTTCTCGGGAGCCTCGTTGACGCCCGGGCCGGCCACCAGCCGGTTTTCGATGTCGATGGTACCTGCGTCCCGCGCATCGAACCCGGCTATCAGATCTAACCCGGCTATCAGGCGGAGCGTGGTGGTCTTGCCGCATCCGCTTGAGCGCAGCAGGCAGACGATCTCGCCCGGCGCCCGGCTCAGATGCAGATTGGAGACTGCCTTGACGTCACGGAACGACTTGAATAACCCCGACAACATCAGGACATAGTGCCCTGAAACGAGATTGTTCACGGCCGATTGCCGGCAACAGTCAGATGGTTCAAATCGCATACAATGCAGATACTGGCAATATATTTTAATGCCGACGTAAACCAACAAGCAGTCTATCGACGTATCATCGGTCTATTAGCACGATATTGTGTTGGCGTGCAGCCGATGGATAGCGCTCGGGACAGCTTGTGGCGTCGTGGCGGTTGCCTGCTGTGGATGGTGGATCATCCGGGTTAGTTTGTTCCGTTGGCAAGCCCGTTTGAGTTTATGGCCAAACCGGCGCCGAGGATTGGTGTAACGGTACGCGAATACGCGGGTTATCCAGAAGCGGCTTATAAGCCCGTAATCAATCCATGCCAGGGGCTACTTCGAGTTGCGCTAGGCCAACCACGCCGTGACTTCGTCGGCTGGAGTGCGGATGGATGTGGAAGGACGCGTCGGCTGTCCGATGAACAGGGCCCCCAACAACCAGGGGCGGGTGCGCCCCTGGGTAGCTCAATTGACCCTCTGAACGCTGACCAGCGCCAACGGTTACCACCGGCAGCCTCTGGCGTCGGGTCGGAGGTATGTCACCACGCACGATGTCGTTTCGTTAACAAATGCTAACCAGCAATTGGGCCATTTTGCTCGATCATGAATATTGACAAATTTTAATAATGACGGTACAAAGAATTTTATGATACCATCTCACGATCATACAGTTCGTGTAGACTGCTTTTTAAGTTTAGAGCATCCTGCCCGGCACTGTCCAATGGAGGCAGGTTATGACTTGCGCAAAGCACATAGGATCCTTCATGATGCCCGTATTGGTCACCCTTGGGCTGTTCGTGTTCGTAGCCATCGGATGCAGTCCGGCGGCGCCAACTCAACAACCGCCAGTTGCAGAGGCGGCGCCCGGCATCGATACGGAAGCCTTGCGTACACTCGTTCAGGAAGCGGTGGAATCGGCTGCTGCTGAGAGTACTGACCCAGAAGAAATCAGAAGCATGGTTGAAGAGGCGGTGGCGGCAAGCTCAACCCCCGGCGTTACCGCTGAAGAAATGCAGTCCTCCGTAGAGAGAGCTGTGTCAGAAGCGCTGGCAGCCCAAGAAGCGGAGCGTTCTGCTGCAATGCAAACCGAGGCGAAGCCCACCTCGATCATTCTTACGGACATCGCTGGGCGGACGGTGACCATCGACATGCCGGTTGAACGCATCATTTTGGGTGAGGCTAGGCAGATATATATTGCCGCCTCCCTGCAGCCCGGCAATCCCTTCAACAAAATCGTAGGCTGGCGCAGTGACCTCCGGCAGTTCGACGCCGACACGTACAACAAGTACATGGAAATCTACCCGGAAGTAGGGGACATTCCCGAATTTGGAAGCCCCTACAACGGTGATTTCAGCGTGGAAAAAGCCATTGCCCTAGACACCGACGTGGTGACGTTGAACCTGGGCGGCTTGGAACGGGCTAAGGAAGCCGGCATGATCGATCAACTGGCCGCGGTGGGGATCCCGGTCGTCGTAATCGATTATCGCCAGTTTCCACTGGAAAACACCGTCCCCAGCACCATACTGTTGGGACGCCTGTTTGACCAGGAAGAGCGGGCGCAGGAAATTGTCGACTTCTATCTTCAGCAGGTCAACAAGGTATATTCCGTCGTAGATGGGATTGAGAAAGAAAAGCCCGTGGTCTTGGTGGATACAGCTGCAGGAATTCAGAGCGCAGCAGAATGCTGTCGGACCTACGGCAGGGGCAACCTGGGGTTGATGGTTGAGCGTGCCGGGGGTATCAACATCGGATCCGGTCTGCTTCCGGGTTGGTCCGGGTCTCTGAACGCCGAGCAGGTATTTGTGTCAGATCCCGACGTCATTATTGCCACCGGGTCGAATTGGTTTACCTACAACCCGGAAGGCGACTTCGTCAGCATGGGCTATTTCACCGATCCCGAGGACGCGCGGATGAGGCTGAAGGCGCTAGGGGAGAAGCGTCCGGGATGGACGGAACTCCGAGCGTTGAAGGAGGGCAGACACCACGTGGTATGGCACCAGTTCTACAACTCGCCGTACAACTTCGCGGTGCTCCAGCAATTCGCCAAATGGTTTTATCCAGAGGAGTTTGCGGACATGGACCCCGTAGCCAACTTCGCGGAGTTTCATGACCGGTTCTTACCCATCAGCTACAGCGGCACCTTTTTTGCGTCTGCTGCTGAGTAAAGCGGATTCTCCCACGTTTTCCACCAGGGTGTTGAGGCACCCAATTGCTGCTGCATCACTCGGCAGCGAGGGTGCCTCGCGGAACCCGAGGGATTAGCTGCAATCCGGACTGACGCACTGGAGCAAAGGGGATGCCCCTTCGTCGTAGCTACAGAATATCGGGGCATCCCTTTCCGGGTTAGTTGCTAACAATCCGCCAAGCGTGTTTAGCGAAAAAGGTGCGATATGAACGCAGACCAAGGGGCCGTGCAACCAGCCGGCGAGATAACCGCGACTAAGGGTAGGCAGATTTATCGCCAGATAACCGGGCGCAAGTATCTGATCATGGCGTGTCTCGCGGTCACGCTCGGTTGCACGCTGGTTTTGGATATATCCCTGGGACCCGCTCGCCTGGGTCTTTGGGAAGTCGTCTCTACGATTTTCATGCCCGGTTCTGCCGAACTGACCACCAGGGTAATCGTATGGGACATTAGGATGCCCATCGCCCTGATGGCAGTGTTGGTTGGAGCGGCTCTGTCCATCGCGGGGGCAGAGATGCAGACCATACTCAACAACCCACTGGCCAGCCCATTCACGCTGGGAATATCCGCGGCGGCGGGTTTCGGGGCGGCTCTGGCGCTGGTTTTGGGACTCAGCATCATCCCGTTCGCCGGGATTTTCCTGGTCTCCGCCAACGCCTTCGTGTTCGCGATGATCGCCTCGATGACCATCTTCGTGTTGAGCGGGTTGAGAGGAGTTACGACCGAGACGATGATCCTCCTGGGAATAGCCCTCGTGTTCCTGTTCAGCTCCCTGCTGGCTCTGATGCAGTACATAGCCTCCGAACAGGCCCTACAGCAGGTGGTTTTCTGGACCTTGGGCAGCCTGGTAAAGGCCACGTGGCCCAAGATCGGAATTGCCACCGTGGTACTGCTGGTCACCACGCCCCTGTTCGTCAAGCACGTATGGACTCTCACCGCTCTCAGGTTGGGCGATGACAAAGCCCACAGCCTGGGTATCAACGTGCGCAAGCTCCGGTTGCAAGTGCTCATATCTGTATCGATCTTGGCCGCTGCTGCCGTGGCTTTCGTGGGCACCATCGGATTTATCGGACTGGTAGGCCCTCACGTCGCCAGGATGCTGGTGGGCGAAGACCAGCGCTTCTTTCTTCCCATGTCGGCCATGTGCGGCGCGATCCTGCTCTCCGCAGCCTCGATCCTCAGCAAGATGATTACTCCGGGGGCCATTTTCCCCATTGGAATCATTACTTCGCTGGTTGGAGTGCCGTTCTTCCTCAGTCTGATTCTCGCCAAACGGAGGCAGCTCTGGTAATGATTTTGTCAGTCGATGAAGTTCGCTTCAGCTACGGGGCCGTCACAGTGCTGGATGGAATCACCATTGGCGAGCTCGACCCCGGGAAGATTACCGCTACCATAGGCCCGAACGCCGCCGGCAAGACGACCCTCTTCAAGTGCATCGCCGGCTTGCTTAAACCGGAAGGTTCGATTCGGTTGGGCGGAAAGGACCTCCGACAGCACAGCCGGGAGGAGATCACCAAGAAGGTTAGCTACCTGCCGCAGGAAAGCCCGGTCAATGCGGTGCTCACTGTCTTTGAAGCGGTGTTGCTGGCCAGGAAGCATACCCTGTCCTGGCGGGTCAGTGATGAGGATCTTCGAGCGTGCGCCCAGATCTTGGAAAACCTGGATATCGAAGATCTATCGACCCGTTTCCTCAACGAGTTGAGCGGCGGGCAGAAACAGATGGTATCCATAGCCCAGGCACTGGTGCGCGAGCCTGATGTCCTGCTCATGGATGAGCCTACCAGCAGCCTCGACCTCCAGCGGCAACTGGAGGTGCTGGACTTGATCCGTGAAGTCACTGCTGGTCGGGAAATAATCACGCTTATCTCTCTGCATGACCTGAACCTGGCGGCCAGGTATGCTGCCTATTTCGTGGTAATGGACAAAGGCACTGTCTATGCGTCGGGGGAGGGTCACCAGGTACTGACGCCCGAGATGCTCCGGGATGTATACGGGGTAAACGCAACCGTCCTGACCAGCCCTGACGGCATCCTCCAGGTCACTCCGCTAGGATCAGTGCGCAAGCGAGGACCTCGCGTAGACGCTTTGGTCTGATGGGGTCTGATGCCCTTCGTTGACCGCCCAAACGTGCCGTTGAAGCCCAGCGTATATTCCCCTGCCCGTCAACACAATTGCCGCAGCGTCACTGTTTTGGTCGAAGAAGGACTCAGGACGCGTGAGAGGAGACCAACTATGCGCCTCACCGTCAGCGTGGCATCCCTGGTGACTTTGGCTTTGTTGACGGCGTGTGGGGGCGGTTCCGTGGTTGAGCCGCAGCCTCAGGCGCCTATTGCGGTAGGGCCATCGGCAACGGAAAGCCCTGCCGAGTCGCCTTCTTTCGCGACCCGTGCCCTGAAGATCCCTCGTGCCACGGCCATGCAGACCCCTAGTCCAGTTGTCGCCACCCCCACTTCGTCTCCTAGCCCAACGCCAACCCGTGCGCCGACCGCTGTCCCAGCCACCTCGACTCCCGAACCGGAACCCACCGAGAGCCAACCCGACCCTTCCCCTGCTCCAACGCTTGACGTCGCTCAGCTGACTGCGCGCGGCGAGAGATTGGTGGAGCGGAACAACTGCCTGGGATGCCACTCCGTCAGCGGACAAACGCATTCTGCCCTTACGTTCAAGGGGCTGTTCGGCTCTACCCGTCAGCTCGTGGGAGGATCGACAGTAACGGCTAACGAAGAATACCTGCGAGAGTCCATCAAGCTGCCTAACGAGAAGATAGTCGAGGGTTACTCCATCGGCGCCATGCCCAAGGTGTTTTTCAATGACGCAGAGATACGGGCGATGGTGAAGTACATTTCGTCTCTGGATTAGGGCCTCTGGGTGAACCAGGGCATATGATCCGTTCCAGGCAAAGCTGCCCGAGGTGGGCATTGTGCGCTCCGATTTTTAGGCCCAATCCACCGAACAGATGAGTGTGGCGGTGCAATGACCGCTGGATGCCCGCCGCCGCCGACTGGTCGCACCCCGACCGGCCCGATTCTTCCTTCCGCTACGACAAGACGGTCGTGGCCCACGCGCCGGACAGCCACGCCGTCTATCCGTCGGTGATCGCGATATCGGGCAGTTCACCCTACGACGAGGGGCGACAGCTGGCGGAGCTGTTCCGGTTTCTCAAAAGTTCCGGCGCCATCGCCGATTACGGCCAGGTGGCGCTGCTGCTCCACAGCGTGAAGGACCCGGTGGCCGGTCCGTATCTGGACGCCCTAGAGGACGCGGGCGTTCCGGTGCGCCACGTGGCCGCCGGCTCGGGCGCTGACGTAGGCGCCGCCGGTTCCTTTGACCAGGCGCTGGTCACCACCATTCACCAGGCCAAAGGACGCGAGTGGCCCGTGGTAGCGGTGGCTGGATTGGACCACCCGGGCCGGCACGACGATCCGGTAGGGGCTCACCTGGCCCGCTACCATCGGCGCGACCCGTTTGAGCCAGCCGATAGAATAGCGGCCTTTGACCGGGCGCGCGTTTATTACGTCGCCTTCTCCAGGCCCAGCGGGCTGCTGGCGCTGTCCGCAACCGGTGGTGTCCCGCGTCAACTAGAAATGCCGGTTACGTCGATTAGTTTTGCCGGTTCACCTCCTCTGGCTGGCGGCGTTGCTGGGCCGCGCCGGTGCGGTAGCTGGGGACGTCAAACTCCAGGATGACGGAGTGATGCACCACCCGGTCGATGGCGGCCGCGGTGGCCATGGGGTTAGCGAAGATGCGCTCCCACTCCGAGAAGACCAGGTTGGACGTGATGCCCAGCGACCTCCGCTCGTAGCGTTCGGCGATGAGGGTGAAGAGGACCTCGGACTCCTCGGCCCCCTGGGGCAGATAGCCCAGGTCGTCCAGGAGCAGGAAGTCGAAGTTGTCCAGCTTGCGCAGCTGCCGGGGCAGGGCAAGGTCGCGCTTTGCGGCGAGCAGTTCCTGCACCAGACGATAGGCTGGGGCGAAGAGGACCGAGTGGCCGGCTTCCACTAGGCGGTGGCCCAAGGCACACAGGGCGTGGGTCTTGCCGGTGCCGGGCAATCCGAAGGCCAGCACGTTGACGCCGCTATCTACGAAACTGCCCTGGGCCAGTTGGTCCATCTGCTGCCTGAGTGCCAAGGGCATCCGGTCGTGCTCGAAGGTCTCCCAGGTCTTGCCCGAGGGCAGCCTGGATATCTTGCGCAGCCGGTCGATGCGACGCTGACGGCGATCCTCGGCTTCCTGCTCCAGCACCTCAAGGAAGGTGGGCAGGGCGTCGCCGTGGCCGGCGGCGGTGAAACGCGGCGTGGTTTCCGCCCCCGCCGTGGGCAGCTTGAATTGGTGGCACAGATCGCTGATGCGTTCCTGCATGATGCTGGTGTCCGTCATCCGCACACCTCCACCGTGGCCAGGCTGACCGTGAGCAAGCGGTCGTAGACTTTCAGGTCCGGCTTCCCGGACAGGGTCAGCAGCGGAGCTTCCGGCGCCCTGGGCTCGGCCAACTCCTTCACCGCAGCGTAGTCGAAGGTCTCCCCCGTTTCCAAAAGCAGGTCCAGCGCGCTGTCCACCGTGGCTTCCATCGTGGTCGCCGCCAGGTGCAGGATGCGCGCGTACTCCACGTCGGCTCGTTCCCCACGCCATTTCCTGAGCCCGTCGTAGGCGAGGCGGAAGTGCATGGTGGGAAACAGCTGCTCCCGGAAGCGGTAGCGAGCGAAGGCCCCTGGCTTGCGCACCAGCGACCCGATGACATGGCGGTAATTGACGTTGGCTTCCCCCTCACCGTGCACCCGCGCCATGCGTTCCACCAGACTGCCCTTGTAGTACACTTCCACCCAGTCGGCGTACAGCCGGATCCGCACCTCCTTCCCGATGAGACGGGAGGGCACGGAGTAGGTCCGACCGGCTGCCTTGACGGTGCTCCACTTACGGACCTTGGCCTGGTAGTTGACGTATTCCGGCATGGGAGCTGAGGGTAGGGGTCCCAGCGAAGGCATTTCCTGCTCCAGCTTCCCTTGTACCAGGCGATTGCGCCTGGCACCATCTGCCGGATGAAGTCGGCGTAGTGGTCGACGGTGTCGAAGTCGCGGCTGCCTCTGAGCATCAGGGCTTGGTCGATGGCGTCCTTGAGCCGGTAGTGAGCCTGCTCGGCGACGCCATTTTCATGGCTCTGGCCGCGATTGATGCGGGTGGACTGGAGACCGTAGTGGTCCAGCAGGGCGGCGTAATTGTCGTTAAGCGCCCGCCCCCGGCTGCGTTTCACCTCGTGGGTGGCGGCAGAGGTATTGTCGCTGCGCACCACCTCAGGCACGCCGCCCAGGGTCCAGAGGGCAGATTGCAGACCCTTTTGCAACGCCAGGAAGGTCTCGCCGGCGGCGAGCTCCGCGTAGCGCCACCCCGAGTGGCTGAGGATCAGCTGGAACAGCTGGTGGCGGTAGGGCTGACCGGCGATAGTCACTTTCAGGGAACTGCCGTGGGTGAAGTCGAACTGGGCTTCCCGGCCGGGTGGATGCTCCTGGGGGAAGTACACCTCCTGATCCGGACCGTTTAGCGCCCGCCAATCCTGTAATCGTCGTTGCAGTGTGCGCAGCTGGGAAGCGCTGAACCGGCCGGGATGCTGCTCCTCCAACCACTCGATAATTGTCGTTGCCTTCAGCTTGCCCGCCGCTTCTCCTTGTAGCAGGGGCTCGATCTCTTCCTCCCACACCCCGTCGAAGGGATCGGGCCGGGTGCGCCACTGGCGCTCTTGCCTGGTTTCCGACGGCAACGGGCCGCTTTGCCATTTCCGTGCCGAGCGCACGCTCATTCCAGCCTTGGCCGCTGCTGTCTCCTGAGTCTTTCCTTCCATAAGTTTCCGCCTCAATAGTGCGACTTGTCGGTCTGTGATCAATCCGGTACCTCCGTACCGGATGATTTACCTCATCTCGACCGGCAAAAGTAGTCGTCGCGACCGGCAGGACTTATTGTCGTTCATCACCGGTCCGTAAGGTCATCGGGTAAGTCGGCTAATAGGCCCGACACCATCCCGCTTTGAGGACCATCGCTCCCGTATCGAAGTATGTCGTCTTGAAATCGGTCATCAGGAACCCCTAGAGCCTCACGCAAGGATCGCTCAATGACCCGGGGGTCATCGCCATACTGACGAAGTTCTATGCGCACGAAGCGGTTCTGCGAAAGGTTGGTAGACAGAAATTCCGCGCGTGCCTCACTTATAGCGCGCCGGGCATCAGTGACAGCCACAAGTTCCTGTTTTGCCCTACGGATCAGTACGTCCCTCTTCTCCTTCTCAGATTCGAGGGTGTTCTTCTCGCCATCGAGGCGCTGCCTCTCTTTCACCAAAGGCTCGTATTCTTCAAGATCCGTGATTCCTTCTTCTTGCAATTTGTGCAACAAGCCAGTGTAACTAGAACTGCCCGATTCCACGGACAGGCGCCACTTGCTATTTGCCAACCCGTGACGTTTGATCTCTGTGCTTTCACGGAGGCGTTGAGCGACTCGTCGCAGGTCGTGCACCGCGCTCCTTATGGTTTCTGTCAGATCAGCAAAAGTCTTGATGACATCTTGATCCTCGCCAGATGATTCGTCCAACAAACCATCGGGCCAGTCTTCTAGCTTGAGTTCGTCAGCCGTTTCGTCTATGCGTTCGGCGAATCCTTCCAATGACGCAAATCGCTTATCTACCTCTGTTTGTTGTCGTCCGCGGTGTCGATGCGTTGTGAGGACAGATGCATGGTCGCTTTCCTCGAAACGCTGCAGCTTACGATCAACGTCTTGCCACTCTACGGACAGGTTTCCTTCGCGTTCCAACCTCTTGTCGAGGTCTCGAATTTGTGCCTTAGTAGCGTAGAAAGCGCTTCGCGCCAACTCCAAACTTTCCTTTAAGTTGGCCACACCCGCGGCTTCATCTATTGCTTGTAACAAGGGCAACTGATTTTCTCCGGCCATCTCCGCTATTTGCCCTTGGCTAAAAAGTTTCATGGCAAACCGATCGCCAGATATGGCCTGAGACGCTGAATCCACCCAAGTTCCCTCATGGGACTTTTCCTGCACAGCTATACCCGTACCGTCTTGACGCCACAGCAAACGGTGAACCACTTCGTCGCGCATAAACGTGCATATGATTTCGGTGTCTGCCCGCAAGCCTCCTTCAGCGTTGCGATTTGGAGGCACCTTGTTGAAGCGTTCGAACGTCTGGCGTGGAGAACTGCGTTCGTCCAAATCATTCATTTCTTCGTTGCGTTTTGCCACCAAACGCAATCCATGGATCACCGTCGATTTTCCCGTTCCGCGGCCTCCGATTAAGGCGTTTAGCCACGGACTGAATTCCAATTTGGCTGGGATACCATTTCCCATGTATCGCGCGTTGGCAAGCTCTATGGATAGTATTCGGTTCTTGGGAAGTGCTTGGGGATCAAATGGCTCGTTTTCGTCGCTCCGGCGAAGTGAGAATCCCCCACCATCCAACAGCGCTAACCGTAGACCCTCAATTGAGGGCGTGGACATTTTTACCCACGTAAAGTGGGATCCCGGATACCGGGCCTGATTTGATGATGCCGGGTGATGAGAGTCTGATCCCAAAACCTCGGCCCATTCTATCTTGCGGTGTACGTACAGTGGATGCGGCTGAGATTGGGGGTCTTTTATCTCCACCGCGAACAGACAAGGGCTGTCCAACAAGGGCGCTAGAGTGTTGCCTGTAAGTTCCCATGCGCCGTCTTCTTCATCAGCATGGGCCAGAACCACTATCCCGCCAGCTTTGTCTACTTCTTCCACGATTTGGATGATCGAAGCTTCAGCCGCGATATCGCTTGTTCCGTGGTCCCCACGGTAACTGATGGCACCGAGAAGCCTTTCCACGGCGTCTGAACTCGCTGTAGGATCGAACAACGCGAGAACGTGAGTCCCCCCGTTCGCTGTCACTTCCACGCCAGGGAATAGATGTAGCGGCCGGAAATCGGAATGTGATTCTTGCTCTAACTTCGACAGAGCGGACCGTAGATCGTCAATCCACTCGCCGGAGTTGTGGTCTGTGATAGCGACACAATCCACGCCGGCGCGCATGAAATCTAGCAACCAATCGGCTGGAGTCGTCTGTCGTAAAGTTGTAGATCGTGGCCCTTTCCCGTAGTCGATCGATGCAGGCGTATGGGTGTGAAAGTCGAACTTCCACCACCGTGCCCCCGGACAGGACCACCCCTTGTCATCAATGATTGCCAAAATAATCCTCCGCGACTCGCAAAATACGTAGGCAAAATCCTCTTAATTTACGTGAGACAAGATGACCCAAGCCATCGAGCAATTTGGATCGCTCTGGAGCACCGTATCAATACGTGCTCAATTTCGCCTTTGGGTTCTTCAAATACGCACCACCTCCGGCTCAACCACCCCCCGTTGGTCCGCCGCATTCACGAACCAGTCCATTATCTGCGGGTGGCAGGTGAAGACCAGCACCTGGTTTGTCTCGGAGAGGTCGATGAATGAGCCTGCGGCTTTGGTTCCCCTGTGCGGGTCGAAGTTCACCAGCGCCTCGTCCACGATCACCGGCAGCCGTTCTGACCGCTGGCCCAGCTCCAGGATCAGCCCGAACCGCAGCGCCAGGAACAACTGCTCGCGGGTGCCGCGGCTGAGCTGTTGCGGCGTCCTGATGTTGCCTGCGGCGTCCATCACATTGATCTCGGAACTGCCTAGCGGGGAATACACTGTTTGGTACGCGCCGTCGGTTACGTCCAGGAAGAAGCGCTCGGCATGGCGGATCACATCCGGCTGCCGCTCCTTTTCGAACTTGCTCTGCGCCTGCCGGATCAGGCTCTCGGCAATCGTGCGCACCGCCCAATCCCGCCCGTGCCCCTGCAGTTCTTCCGATAGGCGATGCTGTTCCAACCGCAGCCGCGATGAGTCCTCCTCGCTGGCGAGATCTTTGAGCCGGGTTTGGATCGCCCCGCGCTCGGCGTCCAATGCAGACCGCTTGGTATCTATGTCTTCCAGATCTGCCTCACGTTTCCGGACTTCGTCGCGGATGGTCTGTATATCGGTTTTTGACAGGGTGTTTCGGAACTCTTCCAACGCATCGCCCGGCCCACTGATCACCTGCATCTGCTCCAGGACACCGGAAATAGACGCGGTCAGGGCGGCCCGTTCCTGGAAAATCTGGGAGCGCCCACGGAAGTTATCAACGTCTTCAGCCTGTCCGGACTGCAGCAGCGCCGCGATCTCGCCAGCGACTCTTTGCCGACTTTCCTGCCGCTGGGTCAACTCGTTCTGAGCCTCTTCCAACTCATTCTCGGCATTTGTACGCACCCGAGCCGCTTCCGAAACGCTCCCATGCAAGTCGATGATGTCGTCGGCTACGCCTGCGACCTTCGGATAGTCGTTCCACTCCGCCTCAAAGCCGTGGACTTCCGCCAACGGCCGAACCATCGCGATGAATTCGTCGATGTCTTTCTGGATGGCGGCGATGCGATCCTGCAATTCCACCACATCGCGGTGGTGGGTTCGCGCCAGGTCCGCCAGGGTCCGTAGCTCCTGGATGCCGTCGGGTGAAAACGTCCTCAACAGGCCGCGTTGCTGGAGCCACGCTTGCCATGCTTGCTCCTCAGCCTCCAGGGTCGCCCGGGCGTCCTGTACCGCTTGCTGTGCTTGGTCCCTTCGTAGCGTTTGGCGCGCAGCCCGTTCGGTCAATTGGGCCAGTTGAGCTTCCAGTTGTTGCCATTCACTGAGCTTGGCATCCGTCCCATCCAGTGCCTCCTCGGCATCCATCAACGCGATCGTGTCGAGAGACGCCAAGCCCAATGCGTCGGCGTCTGTTTGCAACCTTGACCGTACGCCCGCCAGCTGCTCGTCAGCCTCGCTGATCTGCCTGCGGGCTCGCGACGCCACGGGGGGCGCGGTGGACAGGCTGGATGAGCGGCCTCTGAATAACAGGATCGCGGCCGCCCCGAACAATACGGCGCCAATCACCGTCAAAGCGCTCCCCCCGGCGGGAGAGGCAGTCAGCGAGAGCCATATTCCGGCGACTAGCACGGCAACGCCCAGAATCCCCAGCAGCACGGCCGGCAGTCTGGTGCCGCCAGTATTTGGCGGGGCCTCGCCAGGCTCCAAATCACCGTCAATCTGCGCTCGAAGATCTCGGCTGCGATCTTCGGCACGGCCCAATTCATCCAGGGTGCTGCGGGATTGCCGGATTCGCCGGCGACGCTCTCGAATGCCTGTTTCGTCCAAGTCAGGCGGAGCGACCACATCCCGGGCGGCCTGCGCCCGCTGGGCATTCTCCTGGGCCTCCGTCAGCGTCGCCTCTTCCTGCGCCAGGACGGTTCGCGATCTCTCGTCGTTTGTCCGGGCGTTCTGCAAGCGTTCACCGTGGTTGGCGACCTCCTCACGCACAACCAGCGAGAGGTCGAAACTGTTGAGGCGGTCCGCGTCCCAATCCTGACCCAGGTTTGCCAGCGACGCGCTCAGCTCGAAGCGTTTGGCGGAGAGTTCGACCCGTCTCTCGGGGAGGTCCTTGACCGACTGGTCGAATGCGCTCCGAGCGTACGTCAAGTCGCGGACTTTGTCGGACTGCTCCAAGATATCTAGGTGCTCGATCTCCTGGTCAACGTCCGCCTTAGCGCGTTTCACCCGCTCTTCCGCTGAGGCAAGCTCCTGGTCGGCAGTTTGGGCCCGTGCTTCCAAGGTCTCCAAGAGGACGATGCCATTGTCTGGAAATGCCTCCACTCCGGGTAGTTTCGCCAACGCGCCCTCTGCGTTGATGAGGCCGTTCCACGGTTCCCAGGCTCGTTGTAAATCTTCGTTCCGCTCTTTTTCAGACATCAGTTGCAGGCGACACTCGCCCAAGTCGCCTAGTTCTCGCTCGATTTCGGCCAGCCGTTCCGACTGCCTTCGGTATTCGACTCCGTGCTCGGCGATACTTCGTAAAGCTGTCTCGGTTTCCTGAATTCGGGCGATCACCTTCGGCACGGTTTGGTTACTTCCACGGGGCCGAAAGATCTCCTGCTTTTGGGATTGCAGAAAGTCCAGGGCGGTGGGAAGTCGCACGGCACCGATTCCCGCGCTGTAGATCTGACGGTTTACGCTTTCGTTGCCGAGCAGACTTTCGTCGTGCAGCTCGTCGAGGGTGAAGGCGAAGATGTTATTGAATACGCCTCGCGTATGGTTCCCGAGCAGTCTCGGCAATTCGCCATCAGGGATGGTCTCGCCGGCATCGGTGGTCATGGACACGGGACCGTCTCCACGCCCAGGGGCTCGGTCAATGACGATGCTTTCTCCAGCGTCTGTGGCTATCGTGATCCTGCCGCCGTGCCGCCCGCCTGCTAGCGGAGGATACTCGTTGGTCCCGACGCGCCGGGCGGGAAATCCGAACAGTATTCTGCGTATGAACTCGAGCAGGGTACTTTTGCCGGCTTCGTTGGCACCGTAGAACACAGTTACGGGATGCTCCAAAGGTCCAAAACTGCGGTCCGCGAACCGCCCAAATCCGTCAATATGAAGGTTTCGGATTCGCATCAGTCATCCTCCTCAACCAACAGACCAACGGCCATGTTCTCGGCTTCGTCCAGCAAGGCCACGATTTCTTCGTCCGTGAACGCGTCCAGGTAACGTCTGTGCCGGGCGTGCTCGTAGAGGTCAGCGAGCCCACCACGGAAAGAGCCAGGATGTTCCTTCAACAGATCAGCGGTTCGCAGCACCTCGGCCAGAAAGTCTTCACCGGCTCGCAAAGCCTCGCGGTCGATGGCAGCGCCAGTTTCGTCTTCGATGCGTTCGCACCACACGAAGGGCTGCTGTCCAGCCCATTCCTCGTTGACGACCTCCAGGATGTCTCCCACCGCGTTGGGCCGTCGCAGCGACTGGTTCAGCTGACCCCGACCATTGAGAGTGATGCGGGCGACCACCGACCTGCCCTGCGCCCCATCCTGCAGATTTTGCACGGCGTCATCAATCTCGTTGAGCAGGTCCTGTTCCGTGTCCATTCCGCTGATGTCGATACTTGCCCGTTCCCAACGCACGGTGTCGGTGGCGTGAAATTGCAGGCTGACCGCGCCGGCCGCGTCAACCTCCACCAAATAGACGCCCCGGGCGCCCGATTCATTGGGATGTCGTCCTTGTGCATTGCCCGGGTACACCACAGTGGGAGCTGGCTCGTGGAGGACCTGACGGGTATGAACGTGGCCCAGCGCCCAATAGTCGATCCCCGACCGCACCAGGTCATCCAGCGAGCAGGGAGCGTACGCCGCATGACCGGTGTTCGTGCCTACGTTGGCGTGCAGGAGTCCTATGGTAAAGGCAGAACTTTCAACCTCAACAAGGCGTTGCACGAGGTTTTCGTAGACGTCTCGGGTGGGATAGCTGATGCCGTAAACCAGGGCGCGCTCCGGCTCGTCGGGGAAAACGGGAACCGCTTCAAAATCAGCGCCGAACCGATGGCAGCCATCCGGGTAAGACAGTTGCGCTTCCCACCCGTCCAGGGGGTCATGGTTGCCATGGCAAACGAACGACCGGATACCGGTGGCATCCAGCCGTTGCAGACCTTCAATGAAGGCGCGCTGGGCACGCAGGCTGCGGTCGGCTCCATCGTATATGTCGCCGGCTACGAGCAGGGCATCCACCTGCTCGGCGATGCAGAGGTCCGTGATGTTCCGGTAGGAATCGAAAGTGGCCGAATAGAGCGCCTTGGCCACATTTTCCGGCGCGGCCGCCCGGATGCCCGTGAACGGACTGTCCAGATGGAGATCAGCAGCGTGAATAAATCGGAAGGTCATACTGGAACGCACATCCCATTCTCATCGGGTTTTGCCACAGTACTCGTGCGGGCCGACACAATGTACGTTCGTCCAACCGCGAGGTCAACCGCAGGATGTCAATGCGTGCCTGGCACCATCAGAGATCTGGCTTCTCCGTGGAACGACCGATAAAGTGCCCTTTTCGATCGACAGAGCAATCTGGTGATAGCCCATGTAAATGAGGCGAGTGACCGGTACTTCTCTGGTTATTTCCACCTGTCGTGTAACCTCAATCTCGACCAGACTCCCTCCGAAAGTCTCTGCTTCCCGCGTTAGCGGCGCCTCTCGCGTCACTTCAACCTCTGTAGACAATGGTGGACGGGCGCAACCGATGACGGACAGCGCACTCAAGACACAAATCATTGCAATCGGAGGCATCAACCACTGGTACTGTCTTCAATTGGGAAACCCACCGGCGGTTGAGTTCGTAGTCTGCGCTCGTTGCACGATCATTGATCCAATGGCACGGTGGTGGATTGCCCCTCCAGTTCAGGCGCCTCCGGCGTCCGTGATGTCACGCCACCAAACATAAAGGGGGTCGCGCCGGCCGGGGACATAATTAGCACCAAGTTGCATTGCGCGCAAGGCATGTCTCAACTCGTCTACTGGGACGGTTGCGCCCCACTGCTGCAGGATCTCCAGGGTGGACACCAACTGTATGGCAGGCACCAGCTCGCCAAGCACCCGTCTTGCCTTGCGGTCGTCAATCGCCACGGCATACCCACGGTGCGAGGCTATCGCCCCGGTCATCGCCTCACCGTCGTCGATAACGGCTGAAAGGTCCACATAGGCTGACTCTTCCGCGGGATGTTGCAGGCTTACTACCTGAACCAGCCCGTCATCTATCAAGGGGGACAACTCCACGGAACTCATTTCCTCCCGGTCGCCGGCGGGGGTCGGGTTCCTGACGTACAGCGCCTCATGCTCAAGTACGTAGTCGACGACACCCAGCAGCCAAGGTAGCGCCACAATGATCTCCCGCAAGCGGCCGGTGGCGTAACAGTTGAGCAGACAACTGGCGTCCAGGAGAAGAATGTCGGCGTCTCGCTGCGCAATACTCACCTCTCCTTACCCTCCGGTCTTGGTGACGCGGCTGGCCAGATCAATGGGGATTGCCGTCAGTTCCCCTTCATGCAGAAGGTGCAGGGGATGAGACAGGGTCTGGACCGTCTGTCGGGCCGAGAGACGGTCCTGCCGAAGCAGGCGGCACAACTGGCCTTCGGTGAGGTCCTCCTCTGCATAAGCCTGCACCGCCAAGAATTGATAGCGTAGAGGAAGCGGAGTGTCATTGTGTGGGTGGGGCGCCAAATCCAGTTGTTCCTGGGCTTCCCGAACCCTGAACCCACGGTCGCGCAGCCGCTCCCAGGTTCCTCCGGGAAGCAACCGCAACTCTTCAAGCCGCAGCATCATCGCCTCAACGGAGACGAAGTAGTAGTGAGCCATCCGGCAGACCTCCGCAGCGGTCACCCCGCCTTCCGCGGCTCGCGATATCTGGTAAAACCGGCGTCGCAACCCTGAGGCCGGCATGAGCAGGGCTGCAGCGAAGGCATCGGCAAACCTTTCTGAAGCTGGGATGCGCTCGAACCGTCCCAAGATGGTTAGTTCGGGTCGGAACCGGCTCGTGAGAAAGTGACCGTACTCATGGGCCATCGACCAGCGCCTACGCTCTTCGGGGTGGCGGGAGTTCACCGCGATACAGCCACCCAGCTCTTCCGTATAGGCGAAGATGCCGGCGAGGTCCGAGGGTAGCTCGGTGTAGAAAACCCGAAGCCCCACGTCGCTCTCCAGGACTTCCCTGAGGTTCAGGATCGGCCCATCGCCCAGGCTCAGACGATTTCGCTCTGACGCGGCCACATCTTCCGCCGCATCCTCCGGGGCAACCCCTGCCGTTTCGTACTGCGCCGTATAGGCTTGCCGAAGCTGCACCCCTTTGATGTTCTCCAGATGAAGATAATCCTCGCACAGGTCCTGGAACTCCTGAACCCCCTGGCTCAATGCCTCCCGCGTCTGCGACGAGCTAGTCCTGTTGACCGCAGTACGAAATTGCACGGAGAAATCCGCCACCGGACCCTTCTCGCCGACGAAACTGCTTACCGGCCGACCGTAGAGTCGCGCCAGGTTGATCAGTTCATCGGGGCGGATGCGGCGTTCTCCTTTCTCCAGGGCCGTTACGGTGGTTCGCGCCAGCGCCAGAGAGTCAGCGACCTCCTGCTGAGTGAGACCACGAGCTCTGCGGGCCTCTTGAAGACGCTGTCCCAGCACCTTCGGGTTTGCGGCGTCGACAGTGTTTTCTTGCATGCGACCTCCTAAGCCGCGAACGCGGCCGCGGCCAAAAACGCCTCCCACTCCTCCACATAGGCACGGAACAACCCGACGAAACCGGACGTGATATCGTCGCTGGCCATGCTCTGGTCAACAGCGATTTCGGCCTCAATCCTGGCCAATTCGGGGTAGGCGGCGGTCAATTGCTTCCATGGTTGCTCCGAAGACAGGCAACTGGTGAACCGGTGAACCTGGTCGGTCATTGTTGCGAGGCCATGGATTTGATCCAGGCTCAACGCACTCGGATGTTCAAAGATGTTGTGGCGATAAGCGCCACTGGGATCACGGTCTGCCAGCCCGCTGCAGAAGAGCGCCTGTCTGCGGAGGATGCATGACGTACAGCAGCCGCACTGGGGTTGATTACGGACTCGTTGGGGATAACCGTCGCAGGAAACGGTCTCACGCGCCACGTCAGCGAGGCCGGCCGGTAGCAGGGACCTGCACATCTCGGCCTTCGTGGTAAACAGGAACGGGTTCTTGATCTGGACCGATTGTCCCAAAACTGATTCGAAGAACCCTTGGGCCATAATCAGGGTCCGAGGGTGAACGCCACGATAGTTGTCCGTGCCCAGTTGTGTTGCGTTCAGGGGCAGATTCAACGCTCCGATGCCGTTTTCGAATATCGACAGGGTGTCGGTCTGCGCCTGCAGCGTGGTGACTACACCCAGAGCGAGGAACACCAAGGCACGGGTGCGCTGGCCTTTCTCCTCCTGTTTCCGCCCCGAAGAATCGATGCCGAAGGGAACCGCGATATGCCATACGTCGCCGTCAGCCACGGGGAATTCCCGTCCACATGCAGCCCTGATCCGTCGCACCTGGGTACTCTGTTGATTGGCCAGTCTGTCATGGGTGTGGGCGGACACCAAGATACGAGAGCCACCGGGCGAACTCTGAACGTGTTGCGCCAATCCGGCCAAAGAGTCCAGGCCCCCGCTGAACAGAGAGACCGTGACGGGGGTTCTGAGTGGCAGGTTGAACAGAAAGTTTTCTGATTTATCGAGATCACAAACGTTATTTCGCTCGTCAAATTCAAAGGCCCAGTGGTCCCCGCTGACCCACGACAGCAGTTTCAGCAGTTTGGATATCAACTCGGGTGAAGACCAGAGGTCCGGTTCTCTCACTGCCATGCGGACGTTGATCCTGCGTTGCCCCGTGGCGGTTCCCCGAAAACAGCGCTTCGACTGCCGATCCGCCGCATAGATGGCGCCGACCACGTCCAACAGGTCCGCCGCACGGGTCGAGATCGCTTTGGAGAATGTCCTGGACAAGGGCGCTTCATCCATCCAAAAGCGACGACTAGCTCCGCCCTCGTCCGCAAGATCGTAGGAAAAATCGGGTTGGTTCATCGAGACGTACCGACAGATGGCTGATTTGACGTCCGTGCTGGGAGGAGATTCTCCGCAAGCAGGTCGCTGGTGCTTTCTTTTTTGACCCTGCGGTTCGGTGCCCGGAGGCCCTTACCGTCAGGGTATCTCTCAAGCCGCGCGGCGAGAGTCGTTAACTGAGGCTGGAGTGACTCTTCCAGTTGGGTTTGCCATTGCGTGGCGGCTTCGTAGTTGGCGAAAACTCCCTCATGGATGAGCGGTTGGCGCGCTTTGGCAAAGTAGTTACGCTCAACCAACGCCGAGCACACAGCCTCGGTAAAAATGCCAGGTATTTTGGAGGTCTCGCTCCTCCAGACGGTGGCCTCCCGCTGCACGATCAGGGTTTTCGCGACTTCAGCGGCGATCATAGTGTGGGGGTGCCCCTCACACTCTTGCACGATGCCATCAAGCGCAGTGAATGCCGGCAGTAGCCCGGTCTCTTTGGCGTTGGTCAGAATCTGCGCCATGCGGTGTAACAGTGGCACGCCATCCCAATCTCGGAGCCTCTTGGTCAATGCCGTTGTCAGCTTGTCGGAAACTTCCTGCAAGGACGCATTGCCTTCCCTGACATACCGGTAGGCAGCGAGCCATCCGGGCCCAAACTGTTTTTCGAAACGGTCACGCTCCACCATACGGGTTCGACCTCCTCGGTGAGGACATTACGGTAGCCTGACAATGTCAGATATTATAATCTATTTATGAGCTATTTGTCAGCACCGTTAATGAAATCAGAGGGGCTGCAGGATGGACGCATCCCGTGGGCTTAGTTTCGCCAGCAGCTGATAAAGAATTGGTCGCGACTATAGCCGCTTCCCGGCAGTACGGGCCTGAATGTGGTAGGCAACCACGGCGGAGCAGTGCCACTGGCTCTCACGCATGACGTCGGCGATTGGATCGTTGTGGGTAGCAGTGCGGACGGCCTGATCTACCCGGCCGCTGCGCCCGGAGCAACCGTCGCTCGGGCAGGTATGGGCGGCGGTGATGCGGCGGGAGAGTTGGACGGCGGATAAGCCGAACACCAAACCGTCGCCATCAGCATCCCGAGGCCGGATGGTGCCCAAAGCCGCCATGGTCTAGAGGTAACGCAGTGCTGATCCGGCGGATTCGCCGCGGGTGTAGCGGCCGACCATGCCGCCGCCCTGCTTCCAGCGGCCCTGGCGTTCGATCTCGTGGGTGGGCGCGCCGTTCTGAGCCATGCGCCTTGCCATGCCGACGCGCCCACTGTGCCCGCTGTAGAACTCCCAGTCCGCCAGCCCTGCGGCCCTGGCGATCACCTTCACCCGACGGGCGATCTGCGACTCCGATAGCCCG
Organism: Dehalococcoidia bacterium; assembly: GCA_965261925.1. GTDB lineage: Bacteria > Chloroflexota > Dehalococcoidia > Lucifugimonadales > UBA3495 > Bin87. The sequence continues at coordinate 1,827,438 of OZ253486.1, read as the reverse complement.
AATACCTTCTCGTCACCACCAACGCCTGCCGGCCGGATGACGTCCAAGGCTTTCATGGCGGCGGGAGTGATGGCCACCACGGCGCCTACAGCCTCCACGTCGGTCTTGGAGCGGATGACGGTGATGCGGCCGCTGCCGTCGTCCCAGCGCTGCACGTCGCCCCAGGTCAGAGACCAAGCCTCGGAACGGCGCAACCCCCCGTCGGACAGCGCCGCCACCAGGGCCACGTCCTTCTTGGCTCTTCCTGCAGCCTGCGCGGGAGTTTCAAATCATGCAGCCTATGAACTCGGACGCCATGGTGACGTTCATGATCGGTGAACGCACGGTGGACTACGAGTACACCTGGATGAGCGGCGACAGGATCGCTGTGACGGCGATTGCAGCCCTGAAACAAAGCCCCCGCTGGCGACGGCGGGGGCTTTGCATTTAAAATCTGAGTAACGGTAGTCAGTAGCAATTACGTACGAATGTCGCAATGGGTGGCCTTGGCAACTGCTGCACAATTCTCCGTCCCCGGTGTTCAATCGTTGATCGTGGTGCGCGGTACGACTTCAGGCGGCCGGAAGCTCGGCTCGAAAGACCGGTGGCTGGCTCTGGATGGACTGACTGAATCCGGCCGCGCCTGGGTGACCGCCGCCGCCAAACTGCTTGGCCAACCGGCTCACGTCGAAGCCGTTGCTACGGCTGCGCAGGCTCCACTTTCTGACCGCGGGCGACACGTCGAAGTAAATGGCTGCGAACGGCGACTCCGGATGCGCGTTGACCAGATACTCGCCGATTTCGCTCTGCATGATCGGTGAGTTGACCACCGGAACCCGATGTTCTCCCACTTGCCCGATGTGTGCTGACTGGGCGATCTCTCGGACATCCTGTTCCCTGCTCCGGAGGATGGCCTTGCCGGCTTCCACCGCTCCCAGGCGGCCCTCGGCAGTCTCCAAGTCCCGGGCGATGCTGTCCCAGGTATCGAAGTCGGCCTCGCGTGAGCTCAGGCACGCGGATAAGGCGCGGCTATCGGGCAGTTCCCAGGTCCAAAGGTCTTTGTCCTGGACGTACAGCAGGAGCGTGGGGACCGCCGACCCGGTGTGAAAATGCTCCCAACTCAGGACGGCACCCGATTTGGAAAGGTCAATATGGCAGTTGGGCAGTTCGGAAAGATCCTGCTGTGCGGTGATGTGGTGGTCCAGCAGGGTCACGTTGTCCTGTCCATGCTTGCGATGCAGCTCGACCATCCGCTCCCGGTCAAAGGAGAAGTCCAGGATGTACACCCTGACGTCGTCATCCATCTGGGGGATTGGATCCCCGTGATTCATGGGCAGGTACTGGGCCCGTTCTCCCAGGATGCGGTGGGCAGCCCACGCAGCTCCGAACCCATCGGGGCATGACGCGTGGTAAATGACCGCGGTCTTCTCTCGTTGCATGTTTGTCTCCATACCGGTGGACGGGCCGGGGATTTCGCGTGATGGTCCCGGCCGGCTCGGGTATTGGCACCTCGCCTGAGCGGTCGCCAGCTCTGACTGACTTCTGGGTACGGAGTCCGAGGTTGCGCCTGAGTGGTGGGCATGCCGGCAACTGGTGGTAGGTTGCTGCAGAGTGTGGATGTTTGAAGTACTCATCGCCGGCCATTCCGACGGAGGCGATCCTCATGCTAGCAGTTAACGGGTCGACTCCGGTAGGGGGCAGAATCGTACGCTAAGGCCGCTATCGGCGTTTTGACCACTGGTATTCGCCGGTGAGCTGGATGTGGACCCATCTAAGGGTGAGATGTGGGCCAGGATCGGGGCTCGACGGTCGGCCCGGCATGTTTCCGCGGTCTGACCGCTTCGTCGAGATGGGCCCCATTCCAGTAAATGACGATGGCGGCGAGCAGGTTGAGCCCGGCCATGCGGTAGTGCTTGCCCTCGCTCGACAGGTCGAACCGAGCCGCGCGCTCCAGATGCTTCGTCTCGGCAGGTTCCACCTCTCCGTTATCCGTTCATACGGGCAGGCGCGGCGGTATCCGTAAGGGGACCCGTCTATCGCACACTCAACCGGCGCCTTTCCCCATAGCGTACGATCCTGCCCTCTACCGGAATCGACCCGGAGATGGACGGTATTCCAGTAAATGAGGATGGCGGCGAGCAGGTTGAACCCTGCCATGCGGTAGTGTTGGCCCTCGCTGGAGCGGTCGCGGATTTCGCCCTGGCGTCCGATTAGCGTACGATCCTGGGCCCTACCGGTGTCGACCCGAGGTAGAGGTCCCGGTCGGCCACGCCAGGGCGGGTTCGCTGAACAGTTGGCAGGCTGGGTTGGCGCCGTAGGTGATGGCGCAGCCGCCCAGGTTGATGAGGTGGCAGCGCAGGGGCAGATGGCGGTCCACGTCGATGTGGGAGCCGTCCACGGACAGCGCAGTCCAGTCTTTGGGAACCTCGGGCGGCGGGCAACTGTCCAGCGGGCCCTCGGGGCCGGTGCGGGCGGAGATGTAGGGACGACGCCCCACTGCGGCGGTGCGGAAGGCGGCGGCCGCCGGATCGGGTACCACGGTCAGCGGGTCAGTCGCCGTTCCCGCCGGCGTGGGTTATAGTCAACGGCGGACATTGTGGCGGCGGGCCGGCGGCCGATATGCCGCAAGGGCACGGGAGCGAGCAGCGTGGTCAAGGTTCACCTGGAATTGGAGGGCGAGGTCACCGAGGTGTTTTCAGCGCTGAGCCGGATCGTCGGCGGGGCTCCCGACGTCGCTTGGGGTCCTGCCGGCCCGCAAACCGCCGCAGGGGAATGGATACCGGCGGAGACCCCCGCCGTTCCGGAGGCGGAGATAGCGAGCACTTCCGCAGAGTTGCCGCCCGCTCGCTAGACGGAGGAGTTGGCTGGCGACTTCATGGCGGGCCTGGAACCGGCGGGCCGGCGGATGGCGCTGCAGGTCTGGCGGGCCGGTGCAGCGGGCATCCATCGGAGCGCTCTGTGCCAGCGTACGGAGCTGATGCCGGCGGAGCTGATCTCGTTGCTGATGCGGGTGGGCCACGCGCTGCGGAGGTTCCGGCGGGAACGGGGGATGACGCTGCCCCGGCCGGTGGTGGCCAACAGCCCGCTGCAGAGCTACTTTGTCGATCCCGACTTCGCCGCGGTGGCGGCGTCCGATATGTTCGGCGAGAGGACGGCGGACCAGCTGGCCTAAGGCGCGGGGCGTCCTTGATGGATTCCCATCGTTGGGCGCGTGGGAGAGCCAACTGTGCATCGGTTGTGGAAAGTGCTGACGATGATGGTCGGCCTGTGGACCATGCTGGCCTGTGGGGTGGACGCCGCCGACAGGATGGTGCGTCGTTACGCCGGATGCCTGGCGGACACCAACACCGCCCTGCATCGGCTGACTGCGTCCAGCGCCAGCGGCACCGTTGCGCTGAGCGCCGAGGGAGTGGAGGAGCGGGTCGTTGCTCAGCTGGAGCGCGGGGAGGTCACGATGGCTAAGATCAGGGCCGACCACGCCCGCTACTGTGAATAGGTGCATGCGAGAGTTGCGGCAATTGCGTGGGCGAGATGCGCTTGGGCTGGGCTAGGGTCCGGTATCAAAAGCTTTGCAGAGGGGCTGAATGGCCGGTGCGGCATGGTTACGACGTAATGCGTCGCGCCAGGTGTAGGTCGGATGGGTGATGCGACGACCTTGGGATGGCTGATGAGGCGTATCCGCAATCGGGGTAGATCAAAACGGGGCGGCGAAAACCGCCACCGGTCCGGCGGGCGGGATCCCCGCACGGAATGGTTTACGTAATGACCCTTGCGCGAACCAACGCTGGTATCAATAATGGAGATCATCGGACCTGGTGGCGAAGCCATTTGTGATCCGCAAAGGCCCGCTTGTTCGCGAGCTCCTGGTTGCAGGTCGCACAAACGTTATCTCTGAGCTCCCGGAGCTCGGCCTGGACTCGGCGCAACTCCATGACCAGGCCACGTTCGTCTCCGACTTTGACCAGACAGGCAGCCATGTCCATGGGGCGGGCTCCGAAGTGGTCTTCTGCCGCTCCCACAGTGGAAGCAGACCCACCCGTCTTCCGGCATGGGGTATGTATCTTGCATCAACAGTCCTCTCAGCTGGGCCGCACTTGACCCCCTGTTACGCTAGCGTTACGATAATATACCGTAACGCTAGCGTAACCATTGGGGTAGTCATGGCCTACGAGATCGAGTGCGAAACCTGCGGAGAGTGGTTTGAAGCCCAGCGCAGCACGGCGAGGTACTGCCGTAGCGCCTGCCGCCAGGAGGCCTACCGGGAGCGGAAGGAATCGGGGCGCGTCTATCCCGAAGAGGAACTTGCTGATCTCAGGCAGCAGATATGGTCGCTAGTCAGGTTCGCCGAGTACCAGGGGCAGGGCCTGGCGCCGCTCTCAATGCTGGCCGACGTCCGAGATCCGGACTTGACGCGTATCGGGCACGTCTTGGATCAGCTGCAAGTATTCCGCGAGTTTGGATAGGTTTGACGTAACGGCTGTTGGGCGAATCACTGAGGATATCAATAAGGCGGAGGACGCCGGAACAGCGCACGGACACATCAACTCCACCGATGCGTTGCAGTGAACTTGCAGACGACGGTGTCCAGCTATCTCCGATTTCGTGCTTGGATCCGCCAAGAGATCGTGTACGACAGAAGTTCAGTAACTTTTTATTTGAGGCAATGCAGGATTCATCAATGTGCTCAAACAACCCTAAACCAAAGCCACGTGAAACCCGCATTGCGCTATAATAGGCTAGACAGACTAGACGGAGTTTGCGATGACCACTTGGCAATTGCAGGACGCTAAGAACCGATTCAGCGCAGTGGTGGAGGCCGCTCTTACCGGGGAACCACAGGAAGTTACTCGAAGGGGCAAACCGGTAGTGGTAGTGGTGGCCTTCGAAGAATACCAGCGGCTATGCAAAAGGGATGCCGAGAATACGCCCTCGTTCGTGGACCATCTGCTGGCAATTCCGAGGGGCAGCGAGGACGACGGCTTCGAGCTACCTTGCCGTACCCGGGACTACGCTGCCAGGGCCGTCGATTTCTGAATGTACCTCCTGGATACAGTGGTCGTTTCGGCATTACGACGACCCGAGCGACACGTCTCGGTTGCCCGGTGGTTGCAGGACCAGCCGCCACAAGGTCTGTACATCAGCGTGATGACGGTAGGCGAGATCATGTACGGGGCGGCCCGGCAGCGCAGGACGCAACCGGCATTTGCTGAATTGCTGGATCGCTGGCTGGAGGCTGTGGCGACCTCGTTCCATGACCGTATCCTTCCGTTCGACGAGGCGGCATCCAGGCGCTGGGGTCTTCTGCACGCGGAACTAGGTTACACCAATTCCGACCTACAGATTGCTGCCATCGCCCTACACCGCAGTTTGACGGTGGTCACCCGCAACGTCCGCGACTTCGCGCCCACTGGAGTTACGGTGCTGAACCCCTTCGAAGAAGCTGATGACTGACCGCCTGGACTTGCCCCGCCGTTGTCGGGAAGAGCTGGAGGCGCTGCTGCGCGAGCATGTTCCCAACGCCGAGGTGTGGGCCTACGGCCACAGTCGGGTGAATGGTCGGTGTCACTCCGGCAGCGACCTGGACCCTGGTGTTGCGCAGCCCCACCCTGGAACCCCTGGGCTCCGAGTACGTTGAAGAGCAGCCATTTGTGGCAAAGGTACGTGCCCTGCCCGCCGCGGCTGGCACCGAGTACGTCGGGTAGGTATGGTTAGGACCTGCCAACAACTCGGATTTCTCGACCCGCCGGGGCAGACAGGAATTAGCGTGTCGGGCGAGTTGGCGCCTAAACGCAGGATGCAACACGGGCTGATAAGGCAGGGATAATCTTGAACATCTTCCGATTATTCAAGCGATGGAAACAGAAGGGTGCCAACACCACAAAGAATGCTCCTGAGGTTTCGTACACCGCAACTCCGATACCCGCCGGACCGCGGGAGGAAATGGGAAAAACCGGTCCGGCGAACGATGCCGCTCATCAGGCCGCGATACCGTTGACGGACCATGCCAACTCGGTCGGTAGCCACATGGCTCGATGGATTGAGCCTAGCGGCACTGCGACGGTAGCGGGCCGGGACATTGGCGGGATGGTTTACCTCGCCCCAGGGCAACGTCAATCTGTCTGGGGGCAGATAAGGAGGCCTTTCATAGATCCGCGTCTTCCTGTTTTGGCTGAAGGCGCTGATCTTGCCGGCGAAGGCATGCCGTATTGGCCCAGCTATTCGGGGATCGGTCCCCAGTCACGGGCGACGTACCTTGATTGGTTAGCCAGCGGGCGGTCGGACAAGCGATACAGTGTCGGATACGTCTTTCTCTACTTCTACGGTCTCGAACACCGGTTCTTTATGGATAGACCAGACGAAGCTGAGAAGGAACTCCTGATTACCGAAGTGGAACGTCTCCTTGGCGTATATGGCGACAACAGATCGGTCAAGGGATATCTGAGCACTTTTGTGGATACCGCCCAGGCCACCTTGGGGTATGAAGACAAACCCGAACCACGCCTCGAAAGATCGGGCTATGAACTGCCGCTAAGCGTGCGCGTAACGATTGGCCGAATGTCGAGGGAGGGTTCGCCGATTGGCGCAGACTGGCTTCTCCGATGGTATGCCGCCCATCCGGACTATTCGCTACGCACGCCGGCAACGCGCGCGTTTCCTGAATTCCGGGCGCTGTTTGGGCAGCTCCTTGATGAGCGCTTCCCGGAAGGGATACCGGTACCGGTATCCAAACGCACCCTTCGCGCCCAGTATCGAGCGGCATCGTCCGAGTTTGTGTCGGATCTTGAAGAATACATCGGGCACGTTCCCGACATTTCGCGCATATCCAGACCTCTCAACGTGGCAAAAACCATTGTGGACGAAGCCACTGAAGCTTTGGACAAATATAGTCGTTTTCTCGGACGCAATCCTGATGGAAGGGGCACCATTGAGGCCCACGCACTGTTGCCGCAACGACTTTGGCCGCTGTTTCAGTGCGAGGAGGTTGATGATTTACGGCGGTGGGCCGCGGGAATTATTGACGCGGGCGGTTTCGTTCCGGTGGTCCAGGTCATTGAACAACTGGAAAACGCGCCTCCCGAGAAGATCACCAAGCGCCGGTTGACGGATGCTGCAGACGCAATGGCGCGGCTGTCGGTTGGAATGGCGCCCGACCCGCGTTTCGCGTTGCGGAGCCCGAAATACGGCGAGCCGGTCGTGCTTTTTCGGTTGCCGGAGGGGATAACGGTATTGGAGGAGGTGAGCAATCGCTACAAGAGCATCCTGGTTGCCATCGCGGTGGGGAGTTTTATCGCCCACGCGGACGACGATCTGGCCGCCATCGAACACGGCGAGTTGATTGCCATGATCGGTGATACCGAGGACCTTTCCGAAACTGAGCGAGCTCGGTTGCGGGCAAATCTCGACTGGATAATGGCGGTTCCACCGGACCTGGGCCTGTTCCGACGTCATGTGAAGGACCTTCCGGATGACATCTCTCGGGAGCTGGGGCAGTTTGCGCTGGTGATGGCAGCTTCGGACGGCGTGGTCAGCGCCAAAGAAGTGAGCGCCCTTGAGCGGCTCTTCAGGGCTCTGGGCCTTGAAACCGATGGGATCTACTCCGCCATTCACAACCTAACGTCTCCGGATGAGCCGGTGACCGTTCTGCCTTCCGGCGACCGGGAGCAGGGTTTCGCCATACCGCCTTGTCCCGATCACAGCGGCACGGTGAACCTGGACGCCGAACGCATCGCCTCCGTGATGGCCAACACGGAGCGGGTCAGCTCTATCCTGGGAGCAATCTTTCAAGAGGATGAGCCCGAAGAGGAGATGGCCGAGGCCACGGAAAACGTCGACCATGGTTTCGCCGGTCTGGATGCGAGACATTCGGCATTCCTTGGGGAGCTGCTGGTGCGGCCCCGCTGGGAACGAGATGAATACGAAACTCTGGCGCGACAATTCCAGTTGATGCCGGCCGGCGCCGTTGAGACTTTGAATGAATGGTCCTTGGATCACTTCGACGACCTGCTGCTTGAGGAGGGCCAGGGGTTTTCAGTCAACCAGAACATCAAAGCCGAGATAATGGTGACTGTGGAGTAACGAGAATATGGTGACGACCAAGATTAGAGATCGCGAGCGCGACACCATCATCCAGGCGCTCCGTGCCGGCGTGGTACCTAGGGTTGGCCTGCGGCACATTCAAGTTGGGCGAGCCAGAGAAACCGAAGAGCTGGTGCGCGATATCGAACGCATCGGCGAGGGCGGTTCGGCAATCCGGTTCGTGATCGGAGAGTACGGCTCGGGCAAGACCTTTTTCCTGAACCTGATCCGCCTGGTCGCACTGGAGAAAGGGCTGGTGGTGCTATCGGCGGACATCACGCCGGACCGGCGGCTCCACGGAACAGGCGGACAGGCACGTTCCCTGTATGCGGAAATGGCCCGCAATACCGCGACGCGCTCCAGGCCGGAGGGGGGCGCCATGGCCTCGGTGGTGGAGCGATTTGCCACACAGGTCATCAGCGCCGCTGACGACACGGGACAGGATGTTGGCGACGTTATCCTGGAGAAGCTGGGGCACCTGCGGGAGATGACCGGTGGCTACGATTTCGCCACCGTCATCGCCCGCTACTGGGAGGGGTACGACACCGGGAGCGAAGAGCTTAAATCCGCGGCCCTGCGATGGCTTCGGGGCGAATATGCCACGCGGACAGACGCTCGCAGGGATCTCGGGGTGCGCACCATCGTGGATGACGCGAGCATCTACGATCAGGTGAAGCTCCTCTCGCTTTTCGTCAGGGAAGCCGGATACCGCGGCCTGCTGGTTTCCCTGGACGAAATGGTGAACCTGTACAAGATCGTCTCATCGCAGGCGCGCCAGTCCAATTACGAGCAACTGCTCCGCATATTGAACGACGTGCTGCAGGGCACCGCCCGGAACCTTGGGTTCATCATGGGCGGGACGCCCGAATTCCTGATGGACACCCGGCGCGGTCTCTACGGCTACCAGGCGCTCCAGTCGCGGTTGGCGGAAAACACCTTCGTGCGTGATGGCATGGTCGATCTGTCGGGTCCGGTGATACGGCTTGCCAACTTGACCCCAGAGGACATGTTCGTCCTTTTGGCCAACATCCGCAGGGTGATGCAGGAGGACGGAAACGCTTTGCCGGACGAGGCATTGACCGCTTTCATGGCGCATTGTTCCAACCGGATCGGCGACGCCTACTTCAGAACGCCTCGGAACACGGTGAAAGAGTTTGTGAACATGCTGTCGGTGCTGGACCAGAACCCGGGCGTCCAATGGCAGTCGCTGATCGGTTCCGTAAACCCCGAGGAGGACGCCGGCGCGGAAGAGAATGAAATGGCCGCAGACGGAGCGGATGATGACCTCGCCTCATTCAAGCTCTAATCCGTCGTCGGCCTTTGATCTGCTGGCTGAACCGGTCCGCCGTTGGATATGGGACCAGGGCTGGACTGAACTGCGCGACATCCAAGAGCGTGCGATCACAACGCTCTTGACGGGGGACCGGGACCTGGTTATCGCCGCTCCCACAGCAGGCGGCAAGACGGAAGCCGCGTTCCTGCCGCTGATTTCGTCGGTCCTGACTGAACCTGGACCGGGAGGGTTCGACCTGGTGTATGTGGCGCCCCTCAGAGCGCTGATTAACGATCAGCTGGGTAGGGTGGAAGACCTCTGCGCTCAAGCCGGGTTGCCGATCTATCCCTGGCACGGCGACATATCTCAAGGGGTGAAGTCTCGCGCCCGCAGAAACCCGCGGGGCGTGTTGATGATCACGCCGGAGTCTCTGGAAGCGCTGTTCGTGCTGAGGGGGTTGGAAATCCCGACATTGTTTGCCGGCGCCCGGGCAATCATCATCGACGAGTTGCATGCCCTCCTGGACAATGAAAGGGGCATTCACCTGCGGTCGCTGCTCACGCGTTTGGAATTGGCAGTCGGACGTCGTATCCGCAGAGTGGGGTTGTCGGCCACCCTCGCCGACATGGATGCGGTGAAAGAGTACCTCCGGCCGGGCGACCCCGATGCTGTGGACTTGCTGGAGAGCGAGGTGGACGGAGGTGAATTGAAGGTCCAGATACGTGGGTACGTTACTGGCGCCGAAGGAGATGGCGAAGCGTCAAAGAAAGCGGTCGCCAAACACCTGTTTGGACGATTGCGAGGAACTCCCAATCTCGTCTTTGCCGGCTCTCGGGAGAACGTAGAGTGGTACGCCGATGCCCTGCGGGGAATGTCTGAACAAGCGAAAGTGCCGGTGGATTTCCTGCCCCATCACGCCAGCCTGTCCAGGGAGCATCGGCTGGACGTGGAGCGTCGCCTCAAATCGAGCAGAACCGCGACCGCCATCTGCACTTCAACCCTGGAGCTGGGAATTGATATCGGTGGCATCGACTGCGTGGCGCAGATCGGTCCTCCATTCTCCGTTTCGTCTCTCCGGCAGCGATTGGGACGGTCCGGCCGCAGGGGCCAGCCAAAGGTCCTGCGGATGTACACCATTGAGCGAGGCACGAATGCCGCTTCTCACCCCATGGACCGCTTGCACCTTGGTCTGGTGCGGTCAGTGGCGATGGTGGAACTGCTGCGAGATCGGTGGTGTGAACCGCCGGCTCCTCAGGCCCTTCATCTGTCCACCCTTACCCACCAGGTCCTCTCGGTAATCGCTCAGCATGCAGGGACGACCGCACAACGGCTTTACGAGACACTTTGCCGGCAGGGGCCGTTTCGGAAGGTGTCCACCGAACAGTTTACCCGCCTGCTCAGGCAGATGGGCTCTGCCGAGATAGCGCTGGTCGAGCAGGCGCCGGACGGCAACCTGCTTCTGGGACCACTGGGCGAAAAGCTGGTGGAGCACTACAGCTTCTACGCCGTGTTCCAAACGTCCGAGGACTATCGGGTATTGTTGGGCAGCAAACAGATTGGCGTGCTGCCGGCGGATAGAGTTTTCGTACCCGACATGACGATCATTCTGTCGGGCAAGCGTTGGCGCATCATCGCGGTGCACAGCCGGGAGAAGGTAATCGAGGTAACTCAAGATCGGGCGGGTACGCCTCCTCCCTTTGGCGGCAGCGGTGGCCTGGTCCATGACGGGGTAGTACGAAAGATGAAAGTGGTACTCTCCGGTAAGGGAATGCCGGCCTATCTCGATGCGACCGGTGCCCAATTGCTGGAAGATGCGCGCTCCGAGTTCCGCCGCTTGGGATTTGACCGCCGGTCCATTTGCGACACCGGGGACAGTGGTCGCCTGGTGGCTACGTGGGCGGGGACGATTAAGACATCCACGCTTTCGCTAAAGCTCAAAAGCATGGGTTTCAAGACCGTAGATCACGACGGTTTCCTGGAAGTGGAGGACCAATCTTCGGGTCAACCCTTGGTCGCAGCCTTGGAGACACTGGCCGAACAAACACCGGACGACGTGGCCGGCGAACCGCTGTCGGGCCTGGAATGCCCCATTTCTGAGAAGTTTCACCGTTATCTGAGCCCCGACCTGTTGTTTGAAGATGCAACCAGCAGTCTGGTCGATCTCCAAGCGATCCCGCAGTTGGCGCGGAGCATAATCGGCCATGATGCCTTTGACTGAGGACCGCATTAAGAACGCTGTCGAGGCCATGATGAACGAACTACGGCCGCGTATGGCGGAGATGGGCTAACCGGCTGGAGTAAATGGGACGATATGCCGGATGGAAAACTGAACCAGGCCGTCGAGGCGTCCTTCACCGACCTACGCCTGGTGCGCAGGTCCGGTGGCGCCACTGATGAGCGTTCACTGTACGTGCCGTTGGCCAACTTGCTGAACGCTGTGGGCGGCGCGCTGAGGCCGAAGGGTTTCTGTGTCCAAGAGCTTGCCGATCAGGGTGCCGGTCATCCTGACTTCGGCCTCTACTCGACCCGACAAGTGCAGAGGGGAAAGCCGAAGACTGGCCAGAAGCCGGAGCGTGGCGTGGTCGAGGTGTCAACAGCCACAGTGGTCCGTTTTGTTGACGCCCTTGACAGTCGGATTTACGTAATGAACATTGCGCGAACCAACGTGGGTATCAATAAGGCGGAGGGCCAGCATGATGAACGCCCCAAATAGGTTCGCGGATGCGTTGCGGCGGGTCTTGCCGACGAGGGTGTTCAGCTATCTCTGATTTCGCGGCTGGATCCGCAGGAGGCTAGATGCGAGCGAATGTCGGTAACATTTCTCAATGAGGCAACAGGACCGGCAAATATAGTTGACGCGGGACAGCGGGATATAAACATCGGCATGAACGGCGTCTCGCTCAAGGTGGATAGCGAGGGCTTCTGGGTAGCGTCGGAGGTCCCGCTCCAGGTGGTTAGCTCTTCAGTAGGGGGCGACCTCGAAGAGACCAGCCATATCCTCAGCGCGGGAGTGCCGGCTGACCCTGAGCAGCGGGAGTACGCCCTGCGTAGACCCAGAGCCTTCGTCCGGGAACGAGCCCGGGCCCTGGGGATCAGCACCCGGTCGTGGGCCTGATCACCGGCCTGGACCACGATCGGATCCAGGTGGCGACCTACGCGCCGAAGGGGAGACCTAAGTGGCCGCTCTGGCTATCGGCCCCCCTCGCCACGGTGGCTAAAACTCTGGCGTTGTTCGAGGCCGGGGTAAAGACCGAGGGAGGGTCAACGGCTACTGGGACTTCCTTGGACGCGATGGTCGTAGCCTCCACCCGCGGTGGCGTCTTTTCTCAGTAGGCGGCACATCCACCCTGGTAGGCAATCTGATCGGTCTGGCCGTCTACGATGCCGTGGCCGAAGGAGTACGCTTGGAACAGGAGGCATCGGGAAAATCCTTGGGCTCCGCGGCCGCTCGGAGCGTAATGTTGGCTGACCACGTCGCAACGCTAAGGGCATCAAAATGGGCCTAGCGAGCGCCTGCTCCTGGGCCGTGTAACGGTATTGTCCCGACCGACATCAGGGGGTAGAAGACACAAATCAAGACAAGACGGACTGGTACATTAGGCTTGATGCAAGGAGGTTCTGTGTCGACTGGCGACCTGCCCAAGTATGCTGCCAAGGGGGAAAGGCAGAAACTGGACCTTGATTGGATAAAATTGCTGCACCAAGAGGGACTGCCTCCCTTTTTGCCGGTAGCGTCCGATCCACCGGCCAAGTTTGGGCAAGCGATACGCGAGTTCAATCGAGCACAATACTGGCAATGTCACGAAACCCTGGAAGAACTTTGGCTGCCCGAAGGGTATCCCCTGCGCTTGTTTTACCATGGACTGATCAAGGCGGCGGTTGGCCTCCTGCACCTGGAGCGACATAACCGCCACGGAGGGACAGCTAAGCTCCGTGACGCCCAATATGCCCTGACCCCCTTTTCTCCCAAATTCATGGGCGTTGAAATCGGAAACTTGCTCAGCGATATCGGCAAGCGTTTGGCCTATTGCCAGGATGCAGAAGTAGCAGACTGGTACGCCATAGACCAACTTGCTCCAGTCCATTTACACTTTGAGAACCCCTATTGAAACCATGCTAGTAGAGCTCGGTGAACGCCAGCAGGAGAACCAGGGGAACCTATGGTAAATCGAGAAATTCAAGCCACCTGGTATTACCACAATGGCACCAAGCACCCTCACGGGAATCTGATGGACCCTCGGCACTCCTTTGACCCGTCGAGCCAACCCCCGCTGTTCAAAATATACCCGGACCTGGATCCGATTCCGTTGCCGTTTGAGGCATCGCCATCGGTGGTGCCCGCGCTATCCGCGATCTCCATGGAGGTTATTTCCTCAGTCAGTGACGGAACACTGGATATCACCACCTTGAGCAGCATTCTGTACTTCTCAGCTGGGATTACCAAGAGGTTGAACTTCCCCTGGGGATCCATGCCGTTTCGTGCCGCGGCCTGTACCGGTGCTCTGTACCACATCGAGCTTTATGTGGTGTGTGGAGACCTGCCTGGTTTAGCAGCCGGGGTCTACCACTATAATCCCGGAGGGCCGTCCCTAACCCGGCTACGGCGGGGCGACTATCGGGGAACCCTGGTGGCTGCCAGTGGCAACGAGCCGAGCTTGACCCATGCTCCCGCCATAATCCTCTATACCGATGTATTTTGGCGGAACGCCTGTAAGTACCAGGCCCGGGAATACCGCCACTCCTATTGGGACAGCGGAACCATTCTGGCGAACACTTTAGCCATAGCCGCGGCGCATGGCCTACCTGCTAAGGTGGTGGCCGGATTCGTGGACAGCTCGGTTAACCGCCTGCTGGATCTGGAGAACCGGCAGGAAGTAGCTCTCGTGTTGGTACCAGTTGGATTCGTTCCCGAGCCGTCAATCGGATCCTCTTCCGACTTAGAGCCACTTTCGCTGGATACTCAGCCGATTTCGGAGTACGAGGTAGAATTACCCGCCATTTGGGAGATGCACGGTGCCTCCTCGCTGACGGATGAAGCAGAGGTGGTTTCTTGGCGAGGCGAAGGCCCGGCAATGCTGATGCCCCATCCTTCGGGACGCCTCGTACCGTTAAATCGCTACTCTGACGGCGAGACGCCCCAGGACTCCATCGAGTCGGTCATCGTTCGGCGCGGGTCCGCACGCCGTTTCAGCCACGAATCGATAACCCTCCGGGAGCTGTCGACGGTGCTCGAAAAGGCCACTCAGGGCATACCGGCAGACTTTTTAGGACAACCTGGCGCTGCTCTCAATGATATTTATCTGATCGTGAACACTGTGGACGACCTCCCATCTGGCGCATATGTGTTCCACCGAGACCTGAAGGCTCTGGAGCTGCTGAAAGAAGGAGACTACCGTCGGCAAGCTGGTCATCTGGGGCTCGATCAGCCGCTTCCGGCCGATGCCAGCGTCGACTTTTTCTTCATGACTAATCTGAATCCGATACTGGAGCGTTTTGGTAACCGGGGTTACCGGTTGGCTCAGCTGGATGCCAGTATCACGGCGGGCAAAATCTACCTGGCAGCCTATGCCCAAAGACTGGGGGCCTCTGGCCTGACGTTTTACGACGACCAAGTATGCGGATTCTTCTCGCCCCACGCGGAAGGTAAAAGCGTGATGTTCCTGGTGGCGCTGGGGAAGCGAGCCCGGCGTAGGCTAGTCACCCTAGACACCAGTCGGCTGAGGCAACAGCCCAACCTGTAAAGGGCACGCCACTTAAGCCCGAATCCACCGAAGGGATACGGTGCTGGCGTTGACACGGGGGATGATGGGTACGGGAAGGCGAACAGACCAGGCCTGATTCCGACAGATGGGGTTGAGGGTAGTGCGAGGTGGCCACGCTGGCGGCAAGGCGGCGTCGCGCGGTGGCGCAGTAGGCGAAATCGGCCAGGCCGGATGCCAGAAGCGACACTCGCGGACTGGGCTGGCATGAATCTGCGGGGCAGCCCCTGGATTGTCCGGTGGACGGGTCGGGCGTCGACGGCGCGCCGTCAAGCTGGCCAGGCTGGTAGAGGAATGGCGCGGAATCGGGCCAGGGCGTGAGTGAATTGGGTTTCCCAGTGCCAACGCTGGGGAAGATGCAGGGTGAGGCGGCGGGCCGAGCGGGTGAGCCGTCCGGCAAGGGAGAAGAACCGCCGCCGGAGGGTCTTGGTGGTTACCACTTGCTCACCCAGACCGATGCGCGCCGTCCAGCGGGCCAGGTTGTGGGCCATCTGATTAACGACAATTGATCCTGCCGGTAGCGTCGACCATTTTTGCCGGTCGATATGGGGTAATCATTCGGTACGGAGGTACCGTTGATTACAGACCGACAAGTAGGGCTACTGAGGCAGAAACGTATGGAAGGCAAAACACAGGAAACGGCAGCAGCCAAGGCTGGGATGAGCGTGCGTTCAGCGCGCAAGTGGCAGAGTGGTCCATTGCCGTCGGCGACGAAACCGGAGCACTGGTGGCGCACTCGGCCCGATCCCTTCGACGGGGTGTGGGAGGATGCGATCGAGCCGCTGCTACGGAATGATCCGACCGGCAGGCTGAGGGCAACGACAATTATTGACTGGTTGGCCGAGCAGCATCCCGGTCGGTTCAGCGCCTCCCAACTCAGGACGCTGCAACGACGGTTACAGGACTGGCGGGCGCTGCACGGGCCGGAGCGGGAGGTGTACTTCCCCCAGGAGCATCCGCCGGGTCGGGAAGCCCAGTTCGACTTCACCCACTGCGGGGAACTCAAGGTGACCATCGCCGGAGAGTCCTACCCGCACCTGCTGTTCCAGTTGATCCTCAGCCACTCTGGATGGCGCTACGCCGAGGTCGCCGCCGGTGAGACCTTCCTGGCGTTGCAGCAGGGATTGCAGAATGCCCTCTGGACCCTGGGCGGCGTCCCAGAGGTGGTGCGCTCAGACAATACCTCGGCTGCCACCCACGAGGTGAAACGCAGCCGCGGCCGTGCACTAAACGACAATTACTCCGCTCTGCTGGACCACTACGGTCTCCGTTCCACCCGCATCAATCGCGGCCAGAGCCATGAAAACGGCGTCGCCGAGCATGCCCACTACCGCCTCAAGGACGCGATCGACCAGGCCCTCATCCTGCGGGGCAGCCGCGATTTCCACACCGCCGACGACTACGCTCACTTCGTACGGGAGATGGTGGAGAGACGCAATCGTCTGGTAGAGGGGAAGCTGGAGCAGGAGATGCTTTGCCTGGGCTCCCTACCGCCAGCTCCCGTGCCGGAATACGTCAACTACCAGTCCAAGGTGCGCAAGTGGAGCACCATCCAGGTAGCGGGACATAGCTACAGCGTACCCTCCCGCCTCATCGGCAAGGAGGTGCAGATCCGTTTGTACGCCGACTGGGTGGAAGTCTACTACAAGGGCCACCTGGTGGAACGCATGGAACGGGTGCGCGGCGAGGGTGCAGCCAACGTCAATTACCGCCACGTCATCGGCTCACTGGTGCGCAAGCCGGGAGCATTCGCCCGTTACCGCTTCCGGGAGCAGCTGTTTCCCACCTTGCACTTTCGGCTGGCCTACGATGCGCTCAACGGATGGCGCGGGGAGCGTGCCGACGTGGAGTACGTGCGGATCCTGCACCTGGCGGCCACCACCATGGAAGCCACGGTGGACAGCGCGCTGTCGCTGCTGCTGGAGGCGGGCCAGCCCTTCGACTACGCCGAGGTGCGAGACCTGGCCGAGCCCAAGGTGCCCGAAGCCCCAGCGCTGACCCTGTCCGGCCAGCCGGACCTGAAAATCTACGACCGCCTGCTCACGGTCAGCCTGGCCACGGTGGGGGTGTGCGGATGACGGTAATCGACACCAGCGTCATGCAGGAACGCATCGGCCAGCTGTGCCACCAATTCAAGCTGCCCACCATGGGCGCCCAGTCGGTGGACCGTTTCACCGCCTCCGGACATGGCGACGCCCTACCCATCTTCCTCGAGGTCCTGGAACAGGAAGCCGACGATCGCCGCCACCGGCGCATCAACCGGCTGCGTCAGTCGTCCAGGCTCCCCTCGGGCAAGACCTGGGAAACCTTCGAGCACCACCGGATGCCCCTGGCCCTGCGGCAGCAACTGGACCATCTGGCCCAGGGCAGTTTCGTGGAACACGGCGTCAACGTGCTGGCCTTCGGACTGCCCGGCACCGGCAAGACCCACGCGCTCTGCGCCCTGGGCCACCGCCTGGTCGAAGCCGGACACTCGGTCCTCTTCGCACCGGCCTACCGCCTGGTGCAGGAACTACTCGCCGCCAAGCGCGACCTGGACCTACCCCGCCGGCTGCGCAAGCTGGACAACTTCGATTTCCTGCTCCTTGACGATCTCGGCTACCTGCCCCAGGGCGCCGAAGAGTCCGAGGTCCTCTTCACCCTAATCGCGGAACGCTACGAACGCAGGTCGCTGGGCATCACGTCCAACCTGGTCTTCTCAGAGTGGGAGCGCATCTTCGCCAACCCCATGGCCACCGCCGCGGCGATTGACCGGGTCGTGCACCACTCCGTGATCCTGGAGTTTGACGTCCCCAGCTACCGGACTGATGCCGCCCAGCAACGGGGCCAGGCCGAGGGGGTGAACCGGCAAAAATAGTGGACGTTTTTTCGGCAAGAATAGTTGACGCGGGACAGCCATCACCTGCACGGCCAACCAAGCGGCGTTGGCGGCGAAACGGCCCGAGGGGAGATGGTTCAACCCCACGCCATACTTGAGGTCTCGGATGGCATTCTCGATCTCGGCGTGGCGGCGATGGTCGGCCTCCAGCTCCAGGGTCTCCCCGTCCCGGTCGGTGATGAAGCCGTGATAGCTGTAGTCGGCGAAGAGGGCCAACTGGGAGTCGGGCGCGGGCTGCACCCGCCGGACGATGAGGCGCGCCGGCGCGGCGTCGGGCTCAGTATCGAAGGGGACATACGTGGTTTCGGCCACGTCGGCGGCGCCGTCCATCCAGTATGGGATAGGCATCCAGTCCGTCTCGGGTATGGCCTCGATGAGATTGCTCAGGCGGGCGTGCTGCCGGATGGTGATGGAGAAGCGGACATCCATGTTGCGGCAGACGGCCACCAAGGCGCGGGTGTAGAAGCCGCTGTCGGCCCGCACCGTGAGTGGTCCCGTGGCTCCGGCGTAGCGCACCCGGCTCACCGTCTCCCGCAGGAAGTGGGCGGCGCCCCGAGCGGTGTTGGCCCGGCCCTGGCGCAGTCGGGCCATCAGCACGTCGCCGGTGCCGGCAGCCACGGCCAGCAGCGGATGATAGCCCCGCTGGCCGGTGTAGCCGTGGCGGCGCGCTCCTTCCTTGGCCGGTCCATAGGTCTCGCAGATGGTGGAGTCCAGGTCGATGGTCAACGGCCCGTGATTGTTCGAAGTTCGGGGTCCCGCACCAGCCGCCCAGGCCCGGGCCAGCAGCTCCCGGCTCACCCGATCCAGCTGGCGGACGTGCCCCCACCGGAAGCTGCGCAGGAAGGTCCCCAGCGTGGACGGCGCCTTGACCACGCAGCCGATGGCACTGGCCGTCCCTCCGGTGCGCAACACGTCGGCGTCGTCGATGCAGTCGCCCCCAGCCAGGGCGGAAGCCACCAGCGTCATCATCTTGTCGCCGGGATTGGCCCCGCCTGGAGCACGGCCCAGGTCCAGGTGCCGATCAACCAGTTGGAGCAGGCCCAGATGCAAAGCCAGCGTGGACGGAAGGATCAACCCAGCATTGCTGACCAGGCGGTGGTCGTCGAAGGCGATCTGGATGCGGTCGGGGTGCTCCAGTGGTAGCATCTATTGGGTGCTCCTGTTTCGGGGTGGGTTTGCCGTTTCACAAACCATTATCCCCGAACACAGGAGCACTTTCTTATCCCTTCAACCCGCCCCGACACTCATCTCTTCGGTGGATTGGGGTTAAGGAACTTGACCATCGCCTAGGAGTTGCCATACCTGGAGAGAGAACACACCTCTCCGAGACCAAGCGAGCACATTTTAGAAATAGAGACTATCAAGGTCCCAAAACCGTCAAGCTAGAAACCGGAGTCGAGGAGTGCTTTGCATGAGAGTGTATTGGCGAAAGGTAAAAAGGGGAGAGAACCTGATTCTCAGTGACGAAAACGACGGCCATGAAGAGGAGCTTGGAGGGTTCCGAGACACCAAACGGGGCATCGACGCGTTGGCGAAGACTTTTAGCTACGACCCGAGCCGCTCCCGGAAGGGGTTCCCATCTATCGAAGAAGCCAAGGATTTCGTGGAGTCCTTCAGACCTTGGGAGCTATTCGGTACCCAGGGCGTTACTGTCGACCCTGGGGTTAGGCCCGCCCTAGATTCGGCCACAACAGACACAGCGGGCACGCCAGACACAGCGGGCACGCCAGACCAGCCGGCGCAGTCGATGGTGGCGGACCTGCGATCAACGAGAGGATGGTGGCAGTTCTGGAAGAAGAATTAGACGCTCCATGACCCTCCCGCCAGAGACCCGCGCCAGTAGATGCCACTTGGATTTGGTTTAGTTCCCCATGCTCGCACGGGCAGATATTAAGCTGTTCCAATCGTCAAAGGGACTTCCTTTCGATGGGCGGACGCGGCAACTCTCCGGAACCGTTAACCCAAGAATCAGATGGTTTTTGCTATCAAAGTTGGGGAAAGGGAGTGACGAATATAGTGGAACGAAAGCCAGGGCCGTTTTAATCCAGGTCGCATTACAAAAAGGAGAAGCAGCCATGTACGTCATCAGAAGAATCGCCAAAGCGCAGCCGGGGAAGGTATGGCAGGTTGCCAACCTGCTGATCAAAATATGCGCCGCCTACGAGGAGAATGGCCGGCCCAAGGCACAAGTGTATGTGTCCCAGGGCCTGCCGGGAACTCCCAACGTGGCCTATGCTGAGTGGACCCAGGCGACCATCGAGCCCAACTGGCCTTCCCAGGTCCCCGAGGTGGTACGGACTCTGAACGCCAAGATGCAGGCCCAGCTCGACTCCTACGAGATCGAGTTCTACGAGCTGGTCACACCGGAGAAGCTAGCCGAGAGGGGGGTCTCATAAAAGACCTACGATAGAAGACCCCTGTAAGCCAAGGAGGGGTTTGTTATGAAAGCAGTTGTTTACCAGGCCTCATTCAGTATCGCCGCGGAAAATGTGCCAGACCCGGAGCTGCAACACCCCAACGATGGCACCGTGAAGATCACTTCCTCTTGTATCTGTGGCTCGGACTTGCACATGTGCGAGGGGCGGATGGCAACGCTGCCCAGCAACACGTCCAGGCCGAGGAGGTGAACCGGCAAATATAGTTGACGCGGGACAGCATCGACATCTGATACGGTCCCCCAATAAACGGATGACATTTTTGCTGAACACCTGAGCGGACATTTTCCCTGAACGTCGGCAGATACGCCGGTCAAAGTCGAGATCACGATTGACGAACCGATCCTGTGGCCAGTGGCACAGCGTGAAATCATGCATGAGTACGGCGAGCCGTTGAAGGTTGAGGTGTCGACCTACTCTCTGGAGGAAGTGGTGGCCGAGAAGTTGCGGGCGGGCCTGCAACCTGGACTTTGCACAAAAGTTAGATGAATTATAAGAACAGGGTAAGCTGGCCGGACCCTCCTGGAAAAAGGCCAAGCGATGCTCACCCTGCCCAACGCGATTGTACCCGTACTCCATCCCTTCGCCATGCTGTTTCGCAGCCCGACCTGGCGGAAAGCCCAAATCCTGTTGATCGGCGCGATACTGGCTCCCGGCCAACGCACCGTGGCATCGGCGCTCCGTGTCATGGGACTGAGCGACGACCGCAACTACGCCCGTTATCATCAAGTGCTCAATCGGGCGGTGTGGTCGCCCCGCCAAGCGGCACGCATCCTGTTGGGACTGCTAATCCTCCACTTGGATCAAGGCGATGGTCCGTTGATCTTCGGCATCGACGAAACCCTGGAACGGCGCCGCGGTCCTAAAATCAAATCCTTGGGCATCTACCGCGATGCGGTGCGTTCCAGCCGGAGCCACCTGGTCAAGGCCAGCGGCCTGCGCTGGATCTCCCTGATGTGGCTGGGCCAGGTCCCCTGGGCGGGACGCTATTGGGCCTTGCCTTTTCTCACCGTGCTGGCGCCTTCGGAACGCTACTACCGGCAGCGCGGACGTCGCCACAAAAAACTCACCGACTGGGCTCGGCAGATGGTCATGCAACTGCGCCGCTGGCTGCCGCAGCGCCCCCTGGTGCTGGTGGGCGACGGCGGCTACGCCGTCCTCGACCTGCTCCACTGCTGCCAATCCCTCCGTGAACCCGTTACCCTCATCACCAGATTGCGCTTGGACGCGGCCCTCTATGAACCGGCCCCGCCCCGTCAGCCCGGTCAGAACGGTCGGCCCCCGCTGAAAGGCCGACGGCTGCCCGCGCTGAAATCACTCGTCGACCATCCCGGTCAGTCCTGGGCCACCGCCGCGGTAGCCTGGTACGACGGCACGACCCGTACGGTGGAGCTCACCTCGCAAACTGCGGTCTGGTATCGTTCGGGCAAGCCGCCGGTGCCCCTGCGCTGGGTCTTGGTTCGAGACCCCCAAGGCGAATTCGCCACACAGGCTCTGCTGTGCACTGACCTGGCCGTGGAACCGGCGCAGATTCTGGAATGGTTTGTGCTGCGCTGGCAACTGGAGGTCACCTTCCAGGAGGTGCGAGCGCATCTGGGTGTGGAGACCCAACGCCAGTGGTCGGACCGCGCCATCGCCCGCACCACGCCAATCCTCATGGGCCTATTCTCCTGGACCACCCTGGCGGCTCACTTGATGCAGGAACAACAGCCCATGAGCCATCGCACCGCGGCCTGGTACGCCAAGCCGTCGCCGACCTTCGTAGATGCCATCGCTCTGGCGCGCCGCCACTTGTGGCTGGCCTCCGAGGGTTTTTCGCTGTCCGACGCAGAACCGGATATATGGAAAGTCCCGGCTGTCCTGTACCACCGACTTGTAGATTCACTCGCCTACGCGGCTTGAAATGTGCAAAGCCTAGGCAACAAGTGGACCAGTTGGAGAGCAGGGGGTGGGTGCGCACCCGAGCCCGCGACTTCTACGATCTCTGGAGCGTGCTGGGCACATATCAAGAAGGGCTGGACTTGAACGATTTTGGCGATCGCCTGCGTGAAAAGTGTCAACTGCGACACGTGGACTTCGATAGTCCTGAGGACTTCTTTGACCCTCGGATTGTTGACAATGTTCTACTGGAATGGGAAAGCTCCCTGGAACCGTTGGTGCGTGGACTCCCTCCTTTCGCCACGGTAAAGGACGAACTGCGTCCGCAGGTAGAGGCTCTCCTTGGTCCAGTGGGATAATGTGATCGCTATGGCAACCAGTAAGTTCACCCAAGCCGTTGAGTCCTACTATACGAACTGCGCCTGGTGCGCGGTTCCGGCGGAGCCACCCACGAACGCTCTCTTTACGTGCCGTTAGCCAACCTGCTGGACGCGGTGGGCGGGACGTTGAGGCCAAAGGTGTTCTGTGTGCAGGAACTGGCCGACCAGGGCGTTGGTTATCCCGACTTCGGCCTCTATGCGAACCGGCCGCACGTAGAAAGGGAAGCCGCGGGTTGGGTAGAACCTGAACACGGACTGGTTCGTAGCACAATCGCGTTTACGTAATGACCCTTATGCGAACCGCAGCGGGTATCAATAAAGGGCGGACGCCGGCGTGACGTACGTGCAAATCGACTCCACCGATGCGTTGGAGCGAGTCTTTCCGACGACGGTGTCCCGCTATCTCCAATTTCGTGGCTGGATCTGCCAGGAGACCTTGTGCGACTGAGGTTCAGTGAAATTTAAATTGAGGCAATGCGACCGGCAATTATGGTTGACGCGAGACAGTTGCCCCGATGCATACGCTGGGATAGCATGCCGTGATCATTATTCGCATCTGTGGCCATACGGTGCAGAACTGAAAACTACAGGAGGCAGGCACAATGGCGCTCTGGAGACCGGACCCAACATTTTACCCATCGGCTCGCCTGGCCATGGAGGCTCCCCCGGAGCGTCTGGCCTACGTTGCGGTGCTCAATCCCGGCACCGACCAGCCCGACGCAATGACGGTGGTGGATTGCGATCACAACTCGCCATCCTACTCCCAGGTTATCCATTCGTTGGAGATGCCCAACGTGGATGACGAATTGCACCACTTCAACTGGAACGCCTGCAGCGCGGCCCTCTGTCCGTCGTCCGCACATCCCCATCTGGAGCGCCGGTATCTGGTGGTTCCCAGCCTCGCCAGCAGCCGCATCTACATCATCGACACACAGCCCGACCCGGCCCGACCCCGGATCGCCAAGACCATCGAGGCCGAACAGGTGCAGCGGGCCGGCTACAGCCGCCCTCACACGGTTCATTGCGGTCCGGACGCTATCTATGTTAGCGCTCTAGGATCCGCCGACGGAGGCCGCCCCGGCGGGATCATGCTGCTCGACCACTACACCTTTGAACCCATTGGCCCTTGGGAACTAGATCGCGGACCCCAGGAGCTGGCCTACGATTTCTGGTGGCACATCGGCATCGACACCATGATGACCAGCGAGTGGGGCACCCCAGAAATGTTCGAAAGCGGAGCTCGCCTGGAAGATGTGGTCGGCCAGAATTACGGCCACAAGCTGCACTTCTGGGATATGCGCCGCCGGTCCCATCGCCAGGAGGTTGAACTGGGCCCGCAGCACCAGATGGCGCTGGAACTGCGTCCGGCCCACAACCCGACCCGACACTATGGCTTTTGCGGCGTGGTGGTCAGCACTGAGGACCTGTCCGGCTCCGTCTTTCTTTGGTATCGCGACGGCGAGGAGTGGACGGCCACCAAGATAATTTCCATCCCCGCCGAGCCGGCCGACGCCTCCGCGTTGCCGCCGGCCTTGCAGCCCTTGGGCGCGGTGCCGCCGCTGGTCACGGACATCGACCTGTCGCTGGACGACCGTTTCCTCTACATATCCTGCTGGGGCACCGGTAAATTGCTCCAGTTCGACGTGTCCGACCCGTTCAACCCCGTGCAGACGGGCGAACTGGAAATGGGCGGCGTTGTACGCAAAGCGGCTCATCCCAACGGTGCGACCCTCACCGGTGGCCCGCAGATGGTGGAGATCAGCCGCGATGGTCGTCGCGTCTATCTCACCAACTCCCTCTATTCGTCCTGGGATGATCAGTTCTACCCCGACGGACTCAACGGCTGGCTCAGCCGCATCGACGTGAATCCCGGAGGCGGAATGTCGGTCAATCCCGATTTCTTCGTCGACTACGGCAAAACGCGTAGCCACCAGGTGAGGCTCCAGGGCGGCGACGCTTCGTCGGACACTTACTGCTTCCCGTAGCGCTTTTTCTGTTTTCGCAATGCACGCGGCAGTCTAGCTACCCACTCGTGATGGACGGGATTGCCGCGTGATTTTGTTGCACGCTCTGGTACCCGACCCGGCGGGCCTTGGCGTCGTTGGGGCCGTGGTTGGGCCTAGCGGCTTTGGGTGTGTTTCACGGCCTGAACCCGGCGATGGGTTGGCTGTTCGCCGTGGGGCTAGCTCTGCAGCGCCAACGGCCCGCCAATCTATGCACCGCCACGGGATTCATCGCCGTTGGACACCTGGCATCCGTGGTCGTGGTGATGGTTGCGCTGCTGGCCGTGGGCGCGTTCCTGCCCTTGCGCTGGGTGCGTATTACCGTCGGCAGCGTGCTGCTGGCCTTTGGGCTCGTCCGGCTGGTGCTTTACTACCGCCATCCCCGGTGGGTCGGCATGAACGTAAGCGGGCGCGACCTGATTGCCTGGTCATTCCTGATGGCTACCGCTCACGGCGCGGGTCTGATGCTAGCACCGGTGGTGCTGGCCTTGACCAGCAGCCAGTCCGCGTCGGGTGTCGCCGGTGACTTGGGCGAGCATGGCGCATTCCTTTCACTGGACGATGCTCCGATCTGGTGGGTGATCGGTCTGCTTGGCCACACTCTGATCATGCTGGCCGTCATGCTCACGGCGGCGGCCGTCGTCTATTATCGGGTCGGCCTGGCGTTCTTGCGCCGCGGTTGGATCAACTTGGATCTGCTCTGGGCCGGCTCGCTGGCGCTGGCGGGAGCCGTGACACTGGCGTGGGCTTTCCTCGGCTCGGCCAGTTGAGCGGGTCGATACCATCGGAACTGGGCAACATCGCCGACTTGGAAACTCTGGAGCTCAGCGACAACCAGTTTAGTGGCTGTGTACTCGAGGAATTGCTGGATGTGCCTTCCAATGATGTCGACCGCCTCGGTCTGCCTTTCTGCTGAGCCTCTGCTCAACGGATGCAAGAGCTCCGGCAACGGCGTATATCGCAATCGCGGCGACGGCCGCAGTCCCCAACAAACGACTTCACGTAACGGCTATTATGCGAACCAGGTAAGGTATTGATAAGACCGGTACGCCGGTTTCAACCTGACCATGCGGTGGTCCAAACCGAGCCTGATCCTGCGTCTGATGATTGACGTCAGCCGTCATGTATTCTTACACTGGTTGTGCAATGATCCAGGGTTATCGGGACCGGCGGACCGAGGCATTCGCCGCTGGGGAATATGTCCCGGCGTTTCAGGGTTTTGAGGATCAGGCAGCGCGTCGGCTTTCGATTCTGAACGCCGCCCGATCGGTGGATGCCCTGCGGGCATTGTGCGGCAATCGTCTGGAAGTCCTGCGCGGGGACCGGGCCGGACAGTACTCGATAAGGATCAATCGTCAGTGGCGCGTGTGTTTCAGTTGGCCTGAGGTCCAGGCCGGCCCGTTAGACGTTGAGATTGCGGACTATCACTGAGGGTGTCAAGGGCGGGCGAAAACTGTAACGCTCGGGTGTCGAAGGTCAGCGTAAATGTCCGGCTAAGTGTTCAGCATAAATGTCACTCGGTTATGCCGCCATGGTATCAGGTGTTGGCGTAGTTGACGCGCTGCGGACTTGCCGCATCGGTGGGGTATCGGCGTCGATGTATTTCCTCACCGTGGCCCGGTTGATTCCCAGCTCCCGCGCTATCCCTCGGATGGACATGCCTTTACGCTTCGCCTTCTGTATGGCCTTCCAGCGAGCCTTTTGGAGAAACGTAGGCTTCCGAGGCGCAATGGCTGCCACCTTGCCGGCTGCGGTCCCGCGGTCAGCAATCGGGTCAGGCGCGGTTTCTTCGGCACAATTGGTGTCGAGTTGGGAGAGGGTCGTCGCCCAGGACCCGTCCGGATGGCCAGGACCGGAACGGTGCCTGGCAAGGTGTGGGGATGATTCGTTACCGGTTCGCATGAATACCGGATTGGGCGGCGCCTCTTGAACAGGGATGGTGCGTCCCTGGTGTTGCAGGGATAGACGACCATCCAGTCCTTCCAGGACCTCCACAGCGGCCCCGGCATAGCTGGGACATTGTGGCTCGGGCAGCAACTGCAGGGTGTGCAACTGGAACTTCACCGTGTTGTCCCGGGCCACCTTCCTGCGGTGCTTGAAGCAGAGGATGCGGTCCAGACACACGTCCGATGCCAGTGGGTGGTAAGCGGCCTCGGGACATTGCGGCGGAACGCTGAAGCGTGCGTTGCAGCGTGGCAGAAAACCCTGCAGCACGTGGTCAGCGTCCGCGATGGTGGTCGCGCCAGCCAGTCGGAGTTCCGTCACCAGCCGGTCCTGAAACGTTCCCGCCGTTCGTTCCACGCGACCCTTCGCCTGGGGCGACAGTGCGAATATCAGCTGGATCCCCAGCTCATCCATGGCGCGGCTGAACTGGGTTGGCGCACCGGCGAGCCCAGACCCGGGCGTGTGCTTGAAGACGGCGTGCCGGTCGACGTAGAGGGCAACCGGGGCGCCGTAGCTCTGCACCAGCTCCCGCATCATCACGAAATAGTTGCGTGCGTCTTCCCGCTCGCAGAAGAGGGCGTTCACCACGGCGCCGGTGGCGTCATCCACCGCCAACAGCAGCGTGAACTGCGGTCCCGCCTCCCCCAGCCACCGGTGAAAGCTGCCGTCCATCTGGATCAGCATCCCGGCCTGCGGCATTCGCTGGCGACGCACCCGATGTTGCGGCGTACGGCGACGGCGCGGGCTGTTCAACCCAGCCGACACCAGTATGCGCCGTAGCGTACTGCGGTCGATGTCGATACCCTCGCGCTCTCCAAGCAATTCGCTCAGGTGGGTGTGGTTGGTTCCCAAGTAGCGGGTGCTGGCCAGGTGTAATACCTCGGCTTTGGTTGTCTCCGGTGTTGCGTTGGGCGGCCGACGACCACGGTGGCCGTGAGCCAGGGCGGCGGCACCCTCCCTCCGGTACGCCGCCAGGATACGTCTGGTGTGGCGCGTGCTCACTCCCATCACTGTGGCTGCCTGGTCCACAGTCATCTGCTCTGCCCACAGGCGGTTCAGAACCTTGAGTCTCGCTTGCTCTTTCTGGTTCAACGTCACATTCTCCATAGAGGGGAATATGACATTTATGCTGACCAGTTAGTGCGGACCTTTTCGCTGACCGTTGACAACTGCGGCGGAGTAAAACCGTACCACCTGGATGGTGCGTGACGGCCGCGGCCTGGCCGGTGGGGCGGGGGGTCTCGCCTTGACGGAGGGGCCGGCGGCGGCGTCTGCGGGGCGCTAATCGGCATCCGGGCGCTCCGGCGATGGCGACGATGCAAGGGCGTCCTGCCGGCTGCCCTTGAGCCGGTAACTCTCGCCGTTCATCTCCACGATGTGCACGTGGTGGGTGAGACGATCCAGCAGCGCGCCGGTGAGCCGTTCCGACCCGAAAACCTCGGTCCACTCGTCGAAGGGCAGGTTGGTGGTCACCAGGGTCGATCCCCGTTCGTAGCGCTGGCTGAAGACCTCGAAGAGGAGTTCCGCGCCGGTGGGGGACAACGGCACAAAGCCCAACTCGTCGATGATGAGGAGCCTGAGACGGGCCAGTTGCCGCTGCAGGTTGAGCAGCCGGCGCTCGTCCCTGGCCTCCATCAGTTCGTTGACCAGTGCCGCGGCGGTGGTGAAGCCCACCGACAGGCCCCGTTGGCAGGCGGCCAGCCCCAAGCCCAGGGCGACGTGGGTCTTGCCGGTGCCGCTGTTCCCGATGGCGATGACGTTTTCATGGTGATCGACGTATTCACACCGGGCCAGTTGCATCACCAGCGGTTTGTTCACCGAGGGGATGGCGGAGAAGTCAAAGGTGTCCAGGCCCTTGGTGGCGGGGAAGCGCGCCGCGCGGATCCGGCGTTCCACCATGCGCTGGTGGCGGTCGGTGAGTTCCAGCTCGGCGAGCCGGAGCAGGTAGTCGGGATGATCGGCGCCTTCAGCGGCGCACTGGGCGGCCAGTTTGTCGTACTCCCTGAGGAAGGTGGGCAGTTTCAGCTCCCTGAGGTGGTGCTCAAGGAGCAGAGTGGATCGGTTGCTCATGCTGCCCTCCCCGACAGCAGGGTCAGGTAGTCCGTGGCGCGGGTGGTCTGGACGCTGACCTGGGGCAGGTGAGGGTAGAGCTCCAGGTCGAGACGGGGCGGTTTGCCTTCAACGCGGCACAGCAGCAGCTGCTTCACGGCGTCAAAGCCGACGGCGCCCAGCCGCAGGGCATCTCGCACCGCGTGGTGGACCTCCTGGTGGGAGAAGTGCTCCATCAGCCTGAGCACCCGCACGAATTCCCGCTTGCCACGCTGGCCCATCCGGTCCTCCAGCAGACGGCGCAGCGTGCGGTACTCTTCCGGCAGGTCCCACCCCGCCAGCGGCGCGGCCTGGTCCAGAGCCCCCGTCTTCCGCTCCAACAACGGCAGATAGTGAATGGGATCGAAGACGAAGTCGTCCTGCTCGTAGGACCTGGGATGTTTGGCGATGACCTCGGTGCCGCAGCTGATCACCACCCGGTCCACGTAGCCTTTGATCAGCACATCCCGATGTCCGTAGGCCACCGGCACCGAGTAGTCGTTGGTGCGGTACCGCACCAGGGACAATGAGCTGACCCGGCTGGCCCGTTTGTCGCAGGCGTCGTAGGACACCGGTGGCAACGGCAACAGCGCGTCCAGGTCTCGCTCCATCCGCTGGCCGATGGTCTCGGTGTGTCCCCGCAGTCTCGCGTCCATCCGCGCCAGGCATCGTGCTTCCAGGTGGGCATTCAGCGCCGCGAAACTCTCCGCCACGGGTATCGGCACCAGGAAGTTGCGCCGCACATAGCCCACCATGCCTTCAACCTTGCCCTTGTCATTCCCCTTGCCGGGACGCCCGAACCGATCCTCGAACAGGTAGTGGGACTGGAGCTCGCTGAAAGCCCGGGTGCGTTTGCGACGACCATCGCCCAGTATCTTCGCCACCGCGAGTTTCGTATTGTCGTACAGGACGCTCTGAGGCACTCCACCCAGAAAGGCGAACGCCGACACGTGGCCGTCCAGAAAGGCCTCGGTGGTCTCCCCGGGATAAGCCTTGGCGAAGCAGCCGTCGCTGTGGGGCAGGTCCAGGACGAAGTAATGCACCTTGCGCTCCACGCCGGCGATCACCGCCAACGCTTCGCCGAAGTCGCACTGGGCGTGGCCCGGTCCGTGGGACAAGGGCACGAACATCTCCCCAACACGCCGCCGATGCTCCCGCACGTAGTCCTTGACTATGCTCTGCTGGCCTTCAAATCCGTACTCGTCCCGCAGCCGCTCAAAGATGCGCTTGGCCGTGTGCCGCTGCTTTCTGGGCGCCCGGCTATCCGCCTCCAGGATGGCGTCAATTACGCCGGTGAAGGGCTCCAGCTTCGGTTTGCGCGGCGGCCCCTTCCGCGTGTAGCCCTGGGGCGTCGCATTGGCCAGCATCTTGCGCACCGTGTCCCGATGCAGGCCGAACACTCGGGAGGCCTCCCGAACGCTCATCCCCTCCACCAGGCAGGCCCGGCGCACCCGAAAATACGTGTCCACGTGAAACATCCATCGCACCTTCCAACAGCTGATATTCAGCTTTATGGAAGACACCAGGCGGTACAGTTTTCAACCGCCCGAATCGGCGATCGGACCGCCCACGCGGTACATTTTCTCTCCGTCCTTTACAGTGGGGGTGCTGGCGACAATGTTGCAACGAGCCGTACATCCTGGGGATGTTTTGAGAGATGAACTGGAGGAGAGGGGGTATCGCCGGCGAGTTTCGCCAGGCAGATTGACGTGCCAGCCAATCGCATCAGCCAGATTCTGGCCGGCAAGCGTGCGGTGACTGGAGACAGTGCCCTTCGGTTTGGCCACTGGTTTGGCATGGATCCCCAGTTCTGGCTGAACCTGCAAGCGCAGTACGAGTTGGCGGTGGCGGAACGGTCGGTGGGAGCAAGGATACGTGCCCTGCCCACCGCGGCCGGCGGCGAGTAGAGTGCGGAAGAGGCCGCGTTTCGGCGTCAATTATGTGCCAGGACTTCGATCTACCAGGATTTCCGACGGCGCGCTGGGCAGCTTGTATGGGAATCGGAATAGCGACCGTCATCATCATGGGGCCGGTGTCAGGAACGCCGGCCGGATCGGGGAGTTGACCGATGATCATACTGCACGGGGGTTGGCAAGACGGGTGGATGTTGCTGTGGGCGGAGCGGTCGCCGGATGAACTGCGCCCCAAGGGAAACGATGATCCAGCAGGCAATGATCATCCCTACTGCGCTGATCCCGAAGAATTGGTCAATGTTCTGACCAGTGCCGCGCCCGGGTTTCGGGCAGACTCGGGCGAAGCCGTCTCCGCCACCGCGTGGCTGCCCAGCAGGGGCGGCAGCCCTCTTCCGTCCAGCGCCCTGGTGGCGGACCCACCCAGATTCAGGGCCAAGCCCAGGCTCATGCCCTGGTCCATACCGGCATACCGAGTGTCGCCGGCGGAAGCCATCCCGATATTGCAGGCCTGCAAAGGGCAGGGGATGTTGACCAACGGTATCGGCATCGGCGTGGACCTGGCCTATTGGAGCCAGGCGGTGCGCTTCGGCGCGGGGCTGGTGGCGCGGCAGCAGTTTCTGCCCGGGACAATCCACGACGCAGATGGCGCTCGCGCTGCCTGGGTGCCGCTGTTCATAGGAGCCGACGCCGAGCGGCTGGCTCGGCTGAGCCAGCGTATGCCGGCGTCGGCCCGGGCGCTGTCGGACCCCGACGCCGGCCAACCGCCCGACCAGCCGGCGGCCACTGTCCTCAGGACCTTCGTCGCCGCGGTCGCGGACAACTTGGTCAGAAAAGTCACCGTAGGATCGGAGGTAACTACACCCAAGGGCCGTCCCAAAAAGTCAGCTTTCGACAGCGTACACGACGCCTGGCTGAGTGGCCTGAAGTCGGCCGACGGAGCAGTTCACGGTACTCCGGAGCAATTGGGGCAGTTGCGGACTCAGGTAATGGGGTGGCAGAGGCCCATTGCCGTCATGGCCAGCGCGCCGTTTCGAGTCTGCTTCCGGCTCGAAGAACCGCCGGAGTCGGACGAAGGTGAGGGCGATGTTGCGTCATCATCTGACGGCGACTGGTATCTGCGGTATCTGCTGCAATCCCACGAAGACCGCAGCTTGCTGCTGCCCGCCAGCGCAGTATGGAAAACCGGCAACCAGCGGGTGCGAAAGCTGGAACGGGACGGCTTCAATCCCCGGGAGTTCCTGTTGACGTCCCTGGGCCAGGCCAGTGGGGTCTGCGCCGGCGTGGCCGCCAGCCTGCAGCGGAAGAGGCCGGCGGGCCGCAAGCTGGACGCCGCCACGGCGTACCAGTTCCTGACCAGGGAATCCATCGCACTGGAGGAGGCCGGCTACGGCATCATCCTGCCGGCATGGTGGACCCGCCGGGGAACCAAGACCAAACCCACCGTCAGGGCAAACGTGAAGACCCCGCAGATGCAGGGTGGGGGCGGCGTGTCATTGTCCACCACCCTGGAGCTGAACCTTGAGGTGGCGTTGGGGGGCCAGGTGATGACCGCCCGGGAGCTGGAGGCGCTGGCCCAGCTGAAAACGCCGCTGGTGAGATTGCGCGGCCAGTGGGTGGAGCTGAACGCCAGCGAGATCCGGGCGGCGCTGGACTTCTGGGACCGGAAGGGCGAGACCACGCTTCAGGACGTCATCCGGCTGGCGGTGGGGGCAGGGGAGACGCCGGGCGGGTTCGACGTGGACGGCGTGGCCGCCAGCGGGTGGGTGGAGGACTTGCTGGGGCAGCTCACCGGACGGTCCGAGTTCCTGGAACTGGAAGCTCCGGAAGGGTTCTGCGGGACGCTTCGTCCCTACCAGCAGCGGGGGTATTCCTGGCTGGCATTTCTGCGGCGCTGGGGGCTGGGCGCCTGCCTGGCCGACGACATGGGCTTGGGCAAAACGGTCCAGACCCTGGCCGCCATCCAGCAGGACCGCAGGGAAGGCGTGGAGGAACCGGTGCTGTTGGTCTGTCCGACCTCGGTGCTGAACAACTGGCGCAAGGAGTCCGCCCGGTTCACGCCCGACCTGCCGCTGATGATGCATCACGGTCCGGGCCGCAAGCGGGACGCCGAATTCGTTGAGGCGGCCCGTCAGCATGCCATCGTCATGGCCAGCTACGGGGTGCTGGCGCGGGACGTCGGGTTCATGGCCGAGGTGCCATGGCGGGGCATCGTGCTGGACGAGGCGCAGAACATCAAGAACCCGGCCACCCGACAGGCGTGGGCCGCCCGGTCGCTGGGCGCCGAGTACCGGGTGGCGCTGACTGGCACCCCCGTGGAGAACCACGTGGGCGACCTGTGGTCGGTGATGCAGTTCCTGAACCCGGGCCTGCTGGGAACGGAGAGCGAATTCAAGCGCAACTACTTCATACCCATCCAGGCGGAACGGGATGAGGGCGCGGCCCAGCGGCTGCAGCGGGCCACCGGCCCCTTCATCCTACGGAGGCTCAAAACCGACCGGGCCGTCATCACCGACCTGCCGGAGAAAGTGGAGACCAAGGAGTTCTGCCCGCTGACCCGGGAACAAGCCACCCTGTACGAGGCCGTGCTCCGGGAGGCCGAGCAGGCGTTGGAAGCAGCCGAAGGTATCGAGCGCAGGGGCGCGATACTCGGCACGCTGACCAAGTTGAAGCAGGTTTGCAACCACCCCCGTCAGCTGCTGGGGGACAATTCCGCCATCGCCGGCCGGTCGGGCAAACTGGCGCGCCTGCAGGATATGCTGGAGGAAATCATCGCGGTGGGCGACCGCGCCCTGGTGTTCAGCCAGTTCGCCGAGATGGGCGGCATCCTGCAGCGGCACATCCAGGACACCTTCGGCAAGGAGGCCCTGTTCCTGCACGGCGGGGTCTCCCGGCGCCAGCGGGACCGGATGGTGGAGCGGTTCCAGGACGACAAGAATGGGCCCCCGGTGTTCATCCTGTCGCTGCGCGCCGGCGGGACCGGGCTGAACCTGACGGCGGCCAACCACGTCTTTCACTACGACCGTTGGTGGAACCCCGCCGTGGAGAACCAGGCCACGGACCGCGCCTTCCGCATCGGCCAGACCAGCAACGTGCAGGTGCACAAGTTCATGTGCGCCGGCACCCTGGAGGAGCGGATCGATATGATGATTGAGGCCAAGCAGGCCACCGCCGAGCGCGTGGTTGGGACCGGTGAAGGCTGGCTGACCGAATTGTCCAACGACGAACTGCGCGATGTCCTGAGCCTTAGCTCGGAAGCGGCCGTCGCGTGAGACCGATCAGAATAAACACCGTAGCCCGCGCATTACAGGACTGGACGCCATGGTCTATTACGATTTTGAGTACACCCGCCCCCGGGAAGCCAAGGGCGGGATCCGGGCGCAATCAAAGCGGGGCGACTTCGGCGCCAGCTGGTGGGCCCGGCGTTGGGTGCAGGCGTTGGAGAACTTCAGCCTGGGGTCCAGACTCGCCCGGGGCCGGTCCTACGCCCGTCGTGGGCAGGTGGTGTCCATCGACGTGCGGCCGGGCGAGGTAGCCGCCAGCGTCCAGGGTTCCCGAAAGCGGCCCTACCGGGTCAGCATTGCAGTCGCAACGCTGGGGGGCCCCGATTTGCATAGGCTCCAGGCTGCCTTGGTTGAGCGGCCGGTATTCGCTGCCAGCCTGTTGGCGGGTCGGATGCCGGAGAACATCGAGGATGCGTTCGCCGACGTCGGCCTGTCCCTGTTTCCGGCGCGGAAAAGCGACCTGGAGACCGATTGCTCGTGCCCTGACTACGCCAACCCGTGCAAGCACATCGCGGCGGTGTACCTGCTGCTGGGGGAGGAGTTCGACCGCGATCCGTTCCTCATCTTCAGAATGCGGGGCATCGACCGGGATGAGCTGTTGGGACCTGACCTGCGGAAATCCGCCGAGGCCAGCGCCTGGATGTTCCCGACGCTGCCGCCGGAACCGCTGCCCGCGGACCCCGACGCATTCTGGGGGCAACTCAAATGGGACGATGACGACGACATCATCGGGCCGGCCCGCGTGCCCGATGAGCCGGCCGCGCTGCCCAAGCAGTTGGGACGGTTCCCCTTCTGGCAGGGTGGTGAAGAGTTCCTGCCGGCGCTGGAAGCCATCTACGGCCGGGCGTCGCAGATTGGGTTGGACCTGTACCTCGATGCGGAATCACCCGCACAATTGTCCGTCGAAGGTCTGGATAATTACCCATCTCGACCGGGGAAATAGTCTTTAGCACCGGCCTTCCTTGTTGTCGCCTAACGGCCGGCGTTCGGAATCACCGGGCAGAGCGTTGGGCCGGACTCCTCCACCATGAGGCTGACATTCTGAGTGCCCCGGCAGCTGACTCGACGTAATGAACCTTATGCGAACCACAGCGGGTATCGAAAAGAAACAACAATCAGGAATCAAGTTGCCGGTGCTTCCAAGCTAGCGATCCTATTCTTGAGCTCACCGACAATACCGAGATCATGATCGTTTTGTGCTTCGCAGTTTGCAACAGCGGTTTTCGCTTGCATTAAAACGATCTGAGCAGAGGCCAACGAATGGTCCTGTATGAGTGCATATTGGGTCAACTTTATCTGAGCCAACAACCCGTAGCTGGGGGCTAGATTGACCTGGCGCCAGATCTGCCTATCAACTTGAGCCAAAGCTTTGTCCAATTGGCCTGCCAAGTAAAGGGAACGAGCTAACAGGTGTGTAGCGATTTGACGCTGAGACTCATTTATGGCTAATTCTTGCAGTGCTGCAATGTGTGGCGACGCATCCTCATGCTGCCCGATATCGAGCAGTAACGAAACAAAATGACCACGAGCTGGGAAATGCTGCGGATCCAACCGTACCGCTTCACCAGCATCCCAAATAGCCTCAGGGTTGCGGCCTAGAGCACTCAAAATCCTAGCCCGCCTGTGATGGAGGTTCGACGATTCCGGATTTCGGATAATAGCCAAGTTGACCGAGGATAGAGCCCGTTCGTATTCTCTCGCTTCCTCGTAAATTC
Source organism: Dehalococcoidia bacterium (assembly GCA_965261925.1). Classification (GTDB taxonomy): domain Bacteria; phylum Chloroflexota; class Dehalococcoidia; order Lucifugimonadales; family UBA3495; genus Bin87. Next base: position 1,791,836 of record OZ253486.1, on the reverse strand, counting down.
TGGATTCAAGGTCAAGAACGTACGGGTTGTCCGATTCAAGTTGCTTTGCACGACCCAGAAATTCTAGAGCTTCCGGTGTGCGACCAAGATTGTATAGACAGTCAGCCGTATCCCTGAGAGACGCAGGATGTTCCCTTTCGGCTAGCACACGTTGGAAAATTATCATAGCGTCTTCGTAGCGTTCTTCGCGAAGGAATCTCCACCCCCGGGTGTGCTCAATGCCCAAGTCTCTGGGACGCTCGACTGAGAGTGTTTGGAGTAAGTCATCAGCTTCGTCCCACCGGCGTTGACGGATGCGGATTCGCGCCAGGTATTGTCGCATTCTCCAATTCTGCGGTTCTGAATCCAGAACCAACTGGATGCAAGACTCGGCCAATTGGTATTGTCGTCGGTTATAGTGTGTGATGGCCGCGTGAGACAATTCGCCGGTCAGGTCCCGCCTGATCTGGTGGGCTTGTTCTAGATTGTCGGACAGGACGTATAGTCGAAACACCGTCGGGACCAAGGAAACATATTCGGGGGACTCTGAATGCAATTGATCGAAATACTCTTGGACGGCGACGGCTGCAGTTCCTGCCCTTTGTTTATAATCCGCGTGGTCAAGATGGCTCCGCCAAAAGTAGTCCGAAACCAACGGATGAACGGTCAACCATCCCGAATCGGTCGTTTCGGCGATTCCAGCTCCTGTAGCATCCGCGACCGCACTTTGGAAACTTTCGTCGTCCGTAGCCAAGGCGCCTACAAGGACCTTTGACGGTACGGGTACACTGATGACCGATAGCACTTCCATCAGGTCGTACGTATTTTCTGAAAGGTTCAGGTCGATAATGAGCTTCTTCGCCAAATCACGTCGGAGGCCCAACAATTCGTTCGGGTACGTCAGGAGATGATCTACGCCAGATTGAGCGACGAGGTTGGCAGCGAGTTTGGCTGCAACCGGATGGCCGTGGAGGTGAGCAGCGAGTTTTAGCGCTTCGGTATTGTCCAACTTATCGCCTTTGTTCAACTCAAACCAGAGGCCGATCAACGATGCCATATGGTCGTCGGCTAATCCGTCCACTCTTACATTGGACACGTACTGCACCAGATCGGGCGGAATTCTTGGTGATCTAGTGGACGTGAGAAAGATCGGGTTACGGACAGTTGCAGTAAGGGCCGCCGCTTGACGAATTATAGTGGGCAGCGGTTCCTCCAAATTGCGGTCTCCATCGAGCCAATGATGGCAGTCTCGGAAGACAATGAATTGGCCGTTCTCAGCGATTGCCTTCAAGGCTATTTCTAATGCGGCCAGAGCTTCCAACCCCGAAACTTCGGGGAGGATGGTCCCGTACGCTTTATGGTGCAGGGAAAGAGCTACTTCAACCGGTCCAACGCCCGGTCGAACAGCCACTTCGACGATAGAAGCCCCTTCAAAGAACCTACGTAGCGCTTCCCGCGCGAGAGATACTTTGCCGATGCCTTGAAAACCGTTCAGTGCGATAACCTTGGTCTCGCCATCGTTCACCATGTCCTCGATTCTGCCTAGCTCCAAATTCCTGTTTAGAAAGCGGTGGCGAACCCCTTGCCGAGGTTGACGGAGTGCGGCCCGCAACGCAGAAGCGACTTCCCCGACAGGATCATCGGACTCGGCGACAGACAGATAATGAAACGGCTCCAAACGGAGTGGTAAGGCCGTTTGGTCTAATCGGATTATCCTAAAACGAACGGCGCGCCGCTTCAGCATTTGCATGAAGGCCATGCTGACCTCTAATTTAACCCATTCAGAATCAGCCGAATGCGCGCTCCAAAACAGGACGAAATCAGTCGCCCGTTCAATACCTTCTTCGATCTTGTCGAGGAATTGCTCTCCCCATTCAATTTCGGCCCGGTCCAGCCAAAGACGATCGGGCCCGAACGCATCGTAAACTTGGAGGACGAATTTTTTGTCCTCCGAGGAATGGCTGAGGAATGCTTCCATGGTGTCCTTCGTCAACAACGTACGAGCATCGGTTTCCATTGTAGTGTCTTGCTATCAACAATGACCACAATACACGGGCACTAATCGTGGTGCACTTGGCCCGCACCCGGTATGTTGGCGCCAACCGGACCACGCTGAGGCGCATCCTGGTCATCGCCGGACTGAGGAGTCCGCGACGCAGACACCCACCCAAGCACCGGGTCCGCCGTCAGCGAATGCCCCGGGACGACATGCTGATCCAACTAAACGGCAGTCGTCACCGGTGGCTGGGAGATGAGCGACCGCCTTTCGCGTTTTTTGCTGGCGGTGGACGACGCCACTGGCTGTGTGGTCAACGCCCGGTTCTGCGAGCAGGTGGTCAGCAGCACAAATTGGCCGCCCATGCAAATATCTGGCAGCCCTTAGCGCTGACGAGCCTCACCGTCGTCAGCATTAACGGCATTCCGCTATTCAGGTAGCCCTCATCTAATCCGGTTGATCTCCGTCGGAGGTTGCTTTACAAAATGCCCGGGGAAAGGTAAAGCTCTGCCGGAGTTCTTGGAGCAGGCCGAAGTGGGGGCTCTTCTCCGCCACGCGCCTCATCCGCAGGGCTGATTGCTGATGCTCTTGCAGTGGGGGGCTGGCCTCGGAGTCTCCGAAACCATCGCTATCACTCCCGCGGACCTTGCGTTGGAAACTGACCAATCCACCATGCGCGTCCGACTAGGAAAGGGAGCGAAGGACCGCGTCGTTCCGGTCCATCCGGAACTGCCGGAAGTGCTCTGCAGCGTGCTATATTACGGAGCGTATGACGGCCCTATTATCGACGTCTCGCGACAGGCGGCGTGCCAGTGGACGCAGCAGGCCTTGACCGCAGTGGAGAAAGCCGGCGCAATCGCCCGTGGCAAACGGGTCGGGGCCCACACCCTCCGCCACAGTTTCGTTCGCCATGTGTCGGCCAACGGTGTGACCCTTGACCAACTGCGGGAGCGGCTGGGACATGAATCGTTGTCAACTACCGAGATCTCCCTGCATCTGGCCCCTGATTCCAGCGGGCGGATGCTCGGAATACCGTAGTGTAGGATATCGTTACCATGGCGAATCGGAACGTCAAATGGATTTTTTACACGGTGGTTGTCGGTTTGATACCAGTTTTCGCCAGGTTATTGGTTTGGACCGTTGACCAGAATCAAGATGTACCGAAGTTTGATGCGACAGATTTCATCATCTTCGGGTTGATTGTGCACATTTCAATAATTAACGCAATAGAGCATTTCAACCGGGGTCACGAATCTTGGAAAACGATCCACAACGGTTCTTCGGTTTGGTTTATCGTGATGTACGCGGTTCTGTTCGCCTGCCAAATCGTCGGCAAAACTCATCCTGGGCTGTTCAATGATTCCGCGATCCTGAATGTGGCCTGGGTTCTAAGTTCTGTCTCCTTTCTAATCGGCCTTTCTGTTTTCTACAGACTCTCCAGACTGGTGCCATCATGTGGACGCTGATTATCATCGTGGCTGGTTCAGTTACCGTGGCCATGGGCGTGGGAGTAGTAATTTGGTCGATTTGGGACACCAGACGGCGGTATTATCGGGATTTTTTGGCGAAGAGGGAGCAACGTGGCAACCATTAAAAATATTCTTTACTTGGATGAATACAAAATGTATTCCATTTCGTCCCAGTTGTTCGGTGGATTGACCCAGTATCTGACCAGCCTCGAACAGCGTTCCGAGGACCGAAATGAGCAACAATCTGGCCCGCCGTTAAGCGGGCGGATGATGGCCGATATATTGAGTTCCCATACATCAACAGAAGAGCGCAAGTTTCTGCACGACTACTCATACACTTTGTTTGAGGATGCGCTGCGCGAGCAGGGAAAGCTATTGGAAGCGACCAACACGGAATTCGACCGCATCACGGACAATTCATCTGGTCCGAGTTTCGTAGCCATCCGCGCCAGAGCGATTTTCAACGATATGCGAGCCCTCCAATCAATTTTGTCTCAGTTCAACACCGTCGGACGAGCTTTCACATATGTTACGTCGTTTGCGGCCGGTGGTTTTCCGCCAGAAAACGACCCTAACATGACTAAAAATCAAGCTCGGGTCCGAGAAGCTACCATCAAAAAACAACTCTACGACGTGGCTGAATCGAAGGGACTTTCGATGGACCCCGATTTTCTCGACAATTTGGGCGTGATATTGGAATACGGTTTCGAGGGCAACTTTGAAATTCAGCAAAAAGTGGGTCCATACAAGGTCTCCGCGATTTTGCAGAGAGAGTATTTTCGTGAACCGGCAGAACTTATCGTCAAAAAATATTCCCGATTTTCGGAGCAAGAATTGGTTCTTTTGGGTACTGTTGCCCAAGGACTCAATAGTGATCCTGCCAAAACCGCCGGGAACTCCGATGCCAATCTTGAGTCTGCTATAAGCGATGCCGATGAAGATGGCCGGGACCCATCAATGAGAGAGGCCTTGATGTCGGTGGTGGAACAGTTGCATGTGTTGGAAACCACGATGGGAGGAAAGGAAGACAATGAAATGATCATTGACCCCATCGCTTTGTACCGCGAATTGTAGTTGCGCGATCTGAGATCAAATCACTGTTTACAGGTGGAGACCCGAACCGTCGTACGCTAGCAAGGTGCTCAGTTGGTCCGCTCGGGTCCCTGAGCAGGTCCGTTGACACATGGTCGGCATCGGGCTTTGTCGGCACTGAGGAGAAGCCTTGCCATCACCCACTTACGAACTCTTACGGGAACGGCTCCAGTAACCATGCCGACTGTGAGGCCTCCGCTGGCGGGATATTAGCAATTGCACCCTTGTCAGATGGATTTCGGTCGTAACCTCGTTGGTGTTGGCAGCCGGCCGCAGCTCACAGCGTCCGGGAACAATTGTAATCGTGCCGGCGGGCGGCTTCCTTGATCGAAGGGGTTCACGACGCGGCTTTAAACCGAAACGACGATGAACCGAGACATCGGGCACCACGGTCGAAAACACCTGACCAGGTGCACTATCTAAACGAAAAGAACTCGACGAAACGGGATAGGATCCAATAATGGGGTTCAATACCGTCTAACGCTCCATTCGTCCTGCGTCAACTACTCTTACCGATTCTTGTTGCCTCACTTAGAACGGTTATCAAAATCAAGGAGGCAATTCCGCAAGGAGGTTCTTCTCGCCTCAGGCCATGTCGGGCATAAGTAGTTGTAAACAAATGTGTTGCCAACGAATGCGTTGACAGATATGATTTCCACATGGCGATGGAACTCAGGAAGGCTGGCAGCATTTGGGTTGACGGCGACCGGTTCTTTGACCGGGAGGTCGAACTGGCCTCGTTATCGGAGCGGGTGAGCGACGGCATCCACACGTTGCTGACCGCCCAGCGCCGGATGGGGAAGACCAGCCTGGTGCGAGAACTGCTGCGGCGTCTGGCTGACGGAGGCGATTACGAAACGTTATTCGTCGACTTTGAAGATGCCGAGATCGCCGAGGAGGCGGTGGCCGAACTTGCATTTCAAGCCGAGGCTCTCCAGAGCACCTCGCGAAAGATCAGGGCCGTGTTCGCCAATGTCCTGCGCGGGCTGGGGCAAAACGTTGAAGAACTTGCCGTCTCAGAGTTAAAGGTGAAATTCCGGGCCGGTATTGATGCCGGAACCTGGCGCCGCCGCGGCGATGAGGTCTTCGCTGCGTTGGCAGAGAGCCCGAAGCCGGTGGTCCTCGCCATCGACGAGCTTCCCATATTCGTGAACCGTCTGCTCATAGGGGAGGATTTCCGCATCACCCCGGAGCGCCGGAACAACGCGGACCTGTTCATGAGTTGGCTGAGGAGAAACAGCCAGTTGCACCGCGACCAGGTCTGCATCATCATCTCCGGCAGTATCGGGCTCGAGCCCATACTGGGACAGGCCGGCTTGAGCGCTCAGGCTAACTTCCTATCGCCGTTGGAATTGAGTCCCTGGAGCCATCAGACTGCAGCCGACTGCCTCGGCGCATTGGCACGTAGTTATGGGCTGGAACTTTCCTGCGATGTCCGGCAGGGGATGTGTCGCCGGCTGCGTTCGTGCATCCCCCACCACGTGCAGCATTTCTTCGACCAGCTTCACGAACACCTGCGTCGGGAGGGGCGGTCAGAAGCGTCGCTCGAAGACGTTGAGTTCGTGTACCAACGTTATCTGCTTGGAGTGCGCGGCCAGCTTCACCTGGAACATTACGAGGGTCGGCTCAGGATGGTGTTGGGAGACGAGGGGTACGGCACCGCTCTGGAACTGCTGACCGAGGCTGCGGTCAACGATGGCTTGCTCACCGGTGGAACCATTGAGCAATATCGAGAGGCGCTGTCGTCTGGGGAGATCGGTGAACACCCGTCGATACCCGAGCTGCTGTACATCCTGGAGCATGACGGGTATTTGGAACCCCACGAAGGCGGCTTCCGTTTCGTTTCAGGGCTGCTCGAGGACTGGTGGCGCACCCGGCACCGAGAGTTTTTCACTCCAATCGCGCAACGATAGGTTGATGCCAGGGGTGGCCCATGGCGCTGAATGTCAAAAAGTACAATCCTGGCTTCCTCACCGACGATGAGTTGATCTCCTCGTTCTGCGTCCGGACGGCAGAATTCGAGTCGATCATTGAGACGTTGCACGACACCGGCGCGAGTTCAAACGCGCACACGGTCGTGATCGGACCGCGCGGCAGCGGCAAAACTCACCTGCTGCTGCGCATTGCCGCCGAGGTGCGCCGGGAAGCGGCCTTAGCCGGGCTGTTTCCCATCGTCTTTGCCGAAGAGAGTTATGAGGTCGCCACGACCGGAGAGTTCTGGCTGGAGTGCCTTGGCCTCCTTGCCGAACAGGCGCCGGCGGTGGAGCGAGACGACCTGCGGCTGAGTTACAACGACCTCAGGTCCATACCCCTGGAGGATGACCGCGCTCTTGCGGATCGATGCCTGGGCTCGTTGTTGGATTTTGCCGACCGGCAGGATAAGCGACTGCTGCTGATCGTGGAAAACCTGAATATGCTCTTCGCAGAGATGTCCGACCCTTACATGGGGTGGCGGCTCCGCAAGACGCTCCAGACCGAACCCAGAATCTTTCTCCTGGGGAGCGCAACCAGCCGGTTCGCGGAGATAGACCATCCCGAACACGCGCTTTATGACCTGTTCCGCGTGGTCACGCTGCGTCCCCTGGACACCGGCGAATGCGAAGCGCTTTGGTCGAGGGTGTCGGGTCAACCGGCCGGAACACAGCCGGTCCGGCCGTTGCAGATTCTCACGGGAGGGAACCCGCGTCTGATCGCGGTTATCGCGGGTTTTGAAACGGCGTATTCTTTCCGCGAACTTATGGACAACCTGCTCAACTTGGTGGATGAGCATACGGAATATTTCAAAAGCCACCTCGACGCGCTGCCTCGGCAGGAGCGGCGCGTGTACCTGGCGCTGGCGAGGCTGTGGAAACCTGCAACGGCCCGGGAGGTGGCCCAGATGGCGCGGGTAGATGTCCACAAGTGCAGCGCTCAACTCAATCGGCTGGTCGACCGCGGCGCGGTGGCGATTGAGGGCGGAACCGCCCGGCGACGGCAGTACTACCTCACCGAGCGCATGTACAACATCTACTACCTCCTCCGCCGTCCCAGCGGCGAGAGCCAGGTTGTCGAGGCGCTGATTCGGTTCGTGGCGAGTTACTATGCGCCTGCCGACCTGGTGAGTATCGGCGTTGGCATGGTTCGAGACTCGGACGGCGCCAAGCCATGGCTGAAGGAGCTTCAACACGCGGCGTTCAAGATGCTGGTCGACCTGCCGGAGTTTGACACTTTGGACGTTGCCGTACCGATTGCGGATGCACTACTCGCAGAGGCGCGTACTCTGGCTGGAGAGGGCAACATTCAGCTTGCTCTGGATCGTTATGACGAGGTGATCCGCAATTTCGGTGGCAGAGATGCGCCCGAGATGGTGACGGCCGAAGCCGTGGCGCTGGTACGTAAAGGAGTATTACTGTGCCGGCTCGGTCGGGTCGACGATGGTTGGGCCAGTTACGCTAAGGGCACGCCATCTACGCAGACTACGGACCTCCATCGCGTGGATGGCTTCGTTGAGCTCTTGGCCGGCGAAGATTCTGACTCGTCTGTCTGGGGCCTCGGCCTTTTGGAAATTATCGGCCTGTTGCAGATTGGTAGGATGCATGACGTACTCCGTGAAATAGACGAACTCCTCGCGCAGGGTTTGCCGCCCGAAACTGACGACGGGCATTTTTTCATGATGTTGGCGCTCACCATAAAGGGCCAGCTGGTAGCCAGCGATGGTCTTACCCTCAGCGAGGTCGAGGCAGTTGACTTACTCGCTAACCCTACATTTTTAGGTGGCAATCCAATGGGCCCACAGAGCATGCAAGTACTGCTCGAGTTCATTGCCAACGTAGATCCCAGCAAGGCGCTTGAACTGATTGAAGATTCGCCCATAGGTTATGCGCTGTTGCCGATAGAGGTGGCGTTGCGCAATGAACTTGGCCAAGAGACGTCTGTTGCCCAGGAGATACAGGAAGTCGCGCAAGATATCAGAACTGGGTTCGGCACTGTTAGGAAAATCCAAGCAGCCCGGGCTGCGTCGCCTCTGCTGGATATTGCAGGATCAAAGCGGTGCTCACAAAAGAATGATCCCGTTGTTTAACGCCGTCCAATGTGGCCCTTAATCGACCCGATGAAGGTTCAGATGAAGACTAACGAGTTCTGGATTCGATTGCGACCCAGGTGCATCCGCACTCCAACTTCGCTCGGACAGTGCTGAAAAAGCGCTGGTTCGTTATAGATGACTGAAACGCCCAAAAATGATCACCGAATCCCGCCTTTGACCTGCGGGAGCGCTTGAATACCGCGGCATAGGAACTGACATGGCCGGCAACTTATTCACTGACTACTTCCTCACTGACGGGATCAAGGCCACGCCGGAATGGCGGACGTCCGTTGCGGCGGCGGCGCAATTCGACACATTCAGGGACGGCGTCCGTCAACGTTACGACGCCCTGACCCGTTCTCAGGACCCTAACGAGGCGGTCACGGAGCAGGAATTGATCCGCCCGGTCCTGGAACTGCTGGGTTGGACCGATTACCTGCCGCAGCAAGGCGCCTCCCGGAACGAAGACATTCCGGATCTTCTGCTGTTTCCCGACGCTGACGCCAAGGAACAGGCCATTGCCAGAGCCAGCACGGGAGAGCGCTACCATGACGCCGTCGTGGTGGAAGAGAGCAAGCGGTTCGGCCTGCTCCTGGACGCTCGCGGCCGCGACGGCCGCCGCCATGCCACGACGCCCCACGATCAGATAATCAGGTATCTGTCGACGGCCGAGATTGAGTCGGAGGGTCGCATCAGGTGGGGGATCCTGACCAACGGTGGCGTGTGGCGTCTCTACGACTACCGCGCCCGTCCTCGGGCCACCGGCTACTTCGAGGTCGATCTCGGCGAGATACTGGAGGCCGGAGACACTGGCCACCTCCACATCTTCTACCTGCTGTTCCGCCGAGAATCATTCGAAGCGCAGGAGGGCGCCACGGTCAGCTTCCTGGAGACGGCGCTGGCCGAGGGGCGGCGTTACGAACAACAGGTGGCCCAGGACCTTTCCAACGTTGTCTTCGAGCGTGCCTTTCCGAAGTTGGTTCAGGCGCTGGCGGAGCACACCCAGCAGGAGCTTGCGGAACTCCGGGCGCCGGCGCTCATCCTCTTCTATCGGCTGCTCTTTGTGCTCTACGCCGAAGACCGGGGCCTGCTTCCCGTCAACGACTCCCGGTATGAGGATTACGGCCTGCGGAAACCGGTCCGGGACGACATCGCCCGCCGGATGGTGGGCGGCTCCGCGCTCTCGTCGCGCGCCACGAACTACTACGATCACCTGATGACGCTGAGCCAGCTCATCGACCAGGGCGACGCGGCCATCGGCCTCCCACCCTACAACGGCGGCCTGTTCAACGACGCGGCCGCTCCGCTGTTGGCCAACGTCCGTCTATCCGACGCGGCGATTGCCCCGATAATCTACGACTTGAGCCACACCGAAACCCCCGAGGGACGGCGCTTCGTCAACTATCGGGATATGTCGGTCCAGCAGTTGGGGTCCATCTACGAGCGCCTGCTGGAGCGTGAGCCGGTTTGGGACGACGATGGCAACGTCGTCGCGCGCCCCAACAGCTACGCCCGCAAGGACAGCGGCAGCTTCTTCACACCTCAGGAGCTGGTCGATCTGATTGTGGACCGGACTCTGAAGCCCTTGGCGGAGGAGCGGCTGGGGGCTTTCGTGGAGAAGGCTGTTGAGTTGGCTGCGGATCCCCGTCCCAAGGCCGAGCGGCACGCCGAGTTGCGGCAGATGGATCCCGCCGAGGCGGTACTGGACCTCAAGGTGCTCGACCCGGCCATGGGCAGCGGCCACTTCCTGGTCACCGCCGTCGATTTTCTGTCCGACTATATCGCTGAAATGGTGGAGCACGCGCCCGGGGTCCCGGAGTGGCTCGATGGCGAGTACGTATCGCCTTTGGTGGAGCGGGTGTCCGCAATCCGTCAGGACATCGCCCAACGGGCTCAGGCAGCGGACTGGGTGATGGACCAGGGTCAACTCACCGACCAGGCCATCATCCGGCGGATGGTGCTCAAGCGCTGCATCTACGGCGCGGACAAGAACCCCCTGACCGTGGAACTGGCGAAGGTGTCGCTGTGGTTGCACAGCTTCACCGTCGGCGCGCCGCTATCCTTCCTTGACCACCATCTGCGTTGCGGCGACTCCCTGGTTGGCCTTCGGGTGATGGAAGCGACTGCGGAGCTGAACCGTCTGGGCGGCCTGTTCGCCAGTTCGGCCATAACCGGAGCGGAAGCCGCCACGGATGGGATGGAGCGTATCGAGGAGATGTCCGACGCCGACATCGCGGAGGTCAGGCAGTCGGCCACCCTGTTCCAGGATGTGGAGGATACGACCGCCGACTTACGCAGCCTGCTGGACCTCGTGACCGGTTTGCGCTGGCTGACCGCCGGCATGAAGCAGCGGGAGCGCCGGGCGTTCGAGCTGCAGCTGGTTGATACGCTCGCTGAGCAGCCGGACGAAGCATACGGCCTGTTGGCGCGGGGATTGTTTGCGGATGGAAGCCTCCCGGAGTCAGAATTCACCGACCTTTGGAATGAAGCCAAATCCGTCGCGAAGCGTGAAGGGTTCCTGCACTGGGAGGCCGCGTTCCCGGGCGTCTGGCACAGCTGGCAGAGCGCGCATCCCCAGGGTGGGTTCGACGCCGTCATCGGCAACCCGCCCTGGGACCGGATCAAGTTCCAGGAGGTAGAGTGGTTCTCCACTCGCGCACCGGAGTTGGCCCATGCTCAAACCGCCGCCGCCCGGAAGAACGGCGTAGACCAGTTGCGCGCCAGCGGGTCTCCCCTGGCATCCGAGTTCGACGCGGCGAAGGAACGGGCGGAAGCCCTGGGCAAGATGGTCCGTGCGTCCGGACACTATCCCCTGCTGGGCGGCGGCGACATCAACCTGTACTCGCTGTTTGTTGAACGCGCCATGGGGCTGGTCAAACCCGGTGGCATCGTGGGGCTGCTGACGCCGTCAGGCATCTACGCCGACAAAACCGCCGCTAACTTCTTCAAGTCCGTTTCCACCAGCGGACGGGTGGGTGGTCTCTACGACTTCGAGAACCGGAAGATATTCTTCAAGGACATTCACGCTTCCTTCAAGTTCTGTGCCCTGATATTCGGCGGTGAGGAGCGACGGTTTGACGAGACCGAGTGCGCCTTCTTCTTGCACGATTCCAAGACCATCGAGGATCCGGACCGCTGTTTCACGCTGGCTCCCGCAGACTTTGACCGGGTGAATCCCAACACCGGTACCGCGCCAATCTTCCGCACGCGGCGGGATGCCGAGATCACGCGCCGCATCTACGAGCGGCACCCGGTATTGGTGGACCGGTCAGACGGCGGAGAACGAAGGGCGTGGCCGGTGCGTTACCACACGATGTTTCACATGACCAACGACTCGCATCTATTCCGCACTGCCGCGCAGCTGGACGACGAAGGTTTTTATCGGGTTGAGGGAAAGGGGAACCGTTGGCAGAAGGGCGGCGAACTGTACCTGCCCCTGTATGAAGGGAAAATGGTGCAGGCGTTTGATCATCGTGCTGCCAGCGTCGTGGTGAATCCGAAAAACCTGAACCGGCCGGCTCAACCGCGAGAGGCGACTCTTGGCGAACACGCCGATACGGGTTGGCTACCTACGCCTCAATTCTGGGTGGCGGCATCTGATTGCGGATGGGATTCGGGAACGGAGTGGGTTCTCGGATTCAAGGAAATCACCGCCCCCACGAATGCGAGGACGTTTATCGCCGCTCTGTTCCCCACGGTCGGGTTTGGGAACAAGGTGCCGATTCTCAAGCCACAACAGGGGAATCGCAATGAATGGTTGCTGGCCGCCAATCTCAACTCAATGGTATTTGACTTCGCGACACGGCAGAAGGTACAGGGCCAGACTTTGAACTTGTTCATCATGGAGCAGCTCCCTGTCATTGCGCCTGACGATTACGACCGGCAGTTCGGCACGACGACTACACGTGACCTCGTCCGTGATCATGTGCTTCGGCTCACCTATACCGCCGACGATATGGCCCCGTTCGCTCGCGACCTTGACTTTGACGGCCCGCCGTTCACCTGGGACGAAGAGGAGCGCCGACACCTGCGCGCTCGTCTCGACGCTCTGTATTTCCACCTTTACGGCCTCTCGCGTGATGAAGCCGATTACGTGCTTAGCACGTTTCCCATCGTGCAAAAGGAAGACGAGGCTGAGTTCGGCACTTACCGAACCCGCAATCTGATCCTGGCTTACATGAGTGCACTGGCCGCGGGAGATACGGAGACGAAAGTCGCGGGGTGATGCTCAAAATCGCGATTCGCGGGATCTCCGGAATAGCACTTGTGACCGAATGTTCTTGACGCCCCACCGTCTTTTGAGGCATGGCTGCTTTATGTACGATCTCCACAGATTAGGATGGCAAAGTTTCCAACCACTGTGCCGGCACCCCCTCGTCGAGTATTAACGCCGATCTGGGGTCAATCACTTGGTGAAGGCCCATCCCCATGGAGAGATTGAGAATATGGGTTATGTATCCGTCCTTCAGCCCCTGAACTTGAAACTCAGTCTGACCATGGGACAGGCATTCCGGTGGCAGTCCCGGGATGATGGCTGGTATTCCGGCGTGCTTGAAGGGAAGGTGGTTCACATAAGGGAAACCGGTGGAGGCCTCGATTACCGTGTCGGCGGGCACATACGCCGGCGGAGGAGTACGCGACTCGCGAAGTGGCGTTCCGATGAGCCGGGCCGGCGCGGCCAGGGAACTGCGGTACGAACAGACCGACAGACGCGGACCTGGATGCTCGCCGGCCAGTAGCGATCACCGTCAATAGGCCGGTGGCAGATGGCGGCACACATCCGGTTGAAGCAGACGCCGGACAGGGGGTACAAACTGATGCCTGCCTCGCCACTGATCATCGTGGAAGGAAACCACATCGACCACTTCGGTAATCTGATCGCCGTAACGTACGTCGACCTTCGTCATCCATCGGTCCGCAGTCCGGTCCCGCCAATTGTCAAAGGGTGCCGTCCCGAACACGCCATTGAGAACGGCAGCGCTGTGAAGATCTCGACGCCACGGAAGTTCAGACACCAAGGGGAAAGTCTGATATTTGACCTAGGCGAGGGATACTTTCAGGAAAGCGAGACTGTACAGGAGGCTATTGACGACCCGAACGACCTAGAGCGGGAGCGCCACTGGAATCAAAGCCTTAATCGCGCCGCGGAGTTAGTGGGGTTCGACTGGAAAACCCAAACGATCAGTACCCACCGGACGGTCACCCGAACCAGGTCGTTCGAGTTTAGCCCACAGGGGTGGCTTTTCTGTGCAGCAATCGCCCCCGCGACGCCCGCGGGGTGGCAGGAATGGTGGGACGCTCTCGGAGAAGGTTATTGCCACGCTTCGCCGATATACCGCCCACAGGAGTTTGCTCGTGCTCTGGGGAGCATGGTTGCAGCGCAGTTGGGACCGCAGGGGCCTGTTTTCCCGACGACCTCAACCCTCAAGGGTTGGCCGCCTTCCCGGACCGAGCATCCCATGCAGATCATATTTCACGGGCCGATGGTGTACGTAGATGACGTGGACGACTGGCTGCATTCCGCGATTTCGGAGCAGGAGTATTTCTTGCGGGCGGTGTTCACGAAAAACCGTTCGCACCAAGCCCAGCGGGAATACCGCTTTGTGGTCTGGGCAGAGGAACCCCCGAAGAACGACACCCACCTGCTACGGGCTTCTCCGGCGCTGCTGGATGCCATGAGCGGACCTAGGGACGACCCTGGCCCGCCCGTGATTCCGCGGATGCAACCTGCGGCATACGATCCACCGCGGGACAACAGCGCAACCGACAATCCGCTGGGCGGCGAAAAGACGTGGCAGAACTTGGCAAGTGCCATAAAAGAGCGGGTGCAGCAACCTGAGGTCGCGGTGCGACCGCACCCACTGGACCCGGCATCAATGCCCGATGATTTTCGCTTACGGACGAGCATCTACTCCGGCGTAGAAGCACTGCGACAAAAGATCAGCGACTTTCATTCGTTGGAGGACGAAACCGTCGAATGCAGACACGCAGTAACCGCCGCCGCATGGTTCGCCGAACAGGATATCAGGACACTTTGCGAGTCCTTTGATGACCCGATCCAAGGCATCTCAATCAGCCCGGACGATTTTATCGTGGTACAGGTCGCCCCGTCGCAATGGCCAGGTTTGGAATGTCGGTTGGCGGTTGGGCCATCCGGTGAATCTGCCATCAAGATGGACGCTGGTCCACGCTCAAGATTCGTGGAGTCGATAGGCCAACTCCATCGCGCCAACGTCGGCCAAGCGGTCAAGGAGTTTGTCGAACATAGAGACTGCTCCTGAGGCAATTTCGCTACTCTGATTCCAGTGCGGTCGTAGCGGAAGATGCCTGCGCTGTCCGGATGCAGTAATCCGTGGCAAATGAGGGATTGCGGAACGCCGAGGTGCGTGCAGCCATTTGGCCACAGCACCTTGCTTGGCGCGAGTCAGGGCAATACGTGAATGTTCCTGTATTCTGGCTTGCGTACCTGCGGCAAACCGTACCCGAACCTACCTAGCCTCACTAACCGGTGTATGAGGACCTTATCGTCACTGGACCATGTCTCGGAAGTTAACAGACGTTCCAAATTGGGGCGGCATGTGAGAAAGTCCTTCAAGCGGGCGTCGTCATTTGCGACATCGTTCCAGTCGCAGCCCGGTTCGTACACTGTCCTTCGTGCGTTGGACCAACCAATAAGGTCGGCGTGATCCCATCCGACGGCGACGCCGTCTGCGGTTGTATGTAGAGGAGCTCTTTCCTCAACGTCTGCCCGACTCCACGGGCCGAGGTTTGTGCCTGGCCGCGCCGCGGCAATCATCAATTCTGTTTCTGAGGTCCAGAAGATGTAGGGCCGTACGTGCAGCACTGACATGACACTTGCCGCTTCATCGATGATGTCGTCGACGGCTGCTGCCACTGATTTGTCCAAGTCTTCCGTAGCGTCGGTCGAGCTCCCCTTATCAAAGCTCAGGTCTATCAGTTCGTAGTACGGGCGGCCAAGAACTGCTTCAATCTCGGTGATGGCGTTTTCGCGTCCCATTGCCCAAGCAACGAGGTTGTTTTGGGCGGTCATGGACACACGGGGATCCCTTGAGTGGGACTGATCTCGTAGCCCTTGCTTGCCTGGAAGATTCACCGTTTCTATAGACCGTGTCCTGCTTGTCTCAAATGTAAGGACCATGTGGTCCCTCATTCGCCATCGTCGCGCCAGGGCGAACCACAGAGACCTTCCATCCGAGTGATCGGCAAAAACCCTAGCCCTCCGCTCGTAATCTGTGTCCCCCAGTTGGGAAGCTTGGGCGTCATACTCTTCTACAAACGAGAACCGCCGTTCTCCAATGTGCCGGTCTAGGTACCCAGTTCTCCAATATATGGCGTCCCAGTATCGGAACCCCGCAAAGTCGAGTTGGTGGAAAAAGGTGGAAATACCATCGGGGTTCCAAGACTGCCCTCGCACGTCCGTCTCTCGGGACAGTCCCAAGCTGTCCCAAAGGCAAACCTCGCCCGAGAATGACGGAAGGCCCGCTCCACGATTGCGTATCAGGAAGCTCTGCTCAGTCCACTCGACCCTGACGTCGGAGCCCATCTTCTCCAAACCTTCATTGACTATGGCTACCGCGGTGAATTCGATGACGTTAGGATCCGCGGGAGGACGCCAGTTGTGCGCCATGTAGCATTCTGAAACTGTGGTGAGCACTAGGGCGACGCACATGTCCACCAAGTCCTCGAACTGCCTCTGGCTGCGTCCGGTCAAGACTGCGTCTTCGGAGACGGCCAACACGTCGGCGATTATTGACGCGCAATGGGAACCCACTGCTCCATGGACTGAATAAGATCCAGCCCAACCTGCTTCCACACGCTTGAACACTGCATCCCTGATGTAGTCTCGTGAGGACAAGCCAGAAAGGAAAAAGGCATTGTCAGGCACTCTCGTACCTTCTGGGACCCAGCCGCTCATATCAGTTATTCACTCCCCGTGAAAGTTCAGGCCGCTCGTGAGTTGAAAGCGGACACCGGCGTGCAATAGTAGGCCGTGTGTAGCCTGGAGTCTACCGGCAGAAGGTATGTTTCAGGGCAATCGCGTCTTATCCGAGGAGGACTTTGCGCAGGTAGTCCTCGTCCCATCCGGCGTTGAGCCGCTTGCCCTGAATGCCTACTTTCAAGGTGCTTTCGTTTTTCAACCGGTTGTGCCCAATCTGCCGCAGCGTGGCCAGGTTCTGCGGTCCATGGTCCTTGCGCACTCGGCACTGGTCTTCCCGAAAGGTCACGTCCAAGGTCCAGTGCAGCGAGTTTTCGATGCTCCAGTGGCTTCTGATGGCAGCCAGGAGTTGTTCTGCTGAGGCTGGCAGGCTGCTGATGTAGTAGCGGGGCTGACTTATGCCACCCGCTCCAGTTTGACGATGGCCCACCACCCTGACGGCCGCCTTCAGTTGGGACCATTGCCCCTGGGGGTCCAGATAATCCAGGCAGTCCGTCGCCGTGATGGTCCAGCATTCCCGCCGTTCCACCCGTCCGTGTCCCTTGTCCACGGTCCGTGCATAATCGTAAGGCACCCCGTCAAAACCCCAGGCCTCGGCTCCCTGGAACAGGTCTCGGATGCCCTCATGCAACCGGCCCTGGTTCTCCTTCACCGCCAGCACGTAGTCGGCCCCGCCCGCTATGATCTGCTGGGCGATCTCCCGCTGGCAGCCCATGGCATCGATAGTTACGATGCAGCCATTCAAGTCCAGCATCTCCAGCAGTTGTGGAATGGCGGTGATCTCATTGGACTTCTCCTCGGTCTTGACCTGGCCCAGGGTCAGGTTATTCTGCGTGGCCCAGGCGCTGACCAGGTGTATGGCCCCCTTGTT
Organism: Dehalococcoidia bacterium; assembly: GCA_965261925.1. GTDB lineage: Bacteria > Chloroflexota > Dehalococcoidia > Lucifugimonadales > UBA3495 > Bin87. The sequence continues at coordinate 1,774,409 of OZ253486.1, read as the reverse complement.
CCCCGCCGGATCATAGGACCGTCGGGCCGTCTTGCCGTCAATGGCCACCACCTCACCCGGCAGCAACTCGGCGATGGCCTGGGTCCAGGATACGAAGCTATTCTGCAACTGCACTGGGTCCAGGCGGGCGAACACATCGCCAAAGGTGTCGTGGGATGGGATACCGTGGGGCAATTCCAGGAAGGTCTGAAACCAGGCCAGCTTGCTCTTGCCGAAGAGTTCTATGTGGACCCAGGAATCGGCGCCGCAGATGGTGGCGCAGATGGCAATGGCAATGATGTCCACCAGCTTATGGCGTCGGGTGCGTTCCACCCGTGGGTCGTCCAGGTCAGCGAAATGATCGAGAATAGTTGTTTTGGGTGGTTGTGCCATGCCTCACTGCCTCCATTTGGTTCAACGGATCATGGCACGTTAGCGCATTTCTAAAAATACTATTAAGACGCGATTGCCCTGAGGTATGTTTCCGGATTATGAGATCCGTTGTCACCGAGACGATTACCGTCCTGAATTTGGGAAATGTTGAGTAGCGCAATTTCCTCGAAAACATGCCACCACAGCTACAGATACCGGAGCGCGGATCCTGCCGTCTCGCCGCGGGTGTAGCGGCCGACCATGCCGCCGCCCTGCTTCCAGCGGCCCTGGCGCTCGATCTCGTGGGTGGGGGCGCCGTTCTGGGCCATGCGCCGGGCCATGCCGACGCGGCCGCTGTGGCCGCTGAAGAACTCCCAGTCCGCCAATCCCGCGGCCTTGGCGATTGCCTTCACCCGCCGGGCGATCTGGGACTCCGACAGTCCGAACACCCTCACCTCGCCTCCAGCACCCGCCGGCCGGATGGCATCCAGAGCCTTCACGGCGACGGGGGTGATGGCCACCACCGCGCCCTGGGCCTCGGTATCGGTCTTGGAGCGGATCACTGTGATGCGGCCGCTGCCGTCGTCCCAACGCTGCACGTCGCCCCAGGTCAGAGACGAAGCCTCGGACCGACGCAATCCGGCGTCGGACAGCGCCGCCACCAGGGCCAGGTCGAAGCGGGCACGCACGGCGGCCTGCTCGGGCGTCTCAATGCCGCGGCCGCGAAGGCGGGGCTGGACGGCGGTGAGCCGGATCACGGCCAGCACGTCGGCGGTGAGGGCGCCGGCCTGCCGCTGTGGCTTCGCAAGCCGCCTTCCCCATCCTTTCAAAGAAGCACGCACGCCCGGGTCCCGGCAGGGAGATTCCAGCTTCGCCCACTCGTGGGCCTTGGCGATGGCGGACGTGGCTAGCCGCATGGTCGCGATGGATGCGCCGGCGTTCGCCCGGGCCGCCAGGTAGCGGGCGACGGTGAGGGGCTCGGCCGGCAGGGAGCGCAGGCCCACGTCTGCACACCAGTCGTTGAACAACCGCCACTGGGTCCCGTATACGCGCTGGGTGTTGTCGGAGAGGACCGACTCCAGGGCGTCGGCCACGCCCCGGTCGGCGGCGCGCAGGGCCGGCAGGGACGCGGGTTGATGGGGGACGATCTGGGTACTGGCGGCGGTGGACATGGAGGACCTCCAAGGATTGACTAGGCGGCAATTTCGGCGGGCAAAAGATGCGCGATAACTAGGATTATCGAGCGGCAAACATCCGTGCGTAAACGACCTTTTGGACCGTCGTTTGCCTGACCACGGCGGGGAGAAAACCGTCCGCGGCGGCGCGCCGGTCTCGTGCTAACCCCACTGGAACCGCAGCCCTGCTGGGGAATCATGCCCGCCGCCCCGGTCGGTGCCTCCGGCGATGAATGGATAGGTGTCCATTGCATGCCATCGGGTACCAGCCCACGCGCGCCGCCGTCTCGGGCAAAGCACAAAGGCGCTCCGGGGCTTTCCACTACAATCCGGTCAACGTAACCAATTCAACCGGAGGTGAGAATCATGCCGAAATGCGCTGCCTGCGGCGCCGAACTGGAGCCGCCCGTACGCGCTCCCCACACCGTCTACGTCAAGAGCCTGTACCGCATCGCCGTCCAGGACTACTGCGCCACCACATCATCAAAGCCGCGGCGGCCGCCGGGGTCATCACCGAGGTCAGAGCCGGTACCGGTCCGGTAGTCGCCATACCTCGGGAGTGAACCCTGCGGTGCCTGCCTCACGCCTCGCCGGGTGGATCGATGTACGCCATCACCCTGCGCCAGCCCTGGGTGTCGTTGATCACCTTGGGCATCAAGACCGCGAAGACTCGATGCTGGCCTGCGTCGGGGCGGTTGATAGGCCAAACCATCGCCGTCCACGCCGGCAGGTCACTTTGGTATTATTCCGTTGCAGGAATATAATGGGCTTATGCCATGGCAGGTCGAATACACGGACCAGTTCAAGGAATGGTGGGACACCCTGAGCGAAGAACAGCAGGAGGACCTGGTGGCCACCGTGGAGTTGTTGATGAAGTGCGGGCCAACATTGCCGTACCCCTATTCGTCGGGGATAGCCATTTCGCGGCACACACACATGAGGGAGCTCAGGACGCAGAGCGGAGGTGAGCCGCTGCGCACCTTCTACGCTTTTGACCCCAAGCGGGCATCCATCCTGCTGATCGGGGGCATCAAGACCGGGAACAACCGGTTCTACGAAGAATACGTTCCAATCGCCGACCGGCTGTACGACGACCATCTCGACGAGCTGCGTCAGGAGGGAAACATTCCATGAGTGGACGCCATGAGTTCCAGGATCTGATCGAGGGTTTCACGCCGGAACGCCGTGGTCGGGTCGAAAGGAAGAAAGACGAGCTGACGGCGGAAATGCCCTTGCGGGAATTGCGCCAGGCCATGGCCCTCACCCAGCAGGACTTGGCGGATCGCCTGCAGGTGAACCAGTCGGCCGTTGCGAAGCTGGAACAGCGGGCCGATATGTACATCTCGAGCCTGCGTTCCTATATCGAATCGATCGGCGGGCAACTGCGCATCGTCGCATCGTTCCCCACCGGTGATGTGGCCATCACCAACTTTTCCAGCGCGTCGGAAGAGGAAACCACTGCTGTTGCTGAGGTTTGACGGGTATGACCACTTACAGCATCAGGGAAGTAAAGGCTCGCCTCAGCGAGATACTCCGGAACCTGGACCATGGCGATGAGGTGATCATCACGCGCCGGGGACGTCCGTGCGGGCGGCTCACCGCGGTGGATGCTGGCGCCGCCGACAGACCCTCCCTGGCCACGCTGCGAGGAGCCCTTGCCGAGTTGCCTGACGCCAGCTACCGGGACTTCCAGGGCATCAAGGGCGTCTGGGAGGCTCGGGAGCAGTTGTCCGACGGTATCCCCGGAGATCCAGATGATTAGCCGGACCCGGTTCATTGCGGACACCCATGCTCTCTGGTGGTATTTCCGCTCACCGGAGTGCCTCAGCGCCGCCGCCAGCGCCGTCTTCCAGCTGGCGGAAACCGGCAACGCTACGGTGGTGGTACCCGCCATCGTGGTGGCGGAGTTCTACTACCTGTCGGCCAAGCTGGGCACTCCTCTGGCGCCTTCGGCCTTACTGGAGGCGCTGGACTCGGTGAGCGGGATAGAACTGTCCGAATTGGGTCGGGCACAGCTGGAGAGGATGGACCGGTGTCCTGAAGTTCCGGAGATGCACGACCGGCTGATCGCCGCTGAGGCGGACGCGCTGGGCCCGCCGGTGGTGACCCGGGACGAGGTGCTGGCGGCGTCGGATCAGGTGGCCACCGTCTGGTAATCGATCCGGTTACGTCGCAGTGGCAGCCATCAATACGTTCAATGCAGGCTTATGGCCGTGATCCCGAGCTGAGTCTTCGACATGACGTTTACACTAGCTCGCGAGATCGACCGTATGTATAGTCGTGCTGGCCAACTGGCGTCCGTAAAAAATCCCCCAAGAGGTTGCACTGCGATCCGTGACAAACTCCGTCCTGAGCACGCGACGCTCCCACCGGTTCAACCCTGGAAGGAGCGCTTTGCAACAATTGCCCGGGAGTAAGATTGCAGACCGACCGAATACTTGGAGACGGTGGTTTGGGCCCGTGGGCAAGAATTCGGGGACATCCAGGTAAATCCGTGGCGCAGGTAAATCCGTGGGGAATGATGCGGCTTGTCGGCTTTTTGCTATTGGGTTTATTGGTTTTAGGCGCCCCGGTGGCCGTGGGTTGCCTCGGAGCGGGGCTGTCAGGGGTTGGGGATAATCAGCCTCCGGAACATCCTACGACAACCCTGCAACCAGCCGTAATCAAACAACCGCGGGTTGCTGTGCCCACCGATATTCCCGCCGTTGTTCCCATGGCTACCGAACAGTTGACCCCTCCTGCCACGCCCCTGCCCACGGTTGCTGCTGCAAATGCACCCGTTCCTTCGCCGACCCCAATGCCCATCGCGTCGCCTGCACCGGAGCCTGCGCAGACTCCCGCAGTCCGACCGACGAAAAGCCAACGAACACCCACCCCGACCGCGCCATCGGCAAACGATGGCTGGTCAGAGTTAGCCTCATATGATTTGAGGCAGGACGGTTATCTCCGCTCTACCCAGCCGGAGCGGGAACGCATGATCAGTGATTTGGTGTGGGTTGCCGACGGGATCGCCAACCCCGACAAGGGCTCAGTATCCGAAATGGACGCCGTTCAAGGGTTGATCTATCTGGCGGTAAACGGGGGTAGCGCCTTCTTCGATGTTGTGGAGCATTCTTGGGTACAGGATGGCAGGAACAAGCCGGCTATGGAGTCCTTGGGCCATTTGGCGCAGCAGTATCCGGACAAACTGGCGCAGCTCATGGCCCATCCCGCCATAAGCGATGGTATCAATGATGACGAGGCCAAAATAATTGCGGTTCTTTGGACCGTTCAGCGGTACAACCCTCAACTGGTGGACACATTGCTGGACCCCGACAAGGTGTTTTTGGAAGAGCGCACGATCATTCTGCCCTTGGCGGGCGCAGTGCACCTCACGCTGGTCCGAACGCGACCGGGCGCTGAGCGTTCGATGGACGTGATAGAGGGCGCTTTGAGGGGGACGGAAGAATTTATGTCCGCGCCCTTCCCGCAACGCGATCTGATACTGCTTTTTGAGGACGCCCTGCCCGAGTTTGCCGGAGGGCTCAACTCGAAAACCCACACCACGATCCGTCCAACCAATGATGCGGACGAACAATCTGCCGATGCAGCCCTCGCGCTTCACGTACATGAACTCGCGAGCTACTACTGGACGTCCAATGAACAATGGATTGTCCAGGGGGCAGAGGTGTTGCTGGACACAATCGTTGGGAATGTGACCCCAGCCCATCCGATTATCATGAGATGGGAGCCGTGTGCTTACGCTGGCACCATAGCCGAACTGGAAAGCTTGGCTGCCCAAAAAGGAGACGCCGAGTTCCGCTGCAATTACATCCTGGGCGGCCGGATATTCCACGAGTTGTATCGCAACATGGACGAGTTGACGTTCCGCCAAGGATTTCGCCGGCTGTACCTACTGGCCCAGCATGACGACGATGGCGACGACTGCCAGGGCATCAGCGCTGGAATTTGTCATCTGGAAGCCGCGTTCAAAACAGACGTTACCGAGGAAGTGGCGGCCGTTGTGGACCGAGCGATTGCCAGATGGTACCACGGTACAGTGCCGTCTGATCTCAGTTACCAGGACGACAGGCCGGTGGACCCTGTGCTCCCCAGCATCAACGGTCGTATCGACCGAGCTTGGGTCAGCACAGAGAGAGGCGAGGGACCGGCCGTAGCCAGTATTTCGGCCAGCGACCGGCCGGACAGCCTGTACATCAACCTGATGTATTCTTACGACGACCACCATGGACCGGACAGGTTGACGTTGCAGTCAGTACAGTATTTCGAAGGGGACGGGTTTTATTTTAACCGTGACCTTGATGACAGCATAAACGTTGCCGGGAGTGCCGCTTCGCGCCGGAAGGGTTTCAGCCTGGGAAGCGCAGCCGTGAACGGACCCCCAGGGCGTTACTGGGTGTACGTGTATCTGGGAGAACAAAAACTGGCTCAGGTGTCGTACGAGATCACGCCGTGACTTTAGCTCAGCGTAGTCCCATACCCCCTGGGTGAGGCTGTCATGCAATCAGCAGTCAATTCGTCAGTCTGATTTGCTGACCGAAATGGCCTTGCAAGTGATGGAACGAGCCACTCGGCAGTTTTCGGCAAGCCTGGTGGCGGTACGGCCCGGTCGGTGTAGTGGGCTGTCCCGGGCAAGCATTCTTGCCGACCTCCCGGGCACGAAGTTGTCCGGCTACGGAACGTTCTCGCACGGTCTGGTATTCCCACTCAGCGAAGGCCGGCATCTAGCCGCTCCTTTTTCGGACCGAAGCTATCCCGAGCCGTTCTCCACGGTAGCCGACGTCCGATAAGTACGCACGAATACACCGACCTGCCCGAGCAAAGGACACCTGGTTTGATGTACCCATTACCATCACCAAATCCGACTCACAGGAATTGCTCCCGGTCAATGCTGAGCCATGCGGATGATGTGGTACATATGCCGACAGACTTGCCAGGCGCCTTTCAACAGCGGTTTCCATTTGGCGTCGGCGTCGGGACTCACGTGGCGGAAGATGTCGGTTTCGGTGTAGTACAACTCCACATCAGGCCGCTCCTGCCGCAGGGCAGCCGCCAGCCGCCGCGATTCGTCCACTGGGACTACGGCATCACCGCGATCGTGCATCACCCGCATCACAGTTCCGCCACTCCAATACTCGACGTACTGCGAAGGAGAAACGACGCCAACATCCGACTTGAATGTGGCCGGCAGGCGCTCGAACGTCCGCCTGGCCTCCTCGAGGCTGTGGACGCCCTGCAGCAGAGCATCGCGGGCTTCCGACGGGGGTTCCGCCAAAAGGGTGTTGGTGAACACTTTCCTGGCGAGCTGATCGACCTCCCACGGAGTCTCCATCTCGCCGTCCAGCGCACGACCGGCAGCTATCTGCGCAATCAGTCCCGCGAGGTCGTAGTATCCGCCGAAGGAATTGACAAAGGCGATGTCGTCGGCAATGCGCGGGTCCGCAGCGGCGGCCAGCGCGAATGACGCTCCCACCGAGAATCCCGCCAGCCCCAAGCGCTCCGGATCCACGTACGGCTGCCGCGCCAGGTGCTCGAACGCCCCAACGACGTTGACGATGTCAGCAGCGTCAAGCCGTGCTTCCAGTCCCATGGTCTCCGACCAATAGAACATCACGGCGAACCCGGTGCGCGCCAGCGCCCAACCCAGTTTGACGACTTCCGGATCATCCGTGCCGTGAGGGGTGGCGCCCAGGAACATGAGCACGGCCGCGCGCTTCTTGCCGTCCGGGATGACGAAGACCTCGGCTTCGTCCAGGGTGCCATCGTGTTGGAGGAAAGTCGTCGTCGTTCGATGGGGTTCCGGCGTCAGCAGGCGCTGCACTTTCACCGGGCCGGGCAGCATCTCGCCCACGAAGGCCGCGGTGTGCAGGGTAGTCGTCGCCGGCCGCCACAGCACCAACGCCGCGACGATGATGACGATGGTCGCCTGGGCAACGTACAACCGACGGGAATTACGCGCCCGGCTCGGTGGCATAAGCCAAGAACGTCACGATTACGGAGGTTGCGGCGCAACTCCGCCAATCAGCCCGCACTTGAATAAATCGGGCTGCCGGCAAGCCTTCCAGGCCCGAAGATAGATTTGATCCTCCGCTTCCGCGGAGTGGGATGCGTCGTTGCTCCTGCCGGGAGTTCCCCGATGTCCGCAGTGGGGGGCCCGGTCTCGGCGGTTTCCAGCCGATAGATGGTCGCCATAAAGGCGCCACCGACGACAATGACCATGTAAGCCAGGACCAACGTGGCATTCCAGAGGAAACTGACCCGGCTGCGATCCACCAACTCTTGCTGAGAGTACCCCCACGCGCTGTAATCCACGTCCCAGGAGTGTATCAACGTGTGACCTTTTGAGGACAGCACACTGAATTCCGAGTAGCCCACCAGCACCGCCGCGGCCCCGATAGCGGTCAGCACCAAGATGGTCATGAACCCAGACCATAGCAGGAACCTCCGGTCCCATACGGAGAGTGTGATGGTTTCGTCGAGCAACAAGGCCAGCGTGATGAATGCGCCGGTGAGCACGCTCAGAACAAATAGGTACTCGATCCAGGCTCCCAACGATCCGAGCAAAAGGATGCACAGGTAAATGAACGCCACCGGCGGGGCAACGGCCCAGACGGCGCGGTGATGAGCTTTTTTGGCGCCGCGGCCCGAGTACTGCCATCTCCAGAGCAGATCGAACGCGAGGCTGGCGATCAGCGCCATGGACAGGCAGGCGACCAGAGAGAGCAGGATGAGTTTTGCGCTGTCATTGGAACCGCTAAGTATGTACAACCCGTAATGGTCCATATGAACAAACGGAATCTGCGTTAGCGGCGCGCTGAGCACGACAAACAACGACATGAACAGCAGGTCGCGAAGGCTGTCGGCCCGCCGCATCCTGAGCAGTCCCTGGAACACTACCAGCCCCATGGCAAGCCCGATGTAGAGCATCAGTATCCAGGTTTCCGTTATCTCCAGGGACGACAACAGATAACCGGATCCTGCTATGGCCAGTATCGGGAGCGAAAACTGCAAGATGCCTCCCTTCAGTGCCGGCGCCAACGATGACCGAACGCTTGCCCGGCCGAGAGTGCCGCCGCTTTCCGGGATCAATCGCCCTGATCCCTTTGCCGAAGCGGCCAAGTCTTCATGGCGCTCCTGGGCAGTTCCAGCCGAGTGAGCGGCCTCGATCCCAATCTCGGTATCAATCCCGGCCAGCGCCACCAGGCCGTCGATCTCATGCGGCGACAGATTTAGGGCAGCGCCAAATTCCTGCAGCCGCCTCTTCCTGGGCATGGTCGCCCCCGATTCCCAACGGGACACGGTGGAGGGAGCGGAGGTCTCGTAGCGTTGGTTGGCCTTGGCCATTCGCTCGAGGACGTTTTCCAGCGTCAACCCGGTTCGTCCGTCCTCCGCCAGAAAGGAAGAGCGGTAATGCCTCATCAGGACGCCGACCTGTTTGGCCCGGATCTTTTGAGCATCGTTGTTCAGCGACATGAGATCTCCGCAAAACCACTATATCGTATTTGCATTTTCGTCAAACATGTCCATTTGCAAGGACATTGAGGGCATCGGAACGTATTATGCCGCGCGTGGACGGGGCGCGCCAATGTGGGTGCGCACGATGAACGTGTGTGCGCACGGCATTCGTTGCGGTTTTTGGCCTGTCTGGCCCGTAACCGGAATGGCTAATCGGGTACAGAGGTGTTTGCAATGGCGTTGGCCCGGAACCTGCGAACCCTGATCGTGCTCGGTACGGTGGCGAGCCTGATGGTCACCGGGGCCATTTGGGCCCACCAGGCAGTGGCTCAGGATGCCCCCGAATGTCCTCCCGATTGGCCCAACCAGCAATATGCGGGCCCACTGCGGGAGAAGGACCACGGCCGCATCCAGTACCAGGATTACCACACCGACTTCGACGGGGAACGCTGGTTCGTCATACGCGCCTCCGACAGCAACGGCTACACCACCATTCGCGCCTACCCTGCTTCGGACGACGCCGACGGAGGCTACCAGGCCGACTCTCCCGACCAGGTGTGCTACCTGATTGTCCGGAAACCGGGTGCAGCTGAAGACGCCACCGAACCGGACCAGGTGGAGTTTCCCAGGGAACAGGAGGAGCAGACCTCTGGCTCCGGGTCCGTCTCCACGCCTGCGCCAACTCCCGAGCAGTCCACCACGCCGCAGCCGCCCGCCACACCCGGGCCAACCCCATCAGCCACTCCGGCATCCAATGCAGCGCCTACGCTCGACCTTCTGGAGTTCGATGGCGAAACCGTGGCCTCAGGACCCGTGTCTCGCGGAGGGTTCGAAAGAGGGCAGGAAATTCCAATCAAACTCCGGGGGCAGGACGTCGACGGCAACCTGGCCCATATCGCATTGGTTGCACAAGACGGCACGCCGCTGGACCGGGGAGATTGTGCCGTTGCGGCTGACCAGGAATGTGTCCTGACGTTGGCCGTAACCACTACGGATCTAGACGGCAGCACCCTTCGGTTCCGCGCCGTTGCGGTAGATGATGCCGGCGTCCAGTCAGATGCGATTGCCTTCGCCATCACCACCCGACGTCCGCCCGGTTCCAGTACTACACCGCCTCGTCCACGTCCCACGCCCCGGCCGATGGTATCTCAGCAAATTACGGCCGGGTCCGAAGCAACGGTGCAACACCCGAGCGGGGTCCAAGTCGAGGTTCCGGAAGGGGCCACGGCGCACTTGACCCAAGACGGATACGTCTGGTCTCCGGGGCCCGGAACCGACGAGGGTTCGACTTTGGAAACCAACGGCATGGTCACTATCACCATCGTAGAAGCGGACCCGCCGGCGGAGAGCGTGCTGGGCGTTGGACAGGTCTACGATATATCCATTACGGACGATGACGGCGATGACGTGCGCCTCGGGGAGCCGGTTACCGTCACCCTCCCCTACACCTTGTCTGAAGGCAAGCAAACGTCCGACCTGGTGGTTATGCACTGGGATGACCAACTGGGGCGTTGGGAAGAAGTGGAAGGAAGCGTCGTGGATGAGGAAGAGGGAACGATAACGGTCCGCATCGACCAACTTAGCGATGTCTGCCTGGCGGAATACCTGAACCCCATGGAATTCATCGCCACGTCAGCCTTGTCATTGGTGGGGGAAACCGTGCTGAGGCAGAGCTATTCGGCAGGTTTCAAGCACCTGATTTCCCTGCGGGTAGAAGAGGGGTTCCGGCCCCCGATCCTGCCGATCTTTGAGCTGGGCAAAGTCGGTGTTTCGGCGGTCTTTGACGTCGATGATCTGGCGTCCCTGCCTGTGATCCAGAACTCGCCCGTCGGGCAATTGCTGATGTCCCGGCCCATCACGCGGGAAGGAGCCGGCCACTTCATAACCTCGTGGCTCAACGGCCACGCTGAGCTGTCCGTGGAGGGCGGCGTGTCCTCCCCATTCAAGATCATATTCTCGGTCCTCAATACAGGTGAGTACGGGACTACCGGCTACAACACCGATCCGGACTTCAGCGCGTCCGTGGCCCCGGTGTCAGTCACCCTGCCGGGTGGGGTTGAATTTCAGGCCAAGGTGAATGAGAACGGCAACATCAGCCCCAAAGATGCCCAGCTGAACACATGCGTCACCTGTCCGCTGGATCTCAGCGCTGAGGTCAGCTTCGCCGAGGTGACCTTCAACATTCTCAAGGGCGAGTTGAACACCCAGGATCTCTATCAAGCCCTGGCGGCGATGCTTGACCCCGCCAACAGCGAGACCTGTTCGCAGGAGGATTCCGACAATACTCTCCCCGACAAAAACGATCCCGGCGGCAAGGTGTCGCTGGAATTTTTCAACGCAGAGCTCATGTGCACTATATTCAAGTCCGTCGGCAGCGCCATCGAGACCGTGGTCGATGAGGCGTTCTATGAATTCACCGAGTACGAGAACACTAGCCCGGCTGCGGTGGCGATGCTGGACCCCAGCCTGTTCAACCGCGTCGTGGGCGCCACCGGTGGATACGACGTCAACCTGGACGGTACCGGAGAGTTGATTTTCCCGCCTCATGATGTAGACAACAACCGGCTCACGCTGCTTCCCCTGGAAATGTCAATCACCGGTGACCGCGACGAAAGCCGGAGCTATTTCCTGGAGTTGCGATCGGTGACCGATGGGTGGGACGTGCAACTCAATCAGGACCCTGCGGTTTGGAACAGCGGGATGAACCCCGTTTTCAACGAGGATCCGCTCCTCTCCGATGCCTTGCGGCGTGTCGAATTCGACGCCCTGGCGCTGAGCGCTTATAGCACCCACTGGCTGGTCACGGCGGATACCGACGCCCCCGCAACAGGAAACGCGGACTTCTGGCTGGTGCACGACAAGCTGGTCGACGAGGTGGTCGCCACGGCCACTCTCGATCTGGTGAAATCCCAACCCTACGCCGACCTGACCATCGAGGCCACCGGACAGTACGCGTTCTCCATTGACGGTGAAACGCTCGCCTACACCGTGCAAGTTGCCAATCTCGGTCCGTCGCCGGCCAGCGGAATACGGGTGCACGCTCTGAACACGGTGGGCGACGGACTGCGCCTTACCGGAGCATCCACCCCCGGGAACTCGCGTTTGTGTGGGGACACCCCTCGTTTCCGCGGCGTCAACTGCTCACTGGATGACCTGCAAGCCGACGAAAGCGTTGAGCTTACCCTGGAGTTCGATTTGGGAGTTTCGCTCGATCCCGGACAGCCGATCAGGATGGCATTCGCCGTCGAAACCGGCAGTCGGGATCTGACGCCCCAGAACAACTCCACTGTCGCAGTTGTCACCAGGAACACCTCCGAACGCGAAATCCTGACGGCTTTCTACGCCGCCGCCGGCGGATCAAGCTGGACCAACGATCTCAACTGGGGAAGCAATCTCCCCCTCGACGACTGGCACGGCGTGGAGATCTACGACGGCCGCGTCGTGGCTCTCGACCTGGCGGATAATGGGCTTTCCGGCGACATACCGGTCCAGGTGGGATACTTGACCCACCTGGAACGGCTCGACCTCCATGGCAACGATCTGCCCGGCGAGATTCCTGAAGAACTGGGTTATTTGAAACGGCTGAAAATCCTTGACCTCAAAGAGAACCAGTTGACCGGGACAATTCCGGCGGCGCTGGGTCATCTGACCAATCTGGAGCTACTGTCATTGGGCCACAACACGGAGTTGACGGGGCCGATTCCCGAAGAATTGCTCAACCTGACCAAGTTGAAGGTCCTGTCGCTGCGTTCCAGTGCTTTGACTGGAGAAATACCTTCGGTCCTGGCCCGTCTGACGCGACTGGAGCAACTGCACCTCAACGACAATAAGCTCGCGGGAGAGATACCGACGGCGCTGGGCTCCTTGGACAAACTGCAGAACGTTTACCTCAGTGGCGATGACCATGTGATCATAGGATGCATCCCACCGGACTTGGGAGACGTGCCCAACAATGACTTGGGCCAACTCCGTTTACCCGACTGCGGTTCCACTCCCTTCGCTCTCGACCCTGCGCTGCAGTTCCCGGCCGAAGTCCTTGACGCCGCCGGCAACGATGCCCCATGGGGCATTTGGTCGGACCACACCACCATGTGGGTTGCGGACTCTGACGACAAGAAGATCTACGCGTACAACCTGGAGACCAAGGAGCGCGACGCGGACAAGGATTTCAACACCCTGGACGCCGCCGGTAACGATAACCCCAGGGGCATCTGGTCTGACGGGACTACCATGTGGGTGGCCGACGACCCTACGTTGACCCCGGGCAGAATCTACGCCTACAACATGGATGACCGGGAGCGCAACTCCGGCCTGGACTTCGCCGCGACGATGGATGCCGCCGGCAATCGGAATCCAGCGGGCATATGGTCCGACGAAAGCACAATGTGGGTGGCGGATTGGGTGGAAAACAAGATTTACGCGTACAACATGGCCGATAAGAGCCGTGAGTTCACATCCGACATTAATGATCTTGACGACGACGCGCAAAATTTGGAGCCCACCGGCATCTGGTCCGACCGCAGGACCATGTGGGTTGCAGATGATCCCCTGCTAGGCTCCGGAAAAATCTATGCCTACAATCTGCGTGATGGCGAACGCGTTTCGAGGTTGGAGTTCCAGACCCTGGCCGGGGCTGGCAACACCGACCCCTCCGGCATCTGGTCCAACGGCGCGATCATGTGGGTGGCGGACCGGGATGACGGGAAAATCTACGCTTACAATATGCCTACCTTCACGGGGATTCAAGCCGACCGCGCCGCTTTGACGGCTCTTTATCACGCGACCGGCGGACCAAGCTGGAGAAACGATGCCAATTGGCTGAGCGCAACGGATCTGGCGGAATGGCACGGCGTCACCACCGACGCCGATGGAAGGGTTACTGAACTCCACTTGGGTGACAACTATATGCGTGGGGAGATCCCGGAGGAGTTGGCCCAGCTCACCAACCTGACCTTCCTGGATCTCGGCCTCAACGACTTGACTGGGGAGATACCGGAGGAGTTGGCTCAGCTCACTAACCTGACCTTCCTGGATCTCGGTAGCAACGACTTGACTGGGGAGATACCGGAGGAGTTGGCCCAGCTCACCAACCTGACCGTCCTGGAGCTCCATTCCAACAGAGGTCCCAATTACACCGGATTGACTGGGGAGATACCGGAGGAGTTGGCTCAGCTCACTAACCTGACCTTCCTGGATCTCAGTAACAACTACTTGACTGGGGAGATACCGGAGGAGTTGGGCCAGCTCACCAACCTGACCCACCTGTATCTCCATGCCAACGGAGATCTCGGTTTCAACGGATTGATTGGGGAGATACCGGAGGAGTTGGCTCAGCTCACTAACCTGACCACCCTGAGTCTCTGGTACAACGACTTGACTGGGGAGATACCGGAGGAGTTGGGCCAGCTCAGCAACCTCACCCGCCTGGATCTCAGTAGCAACGACTTGACTGGGGAGATACCGGAGGAGTTGGGCCAGCTCACCAACCTGACCTTCCTGAGCCTCTATGGCAACGATTTCACCGGGTGCATACCCACTGGATTGCGCTACGTGGGGAATGGGGGTTTGGCACTTCCGTTCTGCGACGAAACGGCTTCCGCTCCCGTGATTACAAGCGATTATTCATTCACGGTGCCGGAAGGAACCACGGCGGTTGGCACCCTGACCGCTACCGATCAGGACACCGCCGGCAACCTTTTGGTTTAGACACTGGACGGCGATTTGGCAGGGTTCGGCCCCGACCGGGAACATTTCACCATCACTGCGGCGGGGCAACTGGCTTTCGCCGCCGCAAAGGACTACGAAATTCCTGACGACGCGGATAATGACGGGATATATCTGGTGGTCGTCAGAGTGAGCGACGGTACCTATTTCGACGACAACATTATCAAGGTAACGCTGACCGACGTGACCGACTAGCCGACCTGCGACGAGGGCCTCAACCAAACTGGGATCACGCCAAGCTACAAGGCGACGCAGTCGGCGATCAGGACGCCGGAGACACACTGACCTACGTGTGGGCGCAGACCGCCGGTCCAACGGTGCCGCTGTCGGATGCCGCTGTCCCAACAGCCCCACCTTTACGGCTCCCAACGGGTTGACGGCCGATGCTGCCCTGGAGTTCATGGCGACGGTGACCGATAGCGGCAGCTTTTCCCACGAGGATACCGTCGCGGTGGCAGTACTGGCGGGCGGGTAGCTGGCACCAAACAAACACGGCAAATTAAGGCTTGGAAATTTGCTGTCATCCGATGGTATAAAGGATGTCGAAGGTCAGCGTAAATGTCCGGCTAAGTGTTCAGCATAAATGTCACTCGGTTATGCCGCCATGGTATCAGGTGTTGGCGTAGTTGACGCGCTGCGGACTTGCCGCATCGGTGGGGTATCGGCGTCGATGTATTTCCTGACCGTGGCCCGGTTGATCCCCAGCTCCCGCGCTATCCCTCGGATGGACATGCCGTTGCGCTTCGCCTTCTGTATGGCCTTCCAGCGAGCCTTTTGGAGAAACGTAGGCTTCCGAGGCGCAATGGCTGCCACCTTGCCGGCTGCGGTCCCGCGGTCAGCAATCGGGTCAGGCGCGGTTTCTTCGGCACAATTGGTGTCGAGTTGGGAGAGGGTCGTCGCCCAGGACCCGTCCGGATGGCCAGGACCGGAACGGTGCCTGGCAAGGTGTGGGGATGATTCGTTACCGGTTCGCATGAATACCGGATTGGGCGGCGCCTCTTGAACAGGGATGGTGCGTCCCTGGTGTTGCAGGGATAGACGACCATCCAGTCCTTCCAGGACCTCCACAGCGGCCCCGGCATAGCTGGGACATTGTGGCTCGGGCAGCAACTGCAGGGTGTGCAACTGGAACTTCACCGTGTTGTCCCGGGCCACCTTCCTGCGGTGCTTGAAGCAGAGGATACGGTCCAGGCACACGTCCGATGCCAGTGGGTGGTAAGCGGCCTCGGGACATTGCGGCGGAACGCTGAAGCGTGCGTTGCAGCGTGGCAGAAAACCCTGCAGCACGTGGTCAGCGTCCGCGATGGTGGTCGCGCCAGTCGGAGTTCCGTCACCAGCCGGTCCTGAAACGTTCCCGCCGTTCGTTCCACGCGACCCTTCGCCTGGGGCGACAGTGCGAATATCAGCTGGATCCCCAGCTCATCCATGGCGCGGCTGAACTGGGTTGGCGCACCGGCGAGCCCAGACCCGGGCGTGTGCTTGAAGACGGCGTGCCGGTCGACGTAGAGGGCAACCGGGGCGCCGTAGCTCTGCACCAGCTCCCGCATCATCACGAAATAGTTGCGTGCGTCTTCCCGCTCGCAGAAGAGGGCGTTCACCACGGCGCCGGTGGCGTCATCCACCGCCAACAGCAGCGTGAACTGCGGTCCCGCCTCCCCAGCCACCGGTGAAAGCTGCCGTCCATCTGGATCAGCATCCCGGCCTGCGGCATTCGCTGGCGACGCACCCGATGTTGCGGCGTACGGCGACGGCGCGGGCTGTTCAACCCAGCCGACACCAGTATGCGCCGTAGCGTACTGCGGTCGATGTCGATACCCTCGCGCTCTCCAAGCAATTCGCTCAGGTGGGTGTGGTTGGTTCCCAAGTAGCGGGTGCTGGCCAGGTGTAATACCTCGGCTTTGGTTGTCTCCGGTGTTGCGTTGGGCGGCCGACGACCACGGTGGCCGTGAGCCAGGGCGGCGGCACCCTCCCTCCGGTACGCCGCCAGGATACGTCTGGTGTGGCGCGTGCTCACTCCCATCACTGTGGCTGCCTGGTCCACAGTCATCTGCTCTGCCCACAGGCGGTTCAGAACCTTGAGTCTCGCTTGCTCTTTCTGGTTCAACGTCACATTCTCCATAGAGGGGAATATGACATTTATGCTGACCAGTTAGTGCGGACCTTTTCGCTGACCGTTGACATAAAGGACGGAGAGAAAATGTACCCCGCGGGCGGCCCGATCGCCTGGTTTGGGCGGTGGAAAACTGTACCACCCGTCGCCTTTCATAGGGCTGAAAATCAGCCTATGGAATGTTGTTGTCCAGCGAATCCGTCCCTATAAATGGAAAGCGAAAATGTCCGCATGGCTAGTTGACGACGGTGGTGGATTTGCGTAGCGCCAGCAGCTTGGCGCGTTCCTTGGCGCTGAGTTTCTTGGTGGGCGGTTTCTCGGCGTAGGCGTACTTGCGCACGGTCACGCGGGATATGCCCAGTTCCCGTGAGATGGCCCGCAGGGACAGCCCTTTCAGCCGGCCCTTCTGGATCGCCTTCCACCGGGCCAGTTGGGTTGGCGTGGGCGTACGCGTCCACGGGTTCGATGTCTTGCTGGCGGCGTCCTTCGCAGCGGCGTCCTTGCCGGCGACGGGTTTTAGGGCAGGCGCGGCCGGACGCACCGGTTCCAGGGCGGCCAGACGGCGCTGTTGCGACCTGCTGATGTGGTGATCCCCCACGCTGCTGACCACGCGTTTGAGCTCAGGGCCAGGGGACCAGGCGGTGACACCCGCCCACAGGGCGCCCATGCGCGGCGGTGGTTCCTGGGTGGCCACGCGACGGCCCTCGTACCTGACGATGAGTTGGCCGTTGGGTCGTTCCAGCACCTCTACCCGCAGTCCGGCGTAGCTGGTGCGCTCCCGGTCGGGCAGCAGCTGGAGGACCCGCCAGTTGTACTTCACCGTGTTGTCCCGGCCCACCTTGCGGGTGTCCTTGAAGCACAGGATCTCGGAGAGGATCAGGTCGGGGTCCGCCGGGCGGTAGGCCGGTTCCGGATGCTCGGGCTGGACGGCGAAGCGGGCGTTGTAGCGGGGCAGGAAGTCCTGCAGCACCGCCGTGGCCTGATCCATGGTCCTGGCATCGGACAGGCGCAGTTCGGTAACCAAGCGGTCCTGGAAAGTCCCCGCGGCCCGTTCCACCCGGCCCTTGGCCTGCGGAGAGCGGGCGAAAATCTGCCGGATCCCCAGTTCCTGCAGGGACCGGGTGAA
The DNA here is from genome assembly GCA_965261925.1 of Dehalococcoidia bacterium. Classification (GTDB taxonomy): domain Bacteria; phylum Chloroflexota; class Dehalococcoidia; order Lucifugimonadales; family UBA3495; genus Bin87. Next base: position 1,756,468 of record OZ253486.1, on the reverse strand, counting down.
CTGAGTAGCTTCCGCCGCGGTCTCCGGCTTGCGGGCGTTGTGCTTGAATACCGCATGGCGGTCGCTGTAGAGCGCCAACGGAATGCCCCAGCGCTCGATCAGGCCCTCCAGTAGCGTGAAGTAGCCAGCGGTGTTCTCGCTGATGCAAAACACGGCGTTGACCACGGCGCTGGTGGCGTCGTCCACCGCCAGCAGCAGGGCGAATTTGGTACCTCGGTCCTCCAACCAGGCGTGATGGCTGCCGTCCAGTTGCAGCAGCATCCCCGCCTGGGGCATCCGCTGGCGACGAAAACGGTGCTGCGGCGAGCGCCGACTCCGCGGACTGCCGATGCCCGCCTTGGCGAGAATGCGGCGCACCGTGGGCCGGCTCAGGTCGATGCCTTCGCGTTCGCTGAGCAGTTCGGTGAGGTGGGTGTGGTTGGCGCCTTCGTAGCGGCCGGTGGCCAGTTCCACCACGGCGGCAGCCTCGGCGGACGGGATAGCATTGTGGGGACGGCGGCCACGGTTGCCGTGGGCCAGTGCGATGGCGCCATCTTGGCGATAAGCCGCCAGCAGCCGGCGAGCATGGCGCGGGGACACCCCTAGCACCTCGGCGGCCTGGACGATGGCAACCTGGTATTCCAAAACGGAGTTCAGCACGGAAAGTCTGGCTTGTTCTTTTTGGTTCAACGTAACGTCCTTCATGGTAAGGACATTTTCGCTGACCAGTTAATGGGTGACAGAATCGTAGATCAGCAACAGGCGTTCTTCACCTTCAATGACCCGAGCATGACCTGATCCACCGTCCCCACGGCGACCTGCGCGGTCAGGAACCGCTTGGGGCTTTCCGCAGCCCAGCGCCGACCGTCGGAGGCTTGACCGTCCCACCAAACTTCGTAATCGTGGAGCCTTTGTCCGGTCGCCTCGCCGGCCCGCAGATAGCCGGGCACCGCCAGTACGGGTTCCGGTCGCGCGCCGTCCGGGAACATGTTGGCGATAAAACGTTTCACCCGGTCGAAGATTTGCTTGGCTGCTGACCGCGTGGGCAGCGCAAAGTACAGACCGTCCACCAGGCCGGCCTCGTACATCCGGGCGAACCTCCACAATGCCGCCTCAGTCTTCCCTGACCCGGTCTCCGATTCGATGATAATCAACCGCTCGTCCAACGGCGCTTGGTATGCCGCTTTCTGGATGGCGTTCGCCTCGGCGATGTGCGGGAACAAACCCGCGAGGCCGGGCACACCGGCGCGGGCCACGCTCTGCCGCTGGCTGGCCAGGTCCAGGCCGATGCTGGCGATGGCCATGCCAGCGCATTCCCGAGCTACGTCCATGTAGTCGTCCCTGGGTTCATCGACATACCTGAACCACAACTCATTGGAGCCGATCCAGTCGGCCAAGTTGCACAGTCCCAGGAAATGATGCTGGAACGCCGGCGTCGATGGCAATCGCCGTCCATCGGCATCAAATGCTGCCGGGAACCACTCCCGCACCAGTTGGCCAATGCGGGCCACCTGATCCTGCGGGTCCAGTGCGCCAAAGCGTCGCCACAACTGTGGAAACTCGGAGCGCCCGTCGTCCAGTTGCAGTGGCCGCCCGTGATGCGACAGCGTGGCCACCAGCAGGCCGCAGACGGTTTCGCCATCTCGGTCGTCCCAAGTTTCGGTGGCATCCCACCACCAGCCCAGAGAGTCGCAGAACCACTCGGATGTCGCACGGTCAGAGCCGTTGAGCACCGGCATCAGGTCCACCGTATGCCCGGCCCACCCGGGCCGCCGCTGGCCTGCAGAATAATCATCCGGTCTCCAGATTTGCGTCTGGAAACCGATGTTGACCTTGCCGATGTCGTGCAGCGCGGCAAAAACGCACAGCCGCGCTACCATCGTGTCGTCGATATCGGCCCAGCCGGCCGTATGTGCTAGCCGGCGGCGGATCAGCGGCTGCTTCATAAGCGCCTCGAAGCATGCGCCAACATCCGCCAGGTGGTGCTCCAACAGGTGGATGCGGTCCGGTGCATTGCGGTCCGACTTGCCCCAGAAACGGTGCGTGTAACTTTTCAACGGTTCAGACATCTTCATACCAAGGCGCCAGATATCACCCTACCGGTCGCCAACTGAGGTGGGGAGGGCACGTATCTCAGCGCCCACCAGTTGCTCCGCGATCGCCAGGTCATACTGCGCTTGAAGGTTCAGCCAAAACTGGGGATCCATGCCGAACCAATGGCCGAACCTCAAGGCGCTGTCACCAGTCACCGCACGCTTGCCGGACAGAATCTGGCTGATGCGATTGGGCGGAACGTCAATCTGTCTCGCGAAACTCGCTGGCAATACGCCTCTCTCCTCCAGTTCATCTTTCAGAATGTCACCCGGATGTACGACCCGCTTCAACATGGTCATCATTTACCCCCTCAGTGATAGTCCACAATTTCGACATCAGACGGTCCCGCCTGACCCTCTGGCCAACTGAAGCAGATGCGCCATTGGCGATTGATCCTTATGGAGTACTGCCCTGCACGGTCTCCTCTCAGCGTCTCCAGCCGATTGCCATGCAACGCTCTGAGCGTGTCCAAAGATCGTGCGGCGTAAGTATCGAAAGGCGACGCGCGGCTTGTTGTTCAAAGCTCTGAAACGCTGGAACATACTCACCAGCAGCGAACGCTTCGGTCCGCCAGTCCCGGTAGCCCTCAATCATGCTGAGGCCAGTGTAAGTACGCCTGACGTCACACGTCAAGCAACATATGCGAGCTACCGCAAAGGCAAACCCGATTGACGTCCGCGTTGGTTCGCGCAACGGTCATTACTTGCACTCGTTCGTGCGAAGATCCCAGGTCTGTCATCAGCGGCAACTGGACCGTGGACGAGTGGCTGAGCCTTTTCGCCGACACTATCCTGGCGGCGGCGCTCTGGACCGGCTGGCCAACGCCAGCTACCAGATCGCCATCGAAGGAAGCGGCTGCAGGGAACGGCTGTCGACGCACGGCGCCCTGCTGGAGGGTCAAAGCGGGCGATTGACCGACCAACTGCAACCTCACATTAGTCAAAATCGTCACGCGCCCAAGGTGGCGCAATGTCCTTGGCGATAGACAGTAATGCGGTCCCTGATAGATGCCTACCCTCAGTCGGGACACGCCGGCAGGACTGATTGTCGTTAATCAGCGTCCACCGGGTTCAGCGGCATCCTGCTCCCGGGGCTCTGGCAATACCGCACTTCCTCGCGCTCAACGCCGTTACCATCAAAGGTCCTCGTCCCAATCATCGTCAACGCCCTTACCCGCCCTCACCCTCGCGTACAGCGCGTCCTCGTAACCATGCGGATCCATGAATTGGTGAATGCGGTCGATGGCGTCGTGACGGAAGCCAGCCTCCAGAGCGACCCGCAACAAGGTCTGCAGAGCCTCGCGGTTGATGGCCGGCAGCGTGACGCCCAGATCCTCCGCATCGTGTCCCATGGTCATGGCCAGTTTCGCCAGCTTCACCGAGTCCAGTCCTTGCCGGCGTGCAGCAGTGATAATGGCCCGTGCCTGCCGGCGATTGGCAAACTCGGTGTCGAAGTCCGAGTCGTCCAACCGGTATTCCCAGACATCATGGTCCGTTCCGGCCACCGCCGTCACGACGTCCAGCATCGCGCCGTGGCGGAGATCCTGCTCCTGCAACCTGGCGATGAAGGTGTCGAAGCCGGCTCTGGACACGTCGTGGAGGCCCGCGTTGACGAGATCCAACAGGGCGGCGGCGTGAGGCAGCAGGATATCCGACAATTCCTCATCGTCCGGTCCCAGGGCCAGCAGTTGGTCAATCAGGCGTTCGACGTGCCGCCGGGCCGAGCCGGCGGGGAACCCCGTCGGATAGGTTTCCAGCATCGACTGCACCACTTTGGCGCCCCGGTAGTAGTACACCACGGCCAGCCCGCCCCGGGCGTGCGGCGAAGTGGGATCGGGTTCATCGAAACGTGCAATATGGACATCAGCAGGACCGATTTCCGCCGCGGCGGCGCGTTCGGCCACCGCCGGCAGCGCCGCCAGCGCTGGCCGGATCACCATCGGAAGCCCCTGGTTGAACTCGCGCCGGTTCGTCGCCACGGTCTCCTCCAGCTCATCAAGGGCGGCGTGCGCTTCCGCCAGCAGCGCCGCCCTGGCAACGGCCAGACCGTCATCGAGGTCGGGAATGGCGGTGTCCTGCAGACGGGCTCGATTGCCGGACGCCTCCTGCGCCAGATCAAGCATGATGGTCAGCCAGGGGTCCCGCATGGGGTCCCCCTGAGGTAGCTCCGCCCGCAGCTGATGGAATCGTCTCACCGCCTCGAGGACGGTGGTGCAGTCAAAACAGGCGGCATACCAGAGGCTGGCGTCTCCGTTTTCACTGGCCGGTTCCCGTTGCCGTCGCACCCGCTCCGCAGCGTCGCGCACCCGGTCCATCAACGCGGTGTGCCGCGCGGCTGCCGCCTCGCCCACCGGGTCGTCCTGCGATCCGGATGTTTCGGCCATGATCGCCTCAAACTCGTTCAGCTTCTCCAGCATCAGGCCGGTGAGCGCCATCAGGCCCAGGTCCGCTTCCGGCGCGCCGCCGTAACCGCCGCTTTCCAGCTCCGTCAGCACTGCTGCCAACCGCGCCGTGATCGCTTCGTGGCGCGCGGCCAGCAGCAACCTCTGAAAATCCGCCTGTTCACGGGCGATGGCGCATCGTTCGCAGCCGCAGTCAGCCTGGTTATCGTACACGCTGTCTCCTCCAATACGGTTCGCGTCACGGTCGAATGGCGCTGTTAGCCCGCGTTTCACGCGTTCCCGTATTTTTCTCCCTGCGCCTGTTGCCGCCGGCCGCTCCGCTCCACCGAAAACCCGGTTGCGAATGCAACCGTCGCCTTGCTCCGCAGCGCTTGCGCCTTCCGACGTCGGCTTGGCCGCTCAATCCCCGCCGAGGTACAGTTCCAGACCGGCCTGGGAGGCTCGGGTGTAGATGGCTTCCATGGTGGGCATGAATTCTTCCGTGCCCTGCCAGAATGGGAACTGCCCCAGCTGCCTGGCCAGCGCGGCCGATTCCTCGGGCACGCGGGCCGGCCCGATGAGGTCGTCGTAATCGTTCCAATCCGCTTCCCGTCCCCAGAATTCGTCAGGGGTGACCGGCAGCGGTTCCGGCGCCAGCGGCGGGTCCGTCCAGGCGCTGGCCGCGGCGGACATCCGCAGGTCCGATCCCAGCAGGTCGTCGCGTTCGATGCCCCGCATCCTGAAGATGAGGAACGGATCGCGGTCGAATTCCTCGCCCAACAGCAGATACACGGCGGCGATGTGCTTGCACGGGTTGGAGAAGTCGGGGCACGAGCAGTCGGTCTCCAGATCGCCGTGCCGCGACGGAAACAGGGACAGTCCGGCGTTGGCGAACGCGTCCTCGATGTTCTCCGGCACGCGTCCGGCCAGCAGGCTGGCGGCGAATGCGGGCCGCTCGGCCAGGACCGCTCGCAGCTTTTCCCAATCGGGACCCTGCAGGGTGGCGACCTCGATGCTCACCCGGTATGGCCGCTTCCGGGAACCCTGCACGCTGGCGGACACCGCGCCCGGCCCCACGTCGATGGACAGCACCTGGCCCCGACGGGCGTAGGATCGGCCCCGGGCCAGCCTGGACCCCAGGCTGACTTTCTCCAGCGCCTGGATCCAGCGCCTGGACCACCAGTTGGCGCCGAAGTCCCCCCGCCTGGATTGCGCTCGAATCCCGCCCCTGGCTTCCCGGGGGCGGGTGTACTCGAAATCGTGATAGACCATGGCGTTCAGTCCCGTATCATATCGTTTGGGTGCTGGCGTTCCGGTTGACCGGTCTCATGCGGCGACGACTTCCCGGTCCAGGGTCAGTACCTCCCGCAGCTCCTCATTGGACAGCCGCGTCAGCCAGCCCTCGCCAGCACCGACCACCCGCTCGGCCGTGGCCTGCTTGGCCTCGATCATCAGATCGATGCGCTCCTCCAGGGTGCCGGCGCACATGAACTTGTGCACCTGAACGTTGCTGGTCTGGCCGATGCGGAAGGCCCGGTCCGTGGCCTGGTTCTCCACGGCGGGGTTCCACCAGCGGTCGTAGTGAAACACGTGGTTGGCCGCCGTCAGGTTCAGGCCCGTGCCACCCGCCCTGAGCGACAGGATGAACACCGAGGGGCCGTTGCCGGCGTCCTGGAACCGCTCCACCATTTGGTCCCGCTGGCGCCGCGACACCCCGCCGTGGAGGAACAGCGCCTCCCGGCCGAAGGTGTCCTGGACGTGCCGCTGCAGGATGGCGCCCATCTCCGCGAACTGGCTGAACACCAGGGCGCGGTCGCCCACGGCCATGACCTCCTCCAGCATTTCCTCCAGCCGGGCCAGCTTGCCCGATCGGCCGGCGATGGCGGAGTTGTCGCCCAGCAGCTGCCGGGGATGGTTGCACACCTGCTTCAGCTTGGTCAGCGTTTCCAGGATCGCTCCCTGTCGCCGGATGCCCTCGGCCTCCTCCAGTGACTGCTCGGCTTCCCGCAGCACGGCTTCGTACAGGGTGGCCTGTTCCCGGGTCAGGGGGCAGAATTCTCTGCTCTCCAGCTTCTCCGGCAGGTCGTCGATGATGGACCGGTCGGTTTTCAGCCGCCGCAGGATGAAGGGACCCGTGGCCCGCTGCAGACGCTGGGCTGCCGCCTCGTCCCGCTCCGCCTGGATGGGCACGAAGTAGTTGCGCCTGAACTCGCTCTCCGTGCCCAGCAGGCCCGGGTTCAGGAACTCCATCACCGACCACAGATCGCCCACGTGGTTCTCCACCGGCGTGCCGGTCAGCGCCACCCGGTAGTCGGCTTCCAGCGACCGGGCGGCTCTCGCCTGCCGCGTGGCCGGGTTCTTGATGTTCTGAGCCTCGTCCAGCACCACGCCCCGCCACGGCACCGCGGACATGAACTGCACATCCCTCACCAACACTCCGTAGCTGGCAACGACAATGGCCTGCTGGCTCGCCGCCTCGACGAATTCGGCGCCCCGCTTGCGGCCGGGGCCGTGATGCACCAGCAGCGGCAACTCGGGCGTGAACCGGTCCGCTTCCTTGCGCCAGTTGTTGAGCACCGAGGTCGGGCAGACCAGCAGCGCCGGCCCTTTGGCGCCCTCCCGGCGGTCCTGCTGCAGGGCGGCCAGGGTCTGGACGGTCTTGCCCAGGCCCATGTCGTCGGCCAGACACGCCCCCAACCCCCAGCGCCGCAGGAACGCCAGCCAGGAATAACCCCGCATCTGGTAAGGACGCAGCGTTCCGCAGAACCCATCCGGAGCTTCCAGTTCCTGGAACTCGGCCCGTCCCGTGAGCTGCTCCAGCAACTCCTCCACCCACCCGCTGGCCGCCACACCTTCCAGCTCGAAACCGCCCGGCGTCTCGTCGGCGCCCACCGCCAGCCGGATCACGTCGCCGAGCGAGCTCTCACCCTTCCGGTTCCAGAAATCCACCGCCGCCCGGATCTCGCCGGCGTTGAGTTCCACCCACTGGCCCCGCAGCCGCACCAGCGGCGCTTTCAGCTGGGCCAGCGCCTCCAGCTCCCGGGCCGTGATGACCTGGTCCCCTAGCGCCACCTCCAGGTTCAGGTCCAGCATGGTCCCCAACGATACGCCGCCGCCACCCTGCATACGGGGTGTTTTCACACTGGCCCGCAGGGCGGGCCTGACCTTGGTTCCCCGGCGGGTCCACCACGCGGGCAGCATGATGCCGTAGCCAGCCTCTTCCAGGGCGACGGATTCCCGCGTCAGGAACCGGTACGCCGCGGCGGCGTCCAGCTCCTGTCCCGCCGGCTCCTTCCGGTGCAGGCTATCGGCCACGCCGCCGCAGATGCTGCCCGCCCGCCCCAGGCACGCCAGCAGAAACTCCCGCGGGTTAAAACCCTCCCGTTCCAGGTCGTGTGCCCGCTGGCCCCCGGTTTTCCAGACCTCGCCAGCCGGCAGCAGCAGGCTGCGGTCTTCGTGGGACTGCAGCAGGTAGCGCAGGTACCACCCGTCGTCCGTTGCTGCCGCGGTTTCGCGCTCACCGTCCTCCGGCTCCGGCGGTTCCTCGAGCCGGAAGCAGAGCCGAAACGGCGCGCCAGCCGTCAGCGCGATGGGCCGCTGCCATTCCATTACCTGTGTCCGCAGCCGCCGGAGTTGTTCCGGAGCGCCGCCGATCACCCCGTCGGCCGATGACAGACCGTGCAGCCAGGCGTCGTGTACGCTGTCAAAGGCCGGCACCTTGGGGCGGCTTCGAGATGGAGTTGTCTCCGGAGCTGCGGTCCCGTGTCTGACCAGGTGGTCCGCGACCGCCGCCACGAAGGTCCTGAGCATCGCCTCCGCCGGCAGGTCGGGAGGCTCGGTGGCGTCGGGTTCCGACAGCGCACGGGCCGACGCCGGCATGCGACGGCTCAACCGCGCCAGTCGCTCGGCGTCGGCTCCCACAAACAGGGGTATCCAGGTGGCCCGGGGCGTCGCCAGGTCCTGCCCCACCCCCGGCAGGTACTGCTGGCGGGCCACCAATCCCGCCGCAAAGCGCAGCGCCCGGCCCCAGTAGGCAAGGTCAGCTCCAATGATCACGCCGGCGGTCAGCGCCCCACGGCCATCGCAGGCCCGCAGTATCGGGATGGCATCGGCCGGGGACAGCCGGTTAGCCGCTATCGTCCAGGGAGCCAGCCTGGGTTTGGCCCGGGACTTGGACGGGTCCGCCAACAGCGTGCTGGACGGGATCGGCCGGCCGCCCCGGCTGGGCAGCCACGCGGTGACGGAAACAGCCTCGCCCGATTCCGCCCTGAACTCGGGCACGGCGCCAGCCAGAAGGTCGGTCAACTCGCCCGGACCGGCGCAGCAGGGATGCTGATTGGCCTCCTGATGGCCGTTCCCCTCGGGACGCGCTTCGCCTTCAGATCGCTCCGCCCACAGTAGAATACATCCGTCGTTCAGACCCCCATGCAGTACGATCATCCGGCAACTCCAGAGCCCGTCCATGGTGAACGGCGTCTCCCGTTAGGCATATTCCTCAAACGGTCCTCACCCACACGACACGGCCCGTCCCGGGACCGGCTCTCGCGTCGAGAGATGAACGGTGTTACTCCGCCGCCGTCACACCCACGGTCGCCGGCTCCCCGGTGTTACCCTGGCCGGACGTCGGACCGCGCCGGAGGGGTGGGCCTCCCTGACCCGGACGTCTGCGGTTTGGGCGGCGCCAATACTCTGACCATCGGACACTCCTTGGCAACGGAATGGTGGCCGCATTGTACCCCCATGTTGCCTCACCAAGAACTGTTGCCGAAACTTTAGCCCTGCAATCCACTCCGACCCGCGCCGGTTTTGCATTGAGTCCCGCCCTGGCTTCCCCAGCCGCGGCACAAACCAACTTCCCAAGTCAGGCTTTCGGCCCAGTTTCCAGTCCCCTAACAGTGTCGAAGGTCAGGGTAAATGTCCACCTTATTGTTCAGCATCCATGATACCCACGTCGTCAGCGACGATAGCGAACCGCGACTCCCAGCCTGCCGGGAACTCACGCCTCGCCAGCTGGCACTGTCGAAGGCGGTGCGACACGCCAAGATGCAGGGCCTTCCCCTGCGCGAGATCGCACGCCAGCTGGGCATCTCTCGCAACACCGTACGCGAGTACGCCCGTGCCCTCACTCAACCCACCAATCGGCCTCACAATCAGGGCACTGCACGTCTATCCAAACTGACCGCCGGACACTCGGACTGTCAAAATCGCTTTCCATTTAAACTGGCGGAATCGCTGGACAACGACAGGGGTCATGGCCAAAGCACTCGTTTACGCTTCGACCAGCGATGCTGCAACGGCACGCACTGGACTGCCGGAACTGGCACTCGTGGGACCTGGAGCCAAGTGCTAGAGTTTCGGTAACATTTGCTGGTGAGGCAACAGGGACAGACGAGACTCCGCCGCTGGCCACGACGGCTCGATACTCCCCTTCCAACTGGGTAGTCCCGTTATCGGCCGAGTTCGCCGGCGGCGGATGCCGTTGGGGGAAGCGGCCGCTTTGGTGGTGGACAATACTCTGTCTAGCCGGTTCCGATCCCATGCATGATTGCAGTCCCCAGACCACGTAGGTAGGGATCTTGCGGCCAGGCTGTCCTTCCCAGCGACCCCGTGCGATGGTCACGTCCTCAGAAACTTGGTTACGTAGGCCACATCAACTGGCGGCATTGTAAGTCCAAATCCGGCAATCGCCTCCGCGAACCGGCTGATGTCGTAAGAGCTGGTATCAGACAGGTACGATTCGACTGAGTCCAGAGAGTGAACCAGGACTCTCATCTCCATGTCTTCCCCGCGCTCGGCCATTGCTGCCAGCCGTGATTTCCACTCCCCCAATGGGACACGTTCGGTTGCGTATCCGTGGCGCTCCATGTAAGCGAAGACCTGGTCGGCGGGGACCGGGTCCTGTTGGACCACGTTGTAAACCTTGCCCAGATGCGCCGGATCGTCTGAAATCCTCGTGATGGCGGTCGCCAAAAAGTCCACGGGGGTCATCTCGAAGAACCAGTCCGGCACCATGGGAGTGCAACCGAGTCGCGCGCAGGCCTTGATGATCAGTGAAAGGAAGTCATTCGGATTGACCGTGCCGGTTCCGCTGTGGTGGCCTATGTTGCCCGGACGGAAAACGCACACCGGCAGTCCCCGGGAAACCGCCGACCACACCAGCCGTTCCGCAACCCATTTGGCTTGGTTGTAGCCTCCCTCCATCCTGTCGACGAAGTCGTCAATCTGACTGTTTTCCAGGTAGGGAGTGTCGTCTCCTCCGGGAAAAACGCCGTTGGATGAAATGTACTGGATTGGCTTTGTTGTAGAGTTGCAGGCGAACTTCAGCACCTCCAACGTCCCGCCCACCGTGTGGAGCTTCGCTGCGGCATAGGGATAGGCGTAATTGACGGAGGCGGCGCAATGAAATATCAGGTCTATCTCGTCCGAGAGTCGCTGATACTCCTCATCATCCAATCCCATCCGGGGCTGGGTAAGGTCCCCATGGACAGAGACGATCCTGTGTTGCATGGACTGGCCAGCCAGCCCGTAAAACCTCTGGGTCTCCAGTATTCGGTTGGCGGACGTCCTCGGTTCGGTATTTCGTCCCCTGACCAAGCAGTAAAAACGAGTGTCCCGGCCCGTGGCGCGCAGCAGTTCATCAAGCAGAAAGGCCCCCAGGAAGCCGGTTGCCCCGGTGATCAGCACCGACGACGCTTCGCCCAATCGGCCAACCCGAGCGCCGCCTTTCGGCGCGACGTCCGGCGCCAGTATTGAGTCTTCGGCGAGCGAAATGTTAGATTCCATATTCGGCCCTCTATGTTCCAAGTATGCTGCCAGCTCACTGATGGTCGGGTATTCGTAGACCTCAGTACCGCTGAGTTCAATCTCAAACGTCTCTTCGATGCTCAGCGTAAGGGCCAGGCCAGTCAGCGAATTACCGCCAAGGTCAAAGAAGTTCCAGTCGTCCTGCAGGGACTGGCTGTCAACATCCAGGGCTTCGCTCCATACTTCCCGCAAGGCTGTGCGTCGTTCTGTTGCGGTGGCATGCTTCGGTATCTGCGCCGGCTTCTTGGTGCCAGCCCCCCCTTCGCGTAGCGCGGGCAAGGCCTTGCGATCCAGTTTTCCCGTCTGCTGGTTCAACGGGAGCGCTTCCATCTCTACGAAATGGCTGGGCACCATGTAGGGAGGCAAATACCGCTCCAACACAGTACGCAGGTCTCTGCTGGTTCTGCTCGCGGTGTCCGCCTTCCATGTCGCCTGCGGGCCCCGTACCACGTAGGCCACCAACCGCTTGTTGGTTTCATCTTGCGTTTCAGCCAACACAGCTGCATCGGCCACGCCACAGTGCTTCCGCAAAGCTTCCTCGATGGCGCCCAGGTAAACGCTGTAACCCCTGATCTTGACCATCGAATCGGTTCGCCCAACGATTGTTGTCATCCCCCGCGCATCCACCTCGGCCAGGTCGCCGGTCGCGTAGTACCTCTCACCATCCAGAGTGACGAACTTCTCTGCGTCCAGGTCGGGCCTCTTCAGATAGCCCCGGGCAAGCCCGCGCCCGCCGATGTACAACTCGCCGACCCCGCTTGGAGCCAGGGGGGGCAGTCCTTCCGGGAGTACGCGGACAGTCACGCCGTCCATCGGTAGGCCCACTGGGCAGGCGTCCATGCCTTCCGTGCTCAAATTCGTCAATTCAATGGTGCAGGTGTCGTGAGTCTCACTGATGCTGTAGGTATTGAAAACACGGGCAGAAATGGGGAAGAGGTCCAACGCCAGCTTCAACAGGCTGGTTGGCACCACCTCCCCGTTCAGCCATACCACTCTCAGCGACGACAGCCGGTCGCGCAAGAGCTCAGGGTCTGCCGAGTTCAGGATCCCCTGCAGCAGGGACGGAGTGAACAGGACCTCCGAAATCTGGTGTTCCGCTATAAACTGGGTGAGGGCCCTGGGAAGGAATACGATGTCATCGGGAATCACGTACACCGTTCCTCCTTTGAGCAGCGGCCGGAGGAACTCCCACGGGAAGAAGATGTTGCAGGCGACCCGGTCCCCGACGGCATAAGAACTGAACTTGTACCTGGCGAAGTAGGACGAAATGACTGAGCCGCTGGTCTGCATCACCCCCTTCGGGTCCCCGGTTGTGCCGGAGGTGTAGGGCAGAAAGGCCGGGTCGTCGCTTGCAACTTCTACCCCAGAGGTTGCGGCATAGCAGTCCCTCCAGGACTGACCGCTGTCAATAGGCAATACATGCGTTCCGGTGAGCTGCTTCAACCGGGACAGGTACCGCGCCTGGGTGATCACCACCTTAGGCTGCGCTTCTGACAAAATGGCTCGGAGCTGAGGTTCGGGCGAGTCCAGGGCCATGGGCATGAAGGCGGCCCCCGCCTTCAAAGTGCCAATGCTGGCGACGATGTACTCCGGGCAGGTCTCCATGAAAATGCCCACCGGGTCATCCGTTGAGACACCGCGATCCAGAAGATAGGCACCCAACGCATCGGTAGCCTGGTCCAACTGAGCGTAGGATGTCCGCTCGCCCCGAAAGACGATTGCCGGGTCGTCCGGCGTGTTGGCCGCTTGTGCTTTGAAAAGCCGATGTAAACCACTCTCTGCCGAATTCATGACACAACCTCCAGCTTACCCAGTAGTAATCAAGCAAAACGAGCGAAAATGTGGTGGTTTTAGCGTTCGACGGTCAATCTTACAATGTTCTCAAGTCAAGTAAAATGTAGTCACAGATATCGTAACTGTTCCGAGTTGGTGAGGCGAATTGGCCGAGCCTGGTTTGCGGGTGGCTGGCGCTGCGAGGGTTGGTTTTGTCATATAACTGGGATGGATACCGAAATTGATCTTCGGACAGTCGCCGGTATGTTCTCATTGGCATCATCGTCCGGTAGCAGGCGGTCATTGAACGGTTGGAGAAACGGATTGCCCAGTTGGAAGGGCAAGCCAAACCCACAGGCTCCCGCCGGATGCCGGGTCTGAAACCCAAAGGCGACGGGAAGCCAGCCCAGTCCAAAGGTCCACGCAAGCCTCGCCGCCACGGCTTTGCCCGAGCGCGCATGACGCCCACCCACCGAGTGGAGCACGCTCTGGAGAACTGTCCCGACTGCGGGACCCAGTTGTTTGGGGGTTGGGCCCAGCGCACTCGGGAGTTGATCGACCTGCCTCAGGCTCCGGCTCAGGTAACCGAGCACGTTTATATGGCCCACACCTGTCCCCGCTGCCGACGCTGCTGTATTCCCAAGGCGCAACTGGGACGGCGTGGTGATGGGACGACAGCCCCTGGCGATAAACGTCATCAGCCTGTTTGTGGCCCTGCGGGAGGAGACCAGACTGCCCTTCCGCACCATCCGGTGGCCTGGTACCGTGCATGGGCTGAGCCTGAGCTTAGGGGCCATCGTGGAGGCCACACAGAAGGCGGCTGGCGGCCCAACGGGTGGCGCGGACATACTGGAACAGGTCCGAGGCAACCCAGCAGTCCACACCGATGAGATGGGCTGGTGGGAGTACGGACATAATGATGAACGACGATAAGTCCTGCCGGCGTGTTGCCTCATTGAAGAATGTTACCGAAATATTAGCACTTGGGGTTGCTGCCAACCAGTGCTAAATCCTGCGTTGCACCCGGGTCATGTCCGAGCATCCTGGCGCCGGACACCATGCTATTCGCCGACGGCCGCGGTGGGCAGCACACGCACCTTCTCCCCCACCAACTGGTCGGCGACCGCCAGGTGGTGCTGAGCCTGCAGATTCAGCCAGAACTGGGGGTCCGTGCTAAACCAGTGGCCGAACCTCAGGGCGCTGTCGCCGGTAACCGCACGCTTCCCGGCCATAATCTGGCTGATCCGATTGGGCGGCACGTCGATCTGCCTGGCAAAACTCGCCGGCGACACACCCCTCACCTCCAGCTCATCTTTCAGGATTTCCCCTGGATGTACGGCCCGTCTCAACATGGTCGCCAGCTCCCTCTCAGTGATAGTTCACAATCTCGACGTCGGATGGCCCCGCCTGACCCTCAGGCCAACTGAAACAAATGCGCCATTGACGATTGATCGTCATGGAGTAGTGCCCGGGCCGATCTCCCCTCAATGTTTCCAGCCGGTTGCCGCGCAGGGTCCTCATCGTATCCAAAGATCTGGCCGCGTTTAGAATCGAAAGGCGGCGCGCCGCTTGCTGCTCAATGCTCTGAAGCGCTGGAAGATAGTCTCCGGCCGCGAATGCCTCAGTCCGTCGCTCCCGATAGCTTTGGATCATTGCGAGGCCAGTGTAGAGACGCTTGACGTCAGCCGTCAAGTTTGCCTTACGGCATAGATAAAGCCGGCAAAATCCGCTGCAGGGCGGCGTCTATCAGCAGGCAGCTTCGACTACAGAAAGTGGTCGCCCTGGATGCCAAGGCTGACCACCGATTTCAATGGCATTTTGACCGGCGAACAGCTTGGGCATATCCACGGTGAGAACGAGCCCTATCGATACTCGTTCGGTTCGCACAAGGGTCGTTACATCAACGTCGTGAAACGCGGGCTACGTGAAGTGCCCCATTCGGACATTTCCAGCACCAGCCTGATTGCGACAGACAACACGCTCCGAGAAATCGGCTCTCCGGCCAGCTTCAGAGGATGGTGGCGCCCCTGATGGCGGCTGCGTCTTTTTCGCGGTCGTCCACGGCAAACGCTTGGACCAGTAGTCGCTGTTGCGAAAAGGGTCGCCGACGTTGTTCAGCGAATAGTCGAGGAAGGGCCGGTACGCCACCCGCTTTTTCGGTAACATTTGATTTGAGGCAGTGCGCAAGCTGAGCATGTTGTCGTAACATTGGCGGCCTACAGGCTTTGCAAAACGGTAGATACGGCAATTCGTGGAATGTATATCGCCAATGAACCAAAGGAGTGTACACGATGAACGTCATCTGGATTGTTGCGGACACCTTCCGCAGGGATCACATCGGCGCTTACGGCAATCCGACCATTCGAACGCCCTCCCTCGATACGCTGGCGGCCAGATCGATCCGGTTCGAACAGCACTACTCGGCCGGATTTCCCACCATGCCCACCAGGGCGGACCATCAAACGGGCCGCTGGACGATGTCATTCATGGGGTGGGAGCCTCTACCGGCGGAAGTGACCACTCTGGCGGATCTGCTGGCTGGCCGCGGCTTTCATACGGCGGCATCGGTGGACACCCCCTACTATTTGAGGGATGGGATGAACTACGACCGGGGGTTTCAGTCCTTCTTCATGAACCGAGGGCAGGATACCCTGTGGTCTATGATCCCGCAGCCCGGCTATCATCACGAATCCCAGGACGTCCGGGCAGCATGGCGGTACGAATCGGACCACAACGCCCCGCGCACCTTCATGACGGCCATGCGGTGGTTGGAGCAACACTACAAGGAGGACTTTTTTCTCTACGTTGACACCTGGGATCCCCACGAACCCTGGGACGCGCCTTCCTATTACACGGAACTCTACCGGCCCGAATACAACGGCGAGTTGGTGCTTCCGTTGTACGGAAATTGGCACGATGTGCCCGGATACGAGGAGGACACGTTGCGGAAGGGTCATGCCACGTATTGCGGCGAGATCACCATGGTCGACACGTGGCTGGGATTCCTGTTGAAGTCGGTCGAGAACATGGGCCTGACCGACCGGACTGCGGTGATTTTCACCACGGATCACGGCTTTTACTTTGGGGAGCACGGCGGCCTTTTTGGCAAGATGAACTCTGGCAAGTTCCCGGACGGGACCCTCCGGCCATACGGAGAGCCGGGATCGACCTGGGCCCATTCTCCCCTTTTCGAGGAGCTCATCCACATCCCGCTTTTGATCCGCGTGCCCGGACTGCCCGTGGGAGTGTACCAGGGCCTGAGCTCCGCGATAGATGTCATGCCGACCGTGCTAGACCTCATGGAGATGGACATCCCCGATTTCGTCCAAGGCAGGTCTCTCGCGCCCGGGATGAGGGACGGTTCGATTTCGGGGAGGGAGTACGTGATCAGCAGCATTCCCTTCGCGAACCCGGGTGATCCGGTCCATTCCGTGGACAACCTGCTCCGTCCCCTCTCGGATTATCCCGTCACCACCGTCACCTCCGGAGAGTGGAGCCTACTCTACAGCCCCCAGGAGGGTGTCTCGGAGCTCTACCATCTGACCTCCGATCCGCGCCAGCTCCAGAACGTGATAGGAACCCACGGGGACATTGCGCGGGAAATGCATCAGTTCCTGGTCCGGTTCATGCGCGAGACCCAGGTGCCCGACCGCCTGCTGACACCTCGATTAGACCTGCGAATTTAGCTCCGAGGCGGTTCTTTGGGCGATGCAAATTCGGCGGATCGCGAGCCTCTATCGGACGAGCATACCAGGGCGGGTAAGAAACAACGGATGTTGCTCACAGGTAAAGTGGCGTTGATTACAGGCGCCGGACGGGGCATCGGCCGAGCCATTGCCCTGGCCTTTGCCGGTGAGGGCGCGCGTACCATCGTGACCGGACGCAACACGCACCTGCTGACCCAGGTGGTCGATGAGATACGGGCGAGTGGAGGAGCGGCGGAGGCCTTCGCGCTCGACGTGACCCGGTCCGACGATGCGGGTCGGGTGGCGAGGCAGGTCATTCGGACTTGGGGACAGATTGACGCGCTGGTAACAACGCCGGCGTCATCACCTATGACACCCCTGTTTGGGCCACCACGATCGACCAATGGGACGAGGTGATGAACACCAACCTGCGGGGCATGTTCCTCGTTTATCGCGCGGTGATACCGCATATGATGCAGAGGAAGAAGGGCGTTATCGTCAACATCGGTCGTCATCCGGCCGTTTGCCTGAGGGCGATTACGGAGCTTATGCAACGTCAAAATGGGGCGTGGTGGGCTATACCGCCTCGCTGGCCCACTCCCGGCGTTCCCACGGCATCCGGGCCAACGGCATCAATCCCGACTGGGTGGATACCGACATGGCCAGGGCGTATGATCTCCAGGGAAACCCCGATTGGATAACGGAGGAACAGATAGCGCAGGCAGCCCTTTACCTGACGGCTCACGCGCCCGAAGTCATGACCGGACAGTTCATCGACATCTTCGGCGTGTGTGCCTACGACCGGTTGGATGGTGTTACCACGATGAGTCAAAGTGCAGATTTTTCTGAGACCTTTTATCGCGATCACGCGCGGCGTTACGCCGCGGTAAGCCACAACTTCATCCAGTCGGTTTACACCGACATGTCTCACCCGGCGCTCACGGGCGACACGGCCCTGATGGACCGCCTCCAGGAGTTGGTTCCCGCCGGATCCCGGGGGCTGGACGCCGGCTGCGGCGCGGGAGCCCGTGATGTCTTCTTCTACTGGCAGAAGGGGTACGACATTCAAGGGGTGGATGCTGTTGAGGAGAACATCCAGGAAGCGCGCCGGCTTCACCCCGAGATCGCCAATAGGGTGTCGGTAACCGACCTTCGGCAGCCTCTTGTCCATCCGGATCTCTCTTTCGACTTCATCCTGTGCAACGCGGTCATCCAGCACATCGCCCCGGACACCGCCCTGGGGGTCACGCTGCCCGAGTTTGCCAGGCTCCTGAAAGCCGGCGGCGTGCTCCAGCTTATGTTCAAGACCGGGAGCGGCATCGCAACGGTCTACGACCGGGACTACGGTGCCGACCGGACCTTCCAGCTTTACGACCCGGGTGAGGTGCTCGGTCTCCTGATCGATCGGGGCCTCAGCGTGGTTCCGGCGGAAGGCGACAAGCTGGGCGGCGTAATGTACTTCAAGGACCCCAAGCCGATGGACCATTGTGTCCTTTTCGCACGCAAGGACGGGTGAGGGGTTAGGCACACGGGTTTCGCAGAAGCGACGCGGTGACCGCAAGGACTGAGATGGGCGGCCTGAGGGTTCCCAAAGATCTCCGGGACATCACGCTGGTCTGGCTCACCGAAGCCCTTCAGAGCAGAGGGGCCGCGGGAGGCGCTTCCGTCACCGGATACTCGGCCGAGACCCTCGCCGAGGGCAAGGGGTTTATGAACCGGCTGTTTCGGGTGACGCTGGACTACGACGCGGACCTTCCCAATCTTCCAGCCGCCATGATCGTCAAGCTGCCGTCCGCGGACCCTTTGTTGAGAGCGGTTTTCGACCGGCTGGGGCAGAACCGACGCGAGGTCAGGTTCTATCAGGAGTTGGCAGTCAACCCTCACCTGCCGGCCCCTGGTTGCTACCACTCCGGCGTGGACCCATCCACCGGCCACACGGTTCTGCTGCTGGAGGACATGAGCCACGCCCGCCAGGGCGATAGCGTGGCCGGCTGCTCCATGGCCGAGGCCCGGGCCGCCATCGTCCAGCTGGCCAGATTCCAGGCGTCCTGGTGGGAGAGCTCTCGCTTGGACGGCTTGCACTGGATGCCTTTGAAGGATGCCGAAGCCGGCTCCTACCAGGAGATATACCCCGGGGCGTGGAAGTCTCTGATCGAGAAGGCCGGTGACGGGATGCCTCCGGGTTTGCGCCGGCTGGGGGACCGACTGAGCCTGGAGGTGCCCAGGATAAAGGCCCTACTTACCAAGTCCCCAAGGACGATTGTCCACGGAGACTATCGCCTCGACAATTGCTTCTTCTCTAACGACGCGCATCCTCAACCGCTGGTGGTTTTCGATTGGGAGTTCTGCGTGCGCGGCCGGGGCGCCTGCGACGTCGCCACCTTCATCAGCGAGGCGTTTCCCTCTCGGCAACGTGGGGAGGTGGAGTTGGACCTGCTGCGCACCTACCACACCGTCCTGCTGGACAATGGCGTGAGCGGCTACTCGTTTGAAGAGTGCTGGCATGATTACCGGCTGTCGATGCTGGAAATCTTTGTTTTCTGGATAATCACGGGCGGCTACTGCAATTTCGAAAGTGAGCGGGCCACCGTGTACCTGCACAACACCTTGGCACGGTTCGACGCCGCCATATCCGACCTTGCCGCCACCGAGCTGCTTTCCAACTAAACCAGGGCGAAACCCGCATCGGCATTGAGTAGAATCCGGGTCGGTTGAGGTTGGTGGGTTAGGACGTCCGAGCAGGCGTTGCTGTCGAATATGCGGGAGAAGCGGGCACTGCTGGAGCGGTGGCAAATGGAGATCACTGGGTTCCGGCGATAAATTTACCAAGCGTCGACGTCCTGACCAACGGGAAATGTAGATCCTTGATTAACGACAATAAGCGCATTGCCTCACTGAGAGACGTTGGCGCTTGAGGCCATTACCAACCAAACCCAACTCCGGCGTCGCATCCGGGTCTGGCATGGTTTCGCCGACCAATGCGTAACCAAGCTCTTCGGCAACCTTGATCGCCGTTGTAGACATTATGTTGTCTTGCGGAGGCTCACGCGCATTGGTTGGATAAGGTGGCCGCAATGCCCCTTTTTGATACCCGTCGCGGTTCGCTCAAGGCCCATTACGTGAACTTCGGGCGGGCGGGAATGTTAGCCGACACCCAGGACGCGCGCCAAGTCCACTGCGGGCGGATGCCGGTTCGACCGCAGCACCTCCCGCAGTGGAGAGGCCATTCGAGTTCCCATGCTTCTGCGGGCGTAAGGCGCAAGCGGCACTAAACTTCCGGCGGCTGAGCGCGGGTCAGATGAAAAGCCACCGCGGTGGGGTACAATTCCCGCCGCCCTGGACACACTGGGACTGCAATCCGCAACTCACAGGCTCAAAGGTAACTGTTCAGAGTTGGTGAGGCGAATTGGCGGAACTTGGTGTGCGGGTGGCTGGCTTTGGGGGCGGTGGTTATGTCATATAACTGGGATGGATACCGAAATCGATCTCAGGACTGCCGACCGGGATGTTCTGATTGGCATCATCGTCCGACAGCAGGCCATCATTGAGCGGCTGGAGAAATGCATTGCCCAGTTGGAAGGGCAAGCCAAACCCAAAGGCTCCCGCCGGATGCCCGGTCTGAAACCCAAAGCAGACCGGGAGCCAGCACGTCCCAAGGAACCTCGCAAACCCCGACCTCACGGCTTTGCCCGAGCCCGCATGACGCCCACCCACCGCGTGGAGCATGTGGTGGAGCAGTGTCCCGACTGCGGGACCCAGTTGTCTGGGGGTTGGGCCCAGCGCACTCGGGAGGTGATCGACCTGCCGCAGGTTCCGGCGCAGGTAACCGAGCACGTTTACCTGACCCGCACTTGTCCCCGCTGCCGACGCTGCTGTGTTCCCAAAGCGCAACTGGACGGCGTGGTGATGGGCAAGCAGCGCCTGGGGATCAACGTCATCAGCCTGATTGCGGTCCTGCGGGAGGAAGCCAGGCTGCCGTTGCGCACCATCCAGTGGCACCTGGATACCGTGCATGGGCTGCAACTCAGCCTGGGGGCCATCGTGGCGGCCACACAGCAAGTGGCTGGCAAGGCCCAACGGGTGGTGGCGGACATCCTGGAACAGGTCCGAGGCAGTCCGGTGGTCCACGCCGATGAGACGGGTTGGCGACAGGATGGACACAACGGCTACGTGTGGACTTTCAGCACCCCCAACCTGCGGTACTTCCTGCGACGGAACCGGGGCAAGGCGGTAGTGGACGAGGTTTTGGGCGACGATTTCGCCGGTGTGCTGGTCAGCGACTTTTACGCCGCCTACCACCACTATGCGGGTCCCAAACAACGCTGCTGGGCCCACCTGCTGCGGGACATCCACGACCTGCGATCACTCTACCCAGATGATGGATCGCTGTCCCAGTGGGCTGACGCCGTCCACCAACTCTACCGTCAGGCCACGGTCTTTACCCACCCCGCAGAGCAACAACGCCGCACCGCCAAAATGGCCCTGGAAAGACGATTGCTGGTCCTCTGCCGGCCCTACCTGGATGACCCGTCAGCCGCCCAAGCCAGGCTGTGCCGACGCATGGAGAAACACATCAAAGAACTCTTCGTCTTCGTGGCCGAACCGGAGGTGCCGCCGGACAACAACGCCGCCGAGCGCAGCCTGCGCCATCTGGTGGTCAGCCGCAAGGTCAGTGGGGGCACCCGCTCGGACCGGGGTACTGCCACCAAGATGACGCTGGCGTCAATCTTCGGCACCTGGCGGGCACAAGGTCTCAACACCCTCAACGCCTGCCGTCAACTACTCGCTTCCCCTCAAGTCTGAACAGTTACGCTCAAAGCCGTGTAGCGAAATTGCTTCAATAAAAACACCGGGGTGGTCACGGTGACCACCCCGGTGCGGATACCCTTCAGTTTCCGGACGGAGATTTAGAAGTCCATCGGAGGAGCGCCAGCGCCTGCCGGCATGGGTTCAGGAATCTCGGTGATCATGGACTCGGTGGTCAAAACCATCGCGGCCACGGAGGCGGCGTTCTGCAGAGCAGACCGGGTCACCTTCACCGGGTCGATGATGCCACGCTCGAGCATGGGGCCGAATTCGCCGAGCTCAGCGTCGTAGCCGTAGTCGTCGGACTGGTCCTGGACGTTGTGCAATACAACCGCGCCCTCGCCACCGGCGTTCTCGACGATGACCTTCAGGGGCTGCTCCAGCGAGCGCCGAATGATGTTGAGGCCGACCACCTCGTCTCCGGTCAGGTTGGTGACGTTGTCCAGGGCGCGCTGGGCGCGAACCAGGGCAACTCCGCCGCCGGGCACGATGCCTTCTTCAACCGCGGAACGCGTGGCGGACAAAGCGTCTTCCACGCGGGCCTTCCGCTCCTTGAGCTCGATCTCGGTGGCGGCGCCGACCTTGATGACGGCAACGCCGCCGGACAGCTTGGCCATGCGTTCCTGCAGCTTCTCACGGTCGTACTCGGAGGTGGTGTCTTCGATCTGGGCCTTGATCTGGTTGATCCGGGCCTGGATCCCGTCTTCGGAACCGTGGCCTTCCACGATCGTGGTGTCGTCCTTGGTGGACGAAACGCGGCGGGCGCGGCCGAAGTCCTCGATGGTCGCGGAGTCCAGCCGGCGGCCGGTCTCTTCGCTGATGACGGTGCCGCCAGTCAGGATGGCAATGTCTTCGACCATGGCCTTGCGGCGGTCGCCGAAACCGGGGGCTTTGACCGCCAGCACGTTCATGATGCCACGGAGCTTGTTGACCACCAGCGTGGCCAGGGCTTCCCCGTCCACGTCCTCGGCGACGATGACCGCGTTCTTCTGCCCGGCCTGCAACAGCTTCTCCAGGGTGGGAACCAAATCGGCAACGGCGGAGATCTTCTTGTCAGTGATGATGATGTAGGGGTCGTCGATGGCGGACTCCATGCGGTCGCTGTTGGTGATGAAGTAGGGAGAGATGTAGCCGCGGTCGACCTGCATGCCTTCCACGTACTCAATCTCGTCGGAAAGACCGCGGGACTCTTCCACGGTGATCACGCCGTCCTTGCCAACCTTTTCCATGGATTCGGCGATGGTCTCCCCGATTGCATCTTCGTGCGCAGAGAGGGAAGCGACCTGGCCAATGCGCTCGCGGGTTTCCACGGGCTGGGACATGGACTGGAGCTCGGTTACGATTTCGCTGACGGCGCGCTCAATGCCGCGTTTGATGGCCATGGGGTTGGCGCCGGCGGTGACGTTCTTGAAGCCTTCGTGGATGATGGCCTGGGACAGCACGATGCTGGTGGTGGTGCCGTCACCGGCGGCGTCGTTGGTCTTGGTGGCGGCTTCTTTCAGGAGCTGGGCGCCCATGTTCTCAAAGGCGTCGGGAAGCTCGATTTCCTTGGCGATGGTCACGCCGTCGGAGCAGACCTGCGGCGGGCCGAACTTCTTGTCCAGCACCACGTTGCGGCCGCGGGGGCCCAGGGTAATCTTGACCGAGTCGGCCAGGGTGTCGATGCCATTTCGCAGCGACTTGCGAGCGTCTTCGGAGTACACCATCTTCTTTGCGGGCATTGAGTTCTCCTAGTTTGGGGTGTGATGGTCTGGGTTGGTGAGATGAACCGGTTCGAATTAGCCGATCTTGGCGAGCACGTCGGACTCGCGCATGATCAGGTAATCTTCGTCGTCATCCTCATACTCGGTACCGGCATACTTGGAATAGATGACCTTGTCGCCAATCGACAGTTCCATGGCGATGCGGGAACCGTCGTCAGCGACGCGACCGGAGCCCACGGCGATGACCTCGCCTTCCTGCGGCTTCTCTTTGGCGGTGTCAGGCAGCAGGATACCGCCCCTGGTCTGCGTTTCCTGCTCCATGGGCTTGATGACGATCCGCTCGCCAAGTGGTGTGAACGTGACCATTTGATGCCTCCTTGGGCTATGGTGTTTCGTAATGAAATGTTCTCCGAGGCTCGCCAGGACACTGCGGGCATTCCCGTAGCGGCGGCGCTCTGAAACTCTCCCACCGTTCGTATTCGTGGTCGCACGCAGTGCGCTGGCAAACGTACCTGGGCATTGCTTCCACCTTGCCTGGACCCGCCCAGCGACCCTCCCGTAGCATTCGATATCAATTCTCAACCACGGGAGACCTGTTTCCAATGGGCTCAGTCTTTAGATTGCGTGTGAAATATGCTGTAGTGTTCCAAAGGGACGGTTCAAAATGGTGAATCAACATGGTCAGTTCAAACGTGAGGCCGATTGTCGGCCATACGGCGCGCCCCGACGAAGGCGGTGAACTTCAGCCGGAGTTGGGGAAAGCATCCTGCGCAACGCGGTGCGGCCCCTGGCCGGCAACGCAGCCGTCGTCGCCACCTGCCCATCACCGCACCTCCGTTGACCCACGCCGAAACCCTCCCGGTCAGTAACCCTTTCCTTGCTCGGCGATCTGCAAAAATCTGCCCGAGGCATTACCGTCGCGCCGGCATTCCATCTTGTCCCTGCGGCCGCCCGGTGACGATCCGCCCGACTCGATGATCAGGATGCAGCGGGTATCGAAAGAGGGCCAGCCAGCCAGCGCCTCCGGCGAACCCGCCCTTCTGGCGAAAACAGTCGTCAGTCCGGCGCGGCATAGGCCCAGGGCGGCGGATTCCAAGCAACCGCTGCTACGGGTATCGTAATCTCGGGGGCCGGAAAACCGGGCGGCGGAAACCGGAATCACTCCGCCGCCGCAGAACCCCGCGCGAACCGGTTTACGTAACAAATATTGGGCGAACCACCTGAGGTATCAATACGGTATGCCGGCACTATGGCGCAGCTCCGCCTGTTCCACACTTCCGGTAAGGGAAGTCAACCACCGCGTCCCAGGCTTCACCCCTCCCATTCGCCGCTGGCGGGCAGCTGCGTCATCATGCTGTCGGGGCGGTTTTCCGAAGCCAGGACTGGGCAGCGCATGAAGTAGCCGTAGTCAGCGCGAACAACGGGCAGGCGACGTAGAAAGTCCATGAACAGCGGGTGCATCCAACCCGACGAAGAGGATCATCGTAGATCGCTTCCTTACCCCGAATCCACCGAAGGGATACGGTGCTGGCGTTGACACGGGGGATGATGGGTACGAGAAGGCGAACAGACCAGGCCTGATTCCGACAGATGGGGTTGAGGGTAGTGCGAGGTGGCCACGCTGGCGGCAAGGCGGCGTCGCGCGGTGGCGCAGTAGGCGAAATCGGCCAGGCCGGATGCCAGAAGCGACACTCGCGGACTGGGCTGGCATGAATCTGCAGGACAGCCCCTGGATTGTCCGGTGGACGGGTCGGGCGTCGACGGCGCGCCGTCAAGCTGGACAGGCTGGTAGTATTACAACGACGGGTTATGTGGTAGGATTTCACGGCGCAGTCGGAGGCTACGGGAGGTGAGGTGGGGCGATGGACGCGGCAGCTTTGGACCGAGTGTACGAGGCCTTCCAGGATTTTCACGACTACTGTGCGCCGGTTTTCGGTCGCAAGCAGTGGCGGGAGCGTAGTGGGCAATACCTGCAAGCCCTGCTGGTGCAGTCCCAGGAGCGGCGCAATGCGGAAAACCTGTCAGAGACGGTTACAGCGTCGCCGCGTGTGCTGCAGCGTTTTCTTACCGAAGCCCGCTGGGATGACGACGCGGTCATCGGCCGGCTGCAGGAGTATCTGGGTTCTCGGTTGGAGCATCCGCAGGCGGTGTGGGTGTTGGACGGCAGCGACTTTCCCAAGCAGGGGATGAAGTCGGCGGGAGTCGCTCGGCAGTACTGTGGAGCATTGGGGAAGATTGCCAACTGCCAGGCTGGGGTGTTCTTGGCCCACGTGGGGCCCCGGGGCCGGGCGCTGGTGGACAAGAGGCTGTATCTGCCCCAGGAATGGACTGGGGATGGGGAGCGTTGTGCGATGGCGGGGGTGCCGGCGAACCGGCGGGAGTACCAAAGCAAGACGGAGTTGGCCATGGATATGCTGGAGTGTGCCCAGGCCAGAGGCCACCTCAGCGCACAGTGGGTGGCTGGCGATTCCGCTTTCGGGATGTCGCCGACGCTGCGGGAGGGCCTGGCGTCTGCGGGAATGTACTACGTTTTGGACGTGCGTCCGGATATGACGGTGTGGCCGCTGGAACCCACTTGGACCGATCCGCCTTACCAGGGTAACGGGCGTCCCCGCAAACCCAGACCGCGGCGTGAGGAGCGGCGGACCATGTCGGAGCGCAGTACGGCGCTGCCGCCGGATGCCTGGCGAGAGCTAACCATTGCGGCGGGCAGCCAGGGACCACGCACCTACCTATTCAGCGCCCAGCGGGTGCGGGTAACGCGCCGACGCAAGCCCGGCGAAATCCTCTGGGCCATCTATCGCCAGAACCGCGACGGCAGCGAGCCCCGCTACTATCTATCCAACACTCCGGAGGACACGCCTCTGGAAACCCTGGCCTATGTGGGCGGCTCCCGCTGGCGCATTGAAACCGAGTTCGAGACCGAGAAGAGCGACGTGGGCCTCGATGAGTACGAAACTCGCACCTGGACCGGCTGGCATCACCACATCACCATGTGTCTGCTGGCCGGCGCCTTTCTACTGACCTTACAACAGGACTGGGGGGAAAAAGATGCCCCTGATCACCCGGCCCCAGGTGTACCGAGTGGTGCGTGAGCTTTTGCCGCGGGAGCGGTTCGGGCCGGAGGAGTTGCTGCTATGGCTAGATGGTGTCCAGCAACGCAACGAGCGAGCCAGACAGTCCCATGAGAAACGCCGCGCCGCTGGCCAGACATCCACCAGCATCCCTCCTTAACCCGTCGTTGTAATAGTAGAGGAATGGCGCGGAATCGGGCCAGGGCGTGAGAGTGAATTGGGTTTCCCAGTGCCAACGCTGGGGAAGATGCAGGGTGAGGCGGCGGGCCGAGCGGGTGAGCCGTCCGGCGAGAGAGAAGAAGCGTCGCCGCAGGGTCTTGGTGGTTACCACCTGTTGACCCAGACCGATGCGCGCCGTCCAGCGAGCCAGGTTGTGGGCCATCACCTGTACGGCCAGCCAGGCGGCGTTGGCGGCGAAACGGCCCGAGGGGAGATGGTTGAGCCCCACGCCGTACTTGAGGTCGCGGATGACATTCTCGATCTCGGCGTGGCGGCGATGGTCGGCCTCGAGATCCAGGGTATCCCCCTCCCGGTCGGTGATGAAGCCGTGATAGCTGTAGTCGGCTAAGAGGGCCAACTGGGAACCGGGCGCGGGCTGCACCCTTCGGACGATGAGGCGCGCCGGCGCGGCGTCGGGCTCAGTATCGAAGGGGACATACGTGGTCTCGGCCACGTCGGCGGCGCCGTCCATCCAGTAGGGGATGGGCATCCAGTCCGTCTCGGGTATGGCCTCGATGAGATTGCGCAGGCGGGCGTGCTGCCGGATGGTGATGGAGAAGCGGACATCCATGTTGCGGCAGACGGCCACCAAGGCGCGGGTGTAGAAGCCGCGGTCGGCCCGCACCGTGAGTGGCCCCGTGGCTCCGGCGTAGCGCACCCGGCTCACCGTCTCACGCAGGAAGTGGGCGGCGCCCCGAGCGGTGTTGGCCCGTCCCTGGCGCAGTCGGGCCATCAGCACGTCCCGGTGCCAGCAGCCACGGCCAGCAGCGGATGATAGCCCCGCTGGCCGGTGTAGCCGTGGCGGCGCGCTCCTTCCTTGGCCGGTCCATAGGTCTCGCAGATGGTGGAGTCCAGGTCGATGGTCAACGGCCCGTCGCCCGGGCCCGCACCAGCAGCCCAGGCCTGGGCCAGCAGCTCCCGGCTCACCCGATCCAGCTGGCGGACATGCCCCCACCGGAAGCTGCGCAGGAAGGTTCCCAGCGTGGACGGCGCCTTGACCACGCAGCCGATGGCGCTGGCCGTTCCTCCGGTGCGCAACACGTCGGCGTCGTCGATGCAGTCGCCCCCAGCCAGGGCGGAAGCCACCAGCGTCATCATCTTGTCGCCGGGATTGGCCCCGCCTGGAGCACGGCCCAGGTCCAGGTGCCGATCAACCAGTTGGAGCAGGCCCAGATGCAAAGCCAGCGTGGACGGAAGGATCAACCCAGCATTGCTGACCAGGCGGTGGTCGTCGAAGGCGATCTGGATGCGGTCGGGGTGCTCCAGTGGTAGCATCTATTGGGTGCTCCTGTTTCGGGGTGGGTTTGCCGTTTCACAAACCATTATCCCCGAAGCCAGGGGCACTTTCTCACCCCTTCAACCCGCCCCGACACTCATCTCTTCGGTGGATTGGGGCTTACGAAAGAACCCACCCACAGGCGTCTTGCCGGGCTCGCACTCGTTGTGTTAGCGTCTTAAGCAGAAAATCGCAGTACCCACTGGGCTACACTATCCCGGTGTAATGATGTCGTAACCTCCTGCGGTGTTTCGCAGGAGCGCTTGTTAGCTCGTGGATTAGATTGGCGTTTCGAACAAGCCTTAGCTGGCGCTTAGTTGATCAGACCGGAACGCACCAAGGTGAATCTGATGGTTAGTAGCCGTGTCAACTTCACAAAGGAGGATATAGGGGCTGAGATCCTGCCTATCCTGACAACCGGTTTATACCGCAACACGCTGGACGCCCTCAGGGAGTACGTTCAGAACGCCGTCGACGCCGACGCCGCCACCATTGAATTCGCTATCGACCCGGATGTCGTTTCCATTGTGGACACCGGTAACGGTATGAGCAGGGAGCAAGCCCGAAACGCTATCCGTTTTGGCGTTTCCGACAAGAGCCCTTTGGAAAATGTGGGGTTTCGCGGGATCGGGATTTATAGCGCGTTCAACATTTGCAACTCGCTGGAAATCTACACCAAATCCCAGGAGGACCCTAACACATACAAGTTGACGTTTGATTTTTTTGGCATCAGAACGAAATTGCTTCGAGAGCAGGAGAGGCGTTCACAAGGAATGCCGCCAGTGCTACACCTAGAACGGCTGTTGGAAGAATCTGTGTTCATGGAATCCATAGGCGAAGAGGATTTCCGTGAGTGCGGGACCACCGTGATAATGGGCGGGTTGCTAGAGCAGGCGTATGCCCAACTGAACGACTGGGACTTGGTAGTTGATTACCTGCGCGATGTTGTTCCGCTACCCTTTAGCCCAGATTTTCGATACGGGAGTTTGATAGAAGCCCGATCCCACGAACGAGATTACAGAGTTGTACCGATAACACTGCGGCTTGCCGACAAAGAGGCTGCATTGTTTCGACCGTACACGGACATTCTGTTCAAAAACGGCGGTCGCCATCCTCCACAGTTTTTTGATGTCAAAGGCACGAGCAACCGAGAGTTTGGGTTTGCCTGGGTCTGCGTCAATGACGCTCGCGAAACAATCAAGGATCGCAACCTGCGGGGATTGCTGCTGAAAAAGTTCGGGTTTTCTATCTCTGACCGACAGTACCTTGAGCCATTTTTTTGCCAGGCCAACCTACAGCCGGCGCATCACTGGCGAGGTAATTTTGACCCACGATCGGTTGATCCCCAACGCAGCAAGGAACGACTTTGAAAACAACACGACCCTTCAGGATTTCATGGTTCAATTGCCCAGACTGATGCGGAACATAGACCGGTGGGCGAATGATATTCAAGAATCTGAAAGGGCCAAGGAAGTCTTGGCCAGAACGACCAAGGAACTAACAGGCATAAATGAAGGTTTGCCTCTGCTACAAAGAGACAGGAACCGGTTGTTAGAATTCAACGTGCGCATTGCAGAAATCACTAGAGCGTGTCTTCATTCAGGAATTCCAGAATGTGTTGACACATTGGTTCAGTCGACTAACGACAGAACCTGATTTCTGTCGCGGGCTTTGTGTGCGCGCCCGGGCAGGTGTACCTTGATCACGGTGCCACGGGCCGGACTCGAACCGGCGACACATGGGTATCAAGCCATTGCTCTACCAGACTGAGGTACCGTGGCACCGCTCCATGCTAAAGCTAACGCGACGGAATGTGTCAAGCCGCGTCAGTTGGGCGCAAGGGAGCCGTCGGTTCCACTGATGTCATGCTGGACGACCGACAGCGATATGGCGAGGCTGTCCGTGATGTCCGGCCTGGTGGCGTCGGCGGCGCCGCGCTCAGCTGCCTTCTCCAGAGAGGATAGTTTTTCACCGGAGGGCGGAGTTGCCATCTGGACGGTCACGACGATTTCAATGGCGTCGCTGTCGTAATAGGTCACGCTGTCCTGTACACCGTCCTCTGCCATCACCGCGAAATGCGCTCCGATTACCGCTTCCTCCACCTCCCGCTTGGTGAACCCCGGGTCTTTACCGGTTTGTAGGCTGACCGTAACCTAGGCTTTGCACATTTCAAGCCGCGTAGGCGAGTGAATCTACAAGTCGGTGGTACAGGACAGCCGGGACTTTCCATATATCCGGTTCTGCGTCGGACAGCGAAAAACCCTCGGAGGCCAGCCACAAGTGGCGGCGCGCCAGAGCGATGGCATCTACGAAGGTCGGCGACGGCTTGGCGTACCAGGCCGCGGTGCGATGGCTCATGGGCTGTTGTTCCTGCATCAAGTGAGCCGCCAGGGTGGTCCAGGAGAATAGGCCCATGAGGATTGGCGTGGTGCGGGCGATGGCGCGGTCCGACCACTGGCGTTGGGTCTCCACACCCAGATGCGCTCGCACCTCCTGGAAGGTGACCTCCAGTTGCCAGCGCAGCACAAACCATTCCAGAATCTGCGCCGGTTCCACGGCCAGGTCAGTGCACAGCAGAGCCTGTGTGGCGAATTCGCCTTGGGGGTCTCGAACCAAGACCCAGCGCAGGGGCACCGGCGGCTTGCCCGAACGATACCAGACCGCAGTTTGCGAGGTGAGCTCCACCGTACGGGTCGTGCCGTCGTACCAGGCTACCGCGGCGGTGGCCCAGGACTGACCGGGATGGTCGACGAGTGATTTCAGCGCGGGCAGCCGTCGGCCTTTCAGCGGGGGCCGACCGTTCTGACCGGGCTGACGGGGCGGGGCCGGTTCATAGAGGGCCGCGTCCAAGCGCAATCTGGTGATGAGGGTAACGGGTTCACGGAGGGATTGGCAGCAGTGGAGCAGGTCGAGGACGGCGTAGCCGCCGTCGCCCACCAGCACCAGGGGGCGCTGCGGCAGCCAGCGGCGCAGTTGCATGACCATCTGCCGAGCCCAGTCGGTGAGTTTTTTGTGGCGACGTCCGCGCTGCCGGTAGTAGCGTTCCGAAGGCGCCAGCACGGTGAGAAAAGGCAAGGCCCAATAGCGTCCCGCCCAGGGGACCTGGCCCAGCCACATCAGGGAGATCCAGCGCAGGCCGCTGGCCTTGACCAGGTGGCTCCGGCTGGAACGCACCGCATCGCGGTAGATGCCCAAGGATTTGATTTTAGGACCGCGGCGCCGTTCCAGGGTTTCGTCGATGCCGAAGATCAACGGACCATCGCCTTGATCCAAGTGGAGGATTAGCAGTCCCAACAGGATGCGTGCCGCTTGGCGGGGCGACCACACCGCCCGATTGAGCACTTGATGATAACGGGCGTAGTTGCGGTCGTCGCTCAGTCCCATGACACGGAGCGCCGATGCCACGGTGCGTTGGCCGGGAGCCAGTATTGCGCCGATCAACAGGATTTGGGCTTTCCGCCAGGTCGGGCTGCGAAACAGCATGGCGAAGGGATGGAGTACGGGTACAATCGCGTTGGGCAGGGTGAGCATCGCTTGGCCTTTTTCCAGGAGGGTCCGGCCAGCTTACCCTGTTCTTATAATTCATCTAACTTTTGTGCAAAGTCCAGGTAACGTGAGGGTTTTCGGACTGGAATTTGTCGATGGCATTTCGGGCGTTGCCGGAGATGGAACCTGAAAACTTGATCCAGGCCGATGACCCGCTGGTCATGGCAACATCAACGACGCTGTCGGGGTTTTCCTTCTCGATGGCCGTTACCATCTTTGAGAAATCATCGCGCCAGGCAAAACGCATGATGGATTCATCGAGAGTGATGCCATCCTGGTTCGCGATGGATTGCAAGTCGTTCACTTCAGCGGGGCTGTTAATGCTGGCGTGTTGGCGGATTAGCGCAGCTACTTCATCGGGGGTCAATGTCGCCAATTTCTGGTGACTCACCGCCGTTTTGCCGTTGTTGCCGGGGGCGGGTGCCATCGCCACGATTACGACCCCGACCGCGATCACGACCAGGATGCCGCCGTAGGCGAGCCACATGTACCAGCGGGTCCAACGATTTTTTGGTGAGTTGAGTCGTTCATTCTCGTTCATCATCGGGGAGCCTCCTGCGGGACGGCGGCCCATACTAAAGGCCTAGTCGTTTGACCGAGCCCTAGGCTACGGTCACGGCGCGTGCCCCGTAGGCGTTGCACCGCCATATCGAGTATATCCCGGGAATTTCCGGTCAGCAGCAGGGCCATCATGGAACTGGCGTAGGCAGCCAAGAAACGGCCAGCACGACGCGCCGAGGTCGGTGATGAACGAAGCGGGCAGGCCGCCTTGCAGAACTCGCACCGTGCGGTTCGGATAGACGATCTCGCCGGCTATCCTGAAGTCACGGTACTGCGGCAGCGCCCGTTGCACGGCGTAGATGTATAGCATCACGAGAAAATTTCGCTACTCCAGATTCGGATGGAGAGTAGCTGAAAGTAGCCAAACTTTCTACGAATCTCGTCACTGCGTTGAGCCGACCACAGTAGTACCGTCAGTCCCGGTGACGTTTAGATCGCTCGTCACCCGAGGCG
Organism: Dehalococcoidia bacterium; assembly: GCA_965261925.1. Taxonomy (GTDB): domain Bacteria; phylum Chloroflexota; class Dehalococcoidia; order Lucifugimonadales; family UBA3495; genus Bin87. The sequence continues at coordinate 1,724,114 of OZ253486.1, read as the reverse complement.
CCGGGCGGCGGACCTCCGTTTAGGAGGCGCCGGATTAGGACACTGCTACTTGGAGTACGCCAGTAGTTACCGCGAGTCCGCTCTGCCTATGACGATTTTGGCATCTGGCGCTGGTAACAAGACTAGCCGCCCCGTCGTCGGTGGCGGCCGGCTGCGTCGGAACAGGTCGTGGTGTCAAAGGCGTTGGCAAAACATGCCAGCGGAGCGGCGGAATGTTGTACCACCTGGATGATGCCTGACGTCATGGCTATGACTGGCGGTGAGGCGATGGGGGTCTGAGTGAGGCCGCAGCTGCCGTTGATCTAAGCGTCGTCCGGTTCGTCTGGGGAAGCCGAGGTGGTGTCCTGCCGGCTGCCCTTGAGGCGGTAGCCACCTCTGGCGATAGGGGCGGCGGTTCTCCTCCCATTGCGCTTGATAAGTATCAATTATCAAGTACCATCCATGCCCTGCGCTGGCACGGGGAACCATGCTCCGCCTCCGCCAACTACCCGTTACGGGTTATTCGAACTGCGAAGTTCCTGGCATCCTGCGCCAAATCGTGCGTCGCACGTATGACCAGTGCGAGCTCCCGCCCCACGCTGCCAGCTGTCCACTCTGGCAGCGAGACCGATAGGCCGAGATCCGAGGGCGTCAGGGTACCCCGCATATCTGCCGGCCAGTGGATTTGATCTCCATCAGGTACTGGGACTGGCTGCCAGTCGTATCCCACATACTGCATGTCGGCCACCGTATGACCGCCGAACATCTCCTGGTCAAAAGCGACCACCGCCTCCACTTTCGATTTGGAGCCAAGGTTGAAGAAATTCTCGCCAGGGGTCCCCCTGTCGGCAACGCCGTCTTCCAGCGTCCCATGTCCTGGTTCCAGGTCGAATGCTACCACCTGTAGACTGGACAGCTCCAAGGCCCCGAAACGCCGGAGCGCGTCATCGAAGCACTGGACCAGTGGAGGTAACACCACCGCGGGATTGGCAATACCATCTTTCAGTCCGACCTGTACCCATCCGATCTGCGCTCCTTTGGCCTCCGGAGTCAGTTCCGCCTCGTTCATACCCCACAGGAGACGGTATGGCGGTCGGGGCGTTACTGTTGACCGCGTCGTCCGTCCACGCCCGTCGATCGTAGTCGTCATACTGTTGGTCATGGACCAGCCCATCATTTCAGCACGGGCGTTGAAAACGCTGTAGAGGTCCTCCTCCACGGAGTCCACGCCCGCGCTGGCAGTGTCTGGTGAAAGTTCCCCAAAGGCTTGGAGAACCAAAGTCGGATGCATAGTAGAGGGCCTCCTCTGGCGTATCTGGAGCGTCGGGGGTAACAAGGTCGGATGCAACGGTTATGCATCCGACCGAAATTCAGGGGTTGAGGGCTACGAGTATGGTTCCGGGGGCCGGCATTGGAGTTCTTCTCCAGCTGACTCTAGCTTTTGCGACGGGTCCCATATACCGACGAGGTCCACGTCAACGACACTGCGGAATCCAGTTCCTATGTTCGAAGCGCAGTCGCTCCGTCCGGTTACTCTCTTGCCACTACCTCCACCTGGCCAGAGGTTCGCGTCGTCTTCACCGTCTGGTTGAATGGTTTCCCACCAGCAGACTTCAATGCCCCAGTAGGACTGGCACATCAGCCCCTGGAGTTGGACGTTGACATCGGCTTTGCTTGGGCAGCCTGTGGAACTAACTGTCTCCCACCATCCGTGGACTGAAAGCTGTGAGCCCGAATGGTGGATATCGTCGCTCCTGGTCCTGTAGGTGCAATTCCCGGCTGTCGAAGTTAGCGAACCGGCCATGGGCATTTGCGAACGGGACACGGCGCTTGGTAAATCGTCCGGGCTGGCGGAGGCGCCATGGGGATCGCCCTCGAGGACGTCGGTAGGAACGTCTTCGCGGCTTTCGTAGATTTCGGCTTCGCCGCCTCTGGCTTTGACCTAGTCCAAGGACGCCCAGTCTGCCGTTCCTGACTGCTCGGATGTGCCCTGGGGATAAACCTCCTTGACAGGGCCCTCCGCGGCGACGACGCCGGTGAACATGATCATCATCGCCAGTGATGCCAGTAATAATAGACCCTTGGTTTTCATCATAACCTCTCTTGTGAGTTGTTCCGCAGGTGGGCTTGCAGATAATTCGCGCGGATCCTACTCGCTGCTAGGTTCACTGCTTGGGTGGTGTCCCGCGTCAACTAGAAATGCCGGTTACGTCGATTAGTTTTGCCGGTTCACCTCCTCTGGCTGGCGGCGTTGCTGGGCCGCGCCGGTGCGGTAGCTGGGGACGTCAAACTCTAGGATGACGGAGTGATGCACCACCCGGTCGATGGCGGCCGCGGTGGCCATGGGGTTGGCGAAGATGCGCTCCCACTCCGAGAAGACCAGGTTGGACGTGATGCCCAGCGACCTCCGCTCGTAGCGTTCGGCGATGAGGGTGAAGAGGACCTCGGACTCCTCGGCCCCCTGGGGCAGGTAGCCCAGATCGTCGAGGAGCAGGAAGTCGAAGTTGTCCAGCTTGCGCAGCTGCCGGGGCAGGGCAAGGTCGCGCTTTGCGGCGAGCAGTTCCTGCACCAGACGATAGGCTGGGGCGAAGAGGACCGAGTGGCCGGCTTCCACTAGGCGGTGGCCCAAGGCACACAGGGCGTGGGTCTTGCCGGTGCCGGGCAATCCGAAGGCCAGCACGTTGACGCCGCTATCTACGAAACTGCCCTGGGCCAGTTGGTCCATCTGCTGCCTGAGTGCCAAGGGCATCCGGTCGTGCTCGAAGGTCTCCCAGGTCTTGCCCGAGGGCAGCCTGGATATCTTGCGCAGCCGGTCGATGCGACGCTGACGGCGATCCTCGGCTTCCTGCTCCAGCACCTCAAGGAAGGTGGGCAGGGCGTCGCCGTGGCCGGCGGCGGTGAAACGCGGCGTGGTTTCCGCCCCCACCGTGGGCAGCTTGAATTGGTGGCACAGATCGCTGATGCGTTCCTGCATGATGCTGGTGTCCGTCATCCGCACACCTCCACCGTGGCCAGGCTGACCGTGAGCAAGCGGTCGTAGACTTTCAGGTCCGGCTTCCCGGACAGGGTCAGCAGCGGAGCTTCCGGCGCCCTGGGCTCGGCCAACTCCTTCACCGCAGCGTAGTCGAAGGTCTCCCCCGTTTCCAAAAGCAGGTCCAGCGCGCTGTCCACCGTGGCTTCCATCGTGGTCGCCGCCAGGTGCAGGATGCGCGCGTACTCCACGTCGGCTCGTTCCCCACGCCATTTCCTGAGCCCGTCGTAGGCGAGGCGGAAGTGCATGGTGGGAAACAGCTGCTCCCGGAAGCGGTAGCGAGCGAAGGCCCCTGGCTTGCGCACCAGCGACCCGATGACATGGCGGTAATTGACGTTGGCTTCCCCCTCACCGTGCACCCGCGCCATGCGTTCCACCAGACTGCCCTTGTAGTACACTTCCACCCAGTCGGCGTACAGCCGGATCCGCACCTCCTTCCCGATGAGACGGGAGGGCACGGAGTAGGTCCGACCGGCTGCCTTGACGGTGCTCCACTTACGGACCTTGGCCTGGTAGTTGACGTATTCCGGCATGGGAGCTGAGGGTAGGGGTCCCAGCGAAGGCATTTCCTGCTCCAGCTTCCCTTGTACCAGGCGATTGCGCCTGGCGACCATCTGCCGGATGAAGTCGGCGTAGTGGTCGACGGTGTCGAAGTCGCGGCTGCCTCTGAGCATCAGGGCTTGGTCGATGGCGTCCTTGAGCCGGTAGTGAGCCTGCTCGGCGACGCCATTTTCATGGCTCTGGCCGCGATTGATGCGGGTGGACTGGAGACCGTAGTGGTCCAGCAGGGCGGCGTAATTGTCGTTAAGCGCCCGCCCCCGGCTGCGTTTCACCTCGTGGGTGGCGGCAGAGGTATTGTCGCTGCGCACCACCTCAGGCACGCCGCCCAGGGTCCAGAGGGCAGATTGCAGACCCTTTTGCAACGCCAGGAAGGTCTCGCCGGCGGCGAGCTCCGCGTAGCGCCACCCCGAGTGGCTGAGGATCAGCTGGAACAGCTGGTGGCGGTAGGGCTGACCGGCGATAGTCACTTTCAGGGAACTGCCGTGGGTGAAGTCGAACTGGGCTTCCCGGCCGGGTGGATGCTCCTGGGGGAAGTACACCTCCTGATCCGGACCGTTTAGCGCCCGCCAATCCTGTAATCGTCGTTGCAGTGTGCGCAGCTGGGAAGCGCTGAACCGGCCGGGATGCTGCTCCTCCAACCACTCGATAATTGTCGTTGCCTTCAGCTTGCCCGCCGCTTCTCCTTGTAGCAGGGGCTCGATCTCTTCCTCCCACACCCCGTCGAAGGGATCGGGCCGGGTGCGCCACTGGCGCTCTTGCCTGGTTTCCGACGGCAACGGGCCGCTTTGCCATTTCCGTGCCGAGCGCACGCTCATTCCAGCCTTGGCCGCTGCTGTCTCCTGAGTCTTTCCTTCCATAAGTTTCCGCCTCAATAGTGCGACTTGTCGGTCTGTGATCAATCCGGTACCTCCGTACCGGATGATTTACCTCATCTCGACCGGCAAAAGTAGTCGTCGCGACCGGCAGGACTTATTGTCGTTCATCAGGTGGGGTAATCTCTATTCCCAAGCTCCCCACACGTGGAAATGCTAATCGGCATGGTTGCTCACCTGTATGGAGGCAACGCGTTTGATGATGCCGGATACCGCTTGGCCCTTCGCCCGCAGTATGCAGGCGCGCTTGCAGTCATCCGGGTTCTCCCTATCTTTGATAGGCATCATGGCTCCTCCTCTTGGTCATGGCGCCTTTGAAGTTGGCCTTCAGGCTCTGGTCGCTGTTTCACGTGCAAGGGAGCGGGATTACTGAGGTTATCAAGGGGGTTGTCAAGGGAAGTTGTCAGGAGAGGAGGAAATTTCGCTACTCGGATTACAACGTAGTTGCGGCGGAATCTGAGCAAGGATGCGACAGATTCCGTAAACCACTGACCTACCCAAAATCGGGCCTTTGCGAGTCGAGTTGCCCTCAGGCTTCGAAGTTGAGTGACCTGCAAAACGGGGCGAAATGCGCCCATACTGCGACGGTCACGACCCAGACGGTCTACGGGTCATTGACGCCTCGGCGATGCCCGTCATCATTAGCGCCACCACCACCACCACCACCACTACCATCATAATGATGACAGGGTGCGCCGTCGGCGTGCCGCAGGAGGCGCACCGATGATGAACGAGAATGAACGACTTAACTCACCCCAAAATCGTTGGACCCGCTGGTACATGTGGCTCGCCTACGGCGGCATCCTGGTCGTGATCGCGGTCGGGGTCGTATAGGAAAACTGCTCGTTTTGAGCAGGCTTGGACCACGCCGCCGACGGGCCCGGGTATTGGCCGGTGTGCATCCGGGGCCCTGACTGCACAGGCAGAATTTGCCATATCGGCATGGCCTGGCCTTGGGGCGTCTCCAGACGCACGGAGACGCCCTCTCCGGGATTCGTCGGGATGTTATACGCGAAAAGCGAAAATCCCGTTACAGAGCCTGATACGGCGATTTTCGCCCGGCTCCGCAACGCCCGTCCCGGGCAAGTTCTCGGACGCCGGTGAACCTCAAGAAACCGGAAATACCCGGAATTTCAGGCGTTTGGAACGATTACGAAATCCGTTGGACAATCGGTCAATGTCCGACGCGCCAGCCGTGGAATCGGAGTAGCGAAATTTCCTCATAGCATCACCTGAGAAGCGGGTTTTCGGTGCCCCAACGTCCTGAGGTCAGCGACGGTGCCTTTTGGCCTCGTGCTTCGTATGAGGGATGTTTGTTGGTTCTGGCTACCATAGAGTCGGTCATTTCGGTGGTTGTTCAGCTGTAGGCAGGCTGATGCTAAGGAGCTCGATTGGGAGGGTGTTTCGGCCGGTTCAGGAGTAGGGTGATTTCCACCCAGACTGGTTTGGCGGTGAGAACCAATCGAAATCCGCCCGCCGTTGTAAAAGGGAACGCTCGTATTCTTCGCGCAAGTGTTCAGGGACGTATAGTTCTCGGCCTGCGGTGGGCATGTTGGGTCGCCAGATGTCGACCATGCGAAGGGCGCTTTTGCCTATCTTGGTGACCAGGTAGATGAGGATCAGGATTATCAGCGCGATGTACATTCGGGCTGTTTTTTTGTAGCGGGTCGCGATCCCGCGAAAACGCTTCATTTTCTGAAAGGCGTTTTCGATGAGGTGCCGCGTTTTGTACCTCTCCTTGTCGTAAGTGCGCTGTATGAGACGGTTGCTTCGAGGCGGGACCGTTATTTCTGTCCCGCGCTGGGCAATTTCTTCCAGCAATGGGCCGCTGTCGTACGCCTTGTCGCCGATGAAATGATCGGCGTCGATGCCTCGGGTGAAATTGGCCGTGTAAGGGCCTTCATTGTCGTTGCCTGGGACAACGAGGATGTTGAAAACCTGTCCATTCTCATCACAAGCGGCGATGATTTTGGTGGTACGCCCACCCCTGCTCTTGCCAATGGCTTGACTTCTGGGGTCGCCTTGGTTCCTGTGGGCTCCGGTGGCGTCTTGATGTACTGCTACGATGGTACCGTCAATGATGAGGGAACCGACCCCTTGCTTCGCGATGAGTTCTTCGAACAGGTCGAAGAACACGCCCTGTTTCATCCATCGGTACATGCGCTGGTAGATAGTGGCCCATTTGCCGAAGTCCTCATCGAGTCCACGACAGCTATGGCCCTCGCGTGCGTAGGTAATCATGGCCTCTAAATCGAGCAGGGTGTCGTGCGCGGTGTATCCGGGATCGGTGTCCTTGCCGGGTAGGAGGGGCAGTATCTTTTTGCGCTGGCGTTTGGAAAAGTGGAAGCGGGTAGGCATGATTGTCCCTCCGGTTCACCCGAGGGACCGGAGGGACTCCGAGTCTGGTTCTGGCGTGCGCTGGCATTAACCCCTGACGGGGGGTTGAGGTTTGCGGCACGCGCCGCTAGAATCAAAAGCGAAAGCCCCTTGGATTTGACGGATCCCGGGTGGTGCTTTCGTGGATCGGGGTCGCTGGGCGTGACTGTTTGGCGGCCTCGAAATATGTGTTTTGCGTGCGAACAATTGTACTTTATTGGCGTATACTCCGCAACCTAAAAGTGTCAGTTTTGGGTGTATTTGGGCCGCATCCGGGGAATGGATTCCGGGTGCGATTAATCGGCGCCAAGTGAGTGTTCTGAGGGTCGTTCGACACCGAGTCTATCAGGCACGGTGGATTGCGGTGATGGAGCCTCGTCAGCTGGATACAGACGGCGGAAATGGTTCGAACCGGTCTTCTCCCAATGTTTGGCGTACGCTTTGACGGCGAAGTTCTGGATGGTGGCGGCGGCGCTGTTGTCATTCTTGGCTTTACTGATGCCAGCTATTCTGATGGCGCTGGCGAGTTCCTTGCCCAGCAGTTCGCCACCGTGGGCGTCGGCCCACGCGAACATGGCTTCAGGTATGCTCGCGCAGCCACGGATGCTGGATATGTCCACGTCCGGTTGTTTGACGTTGATGATGTGAGCCTGGGTGGGGATGAACTTGCTGGGGTTTTCTTGGCCGTTGAATTGGGTGACCGCTACCTTGACGTTGGCGGAGAGGAGTTTCTTCGCGTTGAGTAGCGCTGCGATCTTGGTGTCGATGTCGTCGAGGGACTCCACGACCAGGGCCCGAGCGTCACGGAAATTAGCGAGTTGTTCGTCGATGTCGAGCGTCATGATGGACTCCTTTTTACTGACAGCGTGTGCTTGAGAAGCTCTCTACCAAGCGTGGTATAATCACAGCGAAGGGAAGCGGTAGGCCTCTCCTGCAAAGGTAAAGCCCATCGTTTCGGGAGCAGAAATGCCCCGATCCTTTCAATGAGGAAGGACCGGCCCGCCTTGGCGGACGAAACCCTTCCCCTCACTGTGGCGACGGACCTGCTTCGAATCCGGACCGTCGCCTGTATCTTACCCCGGGCAGTCCAGTTGTGGCAACTTTTGTGTGTGGTGGATTGTGTTTCCGGCTTGGCGGACTGATAACAAGAGCGGGCACCGTGTGGTGCCCGCTCTTTCGCATCTGTGTCGATGCCGTTACCTGAAGGCTAATTGTGGCGCAATCGCTGTGTCGTCCATACTGACGGAGTGTGTTTCAAGAGTGTGGATTCTGAATGAAGACACGCCCTAGGGACATAAGGCCCCACCGCAAGAGATTAAGCGCCCTAGACCCCGAAGGCTTATCCCGGAACCACGAGCTGCTCGAAGGTGTACAAAGTCTAGTCAAGGCCGGGCTGACGCAAGGTCGCGGGAGAACTCGAAGGATTGAAGCAGAAGTGCTGAAGGCGGTCCAACGAGAAGCTGCAAGCCAGGCGGCTTGGGTACCCCAAGAGGTGGACGATCCGATCAGTATTTCCTCGTTGGTCGAACAATATCTCCCTCTCGACGAGCAAAAGTGGCTGGCCGTGATCAGCATCCTCGATGCAGCCATTCAGAGCCAAGAGCTGGACGCCAACGTCTACCAAGCAATCATCGACGCGTTCCGTGAACAATTGGACGTTCGAATTTAGCCGTGCCTAACCCGTTTGACACCCCAGCTAAACGGACGGTCCGCCAAGCGTGGAATACTCCGTTACTGCACTTCCTTAACTCGGAGTTCGGCTTCCGATATCGTTACATGGGGCTCCCGGGTGTAGACCTTCTGGACCTCCAGTTGTGGCGCGACCTGATTGACGAAGTCGTTGCATTCGAACTACCGGCTAAACCTACCGGGAGGGACAAGAACGGGCGCCGCCACATCAGAAAATTGCGCGCCAATTTGCGCGCTCAAGGATTCAAAGCACGGACATTTTTCGGTTCTATGGAAGAGGTCGTCATCCTAGGGCGCGACCGCGATGGCTCTGCGTACTCGCAGAGCCAACTTGTCACACTGTACAATCTGGACTTCTGCGACGAGATCTCGAGCTTGGTTGATACGCCACAAACAGGGAAGCAGCTTTGGCGCTTTGCAGCGATCAGACAAATCCTCCTCGACCAGCAATCCTGTTACGATCAGAATCAAAGTTCAGGGTATTTCGTGATACTTCTAACTGTTCGCGACCAGATCAGTATCAGCAATCTATTGGAGCATTTTGCAGCCCCTTTGGCCGAATCGAAGGATTACTGGGTTTCGTGCCAGCAAAGCAATCCACTACCAACGAACGGTTTCATTCTTGGAACATATACCTGGTCACTGAAGACCCTCATCCACGACCAGTTAAGGAAGTGGTTCGAAAGCCCGAATATCTCCGCCCTGTTTTTCCCCTTGGTCAAATACAACGGTACACCGGTAACGAGAAACCGCGACAAGCCGTTACCCAGCCCAATGCTGCACATGATGGTACTTTGTCGCTTCGCGGACTTGACAGTGGCGAACCCGTTGTCGTTGCCTGACCAGTTTCTAACCAGCGCATCCTCCGCGCGCGCCAAAGATGACGGGTCCCTTGATTGGGACCCAGAACCTGGGGAAACCGGACAATGGTTGGGGTCACCCGACGCTCGGGCATGGTTTACACAACATAGTGGGGCATTAATTACTGACCACCGGACCGGGGTGCAGAGGTTGCCCGACGGTAGCTCAAGTCCTTGAGCCCGACGCCATGGTTTGGATATCGCATACGGCTACCACTGGTTTGTGTTGCGGGTGCGACCACGTCGCTTGCATGTTGAAGGGTGCCGGCCCCACCAACTTGAGCCCTTAGTCCCGCGCTACGACGAGGGTGGGACACGTCGCTTTGGCTCAAGTTTGCGACCTCATTACCCGTGCGAGTGTGGCTTGGATGATCCGCATTGCCACAGCGGGGGAAGTAGACTCGTCAATCACAGCGCCAAACACACTCTGACAGACCGCCAGTTCTTCAGGGTCCAAGGCGGCTAACGACAAGTTTTGGCGGTCGACATTGATCCCTTTCAGGCTATCTTTGATTCTGATGATTTGGTCCCATTGTCCGTCCACTGCTCCTACTGAGCACAATGTTTCGCTGACTACCCCCAGCCGTGCGCGCGCGTTTTGCACCAATGCCTCCGCATCGGTTGGCGCTAGATATCCTGAGGTCGTGAGGTAGCACATCGCTTCCAACTCCGATAGCTCAGCTGCTACCTTTACTCTACGGTTGCGCAATGATGACGCTGACCGACATCGCATCGCTATCTGGCGGAACACGGGACCCAATTGATTTCCAGATGCCTGAGGTGCGCATTAGGTTCGAAGTAATCGCGGCGGGCATTAGGCACTATTTGTCGGTCCAGAATGTGCAGTTCGCCCACACACCACCGGTTAAACCGCTCTTCGGGAAATAGATGGTCGAAAACCCTCTCGCCACCGATCTGGATATTACCAACTCTAGCCTTGACCCCGCGAATCCCGTATCGTTTGGGTATGGCTCCTAAGTAAGACGAGTGGGCAACCCAACCAATTGCGGCGTCTCCAGGCCCATCCCCGCTAGGGGGTGTCGTCAAAAGAGTTTGCTCCAGATCATCACTGCCCGGAGTTGGCAAATGGCCAGGTACGACGCCGCTCTCTTGGCATAACGGGTCGCCACTCCGCGCCACTGCTTGAAGTCCAAGAATCCGTTCTCCACCAAGTGCCGCAACTTGTACAGTGCCTGGTCGTAGTCCCGCTTTTCCCTCCGGTTGCTTTTGGGCGGTATCACCGGGTTCATTCCCAATCCCCGAGCGGTGGCTATGATTTCATTGGTGTCATAGGCTTTGTCCGCCAGCAGACACTCCGCCTCTATACCCTCGATCAGGGGCAACGCCAAAGAGCAGTCGGCCACCGTGCCTCCAGTAACCGCCAGCCTTACCGGCATTCCGTGGGCGTCCACCGCCAGGTGCAACTTGCTGTTCAGCCCCCTTTGGTGCGGGCAATAGCCTGATTTCCGCCCCGAGCGCCGGCACTGTGGGGATGGGCCTTGATGTAGCTGGCGTCTATCATCAGCCACTCGAAATCAGGGTCATCCATCACTTCCTCCAACAGTCCGGCCCACACACCCCGGTCCCGCCAGCGGCAGAAGCGGCGGTGGGTGTTCTTCCAGTCTCCGTAGTCCGGGGGCAAATCGCGCCAAGGAGCGCCGGTGCGCAGAACCCAGCAAACGGCGTCGATAAACCGCCGGTTGTCATGGGCCGGCCGACCTCTCTTGCCTTCTCCCCCGGGCAGGTACAGCCTCAGCCGCTCCCAAACACCGTCTGTCATATCGTGGCGCCGGTGCGCTGCCGTCATACTCCCCACCTTCCACACTCTCCCGGTTACCGGCAATTTACCACCCTCTCACTGTTTTGACGACACCCCCTAGGAGCCGCTGTGCCGTGCGCCTGCGGAACTGGCAACGCCGCGGAATTGGGGCGAGAGTACGATGCCGTAACAATTGGGCTGGGCGTGCGGGGTTGACGCGAAACCGGCCTCCCCGTTTGTCGGTGACGGCCGGCCGGTCGTCGTTGGTCAGCGACACCGCTATTATGCCAGTGGCGGTAACGGTCGCGCCACTCGTCAATGTCGCTGGTAGTGTCTCGGTTTGAATCATGCGTGAATGGGAGGCGCACAAATCGGGTCGTACGTTTTGATATACGAAACTCGGACCTGGGCTGGTATCACCCGTGCTTGCAGAAATAACGGGTCGACTCGCAAGACTGGCACTACAACTGGTACCGGAAATGGGGCAAGCGTATTGGCCTAAGATCATGATTCTGGTCTGGATGGAATTTCGGAGTATCAGGTCAAACATCCCAGCGCTAAGATAACTGAGTACACCGCCCCAGCGAGGTAAACGATGGCCACAACCATTTCTAACGACCTAATCAACCATCCATGCTTCAACAGCGGAGATGGTTGTTTTTCGTCGGTTAGGATTAGACACTCGGTGAGGTGCGCTTTCTCGACTCCCTTTAGGGCCTCTTCGCCCATTTTGACCAGTTCATGGTTCCTCACATCCAACAGGCACGACACCAGGCTGACGAAAACACCCATAAAAGCTGCCACGGCGGCTACGATATACAGCTGTTCTCGAAGCAACAGACCATAGGCAGTTGCCAGAGCACCAACCGACAACAGGAAGAAGTTGAACATGGAAACACGTTGCTTGGCATGCAAGTCGAACCAACGCCACGCGTATTCGAACTGCATGTTTGCCGACTGCGAACCTGCTTCATTTTGAGTGTCTTGCGTCATTGCCTTGTCAATTCCTAATCGGTTGCATCCTCAAACTTCAAGCAAGGATAGTGGACAACGGCTCGCTTGTCAGCCTACATCGAACGGTGCTATAACCGGCCACAAGCTACCCTGTGATTCAACCGTCGCATAATCAGAACGGGGACGCATTGGTTTCGCAGCACACGACATCGGAACGACGAAGCTCGACACTTGTCTTGGCGAGCGGTGGCATCGATTCTTCAACCCTCTTGGCGCTATCCGTCCAACAAGGGCTCGAACCCGTTGCCCTCTTCGTGGATTTCGGCCAGCCGGCCGCTGAGGCCGAGAGCAGAGCCATGGCCAGCATTTGCAGTTGGCTAAACATACCTTGGCGGCGCGTACGATACGCGGGCTCAAGATTCCACGCAGGTGAAATCCGTGGTCGCAACGCCTTTCTGTTGCAAGTGGCCCTGCTGGAATTCCCGTCCGACTCTGGTGTCGTCGTACTGGGTATACACGCGGGGACAGATTATGCAGATTGTAGCCCCGAATTTATACAGATTATGGGACGGTCTTACGGACTCTGTACCGGAGGCACGATTGTCGCGGTGGCTCCGTTCCTTGATTGGACGAAGCCTGATGTGTACCGCTTGGCCAACGAGCTTGGCATGCCAATCGCACAAACGCACAGTTGCGAGGCTTCCAATTCCCCTTGTGGGGAATGCGATTCCTGTGCGGACCGCCTGATTTTAGGTACTGGACTCGTCGCGTGTTAGCCCGTAGTCGTCAGCTTACCCTTAACAATGGCATCGAGTTCTCGACGCCTTTGTTGATTCCAAGCATGTCCAGCCTTGCGCTTGCGCCTTACATACTTACAAGCACCCCGGATGCGGAACCCGAATTAATCCACTACTCTAAGATTCACAGTGGTATCCTCACTCGTGAACTAGAGGAATCCTTGCTGGTTTCCGCATATGATATAGAGCACGGCTTGCTTGAAGGTGCGCACTCCTTCAGGATGGGCTTCAAGCAATCCGACTATGCCAAGCCGCGTTTGTTGGTCATAGATAGCGGTGGGTACGAGAAACAAGGAAGCCCCTCGGGGAGCTCGTTCGCCGGAGGCCTAAGTGGACCCATTCAATGGGAGGAATCAGACTACGAACATGTCATTGACTCCCTAGACCGGGAAGCTGCACCAGCTGTGGTCAATTGGGACAGTAGGGAACCGTATGCGGCACAGATCCAACGTGCGCGTATTTTTTTCGACAACCGCGAACGCCTCGGTTCGGTTCTCCTGCTCAAACCGCCCATGGGGTCGGATTATCACCACCTTGATTCACTATTGGCGGAAAATGTCGCGCTTCTGGGAACATTCGATATCGTTGGAGTAACCGAACGTGAGGTCGGAGAGTCAATTCACGACCGACTCGTGAACATTGCTAAACTAAGGAAATCGTTAGACGCAGCAAAAGTTACGGTCCCAATACACGTCTTTGGGGGGTTAGACCCGCTCCTCACGCCCCTATATTTTGCTGTCGGGGCGGAGATATTCGATGGATTGGGGTGGCTACGATATGCATACAGGGAAGGCGTAGCGATGCACCGGGAAGCTGGTGGATTGCTTAGCGGAAATGCGAAGGAAAGGCCCCTGTCGGCACAGTTCACAGTCTGGAGACAGAACTTGAGGGAAATCAAGCAGCTCTCGGAATACATGCGGCAATTGGCCGAGCATGAAAGGGATTGGGACGTTTTTGGTCGGCACTCTGAATGCTTGCGAGCGGTCATCGAGAGCGTCCAGAAAGAATTGGAGGTATAACATGGGCGGCAGCGGAGGCAATCTGGGAAGCTTCATCAGTGGAGCGGGGAATGCAGACGAAGTATTGCTACGTATCAGACACGGTGCATTGGAATCATCGGTTAATCTGCTCCTCAAACAACAAGCAATCGGCGTCGACCGCACCGATGAAGAAATAGACGGCCCGCGCCTCGAGGCCATCAGACTAACCCTCCTCGATGCAATAGGCGAACTGGAGCTCCGGTTGTTGGACGGCTTCGATGTCCTAATCGTGTTCACGACAAAAAGCGTCTCTGAGCGTCCTCCCAATGAAGTCATAGCCCAAATGGTCGCGGTTCTTGAGGACCTAATGACACGAGAAAGCGACATCGAAACTGTATACGGAGAGAGTTTCGATGTCACGGTCACGTATACAGATGGTATACGTTATCGACTGACGCCGGCGGTCTCAACAGGCGATGGGCTTTCCATCCCATCCTCAGACTCGAGTTCATGGGTGCCCTTGGGAAATCGCTAAGACACTGCGGTTGCCAACCAATCCCAAGACACCGATTGAGTTACGCCAATTGGACCGCGAAAGCTACCTTTGCGGAAGGTTCCGACCATGACTGCTCAGCAGCATACTACAACCACATTCCGTGCCTTGCCCCTAAGTGCGGACATTCTTATGGGAGAAAGCCAGGGCCAATGGCATGGCAAGACATTCGACTTAGAGGAGAATTGGCAATCTGCTGAAGGGCTATACCGTCAGGCCGTTACGCCCTCCAGAATTGTCCGCCATGAGGATATTGAGGACGAACTGTTGTTCTGCTTACTTGGCGGATACGGAATAGCGGAGGAACACGGAAGGTCGGCGTGGCTCACAGTTCGTCAGTTGGAGCCCTTCTCGGAATTTTGGAGAGGCGATGACCTTGTCCAGAAGATCATGGCCACTCTGGAACTACCTCAGTTCGAACCACGTCGGGCGGATGGCTCACTTAGGCGATACCGTTTCCCGAAACGGAAAGCAGCCATCATTGTGGAAGCACGCAGGTGGGTCCGCAGCCACAAACCCCTTGATGAATGCCTGCTTTATTGGGATGACCCCAAGGACCGCCGAAGGATCCTTTTGGGGTGTCCCGGGTTGGGACTCAAGAGCGCAAGCTGGTTACTGCGAAACTTGGGTATGGGAGACGAACTGGCCGTCCTGGATGTTCATCTGGTACGCGCACTACAAGATGCCAAGCGTATCGACAACGAAATCCGCCTGCCGCGAGATTACTACGCGGTAGAAAAAGCTTTCTTGGATTGGTGTCATGAATTGAACGCGCCTTCCGCTGCGTTCGATTTGTTCATTTGGGAGTGGCAACGAGGAACCCTTCGGAGCGGATGAATGGACGTCTTGGTGGTTGGAGGTATATTTCGTGAGGTATTCGATGCTGACACCAGAGCAAGTATGCGATATGGCGGTAGCGGGCTCACAGCATCAGTTGCCGCCGCCAGGTTTGGCGTAGAAACAGCCTTAGCGAGTTACGTGGGCGCCGATGACGAAGGGGCGGTGCGCACGATACTTGGGGAGGCCGGAGTGGACGGTGACACGGTGATTCCCGTTGACGGGATGTGCGGGATTTTTGCCTATGCCGCTGACCAAGGCCACAAGCAGCTTTGGCCCATGTACCGCCCCGCCGAAGCGGTTCCGACCATGATACCCACGCTTCCCGAGTCCAAGGTCGTTTTAGCGTTCGGCTTCCCAGATTTTGACCCCCTCGCTGAGGGTTGGTTGGATGGGCTCGCTTGCCAGACGACGGTCATTTGGGATAGGCAAGGTTGGCTATCCCGGGCGCGAGACGCCAGCAGAGTGTTACGACTGGGTGCATCCAAACGCATCTATTTGGCTAATGAATACGAAGCTGCTGTGGATGCCCGGACGTCTTCGATTGAAGAGACCATGGCCGCACTGCCAGCCGATGGTTTTGCCGTTGCGGTCATTAAGCGAGGCGAGCGGGGGTCGTTGTTGCTGAACGGACCCCGGAAGGGGTGATTGTTACCGACGTCCCGGCATACCCGGTGAACACCAACCGCACGGTGGGCACCGGTGACGTTTTCGCGGGGACACTTGCCGCTCGCTTAGCACTCGGGGACTCGGTAGCTGCAGCCGCCCGTTGGGGATGCATTACTGTTGCCGTGGCTCTGGAATCCGGTGAAAATCTGCTGTCCGCCGAGACCTACTTGCAGGCACTCGCAGCATTCTAACGCGGACAATGCAGCCGCCTTCGCGCCGCCCGATGCCTAGAACTGTGACCAAGCGTAGCCTGAGGCGACGGCAAACTCGTGAAATTCAAACGGATACACTACCTTGTCACTTGGGTCGCAGTGTCGACTGAACTCACGTTGCGTTGAGGGCGAATTTGCGTAGGGCCGCTCGCAATTGACGCGACGGGCTGGCCGAGCTGTACCCGCCGTTCAGGCGCCACGAGTCCGACTCCAACCAGGGGGTGTTGGCTTCCACCAGGCGGACCAGTTCGTCATGCTCGATGAGGTACCAGATGCCGTCCTGGTCGGGAAACGCCACGTACAGGTTCATCCCGATGTGGTCTTTCTGGATGGACGGCCTCCCGGGGCAGCGTACGACGATGTTCGTAGCCGCGTCTCTCTGTCGTGCGGTGAGGTAGTTGCCCCGCCACTCGGCGGGCGGTGGTGAGCATGAGTAGCCGGCCGCGGTCAGCGCCCGATGGGCTGCAGCCGGGTTGGGATGCCGCCAAAATCCGGCCTCGGCCGGGAGGGGTTCTGGTCTCGTCCCGGTGACGGTTCCGGCCCGCGCCGGTGGAGCCGGCGCCTTGCTGGTCTGCCTCGTTGGTTGGGGCGCGGGTTTCGGCAGTTCTTCGATGGCGTAGGGTCGCAGCTGTTCCAGCAGCGCGGGAGCGGGGTTGGTGCTGGGGTATCCCCCGTGGTCCTGCCAGGACGACGTGTTCAGCCAGTTGGTGGTCTGTCCAACCAGCTCAACGAGATGGTCGTGGGGGACCAGGTACCACGAGCCCCTGCAGGGGAAGTTCATCCACAGGTCTTGCCCGGCGTACATGCGGTCGATGGTGAGACGGCCTTTCAGCTGGACCTTGAGGGTGGTGGCGCCGTCGAAGTGGTGGGCGAGGAAGTCCGCGCCTTGCCAGTCGTCGGCGAGTTTGATGCAGTTGAACCCGTAGTCGGCCAGCAGGGCGGCGGATTTCTGGAAATTGTAGATTTCCTTCTGTCGGCCGTTGAGGTCGTCTGGGTTGATGCGCTGGAACATGGTGGCCTCCCGATGGATGCGCATTATGGCCGTCACCACTGGAGGTGGCAAACTAGCTGTGTCGTGTGCTGGCTGGGATAGATAGCTCCTTTAGCCCCAATCCACCGAAGAGATGAGTGTCGGGGCGGGTTGAAAGGGTAAGAAAGTGCTCCCGGCTTCTGGGATAATGGTTTGTGAAACAAGAAACCGACCCGAAACGAGGAGCACCCATCAGATGCTACCACTGGGCAGCCCCGACCGCATCCACGTCGCCTTCGATGATCACCGTCTGGTGGCCAATGCCGGACTGCTCCTGCCGGTCACCCTGGCCCACCATCTGGGTCTGGGTGAGCTGGTGGACCGCCACGTTGACCTGGGAGATGCGCCGGGTCGAGCCAACCCGGGGGACAAGCTGCTGACCCTGGTGGCGTCGGCGCTGGCCGGCGGCGACTGCATTGACGACGCCGACGTGTTGCGCACCGGCGGGACGGCCAGCGCCATCGGCTGCGTGGTCAAAGCGCCGTCCACCCTGGGGACCTTTCTACGCAGTTTCCGGTGGGGTCATGTTCGCCAGTTGGATCGGGTGAGCCGGGAGTTCCTGGCTCGGGCCTGGGCCGCCGGTGCGGGCCCGGGCGATGCGCCGTTGACCATCGACCTGGACTCCACCGTCTGCGAGACCTACGGACTGGGCAAGGAGGGCGCCCGTCGCCATGGCTACACCGGCCAGCGGGGCTATCACCCGCTGCTGGCCGTCGCCGCGGACACCGGCGACGTGCTGATGGTGCGGCTGCGCCAGGGTCGGGCCAACACCGCTCGGGGCGCGGACCACTTCCTGCGGGAGACGGTGGGCCGGGTGCGCTACGCCGGAGCCATCGGACAACTCACCGTCCGCGCCGACAGCGGCTTCTACACCCACGCCATGGTCGCCGTCTGCCGCAAGATGGACGTCCGCTACTCCATCACCGTCCGCCAGCACCAAAGCCTGCGCAACCTCATCGAGGCCATACCCGAGAAGGACTGGACAGCCATCCCTTACTGGATGGACGGCGCTGCCGACGTGGCCGAGACTGAATACACACCCTTCCAGCATGAGCCCGACGCCGCACCGGCGCGGCTCATCGTACGCCGGGTGAAACCCGCGCCCGGTTCCCAACTGGCGCTGCTTACCGACTACAGCTATCACGCCTGCATCACCGACCGGGAGGGCGACACTCTGGAACTGGAGGCCGACCACCGCCGCCATGCCGAGATCGAGAACGCCATCCGCGACCTGAAGTACGGCGTGGGTCTCAACCATCTCCCCTCCGGCCGCTTCCCCGCCAACGCCGCCTGGCTGGCGGTGCAGGTCATGGCCCACAATCTGGCTCGCTGGACGGCGCGCATCGGCCTGGGCGAGCTGGTGGTTACCACCAAGACCCTGCGGCGACGCTTCTTCTCCCTCGCCGGACGCATCACCCGCAAGGCCCGTCGCCTCACCCTGCACCTTCCCAAGGGCTGGCCCTGGGAGAACCAGTTCAGTCGCGCCCTGGAGCGATTGCGAGCCCTGCCGCTCCCTTCCTGACGCCGCCTTCGGCGTCTGACCTCTCCTCCAGACCGTCCAACCGCCTGGCCGTCCCGCGTCAGGCTGGGCACCGCGTGTCTCCAGCTGCCATCTGCCCGACGATCTCGCCCTCCGCCACCGCTTGCGAGCCGTCAACATCCCTCTGGCGTAGCTGTCACGACCCGCACCCGCCCAAATACGGCGGGGTCAGGGCACTGCACCATCACCCACGCTTCTCTTCCCTTGCGTATCCAGCCCCCACGCATCCTTTCGGTGGATTCGGGTTTAGAAGGCTGTGGCAGTCGGTCCGGGAGGCTGCTGTTGTTCGTCGGCGGGGTTCGGGCAGTCAGCGGCGGTGGTGTTGCAGGAGCGGCACTCCTGGACGCTGGGCACGCATTCCGATGGTGATGCGGCCGCCAGTCGTCGTTTTGCTGATGCAAGATTAATGGGCTTTTGCCACCGGTTTATCGGCTCGCCAGAAATTCCGAAATCTGGCCGAGACGCCCGACCTGTGCTTGTAGCTCACGGGCATTGTCGAGCAACTCCTGCATTCCCTCCTCGGTCAGTTCTACGGTTTCGGCGTTGTGCTCGATTTGGAGACGCGAATCTTGGTCTTTGTCCCGGTCGGTGTTGTCGCCTCCGATTGTCACAGTACTCAAGCCCACCTGCACCAACTGGCCATGGGCAAGTGCGTTCCGCTGTGCATGGACTTTGGCAAACGCATCGATGATGGCGTTGATGCACTCTTCCATCGCTTGCCCTCCATCGGCTGATTTCGCCGACGCTGACTCTACGATTTTCGCCTTGTATAGTTTGAGGCGCTCAATATCATCTGAGAGGTGGCTGCGAGGCTTATTGCCGGGCACCTTCACCATCATTGCTCGCAGGTTGTTCTCGGCCAGCGCGTAGCCCAACACAATCTCCCCGGCCGCGTTGGACACGCTCGGGCTGACAGCCGAAACCAGGTTTGGTGAGCGGGTCAGGAACGCATTTAGCTTGAATTCCATGTTCAACTCTATCCGGCGAATACACGGGCCAGTGATTCCCGTGTCCACGCCGCAATTGGCACAGAGGAAGTGGCAATCCTCGCTGGGGTGGTCGGCGGGGACAGCGTTGCATTTGATGTGCTGTGTGTTCCACCCACAGGATGGGCAAAAATCAGGACCGTCGGCACTCTCTGTAAGTTCGACGCCGAACGTATGGAAACGATATTCCACAAAATGAGCGATTCCTTCCTCCGTATGGTAGATGTTCATCTGGACATTCTGGAACAGTTCGTCGTCTGCAAACACCTGCTCCAATTTCGCCGCCAATTCCTGGCTGTTCACGCGGTCCTTTTCCCCGTAGGAAGAGAACGCAACCCAATTGAATCGGTCTCCTTCCGCCCCACGCTCCACGCTTTCGGCGTTGGCGTAATTTCCGGGAGCCATGTACGTGTCCGGGGTGGATGACTCTGGCCAGTACAGACGGGATTCGAGCCCGTTGGCGTCACCCAACATAGTGAGGATGGTTTGTTTCGTTTCGCGCATGGTCATGGTCATTTTTGTTCCCCGAATCAGCATCGTCGTTTCAGTTTCTCATTGTAGGATTGTCAGCAACTCGTCCGAGGCTTGCGCGCGGGGCCTGGATGTGGTCGGGATTGATGAGCCGGTCGTGGCTGCCGTGGCGAGTGGGGGTTGCACCCGCAACTGCCCAGTGGTGGGATTACCGGGTGGCTGGCCATTGTCGTTGGCCTATCCGCTCAATCGGAACAGCTTCAGCAGGTCGTGCCCCGTGGAGATTGGCGGCCGCTCGCCGTTGGAGTCGAATAGGCCGAATCGACTGCCCTGCACGGCAGTGTGGCCGTTCTGGCGGAATGAGTTCTGGGTTTCAACAAAGGCTTCCTATCGGCGGCCCTGGAACTTGGGACGGATTTCAGCCAAGAGTGCAGCATGGTCAAACTACCACTGGGTCTGGTCGAAGTCGGAGGGCTGCCGGACGCAGCCGTGGTGATGGGTCATGAACCATACCGCGCACTCGCAGGAGTTGTCGCGCGTGAGGCGGCGGAGTAGCCAAGTGGCCCAGGTGTAGGAGAATTCTCGGTGGAGGGTCACAGTGAGACGCGAAGCGTAGGGTTTTCTCCGAGTCCATTGGTGGTGGGCTTGGTGGCGCCAAGCTCGGCTGTCAGCAATTCCCCGGGGGACGGTCCGTGTTGCGGCAAGCACGTTGATGGGTACTCGGGCGATTGTCGGTTGGGGGTTCGCGCCGATGGTGTGACCTCAATACCCGACTCTTGGAGGAGGTGGGAGACCCGCTGGTTTTCCTGGTCGGTCAAGCCGGGGAGCTGTTGGCAGTCCGCGCCGTCGCTGACATAGAGGAACTGGATGTATAGGGGAATGCCGTCGGTATCCACGTCTACGAAGGTTCCGCCGTCGACTTCGTTGGTGTGGTTGGGTTTGCCCTCACGGATGCGGATGTAGGCTGCGTCCGCGTCGGGGTACAGGGTGATTTCCATGGTCAACCTCGTCGGGCGGGTTGGGGCGTCCTGATGGTAATGCAGCCTTTGGCGTGGCGATTGGGATGAGAAACCCCGTGGGGCAATTCCTACGGGGTGCGACCAGGCTCGGTGCGAGTTGACGCCGGGTTTGTGGGTGTTAGCCGTTAGGCTGGTCCGACCCTGGGGGTGGTTCGTTGAAGTCGATTCCTTGGTCCTCGGCTTCCTGCTTGCGCTGGAGCCAGGCGTGCCAGAGTGCATCCCGTCGGGCTTCGTGGCGCTTGATTACTGGGGTGACGAACCTGGCGATGAGGGATTCATAGGTCGCGATGGGGCACCTTGCTCCTTGGACGAACTGTACTATCTGATGTCGGCCGTGTCGCATCTCCCGGTGCGCCGGGGCACCCCTGCACCACCAACCTCAGTGGAGAGACGTCCCGATTGTAATGGGGTCTCGGATTGCATTCAATCTGGCGGGCTCGCGCCATCCGGGGTAATGGGTTCTCTGTCGTGGTGTGCTCGGACGTTACTGCGCGGGCGGGACCTGCGGTTGTTCCGGCTAGACCCGCAGGAAGGTTTTGGGGATGAGACGTCCCCCACCGGTCCAGGGAAGAGCGGCCTCTTCGAGGGTAATCTTGCTGAGCGGGCTTGGCTTGTTTGGCTCGGCGAATACGGCCTGAGGGCGGAACGCCAGGACCGTCAGCTTGATGATACCGATGTACGCTGGCATTATTCTGTCGTCGTCGGTCTTTGTCGAGAGGGTCCGTCGGACGGGGACCGCCAGGGGCTCGAGCATGGCTCCGGGCAGCGCCGTATAGGTTGTGCGGATGCCGGCGATGACGTCGAGCCCTCGAACTGTAAGTCCTGTGGGCCTCCCACCGCTACGGCCACTGTCTCCGTTCCCATTCTGCCCCTTCTTGGGTTATCTCGGCCATAGATTAAAGCCGAGGCTGGTCTCGTTGTTGGGCGCCGCGGCGGGCAGGTTCGCAGGTCATGCCGGTCGTCGATTGTCATGCCCGTCGGGCTGGGATGGACGGGCGCGTTCCGTTGAGGACGTTGTTGTCGATGTCCGAGCACCCCCGAGCGATGAAGGTCTGGGACGGTATGTCCTCCGTAGTTTTCGTTGTCTTGGCTCAGATGGTCGCCTCGCAGCATCATTCTCCGTATGGCCGCGGCACCGACTTGATGCTGCATGGGACCCGGCCGGTCCTGGCGCCACCAAGGATGAAACGAATAATCGCGCCCGGGTTTCCCGGGCGCGATTATGCCTTCGGATGCTGTGGATTGTGGCTCGCTACTGTAGGTTGCTGGGAATTTGTCCAGCAATTGTCCAGCAAAATGGGCCCAATCCTGCTGATACGCCTCTTATTGAGACTTTCTTTGAGTTTGTGACCTGACCTTATTGAGAAAATGGTGCCGAGGGGCGGATTCGAACCACCGACACCGGCATTTTCAGTGCCGTGCTCTACCAAGCTGAGCTACCTCGGCTAAACCAGTTTTAATCATAGACGCGGGCACCATCCGTGTCAATTGAGTGTACTCGTTCATCCCGAGTCTTTCGGCTGTTGAGGAGACGCCGAGGGGGCAGCCTGGAGGCAAAGGATAGGCGGTTTGGGGTCCGGCCATCCACGGGTTTGAGGGTGGGCGACGAGGCTAGGTCAAGGACCGGCGGTTGCGTTGCGTCAGTTCCGATCGACTGTGACCAGCTTAACCCCAATCCACCGAAGAGATGATTGTGGCGGCGTGCTGAAGGGATAAGAAAGTGCTCCCGGCTTCAGGGATAATGGTTTATGAAACACCAAACCGTCCCCAGACCAAGAGCACCCACAAGATGCTACCACGCAGCGATGCGGACCGCATCCAAATCGCCTTCGACGACCACCGCCTGGTGGCCAATGCTGGGCTGATCCTTCCGTCCACCCTGACTTTGCATCTAGTATTGAGTCAAACGTGCATTGGCGTATAGGAGTTGATCTGGAGCAGCATCCCTACACTGACTGGGAAACAGCGGTACGGGAGGTGCAGGATCCATGGTTCAGGAGAAATACGGGGTACAGTTGACGTCGGAGGAGCGAGAACGGCTCCGGCAATTGATACGAAGCGGCCAGCATTCGGCTCGGGTAATCACGCGGGCGCGCATCCTGCTCCGGACTGACGAAGGGTGGAGCGCGAGCCAGGTGGTAGCAGCGCTGGACACGTCGCAGCGCACGGTGTTCCGCACCAAACGGCGGTACGCCGAGGAGGGATTGGACGGCGTGCTGCACGACCATCCCCAAGCCAATCGGTACCGGAAGCTGGATGATCGTGGCGAAGCCCATCTGATTGCGCTGGCGTGCAGTGATGCGCCGGAGGGCCATGACCACTGGACCCTGCGCTTGCTGGCCGACCAGGCGGTGGAGTTGGGGTTGGTGGAGTCGCTGTCCCACGAGACGGTGCGTCTGCGGCTGAAAAAAACATCCTCCAGCCGTGGCGGAAGCAGCAGTGGTGCATCCCCAAGGTGAACGGGGAGTTTGTGGCGGCCATGGAGGACGTGCTGGACCTCTATGGGGAACCCTACGACCCTGACCGGCCGGTGGTGTGCTTTGACGAGACCTCCACCCAACTGCTGGCCGATACCCGCACGCCGCTGCCCGCCCAGCCGGGACGCCCCCGACGCCAGGACTACGAGTACCGCCGGGCGGGCACCCTCAATCTCTTCTTGACCTGCGAACCCCTGGCGGGCTGGCGCCACGTGGCGATCACCGAGCGACGCACCATGGTGGACTTCGCCCACCAGATGCGGTGGCTGGTGGATGTGGCCTATCCTCACGCTCCGGTGGTACGGGTGGTGCTCGACAATCTGAACACCCACCGCATGGCTTCCCTGTACGAGACCTTTCCGGCCGCTGAGGCTCGGCGCATCGTGAAACGCCTCGAGCTTCACCACACTCCCAAGCACGCCAGTTGGCTGAACATGGCGGAGATTGAATTCAGCGTGTTGACCCGCGCTTGTCTTCAAGGGAGAAACCCCGACGAACCTGCCCTGCAACGGGCTATCGGCGTCTATGAGACTGAGCGTAACGCTAGGAAAGCCATCATCGACTGGCGGTTCACCACTCAGGATGCCAGACACAAACTGCTGCGATTTTATCCCTGCCTTTCCAACG
This sequence comes from Dehalococcoidia bacterium, assembly GCA_965261925.1. GTDB lineage: Bacteria > Chloroflexota > Dehalococcoidia > Lucifugimonadales > UBA3495 > Bin87. The sequence continues at coordinate 1,699,835 of OZ253486.1, read as the reverse complement.
TTGACTGAGTACTAAACCGAAGCCAAGGTGAAACCCGCACTTGGTTTGGATAGAATTGGAAGGAATTGAGAGGATCGGTTGGGAAGTTGCCGGGGGTTGCTGGTGGGTATGCTGGAGATGGGAGCGCTGCTGGAGCGGTGGCGCATGGATGAGGCTGCGGTACGACGACGGATGTACCGAGCGCCGACGCCTCGGGAGCGGGAACGGTGGCACGCGGTGTGGTTGCTGGCGCGAGGCTGGACGGCCGCGGCCGCGGCGTTGGAACGGGACGCCCACACTATTGGCCAATGGGCCACGGCATTCCGGGAGGGTGGTCCTGAGGCGCTGGCTTTTGAGCAGTCAGGAGGTTCCTCCCCGCATTGAACCGGGAGCGGCAGGCCGAGTTGAAGGCGGCGGTGCAGGAATTGCCGTCGCAAGCTGGCATCGATTTGTCCAACTGGAACTGGAAGGCGGTGCGCCGGTTGGTAGAGGAACGCTTGGGGTTGACGCTGAGCCGGAGTGGTTGCCTGAATTACCTGCACCGGTTGGGCTTTGTCCTGAAGCGTCCCAAGAAGCGGTTGGTCAAGGCAGACCCGGTACGGCGGGAAGGCTTTGTGAGGGAGTACATTGCCTTGACAGCGGCGGCCCGACGAACTGGGGCCAAGATATTCTTCGCTGACGAGGCTCACTTTCGGGCGGATGCGGATCTGCGGGCCAAATGGGTGCTGAAGGGTGAACCGGCGCTGGTGGACTCCACCAGCCCGCGACGTGGGGAGAAGGCGAGCTACTACTCGGCGGTGTGTCTGGAAACCGGAGAGGTGGAGTTGCTGGAACTGGAAGGTAACAGCAACTCCACCACCTCGGTTGCCTTCCTGTCGGTTGCCTTCCTGCGTCAACTGCGGGCGCAACACACCGAACCGTTGACGGTGATTTGGGACAATTCCCCAGCTCATAGGGGCGACGCGCTGCGAGCCTACCTGGCCAACCCCAACTTGAACCTGCGCTTGGTGAACCTGCCCACCTATAGCCCAGATTTCAACGCCGACGAGGCTATTTGGGGCTGGGTACGTCAAGAGGTGACCGCCAACCTGTGCCTGGGGACCCGTGCCGCAGTCCAGGAGAAGGTGGGCGACTTTTTCGCCAGCCTGTCCAGCCGATGCGACGAAGTCAAGCGCCGATGCCAGACCGTGCTTCAGGCTCGAGCAGCAGAACTGACTGCCAGCACTCAAGCCGACCCTTCCCATCCCGCGAATGTAGATTTCACCTTGGCTTCAGTTTAGTATTCAGTCAATGTTGGAAAGGCAGGGATAAAATCGCAGCAGTTTGTGTCTGGCATCCTGAGTGGTGAACCGCCAGTCGATGGTGGCTTCCTTAGCGTTACGCTCAGTCTCATAGACGCCGATAGCCCGTTGCAGGGCAGGTTCGTCGGGGTTTCTCCCTTGAAGGCAAGCCCGGGTCAACACGCTGAATTCAATCTCGGCCATATTCAGCCAACTGGCGTGCTTGGGAGTGTGGTGAAGCTCCAACCGTTTCACGATGCGCCGAGCCTCAGCAGCCGGAAAGGTCTCGTACAGGGAAGCCATGCGGTGGGTGTTCAGATTGTCGAGCACCACCCGTACCACCGGAGCGTGGGGATAGGCTACATCCACCAGCCACTGCATCTGGTGGGCGAAGTCCTGCATGGTACGGCGTTCGGTGATGGCTATGTGGCGCCAACCGGCCAGGGGTTCGCAGGTCAGGAAGATGTTGCGGGTGCCGCCGCGCCGGTACTCGTAGTCCTGGCGTCGCGGGCGTCCCGGTTGGGCGGGCAAAGGCTCTCTCACATCGGCCAGCAGTTGGGTGGAGGTCTCGTCGAAGCACACCACCGGCCGGTCAGGGTCGTAGGGTTCGGCGTAGAGGTCCAGCACGTCCTCCATGGCGGCCACGAACTCTCCGTTCACCTTGGGGATGCACCACTGCTGCTTCCGCCACGGCTGGAGGATGTTTTTTTCAGCCGCAGACGCACCGTCTCGTGGGACAACGATTCCACCAACCTCAACTCCACCGCCTGGTCGGCCAGCAACCGCAGGATAACTGGACAAGGGCTCGGTGGTCATGGCCCTCGGGCGCAGCGCTGCATGCCAGGGCAATCAGGTGGGCTTCACCCTTGTCATCCAGTTTACGATACCGGTTGGCTTGGGGATGGTCGTGCAGCACGCCGTCCAATCCTTCTTCGGCGTACCGCCGTTTGGTGCGGAACACCGTCCGCTGCGACGTGTCCAGCGCTGCCACCACCTGGCTCGCGCTCCATCCTTCCTCAGTCCGGAGCAGGATGCGCGCCCGCGTGATTACCCGAGCCGAATGCTGGCCGCTTCGGATCAATTGCCGGAGCCGTTCTCGCTCCTCCGACGTCAACTGTACCCCGTATTTCTCCTGAACCATGGATTACGCACCTCCCGCACTGCTGATTGCTACTCAGCGTAGCCATTTCGGCTCACCTCTCGCCGTATCTGTCGATACAGGTTTGACTGAGTACTAAACTGAAGCCAAGGTGAAATCTACATTCGCGGGATGGGAAGGGTCGGCTTGAGTGCTGGCAGTCAGTTCTGCTGCTCGAGCCTGAAGCACGGTCTGGCATCGGCGCTTGACTTCGTCGCATCGGCTGGACAGGCTGGCGAAAAAGTCGCCCACCTTCTCCTGGACTGCGGCACGGGTCCCCAGGCACAGGTTGGCGGTCACCTCTTGACGTACCCAGCCCCAAATAGCCTCGTCGGCGTTGAAATCTGGGCTATAGGTGGGCAGGTTCACCAAGCGCAGGTTCAAGTTGGGGTTGGCCAGGTAGGCTCGCAGCGCGTCGCCCCTATGAGCTGGGGAATTGTCCCAAATCACCGTCAACGGTTCGGTGTGTTGCGCCCGCAGTTGACGCAGGAAGGCAACCGACAGGAAGGCAACCGAGGTGGTGGAGTTGCTGTTACCTTCCAGTTCCATCAACTCCACCTCTCCGGTTTCCAGACACACCGCCGAGTAGTAGCTCGCCTTCTCCCCACGTCGCGGGCTGGTGGAGTCCACCAGCGCCGGTTCACCCTTCAGCACCCATTTGGCCCGCAGATCCGCATCCGCCCGAAAGTGAGCCTCATCAGCGAAGAATATCTTGGCCCCAGTTCGTCGGGCCGCCGCTGTCAAGGCAATGTACTCCCTCACAAAGCCTTCCCGCCGTACCGGGTCTGCCTTGACCAACCGCTTCTTGGGACGCTTCAGGACAAAGCCCAACCGGTGCAGGTAATTCAGGCAACCACTCCGGCTCAGCGTCAACCCCAAGCGTTCCTCTACCAACCGGCGCACCGCCTTCCAGTTCCAGTTGGACAAATCGATGCCAGCTTGCGACGGCAATTCCTGCACCGCCGCCTTCAACTCGGCCTGCCGCTCCCGGTTCAATGCGGGGGGAACCTCCTGACTGCTCAAAAGCCAGCGCCTCAGGACCACCCTCCCGGAATGCCGTGGCCCATTGGCCAATAGTGTGGGCGTCCCGTTCCAACGCCGCGGCCGCGGCCGCGGCCGTCCAGCCTCGCGCCAGTAACCACACCGCGTGCCACCGTTCCCGCTCCCGAGGCGTCGGCGCTCGGTACATCCGTCGTCGTACCGCAGCCTCATCCATGCGCCACCGCTCCAGCAGCGCTCCCATCTCCAGCATACCCACCAGCAACCCCCGGCAACTTCCCAACCGATCCTCTCAATTCCTTCCAATTCTATCTAAACCAAGTGCGGGTGATGAACGACAATAAGTCCTGCCGGTCGCGACGACTACTTTTGCCGGTCGAGATGAGGTAAATCATCCGGTACGGAGGTACCGGATTGATCACAGACCGACAAGTCGCACTATTGAGGCGGAAACTTATGGAAGGAAAGACTCAGGAGACAGCAGCGGCCAAGGCTGGAATGAGCGTGCGCTCGGCACGGAAATGGCAAAGCGGCCCGTTGCCGTCGGAAACCAGGCAAGAGCGCCAGTGGCGCACCCGGCCCGATCCCTTCGACGGGGTGTGGGAGGAAGAGATCGAGCCCCTGCTACAAGGAGAAGCGGCGGGCAAGCTGAAGGCAACGACAATTATCGAGTGGTTGGAGGAGCAGCATCCCGGCCGGTTCAGCGCTTCCCAGCTGCGCACACTGCAACGACGATTACAGGATTGGCGGGCGCTAAACGGTCCGGATCAGGAGGTGTACTTCCCCCAGGAGCATCCACCCGGCCGGGAAGCCCAGTTCGACTTCACCCACGGCAGTTCCCTGAAAGTGACTATCGCCGGTCAGCCCTACCGCCACCAGCTGTTCCAGCTGATCCTCAGCCACTCGGGGTGGCGCTACGCGGAGCTCGCCGCCGGCGAGACCTTCCTGGCGTTGCAAAAGGGTCTGCAATCTGCCCTCTGGACCCTGGGCGGCGTGCCTGAGGTGGTGCGCAGCGACAATACCTCTGCCGCCACCCACGAGGTGAAACGCAGCCGGGGGCGGGCGCTTAACGACAATTACGCCGCCCTGCTGGACCACTACGGTCTCCAGTCCACCCGCATCAATCGCGGCCAGAGCCATGAAAATGGCGTCGCCGAGCAGGCTCACTACCGGCTCAAGGACGCCATCGACCAAGCCCTGATGCTCAGAGGCAGCCGCGACTTCGACACCGTCGACCACTACGCCGACTTCATCCGGCAGATGGTGCCAGGCGCAATCGCCTGGTACAAGGGAAGCTGGAGCAGGAAATGCCTTCGCTGGGACCCCTACCCTCAGCTCCCATGCCGGAATACGTCAACTACCAGGCCAAGGTCCGTAAGTGGAGCACCGTCAAGGCAGCCGGTCGGACCTACTCCGTGCCCTCCCGTCTCATCGGGAAGGAGGTGCGGATCCGGCTGTACGCCGACTGGGTGGAAGTGTACTACAAGGGCAGTCTGGTGGAACGCATGGCGCGGGTGCACGGTGAGGGGGAAGCCAACGTCAATTACCGCCATGTCATCGGGTCGCTGGTGCGCAAGCCAGGGGCCTTCGCTCGCTACCGCTTCCGGGAGCAGCTGTTTCCCACCATGCACTTCCGCCTCGCCTACGACGGGCTCAGGAAATGGCGTGGGGAACGAGCCGACGTGGAGTACGCGCGCATCCTGCACCTGGCGGCGACCACGATGGAAGCCACGGTGGACAGCGCGCTGGACCTGCTTTTGGAAACGGGGGAGACCTTCGACTACGCTGCGGTGAAGGAGTTGGCCGAGCCCAGGGCGCCGGAAGCTCCGCTGCTGACCCTGTCCGGGAAGCCGGACCTGAAAGTCTACGACCGCTTGCTCACGGTCAGCCTGGCCACGGTGGAGGTGTGCGGATGACGGACACCAGCATCATGCAGGAACGCATCAGCGATCTGTGCCACCAATTCAAGCTGCCCACGGTGGGGGCGGAAACCACGCCGCGTTTCACCGCCGCCGGCCACGGCGACGCCCTGCCCACCTTCCTTGAGGTGCTGGAGCAGGAAGCCGAGGATCGCCGTCAGCGTCGCATCGACCGGCTGCGCAAGATATCCAGGCTGCCCTCGGGCAAGACCTGGGAGACCTTCGAGCACGACCGGATGCCCTTGGCACTCAGGCAGCAGATGGACCAACTGGCCCAGGGCAGTTTCGTAGATAGCGGCGTCAACGTGCTGGCCTTCGGATTGCCCGGCACCGGCAAGACCCACGCCCTGTGTGCCTTGGGCCACCGCCTAGTGGAAGCCGGCCACTCGGTCCTCTTCGCCCCAGCCTATCGTCTGGTGCAGGAACTGCTCGCCGCAAAGCGCGACCTTGCCCTGCCCCGGCAGCTGCGCAAGCTGGACAACTTCGACTTCCTGCTCCTGGACGACCTGGGCTACCTGCCCCAGGGGGCCGAGGAGTCCGAGGTCCTCTTCACCCTCATCGCCGAACGCTACGAGCGGAGGTCGCTGGGCATCACGTCCAACCTGGTCTTCTCGGAGTGGGAGCGCATCTTCGCTAACCCCATGGCCACCGCGGCCGCCATCGACCGGGTGGTGCATCACTCCGTCATCCTGGAGTTTGACGTCCCCAGCTACCGCACCGGCGCGGCCCAGCAACGCCGCCAGCCAGAGGAGGTGAACCGGCAAAACTAATCGACGTAACCGGCATTTCTAGTTGACGCGGGACAGCGGGTTTCACCTTGGCTTCGGTTTAGGTTCCCCCGCACGCGCGGGGATAGACCCGGCTGGAGCAAATCGCATGGGAGCATTACGGAGGTTCCCCCGCACGCGCGGGGATAGACCTCGCGCTGCTGCTGACCCTGATATTCGCACTGGGGTTCCCCCGCACGCGCGGGGATAGACCGTTGACTGCCGAGCCCGAAGAGGTTGAGGCCGTGGTTCCCCCGCACATGTCAATGACGGGTTAGAAATGAACCTTTTTAACGGTTTAAAATTGAATCACTTGGTTATTGCTCAGCGATTCTGTCAGTCGGAGTAATTGTCGCCGGCCTCCTCCGGCGCTGCGTTGAGGTGTTGTTGCGAAGGAAATAGCCCCGACTGGCACTTCTCTCTGAGCCGGTAGCTCTCGCCGCGGATGTTCAGCACGTGGCTGTGATGCAGCAGCCGGTCCAGCACGGCCGAGGCGATGACGCTGTCGCCCAGGAGCTCGCCCCACTCGCCGAAGCCCTTGTTGGAGGTGAGGATGATGCTGCCTCGCTCATACCTGGCTGATACCAGGGTGAAGAAGGCGGTGGCCGATTCTCGGTCGTAGGGCCAGATGCCGAATTCGTCCACGATGAGGACCTTGGGCGCCAGGTAGACCCGCATCCGGCGGTCCAGGTTGTGCTCGGCTCTGGCCTTCCTGAGGTCTTCCATCAAGTCGTAGGCGCGGACGAAGTAAGCGCCGTGTCCGTTCTCGATGGCCCGCAGCGCCAGGGCGATGGCCAGATGGGTCTTGCCCACGCCGGGCGGACCCAGCAGCAGGATGTTGGTGGCCTCCACTACGAAGGCCAGATTGGCCAGTTCCTTGACCAGGCGCTCGTCGATGGAGGGCTGGAAACCGAAGTCGAATTGCTCCAGGGAGCGCTGGAAGGGGAGATGAGCCATCCTGGTCTTGGTGGTGAGGTAGTGCTCTCTACGGGCGGCTACTTCCACGCCGAGGAGTTCGGCCAGCATCTCGGGATAGGACAACTGCTTGCTGGCCGCGGCGTCCAGGGAGTTGTCCAGCACTTCGACGGCTTGCTTGAGACCCAGGGTTTCCAGGTGCTGTCGGGCCTGTTCCAAGCTGGACTTTGCGCATTTCAGGCGGCGTAAGCGAGGGAATCCACCAATCGGTGGTACAGAGCGGTGGGGAGTTCTTGCGTATCGGGGTCGCTGGGCGACCGGGGGAAACCCTCCGACGCCAGCCACAGGTGGCGGCGCACCAGGGCGATGGCGTCGACGAAGGTCGGCGACGGTTTGTCGTACCAGGCCGCTCTACGCTGGATCATGGGGTGGCGTTCTTGCAGCGCGTGGGCGGCCAGGGTGATCCAGGAAAAGAGTCCCAGCAGGACCGGCGTGGTGCGGGTGATGGCCAGGTCGGACCACTGGCGCTGGGTCTCCACGCCCAGATGGGTCCGCACCTCCTGAAAAGTGACCTCCAGTTGCCAGCGCAGCACGAACCATTCCAGGATCTGGCCATTCCAGGATCTGCGTCGGGTCTGCCGACGGGTCGGTGCACAGCAGGGCCTGGGGCGCGAAGGCGCCCTGTGGGTCTCGGATCAGCACCCAGCGAATGCGCACCGGGGGTTTGCCCGAGCGGTACCAGACTGCGGTCTGGGAGGTGAGTTCCACAGTGCGGGTGGCGCCGTCGTACCAGCCCACCGTGGCGCTGGTCCAGGTTACCTGAGGCTGGTCAGTAGCCGGGGGCTGCTCAAGGAGCGCTTTCAGCGAGGGTCGTCGTGCGCCCTTCAGCGCTGGGCGGCCGTTCTGACCCGGTTGACGGGGTGGCGCGGGCGCATAGAGGGCGGCATCCAGGCGCAGTCTGGCGATCAGGGTAACGGGTTCCGACAGGGACTGGCAGCAGTGCAGCAGGTCGAGCACAGCGTAGCCGTTGTCCCCCACCAGCACCAGCGACCGCTGCGGCAGCCAGCGGCGCAGTTGCAGGACCATCTGGCGTGCCCAGTCGGTGAGCTTCTTGTGCCGACGTCCTCTCTCCTGATAGTACCGCGCCGATGGCGCCAGCACCGTGAGCACCGGCAGGGCCCAATGGCGTCCCGCCCAGGGCACCTGGCCCAGCCACATCAGGGAGATCCAGCGCAAACCACTGGCTTTGACCACTTGGGAGCGGCTGGAACGCACCGCATCACGGTAAACGCCCAGAGCGCCGATGCTACGGCCCCGACGCCGCTCCAAGGTTTCGTCGACGCCGAAGATCAGGGGGCCATCGCCGCGATCCAGGTGCTGGAGCAACAATACCAACAGAATACCCGCGGCCGCACGGGGCGACCACACCGCCCGGTTGAGCACCTCATGGTAGCGGGCGAAGTCGCCGTCATCGCTGCGACCCATGACCCGCAGCGCCGCGGCCACCGTGCGCTGGCCTGGCGCCAGTATCGCGCCCACCAGCAACACCTGCGCTTTGCGCCAGGTTGGGTTGCTGAACAACGTTGCGAAGGGAACGAGAACGGCTACAATGGCATCGGGCAGGGTGAGCCTGGCTGGACCTTTCGTCGAAAGTGGGGTCAGGCCATCTTACCCTGTCCTTATTCTTTTCCTAAAAAATGCGCAAAGTCCAGCTAAGAACCTATCCTAAAAACTGGTGGAAGTTTGCCGGCGTATGGCAAGAACGTAATCTGGTGTTCGGCTAGGCTGGGGCAATGACCAAAGCGAAGGATCCCAAGCCGCTGCGTCCGAAGCGTGCCGGCCCAGCCACCCCAGCCAATGCCACCACCGGCTCTTTTCAGGTATCCGACGAGCTTTGGGAGGTGTTGGCTCCCCTGGTTCCCAAACGTGTGAACACCCATCGTTTCGGCGGCGGCGGGCCCAGAGTACCGGACCGGACCTGTGCCAACGGCATCTTCTACGTGCTGCGCACCGGCTGCCAGTGGAAAGCCTTGGACGTCACCGGCATCTGCTCTGGGTCCACGGCCCATCTGCGCTTTCAGGAGTGGGTTGCCGCTGGGGTGTTCCGGGAACTGTGGCGGGTGGGTCTGGAACGTTACGACGAACTGCAAGGGTTGGACTGGAGTTGGCTGAGTATGGACGGGGCCATGACCAAAGCTCCTTTGGGTGGGGGAAAAACCGGCCGCAATCCCACCGACCGAGGCAAGATTGGGGTCAAGCGTAGCCGGTTGACTGAAGCCCAGGGGGTTCCGGTGGGCCTGGCGGTGGACGGGGCCAACCGCCACGACATGAAGCTGGTGCGGGCCACGGTGGATAGCGTGGCGGTGCCCCGACCGACGCCCACTCCGGGGCATCCCCAAGGGCTGTGCCTGGACAAGGGCTACGACTTCGCCGAGGTGCGCCGCACTCTGGACGAGTTCGGCTTCACCGCCCACATCCGCAGCCGGGGCGAAGAGGCTCCGGCCATCAAAAGGGAGGCTGAGTTCAAAGCCCGCCGCTGGGTGGTGGAACGCACGCACAGTTGGCTGAACCGTTTCCGGCGCATCCTGGTCCGTTGGGACAAATCCCCGGATAACTACATCGCCTTTCTTCATTTCGCCTGCGCCCTCATCGCCCTCAGAGCCGCCGGGTCATTAGGATAGGCCCTAACTGGACGGACTGCGCTGCTCTCTGTAATCGCACGCGGCGTCACTACCCGTACGGCCGCCTTCGGTTGCAGGCATTGCCATTCTGGGTTCGTGCGGTCCGCTCGATGGCGACCCAGCATTCTCGCCGTTACGCCGGTCCGTGTCCCTTGTCCGCGGTCTGGGAGTGGTCGCCGAAGTGATGGAGAATGCTTCTTTTCGTCGCTTGCGCCATGATCCCCTGCTTCCACATCGGTCGAAGAATACGCTAGATTGAGCTGTCATAGTTCCTTATAATCAGAATATGATTATATTGTGGATAAAATCATCTACCTGCACTTTTATCTGCGTGAAATTTCTAATATGTCCCTGATATGTATCAAAATTTCTGATATTATGAACCAGCATCGTCAATGGGAAAATCACGTAGCCTTAATAGGAATTCATGTAGCTTGCTGATGCTAACCGTAAATCGCCGGTTTAATGCTGCCTCACCAGTTTTGACCAGTGGGATCGTCAGCTTTTTGCAATTGTTGCCGCCCGAAGGGGTGGCGCGTTGAGCTGTTGTTGGGACGGGAATAGCCCGGCCTGTCGCTTCTATCCGGGCCGGCGGCTCTCGTCCTGGGTGTTGAACGCACGGCCGCGGCTCAGCCCTCGGTCCAGCGCCGCTGAGGTTATGAAGGCGTCGCCCAGCAGTTCGCCCCAGTCGGCGAAGCCGTTATTGGAAATGAGAATGGCGCCGCCGGGTTCGCAGTGGGTCGGAATCCAGCGTTCTCGCCGACGCGGGGCGGGTTCGTCGAATTTGTGCTGTACCAGGCTGGTTGCCTACTCTGGCTGCTGAGCTGCTGCCATGCGGTTCCGGCCAGCCTGATGGCCGGCGTCTCCGCGATCTGACCCGGAGAGTAGGTCCGCCGCCCTTGGTTTCCGTGTCGTAGAAGGCCTGTCAGGTTGAACGCCAAACTGAAAGAGTTGTCATTGAACCGGGCGGCGGCTTGTCCTATGCTCGCTCCCACGCTGGTCGGTATGCGCAATCATTCGGTCCGGACCAATCGCAACGAAGAGTCCCATCGTTTGGACGACCGACCAGTGCAGATCACGGCCCGGTCAAACTGCCAACACACGATCAGACCCACCACAGGCTTTCCAAGTTTGGCGATTTGTTCAAGAGATGGTATGGACTGAACCCCCTGGCCGAACTGCTAACGTGCCACACCCGCTGGTTAGCAAGGGGTCTGCCGTTGGCATCGCACGCTCTACAGCGGGAACGGCCCGGCCGCGCCGGCCAGGTGACAAGGAGTTTGACCATGCGAATGGACCCAATCAGCCTCTACGACTACGAGGCACGCGCCAGGAACTTGCTGCCCCACAACAATTGGGTGTTCATCGAAGCCGGCGCGATGGACGAAATCACGACGGCCCGAAACCGCGCCGCTTTCGAAGCGCTGACGTTGAGACCGCGATTCATGCGGGACACCACGGAACGAAAAATCGCGACTACCGTCCTGGGAACCGACATCAGCTTTCCGGTGATGATCGCGCCCACGGACTCGCACCTCAACGCACACCCTGAGGCGGAGCGCGCCACCGCGCGCGGAGCAGGCATGTCCGGCACACTGATGATGTGCAGCACGTCTTCCAACTGCAGCATGGAAGAGATCGCCGAAGCGGCAACAGGACCGCTGTGGTTCCAGCTTTCTCACCGTGGTTATGACCCGACCGAGAACTTGGTGAAACGTGCGGAGACCGCCGGTTACCGGGCCATCGTGCTCACCGTTGACGCGCCATTTCCCAGTCCCAAAGAACGAGATTTGCGCAATCGGTATCAGCGCCCGGGCGAGTACGGCAACTTCCGTGAAGAGGACAACCCCGTTGCCGCGACAGGCGGCGCCGACCAACCACCGGCCTGGGACATGCCGCAATGCCCGCCTCTCACCTGGAAAGAGTTGGAATGGTTGCGGAGCCTCACCGACCTGCCGCTGGTGTTGAAAGGAGTCCGCGTCGCTGAAGACGCCCGCATGGCCGTAGAGCATGGGGTCAACGCGATCCTGGTCTCCACCCACGGGGGGCGCCGGTTTGACGACACCATGTCCAGTATCGAAATGGTGCCCGAGATCGTCGCTGCCGCCCAGGGACGAGCGGAAGTGTACGTCGATTCAGGCGTGAGGCGCGGCAGCGACGTGCTCAAGGCATTGGCTTTGGGAGCCACCGCGGTCGCTGTGGGACGGCCGCTCTACTGGGGCCTCGCGATCAACGGCGCTGAAGGGGTCCACCACATGCTTGAACTCCTGCGGGAGGAGTTCAGCCGCGCCATGACCTATTGCGGACAGACCAGCGTGGACAATCTGGAAGGCCGGCTGCTCAACATCCCGCGGGGTTGGGGTCCGTTCCGGACGGAAAAGGACAACGCAAACTATCTACGATCCGCCCGGGAAGACGGGACGGTATGACCGTAGACACGCCGACGGCACTCGGTAAAGATACCTACAAGCGCTGGCAGATGGATCAGCGGATAGTCGGCCGCGAGGCGTGGATGTTGCCCTCACGGTGTAGCACCCGGCCTGCCAATTGGTCGTTGGGGGCTGCGTTCCGTCATAGATGATGACCCGTCGTTGTTGACCATTATGTCGATCTACCCAAACCCCGGCGACTTTTCCGGATCCCCGCGAGCAGACACTGTGACCGGCGCACCAACAGCGGCGTAATATGGGCGCCCGTGGCCGTCGTTCAACAACGGCTCCACCCAGCCTGAACCTATGTGCAACACACCCGCTAAGCCGCCACCAGCCCGCCAAATTCCGGTTCAACGGGCAGGGATAGATCAGAGTGCAATGCTCCGACGATGGTATACACTCTCCGCACAAAATACATCGCCAGAGATCGGATATGACCAAATACACTAAAGAAACGCTCTACCGGGTCGTAGCGCTATCCAGTTTGGCGTGCTTTTTCTGGTTCGGTTTGGCATGCGGATCTGATGAACCGGAAGCATCGAACGCGCCGGACTATGAAGCCACGGTTGCGGCGGCCCTGGCGCAAGCCAGCGCTTCGGAGCAACCAACCGCCACCGTCGTGCCCACTCCGACTAACACCGCGGCGGCGCCCACTCCGACACCCACGGAGGTTCCGCCCAGCCCCACTCCCACCGTACTGGCCACCGCCACGCCGGATGAGCCCGTCGCCAGCGGCGGCGAACCCTTGGCGCCCCTGGCAATGCACGACGCGGACGCTTTCCTGTCGGATGTTTCCGAGGAGGAACGCAGTTGTCTGTCCGGAAAACTTGGTGCGGGACGGCTGGAGGCGGTGCTTGCCGCCCCGGAGCTGGCTGATGAGGCAGATCGTTCCGCGTTATTGGGTTGTCTGGAGCACGACACTTCGCTGAGACTTTTGTTGACGCCGGTGCTGAGCGCGACGGGCCCGATCAGTTCCGAATCATCCGCCTGCCTGCGCCGCAGCTACGCAGACCAAGACCTGAACGCGCTGATGGCTAGACTGATAGCCGGAAGCGAACCTGGAACCGCATCGGAAGCCGACGAAGTAGCCGGCATGGTCGCCTTTGTGGTGTCACTGTCATGCCTGAGCGAGGAAGAATTCCAAGTAGCAGCGCCGGCCATGGACATCGCCCCGGGAGAGTACGAAACCTTCCAGTGCGTGTTGGACCGGGTGGGCGGCCAAGACGCCCTTACGGTTCTCTTGACACCCGCGGCAGAGTTCCCAGCCGCGCTGTTTGAAGCCGCAGTCGAGTGCCAATTACAGTTGGCCGGCCCGCCGGCGGGCTAAAACCTCGCGGCTGTGCGCGGGGCGCATTTGCCAGATACGGCCGGCAAACCGGCCTTTGAACTGAGCCGGCAACTCTCGCAGGACAAGGAGATGGAAAATGGCCCGACTGGAAGGAAAAGTGGCGTTGATCACCGGAGCGACCGGGGGCATCGGCCGGGCCGCTGCCAGGTTGTTCGCGGACGAAGGCGCGCGACTCACGTTGGTTGATCTGGACGAGACTGCGCTGCGGGAAACGGTGCAATCAGTCGGCGAAGACCGCGCGAGTTACGCCGTAGCAGACGTGACGATGCCGGATCAAACTCAGGCCTACGTGCAAGCAGCGGTGGACCGCTGGGGTGGTGTGGACGTGCTGCTGGCCAACGCGGGGATCGAGGGCTCGCTATCTCCCATCCCGGACTATCCCCTGGATGTTTTCGACCGGGTCATGGCGGTGAACGTGCGCGGGGTATGGCTTGGCATCAAATACGTAGTGCCGGTGATGCGCGAACGAGGCGGCGGCAGCATAGTCATAACGTCGTCCACTGCCGGCATTGGCGCGGGGCCCGACATGTCCGCGTACACCACGAGCAAGCATGCGGTGATCGGTTTGATGCGCACGGCTGCGATGGAGGGCGCGCCCTCGGGTATCCGTGTCAACACCGTGAACCCGGCTCCGATTGAAACGCGGATGATGCGTTCCATCGAGGAGATGCGCGTGGCCACAATGGATGACGCCGCAATAACAGTGGAGCAGACTTACCGGGCGACGTCGGCGCGCATCCCGCTGGGGCGTTACGGCAACCCCGAGGAAGTGGCGAAAATGATGCTGTTTCTCGCCAGCGACGACAGCAGCTTCTGCACCGGTGGCGTGTACATGGTGGACGGCGGCAGGTCAGCGGGCGGGCGGTAGTTCATCTAAAAACGCCCCACCAGCGTGGATCGTCCCACTGCCGCCTGGGCCCAAGTTCAGCACCCGAAACTTTCGGCCTGCCAAGACGAGATTTGCGCCTACGGCTGGACCGCGGCTAAGGCGGCTCCGCGGTCGTGTTCGGAGCATAAACTTAGCGCCGGGGCGACAATTTACCTCGGGCAGCCTGATCTCAGCTATGCCGGGCTTGGAAGACCGGCCCACGACTCGGCAACAACCACAGACCGGTTGAATACAACGAGGCGGTCAGGGAGAATAGGCATGATTCCCGCGATGCGGCTTCCGACGTCAGACGGACCAACGAATCGCGAGAACGGACCAGGCTGAGGCAATCCGACATGTGGCAGGCCACAGAAAACGAGCTGGAGTCCATCGCCATCGGGGCGGGGATCCTGGGCACGGGCGGAGGCGGCAACCCGTACATCGGGCAATTGAGGGCGCGGCAGGCGATCCGAAAATGGGGTACGGTCAACGTGCTTGCCCCCGATGAACTGCCGGAAGACGCCCGGGTGGTGTGCGTGGGTGGGATCGGCGCGCCGACGGTGGGTATCGAAAAGATGCGGGACTTGCAGTCGTACCACGCGCTTCGAGCCATCGAGGACTACACCGGTGAGACGGCGACGGCTCTCATTTCCAACGAGATCGGGGGCAGCAACTCGCTGGAACCGCTGATCGCGGCGGCATTGGCCGGCCTGCCGGTGGTGGATGCTGACGGCATGGGCCGGGCGTTTCCCGAGTTCCAAATGAAGACGTTCTTCGTGTACGGCGTGCCATGCTGTCCGATGGCAGTGGCGGACGAGAAGGGCAACAGCGTGGTGATACGGGAAACGATAGATCCCCAGTGGGCAGAGCGGCTGGCCCGGTCGGTGACGATCCAAATGGGCTGCGTGGCGTGCTACGCCGTAGCCCCGATGTCTGCCGAGCAGGTGCGACGCACGGCGGTACCCCTCACCCTATCGCTGGCACGGGATCTGGGCGACGCGGTCAAGACAGCCCGGCAGCATGGCGATGACCCGCTGGAGGCAATCCTTGGCGTCTGCCCGGGCAAGGTCCTGTTCAGCGGGAAAGTCGTGGACCTGGAGCGCCGCACCACCGCGGGATTCGCGCGAGGAACATTGACCATCGACGGGTTGGACGCCTATGCCGGCGAGCGCATGGTCATCGAGTTTCAAAACGAAAACCTGGTCGCCAGGCGGAACGGTGAGGTCGCCTGCGTGGTTCCGGACCTGATCTGCGCGGTAGCAACCGATCTGGGTGAGCCGATCACGACCGAACTGATGCGGTATGGGCTGCGGGTAACGATACTGGGATTCCCGGCGCCGGCCCTGTGGACCAGCCCCGAAGGGTTGGCGGTCGCGGGACCGCAGGCATTCGGCTATGACGTTGACTACGCCCCCCTGGAGATTTAGAGGTTGCCGATTATGTTAGTTGGGGTCGACGTCGGGGGCACGAACACGGACGCCGTGCTCATGGACGGCCCGGCGCTGGTCCACGCCGTGAAGCTGCCGACCACCGCGGACGTGACCACCGGGATCGTCGATTCCATGCGGGAGTTGCTATCTGAGTTGCCCTCCGGCGCGCGAGTGGATGCGGTGATGGTGGGCACCACGCACTTCACCAACGCCCTGCTGGAACGCCGGGAGCTGGCGCCGACCGCGGTGATCCGTTTGTGTCTCCCGGCCACCCAACTGCTGCCCCCACTGGTGGACTGGCCGGACGATCTCCGAGAAGCCATGGGAGGGCACACGTACATGGTGGGCGGAGGGCACGAGTTTGACGGGCGTGAAATAGGGGCTTTGGACCGGTCCGAAGTAAGGCGGGCTGTCGCTGACATGCGACGCCAGGGAGTGCGCGCGGTGGCTCTCTCAGGAGTGTTCTCGCCGGTTAACGACGAGCACGAAAACGCGGCGGCGGCCATAGTACGAGAAGAAGCCCCAGACATGCGGGTCTGCCTGTCGCACGCGAACGGGCGCACCGGGCTGCTCGAGCGCGAAAACGCGGCAACCCTGAATGCCGCGCTGGGCGAACTCGCGGGCCGCACCATCAGGGGCATCGAGCGGGCCATCGAGGCGCTGGGAGTGGAAGCCCCGCTCTACCTGAGCCAGAATGACGGCACACTCATGGATGCGGATTTCGCGGCCAGTTTCCCAGTGCTCACCATTTCCTCGGGGCCCACGAACAGCATGCGCGGCGCGGCCTGGCTCTCGGGCATACGTGACGGCATAGTAGTTGACGTGGGCGGGACGTCCACCGACGTTGGAGCGTTGGTGAACGGGTTTCCCCGCGAAGCGGCGGTGGCCGTAGAGATGGCGGGCGTGCGGACCAACTTTCGCATGCCGGACACCGTGTCGATACCGTTGGGCGGGGGCACGGTGGTCGAACCGGACCCGCTACGCATCGGCCCGGAAAGCGTGGGGTATCGACTGACGGAAGCGGGACTGGTTTTCGGCGGAGAAACGCTGACCACTACCGACATGGCAGTCGCCGGCGGCAGGGTCCAAATAGGGGACCCGCGGCTGGTGGCCGGCGTGGATCCGTCGCTGGTAGCCCGTGTCATGACCGAGATACAAAATCGAGTAGAGACGGCGATTGATCGGGTCAAACTCAGCCGGGACGACGTTCCGGTGGCGCTGGTAGGCGGCGGCAGTGTCCTGTTGGGCGATGATCTTGCCGGCGCCTCGGAAGTGCTGCGTCCGCAGAACTCCGGTGTAGCCAACGCGATCGGAGCTGCAATCGCCCAGGTGGGCGGCCAGGTGGAACGGGTTTACGCACTGGAGGGTATGGGACGTGAGGCAGCAATCGCGGACTGCTCGGCAGCGGCGATTGCCCGGGCTGTGTCCGCCGGAGCGGACCCAACCACCATCGAAGTGGTTGAGATCGACGAGGTGCCGCTAACGTACATCCCCAGCAACGCCACCCGGGTGCGGGTGAAAGCGGTTGGGGATTTGCCGGGCCTTCGCAGCGGCGGAAAGTGACCGGCGGACATATACCGCCGGTCACCAATCCCGCGCACCCTGCGGCAATCGCTTCAGCTCCGGGGAGCGAACGGGCGGCCAACTCACCGGATTGAGAAGGAGGCCGCCCTTGGCGCTCAGGACAGCGGCGGCCTCAGCTCCTCAACCCGGACGACTACCACTCGAAGCCCAAGTTGGCGTAGCGCACAAACACCGTGCCGAATGGATCGCCGAGGGGGCCGTTGACAGCCAGGATGGCAATGGTGTGCTGGTCGCCGGGCTGGGCGCTGGTGGTGACCGGGACTCGCTGCGGCACGTTGAATCCCTGGACTGCGCCCCGGTCGCGGTTGCATTCGCCGTCGACCCAGATCTCGCCGTAGTCGTCGACGCAGGTTTCAAACTGGACGCGCATTCCGCCGGTCGGTTGGCCGTTGATGGTCTCAGGTATGGTGACGTTGGCGCGGTACCAGGCGAAGGTGAAACCACCGGATACCCGACCCGGAAGATCGTTGCAGATCTCCCAGCCGGAATCGTCGTAGTCGGGCCGGCGCGCCGGGCTCCCACCCTGGGCCTCGCCCACCAGACCCAGATTGGGTTCGCCGGGGATATAGCCGACGGCGAAGCGCCAGGTTGTATCGGTGATCGCCTGGCCGGACGGTTCGGCGATATTGATGGTTGCTCGGGGCATCTGTGCACCTGCCTTTGGAAGATCCTGCCGTGATATTGACGCGCCAATGGTACCGCAAAAACCGCGCCGCGTACTCCCTGCCGCCACTGCCCTTACTCAATTCGGCTTGACCCCGCGTGACAACCCTAAACCCAGACGCCTCCAACGCTCATGCGTACCCAGTCTGCCGGAACTGTCATTGCGAGCGCAGCGTGGCAATCTCGTTTAGGACGACGGCGTCTCTTTAGTCAACGAGATCGCCGCGTCGCTCCGCGCCTCGCGATGACGAAGCCGGTAAGCATGAGGCTGCCCGCGTGGTTGACATGCACGAACATGCGCTCTAATATAGGACGCACGTTCCGAATATCAGTTTGCGGAGGGCTCACGCGATGGTTGCCGCCGAAGTTACCGAGATGCGATGCAAATCCCTCATCAATCGCGTCAACGCGCCAGACTTTCATTTTCGTTGGACGATTAACCCCTACCGGGGTTGTCGTCATGCCTGTCGGTATTGCTATGCCCGGTCAACGCACGAATACTGGGGAATGGACGCTGGCGTCGATTTCGAACGCCAGATATTCGCCAAGGTCAATGCTCCGGAGGTGCTGCGCCAGGAGCTCTCCCGCCCCAAATGGTGTGGAGAGCCCATAGCAATTGGCACTGCGTCCGACCCCTACGAGCCGGCCGAAGCCCAGTACGAACTTACCCGTAAGATCATCCAGGTGTTGGTAGAGTTTCGGAATCCGGCGTCGATAACCACCAAGGGAACGCTGGTACGCCGGGACATGGACCTGTTGCGCCGGCTGAACGAAGCGGCCGGCGCTCAGGTTGTCTTCAGCATCGGCACCATTGACGAGACGGTATGGCGACAAACGGAGCCGGGCGCACCGCACCCCAAGGCCCGCCTTGAGGCCATGCAATACCTGGTGGAGCACGGCGTGCCGGCTGGGGTGTTGGCCGCGCCGCTGCTGCCGGGGCTTTCCGACAGCGCGCAGAGCATCGACGCCCTGGTGTCGGCGGCCGCCGAGCATCGGGCCCAGTTTCTCTCCGGCAATCTGCTGTTCCTGCGGCCCGGCAGCCGGGAATGGTTCATGCCATTTATCCGTGAATCCTATCCGCACCTGGCACCCGGTTACGCACGACTGTACCGGAGCGAACACGCGCCAAGGGATTACACCAACGCAGTCCTGGCATTGGTGGACGACGCGCGGCTCCGCTGGGAGTTGCCCCGAATGCCGTCGGTCAAGAACCTACAGCCGCCGACGCTACCGGGCTTCGGAGAGGTTAGCAGAGACCGGTCTGCCGTCACGCAACCGGAGCCGGAACCATACGCACCGACCCAGCTGACGCTGCCGTTAGCAGCCTAGCTAGCCAGCGTCAGTCCAGACCTGACCCCGCTGACGGACCGGTTCCAACAAAGATTCGTCGAACGGCAGGGGATCGTAATCCGCACGATTGGGCGGGCGGTATCCCAAAACACCACACACCGCTTCATCGGTGTAATAGCCCCGATAGGTCTGGGTAACCAGTTCCTGGAAAAACTGCGGCCTCGCCGATTCGACGGTCTGCAAAGCTTCACGCTGAGCCGTGTCGGACAGGGCGACAAAGGTCCCACCCCGTTGACTGGCCGCAAGCTCGATTTGGATCAGTCCGTCCATTAGAAGACGACGCTTGGCGATGGAGCCGGCGGCGACCGATTCGACGAAGCCGGCGGTGCCCAGGTCGCCGGCCGCAGGCATGTCTCCGGAGGCCGGGACAATGCGATTCAGCACCGCAGACAACAGACCGCATTGAGTCTCGCTGAGGATTGAGTTGTTCGAAGTCATGATCACTTAATCCAAATCTGTGAAGTACGGCAAGGATGATAGCACAGCAATGACTTGCGCCAACGCGCGTGTCCACCAGGTACGCGGCTATCAGAATATGATGCTCAATGCCCCGTGGTCGGACAACTCCTCAAGGTCGAGGATAGCGCGCTTTCGGCAGATCCGAAGGTTGCCATCGACACGGCGCAGGCGCACGTCGTAACGGCCCACGTAAGGCGACGCCTCGCCGGCGCGGAACCGCCACACCGCCACCGAAGCGGTGGCCTCTATTTCGTTCCCATCCTGCGCGGTTACCATCACGTTTGAGATGAACCTGCGCGTTCGAGACCACGGGTATTCCCGGTGAGCGTGGCGGCTCTGGAGACGCACGACCCGGCCCTGCATCCGCCGGTAATCGTCGTCTATGAACACCAGGTCGGACGCCGGGTCGCCCTCCGGCAGGTCAGTCGTGGGCACGATGTAACGGGCGTCCGGGGTGTACAGGGTCAGCCAGGCGTCGAGGTTCCAGTCGTCCAGCAGCCGGGCTTCAAGGTACAGGAGCTGTTCCACCTCGTGCTGGAGCACCAGCGATTCGGGTGTCGCCGGCAAACCCACCGAGTACGGCTCGACAGGGACATTCTGGGTAACCATCGCGGTCAGGCTCCTGCGGCTAATCGTCGGCGGCGACGGTCAGCTCGGGGGATGGCTGGACGTCGGGGATTTCGCCGGGCGTCAGGCCACGCTCGTATTGCTCGACGTGGGGGCGGTCGGCGACAAGGGACTGCCACCGGCGCCAGAAGGAGCGTATCTGGAGTTCGTCATTGCCGCGCGGGTCCCGATGGAAACCGCGCGACAAATCGGACCATTCCACGCCGCCGGAACGGAAACCCTGCTGGCACGATTCCAGAGCTTCGGTGTCGTCCGGAGTGGCAAATCCACCCGGTCCCAGGAAGGTGAGGAAGGAGTCCAATCGGCGGTTCAACCGGGAGCCGGTCTCACCGGCCGGCACCATCTGCCATGCGGTCACGTCCATGCTGTCCGGGCCGGTGGGCTGGAACACCCGGATGGTGACGGCCATGATGTCGTTGATGACCAGGTTGGGGAAGATCACCATGTTGCGGCTCTTTTCGCACATCCGGAGAGCCTTGGCGCTTCCATGGCGAGCGATCAAATCGTCCTTGATGCCCTGGATTTCAGCGCGTGCTTCCTCGCCGAAGTAGGGATGCCACATGGCGATGGGGCGCCCGTAAATCGCGTCGTTTTCCATCACGCCGTGGCCATTGCCGAGAGAGCGCCCGAAGCCGCGGCGGCGATTGATCGCAGGTATGTCGTTTCCCGCCTCGTTGGCCATGTAATCGAAGTAGGTCTGGTGAGTGGGCAGCGCATGGTAGCCGTCGATGCTGTTCTCGGCGAGCAGCTTCCAGTTGGCCTTGATGGTGTAGCGGTTGGAGCCGGGGATGACCTTCATACCATCGGGAGCCTGGTCGGCCACCAGATCGAGGTATTCGGCGGCGCCGGCCAGGTATTCGCGGAGGGATACCGCCTCCGGGTCGAAGCAGACAAAGATGAAACCCTGGTAACTCTCGTAGCGAGGGGAGCGAAGGCCGAAATCCGCGCGGTCGAAATCGGGTCCGTAACCCTCGATATCCGGCATACCGACCAACTCGCCGGAGGTGTTGAAACTCCAGGCGTGGTAGAAGCACTGGAGCACCTGGGCATTGCCGTGGTCCGTGCGGCAGATGAGGGCGCCGCGATGGGGGCACGTGTTGTGGAACACCTTCAGTTCCCCTTCGCGGCTGCGGGCGAAGAACAGAGGCCGTTCGGCCACGACTCGACGTGCGTAGTCTCCCGGGTTCGGCACTTCAGACTCGTGCCCCAGGAAAAGCCAGCAACGATCAAAAATGCGCTGCCGCTCCAACTCGTAAATATCGGGCGACATCATGCTGGAGCGATGAACCTGGAACTTGCCCAAGTCCGGCCGGTCGTACACGAGGTTGCCGATGTCCATAAAAGAGCCTCCCAGCTTATGTCTGGCAAAGGGCTTCGCCGGGGCCACTGGCGTCAGCGAATGCGCAAACCCGTCAGCGCGGGATTACGGGCAGCGTGATATGCGACGGGTAGCGGGCGGAATGGTGCACGGTCTGGCGAGCCGGCTCGAGCCGGGTGTCCACGCCGAGGGCCGCGCCGGTGTTTGGGTTCCGGTCGAAGCGGGGGAAGTTGCTGCTGGACACGTCCACCCGGATGCGATGGCCGGCCTTGACCACGTGGCTGGTGGCCCACAAGTCGATGGTATAGCGGTGCACCTCGCCAGGGGTTACGAAGGACGGCTCGCGGACCGAAGTGCGATAGCGGGCACGGACGATACCGTCCTGCAGGTTGTGGGCGAACCCGTCCGGGCGCACGTCAACCAATTTGGCGGTGAAATCGGTGTCCGCCGCGGAGGTTCCGGCGTACAGCGTCACGGCGATGGGACCGGTGAGTTCCAGGTCCGAGGCCAGGGCTTCGGATGTAAAGGAAAGGACATCCGGCCGGTCTTCGGCGGGCCCTTGATCGAACACCCCATATTCAATGATCAACGTGTTGCCGCCGAGGGTGGGCACGGGGTCGGCCGGGTCGTAGGTGAACTGGTCCGCCGGTTCATCCGGTTCGGGTGGCACCGTGGATAGCGAACCGTCGCCGTTGCGGGTGTTGGCGCTGCCGCCGGAATGAAAGTACCAGCGGGTGTATTGGGTGCGCGCCAGGGGCCATTCGTTTTCGTCGCGCCACTTGTTGTCGCCCATGACGAACAGGCGCACCGGCGGCTCGTCCATGATGCCGGTCTCTTCGCCCTTGAGCCAGTAGCCGTACCAACGGAGCAGGTAATCGTGCAGCTCGATGGCCGCTTCCGAGCCGAAGTCGATGTTGCCGGCGCCGCCGGTGGTGGGCTCGGTAAAGGGGCGCAGGTGAGCCCACGGACCGATGAGCAACTTCTGGTTACGCCGGGCCGTTTCGTTGCCGCCGTGCTTGCCGATGGCCTGGTACGCGTTTAGAGCTCCTTCCAGAAAGATGTCGTACCACGCGCTCACGTGGAACATGGGGATCGTCACGTTGCGAGCCTGCCGCTGCAGGTTGAGACCCCACCAGTATGGAGTGTCCAGCTCCTCGTCGAAATATTCGTGGAAGTAGGGAGCGGCCTCCTTCAGCCGGTCGATCCAGTCGCGGAGAGGCAGGTGCCGATACCATTGGTCGGACAGTGGCTGGCCAAAGTTGCCGGGCTCGATGACGTATTCATCCATTTTGGCGAGCAGGGCGTCGTGCCCGCCGCGCGCCAGGGTGTTGCGCCCCTTCAGGATGGCGTAGGGCACGTTCCAGCCCCACTCCATCGCGCCGCCCGTGTGGTAGACCCAGGACTGGTGGAAGTCCGACGAAGCGGAAACGACGGCCATGGTCTCAAGATGTGGAGGCAACGGGTGCTTGCCGGCCAGGGTGTATTGCGTGGCGCCAAGATAGCTCTGGCCGGTAGTGGCGACGCGGCCATTGGACCACGGCTGGCGGGCCGCCCATTCAACGGTGTCGTAGCCGTCAAGGGCTTCCTGGAATAGCGGGTCGTAATCACCTTCGGAATTGAAGCGGCCGCGCACGTCCTGGCTCAGCATCACGTAGCCATTGCGCGGAAAGAACCAGATGGAATGGTCGGGGTTGTTGAGGTAGCTGTCCTTGCTGTAAGGCCCGCGGTTGATCAGCACCGGGAAACGGCCCGGAGCGTCGGGACGCACCACGTCGGTGGCCAATCGGGTGCCGTCGCGCATGGGCACCATAACATCAGGCTCGCGCTTTACCTGGTACTGGGTTCGCTGGGCGGTCATGGGCGGCACCTCCGAAGGCGGGCCGGCAATCGTGGCCGGCGTCGACGGTGGTCACGATACCCGCCGGCGTACACACCGTCAACAAATGGAAATCGGCCGGGCGGAGACTGGCACGGACGATGACTTGCGCGGGCCCAAAGCGATGGGTCAGAAGCAGTCGCGCGGCCGACGAACCGGCCCGCAATTGACATCGGAAACAGCGACTGATACGATTTTCCCGCTTTTGAAACCCGCTTTGGAGTAGTAGTAGCCGTGCCTGTGCGTAACGATAGTAGCCAATCGGGACCCTCTCGCCGTCGTTTTCTGGGTGTGCTGGGCGCCGGAATTGCGGGGGCGGCGGTAGTGGCTTCGATGATTCCATTCGGGCGGCGGAATACCACAGCGGAGGCTGCCGACGAGTTCCCCGGCCCCGGGTCCATGTTCCACCCGGCGCAGGATCCGCGGACCGACCCGCGCCGCTAGCCCTCGAACAAGCACCAACGGACCGCGGAAGGGCAGCCTTGGTGGCTGCCCTTAATTCGTGCCCCAACGCTAACGCCGGCCGAATTCGCGTTCCAACTGGTACTCGGTGAAATGGACCACCGTGGGACGCCCGTGGGGACAATGGTGCGGGTTTTCGGTGGTTTGCAGTTGCTGGAGCAACGCGTCCATCTCTTCTTGCGCCAACGTCATCCCGGCACGGACGGACCCGTGACACGCTAGCGTGGCCGCCAGCGCGTCTTCGCGCTCCATCACCACCTGCTCGACGGCCAGGGCGTCCAGCAACTCGGTCAAGGCTACGGCAGGGTCAGGGTTTGCGCGGGCAGCCAGGCTGGCGGGAAGAGCCCGGATCAGCCGTGTACGTTCTCCGAAAGGCTCGATCATGAAGCCGTAGTCGGCAAGCAGATCGGCATAACTTTCCAGGGTTGACGCCTGGGCGGCGGACAACTCGGTCGCCTGGGGAGCCAGCAACGGTTGGGAAGGACGCGCGGCCTCGTGCATGCGCCGGCGAATCTGATCGAAAACCACACGCTCGTGCGCAGCGTGCTGGTCGATGAGGTACATGCCGGATCTCCCCTCGGCCACGATGTAGGTTTGTCGGATCTGTCCCACTACCCTCAGATCCGCCAAGACGTCCCGCAGGGAGCCATCAGCCGGAGCGAGCGCGGTGGTGGGCAGTGTCATGTCGCCGTGCTGGGGTGCTGAGCCTCCTGAGGATGCTGGACGGGGCGGGTTTGGAAATGGCTCGGTCTCGGAAACTTGGCCGGTCGGGGTGAATGATCGCGTTGCGACCCGCGCCGGAGCATGGGCGATCAGGGCCTCTCGGACGGCGCGTTGCACCAGGGAAAACAACCGGTCCCCTTGACGGAAACGCACCTCCCGCTTGGTGGGATGGGAGTTGACGTCCACCTGATCGGAAGGCAAGCCGATGTTGATTACGGCGAGGGGAAAGCGGCGTTCGGGCAGGCTCCCCTGATAGGCCTGTTCTATGGCATAGTAGATCGAACGATCGTACACCCACCGGCGGTTGACCAATAGGGTTGTGTAGGAGCGGTTACGCCGGTTCAGGTCCGGAGCGCCGGAGTACCCATCGACGGACACCTCGCCGTCGACGAGGGACACGGGCAGCATGCGCCCGGCTACTTCGGAACCATATACGGACAGGATGACATCCTGCAGACGCCCGGAACCAGGGGTGTTTACCGTCTCTCGTCCATCGACAGAGAGGGTAAACCGTACTTCAGGGTGAGCCAGCGCGTAGCGGGTGACAACCTCCTGAATGCGGGCGGTCTCGGCCGACGCCGAGCGAAGGAACTTGCGGCGAGCCGGCAGATCGCCGAACAAATCAGCAACCTGAACTGATGTGCCGGGGGGGCACCCTTCGCGTCGCTGACCGACGCGCGTTCCGTGGCGAAACTCTATGCAGGCGCCGGCTTCCGTACCCGGAGGCCGCGTGGAACAGACGACCCTGGCGACGGCGGCCACACTGGGCAGGGCTTCGCCGCGGAATCCCAGAGTGGAAACGGTGTGCAGGTCATCAACCGTTGCAAGCTTGCTGGTAGCGTGATGCCGGAAAGCCAGGTCCAATTCATCAGCAGCGATGCCGCAACCGTTGTCGGTGACACGGATTTCGGCCACCCCGCCCTCTCGGATGGAGACGGAGATACCGGTGGCATTGGCGTCCAGGGAGTTTTCCAGCAACTCCTTTACCACCGAGGCGGGGCGTTCGATGACCTCACCGGCCGCGATTTGAGCGGCGACGTGAGATGGGAGTTGTTGGATCGGCATGTCCTGCTACGCGCGGCTAGAAAAGAGGGATCTTGGTGCCCTTGGCGCGGTATTGGCGGTCTTCGGAGTCTCCCGTTTCCTGGAAATCACAGATGATCCGGTAAATGCGGTCCATCTCATGGTCAACGCTACGGGAGAAGAAGTATGGCGGTACCCAGACGCCGCCGAAAGCCGCCACGATTTCCGGATAATCGTCGATAACAAACTCAGGCTCGAACGGAATTTTCAGCTCGAGAAGGCGCTCGTGGTAATGATGCGTGGGCTTTTCGTACACGCCGGAGACGAACCGACGCAGATCGTGCTTTTCGATCACCTCCCAGCGCTCGCCCATGCCGGACCAGATGTAGATCTCGTGGCCATCGTCGAGGATTTTCTGGAATGTGTCCACGGTGCCGGGGCGAAGGGTGTCATCCAGGCCCAGGATGGTGTAGTCAACGTCGAAAAATATTTTCATGATCGGTTCGGTTTCCTGGCGGCGGTGGGATTGGCGGCAACGGTCTGGTCAGGAACTGAGCGCTTCAGACATAGCTTTTACGCTGGCTCCGACGATCAAACGGTCCCCCAGGCGTACGATGGGACGCCGAACCAACCGGGGCTCTTCAAGCATCAGCGCGAGCTTGCGTTCGTCGGAAACATCGGCCGCGTTCAGGCCCATCTTTTTCAAAGACGGACTGCGCGCGGCAAATATGCCGGTTACGCCGGGCTCACCCAACTCAGTGACGAGTTCTCGCAGCTCCGTTTCGGTAAACGGTTCCTTGAAATAATCTCGTTCTTCGACCGTGTATCCATTTTGCACGAGCAACTCTCGCACCTTGCGACAGCTGCTTCAACGTGGCCACCAGTACATTGTTGCCGTTGCGCCCATTTCAGCCTCCCGACGAATTCAGTGAAAATGTTTGCGGCGGGACATATTTTATAACGATCCGGGGCTTTGACATAAGTAGGGCGCACGTAAATTTTGTGTAAGGCCCCGTGGGTATCCCTACGGCATTCGGCCCGCGCCGTGTCCGCTGTGCTATAATCCGGGCACCAATGGAGCAGGGACAGAATTATGCAGTGCCAGATATGCAATAAGTCCGGCATGACCGGCAACAACGTGAGCCACTCGAACCGCAAGACCAAGACGCGGTGGAAGGCCAACGTTCACAAGCAGACGCTAGCCATCGACGGGAAGCCCACGCGGGTAAAAATCTGCTCACGGTGCCTCCGGACGATGTACAAGCCGCCCCGGGGCAGGAAGGCAAGGGCCAGAGCGGCCGCGTAGGGTTACACCGCTTACAACTGTTGATCAAGAAGGGCGAAAGAAATTTCGCCCTTACTCATGCCCCGGAGACATGCCGGCCACCGTGTCCCGTAGGGAGGTCATGGCGTCAGCCACCGATTGTTCCCGGTTGAAAATAGCGGTGCCGGCCACCAAGATGCCAGCGCCGGCGGCGACGGAATCGCGGGCGGTGTCGTCGGCTTTCACACCTCCGTCAACCTCCAATTGGCAGGCGTACCCGTTTTCAGAGATCGTGCGATACAACCGGCGCAATTTCCCAAGAGCCGACGGTATGAAGGACTGACCGCCGAACCCGGGATTGACGGTCATCACCAACACGATATCGAGATCGGACAGCACCTCTTCGACCGCTGCTAAGGGAGTCGCGGGGTTGATGGCAACTCCAACCTGGCAACCCTGCTCCTTGATGTAGCCGACGGTGCGGTGCAGGTGCGTGCAGGCCTCCGCATGCACCAGGATCTGGTCGTTGGTGTTCTTGACGAGGCCGGGCAGCAGTCGGTCGGGCTCGTGGACCATGAGGTGCAGATTGAGAGGGAGGGAAGTGGCGCCGCGGATAGCATTGACCACGACCTCGCCGAAAGAGATGTTGGGGACAAAGCGTCCGTCCATCACGTCAACGTGGATCAGGTCGGCGCCGGCTGCCTCGGCATCCGCCACCTGTTGAGCGAGACGGCCAAAGTCAGCGGCGAGAACCGACGGGGCGATCTGGACATGCGCGGCGGTAGAGATCACTGTGTCTCGGTGCTCGTCAGGATTGATTTGGCGCGGGCGAGGCCCTCGGCGACCCGGTTTGGCGCCGTGCCGCCCGGATTGTCGCGTGCCGCGACAGATGCGGCGGCCGTTATGGCATACACGTCATCATCGAATTGGGGCGCGAAGCGTTGGTACTCGGCGATGGGGAGGTCGGAAAGGGACATGCCATCGGCTTCGCAGTGCTGGCACAGCCGGCGCATGACGCCGTGGGCGTCGCGGAAGGGCACTCCCTTGCCCACCAGGTAGTCGGCAAGATCCGTGGCGAGCATATAACTCTCACTGGCCAGGGATTCGACGCGGTGCGTGTTCAGTTTCATTCCCGGCAACATGTCGGCGAAGACGGACAGGGTGGACAGCAGGGTATCCACAGTATCGAAGAAACCCTCCTTGTCCTCCTGCAGGTCCCGGTTGTAAGTCAAGGGCAGGCCCTTGAGGACGGTTAGGATGCCCATCAGACTGCCGTAAACCCGACCCGTCTTGCCACGGGCGATTTCGGCGAAATCGGGGTTTCTCTTCTGGGGCATGATGCTGCTGCCGGTGGTGAATTCGTCGGGCAGGCGCACGAAGTCGAACTCGCGGCTGGACCAGATGACGATCTCCTCGGACAGTCGGGAAATGTGCATCATGGCGATGGCGGCGGCGGCGTGGAACTCGGCGAGAAAATCGCGATCGGCCACGGCGTCCATGCTGTTGGGACTGATCTCCGCAAATTCCAGAGCCAAAGCGACGGCGATGCGATCGGTGGGATACGGGACGCCGGCCAAGGCTCCGCTACCCAGGGGGAGCACGTCCATGCGGACGGCGCAATCCGTGAAGCGGCCGACGTCGCGCTGCAACATTTCGAAGTAGGCCAGCATGTGGTGAGCGAACAGCACCGGCTGCGCGCGCTGCAAGTGGGTGTAGCCCGGCATCAGGACTTCCTGGTATTGCCCTGCCAGGTCGACGAGGGCGCGCTGCACAGACCGCAAACCGGCAATCGTGTCGTCAATGGCGGCGCGGGTGTACAGGCGCATATCCAGGGCGATCTGGTCGTTGCGCGAGCGACCGGTGTGCAGGCGCGCTCCGGCCGGACCAATCAGGTCGGTGAGCCGGCGTTCGATGTTCATGTGCAGGTCTTCGAGCGCCGGATCCCACGGGAAGTCACCCCGTTCGATCTCGTCCTGCACAGCGGACAAGCCGACAATTATGGCATCGGCATCGTCCCTGGGGATGATGCCCTGCTGCGCCAACATGGCCGCGTGGGCCTTGGAGCCGGCGATGTCCTGCCGGTACAGCCTGCGGTCGTAGTGTATGGAGACGGTGTAGTCGCTATGGTCCTGCATAGTTTTGGAGACCATCTATGAACCGACGGTCCGGCGAGGCAATAGGGGCCGCCGACCCGGGTCAGGCGTCCAGGTAGGCGAAGCTTGCGGCGAGGTTATCGAAAACGTCGTCGTGCGGCGGAATTTCCATGACGGCCGCACCGTCATAAGCTTTTCCCTCCAAGATGCGCCGCATAGCGTGGCAGTCGAGGTCGCCGTCGTCAACGCTGCCGATCGCAACTCCGTCCCGAGCCTGCTTGAAGTGGACGATTTTGATGTAATCGGCGGGCAGGTTCGCCAATTCGTCCAGCGGTTGGCTGTCGGGATGGCGGCGCAGCTGGTTGGCAGGATCCGGACAGAGCCCCAAGTGCAGACCTTCTTCCTCGGTCAGTTGGGACCGCGCTTCGCTCACCAACAAGGCCATCGAACGCAGCGGTTGCCCGGAGTTTTCCATGGAGAAGATGACCCCCTGTCGGGCGGCTTCGCGTACCAACGGCACGATGCGGCCCGCTGCATCAGCGACATCGACGGAAGACTCCCATGGGGTATCGGACGCACCGGGGTCCACGGTACGGAGGTGGGGCGAACCGCCTCCGACCAGGCGCGCGGCTTCCAGTTGGGACTGGAACAGACCGCCCTGAGCGTCGATGTCAGTGGTGATACACGGGAGCGCGACGGCGAGATCGAAGGTGAGTTCGGGGAAACGGACCACGATTTCAGCGAGTGTGTCCAGGTTCGGCCGCCAGTCGTGGCCTTCGCCGGATTCTGCGAGACCCAGGCAGGTCTGTCGGAGTTCCACATGGCCCGCGCCGCGGTCCCGAGCAGTGGCGATCAGATCGCCGAGGTCAGCGTCATCGAGTTGATTCCGCCAGGAATTGGTTATGGCGCCGTAGATCATGATGCGTTGCCCCCTTGCGGTTTGACGAGGATTCGTCGTGGCTGAGAGATCGTCGTGGTTATGAGGTCCTAAGTGCGCGGCGACCGGTGCATCGCCGACCAAAACTATACCGCAGCGAACGATTGCGCTCAACAGCAAGCTTGATTACGCCACCGCCAACAGTCGGAAGAACCCCTATGCTAGAATTACGATGCGAGCCAACGACCGTCGGAACCAGCAGGAGGCTAACCAATGGCCCAGTTGTACAGCGAACGATGCACGGCCTGCCGCCGCGATTCCCCTCACGTCACTGAAGACGAAGTAGCAGAGTTGTACCCGGCAGTAAACCATTGGGAATTGATCGACGAATCAGGCATTCCCAAGCTGGACCGGCAGTTCAAGTTCCAGAATTTCATCCAAGCCCTGGAATTCACCAGCGCTCTCGGCGAGTTGGCGGAGTCCGAAGGTCACCATCCCCGGCTGACCACCGAGTGGGGACGGGTTAGCGTGACCTGGTGGACGCACAAGATCCGCAACCTCCATCGCAACGATTTCATTATGGCGGCGAAGACGGACCAACTGTACGCCGAACACACGCCGGCGGAAGGCTAGGCAACCGCTATCCCGCCGGGAGAATGACGGACCGCAGATTTCGCTCCGTCTGCGGTGTGCCGCGAAGGCGCTGAGTGCAGATGCTGATTGACGTGCGCCCACCGCGAGGCTCGATGTTGCGTTGGCCGTCTTCCCCCAATTAGCGGCGGCCACGTGCACGTGGTGCGGGCAACCGACGGAAACGTCCCAAAGTGGGATTTCAACCAAGTTTCACGTGACACCCAATGCTTGCCCATACCCGCGGGTCTCACGCTTAATGTTTTGGGATTAGGACACGACGACGCCGTACCAGACGAGATCCCCCAGGAAACATCATGCCGAAACTCCGAGCGAGGGGCGCAAATCAGCACAGCGTGGCGATTTACCAGCGCCGAATGTGACCCTGCCCGGCAACAAACAGGAGTAACCCCATGCGAGTTGTTTATTCCCTGCGATCCCGAGACCTTAACGCCGTGGCAGCGGAGGCGGCGTGGGCGGAGTCCATGGGATACGACGGCGTTTCCACGAACGAAACGGCGCACGATCCCTTCCTGCCGCTGGCCGTGGCAGCCACGTCGACCAGCCGTGTGACTTTGGAAACGCATGTGGCCATCGCCTTCCCGCGTTCGCCCATGGTGGTCGCCTACACGGCGCGCGACCTGCACGACAACAGCGGCGGACGATTCCGCCTCGGGTTGGGAACGCAGGTGAAAGGGCACAACGAGCGGAGGTTTTCCACTCGCTGGACTGGCTCAGCTGGGCCTCGCCTGCGAGAGTACGTGCAATCGTTGCACGCCATCTGGAACTGCTGGGACACGGGAAGCAATCTGGAGTACGCGGGAGACTTCTACCAGTTTTCGCTGATGACGCCATTTTTCAATCCCGGCCCCAGCGAGTATCCGCATCCCGAGGTATTCACGGCAGCGGTGAACGGCTACAACTGCCTGGTAGCGGGAGAGTGCAGCGAAGGACTGATGCTGCACAGCCTGGTTTCACCGGAGTACGTGCGACAGGTAGTACAGCCCAATGTTGCCGAAGGAGCGCGCCGCGCCGGCCGAAATGCCGACGACGTGTCCGTTGTCGGCGGGGGATTCATCGTCACCGGGCCCAACCGCTCGGCAATCGCCGAGGCAGCGGAGGAGACCAAGCGACGTATCGCCTTTTATTCTTCCACGCGAACCTACTTCCCGGTGTTGGAATGCCACGGATTCGAGGACATCGGACGAGAACTGCACGTCATGTCGCGCGAGGGCAAATGGGCGGAGATGGGCGACCTGGTGCCCGACGAGATGCTCAACGCCTTTGCCATCATCGGTGAGTACGACGAAATCCCCGGCATGTTCAAAGAAAGGTATGGCGGGCTGGTGGACGAGATGCATTTCTCGATTGAGACTGCTAACGACGCGGAGCAGGGTCAGTTGCGTCGCCTAGTCCGGGAGTTGCAGGAGCAGTAAGGTTCTGCGATGGAAGAAGCGCCGGCCGAATCGTTACTTGATCCCACGCGGTTCAAGCTGGGCAGCGAGTCCGACCGTGCCTACAGGCTGAAGTGGGAGGCTTGGGAATGGCTATACTCGGTGGCACGATGCCGTTGCATCGGCCTTGAAGTACGACTGCAGGGTCCGTGGGGTACGGTGGTAGACGTGGTGGGGGTCGGGCCGGGCAACACGATATACGCGGTAGAAGTGAAGGCATCACGGGCAGACTTCGCCCGCGACAACCACACCGAGGCGGACATTGACCGCCTGCGGCGGCGGCGGGATGCGCTGAACCGCCGGATCCAGTTGGCCCAGTCTCCCGGATACCAATCCCTGATTGGAGATTGCAGCCGGCTGGAGCAGGAAGCGGAACGGTTGCGCGAACGGTTGACCACGGTCTCGACCAAGTTTCGCAACCCGCGCTTCCTGAGCATCGCCGACTACCACTACCTCATGGCGCCGCGGGGCGTGGTACTGACGGAAATGGTCCCGCCCGGTTGGGGCCTGCTGGAACCCGGTCCCCGCGACATCGTGGCGGCGCCGGCCAAAACGATCCGAAAAAACACCGGCATCGTTTCCAACGTGCTTCGCGCCATTGCTCGGTCCAACACCACCGTCATGATGCGGGCGTATGGCGTCAAGTTCGGGGCGGCTGGCGCGGCGTTTCCGACTGCCGACATCGGTGCCCACCGTTCCGGGTCCCAGCCGACTTCCCAGCCTGACAACCTTGCCATTACGCAGCCAAAGAAGGACGAACATGCCGGATATCACCATTGATCCCCAGACCACTGCGCTCCTGATCCAGGATATGCAGAACGAGCTGATCAAGGGGGGAGGGATGCCCGTCCAGCCTCTGACTGGGGTCGAAATCATAGCCAACAGCGCGCGCCTGCTGGAAAAAGCCCGGGAGGCCGGCATGCCGGTGATCTACGTGGTAGTGAACCGGCGACCCGAACGCAGGGATGTTCCGCGCCCGCCTTTCGGAGCGCCGGCCAGCGCCGCCGATGGAGGTCCGCGTCTGACCGCAGGGTCTCACGACGCCGAAGTCGTCGAAGAGCTCGCGCCGCAGCCCGCGGACCCGGTCGTCATCAAGCACACGACCAGCCCATTCAACACGACTGACATAGAGGTCTATCTGCGGCGGTTCGGGATAACTACGCTTATCCTAACGGGTTATTCGACCACCGGCGTGGTCGAAGGGTCGCTGCGGGACGCCAGGGACAAAGATTACGACTGCGTGGTGGTGCGAGACTGCTGTGCGGCAGGTACAGTCGCAGAGCATGACGTGTGCATGGACATCATCTTCCCACGCATGGCCTGGGTGGCGACGGCGGACGAGGTGATAGGAGCGATCTCTAACTGAGCAAGGAGTGCCTGGGACGCCATCTATTCCGTCGCCGGGTCGCGGTCGTCCAATCGGTGCCAGTACACTTCTCCCCTGGCGACGGTGGACTGGACTTGTTCGGTGTTTCGCACACTGGCAACGGCAGCGTGGGCCGGGCGGCCGGTGAACCTCGCAAGGAAATCAGCGTTGCGTATCGTGCGTCCGGTGTCGCGATCGTCGGCAGTGTAGGAAACCTCCACGGCAACGTAGTGGGCAGCGCCGTCCTCATCCGTGACTTCCATCACCAAATCGGCGCGGCGGAAACTTCGCAGCAGACGCGTTTCGATACCGGAAGTATCAGAGTCCTGATGAATGTCGCGCAACTCAACGTAGGAAAGGGTGCGAACCAGGCTGAAGCCCATGTCGCCGGCGATGGCGTCAGCTTCACGAACGACATTCGTGCGAGCGTAATCCGACCTGAAGTTGGCGATGTCGCTCTCAATTCGAGCGAACCTTTCGTCGGTCCTCACCATAAACCGATCGACACGATCGTTGAACCGCAACTGTTCTCCGTTGAACTGCAACTGTTCTTCATAGAAGCGGCGTTGATCTTCGTTAAAGCGGTGTTGATCTTCGTTGATGCGGCGCTGCTCTTCGACGAAGCTGTCAAACCGGGCCGGTAGATTCAGCAATTCCTCGGCAAGGATCTCCCGGCGCACGGCCGCTTTCCATTCCGGATTCTCGCTCAGAACCCGCAGCAAATCGTCGGTTGTGTTGATCGTCACCACGCCGGCTAACCTACCGGTTCATTATACGGCAACACGGCGGCGGCTAACGATTGAGTAGCCACCATTCGTCTGTGCCAAGGTTGAAATTGATGCGACGGAAACCCTCGGCGAAGGGAACGCCGCAGCGCTCACCCTGGAGGCGGGAACCTTCGGTCATTCGCTCCAGGCGCTGGGAGACAGTCCGCGCGCTTATCTGCGAAGCGTGTTGGCTGAGTGCTTTGGCCTTCCGGTTGATGTGCTCCTCGGTGATCGGAATGAACGTGTCCGGGCGCTCGGAACCCCAAAGCAACGCTTCCCCGACGCGGTGGGGCTCCAAGCCTTCATCGCTGATCTGCTCGGAAAAATCCAGCCAGCTCCAGGCATAGGAAAAAGCGGCGTCCAACGCGGCCTGGCCGCTGTGGCGGTGGTCCCGGTGGGTGTGGGAGGTCACGCGATAGGGGTCGATGCCGAATACCACCTCGGGTTTGTGACGTCGGATTTCGCGAACGACCTGGCCGCGATAAGTTTGAGTGTCTTCCAGTTCGCCGTCGCCGTAACGCAGGAACACCACCTCCGAGACACCCAGGACGTTGGCGGCGTTTTGCTGCTCGATCTCCCGGGTGGCGGCGAGTGTCTCAGGGGTGAACGAACGGTCACCGGTGCCCTTGTTGCCGTTGGTACACATCAGGATGACCACCTTGGTGCCGGACTCGGCGATCCACTTTGCCATGGTCGCGCCGCAGCCTCCTTCGGCGTCGTCAGGGTGGGGCGTAACCACCAGCGCGCTGCGTGGCGCTTCGGTCATCACCCGAGGCTCCGGGGCGTATTCCTGATTGGGATATCCCCAGCCGTCGATCCCGTGGGGTCTGCTGGTCATTTGGGCACTCCGCTGGATTGGAATGGATAGGGGCGAATAGTCATCCGCCCCTACATGTGCTGGGTTCGGGCTTTCCCCGGCGCGATTGCGTCGAGCCTAACCGCCCAAGTGGAACACAACCATCTTGAGCTCGGTCATCTCACCGATGGCGTAGGCCGGGCCTTCCTTGCCCATGCCACTGTCCTTAAGGCCGCCGTAGGGCATAACGTCGGCCCGCCATTGCGGAGAAGCGTTGATGTGCAGGTTGCCGGAATGCACTTCCTGCGCGAACTTCATGGCCCAGTCCACGTTCTGGGTGAAGATGCCTGCCGACAGGCCGAAGCGGCTGTCGTTGGCCTTGGCGATGGCGTCGTCAATGTCATCGAATGCGCTGACGGCCACGGCGGGACCGAAGAGTTCCTCACGGGAGATCAGCATTTCCGGCCGAGCGTCGGCCACCACGGTGGCGGAGTGGAGGGTCCCGCTCCGGTCACCGCCGGCGATGACGCGCGCGCCCTGGCTCACGGCTTCAGCGATCCAGGTCTCGACGCGTTCGGCATCGGTCTGGCGGATCATCGGGCCCATCTTGACGTCTTCGTCGAAGGGATTGCCGACGCTGAACTCCTGGGTGGGTTTAACCAGCGCGTCTAGCAGATCGGCGTAGATGGTGCGGGCAGCGAAGACACGCTGAGTGGAGATGCAGACCTGACCCGCATTGGCGAAACCGCTGGAAACCGTGGCGGCCGCGACCTTCTCGATGTCGGCATCCGACATGATGATCAACGGGCTGTTGGACCCCAGCTCCATGGTGACCTTCTTGATGCCGGCGTTACGGCAAATCTGGTCGCCCACTTCCATGCTGCCGGTGAAGGTTATCTTGCGGATGTCGGGCGAGCCGGTGATAACGTCGCCGATCTCAGCGCCGGAGCCGGTGATGGTTTGGATGGCCTCTTCGGGAAGGCCGGCTTCCAGCAGGATCTCGGTTAGCTTCAAGGCAGACAGCGGAGTGTCCCCGGCCGGCTTGAGGATAACGGCGTTGCCGCCAGCCAGGGCCGGGCCCACCTTGTGGCACACGAGGTTGAGCGGGAAGTTGAACGGCGCGATCGCGGCCACTATGCCCACGGGCACACGGATGGTGAAGCCAAACTGGTTGACCACGCCGGGCGCCGAGTCGAGCGGCACGGTTTCTCCGTGCAGGCGCTTGGCTTCTTCAGCAGACAAGGTGATCGTCTGGATGGCACGCTGGACTTCACCGCGGCCTTCGGCGATGACCTTTCCCTCTTCTCGAGTTATGGTCTCCGCCAGGTCGTCAGCACGTTCTTCCATGAGGTCGGCAGCACGCTTGAGGATCGTGTAGCGACGGTGGGCGGGCAACTTGGCCATCACCGCGGCGCCACGGACGGCGCTGGCGATTGCGGCCTGAACGTCGGCAGCGGACCCACGTGGGACGGTGTCGAACGCGGACTGGTCGAAGGGATTGATGACGGGCATCTTGTCATCGCGGTCGACCCACTCGCCGCAGATGTACATGCGCATGGTGAAACTCCTGAAAAGCGAACCGGAACAAGCTCACCGATGCACGACGCACGGCGGCAAACATCATTGTACTACACGAGCCCGGGCCCGCTTATTCGGCTTCGGACTTGGCCTCGCTTTCGCCGAGGACGATGCTGCGGCCGGTATTGGTCACCTTGTAGTGGCCGGACAGACCGGGTATCCGCTCCAGCCACCGGAACTTCGTTCGCGCGGCGTTGCGCAGCGTCTGGACGAAGCTATGCGGGATCGGCCAACCGGCCAGCGTGAACAGATGCGCCAGGCTATCAGGATCGACGCTGGGTATATTGAGGTATCGATGCCCCGCCTCGGCAGCCACCACCACCCGGCGCATATCCCCCAGCGGGTTGACACGTTGGCAGAAGGCGATGAATTCATGCTCGGAAGGCGACATCGGTTCCGCGGCTCCGGTCTGAAACAGGCCGGGTTCGCGTTCCAGAGCCGCCGTGGGAGGTGGCGGGGCGATCTGGACGACGGAGACGGCGGGAGCGACCGGAGGAGCCTCATGGTTTTCGGCAATGACAACCGGTGCCGGTTGTGGCTCGGCAGCGTGATGCACCGAGCCATTGTTCGCGGCGTGGCCGTTGGATAGTATCGGCGGTTCCACGGATATGGCGACGGGCGGGTCCGACGCGGCGCCGTTGGCGCCTATGAGCTGGGGCATGAAAGAATAAAGGACTTCGCGAACGAGCCCAGGATCATCAGATTCAATGCAGACCTGACTGCCAGCTGGCAACGTGATGCTGAGCTTGTTCATCCTCACCCCCGGGCGCACCTGCGCCAGCCCCAATAGTAAAGTAACTCCGGGATTTATGGCAAGGCAGTTAGGCAGCAGGGTTCGACAAATGCAACGGACCGAATACCCTCTCACCCGGGGCCGACGCGATGCGCAGCATGTCCTCCTCAGCCTCTTCTTCTCCGATCTGCATCGCCTCCTCAGCCCGGATAACGCCCAGCACCCGGCGGCTCTCGTCAACGACCGGGATTATGCCCATCGAATACCGGGACATCAGGCCGTGGGCATCTTCCCGATCGGTGTCCGGCGACACGGACACCAGGCGATGTCCGTGACGGTCAGCCAGTTCGCCCGCCAGCCTGGCGGGACTGGAAAGGGCCAGCTGGGTGATGCTAACCGCACCGACGAGGCGCCGCTCGTCATCGAGAACGCACACCCACCCGAAACCCTCGGCGTCCTCGCCGAACAACCGCAGGGCGTCCAGGGAGTTGCCGGCCGTGATGTACTGCCGGACACGAGGGAAGTCGAGCGTCATCATCCCGCCGGCGGTATCGGGAGGGTACTGCAGCAGCGGAACCACATCCTGCGGCCGGTGCAGTCCCGCGACTATTGCTGCCGCTCCTGATTCGGGCAACTCCAGCAGAATGTCGGCGACGGTATGGGAATCGACATCATCCAGGAGTTCGGCGGCCCGTTTCGCCGGCAACTCTCTGACAATGGCGACGGCCGCGTCCGTGGGCGTCTCGTCCAGGATGTCAGACAATTCGTTTGTCGGCAGCAGGGCAACCAGCGAACGCTGCTCGGCGCGCCGCACCCGCGCCAGGAAGACCCCCTGGTCGGCCGCCAACATCTCGCGGAGCAAAGTCAGCGCGACACCGACCCGATCCTGGCCCAGGGATTCGCGGATCTGCTCGCCGATGGCGCTGATATCTGACGGCAAGGCCAAGCCCTCCGGAGGACGCGTTGCGGTATCGGATGGCGTAACAGGTTCTCGGTGTCGGTCTGGCGGGTTCATGGGAGTACCCCGGCGACCGACACCGGATGCGTCGGTCCGGTCAGATGGTCTGTTTCAGCCGGACCGCGAGCGATCGGGTCAGGCCGGGAACCGCCGCGATGTCCTCGACGGTGGCTTCCTTGATGCCCTGGAGGGAGCCAAATCGGCGGAGCAACATACGCTTGCGCTTGGGGCCGATGCCGGTAACCATGTCGATGGGCGATTTCAGGCTGCTCTTGGAGCGCAGGTTGCGGTGGAAGCTGATGGCAAATCGGTGAGCTTCGTCGCGTATGCGCTGCATGAGGTAGAGGGCCTGAGAATCGCGGGGGAGGACGATGGATTCAGGCGTATGGGGGACAAAGATTTCCTCGTTTTCCTTGGCCAGGGAGCACAGGGGGATCTGCTCCAAACCCAGGTGGAGCATCACCTCCTGGGCTGCGGAGAGGTGGCCCTTCCCGCCGTCAATGATGACCAGATCCGGCAGGACTCCCCACGTATCAACCTTGCCGTCGGGGTCCGGGTTGGCGATGGCCTGGCTCAGGCGCTTGAACCGACGGGTCAGCATCTCTTTCATGCTGGCGTAATCGTCCACGCCCTCCACGGCCTTGATTTTGAAGCGACGGTAATCGCGAGTGCGGGGCTTGCCGTCGTCGAACACCACCATGCTGCCGACCAGGTTGCTGCCCTGGATGTGCGAGACGTCGTAGCACTCCATGCGCCGCGGGGCCGTGGGCAGACTCAGTTCCTCCTCCAGCTCGGTCAACGCGCCCTGGATGGCATCGGAGCGGTTCAGCCACTTGACCCGATGCTGGGCGAGGCCCTCGATGGCGTTTGTGGCCACCACCTCCATCAGCTGGCGGTTTTCGCCGCGCTGGGGGCGATACAGGCGAACCGCGCCTCCGCGCCGGCTCCGCAGAAAATCCTGCAGAAGCTGACCGTCCTCCACGGGCGGATCGTGCTGCACCAGGACGGTGGGGGGCACCTCGAGAGCGGTAGCGTAGAACTGCTGGACGAACTGAGCAATGATCTCGCCGGGTTCGTCGTCCTGTGGGCCCTCCATGAAGAAATGATCGCGGCCGATCAGTTTGCCGCGCCGGATGAAGAACACTTCAACCCACGTCTCGTTGGCGGCGTTGGAGACAGCGATCGCGTCAAGGTCAGTGAGACGGCCGGAATCGACTTTAACGGTGCGCTCCTCCTCGAACTTCTGGATGGCGCCCATCTGGTCGCGCAGCACGGCGGCGCGCTCAAATTCCAGGTCCTCGGCGGCCGCTTCCATCTTGTCACGGAGCTGGCCGGTGACCATCTCGGTGTTGCCTTCCAGGAACAGGATCACCTGTTTGACGACCTCGGCGTACTCGTCCTGGCTGGCCAGGCCGGCGCAGGGAGCGACACAGCGGTGGATATAGTATTCGAGGCAGGGGCGCGGGTCGGTTCCGGTGATCTTCTTGGTGCAGGAACGGTAGGGGAACAGCTTTTTGACCAGGTCCATGGACTTGCGGACGCTGCCCGCGCTGGCGAAGGGCCCAAAGTAGCGGGCGCCGTCCTTGTGGACGCCCCGCGTGATGTACACCCGGGGGAAGTCCTCTGCCAGGTCCACTTTCAGGTACGGATAGGTTTTGTCGTCCTTGAGGCGGACATTGAAATAAGGCCGGTGGCGCTTGATGAGGGTATTCTCAAGGATGAGGGCCTCGGCCTCGGTATCGGTGACGATGTATTCGAAGTCAGCCAGCTCACTGACCATGCGCCGGGTCTTGCGATCCAGGCCGGCGGGGGAGCCGAAATAGGAGCGGAGCCGGTTGCGAAGAACCGCAGCCTTACCGACGTAAATGACCGCCCCGCCAGCGTTCTTCATCAGATAAACGCCGGGACGTTCGGGGGTCACCAATACGCGGTGGTCGAATTCCTGCCGAACCACGGTCCAATCCCTGCCTCATGCGCGGGGCCTAAAGTACGAAGGAAACGGCGACCAACACCACCACCAACACGCCGGAAAAGATTCCGATGCGCGTGAGCTCGGAGCCAACATAGTTGTACGCCGCGGGACGATCAAACCGGCGCCCACGGGACGCGGCGACGGGCCTTCCGATGGCCGAAGTGGCCGAGGAGGCGGCCGGGGCCGCAGCGGTTGCGGACGGACGATCCGCCTCGGCTTCAGCAACTGCGGACGCCACCGGCGACGCGCTGGCGGGGTCCTGCCCGGCGGTCGCACGGTTCGCGCCGCCACGACGGCGACGCAGGTTGTTCTGTCGGGACGCCACCCGTTTGCCCTTGCTCGGCATCACCCGCCTCCTGGCGCCGCGACCCGGTTACAGGCGTCGTCAGCGCGGCATTGGTCTCGTTGATATGCGATCCGAACCTCGCCGGATCAAGCCTGAATCCATGATACCAGCATGGACGCAGAACTCGGTCGGTAACGGACCGCGATTTATGAGGCGATTTCGCTACTCTTTTTGTCCTCTCAATGTTACGGAATTCTTCCATCGCGAGGCGATTTCGCGAATCTCGTATCGTAGCCGCCTTACCCTTTGTCCACCCGGTGCAATATGGTTTACGCGGGCTGGTCGCCTTGCCCATGAAGTCTCGTTCTGCCGCAAAGGTCCCGGCCCTGCTCCAAAAGTCGGCGTTTATGGACGAGGCCGCCAAAAACCCCTTACCATTTTGACAGAGTTTGAAAAGGGGCTACCCGACGACGTTTCATCATGTCCGTTCGCCATGAGTTTGCACGGCTTGCTCGCGGTGTCGGTTACTGACGATTTTGCCTGTACGTAGCAACTCAATGTCCTCGATCTTGGCCAACGCTGCTCGTTGCATGCGCGCGCTGATAGTCAAGGGGTCCTGCTCGCGTGCGTCACGCACGAACTGTTCCAGAATCGTCAACTCGCAATTTGGGCAAGTGTTGATAGCAGAACCTGATTTGACCTGATATTTGAATGCGAAGTACCCCGGAGGATAGTCTTGCATCGTGAATGTGACCATGCACATGTCGGCGCACTCTTGGACCTCTCCGTGTAACCCGCCGTGGTGACCACATGTACATCTACGGCTTCGTACGTCAATTGCACTGTTCATGGCATCCCTACTATGGCCCTCATTTTCGAAGTTGCCCAAAAGTCGTAATCTTGCTCCACAAGTCGGGCGTTTCCGAGAGTTTTTAGGCAATGCTCGGGCTGGCGATCTCTTGTAATCGAGACTCAGTGACCTGCACGCTTCTGTCTGGGCATCAGCGGAACGTGTCAGGTCATTGGATCTCGCAATCCGTAGCTCTAATGATCGCACTTCGTCATGGTCGCCCTAAAAACGGAGTAGCGAAATCGCCTCACAACTTATGTCAATTAACTGCTGGTCATCGGCGTCCCGCCGGGGGTGTCACCCGATGGAAATACCCAGTTCGCTCTGCATATCGGCGACGGACTGGTTGCGGGTCTTGCGCTGCCACTGGGGACGGGCGTTGATGGGCTCGTTGATAATTTCGGGGTCGATTTTCAGAGCAACGAAAACGGGGCCCGGTTGGCTGAGGATCTCTTCGATCTGGCTCACGAAGTCTTCCAGGTTGTCGATGGCGTAGGTGGACGGATAGCCGCAGCCCTGGGCGACGACCTCATATTCCATCTGCTCCGCGTTCGGCACGGGTTGACCGCCGGTGGTGGCATACACCCCGTTGTCCAGCATGAAATGGTAGAGGTTGGACGGCGCCTTCTCAGCGATTGTGGGAAGAGCGCCCATGCCCATCAACACGTCGCCTTCGGAGTCGAACAACACCACGCGCTGGTCCGGGATGGCGAGGGCGAGGCCCAGGGCAAAGGAGGCATGGCCGCCCATGGCGGGGTCGCCGAGAGGGAGGTCACGGTTGGGCTGGTCGCTCAGTTCGACCCAATACCGGCCACCCCGGCCGGGTATCACCACGGCGTCGCCGCGATGCCTGTTGAAGATTTCCAGCATTTCCGCCGTTTTCATCATGATGGTCACTTCCGTTATGTGCGTTGATCAGCGGCTGACGTTGAAGCCGTGGTACTCGTCGCCAACGAGGACGGCGACGGGACGCTTCTCCCGCTGCGCCTCGGCAAAGGCGATGGATATGCGGTCGGCGTCCTCATCAGATTCGACCAGATAATAGTTGATGTTGAAAGCGTGGAGGAAGCGCTCGGTGTAGAACGCGGCGGTGTCGGTGATAACGCCGTGGCGGGTCCAGCCACGATACCCGACCATCATGACGACCGGTACATTCATGCCCAAACCCCAACCGCGCAGGGAATCGCCGGACTCCATCATGCCGGTATTCTGGATCAGGATAACGGGCTTCTTGCCCCCGGCGGCGAGGCCGGCAGCGGTGGAGAAAGCGTGGCCCTCACGACTGACGGGCACCAGGTCCAGGCTCGGTTCCTCGCTCATCAA
The DNA here is from genome assembly GCA_965261925.1 of Dehalococcoidia bacterium. Lineage (GTDB taxonomy): Bacteria > Chloroflexota > Dehalococcoidia > Lucifugimonadales > UBA3495 > Bin87. The sequence goes on along the minus strand of OZ253486.1, from coordinate 1,657,047 downwards.
TACATAGAGGAAGTTGGTCTCGCTGTCAGGCAGCCAGACCACGTGGGTAGCGCCATTCTTCTTCAACTCCGCCAGGATGCGGGCGGGACTCAGTTCGGCCATGGGTGATACCTGCCTCGAAGTGTTGGGGGCAATCGGGAGTGCCGGGTTGCGGGCAACAGGTATACCCGGCTCGCTATCCGGCGTCAATCGGCGGTACCGACAACGCTGGGGGTTTGGATGTTCAGCGTGTGGTGACCGCCGACGTGATCGGTGGAGACGCGACGACTAATCGGCGGCGGCCGCCGCCGGTTCGGCCAGGCGGTTGTCCACGAGGTCTGCGCTGCAAGCGGCGCCGTCCAGCAGATCCCAACCAACCATCCAGTGGTAGGTGTCCTCGACTATCTCGTCGGTGTAAGGGGTGTTGTAGGAGTAGCGGAGGCGGGGCAGGTGGAAGTCTTCGGGAGTGACCCCACCGTGCTGCGCCGCGACTGCGGCGAACCGCGGCTCGTCGATGAGATACCGGAGATACCTGCGCTTGTCGGCGTTGATCCGGTCCACCGCCTTGGCGACGGCCCTATTGATGGCGGCGAAAGTTTCCTCGTCCATGTTGTCGCTGGCGTTCTCGGCGCCCAGGTAATGACCCTCACAAACCGGACGGCAACCCAACTTTTCAGCCAGGGTGATCCAGGGTTCCATGAGGGCGGCAGCGGCGACCTCGCCGTTCATGAGGGCCTCAAACCGGAACTGAGGCGAGCCGTAATGGACCAGCTTCAGCTTATCCTTGGGCAGATACCCCGACAGCAGCCGCAGCGCGACGTAGTGGGACCCGGCGTGGAACTGGACGGCCACCGGTTTGTTGCCCAAGGTTCCCGGGTAGTAGTGAGGAGAGTCCGGATGCACCAGGATAGCCTGAGTGGCAACTGCAGAACGGAGGGCGATGATGCGAGCGCCCTGTTTGCTTTCATAGGCCCGACGGACCTGACCTTCCTCTCAAGCGCGGTAGATTGCCACCTGAGCGTCCTCGAAAGCCACATGGCCGAGGATAGGATTGACGTCTTCCGGGCTTTCGGTGGGGGTGACCCGACCACTGCTGACCGCGGTGACGAATTCCATGTCGATGCCCTCGGCTTCGAACAGCCCTTCGTCCCGGGCAACCAGCCAGGGAAGGCTGAACACCACACCGCTGATTTCGCTGACAACCTTCTTCATTTGTTGACTCTCCTCGTGTTGAGACCAATAGTCGGCGCAAGTTTAGCAAAGTCACGATGCAGCGTCCATTTGGGGAGGCGCCCGTCAGCGCCCCTCGATTATTGTCTTCACGGATGACCCGACCAACGAACGCGCGGTTGGCGGCAAGTTGCTATACGGTTTCTGCCGCACTGCGACCCCGGATCCTACGCCGCATCAATGCAGTTATGTAATCACGGCAGTATCGGTAGTCGAGCGCCGCAGGACGATCCGGGCGCGGCAGCGATGACAAAATTCCCACTGTTGCGGATGGCAGTTGCGGCTTGTTTTAGGCGATCTCAGGGGCGGCGGCCGGTCACCAGCCGCGAGTGTCGGTCAACTTGACCCCCCATTTGCCCTGTGCTTTACTTGCCCAACGGTCGCGCCGGTTTTGACGGCCGGCCACGACCGTTATCGCACCACTCTTTCCAGAGGACAATCGATGCATTTTGGCATGTTCATGCAGTTCGAAACCCGGCCGGGTGGGAACCAGGCGGCGGCGTTTTCAGAAGGGTTTGAACTGGTCGACACGGCCGAAGAATGTGGCTTGGACGGGGCCTGGCTGGCCGAAATGCATTTCACCCCCGACCGGTCGGTGCTCTCGTCTCCGATCACGATCGCGAGCAGCATCGCGACGCGGACACGCCGGCTGCGCATCGGCATGGCAGTTTACGTGCTTCCGCTGAACAACCCCCTGCGGATCGCCGAGGAAGTCGCCACCGTCGATCAGATCAGCGAGGGCCGGTTCGATTTCGGCATCGGGCGGAGCGGATTTGCGCGGTCGTATGACATCTACGGGGTGCCGTACAACGAGAGCCGAGATCGCTTTCGTGAGGCCCTGGACATCATCTTGCAAGCCTGGAAAGGTGAGCCTTTTTCCTACGACGGCAGCTACTACCAGGTGACCAACGCCACGGTGGCGCCGTTGCCGTACCAGCGTCCCCATCCGCCTTTTCGCATGGCTGCCACCACCGCCGAGACTTTTCCCCGGGCCGGCGCCGACGGTTACCCGATTTTCGTGGGCCTGCGCGGCATGGACATTCCGGAACTCCGTGACAACCTTGACCAATACCGTGCGGCGTGGCAAGCGGCCGGACATCCCGGCAACGGGGATGTTTCTTTGCGCGTTCCCGTCTACGTGGGCCTGACCGAAACCGGCGCGATCGAAGAACCCTTCGAAAGCATCCAAGCCTATTTTGGCCGCATGGGTCGGCTGTATGCCGCGGACTCCGGCTCAGCCGGCATCCAGGCGACCGAGCTGCGCGACCAACGGGGCGATCGGTTGTCCGCACTGTCATACGACGACATCCTTGCCACCAAGGTGGCGTTTGGCACCCCCGCCGGTCTGGTTGACCGTTTCACTGAACTGCGGGAAGAGCTCGGGCTGAATGGCGTCGTGGCGGAACTCAACGCGGGGGGCCTGATCCCGCATGACGTGGTCGTCCGAAACCTCCGCCTGCTGACCGAGAAAGTAATGCCGGCATTCAAGTGACCCAAGCCGGCGCAATTGAACTGGTGAGGTGACCAAAACCATGAAAGTTGCCATCCTCGATGACTATCAGAGCGTTGCCTCAAGCATGGCCGACTGGTCCAGCCTGGCTCAGGGCACAGAGGTCACCTTTTTCAGTGATCATCTGGCCGATGAGGGTGCGTTGGCGACGCGCTTGTCGGATTTCGACATCGTCATGGGCATGCGGGAACGGACCGCCTTTCCCCGGTCGCTGCTGGAACGATTGCCCGCGCTGCGCTGCCTGATAACCACCGGTGCGCGCAACGCGTCATTCGACACCGACGCGGCCACCGACCTGGGGATCACGGTGTGCGGGACGCCGGGCGAAGGCGAAGGTCCCACCGAACTGACCTGGGGCCTGATCATCGGGCTGATGCGCCGCATTGCCGAGGAAGACCGGGCCACGCGCGACCAGGGGAAGTGGGGCATCCACGTGGGTGCCAGCCTACAGGGCAAGACGTTAGCGCTATTGGGGCTGGGGCACATCGGCTCGTTGGTGGCTCGCGTCGGCAACGCTTTCGATATGCGGGTCATCGCGTGGAGCCAGAACCTCACTCCCGAACGAGCCGCGGAGTGCAACGCCACCCTGGTCGACAAAGACACGCTGTTCGCCGATGGCGACGTGGTGTCCGTACACGTTCGCCTGAGCGACCGCACGCGCGGCCTGGTGGGCGCCCACGAGATTGGCCTGATGAAGTCGTCGGCGATCCTGGTGAACATCTCCCGTGGCCCCATCGTGGACGAGGCGGCGATGGTAGACGCGCTCCAAAGGCGAGCAATCGGAGGCGCCGCGCTGGACACCTTCGACGTGGAGCCGCTACCGGTTGACCATCCCTTGCTGACCTTGGACAACACCCTAGTCACACCTCACGTGGGTTACGTTACCCAGGTGGGGTACCGCGCCTTTTACTCCGGCGTGGTCGAGAACATCCGGGCTTTCGCATCCGGCGAGGCAATTCGGGTGATCAACCCCGACGTGCTGCAATCGTCCAATCTGCGCGGGCCGGCCTGATACCGGCCGCCCAACAGGAGAACCCCCAATGAAAGCCTTGCGCATCGAAGAATACGGCAGTGTCGAGGTCCTCGAGTGGAAGGACACGCCAGAGCCAACGCCGAGCCCGCATCAGGTACTGATCAAGGTGGACGCGGCCGGCGTCAATTACGCCGACATCATGCGCCGCCAGGGAAACTACCCCGGTCCCGACCTGCCGGCCACGCTGGGGTTGGAAGCGGCGGGAACCATCAGGGCGTTGGGTTCCGACGTCACCGAGGGCCGCCTGGCGGTGGGACAACGGGTCATGGCGATGGGGCCGCAGGGCCAGGCGGAATACGTCGCCGTCAATCACAACTTCGTTTTCCCGTATCCGGAGGGCATTGACCCGGTTCACGCCGGCGGCATGCCAATCACATTTCTCACGTCGTACCACATTCTGAAGAGCCGCGGCGGCATGCAACCCGGCGACACGGTCCTGATCCAGGCCGGGGCGTCCGGCGTTGGGACCGTCGCCATCCAGTTGGCCAAGGAATGGGGGGCGAGGGTGGTGGCGACCGCCTCGACCCAGGACAAGCTGGACCTCTGCCGTTCCCTGGGCGCCGACGTGACCATCAACTATACGGAGGCGGATTTCGAGGACGAGGTGAAAGACCTGACTGACGGCCGGGGCGTGGCGCTGGTGCTGGAGTGCGTGGGGGGCCCGGTGCTCGAAAAGTCGGTGCGTTGCGTGGCCTCGTACGGGCGGGTGGTCAGCTATGGCAACGCCAGCGGCCAGCCGGCCAACCTGGCGGCCGGCGACATCACGACCGTCAACCGCACGGTCATCGGGTTCAGCATGGGCCGGTCGCCCATCGGCTCTCTCGACCACCAGGGCGCGATGGACGACCTCATCCCCATGACTATCGACGGGCGGCTAAAACTGATTGTTGACCGGGTGATCCCGATGTCAGAGGCGGGCAACGCCCACCTGCATCTTGCTTCTCGCGGCACCCGCGGCAAGGTCATCCTGACCCCGTGAGTATTGCCGCCGAACAATACGCCGCGGTACACGATGCGGCCCTGGCGGCAGACCGCTTCGCCGACCATCGCCGCCGAGCCGACCACTGGGCGGACATCGCGGAGATGTTTCGCCTGGATCCCCATCGGGAGTGGGACCAAAGTCTCCACGCAATCGCCGGTTACCTGCGGCCATCGGATGTCCTGCTTGACGTTGGCGGCGGCGCAGGACGCATATCACTGGCGTTGGCCGGCCAGGTGCGAGAGGTGGCGCTGGTGGAGCCGTCCGAGGGCATGCGGGGCCAATTCGTCGCGTCTCGCGACGAGGCGGGCATCTCCAACGCGCGGGTGTCACCGGATTGGTGGATGGAGTCCGCCGAAACGGGAGACGTGGCGGTCACGTCGGACGTCACCTATTTCGTGCGCGACATCGTCCCGTTCCTCGCCAAGCTGCACAATGCCGCAGCCCGGAGAGTGATCATATCGATCTGGCGACCCACCCCCGGCGATATGGACAACGAGTTGCGACGAGTCCTTTTCGATGAGCGCCCCCCTCCCTGGCCCGGGCTACCCGAACTGGCCGCCGTTCTGTGGGAGATGGGCCTTTTGCCGGAGATCCGACCCGTTGATGAACCGCCGTGGTGGATACCGGAGACGGCCGGCGGATTGTCCCAAGAACAGGCCGTGGATCTGGCGATGCGCCGACTGGAACAGGATGACGAACCGACCCGTCGCCAAGTCGCTGACAACCTCGACCGGCTATTCGAGCGCGGCCCGGATGACCTGAGCCCACGGTGGCTCGGCCACGCGCGCGCCGTGCTGCTCACGTGGGCCACCCACGGACGACCCTTGGATTGAACAGAAGCACTGGATTGAACAGGAGCACCTAATTGGACAGGAGCACCCAATGGACCGTATCGGCGTAGCCTTTGCCGGAGGCGGCATGACGCCGCCCGAAATCGTGGACTGCGTTCAGTTGGCGGAGGAACTCGGCTACGATTCCGCATGGGTCGCCGAGGGCCACGGGGGCGACCAATTTTCCATCCTGACCGCGTGCGCGCTGGCGACGTCGCGGATACGCCTGGGCACCAGCATCAGCAGCGTCTACGTTCGCAGTGCACCCACCATCGCGATGGCGGCGGCGTGCGTGGATCATTTTTCCGGCGGCCGCTTCATCCTGGGCCTGGGCAGCAGCCACAAGGTACAGGTGGAGCCCGAACACGGCCTGGAATTTTCCGGCCCCATCCCTAGAGTCCGCGACACGGTGGATATCGTGCGCCGCCTGCTGCGCGACGGCGCGGTGACCAACTACCAGGGGGAGGCGATCAGCATCGGAACCTTCGACCTGCACTTCCCGACGTTCCGGCCGGAAATGCCCATCTACCTGGCCGCAGTTTTCCCCAAGATGCTCGAGATCGCCGGGGAAATCAGCCAGGGTGTGCTGCTCACCTGGTGCACGCCCGAACACGCGCGAACGGCCAGCAAGCACATCGCTACCGGTGCGGCGCGAGCCGGGGTTTCTCCGGAAACCGTCGAGGTGGCGACCCTGGTCTCCGTGGCCGCGCCGGGCGCTGACGACGGCGGGATGCGCCGGGTGGCGGCGACCTACGCCGGCCGGTTCCCCAGGTATCGTCGGCTGATGGCCGAGGCAGGGTTCGCGGACGAGGTTGAGGAAGTGCGCCGGGCGTGGCGCGAGGGCGATGTGTCCTTGGCCGAAAGTCTCGTGCCGGAAGGCCTGATCAACCGCATGTCGCTGCCTACCGATCCAGGCGCCAAGCGGGAGAGGCTGGCCGAATATCGCGAAGCCGGACTGACCCTGCCGATCATCGCTCCCCGGGTATCCGGCCCGAACGCCGGCGCGACGGCGAAACAGATCATTCGCGCAAACGCGCCGGCCTAGCATCCGAAATGGCTCGGCAGACTATTGGTCTGCCGGCAGCCAGGGCGACCATAGGGTGAGGGGAATCGTGACCGAAACGCGCGGCTGGTCGCCAACCACGGCCGTGGTGTGACCCTGACCGGTCAGGTCGTCGGCCAACAACACATCGCCGGCCCCGAAGCGGCGCTTGGTGCCGTCACCAATCCCAACCTCCATTTCCCCGGCCAGCGTGATTACATACTGTCGGCGAGGAGCGGTGTGCCAGTCTGAGAAATAACCGGGATCGAATCGCCGGAAATTAACGCCCGGCGTCACCTGCATTCCGCTGTGAATGGCGCGGTTTCCGGACAGATCCAAGTCTTCAAAATGAGTCTGGCCGTCCTCGCCGGTATAGATGCGAACAAACACCATGCTTGATGCCTCCCAATTCGAAATCGTGCTGACAGCAACGGCGGGGCGGGTCCCCATCCGGCCATCAAACCACCGACATTCTAGCGCATCAGGCTGTAGATAGTGACGGTTTGGCGAGGGTTCGCGGGTTCACAATATGCTCGTTCGGTTCCGGTTGATCCGGAAGGTCGGGAGTGGCAGAGCGGTCTGCTGGGGACGCGATGAACGGGCGCGATTCCTTTACATCGGTTCCGGGCCTATGTTACGATTAACCTGCATCCGCACGTTCGGCGGAAGTGGCTCAGTGGTAGAGCGTCTCCTTGCCAAGGAGAAGGTCGCGGGTTCGAATCCCGTCTTCCGCTCCAATGAAAACGATGAAACGGCTCCAATTGGAGCCGTTTTTGTATGTTTGCTGGCGGGCGACCCTGCTGACCGGGCCCCCGCTTCTATTGCGCTTCACCCGTTGCTGGGCGGAACGGAGTGTCCGACCAGTCAGTCCCGGTTCAGTCGAACGGTATGCGCCGCAGGAAATCCATGCCCCACCCGGTGCGCTTGCGTTTTGTTTGTACCGAAACTGGACGGCCATGATTCTTAATCGACTGCCCGGTCAATCCTCGCAGCAACGACAAATTGCGCGCGCCTCGGTTTCGCCGTGGTGGGGCCTCGCCACCGTGAAAGCTAACGTCCAACACCTATCCCGTCGAGTCGTGACTTGCCCAAGATTCGTTCAACGCACGACCGGACCGCCGGAGAGAGTGCTGAATGAATCCGGAAAGGTCGATGGCGGTCGGAGTGGCAAGTCGGGACGATCAGCCGAAATATCCCTGCCCGCCATTGACGTGTATGGTCTGGCCGGTGATGAAACCGCCGTCGTCGGTGCAAAGGAAGGTCACCGTAGAGGCTATCTCCTCGGGTTTGCCCTGTCTTTGCAGGGGAATTCCCGAGGAGTCGGGGACCCGGCCGGCATACCACTCGGGGTTGGCACGGCTGGTGTCGATGCTTCCCGGCGATACGACGTTGACGCGGATGTTGTTCCCGGCGAACTCGGAGGCCAGGCTGCGGGCCATTCCCACCATTCCCATTTTGGCTGCTGAGACATGAGCGCGCTGGGGACCACCGCGAAAGGCCCCGTCACCGGTGAGGAATACAATCCTCCCGAAGTTGTTGTCCACCATCTGCTGGATCACGCCGTGGGTCGTGTAGAAGGAGCCATCCAGGACCACGCCACGAACGTATTCCCAGTCCTCCAGGGTAAGTTCGGTGAACGGCTTGTGTGGTCGGATCGCGGCGTTATTCACCAGAATGTCGATGCGTCCGAAGGTGGACATTGCCGCGTCAATCATGGCGTCGACCTGGTCCTTTTGGGAGACGTCAGCAAGAACGGGCAAAGCCTTGACACCCAGTTCCTCCACGGCCGCCGCGGTCGCTTCCGCTTCATCGCGGTTGCTGCGAGCGTTGACTACAATGTTGGCTCCTTCCGCAGCCATCATCAACGCGGTGGCCCGGCCGATGTTCCGGCCTGAGCCGGTGATCAATGCTACTCTGCCGTCCAGTTTGCCCATGTCTGCAAGTCTCCCGGTAGAAATTCGGTGATCGGTCCAAACTCGTGGCGGCGATTATAGCGCACCGGATGGCGAATGGCTGCGTCGAACTCTATACTTTGAATCATGCGATACGCACCGGCCTGGTTAGTTGTTAGTGCGATGGTGACAATGTTCACTGTCGGTTGTTTCTTTGGAGACTCCCCCGCAAGCGAACCTCCCGGCGTCGACCTACAGGCGACCATCGATGCAGCCCTGGCTCGGGTTGCCGCCTCCCAGGAATCCGACGCTACGCCTTCAACAATCCCATCACAGGGTACCGCCAAGCCCACCGCGCTGCCAGACGATACTCCAGCGGCGGCGGTCGCGGCGCCCACTTCGACCACGCCGATACCGGGCCAAACACCTACAATGACTATCGCTGCATCCGAGTTCCACCTGTCGGACGCGCGCAATTGGGACTACGCGACACAAGCGAGCCCAGCCGTGGCGGCACAGATACGCAGCGTCAGCTGGATCGCTGACGGTTTGCAGACGACTGATGAGTTCAACGCCGCCGAGCGCATGGTCAACATTGGCATCGACGCGCCGGAGACCCTGACCACGTTACTGGACTCGCATGCGTTGAGAGCAGACCTGCGGCCGACGGATCTGCCGGCGCTGCTTTCACTACAGCGGATGGCGCAGGACAGGCCGGAGCGTCTGGCGCAGCTAACCGGCGCCGCCTGGTTCCGTGACGGCCTGACCGTGGCCGAAGCGGCGATAGTGGCCGTGCTCTACGAACGGTCCAGGTTCCTTTCGTCCGAGTTCGACGACATAGTCGCAAACCCGGGCATTCTCAGCGTCGAACTGGGAGCCACCACCAACCGGAACGGATCTATCATCCCGATCGCCATCGTGCGATCGGGCGCTGCCCCCGCGGGTTCTCCGGTTATGGGCGTAGCCCAAACTGCGGTATCGGTCTTCGAAGGGATGTTCGACGCGCCATTTCCAACTCCGGCAATCGTCATACACGTCACCGACTACGTTGCCGGGGTAGCCGCGGGCACGAATTATCAGACCCACATCACGCTGTTGCCGGAGATTGATTCAAATCTCAAGCCTGATTTTGCTCCGCACGCCGTTTTTCACGAGATCGCCCATTACTACCTTTACGTGCAACCGGTATGGCACGCGGAAGGGGGAGCTGATTTCGCGGCCTCCTACGCGCGGCACGTCACCACCGGCGCTCGGATAGAGTCGACCAACTTTCCTTGCGACGGGGCATCGACCATAAGCGAGCTGGAACTGCGGACGCCCGACAACGCGGAGGAAGCCCAGGCTGATCCAGGCCTGTGGCGGTGCAATTATTACCTCGGCGAGCGGCTGCTGCTGGCTCTGTACCGCAAACTGGGAGAGGAGCGGTTCCTCCAAGGCTGGCGGGAACTGTATGCGCAGATAGCTGAAGATCCGTCCTATCCGTCGCAGCGAGACTTTACGGAAACCGACATCCGCGTGGAGTGGATCCGAGCCGGCGGCATGTTGATGCAGCCGGACCTGGAGCACATCTGGGACCAATGGTACCGGGGTCGGGCCAGCAGAGCGGCGCCAGGAGTACCGGACCCCTCGCCCGTGGATCCTAACCTGCCGGAAATCAACGGGCGCATCGACCAGGCCCACGTAGCACTGACCACCGATGGCCCACCCGTGGAGAGTTTTTCAGCGTCCGATGTTGACGGGTGGGTGTACCTGACGCTGGAGTACACCTACGCCCTGTCCGGCGGCTCGCAGGATCTGACGCTGGAGGTGGTTGAGTATTTCGAAGACGGTTTTACCAACGGGCGCCGTTCCGTGCCGGTAATGGTGCAACCCCAGCACATCGGCGGCACTCAATGGCTGTCGGTGGGCCCGACGGCTCCGCTAGGTTGGGCCCCGGGACGCTATTGGGTTTATGTGTACGAGGGAGGTCGCAAGGTTGCCGAGGTCCAATTTGACGTCGCGCCGTAGTCTTTTGGTGAGCGCACGCGCACCGGAACCAACCGGACGAAGGAAACAGTTGCCATGAACTACAAACGGTTGGGAGCGTCCGCGCTGATGGTCCCGGAGATTGGGTTGGGAACGTGGCGGTACACCGGGGGACCCGAGCCGTTGCGACGGGGGGTCGAACTGGGCGCCAACCTAATCGATACGGCGGAGATGTACCGCACCGAAGCGGCGGTGGGCGAGGCCATAGCCGGCATTCGAGACAAGGTGATCGTGGCGACCAAGGTCCTGGGGAGCAATCTGCGCTACGACGAGGTGCTGAAAGCCGCCGAGAAAAGCCTGCGGTTGCTCGCTGTGGACAAGGTCGACCTGTATCAAATTCATTGGCCCAACCCCAGGGTTCCAATTGCGGAGACCATGCGGGCAATGGATCGGCTGGTCTCGGACGGCAGGGTGGAGCACGTGGGCGTCAGCAATTTTTCCGTGGATGAGATGCGGGAAGCCCAAGCGGCGATGCCCAACGTGCCGATCGTGTCCAACCAGATCCTGTACAACCTGCGCCGGCGCAGCGCGGAACGCGACGTGATCCCCTACTGTCGGCGGAACGACATCACGGTCATCGCGTATTCGCCGTTGCACGAAGGAGCGCTGGTCGGCGACCGGGGCGGGCGCATTCGTAGGGCTCTGGGCAGAAATCGCGACAACGAGGTCCTGGAGGAAATCGCCGGAGAGGTCGGGAAAACGGTGGCGCAAATCGCTCTGAACTGGGTTGCGGACCAGGAAGGGGTCATCGCCATCCCGAAATCCAACAGCGTAGACAGAACGGAGGCCAATTGCGCGGCCTCGGGCTGGAGCCTCACGACAGACCAACGCGGGGCTCTGGAGCGGACTTTTCCGATCTAGGCGGGGCCGACATTTCCAGGCGGGGCAAACATTCGGCGCGGGTCGTCGATCCGGTCTGTGCGCTGGGCTCCGGTATGGTACGCTTTGCGGCACGAATCCGCTGATCAATCCTGTCCACCGAACATCCCTGCCCGACCGGAGGTGTACTCAAATGTCTCTGCGTTCCGACCTGAAAAACCGACTGACCGCCGGTGAGACGATAGTCGCGCCGGGCGCCTACGATCCGATGTCGGCCCGAGTAGTGCAATCCCTGGGGTTCGATACCGTGTACGTCGGCGGCTACATGAGCGGCGCCCACCTGGCGGTAACCGAGCCGCTGATGACGCTGACTGAGCAGGTCGATGTGGCCGAGCGAGTGGCGAAATCGGTGCCGCTGCCGGTGATCTGCGACGCCGGAGCCGGCTATGGAGATCCGGTGCACACCATGCACACGGTGCGCGTGTTCGAGCGGGCCGGCATCTGCGGCATTCACATCGAGGACCAGGTGTTCCCCAAACGGGCCTCATATCACGCGGGCCTGGAGCACGTCATTCCCATCGACGAGTTCCTGGAAAAGATGCGGTACGCGGTAGAGGCGCGCAGCGACCCCGACTTTTTGATCATCGGCCGCACGGACTCGTTCACGGCGGTTGAGGGCGACATGGACGATGCCATCCAGCGGGGCAACGCCCTGCGTGATCTGGGCGTGGACGTGGTGATGCCCCGGGGAGTGCGCCAGCGCGAAGACCTGGCGACCTACCGCGCCGGAGTGACCGACGTGCCGCTGCTGGTCATCGCCGGCACCGACGACATCACCGTGCAGGAATACGAGGAGTTGGGCTACAAGGTCATCATCTACGCCACGACACCGGCCATTGCTGCCGTGCAGGGCATCCAACGGGCGTACACCAGCCTGCGGGACACCGGTCACATCGGTATCGGAGCCGCAGAAGTGGCCCAGCGTCGAGCCGAAGTGGAGGCGCTGATCAGCCTGCCTGAGTACCAGGCGGTGGAAGCGGCCACGACGGAGCGAGAATTCCAGGATCGAGCGCGGCACTGATCGCCCCAGATACGTCTACTGCAACGGCCGGCTTTTCCGAGTTTCGACCGGGAAAGCAGGCCGCTTTCGTTGTCGGACGGTTAATGATGCCGGGCGCGTCGTCGTCGGGCTCATGTACCATCGCACCACGCGACGCGGCCGTCCACGATAGTCGCCACGGAGCGGACCGTAGGCAACTCGGCGGACGTAACCGCCATCGGATCCGGTTCCACGACCGCCAAGTCCGCCGGCATACCCGACACGATGCGCCTTGCACCCGAGTGCATGGCTATCGCCGCCACCACCGTGGGCACCCCGATCCCTCCGACATGGACTCCGTTGCCCGATTGGCGCGACATTGACGCCGCGATAGCCGCCCACGGGTTCGGGTCTACGACCGGCGCGTCGGAACCAAGGGCGACGCGGACTCCCCGGGCGGCCAGCGCCCCCACGGGGTAGAGATGCGGCAGCAGGTCGGCGTCGACGGTACGGCGGTATCGCTCGCCGTCGTAGTGCAAAAACCCGGGATTTTCCACCACCATGGCGCCGCTTTGAGCCACCAAGTCCAGAACGTCCGGAGGGCACTCGCCGCAGTGCTCGATGCGGTCTTGAGGCCGGCTGCCGTCGATGGATGTGACGGGCCGAGTTTCCTTGATCGCCAGCGCGGCGGCGACAACGGCGTCCCGCTCCACCGCGTGGATCGCCACCGGAAAACCCAGGTCGTGAGCGTGGGCCACCATCCGGGCCAGTTGGTCGGGATGGGGATGCAAGCGTCCGACCGAAGCGGTAAGCATAATCTTGGCGTGGCCAACTGTCAGCAGACCGGCGCTTGAGGTGGAACCATAGCCGAGGCCAGCCTCGCGCATTTCTTCCAAGTGATCCCCACCGGCCATCATGGTCAAACGCAACGGAAAGGCTCCCGAACCGGTCGCCGCCTCAAAATAACGCCAACGGTCCGGGCCATTGTCCGGTCCGGCATCTGTGGCGCCGGTTATTCCATAGGCGAGCATCCGCTGGCCGACATCCCGTAGAGCGTCCTCTGATGCGCCTGGAGAGCGGTGATCGGGTTCGCCCGCGCGCCGGCGCAGCCAGCCGGACATTTCCAGCAACAGGCCGGTCGGTTCGCCGTCGTGATCCCGGACAATCACGCCTCCAGGCGGGTTTGGGGTCTGACGGTCGATTCCGACCATGGCCAACGCGCGGCTGTTCAGCACGCAGGCGTGGCCGGAACGATGCTCCACGCGCACGGGCCGCGCCGTGGAAACCCGGTCAAGGTCACGACGGTCCAAATGCCGTCCCAAACCGACCGGCGAGTCGTCGTAGCCGTAGCCGCGAACCCAGCGGTCCGAAGACGCGGCGGCCCGGCGCAACGCATCGACGATCGCGTCGACATCTCCGGTCGCAGCAGGTCGGCAATCGACACGCAAGCTGGCAGCGGCCGAAGCCAACAGGTGGCAATGGGCGTCGACGATGCCCGGGATGACCGCGCGGCCGGCGCAGTCCAGTATTGTCGTGTGCTTCGTGGCCAACCGACGGATTTCAGCGTCGCGGCCGACGGCAAGGACCCGGCCGCCGGCCACTGCCAGCGCGGTCGGGCTGCCCTCGCCAGCGAGGATCCTACCGTTGAGCAAAACGATGTCGGCAGAAGGGGTCATTGGCGCACGGAGGGACAGCGAGTCAAGCAGGATCTTCCATTCGCGGTGCTATAATCGCGTCCGACCAAGCCTGAAACCGGGATGCGGACGCATCGGGAGCAACATTATGCCGGAACTGGAAATCATCATGGGCGGCTACTCGATCAACACGGACCAGACCCGATTGGGACTGTGCACCGTCACGCTGATTCGCGGTGAGGTGCTTTCCATTGTGGACGTGGCGCATTTCGGCCGCCGCAACATGCTGGTTGACGAGCTCGCCGCGCATGGCATTTCCACGGATGATATCGGAAGGGTGATCCTGACTCACGCCCACTGGGACCACTCCCAGAATACCGATCTGTTCCCCAACGCGGAAATCGTGATCCACGCCGATGAGTTGGAATATAGCCGCAACCCCCGGGTTGGCGACCTGGCTACCGCGAGGTATTTCGCGGACACCCTACTGAATCAGAAGGTGAACGCGGTCAGCGGCGAAACGGAACTGGAGCCCGGAGTCCGCATCATCGAAACCCCGGGACACACTCGCGGGCACATCAGCGTGGTGGTCGAGACAGATGCCGGCGCGGTGTGCATTGGCGGCGACGCCATGTCGGACGCGGGAGCCATCGGCAGGGGAGCGCCGGCGATCATCTTCTGGAGCGAGGCCGACGCCAGGGCCAGTATCCAGAAGATCGTTGCGGCGGCCAACACCATTTATCCCGGCCACGACCGGCCGTTCCGGGTGGAATCCAACGGCGACATCACCTATCTGTCCGAATCGCAGACGCTAGAGGTCAGCGGTGTGCTGCACTACGCGAGCGGAGCGGTTACGGTGAAACTCGGGCGAGCGGACCACCCCGGCACTACGGTGATGCCCAGCGCCATCGACTACCAGGGCGGGGGACACAGCCACCCGGGTCACTGTTAGACGCGCCGCAAGGCGACCGCGCTGAAGTCCGTAGCGGCCCAGCCGGGCAGCGAGAGGCAGGTCATGCGGGCGGTGGTATTCGACTGGGATTTGACCCTGTGGAACAGCTGGGGAATCCATCTGGGGCTGATGGAGAGCACCGCAACGGAATTGGGCATGAAGCCGCCCACCGCCGAAGCGGTCGCCGCGGAGTTTCATCGACCATTTCACCAACACCTCCTGTGGTTTTTCGGCAGCGATCCGGAGGCGCAGGACGAATTGGAAGGCATCCTCCCCGTTTACCTGAAGCATTACCACGCGATTGACGGACATCGCCGTTACCTGTATCCGGGGGTTACCACGCTACTGAACGCGTTCCGCCGACGCGGGATACGCGTGGGCATATTATCGGACAAGGTCCCATACTTCGGGGAGCTGGAGCTGAGAGAGTCCGGGCTTGCCCCGCTGGTCGAATACGCCAACTTCAAGACCGACGCGCGGCCCTACAAGCCGGCGCCCGACGGGCTGATCGATGTTCTGGAGACGATGGGCGTCGATCCGGGCGACGCCATGTACGTGGGAGATGGGCCGCAGGACATCGCGTGCGCCCGCAGCGTCGGAGCGACGTCCGTTGCCGCGCTGTGGGCCACCATCGACCAGGAAGCGATACTGGCGGAGCAACCGACGCACCGAGTTTACCGTCCTCACCAGGTGATGGCCGTGGTTGCCGAAGCGAACGGATACGGAGGTCCCGAGCCGTGGCTGCGGCATCTGCCATGGCCGTGGCGTCCGGACGCCGACGACCCCGACGACGATCAGGACACCGGCAGCGGGGAACTCGCGGACGTCAGCATGGGTACGGATAGCAACTCGCCGCTACTATCCTGGCCCTTGGCGGACCGGTGGCGGGGGCGTGCCGGAGACCTGGCTTTACCGCCGGGTGAGGCCAATCCGATCGCGCCGCTCAGGCTACAGACCGGACCGGGCGACAATGGTTGACGGCTGCATTGGAATTGCCGTTATCCTTTTGTGGCGGGCAGGCGTAACAGACGGGCGTGGCGGGCAGACGTGAATGAAAGGCGCGTTGCCAGCGTTGGTGTTGCTTGTATAATGGCCGCACCCGTCGCGCCACCGATGACGGCGGTATCGCCTTCGAGCAGTGGCGGCGACACCAGAAATGGGAGCCCACCCCAATGAAGAACAAGGTTTTCTCCGATTTCGACTCGGCTGTAGCCGACATGAAAGACGGCATGACGTTCATGTCGCCAGGTTTTGGAAACGTGGGCCTGGCCCGCAACCTTCTGGCCGCAGTACACCGGCTGGGCATCAAAGACCTGACGGGCATCTCCAACAACGCTGGTTCAATGGACGACCGGGTGGACGTGGGAACGTTGGTCGAAGCGGGTCAGGTCAAGAAGATGATCTGCGCGTTTACGGCACCGACGCACCCGTCGCAGATCACGCCGTTCGTGCAGATGTACAACGATGGCGTGCTGGACGCGGAACTGGTTCCGCAGGGCACTTTGGCCGAGCGCATGCGAGCGGCCGGGGCCGGGATCGGGGCCTTTTACACGCCGGCCAGCGTGGGGACCGAACTGGCGGAAGGCAAGGAGCACCGGGAGATCAACGGCCGGACCTACGTGTTGGAGTTTCCGTTGCCGGCGGATTTCGCGCTGATCCGCGCGTACCGGGCCGACACCTTTGGAAACCTCCAGTTCCGCCTGACCCAGCGCAACTTCAACCCCCTCATGGCGATGGCGGCGGACGTCACGGTCGTCGAAGTTGAGGACAGCATCGTGGAACCCGGGGAGATCGACCCGGATTGCGTCCACGTGCCGGGTGTTTATGTTGACCGACTGGTGAAGATTCCCGATGATGGCATTTGGGACTGAGACCGGTCTCTCACCACCGGGTTAACCCGGCGCTGGTGACGCCACAACGATCATAAGGAGTACAACGATGACTACCGCCGACAATCCCCGTCTCTCGCGACAGACCATGTGCGACCGGCTGGCGATGGAATTCCAGGACGGTTGGATCGTGAATCTAGGCGTGGGTATGCCCACGCTGTGTTCCAACTACCTGGAATGCGAGCCCGACAAAGAGATCATCTTCCACTCAGAAAACGGGGTTATCGGCTTTGGACCCCTGGCTCCGGCGGGCGAGGAGGACAGGCACCTGGTCAACGCCGGCGGCCAGAACGTGGTCGCCCTGCCCGGCATGGCCATCGTGCATCACGCCGATTCGTTCGGGCTGATCAGGAAGGGAATGGTGGACGTGACGGTGATGGGGGCGTACGAGGTGTCCGAAAACGGCGATTTCGCCAACTGGCGCATACCCGTGCGCAAAGGCGGCGGCATCGGCGGCGCAATGGACCTGGCCGCCTGCGCCAAGCGCGTGTTCATCGCGATGGAGCACAACCAGCGGAATGGCGCGCCTCGCGTCCTCAAGCAGTGCAGCCTGCCCATCACCGCGCCCGGCGCAGTCAAGCTTCTGGCGACAGACTTGGGATTGTTCGAGATCACCGAGGCGGGGTTTGTTCTGCGCGAGAACGCGCCGGGATGGTCGCCGGAGGATATCCAGGAGCAGACGGAGGCTGAGTTGATCATCGCCGACGACCTGCGGGAGATGCGGGTGCGGCCGGCGTAGGCGGGCTTCCGCTCGAAATGGGTTCATAAAGGCGGCGTCGAAATGGCGCCGCCTCTTTCATTCAGCAGGGAACCAACGCCGGAGAGTGGTTCGGAATTTCTGAAAGGCGCGGTCTTGGCAGCGGGCAAGGCCAATGGTGCGGGCAAGGTCGGCGAATAGTTTTGAGGATCGGGGTCGTTGCTGTTGGTACAATACCGATTCGATGGCAGCTTTCGGATCCAGTGGTTTTGGAGACCCGGGCCGCAGGTGCCCTCGTTCGATGAGCCATTCTCGAACCCCCTGAGTTTGTGACCAACTCACTGCCATCTCGATTTGCCTGAACGACGCACCGAACAACCAAGATTCCAGCTCAGGTTCAATAACTATGAACGCAATGCGGTCCCGGTCCCAGCCTCGGTTAGCGAACTCGGTCTCCAATTTGGTTTCCAAATCGCTGGGAGAAAGGTGGTGTTCGCCGCAGCCATCGAAATCGAAAATCACTATTGCCTTGTCATGGGAGATCCGACGTGAGTCGAGCACGCTCCCGGCATCCGTCCGACAGCCAGGGTCCTGGTTGGGGTGACTCACCAAATCCACTGAGAACCCGCTTATCGCGAGGGATTGGCAACGGTAGTGCAGTAGCGCTTCGACTGTATGGCGTATCTGTGAATCAGCTGTCACCACAATCAGGTCTTTGGCAACGCCTCGCACAATCAAGCGAGTATCCCGGACGCAAAGAACGTTCCCAGGTCCGTCTCGTGTTGCCAATCGCGCAAATAAGGATGTGATGGGCCCGGGATGATGTCCGTGACATCTTCGGCGGTTTTGCCGAAACAGAACAGCTTGTCGACGTCTGCAACTGTAACAAAGAGAGGAGAATGACTGGCCAGCAGCACCTGGGCGTCATACACGGAGGACAGCGAATTGTACAATTCCTCCAACACGCCCGGATGGATGCCGTTTTCCGGTTCTTCAACCATGTACAGGCCGTTGGCCTCGGGCAGGTAGGCCAGCATAGTCAGCGCCAACAGGCGCAACGTGCCGTCCGACACTCTCCATGACGGTACCTCGAGCCCGTTCCTGTAGTGCACCATCAGGTACCGATGTGCATCGTCTTCGCGACGTAACGTGCGCACGAATTCAAAACCATTCAAAGCGCATTGAACGTGGCCCATCCACCATTTCCACCGCTCCGGCGCGGCAAGAAGCAGGGCATCTACTACCCAGGGCACATTGGAACCATCGTGACGGAACTCGGTGCCGAGCCCGGGCGGGCTAGCCTGCCGCAGCAAAGCACTGTTCAGTGCAATCGTAATCACCTTGTCACGCAGGTAGGTCATTGCGCGAGTGGATGCAGGAAACTCGTTGCCCCGATCAGGCAGGAAAGTCATCATCGACCGGTCAGCACTCAAGTTGAAGCCGGCGCTCCAATTGATGCTACCGGTTTTTCAACGGTTTCAACGCTGAACCTGCTGAGGGTCGCCTGATCTCTCCGAAACACGTTCCTCCGTCCACGGGCCACACGGCGCGTCATGATCGTCGGCGGCGGATCCATCGGCGAAGGGAAGAAGGAAAGTTGCCGGGTGCGATATCGGGTGTCAGGATGCAGATCCCCTCGTTCTGCAAGCAGACTCACCCGCCCAGTTTCGAGGTCAATACCCACCGCCATTTCGTAGCGGAAAATGGTGTAACCCCGCTCAGCAGGCAGCATTTCACGCACCTCGTCCGGCAGAGCGAACTCCAGCGCAATTTCAAACCGCTGATCCTCTGGAGCATCAGGACGGTTCCAAACCAAATCGGCAAAGTTGGACGCGCGTATTCTCCACGCTGACTCCACCCCGTCGCGCAGCACGTCGGAAACGAACTTGATGGCATCCATCAGCGTGCTCTTACCGGTGGCGTTGGGGCCGATGAGCACGTGGAACCGATCCATCGGCACGTCCACGTACCGAAGGCAACCGTAGTTCAGCACCTGTATCCGATTGATAATCATCGGGCGCCGTTCCTAGCGCAAAGATAGATGCGCGGCCCTTATGGCTCCATTATAGGATACGGTTCAGGGCTGAGTGCTTTCGTGGGTCCAGGTCTTTGCCGGCGAGAGCGGGATGGTCGGGGCTGTAGCGGTGGCAGCGGAAGGTGGCGTTGGTATATTCCGTGCCGCCGGCGCCGCCAGCAGCGTCGCTGTAGAGGAAGAAGGGGTTGATGTACTCCCAGACGACCTCGCCACGGGGGGTGACCTCGAACATTCGACCCGGTGCGCCCTCGCAGATCAAGGTGTTGCCGTTGGGCTGCCGCTCGGCGCTGCTGATGTTATAGCTGTAGAAGGAGATGGCCGGAGCGCCCTGGTACTGCCAGTGGATCTCGTTGGTCGCAGGGTCAACCTCGACGATGCGCGAGTAGCTGGCGCCGCGGCGGTGGCCGCCATTGTCGAAGATCAGCACGCGCCCGTTGTCCAGCCAGGTGGGATGGTGCTGGTGGTAGATCTCCCCAGGGCCCCACTTCCACTTGAAGGCTCCGGTGGTCCGATCGACGATGCCCACGGTGCTGGTGAGGCGGTAGCTGACCAGCAGGTCGCCGTCGGGGGTCACGTTCAGGCTGTTGCCGTGGGTCCATTCACGGCGCGCCTCGAGCGGGCAGATTACATCCTCTGTCAGGTCAAGATGCTCCCACGACCGCCATTCCCAGACGGTAGCGCCATCCGGTGTGACCTCGCGAACGACGTCTCCCAGCATGCCAGGGGCGAAATCCACATCGAAGCCGCCCTGCACCTGGGCTACCAGGTCCCCGGGTATCGGATCCCACATAAGGAGTAAAGTGTTGCCGTTGGGCAACCGCTCGTAATCATGGTGGAGCGTGTTATCCCGGTAGGACCAGACTAGGTTGCTGTCCCAGTCGAGTTCGATGATGCTGGCCGATGAGCCGCCAACCGTCTCGACACCGCCAGCATCTTCCGGGGGAAGGGTGCGGCAGAGCAGGTTGCCGTTGTCCAACAGGTAGGAGTAGTGGATGCCCTCAGGGGAATGCCAACGGTGAACGACGTTGCCTTCCATATCGATGAGGTAGGCGTCCTGGCCGCCGCGGGTCGTCGAGAAAAGGGTATAGCCCCGGTAGCACGCCGCCGGAGTGTGGTGGATCAGCCCGACCGGATGGTGAATTGACCAGCCCATTGGTTGCCCTCCGCAAAGTCGATTAGAGCGCGATTATATCAGGGGCTCCGACGTAACCCGGCGACGCGCAAGTTATACTGCGGAGGCTGTTTACCGCCGCCGAACGCCGCGACCAAGACCGCGTTCGGCGGCACTACCACGCTCCAGAGGTAATTGCATTCGCCGTGTGGATCATCCTGGCTATATGTAGCGCCGCTGCGCTCGGCCTGGCAAACATTGCCCACAAAAGGCTACTGGACAACTACCTCGACGGGGTTGGCGCGCTGGGTGCCGGGTCGATCGTTACGCGCGCGGCCTGCGCGGTGTCGGTCCTGATCGCGGTGGGTTGGCCGGTTGCAGCGCCGGCGGGAGCGGTTGTCATCGGGCTGTTGTCGGGCGTGAGCCTGGGGACGGGCCTGCTGCTCCTGTTCCTGGGCCTCAAGATGGGAGAAGCATCGCGGGCAGTGGCCGTGAGTCAGACCAACCCGATACTGGTGGCGCTGCTGGCGTTGGCGGTGTTGGGGGAAACAATCACGCCGGTGCAGTGGGCGGCGATCACGCTGGTTGTCGGGGGCGTGGGTCTGGTTTCGGTCGAGAAATTAGGCCGAGGACTGCTGAGACTGACGCCCGGGCTGACCGCGCTGGTGGGCAGCTCGATCACGCTGGGACTGGCGTTTTTCCTGGCCAAGCTGGTGCTGGCCGACCTGACGCCGTGGGAAGTGTTTGGGCTTCAAGAACTGGGAATGGTGCCGGCGTTTGCGGTTTTCGGACGGCCACAGAACTGGCGCCGGCTATGGAATGGACTGCGTTCCGGACCGGCGCTCACGACCTTCGTAATCGGTGAGGGCCTGCTGCCGCAGCTGGCGATAGTGCTGTTCCTCTGGTCGTTCAATCTTGGACCGGTGTCATTGGCGTCGGCGATACTGGCCACGCGTCCGCTGTTCGTGTTCGTGGTGGGCACGTTGCTGAGCTGGAGGACGTTCGGGATGATGCAAGAATCCCTGCAGCCCGCAGCATTGGCGACCAAAAGCGTAGCAATTGCGATGATTGTCGTAGGGACGACCATGCTGGCGGCCCTGTAACCCTCACCTGGCCCGGGCAGCGGCCGCGCCAGGACGTGAGCCTGATTGCGCGCCCGGCATAGATGGGGACGACTAGCCGGCCGGGGCGGATTCCACCGACGGATTGGGCCGGAACTTCAGCGTCCAAAAATGGACCACCCCCACGGTGACAAATATCGCCACGCAGTACCAGATGGTCGACCACGAAATGTCGAAAATCGCCTTGGCGACTATTATCGACGCGATGTAGATGAAGGCGAGCGTGACCGTCGTGCTGCGGGTGGTCAACAGGATCACCAGGGCGGGCAAGCTCATGAGCAATACGGGGCCCGTGAGCACCGCGCCGGTCACGCCAAGGGCGGTTGCCGCACCGCGGCCGCCCCGGAAGCGGAGCCATACCGGCCAGATATGACCAGCCATGGCGGATGCGCCAGCAAGAATTCCGGGGCCGGATAGCTCGGGCAGGACGTCGGCCGATTCCGGCGCGTCCGTGGAAATCAGACCTACGAGAATATTGATGGCGAAGACCGGAGCAGCACCCTTGGCGATATCGACCGCGCCAACACCAGCGCCCCACCAACGTCCATGGATGCGTCCGATGTTGCCGGCCCCAACATTGCCATCGCCCAGTTCGCGGATGTCGGTCGCCCTTTGGGCAGCACAGCGGGCAGCCAGATACGCCGTAGGCAGGCTGCCCACCAAATAGCCGAAAAGGAGC
Source organism: Dehalococcoidia bacterium (assembly GCA_965261925.1). Lineage (GTDB taxonomy): Bacteria > Chloroflexota > Dehalococcoidia > Lucifugimonadales > UBA3495 > Bin87. Next base: position 1,634,548 of record OZ253486.1, on the reverse strand, counting down.
GCTGCGCCGGACAGCCACAGCATTGCACGACCTCCGACCTCGCGACGCCCGCGTTGATCACATGATCAGGTGGCTGCTATGGGCTGCCTAACCTGGGTGCACCAGTGCAGATACTTGGGATTGTTGCCAACCACGATATCGAAGTACATGCGTTGCAACTGGGAGGTGATCGGGCCGGGTTGGCCGTCAGCGATGGGTCGGCAGTCAAGCTCAATAACCGGCGTCAGGTGGGCGGCCGTTCCACTCAGGAACACTTCATCGGCAAGGTAGAGCTCGCTACGGTCGATGGTGCGCGCCTGCACCTCCATCCCAAGCTCGGCGCCGGCCAACTGCATAATGGTGTCGCGGGTGATCCCGCCAAGGACATTGTCCTCCAGCGGAGGCGTATAGATGATCCCTTTCTTGACCATGAAGATGTTCTCGCCGGAACCTTCGGACACATGCCCGTCATGGTTGAGCAAAATGGCCTCGTCGAACCCGGCGATGGTGGCCTCGGTCTTCGCCAGGATGCTGTTGATATAGATGCCGCAGGCTTTGATGCGAGCCGGGATCATGGGATCATCAACCCGGCGCCAGGACGAAGTGCAACAGCGCAGCCGATCGCTTCCCAGATAATTGCCGAAAGGCACGGTGATCAGGGTGAAGTCCGACGACAGTTCCTGGAGCTTCAGGTTGGCGACCAATTCCTCACTCTTGTAAGCGAGGGGTCGGATATATATGTCGGAAACGTGGCGGTTGCGCTCGACCAAATCGACCGTGATGTTGCAAAGGTCTTCCACCGAGTAGGGAATGTCCAACATCAGGATGCGGCAGCCGTCAATCAGGCGCTCGTAATGCTCCCGCATGCGAAAGATGTTAATCGCGCCCTGGTCGGCATTCCAGTTGCCGCGGATCCCCTCGAATACGCCGGTTCCATAATGGAGGGCGTGGGTCATTACGCTTACCTTGGCCTCGCTGGCTGGTACGAACTGCCCGCGGAAAAACACTTGCAGTTGGTCGGAATTGAAGGAAGCCTGGCCATTGGTAGTCACGTAATGCCCCCTTTTGAGCAGAGAATTCGCGGTATTATACCGTTGACCGCCGAATGTTGCCAATCGACCTCATGGGCGTCGGGAGGTGAAACCAATACCCGGCGGACCAAGACCGGGCGCCGGCACCTTCACGCGTTTTGGGTCTTCTCCGTAAGCCGGCCCGGCCGAGCGGCCGCGATAAGGTCATGCCGAGACAGGTAATCCATGATGGTATCGATACATTGACCGGGAGAGCGCCCGGTAGTGTTGATAGTGATCTCGGGTTCCACTGGTCGTTCGAATGGCGAGTCGATACCCGTGAAATTGACGATCTCGCCGGCGCGGGCGCGACGGTAGAGACCCTTGTTATCGCGTTGTTCGCAAAGCGATAGGGGCGTATCGACAAACACTTCGACGAATTTCCCGGCGGGAACCAGGCTCCGTGCGAAGTCTCTTTCCGCCTTGAACGGTGAGATGCAGGCAGCGAGGGTGATGAGGCCGGCGTCATACATCAGGCTCGCGACCTCGGCCATGCGCCGCACATTTTCATGGCGCGCCGCGACGCTGAAATCCAAATCCCGATTGAGGCCGTGGCGGAGATTGTCGCCGTCCAGCACGTAGGCCAGCAAGCCGCCGTCGTACAGACGCTTGGCCAGGCAATTGGCCAGCGTGGTCTTGCCGGCGCCCGATAACCCCGTGAACCAGAGGACCGACGGTTCCTGATTGAGCAGCGCGGTCCGGTCGAGGCGGGATATGGCGTAGTCCTGCCAAAACAATTCAGAGTGATTGTTCATGTCGCACACCGCGGGTCAGTGATCGCGAGCGATTATATCGCAGACCATTAAGTCGCTTCCCTCCCGTGCGTTGACGGGCACTCATGCGTTGACGGGCACTCATGCGCGGACAAGCCATTGTTGCATGGGGACCGCGGCGACATGGTTGGCGGAGGGGACATCGTCGACGTGACGGGATTGCCTCGTCGTTTCGGTTCACGCAGTGACGAGCCGGGTAGTCGCGAGAACGAACGCGCGGTTGGAACGATTCCTCGATTGTGATAGAATTCTCAAGGCATACGCCAAAAACACGCTCCATTTGGAGGAGAAACATGGAAGGAAAGGTTCAGATCGAGATTACCTACTGCGTGCCTTGACAGCACCACGCTACCGCCACGTGGATGGCGAACGAGTTTTTCCGGGCCTACGGCGGCGACGCCGCGATCACGATCTCCCCGCGCGGTCAGAGCATCATGGAAGTGTTCGTGGACGGCGAGAAGATCTTTGACCGGAAGGCCGAGGGCAACATCTACCCCGACTTGGGCCGCGTCCGCAAGATGAAGGAAGTCATTTCCGCCAGGATCGCCAACGCCGATCTGGCCGTTGCCGCTGACAACTAGTCCGGCAAACCAAGCGGAATTTGTGACCGCCGCCCTAATGGGCGGCGGTCGTTTTTTTGCGTCAGCGTGGGTCAACCCATGTCAGCGCAGGCGAGTTTGACGACATTTTTTCTGGGAGCAATGGGTTCACCCGTGCCCAAACCGCAGCGGCCACATCATCAATCGAGTGATTCCCTTCCACCAGGCACCAAGTATCCGATTTGTCGTCTTGTTCGTGGAACCCTTGGCGAACGGCCTTGTGGAAAGCTATTTCTTCATCTTCAAAACGGTCGGCGGCATCGGCCATGAGCAGAGGGAGTTGGAGCTGACGGCTGTTGACACGACCCAATCCCACCAAGGGGTCGATATCCAGAAGGATGGTCATGTCAGGATAAAGGCCACCGGTGGCGGCGTCATTGAGCCACCGGATTTGCTCCAGGTCCATCCCGCGGCCGTGCCCCTGGTAGGCCACGGTGGAGCCGGCGAAACGGTCGGCGATAACAATGGCGCCGTCGTCCAACAGAGGTCGGATCCTTTCGGTCACCAGTTGAGCGCGCGAGGCCTCGAAGAGCAGCAGTTCAGCCAGCGGAACAATGGGCTTTTTGGCGACGAGGTAGCTTCGCAGGTAGTCCCCCAATTTGGTTGAACCGGGCTCGCGCACGAGCGCCGCGTGGTAACCATCCGCAAGGAGCGCGGATTCCAGCGCGGCAGCCTGTGTGGACTTGCCGGCGCCCTCGCCTCCCTCGAACGCTATGAACAAGCCGGGCGTAGACATCGGTCTCAGCTTGCCTTCTAAATTGCTGACGAGAGAGGTCTGATCCGTAATCCGACGACCGATGGCCGCACGGGGACCGAGGCCGCCGCTACGGGCGGTAGATGAGCACGCCGCGCTGGGGGTCACGGCCGCGGCTGGTGGACGCGAGGTTGAACTCCTCGACGAGCATGTGCTGCAAGCGGCGGATGTAGGGACGCTGAGGGCCGAGCTGCACGCTGAATTCGCCGTCCAGCACCCGCTGGGCAGCGTCCTCGACCTCGGCACGAGCCGCGTTCATGGCGTCGGCGTTGCCCTCCTCTCTGTCCTCGTGGCGGCCGCGATGCGGAGCCAGGTCTATGCCCTGATCGCGGGCCACGGAAGTCAAGAACTCGGACACCTGGGGTACGGTGTTCTTGCGTAGGACATACACCGGCACATTGTTGCTCTCGGCGATGCGTACCAACTGGCTGCCCCGGCGGTAATGGTTCTTGGTGGTGAGCAGGTGGCTGGCGCGGCGGAGTTCGCTGACGATTTCGGCGGTGGCCTCACGCTCGGCCAGGGCTGCCTCGACCTTGTCGCGGCTGACGCCGAAAAGAAATATCCGGGCGTCCAGCCTGCGGCTGGTGGAACCGCCGGTGTCGGGTTCGTCGCGGAAGGACTCTGCCGGATAACTGTCGTACTCAGTTTCCCCGTTGTTGGACCGCTTCCGACCGCGCCGGCCGCGGATGTCGTTTGCCGACCACGGGGTCTGCCCGACCTCGCTCGGGCGGGAGGCGGCGGTCCGGGACACATTGCCCTCGGTGTCCATGTGGCGCACTTCGGGTTCGACGGGATATCCGCGAAGCCACTGGTCAACGACCTGGGCGACGTCCTCGTGGACCAATACCTCGTCCCAGTCGCGGATTTCAACCACGACGTCGAAGGTGGGAGGGGCCTTGCGTTCGAGGACCGTTTTCTGGGTGCCGCGGAACCGGGCCTCCTGGTCGCCCAGAGTTACGGTCTGCACGCCGCCGACCAGGTCTGACAGCGTAGGGTTCATGATCAGGTTATCGAGAGTGTTGCCGTGAGCGGTGGCTACCAATTGGACGCCGCGCTCCGCGATGGTGCGAGCGGCGCTGGCTTCCTGGGTGGTGCCCATCTCGTCGATGATGATGACCTGGGGCATGTGGTTTTCCACCGCCTCGATCATCACGCCATGTTGTTCGGTGGGGGTCGGAACCTGCATGCGGCGGGAATGGCCAATGGCGGGGTGCGGAATGTCGCCGTCGCCGGCAATTTCGTTGGAGGTGTCGACGATGATGACGCGTTTGCGGGCTTCGTCGGCGAGGACACGGGCAACCTCGCGGAGCATGGTCGTCTTGCCGACGCCGGGGCGACCCAGGAGCAGGATGTTCTGGCCGCTGTAGGCCAGGTCCTCAATGATCTTGATGGTGCCGAAAACGGCGCGACCAACACGACAGGTTATGCCAACCACGTTGCCGCCGCGGTTGCGGATCGCCGAGATCCGATGCAGGGTTCGCTCCATACCGGCGCGGTTATCGTCGCCGAATTTGCCGATGCCGGAGACCACGTATTGCAGGTCTTCCCGACTCACCAAGTCATCCCCCAGATGTACATCGCCGTGGGAGAACCGGGCTTCAGGCAGGCGGCCCAAGTCGAGGACAACTTCTAACAGGTCATCAATTGCTTCCTGTTCCCGAAGTTTCCGGGTCACATGCTCCGGGAGGATCGCCAACAGTTGCTGCAATTCATCATGGGCCAGCTGTTCGACCGTTACCAACTATGCCTCCTGGTGGGGTTACGTAATGCTGCGCGATGTGGGTTGGCGCTCGGGATGATTGGTTATGAGGGGCGCAAACGGCTAGCGGACACGGGGAGTATCGATGAGGGGCGCTTCCGGGTCAAAGGGAGGCCCGCCGGCGAGGGAAACGAAGTAGCGGTGAATGCGGGCATCGGCGGTGAGCTCGGGGTGGAATGACGTGGCCATCATCTTGCCCTGCTGCACCGCAACCGGCCGGCCGTCGGGAAGGGAGGCAAGAACGTCCACGGCGTCACCAACCCGCGTGATAACCGGAGCACGGATGAAAATCGCGTGATATTCGCGATCACCCAGCCCCTGGATGAGCAGGTTTTGCTCGAAGGAATCGACCTGGCGTCCGAAAGCGTTGCGCTGGACCCCAACGTCCATGAGGCCCATGGGCACTGGGTCCTCCTCGGTGATTTCATTGGCCAGCATGATCATGCCGGCGCACGTCCCCCACACCGCTTGGCCCCGGGCAGCCAGTTCGGCAACCGGGTCGCGGAGATCATACAGCGACATGAGACGACTGAGGGTGGTGCTCTCGCCTCCCGGTATGATGAGGCCATCCAACCCGTCGAGGTGCTTCGGCAAACGCACCTCGGTGGCCGTGACGCCCACGCTGCGGAGCACATGGGAGTGCTCCGCGAAATCACCTTGAACTGCCAGGACGCCGATGTTCAACTGAACGAACAGCCTCTCTGCCGTAAGCCCGATGCGAATGTCGTGGGAAAAGCCTGATCAGACGCTGCGGGTGGCGAGGAGTTCCTCATCGGACAGCTCGCGAACGCTGCGGCCGACCATGGGCTCGCCGAGGTCCTTGGACACGTCGGCCAGGATGTCGGGGTCGTTGTAGTGAGTTACCGCCTGGACAATAGCGTGACCGCGGCGGACCGGGTCGCCGGACTTGAAGATGCCGGAGCCCACGAAGACTCCATCGGCTCCCAACTGCATCATGAGAGCGGCATCAGCCGGGGTAGCCACCCCGCCGGCGGCGAAGTTGACCACGGGCATGCGGCCTTCTTCCCTGGTCTGCATGAGAAGGTCAAGGCTCACGCGCATGTCCCGGGCTTCGACGACGAGCTCATCGTCGGGGAGGTTCCGCAGCTTGCGGATGGCGTCCTGGACGGCGCGCATGTGGCGGACGGCTTCTACGACGTCGCCGGTACCGGCTTCGCCCTTGGTGCGGATCATGGTGGCACCTTCGGAAATACGGCGCAGGGCCTCGCCGAGGTCGCGACAACCGCAGACGAAGGGGACGGTAAAGTCATGCTTCCAGACGTGGTGCTGCTCGTCGGCCGGGGTAAGGACTTCCGACTCGTCCACGTAGTCGACACCCATGGCCTGGAGGATCTGGGCTTCGACGAAGTGACCGATGCGGCACTTGGCCATGACCGGTATGGATACGGCGTCGATGATCGCCGCAATCATGGATGGGTCGCTCATCCGCGCGACACCGCCATCGGCCCGGATGTCCGCAGGCACCCTTTCCAGGGCCATCACTGCGACCGCGCCGGCTTCCTGGGCAATGCGGGCCTGGTCGGCCGTGACCACGTCCATGATGACGCCACCCTTGAGCATCTGGGCGTGGCCGGATTTGACGGTAAAAGTACCGGTTAGGACGTCAGCAACCATGTGCGCGCCTCCTCAATGACAAAACTAATAGTGAAACCATTATAGCCGTCGCCGCCGGGCCAATCAAATGCCGCGATGCGGCGTAACGGTCCGCACCGATGGGTCTGCCAAGCGGGAGCGCGCGTTCCGAGGCAGGCATCCGGCAAAGTAGGACGCAGGCCAGCAAAGTTGGACGCGGGCCGGCGGCGTGGGCGTCAGGTTCCGCAGGCAACGGTTGTCGCCGTCACGTTGCGTTCGTTGATGTCGAGGCTACTCAACTCTGGCCGCGGGACTGTTGCAGAATGACGGTTTCACCCAGGTGCAAGCGCAGCCAGGGCGGCGCGAGCGGCGGCAACTTCGGCGGCGTTCTTGCTCGAGCCGGCGCCAGATCCGAGGATTTCCTCCCCGGTGGCGACCTCAACGTCGAAACTGGGCTGGTGAGAGGGACCGGAGGACGCCAACACGCGGTAGACGGGGGTGGGCTTTCCCTGGCCCTGGAGAAGCTCCTGGAGTTCGGCCTTGGGATTGTCTGGGCGCCAGCCGGGTTGGCATGCCGCTTCGATGGGGGCGGACAGGGCGCGCAGGACGAAATCGCAGGTGGCCGCATAGCCCTGGTCTAGGTACACCGCGGCGATGACGGATTCCATCACGTCGCCCAGGACTGCGTCGCCGCTTCGCCCTCCCGAAGCCTCGAAGCCTCGGCCTAACAGGACATATTGGGCGAGGCTCAGATCCCGGGCGGCGGCGGCAAGGGCGCGCTGGCTGAGGAGAGCGGTCCAGCGCCGGGTGAGGCCGCCTTCGTCACATTCGGGCAGGCGGCGGAAAAGTTCCTCGCTCACGATGAGGCGCACGATAACGTCCCCAAGGAACTCAAGGCGCTCGTAGGAATCGGTGTCCGAGCCGCCGGTCTCGTTGACATAGGAACGGTGGGTGAGGGCTTGAATGAGCAAGCCCTGGTCCTGAAAGGTCAGGCCCAGGGCTTGTTCCAGTTCGGCGACGGGGCAATGTCCGCCGGGCGAACTCAACCGCTTTGGAGCGCCGTTATCCGCGCACACCCTCATAGGGCCACGGCGGGGACGGACGCTTGATCTCGCCGACATGCTTGTGGTCGGCCATCATCTCGACCAGGTTGTCGTAGATTGGGCCGGACTCGTCGTCGGACGGGATAAACATCTTCACGAAGGCGGAGTTGCCGTTGGGGAAGACGTAGAGGGGCACGCCAAAGGCGCCGTGGACCTCGACGGCCTCGGTATGGCTCTCACCGATCTCGCGGAGAACGTCCGGGTCGGCCAGGTCCTCGGCAAACCGGCCCATATCGACACCGGAGGCCTCGGCCACCGCGTTGATGGCGTCGGCATCGGTCAGGTCGATGCGGTCCTCGTGCCGGGCCCGGAGCAGGTTGATAAAGAATTTGTCGAAGATCTCCTGGCCCTGGCGCTGAGCGGAGATGCCGGCGCGCAGCTCGAGCAGGGTGTTGTCGGAGTCATCCTGCTCCCAGAACTTGAAACCGTCGTCGTTGTTGTTGTCGTGATTCACCTGAACCAGCGAGAAAGGCTTCAGATCCACGGCGAGTTCGTGGTCGGTATTCTCGCGTACTTTCGTCCACCACATGGCAGCGTTGTACACGAAGGGTCAACGGAAGTCGTAGAAAACGGTGAAGTCGGATTCGGCCATGATTTGGAACCTCCCTGATATTGATTGACCGTCGGTTCCGGGCGGTATTCCCGGGTCCACCTGGTGCGTGGGCCGATTGTAGCACAGACCGGATCGGGCCGGGCAAGCAGAGCGCAGGCGCGCGGTATGCCGGGAAACAATCGCGGGCAATCGAGTGCGGACAGCTCATTGGCCGCCACGGCCGTGAATGAAATCCAACTCGTGGCCGGTTGTTCCGGGTTGACGCGAATCTGCTGCAACCGGCGGTGTTGCATTCATTACTACAATGCAAACGTCGCGGTACTATGCCTGAATCGTAATTGACCCAAAATACGTCGATTGCTACAATTGGGTAAATGCGGCGACTATATCCGCTGGGCGCGCTGCGTCCGGCGGTGAGTTTGACCATGGGAAGTCAACGGGAGGGACTTTATGGTTACCACCTTTAATGAAAATCTGTTTTCCCCTGAAGTGATCCAGGATCCGTATTCCTATTTCGGGCGGATGCGAGAGGAAGACCCGGTGCACTGGAACGACCCGTACAAGCTGTGGGTCATCACCAAGTACAAGGATTTGGTCTGGGTAACCCGGCGCCCCGAGGCGTTCTCGTCCGAGGTGTTCACCCGCGACCCGCTGCCTCCGTATCCTTCGATCGACGAATCGGACATGGGACTCTACGAAGACGTGCGCAACTTCTTCAGCCAGTGGTTCATTCAAACCGACAGGCGTGCAGTGAGCACGCACGAAGAGATCCGTGAGCACGGCGCGCCCGACCACACCGACATGCGGAAGGTCATCCACGGCTACTTCACGCCCAAGGCCATGGAGCTGTGGCGGCCGCTGGTTCAGTCCGCCATCAAGCAACTGCTCGACGAGGCGGAAGACCGCGGCAGCATGGACGTGATGCGTGACTATGCCACGCCGCTGCCCCTGCTGGTGATCGCTGCCATGATGGGCATCGAGACCTACGACCGGCAGTTCATTCGCTCCCTGGCGGAGAAGCTGCTGTTCATCGGGCGCGGCAACGCCGACCGGATGCAGCCGCTGTCAGAGGGCATCACCGAGTTGCAGGAGTACCTGCGGCCGATGGTGAGGGATCGCCTGAAGAACTCCAACGGCGACCTCCTGGACAAGATGACCGATGCCGCCCGTATGACGAACGCAGCGGGCAAGCGGATCATGGACGAGGAGCAGGTGGTTGCCAATGCCATCCTGCTGCTGCTGGCGGGTCACGAGACCACGATCAACCTGATCTGCAACGGCACCCGGGCGTTCATGACCCACCCGGACCAGTGGGAACTCTTCAAGGCCGACCCGGCCAGCAGGATGATCCGCGCCACCGAGGAATGCCTGCGGTACGACGCGCCGGTGAAGTCCATCACCCGCATCGCCGGGGAGGACGTGGAACTGGGCGGCAAGACCATCCAGAAGGACGAGCGGATGCGGTGGTTCGTGACCTCCGCCAACCGGGACCCCGAAGTGTTTGATCGGCCCGATGACTTCGACATCGAGCGGTATCCGAACCCGCACGTAGCGTTCGGCAGCGGCATCCACCACTGCCTGGGGGCGACCCTGGCGCGGCTGGAAGGGCAAGAGGCGTTCAAGGCGCTGGCCGACAGGTTCCCGAAGCTGAACATGGACTGCAACCCGGACGACCTGTCCTACACGTCCAGCATCACGTTCCGTACGCTGGAGAAGCTGCCGGTCAGCCTGTCGTAACCGGCTGGAAAATTCCCCAAGGGTTACGAGGCCCGGCGATAATTCGCCGGGCCTCATTGCTATACCGCTTGCCTGAACACTGCTCCGGGCCTATAATCGGCGCATTACGGCAGTATGATTTGCGGAAATCGTCGGCAAACCGCGCGTCGCACATCGGAGGTCGCAGGAAATGGTCAGCACAATAAACGATAACCCGTTCTCCCTGGAAGCGATGTACCAACCCTACGAATTCTTCGCGCGGCTGCGCGAGTGGGAGCCGGTGCACTACAACGAGCAGTACGAAGTCTGGATGGTCACGGACTGGGAGCACTTGGTGTGGGTGACCCGGCATCCGGAAGTCTTCTCCTCCAGCGTGTTCGCTCGGGACACGCGTCCACCGAACCCGCCGATCGATGAAGACGACATGGAGATCTACAACTACATCAGAAAGTGGCAGGTTTCCCGGTTCATCCAGCAGGACCAGCGACGATACAACTCCGAAGTGAGCGGGCCCGACCACGTGGACATGCGGCGCGTGATGCACGGGTACTTCACGCCGAAGTCAATGGAGATGTGGCGACCGCTGGTGCAGTCGGCGATCGATGAGCTGCTGGACGTGGTGGAAGAGAAGGGACGGATGGACGTGATGGCCGATCTGGCCACTCCGCTTCCGCTGCTGGTGATCGCCAGGATGCTGGGAATACCGGACAGCGACCGGCCGATCATGCGTAGGCTGGCAAAGGACCTACGGCACCTGAACCGGACGGGTCCCGACCGGATGGGCCCGCTTTCGCAATCAGTACAGAACCTGCAGGACTACCTCGGGCCATTGGTTGCGGACCGGGTCGCCAGCCCGAAAGACGACCTGATTTCCGTGGTGGCCGAGGGCGAGCGTCGAGGGATCTTCGATCGCGACCAGGTCATCAACAACGTGATGCTGCTGCTCTCGGCAGGGCACGAGACAACGATCAATTTGATCTGCAACGGGACGCTGGCGTTCACGCAGCATCCGGACCAGTGGGCGAACCTGAGATCGGACCCGGAGGGCAAGACGGTACGCGCCAACGAGGAGGCCCTGCGGTACGACTCGCCCGTGAAGTCCATCCAGCGGATCGCGATGGAGGACATCGAGCTGGGCGGCCAACAGATCAGGAAGGACGACCGGGTGAGGTGGTTCATCTCGGGTGCGAACCGGGATCCCAAGGTGTTCGACCGGGCGGACGACTTCGACGTCGAACGGTATCCCAACATGCACGTGGCCTTCGGCAGCGGCGTCCACCACTGCCTGGGCGCGACGCTGGCCCGGCTGGAGGGACAGGAGATCTTCCGCAACCTTGCCAACCGGTTCAAGAGCATTGAGCTGGAGATCCCGGCGGAACAGGTCGAGTACGATCAGTTGATCGGCCTGCGGGCGGTGGAGAGCCTACCGGTCGCGGTGACCAGCGCGCGCTAGCACGTCCGGGCATCGGCCCAGTTTAGTAGCAGGGGCGGGTTCTTTTCCCGCCCCTGTTTCCGTTGGTTGTTCATGCCGGAATAGCGCGGGAACATCTGCAAAAACGCCAGAAATCGTTTATAATCGGCCAATCGACAGGGCTGCACGCTCATGCGGGTGCAGCAAGGCCAACGTACCACCGGAGGTATCAACCAATGGTCACCACCTTGAATGACAATCCGTTCTCCCCGGAAGCGATCTACAAGCCGTATGACTTCTACAACCGGCTGCGCGAACACCAGCCGGTGTACTACAACGAGCAGTTCGAGGTGTGGATGATCACCTCGTGGGAGCACTTGGTGTGGGTCACCCGGCATCCGGAGGCGTTCTCCTCCAGCGTGTACTCCCGGGACATCAGGCCGCCGAACCCGCCGATTGATGAAGACGACATGGAGATCTATAACTTCATCAAGAAGTGGCAGGTTTCCCGATTCATCCAGCATGACCAGAGGCGGTACAGCCCTGAGATCAGCGGCCCCGACCACGTGGACATGCGGCGGGTGATGCACGGCTATTTCACCCCAAAATCGATTGAGATGTGGCGGCCGCTGGTGCAGTCGGCAATCGACGAACTGCTCGATGCGGTGGAAGAGAAGGGGCAAATGGACGTGATGGCCGACCTGGCCACGCCGCTACCCCTGCTGGTGATCGCGCGGATGCTGGGCATACCGGACAGCGAACGGCCGCAGCTTCGGGAACTGGCCAAGGACCTGCGGTTCCTCAACCGTGACGGCCCGGACCGCATGAAGCCATTGAGCCAGGCGGTGCTGAACCTGCAGAACTTCATCGCGCCGCTGGTGGAGGATCGGGTCAACAACCCCGAAAAGTTCGATGCCCTCGACCTGATGTCGGTGGTGTGTGAAGGCGAGCGTCAGGGCGTATTCAACCGAGACATGACGATCAACAACGTGATGCTGTTGCTTTCGGCAGGCCACGAGACCACCATCAACCTGATCTGCAACGGGACGCTGGCGTTCACGCAGCACCCGGACCAGTGGGCGAACCTTAAGTCGGATCCCGAAGGCAAGACCGTGCGCGCCACGGAAGAGGCACTGCGGTACGACTCGCCGGTCCGGTCGATTCAGCGCATCGCCGTCGACGACATCGAGATGAACGGCCAACTGATCCAGAAGAATGACCGGGTACGGTGGTTCATCCCCGGCGCCAACCGCGATCCCAAGGTTTTTGATCGGGCCGACGACTTTGACATCGAGCGGTACCCGAACCAGCACGTCGCGTTCGGCAGCGGGATTCACCATTGCCTGGGCGCAACCTTGGCCCGCTTGGAGGGACAGGAGATCTTCCGCAACCTGGCCAACCGGTTCGAAAAGGTCGAGCTGGAAATCCCGGTGGAGAAGGTTGAGTACGACCATGTGCTGACCTTCCGCGCCGTGGAAAGTCTGCCGGTGAAGGTTACCAGCGCGTAGCAATAGCCGCGCACGTAGACACGAACCGAACATCGAGCCGGCGGTCGCAACAGTGGCCGCCGGCGATGTTTTTGAGTACCGGCACCGTTTGAATTGTCGAACCGCTTGTGATAATTTTGACGCCAACCAGGCCCGCCGAGCGAGGGGTTCACCATGCCCGCCAACTTCCACGACGACCTGTTCGCCGCCGAGGCGATTCGTGATCCATACGGCTACTTCGGGGCGTTGCGGTCGGAGGCGCCGGTCCACTGGAACGAGCAGTACCAGATGTGGGTCGTGACCAGCTACGAACGGTTGGTGTGGACGGCCCGGCATCCGGAGTATTTCTCCTCAGAGGTGGCGCTGCGAGACAACAAGCCGCCGTCGCCCACGATTCCCGAAGAAGACATGGAGCTCTTCGGAGCCGTGCGCAATTGGGCGGCGGCCCGCTTCACCCAAAACGACGGCGCGAAGCACAAGGAGAAGCGCAAGGTCGTGCACGGGTACTTCACGCCCAAGGCCATGGAGACCTGGCGTCCGCTGGTCCGGCAAACGGTGAACGACCTGTTGGACGATTTGCAGGGCGCGGGCAGAATGGACGTGATGCACGACTTCGCCACGCCGCTCACGTACACCATCATCGCCGGGCTAATGGACATACCGCCCAGTGACCGCGCTTTCGTCAAAGAACTGTGCGGTCAGATGTGCGGGCTCGATGGCAACCAGCCGGACCGGATCAGGATGTATGCCGAAGGGGTGCAGGCGGTGACCGACTACCTGGCTCCGATTGTTGCCGAACGGGTCCGCGACCCGGGCGATGACCTGCTGTCGGTGATCTGCAAAGGCGAGATCATGGGCGCCTACACCCGGGACGAGGTGTTGGCGAACGCACTGCTGTTGCTGGTGGCCGGCCACGAAACCACCAACGACCTGATTTCCAACGGGGTGCTGGCGTTTGCGCAACACTCCGACCAATTTGACCTGCTGCGAACCGATCCCGACGCTCACATCGTAAACGCGGTGGAAGAAGTGCTGCGATACGACTCGCCGCTGAAATCGATCCAGAGAATTGCTACCCAAGACGTGGACATGGGCGACGGGCAGACCGTCGGCAAGGATGACCGCGTGCGCTGGGTGATTTCGTCAGCCAATCGCGACCCAGAGGTTTTCGAGGACCCCAACGGCCTGGACATCACGCGCAACCCCAACCCGCACGTGTCCTTTGGAAGCGGGGTGCACCACTGCCTGGGCGCGACCCTGGCCCGGCTGGAGGGGCAGGAGGCGTTTGCGGAACTGGCCCGCCGGTTCGAGGGGTTTGAACTGGAAACTGACCCGAACGAGTTGGAATACCTGCCCAGCGTGGGGCAACGCACTCTGCTGAACCTGCCGGTCGCCACGCGCTAGCAACCGGCCGCCGCTATCAATCTGGCTAACACTTTAGCTTAGCCGACCATCACGAGGAGGTTACCCCGATGCCCCGACAATTGAAAATCACCGTGGACTACAACGTGTGCGTGGGCAACGCCATGTGCGAAACCTTTGCGGAAAACACGTTCGGCTTGAATGACGACCGGCAGTCCTATGTCAAAGACGCCGCAGGGGATCCCGAAGACACTGTCATCGAGGCCGCGGAGAACTGCCCGGTAACCGCGATTACCGTCGAAGACGCTGAAACGGGAGAGATACTGTTCCCATAGCGGCCGACCAAAATCCGGAGCACAGTGAGGGCGATCGCAATGATCGCCCTTAGCTTTTGGCGATGACTTCCTCGCCGAAGCGACGGATGATGTCGGCCGGGTCGTGACTGATGGCGGTAATCTGCAACACGTCAGCGCCGGATGCGGCGATCTGCGCGGCCTTGGCTCGACACTCTTCCGGGGTGCCGACGACGGCGAACCGGTCGGCGAGGTAGTCGGTAACGCCGAGCTCATCGGAGAGCGCGGCATTGCGGGTTTGGCCGACCTGCTCATGCTCGGCGGGGACGTACTCTCCCTGAATGATCTGCATCGCCTCGTGGAGTTCAGGCGGGACGTGCTTGCCTTCGAGGGTGAAACGGAACGCGTGGTGCGCGCTGGCGGCCAGGGCCATGCGGATTTCGTTGATGGCTGCGGCATGATCGTCGGCGATGTTGCACTTGGCGAAAGCCCAGACTTCAGTGGATCCGGCCGCCTTGCCGGCGTCGGTCTCGCCTTCGCGGATACGCGATGCGGTGTCGGCCAGTATTTCCGGCGTGAGTCCGGTGTGGATCATGACGCGATCGGCGATTGCGCCGGCCATCTTCAGAGTACGCGGGCCCTCGGCGGACATCATGATGGGCACGGGTTCGCTGCTCCAGCGGACGTGGGCTTCGCGCCCGAGATATTCAGCGTGTTCGCCGGCCAGGAAGGCGCGGACGGCGGCGACGTAGTCCCCGAGGGCGCGCAGGCGGGCTGGCCGCAGGCCGAGATTCAGGATCGCGCTGTCACCGGTGCCGATGCCCAGGAAGGCCCGGCCTTCCGATAGCTCGTGGAGCGAGGCAATGGCCGAGGCAGTCACCGCGGGATGGCGGGTCAGCGGATTGGTGACCGACGGGCCGAGATGGACGCGGGAGGTATCGGTGGCCGCCACGGCCAGCGATACGAAGAGTTCGCGAAAGAGGGACTGGGAATCCGCGACGCCGATATAGTCGAAGCCGACGGCCTCGGCAAGACGAACGTGGCGACGGAAGGATTCAAAGGAACTGGGGAGGAGGGTTACACCGTACTTCATCGTGTGTTTTGATCACCGCAATCCGAGGCAGAGGGCTCGTAGATCTACGCGTAGCGAAGGCGAAGTTCAACTGAAGGAAGAGAGAAGAGGGTCGTGTTCACCCACCGCCCGACCACGTTTGGGTACGGGGCCTGTCAATGGTCGTCTGCACGATCAAATTGTGACCGGCCTGATTCTGGGAGCGTGCCAGTTCTCGCTGGCAGCGGGTATGATCCGTGTCTACACCCCGCGTGTCGCCCATGCAACGAGCCGAACGGCGGAACAAATCGGCGAGTTTCCAATTGGTCCGGTGCACGTCGCCGCCGATAGTGGTCAGCTATAGCGGAGGCGCGGGCCGACGGTAGCCTGGTAACCCTCGAAGTTACGGCGGGTCTCAGAGACACTGTCCCCACCGAATTTTTCCATGAAGGCGTCGGCCAGGACCAAGGCAACCATGGCTTCGCCGATGACACCTGCGGGAGGGGCCTGGCAGACATCGCTGCGCTCGAAATGAGCCTGGACCGGTTCGCCGGTGTCCAAGTCCACGGACGGCAGCGGGTTGTGGAGGGTGGCGATGGGCTTGATGACGAAACGGGCCACCAGGGGCGGGCCACTGGTCATGCCGCCTTCGGTTCCGCCGGCGCGATTGGTCCTTCGCTGCCAGGGGTTGTCAGGGTCGGTGACAGGCTCGATTACGTCCTGGAACTCGGAGCCCCAGGCGTCCATCAGTTCCCAGCCGGGGCCAATGCTGACGGCCTTGACCGCGTTGATGCTCATCAATGCCTGGGCGACTTTCGCGTCGATCTTGCGGTCCCAGTGGACGTGGGAGCCGAGGCCGATCGGCACATTTTCAGCGATCACTTCCACGGTGCCGCCGACGGTGTCGCCGGCTTCGCGGGCAGCGTCCACCTCGGCCATCATCTTCTCCGCGGCAGCGTTGTCGGCGCAGTGAACGGGGGATTCTTCCACGGCGTCCCAATCGATGGCGTCATTTTGGGGAGGATCGGCGTGGATGCGGCCAATGGAGACCACGTGGCTGTGCAGCCTGACGCCGAACTCCTCAAGCAGGCGCATGGCGACGGCGCCGGCGGCCACGCGGCCGGCGGTCTCGCGGGCGGAGGCGCGCTCCAACGAGTTACGGACGTCGTGGAATCCATATTTCATAGCGCCAGGAAGGTCGGCGTGACCGGGGCGGATACGAGTGACGCGCTGGTTGCGGCCTTCCTGGGAGGGGTTTTCCACGTACTCGACGGCCATGGCCTCCTGCCAGTTGACCCAGTCCCGGTTCTCCAGCAGCATGCCGATGGGGCTGCCCAGGGTGTATCCGTGGCGAACGCCGGTCTGGATATGGGCATGGTCGCGCTCAATCTGCTGACGTCCGCCACGGCCGTAGCCGCGCTGGCGTCGGGCCAGATGGTGTGCGATGTATGCCTCATCGAGGGGCAGGTAAGCAGGTACGCCTTCGACGATAATCATGAGCCCCTGACCGTGGGACTCCCCCGCCGTAAACCATCGTATCATCGAGTTTCGACCTCCCGAATCGGGGTCATTGTGCCAGGGCTTCGCGCTCACGCATTGCGGACATGGCAGCGTCCATCATAACGGAGACAGGCGCGGGCCTTTCCAGCCACAACTCGAAAGACGCGGCGCCCTGGTACACCAGCATGGAGATGCCGCCCAAGGTTGAGGCTCCCGCGGAATGCGCCTCCCTGAGCAGCGGAGTTAGCATGGGATTATACACGAGGTCGTATACCAAGGCGGACGGGGGTATCCGTGACGCCGGCAGTGGTGACGCGGCATCGTCAGGGCCGTGGTGCATACCCAGCGAGGTGCAGTTGACGATAAGGTCAAATTGAACCGCGGTGTCGGTCGACTGCAATGAGTCCAAACCAACCGCCCGAGCGGGTACGCCGCGGTTGGTGGAAAGGCCGGCCAACGCTTCGGCCCGCTCCAGGGTCCGGTTGGCGATCACCAACTCGGCGACATCGGCCCGGAGAAGGGCCTGCACCACACCGCGCGCGGACCCACCCGCGCCCAGGATCAAAGCGCGTTTGCCAGCGGGATCAAGCCCGGCAGACTCACGGAGGGCTCGGAGGAAACCGTAGCCGTCGGTGTTGTAGCCGACGAGACGGCCGCCGCGGTTGACGATGGTGTTTACGGCTCCCGCCTCAGCCGCCCATTCGTCGATCTCGTCCAGGAAGGGCATGACCGTCTCTTTGTGCGGCACGGTGACGTTGATGCCCCGCACGGCGTCGGCACGCAGGGATGCGACGAAATCCGCGACCTGGTCGGGATGCACCTCGTGGGGCAGATAACGGTGATCCACCGAGAGGTAATTCAGCCCAGCCTGCTGGAACCGAGGCGATATGGAGTGGCCGATGGGATAGCCGATGATGCCGAGAGCCGAGTTAATCATCATGCCAGGCAATGGGAGGGGAATGGCGCAAATGGGCGCAGGTGCGCGACATTCTAACAGACAGAAGAAAGCCCCGAAGGTTCGGTACCTCCGGGGCTAACTCCAACACCCGATGTCCTTAATTCACTCTAAGGGCACGGATTTCGCGGCAACCGGTATAGGTACTCGGGGTGTCAACTCCGGTGTCGTCGCCGCCGATAAAGATGTCGAAAATCTGATCGTACTCGGTGATTGAAAGCTGGTACCTGCCGTCCCGGTCGGACCTGTCATCCGCGACGATCCGGTTGTTACCATCTTTGCTAATGGCCAGAACCGGGGCATTATTGACCGGTTGCCCACCGTCGGTGACGACGCCAACGATGATGCACGGTATTTGACTGGCCGGGTTGTTGACAGGAGTGGCCGCGGGAACAGCGGTAGGCGCCGGCGTACTGGTGGGCTCCGGAGGGTTGGTGGGTACGGGGGTTGGCGCGGGTACAGGAGTGGCCATGGGACGTGCGGCTTCCGCCGTCGCGATCATAGCCATCACAGTCGCCTGCAGATCGGGTGTGGGTTCGGGAGTAGGAGGCTCCGGGGTATCAGTGGGAGGTATGGGGGTTGCGGTGGGAACCGCGGCCGCAACGGCGGCGGCGATGGTGGCCGCGAGGTCGGGAGTAGCCGTGGGTTCGGGTTCTTCCCCGCCTCCGAAGAGGCAGCCGGTGGTGGCAGCGAGGACAAGTACGGCGATTACGCCTAAAATCGTAAAACGGGCGATGTTGCGCGACATCTAGGGACTCCTGCTCAGCGGCGATAAGATCAACGGGCAATATTCTGACATTTTGAGGCTGGGGATGCTGCAAACGCGGCGTGCAGATTATGGCAATCTTGGGCTACACGCCTAGCTGAGCAATGATTTCCTCAATACGCTGGCGCTCCTCGGTGAGCGAGCGCAGGCGCTGGCGTTCATTTTCCACAACCTCGGGGCGCGCTTTGGAAACGAAGTTCGGGTTGGCCAGGAGTTGCTCCTTGCGCGTTTCGTCCTGACTCCTGGACTCCAACTCGCGATGCAAGCGATCGGACTCCGCCTGCAGGTCCACTCCCTCGAGGGGTAGACGCACCACCAATGGATTGACCACCAGGCTAACACCGGACGTCGGGCTCGAGTCTCCTGCGCCCAACACCCGCAGAGGATCCACACGGGCCAAGGCGCTGATAACCTCCTTCTCCTCCTCTACGACAGCCCGCATCCCGTTGGTTTCAATCGCGGCTTCCAGTTTCTGGGCGGCAGGGATACGCAGTTGGGCGCGCATATTGCGCACCGCGCGCACGGTCTGCATCACGATCTCCACATCGGCCTCGGCATCCGGAGCGGAGCGCGGAGTGTCCACCTGCGGATACGGGGACACCATGATGGACGCCGAGAGTCCTTCCTCGGGGGTGGGGATCCGAGCGGTGAGGTTTTGCCAGATTTCCTCGGTGACAAAGGGCATGAACGGGTGCAGGAGGCGAAGCGCACGCTCCAGTACGTGCACGAGGGTTGTCGCGGCCGCGGTGGCGTCGATGGAATCGGCGGCGCGGAGTCGGACCTTGGCCATCTCGATGTACCAGTCGCAGAAATCGTTCCACGCGAAGTCGTAGATCTTCTGCTGCGCTTCGCCGAGCTCAAAGGCGGCCAGCGCCTGATTCACGCTGACGGTGAGATCATCGAGGCGGCTGACGATCCAACGGTCCTCGCGATTCGAGAGATCGGGGAGATGGTACCAATTGCCCAGGTCACCGTTGCCTGAAGCGGTCCGCGCTTCGACCACGCTGATCACGTACCGGGCGGCGTTCCAGATCTTGTTGGCGAAGTTGCGGGACGATTCCAGCTTCTCGTCGCTGAGGCGAAGGTTGTTTCCGGGAGCGGTGCCGGTGGTCAGCGCAAAACGCAACGCATCGGTGCCGTACTGATCCAGCAGGTCCAACGGGTCCAGGGTGTTACCACGGGTCTTGCTCATCTTCTGACCCTGGGCATCAAGTACCATGCCGTGCAGGTACACCGAACGGAACGGGACGTCGCCGGTGTTTTCGATGCCCAGCATAATCATGCGGGCTACCCAGAAGAAAAGGATGTCGTAACCCGTTTCGAGAACCGAGTTGGGATAGAAGTACTCGAGATCCGCCGATTCCGTGTCGGGCCAGCCCAGGGTTGAATGGGGCCAGAGACCGCTGCTGAACCAAGTATCGAGAACATCGCTATCCTGTTCGATCTCGCCACCGCACTGCGAACACGCCACAGGATCATCGACATGGGCGGAGTGATGGCCACAGGCAGCGCAGTACCAGACCGGGATGCGGTGGCCCCACCAGAGCTGTCGGCTGATGCACCAGTCCCGGATGTTTTCCAGCCAGTTGAGATAAACCCGCGAGAACCGATCCGGCACGATTTCAATGTCGCGATTGACCACAGCAGCGTACGCGTTGCCGGCGATGGTTCCGGGTTCATCGTGCTTTCCAACATTGAGGAACCACTGGAGGCTGATGAGGGGTTCGACCACCTCATTGCAGCGTTGACAATGGCCAACTGAGTTGTGGTAGTCCTCCACACCTTCCAGGGCGCCGATGGTTTCGAGTTCGGCGACCACTGCAGCGCGGGCGGCGAAGCGCTCCATGCCGGAGTACCTGGGACCCGCGTCGTCGGTCATGCAGCCGTCAAAACCGATGACGTTGATTATGGGCAAGTTGTGGCGTTCTCCGATCTCGAAGTCCACGATGTCGTGGCCTGGAGTGACCTTGAGCGCGCCGGTACCGAACTCCATCTCGATAGCCGTATCGCCGACGACCGGGATCTGGCGGCCCACGATCGGCAGGACGACCATTCCGCCGACTTTGTCGCGGTAACGCTCATCGTCCGGGTGCACGGCGACGCCAGTGTCGCCGAGCATGGACTCGGGACGGGTGGTGGCCACGGTCACACCGTCAGCGGGATTATCTGCCAACGGGTACCGGATGTGGTAAAGCTTGCCGTCCTGCTCCTCGTAATTGACTTCCAGATCGGACAGGGCGGTAGCGCAACGAGGGCACCAGTTGATGATACGTTCGTGGCGATAGATAAGACCCTTGTTGAACAGGTTTACGAAGGTGGTGCGGACGGCGTGAACCGGGCCCGTGTCCAGCGTGAAACGGAGGCGCGACCAGTCGCAGGAGGCGCCGAGGCGACGATGCTGCTCGTCGATAGTATTCCCGTAGAGGCGCACCCATTCCCAGACGCGTTCCTCAAACTTCTCGCGGCCCAGATCATGCCGGCTGGCGCCTTCTGCGGCAAGGGCGCGTTCGACCACCCATTGTGTCGCGATCCCGGCATGGTCCTTCCCGGGCAACCACAAGGTAGGATCACCGCACATGCGATGCCAACGAGCCAGAGCGTCCTGAAGACTGGCGGTAAGGGCGTGGCCCAGATGCAATTCTCCGGTGACGTTAGGAGGAGGCATCACCACGCAAAACGGCTCGCGGTCTGGATCAATGCGCGGTACGAAATATCCGCCGTCCCACCAGGTCTGATAAATGCGCTGTTCGACAGCGGCGGCGTCATAGGCGCGGGGCATGGCGGAAGCGGAAGCAGAGGCAGTCATCATACCGTCCCAAGGATCAGCGCCGGTGGGGTCGCTTGCCTGACCTCATCCGGCGACACGTCGGCTGTTGGCGTTGTTTTGAAAAATGGTAGCACCGGCCAATCGCGATTGTCCACATGAAACCGCGATTTGCCGGTTCGGTACGTGGTAAATCGGGCCGAGTTTCGGCCGGACATTGGTCGCTCGCACCAAAAGGCGGTATCGGAGAGCTTCGGGCGAACCCGGTTCGAGGACCGCTCGGCACGCCAAAACAGCGGACGGGCAGAGCCGATTGCGTTGCCCGTTAATTGTAGCTCGATCAGCCGGCCCGACGCAGCCTGGGGTCGAGATAGTCCCGGAGCCAGTCGCCGAAGAAGTTGAACGCCATCACGACGACGGTAATCACCAAGCCGGGGAACAACGCGATCCACCACGCCTGGGTCAGGAATTCGCGTCCCTCGGCGACGAGGATACCCCACGCCGGGTCGCCAGGAGCGAGACCCAAGCCCAGGAAGCTCAGGGAGGCTTCCAGCAGGATCACCTGGCCGATGCTGACGCTCGTCAGCACCATGAGGGTGTTGATCACGTTGGGGAACAGGTGGCGCCAGACGATCATGCCGGGGGAGACGCCGTAGATCTGCGCCAAGACCACGAAATCGCGGTCGCGGATGGCGAGGACTTCGCCCCGGATCATGCGGGCAAAGCGAGCCCATTGCGTGGCGGCGATGGCGATCATCACGTTCCACACCCCGGTGCCCAGATAGGTCACGATTAACAACGCCACCAGGATCGACGGGAACCCCAGGACCGCGTCGGTGATACGCATCAGGACCGAGTCGGCCCAGCGGCCCGAGTAACCGGAGACCAGTCCGACTATGGTGCCGGCCAGGATGGCGACGATTATGGAGGGAGCCGACACCTGCAGCATGGTGCGGGCGCCAAAGATCAGGCGGCTGAGCATGTCCTTGCCCAACCGGTCGGTGCCCAGGACGTGCTCGGCGCTGGCGAACGGCGGCTGCAACTTGTTGCGCACGTCGTTCTCGCGCGGGTCGTGGGGCGCAACGAGATTGGCGAAAACCGCGCAGAAGACGATGATCAGCAGGATGGCGATTGGAAGCCAAGGCAAACGTGCATCTTTGATGCGCTGCGCCACGGAAACGGGGGCGCGTTCATCAAGGACCAGCGTTGGGGTTTCTGCAGCCAAGGTTGCCCTCCCAGTGGGAATTGCTAGTTCATCCGAACCCGAGGGTCGGCGTATCCGTAGAGGATGTCGACGATCAGTGCGGTCAGGATATAGGCCGCGCCTGAGACCATGATGGCGCCCTCGACCTGGGGGAAGTTGTTAGAGAGCACGCCCTCCAACAGCATCAGGCCAACGCCGGGCCAGGCGAACACCACCTCCACGACCACGGATCCGTTGAGCAGGCCGGCAAGGCTGATTCCGCCGAAGGTAATCACCGGGATGAGGGCGTTGCGGGCGGCGTGCTTCCAGATGACCACCCGGTCGCTCATACCCTTGACCTGGGCGAATTTGACGTAATCACTGTCCAGGACTTCCAGCATCGCGGAGCGGGCAAGGCGCATGATGGCGGCGATGATGGCCAGGGACAATACTAACGCCGGCAGCATCAGGTGGAGGATCATGTCCGGGATTTGCGACCAGGTGGGGAACCACCCGGTCATGTCTCCTCTGCCGAATGCAGGGAGCCAACCCCAATAGCCGGCAAACACTATGATGAGCATGATGGCAACCCAAAATTGAGGCGCGGCCATGCCAAAAATGGCGAACATCTTGCAGACTTTGTCCAGAAACGTGTCGCGTTTCACTGCGGAAATGATACCGAGAGGGACTCCGATACCGATGGCGAGCACAGTGCCAGCGATGGCCAGATGCACCGTGGCGGGGATTCGTTCCAGCAGGATTTCCTGAACCGGACGACGGGCCGTGAACGACTGGCCAAAGTCCAAGCGGACCGCCTTGATCAGAAAATTCCAGTACTGGACGATGAAAGGCTTGTCCAGGCCGTAAGCGGCCTTCTGGGCTTCATACACCGACTCATCGTGCTCCGCGGAGATAGGCAGCAGGAACCGGGCCGGATCTCCGGTCAGATGCACGCTACCGAATACGACAAAGCTGAGGGCGATCAGAGTGATCAACCCCTCCCCGATGCGTCGCGCGATGTATGTGGTCATATACCTAACCTAACAAACAATTACTAATCTTTGAGCGGCCGACGCCCGTCCGAATTTTGGACGACGCCGGCCGCTCGTGTCCACTGGTGGTCGCCTACTTCAGTTTCAGCGTCCAAATGGCAGTGACGTAAGGAACCAGGCTCCAGGGCTCGTAGGAGGCAACGTCTGCGCCCAGACCCCACGGAACGTTGGTGTTGAAACCGTCGCCCCAGTGGGTTTGATCCTGCAAGTAGTCGTACATGGCGTTGTACGAGGCGCTACGGGTGTCGGGGTTCAGATCGGAAAGGCCTTTCTGGACCACCGGGGTGGTGGTGCTGAGCCAAGGCTCATTCTCAAAGTTGTCCACCGCGCGCCACGCGATGTTTGGGTTCAGGAAACCACCCTGGGCGATGGAAGTGCCGTCGAAGCGACCCTCGTTGGTACGCACCAAGACGTCGCCGGGATATTCGCGGTTGTTCCACTTCTGGCGTGTGGCCGCGGCGTCGCCGACCGTTACCTCAACGTCCCAACCCAAACCATCGTTCCAGAAGTCCTTGTAAAGCTGGGCCAGGTCAGGCAGGCCGGGCAGGTCACCGGCTTCCCAGGTATAGACGGTGAAGGCGATCTGCTCGCCGTTGGCGTCGGTACCATCACCGCCGTCGGCACCACCGTACCCGATGGATTTGAGCAAGCGCTTGGCCTCGTCAAGGTCATAGGCGCGCGGGCGCAGGTTCTCGCCCCAGCCCAAGGAGTTGGGGGTGACATGAGCCCAACTGTCAGCGTTGACGGACTCAGGGGTGTACAGCCCGTTGACGATGGCATCCTTGTCGATGGCGTGTTCGGCAGCCTGGCGAGCCTCAACCGGGAAGCACCACAGTTCCTCGGTCCAGCAGTCCACGTAGACGACCCAGTTGTAAGAGGATTCCTTTTGCCATGCGATTGAGGCACCGTCGACGCTGTCAATGTCGCCAATCATATTGATGTTGGCTTCGATGAGCTGGGCGTCGCCGCTGCGCAGGGCCGCGAGACGGCCGGCGGGTTCGGGAACGACCTCAATGGTCAGGGTGTCGAAGGTAACGCTGCGGTCTTCGGAATAACCGTTCTCGGTGGTCCAGAAGAAGTCATCAAACTTTTCAAATGAGTACTTCTGCTCCAAGACGAAGTCAGTGACACTCATGGGGCCGATGCCGATAGGATCGGTCTCGTACCCTTCAAAGCCGGTGGCGCCGGCGCGGTCACGCATGGTGGCCTCGGGAATGATCATGGGGCTCGCGCCCTGGGAGTTCTCGGACCAGTTGAACGCGAAGTCCAAGCGGACGGTCTTGAAGGTCACATCGACCTGGTCGTCAGCTGTGCCCTTGCTGACGCCTTCGATCAGGTTGGCGAGCGCAACGTCGCGGGGCTCGTAGTACCCGGCGTCCAGGAGCTCAAAAGCTTCGGCGCCGAGGCGGCTGTTGAGGTTGAAGTACACATCATCGCGGGTGATGACGTTGCCGTCGTGAGCCTGGATGAAGCCGTCGTTGACGGAAAAGGTCCAGACCTTTCCGTCATCGCTGACGGACCAGTCCTTGGCCACCGAGGGGACCAGTTCACTGCCGCCGGCTCCGCCGACCAGCGCCGTTTGGAACACGCGCTGGAACTTAAGGTCTTCGCCCTCGGTGAGCAGCGGGTCGAATTTCCCATTACCGATGTTGGTAACGAGCAGGTTGACGTGGCCGCCGGTTTCCTCTGCCATCATGGCCTCGGTGGCTTCGGGCATGGCGGTGGGTGCTGCAGCGTCGGAACTGGCCGGGGCAGCCGTGGGGGCGACCGGGGCAGCCGGCGCATCTGATGCACCGCCGCAGGCTACCGCTGCGATCAGGCCCGCTCCCAGGCCCAATGCGGCCAGCAGCCGGACGTTAAAATACCGTTTCAATCCCATTGTTTGATCTTCCCTCCTGGTGTACTGATAGGGCAGACAGCGCCTTGCGCCGTCACGCCGCTGCGTTACGGATGCCGAACGATTAAACGGTGATAACGCCTTGTTGTCAAGTTTGGATTACGAATTCATTTCAAAGCAGAAGCGAAATCCACTACTAAATATGCTAGGATTGCCACGGTACAGATCTACCATTCAGACAACATCAAGGCACAGAGGGAACAATAATGTTCACTCCTACGAAGCTGTTTTACATCATCAGCGCAGTCGTTGTCGGCGGCGCGGCGAGCGGGTACGTGGCATGGGCCATAGCATCACGGTTCGCGCGGATTGCCGAACTAAATGAGCGGGCGATTGTGGAGCCGCACGTGTTGGTCGTGCTGTGCATAGCCGGAGGCCTGCTGGCCTTCCCGTTGGGAGCAGCCGCAGGGCTCTTTGGAGCGGTCGTGATCAACCGTTTGGCCGACTACCTGCGCCGATCCCCGGGAACCGGGGACAAAGCGGATAGTGTCTCGTGGGTGACGCAGCGTCCGACGACGGAAGACAGGCCCGGCGAATAGGCCCGGTATAATTGGCCGCAATCCGCATTTGGGAGGAGCAGTCTCATGCCCCAGTTCGTCCGCGTTTTCACCGGCCCCGACGGCCAGTCCCGTCTCGAACATTATGAACCGCCCTTCGAAGATTTCCTGGACACCGAAGGGTCGTACGGCCGGGGCACGCCCATGGAGGCGACCAGCGGCATGACGATCCGCATCTCGCCTCCCGACTACTTCCTGGACTTTCACTGCGCTCCCCGGCGGCAGTACACCGTGACGCTGGCCGGCCAGGCGGAGATAGGGTTGAGCGACGGCAGCACCTACCGGGTGGGGCCTGGTGACGTCCTGTTGGCCGAAGATCTGACCGGCCAGGGTCATACGACACGCGTGGTCGGCGACGAGCAAAGGGTTTACCTGGTTATCCCCCTGGGGGACTAACGGGGCAATCTCGTCACTTATACCAGAACGGCAAATCCAGGCGCGGTTTGCGTTCCGACGATATTCCACCTCGCTGGGCTTCCGCCCGGTGAAACTGGAATAGCCCGGTGCGTGGCCTCCGATACCGCGTGACCTCCGCCATGGGGCCGAACGGCCGAGGCGGAGTCTTCTACGGGTGGTGGGTGCTGGCAACGGCGGCGGTGCTGGGGTTTTTCGCGTTCGGGGTGGTGATACCGGGGTTTCTCGCGTTTTCCGTGCGAATACGGGAGGAGCTGGGACTAACCTCCGGCCAGACGGCGTTCATCGTAGGGGCGGCGTGGGGGATCGGCGACATTTCGTCGCTGGCTGCCGGATGGCTGGCCGACCGCTACGGAGCGCGGAGACTTATACTGGTCGGCGGGGTCCTCTGTGGGTTGGGCTTCGCGGCGATGGGTCTGGCTCAATCGTTCCTGGGGATCGTGGCGGCATACGCGGTGACCGCGTCGGTGGGGCGTGGCCTGGGCATATTCCCGACGCTGATGACGGTGCTGAACCAATGGTTCGAACGCCGGAAAGCCCTGGCGCTGGCCACCATCAACACGGCGGTTGCCGCCGGCGCGGCCGTGAGCCTGCCCGCCTTGACCTTGCTGGCGGACCAGATTGGGTGGCGGCAAGCCGCAATGGGAGCGGGCGTTCTGGTGTGCGTGCTAACGGTGCCGGCAGCGGCAATCATCCGCAGCCGGCCAGAGGATATTGGGCTACTCCCCTACGGGCAAGGCGATACGGCTGCCCGACCTGACAACAGATCCACCGCGGAACTAACGGCGAGCTCGGAGACCCCCGAGCGGCGGGACTACAGCCTGTCACAGGCCCTTGCGACGCTGACGTTCTGCGCGCTTTCGGTGGGCGCCATTCTGCGGACGGTGCCGTCGGACGTGCTGCTAATCAACCAGATCCCGATACTGATCTGGAAGGGCGTGGCCAGCGAGCGGACCTCGTTTTATCTTTCGCTGACGTATTTCGCGACCATACCGGCGCGTTTCAGCATGGGCCTGGCTGCGGTTTGGCTGCCGCCCCGGTGGCTGCTGAGCAGCGGAATGGCGGTGGTATTGACCTGCACGGTGGCGGCACTGTTGCTGCGGGGTCACCCCGTGGCATGGTTCCTGATCGTATCGTCGGCGGTGGGACAGGGGGTGAGCGCGCTGGCGTGGATCGCGGTCGGCGAATACTTCGGCCGGCGCAGCTACGGAACGCTGGTTGGGATGATGACGGTGTTCTACGGGATCAGCGGGCTAATGGCTCCGGCCGCCGCCGGATGGGTATTCGACCGCACCGGCACCTTTGTTCCCGTGCTCATTGCTGTGGGAGCGCTGCAAGCAATCTCGGTGGCGGCCTTCCTACTGGTGAAACGGCCGGACAGCGCCGGAACAAAACCGGGATAGCGACGCTGGGCAATCCGTCAACGGGGAGGATGCGCCAGTCCGGGTCCGGCGCGAAGAGCATCTACTACGGATGGTGGGTGCTGCTGGCGGCGGGAACGACCGGTTTCCTGGGATTCGGGGCCATGATTCCCGGGTTTCTGGTGTTTGCGGTTCCCATCGGGGAAGAGCTGGGCATAGACCCGGCGCGGTTCGCCTTCGTGGTGGGAGCCGCCTGGGCGGTGGGCAACTTGGCGGCCCTGGGCGCGGGGTGGCTGGCCGACCAGTATGGCGGACGGCAATTGGTCCTGATCGGCGGACTATTGAGCTGTGCGGGGTATGCAGCGGTGGCCGGTGTGAGCTCGTACTGGCAACTGGTACTGGTGTACTCGGGCATCGCGGCCATCGGCCGGGGGATTGGGATCGTGCCTAACCTGATGACGATAGCCAACCAGTGGTTCGTCCGGCGGAAGGCGCTGGCGATGACGCTGCTGAACACCACGTTCGCGGGTGGCGCGGCGTTGATGGTCCCGTTGCTGGCCTGGTGCGAGGGCTGGCTGGGATGGCGGGTAACCATCCTGTACACGGGAGCACTGTCCGGTCTGCTGGTCGTCGGCGCGGCGGCCGTGATCCGAAGCCGGCCGGAGGACATCGGGCTGCTACCGGACGGCGGGCGTCACGAGGCGGTCGGGACGGGCGCGACGCGAAACCGGCGCCTAGAGCCGGTCTATTCCGACTCGGACTTCACGCTACGAGAAGCGGTATCGACGCCGGCGTTTTGGTTGATGACGACCGCGGTCACGCTGCGCATCGCATCAGCAGACGCACTGGTTATCAACCAGATACCGATGCTGGTGTGGAAGGGAATCCCGCAGGACCTGGCGGCGTTCTACCTGTCGTCGACGTTTCTGGCCATCATACCGATCAGGATCGCGATGGGGTTGGCGGCTACATGGATCCCGTCCCGGTGGCTCCTCATCGGCGGGATGTCGGCGGGAGCGGTGGGGACGGCAGCGTTCATCGTGGGTTCCGGCTACGGAGCGGCGGCGATGTTCGTGCTTTCGATTGCTGCCACCGAAGGGATAGCGACGCTGGGGTGGCTGGCGGTGGGCGAGTATTTCGGTCGGCGGAGCTTTGGGTCTTTGGTGGGAATAATGACCGTGAGTTTCGGGCTCGGGTCGCTGGTGGCGCCGGCTGCGGCAGGATGGATATTCGTGCAGACGGGGACGTACACCGCCGCGCTGCTTGCGGCCGCTGCGATGCAGCTGGCGTCGGGAATATGCTACGCGCTGGCGCGGAGGCCGGCAGTTGGGTCAACGCATGGCCGCACGGGATGAGGAGCGCTTCTAAAAAATGCGGAGGGGGTCGGTCGGCGGGTTCGCCACGGCCGAAGCGGCGGGCAGGCAACCGGGCTGAAGCGGCACGTTGTCTCCGCGACCGTGGCCGATTCAGTGGCCCAGGTTCGGCGTGCACGCGCAAACCGGGCACAGCAATCCCCTTGCCATTGGCTTCTCAGGCGGGAAACTCCTGCAGTCCAGCCGGGCAGGATTGAGACGGGGATAGCCGGGGATTGCCCAGGAAAAGGAAGAACGCAGACCCTATGGAACCAACGACCATCGTCGCGATCAGGAGCGCCGGAGACCCGTATAGCGCACTGATCCAGCCCGACGCAACCGACACCAGGACCTGCATGACGATTGCGGGCACCATGGATATTCCGGTGATCGTTGCAAAGTTGCGCCGGCCGAAATAGACGCCACGCACCGCCAATGCCAACGGGATCGAGCCGCCGGAACCCCTACCCAATGATGACCGCAGCAACGCCGGGGCCGTCGGCCAGTGGGTCGCCCAGCATTGCGCGGGCAATCTTCGGCAGGCGGGAACCGTCGCCCGCGATAGCCAGAATGAAGGCTCCGACCAGAACCAGGCGCCACCCGTAAAACCGGGTCTTGCCCGGCGTCAAAGGAGCAACCGTTTCAAGCGAACTGACCATGTTGTTGAACCCATGCGTTCGGGACTCGCAACTTCCCCCGAATAGAACCTACAAGGGCATGAATCGCGTGCAGGGGCGGGATTTCGACCCCACCCCTGCATCGTAAGCCTGGGCCCAAATGTGCCACGGCCCATCGAATTTCTGCTGACTAGTCCAGGGAGAAACCCTCGTAGCCGTTGGCGACGACCTCAGCGCGCTTGGCGCGCATGACGGGCGCGGTATCCGGCGCGGTGAGCAGGACGCGGGCCTTGCCTGGAATGTTTGCCCCGACGAACCAGGAGTCGGCCTGGGTCCGCAGGATGTTCTCGCTGTCATCCTTCATGTGCTGCACCCAGGCCTCCTCGGCTTCGGGAGTGGCTGTGATCCGGTTATGGCCGCTGTCACGCACGTGGGCGATGGCGTCGGTGACCCACTCGACCAGCGGCTCGGCGGAACGGGGAAAGTTGCCCACGGAGGCGGCGTTGATGGTGAAAAGGTTGGGGAAGCCGTAGCTGGACATGCCCATGTAGGTGCGGGGGCCGTTGGCGAACTTTTCCTTGAGGACCTCGCCGCCGATACCCTGGATGTGAATCAGGTTGAGCGGGCCGGTAACGGCGTCGTAGCCGGTGGCGAAGATGATGACGTCGAGCTCGTACTCGCTGCCACTCTCCAGTTGGATCCCGCGGGGGGTCAGGCGCGCGATGGGGTCTTCTCGGACATCGACCAGCAGGACGTCGTCGCGGTTGTAAACCTCGTAGTAACCGCTTTCGCAGGGCAGTCGCTTGGAACCGAACATGTGGTTCTTCGGCACCAGCTTCTCAGCAACCTCCGGGTCGTGCACGCGCTCGCGGATCTTGTTGCGAACGAACTCGGCATAGTCTTCGTTCGCCTCCCCGGGCATCATGATGTCGTAGAAGTTGGACAGCCACTTCTTGAAACCGGGTTCCGCCCAGAGCCTTTCGTACTGCTCCAGTTTCTCCTCTTCCGAAACCGCCAGGGCGGAACGGGTGTCGAACTCGTGCATGAAGGAACCGGGGGTCGATAGGCACTGCTCAATGATTTCGGCATAGTGGGACTTGATGTAGTCCTGGGTCTCGCGGTCGATGAGCGAGTTGCGCAGGGGTACGCAGTAGTTTGCGGTGCGCTGGAAGACGGTGAGATGGGCAACCTCGCCCACGATCTCGGGGATCAACTGGACGGCGGTAGCGCCGGTCCCGATCACGCCGACGCGCTTGCCGGCCAGGTCCATGCCTTCCTTGGGCCAGCGGTTGGTGTGGCACCACGAGCCTTCGTAGCTGTCCAAGCCTTCAAACTCGGGGACGTATCGCGCCGAAAGGATGCCGATGGCGGTGATGACGAACTGCGCCCGGGCCTGATAACCGTCGTCGGTGGTCACCTGCCAGCGAGTGGCGGTTTCGTCGTAGACAAGCGACGCGACCCGCGAGTTGAACCGGATGTTGGGGCGGAGGTCGAACTTGTCGGCTACGTGGTTGAGGTAGCGCTCGTTCTCGGGCTGGCTGGAGTAATGCTCCTTCCACTCCCATTCCTGGAGAAGTTCCTCGGAGAAGGAATACCCGTAGGTGTAGCTTTCGGAGTCGAAGCGGGCGCCGGGATAGCGGTTCCAGTACCAGGTGCCGCCCACGCCATCGCCTTCTTCCAATGACCTTACGGAAAAGCCCAACTCGCGCAGCCGGTGCAGGGAGTACAACCCCGTCACTCCGGCGCCAATGACGACAACGTCAAATTCTTCCACGCCTCCGGCGGAATGCCCGTTGGAAGAAGTCTGCTGTAACGACGTAGACATGAAACCCTCCTGTTAACCAGATGACCCGCGGCGGCCAAAAAAATGCGAACGGTGGGCCGATTATACACCGGAATCTATGGTTTGGCGGGCTGAGGATTGACATCCCCGGCCGTGCCGGGGTACGCGCAACAAATCCGGCTCGGCCACTCCGCCAGTGCTATACTTCGGCCGAGATTAGTCATGCGCCGGCGCTTCATGGCGCCCGACCAGACGGAGTAAAAAATGACGACGAAACGCAAGGGCGACGGGCTGTTACTGGTGTACAGCGACGTGGCGCCGGAGCACGACGAAGAGTACAACCGCTGGTACAACGAGGAGCACATCCCGGAGCGGCTTTCGATACCAGGCGTGCTGGACGCTGCGAGGTATCAGGCGGTCCAGGGCGGGCCAAAGTACCTGGCGGCCTACGAATTGGACAGCCACGAGGCCTGGTCCTCGGACGAGTGGCAGAAGTGGCTGAAGGAACCGACGGAGTGGTCGCGGCGGATGTCGCCCAGCGTCATCGGCACGGAGTACATCCGGAACCTGTACCAGCGAGTGCACCCGGATGAGCTATCCGAGGAGACAGCACAGGCGGGCATGTCTCCGCTGATCCTGGTGGGCCGGATGTCGGTGCCTGATCACCTGGAAGAGCGGTGGAACAATGCCTACAACAACGAGCGGCTGCCCATGTGTGCCGACATACCGGGCTACATCCGCGCCCGGCGGTTCCAGGCAGTGATGGGCGAACCCAAGTACGCGACGGTGCACGAGATGGAGTCGCTGGCAGTGGCCGAGAGCGAGGCCTGGAAGAACTGGAGCACGATCGTAACACCGGTGTGGACCCACGAAGTGCGGCCGCACATGGTGCACGGGGCCGGATCGCCGGGAGTGTATCAGCGGATATTCCCAGAATAGGGCCAACCCGTAGGCCAAGAACCAGGGGGTGTCCGTCCGGACGCCCCCCTGGTTTTTGCGTGCGTGAACCCATCCGGTAACACGAAGAACCCGTCGACGGTCGGTAACGCTGAAGCGTGCGGGTTGGCTAGCGGAGTTCGGCGTCCCACTGGGCACGGATGTCCTGGGCTCCTGCTTTCGCAGGAACGACGGGTGGACGTTGGATCGGCCTTAACGTCCGACTGTCACCCGCTCCCGGCGCCAGAGACATTCGGGATAGCGTCAGGACGGTTGGGTGCCAGACTGGCTCAGGTATAGAGGGAGGCTGACGTTTCGGCGCCCATCAGGACCTGGCCGGCGTACTCGAAGTTGTTGGGCAGGCCGGATATGTGCTGGCCGCTGACGTGGAGGTCGCGGAAGAACCGCTCCAGGCCCACCGAACGGTGGATGGCGTTGGTGCCGGCCACGTTGAAAAGCCGGTCTACAACGTCGACCGAACGGCGGATGGCATGGGTTATGGCAAGGCGGGCGCGGACAGCGCGATCCATGAGGTCGGGACTGCCGGTCACCTGGGAGTCCCACATGCTGCCCACGGCGTCCAGGACGTAGGTGCGGGCCCCGTCGAGGATAGCCTCACATTCACCCACGGCGATCTGCACATAGGCGCGGTTGCGTAGCAGCATCGGCGAGTTGGTGGTGCCGGCGCCGGTGGCCAGATCGTGGAACGCGTCCATTGCGCCGCGGGCCATGCCCAGGGCGTTGGCGGCGGCGAGAGTCCAGCTGATCAGGATGGCGGTCTGGGCCGGATTGTACAGAGGGCCGGGATGATACGACGGATCGCCGCGCCGGTAGGTGTGGCGCGCGGGCACGAACAGGTTGGTGAACTCGCAGTCGTTGCTGGCGGTGCCACGCATACCGAGGGTGGTCCAGTTGTCGATCACGGTCCCGGAGGAAACGGGCGCTACGACGACGTGGGTGGTCGGGGCGCCGTCGTCGTTCAGCGCCGGAGCTCCGTCGCGCTTCAGAACGCGGCAGTTGAGGAACAGGGCGGTGGAGTGGTCAATGCCGCTGAGGTAGTTCCAGCATCCGTTGATGATGTAGCCGTCATCGGCGATGGTTGCGGTTCCCTCGGGTCGGGCCGAGCCGGAACCCAGCATGACGGGAGGGTCGCCGAAGATTTCCTTGACGGCGGCTACGGTTAGCCTGGAGACGGCGGCGGTAATGGCGCTGCCATTGAATACGCACCAGCCCGCCGAGCCGTCGGCCCGGGATATGGTCTCCACGACGCGGAAAGCGGTAAGAGGGTCAAGCTCGGGACCACCCAAAGCCTGCGGCGCATAGAGACAGAAGAGGTTGTGCGCGGCCATGCGCTGGGCAAGATCGGGCGGCAGTTGGCACTCGGCGTCGATGCGGTCGAGGTTGGCCAGGATTTCCGGCACAAGGCTTTCGGCTACGCGGACCAGGTCTTCGGGCATGGATCGGCTCCGTCAGTGATGCGGTGGCGGGTATTATAGCCCTGCCACCAGGAAGCCCGAGCCGCCGCCGGCCCCACCATCTGCCGTTCGTTTTGTTGGGGTGATCGCAAGGAAGGTCCAACTCGGGGCTGGCGTAACTTGCGGGATCCAACCGGGCATAGCAGGGGTCACGGACTCTGTGATAGACGCCTGCCTTGCTCTAACGGTAGAACGTACTCAACGTCGCGTAATGGAACCAACATTAAGGGCATTGAAACTTGGCCACCTCCGGATTCTGATCCTACTCCCGTTGGCAGCAGTTCCAAAATCCAAGATATTTGCCATGTCTTGTGCAATCAATAAGCAACGACCCGCCGCCCGTCGTGTTCACGGTTTCTTCTTCCAATTCTCGAACAAAAGCTCCCATAACCTGAGAGACAGAAACGTCGGCTCCCGAACCGCAAGCGATTCTAATCCGTATGCTGTCCTTATTCCCGCCAAACAACACTGAATAGTGCTTGTCCGCATCGATCCCTGATTGGGTCATCCAGTCGACTCCTCGTTAGGTTGCGCAAATTTCGATCAGATGATGGGTATCGCTTTTTGTCATCGATTTGACCGACACGTTCTCGTCAGACAGGATCCGCGGACTGGACGGGGTCATCGTTTAGGGACTAACAGCACCCTAAACGGCCCGGTCTGTACGCCCGCGGGCCATCGGCATTACAATGGATGTCCGGCGGTTCGGAGGGATGGCAGAGTGGACGAATGCGACGGTCTTGAAAACCGTTAACCCTAGCGGGTTCGTGGGTTCGAATCCCACTCCCTCCGCCAATCATACGGTCGGGTGATCACCACTGGAGGCCGGGTTCCCGTTGCTGCAGCAGTTCTCCGAACAGGGTCAGCACCTGGTCAATGCGCAGGACGACGATGGCGCCGACGCTGTCCTGCAGGTAGCGTTCGTTCACCAGACCCGATTGGATCAGGCGGTCGGTCATCTCCTCGAACACCTTGCCATCGCGGTGGACGGTGGCGGTGCAACGGAACTTCCAGCCGGCGTCCTGCCCGGTGTTGCGGAAGAGGACGATCACCTTCGGATTTTCTTCGATGTGATCCAGCGGGTTACGGCCCGTACGATCGCGGTAGATCAGAGTGTCGTCGCCCACGGTGAGCACGGTTCCGATGTAACCGCAATTGGGGGTGCCGTCGGTCGCGGCGGTGGCCACGATGCAGGGGTAACCGTCGTCCCGGGCACGGTTGATCAGGCTGGACATTTCCTCGGTCAGACGTATCATTTCGCTCCTCGCGTTGCCGGCGGTCAGTTTGCGTTGATGTACTCAACGGCGCGACGATGGCCTTGCAGCAGGCCGGGAACCCGGGCGGGATCAGTGCGACCCCAGCCGCATTCGCTGGCAACACCGAATGAACCGACAAAACCCCGGGCGGCGGCGGTGCGGGCCCGATCTCCAGTTTCGTCGTCGTGGTGGATCAAGCCCAGGACCAACCCGGTCTCGGCGGCTAGCCGCAACCCATCCAATGGCTGGAAGTATTCTGCGTCCGTCCTGTCTTGGGGCACGGGCATGTGGATAAAGTCCAGCCGGCGTCCCAAACCGTCGGTGATCCCGTTGGCAGTTTCGACGAGTATCCCCATATCCTTGGGCATCACCAGGTGTTCGTCACGCGGAGAGCCGTAGCACAAGTGGTAGCCGAGATCTACGGTGTCGGGGATGGCAGAGCCCAGACGCCCGAGTTCCGCGAAGACCTGCTCCTTGTAGTCGGCGGGCCGGTGCGGGAAATAGTCCTCGAACAGCAGCACTTCCTGGCACACATCCCACTGGATCGACAAGCGGTCGTGGGGAGCCGACGCCAGCAGCCGGTCCACAGCGGACAATAGCGACCGCTCGTAGGCGGGTAGGTACGCGTCCCGGGAAGATGGGCTGACGTACATGTATGCAGTAGCCATCGGTGTGGGCAGCGATACCTGGAACAGCGCGTCGGGCGGTATCACCCCGTCGGCCTGCAGGCGCGTGTACAGGTCGAAGGACTCGAGGGCCGCCTCGGCGTAGCCGGTGGGGAAGTTGACGGCGTTTGGATCGGCGTCTGAGCGGAAGCGCAGGTATCGCGTCTCCCGAAGCAACTGGCCGTCCCACTGGTACAGGGCGTAGGGCGGCTCGTCCAGGTCGGGTTCCATGGCGGGATGCTGCTCCAGCATCTCCCGTTGGAACCAGATCCAGCGACCGCGGCGGCCGGTTTCACCGTCGGAGATGCGGCGCAGGTGTGAGCCCCACGCATCACTGACGGTGCGGAACACCGTTTCCGCGTCGGGCAGGGGGACGCTGCCCACCAGGTGCGCCCAGCTCTTTGCGTCAGGCATATCTACTCCCGGTCGGACCCAGGCTAAACACCGGATTAACCGATGACGCGGCGGAAGTAGTCCAGGGCGTTGCCGCCCACTATCTTGAGGACGTCTTCGTCGGAGTGGCCGCGGCGGATCAGGCCGCGCACGATGTTCTTGCCGTCGGCCGGGGACTCCAGGCCGTTGAGATAGGGAGCGGGCAGTTGGTCGGGGCCGCGGCCCAGCAGCACGCGGTGGAAAGCCACGTGGTCACCAACGGTGCTGTCCGTGCCAATGCCCACATGATCGACACCCACCAGGTTGACCATGTAATCGTAGTGGTCCAGGACGCACTCGATGTCCTGCTCGGGGTCGTCGCTGAGGGAGTTGGGGACCGCGGTGATGCAGACCAGGCCGCCGGCGCGGGCGCAGGCCAGGAGTTCCTCGTCCCGGCGGGTCCGGCCGTTGGGACGCAGGGTGTAGGAGGCATTGTGGCTGAAGACCGTGGGTGCGTGGGAAATCTCGATGGCGTCCATGGCGGTGGGAGTCGATGCGTGGGACAGGTCCACCGCCATCCCGAGGTCGTTCATGCGGTGGACCACCGCGACGCCGAAGTCGCTGAGCCCGCCGGGGTTGCGCTCGGTCTGGCCATCGCCGATGAAGTTGCGCCGGTTGTAGGTGATGCCGGCGAGCCGCACTCCCATGCCGAACAGGGCGTCCACCCGCTCGATGCGGTTCCCGATGGCCAGGTGCTCCAGGGTGGGCAGGAAGCCGATCTTGCCCTGCTGGCGCGCCGACATGATTTCATCGGCGTTACCAACCCTGACGATGTTGTCTTGGGTCGCCACGTCGGCCAGCATGCCACCAACCTCGGCGGCGATGTCCTCATACTCCATGAATGACATGTCAGTGGTGCTCTTGAACCCGCTGAACGCGCTGGCGGTGGTCACGGCCGACCATCCACCGGCCTCGACCGCCTGGTAGCCATACTGGTAGCGGCTGGTCCGCAGGAACTCGATGAACCGGTCCATGTCCTCCGGCAGCAGGAACGGATGCTGGTGAACGTCAATCATCACCGCCTGCTCCATGATGCGCTCGAAGCGGGTCTGTTCGGCGGCGCTGAGCGGGACCTCCGACGACGGCACACGTCCTACTTCGCGGACCATTTCGAATATCTGCGTAGTCATGGGGAATACTCCTTCCGGCGAGCGGCAGCGGCAATCGAGCGGCAAGGGTGCCGGGTTGAGTGACGGTACGGGTTGGACGCGGCGACCAGCGATCACATGGAGCGCCACGTTGAGCCCTCGGTGAGGGCGAGGAACTGTTTCACCAGCGATGGGTTTGAGACGATGAGACCCGGCGAAAAGAGCGTGGCGTCCTCCAGCGTGGCGCGGTCGAGGACGGCGCCGCCGGCTTCGCGGGCGAGCAGGACCCCCGACGCGATGTCCCAAGCGGACAGGCTATGGTGGAAGTAGAGGTCGATGCGTCCGCAGGCGGCGTAGGCGAGGCCAAGCGCGCCGGCGCCCATCAGCCGATAACCCTGGACCCGGGGCCAAACGTCCGCGGCAAGCTCAAGCAGGTGCTTGGCCTGGCCAAAGTCGTAGCCCAAATCAAAGCCCAGGACGGCCTCGTCGATGTCCTCGCGGTCAGATACTTGCATGGGCTCGCCGTTGAGCGTGGCCCCGCGCCCGCGCTGCGCGGCAAACATTTCGTCACGGACGGGGTCATAGGTGACGCCGCAGACCACCTGGTCACCATCTGAGATGGCAACGACGATGCAGAAATGTGGGATGCCCTCGGCGAAATTGCGGGTGCCGTCGATGGGGTCCACCACCCACGTGTAGGGTGACGTTCCGGCGACCGGTTCGGACTCCTCGGACAGTATGCCAAAATCGGGGTATTCCTCGGATACGTAATCGAGTATCAGCCTTTCCGAAGCCAGGTCAGCGTCGGTGACCACGTTGGCGCGGCCCTTGAGGCTGACCTCCACATCGGTCTGAAAACGCCCCAGGACGAGCTCGCCGGCGCGCCGGGCGGCCGTTTCGCAGACGGAAAGGGCAGACTGGCCGGAGCGGGAAACGGGCAGTTCGTCGACGGGACCGGTTGACATCAGAGCAGACTCACAGATATGGGCTGGATGCGGCAGTCTAGCATCCGGCGTTCGCGGCCGACAACCGAACCCGCCGGAGTTCGGATGCGCCGGAGTTCGGACGCGGCGAAGTTTTGACGCGGCGGAATTCTGACGCGGCGGAATTCTGACGCGGCGGAGTTCGCATCCAAACTCGAACCAACCCGCCCGGTCGGGTTGGTGAACCGCGTTGCGCCGGGAACGATTACGGGTACAACGGCATCCGGCAGGACGAGCAAGGCCGGGCCCCAGGTGGGATTTGGGCCCGGCCAGATTACTCGGTCTTTTTGCTGTTGCTACATTTTGCGCAAACTCCGGCTTCGATCTTCGTATGGAAAGAGCCAGAAGGGTGTGGCACCTCGCGTGCCATTACATGCGCTGAGTTGTCCCAACTCGCCGCGGCCGATTTCCACTGGACAACGTAGCCCGTGGGGTTCGGCTGGTAGTAGAGACAGTCGGCCGGCAGCCAGTTGACCCTAATTGCGTAGGGTCCTGCCGTGTAGGCGTTCACCACCCGGGGTGTTCCGGGCCGGCGCGGGTCCGGCAGCTCGCTGGCGGCCACCTCTTCAATACCGATCTTGTTGATCGTCGAAGTCGTCCAGTCGTTGTACACCTCCTGGAGATCGGAGTCTGCCCATACGAAGGCTCCGCCACCTTTCGCAATGGCGGCGCTGAACGGCAGCTGGACTCCGTCGACGCGCAGTACCCAGTCCTCGAAGTGCTCTGGCGGCGGACCGGTGCCTCCACGACCGGTGTGGACAGTAAATCTGAGGTGGACCCATTCTGCTGTTCCCGGCTCCAGGAGTTGGCCAGGACGGGGTGTGTGTCCCCGTGCATCTCGACGGCGCGCACGGCGTAATCCACGCCCTTGAAGGTGAAGATGGTGTCCTGAGGCTGGTCCACATCATGCGGAACCAACCCCAGTCCGTGGAGCCCCAGTCGACGAGCTCGAGGTCGGCGCACCACACTGACGTGGTGCATTCGAGAGCAAACATGTCGGAGGTCTGCCGGATGTTCACCGTCGTACCCGCTGGTGTGGCTTCGCTCACTCGCGCGTCGGGCACAGTGCCGAAGCCCAGCAGCACGCTTTCACCGCTGTCGGCGGATTGGTCCTCGGTGGCGGCGGAGGTGAAGGACTTCGACGTTTCACCCGTGTGGAACGTCACGCTGGCGAGCACTCCCGGGTAGTCGTCGCCGGCAGCGGCCCCGCCCTGGTTGGCCGTGATGATGGGGATGATCACCATCCGCACCGGGTCGGCGTTCAGGTTGACGCTGATTGACTGCCTACTGCCATCGGCCACGGTGTAGGTGGCTGCGCCGAACTCAACGTCGACATCGGGGTCGTCGTTGTCAGTGAGGGTGATGCTCTTGCCGTCGTCGTCTTCAGCGTCATCGACCACCCTTGCGCTGAAGGACTTTGTGGTCTCGCCGGGGGCAAAGACCAGGTTCTCCGGGATGCCGGAGTAGTCGGCGTCCGTGGCCCCGCCGTTGGCGATGACCGTGACGGGCAGTGTTACGGTCTGTGTCTCAAAGGAGTCTCCGAGGGTGACGGTCACCGTCTGTGACCCGCCCTCGGCTCCCGCGCAGGTCGCCGCATCGAAACTGGCGGCCACCGGCAGTTCAACCACCTGGGTCAGGACACGTCCGCCCACTTCCCAGCGTAGTCCTGACGTGCTCCAAGAGTACCAAACCCAACGTTCGATGCCGTCTTCTTCTAATCCCGGGGCGAAAAGGCAGACCTTCTTGCATTGGAGAATTCGAGAGTCTTGCCTCCAGAATCCCAGCCGGGGCGTTCGAGCGCCTGCTCCTGTAGGAGGCCGGACGTAAGTCACATGGCTACCAGGGAGCTTCCCTCTTCGCCGGGGTCGGGAGGTGTGAAATCAACGTAATGCGACATGACGAAGTGCGGGTGGTCGCCATAACTGAATTGCCGTCCGGATATATTGCCCTGTGATGCTTCTTCAAAATCCGTCCCCAATAGGCCGGCTCCGATTTCAGGTAATGTGGACAATTTTGGTCATAAGCGGTCACATAGGCGCAGAAGACGGCATCGCATTCGTAGGACTGCGACCCGTCCACCCGCTGCCCGGCGTCCGGGATGTGCGCCGGTGCAGACAGGTCCATCGCCACCCGGTTGTCTCTCGCAAACTCGATCCTGCGGTCTGGCACGCTTCCCAGGGGATCTGCGTCAAGGACCACGCCGTCGGCATCCACGCCACCAGACTGGACGGTGTAGGAACAGTAGAGGTGGTAACGTGGGAACCTCCCAGTGATCTCTACGTGAGTAGCGCGGTAGGTGCCGCAGACGGTTACCAGGCTGGCTTCCCGTTCATGTTGCGCGGCGTCGCCAAACCGGAGTTTGTCAGTCAGGGACTCTGCGAGGACCCGGACGCTGCCGACCACGGAGACCCGGACTTCTATGTTTTCCCCGGCGGCGTAGGCCACCCCGTTGTACGGTTCGGAAACGATCCTGGATTCCAGGATGCTCAGCGTGTCATTAGCGTGGCCAACGACGTTGAAACGAGGAAAGTTCGCCGAAGACTGCGACGTGTACGTGTTTCCGCCGTCGGTGGACTTTCTGGAAGAGTTTTCGATGGTCCACCTGTAGGGGCCGACCGTATCCTCGTCGCCACCGGTGGTGGTCCCCAGCTCCACATGTCCGGTACCCGTCGTGATCAGGAAAACGGTAACTCTTGGGTTGAGAGCAGCAGCGGCGCTGCGAGCCCTTGTGAAATCATCGGATCTGAATGCCTGTGTACCGGCGGTGGTCACGGAGCCGGTGAAGGTGGCCGTGTTGGTGCCTTGACTACCAACATCGAGGCTCTGTCATGACGGTTAGGGTCAGGGTATCCGAGGGCGTTTTCACGTCCAGGACGATCTGGTGTCCCGCGTCAACTATTTCCGCCGAATTGTCTCCACTATTTTTGCCGGTTCACCTCCTCTGACTGGCCCCGTTGCTGGGCGGCGTCGGTGCGGAAACTGGGCACGGCAAACCCCAGGATGACGGAGTTATGCACCACCCGGTCGATGGCGGCCGCGGTGGCCATGGGGTTGGCGAAGATGCGTTCCCACTCTGAGAAGACCAGGTTTGGCGTAATGCCCAACGACCTCCGTTCGTAGCGTTCGGCGATGAGGGTGAAGAGGACCTCTGCTCTTCGGCCCCCTGGGGCAGATAGCCCAGGTCGTCCAGGAGCAGGAAGTCGAAGTTGTCCAGCTTACGCTGTCGTTTTCGCCAGCACCGGCCATGCCCGAACGGAGGTGACCGCTCCTGCTTGAACCCCACGGCGCGGCGATACCGTGCGCTGAACGGAAATGGGGAGAAAGGCAGGGAAATCCGCCGGCGGGAACGGGTCAGGGCCCGGCGTTTCATGTCGGACACGTGAGCGCTCGTTTCGCCGCTGCTCCGCATCATGGCTTGGCTTCGAACATCGCCGGAGGCGGCACGGCCTCAGCGCCGAGGCCCAATGCGGCAAGCCCAAACAGAGGTTTCCCGCGCAAGCGTATTCGTTCAACATCACCGGTTCCATCCAGGACCACAACAACCCGAGACCACAACAACCCAACCCGTTGCAAGATTTCCACTTCACACCTGACCTTGAAAAGTCCCTGAAAAAGCCCTGCTGAGCGTTGCGCGGCGGTTGCTAATCCGGCCCGAGGTTTGTTAAAATAGTCACGCTCCGTTGAACGACGTTCGGCGGTTGGTCGTGGGGCTGTAGCTCATTTGGGAGAGCGCTTCAATGGCATTGAAGAGGTAGCGGGTTCGATTCCCGCCAGCTCCACCAGTTTCACGTCCGGGTAAGTCCGATAGCGTCTAAAAACCCCCGGATGTGTGCGAAAGCACACCCTCCAACGGTCTTGTAAGTTCCCTGTTCGGCCCATACGATCCGATTCATTGTGTGGGAAAAATCAGAGAACGCAATATGGCCCAACTTACGGAAACCAAGGTTAAGACGGCGGCCAAACCAGGCCGATATGGCGATGGCGCCGGGCTTTATCTGAACGTTGTTCCCTCCGGGTCTGAGAGGGTGTGTGACAAATCCGCTGGATCACTTCGTTCTGGCTGAATAACCTGCGATTCAGTCCCCTCTCCCTTGATGTGAAAGGGTTAGGGTGAAGGTGAAAATTCGATTGTCACACACCCTCTAAGTCCTGGGTCCAGCGCGTCGTGATTGACGGCCACCGTCGGGACATCGGTCTGGGTGGATATCCGGCCGTTGGCCTCGCCTAGTCTCAGGGTCTAGCAGCCACCAATCACGCCGTCATAGCTGACGGGCGGGATCCGGTGATTGAGAAACGCAGGAACGCCATCCCAACATTTAAGGAAGCAGCCCGGATAGTCTACGAGGCGAACCTTCCACGGTGGCGCAACAAGAAGCACGCGGTTTCTTGGATGAACACCCTGGAGCGGCATGCCTTCTTCATCTTGCGGAATATGCGGATCGATCGGATAGGGCAGGCCGATGTACTCAAGGTCATAAACCCCAACATGGAATACACGCCCTGAAACCGCACGGCGGGTCAGGCAACGCATCCGCACCGTGATGCGGTGGGAAATGGTCCATGGCTTCATTGAGAACAATCCGGCAGGCAAGGCCATAGATGGCGCGCTGCCGCCGATGCCTAAACCCCAATCCACCGAAGAGATGATTGTCGGGGCAGGTTGAAGGTGTAAGAAAGTGCTCCTTTGCTTCTGGGATAATGGTTTGTGAAACACCAAACCAACCCAAAAGAAAGAGCACCAAACGGATGCTACCACGCAACCACCCCGACCGCATCCAAATCGCCTGCGACGACAGGGCAATCGCGTCTAAATTGAGTTTGGCGGAATAACAGCTGGCGCTGACAGGAAAAGGTATCTCGTTACTCGAAAATGCAGGTGGTGAGCTTTGCGACCGCCCATTTCGACGGTAATCGAGGCTGGCATCGGCGCTCAAACGGTAATAAACCGTGGCCGACATCTGTGATACTAATACTTTGCATCGCTTGTTATGCCGAACACGATAAGACGCGATTGCCCTGCCTGCGACGACCACCGTTTGGTGGCCAATGCTGGGCTGGTCCTTCCGTCCACCCTGGCACTGCATCTGGGCCTGCCCCAACTGGTTGATCAGCACCTGGACCTGGGCCGTGCCCCAGGCGGAGCCAACACCGGCGACAAGATCATGACGCTGGTGGCATCCGCTCTGGCCGGTAGCGACTGCATTGACGATGCCGACGTGTTGCGCACCGGGGGACGGATGGCGCCATCAGCTGCATGGTCAAGGCGCCGTCCATCCTGGGGACCTTTCTACGCAGTTTCCGGTGGGGTCATGTCCGCCAGTTGGATCGGGAGAGCCGAGAGCTGTTGGCACGGACTTGGGGAGCCGGAGCGGGACCCGGCGACGGGGAGTTGACCATCAACCTGGACTCCACCATCTGCGAGACCTACGGACCGGCCAAGGAAGGGGCGCGCCACGACGGCTACACCGGCCAGCGGGGCTATCACCCGCTGCTAGCCATTGCTGCCGGAACCGGCGACGTGCCGATGGCCCGGCTCAGGGAAGGTCGCGCCAACACCACTCGGGGCGCCGCCCACTTCCGGCGTGAGACGGTGGGACGGGTACGCTACGCTGGGGCCGCCGGACAACTCACAGTGCGCGCCGACACCGGCTTCTATAACCACGCCTTGGTCACCACCTGCCGAGAGACTAACGTCCGCTACTCCATCACCGTCCGCCAACATC
Organism: Dehalococcoidia bacterium; assembly: GCA_965261925.1. Classification (GTDB taxonomy): domain Bacteria; phylum Chloroflexota; class Dehalococcoidia; order Lucifugimonadales; family UBA3495; genus Bin87. The sequence continues at coordinate 1,590,286 of OZ253486.1, read as the reverse complement.
AGACCCTGCGCAATCTCATCGAAGCGATACCGGAGGCGGACTGGACGCCCATACCCTACTGGATGGGCGGCGCTGCCGACGTGGCCGAAACCACCTACGTTCCCTTCGAGAGTAAGCACGACGCCGCGTCGGTGCGGCTCAACGTGCGGCGGGAGAGGCCCACGCCCGGATCTCAACTGGCCTTGTTTGCCACCTACAGCTATCACGCCTTCATCACCGACCGGGAGGGCGACACCCTGGAGCTGGAGGCCGACCATCGCCGCCATGCTGAGATCGAGAATGCCATCCGAGACCTCAAGTACGGCGTGGGCCTCAATCACCTCCCCTCCGGCCGCTTCGCCGCCAACGGCGCCTGGCTGGCCGTCCAGGTCATGGCCCACAACCTGGCTCGCTGGACGTCGCGCATCGGTCTGGGCGAGCCGGTGGTTACCACCAAGACCATCCGACGGCGGTTCTTCTCCATTGCCGGACGGCTCACCCGCTCGGCCCACCACCTCACCCTGCATCTTCCCCAGCGCTGGTCCTGGGAAACCCAGTTCACGCGGGCCCTCACCCGAGTGCGCGCCATTCCCCTGCCAGCCTGACGGCCCCGTCGGTTTCCGACTCTCTCGCCTGACAACCCGAGGGCTGTCCCGCGGAGTCGTGTCGGTCCAGCTCGCGAGTGCCACTTCTGGCATGCCGCCTGGCCGTTTCCGCCCGTCGCCGCCACTGTAGGCCAGTACCTTCCCAATGGCGTGGCCACCGCCGACCGCCGTGAACCACATCTATTGGCGATCGGGCATGGCTCGTTTGCCTTCCTTACCCATCATCCCTCACGTCAACGCCAGGACCGCATCCCTTCAATTCCACAATAGGAACCCAGGCAGGCGCATCGTTGTAATAAGGCCGAAGCCAGATCACCAGCGAGGAACTGGGCGAAGTTTACATTCCGCAAAGACATATTCAGTTCTCCTTGGCACGGTCGGGATTCAGCGGCAAAAAAGCAAACTGCGAAACATGGCTTATCCTGTTGCAGCTGTGGTCAGCGGGATTCTATGCGAGACCTGCCACCGGGCCCACTCGTTAGCCTTACCCCCAATCCACCGAAAGGATGGGTCTGGCTGCGTGCTGAGAGGATGAGAAAGTGCTCCCGGCTTCGGGGATAATGGTTTTTGAAACAGAAAACCAACCCGAAACGAGGAGCACCCAAAAGATGCTACCACGCAACTACCCCGACCGCATCCACGTCGCCTTCGATGACCACCGTCTGGTGGCCAATGCCGGGCTGCTCTTGCCGGTCACCCTGGCCCAGCGCCTGGGTTTGCGTGCACTCGTCGACATCCACGTTGACCTGGGAATATGCGGCGGGTCGAGCCAACCCGGAGGACCAGATGCTGGCGCTGGTGGCGTCGGCCTTGGCCGGCGGCGACTGCATCGATGACGCCGACGTGTTGCGCACCGGCGGGACGGCTCACGCCATCGCCTGCGTGGTCAAGGCGCCGTCCACCCTGGGGACATTTCTACGCAGTTTTTGGTGGGGTCATGTCCGCCAGTTGGATCGGGTGAGCGGGGAGTTGCAGGCTCGGGCCTGGGCTACTGGGGGCGGGCCCGGCGACGGGCCGCTGACCATCGACCTGGACTCGACCATCTGCGAGACCTATGGACCTGCCAAGGAAGGCGCTCGCCGGCACAACTACACCGGCCAGCGGGGCTACCACCCGCTGCTGGCCGTCGCCGCCGGCACCGCGACGTGCTGATGGCTCGACTGCGCGCGGGCCGGGCCAACACGGCTCGTGGCGCCGCCAACTTCCTGCGTGAAACGGTGAGTCGGGTGCGCTACGGCGGGGCCAGCGGACAACTCATCGTGCGGGCCGACAGCGGCTTCTACACCCACGCCATGGTCGCCGCCTGCGGCAAGATGGATGTCCGCTACTCCATAACCGTCCGCCAGCACGCCCGATTGCGCAATCTCATCGAGGACATACCCGAGGGGGACTGGACGCCCATACCCTACTGGATGGACGGCGCCGCCGACGTGGCCGAAACCACGTATGTCCCCTTCCAGAACGAGGCCAACGCCGCGCCGGTGCGCCTCATCGTCCGCAGGGTGCAGCTCACGTCCAACTCCCAACTGGCACTGTTCGCCAACTACAGCTATCACGCCTTCATCACTGACCGGGACGGCGACACTCTGGAGCTGGAGGCCGACCATCGCCGCCACGCCGAGATCGAGAACGCCACCCGCGACCTGAAGTACGGCGTGGGCCTCAACCACCTCCCCTCGGGACGCTTCGCCGCCAAAGCCGCCTGGCTGGCGGTGCAGGTCATGGCCCACAACCTGGTTCGCTGGACGGCGCGCATCGGTCCCAGTGAGCCGGTGGTAACCACCAAGACCCTGCGGCGGCGCTGCTTCTCCCTGGCCGGACGCATCACCCGCTCGGCCCGTCGTCTCACCCTACATTTTCCCCAGCGCTGGCCCTGGGAGAACCAGTTCAGTCGTGCGCTGGCTCGATTGCGGGCTCTGCCGCTCCCTGCCTGACGGCGTAGCTGGCGCCCGACCCTTCAACCAGACCGCTCAACCGCCTGGACACCCCGCGTCAGGCTAAGCACCGCGTGTCTCCAGTTGCCATCCACTATGATGATCTCGCCCGCCGCCGCCGCCGCTTGCGAGCAGTCAACACCCCCGGGCGTAGCTGTCTCCACCCACACCCGCCCGAATCCGGCGAAGCCAGGGCACTGCAGCCCATCACCCACGCTTCTCATCCCCTGCGTTACCAGCCCACTCGCGTCCTTTCGGTGGATTTGGGCCAAGGATGCCTGACCGTACCCCCAATTGACTCGTAGCGGATGGCGGTCTATTTTACGGTTGCTTTTTCAAGTCAACCCAAATGCGGCGTGGATTCGTCCCGGTATTGGTCAAGACGGGACGAACTGCGGAATGGCACAGGGACCTGACCAAATTTTTCGGAACTCGGAGGTTTTGATATGAGGCACCAACGGCTCTCATTACCGCGACTACTTGCTTTGACTCCATTGGCTCTCGCCCTGATAGTCGCGGTAGCCTGCGGCACGGCAGGGGAAGCACCCGCCGCTGCGCCTGCGGCACCAGCAACTGCGGCGCCCGCTGCGCCCGCTGCGGCGATGCCAGAAAGCACGCCCGTCACGGCCCCGAGTTCAGGAGGGTCAAGTGTCGCAGCTACCGCCACTCCCGAACCGACGGCTATGCCGCAAACCTCGGCCGTGATGGGACCCAGAGGGACTTTGACATTTGGATTGCCCCTCGTCCCCCCGTTCCACGTTTTCCCGACGGTCACGGAAGGAGCCGGGTATCACCATAACGGCTTCACCACCGCCGAGACTCTCCTTTACATGAACGAAGACCGGGAGATTGTTCCCAGACTGATCAGGGAATGGAGCGTTGCTCCGGACAACACGACCTGGACGTTCAAGCTGCAGGAAGGTGCCCAGTTCCATAAGGGCTACGGGGAACTGGATGCTGAAGGCGTCATCTGGAGCATGATGGTCAGCGGCGGCGAGAGCTCCAGGGTAGGGTACAACGCCCATATCCGCAGGATTTGGGGAGTTGGCGGAGACGTCAAAGAAGGCAATACGGTTACCGGCATCATCGACGAAGGGCGCGTGAAGGCTGTAGACAAGTACACCATCGAGCTGAACACCGGTACGCCACAGTACGACACCCTGAGTCTGCTTGCTTTCCCCCATGTCAACATCATCAGCAAACTGCAACTCGAAGACGTCGGTGTCGACGAGGCGAGCAGGAACATCGCCGGAACCAGCCCGTGGGAGTTCAAGGAGCACAAGAGCGACCAGTTCACCCGGTGGGCCGCGGTCGAAAACCACTGGCGCAAGACACCCGAGTTTGCCGAAATGGTATGGCAGCACATTCCCGAGGAGTCCACCCGCGTCGCCAACTTCCAGACCGGCCAGCTCACGGCGCTGGAAATGAACCTGGACTCCATCGCAGCGGTCGAGGACGTGCCAGGCACCAGCCTGTTGAAGATAGCCGGCGGCAGCGCCGTGAGCATGGCCTTCTATGGCAACTGGTACGTGGGGCTCAACGCTGACGGCTCACGTACGCCGGAACACATGGAAAGAGCCCCCGGCTACGATCCTACTTTGCCCTGGGCTTCCGGCAACCCGGACCCGGCTTCCGAGGAATGGCAGAACGCCGCCAAGGTGCGAACGGCCCTGTCCATCGCCATCGACCGCCAGACAATCTCGGATACGCTGCTGAACGGGGAGGCAATCCCTGACCCCCTGCCGGCCTGGTCATTCCACCTGGACAAGCTGCCAGCGGAGTACAGGCAGTGGGAGTTCAATCCTGAGAAATCCAGGCAACTGCTAACCGAGGCGGGCTATCCCGACGGTTTTGAGATCACCCTCACGCCCCTGGGCGGCTCGAATTACCTCGAAGTGACTTCGGCCATAGCCCAGATGTGGGACCAGATCGGCGTCAAAGCCAACCAGCAGAACATGCCCTACAAGACCTTCCGCCCAGGCATCGTGACCCGTACCTACAACCAGGCCTACCAGCACACCCACGTGGCGGTTGACCCCCTGGACCGGTGGTCCAGTGCCTTCAACCACGATACGGCCTGGAACTTCGGCGTAGACCACCCGGTCCTTCGGGATTTGATGGCGGAAGCCCAGGGCACCGTTGACAACGCAACGCGGTACGAGATCATGGCGGAAGCTGCGAAGTTCATGTACGACAACGCCCTGTCTGTCGGCCTCTATGCCCAGAACCAGGTGTTTGCCCTGAACGGGGACACGGGCACGGAACCATGGACCGAGCACCTGAACTATTCCGAAACGCGGGACCTGACCGCGTTCGAGTACGCTCCTAACCTCACTCAATAAGGTCAGGAGAACATCAGAGAATATCCGGATGGCTTCGGCTCCGGCCGTAAGTTAGCTTGAGGGCGACCATCTTCACAATCGCTGGGCGCGCAGGGCTGGGAATGCTTCCGGCCCGCGTGCTCAGCTTTGGGGGAGTATGGGTCGCGTGGGGCCGGTATTACTTCTTTACCGATACCTCCATTTAGAGCCTATCCTAATGACCCGGCGGCTCTGAGGGCGATGAGGGCGCAGGCGAAATGAAGAAAGGCGATGTAGTTGTCCGGGGATTTGTCCCAACGGACCAGGATGCGCCGGAAACGGTTCAGCCAACTGTGCGTGCGTTCCACCACCCAGCGGCGGGCTTTGAACCCAGCCTCCCTTTTGATGGCCTGAGCCTCTTCGCCCCGGCTGCGGATGTGGGCGGTGAAGCCGAACTCGTCCAGAGTGCGGCGTACCGCGGCGAAGTCGTAGCCCTTGTCCAGGCACAGCCCTTGGGGATGCTCCGGAGTGGGCGTCGGTCGGGGCACCGCCACGCTGTCCACCGTGGCCCGCACCAGCTTCATGTCGTGGCGGTTGGCCCCGTCCACCACCAAGCCCACCGGAACCCCCTGGGCTTCAGTCAACCGACTACGCTTGACCCCAATCTTACCTCGGTCGGTGGGATTGCGGCCGGTTTTTCCCCCCACCCAAAGGAGCTTTGGTCATGGCCCCGTCCATACTCAGCCAACTCCAGTCCAACCCTTGCAGTTCGTCGTAACGTTCCAGACCCACCCGCCACAGTTCCCGGAACACCCCAGCGGCAACCCACTCCTGAAAGCGCAGATGCCGGTGGCGTCCAAGGCCTTCCACTGGCAGCCGGTGCGCAGCACGTAGCAGATGCCGTTGGCACAGGTCCGGTCCGCTACTCTGGGCCGGCCGCCACCGAAACGATGGGTGTTCACACGTTTGGGGATCAGGGGAGCCAATACCTCCCAAAGCTCGTCGGATACCTGAAAAGAGCCGGTGGTGGCATTGGCTGGGGTGGCTGGGCCGGCACGCTTCGGACGCGGCGGCTTGGGATCCTTCGCTTTGGTCATTGCCCCAGCCTAGCCGAACACCAGATTACGTTCTTGCCATGCGCCGGCAAACTTCCACCAGTTTTTAGGATAGGCTCTAATATTACAACGACGGGTTAAGGAGGGATGCTGGTGGATGTCTGGCCAGCGGCGCGGCGTTTCTCATGGGACTGTCTGGCTCGCTCGTTGCGTTGCTGGACACCATCTAGCCATAGCAGCAACTCCTCCGGCCCGAACCGCTCCCGCGGCAAAAGCTCACGCACCACTCGGTACACCTGGGGCCGGGTGATCAGGGGCATCTTTTTCCCCCCAGTCCTGTTGTAAGGTCAGTAGAAAGGCGCCGGCCAGCAGACACATGGTGATGTGGTGATGCCAGCCGGTCCAGGTGCGAGTTTCGTACTCATCGAGGCCCACGTCGCTCTTCTCGGTCTCGAACTCGGTTTCAATGCGCCAGCGGGAGCCGCCCACATAGGCCAGGGTTTCCAGAGGCGTGTCCTCCGGAGTGTTGGATAGATAGTAGCGGGGCTCGCTGCCGTCGCGGTTCTGGCGATAGATGGCCCAGAGGATTTCGCCGGGCTTGCGTCGGCGCGTTACCCGCACCCGCTGGGCGCTGAATAGGTAGGTGCGTGGTCCCTGGCTGCCCGCCGCAATGGTTAGCTCTCGCCAGGCATCCGGCGGCAGCGCCGTACTGCGCTCCGACATGGTCCGCCGCTCCTCACGCCGCGGTCTGGGTTTGCGGGGACGCCCGTTACCCTGGTAAGGCGGATCGGTCCAAGTGGGTTCCAGCGGCCACACCGTCATATCCGGACGCACGTCCAAAACGTAGTACATTCCCGCAGACGCCAGGCCCTCCCGCAGCGTCGGCGACATCCCGAAAGCGGAATCGCCAGCCACCCACTGTGCGCTGAGGTGGCCTCTGGCCTGGGCACACTCCAGCATATCCATGGCCAACTCCGTCTTGCTTTGGTACTCCCGCCGGTTCGCCGGCACCCCCGCCATCGCACAACGCTCCCCATCCCCAGTCCATTCCTGGGGCAGATACAGCCTCTTGTCCACCAGCGCCCGGCCCCGGGGCCCCACGTGGGCCAAGAACACCCCAGCCTGGCAGTTGGCAATCTTCCCCAATGCTCCACAGTACTGCCGAGCGACTCCCGCCGACTTCATCCCCTGCTTGGGAAAGTCGCTGCCGTCCAACACCCACACCGCCTGCGGATGCTCCAACCGAGAACCCAGATACTCCTGCAGCCGGCCGATGACCGCGTCGTCATCCCAGCGGGCTTCGGTAAGAAAACGCTGCAGCACACGCGGCGACGCTGTAACCGTCTCTGACAGGTTTTCCGCATTGCGCCGCTCCTGGGACTGCACCAGCAGGGCTTGCAGGTATTGCCCACTACGCTCCCGCCACTGCTTGCGACCGAAAACCGGCGCACAGTAGTCGTGAAAATCCTGGAAGGCCTCGTACACTCGGTCCAAAGCTGCCGCGTCCATCGCCCCACCTCACCTCCCGTAGCCTCCGACTGCGCCGTGAAATCCTACCACATAACCCGTCGTTGTAATACTAAGTGTTCAGGATAAATGTCACTCGGTTATGCCGCCATGGTATCAGGTGGTGGCGTAGTTGCCGCGCTGCGGACTTGCCGCAGCGGTGGAGTATCCGCGTCGATGTACTTCCTGACCGTGGCCCGGTTGATCCCCAACTCCCGCGCTATTCCTCGGATGGACATGCCGTTGCGCTTCGCCTTCTGTATGGCCTTCCACCGCACCTTCTGGAGAAACGTCGCCTTCCGAGGCGGAATGGCTACCACCTTGCCGGCTGCGGTCCCATGGTCAGCAATCGGGTCAGGCGCGGTTTCTTCGGCACAATTGGTGTCGAGTTGGGAGAGGGTCGTCGCCCAGGACCCGTCCGGATGGCCAGGACCGGAACGGTGCCTGGCAAGGTGTGGGGATGATCCGTTACCGGTTCGCATGAATACCGGATTGGGCGGCGCCTCTTGAGCAGGGATGGTGCGTCCCTGGTGTTGCAGGGATAGACGACCATCCAGTCCTTCCAGGACCTCCACAGCGACCCCGGCATAGCTGGGGCATTCCGGCTCGGGCAGCAACTGCAGGGTGTGCAACTGGAACTTCACCGTGTTGTCCCGGGCCACCTTCCTAATGTGCTTGAAGCAGAGGATCCGGTCCAGGCACACGTCCGATGCCAGTGGGCGGTAAGCGGCCTCGGGACATTGCGGCGGAACGCCGAAGCGTGCGTTGCCTAGGCTTTGCACATTTCAAGCCGCGTAGGCGAGTGAATCTACAAGTCGGTGGTACAGGACAGCCGGGACTTTCCATATATCCGGTTCTGCGTCGGACAGTGAAAAACCCTCGGAGGCCAGCCACAAGTGGCGGCGCGCCAGAGCGATGGCATCTACGAAGGTCGGCGACGGCTTGGCGTACCAGGCCGCGGTGCGATGGCTCATGGGCTGTTGTTCCTGCATCAAGTGAGCCGCCAGGGTGGTCCAGGAGAATAGGCCCATGAGGATTGGCGTGGTGCGGGCGATGGCGCGGTCCGACCACTGGCGTTGGGTCTCCACACCCAGATGCGCTCGCACCTCCTGGAAGGTGACCTCCAGTTGCCAGCGCAGCACAAACCATTCCAGAATCTGCGCCGGTTCCACGGCCAGGTCAGTGCACAGCAGAGCCTGTGTGGCGAATTCGCCTTGGGGGTCTCGAACCAAGACCCAGCGCAGGGGCACCGGCGGCTTGCCCGAACGATACCAGACCGCAGTTTGCGAGGTGAGCTCCACCGTACGGGTCGTGCCGTCGTACCAGGCTACCGCGGCGGTGGCCCAGGACTGACCGGGATGGTCGACGAGTGATTTCAGCGCGGGCAGCCGTCGGCCTTTCAGCGGGGGCCGACCGTTCTGACCGGGCTGACGGGGCGGGGCCGGTTCATAGAGGGCCGCGTCCAAGCGCAATCTGGTGATGAGGGTAACGGGTTCACGGAGGGATTGGCAGCAGTGGAGCAGGTCGAGGACGGCGTAGCCGCCGTCGCCCACCAGCACCAGGGGGCGCTGCGGCAGCCAGCGGCGCAGTTGCATGACCATCTGCCGAGCCCAGTCGGTGAGTTTTTTGTGGCGACGTCCGCGCTGCCGGTAGTAGCGTTCCGAAGGCGCCAGCACGGTGAGAAAAGGCAAGGCCCAATAGCGTCCCGCCCAGGGGACCTGGCCCAGCCACATCAGGGAGATCCAGCGCAGGCCGCTGGCCTTGACCAGGTGGCTCCGGCTGGAACGCACCGCATCGCGGTAGATGCCCAAGGATTTGATTTTAGGACCGCGGCGCCGTTCCAGGGTTTCGTCGATGCCGAAGATCAACGGACCATCGCCTTGATCCAAGTGGAGGATTAGCAGTCCCAACAGGATGCGTGCCGCTTGGCGGGGCGACCACACCGCCCGATTGAGCACTTGTCCCGCGTCAACTATTCTTGCCGAAAAAACGTCCACTATTTTTGCCGGTTCACCCCCTCGGCCTGGCCCCGTTGCTGGGCGGCATCAGTCCGGTAGCTGGGGACGTCAAACTCCAGGATCACGGAGTGGTGCACGACCCGGTCAATCGCCGCGGCGGTGGCCATGGGGTTGGCGAAGATGCGCTCCCACTCTGAGAAGACCAGGTTGGACGTGATGCCCAGCGACCTGCGTTCGTAGCGTTCCGCGATCAGGGTGAAGAGGACCTCGGACTCTTCGGCGCCCTGGGGCAGGTAGCCGAGATCGTCAAGGAGCAGGAAGTCGAAGTTGTCCAGCTTGCGCAGCCGGCGGGGTAGGTCCAGGTCGCGCTTGGCGGCGAGTAGTTCCTGCACCAGGCGGTAGGCCGGTGCGAAGAGGACCGAGTGTCCGGCTTCGACCAGGCGGTGGCCCAGGGCGCAGAGCGCGTGGGTCTTGCCGGTGCCGGGCAGTCCGAAGGCCAGCACGTTGACGCCGTGTTCCACGAAACTGCCCTGGGCCAGATGGTCCAGTTGCTGCCGCAGGGCCAGGGGCATCCGGTGGTGCTCGAAGGTTTCCCAGGTCTTGCCCGAGGGGAGCCTGGACGACTGACGCAGCCGGTTGATGCGCCGGTGGCGGCGATCGTCGGCTTCCTGTTCCAGGACCTCGAGGAAGATGGGTAGGGCGTCGCCATGTCCGGAGGCGGTGAAACGGTCCACCGACTGGGCGCCCATGGTGGGCAGCTTGAATTGGTGGCACAGCTGGCCGATGCGTTCCTGCATGACGCTGGTGTCGATTACCGTCATCCGCACACCCCCACCGTGGCCAGGCTGACCGTGAGCAGGCGGTCGTAGATTTTCAGGTCCGGCTGGCCGGACAGGGTCAGCGCTGGGGCTTCGGGCACCTTGGGCTCGGCCAGGTCTCGCACCTCGGCGTAGTCGAAGGGCTGGCCCGCCTCCAGCAGCAGCGACAGCGCGCTGTCCACCGTGGCTTCCATGGTGGTGGCCGCCAGGTGCAGGATCCGCACGTACTCCACGTCGGCACGCTCCCCGCGCCATCCGTTGAGCGCATCGTAGGCCAGCCGAAAGTGCAAGGTGGGAAACAGCTGCTCCCGGAAGCGGTAACGGGCGAATGCTCCCGGCTTGCGCACCAGTGAGCCGATGACGTGGCGGTAATTGACGTTGGCTGCACCCTCGCCGCGCACCCGTTCCATGCGTTCCACCAGGTGGCCCTTGTAGTAGACTTCCACCCAGTCGGCGTACAAACGGATCTGCACCTCCTTGCCGATGAGGCGGGAGGGTACGCTGTAGCTATGTCCCGCTACCTGGATGGTGCTCCACTTGCGCACCTTGGACTGGTAGTTGACGTATTCCGGCACGGGAGCTGGCGGTAGGGAGCCCAGGCAAAGCATCTCCTGCTCCAGCTTCCCCTCTACCAGACGATTGCGTCTCTCCACCATCTCCCGTACGAAGTGGGCGTAGTCGTCGGCGGTGTGGAAATCGCGGCTGCCCCGCAGGATGAGGGCCTGGTCGATCGCGTCCTTGAGGCGGTAGTGGGCATGCTCGGCGACGCCGTTTTCATGGCTCTGGCCGCGATTGATGCGGGTGGAACGGAGACCGTAGTGGTCCAGCAGAGCGGAGTAATTGTCGTTTAGTGCACGGCCGCGGCTGCGTTTCACCTCGTGGGTGGCAGCCGAGGTATTGTCTGAGCGCACCACCTCTGGGACGCCGCCCAGGGTCCAGAGGGCATTCTGCAATCCCTGCTGCAACGCCAGGAAGGTCTCACCGGCGGCGACCTCGGCGTAGCGCCATCCAGAGTGGCTGAGGATCAACTGGAACAGCAGGTGCGGGTAGGACTCTCCGGCGATGGTCACCTTGAGTTCCCCGCAGTGGGTGAAGTCGAACTGGGCTTCCCGACCCGGCGGATGCTCCTGGGGGAAGTACACCTCCCGCTCCGGCCCGTGCAGCGCCCGCCAGTCCTGTAACCGTCGTTGCAGCGTCCTGAGTTGGGAGGCGCTGAACCGACCGGGATGCTGCTCGGCCAACCAGTCAATAATTGTCGTTGCCCTCAGCCTGCCGGTCGGATCATTCCGTAGCAGCGGCTCGATCTCATCCTCCCACACCCCGTCGAAGGGATCGGGCCGAGTGCGCCACCAGTGCTCCGGTTTCGTCGCCGACGGCAATGGACCACTCTGCCACTTGCGCGCTGAACGCACGCTCATCCCAGCCTTGGCTGCTGCCGTTTCCTGTGTTTTGCCTTCCATACGTTTCTGCCTCAGTAGCCCTACTTGTCGGTCTGTAATCAACGGTACCTCCGTACCGAATGATTACCCCATATCGACCGGCAAAAATGGTCGACGCTACCGGCAGGATCAATTGTCGTTAATCAGCACTTGATGATAACGGGCGTAGTTGCGGTCGTCGCTCAGTCCCATGACACGGAGCGCCGATGCCACGGTGCGTTGGCCGGGAGCCAGTATCGCGCCGATCAACAGGATTTGGGCTTTCCGCCAGGTCGGGCTGCGAAACAGCATGGCGAAGGGATGGAGTACGGGTACAATCGCGTTGGGCAGGGTGAGCATCGCTTGGCCTTTTTCCAGGAGGGTCCGGCCAGCTTACCCTGTTCTTATAATTCATCTAACTTTTGTGCAAAGTCCAGGTTGCAGCGTGGCAGAAAACCCTGCAGCACGTGGTCAGCGTCCGCGATAGTGGCCGCGCCAGCCAGTCGGAGTTCCGTCACCAGCCGGTCCTGAAACGTTCCCGCCGTTCGTTCCACGCGACCCTTGGCCTGGGGCGACAGTGCGAATATCAGCTGGATCCCCAGCTCATCCATGGCGCGGCTGAACTGGGTCGGCGCACCGGCGAGCCCAGACCCGGGCGTGTGCTTGAAGACGGCGTGCCGGTCGACGTAGAGAGCAACCGGCGCGCCGTAGCTCTGCACCAGCTCCCGCATCATCACGAAATAGTTGCGTGCGTCTTCCCGCTCACAGAAGAGGGCGTTCACCACGGCGCCGGTGGCGTCATCCACCGCCAACAGCAGCGTGAACTGCGGTCCCGCCTCCCCCAACCATCGGTGAAAGCTGCCGTCCAGCTGGATTAGCATCCCGGCCTGCGGCATTCGCTGGCGACGCACCCGATGTTGCGGCGTACGGCGACGGCGCGGGCTGTTCAACCCAGCGGATACCAGTATGCGCCGTAGCGTACTGCGGTCGATGTCGATACCCTCGCGCTCTCCAAGCAATTCGCTCAGGTGGGTGTGGTTGGTTCCCAAGTAGCGGGTGCTGGCCAGGTGTAATACCTCGGCTTTGGTTGTCTCCGGTGTTGCGTTGGGCGGCCGACGACCACGATGGCCGTGAGCCAGGGCGGCGGCACCCTCCCTCCGGTACGCCGCCAGGATACGTCTGGTGTGGCGCGTGCTCACTCCCATCACTGTGGCTGCCTGGTCCACAGTCATCTGCTCTGCCCACAGGCGGTTCAGAACCTTGAGTCTTACTTGTTCTTTCTGGTTCAACGTCACATTCTCCATAAAGGGAGTGTGACATTTATGCTGACCAGTTAGTGCGGACCTTTTCGCTGACCGTTGACACGATCGGGCCGCCCACGCGGTACATTTTCTCTCCGACCTTTACCCCACGTGGGTGGAGGTATTAGCAAGATGGCAAAGCGTGAATTGCTGGCAACGATCCGAGACCGTTACCTGGCGTCGTCCAAGAAGGACAAGGGCCGGATCCTCGATGAGTTCATCGCCGTAACCGGCCATCACCGCAAGCACGGCATCCGGTTGCTGGGACAGTCCGGCGACGCTGGGGAGAAACCGTCAATGATCAAGGGCCGACACATCTATGATGAAGCGGTACGCGAGGCGGTGATCGTAATCTGGGAGGCCGCCGATCGCATCTGCGGGAAGCGCCTGAAGGCGGTCCTGCCCTATCTGGTGGAATCCATGGAGCGTAATGGGCACCTCGATCTGGATCCTCTGGTGCGGGCACGATTGCTGTCCGCCAGCGCGGCTACGTTGGACCGGCTGCTGCAGCCCATTCGTCCCACGGCGGGCAGCCGGCGCAGACGGCGGCGACGGCAGTCGATGAGCAAGCGCGTGCCGGTGCGGACCTACAATGATTGGAACCGACCACCGCCGGGATATCTGGAGATTGACTCGGTGGCGCACTGTGGTGGCCCGCTGTCGGGATCATTCATCCACAGCCTGGTGGCCACCGACATCTGCACCGGCTGGCCTGACCATGAACAATCAGGGCCGTGCCTCTCCTGGCCAGGGAGCAGTCCCTGGTGGTGGCCGGGTTGGAAGCCATCGATCAATAACTACCCTTTCCCATCCTCGGCATTGACTCCGACAACGACAGCGTGTTCATCAACGAAACGCTGATCCAGTACTGCGCCGATCGAGGCATCGAGTTCACCCGTTCCAGAGCGTACCGCAGCAACGACCAGGCGTAGATTGAGCAGAAGAACGGTTCCGTGATGCGACGCTTCGTCGGCCATGACCGGTATTCGGGAGAGGTGGCTGGCCTAATCACCCTGTAAATCGACACATGGCCTATCTCTACGGGGAGCTGCGTCGGTACGTGAACTGCTTCCAGCCGTCATTCAAGCTGATTGACAAGACCCGGGACCGCGCCACCACCGTCAAACACTACAGTCAGCCCGCCCCGCCTTGTGATCGGCTGATCCAGTATGCTACAACCGGCCCTGAGCTGAAAGCCGTGCTGAAATGAATATCGGGCTGGGCTGGACTCGGTGTTCTTGCTGCACACTATCCGTCAAGCCCAGTCAGCCCGTGAAGCCCAGTCAGCCCTGGTGGCAACCACGTCTCCGGGCGTGCGGGAAACGCCATCGGGAAAAAGCCTCGAACTTTTCCTCGCCAAGTTGCCCAATCTGTGGCGGCAGGGCGAAACCCGTCCCGCCCACGCCGCGCGAGTGCGGAGTCCGCGGCATTGGCGTACCCGCCAGGACCCCTTCGAAGGCGTTTGGAGCGACGTGCTGGTCTGGTTGCGGGCCGAACCGGATGCCACTGGCAAGGCGCTGATGGCGCGGTTGCAGTCGAAACATCCGCACCGTTTCACCGCGGCTCAGTCGCGAACCATGCAACGCCGGGAGAAAGAGTGGCAGGGCATCATGGCCAAAAATCTCGTTTATGCTTCGTCCAAAGCAAGCTCAACGGAAGCAGCTGGACTGCCGGAACTGGACCCGTTCGGAGCGGATCCCAAGTGTTAGATTTTCGGCAACATTTCTGAATGAGGCAACAGGCCGGCATTCCTTATTGTCGTTAATCACCCTATGGATGAACCGCGGCGGATGGGGAAAGGCTGCTTGCATCCGTCTAACCCGACGACCGAGCGTAAGCCCGGATCCACCGAAGGGATGCGGTCCTGGTGTTGCAACTAGGGATAATGGGTGCGAGAAGGCGAACAAGTCAGGCCTGATTCCGATAGATGGGGTTGAGGGTAGTGCGAGGTGGCCACGCTGGCGGCCCGCAGTGATGGCCACCAACGCCATCGGGACCAACAATAAGATGATCACTTTGAAGATGGTCATCACCTTTCCCCTAATCTCTCAGGTGTGTTTAGCTACACGATGCCAAATCAGCAGAAAGGAAGGCCAAGGTTGACGAGGTCGTTGTTGGCAACATTTTGCAGGGCGACTGGCACGCAGCCAGTGAACGCGTTTTCGGCAAGTCGGATGAGTTCCAGCTTGGATAGATTGCCCAGTTGGGGCGGTATTGGTCCGGATAGTTGGTTACGGGCGAGGGACAGACGCGTCAGATTGCTAAGATTGCCCAAGCTGGCGGGTATTTCGCCACTAAGTTCGTTGCCTTGTAGCCAGAGACCGTTCAGGTTGGACAAGCTGCCCAGAGCCGAGGGAATGGTCCCGGTGAGTCGATTGTGGTCGAGACCCAGGTTGGTGAGGCTGGACAGGTTGCCCAGGCTGGCTGGTATGGCGCCGTCGAGACGGTTGTTGGCGAGTTCCAGTTGCCGTAAGCCGGCGAGGTTGCCTAATTCATTCGGAATCTCTCCCGTCAATCCATTGTCGAATAGGATCAGCCTTTCCAAATCGACGAGGCTGCCCAACTCCGCTGGAATAGTCCCATGCAGCTGGTTTTCCTGGAGGTCCAGCCGAGTGACGTGGCCGTCAGAGTTGATGTTTACACCATGCCACTGGTTCCCCGGTTCGTCGCTCAACCAGTTGTCGCTGTTTGCCCAGTTTGCGCCACCGGTGGCGTTGTACAGAGCCGTCAACGCGGCTCGGTCCGTCTCCGCTAAAGGAAAACGCGGCACGGCGCCCGGCAAATCCGGTGCGGGGAACCCGGCAGCGCGATGCTCTTCAAACAACGAATAGAAATCGTCGATGGTCATGCCGAACGCGGTGTTAAATGCCTCTTGCCAGGTGGTGCCGGGCCCCAGCAGTGTCCAGAAGGTCATCAACGCTTCTTCGCCAGCCTTCGCTGCAAGGAACTCCGCTCCCATCGTAGCCAGTGCGAACCGGCCGGGTCCGTCGAGCAGCACGTTGTAGGTTTCCATCTCCCGGAGGGAAACATCCACCTCACGCGCCTCGTTGGCGTAACGCTGGTGACTTTGCGCGTAAGGCCAGATGCCCCCTTTTGCCAACGCCGCTATCGCTTGGAATTCGCAAACTCCTTCCTGCATCCAGGCCGGACCAATAACCCGCACTTCTGAGTGGGTAAAGGAGAACCTGCCGTATCCCTGCAACGTATATTGATACACGTGGAACAGCTCGTGGGCGGCGACTTTCATAAAACCTCTGGGCTGACCGTCCTGGGCAAGGGAGGGCAGATTGAGCATAGTCCAACCCGAATCCACATCTTCCAGGCCCGCCAATCCTCCCCACGAGTCATCGACGAAAGCACTCCGGGCACTTTCAACGCTCCTCTTCTCCAGCCGCGCCAATGTCCTGGCCGCCAAGTCGAGGTTGTAGTAAAGATAAAAGGTTGAGTCATCCGGCAATGGGGGCAGGCCCAACGGGGCCGCATACCGGTGCAGATAGACAATTCCGGCGCGGGCATACTGGTAATACTCCTCGAGAACCTCAGGGCCAACCTCCCACTTCAGATGGGGCACATCGGGGTCGTCGAAGGTCAGGACACCGGAACCATCGGGCAGGGACGACGACACGGTGTCAGCGTCACAGGACGGAAGGTCGAGCTCGGCCAGGTCGTTGGTCGCGACGTTTTGCAGAGCAGGCGGTATGCAGCCGGTCAAGGCGTTGCCGGCAAGTTGCAGTCGTTCCAACTTCGTCAGGCCGGTGAGCCAATCGGGTACTGATCCAGACAATTGGTTGTCGTTCAGGAGCAGGTTTCTAAGGTCTGAGAGGTTGGCCAGGCTGGGCGGTATCGTGCCGGTCAGCTGGTTTGTCCTGATATCCAGGGTTTCGAGATTTTGCAGACGACCGAGACCGGAGGGCAGGGCAATCGCGTCTAAATTGAGTTTGGCGGAATAACAGCTGGCGCTGACAGGAAAAGGTATCTCGTTACTCGAAAATGCAGGTGGTGAGCTTTGCGACCGCCCATTTCGACGGTAATCGAGGCTGGCATCGGCGCTCAAACGGTAATAAACCGTGGCCGACATCTGTGATACTAATACTTTGCATCGCTTGTTATGCCGAACACGATAAGACGCGATTGCCCTGGACCGGAGGGTATTGGCCCGGACAGTTCGTTCCCCCATAGTGATAGGTTGGTAAGGCCCGAAAGATTGGCCAGCCAAGCAGGAAAGCCACCGGTCAGGTCATTGCCGCCCAGGTCCAGGCGCTCCAGGTCGGAAAGATCGCTCAGTTCAGGCGGGACCGGCCCCGTCAACTGGTTGCCCCAAAGGCTCAGGTTGGTCAAACTCGCTAAACCGCCCAATTCGGCCGGTAGATTACCCGTCAACCCGTTTTGGCCTAAAACAATCCCCGAAACCCGGCTATCGCCATCGGTGGTAACGCCGTGCCACTCCCCGATGGGCGCGTCGGTGAGCCAGTTGGTGTTGTTAGTCCAGTTGGCACCGTCCGTTGCCTCGTAGAGCGCGATCAATATCGCTCGGTCCCTCTCCATTGGTGTCAATGTGGCGGCGGACGAGGGAGTCGCGGTCGGCACAAACGTCGGCGTGGCCGTCGGACCGGGAGTATTGGTCGGTGTCGGAGTATTCGTCGGTGCCAGCGTAGCAGTCGGTTCTGGTGCGAGGGTACGCACGGGTGTATCCGTCGGAGCGCTGGCCGTAGTTGGCGTTGGGACCGGCGTTTCAGTCGGCATCAGGGTGGCGGCCGCGATAGGTACACCGGTCGACGTTGGGGTTGGCGGAGAGGGCGGCTGAGAATCACAGCTCGTCACCACCAACAGCATCACGGCGATTAGTCCAATCGCTGGGAGCAACCGTCCTATTCTTGCAACCGACCGGTTCATCCGTTTTTCCTCGAATCTCTCGCAGGCACCGGAATCGCCGCGGCCAGCGCCGTCACTACCGTATTCGTCACCAAGGGACATCCGGCCGCTGGGGCCAATTATCATATCGGTTAGCAAATTATTTGCGTCACCCTATCATCAGAAGTCCAGCAGCATTCTAACTGCTGGAATGTAGGTCCGCTGACCATTGGTCATGGCCTACGTCCAAAGTTAGGATCCCACGCACAAACACAGTCCCCGACTTTCCATTGTTAGTTCGTATCTGTGGTGTCCTGCCCAGTCAGGAAAGCGACGCAACCGAATTGCCCGTTTCGTCACAGTCCGGGCTATCCCTACCGTCGCCCTGAGAACGAGATGCACTCGCGGGGTCAACTCCAAAGCGGGCGTATTGCAACCATTGCCGCGGCAGAAAGATTGCGCCCGTCCGAGTACCTAAACCTCAATCCACCGAAGAGATGGTTGTGGCGGTGTGCTGAAGGGATAAGAAAGTGCCCCGTTGCTTCTGGGATAATGGTTTGTGAAACACCAAACCGTCCCCAGACCAGGAGCACCTAACAGATGCTCCCACGCAGCGACCCCGACCGCATCCAAATCGTCTTCGACGACCACCGTTTGGTGGCCAATGCCGGTCTGATCCTGCCGGTCACGCTGGCCCAGCATCTGGGTCTGGGTGAGCTGGTGGACCGCCACGTTGACCTGAGAGATGCGCTGGGTCGGGCGAACCCAGGGGATAAGATGCTGACGTTGGTGGCGTCGGCGCTGGCGGCTGGCGACTGCATTGACGACGCCGACGTGTTGCGTGCTGGCAGGACCGCGCGGGTGCTGGGCTGCGTGGTGAAGGCGCCATCCACCCTGGGCACATTTCTACGCAGCTTCCGTTGGGGCCACGCTCGCCAGCTGGACCGGGTGAGCCGGGAGTTGCTGGCCCGGGCGTGGGGTGCCGGAGCGGGACCCGGCGACGGGGAGTTGACCATCAACCTGGACTCCACCATCTGCGAGACCTACGGACCGGCCAAGGAAGGGGCGCGCCACGACGGCTACACCGGCCAGCGGGGCTATCACCCGCTGCTAGCCATTGCTGCCGGAACCGGCGACGTGCCGATGGCCCGGCTCAGGGAAGGTCGCGCCAACACCACTCGGGGCGCCGCCCACTTCCGGCGTGAGACGGTGGGACGGGTGCGCTACGCTGGGGCCGCCGGACAACTCACAGTGCGCGCCGACACCGGCTTCTATAACCACGCCTTGGTCACCACCTGCCGAGAGACTAACGTCCGCTACTCCATCACCGTCCGCCAACATCAGACCCTGCGCAATCTCATCGAAGCGATACCGGAGGCGGACTGGACGCCCATACCCTACTGGATGGGCGGCGCTGCCGACGTGGCCGAAACCACCTACGTTCCCTTCGAGAGTAAGCACGACGCCGCGTCGGTGCGGCTCAACGTGCGGCGGGAGAGGCCCACGCCCGGATCTCAACTGGCCTTGTTTGCCACCTACAGCTATCACGCCTTCATCACCGACCGGGAGGGCGACACTCTGGAGCTGGAGGCCGACCATCGCCGCCACGCCGAGATCGAGAACGCCACCCGCGACCTGAAGTGCGGCGTGGGCCTCAACCACCTCCCCTCGGGACACTTCGCCGCCAACGCCGCCTGGCTGGCGGTGCAGCTCATCGCCCACAACCTGGCTCGCTGGACGGCGCGCATCGGCCTGCGTGAGCAGGTGGTTACCGCCAAGACCCTCCGACGACGCTTCTTCTCCCTGGCCGGACGCCTCACCCGCTCGGCCCGCCGCCTGACCTTGCATCTTCCGAAGCGCTGGCCATGGGAAACCCAGTTCACTCGTGCCCTGGCTCGATTGCGGGCTCTGCCGCTCCCTTCCTGACCGCGGCGCCGGCAATCGGCCCGCCACCCTCGCCCTCATCCGCCAGTCAGCCCAAGGTCTCTCCAACTCGCGCCGCACACCTGGGACAGCGAGGGTTACTTGCTGCCTTTGGCCACTTCATGCGCGGCTCCCCTCGCCGACCACAGGCCCACTACCGGCGCCATCCGCCCGAAATCAGACTGGCCAATCCCGTCTCCATGCCTCTCATGTCCCGCTCCAGCGCCCCACCACTCGCATCGGTGGATTTGGGCATAGGCGGCAGCCGTCAACAGCGACAGTACCGGGTACAACAGTCGCCCTCGAAAATACCATTCGCTGGGCGGATCGATCAGATTGGAACCGTCTCCCAGCGCCATCACCGTCAACCAAAGGATCGGCGCCCACAGGGACCACACCGCAAGTAGAGCAATCAACCAGTACCTGGCGGACTGGGTGGAGTCCTGAATATCCCGGTCCGTGGTGTCATCCCCCACGGGTTGAGCGGTTTTCCGTGGCGGCGCTGGTTGCCTCCGCCAACGCACCGGTTCACCGACCGCCGGCAAGGTGTCTCCAACGCTGATCGTATCAAAAGCCGTTTTCATGGCAAGGCCAGATGCCGGGTTGACGCGGACAACGTCGGTCGATCTGTGGTCACAATTAGGCCAAAGCACTCAAACCGATCAGTGCCAGGCCCACAACGATTAGTGCGATATGGATGGCAACCAGGGTCCACCGACCCGGCCCAAAGGGATCGTCCAGGAACCGCGGCACCGGAGCCAATCGGAACCAGAACCAGAGACCCAGGACGCCGCCCATGAGCACACCCGCCGTGGTCATCAGCCAACCAACCCTGGCGGCTCCCCAGTCCGACGGCAGCGCCGTCAGGCAAATGGCGATCAGTCCGAAACCGACCAGGGTAGAGGGGAGCGCCAATCCGTAACGCGCCATCGGCCAGCGCAAGCTGACCATCAGCAGAACCGGCATCGACGCCCATCCCGCCGCCAGGCAGATGCCTACGAATGCTGGCGCGTTCAAGGTCGCAGCCTGGAAGCCCCAGATCAATCCCAGGGCAACCACGCTGGTGGCCGCCAGTCTGATGACGCGAATGCCGAAACGGGAGTTCCGCGTCATCTCCACCGACGTCTGCATTGGTCCGAGAGCCATCGCGTCGCCCATCATCCCGGTTTCCAGGTTGGTCAGGCTACGTTTGCCAGCCATGGTGTCGTCTCCTTAACGCGGGGCTGCCGAGCGGCGCGGACGTGATCGCGAAAGGCGTTCCTGCGGCCGGTTTTGGCCTCGTCGGTGTATAGCTGCTTCGCCAATTCGATGAGGCCGTGTTCCAGGTCCTCCACCGACATCTGGTTGGGTTGGAAGTTGACGTCGAACAACGTGCACTTCTCCCAGCCGGTGGCGTCCAACATCCTGCCTTCCCCGGCGAGGCTGGCGTATAGCGGGGTCCCGGGGAAGGGGGTCATGACGGTGATCTGGACTTCGCACAGTCCACTGTCGGCGACAAAGTCGCGAACTGCGGGGAAACAGTCCACCGTATCGCCGTCCATCCCCAGTACGAAGCAGCCGTTGACCGCGATTCCGTGGGACTGAATGCGGCGGATCGCCTCCCGATAATCATCGAGACGCCTGCGCTTCCAGTTGTTGTTGAGTTCGACCCCGTCCAGGCTTCCGGCCGTGGGGCTTTCGAACCCGATCAGGACTTCCGCGCAACCCGATTGGCGCATCAGGTCAAGCAGTTCGGGATTGTCGGCCACGGCAACATCGGTCTCGGTGAACCACTTGATGCCCTCGTCCGCCAGGGCCCGCAGCAACTTTTTGGAATGGGAACGGTTGACGAATGAGTTGTCATCGGCGAATTCGATGAAGGGTCTCGGCCAGATGTCCTTGATCGCCCGGATCTCGCGGATCACGTTTTCCACCGGCTTCAGCTTGTACCGCTTGGTCATCATGATCGAGCTGGCGCAGAAGTTGCACCGCCACGGGCACCCCCGTTGGGTTTGGACGGTAATCCGGTTGTATTCGTCGGGGTTCAGCAGGTCGAACCGGGGCATGGGAGAGTCGGCAAGATCGAACTCCTGCCCGCCGGTACGGTAGATGCCGCCCAGGCAGCCGGTCCGAAAGTCCTCCAGCACTCGCGGCCAGGTCAATTCGGCCTCGCCAACCACCACCGCATCGCAGTGGAGCAGCGCCTCTTGCGGCAGCGCCGTGGCGTGGTGACCGCCGATGACCGTTTTGACGCCGGCCGCGCGGTACCGGTCGGCCAGGGCGTAGGCCTCCTTGACCTGGGCGGTGAACGTCGAGATGGCGGCCAGGTCGCAGTCCGGCAGCCGGTCCAGCTTCCTGATGTCAGGCACCTGGTGGTACTCGACCTCAAAGCATTTTGGCGTCATCCCCGCCAGGGTGAGCAGCGACAGGCTGGGCAGGGAGGCGATCACCTCACCCCGTTCCATGAAGCCCGGCATGGTCATTCCCAACGCCGTGAGTTCCTCGTTGTAGGCGCGCACGCCGCTCATGGCAATCAGCGCAATCTTCATTGGTCTGTCTCCTTGGGCTCAACCTCGCGTTGCGACGCGGCGCCGGAACCATTCCGGTCAATCGGCTGTGTCGTTATGGTTGAGTGTTTGGTTAATCAAATGGTAGGGTCAATGATCTGACATAGCCATGACGGTTCAAGGTATAGTTATGACGGTTGCATGACAGTTTGCAAGCAACGGTTCATAGCGTCCCGACCTGGTTGGAAGGGCCAGACCGATTGCGCTTGGCAAGAATCGACCGGAGGTAAGCTTGACCACCACAGACGATCGGACGACACCTGGGATGCAGGCGTTGCAGCACCGCTTGACCGAGCTGAGCGAGGCAAGCCTGCGCATCAACGAGGATCTGGACTATCACGGCGTGCTCGAAGAGGTGACCAACAGCGCCCGCACGCTGACGGGCGCAAGGTACGGCGCAACGACGGTCCTCGACGCGTCCAACGGGCTGGAGGAGTTCGTGACCTCGGGCCTGACGCCGGATCAACACCGTCATCTGGCAGGATTGCCGGGGAGCGCGCAGTTCTTCAGATACCTCAACGATGTGTCCGGTCCGATCCGCATCAACGATTTGCCCGCGTACCTGCGGTCGCTGGACATGGCGGACTGGAGTCCTCCCGTGGCCGTCGCTGCCCTGCTGGTGGCTCCCATCCGCAACAAAGGCGTGCGGATGGGTTCCATCTACGTGACGAAGGGTGAAAGGGGCAGCGAGTTCACGCGCCAGGACGAGGACATTCTGGTGATGTTCGCGTCCCAGGCGGCGCTGGTCATCGCCAACGCCAGGAGGTTCCGGGACGAGCAGCGGGCGAGGTCAGACCTTGAAGCACTGATAGACACATGCCCGGTGGGGGTTGTGGTCTTCGACGCCAAATCGGGAGCGCCGGTGTCGTACAACCGCGAGACATTGAGGATCGTTGAGGGGCTCCGGCCGCCGGACCAACCGGTCGAGCGAATGATGGACGTTTTGAGCATCCGGCGGATGGACGGACGTGAGATCTCGCTGGAAGAGTTCCCGCTGGCTCACCGGTTAAGGACCTACACCGCGCTACGCGCCGAGGAAGTCGTGCTCAAGGCGCCTGACGGCAGGTCGGTGACGGTGCTGGTCAACGCTACCTCCATCTATTCGGAGGATGGCAGCGAGATGGAGTCGGTGGTTGTGACACTCCAGGACATGACGCCGTTGGAAGACCTGGAAAGGCTGCGGGCAGAATTCCTGGGTTTGGTAAGTTATGAACTGCGGACCCCGCTCACCTCCATCAAGGGTTCGGCCGCAACCCTGCTGGACGAGTCCGCGAACCTGAACCCCGCGGAGACCCGCCAGTTCCACACGATCATCAATGACCAGGCCGACCGGATGCGCGCGATGATCACCGACCTGCTAGATGCCGCTCAGATCGAGAGCGGCACCCTTTCGGTGAGTCTCGAACCCTCTGAAGTTGTGGCTCTGGTAGATCAGGCCAGAACTTCGTTTGTCAGAGGAGGGGGCCGCAGCGGACTCCGGGTGGATGCGCCGGCGGATCTTCCCGCCGTGATGGCAGACCGGGCTCGCATAACTCAGGTCATCAACAACCTGTTGTCTAACGCATCCAGATACGCGCCGGTGTCATCGGTCATCGGAGTGACAGCCCAGCACGAAGGTTTATACGTAGCGGTTTCCGTGGTGGCCGAAGGGTGGGGACTGCCGCCAGACCAACTACCCAATCTGTTCCGGAAATATTCCGGTATCGATGGCAACGTAGTCGAACGAGAGGTTGCTGGGTTCGGATTGGGACTGTCCATCTGCAAGGGAATAGTCGAGGCCCACGGCGGCAGAATCTGGGCGGAAAGCGACGGTCTCGATAGCGGCATTCGGTTCACGTTCACGATACCGGTGGCTGAGCGGTCCATCCAGGCAGAGCCCACCAATTCGGACCGACCGGACAGCCGGTCGCATCCCCGCGACATTGATGCGGGGCGCGTTCTCGTCGTGGACGATGATCCCCAGACGTTGAGACACGTGCGCGACATCCTCGCTAAAGACCGTTACCTGACGATATTTGCCACGGGCCCCGATGAGGCGCTTCACCTGGTGGAGTCGGAAAACCCCCAACTCGCCCTCCTGAACTTGGCGCTGCCAGGTGTCGACGGTTTTGAGCTGATGCAGAACATCCTCGACATCGGCGACGTGCCGGTGATCTGCCTTTCCGCCCCGGGGAGAGCCCAGGACATTGAGCGGGCCCTTGACCTTGGAGCCTCGGATTACCTGGTCAAGCCTTTCTCGCCTACGGAGCTAACGGCGCGGATCAGAGCCGCGCTTCGCCGGACGGCCGCGGCCGACCTGGGCGATACGGCGGCGCCATTTGCCCTGGGTGACCTGGTCATCGACTATGCCCAGCGCAGAGTGGAGATTGCCGATCAGCCCGTCCATCTGACGCCCATCGAATACGAAATGCTGCGCGTACTGTCGCTGAATGGCGGGCGCCCGCTGACCCACGAGCAGTTGCTGCGGCGCGTTTGGCGCGTTACCCATTCCGGCGATCCCCAGGTGGTTCGAACTCACATGCGCCGTCTCCGGCGTAAGCTGGGCGACGACGCCGACAGCCCAAGGTATATCTTCACCGAACCCAGAGTGGGCTACCGCATGCCCGAGGCGGAGGTCGTGGATTGAGGATGGCATCACGACGGCGATTTGAGGGTGGATATCCGTCGCAAAGATCAGCAGGGAGTTCCCCCCGGTGGGACGGGGCGCACCCGCAGTTCCCGAAGTGTTTCGTCGTCAAACGGGTTGCCGCCCGATTCCAGCGCGCCGACCCACGCCTCCCGGCTGGGGCGGTAGTAGGGACGGCAGGTTGGTTTCGCTGAAGCTTCCACCCAGTCCAGAAAGACCCTGAAGTCCGCGACGGCCTCGTCTGCCGCACCCATCACGCCGTAGACCAGCCCGCGACTGTCCCGTGCCGGCCCGTGCGGCTCACGCTCCAACGCCAGTTTACAGAAGGGAAGAGCCACCTCGGGCCGGCGCTGTACTCCCAGTTGCCAACACAGCGTGTTGTTGATCACCGGATCCCGGGGATCCCGTTGCTGCGCCGCACGCAAATCAGAGTTTGAGAACTCCCATTCCTCTGTCTCCGAGTACACCAGGGCCCGGTTGTAATACCCGATCGCGTTGTCCGGTGCGATATCGACAGCTTTCGTGAAGTCGGCTATGGCCTGTTCCACGTCCTTGTCGTTACCCCTCTGCAACCGGGCATTGCCCCGGTTCACCCAGGCCGTCGCCAGGTTTGGGTCTATACCGATCGCGCGTTCCAGGTCCTCGAAGGCCAAGTCAAGGTCGCCATCGTGACTCCGTTCCAGGTACACCGCTGACCGGTTTACAAAAACGCCCGCTCCCGCCGCGCCGGCGGCAATGGCGCTTTCCAGGTCCTGGAGCGCCCGGTCCAAGTCTCCGGGCTGACCCCTCGCGATGTAGGCCACGGCCCGGTTGAAGTACGGAGCGGGCAGGTGGGGAGCCAGTTCCGACGCCCGGCTGAGGTCGGCGATGGCCAGGTCCTCATCGCCCGGTCGGCCACGTTCCAGGTAGGCCAGGCCGCGACTGCTATGGGTGTCGGCGGAACGTGGCTGCACCGACAACACCTCGGTGAACCGCCAAATGGCCTCGTCCAGGTCGGCGTAGTCGCCGCCCAGGTAAGCTTGGCCCAACCGGTAGCGCAGATTGGCCAGGGCGGCCGGATCCGCAGGCGGGTGCTCCAGCGCCTGGAACAGCACAGTCTTGGCTAATTCATACTCATCACGCTGCAGGTACACCTGGCTCAGAGTCAGCAGCGCCACCGAACGCACCTCTGCCGTCAGGTCGATGTTGATGGCGGTGGGCAGCTCGGACGGCGAGGTGGCAATTTCCACAACCTGCGGGCCCAGGGACTCGCTCTCGGTGGGGGTCGAAGTCAGGTTGGCCAACACCCTTCCGCTGTCGTATTCCCCCCAGATTACGATCGCTGCACCCGATTGCTCGGCAGCCCATAATGCCGCCTGATGCCCGGGGACTGGCTCCAGCCAATCGTCGGTTCTGATTCCTTCAAGTCCGCCAGAGGCAACCTCACGGTCGATGCTGGTCCTGAGGCGTCCGCGGATATTGAACCCCTGCTGCCCGGCGGTGTAGTTGGTGAATGGCGCTATCACGATCAGAGCCTCGCCCGTTTCGGCTACCGGATGGTCGGGTACACCGGAAAAACCGATCAGTCCCAGCGCCGCCACGATGGCGGACACTACCACGACGACCCCGGCTGAGATGGCGATCCGGAGTCTCCAGCGTCTGCGCTTGGGAACCGGGGGTGGATCGGATAGGGCCGGCGAAGCGGGCGACGGAGTGAGGACCGGTTCCGCAGGCGAAGCCCCGGCAGGGGTTCCTTCCGGCTCGAATTCCGCGGCCAGCAGCAACTCGTCCCGTTCCTCTGGCGTGAGCCTCAGCAGATCGGCACAACGGAGGACGTCCTCGCGATGGCGTGGCCTCGCGGTGAGGCCTTCCTTCCAGCGGATCAGGGTCGCGCGGCTCACCCCGATGCGCCGGGCCAGGTCGGCATCGCTAAACCCCGACCGGCCTATGTGGGAGGTGAGGAGTTCGCCGAAATTTGGCAAAAGATACAATCCTGCTACTCAAAACGGGCCGAGTGTTACACATCTGTCGTTCAGTGTACAGCCGGTGAACACCTAGACTCCACGTCGCCACACCCAAATTCTAAGGAGGCGATGAGATGTACCCAATCCTGTCAAAGGCAATCGGTTCAAAGGCAATCGTTCCACTGGCAATCGTGCTGCTAATGGGCGTGATGGCCTGCGGCGGCTCCGCAGAGGCGCCCGCGCCGGCGGCAACCATTTCTGCCGCGTCCGCCGCTACGTCAGCGCAGGCGGCAGCCCCCGCTGCTGCGCCCGCTGCAATGAGCGCACCCTTGCAGGCGACGCGGGCTATGGCGGCCTCGGAGCCGTCCCAGCCCGAGGGGTTTAATGCGATCGGCGGCTCAGCCCCCGTCAACGACGCCGCCTACGACCTGACCTTCTTTCAGCACTACGGCGTCAACCCATTTATCGACACGGAGGACGACCAATTCTCCACCTTCGCCATCGACGTGGATACCGCGTCATACACCATTGCCCGCAAATTCCTTGACGACGGTTTCCTGCCCGACCAGAACTCGGTACGGGTAGAAGAGTTCGTCAATTACTTCGATCAAGGCTACGAAGCCCCCACCGATGACGCCTTCGCCATTCACATCGACGGCTCACCGTCCCCATTCGGCAACAGCAATCACTGGCTGATGCGCGTCGGACTGCAGGGGAAAGAGCTCCTGGAGGAGCAGCGGCAGGACGCCACGCTGATATTCACCATCGACGTTTCCGGCTCCATGGCTCGCGAAGACCGGCTGGGTCT
Organism: Dehalococcoidia bacterium; assembly: GCA_965261925.1. GTDB lineage: Bacteria > Chloroflexota > Dehalococcoidia > Lucifugimonadales > UBA3495 > Bin87. Next base: position 1,562,715 of record OZ253486.1, on the reverse strand, counting down.
CGTGAGGCAATCACTCCGGCTGCTGGTGGACGAGCTCCGCTCTGACGACAAAGTTGCCATAGTCGTCTACGGCGACCGCGGGTCCGTGCTGCTCGAACCCATCGGCGTCCGGGAACGGGGAACGATCCTGAAGGCCATCGACTCCCTGCAGCCCGGCGGGTCGACATACGTCGAGGACGGCCTGAAAGTCGCCTACAAGCTGGCAGTGGACGAGGTCGCGCCCAATCGCATCACCCGCGTCATGGTTCTCTCCGACGGAGTCGGCAACGTCGGCAACACCGGCTACGAATCGATACTGCGTCAAGTACAGGAATACGTCGACCAGGGCGTGACCCTTACCACCGTCGGTTTCGGCATGGGCAACTACAATGACATCTTGATGGAACAGTTGGCCAACGACGGGGACGGCGCTTACTACTATGTTGACACCCTCTCGGAGGCCCGCCGCATATTCGTCGACGACCTCACCGGGACCCTCCAAATCATTGCCAAAGACGCCAAGGTGCAGGTCGAATTCAACCCCGAGATCGTCAGCCGCTACCGGCTCCTGGGTTACGAGAACCGGGACGTGGCCGATGACGACTTCCGCAATGACGCGGTGGACGCGGGCGAAATCGGCGCTGGACACAGCGTAACGGCCCTCTATGAGCTGAAACTCCGCGAAAATGCCGACGGTATCCTGGGGACGGTTCACATGCGCTACCAGGACGTCGGGCTCAACGAGGTGGTCGAAATCAACCGGGAGTTCCATTACAGCGACCTGGCCGTCACCTTCGAAGCGGCTTCTCCGAGGTTCCAACTGTCAGCGGTCGTTGCCGAGTTCGCCGAGGTGCTTCGCGGCAGCTATTGGGCTCGTGAGGGTAGCCTCCAAGCCGTGTCCGATGAGGCCCACCGCCTGCAGCAGCTTCTCCCGGAATCGACCTCCGTGTCCGATTTCGCCAGCCTGGCGACTGAAGCAAGAAGCCTGGAGGCCAATGCCAACGGCAACTGAACACCGGGCCAGCACCTGGGGTAGTGTGCAACCCCTTCCTGACGGAGGGAAGTCGTACCCTCGAACCGGCGATGGTGACAACGGCCTCAAATCAGCCGACATCGGAGATGCTGAAATCTGAAACTGCGAGGCGGACAGCTGCATCTTTCGGCGACGTCCAGCGCCCCGGCGTCAGGGGGCCGGGGCGCTGGACGTCGTCTGCTCCAGCGCCATGCTGAGCACTCGCAGTTCGCGCGTGTTATATCCGATCACAAATCCTGAGCCATCGATCGTGTAATGCGACCACATCAGAGGGTTAAAGAGACCCTCAGAAAACGAGACGACGCCGAACTTAGTGGAACACTGTCTCGCGACCAATTCCCTTATGAACAGGCTACCGTATTCGTTCCGCGCTTCGCTGACGCCATGTTCAGTTACTGGGCTGCTTTGGTTGATGCCGGTCAAGACTTTGGCGAATTCTCTGCTTCCCTCCTGTTCGTCGCGATCGGTGAAAGTGCTCATCATCGCGCACTCAAGCGGATCGTTCAGAGCCGACGGCTGGGTTGCTCTGAACGTTCCGTCGCCTACCTCTGGTAAGCAGGTGAGAGCCCTTTCGGCTATGACGTATTAGTGAGAATGTCCATTGGGCAGTTCGCGGGCGAGACCCTATCGGACACAGGTCAGCAGGAGTGAGCCTCGCTCAAGTGGCGGCGACGCTGACGGTTACGAGGTCGAGGCCGTGGTATTTCTGGTGGCGGACTTCGGAAGCGTAGTGGCGCAGCAGGCGGTAGGCGACTTCGCCTTCGTCGGGCACCGGAGGCAGCGCGCTGAGGTAGATCAGGCGGTCCTCGACGTTTTCGCCGTGCAGCGTCGAGGCGAACTCCAGATCAATCTTGCCGGACTCGTGGCGCGCCTTCACGGTGAGGTGACGGGGCGCGCCTTGGTCCTGGGGGTCTGCCTGGGAAACGATGGCCAGGGTCTCTTCGCCGGCGGCGGCCAGGCGGTCGGTGGCTACCGAGTCCCAACCCGACCTTGCCGCAAAGGCGCGCAGGAAGTCTTCGACCCGCTGAGCAGCGTGATCATCCAGCGTGAGCCGGATGCGGCGGCGCCGGCCGCCGGTCAATTCCATGAAGGTCGCCAAAGCCACGGCAACGACAGCGCCGGAGGCCATACCGTTGCCCAGCAGAACACTCCAGAATCCGTCTCCCAACAGGTCAGGGAGGATGACCCCATTTTGGAAGCCCACGCCGATCCAGAAGGACAGGCCGACGACGACGGCCTTGCGGTGGTCCAGGCCGTCGCGGACGACTATCCGCATCCCCTGCACGAAGAGCAGCGTGATGAAGACGGTTGTCGACGCGGCCACGACCGGGCTGGGTACGGCAATGAGCAGTGCGGTCAGCTTGGGAAGGAACGCCAGCGCCAACAGGACCACGCCGATCATGGCTCCCACCCGTCGCGCCGCCATGCCGGTGACCTCCACCAGAGATATGGTTCCCGAATAGGTGGTATTGGGCATAGTACCGGCGAGGCCGGAAAGGAGGTTGCCCAGGCCATCCGCGTTGAGGGCGCCCTGCACCACTCGAAAGTCGGTGGCCCGGGGGCGGCGCTGGGAAACCCGCTGGATGGCGACGCTGTCGCCGATGGTCTCGATTGCGCCCACTATGGTGACGACGATAAACGCCGGCAGCAGCGCCCAGAACTCGTGACCCAGCGTCAAGTCCAGACCTGGCCAGGATCGGAACGGGACCCCGATCCAGGGGGCTTCCAACACATATTGCACGTCGTACATGCCAAAGGGAGCGGCCGCCACGCATCCCGCGACGATGCCGATGACCGGTGACCAGAGCCGCCACTGACGGGTGCCACGGAGGATCAGGGCCACGGTCGTGACCAGGGTGACCGTGGCCGCCACCATGGGCGCAATACTCGGGCTCCCCTCGGGCACCTGGGTCAGCATGCCGAACAGAATTGGCATGACGGCGACCGCGACCAGCATGATTACGGTTCCGGAGACGACGGGGGTGAAAATCCGGCGCAGCAACGACAGTCGTCCGGCGAGTACAAACTGAAACAGTGACGACACGGCGATCAGGGTAGCCATCAGTGCCGGGCCGGCTTGCACCATCGCCGCCACGCAGACCGCTATGAACGTGCCTGAAGTGCCCATCACCAGCACGTGGCCGGCTCCGATTCGCCAGACCCGCACGGCCTGCAAGATGGTGGTCATACCGCTGACCAGCAGGACGGCAAACACGCCCCAGGCGATGTAGTCGGCGGGCTGCGCGGCAATCCGGAACGCGATCACCACGGTCAGCACGGTCCCGCTCATCATGACCAGGGCTCCCTGGAAGCCGGCGCCAACCGTCACCCCTTTGGGAGGAATTTCCTGCGGTTCGTATCGAACGCTATCGTTTATGGACGCTTCAGCCATGAGTTATACCTCGTGCTTATTTATCGTTAACGACGTATTCCGCCTATCGTATTAGTGTCCTGGCGACCAGGATCCTTTCAACACATACATTGCTCCTTACGCTGGTGCAGGTACGACTTTGTGTGTTCCATTATCGCAACGAGCCAAAAACTGGGCAAGGCGGTGAATGGCGTCACGCTGTTCCGGCCACGCTGACCACGACCACATCGAGGCCGTGGTACTTCTGGTGGCGCACCGAAGAGGCGTAGTGGCGCAGGAGGCGGAAGGACACCTCGCCGTCGTCGGGCACCGGGGGCAGGGCGCTGAGGTAGGTGAGGCGGTCCTCAACGTTTTCGCCTTCAAGGGCCGACACGAACTCCAGCTCCACGGTGTTGCCCTCGCGTCGGGCGTCGATGGTGAGGCGTCGGGCGGCGTCAGGCAGGTCGTCGGGGTCCTCCTGGGAGAGAATGGCCAGGGTCTCCTCTCCGGCGGCGGCCAGGCGGTCGGCGGATTCGGCGTTCCACCGGATGCGGGAGGCGAAACCGCGCAGGAATTCATCCACCCCCTGGGACGCGTCGTCGTCCATCACGATACGCAGGCGGCGACGGCGGGGCTTGCTGAACTCGATGAAAGCCATCATCGCAACGGCTACGATGGCGCCGGCGGTCATGCCGTTGCCCAGCAGCACCGTCGCCGAGCAGGTTGGGGAAGATCACGCCGTTCTGGGACCCGACGCCGACCCAGAAGGAGACGCCGGCGACGGTGGCCTTGCGGTGGTCGAGTCCGTCCTGGATGATGATTCGCATGCCCTGCACGAATAACAGAGCGATCAGGACGCCAACGTAGGCGGGCCACCGGAGCGGGGATTGCGATCAGCAGCGCCGTCGCCTTGGGGAAGAAGGCCAGGACGATGAAGATGACGCCGACCACGATGCCGACGCGGCGGGCAGCGATGCCGGTGACCTCGGCGAGGGAGATGCTGGTGGAGTAGGTGGTGTTGGGCAGAGTCCCGGCGAGACCGGAGAGCAGGTTGCCTATGCCGTCGGTGTTGAGGGCTCCCTGGACCACCCGGTAGTCGGTGGCCTGGGGACGGCGGCGTGAAACGCGCTGGATGGCGACGCCTTCGCCAATGGTCTCGATGGCTCCCACCAAGGTGACCAGGATGAACGCGGGCAAAAGCGCCCAGAATTCGATGCCTGGCGTGAAGTCGAGCCCGGGCCATGCGCCGAAGGGTATGCCGACCCACGGAGCGTCCTCCACGTATTGCACGTCGTACATGCCAAATGGCGCCGCAACCGCGCAGCCGACGACGATGCCGACACGGGCGACCACAACCGCAACGAGGCGGTAGCGCGCAGCACGAAGGCCGCAATGGTGACTATCGTCACGACGACGACCACCGGCGGTGCGGCGGACGGGGTGCCTTCAGGTGCGCTGCCCAGGATGTCAAAAACGATGGGCATGACGGTGGCGGCGATCAGCATGATCACGGTGCCGGAGACCACCGGGGTGAACACGCGGCGCAGGACGGAGAGCCGCGCCGCCAGGGCGAACTGAATCAGCGCCGATACAACCACGAGACTGGCCATGACGGCCGGCCCCCTGGACCAGCGCGGCGACGCAGACGGCGAAGAACGCGCCCGAGGTGCCCATCACCAGGATGTGTCCGGCGCCGATGCGCCAGACGCGGGCGGCCTGGAGGATGGTGGTGGCCCCACTGATGAGCAGCGCGGCGAAGACGCCCCAGGCAAGGTAGGTTTCGGGCTGATCGGCGATGCGGAAAACGACCGCCACGCCCAGCACGATCCCCCCGATGATGACGGCGGCGGCCTGGACGCCGGCGCCGATGGTCAGCAAGTTGGGGGGATGCTCGTCCGGCTCGTAGCGGATGTGTTCGTTAAGTTGTGTGGTGGCCAAGAGATACTCTCCGAATACAAGTGTGACGTTATCGCCGTCTCAATCGGGATAGTGTGCAATGGTCGGTATTTTACTGTATGCGGTTGGGAGTATCTTATCGCGACGGTCAATCACGCAACATCGTTGGGAGCGGGATTCTCCGCATGCGAGTTGGTCTTGGGCAGGGCCCGATGGTTGGAGAGTGCGGCAGCGCTTTGCCGGTTCGTTTGCGCGGCCCGTTCGGCGCGCATACAATGGCGCTGCGAAATGACCCGGGGAATGTTTGCGTCCGCGTATTGCCGCGATACCCAGCCGGCGATCAGACGAAAGGGCTCCGGTTTTATGCCAAGCTGACACCAGCCGTAGAAGGCAATGGCCGGCCCGACGCCTCCCTATACAACAACCCACACCACACTGGTAACATAGGCCCCGACGAGCAGGGGGTTCCAACACGTGACCACAGCGCCAGCACAGGATCGGGTCGCCGCGCTTTTCACAGACGCGCGAGAAGTCCACGACCAAGCCCTGGAACGTCTGCGCCAAGGCGATATTCGCGACGCGGCCGAAAAGGCCTGGTGTGCCACCAAGCGCGCCACTGACGCGCTCATCCTCGCCCTGACCGGCGAGGAGCCCGAAACGACCGCCATGACCACCGAAGGACTACTCGAGCTAGCCAGTCGAATTCGTGACGCCGAGACCCTGGTGGGACGTTATTTTACCCGAATTAGTTACCTGCACGGTTCCTGCTTTTACAACGGGATGTGCGGGCCGCACACCGAAAGACGCATCCTGGAAACGGCCCAGTACATCAGCGACGCAGAGGAACTGTCCAACAGATAACGCGGGAAGCCGGACGGTTCTAAACCTCTTCGTCAAACCCTAAGCACGCACCAAAATCTCTCAGGCGTCGCCGGTTTGCCGGAACGGACGCCGGACACATCAGGAGGCGCAACCATGCCCATCGAAAAGTTATCTTCCGCTCTGGATGCCATCATCGACGGTGACGCACCCATTGAAGAACACGGCTCCGGATTCGGTGGCGGCGAGGGGCCGGCCGAAGGACCGCTGTGGTGGAGCGACGGCGGGTATCTGCTGTTCAGCGACATCCACAACAACCGGCGCATGCGCTACACCCCCGGCTCTGGCGTAACCGTGGAAGCCGAGCCGGTGAACCGGCACAACGGGCTGACCCGCGACCAGCAGGGCCGGCTGATCGCCGCGGAGCACGACGGGCGGCGGATCAGCCGGCTGGAGGCCGACGGGTCAACCACCGTGCTGGCCAACCAGTTCCAGGGTCGGCAGTTGAACCGGCCCAACGACGTGGTGGTCAAGTCCGACGGGAGCATCTACTTCACCGATCCGTGGACCTTCCGCCGGCCGCGCGAGCAATGGGAGCAGACCATCTCCGGCGTGTACCGCCTGTCGGCCGACCTGGGGACGCTGACCCTGCTGGTGGCTGACTTCGTGGTGCCGAACGGGCTGGCCTTCAATCCGGATGAAACCGTGCTGTACGTCAACGACTCCCGCCGTGGCATCATCCGCGCCTTCGACGTGCAGGATGACGGCACGGTGTCGCTGGCCACCCAACGCCTGTTTGCCGACATGCGCGGCGAACGGGAGGGGGTGCCCGACGGGATGAAGGTGGACACCGAGGGCAACGTCTACTGCGGCGGCGCGGGCGGTCTGCACATCATGAATGCCGGCGGCGAGACCCTGGGCATCGTGGTGCACGGGCAGCCGGCGACGACGAACCTGTGCTTCGGCGGGGACGACTGGAAGACGCTCTATTTCACCAGCCGGAACACCGTGGGCAGCACGCCGATCAAGGTCGCGGGAATTCCGGTGCCGGCGAAGTAAAACTGAGAACAGAACGGCGGAGTTGCAGTAAGCGCGGCTCCGCCTACGCGTAAGTGACAGCGCCGAGGCGGTGACGATGGGAACCGGGTGCTAGAATGGTGATATGCCGGAAATCCGCGCATACGCGGACCGCAGGGGCCACATTCCATTTGATGAGTGGATGGATGACCTTTCTCCGCCCGTACGCCTGCGTATCCAGCACATCATCAATCGCATGGAGCAAGGTAACCCAGGGGACAGTCGAAGTGTAGGCGATGGGGTGCTGGAACGGCGAGCGCATTTTGGACCTGGGTACCGGATCTATTATGCCTGGGATAACAGAACGTTAATCGTCTTGTTGGGCGGGGGAGACAAAAGCGACCAGCGCGAGGATATCGCCAGGGCCATCGAACGGTGGAAGGACTACCAAAACCGGTGACGAGGTTGAATCATGCCGAGGTCAATCGACTGGAAAATCGGGGAGCGACGAAGGATCAATCGCGACCCGGAGTACCGTACCCTGACCATCGAGGGAGTGAGGGAACTCCTAGCCACCCGCGACGAAGAAGATCGACGCGTAGCCCACAGCATCGCGCGAGGGCTGCTAGATCTGGAGTTCGACACTGACGTGGAGTTGCTGGAACAGTTGCAGCAACCCATTTCCGCCTGACGCCAAAACGACACAAAAAACACCAGGAGGCAAGACCATGCGCGTAGTACGAATAGCCAATGTGGAGCACGTGCCGCTGGGACCCGCCGAGCCGGTACCCGGCTGGACCGGAGGCGAGGTGCACCGCACCCGTCAGCCGATCATTCCCGAGGGGGAGAGTGACTTTTTCAATGCCAGCGTCGTGAACTTTCAGACGGGAGCCCAGACGGGTTGGCATCGCCACAGCAGCGACCAGATACTGGTGATCACGGTGGGCAACGGCATCGTGGCCAACGAGACCGAGGAGCATCACGTGGGCGTCGGCGACGTGGTCCAGGTGAAGGCCGGCGAGAACCACTGGCACGGCGCGTCGGCGAACGGTTACATGGGGCACATCACCATCACCGCTAGTGACAGCACGGCCAGCCGGTAAATCGGCGAACGAATGGAGCAGGCAGGGGCGAATGATCATTCGCCCCTGCGTCCGAGGGCGAAATTATGGACCTCATAGACGAAATCCTCGACAACGTGAAGACCATTGCAGTGGTCGGCCTGTCGGACAATCCGGCGCGAGACAGCCACGGAGTGTCCAGGTACATGCAGTCGCAGGGGTACCGGATCATTCCGGTGAATCCGGCGCTGAACGGAGCAACCGTGCTGGGCGAACCGGCCTTCGACGACCTGGCTTCGGCATCAGCGGCGGCGCAGGCGGAGGGAGCGGCCATCGACCTGGTGGACGTGTTCCGGCGCAGCGAGTTTGCCGGGGCCGTTACGGATGACGCTGTCACGATTGGAGCGCGCTACGTGTGGATGCAGGACGGGGTGGTAGACCAGGCGGCGGCGCAGAGGGCGCAGGATGCCGGGCTGGGCGTGGTGATGGATGATTGCATCCTGAGGCAGCACAAGCGGCGGCGGGGCGGCTAGCAAGTCTCGCGGCGGCGGCGAGGCCACGTTCTCCCGATGCGTGAGCGGCTGTGATGCAATACGACAACCCATTCCCCGGGATGAATCCGTATTTGGAACGGCGGGACATCTGGCCGGATTTTCACGACCGCTTGATTGCGGCTTTGGCGACCGAGTTGGGCCCGAAGCTGCCGGACAACTACCGTATCGCCCTGCACCGGCGTGTTGAGGTTCAAGAGCCATTCGGTTCTGCCCTGGGCTTGAACCTGATGGTGCCCGACGCGCTGGTTACCAGGGAACCGATGGTCACTCCGGTGGACCCAACCGCAACCGCGGAGGCTGCGACCGCCGTGGCCGCTCCGCCGGAAGAGGCCGGGGCCGTGCGCGTTCGGATGCCCCGGGAGATTCGGGTTGCCTGGCTGCGGGTGGAAACCGTGCCCGACCGGGAACTGGTAACCATCGTTGAGGTTCTGTCGCCTACCAACAAAGCGCCGGGGCGGGAGCGGCTTCGCTATGTCCGCAAGCGTGAGGTGATAGTCGCCAGCGGAGCAAACCTGGTGGAGATCGACCTGCTGCGGCGCTGGGAACCGATGCCGTTGGAGGTGCCGCCGCCGGCCAGCGACTACCGCGTCCTGGTGTGTCGTGGTTGGGAACGTCCCGACGCGTTGCTGTACCCATTCTGGGTAAAGCAAGCCATACCCAAGTTTGCCCTGCCACTGTTGCCGGAGGACGAAGTCGGCCCCGAAGTTGACCTGGGCTCGATCATCAATGCCATGCACCACACGGCGCGGTACGCCCAAGTGGCGCGGTACGACGAACCTCCGCCGGAACCGGCATTTCCGCCGGAAGCGCAGGAGTGGGTCAGCGGACGGGTAGCGGGACTGTCGTAGTCCTCACGATCGTTCCATCTTCGGCTCGATACGGCGCGCCGGCCGGGCTTTTTCTTGACACTCAAACGGCCCGGCGAGTAGTATGCGGCCATCCGATAAAGGTTATCTGGTACGCGCTTGGATCGTGCGTCGCACGTGCGGTAACCGCCGTTAATCGCTTCTACCAGTGTTGAAACCGTAAAGTCACCCAGGAGGTACACGCCATGCCCACCAACCAGGAAATTGCCCAGATGGCGCACCTGATGCGTCGGGCCGGTTTCGGCGCCTCTTACGCCGAACTGGAACAGCGCGCCGCCCAAGGCTACGAAGCCACCGTCGAAGAACTGCTCAACCCCATTTCGCAGCCTGACCTGGAAATGGACATCCTGGAGCGTCACTTCGTCGACTGGAAAGAGATGAACGCTCTGGAAGTAAACCAGGCGTATCTCACCTACCGGATGATCAACACCAAGCGCCCGCTGCAGGAGAAGGTGGCCCTCTTCTGGCACGGGATCCTCTGCACGGGAAACTCCAAGTGCGAGCATGGCCGGCAGATCCAGTTGCAACTGGACATGTTCCGTGAGCTGGGAATGGGCAGCTTCGACGTCCTGCTGAAGGGCCTGTCCCGCGACCCGGCCATGGTGTTCTACCTGGACAACTGCATGAGCCACAAGGGCGCGATCAACGAGAACTGGGGCCGTGAGCTGCTGGAGCTGTTCTCCCTGGGAGTAGGCATGGACGGCCAGGCCAACTACTCCGAGGATGACGTCAAGGAGGCGGCCCGGGCCTTCACCGGCTGGACCATCACCAACGCCGTGCCCCGCTATCCCTACGGGCGGTACGAGTCCAACTTCATTTACAACCCCTACGACCACGACGGCGACGAGAAAACGTTCCTGGGCGAGACCGGGAACTTCAACGGCGACGACATCGTTGAGATCATCGCCCGGCAGCAGTCAGCGGCCCGGTTCGTATCGCGCCACCTCTACAATTTCTTCGTAGCCGACGAAGTGCAGGTGCCGGCGTGGCAGAACACGCCGCCGCGGGATCCGGAAGCGATCGCGCTGCTGGAGCAGACGTACTTCGACTCGGGCTACAACCTGACCGCGATGCTGCGGGTCATGTTCAACTCCGATTTCTTTAAGAACGCCCGCTTCGAGAAGGTCAAGAGCCCGACCGAGGTGGTGATCGGAACGATGCGGCTGGTGCAGGACTTCACGTCGCCGAAGCTGGGCCTCAACCCGCTGGCCAACACCATCCGCTACATGGGGCAGGACCTGATGAACCCGCCCACGGTGGAGGGCTGGCACACCGGCGCCGAGTGGATCGACTCCGGCACGCTGGTGGAGCGGATCAACTTTGCCGCAGACCAGTTGGGCAACACCAGCCTGCCCGGCGTGCGCGAGATCGTGGCGCGACTGGGCGAAGAGCAGGTGAACACCGCCGAGGGCGTTGTTGACCGGTGTCTTGAGATGGTGGGCGCTTATGAGTTGGCCCCCGAAACGCGGGATCAGCTGGTTGCCTACACCGGCAATAACGGCGACCCGGCCCCGGGAACACCGGAATACTCGGACGCCGTGGCCCAGACGCTGCAGCTGATAGTGAGCACTCAGGAGTACCAGTTCGCCTAACCGTCGTTTGGTTTTGGCTGCCCCGGATCACCGACCGGCGGCTGGGGCAGCCGACTACCGGAGCGAAGGATGCGGAACAAGGAAGCGCGGAGGGATGGTCCAGAGCGTAACGCACGGATTGGAATACCCAGCATTCCCGCTAGGGCGATGCCGTGGTATTTGGCCGTATTCGCCGTAATCACCGTCTATCTCGCAGTTTCCAATACGCTGGTACAACTAAACGCGAAAGAAATCACGGGGTGGATGGCCCTCCAGTACGTCGTCACCGGTGAATTGATACGAGCCGGTGCGGCAGCCCTCATCGCATCACCCATCATTACAGAGGTAAGCAGAGTGGTTATCGGCGCAATTTGGTCCGAACGCAGAGAGCGCAAAGCCCGCGAGCAGGGCCGTGCGGAAGGCGAAGCATCTGCGAACCGACGTTGGTCGGAATGGAATCAGAGGCGCAAGGAAGCGGAAGAGCAGGGTATGCCCTTCACTGAACCGGAACCCGCGTCCAGGGCGACCTCGACCGACTAAACGACATTTGTTCCACCCTCATCCATTATCTCCAACGCAACAAGGAGAAACACAATGACCGCTACGAAGAAAGATCCGGTGCTGGTGGTGCTCCAGCTCTCCGGCGGCAACGACGCGTTGAACACGCTGGTGCCGCACGGGGACCCGCTGTATTATGACAATCGGCCGTCCGTCCGCGTGCCGGAGGGTCAGGCCCTGGACCTGGATGGGTTCGTCGGGCTCAACCCCAACATGGGCCCGCTCAAGAGGCTGTACGACGAGGGCAAGGTTGCCGTCATCCAGGGCGTGGGATATGCCAATCCCAACCGCAGCCACTTCCGCAGCATGGACATCTGGCACACCTGCGAGCCCGACAAGCAGGGCACCGAAGGCTGGCTGGGCCGCACCATTCGCGATCTTGACCCCAACAAGGAAAACGTGCTTACGGGCGTGAACTTCGGTCGCGGGTTGCCGCGGGCTCTGGCCGCCCCCGGAGTGCCGGTAGCCTCGGTTGGGAACCTTGCCACCTACGGCGTGCTAACCGGCATCGAGGCCGAGGACCAGCGCACCGAGGCACTGGACATCTTCTCCAAGATGTACTCGCCGACGCTAGGTCGAAGCTCGGTGGTGGACTACCTGTCGCAGACGGGCACGGACGCGCTCAAGGGCGCGGACATCCTCAGCACCGCTCCGGAGACGTACAGTTCCAGCGTGGAGTACGGCCAAGACGTGGTCGCGCAGTATATGAAGAACATCGCCCAGGTGCACCTGGCCGGGTTCGGCACGCGCGTCCTCTACACGACCGCTCCGTACAACAGCTTCGACACCCACGCCGGCGAGTTGGCAGCGCACGCCAGTCTTTGGAGCAACACCTCCAACGCCATCGCCGACTTCATGGACGACCTGCGTGAGCATGAAGCCAGCGACAATGTAACGCTGCTGGTCTTCACCGAGTTTGGGCGCCGCGTGCACGACAACGGCTCCGGCACCGACCACGGCAGCGGCGGCGTCGCCTTCGTGGTGGGCGACAACGTGCAGGGCGGGTTGTACGGCCAGTATCCGTCGCTGGCAGAGGACAAGCTCCTGGAAGGCGACCTCCATTTCAACACCGACTTCCGCAGCATCTATATGGACCTGCTGGAGAACTGGATGGGTCTGGATGCGCAGCCGCTGGTGAACGGGACCTTCGAGAAGTTGAACTTCATCTAGCCGATGCGCCGGGGCGGATGACCATTCGCCCCGGCCGGCCGCAAAACCCGTACCAGCAGCAACGGAGGAATGTCTTATGACCACAACCATCGACCCCAGGGCCCTGCCGTCTGTCGGGATCTCCCTGCAGTACAGCCACTCCATTGGCCGGGCCGAGTTCTCGGGCCCGGGGTTTCGCAACCCCACCGCCATGGCCCGTGGCGAAGAAGACGTGATGTACGTCGCCAACCGTTCCTACGACTACCGGCCCGACGGGAAGCGCATCACCATGTGCACCGTGGGCGAGGAGTTCATCAGCGAGTTCGCCAAGGGCGTTTTCGAGCAGGGCGATGGCGATTCCGTGTCCACCGACGGGGCCATCATCTGGCCCACCGCGATCACCGTGGGTCCCAACGGCAACGTGTACCTGGCGGACGAGTACCTGGACCGTATCAGCATCTACTCCCCGGACGGCGAATACCTCACCAAGTGGGAGCGGCCGGGCGACGGCGACGGCCAGTGGAACAAGCCCAGCGGACTGGTCTTCGGCGCCAACGGCACCCTGTACCTGGTTGACTGCAACAACCACCGCGTGCAGATGCTCACCGCCGACGGCGAGTACATTGGCCAGTGGGGCGAGCTTGGCGACGGCCCCGGCCAGTTCAACATGCCCTTCGGCGTGGAAGTGGACCGGGATGGGAACGTCTACGTTGCCGACTGGCGCAATGATCGCATCCAGAAGTTCACCGCCGACGGCAGGTTCCTGATGCAGTTCGGCGCCACGGGCGACGGCCCGGGACAGTTCAATCGCCCGACCGATGTGGCGGTGGACAACGAGGGTGCGATCTACGTGGCCGACTGGAACAACGACCGGATGCAGGCCTTCCACCCGGACGGCTCCTTCGCCGGCATGACGTACGGCGAGGGCACCATCTCCCAATGGGGCATGGGCAAGCTGGAAGCTAACCCCGAAATGTGGGAGGAGCGCAGGATTTCCCAGGGCCTGGATCGCGAGAAGCTGTTCTGGGGGCCTATTGCCGTGGAGTGCGACGACGAGGGTCGCATCTTCGTGGTGGAGACGGCGCGCTCACGCATCCAGGTCTTCCACAAGCTGGACTCCCTTTTCTATGGAGTCAATGAGCGAGTATCCGGCGGGGGCGGACGCCTCTAACCCGGACCATCGTGGCGCCATGAGTGGGGGAGGATTCACAACCTCTCCCACAAGGGTGTTTCGGGTCGCGCAACGCCGGGACGCGTCCCGGCGTTACGCGACGGGTTTTCCCGGCTCGCGCGCGCCGCGAACTGTTGCGGCGGTGGTGATTAGTGGCCACGCAACCTTCGGACGCCATCAGGCGCGCGGTGATATACTGGCTCATCAATACGATTTTTCGAGTTCAATATTGTGACTACTCAGGAACATCTCGTCGCACGTTTGAAGCCGCTGGGGATCAGGTTGACCCCCCAACGCCTCGCCATTGCCGAAGTGGTGGTCAACTCAGCGGACCATCCCACGGTGCGCGACATTTTCGAGAGGGTGCGTGATTTCTTCCCGTACGTGACGCTGGCAACGGTGTATTCGACGCTGGCGCTGCTGGAGCGGGCTGGCATCGTGCGGGAGTTGCCGTTCCAGAAGCAGTCCCGTTATGACGCCAACCTATCGCCCCATGCCAACCTGGTGTGCCTGGGCTGCGGCGCGGTGGTGGATGCGGAAGTCGGCCAGGAAGGCGTGGCCGACCTGGAACGGGCGGTCGGCGAGAACACGGATTTTCACATCTCCTCGCAACGAGTTGATTTTTACGGCTATTGCGAAGGCTGCGCCCGGGACAACTAGCCGGCAGCCCTCGGCACGAAAGCGTGGTTCACCGTGGTCGTCTACAACATCAGCTATGGAGAGCCGCAGCGCCGGTTCGATTTTCGGAAACTGCTGATAGTTCTCGGCATTCTGCTGGCGCTGATCCTCCTGGCGGCGGCGGCTTACGGCATTTACTGGCTGTTCACCGACGAGGATGGGATTGACCTGGCGGCGCCATCGGTTCTGGGCGCTGAAGCGTCCGATGCAGTTGCGGCAACACCGTTGAACGAGATATTACCGGCCCTGTTCCAAGACAATACCAATACGGTATTCCTGGTGGACGTGAGCAAGAGCATTGAGGACGGGGGAAACCTCCCGATCGTCAAGCAAGCGCTGCTGGATGTGGTGTTGCCCTACGTGGACCCGTCTCAAGGGCGGCCCGCCGAGAACAGCAACGCGGCGCTGATGACCTTTACCGACGAAACGGATCCCCTGGTGCCGATGGCGTCTTTTGACGAGACGGAGGGCGCGAAGGCCGAATGGTTGAACGCGGTAAACGAGATGGCCACGCAGGATCGGCCGGCGTACATCTACGATGCCGTTAAAGATGCCCACCTGATGCTGGCGGGGTTGGACGAGAAGACGAAAACCCGTAGAGCCAACGTGATTGTGCTGCTGACCGATGGATCGGACGGCGGGTTCAAGGTGATTGACCCGGCGAGTGCGACGCCGTGTCCTGATGGGATGGGGGCTCCGGGACAGGTGTGCAGCAGGACGTCGGATGCGGGCGGCAACGATGCGGCGTATACACCCTTCGATCCTGCAGATCTGGACCCGTGTCCGGCGGGACTGGCAGTTGCTCCGGGGAGAGCTTGCGTGGAGTCGTCCAGCGAGACCACACAGAATGAACTGCTGAGGCTGTTGGGAACGGAAGACAAGGTACCCAACATGTTGGTCCATACCATAGGGTTTGGCCAGGAGGCGGACCAGACGCTGCTGAAGCTACTGGCCAAAGCGGGCAAGATCGAAGGCCGCTACGTCTACGCCGATCACTAGGCGGTCAGGGATCGCCCATTGGCCCGTATCACGCGGCTAAGCCTCGTCAACTACCGCAATTTCCGCGAAGTCGACATCGCGCCGCCGGCGGGGGTGTCCGTGTTACACGGCGGCAACGCTCAGGGGAAGACCTCCCTGCTTGAAGCGGCTTACACGCTGGCCGTGGGCCGGTCCTTCCGCACTGAACGCGAGCGGCAGGTGCTCAACTTCGACGCCGCGCGGGACGGCGGGGCAGCCTACATCACGGGAACGGCATGTGTCGACGGGCAATCGCTCACCGTGGTGATCGGCTACCAACCGACGGCGCGAGAGTCCGGTGCGAGTGGAGGTAGTGACGCGGCGAGTCCAGGTCCGGCGACGCTGCCGCCGGTTACCAAGCAGATACGGATCAACCGCCAACCTGCCACGGCGGCCGGCCTGGTTGGCCGGATCGCAGCGTCCCTTTTTTCCGTGGACGACCTGGAGTTGGTACTGGGTTCACCATCGCACCGCCGGCGTTACCTGGACGTGCTGATCTGCCAGGCGGACCGGTCCTATCTACAGGCGTTGCAACGCTTCCAGGCCGCCTTGCGGAACCGCAACGGCCTGCTGCGACGCCGGAGGGACGGACACGTCGACCCGGAAGAGCTGCAGTATTGGGACGAGCAGCTTGTCCAGTCGGGGGCTGTGGTAACCTTCGGGCGATCCGAGGCGCTGGCACGGCTGTCCGTTTTCGCCCGTCGCCAGCATGGCGAATTGGGAGAGCCGGAACAGGACCTGGCGCTGGAGTATCTGCCCAGCGTACCCCCCGGCGAGTCCGTCGAGGATATCGCCTCGGCGTTCCAGCGTGAGTTGCAGCGGGTCTCGGCGCGGGAGCAGGCCACCGCGGTCACGGCGGTGGGGCCGCACCGCGACAACTTTGCGACCTCTGTCAACGGCCTGGATGCCGCCTCCTTTGCGTCCCGGGGCGAGGCTCGAACCATCGCCCTCGCGTTGCGCCTGGCGGAGGCCGAGTACCTGGCCGAGGTTCGCGGGGATGACCCGGTCATCCTGCTGGACGACGTGTTTTCGGAAATGGACGACCGGCGGCGGGAGAGGGTCTTGCAAAAGGTCGCCCGGTATCGTCAGACTCTGGTCACCACCACCGACGTCGGACCGGTTCGCGAAGCGTTGGGCAATAGCGCCGCGTACTTCAGCGTGGCCGACGGCGCGGTGACCCGCGAGGCGAGTTCCGCATGACCAGCGTTGATCCCGTTGCCGAGGCAGCAGCCATCCTCGCCGACGCCGAGTATGCCGTCGCCCTGACCGGAGCCGGCCTCTCGGTGGAGAGCGGCATACCGTCGTTTCGCGGGCCGGACGGCCTGTGGACCAAGTACGGGCAGCCGAGCAATTTGTCATATGGGGTGTTCTCCCGGGACCCGCAGGACTGGTGGGAGCAGAGGCTGAGCGATGAGGTGACGCCGGGCAACCCGACCTACGATCTCAAGGACGCGGTGGACAACGCCGAGCCCAACCCCGGTCACGTTGCCATCGCGCAACTGGAGGACGCGGGCATCATCAGGGCGGTGATCACGCAGAACGTGGACGACCTGCACGGAAGAGCAGGCAGCCTCCACCTGCTGGAAATCCATGGCAACCGCAACTACCTACGCTGCATCGGGTGCGGGTGGCGACGGCCACGGGCGGAGCACGCCATCACCGACGTTCCACCGGTGTGCGTAGAATGCGGCGGGATCATCAAGCTGGACACGGTGATGTTCGGCGAACCAATTCCGCGGGCGGTGCTGGATGCCTGTTTCGCGGAGACGCAACGCTGCGACGCGATGCTGCTGGTGGGAACGTCAGGGGCGGTGAACCCGGCCGCGCAACTGCCGTTGCTGGCCCGCGAGCGGGGCGCGTCGATAATCGAGGTCAACCCCGAGCCAACCCAGCTGACAGCGGCCGCGCACGTTGTAGTGACCGGACCGTCCGGTGATATGCTGCCGCGAATCGTGCAGGCGCTTCGCTCCGGTGAATATCGGTCAAACTGAAATGGGTGAATACCTCCGAAATTTGTGGCAGGCCGTAACCGAATGGGCCATCGCGGCCAGCACCGTGTGGACGGACCTATTGATCGCCGCGGTCATCATGTTGGCCGCGATTACCATAGCCGTGCTGTTCAGCCGAATTATATTCCGGCGGGTGCTGCGGCTGTTCATCTGGTTCGGTCCCGATTTTGACGTCCGGATGATCGGTGCGACACGAGCACCCATTGCAGCCATAATAATTTTGATGGGAGTGTATCTGGCGCTGAGTACCCTCTCGTTGTCGAGCGCCGTTCATGATGTGGTGAACAAAGCCACCGCAATCCTGGCCATCCTGATTGGCTCCATGTTGGTCAACTCCGTCGCGTCCGTAGCCTTGCAGTGGATGCAAGTCCGGTTGTCCCACAGCGATGCGGCTGACACGAGCAGCTGGGCGCTGCCTCTTGCCCGGCGCGGCATCATGATTGCGGTTTTAACCATGTCGGCCATGCTGTCCCTGGATGTTCTGGGCGTCAACGTCACCCCACTGGTTGCCGGCCTCGGCCTCGGCGGCCTGGCGGTGGCGTTGGCGCTGCAGCCCACTCTCAGCAACCTTTTCGCCGGCACTTACGTAATAACCGAGGGCGTCGTCAGTGTCGGCGACTACATCGAAATGGAGGACGGTGTGACGGGATACGTGGTGGACGTAAATTGGCGCAGTACCCGTCTCCGGACCTGGACCAACAACCTGGTAATCATACCCAACTCCCGTTTCGCCGAAACAATCATCACCAACTACAACAAGCCGGATGAGCCCGTCAACGTGTACCTGACCTGCGGCGTGGCCTACGAGAGCGACCTGCATCGCGTCGAGCAGGTGAGCCATGAGGTGATGGACCGGGTGCTGGCCGAGCATCCGGGAGCGGTGCGGGATTACGGGGCCTATTTTGGCTATGCGACGTTCGGGGAGAGCAACGTGGACTTCTGGCTGTTCGTGCAGGCGAAGGATCGGCTGGCGAGTTTTGAAGTGCGCAGCGAGCTGATCAAGCAGGTGCACGCTCAGCTGGCCGCGGAAGGCATCACGATCAACTATCCGGTGCGGACGTTGCACTTCCCGGATGGGTGGAACCCTCAGGATGGAATGCCAGTGTCGCCCGGCGCAGCGGCCGTGCGGGCGCCTGCCATTTCACATACCCGCGCCGACCTGGCTGTTGACACACCGGGCGGCGGGGACGGGCCGGACGTTTAGGCAAGAGCGACGCGGCGATCCCGTTCGGGTAGGGGCGAATGCCGCTCCGTCGAGATTGCCGCGCTGCGCTCGCAATGACAGGTGGATGAAGGCGGATGCCTGGTCCCAACGCGATGCCTGGTCCCAACGCAACGTAGGATCAGGCATCGAAACTGCGCTAGCGGGACAGGCCGTAGGCGGTGGCTTGGAGTTTGGCGTCGCCGGTGGAGTTGAGGCGCTGGGTGATGCTGTCGATCAGAGCGCCGACGGCGGTTTCGCCCCAGAACCAGGTGTGGATGTCGGTTTCGCTGACGTCGGGGCGCTGGGACATGCGGGCCTCGTAGCAGAAGGCCTTGAGGTCGTCGGCGCAGTAGCGAACGAACTGGGGAACCGACACGCCGGCGGGGCGCTCGTCCATGTCGGCGTCGTCGCGTTCGGCGTAGGCCTCAAGGAAACGGATGATGCCACGGAACCGTCGCTGCGGGATGCCGGTGACACCCACGGCGGTGCGGCCGCGCTGTTCCTGCCACCGTTCGTAATAGCCGCGCAGGGCGGTGATCTCATCGGCGGCGTCCAGGGGCTTCGCGTCGCCGTTGGTTGAGGCGGTTACCTCGGAGGCCTGGGGCAGACCGATGGGGCCGGCGTCTTCCGGATAGTCGGCCAGCACCGGGCCGGAGTCCGCGTCCAGCGTGGCCAACGCCGCGGCAAGGACCTGGTGCTGGAACTCGGGGTCGTTGGGTTTGCCCATGGTGTACCCGAAGTAGAAGGGCACCCACAGGGCACGGGGCGGGCGGACGCGCTCAGCGTGTTCACGGACGAGGGCAACGGCAATGGTGGTGAGACCGGCCTCTTCAAAAACCCGGGCAAGCACGCTCACGGCGTGGGTACAGAGGGGTCAAGTGGGGGTCAGCAGCACGAGGTCGACGCCTTCGGCCTTGAGACGCTGGGCGACCTCGGGTCCGGTCTGCTCGGCCACAACGGTGCAGTCGCGGAGGGCGCCCATGAAGGAGTAGTGATTGGGGGCGACGGATCCGATAACGCCGCGCTCGGCAAGCTCCCGCACGCGATCGACGGGGAAGGTGATGTTGATGTCGCGGTAGATGGCGGTGCGGTCGAAGCCGATGCTGAAGTGACTCTGAACGATGTCGGCCGGGTCGGAGTCGCTGGGGATGACGCGGTAGGTGGACTCGCCGCCTGGATGGTCGCGGTTGAAGGGTTTGTCATCGCGTAGGTGGAGGCCGGCGGTGGTGACGATGGCGGCGGTGGATTCCGACAACGGCCTGGAAAGTGGCGTCCACGGAGCGCTGTCGGCTTCCATGCAAGGGAAGAACTGCAGCATCTGGCGCTGGACTTCGGACAGGACTGACAGGCGGGGCATGGCTACCTCTCTTCAACCGAGCAATGACAACACCCGGTGGACAAAGTCGTGAACCTTGGGACGCAGGATATCCGCATCAAGGTCCGTCAGATGGTCATGATAAAAGTTACCGTGAAACTGTTCAGCGTGGGCAAATCCATACTCGATTGATGGGTCATTTTGCTCGTCGGACAGGAGTTCCGCGGTGTCCCGAAACGAGCTGTGGCTACCGAGACGACTTCCCTGACGCATGGCAACCGCCATCAAAGAGTGCGCTGACGCACCCCACAACTTTTCGGATGCATGTAAGCGATCTCCAGAGGCAAATTCGCGGTCCGATGCAGCTAAAAAAGCCAGAGCCGTCCTCGAGTGATCCTCCGTCAACATACCATAGCCAGGAGGCAACGGATGTAGTCACGGGCGTTGGCACCGTCGTAGGCCAGGGCCCGAAGTTCCATGAAGTCTGTTTGCGCGTTGTCTCGGAAGTTTTCCGCGCAGATATACTTCAAGGAAATAAGTTCATCACTTTCTTCCTCGGACAGCTGTTCAACCACCGTTCTCAGGGATTGCCCGCCGCCGTCACAAGGCCAGCCGCGATGCGCAGCTATCGCCATGATCGCGTGGACGGTTGCTTTCCAGATGGTTTCGGAAGCCTGCAGATGTTTGCGCGCCGCGAAATGCCGGTCAGACTCGGCAAGAAGATCCCACGCGGCGCGGACGTGGTCCGATGTCGTGATGGGTGTTGCTTCCGTAGCCATGAATGGCGGAGCGGTAGGGGCGAATAATCATTCGCCCCTACATGGATCTATTAGTTGAACATGATGGCGCCGCGGCCGATTTCGCCGCGGTCGAGGTCGGCGTAGGCCTCGTTGATCTGGTCGAGGGTGTAGTGGCGGACGACCAGGTCGTCGAGGTTGAGCTTGCCGGATTGGTACAGGTCGACCATGACCGGCATGTCGGTGCGGGATCGGGCGGAACCGTAGTAGGAGCCGCGCAGGGTCTTCTCGTTGCGGACGAGGTCGACGGCGTTGATGCTCGCCTCCTGGCCCCAGGGCGCGATACCGACCACCGTGACGATGCCGCGCTTGGCGGCCATATCGTAGGCGGCCTTGGTGGTGTCTCCGCTGCCGAAGACTTCGAAGGTGTAGTCGGCGCCGCGACCGCCGGTGAGATCCTTGACCTGGCGAACCGGGTCCTGGTCGGCGGCGTTGACGGTGTGGGTCGCGCCAAAGCGCATGGCGAACTCGAGCTGGGCCTCACGGATGTCCACGGCGATGATCTGGCCGGCGTTGGCTAGGGCCGCGCCCATGATGACGCTGAGGCCCACGCCGCCGCAGCCGATGACGGCGACGGTGCTGCCGGGCTTGATCTCGGCGCTGTAGATGGCCGCGCCGACGCCGGTGGTGACGGAGCAGCCGATCATGGCAGCCTTGTCCATGGGGATGGAGTCAGCGAGAGGCACCACGCCAGTTTCGGGAACGACGGCGTACTCGGCGAAGCAGGCCACCTTGCCCATGTGGTGGATGTCCTTGCCGTCGGCGTGGAGGCGGGTGGTGCCGTCGAGCATGTTGGCACCGGTGGCCCCGTGGAGGTCGCAGAGGTTGCTGTGGCCCTCGAGGCAGGAGCGGCAGCGGCCGCAGGCGGGCACGAAGGACAGGATGACCTGGTCGCCCTCGCTGGCCAGGGTGACGCCAGGGCCGGTCTGGACGACGGTGCCGGCGCCCTCGTGTCCGAGGACGACGGGGATGGCGATGGGGGCGTCGCCGTGCATGAAGTGGCGGTCGCTGCGGCAGATGCCGGCGGAACCGACTTTCACCAACACTTCGCCGGCCTTCGGCTCATCGAGATCGACCTCACGGATATCGAGAGGCTGACCAACTTCCCACAAAACGGCAGCTTTAACCTTCATAACAGACGTGTTTCTCCTTGTTTTGGCAGGGATTATACAGCAGGGAGCAGGCCCAAAAACGACGATTTTTGTAATGGCACCCGTGGTAATATGTGCCGCCATCGCTCCGCTTGGGTCGGTTCACCGTTGAGCTGTCAGGCCCGACAGGAACCTCTGCGAGGCAATTTTGGGGTCTGCGGGCGGCTATCGGGTCGATTAGTCAATGGAGTGGGTTGGCAGTCCAAATTTGGAAAGACGGAGGCAGCATCTTGGCTGAAGAGCAACGATCACGAACGCCATGGTGGCGGCGCTGGTGGATGATCATCATCTGGATCATCCTGGCAATCGTCGTCATATCTGCCGTTGCTGGTGCCATCGGCGGCGGTGAGCAAGGCAGTAGCCCTCGCGCACCGGCTGCTCCCACCGCGGCGCCAGCTGCACCGGCTCCGCCCGTGTCCATCACTCTCGACGGCGGCGGGACCGAAGTTTGGGACGTCTCGCTGCCTTCAGGGCAATACACCGCGCAGATTTCGGTGATCAACAATCAGGACTGCAGTTACGGCTCCTGCCTAGATGACAATTTCATCGTGGAGGTCCAATCGGTCAGCGACGGCGCCACTGAGCTGTTGGCCAACGAGATCGCGAAAACGTGGAAAGGAACTGTCACATTCCGCGTGGGATCTGGCTTGTTCGACCTTTCTCCTGGTGACCAACTTATTAGCGTCGATGCTTCAGGAGATTGGGAGATTGTCCTGACACGCAAGTGAGTGCGAAGGAAACACGTGAGGATCAGAATATAGAGGCATGCGTCATGAGAATTGGATTAATCTCGGCGGCTTGCGTCGTAACGCTAGTGCTGGCGATCTCTTGCGGTGGTGGCCCAAGCGATGAGGAGGTTGAGGCGAAAGCCTATGAGGTTATTGGACGCGCGACGCCGCTCATCCTATCTGCCGGTCTCAATTTCGAGCCCGAGTGTCAGCGGATCTTCGAAGCTTTCGAGCCTGGCGCGGCAATCGATGATGACGCACGCGGGCAGATGAGCAACAGAGAAGCGATGGCAGAGCTCGAGAAAATGGAGAAGGAGCTCGACGATTTCGAGGCTGAACTTCGCGACGCGGGGTGCATTGAGGGATAAGCCGTGCATACCCTATGGTCGGGTCAGTGAGAGCAAAAACTCTTGGACCAACCCGGGATCTCATCTACGCTCCTCCGCATCGCTAGGCTCTGTTGGCGTCGCAGGGGCGGAGCACCGGTGCGGTGACGGCAGGAAACCGGGCGATGGAACGGGTGATGGTGGTCGGGACGAGCTGCTCCGGCAAGACGACGCTGGCGCGGCAGCTATCCAGCGTCCTGGGATCGCCGCACGTTGAGCTGGACGCCATCCACTGGAAGCCGGGGTGGCAGGAGCGGCCGGTGGAGGAGGTGCGGCGGATGGCTGGTGAGGCTGCGGCGGGAGAATGGTGGGTGATGGATGGCAACTACAGCGCCGTGCGGGATATTGTCTGGGGGCGGGCCACTGCCGTCGTCTGGCTCAACTATCCCTTTCGCGTGGTGCTTTGGCGTTGCCTGTGCCGTACGATCAGGCGGGCGATAACGCGAGAAGAGTTGTTCTCTGGCAACCGGGAGAGCTTCAGGAAGTCCTTCCTGAGCCGGGACTCGATCATCCTGTGGACAGTTACCAGCCACCGGCGGATACGGCGGGAGTACCGGCGAATTTTGGACGACGGGGAGTTTCCGCATCTGCGGGTCATTGAGTTGCGGGGTCCGTCGGGGGCGGCGGAGTTCGTGGCTTCGCTGGGCATGGGGACTGGCGGCTAGCCTACTACCGCGTCCACGGGACGCAAATCCGGGGGCAGCATAGGCGACACAGAGCGGCGCCAGCGGGATTGCCGCGCTGCGCTCGCAATGACAGAGGAGGCGAATCAGAGGCGGGTTTACGCCGTCTGGATGCCGGCCGCTGTCTGCAGGCCAAGTTCCTCGATGGACTGTTCGCGCATGAGGAATTTTTGGACCTTGCCGGTTACGGTCATGGGGAACTCGTCGGCGAGTTTGACGTAGCGGGGGACCTTATAGTGGGCGATCTTGCCACGGCAGAAGTCGCGGATTGATTCTTCGGTGACGTCGGCATCGGGCTTGAGGCGGACCCAGGCCATGACTTCCTCGCCGAACCGCTGGTCGGGCACGCCGATAACCTGCACATCGTCGATCTCCGGGTGGGTGTACAGGAATTCCTCGATCTCGCGGGGGTAGACGTTCTCACCGCCACGGATGATCATGTCCTTGAGGCGGCCGGTGATCTTGTAATAGCCGTCCGCATCGACGGTGGCGAGATCGCCGGTGTGCAGCCAGCCGTCAGCGTCGATGGCGTCGGCGGTGGCCTCGGGCATGTTGAAGTAGCCTTTCATCACCATGCTGCTACGGGTCTGGAGCTCGCCCTGCTGGCCGAGGCCGACTTGGAGGTCGGTGTCGGGGTCGACGAGGCGGACCTCCACGTTGGGCAGGACCTTGCCCACGGTGGAGACGCGGCGCTCGATGCTGTCGTCGGCGAGGGTCTGGGTGATGACCGGCGAGGCTTCGGTGAGGCCGTAGGCGATGGTGATGCGCTGGGCGCCCATGCGGTCGATGACCTCACGCATCACCTCGATAGGGCACGGAGAACCGGCCATGATGCCGGTGCGCAGGGAGGCGAGGTCGAAGTCGGCGAAGTCGGGGTGTCCCAATTGGGCGATGAACATGGTGGGCACACCGTGGACGGCGGTGCAGCGCTCGGTGGATATGGCGCGCAGGGTCTGGAGGGGATCGAAATGCTCGGCGGGGATGACCATGGTGGAGCCGTGGACGACGGAGTTGAGGCTGCCCATGACGCATCCGAAGCAGTGATAAAAGGGCACCGGAATGCAGAGGCGATCGCGCTCGTCCATCTCCATGGCGTCGCCGACGTACAGGGCGTTGGCGACCAGGTTGTGGTGGGTGAGCATCGCGCCCTTGGGGTTGCCAGTGGTGCCGGAGGTGTACTGGATATTGATGACATCGTCCGGGTCGCACTGGGACTGGCGGGCCCGGAGGTCCGCGTCGCCGGCCTGGCCGGCGCGGTCGAGCAGATCGCTCCAGCGCCACATGCCAGAGGGTGTGGCAGCCGAAGGATCATCGTGAGGCGGGATGAATATCGCGTGGCGCAGGTGAGGGAAGCGGGCGGAGTTGATCTCGCCGGGCGCGGTATCGGCCAGCTCTGGGACGAGTTCGTTGACCATGCCCGCGTAGTCGGAGGAGCGGAACCGGCCGATCAGGATGAGGGCGCCAATCTGCGCTTGTTCGAGGACATAGGCCAGTTCATGAGTGCGGTAGGCCGGGTTGACGGTGACCAGCACGGCGCCGATCTTGGCGGTGGCGAACTGGGCGAGCACCCACTCGGTGTAGTTGGTGGCCCAGATGCCGACATGCTCGCCCTTTGCGATGCCGATGGAGAGGAGGCCGCGGGCCACGCGTTCCACCTCGGCATGAAACTCGCGGTAGTTGAACCGTTCGCCGGTGGCGGTATGGACGAGGGCGTCGCGGTCGGGGAAGCGGTCGGTCTGCTGGTCAAGGATGTCGCCGATGGGGAGGCGGGTATCGATGCTATCAGCCACGGCAGCACCTCCTGAGAAGGTTTATGGATGTTCAGTTCGAAGCGAGCTGTGCGAGTCCCTATGATGGACCACAACAAGGCTATTGTATCCTTTTGCCACTTCGCCGAGCACCTATATGCGATGAATTCGTGGCCTGGTGCAGCCAAGACGGAAGGGTTCTGCCACCGTGCGTCGCGGCGGGACTGCCGGTTCCAGGGTTGCTGAACCACCAGTGCTGCGCGCTTTCGTGAGCCAACGCAAAAGGGCAGCACGGCGCACCATGCTGCCAGTCCAGCGCAAACGGTCTTCCAGAGTTACGGTTCGGCAGCAGGCTTGGCCTGCGGAGGCATCTTGCCGCCGGGGGGTTTGTTTGGAGCCCACACCTTGGGGGATGCCAGGCGTGGGGCGGTGCCTTCGATCAGTCTGACGCGCCGGCCGCGGATTTCAGGTTGTTTGTTGTCAGTTGGCATGATCTTCCTCTACTTAGATACTGCCTCTCAGCAACCTGTTTTCACCATATCATAGACTGTTGTGGCAGTCCATCCTTGAGCAGAACGTGAGTGTCTAAAATGATCAGGGTTGTAGAAGTAAGAATATATTAGAACAGTTTCAACATCTCTGGATATGATGAACTCACAAGGTTCGTGATGGTACTCTCCCGGCTCAATAACCAACTCATTGGGCCCCAGGCGATGAAACGCTTCATCCAACACTGGCCAGTCGATATCCGTATGCTTTTCGGAGTTGAAGGCTGCCTCGTAAAGGGCCTCGATATATTCGTCGTTCAAGGGCTGGATCTGGTGCAGCCTGAAGAAACTTTCACGTATTTCCACCCTGACCTTGGAGCTATTATGCAAGGTGGCGGTTACGGCGACGTGAACATACTGCGTGCCGACGGTGCGGTGCGTGGCCGATTGGGTAACCGTCAAGTGCGGCTCGAAGTCGCGGAATAGTTGCAGCTTCCGGTAAGCGAATACTCCGCCGGCGACGATGATGACGGCGGCGGCAGACAGTTGGACGATGCCAACGATGTCGCTAATCCTTCCGATGTCAGCGTTGGTGCGGTCGGGGTCGGTCAGCCATAGGTTGAGCAGAAAGACAATAGCAACAACCGCCGTGATCGCGGCCACGACAACCAGCAGATCGCGTGCCAAGCGGCGAAACCGGCGGAACCGACTGTTGAATGCGTCCATGCCAACCATTGGTCCGGCGCGATTGCGCAGCGGGTGACGATTGTAGCATCGCCGCTGGAAACCAGCACAAAAACGCGCGAAATTGCGCGCCGGGTTTTTGACACTGGGGGCGGTTCGGGGTAGCATATTCTCGCAGTATTTCTGCTCATATTTGATGGCGCCGGCGGCCTTGTGATTGTGCAACCTAATGCCTTCGTCTAACCAGACTGCCACCGGCCACGTGTTATCGATCTGATGCGCTGGAAGGCGGCTGGCGACTGCTGCGGCCACGCGCTTGCACTCCGTTTCCTGGGAGAAATACCTTGACTAGCCCTACCGCTAATACCGCCGACCGGCCCGATGCCAAGTCGCCGCTGTCCGGACCCGAAATTGTCCCTGATTTTGAGGCGGCGCTGACGCGGCTGTGCGCGATAGCGCGGAGAGGCCAGCGTGTGGACAGCCCTTTATACAATCCGTCGGAAGAGTGGATTGTCGCCAGGATGCCGATCTTCCAGGATCTTCCAGCCCAACAACAGTCTGAGTTGCTGGCCGAAGCGCAGGCGCTGGAATCGGAGGCAGCGGAAGCCAACGCGGCCGGCCGCGCGTCCAGCAAGGTGTGGCCCGAGACGGTGTTCCGGCTGGATAATGGGGGACTGGCGTTCTTCAGCCAATTGGGCGTGGTGCGCCGGCCCGACCTGACGCAGTACTTCGTCGAAGGGTTCACCCGCAATCGGGACGCCCTAGCGTTCTCGGAGGATAACCAGCGACTGTTCACCGAGGTATTTGACCGAGTTTGCGAGAAGATGGAGGCCCACTTCGCCAGCGGAGAGGGCATCGTGCAGACCGACCGGCAGATTTGCGACGCGCCAGGTCGGTCTTTTCATGCGCGGCAACTGCTGTTCGGGACACGATACATGCAGGCGCCCTACATGTGGCGCAGGCTCACCTTCGACCTGCCCCAAGAGCAGTGGCAGGAAGCGCCGGACATCCTGGAGGTGTCGGTGCCCCACTGGATGGACGACCTGGGACTGGAGGACGATCTGAAAACCCAGTTGCGGGAGGCTGGCATCACGCAACTGGTGTTCAAGGCGCCCACGCGCGGTCTCTCGCTGCACTTCGGGTTTGACTACGTGGGCGAGCACAAGATGGGGCCGCTGTCCATCGCCATGCACCAGGTTAAGCAGAAAAACGGCCTGGCAGTACAGGCGGCGCTGAGCATGGCGCGCGTGCGCAAGCTGGACGGGGACATATCCAATACGGCGCTGGTTACCGTGGGTCCGTCGCTGCACGGCAAGAGCACGCTGACGATCATGGTGGAGCTGGCTAACAGCGAGTTGGCCGGAGTGCTGGAGCTGAAAACCGACCCCGAGGAAGGGGTCTACCCGATGAACGACGACATCGTGCTGCTGCAACCGCTGGATGATCCCGTCCCGAGCAACCGGGGCGGGCGGCGCGCGATGATCTCCCACGCCATCGACGGCACCGAGAACAACTTCTACGCCGTGCCCTTCGGCCTGACGCGGGATGACGATCCCATCACCTATGACGTGTTGCGGGGTGCGCCGGGGGTCACTTCCCCCGACGAGACGCTGGAAAACGTGCCGGTTCACGTGGACAGCCAGGAACCCAACTACCTGGAAAACCCGGTCCGCAACATGCGGATGATCCTGTCGCGGCGCGGCCTTTTGCAGCGCAAGGGCGCGGCGGGAATCATTTCGAAGATCACCGGTGGCCGGTTGAACGATTCCGTGCACGTGCCCATGGAAAACACGGACCGGGTGTTCTGGCAGGAGGTGATGCGGCAGAACACCGTGATACCGCCGCTGCGCCGGCTGAGCCTGGAGCAGTACATCCGGGTGCTGATGTACGGCGAGGCGGTGCAGATGGGAGCGGCGATCGGCGCCATCGGCCGGCCGTACGTCGAGTATTTCTCGGACCCGTTCATCATCGGCCTGGAGGATGAGAACGCCAACCTGTTGTACCACGTGCTGCAGCAGTTGGCCTGGGGCGGCATGCCCCAGGAGTATTACGCCTTCAACACCGGCGGCGTGGGCGCGGACAGCAACGAGGAGGCATCCGGTTCACGTTACCGGAAGATCCCCCGAGAGCTGACGATGATGCTGCAGGAAGCGTTGTTGCGGAACGCGGTCAAGTTCGAGTACGACGGCATGCTTCGCTCGGACGTGGCCGTGGCCATCTTGGATGCGGACGGCAACGAGGTGGTTGACCTGCGCCAGGGGTGGCTGCCGGTCAACATCTATGGGGAGGAAGACTACGCCGAGCGTGTGGTTGAGCTGATGCGACGACGATATTACGGCCGGGACCAACAGGACAAGGCGGGCATTCTGCGGTACACCAAGGTGGTGAACACCATCCTGGACATCACCGATGCCCCCGCGCCGGTCAACGAGCGTGAACTGTCCTGGCTGCTTTCGTTCTACTGGTCGTTGGACCAGGCGTACGAGACCCTGTCGGAAGCGGCCGCACACCGCGCCGAGGGGATGCGCCCAGTGTCGTACCAACTGGGGGAGATACAGCGGAAGCTCGATGCCGGATTGGCGAATGGGTTGTCCATAAGCGATGCTGGACGGCAAAGCCTGGCTGGGCTGGGGCTGCGGGCGGGGTAGGTTGCTGCTACTCCTGGCGTTCCACTACCACGGCCACGGCCGTTACCCGGTATCCGCAGCACCCGATCCCGTGGACCCTGCCGCAGACAGTGAGTAGACGCTTGAAACAGTCGAATCGGGGCGAGTAACCATGGCAAGTGACAACATCCAAATACTTGGCGCCGTGCCGCCACAATACACGGACGTTTTGAGCGATGACGCGCTGGAATTCGTGGCCGAGTTGCATCGCAACTTCGAGACCACCCGGCGGCGGCTGATGCAGGCTCGCGTCCGCCGGCAGGCGGAAATAGACGGCGGCGCGACGCCGGACTTCCTTGCAGAAACCCGGAGCGTCCGCGAAGGGGACTGGCGCGTGCAACCTGCGCCCGCCGACCTCACCAACCGGCGGGTGGAGATCACCGGCCCATCCTCCAACCGGCGCATGGTGATCAACGCGCTGAACTGCGGGGCGCAGGTCTACATGACCGATTTCGAGGACGCGCACTCGCCGGCGTGGCTGCCCACGCTTGACGGCCAGACGAACGTGCGCGACGCCTACCGACGCATCATCAGCGACGAAGCGGCAGACGGGAGGCAGTATCGCCTGAACGAAAACATCGCCACCCTGTGCGTGCGGCCCCGGGGGCTGCACCTGATGGAGCGGCACGTGTTGGTGGACGGCGAGCCCGTGGCCGGCAGTTTCTTCGACTTCGGCCTGACGGTCTTTCACAACCACGTGGCGCAGCAGAGCCACGGAACCGGCCCTTACTATTACCTGCCCAAGTTGCAGTCGTACCTGGAGGCGCGGCTCTGGAACGACGTTTTCAGATACGCCGAGGAACGTTTGGGCATCCCGACCGGAACGATCAGCCCGACGGTCCTGATTGAGCACATCCTGGCGGCGTTCGAGATGGAGGAGATCCTGTACGAGTTGCGGGAGCGGCCGGCCGGCCTAAACCTGGGCCGTTGGGACTACATCTTCAGCGTGATCAAGGTGTTCAATGGGCGCAGCGATATGGTGTTCCCCGACCGGGCGCAGGTGACGATGGCGACGCACTTCCTGACGTCGGCGGCGCATTTGCTGGTCAACACCTGTCACCGCCGGGGCGCGCACGCGTTGGGCGGCATGTCGGCGTTCATTCCGCGCCGGGACGATGCGGCGGCCAACGAAGCAGCCTTCGCCCAGGTGAAATCGGACAAGCAGCGGGAGGCCGACCAGGGCTTTGACGGGGCTTGGATCGCCCACCCCGGGTTGGTCGAGCCGGTGCTGGACGTGTTCCAGTCGGCGTTCACGACCGACAACCAACTGTCGGTGATCCCCGAAGTGCGGATCGCTCCGGACGACCTGCTGGCGGTCCCGGAAGGGCAGATAACCGAGGCCGGTCTGCGGAACAACGTCAGCGTGGCGTTGCAGTACATTGACGCGTGGACTCGCGGTAATGGCGCGGTTGCCATCTACGGGTTGATGGAAGATGCCGCCACCGCCGAGATCTCACGGTCCCAGTTGTGGCAGTGGCTGCAGCATGGCGCCGCCCTGGATGATGGCCGGCCCATCACCACCCAGCTGTATCGCCAGGTGCGGGCGCAGGAGGCGGCGGCGCTGGTAGAGCAGCGGGGGCAGGACAATCCCGGCGCGTTGGACAAGGCGGTGGAGCTGTTGGACGAAATCGTGCTCTCCGACGAGTTCGTGGAGTTCCTGACGCTGCCCGGCTACCGGTACCTGGACTAGGATGCCGGGGCAGCCACGATGGCCACATCTCCGACCATAGCGGACCCCACAGTCGTCGAGATGGACGATGTCGTTGGGTTGAAACGGCCCTTGTCCATCAACATCCGGGCCATCCTGGAATCGGTGGCCGGCAAGCTCACCGACGACGAGATTGACCAGTGGTTCGTGGGCTTCGCGCGTGCCAACGAGGGGCGGGGATTTTATCTGGAGATGACCGCCGAAGGGGAGTTAACAGTACATCCGATGGTCAACATGGATAGCGGCAATGCAGAAGTGGAAGCCGTCACGGATGTAACTGTCTGGGCAAGGGAAAATGGCGGAATGACTTTCAGTTCCCGCACAATCGTCCGCTTGCCGGATGGAACGCGCACGGAGCCGGACGCGTCCTGGCTTTCTCCGGAGCAACTCGTATTGCTGGGTCCGATTTCATCCCGGGCCATCACCGTTTGCCCTGCGTTCGTGGCGGAGATAATGTCGGGCACGGATACCCTGCCGCCGTTGCAGCGCAAGATGGAGCGCTACATCGCGAACGGGGCGCAGTTGGGATGGCTGATCGACCCGTACCACCGGCGGGTGCACGTATATCGACCTGATGTCGAGATCGAGGTGCTGGAAGACCCGGAGACCGTCAGCGGTGATCCGGTGATGGCCGGGTTTGTGTTTGAGGTGCGACGAAGGATATTCTCACTGCACGAAACGGCTGCGGAGTAATACGGCGAGAGAACATGAAAGTCCATCTCGTCGACGGAACTTTCGAACTGTTTCGGGCTCACTACTCGCCGCGCCCCGGGCGCGCCACTCCCGACGGACGGGACATCAAGGCGACCCACGGGCTGGCGCAGTCACTGATCGCGTTGCTCGGCCAGCCTGATGTCACGCACATCGCGGCGGCGTTTGACAGCGTGATCCGCTCCTTCCGCAACGATTTGTTCGACGGCTACAAGACGGGCGACGGCGTGGAGCCGGACCTGCTGGCGCAGTTCTCCTTGGCCGAGCAGATCACCGCCGCGTTGGGCATCACCGTCTGGCCGATGGAGGAGTTTGAGGCGGACGACGCCATCGCAACCGCCGCCGTGCGGTTCGCAACGATCCCCGATGTGGAGCAGGTGGTGATGTGCTCCCCCGACAAGGATATGGCGCAGGTGGTGTCGGGCCAGCGGGTGGTGATGCTGGACCGGCGCAAGGGGGAGGTCATCGACGAGGACGGCGTGGTGGGCAAGTTTGGCGTCCCGCCTTCCGCCATCGCGGACTACCTGGCGCTGGTGGGCGACTCCGCAGACGGGATCCCCGGCATACCCCGTTGGGGCGCGCGTTCCACCGCCACGGTGCTGACCCGATACGGCCGCCTGGAGGATATTCCCGCAGACCTGGCGACTTGGGACGTCAAGGTGCGGGGGGCGGGCAACCTGATGGCGGCGTTGACCGGCCAATGGGAAGACGCATTGCTCTACCGCAATCTCGCCACGCTCCGGCTGGACGTGCCCCTGAGCGAGACCGAGCCGGAACAGTTGCGATGGACCGGGGCGCGCCGGCCCGCACTGGAAGAACTGTGCGGGTCGTTGGGGTTGGAGTCCTTGCTGGGACGGCTCCCTGAACCACCTTCGGAGTGAAGCTTTACCCCACGAAGTGATCCCGACGCGCTAACCGTCGGACGGGTCGGCGGGCGGCGGAACGGGGTCGCGTCGCCGGTACGCGTCCCAACGGCGATAACCGAGCACGGCGACGCCGGCGGACAGGAGCAGCACCGCCCCTAGCACCGAGGTGAGGGCAACGCGCATGGTGGCGTCGAACCAGAAGCCGGCGGGGAAGAGGATGAGCAGGTAGTCGGTGCGGGGATCGAGTATCCAGAGGTCGTTGGCGAAACTCAAGCGGTGGAAGAGCAGGAACATTTGCTCGAAGCTGGCGAGGGCTGCCAGACCGACCGCGAAGACTGCAATCAAGGTTACGGAGCCACCCCGGATCGCCAACCGGATTGCCCGTGCAGACCATGCGCTCCGGTCCCTGCCGATCACGAGGACCATCGTGGACAGTATCCACAGCGCAGAGCCCAGCGCCACCAAGTAGGTACCGCGGACCAGGCGCTTGACGTCGTACATGTGGGCGATTTCGCGCTGGTTGAAAACCGCCTGCTCGACACCGTAGATGGGTGCGCGAACCGCCAGGGGTTCTACGGAGGTGTTGAAGTAACGGCGGAGTTCGGAGCCGATGTTTATCAGGTCGGCGTCGGAGATACCGGACCGGTGGGAGGTTTGATAGCGTTGGAAACCGTTGCGGTAGAGTCCGGAATCGTTGACGGCCCACGCCACGGAGCCGGCAACCAGGAAGAGAAGAACGGCGGGGATGGCCAGAACCTGAGCAGCGGCCAGCGCAGCAGCGGCGGACGGACGCCGGTTAGTCATCAACCGGGCGCTGGCGATGCCGGAACACGTCGGCCAATGGAACAGCGAGGCCGGGCAGCAAGGGGGTCGTCAGAGTGTCGGAGGACGTCAGCAGGCCTCTTGAAGAGTAGTCGCTTCCTCGGAGTTCCAACAAAAGGGCAGTGTCGTCGCGGGGATCAAATATCCAGTATTCGGAAACACCGGCTCCCGCATAAATCTGTCGTTTGCGAACGAGGTCACGGTTGCGGTCGCGCGAAAGGATTTCCACCACCACGTCAGGTATACCTTCGAGGTATCCTCCCACGATGAGATTAGGCCGTCCCGAGAGGACAATTGCCAGGTCGGGCACCAGGATATAGCGCGGCTCCCTCGAGAAGACGGTGACGGGGTCAACATAGACCGCAGCCGGAGGCTGCGTGAAGCTATCGATGTAGTTGGCAATGTGCAAAAACAACTGGGCCATCAAGAACTGGTGGACGATTCGGGCTCTGGGCATGATGTACAGTTGTCCGTCGTCCAGTTCCATTTTGCGCCGGTCCCCGGCGTCGGGAATGTCCAGGAACTCAGCGACGGATATGCGTGTTCCGGTAGCGATGGGTTTCGTTGCCATGGCAAGCCTCCGATGGCGGGCTCAGACGGTAACAGATTACCGGAAGAGACGCAGGATGATCAAATGGACGGCGAAAGGCATGAAGCAAGGGACTGGGATATACTAGCATCGCTATGCAGAACATGAGTACATCTCCGATGAATTCGCCGATACCTGAAGAGCGCATTGGGGAGTTCCAGTCCCTGATCGATGTTGTGGCGCGCCTGCGGGCGCCAGGCGGCTGCCCGTGGGACGCCGAGCAGACCCACGAATCGCTGAAGCGCAACCTGCTGGAAGAATGCTACGAAACGCTGGAGGCGATCGACGAGGGCGAGCCGCAGGAGTTGGCGGAGGAACTGGGCGACATCCTGGTGCAGGTGGCATTTCACGCCGACATCGCCCGCGAGGCCGGTGAGTTCGACATCGCCGACGTACTGACGGCCATCAACCGCAAGCTCATCCGGCGGCACCCCCACGTCTTCGCCGATGGCGCCGCGTCTGACGCACGGCAGGTGGAGCGGAACTGGGAGCAACTGAAAGCGGAAGAAAGACGGGAAGCTGGCAAGCCGGAGCCGTCTGCCATGGACGGCGTGCCGGCGGCGCTGCCGGCGCTCACCGCGGCGCAACTGATGCAGGATCGCGCCGCCCGATTCGGGTTCGACTGGGGCGACGTGGGTGGCGTTTTGGACAAGCTGGTCGAAGAGATTGCAGAATTCCGGGAGGCTGGCACACCCGAGGACAAGATCGACGAGTTCGGGGACGTGCTGTTCGCGCTGGTGAACCTGGCGCGCTGGTCGGGAATACACGCGGAGGACGCGCTAAGGCAGGCCAACGGCAAGTTCCGGAATCGCTATAAGGCGATGGAACGCCTGGCGTCGGAACGGGAGCAGGACTTTGTCGCGCTGCCCCTGGACGGCAAGGAAGCGCTGTGGCAGGAGGCCAAGGCGGCCGAACGGTAGAGGCGGGCAGGTCAGTCGTCGCCGGTGTGGGTCAGGGCATACCCCAGGAAACCGGGTTCCAGCATGTACATCCCGCCGGCAGCCATCGAGGCCAAGCCGGACAGAGCACGCCACTGAGTGCTGGTCCCGCGGAAGGGGGTCAGCCGCTCCATGAACGGGCGCTTCGGCCGGAACCTCCTGATCTTGTGACGAGCGCCGCTCTGCCGCATCGCCTCGGCGACCGCGTCGTCGAGGTTGCCCAGGCGGTCGACGAGTCGCCGGTCGCGGGCCGACGGCGCAGTGTACAGCTCACCGGTGGCGAGTTCGGTGGTCTCTTCAGTGGTCATGTTGCGGCTATCGGCGACGACGGATACGAACAGGGAGTAGATCTCCGCGATCAGGTCCTGGAACTTGCCGGTCTCCTCGTCGGTGGGATGCCGCCAGAACCCGGACATATCCTTCAGGTGCCCGCCCTTGAAGATGGAGATTTCAACGCCCACCTTGTTCAGCAACTGTTGCAGGATGGGGCGCATGTAGATCACGCCGATGGAGCCCACGAGGGCCGCGCGGGAGGCCATGATCGTGCCAGCTCCGCAGGCGATGTAGTATCCTCCCGAAGCGCCCAGGCCACGGATGTAGGCGACAACGGGCTTGCGTTGCGCGACGCGGCGGACGGCTTCGTAGAGCAGGTCGCTGGCGGTGGCGGATCCGCCGGGAGAGTCGATGTCGAGCACCAGGGCGCCGATCTTGCGGTTGTTGGCGACGCGTTCCAGGATGCGTGAG
Organism: Dehalococcoidia bacterium; assembly: GCA_965261925.1. Classification (GTDB taxonomy): domain Bacteria; phylum Chloroflexota; class Dehalococcoidia; order Lucifugimonadales; family UBA3495; genus Bin87. Next base: position 1,526,759 of record OZ253486.1, on the reverse strand, counting down.
TAGTCGGGCTCGCGAATGGCGGCGCCGATGACGCCGTGCATTTCGACGACGGCGATGCCGGGGCGGCGTTTGAAGAGGGGCATGGCTAGAGCACCTTTGGTCGCTAAAGGGATCGTTGGATAGATTATACATTGGGGGTATGCGTTCCCGGCGTGTTTGACAGTGGCCGGCCAGCAGGTCTAGCATCGAATCGGCACCCAGCGAGACGGGGAAGCATAATGACGGTCACCAAGATAAAACTGCAACACTTCACCGCGTTCAAGGACCTGGAGGTGGAGTTCTCGCCCGGCATCAACGCGCTGATCGGCGCGAACGGCACGGGGAAGACGCACCTGATGAAGGCGTGCTATGCGGCGTGCGCTGTGTCTAGGTCCGGTGACAATCTAGCGCACAAGCTAGTTCGAGTATTTCTCCCGTCCCGGCGCGATGGCTACCGATTGGCTCACCAAGGGTATGAGGGGGAAGGCATTAAGCTCGAAGTTCATTTTGGCACGGCAAGATTGGAAGCCTCCTCCGGGATTTTGGGCCTAGGGTCGGTGACCGTGCCGGCCGAACTGTCAGATCGCGCGATCGAATCAGCATACATTCCAGTAAAAGAGGTGCTGGCCAACGCACCCGGTTTTCTGTCCTTGTACGCGACTCGGGAAATTCATTTTGAAGAGGTCTATGAGGATATTCTGCTGCGCGTTTATCTTCCAGCTTTGCGGGAACCCGTTGATGATGCGCACGAGCGGATGCTCGAAAGCTTGGAAAACGTCATTGGCGGCAAAGTTACGGTCAGCGGCGAGGAATTCTTTCTCAGCAACGAACAAGGTGACATAGAGTTCACCCTGCTTGCTGAGGGCTGGCGGAAGCTTGGGCTACTATGGCTGCTGATCCGGAACGGCACGCTGCAGAAAGGCTCCGTACTTTTCTGGGACGAGCCGGAAGCCAACCTGAACCCCAAGATGTTTCGGGTGGTGATCGAGGTGCTGCTCGAACTGCAGCGGGCAGGGGTGCAGGTTTTCTTTGCGACGCACGATTACGTGATTCTGAAAGAGCTGGACCTTCAGATGACCGAGGAGGACCAGGTGGCGTTTCACTCGCTGTATCGGGATGAGGATGGCGAGATCGCGTGCCGCTCCACAGGGCAGTATCTGGACATTCACCCCAATGCAATTGGCGAAGCCTTTGACGACCTTTACGACCGCCAAATCAAGCGTAGTCTAGGCGGGTTCTGGGAATGACCACGCTAACGGAGGGGGGTCTAGAGATCTCCGTCAGTGGCACGATAAGCGTCCGCAAGTTCGACGACGACAGTCATGGGCTCAGCCACTGTATGAAAGCGGTGGATTTCATTATTGAACACCCCGACCGCTACATATTTGTCGAGTTCAAGGACCCTGATGCCGCGAATATCCCGCCGCAAGCTCGCGCGGAATTCGTGGAAAGCCTGGAAGTAGGTCGCCGCGACGATGAGTTCAAATACAAGTACCGCGACACGTTTCTCTACGAATGGGCGGCTGGACGAGCAGACAAAGCCATATATTACTTCGTGCTGATTGCCCAGATAGATTTGAGCCCGGGAGATATGGTGCGCCGGACAGACGCCTTGGAGCGCATTCTGCCGTTGCGGCTACCGAGTTCGGTGACCTGGACGAGACCGATTGTCAGCGGCTGCGGCGTGTTCAATATCGATTCGTGGAACCGAACCTTTCCGGACTATCCGGTCCGACGGCTGCCATAGCTCGCGTTGCCGCAAGTGGAACGGTGGGTTATTCTGGCGGCTATCAACCGAGCCAAGGAGTTAACCCATGCAATTCGGCCTGTTCATGATGCCGCTGCATCCGCCGCACCGTTCCTACGCCGATTCCTACGACCGGGACCTCGACCTGCTGCAAGAGGCCGACCGGCTGGGGTTTCACGAGGCGTGGATCGGCGAGCACCTCACCGAGCGCTGGGAGAACGCGCCCTTCCCCGACCTGCTGATCGCCAAGGCATCGGCGCTGACGAAGAACATCCGGCTGGCGACGGGTGTTACCTTGCTGCCCATCCATAATCCCATCGAACTAGCGCACCGGATCGCCATGCTGGACCACCTGACCCGTGGGCGGCTCTACTGGGGCATCGGGCATCGGGCGATCCCCACCGACCTGCAACTGTTCGGCATGGACCCGAGCCAGGGCGACGACGTGCGACGGCGGGCGGCCGAGGTGCTGGACGTGGTGCTGAGCCTGTGGGCGTCGGAGGGACAGTTCTCGTATCACGGGGAGTTCTTCGACATCGAGGCGCCGGAACTTGACCCGGTACTGGAGCGTGGGCTGCACATGAAGCCGTTGCAGCAACCACATCCTCCCATCGGGGTGGCCGCCACGTCCATTGGGAGCAGCAGTATCCGCCTGGCCGGGCGCGAGGGCTACATCCCGATGAGCAGCAGCAACCTGGCTCCGCAGTACCTGGCTGACCATTGGACCACCGTGGAGGACGCCGCGGCCGAAGCCGGCCGCGAGGCTCACCGGTCCGACTGGCGCATCGGGCGGGACGTGTTCGTGGCAGAGACCAGCGACGAAGCCCGCGAGCGGGCCCACGCGGTGCTGGGCCGAAACTACCTCCAGCACCAGTTGCCGAACCGACTGGGATCAGGGCTGATCCAGGCCACGAAGATCGATCCCAACATGAGCGACGACGACCTGACCGTCGACTACATGATGGAGAACATCTGGATCGTCGGCGACCCAGACGAGTGCGCCCAACGCATCCGGCAGCTCTACGATGGCGTGGGCGGTTTCGGACACCTGTTGTGCATCACGCAGGACCCCGACGACCACCAGTGGGAGATGGACTGCCTGCGGCTGATCGCTGAGGAGGTTGCGCCGAGGGTGAGCGACTTGACGGGGGAACCGGCGTGAGACGGGAATCGCCGCGACCGTGGCAAATGGGGGGCTGCCTGAGTGCAGCCCCTAAACATCGGCGTATTGCGGCGCCTCGTGGCGTATGATCGTTACCCCCAATTGCGCGGCGACTTCGTCCATTTCGTCCGGCCAGTGGTGATGCGTTACGACGAAGGCATTGGCAGGGACACCGGTAACGTTTGAAATTATGCCGGCTCGGCGAGCGGCGATTTCCAGATCGCTCCGGTTGAAAGTGATCGACACTTCTACGATGGCGAATTGGCCACTTTCGGAAGTGTCACTTTTGGCACGGGCAATAATGTCTGGCCTGAGACCATCCAAGAAGTCCTGCCGACTGATCAAATCGTGGTGTCGATGCTCTCCTAAGCGTTCGCTGATGCGTTCGCGGTCGGCGAGCACCGCGCGTTCCATACGGCCGTCTAAAATTGCGGCGATCTCGCGTCGGCAAAGATTCTCGTAGGAGTCTCCGAGCAACGCACCCACGGAGCCTTGGATGCTCCTAGTGAGGCGGATGTTTTCATCAAGGCGTCGATTGGTTCCGTCCAAGCGTTGGGTGTTTTCATCAAGGCGTCGATTGGTTTCGTCTAGACGTTGGGTTTGTTCATCAAGGCGTTGATTGGTTCCGTCCAGACGTTGGGTTTGTTCATCAAGGCGTTGATTGGTTCCGTCCAGACGTTGGGTTTGTTCATCCAAACGTTCGTTCACAGCACGGAATTGTTCTCTAGTTTCCGCTTTGAAATCCTGCAGGTCTCCGCGCAATTCCTGCACTTGACCGGGCAGGGCCAGAAAATCCTCGGTCAGGAGGACACGCAGGACCGCCTCGCGCACTTCAGGATGCGCAGATATGACATCAAGGATCTGCCGCAGCGGGTGCTCCGGCGGCAGATCGAGGTCCAGGATATACGATGTCAATCGGGTTACCTCAGTAACCGTGTAGGGCTGGTGGACGTTACTTCAGGTTAGCACACGGATCGCCCAGCGAGATCGGCCCTGCCGCCGACGCTTACTTGAACGCCGGGAAGACGTGCTTGCCGAACATCTCGATGGATTCCATGACCTTGTCGTGGGCGACGGTTTCGGTGGCCATCAGGAACTGGAGCTGGTCGACGCCGGTTGCTTCGTGGAGCTTGGCGGCCTGGATGCAGCTGTCGGGGTCGCCGGCGACGATGACGCCGCGTTCGGCCAGGGTGTCAGCGTCGAACTCCTCCCAGATCTTCTGAGCCAGGGCAGTCCCGCCGGAGAGGTCAACGCCACCGTCGGCGGAATCGCCCTCTGCGGACGTGTCGACATAGCGGGAGAAGTTCTGCTCCAGGTGCTCGGGGATGCCGCCCCACTGGTCGAGCAGTCGCGCATAAACATCCTTCTGGTCCTGCACGTAGGGACGGCCGGGGCCGAAGAAGGTCTTCAGGGAGTCGGCGCAGAGCCGGCGAGTGGCGCCGTTGTCGGGTCCGCAGAGGCCGAACACGGAGCTGAGCCATTGGTCGTTGACGAACTGCCCCACGGGTTGGGCGTTCTTGATGTTCTCCCGGTAGGCGGCGATGTGGGGCTCCAGCACGGAGGGCGCGCTGACGCCGAGGGCCATGACGCCGATCCCGCGCTGGGCAGCGAGTTCGTAGGTGGTCGGCTGGAGCGCGGCGACCCAGATGGGTGGGTGCGGCTGCTGGTAAGGCTTGGGCAGGACCTGACGGGGAGGCACATTCCAGTATTTGCCCTCCCATTCAAAGTAGTCGGAGTTCCAGATCTGGGGGATCATCTTGAGGGATTCCTCCCACATTTCGCGGGTGTCGCGCGGGTCGATGCCCATGCCGGTCTGCTCGTAGGCCGCGCTGCGCCCGGTGCCCATGTCCACGCGGCCGTTGGTAAGGTGGTCGACCATTGCCACGCGCTCGGCGACCCGAACGGGATGGTGGTAGGGCAGGATGACGACGCCGAACCCGAGGCGGATACGCTTGGTCAGGCGGCTCAGGGCGCCGAAGATGACCTCGGGACAGGGGGACATGCTGAAGGTAGTGAGGAAATGGTGTTCCACAAACCAGACGTAGTCGAAGCCCATCTCATCGGCCAGGCAGACCTGCTCGATGGTTTCCTCGATGACGGCGTGGTCGTCCAGTTCGGGACGCTGCATCTCGTAGGCAAGGCCGAATTTCATGGTAGTTTGCTCCCTTCTTGGCGGATGTTGGCGAGATTGTACCGCCGCCCTACGAGGGGGGCAATGTTAGAATCAACGGGATACCCCGCCTCGCATAACTTTAGGAGATCGTCTGATGCGCTTCTTTCCCTTGCCCGCTGCACTGTTCGCAGTCGTCCTCCTGACGGCATCGTTGATGGTCGCCTGTGGCGGCCCGGCTTCCGAGTCTGCCGCCGCTCCGGCGGTTACGGCCGCGCCCGCAACTTCGGCGCCCGCAGCGGTGGCGGCAACCCAGGCCCCCCCAGCCACTGCGACCACCGTTCAAACAGCTGCACCCGCCGCCGCCCCAACTGCCGCTCCAACTGAGGCGATGGCGGCTACGGAGGTTCCCACCGAAACCCCGACGGAGGAACCGGCCGCGGCCGCGGGGCAGACCGTATTCACGCTGGGCCAAGGCACCATCGCCCGCTATCAGGTGGAGGAGGTGCTCGCCAACACCGGCTTCAAGATCGCCACGGGGGAAACGCCGGACGTGGCGGGGAGCATCGCCATTGACGCCGACGGGGTCGTGGTCACCGACGGAAGCCGCATCGCGGTGCAGGCAGCGACGCTGCGAACGGACAGCAACCGCAGGGATGGCTACGTGCGCAACCGCACGCTGGAGACGGATACCTACCCCGAGATAGTGTTCCAACCCACGGCTATAGACGGCCTTCCCGTGTCGCTGGCCGATGCCAGCGGGCTGGTGGAGTTCACCATTACCGGTGATCTAACGATCAAGGATCAGACGCGGGAAGTTACCTGGGACGCGATGGCTGACTTCCCGGGAGACGGGACCGTAAGCGGGACCGCCAGCATCGTGTTCACCTTCGAGCGCTTCGGGATGGACAAGCCACGGGTGGCGATAGTGGTGAGCGTCGAGGACGAAATCCTGCTGGAGCTGGACTTCGTGGGAACGATCACGGGGCCGTAATCAGGACGATATCCCGTTGCACGGGTGACGAGGCGTAGGGGCCGTCCTCGCTCATGTAGGCGTCGATCTCGGAGCGGACGCCGAACTCGGGCAGATAGATGCCGGGCTCGATGGAGAACCCGATGCCGGGAATGATGCGGCGGGTGTCGTGGGTCTCGAAGTTGTCCAGGTTGACGCCCTCGCCGTGGACCGTGTGGTAGATGCTGTGGCCCAGGCGATGGGTGAAGTAATCGCTGAAGCCGTGATCTGAAATGTAGCTGCGGGCCACGTCGTCAGCCTGCCAGCCCTGGACGGGATCGCCGGCGGCGTAAGCGTCCTGCAGGAAGGCTAGCGCGGCGTCGCGGGCGCCGAGGACGATGTCGAATACCTGCCGGTGACGCTCGGACGGTGTGTCTCCGACATAGGCGGTCCAAGTGATGTCGGCGTAGACGCTGCCGGGGGTGTCCTCCCGGGCCCAGAGGTCGATGAGGACCCAATCGCCGGGGGCGATGACGCTGCTCCCCTCGGGGGCGGGTTCGTAGTGAGGATCAGAGCAATGGGCGTTGGTCGAGACGATGGGGCCGTCGGCGGTGATCAGTCCTTCTTCGCGGAAGCGCCGCCGGATGAACTCGGCAATCTCGAACTCGGTGGGGCCATCGGCCAGGCGCTGGCCGATGCGGGTGAAGGCCTCATTGACGATGCGGCCCAGCTTTTCTGCGGCGCGTTCGTGCCCCGCCAACTGCTCGGGAGACCATCGCTGAGTGGCATACTGCATCAGGTCGGCGGAGGAGACCACTTCGGCGCCCATACTGCGAACCAGCTCGACGGTTCCGGCATCGACCCTGGAGACGCGGGGCAGACCGTTGCGTGGAGAGTATTCCATGGCAACGCGGGAGCAGCCGTCCAGCGTGTCCTGCAGGGCATGTTCCAGGGTGGCGCGGCTGCTGTAGACGACGGTTTGGACATCTTCGGTTTCGCCGGCATCCGCGAATTTGCCGGCGTCCACGTGGTGGGTGAGCAACGTTGGAACGCCGGCGGCGGGCACGAACAGGAAGACGGGGCGGGTTACGTGGCCCGACGGCGGGGCAACTTGAGCGAGGACGGGGTTGCAGCCCAGGTAGTCGTAGATGAGCCAGGCGGGGAGGTCTTCCGCCTGCAGGAACTGGCGGGCGTCGTTCAGCATCCTGGCGTTGACCATCGGAAGGCCTCCTCGGGAAAATTGCGAGGCCTCCAGGGCCCGGCAGGATCAGGCGTAGTTGTGGTGGATGCCGCCGTCGACGATGATGTTGGCGCCGGTGAGGTAGGATGCCTGGGCCGAGGCGATCATGCACACGATGTCGCCGATCTCCTTGGGCGTGCCCATGCGTTTCATGGGAGCTTCGGAAATTTCCTCCAACTTGGCTTCGGCGCACGCCTGCTCATCGGCCACGTCATCAGTGGATTGGTAGTCCTGGGAGCGCGCCCGATCCTCAATCTCGTCGCTGTCCACGCCGGCGTAGATCACGTTGTTGACCGTGATGTTGTTGGGAGCGAGCTCCGAGGCCAGTCCCTTGAAGTAGGCCAACACCGGGGCGAGACTGAGGGAGGACAGGGTGTTGCGTGGGGACACTTCCATCGCGGAGAAGGGCACGAGGTTGATGATACGGCCCATACCGTAGCGCCGCATGTGGGGGAGGACTTCGCGGGTCAGGTGGACCGCGGACATGAAGTTGCGGGCCAGGGCCGGCTCGATCTGCTCGTCTTCGAGTTCGCTGGCCGGCGAGTTGCCCTGGTCCTGCACGGTGGTGACCATGACGCCGATGTTGCCCTGGCGGTGCAGGGTCGCGCGGACGAGGCGGTGGATGTCCTGCTCACGGTCAAGGTCGGCGATGACGGCGCGGAAGCGGTCCTGGGGGATGTGCTTGCGGGCAAGCGCCATTTCAACGTGGCGCATCCGGTAGTTATCCGGTGCGGTCAACGAGAGAATCGCGCCCTCTTTGGCCAACGCGGTAGCGGTGGCCGTGGCGATCGCCAGGTGCGAGTCAACCACCAGGACGACCGTATCCTGGAGTCCGAAGTCCATTTCGACTGCCTCCCTGCCCTCACGCCGGCCGGATTTATATGACTCCGGAGGTAGCCATTTGGTCGATTTCGGCGTCCGGATAACCCAGGTCGTTGAGTATTTGCCGGTTGTGCTCACCCAGGAGCGGCGGGTGCTTCTCCAGTTCGCCAGGCGTTGCGGAAAACTTGATGGGCAAGCCGGTCTGCTGGATTGAACCGAGGGTCGGATGAGGCATTTCCAGGAGCATTTCCCGGTGCTGCACCTGCGGGTCGTTGAAAACGTCCTTCAGGTCGTTGATGGGGCCGGCGGGAACGCTGACGGCCTGCAGGTCGGCGACCCAGTCGTCGGCGTCCTTGCTCCGGAAGTGCTCCTCCAGCATCTGCACCAGCTGGGAGCGGTGGTTGACCCGATCGCCATTGGTGGCGTAATCGGGGTCGTCCTTCAGCTCCGTGCGGTCGATGCCCCGGCAGAACCGTTCCCAGAGACGCTCGGAGCCCACCGCGACGTTGAAGAACTTACCGTCCCCGCCCTTGAAGCCCTGGTAGGGCACAAGGGTGGGATGGGCCGCGCCCAGCCGCTGCGGAGCATCGCCGGTGGCGAAGTAGTAGCCAGCCTGGTAGGTCATCCAGGCGATCTGGGCGTCGAGCATGGAGAGGTCGATGTACTGGCCTTCTCCGTTGCCGCTGGGGGAGTTGCGATGGAACAGGGCGGCCATGACGGCGAAGGCAGCCCACATGCCGGCGCCGATGTCGGTCACGGCGATGCCGACCTTCTGGGGGTCTCCGCCGAGGTCGCCGGTGATGCTCATCAGGCCACTGACCCCCTGCATGATCTGGTCGTAGGCCGGCCGGTCGCGGTACGGGCCGCTGGCGCCGAAGCCGGAGATCGAGCAGTAGACGATGCCGGGATTGACCTTCTTCATGTCCTCGTAACCAAGGTTGAAGTTGGTCATCACGTCGGGGGTGAAGTTCTCAACGATCACGTCAGCGTCGGCCGCCAGCTTGAGGAAGATCTGCTGGGCCTGCTCGTCGCGCAGGTTCAGGGTCAGGCTGCGCTTGTTGCGATTGACCGAGAGGAAGTATGCGGACTCCTCGCCGATGAACGGAGGTCCCCACCCGCGGGTGTCATCGCCGGCGCCGGGCCGCTCGATCTTGATGACGTCGGCGCCATAGTCGCCGAGCATGGTCGCGCAAAATGGACCGGCCAAGGCGCGGGTCAGGTCCAGTACCTTGATGCCTTCCAGGGGTCTCATGTCCTGCTTTTCCTCCGGGGCAACCGGGCCAGACGCGAGTCAAGCGGTCACCGCAATGTTTGGGGTTTCGGCGCGCGTAATTATAGCGCACTCATCGAAAAATTCTTATAAAAGGAGCACGATTTTATGTCATTTGACTGTTCGCCGCCACTTCGCAGTCGACGGAAAGCGTGGAATCGTGCCGGAGCCCGCAGCGTAGCTTCGTATTCACGGGGCGGCGGGCTGACTTATGGTCATACGAGGGCGGCATCCGGATGCTGAATGCGGCAGCCTGGCTGAATGGCAACGGTCTGTCACGTATGAATCGAGTAGGCCTTTGTGCGATTCTAACACAACCAAGGGCGCGCAACAGGCAAACCGGGGCAAATTTCCAGTGCTGGCATGCCCGTATGGTAAGATGGCACCATCACGCTAATGTCACCGTCCCACCCCACATTGCGAGGTGAACCATGACCACCACTCAGCGATCCGCCGCTACCAACGGCTACAACGTAATCGGGAGCCGACCCATCCGCCACGACGGGACCGATAAGGTCACCGGCCGGGCGCAGTACGGCGCGGACCTGTCGCTACCCGGGATGCTCTACGGCAAGGTGCTACGGAGTCCGCACGCCCACGCGCGAATCAAGAGCATCAACACCAGCAAGGCGGAAGCCATGCCCGGTGTGCACGCCGTTGTAACGTCCGCCGACCTGCCGCAGGCGGGCGGGCGCGTGCTGGACCTGGGCGAAGGGGCAATGATCAACCCCAAGTTCCTGAGCAACAACTGCCTGGCGGCAGAGAAGGCTCTGTACAAGGGGCATGCCATCGCCGCGGTGGCCGCGGACAGCGCCCACGAAGCCGAGCTGGCGCTGGCGTTGATCGACGTTGAGTACGAGTTGCTGGAGCCCGTCACCGACGTGCTCGAGGCCATGCGCGACGACGCCCCGCTGGTCCACGAGCGGCTGGCCAACCTGAACGACCCCAACGTGCGTCCCGGCGGCCTGCTGGGCGATGGCGACGCCGGCAAGGTGGGCAACGTGCCCAACCGCTATTTCTACGAGCTGGGCGACATCGAGGCCGGCTTCGCCGCCGCCGACGTGGTCATCGAGCGCGAGTTCCGCACCAAGGCGGTGCACCAGGGCTACATCGAGCCCCACGCGGCAACGGCCCTGTGGAACGCCGACGGCACCCTGCACGTCTGGTGCAGCAGCCAGGGACACTTCAACGTGCGGGACCAGACGGCGACGGTCCTAGGCATGCCGGTGTCCAAGGTTCTGGTGACGCAGCTTGAGATCGGCGGAGGGTTTGGCGGAAAGACGCTGGTGTACCTGGAACCCGTGGCGGCCGTGCTGTCGCGGAAGACGGGCCGCCCGGTCAAAGTGCAGATGTCCCGCATCGAGGTCTTCGAGGGCACCGGCCCGACATCCGGTGGCTACCTTCGGGTGAAGATGGGGGCCACCAACGACGGCAAGATCACCGCGGCGGACGTGTCACTGTACTACGAGGCCGGCGCGTATCCCGGCTCGCCGGTGAACCCGGGCGCGCAGTGCGCTCTGTCCTGCTACAACATCGCGAACGGACGGGTCGAGGCGGCCGACGTGGTGCTGAACCACCCCAAGACGGCGGCCTACCGCGCTCCCGGCTCGCCGGCAGCGGCCTTTGCCGTCGAGTCGGTGGTCGACGAGATCTGCGAACAGATCGGCATGGACAAGATGGACTTCCGCACCCTGAACGGCGCCAAGCAGGGCGACCGTCGGGTGACGGGTCCGCAGTTCGGCAGCATCGGCTGGATGGAGACGCTCCAGGCCGGCCGGGAGCACGACCACTGGAACTCTCCCATCGACCGGTCGCCGGAAGCTGAGGGCAAGAAGGTGGGTCGCGGCGTGGCCGGCGGCTTCTGGTTCAACGGCACCGGCCCGGCCAGCGCCATCGTGAGCGTGCTCGCGGACGGCACGGTGAGCCTGGTGGAAGGCTCGCCGGACATCGGCGGCTCCCGCGCCGTGGCGGCGATGCATGTGGCCGAGGTGCTGGGCATCGCAGCTGAAGACGTCTCCCCCGCGGTTGGCGACACCAACTCCATCGGGTGGACCTCCATGACCGGCGGCAGCGGCGTGGCCTTCAAGACGGGCTGGGCCTCCTACGAAGCGGCCCAGGATGTGAAGCAGCAGATGATCACCCGCGCCGCGCGCATTTGGGACATCGACTCCGAAAACGTGGAGTACTCGGACGGCGTGATCCAGCACAAGTCGGAGCCGGAGCTGCGGTTCACCTTCAAGGAACTGGCGCCGCGGCTGAACGGCACCGGCGGCCCCGTCGTGGGTCGGGCCAACGTGTCGCCCACCGGTGTGGGTGGGGCGTACGCGCTGCACATCGCCGACGTGGCGGTGGACCAGGACACCGGCAAGGTGGACATACTGCGCTACACCGCGCTCCAGGACGTCGGCACCGCCATCCACCCCTCCTACGTGGAAGGGCAGATCCAGGGCGGCGCCGTGCAGGGCATCGGCTGGGCGCTCAACGAGGAGTACTACTTCAACGACGACGCCCAGATGCAGAACTCCAGCTTCCTGGACTATCGGATGCCCACCGCGCTGGACCTGCCGATGATCGACACGGTGGTGGTGGAGGTGCCCAACCCCGGGCATCCCTACGGCGTGCGCGGCGTGGGCGAGGTACCCATCGTCCCGCCCATGGCCGCCATCGCCAACGCCATCCACGACGCTACGGGCGTGCGGATGACCAACCTGCCCATGAACCCCGGCGCGGTGCTCGAAGCGCTGTGGGAACAGAACGGCGGTTAGCGTCGACGTTACAGCGACGGCAAGAACGGTAGGGGCGGACGATTGTTCGCCCCTGCTGTCGATTGGCACACCATAATGGGGCTAGAGGGGTCAGGCTATGAATGACGACTCACTTGCTCTGCTTGACCAAGCCGACCGTACTATCGCGTTGGGAGACCATGATCAGGGATCCGTGTTGCTGTGGCAGGCTGCGGAACATGCGATGTCCAGCCTTGCCGAACGCCATGGCCGACCTCACAGCGATGAAGAAGATCTGATGCGTTTCGCCAAATGGCTGGACCAGAAGCATGACCGTGGCGTAGAGAACTGGCATCTTCTGGGCTACTTCGCGGCCGGTTCGTTCAGGGACAATGCCCGGTGGCATTACGAAGACTGGGAGGAGATGCGTCATTCCGTCCCAGACATCAGGGTGTTCGTGAGTACCCTGCGCGGTTATCTGGAAACCGCCGGATGACTTTACAGGCGCGTGTTGATGTAGCCCAACAATACAGAGCATTGTCCGATCGTTTGATTTCAGAACACGAAGATGCAGCCGCTGGCGAGATGCTTTGGGGCGCTGTTCACAATGCGATACAAGCGATTGCGATCCGACATAGCCTCATAACAGGAACGGACGGGGCATTAAGGCGTGCCGTAGTGATCCAACACCTGATGGAGAGGCACGGGTACGATTTGTATTTGCGCAGTGGACTTAGGTCCGCAGGTTCGCTTCACGGTCACTTCTATAACCGGAACCTGTCGTTGGATACACATCGAGCATTGATGCTACTGACCCGGAGCTATGTCGATAGTCTAATTGTTGCCGCCCTACCGGCGTAGTGATGACTAAACGCACGGAACTAATTGCCAGTGCGCCGTGGCGGGAGATGTTATTTACCGCGAGACAAGACCGCACGAGTACGTGCTGCTGCACACGTCATTATGCACATCGCTCCACAATACACTCGGGAAGCGCTGAACTCGCACCGCGGTATGCAAAAGGCATCACTGGAAATTGATACGCAACTCCCCAACATTAACTTGCAACAATACTTCGGAGTTGCCGAAGCATTGCATCGGTACTTCTACCGGCTGGACATTGCCGACCACCAGGTCCGCAACAACTTTCGGCAGTGCCAGCGGTTGCTGGGAATGCCGCTGGACTGACCCAAGAGGAGGGTACCAGATGCCCATACCAGAACTAAGCAAACCGGAACGAGTCCCCGTGAGGGATATATGGCCCGATGAAGCACGGGATTTCACGCCTTGGTTAGCCGAGAATCTGGATTTGCTGAGCGCGACAGTGGGAATAAATCTGGAACTGGTGCAGGAAGAAACAGCCTTGCCCAGAAGCGGAAGGGTTGACATCTTAGCCAAAGTTGCAGGAAGCGATGCCTATGTGGTTATTGAGAACCAAATGGAGGATGCAGACAACGACCATCTAGCCGCATTACTGAACTACGCGGCACACAGCGACTCTGAGATTCTTATCTGGGTAGCCGGCGGGTTCTCGCTACGATACCGGCGGACTATTGATTGGCTCAATAGCAGCACAGGGCTGCGGATTTACGGGGTGAAAATGAGCGCTTGGCGCAATGGCGAGACTATCGAGCGCCGCTTGAACCCTATTGTCGGGCCCAACCAGAGGGTGGAATGGCCGAAGTATGGATATCCAGCGATCAATCAGAAATACAACACCTTTTTTAGGCCCTTGGTGGCCGACCTGTGGGCCATTGGAATATCTGATCGCAAAATGTCTGGGGTCAGCAACGACCAGGTATTTCCCAGCGGGTTTGCTGGCATCGAGTACCATGTCGGTTTTTGGCACAGCTTTGGTGGCAGACCATCCCTTGACGTGTACTTGTGGATCGCCACGCCTGACCAAGAACGTAACAAAGAGATTTTCGATGCGCTAGATCGGCACCGGAAAGAAATAGAAAAGGAATTGCCGGGGGTTTCGTGGGATCGCAGGGACCATCAACGAATGTGCTCAATATACTTCGTGACAAGAGGCTCTATAGGAGACCGTGATGAGAAGCTGGCAGAGCTGCAAAGGTGGGCGCTGGATTTGGTGCCAAACTTCAAAGCTGCCTTTCAACCCCGGTTGGAAAAGGTGATGCGGGAAATGGCACCCGAAGGAGATTGACAAGACTGTGAACCGTAGGCAAAGGCGCTCCAGGAGATACGCAAGTGAAACTCACCGAACTCATAGCCAACGCCCCGTGGCGGGAGGCTGTGACGTCTCGTGAGACGTGGCCGCATGAGTACGTGCTGCTGCAGAAGGACGGGCAGTGGGAACTGCTGAAGGCGGTGTGCGAGCGGTTTCGCAACGGGGAAGGCGTGCCGAGCCGTTTCTTTGCGATGGACAACGTTTACCTGTTCGTCGGCGACCACAAATACTGGCTGATGACGCACTACGACGAAGTGGGTTGGGACGATGAGGTAGTGCTCAACCGGGCGCGCTTGTACCGCGACCGCCGAGACTTTATCATCCAAGACGGCGATACCGGGCGGCGGGAAGATTATCCGGTTGGCCCGCCGCACATTCCGCTATCCCCGTGACCAACACAAGGAGCGAAAACGATGACGACCACGGAACAACAAACTGACCTGAAGCCCTACGTGGTGCACACGGTGGGCGATGCCTCGGAAACTGTCCAGACGCCGGGGATGGTGCGCCAGCCGGCCGTCGTGCCGGGGAAGGGCGACACCACCAAGATCTGGATGGGCAAGGTGACGGCCGCGCCGCGCGAAAAAGGGCCGCCGCACACACACCTCGAGGCGGAGACCGCCGCCTACGTGATCAAAGGGCATGTGCGGGTCTATTTCGGCGAGAACTTCGCGGAGTGGATCGAGGCCGGGCCTGGCGACTTCATCTTCGTGCCGGCGAACACGCCGCACATCGAGGAGAACCCCTACGACGAAGAGCAGGAGGGCATCCTGTGTCGCACGCCGGACAACCTGGTGGTGAACCTGTAAAGGACATCGGCATTGCGATCAACTGGGGGCGAGTGATCATTCGCCCCTACGTTTTGGCGTCGGGTGCGCTCTCGCCGCATTTGACCGTAGTTGCGATTTGGTGAATAATCACTGCGCCGGCTGTCCTTGCCGCTAACTTGGGCACACGGCGGACCGATAGCCGGTCGCTAAATTGTCAGCAACCACGAGGAGGATTCACAATGGCGGATGTCAAAGTAGAGATACGGGGCAACGGCCCGCTGCGGGTCATTGGCGAGATTGAGATTGTCGACCAGAGTGGCAACAACTACACCATTCCCGAGGGTCAGTGGGTCTCCTTCTGCCGCTGCGGACAGTCGGACAATAAGCCCTTCTGCGACGGCACGCACCGCGACTGCGGTTTTGAGGGCGTCAGCGAGGCAAAGTAAAACCCGCCGCGCTGAATTCGGGCGCTTAGAGCCGCCAGCCGCCGGCACGACAAACCGGCAGCCGGCGGCTTTTGCTAATATGGAGCAACCGTACGGACAGGGATTACAGGCGTCATGCACGGACTGGTTCCGGGAACAGTTCCGCGGGATTTATTCCACAGCCACGAGATTGCCACGCTTCGCTCGCAATGACAATTTGGGCGTGTGACGGCAGTTGATGAGCAAAGACTTTACCCCAGGAGGCGCACCATGGTAACCACGACACCGGCCCGCGCGGCCGCCGAGTTCATATTCGAGAGCTACCGCAAGGTGCAGCCTTTCGAGCGGCTGCCGGTCGACCTGTTTCCCAAGACGCTGGAAGAAGCCTACGCCATTCAGCTGGAACTCCACTGCATGCTGTCCAGCCTGTGGGGGCCGCTGGCGGGGTACAAGCTGGCGTACACCACGCCGGTGATGCAGGAACGGGCGGGGCTGAACCATCCGGTGCTGGGCGGCGTGTTCCAAAAGACCATCCTGCGCTCGCCGGTGGTGCTGAACTTCACGGAGTACGTCAACCTGGGCATCGAGCTAGAGGTAGGCGTGACGCTGGGAAAGGATTTGCCGGCGTCGGGCGCCCCCTACACGAGGGACTCGGTGGCGGAAGCGGTATCCGAGGTGGCCACGGCCTTTGAGATCGTGGACATGCGGACGCCCGCCGATCTGACCACGGAAGAGCGCACGCTGATGAGCGTGGCGGTCAACATCCTGAACTCCGGCGTAGTGCTGGGCGATCCGGTTACGGACTGGCAGAGCCTGGACCTGGTGGGTTGCAAGGGCGTGATGAGCATCAACCACGAGCAGGTGGGCGAGGGCTACGGCCGGGACGTGATGGGCCATCCCTTCGAGCCGCTGGTTTGGCTGGCCAACGAGCTGTCGGCGCGTAACCATCCCCTGAAGGCCGGCGACACGGTGATTACCGGAAGCCTCATTCCGCCTACCCCGCTGGGCTTCGCTTCCGAAGGGCGGATTTCCATCGAGGGCCTGGGCGAAGCGGTAGTGGTGTGCGCCTAGCGCTTCCCTGCGTTCCCCGAATCTAAGCTGCCCGTTTCAACCCACAAGGCATAGACGGCGCGGCGCGGGAGGCCGGTAGAGGCGACGACCTCGGCCACCGCGTCGCGCCCGTGTTTGCCGGCGGCACGGTGTTCCGCCAATGTTTGGCGGGCCGTTTGCAGCAGCTCGTCCTGGCTGGCGGTCTGATCCGGTGCGTCGAGGGTGACGGGACCGATGACGACGGTGAACTCCCCGCGTGGCTCGGCGAAGTAGGCCAGGGCGTCGGAGGTGTTGCCGCGCCAGATCTCCTCGTGCAGCTTGGTGAGCTCGCGACACACCGCAATGGGTGGGTCGTTCAAAGCATCGGCGATGTCGGTTAGCGTCGCCCGAAGCCGGTGAGGAGATTCGAACAGCACGAGAGTCTGGCCCAAGCGAGCGGCGTCGGTCAGTGTCGTAGAGCGGTTGGAACGACGGCGGGGCAGGAAGCCGAGGAACTGGAATTGGTCGGCGGGGAAACCAGCGACGGATAGGGCGGCCGTGACGGCGGAGACGCCGGGGATGGTGACCACTGAGTGACCGGCTTCGGCGACAGCGGCGACCAGGCCGGCTCCAGGGTCGCTGATGGCCGGAGAGCCCGCGTCAGTGGCCAGGGCGACATCGCCTTCATCGAGCGCCTCCAGCAGGCGGGGTAGTTGCCGTTTCCAGTTGTGCTCGTGGCAGCTGAGCAGCCGCGGGTGCGCGTCGAGATGGGCGAGCAGGCGGCGGGTGACGCGGGTGTCCTCGGCAGCCACGAGGGGCACGGAGGACAGGATGCGGCTGGCCCTGAGGGTGAGGTCCCCCAGATTCCCGATGGGAGTGCCAATTACGTAGAGAGTGCCCACGGATGAGAGTATAACGCGTACGGAACCAAGGACCTTTTGATCGTTGGATCTGCAGGAGTGGTCATAAGTGGTATGAACGCAACCGCACTCAAACGCTGCCTCCATCCTGCTATAATCAGGTCAATCCGGGTTCTTTGGTTACATTTGCTGGTTTGCGGCCTTGAGCTTGGAGGGTAATATTGAAAAAGTTGGACAGTGTTACATTAAGGGCGATAACCCAAATCATAACCAAACAGTATTTTGTTTACGACCCTCAAGGTGAAGTTCGATTCGCGGAATTTTTTATACGTTCCGGAGTCACTGTTGATCCTGATGTTTTGGGCAGCATACCTAGGAATTCCAATCCGGTTCCCACGGTTGTAAACAGCCTGAATGGCACGGATGACTTTGAAAGGCTGCTGCTGCGGCTTGGGTCGCCTAAAGAACATGCGGGGAACCGCGGTTCAATCAATAGGATGGTGCGTGAACTAAACGAGGCTCTGTGGCCTGAATCTCTTCAAATCGAATTGACAGGCATAGAACCTCGGCTGATGGAGATCTCGGAACCACCCTTAAGCAACCCACCGGTCCGGGTACGACGAAAGAAAGAGGCGACCGATCCTGCTGGAAATCAAGCCACGATGAACGATCAGATATTCATCATTCATGGTCGGGACATTGGGATCAAAGACACGGTAGCCAGGTTAATTGATGACTTAGGTCTCAAACCGATCGTGTTGCAAGAACTTCCGAATCGAGGCCGGACCATAATCGAAAAAATTGAAGATTACGCACAAGTTCAGTTCGCGGTTGCGATTTTTTCGCCCGATGATCAAGGAGCGCTTTCTGACGACACAAAACACCTCAGGCCCAGATCCCGGCAAAATGTGATCTTCGAATTTGGGTACTTCATTGGCAAGTTGGGGCGCCACCGGGCGTGTGCTCTGATCAAAAGCGATGTCGAAATCCCTTCGGACCACTCCGGCGTGTTGTACATCCAGATGGATGACTCAGACGGTTGGAAATTCAAGCTTGTTCAAGAGTTGCAGAGCGCGGGGTACGAAGTAGATGCCAATGACCTAACCCGGCGACAGTAGCGGCGCCTACAAACGTAGTCGAAAACAAAAGATTCCGCCACTCACTAACCCCGCGTGATAAGATGGCCCGGCCCGAACAAACGGGCCATGTTATACGAGGAGTTTCGTTTTATACCGGAGTTGAATGGTGGACATCTGTTCATTCGCTGCCTGAAGCAGGAAGGGGTGCAGAAGGTCTTTACGATTGTCGGGGACACGATATGCCCCTGGTTGACGCCGCCGCGGACGAGGGTATCGAGTTCATCGACACGCGGCCCCGGTTTCGCCAACGCTGTCTCCGGCCCGCACGCCATCTACACTGCGGAAAGACGGGTGATACTCGTCGCAGGATGCGTCGCACTGCCCGGAGTTGACCGCTCTTCAACCGCCTGCATCTGCTGCGCGGCCTCGTGCTAGAATGGCGCGTTAAGCAGAGCGGCATGCGGCGTGGAGCGATAATCATGGCGTTCAACGAATCGGACGCGCCGGCCATTGGCCGCGCCATCTACCGCGAAAAGATACACCCTACCCTGGGGCCGGAGCACAAGGGCAAGGTGGTGGTCATCGACGTGAAAAGCGGTGACTACGAGATTGCCGACCGGCACATTGACGGGGCCCAACGCCTGAGGAAACGACGGCCCAACGCCTACACTTGGGAGGAATGGGTGGACGTGCTGGTAACGTACAAAATACACCCTAGCATCAAGCTGGTGAAACGTGGTCAGCGGTAGGGTGGGGCGGAACGAGCAAGGCGGGTTAGAACCGCGGTTAGCCGTCTCTGTAATGGACGCTAACGGATATCTTCAACGATGCGAGGTCATTCTGGACACCGGATTCACCGGCTGGTTGATGCTGCCGGAAGCGGACATTGAGCGGCTTGGGCTGGTCAGCGAGGGCGAACGTCAAGGCATCCTCGCCAGCGGTCTCGAAGATACGCTAGAGTACTATGAATCGCGGGTAGAGTGGCACGGTCACCTGGACCCGGTAGAGATATTACTATCCATAGACCAGCCCCTGCTGGGCATGGAGTTGCTTGAAGGCAGCCGAGTTACTGTGGAAGCTTGGGACAGCGGTGACGTAATAATCCAGGAAGCCTGACCGAACCGCCAGCGCAGTTCAGTCCTGGCTCTGCTGTCGCTGTAGTTCGGCGCGTAGTTGCCTTATCTCTTCCTGCGCTGCGGTCAGCGCTGCCAACGCTTCGTTCAAGTCGGGCAGGTAGGTTTGTGTCGATGGGTTCCAGAAGCGGAGGCGACGGTCGTGCCAGTGGAGTTCCAAACCGAGCGCGGGGCTGTATCCCCGGATGATGCCGTCGTCGCCGGTCTCAACTGAGATCGGCTGGTACGCGCCGTCGACCAGCCGGTCACCCGCCAGCGCGGCAACGTAGTAGCGGCCGCCAGTGCGGTCGAAACGCCAGTATTCTGATATGCCGAAGCTGGCGTAGGTGTCCCGCTTGACGGTTTCGTCCCGACGCGCGGTGGTCTCCGACGCCACCTCCAGCACGAACTCCGGCGGCTTTCCGATTTCGCTGATGGTGTACCCGTTCGCCTCGTCTTCGATCACGTCGGGAGGAATCTCGAGGCCAAACGACACGAGGAGATCGGGGTTCGGCGAACGGCGGGCATTGCCCGGCAGGTCGCACAGGTAGCCTTCGCCGGAAACCAAAGCGTCCGGGCGGTTGGCGAAATGGGCGCGCAGGACCTGGTCCATGCGCGCGATGTGGGGTCGTTGCTGCATGGCGTCGGGCGGCTTGGGCGGGTCGGGCAGGCTGGTCAGCCCATAGCTGTCGCCGGTGGGCTGCGTTTTTGGAGTCGGTTTGGTGGTCATGGTGGACCTCGCCGAAGGCGGTTGGTGAGGCGATTGTAGCACGGTGCCGTCGGAGGCCTGGGCAGGCCCTATGATAAGATGGCGACGCCCCAATAGAAGGGCCATGTTATACGAGGAGTTTCGTTTTATGCCGGAGTTGAATGGTGGGCATCTGTTCATTCGCTGCCTGAAGCAGGAAGGGGTGCAGAAGGTCTTTACGATTGTCGGGGACACGATATTGCCCTTGGTGGACGCCGCCGCGGATGAGGGCATCGAGTTCATCGACACGCGGCACGAGGGCGCGGCGATGCACATGGCCGACGGCTATGCGCGCATCACCGGCCAGCCCGCAGTGGCCCTGTTCACCGGCGGTCCCGGCTTCGCCAACGCCATCTCCGGCCTGCCCGCCATCTACACGTCCGAGAGCCCGGTGATTTTTGTGGCCGGCTGCGCCGAATTGCCCGAGAAGGGCCAGGCCACCTTCCAGGAGATCGACCAGGTAGCGATGGCCGCGCCCGTGTCCAAAGGCGCGTGGATGATCCACGACAAGAACCGCATCCCCGAGTTCGTCGCCACGGCCTTCCGCACGGCGATGAGTGGCCGGCCTGGCCCAGTGCACCTGACCCTGCCCATCGACCTGCAGGAAGCGCCCATCAGCGAGGAGGACCTGCCGCCGTACCTGCCCCACGAGTACCGCAACATGGGCCGGTCGCAGGGCGACCCGAAGCTGATCGAGCAGGCGGCCAACCTGATGGCCAACGCCCAGCGGCCGGTCATCATAGTGGGCAACCCGGCGCGCTACTCGGTTGAGCCGGCGCAGTTGGAAGCGCTGGCTGAGGCGACGGGCGCGCCCATCTTCACCGTGGAACAGGCGCGGGGCCTCATCGACGACCTGCATCCGCTGTGCTTCGGCTACGCCGACGGCGCGCTGAACCGCACCGCCCGCAAGTTCCGGGAGGCGGACGTAGTCCTGCTGCTGGGCAAGCGGCTGGACCATCGCTATCGCTACGGCGGCATCTTCGACGCCGACGCCAAGCTCATCCAGGCCGACCCGTCCGAGGCGGAGATCGGGCGCAACCGGGGCGTTGCCGTGGGCCTGCTGGGCGACCTGGGCGCCATCGTGGACCAGCTGACGGCGGCGGCCAAGCCCAACCGGAATCTGGGGCCGTGGATCAGCGAGTTGAAGCAGGAACAGACGGCCTGGCTGGATAGCCTGCGGAGCAACGCCACTGGCGAGGCGCCGATGCACCCGCTGGATGTGTACACGCGCATCGAGCACCTGGTGGACGAGGACACCTTCATCGTCCTGGACGGCGGCGACTACGTGCAGTGGGGTCGGTGTTACCTGCCGGCGCGGTCGCCGGGACACTTCATGCGCCTGGGGCCATTGAGCCACCTGGGCGGGGCAATCCCCTACGCCATGGCCGCCAAGCTGGCCTACCCCGACAGCAAGGTGCTGGCGTTCATGGGCGACGGCTCCTTCGGATTCTACTCCATGGAGTACGACACCTGCATCCGCCACAACCTGAACATCACGGGCATCATGGGCAACGACGGCAACTGGGGCATCGACCGCACCTTCCAGCTGGCCTACTTCGGGCGGGACGTGGGAACGGCCCTGCGGCCGGGCGTGCGCTACGACCAGGTGGTGGAGGGCATCGGCGGCTACGCGGAGCTGGTGGAACAGCCGGACGACGTGGGGCCGGCGGTGGAGCGAGCGATCAACTCGGGCCGCCCGTCATTGGTGAACATATCGGTGAAATCGGGAGCCAGCCCGCTGGCCGACGCCATGATCGCGCGGCGCACGGGAAGCTAACAGCTGCCGGTGGCTACAAGTGACCAGTTGGCGAATCGGCAAACGGTATTGAACACAGCCAACCGAGGAGGCGCATTATGCAGTTCGGAATTTTCACCATTGTTCCCTATCACGAGGATTTCACGCCGCCGCAGGCGTTGAACGACGCGCTGGAGCAGATCCGGTTCGCCGACGAGGCCGGGCTGGACGAGGCCTGGCTGGGTGAGCACCGCTTCTCCCGTCACGGGCTGCTCTCGGGCATCTGGTCGTTCCTGGGCGCCGTGGCCGGGAGCACCAAGCAGATCCGCATCGGGACGGCGGTCATCGTCCTGCCGCTGCACAACCCGGTCCTGGTGGCTGAGGAAGTGGCGATGCTCGACGTGATCAGCGGCGGCCGCATCAACTTCGGCATCGGGGCCGGCTACCAGCAGCAGGAATTCGATGGCGTCGGCGTGGACATCGACACCAGCCGCGAGCGGTTCCAGGAAGCCGTTGACGTGATGATCCAGGCGTGGACGAAAGAACGGCTGACCTTCCACGGCAAGTACACCAACGTCGATGATGTTTGGGTACTGCCCAAGCCGGTTCAGCAGCCATATCCGCCGCTGTTCCAGGCGGTGAGCACCAGTCCGGCCAGCATCGACTTCGCCGCCAGTCGGAACATTCAGGTCATCACCGGCGGGCCGACTGACATCCTGGGGCAGGCCCCGGAGGTGATCAAGCTGTGGCGGAAAAAGATGGACGAATACGGCCATCCCCACGCGCACCTGAACCCGCCGATGTCCAAGTCGATTTACGTGGCTCCCACCATGGAAGAGGCGGAGCGGGACCCTGTTGGGCTGGAAGACTTCTCATCCCGCATACTGCGCTCCGTGGGCAGCAGCGGGGCGCCCATCGGGATGCCCATGGACAAGAACGGGAACATCGCCAAGGGTTACGAGCACTGGGCCAACCGCCAGTCGGACCGGGACCGTCGGGACGACGTCGGCCATGCCGGCCTGCCTCCGCTGCGGGGAACGCCGGAGGTGGTCGCCGAGCGGCTGAAGCAAGTGCAGGAGGCGGGTATCAACCACGTCTTCGGCAACTTCGGATTCGCCGGCCTGCCCCACCACAAGGTGATGCGCTCGATCGAGCTGTTCGCCACCGAGGTGATGCCGCACTTCCAGGAAGCAGCGGTGGTGTAGCGGTACCACCTCTCGAGCGGTATTTCGGCCGGTTGATCGTATGCCGGTCGATCGTATGGAGGACGGCCGCGCGGTTTTTGCGCTGGCCGTTTCCCATCCCACGCGCTATCGGTAATCGACCATGACCATCAGGACACCCTACGCGCCGTCGGACGGCGTCAAAATCCCGAACCTTGACCCGTTTTTCGGGCCGGATGCGCCGTCACTGCCGGATCCGGAACCCATGCCGGACGCCATGCAGCAAAACCCTCACATCCTTTACGTGATGCAGATACTCGCCGACCTGCTCACCGACCGCCTCGACACCTTTGCAGATACCAATACCATCGTCTACTACGACCCCACTGACCGCAACCGCCGGCTCCAGCCGGACGTGTACGTGGCGTTTGACGTGGACGCCCGTGCCATCCGTCGGCGCAACGGCTATCTGATTTGGGAAGTGGGCAAGCCGCCAGATTTCGTGCTGGAGGTGGCGTCCGAATCGACAGCATCCCAGGACACTGGCAACAAGCGCGACCTGTACGCGCGAATGGGTGTTGGGGAATACTGGCGATTTGACGCCAGCGGCGGCGAGATGTACGGAGCCCCGCTTCTGGGCGAATACCTGGAACGCGGGGTTTACCGCGAGTTCCCGATCAACGTCGCCGGCCACGGAGTTGTTTGGGGATACAGCCCGCTATTGCGGCTGAACCTGCGCTGGAACAACGGAGAGGTCGAGCTGCAGGACCCCGCCACCGGAGAGATTCTCCTGGACCGGCGTGGGGTGCGCCTGGCGATGGAGGAAGCGCAGCAGGCGAGGTTCGCGGCCCGACGCGCACAGGAATCCGCTGAGCGGGTGCGGGATGACACCCTGCGTGAGAACCAGGAATACCGCGATATTGTGCGGAGGTTGCGGGAGCAGTTACGCCAGCAAGGAGAAGAGCCGCAGTAAGGAAGCTCTCTGCGTAAGGAAGCTCTCTGCTCACGTCATCGACCCTCAGTCAAAGCCTCCCGCAGGCGGCGGATGATGATGTCGATCTCGTCCTCGTTGACATTCAGGGGATCGACCATCAGCTCGTCGGGCGCGCGGAGCTGTTGCAGGTAGATGGGCGGATCGCCCTGTTGCAGGGCGGCGCCGACCTGGGGCGCCGAGGGACCGGACCAGTCGCCACCGAGGCGCAGCACGGCGTTGGGTATCAGGTAGTCGATGCCGTCGTGTTCCAGGCTGATGTTGAGGCCGGGCACCTCGATCAGGCTGTCCACCACGCGCTGGGCGAGGCTGCGGTACCGAGCCATTTCGGCCGCTTCGTCTTCTTCCACGAACATTGACAGGGCGGTGACCAGGCCGACGATCTCCTCTTTGGCGACTTTGGCCGACCGACCGATGAACTGGGCCGGGCTGGCGTTGGCGAGGGCGGCATCGATCAGGTCGGCGCGTCCGCAGAGGATGCCGCTGCCCTGGGGTCCGCGGACGCCCTTGCCGCCGCTGAATATCACCATGTCCGCGCCGTCACGCAGGTACCGCTGCAGATTGGACCGGGGCGGAAGCATGGACGCGGCGTCCACTATCACCGGCACGTCGTGGTCGTGGGCGATCTCGCAGACCTGCGCCAGGGGCATGACCCGCTTGCTGGTGAAGGGCGCGCATAGGTAAGCGACGGCGGCGGTGCGCTCGTTGATGGCGCCTTCAAGCTCCCAGGGATGGTTGAACAGGTAGTTGCCGATCTCGACGATTTTGGCGCCGGCGGCCCGGTAGGCGTGATCGTAGGGGAAGCGGTGCATGGTCTGCATGATGATCTCGTTCTTCATACCCTCGGTGTCGGGCAGGCGCTGCATCTTGATGGGGTCGTTGCCGGCGATGCAGGCTGCGGCCTGGAGTAGCAACCCGCCGGCGGCCCCGCTGCTGACCATGGCCGCATCGGATCCGACCAGACGGGCGATCTCCTCGCCGGCCCGGCGGTTCAACTCGTCGATGTTGACCATGACGCGAGCGGTGCCGGCCATCTGCTCGAGCACCTCGGGCCGGGTGCGGGAGCCGCCCAACCGGGTGACGGAGCCGCTGGCGTTGATGATGGGAGTAACGCCCAGGTTACGGTAGGCCTGTTCCGCGTCCGAGATGTTCTGCTGGTTCAAGATGTCCTCCCGGGTCTACTTGTCATGGATCTGGCGAACCGCGCGAGCGCGGTCGATCAGACGTTGAGCATCGGCGACGGTTAATTCGCGATAGTTGGGTTGTTCGGTGAGCAGCGGATTTGCTCGCTCCAGCTGATACTCCAAGTCTCCGGCGTATTCGGAATAGATGTCAGGCGATACGCCCAGGCTGAATTCTCTCAGCTCGTCGTCCAGTCTGCGTATGGTCCCGATGAGTCGGGCCAGGTTATGAGTGGCGGGGTAGGTCCCGCCGTGGGCAGCCACGACCGCCTTCATCGCGTGTTCCAACGCTGAGTGGGCGCGTTGGGCTATCATCAGGTCAATTTCTCCCAAGTCAACCAGGGTATTGAATATCCTGAGGTGTGACTCGGCGTGGTACACCCGGTTGTCGTAGTCCGTCCACTCGTATTCGTAGCTGCTCTCGCACGATTCGTCGGAGTTGCGTCTTTCGGAGTAGCGGCTTTGGTAGTCCTCTGGGTTGGACGACATGACCACTCCGTCTAACAAGGCTTGGGTCGTCACGTGGTTGATGTACCGCATTTTCTCGCGGAACACGTCTTGCGAAAACCAGACGAGCTGGACGGGAACGAACCGGCCGTAAGTCATCTGAGCGACACCCTCGGCCCATTCAGAAGTTCGGTCTTTGTAGGGCTGGTCAGGCATCCCGGGATTGACCATCATGATATCAATATCGGAACGTCGGTCGTCGTAGTCCCCACGAGCCCGGGAGCCGAATAGGATGGTCGCTTTGGGTTTTTCCCGTTCGTGCAGAGCCCGGGCCACGTCGAGGGCGCGTGGATCGCAATTGTTCACGGTCATCGCTGTTCCTGGCGTCCGGTTCGATGGGGCGTTCGGATCCATGGGCGTTCGGATCCATGGGGCATTCGGATCGATGGGCAACCTGCGGTGTCGGGTCATTATATCAAGGGGCGCACGGCGGTTGTGGTAACATCGGGCGCAGCGCTCAAACTTGGAGGTAGCAACGTGACCACCGCCGACCGACTGAACGTCATTCCCTTGGGAGAAGCGATGTTCTCTCAGCGGGCCATCCGCCGGTTCAAGACGGACCCCATCCCGCCGGACGTGATGCAGGACATCATGCAGGCTGCGATCCGCGCGCCCAACGGCGGCAACAACCAGCAATGGCATTTCATCGTCGTGCAGGGCGAGGAGACGCGCCGCAAGCTGGCGGAGCTATATCACGAAGCCTGGTGGGCCAAGCGGGCTGACGCTGGCATCATGGGCCCGCAGGACATCCCGCCGGGACGCAACTCCATGCGCTCCGCGATGCGCATGGCCAACGAAATTGGCGACGCGCCGGTCATGGTGCTGGTTTGCGCCACGTCCAAGGGAGCCCAGGCCGCCGGGTCGGTGATACCGTCGGCGCAGAACATGCTGCTGGCGGCGCGGGCCTTCGGCATCGGCGGCACCATCGCCACGCTGCACGCGGTGGTAGAGGAGCGGGTCCACGAGCTGTTCGACATACCGGACACGGCCCAGGTGGTGTACTGTATGCCCTTCGGGTACCCCCGGGGCAATTTCGGGCCGGTGACGCGGCTGCCGCTGAACGAAGTGTGCAGCTACGACCGGTGGGGCGCCCCGCCGGACTAAGGACACTGCAGGCACAGGCGCACTGAGGGGCGACCGTTTTGGTTGCCCCTCAGTCTTTGACTTGCTGCTACTGGATCGCCACGCCGCCGCGCTCTTCGCAATGACGCCCGCGAAAGGTCAGCGCGTCCGCTCGTAGCGGTAGTCCCGCGCGGTGCCGCGATCGGGCGTGGCGGTGGGGTTGTTAGGCAGGTAGGCGTAACTGGCGTTGACGCCGACCTTGGGCGCCAACGTGTTGCGGAGGACGCCGATGTTCTCGACTTCCAGCTCCACGGTGTCGCCCGGTTCCAGCCAGCGGGAGGTCTCGTAGCCCTTGCGGATGGACTCGCGCACGGAACCGCCGCCCACGGTGCCGCTGCCGATGACGTCCCCAGGGGCGATGCGGCTGTCCTTGGCGGCGCGCTCGATGATCTCGCCCCAGCTGTACCACGCGTTGACCGCCTCGCCGTCGCGAAGCCAGTCGTCGCCATTGACCCGCGCGTGGCACTTGAGGTCCAGGCGGCCGTCCTTGATGTGGGGCATCATCTCGTCGGTGGTGACGATCCACGGGCCGATGGACGACGCGGAGTCCTTGCCCTTGGCGGGGCCCAGGCCGAAGGTCATCTCATCGAACTGCAGGTCGCGCGCGCTCCAGTCGTTGAAGATGCAGAAGCCCGCGACATATTGCAGTGCCTCGGACGCCGGAACGTTGCTCCCGGAACGCCCGATGATGCAGCCGATCTCCAGCTCGTAGTCCAGCTGCTCGGAGGCGGCGGGATAGGGCACGTCCTCGTCGGGGCCGTAGATGACCAGCGGGTTGGAGAAGTAGAACACCGGCATGCGATACCACACCGGATCAACCACCCGCGTGCCCTGGGAGGTGGCGTGTTCCTCGTAAACGATGTAGTCGCGCACGGTGGGTGGCTGGAGAATCGGCGCACGCAGGCGCACGTCGGCCAGGGCCACGGCGGGAGCGGCCACGCTGCCGGCCAGGGCGTCGCCCACGCGGTCAACGGCCCCGTCGCCAGAATCCAGCAGGGCGCGCACATCGGGCAAGGGCCGGTCGGAACCGATCAGGGCCGCCACGTCGACCACGGCGTCGTCCTGGAGGACGCCGCAGCGGGGGCCGGAGCCGTTGTCGTAGGTCAGGAGTTTCATGTTGATTTACCCTCTTTAGTCAGGTTGCGCTGGAATAGCCAGCTAATCGCTCGGCATCGTTGATGTAGTCGGCGGTCCGGCGGATGCGGCGTTCAGTATCGTCAACAGGCTCGCAGAGCCCCAAGTAGAAGCAGTCGCCATGCAGCGTGCTTTGTCGGGAATGATAGCGTCTGCGCAGAGCGCGGAATACCTGGTCTTCCGTAGCCAGCCTCACCAGCCCTCTGGCCGTATCGGAGGATATTTGCGGCTCCTCGTCCGTGCGGGCCAGGATGAGGGCGTCGGTGGCCCGCTTGGCGGCGCACCATGCCTTCTCCGCAGCATCGCGGATGTCGCCGGCATCCAGCAGTCGCAGCGCATCGGCGTGAACGGCGCGGGCGTCGGCAAAGATGGCGGAAACGCGGTCGGTGGCTACCATTTGGGCTTCACCCCTTCCTTCAGGAGGCGTCGGAATATCCGGCCAGCCTGGCGGCGTCGCTGATGTAGTCGGCCGTCTGGCGGATGCGTCGCTCCACTTCAGCAACCGGCTCGCAGATGCCATGGTAGAAGCATTCACCATGGACGTGGCCCTGTCTTGAGTAGTAGCGTCCGATCAAAGGATTGATCGCCCTGTCTGCTTCAGCCAGCATGAGCAATCCTCGAGAGGTATCCGAGAAAAACTCGGGCGCTTCGTCCGTGCGGGCCAGGATCAGCGCATCGGTGGCCCACTTGGTGGCGCACCAGGCCTTTTCCGCAGCGTCGCGGATGTCGCCGGCCTCCAGCAACCGCAGCGCGTCGGCGTGAACGGCCCGCGCGTCGGCAAAAATGGCGGATACGCGGTCGGTGGTGGTTACCATGAGGTATTGCTGCTCACCGGTTGGGGTTTTGCTGTGGGGTAGATTACGGTCGCCAGTACACCATCTCCATTGCTAAGTCGTTCGTCGCATCCCTTGTCGGCAAGTTTTGTTCATTCCTTCGGTGTGGTTCGGGCAATGTTTGGAATTCGTTCAGCGATCCTCGGTAAGCGGTTACCGCTGCTGCGAGTGCATCAAGAATGTCATCATTGCGCACCTGGCCTCTGGGGAAACGCGCCAAGGCGTTATCAAATATTTCTTGAGCCGGCACTTCAACACCATTAAGCGCTGCGATGCGAGCTGCCATTCCCGACTGTGTATCCTTTTTGGGCACTATGGGATTCCCACCCGTCAACGCCCAGAAGCAAATTTCGGGATGGATTTCCCTGATATATGGAGCTGCGTTACGAGGCAACAAATTATCGACTTCGGCTATCTTGAAGGTTATCTCAAGAGTTTGTATAGGAAGCGATCCTCCTGTGATCTCACGCTGAATGGCCTTGGTGATTGCATGCCGAACGGCTTTAATGGTTTCACGCTGAACGTCTTGGGCGATATTGGGCTGCACATCCCTGCCAAATTCACCCTGAATGGCTTCCGTGAGTTCACAGTGAACGCCGTCGACCACATCTCTATAACAGAGCCTGCGCGCGAGGTACTCTACAGCAGCTCTGGTAGGCGTACGGAAAACCCGGGACCCGAGATTGTGTGCGGCTTGATTTAGCAATTCCCTTGCTTGCGGATCGCATCTTCGCTCTTCGGGACCGTCTGGCAGTCCTATCGGGATGTCCACTAGGATAAGCTCGGCACCAGCATAATGAGCCAGCAATTCTGTGAACGTGGGGAATGCGTTCGTCACCCAATGGCCGTCAGGACTGAACCCTACGCTAAACCAACCATACGGGCAGCCGTCCACCCCGACGAATGCAATCTCATTTTGCGCCACCATATGAATCTCCTGTGTACAGCCTTGGATCCCCGCCCGCGCGGGAATAACGGTGCAGCAGGCGGGAATCGCGACGACAACAAAAGGCGACGTCAGTGCATGGGGGAGAAGCTGGCCGGCACCATGATCTTGGTCTCCTGCTTGACGCGGCCGGGGGCTCCGGAGGGCCACTGGGGGATCTTGCTGGCGGCGGCGCGGACCTCGGCGCGGTGGTTGAGGTCCTGGTAGGGCCAGACATGCATCCACTTATTCAGGTCGCCGAACTCGGTGAACATACCGGCGGCCAGCGGGGAGAACTCCTCGCGGTAGGGCAGCGAATCTTCCCAGCGGCGCAGCAGTTCGGGCATGGAACCGTTCTCGTAGGTATAGACGCGCATCTCGTAGATGTTGCCCAGAGCCTGGTCGCCGCCCATGGGCCGCATGAAGGGGGCGGGGTTCCAGATCTCCGCGTTCATGTTGAGGATGTTGCCGGGGGTGATCTTCGGCGGCCAGTTGGGGTCTTTGCCGGCCTCGCCGCGGATGCGATTGCGCTCCTCGATGTTCTCGTAGCCCCAGACGTGGATGATTTGGTTGAGCGGGCCGATTTCGGTGTGCCAGAAGGCAGCGATGGGGGAGTACTTTTCGCGGTGGGGAATCGCCTCGGCGAAGGCTTCCTCCGCCTGGGCGACGGCGCCGGGTTTGAGGTCGTAGGTGCGTACTTCGTAAATCATGGTGCTCTCCTGGTGGTCGCGCTGGGCGCATGGTGGTTTGGGGTCAAGACACGGCCAGTGTAGCAACGGCGCCGAACGGGGGCAACCGGAACGGTAAGTGCGGCAGGGCATTTCCAAAGTCCAGGTCATCGTGGTTTGGGATCTCGAGACCATCGCCGCAAAGATGGGAATCCAGGTCGCATTTAGTTGGGCTGGCAGTGGATTCGTGCGAAAGTATGAATGACGGATCTACTTTGGATGGGCCCAGGAAGTGAGCGGGATAATAGAGTTCCCCACAATTCGGGTGCTTTGGCCGGGCAAAGGGAGCCTGACCGCCAATTTGCCCCAATTGAAAGGATCTGCTGGGTTCATGTTTGTGCAGAAACGACGGACCCAGGGTCGCGACAAGCGAACGACGCTAAGTAGCAAGGCACGTTGCTATAATGCACCGTAGATTGGGCGACAAAACGATTGGGACTCGCGAGGGAGGGGGGTGAGATGAGTGCGCCAGCGATGGAATTGACGCCGCTGGAATACGTGGCTGCTTCCAAGAGGGAGCGGGCGGGAGGCAACCACCGCAAAGCCGCAGCGCTGATGTGGCAGGCGACTCAGGCCACGTTTGTTGTGTTGGCCGACGCCCACGGCGTGAAGTGTCCAAACCTCGACTACATCGACCTGATCGGAGTTGCCAGAGCTTTGGAAGCGAATGGTTCGGTTACTAAGTTTTACTATCGCAGTGGGCTTGGTCCAGGCTCACTCCTGAAAGACCACGCCGAAATGGACGTGCTGGAAAGCTATCAGTTGGAACTGGCTTACGAAACAGCCGAACAGTTCATCAGGGAATGTCTAGATGATCAACGGGCCGACTGAAGGGCAAAGGGAGCGAGCAACCCAGCACGAGGCCAGAGCGCGCAACTACCAACAACAGGCCAATTTGCTTTTGGAACGTGACGCCGACACCGACTGCGCTGGCGCGCTGCTGTACGAGTCTGCAAAACAATGCATCAATGCGGTGGCCAATCAACGAGGTTCCAACCCAGGTACCACCGGAGGAAAGGTGAACGTTCTACGGCGAATCGCGGTGGAAGTGTTGGATAGTCGGGCTTTACTACCAAATTGGTCCCATGCCGATAAACTTCACGTCCACGCTGACCGGGGCCATCTAGTGGGGGAGGAGTTCATTGTATCTTGGGAGGCAACACAGGAATTCATCGCTGCCATGCTGACCATTTACTCCAATAACGCCTGAAGGGAGGCCAACCATGGAATACCGCATCAACCACGTACACATCCGCGCCGCGGACCCCCACGCCACGGCGGCGTGGTACGAGAAGCACTTCAACGCCCGCATCGTCTCTGAGCGGGAGGTGATGCCGCGCACCATCACCATCGGCATGGAAATGGGCGGGCAGTGCCGGCTCAACGTGTCGTCCAAGCCGCCGGGATCGTCCGACGACCGCGCCGTCGCGGAGTTGAACCGGCTGGGATTGGAGCACTTCGGGTTCGATGTGGCAGACCTCGAGGCGGAGATGGCGCGACTCACCGCCGCCGGCATCCGCACGGTGTTGCCCATCACCGAGACGCCGACGGGGTCGAAGCTGTCGTACATCGAAGGTCCGGATGACGTGCTGATCGAACTGGTACAACCGGCGGCCTAGCCGAGAGGAGACACGCCATGACGGACACACCGCTGCATTACCAAACCATCACCGACGTGGCGGCCCGGATCCGGTCGCGTGAGATTTCGCCGGTGGAATTGACCCAGGCGTTGCTGGACCGCATCGCCGCGCTGGACGGGGAGCTGAAGAGCTACGTGACCGTCATGGCGGAACCGGCAATGGCAGCGGCAAGAACTGCCGAGGCTGAAATTGCCGCCGGGCAGTACAAAGGCGCGCTGCACGGCGTACCCATCGCGGTGAAGGACCTGTGCTTCACCACCGGCGTGGCCACCATGGGCGGGTTGCAGGCGCTGCGCGACTTCGTGCCTGACTTTGACGGCACTGTGGTCCGCCGGCTGAGCGACGCCGGCGCGGTCATCCTGGGCAAGCTGAACCTCACCGAGGGCGCGATGGCGGGATACAACCCGTCGTTCGACATCCCGGTGAACCCCTGGGGCGCGGACCGTTGGGCTGGCGCCTCCTCCAGCGGCTCGGGAGTGGCCACCGCGGCCGGCCTATGCTACGGCTCTTTGGGCAGTGACACGGGCGGGTCGATCCGTTATCCCGCGGCGGCGTGCGGCACTGTAGGCATCAAGCCAACGTGGGGCAGGGTCAGCCGGTATGGGGTCTTGGCGCTGGCGGAGTCGCTGGACCACGTCGGCCCGATGACCCGCAGCGCGGCTGACGCCGGGATCATGCTGCAGGCATTGGCAGGGCACGACCCCAACGACCCCACGTCGCTTCATGCTCCTGTGCCGGACATGCTGGCCGGGTTGGGACAGGGCGTCCAGGGAATTCGCATCGGCGTTGACGAACGCTACATTGGCGACGAGGTGGATGCCGAAGTTGCCGAAGCGGTCCTGGCCGGCGCGCGTTTGCTCGAAAGCATGGGGGCGCAGCTGGTCGCCGTGCAGATGCCGGACACGCTCCCGTTTTCCAGCGCATGGGGCGTGTTGTGCTCCGCGGAAGCGGCAGCAGGCCATCGGGACACCTTCCCGGCGCGCGCCGACGACTATGGCCCGTGGTTTCGGGGCTGGCTGGAGAAGGGACACCGCTACAGCGCGGCTGAATTCGCCGCCGCCAACCAGGCGCGGCTGGCGTGCAACGGCATCCTGGCGGGGATATTCGAGGACATTGATGTGCTGGTGTGCCCGTCCATGATGACTCCTCCGGGTCCGGTCACGCCGGAGGAACTGTATGGACCCATGGATGAGGACGAGTGGACGTGGGGCCGGTTCACCGTCCCCTACGATTTCAGCGGCGCGCCGACGATCTCGCTGCCGGCGGGATTGAACAGCGAGGGCTTGCCGCTGAGCATCCAGTTCATCGGCAAACACCTCGCCGAGCCGCTGCTAGTGCAAGTCGGCGACGCCTACGAGCGGGCGACGCAGCACAATCTGCGGCCGGGCATTTAAAGATTGAACGGAAGCTAATTCGACAGTACTCCGTCCAGCTGTAGAGTAATAAGGGCGAATAATCATTCACTCCTGCATTTTTTGTCTATTGCGATGCGATCCAGTCGGCGACGCGTTCGCCGATCATGATGGCAGTGGCATTGGTGTTGGCGCGGGTGACCTGGGGCATTATGGACGAGTCGGCCACCCACAGGCCCTGCACGCCGCGGACGCGGCATTGCTGGTCGGTCACGGCCATGGGATCGGCGTCGGGGCCAATGCGGCAGGTGCCCGAGACGTGGCGCGAGGTGCCCACGCTCTGCCGGATCCAGACGTCCAGCGCGGCGTCGTCGGCCAGGACATCGTCGGTGGGCGCGGTGCGATGTTCCAGCACGTCCCGGTAGGCCTCGGATTCCAGCATATCGGCCGCCAGGCGGACTGCTTCACGCATCCGCCGCAGGTCGTTCTCGTTGTGCAGGTAGCGATAGTTGATCTCCGGCTGCTGCGCGGGGTCGGACGAGGCCAGGCGCACCCAGCCGGAACCGTCGGGCAGCTCCAGGGCGCAGGCGATGCGGGCGACGCGGTCGGGCAGATGCTCGCCGGTCATGACGTTGAACACGCCCAGGGTGTGCAGCATCACATCATTCGGGTGAGACGGCGCCTCTGAAGTCACCCGCAGGCCGAAGCGCAAGGCGCCGGCGTTCGCGTGGAGCTCGACATGGTCCTTGACCTGGAAGGAAACGTTGCCCATGGGATGGTTGAACAGGTTTTGGCCCACGCCGGGCAGTTCCTGGATGACCGGTATGCCGAACTCCTGAAGTTGGTCGCGCGGGCCCACTCCCGACAGCATCAGGAGGTGGGGAGATTTCAACGCGCCGGCGCTCAGCACAACCTGATCGGCCTCCACGTTGAAAATCTCGCCGCCGCTTTCGGCCTCCACGCCGGCGACGCGAGCGCCATCGAACAGGACCCGTCGGACGAAGACGTTGCCCTTGACGGAGAGGTTGAGGCGGTGGCGCACGGGATTCAGGTGGGTGATCGCCGTGCTCATGCGAACGCCGGCCTGGTTGTTCATGGGAATGGCGCCGATGCCCGCCGAGTCGGGGCCGTTGAGGTCGGGGTTGGTGGCGTAGCCGCGTTCGAGGGCGGCGGCGTGGAAGGCTTTCTGAACGTCGGGCCACGGCTGGTTCTCGCGGCGGATGATGGGGATGGGACCGTCGCTTCCGTGGAAATCGTCCTGGATGTCGAGGTCGGTCTCAGCCTTGCGAAAGAAGGGCAGGACTTTCAGGTAAGTCCACTCCTCGTTGCCGAAGGATGCCCACCGCTCGAAGTCCTCGGGCAGGCCGCGCAGATAGACCTGGCCGTTGATGGAACCGGAACCGCCGATGACCTTGCCCTGGGCGATGTTGATCTCGCCCTGCTGGTCGTTGATGGTGCCGCGCAACGACCAGGAGACCGGTGACCCGGGCTGCTCGCCCTCGTTGGAATACCCGTCGCGGACGATGTCGGGGAGATGGTCCGCGTTGGGATAGTCCTGGCCGGCTTCCAGCAGCAGCACCGAGCGGTTGGGGTCTTCGGAGAGACGGCTGGCAACCACGGATCCGGCGGAACCGGAGCCCACAACGATCACGTCATACTTCATGGCTTCGCCCTCGCTTGCGGTTTCGGATGCGCGATTCTACACTATCGCGACAACTGGCTTGGCCCGGAGGTAGATGATGGCAACCCGCAAGACACCGCCTGACACCCCGATGTTGCCCTACCGAAGGCAGGGTGACATTGATTATGCCAGTTTGGATTTCCAACCCGACATAAAGGAAACGCCGCCAGACCACATGGAACAGAACCGCGAGATACGGGAAATCACGGGCCTGCTGGCCGCCAGGTTCACCGAATTCGACACCCGTCCCGACGTGTTTCTGGATGACGGGTCCTTTATTTGCTACGATCAGAGCAACCTGAACGTGCGGGTCGCGCCGGACGTGTACCTGGTTTTCGGCGTGGACGCCGAGGCGATTCGTCCTCGCCGGATATACCTGCCGTGGGAGGCGGGCAAACCGCCGGACTTCGCCCTGGAGGTCGCGTCGGAGAGCACCGCGCCGGTGGATACCAGACGGAAGCCCGACATCTACGCGGCCATCGGGGTGCCGGAATACTGGCGTTTCGACCCTAGCGGCGGTCGGTATCACGGGCAGCCTCTATGGGGCGGCGAACTGGTCGGCGGAAGTTATCGCGAGTTGCCGCTGACCCGCGAACCCGACGGCATCCTGAAAGCATACAGCCCGCTGCTGGGCATCAGCCTGTGCTGGGATGACGGTTGGCCGCTGGTGTACGACCCGGCGGACGGAACGTATCAGCGGAATTGGCGGGCGGAACAAGCCGCTAGCATCGCCGCCCGGGACCAACGCGACGCCGCACGCGAAGAGAGAGACGCCGCTCTTGTGGAAGTTGAACGACTGCGAGAAGAGTTGCGACGCCAAGGCGAGGGCTGAAGCCCCAGGAGCACACTGGAACATGCTAACCGACCCACAGGAATTCCTGCGCTATTTCGACGGCATACACCGCCGCACCGTGCGGGACATCCAAGCGCTGCCGGACCCCGCCGAGTCGTGGACGCCACCGGCGGGTGAGGGTGAGAATGCCTGGGGCATCGCACAGATCGTGCATCACATCTGCGAGTCGCGGATGTACTTCGCGCGCGCCTACCGCAACGAGGGATGGCTTTACGACTGGCCGGTTCCCAGCACCGCGTCGATCGACGACTGGGTTCCCGCGCTGGACGCGTCGGCGGCCGAGTTTCGCAGCCGCCTCGAGGACACGCCGACGGATTGGCTGACCCGGCGCATCAAGATGATCGACACCGACGGGATGCTCAGCGGCTGGCGGATCCTGATGATGCTGGTGGAACACGAGGTGCACCACCGTTCCCAGATCGACACCTACGCCGGCTTGCAGGGCTGGGACGTGCCGCAGATCTACGGTCGCACCCGGGAGCAGATCGACGAGTTGCAGGACGGCCAGCGGGCGGGCGCGCCAGAGGACTAGCGATGGCGGTCAGGGATTGATCGCGCCGCTGCGGTTCTGCACGATGAAGGTCTCGCGCCTCTCGAGGTAGTCGCCAACGAGATTCAGCAGGGCCTGCGGGCGTTCGGCGGCGATGTGGTGGCCAGCGTCGTACACGAAGGCGATGTTGCAGTTGGGGATGCGGCTGCGGTAGATGCTGGCGGCCTCGGGAGCCACCCGCGTGTCTGCTTGGCCGAACACCACCAGAGTGGGACATTGGATTTCGCCGAGACTGCTTTCCAGGTCCGTGGCGCCACCGCTGAGAGCATCTCCGGCGGGTCGTATCGCTAGCGGCGCCACCAGGACCAGCGCCGTCACCCGCTCGGGGGAACGCCGGGCGTGTTGGATGGCCACGGACGCGCCGGCCGAAACTCCGATCAGCCCGTATTGTCCGGATGCCAATGGGCCGACCGCAGCGGCGAGTTGTTCCTCCGCCCCGGCCGTAAAGTCATCCAGGCGCGGTTCCAGGATCAACCACCGTTGGGCCAGGCCATCCCGCAAGTTGGTCGAAGGCTGTTCGGACCCGTCGACGATGACGACGGTCTCACGCATCTGGTCCGACGCCACGGCTACAACTCCTTGAGGCGAGGCAGGACCTCGCGGCCGAACAGGTCAATCTCGGTCATGACGTCCCGGTGGGTCAAGCTCGGTTGCTGGAAGAACAGGTCGATGACGCCGGTGCCGCATTGGTCATGGTAGGCCTTGATCTGCTCGAAAACGGTATCGGGACCGCCGACGAAGGTGAGGCCCGGCGCTCCGCCCACGATGTCGCCGCTGGCGCTGCCGGCGAACACGTTGCGGTAGTCAACGTCGTGGCCGGCGCGGGAGGCCTGGATCACCTGTGACACGGAGGAGCGCAGGGCCATGCCGGGAGCGCGACCCTGATCGGTCTGCGCCTGGAACCAGTCCTGCGCCTGGCGGTCGGTTTCCGCCAGGTAGATGCTGCCGCGAAAAACCAGTTGGTCCGGTTCCGGCTGCCAGCCGGCCTCGTCGCACCAGTGCAGGTACTTGTCGGTGATGCCGGCCACCTGTTCCGCGGGCACGAAGGATACGCCAAGGCCCATGCCGTGCGCGGCGGCGTATTGCACGGCGTCGTCGCTGCGGGTGGCCACCAAGGCGGACGGGAAGGGTTGCTGCACCGGACGAGGCCACACCGCCACGGTGCGGTACTTGTAATATCGCCCTTCCCAGGAGAAGGGCTCGGGTTCGGTCATGGCCTTGAGGATCAGGTCCATACCTTCCAGCAGCCGGCCTCGGCCTTCGGAGGGATGAACGCCATACACCTGGTCCTCGTTGGGCGTGCCGCGCAGGAATCCCATCACCAGGCGGCCGTTGGTGATGTTGTCCAGCAAGGCGAGTTCCTCGGCCGCCCGAACCGGGTTATTGAGCGGCAGCAGCGGGCCCAGCATGGCGATCTTGACCGACTTGCACCGCTCGGCCACGGCGGCAGCCATCACCGCCGGCGTTCCGGTGGCGATGCGGCCCGAGTAGTGGTGCTCGGAGAAGCTGACCCACTCGAAGCCCATTTCTTCGGCGAACTCGCATTCTTCCATGCCATCCTGGTAGCTCTGCACCGAGGTTTGGGGGTCGCTGTACGATGGCGGCGTGGGCCAGGTGGGCGGGAAGTCCCGCCGGTGGGCGTATCCCATGGCGCCAAGATAGGATGCTTTCATGCTGTGATGCTCCTGCGATCCTTTCTGGCGTTGCCGCCAACATTGTGCAATGGGCTGCGAATAACGCGCTGGGGCTTAGCCCGCCGGCCGGCCCGAGGGTGGAAAGCGGCGTGCATTTTTCAGGCTTCGACCGGGTCGTGGGACAAATGCTAACGCTGGCCGCGCCGCTCCTCGAAGCTGGCGGTGATCGCCAACTCGGCGCGCTTGCTGTGCTCTGCTATGAACTGTTCGAGGCGGCGGATTTCCGCGGCGGATTCCCCTGACGCGCCGTTGTGCCCAGCCTGCTGTTTCAGTTGAGCCAGTTCCTTGCGAGCCTGATCGACCTGCTGCACCGATTCCAGGGCGGCGAGTTCGTCCAACGCCGCCTTCTTGATGGACAGCACGCGCCGATGGTTGTCCTCGGCGTCCTGCAGCCGCTCTTCGATCTCGCCCATTGCCGATAGGGCCATGTCCAGCGGGGCGCGGCCGTAGATGGTCTGCCGGGGCAGGCGGCGCAACTGGGTGCGGAACTGGGCGATGCTCGCGTCCAGCTGTTCTTCCTTGTGGCGAATTTCCGCCAGGGACAGCCGGAGGGCCGCAATTGCCTGTTGCAGTTGAGAAACAGAAGACATGACAACGGATACGCGCAGGGACGAATGATCACTCACCCCTGCGGAATGTCGTGTGTGAATTAGCCTTTGAAACCTACCTTGGGAAGGACGCGCTCCAGGGCCTCCATCACCTCGGTGATGTCATCCTTGGTCACCCAGCCCAGGTGGCCGATGCGGAAGCAGTGGCCGGTGAGCTTGCCCTGGCCGCCGGCGAGAACCACGCCTTCGTCCTCGCGCATCATCGACATGAACCTGCCGCCGTCGATGTCCGCGGGCATCTTGATGCCGGTGACGGTGTTGGAGGCGCGGGACTCGTCGTTGGCAAGGAGCTCCAGACCCAGGGCCTTGACGCCGGCGCGACAGTACGCGGCGACCTCGGCGTGCCGTTCGTAAACATTCTCCAGGCCCTCGCCAAGGATGTGGTCCAGCCCCAGCCGCAGTCCGTAGAGCAGGGCGACGTTGGGAGTCCACGGGGTTTGCCCGCGGGACAGGGAACGCTCAGCGGCCATCAGGTCGAAGTAGAAGCGCGGTATCTTGGCGTCCTCATAGGCTTCCCAGCCGCGGGCGCTGATGCTGATGAAGGCCAGCCCCGGCGGGATCATGAAACCCTTCTGGGAGCCGGTGGCCACCAGGTCGCAATTCCAGCCGTCCACCGGCAGGGGGATGCAGCCCAGGCTGCTAACGGCGTCAACCAGCAGCAGCTTGTTAAACTCGCCCTTGACAATCCGAGCGATGGATTCCAGATCATGGGTCACGCCGGTGGAGGTCTCGTTGTGCGTTACCAGCACGGCCTTGATTTCCGGGTCCTTGTGGAGCTCGGCGCGTATGGCCTCGGGGTCGATGGCGTCGCCCCATTCGAAATCCATGCGGATGACGTCGGCGCCATAGCCCTCGGCGATCTGCACGAAGCGGTCGCCGAACGAGCCGGCGGTGGCGGCGATGACCTTATCGCCGGGGGACAGGGTGTTGACCACCGCAGCCTCCAGGGCGCCGGTGCCGCTGGAGGTGAGGATGTACAGGTCATTGGTGGTCATGAAGACCTGCTTCAGACCGTTGGTGGTGGCCTCGATCAGCTCCTTGAACTCGGGACCCCGGTGGTTGATCATGGGCAGGGACATCTCGTCGACGATGTCCTCGGGGATGGGAGTCGGGCCGGGGGTACGCAGGTTCTGGGGCTCAATCTTGGTCAAGGTCATTGGGAAAGCTCCTGGGAGTCACGCGGGGGTTGTGATTGCGCGATGGCGTGACGTTCGTCGTCGATTCGGCTCGTCTTGGGACGGCGGATAACAGCGTGCAGTTGTTTACACGCGGCGATTATTATAGCAAGGATTTACGAATTCGTTCCGGGCGGGCCCGCATGAGTCAGGGCAATCGCGTCTTATCCGAGGAGGACTTTGCGCAGGTAGTCCTCGTCCCATCCGGCGTTGAGCCGCTTGCCCTGAATGCCTACTTTCAAGGTGCTTTCGTTTTTCAACCGGTTGTGCCCAATCTGCCGCAGCGTGGCCAGGTTCTGCGGTCCATGGTCCTTGCGCACTCGGCACTGGTCTTCCCGAAAGGTCACATCCAAGGTCCAGTGCAGCGAGTTTTCGATGCTCCAGTGGCTTCTGATGGCAGCCAGGAGTTGTTCTGCTGAGGCTGGCAGGCTGCTGATGTAGTAGCGGGGCTGACTTATGCCACCCGCTCCAGTTTGACGATGGCCCACCACCCTGACGGCCGCCTTCAGTTGGGACCATTGCCCCTGGGGGTCCAGATAATCCAGGCAGTCCGTCGCCGTGATGGTCCAGCATTCCCGCCGTTCCACCCGTCCGTGTCCCTTGTCCACGGTCCGTGCGTAATCGTAAGGCACCCCGTCAAAACCCCAGGCCTCAGCTCCCTGGAACAGGTCTCGGATACCCTCATGCAACCGGCCCTGGTTCTCCTTCACCGCCAGCACGTAGTCGGCCCCGCCCGCGGTGATCTGCTGGGCGATCTCCCGCTGGCAGCCCATGGCATCGATGGTCACGATGCAGCCATTCAAGTCCAGCATCTCCAGCAGTTGTGGAATGGCGGTGATCTCATTGGACTTCTCCTCAGTCTTGACCTGGCCCAGGGTCAGGTTGTTCTGCGTGGCCCAGGCGCTGACCAGGTGTATGGCTCCCTTGTTCCCCGCCGGATCATAGGACCGTCGAGCCGTCTTGCCATCAATGGCCACCACCTCACCCGACAGCAACTCGGCGATGGCCTGGGTCCAGGATACGAAGCTATTCTGCAACTGCACTGGGTCCAGGCGGGCGAACACATCGCCAAAGGTGTCGTGGGATGGGATACCGTGGGGCAATTCCAGGAAGGTCTGAAACCAGGCCAGCTTGCTCTTGCCGAAGAGTTCTATGTGGACCCAGGAATCGGCGCCGCAGATGGTGGCACAGATGGCAATGGCAATGATGTCCACCAGCTTATGGCGTCGGGTCCGTTCCACCCGTGGGTCGTCCAGGTCAGCGAAATGATCGAGAATAGTTGTTTTGGGTGGTTGTGCCATGCCTCACTGCCTCCATTTGGTTCAACGGATCATGGCACGTTAGCACATTTCTAAAAATACTATTAAGACGCGATTGCCCTGCCGCATGAGTACGCTGGGCCGCCGCATCAGCCGAGCAGGAAGTCGCCCACCGTCAGCACCACGTCGGGAAAAGCCCGGGGGCTGAGTTTGCCTTCGGCCGGCACTACCCGACTGCTCTGGTAAATACCATCCACGGGGTCGTGGAAGGCTTCCACCTGCCGCGCCGGCACGTTGGCGATCCATACCTCGGGGATGCCGGCAGCGGCGTAGCGCGGGAGCTTCACGTCGCGGTCGTATTCCAGGGAACTGTCGGACACCTCGATCACCAGGAGCACATCGGCCGGGGTGGGTTGTTCGCGATGGTAATCGTCGCGCAGCCGCAGGACTGCTATATCAGGCTGGAGCAGACCATCGTCATTGAGTTGCACCGGGCCCTGCACTCGAACTCGGGCTCGACCATACAGCCGATAGGTCAGGTCCCCACCCAGGCGGTCGGTGCCATCTGCGTGTGGTTTTCCGATGGGCGCCATTGTGATTATCTCTCCGTCCAGCAATTCGATGCGC
Source organism: Dehalococcoidia bacterium (assembly GCA_965261925.1). Classification (GTDB taxonomy): domain Bacteria; phylum Chloroflexota; class Dehalococcoidia; order Lucifugimonadales; family UBA3495; genus Bin87. The sequence continues at coordinate 1,484,782 of OZ253486.1, read as the reverse complement.
TCTTCTTCGCCCAAAATGCCGGCGTCGGCCATCGCACAGTATTCGTCGACGGTGAAGCGGCGGCGAGACACGGCAACGGTTGGCGCTGGCGTGACGGCGGTTGTGGTCATGGCGTCACCTCGCGGGCTAGATGCTCACCGAAAGCTGGTTGATCACCAGGCCGGTGGGGAGTTTCGGGTAGAAGAACGTCGACTTGGCAGGATTTACGAATTCGTTCCGGGCGGGCCTGCATTGGCGCACTGGGCCGCAACATCAACCAAGCAGGAAGTCGCCCACCGTCAGCGCCACGTCGGGGAAAGCCCGGGGGCTGAGTTTGCCGTCGTCCGGCACTATCCGACTGCTCTGGTAAACACCATCCACGGGGTCGTGGAAGGCTTCCACCTGCCGCGCCGGCACGTTGGCGATCCATACCTCGGGGATGCCGGCAGCGGCGTAGCGCGGGAGCTTCACGTCGCGTTCGTATTCCAGGGAACTGTCGGACACCTCGGTCACCAGGAGCACATCGGCCGGGGTGGGCCGCTGCCGATGGTAGTCGTCACGCAGCCGGACAATGGCGATGTCCGGTTCCGGCAGGCCATAATCGTTGATCCGTACCGAGTTCTGCACGCGTACCCAAGCGCGACCTTGCAATCGGGTTATGAGGTCGCTGCTCAACCGTGTCGTGCCGTCTTCATGCGGCGCTCCGATAGGGGGCATTACTACTATCTCTCCGTCCAGCAATTCGATGCGCTCTTCTTCGCCCAAAATGCCGGCGTCGGCCATCGCACAGTATTCGTCGACCGTGAAGCGGCGGCGCGCAGGTGCGGCGGCTTGGGTCGGCAGCGCGGTTGTGGTCATGGCGTCACCTCGCGGTCTAGATGCTCCCCGAAAGCTGGTTGATCACCAGCCCGGTGGGGAGTTTCGGGTAGAAAAACGTCGACTTGGGCGGAAGGCGATTGCCGGCGCTGACGATCTGCCGGAACGGTTCGAGCGGGAAGGGCTTGAGCAGGATCGCGGCCTGCTGCTCGCCGACGTTGACCTGCTGCACGATGCCCTCGTGATCGGGGCTGTAGTCGATGCACTGCGCCAGGGAGTCGCCAAGCACCGGCGACAGCACCCGCTCCTGCAGTACCCAGGCTTCGGATACTGCCAGGGGGCCCCAGGAAGCCCAGTCAACTTCGGGACGCAGGGTGTGGATAGTGGGTGGAGCATCCGCCCAGAAGACGGCGAAGCAGTGGGAGTTGTCGCCGATACGGGCAACCTCGGCGACGGCCGCTGATGGTGTGACGGCAGGGTTCAGGGGACGCGCCTCGAAATACTCGCCCATTTTGGCGCGCACGGCATCAAGTTGCTCGGCCGACATGCCGCCGGCGACCCGGTGGTAGGGCAGCAACAGGAGCCCGGGGTCGTCGAATTCGACGAGGGTCATCATCACGTAGTTGCTGGCGGCGAGGTCGTCCGACTGTTCGGCGTCGGGCCGGCTGCGTCGATAGCGCAGCGCGGCTTCGTAACGGTGGTGGCCGTCGGCGAGGAAGATGGGCCGGCCGGCGAAGGTATCGATGACGGTCGCCTGGGTGTCGGCGTCGGTGATACACCAGAACTCGGCGTTGCCGCCGGCGGGAGTCGTGGCCGAGACATCCGGGGACCCGGCGACGACATTGTCCAGGATTCGGCGGAGGCCACCCTCGGAATCGCGATACAGGGACATGATGGGACTGAACTGGGCCTGGCAGGCGTCCAGCAGCGCAACGCGGTCCAGCACCGAGGGCTCGCGGGTGAACTCGTGGGGAAGGACGGCGCCGGCGTCGTAATCCTCAACCAGGATGTCGGCAAAGAGGCCTAGGTGCTGGTAATGGCGTCCGCCGAAGTTGTAGGCGTGGCGCATCACGTAGAACGCGGGAGCGTCGTCGCGACACAGGGTGCCCTCGGCAAGCCAACCCTGGAACAGAGATGCCGCCTGCTGGTAGCCGGCCTGGGGGTCCACCGGATCGGGCTGCTCGCCGCCCTCCAGGTGGACCGCGTTGTAGGGGCTGCGCCGCTGCAGCTCGGATTTCAGTTCCGGGCCGATCATGTCGTAGGGCGGACAGATGACTGCTGATAGGTTGCCCACAGCGGCGACGTCGTAGCGGCAACCGCGGAAAGGTTTGATGGTGGCCATGACTGGAAGGACTCCGGGAGTTCGGATGGGGTGCATTATACGATAGGGGTTTGGGTGGGTATTGGTTGGCTCACGGTGTTTAGCCATCGCATGATGGGACAAAATAAAGGCGGGGCGACTCGAAGGAGTGAGCCGTCCCGCCGGGTTGTCGGGACGTTGCCGTGGTGTTTGTTCGGATCAACGTCGGCCGACGTAACTGCTTTTGTGAAGGTCACGAACTCATCGATACCTTCGTGACATCCGAACGGCAATTGGCCAACGTGGGATGGTACGCAGGCCTGCGAACCGGTGCGGCCTGTACCGCGCGGACGACGCTAATCGTACCGACAAAATGGCGGGGAGAACTTGGGCGATCTATACGACCCTTCTCGTATGAGCATGACACCGGATCAGAAAGCAGACTGCCCCGGCGCCGTAAACGAGTAAAGTGACTGGGATGTCCGAAAGACCGCGTTCAAGATTGCCACGGACATGGCTGCTGCCGGCGTTGCGGAGGCAGCTATTTCGGACTGGCATATTGGAGAATTTACGAAGGTGCAGTGGGGCCGGTCGGTGGCAGAGATTCTGGCAGGGTAGAATATTTCAAGCCATCCAAGATGATGGACTCGCCTATCCTGTTGGGAAATGTGCGAGGCTTTAAATTTGTCCAATTCTGGCGGAGAGGTGAGTCGCATGACCACGGCGGAGAAAGGAAATCAGGTTGAACGGCTTTTGTTCGCCTATCGGAGGGTTGAAGAGGTTCTGTACGGGACCGCGTATTTCTTGCGCGTAGATGCCTCGGAGGCCAAGGGCGAAATCCCTTTGGGAGCATGGGAGTCTCCGTTCGTGGTTTCCAAGCAGTTGGGCACTCATGAGATCGTATATGGCAGCGTTCTCCATCATATGCAAGAAGCTGCCAGACCGATTTTCCGGATAGGATCTCTCCAGAAAGAACTGGAGAAGTCTCTCCCCGCGGAGGTTCGAGCATCAATGGTCGGGGACCGCTCGGCCAACGGCGTAACTTTTACCTCGCCAACCAGTGACTTCCCTGCCCTGTTCCTGTACCAGAATGACGAAATAATCAAGGACGCCGCGTTGTTGTCTGCCTTGCCCGTGCGAACGCTCATGGAAATGTTCAGCGGAACAGGCAATCGCATGGTGCCCATCTACGATTACGAAGGTAACCCGACCGGCGGCGTGTCGATGCAGCAACTATTGAGTGTGCTCGACCACCACAGGTACTGTGTGGTTTCGGGAGGATTCATTCACGACATTTTCTCCCGTCAAGCCACCCAAGGATTGCCCAACTTGTTTGGTACCAAGGTCAAAGTTGAGGAACTGTTGACTGCGATGATTGGTTTCATTGGAGGCATAACGGTCAATGATTTCGCGGGCATGTTGCTTGCTCGTCTCAAATCGCTGACGATTGACTCCCAGGTCAAGGACATCATATTTGCTCATCAGAACGTCTATGCTCTTACTGAGGTTGTCCGGAGTAGGCTCGTGAGTGAGACGTTTTTGCCCTTCTTGAATTACCTGTTCAGCACATTCACCGCTGAGGAACTCCAGCAAGTGACAACCAATAGTGCGCAGACCGAGGTCCTCCTGAGGCGTCGGTTCACTGCGCCTAGATTTGGTATAGGACCAGACCTCAGCCAACAGCTCATAACAATGACCATCGCCATCAATGACCGACGGGAAGCTTTCGATTTTAGCCAACAGGAGTTTGTCGAAAAATTGGCCGTGACATGTGGTACGGAGCCGCTGATCCCAATGGATAGATTGCGCCACCAGATTGATGGCCTTGCTTATCTTGTTTGATGCACAAGCCGACCTCCGGCTACCGTTGTGTGCTAGTCGTAGGCCATAAGCGTGGCCGGCGGTCACGGCGGAAACGCGCTCCAACCGTTCGGGGCGACCGCCAAATCTCTTGGCGGTCGCCCATCATCTGCCCGCATCAGTCGTTGGGGATCAGCGGCATCACCTCGCGGGAGAAGCGTTCCATCGCCTCCTGCTGCTGGGCGGCAGTTTCGGCGGGGAAGCTGAAGATGAAGTGCTGCACGCCCAGGTCCTGGTACTGGCGCAGATCTGCAGCGATCTGCTCGGGAATGCCGGACACCAGGCGGCGGTCGGCAGGCGGCTCGTCGTGGAACACGCAGTCGGTGCTGAACACCAGGTCCACGGCGTTTTCGTCGCGGCCGGCCCTTGCGGTGACCCGGCGCAGGCGGGCGATCTTCTCGGACAGTTCCTCCGGTTCCAGGATCGCCGGCGGACGCAGGCCGATGGGCATCCAGCCGTCGCCCAGCGTGGCGGCGCGGCGAATGGCCGGATTGGTGTGTCCGCCGATCCAAATTGGAGGGTGAGGCTTCTGCACTGGCTTGGGCAGGAAGCCGGCGCCGCCGATGTCGTAGTGCTTGCCGTGGAACTCGGGGTTGTCCGACGTCCAGAGCTCCTTGAAGATCTGGATGTACTCGTCGGTGACCTCGCCGCGCTGAGCGTAGGTGTCCAGCCCCATGGCCTGGAACTCCTCTTCCATCCAGCCCACGCCGGCGCCCAGGATGAGGCGGCCGCCGCTGAGCACGTCCAAGGTCGCCAGTATCTTGGCGGTGAGCACCGGGTTACGGTAGGGCAGGATGAGCACGTGGGTGCCCAGCTTCACGCGGGTGGTGCAGCCGGCGAGGAAATTCAGCGCGGCCAGCGGCTCGAAGTAGGTGTTGTCGCGCTGGAACGGTGCGACGCCGTCGGCGGCGTAGGGATAGAACGACGAGACCTCGTGGGGGATGATGATGTGGTCGCTGACCCAGACGTGATCGAAGGACAGGTCCTCGGCGCGCTGCGCCAGGCTGCGCATGTTTTCAGGTGATGCCATGGCCCCCCGGCTGGGCAGCGAGCATCCAAAGGTGACGGGCATGGGGTTGCCTCCGTGGCGGGTTGCGGGATGGGATCGGCTGGTCGAATTGGGCCGATGCTATACTACCGACATACTGGCCGCAAGCGACTACCGAGCCCAGAACGCTGAGCCCAGAGCAACGATACCACCGAGCAACGATGCCACCGCGACAACGCCGCCAATCTCCCGAACGTCGGGACGCTGCCATCCGCAAGCGCCTGCCAAAAGCGCGGGAATACTGGTCGAAATGGCCGGCTTACCTGGCTGAGGGAGATCTGTGTCAGGCCGGCGAGAAGGGATGGGGAGCGGTGGCGCAGTTAACGAAGGCAGTCGCCACACACCGGGGATGGCAGCACTCCGACCACGACAGGTTGCGCGAAGTGATTCGCGCTGTGGGCGATGAAGCGGGAGAGCAGCGAGAAGTCATCAGCCGTGGCCTGACCTCCGCAGACGTGTTGCACGGCAATTTCTACGAGGTGTTCCTGGACCGGTTCCAGACCGAGTTGGCGTTGAACGACGTGGCAATCCTGATCGAGGCGTTGTGGGCTGAATTGCCAGATCAGTACACCGGCGGGGTCTCCTTTGACGAGTGGGTTGAGCGGGAAGGATAACCATGCCACCCCGAACCCGACGCGAAACGCCTACCCGGCGAGAAACCCGCATCCGCAAGCACCTTCCCAAGGCCAAAGAATATTGGTCCAAATGGCCGATATATCTTGCCGATGGAGACCTTTGCCAGGCTGGAGAAAAGGGTTGGGGAGCGGTGGCACAACTGGCCAAGGCGGTGGCGACCCACCGCGGATGGAGCCATTTCGGCTACGAGGATATCCGCGCCGTCATCCGCCAACTGGCGGATGAATCCGACGACCGAGACGCGATCAGGCGGTCTCTGATGTACGCTGAGATGCTGCATGGCAATTTCTACGAAATCAACCTGGACCGCGTTGACACGGAGCTGGCGCTGATCGATGCGCAGTTCCTGATGTCAGTGCTGTGGGGCCTCCTCCCCGGTGAATACACCGGCGGGGCGACGTTTGACGATTGGGTTGCCTCCGGCGACAATTGATACATGAACTCCATGTCAAACCAACCCATCCCCAACCGCGCCGTCGTCGCCATGAGCGGCGGCGTCGACTCTTCGGTGGCCGCGCTGCTGCTGCACCGGGAGGGCTACGACCTCATCGGCGTCACCATGAAGCTGTACGACATCGACCAGGCCGACCTGCCGGAGTATTACCGTGGCTGCTGCACCCTGGACGATGTGGAGGACGCCCGCGCGGTCTGCCGCATTCTGGGCGTGCCCCATTACGTGCTGAACGTGCAGCGGGAGTTTCGCGCCTTCGTCATCGACTACTTCCGCCGGGAGTACGAGAAGGGGCGGACGCCCCACCCCTGCATCGCGTGCAACGACAAGATCAAGTTCAGCTTCCTGGCCCAGCGGGCCCAGATGCTCCAGGCGGCATACGTGGCCACCGGGCACTACGCGCGCATTGAACCGGACGGGTCCGGCTCGCTGGCCCTGCGACGCGGTGCGGACGCCGACAAGGATCAGTCATACGTCCTCTTCGGGATGCGCCAAGAGCAGTTGGCCGCAACGCTGATGCCCGTGGGACATTACCCTAAGCCGGAGATCCGCCGCTTGGCCGAGGAGGCCGGATTCCCCAACGCCGACAAGCCGGACAGCCAGGACATCTGCTTCATTCCCACCGGTGACTACCGGGAGTTCCTCCGTGAGCGCACGGATGAGCGCCCCGGCGAAATCGTGGACGCCACCGGCAACGTGCTGGGCGCTCACGAGGGCATCCAGTATTTCACCGTGGGGCAGCGGCGTGGCCTGGGACTCTCCGGCGGTCCGCCCCGGTTCGTGATCCGGCTGGAACCGGACACCCGCCAGGTGGTGGTCGGATCCGAAAAGGACCTCTACCAGGACACGCTGTACGCCGATCCGGTGTCGTGGGTGGCCGGCCCGCCACCGGCCGGACCGTTGGACGTGATGGTCAAGATCCGCTACAAGTTCGCGGAAGCGCCCGCCACGGTTACCGCCACTGGTACGGGGGCGCTGGTGAGGTTCCGGGAGCCACAGCGTGCCATCACCCCCGGCCAGGCCGCCGTTTTCTACCAGGGCGACACCGTTCTGGGCGGCGGGCCCATCGCCGGCGCAGAACCGGCGCCCCAAACCGAACCCGCTGGCGTCACGCTGGCCCATGCCTGACCTTTCCCTGGAAGCGGATTTCCGTGCCCAGGGCTATCGCCTGATCGCCGGCGTGGACGAGGCGGGTCGCGGGCCGTTGGCCGGCCCGGTGGCCGCCGCCGCCGTCATCCTGCCTCCCGCCCTGACCGGCGCGGAACCCTGGCTGGCCGCCATTGACGACAGCAAGCGGCTGTCGGAGCGGCGGCGTACCGAAGCTGCGAAACTGATACGCCAGAACGCCCTCGCCTACGCGGTGGAACAGGTTGACCCCGAAGACATCGATCGCATCGGCATCGGCCATGCCGTGATCCAGGCGATGCTGGCTGCCGTGGACCGGTTGCATCCGGTGCCGGAAGCGCTGCTCCTGGACTGGGTGCCCATCAAGGAGTGTCCATTGCCGCATCGGGCCGTGGTCAAGGGTGACGCCAGATCGCTGTCGATAGCTGCCGCCAGCATCCTGGCGAAAGTGGCCCGCGACGAGGTCATGCGTCAGGCAGACTGCTGCTATCCCGGCTATGGGTTTGCCAGCCATAAGGGGTACGCGACGGCGAGACACCTGCGCTGCCTCTCCGATCTGGGGCCTTCGCCGATACACCGCCGGTCCTTCAGCCCGTTGCGCCAGGCGCGGCTCCTGTCAGATGCCGACGCCGGATGACCCCGGCCCGGCCTCGGGGCTCTCGCCGGGGCAGGTTGGCAGAATCGGCGAAGAGTTGGCGCGCCGGCATCTGGAGACGAAAGGGTATCGCGTGGTGGCGGCCAATTACCGGTGCCGCTGGGGTGAGATCGACTTGGTCGCCCGGGACGGACCGATCTGGGCGTTCGTGGAGGTCCGCACCCGGCGCAGCAGCTCCTACGGCGGGCCCGAGGCATCGCTGACCGAGGCGAAAGCGCGACGGCTGACCCTGACGGCGCAGCACTTCCTGTCCGAATCGGAACGAATGGACGTGGAACCGCAGTGGCGCATCGACCTGGTGGCAATAAGGCTGGGAGCCGGCCGGCGCGTGCTCAGCATCGAACACCTGGAGAACGTCGTGTCGGGGTAACGCTGACCGGATGCTATAATCGCACCCGACCACACCGCGTAACTCGCCGCATAGCCGGGGCCCCCATGACCACCAAATCTGCATCCCAACTCGGCTCGGCTGGCCGCCACCCGCGATTGACTCCCCTCCCGGACCCGCCGCTGCCGCCCGATATGCAGGAGCAATTCCCCTACATCAGTCGCGCCTATGTGATCCTGGAGGACCATTTCAGCTCCCGTCCCGACGTGTTCGTCGGCGGAGAGGGCTACCTCTGCTACTCCCCCAGCGATATTCCCCATGCCCCCAAACCGGACTGCATGGTGGCGACCGGTCTAGAGATTCCCACGGTGGAGATCACGGAATCCAACGGGTACGCCATCAGTGAAATCGGCAAACCGCCGGACTTCGTGCTGGAGGTGGCGTCCAAGAGCACCGGCCGGCGGGATTACGTCGAGAAGCGCGATATTTACGCCGGCTACGCCGTGCAGGAATACTGGCGCTTCGATCATACCGGCGGTCGCTACCACAATGCCGCGCTGGCCGGCGACCGGCTGGTGGATGGACGGTACGTACCCATAGAGGTCACCGGCGGAGACGGCGACGTCATCCGAGGATACAGCGCCGCGCTGGACCTGGAACTCCACTGGTACGACGGCTCCCTCCGCTTCTGGGACCCGCACGCCGGCGAGTACCTGCCGGAACTGACCGAGGCCAAGGCCCAGCGAGACATCGCGATCGCCCAACGGGACGCTGCAGTGGAACGGGTACGTCAACTGGAAACCGAACTGGCTCGCCTACAGTCGGGGGAGTAGGCTGGCGCGGCAGGGCAATCGCGTCTTAATAGTATTTTTAGAAATGTGCTAACGTGCCATGATCCGTTGAACCAAATGGAGGCAGTGAGGCATGGCACAACCACCCAAAACAACTATTCTCGATCATTTCGCTGACCTGGACGACCCACGGGTGGAACGCACCCGACGCCATAAGCTGGTGGACATCATTGCCATTGCCATTTGTGCCACCATCTGCGGCGCCGATTCCTGGGTCCACATAGAACTCTTCGGCAAGAGCAAGCTGGCCTGGTTTCAGTAACTGTTCAGAGTTGGTGAGGCGAATTGGCGGAACTTGGTGTGCGGGTGGCTGGCTTTGGGGGCGGTGGTTATGTCATATAACTGGGATGGATACCGAAATCGATCTCAGGACTGCCGACCGGGATGTTCTGATTGGCATCATCGTCCGACAGCAGGCCATCATTGAGCGGCTGGAGAAATGCATTGCCCAGTTGGAAGGGCAAGCCAAACCCAAAGGCTCCCGCCGGATGCCCGGTCTGAAACCCAAAGCAGACCGGGAGCCAGCACGTCCCAAGGAACCTCGCAAACCCCGACCTCACGGCTTTGCCCGAGCCCGCATGACGCCCACCCACCGCGTGGAGCATGTGGTGGAGCAGTGTCCCGACTGCGGGACCCAGTTGTCTGGGGGTTGGGCCCAGCGCACTCGGGAGGTGATCGACCTGCCGCAGGTTCCGGCGCAGGTAACCGAGCACGTTTACCTGACCCGCACTTGTCCCCGCTGCCGACGCTGCTGTGTTCCCAAAGCGCAACTGGACGGCGTGGTGATGGGCAAGCAGCGCCTGGGGATCAACGTCATCAGCCTGATTGCGGTCCTGCGGGAGGAAGCCAGGCTGCCGTTGCGCACCATCCAGTGGCACCTGGATACCGTGCATGGGCTGCAACTCAGCCTGGGGGCCATCGTGGCGGCCACACAGCAAGTGGCTGGCAAGGCCCAACGGGTGGTGGCGGACATCCTGGAACAGGTCCGAGGCAGTCCGGTGGTCCACGCCGATGAGACGGGTTGGCGACAGGATGGACACAACGGCTACGTGTGGACTTTCAGCACCCCCAACCTGCGGTACTTCCTGCGACGGAACCGGGGCAAGGCGGTAGTGGACGAGGTTTTGGGCGACGATTTCGCCGGTGTGCTGGTCAGCGACTTTTACGCCGCCTACCACCACTATGCGGGTCCCAAACAACGCTGCTGGGCCCACCTGCTGCGGGACATCCACGACCTGCGATCACTCTACCCAGATGATGGATCGCTGTCCCAGTGGGCTGACGCCGTCCACCAACTCTACCGTCAGGCCACGGTCTTTACCCACCCCGCAGAGCAACAACGCCGCACCGCCAAAATGGCCCTGGAAAGACGATTGCTGGTCCTCTGCCGGCCCTACCTGGATGACCCGTCAGCCGCCCAAGCCAGGCTGTGCCGACGCATGGAGAAACACATCAAAGAACTCTTCGTCTTCGTGGCCGAACCGGAGGTGCCGCCGGACAACAACGCCGCCGAGCGCAGCCTGCGCCATCTGGTGGTCAGCCGCAAGGTCAGTGGGGGCACCCGCTCGGACCGGGGTACTGCCACCAAGATGACGCTGGCGTCAATCTTCGGCACCTGGCGGGCACAAGGTCTCAACACCCTCAACGCCTGCCGTCAACTACTCGCTTCCCCTCAAGTCTGAACAGTTACTGGTTTCAGACCTTCCTGGAATTGCCCCACGGTATCCCATCCCACGACACCTTTGGCGATGTGTTCGCCCGCCTGGACCCAGTGCAGTTGCAGAATAGCTTCGTATCCTGGACCCAGGCCATCGCCGAGTTGCTGCCGGGTGAGGTGGTGGCCATTGATGGCAAGACGGCTCGACGGTCCTATGATCCGGCGGGGAACAAGGGGGCCATACACCTGGTCAGCGCCTGGGCCACGCAGAATAACCTGACCCTGGGCCAGGTCAAGACCGAGGAGAAGTCCAATGAGATCACCGCCATTCCACAACTGCTGGAGATGCTGGACTTGAATGGCTGCATCGTGACCATAGACGCCATGGGCTGCCAGCGGGAGATCGCCCAGCAGATCACCGCGGGCGGGGCCGACTACGTGCTGGCGGTGAAGGAGAACCAGGGCCGGTTGCATGAGGGTATCCGAGACCTGTTCCAGGGAGCTGAGGCCTGGGGTTTTGACGGGGTGCCTTACGATTATGCACGGACCGTGGACAAGGGACACGGACGGGTGGAACGGCGGGAATGCTGGACCATCACGGCGACGGACTGCCTGGATTATCTGGACCCCCAGGGGCAATGGTCCCAACTGAAGGCGGCCGTCAGGGTGGTGGGCCATCGTCAAACTGGAGCGGGTGGCATAAGTCAGCCCCGCTACTACATCAGCAGCCTGCCAGCCTCAGCAGAACAACTCCTGGCTGCCATCAGAAGCCACTGGAGCATCGAAAACTCGCTGCACTGGACCTTGGACGTGACCTTTCGGGAAGACCAGTGCCGAGTGCGTAAGGACCATGGACCGCAGAACCTGGCCACGCTGCGGCAGATTGGGCACAACCGGTTGAAAAACGAAAGCACCTTGAAAGTAGGCATTCAGGGCAAGCGGCTCAACGCCGGATGGGACGAGGACTACCTGCGCAAAGTCCTCCTCGGATAAGACGCGATTGCCCTGACTGGCGCGGTCGGCGGTTGACTGTGCCATCGGCTGCGAATAGACTAATTTCCGCCTTGCTCCGGATAATCCGTTTGCCGCAGCAGCGCGTGCCAGCATTGCCGCCATGCCTATCGACCTCGCCCAACATATCCGGAACATTCCCGATTTTCCCATACCCGGGGTCCAGTTCAAGGACATCACCTCGCTGCTCCTGTCTCCGGACGCTTTCAACGAGACCATCGCCCGAATGGTGGACTTGGCTGCCGAAGCTCGTGTGGACCGCCTGGCGGCCGTCGATTCCCGTGGGTTCATCTTCGCCGCGCCGATGGCCACGCGGATGGGACTGCCGCTGGTATTGCTGCGCAAGGCGGGCAAACTCCCCGGCGCCACCCTGTCGTACGATTACAACCTGGAATACGGGCAGGCATCCCTGGAAGTTCACGCCGACGACGTTCCGTCGGGGGCGCGCGTGCTGATCATTGACGACCTGGTGGCGACGGGCGGCAGCCTGAAGGCCGCCGCCGCCCTGATCGAAAAGGCCGGCGGATTCACCGCCGGCATCGGCGTAGTGATTGAACTCATTGGTCTCGGAGGCCGGGAGGCCCTGGCCGACTACGACCTTTTCTCATTGGTTACATTCGAAGTCGACGAATAGGCCGCAAACGCCATTTGCCGCGTACTCAGGAGGAATTTCCCCATGGCAGACAAAGCAACCATCGGCAACGTTGAGGTTACCGCCGTCATCGACATGGTTCCGCCCGCGCGCGAGCCCTCTGCGATGTTCCCGGACGTCCCCGACTCCGCCTGGGCGGATTACCAGGACACCCTGGAAGACGGGCAACTCCAACTTTACTACGGAGTGTTCCTCCTCAAGACCACGGAACACGTCATCCTGGTCGACACCGGCATGGGTCCCGGCCCGCATCCCGATCGCGGCAACATAACCGGCAACCTCTACGAGGAGCTACGGCCGCACCTGGAGTCCAACGTCGGCGTGAACAACACCAACGTCGGCCCCAGCGACTCGGTCAACTACATCATCCACACCCACCTGCACGGCGACCACGTGGGCTGGAACCTGCGCTACTCCGGCGGTATGCCCGCGCCCAATTTCCGCCGCGCCCGCTACGTTATGTCGCGCCCCGACTACGACTATTTCACCTCGGCAGAGGCACGCCAGCGGTTCCCGTACATCGACCGCCAGGTCATGCCGCTGCGCCGGCTGCGCCTGCAGCAGATCCTGGAGGAACCGGAGCACACCATCAGCGACGAGATTTCCATCGCGCCCGCTCCCGGCCACACGCCGGGCCACCAGGTGGTGCTCATCAACTCCAACGGGCAGCGCGGCGTGGTCATGGGTGACGTGCTCCACACCATCGCCCAGATCTCCGAGCCTACCTGGTGCGCCGGCGTTGACACCGACAAGGAGCAGTCCGCCGCCTCCCGTGGCCGCCTGCTGGACGCTGCCGAGGAAGGTGACTGGATCATCTGCGCGGGACACTTCCCGCCCGGCAAGCAGATCGGCAAGATCGCCCGCGTGGGCGGCAAGCGGGTCTGGCAACCGCTCTAGGCGAACAGACGACGGCGTGTAGGGGCGAAATCATTCGCCCCTACTTCACGCTGGGGAGGCCTTGGAATGACCCAATTGCGCAGCCTGTTGGAACGCATCGAATCGGGCACCGGCCCGTCACTGGGCTTCGGTTCGACACAGTCGGCGCGGTTGCCGGGGATGGCGCTGATCGCCCGTTGTTCCGGCGACATCGACGCGGCGCTGGCCGCTGCGGTGGAGTCAGCGGATGCCGTGGTCGTTTTTGCTCCGGGGATGACGCCCGACGCGCTGCCCGATATGGGCGACCGCATCTGGGGCGCCGGAGGGGCGCCGCTGCAGACTGAAATCGTGCAGACCTGGCGCGATGCCGGCGCAGATTTTACGGTGTCTCCCTTCGCCAGCGCGTTGGTGGATGCCATCGACATAGCCGAGCCGGGCATGGGCCACGGCGCGCGCATTCCCGACGACGTGGACGGTCACACGTGGCGCATTCTGGCCGGCACGCCGCTGGACTTCCTGGTGCTGGACAAGTCTGCCATGACCGGACGCTGGACGCTGGCTGATCTGGGTCAGGTCGCCGACGCCGCGCGGAGGACCGACAAGTACCTGTTCGTCCGCGTCGGAGCCCGACCTTCCGCCAACGAGCTGCTCGCCCTGCGCCAGGCCGGCGCCGTGGCCATCGTCGCCGAGGCCAACGACCATGGAGCCGAGGGTCTGGCCGCGCTCAAAGCCGACCTGATAGCCCTGCCCCGTCCGCAGCCAGCATCGCGACGCGGCGGCCGGACCGGACTGGAAAGCTCGGCTACGTGATCCTACAGAGCCTCGACCTGCTGCGGGAAAACCCGGTCGCGTTCGTCCTGGTGATCGGCATCGGGCTGATCGGGTTGATCATCGGGTTCACCGTCCACGAGTTCAGCCACGCGCTGACGTCCCATATCGAAGGCGATGACACCGCCCGCCGCATGGGCCGGCTGACCTTCAACCCCATCAAGCACATTGATCCGCTTGGTTTCATCCTGCTGCTGGTGGTGGGTTTCGGCTGGGCCAAGCCGGTGCAGGTCGATCCCTACAACCTGCGCCACGGGCGGTTTGGGATGTCAATGGTGGCGCTGGCCGGTCCGTTGTCCAACTTTGTGCTGGCGTTCGTGCTGGGCCTAGTGTTCCGTTTTGGTCTGCTCCCTGTCGTAACGGATACGCGATTTGTTTCGGGGATTGTGGATATCCTAGGTTTCGCTGCGTTTCTCGCGATATTCTTCAACCTGATCCTGGGCATATTCAACCTGATACCGCTGCCGCCGCTGGACGGCAGCAAGGTTGTGGGTGGGCTGTTGCCTGGATCCATGTATCAAGGGTACCTGCGCTTCGAGCGGTACGGCTGGATACCGTTGATGGGGCTGATCGGCGTGAACCTGTTCCTGAGTTACGCCTTCGGCATCAACTTCCTGGGACGGATTCTCATTACTCCGGCGTTGTTTGTGTTCCGGCTGGCGACCGGGTTGGGCTAGCACGCGATCAACCCCGGGCTTGATTTGCGCCCGGTCGGCGTAGACCAAAAAGCAGGGGCGAATGATCATTCGCCCCTACGGATTCTCCCGATGCGCGTGCTGGATCATCCGCGCAGGGGAATGGGCCGGTTTTCCTGGTTCTCGACGATCTGGTCCGTGTCCCACAGCTTGGCGAAGTTGTAGGCGCGGGGGCAGTGGCTATAGGACTCCTCGACGTTGATGATGACGCCCTGAAGGTGCTTGGAGTTGTCGTCCGTCCAGTAGAGTTCCAACTCCACCTTTTGCCGCTCCAGCTCCTCCTTGCTCACTATGGTGACGGTTCCGTTGACCCGCACGGTGTCGTTGACGCCGGGGATCATGAACAGCAGTCCCACGTGGGGGTTGGAGTCCATGTTCTGGTAGGACTGGAACAGGCGGTTGCCGGCGACGTCGGGCAACAGCAGGCGGGCGCTGTCGATGACCTTAACGAAACCGGGCTTGCCGCCCTTGGGCGAGGCGTCGCAGTTGCCCTCCGGGTCGGAGGAGGCCATGACTACAAAGGGCGCGGCGGCGATGAACTTCTGCACGAAGTCGGACATCTCACCCTTGACCTTAAACTTGGCCCGCGGGCTCATCTCCCCGAAATTTTCGTTGAAACGGCTCGTTTCCTGTTCGATGGTGCAGAGGTCGTCGGCTGTTGCGGCAGCAGTGGTGGTCATGTTCGCAAATCCTCCCGGCATTCGGTGCTGTCAATTGGCACTATAGATGATGGCGCACAGAATACCGGATTCGGCCGCGACACGCCACCGCCAACTGGCGTCGGTTTCGAGGCAAAGGCCGACGAAATTCGCCGCCACCTTGACATTTTACGCTCCGGCAGATAGGCTTGATAGCAGTTAAAAATTGCATACGCTGCTGGAACCCTTATTCAGACAGGCGGAGGGAACGGCCCTGTGAAGCCTGGCAACCTGTCCCGCTCACCCCGTGGGACGAGGTGCTAAATCCGGCGTCCCCGGTTCGTGGCGCGTGACGCGCTGCAACCAACGGGCGGGACGAAAGATGAGGGGCGGATGGTGAAGGTGGCTCTCCCGGTGCGGGTGGGCCTTTATTTTTGCCTGCCTGGAACCGAGAATCCGCCAGCCTGACCGCAGCGTAACACAGTGCGCCACCGACGCACTCCACATTGCTTACCGGTTTATGAACGAAATTCGCCCCATCAACTGGACGGGCAGCCGGTTGGAGCTTCTTGACCAGACGCTCCTGCCCCACCAGCACGTTACCGTACGCATTACCGATTACCGTGCCGCCGCAGCCGCCATCACCGAGATGCGCGTGCGCGGCGCCCCCGCCATCGGAGTGACCGCCGGCTACGCCATGGTGCTGGCCGCCGCCGAGTTGCAGTCCCGGGAGCGGGACCACTTCATCGGCGCGCTGCGGGAGGCCGGAGCCCACATCGCCGCCGCCCGACCCACCGCCGTCAACCTCGGCTGGGCCGTGCGCCGCATGATGCGGGTGGCGGAGGCGGAGCCCGACCCGGGCAGTATTCGGCCCCGACTGGAGCAGGAAGCCCGTCGCATCCAGGAGGAGGACGAGGCGATCAACCGGCGTATCGGCGAGCACGGGCGCGCGCTGATGCCAGCCGACGGCCAGGGAGTGCTGACCCACTGCAACACGGGCGCGCTGGCGACTTCGGCCTTCGGCACCGCCCTGGGCGTGATACGCGCGGCATGGGAGGCCGGCGGCCGCTTCAACGTGTACAACACCGAGACGAGGCCCTGGTTGCAGGGCGCGCGTCTCACCTCGTGGGAGTTCCAGCAACTGGGAATACCCGCCACCCTCATCGCCGATTCGGCGGCCGGAGTGTTGATGCAGCGGGGCGAGGTTTCCTGCGTAATCACCGGCGCGGACCGCGTCGCCGCCAACGGCGACACTGCCAACAAGGTTGGGACCTACACGTTGGCGGTGCTGGCCCATGAGAACGGCATCCCGTTCTACATCGCCGCGCCCACCAGCACCGTGGACCTGGCCATCGCCCACGGCGACGACATCGCCATCGAGGAGCGGCCCCAGCACGAGGTGACCGGCTACGGAGGCACTCCCATTGCCCCTGAAGGCACGCCCGCCTACAACCCGGCTTTCGACGTGACGCCGCACCGCTACATCGCCGGCATCGTCACCGAAACCACGGTGTGCCGACCGCCGTACACCGAATCGCTACGGCAAGCGGTGGACGCTGCCTGACCGACATTTGTGGTCCGCGAGGATACGCAATCCGCGGAGAATGTGACTTATGACCATTGAACAACAAACACGCCTGCGCATGGCCCGCACCGGTCTGACCGCGTATGACCCGGAGCGAGCCTGCCCCGGCTACACCCTGTACGCGCCGATGTCCGGCAACGGCGAGATCTACTTGCTGGACATCAACGGCGAGGAGGCCCACCGGTGGCAGATGCCCTACCCGCCGGGTCTCTACGGCTACCTGCTGCCCAACGGCAACCTGTTCTACGGCGGCAAGGTGCGGGACGACGGCGGCTGGGACACCTTCGAGGCGCTCAAGCGGTTCAAGGGCGGCGTGATGCTGGAGGCGGACTGGGACGGCAACATCCTGTGGGAGCACCGCGACCCCTACCATCACCACGATGCGCGGCGCACCGAATCGGGCGGCTGCCTCTACATGACGGTGGAACGCATGGACGACGCCCTCGCGGCCAGGATCGAGGGCGGCCAGCCCGGTTCCGAGGACCGCGAGGAATACACCGGAATGTGGAGCGACGTGCTGGTCGAAGTCGATGCCAACGGCAACCGGATATGGGAATGGCACGCCGCCGAACACCTGGACCCTGAAACCCACGTCATCAGCTTCAACGACCATCGGGACGAGTGGAGCCACGGCAACACCGTCGTGCCACTGCCCGACGACCGGGTGATGTTCAGCTTCCGCAACATCTCCACCGTGGGCATCATCGACAAGGCCAGCGGAAAAATCCAGTGGCAGATCGGCGATGCCGTGCTGGCGCAGCAGCACGACCCGTCGCTGCTGGACAACGGCAACGTCCTCATCTACGACAACGGGTCGCACAGTCGCCACAACCCGATGCCCCGATCACGGATCATCGAGGTGGACCCAACGACCAACGAGATCGTCTGGCAGTACCAGGACAACCCGCCCTTCAACTTCTTCAGCGCCTACATCTCCGGCGCGCGGCGGCTGCCCAACGGCAACACGCTGATCACCGAAGGCCACTTCGGGCGCATCTTCCAGGTCACCCCCGACGGCGACGTGGTGTGGGAGTACATCAACCCGCACTTCGCGCCCAACGAGCAGGGCTTCCTGGTCAACAGCGTCTTCCGCTCGACCCACTACCTGCCGGAAGCGGTCCCGCAGTTGAGTTGAGAGGGATCTCCGATGGCGGCCCGACAATCCGACGACGCGACGGGTGGCATGGCGGCGGTTGCCAGCCAGACCTACGGATACCACATTTCCACGCCTCGCATCGTTGTACTGTCGATCATCAGCTTCGGACTGTACCTTTTCTACTGGCTGTACCGGACGTGGGATCAGTACCGGGAGCACACTGGGGCAAACGTCCATCCGGTCTGGCACGCGCTGGCCATGCTGGTGCCGGTCTACGGGTGGTTCCGCTTCTACGCCCATTGCAAGGCGTACCGCGATCTCATGGAGGAGAACGGCGTCCCGCACAACCTGAACATGGCGCCGATCCTGGTGATTTTGATAATCGCCACGGCCGCGTGGAGCCCGGTGCCCACGCAGTGGCTGAACAACTACCTCGGCGAAAGTGGTATCAGCGTGATGATCGACCTGATCATGGACGGGGTCAGCCTGGCAGGCTTGCTGGTCGCGACCGTCGTAGTCTGCCGGGTCCAGGCGAACTTCAACCGTTACTGGGCCGCAGTCGACGGCGCGCTGACGTACCGGGCCAGATACGGCAAGGGAGCAGTGGCGCTGGCCGTTCTGGGCGCGATCCTGTGGTTTACAGTCGCCGGATACTACATCGGGTACTACCTCACCAACTAACCGACCACCCTCGGAACGCAGGAACAGCAAACACACCAATGACAGCTTGGCAACTGGACACCTACGGAGAAAGCGAGCCCTTCGCTGGAGACCTGGCGCGAGGCGCGTACATCTCCACGGCGCGCATCATCCTGATGTCCGTCATCAGCATGGGCGTCTATTGGATCTACTGGATGTACCGCACCTGGAAGCAGTACCGCGACCACACCATCGAGATGGCGGCGGAAAGCGGCGATACCCACCATCCCGTGTGGCACGGGCTGACCCAGCTGGTGCCGGTCTACGGGTGGTTCCGCTACCACGCCCACATTCGGCAGTACCAGGCGCTGATGGTGGAACAGGGAGTGCCCGACACCCTGAACCTGGGCCTGCTCACCACCGTGGTCGTCATCAATGGGATCGTGAGCATTGCTGCGGGAGCCCTGCGGAGACCCGAGCTGTACTCCGGCGCCGTGCTCCTGGCCGGCGTCATCCTCAGCATCATTACCCTGATCGTGGCCATCATCGTCCTGTGCGTGATGCAGTCCAACCTCAACCGGTACTGGGCCAGCGTGGACGGCCGTCTCGAGCGGACCGCTCGTTTCGGCAAGGGCGAAGTGGTCTGTGTCGTCCTGGGCGTCCTTTTCTGGGCCGGCGTCGTGGCCGACTTCATCTGGTCGTAACCGTCGCCATCCTTTCCAAGCCAACCCTCTCACATTCAGGAAAAGCGCTTCAATGCCAAACCAACCACAAGCGGAAATCGCCATCATCGGCGGCAGCGGCCTGTACGAGATACAGGGCTTTGCCGAAACGGCCGTGGTCGATATCGACACGCCCTACGGCAAGCCCAGCGACGTCATCACGGTGGGAGAGTTATTCGACGTGCCGGTGGCCTTCCTGCCCCGGCACGGGCGGGGGCACCGGATCAACCCCTCGGAATTGCCTTTCCGCGCCAACATCTACGCGCTGAAGACCCTGGGCGTGAAGCGCATCGTGTCCGTCAGCGCGGTGGGTAGCCTGCAGGCGGACTATGAGCCGCAGCACATGGTGGTCCCCGACCAACTGATCGACCGCACGCGCCGGCGCGACAGCACCTTTTTCGAAGACGGTGTCGTCGCCCACGTATCCTTC
This sequence comes from Dehalococcoidia bacterium, assembly GCA_965261925.1. Taxonomy (GTDB): domain Bacteria; phylum Chloroflexota; class Dehalococcoidia; order Lucifugimonadales; family UBA3495; genus Bin87. The sequence continues at coordinate 1,464,904 of OZ253486.1, read as the reverse complement.
GCCGACCCCTTCTGCCCGGGCGTGAGCACCGTCATCGCCGACGGCGCTGCGGGCCAGGGGATCCCCACGCACCAGGGAGCAACGCTGGTGGTCATGGAAGGCCCGGCCTTCTCCACCCGCGCCGAGTCCAACATGTACCGCGCCTGGGGCGGCGACATCATCGGCATGACCACCCTGCCCGAGGCCAAGCTGGCCCGCGAGGCGGAGATGTGCTACGCCGTGATGGCATGGGTCACCGACTACGACTGCTGGCATCCCGACCACGACGACGTGACGGTGGAGATGGTGGTGGACAACCTCGTGGCCAACGTGGCCAACAGCCGGATCATCTTGAGGCACATCATGCCCGAACTGGCCGCGCTGGGCCCCTGCGACTGCCAGACGGCGTTGACCAACGCCATCATCACCGACCGGAGGCGCATATCCGAAGCGGCCTACCGTCGCCTGCACCCCATCGCCGGCACGCATCTTGATGTGCCAATGAATGCCTAGATTGCTGCTTTCGCGGGAACGACGTGAGAACCGCCAGGGGCAACGAGCAAGAATGCAGAGAATTACGAGCAGAACGTCACGCCGACGTGCCAACCCAAGGAGGTAACTGATATGCCACGCCAGAACCCAGGCGAACCCTATTCCCGGGTCGATTCCCCGGAAGCCCTGCAGATCCTGCAGGCCGACCCGGCAAACACCGTCGTGATCGACGTCCGCCGCGATGACGAATGGATCACCGGCCACGCCAGCGGCGCCATCCACATCAACGTGGACGACCTGGCCGGCCGCATGGACGAAGTGCCCGATGACAAGAAGCTGCTGTTCATCTGCGCCGCCGGCGTCCGCAGCGGCCTGGCCTGCGAGCTGGCCGCCGCCATGGGCTACGACTCGGAGATGCTCTTCAACGTCGACGACGGCACGCCCGCGTGGATCGCCGCCGGCAATCCCACGTCCTACGGAGACAATCCGTAACTAACCAGGCATCCGCCAGACTTCAACGCCGCCGTTTTTAACGGTACGGGAAACCCAGGTACGGGAAATCCAGATACGAGCAACCGAGGCTCTTTCATCGAGAGATTGCTGGAAATCCTCGCCGTCTCCCGGATGGCGCACTAGAAACCACACCAACGAGAGGTACAACGATTTGACTGTTCAGAAAACCAAAGGCGACGTGAAAGACCTTTCCCTGGCCGGGGCCGGCGTGGACCGGATCCGCTGGGCCGCGCGTGAAATGCCGGTCGTAAACATGATCACGGAGCGGTTCCAGCAGGAGCAGCCCCTGGCCGGCATTCGGATGGCCGCGTGTCTCCACGTCACCACCGAGACCGCCAACCTCGCCATCGCGCTGAAGGCCGGCGGCGCCGATCTGGTCGTGTGCGCCAGCAACCCGCTGAGCACCCAGGACGAGACCGCCGCCGCGCTGGTGCAGGAGTATGGCATCCCCACCTACGCCATCAAGGGCGAGGACAACGCGACCTACTACCAGCACATCAACGCGGTGCTCGACTATGCCCCCATGGTCACCATGGACGACGGGGCTGACCTGGTGGGCATCCTCCACAAGGAGCGCAGCGACCTGCTGGCCAACGTCATCGCCGGCACTGAGGAGACCACCACCGGCGTCGTGCGCCTCACCGCGATGGCGGCCGACGGGCAGCTGAAGTACCCCATCATCGCCGTGAACGAGGCCGAGACCAAGCACTTCTTTGACAACCGCTACGGCACCGGCCAGAGCACTCTGGACGGCATCACCCGGGCCACCAACATCCTGTGGGCCGGCCGGCGCGTGGTGGTCTGCGGCTACGGCTGGTGCGGTCGCGGCGTGGCCTCCCGCGCTCGCGGCATGGGCGCCCAGGTCATCGTGACCGAGATCAACCCCGTGCGCGCCCTGGAGGCGGTCATGGACGGTTTCCAGGTTATGACCGGCCTCGAGGCCGCGAAGCAGGGCGAGGTGTTCATCACCGTGTCCGGCGGCTGGCACGTCATCGGCAAGGAACACCTCGCGGTCATGGCCGACGGCGCCATCGTCGCCAACAGCGGCCACTTCAACGTGGAGATCGACATCCCGGCGCTGGAAGCCATGGCGGTCAGCCACCGGGAGGTCCGGCCCTTCGTCGAGGAATTCCAGATCGCCGACGGGCGGCGCATCTACCTGCTGGGCGAAGGTCGCCTCATCAACCTGGCCGCCGCCGAGGGACACCCCTCCGCCGTCATGGACATGAGCTTCGCCAACCAGGCCCTCAGCGCCGAGTACCTGGTCAAGAACTACACCAGCCTGGGCAACGGCGTGCACGTGGTGCCCCGGGAAATCGACGCCGAGGTCGGCCGCCTCAAGCTGGAGTCCATGGGTATCACCATCGACACCCTAACGGCGGAACAGACCGCCTACAACGAAAGTTGGGAAGAGGGGACCTAAGCCTCACCAGGCCATCACCCGTGGGGGCGGACATTATTCGCCCCCGCATCCCAGACCATCACAAACTCCGGAGGAAACGAACAATGCCAATCCGCTTCATGACATCGCCCAAGTACCTGCTCACCTCCGAGTCGGTTACCGAAGGGCACCCCGACAAGGTATGCGACCAGATTTCCGACGCTGTGCTGGACGCCGCCTTCAGCGTGGACCCCATGAGCCGAGTTGCCTGTGAGACTGTCGCCGGGAAGAACCTGATCATGATCACCGGCGAGATCACCACGGCAGCCGACCTGGACTTTGACGCCATCGCCCGCGAGACCCTGCGGGAAATCGGCTACACGGACCTCAAGTACGGCATCGACGGGAATTCCTGTGGCATCATCCGCAACGCCAGCAGGCAGTCGCCGGACATCAACGCCGGCGTGAGCACCGCGCTGGAAGCCCGCAGCAATGGCTCCGGCGCCGACGCGCGCCGCGCCACCGGCGCCGGCGACCAGGGCATGATGGTCGGATTCGCCTGCAACGAGACCGACGGCCTGATGCCCCTTACCGTAGACCTGTCCCACCGCCTGGTGGAGCGTCTCGCCGCCGTGCGTAAGGACGGCACGCTGCCCTATCTGGGTCCCGACGGGAAGTCCCAGATCACCGTGGAATACCGCTACGGCAAGCCCCATCGCGTGGACGCGGTGGTCATCAGCAGCCAGCACGACGACACCGATGACCGCGAGGGCTTCACCGCGAAGATCCGCGCCGACGTCATCGAGCACGTGATCAAGCCCATCGTGCCCGCAGAGCTACTGGACGCAGACACCAAGTACTTCGTGAACCCCAGCGGCTGGTTCGTAGTTGGCGGACCCCAGGGTGACAGCGGCCTGACCGGACGCAAGATCCTGGTGGACACCTATGGCGGTATCGCCCGCCACGGCGGCGGCGCCTTCTCCGGTAAGGATCCGACCAAGGTGGACCGCTCCGGCGCTTATGCTGCCCGCTACGTCGCCAAAAACCTGGTGGCCGCCGGGTTCGCGGACCGGCTCGAAGTGCTGGTTTCCTACGCCATCGGCGTCGCGGAGCCGACTTCCGTTGCCGTCGAGACGTTCGACACCAACCACATCCCCAACGAGCGGATCGAGGAACTGGTGAGCGAGCACTTCGACCTGCGCCCCGGCGCGATCATCGAGGACCTGCAGCTGCGGCAGCCCATCTATCGCAAGACCGCTGCCTACGGCCACTTTGGCCGCAAGGACCTGGACCTCCCCTGGGAGCGCACCGACAAGGCCGAAGCCCTGAAGCAGGCGGCCGGGGCCGTCGCTACCGCCGGCGACTAGTTCTCCGAGTTCTCAGGCCGACCCGCCTGTTTGCGCCCCTTTCCAATGTTGGAAAGGGGCGTATTGCTGCCTCCGGGCGTGTGATCTCGCTGACGCCCCCGGCAATAGGCTCACGATCTCACGCGTACCCACCTTGCGCTCAATCCGTCATTGCGAGCGAAGCGTGGCAATCCCGTCGACCCCGTGCAGCCCCTCACGAGATTGCCGCGTCGCTGCGCGCCTGGAAATGACAAACGGGGTACGAGTGAGGCTCGCGATTCGTTGAAACCGGTGCCCCGTTATATCCCGATATTGGTGAGCTCGCGGCTAGAATTGTCATACTCCTTCACGGGAGCACACTACGCTTGGGAATTTAGCGGTATTTCATGGATAGTATTGTTCCTCTGCGTCGGTTCGCCTCCTGGCTTATTGACCGTTTATTGTTTCTGGGCGGCGGTATGGCCGTTGTCCTGATTATCCGGGAGCTGGGCTCTCCTGGTCCCGATACCGTAGATTTTGACGTCTATGATTTCCTGGCAATACACGTACCGCTGGGTCTGCTGATCACCTACATCCTTTGGTTCGGCGTCATCATCAAGTTCGGGCCGCCGGGGCGTCGTCTCACCGGAACCGACGTGCGGCGGCGGCGTGGCGGCAACGCGAGCTGGTGGATGAAACTGATCCGCGCCGCAGTGAAGTTCCTGCTGCACCTCACCCTGATCGGCTTCTTCGTCGACGCAATCTTCATCCTGAAGGACCGCAACGAAAGAAGGTCGATACCAGACCGGGTCGCCGGCACCGTGATCGCCCGGCACCGCTGGCGCTGACCCCCGGTGCTATAATCCCGCCATGGCATCCCCAATCAAGTTCGGCACCGATGGTTGGCGCGGGATAATCGCCGACGATTTCACCTTCGCCAACGTGGCGCGCTGCTCACAGGGGCTGGCCGACTACCTGCGGGTGGAGGGGACGGCCGGGAACGGCCTGGTGGTGGGATACGACACCCGTTTCGCGTCGCGGGAGTTCGCGGAGACCGTGGCCTCGGTGATAGCGGGAAACGGCATTGCGGTTCGCCTGTGCCGGGAACCGATGCCGACGCCCGTGGTCAGTCATCAGGTTGTGCGCAGTGGCGCCGGCGGTGGCGTGGTGATTACGTCCAGTCACAATCCGGCGGCATGGAGCGGGCTCAAGTTCAAATCGGCGCAAGGTGGCAGCGCCAGCCAGGCCACGACCGACGTGCTGGAACTGTGCATCCAATCGGCGCGGCCGCCGCGGACCATTACCCTGGATGCCGCTCGCGACGCCGGCCTGGTCGAGGATATTGATCCCGCCCCGGCATACCGCGAATCCGTCACCGGCCTGGTCAATTTGGACGTCATCCGGGCCGCCGGACTTGAAGTGATCGTGGACGCCATGCACGGGGCCGGCGCCGGTTTCATACCCGGGATGCTGAAAGGCGGGACCACGACCGTCACGGAGCTGAGGGCCGAGGTGAACCCGTCGTTTCCCGGCATGGCGCAGCCGGAGCCCATCGCGCGCAACCTGGGCGAGCTGTGTCGCCGTGTGCCTCGAGACGGCGCGTCGGCCGGCCTTGCCCTGGACGGCGACGCGGATCGCATCGGCCTGGTGGACGAGAACGGGCGGTTCGTCAGCACGCTGGAGGTGTTCTCGCTGCTCGCCCTGTACCTGCTGGAGCGCGGCGACCACGGCGCGCTGGTGAAGGGTGTGACGGCCTCGGTGATGCTGAACAAGCTGGCGCAGCGGTACAGCGTGGACATCGCGGAGATGCCGGTGGGGTTCAAGAACATCGGTCCGCGCTTCCTGGCCGACAACGCTTTGCTGGGCGGAGAGGAGAGCGGCGGCTACGCCTTTCGCGGCCACATTCCCGAGCGGGACGGGATATTGAGCGGGTTGCTGCTGCTCGAATACATGGCCGTCGCCGGTCTGACCGCCTCCGGCATGGTGCGCCACCTTTTCGATCTCGTCGGCGAGCATCGATACGAGCGGCGGGACATCGGCTTTGACCCGGCGCAGCGCGGACCCATCATGGGCCGGCTTGCCGGTGAACCATTGAGCGAACTGGCAGGAATGCCCATCCGCGGGATCGACGAAATCGACGGCCGCCGCTGGATGCTGGACGCCGGCTGGGTCGCCGCCCGTTTCTCGGGAACCGAGCCACTGCTGCGGATCTACTGCGAAGCCGACACAACAGCCAACGTGACCCGCCTGCTGGACGCGATGCAGGCGCACCTGGGCGTCTGAAAGGACCGGCCATGCTGCCCTCCCGTTTCACTGACATGCTGGGACTATCGCTCCCGGTGATGAATGCACCCATGAGCAACCACAGCGGCGGCCAACTGGCGGCGGCGGTGTCGAAGGCCGGCGGCCTCGGCACCTTCGGCGGCAGCACCGGATGGGGACCGGATTGGCTGCGGGAGGAGATGAAACACATCAGGGCGACCACCGACCAGCCCTTTGGAGTGGGCTTCATCACCCAGCTCATAGAGCCCGATCCGGAGAACTTTGAGGTTGTTCTGGAGGAGAATGTTCCGGTGGTCATCTTCTCCTTCACCGACCCGGAGCCGTGGTTGAGCCGCGCCCGAGACGCCGGGGCGATTACGATCTGCCAGGTCCAGTCGTTGGAGTTGGCCAGGGTCGCTGCCGACGCCGGGGCGGACGTGCTGATGGCGCAGGGCAACGAGGCTGGCGGACACACCGGCGGGATGAACCTGCTGCCCCTGCTGGTGGCCGTGGTGGAGGAGTATCCCCATCTTCCCGTGCTGGCCGCGGGAGGCATCACCACGGGACGGGCCCTGGCAGCGGTGCTTGCCGCCGGCGCGGAGGGCGCCTCACTGGGCACGGCCCTGCTGGCCACGCCGGAGGCGGTGGAGGTGCCCGAGGCGTTCAAGGAGCGGATCGTGCTATCGGACGGTCAGGATACGACCTTCACCCGGCTGTACGACCTGCTGGGAACCACACCCTGGCCGAATGGGATCGCCGGGCGGGTGTATCGCAACCGGCTGGTGCGCGAGTGGGACGGCCGGGACGAAGCCATACTGGAGCGCCGGGAAGAACTGGCCTCGGACGTGATGGCAGCCCGCGAGCTGCAGGACCCCGAAATCTCGTCCGTTTACATGGGGCAGGGCGCCGGCGCAATCAACGCCATTCGCCCCGCCGCCGAGGTGGTGGAAGGCATCTGTCGGGACGCGGAACGCGTCTTGCTGTCCTTGAGAGGGTAATAGCGCCGGGTTCCCTGGAAACCAAGTTTCCTGGAGAACAAGTGGACATCGTCGCCATCACGTCGGTCGCCGGTCTGATCGAACCGATAGGCTATTCGCAACGTACCAATTAGTGAGGTCTAGCCATGGAATACGCCAGCCCAATACGCCGGATGTTCGCCACCATTCTTGACGGTATTCTATTTTTCCTCACGCTGATTATTGGCTATATCATCTGGTGGTTGATCGTTTTGGGACGTGGGCAGACTCCCGGCAAGCAGCTGTTGGGTATCCGGGCGGTGAAACGCGACGGCGGTCCGGGCGGCTGGGGCACCACCTTCGTGCGTGAGGTGGTCAAGGTTGTAGCCCACTCGTTCGTCATCGGCTTCTTCGCCGATGCGATTCTGCTACTGATCGACGACGACGAGCACCGCTCGCTGTCGGATCGGCTGGCCGATACGGTAATCGTGCGCAACACGCAACGCATCGTCTAGTTGGACTAACAAGACCGCATCCGATTTATCCGCGTTGATTGACGCTGCGGATCGTCATAAATGAACGGAACAACCACTCTCCGGGGTGAACGCCATGACGACTCCTGTCGAAACTCCGACCACTGCCACCACCCTATGGGACCGTCTTCCCGTGAGCCGCAGCGTCGTGCTGGCGGCGCTGATTGCTGCCGTCGCCTACGCCATAGCCATCGTGGGCGCCCTGCTGTTACGGAGCACCGAGGGCATAGACGGCGTGAACCGGTTCGTTGAGTTGCTGTCCGGCTCGTCGGGGAGCGGCCTCAGCAACGCGGGTATCAAGCTGGGGTTTGCTTACGCGGTGGGAGCTGCCTCTGCGGTCAACCCGTGCGGGTTCGCCATGCTGCCCGCCTACCTCGGCCTGTACGTGAGCGGCGGCAGCGGGGAGCGCGAGAATCGCCGGCCGATCGTCCTGGTCGCCCGGGCAATCATGGTCGGCCTCACGGTTTCTGCGGGATTTGTGGTGCTGTTCGGGCTGGTGGGCCTGGTCTTGGGGTTCGGTTCCCAGGCCATCGTGGTGGCCGCGTTGCCGTACGTCGGGCTCGCGATCGGGGTGTTGCTGATCGGCGCCGGCGCTTTCATGGCCAGCGGCGGCAAGATCTACACCAGCCTGGCCCAGCGGGCGGCTTCGCGCATCGGCGATCCGTCGCAAACCAACCTGCCCGGCTACCTGCTGTTCGGGATCAGCTACGGACTGGCGTCCCTGAGCTGCACGCTGCCGCTGTTCCTGGCGGTGCTGGGCGTGGGCGCGGGCCTGTCGTCGGGATGGCTGGACACGCTGGGACAATTCGTGCTTTACGCGGCCGGCATGGGCAGCGTCATCATGGCGCTGACGCTGGGCATGGCCCTCGCCCGTTCGGTGATGGTCCGGTGGCTGCGGGCGATCCTGCCCTACGTGGGCGTCGTGGGAGCCTGGTTGATGGTGGTAGCCGGCGTGTACATCATGTTCTACTGGCTGACCATCGGGCGGGACCTGTTCTGAAATGACGAACCCCTCGGCTCATTACCGAGGGGTCATCACCGAGGGGTTCACGTCGCAGGTGGCGGATTCGTCAGGACGGGATGGTGAAGACGGTCCTGCCGTCGGCGTCGTGGGTGTGGTTCGCCAACCCGACCAGTATCCGGTTGGTCTGCTGGAGTTCCGCGTGCAACTCATTGAGGGCTGCGGTTAAGGTGTCAACCTTCCCGTTCAGGGTGGCAATTCCGGCTGCCTGGTTATCAACCTTCTCACTCAGTATGGCGATGCCGGCTGCCTGGTTATCAACTTTCCCGTTCAGGGTGGCGATGCCCGCTGCCTGGTTATCAACTTTCCCGTTCAGGGTGGCGATGCCGGCTTCCTGATTATCAACTTTCCCGTTCAGGGTGGCGATGCCGGCTTCCTGGTTTTCCACCTTGTTGATCAACCTGCCCAGCAGATAGCTGCCTCTGACCAACAGCACGATCACCGTCAGAGCAAGCGATGCCCCGGCGATGAAGACTGCAATTTCAGCCGCGCCCATCAACTTCCTCGAGCTTGGCGTGGGTAGCTGCGCCTTACCGCTTGGTGTACTGCGGGGCCCGGCGGGCGCGCTTCAGTCCGTACTTCTTGCTTTCCTTGACCCGCGCGTCCCGGGTGATGAAGCCGGCGCGGCGCAGGCTGGACTTCAGGTTGGGATCGAACACCACCAGCGCGCGGGAAATGCCGTGACGGATGGCCTCGGCCTGGGCGTTGACGCCGCCGCCGTACACCTTGGCCATGACGCGAAAGCGGCCAACAGTCCCTGATGTCGCGAAGGGCTCCCGCACGGTGGACTGCCAGGGCAGCCAATTGAAGTAGTCCTCCATGGGCTTGTCGTTAACGATGATTGCGGTGCCATCGTCCGGATAAATGCGCACCTTGGCGATGGCTCTCTTGCGACGGCCCGTCCCGTAGAAGTACTGCGATTGCGGTTCTGCTTGCGTCACCATATTGGTCTGTTACCTGCCTTGCGTTGGCGATTGTCTGAAAGCAATTGCGAAGCTATTGGGCGCTGCCCACCTGCGCTTCGTGGGGATGCTGGTCGCCGGCGTAGATGCGCAGACGGCGGAGCATGTGCCGGCCCTGCTTGTTGGATGGCAGCATGCCCTTGACTGCAAGCTGCACCACCCGGTCCGGGCGCTCCTCCATCATGTCCCGCATGAGGAACGACTTGAGGTTGCCCACGTAGCCGCTGTGGCGGTAGTACATCTTTTGCGTCAACTTGCGGCCGGTGATGCGGACCTTGTCGGCATTGATAACCACCACGTGACACCCGGTGATGACGTGTGGGGTGTACATGGGCTGGTCCTTGCCCTGGAGAGCCACGGCCACCTGCCGGGCCAGCCGGCCCAGGCTGATGCCGGTCGCATCTATGACGCGCCAGCTATCCGGCACGTCACCGGCTTTGGCGAAATAAGTGCTAGTTCGTTTCATGGTAACTGGCTACCTTTAGCAGATGATTGAATTCGGGGTAGTGCACCGACCGCAGACACAGTCCCTTTGCGGGGAGGGTGGAGACGCCGTGCAGTTTTTGAGTTCGGCCCGCCAGGGCATCGGCCGTGGCGTGAATGGGCAATCGTCCTTTTCCTATCTCCACCAATATCGCGTTGGCTCTCCTGATTTGATGCCGCAGGAACCCATTGGCCGCACAATCTATCACAATGACATCCTGGTCGTCGCTCTGGCGTTTCACGTCCCACCGGAACACCTGGCGTACCGCGCTCTGGTCGGCGGGGTGCGCCGTGGCGATCTGCCGGAAATCCCGAATGCCCAGCAGGCTGTGGCTCGCCATCTGCATCGCGTCGAGGTTCAACGGTTTCGGCTCTGCGTGGTGGCTGCGCCGCAGGAAAGGGAAAGGTACGGATCGGTTGGCGATGCTGTACCGGTAGTCCCGTCTCGTGGCGCTGCGCCTGGCGTGGAATTCCGCGGGCACGTCGCTGGCAGTTACTATGCGAATATCATCCGGCAGGTGGTGGTTCATTGCCGCAACTACCACGTCGGTTCCGTGCGTGGTGTCGGTAACAAGGTCAACCACCTGACCAATGGCATGGGCGCCGGAGTCGGTGCGACTGGCTCCTCGTACCCTTGCGTGTTCCCCGGTAAGACGATTGAAAGCTTTTTCCAACTCTCCCTGGATCGTCGGAATGTCGGCTTGAAGTTGAAAGCCGGCGTAGTTGGCGCCTTCGTATGCGACCACCAGGGCAATGCGCCGTTGCGCTTCGTCGCCGCTGCGTCGGGATGTCATGCGGTTATTGGGGCAATGGCAATTCCTCAATCGGTGTTGTCACGCCCGTGCTACACGAGTTCAATAACGGCCATCGACGCGCCGTCGCCCTGGCGGGGTCCCAGCTTGATGATGCGGGTGTAGCCGCCGGGTCGTTCAGCGTAACGGGGGCCGAGTTCGTCAAACACCTTGGCCACGACATCCTTCTGAGGAAGTCTGCTCAGGGCGGTCCGCCGGTTGTGCAGGGTTCCCTTTTTCCCGTGGGTAATGATCTTTTCGGTCATCACGCGGGTTTCCTTGGCCTTCGCCAGGGTGGTCGTGATACGTTCGTGCCGTATCAGGTCCGCGGTGAGGCCCCGCAGCAGCGCCTTGCGTTGGTCTTTGTACCGGCTGAGTTTGCGGCCGGCGACGCGATGGGATGACATGACTAATCACCGTTGTCGTAGTCGTATTCTTCGTCTTCAGGGTCAAACACCAGAGGAACGTCGGGATCGTCCAGCCCTTCGTCGTCCAGGTCAGGACCGGCTTCACTGGCGGCCTGGCTGACCCGGGACGAGCTGACGCCCAACTCCGCAAGTTTGGCCTGCAATTCTTCCAGCGACTTTTGCCCGAAGTTGCGGATGTTCAACAGTTCGTCCGAACTGAGGTCCAGCACCTGTCCCACTCGATCGAGCTTGGCCCGCTTCAGGCAATTGAGGGTGCGCGAAGACAGGTCCAAACGTTCGATGGGCATCAGGTAGACTTCCGAGGCAACGGACAGATTGCCCGTGTCCAGCGGAGCGTCGGCGGGCCGGCTGAGCTGGTTGAACATGAAGAAGTGCTGGACGAGGTTCTCTGAGGCTTCCTGGATGGCGGCCAGGGGGCTCACGGCTCCGTCAGTCCATACCTGCAGGATCAGCCGCTCCCAGTCGGTCTGCTGGCCGACCATCATCCGTTCCACCGAGTATTCCACCTTGCGGACGGGGTTGTAGATGGCGTCCACCGGCAGCACACCCACCGGCAGACCGGCCATGCTGTCGCCCTGGGCCACCTGCTGGTAGCCCTTGCCCGGTTCCACGTTGAATTCGATGGACAGGGACACGTCCGGGTTGTCCAGCGTGGCCAGGTGCAGTTCAGGGTTGACTATCTGGTAGTCGCTGGCCACCGCGATATCGCCGGCGCAGACCCGGCCCTCGCCGGTCACGTCGAGGCGCATCTTGCCGGTGCGCTTGGAGAGGGCGTTGATGCGGATACGCTTGACGCTGAGCAGAAGGTCCATGACCTCTTCCTTCACGCCGGGTATCACGGTGTATTCGTGGGGCACGCCTTCAATCTTCACCCAGGTCACGGCGGTTCCCTGGATGGAGCTGAGCAGCAACCGGCGAAGCGGGTTGCCCACGGTGGTGGCATATCCCCGTTCCAGCGGTTCCAAGGCGACGCACGCGAAGGTATCGTTGCTGTCGATCACCCGGATGGACGGGGAAGGAATTTCGGGTTCTGGATCCCGCAATGGCGGGAGAATCTGAGGATCTAACATGCCGCAGGTTACCTTGAGTAGAACTCGACGATCAGGCGGGAGTTGATGGTTTCGGGCAGTTCGTTGTCCGGCGGCATTGAGATCACCTGACCTTCCATTTGGGTCAGGTCGAGGGTCAGCCAGCTGGGGAGGGTGCGCTTGGGCAGCCCGTCGGTGCGGTCGGCGAAGAACTCGCGTTTGCGAGACGTTTCCGTCCAGGATACGCTCTGTCCCGCCTTGACCAGGAAGGAGGGGATGTCGGTCTTGCGGCCGTTGACGTTGAAGTGGCCGTGCTGGACCATCTGGCGGGCCTGTTTGCGCGAATCGGCAAACCCCAGCAGATAGACCACGTTGTCGAGACGACGCTCCAGGGTGCGGAGCAGGTTGTTGCCGGAGATGCCCGGCGTGTTGAACGCGTCGGTCATGTACTTCCGGAACTGACTTTCCATCACGCCGTACATCTGGCGGGCCTTCTGTTTCTCCCGTAGGTGCACGCCGTAGTCGGACACGCGCCGCCGGCGCTGTCCACCACCTCCGGGCGGGATATGGCGGCGCTCGATGGCGCAACGCGGTGAAAAGCAGCGGTCGCCTTTCAGGAAGAGCTTTTCGCCGGCGCGGCGGCACAGGCGACACGATGGTCCGGTATATCTACCCATGTTGGTCTTTCCGTTAGTGGTGTGGGGAGTGACGTTGCGAAATTAGACCCGGCGGCGCTTTGGCGGACGGACACCGTTGTGGGGGATGGGAGTCACGTCGCGAATGCTGTTGACGTTGAGGCCCGCTCCCTGCAAAGCCCGAATAGCGGGTTCGCGTCCGGAGCCAGGGCCTTTGATGTACACGTCAATATTGCGCATGCCCATGTCCACGCCGCGACGTGCGGCCTGTTCGGCGGCTCGCTGCGCGGCAAAAGCCGTGCCCTTGCGTGATCCGCGGAAGCCGGCGGTGCCCGCACTGGTGGACGCCACGACGTTTCCGTCGGGGTCGGTCAGGCTGACCAGCGTGTTGTTGAATGTGGAGTAGATGTAAGCGCGCCCGTGGGGAATGGAGCGTCGCTCACGACGTCGTGCGCGTGGTCGGGGCATTGGTTTTTACCTCTTCAAAGTTCCTGGTATGGCAGAACGCAGTCCGGCGCTGACGGTCAAGATTACTTCTTGCCGCCGGTGCGCCGACCGCGGCCGGCCACGGTGCGCCGGGCGCCCTTTCGGGAGCGGGCGTTAGTGCGGGTGCGCTGGCCGTGAACCGGCAGGTTCCGGCGATGGCGCAGCCCCCGGTAGCTGCCGATGTCGATCAGCCGGCGAATATTCTCGTTGTGTTCGCGGCGCAGATCGCCTTCGGTGATGTAGTCCTGGTCGACGATGACGCGAATGCGGTCAACTTCGATCTCGGAGAGTTCATTCATGCGCGGCGGCATGTCGGTATCCAGGTTAGCCTTGCCGACAATTTCGATAGCCTTGGCGGGGCCAATGCCATAGATGCTACGCAGGGCAATGTGGGCGCGTTTGCGGTCGGGTACGTCGACTCCAGATATTCGGACCATGGTTACGCTCCTGAACTTTGGTTGCGGTCGTGGAACGGGCTGACCGGTCTGTGCCAGGTCGAGCTATCCCTGCCGCTGCGCGTGCTTGCTGTTTACGCAGATGATGCGTACCGCGCCCTTGCGCCGGATCACCCGGCAACGGTCGCAGCGTGGCTTCACGGATGCGGACACTTTCATGAATATACTCCGCGGCTGTGGCTACTTGAAGCGATAGGTGATGCGGCCTCGGGTCAGATCGTAAGGAGACAGCTCCACCAGCACCCGGTCGCCCGGCAGCACCCGAATGAAGTGCATGCGGATCTTGCCGGATATGTGCGCCAGAACCTTGTGCTCGTTGGGCAGTTCCACCCGGAACATGCCGTTGGGCAGGGCTTCGGTTACCTGCGCCTCAACTTCAATCGCTTCTTTCTTTGCCATAAACCTTCCTGCTTTCGCCCCGTTTGGCCCGTGGCCGGGCTGCCGGCGGCGCGTGTGTCGCTAGTCGTGCATCGTCAGTATCTTGGGACCGTCCGCGGTGATGGCCAGGGTGTGCTCAAAGTGAGCGGACAACGCACCGTCGGCGGTGACCACCGTCCAGTCGTCGCCCAGTATGGTGGTGTTTTCGGTGCCCATGTTCAGCATGGGCTCAATGCAAATGCACATGCCCGGCCGCAGCAAAACGCCCTTGCCGGCCTCGCCGTAATTCGGGACCTGCGGGTCCTCGTGGAGGTAGCGACCCACACCGTGGCCGACGAACTGCCGGACCACGCCGTAGCCGCGCGGTACGGCGTATCCCGATACGGCGGCTCCGATGTCACCAATCCGATTGCCCGGCTGAGCCGCGGCGATCCCGGCGTACAGGCTCGCCTCCGTATCGTCCATGAGCTTTTGGGTGTCGCCGGTCACCTCGCCGACCGCCACCGAAATGGCTGCGTCGCCAATGAAACCGTCGATGGTTGCTCCCACGTCCATCTTGATGATATCGCCCTCTTTCAGCACCCTTTTGCCAGGAATGCCGTGGACGATTTCCTCGTTGACCGAGGCGCAGATGGCGGCGGGGAACCCGTGGTAGCCGATGAAGGTGGGCACTGCGCCCATGCTGCGGATGTTCTTGTCCGCGATGCGGTTGAGGTCGCCCGTGGTCATGCCGGGCTCAACCGAATTCTTGAGGAGCGTCAGGGTCGCGCCCACAATGGCGCCGGCCCGCTCCATGGCCTCCATCTCCCGGCGGGATTTGATGGTTATCCCTCCGCTGTACGACGAGGGAGAATTGGAAGCAGTTTTGCGTTTGGGGGTGTGTTCCACCATTATGATTATACCTGAGCCGCTATGATTTTGAAACCGCGCCAACGTCGGCCAAGCCCAGTATCCGCAACACCGAGTCAAGCACCGCGTCGATTGGCCGCTCTCCGGGGATGTCGGCCAGCAGGCCGCGTTGCCGGTAGAACTCCAGGACCGGAGCGGTCTCCTGGTGGTAAACGGACAGGCGATTGGCCACCGCTTCCTCGGTGTCGTCGTCTCGTTGGTAGATGTCGCCGCCGCCGGTACACTCCGCGCATCGCGCCGGGGGAGCGCCGGTGACGGTGTCGCGTGAGTAGGGCCGCTGGCAAACCCGGCAGACGTAGCGGCTGCTCAGTCGGCGGATCAATTCGTCGTCCGCGACCTGGAGGTGTATCACCCGGTCGAGCCGCTGGCCCCGTTCTCGCAGCGCCGTTTCCAGGGCCGCCGCCTGGGTGGTGTTGCGCGGGAATCCGTCCAGCATGAAACCGCACCTGTCCGCGATCCGGCCGATCCGGTCCATGACCATGCCGATGGTGACCTGGTCGGGCACCAGCTCACCCCGGTTCATGTAACCCCGGGCCAGCTCGCCCAGTTCCGTGCCGTTGGACAGGTGGTTCCGGAAGAGATCTCCGGAGCTGATGTGCTCGATACCCAGGCGTTCCTTGAGCAACTGGGCCTGCGTGCCCTTTCCCGCACCCGGCGGGCCAAAGAGAACCAGGCGGATGCCGCTTCTTTCGGTCATCTCAGGAAACCCTCATCTCAGGAACCCCTCGTAATTGCGCATCATAAGCTGGGCTTCCAGCTGCCGCAGGGTGTCCAGGCCCACGCCGACCATGATCAGGAGGCTCGTGCTGCTGAGCGCGATGGCTTCCACATTGGTGACCAGGGATGCAATGTAGGGCACGATGGCGATGAAGCCAAGGAACAGCGCGCCGCCCATGGTGAGGCGGATGATTACCCGGTTGAGGTAATCCTGGGTGGGCCGGCCCGGCCGGATGCCCAGAACGAACCCTCCGTTGCGCTGCAGGTTTTCGGCGATGCTCTGCTGCTGGAACACCACCAGCGTGTAGAAGAAGGTGAACGCCACCACCAGAACGAACGCCAGCACCCAGTAGATGGGGCCGCTGGGACTGAGGGCAACCTGCAGGTTATCGGCAATGTTGCCGACAAATCCACCGGCGGAACTGAGGTACTGGGCCACGGTCCCCGGCAGGATCACGATGGAGAACGCGAATATCAACGGGATCATGCCGGCCGAGTTGATACGCAGCGGGATGTACGTGGACCCCGACTGGCGGTACATCTGCCCGCCTCTGAAAATGCTGCGGCCGTACTGGACCGGTATGCGGCGGTGCGCCTCGTTGAACACCACGATCAGGGCGATGATCAGCAGCCCGATCAGGGCAAAGAAAAACACGCCGATGATGTTGTCGCGGTCCAGGAAGCTGGTGGCCAGCAGCCCCGGGAACCCCACCACGATGCCGGCGAAGATGATGAGCGAGATGCCGTTGCCGATGCCGCGCTCGGTGATCAGTTCTCCCAGCCAGACCAGGAACATGGTGCCGGCGGTCAGGGATAGGACGGCGGCCATTGTCGGCAGGAGAGAGTCTCCGGCGAACCCGACGTTGGCGAGTACCCCCGCCTGTTGCAGGAGCACCATCTGCGCGAACGCCTGGGCGATGGCAATGGGAACCGTCCCCCAGTGGGTGATGCGGTTCATCTTGACGCGCCCGGCTTCACCTTCCCGCGACAGGTTCTGCAACTGCGGAATCACCGGAGTGAGCAGCTGCATGATGATGGACGCCGTGATGTACGGGAACACCCCCAGCGCCACGATGCTCATTCGACTGAGCGCTCCGCCGGAGAACAGGTCCAGGAAGCCCAGGAGCGGGTTGCCTTCGAACAGCTGCTGCAGCGCGGCGAGGTCCAGGCCGGGTATGGGAATATGGGCGACCAGCCGGTACAGAGCCAGCATCGCCAGGGTGAAAAGGATCTTCGTCCGGAGATCGGGCAGGCTGAAAGCGTCGATCGCCGCCTGCACCAAGCGTGGCCATCGACCTCCTGCCTGCGCCTCAGTCTGTATCATGGCGCGTCTTGCCCCGTGCGTCCCAACCGTTTCCCGGAGCTAGAGCTCGGTTACGGATCCGCCGGCCGCTTCGATCTTGGCCCGGGCTGAGGCGGTGAACTTGTGCGCGGCCACGGTCAGCGGCTGCTGCAATTCTCCGTCTCCCACCACCTTCACCGGCAGCTTCGTGCGCCGGATGATGCCCAGCTCATGCAGCAGTTCCGGCGTGACTTGCGTGTTGGCCTCGAAACGCTCTTGCAGCGTATCCAGGTCCACCAGCGCATAGTAGGTCTTGTAGCGGTTGTTGAACCCGCGCTTCATGGGCAGACCCTTGATCAAGGGCATTTGACCGCCCTCGAAGCCGGGTCGCAGGCCGCGACCGGAGCGGGATTTCTGTCCCTTCATACCCCGGCCGGCGGTGCTGCCGCCTCCGGCGGCGTCCCCTCGGCCAACGCGCTTTCGGGCGCGCCGTGCGCCTTTGGGTGACGCGATGTCGTGTTCCATCATGGTGGCTATCGCTCCCTAATCTATCGGATCGGGTGTTATTCGACCGGCTCGACGGTCAAGAGGTGCTGCACCTTGTTGACCATGCCCAGGATGGTTGGGCTGTCCTCATGGACGACCGAGTGGTTCAGCCGTTTGAGCCCCAATGATTGCACGATCCGACGCTGGTAGGACGGACGCCCGATGCAGCTTTTCTTCCAGGTGATTTTGATTTGCGCCATTTGCCTATTACCTGCCGCCTGCCGTTTAGGGCACGCGGGGAGAACTTGCGTGATTACGACTGTTGGTCGGCCGCTTCAGCCGGAGGAGCTTCCACGGGAGGGGGTTCAGAGGGAAGAGCTTCGCCGGCGGGTTCCGCTGCGGCCGAGGCCGCTTCGGCGATCGCAGCGTCCGTGGGCGCCGTGGGCGGGTCATGTGCCACCGGCGTCGCTATTTCAGGGGTTACCACGGCGGCAGGAGCGGGCGCTTCAGCCGCCGGCACAGCGGGTTCGCTGGCCGCAGCCTCGGGGGCCGCCGCTGGCGGTGGGGTGGCTGCCGCTGGCGGGGCAGCCGGCGCCGGAGCGGTTGCTGGCGCCGGCGTTTCGGTCGCGCCGTTCGCGCTTGGCGCGTTCAATCCCAGCCGGTTGGCGCGTTCCGTCACCGGGTCACGCAACTGCCTGAGAGCTTCCATGGTCGCCTGCACGACGTTGATGGGGTTGCGGGACCCTAGCGATTTGCCCACCACATCTTGCACGCCGCCCAACTCCAGCATCGCGCGCATTGCTCCGGCAGCGATGATGCCCGTTCCCAGGGGAGCCGGCTTGATGATGACGATGGACGCGCCCTTGCGGACGGAGATTTCGTGAGGGATGGTGCTGCCCTTAATGGGGATATTGATGGTGCTCCGTCGGGCTACCGCGGTGCCTTTGCGCACTGCGTCGGGAATGGCCAGCGCCTTCCCCATGCCGACGCCCACGCGCCCCTGGCCGTCTCCGACCACCACCAGCGCGTTGAACCGCAGCCGGCGTCCGCCCTTGACCACTTTGGCGATGCGGCGGGTGTGGACCACTCGCTCATTCAAGCCGCCGCTGTCGTCGTCGCGCTGCCGCTGGTCACGGTCGCGACCACGGCCGCCACGGCCTCCGCGGCGATCCGGGCCGCCTTCGCCGCCTCCGCCGGGGGGACCGCCCCTGCCGGGGGGACCGCCCCTGCCGGGGGGACCGGTTCTGGGCCCTCTACGTGTTGCTGGAGAAACCATCAGAATACAAGCCCTCCTTCGCGGGCGGCGTCGGCCAGGGCCTTGACCCGACCGTGGAACCGGTAGCCACCCCGGTCAAACACCACGGAGGTAACTCCGGCAGCGACGGCGCGCTCTGCGACCAGCTTGCCAACGGCGGCAGACGCCGTCGTCTTGGGCGTCGCTGCTTCACCGTCGACCTCGTGGCTGGACGCGTGGGCCACCGTGTGGCCTTCCACGTCATCTATTATCTGTGCGTAGATGCCCTTCAGGCTGCGGAAAACGCAAAGGCGCGGCCGTTGGGGGGTCCCATGGACCTTGTTGCGAACCCGGCGATGCCGGACGATACGCAATTTTCGGGAGTCTTTGTCGCGTGGCATTTACAGACTACTCTCGGTTGCTGTGCTTGGGCACGGACTCCCGCTTTGGGAAAGCCCGTGACCTCCGGGTTAGTTCAACAGGTTAGTTCAATTGGAGATGACTTGGGGTACCAGAAAGGCGTACCAGGCTACACGGCGCGCCGCGCGGCGGCCTTGCCGGGCTTGAGGCGCAAGACTTCGCCCTGGTACCGGATACCCTTTTCCTTGTACCGATTGGGCGGCCTGACCCTTCGCACCTTGGCGGCCAGTTGGCCCACCTTCTGCTTGTCAACGCCGCTCACATGGACCCGGTTGTTGCCTTCGACCACCATGGTCAGGCCTTCCTCGGGGAACACGTCCACGGTGTGGCTGTAACCGACGCTCAGCGTGATGCCGTCGCCGTTTTGCTGAACGCGGTATCCCACGCCCATGAGTTCCAGGGTCCGGCTGTAACCGTCGGTTACGCCGACCATGGCGTTGGCGATCAGGGACCGCGTCAAGCCGTGGAGCGAGTGATGGAACTTGCGGTCGGTCAGCCTTTCGACAACGACCTGGCCGTCCTGCACACTCACGTTTACTTCGGGGTGGTACCTTTGGATCACCTCACCCCGTGGGCCGGTGACTCTGATGCCCCCGTAGATCACCTCGGCCTGTACACCGTCGGGGATCGGGATTGGCTGACGCCCGATGCGGGACAGCGGCCGGTCGGCGGGCGGAATCCGCTCGGCGACACCGGCGCTGACGGCAATATCGTTACCAGACATAACAGACCAACTCTCCTCCGATGCCCTTCCGCCAGGCTTCGTATCCGGTCATCATTCCCTGGGAGGTGGAGACGATGGCAATGCCCAACCCGCCATACACCCGGGGAATCTCGCCCCGGCCGACGTGCACGCGCAGTCCCGGCTTGCTGACCCTTTTCAGCCCGCGAATGGCGTTGGTATCGTCATCCTTGTAGGTGAGCTGGATCCGCATGGTGGGGAATTTCTGGTTGCGCGCCTGGTCCCATTCGCGGATGTAGCCCTGCGCCTTCAGGATGTCGGCGATGGCGATCTTCACCTTGGACTGGGGCACCAGCACCGTTTGGTGCCTGGCCTGGATAGCGTTGCGAATGCGCGTCAGCATGTCGGCAACCGGGTCATTGATGGGCATTGCGGAATGGCTCCTTGTTTTTCAGTTCTTCCGCCACGGTAGCGACAACGGGGTGTCGGGCTCGTGGGCGGGGGTCTCGGCCGACCGGTGCTTACAGACTGGCCTTCCGCACGCCGGGGAGCAGACCGTCCAACGCCATTTCCCGGAAGGAGATGCGCGACAGCCCGAAGTGACGAATGTAGCCACGGGGACGCCCGGTGGCGCCGTCCCGGTTCCGGATTCGGTTGGGATTAGCATCGTGGGGCAGCAGTGCCAGCTTCTGGCGGGCCTCAAAGCGCTCGCGGGCCGACCGGGACATGTCCCGTGCTTCCGCCAGCAGCGCGGCGCGCTCCGCGGCATATTGGGCCACGATGCGCTTGCGACGCTCGTTCTTGACTACCAAAGATGTCTTGGCCAAGGTTGTCTTCTCCCTATGGCTGCGTGCTGTGTTGGGGCTGTCCCTGCGAGTCCGACGGCAATCCTATTGCCGAACAAAGGGCATTTCGAAGTGTTCAAGCAGACGAGTGGCCTCGGTGTCGTTCGGCGAGCTGGTGGTGATGGTCACCTGTAACCCGCGCAGCCGGTCGATGCTGTTGTAGTCGATTTCCGGGAACACGATCTGTTCGCGCAGCCCCAGGGAAAAGTTGCCCCGGCCGTCGAAACCGTTTCGCGAGATCCCGCGGAAGTCCCGGATACGCGGCAGGGCCGTGATGATGAGCCGCTCCAGGAAGTAATACATGCGGTCGCCCCGCAGCGTCACGGCGGTGCCGATGGGGTTGCCCTCGCGTACCTTGAACCCAGCGATGGACCGGCGGGCGCGGGTGATCACCGGCTTCTGACCCGAAATCGTGGTCAGGTCCCGAACCGCGCTCTCCATGGCGCGGCCATTGGTCAACGCCTCGCCGAGACCGATGTTCAGGTTGATCTTGGTGACCCGGGGCACCTGCATCGGGCTGGTGTATCCAAACTCGGACACCATCGCCGGGACAATCTCGTCCCGAAAGCGGAGCTTGAAGGCAGGAGGCGGCAGATCCCCCGGCTGCGCGCCGTTGGATGCATCCTCTTCCTGTCGGCGCCGCTGACGGCGGCCTTCGCCTTGGTTGGTTCGTTCCTGCTGGTCAGTAGCCATGGGGATCGCCCTCGCGAGAGTTACTCGTCCCGATTGCGGAACTGAGTGCTCGGTTCGGTGTAATTGCTCTGGATGAGCTTGATATTGGAAATGTGAATCGCGGCTTCCTGTTGCACTCGGCCGCCCTGGCGGATGCCGGGGCGAGGCTTATAGTGCTTGGTCACCATGTTGACGCCTTCGACGATTACCCGATTCCTCTCGGGCACCATGTTCAAAATGCGGCCCGTCTTGCCCTTGTCCTTGCCGGCAATGACCAGCACGTCGTCGCCACGCCGGATTTTCGCCTTGGCCATCACACCACCTCCGGTGCGAGGGACACAATCCGCATGAAACCCTTGTCCCGCAGTTCGCGAGCGACCGGGCCGAAGATGCGGGTGCCACGGGGCAACTGGTTGTCGTTGATCAGCACCGCCGCATTATCGTCGAACTTGATGTAAGTCCCATCGGGACGCAACAGGGGAGCAGCCTGTCGCACGATCACCGCTTTCACCACCGATCCCTTCCGTACCGGGGAATTGGGGATGGCCTCGCGCACCGTGCAAACGATTATGTCGCCCACCGAAGCGTACTTGCGCCGGCTGGAGCCGGGAATATTGATGAGCCGGATGCGTCGCGCGCCGCTGTTGTCGGCCACGTGCAGCCTGGTGTAACTCTGGATCATTTACGCATCCTCGTCGTCATCGGTATTTTCTTCGGCCATGTCGTCGGCCGGCGACGCATCATCGGTTCCCGCGTCTTCGGCTCCCGCGTAATCAGTGTCCGCATCAACCAGCGGCTCGATCACCGCATCGCCTTCGAGGTCAATCGCGCGGACGTCGGCCACCGCACGCCGCGTCAGGATCTCCAGGAGCCTCCAGTGCTTGGTCCGCGAGATCGGGCGCGTCTCCTGGATGCGCACCGTGTCGCCGATGCGGCACTCCACTTCTGGGTCGTGGACGTAGAAGCGCGTAACGCGGCGCATCTGCTTTCGGTAGACCCGGTGGCGTTGCTTCCACACTATTTCCACAACGGCGGTCTTGTCCATCCGGGTGCTCACTACGGAGCCCACCCGGATCTTTCGCATTGTCTTGGCCATTAAGCTAGTCCTGTCATCGCACGGAGTAATTCACGGTCACAGCGGGGCTTGGAACCCCTACTCAGCCTGCCGCTCTCGCAAGCAGGTCAGCATTCGCGCGATGTCCTTGCGGGTCTTGCGAGGCTGGTTGGTGTCGGTCAACTGGTTCACGGCGTCCCGGAAGCGCAGGTTCATGAGCTCCCGATAGGACTTCTGCAATTCCTCGTCGATTTGCTGGTCGCTCAGCGCCCGAATTTCGTACATCTTCATAGCGGTTATCCCCCGGCTCAGCCGGTGAGCAGCGAGTTCACCCGGTCGCGGTAAACGACCTTGGTGGGAATGGGCAGCTTGTGCGAGGCCTTCTCCAGGGCTTCTGCAGCCTGGTCGAGGGGTACGCCGCCGACTTCAAACATGATGCGGCCTGGCTTGACCACCGCGACCCAATGGTCGTTGGCCGCCTTGCCGCCGCCCATGCGGACTTCGGCCGGTTTCTTGGATACCGGCTTATCCGGAAAGATGCGGATATACGTGCGGCCGCCGCGCTGCAGGTGACGCGTAATCGCGATACGGGCGGACTCGATCTGGCGTGCGGTGATCCAATCGGGGCGCAATGCCTTCAAGCCGATTTCTCCGAACTCCACCGTGCTCCCGGTAGTCGCCAGACCCCGGCGCTTGCCTCGTCCCATCTTGCGGTATTTCGTCCTCTTAGGCTGCAACATTGCGCCAAACTCCCAATCTATTCGTCACGAAAGAACCAATCCGTCACCGACGCTAGTTCTCCAACTCCGCGGCCTGCAGCTCGGCTTCAGTGTCCTGGCTGGTGACGCGGAACTCGATGCTTTCCAGCTCGCCATCGTCTTCGGCGGCCGGCGGCATGATCTGGCCCCTGTAGATCCATACCTTGATGCCGATGCGCCCCATGGCGGTGCCCGCTTCGGACAGCGCATAATTGATGTCGGCTCGCAGCGTGTGCAGCGGCACCCGGCCCATCATCAACTTCTCGGTGCGGGCGATCTCCGCGCCGGAGATCCGGCCCTTGGTGATGATCTTGATGCCCTCGGCGCCAGCCTGCATCGTGCGCAGGGCGGCCTGGCGCATGGCGCGACGGTAGGCCACGCGACGGCTCAGTTGGTCCGCGATGTTCCGGCCAACGAGGTACGGGTCCAGTTCCGGCTGTTCGATCTCGATGATGTTCAGCCGGAGCATGCCGGGAGACATGTTCTCCAAACGGGCACGGAGCCCCTTGACCCGGTCGCCATCGCGGCCGATCAGGATACCGGGCCTCGCCGAATGGATGTTAATGATGGTTTCCTGGGCCGTGCGGTCAATCTCGATCTTCGCAATGCCGGCATCCGAGAAGGCAGAGTACTCGCGGTGAATCGTGCGCCGCAGCGTAAGGTCCTGCTGCACGCCGGCCCGGTACTGTGCGCCGCTGTTGGCGTACCAGTGAGTCCGCCAATCCTTGATGATGCCCAGCCGGAAGCCCAAGGGATGGGTCTTGTGTCCCATGAGTTAGCTCTCCTGTATCTCGTCCACTTCGATGATGATGTGGCTGGAGCGGCGGGTAACCCGTCCAATCCGGCCTCTGGCGCGGGGGCGGAAACGCTTCAGCGGGCGCGCCTGGTCCGCTGATATGCGCGTAATGCGCAACTCGCTCCGGTTCATGAACTCGTTATTCTCGGCGTTGGATGCCGCCGACTGGACCACCTTGGCCACCGACCGCGCCCAGGGAGAGGTCATCAGGCTCAGGTGATCGAGGGCCTGGTTGACGCTCATGCCGCGAACCGCGTCCATGATCGGCTTGAGACGCTTGGGCGAGGCCCCCACCTGCTTGGCCATTGCTCGCACGGCTGGCATGACGTCACCTCACCCTGCTCGCGCGTTCCGACCGGGCAATGTGCCCGCGATAGGTTCGCGTCGGCGCGAATTCGCCCAGGCGATGCCCCACCATGTTCTCGGTGATGAACACCGGAACATGACGCCGGCCATCGTGGACGCCGAAGTTCAGCCCGACCATTTCGGGCATGATCATCGAATCCCGCGACCAAGTTCGGATAACGGTGGCCTCGCCGGATTCGCGAACCCGGTTGACCTTCTTGAGCAACTTGGGGTGGACGTACGGTCCCTTTTTTACTGATCTAGACATGATGACAAACGCTGCCTGTCGCGCCGCTGGGCGGCACGAGGGTTGGGTTTCTACCTCCGCCAGCGGCGTCCGCGGACGATGAACCGACTGGAGGTCTTCTTCTTGTTGCGAGTCTTGTGACCCAGGGTGGGCTTGCCGGTGGGCGACTTGGGGCCGGGCATCCCGATGGGCGAACGGCCTTCGCCGCCGCCGTGGGGATGGTCCACCGGGTTCTTGGCGACGCCCCGAACGTGGGGACGGCGGCCCAGGTGGCGCTTCGCGCCGGCCTTGCCCAGGCTTTCGTTCTTGTGGTCCGGGTTGGATAGCTGACCGACGCTGGCCCTGCAGTTCAGCAGGATGCGGCGCATCTCGCCCGAGGGCAGCCGGATCAGCACGTAGTCGCCCTCTCGGGACAGCACCTGCGCTCCGGTGCCGGCCCCGCGTACCAACTGTCCACCCCGGCCGGGCGTCAACTCAAGGTTGTGCACCACGGTACCGGTGGGGATATTGCGCAGCGGGAGCGTGTTGCCGGGGCTGATTTCAGCGTCGGACCCGGACTGCACCTTGTCTCCGACGGACAGGTTCACCGGCGCCAGGATGTACGCCTTCTCGCCGTCGGCGTAGTGCAGCAGCGCGATCCGCGTGGTCCGGTTCGGGTCGTACTCGATGGTCTTGACCGTCGCCGGCACGCCATCCTTGCGTCGCTTGAAGTCGATGCGCCGGTACATGCGCCGGGCGCCGCCGCCCCGGTGGTATGCCGTGATGCGGCCTTTGTTGTTGCGCCCGCCGCGCTTCTGCAGCGGTTCCAACAGCGACTTCTCCGGCTTCTTGGTGGTGATCTCCTCGAAAGAGGGACGCACCGCGTTTCGAGTGCCGGGGGTTATGGGGCGGAGATTTTTCAATGGCATGGGTTCAGCTCGCGATGTCGGCGTGCGACGGGTTGGCTACAGGCCTTCAATCAGTTCGATGCGGTCGCCGGCCTGCAACGTGACCACGGCTTTCTTCACGTCGGGCTGCTTCTTGTAGCGCGGGCCATACCGCTTGCGCTTGCCGTGATTGCGCGTGATATTGACGCTGAGGACCGTGACGTTGAAGTTTTCCTGGACCGCCTGCTTGACCATCGTCTTGTTCGCCCGGGGAGCGATTACAAAGGTGTACTGGCCCACTTCCTGCAGCAGGGTGCTCTTTTCGGTAATGGTCGGGCGCAGGAGGACTTCGCTGATGTGCATTATTCCGCCACCTCGCTTGTCGCCTTGCGGGCCCGGTGCCGGGGAGCCTGGCACAAATCCGCGATCCGCTGGATGGCGCCCACGGTGATCAGGACGGTCTGGCGTTTCAGGACATCGTTGGCGTTCACCAGGTCAGACGGCAGTGTCCAAACCTGTTTCAGGTTGCCGCCGGCCCGTGCCACGCCCTGCTGGGCGTCTTCCGTGACCACCAGCACCGACCCGGTGATGTTGAGATTCTCCAAGGCCTGCTTCATGGTCTTGGTCTTCCCGTCCATGCTGTCCAGGGAGTCGATGCAGATCATGCGGTCACCGCGAATTTTCTCGGAGAGCACACACTGCAAAGCCTTGCGACGCATCGCGCGAGGCAAGGCCTTTCGGTAGTCTCGGGGCTTCGGGCCGAACGCTATGCCGCCGTGTCGCCACTGCGGGGAGCGGATGCTGCCCTGGCGGGCCCGGCCCGTATGCTTCTGTATCCAGGGCTTCCGGCCGCCGCCCGACACTTCGGCGCGGGTGCGGGTGGAATGAGTGCCCTGTCGCTGGTTCAGCTGGTAGATGACCATCGCCTGGTGAACCAGGGTCTGGTTCATCGGCACGTCAAATACGGCCTCGTCCAGCTCGATGGTGTCCACGGCGTTGCCGCTGATGTTGAGTACGGGGAGTTCCATTTCGGATCGGTTCCTTGAAGGTCTGGGCCATCCGCGGCGGGCGTTCCGGAGTGCCCGGTTCGCTTACGCCCTGCTCTTGCCTGTCTTTCGAATCGTTACCGGGCTGTTCGGAGCGCCGGGGATGCCGCCCTTGACCATCAACAGGTTCCGTTCGGCGTCCACCCGGACCACTTCCAGCCCCTTGCTGGTCACCCGGCGGTTGCCCATGTGACCGGACATTTTCAGTCCCTTGAAGACCTTGCCCGGCGTGGTGCCGCCCCCAATGGAACCCGGAGCCCGCTGCCGGTCCGATTGGCCGTGGGTGCGGGGACCGCCGTGAAAGCCGTGGCGTTTCATGGTGCCGGCGAACCCTTTACCCTTGGACTTGCCAATGACGTCAACAATTTCGCCCGGCTCAAAGATGTCCACCGAAAACAACTGGCCCACCTCGTACTCGCCGGTGTCGTCAGCGCGCACCTCTTCGAGGCGGCGGCCGATCTGGCTGCCTCGCAGGTGACCCGCGTCAGGCTTGTTGGGCTTGCGCACCCGTCCAAATCCCAACTGGACCGATTGGTGGCCGTCATTCTCCGTGGTGCGGATCTGGGTGACGGCGCAGGGGCCGGCCTCAATCACGGTTACGGGCACCACCTGACCGGCGTCGTTGAACACCTGGGTCATGCCGATTTTCTTGCCGAGGAACGCCTTGAGCATTTTCTTTGCCTGCGAGTGGTGGACGGTGGTTTGAAATCGTTTGTTGGTGGGGGTCGTTGGAGGATGGTATTCGTTAGATGAAATGGCGGCGGTGGCTTTCATGCCAGCCGCCAGCCGGAGCTGCAATTCTACGACGGGATCACTATTCTTTCAAGCCCGTTGGTCCCGTCCGTACTCGGTTTCGTCCGCCTCACCCGTGATTCCGGCTCGCGCCGGCCACAAGATCGGCAGGTTTGGAGCTTGCAAGCTAGAGCTTGATTGAAATGTCCACTCCGGCCGGCATGTTCAGCCGGGTCAGCGCGTCGATGGTCTTGCTGGTGGGTTCCATGATGTCCAGGAGCCGCTTGTGCGTCCGGATCTCGAAGTGCTCGCGAGAATCCTTGTCAACGTGGGGCCCTCTGATCACGCAGAACCGTCGTATCTGCGTCGGCAGTGGCACCGGGCCCGCCACTCGGGCGCCGGTCAATTCGGCGGTTTCCACAATCTGGGTGCTGGACTGGTCCAGCATCTTGTGGTCAAACGCCTTCAGGATTATCCGCATCTGTTGCCTTGCGACCATAATCTAATCCGCTAGCTCCTGTTGTGTGTTCTCTCCGGCGCGCGCTTCGGCTACCGGTTGGTAACCAGAGTCCGGGCCACGCTCTCCGGCACCGGCTCGTAGTGCCGGAACTCCATGGTGTACGAAGCGCGTCCCCGGGTCAGGGACCGCAGCGCCGTGGTGTACGCGAACGTCTCTCCCAGGGGGATCATGGCGCTCACGGTCTGAAGGCCGTCCTGACCTTCGATGCTGCGGATCTGGGTGCGGCGTCCTCCCAGGTCGCTCAGCACTTCGCTGAGATACTCGCCCGGCGTTACGATCTCCATTTCGAAGAAGGGTTCCTGCAACACCGGCGCCGCCCGGCGCGTCCCGTCCCGCATCGCTATCATGCCTGCGGAACGGAAGGCCATTTCGGACGAGTCCACCGTGTGGTAGCTGCCGTCCACCAGTGTGACCTTCAGGTCCACCAGGGGATAGCCAGCCAACGGGCCGTTGTCCAGCGCCTGCTTCACGCCGGCGCTAACGGCCGGGATGTAATTTCGGGGGATGACACCGCCGGAGGTGCCGTCAACGAACTCAAAGCCGGCGCCGCGTTCCTGCGGCTCGAGCTGCAGCCACACGTGCCCGTACTGGCCGTGGCCTCCGGTCTGGCGCACAAAGCGTCCCTCCACCCGGATGGCCTTGGTGATCGTTTCACGGTAGGCGACCCTGGGCTGGCCCACGCGGGCCTCCACGTCGAACTCCCGCCGCATCCGGTCCACCAGCACTTCCAGGTGCAGTTCGCCCATGCCGGAGATGACGGTCTGGCCGGTTTCGTCGTTGAACCGCACCACGAAGGTCGGGTCTTCTTCGGACAACTTCCGCATCGCCTCGCCGAGCTTGTCCTGGTCTACACGGGTGGCCGGCTCAATGGCCACCGAAACCACGGGCTCGGGGAAGTGTGGCGGTTCCAGGATCACCGGCTTGTGGTCGGTGCAGATGGTGTCGCCGGTGAAGGTGTCCTTCAGGCCCACCGCCGCGCAGATGTTGCCGGCCGTTATTTCCGGCAACTCCTCCCGGTGGTTGGCGTGCATCCGCAGCAGGCGGCCCATGCGCTCCCGGTTCCCCCGGGTCACGTTGCGCACGGCTGCCCCCGATTCCACCTTCCCGGAGTAGATCCGCAGGAACACCAGCCGCCCCACGTAGGGGTCGATCACCACCTTGAAGGCCAGGGCCGACAGCGGCTCGCTGTCCAAAGGTTCGCGGATTTCCATGGTCTCGGTGTCGGGCACCTTACCTTCCACGGCCGGAACGTCCAGCGGCGATGGCAGGTAGCAGATGATCGCGTCCAGCAGCGGGTGGACGCCCTTGCCCCGCATCGCGCTGCCGCACAACACCGGCACCAGTTGGCGGTTGATGGTGGCGGAGCGCAGGGCGGAACGCAGGTCGTCGGCGCAGATGTCCTCGCCCTCGAGGTACTTGATGAGCAGGGCCTCGTCCGTCTCGACGATCTTCTCGATCATCTCCTGGCGGTAATCTTGATAGGCCCGTTCGTATTCCGGCGGCACCGGCATCAGTTCCGGCGGGTCGGCCACGTCGTCGCGCCCGTCCGAATACATAATGGCCTGGCCTTCAATCAGATCGACCACGCCGCGAAATTCGTCCTCTTCCCCGATCGGTACCTGTACCGCAACGGGGTTGCCTTTCAGCCGACGTCGGACGGATTCGATGGTGCGCTCGTAGGACGCCCCCACCCGGTCCATCTTGTTGACGAAGCAGATACGGGGCACGTTGTACGTGTCGGCCTGGCGCCAAACCGTTTCCGACTGTGGTTGGACACCGGCGACGGCGTCCAGCACCACGATGCCCCCGTCCAGGACCCGCAGGCTCCGTTCCACTTCGGCGGTGAAGTCCACGTGGCCGGGCGTGTCGATAATGTTGACCTGGTGGTCGCGCCAGTACGCCGTAGTGGCAGCCGCGGTGATGGTGATGCCCCGTTCCTTCTCCTGCGGCATCCAGTCCATGGCCGTGGTGCCCTCGTCCACGCCGCCAACCTTGCGGATGCGGCCGGTGAGGTAGAGCACCCGCTCGGTGACCGTGGTCTTACCGGCGTCGATGTGTGCGATAAAGCCGATGTTTCGAATCTGATCGGCAGGGGTTGTTACGACAGTCATACCTGTACCTGGGGAGGGTTGGGGGGGTGATTGACAGACAGGTAGGGGCGAATGAACATTCGCCCCTACTACGGATTACGGGGGTTAGCGGCGGTAATGTACGAAGGCCCGGTTGGCTTCTGCCATCCGATGCAGTTCGTCCTTGCGACGCACGGCGGAACCTTCGCCCCGGGCGGCGTCCATGAATTCGTTGGCGAGCCCGCGAGCCATGCGCATCCCGTTCCGGGCGCGGGCGCCGCGAATGATCCAGCGCATTGCCAGCGCCTCGCTCCGGCTGGTGCGGAGTTCCACCGGAACCTGGTATGTCGCGCCGCCGACTCGGCGGGGCCTCACCTCAACCAGAGGAGTGGCGTTGCGCAGCGCCGTGGAAAACACCGCCATGGGGTCCTGGCTCATGTCGGTCCGCACCAGTTCCAGGGCATCGTAAACCAACCGCTGTGCGGTGGACTTTTTGCCCTTGAGCATGACCCGGTTGATGAACTTGGCCAACTCCGCGTTGTTGTACCGCGGGTCGGGTTTTACTATTCTCGGTTCGGCTCGACGTCTGCGTGACATGGCAAATCTACCTTGCTTTCCAAAATGAGCCACCCCCGGCGGTGGGGGTGACGGTGGCTTGATTTCTCAGTTCGGGTCGCGGTTAGCCTTTACGAGCTCCGTACTTGCTGCGACCCTGGCGTCGTCCGTCTACACCTTCGGTGTCCAAGTTGCTTCGGACCACGTGATAGCGTACTCCGGGCAGGTCCTTGACGCGGCCGCCACGGATCAGCACCACCGAGTGCTCCTGCAGGTTGTGTCCCTCGCCGCCGATGTAGGCAGTGACTTCCACACCGTTGGTCAACCGGACGCGGCAGATCTTGCGCAGCGCGGAGTTCGGCTTCTTGGGAGTCATGGTGCGCACCTGGATGCAAACGCCCCGCCGCTGCGGGCACCCGGGACCCCACTTCGTGCGGTTCCGCAGGGAGTTCTGCACCCAATGCAGCGCCGGCGCCTTGGTCTTTTTGCGGATGGGCTTCCGACCCTTGCGTACCAGTTGATTGACAGTAGGCATAAAGCTTCCTTTGTCGCCGTGGGGTATCTCCAGCGCGGCGGTAAACGATGTTACTGCCAGTTGCCGCACTGTGTCAACCGAACACCGTTTCAACTTGGGGAAATTTCGCTACTCGACGGGTCAGAGTGGCCGAGACTCCGTCTGGCTCAGTAAAGGTATTAGCTTGTCCATCAAGGCCTCGACGTCGTCGAGTCCTTCTGCGACTTCGAAAGTCTGCATCGTGTTCTCGTAGAAGTTCTCGTGCAAGGCACTGGCGGTGTTGAACAGGCGGCGTATGTCTCCGGCTCCGGTCTCAGCCCGGAGCCGGCTGACGGTGACGAGGTGGTGTCGGTGCCGGCTGTGGTCCCAGCCGCGCTGCTCGGCGACCGCCTTGAGGATTTGGGCGGTGGCGCCCCATCCCTTCTCGGATGCCTGCGGGAGATCGGCGTAGGCGAGTTCCTGTCTGGCCTGCGCCAAGAAATGCTCGCTGGCTTGTTGATACTGGTGGGTGGTCACTTGGGGCTCCTGCGGCTGTTTTTGGAGGTTAGCAACTGCGGCTTGCCTTGGCAATGATGCCGGCGCGGCCTTCTTGATGATGTTCGAACCTGAGTAGCGAAATTTCCTCCTTTCAACTTGAGGCGATTCCGCTACTCCGATGGCCGGCGGGTGGTCTGATTGGATTTGCGCGGGTTGAGGGTCTTGACCCGGTTGCTCAACTTCTACGCGCAAACAGCAGGTGCGTGGCGAAACGCCGGCGTTCTTGGGTCAGCGCTGCCAGGTACGCTTGCGTGGCGTCACGGGCGCGCTGAATGTTCCGCATCGCCTGCGTGCTGGTCAACGGCGTTCTGGTCAACGGCGTGGCAGGGTTGGGGTTGTAGTCGGCCTCGTGGCGCTGGACCTGTAGCGCGATGAAGGTTTCGGCGAAGTCCGGTATGTCGGCGTCGAAGGTTGCCATCCGGCTCGCGTTGAGCATCTGGCTCTTGGCCGTCCCGTGGTTGAGTGCCCGTCGAGTAGCGGTCCACTCTTCGCTTCTGCGAAATGCCGACCTATCGCGTATGGATGCTGCTGATCGGATCAGCGTGTCCGCATTGCTGTTAGCGAGTGCATGAAGCATCGCGTAGTAGGTGGCGCTGTTCGCTTTCCTGAGGTGGGTCTGTTGCGGCCTGCCTCTGGTCTCGCCGGGTGCCGGCGCTCCGGCCAGCATCTCGGCCAGTTCGAGCAACTGCTCCCAGTTCATTCGCTGCTACTACTGGTAGTATGCGACGTTTGACAGCTTTGACCACTCGCTGTCCTCAGTCGCTTCGACGTAAGATTCCGTCGTGAGGTGGAGGCCCAACTTCGCGAGATCGTCTCGGTTCCGTCTCTTGAAACCATTCAGCCACGCTGGGTCCAGGAGGTCGCCGTCCCCGAAGTAGACGACCACGATGTGGTAGTACGGGTCTCCGTCCTGGTCCTCGCCGGGTGTGGTCCTGACTTCTTTGATCAAGATGCCCTCGAAGGCTACGTGCTCCAGGTCCCGGCGGACGATCTGCGCTACGCTTTGTTCGGCCTCGGGGCTCAATATTTCCGCTACTGTGATGGGGCCTCCCGTTTTTGGGGCGCACTGTCAGAAACAGTTGAGCGGCCTTTGGCGGGGTCGCTCCTTTGCCTTGCCGAACATCGCCCTGCTCGGTGGCTGGCATTTTATCAGGGGCGATGGCCCGAACAATGACGGGCTCAGGCAAAGATCCGGGTGGTTGGACCAATTGCTAAATCCGCCAATATGTTGGCCGATCTCTGGCTGGGCTACCGTGCCGACGGAGTAGCGAAATTTCCTCTTTTCAACTATGCGTGCAACGGCCTGCCAGGTATGCGGACGAGCCCGCGGTCCATCCGGTCTCGCGTGTCGCAGCAGCGGCGGCGAGCCGAATCTGTCCCTACATGAACAGCCCGCCGTTGACTTCCAATTCGGCGCCGGTCACGTAGTCGCCCTCGGGAGCGCAGAGGAACACCACCATTTGAGCGACCTCTTCCGCCTTGCCGAAACGCCGCAGCGGAATCTGGCTGAGCAGCCGGTCTTGGAGGCTTTGGGGTATGGACGAGACCATCTCCGTCTCGATGAAACCGGGAGCCACGGCGTTCACGGTGATGCCCTTGCTGGCCAGTTCTTTGGCCAGGGTCTTGGTCATGGCGGCAACGCCTGCCTTGGACGCGGCATAGTTGGCCTGTCCGAAGTTGCCGATCTGCCCAATGACGGACGTGATGTTCACCACACGCCCATAGTTCTGCTCAACCATCTGGTCGATGCAGACCTTGGTGCAGTTGAACACGCCGTCCAGGTTGATGGCCAGCACCTTGCGCCAGGTGGAATGGTCCATGTTGACGAAGGTCTTGTCCGAGGTCACGCCGGCGTTGTTGACCAGGATGTCGATGTGGCCGAACTCTCGGAGTACGGAATGGGCCATGGCGTACGTGTCTGGGAAGTCCCCGACGTCCGCGCGGGCCAGCATACCCTTGCGGCCGATGGCCTGGACCTCCTCCACGACGGCCGCCGCCGCTGCCTCGTTGGAAACATAGTTGATGGCCACGTCAGCGCCCTCCGCGGCCAAGGCAAGAGCGATTGCGCGGCCAATCCCGCGAGAGGCGCCAGTAACCAGGGCGGTACGTCCTTCCAGTTTCATGTTCGCCTCCAGTCGGGTCGGTGTCGCAGCAAATCCAGCACTTGCGGTCAGGTCGGCTCTCCCTCGTCGTTGCCCGCCGCGCTCGCCGGCGCGCGGGTGGAACGGGAGCGGGACGCTTGGGGACGGCGAGACGCGCTCAGCTCGCTGCGGAGCTTGCGGATTTCGTCCTCCATGTCGTCCAGCTTTTCCTCCATGCCGATGATCCGGGCAAACATTCGGTCAATCTGGCTGCGGGAGGGCAGGTTGTACGCCCGCAGCATGACGTTGATCTGGGGGTTAACCTGCTTGGCCGTCCGCTCCTGCATCGCCAGCCCCTGCTCCATGAATTGGCCCAGCGACTTGGAGAACTCCTCCGAGCTCATAACCTCCGAGAAGGTGGCGGCCATGGACTCCAGGTAGCGGGCCCACTGGCGTTGCGCTTCTTCAATTGACGGCGGTTGGCCCGCGCCGGACTGGTCGTTCATCCATTGCGACTGCCAGCTTTCGAACATCCGCTGCCATGTCCGCATGAAGTCAGCGGGGTTGGACGGCGGCGTGAACGGATTGGATCCCGGAGCGCCGGCGCCCGGCGGGAACCCGAAGGGGAAGCCGCCAAAGGGAAACTGGCCGAAGGGCATCGCGCCCGGACTCGGGGGCGTAAACCCGCCGAAGCCGGTGGCGGCCTGTGACCAGGCTTCGGTCGATTTGCGGATCATGTCCTGCCACGCCTCAAAGAAGGCGGTGGCGCTGTTTTCGGTGGTCCCGTTGTCAGCGGTGGTCATCAGTGGGATCTCCCGGAGGGTTGGTTGCCCGAGGGTTGGTTACAGGAAGACGGCGTTCGTTCAGTTCGACCGGGCCGAAACCCACTCGTCGATCTTGGGCCACAGGGTCTGGTGCGCCTGGCGTCCGGAGAAGACGGAGATGTGCCCGCCGGGCAGTTCCACGAACTCCTTGTCCTCGCTGGAAACCACGTCCATCAGGCTCCGCGCGGCCGGCGCCGGAACGATGTAGTCCTGGGTCGCCGCCGCTACCAGCAGGGGCTGGCGGATCCGCGACAGGTTGACGGCGTGGCCGTTGATTAGAAACTCGCCCCGGATCATCTCGTTCTTGCCGTAGAGGTTCTTGGACAACTGCCGGAAGAAGCGGCCCGGCATGGCGACGAAGTCGTTGGCCCAACGGCTCATCGCCTTGTAGCTTTCGATGTAGCCGGGACGGGTCGCGTTGGACCACAGCCCGCCCATGGCCTGAGCCTCCAGGGTGGGACGCAGCATCTTGAACCCGGCGTTCATGAGCACGGAGGGCAGGCTGCCGTAGTGATCAACGATCAGGTCGGCGGGGAAGTAACGCTCGTCCAGCCAGGTGCGGAACATGCCCCCCTGCTCAAAGTCGATGGGTGTCACCACCGCCACGAAATTGCGCACCGGAGCGTCCGGGTTCAGGGCCAGGTACGCGGCGCTGAGCGTCCCACCCAGGCAGATGCCGTTCAGCGTGATCTCCGTCGCGCCGGAGGCTTCCAACGCCCGTTCAATGGCCCGGGGGATGATCTTGTAGACGCCTTCCTCGAAGCCCAGTTCGCTGTCTTCCTCGCCGATTACGCCCCAGTCCAGCAGGAACACGTCGTGTCCCTGGTTCACCAGGTACTCGATCATGCTGTTGCCGGGGAGCAGGTCCAGAACGTAGGTCCTGCTGATGCCCAGCCACGGCACGATCAGGTACGGCATCCCCAGGGTCTCCCGCTCCCGGGAGCCGTAGCGGAGCAGACGGGTGTTGCCGCGCTTCCACACGACTTCGGAAGGCGTTACCTCGGCGGGCGGGTCGGCCGGGTGGACAACGAAGGCGTCAACCAGGGCCTGGAAACGCTGCCACTGCAGTTGCGCTTCCTGTTGGAATTGAGAGGCGTATTCGGTCGAGTTGACCACGGCTGTGTCTCCTGTTGGTTACCGCTGTAAATTGAATGCCGCTGTAATATGGGTTGCCGCTGCAAAACTGCGCTTAGAACGGGGCGGTGGGAGACGCCCCCCGGCCGACGGCGAAGGACCAGTCCATGAAAGCCCGACCGTAGTCCATGGCGCTCTCGACCACTTCCTGGCCGGCGGTCGCCATGTCGGTGTTGGCCTTCAGCACGGTGGCCGTCAGCTCGGCGCGGCGCTTTTCCACGCCTTGGGCGTACCCGGCGCAGGCCCGCAGATACTCCTGGTCACCCGCGACCATCCCGTCGATCAGTTCTTTGGTTTCCGCGCTGTTCCCGGCGTTGGGATTGGCGGCGAGAGCCCTGGTGAGTTCCGCCATCTTCTCGTTGCGGTCCCTGGCCCGGCCGATGGAGTCTTCCCAGATCTTGCCGGCGGCGGTCTGTTCCGCCTGGACAGCTTCCGCCATCAGCCGGGCCGTCGTGGCGGATTGTTCCCAACCCACCCGTGCAGCAGCAAAGCCCTCGGATACCATCTCTTTATAGGCTTTGACCATCTCTTGCGCGCATTCGGTTACGGTGCTTGCCACGTTGTGATCCTCCTGGTAATTCTGGCTGGTAATTGCGGCCATTGGATTGCGGTTTGGTTACGAATTGATTGATTCATCCGGGACTTCCGGTTCGCCGGTGTCTGACGCTCCGGATCCCGGGGCGCCCATCGATGACGGGGCCATGCCGAACGCCTGGGCGTACAGGTCGAAGAAACCCGTGATCATGCGCTGGTAGCCCGATACCACATCGGTCCATCCCAGCAGCATCTGCTCGCCGGCCTCGGTGATGCTGTAAACGCGCTTGGCCGGGCCGCTGCCCTCGGTCTGCCATTCTGAGACGACGTGTCCCTCTTTTTCCAGGCGGCGGAGCTCACGATAGAGCGCGGGGTGGTCCACCTCGGCAAACCCCATGCTGTTCAGCTGCTGCATGATCAGATAGCCGTGCAGGCTCCATTGCTTCAGCACCAGCAAAACCCACGGGGTGAGAAAGTTCTTGGGCAGCTTGCGACTGCCAAGCGGATCGGGGCCAGTCATATATGTGCATTATACACATAATGCCAAAACCCGCAAGTCCCACCGTCGGCGTTCAAGCAGTCATCGCAAGCGAGCCTGGCAACCCGTCCCGCAGTCATCGCAAGCGAGCCTGGCAACCCGTCCCGCAGTCATCGCAAGCGCAGCCCGTCAATCTCGCTGGCGAATGAATCATCCTCCGCGCGACCGCGCACAACCAGCGTTACTCCGCCCGTGGCCCCTTGGTGATCGGAACCCGCTCCACGGACCCGTCGGGCGCGATCATCAATCCCGAATACGGCGCCACTTTGGCGTTGAAAATGGCCACGGCATCCGCGCCGCTGCCCGGATATCCCAATCGACGCAACCAGCCGGGGATGACGTGCTCCGGCAGGACCACCGTTTGGATGTGTTCCTGAACATCCTCGGAAAACGGCGCCGCCTCCAGGCCCAGATCCTCGGCGGCTTCCAGGGCAATGAAGTTCTGGAAGGGAGCCAGGCGCAGGGCTTCCAGCTCGGTTTTCGCCCCTTCCTCGATGATGATCTGCTGCAGGTCCTGGGGTATCCCGTTCCACACGTCGCGGTTGATCACGTTGTTGGTGTAGCCGAACCCGATCACCGCGCCGGCGATATGGTCCGTAACTTCATACAGGCTGCCGGTCACTCCCAGCAGGAGGGTCGTCACAACCGCGTCCACGGTGCCGATCTGCAGCGCCGTGTACAGTTCACCGACGCTCAGCTCAACGGGCTCACCGCCCATGCCCCGTATGAAGTCCGACATGGACGCCGAGTGGGTGCGGACGCGTTTACCGTCGAAGTCGTCGGTCGAGCGCATGGGCTCGTTGCTGAAGAACCACTGGTCCGAACCGGCGAACCAGTTGCGGTTGAGCACGGGGCTGCCGCCGGTAATATCGAGCAGCATCCGGTCAATGTCCGGAGCCATTTCGGTCAGCGCCGAGTATGAGGATTCCCAGTCGCTGGCCGTTCCCCAGAGGGACTGCACCTCCAGGGACGGGTGCGCTCCGGCCACATAGCCCGTGAATATGTTAACCATGTCCAGCGACCCGTCGGCGACCTTGCTCAGGGTGCCCGGCCCGGCCAGCCCGAGTTCCACGAAGGAAGTCACCGACAACTCCACCTGGCCGTTGGTGCGTTCCCACAGGTTGGGCGCCCAGTAGGTCTGCACCAGCACACACGTCGGCAGGTTCCGGTCGATGCACACGTGCTGAATCTTGATGCTCTCCCCGGACGAGGTCAACTCCGTCGGATCGGCCAGCTTGGCCTTCTCGATCAGATCCTGGTAGTAACCGCTGTTGTAGATGAACAGGTGGTCCGGAATGCCCGCCGGCTGGAAGCCGAGCACCGCCGCCGCCGAGGCCTGACGATAGATCGCTTCGTGAACGCCGAGCATCAGGCTATCGTGGGGCGGGGGGGCCAGCAGTTGGGTGGCATCGCCGACGAAAATCGCGCCCG
The DNA here is from genome assembly GCA_965261925.1 of Dehalococcoidia bacterium. Taxonomy (GTDB): domain Bacteria; phylum Chloroflexota; class Dehalococcoidia; order Lucifugimonadales; family UBA3495; genus Bin87. Next base: position 1,426,968 of record OZ253486.1, on the reverse strand, counting down.
GCCCGTGGGCGTGCTCTGCGGCGTACTCCAGCAGCGCGGGGCTGCGAGTGGGCACGGGAATCGGGGTGGGCGTCACGGTAGTGGCCACGGGTTCGGTCGGAACGGGACTTGGAGCTGTGGTAGCCTTGGGTTCCGGCTGGCCCACGGTGGGCGGAACCGCCTCCGGTGTCGGCCGAGACGTCGAGGTCGGAAGGACAACATCGCTGGGTGATACTGTCGGCGGGCTCGCGGGAGACGCCACGGCAGGCGCAACCGATGTGGCCGCGGTAGCCGCAGGCGCCGCCGAAGTAGCCGGTTCTACGCTTTGACCGGGTTCAGGTTCGTCGCCCCCGCCGCAGGCCGCCAGGCCCAACATCAGAATGGCTGCCAGCCCGGCAATCAACAACCCGTTACGCCACTGCCTCATCACCGCTCTCCTGTGGTCATTTGGTGTCTCTCGTCCCGGCTCGGCGGGAGAGGCATTGTACTGTACGACCGCTGGCCGTTATCGGTTGCAATCGGCGGCCGACAGTATCAGAACTCCAGCGTGGCAATCTCGTCGCCACCGCGCTGGCTGTCGCCAAAAGCGGTTCCATCGTTTCGTCACCGCAGTGACGTTTCGTTACCGACGACGACAATCGAACCCGGCAGCGACAGACGATCAAACCACCCTCTAAATTCGTTGCTGCCGTTTGTAACGTTATTCACAATGGGCTATAATGCTCATACCCAGAGCGTAGGGAGGGATCGCATAGTGGTCTAGTGCGGGCGCCTGCTAAGCGCTTATCCTGGGAAACCGGGATCGTGGGTTCGAATCCCACTCCCTCCGCCACTTCCATCCCGGACGCCCCCGCCTACACGGGAACAAAGTCTAATGCAGACCTATCACATCTGGACCATTGGCTGCCAGATGAACACCGCCGACTCCGAACGCCTGGGGTCGGCGTTGGAGCAACTGGGCCTCACGGCCGTGACACGCCCCGCCGATGCGGACGTGGTGGTCCTCAACTCGTGCGTCGTCCGCCAGTCCGCCGAGGACAAGGTGACCGGCACGTTGAACCTGACCCAACCCCTGCGCAAGAAGCGTCCCGACGCCGTGCTGGCGCTCACCGGCTGCATGGTCGGCCCCCGCACCGAGGAGTTGCAACGCCGCTTCCCCCATGTTGACCTGTTCCTGCGGCCCCAGGAGTTCGAGCCGCTGCTGGAGTTGGTCGGCGAGCGTCTCGGCTTGGACTGGGAGGGCTGCGTTGGCTCCCTGGCGCCCCAGCGGCCCGACGTGGCAACCTACGTGCCCATCATCCACGGCTGCGACCTGATGTGCACCTTCTGCATCATCCCCTATCGTCGTGGCCGCCAGGCCAGCCGCTCGGTGGATGACGTTGCCCACGAGGTGGAACTGCTGGCCACTCGCGGCGTCCGCGAGGTCACCGTCCTGGGACAGACCGTGGACGCCTACGGCCACGACCGCGACGAGGGCGACGACTTGGCCGACCTGTTCACCAGGCTGAATGATGTGGACGGCCTTGACCGCATCCGGTTCCTGACCTCCCACCCGTCGTACATGAGCAGCCGCATCATCCGGTCCGTGGCGGAACTGCCCAAGGTGTGCGAGCACATCAACCTGCCGGTGCAGGCGGGCGACGACGAAGTGCTGCAACGCATGCGTCGGCCCTACACCATCGCCGAGTATCGTGACATCATCAGCGAAATCCGTGACACCATACCCGACGTCACGGTCAGCACCGACATCATCGTCGGTTTTCCCGGCGAAACCGAGGAGCAATATCAACACACCCTGCAACTGGTGGACGACCTTCGCTTTGACAAGGTCCACGGCGCGGCATATTCCACGCGGCCCGGCACCATCGCCGCCCGCACCATGGAAGACGACGTCGCACCGGAGGAAAAGCAGCTCCGCCTCAAAGGTCTTGAAACGCTTCAGGAGGGCATTCTCACCGGCATCAACTCGAGGTATCTTCACGATACCGTGCAGGTGCTGGCCGAGAACCGCAAACGAGGCAGCTGGACCGGAAGAACTCGCGGCAACAAGCTCGTTTATTTCGACCCTACGGCAACCGCCGATTCCGTCGCCGAACCCGACCTGACCGGTCAGTTGGTGGACGTTCGGATTACACGCACCGGGCCATGGTCATTGGCCGGCGTGCTGGCGTAGTACCGCTTTTTTAGTTTAAGGAGGCGGCTTTTATGGTTACGCAAACCAGGCAACCGACAATTCCCCTCACCGAAATTGAGCACGCCGCCTTCTGCAAACCGGAAGACGAACTGCCCGCCAAGTCGCTGGCCGAGGAATTGGCCATCAACGTTCGCTGGCAGAAAATCCCCGGCGAGTACCTGGCCTGCTCCCCGGCCGAACTGGACGAGCGCATCGCGGCTGCCCGCCGCGTCCTGGGCGACCGCGTGACCATCCTGGGCCACCATTACCAGCGCGAGGAGATTATCAAGTACGCCGACTTCCAGGGCGACTCCTTCCTGCTCAGCCAGGAGGCGGCCTCCCGCCCGGAAGTGGACTACATCATCTTCTGCGGCGTCCACTTCATGGCCGAAACCGCCTGCATCCTGGCCGGCGAACACCAGCAGATCATCCTGCCCAACATCACCGCCGGCTGCTCCATGGCCGACATGGCGCCCATCCAGGACGTTGAGGACGGCTGGGAGGATCTGCAGGACGTTCTCGGCGATCACGGCGGCATCCTGCCCGTCACCTACATGAACTCCGTGGCCGCCATCAAGGCCCTGTGCGGGCGCAACGGCGGCGCGGTCTGCACATCCTCCAACGCCACCGCGGTGCTCAAATGGGCCTTCGACCAGGCGGACCGCGTCCTGTTCCTGCCCGACCAGCACCTCGGCCGGAACACCGCTCTCAAGCTGGGCATACCCCTGGACGAGATGGTCGTCTGGAACCCCTTCAAGGCCATGGGCGGCAACACGCCGGAGCAACTGCGCAACGCTAAAATGGTGCTGTGGCAGGGTCACTGCTCGGTCCACACGCGCTTCACCACCAAGCAGATCGAGTCGGCCCGGCAGCGTTACCCCGACGTGACCGTGCTCGTTCACCCCGAGTGCCCCCGAGAGACCGTGGAAGCCGCCGACCTGGACGGGTCCACGGAATTCATCCGCAAGACCATCAACGAGGCTCCCGCCGGCTCGGCCTGGGCCGTGGGCACCGAGATCAGCCTGGTAAACCGGCTGGCCAAGCACAATCCCGACAAGACGGTCTTCTGCCTCGACCCGGTGAGCTGCCCGTGCTCGACCATGTACCGGATCCACCCGGCCTACCTGCTCTGGACGCTGGAAAGCCTCGTGGCCGGTGAGGTCGTCAACCGCATCACCGTCCCCGACCAAATGCAGCAGGAGTCGGTCGTAGCCCTGGAACGGATGCTGGCGCTGCGGTAGACGGTATAACCGTCACGGATTACAAAAGCGCTCCGACGATTGCCGGAGCGCTTTTGTCAGTTCTGTCTCATTCTGCCAGCTTGGTGCTCAGGGATGCGCGTCAAATATCCGCCGCCGCACCTCAAATACGAAGCCTGGCATCACGTTTTCGCCGCGAATCGTCTCGGGGTCTTCCAGTTCCTCCGGTTCAGCTCCGTGACGGTAAACATGAACCCTGCGTCGGTACGGGTCGATGAGCCAGCCCAACAGTGCGCCGTTTTCGACGTAACGTTCCATCTTGAGCTGGAGTGGCGGCCGGCGGTCGGTGCCTGACATGATCTCGGCGACGAAAGCGGGGCATTCTGTTATGGCACGGCTCATTCCTTGGGGCCGCAAGCGATCGAGTTGTTCGGGAGACAGCCAGGTCGCATCGGGTTCAGCGCGAGACCCATCCGGCAAACGCACGATGGTTCGCGGGGAAAAGGTCATACCTCCGTTGTCCTCAACCCAGTTGAACAAAACCCCGGAGAGTTGCCCTTCTGCATATCCGCTGTCCATGTTTACCATCGGGTTAATTACCAATTCACCGTCATTGGTCAGTTCCAGATAGAAACCGCGACCTTCGTTGGCTTTTGTCATGTCGACCAACCACTGATCGATCTCGTCATCGGTCAGTTTCCCTGACATGGACTCCAGGACGGCGCGTATGTTGACGTGCAGGGCAGACGGCAGAAGATTTTCGCCGCCTTCGTCTCGGGCTGTGTTTTGCACCGCCGCTGTGGTCGTCATGACACCAATCCTTCCGATGTGGGTTGATCAGGCTCCGCCCCGTGTATGCGACTGTAGTCGCACTCGCGCCTATGCTAGCTACGACTACGCCGCGTCGTCCAGGCAGTCCCGCAGGGGGCGGTTGATGCAGGAGAAGATGGGCGTGTCCCTGAGGGTATAGGGGCGGGCCTTGGACTCCCGGAGTTCCATGACCAGGTCCAGGAAGGTTCCCGGCTCGTCCGTCTCGAAGCCCAGCACGAACTCCGGGTCGTCCAGGCCGAAGGAGTAGGCCGTGGAGATCTTCACCTGCGGGTACTTGTGACCGATGACGAAGTGATCATTCATCAGTTCCTGGCGGTCTTCCTTGGGTAGCTGGTACCACTCGTGGGTCTTCCAGAAGGGATACATGAACAGATAGCGGCGGCCGACGATGCGCATGGACGCCGCGTCGCCGGTTCCTTCCTGCCCCTCGTGCTGGTGGTTGTCAATGTAGGGCGAGCGGCGGGTCATGCCCAGGTACGAGTGCGGCGTCTCCAGGTAGCCGCCCAAGCGGGTCCCGTTGAGTCGCGCGGCCATCTCGTTGATGGGTTCCAGCTCCGGACACACGCCCCACAGCATGAAATCGGTGTCGCCACGCGCCCCCACCAGCGTGTAGGTGTTCAGGGCGACCCGGTCGGAGTGCTCGCCGGCCACCGCGGCGAACTCATCCTTGGCGGCCTCGCGCTCGGCCACGGGCAGGCGGCGCCACTCGGGCTGCACCTTATAGAACGTGTATTTGACGAAATCTCGTCGCGGGTCAGCCATTGGAGGGTCTCCTTGAGTTGGATTCGGGATGGTGATGCCCCATTGTAGCATCGGCCCCGAGCGGCCGGGTTGGCGCGGTGCGGGATGGGTTACAATCCTTCACGTGCACGACGCCGGCGAGCGTCGCCACTATCATAGGAGGAACACCGATGGTAACAATCGGAGAGGGCCAGTTCACCTACGAGGTGCAGGAAGGTTGGGGTCAGCTGCCGGCCGGCTACGCTTTCAGAGAGGTGGCCGCCGTCGGCTGCGACGAGGACGACAACGTCTACGCCTTCAATCGCGGCGAACATCCCATGATCGTGTTCGACAAGGACGGCAACTTCCTGCAGTCCTGGGGCGAGGGCGTGTTCCCCCGAGCGCACGGGGTAACCATGGCCCCCGACGCCACGATGTTCCTCACCGATGACGGTGACCACACCGTCCGCAAGTGCACCCTGGACGGCGACATACTGCTGACCCTGGGCACCAGCGGCCATCCCGCGGAGTTCATGTCGGGCGACCCGTTCAACCGCTGCACCCACGTGGCCATTGACCCCCGCAACGGCGATTTCTACGTGTCGGACGGCTACGGCAACGCCCGTATCCACAAGTACAGCCCCGACGGTCGGCTGATCTTCTCGTGGGGCAAGTCCGGCAACGGCCCGGCCGAGTTCAACATCGCTCACAACATCTGCACCGACCGCGACGGTCTGGTTTACCTCGCCGACCGGGAGAACCACCGGGTCCAGGTGTTCAACCCCGATGGCAGGTTCATGGGGCAGTGGAACGACATGTCCCGTCCCTGCGGCCTGTACATCGACCAGAGCGCCGCCCTGGTGTACATCGGTGAGCTGGGCTCGGCCATCGGCCCCAACTCCCAGGCTTCGGGACTGGGCCCTCGCGTCAGTGTCTACGACACGGAGGGCCGCCGCCAGGCCCGGGTCGGTGACGGACCCGAGGGCGAGGAACCCGGCCAGTTCATCGCGCCCCACGGCGTGTGCCTGGACTCGGTGGGCAACATCTACGTCGGAGAGGTCTCGTGGACCCACACCGGCCAGCATCTCGACCCGCCCCGCGAGGTGCGCTCGCTACAGAAGCTGGTCAAGACCGGATAGCCTGGTTGGAATGGATGCACCGGATGAACAGGATTGGCGTCGATGTCAGATAAATGATGTCGGATAAATCATGAACGGAATATCCCGTTTATCCTGCCTATCCATGCAAAGTAGAGAGTAAGAAACATGGACATCCGCATCGGCAGCCTGTCCCGCGACGCCAGCGAGGCCACCGGCGCCGCCCTGGTCATCGACGTCTTCCGCGCCTTCACCACCGCCGCCATCGCGTTCCACCGGGGCGCGCAGCGCATCACCCTGGTGGCCGAGGTGGAGGAAGCGCTGGAAATCCGACGGACTAATCCGGCCATCGCCGACATCCTGATGGGCGAGGTGGACGGTCAGCGACCCGACGGGTTCGACCACGGTAACTCTCCCTTTGAAGCCTCCTCGGTTGATTTCGCCGGCAAGAGCGTCGTCCAGTCCACCCGCGCCGGCACCGTGGGAACGGCGGCGGCCGGAGCGGCCGGCTGCGATCCCATCTACGTCACCTCCTTCGTGGTGGCCGGCGCCACCGTGCAGGCGCTGCTGGCGGAGGACCCGCAACCGGAGTTGGTGACCATCCTGGCCATGGGCGACCAGGGTTTCAACCGTTCGGACGAGGATGAGCACTGCGCGCTATATCTCCGCAATCGCCTCGAGGGCCGCAACCCGGACCCCGAGGCGTTGCGGAAGCTCATCATGGCCGGCGGCGCAACGCAGAAGTTCTTCGATGACGCACAGCCCCAGTTTCATCCCCGGGACGTGGCCCTGGCCCTGGAGGTGGACCGGTATCCCTTTGCCATGAAGGTTACCCGGGAGGACGGCCTTCTCGTGGCACGACGCACGGGTTGACCCCAGGGACGCGGCCGGCGGAGAACCGGCCAATCTCATCCCTGGATTGGGCGGCTTCATCGCCGCCCTTTTCGTTTCGCGAAACCGCATGGGCGCACGGCGACTGTCGGGTAAGACACCCCATGCCGCCGGGCAGATACGCCGAAACCCGCCGGGGCCTCTCTATGCGCGAAATCCACTGCTTGGGGTTCAATAGGCGTGCTTTAGACGCCTTCTATGAATCCGACCAGCATCGAACCCTGGCTAAATCAGATCCACTGCGACGACTGCCTTTCGGCCATGAGCCGGATGCCGTCGGCGTCGGTGAACTTGGTGGTCACCTCGCCACCCTACAACCTGCTCAACAGCAGCGGCAACGGGATGAAGAACGGCAACGGCGGCAAGTGGTCCCGCGCCACCCTGATGCTGCAACAGGGTTACGCGGAGCACGGCGACAGCATGCCCCACGCCGATTATGTCGAGTGGCAGCGTGAGTGTCTCCGGGAAATGCTGCGGGTGCTCACTCCCGGCGGAGCAATTTTCTACAATCACAAGTGGCGGGTGCAGCGCGGCCTGCTACAGGATCGCGCCGACATCATGGACGGGTTGCCCGTCCGCCAGATCATCATCTGGCAACGCTCCGGCGGGTTCAACCACAATCCCGGCTATTTTCTGCCCACCTATGAGGTCATCTACCTGCTCGCCAACCCGGAGTTCCGCCTCGCGCCCAAGGCTGGTGGCGTCGGCGACGTGTGGCAGATCCGCCAGGACCGGGGCAATCCGCATCCGGCGTCCTTCCCGGTCGAACTGGCCCGACGGGCCATAGCTGCCACCACTGCCGAGGTGGTGCTCGACCCGTTCATCGGCAGCGGCACCACGGCCATCGCCGCCCTGATGGAAGGGCGCCGGTACGTTGGCATCGACCTGTCCGACGAATACTGCCGCTTGGCCCGCGAACGCATCGCGGCCGTCGCCGCCGAGCTGACCCGACCCGCCGCCGAACCGCCCGAGCTGGCCCGACCCGAAACCGGCCCCGCCGGTCAGGTTCCCGCCACTCCCTCGGCCCTCGAGGTGCGGGAAATGCTGCAGGGAACGCCGGCCGAACGGGAGTCGCCACGCCGCTGACCCCCGTACCACGGCGATACATATCGATCGGAAACCGGCATACGCGCACCAACTTTGTCATGCGAGCCGCATGATTGTCATCGTGAGCAACCAAACTGTCATCCCGAGCAACTAAACTGTCATCCCGAGCGCCCCAAATGTCATTGCGAGCGCAGCGTGGCAATCTCGTTCCGATACTGACCGACCACGCCCAAATAGCCTCGCCACGCCGGTCCCGCCATGACAGCGGGCCCGGCTGCAAACCTGGCAAAGTGGTACGCGTGAGGAGACTCCAAAACTCCCCCGCCGGTCCGTCGTGCGGTAATATGACCCCAGCCAATACTGGAGTTGACCGCCATGACGATCATCGCCACCAATCCCGCCTCCCTCACTGACCACGATCTGAAAGCGGCGCTCCCTCCCCTGGATGGCACGCTGCGCCTGCCGGGCCTGAAGGCCGACGTGCGGGTCTGGCGCGATCAGTGGGGCATCCCGCACGTGCGCGCGGTGAGCGAACACGACGCCTGGTTCGCCCAGGGTTTCGTCACCGCCCAGGACCGGCTGTGGGCCATGGAGTTCGATCGCCTCCGCGCCGTGGGCCGCTGGGCCGAGGCGGCCGGCGAGTCCGCCGTGGGGCAGGACATGCAGATGCGCCGGCACCGGCTGGAGGATGCAGCCCGCGCCGATTGCGAGGCGGCCGGCCCACGAGCCAAGGCCATGCTTGTGTCCTACGCCGCCGGCGTCAACGCCTTCATCAACAGCGACGCGCCGCTGCCGGCTGAATATACCATCGCCGGCATCGCACCCGAGCCGTGGGAGCCGTGGCACAGCCTGGCCATCTACAAGGTGCGGCACATTTTCATGGGCGTCTTCGAGACAAAAGCCTGGCGGGCGCGGCTCGTCAAGGCGTTGGGACCGGAGCGTGCCGCCGCGCTGTTCCCATCCTACCCGCCGGGTCAGCCGGTCATCATTCCCACCGGCGCTGACTATGACGGCGCGGTCGATTTCGGCCTGGAGCAACTGCTGGAACACGCCGCCAACCTGAACCTCATCGGCGAGATGGACAGCGGCTCCAACTCATGGGCCATCGGGCCGGAGCGCACCGCCACCGGTCGCGGGCTGCTGGCCGGCGACAGCCATCGTGGCCTGGACACCCCCAGCGTCTACTACCAGAACCACCTGGCCTGCGACACCTTCGACGTGGTCGGCAACTCCTTCGCCGGCGTGCCCGGCTTCCCACACTTCGGGCACAACCATTGGGTCGCCTGGTGCGTGACCCATACCGCCGCCGACTACCAGGACCTCTACATCGAGCTGTTCAACGACGCCGACCCTTCGCTCTACCAACATCAGGAAGATTGGTACAACGCCGACGTTCGCGACGAGGTCATCAGGGTGCGGGACGGTAATAACGTCCACCTGCGGACGTGGGCAACGCACCACGGTTCCGTCGTAGGCGGCGACCCGATGTCCGGCTACGGCCTGGCCCTGCGCTACACCGCCGGCGACGGCGGCGACCCGTGGACCGACATCCTGCCCGCCATGCTGGAAGCCACCGGCGTGGAAGAGTTGGCGGATGCCATGGCGGGCTGGGTTGACCCGGTGAACAACTTCGTCATGGCCGACGTGCACGGCAGCATCGGGTACCAATGCCGGGGCGAAATCCCCCGGCGTCCCGGCGACGTCGGCGCGCCCCTGCCGGTTCCCGGATGGGACGGAGAGCACGAGTGGCAGGGCAGCATCCCCTTCAAGGAGATGCCCCGCAACATCAACCCCGCGGAGGGTTACATCGTCACCGCCAATAACCGGCCGGTAGGTGCGGACTACCCCTACTACATCTCCATGGATTTCGCCCCCGGCTACCGGGCCATGCGCGTGGCCCACGGCGTGCGCAGCGTACCCCATGCCTCCGCCGCTGACATGGGTCGCATCCACGCCGAGCGCGTGTCACTGCCGGCTCAGACCTACGTCAGCGCGCTGGCCGGCGTTTCCGCACCGGATGATGCGGTGGTCGCGGCAGCCTTGGCGAAGTTGCAGCACTGGTCCGGCAGCATGGACCCCGACGCGGTGGAGCCGACGATATACAGCGCGATGCGCGACGCCCTGCTGTGGCGGCTGCTGAAGCACAACATCGGCGAGGACCTGGCTGCAATAGGCTGGCAACCGGCCGACCGGGGACGCGGAGTATTCCTGAACCGTTTCAAGAACCTGATGACCGATGCCATCTCCGGTGGTGACACCGACCTGCTGCCCGATAGCGCGGACTGGCCGGGCGCGCTAACCACTGCGTTGCACGAAGCGGTCCGCACGCTGACCGCAAAGCTCGGTCCCGACGTCGCCGGCTGGCGGTGGGACCGGGTGCACCGTGCGCGGCCGCAGCATCCGCTGTCCATGGCGACGCCGGAGTTGGGCGCACTACTGAACCCACCGGAGATCGCCACCGGCGGCGACGGCGACACCCCTTGGGCCGGGTCCTACGCGCCGGGCGACCTGGCGACGGTGGGCGGGCTCTCGGTGTTCCGGTATGCCTACGACCCGGCGAACTGGGACCGCTCGCTTTGGGCGGTTCCGCTGGGAGCCTCGGGCCACCCGGCCAGCCCCCACTTCTCCGACCAGTCGAAGATGTGGAGCAAAGTGCAAATGACGCCCATGCTCTACGACTGGGAGCGCGTCAAGGCCCACGCCGAGACGGAGCAGACGCTGCGGGCGGGGTAGACGCTACAATGCAATCGTGCCGGGGGCCGGCCGTTTCGGATACGGTAACCGCGTCGCAGACTGGCACGCAGAGCCATTGTTGGCTTCGCACAGTCGCGGGAGTTGATTAATGACAACTACTTCAGTACAGGATCGTGTGGACGAACTCTTCGCCGATGCTCGGGATATCCACGCTCAAGCCGTTCAACGCCTTGAACACGGTGACATCCGCGACGCGGCGGAAAAAGCCTGGTGCGCCACCAAACGCGCCACCGACGCGCTCATATTGGCCCTGACTGGAGACGAGCCCGTAACCACCGCCAGAACTACCGACGATCTGGACGACCTGACCGATCAAGAACCCGTGGCCAGAACTCTCCAAGGCCGTTATTACAGCCGTCTCGGTCAACTGCACGGGGCCTGCTTCTACGATGGGCGGTGCAACCGGCACACCGAACGTCGCATTAGAGAAACGGCCGCGTACATCGATGACGCCGAGGCTCTTGCTATTCGATAAGGGTGCAGTCTGGCGGCACAGGGTCCGTTCTCGGCTAGCTGGCGTTACCTACCGCTCCTCATCCGAACATAACCCGGCGGGGCTCACCCATCGCGGCCAACAAAATTGGTCAAGAATTATCGCAAGTCCCCGCTCTGCCACGCGAACCCTAATCTAATCCTCCCTCAGATGCGGCGCCACCCGCTCTGCGAACAGCTCCAGGTTGGCGACCCCATCCTGCAAAGGCATCCCGGGCCACATCATGCGGAAGCAGCCGTGGGACATCCCCAGCTCGCGGTAGCGGGTTAGCTCCTCCACCACCTCGTCGGGGTTGCCGATGACGAAGCGGTCGCGGGCCAAATCCTCGAAGGGTTCGCGGAAGTTTTCATCGCCGGGCAGCGCCTTGTCCTGGCCCCACTGGGCGTAGGCCTCGTACTTGCCGCCCAGGTAGGGCGCCGCGCTGGCGAAAGCCTCCTCGTGAGTGCGACCCACGAACACCTCCCGACCCAGGGGCAGGCGGTCCGGCGCGCCCGAGTTCGCAGCGCCGGCAGCCTCGTGATACATCTCCACCTGCTGGCTGATGGTTTCGAACTTGGCGTGGGGGTTCACGTACCAGGTGTAGCCCAGGCGCGCGGCGCGGGTAATGGCGGCGTCGCTGTTGGCGGCCACCCACACCGGCGGATGGGGCTGCTGCACCGGCTTCAGCATCAACTGGGCATCCTTCAGGCGGAAGTATTGCCCCTCGTAGTTGACCTTCTCGCCCGACCACAGCAGGCGCATGGCTTCCAGGCATTCGAGATAGCGGTTGACCCGGGTCCGGCGAGGCACACCGAAGTTGTCATACTCCTCGTCCCGGTACCCCAGCGCGGCGCTCAGCGTGAAGTTGCCGCCCGTTATCACGTCCATGGTTGCCACCCGTTCCGCCAGGTCCACCGGGTGATGCAAGGGTATCAGCATGGTCGCCACCAGTCCCATGCCCCGAGCCTCCGCCGATATCCGGGCCAGCAGCGGCATCGTCTGCAATTGCTGGTAGGGATCGGTCAGGTAGTGCTGCCCCTGGTAGACCATGTCGAACCCCAGGTCCCGCGCCGCGCCCACATAGGAGCAGATGTCGGCGAAGGCCTGCTGCATGTCGGCGCCGGCCGGCTGCTGGGCGATGGCGGAAAGGGAGACTCCAAACTTCATTGTGGTACCTCTGTACGTGTCAAAAAGCCAGCACACCTATGGTGACGGTACGTTATTGTTGCGGACCGGATCGGTCTTCCGGCGCTTCGTTCTCAACAAACCGGACGCCGGCTGCCCGCTGTAGCGCTTTCCACGCCTCAAATTCTGCGCTGGCTTCGGACCTGCCGTGAGCTTCTCCTTCAGCCTTGCCCTCAGCTTTACCCTCAGCTTTACCCATCTCAATCCCGGCTTCCAACTGAGCGTTGAGAAGCGGCTTCAGCAGAATTTCCAATAGTGCCATGATGCGCTCAACTCCGATATGTGCAATCGCCAGAACCGCGAGGGTAACTGCCGGATCAACTTGCGTTGCGCTGACGGCGCGGTCCAAAAGATTGGTGGCGGCCAATAGGCGCCCCAATTGTCCCAAGTCTGTATGACGGAGCAACGTGGCAACCGCCATCAACAACTCTGCCACCGTCGCGGTTGGTGGGACGATGCGGGATGCCCACCACCGCGCGGAATGCCGCTTTGGGGGATTTACGATGGCATCGACGAGCCCTCGCGCGAAACTCATCGGGCATATGCCACAATACGCTCCGCTCTCGCTACCCGCTCAGCTCCCGGCCCAGCAGGTCGATGGCGGCCTGCACCGCGCCGTGCTTGGTGGCGTCGCGGTCGCCGCCCACGCGGATCTCGACCGCGGCGTCTTCACCATCCTTGACGGCCAGGCCGATCCAGAAGGTGCCGATGGGCAATCCGCTGCGCCCCGCGGCCGGGCCGGTGACGCCGGTGGTCGACAGGGCAAAGTCCGTACCCGTCAGTTCCAACGCGCCCCGGGCCATGGCGATGGCCATCTCCCGGCTGACGCTGCCGGCGGTCTCGTATAGCTCGTCGGGCACCCCGAGAATCTTCTCCTTCAGGCCCCCGGTGTAGGCGACGACGCCGCCCGGGAAAAACCGGGACGCGCCCGGGATGGTGCCCAGCGTATAGCCGAGCAGGCCGTTGGTGCACGCCTCGGCAACGGACACCGTCTGCCCGCGCTCCAGGAGTATCTCTGCCACCTGTGCTACTTCCACGATCTTGCCTCCTGAATATGCCAGCGATTAAATGTCCCGGCGATTAGACGTCCAGCATCTTGTCGGGCGTCATCAGCTCCATGAACTCGATGCGGTTGCCCTCCACCAGCGGACGGATCTGCGCCCCAATTTCCAGGGCCGCCGCTGGCAAAGAGTGCCCGCCGCGCATGGGGGACATCAGCGCCTCGTCGGTCCACTCCAGCACGACCACGTCTCTCTTGCCGGGCACGGTGGCGCCATTGAAATAGACCTTGAACTCGCTGCGCTGGCCGGCCTCGTGGTAGATCTGCGCCTGCTTCTGCAGCAGGCTGGCCACGCGGCGGGCCTCGCCGGGCTTGGCCTTGAATATCCTTCTCAGTAGGTACATTGTGCGCTCCTGTTTAGTTCAATTGATGGGATATGAGCCCAACTATCATACCGGAATTTCGTCCCGGTGAACGCCAACCGTCCGTCCGTCTCCGCGTCATTCAAATTGCCGAAATGCCATTACCATCAACTTGAATGGCATTACGAGCAGCCCGAATACCACTACGAGCAGCCCGAACGTCACTGCGAGCATCCTGAATGTCACTGCCAGCAGCCCGAACGTCATTGCGAGCGCAGCGTGGCAATCTCGTCGCCGTAGCAACGGCTCTTGCCAAACACCGCTGCGTTGCCCCGCCGCCGCGTGTCATTCCCCACGGCGACAATCCAACGACCCTGCCCCAATGACATCTGCCCCTTGCACTAACAGTACCCATGTTCTATCATAGCCCTGTCAGGCAATCCCGGCGCGGCCTCGCGACCCCCGCCGGAACCGCCGCCAGGCCAGCGGCGTCGCCGAACCTAAATCTGAATAGCTAGGCGATACGGTTTCGGGTCGGCAACGGCCCAGTCGGTTCTTCGCATCATGGTCGGCAGCTGCCGCTACCCGTTCTATTCCGCGGGGCGGCCGCGTTACGACCCGGCGGGTGTCACCTCCGGCCCGTGCCGCATGGCGCCGGCCTCCTTGGCCGGTTCCCCGCGGGTCACAGAAGCTTGGGACTCAAAAGATTTGCGCTCAAAAACAGTGTTGGCTGCGCTCCGACACCAACCCGAAACCGCAACGCCTGACACCCAAATCAAAACCGCAAGCAGACCATAGCAAAGCAGGAGGTAAGTCACTCACCTTTTCATCTCACCCAGTCCCGACATCGTGAAGCAGTAATCGCAAACCATGTGGACCGACCCGTGCCGACCGACCCATGCGAACGGAACCATGCGGACCGATCCATCATTGCGAGCGCAGCGTGGCAATCTCGTCGGCCGACACGGCGTCGTTAGGGCGACGGGATCGCCGCGTCGCCTTTCATTGGGTGAGCTGGGTCCGCGACCTGGACCGCTCCGGACTAATCGTTGCCCGGATTGACGCCGGAGCCTCCGCCGGCCAGTGGGCCGAGTTCCTCGGCATGGATGGCTTCCGCCGGGCGACCCGCCCGTATCCCCAACAACCTCAACGCTCGGCGGTACAGGTTCGGCGCCGACTCTTCGAACAACATGTACACCACCGGGACCGCCACCAGCGTCAGGAACGTCGAGCTCAGCAGACCGCCGATGACGACAGTGGCGAGTTCCGCGCCCACCAGCCCCGCGGATTCGCTGACCGATAGCGGTATCAACGCCAGGATCGTGGTGAAGGCGGTCATCAGGATGGGGCGCAGGCGCGTGCGCCCGGCCTCTATCACCGCGTCCAGCGCGTCGTAGCCCCGGTTGCGCAGTTGCTGGACGAAGGTCAGCAGCACGATGGCGTTGGTCACGACGATCCCCACCAGCAGCAGGAACCCCATCATCGCCGGCAAGCTCAACGACCGGTCGGTGATGACCAGCGCCGTCAGTGCCCCCACCACCGCCAGCGGCATGCTCAACACCACTATGAACGGTATCTTCAGGGAACCCAGCGTGGCCACCATCACCAGGTACACCAGGGACACCCCGATTGCCATGGCCACGTATACATTGTTGAACTCTTCCCGGATGTCGCTGAACGTGCCGCCGGACCGCACGCTCACCCCCGGCGGCAGCGTCGTGGATGCGATGATCGCGTCGACCCGTTCGCCGATGGCGCCAGCGTCCCGTCCGGCCAGCCCGCCTGAAATCGTGGCGGAGCGGTGGCCGTCGAAGTGCGTTACCACGCTGGGGCCTACGGTGTGCCGGGTGTCGGCGATGCTGCCCAGCGAGACGGCGCCGGCGTTTCCCGTGATGGGCAGCAACGGCAGGTCCATGGGATCATCCACGGCTTCGGGAACGCCCCGCACCACCACGTCCAGCGTTTCCCCGGCCAGGTCGATCTCGGCGACGTCGTTGCCCCGCATCCAGGTGCGGATCTGGTTGGCGACGTTCGTCGGTGACAGGCCATAGCGTCCCGCTTCGTCGGGATCGATGGCGATGGTCAGCTCTTCCCTGCCGTCCACGATATTGGTCCGCACGTTGCGCACGCCGGAATCGCGCTCGACCGCCGCCTGCAGCCGGTCGGTGGCCATGCGCACGTCTTCGTAGTTGGCGCCGGTGAGCGTGAGTCGCAGACCGCCGCCGCGCCCCGGGCCGCCCGAATCCGCAAAAACGCGCGTGGTTACGCCCCGCTTCTCCGGCAGGGCATTCCTGATCTGCTCATCCAGGTCGTACGGCGCGTCCTCACCCAGCAGGATGTTGAAACCCGCCCGGTCGAAGGCCGCGTCGGCGCTGGAACCGAAGCTTCGGCTGCTTGCGCCCAGCGTCACCTGGTAGCTCTCCACTGCCCCATCCGAGGCGAACCCGTCCAAAATGCGTTCAACCGCGCTGACCTCCTGGACCAGCTGGATGGTGGAAGGATTGCCCTGGAGGGTGAGGTCAATGCGGATGCCCTCGGTGCGTCCCTGGGAGAACAGCTCAATGGGCAGCTCCCGGATGAGCGTCAGGCTGGCCAGCACCACCGCGATGCTGGCGACGGCTGTGATCAGCCGGTAGCGCAGAGCCAACCGGAGCACGGGGGTGTACAGCTTCTGCAGGTACGTATCGCCCCGGGGCGTCGCGGGATCCTCGACCAGGTCACCCTGCCGCAGGAACCAGGACGCCAGCACCGGAACGGCGGTCAGGGCAACCAGGGTGGACGCCAACAGCGAAACGCACACCGTCTGCGCGAAGGGGGAGAAGAACTGTCCGACCACGCCGGGCAGAAATCCCAGGGGAATGAATACCCCCACCGTGGTCAGGGTGGACGCCACCACGGGCGCGCTGACCTCCTGGGTCGCGGCAATCACCGCCACGGCGCGCGGGCTGCCCTCCTGGATGTGCCGGTAGATGTTCTCCAGCACCACGATGCTGTCGTCCACGATCCGGCCCACGGCGATGGCCAGGCCGGCCAGGCTCATGAAATTCATCGGCCAGTCGAGCAGCGCCATTACCAGCATCGTCACCATCACGCTCAGCGGGATGGACAGTGCAATGATGATGGTGGGGCGGATGGCGTTGGCGATGCCGGCGAAAGGCCGCGGCCGCAGTTGCAGCAGGAAGAGGAATACCGCAATCACGGCAAACGCGAAGCCCTGGGCGCCCTGTCCAATCACCTTGCCCAGCTCCTCTTCCAGTCGGGGAGCCTGGCTGTCGATCACTCCTATTTCCAGGTCTGCCGGCAGATCGTCCGACAGCGCGGTCATCAGATCATCGATGGCGCGGGTGATTTCGATGGTGTTGCCGTCGCCGGTCTTGAGAACGTTCAGGCTGACGCTGGGCTGCCCGTTGGTGCGCGAGATGGTGGTGGCTTCGGGTGTGGCAACCTCCACGTCGGCCACTTCAGACATCCGAATCGGCGTGACATTGCCGCCCGCCCCGCGAGCCGCGGCCGGCCCACCGTCGGGACGGGAAAAGCCCACCGGCAGGTTCCGTATCGCGTCCAGGTCGCTGTAGCCGTGAAAGGCCCGAACCGTCACGGTGCCGTCGCTGGACTCGACGCTGCCGGTGTTGACATCCACCGAATTGCTCTGCAGCGCCCCGATCACGTTCTGCATGGTCAACCCGTAGGTATTCAGCAACTCGGGGTCAACCGTCACGAATACCTGCTCGTTGACACCGCCCTCAACCTGCACGTCAAACACGCCCGGAACCGCCTGGAGCGGCGGCACAACCTGCCGTTCCACTACCCGGAGCAGCTCGGGAATATCGCGTTGACCCGATACGCTCAGCTCCATCACCGGCCGCTGGTTCGGGGTCAACTCGTACACGCGCGGGTCGTCGGCGGCATCGGGCAGCCGGAGGCTGGACACCCGGCTGAGGATTTCCGCCTCGGCTTCTTCGATGTCCACGTTGTTGTTGAAACTTGCCCTCACTTGGGAACGGGTGGCCCGGGACGTCGACGTTACTTCCTTCAACCCCTCCATGCCGATTATCAGGTCTTCAACGGGCTTGGTGACGTCCTGCGAAACCTGGTACGGGGTTCCCTGCTGATAGGAGGTGACCACGTTGATGACCCGCAGGCTGATCTCTGGAAAAAGCTCCTGCTGCAACTGCTGGTAGGCGTAGACGCCGCCCGCCAGCACCAGGATCAGGATCATGACGGTGACCGTCCGACTTCGCAGGGCCAACCTGGTCAGAATTATCATTCGGGTCTCCGGTCAACCAGCATCAATTGCATCGAACAGGTTTGCAATCTGAAAGTTGATATACGGATGCAGTATCAGTTTGGGATTTGAGGATTATAGCGTCGGAAGGCGTTCATCATCAGCTCACGCCTACCCACTTTGCACCATCGGTCATTGCGAGCCACCCCTCGGTCATTGCGAGCCACCCTTCGGTCGTTGCGAGCCACCCCTCGGTCGCTGCGAGCCACCCCTCGGTCATTGCGAGCGCAGCGTGGCAATCTCGTCGCTGAAAGGATCCTCGCGATGACAACGTGGGTACGCCCGAGTCATCATCAGCGCTTGCGCAGCAGCGTCAGGAACTCCCGGTTCCCCGCGTCCCCGGTGATCGGCGACGCAATTGTATCGACCACGGTGACGTCATCGCGGTGGGCTAGCCAGCCCTGGACCCTCGCCAGGATGTCGGCGCGCAGGGTGTCGTCCCGCACGATCCCGCCCTTGCCAACCTCCCCGCGCCGCGCCTCGAACTGGGGTTTGATCAGCAGGACCGCGCAGCCGCCGGCCTTCAGGTGGGTCAATGGCTCCGGCAACGCCATCGTAAGGGAAATGAACGACACGTCGGCGACCAGAAGATCCACCAACTCGGGCAATTCAAAAGGATAACGGACGTTCACCTTCTCCATGCACACCACCAGCGCATCCTGGCGCAGCCGGTAATGCAGCTGCCCGTGCCCGACGTCCACCGCGTACACCCGCGCCGCGCCGCGCTGCAACAGGCAGTCGGTGAACCCGCCGGTGGACGCGCCCACGTCCAGGGCGGTGACGCCTTCAAGCGCAATGTCGTGCGTCACCGCCCACGTGTCCAGGGCGTGGGCCAGCTTGACGCCGCCGCGACTGACGTAGGGCAGCCGCTCGCGCAGTTCCAGGGGCGTGTCGGGAGGCAGGAACGTCCCCGCCTTCTGAACCGGCCCTGTCGGCGAGAGCACCGCGCCGGCCATGATCAACGCCTGCGCCTGCTCCCGGCTTTCCACCAGTCCCCGCTCCACCAGCAGCACGTCCGCGCGTTGCCGGGCCGGCTTGCGCCGATTCTGCTGCGGAGCTTCGGACACGGGTTGGACCGCTACTCGCCGATGAACTGGGGCCGGCGTTTTTCCAGGAAGGCCCGAAAGCCCTCGTGGTAGTCGCGGGTGTCAAATTGGGTCAGCGGCAGGTCGGCTTCGTCAGGCGTGAGGTCCAGCGACGGCTTGGCCAGCACCTGGTTCATTGTCTTCTTGTTGACGGCGTGGGAAAGGGGAGCCAGCGCCGCAATGTCCGCCGCCAGCTTGTACGTAACCTCCTCCAACTTGTCCGCCGGAACGACCTGGTTCACCAGGCCGATGCGCAGGGCCTCGTCGGCATCCAGCAATCGCCCGGAGAGCAGGATGTACAGCGCGTTGCCCTTGCCCACCAGGTTCACCAGCCCGTACATCTCCCGGTGCCCGATGGTGATGCCCAGCCGCGCCACCGGTATGCCCAGCCGGCTGCCCTCCGCGGCGATGCGCAGGTCGGTTGCCACGGCAAGCTCGCAGCCCCCGCCGGCGGCAAACCCGCGGATCATCGAGATGACCGGCGTGCCGATCTCGCCCACCGTCTCCAGCAGTCCGTCCACGGCGGTGTTGTAAACCCGCCCCTTGGTCGAATCGCTGCGGTGCTGCTCGAAGTCGCTGATGTCCGCGCCGGCCGAAAACGCCTCATCGCCGGCGCCGGCGATAACCACGCACCGCACGTCCCGGTCGCCGTCCAGTTCGCGGAGCAGTTGGGTCAGCTCGACCCACATATCCAGCGAGATCGCGTTCCGCTGCGCCGGCCGGTTGATGGTCACGGTGGCCACCGGCGGTTCGCGGCGGACGAGGATGTATCCGTTGGCGTCCACCGGCGTATCGGTGGCTGGGGTTTGCACGGCAGCGGTGTCGGTCATATGTCGGCGCTCCTGGAGATGATCGGGGTGCAACAGCGCGAAAAGCCTATCGGCGCGAGGACGAGTAGTCAACAAGCGCCCATCGCCATGCCCGCACTCCGGCCCGTCACCGCACGGATAATCCGATTTTACGTAAATCGCTCATTTACAACGCTGATGCAATCGATGACAGTCCATTATAAAAGAAAAAATACGGTAAACGTAACAAATTATTGACACAACGAATGATTAATATTACAGTTTGCGGAGCAGTGTGGAATTTTCGCCATAACGGTGTTCGCGACAGATTTCCGCCGGGCGAACCGCCGGCCGCGAAGAAGGAGTTACGATGTCGAAGTACCTGAAACCGACCCTGATTGCGAGTGTCGTCGCGTCCGTCCTGCTGGCGGCGGGAATTGCCTGCGGAGGAGCGGAGACGCCCCAACCTACGGAAGAGGCTGCCCCGGCAGCCGCAGCCACTGAGGCCACCACGGCTTCGGCTGCCACCGCGGCGGCCGCCCCCACGTCTACGCCGCCGCCGGAAGCCACGGTTCGACCCACCAACACGCCGGCGCCGACCGCAGTGGCCCGCACGGCGGCCACGCCCGTACCCAGCGGCCCGGCAAAGCACGGCGGCACCGTCAATATGTCCGCCTACGCCGACACGAAAGACTGGGACCCCCTGGGCTCCGCCTCGTTGTCTAGCGTCATCTCCTACTCCCAGCTGTATAACCAGCTGTTGCAGTTCGACACCGCGGACACCGACGAAGTGGTTGGTGACCTGGCCGAGAGCTGGGAGATCAGCCCTGACGGCACTACGTACACCTTCAACCTGATCGCCGGCGTGCAGTGGAATGACGGAATGCCGCTAACCGCGCATGACGTGCTGCACACAATGTTGCGTTACGGCAACCCCTGCAACAGCACCGGGCGCTCCGGTCTGTGGCGCAGCTACGTGGTCCCCCTGGAGGTGGCCGACCGGGAGGGTCGAGACTGCACCCCGACCGACCCCGACGCATCAGTGCGTGCGGTCGACGACCAAACCATTGAGTTCAACCTGGCGTTCGCCTCCGGCGCTTTCGTCAAGTTCCTCGCCATCGATTACGTTAAGATCTTGCCCAAGCACCTTTTGGAGCAGGGCGTTGACCTGAATCAGGCCATCAACATCATTGACCATAACTCCGGCTCCGGCCCGTTCATCCTTGAAGACTATCAATCCGGCAACCACTACAAGGTCAACCGAAACCCAAACTACTTCAAGGAAGGTCTGCCTTATTTTGACCGGATTGAGCACTACATAATCACGACTCCGGCCACGCTTCTGGCCCAAATCGACGGCGGGCAGATTGATATGGCGAACTCTCCGGGTTCGAACCTGACGGCTCCCGAAGTGTACGAACTGGAGCAGCGCACCAATAGCCAATACGTGGGCCACGACGTGTTCGGCGGCGCAACCCGCGGCTTTATGCTCAACATCAAGCGGGAACCCTTCAGCGACCACCGCGTCCGCCAGGCCATCAACCTCGCCATTGACCGGCAGAAGCACAACGCCCGAGGTCTGCACGGCGCTGGACGGGGGCACTGCCCCCTGGTCGGCATGGCCAATACGCTGGAAGAATGCGTTACTTGGCCCGGCATGCGCCCCAAAGACACGCCCGGCGGCCAGGAAGACATTGCCAGAGCGCGCGAATTGTTGGCCGAGGCTGGCTATCCCGACGGGTTTGAAGCGCAGTACACCGTCCGTCAGGTGGGCACCTATGTGGACGAATGTTCCGTAATCAAGCAGGACCTGGAAGAGCATCTGGGTATCACCGGAAGCATCGAAACTTTGCCCAGCGCCGCGGGCTACGCCAAATACGGCACCGCGCGCCCGGCAGACGCCACCGGCGACTGGGAAATCAGTTGCCAGGCCGATGGCATGGTGGTGTTGGACCCTGATGCAATTTACGGCGGCATCTTCCTCAAGGGAGGCACCCGCAATTACACCGATTGGGAAGCGCCGGAAGTCAATGCCTGGTATGAAGCTCAGAAAGTTGAACTGGACCCGGAAAAGCGACGGGAAATCAACAAGGTAGCCGAGCTTTGGCTACACGAATTCTCGAACAATCACTGGGTGAGCCTCACCCTGGGCAAAAGCTTCTGGATCATGAACCACGATATCAAAGGCTTCTCTGCTCCCCAGACTATCCAGTACGGCTTCAAACAGGAGCACCTCTGGCTGGACCGCTAGGCATCGCTTTGCCGGCGCTCGTCGCGCCGGGTTTACGGAAAACGCACATATATTGGGGACAGTCATAATGACTGTCCCCAATAATTTACGAAACCGATAATTGATTATCGTATATTGAGATAGTGACGTATATCGTAGATTACTAATCCGTATGTGAATGATACTGATTTGTTTCCTTGACATGCTATTGGCACGCGACTAGCATATGCCGCGCTGTGCCGAACTAGCCAAAGTGCGGTCAACGGTACGGCGGGATCGTCTGATATCCGGGCGTTTCCGACCTTGGCAGGAGGCTTTCGCGTCAATGTCGTATAGAGTTAAACCGTTTATTATTTCCACCGTCGTCGCGGCGGTTTTCGTCATCGCAACCGCATGTGGTGGGGCGGAAGCGCCAGCCCCGGCCGCTCCGGCAGACACCGGAGCCGCAGCGCCCACCACAGCCAGCCCGGCCACCGGAGCCAGCGCGCCCGGGCCCGGCTCTACGGTAGCGGCTCCCGCGGCTTCGGAGCCTATCCAGCCGCCGGCCAACGCGCCGCCTACCGCCACTCCACCGCCCGCGGCAACGCAGCGGCCCACCAACACTCCGGCCCCCACCGCCATCGCGCGCACCGCGCCGACCCCGCTCCCCAGCGGCCCGGCCCAGAGCGGCGGCCTCGTGCGTATGGCGGCCTACGCGGACACCAAGGACTGGGACCCGTTGGGTTCGGCGTCCACGTCCAGCGTGATCTCCTACTCCCAGCTGTACAACCAGTTGGTGCAGTTTGACACCACGGTCACCAACGAGGTTATCCCCGACCTGGTGGAAAACTGGAGCCTCAACGAAGACGGCACCATCTACACCTTCAGACTCCGGAACGACGTGACCTGGAATGACGGCACGCCATTCACCATCGACGACGTGCACCATACCTTCCTGCGTTACGGGAACCCCTGCAACAGTACCGGACGTTCCGGCCTGTGGCGGCGGTATGCCAACCCGTTGGAGGTCGCGGATCGCGACGCCGGTGACTGCACCATCACCAATCCGGAAGATGCCCTGCGCGTGGTGGATGACCAGACCATCGAGTTCCACCTGGCCTTCGCCTCCGGCGCGTTCATCAAGTTCCTGGCCATCGATTATGTCAAGATCCTGCCCAAGCATCTTCTTGAGGAAGATATCGACCTGAACCTGGCCGAGAACATCATCAAACACAACTCCGGATCCGGCCCGTTCATCCTGGAATCGTACCAGTCCGGAAACTCCTACGTCGTCAACAAAAACCCGAACTACTTCAAGGAAGGGCGTCCCTACCTGGACCGCATCGAACACTACATCATCACCACGCCCGCCACTGCGCAGGCCCAGGTGGAAGCGCGCCAGATCGACATGGCCAACGCTGCCACTATGAACCTCACCGCGCCGGAGTATTACGCCCTGGAGCAGCGCACCGATAGCGAATACGTCGCCCACGACGTTTTCGGCGGCGCAACGCGCGGGTTGATGCTCAACATCAAGCGCGAGCCCTTTACCGATCCCCGGGTGCGCCAGGCCGTCAACCTGGCCGTCGACCGCCAGAAGCATAACGCCCGCGGCCTGCACAACGCCGGGCGTGGTCATTGTCCGATGGTGGGTATGGCCAACAGCCTGGAGGAATGCGCCACGTGGCCTGGCATGCGTCCCAAGGACACGCCGGGCGGCCAGGAAGACATCGCCGAGGCTCGGCGCCTGATGACTGAGGCCGGCTATCCCGATGGATTTGAGATCCAGTACACCGTCCGCCAGGTGGGAACCTACGTGGACGAGTGCTCGGTCATCAAGCAGGACCTGGAAGACTTTCTCAACATCCGGGGCGCTATCGAGGTGCTCCCCAGCGCGGCCGGATACGCCAAGTACGGGACCTCACGGCCCGCCGACGCCAAGGGTGACTGGCAAATCAGCTGCCAGGCCGACGGCATGACCGTGCTGGACCCGGACGCTATCTGGGGTGGGATATTCCTGAAGGGCGGTACTCGAAACTACACCGACTGGGAAGCCTCCGAAGCCAACGCCTGGTTCGAGGAGCAAAAGGTCGAACTCGATCCCGAGAAACGCCGCGAAATCAACAAGGTGGCCGAGCGTTGGCTGCACGACTTCTCCGATAACCACTGGGTCAGCCTCACCCTCGGACAGAACTTCTGGGTCGTCCACCAGGACGTAAAGGGCTTCGTCGCTCCGCAAACGGTGCAGTACGGCTTCAAACACGAAGACCTGTGGCTGGATCGCTAGACGTAACCGGTGCGCCATCACACTCCTTAGCCTTGGCACGGAAAAACACATGACGTTCAGATTCAAACCCGCCCTCATGGTCAGCATCGCTGCCAGCATCTCGATGCTGGCAGCGGTAGCCTGCGGCGGCGCCGACGAAACGCCGGCCCCCGCCGCGCCAGCGGCTCCGGCTGCCACCGCAGCACCGGCCTCCCAGGCTCCGGCCGCCGCCGCAACCACGGCGCCGGCCGACCCCGCGGCTCCCGCCGCGCCGGCAGCCGATCCCACGCCGACGTTTACTCCTCCACCCGAGGCCACCATCCGACCCACCAACACGCCGGTGGCCGAATACCAGGCGCGTATCGCACCCACTCCCGTGCCCAGCGGCCCGCCGCAACAGGGCGGCACGGTCCGGATGTCCGCCTACGCGGATAGCAAGGACTGGGACCCACTGGGTTCCGCCTCACTGTCCAGCGTGATCTCGTACTCACAGCTGTACAACCAGTTGGTGCATTACAACAGTGTGGAAACGGCCCAGGTCGAGGGTGACCTGGCTACCGACTGGCAGGTGAGCGCCGATGGTCTGACCTACACCTTCAACCTGCACGACAACGTGCAGTGGAACGACGGCGAGCCGCTCACCTCCGCCGACGTCGTGTACAGCCTGCTCCGGTACGGCAACCCGTGCAACGCTGCCGGCCGCTCTGGGCTGTGGCGTCAGTACAGCGTGCCTTTGGAGGTGGCCGACCGGGACGGTGGCGACTGCGCACCCACCAACGCCGACGACGTGGTGCGGGCGGTGGACGACCGCACGGTCGAGGTATCGTTGCGGTTCCCCTCCGGCGCTTTCATCAAGTTCATGGCCGTTGACTACGTGAAGATCTTGCCCAAGCACCTGTTGGAACAGGGGGTGGATCTGAACCTGTCGGAGAACATCATCAAGCACAACTCCGGCTCTGGCCCCTTCGTCCTGGAATCGTATTCTTCGGGCAACTCCTATTTCGTGAATCGGAACGAAAACTACTTCAAGCCGGGCAAACCCTACTTCGACCGCATTGAGCACTTCATCATCGTCGACACCGCGACCTTGACGGCACAGATCGAAGGACGCAACATCGACATGATGAACGGGGGCTTTTCCAACCTGACTCCACGCGAATACCTGGACCTCGAACAGCGGATGGAAGGCGAATACGTGATGCACGAGTTCCCGCCCTCCGGCAACTGGGGCTTCATGATGAACGTGAAGCGGGAACCGTTCAACGATCCGCGAGTCAGGAAGGCCGTTCACCTGGCCCTGGACCGGGACGAGATCAACCTGACGATATGGGACAGCACGGCCGGCATCGCCTGTCCGCTGGGCGGCATGGGCCACTCCTTCGAGGAGTGCTACTCCTGGCCCGGCATCCGTCCCAAGGACAGCCCGGGCGGCCAGGATGACATCGCTGAAGCCAAACGGCTCATGGCGGAAGCGGGCTACCCCGACGGTTTTGATACCGAGTACACCGCGCGCCAGGCGGCGGGCTACCCCAAGCAGTGCCAGGTGATCAAGCAGCAACTCGAAGAAACCCTGGGCATCACCGGCAACATCGAAACCCTCCCCAGCGCCGCCGGCTACGCCAAGTACGGCACCTCTCGCTCACCTGATTCCGACGGCGACTGGAAAGTATCCTGCCAGGGCGAAGGCATGGTCGTTCTCGACCCCGACGCCCTCTACGGCGGCATCTACAACAAGGGCGGGACGCGGAACTACACCGACTGGACCAACCCGTTGGTCGAGGAGTGGTTCGAAGCCCAGAAAGTGGAACAGGACCCGGACGCCCGCCGGGAGATCAACAAAGAAGCCGAACTGTGGTTGGCCGATTTCTCCGACAACCACTGGGTCAACCTGGGCTGGAACCGGTTCTTCTGGATCGTCCACCGCGACATCAAGGGGTTCCATCCGCCCACCACCGTGCAATACTTCTTCAAGTATGAAGACTATTGGCTGGACCGTTAGTCAAATGGACGGCGCAGGTTCCAATCGCGTCAGGGACGTCAGGGGGCTCACATGAGACAGTACGCTGCCAAACGCATCGGGTTGTTCATACCCACTGTGCTGCTGGTGACGGTGATCGTATTCGTCGTCATGCGGCTCATCCCCGGCGACCCGGCGCTGGCCATCCTCAGCGCGGACGACGCTGCCTATACCGAGCAGGAACTGCAGGAACTTCGCGTCCAGCTGGGCACCGACCGGCCCATCGTCGTCCAATATTTCGACTGGATGAGTGGGCTGCTGCGGGGCGACTTCGGCACCTCCTTCTGGTGGAACGGCCCGGTGATGGACCGGTTGGGCGAACGCATCCCGGTCACCATCGAGTTGGCGATCCTGGGGATTGGCCTGGCAGTCGTCTGCGCTGTTCCCCTGGGGGTTATCTCGGCCATCAAGCCGGATAGCCCGCTTGACTACCTGTCACGCATTTTCACCCTGGTCGGCATATCCATACCGACTTTCTTCAGCGGCATCCTGCTGACCCTGGTGCTGATCCGCGCCTTTGGATGGCTGCCGCCGCTGGGTTACGAAGATTTCTGGGAAGACCCCTGGGCCAACGTCAAGCAGATGATGCTTCCGGCGCTGGCGCTGGGGTTCTACGACATGGCCTTCATCGCGCGGGTGACCCGATCCTCCATGATGGAGATCCTCCGCGAGGATTACATGCGGACCGCCCGCTCCAAGGGCTTGCGCGAGCGCATCGTGCTGTCCCGCCACGGGCTCAAGAACGCAGTGTTGCCCATCCTGACCATATCAGGGTGGCAATTCGGGAGGCTCTTCGGCGGCACGGTGATCATCGAGCGCATCTTCCTGATACCGGGCATCGGCCAGTTGCTGATTGACGCCGTGTTCCAGCGGGACTTCCCCACAATCCAGGCGATCATCGTCATCGTGGCGGTGTCGATCGTGGTCGTAAACCTGCTGGTTGACCTACTCTACGGGTGGCTGGACCCGCGTATCCGTTATGCGTAGGGCCACCTGTCCGATTGGATTTAGCCGTTACGAGTCATTGGTATTGGAGAACTGGCGATGACAACCCAAACGCCCAATGACGCGCTGAGCGCCCGAAACGCCGCGGCCTTGGACGCAGGCACGCTGGTCAATATGCGGCCGCGTCCCACGTGGTACGGCAATATCATGCGGTTCTGCCGCAGCAAACCCCTGGGAGGCATCAGCGCCGCCATAATTATCCTGACCCTGGTGGCCGCCGTCCTGGCGCCGGTGATAGTTCCCCACGATCCGCTGGACCTGGTTCACGACCCCTTTGTGTCCCCTTCGTCCATTGCCTGGTTGGGCTCCGATGACCTCGGCCGCGATGTTTTCAGCCGGATAATCGCCGGAGCGCGCATCTCAATGTACGTTGGCGTCATGAGCGTGCTCATCGGCATCACTATCGGGACCGCCGTTGGCATCCTGAGCGCCTACGTCGGCGGCGTGCTGGACCTGATCATTCAGCGTGTTGTGGACGCGCTGATGGCGTTCCCGGCGATCATCATGGCGCTGGGGCTGATGGCGGCGCTTGGAGCGTCGGTCAACAACATCGTGGCTGCGCTGGTGGTGATCCTCGTTCCAGGGGCGATACGGGTAATACGCTCGCAGGTCCTCAGCATCAAGGAGCTGGACTACACGCTGGCGGCCCAGGCCATCGGCGCGCGGCCGTGGCGGATCATGATCAAGCATATTCTGCCCAACGTGACCGCCAGTTACATCGTGCTGAGTACGATCACCCTCGGTCTGGCCATCGTTATCGAAGCGTCGCTCAGCTTCCTGGGCGTTGGAGTGCCGCCGGACGTGCCCACCTGGGGCGGGATGCTCACCGAAGGCGCGTCGCAATACATCCGCAACGCCCCGTGGCTGGCGGTCTTCCCCGGCCTGGCGATTTCCGTCATTGTGTTCTCCATCAACTTCCTGGGCGACGCCTTGCGCGACACTCTCGATCCCCGTTTGCGCGGTCGGTAGGGTCGAATTACATCGTCATCACTGGCCCCTTCCAATTGGAAGGGGCCAATTTTTTGCGTAATTCGTAATCCTGTTGCCCATTCCGATACATTGTCTATTGACACTGCGAATTCGGTGGGATACCATTCCTCCTCGTATCTCAGGGATTGTGGCTAATTTCACAAATGGCTCGTTCCGGGGATTATATTTTCTAATTGCGGACAATAGCCCTGATCTCGCCCGTCCGCATTGGCACAGATCCGTAATAACGCGACGGGAGGTTCTAACCAACTATGAAGCCATCTATCCTCGGCCGACCATTCCTGCGGACGCTGCCGCTCATCGCGGGCGCTGCCGCTCTGATGGTCGGCATCGCCTGCGGCGGAGCCGAAACGCCGGCCGCGCCCGCCGCGCCGGCTCCGGCGGCCACTCAGGCTCCCGCAATGGCGCAGCCCACCAACACGCCGATCCCTGAGGCCATGGCCGCTACGGTGCGTCCTACCAACACGCCGGCGCCCACCGCGGCCCCGCGCGTTGCCGCCACTCCGACCCCTATCGCGGGGCCACAGTCCGGCGGCACTCTGCTGATGTCCGCCTACGCCGACACCAAGGACTGGGATCCTCTCGGATCCTCTTCCCTGTCCAGCGTGATCTCCTACTCGCAGTTGTACAATCAGATCGTGCAGTACGACACGGTTGACACCTCTGCAATCACTGGCGACCTGGCCGAGTCGTGGGACGTGAGCGAAGACGGCCTCACCTATACCTTCCACTTGCGAGACGACATGCAGTGGACTGACGGCACCGAGATCACCTCGGCTGACGTCATCGCCACCCATTCCCGCTACGCCAACCCGTGCAACGGCACCGGTCGTTCCGGACTCTGGCGCAACTACACCGTCAAGATGGAAGTGGTTGACAAGGCCGGCGGCAACTGCACCGCCACCAACCAGGATGACGTGCTGCGGGCCATCGACGACAAGACCGTCGAGTTCAACCTCCAGTTCGCCTCGGGCGCATTCATCAAGTTCCTGGCCATTGACTACGCCAAGGTGCTGCCGGGACACCAGCTGGACTCCGACCCCAATTGTGCGGTGCGCGACGCGGCCAACCCGTGCTTCCTCAACCTCGGTGAAAACATCATCGAGCGAGGCACCACCTCCGGCCCCTACATGTTGGAAGAGTACCAGGTCGGCGACTTCTACAAAGTCAGCCGGAACCCTGACTACTTCAAAGATGGGCGCCCCTACGTTGACCGGATTGAGCATTACATCTTCCCCGGGACGGCCAAGGACCGGCTGATCGCCCAGTTTGAGGCCGGCGGCCTCGACATGGCCAACGGCGGTTTCACCAACCTGTCCCCAACACAGTACTTCGACCTCGAAAAGAGCACTGACGGCGAGTATGTGGCCCACCCCATCGCCGCCGGCACCAACTGGGGCCTGATGCTCAACGTCAAGAAGCCCCAGTTCCAGGACCACAAGGTCCGCCAGGCCATCAACTTGGCCGTGGACCGTCAGGAAATCGACGAGCGCGTCTTTGACAACTCCGGCGGCAGCTACTGCCCGCTGATGGGTCTGGCCCACGCCAATGACGTGTGCCTGGACTGGCCCGGCATCCGCTCCAAGGATACGGCTGAAGGGCAGCAGGACCTGGCTGATGCCAAAGCCCTGATGGCCGAGGCCGGCGTGCCCGACGGCTTTGAAGTCACGTACACCGTCCGCCAGGTCGGGAACTACCCCGACCAGTGCCAGATCGTCAAGCAGCAGTTGCAGGATGCCCTGGGCATCACCGGCGACATCGAGACCCTGCCCAGCGCGGCCGGTTACGCCAAGTACGGCACCTCCCGCGCCGAAGGCTCCTCCGGTGACTGGGAAATCAGCTGCCAGGGCGAGGGCATGGTCGTGTTTGACGCCGACGCCGTTTACGGTGGCGTCTACCTCAAGGGCGGCACCCGCAACTACACCGACTGGTCCAACGACTCGGTGGTGGATTGGTTCGAGAACCAGAAAGTGGAACTCGACCCCGAAGCCCGCCGTGAGATCAACAAGGAAGCCGAGCTCTGGCTCCAAACCTTCGAAGACAACCACTGGGTTACCATGCAGTTGGGTCAACTCTTCTGGGTGGTGCACCGCGACATCAAGGGGTTCAACGCTCCTTCCACTGTCCAATACCAGTTCAAGCACGAAGACCTGTGGCTGGACCGCTAGGCGGTCGCACCGGATTGACAATGCCGGTGCAATAGCACAATCGGTCTTATCAACATAGGGGGCGGCGCATGCGTCGCCCCCTATTACCAAAAGAAGGCGAGTTCCATGCGACAGTACGCAGTGAAGCGCATCGCGCTGATTATCCCCACCGTGCTGCTGGTATCCATCATCGTGTTCACGGTGATGCGGCTGTTGCCCGGCGACCCAGCCCTGGTAATTCTGAGTGAAGGCGACGCCGCTTTCACCCAGGAAGAACTGCAAGATTTGCGCCGCCAACTGGGTACCGATCGGCCCATCGTCGTTCAGTACGTGGATTGGATCGGCGGGCTGGTCCGGGGCGACCTGGGCACTTCTATCTGGCGGTCCGGACAACCCGTTTCCAAACTGGTGGGTGACCGGATATTCCGAACCCTGGAGCTCGCCGTGCTGGCAATTCTCATTGCCATAGCCTTCGCGGTCCCCCTGGGAGTCGTTTCCGCCATCAAACCCGACAGCGCAGTCGATTACCTGTCCCGGGTTGTGACCCTGGTGGGTATATCCATACCCACTTTCTTCGCTGGCCTGCTGGTGGTGCTGTTGTTATCCCGAGGTTTTAGCTGGTTGCCTCCCCTTGGGTACGCCGACCTGTGGGATGACCCCTGGAAAAATCTCCAGCAAATGTTCCTGCCGGCCCTGGCATTGGGGTTTTACGATATGGCGTTCATCGCCCGGGTTACTCGCTCCTCGATGATGGAGATCATCCGCGAGGACTACATGCGAACGGCGCGTGCCAAGGGCCTGGCAGAGCGTATCGTGCTGGTGCGCCACGGGTTGAAAAACGCCGTGCTGCCCATCCTGACCATATCGGGCTGGCAGTTTGGACGTCTTTTCGGCGGCACCGTCATCATCGAGAGCATCTTCAAAGTACCCGGCATCGGGACCCTGCTCATCGAGACCGTGTTCCAGCGTGACTTCCCCACCATTCAGGCAATCATCATCGTCATCGCGGTGTCCATCGTAATCATCAACCTCCTGGTTGACCTCCTGTACGGTTTGCTGGACCCCCGGATCCGGTATGCCTAGCCTCGATGCAACAGTGTCCATTTGAGGAGCGTTGATAGAATGACCACAACCAACACCGCCCGAACGATGGCCAGCGGCGAAGCTGAATTTCAGCTACAGGGGATGCGCCCCCGCCAGTCCCGAGCCCAAAAGATAGTTGCTTTTTCCCGCTCCAAACCCCTTGGCGCGGTGAGCGCCGTTATCATTATTGTGACCATTTTGGCAGCGGCGGTTTCCTACGTAGTCCCGGGCGTTCTGCCCCACGATCCTCTGGACGTCCGCGCCCATGAAGAGAAGTATCTGTCGCCGCAACCCGGGGCATGGTTGGGCAGTGACCACCTGGGCCGCGACGAACTCAGTCGGATTATCGCCGGCTCGCAGATTTCCATATACGTCGGCCTGCTCAGCGTGGGTATCGGCGTAACCCTGGGCGCTCTGGTCGGTATCCTCAGCGCCTACGTGGGGGGTGTGGTTGACCTCGCCATCCAACGGATTGTGGATGCCATGATGGCGTTTCCGCCCATCATCCTCGCCCTGGGGTTGGTGGCCGTCTTGGGCGGCTCCGCCAACAACGTCATCGTGGCCCTGCTGGTTATCCTTTTGCCTGGCACCATCAGAGTAATCCGGTCCCAGGTGTTGAGTATCAAGGAGTTGGACTACACCCTGGCGGCCACCGCCATCGGCGCCGGCTCAATCCGCATCATGCTGCGCCACATCCTGCCCAACGTGTTAGCCAGCTACATCGTGCTCGGCACCATCACCCTGGGCTTCGCCATCATCATCGAGGCGTCGCTGTCCTTCCTGGGCGTCGGCGTCCCGCCAGACATCCCCACCTGGGGCGGCATGCTCACCCGTGGCACCGAGGAAATCCGTATCGCCTGGTGGCTGGCCGTGTTCCCCGGCGTCGCCATATCCGTGGTGGTCTTCGCCATCAACTTCCTGGGCGACGCCCTGCGCGACGCCCTCGACCCCAGGCTGCGGGGACGGTAGTCGCGATATCGACAGCAGGACAGTAAGACACCGGGGCGATTGATCAATCGCCCCGGTGTCGTTTCAGATATTTACAGTGTCAATCTGTCAGCGGGTGCTAAACGTTCTCCCACTGGATCGACGACCAGTTCGAAAATCTCGAGCGTGGTTGCCCCTAACAGAAACTCGTCATCGGGCCCGAAAATCACCGGGCAATATCGGACTTCCTCACCTACTCCAAACCGCGCGTCAGCCACTTCGTACTCAACGGTGCTGCCGTCGGCGATGCTGTATCGGCTGGTTCGTAGCGGTGCAATTCGCAAACTCGCCATCAACGATTGAGGCATCATCGAATGGGTTGCTCCGGTATCAACCATCGCTGACACCGGGAACAAATCCCCTCCGGCCGGATGTCCCACGCTTACCTGTACTCTAAAGGTTCCCATTGCTCCTCCAACATCGATAATAATGTTGATGTCGCTACTGCGTCAACGTTCGGCCCCGACGCTGCAACGCGTGCTAAACTGCGGCCACAAACCACAGGAGGTTCCCCATGTCCTGGAGCTTTGAACTGGTAGCCGGACCCTACGGCGGCACTGCGGAGGGCCCCGTTTGGGACGGCGAAGCGTTGCTGTTCACCGTCATACCGGCCTCCAAGATCCTGCGCTACGACCCCAAGACCGGCGAAGTCTCCGAGTACTTTGACGAGGCTTTCAACACCAACGGCCTGTGCTTTGACGCATCGGGCAACCTGTATGGCTGCCAGCAGGGCCGGCGGCGCATCGCCCGCTTTGACGCCGGAAGCAACACCGCGATTTCGATGCCCCACCTGCTGGACGGCAAACGGCACAACAACCCCAATGACCTGGTCGTCGACAAGTCGGGCCGCATCTGGTTCACCGACCCGTATTCGGGCATCGGCAACAGCGGGCCGCAGGAGCTCGACCACATGTCGGTGCTGCGGTTGGACCCCAAGGGCAACGACCAGTGGGATCTCGTAAGAGCGACCACCGACATCAGCCGGCCCAACGGGATCCTGATCAGCCGCGACCAACGCACCCTCTACATCGCCCAGAGTGATTACGGCGCGGACCGCCGCCGCGAGCTGCGCGCCTATCCCATCAACGACGACGGCTCATTGGGTGAGTACAAGACGCTCCACACCTTCGGCATCGATGGCGGCGCCGCGGATGGCGACCTGCGCGGCCAGGGCAGCCAGGGCGTGCAGCGGGGCGTGGATGGTATGACGCTGGACGAAGACGGCAACATCGTCGTCTGCGCCGGCTGGGAGGCTGCGGGCCCGGGCCCGCAGATCTACGTCTTCTCTCCCGAGGGCCGCGTGCTCGAAACCCATCCCATGCGGGTCGACCGGCCCACCAACTGCTGCTTCGGCGACGCCGACATGAAGACGCTGTACGTGACCACCGGCGGCGGCCACCTCTTCCGCGCCCGCACCGGCCGCACCGGCTGGATCATGTGGCCATAACCGCTGTTGCCCTTGACAAGCCGCACCATTCCCCCAACAATCTGCAAAACCGAAACCCGCACGCACTCCAGGAGATTATGCAATGACAACCGTCACCGCGCACAACACCAACGTATACGTCGGCCTGGCCGGCGAGAGTGCCCTGATCATCGGCGCTGAAGGTACCCCCCTCGGCGAGGGTGGCATGTACCGGCTCACCGAAGGCAAGTCCGAATGGGCCTCCATCGATAACGGCCTGCCCGAAAACCCCCAGATCCGCGCCCTGCTGGCCCACCCCGACGAACCGGGCACTATTTTTGCCGGCACCCAGGACGGCGTGTACCGTACCGACGACCGTGGCGAGAACTGGCGTCGCACCGAGACCCTCAGCGGTGACGTGTGGTCGATGGCCGTTCACCCCAACGACTCGTCGATCATGTTCGCCGGTTATGACGCGGGGCGCGTGTGCCGGTCCGACGACGGCGGAAACACCTGGCGTCAGACGAACACCGAGGGGCTGGTCCATCCTCACATCACCATGAACCCTAACGAAATCTGCAAGCGGGTCATCGGCCTCAGTATCGATCCCGCCCATCCCGACGACGTGTATGGGGCTATTGAAGTCGGCGGGCTCATCGCTTCCCGTGACGGTGGGGAAAACTGGTCCTGCATCACCGAGGGCCACTACACCCGCCTGGGGCCGGTGGACCTCCACGGCGTGCAGGTCAATCCGTCCCAGCCCGGCCTGGTGTACATCATCACCCAGTTGGCCATGTTCCGGAGCCGGGAGCGCGGCCAGTCCTGGGAGTTCGTACCCATCGACGAGATGTTCGAGGGCGGCAGCTATTGCCGCGATCTGGTTGTGGACCCCAGTGACCCCAACCGCATGTACCTGGCAGCCGGAGCCGGCGGCGGCAGCGCGCCGGCCGGCACCGTTGACTCCGGCGTACTGGTGAGGTCCACCGACGCCGGAGAGACCTGGGAGCGGGTGGATATCGGCGAGGTCGCCCCGGCCCGCATGTTCCAGATCGCCATCGACCGCAACGCGCCGCGCAACGTCTACTGTTGCGACCGCGACGGCCACGTCTATTGCAGCAACGATGCCGGCAACGAGTGGACCCGTACCGACGTGCCGGTGGAAATGTCCCGCGGGCGGCACGTGTATCCCATGATCGCCGCGTAGCCACGTCCGTCCGCACTGGGGGGCGAATGATCATTCGCCCCCACACCTTGAAACTGCAACCGAAAGCTCAACCGAAACCGGAAGCTCACTGGAGGAATCACCCCGTGTCATCCAACCCGTTGTGGAACGCCACTTTCCGCGTCGGCGAGGCCGACCTGGAGCACATGGCGTTGGAAGCCGGCGACTTGCCCGAGTCTCTGCACGGCTACCAACTGGCCAGGTCCGGCCCGCTGGACAATCAGGAGATGGCCGAAAACGGCTTCAATGGCAGCACGGCCGACCGTTTTCGCTCCGCCGGACGCATCGGCGGGTTTATGCGGGAGTTCGTCCCCACCGCGGATGTGTCTCCGGCCAGCGGCACCGACTTTGTCGGCGCTACGGTGGTCCACCTGTTTGAGAACCCTGACCAGGTATCGGGTTGGATGTCCGATATCTTTGTGAAGGATTTTGAGGACAACGTGGGCGAGAGCGTCGGCTCTGGACAGCAGATCGTGTCGGTGCAAAAAGTCGAAACGGACGGGTTCTACGACGAGTCCGTGGGGTTGTACGTTCTGCAGGGCGGCCCGGCGGGCCTGCTGTCATCCACGGTAATCGACTTCCGAGTGGGTCGGCTGCTGGGTGTGGCTTTCGTGGGCTCCATTGGCGAGCACGACCGGACGCAACTGGCCACCGACATGGCCTTGGCCCTGGAAAAGCGCATGGTCCAGATCGCGCTCGGTATCTGACCGCGGTTCCGTTCCGAAGGTCAGGTTTCAGCGGTCGTCGCGGCCCCGGATACTTCGGGGCCGTTCACTTTGTCAAACAGCGCCAGGACCTCTGTCGCCGGTGGCGGCGTCATCCAGGTGGCGGTTACCGCCGCTACGGTCGCTATGATGAACCCCGGGGTAGCCGGCTGGATGTCCCACTCCGCCATCACGAGGTAGACGAGCTCCGGATCCGCGGCCAGATCCAGCATGCCGATTTCGGCGAGGGCGGGGCGGGCGATCAGGCCCAGCATCACCGCCAGCACGAAAACCGAGATCAACCAGGCTACCGATATGCGCCGGCTGCGTTTGACCTGGTCTTCCCGCTCCAACGCCATGAAACGTTGCAGTATGCGTTGGGCTCCCAGACCTCCGACTGCCCAGCCGGCCATGGACGACGCCGCGGCGAACGTGATCGCCTCTCCGTCACCGGTGTTGAAGGGGTTCAACCAACTCGACGAATAATTTCCGATCTCCAGGAAGGGGTTCTCGGTCCATCCCGCCAGGGCGACCACCATGATCAGGAGGCTGACCAGCATGAGCAGGGCTTGGGTGACGTCCGTTCGGGACACTGCCATGAACCCGCCGATCAGGGTATGGCGATCAGCGTCACGGTTACTCCGGTGACGTAGTCCAACCCGAACACCGTCTCCAGAAGCTTGGCCCCGCCCACCAGACCGGAGCTTGTCCCGCGTCAACTATTCTTGCCGAAAAAACGTCCACTATTTTTGCCGGTTCACCCCCTCGGCCTGGCCCCGTTGCTGGGCGGCATCAGTCCGGTAGCTGGGGACGTCAAACTCCAGGATCACGGAGTGGTGCACGACCCGGTCAATCGCCGCGGCGGTGGCCATGGGGTTGGCGAAGATGCGCTCCCACTCTGAGAAGACCAGGTTGGACGTGATGCCCAGCGACCTGCGTTCGTAGCGTTCCGCGATCAGGGTGAAGAGGACCTCGGACTCTTCGGCGCCCTGGGGCAGGTAGCCGAGATCGTCAAGGAGCAGGAAATCGAAGTTGTCCAGCTTGCGCAGCCGGCGGGGTGGGTCCAGGTCGCGCTTGGCGGCGAGTAGTTCCTGCACCAGGCGGTAGGCCGGTGCGAAGAGGACCGAGTGTCCGGCTTCGACCAGGCGGTGGCCCAGGGCGCAGAGCGCGTGGGTCTTGCCGGTGCCGGGCAGTCCGAAGGCCAGCACGTTGACGCCGTGTTCCACGAAACTGCCCTGGGCCAGATGGTCCAGTTGCTGCCGCAGGGCCAGGGGCATCCGGTGGTGCTCGAAGGTTTCCCAGGTCTTGCCCGAGGGGAGCCTGGACGACTGACGCAGCCGGTTGATGCGCCGGTGGCGGCGATCGTCGGCTTCCTGTTCCAGGACCTCGAGGAAGATGGGTAGGGCGTCGCCATGTCCGGAGGCGGTGAAACGGTCCACCGACTGGGCGCCCATGGTGGGCAGCTTGAATTGGTGGCACAGCTGGCCGATGCGTTCCTGCATGACGCTGGTGTCGATTACCGTCATCCGCACACCCCCACCGTGGCCAGGCTGACCGTGAGCAGGCGGTCGTAGATTTTCAGGTCCGGCTGGCCGGACAGGGTCAGCGCTGGGGCTTCGGGCACCTTGGGCTCGGCCAGGTCTCGCACCTCGGCGTAGTCGAAGGGCTGGCCCGCCTCCAGCAGCAGCGACAGCGCGCTGTCCACCGTGGCTTCCATGGTGGTGGCCGCCAGGTGCAGGATCCGCACGTACTCCACGTCGGCACGCTCCCCGCGCCATCCGTTGAGCGCATCGTAGGCCAGCCGAAAGTGCAAGGTGGGAAACAGCTGCTCCCGGAAGCGGTAACGGGCGAATGCTCCCGGCTTGCGCACCAGTGAGCCGATGACGTGGCGGTAATTGACGTTGGCTGCACCCTCGCCGCGCACCCGTTCCATGCGTTCCACCAGGTGGCCCTTGTAGTAGACTTCCACCCAGTCGGCGTACAAACGGATCTGCACCTCCTTGCCGATGAGGCGGGAGGGTACGCTGTAGCTATGTCCCGCTACCTGGATGGTGCTCCACTTGCGCACCTTGGACTGGTAGTTGACGTATTCCGGCACGGGAGCTGGCGGTAGGGAGCCCAGGCAAAGCATCTCCTGCTCCAGCTTCCCCTCTACCAGACGATTGCGTCTCTCCACCATCTCCCGTACGAAGTGGGCGTAGTCGTCGGCGGTGTGGAAATCGCGGCTGCCCCGCAGGATGAGGGCCTGGTCGATCGCGTCCTTGAGGCGGTAGTGGGCATGCTCGGCGACGCCGTTTTCATGGCTCTGGCCGCGATTGATGCGGGTGGAACGGAGACCGTAGTGGTCCAGCAGAGCGGAGTAATTGTCGTTTAGTGCACGGCCGCGGCTGCGTTTCACCTCGTGGGTGGCAGCCGAGGTATTGTCTGAGCGCACCACCTCTGGGACGCCGCCCAGGGTCCAGAGGGCATTCTGCAATCCCTGCTGCAACGCCAGGAAGGTCTCACCGGCGGCGACCTCGGCGTAGCGCCATCCAGAGTGGCTGAGGATCAACTGGAACAGCAGGTGCGGGTAGGACTCTCCGGCGATGGTCACCTTGAGTTCCCCGCAGTGGGTGAAGTCGAACTGGGCTTCCCGACCCGGCGGATGCTCCTGGGGGAAGTACACCTCCCGCTCCGGCCCGTGCAGCGCCCGCCAGTCCTGTAACCGTCGTTGCAGCGTCCTGAGTTGGGAGGCGCTGAACCGACCGGGATGCTGCTCGGCCAACCAGTCAATAATTGTCGTTGCCCTCAGCCTGCCGGTCGGATCATTCCGTAGCAGCGGCTCGATCGCATCCTCCCACACCCCGTCGAAGGGATCGGGCCGAGTGCGCCACCAGTGCTCCGGTTTCGTCGCCGACGGCAATGGACCACTCTGCCACTTGCGCGCTGAACGCACGCTCATCCCAGCCTTGGCTGCTGCCGTTTCCTGTGTTTTGCCTTCCATACGTTTCTGCCTCAGTAGCCCTACTTGTCGGTCTGTAATCAACGGTACCTCCGTACCGAATGATTACCCCATATCGACCGGCAAAAATGGTCGACGCTACCGGCAGGATCAATTGTCGTTAATCAGAGCTGACGTAGAAGATGACAAACAGCACCGTGGTCAGGCCCGCGACGGTCCGCAGCGCGCCAGTGCGGTCGCCGAATCTGACCTCGTAGAACTCGGGTATGGTGAGGACGTTCCCCGCCGCAATGGTATAGCGGCGCAGCCGACTGGCGATGAACGTCCAGCTCAGCCAGACGCCGGTTACGATGGCGACCGGGACCCAGATTTCCACCGCGCCGTAGGTGAACGCCAGCGCCGGCAACGCCATCATGGTCCATGCGCTGGTGGTGGACGACCCGGCGCTCAGGGCCGCCGTGACACTGCTGAGCCGGCGACCGCCCAGCACGTATTCGGACATATCGCGCATGCGGCGCGCCCCGGCTATCGCGATGCCAATCAGCATCGCGAAGTACGCGGCGAACACCACGATCAACCAGAAAAAGGGCATTATCTCCCCCTCCGCAGGTATCGTGTTCCGTCTGCACCGCCCAGCGGCGCCACTTCATCGACGGCGCAAAGTGGGCTGGTTACCGAGAACCCTGGACGGTGACTATCGTCATCTCAGGCTGGCCAACCCCAATCATCACGGAGCCCAGCAATACGAAATTAAATCTATGATGCGGCGCCCGTCCCGGCAGGCACTTCAACGCCGACATTCAACAATGATGGGTCGATCAGAATTATCGCCAGCATTCCCCAACCGAGTATCAGGCCCACGGCGACCACCGCTATTTCGGTGAAACTCAGGGGCATCCACCCCAGCCTGACGCCCAGCCGGTGCTGCCAGAAACGGTTGATATTGGTTTGCGCGTGCCACAGTATCCAGGACAACAGCGTGACCTGGCCGATGTTGATAGCTATGTAGGCCGCCTGCTGGGGCGTCGTCAGGGGGCCTTCCGCTGGCAGGATGAATGACACCATTCCCAGGAGGACGACGCCGAAGTATACGAGCACCATCCGGGCCGGGCTAAGCGTGGTTGGCACGCCCCGCTGCTCCATCAATTCCTGGTAGACCCGCATGTGGGCGTGGAACCGGAAGAACTGGTACACCGGCACCAGCAGCGCCAACGCGTGCATCACCGGAAAGACGATTTCGCCCGTATGCTCCCGGTATTGTCGCCAGGTGGCGTACATCCAATAAAAGATATAGAGACCCGAACTCAGCACGGTAAGCGTGATAATGCGCCCGGGAGGAATGTAATACGGGAACGCGTCGTCACGCGACCCGGCGTAGGCGGTATCCGAAGCCAATGGGCCGCTGCCCGGCGTCCTGGCCAGGCTATCCGGCGCGTACGGGGCCCCGGTCAGGCGGTCCAACTCCTCGGTAGATCTTGGAGACGACGGGCCGGTCGCGGGCAGTTCGGAGCCGCAGATGCCGCAAAAGCGGTGCTCCGCAGCGTGCCCCGATCCGCATCGCGGACATACCAAAGAGTCGCCGGAAGTGGTCATGACCTACCGGCGACTGGACGGCAAATGCGGGGCGGAGATAAACCCGCCCCGTTACCGAGCGTTGAACGTATCAATCAGGCCTTGCCCCACACCACCGGATTGCTTAGCGTACCGATGCCGTTGACGGTGATGTCGCAGACGTCGCCGTCCTTCATGTTCTCGGTGGCGCCGTCGGTCCCCATCCACAGCATGTCTCCGGGAACCAGCGTGAGGTACTTGCTCATGTCGCTGATGTACTCGCGGACGCCGAAGATCGCCGTTTTGAGGTCGTATTCGCCCACGACGCGCTCATTGACCTGGATGGTGACGTGCAGTTCGTCGGGGTCGAGGCCGGTGGCGATCCACGGCCCCATGGGCTTGAAGGTGTCGGTGTTCTTGGCGCGCCACATGGTGCGGTCGTTGCGTTGCCAGTAGCGTTCGCTGACGTCGTTGCCGATGGTGTAACCGAGGACATAGTCCAGGGCCTCGTCCTGGCTGACGTTCCGGCACTCCTTGCCGATTACCACGACGACCTCGCCCTCGTACTGCAACTCCTGAGTTGCGTCGGCGGGGACCATGATCGGGTCGCCCTGGCCGGTCAACGCATTGATCGCGCGATAACCCACGTCGGCCTTCTTCGGAAGGTTGGGCTCTTCGCCGCGCATCTGGGCGGCCCAGGTGACGTGCTCGGGGAAGTTGATGCCGGCGGCGTAAAAGGTGGGCGGTATCACCGGCGGCAGCAATTTGACCGAACTCAACGCGTACTTGCTGCCCGATTCCTTGAGGCCGTCAAAGAGACCTCCTTGGACTTCCACGACGGTGTCGCCGTCAACGGTGCCGTGAGCTATCCGATCTCCCGTGCGAAACCTGCAAATCAGCATGGCCATCGCCTCCTGTCATTCCAAGCGTGGTTACTTCCGGTTTGTCGGCGTCAATTCTGGCATCAACGCCCCACCGGGTCAAGCAAGCACGGTTGCCGCGTCGACATTAGCAGGCTGTTGAAAAACTATACGCCGTCCAGAACCTCGGAAAATTGATGACTATTTACGTAACCCACAAGCGTTATGGTTACAAATAGATACTTTTTACTCTAAAATATTGACTGATGACGTTGCAGTGATAAGGCGCAAAATGTCACCATTTGCTGAAACTGGCTCTTTTCAACACCCTGTTAGAGGTCATCGCCGCCGGTTACGCATGGCGCGATAGACCACAACGCCAACGACCACCGCGCTTACCAACGCAACAGCCGGTGCAACTATGCCGAGGCCTTCGTTTCCTGAGCCAGGAGATAAAATCGCCCGCAGGCCCATCCCAACAACGAAGCTGAGAATAAACCCCAAAACAAAATAGGTAGCACAACCTGCCCCGCATCCTACAGCAATTGCAGGGAAGGGGGATGTGCCATGATTGCGCTGCTCTGAGGCAGCGCGGATCGGATTGACACTGGCAGCCTGGTTGTCCGTAGATACGAATTCGACACGGACACCCGGTCGTGGCACTTCCGTGCCCATCCAGTCGCGGCTGGCAAAACTATAACGGCTGCCATCGTCTCCGAAGATGACGCCCTCTCCAGTTTGTACCGAGTAGCTTGACACTCTGCCGAACATCGAGGGATCCTTCAGAACCAACTTTTCCGGTTGAGCGCATATTCCTGCTCAAACTGTTCGTCGGATTTTGTGAGGTAAATGATGCCCTCGATCAGTGCGATGATGGATGCGATTATTGGCGGGATGAAAAACACGAACCATCCGATTGTGCCGCACAGCAGCAAGATGATACCGGGCCACGTGTATCCTAAGTAAAATTTATGGATACCGAGCCAGCCCAGAAAAATTGCGAGCAAGCCCGCAGCAACTTTGCTTTTCGAATACCTGGTACCTGCATTATTGCCGGGGCGCAGCGTACCCGCACCGATAGCCACGTATATTCGTGCGGCCTGGTTGCCAACGGTGTCGAAATCCACCCGCATACCCCGTCGTGGCGGTTCCGTGTCCATCCATTCGGCGCCACTGAAACTGTAACGCTGATTGTCGTCCCCAGAGATAATCCCGGAATTGCTCTGGACCGAATAATCCAGAATGTCACCTTTCATGACTCAATTTCCTCCGCTAGCTTTGCCGGACAGCATTGTACCGCCTGACTGATGGCCGTCAACTCACGTCACACTTCTACGCTCACCGACTCCGATTCCTTGCGGTATTCGTCCAACCAGGTTTGTTCGCCAGCATTCAAGCTCAGCAATGCTCGCAATCCACCCCTGAAGCAGCGTCGTGAACGTCATTCTGGCATCGGGCCCACGAGCCCCATCGGATGTTTTGCTTGGGCGCGGGGGCGCCGCAAAGCAACCTGGCTGCCGTGTGGTAACATATCCGGCGTCGCATCGGCAGCCTGATGGTGCCGTGCGCGACGATAACCGAACACGGCCAGCAGGTGCGAATACAATATGCAGCAGCCCGAAACCACGTTGATCTATTGGGCGCCCAGTCGAGTGAGATTCAACCTGACGCTGATATTAGCGGCCGTGGTCGTCGTGATAGGCGTTCTACAGGTGGCAGGGTTCGATCCACTGGCAGCGGCTTGCAGCCCCCGAGCCGCGACTACGTCCGAATCGCCAGACCCTCAAGGAGCAGCGGCGCAAAGTGGTGAACCCGAGCAGCCAGCCAGCCGAGGTAATAGTGCTTTTCTGCTGATCTTGGTCGGTTTGGGCGTGGGAGCCTAT
This sequence comes from Dehalococcoidia bacterium, assembly GCA_965261925.1. GTDB lineage: Bacteria > Chloroflexota > Dehalococcoidia > Lucifugimonadales > UBA3495 > Bin87. The sequence continues at coordinate 1,383,830 of OZ253486.1, read as the reverse complement.
TCCTGGCTCACGTCGCCGCGCCAATACCGGGTCTATTCCGATGCCCTGATCATCATGTTTGGCACTCCGAGGAGACGGACCATCCACTTCAGCGACATCCGTGAAGTGGTCAGCGACCGTGGTGGAATGGGCGATCCCCTGCGCGTGTATACCGTGAACCGCCGTCGCGTCCCCCTCCAGGTCCGCGAACCCGAGGAAATGCACCGGCACCTGGACGGCGCCCTGGCCGACTTCCGCCGCGCCTACCCTCAGTACGCGCCGCCGGAAGAGCCCGATTCTGACCAAGCCGCGCCTGACGTGGTGGAATCCACCGCATCCGATATTCCGGAAACCGGGCCGGTCGCGGACCATGCCCACGAACCCGCAGCTAGCGAGCCGTCAGACTCCGAGCCATCCCCAACGGCTGAACCGGATCCCGCACCCGAACGCAGCCCGCGCGCCCGCCGCCGCAGCCTGCGGAACGACGCGCCGTCCGATGAAGACGACGGCGAAGGCCGGCCGCGGATCAGCTAGCAGACCGCCCCGGCTCCTCGTCCAATATCCGCAGCAGTTGCCGCCTGATCGTCAGGGTGTCGGCAGCCAGGTCAACCGTCGCAAAGCGGATGCGATGCCCCTGGATCGTGGCCGCTTCGTCGTAGTCCTCGCCTAGTGAAGGGTAGAGCAGCACGCCGGTGGCATTGCTTGACAGCGGATCGCCAGCGTTTTCCTGCGAGCGCAGGTACGCGTAGATCTGGTAGATGTTGCCTGAGCGAAGCGACCTCTCCCGTTGCCAGCCGGTGGTCAATATCGACATAAATTTGGTGTCGATGACAACGCGGCGAGCTCGCTGGGAACCGTCAATCCTGCGAGGTTCCAGTACGACGTCCGCTATCATCCCCGGCATAATTTCCCGCAGCTCAGCGCGGGGGTGTTCCATAGGCCAACTCAATCGATGGCCATGAGTTACCTTCCAATCGCGGTGCGGTAAAACAGCGCCATAGAAGCCGGCTACCGCGTTCTCATACAGTTTCCAGCCGCGATTCGCTTCACGGTCCGCCACCGCCAGCAGCGCGTTCCCCACTTCCTCAGTAGGAATTGCCAGGTCAAAGGCCAATCGCGTCGCCGCCAGCATCCGCCTTTCCTCGGCGTCCATCCACCCGGCGCCGCTGCGCAGGATTTGACCGCTCACGCGCCGGGCATCGGGCTGATTCTGCACCCCCGCTTGCCCCAGCCTGGCCGCCAGTTCACGACACCTTCGCTCCAGCGTCTCCTTCCTGACGACCTTGGTGAGCAGCAGCAACGCCTCTTTGACGCAGCGATTGCGCGGCGTGTCCACGGTGAGCTCGTCAAACGTGCACGCCACCTGCCCACGCTGCAGTAGCTGCTGACGCTCGGTTCGGAGCAGGTCGATGCGCCCGCGCACCCGATTGAGCACCTCGGTCCGTCGCCGGTAGCCCACGGCGAGATTGCGTCGCATCCGCCGCTCCACCGCATTGGCCAGCAGCTCCGCCACCAGTTCCGGTATGTCGTCTGGCGCCTCCTCCAGCTCGACCCGTCGCGCCTCCGGCAACTCCCGGTACAGTTGGGAGGCGTAGAGCAGCAACAGCCAGATGTTGCGGACCGGTATGCGGCCAATGAAGCCGGACACGGTTATATCCGGCGCGTTGGTCATAGGGCGTTCAACAACTTGGATCGTGCGTCGGCAACCCGGTCCGGGTCGTCAAACCAATACTCGTGCAGCAGCGGCACGATCTCGGTTTCCACCACCTGGGTGAACCATTCCTGTGGGTCGCCGATTGACGCTCCGGCAGCAGGGGTAACGAAGCTGTGGCCAATGCGGAACTGTCGGCCCAGGTTGCGGTCACCGGCTATCTCCCCGTTCAGCGAATCGATGCGTCGGGCGATGTCTTCCAGGAAATCGGATGGAACGCCGCATTCCGCGTGTACCCAATCGCGCCAGGTATCGTTCAGCATCGGTTCCAGGTCAAAGAACGCAAACCGCCGGCGCAGCGCCAGATCCACCATCGCCAGCGAGCGGTCCGCCAGATTCATGGTGCCAATCACGTACACGTTAGGCGGAATGTGCACACGCTCATTCGATTCGTGCCGGTAGGCCAGCGCAAGAGCCTCAGCGGGGTTACGTTTGTCTGATTCCAGTAGGGTGAGCATTTCGCCGAGAATAGACGCCGGATTGCCCCGGTTGATCTCCTCGATGACCATCACGTAATCGTTGTCAGGATTCTTCCGCGCATCCTCCACCACTTGGAGAAATGGTCCATCCACCAGTGCGAGCTGCCCGTTGCCCTGTGGTCTCCAGCCCCGCACGAAATCCTCGTAGGACAGGTTGGGATGAAACTGCATCGGCCGGACGCGGTGATCGTCCTTGCGCCCGATGAGAGCGTAAGCCAGCTTTTTGGCGAGCCAGGTTTTGCCGGTGCCAGGAGGGCCTTGCAAGATGAGGTTTTGCTTGGTTTGGAGACGCTGGAGCATAGTCTCCAGCTTGGAGCGGTCGAGGAAGCATCCTTCCTTGATGATGCTGTCGATTGAGTATGCATTTACCGGTAGTCGTCCAGGTTCGCGCTGGTTTTCCATATCGGACGGAGGCGGCATTGGACGATCTCCGAACCTGTCTCTGTACTGCGGGTCATTGCGCCAGCGGTCATAGTCCTGAGGTTGATGGTCAAAGGTGAATGCTATCAAGGCATCGGACTTCCAATCACCCGGTGTTACCTCATGGATCGTTCGCAGATACGATGAAAAGTACCAACGCCGTGGAGGTTCGATTGGGGCCCAGTCAACTTCCACGTAAATGCCATCACCGTCGTTCTCCCTGACGATGCCGATGGCTTTGATCAGCATCCCCGTGACATATAACCCCCGGTTGTTAAAAGGCACATCATTCCGGAGACCATACCTGGCTTTGATGGCGATACGGTCGCCGGGTTGGATTTTCTTCACAGTGTCTACCGAGGGGTGATAGGGGTCCTCAGTACCGTAGCCGTTTTCCCAAATGCCTTCCTGGATGAAGCGCTCATGTTGGTCATACATATCGCCAAACCTACCAACACCAGCGCCTACGAACCAAGCCGGGCGCGCATTGTTGCTTGCTGCAAGTAAAGTCATGCTCGTTGTTTCCTCGTTGGGGCTATCCTCGCTGATGCGCGACGATGCCAGCTAGATATTGTATCGGTTTGGGCGCCTCAGCGCCTCTGGACTCCGGCTCTCGCCGGGGCGACGGGCATGCAGATCTGAAATGCGATAGGCCCTGCTACAATGCGTTTGTACCGGGTTCGGACTACGCGGAGGGCTCTGTCATGACAACAGCAAAGAAGCTGCTTACCGCCGACGACCTCATAGCCATGCCCGACGACGGCAAGCGCTACGAACTGATCCGGGGACAGCTGATTGAGATGCCGCCGGCGAGTCACGAGCACGGAAGGGTTGCTGAACGCTTCGGCCGGCGCATCGGCAATTTTGTGGAGGATCGGGACCTGGGGCACACCGTTGCTACTGATACCGGTATCTTTATTGAACACGCTCCAGACACCGTGCGCGCCCCCGACCATGCCTTCATTTCGTACGCGCGCATGGCAGGTCCGCCACCCTCGCACGGCTATGCTGAAGTGGTCCCGGACCTGGTGCTGGAGGTGGTATCGCCCAACGACAGGCAACCGGACATTGACGCTAAGACTCAGATGTGGCTGGAAGCTGGCGTCCGGCTGGTACTGGTGGCATATCCTGAAACGCGGGAAGTGTACGCCCACCACGATGATGGTTCGGTGATTCGGTACGGCAACTCAGATACGGTAGTCGGCGACCCGGTACTGCCCGGATTCACTTGCCCAGTTTCCGACATATTTGCTTTCGGGCCACGGCAGCGTCAGCGCGATAATTAGGAGCCGCACTGATGCTCCGGTCTAGGGCTTTTTGCGCCTTTGACCGCAATGGCATGATCGGCGAACACTCCCATCAGCTCCAGCTCGCCGCAAAATTGCCGCGCCACACCGTAACCGACCGTATCCATATCCACCGCTCCGCCTAGCTCGGCGGCCATGCTGGTGACTGTGCGATCCGTGATGCCGCACGGCACTATCCCGTCGAACATGGTCAGGTCGGGGTCCACGTTGATGGCGAAGCCGTGGTAAGCGACGCCGCCGGCAATCTTGACGCCAATCGCCGCGATCTTGCGCTGGCCGTCCGCCGTCCAAACCCCGGTGCGCCCTTCCACGGTGGTTGCAGCCAAGTCGAACTCGGCCAGGACGCCGATGATCACCTGCTCCAGCGTGCGAACGTACCAGTGGGGGCCGCCACGTCCCCGCAGCCGGATGATGGGGTAGGCCACCAGCTGACCCGGGCCGTGGTAGGTGATGAGTCCGCCCCGGTCGGTTTCGATGACGGCTATCCCGCGAGCGGCCAGCGTCGCCTCGTCCAGCAGCAGGTCGGTATCCGGAGCCAGGCGACCTCGCGTGTAGGTGTGCGGATGCTCCAGGAGCAGCAGGGTTTCGGGCTCCGAGCCTTCGCGCACGGCGTTGGCGAGCCGGACCTGCCAGTCCCAAGCTTCCCGATACCCCACCATGCCGGCCCGAATTATCCGGCAGGTTCCCTCACCCGCCGCGACCTGCGCGCCCTCAGTAGATGGGCGTGTCGCCATCCATCGCCTCGAGGCGAGCCTTCACCGATTGCATGAACGCGCCGGATTCCGCGCCGTCGTTGATCCGGTGGTCGAAGGACAGGCACAGGTTCATCATTGAACGAATGGCGATGGCGTCCGAGCCCCTGTCATTGGCAACGACCACCGGCCGCTGCTGCACCGCCTCTGTGGTAATTATGCCGGCTTGGGGATGGTTGATGATCGGCCCGCCCAGCACGCTGCCCAGCGCGCCGGTGTTGTTCACCGTGAACGTGCCGCCCTGCACATCGTCCAACCGCAGGGTTCCGCCGCGCGCCCGTTCCGAGAGGTCCGCAACCGCGTGGGCCAGGCCGGAGATGCTCAGCCGGTCCGCGTCGTGGATGACCGGCACCACCAGACCCGTCGGCGCCGCCACCGCGATACCCAGGTTGATGCGCCGCTTGAGGACGATGCAGTCGTCGCCCCACGACGCGTTCATCGTCGGATTGTCCTTCAAAGCGGAGGCGACAGCCTTCAGCGCAAAGGGCAGGTAGGTCAGGTTGACGCCCTCGCGGGCGCGGAACTGATCACGCTCACGGTTGCGTAGGCCGACCAGGTCCGTGATGTCCACCTCCACCATGCTCCAAGCATGGGGGATCTGGGTCACGGAGCGCACCATGGCGTCGGCGATCATGCGGCGCACGGGGGTCAATGGGACGCGCTCCTCGTCAGCCCGTGCTGGTGCCGCGGTCGGTGCAGGAGCGGGAACAACCTGCGGAGGCTCGGGAGCCGCCGTGACGGTCGCCGGCTGCTGCTCCAGGTAGCGCAGCACATCGTTCCTGGTGACGCGCCCGCCCATGCCGGTGCCGGCGATGCGGTCGACGTTCAGGTTGTGCTCCGACGCCAGCCGGCGCACGGCGGGGGAAAGCCGGTTGGGCGCTCGTTCGACGGTCGTTTCTTGGAACTGGTCGACTGCCCGAATGACCGTCGCCTGCGTTGCTGCCGCTGGTTCTGGTTCAGACGGAGAGTCCCCCTCCTGGCTCTGCGCCTCCAGCGCGGAACCGCCCGTGGGTCCCACCGGTCTTCCATCCATGATCAGATACGACGTTGGCGTCGACGAAGCGGGAGGCGTCGGAGCTGGGACTGGCGCGGGCGTTGGAGTTGTCGCCACAACCGCGGCCGGCGGTTCGTTGGGAGACGGCCCGCTGCCGTCGTCCACCTCCGCGATCGGCGCGCCCATGGGAACCGTCTCGCCCTCCTGGGCAATAATCCGCAGCAGCTCTCCGGCCACCGGCGACGGGACCTCCATGGTTACCTTGTCGGTGACCACTTCCACCAGTGGGTCATACCGTTCCACACGGTCGCCCGGCTGCTTCAGCCACTTGCCGATGGTTCCTTCGACGACGCTCTCGCCGACGTGGGGGAGTTCAATCAGTTGAGCCACGGGATGGTCCTTGCTTGGTTACTGCGGGCCAGTCAGTACGCCGCCAGCCGGCGTATTTCTGCGGCAATCGCTTCGGGACTGGGCATGTAAGCGTCTTCCAGCGTCTGGGCAAAGGGCATGGTGGGCACATCCGGCCCGCAGAGACGGGCGATGGGAGCGTCCAGGTACTCGAACGCCTCGTCCGCCGCTAGGGCTGCGATCTCCGCGCCAATGCCGCCGCTGATGTTGTCCTCGTGGACCACCAGCAGCCTGCCGGTCTTACGCACAGATTCAAGAATGGTCTCAGTGTCCAGCGGCTTGAGCGTCCGCAGGTCGACGATCTCGGCGCTGATGCCGTCAGCGGCCACCGCTTCCGCCGCCGCCAGGCAGTAGTGCATGGACAGGCCGTAGCTGACCACCGTGACGTCGGAGCCGGCGCGTTTGATGTCCGCCGGACCAATGGGCAGGGTGTATTCCCCGTCGGGTACCTCGCCTCTCACCAGGCGGTAGGTCTTCTTGTGTTCCAGGAAGATGACCGGGTTGTCGTCGCGGATGGCGGACTTGAGCAGCCCCTTCGCCTCGTACGGCGTGGATGGAGTGACCACCAGGAGGCCGGGGGTGTGGAAGAACAACGCCTCCACGTTTTGCGAGTGAAACAGCCCGCCGCGAATCCCGCCGCCGTAGGGGATACGAACAGTCATCGGAACCTTCAGCGCGCCATTGGTGCCGTAGTGGGCCCGGGCGGCCTCGCCGATCAGCTGGTTCACGCTGGGCCAGACGAAGTCGGAGAACTGCACCTCCGGTATCGGCCGCATCCCGCGGAAGGCTGCGCCCAGAGCGATGCCCATGATGGATGCCTCCGCCAGCGGGGAGTCGATCACTCGCTCTGGTCCGAAATCTTCAATGAACCCCTGGGTGGCCAGGAACACGCCACCGCGCTGGCCCACGTCCTCGCCCATGACGAATACGCGCTCGTCCCGCTCCATCTCTTCGTGGAGCGCCGAACGCACCGCTTCAATTATGGTCATCTCTGCCATGAAGTTTCCTACCTGCCGAGGTGGTCAAAGGTCGGGACCGACGGATACGATCACGTACCTGAAGGGTCCGCGCCGTCCATCTCTTCCGGTGGCACAATACGATCCGGGTCAATGCCCTCTTCGAGCAACCGCGCGCGAACGTTTGCAATTATCTCGGCGCGAGCTTCCGCCCGGGCTTCTGCTCGGACCGCAGCCTTTCCTTCCGCACGTCCCTGGTTCAGAAGTCGCTGCTTTTGTGGTTCCAATAGATGCCGATTCAAAAATTCAGCGAGTACCATGGTAGCTCCCTTGATCTCTTTGGCTACTTGCACCAGTATGGTGTATATGCTGCCCGTAATGCCTAGCGCTATCACGCCGATAGCTATTTTGGTCAAGATTCCAGGTCGGCAGTGGTGATCAGTCCGTACCATATTACCAGCGCATAGACGCCGCCAATAACAAGAATGCGGATGAGTCTGGCTAGATATCGCAACCTTCGACCTGGCTCCTTGGAATAGGCGAGGGCCGGCGCCAGCGAGACGGGATGGCAGGCCCGAGCCGATCATTGCAGGTTGTTACACGTACAGGTGATCGTAGATCGTAGATGCGTCGGGGGGCTGGGCAGCATCGGCGAAATCGGTGGCGTCGTTGACCTGCTGCTGGGCGTCGGCGCGGAACCCGTCCAGTTGTTCCTGGGTCAGTATGCCACGTTCCACCATCTGGGATGGGAAAACGGCGACCGGGTCAAACTGCCGCGCGGCGTCAAGGGCGTCACGGTCCCGGTAGCGGCGGTCGTCGTCGTCGGTGGTGTGGGGCATGAACCGCTCCACCTTCATCTCCACCAACACCGGTCCGACGCTGCGAGCGTGGGCTATCCCCTCTCGGGTCGCCTCGTAACAGGCGACGAGGTCCAGCCCGTCGATTACGAAACCAGGGAAACCGTAGCCTTCGGCCCGGGCCGCCACATCGCTGATTGCCATCTGCGAATCCATCGGCGTCGATATGGCGTACTTGTTGTTCTCGCAGATGAAGATCACCGGCACCCGGTGGATGGACGCGAAGTTCATCGCCTCATGGGTCTCGCCCTGGCTGGAGGCCCCGTCGCCGAAGTAGCAAATGGTTACCGTGTCTTCGCCCATCATCTTGCACGCCAGCGCGTAGCCGACGCTCTGGGTCAATCCGGCGGCGACGACGTTGGATATCTGGATGATGTTTCGGGGCAGGTCCGCACCCTGCAGCGGGAATTGTCGCGCTCCCGAGTAGGGCTCACCCTCTTTGCCCATGAAGGACAGCATCACCTGGCGCGGCGTGAGACCGGCCGCCATCTTGACGGCCAGATCCCGGTAATACGGGAAGAGGAAACAGTCGCCGTCCTTCTGCGCCGCCAGCAGAGAACCCAATTCCGCCGCTTCGTGCCCCTGGCATGACGCCGCGATGGGCACCTTGCCCTGCCGGTTCATCATCCAGATGCGTTCGTCCATCGTCCGCACCAGGATCAACTGGCGGCACACTTCCACCAGGTCGTCGGCCGTAAGCCCACCTGGCAGGGCCTCCGTGTCAGCGCCCATCCTGGCGACGGCTATTGCCCCGTTAGCGTCGGTTGCGTTGGCCTGCGTCATTGGGCTGGTCATCTCCTCGGCGCCATAAGCGTAAGTGGGCGGCCTCAGCCGCCGGGTCAATCATAGACCAAGCGGGCGGGAGTGGCAAACGGAAGATCGGCCCGCTACCGAGGGTGTACTGCATTGACTGTAACTGTTCAGACTTGAGGGGAAGCGAGTAGTTGACGGCAGGCGTTGAGGGTGTTGAGACCTTGTGCCCGCCAGGTGCCGAAGATTGACGCCAGCGTCATCTTGGTGGCAGTACCCCGGTCCGAGCGGGTGCCCCCACTGACCTTGCGGCTGACCACCAGATGGCGCAGGCTGCGCTCGGCGGCGTTGTTGTCCGGCGGCACCTCCGGTTCGGCCACGAAGACGAAGAGTTCTTTGATGTGTTTCTCCATGCGTCGGCACAGCCTGGCTTGGGCGGCTGACGGGTCATCCAGGTAGGGCCGGCAGAGGACCAGCAATCGTCTTTCCAGGGCCATTTTGGCGGTGCGGCGTTGTTGCTCTGCGGGGTGGGTAAAGACCGTGGCCTGACGGTAGAGTTGGTGGACGGCGTCAGCCCACTGGGACAGCGATCCATCATCTGGGTAGAGTGATCGCAGGTCGTGGATGTCCCGCAGCAGGTGGGCCCAGCAGCGTTGTTTGGGACCCGCATAGTGGTGGTAGGCGGCGTAAAAGTCGCTGACCAGCACACCGGCGAAATCGTCGCCCAAAACCTCGTCCACTACCGCCTTGCCCCGGTTCCGTCGCAGGAAGTACCGCAGGTTGGGGGTGCTGAAAGTCCACACGTAGCCGTTGTGTCCATCCTGTCGCCAACCCGTCTCATCGGCGTGGACCACCGGACTGCCTCGGACCTGTTCCAGGATGTCCGCCACCACCCGTTGGGCCTTGCCAGCCACTTGCTGTGTGGCCGCCACGATGGCCCCCAGGCTGAGTTGCAGCCCATGCACGGTATCCAGGTGCCACTGGATGGTGCGCAACGGCAGCCTGGCTTCCTCCCGCAGGACCGCAATCAGGCTGATGACGTTGATCCCCAGGCGCTGCTTGCCCATCACCACGCCGTCCAGTTGCGCTTTGGGAACACAGCAGCGTCGGCAGCGGGGACAAGTGCGGGTCAGGTAAACGTGCTCGGTTACCTGCGCCGGAACCTGCGGCAGGTCGATCACCTCCCGAGTGCGCTGGGCCCAACCCCCAGACAACTGGGTCCCGCAGTCGGGACACTGCTCCACCACATGCTCCACGCGGTGGGTGGGCGTCATGCGGGCTCGGGCAAAGCCGTGAGGTCGGGGTTTGCGAGGTTCCTTGGGACGTGCTGGCTCCCGGTCTGCTTTGGGTTTCAGACCGGGCATCCGGCGGGAGCCTTTGGGTTTGGCTTGCCCTTCCAACTGGGCAATGCATTTCTCCAGCCGCTCAATGATGGCCTGCTGTCGGACGATGATGCCAATCAGAACATCCCGGTCGGCAGTCCTGAGATCGATTTCGGTATCCATCCCAGTTATATGACATAACCACCGCCCCCAAAGCCAGCCACCCGCACACCAAGTTCCGCCAATTCGCCTCACCAACTCTGAACAGTTACCATTGACTGGGTTTAGAGGATGGCGTGGTAAAACTATGGTACGATACAGGAGTGATTGGGGCTGGTTCCGACCGGCGAAGACTAGAATTCCTCGTTAGGGCCTTCGATGGATTTGGGCCGGTTGATGGTTTGGAGTGGTACGGATCCTCAACTTGGGTCGATGGGCAGCCACAGTCTGCGAAAAGCCCCGGACTACTCCGGGGCTTTCCCAGTTTTAATTGCATCATGGGAGAACCGCCAGACTGCCTAGGAACTTCGGTTTTGCCAGCGATTCCCACACCAGGTTGGGCTTGTCTGGATCCAGATAATTTCTGCCTATTGAATATGCGGTCAGGTCCGCGATTTGCAAACCGACCGAATTGCTTCGCTTGGGTGCGACCAAGATATCAATGCCCGGCATGGTCTTGCCAAGGTTGTTGTCGCCATCTGCGATCCGTCGAAAGGCGAGCCTCAAACTGGCATCCTCCTTGCGGCCTCTACCTTCGAGGATAATGTGAGCGATTGACTCGCTCTGTCCACGGCTGTCCAAAAACGTGTACGCCTGTTCCAAGCAACCACGTAACGCAAGCCCGTATGCGTCGAGGTAGGTGTGCTGTGAGAACCGGTGCATATCGATTGCGGTGGCAACAATCCTAAAATCCAATCGCGAGATTACTTTGTTCAGTTTGTCTTTGAAAGTAATTTGCTTTTGGGTGTTCTCGTCAAAATCGAAGGGTGCTTTCCCTCGATGAATGTCCTGCTCATGTAGCACCACCGCATCATGCCCAAAGTGCTCGAATTTGAACGCCGTCACCGCAGGTAGCACCGACGAGGCGTACTCGTCCTTTCGGAATACGCAGAAGTTGAGGACGAAAACGGGATAAGGGGGGTCGATTGACCTGGGATTGGGATCTCCGCTCTCGTCTGCGAAGATGATGTAGTCGCTGTACCTCACTCTGCTACTGAGATAGCCATCACCCGACGTAAGTATTCCGGAACCGGTACAAGGTGAACTCAGGCTCCACCGGAGCTACTGGCATATACTCGTCGGCCTCTTCTATTTTGGCAACGATGAACCACGGGCCGGGCTCCCGCATGGCGCGGCCGAACGCCTCTTCCAGCGTTTCGAGGTCGTTCACGGTGGTCGTCTTCGTGATGCCGCAGGAGTTGGCGACCTCTTCCAGGTTGGTATTGGTGGCCGTGTGGCTGGCCTGGCCGCCGGTCTGTCCCCACATTTCGTTGTCCCAAACCACCACGACGAGGTTCGACGGGTTTTCGCGCCCGATGGTGGCGATGGCGCCCAGGTTCATCAGCAGCGAGCCGTCGCCGTCCAGCGAGATAACCTTGTCGTCCGTGGACAGGGCCATGCCCAGGGCGATGGAAGAGCACAACCCCATGCTGCCGTAGGTGTAGAAGTTACGGTCCCTATGTCCGGCGTGGTAAAGCTCGTCGCTGGTGGGGCCCAGGTTGCCCACGATGGGCGAATTCCCGGCGTGGCGCAGGACCAGTTGGGTGGCGTCGAACCTAAGCAATTTTGCCTCCGTGGAGCATGGGGGTCATGCAGATGGCGACCGGGTTGCGGTGGGCGTGGCACAGCTTCATCACGCCGTCCAGCAACGTGTCCAACCGGTCCTCGCTCTCGATGGTGTAGTTGGCGATGCCGAACAGGTCCAGGATGCGTGTGGTGTTGCGGCCCATGGCGACCTGGGAGATGTTGAACTCACCGACCTGTCCGCGCAGGTTCATGAAGATGGGAATGGGCGTCCGCGCCGGCAGGCACAGGCTGGCCACCGCGTTGACACTGTTGCCGAACCCGCTGGACTGCATGAACACCGCGGCGTTGCGCCCGACGGCGTAGCTGCCCACCGCGACGCCGATGGCTTCTTCCTCGCGGGTACAGGAAACCAGGTGGAAGAACGGGTCTTCGTTGATGATGCTGGTCACCCGGTCAATGGAAATGTCGGGCACGTAGGCGATGAGCGACGTGTCCCACTTCTTCAGGGTGTCAACGATGGTCTCGGCCCAGGGCATGGGAAACTCCTTGCGTTTCAGATCGGCGGTCAGTATAGCCTATGCTGCGCCAACGGTCCGGGCGGCGGTACTGCGGAACCCCCTACAGCCAGGCCGTAACCTCGTCCGCGGGCGCCCGCACCGAGGCCGACGGGCGTGACGGCTGTCCGATGAACAGCGCCCCCACCATCGCCCAGTCGGGTTCCCCGCCCAGCGTTTCCGCCAGCTGCGGATGTTTCGTGGTGTTACCCGTGCTCCAGTCGCCCGCCAAGCCCTCAGCCACGCCGGCCAGCAGCAGGTTTTGCACCGCGCAGCACGCCGCGGCGTAGTTCTCCTGGGTCATTTCGTCGCTGTCGGCGGGTACGCTGTAAACGTAGACCAGCGCCGGCGCGTCCAGGACTCGCTGGCGGCTGCCGTCGGCGTTTTCGTGGTTGCCGCTCCGCCCGAACAGGTTGTCGTAAGCCAATTGCGCCACCTCGGCCCGTTTCTCGCCGCCCTTTTCCAGCACGAAAAACCGCCAAGGGTTGGTGAGGCGGTGGTTGGGCGCCCACACGGCCGCGTCCAGCATCCGTTGCAGCGATTCCCGGTCGGGAAGCACATCCGAAAACTCGTTGTTCATGCGGCGGTTGTGGATCGCCTCGTACACGCTGACTCCGGATTCCGGCGCCGTTACGTTTCCGCTCCGCAGTCGATTGGTCTGCGTCATTCGGTGCGCTCCTTTTTAGTGTCCAATCAAGCATCTCTTAAGTACGGGCACTGTAAACCTCTCCGCAGGTCTGCGGCAAGTGACCATGTACTTGGAACCTTTCTGCCATCGGGGCCGGCGCGATCACCGCGATGACTTTGCTCACGGCGTGGCATACAATAGCGCCACCCCCGTAGCCAGTCCCTTACTCCGGTTTCCGGCGGAGCGCGGAACCGGCTTATCCAAGGCAGGAATGCCAATATTTGACGCAGGAGGACAACATGGCCCTACAGTGGGAACACGTCGCCGGACCCTTCAGCCGCTTGACCGAGGGACCCGCCTGGGATGGCCGTCGCCTCCTTTTCACCCATATCCCCGCCAGCCGCATCATGGCCTACCATCCCGATACCGGCGAATGCACCGTCTATCGTGAGAACACCAACCACTCCAATGGCCTGGCGTTCGACGACGAGGGACGTCTCTACGGCTGCTGCTCCGGCGGCCGGGCCATCGTTCGCTTCGAGGCCAATGGCACCACTACCACCATCGTCGACCGCCTCGGCGACCAGCGGTTGAACACCCCCAATGACCTGGCCATCGACCGGCAGGGCCGCATCTGGTTCAGCAACCCCTGGAACGCCGTCAACATCGACCCCAGCGAGCAGCCCGAGATGTCTGGACGCGACATCCTGCGCGCCGACCCCCAGGCCGATGGTTCCTACACCTGCCAGCAGGTGACCTTCGACACCACCGGCACCAACGGCCTGCTCGTCTCCCCAGACGACCGGACCCTCTACATGATCCAAACCGATCCTGAGCCGGCCGGCGTGCGCGAGCTACGCTCCTACGCCATCAACGACGACGGATCGCTGGGCCAGTACGTCGTGCTCCACCAGTTCGGCACGGACCATCGCGGTCCCCAGCGGGGCATCGACGGCATGTGCCTCGACTCCGAGGGCAACATCGTGGGCACCGCCGGCAACTGGGCCAGCGGCCCCGGACCCATGATTTACGTGTGGACGCCCGAGGGTCGCGTCCTGGAGACTTATCCCATGCCCGTCGGCGTGGATATGCCCACCAACTGTTGCTTCGGCGACGCTGACCAGAGCAGCTTGTACGTCACCACGCTGGGCGGCCACCTGCTGCGCCTGCGCAACACCGGACGCCGGGGCTGGATAATGTGGCCGCCCGTGCGGTAACATCCGCTCGAAAACTGGTTTAGGGAACCTGCGGGCATGAAAACTCATTGGGGCTGACTTGACACAATTCACGAAATATCGGACGACCTCGGCCCAGTTTCTAGCCCAGGCATTTGAGGAACTGGAAAAAGGCGACCTCCTTCAGGGATCAGAGAAAGGCTGGGGAGCGGCGGCGCAAGCGGTGAAAGCCGTTGCCCAGCAGCGCGGCTGGGAGCACAAATCCCACGCCGATTTATTCGTAGTAGTCCGCCACTTGGTTGCTGAATTAGAAGACGAGGATCTCCACTCCGATTTCCATGCTGCCAGAGCCTTGCACATAAACTTCTATGAAGGCGATGAAACGGCAGAGGGAGTCAGGCACGGATTGGGACAGATCCAGCGGTTCGTAACAACTTTGGACCAACTACTGGATTGAATCCCCTGCACACCGGAGGTTTCTAATGGACGTTTTCAACTGCATCAGGACCCGTCGCACCGTGCGCGACTTTACCGACGCGCCGGTTTCAGACGCCGTGCTGCACAAGATGTTGCAAGCTGCCCGCTGGGCGCCCAGCTCCAGTAACACCCAACCGTGGCACTTCATCGCGGTCAGGGACCGAGACACTATCGTCGAACTGGGACGCATTTGCACCCAAGGGACGTTTATCGGGCAGGCGCCTCTGGCTATCGCGGTGGTAATGGGGGAGACGAGGCGTCCGCAGTTGGACGCGGGCCGGGCCTTGCAGCAGATGGAACTGGTGGCGTGGTCGGAGGGCCTGGGCACCTGCTTCGTGGGCATCCGAGGCGAGCAGCAGGACGAGGTGAAGTCGCTGTTAGGCATTCCCGAGGACATGGAGTTGATCACCGTGCTGCCCTTCGGTTACCGCGTCATGAGACCGGCAGGAACTGGGACGCCACGCAAGCCGATGTCGGAGATCACCCACGGGGAGCGGTTCGGACAGACGCTGACCTTTGCGGACTGAACGGGGCTCGCGCTTGGTGTGGGGCGGCTTCGCCGGACGAGTCAGGAACTTTGACGGCGGAGCCGCTCTTCCAGTTCCCTGATGCGGGCTTCGGCGGCAACGTGGGCCTCTCGTTCGGCGTTGAGTTCCGCTTCGGCGCGGTCGGCGCGGGACCGTTCGTCAGAGAAGGTCACAATGTGCCGGCCGGTCGCCGGGTTATACCACCCCAGGTGGCCCTGCTCCCAGCGGAGGTTCAGGTCCAGAACGGCGCTATAGCCCTGCAGGACGCCTTCTGCCACCTCCTCGATGGGGATGGGTTGGTATGCGCCGTCCACCAGGCGGTCGCCGGCCAGCCGGGGGCCGCGGCGCCGGAGGGTCTCGTCAAAGCGCCAATATTCGGGGATACCCAGCGCCGCGTAATCGATGCGTTTGTTCGTGGCGTCGATGCGCCTGGTGCTGGGCGAGGCGACTTCCATGACGAAATCCGGCGGTTTGCCCTGGTCTGCGATGACGTAAGCCCGGCGGCGGTGATAGGTCGCCGGGTCCACGCCGAAAGCCATCAGCAGGTCGGGGTAACGCAGCCCGGTCATATCCCGGGTTGGCGCGAGGGCCAAGTAGCGCTCGCCGGCCACCAGGGTGGTTTCGGGGTTGCCGAAGTGGATGGCCAGATGGTGGACGTTGCCGTTGACGGCCAGGTGGTCAAAGTTGGTCATCTTGTCTTCGGGAATTTCCGGCGGGTCCGGAAACACCAAGAATTCCTCGGGCTGCTCGAGCTTGGTGATGGCGCTGTTGGCGGTGGTCATGCTGAACCTCTGAGCGCTTGGCGAGTTAGCCTCGTTTCCGACGCAATGGGCAGTGCCCGGAATTATACCTGAACCGCTGCCTACCGCCCCTTGAACTCCGGCGCCCGCTTCTCCAGGAATGCCTGCCGCGCCTCCCGTGCGTCCTCAGAACCATTGAGGATGCCGCCGGCGTTGGACGTCAGGGTCATGGTGGTCTCCAGTGTGCTGTCCAGGGCAGCGCGCATGATGCGCTTGCTGATCCACTGCACCATGGGCGGCGTGCGGATGATCCGGTCGCACAGGTCGCGGGTGGCCTGTTCCAGTTCCTCTGACGACACCAGGTAGTTCAGCATGCCCCATTCATAAGCGCGCTGGGCGTCCAGGTGTCCGGTGTAGGCGAACTCCAGCGCCCGGCCCAGGCCGACCATCTTGGGCAGGTAGTAACTCCCGCCGTTCTCGATGATCTGCCCCAGCTGCTGGTAGCCGATGAACCGCGTGTTCTCGCACCCCAGCCGGATGTCGCAATGCAGCGCCATGTCCATGCCGGACCCCACGGCCGGGCCGTTGATCATGGCGATGGTCGGCTTGCGCACCTGCGAGATGTCCCGGTGCAGCTTGGTAAAGCCGTGGAAGAAGTGTTCCCGCGCCGCGTCCGGCCCCTCCGTGGTGCCACGGTTGCCCACGAAGTTCTCGCCGGTCAGGTCCGCCTGCGTGTCCCGCCGCATATCCGCGCCGGAGCAGAAGCCCCGACCCACGCCGGTGAGCACCATGACCCGCACGTTGGGGTCATCGTCTCCCGCGCGCAGGTACTCACCCACCTTGGCGACGGTTCCGTTCTCCTCGGATGAGCCGATCAACGCGTTCATCCGTTCGGGCCGGTTGAACTTGATCCATAGGATGCCCGACTCCTCGGGCTCGTAAAGCAGGTAGGGCACCAGGTTCGGTGTCATGGGTTGCTCCTTTGTGGTCGCGGATGTTTCCGATTCACTACCGGGAGATTGCCATGTTGTGGCCCGCGGCGCAACGTAGATCTGCCCCGGCTTCCGCCGGATCCGGCTCCACGACCGCACTATCCGGCCCGTGCGCCACGCGGCGGCGTCGGGCGGATCAGGTCCAACCGATGATCGATCTGACTACCTTCTGCGCAGCACCAGGTAGAGGAAAATACCGCCGATCATTGCGCCGATGGCGATGAGCAGGATGATCAGCGTATTGCGGTCCCGCAGCGTGTTGGCCGCGCCCACGAGGGTGCTGCGAACCCGTTCCGGCACCGTCTCCGCCTCCGCCTCCGGCGTTGCCGGTGGTATGACCCCGGCTTCGATCACAAACGCCGCCGTCGGTACGGGCACGAGTGTGAGCGTCGGTGACAGCATGGCCACAGCCGTATCCGTCGTCGGCTCCGGAGCCGGTGTTGGCGTATTGGTAGGTCCCGGGGCGAACGCCAGGACCGGTGCTGGCGTAGGCGTTGGGGTTGCCGCCGACTCCGGTTCCGGTGTCGCCGTCGGTTCCGGTGCCAGCGTGGCCGTCGGCTGTGGAGTTGGCGCCACCGTGACGGTTGGCATTGCGGTCGGCGTCGGCGCTGCGGTCGGGGTTGGCAATGCAGTCGCGGTCGGCGCGGCCGTTGCTGTCGGCGCCGCGGTTGGCTTGCGAGGCGGCACCGCCCGCGTGCTCCTCACCACCGGGGGATCATCGTCGTCATCGTCGTCCGGCACCGGCGTCGGGATCAGAGTCGGCGGTCGTGTGGGTTCCGTGGTGGGTGTCTCGGTAGGTTCCGGTGTGGGCGTCTCGGTGGGTTCCGGTGTGGGCGTCTCGGTGGGTTCCGGTGTGGGCGTCTCGGTGGGCTCCGGTGTGGGCGTCTCGGTGGGCTCCGGTGTGGGCGTCTCGGTGGGCTCCGGTGTGGGCGTCTCGGTGGGCTCCGGTGTGGGCGTCTCGGTGGGCTCCGGTGTGGGCGTCTCGGTGGGCTCCGTGATGGGATCCTCGGAGGGCTGCTCACTGCCACCGCCGCCGCCGGTGCTACCACTGTTTTCGGTGATGGGGCAGACAAGAACTCTGTAACTGTCTCCGTGGACACGACGGTGCTCGGAATTGCAACCGTTGTCTCCTAAACTGAAGCCAAGGTGAAATCTACATTCGCGGGATGGGAAGGGTCGGCTTGAGTGCTGGCAGTCAGTTCTGCTGCTCGAGCCTGAAGCACGGTCTGGCATCGGCGCTTGACTTCGTCGCATCGGCTGGACAGGCTGGCGAAAAAGTCGCCCACCTTCTCCTGGACTGCGGCACGGGTCCCCAGGCACAGGTTGGCGGTCACCTCTTGACGTACCCAGCCCCAAATAGCCTCGTCGGCGTTGAAATCTGGGCTATAGGTGGGCAGGTTCACCAAGCGCAGGTTCAAGTTGGGGTTGGCCAGGTAGGCTCGCAGCGCGTCGCCCCTATGAGCTGGGGAATTGTCCCAAATCACCGTCAACGGTTCGGTGTGTTGCGCCCGCAGTTGACGCAGGAAGGCAACCGACAGGAAGGCAACCGAGGTGGTGGAGTTGCTGTTACCTTCCAGTTCCATCAACTCCACCTCTCCGGTTTCCAGACACACCGCCGAGTAGTAGCTCGCCTTCTCCCCACGTCGCGGGCTGGTGGAGTCCACCAGCGCCGGTTCACCCTTCAGCACCCATTTGGCCCGCAGATCCGCATCCGCCCGAAAGTGAGCCTCATCAGCGAAGAATATCTTGGCCCCAGTTCGTCGGGCCGCCGCTGTCAAGGCAATGTACTCCCTCACAAAGCCTTCCCGCCGTACCGGGTCTGCCTTGACCAACCGCTTCTTGGGACGCTTCAGGACAAAGCCCAACCGGTGCAGGTAATTCAGGCAACCACTCCGGCTCAGCGTCAACCCGAAGCGTTCCTCTACCAACCGGCGCACCGCCTTCCAGTTCCAGTTGGACAAATCGATGCCAGCTTGCGACGGCAATTCCTGCACCGCCGCCTTCAACTCGGCCTGCCGCTCCCGGTTCAATGCGGGGGGAACCTCCTGACTGCTCAAAAGCCAGCGCCTCAGGACCACCCTCCCGGAATGCCGTGGCCCATTGGCCAATAGTGTGGGCGTCCCGTTCCAACGCCGCGGCCGCGGCCGCGGCCGTCCAGCCTCGCGCCAGTAACCACACCGCGTGCCACCGTTCCCGCTCCCGAGGCGTCGGCGCTCGGTACATCCGTCGTCGTACCGCAGCCTCATCCATGCGCCACCGCTCCAGCAGCGCTCCCATCTCCAGCATACCCACCAGCAACCCCCGGCAACTTCCCAACCGATCCTCTCAATTCCTTCCAATTCTATCTAAACCAAGTGCGGGTTTCACCTTGGCTTCGGTTTAGGTATTCATCGTTTTCGAGTTCGTCGTATTTGTGGCCGTCGTCCTCAGTGCCGTGGTGGTGCGGATGCGTCACTTTGTCCGTCCATAGTGCGCGATCCTTGTACTCCAAACTGAGTATCTTGTCTCGCGTTAGGCAGCCTGTGGATCCCCAGAAATTGCTCTTGGTGTTGTGAGTGTGTCCCGCCCAGCGGTCGTCAACGCATTGTGTGCCGTAAAAGTAGTCCTGAGCCCTGATCAGGGAAGGAGACATCAGCACCATCGCAAAAGCGATCGACACCGCGGCGATGGCAACTGCCAGCACCGCCACACGAACCAGCCATTGGGACCGACTACCCATCAGCGAAGCGCTCCAGAAATTTTATGATCGGACTTACACAACGCGCGCAACGGCTTACCGGTAACAGGGCATGAGTGGTCGGGCGCATCGCCAGTGCGACGGCAATTGTATCGCGCAAATCGCAGAAGACATCACCTTGCGCGTGTGCATTCCCAGATAGGACAATTCGTGCGGCCCAGTTACATGTTGCGACAGGTGCGCCTGCGAAAATCCACGCTTGGTCATAGTCCCAAGTCCCGCGGGGGTGGCCCAAATCCGGTCAACTGTCCGAACGAAATATCTAAACTGGACTTTGCGCATTTCAGGCGGCGTAAGCGAGGGAATCCACCAATCGGTGGTACAGAGCGGTGGGGAGTTCTTGCGTATCGGGGTCGCTGGGCGACCGGGGGAAACCCTCCGACGCCAGCCACAGGTGGCGGCGCACCAGGGCGATGGCGTCGACGAAGGTCGGCGACGGTTTGTCGTACCAGGCCGCTCTACGCTGGATCATGGGGTGGCGTTCTTGCAGCGCGTGGGCGGCCAGGGTGATCCAGGAAAAGAGTCCCAGCAGGACCGGCGTGGTGCGGGTGATGGCCAGGTCGGACCACTGGCGCTGGGTCTCCACGCCCAGATGGGTCCGCACCTCCTGAAAAGTGACCTCCAGTTGCCAGCGCAGCACGAACCATTCCAGGATCTGCGTCGGGTCTGCCGACGGGTCGGTGCACAGCAGGGCCTGGGGCGCGAAGGCGCCCTGTGGGTCTCGGATCAGCACCCAGCGAATGCGCACCGGGGGTTTGCCCGAGCGGTACCAGACTGCGGTCTGGGAGGTGAGTTCCACAGTGCGGGTGGCGCCGTCGTACCAGCCCACCGTGGCGCTGGTCCAGGTTACCTGAGGCTGGTCAGTAGCCGGGGGCTGCTCAAGGAGCGCTTTCAGCGAGGGTCGTCGTGCGCCCTTCAGCGCTGGGCGGCCGTTCTGACCCGGTTGACGGGGTGGCGCGGGCGCATAGAGGGCGGCATCCAGGCGCAGTCTGGCGATCAGGGTAACGGGTTCCGACAGGGACTGGCAGCAGTGCAGCAGGTCGAGCACAGCGTAGCCGTTGTCCCCCACCAGCACCAGCGACCGCTGCGGCAGCCAGCGGCGCAGTTGCAGGACCATCTGGCGTGCCCAGTCGGTGAGCTTCTTGTGCCGACGTCCTCTCTCCTGATAGTACCGCGCCGATGGCGCCAGCACCGTGAGCACCGGCAGGGCCCAATGGCGTCCCGCCCAGGGCACCTGGCCCAGCCACATCAGGGAGATCCAGCGCAAACCACTGGCTTTGACCACTTGGGAGCGGCTGGAACGCACCGCATCACGGTAAACGCCCAGAGCGCCGATGCTACGGCCCCGACGCCGCTCCAAGGTTTCGTCGACGCCGAAGATCAGGGGGCCATCGCCGCGATCCAGGTGCTGGAGCAACAATACCAACAGAATACCCGCGGCCGCACGGGGCGACCACACCGCCCGGTTGAGCACCTCATGGTAGCGGGCGAAGTCGCCGTC
This sequence comes from Dehalococcoidia bacterium, assembly GCA_965261925.1. Taxonomy (GTDB): domain Bacteria; phylum Chloroflexota; class Dehalococcoidia; order Lucifugimonadales; family UBA3495; genus Bin87. The sequence continues at coordinate 1,362,818 of OZ253486.1, read as the reverse complement.
ATCGCTGCGACCCATGACCCGCAGCGCCGCGGCCACCGTGCGCTGGCCTGGCGCCAGTATCGCGCCCACCAGCAACACCTGCGCTTTGCGCCAGGTTGGGTTGCTGAACAACGTTGCGAAGGGAACGAGAACGGCTACAATGGCATCGGGCAGGGTGAGCCTGGCTGGACCTTTCGTCGAAAGTGGGGTCAGGCCATCTTACCCTGTCCTTATTCTTTTCCTAAAAAATGCGCAAAGTCCAGCTAAAGCCGTGACTGGACAGGGCAATCGCGTCTTATCGTGTTCGGCATAACAAGCGATGCAAAGTATTAGTATCACAGATGTCGGCCACGGTTTATTACCGTTTGAGCGCCGATGCCAGCCTCGATTACCGTCGAAATGGGCGGTCGCAAAGCTCACCACCTGCATTTTCGAGTAACGAGATACCTTTTCCTGTCAGCGCCAGCTGTTATTCCGCCAAACTCAATTTAGACGCGATTGCCCTGCGTGACTGGAGGTCAGCCGTGCAAAAGGTTCCGGTCCGGATGCACCCGTCCGGCGAGTCATACTCAGATCACACGTCACAGCGCACTGCGCCGATGTGACCCCGCGACGCGGGTTTGAAGAACCTAATCGACCAATTAATCTTGTGCGTCGACTTGGTCAGACACTCGATGCCAACCGCGGCTCATCTGGGAACCTGCCTTCCCGGCGTGCCCAATGAGTGGGCATGGGTCGGCTGGGGCTGGAACACCGGTGTATGCCAGTCTATCGCGTCGGTCCGGTATGTCCCGGATGAGTGGTTAATCGTTTCCGGTGCCCATATGGGGCGCTGCGGTCAGCATGGCAACTTATCGGCCACGCTTTTGGACAATTTTATGCTTCTACCGGTTGGTCGCTATCCATCCATTCGGCATAGGATCCGTCGTAGAGGCTCACCGTGTGCCCTGCCTGGTCGAGAGCCAGCCACGTTACGGCGGCGCGGATTCCGCTGCGGCAGTAGGCTATGACCGGTTCGCCTTCCGCGATGCCAGCGGCGACCAGCCGTTCCCGCACGGTGTCCTGACCGCAATACAGGTTGCCGTTCGCACCCGCGAGGTCGGCATGGGGCAGGCTTACTGCGCCGGGGATATGACCGGGGCGATGGTCCATCTCCACCTCGCCGCGGAACTCCTCGGGCGTGCGGGCGTCCACCAGGCTGGCGGATCCCCGGCCGGCCACGTCATCCAATGTGGCGCGGATGCCAGCGTTGAGCCTGACCGTGAACCTGGCTGCGCTGGTGGGCACCGGTCGATACAGGACCTCTCGACCACGCTCTTTCCACGCCTCGTAACGCAGTTCCATGATGTGGACATCACTGCGCCCCAGGTACTCCAGCACCCAAGCCGCCATGGCGGCGTTGCGCCCGTCCTGGTGGTCGTAGAGGATTGGCGTAACGTCGTCCCCAAGGCCGACTTCGCCAAAGACGGCGGCAAGCAGCTCGGGCGAACCCAGTTGCCCATCCAGCCCCTGGAGTTTCTTGAACGGGACACTGACGGCCCCGCGCAGGTGACCCATAAGGTAGCGCATGGCCGACCGGGGATCGATTATCCGATAACCCGGTTGACCGATGCGCTCCGCGACCCAGTCCGCAGATACGAAGGTAACCATCAGCCTACCATTTCGAATTCGGTTTCCACCGATGTCGGGTTCGCCACCGACTGGGTCACCGGTGAGCCTTCCACCGCCAGCCGCCAGATCTCCCGCAGGGTGTCCTCGTCGGCATCGGCGCGGACGAAGCACTTGGCCGAGATCTTGCCGTAGCCGGGGTTGCCCTCGTCTTCCACGCCGGCCCACTTGCGGATGTTCTCGAAGTATCCTTCGACGGCGACCTCGAGGTCGTGGATGCGCACGCCCTGCTTGGTGGCGTTGACCACGAAGCCGACGGTCATGCAACTGCCGATGGCGGACAGCAACTGCTCATGGGCGCTGGCTGCGACGTCGGTGGCGGTTAGATCGCCAGGCTCGTCCATGTCAACCTGGTGGTTGCGCATGTAGGCGCGGGCGCGCATACCGTCCTGCCACACCACGCGAGATTTCCAGGGGCCGGTTACCGCGCTGAAAACTTCCGGGTCCCGGAAGGAATCGAGCACTTCAGTCAGTTTTTCCCGGGGCAGACCGTTGAGGTTTCCTTCCTGCGTCATGTCCAGCTCCTATTAGGTGATTGGGATGTTTCCAGTCTGTCGTGGTTGGTGCGCAATCATGCGAGACGCGCCAACTTATCCAAAAACAACTCGACATCGGCCAAGCCAGCGGCTACGTGGGCTGGTTCGTCCAAGTCCTCGTAGAAGTTGGTATGCATATCGCTGGCGACCCGGTAGAGCCGTCGAATTTCCACATCGCCGGTTTCTTCGGCCAGCCGTCCGACGACTCTTCCTAACGCCACATGGCGCTTGTGCTCCCAACCTCGTTGTTCGGCGACGGATTTGAGCATCTGCGCGGCGGCGCCCCAGCCTTTTTCGGAGGCTTGTCGCGTGTCTCCCCTCGCCAGTTCTTCCAGTCCTTGCGCCATCAATCTGCGGCTGGCTTCCTGGTAAGTTTGAGCTACCATGATCTATACCTAACCGGCGTACACCTGCGGGAACGGCGGGCTAAGCGTACTCGGCGCGGAGGATCTCCGCCGCTTCGGTGATCACCTGCATCTTCTTGGCGGCCATTTCGTGGGTGTTGACGTTGCGCTCGGCGAAGGTGCCGAAACCGCAGTCGGGATTGAGGTAGATCTTGTCGGCGTCGAAGTACTGCAGCAGTTCCTTGACCCGGGCGACGATCTGGCCGGCCGGCTCGATGTCGTCGGTGCGCGGGTTGACCACGCCTAGGCCGATCTCCTTCTCGTTGCTGTATTCCTTGAAGACTTCCATCTCGCCGGCCCGCGGCGTGGCACACTCCAGCACCAGCTGGTCGATGTTCATCTGGACCAGGTAAGGGAGCATGGGCCCGTAGTTGCCGGTGAGCAGAACCTCTTCCTTTTTGCTCCAGTTTCCGCGGCAAATGTGCACGCCGGTCTTGATGCCCTCGATGCCCTCCAGCGTTTCGTTCATCAGGCGAACCGCCATCTCCAACTCATCGGTGGGGTCGCGCCGGTTGGGCAGCGCAGCGCACATGAAGGTTTCGGTGGTCTCTTCGCCGAACACCACCTGGGAAAGGGTGGGTTCGTCCAATTGCACAAAGTCGCAGCCCTGGTCGCGCAGGGCAATGATCTCCTCCCGCAGAATCTCGACCACGTCCTTGGCCAGATCGTCGGGGGAGGGATATGCCTTGTCCGACAGGCCCTCGAACCAACTGGAGCGGGTCAGCATATAGGGGCCGGGCAACGGCACCTTGATTTGGCGGTCGGTGTGCTCGCGCATGAAGGCCAGCTCATCCAGGGCCAGTCCCTGCTTCTTACCAATCCGGTCCACCACGATAGGGCTCTTGATGGCAAAGGAGGGGACGTCAAGCGCGCGCAGCACCTCTTCCATGCGGGCCCGGTCGGTGGAGTAGTCCAGCAGCTCCGACACCTTCATCAACTGCATGCCGGTGAGCTTGTCCACCGCGAAGGAGTAGAAGTTGTCCCGACGTTGCTCGCCGTCGCTGATGATGTCGACGCCGGCCTCTTCCTGGGCACGGATGCACGCGAGGACTTCGTCGTCGGCCATTGCACTGAACTCCGCGTAGGTGATTTCGCCAGCTTCCTTGCGGCGCAGAGCACGGATCAGCTCGGTGGAGCGAGGCCAACTACCGACCACGGTAACGGGGAACAGGGGTGCGTCCGCCATGGGTGTCCCTCCAGGACTGCGATATTCTGATGAACGGGGCGGCGGATTCACGGCGCGTGCCGCACCCATCGCCGTGAAATAATCTACACCAGAAACCGCGCAACGTACAGATTAACCGCCCAGCGTTTAGCCCCGTTCCAAAGTCAGTGCGAGCGCAGCGTGGCAATCTGTTCTGAGCGTTTAGCCTCTTTCCAAAGTCAGTGCGAGCGCAGCGTGGCAATCTCGTCGGCTTGGAAAACACGTTTGGGCATGGTCAGTCCCGAAACCGACTGCCACGTCGATACGCTCCCCGCAATGCAAGACAAATTTGGCAAGGCCTCGCCCAGCCTGCGCTAGTGCTGCCCGATGAACTCCAGCGCCAAGCCGTTCCAAACCTGCGGGCGTTCCCAGTGGCCGGCGTGGCCGGCGTCGGGTAGGGAGGCGAACCTGCTGGTGGGAATGTGTTCGTCCAGCATACGCATCAGGGCCGGCGGCGAGAGGATATCGGCATTGCCGGAAAATACCAGCGTTGGGACGCGCATGGTGGCGAGGCGGGCGTAGGTGATGGGTTCGCGCAGGGGTTGGGTCGGCAGTCGTCCGTAGGGACGGCTGGCCAGCTCTATATCCAGCCAGCGTTGCGCACCCTCCGGGTCCGTGCCTCGGTAGGATGGACCCAGTTCGCGCAGTTCCACGGGCAGGTCCTGGATCTCCTCGGGCCGCAGGCGATGCTGCACTTCCAGGTACTCGGCATCCTGCACGCCGCCGATGGTGTTGGCCGCCACCAGGCTGCGGACCCGCTCCGGGTGAGACAGGGCGTAGTCGATGCCGGTGATGCCGCCGGCGGCGGTGGCCACCAGGTGGCAACGCTCCAGGCCCAGATGCTCAATGAGGCCGTGGAGGTCATCGCCCTGATAGCCCGGCTGCTGAGTTTCATCAGTGTTGCGGGAACGCCCCCAGGTGCGGCGGTCATAGGTGACGCAGCGGTAACCGGCGGTGGTGAAGGCCGGCAACTGGTGGACCCAGGCGTCGCAGGTGCCCGAGGCGGCGTGGAGGAAGATTACCGGCACGCCGGAGCCCCCGGTGTCCTCGTACCAGAGGTCGACGCCCGGGAGGCTTACATGAGGCATCTGGTTAGTCTTGCCAGTGTGGCGGCAGGCTGGGCTCGGCCATACCAAATTGGCGGGACAGCCATTCCTCGCTGTATCGGCCGTCCCGGTAGCCGGAGTGTTCCGCCTTATGCACTTCGGTATCGCCAGGGATGGACCGGATCAGCGGGTCGAGAGCCGCGGCGTCCAGCGCAGAGCCATCCGCGCCGGCCATAATCAAGGTTGTCGCCTGAACCCTTGACCCAAACCAGCGCAGGTCAAAGTAAGACAGCGTGCGATGCACTGCCTCCCGGCGGGTGGGATACCGGCGCAGGTAGTCGTTGATTTCCTCCAGCGGGTAGGCGCTGGTGCGCGGGGCCACGTCCGCGGTGGCGTACAAGAGAGCCGGTGAGCACACGAGGTGCGTGACCAGCGGGCACAGGGCCGCCGTGGTCAACGCCAGATCGTTGCCAATGGCCGCGACGCGTGTCTCGTCCACCTCCGGGCGTGAGGCCAGATACTCCACGCCGCGCACGCAGTCGGCGACAATGCCCCGGTACACGTAAGCGGCAGGGTCTTCGATCCCGTCCGTGAGCAGTCCGGGGAAGCTGGAGGCGTAGGGTTGGTCGGCCAGGCGCTGGCCGCGCACGCAGATGGCGAAGGTAACGTGTTCCCGGCGCTGACCGTTGGCAGTACCCTGGGGCACCAGGTCCACCACGCTGCCGTAGCGGGGCAGGTAGTAACGGGCCGGGAAGGGACCGTCTCCGTGAGGAATGCTCAGGTAGGCGTAGAGCCGATAGGGACCAATGGACGTGAGCTTCACCCCATAGGCGGTAGCGAAATCCGCTGAGCGCAGGGGTATTTCCTGCACTTCCGGAGCGGCCGGCAATCCGGCCAATTCCGCCAACGTTCCCTGCCAGTAACTGTCGAAGTCAGCCGGCCTTGAGCCGTTCGATGTGGTCATGCCGTCAAATCCATCAGTGTTGGAGGTGTTTCGCCAAAAACGCGTCCACCACGGCCGCGTGTTCGTGGTTGTTGGCGTCGTGACCATGCCCGTCGTAGCCGTAAATCTGCTTGTCGGAGCTGGCGATGGCGTTGAACATCGCGTAGCCCGTCTCCGGCGGGCAGGTGCTGTCCTGCAGGCCCACGCTGACGATGATCGGACAGGTGATCCGGTGGGCCAGGTTGATGCCATCGAAGTAGGCGAGGGTGTCCTCCACCTGTTGCCGGCTGTCCGGGTTGAGCCGCAGATAGTCTGCGATCTCCTGGTACGGGTAGGCGTCGGTCAACTCGATGGCATCCATGTAGCCGCAGAGGTACGGCGCGCCCGCCGCCGCCGCCGTGATTTCGGGGCGCAGCGCCGCCGTGGACACGGTCAGTCCGCCGCCCTGGCTGTGTCCGGTGATGCCGATGCGGGCGCCATTGACTTCATCCCGCCCCAGGAGGAAATCCACCGCCCGACAGGCGTCCATGTAAAAGCCCCGGTAGGAGTAGGTGTTCCGGTCCACCATCCCGTAGGTCAACAGGCCAGGATAACCGGGGTTGAACTGGCGGTTGCTCCGCAGCTTTCCGCGGGGAGCGACGCTGAACGCGGCATACCCCCTGGCGGCCCAGTTCTTGGGCACCGGGGGCTCCATGTTGTACCCAGGGACCTGGATCAACCCGGGCAGCCGGCCTTCGCGCTGGCGGGGGACGGCGTACCAGCCGGCAATACGCACACGATCCAGGCTGGTGAAAAAGACCTCGTAAACGTCGATGCGCGCCGTCGACCGGAGGGGGTCATATACCACCTCCGGTTCCAGGTCAATCTTGGCGGTTTCGGCCAGCACATCGTCCCAGAACCGGTCGATGTCGTCCGGTTTGCGAACTTTGGTCACGTACTGGTCGGCAGCTACCTTTGGCATTTCGTCCCCATTTTCTCATTGCAAGCGCGGTGTGGCAATTCCGTAGCCCCCTCACGCGTACCCACTTTCCCTCAAACTGTCATAGCAAACACAGCAACGTCACCCGTACTTGATACGACGGTGGCAATCTCGTAGTCGCAGGGGTCGTCGCTGAGGCAGCGGGATTGCCATGTCGCTTTCGCTCGTCGCAATGACAACTGGAAGGCCCTGTCCAATGCCGTGCTGCATCTCTGGAAACCAGGCAGCGCCATCGCCGCAGTTCGACCACGACGATCTCATGTTAAGCCATGTTCATCCAGAAACTCCACAATCATTGCCGCGCATTCTGCCGGGAATTCCAGCGGCAGGAAATGGGTTGACCCCGGAATGAAATCGTAATCCATCGCGACCAGATTGCTCAGGTCCATAGACGGCATAAACGAGTTCGGCATCGTCGAGTCGGAACCGATTGCCTTCACGGGACAGGAAAGGCCCTGGCGTTCCAGAGTGTCGTGTAATTGCATCGCCCAGCCGAATCCGTACTCGTAGATTTGGGCCTCGTACTCTGGCGGGCAACAAAGCTCATACCCACCCCACGGGGACGCCCGCAGCGTGGTCCGACCGAACAGTTCCAGCGTCCCCGCGGGTATAAGCCGAAAGGATGGGGAACGGGAGAGCGCCTTGGTCAGATCTTGGCGACGGCCGAACTGCGTTATGCGCTGGCGTGCCCGTTGCGCCGCCACGTCGCCAATGGCCGCGAGGTCACCCGGCGACCGCCCCGGCGGGCACACGGGCAGGTCTAGCAGGGCCAAGCCGGCAAAGGTGCTCCTGTCGGCCATCTGGCTGAGCAGCGCCGATATGCCCGATGCGGAGTGAAAGACGCCGATGAGGGGCTTTTGGCCAAAGCGGGCGGCTATGACCGCGGCGATATGTTGGTGGTCGCTGACGAAGGCGGGGAAGTTATGCGTCCGCCGCTCCCAGACCGGATTCCAGCCGTGGTTGCGAAGGTCGTGGAGGATGAGATCGAAGCGGTCAGTCAGCAGTGACCACAGCGGGTAATAGAGGTCTGCGGCCAGTCCGTTGCCGTGGCTGAACACTATGCGCGGCCCGGAGGGGTTGCCATGGCGACGCAAGACGACTGAGGTGCCGTCGGGCATGCGGATTTCCGCCGTCTCCCGCGGCCTGGGCACTGCTTTGTGGTGTGAAGATGACATTATCGTGTGGAAATTTTAATGTCGTTTCTGCGGCCATTCCGCTGCTTTAGGTCCGGTATCGTCATCCAATTGCGATACCGGGTCCTCGGCCGGCAATCCGTCGGCCGGCGTGGTACGTACGCCGCTTTTACGCGGTGTCCTCCACCGGCATGGTGGCGATGCCGTAGGTGCCATAGAAGAAATTGGCGTAGTGAGTGGAGCCGCCCGTTACGAACAGCAGGTACTGCTCCGGGGTTTCCAACGCGGGGATGGTGGCGTCGGGATCGTCGGCCAGGCGCTGCAATTCCCGATGGCGCAGCCACTTGCCGTCGGCGTCGGCAGGCATTCCGGCGGGGCCGATGGCGTCTCGCAGCGAGGCACGGCAATGCTCGTGCAACCACTCCTGGGTGTCCCGCTTGCTGAAGCCAGCCTCGGCCAGGATCACCGCGCGGGATGGGCTGAGAATGACGGGATGATAGGGGCTCTGGTACTCAACCCGCTGATTGGTGTGCCCCACCTGGGCAGACTGCCGGCCCTTGATCCAGCTTCCACCGCCGGCGTGGCGGTAGAACATCATGGAAGCGATGTTGTTCAGCGTATCCTCGTGGTTCTTCGAGGCGTTGTCGAGAATATCGGTGGGGCCGGTGACGGTAATCACGGTGACCGCGCTTTCGTCCGGTCGGAACCCCTTGTCCACATGATAGGGCTGCCAGGGACTGACCTCTTCGTTCTCGGCGATGCACATGCCAAACTTGGTGGGCAACCCGATGAAGTTCGGGTCGCCGGCGCCGGCTTTACAGTAGCCGATGTTGATCAGACACAGACGCAGAGCGCGGCCGATGGCGGTGTTGGCCTTGTTGACTACACCCGGACCCATGGCCGACGTGCCGCAATTGATGCCCGCCCTGGCGGCGGCAGGGCCGTTGACCAGGATGAGCGGAGCCTCGGTGTGGCCGGACACCTGCATGTCCCGGTGGTTCATCTCGGGTTGGGCGATACACTCGAGGGCGGCCAGCAGGATGGGGAACTGCGCGGGTTGGCAACCGGCCATCACCGCGTTGATCGCTATTTTCTCGACGGTGGCCAGGCCGAAGCCGGGCTCCATCACCATCACCACGTCCTGCGGGTCACGCCTGGTGCCTTTGAGCATGGCCTCCACGGCGGCCGGCGTCGGCGGAACGATGGGCATGCCGTCGCTCCAGTCGCGCTCTTCCATGAAGCGATTGACCGCGTCCAAGCCCAGCGGCGTGTCGTCCAGTTCCACCGTGAACACGTCGGTCTCACTGTGGCCGTTGACTCCGCCGGAAATATCAGCGGACGCGGACATGCGGGTCAAACCGAGAATGATGTTATCGATTTGCTCGTCCACCATCTTGTGGATATAGTCGGGCTGCTGTCCGGTGCAAGCGTGGGGGATGGTGACAAAAGCGGTGGAGGGCTGTCCCCAGCCATCGACGCAGGACTGCCAGGCCCGGGCGAAACTGCGGGCGGCGATGCCAACTGCGGGCACGCCGGCCTTTTCCATGGCAACCATGTCGTGGGCAAGCCACGACGTGCAGCCCCCTCAATGGGCGGCGGCGCCCACCATTGCGTCAACCTCGGTGGCAATGACTGCCGCTTCCTCATCGTCGATATGCACGCCACGGCTCAGCACTGGCCGGCCGTCCCGCAGGCTGCCGCCGTAGCTCTCGAAATTCACGTTGGGAAAGCGGCGGCCGAGGTGCTCGGCGACACGGTTGACGGCCACCTCGGCTCCCCCGGTCATATTGTTGTAGAGGCCGATGGTCTTGCCTTCCAGGGTTTCCAGACGGGGGGCCGGCGGGACCTTGAAGTCGACGCGCGCCGCGGCCGGGGACATGATCTGCAGCTTCATCCTGGTTCTCCTCCCAAGTGGTTCTCCTCCCTATCGGAGCCCTAAAGACGTGCGAATTGGGGGCAGTCTATTTGTCGGTGACAGTTCCGTCAACGCACTGGGTCAGCCGGCGGAGTTCAGTCACCGCGCTGGGAGCGAGACACTTGCAGACGTGCCTTGCACATCGACAACATGGAATGGCGAAAATATCGCCACTGTTGGGGTCGGGATCAGACATATGTGCGATGAACCGACTGGGCCCAGGGTACACAAAATTCGATTCGATGATACAATTCACCGACACTCGGCAAGAGCCACTGGCGCGGGGCATTTCGGTGTTCACCAGTGCCTCCAACTAACTGCCAGCGCAATTCAGGAGACAGCATCATGGCAATTGATTTCCAGAGGAATCAGGGCACTTTGATCATTGAAGCTGCCGAACGCGTGGACAGTACCAACGCGCAGCGCTTCCTCGAAGATCTGGATGCAGCGATCGAAACCACTGACCAGGTCGTGATCCTCGACATGGAGAAACTCACCTATATCAGTAGTGCGGGGCTCCGGGTGGTTCTGCAGACCGCAAAAACCTTGCAGCGGCAGAATTCTGGCTTCGCGCTGTGCGCGCTGACCGGTACGGTACGGGAAGTTTTCGAAATCAGCGGTTTCGACCAGGTCATTGCTATCCATCCGTCGCAGGAAGAAGCTATCGCAGCGCTGAAGGGTTAGCCCTTTTCAGGTTCGACCGGCTTCGCGACCCGAAATACATGGTGAACGGGCGCAGATGCCCGTCAGGGATGGAATTATGGCAGATACCTCAGGGCCATACCGGATACTCGTGGTCGACGATGAGCCTGACTTGGAGCCATTGGTATTGCAGCGGATGCGACGGGCGATCCGCTCGGGACGTTACCAATTCGTCTTTGCGCAGAATGGGGTGGAAGCGCTCGAAACGCTCAATCAGGACAACGAAATCGATATGGTGTTGTCCGACATCAACATGCCCCAGATGGATGGGTTGGCGTTGTTGTCGCATATACCCGAGGTGGCGCCCGACATACATGCCGTGATCATATCCGCTTATGGAGATATGAAAAACATTCGCTCCGCTATGAACCTTGGGGCGTTCGATTTCGTCACCAAACCGGTCGATTTTGAAGACCTGCGAATAACCATTGAGCGGGCGTTGACCAACCTTGAAGCGTGGCGAGCGGCAACGGCGTCACGGGAGCGGCTGGTCGCCTTGGAAAACGAGCTCGACGTCGCCAACAAAATGCAGCAGTCGATCCTGCCCACGGAATTCCCTCGTTTCCCAGGATTTCAGATACACGGGAGCATGACCCCCGCCAGGGTGGTGGGAGGCGACTTTTTCGACGTTATTTACCTGAACAACGGTCGCATCGGGCTGGCCGTAGCGGACGTTTCGGACAAGGGGGTGCCCGCCGCGCTTTTCATGATGGCCAGCCGCACCCTCCTCAAGAGCGCGGCCATGGGGCTCAAGTCCCCGCGCGAGGTCCTCTCTGAAGTAAATGACCTGCTGTACGACGATAACGACGCCATGATGTTCGTCACCCTTTTCTACGCGGTGTACGATCCGACGACCGGTGAAATGAACTACGCCAACGGCGGTCACAATGCTCCTCTCGTCGTCCATGTTGATGGCACTTCGACGGTGCTGCCTGGTACCAATGGGATCGCGTTGGGCGTAATGCCGGGCATGAATTATGACGAAACAACGATCTCCATCGCCGCGGGCGATACCGTTGTTTTCTACACTGACGGTGTCACCGAGGCCGTGAATGAGGGCGACGAGGAATTCGGGATGGAGCGGCTGAAGCAGGTATTCACGTCTCATCCGGTCCGGGAGGCTGACGAGGCCAGCCAGGCCGTTTTTGACGCCGTGAACCAGTTCGCCGGGAATGTCGCGCAGTTCGATGACATCACCTGCCTCATCTTCCGCCGCAATGAGACGGTACCATGATCACCCCAGTGGTTTTGAAGATAACGCCCAGCCATGAGCAGCTTGAATTGATCCCGGTGGCCCTCGAAGAATTCGCCGAACACGACAATTGGCCGCCGGACCTCGTATTCAAGCTGAATTTGGTGCTGGAAGAATTGGGCGTCAACATCGTTAATTACAGCGGCGCCACCGGGGAAATCGAGATCTCGCTCGCTTCCGACGCGGAGAGCATCACCGTAGAGATTTCGGACAACGGCCGGCCGTTCAACCCCCTGGACGACTTGGAGACTCCGGATATTTCCGCCCCATTGGGCGACCGTGCCGTCGGCGGGCTGGGCGTCCACCTGGTACGGTCCATGATGGACGAATTGCGGTACAGCAGAGAGGACGGTAAGAACAAGCTGGCCATGACCAAGCTCAAGTCGGAGTGACTCGGGCGGTTGCGGTCTCGACTGCATTTCGCCAGCGCTTCCTCGCATGGTCGCCAGGCTGTTGTTGCTACCGTTGCACGCCGCAACGCCGTCATCCGCTGAGATCAGAGGCTAGTCGGTGTTCCGGGCCAACCCTGTCGCCAAAACGTTCTCGACCATCGCGGTCCTGTGTCTGCTTGTGCTGGCCGCTTGCGGCCCCGACACAAACGCCGGCGCCATCGCCGGTCCCGTGGATGTCACGCCCGAGTCCACGCCGCGAGGTAACAACCGCCTTGCTCCCGCGGACATCGAGGATCCGGGTATATTCGAGGACCGAATAGTATTCGGGCAATCTGCGGCGTTCACCGGCCCCGCGGGGCAGTTGGGCATCGGCATGCGCCACGGTATTCGGGCCGCGTTTGCCGAGGTCAACCGCGCCGGCGGAGTGCACGGTCGCCGCCTGGAGTTGGTGACGCGCGACGATACCTACGAGCCCGAACTCGCGGTTTCCCGTACCATCGAACTCGTCGAAGAAGAGGATATCTTCGCGTTGATTGGCGCGGTTGGCACCCCGACATCGCGTTCTGCCGTGCCGGTGGCGGAAGCCGCTGGCGTACCCTACATCGCTCCTTTCACCGGAGCCGCTTTCCTGCGCGATCCCAAGCTCCGCAGCGTGATCAACCTGAGGGCTTCCTACAACCAGGAAACCGAAGAGATGGTCGAACGCCTGACGGAGGACCTGGGCATCGAGCGCATCGCGGTCATGTACCAGGACGACTCTTTTGGCCGGGCGGGATTCAACGGCGCGAACGCCGCTCTGCACCGACGCTACCTGGCGCCGGTAGCCGTGGGACTGTATCAGCGAAATACCACCGCGGTGAAAACCGGTCTGCTCGACGTACGGAAAGGGCGTCCCGAGGCAGTGATTGTCGTGGGCGCCTACCAACCGGTGGCTGCTGTTATCACATGGGCGCGGGAGATTGGAATGAACCCCGTGTTCATGACTGTTTCATTCGTAGGCAGCAACGCCCTGGCCAAAGAGTTGGGCGAAAACGGCCAGGGCGTAATCGTTACCCAGGTCGTTCCCTTTCCAACCGATACTTCGAACCCGGTTGTTGCCGCCTACCGGGAAGCTTTGGCAGAATATGACCCCCAGGTGGAGCCGGGGTTCGTGTCATTGGAAGGGTACATGGCCGGTCGCCTGGCGATCGCCGGTCTGGACCGCTGCGATATCGATCTGACCAGAGCCTGTTTTTTGAGCGTGCTGCGGAACGCCCAGCCAATCGACATGACCGGCATGGAATTACGATTCAGCCAGGAAGAAGGCAACCAATGGTCTGACGCCGTCTACCTGACTATGATCGGAGAGGACGGCGCATACGTCCCCCTGGATGTCTTGCCGGAGGATGTATTGGGGAGCACAGACAAATGATGGCGACACTGACCAGGATCCTCGAACTCCGTTACCGCATTTCCTCCCAGTTGTACCTGGCCCTCGGAGGGGCGGTCTGTCTCACTTTTGCGGCGGCACTGGTGGGATGGTTTTCCTTCGACCAAGTCGGCGATGCTCAGAACCAGGTGAACGAGCGGAGCGTTCCGGATCTGGCAGCCGCATTCGACGTCGCTCAATTCAGCAGCGCCCTGGTGGCGGATGCTGCGGCGCTGCCCACCTCCACCGACGGGGACGAGGTTGCCGTAGTCAGCGCCCGCATTGGCGAGGCCCACCGAGCGTTCGAAGAGCAGTTGGCGATCCTGGAAAATCGAGCCGATGACCCGGAGAAAGAACAGTTCGACCGCATACTGGCCTACTCAGACACCCTGCTGCTCAACATCGATGACATGAAAAAGGGCATATCGGAGCGGTTTGCCCTGGAACAGCAGTCGGACGCGCTGCAAAGCGAGTTGACCGACCTCAGATTTCAGCTCGACCATATCGTTGCTCCGGCCCGCGACGATCAACTGTTTTATACGGTTACCGGTTACCGAGAATTGGGAGAACCTCCGGCAGAGGAAGTGGCGTATCGCGCGGAGGACGAACTTACCCGATTCCATTACCTGTCCGAACTACAGAGCAATGTCAACATCGCGACGCAGATTCTCGCTAGCGCAAGCACAGTTTCAGATCCGTCTTTGATCGAGCCCTTGCGGGAACGATTCGAATCCTCAGTCTTCCACATCAATCGTAACCTGAGCCGATTGTCCGGCACCGAAATCCACTCGGAACTCACGCCTCTCTTCTCGCGTTTGCTGGAATTGGGACAGGGCAATGAGAACAGTTTCGAAACGCGCTCACGTCAACTCGAAGTGGCGGACCTCCAGGTGGTTTTGCTTGCCAATAACCACGACATTGCGGTTCTGTTACTCGACGAAATGGAGTTCCTGGTTCAGACCGCCCGGAACAGCGCGGAGGTCGCCACCGCAGCCTCCGACCAGGCGATTTTCACGGGCCGCACGCTGCTGCTGGCCATCACCGGCTTCAGCATCGTGGGCGCGGTGTTGATCGCGTGGCTGTTCGTGGGCCGGGTCCTTTTGCACCGCATCGACATGCTGTCGCAGTGGATGCGGCAAATGGCTGGTGGAGATTTGGACGCCCGGGCCGAAATCAAGGGCCGCGACGAGGTGGCCGAAATGGCGGCGGCGCTGGAGGTCTTCCGGCAGCACGCCATTGAGATCCAGCGTCTGAACCTGGTGGAGGAGTTGGCCGAAGAGCTTCAGGGCAAGAACGGCGAACTCGAGCAGGCCATGTCGGACCTCAACACGGCCCAGGGCCAGATCGTGATGCGGGAAAAACTGGCGGCGCTGGGTGAGCTCACTGCCGGAGTCGCGCACGAAATCCGGAACCCGTTGAACTTCGTGAAAAACTTCTCCGAGGTTTCAGAAGAGTTGCTGGAGGAGTTGAAGGAAACGCTGGATGAGAGCGAGGACGGTCAGCTGAACGAAGAGCAACAAGACCTGGTCGAAGACATCTTCAGCGAGTTGGGCGGAAACCTGGAGCGGATACGGAGCCACGGAGACCGAGCGAACCGTATCGTGCACGACATGCTGATGATGAGCCGCGAATCCGTGGGACATCAACCCACGAACATCAGCAACCTGCTGGATGAACACGCCCGACTGGCTTACCACAGCACCCGGGCGGGAGACGACACCTTCCAACTGGACCTGCAGTACGACTTTGACGAATCAATGGGCGAAATCGACGTCAATCCCCAGGACCTGGGCCGCGTTTTCCTGAATATCGTCAACAACGGTTGCTACGCGACCAACGAAAAACGGATTGCCCTGACGCAAGACGGGGGAGGGTCCGACTACTCGCCCACCCTGTGGCTGTCCACTCGGCACGATGACGACCAAATCTGCGTATCTATCCGGGACAATGGCGTCGGGATGCCGCCGGACGTCATCGAAAAGATGTTCAACCCCTTCTTCACCACTAAACCTACGGACAAAGGCACTGGCCTCGGACTGTCGATCTGCAACGACATCGTTCGCCGTCACGGCGGGGAGATACTGGTTGAGTCCGAGCCCGGCGAGTTCACGGAGTTGACCATCATCCTGCCTTTGCACCCGCCCGAGCCCGTCGCTGACGAACCCGAAGACGACGCCGAAATGGACCTGGTCTCCGACGCAGCCCAGGTGGGAAACGACTGATCTGAGGTAGTCACGCCGGGGGAATTTATCTATGAGAACAGGCGTGGCGGCGTTCCGCCCCGGCCGCCGTAATCGATGAGATGCGGTCCATCGTTGGCTACCCGGTTGACCGCCGAAGAGACCTCGCGCACCGACATTTCCGGCCAATCCTGGCTGCTCAATAACGGCAGCAAAGTGTCGGGTTCGGTCTGGTCGGAGAGCCACCGGTCGAACTGATCCGGCGGCAGGATAACCGGCATGCGGTCGTGAATGGGCGCCAGCAGGTTATTCGCCGCGGTGGTGATGATCACGCAGGTCGCCTGCCCCTCGCCGTGGGTCTGTGGGGCATACCAGATGCCCGCGAAGGCGACGGGGTGACCGTGTTGGTGTGAGACCCACTGGGGCGTTTTGTTCCGTCCCGCTCCGGCTTTCCATTCGTAGAACCCATTGGCCGGCACCAGGCAACGACGGGCCGCGAACGCGTTTCGGAAGATGGGTCGCTGGTCGATGGTCTCCGCCCGCGCGTTGAACACGAAGCGCGGAGCCGACCCGCTGTTCCCCCCTCGGGACGGCGTCAGACCCCAGCGCATCATGCCTGCCGAGCGGGCATCGCCGCCCTGGAGCACCGTCAGGACGGGCACGGTCGGAGGGATGTTCCAGCGAGGAGAATAAACGCCTCGCAAAGGCTCCGGCCCAAAATCAAAATGGCCGGCCAGTTCCCCCAACTCGGCGAACAGCCCGAATCGCCCACACATTGCAATCTGGCCCTATCGTTTGACGTCCGCGACAATGTACGTCAACCCGGCGTCATACATTCCGGGTCGATCCCCATCTAAAGAGATGCCTAACGGTTCTTGAGCGCAATGACCGTTCACCGGACTGTTGCCGTGCCCAACCCGTAGGCAGCAATCGCCACACTTCTTTTCCGTCACAGTCGGATGCTATGACCACCTATTCACCCAGACGCGGTCAGGTTGGGACCGGAACTGGGGCAACTGCCTGGAGCGATGTCAATTTGGGAGCTTTGGCGGGTCGCCCTGCCGGTGCGAACATTGCCGGCTAGCGCGCCAACTTTGGCCGGACCTTCGCGCCGGGCGCCTTCAGCGCGCGATTAATCACCATTGCACATACATTGGCATCACCACGTGTACGTACCGGTCGGAGTCGGCTGGCCGGAACACGCCGGGGCTCGAGGAATTCGTGACTTCGATTGCGACCTTCCCCCGGCCCAACACGTTCACTATCTCCTGCAGGTAGCGCACGTTGAAGGCGATCTTGGCGTCCTGGCCGTCCAACTGGTCGATATCCAGCTCGTCCAGGCTGTCGCCCACCTCTTCAGAGCGGGCGGACACCTTGAGTTGGCCGCCTTCCCCGGTTTCCTGCGGCATCATTTCCAGCCGGACGATATTGCTGCCGTCCCGGGCAAAGACCGACGCCGACTGGGTGGCGCGTTTCAGGTCGTCCAGCTCCATCACCGCTCGGGTCTCGTACTTCTCGGGGATGAGTTGATCGTAGTTCGGGAAGCTGCCCTGGAGCAATTGGGACACGATCTCGACGTGCTCCAGCTTGAACATCGCCTGCCCGCGGTCCGGGGACAGGGTCATCTTTACGGGGCTGCTCTGTTCTGACGCCAGGCGTTGTACTTCCAGCATCGTTCGCGCCGGAACGATTACCTTTATTTCCTCGTCGACGGACTGCGAAATTTGCTCGGAGAAGACCGCCAGTCGGAAGCCATCGGCGGCGGCCATCACCACGCTGGACTCGCTCAGCTTGAGTTCCACACCGGTCAGCACGGGGCGCGATTCGTCAGAGGCTGCGGAGAATGCCACCAGGCTGATCCCGGTGCGCAGCACTCCGGGGTCGATGTCGATGGCCGTCCCGGTATCGACCTGTGGCACGGGCGGAAAGTCTGCCGCGTCAGCGCCGTTGATATGTGTGACGGCGCGCCCGCAGGCCAGATGCAAAACGCTGCCTCCGCCGGCAGAATCGTCGCCGTCCGGTCCGCCCAGGTCGAGGTCGATCCGGTCACTGGGCCGCGTGTTGACCCAGTCGGACAGCAACCGGTGCGGCACCGTGATCGACCCTTCTTCCTCGATCATCGCGCCTATCCAGGTGGTGATGGCGATTTCCAGATTGGTCGCGGACAGCATCAGCATGCCCTGATCGGTACGCAGCAACACGTTTTGAGTTATTGGCAGCGTCGATCTGCTTGCCACCGCCCGGCTCACTATGCTGAGGCCACGGGCCAGATTCTCCTGAAGGCATGACAGTTTCATATCTGTTCAATCCGATCCGTAAATTGCGCGAAATTATAGCATGGGGGATGATTGGTATAATGGTGCGCACCCCAAGAACCCAGGGCAATCGCGTCTTATCGTGTTCGGCATAACAAGCGATGCAAAGTATTAGTATCACAGATGTCGGCCACGGTTTATTACCGTTTGAGCGCCGATGCCAGCCTCGATTACCGTCGAAATGGGCGGTCGCAAAGCTCACCACCTGCATTTTCGAGTAACGAGATACCTTTTCCTGTCAGCGCCAGCTGTTATTCCGCCAAACTCAATTTAGACGCGATTGCCCTGCCCAAGAACCACCTAAAAGCAAACGTTGAGGAATCCATGACCGAGTTGCTTTTCCTTACCGACGCCTACCTTTCAGAGTTCGACGCCACCGTCACTGCCGTCACGGATGACGGAAGCGTGGTGTTGGACCGTACCGCTTTCTATATCGGAGGCGGCGGACAGCCCTGCGACTTAGGTACGCTCACCGATCCGTCAGGCGCTGAGTTTCGTGTTTCGAAAGCGTCCCGTTCCGGTGGTTCCGTCGTGCACGCGATAGATGGCTCGGAACGGCCGGCCGTCGGGACTGCGCTGCACGGGGTCATCGACTGGGAGCGTCGCTACCTTTTGATGCGGACGCATACCGCCCTGCACATCCTGTGCGGAGTGGTGTGGCGTGACTACGGGGCACTGGTCACGGGCGGCGATATGCAGCCCGGCCGGGCGCGCATGGACTTCGAGCTCGAGACCATGTCGGCTGAGTTCGCCGGTGAGGTCGAGTCGCGCATCAACGCAGAGGTGGCGGAAGGACGCGACATCGGGGTGGGTTCCCTGAGCCGGCACGAGGCCGACGCGCACCCTGACCTGATTCGCACCAAGATCAATCTCCTGCCACCAGCGATTGCCGAAATCCGCACCATCGACATACAGGGTTTGGATCTCCAGGCTGATGGGGGCACTCACGTCCGCAACACCAACGAGGTCGGGCGCATCGAAGTTGTTGGCCATGAGAGCAAGGGCCGGATCAACAAGCGGCTGCGCATCGCGTTGGCCGAATGAGCTGGGTGGTCGGGTGTACCAGCGGCGGCGATTGTATATACTGGCTTTTCGCCACCGCCACGCGTGCGCCGGACCTTAAATCCAACAGGCTGAACTGTAACGGTGATGAGCCGTACAGTCCGAAGCGGAAGCGTGCCGTTCGCGCGATAACCAGCATTTGGAAGCCACGCGCCGTCGCTGGGACGAAACCCCCAGGCCGAATTCCGGAAACCGATACCGCCAACTACCAAACGGAAGAGAGCTAGTCGCAGATGTCAACCACTGTAGTCGGCATAGATGTCGGCGGTACTTTCACCGATATTGCCGTCCTTCGGGACGGCGTTCTTTCCGTCCATAAACTCCCGTCCACTCCGGCCGACCCGTCGGTGGGCATCACCGCCGGGGTCCGCGATACCGGTGTTGACGTCGATGCCGCCGACTTTATCCACGGCAGCACCGTCGCCACCAACGCCCTGCTGGAAGGCAAGGGAGGACGCACCGCCCTGGTCACAACCCTGGGCTTCGAGGACGTGCTCGAGATCGGCCGGCAGAACCGGGCCGACCTGTATGACCTGTTCATGGAACGCCCCGAGCCGCTGGCCCCCTGGCAATTGCGCTTCGGCCTGCCGGAGCGGATCGATTACACCGGCGCCATCCTGGACGACCTGACCCCCGAATCCATCGACGCCCTGATGGGACTGCTCCGTGACGCCGAGGTGGACGGTGTCGCCGTTTCGTTCCTGTTCTCCTTCCTCAACCCGGTGCACGAGGAGATCCTGGCCGAACGGTTGGCACAGCTGCCCAATCGGCCGTTCATCTCGATCTCGTCCCGAATCCTGCCGGAATTCCGCGAGTACGAGCGCACCAGCACGGTGGTAGTGAATTCATACGTAGGACCTGTGATGGACCGCTACCTGTCTCAGTTGGAATCGGTGCTGGGCCACGGGCTCCGCATCATGCAGTCTTCGGGCGGCAGCATCACCGCCAGCCTGGCCGCGGACCAGCCGGTGCGCACCATCCTCAGCGGGCCGGCCGGTGGCGTGGTGGGAGCTTTCTACACCGGCGTTCAGGCCGGCTATCCCGACATCATCACCCTGGACATGGGCGGCACCTCCACCGATGTTTCCCTCTGCCCCGGTCGCATCAAGGAAACGACCTCGGCCAACCTGGGCGGCTATCCGGTCAGCGTTCCCATGATCGAGATTCACACCGTGGGAGCCGGCGGCGGCTCCATCGCCCGGGTGGACGCCGGCGGTGCGCTGGTGGTCGGCCCGCAGTCGGCCGGCGCGGACCCGGGCCCGGCGTGCTACGGCAGGGGCGACCGGATTACCGTGACCGACGCCAACCTGACGCTGGGCCGCCTGCGCTCCGACGGGTTCCTGGGCGGACGCATGACGCTGAATCAGGAACGTTCCCAGGCGCTGATGACCGACCTTTCCGTCGGCGTGGGCGCATCGTCCACCGATACCGCGCTGGGAATCATCCGCGTTGTCAACTCCAACATGGAACGTGCCATCCGCGCCATCTCGCTGGAGCGCGGCTACGACCCCCGCGAATTCACCCTCGTCCCCTTTGGGGGCGCGGGCCCCATGCACGCCTGCGAGCTGGCCGCCGAGCTGGGCATTCCCCGCGTCCTGGTGCCGGGACATCCCGGGATCCTTTCCGCCCTGGGCGTCGCCATAGCGGATGTGGTCAAGGACTATTCGCGCACAGTGATGCTGCGCGGCGCGGACATGGACAAAGACCGCCTGGAGGAGGAGTTCCACGGCATGGAGCAACTGGCTCGCACCGAACTGGTGGAGGAGGGCTTGCCCGCCGATGCCATGACGCCGCGTCGGTTCCTGGATGTGCGCTACGTCGGCCAATCATTCGAGCTGACCGTGGACTGCCCGTCGCTGGCCGGCCGCGGCGACCTGACTCGCAGCATCGCCACCGAGTTCTACACGGCGCACCTGCAACGCTTCGGATACGCCGACCGCGCCCTACCCATCGAGGTGGTCAACCTGCGCCTCAAGCTGGAGTTGGCGGTGGACAAACCGCACCTGGAACCCGCTCCGGATGCCGGCAGCGCCGCAGCGCACGCGGAGGTCGGCAACGTCGAAGTAGTGTTCGCCGAAGGCCGAATGGACACGACGCTGTACGACCGCGACCGCCTGCAAACCGGCAACCGGATAGCCGGCCCCGCGCTGCTCCTGCAGCTGGACACCACCATCGTGGTCCCACCCGGATGGAACGGCGTGGTTGACCCCTACGGCAACCTGCTGCTGGAACCGACTGTGGAGGGGTCCTGATGACCGTTTCGCCGTCCATCGACATTTCCCGCCTGTCCATCTTGGCCTGCTACGCCCACCCCGACGATGAAGGATTCGCATCGGGCGGCCTCCTGGCCATGCTGGCGTCCGCAGGAGCGCGGGTCACGCTGGTGTGCGCCACCAACGGCGACGTCGGCGAGATCAGCGACCCGATTCTGGCCACACCCGAAAACCTTTGGCAGGTCCGCAAGCAGGAACTCCGCAACGCCATGGACATAACCGGCATCAGCGACGTGCGGTTCCTCGACTACCGGGACAGCGGCATGGACGGCACCGATGACAACCGCCATCCCAACGCCTACTGCAACGCTGGCGCCGATACCGTTGTGGATCGCCTCGCGGAAGTGATCGCCGAAATCAATCCCCACGTCATCCTTACCCACGACCCCAGCGGCGGCTACGGGCATCCCGACCACAAGACAATGTGCGCCCACACCACGATTGCCGCCGAACGCGCGTCCGACCCCGACGCCGCCACGCCGCTGCTCTACTACGTCTGCTTCCCACGAAGCGTGTTCCAACGCTGGTGGCAGGAAATGATCGACCGCGGCATCGAGCCCCCCTTCGCCGTTGACGCCATCGACTCGTTAGGCACACCCGACGAGGAAGTGACTACTACCCTGGACGTCTCGGTCTGGGTGGAGACTAAATTGACCTCACTGGCCTGTCACCGGACCCAGATCAGTGACGATGGCCCCTTCGAGCAACTGCCGCAAGACGTGGTGCACCGCCTGATGGGGACGGAGTACTACCAATTGGCTGCGCCGGCCGGCGCGGTGGATCTGCTGGCGGCCCTGTAACGACCACGGAGATTGGCCATGACGACGCGGCAAAGTCACACCCAAGACATGGACAAGCTGATTGAGGCGGTTCTCTATTTGGGTGAACACTCACAGAACGATCCACACTTCGGTGTGAGTAAGCTCGTAAGGCTGCTGTACTACGCCGACTGCGCTGCTTATATATTGCTGGGAAAGCCGATCACCGGCACTACCTACCTGCACTTTCCCCACGGTCCTTTCCCGGAGAACTGGCACCACGCCCGCATGAAAATGGAGCGATCCGGCGACATCACCGTGCTTCGTGACCGCCATGAGCAAGGTTACCACCACTACGGGTTGCTCACCAACCGGTCCGCGAATCGGGAAGTGCTGGCTCCCCACGAGTTGGCGGAAATGGACGCGCAGTTGGAGCGTTTCGGCGATTACAGCCCAGCGGCGATTGAGGACTATGCCCGGTACGAAGCCGCCTGGTTGCAGACCGAGGACGGTCAGCCGATGCCTTACGAACTCGCCGGCATTGCCTCCCCGCCGTTGAGCCAGGACTCAATTCGCCGGGGATTGCAGGTGGCCGATGCAATCGCTGCCCGCTCCAGATGAACCCTATCGCATCGTCAGAAGCGCTGAGTTCCAAGCTGAATGGGATGCGGGTGTAGCTTCCGGATGGCTCAATCCAATGGTCCATCCTGCTCAGTTGGAATTCTTCATCCAGACCGTGTTGCCCACAACGCCTTTCCTTGGACGGCCGATTCACGGAGCCGCCGTAAACATCCGGGAGATTCGCTTCCCGCGTGGCCCGCGCAGCCGTGAAAGCATTGGGATCATCTACACCGTTATCGAAGACGACCGCACCGTCGAACTCGCAGGTATATACCTGATTTCTTGAGCCCGCCAGGAGTTATTCTCGCCATGCCCGTTGACGCCATCAGCCTCGAAGTTTTCAAGAACATGTTCATCTCCGTTTCCGAGGAGATGGGCGTGGCGCTACAGCGCACCAGCTACTCCACCAACATGAAGGAGCGGCAGGACTTTTCTTGCGCCCTTTTCAACCCCGCCGCCGAGATGGTGGCCCAGGCCGCCCACCAGCCGGTTCATCTGGGAGCCATGCCCGCCTCGGTGCAGGCGGCTTTGCAGACCTTCCCTCGCGGGCTCCGGCCGGGCGACATCATCATCCTCAACGATCCCTACATGGGTGGCTCCCACCTCCCGGACATTACCCTGGTTGCCGCGGCATACACCGACGGACCAGACGGCAAACAGCTCATCGGCTACGTCAGCAACCGTGGCCACCATTCCGACGTCGGCGGCATGGCGCCCGGTTCCATGCCCCTGTCCACCGAGCTGTACCAGGAGGGCCTGATCATCCCGCCCCTGAAGTTGTCCCGCGGCGGACGCATCAACCACGAAGTCATCGCCCTCATCTGCCGCAACTCCCGCACGCCCGACGACCGGCAGGGCGACCTCGCCGCGCAGATCGCGTCGATTCGCGTCGGCGAGAAGCGCCTGAGTGAAATCGCCGAACGCTACGGCCTGGACGAAACCCACGAGCACATGGATGCCCTGCTGGACTATTCCGAGCGGCTGACCCGCCGGCGCATCACCGAGATCCCAGACGGCACCTACCGCGTCAACGACTACATGGACGACGATGGCCTGACCGAGGAGCCGGTCCTAATTTCGGTGGCGGTGACCGTTGACGGCGACCAGATGACCATCGATTTCACGGGAACTGCCGATCAACGGCCCGGCTGCATCAACGCGCCCCGTGCGGTCACGGTATCGGCCAGCCTGTACGTCGTGCGCTGCGTCGTCGGCGACGAAGCACCGGCCAACCAGGGGTGCTTGCGCCCGGTGGAGGTGATCACGCCCCGGGGCAGTCTGGTAAACCCGTTGCCCCAGCGCGGCGTCGCCGGCGGCAACGTCGAGACATCCCAGCGCATCACCGACGTGCTGCTGGCGGCCATGAGCCAGGCCATGCCAGACCGGATCCCCGCGTCCTCCCAGGGGACGATGAACAACATGATCATCGGCGGGCATGACATCTCGCGCGACAAGCCCTACGTCTACTACGAGACCATCGGCGGCGGCATGGGCGCGCGTCCCGACAAGGACGGCGTATCCGGCATCCACACGCACATGACCAACACCATGAACACCCCGGTGGAAGCCTTGGAGTTCGCGTTTCCCCTGCGCCTGCGTCGCTACGCCTTGCGCCGAGGCTCCGGCGGCGACGGCTTGCACCGGGGCGGCGACGGGCTGATCCGCGACGTCGAGTTTCTCAGCCCCGCCCGCGTTACCGTCCTGTCCGAACGCCGTCGTTTCGCTCCGCCCGGATACCACGGCGGACATCACGGCGAGCACGGCGAAAACGTTCTGCTGAAGGGCGGGGTTGAAGAGGTCCACCTGGCCGGCAAGGAGACCCTGGACGTGGAGGCCGGCGACATATTGAGCATCCGCACTCCCGGCGGCGGTGGTTGGGGCGCTCCGGTTGGGCATGATGAGCACGGGCATCACCACTGACACCCAGCGGTTGGCCCAGGCCGCCGGGTCTGTTGACGAGGTGCAGCAGCGGGTCGTCGCCTGCCGCGCCTGCCCTCGCCTCGTGGAATGGCGGGAGGAAACCGCCCGCGTCAAGCGGCGGATGTACCGGGACGAGGACTACTGGGGTCGCCCTCTCGCGGCTTTGGGCGACCCGGAGGCGCGCCTGCTCATCGTGGGTTTGGCGCCGGCAGCCCACGGCGGCAACCGTACCGGGCGGATGTTCACCGGAGATCGCAGTGGCGACTGGCTGTTCGGTGCGTTGTACCGAGCCGGTTTCGCCAACCAGCCCGAGTCGGTACGTCCGGGCGATGGCCTGGAGCTCCACGGCGCGCTGATCACGGCGGCGGCACGCTGCGCTCCGCCAGCTAACAAGCCGACCCGCGAGGAACTGGCCACCTGCCAGCCGTACATCGTCCGCGAAATCGAACTGCTCGCCGACCTTCGAGCGGTGGTAGCCCTGGGCCGCATTGCCTTCGATGCTTTCCTGCGTTCCTACGCCGCCGCCGGCCGGACACCACCGGATCGCAAGCCGCCCTTCGGTCACGACGTGGCGACGCTGCTCCCAGATGGCGGGCCCCTGCTAATCGCCTGCTACCACCCCAGCCAGCAGAACACCCAGACCGGCCGGCTGACCGAGCCGATGCTGGACGCCGTGTTCGCCCGGGCGCGGGATGCCTGCGGTTTCTGACTTCGAATCGCCGCCTTCCGATGGTCTGGGTATTGCGCTTTGGCGCTGGTTCGGGTGGTTTTACACCCTGATACTCAGCAGGTATGATTGGCTGCACTATTCAACAACCCTGCTGGCCCCTGCCGGCCGGCAATTTACGTGCCTTAAGGAGACCGTTATGAGAGGAGTAGCCATCGTTTCCCCAGTTCGCACCGCCGTGGGCAATTTCGGCGGAGCGTTGCGGGACGTGCCCGCTGCCGAGCTGGCGTCTACGGTCATCCAGGCCGCGCTGGAGCGCAGCGGAGTCGACCCTGCCAAAGTTGACGACGTGATCCTCGGTCACGGCTATCCGTCCGGTGAAAACCCGGCCATTGGCCGCCTCGCCGGCTTGAAGGCCGGGCTGCCCATCGAGGTCCCTGGCTACCAGTTGGATCGCCGCTGTTCGTCGGGCCTCCAGGCCATCCTCAACGCCTCCATGCTGATCCAAACCGACAACGCCGACGTGGTTATCGCCGGCGGCGCCGAGAGCATGAGCAGCGCGGAGTTTTACAGCAACGAATCGCGCTGGGGCGCCCGATTTGGATCGGTCACCTTCCACGACCGGCTGGCCCGTGCCCGCGTCACCATCGCGCCGGAGGACCGGTTCGGTCCCATCCCCGGCGGCATGGTGGAAACCGCGGAGAACCTGGCCCGCCAGTACGAAATCCCCCGCGAAGAGCAGGACGAGTACGCCCTGCGCAGCCACCAGCGCGCCGTGGCGGCGCGAGACTCCGGCAGGTTCGCCGACGAGATCATCCCGGTGAGCATCCCTCAACGGCGTGGCGACCCCAAGATATTCGACGCGGACGAGGGTCCTCGCGGCGATACCACCATGGATGTCCTGGGCCGGCTGCGTCCCGTGATGCCCGATGGCGTGGTCACGGCGGGCAACGCCAGCAGCCAGAACGACGCCGCCTCGGTGTGCCTCGTGGTGGCCGAGGACAAGCTGGAAGAATTGGGTCTTGAACCGATGGCCTTCCTGCGCGGCTGGGCCGTCACCGGGTGCCATCCGGCCACCATGGGCATCGGGCCCGTGCCGGCGGTGAACAAGGTCATGGGCAAGATCGGCATGACGCTGCAGGACATGGACCTCATTGAGCTGAACGAAGCCTTCGCCGCTCAGGTGCTGGCGGTGCTGCGCGAGTGGCAGTTGCCCAACGAGGACCACCTGAACGTGAACGGCTCCGGCATCTCCCTGGGTCATCCCATCGCGGCCACCGGCGCCCGCATCCTGACCACGATGCTCCACG
Source organism: Dehalococcoidia bacterium (assembly GCA_965261925.1). Classification (GTDB taxonomy): domain Bacteria; phylum Chloroflexota; class Dehalococcoidia; order Lucifugimonadales; family UBA3495; genus Bin87. The sequence continues at coordinate 1,336,151 of OZ253486.1, read as the reverse complement.
AGATGCAACGGCAGGACGCCCAGTGGGGCCTCGAGACTATGTGCGTCGGCGGCGGCCAGGGCGTGGCCGCAGTCTTCGAGCGCAAGTAGGCCACCGGACCAACGCTGCAACGGGGCACGGGAGCGATATTACCCCGTCTGCTGTGCTCACGATGGCGCTCGTATCTGGAGATCGGAACCATCATGCCCCCTCGCACCCGTCGGGAACCGCCGGCGCGACAGGATGCCCGGATCCGCAAGCACCTGCTCATGGCACGTGAATATTGGTCAAAGGCTCCGCAGTACCTGTCCGAGGGCGACTTGAAACAGGCCAGTGAAAAAGGCTGGGGAGCGGTTGCACAGCTCACCAAGGCGGTGGCCACGCTGCGCGGCTGGGACCATTATGATCATGTCGCGATACGCGAGGCGGTTCAGGCTCTGGCCACCGAACGTACGGAACGATCCGAGGAAATCCGCCGCGGCCTCAACGCCGCCGAGAGTCTGCACGGGAACTTCTACGAAGGGCACCTGACCATGGAACATACGGAGTTCAACCTGTCGGAATTGGTTCCGTTGTTGAATGCGGCCTGGCAATTGATCCCCGCCGAATTCACTGGCGGCGCATCATTTGACCAATGGGTCGCTCAGGGACAGTAAGCGCCGCGCTTTCCTGCGCACCAGCGCGTCGTTGCCGCTGCTACCGATCTCCAAGTGAGGCCAGGATGACCACCGCCAAACCCGCCATCCCACCGCAACTGACCGGCAAATTGGATCCTCCGGTGGAGTTGCCGGACCCACCGCGGGCGCCGGATATGCAGCAGTATTCCCACATCTCGAATGCGGCAACATCTCTCGTCGCCCATTTCGCGTCGCGACCAGGTACGCTGGTGAGCGGTGAAGGCTTTTTGTGTTACGACACGCGTAGCCACGACGGTTGGCTGGTCCCTGATTGTGTAGTGGCCTTCGATGTTGATCCGGACGCCATAACCGAGCGCAACGGTTACGTGATCAACGAGGTGGGCAAACCTCCCGATTTCGTGCTGGAGGTGGCTTCACGGAGGACTGGACCGGCCGACTACACGCGCAAGCGGTTCGGATACGCCCACTATGGCGTCCGTGAATACTGGCGGTTCGATCACACCGGCGGCCAGTACCACGACGCCCCTATGGCCGGCGACCGGCTGGCGGATGGACGATACGAGCCGATACCGCTGGCGGATGACCGTGCCGGAAAGATGATGGGCATGCCGTCGGGCTACAGTGCGGCGTTGGGTCTGTACCTGTGTTGGGACAAGGGGAATCTGCGCTTTTACAACCCGATAGCTGACGAGTTTCTGATGAGCAGGGTCGAACTGGAGGCGGCGCTCGCTGAGGCGAACGAGCGCATCCGTCAGCTCGAGGCGGAGTTGGGGCGTTAGCCATCAATCGACAGGAGCATTAACCTATGGGCAGCAAGCATGATATTGCGGACGTTTTGGTCATTGGGGCCGGTGCGTCCGGCGGAGCGTTCACCTGGAGCCTGACCCAGGCCGGCGTCAAGGTGGTGTGCCTGGAGCAGGGCGGCTGGGTGCCTACGAACGCCTTCCCGGTCAGCGAGCCGCAGGCGCAGCTCCACTGGCAGGCCGATTTCCATCCCAATCCCAATTTCAGGGGATTGCCGGAGGACTATCCGGTCAACGAGAATGACACCCCCATCGCGCCCTACATGTACAACGCGGTGGGCGGCAGTACCATCCACTGGGGTTCCCACTTCCCGCGGTTCCATCCCTCGGACTTCCGTCTGAATTCACTGGACGGCGTGGCCGATGACTGGCCGATGGACTACTTCGAATTGGAGCCGTACTACGACCAGAACGACCGGATGCACGGCGTCAGCGGGCTGCGCGGCGACCCGGCTTACCCGCCCAAGCCCGAGCGTCCCACCCCGCCGCTGCCCATCGGGCCTGGGGGTGAACTGCTGGCCCGGGCGTACAACAAGCTGGGCTGGCACTGGTGGTCGGCGGACAATGCCGTCGCCTCCGCCGCTTACGACGGTCGCCGGGCAGATGTGGGCGAGCACCTGCGCTCACCGTCCAGCAGCGACATCATCTTCTGGCCTCGCGCGCTCAAGCAGGGGGCTCGCCTGATCACCCACGCCCGGGTGCGGGAGATCCTGGTAGATGAAACCGGTCGCGCCACCGGCGCAGCCTACTACGACCGCAACGGCGACCTCCAGGCGCAGTACGCCAAGGTTGTGGTGCTGGCCTGCAATGGTATCGGCACCTCCCGGCTACTGCTCAACTCCAGGAGCGCGCTGTTCCCGGACGGGCTCGCCAACAGCAGCGGGCAGGTGGGGCGCAACCTGATGCACCACCCTTGCGGCTATGTCATGGGCCTCTTTGACGAGGACCTGGGACCGGACGACGGGCCCCGCGGTTCGTCGATGCTGAGCCAGGAGTTCTACGAAACCGATCCGCGGCGGGGATTCGTGCGCGGTTACGACATGCAGATTTCCAACGTCGGCGGCGCCCCCCTGCAGGTCGCGCTGGGCGGGTTGGTCGGCCAGCAGGTGGAATGGGGCGAGGGACACCACCGCGACTTCGCGGAACGGTTCCGGCACCAGATGGGCATCGTCATCATGACCGAGGACCTGCCCGAAGAGCACAACACGGTCACGCTGGACCCGGCGCTGACGGATAACCACGGCATTCCCGCGCCCAAGATCGATTACACGGTGAGCGACAACACGTGGGCCATGCTGGACCACGGCATCGCCCGCGCCACCGAGGTGCTGGAGGCGGCCGGAGCCAAGCGGGTCGTTTCCTCCCGGTTGCGACGCAACGCCGGCTGGCATCTGCTGGGCACCGCGCGCATGGGATCCGACCCCGACCGCTCGGTGGTGGACCGCTGGGGTCGCGCCCACGACGTGCCCAACCTGTTCATCATCGACGGCAGCATCTTCACCACCGGAGCCTGCATCAACCCCACCACCACGATCCAGGCCCTTGCGCTTCGCACCGCCGATCACCTGAAAGGAGAAGGCTCTTCCGCAATTTCCTGACGGCGCTCCGAATGCAAATCACCACCAAGCGGTTGTTGCTTCGGGAGTTCCGCGAAGACGACTGGCGGGCCGTGCTGGGTTACCAGCGCGACCCGCTTTATCTTCGCTACTACCCGTGGGAAGATCGCGACGAGAAGGATGCGCGAGCCTTCGTCGATATGTTTCGCATGTGGCAGTCGGAACTTCCCCGACGGCGGTTCCAGCTCGCCATAATCCGCCGCGAGGACGGCCTGCTCATCGGGAATTGCGGCATAAGGCGCAAACCGGACAATGACTGGGAAGCCGATATCGGGTATGAGTTGTCGCCTCAATACTGGGGGCGCGGTTACGCCACCGAAGCCGCCTGGGCCATCGTTAATTTCGGGTTCGGCGAACTTGGCCTCCAGCGTATCTCATCCTGGTGCATCGCGGACAATGTCGCTTCGACCCGGGTGCTGGAGCGGCTGGGGTTCCGGCAGGAGGGTCGGCTGACACGGAACGAATACTTCAAGGGCCGGTGGTGGGATACACTATTATTCGCGCTGTTGGCGGAAGAGTGACAGCCCGCTCGTTGAACCGCCGGAGCTCGAACATTGAAATGAATTCACGGAGGAACCATGCCCAAGATCGTGCACTGCGAACTGCCCTTTGACGATGCCCAACGCGCCAACAAGTTCTACGCTGACGTGTTCGGCTGGAACTCCAGTAAATGGGACGGGCCCGAAGAATACTACCTGCAAGAGACCGGAGGCGACGACGAGCCCTACGGCATCGGCGGGGCGCTCATCGCGCGGCAATCTGCCCTCAACGACGGCGGAACTTTGGTAGTCATCGGCGTGGACGACCTCGACGCCTACACCGAAAAAGTGGCGGCGGCGGGTTGCGAAATCGTGACCTCACGGACGGCTGTGCCCGGCGTGGGCTGGTTCGTCAACTTCCGTGACACGGAGGGCAACGTTGTGGGCATGTTCATGGACGACAACAACGCGGCGTGAACCCAATGCCGGCTCGCATCGAAATACCGACCGAACGGATCGCCGAGTTCTGCCAGCGCAACCGCGTGCGCCGGCTGGCGCTGTTCGGCTCCGTGATCCGCGACGATTTCACGCCGCAAAGCGACGTGGATGTGCTGGTGGAGTTTGAGCCAGGGTACGCCGCGGGGTTCGTATTCTTTCAAATGCGCCGCGAATTGACGACCATGCTTGGGCGGGAAGTGGATATGCACACCGCAGCATCCCTGAGCCCTTATTTCAGACAGGAAGTGTTGGACGAAGCGGAGGAAGTATATGTCTCGCCGTGACCCCATGGTGGCCGTGCAGCAGATGCGTGACCATGGCAAAGAAGCCATGGAATTGGCGCAGGATCGCCGGCGGGTTGATCTGGACGTGGATCGCATGTTTGAGCTGGCGCTCACGCGCCTGATGGAAGTGTTAGGCGAGGCTGCTCGTCGTGTGCCCCAAGAATTTCGAGCCCGCTATCCGCACGTTCTCTGGCAGGACACGACTGATCTCCGCAACGTGCTGATCCACAATTACGACACGGTCGACTTCGACGAGTTGTGGCGCATCATCCAGGAGCACCTGCCGCCACTCGTTGAACAGTTGCAGGCGATCATCGACGAAAACCTGCCGGCGGCGTGACCCGCCGGTCTGCAAAGGAGCACATCATGGGCCGAATGGATGGCAAGGTCGCGATCATCAGCGGCGGCGCGCGGGGCATGGGCGCCGAGGAGGTCAGGCTGTTCGCCAGGGAAGGCGCCAGGGTCGTTTTCGGAGACATCCTGGACGACCTGGGCGGTCAGGTTGAAGCGGATTGCCGCGCCGAAGGGCTCGACTGCGCCTACGCGCACCTGGACGTGACCAGTGAGGCGGACTGGCAGGCCATCGTGGGACTGGCCGAAGAACGCTACGGCAAGCTGGACGCCCTGGTCAACAACGCCGGCATCAGCATCTCCGCCGGCGGCGGCGCGCACAACATTTCGCTGGAGGACACCAGCGTGGCCGACTGGGACCGGGTGATGGATATTAATTCCAAGGGCGTCTTCCTGGGTACCAAGGCGGCGATCCCGGCGATGCGACGCGCCGGCGGAGGATCCATCGTCAACATCTCTTCCATCGCCGGCATGACCGGGGCCTGGTCCCGGTCCCATCCGTACAACGCCTCCAAGGGAGCGGTGCGCCTTTTCACCAAGGCCACGGCCGTTCAGCACGCCCGCGAGGGTATTCGCGCCAACTCCGTGCACCCCGGGCCGATCATGACGCCCATGAGCGAGTCCACCTACGCGGATCCGGAAGTGGCGGCGCAGCGGCTGGCGCAGGTTCCCCTGGGCCGCCGGGCGCATCCCATCGAGGTGGCCTACGGCGTGCTCTACCTGGCGTCGGACGAAGCGTCGTTCGTTACGGGCGCCGAGTTGGTCATCGACGGCGGGTGTATTGCCCAGTAGTGCAGCGGCAAGTAAGATAGCCCCGAAGCATTCAATCCGACACACTCATCTGCAAGGGAGACAATTATGCCTGACGTTTATGGCCAGGGAGATTTTCAGTACACCTTCACGGCGGACTGGCTGAAGCTGCCGGACGGCATGCGCCTCTTGGAATGCCCCGGCGTAGCGGTGGACGGCAACGATCGCGTCTTCATCCTGACGCGCGGCGAGCATCCCATCATGGTGTTCGACAAGGACGGCAACTTCGAGCGGTCCTTCGGTCAGGGCCACTTCAGCGAGAACCGGACCCACGGCCTGTACTACAGCTCGGCGGACGATACCCTGCTGGCTGCCGACGACGGCATCCACACCATCCAGAAGTTCAGCGTTACCGGCGAAAAGCTGATGGAGATCGGCGAGAAGAACCATCCGGCTCCCCGCTGGAGCGGTCAGCCCTTCAACCGACCCACGTCGGCGGCCATCCGCCCCAGCAACGGCGACATCTACGTCTCTGACGGATACGGAAACTCCCGCATCCACGTCTATAGCCCTGAAGGCGGCTACAAGTTCTCCTGGGGCGAACCGGGGATCGACGCCGGCCAGTTCATCCGCCCCCACAACATCGCCTTCGACGAGGACGAGCGGGTGTACGTGGTCGACCGTGAGTGTCACCGCATCCAGCTATTCGATACCGATGGCAACTTCCTGACCATGTGGAGCAACATCCACCGGCCGGACGCGATGGTCTACTGGCAAGGCCACATTTACGTGGGTGAGCTCAACGGCATGGGCGGCGTGGATGACGCTCCCGGTCTGGGCCACCGCGTCACCATCTACGACCGGGACGGCAACCGGGTCTGCACCTTCGGCGACAAAGACGAGGGTGAGGGTCCCGGCCAGTTCATCGCTCCCCACGGCATCGCCGTGGACAGCACCGGCGCCGTGTATGTCTCCGAGGTGTCCTACACCATCCGCGGCAGCCACATGGACCCGCCGCGGGAACTGCGCAGCTTCTCCAAGTACGCCCGGGCCTAATCCAACCTCATCCGCCGACAGCGTAGGGGCGAATGATCATTCGCCCCTGCCTGTCTACCAACGTAACCGCGTCAGAGGCAATCGATTTGACCACTTTCACCGACATCACCACCACCACCTGGGATGACGCCCTCGCCGCCATCGAGCGAGGTTACGAGTTGGGCTGGAGCGACGGCCTGCCCGTGGTTCCCCCTACCACGACGCGGGTGGCCGAGTTCATCGGCTACGCCGGCCGCGCTCCCGACGAAGTCCTCGGCGAATTGCCCGAACGCCGCCGCGTCATCACCGTGGAAAAAGCGGCAGCCAACGCCGTCATGGCCGGTTGCCTGCCGGAGTATTTCCCGGTGGTCCTGGCCGCCACCGAGGCAATGCTGGACCCGGTGTTTAACCTGGTCGGCCCATCCTCCAGCATGGGCGGCGCGGCGGTCCTGTGCATCGTCAACGGGCCGGTTCGCGAGCAGATCGGGCTGAACAGCCGCAACAACCTGTTTGGGCCGGGCAATCGCGCCAACGGAACCATCGGCCGCTCCATTCGACTCATCCTGATGAACGCGTGCGCCGCCATTCCCGGCCTGTTCGACCGCAGCGTCATCGGCCATCCCGGCAAGTACACCTACTGTATCGCCGAGGCGGAGGGCGAAACGCACTGGACCCCCCTGCACGTGGACCGCGGGTTTGACGCGGGCGACAGCACGGTTACGGTGTTCGCCAGTGAAGCTCCACGGCAGGTAAGGTCCCTGGGGCGGCCTGAGGCGATCCTGTACGCTATCGCTGACGTGGCGTCGTCATTGGGGACGTCAATGTCCACCTCGGGGTCGGTGGGCGATGTGTCGGTGGGCATCCGGCAGGGGCAGGTGGCAATCACCATCGCCGGCAACAGCAACCTGTGGCGGGATTGGACAAAGCAGCAGGTACGTGAGTATCTCCACGACAACGTCCAGCGGTCCGTGGCCGACCTGAAGCGGGGCCTGGTGCTGCGCGGAGATGTGGAGCCGGGCGACGAGGCTGCGATGGTACCGCTGATTCCCGAACCGGACGATATTCTGGTAGTATTCGCCGGCGGCGAGGAGTCCAACTCCTCTTCGGTGATACCCAGTTGGGGCCCGAAGGTCGGCTCCACCGCCGTAACCAAAGCAGTGAACATTCCCTAGGCACTACAAGAACCGCGACCAGGAGGCATGAACATGGCAACCCAGCAATACACGCTGGTCAATCCGACCACCGAGCCGATCATCGCACCCTTCGACGGGGCGCCCCGCCTGCCCTCGCTGGCCGGCACCCGGGTTGGCCTGATCGACGACAGCAAGCGCAACGCCGACGTCCTCCTCGAGGAGTTGGCCGAAGTGCTGCGCAACCGTTATGAAATCCGTGAGGTGCGTTGGCTGCGCAAGCCCAGCGCCTCCCGACCGGCTGATCCGCAAGAATTGCAGGAGCTCGTGGCCAACGTCGATTCAGTGGTGGTCGCCATCGGAGATTGAGGGAGCTGCAGTGCGTGCAGTGTGCACGACGGAATCCACGTTGAGAAGGCAGGCCTCCCCTCCGCTACCATTTGCACCGACCGCTTCGTCCCGACAGCCCAAGGCATGGCCAAGATGTGGGGCGCCGAAGACTATCCCACCATCTTCACCCAGCACCCCATCGAGAACCTGGATCGCCCCGCCCTGCGTGAGCGGGCGGAAGGTCTGGCAACCGAGGTGGCGGCCATCCTGACCAACGGCTAGCATCTCGGTTCACCGCTGAAAGCATGAGGGGCGGGTCACATGACCCGCCCCTCATGCTTTCATCAATCCAAAATGGAGATTGCTATGACTCGCGAACCGCCCGCCCCAATGCCCGCCAGAGGTCTCCCGTTTCGGCGGCGGGTCAGAGCCATCGCTGCCAGCGTGACACTGCAGCGCATCAGAACCGTCGCCGCCATCGCGGCGCTGGCATCCATATCCGGCGCCGTGGTAATCCTGATCGTCCTGCTGTTGTCACTTTACCCGTCGCTGCGGGCAACGGTCCACAACCTGGAAAGGGTGAGCGCGGCGTTGACAGTATCAGCCGAGAACTTCGCGGGCGTTTCCGACGAAGCCGCTCAGAACCTCACCCAAACCTCTGCCAATCTCAACGAAGCTTCAGCTAACCTCAAGAATACTACGGAGCATTTCGAGAACAACTTGACGGACGACGGGATCGCCGAAACCATCATCCGGCTGTTGGATCAGGCCAGCCAGCGGGATCCTCGCTAACGGCCCGCCGCAATCTCCGCGTCGCGCACGTTTTGCGCCCACCGAGCCAGGTCCACTCCGCGCTCCGCCAGCGCGGTCTGCAACTGATCCAGCGCGTCCAGGGCGGCTTCGGGGGACACTGGCGGCCGATGCTGCCGCCGGAACAGCAGGCTCTCAACCTCTATATCCACGTCCGCCGTCTCCCATCCTGCGGCAACCCAGGCGCGTGCGTGGTGGTGTATGCCCTCACCGGAATGGTTTGACCACCATACCCGGTAACGACGAGCTGACGAGGGCAGTTTGTCGCCGATGATGGTTTCGATGCTGGAGAATGACGCTCGCCATTCCTGAGTGTTGAGGCCGCACAGGTGCGTGTAAAGTTTTCGGTATTTCCGGCCTCGGAATTCCATGTTGCCCGTCCCTGTAATCGGCTGTTGCCAGAGTTTGAACTACCGCCCCGCCGCAATCTCCGCGTCGCGCAAATCGGGCGGCAGCAGGTTGGGAATGCCATCGGTGATGGGATAGACCTCGTTGCAGGGGGAGCAGGTGAGGGCGCCGGTCAGCACTTCTCCGGCTTCCGGGGCCTCGTTGGGCGCGATGGTGTCAGCCTGCAAGGTCAGGGGACCCTTGCATACCGGGCAGGCGAGGATGTCCATGAGATCGGTTTTCAATTCGTTCACCTTTGGTCAGGTTATCCCGCCAGTCCTTTCTCAAACAGCCACGTGAGGACATCGGCCAGACCGATGACGATGACGCCGGCAATGGTCAGGGCCACCGGCCCCGTCATTGCGCCTCCAATGCTGCCGGTCGGCCGATCCCGGTGTCGGGGCAGCAGCCAGGCGACAACGAAAGCGTACACTGCCAGCAGGATTTTGGCGACCAGCACGACCGTGTAGGCCATGCCGGCGGCGTCCGAAGTCAGGCGGTCCACCGTTAGGATCACGCCGGAGATGATAAGTACGGCGATGGCGGTGACGACGATGGGCCGAAACTCGGCGGCCAGCGCGCGGCCGAGCAGTCCGGTTGTGTCCGCAGTTCGCAGCGCCGGTCGCGCGGCCAACAGCATGAACAGGCTACCGCCGATCCATACCACCGCCGCCAGCGCGTGAGCCCAGCGGATGACGAGCAGGATGATGCCTAGTACGTCCATCACCCCGCCAGTTCTTCCAATATGTCGGTCAACCGCTCCACGTCCATGCGGCTGATTTCCATCAGGTGTACGCGCCCGCCCTGGTCGATGAAGTAAGTCGTGGGGAAAAACTGCACCGCGTATTCTTGGGCAACTCGAGCCCGCACGTCGGTCGCGAAGTCAAAGGTCAGCCCGAACTCGTCGACGAACTGCCGCGCCTCGACCTCCGTGTCGAACCCCTGGGGCACGAACAATCCGATAAACCGCACGTTGCGCCCCTGGTACTCTCCCCAGACCTCCTGGAACGCGGGCATCTCATCGCGGCAGGGCGGGCACGACGGGTACCAGAAGTTGATGACCACCACGTCGCCCCGCTGCTCGGACAGGCGAAACTGCTCCCCGCCGAAGGTGGTCAGGGTGAAGTCGGCGGCCGGTGGGTTGGAAGAGCAAGCGGCCAATGGGATCAACAACACAAGCAGACCCAACGCCCCAAGAGTGTTGCATCGTGAAGATGAAATTAGCCGGGACAACACGTTATCGGCACGCAGCATTCTGAGCATAGCCATATTTTACCGTAGCGCGTCTCGTGGATGGCCCTGACGACGAGGGCTCCGCCATGCCTAACGCTGCCCATCTAACCTTTGCTTTGGCCGGCCGACTCCCCGAACTGCCGGCCGAAGAACACCGTCAGCAGCGCGCTGACGATCGTAACCCCGAGGCACATATAGCCCACTCCCACGTAACCCGTACTCGCCAACAACGCTCCGGCGATCCCGGCGCCCAACGCGCCGCCGGCCTGATTGCTGAACCCCATCAGACCCACTCCGGTGGCCTTGGATTCTCCCGAATACTCGGTGCTGGCAGCGACCAGAATCGGAAACGTCATGCTCAACAACCCCGTTCCGACCGCCGCCACGCCCACCGCCGCCCAGAGGTCGAGGTCCACGGTGAAGAACACGAAACCGCAAACTCCCCCAGCTGCGGTGGCAGCAGCTATGAACACCGCGCGGTACGTCCGGTTCGCCACGAACGCCGCCGCATAGCTCCCCACCGTCTGCCCGATGGCCGCTATCGCCAGGGGCAGAGCCACAAAGCCTATGCTCAGGTCGTAGGTATTTATCAGGTAGGCTGCGAAAAAGCTGATCGTCCCCCAGAATGCGATGCGCTGCGTCAGATTGACCGCCACGGCCACCCGGAAAAACCGCATTGACGCCAGCGACCTATACCTTGAAAAGAACACCCAGTTGCGGACCCGCTCCCCCTGGCCTTTCGGTAGCCAGAGCCAGTTCGCCAAGAGCCCCACCACTAGCACCAAGCCGTACACGATGAAGGCAAGCTGCCAGCCGCCCAAGTCTGCCAGCACCGCGACCAACGGAACGGTGATGGCCGAAGCCAGCCCCTGAATGGCCAGCAGCGCGCCAACTGCCTGGGCCCGCCGGGCCGGTGAGATTACGTCGGATACCGCACCCACGATGTTGGGCGGGATCGCGCCCCCTCCCAGGCCGGTCAAAACCCGCAACGCCAACAGAGTTTCCAGATTCGGCGCGAAGGCGGATGCCAGCACGGATATCGAAAGGACCGCCAACCCCACCAGGGCCACCGGGCGCCGTCCGAACGAGTCGGAAAGCGGACCACCGGAGACTCCCATAACCGCCCAGGCAATGAAGGTTGCGGTAGCCAACTGACCCGCCACGGCGACCGATACTTCCAGGTCCGTTGCGATTTCCACCAGGAGTGGCGGAATAATCAGGATCGCGCTTATGGTGGCAAATACGGTAAGCGAAAGCACGGCCATAAACCACGCTTTGTTTACCTCTCTGCGGCCGGTCGATGCGGTCTGCGTTGCTATCTTGTTCGTCCCTCTTTCAGGTGGTCGCCGGAGCCCGAGTCGTGCTCGGCGGGTCTGGGTTGGTGCAGGCCGGCCGTTTGCGCAGTTGACGCCTCACTCACCTGACCGATTGGCCAATCGGCAAGGTGCTTACCACCAATTGGGATAATAATGGCGAGCAATCAGTATAGCCTCCGAGGCATGCGCTGCCCAGCGAACCCGACACCCGTCCGGTGCCCACGCCTTGCCGGCGGCGCAACCGCCCCGGGCCGCTCACGCGTACCCACTTTGCACAATCCGTCATTGCGAGCGACCTCCTGTCATTGCGAGCGCAGCGTGGCAATCTCGTCGCTGGAGGGATCATCGCTCAATCCAACCAGATCGCCACGTCGCTGCGCTCCTCGCGATGACAAAGTGGGTACGCGTGAGCATCGCACCCCGCTTGACTGCCGACCGTGCTCGGCTACAATCGTAGCGACCTGTAGATGCGGTGTTGCGGAGCCAACGCCAGCCATCAATCCAGCCGCCATTCGTGAGGTGTGACCATGCGTCTTGAAAACAAAGTTGCTCTTATCAGCGGGGGTTCTCGGGGTCAGGGCGCTGCGGAAGCCCGGCTGTTCGCCGGCGAAGGCTGTAAGGTCGTAATCGCCGACGTTCTGGAGGACGAGGGGAGGCGGCTGGAGGCCGAAATCAACGAGACCGGCGGCGAGTGTGTATTCGTCAAGCTGGATGTCACCAGCGAGGACGAGTGGAACGCGGCCATCAACACCACGGTGGAGCGGTTCGGCAAGCTGGACATCCTGGTGAACAACGCCGGCATCTACCGGCAGGTGGGTATCGAGGACACCAGCGAAGAGTTGTGGGACAACATCTTCGACATCAACGCCAAGGGAGTGTTCCTGGGCACCAAGGCCGCCATCCCTGAAATGCGCAAGGCCGGCGGCGGTTCCATCATCAACATCTCCAGCGTGGCCGGCCTCATCGGCAGCTGGCGGGCGCCGGCCTACGGGGCCACCAAGGGCGCGGTCCGCCTGTTCACCAAGTCCACCGCCATCCAGTACGCCGCCGAGGGCATCCGCTGCAACTCCGTTCACCCCGGCATCATCGAGACGCCCATGACCACGCCGACCCTGCTGCGGGACGACGCGGCGCGGCAGGCGTCGCTGGACCGGACGCCCATCGGCCGGGTCGGCCAGGCCGAGGACGTCGCCTATGGGGTGCTGTTCCTGGCGTCTGACGAGTCGTCCTTCATGACCGGCAGCGAGTTGGTGATCGACGGCGGGTTGTTCGCCCAGTAGCCGTTCGGGCGCGCCGTTTTGATGCCCGCGCGGCGCATCACCCTCGTTGGCAGCGCGGGCGCGGTGGCGGTTGTCCTGTGTCTGCTAACCTTGTTGGTGCCCACCAACACCGCCCACGCCTGCTCGTGCGCCTCTGCCGGCTCGCCCGCCGAAGCGCTGGCGGACGCCGATGCCGTATTCGCCGGCGAAGTGACCTCGGTAAAATTCAGCGGTACCTCCCCGTACCGGCTCTCGTCAGCGGCGCTGGTCACCGTGGAATTCGGCGTCAGCCGCATCTGGAAGGGGCCGCGCTTGGCCACGTTGACCGTCGAAACCGAGCGCCGCGAAGTTTCCTGCGGGTACGAGTTCAAAAAGGGACGGAAGTACATCGTGTACACCTGGGACGGCACGCGAACCGGGCTTTGCACCCGCACCGCCCCGGCCTGGATGGCGTTTCGCGATTTTGTGGCGCTGGGCCCGGGACAACCACCTGAGCCCACGCCATCGTCGGAAACTGCCGGGGGTGGTACCTGCTCGGCCACGGCGAGTTCGGGGGAACGGCGGGTGGAGGTCACCATGCTGGGACTGCTGGTCGGCGTCATAGCCTTGGGCATACGCCGCCGACCTCGCCTATAATGTCGGTGCGAAACGGTCGTCGACGGCAACCCGCTCTCTCGTTGACCACAATCCCAGTTCATCACCAGCCGTACCAACTGCCTACGGACCTTCGGAGTAAAGTCTATGGTCAGTAAACCTGCAAGGCCGCAGATCCCGTTTGAGGGGGATGAGGTCGATGACCTCACTATCGAATACCCATCCTCCGACGGTGAACGCATGGCCGAATCCGAATGGCAGTACACGCCCATGATTGAAACGGCGTCCACGTTGCGCGTCCGGTACCACGAACGCGATGACGTTTACGTCGGCGGCGATATGTTGATCTATTACCGGATGAACCGGAATGACGTCAGGGTGGCTCCCGATGTTTTCGTCGTCTTTGGCGCCACCGGCACCCATCCCCGGGACTCCTGGCTGCTTTGGCGCGAGGGCAAGGCTCCGGACTTTATCATGGAGATCGCCTCTTCCTCGACCTGGCGACGGGACGCTACCGAAAAACGCCGCATTTACGCTGACATGGGCGTAACGGAGTATGCGCGCTTCGACCCGACCGGAAGATACTTCACGCCGGCGCTCGTAATGGAAACGCTGGACGGAACGGAGTACCGGGAGCAGCCGCTCACCACGGACGACGGGGGAACCCTGCGCGGCCACAGCGCCATACTAGATCTGGAAATCTGCGTATCGCCGGCGCTGGAACTGCGGCTCTACGACCCGGCAGCAGGAGAATGGCTGCGCACCCATCAAGAGACGGAGGCAGCCCGTCGTGAGAGTGAAGCGGCCCGTCGTGAGAGTGAAGCGGCACGCCGCGCCGCCGAAGACGAAATTGACCGTCTGCGCTCCGAGCTGCGCCGCTTGCAACAACAATAGATTGAGGTATTTGCAGTATGCGACTGGAAAACAAAGTGGCTTTCATCAGCGGGGGCGCCCGGGGCATGGGCGCAACCGAGGCAAAGATGTTCTCCCGTGAGGGATGCAAGGTGGTTATCGGCGACCTGCGAGACGAGCTGGGGCGACAGACTGAGGCCGAGATCAATGAGCTGGGTGGCGAGTGTCTCTATGTTCACCTGGACGTGACCGACGAGCAGTCCTGGAAGGACGCCATCGCGGCCACGGTCGAGCGGTTCGGCAAGCTGGACATCCTGGTCAACAACGCCGGCGTGTATATGCCGGAGACGGTGGAGAACACCACCATGGAAAACTGGGACACCACCATGAGCGTGAACGCGAAGGGTGTGTTCCTGGGCACCAAGGCCGCCATTCCCGAAATGCGAAGCAACGGCGGCGGCTCCATCGTCAACATCTCCAGCGTGGCCGGCCTGGTGGGCAACCACATCTCATCGGCCTATACCGCATCCAAGGGCGCGGTACGGCTGTTCACCAAGTCCACGGCAATCCAGCATGCCGCCGATGGCATCCGCTGCAATAGCGTCCATCCCGGCACCATCGAGACCGACATGACCGCCGACCTGCTGGCCGCCGGCGGCCGGGAGGACCGGCTGAACCGTACCCCGCTGCGCCGGCTGGGTCAGGCCGAGGACATCGCCTACGGTGTGCTGTTCCTGGCGTCCGACGAGGCCTCATTCATGACCGGGAGCGAGCTGGTGATCGATGGCGGCCGCACTGCAATGTAACCGGCGAGACACATGCTCGTACTTTGACACACGCTCGCACCCTGTCATGCGCGCATACCCTGTCATTGCGAGCGAAGCGTGGCAATCTCGTCGTGTCCCCGGTCGTCACGGCGGCAACGGGATCACACTCCGCTCCGCTCCTCGCCAAGACCGACTGCAACTTCGACCTCGCCCACAGTAATCTATGGGGATATTTTCCGGCGGGTCTTCCCTGCTGCAGTGTCGGCTACCAGACGCGCACCTCTACGTGCGTCTCCAGCATGCGGTGTTTCATGTGCTGGAGGCGGACAGCGGGGGCGCGGCCCGGGTTGTTGATTTCACCATTTTCGGGTTGGTGCTGTTCAGCGCGGTGAACCTCGCCGTTGGCAACACCAAGCTGGAATTCTTTTTCATCAGCGTGTTTGCGGCCGAATACCTCATCCGGCTGTGGTGCATGGTCTGGCACGACAAATACCGCCAGGGCGGGTGGAAGAGCCGGCTGCGCTATGCGACGACAAACGCGGCGGCGATCATCGACTTCATCGCCATCTGGCCGACCCTGGTGGTGATGATCATCTTCGGCGAGGTGGAAGTGCTGCCCATCTTCCGCCTCATTTCCCGGCTCATCATGACCGGCCGGCGCTTCCCCGCGATGCGCCTGATGGGACGGGTGATGCTGCGGTCAGCGTCGCAGTTGCTCAGCGTGCTGGTAACCCTGAGCGTGTTCTGGCTCGCCGCGGGCTACCTGATGCACTCGGCCGAAACGAACCTGCCCAACGGGAACCACGAGCAGTTCGGGAACATTGGCGAGTCGCTCTGGGCCTCGGTGGTGATCCTGACCACCCTGCCGTCCCTTGAGGTGGTGCCGGGCACGCTGGTAGGCCGGGTGATCGCCGGATTTATCGCCCTCCTGGGTATCGGGCTATTCGCGCTGCCCGCCGGCATCCTGACCTCCAACTTCATGGAGGCCTACCAGCAGGCGCGCGACACCGCCGGGCAGATAGAACTGAGCATCTGCTGGGTGCAGAGCGCGGCCCAGCGACGGCAATCGCACTGGCCCCCGGTCCTGGCTAACCGTTCCCGCCGCGGCGGGCCATCCTGACGACGCGCAATCCGGTGGTCTGACGTTCAGCGCAACTCCCGAGGCAACGTGAATGTTATGTCCTCTTCGGCGCCCTCCAGGAAGGTTACTTTCTCCGGGTCCAGCGCGTCTATCACCGCTTCCACCAGCACCTCCGGCGTTGACGCGCCGGAAGTTATGCCCGCCCGTTGGCAGCCCACCAACCAGTCCGGATTGATTTCGTCCGGGCCGTTGATCAGGTAGGCCGGAGTACCGTTGGCTTCGGCGACCTCCCGCAACCGGTTGCAGTTCGACGAGTTCTGCGCGCCGATCACCAGCACCACGTCCACGAGCCCCGCCATCTGCGTGACCGCATCCTGGCGATTGGTCGTCGCGTAGCAGATGTCGTTCCTCACCACCGCCCCGGGAAATCGTTCCTGAATCGCGCCGATGGCAGTGGCGGTATCGCCCACCGAAAGGGTTGTCTGAGTTATGACGGCTATTTCGGAGTCCGCTGGCCAGTCCATGTCCGCGCTGACGTCCTGCTCCGACAGCGGCGCGGAATCGTTAATCAGCGTCATCGGAGCCTGGCCCATGGTTCCGCGGACTTCCTGGTGACCATGATGTCCCACCAGCAGCACCTTCTTGCCTTCTCGATGGTACTTCTTCGCCTCGTTATGGACCCGGGTCACCAGCGGGCATACCGCGTCGATGACCCTGAGATTGCGCTCGGCCGCTTTCTCAAAGTCCTCCGGCGGTGACCCGTGCGCCGAGAATACCACCAGTGAACCGTCGGGCACCTCGTCAACCTCCTCTACCGTGATGGCTCCCTTCTGCTCCAGTTCAGCCACCACGTAGGGGTTGTGCACAATCTGGTGCTTGACGTAAACGGGCGGACCGAAGCGCTGCAGGCATTCCTCCACAACGTCAATGGCCCGCACCACACCGGCGCAGAACCCTCTGGGGGAACTCAATACTACTTCAACCATCTTGTAATCCTCTCGCAGCGCTCCATCGCCCCTGCGGCCCATGATCCCTTGTATGCTCATTCAGTAAGTCCTGCTTATCATTTGACGTGAATGTTCCATATCGTTCCTAGGCGTTATCCGGCTCCCAGCCCCAGGGTCGGGGGCCCCAGCCGGCTTCAAACAACTCGCCTCGCTTTACCGACAGCACGGGAGTAACGGCGCGTTCCGACTTCCGGCCATTGCCCAGCACGTCATAGACCACCCAGTCGCCGTCCTGGATGTCCAGCACCGAAACGTCGGCCTGCTTGCCGATTTCCAGGCTGCCCAGGCGTTCTTCTTCGCCAATTGCCCGGGCCGGATTGATGGTGCACATCTCAACCACTCGGTCCAGCGTGAATCCCATGGCCAAGAACCGTGTCATCATCTCGGTCATGCTGTGAACCGTGCGGATGCGTCCGGGAACGGTCAGGTCGGTGCTGATGCAGTGAGGTTCCACGCCTTGGTCCAGGACCCGCTCGCCGATGTCGAAGCTGAAGTTGGCGCGGCCGTGCGCGGTGTCCAGCCAAACGCCCCGCTCGTGAGCTTCCCGCGCCTCGGGAACCAGGTTGCCGTCGCTGTCCAGCACGCCGCCCGGATTGGCGGTGAAGAAGTGGGTGACGATGTCTCCCGGTTCCATGATCGGGAGCAACTCCCGGATCACTTCGGCGGGATAGCGCTTTTCGGTGTCGCCGATGTGCACCATGAGCGGCACGCCGGCCTCTTTGGCCGCTCGCTTGGCCAGGCGCGGCATCTCCATGCCCATGATCTCCAGCGCCGGCGAGACCATGCGGGCCTTCACGCCGCGGATGGTGCCGTTGCTTTCCTCAATGACCTGTATCGTTCGCTCCAGGTCGATGCTGCTGAGCGAAAAAATGTCCGGCGTGGTGGCCAGTCCGGTGCGGCAGATGTGCAGGAAGGGAATGATCTCGGTGGCGTTGTTGGGAATGATGTGCGCCGGAAACCCGCCGTAGGTATCGCAGCCGCTGCTGCCGGCATCCACCATCGTGGTGACGCCGGCGCGGACCCCGCCGACGTCGGCCTTGACGCCATTTCCGTTCACTCCCTCGTACACATGGGTGTGCAGGTCGATCAGGCCGGGGGTTACGTACTTGCCCCGCACCTCCACGACGCGCGAGGCTTCATCAGCGGCGATGTCGGCGGCGACGGCTGCTATTTTGCCGTCGGTTATTGCCACGTCGTACGCGCCGTTCAGATTCTGCGTGGGATCGATTACCGTGCCGCCTTTGATGAGCAGGTCGTACATGGGCGGGTGCCTCCATGGCGCGGGGTCAGTTCATTGAAAAGGGTCGTGAGAGGACGAGGCTGAGGATGCCGGTGCCAGCGTAGTCAGCGCCGTCTACGGAGTCAAGCGAAGCAGCTGGCCGCGCAGGGCCTTTCCTAATTCATTGCGAACGAAGCGTGGCCATCTCGTAAGCGCAGCGTCGCGGCTGCCACCGACCACGTTGGTGTAAACGAGATTGCCGCGTCGCTATCGATCCTCACAATGACAGACGACTTATGTCGTCCAACCGCCAAGGCAGCACGAATGGACGAGGCGAACTGGCCTACTGCTGATTCACAACCGTAGCGTCCGTCCAACCCAGGGCATCCGGTCTGACAGCCGGCTCGGTCCTGCTGTTCAGCCGATACATGGCAGAGATCAAGCGTCCACCCACCACGAGGACCATGTAAACGTAAGTGCACATGGCTTGCCAGAGATACCCCACATTCAACCTTTCCATCGCCTCTTCGGGCGGATATCCCAAAGTCGCGAAATCGATGTCCCACGAATGCAGCAGGTTGTGGTCCGGGAGAACGGAAGGCAATCCCGGCGCCAGGTATACGGCTAGCATGGTGGCAGCGCCCAGTGTGGTCAGCGTGATCGTCGCAGCCACCGTGGCGTAGAGCAGGAACCTTCGGTCCCGCTCCGGGGGATTAACGGCGGGGTCACGCAACAGGAGCAATACGATGAATACCGCCGAAACCGCGGCCACTTGCATGCCGAACTGTATCCAGACCGCGATGTTGGACAGCACCAGAACACAGAGGTATGCCAGAGCCACGGGAGGCACGACCACCGCTATCGCGCGTCGCAGTGGATCTGCCGCCCCACGGCTGGAGCCGTATTGCCAATTCCAAAGTAGGTGAAATACTACCGCCGCGGCCGACGATATTACCAGGTTCACCGTGAGCGCCAGCATGTAAGGGAACGGTTTTACTGCGAATTCTCCCAGGGTGTAGAACCCGTAGTTGTCCATGCGGGTCAACGCCGATTGTAGCAGTTGCGTGCTGAGGAGAAAAACAGCGAAACGGACAGGAATTCCCGAAGGTCGTGGGTACCGCGCATCCTGATGAACTTGTACGCCAGCATCAAACCCATGATGGACACGACGTAAACGATAGGCACCCATGGGTCCATCAGACCTGCCGACGACAATAGGTACCCGCTAGCCACGATGCACATTCCGGGCAGGAGACAGCCGAAGATGGCAAAGCGGAGCGCATCCTTGATGCCCAACGACGCCAAAATGCTGGTCGGCGGCCCTGATCCAACCATCGGGCTGGGATCTGGCGAGCTTTCCGACTCCGTCTGCGGGCGCTCCGGCTCAGCCACAATGCCGGACTCGAACCCCGCCAGGGTCATCAGCCCGTCCATCTCATCGCCCGAAAGGTTCAGGGCTTTACCGAAGACCTCGAGTCGCTTTTGACTGGGACGGGTGACGCCCGATTCCCAGCGGGAAACCATGGTATGGCTGGATCGGTCAGCGTACTGATTATCAACCATCGCCATGCGGCGCAGCAGTTCCTCTTGGGTCAGACCGCGGTTCCCGCTTCCTGTCGAAAATGCCTCCCGATAGGCTTTCATCAGGATGCCAACCTGGGCGGAGCGGGAGCGCTGCAGATCACGGTCCTGCATCAGAGTCACCAGCACATATCAATGTTGTAACGTGCCATGCGTAGTCGCGCAGAAATTTCGGTGCGAGGCTGCATTGTATCCCGTTTGCGGCCGGGTGTGGAAAATTTACAATGAGCACAAACGCCAATTCACAGGCTGCCGCGCCTGGCCTGGGTTCAAACTGGCGACCGGCGTACCGATGCCCTATACTGCCGCCAGCCAAATCTAAACCCTAATCAGACAACACGTCGCTGTGGAGGTCACCATGACGCTGGGACTCAGAAGCTACCGCCCCCTGGTCGGCGGCGTTACCCACATGGTTAGCACCGGCCACTACCTGGCCACGGCTGCCGGTTACCGGATCCTGGAGCAGGGCGGCAACGCCATTGACGCCGGGGTAGCCGCCGGGATCGTTATCAACGTGACCCTGCCCCAGTACACCAGCTTCGGCGGCGTGGCTCCCATCATCATCCACCATGCCGAATCCGGCGATACCAGGGAGATCAGCGGTCTCGGTCGATGGCCTGCCGAGGCGTCCAGCGATTATTTCCGCACCGAACACGGTGGCGACATGCCCCATGGAGTGATGCGCACCGTGACCCCGGCTGCGCCGGACGCCTGGCTCACCACCCTCAGTCGTTACGGCACGATGACCTTCGAGCAGGTGGTCACGCCGGCGCTGGAGATTGCCGCCGGCGGGTTCCCGATCCCGGCTACGCTGCATCGCGCCCTAGCCAGCAGCGGAGACAACATCATCCTCGATGAAGGGGACACCAGCCAGTGGACCAGCACCATGCAGATCTTTTATCCCAATGGCAAGGCGTTGGGCGTCGGAGATCTCCTGGTACAGTCCGACCTTGCACGCACCTTCCGGCGCATGATTGACGCCGAACGCGGTGCGTCCGGCCAGGGCCGGGAGGGCGCCCTCCAGGCCGCGCGGGACCTCTTCTATAAGGGCGACATCGCCGAGGAAATGGTCGCGTTTATTCGGGGCCAGGGCGGGTGGCTGTCCATGAACGACCTGGCGGCCTTCTCCGTGGGCGTGGACTCTCCGCCTATGATTGACTACAAGGGCCCGGACTCCGCAGAAATCCAGGTGTACGCCTGCGGTCCGTGGTGCCAGGGGCCGATGAACCTCCACGCCCTGCGTATCCTGGAAGGCTGCGACCTGCCGGGCATGGGCCACAATTCGGCCGAGTACATTCATACCGTGCTTGAGGCCCTGAAACTGGCTTTTGCCGACCGTCACGCCTACTACGGTGACCCCGATTTCGTCGATGTGCCCATGGCCGGCCTGCTCTCCCGGGAGTACGCGGACATCCGGCGACGGGAGATTGACCCCAGCCGCGCTCATCCCGAGATGCCCGACGCCGGAGACCCCTGGGCGTTTCAGTCAGGGACTGGCCCCGCGGCCCGCAAACCGGAACCCGTGGCCGGCCCGCTGTCGGCGGACACCTCGTATATCTGCGCTGTGGATCGCTGGGGCAACGCTTTCTCCGCCACGCCCAGCGACGGGTTCGGCGGCGCGCCCATTGTACCCGGTCTGGGTTTCATGGTGTCCGCTCGCGGAGCGCAAAATTGGCTGGACGAAGATCATCCCGCCGGCCTTGCGCCCGGAAAACGGCCCCGCCTCACTCCCAATCCCGCGATGGCGTTCCGGGACGGCCAACCCTGGATGCCCTTCGGAACGCCGGGCGGTGACGTGCAGCCCCAGTCCATGGTCCAACTCTTCCTGAACGTTGCCGAATTCGGAATGGACGTGCAGCAGGCTATCGAAGCCCCACGCGCATCCACTTGGAGCTTCCCCAATTCCTTCTGGCCCCACGCCTATCGCCCCGGTCTGGTCGGCGTTGAATCCCGCATCGCGCCCTCCGTGGTGGACGACCTCCGCAAACGCGGTCACGACGTGGACGTGTGGAACGAGTGGACCCCGCGGATGGGTTCCTTGTGCGCCATTGAGATCGATCGTGAGCGCGGGAGCCTGTTCGGAGGCGCCGATTTGCGCCGAGACGGCTACGCGATGGGCCGCTGATTTACCATCCGCCGTAAAACAAGAGGGCGGCGCCGGGAATCTTCCCGGCGCCGCCCTCTTTGAATGCACGCTGAGTGTGACAGTAGATTGACGTGGTTGTGGCGCTTCGTTTCGTTGCAACCTGAGCTACGGCTTCGCCATCCGGTAGCCGATGCCGTGCTCCGTGAAGATGTACGACGGCTTACGGGCGTTGTCGCCCAGCTTTTGCCGCAGCGTCTTCACGTAGGCTCGAAGCAACTGCGATTCTCCCGTGTACTCAGGTCCCCAAACCCGGTGCAGCAACTCGTCCTGGGTCATGACGCGCCCGGCACTGTTCGAGAGTTCGTGAAGCAGTTTGTACTCCGTCGCGGTCAGTTGCACCGCATGGTCCCCAACTGTTACGCGGTGGAATTCGTGGTCAATACTGACGTCGCCCACGGCGTATCCATCATTCCGTTTCGCGGGATATGAGATTGCTTTTCTGCGGATTGACGCCTTGACCCTGGCGACCAACACCGTCGGCGAAAACGGCTTTACGATGTAACCGTCAGCGCCCTTGTCGAATAACAAGACGGCGCTCGCTTCGTCTCCCGGGTCCAGGATGCCAACCACCGAGATCCGCTGTGACGTCACCAGCCATTCCAGCAGCTCAAAACCCTTTTGTCCCGACTTGGACAGGTCAACCAGGGCAACTTCCGGCTTTTGTTCCGCCACCAGCCGGTCCAGGTCGCCAAGGTCAAAAACTGCCAGCGGGGCAAAATCAGCGCGCGACAGGGTTCGACGTATTGTGCCGAGGATATGCGGATCCTCCGCTACCACCAGGATTCGCGGTTTCTCACTAGCGGTTAGGTGGCCAGGTTCGACCTTCTTATTCGGTATGGAAGTGGCGTCCTCTCCCCCGGCTGTGGGAATGGTCAGAGTGAACGTCACACCGCGCTCGTCTGGGCTCCGTACCGTGCGGAACCAACCTCCGTGGGCGTCCACAATTCCTTTGGCAATCGCCAGGGCCAGACCGTCGACCGCAGCAATGTCTTTTTCTTCTGCGGATCGTGCCGCCCGGAGTCTTTGAAACAATTGGGGTGGTTGAGTGTCATGGTCGGGGTTCCCGACGGTCGACACCGAAATGGCGACCTGACGGTCTTGCAATTCGGCGCTCACCGCTATGGCCGCGTCTCCGGCCGAATACCTGAAGCTATGAGCCAACAGGTCTCGCAGGACTTGGTCCACGCGCTGCCGGTCGGCTACGATGCTGGGCAGACCTGACGGAATTTGCGCCTCAATGGTCTGACCGGGATGGTTGCGCCCAAAATCTTTGATGGCGCCGGTTATCAACGTCTCCACGTCCGCGGTGTCCAGGGAGAGCTGGAGCGTCCCCGCGTCGATGTGAGTCAGGTCGATCAAATTGTTGATTTGCCCACGCATCAGGTCCGCTTGATGATCGATGATCTGTACCAACTGCAAGGGCTCGACCGAGCGCATCGAGCTGACGGCATCGGTCAGGGCCGCGATCGTACCTTTGATTGCGCTCAAGGGCGTGCGCATTTCCTGGCTCACCATACCCAGGAAATCCGCTCGCATCCTCTCTTCGTCCTGGCGTGGCGTCATATCCTGCACCGTCACCACCACCGAAACTATTTCGCCGCGCTCCGAGTAAATGGGCGCGGCGTTTACGAGGGTGGTCACAGACCGCCCATTGGGCAAACAGATGACAATTTCCTCAGCCCGCACGGTCTCGCCACTCTGCATCACCCGGGTGGACGGCAACTCATTGAAGGACATTTCTCGCCCATCCGCTCGTCGGAAAGACATTACATCCGGCATGCGTTCCCAGGAGCCTTCCGGCAAGTGCAGATCGTCGCAGATGCGCTGGCACTCCTTGTTTGCGGAGATCACGGCGCCGGTCTTCGCATCGAAGACGACCACGCCAATCGGAGATATGTCGACCAGCGCCCGGAGATCGGTTTTGGTGCGTCGTTCGGCTTCGAATTTGCGCGCGTTCGAGATCGCGGTCCCGGCGTGTGCGGCAAATTTTACGATGATGTCTTCGTCGTCCGGCGTGAATTCTTCGCCGCGCTCCGTTTCCGTCAGGTATATGTTGCCGATGTGCTGTCCGTCACGGCGGATGGGCATGCCCAGAAACGTCTGCATGGGCGGGTGCCCTTCGAGCAGCCCAATCGACCTGGGATGACTTGCGATGTCGGCGACCCGCAACGGGCCCTGAACTTCGTTCAAATAACCGAGCAGTCCCTTGCCTTGAGGAGGGGTCTCAACGCCGTGGAATTCCTCCGCGGTGGAACCTGAGGTAATGGTGTTCTCAAGCTCGCCGGATGCGCCATACGTCAGGAGTACCCCGTATCTAGCTCCGGTCAGCCAACGCGCATTGTCGATGACCCTTTGAAGCACAGTTTCGGTTTCCAGGCTTTCCGAGACCCGCAGGCAAGATTCAGCCAGGTTGGCGAACCTTTCTGGGGACCCTTGATCGTCTCGCTTGGACCAGTCCGTTTCGGTCGAAGTATGTGCAAGCATCATTGTCTCGTTTGAGTGTCACTCGGCAGGGTTTCGCATGGGCATAGTGCCGGCCTGACGACTCACGTTTGCGCGATCCGGGATCTGTCGTCGCTCCCGGCTTCCCGACTGGTGAGTTACAGAATGGTCACTTGTGCGGCCGCAGCATACCACGTTTTTTCCAAGGATCAAACGCTTGTTATGATTATAGTGCACCAATGTAACGAACGAGAAATATATTCTGATGGCAATGTTCGGTGTGGACGAGGCAACCGCACTGACTTTCGGGTCAATGCACATCCGGCTCCGCCAGCGAACCGGAAGCCGATGATCCCTTTCAGAGCCATATATTTGCGAACGGTATCTCATAAAACATCAGATATCAAACTATGTTCGATTCGGACAGTTCGAGCACGAGAAATGCGGCCTGCCAATCTGCCCGGTTGCCGATCTGCCCGGCGCGCGTCGGATTTTTCACAGCAAACCGGTACGGACTTGATCGGCCGCGGACTGATCTCCCGGCTCGTGTGGCGTCCCTGGGTCACTGCATTAATGCTGGGAGCGCGCCGCTGACGGGCCGGTGCGACCACCACCCAACGACCGCATGCCGACTGAATATCAGCGGAAACCCCGGACAAGACGCTGACGATCCCATCGACGCCTTCTGCCGGCTGGGATCAGAGATGTATCAACCTTGCCCGGAACTCCTGTAGGGCCCGGAACTCCTGTAAAGTAAGCAGTCGATTGCCTCGGCACCCACGAACCCGACCGGCCATGAAATTTCGCTACCCACTCCGTCGTGAGCCGGTCAAATCATTAACCACGGGAATTACCGGAGGACAAGATGATCGTAGTAACCGGAGCGGCCGGAAGGCTGGGACGCCGGGTGGTGCAGCTGCTGGTGGACCAAAACCAGGAAGTCCTGGCAACCGACCAATTGGCTGCCGATGACCTTCCGGCGAAGTTTGTGCCCTGCGATCTCGGGGACGCCAGGGCAGTGGAAAGCCTTCTCAAGGACGCGGAAGCCGTCGTTCACCTGGGGGCCATACCGGGGCCGTTGCGGGAAGACCCGCGGGTGATTTTCGAAAATAACGTGACCAGCACCTTCAACGTGATGATGTCAGCGGCAGATCTGGGACTGCGGCGCGTGGTATTTTCGTCCAGCGCCTTCGGCATGGGCTGGGCCCACGACGGGAGCGCCTTCGTGCCGCTGTACCTGCCATTGGACGAGGAGCATACCATGATGCCCTTCGAGCCCTACGGCCTGTCCAAGCAGGTTGGCGAGGACATCGGCCGGATGATCGCCCGCAATTCGAACACCACCGTCGTCAGCCTGCGGTTCACCAATGTGGCGCTCCCCGAAGTCCAGGCGGAGTTTCCCTGGCCGGCGCCCACGCCCGAGGATCCCCTGACCCTGGTGATGTGGGCCTACGCTGATGCCAGGGACGTGGCCGACGCCCACGCGTTGGCGCTGGATGCGGAAATCGAAGAGTATGAAGCTTTCATGATCGCCCAGCCCTCCAGTCGCTTCGCCGAACCCACGATTGACCTGGTCAAGAGCAACTTCGGCGACCGGGTGGAGATACGGGACGGGCTGGACGGCACCGCCAGCGTGATCAGCACGGAAAAGGCGCAGCGGCTGCTGGGCTGGCGGCCCCGCCACGACTGGCGGTAAGTGGCGACGGCAAACCGCACCTGTCCGCCATACCGCCTTGTTGACCACACGAACCATCTTGGCTTAGATTCAACACCAGAAACGCAAATTACTTTAGCCCTGCAACTCTCCAATGGAGGACAACCGCCATGCCGTTCTACGAAAGAGGCGCAACCCGTATCTATTACGAAGAGGTCGGATCGGGATTCCCGCTGCTGATCATTCCCGGAGGCGGACTTAATTCCACCGTTGACGGGCTGCGTACTTCGCATCCCTTCAACCCCTTGGCGGAGTACGGCAACGACTTCCGCGTCATCGCCGCCGACCTGCGCAACTCCCCTCCGGGCCAATCCACCGGCCCGCTGGAAATCGACCGCCCCTGGGACGCCTACTCGGAAGACCACCTGGGGCTGATGGACTTTCTCGGCATCGGCGAGTTCATGGTCATGGGGTTCTGCATCGGCGGGCCGATGATGCACAACCTACTCCGGCTGGCGTCGGACCGCGTCGTCGCGGCCGCCTTCATGCAGCCCAGCGGTTTCCGGCCGGAGTTGCCGGACCTCTTCTACCAGAACAACATCGCGGGCTGGGGGCCGCCCCTTTGCGAGAAACGTCCGGATATCACCATGGATATGGTGCATGACTTCTTAACGAACATGTACACCAACCGCGCGGACTTCGTTTTCACCGTGTCCCGTGATTTCGTGAGCTCCCTCGAGACACCCATACTGATCGCGCCCGAAGACGTGCCGGCACACCCGTATGCGGTCGCGATGGAGGTTGCCAACCTCGCCCCGAACTCCGAGGTGACCATCTATCCCTGGAAGGACACCCAGGAGCACATCGACGAGGCTGTAGCCCACGCTCGGCGCTTCCTCAAGGCCCACCAACCGGCAGTGACGACAGCCTGACCATTTCGGGCTGCTGAACCCGTCAGGGCCTCACCAATTTCCATTGGTCACCCGGTGGCGAAGGGAAGAAGGCGGGGCCCTCGGGTTTCTGCTGCCGGGTCAGCGTCAGTTCCCGTGTCGATTTGCGGGCTGTCCGCCCGTATCCTGCACAGCGACCGGGGCAAGCGCCCATGCCGTACATCCCGTCAACCCGCGTGAACGCCAGGCCCAAATCACCGCTCCCGCGTCCCACGACGATAATCCCGAACACTTCAACTGGAGAAAACGAGCTTGCCTGAAACTGCTGACGTGGTCGTAATCGGCGCCGGTGTGGTCGGTTGTTCGGTCGCCTACTATCTGGCCCGGGAAGGGGTCAGTGTGACCCTGCTGGAGCGCGAGGCCATTGGCAGCGGGGCCTCGGCTCACGCCACCGGTTCCCTCAGTCTGCTGGGCGCCGAGTTCTCCCCCGGGGCGTCGTTCCAAATTGCCCGGGCCTCTTACGCCGAGTTTCCCCAGATCGTTCCCGAGCTGGAAGCCGCCACCGGCATGGACCTGCTCTACCAGCGTCGTCCCTCCCTCCGGTTGGCCCTGGACGACGACGAGGCCAGTCTGATCAGAGAGTTGATGGCCTGGCAGCAACCCCATGTCCCGATGCACTGGATTGACGCCGGGGAGGTCCAGTCCATCGAACCACGCCTCTCCCCATCCATCATCGGCGCCGTGTATGAGGACGAGTCTGCCCAGTTGGACAGCTACCGCTTCAACCTCGCCCTGGCCCGTGGCGCCGAGCTCAAAGGCGCCCACATCCGTCACCGTGAGGTGACCGGCCTGGTCGCCGCTGGCCCCACGATTTCCGGCGTCAGGACCGCCTCCGGGGAAATACACTGCGGCACGGTGGTGGTGGCCGCCGGCACCTGGAGCCGAGCCTTCACTCCCTGGCTGGACTTCCCCGTCCCCGTCCGCCCCATGAAGGGCGAGCGCCTGTTGCTCAATTACCCCGGCGAGCCGCTGCCGGTACTGATCAGTTCGCCCAAGCGTGGTCACATGATCAGCCGGTTGGACGGTCTCACCAGCGTCGGCAGCACCGGCGGCCGGGACTATGACCGGAAGGAGCTTTTCTGGGGCGAGGAGTATGACCGCCGGCCCACCGAAACTGCCCGATTGGAACTCCTCCAGCGCGCCATCGACGTCTTTCCCGACCTGGAGCGCGCCGAGTTGGTCCAGCAGCTTGCCGGTTCCCGTCCGCTCAGTCCCGACAGCAAACCCATCATCGGTCCGGTTCCCGGTCGGGACGGCATTCTCCTGGCCACCGGCCACACCACCAAGGGCATCCACCTGGGGCCCATCACCGGCCGCATTATCACCGACTATGTCTGCCGTGGTTCAACCGAGGTCGTCTCCGATATGAGCGAGTTCCTCCCCGACCGTTTCGCAGACTTTGCCGACGCCGATTTCCTCGCCGCAGACCAAACGGTGGACGAATAGGTCCTACTCTGCCGGGTAATTCGCCAGCCACCACCGGGCGATGTCGATGCGGCGGGCCAGCCAGACATCGGGCTTGCTCCGCACGTACTCTATGAACCGGCGCAGCGCCGCCGCCCGGGCCGGCTTCCCGATGATGCGGCAATGGAGCCCCACCGACATCATCTTGGGGTGCGTTGCTCCCTCCCGGTAGAGGGTGTCAAAGCAGTTGCGCGCCGACTCGAAGAAGTCCATCGGCGTTGACAACTGCCCGCGCCAGAACCCGTAGTCGTTGACCTCCAGCGAGTAGGGAACCACCAGCCACGGGTTGCCGTGGACCTCGGTGTAGTAGGGCAGGTCGTCGTTGTAGGCGTTGCAGTCGTAGACGAAACCGCCTTCCTCCACCACCAGCTCCCGGGTGTTCACGCTGGGGCCATAGCGCGTGTACCAGCCCAGCGGCCGCTCCCCGGTGCTGCGGGTGATGGATGCCACCGCCTCACGGATTGCCTGCCGCTCGGCCTCCCGGTCCATATTGTAGTACTCTTCCCAGCGGTTGCCGTGCCCCATCACCTCGTGTCCCCGGCGGACGACCTCCGGCCCCACCTCGGGGTTGCGCTCCAGGGCCAGGGCGCAGGCGAAGATGGTCGAGTCGACGCCATACTCGTCCAACAGATCCAGAATGCGCCAGACGCCGACCCGGCTGCCATACTCGAAGAACGACTCGTTGGCCAGGTCTCGCTCACCCCTGGCCACCGGCGACGGCGACTCACCAACCGTCTCGCCGTGAGCGTCGCCGTCCAGGATGGAGTTCTCCGACCCCTCCTCGTAGTTGACTACAAAGGACACGGCGATGCGTGCGCCGTTGGGCCATTCAACCGCCGGCGGGTTGGGGCCATAGCCGATCAGGTCGCGTCCTGCCATGAGATAACTCCTCGGGGGCCGGTCAGCCGCCCCGCCACGGGTTGATCCCGGTGGTCTTCATCCGCATCCGGTACACCGAGCTGCGGGCGGTGAAATACATGGTGCGGTAATCGGCATCCCCCCAGGCGCAGTTGGCCGGAATCTCGGGCAGCTCTATTACGCCCACCAGCGAACCGTCCGCCTCGAAGACCCAAACGCCGCCCGCGCCGGTGCAGTACACCCGGCCGTCGGTATCAACCTTCATCCCATCGGGTACGCCGTCCTCCGCCGAGTGCATGTTGGCGAACAGCCGGCTGTTGCTCACCGACCCGTCGGCGGCCACGTCATACGCCCGAATGTACTGGTGGGTACAAACCTCACCCCGTTCCTTCTCCGCCGCGCATTCGTCGCCGCGGCGAGTGTTGTCGGCGTACAGAATCGATTCGTCGGGCGAGAAGACCAGGCCGTTGGGCGATTCCAGGTCGGTTATCACGGCGGTCACCGTGCCGTCGGGCGCGATGCGGTGGATGCCATGGAAGTCGATTTCCCGCTCTTCCGGGGGCAGGCGCAGGCCGGGGTTGGTGAAGTAGATGCTTCCGTCGGAGCGGCACACCACATCGTTGGGCCGGTGCAGCCGCTTGCCCTCCCAGCGATCCGCGATAACGGTGATGGAGCCATCGGGTTCCCAACGGGTCATCTGCCGGTCGTCCCCGTCGCACATTATGATCCGGCCCTGGAGGTCGAAGGTCAGCCCGTTGGCGCCGCCGCTATTCTCCCGAATCACCTCGGGTTCGCCGCCGGGCGTCAGGCGATAGATGACGTTGATGCGGTTGTTCACGAACAACAGGTAGCCATCCGGGTGCCACAGCGGGCCTTCGGTAAATTCGAACCCGGTGGCCAACCGTTCCGCCTCGTAGGATTCGACGATTTGATCCAAACTATCCGGCATGGTGGCCTCCTGATTTCGATTGTCGGGCGGACCCAACAAGTTTGTTAGCACATTGCCAATTTTGGAAATTGGACAAATCAAAACATTCTCGCCGTCGGCGTACCCTGAAACGCTTGCGGGCACATCCGAGTACGCATCGTCGGGCATGCATAGAACCCCAGCAGCGTTGAACACTTTGGCATATAGGAGCACCTGCTCCACCCCCCCGAATAATACGCCTGTGTTCTTGATTTCCACCACGACAGATTGGTCGCCATAGCTGACGAGCAAGTCCGGACGAAGCACGCGACCGAAATTGATGGGGCTCAAGTAACTTCGCCGCAGGTTTCGCCAATGCCTTGTCGACGGTTCCATCTCTACTTTATATCCGAGGTTCTGTGCAACTTGCGAGACTGAGGTCGTCATTTCACGTTCCGTCATTTGGTTCATGGTAATTAACCTCCGGAGAACAACGGCCAGATCCAGTTGTTGACTACTGCGCCAATTAGAGCGCCCAGCAACAACACCGCCAAATGCACAGCGACCTTTTTGGCAGTAAGGAGCTTCGCTTGTCGAGCCAGATAACCGTACAATGGGATTGACGGTTTATCAAGCACCGTTACCAGGGAAATCGTGGCGTGCGTTGTGAGAACTTCTTCGATCAATTGTAGCCAGCCGCACAACACGGAAACGCAATGGAGGAGGCCCTGTCCTATAATGAGAACTACCCAATCAACGGTGATGAAGACGCCTGCTTCTTGAAATTTGGCACGGATAACATATTGATCGCCCCAAGCCACGGGGCTCAACATTTGCCGCGCCCGGTCGGTCGGCATCTGTTCAACACTCTCTTGATCCATGAGTGTTAGCCTCTTAGCTGGTTCTAGCATAGGATAATCGGGCGTTCTTAATCTGAATTCTAAGTGTTTCATCATATGATTCTCATAATCTCGAAATGGCTGTGATCCAGAGTATGGTACCCGAAAAATGAGAGCCAACCGTGATTGCGATCGAAATGATCATCCAGAGCCGACGGACCACCGCAATACGGAACGGCCTGTAAAGAAATTCTAACAATCCGGATGATACCGCTCAAGGAGATCCACAAGTATACCAACCGAGGTGCAGGACAATTCCTAGTTGGACTTGGTGCGTCCCAGCCGCGTACGCATTGCTGCAGCGTCATCCTTGCACCTTAGGACAATGGGCTGGTTGTTTTGGACAGCGTAAACGCCAATGACCGGCAGCGGTATCCGGGACCCGCACCAGTCAGCGGCGCAGCACTAATCCGGGAACTTGGGCATCACTTCCTTCGCGAAAAGCTCCATTGACCGCATTACCCTGGAGTGCTCCATGTGGCCGAAGGACATGCAGGCGCCGAAGTACCCGATGCCGTGTTCGTCCC
This sequence comes from Dehalococcoidia bacterium, assembly GCA_965261925.1. Lineage (GTDB taxonomy): Bacteria > Chloroflexota > Dehalococcoidia > Lucifugimonadales > UBA3495 > Bin87. Next base: position 1,304,305 of record OZ253486.1, on the reverse strand, counting down.
GCAATTTCTCTATTCTCCGCACGCAATCGTCAGGCGTGCCGAAATAAACAGTGCCCTCCAGTTCCGACTCGTAGCTGGGCGGCTCGGTGGTGCGGATCGTCCGCCAGTGGTCCAGGTCCACGTTGATCTCGTCGCCGCGGGTCAGCGTGCGCCGGTAGGTTGCCAGGTCGCGCACCCACCTGATGGACTCGCGGGGGTATTCCCGAGCCGCGTGCTCGTCCTCATCCAGATGCACGTATCGGAAGTAGGGCATCTCGCCCACGGGTAGATCCTTTCCGGCCGCAGCGCACCGCTCCGCGTACAGCGAAAACAGGCCCAGGTTGTCGGCCTCCGGCGTGGAGAAGCTGGTCAGGATGGGCAGGTCCCGCTCCACGGCGACGTCCACGCTGGCGGGCGTCCGGGACACCGCCATGTACACCGGCGGATGGGGCTTCTGCACGGGCGAGGGAGCGATGGTCAGGTCTTTCACCTGGTAGAACTCGCCCTGATAGGAGAAATCCGACTGCGTCCACAGGCCCAGGATGATGTCCAACGCCTCCTGGGTGCGCACGTCGCGCGTGTCCATATCGATGTTGAAGTTGCCGTACTCGTAATCCGCCGAGCCGCGACCAACTCCGAAATCCAACCTGCCGTGGCTCAGAACGTCCAGCATGGCGCTCTCCTCGGCAAGGAAAATGGGGTTGTAGAAGGGCAGGACGCTGACGCCGGCCCCGATGCGTATCTTCTTCGTGCGGGCGGCGATGTGCGTCAGCAGGGGCATCAGCGAGGGACAGATGCCGTAGCGGCTGGAGTGGTGCTCCGCGATCCAGATCGAATCAAACCCCAGCTCCTCGGCGTACTCAACCTGCTCCAGCATCTCGCCAAAGATCCGGCTCTGGGCGCCGGCCTCCGGCTCCGTCCAGGAACCCAACAAAAACAAAGCAAACTTCATGATGGACGCATCCCTCCTTCAACCTAACCTGGCTGGAATTCTACAGGTATTGAAGCAGTCGTGCTGCACGTCATTTTTGCCCGGGTCGCCGGCGGACACATGCCGGACCCACTGCGTTTGCCAGCGACCCGGAACTTGCCCGGTGGTACACTGCCCTCAATTGCAGCGTTACAAAATCTACAGACCGCGCACGAGCAGCAACCGAGGAGGCTTCATGACAACCCAAGCTGCCGAAACCAAGAACATGAAGCTCATTTCCCACGTCGATTTGAAGGGACACAACAACATCGGCGAGGGCGTGGACCTGCACCAGACCGCCAGCGGACGGCGTATCCTTTACATGGCCCACGAGTCTGCGCCCAAGGACTTCACCAGCGTCGACGTCACCGACCTGGCGAACCCGAAAGTGGTGACCCAAACCGACCTGGACCACAACCACCTGCGCTCCAACTCCCTGTCCATCTTCGGCGACACGATGCTGGTGGCCTACCAGTCCCGCGAGCACGGCCAGCCCGGCACGGGCATGGGCGTCTTCGACATCAGCGACCCCGAGTCGCCAAGGCGCATCGCCTACTGGGATGCCCAGGGGCCCGGCTCACGGGGCTGCCACTGCCTGTGGTGGGTTGACGGCGATTACGCCCACCTCGCCACCGGGACGCCCGATTCCCGCCCCACCGATCCCAAGGACGACCAGTTCTACGTGATCATGGACGTGAGCAACCCCGCCAATCCCCGGGAGGCCGGCCGCTGGTGGCTCCCCGGCACCCAGGAGGGCGACGACGCCCCACCGCCGGACCGCCATCCCTACCTGGACGTGGGACACAGCGTCCACAACACCAACGTCTACCCCAACCGCGCCGACCGGGCCTACTGCGGCTGGAAGGACTCCGGCGTCATCACGCTGGACATCTCCGACGTGTCCCGCCCGTCCATGGTCGCCCAGCTGAACTACGCGCCGCCCTTCCCGGGCTTCACCCACACCGTCCTCCCGCTGTTCAGCCGCGACCTGCTGGTGGTGACCCAGGAGGCCACCGCCCTGGGCGGCGCCGACTATCCCAAGCTGGTGTGGCTCATGGACAACCGGCTGGAGACCAACCCGGTGATCGTCAGCACGCTGCCCATGCAGGACACCGACGACTTCTTCAACCGCCCCGGCCGCTACGGCGCGCACAACATCCACGAGAACCGGCCCGGCCCCCTCTCCCTGCGCTCTGACACCCTGGTGTACGCCACCTTCTTCAACGCCGGCATCCGCGTCTTCGACACCACCAACCCCTTCCAGCCCCGGGAAGTCGCCTACTACATCCCCAGCATCCCCGAGGGCGCCGACGCCAACGGCATCAACGACGTCCACGTCGACGAAAACGGCATAATGTACGTGGTGGACCGGCTACAGGGTGGGCTGTACATCTTGGAGCTGAACGTGTAAGCACTACTCCCCTTGGGGGGAGAACGGACGGATCTGCTCTTCCCTTCCGGTTGCCCGCTCGCTGTGATTGGCCATAGAAGCGGCCCCAGGGAGAGGCAGATTCGGGACCGGCTGGAGTGACGCTCTGCAATCCAGAACAACCGAAGCCCAGTCCCTTGGTACGGCCCATCGGTTTCAACCGTCGAAGCAATATCTTTCCGATTTCCAATCTGCCACTCCCCCACACGCCCAATTTTAGCGTCAAAGGTTGACGGCCTATTAGGCGACCTGTATATTAAGCGGCATAACTAACCCTCGGCATATTGGAGGTGAGCATGTCGCTACCGATTCGGACTACGCCCGACGATGTCAACGCGATCTGTGGCTACTTGGTAACCAAACCCACAGGCGCAACTCTCGCGGAAGCGAAGGCTGTTGTAGACAAAAAGTTTCTGGATGCGCGGAAGATTTCCACGCTCAAAACATGGGGACTGCTCGAGGAAGCCGACAATAAGCTAAAAATCACCGAAACTGGACGAAAGATCATCCGAGATTCGGGGGCTTACCGACATGAGGTCCTGCGCGATGTAGTACGGAGCACCGGCTCTTATTCAGCGGTGGTGGAGCGCGTGGTTCACGCCGGTGAGACGATTATGGCGGCCACTGATGTCGCCGCACACTGGTACGAACATTTTAGAGATGAAGTTTCCGATTCAGACAAGATGTTGAATGAGCAAGCCATTTGCTTTTTTCAGCTCGCCCAAGGGGCGGACCTTGGTACCATGTTCATCGGACGACGGGGGATGCCTACTCGCTTTGAGTTTGATACGCAAGCCGCCCAAGCGTTCGTCAACGGAGGTAACCTCCAAGAAAATAGCGAACTTGTCGAGCACACCATACCCGTCGACGTTGAAATCAACGCTCCTGTCGCAACCGTAGAAACCCAGTCCCCCGACCTAAGCGGCCCGACTCCGGGTAACCGCGTTTTCCTGACACACGGCAAAAATTTGAAGATCTTGGATCAAGTCAAACAGATCGTGACATTCGGAAAGTTCGAGCCCGTGGTGGCGATGGAACACGAAACAACCGCGAAACCTGTCCCTCAAAAAGTAATGGACGACATGAAAACTTGCGATGCTGCCGTAATACACGTGTCAGCCGAACGTGTACTTTTCGACCGGGACGGAAACGAAGTCCACTTGATCAATGAAAACGTCCTAATCGAAATCGGCGCAGCCATGGCACTTTACGATGGAAGGTTTGTGCTGCTAGTCGAAGACGGAGTGACGTTACCGTCCAATTTGCAAGGCCTCTATGAGTGCCGATACCAAGGATCAGAACTAAATGTGGAGGCAACTATGAAGCTGCTCCAAGCTTTCAATGAGTTCGGGCAGCAATAGGCTACCTGCGTTAGGGACATGCTAGGGGATGGATTAGCCGCGCGTGCGGCTGTCAAACCGTACGATTGGACCTGCGGTGAGCCGCAACGTTTAGGGCCCTCACCCCATAACCCGCCGCAACAGCGCCAGCGCGTTCCCGCCCGCAATCTTCCTAACATCCTCGTCGGAGTGGCCGCGCGCGATCAGGCCGCGGATGATGTTCTTGCCGTCGGCGGGCGACTCCAGGCCGTTCATGTAGCGCGCCGGCGTGGGGCCGGGGCGGCCCATCACCACCTCGCCCACGCCCACCGAGTCGCCGATGCCGGTGTCGGTACCGATGGCCACGTGGTCGATGCCCACCAGGTTGACCATGTAATCGTAGTGGTCCAGCACGCACTCGATGCTCTGTTCCGGGTCGTTGCTGAACCGGTTGGGCACGGCGGTTATCCCGATGACTCCGCCCTTCCGGGCGCAGGCCAGCAACTCCTCGTCCTTGCGCAACCGCCGGGCCTGGAAACTGTCGCTGGCCAGGGTGTAGGACCCGTCGTGGCTGAAGGTCACCGGGGTTTCCGATGCCTCGATGGCGTCCATGGCGGTGCGGAACGAAGCATGGGACACGTCAACCACCATCCCCAGCTCATTCATACGCTGAACGACCTCCAGCCCGAACTCGCTGAGCCCGCCGTCGTTGCGCTCGAAGATGCCGTCGCCGATGTATGCCTTGCGGCTGTAGGTCAGGCCGGCCAGCCGTATTCCCGCGTTGTAGAGCACGTCCACCAGGTTCAGCTCGTTGCCGATGGCCAGGTGCTCCACCGTGGGCAGGAACCCCACCTTGCCCTGCCCTTTGGCCGACTCGATCTCGGCCGCGTTGCTGACCTGGAGCACGTCGTCATGCCGCGCAATGTCCGAAATCATCATGCTGATCTCTTCCAGCAGATCAGCAAATCGGATGAAGGACATCTCGTTGGTGTGCAGCATCCCGCGAAAGACGTTGGCCGTCCCCACGGCGGTAAAGCCGCCCTCCCGTACCGCGTCGTAGCCCCAGACGTAGCGGTCGCTGCGCAGGTACTCCCAATACCGGCTGAAGTCTTCGGGCAGTACCATCGGATGCTGGTGAAGGTCGATCATGACCGACTCCTCCATCAGGCGTTGGAACCGGATTTCCTGCTGGCGGTCCAGAGGCACGGTCATGGAGGGGACACGGCCCACTTGACTAACGAGGCGAAAACGGCCCAGGGTCATGGTTCAACTCCTCCGTTCGGTCAACTCCGTTCAAGGAATCCGCGAGTGATCGGTCAGTCGGACGGGGACATGCCCTCCCGAACGGCCGGGACATCTTTCGCCGGATTATACCGGGGTCGCCTTTTTCCTGCGGTGCTAGAATCAGCTCCATGACGATGCAGCCGTCAACGAAAACGCCGGCAACAAAACAACCAGTCCCCAAAATGTGAGGATCAACATGGCTGAAATCTACACCCTGGGCGCCGGAACTCCCACGCCCACGCCCACTCGCTTCGGAAGTTCCCACGTGCTCAAACTCGGCGACCAGCACTTGATGTTCGACTGCGGGCCGGCCACCACGCACAAACTGGTCAAGGCTGGACTGTTTCCCACCCAGGTCGACTACCTCTTCTTCACGCACCACCATTTCGACCATGACATCGACTATCCCTGCTTCCTCCTCTGCCGCTGGGACCAGAGCATCGGCAAGGAGAACCAGCTCCAGGTTTTCGGCCCCGACCTGACGGAGAAGATTACCGAGGGCATCCTGGGCGAAAACGGCCTGTTCGCCCACGACTGGAAGGCCAGGGTCAACCACCCCCTCAGCCAGCAGGTCTTCGTCAATCGCGGCGGCACCCTGCCCCGCCCGGCCCCATCGGTCGCCGCCCGGGACGTCGGCCCGGGCAAGGTCTTCAGCGGGCCTGACTGGGAGGTGACTGCCGCAACCGGCGAGCATGTCCAACCCTACCTGGACTCCCTGGCCTACCGGGTGGATTCCCCCAAGGGCAGCGTCATCTTCACCGGCGACACCCAGCCCTGCGACTCGGTGACGGAGTTGGCTCGCGGCGCCGACATGATGCTCTGCATGTGCTGGGATGACCAGGCGGTGATGGACGGCAACGGGGAGGCTGGCGGCCAGTGCGGCACGACCGGCGCGGCCCGAATGGCCCAGGCCGCCGGGGTGAAAAAGCTGGTGCTGGTCCACATCGGCCCCCACCTGTCCGCCCACGGCCCCATGGAGCAGGGCATTGGCGACATCAGCCGAATCTACGATGGCGAGATCGTCTTCTCCGAAGAACTCATGCGCCTTTCTTTGTGAGGGCGGCCGGGCCCGCCCGGCCGCAGCCTAATCGCCGCGGATGGCTATCATCAGCGCGAGGTACGACCTGATGCTAGCCCCGTGTTCGATGTCTCAGGCGAGTGCGCCTGCCCTCCCTGCTGGAAAGCGCCGGCGCATGGCAAGCTTCTCGGGTGTTCGGCCGGCATTCAGACACGACACCGACGGTGCAACACCGGATTGAGCGCAAATTCCAGCAACCGAGCGCCGAGGTCAGTCGCTGATGCCGTACACGCGCATGGCGGTGTCATGGAACAATGCCGCGCGTTCGGTGGCCGTATAACCGGCCGAAAGTCGTTTGAAAGCGTTGTAAAGAACGTTGTAAGAATAGGATGGCTTGTCTACCGGGAAGTTGCTTTCGAACATGCAGCGGTCCGGGCCAAACTGCTCGATGCAGTAGTTCATCAGCGGACCCAGCGCGCCGGCTAGTTCCTCCGACCCGATGGGAGTTTCCCGGTCGTCCCAGTGGAACCCATAGCGCAGCTGTCCGACCCCACCCAACTTGATGACGACATTGGGACACTGGGCCACCTCGGCCACTCCGCGCCGCCACGCCGGCAGCACCTCGTCATCCCGGTTCGCGTAGGGGCCGACGCGCACCAGCCCGCCGATATGGTTCAGAACGATGGTCAGTTCCGGAACCGCTCGGGCAAACTCTGCCAGTTCTGACAGCTGCGGGTGATAGAGCGAGTTCTCCAGCACCAGTCCCATGTCGGCCATCACCCGGCCTCCGGCCCGGTATCCAGGTGAGGACAAGGCTCCCTCGATGTCACGGTTCACCAACTCAGGGCTGGTGTCCCATCCCGTCGAGTGCCGGACGCCCCTGAAGCGGCCCGGGCTGGCGGCGCGCATCGCCTCCAGCACCGGACGCACCACATCGCCAAGTTTCAGGTCCGCGTGCCCGATGATCGCCGCCGCGGCTTTGGTGGTACCGTGGCTGCCGGTGGCGCTCTCCGTCGCGATGGTCTCGATGTACTCGATCTCACCCACCGGCCGCATCTCTTCCGGCCCGCTCTGACGGTACTCGCACCGCACCTCGATGAAGACCGTGGAGCGGACGTTGTGTCCGCTGCTCACGTCCGCGGTCAGATCAGGCAGCAGGTAGCGCTGGTAGGCGGCAGGTTCCGGTCGGGCAACCCAGAAATGGTGGTGCGTATCGCAAACCGGTAGGTCCGGCTCCAGGGTTGCTTCGACGGTTTGCGCCAGCCAGTCTTCGCCTTTCAGAACCATGTCGTCCACCTCGGTGTTGTTTGCTTCACTCGATACTAACACGGCCACTTTTTGGCTCGGCCAAGTGCGGAGGGCTGCGCACAGGGTTCCCCAAGTTGGAAACGCCGCGAACGGCATCGCCCTCCGTTCGGGCGATCCCTCAATAGGTAAAAGGGTTCGCGCATACCCACTTGCGTCCAATATGTCATTGCCAGCAACCTGAATATCATTGCGAGCAACTGAAATGTCATTACGAGCGCAGCGTGGCAATCTCGTCGCCACAGCGCCGGCCCTCGCCAGCAGCGGACGCATCGCCTCGCTGCTGCCGCGCCCTTCCATTCCCGACGCCGACAATCGAATGACCCGGGAAACTCATTCTGCAACTGGGCAGGCTACCAGGGTTACTGCCATCCCCGTTGTGCCTATAATGGCCGCCAACCGAGCCGGACGTTAAGCCGGGCCAGGGTCAGGCTACAGGAGGCGATATGGCAGCTTTGAAAATAGAAGGCGTAACCCACTGGTCGATCCCGGTAAACGACCTGAACGAAGCGGAAGAGTTTTACGGCGAGCTGCTGGGTCTCACGCCCAAGGGCAGGCTCGGCAACAGCGTTATGTCGTGTTTCAACGTCGGTGACCACAACATTCTGCTGTGCGAGCGCTCCAGCCCGGTGGATGGTCTCCTCGCTGAGAACGGCGGCGCCCACCATTCATTCACGGTATCGCCCGACACCTTCAACGAGGCGTGCCGGGTGTTCCGCCAGAGGGCTATCAAAATCGACAACCTGACCTACCGGGCACAGGGGTTCTTCACCGGACGCGAGCTGTACTTCTACGACCCCAGCGGCAACCGGCTGGAGCTGCGGGACCCAACGTGGACGCAGGGGATGCCTGAGCCTTCGTTCGAGGAACTGGCAACCTCCTGAGGTTCCCATGCGACGCAAGCGCCTCGTTGATCCTGGGGCCACCCGTGGATTTGGACGAAGGCGAAAACTCCGCTACCGCGAGTCGTTAACGTTTACGGAGGAAAGATACCCATGAGCCTGGAGGACATCGAACGCCGGCTGCGCGCCCTGGAGGACGTCGAGGAGATCAAACGCCTCAAGGCCCGCTACTGCGCCTACTGCGACGACAACTATGACGCCGACAAGATCGCCAGCCTGTTCGTCGCGGACGCGATCTGGGACGGCGGCATACGGGGCAGAGCCGAAGGCAGGGAGGGCATCCGCGAATTCTTCGTCAACGCTCCCAACCGGCTGCCCTTCGCCGTGCACATGGTGATGAACCCCATCATCGAGGTGAGCGGGGACACCGCCACCGGCGTCTGGTACCTGTTCCAGCCGTGCACCTACGCCGACGGCGACCGGGCGGTATGGGGATCTGCACGATATGACGAAGAGTACGTCAGAGTGGACGGCGTCTGGATGTTCAAACACCTGAAGCTGACCTCCCACTTCTGGACCCCCTTTGACGAAGGATGGGCTCAGACGCAATTCGTGTAGGCAGGTTCAACGCAATTTCGAACCAGGCGGCGGGACGCTGCACCACGGTGGACGTGCTGTTCGGCATTGAAAATCGGATACGGCTATCTCGCGGACGGTGAAGTATGAGGACAGGGGCTGAGTACAAAGAGGCTCTGCGCGATGGGCGCGACGTTTGGGTTCTGGGCGAAGGCCCGGTGGCGGACGTCACGACCCACCCGGCGACATCCGCCATGGTGGATGAGTACGTGGCCTGGTACGACCGCCACTTTGATCCCGACTGGCAGGACGTCCTGCTGACCCCGCCGGACCCAAACGGCCAACGGCATCCCCTGGCGCTCACCCCGCCGAAGACGTCCGACGATCTGCGGCGCATGGGGAAGCAAATCAGCGCCGTGCATTTCCTCACCGGCGGCAACATGACCCACACTCCAGGCTATGGCGAACTGATTGCCCTGGGGTTGCAGAACGTGATGAAGCGGCTGGACAACTCCGCTGAGGATATTGATAAGGCTGAGGAATATCTGGAGCATATATCCACCAGCGGCCGGTTCCTGACCTACGCTGGCGGCGGCCCGCTGATCGGGACCCGGCTTCGTCCGGATGAGAGCGAGCGGGCGGCGCTTCGCCTGGTCAGCGAAACCGCCGATGGCATCGTGGTGAGCGGCAAGATCCAGATGCACACCAGCACGCCCTTCGCGGAGGACCTGCTGGTCTCCACCCGCAATGATATGCCGGCCGGCAGCGGACGGCACCTCTGGTTCATCGTGCCGGTGAACGCCCCCGGCCTGCGGGTGGTGTCCCGCCGACCGGCCGCCAGGCACAAGAACGCCTTCCTGTCGCCGCTGAGCGGCCGGTTTGATGAGCTCGATTCCATGGTCTGGATGGAGGACGTTTTTATACCCCGAAACCGCGTTTTCACCGGGGAGCCCCCCGACAGAAATCGGAAACAATCTTTGGTGTCCTGGATGATTTGGCACCACAGCTACGGTTGGCTGGCCAAGGCGGAACTGACCCTCGGTCTCGGCCTGGCCCTGGCCGAAATCATGGGCTTAAAGGACAATGCGCAAACGATCGAGCAGCTGGTCGAAATGACCGTCAACGTGCAAACCACCCGCACCTGCATGACTGCGGCGGAACTGGACCCCGAAACGTCGGTCAGCGGGTATCCGTTGCCAAACCAGATCCACGTGGCCGCCGCCGGCGTCAACACCCTCAAAGTCCGCCAACGCATGGGCGAAATCCTGCGCGGCCTGCCGGGTTCGTCGCTGATCAACGCGCCGGCGGACACCGACTTCGCGGACCCTGCGATGGCCGCCGAGCTGGAAGACGCCTTCGGCGGTGGCGGTTACACCGCGATGCAACGGGCGGCGTTGCTGCAGCTGGCCTGGGACCAGGTGTCGTCGGGATTGGACGGACGGGAAGCGGCCTTCGAACTCCATGCCAGTGGCGGGCTGGAGTCATGGCGCCGGCAGTTGGCGGCCTGGTTTGATGGCTACAACGAACTTGCCAATGGCGTCCACGGACTCCTCCAGGTGGACCTGCCAGCCATGGACCTGTCCAGCCTTCAAGGGGTGCCGGCCGTGCCCAGGCGAATGCCCCAGGTGAACGCTGAGGCAGCAAATCCCTAATCCCGTCGATCCCGTTTATCCATGCAACAATAGCGCGGTGGTCGTAATGGCGGCTGCGCGTCGCCCAAATCGTGCAGGCAGGTAAATTATGGGTCAGATGGACGGAATGGTCGCAATCGTTACCGGCGCCAGCCGGGGGCTCGGGCGGGCCATAGCCAGGGCGTACGCCGGGGAAGGCGCCAGCGTCGTTATATCTGCCCGACGCCAGTCCCCAACCGGCCTGGCGGGGACCCTGGAAGAGACGGCGACCGCGATCAGGAACGCCGGCGGAGACGTACTCGCCATTGATTGCGACGTGACCGACGAGGCCCAGGTCAATGAGATGGTCCGCCAGGCGATGCAGCGTTACGGCAAGATCGACGTGCTGTTCAACAACGCCGGCGCCATGGTGCTGGGTGAGTCAATCATGGAGATCGATGCCAATCGCTGGGAGCAGCTCATGCGGGTCAACGTGACCGGCCCGTATCTCTGTAGCCGGGCCGTGCTTCCGGCGATGATGGAGCAGCGACGGGGCAGCATCATCAACATCGGCTCCAGGATGGCCACCGACCCCAACCAGGGCGGCGGCGTCCTCTACAGCGCCAGCAAGGCGGCGGTCCACATGTTCAGCTACTGCCTGGCCGAGGAGGTGCGGGACCACAACATCGCCGTGAACATCCTGAGCCCCGGCGGACTGCGCAGCGAAGGTTCGGCCGCAATTCCATGGACACAGCGCGATTGGCACGAGCGGGTGGACCCCAGCGCCCTGGGTCCCTGCGCCGTGTACCTGGCCCTCCAGGACGCCACTACCTTCACCGGGCAACTGGCTTCCCGCTTCGATTTCGGCACCACTTGGGGCCCCGGCGTCAGGTAGCGTCCACCCCAACACCGCGCCCCTTCAAAGTCATCGCAAGCCCAGCACGGCAATCGCGGCGGGGTGGAAAGCCCGCTTGGGCTTGGATGGACGACGCCTTGCCGCCACCGGGATGCGCTGCCCTGCCCTGGCACGCTTGTTGACAGCCCCGTAGAAGGACTCTAGGCTTGCACCATCTTCGAACTTACGCTGGGGACACTGGTGAACTTATGGAGATCAAAGACCTGATCATCGATGACCGGCAGAGGGGAGTTTTCAGGGTCCACCGGTCGTCCATGACCTCCCCCGATTTGTTCCAGCGTGAACAGGAACAAATCTTCAACCGATGCTGGATCTACCTGGGGCACGAGTCAGAAGTGGAGAACCCCGGAGACTACCGGCGCCGCACGGTGGTAGGCCGGCCGCTTTTCTTTGCCCGTGGCCGCGATGGCCACGTGCGGGTGTTCCTCAATTCCTGCCCCCACCGGGGCGCATTGATCTGCCGCCGTGACGCGGGGAACGCCGACGTCCTACAGTGCTTCTATCACGCCTGGTCCTTCAACACCCATGGAGAGCTGATCGGTGTTCCCGACCAAGATGCCTACGGCCCCCACTTCGACCGGGGCGAGCTTGGCCTGAAGGAACCGCCCCGTGTCGAAAGCTATCGCGGCTTTTACTTCGTGTGTTTCAACCCCTACGTCGAGGACCTCGTCACCTATCTGGCGGGCGCCAGGGACTACCTCGACCTGATCGTCGACCAATCCGAGGCCGGGATGCGAATGGTCGCCGGTTCCAACAAGTACACCATGAAAGCCAACTGGAAGCTGCTGGTCGAAAACAGCCTGGACGGTTATCACCTGGTCCCGACGCATCAAACCTACCTGGACTATATCAGCGGCCTCGGAACCGACGACAGCGGCCAAACGGCCGCATCCCGCATTGTCGGCACCGCGAAAGCCCTGGGCAATGGCCACTGCGTCATCGAGTCTCCGGTGCGGAACGGCCGCCCCATCGCCCACTGGCACCCCCTGTTCGGTGAGGAAGCCCGGGAGCCCATCACACAAACCCGCCAACGGCTCGTGGAGAAATACGGCGAGGAGCGCACCTTCCGCATGGCCGACACTTCCCGGAACCTGATCATCTATCCCAACCTGGTGATCAACGACATCATGGCCATCACCGTCAGGTACTTCGAACCCCTGGCTCCCGACCACATGGAAGTCACGGCCTGGCACCTCGTCCCCCGCGAGGAATCGGAGACCATGCTGGCCACCCGTCTGGATAGCTTCCTGACCTTCCTCGGCCCCGGCGGCTTCGCCACCCCCGATGACGTCGAAGCCCTGGAGTCCTGTCAGATCGGCTTCCGGGCCACCGAAACCGAGTGGTCCGACATCTCACGGGGTATGCTCAACCCCGCCAAATCAACCGATGAGCTCCAGATGCGGGGCTTCTGGCGGCAATGGCACGCGAACATGCAGGGCTTGAGCAAGACCAACGTGCAGGACGGCCCGGTCAGGGAAACCGAGGCTGCGCTGGCTATCGGAAATGACGACTAGCGCCCGGCTCAGCCAGGTGAACGATGACGGCAAATAGCCAGCCCACGTTGCGTGAGCAGGTGGAGGATTTCCTGTTCCGGGAAGCCGCGCTGCTTGATGACTGGCGCCTCGACGACTGGGTCGATTTGTTCACCCAGGATGCCAGATATGTGGTCCCCACCACCGACTTGCCGGACGGGGACCCCAAGCGCGACCTCGTGTTCATCGACGACGACATCACCCGTCTGCGCGCCCGCGCCGTCCGGCTGAACAGCCGCCACGCTCACCGCGAGTACCCGTGGTCGCGGACCCGTCGGTTTGTTTCCAACGTGCGCGTCGAAGAAACCGATAACGGCGAGCTCTCGGTCGCCTCAAACGTCCTAGTCTATCGGTTCCGCGCCGGCGAGGGGGCACCTTACGTGGGCAGCATCAACTACATTCTGCGACGGGATGGCGGGAACCTGAAAATAGCCTACCGCCACGCGGTCCTGGACCTGGAAGCCCTCTCGTGGCACGGCGCGGTCAGCATCATCTTTTGACCCCCGGTAAATTGGACTGCAATGATTTGGCCTGCGGTCATTTGGACTATTTGACAGATTAGGCGATGGAGGCTGGCGTTTGAAACTCGAAGGCAAAACGGCGTTGGTGACGGGCACCAGTCCGAACATCATGGGCGGCATCGCCGAGGAGTTGGCCCGGGCCGGCGCCAACCTGGTCTGCGTCGACATCCGCGAGGACCACGCCGTAAAATGCGCCGCGGCCATTGTCGCCGAGGGACATGAGGCCATCGGCGTAGCCTGCGACGTCACCGACGAGGACCAGGTGGTCGCCGCGATCTCCAAGGCCACCGGACGGTTTGGGGGCGTGGACATCCTGGTCAACGGCGCGGCCCAGTTCAACTTCAAGGGCGTGCTGAACATGCCGTTGGACGAGTGGCGGCGCCAGACCGACATCATTCTCACCGGCGCGTTTCTGTTCACCAAGCACATGGCTCAATTGATGATCCAGCAGGATCGAAAGGGCAATATCATCAACATCATTTCCACCGCGGGACATCAGGGTGAACCCGGCAACGTGGGCTACGGTACTGCCAAGGGCGGACTGCTCAACTTCACCCGGTCTGTGGCCATGGAATTGTCCGCCTACGGCATCAGGGTCAACAGCCTGACTCCAACCGCCACTGACCAGTCCGAAGGACGGGAGCGGGCCGCCAGATGGGGGGTGGATTGGCCAGGACCCCGCCTGGGACAACGCGCGGCTGGACTAATCCCGGACGCCAGCAGAGGCGCCCCCTTGCTCAGGCTCCCGGGTCCGACACACTACGGCAAGGCAGCGGTGTTCCTGGCGTCCGACGACGCTGAAATGATTACCGGATTCGATCTGCGCGTGGATGCCGGCGCCATTTCGAGGTACTGGATCTGGTCACCGGGCGACGCTTAGCCCTTTCACAAAGGCAATTACATACCTGTGCACACCGGCTCTCCAAACCGCCGGGGTTTACTCAATTGGCGGGATTGACCGTAGCCGGGGTTCCGGTGGTTGCCAACCGTTAGCCTGGCGAAATCGCTTGTCAAGGCTGGCGGTCGGATGCTACTTTGGGGCCGTTTGATATGATGGAATGTGGCCGGAATGGAGAGGGACGATTCTAAGGTCGCTGAATTTGGCGGCGTCACTTTTGCCATATTGACGCGGGCGAGTATCTGCGTGATGTGGTGCGGTTTCTGGGCTTGCCGGGTATATCTAACCGATGCGCTCGATTACCGATTCACTGAACCGGTATCGATAGCAGTTCAGTTACTTGGCACAAATCCGTTTGATCAAGGATTCGCCATTGGAATGGCAATCATGACCGTACAAGTAGCGCGCATTGTGTGGTTTTACATCTTTGGAGGAATCGTGGGCATATTGTTGCCAACATCAAAAAGTTTGGCGGAGAGAGTTGCTAAACGCCTATCACCGGACAGGTTTGAGGCAATCGCGATGCAAAAGTTGACGCCGGATAGATTGCGCCAGCTTGCGGAACAACAGGAACGTGAAGCGGAGGAACAGCTCCCAGCCTAGACTTGGTGGGGACGGGGTTGAACGTGATCACGGCGTGTCAGTTGGCTTTGAGCGCGACCAACGTCCGGTCCACGTCCTCCGCCTCCAGCGACAGCCGCTCCCATTCGTCCCACAGGGACTGCTCCTCCTCCTTGAGCGTCCGGTACCGCTCGCCGGTATCCTCCAACTGGCTCCGGTCCGCGAATCGCTCCGGGTCGGCGAACATTACTTCCAGCTCTGAAGTGGCAGCCTCGCGCTCAGTAATGGCGGCGCCGATCTCGTCGATGCGGGTCGCCAGCTGCCGGGCCCGCCGACCCAGGGATCGCTCCTCTTCCTCTTTGACGGTGAGGGGTCTCCGCGACCGTCGCGTGGTAGGGGCGTTTTCCGCGGTGACCAGTGTATTGTCCGTGGCAGCTGCGGGAGCGGGTCGCGCTTCCGCCTCCTGCTGCTTGCGATACAGATAGCCGTCATAGTCGCCGGGAAAGACCCGGGGCAGTCCTCCGTCAATCTCAATTATCTTGTTGGCCACCTGCCGGATCAGGGTGCGGTCGTGAGTCACCAGGCAGATGGACCCGTGGTAATCGCCTAGAGCGTCGGCCAGGATCTCCCGGGACGCTATGTCCAGGTGGTTGGTCGGCTCGTCCATCAGCAGAAAATTGCTGGGTTGCAGCAGCAGCTTGGCCAGAGCCACCCGCGCCTTTTCACCGCCGGACAGCACGGATACCGGCTTGAGAATGTCGTCGCCGCTGAACAGAAAGCCGCCCAGGGTGGTTCTCAGGTTCTGCTCCGATTCCGACGGCGCGGCCTCCTGCAACTCCGCAAGGGCGGTATTGTCGGCGCTGAGCAGGTCCAGCACATGCTGGGCATAGTAGGCGGTGATCACGTTATGACCGAGCCGGCGTTCCCCATGGTCAACGGCCAGCGCGCCGGCGAGGATCTTCAGCAGCGTCGTCTTGCCGGCCCCATTCGGCCCAACCAGCGCAATGCGATCCCCACGTTCCAGCGTCAGGTTCAAACCGCGATATACCACGTTGTCGCCGTAGGATTTGGCTACGTTGTCCAGCCTGATGATGTCGGTGCCGCTCCGTGGCGGCTCGGGGAACGAGTAGTTGATCCTCCGGGTCGCCCGAGGCAGTTCGATGATCTCAACCTGTTCCAGCCGTTTCAGCCGGCTCTGCACCTGCCTGGCCTTGGTTGCCTTGTAGCGGAACCGCTCGACAAAGCGCATCTGCCTCTGCATCTCGCGTTCCTGGCGGGCAGCGGCGGCCTGTTTGATTTCCAGCGCGCGTTCCCGGGCAACCAGGTAGTCGTCGTAGTTCCCGCGGTGGTTCACCACCTCTGCCGGCTCGATGGCGAGAATCCGGTTGGCAACCTGGTTCAGGAAGGCGCGGTCGTGGGAAGTTATGATCACTCCGCCGGGAAAAGAGGCCAGGTACTTCTCGAACCACAGGTTGGCTTCGAGATCCAGATGGTTCGTCGGCTCGTCCAGCAACAGCAGGTCCGGGTTTCGGAACAACAACCGGGCCAGCTCGGCCCGCATGATCCAGCCCCCGCTGAACTCGCCCATGACGCGGGAGAAATCATGCTCCTTGAAACCCAGGCCGGACAGGATCGCCTTCGCCTCATGGTCGCGGTCGGCTCCCCCGGCGGCCTCCAGCTCCACATCGAGCCGCGACAGGAGATCCATCAGATCGCGCTGTTCCGCCGGGTCGGTGGTCGCTGACAGGTCTTCCCTGGCCGCGGCAATCCGATCGGACAGAGCGACCACTTCCAGGTTGGCGGTCAGCACCTCCTCGAGCAGTGACCGGCCCGCGAACGGCGGCGGTTCCTGCTTCAGGTATCCTACCGTGGTGTTGCGCCGCCCGGAGATTGCGCCCGCATCCGGCAGAGTATCGCCGGCGAGGATGTCCAGCAGCGTCGTCTTGCCGGAGCCGTTGGCCCCGATCAGGGCGATGCGGTCGCCCGCAGCCATCGACAGGCTCAACCCGCTGAACAGGGTCCGCTCGGAATAGGCTTTGCTGATGTTGGATGCGAATAGCATTGGCACTCGGCACGGGAGAACGCGGGCATCAAGCCCCGTTCGTCCTGCTTATCCTGCAGCCGTCATTTCTGCTGTGTCTGCGTTCCGCGAAATGGTGGCCGCGGCGGATGTCACACCCCGACCCTCACTACGGGTCGGCGTCGGCCCAACGGTCTGAATGGTCCTGGCATCAGGCACATCAATGGTCACACCCGGACCCATCCGCCAACCGCGCCGCGCGTACCCGGAGCTATCGGCCCCAGATAAGCCGAACACACGCCCGTCACCTGTGGTGACGGGCGCTGTATCCGAAACGGGACACGCTGCAGACCTAGTCTTCGCGGATATCTTCACCGCCGTCCACTCGGAACCCCAGGCCCATCTTGACCTGGTACCAGTTGGCGTGTCCGTCGTCGATGGTGCCGCGGATCTCCCGCACCTCGAACCAGTCCAGGTTGCGGATGGTCTGGGCCGCCCGGGCGATTGCCCCGTCAATGGCTTCTTGTAGGCTTTCGCTGGAGGATCCCACCAGCTCGACTACCTTGTAAGTGCTTCCAACTGCCATTTCTCACTCCGTTATGCTTGAGAGTATCGTTGCTTTTGCGCTTTCACTAACCGCGCCAAGATATAATATTCGGCGTAACCCGATTGGGCAACCGGCAACACCGTCTCTTTTCGTCACAAATCCCCTCTCCGGCGTCTTTCCGGGAAACTGAACTCATCGGAAAACCGGACTCGGACCCTTCTTCCGTACACCTACCGGTTTCGGAGGCCGACGCGTCCGGCTCGTGGTATGGTCGGAAACGCCATCACAACCCTACCCACCCCGGGTGTACCCTCCAATGAAGCGCAGCGAAAACCGAATCCTCACCACCCATACCGGCAGCCTCCCCCGTCCCGAGGAACTGGTGGGCATGCTGGCCTCCGTGTCGCGCGGCGAAGCGGTCGTCCCGACGACGCTGGAGGTTGCCGCCCGGGAGGCCACCGCCGGCGTCGTGGCGGCGCAATTGGACGCCGGCGTTGACGTTATCAACAACGGCGAGCAATCCCGCATCAGCTTCTCCACCTACGTCACGCAGCGGATGTCCGGCTTCGGCGGCTCCTGGACCCGCCGCGGCCACCGCGACCAGAACGAATTTCCCGCGGTGGCACGCCCCCGTGTCGTGCAGCTGATGCGCGACGTGCCAACTTGCATTGGGCCGCTCAACTACGACCGGCTGGACCTGGTTGAACGGGAATGCCGGCAACTGCTCGACGCGGTGGACGCCGCCGATGACCGTCCTGAAGAGCTGTTCATGACCGCCGCGTCTCCCGGCATCGTCGCTCTGACCCTCGGCAACCGGTACTACGACAGCCACGAGGATTACGTCCTTGCGCTGGCGGAGGAGTTACGGAAAGAGTACGAGATCATCGTCTCCAACGGCCTGACCCTGCAACTGGATTGCCCCGACCTGGCGATGGAACGGCACGTTTCCTACCAGGACGAACCGCTGTCGGCTTTCCGAGACCTGGTGGCCCTGCATGTCCGCGCCATCAATCACGCCCTGGCCAACATCCCCCGCGACCGGGTGCGGCTGCACGTCTGCTGGGGCAACAGCGAAGGCCCGCATCACTACGACGTCCCGTTGGAGGACATCCTCGATCTGCTCTACGAAGCCAATGTCGGCGCCCTGGTGATGGAAATGGCCAACCCGCGACACGCTCACGAGCACCGCGTGTACCGCGATCACCCGCTGCCCGAGGGCATGCTCCTCGTCGCCGGCGTCATCGACACCAAGACCAACTATGTGGAGCACCCGCGCCTCGTGGCCGACCGACTGCACCAGGCCGTGGCCGCCGCGGGAGGCGACCCCACGCGCGTGCTCGCCGGCACCGACTGCGGCTTCGACACTTCCGCCGGCTCCAACCGCGTCGACGCTGGCATCGTCTGGCTCAAGTTGCGCGCCATGCGCGAGGGCGCGGACATCGCCAGCCGCGAGCTGTTCTGAAGCGCCGCGACGCACTCGATCCATAGCGTAGAATGGGCACCATTCGTCCCGCCCAACCTCCCCAGGAGTTTCTCCCATGATTATCGACACCCATACCCATGTGGTCAGCAGCGACAGGAACGCTCACCCGCTCCATCCCGACGCCAGCGGCTGGTCTCTCGAGGTCAGCAACAACGTCGCGGACCTCATCAAGGAGATGGACAGCGCCGGCGTGGAGTGTGCCACCCTGGTCCAGCCCAATGGCACCTACGGCCTGGACAACTCCTACCAGTGCGACAGCGCCCTGCAGTACGCTCCTCGCACCGTCGCCGTCGGCATCCTGGACCCGGCCGCCTCCGACGCCGCCGACCAGCTATCCTATTGGACCAACGAGCGCGGGATGTGGGGCGTCCGCCTGCAGAGCCAGGCCGAGCCTGACGATCCTCGTTGCGACGCCCTGTGGGACCGCGCCGAATCCCTGGGCGTCCCCATCTCCATCGGCGGCGGCGGCACGGCCGATCGCGTCGACCGGATGCGCAACATCGGCGGCCGGCACCCCAACGTCCTTTTCGCCCCCGACCACTTCGCCGGCTGGAGCGGTTCCCAGGACAAGCCCGGCATGACCACCGCCCTGGAGGAACTGGCCCGCCTGCCCAATGCCCACCTGCGCTACTCCAGCACCAGCCTGGGACCCTACGCTGGGTTGACGGACGACGAGAAGGACCTGTTCCGGCGTGTCATCGAAGCGTTCAGCCCGAGGCGCATGATGTGGGGCACCAACTTCCCATCGTCGCGCGAGGGCGGTTTCATCGGCCAGGTCCAACTCGGGCAGACCGCCCTCCCCTGGCTCTCCGCCGAAGACCTCGACTGGATGATGGGCGGCGCCGCCGCCACCTTCTGGCCCATGCTCCAGGCGCCATAGGTGCGCCCCGTCCGATTCTCTGCGACTCCGGATGCTGTCAAGAATGCGTTCCGTTTGACATCCAGCCTTCTCCTGGATAATATGGACTCAGGGGCAAATGTACCCCTAGATAATCCACAGGGGTTGAAAAATGGCTGGGAGATCAGGCGAAATAAGTAAGCGGGCAATGGCCGCAGCCCGGGCAAGCCATGCGACCCGCGATGGTGGGCGCACCGGTTCTTTGACGCTCCAAAAGGCAGCAAAGGACCATGGTGCCAGCGACAAATACGCGCGCATGGCCAGTGCACTATTACTGTCAGGTATGCAGTTCCTGATTGAGGACGTTGACAACGAGCGAAAAGAGCTCTGGGTCGCCTACCGGGAATACCAGGCTGCGCAGCATGGGAAAACCAAGGCAGACCCGGGCCGTTACGGCCTGTACCTTATCACTGAGAGCGGATGCGACCACTTTTGGAAGATCGGGATTGGGCGCGTCAACCAACGGTTCGACAACCTCCAGCAAGGCAATCCACGATCCTTGACCTTACGCGCCTTTTGGGAGTTTCGAAGTCCTGCAAAGGCGAGGAAGGTAGAAGATGAGGTGCTGACCGCGTACGTTCCCGCCCCAGGAGGTGCGGAATGGGTCGAGGGGGTGGACCTGCACGCAGTCCATAGGCTGGTGACCCAGACTAATGATGGGGAATGGATAGCGCGACCTTCCGGCTTTACCCACGAAGGCTTGCGGGAATGATCGACTGTTGAATGAGCAGGCATCCCCAACCCCACTCCCGGAATGTTTGAAGGAGTATTCGGCGAGGTGACTACTATGCGACGAAATCTTGACTTGATGGCGGGAATACTCCGACATGTGGCCAACCAATCGATCACCACAGGCACTCGCGTGAGTGTGCCCGCAAATCTAGGCGGCGCTTCACGCGAAGAAGTGCATTTCCATATGAGTATGGGCGTTGATGCCGGCCTTTTCGAGACCCTGCCATCTCCATCCCTCCCTCGCAACGGCGTTAACATCACTGGTTTGACTTGGGAAGGGTACAACGTCCTCGACAAGTTGGAACAGGGACATCCGTTATAACTGGTGTTGCGGCGCAAACGAAACTCCCGCTGGGACGGCGTCCAAACGGACCCAGCGTGGGTTTCCTTGTCTCTACTGACGCGTCGGACGCCGGTCAGGATATTTCCTGTAATAGTGTTCGGAATAATCCCAGGTCCGGCAACGATTTTCATCGGTATAGATGATATGACCCTTGGTGTAATCCAGTTGGCGTGAGTCCGTAGGGCACTTGGATTCGTAGTACGCCCAGTCCGGCCACATGCCCAAAGTCCACGCCTGATTAACGACAATTGATCCTGCCGGTAGCGTCGACCATTTTTGCCGGTCGATATGGGGTAATCATTCGGTACGGAGGTACCGTTGATTACAGACCGACAAGTAGGGCTACTGAGGCAGAAACGTATGGAAGGCAAAACACAGGAAACGGCAGCAGCCAAGGCTGGGATGAGCGTGCGTTCAGCGCGCAAGTGGCAGAGTGGTCCATTGCCGTCGGCGACGAAACCGGAGCACTGGTGGCGCACTCGGCCCGATCCCTTCGACGGGGTGTGGGAGGATGCGATCGAGCCGCTGCTACGGAATGATCCGACCGGCAGGCTGAGGGCAACGACAATTATTGACTGGTTGGCCGAGCAGCATCCCGGTCGGTTCAGCGCCTCCCAACTCAGGACGCTGCAACGACGGTTACAGGACTGGCGGGCGCTGCACGGGCCGGAGCGGGAGGTGTACTTCCCCCAGGAGCATCCGCCGGGTCGGGAAGCCCAGTTCGACTTCACCCACTGCGGGGAACTCAAGGTGACCATCGCCGGAGAGTCCTACCCGCACCTGCTGTTCCAGTTGATCCTCAGCCACTCTGGATGGCGCTACGCCGAGGTCGCCGCCGGTGAGACCTTCCTGGCGTTGCAGCAGGGATTGCAGAATGCCCTCTGGACCCTGGGCGGCGTCCCAGAGGTGGTGCGCTCAGACAATACCTCGGCTGCCACCCACGAGGTGAAACGCAGCCGCGGCCGTGCACTAAACGACAATTACTCCGCTCTGCTGGACCACTACGGTCTCCGTTCCACCCGCATCAATCGCGGCCAGAGCCATGAAAACGGCGTCGCCGAGCATGCCCACTACCGCCTCAAGGACGCGATCGACCAGGCCCTCATCCTGCGGGGCAGCCGCGATTTCCACACCGCCGACGACTACGCTCACTTCGTACGGGAGATGGTGGAGAGACGCAATCGTCTGGTAGAGGGGAAGCTGGAGCAGGAGATGCTTTGCCTGGGCTCCCTACCGCCAGCTCCCGTGCCGGAATACGTCAACTACCAGTCCAAGGTGCGCAAGTGGAGCACCATCCAGGTAGCGGGACATAGCTACAGCGTACCCTCCCGCCTCATCGGCAAGGAGGTGCAGATCCGTTTGTACGCCGACTGGGTGGAAGTCTACTACAAGGGCCACCTGGTGGAACGCATGGAACGGGTGCGCGGCGAGGGTGCAGCCAACGTCAATTACCGCCACGTCATCGGCTCACTGGTGCGCAAGCCGGGAGCATTCGCCCGTTACCGCTTCCGGGAGCAGCTGTTTCCCACCTTGCACTTTCGGCTGGCCTACGATGCGCTCAACGGATGGCGCGGGGAGCGTGCCGACGTGGAGTACGTGCGGATCCTGCACCTGGCGGCCACCACCATGGAAGCCACGGTGGACAGCGCGCTGTCGCTGCTGCTGGAGGCGGGCCAGCCCTTCGACTACGCCGAGGTGCGAGACCTGGCCGAGCCCAAGGTGCCCGAAGCCCCAGCGCTGACCCTGTCCGGCCAGCCGGACCTGAAAATCTACGACCGCCTGCTCACGGTCAGCCTGGCCACGGTGGGGGTGTGCGGATGACGGTAATCGACACCAGCGTCATGCAGGAACGCATCGGCCAGCTGTGCCACCAATTCAAGCTGCCCACCATGGGCGCCCAGTCGGTGGACCGTTTCACCGCCTCCGGACATGGCGACGCCCTACCCATCTTCCTCGAGGTCCTGGAACAGGAAGCCGACGATCGCCGCCACCGGCGCATCAACCGGCTGCGTCAGTCGTCCAGGCTCCCCTCGGGCAAGACCTGGGAAACCTTCGAGCACCACCGGATGCCCCTGGCCCTGCGGCAGCAACTGGACCATCTGGCCCAGGGCAGTTTCGTGGAACACGGCGTCAACGTGCTGGCCTTCGGACTGCCCGGCACCGGCAAGACCCACGCGCTCTGCGCCCTGGGCCACCGCCTGGTCGAAGCCGGACACTCGGTCCTCTTCGCACCGGCCTACCGCCTGGTGCAGGAACTACTCGCCGCCAAGCGCGACCTGGACCTACCCCGCCGGCTGCGCAAGCTGGACAACTTCGATTTCCTGCTCCTTGACGATCTCGGCTACCTGCCCCAGGGCGCCGAAGAGTCCGAGGTCCTCTTCACCCTGATCGCGGAACGCTACGAACGCAGGTCGCTGGGCATCACGTCCAACCTGGTCTTCTCAGAGTGGGAGCGCATCTTCGCCAACCCCATGGCCACCGCCGCGGCGATTGACCGGGTCGTGCACCACTCCGTGATCCTGGAGTTTGACGTCCCCAGCTACCGGACTGATGCCGCCCAGCAACGGGGCCAGGCCGAGGGGGTGAACCGGCAAAAATAGTGGACGTTTTTTCGCGCATTGCCTCAACAAAACCGTTACCCAACGCAAATGGTTGCCTCAAATAAAATGTTACCCAAAATCGGGGAGGCAATCGCGTGGGGGGAGGCATCAGCAAGATGGCGAAACAGGAACTGCTGGCGACGATCCGAGACCGCTACCGAGCTTCATCGAAGCGGGAGAAAAGCCTGATTCTCGACGAGTTCATCGCGGTTACCGGTCATCACCGCAAGCATGGCATCAGGTTGCTGGGGCAATCCGGCGATGACGGAGAGAAGTTGCCCACCGTGAAGGGCCGGCGCATCTACGACGAGGCCGTGAGAGAAGCAGTGATCCTGGCCTGGGAAGCTGCTGACCGGATCTGCGGCAAGCGGCTGAAGGCGGCATTGCCCCACCTGGTGGAGTCCATGGAGCGCCACGGCCACCTGGATCTGGACCCTGGGGTTCGCCAACGGCTGCTGGCGGCCAGCGCCGCCACCCTGGACCGACTGCTCCAGCCCATCAGGACACCGGCGGGCCGCCGGCTCAGACGCCGGAGGCAGCCGCTGGGCCGCAATATTCCGGTGCGGACCTTCGCAGACTGGCATTCGCCGCCACCAGGATTCCTGGAGATTGACCTGGTGGTCCACCACGGCGGCTCCCTGTGGGGTTCCATGATCCACAGCCTGGTGGCCACCGATATCTGCACCGGCTGGACCGAGGCCGTTCCACTGCTGGCCAGAGAGCAGTCCCTGGTGGTGGCAGGACTGGAGGCCATCGGGCGACAGCTGCCCTTCCCCGTCAAAGGCATCGACTCGGACAACGACAGCGTATTCATCAACGAGACGCTGATCAAGTACTGCGCTGAGCGGGGCATTGAGTTCACCCGTTCCCGGCCGTACCGCAAGAACGACCAGGCCTGGATCGAGCAGAAGAATGGCGCCGTGGTCCGCCACTTCGTCGGTCATGACCGCTACTCCGGCTCGGTGGCCGGTCAGACCATGGCCCACCTGTACGGGGCGGTGCGACAGTACGTGAACTACTTCCAGCCGTCGTTCAAGTTGGTGGAGAAAACTCGGCACGGCTCCAGGGTGGTCAAGCGGTACAGCCCGCCCGCCACACCCTGCGATCGGCTGATGCAGCACGACGCGGTCAGCGTGGAGATGAAGGCGGCGCTGAGTCAGTATCGGGTCAAGTTGGACCCGGTGGCGCTGCTGCACGCCATCCGGGAAGCCCAGTCGGCCCTGGCAGCGGTTACATTCCCCGAAATCCGGCCCACTCCCAGCGGCGAGAGCCTGGAACAGTTCCTGGCCAAGTTGCCCGACTTGTGGCGGCAGGATGCAGCGCGTACCTCACGGGAGCGGCGGGTGCAACCGCCCCGCACCTGGCGAACTCGGCCAGATCCTTTCGAAGGAGTGTGGTGCGACGTGCTGGGCTGGTTGCAGGAAGACCCGGATGCCAGTGCGGTGGTATTGCTGGGCCGACTGCAAGAAGCTGAGCCAGATCGTTTCAGTCGGGCTCACCTGCGCACGTTGCAACGCAGAGTGCAGCAGTGGCGCGGCATCATGAGCAAAGAGCTGGTCTACGCCACGGCTGGCGAGCCCATGGCGGGACTCCCTGCAATGCCGGAATTAGCGCTGGTTGGGGCGGACCCCAAGTGCTAGAGTTTCGGTAACATTTCTCAATGAGGCAACAGGTTTCGGCAAGAATAGTTGACGCGGGACAGCGCCCCGACGATCGGGATGAAGACTATCGGAATGACAAACGCAGCGGCGATTAAAACGTCGTCCTGCTGCTGTTCCTTTTGGCTCGACCGTCGGGGCTTCATCACTGCTTTCGGACCTGTCTGACTTGGTTGTTGTCGCGGCAAACCGTCTCCAGGGCATCAATCGTCGGCCAATACCAAGTCATACCGAGGTGAAATTGCGGGACACTCACCAGCGCAGATTGCAGCGCGTTCCGCCGAACGTATTCGCTTGGCACTTTGACCCTGGTTACGAGCGTTGAGCCACGCGAGAAGCGTTCGACAACGAGGCACCCAACGCTGCGGAATTTCTTCATCCATCCGTGGCTGAATGGAAACTCCACATCCTCGACATTGCATAGATGGATCGGGAACGCCCCTTTCTTTATCGGCTTCCCCAACTCGGCTCTTTTGGTAATAGCGGCCAAAATCAGCGGTGAAGGCTCCACCCAATTGCCTTCCTGCTTCACCCACGGGAAAGCAAAGACCACATTGCCAATCTCGCGGTTGATCCGGGCGGCGCTGATTTCCTGATAAACACGGGCACACATGTCGTCGGTTTCTCTGCTAATTCGTCGTGCCATGCGGGAGTTCCTTTTACGCTTCCTCTGTCAACATTCGGGTGGAGGCGCGGTCAGGGGTGGCAACCCTCCTCGCAATGGTCGCTCGGGGGTACGTCCAGCACGGGGTTGGTGTTGAAAAACCCCACCGGCTTCAGACTGAACCCGCAGTAGGCCACCGGCGAAATCGGCCAGTCCTCGGGCCGCGGCACGTGGTGATAGCCGAGCGTGTACCACAGCACCAGGTCCGTGTTCTCCACGTTCCGGTCGTTCCGGGTGTACTCGGGCAATCCCGCCCCGCCCGGGTGCTGGTTGGGATACGGCCCCGTGGCCGAGATCTCGTCCCGGTCGTAGGGCGTCACCCACAGGTGCCTGGTCATGAATCCCGCGCGCTTCATGATGCTGGCATCCGGATGCGCGAAGGGAAGGATGTTCTCGCCCGGCATCAGCTTGTAGCTCACCGGCTGACCCAGCGCGTTCCTGGCCGTGGTGTTGGACACCATCCAGTATCGGCCTTTCATCGGATCTACCACCCGCTGCGCCTCGTGCTCGGTCCTTAGCGGAGTCTTCTCAGCGTAGAAAGCATTGCCGTGGGGGTTGTCGGGACCCGGCGGTTCAGCCACGGTGTTGACCTCGAACACCGCATTCTCCTCGCCGTCCACGCTCATGTCCATGCGGAAGTTGAAGAAATGCTGGTGGACGTGCGCGTTCAGTTGGGGCGCCACCAGGGTGCCGTACTTCGGCGTTTCTCCCTCGGCAATGCCGGCAGTATTGATTATGCCGGTCAGCTTGATTTCCATCTGTATCGTGCCGTCCTGGTAGAAATACCAGAAGAACCCGTACTCGTAGTTGCCCACGGTCGCGACGCTGGAAATCACCAACCGCCGGGAACGGCGCACCTCGGTTTGCCCATTGCGCCAGTCGGTGTGCTTCCACAGGATGCCATAGTCCTCCTCGTGCATGCACACCGCGTTGGGAATGGTGAACGGCTGCCCGTTGCCATCGTTCAGCGCCGCGTCGAAATAGTAGATCTCTCCGAGGCAGTCGCATCCCAGCGTCAGCGAGTTGGTCAGGGAACCGATGCCATACTCGCCGGCATCGAAGGCGTTCTTGCGATAGTGGTCCTTGCCGGGTTCGCCATACGGCACCACCATGTCGGACAATGCCGCCCGGTAAAGGATGGGCCGCACCCGACCCTGGTCCTCGTACCCCACGGTGTGGATCACCAGTCCCTCCCGTGGCGTGAACCCAACACGCAAATGCCACTTCTGCCAAGCTACGCTCCAGCCGTCGACCCTGAAACTCGGCCCGTCGGGCTGCGTGATTTCCAGCGGTTTCAGGTCCTCGCGGAATTTGCCGACGAACTCCGCGCCGTAGTTGCCGGGCTCGGGCGGCAGCGGCACAAATCCGTAGTCGTCAACCCGCACCACCTCCATGCTGTTCAGGTCCACCACGGCAGTGACCCCCTCGATGGGGCGGGCGTAGCCGTTGTCCGTGGGGCTGGACCGGGCGAAGTTGCGGCACAGCACCAGCCGGCGGCCTTCCTCGTCCTCGTAACCGTAGTTGCCCGCCGACCACGGGTCCACCATCACCAGGTTGGGGTCGGTGATACCTCGCTTCTTGATGGCCGCCCGGAACCTCGAATCCGCTCTGACCGCAGCCTCGCACTCCATGAACTCGTCGAACATCACCCGAGGCTGCACGCCGGGGATGTGCTCCCACGAAACCACGCGGCGGTCATCAAGCGATACCACCGCCTCCCAAGTGGCCGCGGCGTCGTTGTCCAGCACCACCAGGAAAGCGTCGCGCCGTATCGGATCACCCGGCCGGAACCCGAGCGTCACGTTCTTATCCGGCTCCCGCAGCACGACGGTCTCGAACCGGGTCCGCGCGCCCAACTGGCGTTGCTCCTTCAGAATGGCGGACGCCTCGGCTATCTCATCCGCCGTCAGCGGATCCAGCGGATGCGAGACCGTGAAACGGGCGGGCGCCGGCGCTGCCGCCTTGGTGGAAATGGTCATAACGACCTCCTCTGGTATGGTGGTTCCAGTGAAGCAGATTTAATGACGGATACCGGACGCTAACAGCGCGCCGTTTCATGGTCAAGCGACCAGTTGCGCCCCGTTATATCCCGATACCGGATTGGAGCCGGCGCAGCTGATGCTAAAATCAGCCAGGAACCCGCAGAGTTGACCACGGAGGGAATCTCATGGCCATCACCGTCGGCATGGGCGAGTACGTTTACGAATACCAACCGGAATGGCCCCGCCTGCCGGTCGGCCAGGGTTTCCGGGGGATCAGCGGCGTCGCCGTCGATAGCCAGGATCGGGTCTACGTCTTCCAGCGGCAGGGGCCCCCGGTGCTGGTGTTCGACCCTGACGGGAACCCGGTGGCCGCCTGGACCCGCCCGGACGGCGTACCCGCCGACGCCCACCATATCCACGTCGGGCCCGACGACTCCGTGTACCTCGTGGACCGGGACGCCCACCAGATCCTGAAATACTCTCCGGATGGGGAGTTGCTGTCGTCCATCGGCGCGCGAAACCGCGCGGCCCTCCAGGCGCCGTTCAACCATCCGGCCGATGTCTGCGTGGCCCCCTCCGGCGAGCTGTTCGTCGCCGACGGCTACGGGAACTCCTCGGTGCACCGGCTGGCCGCCGACGGTTCCCTCATCGCGTCCTTCGGGCGTCCCGGCCGGGGTCCTGGGGAGTTCATGGTGCCCCACAGCATCCGAGTCTCCGCCGACGGACGTATCTACGTAGCGGATCGGGAGAACAACCGGGTGCAGGTGTTTACCATCGACGGCGACTTTTTGGACCAGTGGACCGACTTCAAGTGTCCCATGGGCGTGCATATCGACGCAGAGCAGCGGGTCTACGTCACCGACCAGGTGCCGCGCATCAGCATTCTGACCCTAGATGGCGAGCTGTTGGCCCGGGGCAGGACGTTCGAGTACGCCCATCAGGTCTACACCGATTCGCGCGGCGACATATACGGCGCCGACACTTCCAACCAGCGCGTGCAGAAGCTGGCCCGGGTGAAATGATCCGCGGCGCGGATGTTCAGCGCACGAACCTGTGACCGGAGGCCCACCATGCGATTCGCGGCATTTACCACTGTTACCGCATCCGCCGGCGAGGCTGCCGATGCCGCCGGTTTGCTGGACAACCTACGGCAGCAGACTGCCCTGGCGGAAGAGCTCGGCTTCGAAGCCCTATGGCTTGGAGAGCACCACTTCAGCCCGTTCGGTGTGGGCGATCTCCCCAATCCCATACTGCTGGGAGCGGATCTCGCCGCCCGCACCTCCACCATCCGCATCGGCCAGATGGCGAACATCGCCACCTGGTGGCATCCGATCCGACTCGCCGAAGACCTGGCCATGCTGGACAACATGACCGGAGGCCGCCTCGAAGTCGGGTTCGGTCGCGGCATCTGGCCCTACGAGGGACCTCAATTCCACGCCAACGCGGATCCCCGCAAGGACGCTGAGAATCGCGAGCTGTTCCAGGAAACCGTCGAGATAGTCCGCAAGATCTGGTCCAACGAGTATTTCGACCACCAGGGGACCAACTACACCTTCCCCGCTCCGGACACCGTTTTCTCTCATCCGCTGGTCACTGCCGATCCGGCCTGGCAGGACGGCCAGCGTGTCACCCGGCTGCGCGTGACCCCGCGCCCGTACCAAAAGCCGCACCCTCCGCTGTGGATGACGGTGTCCACCGACCGGTCGGTGACCACCGCAGCTCAGATGGGCCTGAAAGCCTGCTACTGGCAGCCCCCGCCTCTGAGAATCCGCCAACGCATGGAAATCTACGCCGAGGCCCGCTCCACCTCGGAGGGTCGCCCGTACCGGTTGGGCGAAGACCAGGCGGTCATGCGTTCCACCTACGTCGCCTCGTCAATGGAAGAAGCCCGCAGGGATGCCGAGGCCGGCATCATGTCGGCGTTCATATTCAACGATCCCTTTCGCGGGCGGCAGGTATTCACCAACCCCGGCGAAGAGCTCGACCCAGAGGTCAAACTGGACTGGGATTTTCTGGAGCCGCGCACACTGCTGGTCGGCTCGCCGGATAACGTCGCCGAGAAGATCCAGGAACTTCAGGAGGTGTGCAACCTGGACTACCTCCTCGTGGAGTTCGCCCATTTCGGCATCCCACAGCGCAAAATGCTGCGCAACCTGGAGAATTTTGGCACGAAGGTGATGCCGCGCTTCGCTCGTTGACGCCTCCGAAACCCGCGTCTCCACTGTTCCCACGGATACCCGATGCTCCCGGCGCACCAGCAGTGCGGCGTCTGATCTCATCTATGCGCAAACGACTCCCTGCGGCCCCGGAGCTCCCGCAGTCCGGTCCCGTACCAGCAGCGTCCCCGCCGTTGCTGCCACCGACAGGGCCAGCATCAGCAGGAATGCCCGGTCGTAGCTGCCCCAGATGTCGAACGCCAGCGCTCCCGCCAACGCGCCGATGCCCCCGCTGATCTGGTGGATCATCGATATCGTCCCGCTGATCCGGCCCAACCGCGCCGACCCGAAGATGTTGCCCGAGAATATCACCGTCAACGGCGCCGTCATCAGGAACGTGAACCCATACAGCAGCGCGAACACCAACACCGCCGGTTTCGCCTGCGACAGCATCACCAGCACAAAGATCCCGATCCTCATCACGAAGCAGAGCAGCGTCGGCCGGGCCGGCCCCATGCGGTCGGCCAGGAACCCCGAGACCAGCACCCCCAGCAGACCCATCACCCCCATCAGGGCCAGCAAGTTCCCCGCGATCAGCGTGCCGAACCCGATGTCCAGGGCAAACGCCACCACATGGGTTGCCACGAAGAAGTCCTGGAACCCGCATATCGCGTAGATTCCGCCCAGCAGCCACAGCTGTCCCGATGCCAACAGGGGCGCTCGCCCCGGATCAACCGCCTCGCCCGACCCCGACGGAACCCTGGCCGGCGGTCGATCACCGTCCGCGGGCTGACCTGGTGAGGGTCTCACGGCAGCCAACACGATGGGAACGAGGATCACCAGGCTGGCCAAACCGAGCGCCCCGTAAGACACCCGCCAGCCGAACCTGACCAACGACTGCGCCAGCAGCCCGACGATCACCAGCTGGCCAATGGCGTTGCCCGATACCGCTACGCTGTTGGCCACGCCGCGACGGTCGGGAAACCATCGGACAACCATGACGCTCACGATGGGGTTGGAAATCCCGGCGTTCCCCAACGCGAATACCAGACCGTAAACCGCGAACATCTGCCACGGATCAGCGACCACGCTCATCAGACCGACGCCCACCGCGCCCACCGCCGCACCCGTTCCCATGACCCAGCGCAGGTCGTAACGGTCCGCCAGCCGGCCCACGAAGGGCAGCGCCAGCGCGGAGACCACCATGTACGCGGTGATCCCCAACGACAGGACTGACCGGCTCCACTCCAGGTCGTCGCCCATGGGTTTCAGCATGAGCCCCAGGGCAGAGCGGGACCCTCCGTTGAAGAAGAGGATCGCGAACCCAGTGCTCAGGATAATCCAGCGATAATCGATCCGACGCATCGCAATACCGGTTCGTCAGGGTGGCTCACCGTATCACCGGCATTTAACGCGAGTCAACGAACCACGCTCGGCACATTGGGCAATCGCTTTTGGAACTTCTGAAGGCATGGCCGCGCAAAGTCATTGAAAGCGCGGCGTGGCAATCCCGTCGCCATCCACCCAACAGTCATTGCGAGCGCAGCGTGGCAATCTCGCCGGCCTGGAAAGCACGTTTGGGCATCACCGTTCAGACCCCAAACTGCCTGCCGGTCAATATGCTCCCCGCAATGCAACACAACTTTGAATAGGAAACGGGCCGCCAATCGGCGGCCCGCCCTGATCCCCTCCGATCAAACTCCCCGCCTACTTGAAGTGGGGGATGACGTCCTCGGAGAGGCACTTCAAGGTGTCCATGACCACCTCGCGGGGGACGGATGATGTCCAGTTGCACTCGAACATAATCTCGTCGGTGGTGAACGCCTCCCGGAACATGTGGATCTTCTCCACCACCTCTTCCGGCGTGCCGAAGAGGTTGACTTCCTGGGTGGCCTCCGGGCCGGCGCTGCCGGCGTCAGTGCTGCCGATGCCGACGCGGCCCGCGTAATAGATCCGGGCGAGGTCCATCAGGTTTTCGACCCGGCGGTCGGCTTTGTCCTGGGTGGCCGCGACGAGAGTCGGCACCCTGACGACCGTGGATGGCTCTCCGTCATGCCCCGCCTTCTTCCAGGCCTTGCGGTAGTCCTGGACGTCCTGGCGGAGGACGGTGGAGCCCCGCAGGTTGTGAGGGGAACTGCCGGCGCCGATGGCAATGCGGTATCCCTGCTCGCCCATGGGCACGAAGCTCTCCTGGCTGTCCACGGGGAGCAGCATGGGCATGGGCTTCTGCACGGGCTTGGGGATGCTCATGTAGCTCTCGTAGAAGGCAGGGTAATTGAAATGCTTGCCCTCGAAACCGGAGAAGCTGTCCTCGTTCCAGAGCTGCTTCAGAAGCTCCAGGTACTCGAAGAAGTACTCCCGTCGCTCTTCGGAGCCGCGCGTGCGGGCCCCTGCTCCGTAGATGAAGCGTCCCTCGCTGATCTGGTCAACGATGGCAACCTGTTCCGCGACCTGGAAGGGGTCCTCGGGCTGCAGGTTGTCGAAGGCGTACCTTTCGTGGGGCAACGCCCGCTCCGATACGGTCTCACCGGGCAACCGTAGGGTCGGGCGGTGGATCGAAGTACCAATCCTGATGTTCTTGGTGTGGTTGGCGATGACGCTGGACAGCATCAGGGACTGGGGATCCATGCTGCCCTGGGTGGAGAAGTGACCGCCGCCGAACCAGACGAAGTCCCAGCCCGCGTCTTCGATGTGGTCGATCTCAAGGAAATTTTGCTTGTAGGCGTCAGATTCAAGGAGCTTGCCGCCCTTATAATCCGGGTCCCAGGGGACCATGTCGCCCTCGTAAACGGCGTTCCACGTTGTAAACAGTCCAAAGTCCATGCTCGCCCCTCCTGCAGAAGTACGGGGATGCGGTTCCATATTACCCGCGATGATATTCCCGCCGGCTGGCACAGTCAACGTTGAGTTCCGGCCATCCGGGCGACAGAAAACAGGCAGCCTCCATTGCGGCGGGCTTGCCGGGGGACGAGGAGCGTTATCGACGGCGCTCAAAAACCCGCCGCGTTCGCCCTGAAACTGGCCTCGACGGGCCGGCGTGCTCGGGGTCGAGTTACGCCACAACCAGCGTGTGGGCCGGCGCCGGCCCGTCGCCATTGACGGCAATTCGCGGCGCGCATAACATCCGCGCATCCTGCGAAACCCGGAGCAATTGCCCGACAACCCTCCGACTTGGCCATCTTCCCAGCCACCGAATTGACGGATTATTGCCAAAGCGCAACTGCGAATGTTTGATACGGCGCTGAAAAAGAAGCGGGTCATCGGCATTCTGTTGTTGGCCGTTATTCTCACCCTGTTCCTGGCTTTCAACCGCATCCCCAAGCTGGACACGGTTGAAGCGGATTTGGCGGGCGTCAATGCTCCCCGAGCCGAGTGTTTCCAGGGGTTTTGCATCAACCGGGAACCGGAAACCGGATTCTTCGAACGGTGGTGGGACTTCTCCACCAGCTATCTGAAGCTCGTGACCGCCGGAATGATTTTCGCGTTCCTCGCCGCGGGAATAACCGAAGTATTCCTTTTCCCCGGCAACGGCGGCTCCCGGTTCACCGGCGGCGGGATCAAGGGGGTGTTGCGCGGGTTCGCCGTCGGATCCTCCATGAACCTGTGTTCCGCCTGCATCGTCCCCATCGCGTCGGCCTTTCGGAACCGTGGGGCTCCCGTGGAAACCGCCATCGCCATAACCCAGGGGTCATCCACCCTGAACGTGCCGGCCCTGGTGATGGCCGCCCTGGTCTTCACCCCAATGCTGGCCAGCACACGCATCGCGGTCAGCATCGTGGGTGTTCTGTTGCTGGGCCCGGTGGTGGCATTGCTGGTCAGGCGCCAAGTCCGGCTCGCGGACATTTTCCGCGGCGGCGCGGACGCCGGCCCTCCCGAGCTGGCCACGTGGCGGGAGACCGTGTCCTCCGGGCTCAGGGATTGGTTGAAGTCCAGCCTGCGGTACCTGTGGCGTTTGGGTCCCGCCATGATTTTGGCGGGCTTTGCCGGCGGGCTGGTGATCCAATGGATAACGCCCGACACCGTCGCCAATTACCTGGGCGACAATGTGTCGGGGATCGCCGTCGCCGCAACCCTGGGCATTCTTATCAACGTGCCGTTGCTTTTCGAGATCCCATTGGTCGCCGTGCTGATGCTGGTCGGCATGGGCGCGGCGCCCGCGGCCGCGCTCCTCTTCGGAGCCGCGGCGGCCGGCCCGTTTACCTTCTGGGGGCTGGCCCGCGTCATGCCCAAGCGAGCGGTGGCCGCCTTTGCCGCCGGCACGTGGACGCTGAGCATGGTCGGAGGCGTGGGCCTGCTGTTCATCGGGCCGTTCTTCCTGAACGACTCCAACTCCCGCATCGTTTTCAGCTCGGACCGGGACGGGGACTTTGAGATCTACTCAATGTATCCGGACGGCTCCGACCTGAAGCGGCTCACCAGCAACTCCGGCTACGACGATTTGCCCGTTTGGTCTCCCAACGGCAAAAAGATCGCGTTCGTGTCCGACCGTCACGGCAGTCCCGAGATCTATGCGATGAACGCGGACGGGTCCCGACCGCGACGCCTGACCGAGGACAATGGCCCGGACAACGTGCTCCCCGCGTGGTCGCCTGACGGCAACAAGATCGCTTTTTCTTCCGACCGGGACGGCAACCGGGAGATCCACGTGATGGACGCCGACGGCTCCAACCGGATCAACCTGACCCACGACCCGGGTTACGATTCCTCCCCCGCCTGGTCTCCCGACGGGCAGCGGATTCTGTTCAACTCGCGTCGCGACGGTAACCTGGAAATTTACCTGATGGATTCTGCCGGCGCCAACCAGGTCCGGCTGACCAGGAATGCAACCTCCGACGAATTCCCCGCCTGGTCGCCCGACGGTTCCCAAATCGCTTTTTCCTCCAGCCGGACCGGCCGGCGGGCCGTTTATGTCATGGATGCAGACGGTACGAACCCGGTGCAGCTGACTGGCGATGCCTTCCGGGATTACTGGCCCTCGTGGTCCCCGGACGGTACCCGGATAACGTTCACCAGCGACCGGTACGGCGCCCCCGAGATCATGGTCATGCACGCCAACGGGTCGCACCAGACGAACCTCAGCGGCAGTCCCGGCGCCGACGTCGGACCCGCGTGGGGACCCGGGGATCTTCCGCCGGCCGCCTCACCGGGGCTCCGTATCTTGTCCGTGGACCCTCCGGCCGCCGCCTCCACCGGCGGAAGCCTGGTGACCATATCCGGCGTCGGATTCGAGGAACACAGTCGAGTCACCATCGGTGGACTGGAAGCGCCGGTCGTTGAGTTTCTCGACGCGCAGACGATGACCGTCGCGGCTCCCGCACACCAGGCCGGCGTGGTTGACGCGATGATAACCAATCCCGATGGCCGTTCCGCGATCTTGACCGGAGGTTTCCGCTATCGCCAACCGTTCTTCACCGACGTGGCGCCAACTGCCGGCGCCGCCTTCCAACATTACCGCGACCCGGTGGACCGGATCCCGCTGGGCGCCGGCGTGGTCGTTTTTGACTTCAACAACGACGGCCTGCAGGACATCTACGTCGCCTCCAAACCTTCCTGGAGCGAATCTCCGGACCAGATCGACGGGTCAAACGCCCTGTACCGGAACGATGGAAACGGAACGTTCACCGATGTCGCCTCCGAAGCCGGTGTCGACGAACTCATGGACCTGTCCAACGGAGGCTGCGCCGCAGATTACGACAACGACGGCGACCGGGACCTCTACGTCACCAATTGGGGCACCAGCAAGCTCTTCCGCAACAACGGATCGGGCGCCTTCGTGGACGTGACTAACCGTGCCGGATTGGCGGACCCCGATCCCAGCTACCGGTCGATGGGTTGCGCCTGGGGCGACTATGACCAGGATGGACATCTGGACTTCGTCGTTGTCCGGCACATGGAAGAATCCGACATGGAAGCCTTCGATCTCAGATTCTTCAACCTTGCGGTGCGGCCCCTGGGTCTATTCCACAACAACGGCGACGGTACCTTCGGGGATGTTTCGCATCTTCTGGGCGACACCGCGCCTCCCCGGAAAATCCCGGGCGAGTTCGGCAGCCTGTGGGGAGCCGGCTTCCAACCGGGTTGGCTCGACTTCGACAATGACGGCGACTCCGACCTCTACGTGGTGAACGACTTCGGCCGGGAGGTTCAGCCCAATGTCCTGTGGCGCAACGACGGTCCGGCAGCCAGCGGCAAATGGCAATTTGAGGACATTTCCCGCAACTCCGGGACCGACGTGGCAATGTTCGGCATGGGCCTCGCCGTCGGTGACTACGATCTCGACGGACACTTCGACCTCTACGTCACCAACATCGAAGACAACGTCCTGCTGCGAAACAACGGCGACGGCCTCACCTTCACCCCGACGGCGTCCGACGCCGGTGCAGGACTGGGACTGTTCCAAAGGCGGCAACGAGTCAGCTGGGGTACGGTGTTTTTCGACTATGACAACGACGGTTGGGAGGACCTTTACGTAGCCAGCGGCCACCTGGACAGCGACCCGTTCACCAATCACCGGCGCCAGCCCAACCTGCTGCTGCGCAACACCGGCAACGCGGCATTCGAGGACGTGTCGTCAATCAGCGGCGCCGACGACCCGGGTGTCGGCCGCGGCGTGGCGTATGCCGACTTCAACAATGACGGTTGCCTGGACTTGTACCTGGCGAATCTGGGCCTGGCCGGGGATAAGCCGCAGGACGCGCGGCTATTCCTGAACGGCTGCGCCTGGGACGCCAACTGGCTTCGCGTCCAAACCGTGGGAACGCTGAGCAACCGCGACGGTATCGGCGCCCGGATCACGGTGGTTGCCGATGGCCGCACGCAGATCAGGGAAATCACGGCCGGCTCCAGCAACAAGAGCCAGAATATGCTGTCCGCTCACTTCGGCCTGGGCGGAGCCGCCAGGGTCGATTCGGTGCAAATCCGCTGGCCCAGCGGGCTCGTCCAAACCCTGCATGATGTGTCGCCCAATCAACAACTGACGGTTGTGGAGACTCCCTGAGGCCGCCAAAGAGCGGCAGTCTCCGGGCCGCTGTCTCAATTTTGCGTCCAACGCCTGCCGGATTGCCCGGTTCCCGTGGCGCCGGTGCGTGTGCCCCGGCACCGCTATTGACACCAATTACTCTGCTAGTATAAAGTCCGGCCCACGTTACGAATGACGATCTGCTCACTGCTTGGATTTACGCTACACGAAACAAAAGTAGTAAGAATGACCTGATTTCGTTTTGATAGCCACGAAAAATAGTCGCCAACAGGATATACGCCGCACGATTCCGTATACACAATTACGGAGACCGTCATCCATATTGAAAGACCGACTGAATTCGCAACCAGGTGAAAGAGCCAGGACGATCTTTGGCTTTACTTTCCGGGAATCATGGATGACAAGCGTCTGTGCAAAAGGGCGCGGACGTGACAATCACAGTCTGGAGGTCTGGTAATGAACCGCTACGGAATCAAGATCCCATCGGCGCTGCTGCTTTTACCAGCATTGCTGCTCCTGACGTTCGTCGCAGCGTGCGGCGGCGCCGAAACCCCGGCTGACAACGCTCAGCCTGCCGCTTCCCAGTCGGAACCGGCGAGCGCCCCGGCAGCCGTGGCTCAGGCCACCGCCATGCCCGAGACCCAGGATCAACCCGGTTCCATGGTCGTGGACGAGAAACAGTTGCCCGTACAGAAGATCATCCTGGGCCTGATCACGCCGATTGACGACACCGTCGTGCCGTGGTTGGGTGGTGTTGACTTCGTGTACCAGCACAGTCCCTTCATGGAGTACCTGGTCCAGTTGGACTCCAATACCAGCGAATGGAAGCCGATGCTGGCCAAGACCTGGGAGGTGAACGCCACCGGCGATGTTTGGACCTTTGAGCTGGAACAGGGCGTGCAATTCCACCGCGATTTTGGTGAGTTCACCGCCGCAGACGTGGAGCACAGCTTCCAGGTCAACTGCCAAATTGGTACCCGCGCCAGCTACAAGGGCGGCATCTGTAACGTTGACTACGTGGAGACCCTCGACCCTCACAATATCCGGGTGCACATGGTCAGCCCGTCGGCGGAATACCTGTTCTACGCCGCTGAGTCCGCCGGCAACATGATATCCAGCAAGGCTCAATGTGATGCGGCCGGTGGGT
Organism: Dehalococcoidia bacterium; assembly: GCA_965261925.1. GTDB lineage: Bacteria > Chloroflexota > Dehalococcoidia > Lucifugimonadales > UBA3495 > Bin87. Next base: position 1,266,336 of record OZ253486.1, on the reverse strand, counting down.
TCGACGTCGCCGCCAACCAGGCCAGCGAGGGTTGCACCACCGCGTACTACGAAAGTATGGCCGGTACCGGCCCCTATCAGTATGACGGCCGGGTCGAGGAAGTACACGTCGACTACTCAGTGGCGTTCCCGGACGGCCACTGGCGCCATGACCCGGACTATCCTGAGATGCGGAACACCTGGGTGTTGGAAGAAGCCACCCGCCTGGCCCAGTTCCGCGCGGGTGAGACCCACATGACCGAGGTCAACCGGGACTTGGGCGACAAGTTGGTCGAGGAAGGCTTCAAGATCATCCAGAGCACCGGACCCGCCCAGCAGACCGCCTTCCGCTTTGGCGGTATGTTCTACAGCGACCCCGAGAACTACGACCCCGACTTCCCCGTAACGGCGCCTGGCGAAATTGGCATCAAGGTTCGCAAAGCGCTGAACAAGGCGGTGGACCGGGAGACCTTCAAGCAGGAGCTTTACAAGGGCCGCGTGTGGGACTCCAAGGTACACTCCTTCCATCCCGACCTGACGCCGTGGGATACCAAGTGGGACGACGACTGGGAAGAGGAATACGGCTTCGACATTGAGGCCTCCAAGCAACTTCTCGCAGAGGCCGGCTACCCCGAAGGGTTCGAGATCATCGTTCCGATGTATCCTTTCCCCGGCGCTCCGGAACTCCCCCAGATCGCCCAGTTCATGCAACTGGCGTGGGCCGAGATCGGCGTGACCCTGGTGCTGCGGGACGAGGACCGGGCGGCCGTGGTTGCCCGCCGCCGCAATAAGGCCAACCACGAAACGGCCCTGGCTACCACTCCTTCGTTCAAGGCGCAGGAAGCCCAGATGATGCTGTTCAACACTCCCAAGGAGGACGGCGGCACGGTCTTCATGTATGAGACCGAGGAGCTCCAGGACCTGTACCACACGTTGCAGACCACCATGGGTGACGACGAACGCGCCGTAATCCTGAAACAGATGGGCGACATCAAGTTCTACCAGCATGAGTGGATACCCCTCTTCTGGGTGCCCATCGAGACCATCGTGGATCCCAAGATCATCTGCGCCTGGCCCTTCCCGGGTTGGGAAGGCGGTGACCTCGGAAGCAACGAGGAAATCGAGGCTCCTCCCTGCTGATCCGTTGCCGGTAGCAACGTTGCAACAGCCTGATCTCAACGCGTCGCGATTGCTGGTTGACCAACAATCGCGACGCCCCTCTTACCCATCGCAACCGCTTGGACTCGGCTAGGAGTTAAGGATGCAACGGTACATCGTTCTACGTCTCCTCCAGGCGCTCATGGTCCTGGTGGTGGTGAGCGTGGTGGCCTTCGCTCTGGGCCACGCCGGCGGCAATCCCCTGGATGCCATTTTGCCGGACGATGCCGACGCCACGGTCAGGGCAGACCTAGAAGAACTCTGGGGAATCAACGAGCCGTTGCACATCCAGTATTTCACCTACGTCTGGAATGCTGTCCGGGGCGACTTCGGCAACTCGTTCAAATACCCCAGGTTCACCGTAGCCGAACTCATCAAGAATCGTTTTTTGGCTACGATCCAATTGGCGGGGGCGGGCATACTCGTGGCTGTGGCCCTGGGATTGCCCATCGGGGTACTGACGGCGACCTACCGGGACACCGTCTTTGACTGGACCGGCAAGGTGGTTGCGCTACTGGGACAATCCTTGCCCGTATTCTGGCTCGGCATCATCCTGATGTGGATCTTCGCGGTGCAGCTGGACTGGTTCCCAACCTCCGGCAAGGGCGGCTTAAGACACTTGATCCTGCCGGCCGTGGCCATCGGATGGTTCCAGGTTGCCGCAATGCTCCGCCTGGTCCGGTCGTCCATGCTGGACGTGCTGGATAGCGAGTACGTGAAACTGGCCCGGATCAAGGGGCTCCCGGAGCGGAAGATAATCTGGAAACACTGCTTGCGGAATGCCTCCATCGCCCCGCTGACCTACTTCGCCATCACCCTGGGTTCGCTGATGGTGGGCTCCGTTTCCATCGAAACGGTCTTCCAGTGGCCCGGTTTGGGGTTCCTCCTGTTCAACGCAGCGCGGTCGAGCGATTACGCTTTGTTGCAAGGCATAATGCTTACCTTCACCACCATCTACATCGTGGCAAACCTGTTGGTGGACATAGCTTACGCCTATCTCGACCCCCGCATTCGGTACAACTGATGCCACGAGGGATTAAGCGAGGACTACAGCCATGGCCGTAGCAATACCAACACGAAGCCCGCGCCAGTTGCCGGGTATCGGCACCATAACGCGGGAAATATTCCGATATCCGGTTATCCCGTCATTTGTCCTGCTGGTCGTACTGATCGTTCCGTCCATTTTTGCCGCATGGATCGCTCCCTACGAACCGCTGGCCGGCGACATTACCAACCGTCTCGCGGAACCGTCGTTGGAGCATTGGTTCGGCACCGACAAGATCGGTAGGGACGTTCTCACCCGCGTCATTTACGGCGCCAGGGTCTCGGTGATTGTGGCCGGCGTAGCCATCGCAATTTCGGGGTTGGTCGGCACTACGTTCGGCATCGTTTCCGCGTTCTACGGAGGCTGGTGGGACAATATCATGATGCGGTTGGTGGACATTTCGCTGTCCCTGCCCATCATCGTGGTCGCGATCGTGGTGGCGGCCATGGCCGGGCCGAGTATGAAAATACTGATCGCGGTGCTGGTGTTGAGCCAGTGGTCCCGCTATGCGCGGCTGGTGAGAGGCGAAACGCTGACCATCAGGGCTCAGGACTACATCTCCCGGGCACGGGTGGCGGGAGCATCCAACCCGCGAATCATGTTCCGCTACATCTTCCCGAACATCATCAACACCATCGTTGTGCTGGCCACTCTGCAGGTGGGTTTCGTCATCGTGCTGGAGGCGACCCTCAGCTTCCTGGGCGCCGGTATCTCCCGGCCTACCCCGGCATGGGGCTTGATGGTGGCCGACGGGCGTGAGTTTGTGACCGACGCCTGGTGGGTTTCTTTCTTCCCCGGCTTGGCCATCCTGCTGACGGTTCTGTCAATGAACCTCCTGGGCGACTGGCTCCGCGACAAGCTGGACCCCAAGCAGCGCAACTTGTAATCGTCTGGTCCGGCGTTCAGAGTAGGCACCCTGCTGACAGTGCGCCCGGGACAACTCCACTCAGCCAGTCGGTTGACGGGCGCGGGTGCGTATTTGCACCCGCGCCGTACTATTGCGCCACGCCACTCGGCTCGTGGGCCGCTAAAGGCTCGCAACCCAGGGCACCGCGCCAACCCCCTGGTGAAGCCTCAACCTACCGGATCACTCTGGCGTGGTTGCCCCAACCCCCGATGACAGGCTAATCTATCGCCAATGAGTGACGTTATCCGTCCCGGTTCCGGGTCAAACAGTACCGCCGTCTGCGGCTCGTGCGGGGCGGAAGGCCAAACGCCGGGGCAACCGTGCCAGGAATGCCAGCGGACGATCGTCAGCCTCCCGGAATGGGCAGAACCGCCTCCGGGTGGTCGAAAATGGCTGTCCAGGCGGCGCCTGATCCGAACCGCGGTGACAGTGGTCGTACTGGCGTTTCTGGCGTGGCTGTACTATCCCTTTTTCCCCAATCCAATCACGCTGCTGCTGCATTCTCCCAGCACCAAGCTCAGCTCGACATCGCTCCCGGGCCAGTGGTCCATGGTCGGCCGGGACCTCCAACTCACCCGGCACATACCCGCCGTGGACAGCCAGCCGGAGGGCCGGATCATCTGGTCGCGCGACCTGGGTACACCGACCCGAGGCGCCCCGTTGGTGCACGACGGAATCGTTTACGTCGGCGGGTTTTTCAAGATCACCGCCCTGGACGCAACAACGGGTCAGGAGCTATGGGAAGTGACCATCCCCAGCCCGCTGGACCACTCGATGGCGATCGCCGGTGACCTGATCTACGCGGGCCTGACCGACCACCGGGTCGTCGCGCTGGACCGAAACACGCGCCAGTTCCGTTGGTCGTACAAGACCGAGGGGCCCATCGCGTCGTCGCCGGTGGTAGCGGACGGCGTCGTTTACGTCGGCTCCGGCGACAGCTCACTTTACGCTCTGGACGCAGCCAACGGCGATGTTTTGTGGCGGGAAAAAATAGTGGGCGAGGTCCGGTCTGCGCCGGCCGTGGACGATGGGCTGGTGTACGCCGCGGACAACCTCGGCAACCTCTACGTATTTGACGCCCGGACCGGCCAAAGCAAGCTGCGCTTCCGCACCGAGGGCAACACCAGGGCATCCCCGGTGTTGGCCAACGGCCTGGCTTATTTCCCCGCCGGCGGGCGGTTGTACGCGGTTGACGCCCGGGCCCGGGAGATCGCCGGCGAGTACCAGTTCAAGCGGGTATGGGGACAGTTCAGGTATTGGAAGATTCCAGGAATACCGCGTCCGCCGGTGCAAAAGGGCGGCAGGTGGATTCTTGACCCCGATTTCGACGCCCGCACCCGCACCACGACAGGGTTGGTGGCCACGCCATCGGTGACGGAAGATTCCCTGTACGTGGGGAGTTTCCACGGCACCCTCTACGCCGCGGACGCGAACTCCGGCAAGGAGACCTGGCGGTTTGCCGCCGACGGAGCGTTATACGGGTCGCCTGTGGTGCTCGGCGACCGGGTCTATTTCGGCACCGAAGCCGGAAGCTTCTACGCCCTGCGCCGCTCGGACGGAGACCTGGTCTGGAGACTCCCCCTGGAAGCCCCGGCAGACATATCCCCGGTGTACGCGGACGGTCGCTTCTACGTCAGGACCAACGACGGCGCACTCCACGCCATAGAGTGACCGTACCACCAAGCCGCGCGGCAACGCCCGGGCCAGCCCCAGGCCTCGTTCCCAGGAACGACCGCATTCGTAGCCGGGCGCTAACGCCCCTGTTTAACGACTCTCTTTGATGAAGTCGGCCGCCCGCTCGGCCATCATGATGATCGTGGCGTTGGTGTTGGCGCGGACTATGTCCGGCATCACGGCCGCGTCCACCACCCGAAGACTCTGCATGCCGTGCACGCTGCAATACTGGTCCACCACGGCCAACGGATCCGCTCCCGGACCCATCTTGCAGGTGACCGAAGTATGACCGGCGATGCCGGCGCTCTTTTGCAGCCAGGCGTCCAGCGAATCGTCGTCCGCCAGGTCGGCATCAGAGGGTGACAGGCGTTCGGCCAAAAGGTCAGCTAAGGCCGGGTGCTCAAAAATCTGTACGGTGCGGCGCACGGCGTCACGGAAACGGGCGGTATCCCTGGGATCGGTGAGAAACCGGAAATCCAGGTCCGGTTGCACCGATACGTCCGCGGAGGCAAGGGTCAGCCGGCCCTCACTGTAGGGGTATTCCAGCCGGCATCCGACACGGATGTTGGGCGCCTCCCGGCTCTCGGGGTATGACGTGGTGGGCTGGACCTGGATATCGTTGCGCGCGGAGGACCCCTGAGCCGTGAACCGCAGTCCCACCTGGTTTCGGGGCGCGTCGGAAGCCGGATGATGGTCGGGCTGGGAGCGGAACACAATGGACACCGATGGGTGGTTCTTCATGCTTCGACCTACCCCGGGAAGGTCGTGGACCGGCGCGATACCCAACGGGCGCAACTGCTCAGGATCGCCAACCCCCGACAGCAGCAGCAGTTGCGGCGAGGCGATTGCGCCGGCGCTGAGGACAATCTCGTCGCCCTCAAGCACGAACGTCTCTCCCCCGCTGTCCACCTCCACTCCGGTCGCGCGCTTGCCCTGAAACATGATGCGACGCGCCAGCACATCGGCCCGGATGGTCAGGTTCAGCCGTTGACGACAGGCGTCGAGATAGGTGATGGCTGTGCTCATCCGCACGCCGCCCGGGTTGTTCAGCGGCATTGCGCCGACCCCGGTGGCCTCGGGGTGGTTCATGTCGGGGCTGTCAGGGAAGCCGGCGTCCCGGCACGCCCGATAGAACGCCGCCTGCAGGGGCAGCCAGGTGTCTGGGGCATGGCGCCAAACCGGAATCGGTCCGTCAGAGCCGTGAAAGTCGTCCCGTATGTCGGCGTCGTTCTCCAGCCTGCGGAAGTAGGGCAGCGTGTTCCGGTAGCTCCACTCATCGTTGCCGACGGCGGCCCATCCGTCAAAATCCTCCGGCGCCCCGCGCAACAGGATCTGATGGTTGATGGCGCTGCTCCCTCCGGTAACCTTGCCCCGCGCCACGTGCAGCGACCGCCCCTGCTGCTCAGTGGACTTGCCAACCAGGGACCAGTTGTGCGCGGCGCCCGCTTCGGACGCGGCCTGGTTCATGTCATATTTCAATTCCTGGGGCAGCCGCTCCGGGTCGGGATAGTCCGGCCCGGCCTCCAGCAACAGCACTGACCGGCTGGGATCTTCCGACAGCCGGTTGGCCAGCACGCAGCCCGCCGATCCTGCCCCCACAATGATGACGTCGTATTTCATGCCGTCTCGCCCTTGCGTTACGTTTCGATGCGATATGCCCGCACCGCCGTGTCGTGGAACAGATTCGACCGTTCGTCCCCGCTGTCGCCACGGGAAAGCCGCTTGAACGCGTTGTACATCACGTTAAACGAATTCGCGCTATTTTCGCGCTTGGCAGCCGCCGGCGCAAGACCTGGAAAAATCGCGGAAACCCGTTTCATCAGGGAAACTCGCTCAGTCCGCTCGATCTCTAAACGCTGTTATGCAAATCGCAATAGCCTGCTCGGTTATTCACAATTCGGCCTGCAATCATAATAAAGGCCGCCGGTTTGCTTGCACGCCATTTGCAGCGCTGGGGAAGCCTGAGCACAGCGACTAGCAGCCTGTCCGAGAAACACGTTTGGTGATTTGTTGGGGGTATGATGGGGCGAGCATCAAAATGGTGGAGCCGATGATGAGCAAGACCTATCTGCCCTACGACCCAGACCAGCAGTTGCTGCTGCCAGCGGCGTTGCAAGCGTGGCTGCCATCGGACCATTTGGTCTATTTCATCTCCGACGTTGTGGAGCAGTTGGACCTGTCGGACATCATGGCCCGCTATGAGCGAGAGCGGCGTGGCGGGCCTCCCTATCATCCGAGGATGATGGTGAAGGTGCTGCTGTATGGCTACTGCGTCGGAGTGTCGTCATCGAGAAGGATTGCCACCAGGCTCCACGAGGACATTGGCTTCCGGGTGCTGGCGGCGAACAGCGCCCCTGATTTCCGCACCATCTCGGACTTTCGCAAGGATCATCTGGAGGCGCTATCGGGGTTGTTCCTGTAGGTACTGAAGTTGTGCCAGCGATGGGGGCTGGTGAAGTTGGGCCATGTGGCGTTGGACGGCACCAAGGTGAAAGCCAACGCATCGAAGCACAAGGCGATGAGTTATCGACGGATGAAGGAGAGGGAAGCGCGGTTGCAGGCGGAGGTGGCTGAGTTGCTGAAGCGAGCCCAGGAGGTTGACGACGAAGAGGATCGCCGCTACGGCAAGGACCAGCGGGGTGATGAGTTGCCGGAGGAGTTGGCCTTTCGGGAGAGTCGGTTGCAGAAGATCAGAGAAGCCATGGCCGCATTGGAAGCGGAGGCTTGGGCGGCGGCGGAACAGGCGGCAGAGGAAGGCAAGAATCATCCTGGTGTGCCCGATGACAAGACCCAGCGCAACTTCACCGATGCCGAGTCTCACATCATGCCCGGGCCGGGCGGTCGGGACTTCTTGCAGGCGTACAACTGTCAGGCGGTGGTGGACCATGAACACCAGGTGATCGTGGCGGCGCAGGCCACCGACCAGGCATCGGACAAGCAACAGGCCGTGGTGATGGTAGAGGAGGCCATCGACAACACCGGCGCGATACCCAAGGAGGTATCCGCTGACGCGGGTTACTACTCGGCCAAGGCAGTTGAGGAACTCTACGCGCTGGGTACGGACCCCTATGTTGCGCCGGAGAAAACCCGCCACGGCCGGGTGCTGCCGCCCGCGCCCAGAGGACGGATACCCAAACAGCTGTCGCCCAAGGACCGGATGCGGCGGAAGTTGCTGACGAAAAAGGGTCGGGAACGGTACGCCCTGCGGATGGCGACGGTGGAGCCGGTCTTCGGCCAGATCAAGCAGGGTCGGGGGTTCCGACAATTCCTGCTGCGGGGACTGGAGAAGGTGAAAGGAGAGTGGTCGCTGATCTGCACCGGCCACAACCTGCTCAAGCTGTTCCGCTTTGGGGCCGGGTCCTCTGCAAAAGGGTTCGCCGCATAGTTGGCGAAGCCAGTTTCGGTCATCAGCAGCACACCGTTGGCCAAATATTTGGGGCATCAGCGCCGTTGACCGGAAATCATAGTCGTCGCCATCTGATCTCGGCTAATCCGCACAGCCCGTTAGCATTCCTCAGACGGGCTGCTAGCGGATCCCCGAAGGGAATTTGCTTGTGCGTTGCTCGCCGGCGACTACCCGCCGGGCTTCGTGAAAAGCCCCTTCACGGTCTATCCCCGCGCGTGCGGGGGAACCGGTAGCGGATTATGGACGGATCAAGGGCTCCAGTTTGTCCAAGAACCTTTCGACGTCGCGCAGTCCGCGCTCCACTCGGCCTGCGCCGTACCAGTCCTCATAGAAGTTAGTGTGTAGACCGCCAGCGAGTTCGAAAAGCCGGTCCATGTCATCATCGCCGGCTTCAGCGGCGAGAGTGGACACCACGTCGTACAGCAGCGCATGGCCGCGGTGGTGCACCCCTCGCTGTTCCGCGATGGCCTTGACCATCTGTGCCGCGGCGCCCCACCCCTTCTCGGAGGCCTGACGCACGTCGCCGGCGGCGAGCTCTACCCGGCTCTGGGCCAGGAGTTCGCGGCTGTCGTTCCGGTACTTCTGAGTTGCCATGGATTCCTCATCTTCGTCGAGCAGTCTCCCAGCGCCAGTCACTAGAGCTTTTGGCTGTCCCAGCATAAGAATAGCACGTCAGAAACCAAGAGCCGTTGCGCCGGCGCCCGACGCGATTCTGAGCACAGCGACCGCAGATCGCGCCACCCGGCAACCGCCCTATCGATTGCTCTCATCTCCAGGGTCGTCCAGATTCAACCGCTCTTCCAGTCTTTCCAGGGTCTCCCGAGTTGCTCGCAGTTCACGCGCCAGGTCCTGCCGCGATACTGGCGCGCTTTCTTCCGTCACGCGCTCCCGCTTCGTTTCGTCCAGGCTGTTGATGATGATGGCGATGAACAGGTTGATTACCACGAACGTGCCCAGCACCACGAAACTCACGAAATACACCCAGGCGAAAGCATGGCGTTCCATCGCTGTGTCCATAACTTCAGTCCAGCCATCCAACGTGATGATATTGAACAGGGTGAGGAGGGACACCGCCAGGGTGCCCCAGTGTTCGGGATCATGCTCGTGGAAGAGATGGAACCCCATGATGGCGTAGATGTACACCACGATGCTCATCAGCATGATCACGTGGCCCACGCTGGGAATGGAGCGCACCAGCGCCGCCACAATGAGCCGCAGGTCGCGGATCGCCGAGATCAGGCGCACCACGCGCAGCAGCCGCGCCAACCGGGCAATCATCGCAAACTGGCCCGTGGCCGGTATCAGGGCAAAGACGATAACCGAAAAATCGAAGACGTTCCAACCGTCGCGGAAATAGCGCAGCATACTCGGCCAGAGCGCGAACATCTTGAGAATGGCTTCGACGATGAACACTCCCAGGGCGATCCGGTTTCCCAACTCCAGCCAGGGTCCGTAGACGCCGGCAATGGCTGCTGAAGTTTCCAGCCCCAACAGGACCCCGTTGCCGATGATGACGGCGATTATGAAATATTCGAACCAGTCGGAGTTGACCAGGCCTGCGGAATGTTTGACCAGTTGATTCATGAGACCGCGCCACAGCGTTGAAAGTCGCGCCCATTTTACGTCAGTTAATCCCCGTCTCCCCGACTGCGTGCGACACTGCCAAACGTCATTGCGAGCGCAGCACGGCAATCCCGTCGCCACCGCAAAGACATCCCGCCCCTCTGTCATTGCGAGCGCAGCACGGCAATCCCGTCACCACCCCCAACCGACCACCCCCCGCACCCACGTCGTCATCGCGAGCCCACCCACCCCACTGTCATCGCGACACTGCCAATTGTCATTGCGAGCGCAGCGTGGCAATCTCGTCGCCGCAGCAAGGCCCGCCCGGCAACGCGCGAGCAACACACCCCCGCTTGACAACAACGAACATGCGTTCCTATACTATCCCTATCACGTGAAATATCAGCAACCGCCAGAGGTCCGAAGGGTCGTTCGCGGCCAACCCGTCAGAACCCAAATCGCAAACCCTGTCCCGACGACCATCGCCCGCCCGTTTCTCAGCGGCGTGGTCATCTCGGTGACACAGCGATAATCCACTCGCTGCGTGCTGCACGACCCTCGGGTCGTCCACGGTTTCAGTGGTTAAAATCCTTGCGTAACCCCCGGCCGCGGGGCTGACACCGACCCTGAACCCTCTGGCAAAGCTGAACCAACCAACAACCGAAGCAACCAGTAGCGAGGCAGCAATCAACCGAGACAACCCTGGGAGAGACCCAATGGGAACAGTGAAAGTCACCATCGGAGTCGGAGACCCACAAGGACGGCGGTTCGAAGAACTCGAGGTCGTCGTGGACACGAGCTCAACCTACACGGCATTGCCCGGAGCAATGCTTAGGAGGCTCGGCGTGCCAATCCAAAGGTCACTCCCCTCCGAGACGGCCGACGGCAGGATCGTCCCGGTCGACGTCGGCCAAACCAACATCAGGCTGGAGGAGTTGGAGTTCCAAACTCCGGTCATATTTGCGGAAGAACACGAGCCCAGCCTCTTGGGCGTAGTATCCCTCGAACAAGCCGCCCTTGCCGTCGACCCTCTCGCGGGAAGACTGATACCTACCAATCTTCTACGGCTCTAATCGACGAAGCAAAAGTCCGGATCTGCCGTAACCGGCCATGTGTCCCCAATAGCAAAGCCGGGGGCAGAACAATTTTTGTGCAACGCCCCACCAACCCCCATAGGAGCCGGCGCCCTTGCACGCAGCCCACCACCTGGACCGCAGTCAACTCTACCTCGGCTACATCACCGGTGACGTCCGGGCCGGCGACTACCACCGGGCCGCCCGCGCCATTCACCGCGCGGCCAGCCATGTCGCCACCGCCGCCGTCCACACGCATCAGGACAGCTACAGCTGGCGCCGTATGACCACCGTGCTGGGCGGCTTCGTGCGCGGCTGCCAGATCGACTATCGACACCTGCGCACCTTCCGGGAGGTGTACCGCCTGCCCGCGACGCTTGCCGAGGCCAACGGCGATGAAACCGCCATCCGCGCCCTGTTGCGCCGCGCACGCCGTCGCGTCGAGCGTCTGCGTCGGGCCGTGGCGCTGGCCATAGCCCTGGATCCCAACCCGCTCAGCCTCGCGGACTTCCGGGCCCTGCGGGCAGCCGGCAAGCTCCCCTCCCGGCGCGAGCCTCAGCCCCCACCCATGACCACCATGGGCCAGTACCGTCGCGCCCTGGGCCTCCACGTCCCCAGCGGAACCGAAGACCACCCCATCCGCTGCCCTTGCTTCCCCATCCGTTGACACCATCCACCCCTGTCATCGCCAGAGATCCCTCTGCCATCGCGAGCGTAGCGCGGCGATCCCGTCGCCGAAACGCGCTCCGTTCCCGCGAATCCGCTGAAAGGCCCTCCCTTGTCACCTCGAAAACTACAGCGACACGGCAACCTCTCCGCCGGCACCGCCTTCAACCGTCGCCGCCACAACCGCTGGCGCGTCATACGCGACCCCGACCGTCGCCGGAGCATGGCCAATCAGAGCATGGCCAATCAAAGTATGGCCAATCGGAGCATGCCCCACCGGCCGGTTCAGCCATCCCGACCACAGGAACACGATGAAGATCAGCAACGCCATGGCGACAACCACCGCCAGCGCCATACAACCGAACCGCGCCATCCCTAGGCCGGAATAACCGGTAGCCTGACCCTCGACGGATACTGCCCATTGTGCATGATGGTCTGCAACGCTGGCACGCATTCTGTGGCCGACCACGGGTCACCGCCCGTGTTGAAGTTCCGGTCGAACCTCGGGAAGTTGCTGCTGCTGATCTCCAATCGGAGCCGGTGCCCCGCCTTGAACACGTTGCTCGTCGCCACCAAGTCTATCGTGTACTCCTCAACCGCGCCCGGCGTCACCGGCACCGCCGCGTCCGTTCCTTTCCGGTACCGGCCTCGCATGATGCCGTCAACTAGGCTCCGCGCCGCGCCGCACGGTTCCACGTCCACCAGCTTCGCGGTGAAGTCCGTATCCGCCCCGCTGGTCGCCGCAAACAGCGTCACCGTCAGCGGGCCGGTTACCTCCAGGTCCGACGACAGCGGCGGCGTGGTGTAGCACAACACGTCGCTCCGCGCCTCGATGTCCTGCTGGTCGTAGGCGCCTCCCGGCACGAACGATGCCCCGCAGCACAGGGCCCCGCCCCGCGTTGGCGCCGGATTCCGCGGGTCGTACAGAAACACATCCGCCGCCTCGTCCTCCGGCGCGTCGACCGACAGCCCGCCGTCTCCCGACGCCGTGTTGGCCTTGCCCTCGCTGTGCAGGTAGTAGTCGGTGTACTGCGTCCGCGCCAGCGGCCACTCCTGCTCGCTGCGCCACTCGTTCGCGCCCATCACGAAGATTCGCACCGGCGCGTCGCTGTTGGCTCCGTTTTCCTCGCCCTTCAGCCAGTGATCGAACCACCGCAGCTGGACCCCGTCCGTGTCGATTGCTCCTCCGGCCGCGCCCAAACCGAAGAAGAACTCGCCGGAGGTCTCGCCGAACGGCCCGTGATGCCACGGACCCACGATCAGCCGCTGCCCATCCCTCGTCGTGGCGTTCTCCGCCTGCTTCCGCATCCCCACGAAGTTTCGCAGCGTGCCCAGCAGGAAGATGTCGTGCCAGCCGCCCATGTGCAGCGCCGGCGTGGTGATGTGCGGATAGTGGTCCTCGATCCGCCAACGCTTCCAGTATTCGTCGCTGCTTGAGTGCCGGATCCAGTCGTAGAAGTACCCCGCCAGCGGCTCCTTCAGGTGCGGCATTTCCACGATGGGCTGGTGCCGGAACGCGCAATCCAGCTCGTTGAACGCCGCCAGCAGGCCTTCCCGGGTTCCGTCCGGCACGTCGTGGCGGCTGCTGATCGCGCCCATGTTCGCCATGGTCAGCTGCCGCATCGTCCACGACAGCGCGAAGCCCCAGGCCAGCGCGCCGCCCTGGTACGTCCAGCCTTCGTAGTAGTCCGACGCCGTGATCCCGGGCGAGATGCACGTCAGCGCCGGCGGGTTGGTGATGGCGCACAGCCACTGCGTCGCCCCCACGTACGACCGGCCGAACATCCCGACTTTGCCCGTGCTCCACGGCTGCTCCGCGCACCAGGCCACCGTGTCATACCCGTCGTTCGGCTCGTCCAGGAATGGGTAGAACTCGCCCTCCGACGCATACCGGCCCCGCGTGTCCTGGATCACCACCGCGTACCCGTGGGAGGCCGCCCGCAGCACGTCCAAGCCGCCACCCACTCCTTGGAACTTGTCGTATGGCGTCCTCTGCAGCAGCACCGGCAGCGGATCCGCCACGTCCGGGCGGTACACGTCGGCATACAGGGTGACGCCGTCCCGCATCCTGACCGGCACGCCGAATTCGCTGCGGAGCGCGGTATGAGGGCCCATCAATTCTGCTGGCATAACGTCACCTCCCGTTTGGCGACATTATACACAGCCCAACTGCACACCCACCCATCCGCCATCGCGGACACCCCAACTGTCATTGCGAGCGCAGCGCGGCAATCCCGTCGCCATAGCAGTCCCACGCCCCAAATGCGGCCACCGCCGCCGAAGCCCGCCTGTCATTGCGAGCGCAGCGCGGCAATCCCGTCGCCATAGCAGCCGGCCTCGTCAGGGCCCGGCATCGAACGATGAACCAGCGGGCATTCCCGCCCCTACTGCGTCCTGAACTGCGGCGCCATCAACCCGACCTGCAGCGAAGGCGGCAGGTTGTTCCGCGTCACCTGCATCCGGCCCTGGGCCTGCAGGCTCCCCTCGGCCACGCCCATCTCCCGCAGGAACGCCTCCGGCCCTTCCGGCTCCACCGCCGAGGGCTCCCGCTCCGCCCGGTAGTGCATGGGGATCAGCCACTTCGCGTCCAGTTGCTGCGCCGTCTGGTTGATGGCCCGGTACGACAGCAGGTTGTGGTCCGACCCGCCCGCCGGCGCCAGTACCACCTCCGCCGGCCCGATCAGGTCGATCTGTTGCGCCGTCAGCGGCTGCGTGATGTTCCCCAGGTGACACACGTTGATACCGTCCAGGGCAATGGCGAACGCCACGTTTCGCTTTCTGCGCGGCGTCCCCTCGGGCAGCGGGGTCATCACCGCCCGGATGGTGATCCCTTGAAACTCGTACTCGCCGGGCGTGTCGAACACCCGTCGCTGGCCGCCAATCTCGCCCGCGCTGTTGTGCATCAGGTCGTCGTGGCTCACCGTAACCCCTACCGCGTCCACCGTCTGCCGGGGGTCCATCTGCACCCCCAAACCGCCCACGCCGGAGGCATACGGGTCGGTGATGATCGACAGCCCCGCGCTTGTCGAACGCAGCCTGAAGCAGGCATGGCCCAGCCAGTAAATGTCCATCGATTTCTACGCCTACTCGGCGCCCGTGTCGGGTTTCGCCGCGAACCGGTCCAGCAGCGCCCATCCGGACGGCACCGCCAGGCTCGCCGCAATGAGCTTCACCAGGTCACCGGCGATGAATGGCAACAGCCCGCACTGCCACACGTCCGCGCAGGCCCAGGCCTCCGCCACGTTCGCCGGCAGGAACAGGTTGAGTTGGATCAGCCCTGGCACGTAAAGCGCCGCATTGCCCAGCAGCATGGCGGCCAGGATCCAGGGGCGCCGGTTCCATCCTCGTTGGCACAGCCAGCCCACCAACGCCGCCGCGGGTATGAACCCGACGATGTATCCGCCCGACGACAGCATCCAGAACCAGCCCGACGCGCCTCCCGCGAAGAACGGCAGAAACGACCCCTCCACGGCGTAGAGCGCCAACGCCAGCCCGCCGCGCCAGCCCCCCAGCATCGCGCCCACCAGCAGCACGGCGAACGTCTGCCCCGTGATCGGTACCGGGGTGAACCCCAGCGGTATCTTGATCTGCGCGAAAAGCGCCACCACCAGGCTGCCGGCAACTACCAGCGCTATGTCCCTGGCGATACGGCGCGCGCCAGCCGACTCGGGCAGGATCAGGTCCGCCAGCGTGCCCGGCAGACGCGGGGATGGTATGGGAACTGCGGTTCGCGTTTGCATTGCCCCAATATCCTACCACTCGCCCCACGCGCGTCAAACCGAACGGTTTGAACCGCCTCGATCCATTTTGCCGCGCCCGCGACTGTATCAAGAGTCTTGTGCCGTTGTCGCAGATGCCGGCGCGTCCGCGAGCTATGTGTCCGGCCGGGTGATCGCATTCCAACTGTGATTGCCCTGGTGTGTCCGGCGTTAGTGGTACACCATGTGAAATGTCCGGCATATAATTGCGGTTGTTCTCAGGGTCGTTAGGTTTTCCTGAACGTCATGCCCTGAAGCGTGAATGTTATTGCGCGCGAAGCGTGGCAATCTCGTCGCCCCAGCGCGAGCTCTCGCTAGCAGCGGCTGCATCGCCTCGTTGCTGCCGTGCCTTCCATTCCCGACGGCGACAATCGAATAACCATGGGTTGTTCCACACACTGACTGAGACATATAAAAGGCGATGAAACGATGAGATTTCTGATCAATCGATGGCGTCAAATCGGCACACGTCTCTACTTGGCGCTCGTCTTCGCGGTGATTCTCACCCTCCTGTCCAGCGCCGTCGGCATCTACTATTTCGAGCGCAGCGGCGACCTCAGTTACCGGATCCGTTCCGAGTCCGCCCCTGCCGTCGACGCCGCCTGGGCCGCGGCGCTGTCCGCCGAGAAGCTGCGGTCATACGGCCGCGAAGTTATCGCCGGTTCGGGCTCCGCCGCTCCCGCTCCCGCCCCGGCCCAGGCGGATGTGGGAGACATCCTGACCGAATTGGATGCGTCGCTGAGCCGGTTGGTTGCGCTGAAGGACCTGGAATCCCTGGCCCTGGCCGTCCAGGACTCCGCGTATGAAATGGCTGGCATTTCCGATGCCTGGCGGGCGGCGACCAGGCATCGGAAATGCCAGCCCTGGTGGCCGAGTTCGATCAAAGTAGCAACGCTCTTGATGATATCGTCGGCCTCCTCGTGGACGGAGCCGGCCAGTACGCCGACGCAAACCTCGCCTCAACCGTGGGCAGCTTCGACCAGGGACGAGTATTGCTGGCAACCATCTGCGTGATCAGCGTGGTGGCCGCCACCCTGACGGCGTGGGTGTGGGTGGGCAACGGTGTCTTGCGCCGCCTCTCCCGCGTGTCGGACCGGATGCGCAGCATGGCCCAGGGAGACTTGGAGGCCCCGGTGCCCGAGGTCGGTCGCGACGAGATCGGCGAACTTGCCCGCGCCCTCGAGGTCTTCCGGCAGCACGCCCTCGAGGTGCAGCGCCTCAACCTGGTGGAGCGGCTCTACGAAGAGTTGCGGGAGGCGAACGACGAGCTCCAGACCATGCAGGCGCGGTTGGTGGCGCAGGAGAAATTGGCCGCGCTTGGCGAATTGGTCTCGGGCGTAGCCCACGAGATCAGCAACCCGCTGAACTTCGTGACGAACTTCAGCCAGGGAGCCACGGAACTCCACGGTGAACTCACGGCAATGTTGGATACCTACCGCGACGGTATGAAGTCTGAGGATGTCGCCTTGCTGGATGACATCACCAATGAAATGAGCGATAGCCTGGGTCGGGTGATCACCAATGGAGGCCGGGCCCTCGCCATCGTCGAACGGATGCAGGGCTTGAGTGTCGACACCAGGCCCCCCAGACAGGCGAACCTGAACGCGGAGTTGCAGGACGCCGTCGTGTCAGCCTGCGAGGGTTACGATGTTGCTCCCGCGTTCGACCTCGACGACAACATCGGCTCGATGCCGATCGTCGTCGAAGAGTTCAGGGAATCGGTGGGCAATCTGGTCACCAACGCCTGCTACGCGATGAACCTGAAGAAGGCGGAGTTGGGTGACGATTTTGAGCCCGCCTTGTCGGTATCGAGCCGCCTGGTGGACGATGTGGTCGAAATCAAGGTGAGGGACAACAGGCCAGGTATCGCCGATGACCTGCGGGACCGCATCTTCACCACCCAGGAGGGCGTGATGGGCGCCGGCCTTGGCCTGACCATCGCAGCCGATGCGGCGCGTCGGACCGGCGGAGACCTGACGGTCAATACGGTGTACGGCGACTACGCCGAATTCCTGATGACAGTGCCGGTACACGAAACCACGGCAGTGGACGTCAACGATCCGGATGACGATGATGACGATGCTTGGTGTTAGGTTTCTTTTCACGCCACTGGGCGAATGTCGGAGCGGTCTGGGCGCGTCACCTCCAGTCATGTCCGGAACCGGCGTGCAGCGCTAGGTCCGCCCGCAGCGGCCAGGCCCGTTCCGCCATCACGTTGAGCGTGTTGTCCCGGCGGGAAACCTCGCCTTCAATGACGACCAGCGGCCGTCGCAACACGTGCTTGAGCGTCTCCCAGCGTTGCTCCCAAACGGCCACCGGTATCAATCCGAATTCGTCCTCCAGGGTGAGGAACACGGCCTTAGCCAGGGGACGCTGCCGCCTGACTACCCTGCCCGCCACTCGGACCACGTCACCTTCGCAGCAACTCTGCAGGGTATCGCTGCTATGCACTCCTCTCAGTTCATGGCGCGCCAGTTCCATGATGTGACCATCCGGGCAGAGCCCCATCATGTCATATTCGTCCAGCATTATCACCGACCGGTCCTTCGCAACCACCGCTGCCGGCGCCTCGGCTACCGCCATCGGCAACGCCAACTGGCCGCGGCGCGCGTCCGGCACGTAGCCGGATCCTATCTGCCACAGCGCGCTCCCCCGGTCGGTGCAATCCGGCAGGCGGTCCATTGCGCCGGCGCGCGCCAGGTTCTCCAATGCCTGGCGCGGCAGGCCCGAGCGCGCCAACACGTCCGCCAGGCTTCCGAATTCGCCGGCGTCACGCGCGTGCAGCAGGATCTCTCCCAGGCGCCGGTCCACGCCCTTCACAAAGGTCAGCCCCAGCCGCAGCGTGCGCTCGCCTTCAGCAGTGCTCAGCAGCTGGGAACGATTGATGTCGGGATGGGCCACCCGCAGGTTGATCCGGCGAGCGTCCTGTTTCAGCGTGTCCAGGTCCCAGAACCCCATGGGCTGCTCGTTGAAGAGCCCGACGTAGAACTCCAGCGGGTAATGACGGCGCAGCCAGGCCATCTGATAGGCGGTGAAAGCGAAAGCCAGCGCATGGCCCTCGGGAAACATGTAGTGGGGATTGAACTTCCCGAAAATCGCCTCGGCCGCCTTTTCGGGTACGTCGCGCTCACGCGCACCCTGCAGGAACCGTTGCCGATACTCCGCCACCAGGGCGCTGCCGTTGCGGCGTCCAAACGCGCGTCGCATCCGGTCCGCGTCAGCGGCGGTGAAACCGCCTATGTCCATGCCCAGCTGCACCACCTGGTCCTGGAACATTATCACGCCCAACGACCGCTCCAGGGCCGCTCGCTCCAGGGGATGAGCATAGTCCCAGGCGAACCCCTTGCGCCGGCGCAGGAACTCCGCCACGCCGTCATGCGCGCCCACGCCAGGGCGTACCGCGGCGATTTCCAAAGCCAGTTCGTAGATGTCCTCCGGATGCATCCGCACGATGGTCTGCATCTGCGCCGCCGACTCCACCTGGAACACTCCCACCGTGTCGCCCCGCCCCAGGTCGTCGAAAACATCTTTCTCCCGGTAGTCAATCCGGCTCAGGTCCGGCTCAACGCCGGTGCGGTTCCGGACCAGGCGTACCGCCTGCTGCAATTGGGATAGAGCTCCCAGCGCCAACAGATCAATCTTCACCATGCCGGCGTCATCCACGCTCTCCTTGTCCCACTGTCCGATATAGCGTCCCGCTATGGCGGCCGGCTGCACTGGCATAAAGTCCGTGAGGGCGGTGGAGCTCAGCAGCATTCCTCCCGGGTGCTGTGCCACACCCTTGGGAAAACCCTGGAGGCTGTCAGCCAGCGCGAAAAGACGGTCCCAACCCGGTCGTTTCACCAGTTCCGCGTAGCCCGGCAGCTGTGGTAGTTCCCATACGGAGTTGGAATCCACCCGTCGGGCCAGCGCGCCCACCTCATCAGGCGGCAATCCCAGGGCTTTCCCCAGGCCCCGTATCACTCCTCGCGCTTTGTACGTGGGGAACATTCCCGTCAACACGGCATGGTCCCAACCCCACTCCTCGATAATTCTCAGTATGAGACGCTCACGTATATCCCGGGGAAAGTCCAGGTCAATATCCGGCATCGATGTGCTCTCGGACGACAGGAAACGGTCCAGGGCCAGGCCGTAATCCAGCGGGTCAACGTGTGACAGCCCGATCAGATACCCCACCAGCATTGACACCGAGGAGCCGCGTCCCCGTCCCGGAGGGAGCCACTCCAGCGGCGTTTCCTGGTGCCCCCATCCCAGTTCCAGCATTACTTCGCGCGCCAGTTCCACCACTCGGTGGTAGACCAGGAAGAACCCGGCCAAACCATGCTTCCGGATAAGCTCGAATTCTTCATCCAGGCGTTCTCTTACCCGTCGATCAATACCGCCATAGCGTCGCGCGGCCGACTCCTCGCAGAGCCGCTCCAGCCATGACTGAGCGTCATGGCCCGGTGGCGTGGGCACATCCGGGAAACGGTAGCTGCTGGTCACAAAATCCAGCGCGCTGAAATTGGAACACCGCTCTGCCAGGACAAGCGTGTTGGTAAGTGACTCGGGATATTTGCGGAGTCGCTGTTCCATCACGTCTCTTGTCTGTAGGTCGTAGTTACAATTCACCTTGAGACTATTGCGTATCTCGCTTAGAGAAGAGTTCATACGCATGGCCGTAAGTGAGTCATGCAGCCGCGCGCGGGATGTATCGTGATACCAGGGAGCGTTGGTCGCAACGCAGCCCAATCTGCACCGCTCCGCCAACTGTGACATGCGCTCGTTGCGGACGGTATCGCCATGCGCCAGGTGCTGCTGCAGCCCCAGAAATACCGACCCGGCGCCGAAGCAGCCGGCGTACTGCTTTGCCCGTCCCTCGGCCATGCTCCAATGTCCGGCGGAAATGTCCGCCGCCAGGAGGCCATCCGGATCCCCCAGCAGCGCGATAAGACCCTCAGCGTGAGGCTCCAGGAAGCGGACGTCCAGAACGGGCGTGGTTCTCCCGCCCGTCACATACGCCAGCGATATGAGTCGACACAGGTTGGAGTAACCCGCGCCATTCTCTGCGATAAAGGTCACCGGGCCCATCCGGTCACCTTCCCGAACCGTCAGGTCGGCGCCCAGTACGGCCCCTATGCCGGCAGAGCGACACTCCTGCACGAAATCCAGCGCGCCGCATAAATTGCTGACGTCCGTCAGGCCCAGGGTTTGATAGCCGTAATAACCGGCCCGGTCCACCAGTTCGGCCGGAGACGACGCGCCGGCGCCGAAGGAATACCAGGAGTGGGCACACAGCTCAACGAAGCCGGCGGACAAGTCAGTAACCCTGCCGATACCACCCGCCGGTGGCGAGGTTGCGGTATACCGTGATCAACTTGCCCCCATCCGTCACCAGGCGCCAGTACCGCCGGCGCGCCGGTTCCGGCATCCACCACTCGGTATCCACGTCCCATAGATCAATCACTTTCCGGACTGAATGCGACCCTACTGCTCGGGGCACGCTGTGGACCTCGGAAACGGCTACGGCAGCGACACGACCGAGCGGCAGCAGTTCGGAACCCAGCGCCCAGCGTCGCTCCGGCAAGGGAGATCCCAACGCCAGGGCAACCGGACGGTTAACCCCATCGATTATCGGGACAGCCACACCCCGTCGTTCCTCCAGCCACAGACCCATTTGCCGGCCGGACAACCGGACCAGGCCGGACACCGTGAGCGACAGGTCAGTCAACGCTGCGCCCGGCCAGCGACCTTGGCCGCGACTGTTCTGGGCATTTAACCCGGCCAGAACTGCCGAAGCCAGGCTCTCCGACGAACCGGCAGGAGCGCGCAGCTGCCGGTCAAAATGCCAAATGCCATTTGGCGAAAGCTCACCGTCGATTGATATTTCCGTTATCCCCTTCCCCCGCAGATTGGGAGTGTTCCAAATACGTTCGGACAACAGGCGAACGCCAGCTTCCCAACCGGAAATCGTATCTACCGGAAATGGAAACTCCATGCGTTCGTGAAGCGCCTCTGGCAGAGCCGCCGGAACCACCGGGTCGTCATCAATTCCTTGGGCCAGCTTCCAGGTTCGGTATCCAACCACACCCAGAAAATCCACCAGAGTGTGTGACGGCATTGCTGCCACGTTACCCATCGTAGCGATACCAAAACCACGCAAACGCGCCACGATATCGGGGTCCAGCGGAAGCCATGACACTGGCCAAGGTGCCAGCCACTGGGCAACGTTTCCAGGGGCTGTAAACCCCTCACCAACCTCAGCGCTGGCCGCCGCGCAGTATGAAGGGAACTTGCCTGAAGCCAATCCCAGCCGGGGTTGCAGACCGGCATCAATCGCAGACAGTATCGCCAGCTCCAGACCGGATGTTCCGCCGTACATGGACGCCATCCCGGTCAGGTCCAGATAGAAACGACCGTAACCGTCCGGCTCTACTCGATCTACAACCTGAAACAGCGAGTGCATCAGATCGTCGTTGAACGACGACAGATACTGGTCATCTACGGCTAAAACCACCGCGTCGGCACACCGGGACAACGCCTCGGTCAACATCTGTCCGGCTCGAACGCCTCTGGCTGCTGGTGAGGCGTCCACCACCAGACGACGGCCGGAGTGTCCGGTGACCACAACCACTGCGCGACCAACCAGGTCAGGCCGTCGCGCCAGTTCGGCCTTTACGGGAAAGTGCGTAACCAGCAAGCATCCGACTGCGGCATCCATGCGCCATAAGATAACAGCACGCACGTTCTTATTCGCATGCCGAAATGTCATCAAAAGCTACAGGCTGTCCCGTCATGGGCCCATGCCCATGGACATGTCGCGAATGCGAGATGGGGAAAGCGTGGGACCGGTCAGGCGATCGCAGTCCCCCGCCCAATCCGGCTGGGGTTAGCTCGTTTCACCCCGGAGCAATTGGGGAATGAAGAGCGCTTTGACTTGCTGGGATTGCGGAGGTTGCCCAGACTGCTCCGGAGTGGACGACTCCGATATAACGACGGCGGGCTGGGCGCCGTTCCCGCTGCCACGCCTATAGATGGCAACGATGAGATTGCCTCCAATAACGACCACTACGTAGACGAAATTGGATAGCGCGACCCAGATAAATCCGAGATGCAATCTTTCCGCCAGCTCGTCTCGGGTGTATCCCAGCGCAGCGAAATCGATATCCCAGGAATACAGGAGGTTATGGTCCGGTTGGGGCAGCGAACTGGGTGCCAAGTAGAGCGTCAGAATCGCCGCTCCCCCAAGCGCGGACAGAACGATGGTCGCCGTCACCACTGCCCAAAGCAGGAATCTCAGGTCGCGTTCCCTCGGCGCGACCAACGGGTCCCGCAGTACCAAAAGGGTGATAAACACGATTCCCAAAACGGGTAGAACGACCGTAAGGTGCAGCCAGGATCCAACGTTGGAGATGACCATGATGCAGCAATAAACGAAAACCAACGGCAGGAGTGCAACCCATGCCGCTCTCTGCGGAGCTCTTCTCTCATTGACATCCCTGGAGTACTGCCATTTCCACAACAAGTCGAACATCAGACCGGCGATTAGCGCCATAGCCAGATTTACCATCAGGGCTAGCAGGCAAGGTATCGGCGTGCCCGCAAAATCGGCGATGGTGTAGAAACCATAGTTGTCCATGCGAATTAGAGGCATCTGTAGCAAGGGGGTACTCAGGAGAAAGAACAGTGACACGAAGAAGAATTCGCGTAGCTGATCCCCCTTGCGCATCCGGAGAAATCCTTGGGTCAGCACCAGCCCCATAACGACAGCGATGAAAAAGGTCATTATCCAGTCCGCGGTCCAACCAAGGGACGACAACGCATACCCGCCACCAGCAACGCACAGTCCCGGCAACAAGAAACGAGAGAGGCAGAAACGGATTGCACCGGACAAATTGGATGAAGCGACCCATCTGTCTCCGGTCGGGGGGCCTGCGACGCCAATATTCGATAGGGCATCCTTCGAGTCATCGGCAATGTCAACGCCTGAACTACCCGAAGGGGACGCTCGGTGAAGGACGTCGGGCCGGTCGTGGCCATCCAACCCGGCCAGGGTTATCAGCCCTTCGACTTCCACGGAGGACAGTTCCAGGGCTTTGCCAAACGCTATCAAGCGTTGCCGGGTTGGACGCGTCGCACCCGATTCCCAGCGGGACACGGTGCTATGGCTGTACCGTTCCCCGTACTGACCATCCACTTCCGCCATGCGGCCCAGCAACTCTTCCTGAGTAAGCCCCTTACGGCCGTCTGGCTGCGCGAAGGATTCGCGGTAGGCCCGCATCAGCATCCCGACCTGGGATGATCTCAACCGGCGATCCTCGCGTTCCAGTCCCATGTTTCCTGCACGCTGCAACAGTGACATGTGCAAATTGGCATTTGCACAGACTTTGGTCAATTTCGTGCTTATTATCCCGCACTGCTGAGGTAGTGGCAAGCCGGAAATATAGGATGCGCACATCAATATCGTGAAACATTGAGCCATTACTTTGCTAGTTTCACACACCTTTCGACGAAGTCGTGCAATTTTGCCTTATGAAACATCAAAACACGTCGTACCCAGAACTAATTTTCAATCGTTTGCTCTGGTTTTATATAGCCGTTGCTGTGTCGGCCGCGCTAATTCTCTGGCTGTGCAGCGGAGCGTCGGCAGAAACCAGTCAGGCGCGCGCCGGCGCTGCGGCAGTATGGGATCTGGCGGAGCCAAATGATTTGGTCGCTACCTCCCAGGGCGACGATACCACGGCTTTTCGGGAACAGGATGCAGGCATTTCCGCGCATCATCGTGTACCCGATCACTTCCAGGAAGACGGGCAAAATGACCTCCGTCCGCGACTCAACGTGATGGCCATCACCGATGCCCTGTTGGAGGACCCGGACGAATCAAATGGCAACCGCCTAGCGGCCGGCCGTCATGTGGATTCGGGAGGCAATTTCGGCATAGTGGAGTTGCCGATGGTCGTGACGCGGAGTCTTCGCAGCGTGGTACCGCCCCGGCAGGTCACGGTTTACTACGATGATCGCGGTTGGGTCGTGGCCTATTTGCCGGCAGACGATCCGGCCGCCGGCATCTGGCGGTACGATCCGACGGACCAACCGGCTAACGATTTAGAGCAGAACCTATTGGTACTCGCCATTAATGAAGTGTTGGCGGTTGCCAAACCGGACGTGCCGGAAATCGTCGATGCAGATCGCGACACGGTTGGCTATTACCACTGGCAACACCCAGACCACAACGCCTTTGTACTGTTTAGCCATGAGTCCAACAGAGGAACATCCGACCCGGTCAGGTTCGTTGTCCCTCCCACCATCGGAAACATCCTGGCCTCAGCATCGGTATTGATCACCAGTATTTCGACGCAGGACCAATCCACCATGGCCGCCGAGCTAATGGTGGATGGTAGCGCAGTCGTCACCGTTCAGGAGCCTGATCGGTTGGCTGTGTCGGCATTTGCATTGGAACGCTCCAGCGACGTGAGCCGCCTCTACGAAGTTGCGATCTCCGTTGATGCCGGGGCAAACGCCACCGGAGCGGTCATGTTGTTGTACACCAAGCCGAGCTCCTGACGCGGGATCCGTCTAGCCTGCGGGCTCTGCTAACCGAGTTCGATCATGAACGGCGTTCGCCCGCTGGCATTGATTCTGGTGGCAATAACCGGCTGCGTGGCTTTGGCGATCATAACGCCCGGGCCCGCTGGTTGGAAGGCATTCCTACCTGCCGGCGTTGCAGAGAGCGCGACCCCGCAGCAGTCCTGCGTGGACGACGTCAGCATCCAGAATCTGTCCGTTTATGATCGCGGTAACGGCTATGTTTTCCAAGATCCTCCCAATTACGCCGATGGTGACGATATCGTGATTTTTTACGATGTTGTCAATTCAAGCTGTCGCGAAGTAACTGTCACAGTGGCTCTAACGGGGTCGGTGAACGGGGCGACAGTCCACGACGCCGACGGCTCTTCAGCACCTTGCACAAAAGGGTGCACCATCGCAGCCGGAGAAACCAAAAACGAGAATGTTCAATGGGATCTGGGCAGACACCCTAACACCACCGGCGAAAAAGTGGTTGCCACCGTAACCGTAACCGCGCCCGCTGGTTTTGTTGACGCCAACCCGGACAACAACAGCGCTACATCCACCCAGTCCATCAACATCGTCAACGAGGAACCAGACCCGGCGCCGGACATCGCCGTCAAGTCGGTCACGGCGTCAGCGGATGAAGCGGTGGTTGGAGATAGCGTTGTTTTCACTGTGACGGTACAAAACGATGGCGACGCTGCAGCGGACACCACCGTGACGCTGGACCACGGCGCGGATACCACAGAATTGGATTCGGCCACGGTCTCTGCCCTCGCTGCCAGCGATGACGAAACCGTAACGCTGACGTGGGACACCGACGAGGCCGAGGCAGGAAAACACAATCTGCGCGTTCTGGCCCAAACCGAAGGCGACGGTAACTCGGACAACGACAGCAAGACGGTCACAGTAACCCTGCTGGAGCCGTCGGTGGATGTCGCCGTCAAGTCCGTCACGGCGTCGGCGACTGAAGCGGTGGTCGGGGATATGGTTGACTTCACCGTCACCCTTGAAAACGACGGCAACGTTGCGGCGGTGACGCCAGAGGTGTCGCTGTTCGACGCCGACGGCGCAGAAGATGCCGAACCCCTGGCATCCGAGACTGCCAACACCATCGCCGTGGACGGAACGGCAACCGTTACCGTCTCGTGGGATACTGACGAGGCGGAAGCCGGTACGTACCGCCTGCGCGTGGTGGCAGCAGTTGCTGGCGACGACGATTCAAGCAACGACAGCGCTACTGCGTCGCTCACCCTACACAACCCGGTAGACGTGGCGTTGAGTTTGACCCAACCCCTCGCTGATACGGTCGTTGCGGGCAATCCCGTCAGCGCGGGGTTCACCCTCAGCAACACCGGAGAGCATGACACTGGGGAGGTGAATGTCAGCCTGTACGTCAGGGAAAGCGGCGCGACGCAGGAGCGGGGTGAACCCACGGATACGGCGACTGTACCGGCTTTGGCCGTGGGCGTATCGGCGTCGGACACGTTGACTTGGGACACCGCCGCCGCCGCAGTGGGGGATTATGAGCTGGAGTTGGTCGCCGAGACCGCCGGGGATATAGACGAGACGAATAACTCAACGGAGGACTACATCGAGCTGCGAAACTGGCTCCTGCTCAAAAACGTCTCCCCGCTGAGCGCCGAGGCCGTGGCCGGCGATACCGTCGAGTTCACCGCTCAAGTCGAAAACGTCGGCCAGGAAGAGCTGACAGACTTGACGGTTGGCTTGTACGAATCGGGGACTGACGTCGCTCTTGCCGACGTGGACTTCGCCTCGATAGCCGCCGGCGATACGGAAGATGCGACTATCCGGTGGGACACGGCCGGGCGTGACGTGGGGAAAGTAGAACTGTTCGTCGCCGCCGGGGCGGATGGACAGGTTGCTGATGACGACGACTATCAGTCGGTCAACGTAACTATTCGCAATCCCACAGCGTTGTCATCGGCTGTTCTCGCATCGACAGACAACGTGGCCGGGTCGTCCGTTACCGTCAAAGTACAAGTGTTGAACGAGAGCGACTCCGAGGTCACCGATGCAGTGGTTGATCTGTATGTCGGTGATTCTGAGGAGGAGAGCGGTACCACAACGATCGAGCCGATCCCGGCCGGCGAAACCGTCGGGGCCAGCGTGACGTGGGATGCCGGCGACGCCGAACCTGGCGAGTATCAGCTAAAGATCGTCGCCAGCGTAGCGGACTACGGCAGCGATGCAAACGATGCCGTATCGCTCACCGTGGCCCTGCGCGCGCCGGTCATGGCAGTGGCGCTCACGGCGGCGACCATCAATCGCAAGGTGGCAGCCATTGGTCAAACGCTGGAAGTGGTCGCCACGATCACCAACCACGGAGAGGCTCCGGTCGTGGTGCCAGTCGGACTGTACTTGGTCGGATCGCTGCAACAGACGACGGCAGCGTCAACGGCAACCTCGTCGGTCGTTGAACCCGGATCCAGCTCAGAGGTGGCGCTGCAATGGGACTCCACCGGCGAAACCGTCGGAACGCATACCCTGAAAGTAGCCGCGGAACTTCCCGAAGACACTACCACCGATGACAACGAGGGGCTTCTGGAAATCGAGCTTTTCCGGTCGGCTTTCGACGGCACCGAAGACGTAGACGGCTGCGTGGAAGACATCCGAGTCAAAGTCAACGACACCAGGGACCTCAGCAATCAGGAACGCGCACCCCCGAACTACTACGTCGGCGAGAATTTGAGGACCACCTACCGCGTCTACAATTTCAGTTGCCAGACGGACATCACACTTGCCCTCACCATGAACGGGCCCGAGGGTCAGACGATCAGCGATACCGCAGCGCTGTGTTTTTCGAATTGCGTCGTCCCGTTCGGCGGCCAGGCAGAAGGCGAAATCGCGTGGATCATTCCAACACTTCCGGCCCTGAGCGACCAAACCATCGACGCTGCGATCACTATCTCAAGCCCGGGCGACTTCGTGGATGTCAACGAAGCCAACAACTCGAACGCCTCAACAGACCGGATTAATATCGTCCATCCTGACGATTTGGTTTTGTATCTGGGGGAACAAACGGGCAACAAAGTCAGCACGCGCCACGCATTGACAGAGCCGGAATTCGGCACGGTGGATGTCCGACTGGCATCGGTTCATGCGCTACAGACTACTCTGCCGTTCGCCACCGATAGCCTCGAAGTGACCGTTGAAGTGGCGAATGATGGACCGGCCACCGAACCGGCCGCCGTCCAGTTCATCCTGGCGCCGCAAGACGGAACCGAACCGCAAGAACTGTCCCGGCATACGATGGTCATACCGGCGGGTCAAACCCAAACAGAAAGTCTCGAAGTGCCGGTGACCGAATTGCTGCCCGGCGCTCATACCGTCAAAGTCCTGCTTTCGGCGGCGATTGATCAGTCACCGGAAAATAACGCGGCGACCTTTGTAGTCACCCGCACCGATCCGATGGTGAAGATTGAGATGACGGATGTTTCCGTTTCGCCCGACGTGCTGATCCTCGGCGACGACGCCACCCTTTCGCTGACGATACAGAACAAAAGTGAAATACCCCTTTCCCTGGACCTGGATTTGTATATAGGCGACGAATCCGAACCGACAGTCACGAGAACCCTCCACGAGTTGGCGCCGGAAGGTCAATCTGCAGAGCAGATTGCCTGGCGTGTCCCGCCCTCCGCCAAGATGGTGGGACAACACATGCTGAAGTTGGTGGCCTCTTCAGGAGACTTCGGTGCCGTCGCCATCATCCATTCAGAGATCACCATTCGCATTGACGCTGAGATAGTCAGCATCAGTGCCTCGCCGGCGGAAACAGCGATGAAGGGTGAAGAGGTTACGATTGAGGTGGAAGTGCGGAACACCGGTCCGGCCACCGTAAACGTGCCGATAACGTTGCACTTTCCGTCCGAAACCAAGAACCCCGAGACACTCAGCCCCCCATTGGGTTCCGGTGAGACCGGAATGGTCAACTTCGTGTGGCGAACGAGAGACTACTCCGTCGGCGACCACACGCTGACAGTGACGGTGCCCGGGCAGTACAACGTCACCGGCGGGATGACATCGGTTGACCTGCATTTCCGGCTCAACCCGTTGACCATCACGGCCACCATAGTGGACATCGCCGCGAATCCAGTGGCTCCTTCGGTTGGAGAATCGGTTTCGATAACGGTGACGGTTCGCAACGACGGGCCAATTGCCGCCAACATCCCGATAACCCTTCATTTCCCGTCAGCAAACAAGCGGCCTGAAACCAAAAACCCGCGCGTGGGTCCGGGTGAAACTGGGACCGTGACTTTCGACTGGTTCACCCGCAATTACGCGGCCGGGGCACACCAGTTTCTAATCGAACTCGCCACGGCCGGCACTCCCTTTCAGCGCTTCACTATCGACCTGTTGCCGACCGTAGAAAACGTAGCAATCATCGGCATGGGTACGTACCCGGTCCACACCGCGATGGTGGGCGAACCGGTGGAGGTCTGGATCGAAATACGTAATGATGGACCGGTCGGCTTGATCGTTCCGGTTCGGCTGACGTTCCCGTCAGCCAGCAAACGTCCCGAAATCAGGTCGCTACGGGTGGGTCCGGGCGAAACCGCACGGGTCTCATTTGACTGGAACACATCAAACTACGACGCTGGCACCCACCTCTTGCGCGCCGCGATCCTGCTCGATAACAACGTCACCGTAGGGCAAACCTCCGCGGAACTCCGGCTTTTGCTCACACCGTTGGTGATAATGGCGACAATCGTCGACGTTGCCGTAAGTCCGGAATCCCCGCGGGTCGGTGAGCCGGTCACTATTACGGTGACCGTACGGAATGACGGCCGGATTCCTGCCAACATCCCCATCACCCTGCATTTCTTATCGGGTGATAAACAGCCCGAAACCCGACGCCCGCGCATTGACGCCGGGGCTACCGGCACGACTTCCTTCACGTGGCGTACCAGCCGCTACCTGCCCGGTATCCACGAGTTTGCTGTCGTTGTGGCAAGCGCCCCGCCAGCAACGCACCGGTTCACGGTCGAACTCCTCCCGCCGATTGTCGACGTCGCTATCGTCGGCATGGGCTCCGACCCTGGCGAGACGGCCGTCAAGGGTCAGGCCGTGCAAATCTGGGTAAACATTATCAACAACGGCCCGCTTGCTCTGAACGTCCCGGTGCAACTTGCGTTCCCGTCTGACCAGAAGACACCAGAGCGGAAGTCATCGCGAATCGAACCGGGAGAACCTGCACGGGTAGAGTTCATTTGGAAGACTGCCAGCTATGACGCCGGCGTTCATACCCTGACGGCGACGCTGCTGGCGGACTACAACATCACGGAGCTGGACACATCCGCTACGATTCAGATCAGACTCGTGCCTGCTCAACTGATGGCTTCGATCATCGAAATATCGTGGAGCCCCAAATCGCCCGTGGTGGGCGAACCCGTATCCATTGCGGTTGCAGTCCGCAACAACGGACCGGTTGCCGCCAATATCCCGGTTACGTTGTACTTCCCTTCGGGCGACAAACTACCCGAAACACGTCGGCCTCGTGTAGCACCGGGAGCCGTCGGCTCAGCTTCGTTCGACTGGCGCACCAGCCGCTATGAGCCTGGAGAGCACCTGTTCCGCGTACAAATAATTGGAGTGGTCGGGGCGGTGCGAGATTTCGCAATTGAACTGCTGCCCCCTGCGGTCGATTTTGCGGTGGTCGATTTCCTACCGCCGGAACCGTTGCGCCCGACCGTAAAGGGCGACTGGGTCCATATAACCGCCGTGGTGCAGAACCTGGGACCACACGCCGGCAGAGGGGTCGTCGTCTTGTTGGACAATGTCAATCACGATCCCATGTACGAGAAAAGCGTGAGCCTGGAGCCGGGCGAATTCAAAAACGTGGAGTTCACCTGGAAAACGCTGCGGTACCCGGTAGGCGAGTACGACCTACTGGTCCGGATTGATGCGGAATTCGACACAAACTCCAACAACGACCACTCGAACCCGGCGCGCGTTCATCTGCTGACCGCCCGCGATATTACTGTTGGGTTTGGTAACGACATCCAACCTGCGGTGTTTGGAGAACCGACTGGGGAGGCCGCCATGCGGTCTGCCTCAATTTACCCCAGTGAGATTCAGGTCACCAGCGAGGCTCAACTTCCGGTTGACAACTTGATCAGCCCGGTGTCGTACTCGCCAATGAGAGTCCCGCCGCGGCCAACTTCCAGCAAATACCATCCGGCCAGGGTGTACTGGCTGTGGCGAGCAGCCCAGATCTCTCCGTGGAAATGCGCCCGATTTCAGCAGCTAACCGGAACCAGCCAGCCGCGCGCGGTAATTTGCCCGCAAGCGGCAACTCTGGTCCGCTAGTCCGACTGGGTCACCACGGCGTCGCGCAGCACCTCGACCAGGTGGCGGGCCCGGCGGCCGGCGCCATGCTCCACCTGCTGACGGCATGACACGCCCATGACCGCTACCTCGGCGTCCGGCTTGGCGGCGATGGCGGGGAAGAGGGACAGGCCGCCGATCTGCATGGAGATGTCGTAGTGTTCCTTCTCAAATCCGAAGGAGCCGGCCATCCCGCAGCAGCCGGCGTTGATCAGCTCGGCCTGATAGCCGGGCGGCAGGTTGAGCACGGCCATCGAACCGGCGGTGCCTACCATCGCTTTCTGGTGGCAGTGCCCGTGGAACATTACCTGTTTCTCCAGATCGGAGAACCGCAGATCCAGCCGGCCTTCGGACTGCGCGGTCGCAAGGAACTCGTCGATGAGGAACGAGTTATCGGCCACGGTCCGGGCGCGGTCGTCGGACACGAACTCGGGGTACTCGTCTCGAAGAGTGAGCAGGCAGCTGGGTTCGCAGCCGACGATGGGGATGCCCTGGCTGGCATAGGCATACAGGGCGTCGATGTTGGAGCGGGCCTGATCCCGTGCCTGGTCCAGTAGGCCTTTCGAGATCATCGGCCGGCCGCAGCATCCTCCGTTGACCAGTTCCACCCGGTATCCGCCGGCCTCCAGCACCTCTACCGCCGCGATGCCTATCTCCGGATAGTTGTAGTTCATGAAGGTGTCGTTGTAGAGGGCGACCGTGCCGTACCTGGCTTCGGCGTGGCCGTTGTGGCCCCGGCGGGCGAACCATTCGGGCAGGGACAGGGACGCGAAGGCCGGTTGCTGTCGCTGGGGACTGATGCCGAGGAACGTGGATGCTAGAGTCCGGCCCAGGGCGGATCCGGCCAGCCAGTTGGTGACCGGGGCGTAGCGGCTCCCCAGCTTGTTCAGGCCGCTGATGTTGGCGAAGAAGCGGGAGCGCAGGGGCACGCCGTGTTCTTTCTGGTAGTGGTCCAGGAACTCGTACTTCAGCTTGGCCATGTCCACGCCCGACTCGCATTCGGCCTTGCACGCCTTGCACTCCAGGCAGAGATCGAGGGCTTGATGCAGGCGTTGATCGGTGATCGAACTCTCGGCGCCGTCGGGCATCCGGCCGGAGAGGGCGGCGCGGAGCAGGTTGGCGCGTCCGCGTGTCGAGTGTTCCTCGTCGCGGGTGGCCATGAAAGACGGACACATGGAGCCGTCCAGCTTGCGGCAGGCGCCCATGCCGTTGCACATTTCCACGGCGCCGGCGAAACCGGAGTCGGCGGAAAAGTCCAGCGTGGTGTTCAGCGCCTGTGGCTCGTAAGCCACGCCGTAGCGCAGGTTTTCGGTCATCGGCGGGGTGTCGATGATCTTGCCCGGGTTCATGATGCTCTGAGGGTCCCAGGTCCGCTTGAGCTCGCGGAAGGCGTTGTAAATCTGGTCGCCGAACATCTTGCGGGTCCAGACGCCACGCACGATGCCGTCACCGTGCTCCCCGCTCATTGAGCCGCCGAACTCCTTGATGAGGTCGGAGACGGCCTCGGCGATGGACACCATCTTGTCGATGCCGTCCTGGTTCTTCAGGCTGACCAGTGGCCGGATGTGCAGACAGCCCACGGAGGCGTGGCCATAGTAGCCCGCGGTGGTGCCGTGCTCGGTGACGATCTCGTCGAAGCGGCGGACGAAATCGCCCATGACCGCAGGATCGACTGCCGGGTCTTCCACGAAGGGGATCGGCTTGGCGTCGCCGCGCGTGCTCATCAGCAGGCCGAGCCCGCTCTTGCGGAGGTTCCACACGGCCGCCTGGCCGGCGCGGTCGAGGATGTTGACGCAGGAATAGGCCAAGCCGCTGTCCGCCTTGAGAGCGTCCATCTTGGCGCTGAGCTCATGCTCGGACTCGCCGTAGAATTCGACGACCAGCATGGCCCCGGGATCGCCCTCGACGAAGGAGGGAAGCCGCGCCACGCCCAGGGCCTCACGGGAACGGTCGAGGACCATCTTGTCGATCAGCTCAATTGAGGACGGCTCGTGGCGCAGGACGCGGATTGTGGCCTCGCTGGCGTCGTAGATGGAGCGGAAGTGAAGCACGGACAGCGAGGTCATGGTGGGCCGGGGAACCAGGTTGACCTTTGCCTCGGTGACCACGCACAGGGTCCCCTCGGAACCGACGACCATGCGGGCGAGGTTCACCGGACCGCCCCGACCGGTGTCGTCCAGGATGAATTCGTCCAGGTTGTAGCCGCTCACCCGCCGCTGAATCTTGGCATAGGTGCGGTCGATCTCGTCCTTCTGCTCCCGGGCGATGCGAAGGACGCCGCGGTAGATGTCGCCCTCCAGGCCGCCGGCGCTGAGGCGCGATTCCAGCTCCGACACCGTGAGCTGGCCAAAGTGGGCCGTGGAGCCATCGGAGAGGATCACGTCCAGCTCCTGGATGTGGTCCAGGGTCTTCCCGTAGATGACGGAGTGCGCGCCGCAGGTGTTGTTGCCGATGCCGCCGCCGACGCAGGCGCGGTTGGCGGTGGTGGGATCCGGAGCGTACTGCAGGCCGTGCGGACCCATCTGGCGGGTCAATTGGTCCAGGATAATGCCGGGCTGCACCCGGGCCCATTGCTCCTCGGGGTTGACCTCCAGCACGTTGTTCAGGTACTTGCTGAAGTCTAGGACGATGGCGTGGTTCACGGTCTGGCCGGCCAGGCTGGTGCCGCCGGATCTTGGCAGCACGGGAATGCCCTCGCGGGCGGCGAATTCGACCACCGCCTGCACGTCGGCAGCGGAGCGGGGTATGACCACCCCCACGGGCTCCATCTGGTAGATGCTGGCGTCGGTGCTGTAGAGCAGACGGGAGTGGGGGTCGAAACGGACCTCGCCGTCCACGCGCCGGCTCAACTCGTCGGCAATCTCCTGGCGTTCGCTGCCTCGAATCCTGCGCTCCATTACCGTCGCCATCTAAGGTTCCTCCCAAGTGACCCAAACCGTCCCCTCGCGGACGACTTGGGATAGCAAACCAGAACGAAAGTGCCCGGCCGAAGAATGTGTGCAAACCGGCTTGAAGGGCCGCCTCGCCACGTATTCCTCCGCACGGATCGACTCGGCCGGCAGTATAGCACGCACCCTTCGACCGCCTCGGGTCGCCCTGGCCAGGCCGCGTTGCGCTCGGGGTCTGCGTGTTATATTGGCGCGGTCAATCGACCCACGCGAGGGGGGGCCATGTCCACGCAACCCGGCTCCGGAGAGCAGCAGGCCGAAAATCGCCTCGGCATGATGATCGAGAAGGTGATGGTCGGCCCGCCCCACGAGGGAGAGGCCGGCCAGGGGCTGATGATCTGCACCAATCGGGGCGACATTCCAGCCATTCTCCACGCCGCAGAGGACACCACGAAAGCCGTGGTCTGGGTATGCGGCGCCCGGGGCGGCTTCGGCGGGCCCGGCACCGGACTGTACGCGGAGCTTGCCGAGGAACTGACCGGCCAGGGAATCACGTCCCTTCGCATGGATTACCGGCAACCCAACGATATCCAGCAGTGTGCCCTGGACCTGGTGGCCGGGTGCAACTTCCTCAGAGCCACCGGACACGGGCCGGCCATTGTCGTGGGCCACTCATTCGGCGGCGCGGTGGTGATCGCGGCCGGCGCAATCAGCGACAACATCGCCGGCGTGGTGTCCCTATCGCCCCAGACCTACGGAGCACAAGGCGCGGGCATGATATCTCCCAAGCCGCTGCTGGTCGTTCACGGCAAGGCCGACACCCGGTTGCCCTTCTCGTGCGCCGTGGCCATACACGACTGGGCCAAGGAGCCCAAGGAACTGGTGCTCTACGAGGGCGCAGAGCACCGCCTCGACGAATGTCGCGACGAACTGGCCGACCTGCTGCGCCAATGGATCCCCGAGCACCTTTCTGCAGCCGTCGATACCGAATAACAGGACAGTCACATGGATTTTATTGACCGCATCGGCTATGACGGCGGAGCCACACCGTTGGAAGATTCGCTGGCCTTCGCCGCCGAGCACGGCATCCACTACCTGGATTTCTCGGCCGAGACGGGCGCCAATCGCGTGGATAACTGGCCTGACGACCGGATACGGGCGGTACGGACGGTGATGGACCAGAATGAGATCGCCGTCACGGTGCATACGGCGTCATCGGTGAATGTAGCCGAGTTCGCTCCTTACGTGAGCGATGCCGTGGATGCCTACCTGCGAGGCAATATCGACCTGGCCCGGCGTATCACGGCGCACGGAGTCGTGGTCCACGGCGGCATGCATTTCACCTCGGCAATCGACGCCCGCATGGAGGCCGCCCGTGACCGGCTGCTGCGCGCGGTTGACTACGCCGAGAACAGCGGAGTTTCGCTGTATTTCGAGAACCTGAACTGGGAGCCGGACAACGCCGAGGTCCACTACCTGGGGCACACTGTCGCGGAGTGTCGTTATTTCTTCGACGCCATCCAGTCGGAGCGGTTCGGTTGGGCCTTTACGGTCAATCACGCCAACCTGGTGCCGGACGGCGTCCACGGGTTCATCGACGCCTTCGGCGTGGAGCGCATCGGCGAGGTGAGATTGGCCGACAACACCGGCGAGGTGGAAGTGCACCTGCCGCCGGGCCAGGGCAACATCGACTTCCCGGCAATGTTCCGACGGCTGGAAAGCGCCGGCTACCGGGGCTACTACACCATGGCCTTCGGCTCGCTGGATGACAAGTTGGCGGCCCGCGAGTTGTTCCGCAGCTACGGTATCTAGCCTCCCTCACGAACTCGGCCCTTTGGACACTCCGGCCGCTCGATCCAAGCTTGCCCATTGTCCGGTGGGTCTTGAATAACGACCCACACGACGAATGTGGCTCAGGAGAACTCGAACCGAATGCCTCCAGCCGATGACCTTCGCCGAACGGCGCTCGTCCTGGTTTCCATCGGGCTCGCATGGAACCTGGTTGAGGTTGTGGTCGCTTTCTGGGCCGGCGCCCGGGTTGGCAGCGTCGCCCTGATTGCCTTCGGACTGGACAGCATCGTTGAACTCTTTGCCGGCGGAGTCCTGGTGTGGCGACTGAGACAGGAGGGCGACGGGCATGAGGGAGAGGCGGCGGAGAGGCGGGCGCAGCGGCTGATCGGGTTCACGTTCTATCTGCTGGCGGCCTACGTTGCCGTACATTCCGCGGCCAGCCTGGCGGGATGGTTGCCCGAACCGCAGCCGAGCCTGGTGGGCGCCGGTATCGCCGTGGCGAGCGCCATCGTGATGAGTGCCCTCTACGTGGCCAAGATGCGCGTCGCCACCCGGATGCAGTCCCGCGCATTGAGAGCCGAGGCGCTGGAAGGCTTGTTCTGCGACCTCCAGGACCTGACCATCCTGATCGGGCTGGGGTTCAACGCTCTGCTCGCCTGGTGGTGGGCCGACCCGGTCGCGGCCCTGCTGTTGATCCCATTCTTCATCAAGGAAGGCCGGGAGAACTTCTCCGGCGATGAACATGACCATGAGGATGAACACGACCATGATGACGAACACGCAGCATCGCGAGTCTGCTTTTGCCGCAGCTGCCTGTTCGGCCTGACCACGTGTCGGGCAGCTTGCTGTCGGGCCTAGCCGGCAATTTACGGCCGGCCCCGCCTGCTTGCCGCCACCGGTGACGTTAGCATGTAAGGTTTGGCGCCTGTATTGGAAAACTGCGGCGATGACGGGTGAAGGTGGGTTGTCGCGTTGCCGATGCGACACACGAACACCCGGGACGTAGTGAGGGCTGGGGCGAGCTGCAATCGGCAGCAGGGGCGAGCGCGGGCGGAGGGGCATCTTCTGGACAGTGTCCTTATCGTCGGATACTATGGCGCAGGTTTTTCACCCCGTCGCTGCGGCGCCATTACCGGAAGCTCCGTGCCTGGTCGTTAAAAGGGGTCGCGCGACGGGGTTTTTGTGTGTGTCCGTAACCCCGACCTGAGAGACATTCGACCGACCCATGCTTATCGCCGTCGCATTCGTCCTGATGGGGGTCATGTTCTTCGCCGGCATGTACGTGGCCGGCGCGTTGGGATCATTGGCGCTGATCCTGCTCAACGTGTTCTCCGACAACCCGGTCTGGAACATCATGGGCAACCGGGCCTGGGAGACCAATACCAACGTCAACCTGGTGGCGATCCCCCTGTTCATCCTGATGGGCGAGATAGTGCTGCGGGGCGGGTTTGCCAACCTGATGTACCGGGCGCTGTCACGGTGGGTGGACTTCATCCCGGGCGGGCTGATGCACACGAACATCGCATCGTGCGCGGTGTTCGCCGCCTGCGCCGGCTCCAGTATCGCCACAGCGGCGACCGTCAGCCGGGTGGCGCTGCCGTCGTTTCGCGCGCAGGGCTACCAGGAACGGCTGGTGGTGGGTTCGCTGGCGGCGGGCGGAACGCTGGGCATCCTCATTCCGCCCAGCATTTTGCTGGTGTTGTACGGCCTGACGGTGGGCGAGTCCATCGGAAGGCTTTTCCTGGCGGGATTCATCCCGGGGATACTGCTGGCGCTGGTGTTCATGCTGATGATCGGGGTGGCGTCGGTGATCTGGCCCGCCATCGCGCCACGCCAGCAGCAGGGAAGGTTCTGGACCTGGCAGGGCTGGACGGAGCGGCTGCTGTTCACGGTGCTGATGGTGCCGGTGATTGCGCTGATATTCATCGTGCTGGGGAGCATCTATTTCGGGTGGGCGACGCCGTCGGAAGCAGCCGGGTTCGGCGTGGCCGGCGCATTGGTCCTGGCGATCATCTACAATTTCGTGCGGCTGTTCGCGGGCGACATCGCCGGGCTGCTGCTCCGGAGCGGCGTCGCCAACCATTTGTCGCCGGAAGTCCGGACAACGCTGGAGGGCTGGCGCGAGGAGTATCGATTCAACCGCGAGAGTTTCCGGAACTACTGCCGTTTCATGGTCTCCATGACCCTGGAAGCGTGCTTGTCGGCCTCCCGCTCCTCGGCGATGATCCTGTTCATCCTGATGGCCGCGTTCACGCTCCAGTTCGCCTTCGCCTACCTGCGCATCTCCATCACCATGGCAGAGTGGGTGGCCGGCTTCAACCTGACCACGGTGCAGTTGGTGCTGTTCCTGGTGGTGTTCTACCTGCTGCTGGGAACGTTCATGGAAGCGTATTCCATGATGCTGACCACGCTGCCAATCCTTTCGCCGGTGCTGCGGGCTGCGGAGGTGGACCTGCTGTGGTTCGGGATCATCATGATCATCCTGCTGGAGGCTGCACAGATCAGCCCGCCGCAAGGATTGAGCCTGTACGTGCTACAGGGAGCGCGACACGACGTTGCCCGCCAGGAGGCGGACGACACCGGTCAAGTCGCGCAAACGGGAACCATCAACGACGTGTACATTGGGGTGCTGCCGTTCATGGCGTGCATGGCCGCGGTGATCGGCCTGATCATCGCGTTCCCCGACCTGGCGCTGTGGCTGCCTGACCAGATCAAGGGGCCGCGCTAATCCGCCCACCAGGCGGGGACGTATAGTCAATAGTCCCCGCACATTTGCGTCCCCATGACCGCCCAATTCGACATCGCCGTCATCGGAGCCGGTTCCGCCGGGCTTACGGCAGCGCGGTTCGCGGCGCGGCTGGGCAAGCGTGTGGCGCTCATCGAGGGCAATCGGGTTGGCGGCGACTGCACCTGGACGGGGTGCGTACCGAGCAAGGCATTGTTGCACGCCGCGAAGGTCGCGCACACGGTTCGCGTTGCGAACCGATACGGGATCACTTCCGGCGAATCTCGGGTCGATTTCGGTGCGGTGATGGGTTGGGTAAGGCGGGCTATAGCCGACGTCTTCGCCCAAGAGTCCCCGGAGACGCTGCGGTCTGAAGGGATTGAGGTGATCGAGGGACGCGCCGAGTTTGCGGACGCTCGCACTTTAGCCGTCGGCCAGCAGGAAATATCAGCGCGCCATACCCTGATTTGCACGGGGGCGGCGCCATTCATACCGCCGATTCCGGGACTGAACGACACGCCGCACCTGACCTACGAGACGTTCTGGGAGTTGGGAGCGCTGCCGGACCGGCTTATGATCATCGGCGGCGGCCCGATCGGGTGCGAGCTGGCGCAAGCCTGCCAACGGCTGGGCTCACGCGTAACCCTGGTCGAGGCATTGGATCGCCTGCTGCCCAACGACGAACCGGAGGCGAGCGAAGTCGTCGCCCAGGCGCTAACGCGCGACGGGATCGACTTGAGGCTGTCGTCGCCGGTGGAATCGGTGGGCCGTAGCGGCGACGGCCAAGGCGTCATGGTGAACGCCGGCGGTGGGTCCATAGAAGGCGACGCGCTGCTGGTCGCGGTGGGACGCCGGGCAAACGTGGACCGGCTGGGACTGGAGCGGGCCGGGATTGAGCACAGTCCACGGGGGATCGCGGTCGATGACTACCTGCGTACCAACGTGAAACATATCTACGCGGCTGGCGACTGCGCGGGCGGGTACCAGTTCACCCACTACGCGGGATTCCAGGGGGCGATGGCGGTGCGGAACATGCTCCTGCCCGGTCGCTCCCGGGCACGACCACAGCATCCGCCGTGGGCAACATTCACCGACCCGGAGGTGGCGCACTCCGGTTACACGGAGGAGCAGGCCCGGCAGCGGTTCGGCGACAAGGTGCGGACGTCGATGCTGCCGATGACGCACATTGACCGGGCAGTGACCGAGGACTCCACCGCGGGATTCGTCAAGGTCGTCCAACGCAGCAACGGCGAGGTGATAGGCGCCACGGTCGTCGGCCAAAAGGCGGCCGAAACGCTGCAGGCGTGGTCATTGGCCCACGATAACGGGCTCAAGATGGGCGACATTGCCCGGACGATGCAGGCGTACCCGTCGCTGGCGACCGGGAACCAGCAACTGGCGTGGGATGCATACCTTGAGGGTCTGACGACGGGGTTTGCCGGAAAGGTGATTAGGTGGTTCGCGGGCTCGAGCAGTGGATGATGAGGCGCAAAGAAAGAGGAAAGGGCACCTCTGAATGCGAGGCGCCCTTTCTTTTGCCTGCCTATGGGGCCGTGCGCCCCCCATGAGTGCCGGACAATATGCTCAACAACCGCCGCGCCGCCTCGGCCTCAGCAATGCCGAGGAAGCGAAAGACGTTGGATGCATGCTCGGCGCCGACTACGGAGTGGCCCCTATCCTGAATTTCTTGGTCCCGCAGTCAACGCAAATCGCCTGGGTTGCCGGGCGACCGTTCTTCATGGTGACGCCCTGCACATCACGCGAGTCGGTCTTCGACTTGCACTTGACGCAGTAGATCTGTACTTGAGTCGTCATCGATAAAACCCTCCAGTGGTTGCTGGGCTCCTATCGTGGGCCCGTCTTGAGTAATACCCTAGCCCCGCAATAGTGTCAATGGAACGGGCTGGCGTTTGGGGAACAATTTTGCGCTGCAACCCAGGTTATGCCGCCGTCGAGGCTTCCGGCGCTTGAAACGGGGTTGCGGATTGGGATGAATGGCTGCCGAGAGTGTAATCCCAGATTGGGTGAGGACGTCACGCGACTCGTCGCCGTCGAAGGTCGTTACCGGCTAGAACACCGCCACCGGGTTAACCGGAGATCCGGTGGTGTTCTGGAGACGGAGAGGGTTGATGCTGACCATAAAGGTCCAGCGGTTGCGTTCCTGGCACGCCTCAGCGACCTCCTCCAGGTTCGCGTTGTCCAGGATCCACAGGCCCATGGCGGTGATGGATACCTGGTGCACCGGGTTGGTGAGCTGGCCGGGATACTGCGGCGGACTCACATCGTTGCCGGTGTCGGAACCGAGGACGGCGATGTCACGTTCCCGGAACAGGGGGAGGCAGGCGGCCTGGCACGCGGTGGAGCCGGCCTCGCGCGGGACCGGTCCTTCAACTGCCCGGCGGCGCAACTGCCCGGTACGCACCAGGAGCACATCGCCAGGTTCGATGCGGAACCCGCAACGTTCCTCGGCAGCCAGGATATCGTCGGGCATGACGCCTTCGCCGCGCTCCACCCAGTCGATGCCGCGGACGAGCGGCACGTCCACCAGAACACCGCGGGTGATGAAGCCGTTTTTGGCCTGTTCCACGGAGCACACGGTGGCGCCAAGGCTGGTGGACACCATGTGGGCCGGCTTGCCATTGTAGGTCTTGCCGTTCCAGAAGAAGTGGGCCAGGCTATCGACGTGGGTCACGGATACTCCGTGGAAGATCATGCCGATATAGTCCATGGCCACGGCGGAGGGGCGGTTGGAAACCTTGTCGCCAGTGGCCCAGCCCTCGCCGCTTTCGATCATGTAGTGCACCGGCGGAGCCGGCACATCCGGGGCCGGGTCCCAGGTTACGTCCCGAGACAGAGAGACGCAAAGGCCCTCCTGAACCGTTGCCAGGGCCTGGCGAGTCTTCTCGGGAGTGATCAGATTGGGCGTTCCCAACTCGTCGTCATCGCCCCATCGACCCCAGTTGGACAGGCTGTCGAACCAGCCAAGGACTTCCTGCTCCGACGGAATACCGGCTTGCGGCATAGAACATCCCTCCGGTTATATGGGCATCAGGTGGGGCCCAATCTTCGGGCATTATGACGCAGGGTCAAAGACGGCGCAACATGAACGCGACCTCACGCATACCCACTTTGTCATCGCGACGAGCGCAGCGACGTGGCGATCTCGTTGAATTGGGAGGATCCCGCCGGCGACGAGATTGCCACGCTGCGCTCGCAATGACCGAGGGGTGGCTCATAATGACATTTAGGTGGCTCACAATGGCCGATGTTGCAAAGCGGGTACGCGTGAGCACCGGGAGCTGTTGAACCGGCGGTTGAAATGGCGCATCTCGCGGAAGGGGTCAAATCGTTGCAGCGCCGTCATAATCTATTCTCCGGGGGCATCGGCTCGTTGGCCGGGGATTTCAGTGGCCGTTGCTGCAACCGGTGATGTCGCTATACAAACTTGATGGTGCTATGCCAAGTTTATTGACCTTTAGCCTATCGCTGTATATGCTGGTATTGACACCACCTTCATGCAGGCAGGCGCCGGAATGACTGACTATTACGACACCCTGGGGGTTTCACGCAACGCCGACGAGAAGGACATCCGGCAGGCGTATCGCCGGCTGGCGCGTCAGCACCATCCGGACGTGAACCCGGGCGATGAAAGCGCGGCCGAGCGGTTCAAGAGCATCAATGTCGCCTACGAAGTTCTATCGGACGCGGACAAGCGGACCAAGTATGACCGCTATGGCGACCGCTGGGAGCAGGCCGAGCATTTCGAGCAGCAACGCGGCGCCGGACCCTCCCAATTCTTCCGAGGAGGCAATTTCGGCGGAGGCAGCGGCGGGTTCAACTTCAGAACCGGCGGCGCAACCCTGTCGGATCTGTTGGGAGGCATGGGCGGGTTCGCCTCTGAAATGGGGGGCAATGTCGGCGACCGGAACCGGTCGCGGCCGGCAGACGTGAAAGTGGAAATCACGCTGGAGGAGGCCGACCGGGGGACGACGCGGCTGGTGAGCCTGCCCGACGGGCGTCGGCTGGAAGTCAGGATACCCGCCGGGATCGTCGACGGCGGCCGGGTGCACATCGCGGCGGGCAGCAATGCCGGCGGGGAGTTCAACCTGCTGGTGTCGGTGACGCCGCACGGGCGGTTCGAGCGCCAGGGCGACGACCTGCACACCACCGTGGACGTGCCGCTGGTCGACGCGGTACTGGGCGGGATGGCGACGGTGATAACACTGCGCGGGCAGATCGAGCTGACGCTGCCGCCGGAAACGCAGAACGGGCGCCGCTTCCGCCTGGCCGGCCAGGGCATGGCCCGGCTGAACGACCCGGAGAAGCGGGGCAACCTGTTCGCGGTGGTGAACGTGTCACTGCCGACCGACCTCACGGACGAGCAGCGGGGCCTTTTCGAGCAGCTGCGCGAAGCGGGACCGGGAGCAGAGCAATGACGCCGGACAGCAACTTCGAGACCGAACCCTGCTTCGTAATCAGCGTGGCCGCACGGATGGTGGGGCTGCACGCGCAGACCCTGCGCTACTACGAGCGGGTGGGGCTGGTATTTCCCTCACGGTCGGGCGGACGGCAGCGACTGTATTCCGTGGCCGATGTGGAACGTCTGCGAAAGATAAAGACGTTCACCGACGAGATGGGGGTCAACCTGGCCGGAGCGGAGGTGGCGCTGAAGCTGATCGACCACATAACTGAACTGGAGAAACAGGTGGAAACATTGACCAACGAAGTGGTCCGACTGCGCGCGGCCGACGACGGCATGACACGCAATAATTCAATCAGGAGGTAACCGATATGGTGATGACCGCGGATAAATTCACGAGACAGGCGCAGGAAGCGCTGCAACGATCCCAGGAGCTGGTGCGGAACTACCAGCACAGCCAGTGGGACGTGGAGCACGTGCTGCTGGCCCTGGTGGCGCTGGAGGACGGGCTGCCGGAGCGCATCTTCCGGGAACTGGGGATTGACCCGGAGCTGATCAAGAGCGGGCTGCACCAGACGCTGGACGGCGTGCCGAAAGTGGTCTCGGGCTCGCAACAGATCTTCATCACGCCACGGCTACAGCGGATGCTGCAGCTGGCTGACGAGGAGGCCCAGCGGCTGAAGGACCAGTTCATCAGCGTGGAGCACCTGCTGGTGGCGGCGGCCCGGGAGGACGCCGGCGATTCCGCGCGGCTGTTCCGGGAGCTGGGCATCAACCAGGAGATGGTGTACCAGGCGATGCAGAAGCTGCGCGGGTCGCACCGGGTGGACGACCAGAACGCGGAGCAGCGCTACCGCTCGCTGGAGAAGTACAGCGTGGACCTGACCGAGCTGGCGCGCGTCGGCAAGCTGGACCCGGTGGTGGGGCGCGACCAGGAAATCCGGCAGGTGATGCAGACCCTAACCCGTCGCACCAAGAACAACCCGGTGTTGATCGGCGAGGCCGGCGTGGGCAAGACGGCCATTGCCGAAGGACTGGCCAGCAAGATCATCTGCGACGACGTGCCCGACTCGCTGCACAACAAGCGGGTGATGGCGCTGGACATGGGCCGGCTGGTGGCGGGTGCCAAGTTCCGCGGCGAGTTCGAGGAGCGGTTGAAGTCCGTCATCGACGAGGTGACGTCGTCCAACGGCGAGGTGATCGTCTTCCTGGACGAGATGCACACGCTGGTGGGGGCGGGCGGCGGCGAGGGCGGCCTGGATGCAAGCAACATGCTCAAGCCGGCGCTGGCGAGGGGCGAGTTGCAGGCCATCGGATCGACGACGCTGGACGAATACCGCAAGCACATCGAGCGAGACCCGGCGCTGGCGCGGCGGTTCCAGCCGGTGTACGTGGAGGAGCCGACGCCCGAGCAGGCGCTGTCCATCCTGGCCGCGCTGAAACCCCGCTACGAAGCGCACCACCGGGTGACCATCACCGACGGGGCCATCGCGGCGGCGGTGCGCCTGAGCGACCGCTACATCAGCGACCGCAAGCTGCCGGACAAGGCCATCGACTTCATGGACGAGGCGGGCAGCAAGGTGCGGATCGACGCCGGCATGCTGCCGCCCAAGCTGCAGGGTATGGAAAACCGGCGGCGGGAACTGACGGACCTGGAAGAACGGGCCAACCAGTTGTCCGATTACGAACGGGCGGCCCAGTACCGCACGGAGCGGCTGCGCCTAGAGGGGGAGCTGAATACCGAGCACGAGGCCATCGAGCACACCACGGGGCCGGACCTGGTGGTGAACGAGAAAGACATCGCCGACCTGGTGTCCAACTGGACGGGCATACCGGTGGGCCAGCTGATGGAAGGCG
This sequence comes from Dehalococcoidia bacterium, assembly GCA_965261925.1. Classification (GTDB taxonomy): domain Bacteria; phylum Chloroflexota; class Dehalococcoidia; order Lucifugimonadales; family UBA3495; genus Bin87. Next base: position 1,221,530 of record OZ253486.1, on the reverse strand, counting down.
AGGCCGATCGGCTGCTGCACATGGAGGAGCACCTGCACCACCGGGTCATCGGGCAGGAGGAGGCGATCAGTGCGGTGGCGGACACCATCCGGCGGGCGCGGTCGGGCCTCAACGACCCGAAGCGGCCCTTCGGAAGCTTCATCTTCCTGGGCCCCACTGGGGTGGGCAAGACGGAGCTGAGCCGGGCGCTGGCCGAGTTCCTGTTCAACGACGAGGACAGCATGGTGCGCCTCGACATGTCGGAGTACGGCGAGCGGCACACGGTGTCGCGGCTGATCGGCGCGCCTCCCGGCTACGTGGGGTATGACGACGCCGGCCAGCTGACGGAGGCGGTGCGGCGGCGGCCCCACCGGGTGATCCTGTTCGACGAGATCGAGAAGGCGCATCCGGACGTGTTCAATCTGCTGCTGCAGATCCTGGAGGACGGGCGGCTGACCGACGGCCAGGGTCGCACGGTGGACTTCCGCAACACGGTGATCATCATGACCAGCAACCTGGGCACGGGTGACCTGTCCCAGCGTCCCTTCGGGCTCAGCCCCACCGCCGACCGGGAACAGGAGGCCGGCAAGGTTACGCCAGAGTTGGCCCGCTCAGTGCAAGACGCCCTGCAACGGGCATTCCGGCCGGAGCTGTTGAACCGCATCGACGAGACCATCGTGTTCCACCCGCTGAGCCGGGCGCAGATCGGCGAGATCGTAGGGCTGATGGTGGCCGAGGTGCAGAAGCGGCTGGCGGAGCGGGACATCACCTGCGAGTTGACCGAGGCTGCTTGCGACTGGCTGGTGAAGGAAGGGTTCAACGTGAGCTACGGGGCGCGTCCCCTGCGCCGGGCCATCCAACGGCACCTGGAGAACCAGCTATCCCGGGGCGTGCTGGCCGGCGAGTTCAACGAGCACGACCACATCATCGCCGACGTGAACGAGGCGGGGGACGGGCTGACGCTACGGGCGCAGGCCGGCGTGGCACCGGAGCGGGAAGAGGAGTTAGTGGGCGTGGTGTAAGGCTTCGGCCAAACCGATTTTAGGGAGCGGCCCTGTCTGAGGACGGGGCCGCGTTTTTGGCGTTAGATGATGGTGCGCCGGATCGCGGGTAGAGGGTTTTTGCAGGTGCGGCAGCGACACCTAAACTTGTGCCGCGTAACTTGGATATCACACGCCGCAGTCAGGGACCAATCCATTGGAATTGGGTTCCGAGATTCCGCAACATCTCGAAGGTGTTGACGCACGGAATATCAAACTGTCGGCAGAGGTCCGGTAGCGGCACCCTGCGCCTCGCTTGAGGCGCAGAAACCTCGTTGGTCACGACGATTGCGCCGTTTGCCATGGCATAAGCGGCCAACCAGCCGTCGGCCGCTCCCGCGAATTCGTTACGGGCGGCGGAACTGAATTGGGGGTTGTCTTGAACCCAGTCGATCAGTCGACGATACGCCTCCGCAACAGGTTGCGTGCCGGTGCTCGGCAACGAATCATTAGTCGCCCGTTCCACCCACTGAACCAGTTGAGCGGGCGAAGCAATCTCATCGTATACGCGGTCAATGATCGATAGATAGCCAGAGGCCAGGTAGTGATCCAAACATTCCCAGAATCCGGGGCACAGGTCGGGGGCGTAGTAGTGATGGTGGGCCGCCACCAGCACATTCGTATCTGGCAGGTACACATTTTCTTGCTGGCGCCTCACAACCCGATACCCATTTTGCTCGGCATACTCTCGAAGGTAGAGCCTCGCAATCCAGTCAGCGCGTACGCTTCACGATGGGACAAGCGCCCCGCTCTCACCGCGCGAACCACTGCTGTCGCGAAACGAACACCAATGCGCCAACGCTGGGTATTCCAGAAATTGCCCCCGCCAGCGGACTGTTGACTTCGATTACCTTGTGTTTTGTGCTGAGCGTAATAGTCAAAGAAGGTCGGGCGATCGATCAACCCCAAGTCCAGAGATCTGCGGGCGGCTACGACCTGACTGACCTTGAAATGCCGCGCCGTTTGTTGGTAAGGATCCGGTCGCTCTGCAACATGCGGCCACAGGGACCGCAGGTCAGCCTCCGGCACCAGAAACTCCGCGGCTATCCCGTTGCATAGTAGTTCGACGTCATGCTCGACCGGTAGCAGGGACGCGGTCGCAGAAACACCACCTTCTCCGACGAACAGATGGGCCAGTTCGTGAGCGATGGTGAACATTTGCGCCGCCTTGTAATCAGCGTTGTTCACAAATATGAGTGGGGCATACTCGTCTAACAAGGCAAATCCTTGAAACTCGTCAACTTCGAGCTTCCGACTGGTGTCGTTGCCCACGACTCCATTGAAAACCACCAGTATGCCGGCAGCCTCAGCGTAATCGCGTAGGAGCCCGATGGCATCAGACCAGGTCTGGGCTGGCGCCACCCAATCCTGTGGGAGGCCCAACGCGGAACGCATCGCACTGGCGTCGTCCTCACGATTGTTACCCGAGCGATACGCTCCGACCAAGGTCACCGGTTCCGCACCTGTATCCATCAGTTCTTCCCGCAGCCACTCGCTTCGATGCTGCATCGCATAAACGGTTTCAAGCAATTCTGAGCTGGGGTTCGGCGGCGTGTCGCCGGCACGGGTGCGGAAGTCGCCTATGGGCAACGTTTCATAGGGAGGTAAGGAAAGGAATAGGAAACCCAGCGGGCTATGCGTGGCGGCGGCCAGCCGTTCGGCCCAGGTCATGCTGATTGCGCCGGAACTCTCCCACTCTTGGACACGCTCGGCCTTCAGATTGACCTTGCGCGCCAATTCGTCCGTCGTAAGGTCGGCTCGCTCGCGGGCCCAACGCAACACGTTGGGTCGCAGCCTGAGTATTTCGTGCTGGGTGGTCATCGGCATCTTCCAACCGGCACGATGTTATCTAATGGGCCGTTCGCGGGTCAATTGGCATTACCGGAACAAATCTTTATCGGGGTCCCGGACGATGGCGTGGGAGTCGGCATCTTCCATGGGTTCGTAGGGGTAGCCCTTGACGAGGGCAACGGGTACGCCCAGGAGCTTGCCGGTGACCAGCTCGGCGGTGGCTGCGATCTCGTCGGCGACGGCGATGGTGGTGGTATGCAGCTCGTTGCCGTGGGGGTCGAACTCGCCGATGTAGCTGATGACGGGGTTGAAGCCGGCGACGCCGATGGACACGTTGACCGCGCCGTTGCGCCAGGGGCGGCCGAAGGTGTCGGACACCAGAACGGCCACGTCGACGCCCAGGCGCTGGCGGATGCTGTCGCGGATCCCGCGGGCCGAGGCGTCGGGGTCCACGGGGAGCAGACAGATGGTATCGGACCCGGGGATGTTGGAGGCGTCGATGCCGGCGTTGGCGCAGATGTAGCCGTGGTAGGTCTCGCTGATGATGACGCCCCGGTCCATGCGGACGACCCGGCGGCTCTCGCGGAGGATCATCTCGGTGTGGCGCGGGTCGCGGCGGTGGCCCTCGGTGATGGCGATGGCCAGGGGCGAGGCCTCGACCTCGTCGATGGCCATGACGCGGCCCTCCGCCTTGCTGACGATTTTCTGGGTGACCACCACCACGTCGCCGGCCTCCACAGGCGTGCCCTGGGCGGCGGCGGCGTCCATGATCTGGGCAGCCAGGTCATCACCGGCCCGCACTTCGGGCAGGCCCTCGATTCCTACGGCGCGAATTTCCGGCGGCATGGCGCACCTCCCGATGTGGCGAAATGACGGCAGGGTGTGGCGTGGTTGTGATAGCGATGGTTCCAGTTTATCACCGCGCCGCCGGGGAACCGCTGGAGCGGACGCCCTGGCGTAGCCAGGTGGGATAAAGCCAGGTTGGAAAGTGTGCCCATACGAGAGCGGGGCAATCCTAGCGCAACCCCAACTCCGTGGGTATGATAGCGGCAGCGGAATCGACGGCGTTCCAGCGGCGTGCCGACGGGAGCGTTCCCGGGTCGCATGCAAGGGATGACGTATCGCGTTTCGCCACGCTGGGGGGTGGATGGACCAACAACCTTACCAATCTGACAACTTGCCCGTGGACGGGGCATCCCTCGCCTTTCCGGAGGCGGAGCGGCAGGCGGTGTACCGGGCGATCTACCAGCGGCGGGACATACGCAATTTCCGCCCCGACCCGATACCGGACGAAACGTTGGCCCGCATCATACGGGCGGCGCATCACGGGCCCTCGGTGGGGTTCATGCAGCCCTGGGACTTCATACTGGTGAAGGACCTGGAACGCCGGCGGAAGGTGAAGGATCTATTCAACCGGGAACGGGCTTCCGCCGCGTGCTTTTTCGACGAGCCACGCCGTTCCGCCTACCTTTCGCTCAAGCTGGAAGGTATCCTCGAATCTCCGGTGAACCTGTGCATCACCTGCGACCCGACGCGCGCTGAGGTGGTGCTGGGCCGCAACTCCATGCCGGAAACCGACGTGTATTCCACCTGCTGCGCGGTGCAGAATCTCTGGCTGGCGGCGCGGAGCGAAGGTGTCGGCGCCGGTTGGGTCAGCATCCTCAAGCTGCCGCAACTGCGTGGGATACTCGGGATACCGCCGCACATCATCCCGGTGGCCTACCTCTGCCTGGGTTACCCGGTTGAGTTCACCGACGAGCCGGGGTTGCAGAGGGCCGGCTGGCGCCGCCGTCTGCCCGTGGAGGAGCTGCTCCATTTCGATGACTGGAACGGCGGCGCCAGCGATGGGGAGTGGCAGAGTTTCCGGGATGCCCTGGGGTCCGAAGCTGAGCGAGAACGATAACCGGCGGGGCGGCTATGCGGCCGATACGCCATGTTGTAACTGTTCAGACTTGAGGGGAAGCGAGTAGTTGACGGCAGGCGTTGAGGGTGTTGAGACCTTGTGCCCGCCAGGTGCCGAAGATTGACGCCAGCGTCATCTTGGTGGCAGTACCCCGGTCCGAGCGGGTGCCCCCACTGACCTTGCGGCTGACCACCAGATGGCGCAGGCTGCGCTCGGCGGCGTTGTTGTCCGGCGGCACCTCCGGTTCGGCCACGAAGACGAAGAGTTCTTTGATGTGTTTCTCCATGCGTCGGCACAGCCTGGCTTGGGCGGCTGACGGGTCATCCAGGTAGGGCCGGCAGAGGACCAGCAATCGTCTTTCCAGGGCCATTTTGGCGGTGCGGCGTTGTTGCTCTGCGGGGTGGGTAAAGACCGTGGCCTGACGGTAGAGTTGGTGGACGGCGTCAGCCCACTGGGACAGCGATCCATCATCTGGGTAGAGTGATCGCAGGTCGTGGATGTCCCGCAGCAGGTGGGCCCAGCAGCGTTGTTTGGGACCCGCATAGTGGTGGTAGGCGGCGTAAAAGTCGCTGACCAGCACACCGGCGAAATCGTCGCCCAAAACCTCGTCCACTACCGCCTTGCCCCGGTTCCGTCGCAGGAAGTACCGCAGGTTGGGGGTGCTGAAAGTCCACACGTAGCCGTTGTGTCCATCCTGTCGCCAACCCGTCTCATCGGCGTGGACCACCGGACTGCCTCGGACCTGTTCCAGGATGTCCGCCACCACCCGTTGGGCCTTGCCAGCCACTTGCTGTGTGGCCGCCACGATGGCCCCCAGGCTGAGTTGCAGCCCATGCACGGTATCCAGGTGCCACTGGATGGTGCGCAACGGCAGCCTGGCTTCCTCCCGCAGGACCGCAATCAGGCTGATGACGTTGATCCCCAGGCGCTGCTTGCCCATCACCACGCCGTCCAGTTGCGCTTTGGGAACACAGCAGCGTCGGCAGCGGGGACAAGTGCGGGTCAGGTAAACGTGCTCGGTTACCTGCGCCGGAACCTGCGGCAGGTCGATCACCTCCCGAGTGCGCTGGGCCCAACCCCCAGACAACTGGGTCCCGCAGTCGGGACACTGCTCCACCACATGCTCCACGCGGTGGGTGGGCGTCATGCGGGCTCGGGCAAAGCCGTGAGGTCGGGGTTTGCGAGGTTCCTTGGGACGTGCTGGCTCCCGGTCTGCTTTGGGTTTCAGACCGGGCATCCGGCGGGAGCCTTTGGGTTTGGCTTGCCCTTCCAACTGGGCAATGCATTTCTCCAGCCGCTCAATGATGGCCTGCTGTCGGACGATGATGCCAATCAGAACATCCCGGTCGGCAGTCCTGAGATCGATTTCGGTATCCATCCCAGTTATATGACATAACCACCGCCCCCAAAGCCAGCCACCCGCACACCAAGTTCCGCCAATTCGCCTCACCAACTCTGAACAGTTACACCATGTTTCCTAATGACGAATTCAAGCGCAGCGAATGTATAATCGGGCCAATGCAGTCGGCTGTACCGAAATATGGCATCGGATCAGCCATAACCAAGGGAGGTATGCGGAAATGACGCAACAGGCAATGCACGCGCAGATGGGCGGAAGCACCGGCGGGGGCGAGGAACTCATCCCGGCGGGAGCGGTGACGTTCGGGCTGGTTTACCGCACCGACGTAGGGGCCATGAGCGACGAGGGTATCTGCATCCATGTGTACGGAAACGACATCGAGGACGACGACAAGGAGCTGCTGCGGTTCGACTGTTTCCGCATCGGCCCGCACTACCACTACCGCAATCGCGCCATATCCAAGAACGACCGGCTGGAGCTGGACAACATTGCAGAGGGCGACCCCCTGGCCTGGGCGCTGGACAAGATTCGCAACCGCCTGCCGATAATGCTGCTCCGCTGTGACGCCGCGACCACCGCGCGCAACGTTGACCAGCGCGATGTTGACGCGGCGCTGCCGCATATCGTGGCCTGGGCGGAGACGAAGACCCACAACCGGGGATAGCTCTTCGGGTTCGAGCAGACCACGCCGGAGAGCAGAAGGGCTCGGCAAACGAAGCGCCGGGCCCTTTGCGCTTTGTTCCCGATGAACGGGTCAAAACGGTGACCGGGAGGTTTGCGCGACGAACTGCTGCCGCCGGCGTGATCGCGGCTCCGCACGGGTCGGCCAGGAATACTGAACCAGTCCGCAGGGTTGCCCGTGAGGGTCGGCGCAATTAGAATTCCGTGCGTGAGCCAGATTTTGCACCAGCGCTATACAGGCGACGAGGTTTCGGCAACATGAGCCAGAGCAATGACCAGGAGCGGATTTACCAGGAGTTACGCCGGAGGGCGGTCGCCCAGTTCGGTGAGGAGCGCGCGGTGGAGCTGGAGTCGTACCTCCGGACCGCCGCGGGGCAGATTTCCGACGTGGACCGCGCCGACGTGCATCCGGACCTGGAGCCGCTGAACCAGGGATAGTCTGGGCCCGCTTTCAGGCGTGAGCCAGCGCGTCACGCGCCAGCGTCGGCGCCCGTTTCTCCGCCAGTGAGGTTGCCCGTTTCTCCGCCAGTGAGGTTGAATAATGCCCGAACTCTATGAACTGTCCGTGGCGGAAGCCGCCGCGCAAATTCGCGAAGGAACCCTTTCGCCCGTGGCGCTGGCGGAGTCGCTGTTGGCGCGCATTGACGCGCTGGACAGTAACCTCCAGGCTTGGGTGACCGTCGACCGGGAAGCGGTGCTCTTGGCGGCCCGGCAGCGGGAGGCCGATGTCCAGCGCGGCGAGCCCCTGGGCCCGATCCATGGGGTACCCGTGGGATTGAAGGACATCTTCTATACCGCCGGGATGCTCACCGCGTGCGGCTCGAAGGTGTACGCCGACTTCGTTCCCGACTTCGACGCCACGTCGGTCGCAAAAATCAAGGCGGCCGGCGGCATCATCCTCGGCAAGGCGGTGACCACCGAATTCGCGACCTCGGATCCCTCTCCGACGCGCAATCCCTGGAACCTGGAGCACACGCCCGGCGGCTCCAGCAGCGGGTCGTCGGCAGCGGTGGCGGCACGGATGGTTCCGGCGGCCCTGGGCTCGCAGACCGGCGGCTCCACGTGCCGTCCGGCGGCCTACAACGGCATCGTCGGCCTGAAACCCACCTACGGGCGCATCAGCCGCTACGGCGTGGCTCCGGTGAGCTGGTCGCTGGACCATGTGGGCATCCTGACCCGCACGGTGGCCGACGCCGCGCTGATGCTGACCGTGCTCAGCGGCGAGGACGACAATGACCCGGGCAGTTTGCGCCAGGCAGTGCCCGACTTCAGCGGGCAGATGGCCGAGTATGACCGGCCCCCACGCATCGGGCTGGTGCGGCAGTATTACCAGGAATACTCTACACCGGAGATCTGGGCGCATACGGAGTCGGTGGCGAATCAGCTGGCGTCAGCCGGGGCCGACATTGTGGAACTGCCGTTGCCCGACAGCTTTGCCGTGGTTCACAGCTTCCAGCGCATCGTGATGAACGTGGAGTGCGCGGCATTCCACGAGGCCAATCACCGCGTCCGCGCCGCCGACTACGGTCCGCGAATACGCGCCGGCATGGAGATGGGCATGATCATGCCTACGACTGCGTACCATAAAGCCCAGCGTCTGCGCCGGCAGTTCCGCGCCGACATGAGCGAATTGGTCGCCAAAGCGGACGTCGTGATGACGCCGGCGATACCGGCGCCGGCGCCGCGGGACCTGAACACCACCGGCGACGCGGCGTTCCAGGTTCCCTGGACAGCCGCCGGCCTGCCGACGGTGGTGGTCTCCACGGGCCTGAGCGAGCTGGGCATGCCCATGGCGGTGCAGTTCGGCGGGCCGTGGGCGCAGGAGGGCAGGGTCTTGGGCGCGGCCCAGTGGTGCGAACGGATCGCCGGGTTGAACGAAATGCCGACAACCGTGCGGACCTGATGAGCCTCTCGATTGGGACAGCGACATGCGTGCGAGAACCGGACGCATGTCGACATCGCATCGGGAAGCGGGACCCGGGAAAAGTTGCTGGATACCTGCTACCGCCGGTATGACGGATTTGGAGTTGCGACGGGGCCACAACTCTGAACTGCCCGCGATACGCGGCCCGGTTGCGCCAGGGCGACGGCGCTGCTAATCTTTCGCCCCTATGTTTTCCATCTTCAAGCGCAACCGGGAAGAGACGAACCGCGAGCAGACCGACGCCGGGGTCAAGCGGAGTCGGGACAGCTGGTTTGGGCGGATCCGTAACCTGTTCGCGTCCCGTGAGTTGGACGATACCGTGTGGGACGAGATCGAGGAAATCCTGATCTCGGCGGACGTTGGGGTGGACACCACCATGGCGGTGCTGGACGAATTGCGGGCGGAAGTCCGGTCGGGGAGCGTTGCGGACGGAGAAGGCGCGTTTTCCCGGCTCAAGGAGCTGATGGCGGTGGAGTTGTCAGCATCGGACGACCCGGACGCCTGGTTAGACGACGATAGCGTTGCCTCCCCCTACGTGATCCTGGTGTGCGGCGTGAACGGAGTGGGCAAGACCACCAGCATCGCCAAGTTGGCGCATCACTTCACCGGAGCCGGCAAGAAGGTGGTCCTGGGCGCGGCCGATACCTTCCGAGCCGCCGCCGAGGAACAACTGGAGATATTGGGCGAACGGGTGGGCGTGGACGTGATCAGCCACCAGCACGGCGCTGATCCCGGCGCGGTGGCCTACGACGCCTGGCAGGCGGCACGGGCGCGCGGAGCGGACATCCTGATCGTGGACACCGCGGGACGGCTGCACACTCGCCAGAACCTGATGGACGAACTGCGCAAGGTGCGGCGGGTCATCAACGGGCTGGACGAGGCGGCGCCCCACCAGGTGCTGCTGACGCTGGACGCCACCACCGGGCACAACGGGCTGACGCAGGCGCAGGCGTTCACCGAGGCCGTGGGCTGCACAGGCATCTTCCTGGCCAAGATGGACGGCACCGCACGGGGCGGAATCGTGCTGTCGATACGGCGAGCGTTGGGGGTGCCGATCCTGTTCATCGGCACGGGCGAGAGGCTGGACGACATCGCGCCCTTTGACTCTGGCGAGTTCGTGGATGCCTTACTGGCTCCCACAGCTTGACGTTTCAGCCAGCGTCCAACTTCTGATCAGCAGCTAACCTTACGGCCAACGCCCAACTTCCGGCGAGCGTTTAACGGTGCAGGACATTCTCGCCTGGCTCGTGGCCCTGTGGGTCCTGTCCCTGGTCGGGTTCCCGGTTGGATCCACGCTGTGCGGACTGGGCCGGCTGGCGGACCGGGGCTGGGCGGTGTCACGGGTCCTGGCCCTGCTGGCGCTGGCGTGGGTGACATGGATCGGCGGCACGGTGGGGATCCTACCCAACTCAGCCGTCGGGATCGGAGCCGTGCTGGCGGTGATGGGAATTGGCGCGGGGTGGCTGGCGTACCGGCAACGCGCTGAGCTGGCGGACTTCTTTCGCCGGCGCTGGAAGGTAGTGCTGACCACGGAGCTGCTGTTCCTGGCGGTTTTCGCGTTCTGGGCGCTGGTGATCAGCGAGGCGCCGGCCATCAACCACACGGAAAAGCCGATGGACTTCGGCATCCTCAACGCCGTCGCGAATTCGGACGGATTTCCGCCGGAGGACCAGTGGCTCTCGGGCCACAGCATCGCCTACTACTACGGCGGACACTACGTGGCCGCGATGCTGTCGACCCTGACCGGCGTGGCCACGGACAAGGCATACAACCTGGCGGTGGCAACCATACCGGCGATGCTGGCCGCAGGGATACTGGGGCTGGTGTACAACGTGCTGCGATTCGCCGGAGCCCGGGCGTTGCCGGCCGCGGGCACGGGCTTGCTCACCGGACTGGGAGTGACTATGCTGGGCAACCTGTCCGGCGTGCTGGAGCTGGCCTACGTGCGCGGGGTGGGCGGTGCATGGTTCTGGGATTGGGTTGCGGTAAAGGGACTGGAAGCGCCGTCCGGTGGCGAGAGTTGGCTTCCCGACGGGTTCTGGTGGTGGTGGCGGGGCACCCGGGTGATAGACACGCTGACGGAAACGGGGACGTCGCTGGACTACACCATAACCGAGGTCCCGTTCTTCAGCTTCCTGCTGGGCGATCTGCACGCGCACGTAACGTCGCTGCCCTTCGTGACGCTAGTCCTGACGCTGACCCTGGCGTTGCTGGTATCGCCGCGCGCGCCCGGCCTGAATTGGCTGCGACGCCGGCCGGGCGAAGCGGCGGCGCTGGCGCTGGCGCTGGGTTCGCTGGCGTTCATCAACGCCTGGGACTTCCCGCTGTACGTGGCAATCGTGGCGATGGCAGCGGTGGCGTGCTGGTCAGCCTGGCGCATACACCTGGACGAAGTCGAAACGGACGCGAACGGTGCGGCTTCGGGATCTATACTCGCGCTGGCGGTGGGACGGGCCGCGTCGCTGGCCGGCGGCCTGGTCGCGGCGGGGGTGGCGCTGTTTCTGCCCTTCTACCAGTCCTTCGACAGCCAGGCGGGAGGGATACTGCCGGTGACGGGGCCGGCGACGCGACCGTTCCACTTCCTGGTGGTGATGGGAGTGCCGGCGTTCCTGGCGGCGGCGCTGGTGGCCCGATCACTGCCGGCGCTGATGGCGCAGACGGCGGGCAAGCGCCTGCTGGTTTGGCCGGTGGCGGGATTCAGCATCGCTCCGTTTTTCGTCTGGCTGATCGCGGTGGCGGTGGTGGTTTCGCTCAAGCCGGACGACACGACGTTGGCGGACGGCCTGGTGTGGCATCGGATCGTGCTGACACTACCCCTGCTGGTCATGGGCGGACTGGCGACCTACTGCGGGCTGGTGCTGGCGGCAAGCCGGCGGCCGATGCAGTGGCTGGTGTTCGCGCTGATCCTGGCGGCGGCGGGGTTCTACCTGCTGGCCGGAGCGGAGCTGTTCCGAATCGTGGACCTGTTCGGCAGCCGGATGAACACGGTATTCAAGGTGTACTACCAGGCGTGGGTCCTGCTGGGGATTGCCGGCGGGGTGGGCATCTATTACATTGTGGCCGGTCCGGTTCGGCTGCGCCTGGCAGACTACCGGACGGGAATCTACAAGGCAGCGGGGATGGCGTGGGCCGCGCTGGCGGCGGGGCTGATACTGGCGTCGGCCTACTATCCCGTGGCCGCCGTGCTGGACCGCACCGGGTGGTTCCAGGACGGCGCGAGCCGAGGAGACAACACGCTGGCCGGGCTGGACTTCCTGCGGCGCGGCGAGCCGGGAGAATACGACGCCATCACCTGGCTCAACAACGAGGCGGGACCGGGTCGCATTGTGGAGGCGGTGGGCGACGGCTACAGCCACTACGGACGGATCTCGGGCGCCACGGGTCGCGCGACGGTCCTGGGCTGGGAGGGTCACCAGCGCCAGTGGCGAGGTGATGACAGCGCGTTCGCCGGCCGAGGGCACGACGTGGAGACCATCTACCAGGGAAACGAAGGAGAAGAGACGCTGCGCCCGCTGGAAGTCTACGGCGTGCGCTGGGTGGTGGTTGGGCCCCGGGAGAGGGAAGCCTACGGCGACGAAGTTGACGAAAGGATGGAACAGTGGGCGGCGGAAGGCTGGCTGGAGCCGGCCTTCTCATCGGACAACGTGACGATCTATGAAGTAATCGGCAAGTGACACAGGACAACCGGAGGCAACAATGGAATTCAGCGATGTGCGGAACTTTTTCGCGAACAACCACCGGGGCGTGATCAACACCTTCCGCCAGGACGGATCGGCGCAGACCAGCATCGTGGTATGCGGCGTCTCGCCTTTCGAGGGCGACGACGGTCCTGTCTTTGTTACCGTGCGGGGGACATCCTACAAGGTGCGGAACCTGCGGCGGAACAACCGGTGCAACGTGATGGCCGTGGCGGAGGACTGGCGGCAGTTCGCGGTGGCGGAGGGGACGGTCACCCTGCACGACTACCAAAATACCGACGACGAGGAGATGCGCCAGATGCTGCGCACGGCGTTCAGGGCGTGCGGCGACAACGAGCACCCGGACTGGGAGGAATACGACCGCGCGATGAAACAACAGGACGGGGTGATTGTCAGGGTCCAGCCGGACCGGGTTTACGGGCTGATACGGTAGGGAACGCGCTCGCCTCGTTGCGGTTTGGCATCCTCAACGGGGCATACTCATCCTTGATATGCCGTAAACGCCACCAATGGTATATGAAGACGAGCAGCGCAAACGAAGATATGGGTCAGGACGACTCATTGCAGTCTTTGCAGGCGCCGCGGTTTCGGTTCTCCTGGAGCGTGTTTACATTCAGATTTCGGCGAGGTAACGGTCGAGGCGATTGACCAGAAGGGAGATCTGGTTGAGGTAGATGTGGACGAACTCGTCGGATAGGTGGTCCTCGTAGAAGTTGATGTGGAGGTTCTGAGCGACGGCAAACCAGGTGGCGATATTGTCCTCTCCGGTCTGTCCGTGTACGTTGCTGGCGATTTGGGCGAGGGCGGCGTGGCTGTGGTGCTGGACGCCGGCTTGCTGTGCGATGCCTTGAGCATCTGTGCTGCGGCGCCCCAGCCTTTTTCCGAAGCTTGGCGCGCATCGCCTGCGACGAGCTCGTCTCGGGCCTTTTGGAGCAGGGTGTGGGCACTCTGGCGGTAGGAGTCAGTGGACATCTCGTTGCTCCCTGGCTGGTTTTCGAGTGTAGCGAAGGGCGTCAGATGGGCTTGCCGAGAGTCTCCCATCTGAATGTAAACAGGCCGTAGACTAACAGTTCCAGTAGTTGCGATGGCCTTTTCAGCGACACAACACAATCGTAAACCGCCCAATAGATGCCTGGATACGGCTTTGCCGCACTCGCCAGACTCCACTCCTCCCGTCAAACTCACGCGAGGTGGCGTTGCAAGAGGGGGAGCGAGGGCATGTTACGTACCAGCCGCGCTCCCCTTTTGGCTGCGGTTGGTTGCCAATCTATGGCTTGGTTCCCACCGCGCAGTGGAAGGGCGTGGATATGAAGAAGGTGCCGTCGGCCTGCGCCTGGTCCGCCGCGGCCCGCCACTCCGCGGCTTCCTCGGCGTTCAGGGTGGGCAGGATGCCGCCCTGGAGGAACTGCAACCGTATCGGCTCCGAGAAGGTGCTGATGAAGGGGAACATCCTGGTGTTGGTCAACCCCAGCCGCGCGAAACGCTGGTAGAGGGAAGCGTCATCGCAACCCTGGGGATGCCCGGGATCATCGACCCACGGGGGCGACTCGATCCTGGACTTGAGGGCAGAACCCAGCGGAAGATTCACCCAGCGATTCATGTCGTGGGCGTGGCCCAGCACTGCTATCCTGCCGCCTGGCCTGACGACCCGCACCAACTCGGGCAGCATCAGGTCCGCGTTGACCCGCTGGATGACGGTGCTGGAGAAAACGACGTCGAAACTGTTGTCCTCGAAAGGCAATGTCTCGGCGCTGCCTTCGCGGAAGCTCACCACATCTCCCACGCCCTCGCGCCGGACAATCTCAGCGGCCTCCCGGAGGAAGTAGGGGTTGACGTCCATACCGACGACGGGGTTCTGACGGGCCGTCTCCCGGGCCACCCAGCGGCAGAGCACGCCGGTGCCGCAGCCGGCCTCCAGGACCCTCTCGCCGGGCTGGATTTGCGCCGCCTCGATCAGGCTGCCCACGGCGGACAGGTATCCGGGCGTGCGACCCCTTCCCTCCAGGCTGCCCACCATGCCCAACGCGGGCCCGGTGAGGGTCACGACGCAATATCGTTCGGCAAAACCCGCCATCACCGGGTCCCATTGGGACGGGGCCGCGCCCAACGGCATCAGGACCAGCGGCGGTCCCGAACCCTGGACGCTGAAGTAGACGCCGTCAACCTCGCCCTCCGAAACAGCGGGAGACACGCCGGCCGGGCCATTGTGCGCGTCCGCATTCGACAGGAAGTCCAGCATCGCCGGCGAGACGTGGCTGCCCTGTTCCGCTCCGATGTCGGCGTAGTTGTTCGGGTAGGCGTAATCGACCAGGGCGACGCTTGCTGCGGCCGGCAGGCCCGCCAGGTTGCGGTCTATGGTCTCCGTCGCGCCGCCACGGTCGGCGTTGAACACCAGCAGTCGTTCGCCCAAGGGCGCCAGCGTCTGGGCATCGAACCCCAAGGGACAGACCAGGGTCAGGGAAGCGATGCTCTCGGGAGAACTCACGGCCATACCGCGCCAGTCGCCAAGATTTCGGGCAGCGAAATGGGCCCGTTCGATGCCCAGTTGTCGCAGGATACTGACGATTCTCTCTTCGACGGGAGTATTGGTTTCTGTTGTCATATTTCCCCCGCGTTTGTGACGTGCCGGATCGAATTCGTGCGCAAGTTGGGCTACCGGTTCCTACGCGTGCAAGGAACGGTTGCTGGATGGATAATAGCTGAAACCATTAACGGTATATCCCCTGGTATTTCCGAGAGCAATAGACCGGGGAACATTCGACTGGAGCAGTGCGCGGGGTGGCTATGAGACCCCGGGCATGGCTCGTTGGACAACGTTTTTTAGCTGTTCGACGGCTTGTGGAATGTCGGTGGCAATGCCCATTTTGTCGAGGGCAGGATGTTCGCTGGCGTACAGACCGGCGCCGCCGAACTCGCTGAGATACTGGTGTTCTTCTCCCGGAACCGGTTGGTCTGAGGGCCAATCCAGGTCACGACGTATCCGGTCGACCAGAATACGCAGGTTGTGGCCGTCCCTGCCGCTGACGGGATATTCGAACCCGTGGGCACCAAGCATGGCTTTGTAGACGTTTTCGAGGGCGGTCTGGCCGGCTCTCCCCACTCCTTTGTCGGACATCTGTGCAACGAGACCAGAGTTGCGCCACAACTGAAGATCTTCGGCCGCATCGGTGGCGTCGTTGAGCCGGTCGCGGACGTCCTGCCAATTGGTCCGCTCCTCCGGGCTGTCGCTGGGACGATCCAGTCTTTCTTCCGGCATGATTTGAAATCCCTGTTTGGCTATTGAGTTGGCCAAGTGGTTTCTGAGGCGTCGGTCTCTCATAAATTCGGCCTCGGTCATGCACAGCACGTCGATGCCGGAGGCTTGCGGCAGTCGGGTTTTCTGGAGCCGCCTTGCCTGTTCGCGCAGGTTCTCGAGCCAGCGCTCGGTGGGCCTGGTGTCCTTGATGATAAGGACGTCAATGTCCGAGCCGGGTTGGTGATCGCCCCGGGCGCGGGAACCGAACAGGATGGTCTGGCTGGCTCCGGCCAGTTCGTGGATCCGGCAGGCGATACCCAGTGCCTGCGGGTCGGCGGTGAGCAGCGACATTTCGGTGTCCGTACCAGTTCTCAACGGATTTAACGCCATTCTTTCCGAATGGGCGAATTCTAGCGTCGAAAGCTTATATTTGGGAGTAGTTCGCGGCGTATTCGGGACGGATCGCTTACTCTCACGTTATCACAACACCAGGGCGCCTTGCTCAGCCGCAGCATCCGCGCCCTCGACCTGGAAACCGCCGATTGCGGACGGGTCTTCGAGGAGAGCCACCAGCGCATCCTCGTCCAAAACGGGTACGCCCAGGCGTTCGGCGGTAGCCAGCTTGGTGCCGGCGGACTCGCCGGCGACGACCCAGTTGGTCTTGCGGCTGACTGACGATGAGGTGGACGCACCCAGGGCTTTCACTTTGCCTTCGGCTTCGCGGCGGGTCATGGAGGTCAGGGTGCCGGTGATGACGAAGGTCTGGCCCTTCCACGGCTGCGCGGACGCGTCGACCGGGGCCAGTTCGTGCCAGAGCTGAACGCCGGCGTTGCGCAGGCCGGAGATGGTCTCCAAGTTGCGGGTGGTGGCGAAGTAGTTGACGATGCTCTCCGCGATCCGGGGGCCGATACCGTCGATCTCGGTGAGTTTGTCTATGGATGCCTCCCCAATGTCCTCAATGCTGGCGTGGCGGGCGGCCAGCAACTCGGCCACCTCGGCGCCGACGTGCAGGATGCCCAGGGCGAAGAGGATGCGGGCCAGGGGGCGTTTCTTGCTGGCCTCAACGTTGTCGAGGATGCGGGTGGAGAGCTTGTCGCCCATGCGGTCGAGCTCGGTGAGTTGTTCCGATGTCAACCGGTACACGTGGGACACGTCGGTGACGAGCCCACGGTCGATGAGGATGCTGCACCACCGCTCGCCAAGGCCGTCGATGTCCATCGCGCCGCGACTGACGAAGTGCTTCAGCGACTCGAAGAACTGTGCCGGGCAGGCTGAGTTGGGGCAGCGGTGCATGGCGTCGCCCAATTCCTTGACGATGGCGGTTTCGCACACGGGACACCGCTCGGGCATGCGGAAGACCGGACCGCGTTCCTCTTCCGGCATTTCCACCGGCGCGATGACGTGGGGAATGACATCACCGGCCCGCTCAATCTCCACCATGTCGCCAATGCGGATGTCCTTGCGGTGGATATCCTCCTCGTTGTGCAGGGAGGCGTGCTGGACGGTGGCGCCGCTGACCACCACGGGCTCCAGGATGGCCTGGGGGTTCAGGCTGCCGGTGCGGCCAACGTTGATAATGATGTCCAGCAGTCGAGTGTTGGCGCGTTCGGCGGGGAACTTGTAGGCGATGGCCCAGCGGGGCTCACGGCCGGCAAAGCCGAGGGAGTTCTGCTGGGAGAGGCTGTCGACCTTGACCACGACGCCGTCGGCCTCATAGTTCCAGTCATGTCGGCGGGCCAGCATATCATCGTAGAACTCGCAAACCTCGTCCACGGTGTTGAAGACACTGTTCTCGGGATTTATACGGAAGCCGTAGGAGCGCAGCCGTTCCAGGGCGGCCCAGTGGCCGGCGGGCATGGACGCTTCGCCGGCGTCGTTGAAGCTGTAGGTCCAGATCTGCATGTTGCGGCTGCGGGTAACCTCCGGATCCAGCTGGCGGATGGTGCCGGCGCCGGTGTTACGGGGGTTGGCGTAGAGCGGCTCGCCGTTGCGGGCGCGCTCCTCGTTCATGCGTTGGAAGCTGTCCAGCGGCAGGTACACCTCACCTCGTACTTCCAGATCGGCGGGGAAATCGCCGTGGAGCGCGTGGGGGATGCTCTCCACCTCGCGCAGGTTGCGGGAGACATCCTCCCCGGTCTGCCCGTTGCCGCGGGTGGCTCCCAGGACAAATGCTCCTTCGCGATAGACGAGGCGCACCGCCAGGCCGTCGATCTTGAGCTCGGCCACCATGCGGAAGGTCTGGCCGTCCAAGAGGTCGGTGACGCGGCGGTGCCACGCCTCCAGGTCGTCCCGGCTGAAGGCGTTGGCCAGGCTCAGCATGGGAATTGGATGCTGTACCTGGGGGAAGCGATCGGACGCGCTGCCGCCGATGAGCTGGGTGGGAGAGCTGGCGGAACGGACCTCGGGGTGTTCGGCCTCCAGGTCGCGGAGTTCCTGCATCAGCGCGTCGTACTGGCCGTCACTGATCACGGGAGCGTCGTCGTTGTAGTAACGCTCGTTGTGGAACCAGAGCTGGTCACGAAGCTCACGAGCGCGGGCTAATGGATTGCCGTCAGGAGCCGGTTCAGGAGATAGACTGCTCATCTGGATTTGTCCTGCTATTGATGGCTGGGGATTACCGATAGTATAGTCCCGGCAGGCGGGAGGATGCACCGAAACCGTGTACGCAGCCCCCGTAACTGTTATCCTAGAGTTCGTTTCCCTGAGCACGTTTCCCTTCACCCACAACCAGGAGGCGACCACCATGCCCGCTGCCGCCGACGGCCTCATTTCGGCCCTGGAAAACAACTTCACCACCGTCGATCTGGCGCTGAAAGACCTGGACGACGACGAACTGCTCCGCATTCCGGCCGACGACTGCAACTCGGTGGCCTGGATCCTGTGGCACCTGTCCCGGGTGATGGATTCGTTCATTAACACCCGGCTGAGGGACCTGCCGCAGATCTGGGACACGAACAACTGGGAGCAGCACTACGGGATGCCGGCGGACGGCGAGAACCGGGGGCTGGGCTGGACGCACCAGATGGTCTGCGACTGGCAACCGCCGTCACGGGCCTTGCAGATGGAGTACTTCGAGCAGGTGCGCTCGGCGCTGCGGCAATACCTGCCGGGACTGACGGAAGCCCAGATGCAGCAGGCGAAGATCATCCCGCCGGTGTCGGAACCGCGCACGGTGGCGG
Source organism: Dehalococcoidia bacterium (assembly GCA_965261925.1). Taxonomy (GTDB): domain Bacteria; phylum Chloroflexota; class Dehalococcoidia; order Lucifugimonadales; family UBA3495; genus Bin87. Next base: position 1,202,740 of record OZ253486.1, on the reverse strand, counting down.
CGGCATTGGGTCAGATGACCTGGGACTGCGTCTCCCACGGCGGGCAGATCGCCTTCCTGCGCGGGATGTACAAGGGAATGGGCTGGCACCGGTAGACCCCGGCCGCCAGCGATAAGACCGGCTAGCCGCGCCGAGGCCGACCGCGGTCGGCGCTGTCAACCATGATGGTAACCGGGCCGTCGTTTTGCAGGGCGACCTGCATGTATGCCTGGAACTCGCCGGTGGCCACGGTGAGGCCGGATTCCCGGAACATTGCCACGGCCTGTTCGTAGAGGCGGTTGGCCGATTCGGGGTCGGCGGCAGCGGTGAAATCGGGTCGCCGGCCACGGCGGGTGTCGGCGTGGAGGGTGAACTGGGACACGACCAACAACTCTCCGCCCACGTCGAGGGCCGACAGGTTTAAGCGGCCCTGATCGTCGGCAAAGATGCGCATATTGACGATCTTGTCGACCAGGTAACGCGCGTCGCCGTCGTCATCACCATGGGCGACGCCCAGTAGAACCACCAGGCCCGGGCCGATGTGGCCAATGTCGGCGCCGTCAATGGTGACGGATGCTGACGTTACCCGCTGGATCAGCGCGCGCATGGGATCAGCAATGCATGGCAGCCAATGGAAAGGGATTCATGTCGCAAAGTAACCAAAGGGCAGACGTTCTAATCCTATGCAGGGTCCCTCAGAGGCGCCATTCAACGATATCGAATGTTGAACGAATCGATCTGATATTTCGATGCTACCGTATTACCGTGCTATAGTGCTGCGAAGGGGTTGACTCGACGGCAATTGCCTAGCAAGCAACAATCATGATATGCCCCCTGACTAGGAGGTGTCGACAATGGAACTCAACGACTCTGCTGTCGCCGAACGTCCAATGGGCACTGCCAAGCACCCCGTAGTGGCTATGGCTCTAGCATCCGGTCGCATCCTGCTTTTTTCGCTGAAACATGGCGCCAAGCCAATGCGGGTAGACTATCGCACTGGTGACGTTTGGCTGGACAGTGAATCAGCAACAAAGTGAAATTGCGCTAGGTAAGCTCTACGCCCTAGTTGTTCTCTTGATTTTTATCTTGACGGTCCTTTGCCTTGTTTCAGCTATAGCACTAGCGATTTATGTCGATTGAGTCGAAAAGCCCAGTGAGGCTGTTGAATCCTTAGCAGCGGTACTCTCCCACTGCGTGACCTTGTTCGTGGGTGGTTTCGTTGGCGTGTTAACCGGTCCCGGGTTTGCGAGATTCTCGCAGCAGGGATTACCGGTTCCTTTGAGCTGCTACCGGCCGCGCCAACTGCCGGGATCGACGTGTCGCCCGCCTCTATCACCGGGATGGGGACGTAGAGCCGTAACCACGGAATGAACCGGGTCTAGGATCGGATTGAACAACCCAATTTAGGGTGAACATGGATTAAAGTAGCCGAAAGGCAGGGATTCTAGTCCCCTCCTTGTGGTTACTTGGGTATGTAACCCGCGACGTAAAGGCCGCGCCCGTAAGCGCGGCCCGTCGGGTCAACTCGCTGAGGGTGATGGGCTAGGCGGAATCGCCGCTGGCGGCTGCGGCCGGCGCCGGCGTGTCCGAGGAGGAGCCGGAGTCGCTCGACTTGGACTCTCCTTCGCTGCTGCCGTTGGACGACGAGGACGAGGATTCTGAGGCCGATTCCTTGCTGTCCTCTTTCTCTACGGGGCGTTTGGGCCGGCCGTAGTCGGTGGTGTAGAAGCCGCTGCCCTTGTAGATCACCGGCACCGCGTGGAAGACACGCTGACCGGCGCCGCTGCACGACGGGCATTCTCCCTGGCCGGCCTCACTGAATTTCTGAACCAACTCGAACTCGGTGGAGCACTCCGTACAGCGATAATCGTAGCGCGGCAAACCTGCCCTCCTTGAATATGAAGAACGCCGCCGGGCCAAGCGCGTCCGGCAGAACCGTTCTGATTTTGGCGCGGGCGGTGTCTAGCATCGCGCCCGCAGCCGGTCAATTTGCCCAAGCTGACCTTGCGCCAGCCGTAGATGGCCTAGCGCCGCTGCCGGCGGCGTCGGCGGGCTGCCCGCTGGGCGGCCAGTCGTTCCTTCTGCGCCTTGGACCGGAAGAACCGGCGGTCCTTCAGTTCACGCAGGATACCGGCGTGTTGTACAGACGCCCGGAATCGGTTGACCATACTCTCGGGGGTTTCGCCGTCTCGCGGCGTTACGTAAGCCATGCCATGCTCCCGATTACGTGTTCTTGGATACTCGTAAGTAGGCCAGACTATAACACGCCCTTACGGAGAGCCGCAAACGTCGAGGCGACCCGGAGCGTGTGATGGAGGTCGGGCCTACGGCGCGCCGTCCACCGACGCGATACTCCCGTCGGCCATCTGAAGGCGGCGGTCGGCCATATCGGCGAGCAGCAAATCATGAGTGGCGGTGACGACGGTGACGCCTCGACTGGCCCCGATATCGCGCATGATACCGCCGATGGTCTGACCGGTAACGCTGTCGAGCTCGCCGGTGGGTTCGTCGGCGAAGAGAACCGATGGATCGGCGACCAGGGCGCGGGCGATGGCGACACGCTGTTGCTCGCCGCCGGAAAGCTCGTAGGGGCGATGGCCGGAACGGCCGGTAAGTCCCACCAGGTCCAGGGCCTCGTTGGCGCGACGGCGTCGGTCACGCCAGGACATGCCGGCGATGTGCAAGGGCAGTTCCACGTTTTCAAAGGCCGACAACAGGGGGATCAGCCCGAAGGATTGGAACACGAAGCCAATGCGGTCACGGCGGAGGCCGACCAGGTCGCGTTCCGGCATCTGGGACAGTTCGCGTCCTTCGAACCACACCTTGCCGGAGCTGGGGCGGTCGAGTCCGGCCAGCAGATTCAGCAGGGTGGTCTTGCCGGATCCGGACCGTCCCACGAGGGCAACGAATTCGCCGGGCGAGATGCTGAGAGTGACCTCGTTGACCGCGCGAACGGCGCTGTCTCCGTCGCCGAACTCGCGGACGACCGATTCCGCGGCCAGCGCCGCAGTCATCTCCGCCATCTGGCTACCTCAACCATCAGGGGCTACCTCAATCATCGGGGGTTATCGCAACTCGCGATGTCCGGGGCGCGCCGGCTAGTTGTCGGCAAGGGTCTCCCACCTCTCCCGGCTGCGGTGGGGCGCCGTGGCCGGGCGCAGGGTTATGGAGCCGGTATCCTCGTCCAGGCCCGCGGTGGCCAGTCCCTCCAGCGACAGCTGCTCCACGTATTCGCGGGGCAACTGGAGGCGGCCGGCGCGGTCAACCACCAGGTACTCTTCCTCGCGGCCCTCGTCGCCTCGATAGGAAGACATGAGGTAGGACTCGGAGCCGATGCGACCATCGCGGATACGGATCACCCGGTCCACCCAGTGTGCGATGCCGGCGTAGTGGGTAACGATGATGATCGTGACGCCGAACCGCCGGTTGATGCGCTGGAGCATCCGGAAAACTTCCTCGGCCATGTTGGTGTCCAGCTCGCCGGTGGGTTCGTCCGCCAGGAGCAAGGGCGGGTTGTTGGCCAGGGCAACGGCAATGGCCACGCGCTGCTGCTCGCCGCCGGAAAGCTCCGACGGGTAGCGGCGGGACTTGTCGGACATCTGGAGGGCTTCCAGCAGTTCTTCGGCGCGTTCGCGGCGCTGCTTCTTGCCGACGCCGGCGATGGCCTGCGGCAGCTCGATGTTGTCGCGTACGCTCAGATATGGCACGAGGTTACGGCCGGTGGCCTGCCAAACGAACCCGACCTCGCGGCGGCGGTAGGCCACCAGGTCCTGGTCGGTAATGTCCAGCAGGTCGCGTTCGCCGACACGGATACGGCCGGCCGACGGGCGTTCGAGTCCCGCGAGGATATTCAGGAGGGTGGTCTTGCCGGAACCGCTGGCGCCGACGATACCGATCAGCTCGCCGGCCCGGATCTCGAGATCGACGCCACGCAGGGCGACCACTTCCAGGTCAGCCGGTTTGTAGATCTTGAAAAGGTCGTTGGCCTCGACGTATGCCGGAGCGGTCTCATCCTCGTCGTCGGCGTCCTGCCACGGCTCGGGCGCCGGAGCCGCCGCGACGGGCCGCGCGCCGTTATCGGATGTGGAACGCGCGGGCGGTGGTTCAGAGAGAGTAGTCTCCACCGGCGGGGTCGGGGCCACGCTGTCGGGGACCACCGGGGCTTCGGGGACTGCCTCGCCACTCGCCGGGGGTGTATCCGCCACCGCCACAGTTTCCTCAACGGGGTCGGCCACGGGCGGTTGGTCGTTCAACCGGGCACGACGCTCGGGCGGCATAAACTGCCGGGCGTAGTTGTCCACGGTACTATCTTGCGGTGATTCGGACATTCTGGACCATCTCAATAGGCATATTGCTGCAAACCCACGGCATTATAACGCGCAATGCGGGAGGATGGCAGAGTCGGGATGGAACGGGGCGAGCCTATGAGGCCGCCCCGTCCCGAAGTTTGGTGGAAAATCTACCGGACTACTGGGGCTTGTGAGCCGATACCTTGACGCTGGCGACGTTGAGGGGAACATCGTCCTCGTCGCAGCGGATGGCCTCGTCGATGGTGGCGATGTTCACGAAGCCGGCGGATTCCATGCGAGCCAGATAACTGCCGCGGTACTCGGCGCCACCGATGCAGGAGGCCCAGGACTCGGCGTCAGTCAGGAGCGGGCCTTCCTCGGTCAGGGCCAGCATATCCGACACATGGAGCCGGCCGCCCGGCGTCAGAACGCGGAAGGCCTCGCGGAACACCGCATCCTTGTCGGGGGAAAGGCAGATGACGCAGTTGCTGATCACGACGTTGACGCTGGAATCGGGCAGGGGGATGTCCTCGAGATGGCCCTGCACGAACTCGACGTTGTGCACGCCCATGCGGTCGCGGTTGGCGTTGGCGAGAGCAAGCATCTCCGGTGTCATGTCCAGCCCGAAGACCTTGCCGGATTCGCCCACCTGTTCGGCGGCGATGAAACAGTCGATGCCTCCGCCGGAGCCCAGGTCGAGCACGGTTTCGCCGGGGCGGAGGTCAGCCAGGGCCGTGGGGTTGCCGCAGCCGGCCGACGCCGCCATCGCTTCAACGGGCAAGCCCTGGAGTTGGGCTTCCTGGTACAGGGTCATGGCGTGCTCGGTGTCGGCGGGGCTACAGCAGGCGGCAGCGGCGGCAGGATCGCCGCAACCGCAGGCCATCGCGTCATGCCCACAGTCGTCGGCGCCACAGGTCCCGTGGCCGCAATCCTCCGCGCCGCATCCCGCGGCTTGCGGCGGCGTCACGTCGGTCAACTGGATCACCCGCAAGGCGCGCTGGCCATAGTGTTCCTGGACGGCCTGGCGGATTTCGTCGGTATTGTTTGGTACGGTCGTCATCAGCGCCTCCCGGGGGTTGGAACTTGCATTATCAGGTAACGTAATGCTACGCCGGCCGTGGGCGGGCGTCAAACGAGCGCGGTTGGTTCGGGTTATAATTGGTTCGAATATTTCGATCAATCGAATAATCCGACCAATCGAAATAATTTCATTGACTGCATCATGCTATCGAAGTGATGGGCTGCTAGGAAGCATTGGCCGATGACCACCATCAACGACATCAGCGATCTGGCCAGGATCCTTCAAGAGAGACCCGAATGGCTCAGCACCATTCGCGGGCTGGTACTCACGGAGGAGTTGCTGCGGCTGCCGGAAACTATGGCGGCACTGACGAAAACGGTAGAGGAATTGGCCCGGCAAACCGCGGAGCAATTCCAGGTTGTCAACGAACGCTTGGGACGCATAGAAACCGATGTAAGCGGCCTGAAATCCGGCGTCGCCGAATTGAAGGCCGACATGGTGGAGGTGAAATCCGAGCAGACGCGGACGAACCGGCGGCTGTACCGGGTCGAAAGCCAGCTGGGCGCCGTACGGGGCGAAGTATTCGAGATCACTGCCGCACGTAAGATTGTCCCCAACGTGATTCAGCATATGGGCCTATATCATTGTGACACGATCGTCGGCCCAGGGATCAATTTGGCACAAGACCGCATCAATGACATCCGACAAGCGGAGCTGGCCGGTACAGTAGAGCGGAGTTCCGACCAAGAGGTCGGGTTGGCGGATATGGTCCTGTATGGCCGTCAATCCAGCGACAATCAGCCGATTTGGGTAGTGATTGAAGCCTCAGCCAGGATCGACGAGCACGACATCACCCGCGCCCGGAATCGCGCCGACATACTTGCTGCGGTGTATCGCGAAAACTCCGCTGCGGTGGTGGTGGGTGAATCCATTGATGACCGTGACCAGGCAAGAGCGACCGATGCAGGAGTGTCGGTAATTGCTGTGCGCCCGAGGTATCGGCCTACGGAAGGAGACTATTGACCATGAGAATTACCGGCGGCACCACGCGCGTTTTGCAGACACCGGCGGACAACCCGCTGGTGGTGGGCATCGACCAACCCGGCACACGGGAATTCGTCACGCTGGAATTGCACACCGACGAGGGGATCAGCGGCGTCGGTGTGACGTTCTTCGGAGGGCCGCTGGTGCATGCGCTGCGGAGGGCGGTGGACGATCTGGTGGAGCTCGCAGTGGGCGAGGATCCGATGAACCCCGAGGCCGTGTGGGGCAAGCTGATGAACGCCAGCGCCTCGGCGGGGCCGGAAGGCATTCTCTCCCTTGGCCTTGCGCCCATCGATATGGCGGTGTGGGACATCAAGGGCAAGGCGCTGGACCAGTCGGTTTGCTCGCTGATGGGCGGCTACCGGGACCGGGCACCCACCTACGCCAGCGGCGCACTGATGCGGCCCATGGGCCTGGAGTATCTGGCCGAAGCCGGCCCCCGCCTGGTGGAGCAGGGCTTCCGCCAGATGAAGACCCAGATGGGCGCGGAACCGACGGCGGCCCGCGAGGTGGCGCGCATCCGCACTCTGCGCGACGCCATCGGGCCCGACATCGACCTCATGTGCGACATCAACCAGCTGTGGAACGTGAACCAGGCCATCCAGATCGGCAGCATGGTGGAGGACTACCACCTGTTCTGGCTGGAGGACGTGGTGGCGCGCGACGATTACCAGGGTCTGGCCCGAGTGGCCGACGCGCTGACGACGCCCATCGCGGCCGGCGAGTATGTGTATGGCATTCGGCCCTTCCGCCACATGGTGGAGCAGCGCAGCGTCGACATCGTGATGGTGGACCTGCTGCGGGCCGGCGGCATCACGCCCTTCCGCAAGATCGCCGGCATGGCGGAGGCATTCAACCTGCCCGTCGTGTCGCACCTGATACCGGAGGTGCAGGTGCACACCATCTCGGCCATCCCCAATGGGCTGACGGTGGAGTACATGCCCTGGTCGCTGCGGTTGTTCGACGAGACACCGGACATCGTGGACGGAGACATCGTGGTGCCTGACCGACCCGGCCTCGGACTGTCCTTCAGCCAGGACGCCATCGCCCGGTACGAAGTTGCCTGACGAGGCCAGCAAACACCCGCCACAAGGGACATCAGAACTCGGAGGAATACGACAATGGCTACCTACCAGTTGCGCATCTACACCATCAACCGCGGGATGATGGACTCGTGGCTCGGCCTGTTCAACGAGCACATCCGGCCGCTGCACGACCGCCTGGGCATCCCGGTGGTGTCCAGCTACGTGAACGCCGACCGGACGGAGTTCATCTGGGTGCGCCGGTTCGACAGCGCGGACCAGATTGCGGAGAAAGAGGCGGCTTACTTCGCCTCACCGGAGCGCTCAGGGCTGGGCGACCGGCCCACCAGCCACATCGCCAAGATGGAAGTGCGGGTGATGGACGGCGTGGAAGCGGCGGCGGTAGCCTAACTCGTTACCAGACACTTGTAGGGGCGAATGATCATTCGCCCCTACTGCCGTTCGGTAATCCCTATCCGGCTTGGCGTTCGCGCCAGTTGGCGTTGACGTCGCTCCAGTAGTCTTCCCAGTTACGGCGCATATCCGCCTCGGTGGCGCCGCCCCAGTAGCCGGGGGACACCAGGGGCAAGGCTTGCTCCACGCGGATCAGGACCACCGCGCGCACGCTGTCGGCCAGCCCGGTCACGTTGGATGGGCCGTGGCGCATCCGCTCCTTCACCGCTGCTTCCAGTCCATCGCCGGCGTGAACCGCGACGGTCCCCTTGAAGCGATAACCCTTGCGGGCGAACACGTCCAGCGTGTTGATCTCGATGGACGGATTGTGGGCCAGGTTCCGCATGGTGCCGGGCGACGCCAGGTCGGTGAACAGGATGTGATCGTCGTCCCAGACCATGATGGTGCCCTTGGGAGACAGGTTGGGGGTGCCGTCGGGACAGACGGTGGCAGCAAATATCAGACGCTGTTCGGCCAGGGCGAGTTTCATTTCGTCGGTGAGAATGCCCATTCGCTGGTGTACCTCCCGGAATTAGAGATCTTTGACCATCTCGCGATGGGGGATCCCGGCTTCCATGAACATGTCGCCGACTTCGCGGTAGCCGTGGCCGGCATAAAAGGATTTTACGTATTCTTGGGCGTGCAGGGTGACCTGACGGAACCCCAGTGTACGGCCCTGGTCTTCCAGGAAGGTCAGGACGCGCCCGCCGACGCCGCCGCGCCGTCTGGCCTGTTCCACTGCCATGCGGCCGATGTGGGGCCCCCTGCCGTCAACGTCGGGGAGCAACCGGCCAGTCCCGACGATAACCCCGTCATGCAGAGCGACCGCGTGGACGGTGTCCGGCGCGGTGTCCGCTTCGTCCAATTCGATGTCGGCGGGAACACCCTGCTCACCCACAAAGACGCGGATGCGCAGGCTGAACGCGCCCTCGAGTTCGGCGGGCGTTTCCACGCGTTTGACGATGATTTCTGGAGTGGACGACATAGTAGGTGCGGTAGCGGCGACTGCTAATTTGGGCGGTACACTTCGCTGCGGTGTCCCACCAGCTCTACAACGATTCGTCGGCGCCCGTGATCCAACGTGTACAACGCGCGGTAATCTCCCACGCGCAACCTGTAGAAACCGCGCCAGCGCCCAGTCAATGCTTGATGGTGGATCGCTTCGGCGTTTTCGGCGAGCCAGTTCAAGCGGTTGATGACCTGTTGTTCCGTGACCCTTTCGAGCCGGGATAGATCGTCTTCAGCATAATCGGTCAAATCTACGACGTACATCACGAAGACAAGCCATGTCTTCGGGCCACTTCCGACAAGGATCTGGTGGGACGCTGCTCGGTATGCCCGGCTTGTTGCGCCGCTTTCAGTCTGGCTACGGCCCAATCGGTTAATTCCAGGCCCTCGTCCGGGTCGTCGAACAGCTCGGCAACCACCTCGGCGACGGTCTCACGGATCAACGCACGGAATTCGTCGATGGTAAGTTCGGCAACTGTCTGAGCGGCCATCTTTTCTCCAGACTGGGGACGGTGCGGCGATCCATAGCGTCGAGCCAGCGACGCGTGATTGAGTCTAACACCGGTCAGTTGGGGCGAGCAAACCGCTGATAAAGCCGCCGCCAGCAGACTCACCGGCGGCGGCAGTGTACGGCCCGATGGCCTCGACCGGTATTGTCGTATTACCTTACCAGGTTGGGCGTAACCTCGGGCGGGATGCCTCCGGATTCCATCTCACGGCCCCGGGCCTCGACTTGGGGGATAACCGAGGAGAGGAGATCTTCGTCCAGGTCGGCGGCGACACCGGGATAGCCGGCGCGTTCCAGCATGGCCTTGAGCTTGCCGGTCTTGAACTGGTCGAGGCACCACCCCAGCGGGTCGGGAACCAGGGTCTTGTCCCAGAAGATCCGGTGGTTCTTGTTGCGAGGGCCGTAGTGGTAGTGCGGGTCGTCCCGGAAGCAGTCGAACGCCAGCAGTTCGGTCTCTTCGGTGAACACCCGCCCCGTGTTGCCCGCGAGGTCGCTGAGGACGTGAATGGCCAGGCCACCGTCGCCCGAGGCCTGCCGCCGCATCTCCAGACCGAAGCGGATGTTACCGGCTTCGATGATGTCGGTGCCGCGGTTGTGCTTGACCGTGTTGCGCTCGCCGGCGAACTTGATCCGCGCCGTGCTGTCCACATCTTCCAGCGCCGCCGAGACGGCAGACATATCCAGGGCGCCGACGGCGTCGCCGTATCCGGCGGTGGTCAGCATCGCGCCCAGACTATTCTTGATGGTCTTCACCGACCAGCCGATGGGGTTGCCGTCGACCGTCTGGTCCATGCGGTACTGGACGTTCTTGCCATCGGGGGCGTAGGCGTAGCTCTTCTCGATGTCGAAGCAGTTGAAGCGGAGCGCGGTCTCGCCGCCGACTTCGACCAATATGACCACGCCCTGGTCGGAGTGGTCCTGGATGTTGCCGTCCCACAGTTCGTGCTGGACGATGAAAGTAACGTTGCCGGCCTCAAAGCGAGCCCTTCCCGTCTGTGTCGTCATGTTCAGTTTCCTCCCTTTTCTTGAACGAAAGTAAGGGAAATATAACCGGGCCGTTTCACGGGTGTCAAACGGAGGCCGTGAGCAATCACATTCCCAGGGCTTCTCGGATGGCGCGGATCTGGTTGAGATGCTCTCCCCAGTGTCGTTCGAGGCCATCGATGACGGACTGTGCGGTACGGGTCTCTTCGATGCCGCGGTGGGGTAGGCGGGCGAAGGTGGTGCGCTGCTCGAAGTCCGCGTCGGCGGCGCCGGCGATGGCGTCCGCGGCGGTTTGCAGGATGGCCAGGGGCCCGGCCAAGGCCTCTTCACTGTCGGCGGCCAAGCGTTCCGGAGTCATGTTGTTGGCGTCGGGGAGGATGGTGATTTCCGGAAGGGTTCCGGCCAGGACACCGGCGATGACGCCGCCGATTCCGCCCTCCGGCGTGTCCACGAGGTGGTAGAGGACTTCGCGGGCGCTCCATTGGTCAGAGGTTCGGCCGTCGCCGTCCTTCCAGTCAAGGCAGTAGTCCATACCGTCTAGCAGCGTGGTCAATTCATCGCGGATGCGGTGGACGGTGGCGAGGTTGGCAGCGCGGTCAGCCATGTTCGTATCCTCCGGTTTCGTGCAAAAGGGGATCGCCGGCAGGGACGGGCGGCGGCTTGAGCAGCCCGGCGACCAGCCACAAGCCGGTCACGATGAGCCAGGCCAGGAAAGCGACGCCGGAGATGCGGTGCATTGCCGTGGCGGCATCAACCCAGATGAACAGCATGGCGACGCCGATGACGAGGTCGACGACCGCAAAGACTTTGAGCAGGCCGCCCATCCGCCACTTGACCGGCGCCAGGGCAATCAAACCCAGTCCGGCCAGGGAGAAGCCCGCCTTGCCGATGATCCAGCGAGCGGCGTCCAATCGGCCGGCCCACTCCAGCAATTGGGCATCGTCGAAAGCGATGGCGACCGGGCCGATGGTGGTCAGAATGATGCCGCACACGCCGGACACGATGGTGACCACGCCCGATGCGGAGAGCGCGATTGTGGACAACCGAGCCCAGGTGGGCGCGTATTGTCGGATGGCGCTACTCAGGAAACCGGCGGCAATCACAAGGAAGATGCCCGACGCCATGCGGGCGACGGCGCTGTAGGTGTAGGGCAGCGTATTGTCGGAGATGGCCTCGAGGGTGAGCTGCAGGGTCGGCTGATCGGCATCGGCCATGAGGCGCGTGGGCACCATGATGGCAGTGGCCACGGCGGTGAGGAGCAGGAGGATCCCGGCGACGCGGGCCGGGGAGGCGAACATCAGCATATCAGGCGGCCAGGGGAAGGAGGCGGTTGATGAGGCCGTGGGTTGTGCTCGTAGCCGCCACCAGACGATCACCGTTCAAATTATTCAGGTAGAAGTGGACATGCAGTCGCTGGGCGTCACCAAACGCGTCCGTGATGTCAGGATCATTGGAAGTCATGGATAGATCGCGAATTACCTGTCGCCTTTGACGGTGGTCCGTGTAACGCCAACCTCGACGGATGGCGACCGCGATAATGATCTGTGTGAGGGCGCCGTACAGCATTTCAGCGCCCGCCATAGTGTTGCCAACCCCGAAAAGCTGACCCGCCAAAGTAACAAATTCGTTCGCCTGATGGACCCGATCCGGAGCAGTCATTTTACGTCGCGCACCGAGAAGCCCAACATACGATCGATGAAACTGGTGGAGATGTCCCAGTCTTCTTCGATCTCGTACCGTTCCTGAACCAAACCCCGACCGTTGGTGCGAAGCAGTTCAGCACATCCGAGCGCCGACGTCCAGCCATATTCGTTGTCAGACTCCTCGGCCAGCCGGCGTCCGGCTTTCCAGATGTCGTCAAAGGTACCGCAGGGCCACGCCCGTTCCCGGGCGACACACTTGATCGCATGGGCGGTCGCATCCCAGATGCGTTTGCAAAACACCTGGTGGTCGCGCTGAACCAAGGCCTGGTCAGCGAGCCAGACTTTATTGCGAACTTCCTGGATCTGCTCCGGAGACAGCATATGCGCCCTCGACACTCAGCCTTGCAGACAACATTATAGCGGCTGCGTTGTGCGACTAGGCGGAAGCCGGAGCCGGCTCGGTGTCGCGTCCCTTGCCCGGGATGGCGAGGGAGGCCAGGAGGCCCACGGCGTAAATGCCGCCGGCGATGAAGAAACCGTACTGCCAGCCCAGCCACTCGATGGGTCCGAAGATGACGACGGCGGCAACGGCTCCGAACAGGACGTTGTTGCCCCACATCAGGCCCAGGAAACTGGACTCGAGCCGGTAGCGCGCGGCGACGTCGGCCGCGGCCGCGGAGGTCAGGTTGATCACCGTGAAGTGTTGCAACCCATAGAGGGCGACACAAACCGTGATCCACATGGAATACTCCTGCCCGCTCAACGGTATGGCCAGGGTCAGCACCGTGGCGAAGGCCATCAAGAGCACGATGAGCGGCTTGCGGCCCACGCGGTCGGACAACGCGCCCAGCAGCGGAGCGGTTACCATCGCCGGCCCCACCATCAGAGCCAGGTGCGCCGAAGCCTGGAATGTGTTGATCCCCAGCGCCTGGGTCAGGTACAGCGGCACTAGGAACAGCATTGACCCATCGGCCATCCCGCGCACCGCCGCCACCGCGAAGATGGCCCACAGACCCGTCCCGCGGAAGGCAACGTAGGTGCCTTGCCACATGGTCCTCAACCGCTGCTTCAGGTCAACGTTCACCGGCGGCGCGCCGCCGGCATGGCGCAGCAGTCCGTAGATGACGAAAGTGGCGACGAACATGATCGGCGCGCCACAGGCCAGGATCCAGCGCCAGCTGACCGGCTCCAGACCCAGTTCCCAACCGACGGCCAGACCATCGGCTGCCTCCCAGCGCAGCGCGCCGAGCAGCAGGATGCCGGCAATCAACGGCCCCACCACGTCGCCCACGCTGCCGGTGGAGCGGTGCAGCGACATGAAAAATCCCCGCCGATTGGGAAAACGCTGCGCCAGCAGACCCAGAGCCGGCGGATGCCACAGCGCGGCCCCCGATGACGCCAGCGCCAGGGCCATTAGTATCATGGCGTAGGACGGCGAAATCGCGATCAGGAGCAGTCCCACTGCGGTGAGAAAGGCGCTGATGGACAGCACCCAGGCAATCCGGTGGTGAAGCAAATCGGACAGGAAGCCACCGGTTACGCTGGTTATCCCGGCCGAGGCCGAGCGCACCGCTACGATGGCCCCCACCTGGAGCGCGCCCAAGCCCAAGTCCACCGCCATTACGGTGGTGAGCAGCGGGATGCTGTTGGAAATGAGGTGTTCGAAGCCGTGGGCGCCGATGAGGGTGGACGCCAGCACACCGTTTCCAGTGCGGCGTCCGCCCCCTGCCGACGTATCCGGCAGCGTCCCCGGAGCTGTAGTCACCCTGCTATGGTCCAGCGATCAGGCCGGAGCCGGCACGGCCTCGGGTTCCCGGGGCTTTCCCGGGATCAGCATCGAGATGAGGAAGCCCGCGAAGTAGATGCCCGCCGCGATGAAGAACCCGTACTGCCAGTCGAACCATTCCACGGGGCCGAAGATCATGAAGGCGGCGACGGCTCCGAACAGGGTGTTGTTCCCCCACATGAGGCCGAGGAAGCTGGACTCGAGCCGACGGCCGGCGGCGATGTCGGCGGCGGCGGCCTGGGTGAGGTTGTTCACCGAGAAGTTGAGCATCCCATAGATGGCGACGAAGATGGTGATCCACGGGGTGTAACCATCACCGCTGGCCAGGATTATCGCGATGGTGAGTATCGTGGTGACGCCCATGATGAAGATGATCAGCGGGCGGCGGCCCGTCCGGTCGGACATCCAGCCAATGAAGGGGCCGAAGAGGATGCCGGGAAGCACCATGAGCATGACGTGGACGGCGGCCTGGAACTCGCCAACTCCCAGATGGATCAGGTACAGCGGGATCAGGAACACCAGGGAGCGGTCGGCCATGCCACGCACGGCGGACACGGTGAAGATGGCCCACATTCCGGTGCCGCGGAAGGCGTCCTTCATGCCGGCCCAGTTGGTGCGGATGCGGGCGCTGATGTCCACGTTGATCGGACGCTCGCTGCCGGCGTTGCGGAGCAGGAAGAAAATAGCGACCGTGGCGATGAACATCACCGGGGTGCTGAACCCGAGGATGTAGCGCCAGTCGACGGTACCCCAGGGCAACGGCCAGGATACGCCCACCTCGGCCTCGCCGGCGCCGCCGCTCCAGGTGAGGGCGCCGGCAATCAGCGCGCCGGCGGCCAGCGGGCCAATGACGTCGCCCACGCTGCCGGTGGAGCGGTGCATGGAGATGAACAAACCGCGCCGCTCGGGAAAGCGCCTCGCCAGCAGACCCAGGGCCGGCGGATGCCACAGTGCGCTGCCCATGGAACCCAGCGCCAGCGCGCACAGGATCAGCGCGTAGGACGGGGCAATGGACATGAGCAGGTAGCCCAGACCGATCATAAAGGTGCTGATGGACAGCACCAGGGCCACCCGATGGTGGAACAGGTCGACCAGGAACCCGCCGGCGGTGCTGGTGATGCCTCCAAATATGGACCGAATGGCGACCACCGCGCCGACGCTCAGCGCCCCCAGCTCGAACTCGGTGATGATGGCAAGGATGATGATGGGGATGCTGTGGGCGTACAGGTGCTCGAAGGCATGAGCGCCCACCAGCGTGGTGGCCATCACCGAGCCTTTGGTGCGGGGTGGCGCGTCGTGAGCCGCGGGTTGAGAGGGGCTGACGCCGGCTGCCTGTACCATGTATTGCGCTCCTTACGGCTGCCACGGGCCGAATTTGGCGCATTATACACGGCGCTGCACCATAGGGTGATGGAACCAAATTACAAACGGAATTGCTTAGCCTAGTTGAACAGTCCGCCGGCGCTGGAAATAGCGTTGTCGATTTGGGGCATCAACTCTAGCGTTTGGGCGATGGCGGCGGTCATCCTGCGGTAATGCTCCAAGTCGTCGTAAGACGACAGGGCGCGGCGACGACGGTCTTGCAGCCACTTTGCCATCGGCTGGTAGCCCCCGATGCGGAACTGCCATACTGCCGGCGCGACTCCGGCGAAGTACTGGCTGCGGTTGATATAAACGCGGCCGGCGTCGTCAGCATCGTCATCTGCGGGCGGGGTATATTTGGGGTAGCCGGGAGCGACCGCATTGTCGCCGGCAGCCGGGAAACGCGCCGGCGAATTGTTTACGGCGTCGGAACGCAGCAGATGGGCGTCTACTAATCGGCGGCCCAGTTCGGCCAGATCCCGGAACAGCACCGCGCCGCCCGGCAGCGGCACCCGGGGAAAGTCGGCGCGGAGGAACTGATCGTAGCGTTCCCGGTAGGCTGGCGAGTGAAAAACGGCGTAGATGTAATGGAACACGTCCTCCGGGCCAAAGGTATTCTGCAAGTCACCCGAACCGTCGGGGATAAACTGTAAGCCGAGGCTGGAGGCTAACGCGCCGGTGAAAGTGGGCGCAAGATTCGGCTCGCGGTCGCCTGCAGCGTAGAGACCCGCGGCGATTTCCTGTTTGGTGGGATAAATGTAAAGCGGAAAGGTATAGTTGATGTCGTAAGCCGCACAAGCCTTGTGCCCGTTAATGGACGACGTTGCAAGACAGCTCCAATCATCTCTTGTCTGTCTGGTGGTTATCAAACCGAGATTTTCGCCGGCAAGAATATGGCGCATGACGCGCTCGCGCCGATGCACCGCGACGTTTGAATTGAACACGGTGGTTCTGACGTCAAAGGGTCGGTAAAGAATTGGCTTGATTTGGTCTCTCCATAAACCATTGGCGAGCTCACCCATAGCACGGTCATATTGCCACTGGCTCTGTGAGCAAAGCCGCCATCGCAAGCGTGCTTCACCTTCCGATGACGTAGCGAGCAACTGCGCTACTTTCGACGCAGCCTCTTGCGCATCCCACGAAATGGCGAACTGGTCATGAGTGGTTACGATACCCGGTGCTGGAGTCCCATTGGGGGAAAATATCTCGGGAAGCGACCAGCCTGCCGAATATTCGTCAAGCAACTCATCATCACGCGGCACAAATAAATACAACGGAGCGTCGGGAGAAAGTTCTTCCCAATCGGTAGTCTCAATATTGTTTGATGCAAGCCAGTTGTATTTGCCATTTCCCGAGTCATCTTCCCGTTCACCCCACAAGTCCGCGTGGAGTACACGCGCTGGGCCTTTGCCGCCATTGGGGTGTTTAACGAAGAGCCCGATAGCAACCCCCTGTCTGATGTCAAAAACGTTCTGGTCAACGCCGCCATCAGGTGTGCGTTCTCTTTTATTGGCATTGCCGTGTAGATCCAGCAAATGAATCTCGTCAAAGGTTTCCATCAAGCTTCTGCGCATACCACGGAAAGTGGGATTATCCAGATAGCTGTGATTGGTCACAAATCCCAACACCCCGGAACCGCTCTGGTCTATGCGCCATTGGGCGAAACGAATGAATTTCACGTAGTCGTCACTGAGCCATTTAGCCTGGGCCGGCCTCCTCAATTCGGGAAAACCCTCCTTATAGCTGTCGATAAGACTGGCAATCCATTCCCCCTTGTTGGCGGAATGGCCGGAGTAGGGCGGGTTGCCGATCACCACCATTATCGGCAGGTCGCGCTTGACGGCGGCGGCAGCGTTGGCCTCGTCGGTGATGGCGCGGAGAGGACCGAACATGGTCTGCGTTGGCTGTTCGGCCTGCTCCAGCGAGTTGGTCAGGTATACGCGCAAGCGTTCGTCGCTGCCGAACTCATAGGCCCAGGTCCCCTGCTGTTCCGACGGCAGATCCTGCGCCGCCAGCTGCATCCCCAGCTTCAGGTGGGCCATTGCGTAGGGCGCCATCAAAAGCTCCAACCCGAACAGCCGGGGCAGCAGGTGTTCTTTGACGTAGCCGCTCCACATCCCGGCGTTGCCGCTATTTTTAAAATGCTCCCGGATGTGGTCAGTCACGGCGTAGAGAAATGAACCGGTGCCGCAGGCCGGGTCCAGCACCAGGACACGGTGGGACTTGCCGGTGATGGGCTGGCCCCCGTCGAGAAGGTATTCGTACTCGGTCATCCCGTTATCGGCCAGCCCGTCGACGCAGCCGAAGCGTTCTTTCAGCAGCCAGTCAACGGAGCGCACGATGTAGGAGATCACCGGCTCCGGGGTGTAATACACGCCGCGCCGCGCGCGCAGGTTCGGGTCATAGGCCGCAAGGAACATCTCGTAGAAGTGCATTACCGGGTCCTGGCGGGCGGCGCGGCTTCCGAAGTTAGCGAATACGGCGGCCATGTCTGCGCCGGCCAGCAATTGGGTCAGGTCGTCCACGAAAGCAACGAAGGGTTCGGTGTCAAGGTCGGCGCCGGCCATCATCCCGAAAATACGGCGGATGAAAGGGTTCGCGGCAGGAATCAGATGGACGGCGTCGTTGCGGCGGAAGTCTCCGAAACCGGTCTGTCCGGCGTGGTTGACCCGTGCGGCGAAAAGGCCATAGGTCAGTGTCTGCGCGAACATATCGGCAAAGGCGTCCGCCGCCAAGTCGGGAACCAGAACCTCACGGGAGGCATCGTACAGGTCGCGGATGTTATCCGACGTCTCGCCGTTCTCAAAGGCCGCCACCACCACATCACGGATGAGATGCGTGAGCTTCGCCATGCGCAGCGCGAGTTCCTCGGAATTGGCAACTGGTTCAGGGAGACGGCCGAGAAAGTCGCCCAGCAGTAACCCGACATCCTTAACGCCGTTGGGGTCGTCCAGTCTGGCCACACGGTGGAATTGGCCGCCCACGTACCAGCGGAACTCGGTGTAGTTGGTCAGGATAAGGTTGGGCAGCGCGTTGCGATAGCGTTTGAATTGCCGGCCGTTGTCGGTGTTGGGGCGTGCCAGACCACTTTCCCTGTGAATGTCAGCCAGGGAAACGCCCGTGTCTTTGGCTTCCACGTATCCGACGATCAGAGGGTTATCCCCAGCGAGAGTAACGACAAAATCGGGCGCGCCGCATTCGATATGCTTGGGCTCGTTGACCGCCGTCACGTCGCCGTCTGCTTCCAGCAACGCCTGCAGTGCCGGCCGATGGGTATGCTCGGTGGCGTTACCCTGAGCTATGCTGGCCCGGAGTGTCCGGCGATAAATTGCGAAATCGGTGGCGGAAGGCATATTTTCGTTTCATCTCAACGTGCCGGACCTCGGCAGTGGGTTAATGGAAATGAATGTACGTCGCGGCCCGCGGGCGGTCAATCGCCTGAGCGTCAATATTCGTAGAACATCTGCTGCAGAGCGTCGCGGTCGTCGGACACAGTCAAGCCCAGCATGAGCAGCAGGCGGGCCTTCTGGGGCATGAGGTTGTCGGACACGATGAAACCCTGCTCGTCCTTGCGCGGGGTCATCACCACGCGGCCGGCGCTGGAGCGGCTGGCGAGGACGACGGGCATACCGCCGTTCACCGCCTGCTCGGCGGCGGAGATGACCGCCGGCGGGAAGGTTCCCGCGCCGAAACCGGCCAGCACCAGTCCAGCGGAACCGTGGGCGCGCACCGCATCGATGAGCATGCCGTCGGCGCCGGCGTAGGCGTGCACGATGTCCACGCGGGGCAGGTCGGCCATGCCGTCGACGCGGAAGGGGGTATCGGTGGTGTGCTTGCGAACGGGCCGGCGATAGAAGACGACCCGGTGGTCGGAGTCGGCGTAGCCGAGGAAACCGAGCTCGTTGGGCTTGAAGGTCTCCACGCGCAGGGTGTTGGCCTTGTAGACCTCACGGGCGCAGTGGATCTCGTTGTTGAGCACCGTGAGGACACCCATGCCGGAAGACTCGGGGGTGGCGGCGATGCGCACGGCGTCCATCAGGTTGAGGTCGGCGTCGGTGCTGATGGACGTGGGCGGACGCATGGCGCCGGTGATGACTACGGGGCGTTCGGTCTTGACGGTCAGGTGGAGGAAATAGGCGGTCTCCTCCAGGGTGGCGGTGCCGTGGGTGATGACGATGCCGGCCGTGTTGGGCTCGTCGCGGTCGATGGCGTGGATACGCTCGGCGAGGGCGATCCAGTTGGCGGGGCCGATGGCGGTGCTGCCCACGCTGACCATGTCCTCGGCGATGATGTTGAAGTTGTCGCCGATCTCGGGGACGCGGGCCAGGTTCTGGTCGATGGTGAGGTGGTCGCCGATCTCGGGGTAGAGGGTGTAGTCCATGCGGTCGGGGCCGACTCCGGCGATACTGCCGCCGGTGGCGATGATGTGAACGGTGGGGTTGGGCATGGAAGGGCTCCTTATAGGGCGGCGTTACCACGTATCGCCGGGTTGATTATGATCCGCGCGGATTATAGCAACGCGAGGGGTCGAGACTAATGGTTGGGGTATAATCGGCGGGATCAATCCGTTCCACGACACTCAGGAGACATTCGATGCCCCCCAAGCAATACGAGAACCAGCCGGGCCTGATCATTGAAGCGACCAAGCGGTACCACGCCGTCATAAAGACTGACAAAGGCGACATGACCGTCGAGCTGCTGTCCGAGGTCGCTCCGAGGGCCGTCAACAACTTCGTCTTTCTGGCGCGGGACGGCTTCTATGAAGACAACCAGTTTCACCGGATCATCAATGGCTTCATGATCCAGGGCGGTTGCCCCAGCGGAGACGGCACGGGCGGGCCAGGCTACCGCTTCCGCGACGAGGAAGTGACCCGGTCCTACACGCGGGGCACGCTGGCGATGGCCAACGCTGGGCCGAACACCAACGGCAGCCAGTGGTTCATCGTGCATGGCGCCGATGCGGGCCTGCCTCCCAACTACACGATCTTCGGGATGCTCACCGACGGTGACGACGTGCTGGAAGCATTGGCCACCTCGCCGGTGCGACAGAGCCGCGGCGGAGAGAACTCCCAGCCCACGGAACGCCTGGCCATCAACAACATTGAGATCACCGAGACCGACCTGGGCTAGACGCAGGCCCGTCACGAGACGGGTTGGAACGGCAACCGAAAGGGGCGGGCTTGCAACCCGCCCCAAACTTTTGGCATGCCTGCCGGATAACCCGCAGGTCTCTCCCGGCTTACGAATCCCCAGCGGCCGGCACCGGGGCAGCTACAGATGGCGTGGCCTCGGGCGTGGTGGGGATGCGGGGCCGCTTGGCGAAGAGGAAGCAGACGCCGCCAATGAAGTTGAACCCGGCCAGCACCAGGAAGGCGATGGTGTAGGAGCCCTGCCAGTCGTACATGTAGCCGGCGAAGGGGCTGGAGATGAGGAGCAGGCCGTTCATGGGAATGGTGCTGATGCCCAGGATCTTGCCGAAGTTGCCCCGGCCGAAGTACTCGCCGCGTATGGAAGTGGTCAGCGGGTTGCGGCCGCCGAAACCCAGGCCGAAGATAACGGCGAAGGTGTAGAACATCCAGAGCTCGGTGCTGAAGGTGAGCAGCAGCACGGCGCTGGCCTGGATGGTGGTGAAAACGAACAGGCCGATACGCTTGGGGAAGCGGTCGCCGATGTATCCGCCCAGGGGCTGCGAGAACATGGAAACCAGGGTGTAGAGGATCACGACGGTGCCGGCGTATTCCTGGAAGCCGGCATCTTTGAGGAGCAGGCCCAGGTGGGTGAAGATGGCCAGGATGATCATGCTGGTCATGCCGTGGCCGATGGCGATGAGCCAGAACGCGGAGGTGCGGACCGCCTGCTGGGCGGTCAGGCCCTGGGGAGCCGCCGGGGCTCGCCGGCCGCCACGGGCCTGCGGGGCGCTGGACGCTCCGTCGGGTTGGAGACCCATGTCCTCGGGGCGGTTGCGGATGAGGTAGGACAGCGGCAGTGCAGCCACCAGGATGATGATGCCCAAAATCAGGGCAACGTTCTCCCAGCCGATGGCGCGACCGATACCGAGCGTATGCCCGGTGAAGGGGACGCCGACGCTGCCGTTGATGCCGAGGTCGACGAGCGGGATTACAATCAGCGCGCCGCCGCGGCTCATGAAATTGGCCCAGCCCATGGCCGACGCCATGCGCCGGGAAAACCAGTTGTTGATGGTGGTCATCATGGGGACCCAGCTGCCCATGCCCTGGCCCAGGGCCATCACCATGTAGGCGGCATAGAACATGTACAGCGGGGCGACGGGCCAGAATCCGGCGTCGATTTGCCAGAAGATCAGGAAACCGAGGCCCAGGATGATGAACCCGCCGAACACCATCTTCCGCGCGCCCAACTTGTCGGTCAGGTATCCCTCGATGGGGCCCATGAGGCCGCCTTCGATGCGGGTCAACGTGAGGGCGAGCGACAATTGGCCGCGGGGCCAGCCGAAACGGTTTTCGAGGGCAACGGCCCACAGGGTCATCGCGTGGAACAGCGGCACCGTGGCTATCGTCATCACGAAGCCGGTGGCGAGTACGATATACCAGCCGTAATATACGTTGGACGGCCGGAAGCCGAAGCGTGGTCCGGCGGAGGGTGCGTCGTTGCTGGACATGGCGATCAGGGGAGCCGGCGCAACGCGACGATTGCCGTTGCACAACGGGGGACATTTTACGCCTTTGGCGAATATCCTCACAAGGCATATAGAGTGATGAGGAATATCATGCATTGCCGTTCAGGGCAACTTGTCCACCAGGTGATTGTTTCGTCAATGGGATTGCCACACCGGGTCGACGGTGACAAACTTGGTGACCAGCGAGAAAGGTCTCCAAACAGGACAAACAGCCAGCGAGGTGCAACGTGAGCAGCGCGAAAATCAACGGAATTGACCTGCACTACCAGAGTTACGGCGAGGGTGATGCCATCGTGTTCGCCCACGGCGCCGGCGGCAACCTGCTGAGCTGGTGGCAGCAGATACCCTTCTTCTCGCAGCGGTACCGCTGCGTCACCTTCGACCATCGCGGATTCGGACACTCGTATGATGCTCCCAATGGGCCGGGAGCCAATTCTTTCGTGGACGACCTGCGCGGGTTGCTGGACCACCTGAGCATCGACTCGGCGCACCTGGTGGCGCAGTCGATGGGCGGACGGACGATGCTGGGGTTTGCCGTGGCGTACCCGCATCGGATCAAGAGCCTGGTGATGGCGGACACGGTGGGCGGGATGAACGTGGCGGAAGTGATCGAACAGCAGCGCGCGTGGGCAGAGAAGCAAGCGGCCAACCCATCGGCCAACGGCGAGATCGGATTCCGCGCCGTGGCGCCGCTGTTCGTGCAGCGGAACCCCAACCTGGCGAACCTGTACCTGCAGGTATCGCGCACCAACCCGCCGCGCCACACGCCGCCGGGCGGGATGCCGGCGGGGCCCAGCGCTGCGGAACTGGCGAACCTGAAGGTACCCACGCTGTTCTTCGTGGGCGAGGAGGACCAACTCTCACCGCCGTCGGTGATCGAGGCCGGGGCGCGAGCCATTCCCGGCTCGCGGCTGCTGCGGGTGCCGGAGGCGGGTCACTCGGTGTACTTCGAGAAGCCCGACATCTTCAACTTCGAGGCGCTGCGTTTCATCGAGAGCGCGGTTGCAGAGCCGGCGCGGGACGCCGTAGCGGCCGGCGTTTAGCGGCTTTAGCTCTGAAGGATCGAACAGCCTGAATATGAACTACGCGATGACATGCCCGAGCGCGAAAGGCTGCGTCTGGGATACGCTCGATTGCCAAAACCCGACATGGCGCCGAGTTGCAACAAACCCACCCTGAAATCTTACAGGAATGGGTGATGCACACGATTGAACGCCCTTACGAACAGTGGGAAGAATACGTAGAGTACCGGGACGAAGTTAGGACGATCCTGGTCGGGCGTGTCCCTGAGTTCCATCAATGGATCAAAGTTGGGCTAGTAGGCCGTCCTGACACTGGCGCGTTGCATACCGCCTATCCAGACAGGCAACTGGAAAAGAGATACGGAGGCAGACCGTGGTCAAATCTAGCGTGAACCACCAGAAGAACGAGCCAGTGGTGAAGTATTACCCCGATACGGAGACACTCTCCATCACAAACGGGAAGCCTTTGGGTGACGGTGACGACGTCTGCCAGGACGTGGTGGCGTTCTTCGATAAGGAAAACCCATCCGAGGTGGTCGGGCTGACCATTGAGTGCGCCGAGTGGGTGCTGAAGCCCTTCGTCGACGCGATCCTGGCGAAACACGGAATATCAAAGGTCGGGACGGGCGACTGACGGACAGGAGGCAGACGTGACCACAGGGGTAACCATTGAGCGGGAGGACGGCATCGCCACCCTGTCTATGGAGGGGCGGACGCACCTGAACCTGCTGGGTCCGGCGGTGTTTCGCGCGCTGCACCAACGAGTAGAAGAGTGCGGAGCAGACGAGACGGTGCGGGCCATTGTGCTGCGAGGGTCCGGCGAGCGGGCGTTCTCGGCGGGCGTGGACCTGCGCGAGATGAAAGACCTGACCCCGCTGACGGCCGAGGAGTTCATCCGCAGCCTGCACCGGGCGGCGCGCGTCCTGTTGGACGTGCCGGTTCCCGTGGTGGCGGCGATACAGGGGCCCTGCCTGGGTGGGGCATTGGAGTTGGCCTTGGCCGCCGATATACGCATTGCGTCGGATGATGCGATATTCGGGCTGCCAGAGGTGCGAGTTGGCCTGCCCTCGGTGATTGAGGCTTCGCTGCTGCCGCCGACGGTGGGCCTGGGTCGGGCGCGTAAAATGCTGCTGACCGGCGAGACCGTTGGCACGGCAGAGGCGCTGCGTATCGGCCTGGTGGACGAGGTGGTTGAGCACAATCGGGTGCACGAGACCGCATTGGAAACGGCGCGAGAGTTCCTGGGGATGGCCCGGCCCGTGCTGGCCGCGCAGAAGGACATCGTCGCCAAATGGCTGGAGCTGGGCGAGGCGGAGTCGGCCGAGTACACCATCAAGACATTTGCCCTGGGGTTCGCCACGCCGTATCCGCACGAGGCGATGAGCGCATTCCTGGAGAAACGACCCCCGCGATTTGACGCCGAGGAGTAATGAAATGGCTGAAGGAACTGACCTGTTTCACATCATGCACACGACGCGGGCCATGCGGCGGCTCAAGCCGGACCCAGTGCCCGACGAATTGGTCCACCGGATCCTGGAGGCCGGGCAGTGGGCCGCCAATGGCGGCGCCAACCAGCGCTGGCGGTTCATGGTGGTGAAGGACCGCAGCATCAAGGAGCAGGTGCAGAAGTGGTACCAGAAGGCGTTTGACGAGGTGGTCGGGCCGCGCTACCTGGGCAGCGAACCGCCTCCCGGTTCCAGCCCCAGCCGGTATCGCCGGCAGCACGGCGCGGTGGAATACCTGACCGCGCACTACCACGAGGCTCCGATCTGGATCGTGGCCTGCCAGGACGACGGGCAAGAGCCGCCGACACGATCAGCCGGGGCGTCGATCTATCCGGCGGTGCAGAACATGCTGCTGGCCGCGCGCGCCCTGGGGCTCGGCGCGACGCTCACCAGCCGGCACCTGCGCCACGAGAAAGAAGTCGAGGAGATCCTGGGCCTGCCGCCGGGGGTGCACTCCTACGCCATCCTGCCCATCGGCTACCCCATGGGCAACTTCGGGCCGGTGCGCCGGGGCCCGCTGTCGGACGTGGTGTATCTGGACAAGTGGGGCGAGCAGTACCTGGACGAGTAGAGTTGCGGCCATTTCGTCCAGGTAGCACGGACAGAGTTACAATACATCAAATGTAACTCTGTCACCGTTCACAGTTCCCGGTATAAAGCAATCGGATCCAGCACCACCTCGTTTTCCTATTTTCCCGTACAGCATTGTCTCGAGCACATGGAACCCTTCCAAGAGCGTCAGAAGCAATTCCTTCATGCTCGGAGTCGCGTTCGTGGCGTCAGTTGCGGCTACCTTAAGTTCCAAATCCGCGCCTTTGTCAATCGCTTCCATTCTGGTTCCTTCTGCCGATGAAATCAGCATAGTACCGGCGTCTCGTATCTACAACAGACCAAACCAGAACGCCTATACCGATCACTAGTGTGATCAGCACCGCGATACCGAGGATTTGTGTCAACGACAACATCATGGCACCAACTTGGAAAGTCTGTAATACACAGAGCCGCTTAACAACAGTGAAACGGCACTCAAGGCCAAAGTGAACACGGGCATGGAAGTGCTATTCACTAATCCAGGGTTAGATTGGCCCAACAACTGGCAGGCGAAAAGAACTGCGTACATTACGATTAACAATATTGATGATCCGTTATGGAACGTTTTCCACGACTGATGGCCGTCGTGAAAATGCTCTATCTCGTTTATGTTCGAAATATGCAATATCAATCCAAATATGATGAAGTCGGTGGCGTTCAATAACGGAACCTGTTGATTGTCAGTAACGGCCCAAAGCAGGAATCTGGCCAGTACCGGGATCAATCCCACAAGCACCGTGTATGACAGCCATTTGACGTTTCGATTTACCATGGTGGCATACAGGGATATCCAGCCGGGTCGATACGCAAGGCAAATCGAAATTTTGCAGCGTGGTCGCCCACGGGACGCTGATCTCGACTTTACCTTACAGTACAGACAATCCCGCGGACGCATATAAAGACGCCGTTCTGAGAAAATTGCGTCGCGTCTGGCCCGAGACCGTCGTAGCAATAGGGGCGAATGTTTATTCGCCCCTACGTTTTGCTTGGGTGAGAGCGGTGGCCTACAGGAAGGCGAACTGCTCGTAGTCGCCGTGGACAATGGGGATGGGGTCGAGCTCCAGCCACCGGTTGAGGATGGTGGCGTAGGTGGAGCGGAAGTCGTTGGTGAAGTGGAGGTCGCCTTCCGAGTGATCCTCGGGGCGCAGGGACGGGTATTCACCGTACAGGCCGCCGTTGACCGAGCCGCCGATGACGAAGGACACGCCGCCGGAGCCGTGGTCGGTGCCGGCGCCGTTGTCCTTGATGCGCCGGCCGAACTCGGAGAAGACCAGGATCAGGGTGTCGTCGGCCAGGCCGTGCTCTTCCAGGTCGCTGGTGAAGTCGGCGATGGCGGTGGACACGTCGGTCCACAGCTTGGCGTGAGCCAGTAGCTCGTTGCTGTGGGTGTCGAAGCTGCCGTGCTGGGTGTAGAAGATGCGGGTGCCCAGGTCGGCGGACATCACCTGCGCCATGTTCTTCAGAGACTGGCTGATGGGGGTGTCAGCGTATTCCACCGAGGACGAATAGAGATCCGGCGCGGTGCGGAGCCGGTCGGCGCCCTTGAGGGCGTTGGAGCCGGTCTCGGACAGCACCTGGGCGACGATGTCCTTGCTCTCGGTGGGGCCGTAGATGCGGCTGAAGGCCTCCAGCGCGTACTGGCGGGACTTCTCATCCTGGATGTCGGGCATCAGGCCGTAGGTCTCCAGGTTGGCGACCGACGCGACGGGAACGCCCTTGCAGACCATGGCGCGGGGAAGACCGCGGCCGAAGTTGACGCCGGTGAGCACGTTTTCGCCCCGGGCGTCGAGGTCGCGGATGGCCGCGCCCAGCCAGCCCTCGGCGCCGATCTTCTCGGACTCGGCCGTGTACCAGACGTCGCGAGAGCGGAAGTGGGAGCGGTTGGGATTGGGATAACCGATGCCGTTGATGATGGCGAAATTCCCCTGGTCCCAGAGATGCTTGGCGGGAGCGAGGTTGGGGTTGAGGCCGACCTCGCCGTCCAGGTGCAGTACATCGCCTTCAGGGATGCCCACGTTGTTGCGGTAGTCGTAGTACAGCGGGTTGTTGTAGGGGATCACGGTGTTCAGGGCGTCGTTGCCGCCCTGAAGCTCAATCACCACTACCGACCTTTCCTTCTTGGTGGAAGTCATCGGGCTATCCTCCTGCTTGGGTCTGGCGGGGCCGAATCGGCTGCGACGGGATTGCCACGCTACGCTCTCAATGACGGAGCGGAGGCGTGGGCCGGCCGATACACCTGGATGCGGTGCCGGTTGCTTTCGGTTACGTAAAGGTTCCCCTCGCGGTCCAGCTTGACCGATACGGGGGACCAGAAATACTTTTCGATGTGTGAAGATTCCTCGTGGGGCTCGTCGACGAAGTACTCGATCTCGGGTTCCAGGTTCGCCCGGGAGCGTGCCCCGCCCTCCTCCACGTTGACGGACAGGAAGTTGGCCGCCCAGTCGGACAGGGTGGCCTCTCCGCGCAGCTTCTGGACGAAGTTGCCGGCGGGATCGAGCACCTGCACCCGTTCGTTGCCCCAGTCGGCAACGAAGATATAGCCGGCCGGGTCGACGGCGACGCCGGACGGACGATGGAACTCGCCGTTGCCGTGGCCGCTGGCGCCGTAGGATGCCAGGTGTTCGCCGTCGGGGGAGAACTTCTGGACCCGGTCGTTGCCCCAGTCTGCCACGTACACGTTGCCGTCGCCGCCGACGGTCAGGCCCCAGGGCAGGTTCAGCTGGTCGGGACCGTCGCCCTGACGCCCGAATGAAACCAGGAAGCGGCCATCGGCGGTGAACTTCTGGACGCGGTGGTTGTAGGTGTCGGCGACGTAGAGGTTGTCAGCGGCATCAAAGGCCAGGCCGGACGGGGTATCCAGCTGGCCCTCAGCGGCGCCGTGCTCGCCCCAATGGGACAGCAGAGCGCCTTCCCGGTCAAATACCGAGATGCGGTGCAGGTACTCATCGCTGGCGTACAACCGATCCCGGCTGTCCAGGGCGCAGGCCGAGAGCCAGACGAATTGCCCGGGGGTCTGTCCGTAGGCTCCAAAGGTGCCGTAGTATTCGCTGTCGGCATCGCACACGGTCACCCGCACGCCCCGGGTCACGTTGTCCAGGGAGCGGTTGGCGACAAACATGCGCCCGTCGGCGGCAATAGCCGTGTCGGAGGGGTAGTAGAACCCCCGGCCTTCCATGGTGGTCATGCCCAGGGTCATGCGGTATTCGAGGTACTTGACCTCCGGTATGTCGTGAACTGTGGTCATGGTCTTTTCACCCTTATGTCATCGCCAGCGTAGCCTGGTTTTGCCGTTGCTGTTGGGACGGCTACGCCCGCTGGAACTCGTGGGTTGAGGCCACCATCTGCAGGACTTCGGCGATCTGGGCGGGGCTGGTTTCATCGGGGGTTCCCACCACGGCGGCGAAATCGACGAGCTCGCGGCGGGTTTCCTCGGACACCTGGATCGCGCCCACCTGGTCCAGGCAGGCATCCACCAGCATTTCAGGCGAGGCCGCCGAGGGGCTGGCCGCGATGCGCTCGACCATGGTGCGGACGCCGGGTCGTTCGGTGTCGCCAAGCTGCTCAGAAGCGAAGTTGATGCGCTCCACCAGGGATCCGGTGTCGATCCAGTCGGTGCCCTGGTGCCAGCCTTCCACGCTGGGCGGGTTGTTCAGGTACTGTCCCATGAAGACGGCCTGCTGGTAGCGGTCGAGGATTTCCCGGCGCGGGCGGTCGAATTCGCCGGTCAGCCGGATCACGCCGGCGACCAGTTCCACCGGGCTCTTCACCTTGCGGAACCAGGCCGACTCGTCGCGGAAGAAGTCGGAGTTGAACAGCGTCCGCAGCATGGCGGTGATATTGTAGCCGCTGTCGAAGTACGCCTGCACCAGCAGGTCTATCGCGGCCGGGTCCTGCGGCTCGGTGTAGGGCCACTCCGGGACGGGCGGCTCGTCGGCGACGAAGAAGCTATACATGTGCCGGGCGACGAACCGGGCGGTGGCTTCCTGTTGGCAGATTATGTCCACGACGTCATCGCCATTGAAGGCGCCGCGCTGGCCCAAGAACTCCTTTTCGCCGAAGTCGTGGTCTTCTTCCTGGAACTCGAAGTGCCAGGAGATGCGGCCGTAGGGCCAGTCGGAGTCGCGCATGGAGCGGAGTTCCATGTACTCCCGATTGCCCAGGGTCCAGCCGGTGAAGGCGCGGGCGCACTCCTGAACATCCTGTTCGGTGTAGTTGCCCACACCCATGGAGAACAGTTCCAGCAATTCCCGGCCGTAGTTCTCGTTGATGGCGTCCTTGTGGTTGTCCTGGTTATCCAGCCAGATGATCATGGCCGGGTCCCGGGACAGCTCCACCAGGAGGTCCTTGAAGCTGCCCATGCCCAGGTGCCGGAACATGCGGACCTGGTCGGAGAGGGCCTTGCCGTGGATGACCTTGGGATAGCCGGTGGCGAAGATGCCGTGCCAGAACAGGGCGACTTTTTCGCGCAGCGGCGTGGTGGTGGTGGCCATGCGGTACAGCCAGTTCTCGCCGGAACCCAACGGACCCAACATGCCCGAGAGTTCGGGGTGGAAGCGGCGGATGAGGTCATCCCCCATGCGCTCCTCGTTGTTCTGGTCGAGGATACGCTCGACGGTGGCCGCGTAACCCTGCGCGGCGTGGGCTTCCAGCTGCGCGCGGGTGGCGCCGAAGCCGGCCCGTCGCATCAAATGGCCGATCAGTTCAACATCGCGGTTTGCCATGTTCTACCTCCTTCAGTTGCCTTGCAGGATGAACTCGGAGACGCGCTCGCCGATCATCATGGTGGTGACATTGGTGTTGGCGCGGATGCAGTCGGGCATGATGGAAGCGTCCACCACGCGGATATTATCCAACCCGTGGACCTTGCCGTACTGGTCAACGACCGCCATGGGGTCGGAGGCAGGGCCCATCTTGCAGGTGCAGGAAATGTGCTGGGCGGTGGAGACGTTGCTGCGCAGCCAATGGTCCAGCGCTTCGTCGGACTCGAGGTCGGAGTCCAGGGGTTCAGTCCGCTCCTGAATGATGTCCTTGAAGTCGTCGTGCGCGCCCAGTTGGGCGGCGATGCGGACACCATCGCGCAGCCGCTTGCGGTCGAACTCCTCCTGCAGGTAGTTGTAGTCGAGATAGGGCTGCTCGTGGGGGTCGGTGGAGTTCAGTTTCAGCTCGCCGGCGCCGACGGCGAGGTAAATGGACACCGAGGCGCGGATGCCCAGGGGCTCCATGCGGTCGCCGCCGCGGATCACCTGCTCGGTGGCGAAAGACGAGAAGATCATGATCATGTCGTTGCGCAGATCAGACTCTTCGGCGGTGTATTTCAGGCACAACTGCATCCGGGGCGCGAAACCGTCCAGCTCAAATCCCGGCCTGGTCCGCCAGGTAACGGGCACGATGGGATGGTCGCGCAGGTTCTGCCCCACGCCGGGGCTGTCGTGCACCACGGGGATGCCCAGGCTGCGGAGGTGGTCGGCGGGGCCGACGCCGGACAGCATGAGCAGTTGCGGAGAGGCGATGGCGCCGCCGCTGAGGATTATCTCATCGCCCTCGACGGTGAACACATCGCCGCCGCTTTCCACCACCACGCCGGTGGCTTCGTCCCCGTCAAATAGGATGCGATGCACCGTGCAGTCGGGGCGCAGGGTGAGGTTCAAGCGATGGCGCGCCAGGTCAAGATACCCGAGGGCGGTGCTCCAACGGATGCCGTTGGGGTTGTTGAAAGGCGTGGCGCCAATGCCGGTGGAATCAGGGCTGTTGTGGTCGTCCGTATGCGGGAAGCCGTAGGCGCGGGCGGCGTTGTAGAAGGCCGATTGAGCCGGGAGCCAATCCTCGCTCTTGAAGCGTCGGGCGATGATGGGGCCGTCGTTGCCGTGGAAGTCGTCGGAGAAATCGGTGTCGGTCTCCAGGCGACGGAAGCAGCCCAGCAGGTTCGGGAAACTCCACTGGTCATTGCCCCTGGCGGCCCAGCCGTCGTAGTCCTCGGGGACGCCCCGCAGGAACATCTGGCCGTTGATGGCGCTGGAACCGCCGGTGACCTTGCCACGGGGCACCATGATCTCGGGGTTTTCCGCGGTGCCGTGCCCGGTGAACTGCCAGTTGTGGTCGCTGGTCATCACGTCGGTGGCGGTGGCGTAGCCGAACTTCACCTCGTCGGGCAGGTGGTCGAAGTTGGGGTAATCGGGGCCGGCCTCGATCAGGAGCACGGAGGTGCTGGGGTCTTCGCTCAGCCGGGTGGCGACAATGGAGCCGGCGGAGCCGGCGCCGATGACGATGTAGTCGTACTTCAAGACTATCCTCCTCGGGTCAGGAGTGTTCAGTTTCAGGAGAATGCGGGTTCAGGTTGCCGGGTTTCCGCAATCATACTTGAAAACACGGGGCTGTTCCACAGTTGGAGAACGCCGGGCCACTGCAACGAGGGACGCTTTTGTATAATGAGGCTGCTGGCAACCTTAATAAGATGAGACAGGAACGCCGGAAGGGAGCGCCGAATGAAGAGCTTCAGCCTGAGCATTGAAGACCGCCTGCTGGACGCCGCGCGTCGAAAGGCGACGAGGGAGAATACTACGCTGGACGAGCTGTTGCGCGGCTGGCTGCAGGACTACGCCGGCGACGAGCGAGTGGAGGAGACGCCGGAGGAGCGCAAGGCGCGAACGGAGCGAGTGATGACTGCTATCCGCGAGCTGCGCGAGCATATTGACACCAGCGGCCCGAAACCCAATCGCGATGAAATGAATGCCCGCTGAGAATTTCTTCGATTCCAATGTGTTCATATACCTGTTTGAACGTACCGACCTAACGAAATACCGGCGCGCGGAAACCCTGGTAGAAGACAATTTGACCAACCGGACCGGATGCATCAGCTACCAAGTGGTCCAAGAAACGCTCAACGTGGTTACACGGAGGGCAGGCGTAGATTCCAGCCGAATCGATCAGTTGCTGCGTGAGGTATTGTTCCCCCTCTGGGAAGTATACTCAACTCCTGAGCTCTATCAGAATGGACTGGAAGTTCGGGCGAGATACCGGTTCAGCTTCTACGATTCGCTCATCGTGGCGGCGGCGTTGGAAGCCGGCTGCACCACCCTTTACAGCGAGGATATGCAGGACGGTCAGCGAATCGAGGGTCTGACCATCAGAAATCCTTTTGCGGAAATGCGCACGGAGTAATTGGAGGACGACCATGCCCCAAACCATCCGACCCGACGACCCCCGGCTGACGTGGCAGGGGGCTATTTCGTTTCACGATACCGAGCAATGGCGGATGCCTTGGCGCATCCCGTACGAGGACCGGGCACTCTTTCCGCCCGATGCGTTGCGGGAGCGGGCGGCAATGCCGGCCGGCGTGCGGATTTCTTTTCGGAGCGACACGGAGACGGTGGCCGGCTCGGTTGTGGCGGCGGCGGAATCCAGTCCCATAGACCTTTATTGCGAGGGTAAGGTTCATGGCTCGGCTGTGCTGGAGGGTCGGGACGGTTTCCAGTTTGTTGGACTGCCGGCCGGAGAAAAGCTGGTGGAGTTGTGGCTGCCGCAGCACGGCGAGTTCCGGCTTTGCGGGCTGGAGTTGTCCGACGGGGCAACGCTGGAACCATACGACGACCGAAGGCCACGCTGGGTCGCCTACGGCAGTTCCATCACCCACTGCCGGACCGCCGCGAGTCCCAGCCTGACCTGGCCGGCGGTGGCGGCCAGGGCGTGCGACCTCAACCTGACCTGCCTGGGCTATGGCGGAGGGTGCCACCTGGAGCCGATGGTGGCGCGGATGATGCGGGACCTGCCGGCGGACTATCTGACGATGAAGGTGGGCATCAACGTGTACAACGCGGCCAGCATCGGGCTCCGTACTTTCATGCCGGCCGTGATCGGGTTCGTCCACACCCTACGGGAGAAGCACCCGGACACGCCGCTGGCCGTCATCTCGCCGATCTACTCGGCGTGGCGAGAGAACACGGAAAACCCCGTCGGGTTCACCCTGTCGGCCATGCGCGCGGAAGTCGCCGAAGCAGTCGCGCTACTTCAGGGTCACGGTGACCGGAACCTCCACTACGTGGACGGATTGGAACTTTTCGGCCCGGAGATGGCCCACCTGCTGCCCGACGACCTGCATCCCGACGCCGAGGGCTACCAGGCGATGGGGCGAAACTTCGTGGAGAAGGTGGCATCTACGGTGTTTGGTCGGGTTCCGGTGGCGGCGTGATCCACTCGGAGATGGCGCAGCCGGGTTCGCGTTTGCGAGGGAACTCCCGGCAGACGCGGGGGCGGTGGTCGTAGATCCGGCAAGCGGATGTGGCGGAGTCGAGCATCGGGCAGCATTCCGCGGCCTGATCCAGGAACAGCACGTTGCCGCCGCCGTCGGAGGTGCGGTTGACCCTGGCTTCCGTACCCAGCCCGGCGGCCAGCCGGTAGAAACCGGCTACCTCGTCCGGGTCCAGCCGCAGGATGATGGGGCCGCGACAGCACATGCCGCGGCACTCCTTCATGCAGATGCGGCTGGCTTCCTCCGGGAGAAGAGACGGTCCGGGCGGGGGAAGAGACCGGTCGGGCGGGGGAAGAGACGAGGATGGCACGAGGCGACGGTTCGCCGGCTACTTGCCGTCTTCGATGCTGACGGTGATGATGGCGTTGGCAATGAGGGTGCCGTCGCTGCCGTCATCGTTGAGGAGTTGCAGGCCGCCCACGACGACGTCCACGTTGGCGCGGCCATGGGGCAGGGAGTCGGCCACCTCATCGGCGTTGACCTTCTCGGGGTGGGGCGCGCCGATGGTCACGTTGACCGTCATATCGTCGGCGGTGGCGCCCACCAGGCGGGAAAAGCCGAGGCTGCTGTGGTGGATGGCGTCGAATACGGCCCGCTTGGCCGCGAGGGTGTAATCCAGGCCGTGAACATCCACG
Source organism: Dehalococcoidia bacterium (assembly GCA_965261925.1). Lineage (GTDB taxonomy): Bacteria > Chloroflexota > Dehalococcoidia > Lucifugimonadales > UBA3495 > Bin87. The sequence goes on along the minus strand of OZ253486.1, from coordinate 1,168,988 downwards.
CCCATACCCATTTCGGTAACGCAACGAACGAGAGCCATATTGTGACCTCCTGAACGGTCGATTGGTCTGTCTAGGGGAAGGCGGCGGGCTGTGGGCGCCCGTGCCGCCGTTGGGCCATTTAACGGCAGCGCCTGTGGCAAGTCAAGGCGGGGCCGTTGCTTACCGTACCCGGTTTGTCATCGCGAGAGGCGCAGCGCGGTGGGGATCTCGTTGAATTGAGCGAGGATCCCTGCGGCGACGAGATTGCCGCGCTGCGCTCGCAATGACGGGAGAGGGCGTTCGCTATGACCAGGGGGCGTTCGCTATGACAGGGGGTGGCTCGCTATGACCGGTGGGTTGCTTGCAATGAGCGATTGGGCAAAGTGGGTACGGGTGAGGGGGCCGTTGCTATAATTCACGTCTATGGGTAACCGGCTAGGACCCCTGGTCAGATGATCTCCCGTTTTCTGGCGCTGTCAGTGGCAGTGGTGGCAGTGGCGGTTGCGGCCGTGGGGTGCGCCGGCGCGGCCACGGGAGAAGACGCGCCGGCGGGCACGCTGACCGTGTTCGCCGCGGCGTCGCTGGCAGAGTCGTTCCGCGCCCTTGCAGCGGCCTTCGAGGCTGACCATCCCGGCCTCCGGGTAACATTCAACTTCGCGGGGAGCCAGGCGTTGCGCACCCAACTGGAGCACGGAGCGCGGGCGGACGTGTTCGCGTCGGCCGATTGGGAGCAGATGGCAGCGGTGAGGAAGGCAAACCTCCTGGGGAATGCTCCGGAATACTTCGCCACCAACCGATTGGCGGTGGTGACGCCGGTCACATCGGGCGCGGTTGAGAGCCTGACCGACCTGGCGCACGCGGGGGTGAGCATCGCCGTCGCATCCGCGGAAGTACCCGCCGGCGCGTACACCCGCGCCACGCTCGGCCTGATGGCGGAGTCGGGCGAGTACCCGTCCGAATTCGCCGAGCGGGTTCAGGTCAACGTGGTGACCAACGAGACCAACGTGCGCGGAGTGGCGCAAAAGGTGGCGCTGGGTGAGGTGGACGCCGGCATAGTCTACGAGACCGATGCGGAGGCCGCGCAGTACGCCGAGTCGTTTCGCGTGATCGAGATTCCGCTGCAATTCAACCCGGCGGCCGAGTATCCCATCGCGGCGCTGGCGGGAGCCGCCGACTTGCAGATCGCGCTGGACTTCATCGCTTTCGTGCAGAGCGACGGCGGGCAGACCATCCTACGGGAATACGGTTTTGCGCCGCCGGTCAACGTGGCCTGCCCCTGTGCCGGCCACAGCCAGCCCGGGCAAAACCGCGCGGCGGCCGTACCCTAGACGTATGTTCAGCCGGCTGTTCGGACACGCCCGCGAAAACGGATACGGCCAAGGCGCGTCACTGGGAGCGCTGGCCCCCGCGGGCGTCGCGGCGACGGTCATCTATGTGCTGTTCATCGGGCTGCCCATCGTGGCGCTGCTGGTGCGGGCGGGACAGCAGGATGGGTTCCTGGCGGGACTGACGGGAGGGTTGGTGGTTCAGGCGCTGCGCCTGACCGTCGTGACGAGCCTCGTGAGCATGGTAGTCGTAGTAGTGGTGGGAACGCCCTTTGCCTTGCTGCTGGCCCGGAGGCGGTCGACGGTGTTACGGGTGATCGACACCTTCGTCGAGCTGCCCATCGTGCTGCCGCCGGTGGTGGCCGGCGTGGCGATGCTCATGGCCTTCGGGCGGAACGGATTGCTGGGCCCGGCGCTTTCCGCCGCGGGAGTGACGTTGCCGTTCACCACTGCGGCCGTGATCTTCGCGCAGGTATTCGTGGCCGCGCCCTTCTACATCCGGGCAGCGCGCATTGGGTTCGCCGGGGTTGATCCGACCTACGAGGAAGTGTCGCAGACCCTGGGGGTTTCGCCGTGGGCGACGTTCTGGCGGCTGACGCTGCCGGTGGCGTGGCCGTCGCTGCTGACCGGACTGACGCTGGCGTGGGCGCGGGCGGTGTCGGAGTTCGGCGCGACGATCATGTTCGCCGGGAACCTGTCGGGGCGCACGCAGACCATGCCGCTGGCGATCATGACCGCCATGGAGTCGAGCCTGGGGTCGGCGCTGGCACTGTCGGTTCTACTGGTGGCGATATCCGCGGTGGCGCTGGCGGCGTTGAGCTTCCTGCTGCGGCGAAACGGGAGCACGGCATGAAAGATCGGCAACACCATGAGTGATCGGCAGCATTATGAGTGATCGGCAGCATTGCGGCGGCGCTTCCGGCCGGTTTGCGGTCAACTTGGGAGGGTTTCGCCTGGAGCTGGCGTTTGAAGTGGATGCCGGGCAGATCCTGGTGCTCTTCGGGCCATCGGGAGCGGGCAAGACCACGGCGCTGCGCACCATAGCCGGACTGGTCCGGCCAGACGCCGGCCGCATCGTCATCGCGGGCCGGACGGTATATGCAGAGGGCCAGAGCCGGGATGAACCGCGGGTCTGGATTGAGCCGCACCACCGGGGCGTCGGTTATGTCACGCAGCAGAATCATCTCTTCCCGCACCTGACCGTGCGGCAGAACATCGCCTACGGCCTGAAGGAGCGGCGAAGCGCAGCCACGCGCCAACGGGTGATGGGATTGGTCGAAAGACTACGGCTGGACGGGCTGGAGGACCGGCGGGTCTGGCAGTTGTCGGGCGGGCAACAGCAGCGGGCGGCGCTGGCCCGGGCACTGGCTCCGTCGCCGCACCTGCTGCTGCTGGACGAGCCGTTCGCCGCGCTGGACATGGAGTTGCGACGCGACGTGGGCTCGCAGCTGCGTGCAACGATCCGTCAGCTGAACGTGCCGGTGGTCCTGGTAACGCACAGCAGGGAGGAGGCCCTGGCTTTGGGCGATGACGTGCAGATCATTGACGCCGGGGTGACGGTGGCGTCCGGTCCGCCATTGACGGCGCTGGAGCAGCCGGGCCGAGGCCGCGTGGCGCGGTTGGTTGGGGTGGAGAACCTGCTGGAGATGCGGGTGACCGCTCGCCGGCCCCAGGACGGCACCATGGTCTGCGCGGCCGGCGAGCACCTGCTGGAGACGCCCCTGGCGGATGGGTGCGCGGTGGGGGATCCGGTGACCGTCGGGATCCGCGCTTCGGACATCATCCTGGCGTCGGGGCCGTTGCCGCAATCCTCGGCGCGGAATACCTGGGCCGGCGTGGTGTCGGCGGTGACCCCCAGACCGCCCGGTTACGAGGTAACGCTGGACTGCGACGGGGCAGGGCTGCGGTGCCACATCACAGGGACGTCATTGGAGGCGATGGGGATCGCGATCGGGCTGCCGGTGTGGGCAATTTTCAAGGCGTCCTCATGCTTCCTGCTGAATGAATAGGCGGGCGTAACTGTTCAGATTCGAGGTGGCCGTTCAACACCAAAACCGGATTTGCACAAAAATGAGGATTTGAGGCTAACCGACCGAAACTCTGAACAAAAATACCCCCAAGAGACAGGCTGCGATTACCCGCAAATCGCCGCAGTCGCCATCAACGCCGGAAAGATGCTTCAGACATTCTGAAAGACGGCACCGATGCAGTTGACCAAGCAGATACCTTCTTGCACAATCAAAGCCTCGGCTTACGTCAGCATGTCTCCCAAAATAGAGAGGCTCACCATGACAACCATACGAAAACTCAAGGACCGTTCCAAAACGCTCCACAGTGAAGCGATCCGGGCATCCCAAGCCGGACAGCAGGCCGAGGCCCGTTCCAAAGCATGGCAAGCCGCCCTCAACGTCATCGAAGCAGCAGCCCTCAGTGAACAGTTGCAGCTAGACCCTGAGCAGACGCCGGCCGAAACGGTCCTGCAATTCAGCCTCCGGATCAAAGACCGACGGATCTTCACCCTTTTCGCCAGCGCTGAGGCCCTCGACCCAGATACCTTCATTGAGCCGCTCGACTCCGAAGACCTCCACGAACGGGTCAGCCTTACCGGCGAATTCATCCAACGCATGGGCCACCATCTGAGCCGCTGAATCGGAATACGGCCGCGGAGAACGCAATTGACCACCGCCACCTACCGAACGGCCGCCCAGCATCTGCTACAACAGGCCAACGCCGAGTTCCAATTCGGAGACCTCAGGCAGGCCTCCGAAAAAGCTTGGGGAGCGGTCGCCCAAATTACTAAGGCTTGTGCAGAGAGTCTGACACCGCCAGCCTACCACCGCAGCCACACAAGCCTGAAAAGGATAGCAAGAAGCCTCGCCCAGAGCACCGGCAACCAGGATTTCCTAGCGTTCTTCAACGCCGTCGAGCAGCTTCACGTCAATTTCTACGAAAACACCCGCAGCGCCGGCGCCGTCCAAGCCGGCATGATGGATGCCGCCGACTACGTCGCGCTTGCCGAAACGCAACTCCCCGCGCCGCCATAACATCCGGCATGCCCGTCACCCTTCAGCCTGTCAGCAACGGCGCCAAGCGCCCCAACATTCGTCGCGGGACTACCGCCGCCATTGTCGAACTACCCTAATGGCTGGGGTCAAGTTGAACAAAAATCTGCCCCAAACCGATCATCAGTGCAAAGCCATCAAAACCGTCATACCGGCGAAAGCAGGTATCCGGCAAATAGTTGCTGGTCTCACGTTTCTCGGGGCGCGGGATCTCTGGGTTCCTGCTTTCGCAGGAACGACGTGTTCCCGATAAGGAAACCTGATAACTCGGCACACTTACAGGCGGGCAGAAGGCGGGCCCGATCACGCGGCGCAGGATATAATCTTCGCGACACAAACCGGAGGACGACTGGCGATGCCTGGCTACAAGGGTATTTTGTTCGACATGGATGGAGTGCTGGTGGACAGCGAGCCGCTGTTTCACAAGGCGGTGAACGTGATGGTGGAACGGTGCGGGGCAGCGCCGATTACCGAAGAGGAGAACAACCGTTACCTGCTGGGCACGACGGTCGAGGAGACCTGGGTGCGGGTGAAGGAACTGCGGGGGATACCGGAGACGCCGGCGGAATTGTTGGCCGGCTACAACGAGGTGGTTAAGGACGTGCTGCGCTCGGACCTGGTGGCACGGCCGGGAGTGAGAGCGCTGATCGCGGAAGCACAGCGGCGGGGCCTGCCAACCGCGGTGGCATCGTCATCCCTGCGGGAATGGGTGAACCTGAAGCTGTCGGTGATCGGGCTTGCCGAGGCATTCCCGGTCGCTTTGGGCGGAGACGACATTGAAAATGGCAAGCCGGCCCCGGACATCTACATCAAGGCGGCGGGGCTGATCGGCCTGGAAGCAACGGAGTGCGTGGCCATTGAAGACTCGCCCATTGGCCTGGCGGCGGCCAGCGCGTCGGGGGCGTACACCGTCTGCACCCTCACCGATTCCACCCGTCACCTGGATCTCTCGGCGGCGGACACCATCATAGAGAACCTGGAACACTTCGATTACGGGTTGCTGGCGGAGGGAAGTTAGCCCCGGCGTCGCCGTCGACGATACCCGGGCAGGCCCGGATAGGTTCCATCCTGGAGCACCCATTGCAGCCGCTGCGTCAGCGCCCTGGCCTCGCAGGCATCCATGAGGGTCAGCAGTTCGGCCACGTCACCCGTGGGCGCCAACAGCTGTCCGCAGAGCCAGCGCACAGATTCCAGGAGATGATCGGGTATGGGTTCGTCGGCGAAGTCCCAGATGGCGGTGCGGATCTTGGTATCGGCGTGGAAGGTGAGGCCGTGGTCGATGCCCCACAGCTTGCCGTCCGGAGCGCGGAGGACGTGTTCAGGCTTGCGGTCGGTGTTGTTGGCAACCAGGTCGAAGCAGCAGATGGCGCGTAGCTGGTCAGCGTCGCACTCGCTGAGTTCCTCGCGCGTAATGGTGTAGTAGTTCTCCCTGGGGTTGTGGTCAACGTAGAGCTGGACGGAGCCGATTCCGCCCGGGCCCTCCCGGATGACGGTGAGCGGGATGAAATCCCAACCCAGGATGTGGCTGAGCAGGTAGGCGGCGTACTCGCGCTGGTAGAGAGTGCCGGACGGGAAATCCCACAAGGGCCATTCGCCCTGCTTGGGCTTGTAGATCGCCAGGCAGTAACGATCGTCGAGGGCGATCTCGGCGAGGTAGGTGTAGTTGGAGCCCTGCCGCGTAAGGTCACAGCTCCGGATCTCCCCGCGCTGCAGCAGGTCAAGGTCAGATGGCCCGTCGGTGACCACGGGAAACGTGGGCTGAAGGCTGGCTAGCCCGTTTCGAATACGGCGTGGCCGTCAGCACGAGCGCAGCGGTGGCCGTCGGGATCTATGGGCGCGCCACACAGGAAGCAAGGGGGCCGTCCGGCAGCGCAAATCCGCAATGCCTGGTCGGCCAGCGCCGAAGACTGTGCCATAGTAATCCAGAAGCTGACCGAAGTCTGGGCGCCGGCGTCAGGATCATCCTCGTCGCCCTCGTAGGCGTGGATGACAAAGCAGTTCGCTTCCTTGTCGTACTCCAACTGCATCTGGCGAGCGTGAAAGTCCTGTTCCAACGGGTCGCCCATCCAGGGAGTTTCTCCGGGGGCGCTGTCTTTATCGACGACGGTTTCGCCAATCTGCTTGACGGCCTGCTGGAGATAAAGGGCCAGTTGGACAAGCTGCTCTTTCTCGAGCCAGATAAAGGATTGGGCTCTTCCGGCCTCCGCAACCAGCCGGAAGGTACGACGACCGGGGCGCCCGAAGGTTTCGACGGAAACGGACTGGGCGGCCCCCATCTTGTAGCGGACTTCGCGCTCTGCCATAGGGCTATGATAGTCGCCGCTTCTTAAGCTGGCAAGTGGCGCGGGTTTGTCTTTGAATCAGCTTTCCTGGGTATCGGCTTCCCTGGCCCATAAACGCCGATTGCCCCGGGTCCGGCGGACATCGATACGTCCTCATTCTCACTCCGTTCGTCGGAGGCAAGCGCGTAATACACGACAAAAGGTTCCGCCGAACGTGGGTTGTCCCACGCAATTTTTCAGGAGCGCATTTGTAGGCGGACTCGCGGCCGACGCCTAAAAGCGTGCCGAGCAGTAGACACCGATTCACGTATTCCCGCAAAGGACCTTTCCGCAATGTCTGGTCATTTTCAGCGGCATTTTTACACCGCTCGGCGGGTGAAATCGGTGGCTTTGCACATGAACATACCTCACGGGAAGCCAGCTTTTTTTCAACAGCGCACCAACAATACGGCGGAAAACGGCGGGCAATTATGCGCACATCATCCACATAGCGAGTGCAAAACCATGATTGCACAGACTTTGCTCAGCACGGCGCATATCATCCGACCGGACCGCCGCGGGATCACGCTCAAGGTAGCCTTCGTGATCCACATTGACACATAATACGCAACATTCGTGCGTAAATACGGCGATATGCCTACGCTGACCAGGGGCACCACTGCCGATTCAGCATCCCAAATGCCCGTACGCCCAGAGATTGCTCATCATGCGAATAATGGCCACGAAAATTTCCACGGTTGAACCGGGGGGTATAGCGCCGCTACCGGGAGATTGCCACGGGGATCGGACCGCCTGTTGGCTCGACACCGGACAAATCCGTTGGAAGCAGCGACGAAATGAAAATGGCAATTCCATGCGCGTCATCCGAATTCCAGGAGGAATCCGCATAAATGCAGATTGGTCACAAAACCGCGATAGCCGTTACCCAACACGTTACGCTGCTGCTCAGGAATTCCTGGCGGTTCGCGCTGATGGGGACGTTGTTCGCGCTGACATGCTGGGAGGTCAATCCGGGAGCAACGCCCAAGCTGGAGGACGATGTCACGAGGCCCCCGGCGGCGGTTGCCGTTGCAGTGATAAAAGCGGATCAGGGCGATTAGAAGACCCTACGGCATTGCGGCCACGGAGCACCTCGCCAGGCGGCAGTACGGATCTCAGCCAGACATAAAAGCATCGCGACTGCGAACCTCAAGGGCAGCCGTGCGCGGGCTCCTGAGGACAACAGAAAGCCGGTCCCCGGGGAGACCGGCTTCAATTTTTGTACGAGGACGTTTTTGTACGAGGACGTGCGGCAGATACCGCACTGCCCGGACCACCATCACACGGCTGTGGATTACGGGCAGTCCGGTGGTTTACAGACCGCCCAGGTACTCGTTGTAACTGGCCGCATCGAGCAGCGCGTCGAGCTCGGCCGGGTCGTTCATCCGGACCCGCAGCATCCAACCGTCGCCGAACGGGTCGGTGTTGACCAGTTCAGGCTCCTGGGCCAAGCGCCCGTTGATTTCGGTGACCTCGCCGCTGACGGGCGAAAACAGGTCGGACACGGCTTTGACGGATTCGATCTCTCCCATCTTGTCCATGTGCCCAACTGGGGCGCCGGTCCCGGGCAACTCCACGTACACGACGTCGCCCAACTGGTCCTGCGCGTAGTGGGTGATGCCGACCAGGACGGTTCCGGCGGTGGCATCTTCAACCAGGGCCCATTCATGCTCCCTGGAGTATTTGCGGTCTTCGGGATTCACTTTGTCTGATACCTCCCAAGGGTGGGGTAGTCAACGATTTTGGCTATTGGCGCTGCCGCAGGTCGCGGCAACAGGCACCAGCTTGGAACGGGCGCTAGCTTGGTCGGTGGTAAAAAGGCAGTTCCGCCGTGGTGACCTGGGCCTGACGCCCGCGAATGTCCGCAGTGAGGACCGTGTCCGGGGCAGCGTGGGAGGCGTCGACAAAGGCCATGGCGATGCACTGCTCCAGGGTGGGCGAATAGCTGCCGCTGGCGACCGTGCCGACCACCTGGCCATCGGCCAACACGTCATAACCGGCGCGGGGAGCGCTACGCCCGGGCAGGGTCAGTCCGACCAAGCGGCGTGCGGTTCCGTAAACTCGCTGGTGGTCCAACACGTCGGCGCCGTTGTAGCCGCCGTCGCGCCGGACGAACCGGCCGAGGCCGGCCTCGATGGGGGTGATGGTGTCGGACAGCTCGTGGCCGTGCAGAGGAAGGCCGGCCTCCAGCCGGAGAACGTCCCGCGCGCCCAGGCCAGCGGGTACCGCGCCGGCTGCGGTGAGCTTGTTCCAGATGGCGACGGCGTCGGCGGAACCGAGGGCGAGTTCGAATCCGTCCTCTCCGGTGTAGCCGGTGCGCCCGATGAAAACGCGGCGACCGTCGATGTGGCCGCGGCCCCAGGTGAAGGGGCGCAGCAGGGACGGCGCCGGACTGCGGCCCGGGTTGCGGGCCAGGCGAGCGCCGGGGGTGAAGTCCTCGCACAGCTGGTCGACGATCTCCACGGCTCGGGGTCCCTGGACCGCGATGAGGCTGGTGAGCATGGTGCGATCGGTGATATGCACGCCGCGTCCGCCGAAATGGAGGGCGAGCTGCCGGTCGAACCAGAGGGCCACTTCGGGCCGGTTGCCGGCGTTGGGAATGAGCAGGAATTCGTCCTCGGAGAGGCGGTAGAAGATGGTGTCGTCGATGACGCCGCCCCGCTCGTTGCAGATGAAGCAGTAGCGGGCGCGGCCCACGCGCAGGCCGGATGCGGAGCCGGTGAGCAGGATGTCCAGCAGCGCGGCCGCATTGGGGCCGCCGATGTGCAGTCGGCCCATGTGTGAAACGTCGAACAGGCCGGCCGCGTTGCGCACGGCCGCCACCTCGGCGATCACCCCCTCATACTGCACCGGCATGTCCCATCCGCCGAAGGGCACCATGCGGGCGCCAAGGGCTACATGGGTATCGTAGAGCGCGGTGCGGAGATTCTCGGCAACAGTGGTATCAGCAGCCATAAGTTATTCGAGCGGCGGTGTGACGTTGGTTGGAAGGGCCAAGGCGTGACGTTGGAAGGCCCCAAGAATCATGATACCGCCAAGACCGTTGAGGCGCAATGACGAACAGGCTCGGTAGCAGGGTCATTCGATTATTGTCGTCGGGATTCACACGGCCCTACAGCAACGGTGGGATGCGACCGCTTTCGGCGAGCGGCGGCGCCGTGGCGACGGGATTGCCACGCTGCGCTCGCAATGACATTTTGGGTCGGTCGGAATGACCGACGGTGCAAAGTGGGTACGCGTGAGCGAACACGCTCGGGACGCTTGCGCTTTCATCGTGCGCCATCAGGAGAATGCTACGGAGGCCGGTGGGTGATGCGGCTGCAAAATTGACGATTGCGGATCGCGGGCTTTATCGAGTTGACGTGGCCGCCGGGCTGCGCGGACAATTGCCAGCGTCCAAGCCGGCAATAATGAGGAGTCGGGCACGCATGGGATGTTGTAGCAAGTGCCATTGAGGGAACGCCTGGGCCAGGGTGGCCGCCACGGACCGTTACAACACATGGTCACACGAGACTAACCCGCACACGGGACGAACACGGCGCGAACCGATTTGCCACCCAGGAGGTCGACGGATGAATCAGAAGCCGGAACCGGCGGAGCACGAGGACGTGGAGCGGAAAATTTCCACGGTGGGGGAGTTGGCGACCTGCCTGAGAGAAAACCGGCAACTGGCCGCAGCGTTGGTCAGCGCGCTGGCGGACGAGGTTGAGACGGAAGGTTATGATCCGATCAATGACATATTGGAAAAGGGGTATGAGGATTCGTTCTACATGAACGACCTGACGGGTTTCAACGCGGAATTCGAAACCATCATGATAACCCCGATGATCGAGATCGGGACCGATTGGGACCAGCCATTTGACGACCATGATTTTGGCACCAGCATAGATAGCCTATTAGAGGACGTGGGAGTTGACGAAGAGTTTGCAGTCCAATTCCGACACTGTCTGATGCAGGAGTGCCTGCAGTTGGTTGAGAGAGAAGGACGGGCAAGCGCGAGTTCCGGTTTGGTCGATATTTTTGGCCTCAAGGTCTTCGAGGTTTACAAACCACTGCAGCCGGCGCTGCAAGAGGAACTGGAGCTGCGGCTAATGAATGACGACGAGGATAGTTGGGACTCGGGTACTGCCGGCGAGTTGTTGCGGGATGCGCTGGAAAGCGCAATGCAAAGGGCGGCGCCCCTCATAGCCGAGTGGATGGCGGAAACCATCCAGGCAGAAGGAGAGGCGTTAGCGTTCAACGCCCTGGAGCGGCTGATTCCTTGAACCGGGGAGAGCATTGAACCCAGCGAGGGAGCTCGCGGGGCATAATTGCACCGGCAAAAACTGGGCGGTGGCGTCACATTGTCGAACCGCCCGGCGTTCCGGTGTTCCGTCGCAGCCCGGCGGCTGCCGTCGTTTTACAGCACTGCTCCGCGGACATGAGGCATCTGCCGATAATTCGGTGGGGGTCGACGCGGCAATCCCGTCGCCCTAACGACGCCGTGTCGGGCGACGAGATTGCCACGCCGCGCTCGCAATGACGGATCGGTCCGCATGGTTCCGTTCGCATGGTTTGCGATCACTGCTTCACGATGTCGGGACTGGGTGAGATGAAAAGGTGAGTGACTTACCTCCTGCTTTGCTATGGTCTGCTTGCGGTTTTGATTTGGGTGTCAGGCATTGCGGTTTCGGGTGGGTGTCGGAGCACGGCCAACACTGTTTTTGAGCGCAAATCTTTTGAGTCCCAAGCTTCCGTGACCCGCGGGGAACCGGCCAAGGAGGCCGGCGCCATGCGGCACGGGGCGGAGGTGACACCCGCCGGGTCGTAACGCGGCCGCCCCGCGGAATAGAACGGGTAGCGGCAGCTGCCGACCATGATGCGAAGAACCGACTGGGCCGTTGCCGACCCGAAACCGTATCGCCTAGCTATTCAGATTTAGGTTCGGCGACGCCGCTGGCCTGGCGGCGGTTCCGGCGGGGGTCGCGAGGCCGCGCCGGGATTGCCTGACAAGGCTATTATAGAACATAAGTACTGTTAGCGCAAGAGGCCGATGTCATTGGGGCAGGGTCGTTGGATTGTCGCCGTGGGGAATGACACGACGCGGCGGCGGGGCAACGCATCGGTGTTTGGCAAGAGCCGTTGCTACGGCGACTAGATTGCCACGCTGCGCTCGCAATGACAGTTTGGGTTGTTCGCAGTGGCATTCGAGCATCGGGGCATGACGTTCCGGGAAACTGAATGACCCTCGGTCATCAGGGGCGCATGATTGCGGGAATTCGCCTGGGGACGCGGGTGAGCAGGGCAGCGTATCGATTCGCGGGCGGCCTTGATTTGCGGGCGGCGTGGATTTGCGGGATGATGGGCTGGCCGCTGACATGGCGTTCGGATTGAACACGAGAAACGCAGGGGAGGCAGAACAATGAGCGACCTGGTATTGCGGACCGCGATGGGCAATTACGGGCACACGACGCCGCTGAAGGACGGCACGATCACGTCGCCGGCGTTCAGCATGGAACAGATCGAGGTGTCGCCGGTGACCAGCATCTTCCGGCGGATGGTGCGGGAGCTGGAGTTCGACGTGGCGGAGATGGCGCTGTCCACGTACCTGTGCGCCCGAGCGCATGGCAAGCAGTTCACCGGCGTGCCCATCTTCCTGACCCGGGCCTTCTACCACGGCGGCATCGTGGTCAACCGGAACAGCGGGATCGAGTCGCCGAAGGACCTGGAGGGCAAGCGATTCGGGGTGCGCAGCTACACGCTGACGCCGGGCGTCTGGACGCGGGGCTTGCTGCAGACCCGGTACGGCGTGGACCTGGACGCGGTGACGTGGGTGCTGTCGGGCGACGAGCACGTGGCGGAGTACGTCGCGCCGGCCAACGTGGTGTCGTCGTCCAACAACAACCTGGGCGAGATGCTGCTGTCGGGCGAGATCGACGCGGCCATCGGCGCGGGGCCGGTGGACTCGCCGGACATCCGGCCGTTGTTCGCCGAGCCGGATGCCGCCGATGCCGCGTGGCACCGGGAGACGGGCGTCTATCCGATCAGCCACATGCTGGTGGTCAAGAACGCCGCGCTGGATGCCAACCCCGACCTGGCGGGGGAGCTGTTCGAGACATTCAACACAGCCAGGGCCCTCTACCTGGGGAAGCTGCGCTCGGGAGATGCCGCGGGACCGGAGGACCGGGTGCTGCACAAAATGGTGGACATGGTGGGCGAAGACCCGATTCCATACGGCGTCGAGAGTTCGAGGAAGACGCTGGAGACGTTCGTGGGATTCAACGTGGAGCAGAAGGTGATACCGGAGGCCGTCGCCGTCGACGAACTGTTCCCGGAGGAGACGCTGGGGCTGGAGTAGGTAGGTGTGGTCCGCGCGCTCTTTGTGTTGCTGACACGGTTGGCTCGATTTGACGAGCGGTAGCAACTACAATTGCTACCTGTTGTGGAAGCTTTGCTAGTCAGCGCCGGTAGTTGGGCCAGCCTATCGGGAGCGATACTATCAACCATAGGATTGATCGCCACGATAATTGTGGCGTGGGGCGCCAGATCGGCTTCGCGGGCGGCGCGTGCGGCTGCTGTCGCTACTAACAGCCGAATTGAGAGTCATCTCCAGTCGGTAGATCTAGAGCGAGCGATCGCGTTGATACAACGCATCAAACTTTTGCACGATACCGAACGGTGGGAGGCGGCCATTGAGCAATACCAATCTCTACGAATGATGGTGTATGGGTTCATTGCCCGAACTCTTGAAGATCAAACCGCATTTCGGGAGAAACTTACGGTTGCCACGGCGATTGTCACCACCATGGAAAACTCTGTGCGGAGAAGAATGCGCCAGGGTATCGGTGATCCCGACTGGCCCGCACTTGAAGAAAGCCTGAACGAGATCCAAAGCACCCTGGAGGAACTCGCGAGCGCAATGGGATTTGGGCAAATTTCGGAGGAGTCGGCATGAATGAGTTGGAGAGCATCCTGGACGGTTTGATTCGGCGTACATCCGACGGGAAACTCAGGTGGAGTAGAGCCGCTGAAGCTAATCAATTCGTGACGGCAGTAGACACGATAGCGGTAATCGTACGTCGAAGAGATGTACACTCCTCATTACGCGACGATGCGGTGGCTGCGTTCGAATTGGAAATCCTAGACGAAAAAGGTACGTTAATCGAAACTTTTGGATCACGCGGCAGACCGGCAACATCCGAACAACGTGGAAAGTTGTCGCGCTTGCACGACCTAGCGCGATATTCCGCGCTGAATGTTCAGCAAACCCTGGAGAAGCTGGCTAAAGCGCTCGAAGCCTAGCGCGACCTGGCGGGTGAGCTGTTCGAGACATTCAACACGGCCAGGACGCTCTACCGACGGATCGGCCCGGTGAACCCGAGGAAGACAGCATGGCGCAAGAACTGCTCACGGACGACCAAAAGGCCGGGATCGAAGAGATCACTCGCAGAGACTTGACCGATAGGTTCGGCAATGCAGTGACCTTCCCACGCATCACGGTGCTCACCAAAACCGACGAATTCGATGACCCATACGTGCACATCCGGATTAGGTATGCAGGAGATGGGGATGTCCTTGACCCCGCATGGCTCAACGGATTCAACAGGCGAAACCGCGTGGCATTCCGGCAGTATGGAGTGACCGGCATAGTCACCCAGTCGTACGTCGAGGAAAGCGAAGACAGCGAATGGTCTGGCTTGGTGAAAGTGGCGCCGTACCACGGAGACGGTGAATGAACTGGGAGCAGCTCATCGCAATCAGCAGATTGCTGGCGGAGCTACCGGAATACGGCGAAGCCAGAGGACGCCCTCAGCAAGCCAGGCTACGCCGGGCCATCAGCACAGCCTATTACGCCATGTTCCACGCTTTGGCAGAAAACAATGCGAACACGCTGATTGGGTCGTCCTCCGATCTCAGGAATTCAGAGGAGTGGACGAGAACCTATCGAGCAATCAACCATGGCACGGCAAGGTCTCAAATGATCGCCTCAGCTATAGACCGGTTCCCGGATCCGATATCCGACTTCGCTGAGACATTTGTTGACCAGCAAACACAACGCCATGACGCGGATTACAACCCGCGGGCCGCTTTCACCCGATCGGAGACCTTTAAGCCCCAATCCACCGAAGAGATGATTGTGGCGGTGTGCTGAAGGGATAAGAAAGTGCCCCGTTGCTTCTGGGATAATGGTTTGTGAAACACCAAACCGACCCAAAAGAAGGAGCACCAAATAGATGCTACCACGTAACGACCCCGACCGCATCCAGATCGCCTTCGACGACCACCGCCTGGTCAGCAATGCTGGGCTGATCCTTCCGTCCACCTTGGCACTGCATCTGGGCCTGCCCCAACTGGTTGATCGGCACCTGGACCTGGGCCGTGCCCCAGGCGGAGCCAACACGGGCGACCAGATCATGACGCTGGTGGCCTCCGCCCTGGCTGGGGGCGACTGCATTGACGATGCCGACGGGTTGCGTGCTGGCAGGACCGCGCGGGTGCTGGGCTGCGTGGTCAAGGCGCCATCCACCCTGGGCACGTTCCTGCGCAGCTTCCGTTGGGGCCACGCCCGCCAGCTGGATCGGGTGAGCCGGGAACTGCTGGCCCGGGCCTGGGCCGCTGGGGCGGGACCCCGATCTTTGAACAATCACGGACCGTTGACCATCGACCTGGACCCCACCATCTGCGAGACCTACGGTCCGGCCAAGGAGGGAGCCCGCCACCACGGCTACACCGGCCACCACGGCTACACCGGCCACCACGGCTACACCGGCCACCACGGCTACACCGGCCACCACGGCTACACCGGCCACCACGGCCACCACGGCTACACCGGCCAGCGGGGCTATCACCCGCTGCTGGCCGTCGCCGCCGGCACCGGCGATGTGCTGATGGCCCGGCTGCGTGAGGGTCGCGCCAACACCGCTCGGGGCGCCGCCCACTTCCTGCGTGAGACGATGGGACGGGTACGCTACGCCGGAGCCACCGGACTACTCACGGTGCGGGCCGATAGCGGCTGCTATAACCACGCCATGGTGTCCACCTGCCGCCCGCTTCTCCATCACCATCCGCCAACACCAGAGCCGGCGCAACCAGATCGAGGCCATACCCGAGGGGGACTGGACGCCCATACCCTACTGGATGGACGGTGCTGCCGACGTGGCCGAGACTACCTACATCCCCTTCGAGAGTGCGCCCGACGCCGCGCCGGTGCGGCGCATCGTCCGGCGGGTGCAGCCCACGCCCGGTTCTCAACTGGCCCTCTTGGCCGACTACAGCTATCACGGCTTCATCACCGATCGGGACGGAGGCACTCTGGAACTGGAGGCCGGTCATCGCCGCCACGCCGAGATCGAGAACGCCATCCGCGACCTCAAGTACGGCGTGGGACTGAACCATCTCCCCTCAGGGCGTTTCGCCGCCAAGTCCCCTTGCAATCTACGGCCTGGCTGGCGGTCCAGGTGATGGCCCACAACCTGGCCCACTGGGCTGCGCGCATCGGTCTGGGCGAGCAACTGGTCACCACCAAGACCCTCCGACGGCGGTTCTTCTCCATCGCCGGACGGCTCACTCGCTCGGCGCGCCGCCTCACTCGGCATCTTCCCCAGCGCTGGCCCTGGGAAAACCAGTTCACTCACGCCCTGGCCCGAGTGCGCGCCGTTCCCCTACCAGCCTGACGACGCGCCGTCGGCGCCCAACCCGTCCGCCGGACAACCCATGGGCTGTCCCGCCGACCCATGCCAGACCAGCCCGCCAGCGCCACTTCCGGCCTGCCGCCTGGCTGTTTTGCCCATCGCCGCCACTGCGGGCCGCCACATTGCCACTCGCGTGGCCGCCACCGACCGCCCTGAACCACATCTATTGGCGATCGGGCCGGGCGCGTTCGCCTTTCTTACCCATCATCCCTCACGTCAACGCTAGAACCGCATCCCTTCGGTGGATTCGGGCTAAAGCCATCGGTAGGGCAGAAGAAGCCGTCAAGCGATTCATTGAACTTTCGACCCGGGATCGACGGGCGTTCGCAGCCCAAGCCCTGTTCGGCGCGAGGCGGTGACTGGCGCAAGGCTAACCAGGGCCTGCACCGGGATAACGGGCGGGAAATGCGAACGGGGGCGCAACATTTGCGTCCCCGCCTCTGTATGGGAGATCGCTGTTTGCGATCAGACCGCCACCGCTTCTTCGTAGGTTGCGTTGCCGGTTTGGTTTTCGGGGAAGATTTGCCAGTCGAGCATCCAGCGGTGGGTGCGGTCGAACATCTCCCGGGTGTAGGGCTCGAATACCAGGCGCTCGCCGATGCCGGCCCGGCGGTGGTCGAAGAGCGGGTGGTAGCGCTGAGGCAGTTCCTCGAGGAAGTAGCGCTGGTAGCGCTCCTTGGCGGCGTCGATCTCGCGCTGGGCGCGCCGGAGGGCGTTGAAGTAGGCCCGCAGCTGGTCATCAGTGGCGTCGCCGTTGATGAGGAAGCCGATCATGAAACTGGTGTCGACCAGCTTGCGGAAGCCCTGCTGTTCCAGCACATAGCCGGGCGCGCCGAATACGTTGGCAGCCGGCACGCGGCGATCCAGGGCAAGCTGCAGCCGGTCCAGCGGGCCGCCGACGAACTGCATGCTGATCCGGTCGCGAGGCAGGATGCTCTCCAGGGCCTGGAGGGCGGAGAAGTGGCTGCCGGAGTGGAAACCCACGGCAACCTCCACGCCGGCCAGGTCCTCGGGGGTCTGCAGGGGCGACTCGGGGGCGACCCAGATGCCGCTGGGAGTGACGGAGTAGGCGTGGCCCCACATCCGGCCATGAGTGGCGCTGGCCGCCATGCCCACCGCCCAGTGGCAGGCGGAGCTGATCTCGCAGGCGCGGCCGGACTCCATGGACTCGAAGGCGCCGCGCTTGATCTCCGTGGGCGCGCCCTCGGCGGAATCGACCGAGGGGTTGAGCGTCTCGTCGGGCCGGTTGGACGCGACGAACTCGTAGTCGAGGCCCTCGTCGGCGAAGTAGCCGTGCTCCTCGGCGACCCATTCCTGCAGGCGGCCGTGGGGGACGATACGGAACTTGGACATCAGGGGCCTCCACGTTGCAAGGTTTCGTAAATTGCATGGTTTGGTAACAGGATTATCCTCGATGCTCACTCTTGTTTCAACTTGACGTTGGCAATATGATGACGCCGAAAACTGGTTGTTATCTGAAGACGGGTGTTATCTGAAGACGGGCGCGATCTGAAGGCGGTATCGAATGGTCAAGTATTCATTCCGGTTGCCCAACGCGGACTACCTGGGGTTTCCGGCCACGGCGCAGGGGATCCTCGAGACGGCAATAAAGGCGGAGGAACTGGGGTTTGACGCCGTGTTCGTCAACGACCATGTGATAGTGGACGATTCGGCGCGCAGTGAGCCGTGGCGGCAGGTGTACGACCCGCTGATGTCGCTGGCCTACGTGGCGTCGCGCACGTCGAAAATTGGGCTGGGGACATCGGTGCTGATCATGCCGTACCGCAACCCGGTGGTGACGGCCAAGATGATTGCCACGCTGGACCAGATGTCCGGTGGGCGGGCCATCGTAGGCGTCGGTTCCGGCTGGAACGAGACCGAGTACGCCGCGCTGGACGTGCCGCACCGGGAGCGAGGAGCGCGCACCAACGAGTATCTGCGCCTGTGGAAAGCGTGCTGGGAACCGGACCCGGTGACCTTTCACGGGAGGTTCTTCTCGTTTGACGGCCTGCACACCAGCCCCAAGCCGGTGCAGCAACCGCACCCGCCCATCTGGATCGGGGGTTCCAGCCACGCCTCGCTGCGGCGGGCGGCGCGGTTCGCGCAGGTGTGGCAGCCCACGCCTACGCCGCTGCCCAACCTGGTCAGCAACTGGCAGTACCTCAACGACGTATCCGCTGAGATCGGTCGGGAGGAGCCGCCACGGGTGCGGATGAGCTTCCGGGTTAACATCACCAGCGTCACGGGATTCTCCAGCTCGGGCGGTGAGCGTCTGACGGGATATGGCACCGCCGAGCAGATAGCGTCGGATATGAATCGCTACCGGCAGGAGGCCGGGCTGGACGAGTTCCAGATCAACTGCCACGACTGCGGCAACTTGCAGCAACTGCTCGACACGATGGACGCGCTGGTGCAGGACGTGTTTCCCAAGGTGGACGGTTAGGATGGGGATGTGCCGGCGTAGCATCGCGAGGGGCGTAGGGACATGGTTGTCCCGACGGGGGAGCGGCGGCTTTGGGTGCGACTAGATTGCCACGCTGCGCTCGCAATGACATTTGAATGGGAGGGCTCGCAGTGACCAGGGTGAGGGTGCCTCGCAGTGACAAGGGTGAGAAGGCCCGCAGTGACAAGGATGGGAGTGCCCAGAGTGAGGGTTTTGGATTCGTGAACGACGTGAAGGGTTTTCCGACAGACAGAAGCGAGAAGCGCCGCGTTCTGATGGACGCGGTGGAGAGTGTGCGGGCCACGCTGGAAGCGGGAGCGGCGGAGTCGGAAGAGACGGCCACGCTGGCGCCGGCGTCGGTGGACGCGCTGTACGATTCGGGGTTGTTCCGGCTGAAGATGCCCCACGTGCTGGGCGGAGCCGAGGCCGACCTGGTGACACAACTGGACGTGCTGGAGGCGGTGAGCCGCATTGACCCGGCGTCGGGTTGGTGCCTGATGATCGGGGCGGCGAGCATGGGCAGCCTGGCGGCGTTCCTGCCCGACGAGGCCATCGAGGAGATTTTCGTCGGCGGAAAACCGCCCAAGGTTGCGGGAGCGTTCGCGCCCTACGGGACGGCGACGCCGGTGGACGGCGGCTACCGCTTGACCGGACGGTGGCCCTTCGGCAGCGGCGTGAGACACGCCGAGTGGGTCTCGGCCGGCGCGCGGGTGGCCGTCGGGGGCAACGGGCGGCCGATGCAGCTGCGGGTGGCGATGCCGAGGCATGAGGTGAAGGTGCACGACAACTGGCAGGTGATGGGGCTGCGGGGCACCGGGAGTTGCGACTTCTCGGTGGACGACCTGTTCGTGCCGGAGCGGTTCGCGTGGGACGTGTCGCGGACGGAGCCCACGCGGGGCGGAGCGCTGTACCGGCTGGGCCGGCCCGGGTTCGTGACCAACGAGCACTCGGCGTTCGCGCTGGGCGTGGGCCGGCGGGCGCTGGACGCGGTGACCGACGTGGCGGCGTCCAAGACGCGGGGGTACAACTCGGTGAACCTGTTGGCGAACCGGCCGGTGTTCCAGCGGGCGCTGGGCGAGTGCGACCTGCGGCTGCGGGCGGCGCGGTCGCTGAACGTGGAGACCCTGGAGGCGGCGTGGCAATCGGTGTGTGACGGGCGCACTCCCGCGCCGGACTTGCAGGCGCGGATGCGCGGGTGTGCCACCTACGCCACCGACGTGGCCGCGGACGTGGTGTCGCAGGCGTTCCGCTACGGCGGGGGCGCGGCGCTGTTCGTATCGAGCATGTTGCAGCAGTGCCTGCGGGACATCAACGCGGCGGCGCAGCACCAGATGGTGAGCGACGCGGCCTACGAGAACCACGGGCAATTCCTGCTGGGACTGCCCGACGCAAGGGTGATGGAATAGCGGAGGTGTAGACATGGCTACCTATCTGTATGTATCGCTGCAAGATGACGATGTCATCGCCCGGTACGACCTTGATCCGGCCACGGGCGGACTGACGGGTCGGGTCGAGTTTCCGCTGGCGGGAATGCCGGCGCCGATGGCGACGGACCCGGAGAAGCGGTTCCTGTTCGTGGGACGACGACGGCCGGGCGAATTCGGGATGACGTCGTACCGCATCGAGGGCGGCAACGGGGACCTGGAGTGGATCAGCGACGTCAACCTGGACGGGAATCCGGTGCACGTCTCGACGGACAAGACCGGCAAGTACCTGCTGTCGGCGTACTACTACCAGTCGCGGGTGGGCGTGCATCGCTTCGGCGACGACGGGACGTTGGACCCGTCGCCCATCGAGTGGCGGGAGACGGGCATCGGGGCCCACTACGTGCAGACGGACGCCTCCAACCGCTACGCCTTCGTGCCGCACATCGCCGAAGGTTCGCAGACCGGACCCAACGCCATCTTCCAGTTTCGGTTCGACGAGGCAACGGGACGGCTGACTGCCAACACGCCGGACCGGGCCGTGCCCACCTCGCCTGAGGGGCCGCGGCACGTCTGCTTCAATCCCAACCTGGACGTGTTGTACTCATCCAATGAGCAGGGGTGCAGCGTCACCGCCTACCGGTTCGACGCGGATGCGGGCACGTTGAGCCCGTTCCAGACGGTGCCGACACTGCCGGAGGGGTTTGCGGAGCGCAACACCTGCTCGCAGATCCAGATCACGCCGTCGGGGCGGTTCCTGTACGCGCCCAACCGGGGCCACAACAGCGTCGCGGGGTTCGCGGTGGACGGAACGGACGGCAGCCTGACCGCCATCGGGCGGGTGTCCACGGAGGCGGTGCCGCGGGCGTTCAGCTTGGACACCACGGGGAACTACCTTTACGCATCAGGCCTGGAGACGGGCCGGCTGGCGTCCTACCGGGTGGACCAGGACAGCGGGGAGCTGCAGCCGCTGGAGGTGTACGACATCGGGAAGGCGCCGATGTGGGTGCTGATCATCGACCTGTGAGCGCGCATGGCCGGATGGCTAGGCTGGGTGATAGTATGGAAGGGCGGTCGCGCCGGCCGCCCTTTACTCGTGGGGGCTTAGCTCAGTGGGAGAGCACCTGCTTTGCAAGCAGGGGGTCACGGGTTCGAATCCCGTAGCCTCCACCATTTTGCGCATGATATCGCCCTCGCCCCAGAAATGTCAGGAATGACTGGCCAATGTCCAGTTTCCGATTGGATGGATGTTCTGGGATCAATTACGCTCCGGCTCAGGTGAAATCTGCTCTCGTGGACGGCACCACGGGATTCGTCGCATGACGAGTGCGACGGCAGTGTTCGGACGATGGGTTCGGGTCAAATGCGCGGTGGTTTCGCGTCCCATTGCCTTGCATAATCCGTACGGCGATTTTCGCAATCACGAAATCTTCGGGACTCCCGAATGGATTGCTTTACGTAACAAATATTAGGCGAAGCAAATTGGGTATCAATAGAACCTTTGCCCCGGGAGCAACGTATATTTGCTTGAAGGATAGGGGTCGTGACTACTTGTCAAAATACGGCGGTGGCATTAGCCTAACATCCCCAGACAACACCGACTTGCCTGACGAAAGAGTTGGAACCTCGGATGCTACTGGCAACGTTGCCCTGAATGGAGAGATGCCACTGTGAGCGGAAACAGTCAACGTCACGACGTTGAAAAGGCCGTAAGGGAATTGCTATCGAGCCGCGAACTGCGTGACTTCCGCGATTATTGGGCGTTGTATGAGCAGACGGCCGCGGTGCAGAACGTCGAAGGTTTTTACGTGCGGGATGACCCAGAGCACCAATACTGCAACGTCGCGGTGATCGGCGATGGGCGGGTTGTAGACGTCGAAGGAGATGATGGCGACAGGTCCGGGGGGGGAGTGTCTGTCCGCAGCCTTTCTTCAATTGACGGTGTTTCGATTATTCGCGGTCCGCTCGTGGGATTCCCTCGCACCGAAGGGGCATCGCTTGTAGCCATCGCCCTGGTTGTTGGGCAAACGAGTGCAGGGGCTCATTGGGCCGCGTGGAACGAGGATCAAGAACACCAACTTGCTTCATTTGTTAGAGCCTTGGTCATTGCCAGCAGTCGCACCTAAAGATCAGAGGGACTGAAGACCATGCAATCTACAACCATTTTTAAGCCGCCGGTAAAGGCGGCAGCTACTGTGCCGCGCAGAGAAAGCATTGCTTCCGCTGGTGCACGGGTGCACGAACTGCTCCGTTTTCCCGACGACTGCCGTTTCCTCCGGACACCGTTTCGCGAGCGGGTTTTGAATTACATATTTAGAACGGCCCTAGGCTCCTTGGGCTCACGATTGAATTCCGCCTCCGTGTCAGTTTCGAGCGTACCGGATGAAAAAGACACTTACGCGCTCGACCTAACGTTGGTGGTGAGTGGCGACTGGTCGATTGCCAGTGAGGCACGTGATGCGATCCTAGCCAAAGTAAGCGATTGGTCCGAAGAGTGGTCCAGCGAGCAACACCAGGACTATGGTCGTCGGATTTTCTTTAGTCTGATCCCGTCCGAGCTATGAAGCCCATTGAGTTTTATCATTGGGCTGCCCAAAAGGCCCAAGAGCCGCTCTCTGAAGCAGAAATTCGTACAGTCGTAAGTCGCTTGTACTATGGACCTCATCACGAGGCTTGTTGCCGATATTTTCGTGTGAACCCGAACGCGACGCCGTTGGCACGAACACGTAGGCACGCTGATTTGAGAGAGAGGTTCAATACAGGTGCTGATCTCACCCATAAGAAAATTGGCAATCTGCTGAACGATATGATCAGCCTAAGGGTACGGGCGGATTATGAATTGGGTCAGATCAATTTTCGTAACATGGCACTTTCCCCGGACGGTTTTCTGAAGATCTCACAAATCTATGCGATCGATCTGCTGCAAGCCTTGCAAGAGTTTTCCCCAGGCGAAGCCGAAGACGGATGCGCTTGTCCAAGCAGATGAAGTCCACGGCCGAGCCAACTCACATCACACCGCAATTCCCAGCTCGCGCAGCCTGGCTACCAGGTACTCCTGCGGCCCGTCGCCCTTCACCCGGTTGCAGTGGGCGCACAGCAACTGCAGGTTCTCGATGTTGTCATGGCCACCGGCACGTTGCGGGATGATGTGGTCCACCTCCAGAATCTTGAAAGGGAATTCGCTCCGACACCCGTTGCACTGGCCCTCCTGCTGACCGAACAGGACATGCTTGTTCTGGCGGTATGGAACTGGCGTGTCGATGTCGGTGCGCCTGGGGATGTCGGTGCGGCCCGTAACCAGACGGTTGTGGAACAGGTCGCCCATGGACTGCTGCAGGCGCATATTGACCAACTCGACGGCCTTGGGCGAGGTGTCAATACCTATCCATGGCCGGCCGAGGTTGGTGGCTCCCATGTTTATGACCAAAGTGCTCCGTCAGGCACGTTAAACTGTGGAATGCGGTTGTTCGACGGTGGTTGTTTCTGTTGGTTCGGAGCGCAGGAAGATGGTTACGACACCGGTAGCCATGGCGGTGAGTATCCAAGCCAACGCTAGGGTTGCCCCTATCGCCAGCAAAGGTTTTGCCGCAAACATGAGAGCGACCATACTGATCAGGAGCAACATGCCTAAGACGGTAAGTATTAGCGCACCCCATCTAAGGTGCGTCACCGCAGCATTAGATCCTCTCCGTCTGTTGATATAAATGGCACTGATCATAAAGTACAGTGCTGGGAGTAGGAACAGGAATAGCGGCAGCAACAGGAGCAAGCCTGGCGAGATCGTGATTGAGTATTCCGGCAATTTGTCTGGGATGACCATAGTTTTGCTCCGATATTTTTGAGCGCGGAAAATCCTGCTGCTTGAAATCCGAGACAGGACACATCGACTACACTGCCCGGTGCGGACTGCACCGCGAGACTGCCGTGCATTAGCAGTTTGAGGTAGTGTTCGGCCTTCGCATCACGATGCAGGTAGGACTGCATTCCCCTTCCGTAACCCAGTACCAAAGCCTGCAATACTTGGTGCATAGCTGGTTGCTCGTCGGCTATCACCCTATCCAGGCCACGTCCAGGTCAGGTGTCCTTGAAGGCGGTTCCGGCCGCGGCACTGCCCACCGGCGCGGCGTAGTTGCGGTTGGAGTTGAACGGCGGGTCCAGGTAGATGAGGTCGACCGACGCGGAGTTGAGGCCGCGCAGGATGTCCCCGGTCCAGATGGTTCGGTCGGCGAAGTTGGTCATCTTGCACACATGCTGCACCGAGTCTAACGATGGCACAGTTCATTCGCAACTTTGCCAATTGGGAGACAACCGGTGTGCGCATCGCGACAAGAGAAGTCGTTCATGGCGAGGTTGTCGAACCACGTGGCGATCCTGTTGAGTAAGCGACGACGCCACCGGCAACGAGATTGCCGCGCTTCGCTTGCAATGACGGTTTGATGCAGAACGGGTGCGCACGGGGCGCGCAGGAATATTGACGGGGAAGGCCGGGACCGCCGGGCAAGTGGTCGACGATCCGCACGGGACACAATCTGCTCGAGGTGTTAGGCTACGGGCGATTTGCGGTCACGGCCCGGCGGTCAACCAGTCACATGACTTGAGCATCCGGCCGACTTGCGCTTCAATCACGACACGCAACTATCGACCACGACACGCAACTATCGACCACGACACGCAACTATCGACCACGACACGCAACTATCGACCACGACACGCAACTATCGACCACGACACGCAACTATCGACAAGTAACTGCAAGCAGAGCGTATCCACTGCAGGAGGCCAGAGCATGAAGTACGACGTCATCGTGGTGGGCGGGGGTTCCGCCGGGTGCACCATCGCCAGCCGGCTGTCGGAAGACCCGGACCGTTCCGTGCTGCTGCTGGAGGCCGGCCCGGACTACCCGGTCTTTGAGCAACTGCCCGACGACCTGAAGCTGGGGAACAACGTGTGGCTCTCGGCCTACGGGCCGCACAACTGGGGCTACAACGCCCGGATCACGGAGGAGCAGGACAGCCTGGTGATCCCGCGGGGCAAGGCGACCGGCGGTTCCAGCGCGGTGAACGGGCAGGTGCTGTTCCGCGGCATCCCCGAGGACTATGACCGCTGGGCCGAGTGGGGCAACGACGAGTGGAGTTTCACCGGGTGCCTGCCCTATTTCAACAAGCTGGAGACCGACCTGGACTTTGGCGGCGACGACTTCCACGGCTCCGACGGGCCGGTGCCGGTGCGTCGCGCTCCCCGCAGCGAGTGGCTGCCCCACGCCGTGGCCTTTGAGCGGGCGTGCCTTGACGAGGGCTTCCCCCAGGACGAGGACCAGAACCACCCCGAGTCCACGGGCGTCTCGCCCCGGGCCCGCAACACCATTGACGGCGTGCGTATGAGCATGGCCATCAACTACCTGGACATCGCGCGGCACCGCCTGAACCTGACCATACGGGGCGGCGTGACCGCGCGGCGGATCATCTTCGACGTCAACCGTGCCGTCGGGATCGAGGCGGAGAGCGGCGGCGAGGTCTTCACGGTGGATGGCGGCGAGATCATCGTCAGCAGCGGGGCCGTGGCGTCGCCGCAGCTCCTGATGCTGTCCGGCGTGGGGCCGGCGGAGCACCTGCGCGGCATGGGCATCCCGGTGGTGCACGACTCCCCGGGCGTCGGCAAGAACCTGCGCGACCATCCCGCGGCGTCCGTCCTGTACCTGGCCAATGGCGAGAAGCCCGACGTGCAGGCGCCGGTGATCCAGGTGGGACTGCGCTACACGGTGGAAGGCTCAGACCTGCGCAACGACATGCAGCTGAGCCCCAACCTGATGACCAGCGAGCACCGCCCGGCCCACGTCGCCATCGACGAGGACCTGAACTACATCGGCATGGGGGCGAGCCTGCAGCTGGCGCTGGGCCAGGGCGAGCTGACGTTGGAGTCCACCGACCCCCACGTGCAGCCGTTCCTGAACTACAACTACTACCAGGAGCCGGAGGACCTGCGCCGGATGCGGGAGGCGATACGCCTGGGCGTCCGGATGGCGGAGCGGCCTCCCTTCTCCAGCCTGGTAGCGGAACGGGTCATGCCCACCGACGAGGAGCTGGCGTCCGATGAGTTGCTGGACGACTGGCTGCGCAAGAACTCGGGAACGTCGCACCACATATCGGGCACGTGCAAGATGGGGCCGGACTCGGATCCCCTGGCGGTGGTGGACCAGCAGCTAAGGGTCAAGGGCGTGGAGGGCCTGCGGGTGGCCGACGCATCGGTCATGCCCGATTGCATCCGGGCCAACACCAACGCCACCACGATCATGATCGGCGAGAAGGTGTCCGAATACATCAAGGAAGGCCGGTAGCCCACGCACTCCCCCCTCCGGGCATCCGGGTCCGAGCATCCGGGCATCCGAAAGTCAGAAGCAGGATTTCGAGGATTTGACGGATCAATCCGGCTAGTCCTGCTTCTGACAACGACGTTAGTGGGCACGCCTGACCACAGGGGAGGCAGACAAACATGGAAGTCCAATGGATGAACCACACCGGGTTCGTGGTCAGCGACATAGAACGGTCCCTGGCTTTCT
Organism: Dehalococcoidia bacterium; assembly: GCA_965261925.1. Classification (GTDB taxonomy): domain Bacteria; phylum Chloroflexota; class Dehalococcoidia; order Lucifugimonadales; family UBA3495; genus Bin87. Next base: position 1,142,207 of record OZ253486.1, on the reverse strand, counting down.
ACCGCGACCTGCTGGGTCTCAGCATAGAGCGGGACCAGGTATTGGAAGGCGACTTCATCTCGGAGGTCGTCGGTTATCCTGACGCGCGGCTGCGCATCGTGTACCTGGGGGCCGGGGATCAACGCCACTCGGTGGAGCTGATCCAGTACCTGAACCCGGCGGGGGATGCCGTCGCGCTGCCCCAGCGCCACCAGGTGGGAGCGACCCACCTGGGCATCATCGTCGACGATCTGGACGCGTTTTACGCCGACCTCAGCGCGAAGGGGGTGAGGTTCGTCAACCCGCCGGCGACCCGGCCCAACCCGGTGTATCCGGCGGCCAGCAAAGGCTGCTATATGCAGGACCCCGATGGGAACTGGCTGGAGCTCCTGGAGCGGGGGCCGGCGCCGCCCGACGCCACCTCGGTGTGACCGCCGGGGCGGCGGGCTGAAACTGAACTCGGCAGCAAGGAGTTCCGGGGAAAGGGGTTCCGTGGAAAGGGGTTCCGTGGAAAGGGGTTCCGGGGAAAGGGGTTCCGTGGAAAGGGGTTCCGTGGAAAGGGGTTCCGTGGAAAGGGGTTCCGTGGAAAGGGGTTCCGTGGAAAGGGGTTCCGTGGAAAGGGGTTCCGTGGAAAGGGGTTCCGTGGAAAGGAGTTCCGTGGAAAGGAGTTCCGTGGAAAGGGGTTCCGTGGAAAGGGGTTCCGTGGAAAGGGGTTCCGTGGAAAGGAGTTCCGTGGAAAGGAGTTCCGTGGAAAGGGGTTCCGTGGAAAGGGGTTCCGTGGAAAGGGGTTCCGTGGAAAGGGGTTCCGTGGAAAGGGGTTCCGTGGAAAGGGGTTCCGTGGAAAGGGGTTCCGTGGAAAGGGGTTCCGTGGAAAGGGGTTCCGTGGAGTGGACATGACCACCGTCATAGCTAATACAACCATCGTAACCGGCAACGCGGGCCGCACCGTTTTGCATGATGCGGGCATCGCCGTATCGGAAGGGCGGATTGCCGCCGTGGGACCGACGGCGGAAGTCGCGCGGAGTCATCCCGATGCCGAGGTGGTGGACGGGCGGGGCAAGGCGGTTTTTCCCGGCCTGGTCAACTGTCACACCCACCTGCTGGCCACGGGGGATCGGGGAATACTGGAGGACTTCGGGTTTCCGACCCGGCTGACCTTTCCGGTTTCGGCCCGCTCTCTCCTGAGCGCGGAGGAGCGTCAGACGCTGGCGTTGCTGGGCGCGCTGGAATCCATACGCAGCGGCGCCACCTGCCTGCTGGAAATCTCGTCCGACGTGGCGGGCTACGCCCCCGACCTGGCAGCGACCGGGCTGCGGCTGGCGCTCGCGGAGAACATCAACGACGTGGACGAAGCCCAGGCCCGGGAGGGAGTTTACCGTTTCGACGCGGCCAGGGCCGACGCCGGACTGCAACGGAGCGCCGACCTGGTGGAGTCCTGGCACGGCCGGCAGCAGGGGCGGGTCAGCTGCTTCCTGGCGCCCCACGCTCCCGAGACCTGCTCGCCGGACCTGCTGCGCCGAAGTCGGGAGATGGCCGAAGGCTACGGTGTCGGCTATACCATCCACCTGTCCCAGAGCAGCCAGGAGATCGAAGCGGTCATGCGCGTCCGGGGCGTGTCGCCGACCCATTACCTGTTCGCCAACGACTTCCTGGGGCCGAACCTGCTGGCCGCCCATTGCCGGTACGTCAATCCTGCGGAGATTGCATTGCTGGGCCAGTGCGGGGTCAAGGTTGCCAACAACGCCGCCATCGCCGCCCGACGGGGCGCGGCCGCGCCGGTACGGGAGTTGCAGGGAGCTGGGTGCGCCATCGGCATGGGGTCGGACAATATGGCCGAGGACATGGTGGAGGTGATGCGGGCCGGGCTGTTCCTGGAGCGGGTGCGGCGCAACGATGAGGTCTATCCCCAACCCGAGGACGTGCTGGAATGGGCCACCTCCGGGGGAGCCAAAGCGTTGGGAATGTCGGAATCCATCGGCAGCCTGGAACCGGGAAAGAAGGCCGACCTGTTCGTGGTGGATCTGCTGCGGCCTCACCTGGTGCCGAGCCTGCGCGTTGTGTCCGCCTTCGTGCACAATGGGCAGCCGGGCGATATAATCTCGGTGATGGTGGACGGCGACTGGGTTATGCGCGACGGCAAGGTGCTGACGATTGACGAAGATGACGTGGTGCGCCGGGCGGAAGCGGTGGGCCACGCGGTATGGCGTCGGTTGCTGGAACGCTATCCCAACGTGCCCTTTCCCGTTGCGATCCCTCCGCCGATCGTCTGAACGCGGCGGCTGGGGAGCGTTTTCGCGGATCAGCCTACCTGGTCGGATCGGGGCCGACAAAAGCGGTTCGCGAAGGGGAATGCCAACCGGCGGCTTTGCGAACCATGTAGCGTTGCCGGTTCCGGCGAACCAGCCCGACTTCCGTGTCCGGTCAGGACAACCGGCGGACGCGGCCGAGGGTGGCGTAGCAGACCAGGGCCAACGCGAGGCCCAGGACCCCGATGATGGCCATGGCCGTTGACGGGGAGGTGAGGTCGGAGAGGACGCCGACGCCCAGACTCGCGACAACGAGGAATCCCTGGTCGATGCTCTGCAGGCTGGTGAGGCGGCCCCGAAGGCTGTCCGGGGCCAGCGTCTGTATCAAGGTGCCGCGAGTGGTGCGGAAGAAGGATTGGCTGAATGCCATGGCGGCGATGAACACGAAGGCCAGAACCATCAACTTGGAGAAGGCGAACAGGATCAGCATCACGGAGCTGGCTACCGCGGCCACCAGCGCCATCCTGCCCCGGGGGAAGACGAAGCCGAAGGAGGCGATGAACAGCGCCGCGAGCAGGCCGCCAACTCCGGTGATTGAAAGCAGGTAACCGCCGACGTCGGCATCGCGCTGCAACACCTCGGTGGTGAACACCGGGAACAGGAACCAGGCGGGATGGAGGATGATGTTGGGGATCACCGAAACTATCATCAACTGGAAGAAGGCGCGCTCGCCGCTCCAGATGTAGCGCAAACCCTCGACCATGTTGGCCAATGCCGAACCGCGCTGGCGGGCGTTGCCGGGGCGGTGGTAGGGGGTGCGCAACGGGAAGATAATCGCCACGTTGGCCAGGTACAGCGCGGCCTCGATGACGAAGTTCCAGAAGTACCCGAGGGTGAAGATCAGGATGCCGCCGACGAAAGGTCCAACGATGCGGGTGCCGGTGATGGTCAGGACGTTGGTGGCCATGGCGTTGCCCAGCATCTCGCGCGGCACGGTGCCGGCGATGAGGGATTGGCGCATGGGCTGGGTCATGGAACGGCAGGCGCCGGCTAGGATCACGTAGAGGTAGGCGTGCCAGACCTCCACGCGGCCGGATAACACCAGCAGGGCGAAACACAGGGCCAGCGCAGCCATAATCAGCTGCAACGTGATGACCAGCCGGCGGCGGTCGAACCGGTCGCTGAGCACGCCGCCCCAGGGTCCGACCACCAGACCGGGCAGGGTGTTGATACCGCCCACGGTGACCACCAGCAGACCGGCGACCGTGGAACCTTCGGATAAATCCCGGACCAGCCATCCCACGCTCAACAGTTGGATCCACTGGGCGTTGTTGGCAAAGAAGTTGCCGCACCACAGCAGCCGGAAGTTGCGGTAGGTCAGCCAGGTGTCCAGCGTATGCAAGCGGGGCAGTGCTGCTCTCCGGAAAATCGCTCCTCCACGGGTGTCAAGCCTGGTGATGAGACTCGGCACGACAGGCTGATTTGGCGGGTATTTTGGAATTCTCAATCACGCATGTCAATGCTGATCCGTCGACATTATTTGGATTGCAAACAGAATAGCCCGCCCCAGGGTCCCATTTCTCACCGCCGAAGGCCGTTACTCGACGTTTACACCGACGCAACGGTGTAGTCATAAACTTGCAATTTGCCGGCAACACCGTGGGACTAGCGTATCTGGCAGCGACACCGGGGCCCCGCGCCCGACCAAGTCGTTTTCCCACAGTTGGCGGCGACCTGCCGCTGGCGAATTCACCCCAGAGGAGGAAACACCCACGATGTCTGTAACCGGTTTAGCCAAACTGCCTGTATTGATGCGGTTCGCGCTTATTGGGGCGGCCGCCGTTCTCATGTCCCTGGCGCTGGCCGCGTGTGGATCCGAGCCGACCCCGGCTCCGGCCGCCGCGCCGGCTGCCAGTGGATCCTCAGCACCGGCAAGCGCGCCCGCCGCTGCCGAGTCCGACACGATCAAGGTGGGCATCCTGCACTCCCTGTCCGGCACGATGTCGATCAGCGAGACCGCGGTGCACGACGCCGAGTTGCTGGCGATTGAGGAGATCAACGCCTCCGGCGGGGTCATGGGCAAGCAGATCGAAGTCGTCATCGAAGACGGCGCTTCCGACTGGCCGACGTTTGCTGAAAAGGCGCGCAAGCTGCTCCAGGAAGACGAAGTAGACGTGGTGTTCGGAGGTTGGACCAGCGCCAGCCGCAAGGCGATGCTGCCGGTCTTCGAGGCCAACAACGGGCTGCTGTTCTACCCGGTCCAGTACGAAGGGTTGGAGACCTCTCCCAACATCTTCTACACGGGAGCGACGACCAACCAGCAGATTGTGCCGGCCATCGAGTACCTGCTGAGCGAAGGCAAGACGAAGTTCTACCTGCTGGGTTCGGACTACGTGTTCCCGCGCACGTCCAACCTGATCATCAACAAGCAGCTGGCCGCGGCCGGCATTGAGGCCGTGGGTGAGGAATACACCCCGCTGGGGCACACCGAGTACAGCACCGTGATCACGAAGATCAAGGCTGCCGAGCCCGACGTGGTGTTCAACACGCTGAACGGCGACTCCAACGTTGCTTTCTTCAAGCAGCTCAAGGACGCCGGCATCACAGCCGAGGATCTGCCGACGGTTTCGGTGAGCGTGGCCGAGGAAGAGATCACCGGCATCGGCGCCGATAACATAGCCGGGCACCTGGTGGCATGGAACTACTTCCAGACCACGCAGACCCCCGAAAACGAGAAATTCGTGGCGGCGTTCAAGACCAAGTACGGCGAGAGCCGCGTCACCGACGACCCCATCGAGGCGGGCTACTTCGGCGTGTACCTGTGGAAAGCCGCGGTGGAAAAGGCGGGCACCACCGAGGTGGCCGCGGTCAAGGAAGCCGCCAAGGGCATCCAGTTTGCCGCTCCCGGCGGGATGGTGACCATTCACAACGATAACCAGCATGTGTCCAAGACGGTCCGCATCGGCACGGTGCGCGACGACGGACAGATCGACGAGATCTGGAACTCCGGCTCGCCGGTTGCGCCCGACCCCTACCTGGACACCTACGAATGGGCCGCCGGTCTCCGGGACCTGGCCCAGTAAGTCCGACGACGGAGATGATTTTCCCCGTGTCGCTTAATCCAAAGCACTAAATATCGATTGCGGATGGCGTCCTGGCCGCACGATCAGGATGCCGTCCGCGCCCCCTTCAACTCAAACTCCTTGACGGCCACAAAATGGAAGTTTGGGCTCTACAACTGTTCAACGGGCTCAGCCTGAGCTCAATCCTGCTGCTGATCGCGCTGGGACTGGCGCTGTCCTTCGGGTTGATGAACGTCATCAACCTGGCGCACGGCGAGTTCATCATGATCGGGGCGTACACCACGTACGCGTTGCAGCAGGCGGCTCTCAGCTTCACCGGTGATACGCAATCTGGGATCACGTTCCTGATCGCCATTCCCGTTTCCTTCGTGGTTTCGGGAGCGGCGGGGTACGTGGTGGAGAACGCGCTGATCCGTTTCCTTTACCGCCGCCCCCTGGACACGCTGCTGGCGACGTGGGGTGTCGGCCTGTTCCTGCAGCAGCTGGCGCGAACGATTTTCGGCGCGCCCAACGTTCAGGTGGTAGCCCCGCCGTGGCTGGGCAGCGCGCTCACGGTCACCGGAGACCTCGTGTTCCCCGTGAAGCGCGTCTTCATCCTCGGGCTGGTCATCGCGTGCATTGGCGGTCTCTACTGGTACATGTACCGTTCCAGCGAAGGGCGCCGGATGCGCGGCGTGATGCAGAACCGGGACATGGCGGCCAGCCTGGGGGTATCCACCCGCCGGGTGGACAGCTTCACCTTCGCGCTGGGTTCGGGCCTGGCTGGCATCGCGGGGTGCGCGCTGACGCTGATTGGCCCCATCGGCCCGTCGCTGGGCACGTTCTACGTGGTGGACGCGTTTATCGTCGTCATCCTGGGCGGACTGGGTCAGGTCCCCGGCACCATCCTGGCGGCGTTGATAATCGGGATGCTGAACACCATGCTGGAGTTCGGTACCACCGCCGTGGTGGGCAAGGTGCTGGTGTTTGCGATGGTGATCCTGTTCCTGCAGTGGCGTCCGTCCGGCCTGATGCGGGTAAGGGGACGGTAGCCCGCCATGACGACGATGTCATCGATCATGACGGTGGTGCGCAACGCCTCGGCGCCGGTGCGGATGCACGACCGCATTGGTTCATGGCTGGCCCCGGCAGTCATGCTGGCGGTCCTGTTGGTCGCCCCGGCGGTGCTGTCAGAGTTCCGGATCGCGCTGCTGGGCAAATTCCTGACCTTTGCCATGCTGGCGTTGTCCCTGAACCTGATCTGGGGTTATGCCGGGATGCTCAGCCTGGGACACGGCGTGTTCTTCGGGCTGGGCGGGTACGCTATGGCAATGTACCTGAAGCTGGAATCGGCCGGCGAAAAGCTGCCTGACTTCATGTTCTGGAGCGGCCTGACGGAGCTGCCCATCTTCTGGGCGCCGTTCAAGTACGCCTGGTTTGCCATTCCGATGACCTTCATCGTGCCGGCAGTGGTGGCGGGAGGGTTGGGTTACCTGGTGTTCCGCAGCCGCATCACCGGCGTTTACTTCGCGCTGATCACGCAGGCCCTGGCGCTGATCATCAGCATCCTGTTCATCGGGCAACAGGGATACACCGGGGGCACCAACGGCATCACGAACTACACGACCATTTTCGGCTACTCGCTGCACGCGCCGTCGATGCAGTTGATCCTGTACTACGCGAGCGTGGTTGCCCTGACCGCGGCCTACCTGCTGTGCTGGTGGCTGATCGCGTCGCGCCTCGGCCGGCTGCTGGTGGCCATGCGCGACGACGAGAACCGGGTGCGGTTTTCCGGCTACGACCCGGCGGTGCTGAAGACGCTGGTGTTTTCGCTTTCGGCCGGCATCGCGGGCGTGGCCGGGGCGCTGTTCACGCCGCAGGTTGGGATCATCTCGCCGACCATGATGGGCATCGTGCCGTCCATTGAGATTGCCATCTGGGTGGCCGTGGGCGGGCGGGGAGCGCTCCTTGGAGCAGTCATCGGCGCTCTGGTTGTGAACGGGGCCAAGAGCGGCCTGAGCGAGTCGTTCCCGGCCGTGTGGCAGTATTTCCTGGGCCTGCTGTTCATTGGAGCGGTGCTGCTGTTCCCCTCGGGCATCATGGGGCTGCTGCGCGGCGAGGGCTGGAGGAGGCCGTGGTGGCTGTCAAGGGAGCAGGTCAAGAGCATGATACGCGAACGCATTCCCGGAGCGAGGCGATGATCCGCAACCGACCGCGCGGCGCCGCCGCCATTCCGAACGCCAACGGCGCGCGCCCGACGCCGGATACGAGCAAGCCGATCCTGTCGGTGGAGGGCCTGACGGTGAGCTTCGACGGCTTCACCGTGCTGAACGAACTCGACTTTGCCATCGGGTACGGGGAGATGCGCTTCCTCATCGGGCCGAACGGCGCCGGCAAGACGACGCTGATCGACGTGATCACGGGCAAGTCCAAGCCCACCGGGGGGCGTATGATATTTGACGGTGGCATCGACCTGAGCCGGCGGCAGGAGTACCAACTGGTCCGGCTGGGCGTGGGCCGCAAGTTCCAGACCCCGTCGATATTCGCGAGCCTGACGGTGTACCAGAACCTGGAGGTCACCCTGGGCTTCCGCAGCAAGATCACCGGGCTGCTGCGTAAGCTGCGGGGTGGCGAAAGCGACCGGATCATGGACACGCTGGAGATGGTCGGGCTGCAACACCGGGCGCGGGACATCGCCGGCGGGTTGTCCCACGGCGAAAAGCAATGGCTGGAGATCGGAATGCTGCTGGTGCAGGAGCCCAAGCTGCTGCTGCTGGATGAGCCGGTGGCCGGGATGACGCGGCGCGAGCGGGACCGCACCGGCGAATTGTTGCAGTCCATCGGCGGCGAGCGGTCGGTGCTGGTGGTGGAACACGACATGGACTTCGTGCGGCAATTTGCCCAGACGGTTACCGTGTTGCACTTGGGAAAGGTGCTCAGCGAGGGCACGATGGAAGACGTGCAGCAGGACCCGGAGGTGATTCGGGCGTACCTGGGCAACAACCGGGCGCAGCGACCACAGGCGGGCAGACTCAACGGGCGGCGCGAGGCGGAGCACGCCGCGCCGGTGGCCGCGGATTGACAGTCAAGCCGATGTTTCGTCACACCGAACCGTTCCTGACCATCAAGGGCCTGTCCGTGGGCTACGGGCAGAGCCTGGTGCTGAACGACGTGGCGCTGGATGTGCCCGAAGGGCAGGTGGTGTGCCTCATGGGACGCAACGGCGTGGGGAAGACCACGCTGCTGAAGGCGATCATGGGCCTGCTGCCGCCGCGCGCCGGCCAGATCCGGTTCGGGCAGTCGGACCTGACCCGGTGGGCGCCGCACCGCCGGGCCAAGGCCGGGTTCGGCTACGTGCCGCAGGGCCGGCACATCTTCCCGTACCTGACGGTCCACGAAAACCTGCTGATGGGCCTGGAGGCTTTCCCGGGCAAGAAGGGGCGCGCCGAAGCCCCCGACAAAATGTACGGTCTGTTTCCGGCCCTGAAAATCAACCCGAAGAAGGTGGCCGGCACCCTCAGCGGCGGGCAGCAGCAGCAACTGGCCCTGGCCCGGGCGCTGATCCGTCAGCCATCCCTGTTGCTGCTGGACGAGCCCACCGAAGGGATTCAACCGTCGATAGTCCAGGAGATCGAGGAGCTGCTGCACCGCCTGCGGGAGCAGCAGGAGACCACCATCCTGCTGGTGGAGCAGTTCCTGGATTTCGCCCTGGGCATCGCCGATTATTGCTACGTGATGGAAAAGGGAGTCATAGTCCTGGAAGGCGCCGCCCGTGACCTGGACCAGAACCTGGTCCGGGAGTACGTGGCGGTATAGGTCCCGGCGCAAAACGCGAAGGTGAGGAATAACCATGACAGCTGACACAACCGCCGCACGGGACTTTGTACTGCGGACCGCGCGGGAACACGACGTGAAGTTCATTCGCCTGTGGTTCACCGACATCCTGGGCAAGCTCAAGGGCTTCGCGATCACCGCCGACGACCTGGAGGACGCGCTGGACCGGGGCGTGGGGTTCGACGGCTCGGCCATTGACGGATTTGCCCGGCACCACGAGAGCGACATGCGGGCCTATCCCGATCCGGCCACCTTCACGCTGCTGCCCTGGCGTCCGCGCCAGAACGCCGTGGCCCGGATGTTCTGCGACATCCGACAGCCCCGGGGCCAGACCTTCCCCGGCGACCCGCGCCAGGTTCTGAGGCGGAACCTGGACAGGGCGTCGGAAATGGGGTTCACGTACAACGTCGGGGCCGAGCTGGAATTCTTCTACCTGAAGAATGCGACGACGCCGGAACTGCTGGACCACGACGGGTACTTTGACCAGCTTTCCAGCTACCCCGCCTCCGACCTGCGGCGGGAAACGGTGCTCAACCTCGCGGAGATGGGCATACCGGTGAAGTACTCCCACCACGAAGGCGCGCCCAGTCAGCACGAGATTGACCTGGAGTACACCGACGCCCTCACCATGGCCGACAACCTGATGACGGCCAAGCTGGTGATCAAGGAGCTGGCACAGCTGCAGAACGTGTACGCCACGTTCATGCCGAAACCGATTTCGCGCGTCAATGGCTCGGGTCTGCATCTACACCAGTCCCTCTTCGCCGGCGAGGCGAACCGGTTCTACGACGCGGACGACGAGCAGTACCTGTCGATGCTGGGCAAGCAGTTCATCGCGGGACTGATCGCCCACGCGCCGGAGATAACCCTGGTGACCAACCAGTGGGTGAACTCGTACAAGCGGCTCATCCCGGGTTACGAGGCGCCGGTGTACGTTTCGTGGACCCACGTGAACCGTTCCGACCTGATTCGCGTACCCAGCTACGAGCGCGGGGAGGAAGCGTCCATCCGCATCGAGTACCGGTCTCCCGACCCGGCGTGCAACCCCTACCTGGCGTTCAGCGCCATGCTGGCCGCGGGGCTCAAGGGCATCGAGGAGCAGTACCAGGTTCCGGCTCCCGTGGTGGGCAACGTGCAGGAGATGTCGCCCCAGCGCCGGCAGTCCCTGGGGATCCGCACCCTGCCGTCCAGCCTGGGGGAGGCCATCAACCTGGCCGAGACCAGCGAACTGCTCTACGAGGCTCTCGGCGACCACGTGTTCAACAGCCTGATCGAGAACAAGAAGCTGGAGTGGGACGAATACCGGTCGGAGGTCACCGACTACGAGGTCTCCCGCTACCTCTCCACGCTGTAAGGCCGGAGGCAACCCGTTATGATGCTGACCCCGCGCGAATCGGAGAAGCTGCTGATCTATGTTGCCGCCGACCTGGCCCGAAAACGCCAGGGTCGCGGGCTGAAGCTCAACGTTCCCGAATCGGTGGCCCTGATCACCGAGTCGATCCTGGAGGGAGCGCGGGACGGCAGGACCGTCGCCGAGGTGATGGAACTGGGCCGCCAGGTCCTGCGCCGGGAGGAAGTGATGGAAGGGGTGCCGGAACTGGTTGACCTGGTACAGGTGGAAGCCACCTTCCCCGACGGCACCAAGCTGGTGTCCGTACACGACCCCATCGTGTAGATGCAACCAGGACAGGCATGAGCAACCCGAGCGAACACTATATCATCGCGGACGAGCCGGTTGAGATCAACGCGGGCCGGCCGACGCGCACGTTGTCGGTCTGGAACACCGGTGACCGGGCCATCCAGGTGGGCTCCCATTTTCACTTCTTCGAGGTGAACCGGGCGCTGCGCTTCGACCGGGAGGCGGCCTTCGGGATGCGCCTGGACGTGCCGGCCGGCACCGCCGTGCGTTTCGAGCCGGGTGACCGGAAGGACGTGACGCTGGTGACCATCGGCGGCGGGCGGCGAGTGCGCGGGCTCAACGGCCTGACCGACGGCAGCCTGGACTCTCCCGTCGTCCGCGCCCAAGCCCGGGAAGCAATCGCCAGGCGGGGATTCCTGGATCAGACGCCGAAACCAACGGAAACCAACGAGGCATAAAGATATGGCCCGAATCAGTCGCCGACAATACGTGGACCTGTACGGCCCGACGGTGGGAGACCGGTTCCGACTGGCCGATACAGCCCTGGTCTGCCAGGTCGAGCAGGATCTGCTCACCCACGGCGACGAGCTGGTGTTCGGCGGGGGCAAGTCGGCCCGGGACGGTATGGGGCAGGCGTCGGACGTAACCAACCGCAACGGCGCGCTGGACCTGGTCATCACCAACGCCATCATCATGGACCCGATCCTGGGCATCGTTAAGGCGGACATCGGGGTGCGCCACGGGCGCATCGTCGCGGTGGGCAAATCCGGCAATCCGGGCGTGATGGATGGCGTGCATCCGGAAATGGTGGTAGGGCCGGGCACCGAGGTCATCGCCGGCGAGCACCTCATCGCCACCCCCGGCGGCGTGGACTCGCACATCCACATGATCGCGCCGCAGCAGGTGCACCACGCGCTGTCCAACGGCATCACCACGATGATCGGCGGCGGCACCGGGCCGGCCGACGGCACCAACGCCACCACCTGCACGCCGGGCCCGTGGAACATCGCGCGGATGCTGGAGGCCGCCGAGCCGCTGCCCGTCAATTGGGGGCTGCTGGGCAAGGGCAACGCCAGCGATCCGGCCCCTCTGGAGGAGCAGATACGTGCCGGCGCCAGCGGGCTCAAGCTGCACGAGGACTGGGGCACCACGCCGGCGGCCATCGACTGCTGCCTGGGCGTGGCCGACCGGTTCGATGTGCCGGTGGCGATCCATACTGACACGCTGAACGAGGCGGGATTTGTCGAGGACACCATCGCGGCCATCGGCGGGCGGGCGATCCACACGTACCACACCGAGGGCGCCGGCGGCGGGCACGCGCCCGACATCATCCGCATCGCTTCGGAGTTGAACGTGCTGCCCTCGTCCACCAACCCCACGCGGCCGTACACCGTGAACACGCTCACCGAGCACATGGACATGCTGATGGTGTGCCACCATCTCAGCCCCCGGGTGCCGGAGGACGTGGCCTTCGCCGAGAGCCGCATCCGGCCGGAGACGATGGCGGCGGAGGACGTGCTGCACGATCTGGGCGTCATCAGCATGTACGCCTCGGACTCGCAGGCGATGGGCCGAGTCGGCGAGAACTTCACCCGTCTATTCCAGACCGCCGACAAGATGCGGCAGTTCAAGGGCAAGCTGCCCGAGGACTCACCGGAGCACGATAACTTCCGCGTCCTGCGCTACCTGGCCAAGCTGACCATCAATCCGGCCATCACCCACGGCATATCGCACCTGGTGGGCTCGCTGGAGCCGGGGAAACTGGCGGACATCGTGCTGTGGCCGCTGGGCAGCTTCGGGGCCAAACCCAAGATGATAATCAAGGGCGGCATGATCTGCTGGGCCGTCATGGGGGATCCCAACGGTTCGATACCCACCGCCGAGCCGTCTTTCTACCGGCCAATGTTCGGCAGCATGGGCAAGGCGGTGGCCAGCACCTCGGTCACCTTCGTTTCCAGCGCGGCGTACGACGCTGGCGTCCACCGTGACCTGGGGCTGACCCGGCGGGTCGAGCCGGTGCGCGGCTGCCGGACCATTACCAAGCGGCAGATGGTCCGCAATGATGCGATGCCCGTCATCGAAGTCGATCCGGACACCTATACGGTGAGGGTCGACGGCGAGATCGCCACGGTGCCGCCGGCAGAACGCCTCAGCCTGGCGCAACTGCATTTCCTGGTCTAAAGGACGCGGACGATGACGGGAGACGACGGCAGCGCGAGTTTTCTCGCCGCCCTGCAGCTTGCCGACTCTTTCTTTCCGTCGGGGGCATACGCCCACTCTCAGGGTCTGGAAGGGATGGTGACGAGAGGGTGGGTGAGGAACGCGGACGACCTGGGGAAATACCTGCACAACCTGCTGGTTTGGTCGATCCTGCCGTGCGATGGCGTCGCGTTGCTAAATGGCCATCTGGCCGCGCGGGACGGGGACCTGGCCACGCTGGCCGACATCGACCGGCACCTGCACGCGATGAAGCTTCCGGAGGAGCTGCGGCAGGCGTCCTGCCACGCCGGCCGACGCATCCTGGACGAAACGGCGCCGCTGGTCTGCGGACGGGCCGGGTCTGCCGTTCACGGCGAATTTCGGCAACTGGTGTTGCAGCGCAGCACACCGGGGACGGGGGCCGTCGCGTTGGGCGTGGCTTCCTACACGGCGGGGATCCAGGCCGAAGCCGCCCTGCTGGTGTTCTGCCACAGCTTTGGCGTGGGCGTGCTGGGCGCGGCCCAACGGATGCTGCCGTTGACCCATTCCGAGGTTCAGCACATCCTTCATGCGCTGCATGGGCCCGTGGCCGGTTTGGCGCCGGAGCTGAAAACGCGGCACTGGAGCGAGATGACATCCTTCACGCCCCAAGCGGACATCGCGTCGATGCTGCACGAACACGACGAGGTGCGGATGTTCGCCAGCTGACGGCGCGCCCGCCGGCGGGTAGCAGGTGGTAATTTCAATGATGTCCTTGCGCCAGTCAAACCCGGCACGGGTATAATCCAGCCAATAGGCCACCGCGTTGCCGACCGTTCGCCGACCCATCACGGAGAGTTTCAGCATGACCACCGCCAAAACGCCGAAATCTCCACCCCCCTTCCAACTCCCGGACCCTCCCAAAACCCCGGACGAGAAGATGACCGCCGCCCAACACCTGTCCATCACCGGCAGCGCACACTTCCTGGCACAACATCTCGGCAACCCCCAAGCCACCATCGTCGGATCTGACCGCTACATTACCCTTGCGCCCACCGCACAACGCGACGATATGACCGGAGTGGTTTACCCGGATCTCCTGGTGGCGTTCAACGTCGACCCGGCTTCCTACCTCGCCCACAACGGATACGTCATCTCGGAACAGGGCAAGCCTCCCGACTTCGTCCTTGAGGTCGCGTCGGCGTCGACCGGGCGGCGAGATGCTGTCGACAAGCGGGTCATCTACGCCGAGCTGGGCATCGCCGAATACTGGCGCTTTGACGAAACGGGCCAATACCACGGCTCCCGGCTGGCCGGCGACCGGCTGGTGGACGGAGGATACGAACCCATCGAGATCACCGAGATGCCGGACGGCAACCTCAGAGGGCGCAGCATCGTCCTCGGTCTGGAACTCCGCTGGACCGACGGTCACCTGGGCTGGCATGACCCTGAAACCGGCGACCACATCGCCACCTTTGACACCGAGCGCGAAGCCCGCCTTGCAGAGCGCGAGGGCCGACTCCAAGCCGAAGCAAGGGTGCGAGATCTTGAAGAGGAACTGCAACAATTGAGGGGCAACTGATACCCGCCAAACGTCCGCGACCCGAGGAAGGCTGCGACACAAATATTGTGGCTCTCAGGTTGGTGGACCACAGACACCGCGATGAAAGCAAACGGCGGGAGCCGCCCTGATAGCAAAAGCCACGGACGGTAAACGAGCCGGCGCGGCCTAACCTGTGAAGGCTCATCCTGGCTCGGTGCCGCCTATCGCCAGTTTCAGGCCGGACGCTGGTGGTAGAGCCGATGGTGGCAGGTAAACGGCTCGGGATATACGGGTTCCCCCGCACAAGTGGAGAAAAACCATGAGAAGAGTTCCTCGAATTGGCGTGGGCGGGCCGGTGGGCTCGGGCAAGACCACGTTGGTGGAAAAGCTGGTCCCCATGCTGATGGCAAAAGGCCGGCATCCGGTGGTCATCACCAATGACATCTTCACCCGGGAAGACGCGGAACATGTCACCAACACCCTGCGGGACGTGTTCGACACCGGCCGCATCCGGGGCGTTGCCACCGGCGCCTGCCCGCACGCGGCGGTGCGGGAAGATCCCAGCCTCAACCTGCTGGCGGTGGAGGAGCTGACCGAGGCTTACCCCGACTCCGATATCGTCCTGATTGAAAGCGGCGGCGACAACCTGACCCTCACGTTCAGCCCTGCCCTGGCCGATTTCCAGATCTACGTGATCGACGTGGCGGCGGGCGACAAAATTCCTCGCAAGCGGGGCCAGGGCATCACCCAGACCGACCTGCTGGTGGTGAACAAGACCGACCTGGCCCCCCACGTGGGCGCGGATCTGGACGTGATGCGCCACGACCTCGACGTGGTCCGCCGCGAACGTCCCTACTCTTTCACCAACTGTCGCACCGGCGAGGGATTGAACACGGTGCTGGACCATATTCTCGATGCAGTCGGTAACCCTGAAGCGGGCTGCTGAACCTCCACGCCCCGGGCAGGACGGGCTAGCCGAACTGGTCCTGGAGCGGCGAGCCGGCCGCACCCGGCTGACCCGTTCGCGGACCAGGCCGCCCCTGCTGGTCCAGAAGGCGCTGTATCCGGATGACGCGACGCCGGACATGGCATACGTATTTCTGGCAAATCCCACCGGAGGGCTGCTTCAAAACGATCGCCACAGGGTGGCGGTGAGCGTCGGCGCGGGCGCGAAAGCCCACGTGACCACCCAAAGCGCAACGAAGATATACACGATGACGGAGGGCACCGCGGAGCAGCGAGTTCACCTGGAAATCGCGGCGGGCGGCTACCTGGAATATCTGCCCGACCCGTTGATACCCTACCGGGACGCCAGCCTGGCCCAAGAAGTTGTCATCACCCGTGAGCCGGGGGCGGCTCTGCTCATCAGCGATGTAATAACGCCCGGAAGGGTGGCCATGGGAGAATCGTTCCGGTTCCGGCGTCTCTCCAATCGTCTCACCGTAAATGGACCAAGCGGGCGGCCGGTCTATCGGGAAGCCTTCGACCTGGATCCGAGCGCGGGGGACCTGACCGGGACTGGCAACCTCACCGGGATAGGTGTGCTGGGCGTTGCGGAGCAGGGCGAAACAGATGACGCATCGGCACGCACGCTGGGTTCCGCGCTGATCCTGTGCGAAACCGAGGATGCGCGTGCCATCCTGGATAAGGTCAGGCATTGGCTGCCATGTTGCCGGGGCGTTCTGGCCGGCGCTTCGCTGCTGCCGGACGGCAACGGTTTGGGGATCAAGATGATCGGCCGGGATTGTGCGGCGGTACAGAAGGCGTTGCACCAAGTCTGGTCAATTGCCAGACGAGAATTGCTTGGTGTGGGAGCGCCTGCGCTGAGGAAGTATTGAGGCAGACGCTCATTTTCTGAGCATAGCGGACCGGTAAGCCAGCCAGTTGCATTAACGGAACCGCCGATGTGAGGCGGCGAGGGTGAACGGGTGCGGGGAAGAGCGAGCCGTGCAGCCGTCCTGTACGTCTAGACATACACACTTCGCGTTTGATGGTGCGCAATTCGTTGACAGGCAGTATCGCTATTGATATCATAAGTGTTGGCGGTCGTCGGGCATCAATTTGTCATGCCATATCAGCGTTGCCAAAGTTGCTGCCACCCCAATCCGTGACCGCTGGAGAGCAGAATCATGTGGGTTGTTCAATGTAAACGGATAGTAGGTACCCCACATGGAAATACTATGTGTAGTAGAGACTCTTCGGCGAAACCCCAAGGGGGTCAGGTTCAGCGATCTGGCTAGGATCTGCGACCGCTTTTTCGGGTCGCCGCGCCAGAGTGGGACGAGCCACCGGGTGTACCGCACACCTTGGCCGGGCGATCCCAGGGTAAACATCCAAAACAACAGGGGCATGGCCAAGGCGTAGCAGGTGCGCCAGGTGATCCGGGCCCTTGAGAAGCTGAACGACAATGGCTGATCATTACACGTACCGGGTTACATGGTCCGCCGAGGACGAAGAGTTTGTCGGACTGTGCACCGAGTTTCCGTCACTGAGTTGGCTGGCCCCGACCCACGAAGAGGCGTTCTCCGGCATCCGGCGGTTGGTGGCGGACTGCGTGGCGGATATGGAGGCCAACGGTGAACCGCCCCCGGAACCGATGGCAGATCGCGCCTATAGCGGGCGGTTTGTGGTTCGGGTGCCGCCGGAGACCCATCGGGCACTGGCCATGAAGGCCGCCGAGGAAGGGGTAAGCCTGAACCGGCTGATCAGTGCGCGACTGGCAGCCGATTTGGAGCGATGACTTCGGACGAGTTCTAAGAACCTGTCTACGATCTCTGAAATAGGTTAAGTTGAGACTATTATCAGGGGAGGGGTAATCAAGTCTCATTCCTATCCCAGCGACATCAGCCGGAAGCAATTCGCCCGGATTCTGCCGACGTTAGAGTCGGCCCGCCGTCGGACCAAGCCCCGCACCGTGGACTTGTATGACGTTTTCTGCGGCGTGCTGTACCTCTTGAAAAGCGGGTGCCAGTGGCGAATGCTGTCCGCGGACTTCCCCAATTGGCGCACTTGCTACCAGTATTTCCGGCAATGGAGCGAGCAGCCTGGCCCGGCGAAAGAATCCATTCTGGAGCAAGTCCTAAAAACAATCGGTTGGCGCGGTCCGGCAAAGCAATGGACGGAAAGAACAGACCAGCTTCCGCATCGTGGACTCCCAGAGCGTCAAGAACACGGACAGTGCCGATAGCAAGGGCTATGACGCGGGCAAGAAGGTGTCCGGAATCAAGCGTCACATCGCGGTGGACACGCCAGGATTGCCCCATGCGATACCTGTGACTACCGCCAATGTCACCGACCGAGCTGGGGCTTTGGCGATGTTTGACGAAAACCGAGCCGACCTCAACCAAGTCCAAAAGGTGCTGGTCGACGGGGGTTACACCGGGAAGCCCTTTGCCGCTGCGGTGCAAAGCCGGTTGGGAGCCGCGGTGGAAGTGGTGAAACGCAACGAACTGCACACCTTCGTGGTGCTTCCAAAGCGATGGGTGGTGGAGCGATCTTTCGCCTGGCTGGAAAAGTGCCGACGCCTCTGGAAGAACTGCGAAAGGAAGCTCAATACCAGCCTGCAAATGGCGGTGCTTGCCTTCATGGTGCTAATCCTCAAAAGATCGTAGACAGGCTCTTAGAGGGTGTCTAAAAAGGTTGAAATTGGGGTAGAGGTATACAGGCGTGATAAGGGGGTTGGTCGTAACGTGGGGGCATGAAACGACCAGCCTATCCCAGCGACCTCAGCGACCGAGAATGGCAACTGCTGGAACCATTGCTGCCACCGCCCAAACCGGGCGGCCGACCGATCACCTACCCCCGGCGGGAGATCGTCAACGCCATCCGCTACGTGCTGCGCACTGGGTGCTCCTGGCGGATGCTGCCCCACGACCTGCCGCCCTGGCGCATCGTGTTCCACTACTTCCGGACCTGGCGTCGTGATGGCACCTGGCAACGGGTACATGGCGTCCTGCACGCCGAGCTGCGCCAGGCTCAGGGTCGCCAGGCCAGTCCCAGCGCGGCCATCATCGACAGTCAGTCGGTGAAGACCACGGAAAAAGGGGGCCCAGAGGTTACGACGCGGGCAAGAAGGTGAAGGGCCGCAAACGCCACATCGTGGTGGATACCCTGGGACTGCCGCTGGCGGTGGCAGTGCATCCCGCCGACATTCAGGACCGGGACGGCGCCCGGTTGGTACTGACCCGGCTGCTGGGCCGTTTCCCTCGACTACAGCTGATCTGGGCTGATGGGGCCTACGGCGGCAAATTGGTAGAGTGGGCCAGGACGGTGGGCGGCTGGACCCTGGAGTTGGTGCGGCGCCCAGCACAGCAGCATACCTTTCAGGTGCTGCCTCGGCGGTGGGTCGTGGAACGCACCTTTGGTTGGCTGAACCTGCAACGACGGTTGAGCAAGGACTACGAAGCATTGTGTGAAACCACCGAAACCTGGATTTACATCGCAATGACCGGCCTCACCCTGCGCAGACTGGCCCGCCTTCCCCATTTTTAGACACCCTCTAAGAAGCGCCGCACAAGATCGACGCAATGTGTCCGCTGGCTACTTTGCAGCGGACTTCCTTTTGTCAAGCCTCACGGAACCGGGAAACAGGCCGGCGGCATGGGCGGTCCCGCTGGTGCCGGCTAGCGGCAATGAACCAGTGGTGAAAGACGGGGCGGAACCGAACGGGATGGTCTGCGGTGGGGATGGTCAGGCTCTGGTTGCGATGGCCGAGACGGCCTCCGCGCGCGAAGGGTGGATGTCGACGAGCTGGTCGAAGCCGCTGGTCTCGAATACGGCGCGCACATCTTGGGAAAGGGAGCACAGGGCCAGGCTGCCGCCCTGCCGCTGCATCTTCCGTACGGCCTGCATGATCACGCGGAGGCCGGCGCTGCTGATGTAGGCGAGGCCATCCATGTCTACGACCACGGCCCGGCGGGCGGTGTCAGTGGCAGATTCCAGCTCTTCATGAAAGGCGTGGGCGTTGGAGCTGTCCAGGCGATGCTCAACCCGGACCAATACGGGTCCGCCGTGTGGGAAGTCGTCGATAGCCATGTTTCCATCCCTGCCAGGTGGTAAATATGCGGAACGGGGAACGTCAGCAGGCAGCCGGATGAGTGAACCGGAGCGAGATGCTGCCGACGTTGACCGATTCTGGCGGCCGGGAAGAGCGAAACGCAAGGTAACGCCCGGCACGTTTACGGCGATTTACAGCGTGCGAAAGGGGTGTTATGGCGCCGGTCGGGAAACGCATTACGAACGCATCGCGGCGACCGGCGTTTGGGCGCGCGGTCGGTTGGCACCGGCGACGGGATTGCCACGCTGCGCCCGCAATGACAGGGGGTTGCTGGCGATGGCACGGTGATGAAAGGGTTTGGTTGGGTCCCGGTAGCCGGGTTACGCATGGCGTCCCCCGTGATGGTTGGCGTACCTCTGCCCCTCCGGCGTTGGGGGACACAGTATCAGCCGGTGAATGCGGACCACACCTCCGGCAGACGGGCCATGGCCTCCGCGGGAAGCGGACCCATGGCGGCGATTTCGACGGCCTGATCGAGGTGCTCCAGGCTCGAATATCCCACCAGCACGCTGCTAACTCCGGGGTTGGTCAGGGCGAACCGCAGCGATGCCTCCACCAGGCTGTCCGTATAGCCTTCCTGCAGCAGGAACCTGAAGCCCTCGGCACGGGACTGGTCCTGGTCGTAGTCGCGGCCCGAACCGATGGGGGCGACGGTGGGCACGGCGACGGGATGCCGCGCGGCCTCGCCGCTCAACGCGCCGGCAGCGAGGACTCGGATCACCAGCACCCCCATGCCGTTGTCCGCGGCTCGCTGGATCTGGTTTCCGTAGTCGGGCATATCGAACCCGGGCGGCACGCGCGCTCCGGCGCTGGGGTTGACCAGGTTATATACCGACTGGATGGTGTTCAGAGTTCCCGAGTCGATGACCCGGTGCAGGGCAGCGGTCTCGCCGACGGCGGTCATCCCCCAGAACCCGACCTTGCCTTGGTCGCGCAACTCCCGCAGCGCGTCCGCCACCTCGCCCAGCGTCTCCTCGGGAGAGACCGACCCGCCCGCCGCCGTTGACTCGACGTGGTTGTGCATCTGGATCAGGTCAACCCGCTCCCGCCGCAACCGGGTCAGGCTCTCCTCAACCGAGGCGATGACGTTGCCCTTGACGCGCCCCGGCTCGTGAGTGGTGACCCGGAACTTGGTGCCGACGTAGACGTCCGCCGACAACTCCTGCAACACCCGCCCCAGGTTGGTCTCCGACTGGCCGTCGCCGTAGGAGGAGGCGGTGTCGAAGTAGTTGATGCCCAGTTCCATGGCCCGGGCGACGGCCGTCACCTGGTCGCCATGTTCGCCTCGAATCATCAGGCCGCCAACGTTGCCGCAGCCGAACCCGATCTCGGACACGCTGATCCCGGTGCTGCCCAGTGGTCGATAGTCCATCACGTTCCCCCTGTCCAATCCGGTGTGTCTGCTGATGATATGCGCCGGTGGAGGTGAGGACAATGGCCGGACTTGCGGTACCGGAAGTGAGTGACGGAGTAGCCAGGACGCTGAAGGCGCTGGATATATCCCGAATGGAGTGAGACGCGCGACCATCACCATCCGCATGTACCATCTATCTAGCACGCATATAGAAAGGTGCAAGTGTATAATGCGCTGACAATCCGGGCCATCATAGATTGATAGGCAAATACACAGTGGCTACCACATGGAAAAATAGATCCAAGGACCGAGAGCCGGCCAAACGATGCGGGAAACATTAGACGTGCAATTGAACGTTCCTGGTCGGCGGAACCTTGATCCAACGGCCAGACAACTTTTGGTCTATGCTCCGGAATTTGAGCCGTTGACAAACGACATGAGCGTACGGCTGTTCGCCCAAATGGCCTCCGGTCCCAATCATTTGACCGCCGACATTCAAGGTGCCGGAGTTCTCATCAACTACGATTGGGTAATCCAAATTCAGGCAGACACGATGATCCGCTGCGTCCAGACACTATTCATCGTCGTAAACACGGCAATGCAAGAGTTGGAAACTGCGGTAGCTCTAGACCTCATGACCCCGGTGGATGGCGACGATCGTCAACTGTATCGGATATTGGAACAAGAAGATAAGCGTTCAAAAAGTCGGGACCGTTCCAGGGACTAGAAGATTGGTTTAACGTCTAGCATTGTCGGCGGAATAGTGATTTTATTGGTTCAGTGGTTGATCTTTGGAGGTTGGTTCGTATGACGGCAATGTCACAAGCGGAGGTGGTCGAACGCGCAATCGAGGCTGCGGAACTTCATGGCTTTCGCGCAGAGCCGCCTGGCCGCAAGCCAGCGCGACGCTTATTTTGGCGACGAATGCATGAGCCGCAATCGATGCCCGACTTCCTGGTGAGCCACGGAGAAAAATCAGCTGCAGTTGAGGTTAAGGCATACACCCCGTTGCTTGGAGCCGTATCGCAAACGCGCGAGTACGCCGATCATTTCGGATCGCAAGCAGTCCTTTGCGTCTCGGATGCCTCCTTTGGGCGGATACCCAACAGCGTCCGGGAGTATGCAGATCGCGTCAACGTTCGCATGTGTCCGGTATCTGAGATTGGCGAGACGCTGAGAGTCCTGCTGGGATAGTCTTTCAGTTTGCTGCGCAGTGGAAATTCGCTGCTAGTCAACGGCTCTGCCCAGTCTGCAAAAGCGCCCTGTGTGGCGGGGCGCTTTTCATGTTGTCTTGCCCGCGTTCTTGTCATCGGGCCCATCAGTTGACGAGCTCACGTCGCGCTGATTAAGCCCATCACCGTGGTATCATCGCCCTGCATTTTGGGTTGCGATACGACACTTTGGAGGCGCACTGATGGCTACGAAACCGGCACTTACGACCGAACAGGTTACAGCGGCGATGAGCGCGATGCTGGCCAAGGCCAACGAGACCCCCGACGCGCCGGTGGCCATGGCCATCGTCGACGCCGGCGGCGAGATGGTGGCCTACCTGACCATGGACAACCTGCGGGTCTTCAGCCGCCGCCACGCCCGCCGCAAGGCCTACACCTCCGCCATCATAGGCCGGGACTCTGGCGAGCATGCCGCCGGCCTGGCGGCCCAGGGCCGTGGCATCGCCGACATGGGCGACCCCGGGTTCACCTACGGCCAGGGCGGGCTGGTCATCATGAAGGATGGCGTGATCCTGGGCGGCATCGGCGTGGGCGGCTACCCCAGCGGGCAGGCCGACGAGGACTTGTCGCGGGTGGGTCTGGAAGCGATGAACCTGTAACGACTGCATCAGCATTGCGTGGTAGGGGCGAAAGATCTTTCGCCCCTACGATTTTTTCGACGGACACGCCGCTGGCGCGTACTCATTTTGTCATTGCGCGGAGCGAAGTGACGTGGCCGTCCGGTCGCCGGGACGACGACTCTTCGGCTAACGAGATTGCCACGCTGCGCTCGCAATGATGGTTTTTACGCAGGTGGGCACGCTTGGGTCACAATGACAGTTTGTAGGCAGGTGGGTACACGTCACACAGGCCGG
The DNA here is from genome assembly GCA_965261925.1 of Dehalococcoidia bacterium. Classification (GTDB taxonomy): domain Bacteria; phylum Chloroflexota; class Dehalococcoidia; order Lucifugimonadales; family UBA3495; genus Bin87. The sequence continues at coordinate 1,119,230 of OZ253486.1, read as the reverse complement.
GAGGGTGACAACTATGGCGGATTGGAATTTCACGCACCGCACGGCGCGGGTCAACGGGGTCAACATACACTACGTGATCGAGGGCGACGGGTATCCGGTGGTGCTGCTGCACGGGTGGCCGGAGATGTGGTTCTCGTGGCGCAAGCAGATTCCCGTCCTATCCCAGGACTACCAGGTCATCGTGCCCGACATGCGCGGGTTCGGCGCGTCGGAGAAGCCGCTGCAAGACTACCGGACCCGGACCGCGGCGACCGACATCTACGAGTTGGTGCGGCACCTGGGGCACGACAAGATCGCCATCTTGGGGCACGACATCGGCGTGCGGGTGTCGTACCGCTACTGCCTGGACCATGAGGCGGAGGTGGACCGGCTGGCGCTGCTGGACGGGACGCATCCGCTGGAGCAGCTGGGCCCGCAGACGCCGGAGGGTGTGCGGGAACGCTGGCACTCGTACTTCCACCAGATACCGGACCTGGCGGAACACCTGGTCCGGGGCAACGAGGAGGCCTACCTGCGGCACTTCTACCGCAACTGGTCGGTGAACCAGGCGATGATGTCGGACGAGGAGGTGGAGGTATACGCCACAGCCTACGCACAGCCGGGGGCGCTGCGGGGCGGTTTCTCGTACTACCGGGCCGCGGCGTACGAGGACCCGCCGGACTGGCGGGCCGACGCGGAACGGGTGCTGGACATTCCGGTGCTGTACCTTTGGGGCGAACGTCGCCAGCGCACGTCTGCCGCCAGCGGGCTGGATCCCGAGGCGTCGTGGCAGAAGGCGGCGTCGAACCTTCGGACGCAGTTCATCGCGGGCGGCGGGCACTTCCTGCACGAGGAGAAGCCCGACGAGGTGAACGCGGCGCTGCTGGGGTTCCTGGGTGAGATCGGGGGCTAGGCGGAAGGTGCTATGCTGGGAGTGACCGCGGAGGATTGAGATGAGCACGCCACAGCCTCGCCCACTGCTGACGCGAGACGACCTGTCGCTGGATGCCATCGCGGAGATCTGCCGGCGCTGGGGGGTGCGGGGAGATGACTGCGTGCCTGAAACCCCGGCATCTGCGCGTCAGATAGCTATTGGATAACCACGATTGCTATACTGCTTTATGAGGCATACGTGAATTATTCGCATTGACCCCGCTGTTTCTAACGAATGGACGAGGTACATTATCTACGGTTGGTGTGCTAGGGCGTGTCTTCATTCAGAATCCACACTCTTGAAACACACTCCGTCAGTATGGACGACACAGCGATTGCGCCACAATTAGCCTTCAGGTAACGGCATCGACACAGATGCGAAAGAGCGGGCACCACACGGTGCCCGCTCTTGTTATCAGTCCGCCAAGCCGGAAACACAATCCACCACACACAAAAGTTGCCACAACTGGACTGCCCGGGGTAAGATACAGGCGACGGTCCGGATTCGAAGCAGGTCCGTCGCCACAGTGAGGGGAAGGGTTTCGTCCGCCAAGGCGGGCCGGTCCTTCCTCATTGAAAGGATCGGGGCATTTCTGCTCCCGAAACGATGGGCTTTACCTTTGCAGGAGAGGCCTACCGCTTCCCTTCGCTGTGATTATACCACGCTTGGTAGAGAGCTTCTCAAGCACACGCTGTCAGTAAAAAGGAGTCCATCATGACGCTCGACATCGACGAACAACTCGCTAATTTCCGTGACGCTCGGGCCCTGGTCGTGGAGTCCCTCGACGACATCGACACCAAGATCGCAGCGCTACTCAACGCGAAGAAACTCCTCTCCGCCAACGTCAAGGTAGCGGTCACCCAATTCAACGGCCAAGAAAACCCCAGCAAGTTCATCCCCACCCAGGCTCACATCATCAACGTCAAACAACCGGACGTGGACATATCCAGCATCCGTGGCTGCGCGAGCATACCTGAAGCCATGTTCGCGTGGGCCGACGCCCACGGTGGCGAACTGCTGGGCAAGGAACTCGCCAGCGCCATCAGAATAGCTGGCATCAGTAAAGCCAAGAATGACAACAGCGCCGCCGCCACCATCCAGAACTTCGCCGTCAAAGCGTACGCCAAACATTGGGAGAAGACCGGTTCGAACCATTTCCGCCGTCTGTATCCAGCTGACGAGGCTCCATCACCGCAATCCACCGTGCCTGATAGACTCGGTGTCGAACGACCCTCAGAACACTCACTTGGCGCCGATTAATCGCACCCGGAATCCATTCCCCGGATGCGGCCCAAATACACCCAAAACTGACACTTTTAGGTTGCGGAGTATACGCCAATAAAGTACAATTGTTCGCACGCAAAACACATATTTCGAGGCCGCCAAACAGTCACGCCCAGCGACCCCGATCCACGAAAGCACCACCCGGGATCCGTCAAATCCAAGGGGCTTTCGCTTTTGATTCTAGCGGCGCGTGCCGCAAACCTCAACCCCCCGTCAGGGGTTAATGCCAGCGCACGCCAGAACCAGACTCGGAGTCCCTCCGGTCCCTCGGGTGAACCGGAGGGACAATCATGCCTACCCGCTTCCACTTTTCCAAACGCCAGCGCAAAAAGATACTGCCCCTCCTACCCGGCAAGGACACCGATCCCGGATACACCGCGCACGACACCCTGCTCGATTTAGAGGCCATGATTACCTACGCACGCGAGGGCCATAGCTGTCGTGGACTCGATGAGGACTTCGGCAAATGGGCCACTATCTACCAGCGCATGTACCGATGGATGAAACAGGGCGTGTTCTTCGACCTGTTCGAAGAACTCATCGCGAAGCAAGGGGTCGGTTCCCTCATCATTGACGGTACCATCGTAGCAGTACATCAAGACGCCACCGGAGCCCACAGGAACCAAGGCGACCCCAGAAGTCAAGCCATTGGCAAGAGCAGGGGTGGGCGTACCACCAAAATCATCGCCGCTTGTGATGAGAATGGACAGGTTTTCAACATCCTCGTTGTCCCAGGCAACGACAATGAAGGCCCTTACACGGCCAATTTCACCCGAGGCATCGACGCCGATCATTTCATCGGCGACAAGGCGTACGACAGCGGCCCATTGCTGGAAGAAATTGCCCAGCGCGGGACAGAAATAACGGTCCCGCCTCGAAGCAACCGTCTCATACAGCGCACTTACGACAAGGAGAGGTACAAAACGCGGCACCTCATCGAAAACGCCTTTCAGAAAATGAAGCGTTTTCGCGGGATCGCGACCCGCTACAAAAAAACAGCCCGAATGTACATCGCGCTGATAATCCTGATCCTCATCTACCTGGTCACCAAGATAGGCAAAAGCGCCCTTCGCATGGTCGACATCTGGCGACCCAACATGCCCACCGCAGGCCGAGAACTATACGTCCCTGAACACTTGCGCGAAGAATACGAGCGTTCCCTTTTACAACGGCGGGCGGATTTCGATTGGTTCTCACCGCCAAACCAGTCTGGGTGGAAATCACCCTACTCCTGAACCGGCCGAAACACCCTCCCAATCGAGCTCCTTAGCATCAGCCTGCCTACAGCTGAACAACCACCGAAATGACCGACTCTATGGTAGCCAGAACCAACAAACATCCCTCATACGAAGCACGAGGCCAAAAGGCACCGTCGCTGACCTCAGGACGTTGGGGCACCGAAAACCCGCTTCTCAGGTGATGCTATGAGGAAATTTCGCTACTCCGATTCCACGGCTGGCGCGTCGGACATTGACCGATTGTCCAACGGATTTCGTAATCGTTCCAAACGCCTGAAATTCCGGGTATTTCCGGTTTCTTGAGGTTCACCGGCGTCCGAGAACTTGCCCGGGACGGGCGTTGCGGAGCCGGGCGAAAATCGCCGTATCAGGCTCTGTAACGGGATTTTCGCTTTTCGCGTATAACATCCCGACGAATCCCGGAGAGGGCGTCTCCGTGCGTCTGGAGACGCCCCAAGGCCAGGCCATGCCGATATGGCAAATTCTGCCTGTGCAGTCAGGGCCCCGGATGCACACCGGCCAATACCCGGGCCCGTCGGCGGCGTGGTCCAAGCCTGCTCAAAACGAGCAGTTTTCCTATACGACCCCGACCGCGATCACGACCAGGATGCCGCCGTAGGCGAGCCACATGTACCAGCGGGTCCAACGATTTTGGGGTGAGTTAAGTCGTTCATTCTCGTTCATCATCGGTGCGCCTCCTGCGGCACGCCGACGGCGCACCCTGTCATCATTATGATGGTAGTGGTGGTGGTGGTGGTGGTGGCGCTAATGATGACGGGCATCGCCGAGGCGTCAATGACCCGTAGACCGTCTGGGTCGTGACCGTCGCAGTATGGGCGCATTTCGCCCCGTTTTGCAGGTCACTCAACTTCGAAGCCTGAGGGCAACTCGACTCGCAAAGGCCCGATTTTGGGTAGGTCAGTGGTTTACGGAATCTGTCGCATCCTTGCTCAGATTCCGCCGCAACTACGTTGTAATCCGAGTAGCGAAATTTCCTCCTCTCCTGACAACTTCCCTTGACAACCCCCTTGATAACCTCAGTAATCCCGCTCCCTTGCACGTGAAACAGCGACCAGAGCCTGAAGGCCAACTTCAAAGGCGCCATGACCAAGAGGAGGAGCCATGATGCCTATCAAAGATAGGGAGAACCCGGATGACTGCAAGCGCGCCTGCATACTGCGGGCGAAGGGCCAAGCGGTATCCGGCATCATCAAACGCGTTGCCTCCATACAGGTGAGCAACCATGCCGATTAGCATTTCCACGTGTGGGGAGCTTGGGAATAGAGATTACCCCACCCAAGCAGTGAACCTAGCAGCGAGTAGGATCCGCGCGAATTATCTGCAAGCCCACCTGCGGAACAACTCACAAGAGAGGTTATGATGAAAACCAAGGGTCTATTATTACTGGCATCACTGGCGATGATGATCATGTTCACCGGCGTCGTCGCCGCGGAGGGCCCTGTCAAGGAGGTTTATCCCCAGGGCACATCCGAGCAGTCAGGAACGGCAGACTGGGCGTCCTTGGACTAGGTCAAAGCCAGAGGCGGCGAAGCCGAAATCTACGAAAGCCGCGAAGACGTTCCTACCGACGTCCTCGAGGGCGATCCCCATGGCGCCTCCGCCAGCCCGGACGATTTACCAAGCGCCGTGTCCCGTTCGCAAATGCCCATGGCCGGTTCGCTAACTTCGACAGCCGGGAATTGCACCTACAGGACCAGGAGCGACGATATCCACCATTCGGGCTCACAGCTTTCAGTCCACGGATGGTGGGAGACAGTTAGTTCCACAGGCTGCCCAAGCAAAGCCGATGTCAACGTCCAACTCCAGGGGCTGATGTGCCAGTCCTACTGGGGCATTGAAGTCTGCTGGTGGGAAACCATTCAACCAGACGGTGAAGACGACGCGAACCTCTGGCCAGGTGGAGGTAGTGGCAAGAGAGTAACCGGACGGAGCGACTGCGCTTCGAACATAGGAACTGGATTCCGCAGTGTCGTTGACGTGGACCTCGTCGGTATATGGGACCCGTCGCAAAAGCTAGAGTCAGCTGGAGAAGAACTCCAATGCCGGCCCCCGGAACCATACTCGTAGCCCTCAACCCCTGAATTTCGGTCGGATGCATAACCGTTGCATCCGACCTTGTTACCCCCGACGCTCCAGATACGCCAGAGGAGGCCCTCTACTATGCATCCGACTTTGGTTCTCCAAGCCTTTGGGGAACTTTCACCAGACACTGCCAGCGCGGGCGTGGACTCCGTGGAGGAGGACCTCTACAGCGTTTTCAACGCCCGTGCTGAAATGATGGGCTGGTCCATGACCAACAGTATGACGACTACGATCGACGGGCGTGGACGGACGACGCGGTCAACAGTAACGCCCCGACCGCCATACCGTCTCCTGTGGGGTATGAACGAGGCGGAACTGACTCCGGAGGCCAAAGGAGCGCAGATCGGATGGGTACAGGTCGGACTGAAAGATGGTATTGCCAATCCCGCGGTGGTGTTACCTCCACTGGTCCAGTGCTTCGATGACGCGCTCCGGCGTTTCGGGGCCTTGGAGCTGTCCAGTCTACAGGTGGTAGCATTCGACCTGGAACCAGGACATGGGACGCTGGAAGACGGCGTTGCCGACAGGGGGACCCCTGGCGAGAATTTCTTCAACCTTGGCTCCAAATCGAAAGTGGAGGCGGTGGTCGCTTTTGACCAGGAGATGTTCGGCGGTCATACGGTGGCCGACATGCAGTATGTGGGATACGACTGGCAGCCAGTCCCAGTACCTGATGGAGATCAAATCCACTGGCCGGCAGATATGCGGGGTACCCTGACGCCCTCGGATCTCGGCCTATCGGTCTCGCTGCCAGAGTGGACAGCTGGCAGCGTGGGGCGGGAGCTCGCACTGGTCATACGTGCGACGCACGATTTGGCGCAGGATGCCAGGAACTTCGCAGTTCGAATAACCCGTAACGGGTAGTTGGCGGAGGCGGAGCATGGTTCCCCGTGCCAGCGCAGGGCATGGATGGTACTTGATAATTGATACTTATCAAGCGCAATGGGAGGAGAACCGCCGCCCCTATCGCCAGAGGTGGCTACCGCCTCAAGGGCAGCCGGCAGGACACCACCTCGGCTTCCCCAGACGAACCGGACGACGCTTAGATCAACGGCAGCTGCGGCCTCACTCAGACCCCCATCGCCTCACCGCCAGTCATAGCCATGACGTCAGGCATCATCCAGGTGGTACAACATTCCGCCGCTCCGCTGGCATGTTTTGCCAACGCCTTTGACACCACGACCTGTTCCGACGCAGCCGGCCGCCACCGACGACGGGGCGGCTAGTCTTGTTACCAGCGCCAGATGCCAAAATCGTCATAGGCAGAGCGGACTCGCGGTAACTACTGGCGTACTCCAAGTAGCAGTGTCCTAATCCGGCGCCTCCTAAACGGAGGTCCGCCGCCCGGCGCCTCGGGTGACGAGCGATCTAAACGTCACCGGGACTGACGGTACTACTGTGGTCGGCTCAACGCAGTGACGAGATTCGTAGAAAGTTTGGCTACTTTCAGCTACTCTCCATCCGAATCTGGAGTAGCGAAATTTTCTCGTGATGCTATACATCTACGCCGTGCAACGGGCGCTGCCGCAGTACCGTGACTTCAGGATAGCCGGCGAGATCGTCTATCCGAACCGCACGGTGCGAGTTCTGCAAGGCGGCCTGCCCGCTTCGTTCATCACCGACCTCGGCGCGTCGTGCTGGCCGTTTCTTGGCTGCCTACGCCAGTTCCATGATGGCCCTGCTGCTGACCGGAAATTCCCGGGATATACTCGATATGGCGGTGCAACGCCTACGGGGCACGCGCCGTGACCGTAGCCTAGGGCTCGGTCAAACGACTAGGCCTTTAGTATGGGCCGCCGTCCCGCAGGAGGCTCCCCGATGATGAACGAGAATGAACGACTCAACTCACCAAAAAATCGTTGGACCCGCTGGTACATGTGGCTCGCCTACGGCGGCATCCTGGTCGTGATCGCGGTCGGGGTCGTAATCGTGGCGATGGCACCCGCCCCCGGCAACAACGGCAAAACGGCGGTGAGTCACCAGAAATTGGCGACATTGACCCCCGATGAAGTAGCTGCGCTAATCCGCCAACACGCCAGCATTAACAGCCCCGCTGAAGTGAACGACTTGCAATCCATCGCGAACCAGGATGGCATCACTCTCGATGAATCCATCATGCGTTTTGCCTGGCGCGATGATTTCTCAAAGATGGTAACGGCCATCGAGAAGGAAAACCCCGACAGCGTCGTTGATGTTGCCATGACCAGCGGGTCATCGGCCTGGATCAAGTTTTCAGGTTCCATCTCCGGCAACGCCCGAAATGCCATCGACAAATTCCAGTCCGAAAACCCTCACGTTACGGTCAGCCTACAAACCGGTAAAGACCCGGGGTTCACCAAGCGGGAGGTGGAGGAAGCGGTAATCGGAGCGCATTTCGCGGTGATGGCAGAGGACGGTGTACAGGACAGCGTGACCTATTACGACAGCGACGCCATTGAAATCGTCGTGACCGTCCAGATGGCAACTCCGCCCTCCGGTGAAAAACTATCCTCTCTGGAGAAGGCAGCTGAGCGCGGCGCCGCCGACGCCACCAGGCCGGACATCACGGACAGCCTCGCCATATCGCTGTCGGTTGTCCAGCATGACATCAGTGGAACCGACGGCTCCCTTGCGCCCAACTGACGCGGCTTGACACATTCCGTCGCGTTAGCTTTAGCCCCAATCCACCGACAAGATGAGGCTGGCGGCGTGCTGAGGGGATGAGAAAGTGCTCCCGGCTTCGGGGATAATGGTTTTTGAAACAGAAAACCAACCCAAAACGAGGAGCACCCAAAAGATGCTACCACGCAACCACCCTGACCGCATCCACGTCGCCTTCGACGACCACCGTCTGGTGGCCAATGCCGGACTGCTCCTGCCGGTTACCCTGGCCCACCATCTGGGTCTGGGTGAACTGGTGGACCGCCATGTTGACCTGGGAGATGCGCCGGGTCGAGCCAACCCGGGAGACAAGATGCTGACGCTGGTGGCGTCGGCACTGGCCGGCGGCGACTGCATCGATGACGCCGACGTGTTGCGCACCGGCAGCACCGCACGGGTGCTGGGATGTGCGGTGAAGGCGCCATCCACCCTGGGGACCTTTCTGCGCAGCTTCCGGTGGGGTCATGTTCGCCAACTGGATCGGGTGAGCCGGGAACTGCTGGCGCGGGCCTGGGCTGCTGGCGCAGGACCCGGCGACGAGCCGTTGACCATCGACCTGGACTCCACCGTCTGCGAGACCTACGGACTGGGCAAGGAGGGCGCCCGTCGCCATGGTTACACCGGCCAGCGGGGCTATCACCCGCTGCTGGCCGTCGCCGCGGACACCGGCGACGTGCTGATGGTGCGGCTGCGCCAGGGCCGGGCCAACACCGCGCGGGGCGCGGACCACTTCCTGCGGGAGACGGTGGGCCGGGTGCGCTACGCCGGAGCCACGGGACAACTCACCGTCCGCGCCGACAGCGGCTTCTACACCCACGCCATGGTCGCCGTCTGCCGCAAGATGGACGTCCGCTTCTCCATAACCGTCCGCCAGCACCAAAGCCTGCGCAACCTCATCGAGGCCATACCCGAGACGGACTGGACGCCGATCCCCTATTGGATGGACGGCGCCGCTGACGTGGCCGAGACTGAATACACACCCTTCCAGCATGAGCCCGACGCCGCGCCAACGCGGCTCATCGTACGCAGGGTCGAGCCCACGCCCGGTTCCCAACTGGCGCTGCTTACGGACTACAGCTATCACGCCTGCATCACCGACCGGGAGGGCGACACCCTGGAACTGGAGGCCGACCATCGCCGCCATGCCGAGATCGAGAACGCCATCCGCGACCTGAAGTACGGCGTGGGCCTCAACCATCTCCCCTCCGGCCGCTTCGCCGCCAACGCCGCCTGGCTGGCGGTGCAGGTCATCGCCCACAATCTGGCTCGCTGGACGGCGCGCATCGGTCTGGGCGAGCTGGTGGTTACCACCAAGACCCTGCGGCGACGCTTCTTCTCCCTGGCCGGACGCCTCACCCGCAAGGCCCGCCGCCTCACCCTGCATCTGCCCCAACACTGGCCCTGGGAAAACCAGTTCAGTCGTGCCTTGTCCCGGCTGAGAGCCCTGCCACTGCCTTCCTGACGCCGCCTTCGGCGTCTGCCCTCTCCTCCAGACCGTTCAACCGCCTGGCCGTCCCGCGTCAGGCTGGGCACCGCGTGTCTCCAGCTGCCATCTGCCCGACGATCTCGCCTTCCGCCGCCGCTTGCGAGCCGTCAACATCCCTCTGGTGTAGCTGTCTCGACCCGCACCCGCCCAAATCCGGCGGGGTCAGGGCACTGCAGCCCATCATCCACGCTTCGCATCCCCTCCGTCACCAGCCCCCACGCATCCCTTCGGTGGATTTGGGTTTAGCATGGAGCGGTGCCACGGTACCTCAGTCTGGTAGAGCAATGGCTTGATACCCATGTGTCGCCGGTTCGAGTCCGGCCCGTGGCACCGTGATCAAGGTACACCTGCCCGGGCGCGCACACAAAGCCCGCGACAGAAATCAGGTTCTGTCGTTAGTCGACTGAACCAATGTGTCAACACATTCTGGAATTCCTGAATGAAGACACGCTCTAGGATACGCTGGTGAAGGCGTTCATCTGGGTGCTGGTAGCTATAGCAACAGTGGCGGTAATCGCCGTCGTCGCTTATCTACTGCTATTTCGCTGGCGTACCGCCATGGAACGCTTGAACAAGGCGTCGGCATGGCTCGATCATCGGTGGACTAGAATACACACGCTGGCTGCGCCATATGGTATTGCGTTTTCCACCTTGCTGTTGTCCGTTTGCGTTGCCGACGGCAAGTGGCGGTTTTGGCAATCGTGGGATACCATCCAAGACGCCGCAAGTTTAGGCGCTGTTTTCTATGCTGTGGCCGCGATTTCTTTGGAGGTACTGTTAACGATGGTCTTTTACGCATTGGGACAGATCCACCGCATAATGGAGAAGCGCGAGAGGCGGCTGAATGCCATTCGAGAGGAAGGACGGGAAGCCGAACGGAAAGCATGGCAAGAATGGTACGGCCAGCAAATCGCCAGTGGCGTCCAGTTGCCTGCACCGCCAGTGGCCGTAGGTGCAAATCCCGAATAGCGAGATGGACGGCCCACGAACAAGGCCCCGCCGGTGAGCGGGGCCTTCTGCTTTTGGTGATGCTACGAGAGGTCATTCCCGGAGGGCGGGGCCGACCTCCTCGGCGTAGAGGCGGATGGACTTCTGGACGCGCTCGGCGGGGACGCTGCCCCCCAGGTTGGGCTCCATGATGAAGCCGGTCAGGCCGAGTCCGTCGCGGATGGAAATGAGACGCTCGGCAACCTGCTCGGGGGAGCCGTAGGCGACCCGGTCCGCCAGGAGGTCGTCGTAGGTGGTGTTGAGCAACTGCTCGGCGCGTTGACGACGCTCCGCGCTGGCGTTGGCGCCCTCGGCTTCCACGGTGCGGATGTAGGTGTCAGCGGTGCGGCGGAAGGCGCGCATGGTGCTCTCTTCCGTGTCCGCGCGAACCTCCTCCATGGAATCGCCGACGTAGATGGGCATACGCACGTAGGCGTCGTCCACGTCGTTGCCCTTTGCGACGGCGGCTTCCCGGTAGAGCTTCAGGTTGGAGGCCACCTGCTGGATGCCCTGCCCGCGCACGCCGGTAACCAGTGGGAAGCCCAACTCGCCGACGATGGCGAAGGTATCGATGGAGTTGGCGGCGATGCGGATGGGCGGATGGGGCTGCTGGTAGGGGCGCGGCGTCACCACGACGTCGTCCATGTCGTAGTAATGGCCGTGGTGGTCGAAGCGATAGTTGTTCCACGCTTTGAGGATGATTTCCAGCGCCTCAGCGAACCTGACCCGGCTCTCTTCGAAGGGCACGTCGTAGCCCTGGTAGGAGCGGGGGAAGCTGCTGCGTCCGATGCCGAAGTCCAGGCGGCCCCTGGAGATGTTGTCGACGGTGGCGGCTTCCTCGGCCAGGCGGATGGGATGGGCCAGGGGCAGCACGCTGACGCCGGTGCCGACGCGGACCCGTTCGGTGCGGGCGGCGATGACGCCGGCCATCATCAAGGGGACGGACGATACCGAGGGGATGCCGGCTCCGCCCGGGTCGGTGGGTGTGCGCGGCGCGGCGAAGTGGCGCTCGGCGAGCCAGACGCCGTCGATGCCCGATTCATCGGCCAACTGAGCGACGGTAAAGGCTTCGTCGAAGGCTTCGTTCTGAGTGCGGCCTTCGCGGTAATCGCATTCCATTACCAGACCGATGTGCATGATTTTCCTCCTGCCGGTTCGTTCAAAGAGCGTGGTGCGGCGTAGGCGACGGGATTGCCGCGCTGCGCTCGCAATGACATCAACAGGCTAGTTTTCGGTGTAGGTATTGGGCGCCGTGAGGAACTTGGTACGGCACTCCAGGCTGCAGAAATAGTACCACTCGCCGTTGTAGAAGCTGCGCGTGCCGGCGTTGGGGTCAACCTCGTTGGCGCCGTGCATGGTCTGGCCGGTGGTGGCGCGGGCGCTGGATTCGTTGATTTCGGTCTTGCAGACGGGATCGACGGGCATGGTCGGGCTCCTTGGTTAGGTCTACGGTCGTGTCGTATCAGGCGACGGGTTTGATTCCGGCGACGGGTTCGGATCAGGCGACGGCTTCGATGTTCATACCAAGGCGAACCCGGCCGGGCTGGGCCAGCAGGGAGCGGGCGACCCGAGCGCGGTGCTCGAAACTGGTGCCCATGCGCATGGTCCAAGCGGTGACGCGGCGGTACCAGAGGTGCAGGTCGAACTCCATCATGAAACCGATGCCGCCATGTATCTGCTGGGAGGAACGTACGGTGGCCTGGCACTTGTCGTTGGTGAAGGCCTTGGCCTGGGACACCTCGACGCTGTAGGGCAGGCCGGCGTCCAGCTTCCACAGGGCCTCATAGGTGAGCAGCTGCGCGCCGTCGACCCAAACGATCATGTCGGCGCAGAGGTGCTGGATGGACTGGAAGCCGGCGAGGGGGCGACCGAAGGCGACGCGGTTCTTGGCGTACTCGATGGCCATCTCGGCGTCCTTGCGGGCCGCGCCGATGATCTGCGCGCAGAGCAGGGCGGTGCCGGTGTCCAGCATCTCGGACGTGGCCGGCCAGCCGGCGTTGACCTCACCGATGACGTTGCTCAGCGGGATGCGGACGTTGTCCAGCGCGATCTTGCTCTGGGAGTCCTTGGCCAATGTGGTAAGGCGGGTCTCGGTGATGCCGGCGGAATTGGCAGGAACGATGGCGAGGGTGATGCCGGCGCTGTCATCGGTGGGCGCGGCGGTGCGCAAGGCCATGACCACCAGCTCGGCGGCGGCGAAGTTGTCCACGAAGTGCTTGATGCCGTTGATGACGAGGCTATCGCCGTCCACCTCGCCGCGGCACTGGATGGCGTCGGCGCGAAGGCGCGGGTCCCGCTCCGGGATCGCCCAGGTCATGATGAGGTCGCCGCGGGCGACGCGGGGGAGGATGGACTGCTTCTGCTCGTCGGAGCCATGGTTGACCACGGCGAGGGCAGCGGTCGCAGTGCTGTGGAAGGGCACCGGAGCGATGGCGCGCCCGCACTCCTCCAGGAGGAGACCGAGGTAGGTGACGGGCAGTCCGCCGCCGCCGTAGGCTTCGGGCAGGGAGATGCCGAACCAGCCGAGGCTGGCCATCTGCTCCCATAGTTCCACGGAGTAGCCACGCACGTCCTGCTCGATGGCGCGGGCGAGGCCGGGCGGACACTCGCCGTCCAGGAACTCCCGGGCGGCGTTCTTGACCATCAACTCTTCTTCGGTGGGTAGTACGTTCATCGTGCCTCGGTTTGGGTTGGTTTTGAAAGGATAGCGTAAAGGTAAAGAACCACTGGGGTTAGGGGTCTACTGTTGGAAGGCCAGTCAGTTGCCGGATCAGGTTTACGAAGTTAGTCACGTCGTCCAGATAGTTAGCGATAGTATGAGCGTTCAGCCTATCTCTATAGAAGTTACGATGAAGTTCGTTGGCACTTCTCGCCCATATGTGCACTTCGTTCAGGCCGGTTTCCCGAGCTATCCTCGACACTACTTCCGCTGCGAAATCTCCGTGCTCGATGTAGGTCCACCCACGCAGGTAAGCTATCAACATAGCAGCATGGGCGGCCGCACCCCACCCTTTTTCGGATGCTTGCAGAAGGTTTCCTCTAGCCAGATATTCCCTGCTTAACCGTAGAAATTCGCTGCAAATCAACCCGTGGTCGGAACCGTATTCGGACATCCTCGAGCCTAAGCGATCTGCTTACTTTGCATCAGTTCGCTGATCAAGGATATCAATCTCGCGGCCGCGTCGAGGTCTTGCTGAACCCAAAAGGCGTCCAGCGATTTTCGCTTGGGGTCCGTGTTTTCTAACAAGTTCAGGACTTCCAACGACCAGGGACCTGCCGGTTCGCCTCCCGGTTCTCTCACCAACAGAGGCGTGACCTGGTCCAGGTAATTGCTACGGATATGGTCGTGCCCCGTCTCTTCCGCATACGATTTGGCGGCTCGGGTGACGGCCTCCCAGCCCTTCTCCGACGCCACCGCCAGGGACCCGTTTTCCAAACATTCCCGGCTGCGGCTCAGAATGTGGTCCGCAGTCTGAGGCGGGTCAGCGACGTCCTTGACGAGCAGCACCAGCCGCTGCATGTCGTCGAGCCGTCGGTCTATTCCGTCCCGGTCGAGCCAGTCATCCTCAACGTTCTCCGACAGCGTGATCGCGCTGACCACCCACTCGGCCACGTTCACGTGCGCCCGGTGGTCCTTGACCAGGATGCGCGCGGCCGCCTTGAATTCGGTTTCCGCGTTGGACTCGGTTTCCGGCATATTGCCGTCAACGTACTCTTCCAACGCCAGGACAGCGGCCCGCCAACCCGCGGCGGAAGCCGCAACGAAGTTGCCCTGCGCCAGGAGCTCTCGGCCCTGGCGCAGGAATTGGTCGCAGGTTTCGGCGGCTACGGCCAGCGGTTGCGTCACGACGGCAACTCCGGTGATTGCTAGACGCGGGGCATGCCCAAACCGCGGCGGGCCACCTGGTCGCGCATGACCTGGACGCTGCCGTGGTTGATGCCGCTCTGGAAGGCGCCCATGAGGTTGTGGGCGAAGACGCCGCTTTCGATGGCGTCCTCGGAACCGTTGAGCAACTGGCCGTAGGGCCCGAGCATCTGGGCGATGGTCTCGGTGGTGCGGACGCCGTGCTCGGGGGCGAAGACCTTTTCGGCGGAACCCTCGTAGGTGAAGTTGCCGTCGCTCTCCACGATGGACATGCTCCGCAGGGTCATCAGCCGGCAGACCTGGCCCTCGATCCACATATCGGCGAGGCGGTCGCGCATGGTGGGGTCTTCGCGCATGGCGTAGCCCTCGATGTCGTTGTCTTTGACCCAGTTGACGATGTCCTCGTCGCGCTGAATGGAGATGAGGTAGCGGGACGCGCCCACGCGGTCGAGGTTGAGTCCCATGGCGCCAACGTACCAGCCCTGGTTCTCCTCGCCGAGCAGGCAGGAGGCAGGGACGCGGACGTTCTCAAAGAAGGTCTCGTTGGTGCGGTTATCGCCGTAGGTGGTTCCCAGGGGAGCCGGCGGGTCGTTCTGGATGGTCCACAGGGGACGCACGGTGATGCCCGGCGTGTCCATGGGGATGAGGAAGATGCTGATGCCCCGGTGACGCGGCGCGTCGGGATCGGTGCGCGCCATCAGGTAGATGTGCGTGGCGTAGTGGGCGGCGGTGGTGTACATCTTCTGGCCGTTGATGACGTACTCGTCGCCGTCGCGGACGGCGCGGCACTGCAGGCCGGCCAGGTCGGCTCCCGCCTGGGGCTCGGTGAAGCCGAGGGCAAAGGAAATCTCGCCGCGAATGATGCCGGGCAGGAACTCCTGTTTCTGCTCCTCGGTTCCGGCGGCGAGGATGGCAGGAGCGCCGGAGCCGGCGCCGCCGACGGTGATGCCAGCGCGGGCGAATTCCTCCTCAACGACGTATTGATCGATCCGGCTGCCGTCCTGGCCGCCGTATTCCTGGGGCCAGGACATGCCGATCCAGCCCCGTTCGGAGATCTGCTGGTACATCTCGCGGGTCTTGGGTCCGCGCCGGCGGATGCCGGTGTCCTCAAGCTCGGCGACGATCTCGGGAGTTACGTTTTCCGCAATAAATTGCTGGACTTCGGAGCGCAGGGCTTCCTGTTCGGGGGTGAATGCGAATTCCATAGCAACGCTGCCTCGTGAAAGAGTGTGCCGTTCGTTTACGCCGTGCAATTATAGCGGGTTGGGTCTGCGGTGTCATTCAGGAGAGTCGCCTCACGCGTACCCACTTTGTCATCGCGAGGAGCGCAGCGACGTGGCGATCTCGTTGACTTGAGCGGAGGATCCCTCCAGCGACGAGATTGCCACGCTGCGCTCGCAATGACAGAGGGGTGGCTCGCAAGGATAGAGGGGTGGCTCGCAACGACCGATTTTACAAAGTGGGTACGCGTGAGGGAGAGTCGCGCGGCCGTCATCCAACGTCGACGTTTCGCACCGCCACGCCGAGCACGCCGGCCGGAGCGCGGGATAGATGACCGTCGCACGTGAGTATCGCGGCTTCGTAAACCCGGGCGGCGGCAACGTACAGCGCATCATAGGCCGTCACGTTCCGGTAGTACGGCCAGGCCAAAGGGATTAGCGGGCCGTGCGATACTCGCTCAACGGGCATGGCCGCCAGGTCGGCCAGCGCCGTGAGCGCCCGGGCCTCATCGATCTCCCCGTGAAGCACCTGACTGCGCAGACCCGACATCACTTCCGCGTCCAGCATTTCCGGCGCGATTAGCCTGGCCCCGGCTATCATGGCGGCCACCTGCACCCCCGCCGGCCGATCCAGCAGGTACTCCACCGCCGCCGATGCGTCCAGGATGTAGGTCTCCGTCGGGGCAATCTCCGCCGGGGCAATCTCCGCCGGGGCAATCTCCGGTCGAGGCGGGTCCTCAGGATTGGGAGTTGCCATCAGCTGCGACGCCGCTCCAGCCACCGATCCTGCTGCACCTCACGCTCCAGCCGCGCCTCCTCCAGCGCCGCCGCCGCGCTCAGCACCAGCCGGCCGCCGGGCCGGCTTTCCCAGCCCTCCTTCCATCCCGGTCCACTCGGAGACGGTCCACTCGGATCCGGTCCACTCAGAGACGGCTGGCCGATGAGCAGGTGCATCAGCCGCTCAATCACCGCCCAGTCCAGCGAGTTGCGCAGCCAGGCCCGCAGCTCGCGCCGGGCGATGTTCACCGTCAGCCTGTCGCCCCGCTCCGCCCGCAGCTCCGCCAGCCGTTCTGCCACGCCGGCCGCCGCCCGCTCCCCAGCCTTCGCCAGGCTTGCGTGCAGCACGTTGCCAGCGTCAAACTCCGGTATCGGCAGCTTCCATAAGTGTTTTTGCACATGACGCGCCCCAAATTGGCCTTTGGTCATTAACGGCATCACGGCATCGTACAATGTATCGCTGTTGATAATGGCCAGCAGGTAATGCGCTGCTTTTATGTCCGTACAGGTGACGTAGAAAAGGGTGTAATCGACTATGCTGGCATTGTCGTGGATTATTGTCGCAGTGGGTTCGCCAGATCCTGAATAGGCGATCCGCACCGGCTTGGCATCCTGATTTGCCCGCCATTCCAGTTGTGACGACAGTTTCCCGTAGTAGTTTAATTGTCCGTGCATATCTAGTTTATTGGCCGGCCGCTTATTTGCATCCCACAAACCACTGATAGTCTGCCAACGTCCACGCATTCGCCGTTCCAGGCCACCCAGCCGTATGCCACCGGTCCCACCGTTGTCGGTTGATATCTCGTGTTCTCCTCGTTTCACCGGCAGGATCGCTTTGATGGGTTCCAGCGTGGCGTAGGGAACCACCGTTTCCCCCAAGTGCACGTCGTAGAGGTGACTGCGCTCAACGGTCTGGTCCGTGATGGAGGTCAGGTCCAAGTCGCGCCACGGGGCTTTGTCTTGCGTTCCACGTCGCGGGCTGACCGTGACGGTCTGACCGGCCCGGACGGCGGCGGTGTTTTCCGTTTCGTTGACAAAGAACAGGCAGCGGGGCACGATTGACGCGCCCTGCCGCGTGTAGCCGCCGTAAGGCGAGTCGCCGCTGACCGAGGTGTCGGTTATGCCGCTGGACAACCGCCGCACGTCGTCCGAGCCGGTGGCACCCTCCCAGCGTTCCACCGAGCCGGCCAGCGGGGTTGCCTCTGCGTTTTCTCCCGTCCGCTGGGCAAACACCACGCAGGAGGCCATTGGAAAGAAGGTGTTGGGTACCAGCCGCTCCAGATCCCACGCCGCCTTGTGTCCGAAATTGACCGCCAGGGTGCGCGCCACTGTTTTGCTGATGTTGCCCTTGGGAGTAAACGGGTGATGTTCCCATTTCCCGCTGCGCCACTTGGCATACTGCCCGGACTGCAACGCGCTGTGCGGCAGCACCATGCCAATTTTGCCGCCGTCCTTCAGATACAGATCAACGCTGCGGGCATAGAACAGCCCGGCCACGTCCTGGTGGGTCGCGTAGTGTCCGCCCTGCCAGATACCGTAGAGGCTCTGGCTCTGCTTCTTCAGCTCATCCCGGAGGATGTCGGCGGTCTGGTTGTAGTTCAGCCAGGGTGGGTTGCCGATAACCACGTCCATTTTCGTCCGGCTCAGGGCGACGGGGCGGACGAGGTTGCGGGTGTAGTAGGCCCAGATGTGGTTACGGCCCTGGTCGTGGAGTTGTTGCAGGGTGGCGATGGTGGCAGCCAGGATCTGGCGCTCCCCGGCCCGCTGCGGGTCGGCGTCGGTGACGCCGTGGTCGTCCAGGGCGAGCAGTGGGTCATCGCCGCGTTCGATGTCGGCGGCGACCTGGCTCATGAGGGAGTCGAAGGTGTCGGCCCGGTCCACCAGGGAGATGGGAAAGGTCAGCTCCGTGTTGGCGCTGCCGGGAATGGGGTCCGGGTCCACCTGGATGGTGACCTGCTGGCCGGCGAAGAGGTCGCCGGCGTTAAACCGGAGCTGGAGGGCGTCGCCAAGATACACGGGGACGGAGCCGGAGGCGTCGTAGCCGGCACCCACGGTGGCCTCGATGGCCGGGCGGGCGGCCAGGGCCCAGGCGGCGCGGGCGAGGTGGACCGCCACCGGATGGACGTCGATGCCGGTGACTGCGACGCGCAGGCGTTCGAGGAGTTCTTTGGGTTCCAGGGGCGCGTCGGCAATGGAGGCGAGGAAGTGGGCGACGGCGGCGGCGATGAAGGTTCCGGAACCGCAGGCAGGGTCCAGGACGCGCTGGTTCAGGGGGTCATCCACCAGCTCTTTAACCATGGCCTGGGCGAGCCAGGCAGGGGTGTAGTACTCGCCCAGGGTGCGGCGTTCCTCGGGCGGTATGACGGTCTCGTAGAGGATGGCGGCGATGTCGGGCGGGGCGTTTTGCCAGTCGAAACGGGTCACGCGGCGGGCCAGTGCCTTGAGCAGGTCGTGGCCGCCCACCTCGTCGGGCCAGGCGAAGAAGTCAGATTCGATGATGCCGCTGAGTCCGGTGGCGTCGCGGAAACGGCGTCCCTGCAACAGGTCGGAAGGGTCGGATGCAGCCACCTGGCGCAGGTCAATACCGAAAGAGGCCTGAACGGCCATGCCGATGACGAGGCTGAGGTAGGTGTGCCGGATGAACAGGTGGTCAAGATCGGAAGGGTCGCGGGCGATTTCGCCCAGGGCGGCGCGGAGGAGGTTCTCCCAGAGCCGGCGTTTGACCTTGACCGTTTCGTACTGGGCGGCCTGGTCGTAGAGGCGAGCAAGCACGTCGATGTCGCGCTGGTAGGTTGGGCTGCCGGGCCCGAGATACCGCTCCACGTTGAATCGGTCGGCCGGGATGCTTTCCAGCGACAGGAGGGCGCTGTCCCGCAGCCACTCGTAGAGCAGCAGCCAACGGTCCGCCGATTCCAGAACGAAGCCATAGGGCGGCGCCGTCTTCACCACACCGGCTTCGGGCCAGCGCAACAGCCAGTACTTGCCATCGGTGAGGATGCCGGTGCGGATGCCCTTACCTGCAACCTTGGACGCTTCCAAGTAGTCATCCAACTGCTGAACATTGGCCGGGTCGGGGTCGAAACCGCCGACGGTGCCAATGCGACGCTTGAACTCGATGAAGGTATCGAGGGCGGTCAGGTCGACGGCGCGGCGGCTGTCGTCGGCAGGCGGGTTTTCCTCGACTATCGCCTCAGGCCGGGCCAACTCGGTCACGACGAGGAAATCGCGGACGGCGGTGGTGATGTTGGCCTCGGGCTCGAAGTTTTCGTGGCGACGCAGGATGGAGGCCGTCGCTTCCAGATACTTCGGGTCGCTCATGTCGAGGTGGGTGGTCATGGGTGGATTGTAGCATCGCG
The DNA here is from genome assembly GCA_965261925.1 of Dehalococcoidia bacterium. GTDB lineage: Bacteria > Chloroflexota > Dehalococcoidia > Lucifugimonadales > UBA3495 > Bin87. The sequence goes on along the minus strand of OZ253486.1, from coordinate 1,099,361 downwards.
GGCTGAGGCGGCCGGCCTGCGGCGCCTGTGCTAAACTGGCGCTAAGTCATCCAAATCGGTCAGGACAGTACCGTGCAAAACACAGCAGTTTCGCCCGCAGCAGGTGTATCTCCAGCCATTCTGGACGCCGCCGCCGTTGCCCGACGCATCGCCGACAATGTCGCCACGGTGATTGTCGGGAAGAGCGAAGTGATCGAGATGGCGCTGGCCTCCCTGGTCGCGGAAGGACACATCCTGGTCGAGGATGTTCCCGGCGTCGGCAAGACGATGCTGGCCCGTTCCATCGCGGTCTCCATCGGCGGCACCTTTTCGCGGATCCAGTTCACGCCGGACCTGCTACCCAGCGACGTGACCGGCGTATCGGTGTACAACCAGTCCTCGGGGGAGTTCTCCTTCCGTTCGGGGCCCATCGCGGCCCACCTGGTGCTGGCCGACGAGATCAACCGCGCGACGCCCAAGACCCAGTCGGCGCTGCTGGAAGCCATGGAGGAGCGGCAGGTCACGGTGGATGGGGTGACGCATCCCCTGCCGCCGCCGTTTCTGGTCATCGCCACGCAGAACTCCATCGAGTACGAGGGGACGTTCCCGTTGCCCGAGGCGCAGTTGGACCGGTTCCTGATGCGCATCAACGTGGGGTACCCGCGGTTCGAGGAGGAGATCACGATCATCGCCCAGCAGGAACACTCGCACCCCATCCTGGACCTGGAGTCCGTGGCCACGCCGGAGCAGGTTCTGGCGCTGCAGCAGGCGGCGCAGGAAGTGTACGTTGACAGCCTGGTGCGCGAGTACCTGGTGACGCTGGCGGAAGCGACTCGGGGACACGCCGACGCGGCGTTGGGAGCATCGCCCCGGGCGTCGCTGGGCCTGTTCCGCACCGGTAGAGCGCTGGCGCTGGTCCGCGGACGGGACTATGTACTGCCCGACGACATCAAGGAACTGGCGGTGGCCGTGCTGTCCCACCGCATCGTGCTCACCCCGGCGGCGAGGATGCGCGGGGTGCGACCGGAACAGCTGGTGAGCGAGCTGCTGAACAGCGTGCCCGTGCCGGGGGCGAGGTAGGTTTGGGAACTTGGGAGGACGGGGTATGTACACCTTTGACGTACTGGTTTCGAAAGGCAAGTTGTCTGACGGATCGACCTGCTACGCCGCATCGTGCTCCTACGTCTACGGCGTGTGGTCGCAGGGCGATACGGAGGAGGCGCTCGAGGTCATCAGGTTGATCATCACCGACGTCATCAATGACCCGGAAGACCTTGCTGAAAGCCTGGTGGATCCGAAGGCCGCAGCGGATGAAATGACAGAAATGATCCGTGAACGTGAGGCCGAAGGCATCGCCTGTTGGACGCGGATTGTATCGGTAGCAGACGCCGAGCCAGCCAATATCTGATGCCCAGATACGCCAACGTACGGCCGACGGAGCTCCACCGTCTGCTGTTGCGGATGGGGTTCATCGAAACCTTAAGAAATCATCATCGCCACTATCGCCACGATGGGCTAGGTTTCCGTACCCGGATGTCTTTCGGAAACAAAGAGATCAGACCGGATTATATGAGTGACATTATCACCAAGCAGCTACGAATGACTGTTGACGAATTTCGCGAAACTATGAACGGGAATGTTACCGAGCCGTTTACCCATCCTGAATTCTGGAACAAATGAACGGCATAGGCAGTTAGATTCCTGACACCTCTTGACAGGCAGGGAGCCGATACGTCGAAGTAGGGAAGTGATCATGCATACTTTTGATGTTGTTACCTGGGAAGGGGCCCTGTCTGACGGGTCAACATGCTACGCTGCGTGGTGTTCGTACGTGCTGGGTGTCGGAGCACAGGGGGACACCGAGGCAGAAGCACTCGAGAGCATCACTGACATGATGGTCGACGCCATCACCGACCCCTGGCCCGACGGTTCTGGGCTGGCTGATAAACAGACTGCCAAAGCGGCAATGGCCGACTTGATACAAGAACTGGCAGGCGAGGGCATTTCTTACCGCGTGCACCACGTAACCTTGGCTACCCCAGAACCAGCAGACGTCTGATGCCTCGCTACGGCAATGTCCGGCCCAGAGAACTTCAAAATTTGCTTTCGCGTATGGGGTTTGTCGAAACAGCACGAAACGACCACTGGCGTTACCGTCATTTTGGTTTGGGCCTGCACACCTTCGTTTCTTTCGGCAACAAGGAAATAGACGCAACTTTCACGGGCCGGATTATTGCAGAACAGCTACTTATGACCGTTGATGAATTCCCCGATGCCATGAACGGCAACATTCCCGAACGGTTCACCAACCCGGAGTTCTGGAACAGCTAAACGGTAGACCATCATGACCAACATCAAGTCTCTTATCAGCCAGCACCGGCGCAAGATACTGTTCAGCCTGCTGATTCTGGCAGTGCTGTTTTACTCGTTGGGCACCGGGTTTGCGTTCTTCTATCGGTTGCTGTTCACACTGGTGCTGCTGGTGGGGATCGGTTACGGCTGGGCCTGGCTCAACCTGCGCGGCATCGAGGTACGGCTGACGCGGCTGGGAACCCGCGGCAGGGTCGGGGACTACCTGGAAGGCCAGATCCAGCTGATCAACCGCACGCGATTGCCCAAGTCGTGGCTGGAAGTGGTGGAGAACACCGACCTGGCCGAACCGGGCGGACGCACGGTAGCGATGGTCAGGGGACAGGTGCGGTCCTTCCGCATCGCCACGTACCTTTCGCGACGGGGCATCTATCGCACCGGGCAGGTGCGCGTCACCGCCCGCGATCCCTTCGGACTGTTCCGCCTGAGCCGGATGTTCCTCAACGATCAATCGTATACGGTGCTGCCCAAGACGGTGCCGCTGCCCGACCTGGACCGCCGGTTCGCCAACCTTCCCAGCGACTCCGTCCTTTCGCGGCGCACGCCAGCCATCACACCCGAGTCATCCACGGTGCGGGACTACGCCCACGGCGACAGCCTGCGCCGCATCCACTGGCCGTACACCGCGCGCATGAACCGCCTGATGGTCAAGGAGTTCGACATCGGCGTGTCGGCGCAGGCGTGGGTGCTGCTGGACATGGAGCGGCGGTCCCACCTGGGCGAACCACCGGACAACACCGAAGAGCTGGCCGTCACCGTTGCGGCCTCGCTGGTGCAGCACTGCGACGCAACGGCGGTTCCCGTGGGGCTGGCCGCCAATTCCTCTGACCTCTGGATGATGAACCCGGACCGCAGACCGGCTCAGCTGGGCATACTGATGGAGACCCTGGCGGGCATTCGCGCCGACGGCGTCCTGTCGCTGGAGCGGTTCATCTACGACCTGCGCCCCCACCTTTCGGGCTTCAACACGCTGATGGTCATCACGGCCTCTCGCCGGCCGGAGTGGACCGCGGCGCTGGTAAGCCTGCGCCGGCAGGGGATCAACGTTACGGTATGTTACGTGGACCACACGTCGTTCACCGACGCCGACGGGGGATCGAGCACCGGAACCACCGGCCAGGCCGTCGCCGACTACCTGGCCCAGCATGACATACCCATCTACATCGTGCGGCGCGACGGAGACATCAACCAGGCCCTGTCGCGTCCGCTGGCCGCCGGCGGAGCGAGCGCATTCGACGGCAGCGGCGCGCCGGCAGGTCCGGCGCCGGTCGCGGATCCCGGGCCGGTGGCCGTCCGGGTGGAATAGCGATACGATGGGTTCCGTACCGAAGAGATATGTAAAGTAACCAAGTCATGGCTACCATCGCGGCTCCATCCACTCCCTTGACTCCGCCCTCGCCGGGGGCCAATCCGACGTGGAACGGCGCCGGCGCGGGCCGCTGGCTGCTAGCAGTCCTGGCAACGCTGCGACCGCCGGACGGCTGGGTAGCCGCCAGCCTGCTGCTCCTGAACATGATCATCGTCGTATGGTCGGTGGAAGTTGCGGACTGGGCGCCATCGCCGTCGCTGGTCCTGGTCACGGTGCTGGCGGTGCTGACTGCCATACCGCTTACCCGGATTCGCCTGTGGACCGCCGCGGTGTTGCCGGTGGGGTTGATCGTCGGCATCGGCGTGATCATCTGGCAGATGGTCGTCGCGGCTCCGGTGGAGCTGGAGGTCACCAGCGCCGGCGAACTTTTCGAGCGGCTGGGCCTATGGGTGCTGGCGGCCCGCAACGAAGGCATCAGCGTGGACCCACTGCCCTTTGCGGTGGGATTGATGATGGCGGCGTGGCTGTCAGGCTACCTGGCCGGATGGGTATTTTTCCGCTATCGCAACTTCTGGGGCGTATTCGCCCTGGGATCGGTGGGCCTGATGTCCAACCTCACCTTCCTGCCCGACACCGCCAGCATCTACCTGGCCATCTACGTGTTCACCGGCCTGCTGCTGGTGGGCTGGGTGCAGTCGGTGCGCTCCCGCCAGCGTTGGGACGCGCAGGGCCGAGTCTACGACGGGCACCTGGGCATCCTGACCGTGAGCGACACATCGGTGGTGGCGATCATCGCGCTGGTGATCGCGTTCCTGCTGCCGGTGGGAGGCCAGTGGGGTCCGGCCAACTCCTTTTACTCGCTGACCCGGGCGCCCCTGGTGCAGTGGGAGGAGGACTTCAACCGACTGTTCGCCGGCCTGCCGGCGCGGCGTCCGCTGCCGTACCGCATTTGGGGCGACACCATGGCGTTCCAGGGGACCATCAACCCCACGGACACGCCGGTGCTGCAGGTCAACTCCCCGGTGCCCATGTACTGGAAAGCGCGTTCCTACGGGACCTACACGCACGAGGGGTGGCTATCCGACGGGACGGTGCTTCGCGAGCCCGGCTGGAAACCCGAATACAGCGCGCCGAACCCCTACCAGGAACGGTTCAACGTCACCTTTGAGGTCATTCCCAACTACGACAGCCGCAGCCTCTTCGCGGGCGGGCAGGTGATCGGAGCAAACCGGGACGTGCGCGTCGAAACCTTCGATTCCCCACGATACGTCATAGATCCGCACCTGGAGAGCGAGACCGACCTGCTGCCTTCAGCCCTACGGCTGGCGGTGGACGGCCTGCGCGATGCCGTGTCCGCGGACGCGTTCGCCGCGGCCGAAGCCGTCTCCGGAGCCCTGCCGACGTCGTTTGTGCTGGAGTCGATTGAGCGCGACGCGGCCGGCAGCGTCATCAACGCCGTCATCGGCGAAATCGTGCCGTCCGAGCCGGACGTGCTGGCGGTGCGTGCCGCCGGCGGCGCGGCAGAGGCCGGCGACCCCTACCAGCTGACCGCCTCGGTGTCCTCCGCGGAGCCGGAACAACTGCGCACCGGCGGCGAGGAATACGCTCCGTGGCTCTGGGCCCGGTACACGCAGTTGCCCGAGGATATGCCACCGCGCGTGGCGGATCTGGCTCGCCAGATTACCGCCGGGGCGGAGACACCCTACGACAAGGCGGCGGCGGTTGAGCAGTATCTGAAGAGCAACTTCACCTACAACCTCGCCATCGATCCTCCCCCTTTCGGCGCGGACGGCGTCGACTACTTCCTGTTCGAAAGCCGCGAGGGTTACAGCGAATACTTTGGTTCCGCAATGACCGTGCTGATGCGGAGCCTGGGCGTGCCGGCACGCATGACCACCGGTTATACCACCGGAAACCTCGCGGACGGATCGCATATCTACGTGGTTACGGATCGCCACAGCCACGGCTGGACCGAGGTGTTTTTCCCCGGCTACGGCTGGATCCCATTCGAGCCCACTCCCGGCAGGGATATACCGTTGGCCATCCCGCCGGAGGAGCAGGCCCGCCGGGCGTTGGCCGCCGGAGACAGCAGCGACATCGACGATCTGCTCTGCGAGATCGAAGAGGACTGCCTGGACTTCGAGGACGGGCTGGAAGATTCCGACCTGGTAGCCGACAATGCCACCGGTACGGGTTGGACCAACACCGCCCGTAGCTTCCTGCCCTGGATCGTCGGCGCGTCGGCCGCCGCGGTAGCGCTGGCGCTCGTCGCCGGGGCGCTGTGGCGATGGCTGCTGGCCCCGCCCAGCGACGTGCCGGGCGCGTATAGACGCCTGCGCCGCCTGGGCCGGTTCGCGTCGGTTCCGCTGCGGGAGCACCAGACGCCAAACCAATGGGCGGGGGCGCTGGCCGCGGTGGTGCCGGAGCGAGGCCACGAGATCGGCCGGATCGTCAACGCCTACGCCCGCCACAGGTATGCCGGGCGCGAGCATTCCGGCACGGAAACGGACACCGGCGTGGTGGAGGCCTGGAAAGCGGTTCGCGGGCCGCTGGCGTGGTATGCTCTGCGCCGCCGGGAAGGCTGATTTAGGGCAAAGGCCCGTGCTGCGGCAACGAGATTGCCACGCTTCGCTCGCAATGACGTTTTCACCACTTATACGGAACGACGGCGCGATGACCTTTCGGGAAATCGCGATTGCGGCGCTTCGTTCGCAATGACATCTGGGAATATCGCGCAACTCTGACGAAACGGCGGTGCAATGAGTTCAACCACGGGGTCATGTGAGGCGCTCTGCTACTGCCTGGAGGAAACTCCCTTCGGGTGGTTGGCACTGCTGGGTTCGGCGGGCGGACTGCGCCGGGTCAGCCTGCAGCCGGAGCCGCAAGAAGCCCTGGATGGCCTGGGCGATGCGGTGAACGGCGCCGAGGATAATCCGGCCGTCTTCGCAAAGGCGCTGGTTGCGTTCAGGGAATACTTTGCGGGCAACGTCATAGCGCTGGATGGGATTCCGCTAGATCTCTCCAATGCTTCGCCGTTCTTCGGGGCGGCCTGGGCCGCTTGCCGCGGCATACCAGCGGGCGAAACACGTTCCTACCAGTGGCTGGCAGAGGCCGCCGGGAACTCCAAAGCCTCTCGCGCCGCCGGCCAGGCGATGGCCAGAAACCCCTTCCCCCTGATCATTCCGTGCCACCGGGTGGTGGGCAGCACCGGAAGCCTGCACGGTTACGGCGCCGGCGGCATCGGCGTGAAAGCGCGCCTGCTGGAAATGGAGCGGCAGCAGGGGACGATGCTCTAATCACTCGGCCGCTCCGGCAGGGAAGTAGCATACGGGCTGCCGCCTGGCAGCCCGTGTCGTCTCCGGCCACAGTGATCCTCCTGTAGGCAGGAATCCAGTACAAGACCCCCGTCCCGTCGTTTTTTGGACTCCGGATTTCGCCGGAGTGACGGGCCGGCAAGTTCCAAATGCGCTTGCCCTGGGCGTTCCCGAGAGTCATTAGGTTGTCGCCGTCCGGAATGGAATAGCGCGGCAGCAACGGAGCGATGCGACCGCTTTCGGCGAGGGGCTGCGCTGTGGCGACGGGATTGCCACGCTGTGCTCGCAGTGACAGGGGTGGGTGTTCGCAATGACGTTCGGGCTTCGGGGCCACGGCATTCAGGAAAACCGAATGACCCTGGCCGCTCCTGGGACGTTGTTGCGGTCTACCCGCCTGACGGGTATTCTGTACCGTGATACGATCCCCTGTAACCAATCGCGACAATCACGTTTTCCAACCGCGCCGCCGCCAGGAGGTTACGACGATGGCAGGACAGAAATTCACATCCTGGGTACACGGCTCCGCCATGACCGGAGAGTACCTGAACCGCATCACCGCCGTGCGTCACTGCGGGCCGTTCGTGCGCATTGAGGGCAACGAGGGGCAGAACACCTGGCTGCACTTCGCCATACCCACCCCCACGGTGCAGAACGGAAACCGCACCAAGGCCGAGTCGGTGTCGGTGTCCTTCCGCGCGCGCTCGCACGCCAACGTGGCCGAGGTGCTGGTGTACGACGGCGAGAAGATCATCGCCGAGCACTTGGGCATGGCCATCAAGGGCGACAACCTGGACGCCAGTTTCGAGATCCCGGGAACTCCCGAGGTTGATCGCGGGATCAACGTGGTGGTGGGCGTGACCTTCGACGAGGGCGCGCCGGACATCCGCTCCATGCAGGTGGAGATAGTGGGCGTGGGCGTGGACTTTGAGGGATAGCGCACCCTACGCCATAGATAAGCGCATTTGAGGGGCGGGTTTGACACCCGCCCCGATTTTATTCTTGCCCGGGCCGGTCGCGGTGAACGTCACTCGGCATCGGGCATCAGGCCGTGCTGTCTGAGCCGATCCTCCAAGGCGAGGGCGCGAGCTTCGGCGGCAGCGCGGGCATCTTCGGCGGCATCCCGGGCATCCTGGGCGGCGTCGCGGGCGTCCTCGGCGACATCGCGAGCATCCTGGGCGACAGCGCGGGCATCTTCGGCGACAGCGCGGGCATCCTCGGCGGCCTGGCGGGCGGCCACTTCTTCCGCAAGATAGCTGAGCCAGGTCAGGGTTTCCGGGTCGTAGAGGCGTAAGTCACCGTTGGGACGCTGGCAAACTTCCAACCCCAGCACCACGCTGAATCCGCGCAGCATCCCGTCATCGCCCGCCCCGATTTCGATGGGTTCGTATTCTCCATCCTCGGCCAACTGCTCGCCGACCAGAGTTGGGGCGAAAAGTTGCCCGGTGGGGTCGAAGCGCCAGTATTCGGTCACACCCAGCGCCGCGTAAAGCGCCCGCTTTTCGGTCATGTCGCGCACGAAGGTGCTGGGCGACGCGATTTCCAGAACGAAATCCGGGGTTTTGCCTTCCTCGCGCCAGATGATGTAAGAGCTGCGCAGGTAATCCTCCACGCCGAACACGACGAACACGTCCGGAGCGAGGCGTACCGTGTTGTCGTTCATCCGGTAGTAGACCAGGAGGTCGCCGGAGACATAGACATCGTCCCGGTCGGCATAGTGTTGGCGCAGGGCGAGTACTGTTTCGGAGAGCGGGTAGAACTGGGCGTCGGTTTCTGCCATGGGGTTTCCGTCCGAATCAGGGTAGTAGATGTCCGGGTCATCCTCGGACAGCGGGCGATCCAGGCCCTGCCGGACGAACCGGCTAACCAGTTCCTGAACCCTGATGCGCGGACGGGTTTTATTACCGGTTGCGGTGGTCATGCTGGATTCACTCCCAAGCCGTGGGGCGGTCAGACCCCTTCCACGATCGTCACATTGGAGATGGTGGAGGCGATCCGCAGTTCCTTGGGGCCGGCGTAGTCATCGGAGTAGTACCAGCCGTTGGCCTTTTCGAGGCTGTCGAATTCCAGAATGACGGTGCGGCGAGTGGGCTGGTCGCCCTCGACCACTGTCACCTCGCCGCCACGGGCCAGGTAACGGCCGCCGTGGTTTTCGATAGTGGCGGGGACCTGCCCGCGGTAGACCTCAAACTTCTCGGGGTCGGTAACTTCAATCGTCGCAATGATGTAGGCGGCCATGGGGCGTCTCCTTGATCGATCAAAACTGGCCGGCAGCGAGCAGACCGTTGCGGGCAATGTCATTGTAACCCGCCCGTGTCGCTGGCTGCCACGACGCTTGCCGTGGGTTGCGCCCGGTAGTATTCTGCAACGCACTTGCAAGCCGCCGGAGGCGGACGGACACAGGAGTTCCAGCCACGATGCCCACCCCGAATTCTTCACCAAGCGATGTTCGCACGCACAACAACTTTATCAACGGCCAGTGGACGCCCTCCGACTCCGGCCGCACCTATTCCGTGTACAACCCGGCCCACAAGAACACGTTGCTGGGACACTTCCAGCTGTCGAATCCCGAGGACACGCTGCGGGCTGTGGCGGCCGCCGCCGAAGCCGCTGCCGGCTGGGCCGACACGCCGGCGCCGGTGCGCGCGCAGGTGCTCTTCCGCGCTCTGGAGATCATGGAGCGTCGATCCGACGAGATCGCGCGGACCATCACCGAAGAGGAGGGCAAGCCGCTGCCAGACGCGCGGGGCGAGGTCAAGCGGGCCATGAACATCATGGAGTACGCGGCCGGCGAGGGTCGGCGGATGTTCGGCTACACCACGCCGTCGGAGCTGCCCAACACGGTGGCCTACACCGTGCGCCGACCCCTGGGCGTGGTGGGCATCATCACCCCGTGGAACTTCCCGATCGCCATTCCGGCGTGGAAGATGGCGCCGGCGCTGATCTGCGGCAACGCAATGATCTTCAAGCCAGCCTCGAGCACGCCGTTGTGTGCCGTGAAACTAACTGAGGTGTTCGAGGAAGCCGGCGTGCCCCCCGGCGTTTTGAACCTGATCACCGGCCCCGGCGGCAGCGTGGGCAACGCGCTGGTGGAATCGCCGGACGTGACCGGCATATCCTTCACCGGCAGCACGGAGATCGGTACCGAGCTGTACACGCGAGGGGCCTCCCTGCTGAAGAAGGTACAGGCCGAGATGGGCGGCAAGAACGCCGTTATCCTGCTGGCCGACGCCGACCTGGACAAGGCGCTGGGCGGCATCGTGCAGGGCGCGTTCGGCTCGACGGGCCAACGCTGCACCGCCACCAGCCGGGTGATTGTGGAGGACGGGGTCTATGACCAGTTCATGGAGGAGCTGATCGAGCGCACGTCCAAGCTGACCATCGGCGACGGGCTGGACGAGGGCATCGACGTGAGCCCGCTTTCCAGCGAATCGCAGCAGCGGACGGTATCAGACTACATCACCGCCGGACGGGACGAGGGCGCGACCCTGGCCTTCGGCGGCCGCACCCTGCACGGCGGCATCTACGATGAGGGCTGGTACGTGGAGCCGACCATCTTCACCGACGTGGACCCCGAAATGCGGATTGCCCGGGAGGAGATATTCGGGCCGGTGCTGACGGTGTTCCGCGCCCGCGACCTGGACCACGCCGTGGAGATTTCCAACAGCGTCAAGTTCGGCCTGTCCTCGTCGGTGTACACCCGTGACATCCCGCGGGCCTTCCGGTACATCAACACGGTGGACGCCGGAATGGTCCACGTCAACGCCCCAACGCTGGGCGGCGAGGTGCACCTGCCCTTTGGCGGCCTCAAGGCCTCCGGCGTAGGCCAACGGGAGCAGGGCGTGGAGGCGGTGGACTTCTTCAGCGAGGTCATCACGGTCTATATCGACTACGCCGACGAGGCGCGGGCGCAGGCGCGGTTCATCTAAGCTCCTCCACGCCGGCGTTGCGCGACAACCGCGGCAACCTCGCTGTCCGCGTGGCCGCGGTCTGGGTTGCCGCGCTTTTTTTGGTATCGGTAGCGGCGTGCGGCCCCAGCGACGCCGAACTGGACGCACGGGTACAGCGTGCGGTCGATGCTGCGCTTGCAGCAAGCGCTCCTTCTAATCTGACTGGTGTATACCAACAGGCCTGGCCGGCGGTGTTCTACATCGAACCGGAAGGGGGGCAGCACGGCACGGGCTGGCTGCTGGAGCCGGGGGTAATCGTCACGGCGGCGCACGTGGTATCCGACAGCGCGGAGGTCACCGTCCGGCAGTCGGCCGCCCCGGCATTCGCCGCGATGGTGGCCGGCGTGGACAAACGCCGGGACGTCGCGCTGCTTGAGTACGACGTCCCGGCAACACGGCTCGGGACGGGCGCGGCCCCGTTGGTCCTCGGTGACGCCGACATCAACGACATCGCCGGGGATCTGCTGGCCCTGGGATACTCGGGCAGCGGCGTCAAGGGTGACGGCGAGGTGGGCTCGCCCAAAGCCAACGCGGGCATCCTTTCGCAGATCACCAACTTCGGCGCCCAGAGCTACGGGCGGAACCTGGAGATGGACGCGCCCATCGACCCTGGCGACAGCGGCGGGCCGGTTCTCAACATTGCCGGCGAAGTGGTGGGCATGGTGCGCGCCGCCGCGCGTCGGACGCCGGGAGGCGGGCAGGTGGTGGGGACCTTCTACGCCGTCCACGCCGATGAGATACGGGCGGCGGTGGAGAGTATCAGAAGTCGCGAAAGTCCGGTTCCTCGGCAATAGCGTTGAGGATGCCAGGAGCGACATATAGTTGGGGCCGACGTCGTTCTCCGACCGGGGCCAGTATTCCAGCATCCACCAGGCGCGACAAGTGCCCCTGAGCTGACGTGTGGGACAGGCCGAGGAGGGACTGGACTCGGGGAGATGTTATATAAGGCAGTTCGAACAGCGCCGCGATGAGTCGAAACGCTGTGCCAGCGGTACGGTGAGACCTGACCCGGCCCCGATAATCTGAACTGATATTGTCCAGATTTTCTATTCGTGCCAACGCGTCAACGGCTACCGCCGCTACAGTCATCAGAAAAAATCGAAGCCATGAATCCCATTCGCCGCGCAGGCTCACGCCCAGAAGCAAGTCCAGGTATTCTTGACGATACTTAGCGAAATAGTCACTCACGTACAGCCAAGGATGCTGTAGGTAGTCGCGTTCGCAAAGTAGCAAAGTTATCAGCACCCTACCAGTACGCCCGTTGCCATCCTCGAACGGGTGAATAGCCTCGAACTGGTAATGTATCAGCGCCGCCTGGACCAACATCGGAAGCGGGCTATCGGATACGGTGAATTCCTCCAGCGCGTACAGCGCGGTTGTCATCTCACCAGGCGGTGGAGGAACGTATCTCGCATACCGTATGCCACGCCGCCCGCCGATCACCACCTGACTGGCCCGAAATTCCCCCGGCCGGCGGTTGCCACCCCTGGTGCCGGACATCAGCTCTCGATGAACGTCACGTATCAACCGCAAGCTCATGGGCAATTGCTGCAACCGCTGCAAGCCCAACTGCATGGCCCGGACGTGATTATCCACTTCTTCGGCATCATCCCGGTCGGGCGCCGTTCCGTCGAGCTGAAACTGGTAGAGATCTGGAAAATCAGAAGTCGTACCTTCGATACTGCTGGATGCCACTGCTTCGCGTGTTGTCATCGGCCCGATCAACAAATGTGGATTAGGCATACTTGCTGCGCGTCCGTTGAGCCGGCTCAACGCCCGGTCAGCCTGAGACAGTAAGGCAACCGTTGCGTCGGTCCAGGTCAATTCAGGCGGCAAAGGATGAGGCACGAAAGCAGGCCAATAACTGCCATCGAGCGTTTGCGCGGCCACCAGTTGTCCCGGGCTGGCATCGGTGAAATCAGTGTCTCGCATCAACGTCCTCGAATGAAGCAGACCAATTGTGGAGGTCTGTATGGTAATGCAAGGATAGCACGGCAACCTTGCATTACCGCGAAGTCAATGCAATTTTTTGGTATTCAACCTTGCGTTACTGCGTTGCAAATGCAAGGATCCTTGCATTTGCAGCCGGGCAATGCAACTTTACGTCGCCATCCTTGCATTGGCGGAGGCCAACGTGGGGTGTTACAACGGTCTCCGGCCGGCGAAGCCGGTGTCGGTGGGGTGCCACCAGTTGATGGACGGCTCGCCGCGCTGCCAGCAGAGGTACACGATGTCGCCCTCGTGGCGGGCCGGGAAGTCGACGAGGCCGCGGCCGATGTCGCGCACCTGTATTCCGCGGCCGGTGATCTCGGCGACGGCTTCCTGCAGGCGTTGGGTGAGCTGGGAGACGATACGTTCGGACTCGGAGATGTCCTCCTCGCTGCTGGAGTGACCATTGCTGCGGCGGCGACGGAGCAGGGACAGCAACTCCTCCTGCTGACGCACCAGCTCGGCCCGCAGCGGCGCCATTGCCTCGAACCGCTCTTCGAGCCACGGCACCAGATCGTTGGCCTCTTCCAGGGTAAACATCCGCTCCTGCATAACGGCGGTATAATACACCAATGACATCCCCCGACAACGTGACCTCCCCCGACAATGACGACAGCCAAGACCCAACGGTCCAGGCCCTAGACGACACTGACCGCGGCCGGTTCAGCGCCGGAGAGTTGGCGTTGTTCCTGGACCGCAAGGGCCGCACCTACCAGGAGAACCTGGCCCTGGGCGGCGAGTTCCACTGCCACCTGGGATGGTTGGCCCACGACGCCGTCATCGGCCAACCCGTGGGCGGCTGGTACACCACCAGTCGCGGTCACGTGTTGCTGGGCATCCGGCCGACCCTGGGCGACTACGTACGCCTGATGCCGCGCGGCCCCCAGGTGATCTACGCCAAGGACCTGGGCAACATCGTGTCGATGGCGGACATCTTCCCCGGAGCGACCATCGTGGAAGCGGGGTTTGGGTCCGGCGCGCTGACCACGGCCCTGCTCCGCGCAGTGGGACCCGACGGGCGCGTGCACTCCTATGAGATCAACGAGGCCGTGGTCTCGAAGGCCATGTCCAACGTGCGTTCGGTGATCCCCGACACCTCCCGGCTGGAAGTGACGGTGGGCGACATCTTTGAAGGCATCTCCGATACCGACGTTGACCGGGTGATACTGGACCTGCCGGAGCCGTGGCAGGCCGTGGACGCGGCGGCGAACGCGCTGATCACCGGGGGCATCCTGCTATCCTTCCTGCCCACGGTCCTGCAGGTGCAGGAACTGGTGCTGGCCCTGAACGCCGACGGGCGGTTCGCTCGTGTCGAAACTGCGGAGACCCTGCTGCGGGGCTGGAATGTTTCGCGGCGCAGCGTGCGACCGGCCCACCGGATGGTGGCCCACAGCGGCTTCATCACCACGGCAGTGCGCTGCGTACCGCCGGGTCGAGAGGGCTACACGTCCAGGCCGTGAACCGGGAGGCCGTGAGCCGGGAAGACCGCGTCCCGGATGGCGGCGACGCTTTCGGCGGCCAGGGCCCGGGCGTCGGCGCGGATGTGGTCGGGAACTTCGGGTATCTCGGTATCGCGTAACGTGGTGCGACCCAGGCGCTCGATGGCCGGCGTTGGGATGCGGTCGGGCCACTCGGTACCGCACATGACGCCGTAGGCCAGGGTCCAGCACCGGGCCACCGCGCCGATGTCGTACCCGCCGCCGCCGGTGGCCAGCCACGGGTAGCCGAGCCCGCCCAGCCGCGCGACGGCGGCGGTGAAGCCCCGGCTGGTGACCTGCAGGTGGGTCAGCGGGTCGGTGTGGTAGGAGTCGATGCCCAGTTGGGTGAGCAGCACGTCGGGGGCGAAGGCCTGCAGCAGGGGCGGGACGACGGCCTCGAAGGCTTCCAGGTATATCTCGTCGTCGGTGTAGGGATACAGGGGCAGGTTGACGGCGTAGCCGGCCCCGTCGCCGGAACCCGTCTCGCCGGCGAATCCGGTGCCGGGGAACAGATATTGTCCCGATTCGTGGACCGAGATGGTCAGCACGCGCGGATCGCTGTAGAAGGCGTTCTGCACGCCGTCGCCGTGGTGGGCGTCGATGTCCACGTAGGCGACGCGCAGGCCGCGCTGCAGCAGGTACATGATGGCGACGACGGGGTCGTTGAACACGCAGAAACCGCTGGCGTTGCGGGCCGCCGCGTGGTGCAGGCCGCCGCTGATGTTGAACGCCGCCGCGACCTCGCCGTCGGCCACCATGCGGGCGGCGGTCAGGGTCGCGCCGGTGCTGAGCATGGCGGCCTCGTACATGCCGGGATAGGTAGGGTTATCACCACCCTGGGCGAAGCCGAAGCGCTGGGGCTGGGATCCGGTGAGGCCCAGGCTGAAGGTGCGGACTGCGGCCATATAATCGCGGGAATGAAACGCGCCCACGGTGGTCTCGTCGGCCAGGGTCGGGGTGACCAGCAGCGATTCGGCGCCGTCGAACGCGCCGTAGGCGTCCAGCAGCTCGAAGGTGTGCCGGAGCCGGATGGGCCGCATGGGGTGGTCCTGGCGCAGCATGTGCAGGCTCATGGCGTCGTCGTAGACGAAGGCGGCTCGGGGCATGGATTCGCCTCTACTCTTCCATCAGGCCGGAACCGTCGCGCTGCAACAACTCGATGCGGACGTCGTCGGGACCGCGGACGAAGGCGATGCGGACGCCGGGGCGGATGGTGCGCGGCTCGGTGTAGATCTCCGCGCCCTTGCTGCGCAGGTCCTCTACGGCGCCGTCGACGTCGTCGACGCGAAAGCCGAAGTGGTCCAGGCCCAGGTGCGAGTCGCGGGGGCTCAGGTCGATGTGCTCCTCCGGCGGAACGGAGGCGATGAAGATGGCCAGGCCGTTCACGTCCAGGTCGACGCGGGGCACGCCGTCGCTCTGGGTCAATCGCAGCACCTTGGCGTTGAACATGGTCTCGAAGAAGGTGGCCATGCCCTCGGGGTCCTTGGTGCGGACGTGGATGTGGTCGTAGGTGTAGGTATAGACGGGGGCGGTGGACATGGTGGCTGGGCTCCTTGGTACTCAATTACAGGTGGGAGGCAGTATACCAATCATGTTGAGGCCGCTGACCAATCCGTCATTGCGAGCGAAGCGTGGCAATCTCGCCGGCGCAGGATAGGGTGATGGCGCATTGCCGCGTCAGGGCGTAATGTCGAGCAGGTTGCCGACGTTGATCTCTTCGATAGGTTGATCAGGGTCCGCGGCGACCTTGGCGGCGCGAATGATCATGGCTATGACCGCTTTCTCCAGAAACTGCACTTCGCTCGAAGTGAGTGGGCTGCTGATCGCGCTCGCGTGCCTTCCCTGATTGCCGCCTTTGTTGGAAGCGATCTTATTAATCTGTCTGATGAGGCTGTGGCTGACCTTGTGTTTCTCTGCGGCGTCCTTGGCGTTGTGGCTGATCTTTTTGGTAAAAACCTCGCAGCAAAAATAAGCCATGCTCGGCAGATATTCATGGTCTTGGCGGTAGCCTATGTATCGGTGGAGCATTGTCTGGACATCAGGGTCGTGTATGTCCATCGCGTCTTTGGATGGCGGCTGGGGATAGGGCCTGGACAGGGTTACCTGCGGCGTAGGTAACTCGAAATGCCAACTTATGGGACCTGCCGATACTGAATGAACACCTGGCGTGGGTTGACGATCCACTACGTCCGCTCTATCGAAACTCAAAGCAAACTGTCCTGGCCCGATTCTCAGAGCCTCCTCGAATTCCCACTGCTCAATAAACGGTTGAACTACGGCGCACGCTTCTCCCGGAGTAGCATAATGCTCCTTGAGTTCAAACTGAGCCCGTTCGTCTTCGAGCTTGACGCGAAATGTCGGACGCTCGAACTCGACAGATGTCGCGTCCTTGTATGTGACGGGTCTGTCAGATTCCACCACGTAAATCAACGCTTCAACGTGAGGGTCGTTCAACAATCGTTCTCCTGTCGTATAGATACTGTCAGCCCACGGCTAATTCACAGTTTGGAAACGCCGTTCACGGTACGAGGGGGGCGCAGCGCTGTTCCCTGACCTTCTGGATGTCGAGCGGCGGAGTACCGGGCGCAATCTTGTTTTTCAGCGTGCCCAAGCGCGAGTAGTCGATCCACGTGGGGCGCCGGATGATATCGTCCGGGTGTTGCGCAGGTTTCAATTGGTCACCAAGCCTCGCGCCAGAGGGTAGCGCACGCTCGGCGGGAGTGTAACCCGTTGATTGGGACTCAGCCGTCCCGCAGGCGCCGCAGCTCGGCTTCCAGCTCACGCACCCGGCTTTCAGCGCCGGCGGCGGCGGCGCGCTGATCCTCGTAGGTCAGGATGTGCCGGCCCGTCGCCGGGTCGTGCCATGCCAACTGACCATGGTCCCATCGGAGGTGGAGGTTCAGGACCGGGCTGTAACCCTGCACGATGCCGTCTTCCATTTCCTCGACTGGAATGGATTCGTACATTCCCTCCACGAGCCGGTCTCCGGCAAGCCGCGCGCCGTGGTATGCGCCCGTTTCGTCGAACCGCCAATACTCGGGTATCCCCAAGGCCGCGTAGTCGTCGCGCTTCGCGCCAACATCGATATGTCCGGTGTGCGGCGACGCGATTTCCAGCACGAAGTCCGGCGGCTTGCCCTGGTCTTCGATGATGTAGCCGTTGCTGGCCTTGTAGAGGGCCGGGTCCACGCCGAGGGCAACGAGGAGGTCGGGATAACGGCTGCCGGCCAACCGGCGAGTTGGCCGGACGACCATGTATCGTTCGCCGGCGACGAGGGTGGTGTCCGGGTTGCCAAGATGCTGGATCAGATGGTGTACGCTGCCAGTGGCGGCCAGGTGGTCGAAGCTGGTCATGTCGTCAGGATGGCGCTCGGGAGGGTCCGGCAACCGGAAGGGAGTTTCGGGTTGCGGTATCCTGGCGAAGGGATTGGTGGCGGTCATGCTGGACCTCTGGAGGGTTAGCTCCATTGACTGTCACGTTGTGCGGGTACTATGCACTGGATTATATCTGAAGCTGCCTCGGGATCGTCATCATGGCGACAGGGCTCCCGCGTACCCACTTTGTCATTGCCAGCAGCGCAGCGACGTGGCAATTCCGTTGCATTACTGACCCACCACGCCCCAAATGCCCTTACTACGCCGACGAGATTGCCACGCTGCGCTCCAATGGCCGGGGGCAGGGCTGCCACGCTGCGCTCCAATGGCCGGGGGCAGGGCTGCCACGCTGCGCTCCAATGGCCGGGGACAGGGCCGCCACGCTGGTAAAGTGGGTATGCGTGAGCGATGGAGGAAGTTGACACCGGTATCCCTCGCACTACAATCACCCCAACCCAGACTCCCCGGAGGATCGCCGTGCCCGACAACTATTCTGAAGAGGAACTGCTCGAGCTGGCGCGGAAGTACAGCTTCCGCAGCCGAATGGACCGCAACGGCGTCACCGGCCCGATCTTCGTGTGGGGCCGAGGGTCGGTGGTGCGCGACATCAACGGCAAGGAGTACCTGGACTTCAACTCCGGCCAGATGTGCGCCGCGCTGGGGCACAACCATCCGCGCATCGTGCAGGCGCTGCAGGAAAGCGCCGAGACGCTGATCCACAGCCACATGACCATGTTCAACGACCGGGAGATCATCCTGGCCAGCCGTTTGGCCGAGATCACGCCGGACGGCCTGAACCGCAGCATGTTCCTGGGCTCCGGAAGCGACTCCAACGAGGCGGCCATGGCCATCGCCAAGCGCTACACGGGGGGTTACGAGGTGGCCAGCCCGGTGGTCAGCTTCCACGGCATGACCGACGCGGCCCGGGCGGTGACCTTCTCGGGCTGGCGCCAAGGATATGGCCCCTTCGCGCCGGGCAACTATCCCATCATCGCGCCCTACCGCTACCGCTGCTCCTTCTGCCAAGACAAGGGAGCGTGCGACTACACCTGCCTGGATACCAGCTTTGAACTGCTGGATGCGCAGGCCGACGGGCGCATGGCCGCCGTCATCACCGAGCCGCTGTTCAGCGCCGGCGGCGTCATCGAACCGCCCCCGGGCTGGCTGCAGGAGCTGAAGCTGCGCTGCGAGTGGCGAGGCATGCTGCTGATCCTGGACGAGGCACAGACCGGATTGGCCAAGTTGGGATCGATGTGGGCCTTTGAGCAGGAGGGGGTGGTGCCGGACATCTTCACCATTTCGAAGCACTTCGGCGGAGGCATCGCCATCAGCGCGACCATCACCACGGACGAGATCGAGGAGAAGGCCGTCGAAACGGGACTGGTGGTGGCCCACTCGCATTCCAACGACCCGCTGACCTGCAACGCCGCCATCGCCAGCCTGGACATCATCCTGGAGGAGAGCCTGGTGGACGTTGCCGACCGCATCGGCCGGTATTGGCAGGGCCACCTGCTGCGGCTGAAGGAGCGGCACGAGCTGGTGGGCGACGTGCGGGGGCGCGGTCTGCTCCAGGGGATCGAGTTCGTCACCAACCGGGAGACGCGGGAGCCGGCCTATGAACAGGGCCAGCGGATCGGGCGGATGTTGCTGGAGAACGGTTTGATCGTGAGCATCCGGCGGCAGGGGTCGGTGCTGCGGTTTGTGCCGCCGTTCACTACGACAGAGGACCAGATGGACCTGGCGGCGGAGATTCTGGACGCCGCGATTGGGGCGGTGACGTAGCACTGTATCGCCTTCCACAAACGCGAGGAGCGCGGCCGCAATGCGGCCGCGCTCCCTTTTTCAGGCAGTTTTACAGGTTGTAGCCCCGCGTCGTCCACTTACTGGATGGGACTGGGCGGTTTCACCTGCTCCATCAGGTCGTTGTCCCATTCGCCTTCAGCAACCAGGATGGCCTTCGCGTCAAAGGCAAACGCCTCGATCAGGTTGTGCGACAGGTACACGTAGGTTCCCGACTGGCGAATGGTGTGAATGGACGCACCGGCGGAGCCGGCGGCGATGACCCACGTTTCAAGACCGGTCTCCGGCGCATCCGCGAAGCTGCCGCGCTCCCACACGTAGTCACCGTGGCCTCCGATCAGGTGGGGATAGGAATGGCGGTTGGACTGCGAGTGGACTATGAGGACGTTCTCGCCCACATTGGCGGTCAATTGGCCGTCGCCCTGCAGGGCTCCCGTGACGCCGTTGAACACGATGTGGGTCGGGATCAGGGTCTTCATCACTTCCAGGTCGTCCACCATGGACGCGGAAGGGCTGTCGTAGCGCTTGAATTCCCCGTTCTCGTCCTGCGGCAGGTAGTAGTCCTGTTCGCCGACGTAGTAGGCCCGGTCATAGGAGATGGAATTGCCAGCGGGGTCCTTCAGGCCGCCGCGAGGCAGCACCATGATGGCCCCGTTCATGCCGTGGGTGACGTGCCACGGAACCATGGTCCCGCCCGGCGCGCAGTGGTAGATGAACACCCCCGGCTTGGTGGCGCGGAAACGCAGCACAACCTCCTGACCCGGACCCACCTGGGTCAGACTGCCGCCGCCCAGCGCGCCGATGGAGGCGTGGAAGTCAATGTTGTGCAGGAGTTCGTTGCCGTCCGGGTTGACCAGCGTCAGTTCTACGTAGTCGCCCTCGTGCACCACGACCATGGGGCCAGGCACGGAGCCGTTGAAGGTAAAGGCCCACATGAACACGCCCGGTGCGACCTCGATCTCTTGCTCGTCAACTTCCATCCGGATCTCAACCACCCGCGGATCGCCGTCGTACACCTGCTCGTGCTCCGGGAAGAAGGGCGGAGCCACCAATTCTTGGGTTACCCGTTCCAGGGTGCTGACGTCTTCCGGTTCCCAGGTCCTGGGCTCTTGCCAGGCGGATGGGACCGTAGCGGCCGTGGCTTCGCTACCGGCGCCGGGCGCGGGGGCCGCCTCAGGGCTGGGGAGCGCCGTGGGAAGCGAGAACTCAGGCGTGGCGGTCGCGGCCGGTTCGTCTCCGCCGCAGGCGACGCCGGTCACCAGCAGCGCGGCCGCCAGCAATGCGAGCAGTGGTATCGCCACCCGGGGAGTTTTCCATATCCGAGAATTCTTTAGCATATTGTTCGCTCTCCTTATGCAAGCTGGATCACCATGTGGATCACCGCGCGTGAATACTCATGAAATTGTAGTGGAAATTGTATCCTTGCAATACGGAATTGCACCGCAAAAGTTTATCTATCCCAAGCGCGGACTGCGCTGTTGTGGCAGGCCGCTCTCATCACAACACCCGCTGACCTGCAACACGCCAAACGCCAGCCTGGACACCATCCTGGAGGAGAACCTGGTTGACGTGGCCGACCGGATCAGCCGATACCGGCAGGGTCACCGGATCGGGCGCATGTTGCTGGAAAACGGGCTGATCGTGAGCATCCGGCGGCAGGGGTCGGTGCTGCGGTTCGTGCCGCCGTTCACCACGACGGAGGAGCAGATGGACTTGGCGGCGGAGATTTTGGACGCGGCGATTGGGGCGGTGACGTAGCGGCGCGGTTGAAAACGGCGGTCACGCGAAACGCTGTATGAACTCCGTCACGTTCAGCACCGGAAAATCCCACAAGCCGTTACAATCCAACAAATCGAGGTCGGCGCTCACAATGGCGTCGGCTTCTTTGGCCATCGCCAAATCCACGAAAGGCTTGTCTTTTTCGTCACGGCATTCCGTGTCACCCGAGTCGGGAACGTCCCGAGTGTACTCGGCATAGTGCAAGTATTCGGCCAAAATGGTGTCACGCGCGGCTGGGGAGATGCCGAACCGCGGGTCTCCCAATTTACCTCGAAACTCTTCGTAGGTGGCCGGAGAAACCAGTGGGATCGCACGGCCATTCCTGATGGCATCCCAGAGGCTGCTGTCAGTGATACCTGTCTAGCCTGGGTCAAAAGCGAGCTCGTATCCGCGACTATTCGCGGGACGGTCAAGAGCGGGCAACCTGGATAATCTCATCATCGGTGAGATTGGCAGCACGGAATGACGCCATCGCGTCATCGAACGGAAGCCCATCGAACGGGCAGAGGGTGGAATGGCCATTGCGGCGCGCCACCACCCGGAACCCGTCGGAGACAAAGTCTCCGGCAAAATCATCGGAAACCGTGAACGTCGGGCACGCCCTCGCCCGCGTGGTCCGCAGCGCTCCAATGAAGAGGTCCTGTATCAACTCGGCGACATCCAGCCCAACCTCGCTGGCGCGGGCGTGCAACTCCAATGCCAGACTGGACGTAATGGGCACGGATACCACTTCGTAGCCACCGTCCGGATGAGCATGGTCAATCATGTCGCAAACTCCCCGCTTCTGGATCAGAAAGGGTCTGCCGGTCTCCTACGGTTGAGACGATATTATACATACCTGCTGCGGTGGTCGAATACGGAACGAGTTTATCTGTCCCAGGCGCGCACGACGCCGGTGATGTGGGAGGTGTCGTTGTAGAGGTGCATGACGGCGTTGTCGGGGTAGGTGTGGATGACGGTGAGGGAGCAGTTGTGCATGGCGAACTTCCAGTTGGCCTCCAGAGGCAGCTCCAGCAGGGAAACGATGCCGGCGCGCAGGCTGCCGCCGTGGCCCACGAGCAGGACGTTCTCGTCCATGTGATCGCGCTTCACCCGCTGCACGATGCGGGCGAGGCGGGCGCTGGTGTCGCGGATGGTCTCGCCGTTGGGCGGCGCGAAGTCGAGGTTGTTCTCCATCGACGGCTCGTACAGCTCAGGGTAGGCTTCACGGTACTCGGCCTCGGTCAGGCCCTCGAACACGCCCTTGCTGTACTCGCGCAGCTCCTCGGTAAAGGTGATGGGGATATCTCGCTCGCCCATGGCAACGCGGGCGGTTTCAGCGGCGCGGGCCAGGTCAGACGAGTAGGCGACGTCGATGCGTATCGACGAGATGCGGCGGGCCAGCATTTGCGCCTGTTCGCGGCCTCGCTCGGACAGGGGTACGTCGGTATGGCCCTGGATGCGGCCCTCAGCGTTCCACTCGGTCTCGCCGTGCCTGGTGATGTAGATGATGCCCATTTTGCTCCCTTATGGCTGGGTTTCTTCTATCGTTGGGGTTCTTCGCTCCAGACGTCGGCGATGGCGTCGGCCAGCCGCGCGCAGTCTTCCACCGGGCGCAGTCCGATGCGGATGCAATCCGGCAGGCCGAAGGATGTGCAGTCCCGCACGAACAGGCCGCGCCGGGCGAGGCGGTCGCGCAAATCCGCGGCGTTGCCCACTTGCGCCAGCACGAAGTTGGCTTCCGTGGGATAGCAGCGGATGCTCAGGCCGGAGAGCCGTTGCACGACGCACTCGCGGGACGCCGCCACGGCCTGCCGTGCCCGCTGGAGATATGCGTCGTCCGTGATGACTGACAGGCCCGCGGCCTGGGCTAGACCGTTGACGCTCCAGTCGGGCTGAAGGGCTGACAGGCGGGCGATTACCGCCTCGCTGGCGACCGCGTAGCCCAGCCGCAGGGCGGTCAGGGCGTAGTCCTTGGTCATGGAACGCAACGTGATCACCGAGCCGTGATGTGCCGCCAATTCGATCACATCGGCATCGGCCCGGCGCTCCGACAGGTTGATGTACGCCTCATCGACCACCAGCAGGCCGCCCGTGTTCGCGACCGCGTCGGCAATCGCCGCCAGTTGATCGCGTCCCATGAGCACGCCGGTCGGGTTGTTGGGATTGCAGATGAAGGTCAAGGCCGGCCGCTCGGCGGCGACGGCGGCGCAAAGGGCTGCCGTGTCCCATGCGAACCCGTCGCTGTGCCGCGTCGCGGTCAGCGTCAACACCTTCCCGCCGCAGATACGCACGGCGCCATCGTACTCGCCGTAGGTCGGCGTGAGCAGCAGGGCGGCGTTGGCGCACCCCGCCGGCGGAGCGCCGATGTACGAGCGGGTCAGCAGGTGGATGATTTCGGTGGAGCCATTGCCGACGATGACGTTGCCGACGGACAGGCCGTCGCCGGAGTGGTGGGCGGCGATTGCCTCGGTCAGCGCGAGGCAGTGGGGGTCGGGGTATGCCGTCAAGTCGACGGCGGCGATGGCGGCGGCAACGCCTTCCGGGGGACCCAGAGGGCTGACGCTGGCAGAGAAATCGAGGCAGTCCTCCAGGCGGAGGCCCAGGGCCCGCAGCTCGGCCTCCTTGATGCCGCCGTGGATGGGTCGGGGCAACGGGTCGGGGTTGAACAATCGTCCAGGGGCCGTCATGGGCGGTCGATTAGCGCTGGCGACCGGGGAGATAACGAGCAGCATTATCGAACAGCATATTCAGTGGCAGTTCGAATCCCGGAATCGCGGGCGTAGTCAAAATATCTCCACGACTTAGAGCCGCACGCTGAACATATCCCGTTTGCGTACGCTCCAGCACATTGATCGAGTTGTTAACCGGATCCACGGTCCAGTATTCCGGTATGCCAGCTTCATCGTACCAGCCTCGTTTCAGCACGAGGTCGCGCGCTCGGTCGCTGGAAAGTGCTTCGATCACAAGGTCCGGCGCACCTTCGACAAAACTTCCCTGGATCAGGTGCGCTCTTTCCGCCCTCAAATATACTGCGTCCGGCGTGGGCGCACGGGTTTCCGACAGGATGACCCCAATCCCGGACACTATGGTGCCCAATAAGGGATTCGTGGTGTCAAGGAAATTATTGATCATCCGAACAAGGTAGTCGATCAAGATTTGATGGTCGTAGGTAGGCGGCGCCATCTCAAATAACTCTCCATTGGACAGTTCCCACACGCCTTCGTCAATCGGTTCCAGGGCGCGGTATTCAGCCAGGGTGAGCTTTGAGCCATGCTGTACGGTGGTCATTGTGGACCTCCCTGGAACTTCATCAGCCTCATTACCGGCATTTTACACTACGGCCAGAAGGCCCACCGCAGCCAGAGGATGCCAATGGCTACGGCGGCGGTCAGCGCGGTGGTGACGTAGAGGGCGCGGTTGGCGCGGCCGATGTGGTGGGTTTCCGGCTCCGGGGCGGGGTCGCCGAGGCGGTAGTGGCCGACCTTTTCCAGCGTCACACCGAGGCCGCCGGCCATGGCCGCCATGGTCCAGCCGGCGTTGGGCGACTCGGTACGGCCCCGGTGGGCGAACATGATGCGCCACGCCCGGCCTCCAGCCATCGCCGGCAGGATCGCGATGCCGAGCCACAGCAGCGCCGCCGCCAGCCGCGCGGGGAGCAGGTTGACCAGGTCATCCAGCCGCGCCGAGGCCTTGCCCAGGTATTCGTAGCGGCCGTGGTAGCCGACCATACTGTCCAGGGTGTTGATGGCGCGATAGGCCACCGCGCCGGGGAGGCCGAAGAGGGCAAAGGCCAGCAACGGCCCGACGATGCTGTCGGTGATGTTCTCGGCGACGGACTCGATGGCGCCGGCGGCCATCTGCCCGGCGGTCAGCAGGGAGGTGTCGCGGCTGACCAGGGCGGACATCTGCCGCCGCGCTTCGGCGATGTCACCGGCCGTGAGGACCCGGCCGATGCCGGCCGCGACCCGGTGCAGCATCCGCACCGAGAATGTGGTTTTCAGCAATGCGGCCACCACCAGCAGGTAGGCCAGCGGGTGGAGTTGCAGCAGCCCGTAGCTCAGCGCCCACGCCGCCGCGCCCCAGGCTGCCGGTATCAGCAGGGCCATGCCGATGCCAAAGGTGAGTTGCAGGGGCGGGGCCGTTTGTGGGCCCGGCGCTATACGTTCAGCGAGGGCAACGGTGTTGCCGATCCACACCGTGGGATGCAGGCGGTTGGGGGGCTCGCCCAGCGCGAGGTCCATCAGGAGGGCCAGCAACAAAACCAGCACGTCCAGCGGGACGGGCAGCCCGCCGAGCGTTTCCGCTACTGCATTCATGGGGAGTACGAGTACCAGCCGGCCTGCGGGGCCAGCCAGTTGAGGTAGTGGAAGACGATTCCCGCTCCGTACCCCGAATCAAGATATGGCGGCTGCCCGAACCCGGGCCATGCGGTGAAACAGGCGAGTGAAAACGCCTCCACAATCTCGTTGGTCGCGCCGTAGCAGTCGCCGGTGAGCCCGCCGCCCAGACGACGGGCGGTCCAAAGGCCCAGGGCTAGGGTCAGCAGCGAGGATATGGCCAAGATAGACACGCCCACCACCCCCAGGCACAGCCAGCACACGCCAGCAGCGGTCAGCAGGGCGATTGCGGTTGCGAGCCAGGGGCGATCGCCGGCGAAAAAGGCGCTGCCGATCCCCTGCTGCCGCCCGTAGGGAAAGGCGGTAAGCAGCAGTGTCATCGACCAGCGGGATATTACCGGGAATGCCAGCAGGGATGCGGCGAAAGCCGCGTACGACATCAGCGAGGACAGGGCGGCGAACTTGACCAGAAGCACGCAGAAACAGCCGGCCACAGCGAACGAGCCCACGCGCGAGTCCCGCATGATCTCGAGCCGGCGCTCCACGGTGCGCCCGCCCCACATGGCGTCACAGAAGTCCATCAATCCGTCCAGGTGCAGGAACCGGTTGACCAAGGCCGGGATGACCACCAGCAAGGCCGCTGCCAACACAGTATGAACGAAGGGCGGCGGGACCATCGCGAAGAGCACCACCAAGCCCAACACCATGGCACCGTAGAGCAGGCCGACGAAGGGGTACCAGCCCCGGGAGCGAGATATTTCGGCGTCGGTCGGGTTCGTCACCCCGACCGGCAGCAACGTCAGGAAGGACAGCGCCACCAGGAGCGGGGCGTAGACGGCCCGTATCACGGTGGCGGCGGCGGGCTAATCGTCCCCGTCGGAGACGCCAGCCTCGGTGAAGGTTGCCATCTCCGCGAGGCACTTGGCCGCCGCCTCCACGATGGGCATGGCCAGGGCGGCGCCGGTTCCCTCGCCGAGGCGCATCTCCATATCCAGCAGCGGCGACAGCCCCATGGCCTGTAGGCCGACGTTGTGGCCCGGCTCCACGGAGCGGTGGGCGGCGATATAGCGTTGGGCAATATCGGGACACAGCCGCCAGGCGATCAGGGCCGCCGCTCCGCTAATGAACCCGTCGACCACGACGGCGCAGTTGCGCGCGGCCGCGCCCAGCATGACGCCGGCCAGCACGCCGATCTCGAAGCCTCCCACCTTGGTGAGCACATCCATCCCATCGCTGCCGTCAGGTTGGTTGGTCTCCAGCGCGCGCCGGATGGTGGCGATCTTGGCCTCCAGGCCGGCGTCGTCGACGCCGGTACCCCGGCCAGTGACAGAGGCCACGTCGGCGCCGGTGACGGCAGCGGTTATCGCGGCCGATGGCGTGGTGTTGCCGATGCCCATGTCGCCGCCGGCGATGAGGTTGGCACCGGCGTCGGCCTGCTCGTTGGCGGCGTTGATGCCAATTTCGAGGCAGCGGACGGCGTCCTCACGGCTCATGGCGGGGCCGCGTGCGATGTTGGCGGCGCCGTAACCGACCTTGGCGATGGTCAGGCCGGGCTGCGGGTCGAGGTCCACGGCCACGCCGGCGTCGATCACGGTGATATTGGCGCCGGCGTGGCGGGCCAGCGCGTTGATGGCCGCGCCGCCGGCCACGAAGTTGAAGACCATCTGCGGCGTGACTTCGGCGGGAAACGCGGACACGCCCTCGGCGGCGACGCCGTGGTCGCCGGCGACCACGATGACCGCCTTGCCGGTGATCTGAGGGATGGGCTGGCCCAATATGCCGGCCAACTGGATTGACAGAGATTCCAGCCGTCCCAGGCTGCCGGGCGGCTTGGTGAGCACGCCCTGCCGGGCTTCGGCGGCGGCAACCGCGGCGGCATCGAGGGGGCCGATGGCGGCGATGGTCTGGTCAACCAGTGGCGAGATGGTCATGGCGCTTTCACGACTCCTGTCATTGCGAGCGTAGCGTGGCAATCTCGTCGCGGCGAGAACGTGGTTGCTGGAACGGGGTTGCCACGTCGCCACGCTCCGCGCGGTGACGACCGTCCCACTTGGAAGGTGTGGCGGATCAGAACTCGATGCCCGGCTGGGCCTTGATGCCGGCGTCGTAAGGGTGCTTGACGACGTTCATCTCGGTGACCAGATCGGCGTATTCGACCAGTGCTTCGGGAGCGTGGCGGCCGGTGATGATGACATGCTGCATCTCGGGACGGGCCTTGAGCGCCTCGACGACGTCCTCAACGGGGAGCCAGCCGTAGTGCATCGGGTAGGTGAACTCATCGAGAATGACCAGGTCAAACTCGCCGGCGGCGATGACTTCCTTGGCGTCCTCCCACAGGGCGCGGGCCAAATCGGCGCTGGCGTCGAGGTCCTGGGAGCGCCAGGTGAAGCCGTCACCCATGGCGCGCACGGTGATGCCCATCTTCTGGGCCGCCCGCTGCTCGCCGAAGTTGGCGGTGGTGTGCTTGATGAACTGGAGCATCACGACCTTCATGTCGCGGCCCCAGGCCCGCATCAGCACGCCCATGGCCGCAGTGGTCTTGCCCTTGCCGTTGCCGGTGTTGACGATGACCAGGCCCTTGTTGATGCGCGGGCCGCGAACGGACTGCGGGCCGTGGCGCGTTTCCTGCGTTGTCATATCAGCATCACTCCTGTATGTCTTTCATCCCACTGATCGATGTCAGGGTACGTTGTCGAAGATTCGTTCTTGCACGTTGAACGCGAAACCCGGCAGCACGTCGCCGCCGCCCAGCATATCGGGGTCATGCAGGGTCTCCGGATCCGCGCCGGGGCGATGGACGGTGACGGTCCGATTGGGCGGATGGATCACCCAAACCAGGCGCGCGCCGCCCTCCAGGTACCGCTGTACTTTTCCTACCATCTCTGCGTGCCGGTTGGACGGGGAAACAATCTCGACGACGAAGTCAGGTACGACAGCAGCGAAGGGCATGCGGTCGCCAGCCGGAAGCGCGTCCCAACGTTCTTGGGATATCCAGTAGGCATCGGGTCCGAGACGCGAGCCATCTGGCATGATGAAACGCGCCGTGGCTCCGCCGGCTCTGCCACCATAGCCACGCGCCCACACCAATACAGCTGACGCCATTTCGAGCTCAAACCATTCGCCGGGCACCCCAGTGGGCGGCATAATCTTCAATTCTCCCTGCGCGGTGATCTCGAAATCACCAACCGCGTCCTTGTTTCGTTCGGCAAATCCCTCGAACCACGCATCCAGATCCGGACTGTCCAATGACCTCCCGAACTCGGAGAGAGGGATGAGGAAGTAGCCGTCGAAATCGGACGGCGGCCTCGCGTCGCTCGGTGCTTTGACAGGAGCCTCGGCTTGGATAGCGACCATCTACGGCCCTCCGTTTGCGGCGGCGCAGGTGTCGACGAAGCGCTGCGCCAGGCCGGGGCGGCTGCCCAGGTGCACGTGGATGTAGGAGGCCCACACGCTGCCGGCGCGGAAGCCCTCGGGCCGTCCATCCTGGTTGACCACCTGGTAGGCGGCGCTGGCGGCGTCGGGCGGTTCCTGCAGGACCGACCAGTGGAACTCGTGGCCGCGCACCTGCTGGCCGGCCATCAGCAGCGGGCCGTCGCCACAGGCCGCAACCTCGCGGTAGCCGAGGTGCAGCCGCCGACCCTCCATGGAGGATACTACGGGGATCGCGCCAACCATCGGGAACTGCCGGCCGTCCAGATCGGAGAGGCTGCGGCCCAGGTACATCAGGCCGCCGCACTCTGCGTATACCGGCAGTTCGCGCGAAATTGCCTCGCGCATCGATTCCAGCATACCGGCGTTGCCGGACAACTCCTCGGCGAACAGCTCGGGGAATCCACCGCCCAGGTAAACGCCGCCCACGCCGTGGGGCAGGGATGCGTCGTCCAGCGGCGAGAAGGGGATGATCTCCGCTCCCCATGCCGCCAGGAGGTCGAGGGAGTCCTGATAGTAGAACGAGAAGGCGCGGTCCTGGGCAACGGCGATGGAGGTTCGCGCAGCCTGGGGCGTCGCCGGGAAGACCCCCTCCGAGGTCGCGTCGGGCCGGCCGGCGGTGGCGGCGATGCGGGTGATGGCGTCCAGGTCGATGGTCTGCTGTATCTGGGCGTTGAGGGCGTCGTACCAGTTGTTGAGAACAGTGCCTTCGGCGGTGGGAATGAGGCCCAAATGGCGCTCGGGTTGGACCAAGTCGTCGCGGCGGGGAAGCCAGCCCACCACGGGCAGGCCGGTGGTGGCCTCGATCTGCGGCTGGCAGAACTCCAGGTGCCGCTCGCTGCCCACGCCGTTGAGGATCACGCCGGCGATGCGCAGGTCGGGGTCGAACTGCTGGTAGCCCAGGATCTCGGCGGCCACGCTGCGGGCCACCTTGCCGGCATCGGCGATCAGGATCACCGGAGCGTCCAGCAGCTTGGCCAGCTCAGCCGTGGAGCCATCCTCGTCCAGCGAGGAGTGGCCGTCGAAGACGCCCATGACACCCTCGACCACGGCGATGTCCGCCGCGCCGGCCGCCCGGTGGAACAGCTCGGAGACCACCGGATGGGGCAGCATCCAGGTGTCCAGGTTCCGCGAAGGCACGCCACAGGCGATGGTGTGATACGAGGGGTCGATGTAGTCGGGGCCGGCCTTGAAGGGCTGGACCCGCAGACCACGGCGGGCCAGGGCGCCCATGACGCCGCTGGCGATGGTGGTCTTGCCGACGCCGGAGCGAACGCCGGCGATTACGACGGCCGAGGTCATCTCAACTCCATCGGATCAACTCTATCCGGTCACGGCGAGCGCAGCGTGGCAATCTCGATGCAACCCTACGGGTGCTCACCGGCCGACCCGTAGGCCTCTGCAGGGAGGGCGATTTTGTTCGGATACTTGTCCAGCAGGGCCATGAAGAAGCTGTGACGCGACGGGTTGGTGGCGTCGACATCCGACTTGCGGAGGTAGACGCGCATGGCCGGATTGCCATCGCCGTCGCGCATCCACAGCTGGTACGAGGGGAGGCCCTGGTCGTTGGTGGTGTGAATGAACTCCGCCTCGCGGATTTTGGACATGTCCAGGTGCATGTGGGTGCCGCCGGGCACCATGAGGGTGACGATCCGCCCGTCGGGGGTGAATCGCAAGTCGTCGAAATCCATGTAGACCTCGGCGGATGCGGCCGTGCTTTCCAGCATGACCACGACCTCGTTGAATCCGATGCCGTCGGCCCCATCGCGGCATTCTTCGAGTATTTCGCGGAGCATTAGGTCCGTCGCGTCGCTCATCGTTTCACCTCTGCGTCGGCGTCGAATGTCTGGTTACAACTATGTCAGCGTTTCCAATTGCGCCGCCGCAGTGATTATCACCCAGCGGCGATGGCAAGGCAAACGGTGAAAAGCGCGCCCCGACGAGACGATGGAGGAGGAACCGGCCCGCCGGAGCAGCGCGGAAGAAGTGGTCGATCGCTGCCAAAAGAAAAACCCGACTGCACTTTTGCGGTCGGGTAATGGAGCCTACGGCTGGAGTCCGGTGGTCTTCTGGATATGCCGGCAATCCGCTCACTCGTTCCACGAAGTGCAGCTGGAATACACCCGCTGGCAGGCCTCCTGGCTGATGGCTGATAGCGACGCTCCTCCGCCTTCCCACCCGCCTGAAGCGGGCAGTGGCTTGCTTTTCACGTCAGGGACGTGACCAGGAGGGCGTCTCACCAATTACAGTGGCGGGACCGCACCGGATTCTCACCGGATTTCCTTTTCAGCCCGTTGTACGCTCCGGAATGTGGGCGCGACAGACGGGACACCGGCGGGCGATTGCGAGGGTTCAGTTGTTAACGGTTACAGGTTAGCAGATTGGAGGGGATGCGTCAAACGTTGGGTATTCGAGGCACTTGCAAAAGGCGAATAATTCGTTCAGGCCCTCGTTTTCGGGGGCCTGACTGCGTTTTGCAAGTGCCTTTTCTTGACCCCTGCACTCCCGCAGAGTATTCTGCCGCTGTTATCGCATAAGGAGTCCCTAGTTCGGTGGGATACCGCACAACAGGCCCTAACGGCATAGTGATGTGTCATTTTCGCGGGTTGCCTCACGCATCCTCTGGTGGCGGTCAGTAATAATCCAGCCGGCAACAACTCCAGCGATGCCACCCAACACAAGGCAGACCCAAAAAACTATGGCAGCCTCCGGCACGTCATAAATGCCTTTGCGGATATACGCAGCTATATCCACCCCGAAATACAGAATCACTCCGAGAGTACATCCTCCGCTGAGTCCCATTAGGGCTCCCACGAAAGCTCCCCATATTGTTTTTACGGTTCTGGACATTTTGGACCACTTCTTCACCAAATTGGCGTTTTGCAAGCTGGCGCAAACCTGCTCAAAACGGGCCGCAGATCAACGATAAATTATGCTGATTTAGTTCTGTCAAGCCCTTTTGCAATTGCCTCTATTCACGTTTCGCGCCTCCAGGCTAGCCGTTGTGTAGTCCGCCCTACCGATCAGGTGACGCGCCCGCACTGCGGCACGCAGCCGGTTAGCCTCGGGTCACGTCTGATTCGTTCGTACCGGTGAGCTCGTACGCTCGGTTGATGAAAGTGCCGACGGCCAGGTTGATCTCTCTGATGAAACGGTCTTTATCAATGTCGTCCATGCGGAAGGACGCGCCGCTGTATCGATAGGAAACAGCGTAGCGGGTAAGCCAGTTGTCCTGTTCCCCGGGACGGTCAGGGTTTTGGAACGAGGTATAGTCGATCAGCGATCGGAGTTGTGCTGCTGCCAGGGTGTTGGCCTGAGTAGGGTCGCGCAGAATTTGGTCGGCGACCTCCCTGAGGTCATGGACGCTGCGGTAGTTCAGGTTAGCGGCGGACAGCCACGCCTTGATGGCATTCTCCACGGCCTGCTGGGCGTGGAAGCCGTACATCTCCTGGTCGCTTTCCTCAAAATCTATCAGGTGATTGAACGCGCGCGTGTGTCGGTAGGCGGCCTGTAGCCGCTCTCTCACATCCGGCCAACTGTCGGGGTAACCGTCATCGTGCCGGCCGGAAAGATCCAGGTTTCCCTCGCTCATTAGTACCCCGTCTCGGAACGCCTGCGCGGCCACGTGATTCTTGGCGCGGCGGCAATAGTTGAACCGGTGCACGTCCATCGTCACCACGTCCACGCGGAGCCAAGGGGGATGCAGTCGGAAGTACTCCGTTGCCGCTCGCGTGGCTCGCCCCGTGGCTACGACTGAGCCGGAGTTGGATATGATCAGCAGATCGACGTCGGAGTCGGGGCGATGATCTCCCCGGGCCCGCGAACCGAACAGTATCACCGTGTCCGGGGTCATCACAGACTGTACTGCCCGGGCAACCTCGACGGCGGTTCGGTCGGGGGCGGTCATTTGCCCGGTGGTGCTGTCCATTTGCTGACCATGCGCGAGAAGAAGTCGTTCCCCGACTACGGCCGGTGAGGATCTGGCCTCGCTGCTTTTTCGCCAATTCGGGCCTTATCCGAATTCGATTCTATCACCGAGCCTTCACACCTAACACATTCGATTAGTCAGTGCCCCAGCATCCAGTCAGTACTCCAGCATCATGCGCTGTAGCTCGACGGGGTCTTTGGTTTGGGTCAGGCCGAGCATCAGCAGGATGCGGGCCTTCTTCGGGTGCAGGTTGTCGGCGACGATGTAGCCTTCCTCGGTGAAGCGGCGGGTCTGGACGACACGGCCCGTGCCGACGTGGGTGGACAGGACCACCGGAACCCCGGCGGCCTGGGCCTGTTTCAGGCCGGCCATGAACGTGGACGGCGAACCACCACTTCCCAACCCGGCGGCCACTATCCCGTCCACGCCGTCCGCGACCAGGGCGTCGATGACCGTGCTGCCGGCGCCGGCGTACCCGTAGGCGATGTCGACCCGCGGCAGCACGTCGATGCTGGACACGTCGAACTCTGAATCGGCCGTATGGCGTCGTTCCGGCCGGCGATAGTAGGTTACCTGGCCGTCGGCGTCGGCGTACCCGAGGAAGCCCATGTGACCGGACTGGAAGGTCTCCACCCGGTAGGAGTCGGTCTTGGTCACGTCGCGGGCCGATTGGACCTCGTTGTTCAGCACCACCAGCGCGCCGCGTCCGGCGGACTGCGGCGCGGCCGCGACCCGTACCGCATCGAACAGGTTGTTGTCGGCGTCAGTGCCCATGGCGGAGGGCGGGCGCATGGCGCCGGTCACGGCCACCGGGCGACGGTCCCGCACGGTCAGGTTGAGGAAGTAGGCCGTTTCCTCGAGGGTGGCGGTGCCGTGAGTGACTGCGGCGCCGGCGGCGTCCGGGTCGGCGGAGAACTGCTCGTTGATGCGTTTCGCCAGGGTGAGCCAGTGGGGCGGATAGACCTCGGTGCTGCCCACGTTGATCACCTGCTCCGGTATGACCTCGGCGAACTCTGAGGCCTCGGGCACCCGGGCCAGCATCTCATGTATGGTCAGTTGCTGTCCCCGGTAGCTGTAGTTGAAGAAATCCATGCGAGATTCGCCGACGAATGAGATGGTGCCCCCCGTGCCAAACAGATACACTCGGCGATTAGGTTCGTATGCCATTTGAAACTCCCTTTTCGACTGTACGGATGAATTCGACCAGCCAGGTGAAAATACCATTCTACGCCGGCCGTTGCGGTTACCAGACGACGAATCCCGATTATTGACAACGAGATTTCGTGACTCGAAATTCTCCTGACTTACAACCGGAAAAGCCCACGGCCGCGACGGAGTTCCTGGCGGCCGTTTCAACAGTGAACAGTACTCCCAGGGGTAGATGCGGAACCTGAGGTCAAGCCTAACCCTCTGGCGGAGCAAGGCACAGGAGCGTAGGAATGAACGCACCCGCAATAGCCGCGAACGTAATCACAGGCGTCATTGCCGGCGTTTCCGCGGGTGTCATCCTTGCCATCATTGTCGAAGCCAGGCGGTATGTTGACTTCAAGATGAAAAGGCGTGGGCAAATCAGGTACATCAGGCGAATAGTGGAAAAGTCCCAAGAGTTGATACTGTCCGCGCAAGCTATCCCACCCACGGACAGCGCGCGCAACGACTCCCCTGCCGAACTACCAAGAATGGAGTTCCCGCTGGACATGGTTCGTGGGGCGTACTTCGTCGAAATATACCGGGAAATAGCAAAGACGCTGGAAGGTAGGGCGGACACGCTGACGTTTGACGAAAAGAGAGAGGTTCGCGGCGCATTCAGGGCATACGACCTGATCCTGCCGGGAAGCGACCCGTTTCGCCCGCCCTCCGTGCCAAACGGAGCCGAATACCACAACATATTCGACGCATTTGAGGCGATCAAGTGGCTCAAAGTAAAGAGCACCGACCGCACATCTCTCGGGTCAAGACCGCCCGAAGACGGAGCTTGAACGTTACCAGACTAGGAACGCCGCGACGGCGGAGAACTCCCACTACTGCCCACGCGGATCCCGAGTAGCGAAATTTCCAATTATTGACGACGGCAACTTTGCAAATTCACCCGCACGCGGTTAGTATATTGGGCTAGTCTGGGTGATTTATTTGCGCCGCAGCACAGCCGTGCACACTCCAACGGCAGGAACGTTATGACCAACAACCGCTGGGTTCGCAACAGCCTGATCTATCTCCTGATCATCATTGGCGTCATCGTCATCTTCTACACGCTGCTCCCGAGTTTCGGCAGCAGCGAACGTCTGGCGTTGACCGAGGTGCTCACTCAGGCCCGAGCCGGCCAGATCGATCGGATCATAGTGGACGGCGAGAAACTCACCGTGATACCCACGGTGGGCCGGCAGGGAGATGAGGCCCAGAAGTACAGCAGCCGCATCGGCAAGAACACCGACCTGGAGAGCTTGCTGATCACCACGGGCATCTGGGACCAGGTCAGCGCGCCCGACGTGGAGTACAAGGGATCGAGCGGGTTCGGCAGCGTTTTCGGCATTCTGCTCAACTTCCTGCCCCTGATCTTCTTTGGCGGGCTGATACTGCTGATGATGCGGCAGGCCCAGGGATCCAACAACCAGACCATGAGCTTCGGCCGCAGCCGCGCCCGCATGCTGTCCATCAACCGCCCGTCGGTGACCTTCAACGACGTGGCGGGAGTGGACGAGGCCAAGGCGGAGCTTGAGGAAGTGGTGGACTTCCTGAAGTACCCCGAGCGCTTCCTGCAACTGGGCGCGCGCATCCCCAAGGGAGTCCTGCTGGTGGGCCCACCGGGCACCGGCAAGACCCTGCTCGCCCGGGCGGTGGCCGGTGAAGCCGGCGTACCCTTCTTCCACATCTCCGGCAGCGAATTCGTGGAGATGTTTGTCGGCGTGGGCGCGGCGCGGGTGCGCGACCTTTTCGAACAGGCCAAGCGCAACGCTCCGTGCATCCTGTTCGTCGATGAAATCGACGCGGTTGGACGCCACCGTGGCGCCGGACTGGGCGGCGGACACGACGAGCGCGAGCAAACCCTGAACCAGATCCTGGTTGAGATGGACGGCTTCGAGACCAACACCAACATCATCGTCACCGCCGCTACCAACCGGCCCGACATCCTGGACCCGGCCCTGCTGCGGCCCGGACGTTTCGACCGCCGCGTCACTCTCGACCTGCCCGACGTGCTGGGTCGAGAGGCTATTCTCAAGGTACACATCGCCGGCAAGCCCCTGTCCCGCGAGATCAAGATCGACGTGATCGCTCGCGAAACCCCCGGCTTCAGTGGGGCGGATCTGTCCAACCTGGTCAACGAGGCGGCGCTGCTGGCGGCCCGCAAGAACCAGTCCAGCATCTTCATGCAGGACTTTGAAGAGGCCATCGAGCGCGTGATCGCCGGTCCGGAGCGGAAGAGCCGGGTCATCAACCAGCGCGAAAAGGAGATGACCGCCTACCACGAGGCGGGCCACGCGCTGGTCGCCTGGCACCTGCCCCACGCCGACCGCGTGCACAAGATCAGCATCGTGTCCCGCGGCAACATGGGCGGACACACCACCCTCCTGCCCGATGAGGACCGCTACCTCTGGACGAAGAACCAGTTTCAGGACATGCTGGGCGTCATGATGGGCGGCCGCGTCGCCGAGGAGTTGATCTTCGACGAGGTCACTACCGGCGCCAGCAACGACATCGAGCGCGCCACCAAGACGGCCCTGGGAATGATCAAGCGCTACGGAATGTCCGCCAGCCTCGGCCCGCGCACCTTCGGCAAGCGCGAGGAGATGGTATTCCTGGGGCGTGAGATCAGCGAGGAGCGCGACTACGGCGACAAGATCGCCGAAGAGATCGACGATGAGGTCCGTCACCTGATTCACAACGCCTACCGGCAGGCACAGCAGTTGCTGATCGACCACAAACCCAAGCTGGTGCAGGTTGCCGAGTACCTGATCGAGCACGAGGCCATCTCCGGCAATGCCCTGAACGAGCTGTTCAACGACGACCTGCCGGGCACGGAAATGGAACCGGCCGTACCGGAGGCGCCAACGCCCTCCCCTTACGCACCGCCGGCTCCTCCGGTTACCCAGGGTGGACCGCTCCCCAACCCGGCGCCAGCCTTCGGCAGCGCCAGCACTGCGGAGCCGATACCGGGACCCTCGCCGGCAGACGACTGACCCATCACCCCACAGTGCGACCAATCAATGGGGGCGGGATCTAATCCCGCCCCTACGCATTTTCTGCCGCGCCCTCGGCCGCTGCAACATCAAGGGGCAGGCTGCGGTAGTAGAGCCCCCACTGCTGCATCAGGGTCTCCACCCGCGGGTCTTTGAGCGCGATGAGCTCACGCAAAAACCCGGCCATGGCGTGGGCGTGGCGCAGTTCGTCGGTGCACACCCAACTGAGGTCGCCAGGCACGGCGTAGATGAGCCCGCTCTGGTGCGGGCAGGTCACCTGGATCCGCGCCATATCCTCGCTTGTCTTTACGGTAAGCCCCTGGGGTTGCGGGGCGGTCTCCCCGCCGTCCGGCGTTGACCGAATGGGTGTAGTCATACTGCCAATTTCCTGTTGTTGACCGCCCTGCGCGGCCTGCGGCGTCGGCCTCGAAACACCGCTCAACGCGGCCGGCCAATTATAAACCAGCCCGCCGGCGTTGGTGTTATACTGTGTCGGCCAACCGCCCGAAAATCGTACTGCCCAGCGGTGATTGCGTGGGTCAAACCAGATAAACCGGTTGACATTGATCAGGAATCATCGCGCACATTTGTAAAGGACCGTTTTATATGTTCACACCCGGCGGAGGTCAACAACCGCCTCGTCAGCCTGAATTCGACCTTGAACAACTACTCGGTCGCGTACGCGGCATATTTGGTGGCGCCGGTGGACGCCTTAGCGGCGGAAACCTGAGCATTTTAATTATCGCCGTGGTCGCCTTGCTCGCTATCATCTGGGCGGCCACCGGAGTGTACACGGTGAGCCCCGGTGAAAACGCCGCACTTCGGTTGTTCGGAGCCGTGCAGGGCGCGCCCGTATCGGAAGAAGGTCTCCACTGGTGGTGGCCCACGCCGGCGGGCAAGAAGGACGTTCTGCTGGTCACCGAGACGCGGCGCATGGAGTTGGGGTTCCGTTCCAACGACGCGGCCGTCAACACCCCATTCCTCGATGAAGCCTTGATGATTTCGGGCGACCTGAACATTGTTGACGTCCAGATGGTGGTGCAGTATCGCATCAGCAATTTGAACAACTTCCTGTTCAAGGTTGACGATCCTGGCGAGCCGGTTCGGTTGATACCAGAGGGACGCCCCGACGGGCGCACCCTTAAAGACGGCGCGGAAGCCGCCCTGCGTTTAGTGGTGGGGCAGCGCTCCATTGACGACGTGCTGGTGCGGGGCCGCGAATTGGTGGAAACCGACACTCGCGAGCGGTTGCAAGACATCCTTGACGAGTACGAGGCCGGCATTGAGGTCATCTCAGTGCAGTTGCAGGACGTGAAAGCGCCGGAAGAAGTGCGCGACGCATTCGACGACGTGCTGAGAGGCCGCCAAGAACGCGAAACTCGCATCAACCAGGCCCTGGCCTACGAAGCCGAGATTATACCGAGAGCCAGGGGTGACGCCGAGCGAATCATCGAGGCGTCCGAGGCGTTCAAGCGCGCCCGGATCGAAACCGCCAACGGTGAAGCCCAGCGTTTCGAGTCGGTACGTAACGAGTACCAGAGTTCACCCGAAGTGACTCGCCAACGTCTCTACCTGGAGGCCCTGGAAAACGTCTTCCCAAGGGTTACCAAGATCATCGTTGACCCCGACACCGAACCGGTACTCATTCTGGGACAGGACGGAAACGTCATACCTGCCCCCATCGGTCCTCCCGGCCCGTAGCCGCAGGTAATCCAGACTGACCGTCTCATACTCCCGGAGAATCCCCAATGCGAAATTTGATCATAGTAGCCATCGTCATCATCGTAGGACTTGTCGTGCTGCGTCAGGCCCTCTACGTGGTGGACGTCACCGAGCAGGTCATCATCCTCCGCTTCGGCGAGGTGGTGGACACCCGCACCTCTCCCGGGCTGAGCGTCAAGGCGCCCTTCGTGGACACCGTGGTCCGCATGGACAGGCGGATCTTGAGAATTGACGCGGCGCCGGTTTCCATGCCGGACCAGGACAAGGAAAACCTGGTGATCGACATCTACGCGCGCTACCGGATCACCGACCCGGTGCAGTTCCGCAAGACCCTGCAAACCGAGAACACGGCCCGCAGCCGCCTGGGAGACATCGTGACCTCCACCCTGCGTGACCGGGTGGCCCTGCGCGACCGGACCGACATCATTGGCGCCAAGCCGCTGGTTGACGAGAACGGCACCCCCGTCCTCGACGCCGAGGGACTGCCGCTGGTGGAAGCGCAGACAACGCGCACGCAAATTCTGGATGAGGTTCTGCAAGCGGTCCGCCAGACCACGCAGCGGGACTCTTTCGGCATTGAGATGATCGACGTGCGCATCAAGCGCGCCGACTTTCCCGAGGCCGTAACCGCGTCCATATATACCAGGATGCGCGCCGAGCGTAACCGCATCGCCGCCGGTTTCCGCGCCGAAGGTGAGGAAGAGGACCGCAAGATCCGCGCCGCCACCGACCGGGACCGCGATGTCATTCTCGCCGAGGCCGAGCGCGAGTCCAACAAACGGCGGGGTGAAGGTGAAGCCGAGGCCATCAGCATCCTGGCCGAAACTCTGAACCGCGACCCGGAACTCTTCGCCTTCCTGCGCAGCCTGGAGGCCTACCAGCGCATCATCGGCCAACAGGACACGATCATCCTGTCGTCCGACGCCCCGCTGTTCAACTACCTGGTTGGACCCATCTCGACCGCTGAGGGCAATTAGAGCGGATTGCCGGGCGAACCCGCGCGCCGTTCGGCATCCTTAACGCCGCATGACTACCCGACCGAAAGAGCCGTCGGTTGCTGCCGAGACCGTGGTTGGCGCCGAGTCGGAAACGGAGCCGACCGGTTCCGTTGTGCTGAGCCTCGACGCGCTGGGGGTTGATTTTCGCGCCGCCGATTTCCCGACCCGGTTCATAGAGTTCTGCGAAGCCAACGGCGACTACGAAATTGAAGTGAACGAGGCCGGGGAGCTGGTGATTCTGCCTATGGTTGGCTTCAGAGGGAACCGGCAAGAAACGGAGCTGAATACTGAACTAACCATCTTCCGGCGCGCCAATGGCGGCATCAACGCGTCGCAGACCAGCCGGTTCCGCCTGGCCACCAGAGCCATCCGCGGGCCCGATGCTGCCTGGATCACCCAGGAGCGTTATGACGCCGCCACCGCGGAAGAACGGGAGACCGTCTTTCCCGGTGCGCCCGATTTCGTCGTCGAGATCAGGTCCCGCACCGACAACCTCGCTCCGCTGCAACGCAAGATGAAACTGTGGATGGACGGCGGCGCGCGGCTGGGTTGGCTCATCGATCCACCCAACCGGAGGGTCCACGTTTACCGGGCCGGCCAACCGGAGCCGGAAGTGCTCGAAGATCCCGTAGCCCTGGACGGCGAAGATGTGCTGCCGGGATTTTCCTTCCAGGTACGGCAGTACATATTTGACATGCAATAGGGGCGGGTTTGAAACCCGCCCCACTCTTTGGGATCCGATCCGCACCTGCCGTCAGCGTCCGGCGATACGCCGTCCTTCCTGTAGTCCGCCGGCAGTCCGCGTGGGCGCGGTGATCAGGATGCTGAACCCCTGCTCCAACCGCATCTCCACCTCCTCGGCGGTGCAGCCCACGGCGCAGGGCACGCCGGCGTCCTTGCAGGTGGCCAGGATCCGCAGCAGCATCTCCTGCACCTCGGGGTGGCCGGCGTTGCCCTTGTGCCCCAACGCGACTGACATGTCGCCCGGGCCGGCCCAGACGGCGCCGATGCCCTTGACCTCGCGCAGGATGTCCGGCAGGTTGCGCACGCCGGTGGGTTCCTCAACGATACCCATGAGCAGCATGTTGCCGTCGGGGTCCAGGGGCCACAGGTCCGCGGCGTCGTAGTACTCGCCGGCAGACAATCCCCAGTAGCGAGGCGCGATACGCTGCCACCAGCCGCGTTCGCCGTGGGGCTCGAAGTCGGCGACGCCGGGGACCTGCGGATACCGCGCCGACTGCACCGCCGACATCGCGCCTTCCACGGTGTCCAGGTGGGGCAGGATGAGACCGTACACGCCGGTGTCCAGGGCCTGCTTGATGACCCACTGGTTCTGCTCGCGGGTGTTCGGCGGGATGCGGACCACAGGGGTGGGATCGGCCATCAGGCCGCCGCCCTCCGCGACACGCTTGCGATTGAGCAGGAACTGGAGCGACGCGCGGAGGTTGTTGAAGGACAACCCCTCGTGCTCCATCTCGATCATCACCATATCGTAGTCGGAATCGGCAAAGTACATCATCTCGTCCAGGTTGCCGTTCCAGATCAACCCGGTGCCAAACACCGGCTTGCCTTCTTCAAGCAACTGGATGACCTTGCTGTAGCGTGTTGCCGCCATGCCTTTGCCTCCTGTGGTGTCAGTGCAAGTAGGGGCGGATGATTGTTCGCCCCTACTACTATCCTTCGTTGATCGCGGCAGCGAACTCTGCGGCGTCCTCGTGGGGGCCGACTATGGCGAGGCGGAACGCCTCGACGTCCACCAACCGCCGGGCGGCGTGTAGCACGTCGTCGGGCGTCACCGCGTCGATACTGGCGGCCGTTTCGTCCGGCGTGGTGATCTCATCCATCAACAGCTCTTGCGAGGCCAGCCACGAGGCCACCGAGCGGGAGTCCTCCATGCGCATCAGCATCCGGCCCTTGATATATTCCCTGGACTTGTGGACCTCCGCTTCCGGAGGAGCGGTCAGCAGACCCTGCAGTTCCTTCCGAGTTGCGGCCACGGCCTCCGCCGCCCGCGCCGGCTCGGTGCCGCAGGACACCACCAGCGCGCCGCAGTCACGATAGCTGCTCAATGAGCTGTGACAATCGTAGGTCAGCCCCAGGTTCTCCCGCAGGTTCTGGAACAGGCGGCTGCTCATACCGTCGCCGAGGAGGCCGTTGAGCACAGTGGCGGCGTAGCGATCCGGGTCGACCAGGGCGAAGCCCGGCAACCCGATGCAGATGCTGGTGTCTTCGGTTACGCGATTGTCCAGGAGAATGGCGGGGGAGTCGGCGGGAGTCTCGGAAACGGGTTGCCAGGTCAGGGTGTCCGCGGGGTGCCACTCGCCCGTGCCTTCGGCAACCATGCGCACGGCCTCATCGTGGCTGATTGCGCCGGCGATGCCGATGACCGTGTTGTTGGGACGGTACTGGCGGTCCATGTACCGGGACACGTCGTCAAGATTGATGGCGGCCACGGACTCTGCGGTGCCGCCCACGTCGCGGCCCATGGCCTGGTCGGGCCACAGGGCCCGGTCGATGAGCAGATCGCACACCTGGGCGGGATAATCGTTGGTCATCCGCAACTCATCCAGGATGACCTCTCGCTCCTTCTCCATTTCGGCGGGCTCCAGGAGCGGGTGACGGATCAGGTCCAGGATCACGGGGAGCGCCCGGTCGGCGTACATGCTGGCCACCTTGCACCAGAAGGATGTCATCTCCCGGTCGGTGGCCGCATTCATCATGCCGCCGACGCCCTCGACAGCCTCGGATATTGCCAGCGCCGTGGGCCAGCGTCGGGTCCCCTTGAAGGGCAGGTGCTCCAGGAAGTGGGACAGGCCGGCCAGTTCATCGGGTTCGTAGCGGGAGCCGGCGCCCACGGAGACGAACATGGAAACGCTGCGGGTGTGCGGCATTTCTGCCGTCAACACCCGCAGACCATTTTCCAGCACCGTCCTGCGGTACATCGGAGTCGCGGCCGGCCCCACTAGGTGTTCAGCCAGTCTACGTCGCCCTGCAAGTCCGACGGGTGAGACTTGGACATGAAGACGTCGTAGCGGCGCTTCGCCTCGCCGATGGTGGTGTTATCCGGACCGTGGCCGGGGTACACGTAGGTGTCGGCTGGCAAAGTGAGCAGATTGGCGCTGATGCTGTTCAGCTCCTGCTGCAGGGCCTCGGGGCTGCGGGATCGGCCGGGTCCGCCGGGGAAGAGGGTGTCGCCGGAGAACAGGAACCCGCCCACCAGGAAGCAGGTCGAGCCATCGGTGTGGCCGGGCGTGCCGATGCACTGGATGGTACGGTTGCCGAAGGCGACGGTGTCGCCATCGTTGAGTTGGCGCTGCGGCGGGCTGGGCGGCAGGTGCGCGTCCGCCGTGCCGATGGCGGCCGGCGCGCCGATGGTGCCGGTGATCTCAGTGTAGCCGGCCAGGTGGTCGCCGTGCCCGTGGGTCACCAGGATGGCCTGAACGTTGACGCCGCTGGCCTGCACCTCGTTGATCATTTTCTCGGGCTGGTCCGGCGTGTCGATGCAGACGGCCTGATTGGTCTCGGGACAGATGACGATGTAACCGTTGTTGCCCAGGGAACCCATATTCTCGATCTTGTGGACGGTGACGTCGCCCGCCCCCTGCGCCTGATGATGAACTGGCATGCTTTGCCCTCCTGTGGATAGTAGAAAATCGTGCCGGCATTGTAACAAACCGCGAGCGTGGGTTGTGACGTGTCGCGTTGGAGCCAGGGCAATCGCGTCTTATCGTGTTCGGCATAACAAGCGATGCAAAGTATTAGTATCACAGATGTCGGCCACGGTTTATTACCGTTTGAGCGCCGATGCCAGCCTCGATTACCGTCGAAATGGGCGGTCGCAAAGCTCACCACCTGCATTTTCGAGTAACGAGATACCTTTTCCTGTCAGCGCCAGCTGTTATTCCGCCAAACTCAATTTAGACGCGATTGCCCTGGCGTTGGAGCCGTATTTCGCGCGGCACTGAGGTGGGTGATATGATTCCGGGACGGCTGGCTCTCATGGACCTATGCGCGCATCGCGGCGATCACGCCCCAAGGAAGGAACGGGACATGGAAGTTCACACCGGTAAACTGGATCAAGGATTGACGCTCGCCATCCCTGAGGCGTTCGCTGCCTAACTTGGTTTAAAGCCGAACTCGTTGGTCGACATAGCGCTTCACGGCTCAACGATCATCATCTCCCAAGCAAGACAACCACGAGCGCAATTAGACGATTTGTTGGCCAGGGTCACCGAGAACAACCTGCACAATGAGATCGAAACCGGCGGCGCGGTGGGCCGGGAAGCATGGTGACATCCTACCCTGACGTCCCCGAGCGGGGTGACGTCGTTTGGATAAACTTCGATCCACAAAGCGGACACTAACCTAGTATTACAACGACGGGTTAAGGAGGGATGCTGGTGGATGTCTGGCCAGCGGCGCGGCGTTTCTCATGGGACTGTCTGGCTCGCTCGTTGCGTTGCTGGACACCATCTAGCCATAGCAGCAACTCCTCCGGCCCGAACCGCTCCCGCGGCAAAAGCTCACGCACCACTCGGTACACCTGGGGCCGGGTGATCAGGGGCATCTTTTTCCCCCCAGTCCTGTTGTAAGGTCAGTAGAAAGGCGCCGGCCAGCAGACACATGGTGATGTGGTGATGCCAGCCGGTCCAGGTGCGAGTTTCGTACTCATCGAGGCCCACGTCGCTCTTCTCGGTCTCGAACTCGGTTTCAATGCGCCAGCGGGAGCCGCCCACATAGGCCA
The DNA here is from genome assembly GCA_965261925.1 of Dehalococcoidia bacterium. Taxonomy (GTDB): domain Bacteria; phylum Chloroflexota; class Dehalococcoidia; order Lucifugimonadales; family UBA3495; genus Bin87. The sequence continues at coordinate 1,054,707 of OZ253486.1, read as the reverse complement.
GGGTTTCCAGAGGCGTGTCCTCCGGAGTGTTGGATAGATAGTAGCGGGGCTCGCTGCCGTCGCGGTTCTGGCGATAGATGGCCCAGAGGATTTCGCCGGGCTTGCGTCGGCGCGTTACCCGCACCCGCTGGGCGCTGAATAGGTAGGTGCGTGGTCCCTGGCTGCCCGCCGCAATGGTTAGCTCTCGCCAGGCATCCGGCGGCAGCGCCGTACTGCGCTCCGACATGGTCCGCCGCTCCTCACGCCGCGGTCTGGGTTTGCGGGGACGCCCGTTACCCTGGTAAGGCGGATCGGTCCAAGTGGGTTCCAGCGGCCACACCGTCATATCCGGACGCACGTCCAAAACGTAGTACATTCCCGCAGACGCCAGGCCCTCCCGCAGCGTCGGCGACATCCCGAAAGCGGAATCGCCAGCCACCCACTGTGCGCTGAGGTGGCCTCTGGCCTGGGCACACTCCAGCATATCCATGGCCAACTCCGTCTTGCTTTGGTACTCCCGCCGGTTCGCCGGCACCCCCGCCATCGCACAACGCTCCCCATCCCCAGTCCATTCCTGGGGCAGATACAGCCTCTTGTCCACCAGCGCCCGGCCCCGGGGCCCCACGTGGGCCAAGAACACCCCAGCCTGGCAGTTGGCAATCTTCCCCAATGCTCCACAGTACTGCCGAGCGACTCCCGCCGACTTCATCCCCTGCTTGGGAAAGTCGCTGCCGTCCAACACCCACACCGCCTGCGGATGCTCCAACCGAGAACCCAGATACTCCTGCAGCCGGCCGATGACCGCGTCGTCATCCCAGCGGGCTTCGGTAAGAAAACGCTGCAGCACACGCGGCGACGCTGTAACCGTCTCTGACAGGTTTTCCGCATTGCGCCGCTCCTGGGACTGCACCAGCAGGGCTTGCAGGTATTGCCCACTACGCTCCCGCCACTGCTTGCGACCGAAAACCGGCGCACAGTAGTCGTGAAAATCCTGGAAGGCCTCGTACACTCGGTCCAAAGCTGCCGCGTCCATCGCCCCACCTCACCTCCCGTAGCCTCCGACTGCGCCGTGAAATCCTACCACATAACCCGTCGTTGTAATACTAGGCTTTGCACATTTCAAGCCGCGTAGGCGAGTGAATCTACAAGTCGGTGGTACAGGACAGCCGGGACTTTCCATATATCCGGTTCTGCGTCGGACAGTGAAAAACCCTCGGAGGCCAGCCACAAGTGGCGGCGCGCCAGAGCGATGGCATCTACGAAGGTCGGCGACGGCTTGGCGTACCAGGCCGCGGTGCGATGGCTCATGGGCTGTTGTTCCTGCATCAAGTGAGCCGCCAGGGTGGTCCAGGAGAATAGGCCCATGAGGATTGGCGTGGTGCGGGCGATGGCGCGGTCCGACCACTGGCGTTGGGTCTCCACACCCAGATGCGCTCGCACCTCCTGGAAGGTGACCTCCAGTTGCCAGCGCAGCACAAACCATTCCAGAATCTGCGCCGGTTCCACGGCCAGGTCAGTGCACAGCAGAGCCTGTGTGGCGAATTCGCCTTGGGGGTCTCGAACCAAGACCCAGCGCAGGGGCACCGGCGGCTTGCCCGAACGATACCAGACCGCAGTTTGCGAGGTGAGCTCCACCGTACGGGTCGTGCCGTCGTACCAGGCTACCGCGGCGGTGGCCCAGGACTGACCGGGATGGTCGACGAGTGATTTCAGCGCGGGCAGCCGTCGGCCTTTCAGCGGGGGCCGACCGTTCTGACCGGGCTGACGGGGCGGGGCCGGTTCATAGAGGGCCGCGTCCAAGCGCAATCTGGTGATGAGGGTAACGGGTTCACGGAGGGATTGGCAGCAGTGGAGCAGGTCGAGGACGGCGTAGCCGCCGTCGCCCACCAGCACCAGGGGGCGCTGCGGCAGCCAGCGGCGCAGTTGCATGACCATCTGCCGAGCCCAGTCGGTGAGTTTTTTGTGGCGACGTCCGCGCTGCCGGTAGTAGCGTTCCGAAGGCGCCAGCACGGTGAGAAAAGGCAAGGCCCAATAGCGTCCCGCCCAGGGGACCTGGCCCAGCCACATCAGGGAGATCCAGCGCAGGCCGCTGGCCTTGACCAGGTGGCTCCGGCTGGAACGCACCGCATCGCGGTAGATGCCCAAGGATTTGATTTTAGGACCGCGGCGCCGTTCCAGGGTTTCGTCGATGCCGAAGATCAACGGACCATCGCCTTGATCCAAGTGGAGGATTAGCAGTCCCAACAGGATGCGTGCCGCTTGGCGGGGCGACCACACCGCCCGATTGAGCACTTGATGATAACGGGCGTAGTTGCGGTCGTCGCTCAGTCCCATGACACGGAGCGCCGATGCCACGGTGCGTTGGCCGGGAGCCAGTATCGCGCCGATCAACAGGATTTGGGCTTTCCGCCAGGTCGGGCTGCGAAACAGCATGGCGAAGGGATGGAGTACGGGTACAATCGCGTTGGGCAGGGTGAGCATCGCTTGGCCTTTTTCCAGGAGGGTCCGGCCAGCTTACCCTGTTCTTATAATTCATCTAACTTTTGTGCAAAGTCCAGCTAACAGACTCGTCACAAATGTCGGAAAGCCATATAATCTGACCCGCCAAACTATCCTCGGTCTGCCGTGCCAGCAGGTTGGTTCCCAAACATGTGCTCCCGATCACACGCGGCAAAAGTATGATTGCCAAATCAGGGTAATGGTTCGGGGACTTGGACGCAGGTTAGAGACCTAGTTGCAAAACATCGAGGAGTTCGTCATGCCATTCGCAGAAGATATAAATATCCTTGCCAGCCGCATACCGGGGTTGAAAAGTAGGTTGAGTAGTAATGAAGAAGCGACCAAAACTGCTTTGGTGCTGCCATTCTTCAGTGCTTTAGGTTACGACTTTACCAACTTCGACGAAGTCGAGCCTGAGTTCGATGCAGAGCGGGGAGACGCCAAAGGGTGGAAGGCCGATTACGCACTAATGTCCGACGGGCAACCGGTCGTAATCGTTGAATGCAAACCTGTTTCCAACGATTTGAACGGCGTAACCCCACAACTTGCAAGGTATTTCTACCAAACTGACGCTTCCGTTGGACTAGTGACCAACGGGATCGTTTACAAATTTTACACAGATCAAGACAAGGCGAATATCATGGATGAGAATCCGTTCTGGGTTCTTAATCTCGAGTCCCTCAACAGCGGGGATCTTGAACAGTTGGAGAAATTTGCAAAGGGCAAAGATCTAAAGCAGGCGGTGGAGGCGGCTTCTGAATTGACATACATCAACAAGATCAGAGACCGGTTGGCTTCACAGCTTGAAGATCCTGACGACGATTTTGTAGATGTCTTTGCCCGCCCATTGCATTCCGGTGGCAACTATATTTCGTCGGTCAGGGAGAATTTCAGGTCTTTGGTCCAGACCGCCTTCCAAGAGTTCATAAGGGACCAAATAATCAGCGGTGCCGGGCGGGCAGCAGAATCAATAACCCATCGAGCGCCGGTAGTGCAAGAACCAGAGGATCAGTCGCAAATTACAGAAGAAGCTGCCGCGGACGACGACATTGCGGCTTCCGGTGATCAGCCAACGCCCGAAGAAATGGAAGGTTACGAAATTGTCAAAGAGCTTGTCGGAGAAATGTTTGACGCAAACCATGTGACCATCCGAGACGCACAAGAATACTGCGCCATCCTCTGGGATGACAACAATCGGCGGCCGCTGTGCCGCTTGCGCTTTAACCGATCCCAAAAATATATCGGCCTGTTCGACGGTACGCGGTCCGGCAGCGGCGCACTGATTGAAAATCGGTACCCTATAGACAGCGTGCAGGAAATCTCGAACTTCACAATACAACTTCAGGCTACGACGCGGCGATACCAAGAAGGCTCAGAGAACTCCTGACGCATGCGGGGCGGGACGTTGGGTGCTGGGGGTATCCATCCTCCCAGCGCATGGACACCTGCCGCCGCCTGCGGTCGGCATCCCTCGCGAAGGCCATCGTCACGACATCTACGCACTCGCGCTGAGGTTGGGCTTGGTGGAACCGCCGCAGGATTAGGAGAGCATCATGGCGTCGGCATGGGAAACTGACACAGAACACATTCCCATCTCGTCAAGGCAAGGGCGATGCTCACCCAATTGCCGGAATTGTTGGCGGAGGACAACCGGGCGGTCGCGCTGACGCGCCGGGGCAAGCCGGTGCTCGCCCTGATGCCGTGGGATCTATTTCAGTCCATCATCGACACCATGGAAATCATGGGCGATGCTGAGATAATGGCGGACGTGCGGCGGGGTATTCGTGACCTGCAGGAAGGAAACCTCGTAGCGTTGGACGAAGTGAGGACCGAATTTATGAGACGGCGAGCGCCGTCGATTGCGCCGGCGGGACATTCAGCCGAACGAAAATATATTTGGCCTGGACCAGTGTCCAATCTGGGACCGTCCTCATGCGTACTCAGTCTGGCGGAACTGCCATCGCGACCAGCCGAACTGCCTCTGCGAGCGCAGCGTGGCAATCTCGTTGGGAGAACAGCGTGTCTTTAGTCAACGAGATCGCCGCGTCGCTCCGCTCCTCGCGATGACGAAGTGGGTACGCGTGACATGACGAAGTGGGTAGGCTTGGGCGGCGGAGACGGCTTTGGGATCAAACCCACCTGAGCACCTATGGGTTTGGATCGGATCACGGGTTTAGCATCCGCAACGTCTTGCTCGGTGTACGCGCCTCTTCAACATTTGACGCCGCCGCGGCCCACGATCACGCGGTGGAACAGCACCTATCAGTGAGAGCCCGCTCTGCGATGTGGCGCGGATACTCGGCCGGGGGGTGGCTGGCGAAGTCCCGGTTGGGCGTAACAACTTTGTAACATTTCCGTCATTAGTCCGTAACACTGGAAATCTACACTATCCCGGTAAATTTTTGCGCCGACAAGTGCATCCCAATACCACCGTTGACGGTATGGTCACCCCCTTTCGGGCAGGCCGCGGCGGTGTCCCCGCAAAAATGCATGTGCCGGCCGCTGATAGTGGGGAGAAAAAGACATGGAATTCACCGAACTGCAAGTATTGTCCTTCCTGATTTCAGCCGCTTTGGTGTTCCTTATGGTGCCCGGCCTGGCGCTGTTCTACGGCGGCCTGGTTCGCCACAAGAACGTGATCGGGACGATGATGCACTCCGTCACAGCCATCGGAGTGGTCAGCGTGCTCTGGGTCCTTTGGGGATACAGCCTGGCCTTCAGCGACAGCGTTGGCGGCCTGGGTTTCGTCGGCGACCTCGCCAAGTTCGGCATGATTGGTGTCGAGCCGGATGAACAGGCATTCATGATCTTCCAGGGCATGTTCGCCATCATCACCGTGGCCCTTATCGCCGGCGGCTTTGCCGAGCGGTTCAAGTTCAAGTCATACATCATCTTCGCCGCCCTTTGGGTGACCATTGTGTACGCCCCGCTGTGCCACTGGGTCTGGGGCGGCGGCTGGCTCGGCAATCTGGGCAGCATCCTGGGAATGAGTGAAGCCGGTTTTGCCCTTGACTTCGCCGGCGGCACCGTGGTGCACATCGCCTCGGGTACGGCCGCCCTGGCCGCCGCGCTCATCGTCGGACGCCGCACCGGGTTCGGCACGGTGAACCTCACGCCCGGCAACGTCCCGCTGGTACTGCTCGGCGCGGGCCTGCTGTGGTTCGGCTGGTTCGGCTTCAACGCGGGCAGCAGCTTCGACCTCAGCACCGCAAGCGCCGCCAACGCCTTTGTTGTGACCAACGTTGCGGCGGCCACCGCCATGTCCTCGTGGTCCATCATCTCCTGGTTCATCACCAAGCGTCCGTCGGCCAGCGGAGCTGCGGCCGGCGCGGTGGCCGGTCTCGTCGCCATCACCCCGGCCGCCGGCTTTGTCGGCGTCATGCCGGCGATCATCATCGGCGCCGGCGCTGGCGGGGCCTGCTTCATCGCGGTTGAGCTGATGCACAAGTTCCGCGTCGACGACTCGCTGGACGTGTTCGGCATCCACGGGATCGGCGGGATGTGGGGCGCGCTGGCCACCGGAATTTTCGTCGGCATCGGGTTCGGCGCGCTGGAAGCGGACGTATCACGGCTTGAGCAAATTTTCTACCAGATTATCGGCATCGGCGCCGCCTTCGGCTGGTCCTTCGTAGTCTCCGCGATCATCCTGCTGGCCCTGAAGTACACCATCGGCCTGCGTATCACCGACCAGGAAGAGGAGACCGGCATTGACCTGACGCAGCACGGGGAGGGAATGAACTAGGCGGCCGTACTCCCGGTCGGCAACCGCCGACGATTGACGCTAACCCGCGCCACAATTGGTCCCAAAGGGGGACCCACCATGACCCCGACAGAAGTCATCGAATTTTGTAAGTCAAATGACATCGGGATCATCGACCTGCGGTTCACCGACCTGCGCCGGCGGCCGCATACCATCGAATTCTTCAAGTACCTCGACGCCTAGTCGCGGACCTGTTGGTCGCAGCAGACCAAATTACGGGGCGGGTGGCGACCCGCCCCTACTGGTACAATGACGCCCAGAGCGCGATGGCGCGACGTGAACCCATTGCTTCAGGAGATCTCCCGTGTTGACTGACCACCACGCCGCCGAACGCGAGTACGTGCTCCGCAGCGCTCGTGACTTCGACGTCAAATTCATTCGCCTGTGGTTCACCGATATCCTCGGCAACCTCAAGGGATTCGCCATCACCGTGGACGACCTGGAGGACGCGCTGGAGCTGGGCGTCGGGTTCGACGGCGCGGCCATCGAGGGTTACAGCACCGACACGGAAAGCGACATGCGGGCTTTCCCGGACCCGACCACCTTCACGCTCCTGCCGTGGCGGCCCCGGCGCAACGCCGTGGCCCGCATCTTCTGCGATGTGCGCACCCCGCGGGGAGAGCCGTTCATCGGCGATCCGCGCCACGTGTTGAAGCGCAACCTGGAGCGCCTGGCCAGCCTGGGGTACATCTACTATGTCGGCCCGGAGCTCGAATACTTCTACCTGCGGGACGCCGAAACCCCGGAACCGCTGGACACCTACGGGTATTACGACCAGCTCTCCAGCCACCCGGCTTCCGACCTGCGACGCGACACCGTGCTCAACCTCGCCGAAATGGGCATCCCCGTCAAGTATTCCCACCACGAGGGCGCGCCCAGCCAGCACGAGATTGATCTCCAGTACACCGACGCCCTGACCATGGCCGACAACGTAATGACCGCCCGCATGGTCATCAAGGAACTGGCCCAACAACAGGGCGTCTACGCCTCATTCATGCCCAAGCCCTTTTCCACCTCCAACGGCAGCGGCATGCACACCCACCAGTCGCTGTTCCGGGGCAACAGCAACGCCTTTTACGACCCGGACGACGACCTCCATCTTTCGGTGATCGGCAAGCGGTTCATCGCCGGCCTGCTGCGGCACGCGCCGGAAATCACCCTGGTGACCAACCAGTGGGTGAACTCCTACAAGCGGCTGGTGCCCGGCTACGAAGCGCCCGTGCACGTGTCCTGGACCATGTCCAGCCGCCTGGATTTGATACGGGTTCCGTCGTACAAGGCCGGCTACGAAACCTCGCTGCGCGTCGAGTACCGCGCCCCGGATCCGGCCTGCAATCCGTACCTGGCGTTCAGCGCACTGCTGGCCGCCGGACTGAAGGGCATTGAGGACGAATACCCGGTGCCCTCGCCCATCACGAGCGACGTCGCGTCCATGTCCGCCGAGGAGCGGACCGCGCGTGGCATCGGACGCCTGCCCACCAGCATGGGCGAGGCCATAACACTGGCGGAAAACAGCGAACTCCTGCGCGAAACCCTCGGCGATTTCGTTTACGAAACGCTGATCCGCAACAAGAAGCAGGAGTGGGAGCAATACCGCTCCACGGTCACCGACTACGAGATTTCACGTTACCTGCCGTTGCTGTAGGTTCGGCGGCCCTGGCAGAGAGGACACTGATGCAATTTTCCGGGAAGCTGGTAATCATCGCCGCGCTGGCGGTAACGGTGCTGTTGGTCAGCAACATCATCGCCATCAAACCGGTTTCGCTGTTCACCCTGCCGTTCGACTTCATCGGCAGCAACCTGTTCGTGGTTTCCGCCGCCATTGTCTGCTTCCCCATCGGGTACATCATCAGCGACATACTGACGGAAGTTTACGGTTTTCGCGTCGCTCGCGGTGTGATCTGGCTGGGATTCGTGTGCAACCTGATGATGGTGCTCCTGTTCTGGGTCGGCGATATGATGCCCGGCGCGGTGTTCTGGTCGATCGATCCCGTCGTGATCTCTGACGACGCCGGCAACTTAGTCGCCAACCTGCCCAGCGAGCACGCCTACGAAGCCATCCTTGGGGCCACCGGGTGGATCCTCCTCGGTTCATTCGTCGCCTACATCGTGGGTGAGTTCACTAACGCCGCCATCATGGTCTTGCTCAAGAACCGCACGCAAGGCCGGATGCTGTGGCTGCGAACCATATCTTCCACCGTGGTTGGTCAGGGCATCGACTCCATCCTGTTCTTCACCATCGCCTTCGGAGTTTCGGGCCTGTGGATCGGTCCCGATGGCTCGTGGCTTCCGGTGTTCAACGCCGCCATCTGCGCGTGGATCGCCAAGTCGGTTTACGAGATCGTCGCCACGCCGCTCACCTACATCGTGGTCGGCTGGCTGAAGCGTACCGAGCAAATGGACGTTTACGATGCGCCGCGCTCGCTGAACCCGTTCGGCGTGTTCGGCAGCGGCGACACCAACGCCGCGGCTTCCCGAGCCTGAACTCGGCCGCGAGTTCCGCGTATGGCCGACCAAGAGCCTGACCACGGCCATCCCCACGACCACCAACACGGCGGCCCCGAAAGCCTGGGCGCACCGTTCGCGAACCTCCGGGGCACCGGGTTACCGTGGCGCAAGGTAGTGGCGCTGGTGGTCTCCAATACGCGGCGCAAGGTGGTCTCGCGACGCGGCTGCTGCGGAAACCACGGCCAACCCGGCTGTTGACGCCGCTGATCCCGCGCCGGCGTGACCGGCGCATGGAGATCGCCGGCGTTTGCAAAAAGGCCTGCGAACCTCGATATGTTACGATTGGGTCAGCCGCCATTGCATATCGACCGAAAGGAGCCTGACTGATGCACGCCGAACAGCGCCGGGTAGCCGACGACGGCCTCAACTATCTGGTCATCTTCCCCGACGATTACGACGCCGACGCCAGCTACCCGCTGGTCGTCATGCTGCACGGTTTTGGCGCCAACATGCAGGACCTCGCCGGCCTCGCTCCGTCGATCAACCGCAAGGGCTACGTGTACGTTTGTCCCAACGCGCCGATCCCTTTCGAGTTGGCTCCCGGGATGACCGGCTACGGTTGGCATCCGCCGCGCGGTCAGGCGACCGATGAGCATTTCAACCAGGCCGAGTCGCTCCTCGACGCCTTCTTCACCGAGGCGCTGAACGAGTTCCGGGCCGAGGAAAGCCGCGCCGTTTTGCTCGGCTTCTCGCAGGGCGGCGGCATGACGTACCGCATGGGTTTGGAACGGCCGGACAAGTTCGTGGCCCTGGTCGCTCTCAGCGCCTCGCTGCCGGACCCGGAGATCCTGCGCCCACGGCTGCCCGACCACCGCGAGCAGCCGGTTTTCGTGGCCCACGGTCTCCACGACCAGATGGTCTCGATGGACAGCGCGCGCCGCACCCGCGAGTTCCTCGACGCGGAGAACTACAACCTGTCCTACCACGAATACAACATGGGCCACGAAATACCCGCGGAAGTCCTGCGTGACATGGTCCCCTGGATGGAGGCCCTCTTGCCTCCCCTGGTAGAAGAAACCGACCGCATCTTTTAGGCACGAACGGAATATTTACATCGATGCACAGGATGGACAGGATCGGGAATTGCTGCATTCGGAATTGACGAGGGTGATAATCGGTTGTGCGTTCGAAGTACAGAATGAACTCGGAGCTGGCTTTTTGGAATCGGTGTACAAAAACGCTATGGTCGTTGCCCTCGCGGATGCCGGTATCCCGGTCAGGGCGCAGGCGCCAATCAAAGTAACGTTTCGTAATACGCGCGTAGGTGACTTCTATGCTGATCTATTGGTGCCGGACAAAGTGATCATCGAATTGAAAGCAGTGGAGCGTCTTATGCCACAGCACAAAGCACAGGTGATCAACTACCTGAATGCTACTGGGATACCAGTAGGGCTGCTGATCAATTTTGGGAGACCCAAGGTTGAGTTCCAACGATTGACGCGCTCTACCAGTTCACCAGAACTCTGAACGATGCAATATGATCCTGTTCATCCTGTGCATCGATGTAAATTGATTCGTGGAGGTATTGCACCCATGAAAGCCACTACCCAGCTGCGCCAGATGCTCGCCTCCGACCGGATGGTCGTTGCGCCCTTCGTACTCAACGCCCTGCATGCCCGCATCGCCGAAGACGTGGGGCACCAGGCCGTCTACATGACCGGCGCCGGCACCGCCGCCGAGCGCGGCTTCCCCGATGTCGGCCTGCTCACCATGACCGAAATGGTAGCCAACGCCAAGTACATCGCGGACGCCGTCAACATCCCGGTTATCTGCGACGCCGATACCGGGTACGGGAACCCCCTCAACGTGCACCGCACCGTCCGTGAGTACGAAGCCGCCGGCGTGGCTGCCCTCCACCTCGAAGACCAGGTGTTCCCCAAGAAGTGCGGCTTCTTCGCTGGCAAGCAGGTGGTGCCCGCCGAGGAGCACGTCCAGAAAATCCGCGCGGCCCTCGACGCCCGCACCGATCCCGACTTTGTCATCATCGCCCGCTGCGACGCCTACGCCGTCACCGGCTGGGAAGATACCGTGCGACGCTGCCGTGCCTACGTCGAGGCGGGCGCCGACCTCGTATTCGTCGATGGCATCAAGTCCCAGGACGACATCCAGCGCTACGCCGCCGACCTGGCCGACGTGCCCCGCATGTACAACGGCGACCTGGCCACGACGCAGACCATGGACGAACTGGGCTACAAGATCATGATCTGCGGCAGCACCATCTGGCTCATTTACAAGCAGGTGCGCGCCGCCTACGAAGAGCTCATGAGCGCCGGCAAAGTGGACCCCGACCGCTTCGGCACCCGCTGGGACGTCGCCTCCGTGCTTGGGCTGGACGCCATTTACGAGCTGGAAAAGAAGTACGGCGTGCAGGACGTGGGCACCGACGTCGCGGGCCTCGCCGCGGCCCAGGCCGCGCAGATGGCCGCCGACGCTGCCGTGCTCACCCCTGCGGACGACTAAGCCAAAGCTTCACTGGGAGGCCAGCGATGGGGGAGGCCAGCAATGACTGACCGTTTCCGCATGCTATACGACGGCTCGTGTCCGATGTGCAGCCGCGAAGTACTCCAACTCTATCGCCGGCGGCCTGATGCAATCGAACCCGTGGACATCTCCGCTCCGGACTTTGACGCCGGGGCGTGGGGGTTCGACGCCGAACAGGTCCAATCCGCCATATACGGCATCAGGCCGGACGGCAGCGTCACCGTGGGCATGGAAAGCCTGCGCGAAGGCTACCGCCTGGCCGGCCTCGGATGGATGCTCGGGTGGACCCAATGGTGGCCGGCTCGCCCCGCCTTTGATCTTTTCTACCGTGGGTTCGCCCGTAACCGGATGCGCATCAGCAAATGGCTGGGCCGGTGCGACGGTCATTGCCGCGTCTGAAACCATTGGCAAGCCCCTCAACTGCCATCGACGGGCTCCGAGCAGCGGACGATCTGTGTTCGTGCCGTCGACGCTAATCGTTGCGCGCCGACCAGTGCCTCGCGTTGGCGACCGGATTCACCGCGAGGCGGTGCAATCGTAATGTGGCCGGTACTCGCGTTGGGCTCCGCGCTGGCCTTTTGCTTCGTCAGCGTTTGCGACAAGCGGCTGCTGTCATTCCACCTGCATGGCGTCCCGCCCCTATGCCTGTGGTGCGGGGCCACCGGACTGATCTACGGCGCCATCGTGACCGCCATTGTGGGTGTGCCGGCCGGCACCGCGTGGCAAGTCGCGGTTGCTCCAATTGGCGCCGGCCTGTTCATGGGGTGCTCCGTTGTGCTCCTGTTTCGCGGCCTGCGCCTCATGGAGGCTTCTCGGGCGGTCGCGATTTCTCAGACCAATCCGATTTTCGTCGCCATTCTGGCCCTGTGGTTCCTGGACGAGCACATCTCACTGATCCAGTGGTGCGGTATTAGCCTGGTGGTCGGCGGAGCCGTCCTCATCTCCGTGCGGCTGTTCCAGAAACGACCCTTTACCCGCATCGGCCCTGGCCTGGCTATCCCCAGCACCACCGTCTTCGACTTGCGCGATCGTAGTGCGATTTACGGCCCGGCGCTCCTTTTCGTCAGCGCCTTTTGCGCCGCGTCCAGCTTCGTCGTGACCAAAGCGGCGCTCAACGCCGACCTGCCAGTGTTGACCGTATTCGGCATCCAGCAGGCCACTGTGGGCGTGGTCTTCCTGTGCGTTGGGCTGACCGGTGGTCCACGGTTGATGGGCGCGGTGAAGGAACCCAAGGTCCTGGCGATGCTCCTGTTCGGCGAATCGCTGATGCCGGCTATCTCGATCCTTCTTGCCGTCTACGCTTACAGCCTGGGACCTGCCTCCCTGGTGGCAGCGGTGCTCGCGACGCGGCCCCTGTTCGTGTTCATCGCGACCACCCTGCTGTCCCGTATGCGCTGGCAGTTCCTCGACGAGTCGCTGAACCCCAGGGTGCTGTCGGTAAAAGCGGCGTCTATAGTTATGATTGTTGGCGGTGTGGGCACACTCAGCGTGGGGTGATCTCCAAAACGGGAACTCCCCGAGATCCCAGTATCTATTACGTTTATGATGCGTTGAAAGCGGCGAAAAAGCAGCGAATTCGTCGCGAATAAAACGATAAAGTATATCATTGTCCCATTGATGATTGACAACCGCAGTCCGAACGAATAATATCGTATGCCGAATATCTACGCTGCCTGGCGTAGAAATGTGATTGCATCCCGAGCACGGAGTCTGCCAACCAATGGACGAGCTTGACCTGAAGATTATCGGTATCCTGCAATCGGACGGGCGTGCGTCCAACGCCAAGATTGCACGCGCAGTGGGCGTGAGCGAAGGCACCGTGAGACGTCGGCTGCGCCGCCTCATCAAAGAAGACATCGTCCATGTGGTGGCAGTCCCGAACCTCGAAAAAATGGGTTACGGCACCACCGCCCTCATCGGCCTGGAAACCGGCCCGGGCAAGTCCGACGCCGTCGCCGAATGCATCGCCGACCTCGACGAAGCCCACTATGTCGTCGTGGCCACCGGGCCCTACGACGTATTCGTGTGGACCGCCCTGGAATCCGCCGAAAGCCTGGGCGACTTCCTGCGCACTCGCATCGGTGTCATTGAGGGCGTGCAGAAGACCCAGACCTTCGTAACCCTGTCCACCAAGAAGCGTTTCACCCGGGTATGAATCGGGCGCGCAAATGGGTTCCGCCAACCCGGCAAACGCCTCGATCTCGTTTGCATTGCCTATACGCCGTGCTATAATTTTCGCACCCGTGAGTTGTGGCCCCAAGTTCGATTTGCCACTGTTAACCCGCACCACATCACCCGAGGGAATGCCGCTATGACCTACATCATTACCGAGCCATGCGTGGGTGTCAAAGACGCCGCGTGTGTCGACGTTTGCCCGGTGGACTGCATCTACACCACCGACGACGATGACATGTACTTCATCAGTCCCGATGAGTGCATCGACTGTGCTGCCTGCGAACCGGTTTGCCCGGTCACGGCGATCTTCGCCGAGGAAGCCGTACCGGGCATGTACGAAGATTATATCAAGATAAACTACGACTACTTCAGCAAGTAGTCGTCGCGCCGCCCGGCGTACACCGACTCCGTCGTGCGCCCGGCGCTTGGCTGCCGGGCGCACGTTTAACGGTTCACACTTTCTCTGATGTTCGCATCCGACCCGCAGCGGTCTGCTCGCCCTGAAGTGAACGTTGTCGTCTGCACCGACGAGTACGGGTGCGGGCGCTGGTATCATCGCGGCCGCAATGCTGACGCCGTGCTGAGCGATCTTCGCTCCGCCGCACACCGCGTGGGCGGCGAACGCGTGCAGGTCACCACGGCCGGTTGCATTCTCGGCTGCACCTACGGGCCGCGTTTCGATGTCGTCCGCCGTTGGTCCGGCGAAAAGGCGCTTTACGGCTCCATCGAGGGCGAAGCCGCCGTCACCCGCCGAGGTCGCGTGCGTTTCGCCGCCATCCCAGACAATTTGAACCAGGCGCTGTCCGACAACCTGGCCGAGACGGCGGTTCCCGTCGACCGTCTCGCAGGACCCAATCCTCCGGCCGACATTGACCTGCTGCGCCGTATCCTCGCGGACTGTAGCTGTGGGATGGACGATGCCGCCGTCGGGCTGGACGAAGCCGTGGTCATGGTGCACAACTCGGCTGCCACCATCTCCATTCCGGCCACGCTGGCAAACTTGCAATTCGTAGACGGCAGCGGGAGGGTCCACCCAGCCGGTGATATCGCCCTGCTTGCCACCGACGGCGACGGCCAGGCGGCCTTGCAGCTCGGCCGCATTCGCCAGATCGAGTTCCTGTACCGCACCCTGGGCAACGGGCTGCCCAGCTACGCCATCTGGCTGCGGGACGACGATTTGGCAACCGTGTACCGCATCTACCTGCGCCGCGCAGAAAACCCAACCAACGACCCCCGGCGTCATCGCCTCTTCATGAACCTCACCGAAAAGTATGGCGAAAAGGTAACCCTGTAACATCTCCCCGGGCGTGGTCGCCCGCCGCGGCATTCTGTGTCACAGTTCACTTTCGTGGTTGACAAAGCGCCGGTCGGGCCGACCCAGCGGGGCTACACTCGAGGAGGAGCGAAAACAATGAGCAACATCGATTCCACTCCGGAATTCGTGCGGGAAACCTACCGCAAGATGGACGAAAAACTGACCCAGGTGCGGGCCAGGCTCAACCGCCCGCTGACTATGACCGAGAAGGTGCTGCTATCCCACCTGGACGACGTCGACGACGCCGATTTGCGCCCGGGCGACAGCTACATCAACCTGCGGCCCGACCGAGTGGCCCACCAGGACGTCACCGGGCAGATGGCCATCCTGCAGTTCATGCAATCGGGCCGTGATCGCGTCGCCGTCCCGACCACCGTCCACTGCGACCACCTGGTCCAGGCACGCGTGGGCGCTTCCTCTGACCTCCAGGATGCCCTCAACGAGAGCAACGAGGTCTACCAGTTCCTGGAATCCGCGAGCCGGCGTTTCGGCATGGGCTTCTGGAGGCCCGGTTCCGGGATCATCCACCAGGTAGTGCTGGAAAAGTACGCTTTCCCCGGCTCCCTCATCATCGGCACTGACTCCCACACCGTCAACGGCGGCGGCCTGGGTTCCCTGGCCATCGGCGTGGGCGGGGCGGACGCGGCGGACGTGATGGCCGGCCTCCCCTGGGAGGTGCGCTATCCTCGCATCATCGGCGTCAAGCTCACCGGTTCCATGAGCGGTTGGACGGCCCCCAAGGATGTCATCATCAAGTTGGCCTACGAGCTGACCGTGTCGGGCGGCACCAACGCCATCATCGAGTACTTCGGCCCCGGCACCGCCTCCATTTCCGCCACCGGCAAGGGCACCATCTGCAACATGGGAGCCGAGCTGGGAGCCACCGGCGACGTGTTCCCCTACGATGAGCGCATGGCCACCTACCTCCGCGCCACCGGCCGCGGAGACCTCGTTGCCATCGCGGAAGAGTATGTCCACCTGCTCCAGTCGGACCCAGAGGTCGAGCAGCAGCCGGAACAGTTCTACGACCAGATTGTGGAAATCGACCTGTCAACCCTAGAACCCCACGTCACCGGACCCCACTCGCCCGACCGGGCGCGGCCGATTTCCGAGTTAGCCGCCGAGGTGCAGCGGGAGGGTTTCCCGGAGCGAGTATCCGTGGCGCTGGTCGGCAGCTGCACCAACTCCTCGTACGAAGACATGGAACGCTGCGCCGACGTAGCCCGCCAGGCCGCTGCCCGGGGTGTTTCCGCCGCTTCCGGCCTGCTGGTAACCCCCGGTTCCGAGCAGGTCCGCGCCACCATCGAGCGCGACGGACAGCAGGCTGCGCTGGAAGCCATCGGCGCCACCGTGCTGGCCAACGCCTGCGGTCCCTGCATCGGCCAATGGAACCGACCGGAAGCCCGCGGCACCGAAAACAGCATCGTGACCTCCTACAACCGCAACTTCCCCAGCCGCAACGACGGCAACGCCGGCACCATGAACTTCATCGCCAGCCCCGAGTTGGCGGTGGCCATGGGGTTGGGCGGCAGCTTGGCGTTCAACCCGCTCACCGATCCGCTGGTGGATGCCAACGGCAACGAGTTCATGCTCCAGCCGCCGACGGCGGCCCCGGAAGTGCCGCCCACCGGCTTCGACCCGGGCGTCGATATGTACGTAGAGCCGCCGGAAGATGGCAGCGACGTCGATGTCCGCGTGGACCCCAGCAGCAACCGTTTGCAGGTGCTGGATCCGTGGGCGCCCTGGGACGGCAACGACTTTGAAGACGTGCCCATCCTGGTGAAGACCGAGGGCAAAACGACCACCGACTCCATCTCTCCGGCAGGTCCGTGGCTGCGCTTCCGTGGTCACCTCAACAACCTGAGCGACAACATGTTCCTCGGCGCCAACAACGCCTATACCGACGAAACCGGAACCGGCAAGAACCAGCTCTCCGGCGAGGAGATCATGCCGATACCGGAGATCGCCCGCGCGTACAGCGCCCAGGGCATCCGCTGGGTCGCCATCGGCGACGAGAACTACGGCGAGGGCTCCAGCCGCGAGCACGCCGCCCTATCACCCCGAATGCTGGGCGCCGCGGCGATCATCACCCGCAGCTTCGCCCGCATCCACGAGTCCAACCTCAAGAAGCAGGGGCTGCTGCCCCTCACCTTCGAGGACCCGTCGGACTGGGATCGCATCCTGGAAGACGACCGCATGAGCCTCGTGGGCCTCAGCGACCTGACCCCCGGTCAGCCGGTGCAGGCGGTCCTCAAGCACGCCGACGGCTCCGAGGAGACGCTCAACCTGCGTCATACCCTCAACGACCCCCAGATCGCGTGGTTCCGGGCCGGCAGCGCCATGAACCACATGAAGAACCTGGAGGGAGCCGGCAGCTAGCCAGATTCGAACCTGGAACGACCCGGGGCGTCTGCGCGAGCAGGCGCCCCTACGTTTTTACAGCGCTGCCGCGCTTGATCCGTTCCTTGCTCGCGTTCGCCGGCCGGTGGTATGGTATTGACCATGACCACGCCAATCACCAATGAAGACATCGTCCAAATGTTCAACAACATGGCGGCCATGTTGGAGATCAAGGGCGATACCGTCTTCAAGATTCGCGCCTACCAGCGCGCCGCCAACACCATTGAACAGCTCAGTTGGTCGCTGGCCGCAGCGGCCGCCGCCGGCGATGACCTGAGGAAAATCCCGGGTGTCGGCAAGGCCATCAGCGAGAAGGTCCAGGAGTATGTGGCCACCGGACACGTGGCCGCCTACGACCGTCTCGCCGAGGAACTACCGGCCAACGTTCTGGACCTGCTGGAAGTTCCCGGCATGGGCCCCAAGACCGTCAAAGCCGCGGTGGTCGAGCTCGGCATCGGCTCGGTCGCCGAGTTGGAGCAGGCTGCGTTGGATGGCCGTCTCGCCCAGCTGCCGCGCATGGGCAAACGCTCCGCCGCAAACATCCTCCGACACATCCAGGCCCAGCGATCCCGCTCCGACCGCACCCCGCTGGGCATCGCTTCCGAGACCTGCGCCGCCGTGACCGCCCAGTTGTTCGACGCCTGCTCCGGTTTGGTGAGCATCACCCCGGCCGGCTCGCTGCGCCGGTGGGAAGAAACCATCGGCGACCTGGACCTCATTGCCGTTTCGGACAACCCGGCCGAAACCGGACCAGCCCTCGCCGCCCTGCCCTCCGTCCGTGAGGTGCTGGTGCAGGGAGATTCGAAGACCTCAGTGGTGGTTGACCCCGGCATCCAGATTGACCTGCGCATCGGTGAGCCCGACGCAATGGGCGCGATGCTCCAGTATTTCACCGGCAGCCAGCAGCACAACATTCGGCTGCGCGACTACGCCAACCGCCGGGGCCTGTCGCTGAACGAATATGGCATCACCGTAATCGAAAGCGGCGAAACCGAACGCTTTCCGGACGAGGCGTCTTTCTACAATCGGCTGGAGTTGCCCTGGATCCCGCCGGAACTGCGCCGCGGCGCCGACGAACTGGACGCCGCTCGCTCCGGAAACCTTCCCAACCTGGTCACCGAGACCGACCTACGCGGCGACCTGCACCTCCACAGCGACTGGAGCGATGGCAAGTTCCCGCTGGAGGAGATGGTTGCCGCCGTCGCCGCCATGGGTTACGAGTACATGGCGCTTACCGACCATTCCCAGGGCCTTGGTGTCGCCAACGGGCTGACGCCAGACCGTCTCGCCCGCCAGGTCGAGATACTGAGGAGCCTCCAATCCCGGTACGACATGACCATCCTCTGCGGCTCCGAGGTGGATATCCGCGCCGACGGCGCCATGGACTTCCCCGACGACGTGCTGGGCATGTTGGATTGGGTCATCGCCTCCGTCCATAACGCCATGAGCCAGGACCGTGAGACCATGACCCGGCGCATCACCCGTGCCATGGAGAATCCTCACGTAAGCGTCATCGGGCACGCCTCGACACGCCTGCTCGGCCGTCGCGATCCGGTTGAGTTCGACATCGAGGCCCTGCTGCAAACCGCCCGCGAAACCGGCACCGCCATGGAAATCAACGCTGCTCCGGAGCGCCTCGACCTCAAGGACACGCACGCGGCCCGCGCCCGTGAACTCGGCGTACCGCTGGTCATCAACACCGACTCTCACCACGTCGACGGGTTGACGAACCGCACCTTCGGCGTGGCCGTCGCCCGTCGCGCCTGGTGCGGCCCGGAGCACATCCTGAACACCTACCCGGCGAAAGAGTTTCTCGCGTGGCTCCGCGCGCCCAAAGGACAGCGACCCGATCGTTTCGGGGCTATGGCAGAGGCTCGCAGCGCCGCGGCATCCCGACCATGACCTTTACGGTGGACGACACTGGTGTCACGGTCGTCTCGCCGGCGCTTGGCGAGGGTGGTGCGCTACCCGAACACGGCCACGTCATTGAGCGGCTGCGTTCCCGCGCCGGCCGTACCGATCCGTGGCACATTGCCCTGCTGGACGCCATCGGCCGCTGGAGCCTGCCCCATGAGGACCTGCGGGGCAGGCGCTGGCACTACGTGATCGGCGGCGAAGCGCTGGACTGGATTACGCTGGCCCATCGTCTTTGCCTGTCCATCCCCGACGCCGTGCCGCCCGAGGAACTGGAACCTCTGCTGTTCTACGGCCGCTTGCCCGAAGACATCGGCCCCGAGCGGTTCCGCCAACTCATCGGGCCCTACCGATACACCGCCCACTTGAATTTCTGGTACGGCGTGGTGGTCGAAGAGGCTCTGCAACTGGTGACCGAAGACTCCATCCGCAAGACCCGATTCGCCCGTTGCTACGGCGACAGCGACGACGTGGTCGAGGAATCCTACCGACATCTGTACGGCGAGACCCGTACCAACCTCGTTCCTGCATTCCTCTCCGATGCCGACGGAACCTGGGGTCACGAACCGCAATCTCTTTCCCTGGTCGCCTGGCAGGAGTTCACCTACTGGCTGTTCAAGCGTCGGATCCGCAAGTGGCATCCCGCCCGCGTGGCCAGTGATACCCGACGCGGCCTGGAGCGGCTCCGCGAGCTGCGCGACGATGAGAGTTCCTCCGACCCTGGCCACCTGATCGCCAACTACGCCGACCTGCCCGCGTTGCAAGCAATAAAATAGGGGCGATGTAAATCGCCCCTAAATCGTTGTAACCGCGGTGGTGAGTGTGCGTTTACAGTCCGTACACCTTGCGGTAGCTGAGGCTCATCCGCTTCCGTTCGGTGTCGATGCTCAGGATCTGCACCTTGATCAATTGGCCCTGGTAGACGATCTCCCGCGGATGCTCCATCCGGCGCGCTGACAGTTCGGAGATGTGCACCAGGCCCTCGACCCAGTCTTCCAACTTCACGAACGCGCCAAAGTCCATCAACCGCGTAACCGTCCCGTCCACGATGTCGCCAACGTGGTAACGTTCCGGTACGGTGTCCCAAGGCTCCGGCTGGGTCCGCTTCAGGCTCAACGAGATCTTGCTGTTCTCCCGGTCCACCCGCAGCACCTTGAGCGTCAGGTCGTCGCCCACGCTGACCACTTCCTCCGGCGACTTTATCATTGCCCAGGACAGCTCCGAGATGGGCACCAGCCCTTCCGCGTCGCCCAGATCGACAAACGCGCCGAACCCGCGCATCGACCGGACCGTGCCCTGCACGATCTGGCCTTCCTGCAGCTCTTCCAGCAAGCGCTCCTTGGCCGCGTTGCGCAACTGACGCCAGATCCGGCGCTCGGTCAGCACCAACTTTTCACGCTGGGCGTCCAACTCCAGGATGTTGAAACGGGCGTCCTCGCCGATTCGGGCATCCAGGTGTTCGACACGGCCTTCCTTTGGCACCGGCGCCATTTGGGAAAACGGAACAAAGCCGCGTACTCCCTCCCAGTCAACCACCAGACCGCCCTTGTTGTGCTGAACCACCTTGGCCGCGAGCTCAGAGTCCTGCTTGTGCATCTCGATGAGTTCTTCCCAGACCTGCTTTTCCTGTGCTTGGTCGTAGGAGAATACGGCCATTCCTCCGGGCCCGCGATTGTTCAGGTGAATGACAATCACGTTGGAGCCCGGCTGCATCTGCTCCCGCTTCTCGTCGGTGAGTGTCCGCATCTCCTGCGGCGGAACGATTCCCTCGGTCTTGAGGCCGGCGCTGATGACCATACCCTCATCATCGATGCGCACTATCTCGCCGGTCACCAAGTCGCCCCTCCGGTACTCCCTCGGCGAAAACGCCGATTCTGGGAGCTGGGACATGTCGGTGATTTCGACTACGTTCGGGTCCTGGGCTACCATCAGTTAAGCTGCTCCTTACTCTTGCTTACGGCCGGTTGGCGAGGCCGCATAGGTCGAGCAGGTACTTCGTTCTCGCTTGGATCACTTTCCCCACAATTCGCCTGCCTAATAATACTTATACCGCACGCAAATTGCAACCGCAAAACCCGAGGGACGCTGTATGCCCCATTTCATGGCTGCCTGACCGCGATCCGGGCGGGCGAGACTATTCGTGGCGGGCACATATCCAAACCAACAGCAAAGGTTCGAAAACATGTTGGGAATTCCAGTATTACAAGGAAAGGTTATGGAGGGGCGTTGGTAGATGCGACGGTTGCAGCGCGGCGTTTCTCCCGGGGACAGCCCATCCCCCGATAGGGCAGCTTGTGCCATCAATGACACCATACTGTCGCCATGTTACGAACTTACGCTCTATCATTCGCTCTATCATTGATCTGCAGGTGATAAAACCTTTCCACGACCAGGTGACTGGCGCTCACCGCCAACCCTATCAGCGCCCAAGTCGCAATCGGCCTGGCAGACGACTGTCTCGGTCGGATCAATCGAGGTAGGCCCTCGGCCACCGCGCCCGCCACCGCGCGCCATGCTCGGTCCCGTGCCCAGTCCATTGAGAATGAGAGCAACCCCTCACTGCATCAGGTCGTGGCATGAGCCCGTGCGTGCTGCCGCGCGTAATCGGCGCTTCCAGCACCGGGATCACTTCTGCTATGCTTTTCTTCAGGTAGGCGAGGTAGCTGTGGGAGGATCAAAATGAGCACGCCGGAAGGACGGGACCAGGTTCCAGAGAACCTCACACCGGAGGGGCGGGCCATCGTGCAGCGGCTGGATGGGGTGATCGCAGCGCTGAAGGATTACGGTGACAAGCAAACCGAGATCAACGAAGCAGTGCATAGCCGCCTCGATCAGGCAGGCGAGCGTTTCGAGAAAATCAACCAGCATCTCGGCTATCTCCGGGGAGCGCACGCCGCGAACGCTGCACAGCGAAGCGCTGACATCATCGCGGATGATATGGGCTATCGCACCGTCGACCGACTGCCCAGAGGAATGCTGATCGGATTCGCCAACATGGCGCGTGCCTCGGGCAAGCCTGACAGCGATGTGCGCAGCTTTTGCGAAGCTGACCTGGTCATGCTGGTACGGGATGCCGGTGGCAAACCAGCCTATGTCGCTGTCGAAGCGTCGTTCACGGTGGCAGCAAAAGACATTGAACGGGCAAAGAGGAACGCCGAGTGTTTCCATGAGTTCACTGGATTGCCAGCCACCGGCGCCGTGGCCGGTGTTGAAATCACGAGTGGACAGCACCGGAACGCGACCGCCGCCGGAGTTCACTGCTACACAATTCCAGCGAAGGACTTGGAGGCAGACTGACTGCTGCTATAAGGTTGGATTCGTACCCGAAAGTCCATCTTTGCTTGACATCCCCAAATGCCCAAACATAGAATGGTAGGCCGTTTGGGAGATTACCGAAATGGATTACGCAATCGTTAAAACCGGCGGCAAGCAGTACCGCGTCTCGCCCGGCGATGTGCTCGACGTCGAGTTGCTGGAAGTCGAAGAAGGCAACACCACCGAGCTGGATCAGGTGCTCGCCGTGTCGCTCGACGGCCAGATGCGCTTCGGCGCGCCCACCGTGGACGGGGCCAGGGTCATCGCCGAGGTCCAGTCCCACTACAAAGATCGCAAGATCATCGTTTACAAGTACAAGGCCAAGACCCGATACCGCCGCAAGAAGGGGCATCGGCAGAACTACACTCGTATCCGCATTCAAGACATCGCGACCGGATACGACTCCGAGCCCGAGGCCGTTCACGAGCCCGAGGCCGTTCACGAGCCCGAGGCCACGCACGAACCCGAGGCCGTTCACGAGCCCGAGGCCGTTCACGAGCCCGAGATCGCACACGAGCCCGAGGCCGTTCACCAACCCGAGATCGCGCACGAGCCCGAGGCCGTTCACGAGCCTGAGGCCACGCACGAACCCGAGATCGCGCACGAACCCGAGATCGCGCACGAACCCGAGGCCGTTCACGAGCCCGAGATCGCACACGAGCCTGAGGCCGTTCACGAACCCGAGATCGCGCACGAGCCCGAGGCCGTTCACGAACCCGAGAACGGATCCGAGACCCAGACCGGAGGATAGAGACATGGCCCACAAGAAGGCCGGCGGCAGCACCAACAACGGCCGCGATAGCAACGCCAAGCGACTCGGCGTCAAGAAATACGGCGGCGAACGGGTCACCGGCGGTTGCATCATCGTCCGCCAGCGCGGCACCCGCATTCACCCCGGCACCAACGTCGGCATGGGCCGGGACCATACCCTGTTCTCCAAGATCGAGGGACAGGTGACCTACGAATGGCTCGCCAGGGGCAAGCGCCGGGTCAGCGTGTATCCGATGGCCGACGCCGTCGCCACCGCTGCGTAGAGGCTATAACCAGAGGCTACAATATGAAAGCAGAAATCCATCCCCAGTACTTCAAGGCCACCGTCACCTGCTCCTGCGGGAACGTCTTCGATACCGGCGCCACCAAACCGGCGCTCCGGGTCGAGATTTGCGGCAAGTGCCACCCCTTCTATACGGGTGAGCAGCGCATCGTCGACACGCAGGGCCGAATCGAGCGTTTTAGCCGGCGCTTCAACCTTGACGGTTAGCCCTACGCGCAAAGACAACCATGCTGCGGGAGCCTCAACCGGCTCCCGTTTTGCTATTGCCCTGCCTCTTCTCGCTCACCGCCAGCAACGACCATCCCTGTCGGACATCGCTTGAACTGCTCTCCCCGTGCGTCGTCGTGAGGAACCCTCACCCCTACCGTCATTGCAAGGTGCGCAGCGACGCGGCAACCTCGCCGCGCCACGCTGGTAATCGCATCCCACCGACCCGGGAGGCAGACCGATGACGCGCTACGTGCCCAAAACCGTCCGCGAGTACGGTCGCATCCATTTGGCGGAACGCCTGGCCGAGTACGGCTGGCAGTGCTTCATCGCTCGCCGCAGCCCCAATGAGGACGAAGTGATCGCCGGGATCCCCGAACAATCTCGAGAAGTCCGGTTGAAGTTCCACTCGCAGGAACATCGCCAGGCCGTGCGTTTCTACGATGCCGACGGCCTCGATTGGGACTGGGAGTACCTGGTCATCAGCACCGAAATCCTGGCGGACCTTCCGGTAACGTACCTGCTCTCTCGGAACGACGTCCGCGACCAGGGCCGGCTGGAGGAGGAGTTCGGCGGAGCCCTGTGGCTGCAGCCCGACGCCTTCTCCGAGACGCTATTCCAGGAAGCGTGGCACAAGCTGGATGGCTAGTTCCCCCACAGACTCCCAGCCCGCCGGCCCCCGGTCCGCTCCGCCGTTGTACGGCGGCCAGGCGGTGATCGAAGGCGTGATGATCCGCGGGGTGCGCCACTACAGCCTGGCGGTGCGTCAGCCCGATGGCGGCATCTTCTGCGACACCGAGCCCGTCAGCTCCCGTTTCTCCGGGCGCATCCGGCGTGTCCCCTTTGTGCGGGGTGTCTTGATCCTGTCCGAAACGCTATGGTACGGCATGAAATCGCTGCAGCGTTCCGCCATCATCGCCGCCGGTGAAGCCGACGGCCCTGACGCCGGCGGCTCGTCCGCCAGCAAGTGGGTTATGGCACTGACCATGGCGGTTGCCCTGGCCCTCGGCATTGGCATATTCCTGGTGCTTCCCCTCCTGGCCGTCCGCCTCATCGACCCGTTCCTCGAATCCTCCGTGGTGAGCAACCTCATCGAGGGCGTGATCCGGTTGGTCATCCTGGTGGCTTACGTGGGCGGCATATCCGCCATGAAGGACATCCGCCGCGTCTACGCCTACCACGGCGCCGAGCACATGGCGGTCCATGCCTACGAAGCGGGTCATCCGCTCACGGTGGAAAACGTGCGCCGGCACCCCACACCTCACCCCCGTTGCGGAACGGCCTTTCTGCTCACCGTGGCCGTGGTGTCCGTCCTGGTGTTCGCCCTGCTGGGCCGCCCGGACCTCGAGTGGCGCATCCTCTCCCGCATCGCGCTGATCCCGGTGGTGGCGGCCGTCAGCTACGAGATCATCCGGTTCGCCGGCGCGCACCGCCAGGCGTGGTTCGGGAAGGCCATCGCCGCGCCCGGACTAGCCCTCCAGCTGATCACCACCCGCCAGCCCGACGAGGACCAGATCCAGGTCGCCATCGCCGCCATGGAAGCCGCCCTGGCAGCCGACCGGGCGACATCGCCGGACCTTGCCGAAAACCAGGCGTAGGCCCGCGAACCAGCATCCGCCCCTGCCCGATGGGCGTTCGTTGGTGTGATACAGTAGCGCGAACCGGTTGACGGTGTCACGCCCGACAGTGCAGGTGCAGCATGGCCGACGTTCCCGACATGCAGATGATCCCCTACCTCACGGCCACGGAGCCACGCAACTTCGTGGAGCAGGGGCTCCAGCGTTACAACGAACTGCTGGAACGGCTGGCGGAGCAGATGGACGTGCTGCTGCTTCGGGCCCAGCAGGGCGAGCCCATCGACGCCGGTCTGACTGAGCAGTTGTCAGCCCTGCGCGAAGCCCTGCGCCCCAGGCACGGCCTGTGCATCGACCGCGCCTGCTTCTCCTGCCGCGTCCACGAAGAAGCCATCAAGGAACACGTCCTGCTCTACGTCGACTGGAAACTGCCCGGCACCGTCCAGCAGCTGGAACGCCTCAAGAACCGGAACTAGTCCCGTTTCCCGGAACTAATCCCGTTTCAATGAACCCTCGGGGAGCGCGCACATGGTGACGAAATCCGGCAATAAGGTTTTTGACACTCCGCGCGTGCCGGAGGAAGACTCCAATATCTTCTATCCCGAGGATGACGATGAACCCATGGCCGAAAACGACGCTCAACGCCGGGCACTGATCGATACCAGCGAGACCCTGATCGAGCATTTCGCCGAACGCACGGATGTGTATGTGTCGGCCGACATGTTCATCTACTACGAGATGGATAACCCCAATCGAAAGGTGGCCCCCGACGTCTTCGTGTCCTTCGGCGTTTCCGACCACTGGCGCGGTTCTTACTTCACCTGGCGCGAGGGCAAGGCTCCGGACTTCGTGCTGGAAGTCGCCTCGCCGGGGACTTGGGCCAGGGATGCCGCCGAAAAGCGTGACATCTACGCGGCGATGGGCGTGACCGAGTACTGGCGATTTGACCCCAATCGCGGAGAGTTTTTTCTGCCTCCCTTGATCGGTGAGCGGCTGAACTTACGCAGTGAGTACGACCCCATTCCCTTGACCGAGGTCGATGGCATCTTGCGTGGGCACAGCTCGGCGCTGGGGTTGGACATCTGCGTGCGCGAACATGAAATCCGGTTGTACGACCCGACCGGTGGGTCTTGGCTGCGCAACCATCGCGAAGAGGCCGCAGCCCGTCGCATCGCGGAAGAACGCGCTGAACATGCCCAGGAGCGCGCTGAACATGCCGAGGAACGCGCTGAACATGCCGAGGAACGCGCTCAACTCTTGGAGCGCTTACTCCGCGAGCACGGGCTCACCCCGCCCGGCGGCGGATGAGCCTGTTCGTCCGGCTCGATAACCCGGCGCTCACCCCGCCGGCTGACGCGCCACCGCCACGATGTGGAACATGTGGCGGAACAGTTGCAGGGAGCCCCGCAGCAGCGACTTGAGGTCCCGGTTGGCATCAGGGCGGACGTGCCGGAAGATGTCGGTCTCGGTGTAGTACACCTCGACGTCGGGCCGCTGCTCCCCCAGCGCGTCAACCAGTCGTCGCGACTCCCCCACGGGTATCAGTGGGTCGCCGACATCGTGCATGACGCGCATCGCCGTGTCGCTGCTCCACTGCTCCACGTGGTGCGATGGCGCTATGGAATCGACCCGGGTGCGGAAGTTGTCCGACAACTGCGCGTACCGCCATCTCGCCATGCCGATGTAGTCGACTCCGGCCAACATGGCAAACGCCGCCTCGGTGGATAGTGGGAGCCGGCCGTCGGGGTCATAGCCGCTACCGCCGGCAATGGCCCGCGCCGCCTCCTGATGCGCCGGGTCGTCGATGGAATCGATGAGCATGTTGTTGTAGACGCGGCGTGTCAGCCGGTCCACCGCCCAATCCCTCTCGCCGCGCTCGTCCATGGCTTTGCCCGCGGCAATTTGGACGATCAAATCGGCCGCATCATAGTACCCGCCGAACGCGTTGACGAACGCGATATCGTCGGCTATCCGCGGGTCGGCCGCCGCCACCAGGGCAAAGGACGCTCCCACCGAGAAACCGGCCAGTCCGACGCGCTGCGGGTCGACGTAGTCCTCCTCGCGCAGGTGTTCAAAGGCCGCCACCAGGTTGCCGATCTCCCCGGCGTCGACCTGGGCCTTTTCTCCCATGGTCGGCGACCAGTAGTACATCACCGCAAAGCCGGCCCGCGCCAGCGCCTGCCCCAGGTTGATGACGTCGGGGTCGTCGGCGCCGGCGGCGTTGGCTCCCAGGAACACCAGCAGGCCGGCGCGTCGCTTTCCATCGGGAATTACGTAGACGTCGGCCTGCCCATCGGTCCCGTCATCCCGACGAAACGATATTTCCCGGTGCTCCGGTTCGGACGCCAGCCACGGCTGGATCTTGACCGGCGACGGCAGCACCTGGGCGGCGAATGCGGCGGTGTGGATGGCGGTGGTAGCCGGTCGGAACAGGGTCAGCACGGCGACCATCACAACGCCGGCCGCGATGGCAATCAGGTACCAACGGTAAGCAATCCGTCCCAGGGTGCGTGACATAGCCTTTGCAGCTTGCCATGCTACTACGATCACGGCAAGAGCGTATCACCTACCCCACGAGATACTGACGAGTGAGAATCATCCGGGCGAATTGCGGATGATCGTCCTGCAAACGTCAGTCAATCCCGGGGAGCTACGTTCACCTGCAGGTAGCTGGGGTCCCGCAAATCAGCAGAACTGATCTTTGTTGTGATATCGCTAATATCACCGATTTCCAACGTAAATGGTTCGTCACCCTCCTGACCGGTTAGTAACGCAAACCGATATTCTCGCTGATAGCTATAGTGATCCTGCTTCCAAAATACCGCTTCCATGTCTCGAAAATCACCATGGAACGTTTCGGGGTCATAGTACTTGACTAACCTGCGTTCGTACCTGTAATTGGTCTTTCCGACTGCTGAGTCCATTCTCTTGATGAATTCAGTCACGTTGGTGACCAGCACAGCGTATTTGCCGAGTTGCAGGCAAGTTTCCGGAATCAACAGCGCACTCCGCAGTTCCTCGATATCATCCGTTGACAGACGCCGCACGTCCAGGGTGCCGGTATGCCCGGCAACCATACAGAACAGACGGACGTGATTCAACCAGTACATCTGCAACTGTACTGGCGCAGCCAATCCGGTGAAATTGATGCCAGACATTTGGATGTCTACCTCGTCCGGCTGCAACCATGCGGTTGTGCCTTCATCATTATCGAAACGGCCGGAAGCATCCTTGTCCTTCATCTTTTTGAACGTGCGCAGCGTGTTGCAGTAGACCTTACCTCTGACAAAATCGTCAGCATATTTCTCTTTCTCAAAGAATTTTGCCAAGCTGATTATGGTGCTCAACAGTGTACCTCCGTATCCGAAACTCCCTGAGCGAGTGTCCCTCTAAACGAACTGGCAAAAAGCGTACCAGCGTTAGTTGTTCGACAAATAAGCGTACCACTCAAAGACATTTCATCGGTCGGAACACAAGGGTGAGCGTGAACCCTACACCCGCACCCGGCTTATCATCGCGGCGGAGATCAGCCGCGTCGCCGCCATGACCAGGAACACAATGGGCCAGGGGCTGCCGGCCATGTCCAGCAGCACGCTGAACAGCAGGGCCTGGGCACCGGCATAGAGGTAGCCGTGGGCGTCGAGCACTCCCGCCCCGGTGCCGGCCATCTTGCGGCCCGACAGGTCCACGGAGATGGTGGAGATCAGGGATACGCCCATGCTGATGCCACCCCACAGCATCAGGGCCGCGCCCAGCCACGCGTTGGACGGCGGGGCAACGGCAATCACCACCAGCGCGGCGGCGGACAGGAAGCACGAAGCGATCACCAGCGGGCGGCGCCGGCTGCCCAGCATCCGGTCCGATATGAATCCGGACACCGGAGGCGCGATCAGGTAGCCCAGGGGCAGCAGGAAAGTGATCAGCACCGTCTGCGTGATGTCCAACCCGCCAGCCTCGAAGTAGTAGAGAGGCACCCACGTGGTCAACCCGTAGCGGGCCACGTTCTCCAACCCCTTCACGTGGCACGCCAGCTGGAACCGGGAGTTGGTCAGCAGGACCTTGTACGGGCCCAGGCCCTTGAGTTCCTCCTCGCTCACCGACTCCGGCGCGGCGGAAATCGCGTCGTCCTCGATGTACTCCGGCAGGCCCACGTCCCGCGGCCGGTCCCGGGTCAGAAAGTAAAAGGCGATGCCGAGGACCATGATCATCAGCGGCGGGTAGCGGAAGGCGGCCCGCCAGCCCCATTCCGCGGCGACCCAGCTGCTCAGCCACCACATCAGCAGCATCGCGCCGCCGGTCACCGTGCCCAGGATGCCCATGGCGATGCCGCGCTCCCGGCGAGGCCACCACTGGCTGATCATGCTGATGGCCGGCGACCAGCACGCCGCGTTGACAAATCCGGCCATTGCCCACGGAATGGCCATGGTTATCGCAGAGGTGCCGAAGGATGTCGCCCAGTTGAACACCGTGGTGAAAACCGCGCCCAGCATCACCCAGAGCCGCAGCCCGTAGGCCTCGGATAACCTGCCGTGCACCAGGTCGCCCAACATGAACCCCCACAGCAGCATGGCGTTGATGATGCCAATCTCGATGTTCGTCAGCTGCAGGTCGTCCTTGATCAGGGGCGACGTGGGCCAGAAATTGAACCTCCCCGTATAGACGAACAGGTAGAAGGCGCAGAACGAAACCAGCACCCGCCACTTCCACCGGTGGTACCGGCGGGGCAGCGCATCATAGGCGACCGGGCCGGATACCTCGGCGGCTGCGGACGGCGCGGGGTGGTGCGGGGATGCCACGAAAGGTAGCTCCGAAAATGATAAACCGCCGCTGCCGGGTCATCGGCAGCGGCGGTGATGCCTGGGCGCTATCTGATTAGCGCTTGGTGTGCAGCAGTTCCTTGGCCTCGCCCAGCAACTCATCGTCGGTGCGGCTGAGGTCCAGCGGGTCGCCGTGGGGCTGCGGAACCGGGAAACCGGTCTTGTAGTACAGCTCAACGCGGTTGCCTTCCGGATCAAAGAAGTACATTCCGAAGGCGTTGCCGTGGCTGACGATCCGGTCGATGGTCACGCTCTCAGCGTCGATGCGCGCCTTGTATTCGCGCATATCCTGGATGGAAGGAACGGCGAAGGAGATCTGCTGGATGACCTTGGCGTCGTCGGAGGTGACGCGGCCTTCCATCAGCACGAACTCATGGTGCTCGGCCACGGGGTCGGAACTGAGGAACACCATGCGGCGCTGTTCCAGGTCTTCGTCGGCGATCTGCAGCCCGAGCACACGGGTGTAGAAGTCGCGCATGTTCATAAGGTCAGTGGCGTAAATGCCAACGTGGCCAAGGCCAGCGATCTGTGCCATGAGGGTACCTCCTGCGGAGTTCTGAATGTTGGCGCAAAGGTAGAACAGGCAACGCCGGGTGTCAAGCCGGCGGCCGGGACCACTACCGCAACTGCACCACCGTTACGCCGCCGGCGTTGCCGCCCTCTCCTGGCTCGGTGGCGGCTACCAGGGGATGGCCGGACAGGTATTCGCGTATGGCCCGGCGCAGCGCGCCCGTACCCTTGCCGTGCACGATCTTGAGCGACGACATCCCCTCCAGCGCGGCATCGTCTAGCAACGAATCGATCACGTTCAGCGCCTCATCGACGCGGTAGCCGTGGAGGTTGACCTCGGGGCTCAGCGTGCGTTTGCTTTCGGGCCGTCGGTAGACCACGCCGGCCTGCTCCGCCGCCGGATGGATCCGCTCCGCCGGACGGTCGAGCTGATAGACCGGCAGGCGGGCGCGCATGCTGCCGATCAGCACCTCGACTTCCTGCTGCTGGTCGGGCGGGGTCACCACTTCCACCGGACGGGACACCCCACGGATGTACACCAGGTCGCCGGTGCGAAGATCGTGGTACCAGGGCGGCCGTTCCACCGGAATCGGAGCCCAATCGGGGGACACCACCTCCCGCTGCGCCTCCGCCAGCCGCTCCCGTTCGGCGCGCAGATCCACATCGCGTGCCGGGGCGTCGACGCCGACGGATGAACGTTCCAGGGACCGCTCGGCGCGGCGGATCCGGCCGGACAAGTCGCCGATCTGCTCAGCGAGCTCGCGGCGGGCATCCTCCACCAGCTGGGCCTTGGTGTCCTCTACGGTCTCCAGCTCGCGGGCGATCTCCTGCTCCCGGGCGCGGGCGCCGTTCAGGGCCTGCTCCGCCTGCTGGCGCAGCTCCGATACGGTGAGCCGCTCGTCCTGGAGTTCCTGGAGCAGTTGGTCGGTGCGAACGTGGCCCGGTTCCAGGTGGGCCTGGGCGCCGGTGATGACCGCATCCGGCAGGCCCAACCGGGCGGCTATGGTCAGGGCGTAGCTGCGGCCTGGGATGCCGTGGGTGAGCCGGTAGGTTGGTTCCAGCGTTCGCGGGTTCAGGTCCACGCTGGCGTTGACCATCCCCGTCTCCTCCTGGGCCAACCGCGCCACGTTGCGGTGGTGGGTGGTGGCCACCACCATGGCTCCCCGGTCGCGCAAGTGAGACAGCAGGGCGATCGCCAATGCCGACCCTTCTTCAGGATCGGTTGCCGAACCCAGCTCGTCGATCAATATCAGGGAATGGTCGGTGGCAACGTCCATGATTCGTTGCAGGTTGC
This sequence comes from Dehalococcoidia bacterium, assembly GCA_965261925.1. Taxonomy (GTDB): domain Bacteria; phylum Chloroflexota; class Dehalococcoidia; order Lucifugimonadales; family UBA3495; genus Bin87. The sequence goes on along the minus strand of OZ253486.1, from coordinate 1,022,905 downwards.
GGATATGGCTACTGAAGGTGGACAGCGACTCGAAGATGCTCTGCTGGTCACCGATGTCGGCGTACACCCCGTCCATCAGCGGCATCACGGCGTCGTCAGCCGGCACCTGGAGGCCGGCATGGGCCATCATGGCCAGCAGGCCCACGGTTTTCAGGGCGACGGTCTTGCCGCCCGCGTTGGGGCCGGTGATGACCAGCACGGGCTCACGCGCCGCGATGGAGATCGTGGTGGGCACAACCTCGCCGGTTAGCAGGGGATGGCGCGCGCCCGTGATCTCCATGCGACGCGGCTCGTTGCGTTGCAGCAGCGTGGGGGGCACGGCCCGCAGCGACGCCGCGTAGCGCCCCTTGGCCGCGGCCAGGTCCAGCCGCGCCAGCAGGGACAGCATGAGGGTTATATCGTCCGAGTAGCGGCCCACCATTTCCGACAACTGGCGCAGCACGCGCTCCTCCTCGCGTCGCTCGGCGAGGCGGGTCTCGCGCCAGCGGTTGCCCAGGTCGATGGCCGGCATGGGTTCGATGAACACGGTGGCCCCGCTATCGGAAACGTCGTGGACGATCCCGGGAGCCTGGCCCTTGAACTCGGTTTTGATGAGCAGGACCATGCGGCCGTTGCGCTCGGTGACGATGTCCTCCTGGGTAACGCCGGACCGCTGATGCCGGCGCAGCGAACGCTGCATCACGTCGTTGAGAGAAGACCAGGCGTTGCGGGATTCCCGGCGGAGACGCCCCAACTCCGGTGAGGCGTCATCGAGCACTTCGCCGGCGGGACCGATGGCGCGGTTGACAGCGCTCTCAAAATCGGGCAATTCGGGCAGGTTCTGCGCGATGGCCGCCAGCACGGGGAGATCATCGCGGCGGGCCAGGGAACCGTGGTTCCAGCGGGCGGCCGCGGCCAGCGCGGCCACGAAGCGGAGCTCCTCGCCGCGCAGAACGCCGCCCAATACCGCGCGCTGGACCGCCGGCCGGAGATCCTCCTCCGGGCCGAGTTCCAGGGCGCCCGTGGTATCCATCAGGCGGCGGGCTTCGGCGGTTTCCTGCTGCCGCACGGCAACGTCGCGCGGGTCCGACGCTGGCGCGAGTTCGGCGGCGGCCTCGCCGCCCAAGGCGGTGCGGGTGGTTTCCGCCAGGCGCAGACGGATCTGATCGAATTCCAAAAGCCCGATGGCGCGCTGAAACCCCACCTCGGGCTGAAACCCCACCTGGGGTGGAATGGATTGATCCTCCGCCAATGTCATGGCGGAATTATAGCACCGCCGGTGCGATTACCTCGCTATTCGGGCCAGTTCAGGGGGTACAGTCGGCACTGGTAGAGCATGGCGCCAACTTCGTCCAGGGCAGCGCGATTGGGCTCACGGACGTCCAGACGGCGCTCCAGCGTTATCTGGGTCAGGCGGGACAACATCGGGCACTCCCGGAGAAAGCCGTTGACCGTCGCGGCTTCGCCTCCCAGGGCGACGTAGTCGAAACGGTGCATCCAGGGCCGCCATTGCGTCTCCAGCACGCCGGATGCCTCCGCGTACAGACGGTGGATCTGGTTTTCCCGGACGCGCTGGAACCTGCGCTGCGAGGTGCCTCCGGCGTGATGCTTGCCCTTCACGTAGCGGGTATCGGTCTTGGATACGGCCAACTTCCGGCCCTCGTAGACGGCGATGGCGTAGCGGCCCAGACGCACCAGGGCGACGCCGATGGTCAACTGCGCGGACAGCATGGTGCGCAAGGGCCAGTCATAGATCATGTCCCCGGCCCACATGGCATTCAGAGGAAACGGGGGAAGAACGGCCAGCCCGGCATTGCCGATGCGAAACGCAACCACGCCGGTGGGAGATCGCAAGACACGACTGCCTGCCTGCTCCAGCGTTGTGATCCAGGAATCCGGCGCCCTATCCCGTGACAGGGCGGACATGGCGGAGTCGTCGCCCGCGGCCTCGCCGGGGAAGTACAGGGTCGCCGACAGGCTGGCAGTCTCCGACCGCGCGCGGAGTTCGGTCAGCAGGGTATCCATGCGCTGCACCGACACCGTCTGTCCAGCGCGAACATTGAGGTCGGACAGTACACTCTCGTCGCGCATGACTAATGATAACCGATCGCGCGGCCGAAGCGCGTGATGGGATGTGCAATAATGCCCCGCCAGCGATAATGCACACAAAGTCGAAGGGGTTTTTCACTCGAAGGGGTTTTTCACTCGAAGGGGTTTTGCAATGGTTTCCCACGACATGCCCACCGATGCCGGTTCAGAAGCCCTGCCCGCTTACGAGCGCCAGCAGCGGACATTGCAGCGACTGGATGACGGGCACGCCGCGCTGCTGGATGCCCTGGATGGTCTGGGAGAGGCGGATGCGTTCCTGGGATCACGCTGGTCGGTCTGGGAGGTGATGCAGCACCTGCTCACGGAGACTTTCGTGGAGGCATTGGAGCAGATAGCCTCGGGCAAGCGGGAGATGCTGCCACCCTTCGATCCCCGCAACGATCGCATCGCCGCGGACGTGGCCAAGCTGGAGGCCAACTATCAGCGGTTCCGCAAGCTGATTTCAGGATTGACGGAGGAACAACTGGACCTGCCGGCCACCCCGTACAACCCGGAGAACAACTATCCCGCGTTGTCCCTGCTGGACCTGATTGAGCGGGTATCGGGCCACGAGGGGAACCACGCCCGGCAGGTGGTGGAAACGCGGAAGTACGTGACCGCGTTCCGGTCTGCCGAGCGGGCCATCACCGTGGCGGGGCTGGGCGCCGGCGACGGCGCCGCAGTGCCCACCGCGACACGGGAGCTGCTGTCCAACGCCGATTATGTCATCGGATCGGCGGCGGCACTGGCGGTGGCCCATCCGTGGATACGCTCGGTGGAGCTGGAACTACGCTCCGATAACCGTGAGGAGCTGGTCAACCGGCTGGTTCGCGATATCCGGGCCGGCCTGTGGTCGATGGTGGTGACGCTGGGGGATCCCGCGGAGTCCGCGCCGGGGTTGGTCAGCGAACTGGAGCAGGCGGTAGGCAAGGTTGCGACGGTCGCAGCGCCCGGATTTTACAGGCTGGCGCTGGAGCAGGCGGGCGTTTCTCCCCTGGCGGCAGTGTGCGCGTCGGTGGAACAGATCAAGCCGGGAACACCCACGCCGGAGGGCGGACGTGCAATGGTCGTATTGGGCGCGGACGGAGCGGGAACGTGGCGGGATGCAGCGGCGACACTGACGAGTTCAGATGGCTGGGCGAGCGTGCCGGCGAGGCTGGTCCTGGGGCTGACGGGACAACCCTCCGTGGCGACGACTTCGCTGCGCGACATCGCGGAAACCACGGCCGGCGAGAACGCCGCGGCGGTGGACTCGGCGCTGATACTGGGCGAGACACCAGCGCCCGCCTGACGCCTGGGCTCGCCCTGAAGGGGGCCGATACCTCCGATAGGGGGTACGCTGTTCCAAAGGAATTTGTTGGTCGTCTAGGGATGTTGTCACCGATGATCAAAACTCCGTGGGATTAGAAAGTTGGACGGTGGGTATTTGGTTCAGTTTACCGACACCGCGGAAACATTGTGGTGCCTTAACATTACTGATGGATGGTAGTCCGGCAGTAACCGGTACTGGTTGAAAGTTTGTGGGTGGTCGTGTCAAACTTTGGCATGATAGTGGCTGAGGACAACCATTTTGAAAGAGACCCTCGATTGGCGCGGGTACTGGGCTTGCTGTATACGGCGGCGGAACGGTACGCGGCAATCGGGGGCCGTGTGCAGGCGTGGGTTGATCCCGTTCTGGCGGCCAGGGTCCGAGAGGTCGAGTGGCAGATGGGGTTCTTGGAGGTCTCGCTCGTGCGCGGGTTTCGCAACGACCCTGGCCCCGGGATCGGCTCAGACGGTGTGACCTCTAGGGTAGAGAGAGGGTCCGAACGTTTGTTGGTCAAGGTAGACGCATTCAGCCAAATTGTAGAGCCCGTGCAGGATCCGTTTACTGTCGATGTTCAAGGGCGGCCTCGGTCGCTCTACCCTGGTTGGGGTGGACCGGGTTTTGGGCGGATGCTTCGACCTCGTGGCCTGATTAGCGATTCGGTTTTCAGCGTGCTCGGTCAAAACCGCGTTGGTGGTCGTGATGTCTTTGCCGTTGTGGCGCGTCCCAGGCGGCAATGGCATGAGACCGGTCAGGGTGATGTTTGGGGGGTGGAAAATAAGTGGTTTTTGAAGGTTGACGCTCAGGTTGGGGTGGTGCTGGAAGCTGAGCCGTCATTTGGGGGGCGGCTTTTTTCGGGAAGATCAATGGACGATCTAGAATATGAGCTGCGACCCAGACGGTTGGATGAAACTCCTTTGGAGCGCATTGGGGAGGTCGTATACTTGCTGTACGGTGCCCAGTTCAGTTTTCAAAGTGCCTATATTGCGCTTCGCCATTGGGATAAAGTTCGAGAGTGGCGCAATCGAATCTGGGCGGCTGCTCCTGGAAGGTTCCGTGAGGAACGGTTGGATGCGAGCGGAAAGACCGTGTACTGGTTCGCTTATGACGGCGAAGTGTGGTGGCATGGTAAGGGTGATGGGAGCCGCGTTTCTACCAACGCCCATATTGGTGAATTCGGCATAGCGGGTCTTGTGGTTCGTAGGGAGCCCCCTTTGGATTCGGCGGCGAGGTACTATGGGGTGAAGGATGGAGAGTATGCGATCATTGCCGAGATAGCGTTGAATCCCTCTTTTTTCATCTCCGGTTTGCGCCTAGAAAGGGTTGATACGATCCATTACGGCGGGCGTCGAGCATTCCGCGTGATTGGTGTACCGGTGCCTTCGGCTAGTCACCGCTGGGCTTGGTGGCGCGGTGCGGATAGCTATGAACTGTTGGTGGATGCCGAGCGCGGGGTGTTGTTGCGGTTTGCCGCGGTCGCCGATGGTGTTGAGTTCGCAGGCCACGAGGTGTTGGAGGTGAAATTCGATGACGAATTGCCGGAGCACCTTTTCCGGCATACCCCTCGACCGGGAACGGTTGTTTCGGTTCATTGAGGGAAGGAAGAACCGATCAGCGGCCGTAGGGGTTGATCCCGGTGGTTCGGCTTTATGTTAGTTGGCGGTGACGCTTGTGGTTGTGATGATGGCCTGTAGTGGTGTAGCTGGTGAAGGTTGCCACACGCGGGGTCGTGCCGGTGTGGTGGAAAGCGAGATAGCGTCGCGGGGCTTTGATGAAGTCAAAGGTGCTTTCACGCCTCCACAGCAGGCCGCGCAAGGACAGCTCTTGGTGGTGAATGAAAGCGGTGGCCAGGTATCTATTTCTTTTGGAATAGTGTAGCGGAGTAACCGCGGGGCCGGATCGGTTGGCGGAGGTGGATCCTTGGAAGGGCCCGGGATGAGCGCGTGACGGGTAGTCGGATTTCCGCGCGTAGCGTGGTTCTACGTACTCACCGTGCGCTGATCTTTCGACAGGCTCAGGATGAGCGCGACGGGTAGCCGCGTTTTGCGCGCGTAGCGTGGTTCCATGTACTCACCATGAGCCGATCTTTCGACAATGTCATGATGGGTGCGGCGGGGTGGTCGCGCGCCGGGCACCCGGCGCAGACGTTTGAAATCATCCGGCCCGTCCGAAGGAATGCGGCGGGTATAATAGCGGGACAGTAACGGACATCAACCGGGTTCGCCATGCGGCGAACCCAGGACGGAGGAAGAACAATGGCAGAGCGGATTGGATTCGTCGGGTTGGGAATAATGGGCAAGCCGATGGCGCGGAACCTGATGACCGCGGGCTACGAGCTGACCGTGTACGACATCGTGGGCGAGCCGGTTGAGGAGCTGGCCACAGAGGGAGCGACCGCGGCATCAACACCGGCGGGAGCCGCGGCGGGCAGCGCCAAGACCATCACGATGCTGCCGGACTCGGCCGATTCCGAGCGGGCGATCCTGGGACCGGCGGGAGTGCTGGAAGGAGCGGAAGCGGGCTCGGTGATCATCGACATGAGCAGCATCGCGCCGTCGATGTCGCAGAAGATCGGGGCCGCGTGCGCCGACAAGGGCGTGGAGTTCCTGGACGCGCCGGTAAGCGGCGGCGAGCCGGGAGCCATCGCGGGGACCCTGGCCGTCATGGTCGGCGGCGATACGGCGGTTTTCGACCAATGTGAGGTGCTGCTGCAGGTTATGGGCGGCAACGTGGTGCTCACGGGGGACGTGGGCGCCGGCAACATCACGAAGCTGGCGAACCAGATCATCGTGGCCGCGAACATCGAGGCGCTGAGCGAGGCCATGGTCCTGTCGCAGAAGGCGGGAGTGGACCCGGAGCGGGTGTTCAACGCCATACGGGGCGGGCTGGCCGGCAGCGCGGTCATGGAGGCCAAGGGGCCGATGATGCTGGACCGGAACTTCCGCGCCGGCTTCCGCATCCGCCTGCACCAGAAAGACCTGCGCAACGTGCTGCAGACGGCCACCGAGCTGAACGTGCCGCTGCCGGTGACGGCGCTGGTACAGCAGATGCTGGGTTCGCTGATGAACGATGGCGAACAGGACTCCGATCACTCGGCCATTCTGCACTTCATCGAGAAGATGGCCGACGTCGAGGTGAAGCGCGGCGGATAGGGCGCCGAAAAGGCGAGAACGCGATGGGGGCGGACGATGGTCCGCCCCTTTTGCGTCATTCGAAGCGGGCCCGGTTCCAGGCGAGGGCGGCGCGGAGGCCTTGTTTGGCGCGGATCCGGGAGAACTCGGCCTGCTCGGGGGTGTCGGCGGTGTCGAACTGGGTCATTAGCTCGAGGTTATGGTTGAGGGCCGAGAGGAAGCCAGCGGACTCGAGGGCGCGGTTGACGGAGATCTTGGTGGTCTTGATGCCGATGGCGGGGATGTTGCGGATCTTGTGGGCCACGCGCTGGCACTCGGCGAGCAGATCGTCGTGGGGCACGACGCGGTTGACCATGCCCAGACGCGCGGCCTCGTGGGCGTCGACGATGTCTCCGGTGAGCATCATCTCCTTGGCCATGGCCAGGTTCACCGAGTAGGGCGTGATCAGGAAGGGAGCGCCATAGCCAAGGCGGATTTCGGGCTCACCGAGCATGGCGCGGTCGGACGCGATCTTGACGTCGCAGACCTGCACCAGTTCGCAGGCGCCGCCCAGGGCATAGCCGTTGACGGCGGCGATGACGGGCTTGCTGAGGTTCCACACCATCAGGAAGGTCTCGATGCTGTACCGGAGGCGGGAGCGACGGCCGTCGACCGATAGCGGTTCGCCGTCGGGTCCGCCGGCTTCGGACTCGATGTCGAAACCGGCGGAAAAGGCCCGGCCGGCGCCGGTTAGGATAATCACGCGGACGTCGGGGTTGGCCTCGATCCCCTCGAGCGCCTCGCGGAACTCGGCCATGAGGGTCTGGCTGAGGGCGTTGAGCTTGTCAGGGCGGTTGAGGGTCAGGTAGCCGACGCCGTCCTGCTCGTCGTAAAGCAGGGTTTCAAAAGCCATACCGCACTCCTGCGAAATTCATTATGTCCATTTGGGTGCGTGGTTGCGCACGCCGGCCCCCGTAGCAAAGGCGGCCGTGGCGGCAAAATGGTAAGCGTTGCCGGCATTCACAGGCCGGCAGTCAGAGCCGTTCCGGTGTCACGCGGTCGCCGCGTCGCGGTGCTCGTCGCAACGATGACTTGCGGGCCCTGACCTAGGGGCCTACGATCTCCACTGACTGGATGGCCACCGGGTTCACGGGCGACGAGCCCTGGCCGCCGGGGTGGGTCGGAGCGGTGGCGATGTTGTCGATGGTCTCCACGCCGGCAACAGTCTGCCCGAATATGGTGTAGCTGGGCGGCAGCGCATAGTCGGCGTGCATGAGGAAAAACTGGCTGCCGTTGGTATTCGGGCCGGCGTTGGCCATGGCCATCACGCCGCGGGAATAGGGGCGGTTGACCGGCTCGTCGGCAAAGCGATAGCCGGGGCCGCCGGAGCCAGTGCCGGTGGGGTCGCCGCCCTGGATCATGAACCCCGGTATGGTGCGGTGGAAGATGGCGTTGTCGTAGAAACCCTCACGGGCCAGGAATACGAAATTGTTGACGGTATTCGGCGCGTCGGAGGTCAAAAGGTCGACCGTGATGTCTCCGGCAGTGGTGTGGAGCACGGCGGTGTAGGAGGCCGAAGTGTCGATTGTCACGGGAGGAGCGGTAGACCACTGCTTCATGGAACGCCCGCCGGAAACCAGGACGGCGGGAGTGGGCGCGCCCGCTCCGCCGGAAGCCGAGCCAGAGATCAGCGTTGCCGTTGGGATTGGCGCTGAACCAGCAGAACCGGAGCCAGCCGGAGGGGATGCCGCGGGTTCGTTCTGGCCCAGGGAAGGCGGGGTGATGAGGTTGCAAGCCGCGAAGCTCAGGAGCGCGACGCCGGCGAGCAGGAGTACGGAAAGTATTTTGCTTGGAGTTATCATGTCACCAGGTCAGTAGGGGCGTGTGATCTTGGCCACCTCTTTCAGCGCGTCCAGCGAAAAATCGGAGGACTGGCAGAGGCTGATGGTCTTCTGTTCATAATCGGCGATGGTGCTGACCATATCGGGGATACGGTCGGCGAGATCGAAGGGGATATTGGTGACGCCGTGCTTGTCGCCGTGGAGGAGGTCGCCGGTCTGGACGGTGAGGCCGCCCACTTCGATGGGGATGCCCATGTCAACCATGTGGACGTAGGCGTGGGACACCGAAACCTCTTTGGCAAAGAACTGGAACCCGAGGGCGCGGACCTCGTCCAGATCCCGGACGGTACCGTCGGTTGCGACGGCGACGGCGCCCAGGGCCCGGTGGATATTGGACTGCACCTCGCCCCAATACGCGCCGAGGGGCGGGTTGTCGATGTCATGCAGGACGATGAACCTGGGCTCGGGAACCGATACAATCAGGTCCCACCAGTCCTCGCGGGCGACGCTGCGGCCCTCGGGACGATTGGCGGAGATGACGCCGGTGACGGCGTAGCCGACCAGGGGCGGGAAGTCCTGGAAAACGGTCTTGATCTCCGGCAGCATGAAGCCGCTGTTCTTGGGGCGGAAGTCGAACCCCTCGATGGCGTTGCAGATGCTGGGGGAGTCGATTTTGGACAGCGCCTGCAGGGTGGCATCGCTTACGGTCTGATACAAAGCGGGACCTCCGGGGATAGCTGACAGAATGCACGCCGGCCCACCGCCGGCGCGGGCACAGGATACCACAAAAGGCAGAAACCGTGATGACGGGCACGGTTCGACAGGGGTCACGCCCAGCGCGTGGTGCGAGCCCAGGGTCATTCAAATTGCCTAAATGTCATCGCGAGCGACCCCACCGTCATTGCGAGCGAAGCGCGGCAATCTCGGTGCCGTAGCAATGGCTCTTGCCAAAAACCGATGGGTGCCCCGCGTCCGCCGCCTGGTGTCATTCCCCGCGTCAAGATGCCAGGCTTTGGAGTGGGCGGGGGGTCGATGGGCGGGGGATCGATTGTACGACGGGCGACGGCTCTGCGCCGAGCAGGTGATGCGACAAGGTCATCATGCGGGCGTGGAGCGGCGGCATCACGTTGTGGACCGACGGGAGGATGCCCCTTTGCTCGGGCGATCCCCCGCGCCCGCATTGGGCGGGTGATATACTGGGCTCATACTCAGAGCAACCGTTTACACTGCGATATATCGAGCATCATCATGACCGTTCTGGTAACCGGGGCCACGGGATTGTTGGGGCGACGGGTGGTCCAGCAACTGCTGGAGACCAACCACGAAGTACGGGTCATGGTGCGTCGTCCGGGCAGCGAGCGCGCGCTTGCCACGCCGCCGACGGACGTTTGCTACGGGGACGTGAGCAATCCCGACGCCCTTGCGGAGGCGTGCCGGGACGCAACGGCGGTGATCCACCTGGTGGCGGTGATACGCGGCGGCCCGAGGCAGTTTGACGACGTCAACCGGCAGGGCACGGCCAACGTGGTCGAGGCGGCCAAAGCGGCGGGCTCGGTAAAACGGTTCATCCACGTCAGCGCGCTGGGGGCGGCCAACACGCCGCGGCTCCAGTATCTGCACTCCAAATGGCAGGGTGAACAGGCGGTGGCGGGCAGTGGGCTGCCGCACGTGATCCTGCGCCCGTCGCTGATATTCGGGCCAGGGGACGAGTTCACCACGGCGGTGGCGGCTCTGGTGCGAACCATGCCCCTGGTACCGGTGATTGGTTCCGGCAATAACCGCCTGCAGCCGATCCATGTCGATGACGTGGCCCGGTGCATCCTCCTGTCGGTCAGCGGCAACGCCCGGGGCAACCGGACCATCGAGATCGGCGGGCCGGAGCAGTTGTCCTACAACGAAATCGTGGGCGTCGTGGCGCGGACGCTGGGCAAGAAAAGGCGGCGGGTGAACGTGCCGCTGTGGAAGGTCCGCCTGCCCGTGACCATCATGGAGAAGCTGACGCCCCGGGCCCCCATAAACCGGGCGATGCTGCAGCTGGTAACGCTGCGGAACGTGGCCGAGCCGGGCTCAGTGGAGCGTCACTTCGGGTTCCGGCCGAGACCGCTGTACGGAAACATCGACCACGTGCGAAGCATGACGGCCGGCCAGGCCATCCGTATCAACCTGGGATTGTCCACGGGCAGCTAGCAGGGATCGTGCCGGCGAGTTACGAGGAGGCGGTCGCCCGGCTGCTGGGCCTGGTAGACCACGAGCGTTCGGTTCCGGCGCAGCCGCGACAGAAGCGGATCTACGACCTGCGGAACGTGGAGCGGCTGCTGGGTCGGATGGGCGACCCGCACCGACAGCGGGGGACGGTTCACGTGGCGGGCACCAAGGGCAAGGGCAGCACGGCGGCGATGGTGGAGTCGATAGCGCGGGCGGCGGGATATTCCACGGGGTTCTATTCGTCGCCGCACCTGCACTCCTTCTGCGAACGGATTCGGCGGGACGGCCAGCCGGTTTCCCGGGAGCGTTTCGCGACGCTAACCGACGCGGTATGGCCGCACCACCTGGACAACGCGGCCGATCCGGAGGCGGGTCCGGCGACGCTGTTCGAGTACCTGACGGCGATGGGTTTCCAGTGCTTTGCGGAAGACGCCGTCGACGTGAGCGTGATCGAGGTTGGACTGGGCGGGCGGCTGGACGCGACCAACGTGGTGACGCCGGAGGTGAGCGTGGTCACGCCGGTGAGCCTAGACCACATGGCGATCCTGGGGGACACCATCGGGGAGATTGCAGCAGACAAGGCGGGGATCATCAAACGGGGAGCGCCGGTGGTGGTTGGGCCGCAATTCCCCGAGGCGATGGAGGCGATAAACCGGGCCGCCGCCGAGCAGTCCGCGGCGATGATCCGCATCGGCGATGACATCACCTGGGAGGTTGAGGAGGCATCGGCGGAGGGTCAGCGACTGGAGATACGAGGTCGGCGGGACACCTACCGGCTTCGGCTGCCGTTGCTGGGGGATTTCCAGGGGGCGAACGCAGCCACGGCGGTGGGCGCGGCGGAGGCGCTGGCCGACGCCGGGTACTCGATTGACGGCCATGCGATTGCAGGGGGACTGGAGTCGGTGGAGTGGCCCGGGCGCATGGAGGCGCTGCGGCAAGAGCCGACGGTGGTGGTGGACGGGGCGCACAACGACCACTCGGTAGCGACGCTACTGGCGACGCTGTCGACCTACGTATCGCACCGGAACCTGATAGTGGTGGCCGGGTTTTCACGGGACAAGCGGGTGGACGCGATGGTCGAGCTGCTGGCGGAGCGGGCGGACCAGGTGATTGCCACGCGCTCGCGACACCCGCGCTCGATGCGGCCGGCGGAGATCGCGCAGGAGTTCCTGGATCAGGGGATGGCGCCGGACCGGGTCGGCATCTCCGCGCACACGGGAGCAGCGGTGGCGGAGGCCGTGGCAGCGGCGGGCGCTGACGACCTGGTGCTGGTCACGGGGTCGCTGTTCGTGGTCGCCGAGGCGAGGGAGGCGATCCTGGGGATAGAACCGGAGACCTATCCCGACCTGCTGCCGCCGGATTTACGTTAACCGGAACGCGACTGCTACAATTGCCCGCATGAAACAGACCGAAAACGGGCGACGGCGCGTGGTGGTGACCGGCCTCGGGGCGATCACGCCGCTGGGCCTGAGCGCGGACGCATTTTGGAGCAACCTGGTGGCCGGCGTGTCGGGCATCGGGCCGATGACGCTGTGCGACCCGACGGACTATCCCTGCCGGATCGCGGGGCAGGCCGACGATTTTGACGCCACCGACTACATCGACCGGCGGGAGGCGCGCCGGATGGCGCGGTTCTCGCAGATGGCGGTGGCGGCGGCGTTGCAGGCGGTGGCGGACTCTGGGCTGGACATGGAGCAGGAGGACCCGTACCGGGTGGGCGTGCTGCTGGGTAACGGGAACGGGGGGTTCCCGACGCTGGAGGAGAACTGCCGGATCCTGGCCGACCGGGGCGGGATGCGGATGTCGCCGTTCTTTTTCCCGATGGTGCTGCCGAACATGGCGGCGGCCAACGTGAGCCAGTACGTGGGAGCGCGGGGGTACAACTCGACGGTCACGACGGCATGCGCAGCGTCCAACAACGCGATCGGCGAGGCGCTGATGGCGATAAGGCACGGCGTCGCGGACGCGATGGTCACGGGCGGGACAGAGGCCGGGATCAGCCAGCTGGGATTGGCGGGATTTGCGGTGATGCGGGCGCTGAGCACACGGAACGATGAGCCGCATCGGGCCAGCCGGCCCTTCGACGCCGAGCGGGACGGGTTCGTGCCGGCGGAAGGGGCGGGGATCCTGGTGCTGGAGGAGTCGGAGCGGGCCAGGACGCGGGGCGCGAACATCATCTGCGAGCTGGTGGGGTTCGGCGCGACGTCGGACGCGGGGCACCTGGTCCAGCCGCAGGAAACGGGGGAAAGCGCGGCCAAGGCCATGCAGGGAGCGTTGGACGATGCCGGGCTGGGCACCGGTGACGTCGATTACATCAACGCGCACGGGACGTCGACGCCGATGAACGACGCGGCTGAGACGGTTGCGATCAAGCGGCTGTTCGGGGACGCAGCCTACAAGGTGCCGATCAGCAGCACGAAGGGAATGATCGGACACTCGCTGGGAGCATCGGGCGCGCTGGAAGCGGTGGCGTGCGTCAAGACCATCATGGACCAACGCATCCACCCGACGGTGAACCAAGAGTCGCCGGACCCGGACTGCGACCTGGATTACGTGCCGAACGAGTCGCGCGCGGCGGATGTTGGAGTCGTGCTGTCGAACGCCTTCGGGTTCGGCGGGCAGAACGCGTGCCTGGTGTTCCGCCGCTGGGAGAAGTGATCCCGTCGCTCAGGGCGGGGTAAAAATTTACCGGCGTCCCGAAAGACGCCGGCGGTTTATCGCGATAGGTACAGGTTGAAGACGGCCGTTCAGTCAGCGGCGGCTTCGGCAGCGTGTCCTGCCAGCACCTCGTCGAGCATTCGCTGCAGGGCCATGGTGTGGCTGCACACGCGTCGGGTGGCGAAAAAGGCGCATTCACAGCTCCAATCCCCTTCGCTGTAAGCGACCCGATAAGTGTTGTGGTTGCCGATGAAGGAAGCCTCGAAGGTGTGGATGTTCACCCGCTCCGGCTCCTCGGCGTACTTGCGTGCCTTGTCCACCTTGCCGATGTAACTCGAACTCATTTCAACCCCCGCAGTGTGATGGGACGGGGATGGAACCCCGCCGGCCTCTAATGGTACCGGCAACGGCCGGGACTGGTCAATAAGCGGAAGGCGCGCGGTAGTGCCTCAATTTGAAATGGCTTAATGTGGCTTCAGGCAACTACTGGCTGAGGGGCATGAAGGTGACGCCGAGTTCGTCCGCCCTCTGGCGGTTGGTCGGGGAGATGTCCTGGCCGATTACCGCGGCTTGGGTGGGCGCATCGGTGATGAGGGCCATTATCAATGCCCTCTGATGGGCCCGGTCGATGTCGGTGTCGTCCACGGTGACGGAGGCCTCGATGACCACGTAGGCTGTTTGCGCGTCGCCGGTGGTGGTGGTGGTGGTGGTGGTGACGATCATGTCGGCCCGTTCCAGCTGCTGGGCCTCCTCGTCGCTGATTCGTCCGTCGGTCACGCCCTGGTTTACCAGGCGGTCCAGGTAGGGTCGGGTATCGGCGTTAGGCGCTTGAAGCACCTGGGTGTTTTGCATACGGAGGTAGCGTGTCAGGAGTCTTGGGGCGAGGCGTGCAGCCCGGTTTTCGTAGGCAGTGCCAGTGAGGTTGCCCAAGTTGCCCTGAAGGTTCTGCACTCTGGTGGTCAGGTCGTCGAGCCGACTGTTGGCCTGTTCCTGGCCAGCCTGCAGGCTCTCCTGGCCGGCCTGCAGGCTGGCCAGCCGTCGGGTGGCTTCTTCTTGGGCCGTGGTCAGATCGTCGAGCCGACTGTTGGCCTGTTCCTGGCCAGCCTGCAGGCTCTCCTGGCCGGCCTGCAGGCTGGCCAGCCGTCGGGTGGCTTCTTCTTGGGCCGTGGTCAGGTCATCGAGCCGACTGTTGGCCTGTTCCTGGCCGGCCTGCAGGCTGTCCAGCCGTCCGGCGGCTTCTTGTTGGGCCGTGGTCAGGTCATCGAGCCGACTGTTGGCCTGTTCCTGGCCGGTCTGCAGGCTCTCCTGTCCGGCCTGCAGGCTGTCCTGGCCGGTCTGCAGGCTATCCAGCCGTCCGACGGCTTCTTGTTGGGCTGCGGCCAGTTGGGCAACGGTTTCGGGGAGTTGGAGCAATTCCCGGGTGAGGATGCGAGCGCGCACCTGTTCCAGGAGTTCCGGGTCCTGGTCGAGTTGCCTGATGAAGGCGTCGGCTCCGGGGGTGGTCATGGCAGTCTCTCCCTGCTGTCTTCACGCGCTGTTCTCAGTGACGGTAGTATGACATCCTGCGGCTCGCTTGGTGAAGCGGCGGGTGGCATCGTTGCCGCCGATTGGGTTGGCTGCTGGTTGCGCCTAATACGCCATTTCAAAATGAGACATTACCCAGCGCGCCATCTGAACTGATACGGCGCGCCTTCGGGGCGGAGCACATCGTTCGGCTGTCCGCACGGCAGACGGTGTTGGGCCGGGCTTTTCGATTGTTCGCAATACGGTTGACCGCCACTCCTGATTGTTGCTCAAGGGTTAAGGCTCTGTTGCAGGGAGTCTCTGGATTCGTGCTTCCGCAGGTATGACGGGAAAGACGTCAGGCATGACGGGAAGGAAACCCTGAGTCAGGGGATAATCGGGAATGATGGGAAAGAAATCTCGCTACTCGAATGACCCTGGTGTTGGGGCAAAACCGTTGACCGGGCGGGCGCTGGGATATATATTATCTACATAAATAATATATAGTATTTGTTCATCGGATACGCCGCGCGGACAAGGAGATCCGGGATAACCACAGCCAAGGAGGATAAGATGACTCCGCAGATAACGAAGCGGAACGACAGGCGCGGATACGCGCCGCAACGACAGATAACATTCGGGACGATAATACTTTGGACCCTGGCGCTGGCGTTAGCCCTGGTCGTGGTGACCAATTTGCAAACCGACAGCGTGGACGCCGCGCTTGGACCTCAAGCAACATACGAACCCATGCCGGCGCCGATGGACGGAGATGGCGGGCTTGTGCAGGAGTCGTTCTGTGAGCCGCTCGGCATTCCCGGCAACCACACGATGGCCGACGTATGGTCCGCTGAAATGGAGCACGCCATAGGTTCGGGCTCAGGGGCGATCAGTTCCGCGGACGAAACCGCGATGGAAACGGTCTGGTCCGCCGAAATCACGGTTGGGACGGCTGAAGACCCGGGTAATCCCATCCTGGTGTACACGGGATACTTCCCGCTCAATTCGGGTACCGCAGGGGCCCTGGACGATACGGGGTTCAGCCACGACGGGGTGGACTATGACATCAGGGCCATATTTGAACAGGGGTTCAGCGGCACAGTCCACCAATTGATTTTTGAAGCCGACCATCCGCTGCACGACAACCTGGTGCTACAGGTCGACGATGACCAGTTTCAAGTGTCCGAGTCGAAGGCGCTGGGCAGCGACAGGAACATACACAGCTGGATGCTTGGGGAGAGCCTGGGCTGGGAAGAAGGTGCGCTCGTGCCGATTGCGCTGATAGAGCTGCCGGCACCGGACCCCAGTCCAGGCCCAATTTGCAACACCATCGCCCTGAAGTAGGCGAAGCCGCGGGCAATAACGCCGAGACCGGGCCCGCGGGCGTGTGAACCGCGGGCCCTGGTTTATTTGCAGACCTTCGGATACCGGGCACAGGCTGCCATCCGGGACCGACCGGCAGCGTTCATTCCTCGCTGGCTTCCGATTGGAGCGGCGACAGCGGGAGGGCGACGAACACCACCCCCGCAGCGACGAACAGGGCGCCGATGTAGTACACCGTCGCGGCAAAGCCGAAGGTCTCATAAAGGGCACCGGCGATGAGCGGGGAGAACACCGACATCAGGAAGGCGATGGAGGCCACGATGCCCAGGCCGGTGGAGGCCACCTCGCTACCGACGACGTCGAAAACCGACGCCGTCAGGATGGGCTGGTCGGGGTAGAGGAACAGGCCCAGCAGCGCGATGGTGATGGTGAGTGGCAGGCCCGTGTCGAACACCGTCAAAGCCAGGGCCGCCAGACATGACCAGGCCAGGCCCGGGACCAACACCTGCTTGCGGCCAAACCGGTCGGACAGGAAGCCGGCGGCGGGCTTGGCGACCAGGCCAACGGCGATCAGCAATCCGATATGGAAGCCCCGGTTGGCGGTGCCCATGTCGAGCTCATTGCTGAGGTAGAGGGGCAGGATGGTGACCAGCGCGACCAGGGCCATGCCCCGGAAACCGCGAACCGCCGTCAACCCCCACAGGACGGGGGTGCGCAGCAGACGGCGGGTTGCCCCGACGCGTTCCGAGAGCTCGACGCTCGGCTCCTCCCGGCCACGCCCAATGTGGCGGAAGGACCAGATGGCCACCGCCGCCATGAAAAAGGGCACCGCCGCATATACGCTGAGCAGTTCACGCCAGGTCAGAAAGGCCAGGAGCGCGCCGGTGGCCACAGGTCCGACAACATCGCCCACGCTGCCCCCGACGCCGTGGGCGGCCAGCACGATCCCGCGACGCTGAGGGAAGTGGTGGGACAGTGACGCGGACGCGGGCAGGTGCCAAATGGAATGGGAGATTGCCACCACCGCCATGCCAACCAGAAGCAGCGGGTACACCGGCGAGATGCCCATGGCCAGGCAACCCAGGGCGGAGACGGCCAGACACGAGGCCAAAAGCTGCCCCCAGTACCGCCGGAGAATGTCCACCACCACCCCGCCGGGAAGCGCGACCAACCCTGAAGCCAACTCGCGGGCGGAAAGGATTCCGCCGACGCCCACGGTGTTGAGTTGGAATGCCTGCTGGATTTCGGGCAGCACGACGACGAAGCTCTGCACGATCCAGTGGAACACGATGTGTCCGGTGGCCAGTCCGGGGACGATGATGCGGCCGCCGAACGCGGGCGTGGGCACTGAAGGCGGGTGGGCTGTGTCTGGGTTCTGCATTGCTCTGCTATGCTCCCGGAAAGCGTCGCGTGAATCTGGCGGTCCGGTCCTGCGGCTCAGGACGGCGGCGCAATGGAGCTGCCGCCGACGGCGTCGACTGACGGCTACGGCTCACGGAGATCGATCACGCCGGCCGAACCCATCGCGTCCGGCTTGTCGTCGTCCGGACCGGTAGGGTTGCCCCGGCGTGCCTTGGCGTTCCGTTCTTCGATCTTGACCTCGACCAACGCGGTGACACCGAGGTCGGCAGGAGGCGGCGCGTCGTAGTCGTGACCCACCGCGCGCCCGGGGAAGTAGCGCTGCACCATGCGGTCGAACAGGTCAAACTTTTCGCGTTCGTAGGTGACCTCTCGGGCAGCGCCAAAGAGTGTGACGCTGCGGTAGTTCACGGAGTGGTTCATCGCCTTGCGGGAGTACACCAGGCCGTCGGTGAGGGTGACCGTGATACAGACGGGAGCGCCGGTGGCCAGATGCTGCAGGGCGCGGCTTCGGATGGACCTGTGGAGGTAGATCAGGTCCGGAGTGTCCGCATCATAGTGGTAGGTGAAGGGTATGACGAAGGGGACGTCATCCTCGATAAAGCCGAGGTGGGCGACCAATCCCTGGGACAGGATCTCTGCGGTCTCCTCGGGGACGGCGCGTTCGGGATGGTTCCTGATGCGGGTCCGTTCGGTCAGTTGCAAAGGGGCCTCCGGGATGCGAGACAAGGCATAAGGTTGCCGCGATGATGCTCTGGCGCGGGTCCGCGGACGGAGGGGACGTGGCCGGTCAGTATAACAACCTCATGCGTACCCACTTCGTCATCGCGAGGGGCGCAGCGACGCGGCGGTCTCCTTGACGCAACCGACGCCGCCGTCCCAACGAGATTGCCACGCTGCGCTCGCAATGACGGTTCCGACGGACTGGGTACGCATAATGGCAGTTCCGTCAGACTGGGTACGCATGAGGAATAACAACCGATTGCGGGGGCGCGATTGCCGCGCTTCGCTCGCCAGGACTTTGGGCTGACCGCCAGGACTTTCAGGTCGTGGGATTCAGGCCGCCCGGAGTGCATTCAGGTCGCGGACGATGAGATGGGGGCCTCTGATTATGACTTTCCGAGGGAACGGAATGACCCTGGCTGGAGCGAGGCGTGTTGATGTTCACCAATGCGCAGATCTAGTTTCGCAATTTTCTGAAACAGCCCAATGGTCAAGGACTCCTAGACAATCCACGCGAAGCCGAAGATCGTCAGGCCCACCTACGTGCGGAATAGGTTGTTCCTGCGGTTCCGGACTCTCACTGGCTACCGGGGAGTGCATCGAGCTTCTCGGTCCGTACCTGCATCACCCTCGGGTACAGCGCCGGGCCAAATTGGTTGAATATCGCCACATCGGCGGCATCACGCCCATAACCGATGGTAACCCGACCTCCCCGAGGAGCGTCCTGCGTGGCGTCGAAGGTGTACCAGCGGCCACCCACATACGCCTCGAACCAAGCATGGAAATCCATCGGCTCAAGTCCGTGCAGATAGCCCACGACCATGCGCGCCGGTATGCAGAGAGACCGGCACAACGCGATGCCCAAATGAGCAAGTTCGCGGCAAACGCCCTCGCGCTGCTGGTTGACCTCAACCGCCGACATCTGAAAATTGCTGGCAATTGGTTCGTAGCGCACCGAGGTGCGAATCCACTCTTCAATTCTGGCTACTTGATCGTATCCCGGCTTGATGCCGTCTACGAGTTCCCTGCCGAGGTCAGTAAACCGGTCGGATTCGCAATAACGGCTGGGATGCAGGTAAGTTAGCAGTGCGTCCGGAAGGTCCTGCACCTCAACAAAAGGCGCGCCAGGCGACACGTCAATGTCCTCCAACGTCAGGACGTTCGAAGATGCACGGATGGAAAACTCCCCAGGGGGAGCGATCAGTCGCCTGGAGAGATTGCCGTAGTTGTCCAAATACTCGCCTACCGGGACGCTCGGCCGCAATGTGAAAGTTTCATCCACCACCCGCTGATGTGCTCCGCTCAGCGGACGAAGCATCAGTATCAAGGGCGTAGGAATGCTGACGTCAAAAGTAATTTCGCAACCAGTCCGGAGCCACACCACGATTTCCCCTTCCGCGTTGAACGCACGTAAGCAAGTAGCTGTTTTGAGTATAGTCGGAGTTGATGTCGATAGGTGGGTAATCAGCCGGACAATCAACGGGGGACCGCCTGGCAACAAGGCAGCGACAGCAAAATTACCCAGGCGTCCCTCTTCGGTGCCTGGCGGGCCAACGGTCCTAATCCCTTCATGGAATGCCGCAGGCTGCTGATTTCCCCTCAAGTCTGAACAGTTACCGAGGCGTTTCTTGACTTTGAACAGGGCCAACACTAGGATATATTCAGGGCAAAATCTCCCGAGCTAACGCTCGGACGGAATGGGGGGATCTGATGCTAGAAATCGTCCTTGCCGTCCTGGCGGCAGCAGGGCTAGCAACAGGGATAGCAGCAGTGGTTTGGCTGCTGCTGTCAACCAAGAAAGGCGGAAACCAACTGGAACGCAGCCGAGAGGAGGCTGCTAACGCGGTCACCGTAGCCGAAGAGGAGAAGCGGAACATCCTCCTGCAGGCGCAGGAAGCGGCGCTGAAAATCCGCGAGGCCGGTGACAAGGAGATCACGGAGCAACGGCGCGAGCTCAACCGCATGGAGCGCCGTTACATCCAGCGAGAAGAGCAGCTTGACCGCAAAGTGGAGGGTCTGGAGCAGCAAGAGTCGGAACTGGAGGAACGGGAAACGCACGCCAAGTCCGAGTTGCAAAAAGCCGAGGACCTGAAACACCTGCACAATCGAGAGCTGGAACGGATCGCATCGCTGTCAATTGACGATGCGCGAGGCATCGTGCTGAAGCGCGGCGAAGAGGAAGCATCCCACGAACTGGCTCGCCGCTACTATGAGTTGGAGAAGGAACACCAAACCCGGGCGGACGATAACGCCCGACGTATCCTCACGCTCGCCATAAATCGTCTTGCCACCGACGTGGTGTCGGAGAGCACGACAGCTGTTGTTTCCCTGCCTAACGATGAGATGAAGGGTCGTCTCATCGGCCGTGAAGGACGTAACATACGGGCCCTTGAGGCCCACACCGGCGTGGACATCATCGTTGACGACACGCCCGGAATAGTAACGCTATCCTGCTTCGACCCGGTGCGCCGGGAGATTGCCAGGCTGGCGATGACGCAACTGGTGAAGGATGGGCGCATTCAGCCCACCCGGATCGAGGAGGCGGTCAACCGCGCGGAACGCGACATCGAAGAGACGATGTGGCGAGCCGGCGAGGAGGCCACCTTTGAGGTTGGAGTGAGCGGGCTGGACGCCGAGCTTGTCAAGCTGCTGGGGCGGCTCAAGTATCGCTATAGCTACGGCGAAAACGTGCTCACGCACTCGATCGAGGTTGGACTGCTGGCCGGAATGCTGGCGTCGGAAGTCGGCGCGAACGTGCAGATGGCGCGGGCCGGCGGCCTGCTCCACGACATCGGCAAAGCATTGACCCACGAAATACCGGGGCCGCACGCGGAGATTGGCTACGACCTGACGACGCGCAACGGCGTCGGGGCGCTGGTGTGCAACTGCGTGCTGGAGCACCACGACGACGATCATACCAGCATCGAGTCGTTCCTGGTGGCTGCGGCCGACGCGATCAGCGCCGCCCGCCCGGGCGCGCGCAAGGAATCCATCGAGCAGTACACGAGACGGCTCAGGGAGCTGGAAGACATGGCCTACAGCTTCGACGGAGTGCAGCGGGCTTTCGCCATCCAGGCCGGCCGCGAGGTTCGGGTGATGGTCAGTCCCCTGGATGTGGACGACGTGGCCTGCGCCAGCCTGGCGAGGAACATCGCCGGCAAGGTGTCGAAGGACCTGCAGTTCCCCGGACAGATCAAAATCACGGTGATCCGCGAAACCCGCGAGGAAAGCATCGCCAGATAAGCGCCCGGCTGGGATTAATCTACGCAACCAGAAGGGGCGGCCATGAGTCGCCCCTTACGGATGATGTTATGCGAGTGTTGATGATTGGGGACATAATCGGGAAGCCGGGACGCAGCGCCCTGGCTGAATTGCTGCCCGAGCTGCGCCGCGAACTAACTATCGACCTGGTCACGGCCAACGCGGAGAACACGGCCGGCGGGTTCGGCCTGACCCCCAAGACGGCCAACGCACTGCTTCAGGCCGGCGTTGACGTGATGACGTCCGGCAACCACATCTGGGACAAGAAGGAAATCCTGCCCCACATGGAGGAACTGCCGCTGCTGCGGCCGGCGAACTACTACGGCGCGCCGGGTCGGGGCTGGATGATGTTCGGCGACGTGATGGTGCTGAACCTGCAGGGGCGGGTGTTCATGCCGCCCATCGACTGCCCCTTCCGGGAGGCCGACGCGCGGCTGGCCGAGGCACAAAGCGAGTTGGGGTTCGCGCCGAAAGCGGTGGTGGTGGACTTCCACGCCGAGGCGACCTCGGAAAAGCAGGGGCTGGCCTGGTACCTGGACGGCCGGGTGAGCGCAGTGGTGGGGACGCACACGCACGTGGCAACCGCCGACGCACGCATCATGCCGGGCGGGACCGCCTACGTCAGCGACCTGGGCATGACCGGGCCGCAGGACTCGGTAATCGGCACCGAGGTTGCGCCGGTGCTGGAACGGTTCCGAACCGGTCTGCCGCAGCGGTTTGAGCCGGCCAAGGGGGCCTGCATACTGAACTCCGTCTTGATCGACATTGACGACGACACGGGCCACGCCCGGGACATAGTGCGGATCGACCGCCGGGTTGAAGCATAACGAGAAGAACATCCACGCTTTCTGGGAGACCTGATGGCAATTTCTGTTGACCTGCACCTGCACACCACCGCGTCGGACGGGCGCTTGACGCCGACCGAGCTGGTGGAATTGACCGCGTCCAAGGGGTTGCGGACGATTTCGGTGAGCGACCACGACACCACGGCGGGGTTGGCAGAGGCGCAAAGGGCGGTGGACAAGGTCCCCGGCATGCGGCTGATCCCCGGCATCGAACTGGGCTGCGACGTGCCCGGCGGCGAAGTGCACATGCTGGGTTACTTCATGGACGTGACGGACGCCGGATTCCAGGAGACGCTGGCCGGATTCCGCGAGGGGAGGCTGGCACGCGGCGAAGGGATGGTGCAGAAGTTGGCGGAGTTCGGGATGCACATCGAGTGGGAGCGGGTGCGGGAGATAGCCGGGGACGCCTCGGTGGGGCGACCGCATGTGGCGCAGGCGCTGGTGGAAGCGGGTTATTTCTCCGAGCCGTCGGACGCTTTCCGGGAATACCTGGGGCGCAATGGCAAGGCGTACGTGGAGCGGGCCAAGCTGACCCCGCCCGACGCGGTGAAACTGCTGAACGACGTGGGCGGCGTCGCGGTGTTCGCGCACCCGTGGTTCGAGCGGCGCGGCAACGAGCCGGAGCCGGAGCAATCGCTGATCGAGACGGTTGAGGGACTGAAGGCGGCCGGCCTGCACGGGATGGAAGTGCATTACGCGATGTACGACGAGGCGACGGTGGACTGGCTGGCGGACGTGGCGCGGGCGTACGACCTGATCCCTTGCGGCGGGAGCGACTATCATCACAGCGGGAACTCGCGGGAGCCATTTCCCGGCGTCAACGGGCCGCCCATGGAAACGGTAGAGCGGCTTCAGGACGCCGCCCGGCAGCTGGCGTCGCGCCGGTAAAGCGCGACCGGGGCTGAAGGTGGCAACCGTGGAGTTGCCAACATGTCGGGGGAAACGGCAACGCTGATCGGCCTGTGGGTGGTTGCATACCTGATCGGGGCCGCGCCGATATCGTATTTGCTGGGTCGCGCGCTGGGGGGGGTCGACCTGAGGCAACACGGCAGCGGCAACGTGGGCGCGAGCAACCTGGCCAGCCAAATGGGAAGGAAGTGGTTGTTGCCCACCGCCGTCATCGACCTGGGGCGTGGGTCGGGACCGATACTGGCGGGACAGTACGCGCTGGGTCTGGGGGACATGGGCTGGTGGCTGATGCCGACGCCGTTGTTCACGATTTTGGGCAACAACTGGTCGCCGTTCCTGCGCTTCACCGGAGGCAGGAGCGTGGGCGCGTGGGCCGGGGGGATATTGGGGATGTCGCCGCCCTTTTTCGCGATGGCCCTGGCGCTGTATTTGCTGGGGTGGCGGGTGACGCGACGGTCGGCGGAGTGGCTGCTGGCGGTGATGCTGGCGCTGCCGCTGCTGGCGCTGGCGTGGCCGGAGCGATGGCTGCTGGTCGGAGGCAACGAGCAGTTGGCAGTGTTCGCGGCGGGGGGAGCGGTCCTGATCCTGTTGAAGCGGCTGGCGTCGAACGGGCAACCGGCTCCGGCGGACGTCCCCTGGAGCACGGTGATGTTCAACCGGCTGGTGCGGGACCGGGACATCGCGGACCGGGAGGCATGGCTCGCCCGCACCGCAGAGTACCGGAAGGATACGGGGTAACGACCGGTGGGCGCCCTGGCGTCACATCTCCAGCGCAGTGCGGCAGGGTCACCGAATTGTTGCCGTCGAAGGGCACAACGCGGCAGTCACGGAGCGACGGAGACAGTTTCGGCAAGAGCCGATGCTGCGGCGGCGAGATCGCCACGCTGCGCTCGGAATGACATTTGAGTGGCTTGCGATGATAATTGGATTGCTCGCAATGGCATTCAGGGAAATCGAATGACCCGGCGCACCGCGGGCGTCCGTTCGTGCCGGGGCGGTTGCGATGGTAGCGGGATTGCCGCGTCGCCATCGCACCAGCCATGACCAAATAAGCAGCACTCCAGGGGATAACGAGGGTATGGCAGAACAGCAGACCGAATCTCAAGTGATGACGTGCCACTGGCATCCGGCGGTGCCGACGGGGTTATCGTGCAGCCAGTGCAAGCGGGCGATATGCACGAATTGCCTGGTGCAGGCGCCGGTGGGGATCCGATGCCGGGAATGCGGCCGGGCGGTGCCCATGCCGACGTTCGACGTGCGGCCGGCAAACTACGCGAAGGCCGCCGCAGTTGCCGCGGTGATCGGCGTGCTCGGGGTGGTCCTGTGGCTAACGCTGGTGTTCTTCACCGGAACGCGGCTGGTGGCGCTTTTGGTCACACCCCTGGTGGTGGGTTATGCGGCCGGGGAGATCATCAGCCGGGTGGTCAACCTGAAGCGCAGCAAGGGTCTGATGTACATTGCCGGCGGGACGGTGGTGGTCAGCTCGGTGGTGGCAATGGTCCTGACCGGAGGGCTGGCGTTGAGCCTTTGGGGTATTCTCGCGCTCATTGGCGGGGTGCTGATCGCAATCGGGCGGGTGCGGCTGTAGAGGGCAACGCCACTGACGCGGATGCCTGGCGGGATCCTCGCGCGGAGTGCCGAGGTCAGGCCGGTTTAGTCCGTTGCGGCGTTTTCCGCCCAGAGGCGGCGGACGGTGTCCCGGGTCACGCCAGAGGGGAAGCCGCGCCGCTGCAGGTAGTCCCACATCTTGCGGTGAAAGTTCGCGTAGGGCATCGAGCCGCCGGAAAGCCATCGCTGGGCGCGCCGTTCTCCGGCACGGTAGGCGGCGTCAGTCTCGTCCAGGCCAACCAACGCATCGTCGATGATGGGTTCCGCGACGCCCTTGGCGCGAAGCTCGCGACGGATGAGCGAGGACCCGCGTGGTTTGCGGCGGTCGCGGCTGTTGCGCCATTGGCTGGCGAACTCGACGTCGTCCAGGTAGCAGTAGCGCTTGAGGGAGGCGAGCACCTGCTCCACGGCGGGTTGGTCGAAGTCACGGCCGACGCGCCGGCGCACCTCCGCCACCGTTCTGGGCTTGAAGCTGACGTAGCGGAGGGCAACCCGAAGAGCCTGGCCGTAGGCCTCTTCGGACACGAGTGGTGGGTTCGCCGGAGCGTCGATCATGGCCGGTGACGGCTAGTTCAGGCTGACGGAGTTGGGGTTGGCGACGTAGGCGGCGCCATCGGCAGCAGCGCCTTCCAAGTGACCGTTGACGTTGCCGTCGGGCAGGTCATCATCGGACACCTCGTCACCGCGGATGAGGGCCTCGATCTCGTCGGCGATCTCGATGTGTTCCAGGAGGAAGTTCTTGGAGTTTTCGCGTCCCTGGCCGAGACGGGTCTCGCCGTAGGAGTAGAAAGCGCCGGCCTTCTTGATGATGTTCTGGTTCACGCCGATGTCCAGCAGGTCGCCCACCTTGCTGATACCCTGGTTGAACATGATGTCGAACTCGGCGACACGGAAGGGGGCAGCAACCTTGTTCTTGACGATGCGGGCGCGCACGCGACTGCCGATGATCTCCGAGCCCTGCTTGAGGGACTCGCTGCGGCGTAGGTCGATGCGGACGGAGCTGTAGAACTTGAGAGCGCGGCCGCCGGGGGTGACCTCGGGGCTCCCGTAACTGACGCCGATCTTCTCTCGGATCTGGTTGATGAAGACGACGGCGGTGCGGGAGCGGTTGATGGTGGAGGTGAGCTTGCGCAGAGCCTGGGACATCAGGCGGGCCTGCATACCGACGTGGACATCACCCATGTCACCTTCGATTTCGGCCTGGGGAACCAGGGCGGCGACGCTGTCAATCAGGACGGCGTCGACGGCGCCACTGCGAACCAACTGCTCGGTTATGTCCAGGGCCTGCTCGGCGGAGTCGGGCTGGGAGATGAGCAGGTTGTTCAGGTCGAGGCCGCAATTGGTGGCGTAGTGCGGGTCCAGGGCGTGCTCGGCGTCGATGTAGGCGGCGAGACCGCCCATGCGCTGGGTTTCGGCCATGATATGGATGGCGAGGGTGGACTTGCCGGCCGACTCCCCGCCGTAGATCTCGGTAACACGGCCACGGGGCAGGCCACCGACACCCAGGGCCAGGTCCAGGGACAGAGAGCCGGTGGGGATGACGTTGGTGATGAGGTGAGCGACCTGCTCGTCGCCGCGCATCACTGCGCCCTTGCCGTGGTCCTTTTCGATACGGCCGAGGGCGACCTCGAGGGCGGCCAGCTTGTTCTTGTCGAGATTCAGGGTTTCGGGGTTGATTGCCATCTTCAGTCTCCCGCACGGCTGGTTTGCATTCACGGGAAGTTTAGCACGCGCGTTCCATTGATGCAATAGGCGATGTCACTATTTTGGCGGGATTTACGGGGCGCACGGCCCCGGGGCTAGAAGTCTCAAAAGCCGCCTTCGAAGCCGATGGTGACGACGCCGTTCTCGACGATGATAGGGGTGATCCGCTCGCCGCCGGAGAGCTCGAGGAGGGCCGGCACCTGGTCGGGCTGCTTGGAGACGTCGATCTCGGTGTAGGCCACGCGCTGGCGGCGGTAGTGCATCTTGGCCTGCGCGGAGAAAGGGCAGTCAGGGTGGGTGTAGAGGACGATTTCGGTCTGGTTGGTAGTAGTCAATTTGCTCTCCTGCTGTTGCTGGCGCGAAGTCCGAAGACCACAAGGAACGTGCGGATGGGTAATTGTACGTAGGGGGTGTGGATAACGCAACGAAGGCGGCGAGGTCAGAGAACTGCGCATCTGTGAGGAGATGCAACTGCCCGCGGCTGCCGTTAGCGCCGTGACGAATGGATACTCCTGAAACCTGCGCGGGTTATGCCGTAACCGCACGGATTGCCATGGTCAGGCGGACCTTCGATTGAATCGACCTGATACAGTGAATAGCCGTGACTGACAATGGCAACCACGCCGGAACAGAGACAAACGACATCATGATTGAGGCGGCACAAACACCCGGCAAAGAGATCAACAAGGCCTGGTTCTACTTCCTGCTCTGTCTCGCCGTTTTTGGAACTCAAACCGGGGTATTGATGGTGCCGGCGCTCCTGGTGGAGATCGCCAGGGACCTTGATGTTTCGGTGGCAGTTGCGGGGCAATTGGCCACGGCTACCTTTGCGGCGTGGGCGGTCTCCATCGTCGCGGTGGGGCCGCTGGCCGATTCCATCGGCCGCCGCCCAATGGCGCTTGCCGGAGTGTTCCTGGTGGTGGTGTCCCTGCTTGCCTCTGCTTTCGCGCCCAATATCGAAGTCATGATGGCCCTCAGGATACTGGCTGGCCTGGGCGGAGGAGCCATTGCGCCCACATCAATCGGGGTGATTTCCGACGTCATCTCCCCGGCCAGGCGAGCCCAGGCCATCGGCGGCATCGCCAGCACCCTGGTGTTGACTTCGGCCATCAGCATCCCGTTGATTGCCCTCTTCGCAGACTTGTGGGGCTGGCGGTTCGCCTTTGTACTCGCGGGCCTGTTCCTGGGCGCGGCGTTACTTTTGAACTGGGTCTGGTATCCCCGGGACAGCCGGGATCGTGTTCGCGGGTTTGTGTTCTTTGCCAGGTATCGGTCACTGCTTTCCCTGAATTATTTTCGCCTGGCCGTTACGGTGAACGTCGCCCAGCGCATGGCCTACTGGAGTTTAATCAGCTTTCTCGCCGCCTATTTGATACAGGCCTACGACGTGAGCCTGGGGTTCGTGGCACTGCCGCTGATGATTTCCGCATTCGGTCAGGTGGCGGGAAGCTACACTGCGGGGATCGTGGCGACGAAGAGTTACCGGGTCGCGGTGATGGCCGTGACCGCAACGGTCGGGGGTGTCTGCGGGTTCCTGTTCTTCGTTTTCGATTTGGGGCTCTGGCCGGCGGTTGCGGTGGCCACGGTGGGATCGGGCCTATTGAGCATCACGACGCCGGTGCTGCTGGCCGGCAGCACGGAGCACTCGGGGGAATCCAAGGCCACGGGCGCGAGTCTGATCGGTTTCAGCAACCAGGCCGGCGGAGTGCTTGGGGCCGGTCTTTCCGGCTTGCTGCTGGCGAGCGTGGGCTACCAGTGATTAACGACAATTGATCCTGCCGGTAGCGTCGACCATTTTTGCCGGTCGATATGGGGTAATCATTCGGTACGGAGGTACCGTTGATTACAGACCGACAAGTAGGGCTACTGAGGCAGAAACGTATGGAAGGCAAAACACAGGAAACGGCAGCAGCCAAGGCTGGGATGAGCGTGCGTTCAGCGCGCAAGTGGCAGAGTGGTCCATTGCCGTCGGCGACGAAACCGGAGCACTGGTGGCGCACTCGGCCCGATCCCTTCGACGGGGTGTGGGAGGATGCGATCGAGCCGCTGCTACGGAATGATCCGACCGGCAGGCTGAGGGCAACGACAATTATTGACTGGTTGGCCGAGCAGCATCCCGGTCGGTTCAGCGCCTCCCAACTCAGGACGCTGCAACGACGGTTACAGGACTGGCGGGCGCTGCACGGGCCGGAGCGGGAGGTGTACTTCCCCCAGGAGCATCCGCCGGGTCGGGAAGCCCAGTTCGACTTCACCCACTGCGGGGAACTCAAGGTGACCATCGCCGGAGAGTCCTACCCGCACCTGCTGTTCCAGTTGATCCTCAGCCACTCTGGATGGCGCTACGCCGAGGTCGCCGCCGGTGAGACCTTCCTGGCGTTGCAGCAGGGATTGCAGAATGCCCTCTGGACCCTGGGCGGCGTCCCAGAGGTGGTGCGCTCAGACAATACCTCGGCTGCCACCCACGAGGTGAAACGCAGCCGCGGCCGTGCACTAAACGACAATTACTCCGCTCTGCTGGACCACTACGGTCTCCGTTCCACCCGCATCAATCGCGGCCAGAGCCATGAAAACGGCGTCGCCGAGCATGCCCACTACCGCCTCAAGGACGCGATCGACCAGGCCCTCATCCTGCGGGGCAGCCGCGATTTCCACACCGCCGACGACTACGCCCACTTCGTACGGGAGATGGTGGAGAGACGCAATCGTCTGGTAGAGGGGAAGCTGGAGCAGGAGATGCTTTGCCTGGGCTCCCTACCGCCAGCTCCCGTGCCGGAATACGTCAACTACCAGTCCAAGGTGCGCAAGTGGAGCACCATCCAGGTAGCGGGACATAGCTACAGCGTACCCTCCCGCCTCATCGGCAAGGAGGTGCAGATCCGTTTGTACGCCGACTGGGTGGAAGTCTACTACAAGGGCCACCTGGTGGAACGCATGGAACGGGTGCGCGGCGAGGGTGCAGCCAACGTCAATTACCGCCATGCGCATTGCCTCAACAAAACCGTTACCCAACGCAAATGGTTGCCTCAAATAAAATGTTACCCAAAATCGGGGAGGCAATCGCGTGGGGGGAGGCATCAGCAAGATGGCGAAACAGGAACTGCTGGCGACGATCCGAGACCGCTACCGAGCTTCATCGAAGCGGGAGAAAAGCCTGATTCTCGACGAGTTCATCGCGGTTACCGGTCATCACCGCAAGCATGGCATCAGGTTGCTGGGGCAATCCGGCGATGACGGAGAGAAGTTGCCCACCGTGAAGGGCCGGCGCATCTACGACGAGGCCGTGAGAGAAGCAGTGATCCTGGCCTGGGAAGCTGCTGACCGGATCTGCGGCAAGCGGCTGAAGGCGGCATTGCCCCACCTGGTGGAGTCCATGGAGCGCCACGGCCACCTGGATCTGGACCCTGGGGTTCGCCAACGGCTGCTGGCGGCCAGCGCCGCCACCCTGGACCGACTGCTCCAGCCCATCAGGACACCGGCGGGCCGCCGGCTCAGACGCCGGAGGCAGCCGCTGGGCCGCAATATTCCGGTGCGGACCTTCGCAGACTGGCATTCGCCGCCACCAGGATTCCTGGAGATTGACCTGGTGGTCCACCACGGCGGCTCCCTGTGGGGTTCCATGATCCACAGCCTGGTGGCCACCGATATCTGCACCGGCTGGACCGAGGCCGTTCCACTGCTGGCCAGAGAGCAGTCCCTGGTGGTGGCAGGACTGGAGGCCATCGGGCGACAGCTGCCCTTCCCCGTCAAAGGCATCGACTCGGACAACGACAGCGTATTCATCAACGAGACGCTGATCAAGTACTGCGCTGAGCGGGGCATTGAGTTCACCCGTTCCCGGCCGTACCGCAAGAACGACCAGGCCTGGATCGAGCAGAAGAATGGCGCCGTGGTCCGCCACTTCGTCGGTCATGACCGCTACTCCGGCTCGGTGGCCGGTCAGACCATGGCCCACCTGTACGGGGCGGTGCGACAGTACGTGAACTACTTCCAGCCGTCGTTCAAGTTGGTGGAGAAAACTCGGCACGGCTCCAGGGTGGTCAAGCGGTACAGCCCGCCCGCCACACCCTGCGATCGGCTGATGCAGCACGACGCGGTCAGCGTGGAGATGAAGGCGGCGCTGAGTCAGTATCGGGTCAAGTTGGACCCGGTGGCGCTGCTGCACGCCATCCGGGAAGCCCAGTCGGCCCTGGCAGCGGTTACATTCCCCGAAATCCGGCCCACTCCCAGCGGCGAGAGCCTGGAACAGTTCCTGGCCAAGTTGCCCGACTTGTGGCGGCAGGATGCAGCGCGTACCTCACGGGAGCGGCGGGTGCAACCGCCCCGCACCTGGCGAACTCGGCCAGATCCTTTCGAAGGAGTGTGGTGCGACGTGCTGGGCTGGTTGCAGGAAGACCCGGATGCCAGTGCGGTGGTATTGCTGGGCCGACTGCAAGAAGCTGAGCCAGATCGTTTCAGTCGGGCTCACCTGCGCACGTTGCAACGCAGAGTGCAGCAGTGGCGCGGCATCATGAGCAAAGAGCTGGTCTACGCCACGGCTGGCGAGCCCATGGCGGGACTCCCTGCAATGCCGGAATTAGCGCTGGTTGGGGCGGACCCCAAGTGCTAGAGTTTCGGTAACATTTCTCAATGAGGCAACAGGTTTCGGCAAGAATAGTTGACGCGGGACATACCAGGGCATCGGCTACCTCTGTCTCACCTTCACCATCGCCAGCGCGCTGACAGCAACCATTTCCGCCAGGCAGCTCCGCATTGGCGGCGGCTGAACCGCAAGGTAGAAAAACCCGGTGGCGCTGGATTCCCCGTAATATTCCGTGCTGGCCGGATGTTTCCCAACACCGCAGACGCGCGGCCGGCGCAAGCGGCGCCGCTAGATGGGGACGGACTGGGCTTCGAGGACTTCGTTGACGACGGATTCCTGGCTGCGCTCGCGGAGACGGGCCATGCTCTTGAGGATGACGCGGTGGGCCAGAGCGGGCGTGGCCAGGGTCTTGATGTCGTCCGGGGTGACATACTGCTGGCCGCGGATGCCGGCGAGGGCCTGGGCGCAACGGTAGAGGCCGAGAGTCGCGCGGGGGCTGGCGCCGAGCTCAACGTCGGGGTGCTCACGGGTGGCGCGGATCACCTGGACAAGGTAGTTTCGGAGCACGGGGTCGATGTAGACCTGGCGGACCAGGCCCTGGATGCGGACAACATCGTCGGCGGTGGCCGCGGGCTGGAGGGAGGTCAGCGGGTCGGCATCTTCAAAGCGCTCGAGCATGGCGTTTTCGTCGTCCTCGGAGGGGTAGCCCAAGCGCAGGCGGAGGAGGAAGCGGTCGATCTGGGCCTCAGGTAGGGGGAAGGTGCCCTCGAGCTCGATCGGGTTCTGGGTGGCAAGGACGATGAAAGGCGCGGGCAGCAGCACGGTGTCCTGATCGACCGTGACCTGACGCTCGGCCATGGCTTCCAGGAGCGCGGACTGGGTCCGGGGAGTGGCGCGGTTGATCTCGTCGGCCAACACCACCTGCGAAATCACCGGGCCGGGCCGGAACTCGAACTCGCCGTTGTGCTGGTTGTAGTAATGGATGCCGGTGATGTCGGAGGGCATCAGGTCCGGGGTGAACTGGATGCGACGGAACTCGCAGTCCAGGGAGTAGGCCAGGGAACGGGCCAGGGTGGTCTTGCCGATGCCGGGCACGTCCTCGATCAGGATGTGGCCACCGCTGAACAGGGCGGCCAGGGTGTACTCGATGACGTCATCCTTGCCGACGATGGCCAGCTGGATGTTTTCGCGGATCCTGGCGGCGGTGTCCGCGATCTGCTGTGCCTGTGCGGCCGTGATCACCGGACCGCCTCGGCCGGGTCGGCGGCAAGGGCGGACAGGTGCTCTTCGGCTTCGCGCAGGTCTTTGGGAGAATCGACGCTGCGCCAGAAGGCGGCGGTGGACACGGCGGACATGCGCCCCGCAGCGGCCAGCTCGGGGAAGGTGGAGGTCTCATGGTCGCCGAAATCGGGCAACAGGCCACGGATGGCGGGATGGAGGACGTAGACGCCGCCGTTGATGGCGTAGGGGAGGACCGCCTTTTCGCGGAACCGGCTCACCAGGCCGTTGGCATCGGTGTCGACGATGCCGTAGGGGCTGGTCATGGGTACGGTGAGGATGGTGGCGAGGTGGTCGGGGTTCTCGCGTTGGCGGGCGCGGTGGTCGTTAAGCAGGTCGGCGATGGGAGCATCGGTGATTACGTCGCCATTGGTGGCGATGACCGGCTCGTCGGATTGGGGCAGCATCGACAATCCTTGCCGGAGAGCGCCGCCGCGGCCGAGGGGAACATCCTCACGGCTGTAGTGGGCGCGGATGCCGCAATCGCTGCCGTCGGCAAAATAGTCCCGCACCGCGTCGGCGAGATGGCCAACCAGAAAGACAGCATCGGTGACGCCGGCCTCGCGCAGCCACTGGACCTGATGCCAGAGTATGGGACGGCCGCACAGGGGGATCATGGGTTTGGGTACATTGTCGGTGAGGGGACGGAGGCGTTCGCCCTTTCCGCCGGCGAGGATGAGCGCGTACATGGCGGGGGTATGCTAATGCCGCCGGCCGATGGGGTCAATGGTGAGTTTTGACGCGAGGGCTACAGCAGGTCGCGAAACTGGGCCACGGTCAGGCCGGCCTGCCGGACGATGCTGCCCATGGTGAACGGGTCGATGGGGTTTTGGCGGGGGATGATCAGCGTAATTTGCCCTCGCTCCATTTTTATGTGCTTACCTTGGTTGGCGATTCGAAAACCGGCTTTCTGCAGGGCCACCACCGCGCGAAGGTGATTGACCCCAGGGACTCTGGGCATAGCTACGCAGCGTCCTGATCTTCATCATCTTTCTCGATGACCTCGATATCAGGCTTACCCAGCAGCAGCACTTCCTGGGCGGAAATAAGCCATTCGCGAATAGCGATCTGGATGTTGCTCAACGCTTCGTCCATAGTGTTACCTTGAGAGAAGCATCCCGGGAGCATCGGACAGGAGACGGCATAGCCCTCCGAGTGTTTGATCACGCATATGGGGTACCTCGCGGAGCTACCTCCGCTGCCAACGTCGAAGCGTCCACCGACGGCGACTTCCACCTCTTCCAGGCGTTCGTCTTCGTCACCGTCCTGCCAGAACCGCCCTTCACGCTCGGAAACCGAACCGGAGATCTCGTACCGAACGTTCTCCAACGCTTCTTCGGCGGTTGCGCCTTGCGCCTTGCTGTCCGGCAAGCCGGGGCAAATAGCGACGTAACCTGCTTCCGTTTTGTGGAGCAAAACACGGTATTTCATGGCAGTTCCTCGCTCCGGATCGATGCCTGAGCCGTATTCGGAATACGCTCGGTAGCCGTTAACAAAGCAACGCCTCTGCCCCCAACGGCGACAGAGGCGCTCCCGACATTATACGGCAGGGGAAGCCGTCGCCCGCGCTACTGGTAGGCCCGGGGGCGGAACTCAGAGGAGCAGTAGCGGATGTTCTCCCAGAAGCCGGCGGCGTCCCGTTCGACGTTGACCGATTGCAGGAACTCGCGGCTGGGATCATCGTAGATGATGCAGGGGGCCCAGAGGGCGATGTCCGGGAAGACGAACAATAGTGCTATCACCGCGGCCATGCAGCCCATGAATGGTAATACCCCGATATACACATCCGTGATGGTGCTTTCCTTTAAGGCATCCTGGGCTGCCGCCGTTTGTTCCGCCATCTGTTGGTCAACGTCCTGTCGCACCCCGTGCAGTATGTACAGGTTGATGCCCTCGGGCGGGCTGATGAGGGCGGCTTCGACGAGGATCACCATGATGATGCCGAACCAGACCAGGTCCACGCCCACCGCTTCCAGCGTCGGCGCGAGGATTGGAATCGTCGTCACCAGCATGGCGAAGCTTTCCATGAAGGTGCCCAGGAGCAGGTAGAAGAACACCAGGATAATCACGAACTGGAGCGCGTTCAGGTTCAGTGCGGTAATCCATTCGGAAATATCCTGCGAGATGCCGAGACGGGCGAACGCGAAGCTGAGAGTGAAAGCGGCCATGACGATTAGCATGATCATCGACGAGGTGCGAACGGTGGAGATGATGGCGTCCATGACCATGTGCTGCACCGCGCCGCGAGCCTGATTCCAGTCCTTGTAGGAAGGAGGAGGCAACTCGCCACGCCGGCCGATGATGTAGATGGCCAGATACCAGGCGGGGAAGAAGATGAAACCGAGCAACACCAGCGTGGCGGCGGAGCCCGACAAACGGCCGCGCCGTTGCTGGATATAGTCGTCCAACGCAAAGACCACCACCGGGAACATCAGAATTCCGACCAAAATAACGGCCGCCCGGTTGTTGCTTATCTTGCGGTAGAGTTCGTTGGCGACGGCAACTATCAGGGCGCCAACCACTCCCAGAGCCGCAGCCTCGGTGGGCGTGGCCCAACCGGTGTAGATGGAACCGAGCACGAGGAGGATGATGGCAAGAACCGGGATGATGGACATCATTCCGATCAGGGCTTCGAAAAGCATCCTGCCCCATTCGGCTACGGCCTCGCCGTAGGACAACACGGACCGCCCGCGACGATAGTCTTGCCGGTCGTGTTTATCCGCAATGCCCGCTTCTACGGCCTGTTCCCGCCGCAACTCCGCGAACTGCTCGTCGTTGTAGCGTCGAATGCGGAGCCCGTGGAACCAGGCGCGATAGAGACGGCGCACCTCCTCCTCCATGGGCGCGGTGCTCGGCACTATTATCGAGGTGATGACCATCATGACGATCATGGTGAACGCCAGCAGGAAGCCGGGCAAAAATCCGCCCATGTAGAGGCGGCCGATGGATTCCTCAACGAGCACGCCGTAGATGATGAGGCCAATGCTGGGCGGGATGAGGATGCCCAGGGTACCGCCGGCGGCCAGAGAGCCGATGACCAGACGCTCGCTGTACCCGCGCTGGCGGAAGGAAGGCAGGGATACGCGGCTGATGGTGGCGGATGTGGCGACGCTGGAGCCGGAGCAGGCGGCGAAGACCGCGCAGGAGGCGATGTTGGTGTGGAGCAGGCCGCCGGGTAGGAACACCAGCCAGCGCGACAACGCGCCGTACATGCGCTCTCCCATGCCGGAACGGAGCATGAGCTCGCCCATGAGCAGGAAGAGAGGGACTGCGACCAGGATAAAGTTGGTGTTGCTCTCCCAGGCCTTGTTGCCGAGGATGTTCCACAGCGGGGCATCCGAGAACACCTGCATCATCACCAGGGACAGCACACCAAGGGCGCCGGCGACGTAGAGGCCAATCAGGAAGAAAACTCCCATCATGCTGAATGCGGCGATGATTGCCATGTTTACAGTCCTTCGTGCAGTGGTGCCGACGGAGAGGCGACTGCCGTGGCGTCGGAAAGGTTGTGCGAAGAGAAGGGTTGTGCGAAGAAAGTTGAGCGGTTACACGCCGGACGCGGCTTCCTGCATGACGTCAGCGTCAGCCGCGAGGTCGGCCACGTCGCCGCCGGAGTTCTTGTGCCAGATTTCGAGGAGGCCGCGCAGGATCATGCTGAGCATCCACTGGAAAGCGGTGAAGGCGAGCATGGTAAAGCCGACGGCCACGATCATCTGGAACATCCAGAGCTCGGGCAGGAAGTTCCCGATGAGATAGGTGTTAGCCAGGGCAGGTTCGCATGCCAAGTTGAGTTTTTCGGGGTCGTCTTCGCCTAGCAGATTCATCGCGAACCGATCCCTTCCACTGGATGGGATACCGGCCGAATTCCGAATACAATACGATTTCAGTACTTCTTTCCACGCATACCAGGCAGTAACACCGCCAAAAAATCCCGCGGACCCCAGGGCCAACCAGTCGGCGGCAGATCGCATGTAGGGGTGAATGCGCGAGAAGAGGGGCAGCAGCACGTCGATGCGCACATGGGACCCGGTGCGCAGGGAGTAGGAAAATGCCCAGGTGCCGGCGAAGGCCAGAACGTAGCCGCCGATCAACTCCTGGTTGCCCAGGACGGGTCCGCCAATCTTGCGAACAATCACCTGGTAGGTGATGTAGATGCCCAGGAGCAGCAGGAGGCTACCGCAGATGTATCCGAATATGCGGTAAACCCAGTCCAAGGCGCCGTCAATCTTGTAAATGAACCGGGTCAACAGAATCGGCGCGGGGGTTGCTGCAGGTTGTGTGGTCAACTGGCGCCTCCGGTAAGCAGGCGAAGGTGTGAACGCCATGCCGGCGAATTATTCAATTCAGGAGATGTGAAGCAGCAAAAGGACAAGAATCCTCCTACCTGACACGCAAGTTGGGACTATATTGGCGGGTCTGATAAAAGTCAACCAGTGCGATTCTCGCTGCGATCCAGTGGAACATCTAGCGGTCCGACCTGGGGTCAGTTGTCCCTGAATAAGGGACCAGCGGCGTTATAGGAGACAAGGGAGATTCGCCGCCGGGGTGCGTAGCCGCTATATGTTCGCGACACCACCCAAGAGGAAATACGCCCATATATTGGGGTTTGAAGACCAACGACCGCGAATGTCACGAAAATGTCGCATGCTCAGATATGAGGGGCGGGTTTGAAGCCCGCCCCTACGTTTGGCGGCTTTGGGAAGATTAGTTGAGTTCCTTGGCGGTGCCGTCGGGGTTGATGGCGACCCCCAGGATGGGAGCAACTTTATCGTTGTACAGCTGCGCCGCATCGCTGTTGGGTCCACCGGTACGCTCGACCCAGTTGGGCAGAATCACGTTCAAGGCCACTTCCTCGCATTTTGTTTTGCACTTCTTCGCTGAAGGGCCGGTGAATCATGCCGGCCTCCACGTTGGCCTCCACGCTGAACACATTCCATTCTTCGATGAGGGTTTTGCGGGCCAGTTTTTCGTGTTCCTTGCCCACGTCCAGGATGATTTGCTGGATATCAGGAGGCAGTTGGCTCCACGAATCACTGCTCATGGTGAAGTAGGCCACGGCAACCGAGCCAATGATGGGGCCGTACAGATAATCCGTGACCTCGTACCAGCGCTGGCTGTGTCCGGGCTCGCCGCCGGTTACGCCGGCGTCGAGAACGCCGCGTTCGAGGGCAGTGTAGACGTCGGCGAAGGCCACGAACTGGCCCTCGGCTCCGAGGCCGGCCAGCAGGTCGCCCAGGATGGTGCTGTGCTGCCGGATCTGCTTGTTTTCAAAAGCGGCCAGGTCGTCCAGCGGCTCGCGGCTGAAAATGAACTGGTTGGGATAGTAGTGGCGCATGATCGGTTGGCCACCGGTGGTCTCTTTGAGGACGGCCACCAACTCCTCGTCAATGGCATCGGTCAGCTCCAGGTGGGCCTCCTCGCTGGGGGACAGGCCCCAGAGGTTGCCCACGTCCAGCAACGGGAGGTCTCCGCCGACGTATCCGCTGTACACCTCCGCGACCTCCAGCGTGTTGTCCGCGACCAGCCGCAGGGTGTCGGAGCCGGCGATCCCCAGTTCGGGGAACGAAGACAGGTTGAATTGAACCTGGCCGTCAGTGCGTTTAGCGACCTCGGGGACGAAAAAGCTGTCGACGAGTTCGCAGGCAGCCACGTTCCGGTTGATGCAGACCAATTGGAACTCGAAACTCTCGCCCTGGGTTTGCAACGTGGTTTCAGAGGCCATGGCGGCGGTGGGTTCGGCTGCCATCGCGGTGGGTTCCGGAGCCATCGCGGTGGGTTCCGGAGCCGCCGCCCCGCTGCCGGTTTGGGGTTGCGCGGGTTCGCCGCCGCCGCACGCCAGCAGCGCGATGACCGGCACGCAGAGCAGGAGCGGCAGAAGGACTCTCATCCCCATTTTGCGGGTAGCGCAGGTAATTGCGTCCATCATGTTCCCTCCGTACCAACAAATTGGTCCGTGTGTCCAAGCAATAACGGGCTGAGTTGAGCCGGGCGCAAGTTTATTCCAGCGCTATAAGGTTGTCAAAGGAGTGTTTTAAGATATTACGCAGCAATATATTGACGAAAAGCGTAAATTCGGAAGACACATACCGTAATACAAAAACGGGGCGAGTATCATACTCGCCCCGCAATTAGCGCGTCCGTGACCAGTGGGGTTATTCGGTGGCTGACGCCGTCCCATCGGCGTTGATCTTCACCTTGACGATGGGGGCCACCACGTCGTTGAAGATGATGGCCGCTTCGGAGGTGGCGCCACCGACGCGCTCGACCCAGCCGGGCACGACGTTCTCAATGGCGGACTTCCGCTGGGCAGCCTGCATCTCAGGGGTGAACTCCACCAGCGCCATGCCTTCCTTCACGTTCTCGCTGACCGCGTTGGGAGCGAAGTGCTCGAAGAGCAGCTGACGGTTCAGGTAGGCGTGACGCCCGCCTTCCTCCAGAACGATGTTCTGCAGGTCCTTGGGCATCTGGTTCCAGCGGTCGGCGTTGACGGCGAACCAGCTGTGGCCAACGGACACGATGGGGCCGACGAGATAGTCGGCGACTTCGTACCAGCGCAGGCCGTGTCCGCAGGAACCGCAGGAAATGGCGCCGTCGATGACGCCGCGTTCCAGGGCGGTGTACACGTCGGCGAAGGCGATGAACTGCGGGTCGGCGCCCATGCCGGACAGCAGGTCGCTGAGCACGGTGCTATGGCTGCGGACCTTGAGACCCTGTAGGTCTTCTAGGTCGCTGACCTGGGGCTTGGCGAAGATGTAGTTGTGGGCGGTCATCATGTAAGCGATCTGGATGCCGCCGTTCTCGGCGGTGACCTCGGCCATCTTGGGCTGGATGGCGTCAATCACGTCCAATTGGTCCTGCTGGCTGGCGAAGAGGCCCCAGAGGTTGCTCATGTCCATGATGGGGAAGTCGCCGCCGACGTAGCCGGAGTAGATCTGCGCGGAGTCCAGCGTGCCGTCCTCGATGAGGCGCAGCGAGTCGGGGCCGGCGATACCGAGTTCGGGGAAGGACGAGATTTCGAAAACGACCTGGCCGTTGGTCCGGCGCTTGACGCGTTCGACGAAGCCGATGTCCTCGGTCTCGGAGTAGTTGCCGATGGCGAGGCCGCAGTCAACCAGGGTGCGGTTGATGCAGGCCATCTGGAACTCGAAGCTTTCACCGGAGGAAGTGAGCGGGGTGAGGTTGAAGTTGATGCCGCTCTCCACGCCGCAGGACCAACCGGCGGGGCTGCCGCCGCCGTGGCTGTCAGGAACGGACGCGGCGGCATCGCCGTCGCACTGGGTGGAGGCGAACGCTTCCTTCTCCCCGGTGGAGGAGTCAACGACGCTGATGCAGACCTCGCCGACGCCGCGGTCGCTGCCGCAATCCATCGCGCCGGGCGACATCATCGCGGTGGTCTCGCTGGCCGTGCCGTCGGGGTTGATGACCACGCCGACGATGGGGCCGACCTTTTCGTTGAAGATGTTGACGCCTTCGGAGTCGGCTCCGCCGGCGCGCTCGACCCAGTTGGGAATGATGGCATTGAGCGCAGTGTCGCGCATCTGGGCCTTGACGTCGTCCGGGAAGTCAGAATATTCCATGCCCTCGGCGACGTTGAGGCTGATGCCGGCCGGGTCCCAATCCGTCTTGAGGAGACGGAGGTTCTCGGCCTCGAATTCCTCGCCCACCTCCTTG
Organism: Dehalococcoidia bacterium; assembly: GCA_965261925.1. GTDB lineage: Bacteria > Chloroflexota > Dehalococcoidia > Lucifugimonadales > UBA3495 > Bin87. The sequence goes on along the minus strand of OZ253486.1, from coordinate 982,955 downwards.
AGGATTTCGCGGTTCTCGGCGGTAAGCTGACGCCACTTGTCTCCGTTGACGGTAACGTAGGTCACGCCGATGGAGCCGACGATGGGGCCATAGAGGTAGTCGGTGACCTCGTACCAGCGCTGGCCGTAGCCGGGGGTGCCGCCGGTGATGCCAGCGTCGAGGACGCCGCGTTCCAGGGCGGTGTACACGTCGGCGAAGGCCACGAACTGACCCGCCGCGCCCAGGCCGGCCAGCAGGTCGCCCAGGATGGTGCTGTGCTGGCGGATGTTCTTGTCCTTGTAGGAAGCAAGATCCGGCAGGGGCTCACCGCTGAAGACATACTGATTGGGATAGTACGCGCGGAAGATGGGTTCGCCGCCGGTGGAGTCCCGGAGGATGCGAATCATGTCGTCTTCAATGGCGTCGGTGAGCTCCAGGTGCGCGTCGTTGCTCGGGGAGAGGCCCCAGAGGTTTCCGACGTCGATGATCGGCAGGTCACCGCCGACGTATCCGGAGTAAATCTCGGCGAACTCCAGGGTCTGGTCCGCGACCAGCCGAATGGTGTCGGGGCCGGCGAGGCCGAGTTCGGGGTAAGACGAGATCTCGACCGTAACCTCGCCATTGGTCCTTTCACTGACCCGGGGAGAATAGAAGTCCCGGATGAGCTCGCAGGGGCGCAGGGTTCGGTTGATGCAGACCACCTGCAGGACCAGGGCCTCCTGGGTTGCTGCGGCGGGCAGCGGTGTTTGGGTCGGCGGCACGGGCGTGGGAGTGTTCTCGGCCATGGCCGCCGTCGGCTCCGCAGCCATCGCGGTGGGTTCCGGAGCGGTGGCCCCGCCCCCGCTGGCGCCCGAGCTGGCGGGGGCCTCCGGCTCACCGCCGCCACAGGCGGCAACCACCGTCATCAACAGGGCGACGGCAGCGGCGGCAAAGACCGCTCGCCAAGGCAGGGAAGCCACCGGCAACGAGCGCAATCTGCGTGATTTGTGCATGGGATCTCCCTCGAGGTTACGATTTGTGCGGCGGTCGGCGCGGACCAGAAGCGGCGTCCAGACAGAATGCGGCACAGTCTGCCGAAATACCGTACCAGCAGGCCGGCGCAGTGTCAACGATGGGGCTGGCCTCACGCGTACCCGCCGTCATTCAAGCCGCCATTCCGCGCGCATTTGCCCTCGTCACTGCGACCCCCGGCCAACGGTCATTGCGGGCGCAGCGCGGCAATCCCGTTGGCGGAGGAACCATCCTTCGAACGACAGGATCACCGCGTCGCTGCCCTTCTCGCAACGACATCTGCCAAAAATGTAAGGGCGGGAGTGTCAGATAATCAGCGAGGCGGATTTGGGGCGGGCCTTGCCGCCGCGGACGGAGGGTTCCTTGCACCACTTGGCCGAGAGGCGGCGAACGCCGGCATAGACGCCCGCATCGAAACCGAGCAGGTCGCAGATGACACGGCGGTCGAGGAGGGCGCGGTTGGGATCAGCGTCGGCGAGGTAGGCCGGTTGGAGCTCCAAATCCCGAAACTCGTCGAATATATTTTCGGCGACGATTAGTTGGGTGTCAGTCAGGGTGCGGAAGTCGAGGACGGGGCAGGACTCCGCGGTTCTGATGGTCATCCCAGCTTTGCTGGATTGTTGACGGCTCGAATGCCACCACCATAAAAGCAATCCCAGTGTGTTGTTACCCCAAACCGCAAAGGCGAAGTCCAAGCGTTTGTCCACAAACTGAACATTCGGCCATACCCGACCACCGATTGAATCTGTTTCCGTGAACGCAACGGCCAAAGCTTGGGAGCCGAACGTGAAGTCGAGATTGAGGTGACTTCGGCTGGCTGTTGCCCACGCGGATGCCGCTTTTTCTTCCATTCCCTGTCGCACCTGCAACTGGGAATCTGGCGCGCACACGATGCGATTTTCTTTTTTGGCATCATGATTCCACAAGGACGGAAAAGTGGCCGTTGGACTGGCAGGAAGTTTGTCGAACGGGCCGCGGGGCGCCGGCCCGGTGATGTCTCGATGCACTAAACCGAGACTCGCTACGGTACCGAGCATTTCTGTACCAAGGTCGAGGCCTGCTGGTGTGCCGGGAAGCCATAGTATTGACCGAGTAAGTGCATGAGCAGTCTGCGCCAATGCGGCATCTTGCAGACGGACGCTGCCCCAACTCTGTGCAGTAGAACGCACCGGGGCGGCGAGCATTTCGCCTATCGTGTCATCGCCGATAGCTAACCGTGTTCCACCGAATGGCCCGTCATTTATTTGGCGGGGTTCGCCGCCAGTGATTATCGATTGGGCGATTACAGAAGATTCGGCAAAGCCGCTAGGACGATGGCTAAAGGACGCGAATCGGATGTTTTCCTTTGCTGGAGCGGAGTACCGCTTGCGACCCACTACCAGGCATTCCGCCATACCGGTGTCAGAGGAAAACGACATGTCCTTGCCGTTGGCTGCAATGCTTAAAACACTCAAGTTGGTGTACCCGTCTGACAGCATTTCTCGGAAACTCTGCCACGACAAACCGGAAGCTGCAGAAAGGGGGAGTACCAGAGCCATAACCCCTCCGGGCTTTAGCTTCAAATCTGCCAGCGCTCCGAACGCAGAAGCGATACCGGCGTTCCCGTGATAGCAGGTTCCCTTGCCCAATTGGTTAATTCGGTTGCCCATCGCAGTCTGATCGGCTCTGGAAGCGTCAAAGGCGGCAAACGCCGGGTTGGTTATATCAGCGTGGGCGCCTTCGTGATTCGTGGCACGAGTGAACGGGGGATTCATGATGACCAAATCGTAGGACGCATCGGCGATGTCGGCCGTTATCTGGGCGGCGGTCTGCTCTCCCACGCTCCCCGTTCGCATTGCGGGGTCACTGGTGTTGAACAACGATTGAGCCGCCGACGATTGAAGCAATTCCAGCGAACCGATCTTCACGCTGCCATCCTGCTGCCGGCCGTAAGCCAGCGTGTACAGGCGTGATTGGGCGAACTGCGTGTCAGGGTACGCGCCCGACAGCGTAGACCCGGTGATGTGGATCGCGGACGGCATCACATCGCAGCCGTATAGAACTTCCTCCATCATCTGGACGTGGATGGCGGAAGGGTCGCCTCCGGCCCGCTCGTGCCGGGCGGCGATCTGGTCGTAAACGGCGGAAAGCAGTGCGCCCGTACCGCAGGCGAAATCTCCGATCCGCAGCCTGCCGATGGCCTCGCCGTCGGACCAATCGATCCCATCCATCTTGGCAACCGCCAGGCGAGCCAGCAGGGCGGCCGACGCCGGCAGGGTGTAGAAGGTGGCCAGATACTTGCGATCAGCAATCAGGCGCTGGAAGATGCGGCCGGTCAGGTCATGGGCGTTGTTGACGCCGGTCGCGCCGAACTCCTCCGCGGTATTGCGCAGCACGTTCAGGACCCGACTGGCTTCGCTGGCCGGCAACTGGGTCAATATGTCCCGTGCGATTGCGAAGATGGACCAGTAGTTGATGTCCAGGATCGTCGCCCAGGCCGCAAGGGTCGCCGACTTGGGATTCGACACGTCGGGACCGCAGACCAGTTCCAGGTTGTTGACGCCGTCGTGCATCCCCGCGATGCGCTCGTGAAACACCAGGGCGTTGGCAAGGATTGCGGAGGCCATGCGGCGGGTTTGGGTGACATCCGCCATGCCCAATAGCCGCGCTATCGCGGCTGACGTGTTGCGGCGGTTTTCCGCCATTTGGTTGAGGATGGTCGCCGCTTTGTCGATGCCATCTTCCAGAGCGTCCGCGGCGGCGTTCACCGCTTTATGGGGAACCGAGACCAGCCGGATGAGGTCGGCCAGATCGGACACCGAGCCTTCGAGCCATCCCGACCCCGGGAAGCGGGTATTGTCATCGTCGTCGTAAAACACGGCGTAAGACAACCGGGCGGAATTCAGGGCGGAACGGAGATCATCCGCAAACCTGACTGAATCCGGATAACGCAGTGCGATGGCGGCTTCTATGGAATGGGTCTCGTTGACCACCGGCAGCCCCAGCCTTCCCAATGCGTCAGCTTCGCCGGACCCAAGGGCTGCGTATTCGGCTTCCACCACTACCGGAGCCCGGTCAGGGGCAGTGATCAGGTTGTCGAGCTGGAGGCTGGGCTGCCCATCGATGAGCTGCGTGTTCTCCGAACGCACCTGGCACCCGAACAGCATGCCGCGCAGCAGGTCGCCAAGTTCGTTGTTGGCGCTGGGTTCGCTATGGCGGGGTTGCTGGACGGTCATGTCGCCCTCCACGACGAGGTGTTGAGTGGGACGAGGTGTTGAGTGATAGGCATGGTAGAGGCGAGTGCGCAACGGGTCAACGCCAGTTTGTCACCCGGACTCCGGGTCTCACCTGTCCCCAGTTCGTCATCGCGCTACCCTCCCCATTATCATCGCGAGCCCCTGCCAACCGCCATTCCAATACCCTAACCAACCGTCACTGCGAGACCAACCGTCACCGCGAGCGCCCCTTCCGAACTGTCATTGCGAGCGCCCCTTCCGAACCGTCATTGCGAGCGCAGCGTGGCAATCTCGTCGCCGCAGCATCGGCCCTCCCCGCAGACCGTCGCACCCCTCACCACCACGCCGGCCAAAAATTGCTGACACCCAACCCAAGCGCGAACGAACGCCCGTCCTATACCCTGTACACCAGTCAGACATGTGGACCCCAATGGGACGGGGAAGCGTGTACTGGGTTCCGCCGTCCGTACTCCCTGGCGCCGGGGATGGCCGGTCCACCCGTCTGAACACAACATCGGGAATATCGGGTTGACGGGTCCAGGTTCAACGGCCTGAAACCGCCGCGGGCTCCGGTCTGCGGCGCGTCGGATATGCAACTCGCTGCCTCGCGTCCTCACGCCGTCTTATTCAACGGAACGGATGCGCGGTGGCGCGGCGGGTGTGACCTCCGCCCCGTGTCGGCTCTAGCGCACGCCGCGAAAGCCGGGACATGGAAGCTTGGCACTGGAATTTCGCAGACAACGCCGTCTGGCCGTGGCGCCGACAACCTGGACCCCAATACCCGAGCCCCGATGTTCAACATTCAACAACACGCCCAACCGTAAAAGGAGTTTTACAAAGGAGTTTCAACCTTCCATCGACCGCTTTCCATCGACTGCGGAGGACCCACCGGGCAATCGCATTTCAACTGCGATTGCCCTGGTACCCTCACCGCTCGCTGCCGCCGTTCCCGCGAACGCGGGATTCCAGCCGCCGAGACCGCCGGTGTCGTTGCCGATACCTGCGTTTTGCGGCCTCCCGACTCCGGCTTTCCCCCGGAGTAACCGGCCGTTAATTTCCAAACGCGGTTGCCCGTCGCAACCCGCACTTTCTCACGCGTACCCGCTTTGTCATCGCGAGGAGCGCAACGACGTGGCGATCTCGTTGAATTGAGCGAGGATTCCTGCGGCGACGAGATTGCCACGCTGCGCTCGCAATGACCGAGGGGTGGCTCGCCATGGCCGAGGGGTGGCTCGCCATGGCCGAGGGGTGGCTCGCCATGGCCGAGGGGTGGCTCGCCATGACCGATTGTGCAAAGTGGGTACGCGTGAGCCCGCACTTTTCGTTGACACTGTAGGAGGGCGATGATAGGATACCCGGCAGTTAAATCGCGGTGATGGGGAGTAGTAGGCGCGGAAGGCCGCATAGAGAGCCGACGGCTGGTGGAAGTCGGTGGCCGGAATTGCTGAACTCGCCCCGGAGCGTCTCGACTGAAGCGTGACAGCGTGCGTAGGGCGGGCGGGTCGGCTCCGATAACGGCTGTGTACAAAGAGTTCCACGTGGAGCGCTCGATAGCATGAGCGGGACGTGGAAAAGAAGGGTGGTACCGCGGGAATCACAACCCGTCCCTTCGGGGTCGGGCTTTTTTATGCCCCGACCGATCCGGAACCCGGAGAGACCACAGGAGTAGCCGAAATATGGAAATGACAGGCGCGGAGATCATTTGCGAAAGCCTGCTGCGCGAGGGCGTGGACACGATATTCGGGCTGCCCGGCGGCGCGGTACTGCCGTTCTACGGCGCGCTGTCCGGTTATCCCAAGCTGCGCCACATCCTGGTACGGCACGAGCAGGCCGCCGCGATGGCCGCGGACGGCTACGCCCGGGCCACGGGCAAGGTGGGGGTATGCTCCGCCACCTCGGGGCCGGGGGCAACGAACCTGGTGACCGGACTGATGGCGGCGCAGATGGACTCGGTGCCCATCGTGTGCATCACCGGACAGGTGCCGCGGGCGGCGATCGGCCGCGACGCCTTCCAGGAGACCGACATCACGGGCATCACGCTGCCGGTAACCAAACACAACTACCTGGTGATGGACGTGCGGGACATCGCGCCGGCCATTAAGGAAGCCTTTTACATCGCGCGCACCGGGCGGCCCGGCCCGGTACTGATCGACGTGCCGAAGGACGTACTGGCCGGCGAGAAGATTGAGTTCGAGTGGCCGGCCGAGGTGGACCTGCCCGGCTACAACCCGCCGGGTGAGCCGGATGCGCGCCAGGTGCGGGTCGCCGCCCACCTGATCAACCAGGCCGAGCGGCCGGTGATCCTGGCCGGGCACGGCGTCCTGATCTCTCGGGCGTGGGACGAGCTGCAGGAGCTGGCGGAGAAAGCGCAGATCCCGGTGATCACCACGCTGCTGGGCATCGGCTCGATGTCAACCGAGCACGTGCTGAACATGGGAATGCCGGGGATGCACGGGATGGCTTACGCGAGCCTGGCCATCGACCGGTCGGACCTGGTGATAGCGCTGGGGGCGCGGTTCGACGACCGGGTTACCGGGCGGCTCAGCGATTTCGCGCCCGGCGCCAAGATCATTCACGTTGACGTGGACGCCACGGAGTTCAACAAGAACATCGTGGCCGACGCGCCGGTGCTGGGCGACCTGAAGGACAGCCTGCGCGCGCTGATACCGATGGTGCAACCCAACGTGCACCTGGACTGGATCAAGGAAACTGACACACTGCGGGCGGAGCATCCCTCGCTGTTCATCCGCAAGTCGGACGTGCTGCTGCCGCAGCAGGTGATGAAGCAGATTTCGGACGAGACCAACGGGGAAGCGATCATCGTGACCGGCGTCGGGCAGCACCAGATGTGGGCGGCGCAGCACTACGGCTACAAGGAGCCGAACTCGCTGATCACGTCGGGCGGCAGCGGAGCCATGGGGTTCGAAGTGCCGGCGGCGCTGGGAGCCAAGGTGGGCCGGCCGGAGAAGACGGTGTGGTCCATCGCCGGCGACGGCGGGTTCCAGATGACGCTGTGCGACCTGGCCACGGCCGTTGAGAACAAGATCGACGTGAAGTACGCCATCCTGAACAACGGGTCGCTGGGCATGGTGCGGCAGTGGCAGGACTTCTTCTACGACAAGGACTTCTTCGCCACCATCTACAGCGGCAACCCCGACTTCGTGAAGCTGGCGGAAGCCTACGGCATCCGGGGTATCCGGGTGACCAAGCAGGAAGACGTGGCCGGCGCGATCCAGGAAGCAATGGAGACGCCGGGGCCGGTGGTGGTGGACTTCGTGGTTAAAGAGGACGAGTTCGTGTACCCGATGATTCCCGCCGGGGAGTCGGTGCACGAGATGCTGGAAGAGCCCGAGGCCGAGAGCATCATCAGCTAGCCGCGTATTTGAGAACGAAATCCCATGAGCAGCATACCTACAGGCCCTGGAATTTGCGGCCATCAAGATTGCGATCACCCACCCCATCGCCCCGGCCAGCCGCTGTGCTTGAAGCACTATCGTATGGCTCAGGCCGGTCAAATTGATGAGTGTCCAAATTGCCCTGGCGTCTACAAACCGTCGGAATACCCCGTGTGCAGGGAGTGTTACCAACAAAATCTACGGCGGCCGGCGGCCGGACAAATTCGGGAACAACGTGACCAGTACGCTGACGAAAGCAAGGGTTGGGACCAACAGCCCCAACCGGAGGTAACTGCTCCAACGTCAGAGGCGGCACGAGTAATTGGTCAAGCCCGCACCAACCTCACCTTTCACCAACAAGAGTGCGAGAACCACGAAACCAGCACCATTCAATATCTCATCATGCCGGTGCTCGCCGGCTTAGGGTGGGATATACATGATCCGGCGCAGGTTGGAACGGAATATAGACCAACCGGCAATCGGAACGTGAGGCCGGATATCGCACTAATGTACAACGGTGCGCCAGTAGCGTTCATTGAGGCAAAGCGATTGGGTCGGGGATACTCTCCTGACTACAGGGAGCAACTCAGCAAATATGCCGAGTGCTTGGGCGATGGCAGCACGGCGGTGCTCACCAACGGGCGGTTCTGGCAGATCTGCTCGGTTTCTGGTGGCAAACCGCTCCTCCGTGAAACCATTGACGTAAACCGGGGCGCAGCCGAAGAAGTAGCTGCAAAGCTCAGCGATGCCTTAAGCAAGTCCATGTTGCAGGTTGATGTCGGCAACACGTCTCGAACGACTGGAACCTCCCAACAAACAGCTCCTAATCGCGAAAAAATCCGCGGCGACCTGAGGCGCTACCGGGATGGTGAAGCCGAGCGACAAGGCATGTCGCCTTACGTCCTGACCAATGCAATCATTTCGCTGATCGCGGAACAGTGCCCAACCGATCTTCGCCAGTTGCGCGAAATCTCCGGCGTCGGGCCGGCAACTATAGAGCAGCACGGCGACTCAATCATCAGGATCATCCGGGGACGATGAGTCACACCGGATACGCTAAGGAAAGGAATCCAGGAGGCGACCCTTGACAGCTCATAACGAGCAGCACACCATCATCGCGCTGGTGCAGGACCGACCCGGGGTACTGACCCGGGTGGCCGGCCTGTTCCGGCGGCGCGGGTTCAACATCGCCAGCCTGGCGGTGGGAGCCAGCGAGCAGAAGGGCCTGTCGCGGCTGACCTTCGTGGTCACCGGCGACCAATACACCGTGGAGCAGGCCACCCGTCACCTGGAGAAACTGATCGACGTGGTGAAGGTGTCCAACATATCCGAGGAGGATGTGGTGGCCCGGGAGTTGGCCCTGATCAAGGTGCGCACCACACCCACCAACCGCAGCGAAATCCTGGAGATAATCAACCTGTTCCGGGCCAAGGTGGTGGACGTTGGCACCCTGTCGCTGGTGGTGGAAACCACGGGCGAGGAGGAAAAGATCGACGCGCTGTACGACCTGCTGCGGCCGTTCGGCATCTTGGAGTTGATGCGCACCGGGCGCGTCGCCATGGTGCGCGGCAAGACCGGCGGCCGGATCAGCGACGACGTGGGGGCCGACGCGGTCATCATGGGACGGAATGGAGCCACGGCGGAGCAGGCAGTTGACTCGGCGCCGGGGCACTACGAGGGAGTCTGAACGGATACAGTCGAAACAGAACCGTGCCAATCAATCACCATTGAGCGGGTGTCATGAAAAGCAAGACCACAGCTATTCTCCTCGTCTTCTTTTTGGGCGGACTGGGGGCCGATAAATTTTACCTGAACAAACCTCTTCAGGCCGTCGCCCGCATTCTGACGATCGGAGGCTTCTTCGGTATCTGGCCGCTGATTGATCTGATTCGCTACATTATGATGGACGATGACCGCTTCCAGCGCGAGGCGGGAAACTGAGGATTGCCATTCACTCATCTCTATCATCCGGGTTTGCTTACCACTGATGCGGGTTGGTTGCACCACTATGCTCCCAACGCCCGCACCGAGGCGCCTGCAATAACCGGCTTGCCGGAGAGGATCGTTGAGCCGGTCAATCAACAAGTTATTGCGAAACATCACAAAGACGATTGACTCACAGAATCCGCACACACAACTATTCCGGCGCTTGGGATGATGAATTACACGGCGCCGCTCAAAGGAAAGTATAAAATGGCAGTGAACATTTACACCGAGAAAGACGCCGACATGTCCTTCCTGGAGGGCAAGACCGTCGGGATGATCGGCTACGGCAGCCAGGGCCACGCCCACGCGCTGAACCTGCACGACAGCGGGATCAAGGTGATGGTCGGCCTGTACGAGGGCAGCGCGAGCCGGCAGGTGGCGCGGGACGCCGGACTGGCGGTCGGCAGCGTGGCTGAGGTAGCCAAAGAGGCCGAGATAATGATGGTTGCCATACCGGACCACGTGCAGAAGGACGTGTACCGGGACGAGATCGAACCCAACCTGGGACCGGGTAAGGCTCTGATGTTCGCCCACGGGTTCACCATCCACTACCAGTTCGTGGTGCCGCCGCCGACGGTGGACGTGCTGATGATCGCGCCGAAGGCGCCGGGGCACCGGATGCGGGAGCACTTCGTGGAGCAGGGCATCGGCGTGCCGTGCCTGCTGGCAGTGCACCAGGACGCCACGGGCAACGCCAAGAACATCGGGCTGGCCTATGCGTCCGGCATTGGCTGCGCCCGCGCCGGCGTGCTGGAGACCACCTTCAAGGACGAGACCGAAAGCGACCTGTTCGGCGAGCAGTCGGTGCTGTGCGGCGGCGTGACCGCGCTGATCAACCTGGCGTTCGAGACGCTGGTGGAGCGGGGATATCCGCCGGAAATCGCGTACTTCGAGTGCCTGCACGAGCTGAAGATGATCGTTGACTTGATCCAGCAGGGCGGGTTCAACTACATGCGGTACTCGGTGAGCGACACGGCCGAGTATGGCGACCTGACCCGTGGCACGCGGGTGGTCGACGACCACGTGCGGGAGAACATGAACCGGGTGCTGGACGACATCCAGAGCGGGGCGTTTGCCCAGGAATGGATGGCGGAGTGCGACGAAGGAAGGCACAACTTCCTGCGCCTGCGCCAGGAAGCGCGCACCAGCCGGATCCACGAGGTGGGCCGGGGCCTGCGCGAGATGATGCCGTGGATGAACCCACGCGAGATCGAGTAATTTTGCATCGTGGACCGGCGCCGGGATGTGCCGGCGTCCCAGCATCAGCGAGCAGGAGGTGTCACATGGGCATGGAGGTACTGTGCAGAGCAGTTCACCATCGCAGTCCGGTCCTGGCAGGGCTGGCTGTGGTGGACTGCGTGTGCCTGCCCAGCCTTTCCCCGACAAGTACGACGTAACGATCAACGCTGATGCGCCCAATCCCACGAAGGGACACGATGGGCGCCCAACCCCATGGAGGGAAAGGAACCAAATGGCTGCACAAGTAAAGTTTTTGGATACGACGCTGCGCGACGGCGAACAGTCTGCCGGCATCGGCATGACGGTGGACGAAAAGCTGCAGATAGCGCGGCAGTTGTCCCGGCTGAAGGTTGACATCATCGAGGCCGGTTTCGCCGCCAGTTCGCCCGGCGACTTCCAGGCCGTCCAGCGGATCGCCGAGGAAGTGCACGGTCCCATCATCTGCTCGCTGTCCCGCGCCGTAGCGGGAGACGTCGACGCCGCGTGGGGCGCCATCAAGAACGCGGAAAAGCCCCGCATTCACGTATTCCTGTCCTCGTCGGAAATCCACCAGATGCACCAGTTGCGCAAGGACCGGGAAGACGTGATGACCATGGCCGTGGAAATGGTGTCCCGGGCCAAGGGCCACTGCGACGACGTCGAGTTCTCGCCGATGGACGCCACCCGCACCAACCCCGACTACCTGTACCGGATGCTGGAAGAAGTAATCCGGATGGGCGCGACCACGATCAACGTCGCGGACACCGTCGGGTATGCCATCCCGTCGGACTTCCAGACCATGCTGCGGGACATCCAGCAGAACGTCCGGGGCATCGAGAACGTGACCCTGTCGGTGCACTGCCACAACGACCTGGGCCTGGCCGTGTCCAACAGCCTGGCCGCCATCGAAGTGGGCGCCCGTCAGGTGGAAGGCTGCATCAACGGCATCGGCGAGCGGGCCGGCAACGCCTCGCTGGAAGAGATCATCATGGCACTGGATACCCGCAAGGACCTGTTCGGCGTTGAGTTGAACGTGGATACCACGCAGATCTACGCCAGCAGCCGCCTGGTGAGCCGCATCACCGGCATGAACGTGCAGGCCAACAAGGCCATCGTGGGCGAGAACGCCTTCCGCCATGCCTCTGGTATCCACCAGGACGGCGTGCTGAAGAACCGGTCCACCTACGAGGTCATGCAGCCGGAGCGGGTCGGACTGCCGCCGGACGTGCAGCTGGTGCTGGGCAAGCTCAGCGGTCGGGCCGGCCTGCAGGCCAGGCTGGACGCGTTGGGCTACTCGCTGGACCGCGAGGAAGTGACCAGCGTGTACCAGCGGTTCGTCGAGCTGGCGGACAAGAAAAACGAGGTGACTGATCGGGACCTGGAAATCCTGATGGACGAGGAGAACCGGACGGCCTCGGAGCCGGTGACCTACGCGCTGGAGACGGTGCACTTCACCGGCGGCGACAAGGACATTCCCACCGCCACGGTGCGGCTCATCGGGCCGGACGGCAACGCCAAGACCGACGCCTCCACGGGCAACGGCCCGGTGGACGCGGTGTGCCGCGCCATTGATCGCGTCATCGGATGCACCAGCAGGCTGGCCGACTTCCAGGTGCAGGCGGTTTCCGAGGGGCTGGACTCCGTGGGTTCGGTGACGATGCGGATCGAGAACAGCGGTCGCATGTTCTCCGGCCGCAGCGCCAACACGGACATCATCGTGGCCAGCGCGCAGGCGTACCTGAGCGCGGTGAACCGGATGCTGGCGTCCGATGAGGAGATGTCGCTGCCGGAGGTGGGCACGACGCCGGACTAGACACCCGGTCCAAATCAGTTCGCACGGTGCGCCCCCGTCGGTTTGGACGGGGGCGCACTATCGTTATTGGATCACGGTCGTTATCGGACTATCGTCCCAGGTCCTGCCATCGAGGACGCGACCGTGGCGTTTCTTGAAAACCCCGCCCCACTGCTTGAAGTGGAACGGCACGCCCGCGGCCTGGCATTGGTCGCGGATATCTCGAGCCCAATCAGCTTCCATCGGACGCGCTCCAGGGCCGGATTCGCCCCCCACGATCACCCAATCAATATCGGCCAGGTTCAAATCAGGCAATGGACCGAGCAAGGGTTCTAAGGACAGGAACTTGATTGCGGCATCCGTTTCGCGGAGCAGGTCAATACGGTGCACGTAGTCTGCGTTCTCGACACTGGCGCCTTGCCAGATTTGCTTGGGCCAGGGCAGTTGAGCATTCAAACCTACGACGCGCTCAGGGCGCTTGGTGAGAACTTGATACCGGTGCCAATCAGCGCGGGTCATCACGTCAAAAACCCGGGCGATGAATTCGTCGGGCACATCGACGTGGAAGAGGTCGCTCATCGAGTTGACGAAGATGGAGCGGGGTTTCCGCCAGTGCAGCGGAATATCAAGCGTGTCGGGGTGCAGGGTAACGGCAAAGCCGTTGCGGTACTTTTCCATCCCGGTGGCCTTCAGGCGCTTGGACAGACGCTCGGCGTAGCAATTCTTGCAGCCCGGACTGACCTTGTTGCAGCCAGTGACCGGGTTCCAGGTTGCGTCGGTCCACTCGATTTTGGATGCAGCCATGGGTTACCAGTTTCTCAACAGGTAATCTGCAATCCTAACAGCGATTTGTCCACCCCGACCAGGATTTGCTGCGGCAAACATAAAAGCGAATAGAGGCGAGTTTTTGGAATTGTGGAACCATTTGGGAGAAGAGGCCACATGCGGGAATACCGAACGCAACTTCTCCGAGTATAAGTCGACAATAGCGCGTTGATCGTCACGGATAGTGCGTTCTTCGGAGAGCACTTCCGCAAACATATCAAGCTGTACAGGGTCGGGGCGCTTCGTTTTGTACAATTCACGCCATTCTGATCCTCCGTATACTCTGTCTAGCATAGCCGCGTTTGCAGAATCGGGTTGCCTTTCGGTGGGCAGATTTCTGGTGATGGCGGAAACTGGGAAAAGTATCCATGCGTCGACGGACTTTGTTGCGGCTATCTCGGCGACCGTCGTCCATTCAACTTCCGTAGCGAATGGATCGAGAAAAATTACGGCCCGTTCGCCTCTCCACGGTGTACCTAAATTTTCGCATTGAACGTCGCACCACAAACGCAAAACTTGATTTGCATCCCCGGGCCACGTTCTGATTTCCCGATCAGGAAATTCCAGCTTCAGGGCCTCCAATGCACCGATGAATGAAATGTTTTGCTCAACGAACAAAAACCGGTCGAAGGGTCTGTCATCCACTTCCAGTGCTAACCGCGCGGACCCTTTAAACATTTCCTTCGTTTCTTCATCTAAATCGTCGCCCCACACCGGATCAGCCTGCCGACTGTTTCGCGAGTTAGGGTCGATGTAACCAGTGCCGGCGAAAGCATCGACATAGGTCAGCGTAAAGTTTTCCTTTTTCAATGCAGTAGTATAACTTTCTAGGTATCCTCTCAGGATTTGCAACTTGTTCCGCGTCCAAGATCCGCCGAATTGATTCACGTCGTTGCTCACCACCATTGAAACCTCTACAGAATGAATGTGCTAATCACGAGAATAACAGCCGCCGCAGTTTCATGCAACAGGGGCACGGTGTTTCTAGGCAGGTAGATGTTCGCGGCAGGGTCCTGCTTACGCTTGACGGTTTGGCGCGCCATCGGGTACATTGCGGATATAATTCCGTCGAACTCGGCGAAGAAGGACTACCTATGGCTACCTTGCAAGACCGCACCACTGTCGAGATGGAACAGGCGCTGCAGAACGGGTTCAGCCTGTCGTGGCTCCAGCAGATCAAAGACCAGGTTCCGGGCGCCGACGAAGAACTGGCGCACGATCCCACCTTGGCGGAAAACACTTCCAACCTGCTGGACGAGTCGCCGAACCAGACCCAGCGGACGCGTGGGGCCATTGCGCGCGAAGGAGTACCCCAGTTCTCCGCCTATACCTTCCGCGACAAGAAGGAAGTCTGGGGCTTCAACCTGACCAAGCTGTACCAGGAGGCGGTCTCGCGGCAGTGGTCTTCGGCCACGGACATCCCATGGGAGACGCTGCGGCCGCTGCCCGATGACATCGAGGCGGCGCAGTGCCAGTTGGCCACGTTCTTCGCCCAGGTTGAGTTCGTAGCCGCCGACGTGCCGGGACGGTTCATTTCGCAGATGTCGCCGGACTACCACGAGGTGCGGATGTTCCTGCTGACGCAGGTGATGGACGAGTCGCGCCACATGGAAGTATTCCGCAAGAGGGCGCTGGCCAACGGCGGCGGCCTGATGCGGATGATCGACTCGGTGAGCGACGTGACGGGCGGGAGCACCGACAACGCGCGGGAGTTCACCGAAATGTCCAGCCGCCTGCACATCGTGGGCGAGGGCAACGTGCTGACGCTGTTCCGCCTGGGCGAGTTGATGGCGTACAACGACGCCGAGAAGGCCATCTACCGGCGGGCCGCGCAGGACGAGGCGCGCCACGTGGCGTTCGGCGTGCTCCACGCCCGCTACATGAACGAGTGCACGCCGGAGCGGCGGGAAGAGATCCACGCGTATCTGGACGAGGCCGAAGATAGGCAGGCGACGGGCAACGGCGGCGAGAATCCGGCGGCCCGCAGCGCGAACCTGACCGCCGAGTCGCTGGCCATCCTGCTGGGCGGCGGCGCGGACAAGGCCGAAGAAGGCCAGAAGATCCTGGCGGCGATCCGGCAGCGGCAGGTCAAGGAATACTTCCAGCGGCTAAAGTCGTGCGGCTTTGACGACCGCATCGAGAACGGTCGGGTGAACCCGGCGCTGCTGGAGGTCTACCAAGCCGCAGCGTAAATCGTTGACAGCGTCCCGAAGACGGGATCACGGACTGGGCTGTATCCATGCAGGCACAGACGTATCAAGACGCCAGCAGGACGCTGCTTGCCCAAGGGTTTGCGGAACTGAATCAGGGCGATACGCGCCAGGCTTCGGAAAAAGGTTGGGGCGCGACGGCCCAAATGCTCAAGTGCATCGCGGAGCAGCGAGGTTGGGAACACAAGGGGCACCGGCTGATCCGGCGGGTGGCGAGCCGACTGGCTGACGAAACGGGCGATGCCGAAATCCGCAGGCTGTACCGGGTGGCCGACAGCCTCCATATCAATTTCTACGAAGACGTCGATACCGTGGAAGATGTTGCGGCTGGATTGGAAGACATTGGGCGTTTTTTGGACAAACTTGATCCGTTGGCCCACACTATCAATCAGACCTAACGGCTGAGATGGGTCGCTAAGGAATTGCCGACGGTCCGTCGCCTTTAGGTCGGCGGGCCGTTTCGCTTATAGAGGACGCAATATGACCACGCAGAATGATCCGCAGAATGGCAGCAGCCCGGGCGAGCCCGTTGACGACAGCAACCCCACCGGCAACTATCGCTCGTCCGCCGCAGAGCGCGTCCAGCAGAACGTCGCCGACAACGACGTGTCCGAGCCGGACGCCGCCGAAACCGCGGAGGCTACACCCGAACCGGAAGCTCCCAAGTCTCCCACCGAGCGGTTCCCCTGGATGAAGGACACCAGGCAGTGGGGTACACGCGCTCCCCTGACGCCCCACGGGTTGACGATCGAAGCGATAAACGTGGGCCTGTATGGGGAAATCCCGGAGGAGAGCCGGGAGATGACCCGGATGCCACGGGGTTCGTTTGCAACGCCGGGGATGCCCCGCCTGGACAACTACTCCGTGAACCGCAAGGACGAACTGTGGTCGGACAACGCGGCCTGGTTGTACGAGGAGGCGATTCAGCGGCGCTGGAACGCCATGCAGGACATTCCCTGGGACCAGATCCCCGATCAACCGGAGACGCTGGAGTTGGCGTGGTGCCAGCTTTGCACCGAGTTGGGCCAGCACGCCACTGCGGAGATCGACACCATCGGCCTGTGGCTGCACCGGATGAACTATGCGTACATCGAACCCAAGATGTTCCTGGCCACGCAGGAGTTTGACTCGGCGCGGCACTTCGAGGCGATGCGTCACCGCGCCCTGTGCAATGGCGGCGCGCTGGGACTGGAATCGCCCGGCATGATGAGCCGGCGCATGGCGGAAACGCGGGCCGGCTGGCCGGAAGTTTCCATGTCGCTGTACATCGCCCGGGCAACGCTGACGATGCTGCTATACCGATTCGGAGCGCATTTCGCCACCAACGCCGTGGACCGCAAGCTTTTCAGCCTAAGCCTGCAGGACAAAGCTCGGCACATGGCCTACGGGCTGGCCATGCTGAAGCTCACCATTGCCGTGAAGGGCGTCGAGTTCGGCGTATCGCTGCGGCGCATCCTGGGCTCCATTGAGAAGGACATGGCTGGGGAGATGAAGGACCCGGTGCTGTGGGAGGCCATGGCCATCATCGCCGGTGGGTCGGTTGCCGGTATGGCGGAGGGAATGACGACGGTCAATCGGCTGCGCTCGAACTACGTGCGCCAATACCTGGCCCGGCTGCGCTACGTCGGCATCGACAAGCAGGCGAACGCGCTGCATCCCGACCTGGCGGCGGTGATGCAGTGACGGGATAGACCGATCATGCCGCCACGCACACGCCGGCCGGAGATGCCGGACCGCCGGGACGCCCGCGTCCTGAAACACGTGCAGAAGGCGCGGGACTACTGGTCGAAGTGGCCGGCGTATCTGGCTGAAGGTGACGTGTGCCAGGCCGGAGAAAAGGGCTGGGGTACCGTCGCCCAGTTGACCAAGGCCGTGGCTACGCTGCGGAATTGGGAGCATTACGACCACGAGGCGATCCGGGAAGTGATTACCGCACTGATCGATGAGATGCCTGACCGCTCCGTGGATATCATGCGGGGTCTACGGTCAGCCGAGAGTCTGCACGGCAACTTCTATGAGGTCTTTATGACCTTGGAACTAGCCCGGTTCGATTTGGACGAAGTGCGGCCGCTGCTGGACATACTTTGGGGATTGCTACCGGGTCACTACACAGGCGGCGTATCTTTTGGATAATGGGTCGAGCAGGGTTGAACTCGATCGGATGACGCGATAAATCCGCAGCGAATATCGCTGGTGCAGCGGCGGCGATAGCGTAAAATAGCCGCCGCTCATGCTTATATCGTCCGCGAACCTGCTGCCCGCAGATATTGGGGCCTTCGTGCGCCTGGCGGTGCTCTGCGCTATTTCAGGCGCCGTCGCCATCTGGGTCAGCGGATGGTTTCAGGCGCTGGTGGCCACCGTGTTGGGAGACCCCGCGCCCAGAGCACAGGGACGCCTCTTCGGCAATCCGCTGCGTCATCTGGATATCGCCGGGATGATACTGGCGACGGTTTCCGGGTTCGGCTGGGGACGTCCGATGCCGGGACCGCCGGGAAGACAGGGGCGATGGACGTCGGTTGTGGTATCGGCCGCGGGGCCGTTGGGCAACCTGACGGTGGCGTTTCTGCTGGCGTCGCCGGTAAAAGCGGGCTTGCTGGGTTGGACCTACCCCTCTCCGGACAGCCTGACGTTGGTGATGACGGGCGGCCTGCGTTCCGGCATATCCGACGTGGTCGGGTTGCTGGTCATCTATAACCTCATGCAAGCCGCGTTTCAGGTGCTGCCCCTGGCGCCGCTGGCCGGCTACCGGGTACTGGCCGCGCTGCTGCCGGCCTCTGCGGGAGAAGGACACCAGCGGTTTCAGCGGTTCGCCCCGCTGCTGTTGGTGGCGCTGATCGCGGCAGATTACGTGCTGAGGCCGGGGATCCTGTGGTCCACCGCGCTTCCGGTGGCCGCCTGGCTGGCGGAATTGGCGACCGGCTACTGAGTGGGGCCGAAGCGTTCGGTACGGATGGCGGACTCGCTGACGCCGATGGATAACAGGGCGTCGGCGGCAGTCTCCACGAATCCGGTCGGCCCGCAGGCATAACACAACGGAACCGCGTTGCTGCCGTCCATCCCGACCAGCTCGTCGATGCACTCCCGCAGCATGGCCGGGTCAACCCGGCGGGCATATCCGATCCAGCCGGGCGGCTGCCGCCTGGTCAGCGCGCACCGCACGGCCACCTCGGCGCCGGTTCGGCCCGCGCGGTCGAGGAACTTCCGGTAGATGATGTCCTCCGGGCCGCGCGCAGAGTAAAGGAGCAATGCGGGCGTTTCCGGCGCGGCCAGGTCCCGGTGCATCAGGATCGATTTCAGGGGGACGATGCCAGAGCCGCCGGCGAGCAACAACAGCGGGCCAGCCAGATCCGGCGTCCAGGTAAAGGGGCCGCCGATGGGGCCGCGAACTTCGAGGACATCGCCCGGTTCCACCACCTCGTGGAAGTACGGGGAGACCTCGCCATCGGGGATGTGCTCCACCGTCAGGTCGATGAGCTCGAAATCATCGGGAGAGGAGGCTACCGAATAAGAGCGCTGGGCCTGATAGCCGTCGGGCGCGGTGAGACGGACGTCGTAGTGCTGCCCGGCGCGAAACGGGCGTGGCTCGGCGAGGCGCAGGGTGAAGGTCTTGGCGCGGTAGGTCTCGACAGCAACCCGCTCCACGGTGGCGGATTGCCAGGCCGTGGCCGGAGCTGCCTTTGGGTCAGGCACTAATCACCCCAGTACCGCTGTTCCTTCCACGGGTCACCGTACATGTGGTAGCCGTACTGTTCCCAGAAGCCGGGCTGGTCCTGCGGCATGAAACGGATACCGTGCAGCCACTTGGCAGACTTCCAGAAGTACAGGTGAGGCACCACCAGGCGAGCTGGACCGCCATGCTCCGGGGCGATGGGTTGCCCATCAAACTCGAAGGCCACCATGCCGCGACCCTCAATCACATCCCACGTGGGCAGGTTGGTGGTATAGCCGCCGTAGGAAAAGGCCATCAGGTACGGTGGGGGCTCGGTGATCCCGGCGGCGGTCAGGAGATCATCAATGGTGACACCCTTCCAGGTGGTATCCAGCTTGCTCCACTTGGTGACGCAGTGGATGTCGGTGAAAATTTCGGTCTCGGGCAGGGAGCGAAATTCCTGCCAGTTCCATTCACCCAGGGGCTCCCCGTCCGCGCCGACCAGGACGAAGCTCCACTGGTCGAGCGGGGTGCGCTGGGTGGGTCCCGCGGTCAGTACCGGGAATCCCCGTTCCAGGTATTGACCCGGCGGGATGGGACGAGGGGGCGTTTCGCGGCGACGACCGAAGAATCCTCGGGTGACCATCTTCACGTACTCCTGATGCCGGCGTTGGTTGACGAGGGTATAAAATCCACAGAATCCTGTCAAACGCGGAAAGCGGCTGCCGACCCCGCGCCGGTGCCGCCAACGCCTCGGGCAAGCGTGTCAGCATTCATAGTCGTAGTCGTCGTACCTCTCGTCATAGTACATGTCATCATCAGGCCGGCGGCGGAACCTCCCGTAGAGCCATTTGCCCACGACAACCACCACCGCGAGCAACACCAACCCGCCAATCAACCACACGTCCAGATAGGCCAGGAAAGACAGGTCAGCAGGTTCACCGCCGCCTTGCAGCGCCACGGCCAGTACAATTAACTGTGTCATGCCAAGGTTATTTGTCGTCGCTGCGAGCAGCCATACGGGAGGCGCCGGTGACCGGATGGTCAGCCGGTTCGGGAGGCCGCGAGTTTGTGGGCCAAGTATGTAGCGGTGGCGCTGACCGCCGCATCTCCCATCGGCGAGGAACTGATTTCCATACCGCTGGGCGTGGGACTGGGATTGGAGCCGGCGCTGGTCGCCGTGGTTTCCGTGGTGTTCAACATGCTGCCGGCGGTGGTGATTTCGGCGCTTTTTCGGCGTGCGGAGCGCGGGACGGGGGTATTGAGGGCAACGCTGCGCCTGCGCCCCGAGCCGGTTCGGTCGGCGGTCCGCTGGATGCTGCGGCGGCGCAGCCAACGACTGTTGCGGGCGCTGGACCGTTGGGGGGTGTGGGGTGTGCTGGTCGTCACGCCGTGGGCTGGGGTGTATGTTACCACGCTGACTTTGGAGGTGGCCGGGATGAACCGGGGCCGGCTATTGGCATCGGTCGCCGCAAGCCTGAGTATCCACGCAGCCATCGCTACGCTGGCGTCGGTAGGGGTTTTCAGCCTGGTGTAACCGGAAATCGCAGAATCCCGCATCGTTCGCCGAATGACGTCTGCGGTTTGGATGTACAAAATAGCGCCAGGCGCCCGCCACACCACCTGACAGACGGTGAAGCACGGCGGAGCGAGGGCGCGGTACATCAGCCCATTGGCGGAGATCATGAAGCAATCGGTAAATTCGTTTCTGCAACACCTCATCGTTGAACGCGGTTTTTCCCAGAACACGTTGGACGCGTACAGCAACGACCTGAACCAGTTCCGGGTGTTCGTTGCGGACAACCTGAACTCCGAAGACCAGGAAGTTTGGCGTCTGGTGGACCTCAACCTGCTCAACGCGTACATCAGTGAACTGCGGGACAACCGCAAGTACCGGGACACCACCACCGCCCGGAAGGTGGCGGCGGTGCGGTCGTTCTTCGGATACCTGAGCGCAAACGGGATGATAACCGAGGATCCGACGGAAAATCTGGGCTCGCCACGGGTGGGACGGACGGTTCCCAAGTACATCTCAGAAGAGGACGTGAAGAGTTTGCTGGCCACGGCAGCGGACACCGGTACGCCGGAAGGGCGCCGGGACGCCAGCATCCTGGAGCTGCTTTACGCTACAGGATTGCGGGTGAGCGAGCTGGTGGGGCTGAACGTGCAGGACATCGATTTCGAGGAAGGATTCATCCGCACCTGGGGCAAGGGTTCCAAGGAACGGATCGTTTACCTGTACCCGGACGCCCTGTCGAACCTGCGGGAATACATCGGTGGAGCCCGCGTTGAGCTCCTGAGCGACAAGCGCGGCGAGACGGCGCTGTACCTCAACCAGCGTGGCGAGCGGCTGACGCGGCAATGGGTGTGGAACATCCTGAAAACGGCCGCGAAAGCCGCCGGCGTGGACCCGAAAATAACGCCGCACACGCTGCGGCACAGCTTCGCCACCCATCTACTACAGAACGGAGCATCCCTGCGCCACGTGCAGGAGTTGCTGGGGCACTCCAGCATTTCCACGACGCAGGTTTACACGCACCTGACCGATTCACACGTCCGCGCCGAATACGAGCGAAGTCACCCACGGGCGTGACGCGGAGGCGGCGGGGCTGTAACAACCTAAAGCCGCGGTGAGCAGAAAGAGAGCGGCGAGGGTCCGGTTACCCTCGCCGTTGCAGGTTCTTTATCGCCTCGTCAATGCGGCGTACCTGCTCGGTATCCCCGGACGAAAGCCGGTAGCAGCGGTCCAGATATAGCTGGGCCAACTGCACTCCGTTCGGGGTGGAATCGTTGGCGGCGTCGACCAGCGAACCGACACCAAACTCATCAGGCAGGTGCCGGCCCAGGGCGGTCATCTCCGCGATGATGTCGGTAATGGCGGTGACATCGTTGCCTTCGTGGGCAAAGCGCAGACGACCCAGGAGGCGGCCCATTTCGGCCAGCCGGTCGCCCTCGCTCATAAAGCTCCAGAGCACCTCGTTGACACCCAGGTGGTCGCCATCCCCGCCATCCGCACCCCCGGTGAGGGGAGAGGAGCCACCCAGGGGTATGGCAGCGTCCCCGGCGGGAGCAATGGAGACGCCCTCCTCGACGCTGGTCCGGGACCATGCGTCGGCGTATTCCTGAACGGCCTCGGCCACGGATTCCATCATTCGAGCCAGGTCGTAGGAGAACATGCTGCCGCCGTAGAGCAGGTCGTCGTTTCGGACGTTGGCCAGGCGCACCAGCTGTTCGTAGCCGCCCTCCACCAATTCCGACATCGGCGGCATGGCGAAAGCCGAGAAATTTGCCAACGGGCCGGAACCGGCGCTGCCCAGATGCGCGGCCAGAAACGGCGGGACGTATTTGGTCAAATCGGCGGTGATGGGCAGCGTGATGATGTAGGTGCCGTACACGTGGTCCGGTTCGGTGTCCACGCGAAAATACAGGATCGCGTGGCCTCGCGGTCGCCGCGGATCGCCGATTTCAAAATGCAGGTCCATTGGCGCAAGTATAGATTAGGGATGCGACGATAGCAAAGGCAGGAAGACCCGGAAATCAAGAGGGCCCGGAAATCAGGAAGGCCCGGAAATTTTGATGACAGCCAACCGTGGCGCACGCATGTTCTGCGGTGATAGTGTGTTGGTGAATCGCCAACGAAGCGGCGATCATATCAACCACGGAGGACTCGGTATGTTGGCAACTGCTCAAACGTGCGCCGTCATTGGGTTGGACGGCCAGATAATCCAGGCGGAGACGGACATTTCACCGGGACTGCCGGCGTTCCATATCGTTGGCCTTCCGGACACTGCGGTGCAGGAAGCCAAGGAGCGCGTGCGAGCGGCGCTGCGCAACAGCGGCTGCGAGTTTCCGATGCGGCGCATCACCGTAAACCTGGCGCCGGCAGACCTGAAGAAGGCCGGGCCGGCCTACGATCTGCCCATCGCCGTGGGGATACTATTCAGCACCGGACAAGCGCCGCCGACCAAGGAGTCGGCGATATTCCTGGGTGAGTTGTCGCTGGATGGCGGCCTGCGGCACACGGCGGGCATCCTGCCCATGGTGTCGGTGGCGCGGGATCAGGGCATAAGCTCCGTGTACGTACCGGCGATTGACGCGGCCGAAGCGGCCCTGGTGGACGGAGTAGGCGTGTATCCCGTCGACACGCTGGCGCAACTGCTGAGCCATCTGCAAGGCGATACAGCGATAGATCCAATTCCGCAGAACGGCGTTCATCTCAATGGGAACCGTGAACAGCCTGGCAACACCGATCTGCGCCACATCCGGGGGCAGGACCACGCCAAGCGAGCCCTGGAAGTAGCGGCGGCGGGTTTCCACAATATTCTGCTGAGCGGGCCGCCGGGTTCCGGCAAGACCCTGCTGGCTCGGGCGCTGCCGGGCATCCTGCCCTACCTGACGCCCGGCGAGGCGCTGGATGTCACCAAGATTTACAGCGTGAGCGGCAATCTGCCGCCGGACAGCCCGCTGATTGCCCAGCGGCCGTTCCGCGCGCCCCACTACACGATATCGAACGCCGGCCTCGTGGGCGGCGGCCGCATGCTGCGGCCGGGAGAAATCACACTGAGCCATCGGGGAGTGCTGTTCCTGGATGAGCTTCCGGAATTCGGGCACGCCGCGCTCGAATCGTTGCGACAACCGTTGGAGGACAAAACGGTAACCATCACGCGAGTGAGTGGCACGGTGACCTATCCGGCGAGTTTCATGCTGGTGGGCGCGATGAACCCGTGTCCGTGCGGTTATGCGTCGCATCCGCGGAAAGATTGCGTATGCAGCCCTTCCGCGCTGGCCAGGTATCAAAGGCGCATCAGCGGGCCACTGCTGGAGCGCATCGACATTTTCGTAGAAGTCCCGCCGGTGGAATACGACAGCCTATTGGGTCGGTCGGAGTCCGAGAGTTCAACCGCAGTGCGCGACCGCGTGGTGGCGGCGCGCGCCATCCAGGAGGCACGTTTCGCCGGGGGACCGGAAGCTCGGGGGTTGTCGAACGCGGAAATGTCGGGATCGAACATCTGGGATCATTGCGACCTGCAGGATGACACGCAGGCATTGTTGCAGCGGGCATCGCAACAGCTGGACCTCTCGGCCCGGGCGCTGCATCGGGTGGTCAAGGTGGCCCGCACGGTTGCCGACCTTGCCGGAGCCCAACGAATAGGGCCGGCGCATCTTGCGGAGGCACTGCAGTACCGCGCCCGGGAGTTACTCTGAGCGCCTTCGGTCAAACCCGAGCTTGATAGACCTAGCCCACAGGATCAGGATATGAACAGCACAATCCGCCATGATGACGATGCGGAACGAGCGTCGATGTTCACCCTACCGGTGCGACGCATCAGGCCACACTCCTGAACGTTCAGCATTTGTTTCATGCCACCACCGCATTTTATGTCTACGTCCATGCGATAGACGGCGACAGTCCATCGTGGCGGCAAGCGCCCGCAGCTATCCTGAGCGCTGCCGTGTCCGCCGCCGGGTTTTGGATCCGGTTCAGCCCGATCCTCGTAGAAGGAGCCGCCATGGTATTCGCCGCAATGTTTCGCCACAGGGCACACCAAGAAGGGCGCGAGGAAGGACGAGAAGAAGGGTGCCAAGAGGGACAACAGGAAGGACGCGAGGAGGGACGTGCCACTGGCCCTGAAGAAACGAACGCGGCCTGGCGCGAATGGAACCGGCGCCGGCAGGAAGCCATCGCGTAAGGGAAGCCGTTCGACGAGCCTACTCCCGATCACGCGAATGGAGCTGATCCATCCCGCGCTTGACGGCCGCGCCGACGTGGAATGCTAGCGGAACAGGTGCCGGAGTACGAAGGAAAAAGTCTGGCGCAACTTGGTGTGTTGGGCAACCCGGACGGTGATGTAGATGTGCCCGCTGGCTCCACCGTCCAAACCGGCGTTGCCCTGACCGCGGAGACGGAGGCGTCGGCCGTCGGACACTCCGGCCGGTATGGTGGCGCTCAGCCACAACTCCCGTCGCAACCGCTGTTCTCCGCTGCACCGCCAGCACCGACCGGCCCCCAGGGTCTCCTCGGGCTCATATCCGGTCGCCCGGCAGCGCTGACAGGGTTCAGTGCGCGTGACCGGGAAAACCTTGCGCAGTCCATGTCTTGCCTCCCCGCGCGTGATCAGCAAGGCCGCCTCAATATCCTCGCCGCGCTCAGGTGACGCGGAATGGGTACGAGGTTCGGAAGGGCGGGTCGCGCTCGGGCGGGGGGCACGCTGCTGGCTGCGGCGGTTCGACTCCACGGTGGGAGGGTCGCTCACGCCGTAGATATCGTAGTGGCGGCGGCGCTGGGGATCGGACAGGGTGGCGTATGCATGATTGATTTCTTTCATGCGCGCCTCGGCTTGCGGCCCAGTGTTGAGGTCGGGGTGATACTGTCGCGCCAGCCTGCGATAGGCGGCACGGATTTCTTCCGTCGTGGCTGCCGCCGGGACGCCGAGGATACTGTAGCAATCGCCGTTCATGGTTGTCATTACGATATGGCGCAATCCTAGCAGGTAATACTCTGAATAATCACTGGCGATGCCAGCGAGTTTGCCAATTGTCGGTGCGGGTGATACCCTGAAACTGTCGGGGCGGGGCGTAGCGCAGCCCGGTAGCGCACCTGCATGGGGTGCAGGGGGTCGCCAGTTCGAATCTGGCCGCCCCGACCATTTCACACCGCGACAGTCGGAGCGCCCGTGAGGGCGCTCCTCTGCGTTACATGGCAGTGCGCCCGCCGTCCACGACGACTTCGCTTCCGGTGACAAACGACGCCTCGTCGGACGCCAGGTAGACCACGGCGTAGGCAATATCCTCGGGGCGACCGATGCGGCCGAGGGGCACCCGCTGGCGCTGTTCCTCGTCGCTGAGCCCGCTGCCCCGATTGGCGCGAGATTCCTGCAGCATGGGAGTGTCGATCGGGCCGGGATGGACGGAGTTGCAGCGAATACCCTCGGCAGCATGCTGAATGGCGGTGGACTTGGTGAAAAGCCGCACGGCTCCCTTGGTGCTGCTGTAGCCGGCAAGGTTGTAGTCGTTGCCTACCAGGCCGGCGGTGGAAGATATGTTCACGATGCTACCGCCGCCGGCCTCCCGCAGGGCTGGCAAGGAAGCCTTGGTACCCAGGAACACGCCCTTGGCATTGACGTCGAAGAGGCGGTCCCATTCCTCGACGGTCATCTCTTCGATGCTGCGGCCAAGCACTATGCCGGCGTTGTTGACCAGCACGTTGAGCTTGCCGTACTCGGCGACGGCGGCAGCAACCGCGGCCTGCCAGTCGGATTCGCTGGTCACGTCCAGGTGGACGTAGGTGGCCTGACCGCCGAGTTCCCGGATTTCGGCCTCCACCCGGCGGCCCTCGTCGTCGAGGATATCGCCGAATACTACGCACGCGCCTTCGGAGGTGAACATCCTGGCCTCCACCGCACCCTGACCGCGCGCTCCGCCGCTGATGAGAGCCACCTTGCCGTCGAGCCTGCCCATATTGTTGCCTCCTTGTGAATACCGGTTAAGTTGGGTGAATACCGGTTAGGTTGGTTGCGACCCGATGCAGTGTGAACGGGAGGCTACCCGCTGATTACTTCCTTGAACTCGCGCATGGCGTTGATGTGTGCACCGGGCCCGACGAGGTTGGCGGACATGGTATTGACGGAGAAGTGACTCGCGCCCATGCCGCGCCATTCCTCCGCCCTGGCCTGCCAGAACTCGGGGTCGCCGTCGGAGTAGTTTACGCGCGGTTCCATGCCGATGGCATCAGGATCCCGGCCGGCGGCAACCGCAGCCTCACGCACCTTGGCGATGGCCGTGGCCGCCTGGGGGTCATCAGACTGGAACTGGGGGAACCAACCATCGGCGCAACGTCCCACGCGGCTGAGCACGCGGTCGGTGGGTATCGGCCCGCGGGCGCGACTGCCCGCTCCCATCCACAGCGGGATGGGCCGCTGCACGGGCAGGGGGTTGATGCCGGCGTTGGTCACGTTGTGGTAACGGCCGTGGAAATCGACGACCTCTTCCGTCCAGAGTCGGCGCAACAGTTCCATCTGCTCCTCGGCGCGGCGGCCGCGGGTGGAGAAGTCCTCCCCAAGCGCTTCGTACTCCACGGGGTTCCAGCCGATGCCAACCCCGAGGCGCAAGCGGCCCCCGCTGAGCACGTCCACTTCGGCGGCCTGCTTGGCGGCCAGGGCGGTCTGCCGCTGGCCGAGGATGACGATGGCCGAGACAAGCTCGACGCTGGTGGTCAGGGCAGCCATGTAGCCGAAGAGGACGAAGATCTCGTGGAACAGGCTCTCCTTGGTGTAACTGCCGGTCCACGGCTGGTGGTACGCGGTGTCCGCGCCCAGCACGTGGTCATAGGCGATTATATGGGCGTAGCCCAATTCCTCAGCCGCCTGCACGTAATCGCGCACGGCAACGGGGTCGGAACCAATTTCGGTTTGAGGGAAGACCACCCCTATCTGCATGGATCGATCCGGCATAGCTACACTCCTCGTGCCGCGGGGAATAGTGAAGGTGCCGGAATTTTACCGTGCGTGCCACCGTGGGGCAATCACGAATGCGGCAGAGACTGCCGGTCGCCCAAGGCGCGGGATACTGCCGGCCTCAGCGTCCGATCATCCGGGCGTGGCCCAAACCAGGTTCCAGATCAGGAAGAATGCGATTATAGCCACCCAACCGGCGACCAACACGATCCGGTAAATGCGCGTGAACCACGGGTGCTCCCAGAAGGGCAAGCGACGTTGGCGCGCCCATTGGGTTTCGGCGATACCCCCGGCCCAGATCCAACGCCCGAATTTCCGCGCCAATTCCATCGGGCCGACCCGAATTACAGGATCTGCGACAGGAAGTGCTTCACGCGCTCGTGGCGCGGGTTGTTGAAGAACTCGTCCGGCGGTTGGTCCTCGACGATCAGGCCTTCGTCGAACATCACGATGCGATCGGCCACCTCGCGGGCAAAACCCAACTCGTGGGAGACGGCCAGGATGGTCATTTGCGACTCGGCCAGTTCGCGCATGACTTCGAGGACTTCCTTGATCATCTCGGGGTCGAGGGCCGACGTGGGCTCGTCAAAGAGCATGATGTTGGGCTGCATGGCCAGGGCGCGGGCGATGGCGACGCGCTGCTGCTGGCCGCCGGACAGCTGCGCCGGGTATTTGTCGGCCTGTTCCGGTATTCCCACCCGCTCCAAGAGTTCCATGGCGATGTCGTCGGCCTCGTGGGACGGCAACTTGCGGACCTTGGTCGGCGCGAGGGTGATGTTGCTCAGGACCGTCAGGTGGGGGAACAGGTTGAATGACTGAAAGACCATGCCCACATCGCGGCGAATGGCGTCGATGTTGCGGGTGTCGTTGGTCAACTCGATGCCGTCCACGACGATATCACCGCGCTGGTGTTGCTCCAGACGGTTGATGGTACGAATGAACGTGGACTTGCCGGACCCGGAGGGACCGATAATCACCACCACCTCGCCTTTTCTGACGGTGGTCGTGACACCCCGCAGAGCGTGGAAGTTGCCGTACCACTTGTGCACGTCCCGGCACACGATGATGTCTTCGACGGCATCCGTAGTTCCGTTGGTAGTCATGGTGCGCTCCGTTGCGGTGAGTGCTATTGGCCGTGGCTGCGGAGACGGCGACGGGTTCGGCGCTGCGGCCGTCATTCTAGCAGAACGGCCGGCGCGACAACGGGCTCGCTAACGCTCTCCTATTCCGAGATGCCGCTCAATATGCCCGCTGACGTAGGACATGCCGTAGGTGAAGATCCAGAACACCAAGGCGACGAAGATAATGACCTCGCCTTTGTTATCGCGAAATTCGATGTTGCCGTTCACGAAGTCAAGGCCGATGCGCAGTATGTCCAGCATACCGATAATATAGACTAGGCTGGTGTCCTTGAAGAGGCCGATGAACTGGCCAACGATGGCGGGGATGACGTTGCGGATGGCTTGGGGCAGTGAGATGAGCAGGGTAGTATGCCAGCCGGGGAGGCCCAGGGCGCGGGCGGCTTCGGCCTGGCCGGGATGCAGCGCCTGCAGCCCGCCGCGGATGTTCTCCGCCATATACGCGGAACTGAACAGCGTGATGACGATGGCGGCGTTGAGCAGCGCGTTCTGAGGGAAATCCTCGGGGAAAGCCAGGGGCACCAGGTGCCGGGACATGAACAGCAGTGTGATCAGGGGCACGCCGCGGAAAACTTCGATGAACGTGATGCACAGGATCTTGACGATGGGCAGCCGGCTGCGCCGGCCCAGGGCCAGGGCGATCCCGATGGGCAGGCTGAGGGTAATGCCGCCGATGGCCAGTATCAGGTTCAGCATCAACCCACCCCACTGGTTGACCGACACCGGTTGCAGCCCGGGAATTCCCGGCAACCCCCGGATCAGAACCAGGGACAACAGGAATGACGCCACGGCGAGAACGGCAACCCGGCGGCCGGTGCCCAGAAGAGTGTGGCGCGCCAGAACCCAACCCGCCAACAACGCCGGCAGATTGGCCAGCAGCAGCAGGCGTACATCGTACCCCATGGCCTCCAGGCTGTAGGGTAGGAAGGCCAACAATCCCAGCACAACGGCGACGGTGATGGCGATAACTCTGGTAACTCCCCGACCTGTTAGTCCCCAGCCCATTCCCAGCAGCAGCGTTGCCAACAATGTGGCAACCTGGGGACGCCAGAAACAGTTTTGCCCGGGGCAGGCGGACTGGGTATTGTATTGTCCAAGGATGAAGCGGCCGCCCAGTTCCACAATAACCCGCCACTCGGCATCCAGGAACACCCACTTCAACCCGTACCACAGCGCCAGAAGCGTGACGATGCCGGCAATGACGGTGAGCAGGCCGTTGAACAGGCTGCTGAACAGATTGGTGCGGGCCCATCCGGCAACGCCCGTTTCCATACGGGGCGGCGGCAGCGCAGCTGCGGAGCGTGTTGTGTCGTCAACGGCCATGTCAATACCTGAAGGGTGTCTAGGAGCCGACGAACCGCATGCGGCGGTTGTAGAAGTTACCGATGAGCGACCAGGTGAGGCTCATCGCGAGATATGACGCCATGACCAGAACGAAGATGGGGAGCGCCGGCGCCGTCTGGGTCATGGTGACGCCCACGCTGGTGAGTTCGGCGTATCCGATAGCGCCGCCGAGGCTGCTGTTTTTGGTAAGGTTCAGGCACTGGCTGATCAGCGGCGGGATGACGACCCGGAGCGCCTGGGGGAAAGTCACCCGCCACAAAGCATCCATTTGAGACAAACCCAGGGCGCGGGCGGCTTCGATCTGGCCGCGTCCCACGGACTGGATGCCGGCGCGGACGATTTCGGCGATAAACGATGACGTGTAGATGACCAGACCCACCACCAGGACCATCAAGCCGGCCTTGGCGGTTAAACCGCCACCGATGCGCCCGAAACGGCCCTGGGGTTCCGGCGTGGAGATTGAGAACGGGGAGTCGCCGGCCACTAAACTCAGCGCCAGCCAGGCCGCGGCGCCGATAACGAAAGCGAAAAGGAAGCCGCCCAGCATGGGATGGGATGCCCGACCGGTTTCGCTTTCGCGTCGGGTCAATCGGCGATGGACGGCGACGCCGGCCGCGATGGCCGCTGCCGCCGTCGCCAGCCAGAGCAGCGCGACGGTCCAGTCGTTTGCCGACGGCCACGGCAGAGATATGCCATCGTTATAGACGTACAGAACGCCGGGGATCAATGCGCCCAGTTCGCGTCCGTCAGCGTCCACCACCGACGGCAGTTCCTGAACAATGTACAGCCAAAAATAAAGTTGCACCAGCAAGGGCACGTTGCGGAAGAATTCGATATAGACCATCGCGATTTTGGCGACGATCCAGTTGGAGGACAGGCGGGCGATGCCTACGAAGATGCCCAACAGGATGGCTAGGATGACGCCGGAAACGGCGACGATCAGGGTGTTGGTGATTGCTACCCAAAAGGCGTACAGGAATGTATCTGACGATTCGTAAGGTATGAAAAAGTCGCCGATAGGCGTCTGGTACTCACGGGAAAGGAACGTGAAGCTGTAAGAGATGTTCCGGTCAGCGATGGCGTCAGCAATGTTGGCAAAGAACCAGACGACCAGAGCGACGACGATGATGGCGGACGCAATCTGCGCTGTCCACTGGATGATGACGGCGTGCCGCCATACGGGAATGTCCTGGTAAACCAAGACGCGTGGCAGTTGACGGGTCGTCATAACGGTAAACTTTCAAGGGGTAGCATTGCCGGAAAATCCAAGCCGATTGTAGCGCAATCGGCGCATTTTTTCCGGGTCGGCGAAAACAATCAAACTTTTGGGGAGGGATAACCAGGCGGATGCTGGCCGTACCCTCCCCGGCGCCGGTCCGGCATTTTGAGGCCGGCGGACGTTTTTGGAGCTACCGCAGCGGCGCGGCGTAAATTTCTCCGCCGTTGATCCAGAGGTCGTTGCGGCTGCCCGCGCGGGTTACGCCCAGAGGCGTCAGATGGCGGTCGTAAATCTCGCCATAGTTACCCAGCTGCCTGATGACATCCTGGGCAGCGGTTGGGCTCAAGCCGAGGTCTTCCTGGCCGTAGCCACCCTCCAGGCCGAACAGCCGGTCCACGGCGGTGTTGCCGGTGCGGGCAGTGGGCACGCTGTCGGAGGTTATGCCGAAGGCTTCGGCGTAGATGAGGATCGCCATGGTGGTCTTGACGATGTCATACCACTGGTCGTCGCCGTGAGGAACCACCGGGCCCAGGGGTTCTTCAGAGATGGTGTCGGGCAGGATGACATGGGCGTCGGGGTCATCATAGCCCACGCGGGTGGCGACCAGACCGGACCGGTCGGTGGTCAGGGCGTCGCACTGTCCAGCCTGGTAGGCTTCGCTGGTGGTGGTGGCGTCGGGGAAGGTAACGATGTCGAAGTTCATATCGTTCTGGTTGCTGAAGTCCTGGAGGTTCAACTCAGTGGTGGTGCCCTGCTGGACGCAGACTTTGGCGTCCCGCAATTCCATAGCGCTGGAGACGCCCAGGCTGGCGGGTACCATAAAGCCCTGACCGTCATAGAACATGGTCTGGGAGAAGTTACCCCAGGTAGCGTCGCGGGAAGATGTCCAAGTGGTGTTGCGGGACATCATGTCCACCTGGCCGGACTGCATGGTGGGGCCGCGCTCGGCGGCAGTGGTGGGCTGGAAATCCACGGCGTCGGCGTCGCCCAGCACGGCGGCGGCCACGGCGCGGCAGAGGTCAACGTCAAAGCCCATGGTGTTGCCGCCGGCATCAATGAACCCGAAGCCTGCCAATTGGGTGTTATTGGCGCATACCACGGTGCCGCGGCTCTTCACGTTGGCGAGGCGGTTGCCGGACTGCACCGGGACGGCCTCAGGGGTGTCGGTAGCCGTTACGGCTTCCGTGGGCGGCTCAGCCATGACGGTAGCAGGAGTGGTGGGGTCAGCGGCGGGAACCGGCGCGGAGGGGGTCTCTTCACCGCCGCAAGCCAGCAACGCCACCGTGGCTGCCAGCAGCATCATCCCGGCAAGGTACTTCAAACTCTTTGTCATCAAATATTTCCTCCCTAGGATGTTTATTTCGCCCAACGTCGGCGCACAAGGCGCAACAATGATAAGTCAACACTTTCGGTTTTGACAATCAGGGTAACACACGGAATCGGCCAATACCGGGCAAGGCTATGCGAACTTCCACAATGAGATGGCCGTACCGCCGAATATCTTTTCCAGGTCAGACTTGGAACACCAGTCCTCCATTTTCGCCCACGTGTACCGTAGGGAGTTGCGGTAACCTTCTCGGTTGGTCACGCGAGGCCAGTCGGAGCCCCAGATCATCCGGTCCGGACCGAAGGCGTCGTAAGCCATGCGCACGTAGGGCGGTATGTTCCTGAAGGGGAAGGGCGGATCGCTGATCTCGCCCATACCGTGGATCTTCATCACCGTGTTGGGGAAGCGGGCCAGGGTAAGGGACTGGCGAAACACGTCGTCGGGCGGCATCTCGGCGGCGCCGATGGCGTGGATGCCCATGCCGGCCAGGTGCTCGATGATGACGGTGAGATTGGGCAGTTCCTCAACCAGAGCGGCGAATTCGGCGGACGCGAAACCCTCGGCCGGCCCTCCGACGCTGACTGACACGCCGAGGCGTGCTGCCGCCCGCCAGATGGCCAGCGGGTCGTTGCCCGGGGACCGATGGAAGTTGCGGATGCGCAGGGTCTCGGCGCCGGCGTCGCGCAGGCTTTCCAGGGTGTCGGGC
Source organism: Dehalococcoidia bacterium (assembly GCA_965261925.1). GTDB lineage: Bacteria > Chloroflexota > Dehalococcoidia > Lucifugimonadales > UBA3495 > Bin87. The sequence continues at coordinate 949,487 of OZ253486.1, read as the reverse complement.
GCCGCCGGATCATCCACGTCGACGCGGCAGACGACGGCCAGGCGTCCGGGGAAGCGCTGGCGGCACTCCAGCACGTAGGAGTTGTCCAGCGTGGCGGTGGACTGCACCAGCACGGTTTTGGCGACGCCGTTCAGCTCCATCTGGGAGAGCAGCATCTCCACCGGCTCGTAGTGGTCGCGGCCGATGTGCACATGGGTATCTACGATTGGCATCGCTGAAAGTCCTGTTGTTCGAGAGTCCGGAAAGCAACCGATCGATGCGCCTGACGCGTACCCAGCTGGTTAATTAGCGAGTGAAGCAACGTGGCGGTGGCGTCACCTGGGCGACAACTCCACCGCTAACGAGGTTGCTACGCTTCGCTCGCAATGGCAGTTCAAACGCAATCGGGCAGGCGTCAGGTTGGGTGGGCGCGTTGAGCGGTAACAGCATAGCAAATCCACTAATTTGCTGCTACTCTGGCACCAAGATGAGGAGGTATGGCCTATGATTTCGCAAGCAGAGAATGTGGCACTCACACAAGTCGGGCAAGGCAGCCCAATGGGCGAGTTGATGCGCCGCTACTGGATGCCGGCCCTACTGTCCTGGGAGCTGGCGGAGCCGGACGGAGAGCCGGTGCGGGTCAAGCTGCTGGGCGAAGAACTGGTAGCCTTCCGCGACAGCGACGGGCGCATCGGCCTGCTTGAAGAGTTTTGCCCGCACCGCCTGGTGTCGCTGTGGCTGGGCCGTAACGAAGAGTGTGGCCTGCGGTGCATCTACCACGGCTGGAAGTTCGACGTGAACGGGCAGTGCGTGGACATGATGAACGAACCGGCGGACAGCGACTATCCGTCCAAGATGACGACGACGTCCTACCCGACCGTCGAGTTGGGCGGCGTCATCTGGGCATACATGGGACCGAAAGAGCACATGCCGCCGCCGCCCAAGTTCGAGTGGGCCGCGGTGCCGGCATCTCACCGCCACGTCACCAAGAACATCCAGGAGTGCAACTGGCTGCAGGCGCTGGAGGGCGGCATCGACTCGGCGCACGCCACCATCCTGCACCGCACGCTACGGACGGACACCCCACATGCCGGCCTGCGGGTCGACTCGCCCCATGTGCAGGGCAAGCCGCCGGAACTGGAGGTGGATATCACGGACTACGGCTATCGCTACGTCGGAATCCGTTCGCTGGGCGACGAGGGCAACCACGTGCGCGCGTACCACTTCGTGATGCCCTTCCACCAGCTCAGGGCCAGCCAGCGGGGCTATCGGGGCCAGGCGGGGCCGGTGGGTTTCCTGGCGTCCGGACACATGTGGGTCCCCATGGACGACAACAACGTGATGGTCTGGAACTGGGACCTATCCTATGACGACCCCATCGAGGAGCAGGAACGGGTGAATATGGACCGCGGCTACGGGCGTGGGCCGGAGCACATGCTCGAAAGCTTCCGCACCAGGGTCAACCGGGACAACAACTGGATGATCAACCGTTCGGTGCAGAAGACGGAGACCTTCAGCGGCATCGACGGGGTGAACGCGCAGGACGTGGCGGTTCAGGAGAGCATGGGCCACATCGTGGACAGGTCGCGGGAGAACCTCACGCGCACCGACATGGCCATCATCTACGCCCGCCGGCAGTTGCTGCAGGCAGCGCGAACAGTGGCAGAGGGCGGAACTCCGCCCGGCGTGGGCGACAACTACTACATGCTGCGTCCATCGCAGGCGATCCTGCCGGTGGGCGTGGACTGGCGGGACGCGATGTGGGACGACCTGTATCCGGACGGGTCACAGCCGCGGAACGGGAAGAAGTAGCGGGCCGCGCATACGGCAAGCGGGTAGGGACGGATGATTATTCGCCCCTACGTCGTTTTGATTGCCTCTACGGCGAACGGTACACGCTATCGCGTCTTCCGACACGAACCACGAGCACGCGCAAAACCTGGTCCTGAATGTCGCAAACGACGCGGCAATCGCCTACACGGTAGCGCCAAAGCTCTCCCATCGGTCCAGTCAAGGCTCTGCCAAGGCTGCGCGGGTCCTCACGCGGGGCAACCCGCTCATCCATGTAGTCCACAACACGGCGGGCCATTTGCCTGTCGAGCCGGCGTAACTGGTCCCGAGCCGTTTGGGAATACTCAATCGTCCAAGGAAAGGTCCCGCCTCACTTCGGAGGCGGTATGAAACTTCTCCTGCCCGTCGCGGATGCGCTCCAGAACTTCGGCCGCAAGGTAATAGTCCTCAATGTCGTCGAGCCCGCATTCGATAATCTCGCGGAGAAGGAACGGTTTCGAGCGGCCAGTGCGCGAAGCCAAGAAATCGAGGCGCTCCTCGGCTTCAGGTGAGAGTTGGACTGATGTTGCCATGCTTGATTCCTACCGTACCGTCACCTTCGTCGTAGGCGATTTGAGTGTATCACGCACGATCGGCAAACAATAGGAGCGGGTTTGGAACCCGCTCCCAAAAACTTCCATGGAAGTCGGCTTCGTAATCTAGCCTTCTTTCAGGGCGGGAATGACCTTGGTGCCGAGGAGCTCGACGGAGCGCATCACGTCCTCGTGGGGCATGTGGCCCTCGTTGCCGTAGATGAGGATGTAGCCGGGATCGAGGTCTCTGCGGATGTGGCGCAGCTTCTCGGTCACGGTCTCAGGGCTGCCAACGATGATGTTGTACGCGTCCTGGAGGTCTTCGTAGGACATCCGACGTCCCATGGTGCCCGTGCCGATGAGAGGGCGGGACATCTTGATGCGCAGGGCCTCGCGCGACTGGTAACCCGGCGGGTCGTTGAATTCCATGGGCCCGCGGTTGCGGTGGTTCTCGGTCCACAGGAAGGTGCGGCCGATCTCCTGGGCCTTCTCGTCGGTGTCGGCGACGAGGCAGCGGATCAGGTAGCCGAAGTGCTCAGGGCCAGCCTCGTAGCCTTCCTCGGCGGCGGTCTCGTGGTAGATGCCCTTGAGCTGCTTGGTGAGGTCGAGCAGGGAGCCCAGGTTCATGTAGGGATACCGGTGCTTGGCGGCCCAGATTACGGACTCGGGGCTGCCGGTGCCGGGGAACCAGACCGGGGGATGGGGCTTCTGAATCGGCACCACCCACGGGTTGACCATGCGGTGGGGCCAGTACTCGCCTTCCCAGCGGAAGGGGCCGGGGTCGGTCCAGCACTTGATGATGAGATCGTGGGCTTCCTCGAACCGGGGGCGGTTCTCGGTGGGCGAGTAGCCGGCGTGGAGGGTCTCAACAGCGGTGCCGCGCACGAAACCGGAGATGACGCGGCCGCCGCTGATGCAGTCCAGCATGGCGATCTCTTCGGCCATCTTCACCGGGTCGTTGACGGCGATGACGTTGCCCAGCATGGCGATCTTGGCTTTCCTGGTGCGCTGGGTGATTACGGCGGCGTCCACGTTGACGGAGGGCTTCATGCACCAGTACGAGCTGTGGTGCTCGTTGGACATGATGCCGTCGAAATTGACCTCGTCGGCCAGCTGGTACTGGTCGTGGTAGTTGCCATAGAGGACGTGGGCCTTTTCGGGATCGAAGTAGGTGTTGGGAAAGTGCATTCGGCCCGATTCCCAAGGCTCCAGGTCTTCCTCGGTGACATGGCCGTAGGGCTGTTCAGAGAACCAGAATACTTCGAGTTCGTGCGCCATGTTAGTTGCTCCTTCTCTGTGGTGCGGTGCTCGGGAGTTTGTCTTACAGGCTGTTCAGGAACCCGGTGACGGCGGCGACGAATTCGCCGCGCTTTTCCACGGCCGGAGAGTGCCCGCAGTTGTCGATGATGCGCAACTGGCTGCCCTGGATGGCCTGCTGGAACAAGTGCCCGCACTCGACGGGGATGATGGCATCCTGGTTGCCCCAGACGATGAGAGTGGACGTGTCGACCCGGGCGAGGGTATGGGGAAGGCTGGGATTGTGCAGGTAGGGCTTCCAGCACAACTGGGAAGCGGTGATGGCGTTGGAATGGACCACCAACTGCTCTTCGGGAGACAGTTCGCGGGCATAGTGCTCGTAGTTCTCAACCTGGCTGGGGTCGTGGAAGCGCTGCTTCAGCCGGGTGTCGGCGGAGACCATGAAGATTTCCGAGATCTCCCCGTCGCGGGGCTTGATGCCGGCGGGGTCCACCAGGATCAGGGCATCGATATTGGCGTCGTTCATGGCCGCCATCTCGGCGGAAACCCAACCACCCATGGAGGAACCCATCAGGACAATGTCCTGGAGGCCCAGGGCGTCGACGAACATGTGGTTGAAGTGGGCGACGTCGCTGATGGTCTTGATCCAATTGGGAGCCTCGGTGCCGTTGAAACCGGGCTGGCTGGGAACGTAGACCGTGTACTCGGCGGACAGGTCCTCATGGTAGGGTTGCCAACCGTTGGAACCGCCGGCGCCGTGGAAAAACACCAACGGCGGGCCGCTGCCGCCGGAATACATTTCGACGGCAGTACCGTTGACATTTACGGTAGTGCGGGAACCACTCTGAACTGTTGTCATACTCTCGTTCCTGTGCGGGGTGAGGATGGCGTTATTCTGTTACAGGGGTAGAGGGATGTCAAGGTAACGCGGCCGGCGCGGGCGGCGACGCGGCGCAGCAGCGCGCAACGGCGGCCAGCCATGTGGATGCGAGGAGGGTGAGGGTAGTACCAGCAGTAGGGCCGCTGACCCAGGTTGCCGTCCAGGTTTCGCACGTGCTGCTGGGTCGACCGGCCCGGCGGCGGCATGAGCCAGGGCGACGTAGCGGCTGCGGACGATGACACCGTAGAGCGTATCGGGAAGGGAGATTGAGGCGGAGTGCCAGACAGCGTCGGATAGCTTGTCGGCCAGGCCATAGCACGGGAGGTAGCGGCCGGCGGTGGAAGGGGGCGCGGATACGGTGGTTATGGCGTCAGTCTGGAGATTGGTTTTGGAACTGAGATTGCAACTGTCGTTCCGCTGGGGTTTTAAGCTCCTCGATGATCAGCTGGCAGACACGTATACCTGGGGTCAACCGACACGTAAACGGGCCAGTGTTGGCAATCTCCAACCGGATGTTGCCGTGGAAATCCGCATGTATGGTTGGTGCAGTCTGATGAATGGAAATACCCAACCGGCCAAAGAGCTCTTGCCCTCGACCCTGGCAGCGAGATTCATGGGCAGATCGACGTGTTCTCGCGTATATCCCAAAGCGAAAGCGCCCGGTTTTAACTCAAGATAATCCCCCACCGGTATATCTACAGTATCGCCGTACCTTTGTACTACCCGTTCAGTATCTGCTACTCCCACCATGACCGCGACGTCCACGCCTTCGAGTTTATCTTCACTATCGAACACAGTAAAAATATTGTGCAGTCGTAAGTCTACCGCTGAGGGGGAAATATCGTCGCGAGCCGGACGCGGATCAATGGTAAAGGTTCCAACGTCCAGCGCATCCATAATATCCTTGTCGCTATATATCATCACCACCACCCTGTCGTAACAACGGTCCCCTGATCCTCTTTTTTGGCGAAGATTTGCGGGCCTGACGTTAGCGTTTCATCTGGAATACGAAGCAACCATCTTCCATCATCGAAATCGGCGATGATAAAAGCCTTTAGCCAATTGTTAAATTCATTGACCGAATAACTAGGCATCCATCCGGAGTAAGAAGCACCACCGATCTGGAATTGCACGAACTTTTCCTCCGGGTGCATCCCTGAGCCTATATGGGTCAGATTGATTTTCACGCCCTCGGGCTTCTCCCGGTCGTGGCCCCAATCAATATTTGATCCCGACATCCATAACCTCGCTATACAGTAAGTGCGCGCAATATAGTCAGGGATTTCGCGCGGCGTCAACCTGAGGCTGTCATCGCAGTCTTACCCGCCACACCCGCAGGGCCAGGATGCTGGCGACCATGCGCGTCGCACACACCGCCGACACTACTTTCACCGTAACAGCGCTGAGGGCACCCTCAGCATGCGGCGCCGCTAATGGCTGTGGGATGTCTCATGCGACCTGCGGGGGGTTGACCCGAGACCAGCGGGTTCAAGGCATACGGGCGGATCCCAGCATCGGTGCGGGCTGCGTCGGTACGCTACGGCCGGTTTGACACCCCAAAATGGGGGCGCATACACTGTGGCCATTCGGTCGGGATAAAGCCGGCTGCGTTGTCGCATGGAGGACACACCCATATGACCACCACTCATACCCACGACCATGATCATCCCCACACGCATCCGCAGGCGGCATCCGAGATGCGCGGAGCGGCGCTGGCGTTGCTGAACAGCCTGGACGCCACGCAGAAAGCGGCCATCAGCTATAGCTACCACGACGGCGAGAGGATCTTCTGGTACTACCCGCCGCTGAACCGGCATGGACTGATGCTGCGAGATATGAGCGAGGAGCAGAGGGGATTGGCCTACGCGCTGATGGCCACCGGTCTGACCGAAGACTCCAACCGGAAGGCCCAGCTGATCATCGAGCACGAGACGGTGTTGGGTCCGCTGGAGGAGGAACAGGGCAGCGTGACGTTCCGCCGGGACCCGCTGTGGTACGCCTGGACGATCTTCGGCGATCCCGCGAGCGACGCCGAACCGTGGGGCTGGCGGGTGGAAGGTCACCACGTATCGCTGCACTACAGCGTGTGGGGCGACCGCGTGCTGTCCGTTACGCCGTTTTTCTTCGGCGCCAATCCCGCCGAGGTGCGCAAGGGGCCGAAGCAGGGCCTGCGCATCCTGGGCACCAGTCAGGACATCGCGCTGGAGCTGATGGAGAGCCTGGACGCCGGCCAGAAGAGCCGGGCGATAATCTATGACGAGGCGCCGGCGGACATCATCACCTTCAACTCGTCCAAGGCATCACTGCCCAAGGAGGAGGGGCTGCCAGCCACCGCCATGTCGGGCACGCAGCGGGAGATGCTGATGTCGCTGGCCAGCGATTACGTGACCCGGGTGCGCGCGGACTTGGCGGAGGAGCGGCTGACCGCGCTGCGCGAGGGCGGGCTGGAGAAGATCCACCTGGCCTGGGGCGGGCCGGTTGACCGCGCGCAGCCCCACTACTACCGGCTGCACGGCGGGGACTTCGTGGTTGAGTACGACAACCGGCAGGACGGGGCGAACCACATCCACTCGGTGCTGCGGGACGTGAACAACGACTTCGCCGCCGACGTGTTGCGTGACCACCTGCTGCTGTATCACGTGCTGTGATTTCGGGTCGCTGAGACGTGAAAGTCTCACACACACGCCTATAAGACGATCCTCATCAGGGCCATAAGAATGAGTGACCAAAGACCCGGCGGCCACCGCTGCCGGGTTTTCTCATTTCAGGAGCAACGTGCCGAACCAGGACGCCGTGGCCCACCGTCCGGTCGAAATCGGCCGAGGACAGATCGAGATCATCGCGGTGGCCGACGGCGCCGGCTCGGCCCAATGTTCGGACGAGGGTTCAAGGATCGCCGTGGACACTGCGGTTGCAACGATGGCAACCGGGCTCAGCAAGCGATCAGCGGCGGCTTCCAGCCGACACCAGTCCACCCCGCTGGTACGAAACGCCGTCAAGCGGGCTAAGAACGCGGTGGCGTGGACGCCACTGAACACGACTGCGAGCCGCGCGCGCTGGCGTCCACTCTGATCGTCGCCATGGCCTGCGACCGACTGATGACGGCCGCGCAGGCGGGCGACGGCGCGGTCATCACATTCGACTCGGACGGAGGGGCAGCCAAAACGCTGTGCGCGGCGCACACGGGGGAATACGCCAACGAGACGACCTTCATCAGGACCCCGCGCGCGTCGTGGGAGCCGATAGTCGAATGCTACGCCCGGCGGGCGGCGCAGACGACGGAGCAGGAGCAGGGCCGAGAGCTGCGGGTCGACGACCGAGTGCGGATGGCGCGGAACCTGGCCCTACGGTTCCGCGCCGTTCACGCCGCCGGTTACGTCATTGGCGACGTGCACGAAAAAAACGTTCAGGTCAATCGGCAGAACAGCATCGCCATGGTGGACTGAGATTCCTATGGGTTCACCGATCCCGCCACCGGCAGGGCGTTCGCCAACAATCTGGGACGTCTCGCATTCCAGGCATCCGAAGCGCAGGACGACCACACCAACCGGAACCAGAACCACGACCGCTTCGGGCTGGCGGTCATCATCTTCCACCTGCTGACCGGCTTTCATCCCTACACAGTGGTCAACCTGCTCAGTGGTCAACCGGCCGGACCATCCGCAGCCCAGGGAGCGGATCAAAGCCTGGCTGTTCCCGCCGAGCAACCGCATGATGGTGGAGGTGCCAGCGCCGTACAACGAGGCCTGGGGAGCGTTGACCAACGGGCAGAAGAGCTTTTCGAGCGGTGTTTTTACCGGCAATACCAGGGTCAGCCACGCCCGCCCCAGAAGAATGGCTCGAAGCCCGGCAGGAGATGCCGTCGGAGGCCACGCCGACACCAGCGGCTACCGGTACGCCAGCCTCGACGCCGACACCAACGCTCGCGGCCGCCGCACCACCAACCCCGACGGCAACGCTGCCGCCTCCTCCCGCCTCTGCGCTGACGCCAGTGGAATGGCTGTAACCGAAGGCCACGCATTCGATAGTCTCCGAGCGGCGCGGGGGAAGAAGTGCGTCTCCAAAGCCGCTACCTGGAGAATCCGACCTCGGCACGCAGGTTCCGGCTGGCTTCGTGAGACGTATGGGAACCGAGCCTTTACGGCAGCAAACTGAAGTTCGTCAAGATTGTTGTCAACAACCATGCAGGGGTCACGCTGGAACCGGGCCGGTGCTACGAAGCCAACGTGGTAAAGCACGTGGACAGTCCCGAAGAGTACGTCTGCCTGGACAGAGACGCCGCCTATCCGCAACGATATCCGTGCGACAGCTTCCGCGAGCACGAGGTGATACCGACGTTCGTACTGTATCCTGACGACCCCGAGGATCCTGAAACCTTCACCAAAAATCTCATCAGGATCGAGGCGCGCCCATAAGAATAAGCGTCGAACGGGCCACTCCCCTACTTGTCGGGGCGGATACTGCAAAATAACTACAGCGGCGGTGGAAACATGGACAACCAGGAAATAGTACGGCGGGCCGAGGAGGCCGGCATACAGCTTGTATCGTTCCTTTTCTGCGACAACGGAGGGATCATACGGGGCAAGTCCACACACATATCGGGACTGGGGCAGCGGCTTGAATCGGGGATTGGGGTGACGAAGGCGATGCAAGCGATGAGCGACATGGACCAGTTGCAGATCGTGGCGGGGATGGGGCCGGTGGGAGAGTTCCGGCTGATACCGGACCCGGACACGTTCACCATGCCGCCCTACGCATCGAAAAGGGCGTTGCTGGTGGCCGACATGTTCACCACTGAGCGTGATCCGTGGGAAGCGTGCCCTCGGGACTTCCTGAAGCGAATGCTCGCCAAGGCGGATAGCATGGGCCTAACCTTGCAGGCGGCGCTGGAGCCGGAATGGTACCTGGCAAGGCGTGAAGGCGACCGGTTCGTACCGATTGACGAGAGTCTGGACAACTCCAGCATCGGCGACGCGTTCGCACGGGAGGTGATCGACGACGTGGTGGAGGCGTTGGAGGCCCAGGGACTGCGCGTAGAGCAATACTACCCAGAGCTCGGGCACGGGCAGCAGGAGATGAGCATCGGCCATGTCGACGTGCTACGAGCCGCCGACAACCACCTGATTTACCGGGAGACCGTGCGCAACGTGGCGTGGCAGCACGGCTGGCTGGCGTCCTTTGCGCCCAAGCCGTTTCCCGACCAGGCGGGCAGCGGGTGCCACATCCACTTCAGCGCGTGGGACAGCGGTGGCGAGCACAACCTGTTTTACGACCCGATTGACGAGCACCAACTGAGTGCGCTGGCCTACCAGTTCATCGGCGGGATTCTGGCGCACCTGCCGGCGTTGACGGCGCTGACGTGTCCGAGCATGAACAGCTACCGACGGATTTCGCCCGGCTCGTGGAGCACGGCATACATCTGCTACGGCCCGGACAACCGCGAGGCGGCGGTACGGATCCCGTCCCGGTTCTGGGGATCTGAAATGGCCTCGACCAACCTTGAATTCCGGCCGGCCGATTCCAGCTCCAACCCTTACATCGCGCTGGGCGCGCTGATCGCCGCCGGCCTGGATGGAGTGGAACGCGGTCTGCGGCCCGAGAAAAGTTTGTTCATTGACGTCGACCCGGCCCGTTTGACAGCGGAAGAGTTGGCCGCTCGGGGTATCCGACGGCTGCCCGCTTCTCTGATGGAAGCCATCAGCGAGCTAACGGCCGACACCACGCTCACCGATGCCATGGGCCCCATGCTAGCTGACTCATACCTGGCCATCCGCAGGGCGGACTGGGAACTATTCTCGCAACGCGACGCCGAGTTCGAAATCCGACACCATTTCTACAAATACTGACGCTGGCGAAGGGATGCGGCGGCGTTTTGTTATGATGTATGTACGACTTTCACAATCGATTTCACTTACCTCCCCAGGAGCTGATCCGTGATGACCACCGTACTTGACCGCATTGACCCCGCCGTTGCCGCTGCCATCGAAAGCGAAAAACACCGCCAGCGCGATTCGATCGTGCTGATCGCGTCAGAGAACTACGCGAGCAGGGCGGTGCTGGAGGCGCAGGCACAGTTGATGAGCAACAAATACGCGGAGGGGTACCCCGGGCGGCGTTACTACGGCGGCTGCGAATTCGTCGACGTGGTCGAAACCCTGGCCATCGACCGGGTCAAGGAGTTGTTCGGGGCGGAACACGCCAACGTGCAGGCCCACAGCGGCGCGCAGGCCAACATGGCGGCCTACTTCGCCGTCCTGGAGCCGGGAGACACGGTGCTCGGGATGCAGCTGGACATGGGCGGTCACCTGACCCACGGCGCGAGCGTCAACTTTTCCGGAAAACTGTACAACTTCATCCCCTACGGCGTGGACCAGGAGACCGAGACCATCGACTACGACCAGGTGGACCGGCTGGCGCGGGAACACAATCCCAAGCTGATCGTGGCCGGCTGCAGCAGCTATTCCCGTGTGCTGGACTTCCCGCGGTTCCGCGCAATTGCGGATTCGGTGGGCGCGATGCTGATGGTGGACATGGCGCACATCTCCGGCTTGATCGCCGGGGGAGCCCACCCATCGCCATTCCCCCACGCCCAGATCGTCACGTCAACCACCCAAAAGACCCTGCGCGGCCCTCGCGGAGGCATGATCCTGGCCGACGCCGACCTGGCCCGCAAGATCGACTTCGCGGTATTCCCGTTCATGCAGGGCGGACCGTTCATGCACGTCATCGCCGCCAAGGCGGTCTGTTTCTCGGAAGCCCTGCAGCCTGACTTCTCCCGCTATGCCCACCAGGTGGTGGCCAACGCGCAGGTGATGGCGCAGGAGCTATCGGAGGCCGGCGTCCGCCTGGTGGCCGGTGGAACCGACAATCACCTGATGCTGGTGGACCTGACGCCGCTGGGAGTCACGGGACGGCAGGCCGAGCGCGCCCTGGAATCGGTGAACATCGTGGCCAACAAGAACGCCATCCCCTACGATCAGCTGCCGCCGCGCACTGCGTCGGGGCTGCGCCTGGGCACTCCCGCCATCACCAGCCGGGGCATGGCCGAGGAGGACACCCGCCAGGTGGCCAGGCTCATCGTGCGGACGCTGGGCAGCATCGGCGACGAGGCGGCGATGTCGACCATCGGCGATGAGGTGCGCCACCTCAGCCGGCAGTTCCCTGTACCCGGCCTGGACGACGCGTAGCGGTGCGCCGCCTCCCTACCAGGTGAGGCGGCGTCGGTGGACCAGCAGCGCCGTGCCGATGATCGCAATCAACACGCCGACCAGCGCCGTCAGGCCGGGCAGGACCGGCACTCCGGCGTAGGACCAGGAGTTGACGTAGCTGCGCGGGGTCTGCGTCGGAGCCAGGCCCAGATCCCCGGCATTGGGCACGGTCAAGTCGGTGGTGAGCGTTCCCGACCGGTCGCCTGATGCCGAAAGGCCGCGGGACGGCACCGGGAGTTTGCGGAAGCTCAGGTGCAGCTCGCGGGTCTCGCCGTCTCCGGTGAACAGCCACGACTGGACGGCCGACACGCTGTCGTCGTGGCTCACCAGCCAAAACGTGATGACGTCAGCGTCGGGCAGCGCGCTGCGGTCCGTGCCGACCGGCTCAACCACCAGGCCGCTGTAGCGTCCGTCCTGGCCGATGGCCACGGTCTCGCTGACGTAACCGCCCTCGCAGCCGCCGAGGCAGGCCACCAGGGAGACCCCGATGGGAACGATCCGGCTGTCGGCGAAGGCGTGCCCTTCGAACACCTGCCACTCTCTGCCCGCATTGGACGCCGTGGCGCTCGCGGCGTCGTCGGGTCCGGCTCCCAGCGCGGCCAGCATGGACGCCAGCAGCAGCGCCGCCGTGGCCAGGATCACTATCGTCCGCCCCGCGAACCGAGGGCGGAGTGGGTGGTTGCGTTTCATGTCCGTGCTCCCGTTGGTCAGCACCAGTTATCAGTCGTGTATCGACCCGTTGCCACTCTTGTGTTGCCACTCTTGTATGGAGGTTGGTTAATGCTAGCCGGCACAGCGGGAAGTCGACATCGGCGAGGGCGCGCGGGTTTGAACGTTTTTTTGATAACAACAAGCCCCCGCCGTTGCCGACGGAGGCTTGTTTTCGGATCGTGGGTCGCCGAGAGGGCGATCCCGAACCGGGGGCCCGTGTGCCCTGGGGTTACGCGGTGGTGCGCCGCCCCATGACGATGGCCCCGATCGCGATTATCACGGCCACTATGGCCACGATCAGCGCGATGATGCCCATGGAACCGGCGGAACCGGACGGACCGATCGTACCGACGGGACCCTGGGGACCAGGACCGCCCGGAGGACCGGCGATGCCCTGCTCGCCCTGAGCGCCCGGAGGGCCATCACCGCCCGCAGCGCCGTCGCGGCCATCGCGGCCGTCACCGCCGTCACTGCCGGCGGGCCCGGGGACGCCCGGAGGGCCGGCCGCGCCGGGAGAACCGGTGGCGCCCATGCTCCCCTCCCCGCCCTGGACAGCCAGGTCGGCGGCCAGATCCATGATCATCCGGTCGCCGCTCATCCAGGTGTACTCGTAGCCCACCATGCGCTCACCGATCATGAACGTGACCATGGCGTCCATTTCCATGGGCTGCATGAGCTGCAGTTCGAAACCGCCGCCCTGCATGGCCATGGCGGAACCAATCTTCTCGTCGCCAGCCATGGCGACGATCATGGTCCCTTCAGGCACGGGAAGGCCGTCGGCCATCGCGTTGCCGAATATGAAGGCGGGGGGCACGTTGGCCCGCGGCGCATCGCCCTGAGCCGCAACTAGGCCCAGGGGCAACGCGATCAGCAGGGCAATCAACGCCACCGCCGCCATCGCTCCAATTCTCTTCATCTCATTTGCTCCTGCTTGGGGTGGTCCCCCCGCCCCCGCAGCCGAGGCCACGGGAGCGGGGACGCTTTACTGGATACTCATTCAGTCGGTTGACGGTCGCTCCCTTGCGGGGACGACGGCCTACCAGACCTCCAGGTTCCAGCAGTCGGCGCCGCGGCAGGTGAGACTGCGGGCCTTGTTGTTGAGGACCACATCGTCCACGGTCTCGCTGACCAGGATCCAGTAGGCCTCACCGTTGACCATTTCGGTCAGGGTGTTGAGGTCGGCGAACTCGGGGCGCGGGTCGTAGAACGACCAACTCTTGCCCACGTCGTCGAAGTGGAAGATGGCGACCAGGCTGTCATCCAGGTTCTCCACCGCTCCGGGGAGCTCAGCGGGAGCGCCGGCGGCCGAGGACTCGGCCAGGACGGTGACCTCGCCGATGGCGATGGTGCCGTCAACGTCGATGACAACGCTGTAGACGCCGGGGTCGAGACCGGGGATCAGCACGTCTGGAACCGTTACGTTGCCGTCACGGTCGGTGTTAACGCCCGGGTTGTCCTGGGTGGAACCTCCGATGCTGACGGAGTCAACCTCGGTGTAGACCTTCATGTTGCCTGCGGTCAGGGTGATCATGTCGCCCGGCTGACCTGAGGTGGGGCTGACCTCGATGGTGGAGGCCGGCACTGCGAAGGAACCGATCTTGGTCACGTCACCGTAGGTCATCTTGACCTGGACGGTGCCAGGAATGTCCACGTTGCGATGGACCCGGTGTTCCTGGGTGATCCTGCCCACTCCGTCGGCGAAGACGGTGTAGGTACGAGCATTCCTGTTATCGGCCACTTCGATGCTAATCGACGGCGATTCCGAGCCCTCAGGATTGTCCACGGGCCAGTTCTCACCGGTGATGGTGATGTAATCACGCGGGCCGGCGATGTCGGGAGTTACCTTTACGGTGGGCTCCGCTATCGTGATATCCACACTGGCGGAGTACTCGTCGTTATCCTCCACGTTCAACTCGTGGGTGCCGGCGATGAGCGTCGGATTGGTATCGTCATCATCCGCCGGCCACAGGATAATCGTGGCGACGAACTGGCCGGAGTTAGAAACCTTCACACCGTCAACCGCGTCATTGCCAGTTCCGACTGAGCAACCGATGGATTCCTCGTCGACGATAACCGGAACGTTGTCCAGGGTGATCGAAGTCACCATGATGCAGGTCTGGGTACCGAACCCATTTCCGGTGACGGTTAGGGTCTCGTTAGGCAGCGCTGCTGTCTTGCTGACCACCAGGTCAGCACCGGCGATGGTGATCTTGCTGTCCTCGGAAATCTTGTGATCCCCGGTTCCCCACGCAGCGTCGATGCGCAGCACGCCCTCAAAGCCGCCTGGAACCTCAAAGGTCGCAGAGCCGGAACCATCACTACCGATCGACTCGCTTTTGACACTGACAGCGTTGTTATCAGCGTCTGCCACATACAGCTTCTCGCCGGCGATTTTCAACTCGCTGAAACCCTGTCCGGTGTTCTGGTAGTCCTGGGCGAACACGTTAACGGTGTCGCCAGAATTGACGGAACTGGGAACCACCTTGATCGAGGGCTCCAGGTTGAAGTCCTCAACGTCGGTGCTGGACATGCGCCCTTCGCCGTCAACCATGCAGATGTAGTTGACGTTGCCGGGCTTGAAGGTGGGGGCAGTAACCTCGAAGGTCACCGCAACCTTGTCGTCGCTGCCGACCAGGGCTCCACCAACCTCAGTGCCGTTGCGGATGATGCCTTCGCAGACCGCAGCCTCGGCATCGCCGGTGGTGAAGTCCAAGCCCTGCACAGTGGCCTTTTCCTCGTCGGTCAGGCCCGCGTACATGCGGCAGAAGCCTTTGCCGTCGTCGTTATCGGAACCGGCGGCCGCGTTCATGGCGTCGCAGTCCAGAGTGTTCCAAATAGCGGCCTTGCCAGCCAGGACGTAGACGGCGGCGGTGGTGCCGTTGTTGAAGCCGGAGCCGGTCACGGTCATCTCGTAGCCGCGACTGTTGTCCACGTCGGACAGACTGATCTTGGCCAGGGTCTTCAGGCCAACGTCTTCGGATTCCTCGTGCGCCGTTGCCGGCCGCATACCGAGGTTGACCGCGCCGGGTTTGATCTGACCCATATCGCTGCCCTTGGCATACACCTTGTCGGTGCGGTACATCGGGCCCTTGACGGGATCGGTGGAACCCAGGACGGACGCGCCCACGCTGTGGGTCCCGGCTTCCGACGGGTTCGCGATGCCGGCGCTCTTCTGGATCACCATGGTGACGGTGTCGTCGTCCATCAGGCCGTTGGCGCCTTCGCATTCCATCTCGTTGTTGGCGCACATGTCGGGAACCGACACGCGGATGTCGAAGTCCTTCTTGTCCGCCGTGAAGTGGGCGTCGGTTTCAATTTCCGGGTTCACGGTAGCGTACACCCGGGAGCCGTTGCCCGTTACCAGTTTGGGCTCCATGGACACGAAGTACACGTCGCCGGCCGATATGGACTCGGGCATAGCGTAGTCGTCCTCCAGGTACAGCACGAAGGCGCCGCCCACGGGAACGTCCCGCGTCAGCTTGACCTTCAGCTTCAGCTCCACAACGGCGCTGCCGCTGGTGCTGCTGGACTCTACCGTGACGTCGCCGGCAGCGACCATCATGCCGCCGTTGCCGTTGCCGTTGCCGTTGTGGTCGTGGGCGTCATCTCCCCCCTCATCCACACAGTCCGCGAACGCTCCCAGTTCTGATAGGGTTGGATCGGCACTTAACAAATCGCTGCACGGGCCATGCGCCACAGCAGGCTGCGGCCCAACCGCGCCGAAGGCTACAACGGCAGCCAACGCTCCAATCAAGGCCAGCGACATCGCCAGGGACACTGGCCAGATGTACTTTCTGGTTTTATTACTCATTTCGTGAAATCCCCTTTGAGATTGTGGTCACGTTCTTTCCCAGTCCAGCTTTGCCGGGATCTCCCGGCAAAGCCGTCCCAGGACCGAATTTTCCGCTACCGACTTGACATCACTGGACCGTCACGGTGTCGGTATCGTACTCAAGCTCCCGGTCATCGCCAGTACCCTTTAGCGCCAGCACGACAACAAAGTGGCTCTCGTCGCTATTGAGGCCGGTAATGGTAGCCTCACTCGCGCCGCTTTCGGCTCGCGCAAACCCGATTACCAACGGGTCGGAGCCTTGCTCCAACGCGATTATGAAGTACCGATCAGCGTTATCACCACCCGTCCACATCACCGTCACTTCGCCATCGGCGTCAGACGTTGCCGTCACGCCAGAGACCATACCCAACGTGCCCGTGGCAGCCGCCGGCGGGTGCGTCGTGTGCGCAGCAATCGGGATCCGGATCACATTGGACCAATCGCTGACGCCCTCTGAGTCGTCGGTCAACCGGTTGGTCGCGGCGACGCGGTAGTAGCGCATCTCGCCGGCTTCCGGCTCGTCACGGTCGGTGTAGTGGGTTTCACCAGCGGTATTGGCCGCTTCCCGTTCCACCCACGCGTCATCGTCCTCGCCCATCACCTTGCGCTCGATCCGGTAACTGGAGACGGGCGATCCGGGAGGCTTCGGCGGGGCGTTCCAAACCAGCAGGACACCCTGCTTGCCGGCTGCCTTCAACCTGGAGTCCTTGGCCAACTCCGCAGTAAGGCCGATAGGCACCTGCGGCCTGCTGGCCATCAGGGTAGTAGCAGGATCAGCATCGGGCAGAGCGGCGTCGGCTGCCACAATAATCGCGGTCATCGCCTGGGGCGCCTCCGGCATATTAACCCTGTTCACCGCAAGTACCCGGTAGTACCGGGTGGTTTCGGCCAGCAACCCAGTATGCATCCACTCCCCAACCTGTTCCGGAGTGCAGGTTGCAGGATCCTTCTCAACAGTGATCCACTTGACAACGGTCCAAGGACCTGCCCTTGTGCCGGTATTGGAAACCTGGACCTGATAATGGGTAACGTCAGCGCCGCCATCATGTTCGGGCTGGTCCCAGCGTACCCGTACCTTGTCAGGGGCCAACGGGGTCGCGGTAACTCGGACATTGTCCGGTGCTATCGCCATACCCGTCACACCGGGAGTCGCGGTTTTAGCCGCAACCCGGAACTGACCTCCCAGCTTGCCGAAGACACGGTAATGCCGTGTAGTGTCGGGGTCCAGTTCGTCGTCGTTATACTCCCCGGGCTTGGTCAGCGTGGTGTCCCTTTCCAGGCGTTTCCACTCCACACCGTCCTTGGAATAGTCAATGCGGTAGCTGGTAGGGTTGTCCTCTGGAGGATCCCATTCCAGCGTCAACCTGCTGTAGTTGCCATGAAGGTCCTCTTCAGAGGTCGGACGATCAGCCATCACCGTGGCAGCGACCACAGGCGGTGGAAGGTCAATGCCGTCATCGGGGTCATCGGCGTCGCCGACCAGTGTCACGCTGACCGAACTGGGACTTCGGCTTGTCCCGTCTTCGTCGGTACCGGTGACTGCAAAGACACGGTAGTACAGCGTCTTGCCTATATCGGAGCGATCATCGAGGACTAGGGGGTCGTCTTCGTCATTAGCAATCGGGTCAAAACCGTGCTGGTGCGAGACCTCGAAAGCGTTGGCTGGAACACCCTCAGCCTCAACCGTGAAGACCCCATTGTCGACGCCATCAGTTGACAGGTTCACGGTGTTCGGGCTCGTCTCAGCCGGGTCAGTGGGATCCGGCCATTCACCGCTTGCTTCCCTAACTTCAACACGGAAGCTGTCGATCATGGCGCCGCCGTTGTTCTCCGGCCAATTCCAGTAGAGCGCGACGGTTGTATTGGTCATCTGCACCGCCAGCACGTCAGTGGGATTATCGGGCTGCTCTTTCTCGTCCGTGGTATCGCCGCGGCTAGCAGAGCCGGCCGATGTACCCACGTCATTGATCGCGTAGATCTGGTACCGGAAAAGCAGTTGCTCCAGCCGGCCCTTGTGCCGGTACTCGAAAGTGCTGCCGTTGCTGGAGAACTCACAGGCGTCACCTTCAACCACGAGGGGATTTGAAGCCGGCTCAGACAAAGCTGGGAATCCGACGTTACCAGGCGGATCGATGTGGATCCGGTACCTGGTGATCGGACTGCCGCCATCGTCTGTCGGGGCCGTCCACTTCACGACGATCTCGGTCGGGCCATTGGCTTCGACGTCCACGGACTCCGGCCGGTCCGGGGCTTCCAGCGGCTTGGTAGTTCCGTCATCAATCACGGACATCGGCCCGATGCCCGACGAATTGATGGCAAGGACACGGTAGAAGTAGGTGGCCCCAGTCTTCGTTCCTTTTACCGTGTCGGTATGTGCGAGCACGCCAGGAGTGCCCGTATCGGCCACGAGCTCGTTCCATACGTGACCATCTTCCGACCGGTCGATCCGGTAGCCGGTAATCTCCATGTCAGTGCCGGTGGGAGCTTTCCACGTCAGTTTGATCTGAGTGCGGCCTTCCACTTCGGGCGTGGCAGGGTCGTCCGGGGCTGGCTGTGCATTCAGGTCAGTGACCACCCCGGGCACATCGTGGGCCTGCACCCCGTTGGGCGCCAGCACCATGAACAGGGCCAGGGCACCCACGACGGCAATTGCCGCGACCAGGGGCACTGACCATATCAGCTTTCTCGTTTTTCTACTCATTTGACAAGATCTCCCTTTCGAGAATGTCCTGTGTTTAATCCTGAGTTTCGGTTGCGCCCTCGGCCCGTTGGTATCCGGGGCCTGTGTGTTGAAGTGCCCGCGGGCGGGCGTGGGGCGGCTTTTTACAGATGTTGGCGGTCACACCTCCTTGCGGTGAGGCCGTCGGCGGAGCCGACGTTTGGCCGGCCGTGGTCGACGGCAGGATAGATTTCCAGACTTGGCTTGCCATTTTAGCGGCGTCAATATTACGGGAGTATTACAAATAGGTAGCGGGTTTGGGTGAATTTTTGAGAAAGGGCCACGGGATTGCCACGGCGCTCGCCCCGGTGCGAACGCGGTTCACTATTTTACATCGCTGGACAGGATCGACAGGATGGGGACTATGCCGGCGGGCGGTTCATCACCCGGCGTCATGCCCGTCGCACCGGACATCCAGCCCAATCATTAAATCCTGTCCATCCGGTGCATCGATGTAAGATTGACCCGGTAATCGCCCAAGCGGGCCGGCCCGGGTTCGGGCGGCGCTTGCCCCCGGCGGCGCCGGGCAATAGCATACTGGAAGAACCCCATGCTGATCGAAGAACCTTATAGAGGCAGCAGAATGGGCGACTTCAACGTGAACGCCACCATCCTCTTCGCCATCATGGGCTTCCAGGGCCTGCTGGTGGTTACCATGCTGGTAGCGGTGCTGCGCCTGAGCTCAGTGGTGGGCCGGCTGGAAGGCCGCATCGATGGTATCTGGGAAGAGATGCGGAACATTCGGCAGGAGGTAGCCGGCCTGCGGGAGCAGGTAGCGGGCTTGCGGGAGCAGGTGGCGGGCTTGCGGGAGCAGGTGGGCGAAGTTCGCGGGCTGCTGCGGGCGCTGCACGAGCGGGTGGACCTGGTGCTGCGTCACCGCCACGACGACCAGTCGGGCGCGGTCATGCTGACTCCCGCGGAACCGGTGCCCGACCCGTCCGCCGACTAGCCGGCGGAAGGATTGACGGCGGCGGCCATTGCATCACGGAGGGCGATGCCGGCGGCTTGCCCCCGGCGATGATAGGGAGTAATATACCCCCTGCCGCCAAGAGCGCCGGAAATTGGCCCGGCCTGGAGTTCGGGTTCGTATGGGGTCCGGGAGCATTCGGGCTCGGGACGACGGCGACGTGGCTCCGGGCGATCCGACCGCCGGATCGCCGAACAACTGGAGGAGGTAACAAAACCGATATGTTCGACAAGGCTTCGCTGGACCGGCTTTTTGAAGAACTGCGGGACGAGTTCGAGCTGGAGACCGACTGGGAAGACATCCAACGGGACGCCCACCTGGGGGTGGCGTTCGCTGACGCCGGCACGCTGGACGACCGGAAGGGCGGGCTGGACGCTCGCATCGTCGAGTTCGTCGAGCGGCACAATCCGGGCTAGTCCGGTCCCGCCAACCCCCGCAGGTGCGCCCCGCCGGGAAGCCGGCGGGGCATTTTGTTGTCCGCCCCATCCGGTGGGGACGGCGCCGGCGTCGCCCCTGCGCCGACCCGATTACCACCTGGTAATTTTGCTGACACGGCGCTATTGACGTATGGAACGTTTGTTCGGTAACCTGTGAAGCGTGGCCTGCACAATCTGCAAATTCAGGCCACGACAAGCGAGGTAACAAGTGTTGTTCTGTCGTCGTTGCGATTCCGACCGACTGCTGGAGCTGGCCCGACTGGACGGGGAAGACCATACGGTGTATCGGTGCCTGGGGTGCGGGTTCCTGTTCAGCCCGCCGGACGGGGACGCGGGAGGGGTGAACGTGCAGCCGGCCCCGACGCCGATCAACCCGGAGGAGGCGCGGCGCCGGGTGGCGTCCGTGGCGGCGGTGCGACGCCGGCCCTCCCGGGGCGCGTCACAGTAGTGGGGCGGCGTCCCGCGACGGACGTCTCAGCAACCATTGGCGCAGCAACCAATGCAACATCAACTAACCGAGCAGCAACCAACCGAGCAGCAACCAACGCAGCAGCAACCAACCGAGCAGCAACCAACCGAGCAGCAACCAACGGAGCAGCAACCAACCGAGCAGCAACCAACGGAGCAGCAACCAACCGAGCAGCAACCAACCGAGCAGCAACCAACCGAGCATCGACCGAACCCTCCGGCGCGGCGTGCCCGGCGTACCCGGCAGTTCAGGCTCCGGCAGCCCTGGCTAGCGATAGCGAAGGCGGTCCGGTGCGGTTCGCGTCGGACATCCTGGGCGTGCAGTTGTGGCACAAGCAGGAGGAGGTGCTGCGGGCGGTGGAGCGCGAGCGGCGCGTGGCGGTGAAGTCGGGCAACGGCCTGGGCAAGGACTTCACCGCCGCGGTGGCCGTGCTGTGGTATGTCCACGCCCACGACCCAGCCATCGTGCTCAGCACCGCGCCGACCTTCCGGCAGGTGCGCCACGTGCTGTGGCGGCAGATTCACCGGCTGTACCGGGGCGCGTCGGATGTGCTGGGCGGGCGGATGCTGGACACCCGCTGGGACCTGGCGGAGGACCGCTACGCCCTGGGGCTGTCGGCCAACGACGCCGACCAGTTCCAGGGCTTCCACTGCGAGAACATGTTGGTGGTGGTGGACGAGGCCGAGGGGGTCGCCGAGTCCATCTACGAAGCGGTGGAGGCGGTGATGACCTCGGCGAAACCGACGCTGCTGCTCATCGGGAACCCGACCACCAGCTCCGGCGGGTTCCACCGGGCCTTTCACCGGGAGCGGGGGATCTACGAGACGATCACCATATCGGCCCTGGAGTCGCCCAACGTGGAGGAGGGGAGCATCGTCATCCCCGGGCTGACCACGCCGGCCTGGGTCGAGGAGCGAAGGAAGATGTGGGGCGAGGGCAGCGCGATGTTCCGGGCCCGGGTGCTGGGCGAGTTCCCCGACCGCGGCGAGGACAACCTGATTTCCGTATCGGACATCGAGGACGCCACGTATCCGCCCGGCGAGGTCCCGGCCGGCGAGGTTCCGCCCGGCGAAGTTCCGACCGGCGAGGTTCCGACCGGCGAGGTTCCGGCAGACACGGGCGGACACCAGCCGGCGGTGGTCGGCGTGGACGTGGCGCGGTTCGGCGCCGACCGCACGGTGATCGTCGTGAGGCGGGGCGCCACGGTGGTGGACATGCAGGTGTTCCACGGGTTCGCCAACACCGAGGTGGCCGACGAGGTCCAGGCGGTGGTCCACGAACAGCGCCCGAAGCAGCTGAACGTGGACGCGACGGGCGTTGGGTCCGGCGTGGTGGACATCCTCAACCAGGAGGGCCATCCCGTCTACGGCTTCCACGGGGCCGGCGCGCCCGTGGACGAGGCGGACACCTGCGCCAACCTGCGGGCGGAGGGGTACTGGACCCTGGCGCGGCGGTTCCGCGACCACACCATCCGCATCCCCCGGGACGCGGAGCTGACCGCCGAGCTGGCATCGCTGCGGTTCCGCTACAACAGCCGGGGCAAGGTGCTGATGGAAAGCAAGGAGAGCATCAAGCGGCGCGGGCTGCCGTCGCCGGACCGGGCCGACGCCCTGATGCTGGCCTTCCTGGACGTGGAGCTGCCGTTGGAACACCCCAGGTGGATGCGGGACCTGTTCCTCAAAACGGGAACCTGAAAAGGGGAACCTGCTAAACGGGAGCCTGTTCCCTATAAGCCTGTTCCCTATAAGAATGAACGGCATACGAGATCGCGCCGGCAATTGCGCCGGCGCGAGGCGAAACGGAGTGGTAACGATACCGGTGATTGCAGGAGTGGATGGGACATGATGAAACTGGGAAAGATGCTGAGCGTGGCGCGCCTCCCAAGGCGCAACGACGCGGACACCAGGGTCGTGCAGCGCGCAAATCGGGCGGCGTTGGCCGACCGGCTGCCCGCCGAGGAGCGGTTGTCCGGCCTGGCCGCGGACACCGGCGGCGGCTGGGCGCGGCCGGAGTACGGGCGGTACATGGCGACGTCGCCGTCGGTGTACGCGGCGGTCAAGCTGCGGGCCGACGCCATGACGCGGCCGCCGCTGCGGGTGTACCGGACCAGTGAGGCCGGCGGGCGCCGGACGGCGGTGGAGCCGTCGCATCCGGTGACGCGGCTGCTGGACCGGGTGAATCCGTGGCACACCCGCGCCGACCTGTGGCGGGCGACGGAGACCCACCTGTGCCTGTGGGGCGCGGCCTTCTGGGCCATCGAGCGGGACGAGGACGGCCAGCCGGAGCTTTGGCCCCTGCGTCCCGACCGCGTGGCGGTGATACCGGACCGCCAGCGCTACGTGCGGGGGTTCGTGTACCGCGGGGTCGCCGAGCCGGTGGCGTACACGCCCGATGAGATCGTGTGGCTGCGCTACTTCAACCCGCTGGAGGAGCTGGCCGGCCTGTCGCCGCTGGCGCCGGCGCGGCTGTCCGCCGACATGGGGCACGAGGGGCTGCGCTTCAACCGGCACCTGCTGCGCAACTCGGCGCGCCCCGACTTCCTGCTGCTGACCAACGAGGAGATGAACGAGTCCGAGCTGGAGGAGTTCTACGCCCGCTGGGAGATGCGCTACCAGGGATCGGCCAACGCCAACCGGCCGGCGGTGGCGTCGCAGGTGCGGGACGTGAAGACCCTCGGCCTGTCCCACCGCGACATCGACTTCATCCAGGGCCTTCGCTGGAGCCTGGAGGAGGTTAGCCGCGCCTACGGGGTGCCCAAGCTGCTGCTGGGCGATTTCGAGAGGGCCACCTACGCCAACGTGCAGGCGTCGGAGCGCATGTTCTGGCGCAACACGGTCGTGCCGGAGGTGAAGTTCCTGGAGGAGCAGCTGAACCGGATGCTGCTGCCCCGGCTGGGCTACCCGCAGCTGTCGGTGGAGTTCGACCTGTCGGCAATCGAGGCGCTGCAGGAGGACGAGAACAACCGGGTGCAGCGGGAGTCGGCGCTGCTGGACCGCGGCGTCCTCACCATCAACGAGGTGCGCCGCGAGCGGAACCTGCCGGAGGTGCCGTGGGGTGACGGGCCGGCCGGTGCAACATGACCACCGCACATTATCCGGTCGCGGGCAGACACTTTTGAGTACACGTGTTGCCACAAGAGTGTGTGAGGTGAACCAATATTGGGTTGAATATCACCCGGGCCGGCCCGATAATGCCAGCCGGCACCGATTTCCGGCTAACCTCACCTCAGGCGCCATCGTCCCCGCGCGGGAACGGTGGCCAGGGAGCGACGGATGATTGCAGTGTTCGGCGGCATCCTCGGCGGCGTTGGGCTGCTGTTCTTCGGGATGTGGCTCCTCTCCGAGAACCTCAAGACGGTGGTGGGTCCGCGCCTGCGGGTGCTGGCCAGCCGCCTGGCGGACAACCGCTTCGCCGCCTTCGGCTGGGGCACGCTGGCCGGCGCCATCACGCAGTCCTCGCCGGCCGTCACGTTCATCACCATCAGCATGCTGCGGTCGGGGCTGATCTCGGCGAAGCAGGGCTACCCCATCGCCCTGGGCGCGCAGATGGGCGTCGGCCTGATCTTGTTCATCGTGACGGTGGACATCCGCGTGGCCGCGCTCTATGGCATCGGCATCGGCGGCCTCATCGTCACCCGCCTGCACCGGGGCAACTACCGCGAGGCCGGCGCCATGCTCTTCGGCGTGGCCGCGCTGCTCTTCGGTCTGGTCTTAATTAAGGAATCGGCGCACCCGCTGGCCGATCAGGCCTGGTTCCAGGCCGGCCTGGAGATCTCGGCAGGATCCATCCTGCTGTCCTTCATCCTGGGCGCGCTGCTGACATTCATCGTGCAGGCGCTGGTGCCGGTGGTGGCTTTCGGCATCGGGCTCGCGGCCGCCCAACTGGTGGGCGTGGAGCAGGTGCTGATGTACATCTACGGCTCCTACGTTGGGCTGGCCATCAGCGTGATCGCGGTCTCCTCGGGGCTGAGCGGGACCGCACGGCAGCTGGGAATGTTCTGGGCGTTCCAGGTCTTCTTCTCGGCGATCATACTGGTGATCCTCCTATATATAGAGGTGTACGCGCAGGTGCCGCTGGTCAAGGCGCTGGTGACGTGGCCGGACATCGGCCTGGGTCCGCAGATGGCGCTGGCCGTCATCGTGTTCGGCATGCCCTCCCGCATCGTAGTGCTGTCGGCGCCGGACTGGACCATGGGGCTGTTCGCCCGCATCTGGCCGGCCAGCGCCGAGGAAGAGAGATCACGACCCCAGTTCATCCACGACCAGGCCATCGACGACGTCACCACCGCGTTGGACCTGGCGCACCTGGAGCAGAAGCGCGTGCTGGGCAGGTTCTCGGAATACCTGGAGCAGGCGCGCATGGGACTGCCCCTGGGAGCCGTCCGTCAGGCGACGCTGGAGGTGAACTCCCGCATCGACGAGTTCCTGAACGAACTGGGACAGCAGCATCCGGGGCAGGACAGCGAACGGCGCAACGCGGTGCTGAGCCGCCAGAAGCTCATCACCTGGCTGGAGGAGCAGTTCTCCACACTGCCCGACCTGCTGCGCGACCTGCCCGAGGACGACGCGCTGGAGACCTTCCAGATCAGCGTCGTCGAGGGTACCGACGCCGCCCTGCTCATCTTCCTGGACGCCCTGGAGGAGGACGACGCCGACTCCTGGGCCTTCGTCCAGCAGGTGATGGGCGACCGCCGCAGCCTGATGCAGGACGTCCGCGCCCGCTACCTGGCCATGGCCCCCGAGGAGGACGACGGCCGCCACCGCATCATCGTCGAAGCCACCAACGCCGTGGAAAACATATTCTTCCTGCTGGCGCAGCTAACGCGGGACTTCCAGGGGGAGACGAGGGAACCGGGGGCGGTTGGGGCGTAAAATATGCATGCCCGACTGCAATATATAATCGACGCACACTTTCGTTGCGGCGACCTGTGCACTTCCTGTTAGGAACCTTGAGAGAACCCGTCCAGTATTTCTTCAGGCAGTTTCATCGGCCGACGCAGGTGATCGAAGAACGGCATTACAGACTCGCCGATGTAATCCCACATGGCTCGATACTCGGCGTCCGTCCATGGTTGGTCGGGCGCGATCCCCATTTCAGTGCAATATTCGTTGATAGCCGCGAGTATGACAGTAGCCAAATGCTTGCGGTTGGCCAAGTCGAGAGCCCTGCTTATCACCAGCTCTATCGCTCCCTGCAAACCTCCAGTTTGCCCTCCAAAGTAGTCCAGCTCTTGCTCGGCTTCAGCCAAAAGCGAAGAATCCAGGTCGACGACCACCTCCAATTCAGCCCCGTCAGTGGGGTCGATCGCGTAGGAGTGCTCGAAGTGTTCGCCTTCATAGTTCTCAGACAGGCGAATGACACATCTCAGGATACCGAGGATCTCCACATATGCCATCAACTCGCGTGTGTCTGGGTCTCCCTTCACATACACACAATTGATGGGCATACCGAGTTCACGCTGGCTCAGCAGGTCTTTGTTGTAATAAGGGAAGATGCACTTCGTCTCATCGTCGCCCGCCATATAAGCCAGTCCGATCTCGGCACACCTTGGGTCAACTTCGGCATGGAAAACCAGGGCTAACGCGGATTTCACCAAGGATCTGTACTCGTCAGGCCCCCAACCGTGAGTGCCGTGATCGATAGGCTCATCGAGGTATATCGTTCGTTCGGTGGCTTGTTCTACGTGCGCTTCTACGTCTAGGTCCAGCCCGCGTCGATCGCTGATCTTTTGGATCATCTGACGAAGTTCGGCTCTCGTACTCGCTACCAGATGAAGCCCACTCCTGCCCTCTTCGCTGAACGCTTGTGGAGCGTTTTCGGCTAGCTCTACGCGGTTGCCAGGTAGTACACGGACGCGCAAACCATCGGACATTTGAGCGACACGACCACGAGGCAGAGGCTTTTGACGCGAGATGTCGAGGAGCAGGATTAGGCGTTCGAAGCTTTTCGCCAAAGCCGCATCGTAAGTGAGACCGATTCCGTTATTGCATCTACGGCAGGTGAAACCAATAACACTGCTCCCGCCGCCCACGGATTGCGGAATGATATGTTCTTTCGAACGGTTTTCGCCTGTCGCGGAGTCGCCGCACAGAACGCATGCGTGGGTGATCACCCCTGAGTTCGCATCGGATTGAGACTGACCGTTCATTATTCGAACTCTCAACATTAATATTTAGCCATTGATATAGTCTTTCTAGACCTGTTCGCCGTCGAGACTATCGACGTGGTTTATTGCGATCATCGGATAGCCTACCATGTCATCATAACCCAATTACCGCCAAGAACTGGGAGGCATCATGCGCACTTATCAAGCACAGGTTGAACAGAACCAAGACGGCCGCTGGAGTTCGTGGATAGACGACCTGCCCGGTTGCACTGCTTGGGGCTATACATGTGACGAGGCCCTGGCAGCCCTGAGCGATGCTGCCGTCGCCTACGTAGCCGATATGGTCGAGGCGGGCGAAATAGCCCTATCAGACGCTGAGGCGGCTATACAAGAACCGCCGGCGACGCGATGACCTCGCCTGCGAACCTGGCTCGGAGGCCTGGTAATGTCTCCGTTGATGAGTTGGTCGGCTAGTTGGAGTGAGACGGGTTTTACTATCGCCGGAGCATAGCTAGCCCGACAACAGCGGCTCCACCCGGTCCAAGAACCGCGCTACGTCGTCCAGGTTTCCCCTAACGTTCTGGTCGGTGTCCCAGTTCTCGTAGAAGTTGACGTGCAGGCTGTTGGCTACTGCAAACAGCCGTCGAATGTCCTCGTCGCCGGTTTCGGCAACCAGGCGAGACACCGTGAGGAACAATGCGGCGTGGTTCCGGTGTTCCCACCCGCGCTGCTCAGCGATGGCCTTGACCATCTGGGCGGCGGCGCCCCATCCCTTTTCGGAAGCCTGCCGCACATCGCCAATGGCTAGTTCCTCCCTGCCCTGCTGCAATAGCTGGCGACTGGCTGCCTGATAGGTTTGAGACACCATACTCGACCTCGACGGTGATAATAACAGTACGGCATGGCAGTAGTGGGAGAGTGTCAATCACGCAGGCCTCCACCAAGGTTTCGCCAAAGATCGCCCGCCCCTTGCCCTCCCCGCCGGCCTGTGGCAAACTTGCGGCTGGCAGTCGACACTGGACCACCAACATACGGGCGGGCGTAACTCAGTGGTAGAGTGTTTGCTTCCCAAGCAAAAAGTCGTGGGTTCGAATCCCATCGCCCGCTCCATATCCATACGTAGCCTCACATATACGTAGCCCCACAAAGCCGCCGGGAGGCGTGTCGCGACGCGGCAAGCGCTCCACACCGCCTGCGCCCAGAGGATTAGCCACACCATGACCACAACAGCCCAATCCTGGACTTCCAGCATCACCGAGATATCCGGCTCCAACGTGGAGGTCGTCACCGGCGGCTCCGGCAACCCGCTGGTCATATTGCACGACGAGTTGGGACATCCCGGGTGGCTGCGCTACCACGAGGCCCTGGCCCAGAACCACACCCTGCACATTCCGTCGCATCCCGGCTTCGGCGCATCCGATCAGTTGGACTGGTCGATGAAGATGCATGACATGGCCATCTGGTACCTGGGCGCGTTCGACAAGCTGGGGCTGGAGGGCGCCGACCTGATGGGCTTCTCGCTGGGCGGCTGGCTGGCCGCCGAGCTGGCCACTATGTGCCCGCAGCAGTTCCGCCGCCTCATCCTGGTGGGCGCCGGCGGCATCCGCCCGCCGGGAGGTGAAATCTACGACATCTTCGAGGTCACCCCACCGCTGTACATCCGCGACTCTCTGCTGGATCCCGACGGCACCCCCGAGTACCGCGACATCTGTCCCGCCGAGCCGGAGGAGGAGATCCTGGAGCGTTGGGAGTTCGCCATGGAGGGCACCTGCCGCGTCTCGTGGCGACCCTACATGCACGACCCGGGCCTGGTCCACCAAGTGTACCGGCTGGAGCGCGTCCCGACGCTGCTCGTCTGGGGCCAGCAGGACCGCATCGTCCCGGTCAGCGCCGGCGAGGAATACCAGCGACGCATCCCCGGGAGCCGCCTGGAGGTCATCGACAACTGCGGCCACCATCCCGAACTTGAGGCCACCGAGCGCTTCGTCGAGATAGTGGAAGGTTTCCTGGCTTAACCAGAGCCCAGCCAGGACCGGACAACGGCAAGGGGCGCAACGCAAATTGTGCCCCTTTTTGCATTTGCTGTTCCTGCGCTGTCATGACCTCGCATTCCGCGATAGAACTAACTACAGTCCCCGCAACTCCTTACAACTCGTCTATAAAGATATTCCGATGGTCGCGCCCATCACTATTGTATGTCCGCAACCGCACCAATCAGAAATGGCCGAATATTGCAAATCTGCCTCTGTTGCTTATTGTGGCATGACGTGTTAACCTAATCGGCGAAAGAAAGAAGAAACCCAAAACGAAAAGGTACGAAACCGGTAATGTTGGACGCTGACGTCAAGAAAAGGATCATCGAAGAATATCGATCACACGAGTCGGACACCGGCTCAACAGAACTGCAGGTCGCCATGATCACCGAGCGCATTCGGCAGGTGACCGACCATCTCCGCACCCATCGCAAGGACGTGCATTCGCGCCGAGGCT
The DNA here is from genome assembly GCA_965261925.1 of Dehalococcoidia bacterium. GTDB lineage: Bacteria > Chloroflexota > Dehalococcoidia > Lucifugimonadales > UBA3495 > Bin87. The sequence goes on along the minus strand of OZ253486.1, from coordinate 920,069 downwards.
TGGTAACGATGGTTTCCAAACGCCGCCGCCTCCTCAATTACCTGAGCAGCGAGGACGTAAGCCGCTACCAGAGTCTCATCGGTCGGCTTGGCTTACGCCGGTAATTCGGCTCAAGGTGCCGGATCCCGGCAAACGCATGCCCTGCCCCAGCCGGTCGGCATAATTATCCGCCGGCCTTGCCACCCACGGACGGCTCCCCCGGCCGTCACCGCTGGCGTCCGGCTCGATCCTTCGGGGAGTCCACCCCGAACCCGTCCTTTCCCCACCCGCAAAGGCGCTACCCGACGCGTAACGTAACAATTTCAGAACGCTTCACACGTTGCCCATACACCTGGCCACTGGACAGCGCAGCGTTCTCAGCCCAGCGGGAAGCATCCGACCGCGCCGACAAAATTTGCAACCAAACCCCAAATGAAAACCGGCCCCCATTCACATGTAGCAGGCTGGTAGCAACAACGTTGGAAGAAGAGGTAGAGAGAACTGCTTTATGACAACTATAGACGCCGCCCAGGAATTGATGAACCCCTTCTCCATTGATAGCGAGATTGGCGGACATCCCGTAACCCTTGAAACCGGCCGACTGGCCCAGCAGGCTCACGGCGCCGTGACCGTCACCTGCGGAGAGACCATCCTCCTGGCCACCGCCGTAATGTCCGACCAGGCCCGCGAGGGGATCGATTTTCTGCCCCTGACCGTGGAGTTCGAAGAGCGGCTGTACGCCGTCGGCAAGATCCCCGGCAGCTTCTTCCGGCGCGAGGGGAGACCCGGCACCGAGGCCATCCTGTCCGCTCGCCTGACCGACCGCAGCATCCGTCCGCTGTTCCCCAAGGGGATACACAACGAAATCCAGGTGATCATCACCGTGCTGTCCGTGGACGAAGAGCATCCGCCCGAAACCTTGGGAATGGTTGCCGCCTCGGCCGCGCTGTCCATCAGCCAGATCCCGTTCGAAGGGCCCATCGGCGCCTGCCGCATCACCTGGGATGGCAGCAACTACGCGATCAACCCCAGCTATCAGAGCAGCAGCGCGGCGGCGCTCAACATGATAGTCGCCAGCAATCGCGACGCCATCATGATGGTTGAAGCGGGCTCGGTTGAGGTGTCCGAAGAAGTCATCCTGGAGGGCATCCGGCTGGCCCATGAAAGCAACGTCGCGATCATCGAGATGATCGACAAGATGGTGGCCGAACGCGGGACGGAGAAGATCGTAGTCCAGTTCGACTACTCGGCCACCGACGAACGCCAGGGTAAAGTCGACGCCCTGGTCAACGGCCGCATCTCCGAGGTTCTGGAACGCAACTCCTTCAAGAGCGAACGCGACTCCAGCCTTGAGGCTGTCGAGACGGAAGTGGCCGCGCAGCTGGCCGAAGACTATTCCGCCCGCGATATTGCCGAGGCTTTCAAGAACCTGGTCAAGAAGGAAGTGCGCGGCCGCATCCTCAACCAGAACGTGCGCCCCGACGGACGCAAGACCGACGAGATCCGCCCCATAACCTGCAGCGCGGGCGAACTGCCCCGCGCCCACGGCAGCGGCCTGTTCACCCGTGGCCAGACCCAGGTGCTCTCGATTGCCACGCTGGCCTCGCTGTCCATGAAGCAGACCCTGGACACCGTGGGTCCCGAGAACACCAAGCGGTTCATGCACCACTACAACTTCCCCCCCTACAGCGTCGGCGAGGCCCGGCGAGTGGGTTCCCCGGGAAGGCGTGAAATCGGACACGGCGCTCTCGCCGAACGGGCCCTCCTGGCCGCCCTGCCGTCCGAGGAAGAGTTCCCCTACACCGTGCGCGTGGTCAGCGAAGTGCTGGCCTCCAACGGCTCAACTTCGATGGGCAGCGTTTGCGGCTCGTCCATGGCCCTCATGGACGCCGGCGTTCCCATGCGAGCTCCCGTGGCCGGCATCGCCATGGGCCTGATAACGGACGCCGACAGTGACCGTTATGCCGTCCTCAGCGACATCCAGGGCATCGAGGACTTCCTGGGCGACATGGACTTCAAGGTCGCCGGCACCGAGAAGGGCATCAACGCCCTGCAGATGGACGTCAAGATCGACGGACTGACCCAGGAGCTCCTGAGCGAGGCCCTGGAGCAGGCCCGGGCCGGTCGCCTGCACATCCTGGACCGCATGTCCGAGGCCATCTCGGAACCCCGCGCCCAGATGAGCCGGTACGCTCCCAAGCTGGTCAGGATGAAGATCCCCGTCGAGAAGATCGGCGCCCTCATCGGTCCCGGCGGACGCGTTATCCGCGCCATCCAGGAGGAGACCGGCTGCGGCATCGACGTGTCCGATGACGGCGGCGTCATCATCTCTTCCAACGACCAGACCATGATCGAACTGGCGAGCAGCCGGGTGGACGGCCTGACCCGCGACCCCGAGGTGGGCGACATCATCACGGGCAAGATCACCCGTACCACCAACTTCGGCGTCTTCGTCGAGCTCACCCCTGGCGGCAAGGACGGTCTGGTACGCAACGAGGACCTCGGCGACCTCGCCCACGAGAACGTGGACATCGGGCAGGAAATCACCGTGATGATCCACGAGATCGACCACATGGGCCGCATCAACCTGTCGCGGCGCGCCCTCATGGGCGACACCGAGCCACCGACTCCTCGTCCCGAACGCGGGGGGGTCGACGATCGTGGTGACCGCGGACCGCGCGGCGGCTTCGGCGGCGGCGACCGTGGCGGACGCGGCGGTGGCGGACGTGGCGGCTTCGGCGGCGGCGGCGGTGACCGTGGCGGACGTGGCGGCTTCGGTGGTGGTGGCGCAGGCGGCGGTGACCGTGGCGGACGCGGCGGCTTCGGCGGCGGTGGCGCAGGCGGCGGACGGGACCGTGACCGGTCCGGGCCTGGACGCGGCGGCTTCGGTGGCGGTAGCGGCGGTAGCGGTGGTAGCGGTGGTGGTGGTGATCGCGACCGCGGCGGACGGGGCGGAGGTGGTGGTGGCGGCTACGGCGGTGGCAGCGGCGGCGGCGGCGGCGGCGGTAACAGCGGTGGCGGCGGCGGTGGCAACGGACCCAACCGCAGCGGACGAGACCGCGGCACCATGTTGGGCAGCGAGTCAAACGACCGCGACCGGGGAGGGCGCCGTCCAACCGGCCGCCCGCCGAGCGGGAGCCGCAACCCATCCGACCGCCGGTTCCTGGGCGGCGGCGGCGCACGCCGTTAGTCCGGAGACAGACCGGCAATCCGACAAACGGGGGCAGGTTTCGTACCTGCCCCTAGTCTTGTGGCACGCCAGCCGGCAGATTGGAAATATCCCGCCGGCGGGAGTTCCGCGACCCTCGGAGTGGCTATGTTATCCTGTATTTGGTGCTGCATGATTCCGGCACAATATGCCCTGCTGTTACGATGGATTGGAAGGTGATGCTATGCCCGTAATAACCATCAACGGCCCTATCGGGGCTGGCTCCATCGCCGTCGGGCAACAGGTTGCCCATGACCTGCATCTCAACTACGTGGACCGCATGGTCTTCGCTGAGGCCGCGCGCATTATCGGCTCCCCGGTCTCCAACCTGATTGCCAAGGAACAACGGGTCGAGCGGTTCGGCGACCGGGTGACGGCTCTACTGGGCCGGGTCCTGGAACGCGCTGCCGTGTCGGGAGACTATGACCTCGGGGTGGGCATCGAGACCCTGCCCGAAACTTACTACGAGCTGTCCGGCGAACCCTCGTCGCGGATGCAACGCGTCAACGACCAGGTCTTCATCGACACCACCCGCGAAGTCGTGCGCAACCTGTCCCAGGCGGGTCACGTCGTAATCATCGGCCGTGGCGCCAACATCATCCTTGGCGACACCCCCGGCGTTCTCCACGTGGGCATGCTGGCCCCCATGTCGCGACGCGTGGAAACCATCATGGAGCGCGAGCACCTCAGTGAAGCCGAGGCCAGTTCCTACCTTGAGGGGTTGGAAGAAGCGCGCGTAAAGTTTTTCCAGAAGTTCTTCAAGGTATCACCCCACGACCCAACGCTGTATCACATGATGCTGGACATGGGTCACATGAGCGACGCCACCGCCGCCAAGATCATTGGTCATGCGGCTGGCGACCTGGAGCACTGAACAACGTTTACAACGCCGGCCGCTGACGGCCGGCCGAACACCAAGGAGGATACACGGATATGTTCATCAGGATGGTTTGGGGCAAACTCCGCGCGGGTTCCTGGGAGGAATTCGAGCGGCACTACCACGAGCGCGTTGCAACCGGCGGGGCCCCCAAGGGATTGCAAGAACGGCAGCTGATCCGGAGCACCGAGGACCCCGACGAAGGTATCAGCGTCAGCGTTTGGGACACCCTGGGCGACCTGCGCACCTATGAGACCAGCGAGTTCCGCGCCAACATCGCCCGCGAGGTCGAACACCTCTACCGTGGCGAGTACTGGGTGAAGCACTTCGAAGTCGCGTCTACCGACTGACCACGTCCTCGGCCCCAACGCATTGCAAGAAGGCCCCGCTCCGGCCGGAGCGGGGCCTTCTTTTGTGTCTGCCGCCTGGGGAACATCCCTAACGGCTGGCGCTGGCTCCGGCCACGCGGCCGATACCGGAGCGTGAGCAGTCCTCGTCTTCCTGAGCGGTGCCGCCGCTGCCGCCCACGGCGCCGATGAGTTCGCCGTTCATATAGATGGGCAGCGCGCCCTGTCCGGGCACAAACTCGCCGCGTTCCACTTCCATCACCGCCCGCATGATGGGCGTGGTGGACCGCTCGGTCAGGTCGCCGCTGGGCTCGCCGAAGCAGGCCGAGGCCCGCGCCTTGCCCCTGGACACGTATGGGGTCCGCCAGGCGGAGCCATCCATCTTGCACATCGTGATGAGGTCGCCGCGAGCGTCCACCACCGAGAAGCTGAAAGGCTTACCCAATTCCAGGGCGGCAGCTTTCGCGCCAGCCAATACCGCTTCGGCCTGTTCGAGGGTGATGTTAGGCATGGTTACAAATCTCCTGGTGCAGTAGTTTCAGGTTCAATCGATTCCCGCTCCGGTTGAGTGAATTCAACGGGCTGCGCTATTATAGCAGCGCAGCCGGCCAAACCACCGCGCCAAGTGGGCACCCCGCCGGTTCACGGGACACGCTCCACCATGTTCGGTTTCCTAGACTCCTTCAAGAAGGGCTGCGGATGCGCCCTTGGCGTGGTTGCCGGCCTCGTCATCGCCCTCGTGATTGTCGGCCTGGTGTTTGGCAACTGTGCGGTAAACGGTTTCTAGCCATTTCCCCAATTAAGCCCATCTCAGGAGTAGGGTATGCAGTTCGGATTTTACCTGCCCAATCACGGCCCCAACGCCCAACCGGGACCACTGGCCCAAATCGCACAAGCCGGAGACCGTCTCGGCTTTTATTGCATGGTGGCCGGAGACCACGTGCTCGTTCCCAATCAAATCGACTCCACGTACCCCTACACCGTCGGCGGCGAGTTCCCCACCGGCGAAAGCGGGGAGTATTTCGAGCAGCTAACCCTGCTCACCTACCTGGCCGGCGTCACGGAAAACATCCGCCTGGTGCCCAGCGTGATGATCGTTCCCTACCGCCCGCCCGTACTGGCCGCCAAGATCCTGGCCACCCTGGACGTGCTGTCCCAGGGTCGGCTGATCCTGGGCGTCGGCGTGGGCTGGATGGAAGAGGAGTTCGAGGCGCTGGACACGCCGCCCTTCGCCGAGCGGGGCGCGGTAACCGACGAGTACCTTCGCGCCTACAAGGAGCTGTGGACCAGCCCGAATCCCGAGTTCGACGGGAAGTACGTCCAGTTCTCGGGCATCCAGTTCCTGCCCAAGCCGGTGCAAAAGCCCCACCCGCCGATCTGGGTGGGCGGCCAGAGCCGTCCCGCCATCCGCCGTGCCGCCACCATCGGCGACGGCTGGCACCCGGTGGGCACCATACCGGCGGCAACGCTGGATCCTGAGGAACTGGCCGGTGACCTGGTGACCCTCAACCGGTTCGCGGAACAGGCCGGCCGGGATCCCGCCGAGATACAGGTATCGATGAAGGCCCCGCTCTATGACCCGGGAACCATGCAGACGGGCCCGCGACGTCGTTTCTCCGGCTCCGCCGACGCCATACTGGAGGATGTCCAGACCTACTCGGAAGTGGGTGTTTCCCACATCATTTTCGACATCCGCGGCAGCGACCTCAACCAGGCCCTAGAGCGGTTGGACTGGTTCGCCGGCGACGTCATGCAGCAAGTCAACTGATCCGGTCACGCGACGGGGGCAAAGTGCCCCTATGCTATAATCTCACTGCTCGGTGGTCTGCGTCTGCGCCGCGGTCCCATCGTCGCCTCCACTTCAAGTCAGCTGCTTTTCGCGAGGAGGAATACTGCCTTGACTTCCCTCAATGACCGCTATGAAGCCGGCCGTGACATGCGCGGACAGATGGCCAGCGGCGATAACACCCACTATGCCCTGCCCGGCGTCGATCAACTGGCGCCCGATCTCAAGCGCATCATCGACGAAGCCCTCTTCGGCATGATCTGGCGCCGCCCGGGACTGGACCTCAAGCAGCGCTGCATCGCCACCATTTCGGCGTTGGTCACGCAGGGAGAGATGAACCTGCTGAGACGCCATATCGTCCGCGCTCTCAACGTGAGTCTCACCCCCAATCAGGTTGTGGAAATCTTCATCCAGTCCACCTTCTACATCGGCGTGCCGGCGGTCGAGTCCGCTTTGCGGCTGACCAAGGATATCTACGAGGAGCTGGGCATCGAATTCGAGCCTGCCGTTGAATACGATACCAACCGACATCCGGACGAATTGTATGCCCTGGGCCAGGAACTGCACCGGCGTCACATGGGCAACACCCCAACCGGTTTCGAGGATGATTCGCCGGAAGCCCAGTTGGAGCGGATCGTCGACGAGTACAACTGGGGAGCCATCTACAATCGCTCGCTGCTTGACGACAAGGAGCGAGCCATTGTGTCCCTTTCCGCCCTCACCAGCATGGGCGTTTACGACGCCCAGATGCGGCGGCGCATACATGGCGCGATCGGTGTGGGAATGACTTCCACGGAGCTAATGGAAGTCTTCATCCACCTGTCGATGTACGGCGGCTACATCAATGCGCGCACTGCCATGCGTATCGCCCGCTCGGTGTTCAACGAACTCGAGATCGAGTAGCCTTCGGCTAACTCGCGGAGCGACAATCGTCATCCATAGCGCGAGGCGACAACCTCGCGCTAATTGGTTGGGCCGGAACCGGTACCCGACATCACGGAGGTCAGCAGAAACACGATGAAACTGCGCTTGGACGACGGCTGTGAGCTGTTCTACACCATTGACGACTTTACGGACCCGTGGACCGAGCCGGAGACGGTGGTGATGCACCACGGCATGGCCAAGAACCACAAGCTCTGGTTCGGCTGGGTGCCCATCGTGGCGCGGCACTACCGTGTCATCCGGTTCGACATGCGAGGCATGGGGCAATCCGATGTTCCCGAGCCGGGTTACCCGTGGTCGGTGGACAACTTCGCCAGGGACCTCGCGGAATTCACCGAGAAGCTGGGGCTCGAAAAGTTCCACCTCATCGGCGAAACCGTGGGCGGCAGCATCTCCATGCGCTACGCCACCATGCACCAGGAACGGCTGCTGTCCCTGACCGCCTGCACTTCGCCCACCAGCTTCAACGACGCCCACCACGCCGAATCGGCCGTCCAGATTGAAAACGACGGCATCGGCGCCTGGGTCGAGGGCAGCATCGGTCGGCGCCTGGATCCGCAGATTGTCGATCCGGCCTACACCCGCTGGTACGCCGAGCAAATGAAGGCGACCACGCCCCACGTTGTCGCGGGTTTTCAGGCCCAGGCATCGGGCGACCTGCGGCCGCTGCTGAAGGATGTGCAGACGCCGGTGCTGATCATTGCCGCCGCCGCCTTGCGAGAGGAAGTCCTGGGTGATTTCCGAGGCGCAGCCGACGTTTTCCCCAACGGGCGAGCCGTGGTATTCCCTGGCGTTTCCGGTTTCGTACAGCACATCCTGCCCGTGCCCTGCGCCCGGGTCTGGCTGGACTTCGCCCGCAACCTCGCATAGCGCCGCCGAGCTATGGCAGACCGCGCCAGGTCGGAACCTGGCGACATCGCGGGTGGTGAGGAGTCAAGGCGAAGAAGGAGAGCCGGCGCTCATGGGCGGCGGCGCGGACGTGAGCGGCGCTCGCGTCAACCGACCGGGTTCCTGAATCGCCTGATGTCACGCGGCGAGTTGCAGTTGATGCCCCGGCGGATGAGTCGGCGCTTGCATCTGCCCCTGTTCATAGAGCTGTACAACGTACAGTTTTTCCAGCTCAAAACGCGCTACCTGTGGCAGTCGGCCCTGGCGGCGGTGGTGATGCTCGTCGTCATGCTGATGGTGGATTCCGTGGCGGACGCGGTCCTGGCCGCCGGTCTGGGCTCCAGCGCGGTGATCGTCTTCGTGCATCCCAACTCCAGCAGCGCGGCGCTGCGGCACCTGGTGGGCGGGCACGTCCTTGGCCTGACCGTCGGCGCACTGACGTCCTTCGCGTTATTCCATGCCGGCTGGGTTCCCGTACCCGACAGCGCGCACCACTGGGCCGCCGATGTGGCGGCGGCGATCACGCTGGGCGTCGTGATACTGCTGATGTCGATAACGGACACCGAACACCCGCCGGCAGCGGCAACCGGCCTGGGGTTCGCCCTGCAGAGCCTGGAACTGACGCTGGTGCTTCTGTTCATCGCCGCCGTCCTGACCCTGGCCGCGAGCAAGGTCATCTTCCGCGCCTACATCCGCGACCTGGACTGACGCTTGCCTGCCTTTTCGGACGGTAAGCTGTAACCCGCACGGCGTTACATCAATTGCCTGGCCCTGCTGTCTAATCCTGATAGACTGAAGCGTAGACTGGAGCTCCCGGGCGAGGTTGACGGAGGCCCCGATGGACGTGAAAGAGGCGGCGCACAAAGCCAAAAATTATCTGACTGACCTTTACAGTGACGAGGCAATCACAGACGTCGGCCTTGAAGAAGTCGAGTTCGATGACCTATCGCGCGACTGGAGCATCACTGTTGGTTTTTCTCGTCCTTGGAATCATCGAGGCCCACTGGTTTCTGCATTGATAGAAGGACGGTCGGATCGTTCGTATAAAGCCGTTCGTATTCATGACGCCGACGGTCGCGTCGTATCGCTCAAAGACCGCCTGCTGACCGCGAATCACGACTAGTATTCAATCAACGTTGGAAAGGCAGGGATAAAATCGCAGCAGTTTGTGTCTGGCATCCTGAGTGGTGAACCGCCAGTCGATGATGGCTTTCCTAGCGTTACGCTCAGTCTCATAGACGCCGATAGCCCGTTGCAGGGCAAGTTCATCGGGGTTTCTCCCTTGAAGGCAAGCCCGGGTCAACACGCTGAATTCAATCTCCGCCATATTCAGCCAACTGGCGTGCTTGGGAGTGTGGTGAAACTCCAACCGTTTCACGATGCGCCGAGCCTCAGCAGCCGGAAAGGTCTCGTACAGGGAAGCCATGCGGTGGGTGTTCAGATTGTCGAGCACCACCCGTACCACCGGAGCGTGGGGATAGGCTACATCCACCAGCCACTGCATCTGGTGGGCGAAGTCCTGCAGGGTACGGCGTTCGGTGATGGCTATGTGGCGCCAACCGGCCAGGGGTTCACAGGTCAGGAAGATGTTGCGGGTGCCGCCGCGCCGGTACTCGTAGTCCTGGCGTCGCGGGCGTCCCGGTTGGGCGGGCAAAGGCTCTCTCACATCGGCCAGCAGTTGGGTGGAGGTCTCGTCGAAGCACACCACCGGCCGGTTTGGGTCGTAGGGTTCGGCGTAGAGGTCCAGCACGTCCTCCATGGCGGCCACGAACTCCCCGTTCACCTTGGGGATGCACCACTGTTGCTTCCGCCACGGCTGGAGGATGTTTTTTGAGTCGCAGACGCACCGTCTCGTGGGACAGCGATTCTACCAACCCCAACTCTACCGCCTGGTCGGCCAGCAGCCGCAGGGTAACTGGTCAAGGGCTCAGCGGTCATGTCCTTCGGGCGCAGCGCTGCACGCCAGCGCGATCAGATGGGCTTCGCCACGATCATCCAGCTTACGATACCGGTTGGCTTGAGGATGGTCGTGCAGCACGCCGTCCAATCCTTCCTCGGCGTAGCGCCGTTTGGTGCGCAACACCGTCTGGCTCGCGCTCCATCCTTCGTCAGTCCTGAGCAGGATGCGCGCCCGCGTGATTACCCGAGCCGAATGCTGGCCGCTTCGGATCCACTGTCGGAGCCCTGCTCGATCCTCTGCCGTCAACTGTACCCCGTACTTCTCCTGAACCATGGATGCTGGACCTCCCGCACTGCTGATTGCTGCTCAGCGTAGCCACTCCGGCTCACCTCCGCCGTATCTGTCGATACAGGTATGACTGAATACTAAACCGAAGCCAAGGTGAAACCCGCACTTGGTTTAGATAGAATTGGAAGGAATTGAGAGGATCGGTTGGGAAGTTGCCGGGGGTTGCTGGTGGGTATGCTGGAGATGGGAGCGCTGCTGGAGCGGTGGCGCATGGATGAGGCTGCGGTACGACGACGGATGTACCGAGCGCCGACGCCTCGGGAGCGGGAACGGTGGCACGCGGTGTGGTTGCTGGCGCGAGGCTGGACGGCCGCGGCCGCGGCCGCGGCCGCGGCGTTGGAACGGGACGCCCACACTATTGGCCAATGGGCCACGGCATTCCGGGAGGGTGGTCCTGAGGCGCTGGCTTTTGAGCAGTCAGGAGGTTCCCCCCCGCATTGAACCGGGAGCGGCAGGCCGAGTTGAAGGCGGCGGTGCAGGAATTGCCGTCGCAAGCTGGCATCGATTTGTCCAACTGGAACTGGAAGGCGGTGCGCCGGTTGGTAGAGGAACGCTTCGGGTTGACGCTGAGCCGGAGTGGTTGCCTGAATTACCTGCACCGGTTGGGCTTTGTCCTGAAGCGTCCCAAGAAGCGGTTGGTCAAGGCAGACCCGGTACGGCGGGAAGGCTTTGTGAGGGAGTACATTGCCTTGACAGCGGCGGCCCGACGAACTGGGGCCAAGATATTCTTCGCTGACGAGGCTCACTTTCGGGCGGATGCGGATCTGCGGGCCAAATGGGTGCTGAAGGGTGAACCGGCGCTGGTGGACTCCACCAGCCCGCGACGTGGGGAGAAGGCGAGCTACTACTCGGCGGTGTGTCTGGAAACCGGAGAGGTGGAGTTGATGGAACTGGAAGGTAACAGCAACTCCACCACCTCGGTTGCCTTCCTGTCGGTTGCCTTCCTGCGTCAACTGCGGGCGCAACACACCGAACCGTTGACGGTGATTTGGGACAATTCCCCAGCTCATAGGGGCGACGCGCTGCGAGCCTACCTGGCCAACCCCAACTTGAACCTGCGCTTGGTGAACCTGCCCACCTATAGCCCAGATTTCAACGCCGACGAGGCTATTTGGGGCTGGGTACGTCAAGAGGTGACCGCCAACCTGTGCCTGGGGACCCGTGCCGCAGTCCAGGAGAAGGTGGGCGACTTTTTCGCCAGCCTGTCCAGCCGATGCGACGAAGTCAAGCGCCGATGCCAGACCGTGCTTCAGGCTCGAGCAGCAGAACTGACTGCCAGCACTCAAGCCGACCCTTCCCATCCCGCGAATGTAGATTTCACCTTGGCTTCAGTTTAGTACCCTCAGCAGGGTAGTCCATGTGCACGAATCGTAACCTATGCAGCTCGTGTATGATGAACGACAATAAGTCCTGCCGGTCGCGACGACTACTTTTGCCGGTCGAGATGAGGTAAATCATCCGGTACGGAGGTACCGGATTGATCACAGACCGACAAGTCGCACTATTGAGGCGGAAACTTATGGAAGGAAAGACTCAGGAGACAGCAGCGGCCAAGGCTGGAATGAGCGTGCGCTCGGCACGGAAATGGCAAAGCGGCCCGTTGCCGTCGGAAACCAGGCAAGAGCGCCAGTGGCGCACCCGGCCCGATCCCTTCGACGGGGTGTGGGAGGAAGAGATCGAGCCCCTGCTGCAAGCTGGACTTTGCGCATTTCAGGCGGCGTAAGCGAGGGAATCCACCAATCGGTGGTACAGAGCGGTGGGGAGTTCTTGCGTATCGGGGTCGCTGGGCGACCGGGGGAAACCCTCCGACGCCAGCCACAGGTGGCGGCGCACCAGGGCGATGGCGTCGACGAAGGTCGGCGACGGTTTGTCGTACCAGGCCGCTCTACGCTGGATCATGGGGTGGCGTTCTTGCAGCGCGTGGGCGGCCAGGGTGATCCAGGAAAAGAGTCCCAGCAGGACCGGCGTGGTGCGGGTGATGGCCAGGTCGGACCACTGGCGCTGGGTCTCCACGCCCAGATGGGTCCGCACCTCCTGAAAAGTGACCTCCAGTTGCCAGCGCAGCACGAACCATTCCAGGATCTGGCCATTCCAGGATCTGCGTCGGGTCTGCCGACGGGTCGGTGCACAGCAGGGCCTGGGGCGCGAAGGCGCCCTGTGGGTCTCGGATCAGCACCCAGCGAATGCGCACCGGGGGTTTGCCCGAGCGGTACCAGACTGCGGTCTGGGAGGTGAGTTCCACAGTGCGGGTGGCGCCGTCGTACCAGCCCACCGTGGCGCTGGTCCAGGTTACCTGAGGCTGGTCAGTAGCCGGGGGCTGCTCAAGGAGCGCTTTCAGCGAGGGTCGTCGTGCGCCCTTCAGCGCTGGGCGGCCGTTCTGACCCGGTTGACGGGGTGGCGCGGGCGCATAGAGGGCGGCATCCAGGCGCAGTCTGGCGATCAGGGTAACGGGTTCCGACAGGGACTGGCAGCAGTGCAGCAGGTCGAGCACAGCGTAGCCGTTGTCCCCCACCAGCACCAGCGACCGCTGCGGCAGCCAGCGGCGCAGTTGCAGGACCATCTGGCGTGCCCAGTCGGTGAGCTTCTTGTGCCGACGTCCTCTCTCCTGATAGTACCGCGCCGATGGCGCCAGCACCGTGAGCACCGGCAGGGCCCAATGGCGTCCCGCCCAGGGCACCTGGCCCAGCCACATCAGGGAGATCCAGCGCAAACCACTGGCTTTGACCACTTGGGAGCGGCTGGAACGCACCGCATCACGGTAAACGCCCAGAGCGCCGATGCTACGGCCCCGACGCCGCTCCAAGGTTTCGTCGACGCCGAAGATCAGGGGGCCATCGCCGCGATCCAGGTGCTGGAGCAACAATACCAACAGAATACCCGCGGCCGCACGGGGCGACCACACCGCCCGGTTGAGCACCTCATGGTAGCGGGCGAAGTCGCCGTCATCGCTGCGACCCATGACCCGCAGCGCCGCGGCCACCGTGCGCTGGCCTGGCGCCAGTATCGCGCCCACCAGCAACACCTGCGCTTTGCGCCAGGTTGGGTTGCTGAACAACGTTGCGAAGGGAACGAGAACGGCTACAATGGCATCGGGCAGGGTGAGCATGGCTGGACCTTTCGTCGAAAGTGGGGTCAGGCCATCTTACCCTGTCCTTATTCTTTTCCTAAAAAATGCGCAAAGTCCAGGCAAGGAGAAGCGGCGGGCAAGCTGAAGGCAACGACAATTATCGAGTGGTTGGAGGAGCAGCATCCCGGCCGGTTCAGCGCTTCCCAGCTGCGCACACTGCAACGACGATTACAGGATTGGCGGGCGCTAAACGGTCCGGATCAGGAGGTGTACTTCCCCCAGGAGCATCCACCCGGCCGGGAAGCCCAGTTCGACTTCACCCACGGCAGTTCCCTGAAAGTGACTATCGCCGGTCAGCCCTACCGCCACCAGCTGTTCCAGCTGATCCTCAGCCACTCGGGGTGGCGCTACGCGGAGCTCGCCGCCGGCGAGACCTTCCTGGCGTTGCAAAAGGGTCTGCAATCTGCCCTCTGGACCCTGGGCGGCGTGCCTGAGGTGGTGCGCAGCGACAATACCTCTGCCGCCACCCACGAGGTGAAACGCAGCCGGGGGCGGGCGCTTAACGACAATTACGCCGCCCTGCTGGACCACTACGGTCTCCAGTCCACCCGCATCAATCGCGGCCAGAGCCATGAAAACGGCGTCGCCGAGCAGGCTCACTACCGGCTCAAGGACGCCATCGACCAAGCCCTGATGCTCAGAGGCAGCCGCGACTTCGACACCGTCGACCACTACGCCGACTTCATCCGGCAGATGGTCGCCAGGCGCAATCGCCTGGTACAAGGGAAGCTGGAGCAGGAAATGCCTTCGCTGGGACCCCTACCCTCAGCTCCCATGCCGGAATACGTCAACTACCAGGCCAAGGTCCGTAAGTGGAGCACCGTCAAGGCAGCCGGTCGGACCTACTCCGTGCCCTCCCGTCTCATCGGGAAGGAGGTGCGGATCCGGCTGTACGCCGACTGGGTGGAAGTGTACTACAAGGGCAGTCTGGTGGAACGCATGGCGCGGGTGCACGGTGAGGGGGAAGCCAACGTCAATTACCGCCATGTCATCGGGTCGCTGGTGCGCAAGCCAGGGGCCTTCGCTCGCTACCGCTTCCGGGAGCAGCTGTTTCCCACCATGCACTTCCGCCTCGCCTACGACGGGCTCAGGAAATGGCGTGGGGAACGAGCCGACGTGGAGTACGCGCGCATCCTGCACCTGGCGGCGACCACGATGGAAGCCACGGTGGACAGCGCGCTGGACCTGCTTTTGGAAACGGGGGAGACCTTCGACTACGCTGCGGTGAAGGAGTTGGCCGAGCCCAGGGCGCCGGAAGCTCCGCTGCTGACCCTGTCCGGGAAGCCGGACCTGAAAGTCTACGACCGCTTGCTCACGGTCAGCCTGGCCACGGTGGAGGTGTGCGGATGACGGACACCAGCATCATGCAGGAACGCATCAGCGATCTGTGCCACCAATTCAAGCTGCCCACGGCGGGGGCGGAAACCACGCCGCGTTTCACCGCCGCTGGCCACGGCGACGCCCTGCCCACCTTTCTGGAGGTGCTGGAACAGGAAGCCGAGGATCGCCGTCAGCGTCGCATCGACCGGCTGCGCAAGATATCCAGGCTGCCCTCGGGCAAGACCTGGGAGACCTTCGAGCACGACCGGATGCCCTTGGCACTCAGGCAGCAGATGGACCAACTGGCCCAGGCCAGTTTCGTAGATAGCGGCGTCAACGTGCTGGCCTTCGGATTGCCCGGCACCGGCAAGACCCACGCCCTGTGTGCCTTGGGCCACCGCCTAGTGGAAGCCGGCCACTCGGTCCTCTTCGCCCCAGCCTATCGTCTGGTGCAGGAACTGCTCGCCGCAAAGCGCGACCTTGCCCTGCCCCGGCAGCTGCGCAAGCTGGACAACTTCGACTTCCTGCTCCTGGACGACCTGGGCTATCTGCCCCAGGGGGCCGAGGAGTCCGAGGTCCTCTTCACCCTCATCGCCGAACGCTACGAGCGGAGGTCGCTGGGCATCACGTCCAACCTGGTCTTCTCGGAGTGGGAGCGCATCTTCGCCAACCCCATGGCCACCGCGGCCGCCATCGACCGGGTGGTGCATCACTCCGTCATCCTGGAGTTTGACGTCCCCAGCTACCGCACCGGCGCGGCCCAGCAACGCCGCCAGCCAGAGGAGGTGAACCGGCAAAACTAATCGACGTAACCGGCATTTCTAGTTGACGCGGGACACCTGGCGCGACGCATTACGTCGTAACCATGCCGCACCGGCCATTCAGCCCCTCTGCAAAGCTTTTGATACCGGACCCTAAACCGAAGCCAAGGTGAAACCCGCACTTGGTTTAGATAGAATTGGAAGGAATTGAGAGGATCGGTTGGGAAGTTGCCGGGGGTTGCTGGTGGGTATGCTGGAGATGGGAGCGCTGCTGGAGCGGTGGCGCATGGATGAGGCTGCGGTACGACGACGGATGTACCGAGCGCCGACGCCTCGGGAGCGGGAACGGTGGCACGCGGTGTGGTTGCTGGCGCGAGGCTGGACGGCCGCGGCCGCGGCCGCGGCGTTGGAACGGGACGCCCACACTATTGGCCAATGGGCCACGGCATTCCGGGAGGGTGGTCCTGAGGCGCTGGCTTTTGAGCAGTCAGGAGGTTCCCCCCCGCATTGAACCGGGAGCGGCAGGCCGAGTTGAAGGCGGCGGTGCAGGAATTGCCGTCGCAAGCTGGCATCGATTTGTCCAACTGGAACTGGAAGGCGGTGCGCCGGTTGGTAGAGGAACGCTTCGGGTTGACGCTGAGCCGGAGTGGTTGCCTGAATTACCTGCACCGGTTGGGCTTTGTCCTGAAGCGTCCCAAGAAGCGGTTGGTCAAGGCAGACCCGGTACGGCGGGAAGGCTTTGTGAGGGAGTACATTGCCTTGACAGCGGCGGCCCGACGAACTGGGGCCAAGATATTCTTCGCTGATGAGGCTCACTTTCGGGCGGATGCGGATCTGCGGGCCAAATGGGTGCTGAAGGGTGAACCGGCGCTGGTGGACTCCACCAGCCCGCGACGTGGGGAGAAGGCGAGCTACTACTCGGCGGTGTGTCTGGAAACCGGAGAGGTGGAGTTGATGGAACTGGAAGGTAACAGCAACTCCACCACCTCGGTTGCCTTCCTGTCGGTTGCCTTCCTGCGTCAACTGCGGGCGCAACACACCGAACCGTTGACGGTGATTTGGGACAATTCCCCAGCTCATAGGGGCGACGCGCTGCGAGCCTACCTGGCCAACCCCAACTTGAACCTGCGCTTGGTGAACCTGCCCACCTATAGCCCAGATTTCAACGCCGACGAGGCTATTTGGGGCTGGGTACGTCAAGAGGTGACCGCCAACCTGTGCCTGGGGACCCGTGCCGCAGTCCAGGAGAAGGTGGGCGACTTTTTCGCCAGCCTGTCCAGCCGATGCGACGAAGTCAAGCGCCGATGCCAGACCGTGCTTCAGGCTCGAGCAGCAGAACTGACTGCCAGCACTCAAGCCGACCCTTCCCATCCCGCGAATGTAGATTTCACCTTGGCTTCAGTTTAGTACTCAGTCAACTGTGGAAAGGCAGGGGTAAATCGCTGCAGTTTGGTTCGGGCGTCCTGGGCGCTGAACCGCCAGTTGCATGTCACTTACCTCCATCTTGTCGGGTGGCAGACTTGTACCGGAAGCCTACCACCATCGGTTCCGTTTCATTGTGCGTGGTGCCTAGCCCTGCCCGGTCTCACCGGCTCCCCTGCATCCCTTTGGCGGGTTCCGTTCAAGAGCTAGCCGTCCGGTCCCGCGATGGTGATCTCCAGGAGGCTGGAGAGCATTCTGCCGTCCTGAGTGCAGATGGCTCCGGCGGCATCGCAGTCCGTGGTGACGGGCAGCATGATGGTGACCCGGCCGTGTCCGTTGGGAGCCGTGGTTATTTCCCAGCGGACGTTTTTGCCTTTCTCCAGCCGCCGCCCTTTGGTGACCTCACCATCAGTCACCGTGAAGGCGTGGTCGCGCAAGGTGCGGTAGCTGAATCCTTGCTTGGGAGTTTCGCTGAAACGCAGCTCGAAAGTGAAGTTCGTGCTGCCATCGTGGGTTGAAGGAACGTTGTGGGCGCTGGCCGTGAAGGGGACCGGCGCGGGGGTATCGTTGGTCACACTCTGCCCATTGAAAGAAGCAGCCGCGTTTCCGGCTATGTCCTGCAATCTGGATGCCGACCTGTCCGCAGGGACCGTGTATGACAC
Source organism: Dehalococcoidia bacterium (assembly GCA_965261925.1). Taxonomy (GTDB): domain Bacteria; phylum Chloroflexota; class Dehalococcoidia; order Lucifugimonadales; family UBA3495; genus Bin87. The sequence continues at coordinate 902,502 of OZ253486.1, read as the reverse complement.
GGTGGCGGCGTCTGCCGAGGCGACGCTGGTGGAGAGGGTGACGGTGACGGTGGCGTCTGATACTGATACGGCGTTGATTTCCCGGTTACTGCCGTCCACGTTGACCGTGAAGGCGGATTTATTCGGCGTTGCGGTGCCGTCCAGGGCTTCGTTGAAGTTGAGGGTCAGCGTGGCTTCACGGACCGAGGCGGTCGAAAGTTCGGGGGGCGTGGTTTCCTGGGGTGTGCCGGTTGCGACGTCGGACGGATCGCCCTGGGAGCTGTCCCTGGTGGCAAAAACGCGGGCGGCGTATTCGCTGCCGTTGGTGAGGCCGTTGATGACGTATGAGGTTTTGGTCAGGCTGGCCTGGGATACGGTGTCCGGGTCGGTCCAGGAGTCGTAGGCGGCTTTCCACTGGATGGTGTAGCCGGTGGGAGTGGGCCCGGTATTGGGCGGGTCCCAAGTGGCGTTGAGTTTGCCGCTTTGCCGGAGGTCAACATCCAGGTTTTGAGGGATCCCGAGAGGATCGGGTTCCTGGGATCTGCTGCTGCCGGAATCGGCGGTGTTGTTGGTTACGGTAACGTCGTCGAGGGAGACCGCGGCGTTGCCGGACGGGTCCTGTAATTTGGAGATCGCCGGACTGGTGGGAGCGGCGTAGTCGAAGGTCACGGTGTCACCGGAGGCCACCGGAGTTTCCAGGTCCAATGTCACGACGGCTTGCTGGACCGAAACGGTTTCGATAGCGTGAGTGGATGTGCCGACCTTGACGGCGAAGGTGGTTTTGGGCGGGATTCTGTTCTGGTCCAAAGTTTCGGCGTAAGTCAGGGTGACGGTGTCGCCGTCAACGGTGACTGTGGATGCCCTTGGAGCGGTCTTGTCCGCGGTGTTGTTGGTCACCGCTTGGTCGCTGAGGGCAGCGGCCAGGTTGCCTGACTGGTCGTGGATTCTGCCGGTGTTCCAGGGGGGAACGGTGTAATCCAGGGTAACCGTGGCTGCGCCCACGGGATCGTGGAGGTAGAGCTTGACGGCGAGTTGGTTGACCTGGGTTGACCTGATCGTGGAGGCGATCCCGTCCACCTTCACGCTGAAAGCGGTGGAGGGGGGAGGCTTGGAGTCGTAGAGCGGCTCGTCATAGGTCAGCGTAATGGCGTGGGCGTCCACGGTGGCCGTTTGTAGAACCGGGGCCGCGTCGTCGATTGCCACGAATCTCGGACTAAACTGAAGCCAAGGTGAAATCTACATTCGCGGGATGGGAAGGGTCGGCTTGAGTGCTGGCAGTCAGTTCTGCTGCTCGAGCCTGAAGCACGGTCTGGCATCGGCGCTTGACTTCGTCGCATCGGCTGGACAGGCTGGCGAAAAAGTCGCCCACCTTCTCCTGGACTGCGGCACGGGTCCCCAGGCACAGGTTGGCGGTCACCTCTTGACGTACCCAGCCCCAAATAGCCTCGTCGGCGTTGAAATCTGGGCTATAGGTGGGCAGGTTCACCAAGCGCAGGTTCAAGTTGGGGTTGGCCAGGTAGGCTCGCAGCGCGTCGCCCCTATGAGCTGGGGAATTGTCCCAAATCACCGTCAACGGTTCGGTGTGTTGCGCCCGCAGTTGACGCAGGAAGGCAACCGACAGGAAGGCAACCGAGGTGGTGGAGTTGCTGTTACCTTCCAGTTCCAGCAACTCCACCTCTCCGGTTTCCAGACACACCGCCGAGTAGTAGCTCGCCTTCTCCCCACGTCGCGGGCTGGTGGAGTCCACCAGCGCCGGTTCACCCTTCAGCACCCATTTGGCCCGCAGATCCGCATCCGCCCGAAAGTGAGCCTCATCAGCGAAGAATATCTTGGCCCCAGTTCGTCGGGCCGCCGCTGTCAAGGCAATGTACTCCCTCACAAAGCCTTCCCGCCGTACCGGGTCTGCCTTGACCAACCGCTTCTTGGGACGCTTCAGGACAAAGCCCAACCGGTGCAGGTAATTCAGGCAACCACTCCGGCTCAGCGTCAACCCGAAGCGTTCCTCTACCAACCGGCGCACCGCCTTCCAGTTCCAGTTGGACAAATCGATGCCAGCTTGCGACGGCAATTCCTGCACCGCCGCCTTCAACTCGGCCTACCGCTCCCGGTTCAATGCGGGGGGAACCTCCTGACTGCTCAAAAGCCAGCGCCTCAGGACCACCCTCCCGGAATGCCGTGGCCCATTGGCCAATAGTGTGGGCGTCCCGTTCCAACGCCGCGGCCGCGGCCGCGGCCGTCCAGCCTCGCGCCAGTAACCACACCGCGTGCCACCGTTCCCGCTCCCGAGGCGTCGGCGCTCGGTACATCCGTCGTCGTACCGCAGCCTCATCCATGCGCCACCGCTCCAGCAGCGCTCCCATCTCCAGCATACCCACCAGCAACCCCCGGCAACTTCCCAACCGATCCTCTCAATTCCTTCCAATTCTATCCAAACCAAGTGCGGGTTTCACCTTGGCTTCGGTTTAGTCTTAAATGCCTCCTGCCGCGAGCGAGCCCGACTCAATAAATCGGTGGTGGGCGCTGATGGTGGGGCTGTTCGCGGAGGAGTTGCGGTGGAGATCGCCCCACGTCGTTGCAGCCGCTCCAGGATTTGGTCGTCAGTCAATGGCGGGTGTGTTGCTTTGGGATAAGGGGTGTAGGTCGGGTACGGCGTTTCGGTGGGATACGGGGTGTACGTAGGAGAGGGGCCAGTCAATCCGCCTGTGGGGGCGGAACATCCCAGGACAATCAATACCGAGGCCAATCCCGCTGGCATAAAATTGGTTGTGCCCATCCGCCATTTGCATCGCATGATTATTTGCTACTTCCGCGAACGTGGACTATCTTCGTTGAAATGTGTTCCGTCAAATCGGCGGTCATCCTATAACCGTCCCAAGTCGTCGTCAATTAAGCGACCCTGCGGCCCCGCATCCGCTCGGATCGATCTCAAGGAGCCCCACCCATGCCCGCGATCCATGACCTCTCGCCCGATGCCCTGCTGACCACTACCCGCGCCGTCCGCAAGCGCCTGGACTTTGACCGGCCCATCCCCGACGAGATCATCCGCGAATGCCTGGCCGTGGCCCAGCAGGCTCCTACCGCCAGCAACCGGCAGAACTGGCACTTCATGGTGATCACCGACCCCGACAAGCGCCGCGCCATCGCCGACCTCTATCGCCGGGGGTGGGAGCAGTACACCCAATCACCCACGGCGGCCACCAACCTGACCTACGATGATCCCGTCCGCGCCGCCGTACAGGACCGGGTGGGCGACTCCGCCCAGTATCTCGCCGACAACCTGCACCGCGCTCCCGTCATGGTCATCCCTTGCATCGCCGGGCGCACCGACAGCGCGCCGACCCTGGTACAGAGCGCGCAATGGGGAACCATCATGCCCGCAGCCTGGAGCCTGATGCTGGCCGCCCGCGCCCGAGGCGTCGGGTCGGTGTTCACCTGCATTCACCTGATGTACGAGGAGGAGGCCGCCGCCGCGCTGGACATTCCGTACCGCCGGGTCATGCAGGCCGGCCTCATCCCCCTGGCCTACACCATCGGCGACCGGTTCCGGCCCGCCCACCGCGAGTCGCTGGACGACATCGTCCACTGGAACCAATGGTAGGTGCGCTCAAGATATGCTGGTAGAATAATTTTCGCTGGCGCCATGGCAATGGAGAGCAGGAGCGGGCATGATTAGCATATTCCGGAGGCGCCGTGGCGAGTCGGCTGGCTCGGCGGATGGCCACCACGGCAAAATCCGCGTTCCCCAGGTGTTCAACCCGATACCGTGCCTGGATGGCCTGGTGTGGATTGAAGACGGCTGCCTTCACAAGTCGGGCATGGATACCAGCCAATCCTTTCGCCTGCCGCTGACCGACGTATCGGATATCGTCGCCGACTGGGACTTTTTCAAGGAGAACCCCACTCGCGCCGAAACCCGGATCATGGTGCAGGGTCCCACGGGCCTGGTCCGCGCCAGTTTCGGGCCGCTGCAGTACTGGGGAATGATCGGTCTCACCGCTCACCTCCACCACGTCTACACTGAAGAACAGACCACGGAACTCGGCGAAACCGCTTCTGAGACGCCCGAGATGGTCGGACCGTTTGAATGCCGGCGCGGGATGATGTGGGCCGATCGCGATTTCGTGTACCTGGGAAAGTCCGTTTCCGCCGACTCCGCCCGCGTCCCCATGTCAACCATCGACGGCGTGAAGGCGCACTGGGACCGGTCCATCGTCAGCAACGGACGGCGCATCCGCCTAGACGTATTCAGCAGCCTGGGTGGATTGATGGGTTCCGAGTTCCTGGTCAGGCAGGCTTCCGGCGTGTTCGCGCTGGTGAACTACGTGAACCAACTGCGCACCGAGCCGCGGGAATAACCGGAATTGGTTAATGACACGCTAAGCAGCTGGGGTTGACGTCCGGGATCTTGCTGCAAAGTATCATGGAGCCGACACCGACTTATAGAGTGGAACTGTACCAGCGGAGTGGTCGCTATCCATTTGAGGAATGGTTCGACAGTATTGACGGTCGCGCCGCGGCTCAAGTGACCAATGCCGTTGACCAGCTGTTGGCACAGAATTGGAACAACGTCAAAGCTCTGGGCGATGGATTGTTTGAGCGTCGGCTACGAACAGGGTATCGGATTTATTTTGGACGAGCTGGCAACACACTATGGCTCCTTCATGGCGGCGATAAGAATAACCCCAGAGAACAGCGGCGAGACATCGCTAGGGTCAAAGGCTACTGGCAAGATCACCGGGGAAGGTGAATGATATGGATGGTTTCAGCGAGATGGTCCGAAAACGGGCGGAACGAGACCCAGAGTTCTACGCTCTGCGTTACGAACAAGCCTTGTCCTATCTCGCCCGGGGGCAAGCTGAATACACGTCGGTAGCGCTCTCAATTCTGCGTCAGCAGTTGGGCGTTGACGACGACGAAGTGCAGCGCATTTTTGGCGAGGAGAGTCGGTCGACATCAAAAAATCCTATCCTCAACGTCGCAAATCGCACCATCTTCATCCGCGATAACCTTGAGGTCATGCGCGGGATCAACTCCGCTTCCGTTGATCTCATCTACCTGGACCCGCCCTTCAACTCCAAGCGGATGTTCGAGGCCCCCATCGGCAGCCAGGCCGCCGGCGCTTCCTTCAAGGACGCATGGACCTTGGATGACGTGAAAGAGGAATGGGTCATCCAGATCGAGGATGAGCATCCCGCCCTGGCCCACATCATCACCGCCGCCGGCAAGGCCCATTCGGAAGGGATGCAGGCCTACCTGACGTGGATGACTGTTCGCCTCATGGAAATGCACCGCCTCCTCAAACCCACCGGCAGCATTTATCTGCACTGTGATCCAACGGCCAGCCACTACCTCAAAGCGACGATGGACGCTGTGTTCGGAGCGGAAAACTTCCGCAGTGAGATTACCTGGAAGCGCACTACCACTCATAGCGACACCAAGAACTGGGCCGCAGTCAACGACATCATCTTCTACTACGCCCACAGCAGTAGTTATCTTTGGAACCCTCAATACGGCGAATATGACGAAAAGTATGTGAGCACCAAATATCGCTACGACGATAATGACGGCAGGGGTCGGTACACACTCGACAATATGACCAGCCCCAATCCGCGCCCCAACATGATGTACGAATGGCAGGGTTACGCATATCCGCCGAAGGGTTGGCGTTATTCTCAAGAAACCATGGCTAAGCTGGACGGTGAAGGCCGCATCTGGCATCCCGACTCAAAGCAAAAACGGCCACAGATCAAGCGTTACCTGAGCGAAATGCCCGGCCGTATCCAAGACACCATCTGGACAGACATCGCCCCGGTGAACCCACAGGCTAAAGAGCGCACCGGCTACCCCACCCAGAAGCCCCTGGCCCTGTTGGAACGCATCATCAAGGCGTCGTCCAATGAGGGCGACGTGGTCCTCGACCCTTTCTGCGGCTGCGCCACGGCCTGCATCGCCGCCGAGCGATTGGGGAGGCAGTGGATTGGCGTTGACATCTCCGAGAAGGCATACGAGTTGGTCATCGACCGGATGCGGAAGGAAGTGAGCCTGGGTGATGAGGAGTTCCCTGCCCTGTTCGGCAGTGTCATCCATCGCACCGATGTCCCCAAGCGCACGGATGCCGATGCGCCTCGTAGGTCACCCGGCATCAAAGCGCTTCTCTACGGGACACAGGGAGGCAAATGCGGCGGCTGCCAACTGGAACTGCCCGTACGGCTGCTGGAGTTTGACCACATAACTCCCCGGTCCAAGGGCGGACCGGACGTCGACTCCAATCTGCAACTCCTCTGCGGCTGGTGCAACCGGACGAAGGGCGCACGCAGCAATGAGTACCTTCGCGAACGGATTGAACAAGCCGCCTGACCGATGCCCCGGCTTCCGATACCCCTACTAAACACATAGGAGAACACCCCGCCAATGCCCAGCAAGAAAATCGTCCTCGCCTACTCCGGCGGCCTGGATACCTCCGTGGCCGTACCGTGGCTCAAGGAAAACTACGACGCCGACGTCATCACCTGCACCATCGACCTGGGCATGGTGGACCTCGAGACCATCCGCCAGCGCGCCTACGCCGTTGGCGCGTCGCAGGCCGTCACCGTGGACGGCCGGGAGACGCTGGTCGATGAGTTCCTCTGGCCCGCCCTCCGCGCCGGCGCGATCTACGAGGGCCAGTATCCCCTGGCCACTGCGCTGGGCCGGCCGCTCATCGCCCGCTACCTGGCCGACGTGGCGCGGGAGCACGACGCCGACGCCGTCGCCCACGGCTGCACCGGCAAGGGCAACGACCAGGTGCGTATCGAGGTGGGCGTGTCCGCACTGGCGCCGGGCGTGGAGCTCATCGCCCCCATCCGTGAGTGGGGCATGAACCGCGAGGACGAGGTGCTATACGCCCGCGATCGCAACCTCCCCATCGCGCCGTCGAACAATAAGTACAGCACCGACGAGAACCTGTGGGGCCGCAGCGCCGAGGCTGGCGAGTTGGAAGACCCTTGGAATGAACCCCCCGAAGACGCCTACGAGTGGACCGTCAGCCCCGGCGCGGCCCCTGACGACCCCGCCTACGTGGAAATCCGGTTCGAGGAGGGCATTCCCACCGCCGTCGACGGCGAGTCCATGGCCGGCGTCGCGATGATCGGCCATCTCAACACCCTGGCCGGCGCCCACGGCATCGGCCGCATTGACCACGTGGAGAACCGCCTTGTGGGTATCAAGAGCCGCGAGGTGTACGAGTCACCGGCCGCCGTGCTGCTGCACTCAGCACACCGCGCCCTGGAGACCATGACCCTCTCCCGAGAGCAGAGCCGGCTCAAGGAGCGCATCGCCCAGGAGTATGCCGAGCTGGTTTACAACGGCCTGTGGTACACCGCCCACCGCCGCGACCTGGACGCCTACATCGACAGCACCCAACGCCACGTGACCGGCGACGTGCGCGTCCGCCTGCACAAGGGGTCCTGCGTGGTCGTGGGCCGCACCGCCGACCGGCCGCTGTACAACTACGGTCTGGCGACCTACGACCGGGCCGACGAGTTCGACCACACCGCCGCCAAGGGCTTCATCGACATCTACGGCCTCCCCGTAAGGACGCAGCTCCGGCAGCAGGGGGATTAGAGGGGTTCGGCTCGCTGCTCACACCGCCCGCGTAACATCCGTCTGTGCGAAGTCGTTGCCCTTGAACAGCAGGGGCAACTCCCGCACTGATGCCAGCGCGTAAGAAAAGGTGTCGCCGAAGTTCAGCGCGGCGGGATGGCGACCCCGGCCGTAGCGGCGGTTCGCCACGTCAGCGGCCCACAGTTGTTCCTGATCCAGATCGACCAGTGCAATGAATGGCTCTTTTAGAAACTCAACGGCGTGCTGGTAGATATCGTCGCCTTTCCCCGCAGCTACAATCAAAACCTCGACCGCAGTCGCCGTTGATACGAGCACTTCACCGTCTTCGACCATCGCGTCGGAAAATGTTTGTCGTTCTGCTTCGCCGGTAAGTACGGCAATTATTGCTGAAGAGTCGGCTGAGATCACTTGGGCAGCCCGTTGTCGTCGTAAAGTTCGTCTTGCCATGCTCTGGAAGGTGGATGGTGGTCATCGTAAGGGTTTGCCTCACGATACTTGACACCGAAATCAACGTAACGTTGCATCCGCTCTGCTCGTTCTGCCTTCGCGAGTCGCTCCGCTGATACGGGTAACCCGTTTTCGTCGTACAGCTCTTCCTGCCAGACACGGGACTCCGGGTTGGCAGGGTCGTAAGGATGCTCCTCGCGGTACTTTCGAGCTCCTTCACGGACCGATGCCCAAAAGGCAGCTCGCTCTTCTGCGGAACGCTCCGGACGCGGCGGCGACAGGCTTTCCTCAAGGGCTTTCAGAGCGCGGTGCATGATCTGCTCCCGGGCGTTGGGCCCATGATAGTGCAACCGCTTGGCCAGGTTGGCGATGCGTTCCTCAAGGTCAGGTTGTTCCGGCGGAGTGGTCATCGCCTAACCTCGTGATGTTCGTACGTTGATGAATTGCGCCGGCGGCATCCCCGCAGGGACACCGCCGGCGTTCGCTGCCATCCGGGTGTGGTTACACGTTGCCCAACGCCTCGCTCAGCCGGCCCACGCCCTCGTCGATCTCGTCCTCGGTGATGTTCAGGGCGGGCATGATGCGCACCGCGTTGGGGCGCACGCCGTTCAGCAGCACGCCGGCCGCCTCGGCGGCGTCCATCACCCGAGGCATGATGTCGCTATCGAACTGCACCGCGGCCAGCAGGCCCTTGCAGCGGATCTCTTCCACGAACCCGAAGCGCGCCTTCAGCCCGTCGAGCCGGTCCTGCAGCACGACCTCCATGCGCTTCACATTGCCCAGGACGTCGTTTTCCAGCATGTAGCGCGTGCCGGCGGCGGCGGCGGCGGTGGTCAGCGGGTTGCCGCCGAAGGTGCTGCCGTGGTCGCCGTAGGTCAGCGCCATGGCGTTCTCCTTGGACAGGAAGGCGCCGATGGGCACGCCGTAGCCCAGGCCCTTGGCCAGGATCATCACGTCGGGCTCCACGTCGTATTCCTGGTGGCCGAACAGGCTGCCCAGCCGGCCCATGCCGGTCTGCACCTCGTCGAGGATCAGCAGGATGTTGTTCTGGTCGCACCAGGCCCGCAGCCGCTGGAAGTAATCAGCGTCGGGGATGTTCACGCCGCCCTCGCCCTGCACCGGTTCGACCATCACGGCCACGGTGTTCTCGGTGGTGGCGTTCATCACCGCCTCCACGTCGTTAAAGTCAACGTAGGTGAACCCCTCGGGGATGGGCTCAAACAGTTCGTGGTAGTGGGGCTGGCCGGTGGCGGCCACGGCGTTCATGGTGCGTCCGTGGAAGGAGTTGAACGCGGTGATGACCTCGTAGGCCCCGTCCTTATGCAGCTTGCCGTAGCGGCGGGCCAGCTTCAGCGCGCCCTCCACGGCCTCGGCGCCGCTGTTGCAGAAGAACACCCGGTCCATGCACGAGTTCTCGATGAGCATCTCGGCGATGTCCAGCTGGGGCAGGGTGTAGAACTGGTTCGAGGTCTGGATCAGGGTCGCCGCCTGCTGGGCGATGGCGTCGACCACCACCGGCGGGCAGTGCCCCAGGTTGTCCACGGCCCAGCCGGCCACGAAGTCGATGTATTCCTTGCCGTCGGCGTCCCACACTCGAGAGCCCTCGCCCCGCACGATGACCACCGGCCGTCGGCGCACCGTCTGGGCGTAGTATTTCTGCTCGATGGCGATGTATTCAGCGTTGCTGGGCATGACTAATTCGCTCCCTGTGAGTGTGTCGGTAGACGCCGCCTCTCTCGTAGCGACGATGGGGGACATTATAGCGCGATGCGCGCTCAGCATGGGTGGGATCGGAGCGGGGACGCACCCGCTTTGTCAACGCGACGAACGTGGCGGTTCCGGGACTGAGGTGATGACTATTTCGAGGTTTCCGGACCACAGCGGGAAAGGAGCATCCCAATCTTCTCAGTTTCCTGGTCAGTTCCCGGTAGGTCATACGGCTATGGAAATGCGTCCCTTGCCGGTTTGGGACCGGACTATCCCCTCGGGCAATGGTTTGCCCCGCTCTTTGTAGGACAGAATGAATTGCTCGGCCACCGTGGCGAGTTCAGACAGGGCGCTGGCGGCGGTTTCTCCCCATGCCCGGCACCCGGGCAGGTCCGGTGTCTCGGCCATGTAAAGCCACCCCTGGCTTGCACCGGGTTCGTGCATTATGCAATCCAGCTGGTACAGTTCCATTTCGATCTCCGCGGCGATGGCCATCGCCTTCACACCGGCTATGGTAACCGTCGCCGAGCGTCGACCGGCGCTGTCGTGTGACAGCCGCCCCTGTTCTTTCCACGGCCTTGCCCTCTGAGAGCGCGCCGCTCATTATACCCCGACCGGTGCGGGCCAGAGGCGCCGGCATTTCCATCCGCGTGGCCGCGCCGCGCAGACCGTCACCATCAGTAAAGACGAATGATCATTCGCCCCGGCTCGCGCCGACTCCCAGGTCACCAGTTCCGCATCGGCCCATGCTAGACTGGAACCGTCGCTGGATACCACGCCCCAGGAGACTCGCCATGAGCAAAACGGTAAACGCCAGGTTCGCCAATGGGGTCTTCACACCACTCGAACCCGTCGCCTTCCCTGAAGGCGCCATCGTCGTGCTCAACATCGAAGCGGAATCCGCGGAGCCGTTCGTGCCCCACGATGGGGAATTCCTACCCGGCATGGAAGACCCCCAGAAGATCAAGCAACTCCGCAACTTAGAACGGCCGTCGGGAGAACCCGCGTCTGACAATGCGGGGCAATCCATTCTGGAGATGTTTGACGAAATCCACCGGTCGATGCCGGAGGGCGCGTTTGACGAGCTCCCGACCGATGGGGCGCGAAACTACAAGCACTATCTGTACGGTTTTCCCAAAGAAGAGGATGAGCAGTGACGGGTGATGCATTGGAGGCGTTTGCTGACTCCGGCTATTGGATCGCCATGCTGAACTGCGATGACCAATAGCACCTGGCGGCAGTTCGAGCCACCCAATATCTGCGGGGTCGCCGGATTGTAACCAGTGAAATGATCATCGTTGGATTCTTGGACTGAGTCGCTAGATATGGTGCGCGATCTCGCAGCCAAAAGGAGTACCCAGGTTTATGATCGTTGAAGCACGACCTTTTGTTGCACCGAGGCAACTAGAACTTGATCGGTGCCCTCATTGCAAGGTTGCGACCCCTAACTTGGAGATATTCTATAGGAATGCAACCGCAGACTCAGCAAGACTGAATGGTCGGCAATGGGCTTTTTACCACTGTGCCAGGTGCGGCGGAGTCGTTACCACAGCTTGGAGATCTCACCATCAGGGCCGTCCAACACTCTTGGCAACCTACCCCAGTGATGACGGCCTAGATGAATCCATAGACGATGTTGCCATGAACTACTTGCAGCAATGCAAGGACTCCCTTCATGCTCCGTCAGGAGCGGTAATGCTCGCGGCGAGCGCGGTCGACGCTATGCTCAAGGCCAAAGGATACAAAGACGGCAGCCTTAACCAACGCATCAAAAAAGCCGAGGCCGACCACATCATCACGGCAGATATGGCTGCTTGGGCGCACCAGGTAAGGCTAGATGCTAACGACGAAAGGCACGCTGATGAAAGCGCCCAATTCCCAACCGCTGAGGAAGCACAAAGGTCTCTGGATTTCTCTACGGCTTTGGCTGAAATTATGTTCGTGCTGCCGGCGCGTGTAACACGAGGGCTACAAGAGAGCGTGAATTAACTCACTCTTTGGCCATCTCACCATGCCCTCTTACCCGCACATCGAACGCTACCGCGCCGACCTGCAGCGTTTCCTCGAATTCGGCGGCTCCGATAACGAGCAGAGCATCCGCCGCGCCTTCGCCGTGTGCCTCGACTCCTACTGCCGCGACCACCGCGAGAAGCTCGCCCTCGTCGACGAACTCGACGCCGGAGCCGGCTCCGGATCCAGGAACCGGCCCGACGGCACCGTCAAGGACTCCCTGCGCATGGCCCGCGGCTACTGGGAGGCCAAGGACACCCACGACGACCTCGATGCCGAGATCCAGGCCAAGTTCAATCGCGGCTACCCCCGGGACAACATCCTCTTCGAGGACTCCGCGACCGCCGTCCTTTTCCAGAATGGCAACGAGGCCATGCGGGTGGACATGTCCCGCCCGGGAGAACTGCACCGCCTCATCCGCCGCTTCCTGGACTATGAACTGCCGCAGATCGAGGAGTTCCGCCAGGCCCGCCAGCAGTTCCGGGATGACTTGCCCACCGTCCTGGAAAATCTACGCACCACCGTCGCTGAGGCGGAGGCCAACAACCCAGACTACCGTGCCGCCGCCGCCGGATTCCTTGAACTGTGCCATCGCACCATCGGCCCTTGGGTGTCTTCCGAGAACATCCGCGAGATGCTGTTGCAGCACATCTTGACCAAGGATATTTTCCTGCGCGTATTCGCCGAAGACCAGTTCCACCGCGAGAACAACGTCGCCCGCCAGCTGGACGCCCTGGAAAGCACCTTCTTCACCGGCGACACCCGACGCCAGGCCATCGACCGCCTGCGCGTCTATTACGGCGCCATCGGCCGGGCCGCCGACCAAATCGCCGACTACGCGGAGAAGCAGCAGTTCCTCAAGGCCATCTACGAGAACTTCTACCAAGCCTACAATCCCGAGGATGCTGACCGCCTGGGTGTAGTCTACACCCCCAACGAGGTGGTCGACTTCATCATACGCGGCACGGACCACCTGCTGCAGAAGCACTTCGGCAAGACCCTGGCCGACGACAACGTGCAGATTCTCGATCCGGCCACCGGCACCGGCACCTTCATCACCAGCCTGATCAACCACCTGCCGCCGGACCGCCTGGAGTACAAGTACCGCAACGAGATCCACGCCAACGAGGTGGCGATACTGCCCTACTACATCGCCAACCTCAATATCGAATACACCTACAAGGAGCGGACTGGTAAGTACCTGGAGTTTCCTAATCTGTGTTTTGTCAATACGCTGGACAACATGGAATGGCAGGGTACCTCCGGCGGCACTTTCACCTACCAGATTGGCTTGAACCTCGGAGCCATATCCGAGGAAAACTGGATGCGACTGCGGGAGCAGAACGAGCAGACGATCAGCATCATCATCGGCAATCCGCCGTACAATGACAGTGCTACCCTATGGGGCGACGGCACCGCCAACGACCCATACCCTGACGTTGACCAACGTATCCGCGAAACCTATATCGCCGCCGGCACGGCCCAAAAAACGCACCAATACGATATGTACAAGCGGTTCATCCGCTGGGCCTCTGACCGGCTGGCGGACGATGGGATTATCGGGTTCATTACCAACCGGGCTTACATTGATTCGCTGCAAGATGACGGTTTTCGCAAGATTATGGCCGACGAGTTCAGCGACTTGTACATAGTTGATTTTGGTGGAAATTTCCAGAGCGGCAAGGGATCAGGGAACATTTTTGGTATCAGAATCGGTGTCGCTGTCGGGTTCTTTGTGCGGGGTTACAATGGTGATAGCAGTGGCAAAGTACACTACTATGCTATCGACGATAAGCAATCGGGCGCAGAAAAACTGGCAAACCTGCAAGAACTGGACATCGGCAGTGTGAAGTTTCAAAGCATCACTCCGGATGCTAAGCTCAGTTGGCTAAACCAGTCCAACGGTGATTTTGACAATTTGCTTCCTCTTGCGAACTGGCATACCAAGTATACCGACGACGCCACGGATGAACATTCCGTTTTCCACTTGGCGAGCCCGGGCGCGAAAACCGACAGGGACGAATGGGTGTACGATTTCAACCCCTCGAATCTACGGGCGAAAGCACTGTTCTTTGCTGACACTTACAACGGATTTCTGGATTCGGGGGACAAATCATACGACAAGGTGATCAAATCGAGCCACACGCTGCAGACCAAGTTCCAGCGGGGCGAGAGGATCATTTATAACGACGGCAACCGAATAGAGTCGTTGCATCGTCCGTTCACGGTAAAGCAATACTTTGCTGACCCTTTGATGAGCGATAGGCTTACGAGAAATCACTACGAAATGTTCGGAGCGGACTTGAAACAAGAGAACGCGGTCATCTGTTTCAAAGGGCCGTCTGCTAACTACTTTGCAGCATTAGCTGCCAACAAACTCGCCAACGAAAAATTCGCCGGCACTAACAATGGAGGAACCTTCTGCCTCCCCCTCTACCGCTATTCGGCGGACGGCAAGCGGGTCAGCAACATCACCCAGTGGGGCCTGCGGCTGATCAACGACCACTACCGGCAGGAGTGGGGCGCCGGCTTTGACGAGCGCTATCCCGACGGCATCGGCGCCGAGGACATCTTCGCCTACACCTACGCCGTGCTCCACGACCCGGTGTACCGCCACGACTACCGCGTCGACCTGCTCCGCGAGTTCCCCCGCCTGCCCTTCTACCGCGAGTTTGATGCTTGGGCACGCATGGGCCAGGAACTGCTGGACCTGCACCTGGGCTTCGAGACGGCGGACCCGTACCCGCTGGAACGGCAGGACAAGCCCGGCGTCGAACCGCGGCGGGCCATCCTGCGGGCTGACAAGGAGCGCGGCGTCATCACCCTGGACGAGCAGACCACGCTGACCGGCGTGCCGGCTGACGCCTGGCGCTACCAGCTGGGCAGCCGCTCCGCCCTGGAGTGGGTGCTGGACCAGTACAAGGAGCGCAAGCCCCGCGACCCCACCATCCGCGAACGCTTCAACACCTACCGCTTCGCCGACCACAAGGAACGGGTCATCGACCTGCTGCGCCGCGTCTGCACCGTCAGCGTCAAGACCATGGACGTGGTGGACGACATGGCATATTGGGAAGACGGTTACCTGATAGTATTCGGCGACCGGGACAAGAACGAATGGCAGACAATGGCGCTGGAATCCTTTAACTCCTACTATGATGAATCGGATGATGATCCCGAATACCAGGCATGGTTGGCCTCGTTGCCCGATATTAGAGGGCAGATAGATTAATCATGGTTGGTGACATTGTCATTTTGCCCTTCCCCTATGCTGACAGTGAAGATGCGAAGGACCGTCCGACGGTCCTGCTGGCTGATGTGGGCGATGGCAGATATGCGGACTGGATAGTTTGTCCAGTAACGACGAGCCCAATACCATACCGCAGAGCGATTCCAATCAGCGCGACTGATTTAATCGCTGGAAGATTGCGCCCGGGCAGCAAGGTGCGCCCGGACCGACTGGCTACCTTTGCCGAAAGTAGCTTCGGCAATACCGTCGGCCGCCTGACCGAATCCAAAGCCGCGGAAATCCTGGCTGCGGTGCGGTCCTTGTTTTAGTTTCTGACAGAGCAGCGCGCTTCCACGGTCTGCCGCCGGGATCGCAGCCTGACCGATACCGGCGCGGGGTCCGCAGCAAACCTCGACCCCAGGTTGCATCCCCCGACGTCATCGCCCTGCAATCGTTAGCCGACGGTACGATTGCTCATGCGTACCCAGTCTGGCGGAACTGTCATTGCGAGCGCGCAGAACTGTCATTGCGAGCGCAGCGTGGCAATCTCGTTGGGACGACGGCGCCGGTTGCGTCAACGAGATCGCCGCGTCGCTGACCTCCTCGCGATGACGAAGTGGGTACGCATGAGGGTACGATTGCGCTTGTAACTGAGGCTCGCCGGTTGCTACCGTGTCCGCGTGCAATGATCCCCCTCCAAGGTCAACCCGCTGAGCTCAACCCGAGGATAGACACCATGAAATATGATGTGGCGATTGTGGGGGCCGGCTCGGCCGGTTCGGTGCTGGCGGCCCGGCTGTCGGAAGATCCGGGCCGCTCGGTGCTGCTATTGGAAGCCGGCCCGGACTATCCGGATTTTGACCGACTGCCCGACGAGCTGAAATACGGGTTCGCCGCCGCTCCGGTGCCGCCCTCCGTGCGGACGGCCGCCGGCCACCCGGTCTCTTTGACCACCAGCAGCCACAACTGGCAGTTCACGGCAACCGCAACCGACCTGGCGCCGCCGATGCTGGTGCCCCGCGGCCGGGTCACCGGCGGCTCCAGCGCCATCAATTCCTCGGCGTTTTACCGTGGCGTTCCCGAAGATTTCGACGCCTGGGCGTCCCGGGGCAACGACGAGTGGAGCTACGAAAAGGTGTTGCCCTTCTTCCGCAAGTCGGAAACGGATGTTGACCAGCACGGCGACTATCACGGCTCCGACGGGCCCATCTTCGTGCACCATTCCAACCCGGACGCCTGGGATGACTCCCAAAGGGCCTTCTTCAACGCCTGCCGCGCCAGCGGCTTTGCGGAGGCCAACGACCACAACCATCCGGACTCCAACGGGGTTGGCCCGGGCGTGACCAACAACCACAACGGGGTCCGGTTCAGCGCCGCCCTGGGCTACCTGAGCCAGGCCCGCCACCGGCTCAACCTGACGGTGCGGCCCGATTGCCAGGTCCGGCGGGTGGTTTTTCGAGGTCAGCGGGCGACCGGTCTGCAAGTGGATAGCGGCGGTCAGACCTTCACGGTTGCTGCCGAGCAGATCATCCTCAGCGCCGGCGCGGTCGGTTCGCCCCACCTGCTGCTGCTCTCCGGCGTGGGCCCGGCCGGGCAGCTGGAGAGCGTGGGCATTCCGGTGGTTCAGGACCTCCCCGGCGTGGGCCGGAACCTGAAAGACCACCCTAAGGTGTACGTTGCCTGGGAAGTGGGAGAAGGGTTTGTTGCGCCCTCCAACCGCGGGGCCGGCGGCGCCGCGCTGCGACTGACCGCTCCCGGCTCCCATCTGAGAAACGACCTGGGGATCAACCTGTCCGTCCAGGTCGCGCCCCGGGTCAGGGGAACCGCGCCGGCGTCCCAAGCCCAAGCGCCGCGTGCCGAGGGAGAGGAAGCCGTCGGCCGGCACATTGAAATGATGGTCGCCCTGCTGCTGCCCGCAAGCCGGGGGGAACTGACGCTGACCTCGCCCGACCACCGGGTGCAGCCGGCCCTGCGCTACAACTACCTGGCCGAACCCTTTGATCGCGCGCGGCTGAGGGCCGGCATTCATCTGGCCCTGGATCTGGCGGCGCGACACGAGCTGGCTCCCCTGCTGGGGAAACGCATTGAACCCGACGACAGCGACCTGGCAAGCGACGACGCGCTGGACCAATGGCTGCTGCGGGAAGCGACCACCTACTCCCACATTTCCTGCACCTGCAGAATGGGACCGCCCGACGACGCTACAGCCGTGGTCGATCAGTACGGGAAAGTCCGTGGCGTGGAAGGGTTGCGCATCGTCGACGCGTCGATCATGCCCGACCTGGTGCGCGCCCCGATCAATCCGGCGGTTATCATGCTGGCAGAGCGATTGGCGGACTTCATCCGGGCCGGCCGGTAGGCAACATCGGGAGACAGAGACCGGGAGGGCGCATGGTCGCCGCGATTGGCCTGGCGGGATCCCGGCAATGACAGCGCAACCTGAGTACGCGTGAAGCGCCGCCCCGGTTGCGCCCCCTGCCATCGCCGCCATATAATCGTTAGCCGGCGGTATTGCAACGGCCGATTGTTGCATCGGGCCGCTGGAGGCTATTTCTTGACCTACCTCGACCTGCATTGCCACTCCGTGGCATCCGACGACTCCCGCGCCACCGTCGAACAGTACCTCAAGTTCATCCAGGTGCTGCGCAAGCGCGGCTACACCATCGACGGCATCGTCCTCACCGAGCACCGCCAGTTCAACTTCGACGTCGACTACTCCCAGTTGGCCTCCGAATATGGCGTCATCGTGCTCAAGGGCGCGGAGCTGGACACCTGCTTCGGGCACATGCTGGTCTATAACATCACGCCCGGCCTGGCCAAAGACGTTGACTTCGGCGACGTGAAGATGGACGGCCGTGAGCTCATCAAGGCCGCCCGCCACCACGGCGGTTACGTGGTGCCGGCCCACCCGGGCCGCTTCGGCATCGGCCTGGTGGAGTACATGGAGCAGGGCGAGGTCTTCGAGGACGTGTCCATCGTCGAGCGCGTCAACGCCGGCAGCAAGCCCGAGGAGAACGAGCGAGCCGAGGAGCTTTGCCAGCGCACCGGCTACCTGGGCACCGGCGGCAGCGACGCCCACCTGGCCAGCCACATCGGCCGCGCCGTCACCGAGTTCAAGGCCGACATCCGCACCGAGCCCGAGCTGGTCGACGCCCTCCTCTCCGGCGAGTTTCGGCCCGTTTACATCCAGGAAACCGCCGCCGCCCCCGTGGCCTGATCGGTCCATACATATCTTCAGGAGCACGCATCAGGAGCGCAGAGAATGCCCACCCAGATCGACTACGAATACGACCACTCCCTTTACGGCGTCGAGCACGAGTCCGGCCCCTTCGATGTGACCAGGGAGATCGTCGACGTCTATGCCCGCAGCGTGGGCGAGGATAACCCCGTTTACACCGACGCGGATGCCGCCCGCGCCGCCGGCTACGCCGAGCAGGTCGCGCCGCCAACCCTGTGCGCCCTCTTCGAGCGGGGCGAGTTGCCCGATATCAAGCTGCAGTTTGGCCGTCGCCAGTTCCACGGTGGACAGCGCGTCGAGCCCCGCGGTCCCATCGTTGTCGGCGACCGCCTCACCGCCTCGTCCCACCTCAAGGACGTGTACACCAAAACCGGCCGCTCCGGCACGATGGTCCACGTCGTCTGGGAGACCACCTTCAGCAACCAGGATGGGGTCGTGGTCGCCGACGTGCAGCGCTCCCAGGTAGTCCGGGAGTGATGCGCCGATGACCGCAGCAGCCAAACTGTACTTTGAGGATGTCGAACTGGGCGACGAGATTGGCCCCGCCATCATCTCGGTTGCCGACGATCAGGTCGTGGACTTCTGCTCCCTGTGGGGCAATCCCGCGCCCAACCGCTTCACCGATCAGGCCGAAGCGGAAAAGATCGGCCTCGACGCTCCCATCGTCCCCGGCATCATGACCATGGCCCTGGTGTCCCGCGTGCTCACCGACTGGGCCGGCGCCGGTACCGTCGCCGACCTCGACCTGGTGTTTCGCGGTTCCGTTCCCCACAACCAGCCCCTCTATGTCGGCATCCAGATCAGCGACACCGAGCAGGATGATGCCGGCAACCGCGTCCAGTGTGACATCACCATGACCGGCCCCGTCCCCGACCGCCCCTACGTCATCGGCACCGCCCTGCTGAACCTGCCCTCTCGAGACTGACGGGGCGCGCGTAGATGAATGAAAGTCGCGACGCGTTGAGGGACACGCACGCTTCTTCAACCGCTCGCGGTTCCACATCTCTACTACTGGAACATTTCGGCGCCATCCTGATGGCGTTGACCGATTTTGTCCTGTTTCAGACTGTAGCTACCCTATCGAGCGTAGCTATCTACTTTACAATTCCGGCGTTGGATGCCAGCATAAACAGCAGTGGCGCTGACTGGAGATGGATAGACATCTTCAAGATCGTCAGCCCCACCTTCACCATCTCCGGAGGCGCAGTTACCGTGCTCACCAGCTACTTCTTCGCCCGCAAGTCCCAGGAAGCGGACCGGCTCCGCCAGGAAGCCGAGCGTGAACGCCAGGAAGAGTCCCGGCTGCGCCAGGAAGCCGAGGTGCGCGCCGCCGCCGCGGAATCTCAGCTGGAATCAATGAAGGCACAGATGGGACAGTCCCCTGATTCGCGCCGGCGCAACCGCCGGCGTCGATCACTGCGCTGAAGGAACGACCCCAACCATGCTGACCAAGCTCCGCCAGATCGCCATGATGGTCAACGACCTGCCCGGGGGTATCGACCTCTACGGGCGTGTCCTCGGGATGGAACCGTGCCGAACCGGCGCGCTGCCCCAGTTTGGACTGGACAACGCGGTGCTCCCCGCCGGCAACGGTACCTTTGTCGAGCTTCTGGCCCCCGCCGACGAGTCCTCCGCCGGCGCCCGCTTCCTGCAGCGTCGCGGCGAGGCCCCCTACCTGATGATCTTTGAGACCGACCAGTACGACCGCCTCATCCCGCACCTGCGCGACATGGGCGTGCGCATCACCGGCGAAACCCAGCATGAGGGCAGCCGTTCTGCGTTCCTGCACCCGTCGTCATGCAACGGCGCATTCCTCGAGATCATCGAGGTGAGCGACCCGGGCAACCCTTGGCCCGCCGCTGGACCGGACTGGCAGAACACGGCGCATCAGCCCGGCACCTCGCAGCTGCGCCAGATGGCCGTGATCGTCAACGACCTCGACGCCGCCATCGAACACTGGAGCCGTATGTTCGGCCTTCAGCCCACGCGCCGGTTCGAAATCAGTTTCACCGACCTGGAAATCGCGGTCCTTCCGCTGACCGGTGGCGACACGTTCATCGAGTTGGCCCAGCCCACCAGCGCCGACTCGCCGTCCGGCCGGTTCCTGGCCCGCTACGGCGAGGGCATCTACCTCACCATCTACGAGATCGCCGACTCGCTGGCCACCGACGCCTACCTGCAAACGCAGGACATCCGGTTCACCACGTCGCGCCGCACGGACAACTACGTCAACCTGGGCTTCAACAGCATCTGGCTGCACCCTGCCACCTTCAAGGGCGCGTTCACCCAGCTGTCCCAGGTGCTGGACGCCGAAAACCCCTGGCCGCCCGCCGGCGACGACTGGTTCCGCACCTAGTCCCATGCGACAGGCACCCGCCAACGACCGCTCCGGGCACAATCATCCTGGGCACGCCCACGCCGAGCATGACCATGCTCACTCGCCGGTCGGGGAGATCCACCCCCACGCCGAGCACAGCCATACGCACTCGCGGGACGGGCAGACCCACACCCACGCCGGCTCCACTCCGCAGGTGGTCTGCTTTGAGCAGGTCAGCGTGAGCTACGGGGCAGTGCGCGCCCTGGACGACGTCACCTTTTCCGTGGAATGCGGCAGCCTCTCCGGCGTGGTGGGTCCCAACGGTGGCGGCAAATCGTCCCTGCTCAAGGCCGTGGTTGGCCTGGTCAAGCTGGATACCGGCCGCGTCTTGGTACAGGGTCAGCCCAGTTCCGAGATGCGGAAGCACATCGGTTTCGTGCCTCAATTGGAGCAGGTGGACTGGAACTTTCCCGTCACCGTGTGGGATGTGGTCATGATGGGCCTCACCCCGCAGCGCGGCCTGTTCCGCGGGCATAGCCGGGCCAATCGCGAAGCGGCCGCCGAAGCCCTGGCCACCGTGGATCTGATGGATCTGCGCCAGCGCGGCATCGGCAAACTGTCCGGCGGCCAGCGACGACGGGCGCTGCTGGCCCGGGCCATTGCTTCCCACCCATCGGTATTGTTGCTGGACGAACCCATGAACGGACTGGACCCCACCGCTCAGCATCGTTTCCTGGACATCATCGACCGGCTGCGAGAGCAGGATGTTACCGTGATCATGAGCACCCACGACCTGACCTGCGTGTCCGCTCGCGCCAGCGACGTGGCGCTGGTCAACTGCCGGCTGATCGCCTACGGTCCACCGGAAGAGGTGCTGCTGGAGTCGGTCCTGGCCGAGGCGTTCGGTCACCAGTTGGTCGTGCACTCCGCCGGCGGCGCCTACGCCCTGCATCACCACGACCATCCCGTCGATTGGCCGGGCCGCGAATAGCCGCCTTTTCCCGACAGGGCCAGTCTCCACTCGCGTGCCAGCGATAGCCGCGTGCCGCGGTCGCTCATTCCATTTGCCCCGCGATGTTGCTGGCATTGTTATCCGCCACCGCGCTGGCATGGGGGGTGTTGATCTGCGCCCTGGTAGCCATCGTTGCCCGCGCGGCGGTCGGAGGCCGGTTGAGCTACGTGAAGTGTGCCCTCGTCGGTGTGGGGGTCGGAGTGGTGTTCGCCATCGCCATAATCTATGTGGTGGACTTTCTCGGCGCGGTGAGTGACCTGTTCGCATCTCTGACGCCGGACTGGCTTGATCCCTTCGCTTCAGGCGCCACCCGCGCGCTTGTCATGACCGGTGCGGCGGCGCTGACGGCGACCACCGTGGGCGCGTTGGCCACTCGTTCCGTTGCTATCTTACCGAGGTACGCCATCGTCGGAGCGGCGTTCGGACTGGTGTTAAGCATAGCGACCACTGCGGCGGCTCTTATCGGAGTATATGCCGCACTCCCGGCGATGGAGGCTGCGGGCCTGGGTCGCCCGTCCCCGTTGTCGTTCGGTGCGGCGATGGTGGTCGTCGGTGTGCTAATTGACATCACGTTGGCGGTTGTCGCATTCCGGCTGATTCGCGGCAATTGGACCCCAGCGTTCGCAGACGACGCGGCGTGAACCTGTTAATATGTTATGCGTCTCGCCCCTGAGCATCAATCGAGCAGGAGAACACCGGTAGGACCTCAACGACAAGACAGCCCTCGCCCACCGGAGCCGGCGGACGCCTACGCCCGACGCCCTCACGACCACCCATCGACTGGCCCGGCCGCGAATAGCGCAGTTTCCGGACTGCGCCAATCTCCACTCGTGCGCAAGCGATAGCCGCGGGTAGCGGCTGCGCGTTCCATTTGTCCCGCGATGTCACTCGCTGTGTTCTACGTTAGCGCGCTGATCTGGGCGTTCATCTGCGCCCTGGCAGCCATCGTCGCTGGCGCGGCGGCGGGCAGTCTATCCAGCCATTGGAAGCGCGCGTTGGTCGGGGCGCTGGTCGGAGCAATGTTCGGGATAATCACCAGCGCTTTGGTCAGGTTTTTCGGGACGGTGACTGTCTTCCTGATTTCCGTGTTGTCGGCCTCATTCGACCGTTTCGCCTTGTACATCGCCGGCATTCTCCTCAGCGTCGCGGCGGCAGCCCTTGCCGGGCTGGCGGTGGGCCTGCTGGAGAGGCGATCCGCCGCAGTTGTTCGCAGGTGCGTTATCGTCGGGATCGCATTTGGACTGGTATTGGGCATTGCCAACGTGGTGGGGTTGCATGTCTGGGGACATGCCCTTATTCCCGCGTTGGAGGCTGTGGGCTTTGGTCGCCTGTCCCCGGTGTCGATCGGAGCGGCGACCATGGCCAGCGGAGTGATGGTTGACCTCGCGCTCGCCGTCATCGCCTTCCGGTTCGTCCGCCGCAAATGGGGCGCGGCGCCACCTGCGACCGCAACCTGATACGATGCTGCGAGCCATCGCTACTTTGCCTGCATCGGAGGGCGTCGACGTAGCGGCACTTGCGTCCGGGCGCCGTGGACACCCGCCGCACCGAGGATCGCTCGACGGCTGGCAGAGCCGGCTCAGTTGGACCGCGGAGAGCCAGAGCGTGTGCCGCAGCAGCCCCGGCCGGAACTTCGACGTTGCCGATAGCGCCTCTCATGCGTACCCGCTTTGTCGGAATCAGGGAAATTTGCATGGATACACAGGATGGACAGGATTGGACCGGCGGGATGCGCTAACCCGGTTCAAGGCTGGAGAGGATCTGAGAAGTGACGAAATGGTGGCAAGGCGACTGAAGGGGCCATTGATCGAGCGGGCCGGATTTCTGCGTCAACACATGCCATCCTGTTTATCCTGTGCATCCATGCGAATTCCTCCTTTGCGAAGCGGGTACTCGTGAGGACAGCGCCTGGGTTGACGCCTTGGTCGCCGGAGGCCTACAACTATGGTCACGATGATTGCACTGATCGTTGTTTTGGCCGACGTGCTGCCCATGATGGTCGTTTGCGCCCTCGCCGCCGTGGTCGTCGTTGCGGCGTTCGACGATCCGGGGATGTATCGAAACCGCGCTCTCCTCGGCGCCCTCGTCGGAATGTCGTTCGGGATCATCGACCACTATCCGGTGAGAATACTGGTCTCAGCGTTGACTTCACCTTTGTCCGACCCAATGGATCGCCTCATCTCCGTGTCCATTGGCGTTATTTTCACCGCCTGTGCCGCCACGGTGGCCGGCGCCGCGGTGGCCGGACAGGCCGGCCCGACCTCACGGTCCGTGCGCAGATGTGCTGTCATTGGGGCCGGGTTCGGCCTGGCAGCGGGTATCGCAAATGCAGCAGTTGCAATGGCCGTGCCGGGCGTCGGCATCGAGCCCACGACGGATATCGTCGTTGTACTGGCCATGGTGTCAGCAGTAGTAGCGTTATCGGTCGTCGCGCAAATCGCTATCGATGCCGTGTTGGCCGTCATCGCCTTCCGGTTCGTCCGCCGCAAATGGGGCGCGGCGCCGCCTGCGACCGCAATCTGAACCTGTTAAGATGTTACGGTCTTTATGTTGCGAATGCCCCTCTGATCGCTTCACCGCAGGAACAGGAGAAACACCATGTACGACCTCAACGGCAAGACAGCCCTCGTGACCGGCGCCGGCGGACGCCACGGCATCGGTCGCGCCATCGCCACCCGCCTCGCTTCCGAGGGCGCTGACGTCGTGGTAACCGACATCGAGGCTTCCCTGGACGCCATCCGCACCGAGGACCGCCTCGACGGCTGGGAAGGACTGCCCAGCGTGGTCAAGGAGATCCAAGCGATGGGCCGGCGCAGCGCAGGCCTGTATTACGACGTGGCTGACAGCGCGCAGGTCGACGGCATGGTCTCCGATACCCTCGGCGAGTTTGGCAAGATCGATATCCTGGTCAACAACGCCGGCTCGCGCCCCGGCCGCGACCGCGTGCTCGTCGTGGAACTGGAGGAAGACGCTTTCGACGAGGTCATCCGCGTCAACGTCCGCGGCACCTACCTGGTCAGTCGCGCCGTCTGCCGCCACATGGTCGACCGTGGTGGCCCGGGCAAGATCATCAACATCTCCTCCGGCGCCGGCAAGCGCGGCATCGCCCGCTACGGGGCCTACTGCGCCAGCAAGTTCGCGGTGATCGGCTTCACCCAGTCCCTGGCCCAGGAGATGGCGCCCTACCACGTCAACGTCAACGCCATCTGCCCCGGCCTGGTCGACACGGAACGCGTCGACTTCATCGCCGCTGCCCTCGCTCCCGCAGGCACCTCCGGCGAGGAACACCGCGCGATGATGGTACGCGAGCGCGAACTGCGCGTGCCTCTGGGCCGCATCGCCCAGGGCGACGACATCGCCCGCATGGCCGCTTTCCTCTCGTCCGCTGAATCCGACTACATGACCGGCCTCAGCATCAGCGTCTCCGGCGGCTCCGAAATGAGCTAGTAGTCGAACATCTTTGAAATGACGGTTAGTCGAGGTTAGCCTGATTGCACAGGAATATTCGGGAATCGCTGCTCTCCCGTCAGCCGGCCAATTACTCAACCATCAATTCAAAGCTGTTGGTTTACCAGCCCGGGACTACCAGGGAGAGGCCACAGCCCAATTCGTGCCCCGCCCACCGCCGATAACCACCACCATTCCTTGCGGCGGCGGGTGTTTGGCCAAGACAGGAGGGCCGTACATGAGCACCTTGAAGGACAAATGCGCTATCGTGGGCGTGGGAGAGACGGTCTACAACCGGGACTCCGGCAGGACCGAGTTGAACATGGCCGTGGAGGCGGCCAACCGCGCCATCGCCGACGCGGGTCTTGTTCCCCAGGATATTGACGGCATCGTGAAGTTTACCGCCGACTCCACACCCCAGGGGGAATTGGCCGCCTGCCTGGGTATTCCCTACCTGCGGTACTACGGCGAATTGGGGCCGCTGGGCGGGGCCGCCTGCGGCCTGGTCATACAGTCGGCAATGGCCGTTGCCCAGGGCGTGGTCAACAACGTGCTGGTGTATCGTTCAGTCAACGGCCGCTCCGGGCAACGCTACGGCTCCGGCACCGTCACCACCCGCCGGGGCCTGGGCAGCTCCGCATTCACCGAGCCTTACGGCCTGTTGGTGCCGGGGCAATCCAGCGCACTGCGGGCGCGTCGCCACATGCACGAGTTCGGCACCAAGATGGAGCATTTTGGCGCGGTGGCGGTGGCCTTCCGAAATAACGCCTGTCTCAATCCCAAGGCCATCATGCACGGGCGGCCCATCACCATGGAGGACTACCTGACCTCCAGAATGTTCTTCGACCCCCTGCACATACTGGACTGCGCGCTGGAGGCCGACGGGGCCAACGCTTTCGTCATCACCTCGGCGGAAAGGGCGGCCAACCTGAAACAGCCGCCGGTGTACATAACCAGCGCTGCCCAAACGCTGCTGGCCGGTATGGGCGGGCACGGGCGTTCCTGGGACGAAAGCGGCGGAGCCCTGCTGGCCCCCGAGTTGTTCGGTGAGGCCGGGGTCACCCCGCAGGACATTGACGTGGTGGGCTTCTACGACCACTTCAGCCCGGTGATTATCACCAAGCTGGAGGACTACGGTTTCTGCCAGCGCGGCGAGGGCGGGCCCTTCGTCGAAGGGGGCAGGATTGAAGTGGGCGGAGAACTGCCGGTCAACACTTCCGGCGGGCATCTATCCGAGGCCTACCTTCAGGGCATGAACCAGATCATCGAAGTGGTGCGTCAGTTGCGGGGACAGTCGCCGGCCCAGGTGGAGGGCGCGGAGTTGGGTCTGGTTGACAGTGGCGACGGCTCGGGCGCCCTGATACTGAGGAGGTGAGGCAGCTGTGACTACCGCTAATTTTCCCCTGCCGGTGCCCAACCTGGACAACCAGGAATTCTGGGACCAGTGCCGGCAGCACCGGCTGGTACTGCGGCGTTGCCTGGACTGCCGTTCCTTCCACCATCCGCCAAGACCCAACTGCCCGGAGTGCGCTTCGTCCAACTTGGAGTGGGTGGAGTCGCCGGGGAAGGGCAAGGTCTACACCTACGTCATAACCCGCCAGCCGGTGAACCCGGCCTTCCGGGAGCGTCTCCCCTGGGGCGTGGTGGAAGTTGAGCTGGAGGAGGGGGTCCTCCTTATCAGCAATCTGGTGGACTGTGACGCGGACGACATCGAGATCGGCATGGAAGTGGAGGTAGTCTTTGAGGCGGTCAACGACGAGATAACCCTGCCCAAGTTCAGGAGAGTCGGACAGTAGCCATCTCCCCGTAGGGTTGCCCCGACTTTCTCCCCGTCGCAGTGTCAGTTCGGTGGGAATCAGGCGGCGGTTCCTGGCGTCGGCAGCTAGTGGTCCGAAATCTTTGAAATGATGAGTTGCTGGCTTCGTCCTGGTTCTCCAGCGAAGTCGGTCTAAAGCAAGGCGTGAAGACGGATTCCCATCATTTCAAAGCGGTTGGTCTACTAGGTTCCGTGGACAAATACCCACGCTGTCGACCGGCATGACAAGCGCGGAAAGTCGGGCGACAAAGAACACATGCAACGACAGTCCGCGCCCCACCACAGGAGGAACATTCTTGGGAACCATAACCGTAACCATTCAAGTCGGCGACAATCACGGCCACCGGTTCGAGGAACTCGACATCATCGTTGACACCGGCTCGATCTACACCGCAGTGCCACGAACGATGCTTGAACGCCTCGGAGTCCCAGTCGAACGCTCGCTGCCGTCCGAAACCGCCGACGGCAGGATGGTCCCGGTCGATGTAGGCGAAACCACGATCAGACTCGAGGGACTGCAATTCCACACGCCGGTCATATTCGCCGAAGTAAACGAGCCCAGTCTACTTGGCGTGGTCACCCTCGAAGAAGCTGCCCTCGCCATCGACCCAGTGGCGGGCCGCCTGGTGCCCACGCACCTCCTTCGCTACTGACCGCACAAAATGGTACCGGGAGAAGAGGGCCGGCAGGCTATGGGTCCACCCGCGAGACTTTGTCCGCGCGCCTTGGGTCGGCCCTGGTATTCTTTCGCACCTTCGAATGGCGCAGCGCTGCTGTCGACGGCTACATCATCCTGTCTGTTATTGGCAGCAACGCCATTACATCTGCATAGTAACATGGAGCAACAGATAGACTATGCCCATTGACCGAGAGCAAGTAGAACACATCGCCGCCCTGGCCCGCATCGCTCTCACGGATGCGGAGAAAGAGGCCTTCGCGCGCCAGCTTTCCGACATCCTGGACCAGTTCGAGGTCCTGCAGACCCTGGACACCGCCGGAGTCGAACCCACCGCCCACGTCGCCGGCCTCGACACTGTGCTCCGCGACGACGAGCCCGCCGACAGCCTCGACGCCGAGGACACCCTGCTCAACGCCCCTCGTCGTCGCGGCGACCTGTTCCAGGTCCGCGCCGTGCTGGACGAATGATCCCATGGCCGCACACGCAGCCAGCGAGCTCTGGCAACTGTCCGCCGCCGAGGCCTCCCGCCTCCTCGCCGACCGCGAAATCAGCAGTGTCGAGCTCACCGACGCCTGCCTGGAGCGCATCGCGGCGGTGGACGACCGAATTTCCGCCTACATCACCGTCACCGCCGACCTTGCGCGCCAGCAGGCAACCGACGCCGACCGTCGCATCGCCGCTGGCGACGCATCTCCCCTCACCGGCGTCCCCATGCAGATCAAGGACCTGCTCTGCACCAACGGGATTGCCACCACCTGCGCCTCGCGAATGCTCGCCGAGTACATCCCAGTGTACGATGCCACCGCCGTGGCGCGGCTCCGCGAGCAGGGCGCGGTGCTGCTGGGTAAGGGCAACATGGACGAGTTTGGCATGGGGTCCTCCACTGAGAACTCCGCCTTCTTCCCAACGCGCAACCCCTGGGACACCTCACGCGTCCCCGGCGGCAGCAGCGGGGGCTCGGCGGCCGCGGTGGCGGCCGGCGCGGCGCCCTTTGCCCTGGGCACCGACACCGGAGGCAGCATCCGCCAGCCGGCCTCCTTCTGCGGAGTCACCGGCCTGAAGCCCACCTACGGCCGCGTCAGCCGCTACGGCCTGGTCGCCTACGCATCCTCCCTGGATCAGGTCGGCCCCCTGGCTCGTGACGCCGCCGACTGCGCCCTGATCCTGCAGGCCATCGCCGGCCATGACCCCCGCGACGCCACCTCGCTGCCCGACACCGCGCCCGACTACTCGGCCGCGCTGACCGGCGACATCTCCGGCTTGCGCCTCGGCGTGCCCAGCGAATATTTCGCCGAGGGCATGGATGAAGGTGTCCGTGCCGCCGTGACCGCTGCCATCGACCAACTGGCCGCCCTGGGCGCGGAGATCCGCGAGGTCTCGCTGCCCACCACCCAGTACGCCCTCGCCTGCTACTACATCATCGCCCCGTCCGAATGCTCGGCCAACCTGGCGCGCTACGACGGCGTCAAGTACGGTTACTCCCACCAGGGCGACGGCGATATGTGGGAAGCCATGGAGCGCACCCGCCAGCACGGCTTCGGGCCCGAGGTCAAGCGGCGCATCATGCTGGGCGCCTTCGCCCTGTCTTCCGGCTACTACGACGCCTATTATCACAAGGCCCAGCAGGTGCGCACGCTGATCCGGCAGGACTTCGCCCACGTCTTCGAGGAGGTCGATGCCCTGGCCGCTCCGGTGTCACCGGTGGTTGCCTTCCCCATCGGCGAACGGACCGACGACCCGGTGCGCATGTACCTGGTCGACGTCTACACCCTCCCCGTGAACATGGCCGGCCTCCCTGCCATGTCCGTCCCCTGCGGATTCGGCAACGGCCTGCCGGTGGGTCTGCAACTGATCGGCCCGCACCTGTCCGAAGACCGCCTCCTCAACATCGCGCACACCTACCAGCAGGCAACGGAGTGGCACCGGGAGCGGCCGGGGATTTAGCGGCGGCCGTATGCTCGCTAGTAGAGCTCCGGGCCCGACCAGACGGGTAGATCCGAACCGGAGGCATCAGAGACGTAAGATTCTGCAATAGGGGTAAGTAGGGGTTTGATTGAACGAGGCTGGGACGCTAATTGCGACATAATCGCGACATAATCGCGACATAATCGCGACATAATCGCGACACAATTGCAACTCAGACGAGTTGCCATCGGGTAGCTCGACCTTGACCGGAATTCGTGACCAAATTCAGCTCCTTTAGCGTCGCCAGGTCCCGTTGGACTTGTCGCCGGTCAATATCGTCCTCAAGGCGGGGGAGGATTTCTCGTAATGCTAATCCGGTGCCGGATGCGTTCAGCACGGCGAGTATGGTTCTCTGCCGCTCGGTCAGATCATGGCCTACTCGGTGGGGTGGAACATATCTACTAGGCTGGAATCGAACGGTGACGGAATTGACGTTGTCCTCAATCTCAGGACGGGGCAGACCGGCTTCAGCGGTCAGTTCCGCCATTCTGATCGTCCCACGCCCCCATTGTTCGATAATGCCGCGTCGGTAGAACACGTTGGCAATCAGAGGATTCCAGGGCTGTGGCTCGTGAGGACGGAATAGCATCTCCGGCGTCAAACCAAAGTGCAGTGGCCCAGTCGAGGTGATTTCCAAACGGTCGTCGTAGATGCCGACTGATACAGAGCCTCCTCCGCTCGTGTAATCGCGGTGGCAAAAGGCGTTGGCTAAAGCTTCACGCAGTGCCAATGGCGGGTACAAAGGCTCGTCCTCACGCACGAAAGAAGATTGCACGATGCGCCCCGCGATGGGCAGATGCTCCTGCATAAATCGTTCCGCCTGGGTTAGCAGCGTAAAGACGTTGCCACGGAATTGCCGATTGTCCAGAAACTCGGTACGGGTTACACCCTGAAACCGGGCAACTCGCAACAGACATTGCGTCCACGCTGCTGCGATACGTTCATCATTTCCGAAAAGTGCGATTGCGGCTCGCAATAATTCCCCATCTTTAATCAAACCCATGCCCTGCAGTAATTCGCTGGGTTCGGTGGTACCTGGGTCGATCAGCCTGCCTGTCCTAACCGCTTCTGCAACTGTGCGCCGTATCTCTCCGGCATCAAGATGGTCCATTGACCAGCCGGTTGCCGCTTCATTTTCCCACCGCCTCTCGCTGTGCATCCGCTCGAGGAGCGTCTGGTTATATTCCTCACGTGTCATACGCTGGGTGGTATTCCCTACTTTCTTGTAGGCGGTGTTTTTATGCGTATAAGGTCGCATCGCTCCCCGGCCGACTTGTACCATCAGCACGGTTTTACCATTCACCACGGGAACGCGGTCTATGGTGGGGAAAACGGGCGGGTCAATATTTTGCAACTCCGCCGCCACACGCTCAATCGTGCCGTCGCCCACATCCTGGCCGACGACGGTTCCATCCTTGGCAACACCAATCAGGACGACGCCCCCACGATGATTCAGCATGGCGCAGGTAGTTTTGGCGACCTCGACCCGTTCGCCGGTGGTCTTTTTGAACTCCAGCGTTTCGGATTCTCCCTGTGTGACGAGGTTGGCAATTTCAGCGGGTATCATCAGGGCCTACGCTCCTTCGCTCGCCTACGGTCATTATACCTACCGGATACTTACCGGCGCCCAACGCAAGACTAACGCCGCCCCTATGCTAAAATCCACCCCACAATCAGCTCTCCCCCGGAGGCCCGCCATGCCTGCCCAACGGACCCGCATCAAAGACCTCCTCTCTGCCGAGAATTCCGGCGACGTCCCTGGCCCGGTCAACGTGAAGGGCTGGGTGAAGACCGTCCGTTCCTCCGGCGGTGTGGCCTTCGTGCAGATCAACGATGGCTCCACCCTGGCCGACCTGCAAGTTGTGGTTGGCGCAGACTGCCCCGACTACTCGCTGGTGGGAAGCCTCACCACGGGGTGCAGCGTCAGCGCCGACGGCGTCCTGCAGGATTCGTTGGGCCGGGGCCAGAAGTACGAGATCGCCGCGGCGAGCCTGGAGCTCATCGGCGGAGCGGACCCCGAGGAATACCCCCTTCAGAAGAAGCGGCACACCCTGGAGTTCCTGCGAGAGTTGGCCCACCTGCGCCCGCGCACCAACACCTTCGGCGCCGTCGCCCGCGTGCGTAACGCCATGGCCTTTGGCATTCATAAATTCTTCCAGGAGCGGGGCTTCCTCTATATCCAGACCCCCATCATCACCGCCAGCGACGCCGAGGGGGCCGGCGCCATGTTCCGCGCCACCACGTTGGACCTCAACAACCTGCCCCTGGCCGAGGGCCGGGTGGACAACGACGCCGATTTCTTCGGGCGGCCGGCCTTCCTCACCGTCAGCGGGCAACTGGAGGCGGAGATATTCGCGCAGGCCATGTCGGACGTGTACACCTTCGGCCCGACCTTCCGCGCCGAAAACTCCAACACGTCGCGTCACCTGGCCGAGTTCTGGATGGTCGAGCCCGAAGTCGCCTTCTGTGACCTCGACGGGTTGGCGCAGTTGGCTGAGGATTTCCTGCGCAACCTCTTCTCCCACGTGCTGGAAACCTGCCCCGAGGACCTGGCCTTCTTCAACCGCTTCTACGACAAGGAACTCGTCCAGACCCTTGAGGACATCGCCAACTCCGACTTCGAGCGCATGACCTATACCGAGGCCGTGGCAGCCCTCCAGGCCTCCGGCGAATCCTTCGAGTATCCCGTTCAGTGGGGATCCGACCTGCAGTCCGAACACGAGCGCTACCTCACCGAGAAGAAGGTCGGCCGGCCCGTCATCGTCACCGACTATCCCAGCAGCATCAAGGCCTTCTACATGCGCCTCAGCGATGACGGGCAGACCGTCCGAGCCATGGACGTGCTGGTGCCCCGCATCGGCGAGATCATCGGCGGCAGCCAGCGCGAGGAACGGCTGGACGTGCTGCAGCGTCGCATGGCCGAAGCCGGCCTGGACGACGCCCCCTACTGGTGGTACCTGGACCTGCGCCGCTACGGCACCGCGCCCCACGCCGGCTTCGGGCTGGGCTTCGAGCGCACCGTGCAGTTTGCCACCGGCATGCAGAACATCCGCGACATCATCGCCTTCCCCCGCACGCCGCGCAACGCCGAGTTCTGATCCCCGTCGCTACCGTGACGTGGCGTCGCCGGGTTGGTGATCGCCGACCGGTTAACGGGACCGGCATTGCCGGCGCTGGTTTGCCCATCGCGCCCTGCGATCGCTGAAGTGCGCCGTCGCGACGACATCGCGCGCCGCGCAACCGACGCGGATTGCTGCCGTCAGCATGGCGATACGTCTCGGGGCGCCAACCGTGGGGACGCTGGCAGCGTCCCAATTCACGGTGAAAGCCCCGATGTTTACCGCCATGCATTATCAATGATAACGATAATTGACATTGCAAATTGCCGATGGTAGTGTCTGGCGGGAAACTCAAGGCCGTCGCTGTCGAACAGGCCTTTTGCAATAGAATGGCAGGAGGTAACCCTATGGCAATTTATCGTCAGGCTCGCGTGCCACGCATCGTTGTCGCCCTTGTGCTGCTGTTATCCCTGGCGGCCGTCTGGGCCTGCGGCGGCTCCGCTCCCGAGGAAACGCAAACTGCGGCCCCAGCAGCGCCGACTGATGTGCCGGCGGCCGCCGCCACCACCTCGGCGCCCGAGCCCACCGCCATGCCGGCGATGGCCGACGAAGATAACTATCTGCATCTGGCCGTGACCCCGCTGCCCCAGGACACCTTCTTCCCCTGGCTGGCCACCAGCAGCGGACACCTTCCCTTCCGGCCCATGTGGGAGAACCTGACCACCATCTCCCCGGAAACCGGTGTCTCCGTCATCCTGCCCCAACTCGCCCGCGAGTGGGATGTCAACGCCGACGCCAGCGAGTACACCTTCTACCTGCAGGAAGGCGTCGAAATGCACCACGGTTGGGGCGAGTTCACGGTCAAGGACGTTATTCTCACCCTTGACCAGCAGATGTCCGACCCCCTCGCCGGCTGCAAGGCCCCCCTCAAGCGCTTCATGGGCACCGACTCCATGACCGAAATGATTGAGTCCGGCGCCGCTGAGATCATCGACGATTACACGTTCAAGATGACTCTGGCCCTGCCCCAGGTGGACGTCGCCGACTGGTGGTTCAACATCCTGGTGGTTCCCTGTGCCGCCGTGCGCAGCGCCGCTCAGTACGAGGCCGAGGGCGACGCCATGTTTGAGACCGGCCCGGCCGGAACCGGCGGCTACCAATTCGTGACCCGGGAGCTCAAGGAGTACACCGAGTACGAGGCAGTGCCCTACGAACACTGGCGGGTGACCCCCGAATTCAAGCGCATGCGGATTACCACCGCGCCCGAGGACCTGACCCGGCTGGCCATGCTGCTCACCGGCGAGGCCAACATGGTGGACATCCCCAAGGTGCTGCACCAGCAGGCCATTGACGAGGGCATGGAGGTCTTCGAGAGCCCGCTGCCCTCCGTGGGCCTCACCATCCTCCCCTTGGGCCAATATTACGTCAGCGAGGCGAACTGGAACCCTGACACCGAGCCTTGGGCCGCGCCAGGCGAGACCGGCAACCTGGTACGGGAAGCCCTGAACCGCGCCATCAACCGCGAACAGATCATCAACGAGCTGTTCAAGGGTCGCGGCGAGCCCATGTACAACACCATCTTCCACGACACCCTCGAGGGCTGGAACCCGCGCTGGGAGGAAGAGTTCGACGAGAAGTACGGCTACGATCCGGAACGGTCCAAGGAGCTGCTGGACGAAGCCGGTTTCCCCGGCGATAACGGCCAGAACCGCTTCGCCATGGAGGTGTACCAGTCCAGCTTGCCCGGCCTGCCGGAGACCATAGAGGTGGCGCAGACCGTCGCCCAGTCCTTCCAGGACATCGGGATTGACGCCAAGCTGGTGGAGGTGGAGTTCGCCCGCGCGCTGGATGCCTTCCGCGACCGGCACGACGCGCACTTCATCCTTCCGGTCCGCCAGACCATCCGGCAGATCAACGCCAACGCGCGGATCTACTACTACACCGGCGCCACCAACCCCGACACCGGCCTGCCCAACGGCGGCGTCCTCTACATGGAGGATCCACTGTACGACGCCACCTACGAGCAGCTCTTGA
This sequence comes from Dehalococcoidia bacterium, assembly GCA_965261925.1. Lineage (GTDB taxonomy): Bacteria > Chloroflexota > Dehalococcoidia > Lucifugimonadales > UBA3495 > Bin87. The sequence continues at coordinate 867,964 of OZ253486.1, read as the reverse complement.
TCGAGACCGACCCCGCGGAACGCAATCGGATTATCAGCGTCATGGGTGATAGTATCTACGACACGTACCGGACCATCCCCATCGTCAACATCCGGTCCACCCTGGTGGTGAACCCGGACGAGGTGCTGGAGTACAAGTTCGGCAGCATCACCGGCGTCTTCGGCCACCTGGAGTACGCCAAAGCCGTGAAGTAGCCGCAAGGCGACATTCGCCGATCTGTTCGGGACGGAATGCGTAATTTCGTCCCTTTTTTATTGTGTAATAAATCACAAAAGCGTTTATAATAATCATTATTGACAATGAAAAGGCTAACTGGTAACGTTTTCAGTAACGAAGGCGCAAGCGCGGTGCGCGATTAGGCGACTAACGACGGAGGTATGACGATGTCCGTTCATCGAATAGCTAAACCGTTTCGCACGATTTCACTGCTCCTGTTGTTACTGGCCCTGCTTGCGGTGTGGGCGTGTGGTCAATCGGCCGCCCCTCCGGAGGAAAGCGCCGCCTCTGCCCCTGCCACCGAAGCCCCTGCCAGCGTGGAACCCACCGCGGTTCCCGTAGCCACCGAAGTGCCGGCCATGGCCGAAAGCGAGACAATGCTCCACCTGGCCGTGACCCCGCTGCCCCAGGACACCTTCTATCCCTGGCTCGCCACCAGCAGCGGCCACCTGGTCTTCCGCCCCATGTGGGAGAATCTGACCACCATCGACCCCAAAACCGGCGTCTCGGAAGTCTATCCTCAACTGGCCCGCGAATGGGAGGTTAGCCCTGACGCCAGCGAGTACACCTTCCGCTTGCAGGAGGGAGTGCAGTTCCACTTCGGCCACGGCGAGTTCACCGTGAAAGACGTGATATTCACCGCCGACCAGCAGATGTCCGACCCCCTGGCCGGCTGCAAGGCGCATCTCAGCAGGTTCATGGGCGCCGATTCCATGACCGAGATGATTGAAAACGGCGACATGGAGGTCATCGACGACTATACGTTCAAAATGAAACTGGCCCAGCCGCAGGTGGACGTGGCGTCCTGGTACTTCAGCATCCTGCAGATCGGCTGCATGGCCGTCCGCAGCTCGGCTCATCACGCCGCCGAGGGCGACGCCATGTTCGAGAGCGGCCCCGCCGGCACCGGGGCCTACCAGTTCGTGGAACGCAAGCTCAAGGAGTACGCCGAGTTCGAGGCCGTGCCTTACGACCACTGGCGCGTTAACCCCGAGTTCAAGCAGCTGCGTATCAGCACCACGCCGGAAGACCTGACCCGCTTGGCTATGCTGCTCACCGGCGAGGCCAATATGGTGGACGTGCCCAAGGTGCTGCACCAGCAGGCCATCGACGAGGGCATGGAAATAATTGAAAGCCCGCTGCCCACCGTTGGCCTCTCCATCGTTCCCTTTGGCCAGTATTACGTCACCCAGGTGAACTGGAACCCCGACACCGAACCCTGGACCGCGCCGGGCGAAACCGGCGTACTGGTTCGCCAGGCCATGAACCGTGCAATCGACCGGGACCAGATCATCAATGAACTGTTCAAGGGGCGCGGCGAGCCCATGTACAACACCATCTTCCACCCGACCCTGGAGGGTTGGAATACCCGGTGGGAGGATGAGTTCGACGAAAAGTACGGCTACGATCCCGAACTGGCGAAGCAACTGCTGGACCAGGCAGGCTTCCCCGGCGACAACGGCCAGAACCGTTTCAGCCTGGAGGTCTGGCAGAGCAGCCTGCCCGGATTGCCCGAAACCATCGAGGTTTCCCAGACGATGGCCCAGTCCTTTGAGGACATCGGCATCAACGTAAAGCTGGTGGAAGTGGAATTCGCCCGCGCCCTCGACGCGTTCCGCGACCGGCACGACGCCCACTTCATCCTGCCCTTGCGCGTGACCCTCCGCCCCATCAACGCCAACACCCGCATCTACTACTACGCCGGCGGAGGCCGATTCAGCGAAACATCGGGCCTGCCCACGGGAGGCACTGCCTATTTGGAACACCAGTTATATGACGACACCTATGACCGGCTCCTGCAGGAGACCGACCCCGAGGAGCGCGAGCGGCTGGCACGGGTGATGGGCGACCACACCTACGACAACTACCGCAGTATCCCCATCGTCAACGTCCGCTCCACCTTGGTAATTGACCCTGATGAGGTGTCCGAGTACATTTTCGGCAGTATCACCGGCGTCTTCGGCCACCTGGAGTATGCCAAGACGGCAAAATAAGGTGATTTAGCTGTCGGAGTGGATTGCCACGCTGTCCCTCCGATGAACTATCGGCCGGCCGTGATGGGGCTCACCCGTACCCGCTTGTGTTCAAACTGTCATTGCGAGCGAAGCGCGGCAACCTCGTTGGCTGAGGAGTCACCGTTCGGGCGCTGGGATTGCCGTGCTGCATCGATCCGCGCTATGACAAAGTGTTCAAACTGTCATTGCGAGCGAAGCGCGGCAATCTCGTTGGGTGAATAGTCCCGTTCGGGCGCTGGAATTGCCGTGTTGCGTCGCTCCGCGCAATGACAAACTGGGTACGCGTGAGGTGATGGGGCTGTACCGGTTGGACGGCAGTCGATGTTATACTGACCCGGCCGGGAGGAGGGCTCCGACCGGGCCAGTTGCCCGGAATTGGGCGAGAGACGAGGCACTACCGCCGCTAAGGCAGCGCCCCGGCCTTGTGCAGAAGGGCTGGGGTGCCGGCCAGGACGACTTGGCCGGCCAGCGTGATGTCGGGCTGGCGAATTGTTTCCAGCGGGGTCAGCAAGAGGGACGGGCGAGCGCCTTCATCCAGCAGGGTGGCGGTCAGGGCGCTGGTGCCGCCGTGTTTGACCTGAACGTCAATTCCGGTCGAGCCCTTGAACTGCTGGATAATCGGATCTACCAGCGACTCGCTGAGGCCGGAATAGGTGACAAACTCACCCGGATCGTCGGCCCCTGATGAATCTCTGACGATGCGGGTCACCGGCACCACCCGAGTAACCTCCGGCCCAGGCTGTTCCACGATACGTGTTACTTCCACTGGACTGGCGACGGTTGGGCGACCGGCGTGCCTCCGCACGCGATGAGCGCCGGAAGTAGGCCCGCAGCCGCGATGATCGGAAGTCAAAGACTGATCCGCCCGGGGCGATTTGGCAGGTCTCGCATGGTGGGTTCCTCCAGGGAGATGTTGTGCGATCAGTGGAACTCGTACGGGTCGTCAGAGAATTCAGAGCCAGTTCCCGTCAGTTCAGCGATGTACCGATCGATGATGTGTGGTAGTTGGTGCTAAATATTAGTGCATACGAATTCTGATGTCAAGTGCTCACTGATGCCACAAATCGCAGTGCCTGAAATTTGATTTTCAGCTGCCGTAACGCTGACGAATTTGTCAGTCTATAAGAGCGCGGCGGACGCATGCAAGTAGGTAGGTCGTGGCTTGGGAAAGCGGCGACGAGCCGGCAGGAATAGGGGTCTGGTGCAACCGTCCAAGCGCCGAGTACAGGGTATCCCCGCACGGCAGAGGTGTCCGCAACGGCAGGAGATTCCGTCGCGATACGTTCTCCAATGTCGGCAGACCGGTTGTACGACCGTAGACTGACGCCTAATGTTAATTGGCATTCAATTGTTACGCCAATGCAAACTAACAATGCGGTTAGCGTCATCTAATCACCGTAAGCAAGATGTAGTCAGCGAAACGATTACCGGACACAATGCTCTGCGATTGTCGGGATTGTGAAAATCGTTTCAGGAGACGCAAGCTGTCGCCAACATCGACCTTGGCGTGGAGCGCGGCGAGATCCCGTGCCTGCTGGGTCCCAGCGGGTGCGGCAAGACCACGACCCTGCGCATGATTGCCGGGTTTGATGCGCCGGACGCCGGGACGATCCAGATCGGGGGCCGCACGGTTTACGGTCCGGGCGTGAACGAGAGCCCGGAGAAACGCCGGGTGGGCATGGTGTTCCAGGAAGGCGCGCTGTTCCTCCACCTGACCGTGGCCCAGAACATCGCTTTCGGACTAAACCGAAGCCAAGGTGAAACCCGCACTTGGTTTAGATAGAATTGGAAGGAATTGAGAGGATCGGTTGGGAAGTTGCCGGGGGTTGCTGGTGGGTATGCTGGAGATGGGAGCGCTGCTGGAGCGGTGGCAAATGGATGAGGCTGAGGTACGACGGCGGATGTACCGAGCGCCGACGCCACGGGAGCGGGAACGGTGGCACGCGGTGTGGCTGCTGGCGCGAGGCTGGACGGCCGCGGCCGCGGCGTTGGAACGGGACGCCCACACTATTGGCCAATGGGCCACGGCATTCTCGGCAGGCGGACCGAGGGCGCTGTCATTTGAGCAGACGGGAGGTTCCCCCCCGCGTTGAACGGGAAGCAGCAGGCCGAGTTGAAGGCGGCGGTGCCGGCATTGCCATCGCAGGCGGGCATCGAACTATCCAACTGGAACTGGAAAGTGGTGTGTCGGTATGTGCGGGAACGCTTTGGGTTGGCGCTGAGCCGGAGCAGTTGTCTGAACTACCTGCATCGGCTGGGATTTGTGCTGAAACGCCCCAAGAAGCAGTTGGTCAAGGCGGACCCAGCGCGGCGGGAAGCCTTCGTGGAGGAGTATGCCGCGCTGACGGGAGCAGCCCGCAGGACTGGAACCAAGATATTCTTCGCCGACGAGGCGCACTTTCGGGCGGATGCGGACCTGCGGAGCAAATGGGTGCTGAAAGGAGAACCGGCGTTGGTGGGCTCCACCAGCCCACGCCGAGGTGAGAAGGTCAGCTACTACTCGGCGGTGTGCCTGGAGACGGGCGAGGTGGAGGTGATGGAACTGGAGGGCAACAGCAACGCCGCGACCTCGGCCGCCTTCCTGCGGCAACTGCGGGAGCGACACGACGAACCGCTGGCGGTGATTTGGGACAATTCGCCCGCTCATCGGGGCGACGCGCTACGGACCTACCTGGGCACGCCCGAATTGCGCCTGCGCCTGGTGAACCTGCCCAGTTACAGCCCAGACTTCAACGCCGACGAGGCAATTTGGGGCTGGGTGCGCCAGGAGGCAACCGCCAATCTGTGCCTGGGGACCCGTGCCGCAGTGCGGGAAAGGGTGGGCGACTTTTTCACCGATCTGGCCCACCGGCGCGAGGAGGTCAAGCGGCGCTGCCGGACCGCCCTTCAGGCTCGCGCAGCAGAACTAACCCACACCGCCCAAGCGGATCTCCCCGCCTCGGCAAATGTAGATTTCACCTTGGCTTCGGTTTAGATGCGGTTCCCCCGCACGCGCGGGGATAGACCCTCTCCACTAGGCTTCCGATGCTCCCGTAAGTGGGTTCCCCAGCACGCGCGCGGACAAACTCTCAGACCACAGGCCTCCAAGTAGCTGTTCTGCTGTGATTGCGAACATCTACAAATACCGCAGCGCCGACCCGGCGGTCTCGCCGCGGGTGTAGCGACCCACCATGCCGCCGCCCTGCTTCCAGCGGCCCTGGCGTTCGATCTCGTGGGTGGGGGCGCCGTTCTGGGCCATGCGGCGCGCCATGCCGACGCGCCCGCTGTGGCCGCTGAAGAACTCCCAGTCAGTCAGACCGGCGGCTTTGGCAATCACCTTCACCCGCCGGGCGATCTGCGACTCCGAAAGCCCGAACACCTCCACGCTGCCGCCAATCCCCGCCGGCCGGATGGCGTCCAAGGCCTGCATGGCGGCGGGGGTGATAGCCACCACCGCGCCCTGGGCCTCGGCGTCGGTCTTGGAACGGATGACGGTGATGCGGCCGCTGCCGTCGTCCCAGCGCTGCACGTCGCCCCAGGTGAGAGTGGCTGCCTCGGAACGTCTCAGCCCCGCGTCGGACAGCGCCGCCACCAGGGCCAGGTCGAACTTCCCCCTTTCTGCAGCCTGCTGGGGAGTCTCCACACCGCGGCCGCGCTTGCGGGGCTGAACGGCGGTGAGGCGGATCACGGCCAGTACGTCGGCGGTGAGGGCGCCGGACTGGCGCTGGGGTTTGGCAAGGCGTCGGCCCCATCCCTTTAAAGAGGCGCGCACACCCGGGTCCCGACAGGGCGATTCCAGCTTCGCCCACTCGTGGGCCTTGGCAATGGCGGACGTGGCCAGCCGCATGGTGGCAATGCTGGCGCCGGCATTGGCCCGGGCGGCCAGGTAGCGGGCCACGGTGAGGGGCTCGGCCGGCAGAGAAGAAAGACCCATCTCGCCGCTCCAGCCGGTGAACAACCTCCACTGGGTTCCGTAGACGCGGCGGGTGTTGTCGGAGAGGACGGATTCTAGGGCGTCGGCCACGCCCTGGTCGGCGGCGCGGAGCTCGGGGAGAATTGCGGGTTCACGGGGGACGATCTGCAGGTCGGCGGAGGTGGTCATGGGCTTGTCTCCGGAGGCGGGATTTCGGGGCGGTTTCGGCAGGTAATAGATGCGCGATAAGCGTAATTATCGCGCAGCGAAGGGATTCCCCTGGCGCCGAGGTCGGGAGTCCTCCAGGGTTGTCCGGCGCCAGCACCAGGTAGGTGTTGAGGGTCACGATCAGGCTGCTGTGACCCAGCCACGCGGACATCGCGTTGACGTTCAGGCGGCTCTGCAGACAGTAGCGGGCGCAGGCTGTGGCTGCCCGGCCCTTTGACACCGCCGTGGCCACTGTCTCCAAGTCCGCCGCCGCCGCTATGCCCTGGGAGATCCACCGGGCCGCCGTCCGGGGAGAAAACAGGAGCACGCGATGATTAGGGTGTCCCTTCGGGATGGCGGGCGACGCGGCTGCAAAGTTCAGATCCTGCCTTCCAGCTTCAACGCTTCCGCCTGCCGCAGCACAAGGGTTATTGTTTGCGCAAACCACTTGTATTGATTGCCAATTTTTGATACTATGAGTTACGCAAACAATATTTTTGTTTGCCGAATAATTAGTAAGGAGGTCCGATATGCGGTTCAAGATTCGGGGGCCACCACGTAGACGCGGGACGAGTCCCGCGTCCGATATAACAGCCGCTCTATGGAGCATAGTGGCGACCCAAGCCGGCACAAACAACCATTCAGGAGGTCAAAACCAAATGGCTTACACCATACCTTGCATCAAAGGGAAACTCGGGAGCACCGATTACTATCTAGGGACAATGAAGGCCGAAGAAATCGTTGGAATGGCCAAGCCTGCCAGCCGTCTCGAAGAATGGGAAGCATTCGACATTGAAGAACGGATGCAAAGAGATCTTAACGAAAAAAGGGTGAGGGACGAAATCGCCCCTTATATAGCTAACGACCCTGACCGTTTTTTCGGCTCGTTGGTTATTCTAGTCTACGAGGCCGATGTCTTCGGGTTCGAGGGGTTCGACGATCTACACGTCGAGTTGCCGCTCTCTTATAGGGCGGCAACACAGAAAATGGGGTTCCTCACCATCGAAGGCGGACAAATGGTTGCGTTGGATGGGCAGCATCGCCTAGCTGGGTTGGAGGCGGTGGTCCAACGGAGGATTCAAGGAAGTTTAGCTGACGAAGTTCCTAATGACGATATCTCGGTGGTTTTCATTAGCCTGGACGGCAATATGCCCAAAGTACGTCACATCTTCAATAAGGTGAACCGGTACGCCAAGACCACCAGCCGGGGCGACAACATCGTAACTAGTGAAGAAGACGGTATCGCGATCATCACTCGCCGATTGTTGCGGAAGGGTGAACCTTTAGGTGCAACTCGGGAGAACAAGCTGCTGGTGAACTGGCAATCGAATACCTTGTCTGCCCGCAGCCATCAGTGGACTACGATCAGCGCGGTCTACTTTACGGTCAAGGACATAGCGGAATACGAGGGGTTCGATTTCAACGTCAAAAGCGGGCTTCGAAGAGGCAGCATAAAGCCATCGGACGACGAGCTTGAAGAAGCTTATGCACGGACTCTCGAGTGGTGGAACGCGCTTCTTGCAGGCATGGATGGTGTCAGATGGGCCATAACGGACCCCACAACGATACCGGAGTTTCGGCAGGATGATGGACCTCACTCTCTGTTGTTCAGACCCATCGGGATCATGGCTTTGGTGAAGGGGATGCGCATAGCGAAGACGCGGTCCGACTCAAAAGGCCATTTCGTGAGCTTGATGGCCTTGGTAGAAAGAGCTAATCGGATTGACTGGAGGATCAGGATTGATTCTGGCGTAAACCCCCTATGGGTGGAAACGATAATCCGAGCGGATGGACGGATGTCAGCAACTACCGAGTCAGTAGCCGTGGCCGCCGAGTTGATAGCTTATCTCGTTGGAAAGGACTACATGGATGATGGCGAAATCAATTTTTTCCGAAGGAGGTACAACTTACTCAAAGGCAAAGCCGACATCGACGATGAAACCGACCTTGGTCCTGAATTGCCCCCCGCAGTGCCGGAAACAGTCACGGTTTGAGCAAGGCTAGGACAGAGCAATAGGTCAGCCAGAGGCGACCGGGGGCAACCCGTAACTTGGAGAGCGGTTCCGCGGATTGGCGGAACCGCTCTCTTCTGTATGGGGCACTATAGCCAGCACCTGAGCAAAGACACTGATTTGAATAAGCCCCTCATCTTGGAAAAAGCAAACCCCTACACCCCAAGTCTGCCGTCGCCAAGGGTCGTCGCGCCTGGTGGCAGACTTTTACCGAAAGTCGGTCATCCGCTTGACTGATGGGACGCTCTCAGATTGCGTCGGACGTATGGGTGTTTGGTTGCTGAGTTGATTCGCCCAAGCCCAGTTGTAAAAGGCGGCGGTAAATTGGGCCACGTGGGCGGCTTGATCGTCGGGTTGCGGCGTTCAGATACTGTACCGTCCGCCGCCTTCTATAAGGTTGATCATCAGCCTTTGGAAGGTGTCATGGATGTACCAAGTGGAGATGTACTTACGGTTGCGCCGGGCCTGCCTGGTGGAGGGGATGAGCGTTCGGGAGGCCTCCCGAGTGTTCGGCCTGCATCGGGACACGGTGCGCAAGATGCTGGCCAATGCGACGCCCCAGGGCTACACGCGGAAGGGGCCGCCGCGCAAGCCGAAGATTGAGCCCTTCACCGGCGTAATTGACGCCATCCTGGAGGCGGACCGCCGGGCGCCCAGAAAGCAGCGCCACACGGCCAAGCGCATCTTTGAGCGGCTGCGGGACGAGTACGGATTTGAAGGCCAGCAGACCATAGTCAAGGACTACGTGCGGGAGCATCGGCGGCGTGTTGGGGAGATGTTCGTGCCCTTGTCCCACGGACCGGGCCACGCCCAGTGCGACTTCGGCGAAGCGTCGGCGGTGATCGCCGGCGTGGAGTGCAAGGTGCATTACTTCGTCCTGGACCTGCCCCACAGCGACGGCTGCTTCGCCAAGGCCTATCCCGGGGAGACCACCGAGGCCTTTCTGGACGGCCACGTGTCAGCGTTCGCCTTTCTGGGTGGAGTGCCCCAGAGCGTCCTGTACGACAATACGAAACTCGCGGTGGCGAAGATACTGGGCGATGGTCGTCGCAAGCGCACGAGAGCCTTCACCGAGTTGCAGTCCCACTACCTGTTCGAGGACAAGTTCGGGCGTCCCGGCAAGGGGAATGACAAGGGCAAGGTTGAAGGCATGGTGGGGTACGTGCGGCGCAACTTCCTGGTGCCGATACCCGTGGCGGAGAGTTTCGCGGCGCTGAATGCGCACCTGGAAGCGCGCTGCCTGGACCGGATGGACGCTGTGCTCAGGGGACACTCGCAGACCATCGGCCAGCGGATGGAGCGAGACCTGGACGCGCTGTTGCCCTTGCCCGCAGTGCCCTATGACGCCTGCGACAAACGAGCCAGCCGGGTGAGCTCATTGTCCCTGGTGCGGTACCGCACCAACGACTACTCGGTGCCGGTGGCCTACGGACATCGGGATGTGCTGATCAAAGGCTACGTGGACCGGGTGGTGATCAGCTGCGGCACCGAGGTCATCGCCCGACACCCGCGCTCCTACGTGCAGGACGACTTCGTCTTCGATCCCATCCACTATCTGCCGTTGTTGGAGCGGAAGACGGGCGCTCTGGACCAGGCCGCGCCGCTGGCGGGATGGGACCTGCCCGAAGAGTACCGCACGCTGCGCCGTCTGCTGGAGGACCGGATGGGCCAGCGTGGCAAGCGGGAATTCGTGCGGGTGCTCAGGCTGATGGAGCACTTCTCCCACCAGGAAGTCCACCACGCGGTGCGAGATGCCCTGCGGCTGGGCGCCGTCGGCTTTGACGCCGTGAAGCATCTGCTGCTGTGCCGCCTTGAAGGCAAACCGCCCCGTCTCGACCTGGAGCTCTACCCTCACCTGCCCCAGGTCAGCGTGCAGACCACCCGCGCCACGGACTACCTGACCCTGCTGTCGGGGAGGGCAGCATGAGCAACCGATCCACTCTGCTCGTGGAGCACCACCTCAGGGAGCTGAAACTGCCCACCTTCCTCAGGGAGTACGACAAACTGGCCGCCCAGTGCGCCGCTGAAGGCGCCGATCATCCCGACTATCTGCTCCGGCTCGCCGAGCTGGAACTCACCGACCGCCACCAGCGCATGGTGGAGCGCCGGATCCGCGCGGCGCGTTTCCCCGCCACCAAGGGCCTGGACACCTTTGACTTCTCCGCCATCCCCTCGGTGAACAAACCGCTGGTGATGCAACTGGCCCGGTGCGAATACGTCGATCACCATGAAAACGTCATCGCCATCGGCAACAGCGGCACCGGCAAAACCCACGTCGCCCTGGGCTTGGGGCTGGCCGCCTGCCAACGGGGCCTGTCGGTGGGCTTCACCACCGCCGCAGCACTGGTCAACGAACTGATGGAGGCCAGGGACGAGCGCCGGCTGCTCAACCTGCAGCGGCAACTGACCCGTCTCAGGCTCCTCATCATCGACGAGTTGGGCTTTGTGCCGTTGTCCCCCACCGGCGCGGAACTCCTCTTCGAGGTCTTCAGCCAGCGCTACGAACGGGGATCGACCCTGGTGACCACCAACCTGCCTTTCGACGAGTGGACCGAGGTTTTCGGGTCGGAACGGCTCACCGGCGCACTGCTGGATCGTCTCACCCACCACGTGCACATCGTGGAGATGAACGGTGGGAGTTACCGGCTCAAGGGCAGCCGGCAGGACGCCCTTGCATCGTCGCCATCGCCGGAGCGCCCGGATGCCGATTAGCGTCCCGCAGACGCCGCCGCCCGCCCCTCCGTCAAGGCGAGACCCCCCGCCCCACCGGCCAGGCCGCGGCCGTCACGCACCATCCAGGTGGTACGGTTTTACTCCGCCCGAGCTGTCAACGGTCAGCGAAAAGGTCCTCACTAACTGGTCAGCATAAATGTCATATTCCCCTCTATGGAGAATGTGACGTTGAACCAGAAAGAACAAGGCAGACTCAAGGTTCTGAACCGCCTGTGGGCAGAGCAGATGACTGTGGACCAGGCAGCCACAGTGATGGGAGTGAGCACGCGCCACACCAGACGTATCCTGGCGGCGTACCGGAGGGAGGGTGCCGCCGCCCTGGCTCACGGCCATCGTGGTCGTCGGCCGCCCAACGCAACACCGGAGACAACCAGAGCCGAGGTATTACACCTGGCCAGCACCCGCTACTTGGGAACCAACCACACCCACCTGAGCGAACTGCTTGGAGAGCGCGAGGGTATCGACATCGACCGCAGTACGCTACGGCGCATACTGGTATCCGCTGGGTTGAACAGCCCGCGCCGTCGCCGTACGCCGCAACATCGGGTGCGTCGCCAGCGAATGCCGCAGGCCGGGATGCTGATCCAGATAGACGGCAGCTTTCACCGATGGCTGGGGGAGGCGGGACCGCAGTTCACGCTGCTGTTGGCGGTGGATGACGCCACCGGCGCCGTGGTGAACGCGCTCTTCTGCGAGCGGGAAGACGCACGCAACTATTTCGTGATGATGCGGGAGCTGGTGCAGAGCTACGGCGCGCCGGTTGCCCTCTACGTCGACCGGCACGCCGTCTTCAAGCACACGCCCGGGTCTGGGCTCGCCGGTGCGCCGACCCAGTTCAGCCGCGCCATGGATGAGCTGGGGATCCAGCTGATATTCGCACTGTCGCCCCAGGCGAAGGGTCGCGTGGAACGAACGGCGGGAACGTTTCAGGACCGGCTGGTGACGGAACTCCGACTGGCTGGCGCGACCACCATCGCGGACGCTGACCACGTGCTGCAGGGTTTTCTGCCACGCTTCAACGCACGCTTCAGCGTTCCGCCGCAATGTCCCGAGGCCGCTTACCACCCACTGGCATCGGACGTGTGCCTGGACCGTATCCTCTGCTTCAAGCACCGCAGGAAGGTGGCCCGGGACAACACGGTGAAGTTCCAGTTGCACACCCTGCAGTTGCTGCCCGAGCCACAATGCCCCAGCTATGCCGGGGCCGCTGTGGAGGTCCTGGAAGGACTGGATGGTCGTCTATCCCTGCAACACCAGGGACGCACCATCCCTGTTCAAGAGGCGCCGCCCAATCCGGTATTCATGCGAACCGGTAACGAATCATCCCCACACCTTGCCAGGCACCGTTCCGGTCCTGGCCATCCGGACGGGTCCTGGGCGACGACCCTCTCCCAACTCGACACCAATTGTGCCGAAGAAACCGCGCCTGACCCGATTGCTGACCGCGGGACCGCAGCCGGCAAGGTGGCAGCCATTGCGCCTCGGAAGCCTACGTTTCTCCAAAAGGCTCGCTGGAAGGCCATACAGAAGGCGAAGCGTAAAGGCATGTCCATCCGAGGGATAGCGCGGGAGCTGGGAATCAACCGGGCCACGGTGAGGAAATACATCGACGCCGATACCCCACCGATGCGGCAAGTCCGCAGCGCGTCAACTACGCCAACACCTGATACCATGGCGGCATAACCGAGTGACATTTATGCTGAACACTTAGCCGGACATTTACGCTGACCTTCGACACCCGAGCGTTACAGTTTTCGTCCGCCCTTGACACCAGGGCCGCATCGAGCAACTGGGTTCCCCCGAGGCCATATTCTACAACCCTGACAACCGCTTCACCGCCGAGTTCTTCGGCACCGCCGATTTCCTACCCGCCTGGCAGGATGGCGATCACCTGGCCTGTGAGGTGGGGAGCATGCCCTGGCCGCCGTTCTGGCCCTCCCCGTGGCCGGAGCACAAAGTCCTGCAGGTCATGGTGCGCCCCGACTGCATGGACATCGTCCCCGATCCCGCGGGAGACTGCGTCGTAATGGACCAGGAGTTCCTGGGCGCGTTCCACATGTACGTGGTTGCACTGCCATCCGGAAACCGGGTCCAGGTGGTAAAGTCCCACGTGGAGCACGTCGAGCCCGGAACCCCCGTCCGCATCGTCCTCCGCGAAGGCCACATGCTGCCCTTCATCGACGGCCGTGCCTTCTTCGACGCCCCCACCTACCTGGCGGAACTGAACGAAACGCACACGTAGGGTCGACTAACCCCCGCTAACGAACGATGCCGCCCGATCGGGGCGGCGTTTTTGGTTTATCGGTTGCGGCCCTCTCGGACGTACCCGGAGGAACAGGAAAGGTTGCCGTTCAACCGTTCCGCGATGCGCCGGCGGAGTTCGGCGGCGGCGGCCTGTAGGTTCTCCGGCTGTGATTGAGGCGACGGGTTGGTAGGTGCGTTGACGCTGATGGGATTCCCTCGTGTCTTCATATTATTTTCCTGCCACTGCGGGACTGGGTTTGGTGTGGCGTCCATGGACCGGTATCAAGCAGCTTGTTGGTGACGGGATGAGTGCCTTCAAAATGATGACATGCAAAAGTTGAGGCTGTAACCACTGGGGGTTTATCCTAGATCCCATTGGCAGACAGAGGTTCCAATTGTTGTCGGGACATTCAGGTCAATTTCGACTGGAATGTTCGCGAGGAATGGAATGCATCGGGTGTTCGCCGCTGCATGTGCTCTCAAGGAAGCAGAAAACAAGAGGTTGATCAGCGCGATGTCCAACTGGGTTATAAGGCTAAACCGCTTCCTCGAAAATATGAACGCCGAGTTAGAGCGACTGTTGGTCGCCGCCGCTCCGCATCTGGAAGCTGTAGCTCGCGGCGTGTCGAATATGATGATCAATGAGCGGCTGCGCGAAACGCTGGTAGCAACTGGCTGGGTGTACCACCACACGACCCCGGTAGAAAGGATCGCAAGTTGTTGGGATGACACCGAAACGGTTCAAACCATGCTGGACGAGTATTACGCGCAGAATTGGCGGGACGTACGCTCGTCCATAGAGTCCAGAATTCATGAATTCGACATCGGCGAAGAAGCTGAAGCCACGTTTCGTGAAGCCCTGAAGGCTCACGAATTTGGGCTGTACAGATGCGTTTGCCGCGTGCTGTTCCCAGAAATAGAGCGGGTTCTACGGGTCGAAACGTTTGGGCATCGGACGGGTAGGGAAACGTACAAGAAGATGCTAAAAAGTTTACTCCAAGGCACGACGTTAGACGATTTCCTACCAGGGAACTGGTTAGACTTGACTTCCTTCAGTCATCTGACGAAGACTATTGAAAAGCAGTCGGATAGTGCATTTGACGACGGAGTATTTGGTTTGTTCACGCACGTGTCAGATAGCGATCTCCATCGCCTAAAGGATGACCCGGTCCCTAATCATCACGCCGCCCTCCACGGCTATGTAGAATATGCAACCCACCAAAACAGCCTCAACACGATATTTATCGCAGAGTACGTATTTCGCGTGATAACTTCGCTGAGGAACGACGATCCCGAAAGCCAGTCGTCGGTCGAAGTGAGCCAGGACCAACCGTGACTTTTTCGCCCGGGCTTGATTAGGCAGCACCGCCGGAACCCTGAACCACGAATGATCAGAGCAATTTTCTTCGACGGCGACGACACCCTGTGGGACTTCCGCTCCGCCATGTGGAGTGCCCTGGAGGTGACGCTGGCCGAGCTTCGCCGCATGGTGGGCAACGAAGCGGCGGAGGCGCTGAGCGTGCAGCGGATGGTGGAGATCCGGGACGCCGTTGCGGACGAGCTGGGCGAGGGCACGACCTCGGTGGAAACCATCCGCCGCGCGGCTCTGGCGCGAACGCTTGCGGAGGTCGGACACCCGAGCGAGGACGGCGCCCAGCGGTTGTTTCACGTCTACAACGAGGCGCGGTTTGACTGCACCCGGCCGTACGAGGGTGTTCCCGATGTGCTGAGGAACCTCAAGAGCCGCTACCTACTCGGCCTGGTATCCAACGGCAACACCCAACCGGAGAGGGTGGGGCTCGGCGGCTTTTTCAGCTTCGTGCTCCTGGCGCAGGAGTGCGGCTTCGCCAAGCCCGGCCGGCGGATATTCGTCTGGCCCTGGCCGAGTGCGGCTGCGGTCCGGAGCAGGTCGTCCACGTCGGCGATTCGTTGCCGAGCGACATCTTGGGCGCGAACGGGATGGGCATCCGCAGCGTGTGGTTGAACCGGGACGGTGCAACGAACGATACGGGAATAACGCCGCACCACGAGATCAGCGACCTGCGAGAGTTGCTGGAGATCCTGTAAGGTAGCAGCGCCGGCCGTTGATTTGGGAGCCCCCCTGCTGGAGGGGACTCCCGTGTTTACTGCCATTGGTTTACGGGCCAGGCGTTGGGGCGCCTTTCGTTCAGAGGTCAGTTGTCCAAAAGCGGCGCCAGCTTGTCCAGGAATCGGGCCACGTCATCCAGATCTTCAGCCACGGTCGGGGCTTCTTTCCAGTCCTCGTAAAAATTGGCGTGGAGGCTGCTGGCAGCGTTGAAAAGCCGGCGGATGTCCTGGTCGCCGGTTTCGTCGCGCAGACGCCTCACCGCGGTGAACAACTGGCGATGGCCGGCGTGTTCCCAGCCGCGCTGGTCGGCGACGGCTTTGACCATCTGCGCGGCGGCGCCCCAACCCTTCTCTGACGATTGCCGAACGTCGCCTTTGGCCAGTTCTTCCCTGGCTTGCTCGAGCAAGCGGCGGCTGGCCGAATGATAGGTGCGTGTTGCCATCTGGTCTCGCTGTGCTCCCGGAGGTTGCCAAGTACCCCCACTGTGATGCACGGATCATTGTATCTGAGACTGCCGTCAGCAAACACGGGAGCCCCCTGCTGGAGGGGACTCCCGTGCGCGGCGCGATCAGTTTGCCGGGTTGGTATTCGGGTGGCCGGTTACGGCCCGACGGCTGCCGCCGCGTCATCCACTTCGTCCAGGGATACGGTGTAGGCGCCGGTGTTGCCCACGCTTTGGTAAGGCGTGCCGACCCCGAAGAAGTGCGTACCGGCCTGGAAGTCGGAAACAAAGGATGCAACCGGGCCTTCCAGGGAGATGTATTGGCCATGACCGGTCTCATCGAAGGTTGCCCAAAGTCCTGCTCCGGTCGGGCCGTCGATCATCTCTATGCGATATTTGCCCGATTGAGCGATCTCAAAGCGGAACACGTCCTTGTCGTCGGCCGATTCGATTCCCCACCTCGGTACGGCGTTGGAATCGCTTGTTTCCCCCCAAGCCCAGGCATTCGGCTGCGCGTCGCCCGGGGCTGCGTCCGAATTGATACTGGCGGTGATTGACTCTCCCGGCCGGACCACTACGTCGGGGTGTGTGCGAAAATCGTCGGCGTGGTCATCTTGCCGCACTGAGATGGTGTAGTGCCCGAAACCGCCACGATCCTGTGCACCGGACCCAACCGCGATGTAGTAGGACCCATCCTCTGGAACGTTGAAGTATCCCCGCCCCCAATTGTTGATGAACCCACCTTGATCCTGCTCGCCGAGGACTTGCGTTCCATATGCATCCACGATTTCCAGGATGCTCGGATCAACCAGGTGCCCTTCGACATACGGTGTGCCCGACTCTTGCAGGAGCTCCATCCTGCTTTCCACCTCGATGATGTATTTTTCGCCGGAGATGGCCGTGAAACTGAACGAGTCCCGGCCGCCGTCCTCCGCGGTGAGCTCACCGTGTTCGACATGAAAGGAACCGTCGTCAATCAAAAGGGCGTTTTCCATCCATGGAAGGAGCGCTGGCGGTGGAGGAGCTTCGTTGTCCGTCGGCGGCGTGATAGTCGGCTCATCGACCTCGACTTGGAACACGCGATGCGCCGAGTCGTCGTCCAGTCCGTGGAATAGCCGGTTGATGCGGCTGCTGCCGGTTTCGGTGATCCAGATCCCGCCGTCCCGGTTGTTCGGGTTGTAGCCGAGACCGGTACCGGGTCCGCCGCCCTCCACGCTGATACCGTCGGCGTCCGCGTCGTCGGCCTGCACGGTGTATCCGAACACCAGGGTGTCCGTGCCGTCGCCCCGCCGCACGTCGGCGAACCGCCGGTTCTCTCCCACCTGCAGGTAGATGCCGGCGTAGTCGGCGCGTTGGCCGGTATCCGGGTTGAACGTGGTCACGTCGCCGGTGAAATGCGCGGTGATCTCGATGACGTCGCCCATGGCGTACCCGACCTGCGGCTCCTTGCCATCGTCAGCGGGAAGGGGCTGCGGTGACGATGTTATCTCGAGGTCGTAGATGCCGACGCCGTCGTCGTCGGTGATGGTGATCACACACTCGCCGTCGTGTCCGTAATCGACGGAGTTGTTGAACCGGACCTTGAAGGTTTCGTCGGCTTCGGGGTAAGTGTCTTCCAACGTGTGGAAGTTTCGGCCCATCCTGCCGTGCTTGGACTGGGATCCGTTGCTGGCCTGACGCTCGGCGTACAGGTGCTCGTAGTCCGACCGGTCGGCGGTGATCGAGTCGGTGTACCAGAACACGCGCATGGTCTCGTGGGGCCCATCGGAGTGGAACTTCTTGTTGACCAGGAGCCGGAAGTCGTCGCCTTCTTCGACCACCGTCTCCAGGCAGTTGATCTCAAGCCAGGGCTCGTTGCCCACGGCGTGGGGAGCCGCAACCGCCGTGCGGGGCGGTGAGAAGAGTGAGCCAAGCAGTATAGTGACACCCAGGACCCCAACCAGGGCCACCAACATGGAAATGTGTATGGTTTTCGTCTTCTGAACTCCCAGTATCCTGAAAGCGCGTCTTATCGTTAGCGTGAGCATCTGGATATCCTCCTTTGGGTTGAAGTTATTCCGGCTGGTCGCCGATACACGATGCAGGGAAGGCGACCCGATCGTGCAGTGACTCGTTATGACCGATAATATATATTGATGTTTATGATATTAAGTGTACGAGTGGTCATTCACCCTGTCAATCCTTGGAGTATCCAGCAATGGCGAACGGGTCATCGACCGACGAGTGCCCCGCCGGAAGCCAGCCCCGTGTTTCCCGGCGCGAGAGGCACGCTGCACCACGGGGTCGGCGAACCCGACTGGCGCGAGCCGGGTGGCGAAGCGCACCTCACCATGTTCCGCCACGCGCGCGACGAGATCGGCGATGTTTGCCGGGCGTTATTGCCGTCCTACCGCCGGTCTCAGGCCACCCGGCGGCAGGACGGCCCGGCGTCTCTCACGGGGCCAGTGCAATTCCCGCGGAGGTCCTGGCCTCCCCGGTTGAACGGCCGCCGTTGCCTTCATCGGTAACGGCTTCCACCGCAACGGTGTAGGTGCCAGTGTTGCCGCTGCTTTCGTACGGCGTACCGACTTCGACGTAATAGGTTCCCGGCTCGTGGTGAAGCACGGCACTCGCGCCTGGAGCGGTTGTCGCACGGGCAAACAGGTTGCCCTGCGAGTTCCAGACGTACCAGATGCCGGCGCCCGTGGGTTGGTCGCTCACGGACACCCGATAGGTTCCCGCCTCGGCGATCTGGTAGCGAAAGACGTCGCGGTCGTCCACGGACTCGATGCCGCGGCCGCCCCAGATCCATATTTCCCGGTTGGGATCGGCCGGGGACACGTCGGAATCAATAGTGGCGGTGATGGACTCGCCGGGCCTGAGGACAACGTTGGGATCGGTCTTGTAGTCGTCGGCACGCACCGATATGGTGTAGCAGCCATGCCCCGAACGGTCCTGCGCTCCTGCGCCCACGGCGATGCGATAGGTTCCGCTGTCAGCAGGAGTGAAGAATGCGCGTGCGAAGTTCAGCGTGTACCCGCCCTGGTCTTGCTCGTCGAGGACCCGCGTGTCCCCGTCGTTGACCACCTCCAGGATGCTGGGATCGACCAGATATCCCGGCACCTGTTGGTAGGTGCGGCTGTCCAGGTCGAAGGCAAGGGGGTGTTTCACCTCGATGATGTAGTGCTCGTCGCCGGTTGCGTCGAAGCTGTACCAGTCCCGGCCGTTGTCCGCCGTGACGATCTCGCCGGTGCGCTGGCCGGGCAGGCCCACTGGGAGGGTTGTAGTGACGCCGGCCACGTTGTCGTCATCGATGATGGTGATGATCGGTGAGTACAGTGTCGTCTTGTGGTTCGCTCCGATGGTGGCCGAAACTTGGACCCATTCGCACGCGTCGGGCACCGAATCGTTGAAGGTTTTCAAATAAATTGCCGCATAACCGTCTTCCGCACTGAGGATCGTTTGGATGGGGGGAGCGCCGCTGGTTACGTCTTCGGGATAGATCGCATAGTCTTCACCAAAGGTCGCAGAGCCCCTGAAGTTGACGGTGATGGGCTGGTCTTCGGAAAATCTGGTATGGTCGACGGTGGTGAGTTCAATGCCAATCACGGTTTCGGCAGACTCGCTGGGGCTAGTCACACCTACGATCAGCCGGAGTCCAGGTTCCGGGTCGTTGTCTGTGATGGTGACCACGTAGGGATTGGCACAAGCGGGGGAGCATTCGAGGCCTTGGGAATCAAGCACCAGGACCTCTCGCGGCATGCCCGGAGAGCGTTCAACGCGAAGGTGAAACAACTCATCGCCTTCGTGGACATCGTCGTCAATGATAGTGACGAATTCGTCCGCGCGAGCGACCAGCGAACCGCCTTCGTCCCGAAAGTCCGAAGCATCGAACTGGACCATTCGCGAAACCGGGAGGTAATCGGTCCCAGCACTGTCAGCCAGCCCGCTGGTTGCGCTTCCCGCTGCAGTCAAGAAACTTACCAGGAAGTCGGTCACGTGGGGAATTCCGGGGGCCGCCCTTGCCACCAGTACGACGTCCACGGCGCCGGCATCTTCGCCAAACGTGTAGGCCGGGTGTTCCAGAGATACGCTGACGGCCGGCCCTTCCAGGTATATCACCCGCACCCGCGTTCGTGCTTCGCTCATGTCGTAGCCGGCGAATGGGGCCACCGTAGCCGTTATATGGCCGCTCTGCGTTACCGCTGACGAGAAGACGGATTCTCCGAGACTGTATGTGGTCTGCGAGCCGCCGGCGTGGAAGATCGCCGTGAACGAAGTGAAATTGAGCCAGGCCTGGGTCTGAACCAGATTGACAGTCACTTCGAGGTCTTCCGTGGTGTCACCGCCTCGGGTAAAAGTGAATACCAGGGCCTCCAGGCCGGCGACGTATTCGCTGCGGTTGGCCTCGATGGTGACGTCGGGCACCGTGTCCGCGGCGGGCCGGGAGAAGGCGACGTGGTAGGTCTTCGTGGCCGCTTCGTCCTCGGCCCGTACCGTGAACGAGAAATCGGTGATCCTACCCTCGGCGAGTGGGATGTCCACCGTCAGCGTATTGGTGACTGGCGTCACCGTGAGCGCAGTGTCTCCGGTGACAGTTGCGATGAACCCGGCTGCAAGCCTGGTCGCTGACGCCTGCACTTCCACACTGGCGGCATCGACCGTCGCCGTGTAGCTCGTGGTCTCCGGATCGAAAGACGGGTTCAACGCCACGTTCGAGCCGCCGGCGGTGAGCGTCAGCGAGCTGATGGTCGCGTCCTGGTCGGGGGCCACCTGGGCCGGCGCAGCGTGGAGCTGTGTTGTGGGCGCGGCAGCCTCGTTGACACCGGGCCCCGGCATCCGTTGGCCGGACGGATCCGCTGCGATCTGCGGAGCGCCGTGCGCCGACGCGACGTCGAATATAAAGAGCAGGGAGATCAGGAAAAGCGTGTAGGCCAGCAGGGAAATGATGGCGGTTGGGATCCGTCCGAGTCTGGTGAAAAAGTTATTCGGTCTCATGGTATTCCCTCTCTGCCGCTTATGCGCGGTCAATTAGGATTGACGACTCGATTTTGCGATGGCGATTTTGAACTGCTGTATTGGGGTATGGCGCCTCCTTTTGCGGGTATGACTTTCGTTACTCTTTGATACAAGTGGCGTTGCGTTTCAGATTGAGAACGGACGACGCGGAGGGCCGGTGGCAGAGCGGCGGTACGGCATGAGCGGCGGGCGTCCCGCCGTCCGGGAACGGGGTTTGGGGTATAATCGCCTCAGATCTCGATTCATCCCCGGAGGAAGGGGTCGTGCCGCGACCGCGTAGAACCGCCACCGAACCCAGGGCCCAGACGGGAGGGCAAGACACCCCGGACCGGCTGTCCCCGGTTACCGAGAACTATCTGCTTTCGCTGTACAAGATGTGGGAGGACTCGGAGATTCCGACGCTGACACAGCTCACTGAGGCGTTGCGTCAGCTACCGCCCACCGAGGGGTTGGGAACCTCGGTGCCGTCGGTGGCCGGAATGCTGCGGAGAATGCAGAAGCAAGGGCTGGTGGACATCGGTAGCGACAAGCGCATCCGGATGACGACGCGAGGGAAGAAGGAGGGCGAGAACATCGCGCGCCGGCACCGGTTGGCGGAATGGCTGGTGGTGAGTCTGCTGGGCATGGATCTGCACGAGGCCCACATCGAGGCGCACCAGCTGGAGCACGGGATGTCCGACGCGATGGAAGCGAAGCTGATGGAACGGCTTGGCAACCCGACCCATTCGCCCTTCGGCTGGCCGATACCGGGCAGCGGCCCCACGACGCCGACGCCGGGGGCGATAACGCTGGACAACGCCGCCAGCGGAGTGGCCTACGTGGTGGACCGGGTGCCGGAGGAGGACGCGGAACTGCTGAAGTTCCTGGGCGGCGCGGAGCTGGTGCCAGACCGGCGTATCACCCTGCTGGAAGGGATGCCCTACCTGGGTGTCATGCAGGTGGAGACAGAGGTGGACCGCATCTCCATCGGCTACAACGTGGCGCGGCAGATCATGGTGCGGCCGGCCGGAGACGACGAAACCGACGATTAAGGGTCGTCGCTGAGGGTGCGGCGGACTTCGGCCCAGCCGTCGGCCATGGAGCGTTCGGGGAAGGCCGGCAGTTCCGGCTCAGGCAACACCTTGATGGCGACGAGGATGGGGCCGGGTCTGGCCATGATCTCCTCCAGGCCGATGAGGAACTCCTCCAGATTGTCGAACCGGCAGGTGTGGGCGTAGCCGGCGCTGCGGGCCATGCCCTCGAAATCGACCTGGTCGAGCCCACGGATGGGCACGCCGTCGGTGGAGGTATGGTCGGCGTCCTCCAGCACGAAGTGGACGAGGTTGCCGGGAGCGGCTTCGCCGATGGTGGCCAGGCTGGACAGATCGGTGCGCAGGGTCGCGTCGCAGTCCAGCACGAGGATGCGGCGGTTGGGCTGCGCAAGGGACAAACCCAGACCGACGGCGGGCGCGCGGTCCATGCAGTCGCTGAGATCGATGTCCAGTTCGCGCCGGTCCGACACGCTGTGCCAGTCGCGCAGGGCAGCAGACGTGGAGACCACCAGGGAATCCTGGCGGTGGTAGCTGATGGCGCGGGCGACTTCGCGGGAAGGGATCATTCCCGGCCTTCCAGTGGCGGATCCGGGTCGATGTCCCGGTCGGCGTCGCGGCGGATCTCAGCGCGGCGTTGCGAGACCATCAGGTACAGGCCGGCGGGGATGAGCACGGCTCCGGGCACAGCCTTCAGGGCGTTGCCCTCCACGAAGCCCAGCCACAGCAGGTAGAAGCCGGCAACAACCACGGCGGACGCAAAGAGTCGGCCAACTATGCTGAAGGGTCGAAACTTGGGCATGGGTGAGCGGATGGACCGGAGGCATTTAACGGTAGGGGCGAATGACTATTCGCCCCTACACGTGAGTTCTGGTTGAAAGGTCGCCTAGTTGTCGCCGGCGAGGGCGGCGGTGACTTCCTGGTAGGCCTGCTGCGCGCTGCGGGTGCCGCGGACGCGGAACTGCACCGGCGTGTTTTCGATCTCCGGTTCCACCGACAGTTGGCAGAAGACCGGGCCCTCGGCCGCGAGGACTTCGCCGATGCCGGTGGTGAAATCTTCCAGGTTGTCGAAGGAAAAGACGGCAGCGTAGCCGGCGCCCCGGGCGACTTCCTCCCAGTTGGTGACGCCGTCGGATCCCGGGATGGGCTGGCCGCCGGTGACGGCATAGACGCCGTTGTTGAAAAGGAAGTGGTAGAAGTTCTTGGGGGCCTTGGTGGAGGTGGTGACCAGCGAGCCAAGGTTCATCAGCAGGCTGCCGTCGCCGTCCAGCACGAAGACCTTGCGCCCAGGCTGGGCCAGGGCCACGCCGAGGCCGACGTTGCTGGCCTTGCCCATGGCGCCGGAGATCGGGAGGTCCAGGTTCTGGTTGGTGCTGACGACGGGCAGTCCGAAGCGGACGTTGCCGGCGTTCATGGTGGGAATGATGACGGCGTCTTCGCGGTTGGTGTCGATGACGCGGACCGCGTCGGTGTTGTTAATCATGGGGATTTGCTCCTGCAATTTTCGATGTGCATTTGCCGCGTTGCGCTTGGGGAAGCCTAGACCCCGAACTCGGTGCCGATGAGGACGGCGACGGGACGGTTGAGGCGCTGGGATTCCTCGAAGGCGACGCTGATGCGGTCGGCATCGTCATCGGTTTCCACGAGGTAGTAGTTGATGCCCCAAGCGTGGAGGATGTGCTCGATGAAGCGGCCGGCGGAATCGGGAGTGGGACCACGGCGGGTCCAGCCGCGATAGCCGACCAGCATGACCAGGGGCTGGTTGAGGTCCAGGCACAGGCCGCGAATGGAGTCGCCGGCCTCGAAGATGCCGGTGTTCTGGATCAGCACCATGGGGTTGGCGCCGCCCACCCAGAGGCCGGCGGCAACGGCCATGGTCTCGCCCTCGCGGCACACCGGGACGAGGTCAATGGTGGGTTCCTCCATCATCATGTTGTAGAGGAAGTTGGTTTCGCTGTCAGGGAGCCAGACGACGTGGGAAACGTTGTTCTTTTTCATCTCGGCAACCAGGGAACCTGGGTGCAAAACAGAATCGTAAACTTCGGTGGTCATTCTGGAGTCTCCTTCGAGCGATGCGCCTGAATTGGCGTTTAGCCTGTTTCGGCGTTTTGGACGGTGCAAAATTGCCCAGTAGGCATTATATGGGGTGGCATTTGGGGCGTCAACGAAATTCGTCGCCGGCGCCGAGGCCTGGTGAGTGGAGGGAGCTCGGCGCGCATTTCCCTTGACCCCGGGCAACGCCTGTCCATGACCGCAAGGCCGTTCTGCGTCACGCCGTTTCGCGCGGTGCGGTCATGCAATCCGCGGGTCGTCGGCTCAACGGCGCAGGGTCCCCCTTACCGGGCCGGCGTCTGCGTCCTGGCGACGGGGTTGGGACGGCTGGCGGGCGTCGTTGTTCGGGCCCCGCCACTGACCCGACCGGCGTGAGACATCCTTGCCGGCTGACCGGTGATACGGGACACTTGGGCCAGCGCCGGCGGACGGGCAGCCGGGACAACCGCCGTTGCGAGGCCACCAAAATGTGCCTGGAAAACTGGATCGAGCGGCGGCGCATCTTGTTGACACGTCCAGGTGAATGTGATAATTTTCACCAGCCAAAAACGGGCCGCGTAATTCCAGCCGTTTTGCGTGATCGACTTCGGGTCGCCAGCCCAGCATCATACGTTCGAGCGCAGGTTCACCAGCCATATGCCGCAAACCGACCCCAACGCGATGAACGCGGCTCTCTGGGCCGATGTCAGCCTCTGGCTGACGTACCTGTGGATTTATTTCCCCCTGATCATCATCTTCGCGTTCAGCATTCTGATCGCCCACGGGCTCATCCCGTCGGGCGTGCGGACGGGAACCTACCCGGCTGTTCTCGCGCGTTTGCGATTACCCCTTACCGTGGTCGGCGTCGCCGCGCTGGCGGGAGCCGTGTTCATGATGATTTTGACCGTCATGCAGTCACCGATGACGCTGCAGAACGTCTGGGAACGCCTCTTTGTATAACGCACGGAGCGCCTGATCGCCACGCTGCGACACCTGCCGCCTGACGCAACGTTCCCTGCCGCCCACCGACCTGCCGATATCCATGCCTCCTCTCCCACCAACCCGACTGCTCATACCGATGGCGCTCGCCGGGCTCGTCGTGACGGCCATTGTCGCGTTCATCCTGGTGGTGCTGTTCATATCCTGGTTCTCCAACCCGCCCTTTGGCTGGGGAGACGCGCCGGAGCAGCCGATTGCCTTCCCGCACACGGTGCACGCGGGAGCGGTTGAAGAGGGCGGCCACGCCATTCAATGCGAATTCTGCCACCGCAACGTGACCACCGGCGCGGCGGCGACGGTTCCGGCCGTGGAGGTCTGCGTGATCTGTCACAAGCAGGTCAACGGCAACAACGTGGTCTCATCCGAGGTCGAGCCGGAAACGCTCATCAACATCCAGCGCGTGCTGGACAAGCACGCCGAGGAACGGCCCATTGACTGGGAGCGGGTGCATCGCCTGCCGGACCATGTTCGGTTCGTGCACGAGGCGCACATCCGGTTCCTGACCCAGGGCGAAGAACGCACGGTCACGTTGCCGATGGGTGATGAAAAGCCGATGAACCTGCCGGTGTCGGTGCCCGAAGCCTGTTCCGTGTGCCACGGCGACGTGTCCCACATGGCTGAGGTACAGCCACAGGATGGCCAGTCGCTGAAGATGGGCACATGCCTGGACTGCCACCGGGAAAACAACGTCAGCACCGACTGCACCATTTGCCACAAGTAGGCCGCACGCTGATCATGAAACTAACGCGCCGCAACTTCCTCGCCTGGGCTGGCATCGCTGCAACCGGAGCGATCGCCTGCGACCTGTTCGACGACGAGCTGAGGGTGCAGAGCCCGGCGCTAATCCCCGAAGACTTGGTTAAAGGCCGCGACAACTGGTACGCCACCTACGACGGGTCGGTTCCCGGCGGTGAGGGCATCCTCGTCCGGGTGATGGAAGGACGCGCCAAGAAGGTGCGCGGCAACCCGCGGTTCCCGTCGAACCAGGGTAAGCAGTCGCCCGCCTCCGACGCCCTGCTGCAGTCGCTCTACCATCCCGACCGGATCGACGGGCCGATGCTGCGCAACGGGCCGCGAGGTTCCGGACTCTACCGGGCAATTAGCTGGGAAGAGGCGCTGAACCGCTTCAACGCGGCGGTGGAAGACCGCGGGCAGGGCATGCTGCTGATCACCGAAGACCGGGCGTGCAGCTTCGCCAAGATCTGCGGAGCCTTCGCCGAAACCTTCGGCGGACGCCACGTGGCCTTTGGCGGCGCGTCGGACGACTCGGCGTACCGGGCGGCGGTGCAGGACGTGATGGGCACGGACAGACTGCCGTACCACGACATCGCCAACGCGGATACGCTGGCCAGCTTCGGCTCTGACTTCCTCTCGACGTGGGGCAACCCCACCGCCTATTCCGTGGCATACGGCAAGTTCCGGTCGAAGGCGCCCCGCGGGCGGCATTATCATTTTGGTTCGCGCTACTCGATGACCGCGGCGAACGCCGACAAGTGGATACCGATTAATCCCGGGTCCGAAGGTTATGCCGCCATGGCGCTGGGATGGGCCGTTGCGGCGACCCACCCCGAATCGCCGTCGATGGCGCAGATCACAGGCGAGGCTGGACCGGGCGTGCTGCGCGAATTCATTCCCGACGCCCTGGTGGACGTTCTTGGCATACCAAGCGAGGTTCTGGACGGGCATACGGTCCGGGAATTCTTCGAGGGGTTGGCGCAAGACTACATGGCCCACGGCGGGCTGGCCATCGGCGGCGGCGGCGAGGCCGGCGCGTACAGCAATGGGCAGTTCAACGCCTCGGCAGTTCTCATTGCGAACTACCTCCTGGGCAACGTGGGACATGAGGGCGGCCTGCTGCCCGATCCCGGGAGCCCGATTTCCGACAGCCCGACGCTGGCTCCGGTGGCGTCCCTGGCCGATTGGCAACAGATCGCCGGCGACATCAACAGCGGCGCCGCTCCCCTGGTTATCATCCACAACGCCAACCCGGTGTACGGCCTGCCGGCCAGCATGGGCCTGGAAGCCGCTCTGGGCAACGAAGCCGTGGTGGTGATCAGCGCGAACCAGTTCCTGGACGAGACTTCGGCGATGGCCGACCTGCTCCTGCCGGACCGGGCCGCGCTGGAGGACTGGGGAGACGACCTACCGGATCCGATGCCGGGTTACCGAGTTTACGCAGTGCAGCAGCCCGTGGTGAACCCGTTGGCGGACCTGGATCCGCGGAGCTTCCCCGATGTCCTGCTGAACGCGGCCGCAACGCTGGGCCGCGGCGACGCCATGCCCGCCGAGAGTTACGAAGCCATGATCCGCTCCAATGTTGAGGAAACCCTCGGAGCTGACCTCACCGACACGCTGATGTACGGCGGTTGGTGGGATGAGAACGCGACCGGCCGGGCGGCGACCCCTCCGGAGGGTACGCTGGCCAAGATCGCGAGCCGAGCGGCCCCGGCCAATCTCGTCGGCAGTGGAGACTTCCAGCTGTTGCCCTACGAGCATCACACCGTGAGGGACGGGCGCAACGCTCACCTGCCGTGGGCGCAGAGCACGCCGGACCCGCTGACCACGGTGACCTGGCAGACTTGGGTGGACATCAACGAAAAGCAGGGCAAAGTTATGGGGCTGCGAGAGGGTGATGTGGTGAACATCAGCACATCCGCCGGCAGTATCCAGGCGTTGGTATACCTGAATCCCGGAACGCCGCCGGGAGTGGCCTCGGTGCCCATGGGTGGTGGCCGCAGGCTCGGATCAGACTACGCCACGGACCGGGACGCCCGCGAAAGCAGCAACGTTATTTCCATACTGGAGCCCATTCCGGTAGATAGGTCGGGCGGACTGGCCTGGAGCTCCACCCGGTGCTCGATCACGCCCACCGGCGACAGCATGGCGGTTTCCAAGATGGAGGGTGACTACACCAGCCGCGAGGTTGGCGAACATCCGGCCGAGCAGGTTTACAAGAGCGTCAGCGCGGAGGAAGGTCACTAGGCCCGCCGCCGTGACCTGGGGATAACTGAGAAATGCCTAACGCCGAATTTCCGCACAAATGGGGAATGGTCGTAGACCTGGACAAGTGCACGGGCTGCCAAGCCTGTGTGGTTGCGTGCCAGGCGGAGAACAACATCCCCATCAACACCAAGGACTACTTCCTGCAGCGGCGCGCTTACGAGTGGATCCGCATTGAACGCTACTGGGAAGGCGAGTACCCGAACATCAAGGCGCGGTTTATGCCGGTGCTGTGTCAGCACTGCGAGAACGCGCCGTGCGAGCCGGTGTGTCCGGTGTTCGCGACCTACCACAACGAAGAGGGCCTGAATGTTCAGGTCTACAACCGCTGTGTGGGCACCCGATATTGCATCAACAACTGCCCGTACCAGGTGAGGATGTTCAACTTCTGGCATCCCAACTGGCCGGCCCGGCTGGAAAACCAGCTCAATCCGGACGTCACGGTGCGGACGGGCGGTATTACCGAGAAGTGCACCTTCTGCGTCCAGCGTCTCCGCCGGGGAGAAATCGAGGTTGAGGCCCGGGGCGGGCAGCGACTGAACGACGAGCGCATCACCGGAGGCAACTACGATCCGGCGTGCGTGCAGGCTTGCCCCACCAACGCCCTGATGTTCGGCGACCTCGAGGAACCCGATACTGCGATCAAGCCGTACTTCGACGACGTGAACGCCCACCCGGGCCACGGCGAGCCTGACCGGGAGACCCGGGGCTACCGTCTGCTGGAAGAGATGAACACTCGTCCCAGCATCATCTACCTGAAGAAAATCGACCAGTACCCCCTTAAGGGCGGACACTGATGGCTAGCGAAGCTCCGGCCCACGGCGGCCACGAACACGACGCCCATGGGCATGATGCCCACGAGCACGGCCATTTCGGGCCGGAGATGTGGGTCATCCCCGAAAGGGCGGGGTTGGTGTCCGGCGTCGTCGAGCGGCAGCAAGCGGGTTCGAGCCTGCTGCGCTGGGTTTTCATCGTCGGCGGTGTTCTGACGATATTGGGCATCGTGGGCTTCGTACTCAAGCTGGTGACGGTTGGTTTCTCCGACCATCGCGATTGGGGGTTTTACGTCGCGACGTTCGCGTTCGTATTCACGCTGACCGCCTCGGCCCCGCTGGCCGCCTGCGCCTTCCGGTTCACCAAGAGCCACTGGCGGCGGCCGCTGACGCGCATCGCCGAGGTGTTCTCGGTGGCGAGCATCGTCAACATTTTGCTTTTCATCCCCGCGCTGATTGCGTTGCCCGAAATCGGGGTGATGACGGAAAGCGGCGAGGAGATGGTGCGCCGGTCCATCTGGTTCCAGGAGATGAGCAACCCGTCGGGATGGCTGATGGCCTCGATGATCGGGCTGGTGGTCTGCTCGCTGGCGATACTGTGGATTTCGGCGATGCCCGACATGGCGCAGAGCCGCTCGTTGATGACCGGTTTCCGCGCCTCCCTGTACGCGAGACTATCCGGCGGGTGGTACGGCACCAAGCGGCAGTGGCAGATCCAGAAGGGCGGCCTCGCCATCCTGGGCGGTCTCTACTTCATGCTGGTGGTGTTCGTCCAGTTCCTGGTGGTCAGCGACTTCGCCATGGCGATGATACCGGGCTGGAAGGACTCGATCCTCCCCCCCTTCTACACCGTTATCAGCTTCCAGGGCGGCCTGGCGGCCATCCTGCTGACGGCCTACGCGATGCGGCGTTGGGGCGGCTACCGTGACTACATCGGGCAGGCCCCGTTCTGGGCGGCCAGCAAGGTGCTGCTGGGGCTGACGCTGCTGCACACCTACCATCTGTTCGCGTTCTTCATCACCTATTGGTACGGTCGGCTGGAGGTTGAGCAGGCGATCCTGAACTACCTGATGTTCAAATCGTACATCGGCATCTTCTGGGCGCAGCTGTTCTTCACGTTCTTCATACCGTTCCCGATCCTGGTTTCCAACCACGCCCGTCGAGAGGGCTGGGGCGCGCCCCTGGCGGCCGTCTTCATCCTCATCGGCTTGATGCTGTTCCACATCCGGATATTTGCCGCGGCCTTTGCGGCGGCGCCGGCGGACCTGCATGGGCTGTATTACCTGCCTTCAGACGCCTTCGCGTTCCCGGCTTTACTGTTGCCGCCGCCCGGCGCGACGTTCCCAGATCTTTGGGACATCTTCATGCTCCTGGGCGGGGTGGGCATAGTCCTGTTCCTGCTGCGCATCGGCCTCATGATCCTGCCGCCGCTGGCGCTCTGGGAAATGAAAGAAGGGTCGATGTACCAGCGCGTGGACACGCTGATCCGGGGCCGCTACCTGGTCCTTGCCAAGCCGGAATAGGGGTTGCAGTCGATGGGGCACGAGATTGCCACGCTACGCACGCAATGACATCCCACGCCAAGCCGCCGCGCTGTATCCTCCAAA
Organism: Dehalococcoidia bacterium; assembly: GCA_965261925.1. Classification (GTDB taxonomy): domain Bacteria; phylum Chloroflexota; class Dehalococcoidia; order Lucifugimonadales; family UBA3495; genus Bin87. The sequence goes on along the minus strand of OZ253486.1, from coordinate 837,678 downwards.
ACGCCAGAAAGACACCAACCGAGCCACCACGGGTATAGAGTAAGTCAAAATGCAGGAAGGCAAAGTCCTACCCGCAGCGCAAGTTAACCGGGACCTGCTGCGGTCCATACTGGAAACGCCGCGTTGGTTCTGGCCGGTGGTGTCGCTGCTCGGCATGGTGGTGCTGGCAGCCACCATCACCGTCGCCATAATGGTTGACAAGGGTCTCGGCATCACCGGGTTGAACTACAAGGTGGTCTGGGGATTCTTCATCACCAACTTCGTGTTCTGGATCGGTATCAGCCACGCCGGCGTGATGCTTTCCGCGATCCTGCGCCTGGCCAAGGCCGAATGGCGTCGCCCGGCGACCCGCGCCGCCGAGGTTCTGACCATCTTCTCGCTGATGACGGCGATGATCATGCCGATCATCCACACCGGACGACCGTGGCGCATCCTGTACTGGGCGTTCCCCTACGACTTCGCCCGCGGCGTGTGGCCCAACATCCGCACCCCGCTGGTGTGGGACCCGTCCGCGATCCTGACCTACCTGACCTCTTCCACCATGTTCGTGGCGATCGCGCTGGTGCCGGACTTCGCCGTGCTGCGCGACCGGACCACCGGCTGGCCGAAGATCGTTTACACGCTGCTCGCCATGGGATGGGAGGGCAACCCGCGCCAGTGGAAGCTGCAGATCATTGCTGGTGTCCTGCTGTCCGCGTTGATCCTTCCGGTGTTCGTCTCCGTGCACTCCATCGTGTCCTGGGACTTCGGCATGGCGGTGGCAATCAAGTCGTGGCACAGCACGGTATTCGCGCCCTACTTCGTGGTGGGCGCCGTTCACTCCGGCGTGTCCGCAGTGGTGTTCGCCCTGATCCTGCTGCGCTGGGCCTACGGCTGGCAGGACTACATCCGCCACGAGCATATCGACGCGCTGGGACGCCTGTTGATCGTCGTTGCCACCGGTTGGTTCTACTTCCTGGTAATGGAGATCATCTTCGGCATCTACGGCCTGGAAGGCGACGAATTGGCCGTGCGCGCGCTGCAGTTCCTGCCCGGCGAGAACGGTGTGGCCTACAACATCTGGATGATAGTGTTCGTCGGCATCACCTACTTCCTGCCGGTCATTCTTTGGCTACCCAGGGCCTGGCGACGCAACCTGTGGATAATGTCCGCAGCGTGTATCTCGGTGAACGTGGGTATGTGGCTGGAACGGTACCTGCTGTTCGTGCCCGGACAGGCCAACAAACAGTTCCAGACCTTCACATGGAACGACTACCTGCCGCAATGGCCGGAAGCCCTCATCGTGGGCGCAACGTTCGCCTTTGTATCGATGCTGATGCTGCTGTTCAGCCGGGTGTTCCCGCTGGTGCCGCTGTACGACATCAAGGAAGGCGACATCCTCAAGACCGAGATCCAGGTTGGCCGCCGCACTGTGCCGGCAGCATTCCGAGAGGACTAAGGTATAACCATGGCCAAGCAAGCGATTCTGGGACTGTTCCAGGACGCCGAGTCCGCAGCCACCGCCGGCGACGGTCTCAAGTCCGCGGGAATCCCGGACACCGACTACGACTTCCTGACCGATTCCCCCTACCCGGAAGGTTCGCTGGGCGAGCGCGACGAGCCGCACCGCCTGTACCTGTACCCCTTCATCGGCGCGCTGCTGGGGCTCACATCCGGCATCATGATCACGGCAATGACCCAGGTGGCCTACCCGCTGGTTACCGGCGGCAAGCCCGTGCTGTCGCTGCCGCCGATGGCCATCGTCTGCTATGAGGGAACGATGCTGGGTGCCATCCTGTTCACGGTGATTGGCATCATCTTCGAATCGCGCCTGCCCAAGTTCGACCTGGGCCTCTACGATAACCGCATCACCCAGGGGTTCCTCGGTCTGCGCGTCAAGGCGGAACCGGAGCAGAGCCGCGAGGTGGTGCAGATAATGAACTCGGCCGGCGCCGTAGACGTCAAGACGGACCAGTAGCAAGGACCGGTACCATCGCCATGGCAACGCAAGCAATACTGGGCCTGTTTGACGACGCCTCCGCGGCCGCCGATGCCGGAGACGCGCTGAAGGCGTCTGGGATCGCCGAGTCGGACTACCACTTCCTAACCGACATCCCCTATCCCGAAGGGGCTTTCGGCGAACGGATGGAGAAGCACAACCTGTTCGTTTGGCCGCTCATCGGCGGAGCTTTGGGGATTGTTGCGGCCCTGGTGGTCGCCGGCATGACGCCGTTGGCGGTGCCGATGACGACCGGACCCAAGCCCATCCTGGCGATGCCGCCATTGGCGGTCATGTGCTTCGCGAGTGCGATGCTGGGCGCGATACTTTTTACGGTGATCGGCCTGATGACATCGTTGCGGACCAGATTGCCCTCAGGCGTCGCTGATGACCGTATCGCCGATGGCCTGATCGGTGTAGTGGTCAATGCCGGCGCGGCACAAGAGCCTCAAGTCACCGAAATACTGAACCATGCGGGCGCGTTGGACGTCACCTCGAACCGCGCCTGACCGGGCCCGGCCGCTGCGATGACCGAAGCTGAAAGTTGCAATGCGAAACTTGATGACACGGATTAGCTCGATCCCCGGCAGCTTCCGGTTGCCGCTGCTGTTGGCCGCGATGGCGACGGCGGGCATTGTGGCCGCCGGCTGTTCGCAGGGGTCCTACCCGCTGGACATCTTCTACGAGATGCACTACCAGCCGTCGTACAAGGCCCACGAGCCGCCGCGGCTTAGCGTGCCGGCTTCAGCCGTGCCGTGGTACGGTTCGACCGCGCCGGAGCCGACGTCGTTTGCGGGGTCGGGAAAGCACATCTTCGAAGCTAACTGCGTGATGTGTCATGGCCCCCAGGGACTGGGCAACGGCCCGGTGCTGGCCCGAATGATCGTGGATTACGGCTACCAGACGGTGGACCTGCCCATCCAGAACCCCAATCTGACCTCGGAAGCGGCCAACAGCCTGGACCGGGCCGGCCTGCGGGGCGTGATAGAAGGCGGCGTATCCGTGATGCCCAGTTTCAAGAAACTGTTGACTCCGAATCAGATTGACCTGGTGCTGGACTACGTGGAAGGTTGCATCCAGGACGGCGATGCCGCGGCATGCCAGTAGGTTGAGTCTGCCCACCGGCTTGAGGTTCTCATGGGGCGGGCTATAATGCTTGCACCAGCCTAGGGAATTGGCGGGCTTGGCAGTGGTTTCACTTGACCCTGCTTTGGGTACAGGTCGAAGCTGCGGCCGTCGGCCACATGTTCTTCTTGCGGCGCACTACCCGGCAGCGCGCAACCACCGTAGTGTAGGTATGCGCTGTATTTGGGACAAACTGACGGGGGCGTGTTGATGACTAACGGAGAGCGCGTCATGCTTGGCGTCCTGGAGGGATATGTCACTCCCCAGAGGAATGCCGGTGTAACTGATATGCCGAACGTGCCGTTCGGGAAAATCAAGGAGCTGTCCGGCACGTTAGTCAGGGATGTCGGTCTGGATTTTATCGCGCGGTTTTGCGACGAAATCGGGCTGGTTTGCGAATTCCCGGCACAACAGAGAACAATGCGGTCGTGGCAGTATCCTTGGGATCTGAAAATCAACGGGGCAACCTTTGCGTTGAAGACGTCTACTGAACGCGCGGATGGCCGTTTTCAGTTCAACCACATCCGGCCTCACCGCAGTTATGAAGCTGTTCTATGCTTGGGGATTGCGCCCGACACCGTTCTATTTGACGCTTGGTCGAAACCCGACATTGCACGGGAAACATCAGGCAAATCGGCTGCTATTGATCAGATGCCTCCTACCTGGACAATGAGGAAACATCGGGCCGAACTAAAGCCGATCGGACAATTCGAGCGACATATCAATCTATTGACCAAGATGCTGGTCAGCAGCAGATATCGGTCGTACTCTGAAACTGAGCGTCGCGAAATGGACCTGCTGGTTAGCTTGGGGTTACATGATGTGCCGCACGACGGGAAATCGCTGCAAGAGACTATGATGGAAGTCAGCCGCAACGCCCAAAAGCGGGAGCTGACGCCGGACATCCTGCGATCCATACTGGATGAGACTTAGATGCTCCGGTATGTATTTGATTCGACCGTCATCGTCAGTGCATTTCTGTTCAACTACTCGTCTCCGCCGGGGCTGGCATTGCTGCTAGCCCTATCGCCCGGCACGCTTCTGATGTCAAAGCCGCAAGCCGATGAGTTGGAAGATGTACTCAGCAGGAGCAAGTTTGACCGTTACGTCACTGTGGAAGAACGTAAACGGTTGCTGCGCGATTTGATACGAGACGCAGAGCTAATCGAAATCACCCAGACGGTTCAAGCGTGTCGAGATCCTAAAGACGACAAAATTCTAGAACTGGCCATCGACGGCCATGCGGACTACGTCGTTTCTGGCGATTGCGACCTGCTGGTAATGAACCCGTTTCGCGGCATAGTGATTGTCAGGCCGGCGGCATTTCTGGCGTTTGGCTGGGTCAGGCGCGTAGGTCAGTCGCCGTGATCCTAAGTGCGATTGCCGACGCCGGCAGGATATGCACAGCAATGGGCGTGGCAGTCGTCGTAGCTGTGCTGTTCGTCAGCGTGGCGGCGGCCCAATCCGGTGACCGCGCCGGCTCGTATGATGAAACCGAGGCGCAGAAGATAGACCGTATGCTCATGTGCCCGGTATGTCCGGCGCAGACCATCGACCAGACCGAGGTGCCTCTGGCGAAGCAGATGCGGGCGCAGGTGAGGGAAATGCTGGCATCGGGAGCGACCCGGGACGAGGTACTGGCCTGGTTCTCCGCGTCGGAGCGGTATGGGCCCAGCGTGCTGGCAGAGCCGCCGCGCTCCGGTTTCTACCTGATCGCCTGGATAGTCCCCGGCGTGGTTGTCGTGGCGGCGTTGGCCGGCGGACTGCTCACCCTGCGAGCGATGCGCGGGCGGCGCGCTGACGATGACGAGCATTCCGCTGCTAGCGATACTGACGAGTTGCAGCCTTACCTCGCCGCCGTGGACCGGGACCTGGCGCTGGACGGCCGCGATAATGCTGAGGATGCCTGAACATGGCTGACCTGGGAGCCGCTTGCCTCTGGATGGGGCTGGCGCTGGCGGCCTACTCTTTCTTCGCGTCGGTGGGCGGCCAGCTGCGCGGTTCGGCGGCGCTGGTGGACAGCGGCCGGAAGGCGTCTTACGTCCTGGTGGTGGTGTTGCTGGTGGCCACCCTGTCTCTGGTGCAATCGTTCATCATCCGCGACTTCTCGCTGAAGTACGTGGCGGAACACAGCAACCTGGCCATGCCCAACATCTACACCTGGGTGGCGTTCTACGCCGGCAACGAGGGTTCGCTGCTGTACATCGCCTTCGCGTTGTCCGTGATGTCCGCGCTGGCGATCTGGCTGGCGCCGTCGTCCACCCGGCCCACGCTGGCGTGGACCGTTGGCATCCTGATGCTGATCGAGGTGTTCTTCCTGGCGGTGATGGGGTTCATGGCGAACCCCTTCGCCAAGCTGCCTTTCCCGGTTCCGGATGGCCAGGGCATCAACCCGCTGCTGACGCACTTCGGCATGTTCTTCCACCCGCCGGCTCTGATGGCCGGGCTGGTGGGCATCAGCATACCCATGAGCTTTTCGCTGGGCAGCCTCATTGGAGGCAAGGGCGGCGACGAGTGGATCGACGCCGGCCGCGCCTGGGGCGTGGGTATCTGGGCGCTGCTGGCCGCCGGCCTGCTCCTCGGCTCCTGGTGGGCCTACACCATTCTGGGATGGGGCGGGTTCTGGTTCTGGGACCCGGTGGAGAACGCGGCGTTCATGCCGTGGATCGCGCTGACGGCCTTCGTGCATTCGATAATGGTGCAGAAACGGCGCGGGATGTTCCGGATGTGGAACATCGTGCTGATTGACGTGGCTTTTGCCCTGGCGCTGTACGGGATGTTCATGAACCGGGGCGGACCGGTGCCCTCGGTGCATTCCTTCGGCGCGTCGACACTGGGGTGGGTGTTCCTGCTATTCCTGGCCTTCGGCGTCATCGTGCCGTTGGCGGTCTTCTTCTGGCGCTACGACCGGATGCGCAGCGCGCAGAGCCTGGACTCGATGCTCTCCCGCGAATCGGCGTTTCTGGTGAACAACCTGCTGCTGCTGGGCATCGCCTTCGCCACGCTGTGGGGAACGGTGTACCCGCTGCTGTCGCGGCTTTTCGCCGAGCAGGAGATCACGGTGGCCCGGCCCTTCTACGACCAGGTGAACGGCCCGTTGATGCTGGCCCTGGTGCTGCTCATGGGCGTCGGGCCCCTGCTGCCGTGGCGTCGGGCGAACCTGCACTCACTGCGGCGCGCGCTGCTGATCCCGGGAGCGGCTGCTCTCATCACGGCGGTGGTGTTGGTAGGCGTTGGAATCAGGCAGCCTTATGCGTTAATTGGCTTTGCCCTGTGCGCCCTGGTAACTACCAGCATCGCGTCGGAGTGGGTTCGCGGGACCATCGCCCGGCAGCGGAGCGTGGGCGACAATCCGGCGATCGGTTTCGTTCGGCTGATCCTCGCGAACCGCCCCCGCTACGGCGGCTACGTCGTGCATCTGGCGGTGGTGATGGTCGCCTTGGGCGTGGTGGGCCAGTCGTTCTACGGAATACAGCGCGACGTTGCGCTGATGCCGGGCGAGTCGGTAACCGTGCAAGGCTACACGCTGGAATACGTGGACACCACCGCGCTGGCTTTTTCTGATCGCACGGAGTTTCGGACCACGGTGGAGGTGTACCGGGGCGGGGAGTTGCTCGAGGTGATGTACCCGCAGCGAACCTTCCACCCGGACTTCAACATGGCGTCAACGCGGGCGGCCATCCGCTCCACGCCCGTTGAGGATTTCTATGTGGTACCCAGCGAGAACCGGGAGGACGGCGCCGTGGGGTTCCGCATCCTGGTGAACCCGCTGGTCTGGTGGATGTGGGTGGCGGGTCCGGTGATGATATTCGGCACAGTGGTCGCGCTGTGGCCGTCGCGAGCGCCGGTGCGCCGTCCGGTCCCGGTGGCCTCGCCGGCCGCTAGCGCGGCCGACTAGCGGTCAGTCTGCAGGGCCGCCGTGCAGCTGGGGTTGGCGATAGCCGTTGCGTTGCTGATCCTGGGAGTGGTCGCCTGGCCGCTCCTGGCCGGTCGATGGCGCGCGCCGGGCGTTGCACCGGAGCCACCGGATACGGATGGCGGCGCAATGACGGGTGAGGCTGCGCTGGAGGATGTGTACGAGGCGATACGCACCCTGCAGATGGAGCACAGCCTGGGCCGCATCGCGGATGCCGATTTTAGGGAGCAGCTGAACGAATACCGCCGGCAGGCCGCGCTGATCATGCGCGATATGGACCGGGAAGGCAGGAACGACGAGGCGTCAAATGGATGACCCCCGGTTCCTGAAACGGGCCGCCGTAGTGGTCGCAGTGGTGTTGGTAGTGCTGTCCGGTGGGCCCGCGGCAACACATGCTCAGTCACCGGGCACTGTGTCCGTGACTGGCATGGTGGTCAACGGCACTGAGGGCGGCGGTACCCCCGCCGGCGTTACCGTGCTGCTGCACCGGTTCGGCGCGGGTTCGGGATCCATCGACACCTACGAAGAGACCGCGGATGCCGACGGAACCTTCCGGTTTGACCGCGTGCCGGCGATGTCGGATGGCGACAGCCTCGCACTGGCGGTGGACTACGGGGAGACCCGTTACACCGAGGTGCTCTCACAGTCGGATGTATCCGAGCCTGTGGTCCTGACGGTCTACGAATTCACCCGGGACGTCGGGGTGGTCGTTACCACGGAGCAGTCGATCATCGTGGCGGGGATCGACTCGGCGACCCGGCGCATGGCGGCGGTGCAACTGTTCACCCTGGAAAACCGCGGCGATACCACCCTGGTTCCGGATCTCTCGGCCCCGCCCATGATCGGTCAGTTCAGCTTCCTGCGGTTCTCCCTGCCGCCGGCGGCCACCGACCTGGACGTGTCCACCAACCTGGTGGGCGGTGAGGTGATACCGGTGGGAACTGGATTCGCCATCACCGCGCCCGTCCCGCCGGGCAGGCACCAGGTGAGTTTCACGTTCACCGTGCCATACGACGGGAACGAAGTGGCGTGGCGGGACAACACCCTGCAGGGAGCGGAATCGCTGAATCTGCTGATCCCGACCGAGTTCGGCAACATCGGGGTCGGCGGCCTGATGCCCGACGATGGTTTTACCGTGGGCGAGGTCACGTACCGGGCGTGGGGCGCGGAAAACCTGGCGCCGGGCGACGGGGTCAGCATCACCCTGTCCGGATTGCCCGAGCCTACCTGGATTGATAAGGTGGGCAACCCCCTATCGGAGGCGAGGTTCTGGTTCGGTGCCCTTCCCGTCATGGTGGGCATTGCGCTGGCGGGATTGCTTGGCTGGGGCATCTGGCGGCGGCCGACGGCGAGCGCCGGCTGATGTCCCGGCGCAGCTGGATCATGCTGGGAACGGCGGCGGCGCTGGTCCCGCTGTTTGCCCTTCTGGCATGGGCGGCGGTGCAGCAGCAGGGACAGCCTGCCGGCGCCGGCATCAACGCGCAGTTCGGCGAGGTTCGGGTATCCGAGTCCCGCGCCGCGGATTTCACGCTGGAGTTGGCCAATAACGATATGCTCCGGCTCTCCGACCTGAGGGGTAAGGTGGTGATGGTGGATTTTTGGGCGTCCTGGTGCGGACCGTGTCGACAGGAGGCGGCGACGCTGAACGGCATCTATGCCGCTTATGCCGACGCGCCGGTGGAGTTCGTGGGCGTCAACGTCTGGGACACGCCGGACGCGGCAAAGGCCTTCCTGGTGGAGTTCGGCGTCGCCTATCCCACGGGCGGGGACGATGATGGAGCGATTGCGCTGGAATACGGCGTGCGCGGCATACCGGAGAAGTTCTTCATTGACGCTGACGGGGTCGTGCGGCGCAAGTATGTTGGACCCATGCCGGAGGACGTCCTGCGGTCCACTCTGGATGGATTGCTGGCGGAAGCTCCGGGAAATGGCGGCTAGGAGCCCCGGTCGCCGGACGCAATGCTACAATCGCGCCCACTGGGAGGCCGAACCATGACGACGGTGGGTAGCGACATCGAGGCCGGAAAAGCGCCGGTGGCGCTGGCGATGGACTGGGGCGGGACGTGGGCCCGCGCCGCGGTTATCGACCGGCAGGGAACCATTCTGTGGCAGGACCGGGTTGCCAATGAGCCGGGCGCGATGCAGGACCAGCTGGTGCATGCCGCCGGCGGGTTGTTGCAGACGGCGAGAGATTGGGCCGGCGACCGTCCCGTTGCCGGCGCGGGAATCGCGCTGGCGGGCTCCATTGACGCGGCGAGCAACATGCTGCTGTCCTCGCCCAACCTGCCGGCTCTGAACGGGGTCAGGCTGCCCGCCCTTTGGGAGCCGATACTGGGAGTGCCCGTTTGGGTGGGCAACGACGCCAACCTGGCGGCGCTAGGCGAATACTACTACGGGGCCGGCCGACCGGTGCGGCCTCAGGACACGCCCTCGCGCACGCTGGTTTTCATAACCTTCAGCACTGGCGTGGGCTCAGGTATTGTCGACCGGGGCGCAGTGTTCACCGGCGCGGTGGGCGCAGCCGGCGAAGTGGGGCACATGACCATCGACCTGCGGGCAGACGCCCCGGCGTGCGCCTGCGGGAACAGCGGCTGCCTGGAGGCCCTGGCCTCCGGCACCGCCATCGCCCGTGCGGCCCAGGCCCGCCTGCCGGAGGCCACCCCCGGGTCGCCGCTGCAGCGGGCCTACGAGGTCGATGTTGCGCTGACCGGCGAGGCGGTGTTTGCTGCCGCGGCGCGCGGCGACTATGTGGCTCTGGAAGTTATAGATGCGGCGGTCGGGGCGATCATCGTCGGGCTGGGCAATGTGCTCAACATCTTCAATCCCGACGTGGTGGTGATGGGCGGCGGCGTGACCATCGGCCTGCAGGAGCTGGATCTGCTGGGCCAGATCGAGGATGGCGCGAGGCGGCGAGCGATGAGCTCCGGTCACCGGGCTTTCCGGCTGGCGCCGGCCACCTTCGGAGACAGCCAGGGAATGGTGGGTGCGGCCAGCCTGGTGTGGGCGGAGACGGGAAGGGGCTAGGCCGGATCGCCCCGCAGCCGACGCAGTTCGGCTTCCAGCTCTACGGCCCGGGCTTCGGCGGCAGCGCGAGCGGCCTGCTCGCCTGCTAGCACGGACTCAGCGGCGGTACGAGCGGCTTGTTCGGAGGCCAGGACGGACTCAGCAGCAGCGCGAGCGGTCTGCTCGGTGGCCAGCGTTGACTCGGCAGCGGCGCGGGCGGCCTGCTCTTCCTCGTAGGTTTTCACCCAATAGTCGGCAGCCGGATCATAAAAACGTAGGATGTTCTCTTTCCAGACCAAATCCAGCCCCAAGGTGGGGCTGTAACCCCGGGGACGGCCTTCGGCGTCCGTCTCCACCGGGATGCGTTCCCACTGGCCGTTGACCTGCCGCTCACCGACCAACTTCTCGCCGTAGAACGCGCTATCCGGAGTGGGGTCATAGCGCCAGTATTCTTCGACGCCGATGTAAGCGTAGAGCTCCCTCTTGGGGTGGAGATCGTTGTCAGCGGTGCTTCGGGAGGCGATTTCCAGCACGAAGTCCGGTGGTTTGCCCATTGCCCAGATCCGATAGTTGTCATGGTAGTCGATAACGTCCACATCCACGTCGAAGGCGACATAGCAGTCCGGGGAAACGGAGCGGCGCGGGTTGTTCCGATCGTAGTATATGAAGGTGTTTCCGTTGACGTGGGTGCGGGGTTGATGGGCGTAGTGGGTACGGAGGGTGGTTACCACCGCCTGGAACACGAAGCCTTGAGTTTCTCCGTCGGGCAAGGGCACACCGTCCGTTGCGGGGTAGCAGACGCCGTCCTCGTACAAGTGGGGAGCATCGGCCTCTGAAGGTGGGGCGAGCAGGGGCCCGTTGACTGCGGAAGGGTAGTATATGCCGTCCTCATAAAGATGAGGCGCTACGGTGATCGAAGGTTGTTTGATCCGGGGCGGGTCGGGTATAGCCTTGGGTTCGGTGGTCATGGCAGTCCTCGCAACGGTTCATACAATGGTACTCTATCATCGTGTCCAAGGCGCTGCAATTGACGAACCGGGCGGCCTGCGCTACGCTTGCCCGTGCACTAAAACTCCACAGGTACGGAGCATTCCCCTATGACTCAACAAGCCCCTCCCACCGCGCTCACGCCGGAAGTGCAGGCGATGGTGGGCGTCAGCGGCGACATCGTCGAATCCTGGGGCCTGGTGGACGGCGAGTATATGCGTCGCTTCACCCAGGCGCTGATGGACCCCGACCCGCGTTATTGGGATGACGAGTTCGCCAAGTCCACCCGCTACGGCGAGATTGTCACCCCTCCGATCATGGTGAGCTACCTGGCCAGCCGCATCCGGCCGGACCAGGGCGATCCCATCACCGCGGCTTTCGAGGAGAACCCCGAATCAGACGGCATCGGCTCCGTGGAGCGTCCTGGCGAATTGCCGCCCGTGCCCACCAACCTGGTGCGGGTTCTTAACGCCGGCAACGAGATTGAGGTGTACGCCTACCCGAGCATCGGCGACAATATCTTCTTCCAGAATCGCTACTCGGAAATCCGCGAGCGCCTGGGGCGGGACGGTACGCCGTTCCTGATCATCACCCGCGAGACCCGCTTCTGGAACCAGAACGACGTTACGCTGTGCATCACCCGCGCTTCAACCATCCGCCGCTAGATTCCGGCGGCGTGGGACCCACTGGAGAAACGCCATGACAATCCTGCTGGACGACCTCCTCAACATGGAGGCCGAGGAGATCTGGAAGCTCAATGAGCGGCCGGACGCCGATGGCCTGCGTGACAAGGCGCAGACCTACTACGAGGACGTGAACGAGGGCGATGAGTTGCCCAAGTACATCTACAAGCCCACGCCGACCCACCTCTTCCGGTGGAGCGCGGCCATCGAGAACTTCCACCGGATCCATTACGATTTGGACTTTGGCCTGAACCACGACCGCAACCCCAGCATCCTGGTGCACGGCTCGTGGAAGCAGAGCGTGGTGCCCCAGTACCTCAAGGACTGGACGCTGCCCAACGGCTGGCCGTGGAAGGCGCGCTTCGAGCACCGGGCGATGCTGGTCCCAGGCGACGTGCTGATCATGTGGGGCCGGGTCACCAGCAAGTACGAAAAGGATCAGATGGGCTTTATCGAGCTGGAAGTTGGCATGAAGACCCATGATGGCATCGAAAGCATGCCCGGCACGGCGACGGTGGTTCTGCCCCTGCGGGACGGCCCGCCGATCCCGTACCCCTTCGTACCGCCCGCCCAAGATTGATACAAATCCGCCAGCGCAGGAGTTGCAACCGATGGCACGTTTTATTGCCGTTCACAACGTACCCGGCATCACCGAGGCCGACTTCCGGGACAAGCTGGACGCCGTCCGCAAGTGGCGACCCGACCGGCGCACCACCGTCCTCAAGGTCTACGGCGACTTGGAGAATGGCAAGCTGATCTCCGAGTGCGAGGCGGTGGAACAGTCCCACTTCGAAGACTGGCTCAACATGGTGGGCTGGCCGGCCGAGTCCATCAACAAGGTGGATATCGTCTGCCAGGTGGGCAGCTTCTGGAAACTATAGCTTGAGCAACGCGCCGGTGTGCCTTCCGCTGGACGGCGCACCCGGAATCAAGAGCAGGGGCCGGGAGCAAACGCTCCCGGCCCCTGCTCTTGGGCTTGGCTCGACGCGTTACGGCCTCGGCGCGCGCCGACGTCGGTGTCGGACCCGGCGGTAGGAGCTGCGATACGGTCGGCCTTCATCGTCACGGAGATCATCGACGCGAACGCCGTGGGTTTCCGCCCAACTGACCGCCAACTGAATTTGCTCTTCGGTCGTTGCCAATTCGAGCAGTTCACGCGCGGTTTTCTCTCGCAACCGCTTCTCCTTGTTTCTAAGATACTCGGCTGCCATTATGCCCAGCAAAATCATGCCCTCCGATGATGCCGTAATGGACGAGTAGGCGACGACACCAAGACCCGGCGCCTGTAGCACTGCGTCCCAGTCCCGCCAAAATAGCCAAGAGCCTTGGCAAATGAATTTAGCTACAAGGTAGGTTCCAACAGCGGAGCCGAACGGCTATATTCTAACATGAGTGGCCATGCCACCGGTGGAACGCAAAAAGTGAATATAGGGTCGAAACAGCCAGGTTAATATTCGTAGCATAGCCAGATCGTATCACGTACCTCGCGGTTGTTGAATATTGAAGCATTGACCGTCGGTAATACAGACTCCTACCTCTTTCCAGGCGGAAATACCACTGCCCTGAGTCGGCGATGACGGAGCGGATACCGGTGCGCCGTGATGTGATAACCTTGCCTTCAGGCCGCCGGCCGATTTGCGAAACTGAATTGAGGGATGCCAAGCCATGACTATTGCCACCCGAATGAGCCGCCTGGGAACCGAATCCGCCTTCGAGGTACTGGCCAGGGCGCGGGCGCTGGAAGCGCAGGGACGCGAAATCGTGCACCTGGAGATCGGTGAGCCCGACTTCGAGACGCCGGAGCACATCGTGCAGGCGGGTGTCAAGGCGCTGCAGGACGGCTACACCCACTATGGACCCACGCCGGGGCTCCCCGAACTTCGCCAAGCGGTCGCCCGCAACAGCCGTGAGGTTCGCGGCATCGACACCGATTGGCAGCAGGTGGTGGTTACGCCCGGCGCTAAGCCCATCATGTTCTACGTGTTGCTCGCCATCGCCGAGGCCGGCGCTGAGGTCATCTACCCCAACCCCGGGTTCCCCATCTACGAGTCCATGATCGAGTTCAGCGGCGCCAAGGCTGTGCCGATGCAGTTGCTGGAAGACAAAGCGTACCACCCCGACCTGAGCCGTCTGCCTGAGATGGTGAACGAGCGCACGCGGCTGCTGATCGTCAACTCGCCGGAGAACCCCTGTGGGTCCGCCTTCACCCTGCAGGAGTTGGAGACCATCGCCGACGTGGTGCGGAGCCACCCTGACATGTACGTCATGTCGGACGAGATATATAAGGACATTCTCTACTCCGGCGAGCACCACAGCATCGCCGCGCTGCCCGGTATGGCCGACCGCACCATCATCCTGGACGGCTTCTCCAAGAGCTACGCGATGACGGGCTGGCGGCTGGGCTACGGGATATTGCCGGAGGAGCTGGTGCCTCACGTATCGCGGCTGGCCACCAACAGCGTGTCCTGCGCCGCGTCGTTCAGCCAGATGGCCGGCGTGGCCGCGCTAGACGGGCCGCAGGACGCCGTGCAGGAGATGGCCGCCGAGTTCGCGCGCCGTCGCCGACTGATCGCCGACGGGTTGCAGTCAATCCCTGGCATCAACTGCCCCGAGCCCGAGGGCGCGTTCTACGCCTTCCCCAGCATCAAGGACACCGGCCTGACCAGCGCGGAGTTCGAGGAGCGCGCCATGCAGGAGGCCGGCGTCGCGCTGCTATCCGGCGCCGCGTTCGGCGCGTTTGGCGAGGGCTACGTGCGGCTATCCTATGCCAACAGCCAGGAGAACATCAGCCGGGCCCTGGAGAGCCTGGACGCCATGGTGCGAGGGTTGTGACCGGCGCGTGAACCGCGCCGGGAGAGCATGATGACGACGCAGACCAGGCTCCACGCCAAACCGGAGGCCAGCCCGGGCGTTCAGCCCCAACCACGCCTCTTCACCATCGACGAGTACTTTGCGATGGCCGAGGCCGGCATACTGGGCCTGGAAGAGCGCGTCGAACTGATCGACGGATTGGTTATCGTTATGGCCCCCATCGGAAATCCGCACCAGGCCAGCGTAGACAAGTCCACCCGCAACTTGGTCATCTCCGTGGGAACCCGTGGCATCGTGCGAACGCAGGGGTCAATTGCGCTGAACGATCGCTCGATGCCGCAGCCGGACCTCGTTCTGCTGCGGGAGCGGGCCGACTTTTACACCTCGCAGCGGGTGGGGCCGGATGACGTGCTGTTGTTGATCGAGGTGTCGGATACCACTGCGGACTACGACCGTAACGTAAAGCTGCCTCGATATGCCGAAGCCGGCATACCGGAGGTGTGGATTGCGGTCATTCCTGAAGGCATCGTGGAAGCCCACACCGAGCCGGCCGAAGGCAGATACAGGGTTCGACGAACCTTTGGTCCCGGCGATACGATTAGCCCCGGCTGCTTTCCCGACATCACACTTCCTGTCAGCGAAATCCTTCCTAGTTAGTGGGAGAGGGGTCAAGGATGACGACGCAGACCAAGGCGCCTCCACATTCTTCCAGCGCGCTGGAACTCCCCCTGCGCCGGTTCACGGTGGCCGAATATTACGCCATGGCCGAGGCGGGAATTCTGACCGAGGACGATCGTGTGGAACTGCTGGACGGAGTGATAGTGGATATGGCCCCGATTGGAGATCCCCATGCTGGAACCGTCGACATATTCACCTGGTTGTTGTCAACTGCCGTCGCCCAGCGGGCGGTCCTGCGTGTCCAGGGGCCGCTCGCCGTGGACGGGCAGTCCCGGCTCCAGCCGGACCTGATGCTGCTACGCGAGCGGCCCGATTTTTACCGGACTGGGACACCTCGCCCCGAAGACGTGCTCCTACTGATCGAGGTTGCTGACAGTTCGGTGGACTATGACCGCGGGGAGAAACTCCCACGCTATGCGCGGGCGGGCATCCCCGAAGTCTGGATAACCGTCCTTCCTGAGCGCATAGTCGAGGCGCATACCGAACCGGCCGACGGCAGATACACGGTTCGACGAACCTATGCTCCCGGCGACACCATTACCCCCGGCTACTTTCCCGACATCACTCTCCCGGTCAGCGAAATCCTGCCCGGTTAGCGGGAGAGGGGATAAGGATGACGACGCAGACCAAGGCGCCACCGCATTCTTCCAGCGCGTTGGAACTCCCTCTGCGCCGGTTCACGGTGGCCGAATACCACGCCATGGCCGAGGCGGGAATTCTGACTGAGGACGACCGGGTGGAACTGCTGGATGGAGTGATAGTAAACATGGCGCCCATCGGCAGTCGCCACTTAGGCTGCGTCAATGCTTACGTTCGCGCATTTACTGAGGCCGTCGGGAGGCGGGCCATCGTACAGGTTCAGAGCCCCATTCGGTTGGACGATGGAACTGAACCACAGCCTGATCTTGTTCTGTTACAGGAACGGGCGGACTTTTACGCGTCGGGACATGCCGGCCCCCAGGACGTACTGCTCGTAATCGAGGTGGCAGATAGCTCAGTGGACTACGACCGCGACGAGAAACTGCCCAGGTACGCCCGGGCGGGCATCCCCGAGGTTTGGCTAACGGTGCTGCCGGAAGGTGTGGTGGAGGCGCACACGGAACCGACCGAGGACGGCTATCGAGTGACGCGTCGTCTGCGAGTTGGCGACGTGCTGCGGCCCGGCTGCTTCGCAGATGTCGAGATACCGGTCGATATCGTGATGCCGGCTGGGCTTTCATCCCCTGAGGATGCGGAAGTGCCGCCACCGTCGGAGCAGGGCCAGAACTAGGCGAAGTGGGGCATCACCTTCTCGCCGAGCATCCGCATGGATTTCTGCACCTTGTGGGTGTCCATCTCGCCGACGTTGAGCTTGAGCATCAGGTTGCGTATGCCGATGTCCCGCATGGCCGCCACCTGCTCCGCCACCTGGGACGGTGTGCCCATGATGAAGGAATGCTCCAGGCTCTCTCCGGCGGGGATGGGACGGTTGGGATCGGGAGGAGGGAACCCCCCGGGGTTGTAAAGTTCGCGGGCGCGGCGGAAGTGGGTGCGCTCGCGCTCGAAACCTGCGGCCGCGATCTCGTGGGCCTCGTCGTAACTGTCGGCGATGAAGAGGTCGCGGGACGCCCAACACTGGTCCAGGGTGGCTTCGGTCTGTTCCTCGGTGAAACCCGAATCGAGCATGGTGGCGCGGTAACGTTCCAGGCGCGCCTGCAGCGTCGGCAGGGTCTGGATGCCGATCATCACCGGGCGTCCGATTTCGGCCATCCTCACCGCCGATGCCTCGCTGATGCAGGCGCGGATCAGCGGCGGATGGGGTTGCTGAAATGGGCGCGGTCTCAGCAGCGGGAACTCCAGGTCCCAGTGCTCGCCTTCGTGCTGCAATGGTTCGCCGGTCCACGCCTTGACCAGCAGATCCTCGGCTTCGTCCAGGCGCGCCAGTCCGTCCTCCATGGTGATGCCGAACCCGATGTACTCGTAGTGGTTGTAGGCGGACCCGCGGCCGGTGCCGACGATGAGTCTGCCGTGGCTCAAGTTGTCCAGCAGGGAGGTCTGTACTGCCAGGCGCACGGGATGATGGAAAGCCAGTTCGATGACGGCAAAACCGATCTTGAGGTGGGCGGTCCGGGAGGCCACGGCGGCGGCCAGCACCAGCGGGTCCGCGTGAGCGGCCGCGCCGTCGAAATGGTGCTCGGTTAGCCAAACCGAGTGCATGCCGATCTGCTCGGCGAGCACGATCTCGTCGAGGGTGCTGTCGATGACGGCCGAGTCGTTCTCGGGTTGGTGGCTGACGGGAAAGACGAAGGAACCGAAGCGCATATCTGCCTCGCTTGGAGTATCGAGATGGGAGTATGGAGATTATAGACTAAAATTGCGGGCCCGCGCCCAAGCGCGTTGAGCCCGGTGTGCGGGTCGATGGCGGTCGCAGACGTTATCGGACAACAACGTTCCGGGAGTGTATCGGCATTGCGTCGCTGTGCCGCACTGCCTATACTTGCGTGGCAATTGATGCCGACGCCGGATGGGAACGACGGTTGGATGAAAAAATGGCTCAGGAACGGCGAAGGCAGTGATGGAGTGGGGTCCCGTCGGAACCACCGTGAAATCGCCCCCGCCACTGGCCTTGGCCGACAACGGAAAGCCAATCGGCGGATCGATATCGCATTGCGCGGGGATGGTTTCCCGCCTCAGACATCGCCTTCCGTGTTGAGAACGGTCGGATTTCGAGCAATATAATGGATACTCGATTTGGAACCAGTCCGGTTTCATGTTTCGACACGTATATAGTTTGTATCCATTAGGAATTCACCAGTAAGTCCAAAGTCAGAAGGATTGCATTGATCCCCTCTTATACCAGCCTTATTGATTCGGCCAGTGAGTGGACGACCGGTCGCTTGGTGCTGCGACCGAATTTGACTGCATTGCTTGTTCTGGCGTCGCTGACGGTGATGGCATGTGCGCCGGTGGTGACTCCCGACGATCCGTTGTCGCAGCCTCCAGGAGGGCCGCCGGTGAGCCTGGTGGTAAGCAACAGCGACCTCGCAGTGGGAGACAACCGATTGTCGTTCGGATTGGTGGATCGGGACTATATGCCGGTGCGCCCCGACGCCGTGGCGTTGCGCGCGGTGTACTACGAACCGGGATCCGCGACGGGCCAGGTGCGGCACCGGACCGAGGCGGAATTCCTGCCCTGGCCGCCGGATGGCCGCCGGGGAGTGTTCAGCGCCAATGTTTCTTTCGATCGGGCAGGAACCGCCACCGGCGATACCTTGGGCATCTGGGAGTTGCATGCCACGTTCGACTACGCTCAATCGCCCGCAGCAGACGCGGAGCCTTTGACCATAGGCTCGGTGGTGTCGGTGGCGGAGTCTCATCGCGCGCCCTTCATCGGTGACGCAGCGCCTCTATCCGACACTCCTACGGGGAAGACCGCCGCGGACCTTGAAACCATCAGCAGCAGCCCCGAACCGGATCCGGCGCTGTATCGATTGTCGGTGGCGCAGGCGGTGCGGGCGGGAAAGCCGGCCGTAGTCAGCTTTGCCACGCCGGCTTTCTGCGTTACGGCGACGTGCGGTCCGCAGGTGGCGGATCTATCGGAACTGGCCGGAAGGTATGAAGGGCAGGCCAGCTTCGTCCATGTTGAGGTGTACCGCGACCCGCACCTGATCAACCCCGCAGATCCGGCGCGAGAGTTGGTTCCGGCCGTTTCCGAATGGGGCCTCGTATCCGAGCCATGGACGTTCGTTGTGGGAAGCGATGGCCGAATCAGTGATCGATTTGAGCAATATGTACCGCCGCGAGTATTGGAAGCGGCGTTATTGGCCGCGATTAATCGGTGAAATTAATTTTGGTTATTGAGTGGTATGGTGTATTGAGCAATACGTGTGTTAGATTATATAGAGTTCCGGCAGCACAGCGTAAAATTCAGGCAACCAGGAGCAAAACTTTGGCCAACGTCACAGTAACGATTGAGGGCGATGTGGAGGAGGTGGTGGCGACGCTGAGGGGGATGGCCGGTCGGGTTTCCGACCCGACCGTGGCTGTACCTACTGCAGCAGCAAGAGAAACGGCCGATGAAGCAACAGCCGTTAGCATATTGCCGAATGTTGGGACAGAAGAAGGAGAGCCGGACGAAACGACGGCTGAAGCATCGGGAGCTGCCTGGAACGCGAGCTACGTCACAACGTTCTGGCGGAACCTGTCAGACACGGCGCGGCAGGCCATGATGAGGGTTTCCCGGTCGCCCAACTATACTCAGAAGCGCGCCCAGCTAATGCACACCCTGCGGCTCACACAGCGCGAACTGTCAGGGTCGCTGTCGAGCCAGGGTCACAGCCTGAACCGACTGAAGCGCCGTCGGGGTAACGTGGACCTGCCTCGGCCGTTGACTTACGACCGAACGGAAGACGCCTACGTTCTGGACTCCAATTTCGCCAACGCGCTGCGTGAATTGGGCATGAGCTGAAGGCCCATCGGGTCGCGCCGCCGCAGGGAGTACGCCTGCGGCGTCAACCACGGGCCGGCGCCGCGCAGACTCGCGGGACGCGTGCGGCTAGAAATGGACGCCGCGTCCCGCCCCGCCGTCCACCGCTATGGTCTGGCCGGTGATCGCGGACGCCAGATCCGAGCAGAGGAACGCCGCGAGATTGGCGATGTCATCCGGCTCGATCATGCGGCCGATTGGTATTTCGCCAACTGAACCAGCCAGCTCCGCTTCCGATGAGGTGTTGTTTCGGTCGGCGCGCTCCGCAACCAGGCCCATGTAGCGCTCGGTGCGGGTGCTGCCCGGGTGGATGCAGTTGACGAGGATGCCGTCGGCGGCGACATCGTCCGACAGGGCCTTGGAGTAGTTGGACATCGCCGAGTTGGTGACGCCTGACCCCGGGTTGGTTGGACTGGAGTTGCGCGCCGCCATGCCGCCGATGTTGATGATGCGGCCGCCGCCCGACGCGATCATGTGCGGCACGCACTCCCGGGCGCAGCGGATGTAGCCCATCACCTTGGTGGTGATGTGATTCAGGATCACGTCGTCCGGGATCTGGCTGGCACGGTCGCTGGTGCTGTTCACCGCGTTGTTGACCAGGATATCGAGCCGGCCCAGTCCGTTGGCTGTCTCGCGCACCAGGTTGATGATATCGTCGGGCGCCGCCATGTCGGCGCGGATGGCTATGACACGCGCGCCGGTGGCATCGCCGATTTCGGCGGCGGCGGCCCGAAGGTCGTCTTCGCCGCGGGCGCAGATGGCGACGGCGCAGCCATCCCTGGCCAGTGCGTAGGCGATGGCTTTGCCGATGCCCTTGCTCCCTCCGGTAACCAGCGCGGCCTTGCCTTCCAGTCCTGGCAGCATGATCTACTCCTGCGTTCGGTTGAGTTGGTCGGCCTGTCGGGCCGTCTGCGGGATTATAGAGCCTGACGGAAATCCGGCTCGACTCGGGAATGTGACATCAGGGCGTGGCGGCGGCAATCAGATCGCCGATATCGCCGGCGCCCGGAACTGAGCGCACCGCGGATACAGTGGCCTCCAGCTTTTCGGCGGGCCAGTGGATCTGCGGGAACAGTGGTTGCAGCCGCTCCACCTCGGCGTCCAGGCCCCATTCCAGTTCGTTGCCTTGGTACTCGCCGCGGTACACGTTGCCCCCGGCCATGTCGATGGTGATGCGCGGAGCAAAAGCCGGCCGGTCCTTGTGACCGACGGTGTGTACCTTGTGCATCAGGGAGAGCACGGCGTCGTGGTTTTCGGCGGTGGCAGCATCGGAATCGTCGCCCGGATCGATGCGGGTGCGCAGCGGAGGATAGCTCCCGTTTACGGCGACGTAGGCGGTGAAGTAATGAGTGCTGCCCACTATTGCCTGGCCGCGAGACGGGTTGGGGAAGGCCGGCGACGGGTAGAGGGTCTCCAGCCAGTTCAGGTCGATGGTGATGCGCTCGATCTCGTCGATGGCCAGCTGGTGGGATCGCCGGATGTCCGTCATCAGGTCTATCACGGGGCAGTTGTAGCCGGCCGTGGGGTACATTTTGAGCACGGTGTGCAGCAGTTCCCACCGGGTTCCCAGACCCTCGGTCACAGGCTCAAAGGACACCTGCTCGGGGCCGGTGAACACGTAGGAGAGTTCGCCCCGGTTGTTGCCCGTGAAGGCGTTGTAGAACCCCGCCGGCCCCTCCAGGGCCTCCTCGGAGCCGCATACATCCTCGCGGGCCAGCAGAGCGGACATGATGCCGCTGCGGGTGGACTGAGGCTCGTGGAACATCATCTCCCGCCCGCCGGAGCGTGGTCCCTCGTTGGTGCCGGCGGTGAAGGTGCAGGCCAGGGCGATGGCGGTAACCATCTGGTCCTCGGTCAGCTCCAGTAACTTGCCGGTGGCCACGGCGGCTCCCAGCGTCCCGTAGACGGGGCTGGAGCGGAATCCTCGTGCCTGCGTCGACGCGATAAAGTCGCCGGCGATGCGCGATTCCACCTCGTATCCGACGGCCATGGCGGTGATGAGCTGGGCCCCGGTCGCGCCGCCCAGCTGGGCGGAGGCCAGCGCGGCGGGTATGACGCACGGGCCGGGATGAGTGAGCATCCGGTAGGAATCGGCCTGGTTGGTGGCATGCATCAGCTTGCTGTTAGCGAAGGCGGCCCCGCAACGGGTGGCGCGTCCGCCCGAGGCGAGGATGCTGGCGCCGTGGGCCGATGCTTCCTCGGCCAGGGCCAGGCCCACCGCAGCCTTGCCGTGGTGGGTTTCGGCGCCGATGATGGCCACAACCGTGGCGTGAAGCAGCGAGGTCTGCATCTTGTCGACGACGGCCGGCGGCAGGTCGGCGGCGTCCAGGTTGACGGCCCAGCGGGCAAGCTGGCGGGACAGAGAGTCGGGCATGGGTAGATCCTTTTTAGCTGATGGTAGTGATATGGGGATAGTCGATGATGCGACTGTCCGAGGTCAGCAAGGGGCAGGAAAGTTCCAGCGCGGTCGCGACCAGGATACGGTCTGCCGGGTCACGATGGAAGGGCTCCGGCATATTGTAGGCACGGACGGCAATTTCGGGCGTGATGGGCAGCAATTGCACGTTAGGATAGCTCAACAATCTGCTAATCCACGCCAGAGCGTCAGTGGGCAACTCGATCAAGCGTGCGGCAGCCAAACGCGAGATCTCAATACAGGATATGGCGCTGATGCCAATTGTCCCAGACTGCCCGCGCTCTGCTTCAATGGCTGACCGCTGGGGCCCAGTCAGGCGACCGACTTCCTCGATCCACCAGATTTGGATGTGTGTATCCAGGACGATCAATGAAGATTGCCCTGCTCAGTCCTGAACCCCTGGATTCGCCTGATCCAATGGGCTGCCACCGGCGAGCATTTCCCATTCTTCCTCGGGAATCGCCGGTTCAAATGGGTCGTGGTGCCAGATGACAGTGCCTTTGTTCGGATTGTGCAACGCCGGGCGGCTGAGGTCGTTCGGGTCCACTTCCATTCGAACGTATCCGTCGGGTTGCCGTTGGACGGTGACCTCTACCTTAATCCCCTCCGCGAAGGGCAGATCGTTCAAAGTCAGGACGCCGTCCTTGGAGATTGTGCCAGTGGTCTTGAACGTATCCATAGTCTCCCTCGCGAACTTGGGCGGGACTGGTTGACGCGTGTGGATCGTGGATATAGTAGCATAGCCGTCCGCCGCGCCTCTGTGGAGCCGTTACGGTCAAGATCGTCAGTCCAGGTCGCGGATGTAGGCGCGGAAGATGACCTTGCTCGCGGCCAGGGTCAGGACGGTGGCGACGAACAGGACCACCAGCGTCATTGCCGCCGCCGCATCGGCGCCTAGAGGAGACGCAGGTGATTGAAGTTGATCGCGCTGTCGGGAGCCGTCGTAAGAGCGGTGTGGTACAGGTCGAAGTCTACGGTAACCACGGGCGTATCCGCGTTGGCAACCTCCAGGAGCGCGCAGTCGGTTAAGCCCAGGCGCACGAATACGCTATTGCGCGAGGCCTCCGCGCTGGCAACGACAACTTCTTCGGTGACCTCGATGATGGCCTGCAGGCGGGCGAAAAAACGCGTACGTTCCGGTTCCCCGTGTTGGCCCAGTAGATTGGATGTCTCCGCCAAGGTGTTCGGTGTGACCAGCACACGGTCAACTCGGTCGATCAAATTAAGCAAGATGCGGTAATCTTCCGGCGTGAACGCTCGAGTTCGAAGTCGGCGGTGTCTGGAAATCGCAGCTTGGCTTACACTGCCCACAACGAGCAAGAGGAGGAGGTTGGCGTCGATGAAGTACGCTGAGGCCGGCATCTAGTATTCAGTCACACCTGTATCGACAGATACGGCGAGAGGTGAGCCGGAATGGCTACGCTGAGTAGCAATCAGCAGTGCGGGAGATGCGGCATCCATGGTTCAGGAGAAATACGGGGTACAGTTGACGGTGGAAGAGCGAGCAGGGCTCAGACAATTGACACGCAGCGGCCAGCATTCGGCTCGGGTAATCACGCGGGCGCGCATCCTGCTCCGGACTAACGAAGGATGGAGTGCGTCCCAGGTGGTGGCAGCGCTGGGCACGTCGCAACGCACGGTGTTCCGCACCAAACGGCGCTACGCCGAGGAGGGATTGGATGGCGTGCTGCACGACCATCCTCAAGCCAACCGGTATCGTAAGCTGGATGATCGTGGCGAAGCCCATCTGATCGCGCTGGCGTGCAGCGCTGCGCCCGAAGGACATGACCGCTGAGCCCTTGACCAGTTACCCTGCGGCTGCTGGCCGACCAGGCGGTAGAGTTGGGGTGGATGTAGCCTATCCCCACGCTCCGGTGGTACGGGTGGTGCTCGACAATCTGAACACCCACCGCATGGCTTCCCTATACGAGACCTTTCCGGCTGCTGAGGCTCGGCGCATCGTGAAACGCCTCGAGTTTCACCACACTCCCAAGCATGCCAGTTGGCTGAACATGGCGGAGATTGAATTCAGCGTGTTGACCCGGGCTTGTTTCCAGGGGCGCAATCCCGACGAACCTGCCCAGCCACGGGCCATCGGCGTCTATGAGACCGAGCGTAACGCTAGGAAAGCCACCATCGACTGGCGGTTCACCACTCAGGATACCAGACACAAACTGCATCGGTTTTATCCCTGCCACTCCAACATTGACCGAATACTAGGCCAAGCGTCGGTTGAAGTGTTCGGACGGGATGGCAAGCATCCCGTCCGACCTGCTGGCCGCGCAGTATTTCGTCCGGTCGATTGAGGACCCGGATACCGGCGCGCCCTGCGAGTACCGGATCCTCGAAGACACCGACTACGAGCTGTGCGCCATCTCCGCCGCCGAGAGTCCGGAGCGGGCGGCCGAGCGACGGCCGTTCTCGGAGACCATCTGGGACCACAGGGCGGGGCGGATGTGCTTTACGCTGACGGCGGAGGGGGAGGGTAAAGACCGAACTGGTTGATCCGTCGCGGCAAACACTCGGCCATCCGGAGGTCGACTACGTAATTTTGGCAATCGCACTTTCCGTCGTGATCAGGATAGTCATGGCGCTATGAAATCACGGTGCCGGAGTTCGTAATTGCGGCGGCCATTGCCGAACCAGTGTTCCGTAACTGTTCAGACTTGGGGGATCTAAAGGCTATCCGGCTTCTTGCGGACGGGCAGCCAAGCACGGATTGTCCTCTGCAAATCAATTCCGTCCCCTCAAACGTGAACAGTTACAGTGTTCCGGGACAATTGACATATCTATGGTCACGTAGTACCTATCGAAAGCAGAAAAAGCCCCCAGATTGGCCTCCGGGGGCTGAGCGACGCAGAGTTCCCAAAACCTGTATCGCGGGGCGTACAATCGCCCCGCGATACCCATTGTCAACGCCCGTCGCTCGCCGGCGGGCTTTTTGCTGCCAATTTGATGGAGGTATAAAACCAAATCGTCCTCCCCCGGATATGAAACGAATTGCACATTCAAAACAGCGGAGGGCCCGAAAACGGCACGCGTAAATCCATTTCATTCCAGCAACCCCGCCGATCCCGACGTGTACCACGTTTGCAGCAACTGCGACCGTGGACAGGCCATACCGGCGCGTAACAGGGTCCAGGGGCAAGGCACGGGCAACCGCCTGTGCCAACGGTGCGACTATCTGATTAGCAACGGAGGCTGCTGAACAAAACCGATCGCCCCGTCCAATCTCGGACGGGGCGACACTCTCCGGCAGCACCAAGTTACGCCATGAAATACCTAAGTGTAACCCTCAATCCCAGTGATCACCCTAAAACGACAATCCCTCAGAAGCAACCGGCACCAAGATTGACTTTCAAGAACCACGGCAATAACATCAAGACTGAAACCTCCTCAATGAAGGGTCCCATATGACCATCACAGAAAAACAAGTCAAAGGGGTAAAGGAAATAATCCTTGATGGAGCGAAACTCCACTTCCCCGCCAGTGTGGAATTCGAAGATGCGACCGTCACCGTCATGGTCAATGGCGAAGAGGAAGAGTTCCTCAACGTCGAACTCCTCTACACCGCGCTCGACCCGATGCTCGACGGCCGTCTCATGAACACGCTCTTCCAGGTAATAGACGAGCCCATACGGGCCACTGGCGTAACTGCCCACGCCCTGATCCACTATACCTATCTCAAAGATCCCACCCGTCAGCGATCACCAAAAGCGCCGGCTCCACCACCAGCGGGACCATGATAGATCCGCAGGAACTTATCGATGCCTGCTACAAGCTCGTTCCGCAACCGGCGACAGTACAACCTTCAAAAGCGGACATGCGCCGGGCCATCAGCACCGCCTACTATGCCCTGTTCCACGCCCTCGCCGCATCCAATGCCGACTTGATCGCCGGGCATCCACAATCCAACCTCTCCTCCTATGCGTGGGAACGAGTCTATCGACGCCTCGACCACGGCAGAGCGCAAAACAACCTACGCGGCATCCTCAACCGACTGTCGCAAACAGGGCAGAGTTTTGCCCGTACTTTTATTGATCTGAACGAACAGCGCAATGAGGCCGATTACAACCCCAACGCATCGATCACCCGTTACGACACGCTGAACACCATCTCCCGTGCCCAAACAGCTCTCGGCGACTTCGCCCAACTATCCCCAGAAGAACGCCGACTTCTCGCCGCACAGTCCCTGTTCGACAACCGTTCCAGAAGCCCCAGAACATGAACACCGAGACCTATCACAACACAAGCCGGCTCCTGCTATCTCAAGCGCGAGATAAACTCACCAGGGGAGACGCTCGTCAAGCCTCCGAAAAAGGCTGGGGCTCTGCCGCGCAGATGATCAAGGCTGTCGCGGAGCAGCGCGGTTGGGACCACAAGCGACACGCCCTCCTATGGCAGGTGGCGAGGCGGTTGACGACGGAAACGGGCGATGCGGACATCCGCAGACTGTTTCAAATCGCCAGCGACCTGCACACAAACTTCCATGAAAACATGTACGACGCGGATTTCATCGCTGACGGATTGGACGATGTACGAACGCTGCTCGACAAATTGGACCCGCGATTGGAAAACTGACGGTAACTGTTCAGACTTGAGGGGAAGCGAGTAGTTGACGGCAGGCGTTGAGGGTGTTGAGACCTTGTGCCCGCCAGGTGCCGAAGATTGACGCCAGCGTCATCTTGGTGGCAGTACCCCGGTCCGAGCGGGTGCCCCCACTGACCTTGCGGCTGACCACCAGATGGCGCAGGCTGCGCTCGGCGGCGTTGTTGTCCGGCGGCACCTCCGGTTCGGCCACGAAGACGAAGAGTTCTTTGATGTGTTTCTCCATGCGTCGGCACAGCCTGGCTTGGGGCGGCTGACGGGTCGTCCAGGTAGGGCCGGCAAAGGGCCAGCAATCGCCTTTCCAAGGCCATTTTGGCGGTGCGGCGTTGTTGCTCTGTGGGGTGGGTAAAGGCCGTGGCCTGACGGTAGAGTTGGTGGACGGCGTCAGCCCACTGGGACAGCGATCCATCATCTGGGTAGAGTGATCGCAGGTCGTGGATGTCCCGCAGCAGGTGGGCCCAGCAGCGTTGTTTGGGACCCGCATAGTGGTGGTAGGCGGCGTAAAAGTCGCTGACCAGCACACCGGCGAAATCGTCGCCCAAAACCTCGTCCACTACCGCCTTGCCCCGGTTCCGTCGCAGGAAGTACCGCAGGTTGGGGGTGCTGAAAGTCCACACGTAGCCGTTGTGTCCATCCTGTCGCCAACCCGTCTCATCGGCGTGGACCACCGGACTGCCTCGGACCTGTTCCAGGATGTCCGCCACCACCCGTTGGGCCTTGCCAGCCACTTGCTGTGTGGCCGCCACGATGGCCCCCAGGCTGAGTTGCAGCCCATGCACGGTATCCAGGTGCCACTGGATGGTGCGCAACGGCAGCCTGGCTTCCTCCCGCAGGACCGCAATCAGGCTGATGACGTTGATCCCCAGGCGCTGCTTGCCCATCACCACGCCGTCCAGTTGCGCTTTGGGAACACAGCAGCGTCGGCAGCGGGGACAAGTGCGGGTCAGGTAAACGTGCTCGGTTACCTGCGCCGGAACCTGCGGCAGGTCGATCACCTCCCGAGTGCGCTGGGCCCAACCCCCAGACAACTGGGTCCCGCAGTCGGGACACTGCTCCACCACATGCTCCACGCGGTGGGTGGGCGTCATGCGGGCTCGGGCAAAGCCGTGAGGTCGGGGTTTGCGAGGTTCCTTGGGACGTGCTGGCTCCCGGTCTGCTTTGGGTTTCAGACCGGGCATCCGGCGGGAGCCTTTGGGTTTGGCTTGCCCTTCCAACTGGGCAATGCATTTCTCCAGCCGCTCAATGATGGCCTGCTGTCGGACGATGATGCCAATCAGAACATCCCGGTCGGCAGTCCTGAGATCGATTTCGGTATCCATCCCAGTTATATGACATAACCACCGCCCCCAAAGCCAGCCACCCGCACACCAAGTTCCGCCAATTCGCCTCACCAACTCTGAACAGTTACAACTGACGAGGACATTTGACGTACCGGCGACATTTTTCGTACAATCACCTCATCACCAACTTCCGACCAGGGGGTTACCACACCATGCCCATCACACAGAACGGCGTAGAACTCAGCGTTGAGATTTCGGCAAAGGCCGCCGAGAAGATCAAGTATTTCGCTGACAAAGAAGGTATCGAGGACAACGTGGGCCTGCGCGTCGCCGTCAAGGGCGGCGGCTGCTCCGGCCTCACCTATGACCTGACCATCACCAACCAGGAGCGCGAGTCGGACAAGATCGTCGAGCAATTTGGCGTCAAGGTGATGGTGGACAAGAAGTCCTACATCTACCTCGTCGGCACCCAGTTGGACTTTTCCGACGGCCTCAACGGCAAGGGCTTCATCTTCGAGAACCCCAACGCCAAGAAGGCCTGCGGCTGCGGCACCTCGTTCGCCGTGTAGCCAACACGCCCAAATCATACCGACGCGGCGCAGGGGCGGGTTGCATACCCGCCCCTGTTGCGTATCCTGACCTCGCCACCCGCCTGCCCAGATTCCGCATATCCCGATCCCGGAGGACCAGATGACCACCACCGCCGTTGCCGCCCACACCGCTCAGGAGTTTCGCGCCGCCACGGAGCGGGCCGCCGTGTACCCTGGCGACGCGGGCATCCTGCGTCTCACCGGCGAGGACGCCCGCGACCTGCTCAACCGCCTGTCCACCAACGAGATCGACCCGGAGGCGCCGGCCGGCGAGGTCGCGGTGACCGTGCTGACCAGCGACCGCGGCCGCATCGTCGACCTGGTGTACGTCATCCACCGGGGCGACCACCAACTCGTGCTCACCAGCCCGGGCCAGCAGCAGAACGTCATCGACTTCCTGGACAAGTACACCATCATGGAGGACCTGGAGGTTGAGGACGTCACCGATAGCGCTGCGCTGCTCACGGTGACCGGGCCGGACGCCGCCGAAATCCTGAGCGGGGTACCGCACGAGGATGCCCTGGTAGTGGAGCCTCCGACGGACTCCGACGACCCGGAACGCATGTCCACCCGCTACCTGCTGTGCGACGACCCTGACGGCGCCGGGCGAATCACCGCCGACCTGGAAGCGGCCGGCGCCGTGAGCATCAGCGCGGAGACCGCCGAAACCCTGCGCATCGCCCAGGCACGGCCGGCGCACGGCAGCGAGATGAGCGACACCTACAACCCGCTGGAGGCCGGCCTGGTCGGGGCCATCGACTTCCACAAGGGCTGCTACATCGGCCAGGAGGTCATCGCGCGGCTGGACACCTACCAGAAGGTGCAGAAGTACCTGGTGTCCCTGAGTTTCGACGCCGACCCGGCCCAGGCCGGTGCGCTGCCCGGGTCGCGCCTGGTCAACGACGAGGGGGCGGCGATGGGAGTGGTCACCTCCGCGACGGTGGTTCCCGCGGCGGAAGGCGCGCGCCTCATCGGGCTGGGCTACGTGCGCACCGCGGCGGTGCAGGTCGGCGGGACGCTGCAGGCGATTTCCGACGACGGCGAGACCGATGTCGCCGCGCGCATCACCGCCCAGCCGTTGCTGTTCGGCGGGGAGAAGCCGGGGCCGGCGCACTAACGAGGTCATCTATGGACTGGAAAGACCGTATCGTCAAAGACCCGCGTATCCTGGCCGGTAAACCCACGGTAAAAGGCACCCGCATCTCCGTGCAGCTGGTAGCCGAGTTGCTGGATGCCGGCGTCTGGAGCAAAGCCGACATATTGAGGAACTATCCCCGGTTAACCCCCGACGACCTGGAAGCCTGCCGGTCGTACGCTGCCACTGGCGCGCCCCTGAGCTTCGTAACCTGGGAAGACCTGGAGGCCATGATGGACGAAGATGACCGCCGCGATGATGCCAAGCACCACCAGGCCAAACAGTCATAGCGCGACGTGAGGCTGCTCCTCGATGAAAACATGCCCGCCGATGCCGTAGAAGCGCTGCGACTCGCAGGCCATGACGTAGCCTTCGTCACTGAGGACGACCCCAGCGCTGCTGATCCTGACCTGTTGGCGCGGACAGTCCGCGAGGATCGCGTATTGGTTACCTTCGACACCGACTATGGATCCCTGACCTACCGGGACCGGTTAC
This sequence comes from Dehalococcoidia bacterium, assembly GCA_965261925.1. Taxonomy (GTDB): domain Bacteria; phylum Chloroflexota; class Dehalococcoidia; order Lucifugimonadales; family UBA3495; genus Bin87. The sequence goes on along the minus strand of OZ253486.1, from coordinate 807,508 downwards.
CAGCAACCTGCGGCGTGGTCACGTTTCGGCTTATTCCCGACATACCAGCCGATGCGCAGGCGAGGTTGGTGGCTGGCGCAATCACGGCACAGGATGGCTGGCGCGGTTATTTCTGGGTGATCAGCTTGCGTCGTAGACCGTTACCAACGTGATTAGACTTCGTCATGCTCTCGCCGATTAATCCGAACACCTCACGGAACTTCGCGCCCCTCACCGAATACCTTGGGCGGTGGCTCTCCACCGTGCCGGCGGCGGGGGTCTCCGTTGCTTTGACCGACCGGCGGCAGACGCTCTTCACCGCCGGCGTCGGGTACGCCGATCTGGCCGCTCGGAGCCCGGTGCTCGCCGACACCACTTTCCAGATCGGCAGCATCGGCAAGTCGATGACCGCCCTGGCGCTGCTGCAAGTGGTGCAAGCGGGCCGGCTCGACCTCAACGCCCCGATCAGCACGCACCTGCCCTGGCTGGCCCTGCCCTCTCGCTACGGCCCGATCGCGCTCCGGCACCTGCTGAGCCATACCGCCGGCCTGCCCGCCGGCACCGACTTCGCTCCCGCCGCAAGATACGAAGGTTACGCCCTGCGTGACACCGAGGCCGCCTGGGAACCCGGCAGCAGGTTCCACTACTCCAACACCGCCTACAAGCTGCTGGGCTGGCTGCTGGAGGACGTGACCGGCCTGGATTACGGCAGCGCGATCCGGCAGCGGGTGCTGGAACCGCTGGGGATGCACTCCAGCGAACCGGTTATCACCCATCGCACCCACCACCGCATGGCCACCGGTTACGTCCCGCTCCACGACGACCGCCCACTGCGTCGGAACGACACCATCATCCCGGCGAGTTGGATGGAATACGCCGTCGGCGACGGCAGCCAGGTCTCCACCGCCGCCGACATGGCGCGCTACGCCCGGCTGTGGCTCAACGATGGGCGCGGCGAGATGGGTCCCGTCATTTCGCCGGCGCTTTACGGGCTGATGACCACCCCGAGCATCGCGATGTCCCGTGGCAATGTTGAGGATGCTTATGGCTACGGCTTCGGGATTATGTCCCACCGGGCCGGCGGGCATCACTTCATCGGCCACGGCGGGAGCAGCGTGGGTTTTCGGGCCATCATGCTCACCGACCAGACCGACGGACTGGGGGTTGTGATGTTCTGCAACGGGTCCCAGGTGGACCTGGACCCAGCGGCGCGATATGCGCTCCGGGTCGCCGCAGCAGCCCGCGACGGTCACCCAGCGCCCGAAGCTCCGCCCCTGGCGGACCCAACCCAGGTCGCCAACGCGGACCGCTACGCCGGCGAGTTCATCCACGAGACATCCGGCGCCGCGCTGTCCGTAACCGCGCCGGGCGACCAGCTTGTCCTGCACCGCCAGGGCCGGTCAGCCCTCACTCTCGAACACATCGGCGGCAACACCTTCTGTGTCCCCAACGACGAATTCGACCCCTTCCCCCTGCGCTTCCGCAGACCGCAGGGCGCTGGCGACGCTGTCCAGATGGACGTTGCCCCAATAGTTGAAGTCCGCCACGGTCCCGCGGTGTACGTCCGTGCGGGCAAGTCGCCCCTGGATACGCCGGTTCCCCACCTGCCGGAGTGGGCCGCTTTCCCGGGACATTACCGCAGCCACGCCCCCTACATGACCAGCTTCCGCATCATCCTGCGCCGGGGGCGTCTCTGCCTGGCGTGGCCCAACGGCGGCGAGGAACCGCTGACGCCGCGGCCTACGGACGGCGGGTCATCACCGCGCTTTTACGTGGGGCCGGCGGGCGAGCCTTCTCCCGAGTGGATCAGGTTCGATACCGTGGTGGGAGGCCGGGCCCTGCGCGCCCTATGGGCCGGCGGGGGCAGCTTCTACCGGGTCTAGTCGCGCGCCGCCCGCCCGATCCGGTGCACAGGTATAATTCCAGGCAATAACCGCCCAGTCGCTCAGAGCTGCACACGCCGAACCAGGCGAGGTTCAACATGACCACCGCCAAGACGCCAAAATTCCCACCTGACTTCATGCTGCCGGATGTTCCTGAAATCCCGGACGAGATGATGACCGCATACGACCACCTAACCGAATACGGCGGCTCCCACTTCCTGGCTCAATACCTCGGAAACCTCGAAACCACCCTCGTCACCGGCCAACGCTACATCTCTGCGGTGCCAACCTCAGAACGCGCCGCCATGACCGGCCTGGTCTATCCCGATATGCTGGTGGCCTTCAACGTCGACCGGGCTGCCTACCGGGCCAGGAACGGCTACATCATCTCCGAGCAGGGCAAGCCCCCCGACTTCGTGCTCGAAATTGGCTCGCCCTCCACCGGACGGAGGGACACCATCGACAAGCGGGTCATCTACGCCGAGCTGGGCATCCCGGAGTACTGGCGATTTGACGAGGCCGGCCAGTACCACGGAACCCGTCTGGCCGGCGACCGGCTGGTGGACGGCCGGTACGAGCCCATCCAGATTGATGCGTTGCCCGACGGGAGCCTGCAGGGCCACAGCTCCATCCTGAACGTGAACCTGCGCTGGGTCGAGGGTCAATTGGGCTGGTACGACCCGTCAACCGGCGAGCACGTCCCCACGATGGAGTCAGAGCGCCAGGCCCGCCTCCAGGAGCAACAGGCCCGTATGCAGGAGCAACAGGCCCTTGCCCAGGCTGAAGCAAGAGTCGAGGAGCTGGAAAGCCAACTACGCCAACTGCGCGGCGAATGATCACCGCCCAAATCAGACGCATCAGCGGCGCACGGTCACCCGCACCGCTGCGGAAAACCAGAACCCACCCGGCAGGCTCCCCAATCGTGGGCTGCACGCAGATACAACTCGATGGCGACCCTACGCCGGCCGTATCTTCCCGTCATCGCCGGCCGTGAGCAGTGCTTCGAAACGGTAGTCCTTCTTGATAATTGCGCTGCCGCCTTCGTTCCGATCCAACACAGCCAAGACCAACCCGACAGTGCACCCGGCACTCTCCGCCGCCTTTATTGCATGGAGGAGCGATCCTCCGGTAGTACATGTATCGTCCACAATCGCAACCGCAGCTTTCTCCGGCAGGCGTCCCTCAATCAATCGCCCAGTCCCGTGTTCCTTGGCTTCTTTTCGGACGATAAAAGCAGGAATCGGAGTCGCATGCAGCCGCGATGCGATTGCTACAGCCGTTACGATGGGGTCAGCACCCAAGGTAGGACCGCCCACCGCATCTACCCCAGCGTCGACTAGGATTGGTAACAATGCCTGCCCAAGCTGATACGCCCCTTCCGGGTCCAAGCTGAGCAAACGCCCGTCAAAGTAGTAGGAACTCTTGCGCCCTGACGAGAGGGTAAAATCGCCATACGAAATGGCACCGACCTTCTCAGCGACCTTGATCAGTAGTTCCACTTGAGGCAAATGTTGGGTGGCAACCATACTTCATTCCCGGATTTAAATTACGTACAGATCGACTTTAGCGAACGACGAAGACGTATAGTATAACACGAAATGTTTGTCAACATGTAACCTAATAAACATTATCGATGGGCGAACTCTATCTGCCGTATTCGTCCCGAATATACAGCCCTATCCTACGTATATAGCTTACGACGGCATCGGGAATCTGGTAGCGGGCCGACTGGCCGGCCGCCAGCACCCGCCGCAGATCAGACGCGCTGAAGTCGACCCGAGGCCCAGCCACCGACACCACCGCGCCGGAATCAATCACGTGCGGGAACTGCTCTCGCAGCGCGGCGACCCCATCCTCAGGACCCCCCGGCCGTTCGATCACGGCCAGGTGGCACAGCTCCAGTATCGCCTCCGGTTCCTTCCAGCGGTGGAATTGGTCCAGCACGTCGGACCCGACGATGAAGTACAACTCGGCATCGGCGGCCAGCCCGCGGCGCAACTCGCGGAGCGTGTCCACGGTGTAGCTGGGACCGCTGCGCCTTATCTCGCAGTCGGAGACGCAGAAGTCGGGGTTGTCAGCCACGGCCAACTGCACCATACGCAGGCGATGCTCGGCCGGCGTGATGCGCTGTCCCGACTTGAGCCACGGTTCGCCGGCCGGCAGGAACATGACGGATTCCAGGTCCAGCGCGACCCGCGCTGTTTCGGCGATGAGCAGGTGGCCCAGGTGCGGAGGATCAAAGGTGCCGCCGAGGATGCCGATGCGTCGTGGGAGGGGCTCCTCGGCCGACATCAGAACCACTCCAGCTCGGCGTCACCAATGCGGATGGTATCGCCGGCCTCGATGCCAGCCTCCTGAAGCCGCCTCGCGATGCCCAGCCGGTTCATCTCCCGCCAGAGTTGCAGCATGACGCGGTAGTCCCGCATGTCGGCGCGGCCGGTGAGGCGTTGCAGGCGTTCCGACTCCACAACGTAGACGTCGCCATCCAGGTACACACCCAAAGGCGCACGTTCCCGCTCCACGCTGGCAGCCGGGACCGCGACCTCTTCCTCCCATTCCGCCGCGTCGATACCATCGCGGGGCGCATCGGACAGGATACGGACCAGGTCGCCGAGCAGGTCGTCCACGCCGACACCTGAGACTGAGGATATGAAGTGAATGCGAGTCTCGCCGCCAGCGCCGCCGACCGCCTCGTCCTGAACCATGGCGCGGCGCAGCTCTTCCTCGATGACATCCCGCAATTCGTAGGTATCCGTGGTATCCAACTTGCTCACGGCTACCACCTGGGGCTTGGCGGCGAGCATGGGGCTGAACTCGCGCAACTCACGGTTGAGCATGAGGAAATCGCCGGCGGGGTCGTCGGACAGACCATCGATGAGGTGAACGTAAGCGCGGGCACGTTCGGCGTGGCGCAGGAACTGGTGACCCAGGCCGATGCCGCGGTGGGCCCCTTCCAGGAGGCCAGGAATCTCCATCATCACGAAATCCTGACCGCCGTGGGTGACCACGCCCAGCACCGGTTCCACGGTGGTGAAGGGGTAATCGGCAACCTTGGGTTTTGCGGCGGAGCAGCGGGAGATCAGAGTGGACTTGCCGGCGTTGGGCTTGGCCAGCAGACCAACATCGGCCAGGAGCTTGAGCTCTAGCCAAAGTACCGCATAGTCGCCCTGGTCGCCGGACTGGGCCAGCATCGGCTCCTGGTTGGTTGACGACACGTACCGGGCGTTGCCCCAACCTCCCTGACCGCCCTTGGCAACCAGAACCGGCTCGTCCGAAACGACATCGGCCATGAAGTCCTTGCTGCCGTCCCGGTGCAGCCGCCAGACGACCGTACCCAGGGGCACACGGATCTCGGTGTCCTTGCCGTTGGCGCCGCGCTGGTCCTTGCCCTTACCGTGGGTTCCGCGCTCCAGGTAGAAGGTGCTGTTGAACTTCAGGTGCAGCAGCGTGTTGAGCGAGGAATCGCCAACGATGTATGCGCTGCCGCCATCGCCGCCATCGCCGCCGTCGGGTCCACCGCGGGGCAGGTACTTGAGCCGCAAAAAGCTGATGCACCCGTCGCCACCGTTCCCGGCCTTAACGTTGATTCTTACAGTATCGATCATAGATCAATCTCTAAAGGTAATAGTGGTAATGATACGGGTGTTCATAGTGTTCATAGCATCCGTGACGCCATCTTGGATTGTCTGTTGATAACTGGGTTAGATCGAGTGGATTGAGACGTGAAACGGCGTGGACAGAGCGGCAGGGGAAGTGTCCCGTGGAAGTGGCGGGAAATTTATCCGCGCGAACTGTCGGTTGGCCGACAGGTTGTATTCGGTTGGCCCACGCACTTCTGATAATTATATACGAGTTATCGACGACTTATGGACAATTGGCCCATCAGCGGGCGGCCTGCTGGTCGTTGTACCAGTCCAGGATACCGCTGCCGGTCCAGAATGATACCCCATCGAGTTGCGTGATGTACTCCAGCAGGCGGCGGAAATGGCCGATGCGGTGGGCCGCGCCGGTGATATACGGGTGCATGGATATGGCCATAACCCTGGAATTGTCCTCGCCCTCGGCGAGCATGATCTCCAGCGAGTCCTTGGCCCGCCGGAACAGCTCCGGCGCGGAGTGGTGCTGTACCAGGTAGATGGGTATGTCGTTCAGCTCCACTGTATAGGGCAACGCCACGAGGCGGCCCGACTTGACCTGCATCTCGTAGGGCTGGTCGTCGTTGACCCAGTCGGCGACGTACTCGATGCCCTCCTCGGCGAGGATGTCCGGCGTGTGGTAGGTCTCGGCCAGGCCCGGCCCCATCCAGCCGCGGGGCGCGCTGCCGCTGAACTCCCGAATGACCTCAATGGTCTTGCGGATGGTGACCCGCTCGTCGGGTTCCTTGTGCAGCACCTGCTGGATGTAGCCGTGTCCCAGCAGCTCCCAGTCCAGGTCGAGACACGACTGCACCAGCTGGGGATATGCCTCGCAGACTGCGGCGTTCAGGCTGATGGTGCAGGGCAGGTTGAAGTCCGCCAGCGCCTTTTGCATCCGCCAGAAGCCCACCCGCATGCCGTAGTCGAACCAGGAGTAGTTGGGGATGTCCGGCGAGGTTGCCGCGCCCTGAGGCGAGGGCAGCACGGTCCGCGCCATGGGCTGGTCGATGTCCCACTCCTCGATGTTGATGATGAACCAGACGGCCACCTTCGCCCCGTCGGGCAGCGTCAGCTTGGGCCGGTCGAAGATAGGCGAGAACTCGGCGCGAGGGTTGGGCATGGGGAGGGCCTCCGGTAATGTTCTGGCAGCTTGTTACGGATTATAGACTACGCAGGAAATCCAGCAGCTCTTTCGCATGGGGGCAGGCCGCGGCGACCAGATCAGGATCAATTTTTGCCAGCATACGAAATGAAACTGTACCCTTCTCGTAGCGACCATTGGTGGCGCGCTTTAGAGTATCAAGGACAGTGTCCTTGGGGACTGCTTCCAAATTGGACCAGGCTCTGACCGGGGTTGAATTGAAATTCTGTCCGAATACTGTTTGCAACGCATCACGGTCCGACAGAAACCATGTTTCCATGAATTGAACCATCAGAAACGCGCTGTCATGGCCGGCAAGGGGAGGTTCGTCCCAATCGTCTTCTGGCCGATCTTTCAAATGTTGCCATGCGGTATGTTCGGCGATGACCGGCCCTTCGCTATCTACGAGAAGCAACAATCTCTCGTGCCGTTGTTTGATGCGGGTCTGGTGCGACAAGGCGTCCTTGAACTTGTCGAATGTTTCGTTTCTGTTGGTTCCCCGTACTACTGCTGGCATCCGACCGGTGAGGCCGGCGGCGTGGAAGAACTTTTGCCAGGATTGCTTGAAAATCGCATCGGAGGTTTCACCGGGGCTGCCACCTTCAATAAATATCCTGGCCTTCACCACCGGTTTCCTCCTAAATCGCCGGCGCTCCACAGATTACCGAGACTGTACTTGTCCAACCATTTTTTCAATGGGGCGGGCTCCAATCGCTCAAAGATGGATTTCCCGTCGTGTTTTTCGCACACCACCACGCTTGATGGTTGGTCATGGAGTGCGTCTATCAACGTGCGCGAATGGGTAGTTATGACTAGCTGCGTACGCTTGGAGGCTTCGACCAGCATTTCCCCGATGCCGAGTACCACGTCCGGGTGCAACCCCAACTCCGGCTCCTCGATTACCACCAGCGGCGGCGGCTCCGGGTCCAGCAAAATGGCCGCCAACGCCATGTAGCGCAGTGTGCCGTCGGACAGGCGGGACGCGGGTATGTATCGCTCGCCGGCGCCGCGTTCGACTATGAAAAGCTCAGCGCGTCCGCCACCAACCTCGACCTGGAAATCCTCAATGCCATCGTAAAGCTGTTGCAGTGATTTGACTAAAGTCTGGCGTCGGTCGCCCCGCAGCTTGGACAGAACCAGTGGCAGGTTCTCGCCGCGCTCCGTCAGAAATGCGCTGGGTTCGTCTGCTCGCGGTGACCTACGCAGTCCCGCATCCGGCCCAAACTCCCAATTTCGGTATAGCTTGATTTGCCTATATTGCTGCTGCAGCCACGCCAATGCTGGATAACGATCTGGGTCTTCTCTCTGTGAGAGTATCGATGCATCGCGAATCAACGTGCCGTGACCGAGGTTTCGCAACCTATACCTACCTCTGGTTTCATAATCAACCTCACTGATTGACGGGTTGCCACGCAGGTACAAGTAGTGTAGGTCAGTGTCGATCTCATCAGTGGTGGAAGGCTCATTTTCCACGGTTTCGAATATGATCTCGAACTGTTCCCCAGTTTGACAGAACGTCATTTCGTGGCGTAAGGGCATCGTGCCTTCCGGGTAGCCAATCACTGCATCTAGAGTTGCACCTCCTTGCGCCCCATCTCCTTTCCACAGCCACTCCGAAATGCCGCCCATCCGCTTCACCGGTGCGGACAGATCCCGCGGCGCCGCCTGCAGCAAAGCCAGTGCTTCGATGAAGTTGGACTTGCCCGACCCGTTGGGCCCGATGAGCACGTTAAGGGGCTCCATCGGCAGGTCAATACCTTCTTGCCCGAATGACAGCATTCCGCTGATTTTCAGTCGGTGGATGAGCATGTTGCCTGCGTACGTCGGCCGGGCCGAATCCTCCGCGGCGCCGGCAGTGGCATCGACGGCTGCCATGGCCCGGCCTCCCGTTCCCATTGGAGAAGCGCAGCGCGCTACAGCCCCAGCGCCTGCGACCCCAGGCGGGCCAGGTCCTCGTCCTCCTGGGCGGACAGGCCGCTGACGCCGATGGCGCCCAGCACCAGGTCGGTCCCCGGGTCGCGCACGACGACGGCGCCCTGCACTGCCACCAGTTGCGAGTCTCCGAAGTCAGCGATGTTACGTCCCTCGTTCTTCAGGCGCTCGGCGTAGGCGTTGGAGTCCGACCCGGACATGGCGGAGGTGTAAGCCTTGCTGACGGCCATGCGCTGGGGCAGGGCGCGGCAGTTGTCCATGCGGGCGTAGCTCAGCATCTTGGCGTCGGCGTCGACGATGGCGATGGCCAGGGGGCGATCGGGTTCCTGTTCGGCCTGGTCCAGCATGGCGTTCATGGCGGCGCGGACCTGGCTCAGGCTCAGAGTGGGCCTCTGGTACATGGGGAACCTCCGTGGAGTGCGGTAGCGAGGATCATGATTAACTGAGCCGGCATTTTACACGGGAGCAGGGGCGGGCGGCAACGAAGTCGCATCCCGACGATGAGTGTCAGCCATGATCAGGGTAGCCGGAGCCGGGGATGTATCCCCACGTCAACATCGACGTCTGGAGCTACAATGGCTTACCGTACAGTAAAGAGCGAATTATGACGAGTAACATCTATCAGCTAGTTTTCAGTCAAACCTGTATCGACAGATACGGCGGGAGGTGAGCCGGAGTGGCTACGCTGGGTAGCAATCAACGGTGTGGGAGGTGCGACATCCATGGTTCAGGAGAAATACGGGGTACAGTTGACGTCGTCGGTGGCAGCTCCCGCAACCGGGCCGCCTGACAGATGGGTCCCAACAGCACGGTCTGCACCGCCACGGTGTCAAAGCGGGTGTCGTACAGCAAGCGAAACAGCCGCTTCTTCCGCTGGTGGTGTGTGTAGGGTAACTGACCGAGCCAGGTCATTACCAACACCGAGATGGCCAGGATGCGCCGATCCAAGATGGCAGGGGTGAGCAAGGCCAGGTTGGTGCGGCGGGTGGCCCGAACCTCCCGCAGCGCGCCGTTCAGAAAGGTGGCGATACGGCGATACCATGGCATGGTCGGCCTCCCCAGGCAGGAACGTGGCAGGTAACCCGTTCCTTACCCGGAGATGCCGACCTTTTTTAACCCCCTGCCTCAAACTGGGTACGCGTGAGCCACCACACCCTGATGGCCCTCGGTGAGCTGCGGCACGAAACCCAGAAACCACCCCTGGAAAGCCTCCAGATCCAGCCGGCCCAGCACACAGGAAAAGGTGTCGTGGCTGGGGATGACGCTTTCCGGGCTCAGAAAAGATTGCAGGAAATCCCGTTTGGGGTTGCCGAAGAGTTCCGTGTCGGTGCAAGTCCGGCCGCCGCCGGCGATGGTGCATAGTGCGATGACCAGGATGTCATTGGGAATGGCGCCGAGCGTTGGCTGCGCACGGATCCTCCAGGTCGGCGAATACGTCGGCCAATTCGGCCCTGGTATTTTCCCTTTCCCACCGGATTTGCCAACATCATACCGGGCCTTTCAAATTTTCATAGAAGATTTGCAGCCGCCGGAGCGCCGGCAGAATCTGTGCCTTTTCCAGCTGACCTACGGTGGTTTAACCGTGGATGATCGATGCAGGTCGCTGAACTCCGCCATGGGGTCCGTCACCTGGTCTGGGTCAATCCCTTTCGCCGTCCTGTAGCGGAACATTTTCGCGGTAATCCTGCATCAACATACCCACCTGGACAGCGCGGAACCGCCGATGTTTCCGTTCCGGTGCCATGTACGCATGGACATCAGGCCTGCCAGCGACTACCGTCCGGCCCCAACGCGGTGATGGTCGGGAGCGGCGCGCCCAAGTACAACACAGAAAGGCTACGCCACACCCAAAACCGCGCAACATGTCCCATTGATGCCAGTTTTCCGGCTTTGAAACGGGGTGCATGCATTGAAATCCGTGCGGAGCCTCCGAAACGTTCTCCTGCTTGTACTGGCAGTCGCGGCCCTGGCGTCCGCAGGTCTGGCAGGATGGGCTGCGGCGCAGGGCGCTCCGAAGTGTCCGGTGGACTGGCCGGGCCAGGGATACGCGGGGCTTCTGCGGGGAGACGACCGCGGCCGCATCCAGTACGACGACTTTTACGCCGACGGAGAAGGCGAGCACTGGTACATCATCCGTGGCGCCGACAGCAACGGCTACACCACTGTGCGGGCGTATCCCGCTGCCCAAGGGGACGGGGGATACATCACCGGGTCGTCGGACCGAGTGTGTTACCTGATCGTGCGGGAGCCTGGGGCGACGACCGATCTGGACGATCCGAGGCAGGTCCTGTTTCTGAGGGAAAGCGATGAACCCGCGGAATCGGCAAGCGCCCCTGGGCCAGGTGCGACCCCCACACCGCCTCTGCCGGTCGGCATGCCAACCGTACCTCTTCCAGAGGACGACATTGTCCAGCCGGTGCTTACTTTGTGGGAGCTCGACGGTGTGACCGTCGACACCGACGAGGTTACCCGCGACGGGCTTGAGCCGGGGCAGGAAGTCCAGATCACGTTGCAGGTCGTCGATGCTGACGGGGGCCTGGCTTACCTGGCGTTGGTTGCTGAGGACGGGACTGAGTTTGCTAAGGTCGAATGCGAGAACGGCCTGGAGCAGGAATGCACCCTGATCTCCACGCTAATTGCGCCGAGCACCTACAGCACCACTTTGCGGTTGCTGGTGATTGCGGTGGATGACGTCGGCACAGAAACGGGACTGGCGACCGTTTCACTCACCACCCGGGCACGCCCGCGCAGCAGTTCGTCGTCAACTTCGGGCTCCGGTTCCTCTGGTGGTGGCGGGGGGTCTTCAGGCTCACGTCGTGTGAGGCTGGAGATCGAACCTCCCGAGCAGTTGGGGCCGTTTATCGCCGACATTCCCGTGGTGATCTACCCGTCGGTGGATTACACGGGGAGATACCGGCTGTATTTCACGTTGCCTCAAGCGCCGGAAGGCATGGTTATCGACCCAGATAGAGGCCTTGTCACGTGGACGCCGCAGGAGGAAGACGAGGGCCGTTCCTTTGACCTAACGATCACAGTGACCGACGGCACGCTGGTTGATGAGGCCACCTTTGAAATCATGGTAATGGACCCGCGAAGCATCAGGAGTTCCATCACCAGGTCGGAAACGGACGGGAACGTGCTGATAATTACCGACCCGGACACCAACCTGGAAGGCCTGTCCATAACCTCACCCTCACCCGAGGATGAGCCCCCGATCACCATCCGGACACTGGCGGAACTGCGAAAGATATTTGAGCTCGCCCCGGAGGAAAACGTGCCTGAGGTCCCTTCTTGGATCACGCCTCTCACCGATGTGTTCCTGGGGAAAGGGGAGTTCGAAACCCCGGTGGAGCTTCGGCTTCCCATAGGGGAACTGGTGGACGATCTTCCCGAGGGAACTCAGTTCACAGACGTCAATCTCTACGCCTACGCGGAGATCTCGGAGGTGGACGGCCTCTACTGGAGCCCGGTGTCCGTTGGCTTCTCATTCGAAGGCGACAACCTGGATGATTTGACCTACATCATGTCGCTAGAGGGGATGCAGGGGCTGGCTTTCTTCGGATTCCATGTGAACGAACCTGCAATGCCTTTCCAGGCGACACCGCAAAATATGAGCTATCCTCCCGACGACGGTGATGAGCACCTTTTCGGACCCGAGAACCGACCTGTCGACATCGCGATGCGCGTTGACCCGCTCAACCCCAACGGAGGCGTTAATCCCATCCACGCCGGTCCACACTCCATCGATGACAGGGAAACCCATGCGATGTGCGAAAGTTGGACCGTGGCGGGTGCTCCGCTTTGCCCCGAACCACCGCCAGTAGAAGATATTGACTGTAAGTTCGTTGAATGGTCATTTTTCCTCTTTTTGAAAGGCGGCGCCCATCGCTGCACCTACGAGCACGATGAAGACGTTGATATTTGGATAAGAGGTTGGGGTGAAGGATGCCGTTGGCTAGCTGAGGGTGGTGAGGTAAACCAGCACACCGGGTGTCCCTGGGGACGTAGTCCCCATGACATTGTCTCCTGGCTTATCGGGGCCCAGGCGGCGGCAGAGGAATTGGGGTTAGGTTACGATAGCAATTTCGAGGTTCATATCCACCCGATGAATCTAGGTTTTACCCTTGATCATGTTTCAGCATATATAACTTTGATTGGGTTTTTCAAACCCGATGCATTAGGTTTCGTAGCTTCACTGGAAGGCAGGAAGGTGCTTCATATTACTGATGACAACACGAATTCGTATGAGTTGATTAAGTTTGTTGCACTGCATGAATATTTTCATCATCTTCAAGGTCACAGCGATACCGTTATAGCGGGGAGCCGCAATAAATTGTCCATAAATAAGGGTGGCCCAGGCAAGTGGTTGAGCGAAGGCACCGCACAATGGTTCGCGAGCGAAGTATACGGCGATTTGGAAAGCGAAGTATACGGCGATTTGGAAGCGGTTTTCGTAGATTATTTTACGACGGGCGCCCGCATCATGGAGGTCGGCCTTGATAGCCTACCCGAGTCGAACGATAAGCGCAAAAACGCGTACGAAAGAAGGTTGTTTTTCAAGTTCTTGTTCGATAAATGCAATATTTTTCACTCTAATGTCAGAGCTCTCCTCAATGACCGAAGCGGCGAGCTTGGCGTCCAAGATAAAACGGGTAGTCACAATCTGAACAACGTGATCGCGGCATCGGACTGTGATTTTGGCAACCACCTGGATCAAGGGGAAGAGGATCGGTCAGACAATATTGAAACGGCAATTACATACTATCAATACGCCACACAATTCAGAACGCAACTATCATTGTTGTACGAAACCTCTCACGGGAAGCTGTTTGATCTACGTCATGGCAGTAGCAACGTCCTCGATCCTCCATTGATAGTCCTGCCCACAAATGTGCCGGAAGGTGAGCCCTTTGTATACCGCCTGAGTTTGCCGCCGTTCAATGACCCTGTCCAACCCACTCCGTTCAGTATTCCCAGCACAGGCGCTTACTCGGTCGAGGTTGGCCCAACATTGGGGAGTATGCCGAACTCTGCGGTTACTGAGTTGGTCGTGGTGCCCGTGACGGGTGAGCTGATTGTTTCGATGATGGCTTACGCTGACCAGGTCAGCCGCGATGACTTCAACGCGATGAATACCATTGGGCCTGATGAGGCCCTGCATGCCTGGTTTTCTACACGTGACACTCACAGCTATGTAATTTCCAACACGACTGTCCCTGTCTTCACGTTTACCGTGGTGAACCCGAGTCCGGATAACGCGGTTAAGGCCAACATTTTTATCAGAATTCGAAACGAACTGGATGTACCTCATCCCGAGGATCTCGTTTCCCCTGACCTCTTCGCCCTCTCTATAGATCGCCCCGTTTTGGTGGAACTCTACAACGGTACAGACGGACCGAACTGGCTCTCCAACCGGTTTTGGCTCGCCCAGGACGACCAGATGAAGTCGTTCCGTATAGACACTTGGTACGGGGTTTATACCAATTCCAATCGCCGAGTCACCGCCCTGACCTTGTCGAATAACGACATGCGCGGCGAGATCCCAACCTCCCTGGACGAATTGGAAAAACTGAGGTGGCTTCACCTCGCTTTCAATGAACTCAACGGCGAAATACCGGAATCTCTGGGCGACCTGACGGACTTATATGCTCTTGACCTCCGCAACAACGAGTTGACCGGCTCGATCCCGGCATCGCTAGGCAAACTTTCCCAATTGAATTGGATGGATCTCAGCGAGAACGACTTGACCGGAACCATACCTACGGAGTTCGAGTCGTTAACCGAGCTGAACGGATTGGCGCTCAATGAGAACGAGCTGACCGGGCCGATACCGGCAGGGTTGGGAATGCTGGAGGAACTGGAAACCCTGGCGCTTTACAGCAATGAATTGTCCGGGGGGATCCCGCAAGAATTGGGAACCCTGACCGACTTGAGGAGCCTGTCATTGCGTGGCAACCAGTTGACCGGCGAGATACCGGATGCTTTGGGCGAATTGGACAACCTGGAGCACCTGGACCTTGGCGGGAATTTCCTGTCCGGGAGTATCCCGGACGATTTTTGGGAATTGAGAAACCTTGACCTTATGGATCTGAGTGGCAACGATCTGACCGGAGGTATCCCCGAGAGTGTTCAGAACTTCGCCGGTCTGAGATTTCTGGACCTGGGAAGGAATAACCTGGGCGGCGACGATTCCGACACGCTGAATGACCTTTTCCAGAATTTCAACGCGCGGGCCGTACTGAGGCACGTCGACCTGAGCTATAACAATTTTAAAGGGGACATGCCCACATCGGTTTACCGTTTGACCAGGGTGTTGCGTCTCGACCTGAGCAACAACCAATTCACCGGGCAGATATCGAAAGATATCGAGCTCCTGGACACTCTCTACCGGCTTGATTGGAGTGACAACGACCTGACCGGAGAATTGCCCGCCGAGTTGGGCGACTTGCACAACCTGGAACGCCTGTACCTGGACGACAATCAGTTCACCGACGCTATCCCCACTGAACTTGGCGACCTGGGCAACCTCGAGGATCTGCGCCTCAACGAAAATATGCTCACCGGCGCAATCCCCACCGAACTCGGCGACCTGTACAGCCTGGAACGGCTTTACCTGCACGAAAATCAGCTGGACGGGTCCATACCCGCTTCCCTGGGCGATCTGTACAACCTGGAGCGCCTCTATCTCCATGACAACGATCTGGACGGGTCGATACCCGCGGAGCTCGGCTCGCTGGGCGACCAGTCGGTCCTGGATGAACTGCGCCTGGAGAACAACCAACTGTCCGGAGCCATACCCGCCGAGTTGGGTGACCTGGTCAGCCTCACCGAGCTGAATCTCGGCAGCAACTCCTTGGACGGCGCCATCCCCACTGCGCTGGGCGATCTCGCCAACCTGGAGGAGCTACTCCTCAACAACAACGGGCTCACCGGCGCGATCCCGGCGGAATTGGGTGACCTGGCAGCCCTCACGGATCTGGACCTGAGCCACAATCAGTTGGCCCAGGCGATACCAACCGACCTGGGCGACCTCAGCCTCCTGGAGAGCCTGCGTCTGAACAACAACGCGCTCGCCGACCCGATCCCAACCGAGCTGGGCGGCCTTGCCAATCTGCGGATCCTGCACCTCAACTCCAACCAGCTGACCGGCGGCATCCCCACCGAGTTGGGACAGCTCACCAACCTGGAGGAACTGGTCCTCGATTCCAACACGCTGGTAAGTACCATCCCGGCAGAGTTGGCCAACCTAACCAACCTGGATGTTCTGCGCCTCTCCGGAAACACGATCACAGGGTGTATTCCCCCGGCTCTGCATGTCATCAATGACAACGATCTGTCCAGTTTGGGCTTGGTAGATTGCCAGTAACAGCAGGGGAAGGCAGCTGTGTTCGCAGGCCAAAAGGCCGGCCCAGTAACGATCCGGCGGGATTGTGGCGCGGAGCCGGCGACGTGTGGGCAAGCACACTCCGCCTCGATGACTAATCGAGCGCTCCATCCACGAGGCCGGGATATCGCTCGTACACTACGGCGAACCACGGCAGCAGAGACACCCTCGGCCCGGGCCTTTCGGAAAGCGACGCGACATTGAAGATCACCGTGGGTATCGCGCGCCTTACGCCTGGGTAAACAGCATCGCGCGACGGTGGTGCGTTTCGCCAGATTATGGCGTTTGAGAGCTGTCCCGTCCTCCGCTATGGTGACCGCCAGGCCGTCGGGGGGAGATGCCCAGGGCGGAGTAAACGGTCTGTTGAGAAAGTCGGCGCCGAAGCCGGTCCCAGCACGGTCTTCGGCTGCAATGCCGGGATAGTCCGTCATGGCCGAGGATGTCGATGATCGAACCTCCAGACCGGTGCCGCCGCGATTCCCGCCGTTCCGATTCACCAGCAGGCAGTTTCACCAGCAGGCATTTGCGGGGTTTTATCGACCCCAACCACCTGCTGATTCGGATTGACGAGCGACTGGACTTCGCCAAGCTGGTGGAGCCGCTGGAAGAATACTACTGTCCCGACTTCCGCCGACCAGCGATCCATCCTGAGGTGATGGTAAGGGCGTTGCCGATCTGTTCGCTGTACAACATCGCGTCCTTTCGCCGGCTGTGCTTGTCCATCTCTGCAAATATCGCCTGCCGCTGGTTCTGTTTGTAAAAGGCGGCGGTAACGTGGGCCAGGTGGGTGGCTTGATCGTCGGTTTTCGGCCGTCGATGTCCGGCGTAAAAGTCCGCGCTAATTGGCCAGCGAAAATGTCACGTTATGGAGAACGTGACATTGACTTGAAGAGAACAAGCAAGAATCCAGGTTTTGAACAGCCTGCTGGCAGAGCAAATTACGTTGGATCAGGGGGCCGAGTTGATGGGAGTGAGTATCCGACACGCACGACGCATGCTGACAGATTACCGGGATCGAGGTGCAGCTTCCCTCGCTCATGGCCATCGTGGCCGCAAGCCAGCCAACGTGACACCTACCACAGTGATCGCCGACATTGTGCATCTGGCTGGTACTCGATACCAGGGAGCCAACCATACCCATCTGAGCGAACTGCTGAGCGAGCGGAAAGGCATCCACGTCGGCCGAACCACCCTGCGACGCATCCTGCTAGACGCCGGACTGAGCAGTCCGCGCCGTCGCCGTCCACCCAAACACCGGATCCGTCGCCAGCGTATGCCGAGGAAAAGTATGCTGATCCAGCTGGATGGCAGTCATCACCGGTGGTTGGGAGGCAACAACCCACCGTTCACGTTGCTGCTGGCGGTGGACGACGCCACCGGCTCGGTGGTCAACGCCTCGTTTTGCGAGCATGAAGACAGCCTCAACTACTGCCTGCTGATGCAGGGCCTGCTCCGGCGCCGCGGCATTCCCCTCGCCCTGTACACCGACCGGCACGCGGTCTTCAAGCACCGCTCGGAATATCAGTCCACTAGGATGCCCACCCAGTTCCAACGGGCCATGGAAGAACTGGGCATCCAGATGATTTTCGCCCTGTCTCCTCAGGCCAAAGGACGGGTGGAACGTATGGCGGGAACCTTCCAGGACCGGTTGATCACGGAACTCCGGCTGGCAGGCGCAACCGCCATGGAGCAGGCCAAGGCCGTGTTGCAGCAGTTCCTGCCCCGGTTCAACCGGCGTTTCCAAGTTCCCGCCCAGTGTGCTGATCCCGCATTCCGACCTTTGCCATCAGATCTGCACCTGGGGCAGGTCCTGTGTTTCAAGCACCGTCGGAGAGTGGCCAGGGACAACACCGTGAAGTTCCAGAGGCACACCCTGCAGTTGCTACCCGATCTGCGCCGCCGTTCCTACGCAGGAGCAGTTGTGTTGGTGTTGCAAGGACTGGACGGCCGGCTGTCGTTACAGCATGAGGGACGCATCACTGCCACCCAGGAGGCGCCGCCCAGCCCTGGATCACTGCGTAACGGCATCAAGCCTTCCTCAGGGGATGCCATCCAGTCTCCGGACCTCTAAGGCCACTGTGGACCGCAGGAAACGGCTCATGATCCACTGGCGATGGCAGCTGCAGAACATGGCGCTGACTCCGTCATCAACGATGAAGACGTGGTCTCCATCACGGTGGCCGTTGCATCTAGAAGGCCGACGTTTCTGCAGAAGGCCTGATAGGACGCGGTGCAGAAGGCCGAGCTCGACGGCATGTCCATTCGCAATATGGCAAGAGAGTTGGGTCTCCACCGAGATACCGTGAGGCGGTACATCGATGCCGAAAGCCCGCCGACGCGGCGGGTGCCGGCAACCCTACCGGCATCTACATCTGGTACGATCCCTGAATAGACAGGTGACATTTTCGCCGAACAGGGGCTGTAACCTGTGCCGATGCGCGCTCCACTAAGCCACCGGGGCTATGTTGGTTGAGGAAACGGTCGCGAACAAGATCATGATAATCGGGATCAACGCGGTCCAACTACTACTCAGTCAATCTTGGAATTGGAGGGATAGAGGCGATGCAGTTTGGTTCGGGCATCCTGGGTGCTGAAGCTCCAATTGATGGTGGCCCCGGCCGCGTTGCGTTCGGCTTCATAGGCGTTGATTGCTCGTTGCAAGCCGGGTTCGTCGGGATTGCGCCTTGCAGACAGGCTCGGGTCAACACGCTGAACTCAATCTCGGCCATGTTCAGCCAACTGGCGTGTTTGGGGGTGTGGTGAAACTCGAGGCGTTTGACGATGCGCCGCGCCTCGGCGGCTGGGAAGGTCTCGTAGAGGGAGGCCATGCGGTGGGTGTTGAGATTGTCGAGGGCCACGCGGACCACTGGGGCACTGGGATAGGCCACATCCACCAGCCACTGCATTTGATGGGCGAAGTCCTGCATGGTGCGGCGCTCCGTAATCGCCACGTGGCGCCAGCCCGCCAAAGGCTCACAGGTCAGGAACAGGTTGCGGGTGCCCGCCCGACGATACTCGTAATCCTGCGATACTCGTAATCCTGGCGTCGCGGGCGTCCCGGCTGGGCCGGAATGGGTGGCCTGGTGTCGGCCAACAGTTGGGTGGAGGTCTCGTCAAAGCACACGACCGGGCGGTCAGGGTCGTAGGGTTCGGCATACCGGTCCAGCACGTCCTCCATGGCGGCCACGAACTCCCCGCCTACCTTGGGGATGCACCACTGCTGCTTCCGCCACGGTTTGAGGACGTTTTTTTGAGCTTGAGGCGCACTGTCTCGTACGACAGGCTCTCCACCAACCCCAACTCCACCACTTTGTCGGCCAGTGATTAACGACAATTGATCCTGCCGGTAGCGTCGACCATTTTTGCCGGTCGATATGGGGTAATCATTCGGTACGGAGGTACCGTTGATTACAGACCGACAAGTAGGGCTACTGAGGCAGAAACGTATGGAAGGCAAAACACAGGAAACGGCAGCAGCCAAGGCTGGGATGAGCGTGCGTTCAGCGCGCAAGTGGCAGAGTGGTCCATTGCCGTCGGCGACGAAACCGGAGCACTGGTGGCGCACTCGGCCCGATCCCTTCGACGGGGTGTGGGAGGATGCGATCGAGCCGCTGCTACGGAATGATCCGACCGGCAGGCTGAGGGCAACGACAATTATTGACTGGTTGGCCGAGCAGCATCCCGGTCGGTTCAGCGCCTCCCAACTCAGGACGCTGCAACGACGGTTACAGGACTGGCGGGCGCTGCACGGGCCGGAGCGGGAGGTGTACTTCCCCCAGGAGCATCCGCCGGGTCGGGAAGCCCAGTTCGACTTCACCCACTGCGGGGAACTCAAGGTGACCATCGCCGGAGAGTCCTACCCGCACCTGCTGTTCCAGTTGATCCTCAGCCACTCTGGATGGCGCTACGCCGAGGTCGCCGCCGGTGAGACCTTCCTGGCGTTGCAGCAGGGATTGCAGAATGCCCTCTGGACCCTGGGCGGCGTCCCAGAGGTGGTGCGCTCAGACAATACCTCGGCTGCCACCCACGAGGTGAAACGCAGCCGCGGCCGTGCACTAAACGACAATTACTCCGCTCTGCTGGACCACTACGGTCTCCGTTCCACCCGCATCAATCGCGGCCAGAGCCATGAAAACGGCGTCGCCGAGCATGCCCACTACCGCCTCAAGGACGCGATCGACCAGGCCCTCATCCTGCGGGGCAGCCGCGATTTCCACACCGCCGACGACTACGCCCACTTCGTACGGGAGATGGTGGAGAGACGCAATCGTCTGGTAGAGGGGAAGCTGGAGCAGGAGATGCTTTGCCTGGGCTCCCTACCGCCAGCTCCCGTGCCGGAATACGTCAACTACCAGTCCAAGGTGCGCAAGTGGAGCACCATCCAGGTAGCGGGACATAGCTACAGCGTACCCTCCCGCCTCATCGGCAAGGAGGTGCAGATCCGTTTGTACGCCGACTGGGTGGAAGTCTACTACAAGGGCCACCTGGTGGAACGCATGGAACGGGTGCGCGGCGAGGGTGCAGCCAACGTCAATTACCGCCACGTCATCGGCTCACTGGTGCGCAAGCCGGGAGCATTCGCCCGTTACCGCTTCCGGGAGCAGCTGTTTCCCACCTTGCACTTTCGGCTGGCCTACGATGCGCTCAACGGATGGCGCGGGGAGCGTGCCGACGTGGAGTACGTGCGGATCCTGCACCTGGCGGCCACCACCATGGAAGCCACGGTGGACAGCGCGCTGTCGCTGCTGCTGGAGGCGGGCCAGCCCTTCGACTACGCCGAGGTGCGAGACCTGGCCGAGCCCAAGGTGCCCGAAGCCCCAGCGCTGACCCTGTCCGGCCAGCCGGACCTGAAAATCTACGACCGCCTGCTCACGGTCAGCCTGGCCACGGTGGGGGTGTGCGGATGACGGTAATCGACACCAGCGTCATGCAGGAACGCATCGGCCAGCTGTGCCACCAATTCAAGCTGCCCACCATGGGCGCCCAGTCGGTGGACCGTTTCACCGCCTCCGGACATGGCGACGCCCTACCCATCTTCCTCGAGGTCCTGGAACAGGAAGCCGACGATCGCCGCCACCGGCGCATCAACCGGCTGCGTCAGTCGTCCAGGCTCCCCTCGGGCAAGACCTGGGAAACCTTCGAGCACCACCGGATGCCCCTGGCCCTGCGGCAGCAACTGGACCATCTGGCCCAGGGCAGTTTCGTGGAACACGGCGTCAACGTGCTGGCCTTCGGACTGCCCGGCACCGGCAAGACCCACGCGCTCTGCGCCCTGGGCCACCGCCTGGTCGAAGCCGGACACTCGGTCCTCTTCGCACCGGCCTACCGCCTGGTGCAGGAACTACTCGCCGCCAAGCGCGACCTGGACCTACCCCGCCGGCTGCGCAAGCTGGACAACTTCGACTTCCTGCTCCTTGACGATCTCGGCTACCTGCCCCAGGGCGCCGAAGAGTCCGAGGTCCTCTTCACCCTGATCGCGGAACGCTACGAACGCAGGTCGCTGGGCATCACGTCCAACCTGGTCTTCTCAGAGTGGGAGCGCATCTTCGCCAACCCCATGGCCACCGCCGCGGCGATTGACCGGGTCGTGCACCACTCCGTGATCCTGGAGTTTGACGTCCCCAGCTACCGGACTGATGCCGCCCAGCAACGGGGCCAGGCCGAGGGGGTGAACCGGCAAAAATAGTCGTCGCGACCGGCAGGACTTATTGTCGTTCATCACACCTACGGCGCCGGCGAAACCATCGCGTTCAGAGTGACCTTCGATTCCAGAGTTGTTGTTGATACCACCGGCGGCACGCCTCGTTTGAGGATGCGGTTCGGAGACCCGGATCACGCGGGAGCTGACAAGTACCTCGAGTACGTGCGCGGGTCCAGCGGCTCCACCCTGGAGTTCGAGTACACCGTGCTAGCCGCCGATTTGGACGGCAACGGGTTATTCATGCGCGCCAATCAATTGCAGTTGAACGGAGGCACCATCCAACACCCTACCACGGGGCGCGATGCAAATCTCAACCACGCCAAACCGGGCCAGGACGGGGGTTTCCCGAACCACAAGGTGGACGGCTCCCTTCAGCCCATCAAACTGTGTGGCGCGCGGGTTGGTTCGACAGCAGGAGTTGCCCGGGAGGCGGAAATCGACCTGTGCTGGGATATCGGCAGGGCCATTCCTTCGGGCAGCGACGTGGTTATCGAGATGCGGTCCAAGCCATTCTGGTATGACGGAAACCCGTTCCGCCCGTGGGTGGAAATTGGGCGCGGCGACGACTACACGGCGTGCGCCGGCAGTGGAACGACCTGCGTGCAGCACACCATAACAGGAATGCACCGCGGCAATGCCCGGACGCATCAAATGCGCATACGCCGGGGCAACACCCAGTTGGAAACCTCGCAACAACTGAGAGCATCGTCACCACATAGCGACGCAGCCCCGTTGAACTCGGCAATATCGGGATGCTACCCGATGGACAGCTTGATGTATTGCGGGAAGGCGCAGGGACGGTTCTGGATGGATCTGGAATTCACTACCCCGAGCAATTACTCGCTCGTCACCGAAGCAGGGCCTGGAGCTGGACGATTTTGAGATCACCAACGGCACCGTGGTATCAGCCAAGCCCTGGAGTAACAGCCTTTACCGCGTGGTGGTGGACCCGACAACCCTAGGCCAACCGATAACCATCAGGCTGCTGGCCGACCGGGTCATGGGGGTCGGCGAGGGCATCACGTCTGACGGCAGGAACAATTACACCCGGAGCAACACCGCCTCGGAACTGATCACACTGGAAACTGAGCCACCGTAAGCGGGCGGCGGCGGAGCAGGCGGAAGCGGAGGGCACTGCACTGCCAGGAGTCCCTGACCATAAAGCCCAGCGCAACTTTACTGATGTTGGGTCCCGGATCATGCCCGCGCCGGGTGGGCGGGACTTCCCGCAAGCGTACAATTGTCAGGCGGTGGTGGACAGCTACCACCCGGTGATCGTGGCGGCGCGGGCCATCAATCAGGCACAGGTCACAACCGGGCATCGGACAAGCAGCAGGCCGTCGCGATGCTGGCGGAGACCATCGGCAACACCGGCGCAGTCCCGAAGCAAGTGTCCGCTGGTGCCGGTCACTACTCAGCCAAGGCAGTTGACGATCTCTACGCGCTGGGCACGGACCCTTATATCGCGCCGGAGAAAACCCGGCACGGCCGAGTGTTGCCGCCACCCCCAAGGACCGCATCACCAATCATCTGTTGCCCTGGGGGGACCCGGATGCGGCGGAGTTTGCTGACGCCAAAGGGTCGGCAGCTCTACGCCCTGCGGATGGCGACGGCGGAGCCCGTATTCGGCCAGATCAAGCGGGGTCGTGGGTTCCGGCAGTTCCTGCTGCAGGGCCTAAAGAAGGCGAAAGGGAAATGGCTGCTGATCTGCACCGGGCACAACCTGCTCAAGCTGTTCCGCTTTGGCGCCAGGTTACCTGCCCAAGGGCTCGTCGTATAGTTCTCGTCGTATAGTTGGCGAAGTCAGTTTCTGCCAGGATCGGCATACCGTTGGCCAAATACTGACGGAGTCAGCGCCGGCGACGGGCAATCCTAGCAGCCTGTCTAGCGACGTCGGAACTCCTGCTCCAGTCGGAGTTTCGAGATCGGCACGATGGTAGGACGTCCATGGGGGCAGCGGTGGGGCTCCGATGTTTCGGCCAGCTGCTTGATGATGGCCAGCATCCGCGCTTCGCCCGCGCCAGAGACGTGCCGGGCGCCGAGTGGCCGGCGATAGTGGCGGCGATGGCCTGTTGGGGCGAGCTGACGATCTGTTCCGCGGCGACAAACCCCGGTGAGTTTCAGCGGGAGCGCGGTGATTTGCCACCTATATTCGCCGGATTGGCGCCGGCTGACGGCTTGTTTCTGGATAAGTTCGAAGTGTTTTGTCAATGGTCAGGGAAAAGGTCCTCGCTAACTGGTCAGCATAAATGTCATATTCCCCTTATCTGGACTTTGCGCATTTCAGGCGGCGTAAGCGAGGGAATCCACCAATCGGTGGTACAGAGCGGTGGGGAGTTCTTGCGTATCGGGGTCGCTGGGCGACCGGGGGAAACCCTCCGACGCCAGCCACAGGTGGCGGCGCACCAGGGCGATGGCGTCGACGAAGGTCGGCGACGGTTTGTCGTACCAGGCCGCTCTACGCTGGATCATGGGGTGGCGTTCTTGCAGCGCGTGGGCGGCCAGGGTGATCCAGGAAAAGAGTCCCAGCAGGACCGGCGTGGTGCGGGTGATGGCCAGGTCGGACCACTGGCGCTGGGTCTCCACGCCCAGATGGGTCCGCACCTCCTGAAAAGTGACCTCCAGTTGCCAGCGCAGCACGAACCATTCCAGGATCTGGCCATTCCAGGATCTGCGTCGGGTCTGCCGACGGGTCGGTGCACAGCAGGGCCTGGGGCGCGAAGGCGCCCTGTGGGTCTCGGATCAGCACCCAGCGAATGCGCACCGGGGGTTTGCCCGAGCGGTACCAGACTGCGGTCTGGGAGGTGAGTTCCACAGTGCGGGTGGCGCCGTCGTACCAGCCCACCGTGGCGCTGGTCCAGGTTACCTGAGGCTGGTCAGTAGCCGGGGGCTGCTCAAGGAGCGCTTTCAGCGAGGGTCGTCGTGCGCCCTTCAGCGCTGGGCGGCCGTTCTGACCCGGTTGACGGGGTGGCGCGGGCGCATAGAGGGCGGCATCCAGGCGCAGTCTGGCGATCAGGGTAACGGGTTCCGACAGGGACTGGCAGCAGTGCAGCAGGTCGAGCACAGCGTAGCCGTTGTCCCCCACCAGCACCAGCGACCGCTGCGGCAGCCAGCGGCGCAGTTGCAGGACCATCTGGCGTGCCCAGTCGGTGAGCTTCTTGTGCCGACGTCCTCTCTCCTGATAGTACCGCGCCGATGGCGCCAGCACCGTGAGCACCGGCAGGGCCCAATGGCGTCCCGCCCAGGGCACCTGGCCCAGCCACATCAGGGAGATCCAGCGCAAACCACTGGCTTTGACCACTTGGGAGCGGCTGGAACGCACCGCATCACGGTAAACGCCCAGAGCGCCGATGCTACGGCCCCGACGCCGCTCCAAGGTTTCGTCGACGCCGAAGATCAGGGGGCCATCGCCGCGATCCAGGTGCTGGAGCAACAATACCAACAGAATACCCGCGGCCGCACGGGGCGACCACACCGCCCGGTTGAGCACCTCATGGTAGCGGGCGAAGTCGCCGTCATCGCTGCGACCCATGACCCGCAGCGCCGCGGCCACCGTGCGCTGGCCTGGCGCCAGTATCGCGCCCACCAGCAACACCTGCGCTTTGCGCCAGGTTGGGTTGCTGAACAACGTTGCGAAGGGAACGAGAACGGCTACAATGGCATCGGGCAGGGTGAGCATGGCTGGACCTTCCGTGAGAAGTGGGGTCAGGCCATCTTACCCTGTCCTTATTCTTTTCCTAAAAAATGCGCAAAGTCCAGCTAAGAGATTCCGTTGCTTGCGCCGCTCGAAAATGCGCAAAGTCCAGGGAAGTCACCGATCACGAAAGTAGGCCTGCTGTGCAGGTGGTTATCGGGGTCGACACTCATCAGGAACAGCATGTGGCGGTGGCCATCGATCGGCGGGGTGTCCACCTCGGGGAGCAGTACACTCCAGCGACTACCTGCGGCTATCGCGAGCTCGAGCAGTGGTCCCGCAGTTTGGGAACAATTCACGCCTTCGGTATCGAAGGAACGGGTTCATATGGCGCTGGCATCGCTCGCTTCTTGACCGGTCGAGGCTATTCCGTCGTCGAGGTCAACCGTCCCGACCGGTCCACCCGCTACCGGAAGGGGAAGAGCGATCCCACCGATGCTGAGATGGCGGCCCGTTCCGTCCTGGCCGGAGTAGCCGATGCCGTTCCCAAGTCGGGCCAAGGCGAAGTCGAGATGATCCGCATGCTCAAGAGCGCCAAAGACTCGGCCGTCAAGGCACGCACCCAAGCCATCAACCAGATGAAAGCTCTGATCGTCACGGCCCCGGCCTGTCTACGCGAAACCCTTGATGGTCTCTCCGTCAGCGCCCTCTCCGCGCGATGCCGGAGTTTCCGCATACATCGCTTGAGCGATCCAAAGGCGGCGGCGAAGTACGCTCTACGTTCCCTGGCCTGCCGTTACCATCAACTCAGCGAGGAGATCCGCAACCTGAAAGCCGAACTGGCCCGGCTCATCAGGATCGCGTCGCCAACCTTGATCAACATCGTCGGCGTGGGACCCGACACCGCGGCGACCCTTCTGATTACCGCTGGCAGCAGCCCGGAGCGCCTCCGCTCCGAGGCTGCCTTTGCCGCGCTGTGCGGGGTGTGTCCGATACCGGCTTCCTCGGGCAAGACCAACCGGCATAGGCTCAACCGGGGCGGCGACCGCCAGGCGAATGCGGCGCTACACCGCATCGTGGTAGTCAGACTTCGTTGCGACCATCGCACCCAAGAATACATGAGCCGCCGAACTGGGGAGGGAATGAGCAAGCTCGAAGTCATGCGTTGCCTCAAACGGTACGTCGCCCGCGAGATCTTCTCCAACCTGCAGACGCCCGCAGAATTGGCTAACAGCCTGCCTTGACAACTATAGGAGCATCATTTTCGCTGGCCAGTTAGCCAGGACATCTTCGCTGAACGTCGACAAATGGGGCGGAGGAATGTAGTACCACGTGGGTGATGCCTGATGGGGATGGCATGGTTGGGGTGAGGCTAAGGGGAACCGTGCGAAGTCGACGTTGGCGCGGCGCTAATCGGCGACGGACTGGTCCGGCTCCGACGCGGTGGCGTTTTGCCGGCTGTCCTTGAGGCGGTAGCTCTCGCCGTTCATCTCGATGATGTGGACGTGGTGAGTGAGGCGGTCCAGCAGCGCGCCGGTGAGCCTTTCGGATCCAAACACGTCGGTCCACTCGTCGAAGGGGAGGTTGGTGGTGACCAGGATCGACCCGCGTTCGTAGCGTTGGCTGAAGACCTCGAAGAGCAGTTCCGCGCCGGTGGTGGACAGGGGCACGAAGCCCAGTTCGTCGATGATGAGCAGCTGGTGGCGAGACAGTTGTCGCTGCAGGTTGAGCAGCCGGCGCTCGTCCCTGGCCTCCATGAGTTCGTGGACCAGTGCGGCGGCGGTGGTGAAGCCCACGGACAATCCCCGCTGACAGCCGGCCAGACCCAAGCCCAGGGCGACGTGGGTCTTGCCGGCGCCGCTGTTGCCGATGGCGATGACGTTCTCACGACGCTCGATGTACTCGCACCGGGCCAGCTGCATGACCAGTGGCTTGTTCACCGAGGGGATGGCCAGGAAGTCGAAGGTGTCCAGGCTCTTGGTGGCGGGGAAGCGCGCCGCCCTGATACGGCGCTCCACCATGCGTTGGTGTCGGTCGATGAGTTCCAGTTCGGCGAGGCGAAGCAGGTAGTCGGGATGGCCTACGCCTCCAGCCGCGCACTGGCTAGCCAGCTTGTCGTACTCTCTGAGGAAGGTGGGCAGTTTCAGCTCCTTGAGATGTGCTCCAACAGCAGCGTGGACTGGTTGCTCATGCCGCCCTCCCCGACAGCAGGGTCATGGACAGCAGGGTCATGTAGTCGTGGGCGCGGGTGGTCTTGACGCTGACCCGGGGCAGGTAGGGATAGAGCTCCAGGTCCAGCCTGGGTGGCCGTCCCTCAATCCGGCACAGCAGCAGGTGCTTCACCGCGTCGAAGCTCAATGCCCCCAGCCGAAGGGCGTCCTTCACGGCGTGGTGGACTTCCTGATGTGAGAAGGTCTCCAGCAGCCTCAGCACCGGCACGAATTCGCGTTTGCCCCGACGGCCCATCCTCGCTTCCAGCAGACGGCGGAACGTGCCGTACTCTTCGGGCAGTTCCCACCCTTGCAAGGACGCGGCCTGATCCAAGGCCGCGGTCTTTCGCTCCAGCAGCGGTAGGTAGTGGATGGGATCGAAGACGAAGTCGTCCCGCTCGTAAGACCTGGGATGTTTGGCGATGACCTCGGCGGCGCAGCTGATCACCACCTGGTCCACGTAGCCGCGCACCAGCACATCCCGGTGTCCGTAGGCCACCGGCACCGAGTAGTCATTGGTGCCGTACCTGACCAACGACAACGAACTCACTCGGCTGGCCCGTTTGTCGCCGGCGTCGTAGGGCACTGCGGGCAAGGGCTGCAGGGCGTCCAGATCCCGTTCCATGCGCTGGCCGATGTCTCGGTGTGACCCCTAGGGGGTGTCGTCAAAATGGTGGTAGGGTGGTAAATTTCTGTAAAAGGGGAGAGCGTGGAAGGTGGGGGAATGACGGCAGCGCACCGGCGCCACGATATGACCGATGCCGTTTGGGAACGGTTGAGGCCGCATTTGCCTGGGGGAGAGGGCAAGAGAGGCCGACCGGCCCCGGACAACCGGCAGTTTATCGACGCCGTGTGCTGGATTCTGCGCACCGGCGCTCCTTGGCGCGATTTGCCCCCGGACTACGGAGACTGGAAGAACACCCACCGCCGCTTCTGCCGCTGGCGGGATCGGGGCGTGTGGGCCGGACTGTTGGAGGCGGTGATGGATGGCCCTGATTTCGAGTGGCTGATGATAGACGCCAGCTATATCAAGGCCCATCCCCACAGCGCTGGCGCCCCGGGCGGAAATCAGTCCATTGCCCGCACTAAAGGGGGCGGAACCGCAAGCTGCACCTGGCGGTGGGTTCCCACGGAATGCCGGTAAGGCTGGCGGTGACCGAGGGTACGGTTGCCGACTGCTCCCAGGCTTTGCCTCTGCTTGAGGGCATAGCAGCGGAGTGCCTGCTGGCGGACAAAGCCGATGACACCAATGAAATCATCGCCACCGTCCGGGGATTGGGAATGGACCCAGTGATACCGCCCAAAAGCAACCGTAGAGAAAAGCGGGACTATGACCGGGAGCGGTACAAGCTGCGGCACCTGGTGGAGAACGGATTCCTGGAATTCAAGCAGTGGCGCGGGGTGGCGACCCGTTATGCCAAGAGAACGGCGTCTTATTTGGCCATCTGCCAACTCCGGGCAGTGATGGTCTGGAGCAAACTCTTTTGACGACACCCCCTAAGTTTGGCGTCCATACGGTCCAAGCACCGTGCTTCCAGGTCCGCATTCGGCGCCTCGAAACTCTCCGCCCGGGGTATAGGCACCAGGAAGTTGCGCTGCACATAGCCCGCCATGCCTTCGACCTTCGCCTTGTCATTGCCCTTGCCGGGTCGTCCGAACTTGTCCTCGAACAGGTAGTGGGACTGCAACTCGCTGAACGCATGGGTGCGCTGCCTTCGACCATCGCCCAGTATCCTCGCGACCGCCAGCTTCGTATTGTCGTACCGGATGCTCTGGGGTACTCCGCCCAGAAAAGCGCAGACGGCCACGTGGCCGTCCAGGAATGCCTCGGTGGTCTCCGCCGGATACGTCGTCACGAAGCAGCCGTCGCTGTGGGGCACGTCCATCACCAAGTAGTGCACCCTCCGCTCCACACCGCCGATCACCGCCAGAGCCTCCCCGAAGTCGCAACGGGCGTGGCCCAGCCCGTGGGACAACGACACGAACATCTCCCTGACACGCTGGCGACGCTCCTGCACATAGTCCTTGACTATCGTGTGCTGATCATCGAACCCGTCCTCGTCCGCAGCCGCTCAAAGATGCGCTTCGCAGTGTGCCGCTGCTTTCTGGGCGCCCGGCGATCCGCCTCCAGTATGGCGTCAATTACGCCGGTGAAGGGCTCAATCTTCGGTTCGCGCGGCGGCCCCTTCCTCGTGTAGCCCTGGGGCGTCGCATTCGCCAGCATCTTGCGCACCGTGTCCCGGTGCAGACCGAACACTCGGGAGGCCTCCCGAACGCTCATCCCTTCCACCAGGCAGGCCCGGCGCACCCGAAAATACGTGTCCACGTGAAACATCCATCGCACCTTCCAGCAGCCGATATTCAGCCTTATGGAAGACACCAGGCGGTACAGTTTTCAACCGCCCGAATCGGCGATCGGGCCGCCCACGCGGTACATTTTCTCTCCGTCCTTTACAGCTGTGTATCTTTACCACAAATTCAACCTTTTTAGACACACTCTAAGGACCGAGACCCTGCCGGCCTGCCGCACCGCGACTCGCTCCCCACCACAACTAACCGTGCCAAAGTCAAGATACAAAGCCCTGCGCTGCCGTTCCCGTGCCGGCGAGCATCCGGCACGGGAACAATGCCGGTATCGCCAGGCGCGTGGTTCGTTGGCAACGAGGTTGCTAAACTACACTGCTAAGACAGGAAAGAGGTGAACCATGACCAGAGCTCCCGCGACGCGTATCCAACGAGTACAGCCCCCGGCCACCCTGGCCGCCGGCGAAAAAGCCCGACAACTGGCCCGGCAGGGTCACGACGTAATTGACCTGGGTCAGTCAAGTCCGCACCACGTAACCCCGCAGCATATTATTGATGCTGGGATTCAGGCCCTGAACGCAGGACATACTAACATCAGTTCGTCCCGTGGGCTGCCCGAGCTGCGCCAGGCCATGTCCGCAAAGCTGGCAGCCAACAATGGCCGCACCGTTGATCCCGACGGCGATATCCTGGTTACTCCTGGCAGCAAGATGGGGCTGTATGAGGCCATAAACGCCTACATCGAGGCGGGAGATGAAGTGCTGGTGCTTGAGCCCACGTGGGTCAGCTTCAGCCAGCAGGTGGAGATGGCTGAAGGTGTGCCCATAGCCGTGCCACTCAGCGAAGAGGAGGAGTACCACATCAGCTACGAGCAGTTGAAGGAGTACGTCACCTCGCGTACCAAGATGATTGTCATTAACAACCCCAACAATCCCACGGGCCGGGTTTACACTGAGGAAGAATTGGCAGCTGTAGCGCGTTTGGCCCTGGAGCAGGACCTGCTGGTCATTTGTGATGAAACCTACGAGTATTTCCTCTACGATTCCAACCGACACGTTACCATCGCGACTTTGGAGGGCATGGCGGAACGAACCCTGACCAGTTACACCTTCACCAAGGCCTATTCGATGTCCGGCTGGCGGTTGGGCTGCATCGTGGCTCAGTCAAACCTGCTCGGGCCACTGCTGAAGATACAGGAACAAACGGCCAGTTTTGTTTCTCCCTTTGTGCAGATGGCCGGGGTGGCCGCCCTCCAAGGCGCCCAGGATCACCTGCCCAGATGGCGGGAGGAGTGCGATGAACTGCGCGTGCGCTGCGCTGACCGGTTGTCCCAGGTTCCCGGCGTACACTGTCCGCTGCCCGAAGGGGCCACTTTCCTGTTCCCTCGCTACTCGGCAGATGTGTCATCCACGGAGTTGGCCGAGCTGTTGGTAGAGCGGGAAGGAGTGGTGGTAACCCCTGGCATCGGCTTTGGCGAAAACGGGGAAGGCCACTTCCGTATTGCCCTGATGCGGTCTCCCGCTGACCGAGTTGTGGAAGGGGTGGAACGGATAGCGCGAGTTCTGGAAGTTCTCTAGGGCGTGTTCACGCTAAAGCAGTGCATCGATGATGAATGCGAAGGAGATGAACCCCAGGAAGAGCACGTCGAGCTTGTCGAACCGGGAGAAGATGCGGCGGAATCCCTTCAAGCGGCGGAACAACCGCTCGATCTCATTCCGCCGCTGGTACATCTCCCGATCATAGGTCCAGGGAGCGACACGAGTGCTCAGGCGGTGGTACCACCGGCATGAACCCCAGGTCCAGGGCCAGTTGGCGGGTTTCATTGCCCTCGTAGGCGCGGTCCATCAACAGGAACGGTGCCGGGCGCTGCGGGCCAAGCCTGGCCAGCAGCTTACGTCCTTACGGCGCGTCATGGGCCTGACCCGGGGAGAGCGAGCAGGTTATGGCAGTTCGAGCATCCGCGGCAACCAGATGAATCTTGGTGGTCCAGCCGCCTCGGGACTTGCCGATGGACTGGGGTCCGTTTTTTTAGCGCACCCGTGCCGTCGGGATGGACCTTGACGATGGTGCTGTCCATCGCTACCGCTTCCAACTTGATGCGCACGATCTGTTCCCGCTGCAGGTGTTCAAACACCCGGTCGAGCACGCCATTCTTCGACCAGCGGTTCATCCTGGTGTAGACGGTATGCCAATTGCCGAATCGAGGCGGCAACCCCCGCCACTTGCAGCCGTGCTCGGCGACGTACAGGATCGCGTTGAGCACCTGCAAGTTCGGCAGTTTGACGTTGCCTCGCTGAACGGGAAAGACCGGTGCAATGCGTTCGAACTGGGCTTGTGTAATCTCCATGCGTGTATGATAACATTTTTGCGTTGTTAGTGTGAACACGCACTAGTCGGCGGAGCATGAGCCCAGTCATGGCGATGTATATCCAGGTTTCGGTGGTCTCGCACAACGCTTCATAGTCCTTGCTCAACCGCCGTTGCAGGTTCAGCCAGCCGAAGGTCCGTTCCATCACCCACCGACGGGGCAACACCTGGAAGGTGTGCTGCCGGGCGGGACGGCGCACCAGTTCCAGGCTCCAACCTCACACTGCCCTGGCCTACTCCACCAGCTTGCCACCGTAGGCTCCGTCGGCCCAGATCACTTGCAGCCGAGGGAACCGACCCACCAAATGCTGCAGCACCAGCCGTGCTCCGTCGCGGTCCTGAACATCGGCGGGATGCACTACCACCGCCAGCAGCAGCCCCAGGGTATCGACCACGATATGACGTTTGCGCCCTTTACCTTCTTCCATGCGTCATAGCCTCTGGGCCCCCTTTTTCAGTGGTCTTCACCGACTGGCTGTCGATCACTCTGGCTGTCGATCACTCTGGCTGTCGATCACCGCCGCGCTGGGACTGGTCGGGCGTTCCTCGGCCTGTCGCACACCGGCGTGCAGGATGGCGTTGGCCCGTTGCCAGGTACCGTCCCGACGCCAGGTGCGGAAGTAGTGGAAGACGATGCGCCAGGGTGGCAGGTCGTGGGGCAACATCCGCCAGGAGCAGCCGGTGCGCAGCACGTAGCGCAGGGCGTTCACTATTTCCCGGCGTGGATACTTGACGGGTCGACCACCCGGTTTGGGCGGTGGCAACAAGGGCTCGATCAGTTGCCATTCGCGGTCGCTGAGGTCGCTTGGATAAGCTGGTCTCTTCATGCGGCAACACTACGCCCAACCTCGCATATCACGCCTGCACTCCCTAATACCAATTGAACTCTTTTTAGACACCCTCATAGCTGGACTTTGTACAAAAGCCGGCTTCGCGGTCGAACTTGCGGGTTTCCCGCTGTCGCTGACCTCCTGAAGTATTCCACTGTCGGGGTCGAAACCTCGACTTTGTGCAATCAGGCGGCGTAAGCAAGGGTGTCGAGCATCCTTGCGGTATGTTCCGCGCGGAACTTTTATCAATTCAGGGCTGGGCTCAGACGTGGAAAAATCTTCCTGCTGCGCCCAGATGTGTCGTCTGACCAGACCGATGGCGTCGGCGAAAGTAGGGTTGGTTTTGGCATACCACGCCGTTGACCTGGGCGCGATACCACCCTGTTGTTCGTTCAAGACATCCGCCGCCAGCGTCACCACGCTGAACAGGCCAAAGAGTGCGGGTGTGGTACGGGCGATGGCACGCTCTGACCACTGGCGCTGGGTTTCCACGCCCAAGTGAGCCCGCAGTTCCTCAAAGGTCACCTCGACCTGCCAACGCAGCATATACCACTGCAGTATCCGCTGCGGATCGGCCTCGCTGTCGGTGCATAGCAAAGCATAGGGTCCGAGGGGTTCCTCTCCGAGGGGTTCCTCAAGGTGTCTGACGACGACCCAACGCATGTGGACCGACGGGTAGCCTCCCCGGTACCACAGCGCCACACCCGAAGTCAGCTCGACCATGGCGGTGCTGCCGTCGGACCCGGTGGCACGGCAGGGGGTCCATTGGGTAGCTGGGTCGTCCAGCACCGCAGTGGGACTGGGCAGTCGCGCTCCGACCACCCGGGGCCGGCCGATCTGGCCGGGCCGTCGCGGTGGAGCTGGCTGGTACAGGGACGCGTCTTTACGGAGTTTGGTTATGACGACAATGGGCTTGGACATACTCTGACAATGGAGCAAGAACTCGCGCTTGGCGTAACCGCCGTCACACACCACCACCAGGTCCCGCTCCGGTAGCCACCGCCGCAGACAGACCAGCATCTGCTGGGCGTAGTCGGTAACCATCTTGTGCCGTCGGCCCTTGCGCCGGTCGTAGCGGGCCGATGTCGCCAGCGCGGTCAAAAACGGTAGCGCCCAATAGCGTCCCGCCCACCCGATACGTGTCAGCAGCATCAGGCTCACCCATTGCAGTCCGGGAGTCATCACCACCTGGTCGTCCGTGGAGCGGACCGCATCCCGGTAGCGTCCCTTGGCCGCAATCTTCCGGCCCCAACGTCGCTCCACCGTCTCGTCAATGCCGAAAACCAACGGCTCGTTGGATGAACCCAGGCGCCCAGCCACCAGCAGCAACAGCACCCGGCTCAGTTGCAGCGGCGACCACCTGGCCCGGTTGAGCACCTGATGGTAGATGGCGAAGTCGCCCTGCTGCCCAATCCCCAGTATGCTCAGAGCGGAGGACACCGTGCGCTTGCCGGGAGACAGGATCGCTCCCACCGCCAGGAGTTGGGCTTTGCGCCAGGTCCTGCGGTCAAACAGGTGCTCAAAGGGCAGCAACATGGTTACAATGACTTCGGGCAGGGTGGGCATATTCGACCTCTTGTGATGATTTGGTCGAGCTTACCCTGTTCTTATAATTTATCTAGCTTTTGTACAAAGTCGAGGGTCGAAACCCGACGGTGGGAAAGTCCCGGAGGCGACTTGCGCTCCATCCCATGCCGCCATCGCGGTTGCCTCCCCAAATGTACAAAGTCCAGCTTAGGCACCGCACGCGCGGAGTTTCGTACATCATGCCGGTCCACCATCTAGTCCGAAACCCGGCGGAGGTCATTCAATGCCAAATGAATCAGGATCATGGGACCAGCACCCGCTTACACACAGTGGAGCGCCCATCCGAACGGAAAGACGTGCTCTGCCCGGAGACGCCACTGCCGCCTTCAGTCTCAATAAGCACGAAGGCGAACGCGTCTGACCTAGCCTGTTTTGATATGATCCAGTACGAAAATTATCGATTGCGATATTAATGGCGGCAAAATGGCGGCAATACTGCCGTCAAAACTGCTATTGATACCAATTTCACACTTGGGAAAAGTGCAATTGAGAAACTGGTGCCGAAGGTCAGACTCGAACTGACACGGGATATTCTCCCACCGGTTTTTGAGACCGGCGCGTCTACCATTCCGCCACTTCGGCCGGAGGATTTCAGTATAGCACGGTTGCGTCTCAGCACGGTTGCGTTGTAGCATTGACCCACTTCCTTGCCGTTCGGATTGCGGTTCGGGAAGCGCTCACCCAAGCTACGGACGCGAGGCGGAACCGCTATGGCTACCATCAAGGACAAGTTGGAAGAGGACATCCGCAACACCATGCGGGCTCGCGACCGACAACGGTTGGAGACGCTGAGATTCCTGAAGAGCCAAATCCAGCTGGTAGAGAAGAACAATCTCAAGGAACTGGATGAGTCTGGCGTTACCGATGTGGTGGCGAAGCAGGCCAAAGACCGCCGGGAAAGCATCGAGATGTTTGGCCAGGGCGGGCGCGACGACCTCGTGGCCAAAGAGGAAGCGTCGCTGGCCGTCCTCCTGGAATACATGCCCGAACAACTCGGTGACGACGAACTCGAGGCCATCGCCCGCCAGGCCATCGCCGATACCGGAGCGGCCGGCCCGGGCGACCGCGGCAAGGTGATGGGCCGGATCATGCCGCAGGTTCGCGGCAAGGCCGATGGCAGCCAGGTCAACGCCATCGTATCCCGACTGCTCGAAGCGCCGGGCTGACCCAACGCATGCGTTTCGGCATCCTGGTCTTCCCGGGAACCTGGAGCGATACCGACTGCCACCACGCCGTCAGCGGAGTGCTGGGGCAGGAAGCCGACTATATCTGGCACAAAGCGGCTAGCGTCGACGGCTACGACGCCATAATCGTGCCGGGCGGGTTTTCCTACGGAGACTACCTCCGCGCCGGAGCCATCGCCAGATTTTCGCCGGTGATGGGCGCGGTGCGCGACTTCGCCGCCGCGGGCGGTTTGGTCATCGGCATCTGCAACGGGTTCCAGATCCTGTGCGAGGCCGGTCTCCTGCCCGGCGCCCTGCGACGCAACGGACACCTGGAATACCGGTGCCAGTGGACACATCTGCGCACGGAAACAGCAGACACGCCCTTCACCAGCCGGTGCGGCCAGGGACAGCCGCTGGCCGTGCCCGTGTCCCACGGGGAGGGCAACTACTACGCGGATGCGTCAACCATCGCCCGGCTGGAGGAGCAGGGTAGAATCCTGTTCCGCTACTGTGAACCGGACGGAACGGTGACTGAGAGCGCCAACCCCAACGGATCGGTGGACAACATCGCGGGCATAGTGAACGAAGGCGGCAACGTGCTCGGCATGATGCCGCACCCGGAGCGAAGCTGCGAGGCGCTGCTGGGTTCGGACGACGGGAACCTCATCTTCGGATCGATGATCGACTTCGGATCAGTGATCGACTTCGGACCGACGATTGACTTCAGCTCGACGATCGACGCCGGAGCCAATCGCTAGGAATGCTGCTGTCACTGGGGTTGGCGTGCATTGCGCTGTTGGGATTCGGCAGTTCCGCGGTGCTGGCCCGGCTGGGGATGCAGGCGATGCGGCCAATGCCATCGGCGCTGGTTTCGCTGGTGGCGTCCACGCTGCTCGCCGGCACGCTGGCGCTGGTCTTCGAACTGGACGCGATAATCGCCCTGCCGGCCATTGCCATGGTCTGGCTCCTGGGCAACGGCATCCTCACCTACATGGGCGGCCGCTCGCAGCAGTACATCGCCATCAGCATGGTCGGGGCATCCCGCGTCACACCCATCGTGGGCAGCGCGGCGCTGTTCTCCGCACTGTATGCCATCACGCTGACGCGGCTCGGCGTGCCTGGGTTCAACGAACACCTGACGCCCATGCTCGGTGTCGGGACGGTGGTGGTCGTGGTCGGCCTGGCGCTGACCGGAGGGAACTTCCTGCGCCACAGCTGGGGCAGTGACTGGAAATCGGTGGCGGGATACGGCCTGGCGGTACTCGCCGCGGCCTGCTACGGCGCGTCAACGCTGAGCGGCCGGGTGCTGAGCCTGCAGTTCGGGTCACCTTTGATCATGGCGGCGGGCAGCATGTTCTTCGCCACTTTGGTGCTTTCCCCCCTGTTCGGGCGCGAAGCGGTCCAGAAATCGACCAGCTCAGGTTGGGCGCCGCTGTTCGTCCTCCTGGCCGGGTTCGCCGCCGCCTGCGCCGTGATTTCCCTGTACTTCGCCGTAACGCGGGAAGGGTCGAGCATCCTGGTCATCGCGCCCGTCGTATCCTGTAACCCGCTGGTCACGCTGGTAATGGCGCGTCTGTTCCTGCGCCGGACGGAAACGATCACGAAGGAACTGGTAATAGGCACGTTGATGGCCATCGCCGGCGTGGCGATGGTGGTGGTCGGAGGACTGATTGCATAATCCTCGGGATTTCATAACCCTCGGAAGGTGGTGATGGCGGTTACCAAGGAAATATTGGACGAAATCGCGCTGTCCCGGGCGGAATACGACATGATCGTTGACCGGCTGGACCGGGAGCCCAACCCGGTGGAGTTGGGTATGTTCGGCGCGCTCTGGAGCGAGCACTGCGGCTACAAGCACTCTCGCCCGTTGCTGGGGATGCTGCCCTCGCGTTCCGCGCGGACCCTCTCCCAGGCCGGCGCCGAGAACGCTGGCGCCATTGACATCGGCAATGGACTGGCCGTGGTGTTCAAGGTGGAGTCCCACAACCACCCGTCGGCGGTGGAACCGTTGCAGGGCGCCGCAACCGGCGTCGGCGGCATCGTTCGCGACATCCTGGCCATGGGGGCGCGGCCGATCGCCCTGCTCAACTCTCTCCGGTTCGGCCCGCCCGACTCCGCCGCGAACCGGCGGCTCCTCAAGGGTGTCGTGGACGGCATCGGCTGGTACGGAAACTGCATCGGCGTGCCGGACGTTGCCGGCGAAATCTACTTCGACGAATGCTATTCGCAGAACCCGCTGGTAAATGCGATGTGCGTCGGCATTGCCCGCATCGAGGACCTGGCCAGCGCCGCAGCCGATAGGACCGGAGATGTACTGCTGCTGGCTGGCGCGGGCACTGGCCGTGACGGTATCCACGGCGCGTCCGGTCTGGCGTCGCGGACCTTTGAGGAGGAGCAGGAACTCCGGCCCACGGTGCAGGTGGGCAATCCTTTCCTGGAAAAATCGTTGATCGAGGCCTGCCTCGAAGCCCTGGCCACGGGCCGGGTGCGCGCGTTGCAGGACCTCGGCGCGGCCGGCCTCACCAGCGCCGCGGTGGAATCGGCGGCGCGCGGCGGTCGGGGTATCGCGCTGGACATCAGCCAGGTGCACCGTCGCGAATCCGGCATGACCGGCTACGAGGTGATGCTGTCGGAATCCCAGGAGCGAATGTTGCTGGCCGCCGCGCCGGAACACGTGCCCGCCATCCGCGAGGTATTCGACAAGTGGGACATCGCGTGCCGTCCGGTTGGCGCGGTAACCGAAGAACCATACGCGTTGATAACCGATGGGGCAGAACCGATAGCCTCCACGCCCGTGTCCCACCTGAGCGACGCCCCGCGCTATCGCCTGACCGGCCGGCAATCCGCGGAGGCAATTGATCGGCAACGTCTGCGGCTGAGGGACATACCCGTTCCGTACGACGCGGGAGCGGCCCTGCTGCACCTCCTCGCGTCTCCCAATATCGCCAGCCGCCAAAGCGTCTACCGGCAGTACGACCACCAGGTACAGACCAACACGGTTGTCGGGCCCGGCGCCGGCGACGCGGCGGTGCTGCGGATCAAGGACACGGGCCAGGCCATCGCGGTGGCCATCGACGGCAACGGACGCCACTGCTTCCTCGACCCCTACCGCGGCGGCCAGATGGTCGTGGCGGAGGTAACGCGCAACCTGTCCTGCGTCGGCGCGGAACCCCTCGCGCTCACCGACTGCCTGAACTTCGGCAACCCGGAGCGGCCCGAAGTCTACTACCAACTGGAACAGTCCATCCGCGGCATGGCCCGGGCGTGCCGGGCGTTGGGAGTGCCAGTGGTCAGCGGCAACGTGAGCCTGTACAACGAAAGCCAGGGCACGGCCATATTCCCCACGCCGATCGTGGGCGGCCTGGGCCTGTTGACCGACGTCAAGCAACACTGCGGCGCGGGGTTCCCTGGCGCCGGGCTGGCGGTCGTGCTGCTCGGTGCGGACCAGCTAACCGCCCGCGCGTCCGACCTGGCCGGCAGCGAATATCTCAGCGCGGTACACGGCCTCGTGAAGGGCCGTCCCCGGATCGATTTGGATCTGGAGCGACGGGTGCAGGGCTTCTGCCGCAGCCTTATCGCGGGCGCGCTGGCCAAGTCCGCCCACGACTGCTCGGATGGCGGATTGGCGGTCGCGCTGGCGGAGTGCTGTATCATTGGTGACAATCGTATTGGGGGAACGGGACCGGTGGGGTTTCGCGCGTCAGACGAATTCGCGAACGGAGTTCCGTCCCGATGGGACGCCGCGCTGTTCGGCGAGGCGCCATCCCGCATCGTGGTCACGCTGGAACCGGAATATGTGCCGAGCGTTTTGCAGTCGGCCGAAGCAGCCGGAGTGCCGTCATTGACGATGGGTACGACCGGCGGGAGCCGGCTGACCCTGGGGAGCCCGATGGATCTGCCCGTGGACAAGTTGGCTGGCGCGTGGCATGGAGGATTGAACACCGCCTTGCAATAAGCGCGAAGGAGTCATGGCATGGAAGCAATAAAGAAACTTGCCGGCGCATATCTGGTCGGCATCTCAGTAGTGGTCGCGGTTTTCTTCATCATCAACCTATTCCTGGTGGGTGCAATCAATGTGCTCGCGGTCTGGCACGTGCTGGACGTGTTGATGCTGATTGGCCTGGCACTGGGGATGGGTTTCAACTACATCCATAAGAAGCGAGCCAGCGACCGCGAGGCCGGCGACTCCGTGTCTCGCGGGTATCTCGAGGCCAACGTCACCTTCTATGCCACCACAGTGATCACGATTTTGTTTCTGCACAACTGGTTCGCTTTCCTGGCGACCGGCGACGTGAGCCAAGGTGACAACCACACCCCGTGGGTGATCTGGGCCGTGGTGGACACTGTCCTGCCCATCGTGTTGGGCGTCACCGGTTGCCGCCTCTGGCGGGAAGCCGCCCGCGCATAACTTGAGATGGGGGTCCGACGGTTGTGACGTCCTCGAAACAAAAAACGGTCTACCTGGCCAACCCGTACGGTTTTTCGGAGCAGCAGAAAACGCGGCTGCTCCCCGAACTCATCGCGGCGCTGGAGAGCCTGGACCTGGAGGTATGGGAGCCCTTCCAGCGCAATAACCAGGTTGACCTCTCGAAGCCGGGCTGGGCGCACCGGATCGCCCTGGCCGATTGCCAGGACGTGCGCGACGCCGACGCGATCTTTGCCGTCGTGAACGGAACGCCGCCTGACGAGGGAGTGATGGTCGAGCTCGGCATCGCGATCGCGTTGGGCAAGCCCACGTTCCTGTTCCGCGACGATTTCCGGCGCGTCACGGACAGCGAGGAGTACCCGCTGAACCTGATGCTGTTCGCCGGCCTGCCGGAACACGGGTGGCGGGACCACTACTACATGGCCGTTGCGGAGATCACGGCGCCGGGCAAGGCGCTCGCCCTCTGGGCACGGGACGAACTTGGCGAGTCCTGAAAAAGTTAGGCGGGCCGCACCCTGCCGGGGGACCCGCCTCGCACCGGTTCGTCAGTGTCGTCAGCTGAAGGCGATTACTTCCGCCTCTTCAGCCGTTTCCGCGCGGTCCGCCTCCGCGGAGCCGTGATCGTCCACCGGCGGCGCGGCGATGGCGTCGTTGGTGGCGGTCATTTCGTCGGCCGGCGGCTCATAGGATGGCCCGAGCCGCGCTGCCAGCGCGGCGCTCACCACCGGATGTTCCCGGTTCAGGCCGAAGACCCGCCGTCGCCGTGCGCGGTTCGTCTCCGGATCCCTGAAGTTGATGTTGCGATACTGGAACAGGCCGTTGGACATCAGGGTTCGCACGTAGCGGGTGATCAGGTTGCGCGCCACCAGGTCGGGCGAGTCACCCCAGTGCTTGCAGATGGTAACGTCACCGGCGCTGATGCCGGCGGTTAGCGCTTCGCTGATCTCGTTGCACAATGCCTGGAACATGACGGCGTCGGCGCCGTCGCGATCCTGGAGGAAGTGGCTCATTGCCACCAGGTCCGCGATGCGGGAAGCGTCGCCCTCGGGGTCGCCGGAGTCGGGAAGGTCCATGGCGGCGATGGCATCGACGAGGGATTGGTCCAGTCGGGATTGTTCCAGCTCGGACTCGTCGGGAACGGCGGCGGCCGGGGCAACCTGGGTTGGCACGTCGGTCTGTGCCGGCGCAGTCATCCGGGCGTCTGACCGGTCGGTCTCAGCCTCGTCATCGAAATTATCGTCCGCAGTTTCGTACGATCGGTAACGCATCTCACCGACTTCGTCACGGGTCACATCTTCCGCGGCGTCTTCGTCCCGGTAGGTCTCGTCAGCATCCAGATCAACGTCGTCATCGTCCCTGGCCACCGGTTCGGGATCGGGCTCGTCGGCCATCAGGATCCAGTCCACGAGATCCACGCTGCGTATCTTGATTTTGCCCTCTTCGGCCACGCGCAGCATGAGCTTCTTGAAACCCGAGAAGCCGAGCTTGCGCTCGTCGAAACCGGCGATGCGGCGCACCAAACGCTGCTTGAGGGACGTGAGGAGCAGCGTATGGCCGGCGGCCCGCTCCGTTCGGATCACGTCTTCAATCGCGCGGATTACCTCGGGCAATTGGTGGCGGCCCGGGTTGGTCAGGGTGGCGGCCGGCTGTGGGCGGCCGCGTTGCGCCGGAGCGCGCTGGAAAGCCGATTCGGGTTCCTCAGCGTCAATCGGGTCGACGTCAGCGTCGTAAAAAATCAGCCCGTCGACATGGTCGGCCATGCGCCGGGAGGTGGCCCAGGACACGCCAACCACGAGAACGCGTTTGCCGACCGCGCGCAGGGAGTTGATGACGTGGATGAAGTCGGAGTCCCCGGACACGAGGACGAACGTGTTTATGTTGGGAAAGTTGTGCGCAGTGTCGATGCAGTCCGCGGTCATTTTCACGTCGACGCTGTTTTTGACGCTGACGGTGCGACCGGACTGGTAGGATCCGCGCAGGGGCAAACGCGTGGGCACGTATACCGGCTCGATGCCTGCTGCGTACAATGACGGCGGGTCAAGGATGAACTGACTGGCTCCCTTGAGTTCGGGTGCGCGGGAAACCCAGTCGGCATATGCCTTGCCGACTACAACGCGTCCGTGGTTGGAGACTTCCTCTTTCAGCGCGGACACGTTGGGCGTCCTGCCCCGTACCGCCAGGCTGATTTTGAAGTTCTCCCAGTCGATGAATAGTGCTACGTCTTCACTGAATGCGGCGTTGCCATTGACATGTTGAATAGCGATGATGGTACCTCGACTTGCTCTAAGGCGAGCGGGTGTCGTAAAAAGTTTAATGGCGGGAAGCGAAAACCGTCAAGTTTGCTAGTGTCCGCTTGCCAGGCGGATCGCCAGCGACTCCGGAAGACCCGCGGTCAGTATCCCGTTCTGCGCTCCGGCCAGGTCGTATTCGACGCGGCGGTGATGCAAAACGCCGGCGGCGCCTCCCAAGTCACTGTCGTAGACCAGGTAGGACGCTCGCCAGTCTCCGTCCCGGGGTTGGCCCACGCTTCCCGGGTTGATGATCATCCGCTGCTCGGTTCGCAGGCACAGCGGGGCGGACGGGTCCAGCAGTTCGACGTTGGCTTGGCCGGTGTCTTCCGTCCAGACCAACGGGTAGTGGGAGTGTCCAACCAGGCAAAAGGGCGTTTCCATCAGGGCAAAAGTGGCCAGGGCCGCCGGCTCGCTGATGAGATATTCCATGACGGGGTCACGCAAACTGCCGTGGACGTGGGTGAACTCTCCCTCCGGCCGCACCTCGGGCAGCGCGGTCAGGTACTCCATTTCGTCGTCGGCAAGTTGTTGGGCCGTCCACAGCGCCGCGGCGCGAGCCGCGCCGTTGAACCGGTCGGGGTTCAGTTTGCCCGTTACGGCGTGGTCATGGTTGCCGGCCACGGCGATATGGGGCAGTCTCCGCAGGCGATCAATGCATGCGCCAGGCTCTGATCCGTAGCCCACCAGGTCACCCAGGAACCACACCACGTCGTATCCGCCGGCATATTCCGCATCGGCCAGCACCGCGTCGAATGCCTGCAGGTTGGCGTGGATATCCGAGACGATCAGGGCACGCATGGTGCGCTCACACTGGCACGGCGATGTTGGCGGACCGGCTGATGGCAACGATAGCAACGATAGCGGACCTCTCGGACCCTAAAGATTGCCGGCCAGGCTGACCGACAATACTCGGTCCAAACCCGCAAGGTCTGGCTCAACGGTGATTTCTGCTTCAGGGAATGCTTCGGACGCTAACGATTGGGCCTCGGTCATCTGCTCCGGGTCCATCTCCAATAGGATTACTCCATGGGGTTTTAGTCGGTTGTCCCCATCCTCTTGCGATTCCGCGGCCTGGGACAGCAGACGCCGGACGTGGTCCAGGCCGTCTGCTCCGCCGTCCAACGCGGCGACCGGCTCCCATTGGACTTCCGGTTGCAGGGTGGGAATGCGCTCGGTGGGCAGGTAGGGCAGGTTGGCGACGATGACGTCCACCGGCTCGGGCAGCGGCTCTAGAAGGTCGCCCTTCAGCAGGGTGACACGATCGGCGACATTGTGCATGCGAACGTTGTACGCGGCGACGTCCAGGGTAGCGTCGTAGGCGTCGCTGGCGTAGATCCGCGCCGCCGGCAGGTGGATGGCCAGGTTGACGGCGATGGCGCCGGTCCCGGTTCCCACGTCGGCAATCACCAGTTCGCGGCTCTCCATGCCCATCAACGCCATGAACAGCGCGTGCTCCACCATGGTCTCGGTCTCGGGACGGGGTATCAGCACGGCCGGGTTCACCAGCAGGTTGACGCCGTAGAACTCGCGGTAGTTCAGGATGTAAGCCAACGGTTCTCGGGTGAGGCGCCGGGTAACGATGGCGGCCAGTTGCTCCTGTTGTTGGGGAGAGACCTGGGATTCCTGTTCCGCAAAGATGGCGTGGCGTGGCATCCGCATGACGTCCATCACCATCACCTCGGCCTCAAGGCGGGCGTCCGGTATGCTGGCGGATTCCAGGGTGCGGTGGGTTTCCTGGATTACGGTGCGGAGGTTGGGCATAGCGGCCAATCGGCGAGGGCGACCCTGCGGCCGCCCCGGGACATGTTGGTAGTAAACTGTGAGATCAGGCGGACACGCTGGCCAGGGCCCGCTCCTGGTCGGCGACAATCAGGCGATCAATGATGTCGCCAAGGCCTCCGTCCATCAGACGCTGAACGCCGTGGACCGACAGCCCGACCCGGTGGTCCGTGATACGGTCCTGCGGGTAGTTGTAGGTGCGGATTTTTTCGCTGCGGTCACCGCTGCCAATCTGCGCCTTTCGGCTGGTGGAAATGGCGGCCTGGTGGCGCTCCTGCTCCGCCGCGTACAACCGGCTGCGCAGTATGGTCATGGCCTTGGACTTGTTCTTGTACTGAGACCGTTCGTCCTGGCAGACCACCACCACGCCGGAGGGCTCGTGCACGATGCGGACGGCAGTGGCGACCTTGTTGACGTTCTGCCCGCCGTGTCCTCCGGCATGGAAGATGTCGATGCGCAGTTCGTCTTCCTTGATGTCCACCTCGACCTCGTCGACTTGGGGCAATACCGCCACCGTCACCGTGGAAGTGTGGATGCGGCCCTGGGTTTCGGTTTCGGGAACCCGCTGTACCCGGTGCACACCGGCTTCAAACTTCAGTCGGCTGAAGGCGTTTTTCCCATCGACGGAGAAAGCGATGCGGCTGAATCCGCCCCGGTCCGACGGGTTGGAGGCCATTATCTCCACCGCCCAGC
The DNA here is from genome assembly GCA_965261925.1 of Dehalococcoidia bacterium. Lineage (GTDB taxonomy): Bacteria > Chloroflexota > Dehalococcoidia > Lucifugimonadales > UBA3495 > Bin87. The sequence continues at coordinate 762,566 of OZ253486.1, read as the reverse complement.
CCTGCTCCAGGGAGAAGCGCTGGTACATCCGGTAGAGGTCGCCGGCGAACAGCGAGGCTTCTTCGCCTCCCGCCGCGGCGTGGATCTCCACTATGACGTCCCGCTCGTCGTTCGGGTCTTTCGGAAGCAGGGCGATCTTCAACCGTTGGGCCAGCTCGGAGATGCGCCGGTCGACCTCTTCGAGCTCCAACTGGGCCATCTCCACCAGTTCCGGGTCGCCGCCCTCGCCAACCAGGGCCCTCAGGTCGGCTCGTTCTTCAAAAAACTTGCGGTGCTGGCTGTCGATGCCAGCCAACTCTTCCAGGCCCGATCGTTCGCGGTTCAGCTCGCGCAGCCTGGCATAGTCGGCGGCCACGTCGGGTTGTCCCATCTCATCTTCAATGGACCGGTAACGATCAACTATAGGCTGCAGCTTGTCGAATATATCTGCCATCATGCACCGCGCTAAAAAGGAAACTACCTTCTGATTATAACTTAGCCTCCCGAACGTCTACAAGGAGAACATGCTCAAAAAGCAAAACCGGCCCGCCGCAGGTGTGGACGGTCCAAAGGGTAAAACCGCGCCAACATCGGACTGAACCGACGGCGCTTCAGCTAGGCGAGTTGCCGGCATCATCCGACTTGTCATCACCGCGACCGCGCAGCCTGGTGACCAAGTCCCAAACGAACGCGCCCACTTCGCTGCCCGCGGCCACCAGGCTGGAGATCCGTGCAGCGGTATCCAGCATCAGGCACGAAGAAGCTTCGAAATTGGTCGCTGCCCGCTTCACCTTCGGGTATATTTTCAGCGTCACGACGGTGAGCGCCACCGCCGCCACGGCAACCATGATTGCCATCACGATAATTGCAATATCCCGGATAATCGACACGACGTCAGGTGACATATCCAGCTGTCCTTCCCAAGAGGGCGCAAACCCGAGAGGGCACAAAAATTGCCGGGGCGACGGCGAAACGGGCCGTCGCCCCGGCAGTCGGTTGACACTACTCTTCGGTGTCCAACTGTTCGTCGCTTTCGCCGGCGGCGATCCGGCTGCGAATGCGCTCCCAATAACCGCGGCCGCGACCGACGGCCTCATTGGCGCTGCGAGTCAAGGCCAGTCGGGTCTCCTGTCCGCTGCGGGGCGCCAGCAGCATGCCGAGGCCAACCCCGACGCCGATGCCTGCGGCCAGCAGTATCAAATCACGTTGAGTGCGGTTCATCTAAAACCTCCTGAAGGTGAATGTTCATACTCGATTATACAACGGCACATTTCCCATGCCATAAAACCGCAGACACACCGCGTGACCGGTGGGCGCAGCCGCTGGCAGGCACTCCGGCTGTCGTTCTAACCGGCATTTGCCCGGCAAGATTATCGCGTACATAGATATAATATATTATGAACTCTGATATGTTGCAAGCATGGGCGCCCCGGACGCGTAGGGACCTGCGTTCAGACTGTCCTTGTGAGTGAAGCCGGGCAATCCATGAAGCGGATCGGTCAGCGTGCCGGCAGCGGGATTGCCGCGTCGGTGCTCGCAGACACAAAACGGGTACGCGTGGATGGTCAGCCTACACCCGCTGTTGCCAGCAGTCCTCCGCCACCGCCACCGGCCCGTCGTACACGGACCGCGCCTCCGCCGCCAGTGGCTCGGTGTCGGCGTGGAAAGCGTTGTCGATGTGCGTGAGCGTCAGCGATCCGACGCCGGCCATCTGGGCGATCCGTCCCGCCTCCGCCGCAGTGGCGTGCGCCACATTGTCCGCCTGGCTGCGGTCGTCCTCGGTGCAGAAGGCCTCGTGGATCAGCAGCGTCGCGCCATGCGCCAGATCGGCCAGTTCCGGACACCAGCGGGTGTCGCCCGAAAACACCACCGCGTGCCCGCCCGATTCAACTCGCCAGGCGATGGCCCCGCCAATGTGGTTTACTGGCGCGCACCTGGCCCGCACGCCCGGCGTCAGCTGGACCCATTCTCCCGGTTCGGTGGGGCGGAAGGTAATCGACCGCCGCCCGTCCGTCCGCAGGGCACCGTCGGCGTCCACGTTGAGGCCCCGCGTGGGAAAGGCCAGCAGCGTTCCGATGTCTGCTAACGCCCGCTCCGAGCCATAGAGTTGCATCGGCTGCTCGGCGGGATTGCGGCGGCTGCGCTGCATCTCAATGTGTGGCAGCCCTTCGCAGTGGTCGGCATGGCTGTGGCTCAGCAGGCAGTGGTCGAAATCAGTGGGCGACATGCCCAACGCCTGCCCGTGACGCAGCACCGTGTTGCCCGACGCCGCGTCCAGCAGGATGCGCTCCCCGGTGGGACATTCGACTACGATGGCCGTGTGGTTGCGCATGATGCAGCCGCCCGAACCGGTGCCCAGGTAGCTGATGGTAAATCCTGTCGTCGCCAAATTGTCCTCCATGTTCCCCATTGTCAGTGCCAGTACCGGGCGTCAATCTCAAATATCATTGCGAGCGTAGCGTGGCAATCTCGAATACTATCGCGAGCGTAGCGCGTCAATCTCGAATGCCATTGCGAACGCAGCGTGGCAATCTCGTTGCGGCTCGAATGACCGGCATATCGCTATTGTAATGCCACCCGCGAGTGGGGCAGCACCGCCGGATTCACCAGGAACTCCGGCATGCGCCCCTGCAACACGTCCACCGTGGCCCGCGCCGTGCGCACCTCGAGTTCCAGCACCGACTGCTGCGAAAGGAAGGCGACGTGGGGCGTCGCGATCACGTTGTCCATCCCGAATAGCGGGTGGTCCACCGGCGGCGCAGACGACTCCATCACGTCGAGGCCAGCGCCGGCGATCTGCCCGCCGCGCAACGCCTCGATCAACGCCGGCTCGTCGATGATGGGTCCCCGCGCGCAGTTGATGATGTACGCGGAGGTTTTCATGCGCTCAAACGCCGCACGGCCAATCGACCCCCGCGTCTCATCGTTCAACGGCGTATGCACCGTGACGTAGTCGGATGCGGCCAATAGGTCGTCCAGCGACGCGGCCGACACGCCGTCGGGCAGCGTCGCGTCGGCCGGCCGGTAGGGATCGAAGACTACCACATCCAGCCCGAAGGCTCTGGCCTTGTCCGCCACCGCGCGACCGATGCGGCCGAACCCGAGGATGCCGATGGTCTGCCCACGCAGGCGGGTCAGCGGGTGCGGCGACGGCGTGCCCTCCCAGCGTCCCGCCTTGGCCACGCCGTCATAGAACCCGACCTGCCGGTTCCAGGTCAGCAGCAGCGCCATCACGTGGTCGCTGACCTCATCCACGCAGTAGTCGGGCACGTAGGTCACCGGAATACCCAGTTCCGTCGCCACGTCCACGGCGATGTTGTCCACGCCCACTCCGTACCGGCTGATGACGCGACACCGCTGCGCCGCCCGCACCACCGTCGGCGTGACCTGCGCGAAGCACGTCATGATGCCGTCGCAGTCCGCCGCGAGCGCCGCCAGCGTCGCCTCCGACCCGTCCGGCGCCTCCACCACCTCAACGCCGTCGCCGAAGCCGGCAGCCAGCACCTCCCGCTCCGGCCCAGTGGAGGGCCAGACGAAGTCGGTGATGAGGATGCGGGCGGAGGTGGTCATGGGGATGAGGCGAGGGTCACTGATCGCAGTCAAACAATCCTAGCAACGGGAGCAGGCCATTATGCGTTTTCTTCGAACAGAGATTTTGGGAGACCGCTCTGTCGAACGATGGATTGTAGCGTACCGATGCGTACCTCACGGTGGTCCGGCACAGGAACGCAGGGCAATCGCGTCTTATCGTGTTCGGCATAACAAGCGATGCAAAGTATTAGTATCACAGATGTCGGCCACGGTTTATTACCGTTTGAGCGCCGATGCCAGCCTCGATTACCGTCGAAATGGGCGGTCGCAAAGCTCACCACCTGCATTTTCGAGTAACGAGATACCTTTTCCTGTCAGCGCCAGCTGTTATTCCGCCAAACTCAATTTAGACGCGATTGCCCTGCACAGGAACGGAAAGGGTTCTTCCGGTCTCCATCTTTTGCATGATGATGTGGCTACTTCTCCTCCGGACTTGGGCGAATCCATACGCCGCCAAAATCGCGCAAACCTCCCGCCCTGACAAGACGCGAAGCCTAGCCAACGGCAACTTCTACCCGCGTGATGTACACCTCGTCGTGCAACCGCTCCGCGATTTCCGCCTCTGACGCGACCTCAAAAAATAGTTCCAGCGCCTCAATCAGGTTATCTCGCGCCTCTGCCACGGTATCCCCCTGGCTGGCGATGTCTAGCTCTGGGCAGAGAGCGACATAACCGTGGCCCTCGCGCTCGATGATTGCGGTAAGTTGCTTGGTCATAGGAATTCTCCGCTTATCCTGTCCTGGCGCTGCGGCGCAGTGGAGGGCCAGACAAAATCGGTGATGAGGATGTGGGTGGCGGGCATTGGGAACCGTTTATTTCTTGGAGACTATGGCCGCACCATTATAGCGGGGTTCGCTCATGCGCTCCGGTACGGGGCAACCTGCTCATACGGCGATAACCATCGTTTCAAACCGCTCCTCAGGAACCGGCAGCCCGTCCTCCTCCAGTACGGCAACGTACGCTTCGATGGCCTCCTTGATATTGGCGATGGCTTCCTGCCGAGTTTCCCCCTGGCTCACGCAGCCGGGCAGGCCGGGGCATTCCACCACCCAAAAGCCATCTTCACCTGGATACAGAATTACCTGGCGCATCGTTGTCACATCCTTCGGCTACGACAGCCGTCGCCGCACCTCTTCAGCAGAGGCCACCTCGAAAAACAGTTCCACCGGCTCGATGAGGTTGTCGTGGGCTTCGGCCACGGTATCGCCCTGGCTGGCGATATCGAGCTCGGGGCAGAAGACACAGCACTCAACTACAGCTTGTTCGATTGCCATTTGTATGCGTGGTGCAATAATAGCGCATTGACCTCGCGGTCCCAAGTATTGCCAGTTGCGGTTCCAACTAGCTTGCCTATAATTGGCGGCCTACATTAGCGTCAAAAGCTCTGGAATGGTGATGCTTGATTTGAACGAATTGGGGCGTGGGGAAAATCCTGGAATTTCTGTGGCCAAAGGTACTGAAATGGCCGAAGCTGCGGCAGTTTGCTTGGAAGAACGAGGCCATACTCAGGGAGTCACGATGGTCATCCGCGGACACCACCACCAAAATCATCGTTTGGACTGGACCCCAGTAACTGCACAGGTCCGTCGCACCTGGGATGATGATGACGAAGCTACTGAAGATGGTGCCGCGTGCATAGCCGCTCTGATAGCCAATCATGACATCGGCCAAATGGTTATCGTTCGGGCTCGAAAAAGCACGCCACAGCAGCCAACAGGATTTGACTATTGGTTGGGCGACAACGACACCGATAGTATGTCCGATGCAGAGCGAGCCGCAACGGATTCACTTTCATCCTTGCTTGCAGAGGACAATATAGTCGCTAGAATGAGGCTCGAAGTATCCGGCATTCGTAACGGAGATGATTCCGTCTTAGCGGCACGGGTGCGTAGCAAATTACGTCAAGTCGGTCGCTCCAAGGCATTGGAGATACCCGCTTACGTAATTGTGGTTGAATTCGGACGGCCCATTGCCGAGGTCAGAACAGCATGAGTTCGGTTCGTGAATACCACAACTTGGCTATGGAATTTGCCGACCTCGGTTTCAGCAATCGCTCCCGGGGCGACCTCGAGCTTGCCTTGGAATATTTTGCCCAGGCCCTCGAATTTGAACTGGCGGCCATTGACCAACTTGGCCAATCGGACGATCTGGCGTGGTCAATCCTCCACCGGAGCGCCGCTACCCTGGCTTTGGATTGCCGACGGTTTCGTGACGCTGAGCAGATTACGGCCAGAGCTCTGGCCGGAGACCCGCATCCGGACATCGCCGAGGAATTGCGCGACCTACTCGAGCAGATCTATTTCCAGAGACATTTGGATTTGAAAGGCATCACGTTGCAGGATGATGAATTGCAGTTGAGTTTGTCGGGTCAGCAGGTGGGAAGCGGCCTTGTGCAATACAACGAGATTTACGCCCGTGTAGATAGCACATCGAAATTGATCCACAGAACGGCAGAACGCAAATTCGGTCGCGACTTTCGGGAGCGTGGTCAAGCCAGCAAAAACATCCGCGACAGTTATCAAACATTGATTTCAGTTCCCCGGCCGGGCAGTTTTTCGGTTACGCTCAAATTCGGTAGCCTGATCCAGCCGGCTTTACCGGGTATGTCTGACACGACAGACGTGATGGACGAATTCATGAATCTGCTCGAATTAGTCAACAGGTCTCGTTTGGACGAGGTACGTCGTTCTATTCCGGATCACGCATATCTGCGCAACTTTCTAGGGCTGGCGAAGATGATAGCACCAGATGGCGAACGTGTGAGGCAAGTGGGGTTCACTGCCATCCGCCGAGGCGAAGAGCGTTCAGTATCACTGACTACCCCGTCAACCGAGATAGTCGTACCGCGTCTACCAGATCTGCTAACCAATGATGCTGAACCTGTCGAAATAAGTGGGGTACTCAGGTATGCAGACGCAACCTCCGGTACCGGTAATCATATCCGAATAATTGACGCTGACCAACGATCACATCGAATTACCGTGCCGGCCGGCATGATGAACGACATAGTCCGCCCCATGTGGGACTTCACGGTCACGATAACAGGTTGGAGAAGAGGTGATGTGATCGAACTCGACGACATCAGGTCCGAGGCAGAACAAAGCGAATAACGTTGTGGCATCCGCCGTCGTTTGCGTTGCGGATCGCCGCTGTTCAAGAATCGCGTTCGCCCCCTACGTAAACGGCGTCGGCATCGGCCCCACCGGAACCTCGATCAGGCTCGGGCCATCCGCGTTGATCGCTTCGCGCACCGCCGACTCCAGCGCTTCCGGTCCCTCGGCGCGGACGCCGCGAACGCCGTAGGCCTCGGCCAGCTTGACGAAGTCGGGGTTGTGCAGCTCCGCGCCCACCGCGCGTCCGCTGAACTGGTTCACCTGGTCGCGCAGCACGTTGCCGTAGGCGTTGTCGTTGAACACCACCGCCACCACGTTGATGCCATGCTGCACCGCCGTGGCCAGCTCCTGCGAGTTGAACAGGAACCCGCCGTCGCCGCACAGCGCGACCACCGGCCGGTCCGGCTGCGCCACCTTGGCTCCCAACGCCGTCGGGTAGGCGTAGCCCAGGTTGCCCGAGTAGCTGGACGTGATGAAGGTGCGCGGCTCGTAGGTGGGCCAGAAGGCGCGAGCGTAGTAGCCCAGCTGCGTCATGCCCGACACCAGGATGCCGTCCTCGGGAACTGCGGCACGCACCGCTTGCAGGTACGACTCCTGCGGTTCGGGACGTATCGCGCTTTCCTGCCGCTGTTGACGCAGGGCTGCCGTTTCCGCCGCAAACGACGGGCGATCTCCCATTGCGATGGTGTCTGCCAACCTGGCGTCCACTTGTTCCATCACCGTGCGCGCGTCGCCGGCGATGCCGTAGGTGTTGTCCCAGTTGCGACCCAGTTCGTCCGGGTCGACGTCGATCTGTACCACCCGCTGGCCGTCCAGCCACATGGGGAAGGCCATCCTGCTGCCCACGCCCAGGATGACGTCGAAGTTCGGCTCCTCCTTGGCCACGGGGTCGTTGCGCAGCCGGAGCGCACCCAGCGCCAGCGGATGCCGGTCGTCGATGGCCCCCTTGCCCTCGGCGGTGGTGATCACCGGCGCCTGCAAGCGCTCCGCCAGCCGTACCAACGCCTCCGAACCCTCGGACGATATGACGCCGCCGCCGGCCCAGATCAGCGGACGCCGCGCTCCGGCCAGGATGCGCGCCGCCTCCGCCACCTGCTCGTCGGATGCGGCCGGGCGAGGGTAGCCCTCGGCCTCGATCAGGTTGACCGTGCCCTGCTCGGCCATGGTTTCCGGCGGCATCTCGATCTCGACCGGACGCGGGCGTCCCGTGGTCAGTTGCCGGAACGCCTCGTGCACCGCCTCGGGCGCTTCCTCTGCGGTCATCATCCGCCGCACGTACTTGGTGATGGGCCGGATGCAGTCCTGCTGGTCGTTCACCTCGTGCAGGATGCCCCGGTCCGAGCCGATCAGGTCGCGCTCGATCTGGCCCGACACCACCAACACCGGCGATGACGCCGAGTAGGCGGTGCTGATGGCCGCCGACGCGTTGAGCAGGCCCGGCCCCGGCACCATCAATGCCGTGCCCACGCCGCCGCTGGCCCGCGCGTATCCATCGGCCATGTACGCCGTGGCCTGCTCGTGCCGCGTGGTGATCAGGCGGATGCCCGGCACGTCGTTCAGAGCGTCCAGCGCGTGGTAGAGCTGCACCCCGGGCAACCCGAAGATGACGCGCACCCCCTCCAGGTACAACGAGCGCATGAGAGCCTGGCCGCCGGTCATGGTGGGCATGGTGAAACCTTCCTATAGCGATGATTAGGCCCGCGCAAACGGGCCGGCCTACGATAGCACAGCCTTCCGGGCCTGTCATTTTGCCCGGTCATTTGAGTTGGGAAGTGTGTCCCGCCGGCGCGGCCAGGGCATCCAGCAACGTTCGTGCGGCGAGAGCCACATCGTCCACGGCGCGGTCAAACGCTGGCGCGTTGGCGCGGGACGGTTGGCGGTATCCGCTGATCTTGCGAACGAACTGCAGCGCGGCGGCCTGAACTTCATCGTCGGTGGCGGGGGCGTCGGCCCGGCGCAGCGTCTTGATGCTTCGGCACATGGGAGGTTCCTCCGGTGGAGTGGTCCGTTCACGCGTACCCGCTTTGCACAATCGGTCATTGCGAGCGACCTCCTGTCGTTGCGAGCGCAGCGTGGCAATCTCGTCGCTGGAAGGATCCCCGCTCAATTCAACGAGATCGCCACGTCGCTGCGCTCCTCGCGATGACAAGGTTGGTATGCGTGAGATTGGAAGGCGGGTACGCGTGAGATTGGTCTGTTATTGATGGCGCAACGCCGCGTATGTTACCCTGCCGCATCACCAACCTGTCGCGCTCGGAAAGGCAAATGATCACGTTCAACTGCACCATCCAGGAGGGGATAATCCCTGAAGATTTGCGGCCCCGACTGGCGTCGGAACTGGCCCGAATCAGTACGTCCTTCGTGGGCGGTGGCCCGGATGACGTGTCGGTGAACTGGATCGAAATACCCAACGGATTCGGTTTTCGCGGTGGCAGAATCTCCACGACCTCTGCGGTTCGGGGCGAAATCCCGCCCGGCCTCCAGCAGGAAACCCGCGTCGAGCTGATGAAGTCCATCCAGGACATGTGGATGGACCACACCGGCTGCACCACCGACGAACTGGTCGTATCCGCCCGCGACCGACGCGACAACTAGTCCGCCAAACCGGCGCAAGGAGCAGACAATGCCGCACTATCGCTGTTTCATTCCCACCGACGCCCTGTCCCTTGACCAGAGGCAGGAGATCGCCCTGGCTTTCACCGACATCCACTGCGGCTCCACCGGCGCGCCGCGCAGCTTCGTGTCCGTGACTTTCATCGAGACCCCTGAAGGCCAGACCCACGAGCACGGCGAGGGGTATTATCTGGACGGTGGCAACCGCGCCGGCCGGTCGGAGGAAGTCAAGCAGCAACTCCTCTCCGACCTCACCCTGGCCTTCGCCAACATCGCCAGCGTTGCGCCTGGTGACATCCCGGGGCGCATCACCGAGAACCCCGCATCCTGGACCATGGAGGGTGGTTTCGTTCTGCCCGAACCGGGCCAGGAAGGCGCGGAGTGGTACGCCGCCGCCGCCGCCGACTGACGTCGCGCATACATCACCGTATTCGGAGGGGGCAGGCTTGAAACCTGCCCCCAACGCATGGGTGTCGTCAGGCTCTGGGGAAACCCGTCGCTGCAAACGATCAACCCCGATATAGCCATCTTTGCGCGTCCGTACGCCGAGGCCCACACGTGCCAGTTTCGCCCAGTTGGTACATCCTCTCCGGGATTCTCGTCGTAATAGTAGTTGCGACACTCACGCTGTCACCGTCTGCTTCACTCCCCCCAGGCACGACCGACTCGCTCACTTGCCCTCCCTTGCCGGAGAATTACGCGTTGGCCATGGATGCCCAATACTACGCAGCCGCGTTGGGAGTGAGCGTTGAGGAGGCGATATGCCGTTTGGCGATGCAGAAAGAAATCGGATACCTCGGCGCCACGCTCAACTCGCGCGAGCCCGACACCTATGGTGGCCTGCGGATCTACCACGAACCGGAATTTGGCGTCACTGTGTTGTTCACCGAAAACCCGGCAGCGACCCTGCAACCGTATGTGAAGGACAGTCCGCTGGCTGGAATAGTGCGGGCGCGCAAAGCCCGGGCGTCGTTGAGATCCCTGGAACAGGCTCAGCGCCAAGCGCACGACATCATCGGGGCCACCGGTATCCCGGTCGAGTCCGGTATCAACGTTTCCCGGAACCGTGTGGAACTGTATGCAATCGACGTCAAGGAATTGAAAAAGGCCCTCAAGGATGCCGGTTCGCGGCTCCCGGACCACGTTACCTTGATCGAGGTCCAGCAACACAGTTCGCCGGCTTCATGACAGTTCGCCGGCTTCATGACATTTCGCCAGACACGCTGCCTCTCGTCATCCCTTGCCGGTATCCTCCAAATCGGACCCGGGTAATCCCCTTGCGCCTAGCGATCATCTTCCTCCTGCTCCTGGCCGGCCTGATTGGACTGGCCTGCGGGGGTGAGCCGCCTCCCCAGCCGGATGACCCCGCGTTGACGATGCCGCCGGCGCCAACCGCGGAACCGACGGCTGGCGCTTCCGTTCCCACGGGCGAGCCGACTATTTCCAGCCCGGTCCCAGTTGCCCAGCCCACCGAGGTCACCTACGACTCCAACCGGACCATGTTCCGCATCTGGCACGGTATGGACCACCCGTCGGAGACCACCTTGGACGCATTGGCGGATACCGAGGAGTACCTCGACAAATCCCAGGTCGTGGTCATCCTGGAAGCGATCAAGTTCTTCAGGAACCGGGACGTGGCCAGCCAATCGATCAAGACGCTGACTGCCCTCACCGGCCAGGACTTCGATCTGGACCGCCGCCGGTGGCGGGAGTGGGTCGGGCCGCGCATGGACGAGTACGCTCCGCCTTCCCAGTACCCTCGTTGGAAGGTGGACTCCTTGGCCTTGATCGACCCTGCCATTGGCGCCATCCTGGAGCCCGGCATCACCCGCTCGCGGGTTGACCTCACCGAGGTGGTCTGGGGCGGCGTGCGCCTCGATGGCATCCCTCCGCTGGAGCAGCCGCCGCACATCCTTCCCGAGCAGGCGACCTGGATGTGGCCCGGCGATCGGGTGTTTGGCGTGTCCATCAACGGCGAGCACCGCGCCTACCCGCTGCGGGTGCTGAACGCCCACGAACTGGCCAACGACGTGCTGGGCGGCGAGCCGATCTCGCTGGTGTATTGAACCCTCTGCGGCACCGGAATCGTGTATTCCGGCATCGTCAACGGCGAAGCCACCACTTTCGGTACCTCCGGCCTGCTCTACCGCAGCAACAAGGTGATGTACGACCGCGCGACCCGGTCGCTCTGGAACCAGTTCATCGGCGAACCGGTCATCGGCCCCCTGGCCGATTCGGGCATCAGGCAACCATTTTTCCCGTCGGTGGTCACCACTTGGGAAGAGTGGCTCGACGAGCACCCCGACACCACCGTGTTGTCTCGGGACACCGGGATCTACCCGCCCGATTTCTACGTCCCCGAGAACGATCCCCGCGCCATTTACTACGACTATTTCACCTCTGACGAGGTGATGTTCCCCGTGTGGAATCGCGATATCACGTTTGAACCGAAGGAAGTCGTGGTCGGGCTGTCCATTGGGGATAGCGCCAAAGCCTACCGCGTGGCGGATCTCCAGGACGTCCGGCTGATCAACGACACCGTGGGTGGTCTGAACGTGGTCGTCGTGGCTTCGTCCTCATCACGGGCCGGCCGCATTTACGAGCGCGGCAATACCGAATTCGCGCTGCCGTCCCGGGACGATGCCGATGCGCAGCCGTCCGTGCTGGTAGATAAAACCGGCGTACGTTGGCAAATCACCGAATCCGGACTGGTCAATCAGTCTGATCCGCCGCAGGTTTTCCGGCGGATCCCGAGCCTGACTTCCTTCTGGTTCGGATGGTTCCAATACCACCCTGACACTGAGGTCTACCAGCCCGCCGCACGGTAACGCCAGCGGCGCGAAGGCTGAACCTGCCATGCTATAATTTTGACCCGTCCGTCAAGACACTGGATGGTCCAGGTTCGTTTGGACCGGGCCGACAGCCGCGGAGAGGTGCCAGAGTGGACGAATGGGCGCGACTGGAAATCGCGTAGGGGGTAACACCTCTCGCGGGTTCGAATCCCGCCCTCTCCGCCATTTTACATCGTGAATAGATGCCACTTTTGGCCGTGCCCTACTTACATCAGATAGGGCACGGCCATTTTTGCGTCCAGTAAAGTCCGGCAAAAACCTGCTGCATCCGTCAAAAAGGTATAGAACTGGTATCGGCAGGGCAAGGCGTCCTGCCTTCAAAACGCAAACGAAACGCACCTTCCGCGGTGTTCGTTCAATCGGTCCAGGACAAGGGAATCTATTCAGACGGAGGCGGCCGGAATCTTCGGGTGGAAGATTCCGGGACCAAGTACTGGTTCCAACGGATCACCATTGATGGGAAACGAAGGAATCTCGGCCTCGGTGGGTATCCGACGGTTACCCTGGCGGAAGCTCACAAAGCGGCTTTGGTCAACGTCAGGATCATTCGGGAAGGCCGCGACCCGCTGGCTGAAAAGCGCGAGACCAGTGCAGCCCGACAGAAGCCGCCAGGCATAGCGTTCGCTTACCCCCAGCAACTCGGCGGCTTGGGCCATCGAGAGCTGGTGTTCCAAAACGATGTTGAGCACTTGGGGTCGGGTTTGTTCTTGCTGATTAAATGTCAAGTCCTTCATGGCCTGACGTTTTCGCTGACCAGTTAACTATTGACCGAATCGGAGAGCATCCACAGCGTCCATCGAGTCGGCAGCAACCCTCAGTCTCACTTTCGGAGCGTTTTCAAACGCCTCGCTCTCGTAGAACTCGACCAGGGAGTCGCCATCCTCCACCTCTCCTTCTGTGGGGAAATAGCGCGCGAAGTTATCGATGGCGTCCAGCACGTTTGACACCCGGTCCCGCAGCCCGCCCAGCACTCCCAGGTACGGCCGCAGGTCTTCGGGCATATCGTAGCGCCGGTCCTCCCGGGTCTCGGCATCCTCCAGCCGTCCGTCCAGCAGGCGGCCGGTCCAATCGACGATGATCCTGGCCGCCTCGTTGAGATCGTCTCTCGGCATGGTCAAAACGGCGATCTCCAACTCGGTGTATTCAGGCATTGCGACCTCCTCGTTGGGTGGGCAATTGGAAGCGGTTTGACGGTGATCAGATCGTCACCACCAGCCATCTCCCGGCCGGTGTGCCCGATGAGACTTCCTCTCGGCTGAACTCGACGTGGATGCTCCGGTGCTCGGGGTAGAGCCGGGCCACGTGGTAGCAGGTTTTGAGCTCGAGGTTCTTTTGGTTGAAGATCGGGAACCGGATGGTGGTCGTGGTCGGTTGGCACCCATCGTCATGGGGCGAAAGTCGGGACCATGAGTCCTGGATGCGACCTGACTGGGGTGCGGGATGCGCCGAACCCATGCGGCCATTCGGTCCACCGCTGAGGCGGTGACTGCCGAGCAGATGCAGATTGCGACGTGGGCTTCCCGGCAGCCTTTTGCGATTTCCGAGACCGATTGAATTGCCTCGACGATCTGTGTATCCGCCTGCGGTTGCGCAGCAGCCTCTGTTCCAGCGCCTCCAGCATCGGTGAAGCAGCAAGCATCCTCTCCCCCACTTCCGCATCGCTCAGTTCTTTGCGAGGGGGTTCCTTCATCTGGACATATCCGCCACCTCCGGCGCCCGACCGGTCTGCTTTACGTCCGTCTGCAGCAAAGGCCCCGCCCGTGGCGGACGGGGCCGGGTCGTGAGGGACGACGGTCATTCGATCGATGGACCGTTGTAGCGACGGTCGAATTCCACCTCCGACATGGTGAGGTACTTTATCGCCGCGATCAGGGCCAGCACGCCGGCCACCGGAGCAGCAGCAGCCACCACAGACGCTTGGGACGCTCGTTCAGTTAGAACTGGTCGGCAGCGAACCCGCCCAGCGAGAATGCCAGCACGGCCACCGTGGGCTTGTTCTTCATTTCGAAATCCTGATGGTGCGCTCTCAGGCCCGCAATCGGAGCCGGACGCCTGGCAGACCGCCGCGTTGACGCTGGGCAGGCATGTTGCCCCGACGCTCGGCTCCGGACGGAATAGCGCGGAGACAGGGGGTTGACCCGAAGGTCAACCGGGACAGGTCGAGTCAGGGTGAAAACGGTGAGGCGTCAACCGGCGCGCTCAGCGCCACGCCGCGGAAGTCGCCGTGGCGCTGCAACCGCAGGTCCGCCTCGAAGGTGTGAGGACGATTGTCGTCGCTGGGACGTCGGCGGTTCCGCCGGTGCAGCGAGATGCTGTAGCGCAGCACCGAGACGTCCACGTCCTGGGCGATCACCGTATGCCCCGTGCCGTCGCTCATGGCAAAGCGCAGCGTGAGCATGACGTCGGCCTCTCCGGCCGCCAGCAACTCCTGGTGCACCCAGTCGCAGGGGTCGTAGTCCAGCGTCAGGCTGAGATCGCCCGGGTTGGCCCGGCGCCTCCGGCGCAGTTGTTGCGCACGGCGCGGGTTGACGCGTCGGGTATCGCCCGGCTCCTCGTTCACCTCGGGGTTCTCCACCGTGAGGTTGAAGTCGACGATGCCCGGCACGGCCGCCGGCTCCTCGCCGTCAATCAGCAGGTACACCGTCATGGGGTCGGCGTTGATTGGTGTGGTCATTGGTATTCCTCGCAGTCGCCGAGGGGACGCGGCTCAACCGGAAAGCGCGTCCGCCTCGGCCGTGAGACGGGTCGGGAGCGCGGTCATCGGCCGGTCCGCAGTTTCAGGCGGAACCGTACCGGAAGCGGGGTATGCGGAGGGCCTGCAATTCACCTGGGGGCGAACCGCCGAAGACGCTCCGTCCGGCCACGGGGCGCACTTGCGCACTCCCCGCAAACCGTGCTCCCGACCATCGGGTTAGCCGATGATGCACGCCTCACCCACGGCTTCCAGGTCAAAGTTGACCCGCAGCCGCTTGGTGTCGTCGCGGAAGCGTTCGTCCATGGACAGGCGATAGCGCACCACGGTGCAGTCCATCTCCCGGCAGGCAATGGCCGCGCCGTGGGGGTCGCGGGTGGCGACGCGCACGGTGACCGTGCCGCCGTCGCCACCCGCAATCAGCGCGCGGTGCTCGGGGTCGGAGGGGTCGTAAGACAACGTGATGTCCAACTCGGGAGCATCAGCGTCCTCGCTGCTGGGATTCTCCACCGTGATATCGAAGTCGTCGATGCCGACGATCTCGGTGGGAACGCCGTCGGCTAACAGATAAACGGCCAAAGGCGCCGGCGAGGGTGGGGGAAGTGGCGCCGCGTCGTACGCAGCCAATGGGGTAGCCGTAGGTGGCTCACCCCCGGTTTAATTCCGTCAACTCTGGGCGCAGGTTTGGCGGCCCTCAATGGTGGCAACGCTGCGGCTCTGGTTGATCGTTGTAATTACGCCACCACAGATGAGGATCCATGTCAATATCCCAATATCACGATCTGACTAATCAGGTTGCATTGTTGAGCGAATTCTCCACCAGCATCAAGTAACCCGGCGCGGGCGGTAAGGCACGGGCAGCTTTTCACCCGCCTCGCCGGCAGGCGGCGGCGTCTTGGGCTTGGCCGGCACTCCTGCTGTACCCGGCTCATCAGCGTCGGCGTCGTGACCACTGGCGGCAACCTGGGAAGGCGATCCGCCGGCTCAGCTCCGGACCATCGCCAGGCCCAACGCCTCACGATTGACCAGCAGGTCAATGTTCGCCTTGACCAGCCCGTCCAACCGGCTGTTTTCCGTGTAGTCGGCCGGCGCCACGCAGTGCACCCGCCCCTCATCCACAAACCGCTGGGCATTCTGGCTCGCGTTCCGAGTTCGCGGCGGAAATACCGCCACCGACAACCCCCCCAGGTCCTTCACCAGCCGGAAGCAGGGCACGTCGGTCTCGCCGTCCCCGATGTACACCATGTTCTCAAAGGGCACCGGCCGGTCCTCCTGCTTCACGAACCGGTTGATGCCCCGGTCGTCGCTCAGGTCGTGGGCCCCCTTGTTGATGCGGAACAGGAACTGCGTCTTGGTGGTGTAATTCACCGCCAGCGCCGGCCACACCGCCACCCCGTTCCGGTCGAACAGGAACCGGGAGGCGTAGATGCGGTCCACCAGGTTTGCCACCGGCGTACCCTCGATGATCTCGGCGTTGCCCGAGGACACGATGTAGTGCTCGACCAGAATTCCGCGGCTCTCCCCGTACTCATTGATGCGGCCGAACCAACCGAGCACCCCGGGGAAGTACTCCAGCCACCGGCCGCGCTCCTGCAGGTCGCCCAACCGCACCGGCACGTCTTCCTCAGCCGCTTTCCGGAGCATGTAATACATGTACATGAGCACACCGTCGGCCTGGTTGTCGCGGGATAGGCGGTCCACCTCGCTCCAGAACTCGCCGGGGGTCATCCCGATGTCGGGGATGAACTGCCTCTCCTGCATGTTGCCGGGAGCCAGGGTCCCGTCGAAGTCGTACACCAGGGCCATTGTGGTCCGGCCGTTTGGCTTGAAGGTTCCCGCCCTTACAGTGGGTTGTCCGACCTGAGCCGCCGTGTTGGCATCATCAACGTCCAGTTCCAGATGCTCTTCGAATTCCCCGGCGACATCGGCCACGCCGCAGGCCAGCGCGAAATCAACCTGCTGCCGCTCAGCCATCGCACCTTCCAGTGCGTGATCCACGCTCAGGTGTTCCGGGTTGACACAGGAGTAGTTGCCGCAGAGGTGGATGATCGCCGCGCCGGGCGGAATGGGCCCGTGCCGCTGTTCGTAGGCAAAGCGGTGGGCGTATTCCGACCGTCCTTTCCCCACGTTGAGCCTTCCGTGCCCTTGGGCCGACTTCCCGTGCCGCCAGATCCAACACCCGCTGTCGGCGTCCCCGTCGTAGTCCCAGGGTTGAATGCCTCTCCGGTACACCGGCCAGCGCATCCAGGACACACCGGCCTTCTCTGCAACGCGGCGCACCTGCCCCTGGGACAGGCCGGTGTGCTCCGCCACCTCCCGGTAGGAGAGGCGCGGTTCCGATTCCAGCAGCCGGGCCACCAGGAGTTCGGATTCACCCAGTGGCTTCTCGTCCACCCGCAGCGGCCTCACGCCGTAGCGCTCGGCGATCTGCTGCACCCGTTGGCGGGTGATGCCGCAATCATTGCCAATGGCCTCGTAGGTGTCCCCGGTGCGAATCCGCTGCACTATGACGCGGTCCCGGGCATTTTCTGGTTCGGGCATTTCCGTCCCGCCAAGGTTGGGGTAACATGGCATAACGTATCATTACGGCACGCGTTTGTAAAATACCCGCGCATGCGCCGGCCGATTTGTTGTGGCTCGCGCCAGGCATGGATCGAGCAGCAGAATGGGTCTATGGTACGACGCTTCGTCGGCCATGACCGTTGCTCGGGCCAGGCCGCTGGATAGAACATGGCTCACCTGTATGCTCTGCAGACCTACACCGCACAGTTCCCTGGGCTATTCGCCTTCGGCGCCGGGTAACTGTTCAGATTCGAGGTGGCAGCTCAACACCAAAACCGTCATACCGTCGAAAGCCGGTATCCAGCAAATCCTTGCTGTTCTCACGTTTCTCAGGGCGCAGGAGCTCTGGGTTCCTGCTTTCGCAGGAACGACGTGTTCCAGACAAGGAAACCTGACAACTCCGAACACTTTCGGCGTCGCAGACCAACCTGCCCGAGGGTGCTGTCCCGACATTGGTCGGAGTAACACGGAAAGTGGTACAACCACTGGGGTCAGGTCACGGTTAGGACTCGAGCTGGAACGGCCGGACCTTTGATCAATAGCCGGGACGCCTGGCGCGGGACCGGCCCCGCCATGCGTAGACCGGTATGCAACGGCCGGCTTTCGGGGTAGAGCAATGACCAACGTTACCGCCTGGCGGACGAGGCTGGCCCACGCCCTGCCCTTCTACTACGGCTGGGTAATCGCGGGGAACGGGGTGGCGTTGAGCCTGTCCACCCGGACCGTGATGGCGGTGGCGACCCTTTCCGTGTTCGTTGTTCCGATGACCCAATCCATGGGTTGGTCGGTGGGGATGTTCTCCGGTGCGGTCAGCCTGGGAGGGCTGGTCGCGGTTTTCATTTCGCCCATCGTGGGGAGATGGCTGGACAAGTACGGCGCCGGAGTAATCCTCGGGGCGGGTTCATTGGCCACGGGTGCGCTGGCCATTGGGTTGGCCTTCGTCACCCATCCGCTGGCCTTCTATTTCCTGTACGTTCCGGGGAGGATGATCTTCTCCGGGCCGATGGAGTTGGGGCTGCCCACCGCCATCAGCAACTGGTTCGTCCGGCGGCGTCCGATGGGGCTGGCCGTGGACGCCATAGCCAAGGGGGCCGGCCTGGCCATCGTCCCCTGGGCGATGCAGCTGATCATAACGGGGTATGACTGGCGGACGGCGTGGGTGACCCTGGGTATTCTGACCCTTGCCTTGGGGGTTGTTCCATCCCTGTTGCTGGTGGCACGGCGGCCGGAGGATATGGGGCTGGAACCTGACCCGGTACCGGCACGGGAAGACTCGGCCAACCAGGATTCCGCGGCGGCCGAAGGTTCCGGCAACGCCAGCAGCTTCGCCGAGACCAACTTCACAGTGCGGCAGGCACTGCGAACGCGGGCGTTCTGGATCCTGGCGGTCTTTTCCGGCGCCGGTATGATGGTCCAGGCGGGGGTGAGCCTGCACCAGGTCTCCCACTACATCAGCCAGGGAGTTGACCCGCGTTTCGCCGCGATGAGCGCGAGCACGTTCGCCCTGGCCCAAATGCCCGCGAGCCTCTTCTGGGCGGCCCTGGCGCGGCGGATGCCCATCCGATTCCTGATGATGGGAGCGGCGTTCGTGGTGGCGCTGGCCGCGACGGGGACGGTGATGAGCGACTGGCTGCTGCCGGAGATAATCTCGGCAGCGGGGGTCGGGTTCGGCGTGGGCGGCCTGCACCTGCTGACACGGCTGGTGTGGGCGGACTACTACGGGCGGCAGAACCTGGGGACAATCCGGGGGCTGACGATGTCGGTGCAGGTGGGCGGACAGGCCCTGGGGCCGGTAATCGCCGGGTTCATGTTCGACTATTTCGACAGCTACCGGATCCCGTTTACGTTTTTCGCCGTCGCAGTGTTCCTGGCGGGAATCATGGCGCTGGCGGCCAAACCGCCACCGGCTCCAACCCCGGAGACTGCGAGGGAACCGGCGGGCGTTTCGGATTAATCCGACCGGCAATCTCCCATCCCGGGAGGTTGACCATACCCCGAGCTACCGCACTGCTGTCCCCGAATAAACCCCGGCAACTTGGGCCGGCTTCTGTCGCCCAAACCACCGATCACGAAGCCGCGTCACGAAGCCGCGGGCGAGGTTTGTCCCTCCCGGGGCAGGGAATCTTCCCAGTTGGGGATGAGGATGCGGGAGGATGATTCCAGCAACAGGATGAAGACGACACCGACGAGACTTGCGGCAATCGAAATGGTCCACGCGAGGTCGTAGGAGCCTCCCCCGATGTCGATGAAGCCAAGGTACCGCACCGGAGCTTCGCCACTGCGGAAGTCGTAGACCAACCCGCCAACCAGTCCTCCGAGGGCCATGCCCAAGCCGGAGCCGAGGTGCTGGAATCCAAAAATGGACCGAACCGGACCCATGCCATAGTACTGGCGGTTGGCGATGAGGAAGGCGGACATTTCCCCGCCGAATCCGATGCCGAAGAGGACCGCGAAGAGGTAGAACTCCCATGCGCTCTGGGCCCAGAAAAGCATTATGACGGTGACGCCCTGCAGGAAGTAGGGCAGGATCATCGTTACCTTGGCGCCCCAGAGGTCCGCAAGGATGGGAATGAACAGGCGGCTGCTGACGCTGGCCATGGTGTAGATGGTGACGATCCAGGCTGCGGTCGTGAGGGACAATCCCTGCTCGGTAGCGAAGAACACGACGTGCCAGATGACGACAGCGTGGCCCAAGCAGCCGAGGAAGTGGATGAAGGGGAGGTTCCAGAAAGCCCGGGTCCGGCGGGCATGCTGCAGGAAGACCTTGCTGCGCAACTTGGCGGTTGCGGCGTTGACGGGTACTGGCACCGGGTCGTCGTCGGTGGCCCCCAGGGGCTTCATCCCGCGGTCGGCGGGTTCGCTGTGGAAGAAGAACAACAGGGAGAACAGGATTACTCCACCCACGGCGGCGATTATCCAGAACCCGACCTGCCATCCGGTCAGGGCTACCAGCAGCGCCAGGCCCGGTGCGGTGACCGATGCTCCCATGCCTCCGATGGACTGCTGGATGCCGACGGCGACGCCAAGCTTTTTCTGGAACCAGGCGGCGACCGTAGTGGGGATGTTGACGGTGAAGAGGGCTTGGGCCAATCCCAACAAAAGGCTGTAGTAGATGTAAAGCTGCCAGATCTGCTCCACGGTGCTGAGAAGCAGCATCCCGACCACGTAGAGCGCGGCAGCAACAAACAGGGACTTGCGCGCTCCGTAGCGGTCGCCGACCCATCCGGAGACCGGAGCAAGGAGGGCGCTGGCGAGGCTGCGAAAGACCTGGGCAAGGACGATGGCGGTGACGCCCCAGGCGAAGTCGGTCTGGAGGACGACGAGGATGACGGCGAAGGCCTGGCTGACGAAATTGGCGGTGAGCCGGAGCATGGTGCCCATCCCGACCACGACCCAGGCGTAGTGGTACTGCTCCCGCAAGTAGTTCATCCGGCCGCCCGACGAGTAGATACTCAAACCGAATCACTCTCCATTATCAGGAATCAGGATGGGTCGTTGTGCGCCGGGCCGGAAGTCGTCGGGAAGGCGGGGCGCACAACCGGGCATCCGCAATTGGGGCATTGTAACCACGCCAGAGTCGGGTGGCAACTTGACGTACCCGAGGCAACTGTTCGGAGTTGGTGAGGTGAATTGGCCGTGCCTGGTTTGCAGGTGGCTGTCAAGGCGCCTCACGCGTACCCACATTGCACAATCGGTCATTGCAAGCGCAGCGTGGCAATCTGAGAGCCCACCGCGCCAATCTCGTTGCCGTGGCGCAGAATGGTGTCCCTAACATCTCCTGGCTGCCGGCGGATTGTCAGCCTCGCGTCCATGGTGCATGGACTTGCCGACTTCGCATTGGCCGCGTTGCAGGGGACGCCGCCGCCCTGTCCATTCCACCGGGTGCCCGGCAGTTCTGATGGATTCCGGCCGATGGTCGGATTTGTGAGCTGGGAGTTACTCGTCCTGGGGGAGAAAGGCGTTGGGGACGACCGCGCTGCCCTGACCCACCCCGGTGGTATCTCCACGCTGGTTCTCGGCCTTGATCTCCACCGATACCCGACTGCCGTTCACTTCCCGACTCACCCCGGTAACCGTCCCCGTGAAGGTGACCGTGTCGCCGGGACGGACCGGCCGCAGGAATCTCAGATCAACCGTGCCGGCGTGGTTGAACACGCTGCTGCCGAAGTGCCGGCGCAGTAGTTCGATGGCGAATGACAACGACATCCGCCCCGAAGCCACCGTGCCCTCGGTTCCCAGGGTCTCGCGAGCGGTCTCTTCGTCGGTAAACTGGGAAGGTTCCAGTTGGCCGGCGCTGCCTTCAAACAGGTTGATCGCCTCCTGGGTCATTTCCTTGACCAGGGGGGATAGCTCATCCCCCACCTCGTAGGTGCGCACTAGCCTCCCCATTTCTTGCCGACCTCCGTGGGCTGCTTGAGCTCGTGGGTAATCACACGGTCGATGAGCCGCCCATCTTCGTCAACCGAAACCGCCTCGGTGACGATGTAGTTCTTGCCCCGGCGCAGATACTTGTCGGCGATCCACGCCCGCACCGTGATCGTCTTGCCGGCCATGGGAGGGTTGTAGCAGTGGAACGCGCACCGGGCGTTGACGGAACCGGCGTCCCGGTACCTGGCGTTGTACTGCTTGACATCCACCTTGTGGGAGATCGTTGGGAAGCTGGCCTCGGAGTCCATCACCCCTTGGCGGTAGGTGTCCATCATTTCCTGGGTGAGGAGGTATTGGTACGTCTCGAAGGTCTCGCCGACCTCCAGGGCGTCCCAGTCCAGGAGTATTCGCGCATCCGCTTCTACCATAGCTGCATTTCCTTTCGTTTCACGCACAATTCGTTTGGCAATTACATACCTGTGTACACCACCCATCCTGCAACCTGCCGGCCGTAAGACGCCGACAATCAAGCCCTGGTCAGCAATGGCTCGGGGCTTTTCGGTATAATCATGGCATGGAGAGATGGCGGAGATGGTTTGCGTCAGAGAGATTGCTACGATGGCATTTTTTAGTGTCACTGTTTGGAATCGCGCTCGTGACTTGGCGGATAACGGTCTGGCAAGTGGGCCACGCCGAGTTCGACAAGTTGGCTGAATACGCTAGTATGGGCGCACTCATCTACGGGATCATAGCTGTAACCCTCGATATAGGAGGACAGGCCATGTTTTACACCATAGGAGCAATCATCAAATTCGTGGACGAGCGGAAGGATAACAAGGACGCAAAAGCCGTTGAACGGGTGTCCAGTAATCCGGCGTTAGTGCAGCAAGTCATCCAGAACGCGCAGAATACGCCCACCAAAGAGCGCTAAACTGTTGGCGTAACGTGACGTTCCAAGCGGTGTACTCACGTATGTAATCGCAATTCGTTTCGCACGCAATTGGGATGCCGAACCGGCTAGATGCCCCGCCAGGAGCGCCGTCCGTTGACCCGGACGAAATGGCCGAAGCCGGGATCGGGATAGTGTCCGGCGGAGACCAAAATCTGCTCGTTTTCCAGCATGTCCATCACGGAATGCCTGGTGCTCCGGGACAGATCCGGCTGGATGTCGAATATGGGGCACCAATCGGTGTAATGCGCCTGGGCCGGATTGTGCGCCACGTCGCCCAGGATGTAACCCCGCTCTCCGCCCGAGGCGATCATGATCGAGACGTGGCCCGGGGTATGCCCCGGCGTGGCGACCGTGGTGAGCTCGTCCGTGATCCGGTAGTCGTCGTCGATCAGGTCGATGAATCCCAGACGCTGCAGGGGTACCACCTGGTCGCGGACGTGGGCAGCGCCGGCCAGCACGTCGGGCTGCGTCCAGTAGTCCCAGTCCTTCCGCGGCGCCAGGTAACGGGCGTTGGGGAAGTTGGGCTTGCCGTCGGTGAGGTTCCAGCCCACGTGGTCGGGGTGGAGGTGAGTGAACACCACCAGGTCGACAGCCTCCGGGTCGACGCCCTTGGCTCGCATGTCGGACATCAGCGTACCGTCGGGAGCCTGCAGGCCGGTATCGACGATGATCAGCTTTCCCTGCGAACGGACGCCCGTGGTTCCATACCTGCTGGTAATCTGGTCGTGGTCATCCAAAAGCTCAGGAAACTCCCGCCATTGTTCGATGGTGGTATCCGGAAAAGGCATGAGGGGAGACCGAGTGGGCATTCCATCGTTCAGCGCTAGCAATTGAACGCTGCCGACGTTGGTTGTGTATCTGGGCATAGGGGTTCTGCCTCTCGATAGGTTGGCCTTCTGACGGTGGCCTTCTGACGGTGTATCGTTCCGAGCATCATACTACCAATCTCGACTTCCGGCTCCGGCGGCCCCTGGGCTTTACCGTGAAATTCCGGCTTCGCCGTGAAATTCCGGGCGCTGACTTTTCCAACCCGCCCTCTGCGTCGGCGTTGTCGTGTTAAACTGGCCGGCAACAAATATCCCTAATCTTGCACTTGTAACGGCATCCGGAGGAAACCATGGCTACCCATACCGAATCTGCGGTACACGACCTGCAAACGACCGCCCTGGAAAACCTCTGGGTGTACCTGCGGGAACCCAGCGACATGGCCGAGAAAGGTGAACCCCAGATCTTCGTGGAAGGCAAGGGTTGTCAGGTCACTGACGCCTTGGGCAACACCTACATCGACGCCATGTCGGGCCTCTGGTTGAAGAACGTCGGATATGGCCAGAAGGAAATTGCGGACGCGGCCTACGAGCAGATGCTCAAGATCACCTATATGCCCATGGGCACCACCACCGAACCTACGGTTAGGCTGTCCGACAAAATCGCGTCCATGATGCCCGGTGATCTTTCCCGCTGCTTCTTCACCAGCGGGGGTTCCGAGTCGGTGGAAACCGCGTTGAAGTTGTCCCGCGCGTATTTCAAGCGGATCGGCGAACCTCAGCGCACCAAATTCATCAGCCGCAAGGACTCGTACCACGGCGCCACCATGGGCGCGATGGCCCTGGGGGGCAACTTTCTTTACCCCAGGGACGACTACGAACCCTTGATGCCGAATACATTCCACGCTCCACAGCCCAACTTCTATCGCTGCGAGTTCAACAGCGAAACGCCGGAAGAATGTGGTCAACGTTGTGTGGACGCAATCGAGAGCATCATCCGGTTCCAGGGACCGGACACCGTGGCGGCGGTTATCGCCGAACCCATCTCCAGCCCCATGGGAGCAGTGGTGCCGCCGGACAACTATTGGCCCCTGCTTCGGGAAGTTTGCGACAAGTACGGCTGCCTGTTGATCGCCGATGAGGTCATCACCGGTTTTGGCCGCACCGGCAAATGGTTCGGCTGCAACCAGTGGGACGTCGTTCCTGACATGATGACGGTGGCAAAGGGCATTACCAGCGGATACATCCCCATGGGGGGAACCATACTTCGCAAGCCCATCGCCGACGCCTTTGTGGGCGGCCCCAAGGCGGCCTTCCGACACGTCATCACCTTCGGCGGGCATCCGGTAGCCGCTGCGGCTTCCCTGAAGAATTTGGAAATCATGGAGCGGGAAGGGATGGTGGAGAATTCGGCCCGGATGGGGAAATATCTGCTGGACGGTCTCGAAGAGCTGAAGGAAAAACACTCCATCATCGGCAACGTCCGTGGCCTGGGTCTCATGTGCGGGCTGGAGTTGGTGAAGGACCGGGAGACCAAGGAATACTTCCCTGCCGACGCCGGTCTGGGTCCGAGGTTGACCCAGGGCTTTGCCGACAATGGCCTCTTCCTGCGCGGCGGAGACCTCATGAACATAATGCCGCCCCTGTGCGTCACGCCCGGCGAGATCGAGCAGATCGTGTCCACGATGGACAACGTGATCGGTCAGGTGACATCAGACCTGGGAGCGAAATAACGGCCGCACGCTATGACCATACCCAGCCCTGAGGGCGACGGTTTTCAACAATCTTTCGACCCGCAACGGCGCTGGCATACCCCGCCGCGGAAAAGTAGTAGTCGTACCTCCGCTGGTCCCAGCGTCGGTTGAAGTATTCGGACGGGATGCCCGCCATCCCGTCCGACCTGCTGGCCTCGCAATACGTCGTCCAATCCATCGAAGACCCGGATACCGGTGCACCCTGCGAGTACCGGATCCTCGAAGATACCGACTACGAGCTGTGCGCGGTGTTCGCCGCCGAAAGTCCCAAGCGGGAGCCGAGCGACGCCCGTTCTCGGAATCCATCTGGGACCACGGGGCGGGGCTGACATGCTTTACGCTGACAGCAGAGAGGGAGAGGTAGAAACTCACTGCTAGTTTCACCATTTACCGGTGGGTCGTCGCTATTGGTACCAGATATGCCGGAACCGCAATTCATGAACCCGCGATATCCTAGCAAGCACTGTACACGTGTCCCGCGTCAACTAGAAATGCCGGTTACGTCGATTAGTTTTGCCGGTTCACCTCCTCTGGCTGGCGGCGTTGCTGGGCCGCGCCGGTGCGGTAGCTGGGGACGTCAAACTCTAGGATGACGGAGTGATGCACCACCCGGTCGATGGCGGCCGCGGTGGCCATGGGGTTAGCGAAGATGCGCTCCCACTCCGAGAAGACCAGGTTGGACGTGATGCCCAGCGACCTCCGCTCGTAGCGTTCGGCGATGAGGGTGAAGAGGACCTCGGACTCCTCGGCCCCCTGGGGCAGGTAGCCCAGATCGTCGAGGAGCAGGAAGTCGAAGTTGTCCAGCTTGCGCAGCTGCCGGGGCAGGGCAAGATCGCGCTTTGCGGCGAGCAGTTCCTGCACCAGACGATAGGCTGGGGCGAAGAGGACCGAGTGGCCGGCTTCCACTAGGCGGTGGCCCAAGGCACACAGGGCGTGGGTCTTGCCGGTGCCGGGCAATCCGAAGGCCAGCACGTTGACGCCGCTATCTACGAAACTGCCCTGGGCCAGTTGGTCCATCTGCTGCCTGAGTGCCAAGGGCATCCGGTCGTGCTCGAAGGTCTCCCAGGTCTTGCCCGAGGGCAGCCTGGATATCTTGCGCAGCCGGTCGATGCGACGCTGACGGCGATCCTCGGCTTCCTGTTCCAGCACCTCCAGAAAGGTGGGCAGGGCGTCGCCGTGGCCAGCGGCGGTGAAACGCGGCGTGGTTTCCGCCCCCACCGTGGGCAGCTTGCATTGGTGGCACAGATCGCTGATGCGTTCCTGCATGATGCTGGTGTCCGTCATCCGCACACCTCCACCGTGGCCAGGCTGACTGTGAGCAAGCGGTCGTAGACTTTCAGGTCCGACTTCCCGGACAGGGTCAGCAGCGGAGCTTCCGGCGCCCTGGGCTCGGCCAACTCCTTCACCGCAGCGTAGTCGAAGGTCTCCCCCGTTTCCAAAAGCAGGTCCAGCGCGCTGTCCACCGTGGCTTCCATCGTGGTCGCCGCCAGGTGCAGGATGCGCGCGTACTCCACGTCGGCTCGTTCCCCACGCCATTTCCTGAGCCCGTCGTAGGCGAGGCGGAAGTGCATGGTGGGAAACAGCTGCTCCCGGAAGCGGTAGCGAGCGAAGGCCCCTGGCTTGCGCACCAGCGACCCGATGACATGGCGGTAATTGACGTTGGCTTCCCCCTCACCGTGCACCCGCGCCATGCGTTCCACCAGACTGCCCTTGTAGTACACTTCCACCCAGTCGGCGTACAGCCGGATCCGCACCTCCTTCCCGATGAGACGGGAGGGCACGGAGTAGGTCCGACCGGCTGCCTTGACGGTGCTCCACTTACGGACCTTGGCCTGGTAGTTGACGTATTCCGGCATGGGAGCTGAGGGTAGGGGTCCCAGCGAAGGCATTTCCTGCTCCAGCTTCCCTTGTACCAGGCGATTGCGCCTGGCGACCATCTGCCGGATGAAGTCGGCGTAGTGGTCGACGGTGTCGAAGTCGCGGCTGCCTCTGAGCATCAGGGCTTGGTCGATGGCGTCCTTGAGCCGGTAGTGAGCCTGCTCGGCGACGCCGTTTTCATGGCTCTGGCCGCGATTGATGCGGGTGGACTGGAGACCGTAGTGGTCCAGCAGGGCGGCGTAATTGTCGTTAAGCGCCCGCCCCCGGCTGCGTTTCACCTCGTGGGTGGCGGCAGAGGTATTGTCGCTGCGCACCACCTCAGGCACGCCGCCCAGGGTCCAGAGGGCAGATTGCAGACCCTTTTGCAACGCCAGGAAGGTCTCGCCGGCGGCGAGCTCCGCGTAGCGCCACCCCGAGTGGCTGAGGATCAGCTGGAACAGCTGGTGGCGGTAGGGCTGACCGGCGATAGTCACTTTCAGGGAACTGCCGTGGGTGAAGTCGAACTGGGCTTCCCGGCCGGGTGGATGCTCCTGGGGGAAGTACACCTCCTGATCCGGACCGTTTAGCGCCCGCCAATCCTGTAATCGTCGTTGCAGTGTGCGCAGCTGGGAAGCGCTGAACCGGCCGGGATGCTGCTCCTCCAACCACTCGATAATTGTCGTTGCCTTCAGCTTGCCCGCCGCTTCTCCTTGTAGCAGGGGCTCGATCTCTTCCTCCCACACCCCGTCGAAGGGATCGGGCCGGGTGCGCCACTGGCGCTCTTGCCTGGTTTCCGACGGCAACGGGCCGCTTTGCCATTTCCGTGCCGAGCGCACGCTCATTCCAGCCTTGGCCGCTGCTGTCTCCTGAGTCTTTCCTTCCATAAGTTTCCGCCTCAATAGTGCGACTTGTCGGTCTGTGATCAATCCGGTACCTCCGTACCGGATGATTTACCTCATCTCGACCGGCAAAAGTAGTCGTCGCGACCGGCAGGACTTATTGTCGTTCATCACCCGGTGTAGGTCGGATGGGTGATGCGACGACCTTGGGATGGCTGATGAGGCGTATCCGCAATCGGGGTAGATCAAAACGGGGCGGCGAAATCCGCCATCCGGCGGGCGAGCGGATTTCCCGCACGGAGCGGTTTACGTAATGACCCTTGGGCGAAGCACAGTGGGTATCAATAAGGCGGAGGACGCCCGAAGGTGGATGCCTAAATCGGGTTCGCCGATGCGTTGCAGCGGACCTTTCCGAGGACGGTGGCCACCTACTCGAATTTCGTGGCAGGTCCGTCAGGAGGCTTGATGCGAGCGAATGTCAGTAACATTTGATTTGAAGCAATGCGTCCCTGACCGGACGGCTCACCCGTTCGGCGCGCCGCCTCACCCTGCATCTTCCCCAGCGCTGGCCTTGGGAATACCAACTCAATCGCACCCTGGCCCGATTGCGAGCCTTGCCTCTCACGTCCTGACGGCGGCAACCAGCCCGCTGACCCGCCATCCGGCCAACTGAACGTCTCCGCCAACGAGCACCAACCCAGTCCACGAAGGGCACTCCTTGCCCACCGCCTATCGGATTAGGTCCGCCATGGCCACGGCGGGCCGCCATCATCATGTCTGTGTGCCTATCTCACGCCGACCTCGTCCCCATCTATTGGAATCGGGCCTGGCCCGTTCGCCTTCCCTTACCCATCATCCCTCGTGTCAACGCCAGCGCCCATCACTTCGGTGGATTCGGGATTAGGGGGCGCATTCGGGGCGACTGTCCTTCACTCCGAATACGCGATGCCTGAGTGGATCCCCGTCCTGCTGGACGACCCCTTCGAGGACTGGCGACGGTGCAAGCCCTGCGGCCTGCAAGCGGAACATTTAGGCTCGATGTTTGACAGCGTGTCAACGACGCGGTACATTATCGTTGATCCACGAGCGACTAAAGGATCCAAAAACCTTGCAGCGGTCGTGGAAGGAGGCAAGCAGGAGATCTACTGTTCGCTTCAGCCATAATGGTATGGCGTTAGCTGATTCGGCGCATTATCTCGAGCCCGGACAAAGGTGGGGCACTACTGGGGCACTTCAATCTGGGAGGCCGTAGCAGTGAATTTCAATGAAACTATCCGTCGCGGACTGAATCATCAACGCATTTAGCCATTAATGGTGTAAAGTGCTCGAACTTTTGATCAAAGCCCGCTGAGTCAGCGGGCTTTTTGCTTTCGTAGCTTACGCCTGGAAGCACCCTGGCCCGCTCGGACATGGGCGTCGGGGTAGATGTTCGCGTAGCGATTGGCATCCAGACTCCACACCCCTTCAGGCGATACGATCTTTCCTCCGTTACGGCCGGCCGTAACGTCCCAATGAAAACCGATGGCCAATTCGCGCCCTGCAACGTGGAGGCCGTCTCGCCCGTGAAGGCCGCCTCGGGGCCTATTCCAAAGTAGGCCATCCGCATCCTTTCGCGCTGATTGGTTTCCGTAACTCACTGCAAAATCAGTGCGAGCCTTTTGCGTACCCAAGCCCTCGAAATCAGCCTTCGTTCTGAACAGATGAAGTGGCAAGCAGCGCGGGTCTCCCTCGTTCTCGCAGTGGGCGCCGGTCAACCATGTTTGGAAGTCCTCCATGGATAAGTTCCATAGTTCAAAGAAATCAGCCGCTTGTACCATACGGTGAAACGCTTTGTATCTGACGAACGTCTCGAGGCGGATATAGTCCTTGATCTTGTCATCTGGTTGCGGTTTGGCCGGTGCATGGGCATGCCCTACTTGCCAGATACCAACTTTGGCCCGGTGGATGCTTTTGTACAAGTTGACCGCATCCTCGGACTTTATTTTCCCGAATGGTCTGCCGTTTATCCTGATCGGCTTGACGGGGATCTCACGGACTTCCCAGTGCATAAGATCGCATGAAGCCCTTACCTGCATGATGGCGCTCGCCACAGATTGTCGATTCGGCGCAGGATATAGGATCCAGACTTCTACGGTCCGTTCGGTCATAGTTACCGTCGCCTTCCTGTTGCCCGAAGCACAGCTCGAGACGGCAACACCAGATCCGCCAATTCGCGTTCCGTCATTTGTTCTACTACGCGCATGACCAACTGCCGTAGATCTTCAGTTTCGGACGGTCGGACGACAGTTGTCGGTTGCGTAATTACCAAGTCAGATGGCGGCGCCATGCCAATCTTTTCGAACCATGCCTGCAAAAGCTCTTGGACACGTTCCCGCAAATACCGATTCCATCGCGGCATGAGGCGAGGAGGTAGTGCCGCAGTGGGAAGTTGATTGTCCCGCCAGTGTGAAAGGCGCTCAAACTCGTCGCTTTGGGTGGGTTCTGAGGATGACTCCGTTTCGCTGAAGTCTATGCGCCATCGTTGCTGTTGTTCTGAAGTTATCGTAGGGATCACAGTCAGGCCGTCACCGGGTTCTTGTGGTCGCGCTTGATTCTCTTTTGCGTCCCAAACGTACGTCTGACCGCTAGCGTAATCTAGCGTAGCCCGCCACAAGTCGCTGCGAATCCTAGGCGATCGGGATCCTCGCTCCAGCTCAGATGGGGTTACATGGATCCGCTCCTGGTCCCTTAACTCTACGATCGGCGGAATTCTCGAGCCGTCTAGGGTAATTAGATCGTCAAATTTCGTGACAAAATCTGTAAGCGATCGGGCGCCATACCTAGCTTCGGTGAATCTCCCGTCAGTAAGCGCCAGCATGCGGTTTTTCAACACCGGTGTGGTCATCCTATACCAGTCCGGTTTGTTAGAAGACCAAGCTTGGCGAAAAGCTTGTAATATAAGATCATGTGCATCTTCCATATTTAATTTATCACCGCATTGGACGCTCTCGATCACAATTAAACAAGATTGGCCGATGGGTCAACCTTCGCGCGATTATACACACGGGCTAGCACCGTGTCCGTGCATTGGGATGCGATTGTTCCTGAACGTGGAACCGTCGCGAGGAGGTTATGCCCTGCTTCTGGTGTCTGCAACAGGCAGGATGATTAACGACAATTAGTCCTGTCAGCGCATTGACCGCCGCCGGGCTTTCTGGAGATTGATCTGGTGCTGCACTGCGGTGGACCGCTGTCCGGATCATTCATCCACAGCCTGGTGGCCACCGACATCTGCACCGGTTGGACCGAAGCCGTTCCCCTCCTGGCCAAGGAGCAGTCCCTGATTGTGGAGGGACTGGAAGCCATTGGCAGCGGTTGCCTTTCCGCATCCGTGGCATCGACTCGGACAACGACAGCGCGTTCATCAACGAGACGCTGATCAAGTACTGTGTCGATCGCGGTATCGAGTTCACCCGTTCCCGGGCGTACCGCAGCAACGACCAGGCCTGGATCGAGCAGAAGAACGGTTCAGTGGTACGCCGTTTCGTCGGCCATGATCGTTACTCGGGTCAGGTCGCCGGTCAGACCATGGCGCACCTCTACGGAGCGTTGCGCCTGTACGTTAACTTCTTCCAGCCCTCGTTCAAGCTGATCGACAAGACCCGGGACGGAGCCACCACCGTCAAGCGTTACAGTCCGCCGACCACGCCATGCGACCGGCTGATCCAACACGATGCGACCAGCGATGAGATGAGGGCCGCGCTGATGGAGTACCGGGCCAGACTGGACCCGGTGTTGTTGCTGCATACCATCCGAGAAGCCCAGTCGGCCCTGGTGGCGGCGACGTCTCCGGAAGTGCGGGAAACGCCTCAGGGCGAAAGCCTGAGCAAGTTCCTCGCCAAGCTGCCGAGGCTGTGGCGCCAGGGTGAAGTCCGACCTACTCACGCGGCCCGGGTCCGAGGTCCCCGGCACTGGCGGACCCGCAAGGACCCCTTCGAGGGTGTTTGGGGTGAGGTGCTGGTCTGGTTGCAGGCCGAACCGGATGCCACCGGCAAGGCGCTGATGGCCAGATTGCAATCAGAACACTCGGACCGTTTCAGCGAGGCGCAACTGCGAACCATGCAACGCCGACTGAAAGAGTGGCGCGGCATCATGGCCAAAGAGCTGGTTTACGCCGGGACTGAAGAAACCTACACAGAACTGGATGGACTGCCGGAATTGGCGCTGGTTGGAGTGGATTCCAGGTGCTAAACCCCAATCCACCGAAGAGGTGATTGTCGCGGGGTGCTGAAGGGGTAAGAAAGTGCTCCTTTGGTTCGGGGATAATGGTTTGTGAAACAGCAAACCGACCCGAAACAAGGAGCACCCAACGGATGCTACCACTTGACCATCCCGACCGCATCCAAATCGCCTTTGATGACCACCGCCTGGTGGCCAATGCTGGGCTGCTGCTTCCGGTCACGTTGGCCCACCGCCTGGGACTGGGCGAGCTGGTGGACAACCATGTTGACCTGGGCCGCGCTCCTGGCCGAGCCAACGCTGGCGATAAGATGATGACCCTGGTGGCGTCGGCGCTGACTGGTGGCGACGGCATCGACGACGCCGACGTGCTGCGTACCGGCTGGACCGGGCGGGTCCTGTGCTGCACGGCGAAGGCGCCGTCCACCCCGGGCACCTTCTTGCGCAGCTTCCGGTGGGGCTACGCTCGTCAACTGGACCGAGTGAGCCGGGAGCTGCTGGCTCGGGCATGGTCGGCTGGGGCGGGATTGGGCAGTGGGCCATTGACCATTGTTGACTCCACCGTCTGTGAGACTTACAGACTGGGCAAGGAAGGAGCCCGCCACCACGGCTACACCGGCTAACAGGGCTATCACCCACTACTGACCATCGTCACCGGAACCGACGGCGTGCTGATGTCCGGACTGCGCCAGGGTCGGGCCAACACGGCGCGGGGCACCGCCCACTTCCTGAGTGAAACCGTGGGACGAGTGCGCTACGGCGGGGCCACCGGACAACTCACCGCGCGTGCCGACAGCGGCTTTTGCACCCACGCCATCGTCGCCGTCTGCCGAAAGCTGGATGTCCGCTTCTCCATCAACGTGCGCCAACACCAAAGCTTGCGCAATCTCATCGAAGCCATACCCGAAGGGGACTGGACGTCCATACCCTTTTATCTTGACTTTGGCGATGGAGCCGAGCGCGGCAGACCGTCATCCCCTGGGTCACGACAGACCGTCCAGTAGCGAGGGTCGCCGCGCTCCCTGCGAGCAGAGCCCGAACAGTTGCCGGGGCCAATCGAGCCCGCATCGTGCAAGGACGGGCCAGCGCTCACACCGGAGGTACAGATGGAAGAGAAACCGAGATACGTAGGCATTGATGTCGCGAAGGCGCAGGTGGATGTTGCCGTCCGGCCTACGGGACAGACACGGGCCGCGTCTTACGACGAGACCGGCGTCGTGGAGCTGGTTTCCCTGATGGTGGATCTGGGTGATTAACGACAATAAGGAATGCTGGCCTGTTGCCTGACGCGTCACATGCGCAACCAGAGCCGACAACCCGATCCGCCGATGACCTCACTCCATTCGTGAGTTGCGCGATTGGACTCTACCTGGAATCAATTGATTTCGCGGCCTGCCACGATCTGCTGGCCGATATGGCGACGGCATACGATGCAGACATTGCCACTTTCATGAGCTGCATTGCCGGCATCAGCGCCGGAGGGCTCGGTTACCTTGGCTGCCTGGACCTAATTCAACGCGGGGACGAAAGGTAACAGCCGTTTGGTAGGCCCGTGAAGGAAGCGGGTGTCACTGTGGGATGGCGGCTAGCGTGATCTGATTAAGGTCAGGGTAGCGATGTATAACCTCTCGCTTGGAGAGACTTGTGAGTAGTCGAGGATAGATGTCTCGGCCTGGGCGAGCTGTGCGATTGCCTCGTCGGTGGTGAAGGCAGCGTTGTGGTCATAATCGGCCAGGTAGCGGAAATGTTGTATTTTGCTGAACGTGTCCGCGAAGCTCCGGGCCGGAACGGAGAGTTCATGGCGGTGTCTCTGGAGTTCGCGGTGGGCGGTGCTGTGGTCGAGTCCGCGGTAAACCCGCGACCAAGCGGAGGCGTTTATCGCGTTGCTGGGCGAGCTGATGAGTGTGGAGGCATTGTTCTCTGCCAGTGCGTGGAACAAGGCGTAGTAGGCGTTGCTAATTGCTCTGCGAACGTGTTCGTCGGTGGCAATATGCTCCGCTAGTTGCGGGTTCAGTAGGTCGCGTCCTGCCTGGATGAGGTTTCGCCAATCAACTGGGGTTGGCGGCGAGCTTCCGGATACGGTCATCGGCTGAGCTCGCTCCGGCTGGGATAGGAGATGTGCGGTGGGTGAAATATTCCGAGCTGCTCCAGGAGGGTGTGCATATCGCTGCTGAACTCGATCGTTTTTCGAGGGTCGAGTTTTGGATGGTCATCATCAAGGACCACCCGGATATGCACGAAGTCCTCGTCGTATGGGCCGGGCCGGTTCTGCGCTTTCACATCGCAGATGATGAAGTCGTGGGACAGGTACTTGGGCAGCTCATCCCTGATTAT
The DNA here is from genome assembly GCA_965261925.1 of Dehalococcoidia bacterium. Lineage (GTDB taxonomy): Bacteria > Chloroflexota > Dehalococcoidia > Lucifugimonadales > UBA3495 > Bin87. The sequence continues at coordinate 728,078 of OZ253486.1, read as the reverse complement.
GCTGGCGATTTTTTCGAGGGTTTCAGGAGTGGCGGTCATGTTTCCAACCTCTGGGCATTTTGGTGGAGTTTGATGATATTTCGCGATTGCGAGAAGGGTCAAGCGAAGCTGCGCCAGGATCGAACTGCCGGCGGTCGTGGGTTAATCGCCGGGACATTTTTTAGTTCAAGACCCGAAGGTTCAGTACCCAAAAACCTGATTTTTGCGCAACGCCAATTTTGGGAACTATCATGCTCCAGCCATCGGCGCGTACCAACCGCGAGGGGCGCTGAGGTACAAGCGCTCGCGGCGAGGGAAACCGACGCGGCAAACAGGACGAACGAACCGCGATGCGTACCGGGTTTACGTGGTTGCGCCGGCGCGCGTCATGCGGTCGAGTTGGGCGGCCAGCACCGGTAGCAATCTTTCCAACTGCCCGCGATGGGTCTCGCCCATGAGGCAGATCTGGAGCCAGTTGCGCCGGCGCAGGTAACCGCTGGCGTAGGAGGTGTAAAAGCCGTGGGACTCCAGGTCCCGGCCCATCTCCAGGGCCTCAAGACCGCGATCAGCCAAGGAGCGTGAGGGCAGGGCGATGGTGGTTACCGCGCCAGCGCTCTCTTCCTCGGCGGCCACCACGGTGAAGCCCAGGTCGCGCAACTGCCGGCGGAGCCAGCGGCCTTCCTGGTCGATGCGGGACAGCAGGGTTTCGGACTGGCGGGCAAGGCCGGCGTCCAGCGCCGCCAGCAGGTTGGAGGACAGCGTGAAGGGCACCGCGCCGCTGTCTTCGCCGGCGCAGTGCAGCCCCAGGTCCAGGTAGCGCGGCAGGGTTTCATCGGACTCGGGCCGGTAGCCGGAGAACACCACGCCGAGGCCCGGGTAAGCGGCGAGGGCCTTGCCGCTGGCTCCGCTGGCCAGCCACACGTCGCTGAGGTCCACCGGCGTCGCGCCGATGCTGCTGATGCAGTCCAGGGCAAGCCGGGCGTCGTGTCGCTGGCACATTGTTTTGAGGCGGGCCAGGTCGGCAAGGGCTCCGGTGGAGGTCTCACAGTGGGGCATCCAGAGCCAACCCGCGGGCTGTCCGTCCACCGCCTCGGCCAACGCTCCTTCAATGCGTTCATAATCCAGGGGGCTGCCCCATTCGTGCTGCACGGCCGTGTAGCGCAGGCCCATGCGGTTGGCGTGATCCAGCAACCGTTCGCCAAACTCTCCGGACGTAACGACCACGCCCGGCGCATCCAGGCGGGACAGCTGGGCGGCGACCACGTCGTTGGCCAACGTGCCGGAGCCGACCATCACGGCGCAGTGGTTGGCGTTGGTGAGGGCGCGCAGCCGCCGGCGGACGCTCTGCATCAGGTTGGCAAATTCCGGAGAGCGATGTGAAAGCGGCGGACGCTGAAAGGCCCGCACCACCGCCTCGGGCATTGCCACCGGGCCCGGCGTCAGGATCACCGGCTCGCCGGTGGGCGCGTCCACCTGGTCGTGAAACAGGCCGGCGAACTCGGCGCCCACGTTGCCCACTGGCCGGTACATGGGCTGGTAGGGCGCGGCGTCATCACCGACGACGGGGCCAAAGGGGATGAAGCCGATGTGCCGATACAGGGCCTGCTGGGACACCCGCCCGGACATCACCACGTAGTCGTATCCGCCCTCGTGGCAGTAGTGGGCCATCATCGTGAGCAGGCCGGTCAGGACGCGAGAGCGCCGCATATCCGGTCGCACAGTCAGCAGGCGTACCTCGCACACCCGGGCGCCCTCCGCCTGGGGCAGGTACTCTTCCAGACTGCCCAGCTTCTCGTCCAGGGAAAAGGGCCGGCGGTCGCGGACACAGATCATGCCCACGAGATCCTGGTCCCGGCGGCAGATGAAGTAGGTGTTCTCGTCGTGGAAGCGGTCCACCAGCATGCCGGCGTCGTTGGATGGATGCTGGGGCACCTCCTCGACGAAAGAGGCATAGTTCAGCTGGGAGATTTCCTCGAACTCCCACGGCTCGTCGGCCTGTTTGAACGTCAGCCGGGGAGCATTGTCGTTACTGCCGTTCGTGGATACTTCGTCCACGGGCAGCGACCCCGACTCCGCGACGTTGCGTTGCGTCATATCCATCACATACGGCTGGGACGGCATCCTAGCTGGCAGTGGCCCATTATACTGGGAACAATCAATCAATTATCGGAGGTTATCAAGGGTGGTTTTACCATAAAATCCCACAATGCACACTATTGTCCCCGTGGGATATAATGCGGCTAAAGGTAAATCGCAAATCGCCAACATGGGAGGTATCGATATGGCCCACACACCGAAGCAGCTTGGTCACCTGGTCATCAAGGTCCGGGACATCGAGCGCAGCGTTGATTTTTACACGAATGTCCTTGGCCTCACGGTGATGACCGGGCGCCCGGGCGGGATGACATTCCTGTCCGCCGACACCACCATGTCCCATGAGCTGGCCCTGGTCCCTCTGGGCATGGACGCGCCCGGCCCCGAGGACCGGCGGGTGGGCATGGCCCACATGGCCTGGCAGATGAACTCTTTCCGCGACCTCAAGGAGCTCTACCAGCGGTGCAAGGACCACGGCGTCCGCTTCAAGCGGCTCGGCGACCACGGCATCTCCATGGGCGTCTATATCTTCGATCCGGACGACAACGAGATCGAGATCTACTACGAGGCTCCCGAGGCCGAGTGGGGCAACAAGGAAGGGTTCCTGTTCGACGGGAATTTCCCGTGGCAGTTGGAGCCTATCGAGGAGCCGGCAGCGGTGGGCGCCGACGACTAGACAACCGTCGCGACAATCACCGGCCGATCGTGGGGGCGAATATTATTCGCCCCCACTAAGCGTATACAGGACCACGGGATGGGTCCCTGCCCGCTCCATAGCGGAGGCAATCGCTCGCCCAACGGCGACGGCTGCGGAGTACGGTTCAGCCGACGGCTGCTCCAGCTCGGACTGCCGGCGTTGGTTGCCGTGGCTATGGTGTTGAGCATCGCCTGTGCGCTGGACCCGGCGTTCCGGAAGGCGAAAGAGGGCAACGCAAAACTCATGGAAGGGGAGCTCGACGGGGCCATTGAGGCTTACGACGCCGCCATCCAGGCCGACCCGGAGCTATCGGAAGCGTACAACAACCTGGGCCTCGCTTACGCCCACCAAGGGGCCTATGACCGGGCCATAGAAAACTACGACGCGGTCATCCGCCTAGATCCGGAGGCATACGCCACCTACAACAACCGGGGCAACGCCTACTCCGGCAAAGGTGAGTACTACCAGGCCATAGAAAACTACGACGCGGTCATCCGCCTCGACCCGGCATGGCCCGCGCCCTATTTCAACCGGGGCGGCACCCGCCACGACAAAGGCGAGTATGACCAGGCCATTTCGGACTACAGCATCGCCATCATACTCAATCCGGAAGATGCCGACGCCTATGGCAACCGGTGCGGCGCTTATGTCGACACCAACGCCTTTGACCATGCCATACAGGACTGCGGTGCGGCCATCCGGCTTGATCCCGAATTTGCGCCAGCCTACTGCAATCGGAGTCGCGCTCTCCGGGCGCTGGGGAATGAACAAAGCGCAGCTCAGGACCGCAGCGCGGCCCTGGCGCTGGGACACGATTGCAAACGGTGAGTGATGCCGATTATTGAGATGGACCGAACGAGCTACGACTACATCGTCATCGGCAGCGGGATCGCCGGGCTGAACACCGCGCTGCTGGCGGCCGAGCACGGCAGCGTGCTGGTGGTGACCAAGGGCCGGATTGACGACTGCAACAGCCGGTACGCCCAGGGCGGCATCGCGGCGGCTATCGGCCCCGGGGATTCGGCAACGCTGCACGAGCGGGACACCCTGGAAGCCGGCGCCGGCCTGTGCAGTCCTGAGGCGGTGGGCGTTCTCACCGGGCAGGGGCCGGACAGCATCGCCGGCCTGATCCGGTGGGGCGTCCCCTTCGACACCATCCACGGGCAGATCGCCCTGGGGCGCGAGGGCGCGCACAGCATGCCGCGGATCCTGCACGCCGGGGGCGATGCCACCGGCCAGCACATCGAGGACACCCTGGCCCACCGGGTGCGAATATCAGAGCGCATCACGGTCCTGGAGTACACCCACGCCATCCGCGTCTGCGTCGCCGACGGCGCGGCAGCCGGCGTCGAGGTGATGGGAACCAACGGCGACACCGGCCGGCAGGTGTTCCAGAGCGACGTTGTAGTCGTGAGCACCGGCGGGGCCGGCCGGCTGTATCGCTACACCACCAACCCGGAGGTGGCGACCGGCGACGGCGTGGCGTTGGCATACCTGGCCGGCGCGGAGGTGATGGACATGGAGTTCTACCAGTTTCATCCCACCGCGCTATGGCTGGAGGGCGCGCCCACCTTCCTGCTGTCGGAGGCGATGCGCGGCGAGGGGGCGATACTGCGCAACGCGCACGGAGACCCTTTCATGGCGTCCCATCACGCCATGGGAGACCTGGCGCCCCGGGACGTGGTGTCGCGGGCCATCGCGTCGGAGATGGAGCGGGCCGACGGCCGGCCGGCGATGCTGGACATATCGCACCTGCCCGCCGCCACGGTGGCCAGCCGCTTCCCAACGATCTACGCCGAGTGCCGGCGGTACGGGCTGGACATCACCCGGGAGCCCATACCTGTGGCGCCGGCGGCGCATTACATGATGGGCGGCATCCGAATCGACACGTGGGGACGGACCAACGTCGACGGCCTGTACGCCTGCGGCGAGGCGGCGTGCGCGGCGGTCCACGGCGCCAACCGGCTGGCGAGCAACTCGCTGCTGGACACGCTGGTGTTCTCCCGTAGGCTGGTGGAGGCGACGCTGGGCAACGCGCCGGAGTATGAGGTGTCGGACGAGAGCGACGGCAACACCCGCGCCGGGCTGGCGAACCGGGCCATGGTGTGCGCCACTGTACCGGAACGGGGGAAAGAGAACCTGCGGGACCTGATGTGGCGCAACGTGGGCATCGCGCGCAACGGCACGCGGCTGCTGCTGACCGCGCGGATCCTGAACCTGTGGCAGCGCCAATATTATGGGACATCCGGGCCCGCGCCGCAGGCTGCGGAGGACTTTGAGCTGCGGAACATGCTGGTGGTGGCGCGGCTAATCGTCGAGGCGGCACTGCAACGGCGGGAAAGTCGCGGCGCGCACTACCGCGAGGATTTTCCCGAGCTGTCGGAGGAATGGCGTCGGCACATCGTGCTACAGGGCTAACCGGCAGCAGGGGGGCGCGTAGATGGTCCGGTTTCGCACGTTCAGCGCGGTGGCAATGTCAATCCTGGCAGTGGCCCTGCTGGCGTGCGGCGGCGAGGAGCCGGTCGCTGCGCCGGCAGCAGTAACGATGATGCCGACGGCAATGGCAACGGAGTCTGTGCCTACGGACACGCCCGCTCCCATGTTGACGGCGGTTCCAGTCGCGCCGGCGGTAACAGCAACGGCAACTTCGGAGCCGACGGCTGCACCCATTCCCACGTCTACCGCCACCGCAACTCCCAGTCCGACGGCCACGCCTACGCCGGCACCCACACCGAAACCAACGGCGACCCCCCGACCCACCACCACGCCGCGTCCAACCCCGACGCCCACGCCGGTCCCGACGCCGACACCCACTCCGCGCCCGCCGGTGGGGCCGGGAACGGAGCAGCGCAACGTCATGCTGCCGCTGGCCGGCGAGGTGCAACTGACCATACAGCGCAGCAAGCCCGGCGCGGCACGCAGCATGGACCTGCTCGAGCACACGGTGCGGACGATCGAGGAGTTCATGGGGGAGCCGTTCCCGGTGCGATACGTCGGGATACTATTCAAGGATGCGGTCCACGCTGCGGAAGGTAGTGCAGGCACCAACTTCGGGCACGTGATCGCGCAGCGGGCCAAGTACGACGTCGACGACGGAAGCCGCGATGCCAAGTGGCTACCCAAGCTGACCGCCCATGAGATCGCCCACTACTACTGGAGAGGCGACGAGGACTGGATCGACGAAGGGGCGGCGACGTTCATGGAGTTCATCGTCGAGAACGCGCGCACCGGCGCGCGCCTGACGGCGGGCCATTACCCTTGCGCTTACTACGCGAACCTGAGCGAACTGGACCGGGCGAACCCGCTGCATCCGAGCCATGGCGGGGACATAACGGCGGAGTTCGGCTGCAACTACTCGCTGGGGGAGCGGCTGTTCCTGGACCTGTACCGGACGCTGGGGCGGGAGCAGTTTCGGGAGGGGTTCCGCAATCTGTACCTGGCCTCCAAGGGGCGTGGCTCCTACGCCGGCATAGCGGAGGTGGAGGCGGCGTTCAAGAAGGACGCGGCGCCGGAGGTGATAGCGGCGGTAGATACGGTGATCAACGCTTGGTACAACGGACCTACCCCTCTGGGTATCGCGCCGCCCGAAACTGGACCTGTTCAACCTAGATTGCAGGCGTTTGAAGGGAGAGTGGTCACCTCTTTCGTGAGTTTGGAGAAGGATTGGGACGCATTAGGGAATTGGAGATCTTTCCTTGCCAGAGAAACCGAAACCTTTTCGGTCGCCGAGGGAGGGGATGTGGACAGGGCCTACATTTATCTAGGCTTCACATTGCCAGTCACCAGCGGCACGAAATCCGTATCCCTGGATGTCGTGGAGTATTTTGAGGACGGATTCGCCTTCTACCCCCGGCAGATCCCGATGGGATTCCGGCCAGCAACGACCATAGGCTGGTGGCGCATTCCTGTGGGTCCGCGAATCGGAGATCCGTGGTTGCCCGGCCGCTACGGCGTCTACGTATACGACGGCGACCGGAAGGTGGCGCAGGTGGAGTACGAGGTGGTGCCGTGATGTGATGCCGGGTACGGCTGACACCGCGTCCGGAGGCGGTTACCAGAGTTCCCGGGAGGCCAGGCGCGCCCCTTCCGCCATGGCGGCCAGCTTGGCCCAGGCTACGTTGGTTTCCACCTTGCGGCCCCACGCGGAGGTGCCGAACCCGCAGTCGCTGCCGGCGATGACGTTCTCCCGACCCACGACGTTGGCGTAGTTCAGGATGCGCTGGGCGATCAGCTCCGGATGCTCGATGAAGTTGGTGGTGGTGTCCAGCACGCCGGGGATCAGCACCTTGCCCTCGGGAAGCGCGACGTCCTGCCACACCTTCCACTCGTGGCCGTGCCGGGGGTTGGCGCCCTCGATGGACAGGCCCAGCGGCCGCGCCCGCAGCACCGTGTCCACGATCTCCCGCAGGGGCACGTCGTGGTGGTGGGGACCCTCGGTGTTGCCCCAGCAGACGTGCAGCCGCATCCGCTCCGGGTCGATGTCCTTCAGGGCGTAGTTGATGACCTCAACGTGCAGCTCGACGATCTTCTTGAACTCCTCCACGGAGAGGTGCGAAAACTGTGAAACGCGAGTCATGGCCAGGTCGGGGCAATCCAATTGCAGGATGAGGCCGGCGCCGGCGATGGCGTTGTACTCGTCCTTCATCACCTCCGCCAGGGCATAGAGGTACTCCTCCTCGGTGGCGTAGTACTCGTTGGGCAGGAAGTTGGCGATGACCCCCGGCGAGGCGGCGGTCATGAAAACCTCCTCCACCTGGCGGCCCGACGCGGCCTCCCGCAGGCTGGCGATGTCCCGCTCTACGGCCGGCCAGTCCTTCCAGGCGATGGGGCCGGTGCAGGCCGGCTGGGGCATGTTGCGCGAGGACATGCTGGTCTGCGTGGCGGCAAACTCCGGGAAATCCGCGTCGTCCAGGCGCGGACGGGAACGCACCACGCGCTCGCCCTCGAATCCGGTGAGCCGCTCCTTGACGTAGGTGGCGTACTGGGAGCGGCCCTGCTCACCGTCGTTGACCACGTCGATGCCAGCGTTCTGCTGCCGGTCGAGGATGTCGCCCACGGCATCGCGGATGCTGGACTGGAACGATGCCTCGTCGAAGCTCTGCTGATCCTCGCGCACCCGCAGCAGGTCCTGGAGCTCGGGAGACCGGGGCAGGCTGCCGGTGTGGGTGGTGAGGATTCTGGATGCGCTGCGTTTCATGGTCCCTCCGGTGTCGTGGCGATGCGCTGACGGGAATGCAGTGCGTAATTGTAAGCCACTTGAATGTCATTGCGAGCCACCTCAATGTCACTGCGAGCCACCTGAAAGTCATTCCCCGCCGCTTGAATGTCATTGCGAGCGAAGCGTGGCAATCTCGTCACCACAGCACGGACTCTTGCCCAAAGTGTTTGCATTGCTCCGTTAACCTCTAACGTCGCGCCCTTTCATCCCCGACGACAACAATCGAATAACCCTGCTCAGGACGCACGGGAGACTGCAACGCGGTGGCGGATGATTACCCGCGCTCACCCTGGGAACGGCTACGCCGAGGCGCCCGCGTTGCGCCGGCGACCAGGCGTGCTATCCTGCCCGATATGTGTGCCATGACGCCGATGATGCCCACGATCACGCCCCAGGAGTTTGTCGCGCGCTGGCGGGATGCCGGCTTTGGCGAGCGGCAGGGGGCGCAGTCGTTCTTCAACGACCTGTGCGGGCTGGTGGGACACGCGACGCCGGCGGGGTACGGCGATCCGGAGGCGTTCACCTTCGAGAAATGGGTGCCGGGCGGGTTCGCCGACGCGTATTTCGAGGAGCATTTCGGCTGGGAGTTCAAGGGGCAGGACGCGCAGCTGGACGGGGCCTTCGACCAACTGCTGCGCTACCAGGTACACCTGAAGACGCCGCCGCTGCTGATCGTGTCGTCGTTCGAGACGATACGGGTCCAGACCAACTTCCCGGGGATGGAGACCGCCCGATACGACGTCGGGATCGGCGAGTTCGAAAGGCCGGAGCGGCTGGAACTGCTGCGGGACGTGTTCTTCGCGCCGCACCGGTTCCGGGAGCGGCTGCGGTCGGTGGACGCAGTGACCCGGGAGACGGCGTCGCTGTTCCAGTCCATCGTGGTGGACATGGAGGCGCAGAATGAGGAACCGGAGCGGCTGGCGCGCTACCTGAACCAGCTGGTGTTCTGCCTCTACTCGGAGGACGCCGGCCTGCTGCCGGAGGGGCTGTTCGCCCGGATCGTGGCGCAGCACTATCGCGACCCGGCGACCTTCGACGCGGCGATCCGCAGCCTGTTCACGCTGATGGCCACCGGCGGACACGCCGGCGCGGACCAGATCGCCCACTTCAATGGCGACCTGTTCAGCGTGGTGGACACGGTGGAGCTGAGCACGGTGGCGTTGCAACGGCTGGGGGAGGCGTGCGAGCGGAACTGGCGGGACATCGAGCCGTCCATTTTCGGCACCCTGTTCGAGCGGGCGCTGGACGCATCCAAGCGGGCGCAGACGGGGGCGCATTACACCGGCGCGGACGACATCGAGCTGGTGGTGGAGCCGGTGGTGATGACGCCGCTGCGCCGGGAGTGGGAGGCGACGCGCCAGGAAATTGAGGAACTGCTGGAAGGGGAGCGAGATTGCCACGCTGCGCTCGCAATGACAGAAGAGGAGCAGGACGAGCGGGCACGGGCGCGGCTGGACGCGTTCCGGGAGCGGTTGGCGTCGGTGAAGGTGCTGGATCCGGCGTGCGGCAGCGGCAACTTCCTGTACATCGCGCTGCGGTCGCTGCTGGACTTCGAGAGGGAGGTGATCGACTTCGCGGCGGTGCGGGGGTGGCACGGGCTGACGCCCCGGGTGCAGCCGGACCAGATGCTGGGCTTGGAGATCAACCACTACGCGGCGGAACTGGCGCGGACGGCGCTGTGGATCGGCTACATCCAGTGGCACCAGGCCAACGGCTTTCAGTACACGCAGCGGCCGATCCTGACGCCGCTGGACACGATACGGCAGGCGGACGCGATACTGGACCTGAGCGACCCGGAGCATCCGGCGGAACCGGAGTGGCCGACGGCGGAGTTCATCGTGGGGAACCCGCCGTTTTTGGGGAGTTTGCCGTTGCGTAGGCAACTAGGCGACGAATATGCCAACTCTCTGTACAGCCTCTATGGCGACCGAATACCTAATTCAAGCGACCTGTGCTGCTACTGGTTTGAAAAGGCCAGGGCCCAGGTTGAAGCGAACGAAACTCGTCGGGCCGGATTGCTCGGAACTCAAGCGATAAGGTTTCAGCGGAACCGAAGGGCGTTGACCCGCATCAAAGAAACTGGAGATATTTTCCACGCAATCGCCGACCGTGATTGGATTCTGGATGGTGCCAGTGTACACATCGCGGTAATCTGCTTCGATAACGGCTCCGAAACGGAGCCCATATTGGATGGGCGACTGGTCTCTAACATAAATCCAGACCTCACCGCTGACACTGACTTAACACGGGCGAAGCGACTCGTTGAGAACGCTAGCATATGTTTTGCTGGCGGGACGAAGCACGGGCCTTTCGAAATAGATCGGACGGTTGCAGAAGCTATGCTCAATCAGCCCAACCCTCACGGCAAACCAAACAGCGATGTAGTCAAGCCGTGGTTGGTTGGAAGAGACATCAATCAAGTGTCACGAGATTTATGGATCATCGATTTTGGCACTGATATGCCGGAAGCTGAAGCTGCGCTTTATGAAGCTGCCTTTGAATATGTGCGTGCCACCGTTAAGCCGGAGCGAGATAAACATCGGGAAGAAAGGCTAAAGACTAACTGGTGGCTGCACGGGCGTCCTAGAATTGAATTGCGGCAAGCGATCTCAGGTTTGCCGCGTTACATTGGCACCAGCCAAGTAGCTCGCCACAGGTTATTTTCGTTTATTGACGGGAGAGTATTCCCAGACAAAACTATCGTCGTGTTTGCACGAGACGACGATTATTTTCTGGGAGTTCTCCAATCCCGCGTTCATGTGACTTGGTCCGCTGCGTTAGGTACGCAATTGCGTGAAGCTAAAAGCGGACTGCGCTACTTGATTTCAAGTTGCTTTGAGACGTTCCCGTTTCCGCGTCCTACGGAGGAGCAGCGGGAGGCGATTGGCGCGGCGGCGGCGGAGTTGAACACGCTGCGGGAGGGCTGGCTGAATCCGGAGGGGATCAGCGCGGCGGAGTTGCGGAAGCGGACGCTGACGAACCTGTACAACGCGCGGCCGACGTGGCTGGATAACATCCACGGCCGGCTGGACGTGGCGGTGGCCGACGCCTACGGGTGGCCGGCGGACCTGGCGGACGCCGAGATCCTGGAGCGTCTGCTGGCGCTCAACCTGGAGCGGGCGGGGGAGTAATACATCGTAGCCCGGTTGTGATATGGTACGTTTGTACTGCAATCGACCGACGCAACGATTGTACAGGGAGATGATATGCCGGGCTTCTCGTTGATTAGCACCAGCGGGCTGGTAGAACCCGCAAATACTTTGGTCAACAAAATATCCAACGCTATCGGTAGGCATTTTGACCCCCGGCAAGAGGTTCGCATGGCTGAAGCGGCAGCTCGAGCCGACCATATTCGCCGGGTGGGCTCCGCAGAAACCGACATCGAAATCGCTGAACTCAAGGACCGGGCTGCTTACCGCTTCGCCAATGAGGAAATGACCAAGCAACTCAATATGGAGAGCATAACTGACAAGGCTATTCCACGCCTCACCGGTGACGCCAGCCCGGACAGCATGGAGAATGATTGGATTACGAACTTCTTTGACAAATGTCGAACGGTATCGGACGACGATATGCAGGAACTTTGGGGGCGTATCCTCGCAGGCGAAGCGAATACTCCCAATTCATTCTCACGCAGAACCGTCAACCTGGTAGCAGACTTGGATAAACGCGATGCAGAATTGCTCACGCGTTTGTGCGCATTTGGATGGATGATCGGCGGGTTAACGCCGCTAGTGTTTGATTTGCAAGCAGATATCTATAACCGGAATGGCATAGCATTCGACACACTCGGCCAACTTGAAGCATTGGGATTAGTGCGCCTCGGAGGAGCCGGGGGATTTCAACGCACACATATACCGAAAAAAGCTGCTTTGCTCTATTATGATAGGCCGTTGGTATTGGAATTCCCAAATGAGGCTGACAATAAGTTGTCAGTGGGGACAGTATTGCTCACACGCTCTGGGGAAGAGTTGGCCTCCATTTGCAGATCGGCCCCGGTTGAAGGTTTCTTTGAGTACGTTTATGACCGGTGGGCCGGCGAGTCGCTGGTTCCTCCGCGTGATCCGGCTCCAGCGAAAGCCGAGGCGGTCGATGATGACACGGAGGCCAAAATCGGGCGGATGCTGGAATACCGGGAACTGGCCTCACAAATGCGGCGGAAAGTAGCGTCGTTGACGGAACAATATCCGGACCAATGGGCTGCCATGATCCCTGGTGGAGAACTGTTTGTAGCCGGCACCATGGACGAACTCCTGGCGGTTCTGGATGAAAAGAACCTGCGGAGTGGGAACGTCGTCATTGAGCTTTTGGATTCCAATCCAACGCCGTTGATCCTGTGATTGCCGGAGAATTTACGTCCACCGGGCAGCCCTTTGTTGAAGGCTACCTGACGCTGCCCCGGTTTGGTATAACCAGAATTATAACTTTCCTGGCTGACACCGGAGCGCATGCGACTTGCATTCATCCCCGGGACGGTATGCCCGCCGCAGTTCCTTTCGAACGACTGGAAAACCCCGTCATCTCCAATGGCGTGGGCGGTCCGGCGACGTATTTCATGGAGCCCGCGGTACTGGAGTTCGTCGACGGCGAAGCAAGAGAAATTCGCAGTTACGAGGTTGATGTCCTCGTCGCAAAGCCGGCCGCAGACCCAACGCACAGCACAAACCGTCTCCCTTCACTGTTGGGGCGAGATATCATCAACCGTTTGCGTATGTTGTACGACCGGGCGGAGGGCGTGCTGGAATTCACGGTGAAGAGCGCCGACGACGTACTGGGCAGCGAGTAACCGCGGAGTGGGAAAATGACTGCTCGTCCCCGGGCGGAGTTTCGCTCACGACTGGGGCGGGCTATTGCGCGTACATCAACGCTTGCAGGCCGGCTCTACCGATGCCGGTCTGTTTCGGTCTCAGGATATCGGCCAGGGTTCCGTTGGGAAGGGGCGCGGATTTGTCGGGGATAACGGTGAACCTTGGCTGCAGTTCGCCCGAGGAACTGCTGGTGAAAGAAGATGCCGTGATTGGTACGGCGACCGCGGCTCCATCCATCGGCTTCCAGTAGGCGCATGAGATCACGTCCCGATATATTCAAGGCGGCTACCAGAGGCAACGGCAAAACCCGCTGCTTCACGTTGGTTCAGAGGGAAAATGGGTACCTCATATTCTGCCAGGTAGTCGCGCACGTCGGCGAGGCGTTCGACCTCGTTCAATTGCAGTTGCACCGCTTCCTGCAACTCGATGCGGACTTGCTCCAGCGTGTCGGCGAAGGCCGATGTGCCCAGTTCGTCACAAACACCGACCCATTGGTCCGCTTCGAGGGTATAGGTACAAGTCAGGGCAATCGAGTAATCGGGGATGCCCTGGGCGTCCCGGTGAAACACATGGATGGATTCGCGCGCGGTGTCGGGCATGGCTCCAGCCTCGAAGTAACAATCTGGGATCATTGTAGCGCATGTTCAAGCGATGACCCGTGGTGGCAAGTCGTATGGTAGCCACCGCGAATAGGTGTAGTACACTGCGATTACAGAAGGTTTGGATCGATTGGGAAAACTGTGGTAACGGAGACATACGCGCAGGCAGCGCACCATTTGCTGCAACAGGCCAATGCCGAACTGGCGCAGGGCGACGTGCGGCAGGCGTCGGAGAAGGGCTGGGGCGCGGCGGCGCAAATGGTGAAGGCGGTTGCCGAGCAGCGCGGCTGGCAGCATCGGCAGTACGCGGCGCTCTTCGCTGCTGTTTCCCGCTTGGTGGACGAGACCGGGGACGCGGATATCAGCCGACTGTTCGCGGTGGCCAACAGCCTCCACGTCAACTTCTACGAGAATTGGGATACTGCCAACAACGTCGCTCGTCACCTGGACGATGTGGGGCGGTTGGTGGAAAAGTTAGAGGGCCAATTGTCGTGAAAATGCTGACAGCGCGGCGTTGACGGCTACCGTGACGGGCTGCTAGCCTAGACTAAATCAAGCGAGAGAAGAGCCGGTGGGACTGACCTGATGGCAGGTCGATCCCACCGGCTTTTTGCGTGGGTGGCGGACGGCCTGGGCATCGGATCGCGCCGGCGAGGAGGTATCCGAATGATGAGGACGATGATGGAAGCGGGAGCGCGTCGGCAGGGACGGACGGGGTGGCCGGCGCCGCGAGGTCTGCCCGACAGTCGGGCCGCGCTGCTGGCGGCGCTGGCGGCGCACCGGCGGGGAATGGCCGAGGCCCCGGTGGTCTGCAAGTGGGACGCGGGTACGCCGGCGGTACGACGGACCCGCCACGAGCGGCCGGCCGACGGGGCCAATGGCTGGGCCGTCGTGGAAGATGCCGGGGCCGGCCCGCTGGTTTTCGTGGCGTCCACGGGGGAGGTGGACCGGCACGGCGATACCGTCGCGCCGGAGGGGTGGTGGCTGGACGCCTACCGGGACAACCCGGTGGTGCTGTGGGCCCACGATTACGGCGAGCCGGCCATCGGACGGGCGGAGGCGGTGTGGAGCGACGGACGGGCTCTGCGGGCGCGGCTGGAGTTCGCGCCCACGGAGTTTGCCGGCCAGGTGGAGCGGCTCTACCGCCAGGGCTACCAGCGCGGCGTGTCGGTGGGTTTCCGGCCCCTGCGCTTCGAGGAGCGGCGCGACCCGGTGAACGGCGCGTTCCTGGGCATCCGCTTCCTGGAGCAGGAACTCCTGGAGATCAGCGCGGTGCCCGTCCCGGCCAACGGCGGCGCCCTGCTCGCGGACGATGCGGCCGCCCCAGCGCCAGCGGAAGCGACCCGTTCGCTGAACGAGGTGGTGGGCCTGCTGCGCGGGCTACGTGGGTGAGCGCTACGGAATTGGCATGGATAGACAGGATAGACGGGATTTCCGAAGAGGAAATGTCGGGAAAGGAGATTGCAAGGTTATGACGCTTTCGACATGGGAACTGGAGACGATCAAGAACGAGGTTGCGGAGGTTCGTGAGTTCTACCGCCAGCGGCTGGACGCCGACCTGCCGCCCCTGCGGGAGGAGCTTGAAAGAATCAGCCGGGCCGTGGGTGAGCTTACCGAGAAGCAGCGGTCCGGTGAACGGCAGGCCATGCTGGCCCGTTTCTCCGGAGGAGAGCGGGGCACCGAGCGGCCACGGGTTCCCTACGGCAAGTACCAGGGCATGGACGCGCTGGACCTGGCCTGCGTGCGCAGCGTCCTGGCGGCCCAGCAGCGCGAGCCGGGCGACGTGAACCCCCGGGCGCTGGAGGACTGGCAGGCTAACCTGAAGGCGGCCATGGACAGCACGACGGCCGGCACGGGCGACGAGCTGGTTGCCACCGGCGAGGCGGCCGCATTGTGGGCGGACATCAACGTGGATACCCACGTGGCCGGCCTGTTCACCCGGGTGGACATGCCCACCAACCCCTTCGAGATACCGCTGCAGATGGGCGAGGTGTCCTGGTATCCCGGCACGGAGAACACGGCCACCACCGAGACGGCGCTGGCCACGGGCCGGCAGACGCTGACGGCATACGAGCTGGTGGCCGAGGTTCCCTGGTCGCTGACGCTGGAAGAGGACGCGGTGATCGCCATGGCGGCGGAGGTGCGCAGCACGCTGGTCCGCAACGCCGTGGAGGTGATCGACGACGTGCTGCTGAACGCCGACACCACGGCGCAGAACAACATCAACGCCGATGGCGCGACCATTGCCGCGTCGACCGCGGGCAAGGCCCACTGGCTGGTTGGCTTCGACGGTCTGCTGCACCTGCCGCTGGTGGACAACACGTCGCAGGGCAACGCCCACTCCGCCGCGCCCAGCGCCGACATGTTCAACGAGGCGCGGGGTCTGCTCGGCAAGTACGGGGTGCGTCCGTCGGAGCTGGCCTACATCGCCGACGTCGGGACGTACATCAAGTCGCTGGGCGTGAGCGAGTTCCGCACGCTGGACAAGCTGGGCGCACAGGCCACGCTGCTCAACGGTCAGCTGGCCCAGGTGGACGGCATCCCGGTCATCGTGTCGGAGCAGATGGCGCAGTCGGACGCCGACGGCAAGGTGACCGACGGCGGCAACAGCAACACCAAGGGTCGCCTGCTGGTGGTGAACCGGACGCAGTGGCGCCTGGGGTTCCGGCGGGAACTGATGATCGAGACGACCCGGGACATCCAGAAGCGGCAGAACATCATGGTGATCAGCATGCGCCTGGCCTTCATGGAGCGGACCGGAACACGATCATCTGCCAAGCACACGGCGTTGCAGTACAACATCACGGTGTAACCCAGACCATCCGTAGGGGCGAACAATCATACGCCCCGACGTGAGACGGTGGCTTGTTGAACGGAGGAATACAAATGCCCAATGTCTATGGCGACCTGACGACACTGAAATCGGCGGCGTTTCTGAACACGCCGGACGACGGACAGGACGAACGGTTGCTGGGGCTGCTGGAAACGGCGTCGCGGTGGATCGACGGGCACTGCGACCGCCACTTCTTCGCCACGACGGGAGAGCGGCGGTTCGACGGCCGGGGCAGGGTCTCCCTGGCGGTGGCCGATCTGGTATCGGCCGCCGAGGTGCGGGTGCGCGAGGGATCCACGGGCCGCTGGGTCGGCTGGACCACCGGCGACTGGCTGGCCTACCCGCTGAACGCCTCGCCCACGGAGCCGGGCGGACGACCCTACACCCGCATCGTGGCCACCACCGGCGGCCGGAGGTTCCCGCTGAGCCGGGGCGGCGTCATCGTCACCGGCGCCTGGGGCTACGGCGACGTGCGCGAGGACACGGGTTTGCAGGTGTCCGGCACGGAGGTCGCGATGGGTGACACGACAATCACCGTTGCGGCGGCGGGCGGAGCCTCTGGGACACTGTCAGCCAGCCACACGCTGCGGATCGGCGACGAACAGGTTTACGTCACGGCGGTGTCCGACGACGGGCAGGGCGTGACAACGCTCACCGTGCAACGCGGCGTCAACGGAACGGCCCCAACGACCCACGCCGTGGGCTCGGGAGTATCGATGTACCGCTACCCGAAGGGGGTGACGGAAGCGTGCCTGCTGCAGGCCGCCGTCTGGTGGCGGGAGAGGCTTGGGGCGCCTTTCCGGCCACCGGAGGGCGAGGGTTGGGGAGATGTGGGCGGCATCTCCCCGACTGCCCGTGCGCTCCTGGGCCCGTTCCGCCGGCGCACCGCCACCCTGGGGGTGTGAGGGTGACGGGATATGCCAGCGCCGGACGCAGCTACGTGGCGGTGGCGGACTCCGACGGGGTGATGCGGGACCTGTCCCCGTGGATGGAACGGGTCGGGCCCCTGGGCGTGGAACTCGACGCGCGGGACGTGTCCGGCGTGAACGAAGCCGCGGCGCGGACGGCGCCGGGGCCGGCGGTGGCGCAGGAGTTCATCCTGTCGGGCCGGTGGGACGACACGCCAGGCATCGGTCCGGACGCCGTGCTGTCGGGGATCGTCGGACAGACCGTCGCCGTGGAGTACGGGCCGGCCGGCAACGGGACGGGAAAGCGTCGGGTGTCGGGACGGTTCGTGTGCCTGTCCTACCGGATCAGCAGCGCGGCCGGCGAGCCGGTGCGGTTCGAGGCCAAGTTCCGGCAGGACGGATCGGCGGCGCTGGGGACGTGGTAATGGGCCGGAGCGGGTCAGTCGGCGGCTACTTCCTCCGCAGGAACGATGACGACGCGGCCGGCTTCGTCGTGGTGGTGGCGCATCAGCAGGTCCATGCGACTGTTCAGGCCGAGCAGCATTCCCCTGATTTCGGCGACTTCGGCGCGGAGAGACGCCATTTGGTCCTCCAGCCTTTCGATCCTGGCCTCAAGGCCATTGAGCCTCTCGGCCAGACCATTGAGTCGCTCGGTGAGACCATCGAGTTGGCCCTGCATTCTGCCAATCGTGAAAGACTGCCGCAGCTGAATCCCGATAAGGGTAACCAGCAGCAGGGAGATGAAGGCAAGAAAACCGTAGAGGATGTAGAGCTCGGAGGTAATCATGTTGATAGCACATATAGACCTATGAGAATGAAACGATTATCCCATAGCGGTCCGGGATCAGCAACGGCCGTTCTCGCCGGATTAGCCTTCAAGCAACGCCAACACGCGATGAATGAAATCTCGTGCCAGGGGAACGCCGCGGGCAACGTCGTCAGGCTCCATGAAGTCGAGACTGGCGTTGGCGTGAAACTGCTGCGCGGCGAAGAAACCGGCGATGACCGCGGCGTCGCCGGCGGCCAGGCGATCGGCGGCGGTTTTCACCGCCTGATGGTCTTCGCAAGGCCAACCGCGCTCACCGGCCACGGCCGTGACGACATGGGCGGCGGCCTGCCACAGCCTGGCCGAGCCGGCCGTAACCTCTCCCGCCGCGAACTCCGCCTCGGCAGCTTCCAAAGTTTCCTGCGCCGCTCGGCCATGTTCGCGGGGCGTCAGAGA
Source organism: Dehalococcoidia bacterium (assembly GCA_965261925.1). GTDB lineage: Bacteria > Chloroflexota > Dehalococcoidia > Lucifugimonadales > UBA3495 > Bin87. Next base: position 709,720 of record OZ253486.1, on the reverse strand, counting down.
ACCAACCTGACCTTCCGTATCCAACATCGCGAGCATACGGTCGACGAATTCGCGCATCAGCCGGCAGTAGTCGGCAAGCTGATGGCGCTCGACGAAGCCGTAATTGAACTTGGCGCGGAACTGCTGGGCCACGGCGAATTCGTGCCGCAGGTGGTGGTTGCTGGCCTCATTGGCCAGTCGGTCGGCGGCGGCCTTCAGGGCTTGAGGGTCATCGGTCGGCCAGCCGCGCATTTCCGCCACGGCGGTCAGGGCGTGGGCTGCCGCGTTCCACAGGTTTTCGTAGGCCAGCAGCGGCTCTTCGTCCTCAAAATGCTGGTCGGCGGCGTCAAAGAACGCTTGGGCGGTATCCTGGACAGTCATTATGGGTCGTTCCTGCTCCCCGGTATGGCAAAGATTTCAGCCGCTACCGGGAAGCCCAACAGATCAGTAGTAGGCTTGTATGAATCTGCCGCCGGTTATCTCGGAGATAAGTCGCAGCCCCTCCTCGTCGGCATCTACGCCGAAAGCAATAGTATCTACCGGGACGCCGGCGTGGACCAGGTTAGCAATAGCTGCTTCGGCGAGGTAAAGGTCCCCGGCAACACCATCAGACATAAGGACAATCCGGTTCTGTCGGCAGGTGGTCTCGTTGAAAAAGATGAAGCGAGTTTCCTCGTGACAGACCGGGCGGTCCGGAAACATCTCGTGAGCCTTTTGCAAGGCCAGAAACATCGCCGTTTTGCCGCTGCCGGCGGTGAAGGACGGAATGGCAGTATCCCAGGGAGCATCGCCCGGTTCAGTGAAATCAAAGAGCATCCGGTTTGTTGTGCCAAACATCAGCAATGCAATTTCGCTGTTTTCGGTGGGCTTATCGGCCACCTCCTGCAACGCTTGATACAACGGCAACAGTTTGTCTTCCATACTGCCGGAGTCGTCCACCACATAGACAACCATCGCATCATCGATGAGGAGCGCGGGCAACGCGGCCTGTATCGCTACCGGTCGAGCAAGATCGATGGCTTCCGAGTTTTCGTACCAGAGCCAGCCGCCAGCGAGAATGGCAACCAGCAGCAGCAACACGAGCAAAAACCACGGCCATGTACGGCGCCTACGCCGGGCCTCGCGGGGGTCGTAGGAAATCCAACGTGCGTCAAACGCCATATCACTACTCCATTTCCAGCAGCAAGGGGACGTGTGGCCGCACCCATTCTACTATGTAACTGCCAAAAATCAGGAGTGCTCGGATTGTATCTCCACGGATTGCGTCAAAGTGCATTACTCCATTTTCGCGAACGTCCCACCGGTGCGGGAGGCGATGGCCCGCAGGGCGCTCGTGTCGGCCCCCGGGCTGAGGGCCACGGTGTCGATCGCCACATTGGACCGGGCCAGCGCGTCGACCGTCGCCTCGTCGAGGTCCTCTATGGGGACAGCCTTGCCGTCGGTCATCAGGACGTAGCGTTGGTCGTGGCAGGAGCCGTCGCCGAGGTCGATGACCTTCGCGTCCTCTCCCAGCCGCAGCGAAGGGCGTTCCGGAACGGAAACCATGGTGCTGCCGTCATCGGCGCGGGTCAAGGCCAGGGCCGAGCCGACCGGTGGCACGACACCGCCCGCAACCAGGTCCCCGGGCGCGGCGGGCTCGCCAGTCCCGCCGGTCTGTTCGGCGCTGCCGTTCTCCTCGGGATCGTCAAGCAGGAACAACACGAGGGCCCCCAGGAACAACAGCAAAAGCAGCAGGAGCAACAGCCACGGCCAGATGCTGCGTCGCTCGCCGTCGTCGCGGGACCGGCCGCGCTGTCGGCTGGGCCGGTCCCGCACCACGTGGGGACGTCCGTAGCCAGGGCCGCGACCCCAGTTCCACGGCCAGCGCAATCGCCATCTCCGGTCGCGCCGGCTTCGCCGGTCCTCGTCGACACTATAGCTGATCCAACGCCTGGCCATGCTCTTCGCTCCTTACGCCACAAAGATGCTATACGTTTTCACCGTTTTGCGCCAATCCGCCGGAGACTTACGCGGACCGCATCCAACCAAACTCTTCACGAGGAGGGGAGGCAACGAGCATGACCATGCCTTCAAACACCGCTGCGATTGCAACCAGCGTGACTGTTCCCACACCGGCATTGCGCTGGCAGGTCCGGGTCGACTGGCCCGGCGACGCGATTTGGGGCGCGGAGGACGCTGACATATCAGCCCAAGTGTTGGGACTGCGCTGGGGTTGGGGACGCCGGGGATTGCCGGTTCCGGAGTTCGCGTCGCCGGCGGCCCTGGAGTTAACGCTGAACAACGCCGGCCATCGTTACACCCCCGGCAACGCCACCGGGCCGCTGGGGTCGAACGTAAGGCCCGGCCGCGAAGTGAGGCTTCAGGTCAGCCGGCAGCACGACGATTTCGCGACCTCCGGCGCGGGCTCCGAGGACCTGGACCAACGACAGGTGCCGTTCGGCGACACTCACTGGGAAGTGATCTCGACGGTGGGAAACGGCTTTTCGGCGCTGGACGGGGAAGTCCGGGGCACGGTGGGTTCGTTTCCACCGTCGGACGCGGTGGCGCTGCTGGAAACGCGGGACTCCACCGCAACCCTCACGGCGCACTACCGCAGGACCACCAACGGCCAGGGCGGATTCGTCCTGCGGTGCGTTGCGGCCAACAACTGCCTGCGGCTACGGTTCGACCACGTATCCAGCGTGCTGGAGCGGGTATCGGGCTCTACGGTGACTCGCCTGGCGTCGGGAGGTCCGCTGTTGCCGGCGACGTGGCACGAGCTGGAAATCGAGCAGACCGCGGACAGCGTTAGAGTGCGCGCGATCAACCTGGAAGCCAGCGACCGCGTCGGGCGGACGGTGCTATCGGCCAATGGTATCGCCGACGCGCCGGCCTCCGGCCGGCACGGACTGTGGCACAGCTTCCGCAACACGGCAGACCGTTGGAGGAGCTTCCGCGTTGGACGCGGGTTGTTTCGGGGACGCATCACCCACATCGCACCGGACTACGCGGCCGGCGTCTGCCACGTCGCGGCCGCAGATGTGATGCACCGTTTGGCGTCGGTGCGATTACGTCAGTCCTTGCCCGGCGGGCCGATGCGTTCCGGCGACGTGGCCGCCTCCATCCTCGCTTGGTCCAATCTTGCGCCGGGCGAATACGATCTGGCCTCGGGTCGCGTCCTGCTCACCGGCGGGCCTCGCTCGGTTTGGGAGGTGTCGGCGGGCATGGCATTGCGCCGGTTGCAGCGGGAAGAGCACGGACTGATTTACACCGACGGGCACGGCCGCGTCCGGCTGGAAGACTCGACGCTGCGGTCGGGCATCCGGGCGCATGGCGACCCGGCATCGCTGGCCCGGACAACTCTGCGAGACACCGCCGCCGGAGCCGGACCTTACGCCTCGCACCTGCGTTGGGACGACGGCGCAGCCGCGATGGAGGACGCGGTGGTGTTCCGCTACCGGAGGTTGGCCGACGCAGGCACGCAACGGGTCTGGAACCTCAACGAGCCCCTGGCAATCGATGCCGAACAGGAACGCCTGGTACTGGCGGCTTCCGACGCCTGGGAAGCCATTGACGGGGTGCAAGCTCCGGCGCCGCAGACCGACTACACGGCCACGGCCGACGCCGCCGGAGCGGGCGCCGACATGACCGGAGACATCACGGTCGCAGTGCTGACCGCAGCGGAATCGGGAGTCGACGGCCGGGGCCGGATGCTGCGGGTCCGCAACAACGGGTTGGGTCGGGCCTACGTGCAGAGCCTGCGCCTGTCCGCCAACCACTGCTGGCGGGCGGAATCAAGCACCGCCCACCGGGCCGGCGCGTCAGACGCATCCACAGCCGGGACCCTGGTGAACTGCCGGTACGTCGATAACTACGCCGCCGCGCAGGCCGGCGCGGAAGCACGCCTGGCGGACCGCTCGCAACGGCGCCCGCAGATTGAAGCCACCCTGCAACTGTCCGCCCGGTCCAACGCCCGGGCCGTGGTGGAGGGCCGGGTGTCGGATGTGGTAGGGGTACGAGCGGAACAGCAGGGTATCGGCGGCGCGTGGCTGCTGGAGGGAATGGAGGTGAGCGCCGGGCCCGGAGGGGAGGGGACGGCGAGGTGGTGGCTGACGGGGGTGTAGGGGCATGCGACCGGCAACAGATGCATCGTTAAAATTTACGCTCATTTTTTTGATAGCGGTCGACGTCGGTAAAGGTTGCTTAATTGGAACCACAGCCATTAAAGTTTGGGGGCGAATTTTTAATCACGCTAGGTGCGATTAAAAGTTACGCAAATCACTGCAAGGCGAAGATCAATGAGACGCGAAAAAACCGGATGTTACGAAGTGAGGACCTCTGGGAACGAGGAAATACGCGCCTTTATACCGGATCCTCTGCCACCATCACCTCCACTGGAATTGGACGGCGCCTTGCGGCAGTCTCTAGAAACCGCAACCCTCGCATTGGGCAGGCTGGACGGCATCGCAACTTTGCTTCCTGATCCAGCATTGTTCATTTATGCCTACGTTCGCAAAGAAGCGGTGCTGTCTTCCCAAATTGAAGGAACTCAGTCGTCATTATCCGATCTGCTTGAGTTTGAGCTTCACGACGCTCCGGGCGCACCTACGAGCGACATAGTGGAAGTGTCCAACTACGTCGCCGCGCTGGAGCATGGCCTCGAAAGATTACGAAGTGACTTCCCGTTATCCAACCGATTGATGCGGGAAATACACGGTATTCTACTCTCCAGTGGTCGGGGTAGCGCGTTGAAGCCTGGCGAGTTCCGCACGTCCCAAAATTGGGTCGGTGGCCGACGCCCTGGCAATGCTGCTTATGTACCCCTCCTCCAGGCGCAGTGCCTGACTGCATGGGAAAATTAGAGCAATTCCTACACGCCAATGACGACGGATTGCCAACTCTGGTGCGCGCAGCCTTGGCTCATGTGCAGTTCGAAACGATCCACCCATTCCTTGATGGCAATGGTCGTGTAGGACGATTGCTTATCACGTTTCTATTGTGCCACGCCGGGGTCCTAAAGGATCCGCTACTGTACTTAAGCCTTTACTTCAAACAACATCGTTCCGACTATTACGAGTTGCTGAACGATGTACGTCGCACCGGAGATTGGGAAGACTGGCTCGACTTCTTCCTACAAGGAGTGCAAGAAACAGCGGAGGGTGCGTTTACCACATCGCAACGGCTGCTGCGATTGTTCGCCTCCGACCGGGAACGTATACAACAAGAAGGGCGTCGGGCTGGCTCGGCACTGCGGGTACACGAAAGGTTGATGTCACGTCCCATACAGTCGATAACCGACGTGGCAGACAGCACTGCTTTGACGTTCCCAACGGTATCTTCGGCTATGAACCTGCTGGTGGGCCTCGACATAGCACGGGAGGGTACCGGCAGAAGGAGCGACCGCCTCTTTGTCTACGACGCTTACCTGTCTATCCTGAACGAAGGCACAGAGCCCCTGTAGAACGCAAGGACGCAACCCGTAATAGCCCACTACCGGCTCGGCTACCACTCCGAGCGGGGCGGCCGTTCCATCAGGGTGGGGATGCACTCGGCGGCGGGCAGGCCCTCGAACAACACCTGCGACATGAGGCGAGTGATGGGCATGTCGACATCCAGGCGCTCGGCGATTTCCAGCGCGGCCACGGTGGTGTTGATGCCTTCGGCCACTGCTCCCATATCGGTCAGAATGTCGGGCAGCTGACGACCTCTGGCGAGTTCCTCTCCGACCCGGCGATTGCGGCTGAGCGGGCTGCTGCACGTCGCCATGACGTCGCCCAATCCCGCCAGGCCGGCGAAGGTCATCAGCTGAGCGCCGGCAGCGATGCCCAGGCGTCCGATTTCGTTCAGGCCGCGCGTTACCAGGGCAGCCTTGGCGTTGTCTCCCACCTCCATGCCATCGGCGATGCCGGCGGCCAGGGCGATTATGTTTTTCAATGCGCCGCCCATTTCCACGCCCACCACGTCGTCGCTGGTGTAGATGCGGAAAGCCGGCGACATCAAGGCCTCCTGCACCAGACTGCGAGACGTTTCAGCGGAGGCGGCGACCACGGTCACGGCCGGCTTGCCGGCAATGACCTCCCCAGCAAGGTTGGGGCCTGACAGGACCGAGAATCTCCCGGGCGGGTGCTGAGGCATTTCCTGGGACCATACCTCGCTCATGCGGAGGCCGGCGGGCAATTCCAGTCCCTTGGTGACACTCAGGATCACGGCCTCTTTGGGAACGTATTTGGCGATGCGACCGACATTCTGGCGGAAGCGGTCGGAAGGCACCGCGACAATCACCAGGTTGGTATCGCTCAGGGCCTTCGCCGGACCATGCTCGACAGAGAGGGTTTCGGGGAAGGGGACACCGGGCAGCCGCCGGGAGTGCTCGCCGGCACGGCGGAGCGCATCCGCCTCGTCGGACGTGCGGCAGAGGAGCCGCACCGGAGCGCCGTCGCGGGCGGCCAGGACGGCAAGGGTAGTGCCCCAGGTGGTGGCGCCTACAACGGCAACCGGGGACTGGAGATCAGGCGTCAAGGGGTATCCCGGCTCAACCTACATTCGTAGAGGCGACGTGAACCGTCGCCCCTACGCGATCCTCCCAAATTTAGCGCGGACTTAGTTGTCCGCGCCCTGCTTGGTGTTGAAGTGGGGCATGACGTCGCGGGCGAACCATTCCAGCTGGTCCATGGACGCCGAGGTGGGCATGCCCATATTGGTAATGCCGATGTTGACCTCGTCGAGACCAGGGTAGCGTTCCTGGATCTCCATCAACTGCTCGGTGATCCGGTCGGGCGGGCCGACGAGATACTGGCCGGCGGCCACCGACTCCTCGATGGTAGGCATCTTGAGACCGGCGGGAACCGGGCGGCCAAAGGCGTTAAGCGCGTTGAGCTGCTCCTGACTCAGGCCCGCGATGAAGCCCAACGGGCCGAACATCTTGACCCGTTCTTCCATCCACAGGCGGGCCTGGTCCATCGCCTCCTGCTCGGAGTTGGCGATCTGCACGGAGTACCCGACCGCGAGACCTTCGCCCAGTTCCCACTCCTTGCCGTGTTCGGCGTGGATGGACTGCCAGCGGTGGATAACATCGTCACTGGCGCCGCCGGTGGCCGCGCCGCCGCCGATGATGCCCTTGATGCCCCATTTGGCCATGAAGTTGATGGCGCGGTCACTGGCGGAAACCACCGGCTGCCACCACTCGACCTCGTTCTTGGGCCGGGGCACCAGGGTGATCTCTTCCAGATCATAGCCCCGGTAGGGCACGTTGGGCGGAATATCGTAATGCTTCCCGTGGTGGGCGAAACTGCGCTGGTTGAATGCCTTCCAGATGACCTCCACCTGCTCCTCGAAGAGCTCGCGGTTGGCATTTTGGTCCATGATGGGCGAACCGAAGACCTCAACCTCGCGGGTGTGGTAGCCGCGGCCGACGCCGAAGCGCACGCGGCCGTCGGTGAGCCAGTCGGAGGTGGCGTAGTCTTCAGCCAGGCGCAGGGGGTTCCACATGGGGTTGATGTTGAAGCCGCAGCCGAAACGCAGGTTCTTGGTGAGGTGGGCAAGGTGCACGTACAGCATCAGCAGGTTGGGGATGCACTCGTAACCCTCGCGCTGGAAGTGGTGTTCGGCGACCCAGAAGGTGTCATAGCCGAGGCGGTCCATAGCAATGGCGATCTGTTCAGCCTTCTCGATGGCGCCGCCGGCCAGTTCCTCGTCGGAGAGCCAGCGATCGTTGGCGGGGGTGCCCTGGTAACCGGGGTTGTCCATGTCGACGTTGCCGGCCCAAAGGCTGCCAAACTTGGTAATCATGTAACGGGTTCCTCCTTGGTGGCGGACCGGGGGACCCGGCCTAGGTTCGAGGTTTATTGGCCGATATGGTAGCGGGTTTTACGGATGCTGTCAGCCTAGTCGCCGTTTCCTTCTAGTCGCCGGTTCCTTCGCCGTTGCTGCCGCCGGTTCCCTCGGGCGGGTCCAGCGAATCGGTAAGCGGGGCCAGGGGCAGTCCGTCGTCCCCATGACGGTGCAGGGCAAACCGGGCCAGCAGCCGTCGGTTGGTGGTAATTTCATTCCGGTTGGCCTGGATGTCCAGTTTCAACTCCGTACGAAGGTCTGCAATTTCGCCCTTCAACTCCGTGCGGAGATCACCAATCTCACCTTTCAACTCCGTGCGGAGATCCGCAATTTCCGTGCGGGGACCCGCGATGAGGGCCTTCACTTCGTTTGTCGAAGCCGAGTTGGTGAACTTTATCAGGGGCACCAGCACCGCCAGAAGCGCTATGCCCATACCGATGATTGTCCAGTCAGTTGTTCCCATACAACATCTCTCGCGTTGAAGCAGCGGACATCCCAGTTTCAGGTTACCGCAGTCCGCGGAAGAACTCGCGCATGTCGGCCACCAGCTCGGCCGGCTTCTCCAGGGCAGCGAAGTGGCCGCCGCTGTCCATCTCGGTCCAGCGCTGCACATTATAGGTGCGCTCCGCCCAGGAACGCGGCGGCGTGGACAGCTCCTTGGGGAACACGGCAATGGCGCAGGGCACCCCAATCTGGTCGTCGGGTCCGAAGTACCAGGGTGCGCGGCTGTTCTCGTAGTAGAGACGGGTGCTGGAGTTGATGGTCTGGGTCACCCAGTAGATCATCACGGTGGTCAGCAGGTCGTCCTTGGTATAGACGCTTTCCACATCGCCGTTGCAGTCGCTCCAGGTGCGGTACTTCTCCACGATCCAGGCGCAGAGACCAACCGGAGAGTCGTTCAGGCCGTAGGCCAGGGTCTGGGGCTTGGTGCCCTGGATGTGCCCGTAGCCACCCTCCGCGGCCGCCCAGGAGACTCGTTGGTCGATCATGGCGAGCTCGTTGTCGGACAGCGAGGCGGCGAAGTCCCGTCGGTAGCCGCCCTGGGGGGTGCCGATCACCTGCTCCAGCCGCTCCCGCATGCTCAACCCCTCCAGGCTGGCGCCCTGATAGGGTATGGCCTGGGTCACGGAGGTGGTGTGGATGCCGAGCACGTGGTTCGCATGATGGAAGCCCAGGCGGGCGGTGACGCCGGCGCCCCAGTCGCCGCCCTGCGCCGCGTAGCGCTGGTACCCCAGATCGTCGGCCATCAGCTTGTCCCACAGCTCGGCGATCCGGCGGGTGTTGACCCCACGCTCACGGGTCTGGGCGCTGAAGCCATAGCCCGGCATGGAGGGGACGACCACGTCGAAGGAGTCGGCCGGGTCGCCGCCGTGGCTGCCCGGGTCGGTGAGCAGGGGGATGATCTTGTGCATCTCGTAGATGGAGCCGGGCCAGCCGTGGGTGACGATGAGGGGCATGGGATTGGGCCCCTTGCCCTTCTCGTGGATGAAGTGGATGCCCTGGCCCTCGATGGTGGTGTAGAAATTGGCGAAGGCGTTGAGGCCAGCCTCGGCCTTGCGCCAGTCAAAACCGTCCCGCCAGTACGCCACCAACTCCTTGATGTAGTGCAGGTTGGAGCCGTAGTCCCATTCGGCCCCCGGAATCTCGTCGGGCCAGCGGACGTGATTCAGACGGTGCCGGAGGTCTTCCAGCACATCGTCGGAAACGGAAATGGTGTAAGGCTGTACCGCCATGTTGGAACCTCCGGGGGACAACTTGGTTTGAATGCAATTGAGGGCGCCGCCAATAGCGACAGTTGGCGGCAGTTTAGCATAGGGGTCGGGGCAGAGCCGTCCCACACTGTTGGTTGACAGGATTGTCAAGCGGTAAGATGGAGACAGGAGGCAACGGCAATGGATACGCCCAAGACGTCAAGTACAGAATTGGGGCATGACACCCCGGTCGCGGGACAACGCGTGAAACGAGATTGGTGGAACTTTGCCATGTTCTCGATAGGAGGAGTCGCCGCTTTGAGGTTGGTGGTGGTACTGTTTGGGGCCTACCTGGTACAACCGGAAAACACCCGCTTAATCGTCGCTGGCACCGTCATTCTAATATTGGCAGTAATCGCTCGGATATTTGTGGCTCTGACTACGATAGGGAGTCGAGTCTGGAAAATTATCGCCTCTCGCGGTAACTAACTGCGTATAATACTGCCGAAATCGCACTGACCACCAAAAGCCCTACCAGTAAGATAAGAGCAGCATCTACGGTAGTTGACAACGACTCAGTCAGTACTGTCTTGAGCGCATCTCCGACTCGACTCCGAACATAAAACAGTCCGCCTATTGCGCCTAAAACAAAAACCCCCGTCGCTATGAGGACGAGAGATATGCGAGGGAGCCTCCCCCATAAACCCCGCAGAGCCTGTAGCGAACTCGTCATCAATTCCGGCATAGCAACACAGTTATTCCACCAAAAACCGCGTGAACACCTGGTTCCCCACCAGGTACGCCTCCTCCGTCAACCGCAGCCGGTCGTCGCTTTCCCAAACCAGCAACCCGTCGGCCGTCAACTCCGCCAGTTCCCGCTCGTAGCGGGCGGACAGGTCGATGCCGATGCGCGCTGAGGCGGCGGCAACGTCCATACCGTCCAGCAGGCGCAGGCCGAGGAACATGGTCTCGGCGGCCGTGGTCGCCTCGTCGGATACCTCCCAGCCGTCGACCGTCGGGACCGCCGCAATGCGGTCCACGGTCATCGCCGGCCACGCGCCGGCCTCAGCCGCGCTGGTTGCCCACTCCCGGCCCAGCCGGGCATAATCGCGAGGCGACCGCACGGTCCAGAACCGGCAGGCAGACCCGACCTCGCCGACGCGCAGGGACGAATGGGCGCCCGGGCCAACTCCCAGCCACTGCAGGTTCCGCCAGTAAGCCAGGTTGTGCTCCGAGTCTCGCCCGGGCAGCGTCCAATTGCTGATCTCATAGTGATGGTAGCCGGCAGCGGCCAGGGCGGCGCGAGCGTGGTCATACATATCGGCAGCCAGGTCAGGGTCGGGCTCGGGCAGGCGACCCTGCTGTACCCAGCGGCGCAGGGGGGTGCCTTCCTCCAGCGTGAGGGAATAGAGGGACAGGTGTTCCGGCGCCAGCGCAACGACCTGCCCCACCGTGTCCCGCCATTGGGCCAGCGACTGATGCGGCAGGCCGTACATCAGGTCCAGGCTCACGTTGTCGAAACCGGCGCGGCGGCAACGGCCCAACGCCTCCGCAGCCTCAGCGGCGTCGTGGCGGCGCCCCAGCATGGATAGCAGGCCGTTGTCCATGCTCTGCACACCAATGCTGACCCGATTGATACCGGCGCCCCGGAGTTCGGCGCACTTGGCGGGAGTGAGGTCGTTGGGGTTGCACTCCGCGGTTATCTCGGCGTCGGCGCGAACCCCGTAGCTGCCGGCGATGGCGTCCAGGATGCGGGCCACGTCGCCATCGGGCAGGTAGGAAGGCGTGCCCCCGCCCAGGAAAATCGTGTTGACGGTTGGCCGACCGAGCGCCACGGACCAGGCGGCTATCTCCCGTATGGCGGCGGTGAGGAAGTCCTCAAACTGGGACTCGATACCCTGGTAGGTGTTGAAATCACAATACGGGCACTTGCTCAGGCAGAAGGGTACGTGGACGTACAGCGAAATGCCCTCTCCGGATGCCGAAATGGGAAGATCGCGATATTCATCGGATGGGGACATCGCAGCACCTGTAGCAAGGGGCGAGTTTCATACCCGCCCCTGCTGGATCAATGACTGTGGGGTCGCCGGCGGATCAACAGCTGCGCTGGTCGTCCGCGTTGTCGGCGGGGCGGGCCTGGCCGTCAACAACACTGTCGGGATCGTCGTCTTCCGGGCGCGGAGGCGGCGGTTCGCCCATGTGCTCTCGAACCACCGCCCGGGGGCACAGGTTCCAGAAGAGCCACACGGCCAAAGCCAGGATGATGATGTCGTCGTACCGGCCCAAACCGTAAGGGATGCGGTCCCGCACCAAGTCGAAAGGGAAAATGGCGTAGATCACCGCCAACGGAATCAGCAGCTTGATCAGCAGGTTGACCCGGGAATCGCGGTGCAGCCGGTACAGGGCGCGCACGAACTTGACGATGCGCGGCCCCAGCTGGGGGCCGAACATCATGAGGATGGGCCAGAGAAAACGGAGCATAGCGGGATCACCCTACCATACAATGGTAGCACACGAAAGCCGGCGACGGTTGCGGACTGGACGTTTTGCTATACTGCCGGCAAACCCCTACTCTGACCAAAGGATGGACCGCTTTCATGTCCACGAATAACCCTTTGCCGGCCACCATCGGCGAACTCCGCGATAGCGGCTACCAATCGACGTCGGTGCGCGAGGAGATCCGCCGCAACCTGATCGCCAGGATCCGCGCCGAAGAGCCGGTGTTTCCCGGCATCGTCGGTTTCGATCAGACGGTCATTCCCCAGTTGGAAAACGCCATCCTGGCCGGCCAGGACATCATCCTGCTGGGCGAGCGCGGCCAGGCCAAGACCCGGCTGATCCGGGAGATGGTCAACCTGCTGGACGAGCAGATTCCGGTCATCGCCGGCAGCGAGCTGAACGACGATCCCTACAACCCCCTCACCCCCGACGCGAAACAGCTGGTGGCCGACCTCGGCGACGACACGCCCGTGGCCTGGATCGGGCGGGACATGCGCTACTCCGAAAAGCTGGCCACCCCCGACATCTCCATCGCCGACCTGATCGGTGAGATCGACCCCATCAAGGTGGCGGAAGGCCGGCACCTGTCGGATGAGACTGCCATCCACTACGGTCTGGTGCCGCGCACCAACCGGGGGATTTTCTGCATCAACGAACTCCCCGACCTGGCCGAACGGATCCAGGTGGGCCTGTTCAACCTCATGGAAGAGCGGGACGTGCAGATCAAGGGCTACCGCATCCGGATGCCGCTGGACGTGTTCGTCGTGGCCACGGCAAACCCCGAGGACTACACCAACCGCGGTCGCATTGTCACGCCGCTGAAGGACCGCTACGGCGCGCAGATCCACACCCACTATCCCAAGGAGCTCGAAGAAGAGATCGCCATCATGGAGCAGGAGCGGAACCGCTTCCCCGACGAGGACAAGGTGGTGATCCCTGAGTTCATGACGGAGATCGTCGCGGAGGTGACGGCTCGGGCCCGGGCCAGCAACGAGATCAACCAGCGGTCCGGCGTCAGCGTGCGCATGTCCATCGCCAACTACGAGACCCTCATCAGCAACGCCCTGCGCCGCAGCATCCGACACGACGAGGATATTGCCTGTCCGCGCATCAGCGACCTTCCCTATCTCGTCGCGTCCCTGGGCGGGAAGATCGAGATGGAGACCTTCGGCGAGGGCCGGGAGGACCGCCTCGTGGAGGACCTGACCAAGCGGGCGACCCTCGGCATCTTCGGACGCCACTGTAACGTGGACGACCTGGATGACATCGTAACGGCGTTCGACCTGGGCAACGCGGTGGAAACGGGCAGCGAAGTTCCGGCCGCCGCCTACGCCGCGGCATTGACCAATATCGCAGGCCTCCCGGCCGCAGTGTCCGCGCTGATCGGCGACGACCGGCGTCCTGAGGTAGTAGCCTCAGCCGTGGAGTTCGTCCTCGAGGGCCTGCACCTGAACCGCCGGCTCAACTGCGCCCGGACGCCGGCCGGCGGTTACCGCTACGCGCGTTAGACCCCGCCGATATTAGCGAGGAGGTACGTCATGACGACGCACAACATCGCCGCCGCGCCGTCCGTGACGCTGGAGGAGTATGCCGCGCTGCCCAAGCACCCCCGGCATGAGCTGGTGAAAGGAGTCCTCGTTGAGCTGATGGTCGCATCCGAGGAACACGAACACACCGGTTCGCTAGTCAACTGGCGCTTGTCGGAGCATGTTTTCCCCAACCGACTGGGCCGGGTGTACACGAGCAACCGGGGGTATGTGACGGGTCCTGATTCGCCAGTCACCTCGCGGATGCCCGACATTTCGTTTGTATCAACTGAGCGATTGGCCCGATCCGATCTGGCTGGAATGCTTTACGACGGCGCGCCTGACCTCGCCGTGGAGATTTTGTCGGACAGCAACACGCCCGCCGAGATAGCGCAAAAGATTGAGGAATACATTAACGCCGGCAGCAGGGCCGTTTGGGTGATTGACATCGACGCCCGCACGCTGACGGTGCACGCGGCCGGTGCGTCTCCACTGGTGCTAACGGACGCTGACGCCGTGGACGGCGGGGACTACCTGCCCGGCTTCGCCTGCGCCGTGGCCGATATGCTGCCGGCGATAGAGGGCTAAACGAGGGACGCGCGTCGACCCAGCGTGATGCCGTCAGGTAATACCACGGTTGCCTTGAGGTTCCGGAACAGCAGGAACCGGCTCATCGACACCGTAACCTGCAGGGCGTGATCCGCGATGCCCGGGGCCACGAACAACTTGATGTCATCGTCGTCCAACGCTGCATAGGACTCCAGGCTGCGTCGACGACGGACGTTGGTATCGACCGATACCTCAACGGATTCGCCGGTTCAACCCTTCCAGCAGATCAGGTCGACCACGGCCTGTCCGCCTTTGTGCCGGATGAATTGGGAAGCTTCGGGGGTTATGTCAAGGCTCGCGGGCATAATAATCACTGGTCCAGAGGTTGGCCGTCCCACGGGGCGTTCGGGTCTAGATAACGTGCCGGTATATTGCCGCGCAACGCGGCGCGAAACTCTTCGGCACTGTTCATTTTGAGTTGCCTGATTGCTATACGGCCCATGAGGTCGGCATCAATATCTTTGTCGCCGTGCGATACTTTTGTCCACAAATTCAACCATTCATGGTAGAAATTCACGTGATCTCGGTCATCCCTCTCAAATCTCATCCTGCGGAGCACGCGGATTAATTCTCGCGGTTTGACATTCGCTATTCTGGGCATCGCTACACGGGCACTGAGTTCCTACGAGGCTCCAATTGGCGCACCCAATGCACAACGCCGTCAGAGGTGAGTTCTGAACATTCTTCCGAAAGGGCGTCCTGCGCCGCCTGGCCAGTTTTCACCTTGCCAGGTATCTTTTCCACAAAAAGAGCCATGGTATCAGCGACATCCACCAAGGCTTCAGCCTCGGTTTCACCCTGTCCGTGGGCGTGGCTAATGGCCGGGCAAACCGCAGCGTAGCAAATGGAACCGTCGGACAAAGTTCCGCGCCAGACAACGACATCGTATTCCATGACTGCAATCCTGTGCTTAGTCCAGGGGCTGGCCGTCCCACGGGGCGTTCGGGTCAAGATAACGCGCCGGGATATTGCCTCGTAGCGCGGCACGAAACTCCTCCACACTGTTCATCTTTAGATCATCTAGCGCTATCTTACCCATCAACAATGCGTTAAGTTCTTTATCTCCATGGGATATTTTGGTGCCTATATTTAACCAGGCGTGATAGAAATAAACATGGTCACGATTGCTCGGTACGAGCCCCATTCTGCGCAGCATTTCACGGGGCTTGACATTAGCAATTCTTACCATCGCTAGGCAGGCACCTGGTTGCGAGCAGGAACGACTTGGCGTATCCATGGCTCAACGCCCTCGGCGGTGAGTTCCGTAAGCAGCTCGGAGACCGCGTCCTGGGCTGCTTGCCCGCCCTTGGCCTTGCCCGGCATATGATCCAGATAGATTGCCATGGTGTCAGCCACGTCAACCAGAGCTTCGGCTTCGGTATCACCTTGTCCGTGGGCACGGCGAACCGCGGGACAGATTGCCGCGTAGCAAATCGAACCGTCCGACAAGGTGTCACGCCAGACCGCGACATCGAATTCCATCGTAGCAAGCTCCATCGTATCGCCTTCCACGTCAGTAAGAGTAATTATACCCGCCCCTACGATCCTGCTTCCAGCAGCAAAGTGTTACGCGCTTCTATCGCCGCCGGGTGAATCGCCGAGCCCTTGTCCAGCATACGGACCACGTTCCTGGTGAGGAACATGGTCATGGCGGAGGGCAGGTCGTTCTCGGCGAGTTCCTTCAGCTCAGCCTGCCAGGGGTAACGCTTGACCTTGACCGGGTCCAGCTTGTCGGCCAGGAAAACGATGTGGGCAATTTCATCGCCGCCGGATGGGTCCCCGGTGGTGTGCCAGTACACCGCGTTGTACAGCTGCGGATGGCGGAGGCCGTCCTCCCGCTTCAGCAGTTCGGCGCCCACCATGCCATGCAGGATCGCCGGGTTGCGCCGCTCGAACGCCGTCACCGGAGGCAGGTCATATTCCTCCATGCGCAGCAGGTTCTCAACGCCGGAGAAGTGCTTGGTGGCGTCGTGGGCCAGGGCGGTCAGACCAATGGCTTCCACATCCTGACCGTGGCGCTCGGCCAGGTCGCGGGCGATCTGTTCCACCCGCTGGCAGTGCTCCTGGAGCCCGGGCGGCAGGCGGCGGATCCGGCGGTGGATGCGGTCCACCACGCGGTCGGAAATCTCAATGGTGGTCATGGGGTGGTCACACTCACTTCATGCAGAGCACGGTCATCACTGCACCGGAATATCTCCAGGCCAGCCCCGTCTGAGAGCTGAAACGGGTACCAATTCTTCGTTGACGGGATCAACTGCCAGCGTCAGGATCTGCAACGTGGTTGCGCCGACGCATTGACCACTCTCATCAGGCCAGAAAGCGACCGGACAGATGCTGCTCAAGGTCTCGCCGGACCGAACCGTTATGGAAATCCGGGCGAGCCCGCGGGAACACCGTAGAGTGGTTCCATCGGCCAGGACGTAGTCCATCGGTCGTTCCGTCGCCGGGATATGGAGTTGCTCCAGCAGGTCCGCAGGAAAGGCGGATTCGGTGGCGCCGGTGTCCACAAGAGCAATCACCGGGCGCGTATCGCCCCCGGTGATGTTACCGATGTGGATTTCGGCCATGAAATCGCCCATGGACGTTAGCCCATGTCTCCCAGTCCCCGGCCGCCGAGCAGGTGCATGTGCGGCCAGGCGATGGTCTGGCCGGCGTCGGCGCCGTTGTTGACCACCAGCCGGTAGCCGCTGATGGTCACGCCTTCGCGACGGGCCATCTCCGCGGCCACCACGAACAGGTGCCCCATGGTGGCTTCCATGGCGGGGCTGATGTAATCGAGCCCGTTGATGGGCATGTTGGGAATGATCAGCAGGTGCACCGGCGCCTTGGGGTTGATGTCACGAACCACAAAGCAGCGCTCGTCCCGGTAGATGACGTCGGGATGCAGCGGGTCGCGGGCCATGGCGGAAAAGGGCGAACTGCGGGCGGGGGTCATAGTTGTCATTAGGCATTACTCCTACTGGTAGCTACTTCCATTCCAGTTTAGAAAGTATTTTTACAAGAATCACAACGATAGTGGTTTTGATGTGGGTAGTGACGTAGCCGAACGCTGGGCTCCCCGCATCGCGGGCACTTGTCGGGCAATGGCTGTTGCCTGAGTTCGTTGTGTTCAGTTTTCATTTTCGCCCAAAGGTGCAGCGCTCTTCGGTCTGCATCGAAAGCCAACTCGTGAGACCGTATTTTCGTTGGATCGCGAAACCTGACATCCAAACATTCGCGGCGTTGGAATCGTAATTTGCCGCCCACAACCTGACCCGCAAATGTTTTAATTGGCCGTGTTCGGCCAACCATAACGGTTGAAACGACTTCAACGATCAACCCTGTCTCTTCTTTGGTTTCGCGGTATGCAGCGTGCTTACTACTTTCGCCGCGGTCCACAAATCCACCAGGCAACGACCACTTTCCCTTCTCTTTTCCATACCCACGCTGGATAAGCAGTACCTCGTCCCGGCTGTTTTCAACGAGGCAGAATACGACTCGCTTGGCCATCGTTTTGCCTCCTTCGCAAATGTAAGTGAATAGGAAAAGCTACGCTGAAATCATCGCTACGCAGCCTCGATTTCCTGCAACGCCACTTCCTTGTGGTCGTGGACGCTGCCGTAGGAAAGTTCCTGTACCTTGGCCCGGCGCGTGTAGAGCTGCAGGTTGTGCTCCTCGGTGAAACCGATGGCGCCGTGGCACTGGTGACCCAGGGAGCAGACCCTTTGGTAAGCGCCGCTGCACCAGGCTTTGGCGATGGCGACCTCGCGGCGGCCGGACCGGCCTTCGGCGATGGCCCACGCTGCCTGGTAGGCCACGTGGCGGGCTCCCTCAACGTCGGTGGCCATGTTGGAACAGTGGTGCTGCACCGCCTGGAAACTCCCCACGGGACGGCCGAACTGGGTGCGCTGCTTGACATATTCGACGGTCATATCGACCACCGCGTCGGCGCCGCCCACCATCTGCACGCAGTGGGCCGCGGTCGCCCGGGCTAGGGCGCGCTCGATGACGGGCCAGCCCTGTCCGACCTCGCCGAGCACGGTGCCCGCTCCCACGGAGACGTTGTTCAGCCGCACCTCGCAGAGCCGCTCGTTGCCGATGGTGCCAACCTGCTCAACCTCCACGCCGGCGGCATTGGACGGCATCAGGAACAGCGTGATGCCCTGCTCCGGATCGTCCCCGGCCGGCATGGTGCGCGCCGCGACGATGATGGTGTCGGCGGCATGGGCGTCGGGAACGAACAGCTTGGTGCCGGAGATAACGTAGCCGTCGCCCGATGCGCTGGCGGTGGTCTCCACGCCCCAGGCCTCGGTGGTCGCCGACGGCTCGGTGAGGGCCAGGGTGAGGCGGACAGTGCCGGCGCAGACGCCGGTCAGGATGTCGCGCTTCTGGTCGTCGCTGCCGGCGTCCATCACGGTCAGCCCACCCAGCACAACGGTGGCGAAATAGGGAGCGGGCAGCAATGCGCGGCCCATCTCCTCGACCAGCACGGCGAGGTCGAGGAATGACCCGCCGGTGCCTCCGTACTGCTCGGGGAAGGGTATGCCGGTCCAGCCCAGGCTGGACACCTGCCGCCACAATTCTTCTGTATAGCCCCGCGGGTCGTTTTCCAGTTCGCGCACCAGCGTCAGCGGGCATTCCTGCGCCAGAAACTCCCGCGCCGAGTTCTTCAGCATCTGCTGAATCTCACTGAGTCCCATGTCCATATGTCGGCCCTCCCGGGCATTGTTGGGGAAAATCGCTGGGAGTATATCGCACCGGGTCGGGAGCGGCAATTGCGACGAGAGGGCGCAGGGCAATCGCGTCTTATCCGAGGAGGACTTTGCGCAGGTAGTCCTCGTCCCATCCGGCGTTGAGCCGCTTGCCCTGAATGCCTACTTTCAAGGTGCTTTCGTTTTTCAACCGGTTGTGCCCAATCTGCCGCAGCGTGGCCAGGTTCTGCGGTCCATGGTCCTTGCGCACTCGGCACTGGTCTTCCCGAAAGGTCACGTCCAAGGTCCAGTGCAGCGAGTTTTCGATGCTCCAGTGGCTTCTGATGGCAGCCAGGAGTTGTTCTGCTGAGGCTGGCAGGCTGCTGATGTAGTAGCGGGGCTGACTTATGCCACCCGCTCCAGTTTGACGATGGCCCACCACCCTGACGGCCGCCTTCAGTTGGGACCATTGCCCCTGGGGGTCCAGATAATCCAGGCAGTCCGTCGCCGTGATGGTCCAGCATTCCCGCCGTTCCACCCGTCCATGTCCCTTGTCCACGGTCCGTGCATAATCGTAAGGCACCCCGTCAAAACCCCAGGCCTCGGCTCCCTGGAACAGGTCTCGGATGCCCTCATGCAACCGGCCCTGGTTCTCCTTCACCGCCAGCACGTAGTCGGCCCCGCCCGCTATGATCTGCTGGGCGATCTCCCGCTGGCAGCCCATGGCATCGATGGTCACGATGCAGCCATTCAAGTCCAGCATCTCCAGCAGTTGTGGAATGGCGGTGATCTCATTGGACTTCTCCTCAGTCTTGACCTGGCCCAGGGTCAGGTTATTCTGCGTGGCCCAGGCGCTGACCAGGTGTATGGCCCCCTTGTTCCCCGCCGGATCATAGGACCGTCGGGCCGTCTTGCCGTCAATGGCCACCACCTCACCCGGCAGCAACTCGGCGATGGCCTGGGTCCAGGATACGAAGCTATTCTGCAACTGCACTGGGTCCAGGCGGGCGAACACATCGCCAAAGGTGTCGTGGGATGGGATACCGTGGGGCAATTCCAGGAAGGTCTGAAACCAGGCCAGCTTGCTCTTGCCGAAGAGTTCTATGTGGACCCAGGAATCGGCGCCGCAGATGGTGGCACAAATGGCAATGGCAATGATGTCCACCAGCTTATGGCGTCGGGTGCGTTCCACCCGTGGGTCGTCCAGGTCAGCGAAATGATCGAGAATAGTTGTTTTGGGTGGTTCTGCCATGCCTCACTGCCTCCATTTGGTTCAACGGATCATGGCACGTTAGCACATTTCTAAAAATACTATTAAGACGCGATTGCCCTGCGAGAGGGCGGGAGTGGCGGGACAGGTCAGGCGTCATGCAGCCTGCGGATCTCTGATTCCAGTTCGCGGACGCGATCCTCGGCGACTTCGGCCCGGTCCTCGGCTCGCGTCCGGGCCGCCCGCTCGCTCTCCGCCCTGGCGAGCTGGTCATCGTAGGTCGGGATGTGCTGTCCGGCGGCCGGATCGTACCATCCCAGCTGACCGTGCTCCCATCGCATATACAGGTTCAACGCCACGCTGTAGCCCTGCAGGACCCCTTCCTGCAACTCATCTATCCGCATCGGCACGTACACACCATCCAGCAACCGGTCTCCTGCCAACCGTGCGCCGTGATGCTCTCCCGTCCTGTCGAAGCGCCAGTATTCGGGGATGCCCAGGGCCGCGTAGTCGTCGCGCTTATCGACCACGTCGATTTCTGCGGTGCCGGGGGAAGCCACTTCCAGTACGAAGTCGGGCGGCTTCCCCCTGTCCCGAGATGATGTAGCCATTGCTGGACTCGTAGGCTGCCGGGTCCACGTTGAAGGCGACGAGCAGGTTAGGCCGGCGACGCCGGGCGGTCCCGTAGCAGGGGTAGGGAACTATCCAGAGGTCGGCTTCCACCAACGTCGTTTCGGGATGGCCGAAGTGCCGCGCCAGGTGCAGGGCGCTGCCGATCTTGTGCAGATGGTCTTCCCTGGACTTTGCGCATTTTTTAGGAAAAGAATAAGGACAGGGTAAGATGGCCTGACCCCACTTTCGACGAAAGGTCCAGCCATGCTCACCCTGCCCGATGCCATTGTAGCCGTTCTCGTTCCCTTCGCAACGTTGTTCAGCAACCCAACCTGGCGCAAAGCGCAGGTGTTGCTGGTGGGCGCGATACTGGCGCCAGGCCAGCGCACGGTGGCCGCGGCGCTGCGGGTCATGGGTCGCAGCGATGACGGCGACTTCGCCCGCTACCATGAGGTGCTCAACCGGGCGGTGTGGTCGCCCCGTGCGGCCGCGGGTATTCTGTTGGTATTGTTGCTCCAGCACCTGGATCGCGGCGATGGCCCCCTGATCTTCGGCGTCGACGAAACCTTGGAGCGGCGTCGGGGCCGTAGCATCGGCGCTCTGGGCGTTTACCGTGATGCGGTGCGTTCCAGCCGCTCCCAAGTGGTCAAAGCCAGTGGTTTGCGCTGGATCTCCCTGATGTGGCTGGGCCAGGTGCCCTGGGCGGGACGCCATTGGGCCCTGCCGGTGCTCACGGTGCTGGCGCCATCGGCGCGGTACTATCAGGAGAGAGGACGTCGGCACAAGAAGCTCACCGACTGGGCACGCCAGATGGTCCTGCAACTGCGCCGCTGGCTGCCGCAGCGGTCGCTGGTGCTGGTGGGGGACAACGGCTACGCTGTGCTCGACCTGCTGCACTGCTGCCAGTCCCTGTCGGAACCCGTTACCCTGATCGCCAGACTGCGCCTGGATGCCGCCCTCTATGCGCCCGCGCCACCCCGTCAACCGGGTCAGAACGGCCGCCCAGCGCTGAAGGGCGCACGACGACCCTCGCTGAAAGCGCTCCTTGAGCAACCCCCGGCTACTGACCAGCCTCAGGTAACCTGGACCAGCGCCACGGTGGGCTGGTACGACGGCGCCACCCGCACTGTGGAACTCACCTCCCAGACCGCAGTCTGGTACCGCTCGGGCAAACCCCCGGTGCGCATTCGCTGGGTGCTGATCCGAGACCCACAGGGCGCCTTCGCGCCCCAGGCCCTGCTGTGCACCGACCCGTCGGCAGACCCGACGCAGATCCTGGAATGGCCAGATCCTGGAATGGTTCGTGCTGCGCTGGCAACTGGAGGTCACTTTTCAGGAGGTGCGGACCCATCTGGGCGTGGAGACCCAGCGCCAGTGGTCCGACCTGGCCATCACCCGCACCACGCCGGTCCTGCTGGGACTCTTTTCCTGGATCACCCTGGCCGCCCACGCGCTGCAAGAACGCCA
Source organism: Dehalococcoidia bacterium (assembly GCA_965261925.1). GTDB lineage: Bacteria > Chloroflexota > Dehalococcoidia > Lucifugimonadales > UBA3495 > Bin87. The sequence continues at coordinate 687,648 of OZ253486.1, read as the reverse complement.
CCCCATGATCCAGCGTAGAGCGGCCTGGTACGACAAACCGTCGCCGACCTTCGTCGACGCCATCGCCCCTGGTGCGCCGCCACCTGTGGCTGGCGTCGGAGGGTTTCCCCCGGTCGCCCAGCGACCCCGATACGCAAGAACTCCCCACCGCTCTGTACCACCGATTGGTGGATTCCCTCGCTTACGCCGCCTGAAATGCGCAAAGTCCAGTTTGTAAATCGTGCTCCAACCCGCCGCTGCCCGGCAAAAGCCGGTGCGCGCCATTCGCAGAGTGCCACCGCAACTCGGAAAACGCCCGCAACGCTCTGCAAAGGCAAGACCTCAATCGCGAGGGCCTTTGCCACGACTGCCAAGCGCAGGCAACTCCTGGCTCCACGCGATGCCCAAAGTGCGCCGAAGAACATCGTCACCGCCAGCGACGCTACTCCCGCAAGCCGAAACGGTCACAGAGAACAGGCGATACCACGGCCGAACCCGTCCAAACCGACCTATGGGGTGAACCCGTACGCATGTGACGGAGTTCCCACTCGACGCCCATCTACACCAGCACCGTCAACCCTTTAGGCCAGCACGAGCCACACTGATGATCGGCAATGCGAAGCCGGCTATGGAGGCCGAGCGCACCCGATTGTGTCCCACCAGCACACATGGCACAATCCGTCCGCTAACCAAACCGATGCGACATCCGACAAACACGACATCCATAAGGTCAGTCGGCCAGGACATTCCCTTGACGCGGTCGAAAAAACACCATTTTCTCCCGGTATTCTATTTGAGCGCCTGGGCCAGTCGCCCCAATCTGACCCACCTTTATGACATCGAGGCCGCTACCCCTCGCTACGATGTGGGAATCAAAGGACAAGGCCAACAGCGCCTCTACTACGCGAGTCAAGACACCGAGAACGTCCTCCAAGCTTGGGACCAGCGCTTCGCCCGCGTATGCCGCCGAATCAGAGAAAGCCAAAGCTTACCCCACATCGAGATTGATCCTCAATCGTTCCTAGATTTGTTCGCTTTCATCGCCGCACAGCACTCACGCACCCCATCAGAAGCGGAAGTCATACGACAAATCTACGCCCAGTCAATACCAATATTATTGGACGCCATGGGAGCGGCCCCGGGAGACACCCGGGTCCAATACGACTTCCCACAATTGGAAGCCGTCAAACTTTCGGTCGAAGCCCAACTTCCGATCATGGACGACCTAGAACCGCACCTTGTCACTGCTCCCACGGACCGGTTCCTCACCAGTGATAACCCCGCCTTCTTCTATAACCAACTGTCCCAAGGGTTACACGGAGCGACCACCGGTGCGGACACCCATGGATTCCAAGCATTCTGCCCGATCTCACCACGCAGTGTGGTCATGCTGTTCGATCCCAACGCATACGAGCTAACTTCCGCCGCTTCGAAACGAAGCCATACAACCGAGGCAAATGAGTCCGATATTCGCCAACTGAACCAGATGCAAGCCCTTTGCGCCATTCAAAATTTGTACGCCAACTCTCCCCAACTGCTCGAACAAGTGCCAGGCCTCGTACAAACGGTATTGGACGAGCGTCACAAGCCGACCATCCAATTAGCCGAGTACGAATCCACAGAGCCGGGGGATCAATCGAAGCTCCTCGTAGGACACAGCGAAATGCCTAACCTGTCCCTCGACCTGTCGTTCATTCGAACCAAGTGGAGTGCAGCCACACGGCCTGATTGGTGGAAGTTGCATGACTACAGACACGGACCTAATGCAATCCCTCAACTTCTACGCGAAGGAGCCCCCGTAAAGACATTCACGGATCCAAACGACCCAGCTAGCGCGGTAACCCACATCATCCCTGGGTAACGTCATCTGCCGTAACTATACCGCCAAACGGCAGCCCGTCTTCACCCACCTGCGGACTCTAAAACCTGAGCACCGTGAGCAACACAACCGATCATTTCCGCACAGCAGCCGAACAGGCCGAGAAAACCATCCACCTCAGACCCGGCGGCCAAGGCCCGTCCCGCACACCATCGGGGGCTCGAGTGCGATACCAACCGCCCATTGTCATTCTCAAGCCAACCGGCCAGCCGACCCGACCCTCACCACCGTCGCCAGCATAGGCGACAACCCGGCAGCCGCTGAACACACCGTCCACGTCGCGCTCCACCAACCCTGCGGGGAGAGCCGGTTCATCATCCACACTGACCGTACCGTCAGCCTAAGCCCGAATCCACCGAAGGGATACGACCGCGGGGGTCAGACCAGGGATGAGAGGCGAGGGAAACAGGCTGTAGGGCTTTGATCCCTGGAGATCCGGCTGGGTGTGGGGTGTGACCGCCGCAGAACGGGGTTGTTGACGACCGCAGGTCGTGTCGGAGGACGAGATCAGCTTGCAGACGGCGGCAGGAGGCAATCTGTGCCCAGCCTGGCGCAGACCCGCCAAGCGGTTGGGTAGTGCGGCGGACGGGTAGGACGCCGTCAGGCAGGGAGTGGCAGGGCGCGCAGTCTGGAAAGGGCTCTGCCGAATTGGTTTTGCCAGGGCCAGCCCTGGGGAAGGTGCAAGGTGAGACTCCGAGCCTTGCGGGTGATGCGTCCGGCCAGGGAGAAGAAGCGTCGTCGGAGGGTCTTGGTGGTCATCACCGGCTCGCCCAGGCCGATGCGTGTTGTCCAGCGTGCCAGGTTATGGGCGATGACCTGGACGACCAGCCAGGCGGCGTTGGCGGGGAAGCGTCCCGAGGGGAGGTGGTTGAGCCCCACGCCGTACTTGAGATCGCGGATGGCGTTCTCGATCTCGGCGTGGCGACGATGGTCGGCCTCCAGATCCAGGGTGTCGCCCTTGCGGTCGGTAATGAAAGCGTGATAGCTGTAGGTGGCGAACAGCGCCAGTTGGGAGCCGGGCGTGGGCTTCACTCTGCGGACGATGAGGCGCACCGGCACGGCGTCGGGTTCGCTCTGGAAGGGAGTGTAGGTGGTCTCCGCTACGTCGGCGGCACCCTCCATCCAGTAGGGTATGGGCGTCCACTCCGTCTCGGATATGGCCTCGATGATACTGCGCACGCTCTGGTGCTGGCGGATGGTGATGGAGAAGCGGACGTCCATCTTTCGGCAGACGGCGACGATGTCATGGTTGTAGAAGCCGCTGTCGGCGCGCATGGTGAGTGGTCCGGCGGCTCCGGCGTGGCGCACTCGTCTCACCGTCTCCCGCAGGAAGTGGGCGGCGCCTCGAGCCGTGTTGGCCCGGCCTTTGCGTAATCGTGCCATCAGCACGTCGCCGGTACCGGCGGCCACGGCCAGCAGCGGGTGATAGCCCCGCTGACCGGCGTAGTTGTGGCGCTGCGCGCCTTCCTTGGCGAGCCCGTAGGTCTCGCAGATGGTGGAGTCCAGGTCGATGGTCAACGGATCATTGCCGGGTCCAGCCCCAGCGGTCCAGGCCCTCGCCAGCACCTCTCGGCTCACCCGATCCAGCTGGCGGACGTGTCCCCAACTGAAACTCCGCAGGAAGGTCCCCAACGTGGACGGCGCTTTGACCTTGCAGCCCAGCACCTGCTCGGTTCCCCCTGCGCGCAGCGCGTCGGTGTCGTCGATGCAGTCGCCACCGGCCAGCGCCGACGCCACCAACGTCAGCAGCTTGTCTCCCGCATTGGCCCGACCCGGCGCATTTCCCAGGTCAACGTAGTGGTCCACCAGCTCGCCCAGTCCCAGGTGATGGGCCAAAGTGACCGGAAGGATCAGCCCGGCATTGGCCACCAGGCGGTGATCGTCAAAGGCGACTTGGATGCGGTCGGGGTCGTTGCGTGTTAGCATCCGTTGGGTGCTCCTTGTTTCAGGGTGGTTTTCTGCTTCAAAAACCATTATCCCCGAAGCCGGGAGCACTTTCTCATCCCCTCAGAACGACGCCACTCTCATCCTTTCGGTGGATTGGGGTTTAGACTTGGTGAGGCGAATTGGCCGAAAGGGGTTCAGGGAGCCTTGCGCCGCCGGTGGTGTTATGTCATATAGTGGGCATGGACGGGGAGATTGACCTCAAGACTGCCGACCGGGATGTCCTGATTGCCATTATCGTCCGGCAACAGGCGATCATCGAGCGGTTGGAGAAACGGATTGCCCAATTGGAAGGGCAGGCCAAACCCAGCGGCTCGGGCCGGATGCCCGGTCTTAAGCCCAAAGCCGACCGGAAACCGGCCCAGCCCAAAGGGCCTCGCAAGCCTCGTCCCCACGGCTTCGCCCGCACCCGCATGACGCCCACCCAGCGGGTGGAACGCGCGGTGGCACAGTGTCCCGACTGCGGAACTCAGCTGGCCGGTGGCTGGACCCAGCGCACTCGGGAAGTGATCGACCTGCCCCAAGTTCCGGTGCAGGTAACTGAGCACGCTTACATCGCCCGTACCTGTCCGAGTTGCCAGCGCCGCTGTGTGCCACCGGCGCAACTGGACGGCGTGGTGCTGGATAAGCAGCGTCTGGGGGTCAACGTAATGAGTTTGATTGCTGCGCTTTAAGGAGGAGGCTCGGCTGCCCTTCCGCACCATCCAGTGGTACCTGGATGCCGTCCATGGGCTGCGCCTCAGTCTGGGAGCCATCGTGGACGCCACGCAAAAGGTGGCTCGCCAGGCCCAGGCTGCGATGGCCGATATAGTGGAACGGATCCGAGGCAGCCCGGTGGTCCATGCCGATGAGACGGGTTGGCGGGAGGACGGGCACAACGGCTACGTCTGGACTTTCAGCACACCCACCCAGCGGTACTTCCCCTGTTCAAGCCAGGGGCAGGCTCTGCGACGGGGACGGGGCAAGGCGGTGGTGGATGAAGTCCTGGGCGAGGAGTTTGCTGGCGTGCTGGTCAGCGACTTCTACGCCGCCTACCACACGACGGTCCCAAACAACGCTGCTGGGCCCATCTGCTGCGGGACATCCACGACCTGCGCGCCCTCTACCCGAGGACGCAACACTGGCACAGTGGGCCGACGCCGTCCATAGTGTCTATGTCCAGGCCAAGGCTTTTACCCATCCTTCAGAGCAGCAACGACGCATTGCCCAACTGGCCCTGGAGCAACGACTGCTGGCCCTCTGCCGTCCCTACCGGGATGACCCGTCGGCCGGCTCAGGCCAGGCTGTGCCGACGCATGGAGAAACACATCAAAGAGCTCTTCGTCTTCGTAGCCGAACTGGGAGCGCCGCCGGACAACAACGCCGCTGAGCGCAGCCTGCGCCCGGTGGTGATCAGTCGGAAGATCAGTGGTGGCGCCCGGTCAGTCCAGGGCACTGACACCAAGATGACGCTGGCCTCAGTCTTCGGCACTTGGCGAGCCCAGGCCTTGAACCCCCTCACCGCCTGCCGACAATTACTCACTACCCCACAAGTCTGAACTGTTACAATTTCACCACACAAGGAGTGATTGCATGTCTCAAGCCGAAAGAATCATCGTCCCCAAAGACCTGTACAAGGAACAGTACTCGCCCAAGTTCGTCGGACGGTGGGACGAATTGATCGACTGGCAGCGTCGGGCGGAGGCGGAAAACAACTTCTTCCAGGATATCCTGAAGGAGCATGGAGCCGAAACTGTGCTGGACATCGCCTGCGGCACCGGATTTCATGCCGTTACTCTGAAAGCCGACGGTTTCGACATAACCGCAGCCGACGGCGCGCCCAACATGCTGGCGCAGGCCAGGAAGAATGCCGAACGCTTGGGGATTGACGACCTGCGTTTCGTGGAGGCCGAGTGGATCAGGTTGAGGGAGTCCTTTCCCTACGAGCGGTTCGACGCCGTTATCTGCCTGGGCAACGCGTTCACCCACCTGTTCGACGAATCGGATCGTATCCGGTCCCTCAACGAGGTGTACCACTTGCTCAACAATGACGGAATCGCAATCATTGACCAACGCAACTATGATGCCATTCTGGACAACGGTTTTAGCAGCAAGCACCAGTCCTACTATCTGGGCGAAACCGTGGATGTCAAGCCTGAAGAGCTGACCGAAGATGTCCTCAAGATGCGGTACGAATACAGCGATGGGGAGGTCCATTTTCTCACCCTGTGCCCCATCCGTCAGGACTACGTAACCGACCTTTTGCTCGGTACCGGCTTCCGGAGCGTGGAGCGGTACGGCGATTTCGAAGCGGGCTACGACCTCTACGATCCGGATTTCGTGATCCAGATCGCCAGGAAGTAGGCGTCAGCATGGACAGGACATAGCGCACGGGAACCTGGTCGGATCGATCGATTGCTGGGTGTGAAACCGCCGGACAACTGGGCCTGAGTCAGAGTACTGCTTGCCCGGGAGCGGACAGTAAGGCGCGGGCCCAAGCCGTCGGCCCAACGGCCTGAGGCTTACGGTTGCGAAGCTTGGCCAGGATCCCATGAGGGCCGGTCGCAGTTCAATCGACACCAACGGAGACACTCATCATGACCGAAAGAGACGTTGGCGCCATCGTCGCCAGCACCCAGGCCTATTACGACGGACCCGCCGACGAGATTTACCGCACCATCTGGGGCGATAATCTGCATCTGGGCGTGCCTTGCAGCCCCGAATGCCACCATCCCGAGGCGATGGAGCATACCAACGAGATCATGGCCAACGCGGTTTCGCTGACGCCGGATATGAGTGTGCTGGACCTGGGATGCGGCTACGGCTCCACTGCCCGATATCTGGCGGCGAACTTCGGTTGCGCGGTGACCGGCACCAACATCAGTGAGAAGGAACTGGAACTGGCCCGCTCGCGTGCCACCCAGGCCGGCCTGGATCACCTGTTGTCCTTTGAGTACGGGGATTTTCACCGCCTCGCCTACCCCGACGACTCCTATGACGTGGTCTGGAGCCAGGAAGCCTTTCTGCACGCTGTGGACAAGAATGCAGTCCTTTCGGAATGCCGGCGCGTCGTCAAGCCCGGCGGCAGCCTTGTCTTCACGGATATCCTGGTGCGCCGAAGCACTCCGGAAGCGGACCGGGAGAAGATATATGACCGGGTCAAGTCGCCCGATATGTGGGATCTGCAAGATTACCGGCAGGCATTGTTCCAATTGGAACTGCCCGTGACCAGGGAGGAGGACTGGTCCCGGCACGTCGGTCGCTCCTATGCCTGGGTGCGCGACCGTCTCCTGGAAAACCGGGAAGCCCTGGCTCCCCGCATCGGTTACGATACCATCGACCGCACCGTGGAAGCGCTGTCTTTCTGGGTTGACTCGGCCAACGCCGGCAATATTGGCTGGGCGCTTTTCGTGGCAACGAAACCTTCCTGACGCCGGCGGGCAACCCGGTGTTTGCCCGGCGCTTTTTCAAAGTTGTGCCACAGCCCGCCTAATCCCGAATCCACCGAAGGGATGCGGTTCTAGCGTTGACGTGAGGGATGATGGGTAAGAAAGGCGAACGAGCCCGGCCCGATCGCCAATAGATGTGGTTCAGGGCGGTCGGTGGCGTTTTGGCTGCGTGATGCGTTCTGGGGAGGGCGGCGACCGCACGTTGTGCGGCGACGACAAATCGGGTATCCAAGCTATCTACGGTGCTGACTGACGGGGAGGAACCGACATGGGAATCACAGAAATTCGACGTACCGTGGTGGCCTCGGTCCTGTTGCTGGCATTGGTTGGTGTCTTGGGCTGCTCGGCTGCCCAGTCTGCCGTGCCTGCCACTGGCGACCAGATCTCGGAGGACTATATGGTGATGGTTGACGGGCTGCTGCCGCCTTGGGATCTGGACGACATGGTGAAGCAGGCCGACGCCATTGTGATGGGCACCCTCAAGGCTGAGCTTGGCACCAAGGAGGCGCCGGGGGGAGTGAGTGACCCACCCAAGTTCAATTATGAGTTCACCGACTATCGGCTGGAGGTGTCCAAGGCGTTGCATCCGAAGGACGCTCTCGCTGACTTCATAGCCGTGATGGCGGAGACGGGTGCTGTTCCGGTTGGAGACAATGTGCATGTACTGTCCGACGCCGACGTTCCGGAGTGTGAGGTGGGCGATGAGGTGATCCTCTTCCTGCGCAGCCTCGCTGATGAGGACAATTACGATGATGACATCGGCCGGCCGGTGCCGGATGGGTTTGATAATGACGACTATTTCATCGTGATGGTCGGAGGACTACGGGAAGATTGTGAACGTCGGCGATGGTTGGCATGACTCGCGTTCTGGCAAGGGTTTGACCGTCAAAGGGATTGAGGACGCGGTCGAAAATATGCATGGCAAGTAGCGCCATGGTTCCCTCTTGCTGGTGCGTGCTGTCGCCTCCGGTGTCAGGCACGGGTGGCCAGTTGTCCAGCATGCCGCGGATGAAGGAGCGCACGGAGCCTCCGGCTCCGTGCGCGTCGTCACGTCGTGCGGGCCGTTTCTTGCCTGCCTACGCCATGGTTGCGGTGCCGGCTTCGTCATAGTCGTGCATGATGCCGATGGGCTTTTCGTCGACATTGATGACCACCACGTGCTGGTTGACGGCGTCGCCGTTGCGGCAGGGATACTGGGTACCCCTAACGACGGCTTGTCGGTCGGTGAGTCGGAAGGCTAAGGTGTTGGATACCTGGACTTTCAAGGAGGTGGTCGACGACGTGATTCGGGTGATCTGCGTAGGGCGGGCTCGGGTCACGGAAGGCGCCGGGCCTAGCGCGGGCGACAGCGGCGCGCCGGTGTTCAAAATCACCAGTGGCAGCGATGTGAAGCTGATTGGCATGTTGTTCGCCGGAGACGCGGACGAGGACGACGTGTTCTGCTTCTCGTCCCTCGGCCATATTTACAACGAGCTCGGTTCGTACGACAGTTGGAAGTCCTGCACGTCCGGTTGCTAAAACAGCGGTGCCGGGACCTCCCAGGTCTGGCGCTGCGAGGCGTGTAAGCGCGGCGTGGCAAATGCCACGCCGCCTGGGTACTGCGATGTTCGCTGTTCTGAAAAAAATGGACTTGGGTGCTGCTGATCGGCTCCCTCTGCCTGGTTGGGGTGGTGGCCAGGTAGGCAATGGCCTGTGAGTTGGCCGGGTTGCGTAGCAGCGCGAATTTCAGCGTGCGGATCATGGTGTGACGATATATTGTTCTTGAACTTTCAAGTCTGCGGCGTCCGTTGGGGCGGCGCGGGCTTTTTATTTGTCAACAGGCCCTAGCAAAGGTGATGCACTGATATAGCAGACGTAGATTACAATCATTACCCTGGCCAACCACGCACAGGTTGCCGTGGAATGTCCATCCCCACTCGCGTGGGGCCGCCGACCGTGTTTCCAACGACAGCAGTATCGTGATGGTGTTGTTCCAGACCCAACAAGCAGCCCACGCGCCACGGCTCCGACCTGATTCGTCGACGGAGGTTTGGACGCCGCTGTGCGTCATGCGGATGAAAATGGCCGGTCATAGTTGCAACCCTCTCCACCAACTGCCAGAGACCCCCAGTGAACCTCGCTCGGATGGCTCCATTCCGCCGTCGCGTCAGGCTTTTGTCCCGCGTCAACTAGAAATGCCGGCCTGTTGCCTCATTGAGAAATGTTACCGAAACTCTAGCACTTGGGGTCCGCCCCAACCAGCGCTAATTCCGGCATTGCAGGGAGTCCCGCCATGGGCTCGCCAGCCGTGGCGTAGACCAGCTCTTTGCTCATGATGCCGCGCCACTGCTGCACTCTGCGTTGCAACGTGCGCAGGTGAGCCCGACTGAAACGATCTGGCTCAGCTTCTTGCAGTCGGCCCAGCAATACCACCGCACTGGCATCCGGGTCTTCCTGCAACCAGCCCAGCACGTCGCACCACACTCCTTCGAAAGGATCTGGCCGAGTTCGCCAGGTGCGGGGCGGTTGCACCCGCCGCTCCCGTGAGGTACGCGCTGCATCCTGCCGCCACAAGTCGGGCAACTTGGCCAGGAACTGTTCCAGGCTCTCGCCGCTGGGAGTGGGCCGGATTTCGGGGAATGTAACCGCTGCCAGGGCCGACTGGGCTTCCCGGATGGCGTGCAGCAGCGCCACCGGGTCCAACTTGACCCGATACTGACTCAGCGCCGCCTTCATCTCCACGCTGACCGCGTCGTGCTGCATCAGCCGATCGCAGGGTGTGGCGGGCGGGCTGTACCGCTTGACCACCCTGGAGCCGTGCCGAGTTTTCTCCACCAACTTGAACGACGGCTGGAAGTAGTTCACGTACTGTCGCACCGCCCCGTACAGGTGGGCCATGGTCTGACCGGCCACCGAGCCGGAGTAGCGGTCATGACCGACGAAGTGGCGGACCACGGCGCCATTCTTCTGCTCGATCCAGGCCTGGTCGTTCTTGCGGTACGGCCGGGAACGGGTGAACTCAATGCCCCGCTCAGCGCAGTACTTGATCAGCGTCTCGTTGATGAATACGCTGTCGTTGTCCGAGTCGATGCCTTTGACGGGGAAGGGCAGCTGTCGCCCGATGGCCTCCAGTCCTGCCACCACCAGGGACTGCTCTCTGGCCAGCAGTGGAACGGCCTCGGTCCAGCCGGTGCAGATATCGGTGGCCACCAGGCTGTGGATCATGGAACCCCACAGGGAGCCGCCGTGGTGGACCACCAGGTCAATCTCCAGGAATCCTGGTGGCGGCGAATGCCAGTCTGCGAAGGTCCGCACCGGAATATTGCGGCCCAGCGGCTGCCTCCGGCGTCTGAGCCGGCGGCCCGCCGGTGTCCTGATGGGCTGGAGCAGTCGGTCCAGGGTGGCGGCGCTGGCCGCCAGCAGCCGTTGGCGAACCCCAGGGTCCAGATCCAGGTGGCCGTGGCGCTCCATGGACTCCACCAGGTGGGGCAATGCCGCCTTCAGCCGCTTGCCGCAGATCCGGTCAGCAGCTTCCCAGGCCAGGATCACTGCTTCTCTCACGGCCTCGTCGTAGATGCGCCGGCCCTTCACGGTGGGCAACTTCTCTCCGTCATCGCCGGATTGCCCCAGCAACCTGATGCCATGCTTGCGGTGATGACCGGTAACCGCGATGAACTCGTCGAGAATCAGGCTTTTCTCCCGCTTCGATGAAGCTCGGTAGCGGTCTCGGATCGTCGCCAGCAGTTCCTGTTTCGCCATCTTGCTGATGCCTCCCCCCACGCGATTGCCTCCCCGATTTTGGGTAACATTTTATTTGAGGCAACCATTTGCGTTGGGTAACGGTTTTGTTGAGGCAATGCGCCGGCAGGACTTATTGTCGTTCATCAGGCTTTTGATGTTCCAGGGTTACCGTTTCTTGTCGCGTGCTTTTTTGGCTTTGGAAAGATTGAGTTTCTTTTGCTGGGGCACGCACTTCTTTTTCTTGTTGCGTGCTTTCTTGGCTTTGGGAAGCGGTGGGTTCAGTTCGCGTTGCACGGCTAATATTTTCTCGACGCTCCTCGCGTCGCAGGGCTTGTCGTCGCCCCGCAGAACCACATCGTGTGAGTTGCGGATGAACGCCTGCAGCTGCTCGAGCGTGGGTTCAGATCGATGGTTACAACGCCACATGTGCTCTGCTAGTATTCAGTCACACCTGTATCGACAGATACGGCGAGAGGTGAGCCGGAGTGGCTACGCTGAGTAGCAATCAGCAGTGCGGGAGGTACGGCATCCATGGTTCAGGAGAAATACGGGGTACAGTTGACGTCGGAGGAGCGGGAACGGCTGCGGCAATTGATACGATGAGGCCGGCGTTCCGCACGGGTAATCACTCGGGTGCGCATCCTGCTCCGGACTGACGAAGGATGGAGCGCGTCCCAGGTGGTAGCAAGCGCTGGACACGTCGCAGCGCACGGTGTTCCGCACCAAACGGCGGTACGCCGAGGAAGGATTGGACGGCGTGCTGCACGACCATCCTCAAGCCAACCGGTACCGGAAGCTGGATGACAAGGGCGAAGCCTATCTGATCGCGCTGGCGTGCAGCGCTGCGCCCGAAGGCCATGACCACTGAGCTCTTGGCCAGTTACCCTGCGGTTGCTGTCCGACCAGGCGGTGGAGTTGGGGTTGGTGGAGTCGTTGTCCCACGAGACGGTGCGTCTGCGGCTGAAAAAAACATCCTCCAGCCGTGGCGGAAGCAGCAGTGGTGCATCCCCAAGGTGAACGGGGAGTTCGTGGCTGCCATGGAGGACGTGCTGGACCTCTACGCCGAACCTTACGACCCTGACCGTCCGGTGGTGTGCTTCGACGAGACCTCCACCCAACTGCTGGCCGATACCCGACCGCCACTGCCCGCCCAACCGGGACGCCCGCGACGCCAGGACTACGAGTACCGGCGCGGCGGCACCCGCAACATCTTCCTGACCTGTGAGCCTTTGGCGGGCTGGCGCCACGTGGCGATCACCGAACGGCGTACCATGCAGGACTTCGCCCATCAAATGCAGTGGCTGGTGGATGTAGCCTATCCCCACGCTCCGGTGGTACGGGTGGTGCTTGACAATCTGAACACCCACCGCATGGCTTCTCTTTACGAGACCTTTCCGGCCGCTGAGGCTCGGCGCATCGTGAAACGACTGGAGTTTCACCACACGCCCAAGCACGCCAGCTGGCTGAATATGGCGGAGATTGAATTCAGCGTGTTGACCCGGGCTTGTCTCCAGGGGCGCAATCCCGACGAACTTGCCCTGCAACGGGCCATCGGCATCTATGAGACGGAGCGTAACGCTAAGGAAGCCACCATCGACTGGCGGTTCACCACTCAGGATGCCAGACACAAACTGCAGCGATTTTATCCCTGCCACTCCAACGTTGACCGAATACTAACCCCGGGCAAATCAAATTGCTTGGGGTTCTTTTCAGAAAGTTCCGGTAATTAGCCTTCCTGGTTTTTCGGGAGTCTCCATCGACCACATTGGGTTAGAATAAGGCGAGTTAACCTTAAGACAGCCATAGCCGGGAGGTGATTCAATGGTGCAGGCCGGAGCAGAAGCGCCAACTACACCGGGAGCTTTGTCAGGAATCCGAGTGTTGGACTTCACCTGGGTCCGGGCGGGTCCCTGGTGCACCCGATGGCTGGGGGCGCTGGGAGCCGAGGTTATCAAGGTTGAATGGCCCCAGAGCCCCAATACTCGGGGCAACAACATTGCGACGGGAGCGGGTACCCCCGAGGGCCTGCCCGCCAATCTCAACACCAACGGCCATTTCAGCGACACCAACTCCAACAAGCTGAGCGTCACCCTGAACACCCGTACACCCCGAGGCATTGACCTTACCCGGCGCTTGGTGGCCATGTCCGACATCGTCATCGAGAACTTCGCCTACGGTGTATTGGAGCGGTGGGGTCTGGGCTACGAGGATATGAAGAAGCTCCGGCCTGACATCATTTACCTCTCCATGTCCGGCTTCGGCCACACGGGTCGGGACCGAGAGTATCAAACCATGGGAGCCATTGCGCAAGCCCTGTCCGGTTTGACCTACACGTCGGGCCTGCCGGACAAGCCACCCGCTGGTTGGGGCTGGTCCTACCTGGACGACACCGGTGGCTTATACGGGGCCATGTATGCTCTGAGTGCGATTTATCATCGCAACATGACCGGTCAGGGACAGCATGTCGACAGTTCCCAGTGGATCATTGGCGTCCCCCTTAATGGTCCCGCTTTTCTGGACATCCAGGCCAACGGTCGATCCACCATGCGAGAGGGTTACCCGCCGGGCAACCGCGCTCACTGGCCTGGCACGCCCCTGGTGAACAACTACCGGGGGCGGACCGGGGCGCCGCACAACGCTTACAAGACCAGTCCGGCAGAGTACAACGACTGGTGTGCCCTAGCCTGCTTCTCTGACTATGAGTGGCGGCAGTTAGTGGGGGTAATGGGCTCTCCCAGTTGGGCCACCGGCGAGAAGTTTGCCACCCTTGAAGGTCGCCTGGAGCACCAGGAAGAGATGGACCAGAGGATAGAGGCGTGGACCAAGACTCTGGGCAAGTACGAGATCATGGAGCGGTGCCAGGCGGCGGGAGTACCCGCCATGCCCGTTCAAAGCAGCCAGGACCGGGTGGACAACGATCCCCAGCTCAGGCATCGAGAGATCTACCGGGACGTGATGCATCCCGCGCTGGGGACCTGGCCCCTTCAGAACGCTCCCTTCAAGATGTCGGAGACGCCTGCAATCAACAGCCGGTCAGGTCCCCTGATCGGCGGGCACAACAAAGAGGTGTTTCAGGGGTTGTTGGGCATCAGTCACGAGGCCCTGGTGAGCGGCTTCGCCGACGGCACCTTCTGGCCACAGGACCTCAGTATGGAAGATTATCCCTACTTCAACGAGATGATGGAGGATGCCTCGCCCGTACAGTGGAGTGGGAATGAACCGATAGCGAATCCCGCGCCGGCGCCGGCGCGGACGCCGGACCGGAACTCTGCGGGGGCCTTTGGGGGGCTGCGGGTGCTGGAGCTCGCCGATGAGAAGGGGCAGTGGTGTGGCAAGCAGATGGCTGACATGGGAGCAGACGTCATCAAGATAGAGCCGCCCGGTGGCGAGGTAGCCCGGACCGTGGGGCCCTTCTACCAGGACATACCGAATCGGGAGAGGAGCCTTTACTTCTGGCATTACAACACCTCCAAGCGGGGGGTTACCTTGAATCTGGAGATGGAGGACGGGCGCCGGCTGTTCCGGCAAATGGCGGAGAAGGCGGATGTGATACTGGAGACCTTCAGGCCCGGTTATCTGGCCTCCCTGGGGCTGGGGTACGAAGATCTAGCAAAGAGTAACCCTGGGCTGATTATGTGCTCACTGACCCCCTTTGGGCAGACCGGGCCGTGGCAGGACTTCCAGACCAGCGACCTGCTGCATCTGGCGGCGGGCGGACAGATGGCCAGGTGTGGCTATGAAGACGACGCGGTGCCAGATGCTCCACCCATCGCTCCCGGAGGAGGGCAGGCTTGGCACATCGGAAGTCACTACGCCTACATCGCCATTACCGCGGCGCTGGTTAGCCGGTCGGTGACGGCCCGGGGGCAGTACATAGATGCCTCGGTGCATGATGCCTGCGCGCTCACGACCGAGGGCCATGTGAACCAGTATATTTACAAAAGAGACGTGATTCCTCGCAGAACAGGAGGTGGCAACACCGCCACTGGGCCCAACGCCCAGGTCCTCTGTAAGGATGGAAAATACGTGAATGTCGGTCAGGTTACCCCGGAGCGGGTGCTGATGCTTGCGCCGTGGATGGATGAGCACGGCTTGGCGGGCGACCTACTGGATGAAAAGTACCGGGATCCAACGGTCATCGCCGAGAGCCAGTCACATATTCGCGGGATTTTCGTAAACTTCCTCGCCAACATCCCTCGGGACGAAGCCTACCACGGCTTGCAGAAGCGTGGCTCCAACACAGGGGCGATCCGTTCCCCGGACGAGGTCATGCAGGACCCTCACCTGGAGGACCGGAGGTTCTGGACAGATGTAGAATACCTGGAACTTGGCAAGACATTTCGACACCCAGGGCCAGCGGCCATCTTCAACGGCTCACCCTGGAGGATATGCCGACGTGCGCCTCTCATCGGGGAGCACAACGAAGAGGTCCTGTGCGGGGAGTTGGGACTATCTAAGGCGGAGTTGGCCGTCCTAGCTGAGGGAGGTTCGGTGTAACCCCGGTTTTCCTGCCGCAGCTAGTGTGATGTAACTGAAGTTAGTAGTAATAATATCGACGATGAGATATCCTCCCTCTGCATTGGCAATGAGGAGGATGACCATGGCCATCGGGCGACCGATGCCACCGTTGATATTGGACGATGTGGAGCGGGAAACGCTGGAGCGGTGGGTGCGTGGTCCGAAGACGGCGCAAGCGTTGGCACTGCGGGCCAGGATGATCATGGGTTGCGCTGAGGGCCGGAGCAATACTGCCGTGGCTGCCGACTTAGGGCCTATCCTAATGACCCGGCGGCTCTGAGGGCGATGAGGGCGCAGGCGAAATGAAGAAAGGCGATGTAGTTATCCGGGGATTTGTCCCAACGGACCAGGATGCGCCGGAAACGGTTCAGCCAACTGTGCGTGCGTTCCACCACCCAGCGGCGGGCTTTGAACCCAGCCTCCCTTTTGATGGCCTGAGCCTCTTCGCCCCGGCTGCGGATGTGGGCGGTGAAGCCGAACTCGTCCAGAGTGCGGCGCACCTCGGCGAAGTCATAGCCCTTGTCCAGGCACAGCCCTTGGGGATGCTCCGGGCTGGGCGTCGGTCGGGGCATCCCCACGCTGTCCACCGTGGCCCGCACCAGCTTCATGTCGTGGCGGTTGGCCCCGTCCACCGCCAGGCCCACCGGAACCCCCTGGGCTTCAGTCAACCGACTACGCTTGACCCCAATCTTACCTCGGTCGGTGGGATTGCGGCCGGTTTTTCCCCCACCCAAAGGAGCTTTGGTCATGGCCCCGTCCATACTCAGCCAACTCCAGTCCAACCCTTGCAGTTCGTCGTAACGTTCCAGACCCACCCGCCACAGTTCCCGGAACACCCCAGCGGCAACCCACTCCTGAAAGCGCAGATGGGCCGTGGACCCGGAGCAGATGCCGGTGGCGTCCAAGGCCTTCCACTAGCAGCCGGTGCGCAGCACGTAGAAGATGCCGTTGGCACAGGTCCGGTCCGGTACTCTGGGCCGGCCGCCGCCGAAACGATGGGTGTTCACACGTTTGGGCATCAGGGGAGCCAACACCTCCCAAAGCTCGTCGGATACCTGAAAAGAGCCGGTGGTGGCATTGGCTGGGGTGGCTGGGCCGGCACGCTTCGGACGCGGCGGCTTGGGATCGTTCGCTTTGGTCATTGCCCCAGCCTAGCCGAACACCAGATTACGTTCTTGCCATACGCCTGCAAACTTCCACCAGTTTTTAGGATAGGCTCTTAGGAGTATCGGATGCAACGGTGGACAAGTGGCGTGCGCGGTTCTTGGAACAGAGATTGGACGGGTTGTCGGACGAGCCCCGCAGCAGTCGGCCCCGAGCGGTTACCGATGCTGATGTGGAACGGGTGATTACGCTGACGTTGGAGACCGTGCCCAAAGATGCCACCCACTGGAGCACTCGGTCCATGGCCCAGCGGTCCGGCCTGAGCCACAACACCGTCAGCCGCATCTGGCGGGCCTTCGGATTACAACCCCACCGCACCGAAGCCTTCAAGCTGTCGTCGGACCCCTTCTTCATAGAGAAGGTGCGCGATATTGGAGAAGGTGCGCGATATCGTGGGGCTTTATCTAGACCCGCCGGACCGGGCGTTGGTCCTGTGCGTGGACGAGAAGTCCCAGATCCAGGCCTTGGACCGGACCAGGCCGCTGTTACCCATGCGCCCCGGACCGGCGGAACGGCGCACCCATGATTACCTGCGCCACGGCACCACGTCGTTGTTCGCCGCGCTGGATGCCAAAACCGGTAAGGTGATCGGCCAATGCCACCGACGCCACCGGGCCGTGGAGTTCCGCAAGTTCCTCGATACCATTGAGGCCGAAGTGCCCCTTGACCTGGACGTCCATCTCATCGTGGACAACTACGCCACCCACAAGACGGCGCTGATCCGGAACTGGTTAGCCAAGCGGCCACGGTTCCACCTGCACTTCACGCCGACCAGCGCATCCTGGCTGAACCTGGTGGAGCGATGGTTTGCGCTGCTCACGGAGAAGCAGTTGCGCCGAGGGGTGCATCAGAGCAGTGGGGAACTGGAAGCCGCCATCTACCGCTACCTTGACCTTACCAACGAAGACCCCAAGCCCTTTGTCTGGACCAAGACCGCCGAACAGATCCTGGCCAACGTGGCCCGCTTTTGCCAATGCACTTTGGATACAGGACCCTAGGGGATGTCGTCAAAATGGTAGTAGGGTGGTAAATTTCTGTAAAGGGGAGAGTGTGGAAGGTGGGGGAATGACGGCAGCGCACCGGCGCCACGATATGACCGATGCCGTTTGGGAACGGTTGAGGCCGCATTTGCCTGGGGGAGAGGGCAAGAGAGGCCGACCGGCCCCGGACAACCGGCAGTTTATCGACGCCGTGTGCTGGATTCTGCGCACCGGCGCTCCTTGGCGCGATTTGCCCCCGGACTACGGAGACTGGAAGAACACCCACCGCCGCTTCTGCCGCTGGCGGGATCGGGGCGTGTGGGCCGGACTGTTGGAGGCGGTGATGGATGGCCCTGATTTCGAGTGGCTGATGATAGACGCCAGCTATATCAAGGCCCATCCCCACAGCGCTGGCGCCCCCGGCGGAAATCAGTCCATTGCCCGCACTAAAGGGGGCGGAACCGCAAGCTGCACCTGGCGGTGGGTTCCCACGGAATGCCGGTAAGGCTGGCGGTGACCGAGGGTACGGTTGCCGACTGCTCCCAGGCTTTGCCTCTGATTGAGGGCATAGCAGCGGAGTGCCTGCTGGCGGACAAAGCCGATGACACCAATGAAATCATCGCCACCGTCCGGGGATTGGGAATGGACCCAGTGATACCGCCCAAAAGCAACCGTAGAGAAAAGCGGGACTATGACCGGGAGCGGTACAAGCTGCGGCACCTGGTGGAGAACGGATTCCTGGAATTCAAGCAGTGGCGCGGGGTGGCGACCCGTTATGCCAAGAGAACGGCGTCTTATTTGGCCATCTGCCAACTCCGGGCAGTGATGGTCTGGAGCAAACTCTTTTGACGACACCCCCTAGTATTCAATCAACCTTGGAATTGGAGGGATAGAGGCGATACAGTTTGGTTCGGGCATCCTGGGTGCTGAAGCTCCAGTTGATGGTGGCCCCGGCCGCGTTGCGTTCGGCTTCATAGGCGTTGATTGCTCGTTGCAAGCCGGGTTCGTCGGGATTGCGCCTTGCAGACAGGCTCGGGTCAACACGCTGAACTCAATCTCGGCCATGTTCAGCCAACTGGCGTGTTTGGGGGTGTGGTGAAACTCGAGGCGTTTGACGATGCGCCGCGCCTCGGCGGCTGGGAAGGTCTCGTAGAGGGAGGCCATGCGGTGGGTGTTGAGATTGTCGAGGGCCACGCGGACCACTGGGGCACTGGGATAGGCCACATCCACCAGCCACTGCATTTGATGGGCGAAGTCCTGCATGGTGCGGCGCTCCGTAATCGCCACGTGGCGCCAGCCCGCCAAAGGCTCACAGGTCAGGAACAGGTTGCGTGTGCCCGCCCGACGATACTCGTAATCCTGCGATACTCGTAATCCTGACGCCGCGGTCGTCCCGGCTGGGCCGGAATGGGTTGATTAACGACAATTGATCCTGCCGGTAGCGTCGACCATTTTTGCCGGTCGATATGGGGTAATCATTCGGTACGGAGGTACCGTTGATTACAGACCGACAAGTAGGGCTACTGAGGCAGAAACGTATGGAAGGCAAAACACAGGAAACGGCAGCAGCCAAGGCTGGGATGAGCGTGCGTTCAGCGCGCAAGTGGCAGAGTGGTCCATTGCCGTCGGCGACGAAACCGGAGCACTGGTGGCGCACTCGGCCCGATCCCTTCGACGGGGTGTGGGAGGATGCGATCGAGCCGCTGCTACGGAATGATCCGACCGGCAGGCTGAGGGCAACGACAATTATTGACTGGTTGGCCGAGCAGCATCCCGGTCGGTTCAGCGCCTCCCAACTCAGGACGCTGCAACGACGGTTACAGGACTGGCGGGCGCTGCACGGGCCGGAGCGGGAGGTGTACTTCCCCCAGGAGCATCCGCCGGGTCGGGAAGCCCAGTTCGACTTCACCCACTGCGGGGAACTCAAGGTGACCATCGCCGGAGAGTCCTACCCGCACCTGCTGTTCCAGTTGATCCTCAGCCACTCTGGATGGCGCTACGCCGAGGTCGCCGCCGGTGAGACCTTCCTGGCGTTGCAGCAGGGATTGCAGAATGCCCTCTGGACCCTGGGCGGCGTCCCAGAGGTGGTGCGCTCAGACAATACCTCGGCTGCCACCCACGAGGTGAAACGCAGCCGCGGCCGTGCACTAAACGACAATTACTCCGCTCTGCTGGACCACTACGGTCTCCGTTCCACCCGCATCAATCGCGGCCAGAGCCATGAAAACGGCGTCGCCGAGCATGCCCACTACCGCCTCAAGGACGCGATCGACCAGGCCCTCATCCTGCGGGGCAGCCGCGATTTCCACACCGCCGACGACTACGCCCACTTCGTACGGGAGATGGTGGAGAGACGCAATCGTCTGGTAGAGGGGAAGCTGGAGCAGGAGATGCTTTGCCTGGGCTCCCTACCGCCAGCTCCCGTGCCGGAATACGTCAACTACCAGTCCAAGGTGCGCAAGTGGAGCACCATCCAGGTAGCGGGACATAGCTACAGCGTACCCTCCCGCCTCATCGGCAAGGAGGTGCAGATCCGTTTGTACGCCGACTGGGTGGAAGTCTACTACAAGGGCCACCTGGTGGAACGCATGGAACGGGTGCGCGGCGAGGGTGCAGCCAACGTCAATTACCGCCACGTCATCGGCTCACTGGTGCGCAAGCCGGGAGCATTCGCCCGTTACCGCTTCCGGGAGCAGCTGTTTCCCACCTTGCACTTTCGGCTGGCCTACGATGCGCTCAACGGATGGCGCGGGGAGCGTGCCGACGTGGAGTACGTGCGGATCCTGCACCTGGCGGCCACCACCATGGAAGCCACGGTGGACAGCGCGCTGTCGCTGCTGCTGGAGGCGGGCCAGCCCTTCGACTACGCCGAGGTGCGAGACCTGGCCGAGCCCAAGGTGCCCGAAGCCCCAGCGCTGACCCTGTCCGGCCAGCCGGACCTGAAAATCTACGACCGCCTGCTCACGGTCAGCCTGGCCACGGTGGGGGTGTGCGGATGACGGTAATCGACACCAGCGTCATGCAGGAACGCATCGGCCAGCTGTGCCACCAATTCAAGCTGCCCACCATGGGCGCCCAGTCGGTGGACCGTTTCACCGCCTCCGGACATGGCGACGCCCTACCCATCTTCCTCGAGGTCCTGGAACAGGAAGCCGACGATCGCCGCCACCGGCGCATCAACCGGCTGCGTCAGTCGTCCAGGCTCCCCTCGGGCAAGACCTGGGAAACCTTCGAGCACCACCGGATGCCCCTGGCCCTGCGGCAGCAACTGGACCATCTGGCCCAGGGCAGTTTCGTGGAACACGGCGTCAACGTGCTGGCCTTCGGACTGCCCGGCACCGGCAAGACCCACGCGCTCTGCGCCCTGGGCCACCGCCTGGTCGAAGCCGGACACTCGGTCCTCTTCGCACCGGCCTACCGCCTGGTGCAGGAACTACTCGCCGCCAAGCGCGACCTGGACCTACCCCGCCGGCTGCGCAAGCTGGACAACTTCGACTTCCTGCTCCTTGACGATCTCGGCTACCTGCCCCAGGGCGCCGAAGAGTCCGAGGTCCTCTTCACCCTGATCGCGGAACGCTACGAACGCAGGTCGCTGGGCATCACGTCCAACCTGGTCTTCTCAGAGTGGGAGCGCATCTTCGCCAACCCCATGGCCACCGCCGCGGCGATTGACCGGGTCGTGCACCACTCCGTGATCCTGGAGTTTGACGTCCCCAGCTACCGGACTGATGCCGCCCAGCAACGGGGCCAGGCCGAGGGGGTGAACCGGCAAAAATAGTGGACGTTTTTTCGGCAAGAATAGTTGACGCGGGACACGGGTGGCCTGGTGTCGGCCAACAGTTGGGTGGAGGTCTCGTCAAAGCACACGACCGGGCGGTCAGGGTCGTAGGGTTCGGCATACCGGTCCAGCACGTCCTCCATGGCGGCCACGAACTCCCCGCCTACCTTGGGGATGCACCACTGCTGCTTCCGCCACGGTTTGAGGACGTTTTTTTGAGCTTGAGGCGCACTGTCTCGTACGACAGGCTCTCCACCAACCCCAACTCCACCACTTTGTCGGCCAGCAACTGCAAGGTCCAGTGGTCGTGGCCTTCCGGCGCCGGAGTGCACGCCAGGGCAATCAGGTGGGCTTCGCCTCGATCGTCCAGCTTGCGGAAACGGTTGGCCTGGACCCGATCCTGCAACACGCCGTCCAAGCCCTCGTCGGCGTACCGCCGCTTGATGCGGTACACCGTGCCTTCCCCCACCTCCAGGGCCGCCGCTACCTGTGGGGCTTTCCATCCCTCGTCTATCTTGAGCAGGATGCGGGCGCGGGCAACTATCCTGGCCGAACTCTTGCCGCTGCGGATCAGCCGGTTCAGCCCGTTCCGTTCCTCGGTGCTCAACTGTATCGTGTATCGGTTCCCAGCCATGGCTGCTGCACCTCCCCGCAATCCAATGTTGCAGTCAGCATAGCAACTCCATGGCTTATGCCCCAAGTTCTATTAATGCTAGTTTGAGGCAGTACTAGCCCATGGGCACGGCGCAGCGAAGCCGCGGCCCGGCTGACGGGCGACCGGCGGCGAGTATAATTGGCGCCAGATTGGATGGATTGGAGGCGGCGCGTTCATGCGTATCACCAACGTAGAGGCAGACATCGTTCGGATCCCATTGAGCACGCGGTTCAGCGGCAGCGTGTACCAGATTGAATCGCGGTGCACCATCGTGACCCGGGTCCACACCGACGAGGGGCTGGTCAGCGAGGTCTATTCCGGGGACGAGCGGACGGGGTATGAGTTGCTGAAGGACCTGGTGGTCGGGCCAATGGCCGAGGCCGTCCAGGGCGAGGACCCGATGGCCATCGAAAGGTGCTGGCAGAGGATGTTCGCGCTGACGCCGCGCATCGGCAACAAGGCCGTCGCCATGCGGGCCATCGCGGCTATCGACGTTGCGCTATGGGACATCACCGGCAAGGCGCTGGGGGTGTCGGTGCGTACCCTCCTGGGCGGCTACGCCGAGCGGTCTCCGGTGGTCCGGTTCGCGTACTACGTTCAAGGACGTGACACGGCGTACATGGTGGAGGATTTGCTGCACCAGCGGGAGCGGGGCATCGGCGGCGTGAAGCTGAAGGTTGGCGGCGTGGCGGTCTCGGACGACCTGCTCCGCGTGCGGGCGATACGGGACACGCTCGGCGACGACTTCATCATCGTGTGCGACGCCAACCAGGCCTGGACGCTGGACGAGGCCCTGGAGTTCGCCGGCTCGGCCCAGGAGATGGGTCTGGCGTGGCTGGAGGAGCCCTGCCGCTGGCAGAACGCGGACAACGACATGCGCCAGGTGCGGCTGCGCACCGGCATACTGGTGGCGGCCGGCCAGGGAGAGAGCAGCTCGTGGGGCGGGCAGCGCCTGATGGACACCGAGGCCGTGGACATCCTGAACATCGACGCGGCGATCTGCGGCGGCATTTCGGAATGGAAGCGCGTGGCCGGCGCCGCGCAGATGCGTGGCATCCAGATGGCCCACCACGAGGAGCCGCAGCTGGCGGTACAACTGCTGCCGGCCCACGCTCACGGCCTGTTCGTAGAGGTGTTCGAGGAGGAACGGGACCCGGTCTACTACCAGCTGAACACCGTGCTCCCAGAGTGGGACCGCGGCGAGATCGTCGCCCCGGAGGAACCCGGCATGGGCCTGCACCTGGATGCGGCGGTGCTGGAGGAGTACAAGGTATATTAGACTGCGAGCGCATGGCCGCAATTCGAGGCAAGGAATCGATTGGGCAACGGGTAGTTTCAGCGTCGATTTATGGGTGGGTGATTTGTTCTCGGATGCGGGAACCACGGTTTCCGCTTTGGTGGACACGGGTGCCACCAACTCCATGCTGCCGTCCGGCTTGTTGCGGCAGTTGGGGATCGAACCGGTGGAGATCAGGTACGCTCGCGTCGCCGACGGGCGTCGGGTTGAACTGCAAACCGCGTGGGCTCGATTCTCCGTTCAAGGGCGCAACGCCGTCGCGCGGGTTGCTTTCGGGCCGGAGGGTCGATACTTGGTGGGCGCTACTACCCTTGAAGACCTGGCATTGGTGGTCGATCCGGTCGATCAACGGTTAATTGAGCAGGAAGATTTGCTGATGTGTTTCGAGGAACAAAAGCCATGGAACTGACAGGTTCAAACGTCGCGGCCGCCGGGCGCAAGATCTACGAGGGTATCCGCAAGGATCTGGAGGCGAACCACTGGGGCAAACTGGTGGTCATCGACATCCACAGCGGCGATTACGAATTGGGGGGAATTCGTCAGCCGGCACAGCGACATGGAAATCACCAGGCGGCTTCGCCAGCGGCAACCGGGCGCCCACACGTGGGCCGAGTTGATTGGTCACCCCGCGCCCTACTACGAAAGACCCGGACGCTCCGGTATGGTCCCCATCATGTCCCAGAGAGAATATCCCAGTGATTAGAGGTATCGTGCGGCCGTCCAGATCCGACAATACCGGTCTGGAGGCGTGGGTGAATATCACCTTGGCCGGCAACCAACGCATATTCCAGACAGTGGAAGCCATCGTGGATACCGGGTACACCGGGTGGTTGACGGCGCCCGAAGCCACCGCCTACAGACTGGGCTTGGAAACCACGGACACCCGTCACGGTACTCTGGCCGACGGGCAAGACCGGGAGACTGAAATTTGTGAGCGGTCGTGCTTTGGCATGAGAGACCCGTGGACATCTGGGTCGACGTGACGGGGGCAGCGCCTCTCATCGGCACCGATATGCTTGCCGGCAGCCGTCTTACAATAGACTGGCGGGACGGCGGCGAGATTCTCATCGAAGACGGAACGGCGGCGGGTCAGTAACGTCCAACTGGGTCAGCAGGAGTTTTACGATGGTGGATTTGGGTACGATTGAACAGGTCGATTTGCGGGAAGTTTGGCCGCATGAGGCACAGGATTTCACGCCGTGGCTGGCGGAGAACTTGGATAAACTTGGTGAGGCGCTGGGCCTAACGTTGGATCTAAGTCAGCAAGAGGCGCCAGTCGGGGATTTTTCGCTGGACGTGCTGGCACATGACGCCGATGGCAATGGACCAGTTGTCATAGAAAATCAGTTAGGGGCTACAGATCATACACACTTGGGTCAACTGCTGACCTACGCCGCAGGATACGACGCCTATGCGGTGATTTGGCTGGTACGCGAGTTTCGTGAGGAACATCGCCAAGTGTTAGATTGGCTGAACCATCGCACCGGTGAGGGTACCCAGTTTTTTGGCGTCGTGGTAGAGGCTTGGCGTATTGACGGTTCGCGGCCAGCACCGCACTTCAAGTTGGCCGCGATGCCGAACGACTGGCAAAAGCGGATTTCAGGAATAGAACGCCAAACACGCGCCCGCGCGCATTCAGATAGAGAAAAGCAATACACAGCTTATTGGCAAGCTCTCGATGAAACGATGAAAGAGCACAATCACTTTAGAGGAGGCGACGAAACAACGGATCCCTGGGTTTGGTTTGAATCTGAGTTCGAGGGGGTAACGTGGAACACCAGATTCCACAGTGGTCGCGCTTTCGTGGAGTTGTATCTCTGGGCACTCGACATGGGTCGCGAATGGGCAGACCAAGTGTACGAATGGTTGGAAGAGCGTAAGGCGGACATCGAGACCGAACTTGGATACGAGCTGAACTGGGGAACACATTGGCCAGCACGGAATTACCGCATCTCAGCCGAGCACCCCGGCCGTATCACTGACGATGAGGAAACACTCGGCGGACTCCGCGAATGGATGAGGGATCAACTGATTGCGTTCGACGGGACGTTTGCTCCGCTCATACAAGAACTCGTAGATATTGACGCGCAGGCAACCAATGTCCGGGACGATTAGTACCGACGAGCAGGCCCTCGCCCTCGCTCACGAGGCCGGCTGGACCGATGGCCTCCCCATCGTGCCGCCGACGGCGGAGCGGGTGCGCGCGTTCGTGAATGCGTCGGGCCGCTCGGCGCTGGAGTTGGTGGGAGAGATACCGCCGCGCGGCGGGCGGGCCACGGTGGAAAAGCTGGCGGCCAACGCGGTGATGGCCGGATGCTTGCCGGAGTACTTTCCAGTGGTCATCGCGGCGATTGACGCTCTGCTGCTGCCCCGTTTCAACCTGGCGTCCGTGCAATGCTCAACGCATATCGCCACCCCGTTGGTGGTGGTGAACGGGCCGGCTGCCGATGAACTGGGGATGAACTCCGGGGGCAACTGCTTCGGCCAGGGCAACCGGGCCAACGCAACTATCGGCAGGGCAGTGAAGCTGGCGTTGACCAATCTGGGCGGCGCCCTGCCGGGGGATGAGGACCGGGCAACCTTCGGACATCCCGGCAAGTTCACCTACTGCATCGCCGAGAACGAGGCGGAAAACCCCTGGGAACCGTACCATGTGGAACGCGGGTTCCGTGCCGACCAGTCCGTCGTCACCGTGCATCCGGCGGAAGCGCCTCACAACCTGAACAACCACGGGGCGGACAACCCGCGCGACCTGCTGACCACCTTCGCGATGTCCATGGCCATCCCGGGCTGCAACAACATCCACGTCATGGGAGACGTGCTGCTGGTGCTGGGGCCGGAGCACGCCGACATCATCGCCAGCGCCGGGTGGAGCAAGAACGATGTGCGCTCGTACCTGTACGAGCTGGCCCGGCAGCCTCTGGGAGTGCTGAAGCTGGGCGGGATTCACGGCCGTCATGCCCATCGCAACACCCTGTGGCCCCGCTGGATCAACCGGGAGGACGACAATGCCCTGGTGCCGGTGGTGCGGCGACCCGAGGACATCCATATAATGGTGGCCGGCGGAGCGGGCCGGCATTCGGTCTACATTCCAGGCTGGGGTTCGCGGATTACGTCAGCGGCCGTCAGATGAACTTACACACCGGTGAACCTACACAGATGAACAGGATTGACCAGATGAGCACTCAGATCGATTTGCAGTCCAGGATCGCGGCGCTGGGTTTGGTGGACCCGACGGACCGGCAGGAAGAGCCCGAGCGCCGGCCGGCGGCTCCGTTGGAAACGCTGGAGGGTTTGAGGGGAGGCTTCCTGGACAACCGCAAGGGCAACGCCGACACGATCCTGGAGGCGATCCGTCAGCGCCTGGCGGACGGTTACGGGATGACCGACTCCGTGGTGCGGTCCAAGTGGGTGTTCTCAGCCCCCGCGGCCCCTGATATCATCGACGAACTCGCGGAGTGCGACTTCGTGGTGACTGCGGTCGGAGATTGAGGGAGCTGCGTGGCGCGCAGTTTGCGCGATGCGGTGGAACTGGAAGACCGGGGAGTGCGGACGGTGGTGGTGCACACCAGGGCATTTCGGTCGGCGGCCGAGCAGCATATCCTGTCGCTGGGCCGACCCGACTACCTGGGGTCGGTGTACCTCCAGCATCCGGTGGCGGCCCTCGACACTGCGGCCATTGAGTCGCGGGTTGACGCTGTGGCTCCGGAGATCGTGGCGGCGCTGTTGGGACACGACCGCGAAGCCTAGTCCCTTACCCGCCGACGGGGTCCATGTCACCGTTGGCGGTCGAACTTTTCCGGCGGGGTATGCCGCGACGCTAGAGCAACAGCATGGCGTCGCCGAATGAATAGAACCGGTACTCGCGGCGGATCGCTTCTTCGTACGCGGCCAGGATGCGTTCCCGGCCCGCAAAGGCGGATACCAGCATCAGCAGGGTGGACCGTGGCAGGTGGAAGTTGGTGAGCATGGCGTCCACCAACCGGAACCGGTGACCCGGCAGGATGAACAGGTCGGCGTCGCCCGCTGACGCCTGGATCTCCTGCGCTCCCGTTGAGTCAGCATCCCGCGCCACGTGCTCCAGGGTGCGGACGGTGGTGGTTCCGACGGCGATGATGCGGCTGCCGGCCCTCCGCGCCGCGTTGATCGCCGCCGCCGTGTCCTCGGGCATCTCAAACCATTCGGTGTGGATCTTATGCTCGGCGATGTCCTCGCCATGGACCGGCCGAAAGGTATCGAGGCCGACATGGAGGGTGACCCACGCGGTGGTTACTCCGTAGGAGCGAATGCGGTCGAGCAGCGCTTCGGTGAAGTGCAGTCCGGCCGTGGGGGCGGCCACGCTGCCCGGCGCGTCCGCGTAGACGGTCTGGTAACGCTCAGGGTCGTCGGGTGTTTCCTTGATGTAGGGAGGCAGGGGAAGTTCGCCCAGGCCGCCCAGAGCCGATTCGTCGCTGACCCTCACCAGCCGCAGGCCGTTCTCGAGGGCCTCCAGTATCTCAACCTGCGTTGAACGCGACCCGTCGTGCGCTTCGACCGTGACCCGGGCGCCCACCCTGAGCCGGCGGCCGGGGCGTCCCAAAGCCTGCCAGATCCCCGGTTCCTGCCGACGGACCAATAACACCTCGACGCGGGCTCCGGATCGTGTCTCGGTTCCATAAAGGCGGGCCGGTATCACCCGGCTCCGGTTGAAGACCATGAGGTCACCGGGACGCAGGTATTCGGTCAGGTCGCAGAAGCTGCGGTGCTCCAGTTGGCCGCTCGGCTCATCGCGGTCGAGGACCAGGAGGCGCGAGGCATCCCGGGGTTCCGCCGGAGTCTGCGCGATGCGCTCCTCTGGCAGGACGTAGTCAAAATCACCGGTTCGCATCGACGCTGCGGCGGGCAGCCTCTAACGTGTTGCTGAGGAGCACGGCTATCGTCATCGGCCCAATGCCGCCGGGAACCGGAGTGATGGCCTCGGCCTTCGCAGCCACCGCCTCGTAATCGACGTCGCCCACCAGGCGGTAGCCCCGGCGGCGGGTGGCATCATCCACCCGGTTGATGCCCACGTCGATGACCACGGCCCCGTCGCGCACCATGTCGGCGCTGATCGCCCCGGGCACACCCATCGCGGCGACGAGGATGTCGGCCTGCCGGGTGATTTCGGGCAGATCCCGAGTGCGCGTATGGCAGACGGTGACGGTGGCGTTGCCGCCGGCGGAACGTTGCATCAGCAGGGCGGCCAACGGCTTGCCCACGATGTTGCTGCGCCCCACGATCACCACGTGCTGGCCAGCCGGGTCATATCCGGAACGGAGCAGGACCTGCTGAACCCCCGAGGGGGTGCAGGGCAGGAATGCGGGTTCGCCCTGCAGCATTCGGCCCTGGCTGATGGGGTGCAGACCATCCACGTCCTTGACTGGGTTGACCCTCTCGATCACCGTGGCCTCGTCGATATGGCCCGGCAGCGGCAGTTGCACCAGGATGCCGTGGAACCTTGTGTCCTGGTTCAACTGGTCGATCAGGCTCAGGAGGTTAGCCTGGGACACGTGCGCGGGCATGTAGAAAATCTCGGAGAATATGCCGGCTTCCTCACACGCCCGGCCTTTGTTCCGTACATACACGCCGGAAGCCGGGTCATTGCCCACGAGGACGGCGGCCAAACCCGGCGTGGGGCCGCCCGACGAGACAAGGTCTGCCACGCCGGTCGCAACCTCTTCGCGGAGGTCGGCGGCGATTTCGTTACCGTTCAGGACGCGGGCGGGCATCACTATCACGACCGTCAGGACTGCGGAGCCAGCGCTCACTGTTGTCGCGTTGCCGGCGCCAAGTTGAGGAGTACTCAATGATACCATTTGGACGCTATTGCGGCCGGCCGGGCTCGGTTTGCCAAGCGTGTTCCATGGGCCTACAATGCCCGCCATGCGCATAGTTTCTTTGTTGCCCAGCGCCACGGAGATCGTGTTTGCCCTGGGGTTGGGAGATACCCTGGTCGGCGTGTCCCACATGTGCGACTATCCGGCCGCAGCCCGTGGATTGCCCATTGTGAGCCGGAGTGTTCGCAGCAAGTCCCATCTCTCCAGCGCGGAAATCGACACGATCATCCAGCAGGCGAGGACGGCGGGCAATCCCGTATATGTCATCGACGGCGACCTGTTGCGCCGTTTGCAGCCTGACCTGATCCTGACCCAGGAACTCTGCGAGGTGTGCGCGGTTGGCGCGGGGTCGGTGTTTGAAACCGCCGGCAAAGTGCTGGATTATCAGCCGGAAATTTTGAGCATTCGCCCCGCCGGCCTGGACGACATTTACGCCAATATCCAGCGCATCGGCGATGCCGCGGGAGCCACGGGGAGCGCCGAGCATCTGGTCGGTGAGCTTCGGGAGCGCGCCGGCTACGTTGCGGAACGCGCCGGAGACGGCAACCGACCCCGGGTGTTCTGCATCGACTGGCTGGAGCCGCTGCGCAACACGGGCCAGTGGACGCCGGAGTTGGTGGAGTTGGCGGGCGGAGAGGAAGGACTGGCCGAGAAGTGGGGGAAGTCGCGCGAAGTGGAATGGGACGAAGTGGTGGCGTATCAGCCGGATTATGTGATGGTCATGCCGTGTGCGTTCAACATGGACCGGACCATCCTGGAGACGGCGCGACTGGCGGAGCGCGAGGAGTGGAATTCGCTGAACGCGGTGCGGGAAAACCGGGTGTACCTGTTCGACGGCCAGATACCTAGCCGGCACGGCCCCAGGGTGATTGACGTGCTGGAGGGGCTGGCCGAGGCAATGCGGCCGGACCGTTTCCAGGGCCTGGCGAGCCCGGGCATTTTCCGGCCGGCGTCGCCGCGAGTTCCGGTAACCGTCACGTAGCCCGGGCCACGCAATCGGCCCGAGCCATCGCCCGAGCCAATTGGGAGGAATGCGTATGGGTTTGTACATGGTTTCGCTGGAACACGCTCCGGAGCGTTGCCCGGGCGTTGACCTCGGAGTGCGCGACCGGATTCTGCGGATGTCGGCGGAGCTGACCGAGACCCTGGCCAGCCGGGGTTGCGAATATCGTGGCGGCTGGGTCGGGAAGTCGTCGCACCACACGTGGTTGGTCCTTGACGGACCCGACGCCCACGCGGTTGATGACGCCGTGATCGATATGGGCCTGGCCACCTGGAATCGCACCGAAATTTTCCCGATCATCACCATGGAAGCAGCCTTTGGAGGGCTGCCCACGGACTGACGACTGCCCAGTCGCCGAGAACCGTCGCTTGAGCGGCAACCTGCAATTGGGCAACGCGCTACAGGAGAACGGCCATGAGCGAAGACATCTACCACCGCCGGCGGCGAATGGTAACCGACCCCGCCGACGTCGGGCGGAACAAGATGGCCCCGGCGCGCCAGGTTGACCTGGGGTCGGTCGGCGATTTCAAGGAACTTCCGGCGCGGGTACGGCTCGAGAACGGCGAGGAACACTGGCTGGCCAAGGCCCGGGACGGGCAGTACCGGCTATTGTCGATGATTTGCCCGCACGCCTTCGGACGAGTCGTGAAGTGGGACAAGAGTTTTCTGTGCCCCGACCACGGCTGGCGCTTTGAAGAAGGGCAGGGAGTGTGCGTCAATGGACCGCGGGCTCAGCTGTTCTACCACGAGGTAAAGGTGGAAAACGGCCGCCTGGTTGCCCAGATACCGGCGGACAACGACCCGGCGGTTACCCACGCCCCGCCGCCGGCCTGGGCGGTGCCGAAGTAATCCCGGCGACAAGTCACTCCGCTTTCGCCAAAGTCTTCGCTATCGACAGAGCATTCGCCGTCGATAGCGCACTCGCTTTCGATAAGACACTCGTTTTTCGATAGAACATTCATAAGGGTTTACGAAAACGACCTTGACCAATCTCGAGCTGTGGGACAACGAGTTGACTGGAACCATACCAACCGAGCTGGGCAATCTCACCAACCTCAGGACTTTGGACGTCGACGAAAATCAGTTGACCGGGACCATACCGGCGGCAATCGGCAATCTCACCAATCTCAAATTCCTGTGGCTGCCGAACAACCAGTTCAGCGGTGGAATACCGGTCCAGCTGAACAACTTGACCAATCTGCAGCTATTGTCACTGAGCGGCAATCAGTTGACCGGCCAGATACCGGCGGCGTTGGGCAGTTTCGCCAATCTGGAATATCTGTACCTTCAGGACAACCAACTGACCGGCGCGATACCCGCCCAGCTGGGCAACATCGCTGGCTTGAAATATCTGTACCTCCATGGCAATCGGCTCACCGGCGCGATACCGGACCAGCTGGGCGGTTTCGCCGATTTGGAGAGGCTGTACCTGCACCGAAACGAGCTCAGCGGCGCAATACCCGCAGAGTTGGGTGACCTCGCCAGCCTGGATTCATGATCCAGGATCAGAATGGGCTGACTGGATCGATCCCCTCGGAGCTGGGCAGCTTGGCCGAGCTGAAGCATTTGAGCGTGAATCGGAACCAGTTCAGCGGGGCGATACCGTCCCAACTGGGCAACCTGGCCGAATTGGAACAACTGCACCTGAATGGCAACCAGTTGACCGGTTCGATACCTGCCGAGTTGACGAATTTGACCAAGCTGGTTCTCCTGTATCTCAGTGATAACCAATTCACCGGGTGCATACCCATGGGATTGGAGGACGTGGCGGACAATGATCTGGACGAGTTGGGTCTGACGGCTTGCGTGACCGCCCCGTCCACCTCCAATTGACCCGGCGGCCCGGTCCCTCGGCTCTTCCGCCGGGGCTGGCCAGGCTTGGGTCAGTTACCAGATTATAATGATTATCAAATTTGATCCAACCTCCAATTTGTTGACAGGGTGTAACAACTAAATTACACTACCGGCAACCGTCGTAAGGCCGGGAACGGCGTATGGAATCCCGGCAAAAACGGCATCAAATTGCAGTAAGGAGGCACAGGATGTCACATAAGGATGACCTGGCATTGATGGCCCATCTGATGCGGCGCGCCGGTTTTGGCGCCAACCGCGCAGAGTTGGAGCGATGCGTTGCTCAGGGTTACGCAGCCACCGTGGAAGAGCTGATCGATCCGCCGACGGACAACGAAGGCGGGAAAATGGCGCTTCTGCTCCGATACCACCCCAGCTTCCTGCTCCCCGGCGGAGTTCCCTTCTCCGGCCAGGCGAACTGGATGTACAACATGGTATCCAGCGATCGTCCTCTCGAAGAGAAGATGACCCTGTTCTGGCACCACGTCTTCGCCACCGGCAACTCCAAGGTCGACAACTGCGACCAGTTGCTGGAACAGATCGACTTGTTCCGCGAATACGGCATGGGCAACTATCGGGACATTCTCGTCGAATTGTCCAAGAACCCGGCCATGATCTTCTGGCTGGACAACAACGAGAACCACCGGGACGCCGTCAACGAGAACTGGGGCCGTGAGCTGCTCGAACTGTTCTCCATGGGCGTTTCCAACTACACCGAGGTCGACGTTCGCGAGTGTTCGCGGGCCTTCACCGGCTGGACCATCCAGGCCAAGCTGCCGCGCGCTCCGTACGGCCGTTACCCCTGGAAGTTCGATTACCGCGAAGAGGACCACGACTTCGGCGAAAAGACCTTCCTGGGCCAGACCGGCAACTTTGACGGTGAAGACATCATCGACATCATCTTGGCCGAGCCGGCAACGTCGCGCTTCATCTGCCGCCACCTCTACAACTTCTTCGTCGCCGACGAGCCGCAGGTTCCCGCTTGGACCATCGAGCCGGCCCGCGACGAGGACGCTCTGGACGAGATGGTCCAGGTGTTTGAAGACTCCGGTTACCAGATGAAGGCAGTGCTGCGCCACATGCTCCACTCGCAGTGGTTCCAGGACGCCCGCTACCAGAAGATCAAGAGCCCGGCCGAAGTGGTCGCCGGCACCCTGCGGATGGTCGGCCTGTTCGAGAACCCGGACCCCGGCGTCCTCGACATCGGCAAGGAACCCACCTACATGGGCCAGTCCATCCTGGACCCGCCTTCGGTGGAAGGCTGGCACACCGGCCTGGAGTGGATCAACTCCGGCGCCCTGCTGGCACGGATCAACTTCGTGGCCGACCGCGTATCCAACGCCGACCTGCCCGGCATGAAAGACATCATCGACCGGATGCGGGACGAAGGCGTTAGTACGCCCGACCACCTGCTGAACGCCTGCACCGATTACATGGGCTTCGTCGAGCTGAGCGAAGAGACGCGCGGCCAGCTGGCTGAGCACGTCCGCGCCGGCGGCGACGTCAACTGGGGCGACCGCTCCGCCGCCGCCACCCGCATCGGCGAGACCATGTCTCTCATCAGCGCCACGACCGAGTACCAGTTCGGCTAATCGGGAAATGGAACGAGCCGGACCGAACCTGCTTCGATTCGGCTCGTCGCCAACCGCAGTTCCGGCTGCATCTGTGAACATCGATAAGGAGCATACGCAATGACCTCCACCAAGAAAGATCCGGTCATCGTGGTCCTGCAGCTCACCGGCGGCAACGACTACTTCAACACGGTGATCCCCTACAACGATTCGTCGTACTACGACAACCGGCCGACCATCCATTACCAGCGGGAAGACATCATCCCCATTAATGATGAGCTCGGCTTCGCCCCCACCATGGGCCCGATGAAAGAGATCTTCGACGCGGGCAAGCTTGCCGTCATCCACGGTATCGGCTACGCCGACAGCCCTCGCTCCCATTTCCGCAGCATGGACATCTGGCACACCTGTGAGCCGGACAAGGTCGGAACGGAAGGCTGGGCCGGCCGCGTCGCTCGCGAGATGGACCCGGGCAAGGAAAACGTGCTGACGGCCATCAACTTCGGCCACGGCCTGCCTCGCGCATTGGCCGTTCCCGGCGTCCCCGTCGCCGCCATCGCTGATCTGGGCACTTATGGCCTGCTCACCGGTATCTCCGATAACGACCAGCGCTCCAAGGCCCTGGACCTGTTCTCCAAGATGTATGCCCCCACCGTGGGCGGCAGCTTTGTGAACGACTACCTGCGCTCCACCGGCACCGACGCCATGGTTGGCGCCGACATCGTGAAGGTCGCGCCGGAGCAGTACTCCAGCAACGTGGAGTACCCCAACAGCCCCATCGCCTCTCACCTGCGTGACATCGCCCAGGTGTACATGGCCGATCTGGGCACCAAGATCTTCTACACCCAGCACGGCAGCTTCGACACCCACGCCGGTGAGGCCGCGGCCCACCCGATGCTGTGGAAGGAAATTTCCGAGGGCATCAGCGCCTTCTTCCAGGACATGAAGGAGCACAACACCGGCGAGAACATCGTCATGTACCTGTTCTCCGAGTTCGGCCGCCGCGTTCGTGACAACGGCTCCGGCACCGACCACGGCGCCGCCGGCGTTGCCTTCGCCATCGGCGAGTCCGTACAGGGTGGCTTCTACGGCGAATACCCGTCCCGCAAGAACGAGGATCTGGAACAGGGCGACCTGGTCCCGAACTACGACTTCCGCGGTGCGTACTCCAGCATCGTCGAGGACTGGCTTGGCATGGATGCCAACCCCATCGTCAACGGCGTGTTCCCCAAGCTGGACATCATCAAAAAGTAGATCCATCGACCCAGCAAAAACGGCGGCGATGTAGCTTCATCGCTACATCGCCGCCCGCGCAACGCAGATTAATTGGAGGAATAACTATGCCTCAGAATACCGTAGCAAGCGGTCGGGCATGGCTGTACGTCAAGAACGTTGGCCGCCAGGGGCAGGTGGGCATGGGCTTCAGCCAGCCCGTCGGCGTGGCGACCCTTGATGACGGGACGATGTACGTCGCCAACCGCGGCGGCGAGCAGAACCCCAGCGCACGCATCACCAAGTGCACCATCGGCAACACCGACGGCAAGGGCGGCGAAGAGTTCCTGGGTGAATTCGGCCGTGAAGGCATCGCCTACCAGGCCAGTTCGCGAGGTTTGTTCGAGTGGATTACCGGAATTGCCCTCGACGCCGCTGGTAATGTGTACGCTTCCGACGAGTGGAAGAACATGGTCGCCATGTTCGACGCCGACGGTAACTTGGTGAAGCATTGGGGCGAGGCCGGAGATGGCGAAGGCCAGCTCAGCGGCGCCGCCGGATTGGCTTTCGACGCCGACGACAACCTCTGGGTTGTTTCGGCCAAGTCCAGCCGTGTGCAAAAGTTCAGCAAGGACGGCGAGTACCTGGGCGGCTTCGGCGCCAAGGGTGACGGCCCCGAAGACCTGGAAATGCCCTCCGGCATCGGCATCGACGCCGCCGGCGATCTTTACATCGCCGACTGGGGCAACCACCGCGTGCAGAAGTACACCGCCGGTGGCACCCACCTGCGCACCTTCGGCAGCCGCGGCACCCGCTCCGGCGAGCTGAACCACCCGCTGGACGTCGACATCGACAACGAAGGCGACGTGTACGTAGCCGACTGGCTCAACGAACGCATCGTGATCTACGACGCCGAGGCTCGCCCCTTGGCCTATCTGAAAGGCGACGCCACCGAGGTCTCGGAGTGGGGCGACCTGTCGCTCAACGCCAACCCCGACATGGTGAAGGCTCGCCGCCGGGTTCCGGACCTGGAGCAGCAGCAGCGTACCTTCCGGATGCCCATGTCCTGCACCTTCGACCGGGCCAACAACCGGCTGCTGGTGTGTGACACCCTGCGGTCCCGCCTGCAGGTTTACGAGAAGGACGGCACCTACCTGGACCCGCAGTTCAACCTTTAGGACTGCGAAACATCCGGGAAGTCGTTTAGACCTTCTTCCCAAGGACCGGCGCTCTTTCACCCCCGAGCGCCGGTTCTTTTTTGCCTTAACAAGATCGGTCAGGGGGGTGCACCACCAGAATAATGCGGTTCCCTAAACGGTCATTGCGTTCGCTATTCCTGAATGTCATTGGGAGCGAAGCGTGGCAATCTCGTCGTCGTAGCATGGGCTCTTGCCAAACTGTGTCGCGTTGCTTCGCTGCCGCTGCCCCTTTTGATCCCCGGCGACAATAATCGGAAAGCCCTGGGTGCAGCATCCGCCCTTTCGGGTTCCAGCGCCGACGCGGCCAGCTAAAGCTCGTGGGTGTGGCTGTCGTCCCCGCCGCCGCGGTTGGTCGCTTCGGGCGGCAGGGTGATGATTGCCCTGCGGTGAGTACCCACCCCGATGGTGCGGTCGCCGTCCAGCGCTTCCACCTTGAAATAGAGCCATCTGCCGTCGACACGTTCCAACTCAGCGACGGCTACCACCGTGACCCCGATGTCGGCGCCGGCCACATGCCGGATGTTGACCTCGAACCCAACCGTGGATTGCTCCGGCGGGAGGCAGCCGAGCACCGCTCGCTGGGACGCCTGCTCCATGGCCCGGATCATGGACGGCGTGCTGAGCTTGGCGACGTGAGGTGCGACGTTGTGCTCGCACACCAGCACTTCCCGCCGTCCGATGAGGCCCGGCGAAAGTTCTGTTTCCCGGCTGCCAGTTTGATCAGTCATCGTTACTCCTGTGACGGGTCTTACGTTCCCGGTTTCAGCGGGCCGTATGCTATCATATCGACGCTGCCCATCCGGTGACGTTGAATCGAGGCGGGCGTCGCGGTCGCTACCGAGGCGCATAGTCCATACCAGTGTAGAACTTGCCCCACCCTCCAGGTTCCGCGGAACGCGCAATATGAACACCAAGCGGGATTTCCTATCCATAACCGACATATCACCCGCTGAGACCCGCCGGCTGATTGGCCGAGCACAGGAGTTGAAAGCGGCGCCGGCGGGGAGCGCTACGCCGCTGGCCGGCAAGCGGGTCGCGCTGCTGTTCGAAAAACCTTCGCTCCGGACTCGGGTCAGTTTCCAGATCGGCATCGCGGAGCTCGGCGGCTTCAGTCTCTACATGGGACAGGACGAGGTGGGTCTGGGACGGCGCGAGCCGGTGTCCGACGTCGCGCGCGTTTTGAGCGGGTACGTAGACTGCATCGTGGCCCGTGTCAACTCCCACGACTCGCTGGTCGGATTGGCGGAGTACGGCGGCGTACCGGTGATAAACGCCCTTTCCGACTTGGAGCATCCGTGTCAAACCATGGCCGATCTGCTGACCATCGCGGAGACCCATGGGAAAACCGACGGGCTGAATCTCGCCTACATCGGCGATGGAAACAACGTGGCGCGTAGCCTCTGCCTGGGCGCGCCAGCCGTCGGCATGAACTTCGCCATCGCGGCTCCGCATGGCTACCAGCTTGAGGAGCCGACCTTCGACGCGGCGAGCGAACGGGGAGCGCGTGCGGACGGCGGCCCACGCCCGACGGTGCATCCGTTGGTTCGCCCGGCCGACGCCGTCAGCGACGCCAACGTGGTGTATACCGACGTTTGGACCAGCATGGGCGACGAGGCGGAAACGGCAGAACGCATCCGGGCCTTCCAGGGCTACACCGTGGACGGGGCGCTGATGGCCCAGGCGGCCGCCGGCGCATGCTTCATGCACGATATGCC
Organism: Dehalococcoidia bacterium; assembly: GCA_965261925.1. GTDB lineage: Bacteria > Chloroflexota > Dehalococcoidia > Lucifugimonadales > UBA3495 > Bin87. The sequence continues at coordinate 649,900 of OZ253486.1, read as the reverse complement.
AGCCCACTACGGCGAAGAGGTGCCTCCCGGTATGCTGGAACACCCGCAGTCGGTGGCGTACCAGCAGGCGCACAACCGATTACACGCCCAGAAAGCGGTGCTGGAATTCCTGCTGGCGTGAAACGGGCGCGCGGCCGCATCCGTTGGCGCGGCGTAATGGCTCCCTCTCGGGCGAAAATGTGAACCAGCCCTGATGCGGCTGGAAGGGGCGACAGATGGGATTGGACTTTATCAGATGACCAACATAGACATTAGCCAGCAAACGCTGCCCGCAGACCAGCAATATCTGCCCGCGGACCAACAGGGTCTGGCTGCGGAGCCGCAGGAACCGGCCCTAGACCCGCAGCAGCCGGAGGCGACGGGGCGTCGCGCTCCAACCCCCACCCTGGACCCCATGGTAGCCATCATCGGCCGCCCCAACGTGGGCAAGTCTTCGCTTTTCAACCGCATTCTCTCGCGCCGGCATGCCATCGTCTCCGAAGTGGCCGGAACCACCCGCGACCGCCTGATCGCCCAGGCGTCGTGGAAGGGCCGGCCGTTCCTGCTGGTCGACACCGGCGGCCTGGAAGACGACCCGGACGGGCACATTCCCCAGCGGGTCCAGCAGCAGGCCGACATGGCGATGGGCGCCGCCGACGTCATTGTGTTCCTGACCGACGTCATTGAGGGGGTTACGGCCACGGACGAGGCGGTAGCGCAGCGGCTGCGGCGCACGGACAAGCCCATACTGCTCGCCGTCAACAAGGTGGACAACGACAACCGGGAACTCGCCGCGGCGGAGTTCTTCGGTTTGGGGCTCAACGACACAGCATTCATCTCCGCGTACCACAACTACGGCGTCTACGACCTGTTGGAGCGAATTGTCGAGTTGCTGCCCAGGCGGGAACTGGCCGATGCATGGGACGGCGGCCCCGAAGGAGACGCCGCGGCCGACGGTGACTGGTGGGAAGACGATGAAGCCGAAGACCCGGTCGCGGAACAGGAATGGACCCCTCCTATGGAGTTGAGCCTGTCCATTGTCGGCCGCACCAACGTGGGCAAGTCGATGCTCACCAATGCCATCATCGGCGAAGAGCGGAGCATTGTGAGCCCCGTTGCCGGCACGACGCGCGACGCCCTGGATACCGCGGTATCCTATCGGGACCACGAGATCACGCTGGTGGATACCGCTGGTATACGCCGCCCTGGCCAGGTGCAGCGCGGCATCGAGAAATACAGCGTGCTCCGTGCCGTGAACGCCGTGCATCGCAGCGACATCACCCTGCTGATCACCGATGCCACCGAGCTCGCCACGGCACAGGACGCGCACATCGCCGGGCTGTCCTGGGACACCAACCGAGGCCTGATCGTGGTGGTGAACAAGTGGGACCTGGTGAACCGCAACCGCTTTCGCATGGAACGCGTTTTGCACCGCGTCCGCGAACGCCTGCATTTCATGCGCTACGTGCCGGTGTGCTTCACGTCAGCGCTCACCGGCGAGGGGATCGAGGAAATGCTGGACACCGCCCTGTCACTCTGGCAGGAGCGGCAGAAACGGGTCCCGTACCGGGATCTGCAATACCTGCTGGCTGACGCGGTTTCCACCCACACTCCGCCCTCGCAGCGGGGCAACATCCGCAACCGCCTGCGTATTCGCCGGGTGCGGCAGGTGGCCGTGAACCCGCCAACCTTCGTGTTTTCGGTCAACGACCCCAAGCTCCTGCATTTTTCGTACCAGCGATATCTGGAAAACCAAATTCGCGACCGGTTCGGATTTGACCGAACGCATCTGAGATTGATTTTCCGGCCGGAGCGCGCGGAGAAATCCTCCCGCTCCGGAATACGCAACCGCGCCCGGTAGCTGGCTTGCCATGACCCTGCTACGTCAGGCATCGTACCCTACCATCGCGATGCTGGTCGCCTTGCCTATCCTGGCGGTGGCCGGTATTGCCATTGCCGGCGCCGGTGACCGGACGGCGGCGCAACTGGCCCTGTATATCGCCGTGTGCGTGATCGCGTACCTGATCGGCTCAATTTCGTGGGGTTATATCTTCGTCAACCTGACCATGGGGGAGGACATCCGCGATTTCGGCAGCGGCCGGACGGGCATGTCGAACATATTGCGGACGTCGGGCGGGAAAGCTGCTGCGGCGGTTTTCTTGCTGGACGCCGGTAAAGGGGTGGTCTGCGTACTGCTGGCGAGGACGGCTATCGGGCCTGGAGAAGCGGAAGTGGCCGCGGCGCTGCTGGCGTTGTGCGGGCACAATTGGCCAATCTTCCTCCGGTTCCGCGGCGGACGCGGCATCATGCCGGGTTTGGGCGCGCTGTCCGTGATGGCTCCCTGGGTTGCGCTGGCCGGCGCCGGGCTTTTTCTGGTGGTCACGCTGTCCAGTCGGATATTGTCGTTGGGCAGCATCGTGGGTACGCTGGCGGTGGCCTTGCTGAGCCTTGCCTTGATGCTGCTCTTTGGACACAGCCAGCTGTACACGCTGTACGCGTGCGTCGGCGGCGCGGTCATCATCTGGCAGCACCGGGATAACATCCGCCGGATCGCCAACGGAACCGAACGCAGACTGGGCATGCCGGCGGTGCGGAACCGCTGAGCCCGGGCTCAGTTTGGGGCAAACACGATACCCAGGCATCCCGGGACCTAATCATCCCGTACCCAGGCATCCCAGCGCCTCAGCCGGTGCGAATAGCCTGACCCAACCGGTGCAACCCTTCCGCCAGGTCGCCGGTGTCATACAGCGAAAAGCTGATTCGCAGGGCGTCCCGGAAACCTCCGTCAGAGGAGAACGCCGTTCCGGGACGATAGGATACGCCGTTCCTCTGGGCGCTGGGCAACAGTCCGTCGGCGTCGACTCCGTTGCGCAAGGTTAGCCAGAAGAAGTAGCCCCCGTCCGGTTGGTTGAAATCGACCCGGTCGGCGAGGTCGGTGGCCAATAACCTGGCTACAGCGTCTCGCCTCATGGTATAGATTCTCCGCAACTCGGTAATGTTCTCCTGCAGCAGCCCCATGTCCAGGGTCGCCTGCGCCACTGCCGCGGTGAAGTGGCTCAGACCGCCGCCGCTGGCCGCCAACCCGGAATCCACGAAGCGCTGGATGATGCCGGGGGTTGCGTGAGCCCACCCCAGTCGCAATCCGGGCGCCAGGATCTTGGAAAAGGAACCCAGCGAAACGACGCAACCATCTTCCGAATCGTCGATGGTGGCCAGGGGCGGGGGAGGAGGCGGACCGTAGTGGAGCAATTGGTACACCTCATCCGCGAGGACGGTGAAGCCATACTGCTGTGCCAGGCCGATCAGTCGCTGCCGACGCTCGGGGACCAGCGTGGCCCCGGTGGGATTCTGATAGGACGGTATGACATAGAGCAGGCGTGGCCGGTGACCGTCCAGCAACATCGCTTCCAGGGCGTCGATGTCCAGTCCGTCGCTATCCGTGGGCACGCCGACCACCTTCAGGCCGTGATCCAGGAAAATGCGGCCGATCAGGTAGTAGGTAGGTTCTTCCACGAACACCGTGTCGCCCGATCGGGCGAAGATCGTGGCGGCCAGGTCGATGCCCTGGGAAGCGCCCGCCGTAAGGAAAAGCGAAGCCGGGTTCACGGGCAGGTTTCCGTAAGCGTCCTGGGACGAAAGGAAGTCGGCCAACGCTTCGAGAAGCGGCCCAAAGCCCTGGACGGCGCCGTACTGCAACGGTACGGCGGATTGCGTTCCCAGGACGCGCTCACTGGCCGCGGCCAACGCCGCGGTGGGGTGCAGCTCGGATGACGGGTGGCCCCATCCCAAGTCGATGACGCCTTCCGGGATGGAGATGAGCAGTGATGGGAGCGTGGTGGGCATGGCTAATGGTTTCGCGAATGGGCCAGCAACCCGCCGAGATCTACCGGACTGGTGGTTTGCGCCGGTGGGTGTGGAGTTGCGATTCCAGGGATGTTATTTGGAGAGCATCCGGTCTCCGGCGCACACCTCCGGCACGGACGGTAGCCTTCCCGCAGCGCCTCGGCCAACGTATCAAAGAATTCGACGTTGCGGCGTTTGGGCCGCCGGGACGGGCACCCCGGCCGGCAAACTACCCCGGGTGGTGCGCACGCCGTACAGGAACCCCCCGGCCTCCGTGTCATCTCGTTTCGACACCGCGTTCCAACGTATGTCTTCCGAATGTTGGTCAATGGACATGAGAGGTTCAGGGTCACGGGCTCGAAGAACGGATTGGTCTGTCAGGCTAGGCAGGCCATGAAAAGGCCGACGGGTGCGATACCCGCCGGCCGATTGCCGATTTGACGAGATGTGGACTGGGCTACTAGATGTAGTCCTGGTCCTCTGCCATCATCTGCAGGACGTCACCGGACTGCAGGGCAATGGCGCGCTGGATCTGGAGCTTGAGGTCGTCCAGCATGTCGTCGGGGATCTCGCCCTCGTTGTCGCGGGCGGCTTCCTTCATGGAGTCGAAAGCCCACTCGTCGGAGTTGCCGTGCGGCATATCGAAGAAACCGCGATCGAAGACGGGGAGTTCGCCGGGGCCGAAGTAGCCCTTGCCTTCCAAGTTGTAACCTTCGAGGTCATGGGTGCCCTTGCCGAGGACCTGGCCGGTCGCGGCGTAGTGCTCCATGGTGTTCTTCAGGCCATACTTCTGGATCGGGCAGACCTTCATGCACACGCCACAGCCGAGGTAGCGAGCCATGACCGGGCGGCAGCGCTTGAAGTAGAGCTTGTTCTTCTCAATTCCACGCCACCAGATCTTGTCGCGCATCAGGGCGCGGCCCGGGCAGCGGTTCACGCAGACCTGGCACACCTGGCAGAACGCGTGGATGCCATAGTCGACGGGAGCGTCATAGGTGACGTTGGCGTCGGTGGTGACCATCATCAGCCGCATGCGGTTGCCGGTGTGCGGGGACAGCAGGTATCCGCAGGCGCCCAGCTGGCCGAGGCCGGCGGCGACGAACATGGGGATCACCGGGCCGGTGGCGTCACTGGAGTGGATGACGTGCGCCTTGTAGCCCATGGAACGGATGAAGTTACCCAGTTCCAAGCCAGCCGCTGCCTGCGTGCGATACGTGCTGGAGTGCACGATCTCAGCGTCAACGCTGGGGATGGTCTGGGTGGGCTCGAAGTCCTGCTCGTACGCCAAGCAGATGGCGTGGGGCATGATGGTGAAGCCACGCTTGCTCTTGTAGTCGTAGCGCGGGTCGAAGGACGTGATGCCGACTTCCAGGTAACCGAGCTGGCGGGCCTTGTCCTTGACCAACTGGGAGATGTCCTCGCCGTTAGGCTCAGCGGTGGGGTCCATCTCGGCGGTGGACCGGGCGGCCATGATGAGGTTGCTGTTGAGCTTGTCATGCTCCTTGCGGATCTCACGCATCTCGGCGTGGAGGTCGCGCAGGGTGTTTGCCCAGTCGCGGGAAGCGCGCTCGGTGATGTTCATGGTTTCCAGCGGATACTCGCGGGCGTACCAGTCAACCTCCCGGGCGGTCAGCGGAATTCCAGGAGTGGTTTCCAGTTCTTCCGGAACCGGAATCGTGACGTTGGAGTCTCCCCAGTGCCTTCCGGGACGGACTACCTCGTGCCCAATCTTAAGCATATTAGCCTCCTCGCTAGTTGGCTTTACCGCACGAATGCGGTGGCATTTGGGGCAATTTATACCCTTGTTACCCCTTTGTCAACAACTGACGCCAAGTTCCCAATGGAATTCGCCAAGGATTGCGAATCGCGACGTGGCGCGCAGTTTCGACGCCGATTCCCGGTCTCCGCAATACGACAACCGAGACTGTTCCCCGGAATCCGTCTCGCCCCCCGGAATTCATCTCCCCTCTCGGAAATCCCCCGGAATCGCGGCTAACGACTCTTCCACCACATCCATGCTCCAATCGCTGCCAACAGGATGCCCACGGCGACCAGCGTCCATCCCACCCCTTTCATAAGGCGCATTGCCAGCGGCGTGAGCAGGAACAGGCCCAGGCAAAAAACGCCAGCCCTCAGCCAATGGCCCCGGCGGCCCCGGTCTCCCGGTGAAACGTCATGCCGGGAGACCTTCCCGCGACTCCTAATCCGGTAGCATGTAACTGGCTTCGTGCTCGATGACGCGATTTTCCTGGCGCAATTTTTCGAGGTGGGTACGCACGTTGCGGCCCGCGGCGGCGCGCAAGGTTCTGCGCAGGTTGCGCGGGTACACGGCGGACACGATCTCGTCAACGCTGGACGCCCCGGCGCTCAGGGCAGCCAGTACCTGGTCTTCACGGCTGATGCGGTGAGCTATTTGCTGCTGGATGCGCTGTTGACCCCGGATGATGGTATTGCCGTGTCCGGGGCACACCACCACCGGTCGGGTTCTGGCCATTCGCCCCAGGGACGTCAGATACTGCTTGAGGTTGCGAACGCTGGACGACGAATTCCCCAGCAGGTTGTCACCGCTGAACAGGACGCGGTCGGGCCGCAGGAAGTAGCAGACGTGGTCGTCCTCATGGCCGGGGGTGAACAGCGGGCGCAGGGTCACGCCGCCCCCGGTGGTTATGGTCTCGTTGGCGCGGAGAGCATTGACCGACACCCCGCCCAGGGTGTGCTGCAGGCGCGGGGCAAGCTTGGGATGGCAGCGAACCGGGCAGTCGAATGCTTCCTGCAGCCGGTCGAGGCCCCCGGTGTGGTCGCCGTGCCCGTGGGTGATCAGGATGGCGTCAATGCGCGGGCTGCCCAGTTCGTTCCAGTAGTCCATGATCTGGCGGGTCCAGAACCGGTAGGGCTCACCCGAGTCGATCATGACCATGCTTTCCGACGGATCACCCACGAAATAGATCTGGGTGCCGCCGGGGTGCATCGCCCCGAACGTGTTGGGGTCTTCCTCGATGTGGGTGCTGTAAACGTGGTCGGTGATCTGCATGACGGGGACCTCACCAATCCCGGGAGCGAATGTAACGGTGCGCGGCGATGGCGGCGGTGGCCCCGTCACCGGCCGAGGCGACCAGCTGCGCGGCCGACTGCTGGCGGATGTCACCGGCGGCAAACAGTCCGGGTTGGGGCGTTTCCATGGAAAGACCCACCGGGATGTGGCCGGCATTGTCCAGCGTAACCAGGTCCGACACCGCCGACGAGTTGGGCTCCAGCCCGACATAGACGAACAGGCCGGCCACGGGCTCAACGTTCTCGCCGTCCGCGCTACGAACCCGTACCCCGGTGACGGTATCCTCGCCGACCACCTCGACGACCTCCGCGTTGTAACGAACTTCGACCTTCGGTTGGCCGGCCAGGCGGTCCTGGAGCGCCTGCTGGGCATCCAGGCTGTCGCCCCGGTGGAAGAGGATGACGCGTTCCGTGTACTCGGTCAACGTCAGGGCCTCGTCCGCCGCCGAGTCGCCGCCGCCCACTACGGCAACGGTCTGCCCCATGTAGAGCGGGCCGTCGCAGGAGGCGCAATGAGAGACACCACGGCCGAGGTACTCCTCCTCTCCGGGGATGCCCAGGGTGCGCAGGGTGGAGCCGGCCGCCATGATCACGGCCTTGCCGAGATAGGAGCCGCCGCCCTCGCCGGCGACGCGCAGGTGGTCTCCGTCCGAGGACACGCTGGCCACGGTGTCCATCAGCATCTCAACGCCGGCGTTCATCGCCTGTTCCTGCGTTGCGGGTCCTAATTCGTAGCCGGCGATGCCCTGGGGGAAACCGGGGAAGTTCTCGATGCGTTCCAGGTTGATGATCTGGGCGCCGGCCATCATCTGCTCGACTATGGCGGTGCTGAGGCCGTGACGGGCGGCGTAGATGCCGGCGGTCAGGCCGGCCATGCCGCCGCCGATGATGATGACGTCGAAGTTCTGGTCTGGCACGGGAATACCTCGCTGAGCATTGGTTGGACGGAGAGGTTGAAACTGATGCGTGGAACCGTTAATTGATTGCCAATTGACTGCGGATAAATGGGCCACGAAAGGACGGCTGCCTGGCGAATGCGCGCCGCCGGCAGGTCAGGCCCGGTCAGTCGAAATCGATTGTACCATCAGGTGATTCTACGGTAGAGAGCGTCGGCCAGGCACACGCCGGGTCATCCGGTTTTTCCGAATGTCATTGCGCGCGAAGCGTGGCAATCTCGTTGTCGCAGCACGGGTTCTCGCCAAAATTGGTTGGGCTGCTTCGTGATAGCCGTGCCTTCCGATTCCCGACGACAGCAACCGAATGACCCTGAAGGCTCACGCCGTGCATGGCGTTGATGCTGCAAGCAAATCCCGACTCGCTGCAGAAACGGTTGAATTCGGCGTGATGGCCCGCCAACGTCGCACGTTCTCGGTTGACACAGCCCGGCGGGAAACAGAAAATGGCGCCATCATCAACGCCACACCGAGACGCCACGCTGTATAAGGAAGATGAGGAAATGGCAGAGATCCTGGGGCTTGGCCTCACGCACTATCCACCGCTGATATCCCCTGACGAAGACAAGGCGATACCTCTCAAGAGGACGCTACGCGGGAACAAACAGATCCCCGAGGAGATGAAAAACCCGAGCAGCTGGCCCGAGCCCATGCGGATCGAGTACGGCGAGGACGAGGGCTACGCCTCCTCGCTGGAACATCGGGCGCGCTTGGTCGCCGGCTTCCGGCGCATCCGCGAGGAGCTGGATGCCTTCAACCCGGACTTCGTGGTGATCTGGGGCGACGACCAGTACGAGAATTTCAGAGAGGACATCATTCCTCCCTTCTGCGTGCTGGCCTACGACGACTTCGAGGCACAGCCCTTTGCCCACCGGCAGCGCAACGCCTGGGAAGAGCCCCAGGACACAACCTTCAAATACCAGGGACACAAGGAAGGCGCGCGGGCGCTGGTTTCGGGCATGATCGACCGCGGCGTGGATATGGCCTACGCCTACCAGCCGCTGCACGAGCCTGGCCTGGGCCACGCCATCCTGAACACCCTGCTGTACCTGGACTACGACCGCAAGGGGTTCGACTATCCGGTGGTTCCGATGCTGGTCAACTGCTACGGCAGCCGCGTGATCCGCAACAAGGGCGGCGCCGTCGAGTACTCGCCGGACCCGGACCCGCCCGGGCCGTCGCCCAAGCGGTGCCTGGAAGTCGGGGCCGCCGCAGCGCAAACGTTGCAGGACTCGCCGTGGCGGGTGGCGCTGATCGCGTCGTCGTCCTGGTCCCACGCGTTCCTGGTGGAGAAGAACCACTGGCTGTGGCCGGACATCGAGTCCGACCGTGCCCGCTTCGAGGAGCTCAAGGCCGGCGACTACCAGGCGTGGTCGCGGATTTCCACCGATCAGGTGGAGGACGCGGGGCAGCAGGAGATGCTGAACTGGATGTGCCTGGCGGGAGCGATGGACACCCTGAACTACAAGCCGGAGATCCTGGACTACGTCGAGACCTACGTTTTCAACTCCAACAAGTGCCTGGCGATTTTCAAGTAACCCGCCAGCTTGTGCGGCGCCGATAGGGGCGAATAATCATTCGCCCTTATGACCGTATCGGGACCAAGCAGGGAAATTATGGCCGAAATACTGGGCCTGGGACTGACTCATTCGCCGTCGTTCATCCGGCCCGACGAGGACGGCGAATCGTCGTTGAAGCGGACGCTGCGGACGAATGACCGCATCCCCGCCGAGATGAAGAACCCGCTGAATTGGCCGGAACCCATGCGGGCGGAATTCGGGGAGGACGAGGGCTACGCCTCGGCGGTACGGCTGCGTGAACGCATGGTGGATGGCTTCCGGGAACTGCGGAAGGAACTGGACGCGTTCAACCCCGACTTCGTGGTGATCTGGGGAGATGACCAGTACGAGAACTTCAGAGAGGACATCATCCCGCCTTTCTGCGTCCTGGCCTACGACGAATTCAACTGTCAGCCCTTCGCCAACGGCGGCGGGCCGGCGCGGCGAAACGTCTGGGGCGAAGGCGCGGACACCGCGTTCAAATTCCAGGGGCACAAGGAAGGCGCGCGCGCCATGGTCTCGGGCATGATCGACCGGGGAATCGACATGTCCTATGCGTACCAACCCCTGCACGAGCCCGGGTTGGGCCACGCCATCCTGAACACGATCCTGTATCTGGACTACGACCGGAAGGGGTTTGACTATCCGGTGGTGCCCATGCTGGTGAACTGCTACGGCAGCCGGGTGATACGGAACCAGGGCGGCAGCGAGGAACGCTCGCCGGACCCGGACCCGCCCGGGCCGTCACCGAAGCGGTGCATGCAGGTGGGCGCGGCGGCTGCCCAGGCGCTCAAGGACTCGCCGTGGCGGGTGGCGCTGATCGCGTCGTCGTCCTGGTCCCACGCGTTCCTGACGGAAAAGAACTGGTGGCTCTACCCTGACATCGAGTCGGACCGGGCCCGGTTTGAGGAAATGAAGTCCGGCGACTACCAGGCGTGGTCGGGCGTCTCGACCGCGCAGATTGAGGATGCCGGCCAGCAGGAACTGCTCAACTGGGCCTGCCTGGTGGGTGCGGTGGACGAGCTTGGCTACAAGGCGGAGATCGTCGACTGGTACGAGACCTACATCTTTAACTCGACGAAGTGCCTGGCGGTCTTCAGATAGCCAGCCCGGGGAAAGCGGTTAACGACGTAGGGGCGAATGACCATTCGCCCCTACGTTTTTGGCAGTGGTCACCACGTCCCTAGACGTTGTGGTAGACCTCGCTGCCGCCGGCCTTGAACTCCTCGGACTTCTCCTGCATCCCCATGAGCAGGGCCGCGGCGTTGTCACCGAGCCCCTTGCTCTTGGCGTAGTCCCGCACATCCTGGGTGATCTTCATCGAGCAGAAATGAGGGCCGCACATTGAGCAGAAGTGGGCGACCTTCTGGGCATCCTTGGGCAGGGTCTCGTCGTGGTACTCCCGCGCCGTGTCCGGATCCAATCCCAGGTTGAACTGGTCTTCCCAGCGGAACTCGAAGCGCGCCTTGGACAGGGCGTTGTCGCGGATGGCGGCGGCCGGGTGTCCCTTGGCCACGTCGGCGGCGTGGGCGGCGATCTTGTAGGTGATTATGCCTTCCTTGACGTCGTCGCGATTGGGCAGGCCCAGGTGCTCCTTCGGGGTGACGTAGCAGAGCATGGCGGTGCCGAACCAGCCGATCATGGCGGCGCCGATGCCGGAGGTGATGTGGTCGTAGCCCGGTGCGATGTCGGTAACCAACGGGCCCAGGGTGTAGAACGGCGCCTCGTAGCAGTCCTGCAACTGCTTGTCCATGTTCTCCTTGATGAGGTGCATCGGCACGTGGCCGGGTCCCTCGATCATCACCTGGACGTCGTGTTCCCAGGCGATCTTGGTCAGCTCGCCCAGCGTCTCCAGTTCGCCGAACTGAGCTTCGTCGTTGGCATCGGCGATGGAGCCGGGGCGCAGGCCGTCGCCCAGCGAGAACGCCACGTCGTACTGCTTCATGATCTCGCAGATGTCGGCGAAGTGCTCGTAGAGGAAGCTCTCGCGGTGGTGCGAGAGGCACCACTTGGCCATGATGGAGCCGCCCCGCGAAACGATGCCCGTAACCCGGTTCACGGTCAGCGGGACATACGCCAAACGAACGCCGGCATGGATGGTGAAGTAGTCGACGCCCTGCTCGGCTTGCTCGACGAGGGTGTCGCGGAAGATCTCCCAGGTGAGGTCCTCGGCCTTGCCGTCGACCTTTTCCAACGCCTGGTAGATGGGCACGCTGCCCACGGGGACCGGGCTGTTGCGGATGATCCACTCGCGCGTCTCATGGATGTTGCGCCCCGTCGAAAGGTCCATGATGGTGTCGCCGCCCCAACGGGTGGACCAGGTCATCTTCTCGACCTCTTCCTCGATGCTGGAGGTGATGGCGGAGTTGCCGATGTTGGCGTTGATCTTCACCAGGAAGTTGCGGCCAATGATCATCGGCTCCGACTCCGGGTGGTTGATGTTGGAGGGGATGATGGCGCGGCCGGCGGCGACCTCGTCGCGCACGAACTCAGGAGTGACCACCTCCGGCAGGTTGGCGCCGAAGTTCATCGCCTTGCGGCTGCCCATGAGGCTGGTGCCGAAGAACTCCTGGCGCTTCATGTTCTCGCGGATGGCGATGTACTCCATCTCCGGCGTCACGATGCCCTGGCGCGCGTAGTGGAGTTGGGTCACGTTTCTGCCCGCCTTGGCCCGGCGCGGGTTGCGGATATGGCTGAACCGGTACCGGTCAAGAGCGGTGTCGGCCAGCCGCCCGCGTCCGTATTCCGACGTGAGGTGGGGAAGCTGGTCGGTGTCGCCGCGCTCCTCGATCCATTGCTGACGCAGGGCGGGCAGGCCCTGACGCACGTCGACGGCAACGTCGGGGTCGGTGTAGGGGCCGGAGGTATCGTAGACGTAGATCGGCGGGTTCTTCTCGATCCCGTCGCTGGAATGGGTATCGGACAGGGAAATCTCGCGCATCGGAACCTGAATGTCCGGTCGGCTTCCCATTTCATAAATCTTGCGCGAGTTGGGGAACGGCCGAACCGATTCCGGGTCCACCTGGGCCTGTTCGCTGAGATAGTCCTTGTTGACGATGGTCATAATACGTTCCCTCCTACGGGTCGGGTCGGGTTTTGGTAATAAGCAGGGGCGAATCATTGCTCGACCCTGCGGATGCTGCGGCAGAGATCAGTCGTCCGCTGGAGAGGGTTCGTCGATCAGTTCGACGTCGGAGTTCAGGATGGCGAAGTCGTACTCGCTGTCGGGCGCAACGAGCCGCTGCCCCAGGACCACAACCGCGGAGATCACGGACGAAACCACCAGGGCCGATGCGAACGCCCAGAACATCTGCCCGCCAGTAGGCGCGGTGAGCGCCCAGGGCGAGAGCAGGTCCGGCTTGGGATAGAACAGCGCGCCGATGACGATCCCGACGGCCCCGGCCAGCAACACGCCCCAGCCCGGCATCCGGCTGGAATACAGGCCCACCAGCATCGGAACCGCGATCGCCGCGCCGAGCAGGTCGGCGATCAGGAAAACGTACAGCACGCTGTGTCCCTGGGAAGCGACGATGATGGCAGGTATGGCGACGATCACGGTAACGGCGCGCGCCAGATTCATGAGCATCCCTCTTTCCAGACCAACCCCGGCCAGGTCTGCGGCCATGCCGCTGGCCAGGCCATTCATCAGCGTGTCCAGGGTGCTCATGGCGAGCATGAGGGCGCAGATGAGGATCAGGAAGTGCATCCACAGGGGAAACACGTCGGCGGCGAGCGTGAACATGGCCGCGGCGACCTCGGGGTACTGGAAAGGCCCCACGGACCCGTTTCCGACGGCGGCAATGCCCGCCATGCCCATCAGGAAGGTCAGCGGAATCGCGATGCCGGCCGCGCCCCACAGGCTGCGGTTCAGGGCCGCCTGGCTCTCCACGGTGTACACCCGCTGCCACATCCCGGGATGGAACGCGTTGGACGCTATGATGCCGATGATCAGCACAATGGCAAAGAAGTAGCTGCCTGGCGTCGTCACGGACAATAGGCCGGTCTCGCGGGCCGCTCCCCAGGCTCCGGACCCGCCCACCAGCACGGCTGCGACTATGACCAGCAGCAGCAGCACGGGAATGAGGATCCAGAACTGGATGCGGTCGGTGAAGATGGATACCCGCAGCCCGCCGTAGGCAGTGTAGGCGATCACCACCACGCCGACGGCAACCGCGGTCGCCCAAGCCGGCGATCCGGTGAGGATGCTCACCGCGGCAGTGATGGCGGTCATCTCCGCGGTGATGAAGATGCCGATCACGAATATGATGACCACGAAGATGGCGACAAACGGAACCAGGCCAAAACGGTGGCGCACGTACTCAGTAACGGAGTGGCCGTTGGGCATCAGTTGGCGGATGCGGGGCCCCACGAACATGAACATCACCGGAATTCCGGCCATGCCCAGGGCGTAACCCACCAGGGAAATGATGCCGAAGTTTGCTCCCGACTCCCCGGGGCTGAGGAGCACCCAGGTGCCGAACATGGAGGCGACCAGCGTCGCGACGCCCACGTTCACCGGGGCGTGGTTGCGGGAAGTGGTGTAGTCCTCGACGCTCTGCCGGCGACGACGCCAGGCGTATGTCAAACCGAGCACGAGGAACACGGCGCACGCGATGACCAGCGTTGCGATCCCCAGGGTGGCATCCAGCATAACGAACCTCCCATTGGCTTCGAATGGGTGAGCCGCGGCGGAGACCAAAAACAAAAACCGCCAGGCTCTTCAGTCTGGCGGCACATAAAATAAATTCCAGATTCCTACGCCGGCATTACCCGGATCAGGTGCAACGGTCGGCGGCATTTTAGGCCACCCTCTCAGCCTGGCATAACCAAGCTCCCGCCAGAAACTATTCGATTTTGTGGAGAGAGAATATCACGCCGATCCCGGCCGGTCAAGTAACCCTGATCGCTCACGCGTACCCACCGTGCCATCGCGAGCATCACGCCCCGGTCATTGCGAACGAAGCGCGGCAATCCCGCGTGCCGAACCGCTCCGCATCATCACCGTGTCATTCCCCCTCACCGCCCGGTCATTGCGAGCGCAGCGTGGCAATCTCGTCCAGGTACTGACCGACCACGCCCAAATGCTCGTGCTACGCCGACAAGAATGCCAGGCCGCGCCAGCAATGATAGCGGGCCAGGCTCGGAGCCTGGCAAATCGGGTATTTGTGCGGGCACGCGGCGTAAGCGTTTGCCCGAGGCAGCGTCCGGTGAGGACACACGCACCAAAGAAGGGCGACTGTCGAGGTCGCCCTTCTTGACAGTTCAGGGTGCGAACGGACCCGGGATCAGTTCACTCGGTAAACCCAGATCTGGTGCATCACCTCCGGCTCACCCTTGGGCAGAGGCTGGAACGGCTCGGTGACCGCTACCAGGGACCACGCGCCGCTGTCGGCGAGGGCGTCCTGCTGGTCCTTGAAGCCCAGCTCGACATGGGTGTCGGGCCGCATGCTGAACACGATGTGGCCGCCGGGTTTGGTGACCCGGCACAACTCCACGAACGAATCGGGAGGCGCGTGCCCCGGCGTGAAAACCCCGACGCTGATCACCGCGTCGTAGGCGTCGGAGTCGAAACCGAGGTGGTCGCCCAGGGCCATCTGGCGGAAATCGTTGTAGCAACCCTTGGAACGGGCCTCGTCCAGCATCCCATCCGAAAGGTCCATGGCGCAGATGTTGCCGTAGCCCAAACGCTGTAGCTCCACTCCGACCAGCCCGGTGCCAGCCCCGGCGTCCAATATTTTCGCATCTTTGGCAACGTGCTCGGCCAAAGTCTCGGCGCCGCGACGGGGCGCGAGCCAGACGAACGTGTTTTCCAGGTCGTCATCGTACTCGCGGGCCCATTGGTCGTAGCGCTCCGCCAACTCGTCGTTGGTGGTGGACGAGTAGACCCACTGGACTCTCTCTTCCGGATTTATGCTTCCCGATTCAGGCATGGGTGTCAGCTCCGCAGTTGGTATGAGACTAGGCCGGCTTGATGCAGAGGTACTGCGCCCACCCGAGCTCGTCGTTGTTGATGGCTTCGACCGTCTTCATATAGGCGTCGCACAGGTAGTCGAACCGGTCCTGGTAGCCCTCCGGACCTTCCGCAATGCCCGCCAGCTTGGACAGGTAGGTGTAGCTCCGGGCCAGATGGGGCGAGAGGTCGCGCGCCTGCATCACCTTGAAGCCGGTCTCTCTGAGCGCTTCAATGTACGAGTAAAAACTGAAGTCGGTATCGAACAGCAGCCGGTCGTAAACGAACTTGCGCGCCGATTCGCTGATGTCCTGCGTGGGCTTGGTCAGGTCATCGAAGATCAATGAGCCGCCCGGCTGGAGAACGCGGTAGGCTTCTTGCAGGACCTTGTCCTTGTCAGGAACGTGATAGACGGTGGCCTGGCTCCAGACGTGGGTGAAAGTTCCGTCAGGGAACGGCAACTCGGTAGCCGAGGCTTTCTCGAACGCCAGCCGGCCGGCCAACTCGGGGACCCGGTCCAGGGACTCTACCGCGTTTTCGATGCGCACGCCGCTGAGGTCGATCCCGGTCACGTGGGCTCCGCTGGCGCGGGACAGCCAAGTCGCGGTGGCGCCGTTGCCGCAGCCGACGTCCAGCACTCGGGAACTGGAGTCGATGCTGGAGTATTCCACCATCAACTCGTTGAGCCGCATGCCGGCGGTGAGGAACTCTTCACGAATGCGATCGTCGCTCGTGGGTTGTCCATCGAAGACACCCCAGTGAACGCTCCCGTCGGCGTCCCAAATCGAGCGGTAGATCACATCTTCAGCGTCGTAGTATTCTTCGGTCTCCTGTTCCGAAAACCGATGCCCGGTTACCATATGCTGCTCCTTTGGTGGGTTTGCTTGTGGGGTGCCCTAGATGCGGGGCGTACAGATTGTAGGGCGTCCTACTTGACGCAGAGATATTGGGACCAGCCCAATGCTTCGTCACGCACCGCCTTCACCATTTTGAGATAGGCGTCGGACAGCGCGGCGAAGCGTTCTTTCCGTTCCGGGTCGTCGCCGGTGGCGGTCATCTGCGAAAGGCAGGAGTAGCTGCGGGCCAGATGGGAGGACAATTCCCGGGCCTCCAGCACCGTGAAACCGGTTTCGCCAAGGGCGTCCATGTACGAATAGAAGTTGAAATCAGTGTCGAACAGCAGCCGGTCGTACACGAAGGTGCGCGCTTCGTCGCTGATGTCAGGCCGGGGCTTGGTGAGGTCGTCAAAGACCATCACCCCACCGGGCTGCAACACCCGGTATGCCTCCTGCAGGGTCTTTGCCTTGTCAGGAATATGGTAGATGGTTGCCTGACTCCAGATGTGGGAGAAGGCCCCATCCGCAAACGGCAGTTCGGTGGCTGAAGCCTGGTGGAACTCCAAACGCGGCGCCAATTCGGGAGTGTCGCCCAAGGCTTCGATGGCATTCTCGATGCGCACGCCGCTCAGGTCTATGCCGGTAAGGTGGGCTCCGGTGGTGCGGCATAGTCACACCGCGGTGTCGCCGTTGCCGCAGCCCAGGTCCAGCACGCGGGCCGAGCCATCGATGCCGGAGTCCTCCAGCATGATGGCGTTCAGCCGGTAGCAGGCATCGAGAAAGCCGTCCCGAACATTCGAACCGGAACCCGGTTCTGCCGGAGTGTCGAACACGCCCCAGTGTAGGCTGCCCTCCGCGTCCCAGAAGGAACGGTAGAGGGCGTCCTCAGCGTCGTAGTATGCTTCCGTCTCCCGCTCAGAAAAGCGCGACCGGCTCGCGCTGGGGTTCGGCATACATTGAACCTTCGATCCACTCCAGGAATTTGTTGTTCTCGTCGACGAGTACCATTCGCGGGTCCACTGGCTCGTCGGTGACCTCAAAAGCGAGGATGATGAGGCAGTCGCGTTCCTGGCACAGGCGAGCGGCCGCGCCCTGAACGGCGATGGTTCCGCTGCCGCGCTCGGCCGGCAGGGCGTAGGTTTCCCAGCGGGCGCCGTTGTTGATGTTCAGCACCTGGACCTTCTCGAACGCGACGATGTCCGTCTGTTCCATGAGATCACGGTCAATGAGGATGCTGCCCACGTATCCCAGATTGGCGCTGGTTACCCAACAGCGGTGGATTTTGGACCTCATAATCTCTCTCATACTTCGCTCCTCGTTTTCATGGCCAAGCTTGGTTGGCATTGGTGGATTTTTCGGCCTGGTTTTGGCCCGGTCTGCCGTCGCGGCCGCGCGGAGGCCAGAAAGCCTCGGATGCGAGTTGACGTGTTTAGACACGCGCCTACTCGTGGTCGGCGTTGCGGCGATAACCCGAATGGTCAGGCGTATGGCGGAACGCTACTTCCGCCGCCCGTTTTAGGCTGCGAGCAGCTAGGGCTCGCAGGGCAGCTGATGCTTGGCACGCCCGCGGATTGTGTCAACCCCGGTTGGGCGGCCGCATCCAAAAATGAGGTTGCGGCATCGCTCGTCCCGCGAAATGCGGGGCTGCGTAGAGTACGGTTCCGACGATTGTCGGTGCGCTGATAGCGCGGCTGCACTCATGTTGCCTCCTTGTTTAAGGGCAGGTTAATGGGTGTGCAGACCTGCGTTTGACTGATCGGCAGTTTAGCCCGACAGGTGCGCGATGTCAAATCCGGGGGCAATTTTGAGCAAATTTCGCAAAAACTCGTAAGAAATTGCGTTTTGGGGATGGACAATAGTTGCATTATCATAAGTAGGCTGTGTCGGAAATAGCCAGCGTCGGACCGACAGGACGTCGAAAAACGGAACGGGTGCTACCGACCAGGCAACGGCGCCGGCGGCCAGGTGTCAAACAGGGCCAACTGTTGCGGTCCCAAGCGGACCACCTCGCCGAACGCCGAGCACCACCTCGGGATACCCCGCACCGAGGCGTGCCCCTCGAAAACCGCGCCGTGCCCCTGGTAGCGGTGCCGCGACCAGAGCCATGCGTGCAGCAGTTCGTGCGCCAATATGCCTTCAATGCCCCGGCGGCCGGACCGTTGCAGCCTCGGATGAGATAGCCCGATCAGCCAGGAGCCGTCCGGGTAGCAGAAGCAGCGGCCGCCGGTGGCGGAAATTCGTTCCAGGACTATGGAGCCCGCCGGGATCTCCAACCCGTCCAGTTGGTACTTCTCCGCAACGTCGTTGACCCACGTGAGGTCGCTGAGCAGAACGCCCTTCGGCGCGGGCCACGACGGCAGTGATTGCGTAGGAAGCATGGGTAGTTGGGATGGATCGACGCCGGCAACAAGAACCGATTATGGCGTCAGAATAATCTTTCCGGTGGTGGCGCGACCGGCCAACTGGCGGTGGGCCTCGGGGGCTTCGGACAGCGGGAACAGGTGCTCCACGCGCAGGTTGAGTTCACCCGACTTGACCCACCCGAGGATGGCACCGGCGCGCTTCTCCAACTCCTCGCGGTTGGCGGTGTAGTCCCCCAGTCCGGGACGGGTCAGGAACTTGGAGCCGTTCCCCAGGACGCGGGGATCCATGGACTCCACTGGGCCGCTGGCCTGTCCGTAAAGTACCATGTACCCACGAGGAGCGAGACTGGCGATGCTGCGGTCGAAGGTGTCCTTGCCCACCGCGTCGTACACCACCTGCAGCCCCGCGCCGTTGGTGGCGTCGGCGATTTCCGCGGCAAAATCCTTCTCTGTATAAAGGATTACTTGGTCCGCGCCGGCTCCCCGGGCTAGCTCAGCCTTGGCCTCAGTGGAGACGGTGGAGTACACATAGGCGCCGAGAGCCTTGCACATCTGGATGAGCAGCAGACCGACCCCGCCAGCCCCGGAATGGACGAGCACCCGGTCTCCGGCCTGGACGCGGTAGGTGTCGTAGCAAAGGTAGTGCGCGGTCATCCCCTGGAGCATGGCAGCCGCCCCGTCGCGGGCGGACAGGCCGTCGGGCATCTTGATCAGGCGCCAGGCCGGAACCAGCGCCTGCTCCGAGTAGGAACCGGGGTGGCTGCAATAGGCGACGGTATCCCCTACGGCCACGTTGCTAACGCCGGGACCGACCTCCCGCACGACGCCGGCGCCTTCTACGCCCGCGACCCACGGCAGCCCGGGCGGGTTGGCTCCCATGCGGCTGTATATGTCAGTGAAGTTGACCCCCACGGCCTGGATATCCACGACGGCCTGATCGGGTCCGGGACTGGGATCCGGCAGGTCGACGTATTTCATTACCTCGGGTCCGCCGTATTCGGTAATCTGGATGGCTTTCATGGCAACGGCCTCCGCAGTTCCTCGAGTTCGATTGCGGTAGCATAGCATAGGGCCCTTGGGCGTCCGCAACGCGGAAATGTCAGCAATCGACCCCCGAACGAATCACCGCCGACCCAAGGTGCGGCGGCGGTCGCCAGACCTTGGCAATTACGATGCCCTGGCAACGACGGCCGGCACTCCCGGCAAGTCGCCAACGGAGCCGTCGCCACCTGTTTGCAGCCGGGGCGATCGGGGCTTTCCGCGTGTGCATGACCCTGAGTGGTCCCCCATGAACCACGGGGGAGAGACGCGGCTAGACGATCTGGAAATGCGCCTCCGTCGGAACGCAATCAACCCCGTTGATGGGAACCATGTCCTGGGGGCACGCCGAGAACGCGATGACGCAGTCCGTCTCGGCGCGCAGGGTCAGGTGGTCCCCCGGACGGGAAACCGGCGGCTCGAAGCTCACTGCGCCGCCGGACCCCACCGGGATGTTCATGAACAGGTTCCACGGGCTGGGCGTCTCGGGCGGTGTCAACCCAAGCTCCGCCAGCGCCGACGCCAGGTTATCGGTGCAGTTGTCGTGGTATTCCTCGCAGCCCAGCAGTTCGTAGCGATAGCGGTCACACGCCGCCAGCAGCGTATCGTGTATCCCTCCCGAAGTGTCCTCCACCAGGGTCAGGATCGGCCGCCGCCGGTTGGTAACCATCGACTGACCAACCTGCGGCATGATGCGGGCCAACGCGGTACGGGAATGCTCCATGGACATGAACTCGGTCAGATCAGGTCGGGCGAAGGCCCAGGTGTCGACCACCTGCTGACCGTGGGTGTTGATCACCCTCACGCTTTGGCCCTTGGCCATCAGGGCAGCCTTCCCGCTTCGTGCGGGGATGGCTATCAGGGATGCTGTTGTCATATGGAGCGCCTCCAATTCGGTCCCGGTGGCATCGGAGCGCAGAGCGAGCCGGCGCAAAGTTGCCCCATGATATGTCCGCCGCCGTGCGCCGGCAAATGGCTGCACGCTGCCAGTAAACCTCTCGTCTTCCTCGCGCCGGCCATGCCCGCACCCACGCCCGCGCCCACAGCGTCCTTCCTAACTGTGCGGGGTTCCCCGGTGTTGGAGGCATCTCGCGGAGCATCCGTTGTCCTTCATATCGCGCAAAAAGCGGGTCGAAGCCGGGGTCGTTACCGAGTCGAACCCGGGGTCGCTACCGAGAGGTCGGACGTGCGCCCGGGCCACTGCTACGTTTGCCCTCGCTCCGGCCAAATGCTATATTGTTTGGAGTTTGCAGCCTGAGCCGGCGCCAAAACCGGAGGGATAAACAGTTGACCATCGACCAGCACCTCTCGATTTCGGAAGCGATCACTAGGTTTGTAGAACATCTAAAAGATGGCAAGCAGGTGATGCAGGGCCAGCAAGAATTGTTGCGCTTTCAGGCCAGGATCGGCAAAGACAAATCAATGGCAACGCTTCATGCCATAGAGGTCGGCGAATACGCCAAGTGGACTACGGAGAACGTCGAAGACGCCGCGACGCGGCTCGATCCCGTAAAGAAATTTCTGACCTTCGCCAACAAGCGCGGTTGGACGGAAATCAGCCTGGCGCGATACGCGGCGGCGCCTCGCCGGAACCGTCGTCGGTTCGCAGGAGGCCAGTCAGGATCGCGGGGGGCCGGTACCCCGAGCGCCCGGCTGAGCCAGGAACGTCACATTGAGTTGCAGGCCGAATTGCAGCGCTTGCGGGAAGAGGTTCCGCAGGTACGCGAAGCGATACGGCTGGCTCGCAGCGACGGCGACATCAGGGAAAACTCCCCTTTGGATGCGGCGCGCGAACAACAGCAGATGGTGGAGCGGCGTATCCGGCAACTCGAGAACGACCTGGTCAATGTGGAGATCGTGGACGCCGCGAACGCCGACACGGAACGCGTCAGCATCGGTTCGCGCGTGACCCTGCACGATATCGCCTCGGAGCAGAGCCGGGTCTTTACCCTGGTGGACGTGCGCGAGGCCGACGTTTCGGCGGGGAAAATATCCACGGTATCGCCGATCGGCCAGGCCCTCATGGGACGCAGCGCCGGCGAGGAAGTGACGATCACCACGCCCCGGGGAGCGATGGAATACCGCATCGAGGGCATCGGCGGATAGCAACTGCCGGAATTGGATCGCGCCGGAACCGGGTCGCACCGGAACTGGATCGTAAATGAGTGGGGCGGGTCGTAAAACCCGCCCCACTGCATTTAGCCGTTGATGTCGGTCACGGCCTGGAGGATTGTCTCCGGGTCCGGCAGTGTGCCCGGTTGGTATGTCTCGCGATACCGGATCACGCCGTCGGGATCAACGATGATCACGGCGCGCGTCCCGGCGCCACGCTCCTCGTTCCAAAGGTCGTATGCGGTGGTTGTCTGGCCCTTGGGATGCCAGTCGGATAGTTCCGGATAGGGGAGCCCGCCCATGGTGGTGGTCCAGGCCCGGTGAGCGGCTACGTGGTCACAACTGATGCCCAGCACCTGGGCATTCAACTCCTGGAACCGCGCGTTGAAACGGCGGAAGGAGGTGGCCTGGTCCGTTCAACCGCTGGTGAAGTCCAGCACGTGGAACGACAGGACCACGGTCTGGTTCCCGCGGTAAGTGCTCAGCGAGATGTCTCCATCGTTGGGAGACGAAAGCGTGAAGTCCGGCGCGGTATCGCCGATTTGACCTGGCATCTGGCTTCTCCTCGGTTGCGCCGGGTGGGCGGCGCCATGCGGCCACCGTCCCTCCGGCGGGGTTGGCAGCGATTATACCCCACGCCGCGAAAGCCTGGCACAACCGGCAACCCACCGGCGCCGCACCCCAGGATCAGCCGCACCTAAGCGCCATTCAATATTCCCCAATGTTACCCGATGTTCCTGGATGTCATTGCCAGCGCAGCGTGGCAATCTCGTCGCGCCAGCACGGCCCCGCGCCGAAAGCCGTCGCTTCGCCCGGTGACCGCAACAATCCCATGACCCACCGCCGTACCCGGACCAGGGCTCACGAACCCTGCGTGCTATACTCCGCGACGCCGCAACGCGCGGCCGGGAGACCTGATTGGAAGTGGTACTCGACCGGGGGATTTATCTCCCGGAGACCGGATTGTGGCTTGATGCCCTGCGCAAGCAGGAAACCTCGGTCATCTCCCACGCCCACTCGGATCATACGGCACGACACCTCCGTCCGGTGCTCACGCCCACAACCAGGTTGCTGCTGGGCGATTACCTGAAGCGGTCCGACCCGGTTGAGTTGGAGTTCGGTCAGACCCTCGACCTCCCGGACTGCGCCATCACCCTCTATCCGGCTGGTCACTGCCTGGGATCCGCGCAAACCCTGGTGGAGAGCAAGGTCACCGGCGAACGCCTGCTATATACCGGAGACCTGCGGACACAGCCCTCGCCCATTAATGAAACGCACCAGCAGGTTCCCTGCGACGTGCTGGTGATTGAAAGCACTTACGGTCGTCCCGATTACGTTTTCCCGCCCCAGCGGGAGTCCATCGGCACCGCCATCCGCGTGGTGGCCCAATGGCTCGAACAGGGTGCCCTGCCGGTGGTCATGGGTTGGAGATTGGGCAAGGCGCAGGAGGCGTTGTACCACCTGCTGACCGCCGGCTTTCGCGTCGCGTGCGAGGAGAGCGTGTACGAAATTGTGCGCCGGTACGAGGCCGCCGGCGTGGAGTTCCGCGGCGAGTTCCGCGTGTGCGACGAAGACATCGAGGACGGCGAGGTACTGCTGTTTCCGCCGGGCAAGAAATCCCGGGAAACCGTCAACCGGATCAAACCCGAGCGCCAGGCTGTCCGGTACCTGGAGCTAACGGGCTGGGCCGCCGGCGCCGGGGTCAAGCCCTGGGGTCGCGGCCGTCCGGGCGACGCCAGCCTGCCCTACAGCGACCACGCCGATTTCAACGACCTGGTCGCCTACGTGGAGGCGGTGGCTCCCCGGCAGGTGTACACCGTTTTCGGGTTCCCTGACCTGGCGGATCACCTCCGCCGCAAGGGCTACACCGCCATCCACCTGGGCAAGAACGCCACCGCAGCGGACCGCGCCGTCCAGATGCCCCTGCTGTAGTCTGGGGACAACGCGGTGACGCGGCACCAATCGCCCAGATTATTCGCCCGGCCCGCGCAACAGGTCCAGGTACTTGTAGCCGGAGCCGGTGTTCAACAGCACCACTTCCTCGTCGGCCCCGATGCTCCCGTCGGCCATGAGGCGCTGCAAACCCACCAGCGTCGCCGCGCCCTCGGGACACGCGATCACGCCCTCGGTGGAGGCCAGCGTGTACATCGCCTCGATCATGTCCTCGTCACTGACCGCCAGCGCGCCGCCGCCGGTCTCCCGCAATGCCTGGATGATCAGATAGTCGGCAAAGGGCCCCGGCACGCGGAGGCCATCGGCCTTGGTGGTGGCGTTGGGCCATGGGTCGGCGGTGTCGGTTCCGTCGTTCCAGGCCTTGACGATGGGTTGGCAACCCTCCGCCTGCACCGCATAGAAGCGCGGCAGTGTGCCCTCGATCCAACCCAGCTCCAGCAATTCCTGGAACCCCTTGTGCATCCCAATGATGCCCGTGCCGCCGCCGGTGGGATAGACAATGGCGTCGGGCATCCGCCAGCCGAGCTGATGGGCGATCTCCAGTCCCATGGTTTTTTTGCCTTCGGCGCGGCACGGTTCCTTGAGGGTGGACAGGTCGAACAGACCCTGCTCAGCGGCCACGGACACGGCGATGCGGCCGGCGTCGCTGATCAGGCCATCGACCAAGTTCAGCTCGGAACCGGCTACGATGGACTCCTTTTTGTTGGATGAAGGAGCGTCCTGGGGCATGAAAACCTTGACCGGTGTGCCGGCCCGGGCGCAGTAGGCCGCCGCCGCCCCCG
The DNA here is from genome assembly GCA_965261925.1 of Dehalococcoidia bacterium. Taxonomy (GTDB): domain Bacteria; phylum Chloroflexota; class Dehalococcoidia; order Lucifugimonadales; family UBA3495; genus Bin87. The sequence goes on along the minus strand of OZ253486.1, from coordinate 625,481 downwards.
CGGCGTTGCCCGCGGAGGGCATCGTGAACCCCCGGGCTCCAACCTCGACCGCCTTGGACACCGCAGCGGCGATGCCTCGTGCCTTGAAAGTGCCGGTGGGATTGAGGCCCTCCTCCTTGATTAGCAGCCGGCGGATGCCGACCTGTCGGGCGAGCGTCGCAGCTTCGAGGAGCGGAGTGCCGCCTTCTCCCAGGGTGATGATCTCCCCGGGGTCGGTTACGGGCAGCAACTCGTTGTACCTCCACATATTCGCGGGTCGGCCGTCGAACACCGAGCGCTGTACTTCCCGCCCCAGGCGGGGCAGGTCATAGCGGACGAAGAGGACTTTGCCGCAGCACTCGCTGACGGTCGCGAGCCCGTCGTACGGATACTCCTTGCCGCAGATGGTGCACTCGAGATGGTCTATATAACTGAAGGAGGTCATCCGTTTACTCCGGGTCGTGATGGTTCTGATCATCGATGGCTAAGACCACCGGATTGGAGATAGCCGGCCGGTTCAATCCCAACATGTCGCGAACCGTTTCGTTGGTGCGCATCAGCCTCACCGCTGAGGTGGGGTACTGGGGGTTGTTGGGGTTGGGAACATCGTGCCGTTCAATGATACCTTCATAAAGCCATTCTTCCACCAGCTGGCGGCATTCGAATTCGTTCCAGGCGATCCCCCAGTCCAGCATCCACTGGTTGCACAGCATACTGTATCCCACGAAGTTCATTCGGGATTCCAGCCTGCCCATTTCGCGGACGAAAACCTGGCGCACATCCTGGGCCGCTTCAGCCTGTTCCTCCGGCGTCGGCAGTTGGATTTCCACGTCACCATGTTCGGCCAACTGGAAACCCAGTTCGGCTTCCAGCGGGAACAACGGTGCGACCGCGAGCATATCACGGGCGACCGACTGGCTGAAAGCGCACAGAATCACGCGCCGGCCCATGCCCCGCGCCCGGTCGACCAGCACCTGGTAGTCGGAATCCCCCGAACCGAGAATAACCACGTGACAGTCTTCGCGATCTCGCAGCCAGTCGTAAACTTCCAGCAGGATGGAGGGGTCGCTCCGGTCTTTTCCGGCCATGGTCCTGGGCGCGTGATAAAGCGTTATGCCGGCTTGCGTGAACGCGGTGCCGTCTTCCGGTCTGAGGCTCCAGTCTCCAAATGCTTTCCCGCCCAATACCTCTCCAAATACCTGTCCCACATTGGTCATGGCTCCGTACAACGCTTGAGGAGTTACGATTTTCTGATAGAGTTGAGCCCCGCGACGTATGTTTTCCCAATCGATGGCGATTAATACTCCATTAGACGAATCTTCCAACTGGTCACCTCCATGTGCAGTCATTGGGTGAATTATACCTATCATCTCATCCGTCTGTGCGCGAGTGATGGTCGGTTGGCCTATATGGCCGGAATGGTTAGCGCAGGCGCGCAGACAGTTGTTCAGATAGTTGTCGCCGTGGCAAGACCTTCTTTCCAATGACCTTCTTTCCAATGGAAGATGAACCAATGGAAGACGGAAATTGGTGTGCAGCCTGCGAACCCGGGCGCAATGCTTGTTGTTTCGGAGCACAGTTTTGGGCCACCGGCATCGCCGGCTAAACCAGCCATCCGACGCGTTACCAGCGGAATGGACCGGCGAGCGTGAATGAAGCTCGGTGAAAGCCGTTGATCGTGTTTATCGACCTGACAACCATGCCTCAAGTCTCTTGGACGATGGTGACAGCTCGCCGTCGCTGCGCAGGCAATTCCACGCTCCCTCTCGTAGGCGCTGGCCCGGGCGGATGCAGCCAACGGCACTTGCCGTGACCGTCGGGTTGATGCTCGTCGGCTGAGGCGGTTGAGTCTCCGGCAGCTGCTGCGGCTTCGTTTCGTGGAGGAAAGATCATCTGAGCCGGCCAGTTATCGGGAGATCGGATAACGCTCATTGTATCCGAGTTGGGCCGGTGCGGCGCCGGCGGGGCGCCATGCTAGAATTTACCGTTTGACTATTGGAGGTGATGACCAGATGCCCGACTACGAACTTATCCTGCACGAAGCCGACCCGGACAGCGCGATCACTAAAATCACCCTTAACCGGCCGGACCGCCTGAACGCTCTCAACGACCAGATGCAGATCGAGATCGCCGATGCCGTGGCAACGGCCGACGCCGATCCCGACACCCGAGTGGTAATCATTACCGGCGCCGGCCGCGCCTTCTGCGCCGGCGGCGATATGAACCAGCTCGGCGGATCGTCGAACGGCAGCGGCAGCGGATGGACGTCGGGTAACGCCGACCAGGTGCGGCGGAGTTTCAAGCTGGCCCAGGACATGATCCTCGGCGTGCAGCGCTGCGAAAAGCCGGTGATCGCCATGGTCAACGGAGTGGCCACCGGCGCCGGCCTTGACTTGGCCTGCGCCTGCGACATCCGCACCGGCACCGCGAGGTCCAGGTTCATGTCAGCGTACGTTCGCATCGGGCTGTTTCCCGGTTTTGGCGGCACCTGGCTGTACCCCCGGACGCTGGGCAGCCTCGGCCGCGCTGCGGAGATGCTGTTCACCGGAGACTTCCTGGAGGCCGACGAAGCGCACCGCCTCGGGTTCCTCAACCGTTTGGTTGACGAGGATGACCTGGAAGCGACCACCATGGAACTGGCCGGGCGGATCGCCGCCGGACCGCCCATCGCAATCCGGCTTTCCAAGCTGATGCTGTACAAGGGCCTGGAATTCGACCTCGAAACGGCGATGAAAATGGCGGCGGCCGGCGAGACGATCACCCTCACCTCGCAGGACCATGTTGAGGGAGTGGAGGCGTTCCGGGAGAAACGAACGGCAGAGTACCGGGACAGCTAGCCCGGGGGCGTCCAAAGCGACGCTCCGCTAATTGGCGCGCGAATCGACGGGCGCCTCCCTGGACGCCGGCATCGTGGCCGCTTCCGGTAGTCTTCCCGCGCCTCTGAGGATACTCGGTCACTCGGCGATGATAGAATTGCGGGCGTTATGACTACGCATGTTGACAACAGCCTTTCCCCCCACGGCGGAACGCTCGTCGAGCGAGTACGGCCACTGACCGGAATCCGCGATGTCGCCGGTCTGCCAACCATCGAGGTGCGCGAGCAGATCGTTCACGAGTGCGTGAACATCGCCTACGGGTTCTTCTCCCCGCTGACCGGATTCATGGGTAGCGCCGACGTGGCGGCGGTGTCCGCAACGATGCGGCTGGCCAGCGGCTACGTCTGGCCCATCCCAATCGTGCTGGACGTCGCCCAGGCCGAGTTGGAAAACGCCGGCGTGTCCGTGGGCGACACGGTGCTGCTGACCCACCTCGGCAACCCGCTGGCGACCCTCGACGTGTCCGAAATATTCGCGGTTGACCTCACCGAGATGGCGCGACAGGTGTACACGACCACCGACCCGGACCATCCGGGGGTGCAGCGCACGCTGGGATACGCCGACCGTTTCGTAGCGGGAGACATCACGCTGGTTTGCGAGCCGGTGATCAGTCCTCCCTTTGACCGCTTCTGGCGGACCCCGGTGCAACTTCGCGCGGAGTTGGCGGCGGCCGGATGGCAGCGCGCCGTGGCGCACCAGACCCGCAATGTGCCCCACTCCGGCCACGAGTACCTGATGAAAGGGGCCTTCATGGAGGCCCGCGCCGACGGCGTGCTGGTGAGCGCGGTCATCGGCGAAAAGAAAGAGGGCGACTACATCGACGAGGCCATCGTGCTGGCCCACGAGAACCTGCGCACCCACGGATTTTTCCGGTACGGCATCCACCGGACCACCGCGCTGCTGTGGGACATGCGCTACGCCGGGCCACGCGAGGCCGTGTTCCACGCCCTGGTGCGCAAGAACCTGGGATGCACGCACCATATGTTCGGCCGCGACCACGCCGGCGTGGGCGACTACTACGGCCGGTACGCTGCCCACGAGATCTTTGACGAACTGCCGGACCTGGGCATTCGCTCCGTGCTCACGCTGGAGTGGTGGTACTGTCCCACGTGCGGCGGCGTGGCCTACGAGGGCATCTGCGGCCATCCGGACACCAAGCAGGACCTGGCGGGACGGTTGATCCGGAGCATCATCTCCGGCGGAACCGAGCCGGCGCCCCAGACCCTGCGCGCGGAAACCCTGGCGTTGGTTCGCCAATGCGCCGAGGAGTACGGTTTCGGCTCTCCCTTCGTCACGGAGCAATACCTGACCGAGCGGACCCCGGTGCTGACGGTGCCCGCGGCCGCGTAAATGGTCGGAAACCACGCGGGCCGGCAGCCCAAACTTGGAGGACACCACACATGGTGCTGGAATCAGGACGGATCACGGAAGCAGAGCTGGATCGGCTGCGCGGCCGGCTTGGATCATTCAACCGGCCGCGACAGTACGGCGTCGGTCTGTTCAACGAGGACGCCTCCCGCAGCGCGATCCGGCACTTCTGCCAGGGCATCGGCGACCCTAACCCCCTGTACTGGGACCGCTCGTACGCCCAAGCCAGCAGGTACGGAACGATCATCGCGCCGCCGTGCTTCCTGTATAGCGTGTACTGGTGCTCCGGGCGCACCGGCGGGCTGCCGGGCGTCCACGGGTTCCACGCCGGCAACGACTGGGAGTGGTTCCGGCCGATCTACCTGGGCGACGAGATCAGCGTCCAGGAGCAGTTCACCGGGTTAGAGGAGAAGGAAAGCGAGTTCGCCGGGCGCATCGTGATCCAGTCCAGTGTCACCGACTACTACAATCAGCGCGGGGAGATCATCGCCAAGACCAAGGGCTGGCAGATACGCGCGGAGCGGAGCGCGGCCCGCGAGCGCCAGAAATACAGCTTCGAGCCCTACCAGTATTCACGGGAAGAGCTGGAGACGATCCAAAACGCCGTGCTCAACGAAGAGATCCGGGGCAACAACCCCCGCTGGTTCGAAGACGTGCGGGTGGGCGATGAGCTGACTCCCGTGGTCAAGGGGCCGTTGAGCCACGGCGACATCACCGCCTTCGTCGCCGGCTGCATCGGCGGCATCAGCCACGGCATCCAGCTGCGGGAGATGCTGCGGCACCCTTCGTGGGGGTTCACTGACCCGAACACCGGCGCGCAGGAGGCCATCATCCGCGTCCACGACATCCAGGAGGCGGCGGAGTCCGCCGGCCTTCCCGGAGCCTACGACTATGGGTGCCAGCGCTGCTGCTGGATGGGCAACCTGCTGACCAACTGGATGGGCGACGACGGCTTCCTGAAGCGGATGCACGTGGAATTGCGGCGGTTCAACGTTGTCGGCGACACCACCTGGTGCAAGGGGAAGGTCACCGGCAAGCGGATTGAGGATGGCGAGTACCTGGTGGACATGGACATCTGGGGCGAGAACCAGCGCCAGCAGGTGACCACGCGCGGCGACGCCACGGTGCGTCTGCCGTCCCGCGAGGCCAACGGCGGCTGGCCGTAGGCAAATGGTGCGATCTGGAGGCCAATTATGACGCAGCCCAATGCGAAACTGCGAGCCAAGCTGACCGGGGCGGACTACCTGAAGTTGACGCCCCCGTCGCATCGCGGTGTGCGCTATCAGTTGATTGAGGGGGAGCTCGTCAAAATGGCCGGAGCCAACGAACCGCACCAAGTGTTCATTGGAGAGCTGTACTTTGCCGTCAGGTCGCAAATCGGCGCGCCAGGCGCATTCGAGATCAGGCTTCCGCCTTTCGACGTGTACATTGACGAGCACAACACTTTTCAGCCCGATTTGTTGTTCGTCTCCTCCGAGAGGAGACACATCCTTAGCAGTCGCGGAGTAACCGGCGCGCCCGACGTGGTGGTGGAAGTGCTGTCTGAATCCACGCGGCAGCGCGACTTGAATGTAAAGATGCCAGTTTATGGCCGCAACGGCGTCCAAGAGATGTGGGCCGCGGATCTGCGGAATGGAACCGTTTCCAAATATGTCGGGGATGGCGAGACGTTCACCCTGGAGCAGGTGTACGGCGCTGACGACGTTCTGACCTCCGAGGCCATGCCCGGCGTCGCCATCGACCTGGGGCCGATATTCGCTCGAATAAGGAGCGTAGTTCTGCCCGACGGCTAGCCCAGGTACTGCTCGGCGGCGCGGGCGAAGCCGTCCATCGCCCCTTCAAGTACGCGGTCTTCCAGGCAGTACGAGATGCGGAAGTGGCCCGGCGTTCCGAACCCTTTGCCGGGTACGACCAATACGTTGTATTCCTGCAGGGCTGCGACAAACGCTTCGTCGTCGGCCAGCGGCGAACGCGGGAACAGGTAGAACGCGCCCTGGGGTTTTACCACCGAGTAGCCCATGCCGGTGAGCCGGTCGTAGAGAAAGTCCCGCTTGCGCTGGTACTCGCCCACGTCCACCGACGCGTCCTGAACGGCGCGAACCACGTGCTGCATCAGGGCCGGCGCGTTCACAAACCCCAACACCCGGTTGCAAAAGACCAGGCCGTCGAACAGCTCGGCCTTGCCGGCGTAACCCGGGTGGATGGCGATGTGCCCGATGCGCTCGCCCGGCAGCCCCAGGTCCTTGGCATGGGAGTTGACCACGATGGTCCGCTCGTAGTGCGGGAAGACCTGCGGGTAGGTCATATCGTCATAGATGATGCGCCGGTATGGCTCGTCGCTGATGATGAAAATCTCCGAGCCGTACCGCTCCTCGGCCTGCGTGATCGCGTCGGCAAGGGCGGCGATGTCGGTCTCTGGGTAAACCACGCCGGAGGGGTTGTTGGGTGAATTGAGCATCACGGCCCGGGTTCTCGGTGTGATGGCCGCTTCGACGGCGGCAACGTCCAGGTCAAACTCCGGCGTCGTCGATACGATCACCGGTACGCCGTTGTGGTTCTGGATGTAGTAGATGTACTCGGCAAAGAAAGGCGAAAGGATGATCACTTCGTCCCCGGCATTGAGGATCGCGCGAAGGACCACGTTGGCCGCGCCGGCCGCGCCGCAGGTCATGACGATGTCGCCCGCGCCGAAGGGCAGACCCGTCTCACTCGCCAGGGTGTCGGCGACGGCCTGGCGTGTCTCGGGATAGCCGGCGTTGGGCATGTAGCGGTGCATCCCCGGCGCGGGCGATTGCGCGATGCGGAGCAGCTCGGCGTGGAACGCGGCCGGCGGCTCCATGATCGGGTTCCCCAGGGAGAGGTCAAAAACATTGTCCTCGCCGTATTGCGCTTTCAGGGCGATACCCACCTCAAACATGCGACGGATCCAACCGCCCTCTTGCATGGAACGGCTGACGTATTCAGAGATGGGCATGGCAAAACTCCCGGGACGCGAGTGTGGAAACGGGGACCATTATAGCCAATGACTATGGCCGGGCATTGCCGATCCAGCCGGCGGCACGCTCCGCGACCATGATCGCGGTGGCGTTGGTGTTGGCCCGCACCACGTTGGGGCAAATCGACAGATCGACGACGCGCAGGTTCTCAACACCGTGCACGCGGCAGTACTGATCGACGACGGCCATCGCGTCATCGGCCGGCCCCATGCGGCAGGAACCCGAGGTATGAAAGGTGGTGAACACGTTGCGCAAGAGCCAGTCGTCCAGCGCATCGTCGGAAGCGACTTCCTCGGCGGTGGGCGACACCGGTTCGCCGACTACAGACTGAAAGGAGGGTTGGGACAGTATCTGCCGGCAGAGGCGCACGGCTTCGCGCAACCGCTGTCGGTCCCAATCGCTACGCAGGTAGCGGTAGTCAATCAGTGGCTTATCGGAGGGATCGGCCGAGGCCAGGCGCAGTTCGCCCGCGCTCTCGGCGGACTGCAGGATGCAGGTCATGCGCAGCGTGGGCTGGTCTGCGCCGGGTCCGCTGCCCAATGGACTCGGGCCCGATGCCACGTTGTTCACGTAAACGTGCATGTCGTTGCGGGAGTCGGAGTTTGCGGTGGTGTAGCGCAGCAGGGTCTGAATACGCGAACCCGTAAAGCCCGCAGAGTCGCTGGCGATGTGGTCGGGATGCAGCGCGTTGTCCACGTACACCAGCGGGTGGTCGCGCAGGTTTTGGCCGACGCCGGAAAGGTCCCGCACCACGGGTATGCCCAGTTCCGTGAGATGGTCTGCGGGACCGACGCCCGACAGCATCAGCAGTTGCGGCGATGCGATGCCGCTCGCGCAGATGACGACTTCACGGCCATACGCTGCGAACACCTCGCCGCCGCTCTCAGCCTCAACACCGACGGCGGTGAGCCCGTCGAACAGCACGCGCCGCGCGGCCACGTTGCCCCGTATGGTGAGGTTGAGCCGATGCCGCGCCGTGGATAGATAGGCCAGCGCGCAGCTCATCCGGATCCCGGCCGGGTTGTTCATCGGCGCGGGACCAACGCCCGACGCGGATGGATGGTTCATATCCCCGTCCTCGCTGTAGCCCATGTCAACACAGGCCCGGACGAAGGCGTGCTGGAAGGGATGCCAGGCATCGCGCGGGGCGCGAACCACCGGGACCGGCCCGTCGCTGCCGTGGAAATCGTCCTGGACGTCCGCGTCCGTTTCCAGCTTGCGGAAGAACGGAAGCACGTGGCGGTAGGCCCACTGGTCGTTGCCCTGGGCGGCCCACGCGTCGTAGTCCTCGGGAAGGCCGCGCAGGAACACCTGGCCGTTGACGGCGCCGGAGCCGCCCATGACGCGGCCGCGGGCGATCTGGACCGGCTCGGCTTGGCGTTCGGTAGCCGTGGCCTGGTAGGACCAGTTGAAGGCCGCTCCCGGCGTCGATGCCTCCTGGCTGGTGCCGTCGCGGAGTTCTGCCGGCCACTGTTCGAAGTCGCCGTAATCGGGGCCAGCCTCCAGCAGCAGGACGGAGCGGCCCGGATCCTCGGACAGGCGGGCGGCAAGTGTGCACCCGGCCGACCCTCCGCCCACGATTATCACGTCGTATTGCATGTCATCACCATATCGGTCATTCCGCGCGGTTCTGGGTCGCCAATCCCAGCCTGAAACTGGCCGGCGCGAACCGCCAATAAGGGCCGGCCACGCGGTGCCAAGGGTACATCAGCCAGGGTCGCGGCACCAAGCGTTGCGCTGAAGGAAACAGGCGCTGTGGTATCATCGGGTACGAAAAATTTGCCTGCCGGGCACGGTCCGGCCGGCCGTTGAGGTGCGGTTTTGCCTGCTAATGACACTGTTTATGACGTAATCGTCGTGGGGGCCGGAAACGCCGCGCTCTCCGCCGCCATCGCCGCCCGCGAGCAGACCCAGTCGGTCCTGGTGGTAGAGAAAGCTCCCGAGTATTTCCGTGGCGGCAACACCTACTTCACCGGCGGGATCATCCGCTTCGCCTACAACGGGCTGGATGACATCAAGGGGCTCATCCCCGACATGTCCGAGACCGAGGCCAACTCCATCGAGGTCGGCCAGTACACTGAGAACCAGTTTTACGACGACATGATGCGGGTCACCCACGGTCTGTCTGACCCTGAACTCGCCGAGATCCTCGTCAGCCAGTCCTATCCCACGATGAAGTGGCTGCAGGAACACGGGGTGCGCTTCGTTCTGTCCTTTGGTCGCCAGGCGTTCCGCGACGGCGACAAGTTCCGGTTCTGGGGTGGCCTCGTGGTCGAGGCGGTGGGAGCCGGCAAGGGCCTGTCGGACCAACAGTTCGACGTGTGCCAACGACTGGGCGTCGAGGTGCGGTATGCCACCGAGGGAGTGTCGTTGATCCAGGACCAGAAGGGAAACGTGGCCGGCCTGCGCGTCAAAGGCCCGGACGGCTTTGACGACATCGCCGGGCGCGCCGTCGTGCTGGCCGCCGGCGGGTTTGAGGCCAACGCCGAGATGCGTTGCCGTTACCTGGGACCCGGCTGGGAGACCGTGAAGGTTCGCGGCATCCCTTACAACACCGGCGACGGCATCAAGATGGCGCTGGACGTTGGTGGGCAGTCCTATGGGCACTGGTCGTCGTGTCACGCGGTGGCCTGGGACATGAACGCTCCCTCCTTCGGCGACCGCACGATCACCGAGCTGTTCCAGAAGCACTCCTATCCCTTTGGCCTGATGGTGAACCTTAACGGCGACCGGTTCCTGGACGAGGGCGCGGACTTCCGCAACTACACCTACGTCACCTACGGACGCGCGCTGATGGATCAGCCCCAGGGTCTATGCTTCCAGGTCTTCGACGAGAAGGTGAAGCACCTGCTCCGAGACGAATACTGGATCCCGCAGGCCACCACGGCCGAGGCCAACTCCATCGAGGAGTTGGCGCGCATGCTGGACATCGACCCGGCGGGCCTGGTCAAGACCGTCGAGGAGTACAACGCCGCCGTCCGCCAGGACATCGAGTACAACCCGACGGTCAAGGACGGACGCCGCACCGAGGGCCTGGCGGTCGACAAGACCAACTGGGCCCAGACCCTGGACACTCCCCCGTATCGCGGCTGGGCTGTGACCACCGGCATCACCTTCACCTTCGGCGGCGTCAAGGTGAACAACCGCGGCCAGGTGGTGACCAACGCCCAGGACCCGATCCCCGGCCTGTACGCCGCCGGCGAGATGGTGGGCGGCCTCTTCTACCACAACTACCCCGGTGGCAGCGGCCTCAGCGCGGGCATGGTGTTCGGTCGCCTGGCCGGCAACAGCGCCGGCCAGGACGCGCTGGCGTTGAAGGACGTGTAGGGCCGTGGGGTCGGCCACGCTCTATATAAGATAACGTCACAGACGGGCACGAAATGACCACCTTCAACACGGTGGAAGACCTGATGCAGGTGCTGGACGCAAATCCGCACCTGCTTGAGGGTTTGCGCTCCCGGTTGCTGACACGGGAGCTGCTGGAGTTGCCGGAAACCATGGCCCGGCTGGCCTCCCGGGTTGACCAGATTGCAGCGCAGATGGCCGAGATCACAGAGCGGGCGGATCGACTCATTCAGCGGATGGATCGGACTGCGGAGCAACTGGGGCGGCTCCAGGATGATGTTGGGACGGTCAAAGGCATGGCAACCGACGGCCTGGCCCACCGAGTAGCTCCCGCCATTGCCAACGCGATGGAACTGCGCCTCACGAAAAATCTCGACGGAGCGGACTTGTCGGCTTTGACCGCCGGACAGGATATTTCGGCCATATCACAGAATGCGTTGGAGAGTTTCCGGTTGTCTGACTTGATCATGGAAACGACTGATGGGGATGGTCAGACGTTTTATGTGGCGGTCGAGTCGTCGTACACTGCGGATGATCGAGACACTCGCCGAGCCATCCGAAACGCTGAATTTATGACCAGGTTCACGGGCCAACCCGCGCGGGCAGCGATAGCTGCGGTGCGTACAGACTGGGATATCGATGCACAGATTGCGTCTGGTGCGGTGTACTGGTATAGGTTGCCAGCTCGTTTGTTGCGAGGGATATGATTTTTCGGCTCATCCATCGTCTCTGAGGCGTTGAGCCTGTCGGCAAATCTCTTGTTAGCCGCATAGAATTCTGCTTATACAGAAGACAGCAGATTGACGATGTCGGGGTAGCTGATACGCCACCCCGGCATTTTTTGTACATGGGCAATTACTCGCAAAAAATGTGGCAACTTGCGGAAAATAACATAATGTTTGCCTAAATTCCCTTGACAACCTTGATAAACTTGTGGAACAAGATACGGAGATGGCGTGTACAGACTATGGTCCACAGAGACGGCAAGCCGCTGCTGACGTTCACGGATATGTTCTGCGGCATCGGGGGGGTTCACTTAGCCGCCGCCCGTTTGGGAATGAACTGTGTTTTTGCTGGCGATATTGACGCGGAGGCCCGGCGAGCCTACCAGCAAAATTTTCACATCGTTCCCGCCGGAGATATTACCGAGATTGATCCGGGCTCGGTGCCTGACCACGAGATCCTCTTGGCCGGTTTCCCTTGTCAACCGCCCAGCATCATAGGCGATATGCGGGGCTTCGACGATTCTCGCGGCAATTTGATCTTTGATGTGGCCGCCATTATTGACGCCAAGCGACCGTCGGCGTTCGTCCTGGAAAACGTGCGGCAGCTGTTGACTCATAATATCGGACGGACGATAGAAGCGATTATCTCCGCACTGAACGGGCTTGGTTACCGTGCTGATTGGAGCGTGCTGAACGCTCTGGACTTTGGCTTGCCGCAGAAACGTGAACGAACAATCATCGTGGGGTTTGAAGACCACTCCATCCCCTATGAGTGGCCGGACCCTAACGGCGAATAGCTGGGGTTAGCGGACGTTTTGCAACAAGACGTTCCGGCCACATATTTCGCATCGGCGCAGGGCAATACCCGTTTATTGTACCGGGAGCTAAAGTGGCTACGTCAAAACGAAAACCTCTTTTGACCAAGGCCGACTTGTCATTGGATGAGATCGCCGAGATCTGTCGGCGCTGGAACATCCATGAGATGGCTGTTGACACCGGCCAGAACAGGCCGCCCGTACAGCAAGGCCCCCGACCCGAACCTGACCCTTTCACCGAGGTTGACTTGTACCTCATTGTCCAGTTCGACTCGGACAAATACGAGTGGCACTTCAACGAACACCATTTCGACGTGGTGGCAGAGCTGGAGGGACTGACGGGAGCAAAAGTCTGGATAACGGACAACAGCATTTTGGAAAAGCGCATCGCCGAAGGATTCCAGTGGGCAATACGGGATAGGCAAAATCGGGATGTCATTTACACCCGAGGATGAACACGGGCCTGTAGAAGCATCACCACTGAGGCGCGTGGTTCACTGGTGCAACGTCGTCATCAGACTCACCGAGCGCAACGCCGACCAGTACTTGTCCGGCGACCTGACTGCCCGTTTCGCGCTTTATCATGCGATGGGACTGGTTGCGGACGCCGCCAGGGTCATATCAAAACGGGACACGGAGGCTATGCTTAGTGTCAACTGGACAGCGTTATTCAGTATGCGAACATTTTTGGTACACCGCCCCCACCTGGTCGATAGCGATAAGGTTTGGCAAGCCGCTACTGAAAGCGTACCGGCATTGTTGGCTGCGGTAATCGCGTACCAGACCCGGATAAGTTAATCACCCATTCGGCGAGTGCGACATGCCCCATTTTTTGTGCGATATTTGTGGAGCTCGGCACAGCGATAGCGGCCCGGATCAAGTGGGTGGTTGCTACAATTGCAACTACCCACTGTGTCCCGTGATCGATTATTCATGCCCCAACTGCAAGCGGCCATCTTGCGACAAATGCAACCAAGCCTGCCAGGAAGAAGATTGCGATACGGTCACCTGCCACGGCTGCGTCGACCGGCACGTGGGATCTCTCCACCCCATGTCATACGCGAGCTTGTCATCAGACTTGCCGAGCTGTGGGTGAGGTAACACTCAAAATGAGCGACACTGCCGCCCGCGTACTCGCACAGGAAAGCTTACGCCACATTGAGCAAGCTGTGTTGATGCTGCTCGACTCCCATCCCGACGGCCTTCGAAACTCTCAGATCGCTGATTTGCTGGGCCTGCGCTCGTCTATCCGTGGCGGTCAGCGAAACTACTTGACTTACTCAGTTCTCGGAGGGCTGATGGCACGAGGGGAAGTCGTGCAGAACCAGGAAACCAAGATTTTCACCAGAGAGGAAAGATAACAGAGAAAATTTAGTACGCAAATAAACGTGAAAGGTCGCGTCCCCCGAATGACACGGCGTGTTTCCTTGCGCCCCCACCGGCATCGGCATACAATCCGCCACAAGCTGAATATGGGGGCTTGGGGGCATCATGGCGGTGAGTAATCCGGCGCGCCAGGGGATGTTTTACGGGTGGTTTGTCGTCGCCACCTGCATGTTTATCGCGTTCCTGACCATGGGAACGCGAAACGCTTTCGGCGCGTTCGTGGTCCCCATGGAGGCGGAATTCGAGTGGAACCGCACCGTGGTCTCCTGGGCAGCCGCGCTGGGCGCGCTGCTGAACGGCGTCTCCCAGCCCTTCATGGGCTACCTCTTCGACCGCGTGGGCGTCCGCATCGTGGTGATGACCGGCATCGTGGTCGTGGGTGCATCAACCCTGCTGATGGCGGCCACCGGCAGCATCTGGTACCTGATCGCGGTTTTCGGCGTGGTCGCCGCGGTGGGTCAGAGCGGAACGTCTCTGACCAACACCGGAGCGATGCTGAGCAAGTGGTTCCGCCGGCGGCGCGGCCTGGTGATTGGGCTCAACGCCTCGGGCATGTCGCTGGGCGGCCTGATCCTGGTGCCCTTCGCGGCGTACCTGATCAGCCTGATCGACTGGCGGTTGTCGTGGATCGTGCTCGGCGTGATGATCCTGGTGCTGGGCATCCCGTTGGCTTTCGTGTTCCTGCACGACGACCCGGCGAAGAAGGGCTTGACCCCGGACGGCGACCCGGTTCCGGACACCGGGCCGGGAGGATCGCCGGGAGCGGCCGCTCCCCCGGCACAGCCGTTGTTCGCCGAGAATTGGCGTCAGGCGTTCCGTACGCTCCCCATCTGGCAGATGAGTTTTTCGTACTTCATTTGCGGGTCCACCACGTTCATGCTGGCGGTGCACTTCGTGCCCATGGCGGTGGAGGAGGGCATCAACCCGCAGACCGCGGCGCTGATCTTCGGCTTGATGTCAGGACTCAACGCGCTGGGAGCCACCGGGGCGGGCTGGATTTCCGACCGCATCGGCGGACGCAAGAACTGGCTGGCGGCGGTGTACTTCTGCCGCGGGACGGGCTATGTGATCTTGGTGGCCTCGTTGTTGGTGCCGGGCATCCCGGTCGTGGCCGGCTTGCTCATCTTCTCCGTCGTCGCGGGACTGTCCTGGATCGCCACCGCCCCGCTGACAACCTCGCTTACGGCTGAGGTGTACGGACTGAAGTCTCTGGCCACCATCTCGGGTGTGGCCTTCCTGTTCCACCAGCTGGGCGGATTTACCAGCGTGCTGGCGGCCGGCTACCTGCGTGAGTTTACCGGCGACTACGTGCTGGCGTTCTCCATCGCCGCGGTGATGCTGTACCCGGCGGCAATCAGTGCCTTCACCATCCGGGAGCGCAGGTATTCGGTGCGTTATCAGGTCGCCCCCGCCGCAGCCGGAGCGGCCGACTAACCCCAATACGCATTGACTGCCACCCTACTACTCCCGCCCATCCGCCAATGGGCGGGAGTAGTAGGATATGCCCACGGGCAGATGATCTCCGTGTGCCGCCGGCTACGGACTGCCATAGCTCTGCTGCGTGATGCGTGCTGGCGCCCTATTTGTGGGCCTGCTATGATGGCGAGGTATTTGGCGGTGTTCGGTCATCGCCTCACGGAACCCGCCAAGCTAGGGGGCGTATGACCAGCAAATCCGCAGCGCCAGTTGCCGCGCCGATGTATTTCGGCTGGTACATCGTGGCCACCTGCTTCTTCGTGTCGTTCCTGTCCATACCCGGACGGCAGGGGTTTGGCCTGTTCGTCACCGAGATGGAGCCGACCTTCGGCTGGGACCGGTCCGACATCTCGTGGGTGGGATCGGTTGGTTTCCTCATGAATGGCGCGATGCAGCCGATTATGGGGGCGCTGTTCGACAAGTACGGCCCGCGCCGGGTCTTTGGCATCGGACTGTCGGTGATGGGCTTGGCAATAATGAGCCTCGCTTTCATGCAGGACACGGACCTGGTGTTGAACTTGGGCGTGATCAGGATACCGCTCGACCTGCTGTGGTTCATCGCGGTGTTTTCGATTGTGATCAACACGTGTCTGAGCGCGGCGTCGATTACCAACATGCTGGCCTTGGTGGTTCGTTGGTTCCGCCGCAAGCGGAGCAAGGCCACCGGGTTGGCGGCGGCCGGCACCTCCATCGGCGGATTGTTGATGATCCCCTTCGCGGCGTACCTCATGGGTGTGCTCAACGAATCCGGATTGACCATCGCCGGCGTGGAGTTGGTGGGCTGGCGCACCGTGTGGTTCCTGTTGGGGATGATGGTAGTGTTCCTGGCCGCGCCATTGGCGATGTTCTTCCTGCGGCCCAGCCCGGCAGACATGGGGCTCAATACGGACGGCGACCCGAATCCCGAAGACGCCCCGGCCGGCAGCGCGCCGCTGCAGCGGCAATCCGGACTTTATGAGGTTGACAACTGGCGGCAGTGCTTCAAGACGCCGCCGATGTGGCAGCTATCCGGCGCGTATGTGGTATGCGGAATTACCACCGGCCTGTTGAGTATTCACTTCATTCCCTACGCCGAGGATGTTCTGCCCAACACGGTGAACTTCCTGTGGATGACTTTTGACGACAAGAAGGTGTTCGCCGCGTTGTTGTTCGGCGTCATGACCGGGCTGAATGCTGCCGGCGTGATTATTACCGGCTTCCTGGGCGACCGAATGCGGCGCAAAAACGTGCTGGCGGTGGTGTACGCCACTCGCTGCGTGGCGTTCATGGCGCTGGTGTTCCTGCCCCTGTTCGGGTATGGGATGCAGGGTCTGGTGGCGTTTGCCCTGCTGTCCGGCATGTCGTGGGTGGCCAGCGTACCGCTGACGTCGACGCTGACCGCGGACGTGTACGGATTCCGCGCTCTGGGAACCATCAGCGGCTGGGTGTTTTTCTCGCACCAGATCGGATCCTTCTTCAGCATCCAGTTTGCCGGCTACGCCTACGAATGGTTTGGCAACAGCTACTTCTGGCCCTTCCTGATTGCGGGACTGACCCTGATCCCGGCGGCCATAATGGCGTATAGCATCAAGGAACACCACTACTCCGGGCGCTACAACTCCCGGCCGGTCGATGCCGGCCCGAAGTTGGCGACGGCCGGAGCCGGAGGACGATACTAGGGCTGCCGTTTGATCGGCATGGCCTTGGGTGACCACAATGGGCGGAACAACGTTCGTTGCCATATTGGCAGCTTTGGGACGCCATCACGGCGAGGCGGACCCGACGTTGCTCCAATGGATAATGGCCGCGCTGAGCCACGTATTGTTGGGTCAGCTGGGGTTCACCGAACTCACGGTGGTCATCATCATCGGCATAGTAATCCTCGCCATGCCAGCAATGATCGTGATTGCCTATCTGGCCAGCAACCGGCGCGTGGCGTCACGGCAAATTGAAGGGGCCGAGCCAGTTTCCCGTCCCGAGTAGTCCACCGTTGAACCTGGCGCATGGTGGCGCCGATTCGTCGCGACCGCACGGCCGTCATCCGACCCGTCCGGCTGCATAACCGCTCCGTGCTATGATTGCTGGTGATGTGCGCCGCGATCCGTAAAGCAGTAATTCCGGCGGCGGGTCTCGGGACCAGGTTTTTGCCGGTAACCCGCTCCGTGCCCAAAGAACTGCTGCCGATACTCGATCGGCCGATGCTGCAATACGTGGTGGAGGAAGCGGCGGAAGCGGGAATAACGGACGTAATCGTGGTTACCTCCCCGGGCAAGGAAGGGATCGCCGAGTATTTCCACCCGCGACCGGATCTCGAGGCACGATTGTCCGATGATGCCCAGCTCCTGGAAAAGGTCCGATCCGGGGTGGACCTGGCCACCGTGTCATTTGTGATCCAGGAGCAACCCTTGGGATTGGGCCACGCCGTGCTGACGGCGCGGGAAGCGGTGGGAGACGAATCCTTCGCCGTGATTTTGCCGGACGACATCGTGGACCATTCCCCGGGATTGTTGTCTCAAATGATGGCCGCGGTTGCCTCCGAAGACGGCGCGGCGGCAGTGGCGGTGGAGCGCGTGCCGTGGGAACTGGTACAAAATTACGGCGTGGTGGATTCTGAACCCTCCGGAGAGGGTCGGCACCGGGTCTACGGGCTGGTGGAAAAGCCGCCTCCCGGAACCGCGCCCTCCAACCTGTCCATCGTGGGACGGTACCTGCTGCCCGCGCGGGTATTCGATTGTCTCGAGCGAACGCCACCGGGCGCTCGTGGTGAGGTCCAGTTGACGGATGGCCTGGCGTTGCTGATGGAAGACACGGCCGTTTATGCCTGCGAGTTCGAAGGAGTACGCTACGACGGCGGCAACCCGCTGGGGTTGTTGCGGGCCTCGCTGGAGTACGCGCTGAAACGAGAAGACACCCGGGAACTCGCGACGGATCTGGTACGACGGTTGGCGGCTGAGCTGTAGCGCGGCCCGGTTCAATTGACTCTCCCGGCTGGGCCACCGTAGAATTGCCCGGCTCGTGTGGCAGGGTTTCGTCCTGCCGCCGTTGCCTCACTTCACCCTTGAAACAGGAGACGCCAAATCATGGCAACTAAAGCCTTTTTGCTGGTTGAAACCGCCGTTGGCCGAACCAGAGACGTAGCTACCACATTGCGAGACCTGGACGGCATCGAATCGGTGGACGTGGTCACGGGTCCTTACGACATCATCGCGGTGATTTCCGGCGAGGATATGTCGGTGGTCGGGGGGTTGGTGACGGAGAAAATCCATACCGTGGTAGGCGTGGTGCGAACCGTGACCTGCGTGGCCGTGGACGCTTGATGCTCGGTTGGGGTTGATCACGACGACTACCTGATTTTGCGGGAGGCATGGTTTGGAGTACCGCTTCACTCCGGAAGACGATCATTTCCGAGGCGAACTGCGCCAGTTCATAAGGGCGGAGTTGCCGCCCGATTGGGAGGGCGGCGGACGGTGGCCCGAGGAATACGATTGGGACTTCACCATGCACCTGCGAGGTCGGTTGGCGGAGCGTGGCTGGCTCACGATGCACTGGCCAGGGGAATATGGCGGGCAGGATGCCTCGCCCGTGCGGTCGGCCATCTACAACGAAGAGCTGGCCTACTTGCGCGCGCCGGGGCGGGATATTTTTGGCGTGCGGATGCTGGGGCCCACGCTGATGATCCACGGCAGCGAGCAGCAGAAGCAACAACATCTTCCGCCCATCGCGCGCGGTGAAATCCAGTGGTGTCAGGGTTACAGCGAACCCGAGTCCGGATCCGACCTGGCGTCGCTCAGCACCAGGGCGGTACGCGATGGTGACGAGTACGTCATCAACGGAGCGAAAATCTGGACGACGCTGGCGCACCGCTCCGATTGGATCATGTGCCTGGCTCGAACCGACCCGGAGGCGCCCCGGCACCGCGGGATCAGTTTCATCCTGGTCGATATGAAAACGCCTGGAGTAGAGGTGCGGCCGGTGGTCAACATGGCCGGGGCCCACGAGTTTAACCAGGTGATTTTCGACAACGTGCGCGTGCCCAGCAGCAACGTCGTTGGGGAGGAAAACCGCGGTTGGTATGTGGCCGTGACCTTGCTGGACTTCGAGCGATCCGGCATCGACTATTCGGCCATCGCCCGTCGGCTGCTGGATGACACTCGCGAGTACGCGGGCAAGGTTTCACGCAACGGCATCAAGGTCACGCAGCAGCCTTGGGTGCGAAACCTGCTGGCCGACCGGTACGTGGAGTGTGAGGTCGCCCGCCTGATGGCCTACAACGTGGCGTGGATGCAGGGAGAAGGGCTGGTCCCGAACAAGGAAGCGTCCATGAGCAAGGCGTTCGGCAGCGAAACCCTGCACCGGGCGGCCAATAGCGTTTTGGAAATGACGGGTCTGGAAGGCGCGTTGGGGCGTGGCGAGAAACGGGCTCCGCTGAATGGTCGTCTACCGGAGAACTGGATGATCAGTTTCTCCCATAAGATCGCCGGCGGCACCTCGGAGGTACAGCGAGGTATCGTCGCGGGACGTGGGCTGGGACTGCCCAGGGGTTAGACCCCGCTATTCATCGTCCCCCGCAAGGATTCTGGCGAGTTCCGGGGTGAGCTGGACGCCCTGTTGTTCCAAGGCAGCAACGAGGCGTTCCCGTTCCGCTTGGCGACCGGCTTGGCGGCCGGCGCGGATGCCTTCTTTGATGCCTTCCCTGATACCTTCCTGGCGACCGCGTTCGCGAGCTTTGCGTTCGACCGCTTCTTTGGCTGCAAAGAACATTTTGAATACTCCGTACAGAACTGCTGTGGTGGGAAACAGGAGCAGTGTTGCCGCAATTATAATCCCGTCGTCGCGGTTGGTCAGTTCTTTGAGATGACCAAATGGCGGCAGTCCGGTGCAAAACACGCATGCGTTCGCAAGCACCGCCAAAAGCATGCTGGCGCTGACCGCGATGCTGCACCATCGAAAAACCGCCACAGCGAGGGGTTGCGACCATCTTCGTTCATCCGTTGGCCCGACCCGTCGGGGCCGTTATGCCGCCAGCCTGGCGAACACGGCGGCTTCCGCTGGCGTCAATTCCCGCATGGCGTCACGGCAGCGGTTTAAGACGCGGAATATGGTCCGCTGGGTGACGGAGAATCGCTCGGCGGCTTCGGATATGGAAAGGCCCTCGCCGTGTATGACGGAGGCCATGTGCAGGTATCGCCCCAAACGACGGTATTTGTAAAACCATTCCATATCGTCAAACTTGCAGCGAGGTAACGGGCAGCCAAAGCAGGTCGAGGCGACCTCGCACCCGGTATCCTCGTAATGGTCAAATCTCGGTTCGGCGATTTCGCGTCGCTTGGGTGCCACGGCGTCCATGGCGAACATAATCCACCTCGAAACGAACGTTCTAAACACTTTGGCAGTATAGAACTACCGTTCGTCAGTCGTCAAGAGCGACTCCAATCAGGCGATTTCGCTACTCCGATTCCGCGGCCGACGCGTCGGACATCGGTCAATCATCCGGCGGATTTCGTAATCTATTGAAACCCCGGAAATACCCGGAATTTCAGGGTTCTTTATTCCGGGCGTCGCGGGCCATGGGATAATCTCGCCCGCGAAATGCTTGGACAGTATGATTGTTTATCGCGGGCGAGTTCATCCATCAATTCCGATCCTTGCGTCCTGTGCCGTCGCAGAATTCTGCTCTGAAAGGTTGGTAAGATGAATGGCATGAGAAGCCTTGCGCCGTGCAATATTGGAGAACATTCGGGGTCCTTCCGGTTACCTGCCCGTATCTGGCCAAATGGTTGTATTCTGGTTGCCGTGATTATCCTGATAGGTATGATGGCCGGATGTGGCAACGACCGCGCACCGGATCAGGCGACCGCAAATCTATCCCCAAGTTCCGACACTCTGCCAATAAACGACAAACCGGCCTCTGCGGTGGCTTTCCCGCGTCACGACGCACCACTGGAGACGGACAGCGGTGGGGAGTACTTCGCCGCGCAACTGGTCCTGAGGGAAGGATGTCTTCGGGCGGAAGTTTCCCCGAGCCAAGACGCCAATGATCCAGGTTCCTGGTTGCTCATCTGGCCAAACGGGTTCGCGTTTGCGACCGAGCCCGGGACGGTGCGAGTAGTGGACGAACTTGGTCAGGTCGTTGCGCGCGTGGGGGACCACATCAGGCTCAGCCGCGCCGCCCTCACCTTTGAGCAGGCTGCGGAGAGGGAGTTGGTAACCGGACTGTCGAAGGACTGCGCAGACCCCTATTTCCTGGTGGGCGACGAGGTGAGCGCCTTCGATCCGAAGAACGAGGTAACCGAACTGCGCTTGTCAGATCCAGACGTCGTGTTTCTGCGGTCAAGGACCATGATCTCACGCCACCGAGCGCTGGCGAGTGCGGCTGGCGTGGGAGAGCTCATTTTGGACGGGCATTGCCTTCGCTTGAAGGACAGCCCTACCAGACCGCGCTGGCCCACCATAATCTGGCCCGCTGGGTTCACGCCCCATGTCCATCAGGGCGTGGTGCAAATTCGAAGCGGCGCGGGCCGCGTCGTCGCGGAGGTAGGAAATGAAATCGCCGGCGGTGGAGGCTATTTCAATCGGGGCAGCGGGGAGTGTTCGGGGCCGGCGTGGCGGGCCAACAAGATGAAAACCCTGCCGGACGTCGAGGTCTACTTCCCCAAGCAGGATGGAATTGTGAGGCCTGCGGAAGGCACTGATTAACGACAATTGATCCTGCCGGTAGCGTCGACCATTTTTGCCGGTCGATATGGGGTAATCATTCGGTACGGAGGTACCGTTGATTACAGACCGACAAGTAGGGCTACTGAGGCAGAAACGTATGGAAGGCAAAACACAGGAAACGGCAGCAGCCAAGGCTGGGATGAGCGTGCGTTCAGCGCGCAAGTGGCAGAGTGGTCCATTGCCGTCGGCGACGAAACCGGAGCACTGGTGGCGCACTCGGCCCGATCCCTTCGACGGGGTGTGGGAGGATGAGATCGAGCCGCTGCTACGGAATGATCCGACCGGCAGGCTGAGGGCAACGACAATTATTGACTGGTTGGCCGAGCAGCATCCCGGTCGGTTCAGCGCCTCCCAACTCAGGACGCTGCAACGACGGTTACAGGACTGGCGGGCGCTGCACGGGCCGGAGCGGGAGGTGTACTTCCCCCAGGAGCATCCGCCGGGTCGGGAAGCCCAGTTCGACTTCACCCACTGCGGGGAACTCAAGGTGACCATCGCCGGAGAGTCCTACCCGCACCTGCTGTTCCAGTTGATCCTCAGCCACTCTGGATGGCGCTACGCCGAGGTCGCCGCCGGTGAGACCTTCCTGGCGTTGCAGCAGGGATTGCAGAATGCCCTCTGGACCCTGGGCGGCGTCCCAGAGGTGGTGCGCTCAGACAATACCTCGGCTGCCACCCACGAGGTGAAACGCAGCCGCGGCCGTGCACTAAACGACAATTACTCCGCTCTGCTGGACCACTACGGTCTCCGTTCCACCCGCATCAATCGCGGCCAGAGCCATGAAAACGGCGTCGCCGAGCATGCCCACTACCGCCTCAAGGACGCGATCGACCAGGCCCTCATCCTGCGGGGCAGCCGCGATTTCCACACCGCCGACGACTACGCTCACTTCGTACGGGAGATGGTGGAGAGACGCAATCGTCTGGTAGAGGGGAAGCTGGAGCAGGAGATGCTTTGCCTGGGCTCCCTACCGCCAGCTCCCGTGCCGGAATACGTCAACTACCAGTCCAAGGTGCGCAAGTGGAGCACCATCCAGGTAGCGGGACATAGCTACAGCGTACCCTCCCGCCTCATCGGCAAGGAGGTGCAGATCCGTTTGTACGCCGACTGGGTGGAAGTCTACTACAAGGGCCACCTGGTGGAACGCATGGAACGGGTGCGCGGCGAGGGTGCAGCCAACGTCAATTACCGCCACGTCATCGGCTCACTGGTGCGCAAGCCGGGAGCATTCGCCCGTTACCGCTTCCGGGAGCAGCTGTTTCCCACCTTGCACTTTCGGCTGGCCTACGATGCGCTCAACGGATGGCGCGGGGAGCGTGCCGACGTGGAGTACGTGCGGATCCTGCACCTGGCGGCCACCACCATGGAAGCCACGGTGGACAGCGCGCTGTCGCTGCTGCTGGAGGCGGGCCAGCCCTTCGACTACGCCGAGGTGCGAGACCTGGCCGAGCCCAAGGTGCCCGAAGCCCCAGCGCTGACCCTGTCCGGCCAGCCGGACCTGAAAATCTACGACCGCCTGCTCACGGTCAGCCTGGCCACGGTGGGGGTGTGCGGATGACGGTAATCGACACCAGCGTCATGCAGGAACGCATCGGCCAGCTGTGCCACCAATTCAAGCTGCCCACCATGGGCGCCCAGTCGGTGGACCGTTTCACCGCCTCCGGACATGGCGACGCCCTACCCATCTTCCTCGAGGTCCTGGAACAGGAAGCCGACGATCGCCGCCACCGGCGCATCAACCGGCTGCGTCAGTCGTCCAGGCTCCCCTCGGGCAAGACCTGGGAAACCTTCGAGCACCACCGGATGCCCCTGGCCCTGCGGCAGCAACTGGACCATCTGGCCCAGGGCAGTTTCGTGGAACACGGCGTCAACGTGCTGGCCTTCGGACTGCCCGGCACCGGCAAGACCCACGCGCTCTGCGCCCTGGGCCACCGCCTGGTCGAAGCCGGACACTCGGTCCTCTTCGCACCGGCCTACCGCCTGGTGCAGGAACTACTCGCCGCCAAGCGCGACCTGGACCTACCCCGCCGGCTGCGCAAGCTGGACAACTTCGATTTCCTGCTCCTTGACGATCTCGGCTACCTGCCCCAGGGCGCCGAAGAGTCCGAGGTCCTCTTCACCCTAATCGCGGAACGCTACGAACGCAGGTCGCTGGGCATCACGTCCAACCTGGTCTTCTCAGAGTGGGAGCGCATCTTCGCCAACCCCATGGCCACCGCCGCGGCGATTGACCGGGTCGTGCACCACTCCGTGATCCTGGAGTTTGACGTCCCCAGCTACCGGACTGATGCCGCCCAGCAACGGGGCCAGGCCGAGGGGGTGAACCGGCAAAAATAGTGGACGTTTTTTCGGCAAGAATAGTTGACGCGGGACAAGGCACTGAGATTTTCGCTGGGAAGCTGGTCCTGTATGGGAAATGCCTGCAGGTGGCCGACGACGTCATTCGAGTCAAGGAACGGACCTACGCCGGAATATCCCCGCTGCTCATCTGGCCGCACGACTTCACTCTGACCATGGTAGACGGGGTCGTCGGGATAGCCGACGCGACCGGAAGCGTGGTTGCCCGCGTGGGAGATGAGGTTGAGTTCGACGCCTTCAACCTCACCTACGAAGAGGCCAGGGAGCATGGCGGGCTTGCGGAGATAACACCTGCCTGCTCAGGACCATACTGGGCAGTGGGGGAGACATTCGCCGCTGTCTCCACCCCATAAGTGCTGTCCCAGCGTGGCTGGTAACCGTACTCCGCCTGGCGGACGCTACTAGAGTGTGTATCAGGCCACGGCCGTGCTGCAAGACTTCCTGCCCCGCTTCAACGCCCGTTTCGCCGTGCAGAGGGAGTGTCGGGCAGGCACATTGAACGCCGCTTGGAATATACAAATGCCGCGACGCGATTCGTCGTTGCGTTTGCCGTTTTCCACAACTCTACAGGCGATGCTTGAGTAGCGAAATCGCCTCAACTCCAATGGGAATTCAGCGCGCTTCCGAAGGAGGCGGGCCGCGGAGTCCGGATTGACGCCTACGAGGCCAGGAAACAACGCAGGATGGTTACCGCGGCGGCGGCGTCAATCGCACCGGGGTCGTGGCTCGGGCTTTGCCCGGACTGCAGCAGGTCGTGGGCGGCAGCGTTGGAGCTGAATGATTCGTCGACCGTCAGCACCGGGATGTCGGTCGCCCGTTGCAGCGCGCGAACCAGCGCATCGGTTTTGCGTGCCTGTTCGCCGGATCGACCGTGGGCGTCGTAGGGCATGCCCACGACGATGGCTACCGAGTCGCGTTGGCTGGCCTGTTCCAGGATCGCGGCAATGTCGGCGCGCCGATTGCGACGCTGCAGATACCCGGCAGGCAGGATCAACTCCCCCGGAGGTATGCTTACCGCCAGGCCGATACGTCGGTCACCGACGTCCAGGCCCAGCAGACGGCCAGCCCGGGCCAGGTCCGCAGGGTCAGAGCGGGGCGACGGGATCGTCACGTCGCTTTCCTCCCCGCCGTGCCGAACCGCTAATTGCCCAGCCCAGCCCTGACCAGGTTGGCCACGCTGTCCAGGGCAGCGCCCAGACGTTCCGGTTGGCGTCCTCCGGCCTGAGCGGTTTCCGGACGCCCGCCGCCGCCGCCGCCCATCAGCTTGGCGGCGTCGCGGGCGATGTTCCCCGCATGGAGACCGCGGCTCACCAGGTCTGGCGTGATCATGGTGACGATGATCGGGGAACCGTCG
Organism: Dehalococcoidia bacterium; assembly: GCA_965261925.1. Taxonomy (GTDB): domain Bacteria; phylum Chloroflexota; class Dehalococcoidia; order Lucifugimonadales; family UBA3495; genus Bin87. The sequence goes on along the minus strand of OZ253486.1, from coordinate 600,107 downwards.
ATCACCGCACCCAGGGCAACCACGACGTTCTCCAGCTTCTGCTTCAAGAAGTCTCCCATCTCCCGCATGGCTTCAACGTTGTGGGCGGATGTTACGCCGGCAACCAGTTTCACGCCATCAATGTCGCGAGTGCGGTCGAGCAGAGACTCGGCTTCGGACCGCAGGCTGGCGCGTTCGGCATCAGCGAGACGCCGGCGCAGCACTTCGGTGTCCGCCATGTAGGCATCCAGGCGGGCCTCAAGCTCGGCGACGGGAGCCTGCAGCCTACGAGAAATGGCTTCCAGCGTGGCGGATTGCTCTACGAACAGTTCCTCGGCTGCGCGGCCGGTAGTGGCCTCAATGCGTCGCATACCCCCGCCGATGCTCGATTCTCCCAGCACGACCAGCGTGCCGACCTCACCGGTAGCGTGGACATGGGTGCCACCGCAGACCTCGAAGCTGAAGGGCTCATCATGGTCGTCGTGATGACCCATGCGCACCACGCGGACCACGTCGCCGTAGCGGTCGCCAAAGAAGGCCAGCGCGCCGTCGCGCACCGCGTCGGTGTATGTAGTCTCCCGGGCCGTGACCGATAGGTTTTCGCGGATCTTGCGGTTGGCCAGGCTTTGGACGTCCAGCTGCTCGTCCGGGGTCATCGCGCCGACGTGGTTGAAGTCGAAGCGCAGCCTGCCGGGGGCGCACAGCGAGCCCGCCTGGCGAACGTGGGGGCCAAGGACGGAGCGCAGGGCCGCGTGAAGCAGGTGCGTGCCGCTATGGTTCCGTGATGCGTCCAGGCGGCGTTCCGTTTCAACCCGTGCGCTCACCGCCTCTCCCAGCGCGATTTCACCGTCAGACACCACACCACGATGTACGATGAGCCCGGCAACGGGGCTCTGGGTGTCTTCGATTCGGACGTGGCCATTGGGCCCGGTGATCACCCCGTGATCGCCCACCTGCCCGCCGCCCTCGGCGTAGAAGCAGGTCTCCGCAAGGACGATTTCAACCTGCTGCCCTCGGGTGGCGTGACCAACCGCTTCTCCTTCGCGCAATATGCCCAGGATGCGGGTATCTATCGTCGTGCGTTGATAACCGTCGAAGGGGGTACGACCGGCGCCCAGGTTCTCGTAGGCCGTAACGATTTCCATGCTGCCCGTGACCTGGCGCCCCGCGCGGTCTCGGTCGCGCTTGGCCTGCATCTCGGCGTTGAACCCCTCCATATCGACGGCCAAGCCATACTCGCGGCGACCAATTTCGTCGACCAACTCGGGCGGGAACCCGTAGGTGTCGTAAAGCTCGAACACGACTGCGCCGGCGATGACGCCTTCCGATTTTGATGACGCCAGCACGTCTTCCAGCAGCGGCATACCCTGGCGGATGTTTTCAAGGAACTGGGTTTCTTCCAAACCGACGACCCGACGGATGAAACCGTCGTTTTCCGCAAGGGCAGGATAGGCGTCGGCGAAACGCGCAATCACGGCGTCGGTGACCTCGGTCATGAAAGGACGGTCAAGCCCGAGCTGCCGGCCGTAACGGATGGCCCGCCGGATGATACGGCGCAGCACATAGCCGCGGTCGCTGTTGGAAGGCACAACACCGTCGCTGATCAGGAACGAAGCGGCGCGGGCGTGCTCGGCGACAACGCGGATGGCGTAGTCCGTTTCGACGTTTTCGCCGTACTCGTGCCCGGTGAGCCGGCATACGGCGTCGATGATAGGCCTGAACAGGTCGGTCTCGTAGACGTTGGGTTTTCCCTGGAGAACGGCGGCGGCGCGCTCGAGGCCCATGCCGGTGTCCACGCTCGGGGCCGGCAGGGGCGTGCGGACGCCCTCGAGGTCCTGGTAGAACTGCATGAAGACCAGATTCCACAGCTCCACGAACCGCTCGCAGTCGCAGTTGGGATGGCAACCACCCGGCTCGGCGGCGGGACCGCCCTCGGCTTCAACCCGGAGCATCGCGGTGAGCTCGTCCGGCGTCATCATTTCGTCCGTGCGCGGATGTTGGCCTCGGCCCTTTTCGGCTCCCCCGTCGTAATGGAGCTCCGAGCAGGGACCCGTGGGTCCTTCCAGGCCCGCCGGCCCCCACCAATTATCGCTGTTGCCGTAGCGGTAAATCCGCTCCGGGGGTACGCCGATGTCGTTCCGCCACAGTTCGTAGGCATCGTCGTCATCCAGGTGCACGGTAACGTACATGCGCTCCGGCTCCAGGCCGAACAGTCCTGTGCACAACTCCCACGCAAAGGCGACGGCGTCCTTCTTGAAGTAGTCGCCGATGCTGAAATTGCCCAGCATCTCGAAGAAGGTGAGGTGTTTATGGTCACCCACCTCGTCGATGTCGGTCGTGCGGAACGACTTCTGACAGCTGGTGAGACGGCGACGGGGAGGGGTCTGTTCTCCCATGAAGAAGGGCTTGAACGGCACCATTCCGGCGGAAGTGAAAAGAAGGGTCGGATCACCGGCCGGAATCAGAGAGGCGGAGGGCATGTACTGGTGCCCGCGTTCTTCAAAGAATTGCGCGAAGGAACTGCGAATGCTGTCGCCGTCCGTGTTCATACGAGGTTACGACTCCCGTAGGTTGGATTACGAAAAAATGCCATAGGTGGACCCAAACGATTGTAGGGGACGGCTGCGAGGAGCGTCAACGATGCACGGTATCCCATGGGTGCTGGCATGTGCGGAACGGGGTTGTTCTTACATGGATATACGGGATGTACAGGATCGGTACGCTATAGATCTCAGTTGCGAAGGAAGTCGACGAGGCTGCGGAAATTGGGGCAGGTGTTGTAGACGGCGGTGGGGTTGAGTAAGTTCAGCAGGGCAGGGGCGTGGGCCGTCTTATGATAAATGCGTTTGGGTGTGCCACGGGTTGCTTCGCTCAAGCGATTTATCACGTCGCCCTTGAGCACGACCTCCGGTTGGGGATTGTTGGGCAGGATTCGGGGGTTGAATCTTGGCCCGTAGTACGCTTGCAGAGTCTCACGGTCTGCCAAAAACCACGCTTCCATCAGTTGGACCATGAAAAATGTCCGGTCCAAAACGCCTGGCAAGCGGGCGCGGGAAGCCACGGTTTGCCGTAACTCATGCAGGTCGTCACCTTCTGAATCGATCAAAAGCAGGGAATCTGGAGACGATACTCTGCCGAAACGCGCAATCGCTCTGTCCCTGCTGCGACAAGCGTCCACGTCGATGTTGATATCGTTGCCGACGGCCCTGCGCAGGAAATTTATCATCGGGCGTCGGAGGTGGGCGCCGCCTTCCAAGTACACATCCATTTACCGGTCAGTGTACTCCGCCCATGGCGCCAGCCATCCAGACTTCGCCCAATGGTTGATCTTCCAGCCAGTCTTCCAGTTCTGCGCGGGTGAAGCGCTTGAACTGAGTCCCGTCTGCAGGGTGGCGGTCGCGCTCGCATACCACCACTGAATCGGGTTCAGCCGACAGGCGGTCAATCAACCAAGGGGAATGAGTGGTAACAATCAACTGTGTGCGTTGGGATGCTTCCAGGAGTAACTCAACGACCAGATCGAGAGAGTCGGGGTGCATGGCGATTTCCGGTTCCTCGATGCAGATCAGCGGGGGCGGTTTCGGGTGGCACAGGATGGCCAGCAGGGCGATGAACCGGATGGTGCCATCAGACAGGCGGGACGCTGGCAGCGCGCTGGACATACCGGCTTCGTTGACGATCAGCTCAATGGTGTTCCCGAAGATGCGTGGGTGCAGACTTTCGTAGGACTCGTAGAACCGCTTGAGGTAGGAGTCCAAGGACGGTTCCAGCCTGCGACCCAGCAGGTCGTTGATCACCAGCGCCAAGTTGCCGAAATCCTCTTCCAGAAAGTTGGGGTCGCCGTCCGTGCGCTGGGGACGACGAACCGGGCTGTCGCGGCCGACGTACCAGTTGCGATAAACCTTGATCGCGGAGAGTACGCGGGCGGTTTCGGTTAGCGCAGGATAATCGGCGGGATCGCGTATCTCACTCAACACCGACTTGCCGCGAGATATATCGACCTGCACTGGCTCGTCGCTATGGTCGGCGAGAGTGCCATCGGGTCGTGCTGGCCAAAGGCGCGCACTCTCATTAGATGTTTGGAAAAAGGGATTGGCATAGGCATGTTTGCGGTCCCCTGCCATCAAGTCCAGCCGTTCATTCAGGGAATGGACACGGTCATTCCGTATCACTAGTTCCAATTCATAGCCGAAGGGATGGCCCTGATTATCAAACCGTGCTTCCACCTCAGCGAGCTGAAAAGGCGTTTCCTCCCAGCCCGATCCCTTCCAAATCCAGTCACCGGTCGGCCCGTTGCTCCGCAGAAACTCTGCGATGTCGTTGGGCACCGCTTTTAACAACCCGATCAAATCAACTAAGTTGGATTTTCCGGAGCCGTTGGGGCCGATGAGTACGTTCAGCGGCTGGAGGTCCAGCTTCGTATCCTTGAACGAGAGGATATTTTTGAGGTGCAGCGAGTTGATTAGCATGTTGGCCATCCGTGCAACGGGCCGCCGCTAACTTTGGTACATCAGTATTCAAACCCCGTTTCCGCGGCCCAGGCTTGGACGCCGCGTCGAAAAGCCAGCGCGCCCATGGGGGCGATGACGGCCTGCATGGCTTCCAGTATCTCGCGGGGTGTGGCGCCTTCGTTGAGGGCGACGCGGATGTGGGCCTGGATCTGCTCCTGGTCGGCGCGGAGAGCGGTCTCCACGCAGATCTGCAGCAATTCCTTGGTCTTGCGGTCGAGCAGGCGCTGGCCAGTGTAGGTGGCCTCGATGAACTCCCCGTACTTTTGGGTCCATTCCGGGTCGGCCAGGGCGTTGATGCGGTGCATCTCCAGGGTATAGCCCCGGGTCTGGGCGGCTTCCTCGATCAAACGCTGGGCGTCTGCGTTGTCCGGCATGGTGGCCTCCTGGGATGGGTTTAGTCTATGGGATGGGTTTAGTCTAAAGGTCGTAGTGGGTGCGCGCCGCGGCTTGGAGCGGGTCGTCCTGCTGGAACAGGTCGGGATGTGTCCCGCGAGCCAGGGCCAGGTGGTAGGTGAACAGTTGCAGCGGAACGACGCTGGCAATCGGCATGAGGTATGCCGGGCAGTCGGGCAACGGGAAGGTGACGGCGCCCGCGTCTGCCAACCCGGCATCGCCCCGGTTTGTCAACGCCCACACGGGTGAGCCCAGCTCACGAGCGGCTTTCGCCAGATCTACGGAGCGACCGCGGTCCTCGCCGGCAGGAGCGATCAGCGTGAGCATGCAGTCGGAATCCAGGGAGCAGAAGGGTCCGTGGAGTAACTGTTCGGTCTGGAAACCCTCGCAATCCGCGCGGCTGGTCTCTTTTATCTTGAGCGCGACCTCGTAGGCGTTGGCCCGGTTCGCACCCCAGCCCGCGGAGATGAACCTGCGCCGAAGGCGATGCTCAGCGACTACCGTGCGAACGTCCGCCTCTGCATCCAGGATGTCGGCTACTTGCTGCGGCAACGCGTCCAGCCCGTTGGTCGGATCATCCAACCGACCGGCCATACCTAGGTTGAGCAGGGCGAGCACGGTGAGTGCCGTGGTGTAGCTTATCGTGAACGCCGCGGACTTCTCCTGTTCGACGGTCCGGATACCGACGTCGGCGACCTGGATGCGTGGCCCCGGGTCGGTCGAAGTGATGGCGACGGTATGGGCTCCGAGATCCTTGGCAACGTCCAGCGCGTCGTAGGATGACCGCTTGGTGCCGCGATGGCTGATGACGATGACTGCGTCGTCCGCCGTGACGCGCGGCGGCGACACACAGAACTCGAACGAATTGCACGCGAAAGCCTCCGGGCCGGCGTCCATCGGCCCTGCTTCCATCGGCCCTGCTTCCATTATGGACGCTCCCGCCAACGCCGCGTGCCACGATGTGCCAATGCCCACGACGTAGATGCGGCGTTTTTGCGAAAGAACCTCGGCCACCTCTGCGCAACGCTCTTTCTGGGTCGAGATGACCGAACGTATGGCGTCGGGCTGGGCGGCGATGGCCTCGTACATGTAGTACGGGTGCTGGGTGCGCGGAGCAAGGGTTGTCATGAGTTAAGGTCCGGGGGCAACGAGGTGACGGGAAGTTTTGGTGTGGCGAAAACATGATAACAGGGGTTGGTTTTGCTGTCCCAGCGGCTCGACCAATCGCGGCCTGACGAATTAAACCAAAGGGGCTATAATTCAGGTTAAGATCGGTCGCCTGGACGCCGCCACGGCTTGGCCGATGGTGACCATACAGGAGCAAACCGATAATGGCAGTACGCGTTCTCGATGTCCATGCGCACATAACGCCAGCCAGCGCATTGCGGTCGATGCAGAGCGGCGAAAACTGGTTCGGGGTCACAGCGCCGCAGCTTTATAACCAGCACCGTTACAACCCGCGTACCTTCTGGACGCCGGAGCAGCGGATTTCCGACATGGACTCGCTGGGCGTGGATGTCCACGTGCTGTCAACCAACGCCAATATGTACTTCTACGACCTGGCCGTGGACCAGACCATGGCCATGCACCGGGAGTGCAACGATTACGTTGCCCAGTTGACCGAAGAGTATCCGGACCGCTTCGCCGGCCTGGCCCACCTTCCGATGCAGGATGTGGGCGCGGCCATCGAGGAACTGACCCGGGCGGTCGAAGAGCTGGGCCTCAAGGGCGCCATGATCGGCGACCACGTGAATGGCCGCACCTTTGACGATCCGGTCTTCCAGCCGCTTTGGGCTACCGCGGAACGCCTGCGGGCAATGTTCCTGGTTCACCAGGGCGGCGACACCGTGGTCTCGTCGCGGTTGAATCGTTACCACGTGCCCAACACCATTGGGAACCTGGCTGACCGCGCAATCACCTACGCCTCCTTCGTTTTCGGCGGCGTGATGGACCGCTATCCCGGCCTGCGGGTCTGCCTGTGCCACGGCGGCGGCTACGCCTGCTACGGCATCGGGCGCATGGACCGCGGCTGGCAGGTGCGGCCCGAAGCGCGCGCCAACATCGACCAGCCGCCCAGCGCCTATCTCAACCGGTTCTACTACGATTGCCTGACCCACAGCGAAGACGGACTGCGCATGCTCATCGACATGGTAGGCATTGAGCAGATTGTTTTCGGCACCGACTGGCCCTTCGATATGTGCGCCGACTGGCCGGTATCCTGGTTGCTTGGCCTGGACAGCCTGACCCGCGACGAAAAAGATGCGATCCTCTTCGCCAACCTGGAGAGGCTGCTGCAGATCTAGCCGAATCAAACCGCACAATCATGACGATCCGGAGGGAAACCCTATGGGACTCATCGCTGACAACATCCGCCTCAAGGCGATCAACCACATCACCTACAACGTTCGGGACAAGGACATCGCCCTCAAGTGGTACCAGGAAGTCCTGGGCGTGAAGCAGATCCCGAAAATGGTGGACAGCGACAACCTGTATTGGCTGCAGTTGCCCAGCGGGGCCATGGTCCACATCATCGAGAACCCCGACTCGCCGTCCGCGCCCTCGCATCACACCGCGTTCGAGGTTGACGAAATCGCGGCCGCCCGCGAGGAGTTGCAGAACATTGGGGTGGAGTGCACCGACATCCAGACCCGCCACGACGGGCAGCAAGCCTTCTACTTCCACGACCCTGACCACAACCGCCTGGAGATCTGCACCAGGTCAGGCTTCGGCGTCCTCGTGTAACTCCGGCGACACCGCGAACAAAAAAGGGGCGGGCTTCAAACCCGCCCCTCTTTTTGTTATGGGTGCACCGGAGGAATGACTACCTGGTTGATGTCGGTGAGCACAGACTACAACAATTCTGCAACCCTGTACTCTTGGCCCCATCGGCCCAATGCTGTGAGCCCGGGCTCCACATGGTTAGTTAACTCTGGCAGCATCTCATCCAGCGCAGGGTTTTCAAGAATAAAATCGCGGAAATTTTCCAGCGCTCGATCATAATCGCCACGCTGTATGACATTTAGGACACTACTCCTCAATATAGCGAGATAGTCGTCCCGTCCGAGGATTTCAAACAAATGGATAGCGCGCAAATGTAGGATCTGTACTACATTCTGGTGGATCCGCAGCAGTTCAGCTCTTGATTCTTGCCAAACTTGCTCATTTTCATATTGGTCGCCAACATCTTGTGGCCTATCTTGCACCAGCCACCCCTCTGGGCTTCGCTCGACTTGCTTTGATCTTCGCTATTAGGCGGTTATTTTCTTCGGCAAGCTCCTTAGCTATTGCTTCCGAGCGTTTAATCTCCTCCGCGTGCTTGGCCAACAGAACGTCCACCTTGGGATCACCAGTTACGTGCGCCATAACATTGCCTCCTTCTGATCACCTTTTGCAGCATATCAGGTTGTCAAACCTAACCACAAAGCGCCTACGGCCGGCCCATCGAGTACCGGTTCAGAATCCCCAGATAAGCCCGCTGCCCCTCCACTGCGATGGCGGTGCGGTCCGCCAGATATTCGGCCCATACCGATTGGGTCAGGGCCGTGGCTTTGCCCGATGGCGAATAAGGATTGGCCGGATCCAGGCCGGCGAAGGCTTGAATCCGGGCGCCGATTGACTTGGCGCTGCGCTCCAGGGCCGCCGCCAGCGCGGCGACCTCCCGGCTGTCGTGGGCTACCTTTCCCCGGTAGAGATGCAGGACCGCCAGGTCCTCAATGCGGGTCCATTTACGGGCGGGAGGCATGGCAAATTCATCGTTGTAGGGGCGAATGATCATTCACCCTTACAACACTCCGGTTTACCGGCCTTCCTGAATGAACTCGGCGACGTGCTCGCCGATGGTCATAGATGTGACGTTGGTGTTGGCGCGGATGCAGTCGGGCATGACGCTGGCGTCGGCGACTCGCAGGTTGGTGACGCCCTTAACCTTGCCATACTGGTCGACCACGGCCATGGGGTCGCTGTCCGGCCCCATCTTGCAGGTGCCGGAGATGTGCTGCGAAGTGGTGACCTCGCGGGCGATCCATGCGTCCAGCGCATCGTCGCTCACCAGCGCATCGGCCGGCGGTTCCATGCACTCCTGGATCAGGGTCTGGAAATCGGGGTGGTCCGCCAACTGCATGCACAGGCGCACGGAGTCCCGCAGCCGCACCCGGTCCGACTCCTCCTTCAGGTAGTTGTAGTCCAGGAATGGCTGCTGGTACGGGTCGGTGGACTGGAGGCGCATGTGTCCAGCTCCGGCCGCCAGCTGGATGCCGGTGCTCATGCGGATGCCCAGGGGCACCATGCGGTCGCCGCCACGGTTGATGCGCTCGGTAGCAAAGGACTGCATGCTGATCTTCATGTCGTTGCGCAGCTCCGACCCGTCGGCGGTATAACGCAGGGACAACTGCGAGCGGGGAGCCAGCCCGTCAAGCTCCACCTCGGGCTTGGTGCGCCAGGTGCACCAGACGGTGGGATGGTCGCGCAGGTTCTGGCCGACTCCGGGGGAGTCGTGAATCACCGGGATCCCGATCTCACGGAGGTGTGCCGCGGGACCGATGCCGGATAGCATCAGAATGTGAGGCGAGCCAATGGCGCCGCTGCTGAGAACGATTTCATCGCCTTCGGCCACGAAGGTCTCGCCGCCCGATTCCAGTTGCACGCCTATGGCCTTGTCGCCGTCGAACAGGATCCGCTGAACGTGGCAGTTGGCCTTGATGGTCAGGTTTAGCCGGTGGCGGGATTCGGAGAGATAGCCCAGATTGGTGCTCATCCGGATGCCGTTGGGGTTGTTGAAGGGGGTGGGTCCGACGCCTTGCGAATCCGGGTGGTTATGGTCCCAGACTTCTCGATAGCCGGCCGATACGCAGGCAGAGTTGAAGGCGTTCTGGGCCGGCAGCCAGCTTTCCCGGGCGAAACGGTGCATGACGATGGGCCCGTCGCCCCCATGGAAGTCGTCGTTGCCGTAGTCCGTGTCGGTCTCGATGCGCCGGAAGATCGGAAGCAGCTTGGTGTAGGCCCACTCATCGTTGCCTTGGGCGGCCCAGCCGTCGTAGTCCTCCGGCACGCCGCGCAGGAACACCTGGCCGTTGATGGCGCTGGAGCCGCCGGTGACCTTGCCGCGGGGCACCATAATCTCCGGCGAGGTGTCGGTGCCCTTGCCCACGAATTGCCAGTTATGGTCGCTGACCATGATGTCGATTTCGGTGTTGTAGCCGAACTTCACCTCTTCGGGCAGTTGCTCGAACTCCGGATAGTCGGGGCCCGCCTCGATCAACAGCACGTGCTTGCTGTGGTCCTCGGTCAGGCGGCTGGCGATAATCGAGCCAGCGGAGCCCGCCCCAATCACGATGTAATCGTACTTCATACCAGTCTCGCTCCTTTCGTCACGGTAGTTGCCTCACCGGCGCGCTCATTGGTCCGCTGCTGCGGCGAAGCGGCAGTGGATTCCGTACTGCCGCAATGATATACAGGGGCTACGAGAGGCGCAAGCAAACGGAAGGCGCAGACGACCGCATTCTCGCTCGCAGGACTGCATGGCTCATGCGGTAGAATGGGCTCAAAATTGGGTTTGGGTCGGTGTTCCTGGAACTGCGGTACCCGGCCCATCGATCGACCGCAACCACCACTCTAAGGAGCCCTACTATGGCAGAACTGGTACTGGGACTGGCTTCCTCCCACAGCCCGCAACTGAGCACCCCAGCGGAAGGCTGGGCCGGCCGCGGCGAGCGCGACAAGGGCCATGTTGAACTGATCGGGACCGACGGCATCACCTCCAACTTCGAGGACCTGCTGGCCCGCACCGACACCGAGCGGATCGCCAGGGAAATCACGCCGGCCAAGTTTGAGCAGCGCCACGCGCAGAACCAGAAGGCCATCGCTCACCTGGCCAAAAAGCTGAACGACGCCAACCTGGACGTGCTGGTCATGGTTGGTGACGACCAGCATGAGTACCTGCTGGACGACAACATGCCGGCCTTCTGCGTTTACTGGGGAGACCAGGTGAAGGTGTCCGGGCATGAGGCCGGCCCGTCCACGGGCGGCGAGCATCTCATTGGCTATAGCACCGAGGACGTATACGCGCCCACGGACGCTGCGCTGGGCCTGCACATCATCGACAGCCTCATGGACGCCGAGTTCGACGTGGGCAGCTCCAAGTTCCTCAACCCCGACCGGGGAGGGCGCGCCAAGGGCGGCATCGGGCACGCCTTCGGCTACGTGTACAACCGCCTGATGACCGACGGCATCATCCCGGCGGTGCCCGTCATGCTCAACACCTACTACCCGCCGAACCAGCCGACGCCCAAGCGGTGCTTCAACCTCGGACAGGCTCTGCGTTCCGCCATCGAGTCGTGGCCCAAGGACATCCGCGTCGGCATCCTCGCCTCCGGCGGAATGAGCCATTTCGTAGTGGACGAGGAACTCGACCAGCAGGCGCTGGCCGGCATGCAGGCCAAGAGCGTCGACCAGCTCATGGCGCTGCCCCGCGAGAAGATCAACTCCGGCAGCTCCGAAATCCGCAACTGGATCGTGGCTACCGGCGCCACCGAGCACCTGGACATGGACATCGTCGACTACGTCCCGTGCTATCGCTCCCCGGCCGGCACCGGGTGCGCGATGGGGTTTGCCACTTGGGAGTAGTCCATACCCGCATGCCATTGCGAGCGAAGCGTGGCAATCTCGCCGGTATAGCCAGCTTGTGTTGCGTCAGACCCGCTGTGGAGGCGAGATTGCCACGTTGCTATCGCTACTTACAGTGACAATTTCGCATCATAAGGAGCGGCGAAATGGACTTGAAAGCTATTGAGCGGAGCATCGTCGCCAACACTAACAAGGAGAGAAAAAAGCGCGGACTGAAGGAAGCTCAAGCAAAGCGGAATATGAACGCCGCCGCCCGCTCCCATAGCAAGCACATGGCAAAAGTCGGCAAGCTCGCCCATGAAGGGATCGGAGACGGTACGCCGGCTAGCAGAGGGCGGAAGCACAAGTGTGGCGACGGTTTGTGGGCAGAGAACTGCCAAGGTCCGTGGTCGAAGGATTACTTCACTTACTACAAAACTACAGAGCAGGAGCTTGGTAAAAAAGTAGTAGATTCGTGGATGAAAAGTCCGCCGCATCGGGCTAACTTACTTCGCCTGGAATGGGTAGTGATGGGTGCGGGAGTCGGGCAAACCCGTAAAGGCGGAATCTACGCCACCCAGATATTTGGCGACCGTCGTCAGATGGCTGACGAAAAGCTGGTAGCACTGTGCCCCAAATGCAAAAGCCAAAGCATCCGGCCGCGCACCTCACCCCACGAAAAGAACCTGTGGCGATGTTTGAAATGCAAACAGGTATTCCCAGCACCGCGTACGGGTTACAGACGGGCGGCAAAACCCCACGTGCTGGCAACAGATATCCAGAGTTTGGCGAGTAAGATTAACGCCAGAGAAATCAGACAACGGCGGAAACTGACTGCTGGAATAGCAACGGCAGCGATGGCCGGGACACTGGCAATAGTGGCTTGCATTTTCCTGATTGCCTGAGCATTAGGCGTCCATCTGGAATAAACGAGAACCGCCTCACTTACATTACGAATTCAGATGGTGTTTAAGGATGTTGCGACTTGCGCGTGAGTGTTGAGCGGCGTTGACATGGATTACGAGCGCAGCGGTTCCGCGATCAGGGTCTTGATACGCTCCGTGATGTCCGTCTGGTCGTAGTTGCGGAGTAGGTTGATGCGGTTGCGGTTCGGGTCGCCCCCGTGCCAATACTCGTAAATCTCCTGCCGCATGCCAAAGGACGACGCGGCCAGGTCGTGGGCCAGGCGGAATAGCCGGGACTTGTACTCCACGCCGACTCCTCTTCCCGGCATGTACCGGTCGAGATAGGGGCGAAATTCTGGGTTGGCCAGGTCGGCCTCGCTGGGTTGCATGATCATCCCGGATCCGGAAATCTCCCGCAACAGTTCCACCATGCGGGCTGACATCTGGGCGAAGTAGATGTTCATGCCTGAAGTGGAGCCGAGGGACATGAGACCGTTGTCAGCCCCCGTAGCCCCGTTTGGAACAAAATAGGCGTTGTGCTCCACGCCGTCCATGGCGTGCCGCCACATCTCGGTGTGCATGGCCATCTCGCCCAGCTTGGCCGATACCTCCCGGTACTCGATCACGCCGATGGCCTCGGCGATAAGCGTTGCTACGGCGGTCATCAGCTTCATGCGTTGGTGGATGCGGCAGAGGTTGCTCCAACCCCGAAAGTTGGCCTCGGAGCCCAGGCGTTGCAGTAACGGGGCAGAGTCGTAGAGCATGAAAATCCGATCCCAGGGCACCAGCACATGGTCGAAGAACAGCATGGAGTCCTGCTCGTCGTAAACCGCCCCCAGGGGGTGGCCGTAGCTGCCAGGCCACTGTGACACCGGCTCTCGGCACAGTATCTTCATACCGGGCGTGTCCGTCGGAATCGAGAAGGCCAGGATGAAACGGGGATCGGAGCGGCGCATGAACGTGGCCGATAGCGACACGTAGGTCTCGTTGCTGATCGGCGCGGCCGTGGCCAACTGCTTGGCGCCGTGGACGATGACGCCGTCCGCCGTTTCCTCGATTACGTGCAGGGCCACTTCCGTTTCACCGTCGCCGCGGGTCTCGTTCTGCGGTTGCTGGCTGCGGTCAACTTGCGGGTCGCCCAGCGCGTGGGTGAGGAACAGGTCATTCTCCATGCAGTAGCGGTGGTAGTTGATGATGTTCTCGCCGAAGTCGCACTTGGGGTGCTTCACCTGCCCCAGCGCGTCGCTGATGGCTACCAGGCTGATGATGTGTGGGGCGAGGATATCCGGGCTGCGGCCCAGCTGACCCCACGACTCCTCATTCCAGATTTCGCTGTTGCGACGCTGCCGTTTCAGGTCCTCATGGCTGCGCGGCAGCAGCCATGACAGGCTGCACCGCTTCCCCGTCTCCGGCGACACGAAGGTCATTTCATCCCGGTATTGTTCGGAGTGCTGTAGGTCGTAAATGCGCGCCAGTTCGTGGACCATGCCCGTCATCGCCGGGTGTGTGGTTACGTCGGGAACCTTGTCCCCGTCCAGCCAGACCTCACGTCCGTCGCGGAGGCTCTCGATGTAGCGGGTGCCGGTCATGGCGCCGTGGGTGGTTTCCAGTTCCAGTACCATTGCATCCTCGTCATTCAGCAATCTTGCCGGGATGTTCGCCACGCTGCGCCCGTTCCCATGCCGCCAGCAAATCGACGCGACGGCGTTCCGTCCAAGACTTTACCAAACGCCGCTGACGTCCGGGCAACTTGCCGGCCATAAAACTACCGTCGATGATGGCTACCTTCACCCAGACGCTACTATATTCGACGTGGATGTGCGGCGGGCGATGGTCGTTGTAATAGATCCACAACTTCAGGCTGCCATGATCAATGCGGCATACTTCAGGCATCGTCAGCCGGCCCGGCGGCTACTCGGCCTTACCCACTAGCTTCAGGTACAGTGCATCACCGCACAGAGCGATGTCGTCTCCCCATTCCACCGCGCCGCTGCTGCCCAAGCGCACCGTCTCGAAAAACCAGCGGTTACGCCATTGTGCGAAAGGCTCGGTACTGGCCAGCTCGGACAAGTCCACTTCTCCCGCAACGCCATCGGCATAGCGCAGCCAGATGCGCAGTCCCGACAAAGGAGCCACCGAAGTCGGCATCGCGAACTCACTCGGAGATTGCCTGCTTGTCAGGCCGCCAATCCTGCCAAGAGACAGCGGCCCGGTAGGAATCAACGTCCCTGTTGTGTGATCCTCCTCGAGATTGAAAATCTGCAAAGCAGACACACCCAGACGCCATTCTTCCTTTGGGCTGAACACAACAGGGCAAGGTAATCGCTGGTTGGCCATCGCCAGCCAGGCCACGCCGTAACCCCAATTTTCCTGACTTCCATCAGGCAACTCAACAGCTTTGGTGGAGATTGGCCGAATGCCTATCTCATTCAAAACCGATGCCGGGAATACACAATGGTCTGCCCATACATCTACAATAGGATGGACTCTATATACGTTTTTGTTCCACGGTCTGCAGATGAACACATCCGCCCGTATCTCAGCCATTAAACCTATCCTCCGAGCGCACATTCACATGGTCATTATCGCACTGCGGGCAGAGCAGTCAACACGTAGAGTACCTGTAACGCTCAGCTCCGGCCGTTGTAGACGTAATGCGGCGCGCCCATGGCCGGCGGGTGACTGCGATAGAACTGCTCCACGTAGGGCGTGAGCCGACCCGCCATCTGTCGGGTTGCCAGAGTCTCCGGTTCCAGCGGTCGCGCCAGTTGCTCGCGGAGTTCCCGAGCGACGTCGGCCTTGTTGGCCCGGGTGTGGACGCCGTCCCGCAGCAGTACCTCGCCGTCCACGATGACCGCCGCGATGTCTTTGGACTTGGCCCGGCCCAGCACCAATTCCACCGGCGGCAGTTCCTGGTCAAGGTACGGGTCTTCCAGGTTGTCCAACCGCACCAGCACCATGTCGGCGCGACGGCCCGGCTCCAGCACGCCGATTTCGTTGCCGAACCCGGTTGGCGCAGCGGCGTTGGCGGTCGCCATGGTCAGCACCTGGTCCACCGTTATGGCGGGCGAGTCAAGGCCCGGCTGCCGGTGCAGTTTGCTCACCAACCGCATCTCCTGGAGGAAGTCGTCATCGTCATTGATGGCGGTGCTGTCGGTTCCCATGGCCACATTGACGCCGCGGGCCAGCATGGGGTTCACCGGCGCGATGCCGTTCTTCAAACGCAGGTTGGAGCTGGCATTGTGCGCCACGGTGGAGCGAGCGTCGGCCAGGAGATCGATGTCCCGCTCGGTGAGCCAGACGGCGTGGGCAAAGGACACCTCCGGCCCCAGGAACTCCAGGTCCTGCAGGTGCTCCACCGGCGTCTTGCCCCACGTTCGGATGCCGTAGTCCTTTTGGTAAGGGCTTTCCACCAGGTGCATGTGGATGCCCGTCTGGTGCCTGGCCGCCTGCTCCTTGCTCCGCACCAGGAACTCGTCGGAATTCCACTGCACGTTGGCGGGACTGAACAGCACTCGTACCTTGCCCGACGGATGATTGTGATACTCCCCGACCATGCCATCACAGAAGGCGAAATAGTCGTCGTCGCTCATGTGGGCCACGGACAGGTAGCGGCGCACGTCGTCGGCGAGGTCCGTCGGTAATCCGCCCAGGAACTCCCCGTCACCGGCATAGACGACCCGGTTCTGGTTGCGCATGTAGCTGGAAAAGGCCACCCGCATACCGGCGTCCAGGAACCCCCGCAGCACCGCGTCCACGTCCTCTTTCAGCGTTGCCGCCGCTGTCTGGGGGTGGTTGTACATCACCGTGGTCTGGCCGGATTCCAGCATGTTCAGGGCGGTGTACAGGGTCATCAGGTAGTGGTCGTAGGGACGGCGACCCCAGCCGGCCAGGATCCACACTTCCAGGCAGTCGTCACAGGTGCCCATCTGCAGGGTGGTGACGCCGCGCCCGTGGTGGTGGGTGTTCACCAGGCCGGGGATGATGGCGTAGTTCGGACCGCCCAGTTCAGTGTCCGCTTGATAGCGTTGCCGCAGTTCCTGATACGTGCCGACATCCTTGATGACGCCGTCCTCCTGGTACAACGCTCCGTCAGCCAAAGTAGCGACGCCGCCGGCGCTCCGGGGGCTGATGAGGTGTTTGCCGCGAATCAATGAGGAGGCCATGGTTCACTCCGTCAATCGGTTTGGGACTGGTACCAGTCGATGATTTCGGACCCCGTGGCCGGCCACACCCCGCCCTGCTCCATCATGTAGCCCAGCGCCTCGTCCACGGCGCCCACCCGGAAGGGTTGGCCCACCAGCCACGGATGCCAGTTGAGCGCCATGAGCCGGCCGTGCGTGGCTCCGTCATCGCGCAGCACATCGAAGCTCTCGGTGAGCCGGCGCTGGTAGTCGGTCACGGTGACCTTGCGCTGGGACATAGAAGCCACGTCGTCCAGTTCGTACAGCAACGGCAGGGAGAAGAAGGGGTTGTCGCCGGCAGTCATCGGGTAGGGCTGCTCGTCGTTCGCCCAGTCGCAAACGTAGCGCAACCCGGCCTCCGCCAGCAGTCGCGGCGTCCGGTCCGACTCGCCGTATTCCGGCCCCAGCCAGCCCTGGGGAGCCTTGCCGGTCGCCCGGGTCAGAGCGTCGACGGACGCGCGGATGTACTCACGCTCTTCCTCCTCTGACATATTGCTGGTGATCATGCGGCTCACCGAAACGCCGTGGCCGATGATCTCGCAGCCCCGGTCCACGCAGTGCTTTACGAGGAACGGATAGTTTTCGGCGGTGATGGCGTCCATGGCGATGGTGGCCGTGATGCCGTGCTTCTCCAGCGTGTCCAGCAGCCGGAAGATCCCGATGCGGTGGCCGTATTCCCGGTGGGACAGCCGAGCGTAGTCGGGGAAGGCTCGGGGCGCCGAACCCCCGGACAGATTGGCGACCTGGTAGCTCCCCTCCGGCGCCTCCCATTCCATGTGCTCCAGCACCAGGATGACGCACAGGGCCACCCGTGCTTCGTTGGGCCAGCGCAGGGCGGGCCGACTGATGATGGGCGACCATTCGTGATGCGGATGGTCCATGCCGAAGGTGCGTTGCGCAGGCATATTAAGCGTGCTCCTGGGAATCAGTGTGCTCCTGGGTGGTGACGGTGCGACGGGCCGACTATTGGGCAAACCGTTGAGCGTGCTCCACGGCCTGGTCGTAATAGTTGGCGATGTAGTACTCGGCGATCTCGTCGGCCGTGGTTTGCCACACCCCATCGTGGGCCATGATGTGGCCAAGCACGTCGTCCAGGTACTTGATGCGGTGTGGCTGGCCGATCAGGAAGGGATGCAGGGCGATGCACATGACCTGCCCGCTCTCGGCGCCTTCCTCGTACAGCCGGTCGAACTGCCTCTTGCAGATGTCGGCGAAGTATTCGGCCGTGTAGTGGTTGTCCCGCAGCACCGAGGAGTCGTTCAGCTCGATGGAGTAGGGCACCGAAACCAGCTTGCCTCCGTTGTTAACCTTGATCGGCGTCGGCTGGTCGTCGTGGAACCAGTCGGTGTGGTAGATCAGGCCGGCCTCGGCCATCAGATCCGGCGTGCTGACGGTGCCCGTGATTGCGGGTCCCAACATTCCTTTCAGCTGCTTGCCGGTGTGCCGCTTCAACGTGTCGATACAGTCCCGGTAGAACTCCCGCTCCTCGTCCTCCGTACAAGTGTACAGATAGCGCGTGTTGTAGATGCCGTGGCTCATGAAGTCGTAATCGCGTTCGACCATGGCCTCGGCGATCTCCGGGAAGTGCTCCAGCACCGCCAGGTTCAGGGAGATGCAGCAGCGAATGCCATGCTTGTCCAGCGGCTCCAGCATCCGCCAGAAACCGACGCGGTTGCCGTAGTCACGGTAGGCGAACTGCTGCACGTCGGGGTAGGGCATCCGGGGCCAAGGGTCGCGCACCCCCTCGTTGACGGGGAAATACTCGTAGTGCTCGATGTTGGGCGAGATCCAGAGCGCCACCCGGGCGTCGTTGGGCCACTTGATAACGGGCCGGTCGATGATGGGCAGGTAGTCGATGCGGTCGGGCGGCAACGCCATGATCTGTGCTCCTTGCGGTAGGGGCGAATGTGTTTCGGTCACGCGGCGGTCGGATGAATGCAGCGATGCTAGTCCAGGAAACCCGATTCGCGGCGCCACCTCACATAATCGGTCAGACCGGCGGCCAAATCATACTGCGGAACCCAGCCTAAATCGTGCCACAAACGGTAGCCCGACAGCGGGCCCCTGGTTGGTCCCAACGAGGAGTCGGCCGGTTCCGACGATTCGGATTCCACCAGCCGCGTTTCGGGGTACAGTTCGGCCAAGGTGCGTTGGATCTCCGCGCCGGTCACGGACACGCCGTTGGTGATGTTGTACAGGTCGTGGGGCAACTCGGGCGCGTCGACGACGGTGGCGATGGCCGAGGCGGTATCCAGGACGTAGGTGTAATCCCGACCGTAGGCGGTGGCATCCATGGTGATCGGCTCGCCGCGCAGCATCTGCCCGGTCCACTGGTAGGGCGTAGACATGTTGTCCCGGTGGCCCGTGATCCGTTCCATCGGCCCGTAGGGTGTGCTGACGCGCAGGCTCGCGGCGCTGAAACCGTGGAGCTGGCCGTAACGCCGGGTCAACTGCTCGCTGGCGAGCTTGGTGATGCCGTAGAGGTTGCCCGGCTGCGGGTGGTCGTCCTCGTTATAGGTCTGGTCCGGGTCGCGGGTGAGGCCATAGGCGGCGCCGGAGCTGATGTAGACGAACCGCCGGACGCCAATCTCGCGGGCCATTTCCAGCAGGTTGCCGGTGCCGGTGAGGTTGATGTCCAGGATGTCCTTGCTGCGGGCCGTTTCCCGGTCGATGCGGTTGACGGTGAACACGGCGGCGTGGACAATTTTGTCGAAGGAGTGAGCCTGCCGCAGGGCGTCCAGGCCGGCGGTGTCCAGGATATCGCCGTCAACGAAGGTGACCCGTTCGGACAGGTCGCCGAGGAAATGGGTCATCAGGGCGTCGGGGGCCAGCACATCGTAGCTGATGACCTCGTGCCCGCGAGCCGCCAATTCCCTGACTATGCTCGCCCCGACGAAGCCGACGCCGCCGGTTACTAGGGTTGCCATACGCCTGTTCTCCCCGAACAGCAACGGTCCGGAGTTGCCCCGGATCGCGTGCTCATTGCAATGGTGGCGCCAGTATGCCGTCGCCGGCGGGCGAATTCAACTGGAAAGATGGTTGGCGACCGCTGACCATCGCTGGGCTTCGGCGGCCTCAAACTGTTGTCCCCGCGCGAGGAGGAGCCCGGAGAACCGTGGGATCAACCATCCTGGGCGGGGTAAAGTTTCCCTGCACACGACCCCGTACCGCGCATGGAGTGACGCCTCATAGCCGGTCAGACGATCATACTTTTGGACGCATGTCCTGGGTGTGGACAGTTACGTTTGTATCATTTCTATGAAAAGTTACGACCATAGTGTTATGATCCGGTCACCCTGGCGCGGAAGAATTCCCGTGAAAACGCTGCTGCTCACCTTGGTCACCGGCCTGTTGCTTGTCCTCCTTGTTGGCTGCGGCGAGCCGACGCCATTGGAAATCGCGGCCAAATCTGACGTGGTGGTGCCCCGGGCGCGAGAGTTGATGTTGACGGCCAGTTTCTCCCCAGAGACGGAGTGCCGTGAGTTGGCCGGCGAATTCGCCGAGGAGTATGCGGTCGACAAAATGCCATACGCCGACGCCGACCCCAAGGATCGGATGTCCAAGCTGGAAAATTTGGAAAAGGGCCTCGACGACTTCGAAGAGGACCTCGAGAAGGCCGATTGCCTACCTTGAGGTTGATTGGCTACGAGATCCCGCCCGGCGTTTGACCACGAATGGCTTGACCTTTCGAGCCGGCACGCGGGTAATCGCAATTTTACAACCAGGAGCGGAAAGATCAGCGACGCCGAAGGGTTTCGTACTCCCCTGGAGCGAAACCTGAGGCTGTTCGGCGGTCCTGCTCTCGTGCTCGCTGAGGCACGATGGGGAAACCATCTGGATGACCTCGAGGGTTGCCCGTTTGCTGAGGCCCTGGCGGGTGCCCGCCACCTGGAGCCGGTCTGAAATCAATTTAGACCGCGTGCCCAACGTTCGGTCGATGCGGGATGCTTTTGGTTCCCGGTCCGGACCTCCGCGTCGGCCACGTCGGCCGGTCTTTACTAATTCGAGCACGAGAGTGGAGTGTGGTTGGCGTGGGCCGTAGTATGCTGCGAGTTGCAACTGCTGCCGCTGTGATCGTCGTCCGAGAAACCGGGGTGCCTGTGGTCATCCATCATCGATTTGGTCCACATCCTGCCGCGAGGGGTCGGGTCTATGGAGTTGATGAGAATCTCCTCAAGGCAGTCGACGGTTCCGCCCCAGTAATATTGCGTGTTGTTATGCGTATGCCCTTGCCACGTCCCGGTTCCGCACGTGCCAGTGACGACGATGTCGTATTCACCCCGGTCATCGCTGCCATCGCCGTTATCGCCGCCGTCGCCATTGCCACCGTTGCCGTCGCCATCCCCCGGTGTTTCCGTGGCCTGGGGATCTACTTCCGTGGACTGCGACGAAGCAGGATCGGTTCGCTCGACGGCCGCAACTGACCAGAGGCTCATCCCCACCGCGTTGCACGCCGCCACCTGCACAGAGTAGCTGGTATCTGCGTCCAAACCCGTGATGGTATAGCTCATCCCGGTCATCACCTTCTCCATTTGGCTGGTACCGCCGTGCGTCCACTGGACGGCGTACATCTTGATCGGCGACCCTCCGTCGTCAGACGGTTCGGACCATTCTACGGTCAGCGAATTTGCGCCGTTGACAGTGACAGTTGGCGGATTAGGCCTGCCCGGCGTTCCGGTGCTTCCCGGGTTGGCTACGCCGCACCAGGCATTGTTGACGGTGCCGACGATGCCGCCGCCTGTTGGGCCCGGTGTGCTGTAGGTAGCTATAGTTGCGCCCTGCGACCAATTGCTGAAACCGACCGCATTACACCCCGAGACCCTAATCTCATAAAGGGTACTGGCGGCCAGGCCCCGGATTATCGCGCTTAAGCCCGAATCCACCGAAAGGATGCGTGGGGGCTGGATACGCAAGGGAAGAGAAGCGTGGGTGATGGTGCAGTGCCCTGACCCCGCCGTATTTGGGCGGGTGCGGGTCGTGACAGCTACGCCAGAGGGATGTTGACGGCTCGCAAGCGGTG
This sequence comes from Dehalococcoidia bacterium, assembly GCA_965261925.1. Lineage (GTDB taxonomy): Bacteria > Chloroflexota > Dehalococcoidia > Lucifugimonadales > UBA3495 > Bin87. The sequence goes on along the minus strand of OZ253486.1, from coordinate 578,515 downwards.
GCGGAGGGCGAGATCGTCGGGCAGATGGCAGCTGGAGACACGCGGTGCCCAGCCTGACGCGGGACGGCCAGGCGGTTGGACGGTCTGGAGGAGAGGTCAGACGCCGAAGGCGGCGTCAGGAAGGGAGCGGCAGGGCTCGCAATCGCTCCAGGGCGCGACTGAACTGGTTCTCCCAGGGCCAGCCCTTGGGAAGGTGCAGGGTGAGGCGACGGGCCTTGCGGGTGATGCGTCCGGCGAGGGAGAAGAAGCGTCGCCGCAGGGTCTTGGTGGTAACCACCAGCTCGCCCAGGCCGATGCGCGCCGTCCAGCGAGCCAGATTGTGGGCCATGACCTGCACCGCCAGCCAGGCGGCGTTGGCGGGGAAGCGGCCGGAGGGGAGATGGTTGAGACCCACGCCGTACTTCAGGTCGCGGATGGCGTTCTCGATCTCGGCATGGCGGCGGTGGTCGGCCTCCAGTTCCAGAGTGTCGCCCTCCCGGTCGGTGATGCAGGCGTGATAGCTGTAGTCGGTAAGCAGCGCCAGTTGGGAACCGGGCGCGGGTTTCACCCGGCGTACGATGAGCCGCGCCGGTGCGGCGTCGGGCTCATGCTGGAAGGGTGTGTATTCAGTCTCGGCCACGTCGGCAGCGCCGTCCATCCAGTAAGGGATGGCTGTCCAGTCCTTCTCGGGTATGGCCTCGATGAGGTTGCGCAGGCTTTGGTGCTGGCGGACGGTGATGGAGTAGCGGACGTCCATCTTGCGGCAGACGGCGACCATGGCGTGGGTGTAGAAGCCGCTGTCGGCGCGGACGGTGAGTTGTCCGATGGCTCCGGCGTAGCGCACCCGGCCCACCGTCTCCCGCAGGAAGTGGTCCGCGCCCCGCGCGGTGTTGGCCCGACCCTGGCGCAGCCGCACCATCAGCACGTCGCCGGTGTCCGCGGCGACGGCCAGCAGCGGGTGATAGCCCCGCTGGCCGGTGTAGCCATGGCGACGGGCGCCCTCCTTGCCCAGTCCGTAGGTCTCGCAGATGGTGGAGTCCAGGTCGATGGTCAACGGCGCATCGCCCGGGCCCCCACCGGCGGCCCAGGCCCGAGCCAGCAACTCCCGGCTCACCCGATCCAACTGGCGAACATGACCCCACCGGAAACTGCGTAGAAAGGTCCCCAGGGTGGATGGCGCTTTGACCACGCAGCCGATGGCGCTGGCCGTCCGGCCGGTGCGCAACACGTCGGCGTCGTCAATGCAGTCGCCGCCGGCCAGGGCCGACGCCACCAGCGTCAGCAGCTTGTCCCCCGGGTTGGCTCGACCCGGCGCATCTCCCAGGTCAACGTGGCGGTCCACCAGCTCACCCAGACCCAGATGCTGGGCCAAAGTGACCGGCAGGAGCAGTCCGGCATTGGCCACCAGACGGTGATCATCGAAGGCGACGTGGATGCGGTCGGGGCTGCCCAGTGGTAGCATCTGATGGGTGCTCCTCGTTTCGGGTCGGTTTCTTGTTTCACAAACCATTATCCCAGAAGCCGGGAGCACTTTCTTACCCTTTCAACCCGCCCCGACACTCATCTCTTCGGTGGATTGGGGTTAAGCCTCCCTCGCTGATTACCGTGCGAGTTCCGCCTTCAGGCACATACATAATCGAGTATCCGATGATCGCTGAATCGTTGTCGTTGGGCGCAACCCACTCGACTCCAACCCTGGTGTTGTCCTGCGTAACGATCAGGGTCGGAGCTGCAGGCCGGTCCGGCGTCCCTGTGCTCCCCCGATCGGCACCGCCGCACCCGCTAAAAACGACAGTGTCGCCGCCGTTGCCGTTGTCGCCGCCGTTGCCGCCGTTGTTGCCATTGCCGCCGCCGCCGTTGCTGTTGCCACCGTTGTTGTTGGCCGGGGTTGACGCGGTAGAAGACCAATCGCCGTAGCCAGTAGCATTGCACGCCGCGACGCGTACGTGGTACTGAGTGTCGGCGGTCAAGCCCGTGAGATCCGAGCTCAATCCGGTGGAGGTTGTCCAACTGCCCGAGCCGCCATCAGGGGTGTAGTGGATCGCGTAGTGGAGAATCGCCGATGCGCCGGCGCTGGGAGCAACCCACGTTACGCGGATTGAAGTCGTGCTCGGCATCGTGAGAGTGGGCGCAGCCGGGGCGCCCGGGGTACCGGTGCTGCCCGGCGCCGCGTCTCCGCAGGTGATGGAAGTCTGACCGCCGCCGCCGCCGCCGCCGTTGCCAGATGTGTCGCTCAGCGTTTGCAAGATAGTTCCCGGGGACCAGTCGCCCCAGCCGGCGGCGTTGCACGCGGCAACCTGGATCAGATACTCCGTGCCCGCGGTCAATCCGGTGAGGATTTCACTGATTCCAGTCGTTGTGTCCAGGGTACTGGCTGTCCCCCCGGCCAGCGTGTATTGGATGGCGTAGTCGAGGATCGGTGAACCCCCGTTGTCGGGAGCGATCCATTCGACAAAGATCTGGGTGGCCGACCTCGCTTCCACGGTGGGTTGCGCCGGGGCGGCCGGAGTTCCCTCAGTTCCCCGCCCGGCGATGCCGCACCCGGAGTTGGTGGTGGTGCCCACGGTCGCGCCGCCACCGCCACCGCCGGAAGTGCTCGCGGTCGTTATGGTGGTGCCATCGGACCAATGGCCGAACCCTACCGAGTTGCATGCTGCCACGCGGATTTCGTAGGTGGTTCCCAGGCTTAGCCCGGTCAGGATCTCGCTGGAACCACCGGCGCTGACTTTGCTGCTGTCGCCGCCTTGCGGGGTGTACATGATGGCGTAGTGCAGGATTGGGTTGCCGTTGGCGCTGGGAGCGGTCCACCCGACGCCTACCGAAGTTGACAGCAGAGTACCGGTGAGAGTGGGGGCTGTGGGGGCGTCGGGGGTCCCGGAGCTGGCCATCGCGGCGTTCCCGCAGCCGGGGTAATCACCGGAGCCGTGCCAGTTCTCGCTGCCGCCACCGCCGCCTGTGCCAGAGCCGTCACCGCCCTTGCCGCCAATGCCCACTCCGGAGCCCGGCGTACCGTCCGTTCCGCGGGTGCCGGTCTGTGACGTGCCTGAACCGGAAGTGCTGGAAGTATCCGGTTCGTTCTCGTTGGGGAAGTCAATCTGCGTGGGCGGATCCCGGTCCTCGGTCTCCTCGGGTCCCCTCACGATGAGGTAGCAGACTTTGCTGGGCTGGTCGGTCACGTACCCGGCATCATGTTGATCGGACGCCGGATAGGCCCGCACGAGGGAATAGCCGTTATCGTCGACACTGCGGATGATGTACCACTCGTCGCCATCGGCGTCGGTATGAAATCCCTCGAACGAGCCGCCGCCATAGTCGGTTTCCAGGACGGCTTGCTCGTTTTCCACCACCGGCCAGTCGCTGGGGCACGCCGGCAGGTTGGCGCCGTGTGTCGTATCGGCGGTCGCGATCAGCGCGATGCACATGGCGGCCACCACGGCAACCGCCACGGCCATTTTGTACTTCCCGATTATGGCGAGCGCCATCTCAGCCTCTTCCCCCGCACGTTGTCCTGCTCACGCTCACGGTAGTATCTGGTTATCGTTACTGACGCCGTACCATCTGCCCTCGCCCAATGCAAAACATGGGACGGCCAAAACCGTTCCCAGCGGATCGCATTGATTTTACTTTTCTTGATTTGCGACCATCTAGCAGAAATGCGTACAATGTTTGTCGAATATTACCGCGCGCGACGCCAACGCCGCGTCGGCCGGCTACCCCTTCGAGCGCGGCTCCCTGCGGTCGGCGCGGTAGGCGACAGGGCGGATCGACGCCGTCAGCGACGGCATGGCCATGGACCCTCGAACCGGCGGGCGGATCTACGCCGGCGTCGGACGCGGCGGGTCCTGCTTCCCGAAAGACATGCGGGCCCTGGACAACGTTGCCCTGACCAGCGGCGCCAACGTGGAGCTGCTGCGGTCGGTCATCAACATCAACAACCGGCAAAGACCGCTGCCGGTCTACGCGCTGCGGGAGCGATTTGGCGAAGCCATCGACGGCCTGCGAGTCGGGATTCTGGGCCTTGTCTTCAAGCCCAACACCGACGGTCTGCACGTCGCCCAGGCCGTTTAACCGGGCGATTGCCCGGTATTCGTCGTCGGCCCAGCGGCCACATCCAAATCTGTGGGCGGCGGTGGCGTCGGCTCAGCGGGACCGCCGGTGACCGCTGCTGCCCTGATCCCTCAAGCCGGGCATCTGCCCGCGATTTGCCACCGGCGGTCGGTGTCTCTACAATCCGTGGCACTTGGTTGGAGGTAAAGAATTATGAAGCTTCTGGTAGTGTCTGGAGGACGTCATCCGTACGAGGAGTCGACGCCCATTTTGGAGACCTTTCTCAAGGGCGCCGGTCACGACGTCACGGTTACCGAGGATGCGTCGCCGCTCGCCGACCGGTCGGCAATGAGCGGCTACGACGCCCTAGTGTTCAACACCCGCCGAGAGAACGTGCCGGACTTCGGCGACTGGACCCTTTCGGCGTCTGAAATGGAGGGCCTGCGGGAATACGTAGGCGGCGGCGGGGCGTTCGTCTGCATACACATCGCCACCTGTGTGGCGGCAGCATGGCCCGAGTACCACGACATCACCGGCGGGGGCTGGATTTCCGGCACCAGCTACCATCCGCCCTACGGGCAGTTCACGGTTAACGTCAGCGATGCCGCTCACCCCGGAGCCTCCGGAATCGCTGATTTTTCAACCAACGACGAGCTCTACATGAACTTGGCAATCAAGGACGGTAGCGACGTCTTCCTCACCGGTAACGCCGAAGACGGAACGTATCCGTGGGGGCCGGACCGCAGCCCCACGTTCATGCCGGGAGGAACTTATCCGCTGGGGTGGACGCGCAAGTACGGCGACGGCAACGTCTTTGTCCTGCTCCTGGGGCACGATGGCCGGAGCTTCGAGACGCCGGAGTTCCAGCGGTTGGTGCTCAACGGTGTGAAGTGGGCTGCCACGAAAGTCGCGGCCTAGCAGTCGCGGCTTGGCAGTCGCGGCTTAGCAGAAGAAGTCGCCCATGCGTTCACCGCCCACGCGGCGCTGAACGGCGAGCATGATTTGGGGGTGCGCCGCGACGGTGCACCCCCGAGTTCTCGATTTGTGCCCGGTCTGTGTGTCAGCGGTCCGCGAAAGCGTTCTCACCAACTGACCAGCATAAATGCCATACTCCTCCCTCATACCCCTGCCAAGGAAGTATCGCCGGTCGGAGGCCGCGTTCCAGGTGATCTGGCCAGGCAACCAACCGGCATCGGGCCTGGTCCCGAGCGTCAGTACCTTGCGTAGAGTGTTGCCACGGAGCTGGTTGCCACGGAGCTAAATGAATCAGCTTTCGATCTTACTGCTGTTCTTGGTGGCGACGTCCCTGGCTTTCGGATGCGCATCCGGTGGGCCCGTCCCTGCCGCGCCCGAGGCCGGCGAACCGGCGGAAGTGGAGCTTCGCATTGTCGCCATCAACGACTTCCACGGCCACATCGCCACGTCTTCGGATTCATTCGGCGGCGTGGGTCGCGCCGACTACCTGGCCGCCAACATCGCGGCCGCCCGGGCCGGCGCTCAGAACTCGGCGTTCGTGTCTGCCGGCGATCTCATTGGCGCCTCGCCCCTGATCTCTGCCCTGTTCCACGACGAACCCACCATTGAAGCCATGAACCTGATCGGCCTGGATTTCAACGGGGTGGGCAACCATGAATTCGACGAGGGACCCGCCGAGTTGCTGCGGATGCAACAAGGCGGCTCACACCCCGTCGACGGCGACCTGGACGGCGATTCCTTCGACGGCGCGGACTTTCAGTTCCTCGCCGCCAATGTCATCGACGACAACACCGGAAACACCGTCTTCCCACCCTACGCCATCCGCGATTACCAGGGGATCAGGGTGGCGTTCATTGGGATGACCCTGGAAGCAACCCCCCAAATAGTTGCCCGCTCCGGTGTGGCGGGTCTCACCTTCCAGGACGAGGCGCAAACCGTCAATGCCCTGATCCCACAGCTTCGCCAGGACGGTATCGAGGCGATAGTAGTCCTGCTCCACGAGGGCGGCTTCTCCGACGGCGGGCAGAATGACTGCGGCTCAGGTCTCAGCGGGCCGGTTGCCGAGGTCGCGGCAAGGTTGGATGGCGCGGTGGATCTGGTGATCGCGGGACACACCAATGATGAGTTTATCTGCGAGATCAGCGGCAAGTGGGTGACCATGGCCGACAATCGCGGCCGCCTCTTCACCGTCATCGACGCCACCCTGCATCGGGACACCGGGGACCTCACGGTGCGGGCGATCAACAACCAGCCCAACTCCCAGGCCGGCGTGACGCCCGTTCCCGCGCTCACCGCGCTCATTGACCGGTATGACGTCCTGTCGGCGCCCCGAGCCAACGCCGTGGTCGGAACCGTAACCGCCGACATCACCCGTCAGCAGAACGAGGCGGGAGAGTCCGCTTTGGGCGATGTAATAGCAGACGCCCACCTGGCTGCCACCAGTGGCATCGATGATGGGGGCGCCGTGGTGGCCTTCATGAACCAGGGCGGCATCCGGGAGGACATACGGTACGCCGCGTCCGGCGACGAGGCCGGCGGTGTGTTGACCTTTGGGGAGGCTTTTGGGGTCAATCCTTTTGGCAATAGCCTGGTCACCATGTCCCTGACCGGCGCCCAGATCGACGATCTGCTTGAGGTGCAGTTCGCCGACCTCGAGGCGGGTACGAGGAGGGTCCTCCAGGTCTCCGCTGGGTTCAGCTACACCTGGGACGCGTCCCGGCCAGTCGGCTCGAGGGTGGACGCAGCCAGCATCACGATTGACGGTGTCGCGATCAATCTCGATCGCACCTATCGTGTCACCGTCAACAGCTTCCTGGCCGACGGTGGTGGCGGATTCGACGTCCTCACCGAGGGCGCCCAGCGAACCGGCGGGGAGATTGACCTGGACGCGTTGGTCGCCTACTTCGCCGGCGTCGATGCGGTTTCCCCCGGTCAGCAGGACCGCATCACCCGCGTGAACTGATTCGGGCTCAGTCGTCTGACCGTGCCAACACCGGGGAATTCCTGCGCGATCTCCCTTGCCTCCTGACGGTGTCTCCCGTACTTGCACGATACGGGGTTGTTTGCCGCAGTAACCGTTCGGGCTCGATTGTGGCGGAGCCCGCCAAACCTTGCTTTGCCGCGGCCCGATGAGACCGAAGCCTCGGGATGGTGCCGTGGATGCGGGATTTGAACTGTACGCGCGACTGAGCGATTCGCGCGCCGACGACGGTTGAACATGCCCCAGTCGGGCAACGGTTCAAATCAGGCCGGGGTCAATGCCGATATTCGTCGCCTGTGCCCCGACGGTAGCCTCCGCCCGAGTCCTGCCCGATTTCGCATTTCGGGAAGCATCAGCGGTGTTTGCACACGAATCCGGCGCTGAATTTACATCATAAGCATTATGTTCGTTGTTCCACACATATTATGTAGCGTATTTTCATATCATTGCGTATCATAGGTCGCGGTAGTTGACCGCTGCACCATCCAGTAAACGCTTTGCGTACCTATGCTGTACTCAATGTCGAAAAGAGGCTAGTGCACAGACTTTCCAGCACCTGGATGCTACCGTCCGTAGTCACCGAGCGCGCGCGCGCGACGCCCGACTAGCCGAGGCGTTCCGACTCACTCGCTCACGTTGTCGCGAGGCCAGCCACGCGCTGTATGACAGCGGTCAAGCACCCGCACGCAAGGAGGAACGCTTATGTGACCGACGAAAGGGCCCATTCTCCAGCACAGGGATTTCAACGCATGTCGGGTGATGCGGCAGCAACACGCTCATACCCAATGCAAGGTGTAGCTCCGGAACATCAGCGCGTAACAGCGCTTCGCAGCAACGAAAGAATGCAGGGATCAGCAGGACACTCGGCGTCCAGGGGGGCGCGATACGGAAGCATTCGGCGCGATGACATCTTCGATTGCAGGCCGCTGACGTGGCGGGCGCAATATTCTATTGATCGCCGGCCAAAGTTCACCTTATCACCTCGAATGTTTCGCCTACGGCATCGATGGCCCCTATGACTGGAACCGGGGACGCATAGCAGATGGGAGGGTATCCAAGTGTTCATTCATCAATTCAAATTGAACCAATTGCGAACAAGATTTGCGTCGAGGCGGCTTTTAGCAGTTTGTCTGGTAGTAGTTTCGACCCTCTTCCTGGCAAACTCGGTGCCGCTTTCAGTTTCGGCCAACTCGGACGGATCTGAACCCGCTACGTTTGCCAGCAGCGCGGCCCAAAATCGGCAAGGCGAAATGTGGCCGGGAGCGGACATTCCGCCAACGGGCCAAATATCCGTGATCGGCGACGACATCGGCCTCATGTTGCACAACGGCAACCGCGCGAACCCTGGCGCGTCGGCCCAGCGGGCAATCCGCGGATCACTGTCCAGTGCGGACGAGGGGTTGATCTACGTTACTCACGACAATCAGCCCAGGGTCCAGGCGCGGGCGAGCAACACCAACGCACCGCACATCGTCGATAACGGCGTTCAGATGTACGAGGTCAGTAAAGCTGAATCCGGTGGGTGGAGGACACGCGCCATCGGCGATGACACCTACGGCTCCGGAGAGCTCATTGCGGTTTCGGTCGAGTTCAGCGAATCGGTACGTGTGGACGGCGAAACCACCTTTCTTATTCGATTGGATTCGGGCAACCGGGACTTGGTGCCCGTTAGCCACCGGGACGAAACGGTGATTTTTGCAGCGCTTGTCAATCCCTCTGACAACGATTCCAATGGCGTGTGGATCGGCGATAACACATCGACCCTGGACCACAATGATGCGGACGCCATCCGAAGCACAGGCGACTCGCCCCGAAACGCCAACCTGACCCACGCTCGCCTCGGAACCCAATCGAATCATAAGGTCAAAGGGAGCAGCACGAGACCGCAACTGCAAAGCGTCCGTATCTCATCCACGCCTCAGTACGGGGACACCTACATACGCGGTGAGGCTATCAAAATTGAAGCCCGATTCGACCGGGCCGTCGTTGTCAATGGCGATGTGGACGCCAGAATCAGATCGGAGGCCTTCGGGGACACGGTTACGCGCTCGGCAAACTACGCCAGCGGAAGCGGCACGTCCAAGTTGGTCTTCGAGTATCGCGTTTCATTTTTTGACGTGGACAGCGATGGCATCGCCATCCCGGGCAACTCCTTGGCCCAGAACGGTGATCCTGCTATGGGCGCCCAGGGAGGCGGATCGATCTCCGGAAGTTCAGGAGGGTTGTTGCCCGATCTGTCGAGTCGTGGGAGGGGCGAGAACCCGAACCACAAGGTGGATGCCGGGCTGACGGCCTTGCCGGAAGTGATGACGGCCATCCAATGGGACTGGGAACAGGACACACCCGGCAGTCCGTCGGTCGAGATGGACTTCAACATTCGCGAAGACCCCGGGCACTTCTCGGAAGACCAGGTCCTCGTCATTGCGCTGGGTTGGGGTCATCTGGAAGGCATTCGGTTCGCGTTCGGACTGCGTACCGATGTGGATAAACCGGGCACGGACGGGTCCCAGGGCAAGGGGGTGATTTTCAACCGTTGGGATTCGCAGGACGCGGCGACATCAGCGAGGGTCGTCGGCGACGGATGGACTGAAGCGGGCAACTTTGGTGGTCCCTTTACCAGCGTCAGGCGGACCTATGATTGGAGCGAGGGCAACTACTCAGTCCGCGTTGCCAAGGACGGTGACGACGACTCTGACGGACGCTGGTTCGGACTGTGGATCACCGACAAATCCACGGGTGTCGAAACCCACATGGGATCTCTGAAATTCCCGTCCCCCGAAGAAGGCGAACCGGAGATCTGGACCAGGAACGATGTGTTTGGATCGGTCATGGCGATCCTGGGCAACACCCCAGTGAGGCCCAGCGACATACCGGTATTCGAGGTAGCTCTGGGATTGCCCGATGCTTCCGGAGGGGATTTCCCCAACGCAGTCACGGTGAACTATTCTCTTTTGAATGGGGTGTTGACGAACGAAAACGTGGGCTACGACGCAGCCACCGGAAAGGTCATCATGCGTGTGGGCGGTTCCACCAGTCGAACCACACGACCCGGGACAACCATCACCGGCCTGCAAGTGCCGCAACTTACGGCCAGTATCGGAGACGTGCCGGAATCCCATAACGGTCGTACCGCGTTCACCTTCGAGTTGACGTTCAGCGAAGAACCGGGCGCGCGCTTCAGCTACAAGACCTTGAGGGACCATGCGTTTACGGTTACCGGGGGCTCGGTTATCGGGGCGCGACGGCTGGACCGGCCCAGCAACATCCGTTGGGAGATCAAAGTCAATCCCAACTCCTCCAACGATGTGAGAATCGCGCTGCCCGTTCCCGATTATTGTGGCGCCCAGGGGGCGATTTGCACCGCTGACGGCAGGGAGTTGACCGCATTGGTAGATCTAACCGTCCCCGGGCCGGGCGACGGTAACTGAGCCACGCGAACAATCGGGCCGTTTCAGGCAAACGTCCGGTCCAAGGTGGGAGAAGGCTCTGCCGGGGCCTTCTCCCCGAGAAGCTTCACGCTCCTTCTCCTTATGGACGCCTGGCACACCGCAGCGTCCGGCGCAGCCCCGTCGACAGGGTAGCGCGCCGGATTGCTGTGCCTCCGGTGGCAAACCCGGGGATGCTCTGAAGAAGGGGAATGCCCTGAACAAGGGGGATGCCCTGAACCAGCCGATGGTGGTTTCCCCGCGGTCGAGGGAGGAAACGCAGCTGCCCGAAGCGTTGGATTGGCTGGTGCCGGGCGCGTCGGCATGGCGAGGCGCATGGCTCCAGAAGGGCGCATATAGCCGCGAGATCGAGCGTCAGGGCCGCTGGAAGCAAGGTGGAGGAAGATGGGCGCTACACCCGGGCGAGACCGCCCGGGCGGCGCTGCCATATCGGCAACTGTTTTCGCTCAAGCCGCCGGCGGATAAACCGTCCCGAGCCAGGCAGATGGCATTACTGGCAACCTCACTTGCCCGGCGACTCTAACTGTACGTCAGTAATCCGGTCGATCAAGCGTGGCGAAATTCGCGTCGAGCTCGAGGGTTTCATAGCGTCCAGCATTTCGTCCCTGACTCCAAATATATCAGTCCGTATTCGCTCGGCAAACTCGCTGGAAACCTTGGTTTCCGGATCATGTTTTTCGGCCCAGCCGATTACTGCCAGCATGACTGGGAGCAGGTCTTTTCCCTTGTCCGTCAGTTCATACAGTACCTGGCGCCGGTTGGCCGGGTTCCTTTGCCGGCTGACAATTTGCTGCGCTTCGAGTCGACTGAGCCGGTCGGACAGCACATTGGTTGCAATGCCCTCGCCCGCGTCCAAGAAGTCCTGAAACCGGGTGGAGCCGCGAAACATCATGTCGCGGATTATCAATAGGGACCAGCGATCCCCGAATACGCCCAGCCCGTACCGAATTGGGCATTCCTTCGGCTCGTAAATCATGCGTCTACCGTACCGGTTTTAGAATTCCCCTGCAAATGACTTGCAACCCGCAAGTAGTTTAGTATAATCACTCAATACAATTACTTGCAAATTGCAATCAATATCACTCCGCCGGCTAGGAGGCCCACGCCTTGAACCGCTCGATTTCACTGGCCGACTGGGGCCTGCTCCTGGCGGCGTCGGTACTGGTGGGCAGCACGTTTCTGTTCATCAACATCGCCGTCAAGGAGATCTCGCCGCTCGTTATCGCCGCGCTCCGGGCGCTGATGTCGGCGCTCATATGCTGGATCGTAATGCGCGCTTCCGGCGCGCGGCTGCCACGCACCCGCCAGGGATGGATCCCGCTGCTCGGTCTCGGCCTGCTGACCGGGGCCATTCCCTTCGGCACCGTCGCCTGGGGCCAGCAACATATTGAGAGCGGGTTGGACGGCATCCTGTTCGGCACCATGCCAATCCTGGCCGTTGTGCTGGCGCCACTGTTCCTGGCCGAGGAGACATTCACCCGCCGGGCGCTGGTTGGCGGTGTGGTTGGGCTCGCCGGCGTTGTTCTATTGATGGGGCCATCCGTGTTGGCCAACGCGGGCGACCAAATTTTGGGCATCGTTATCACCTTCGTTGGCCCGTTGAGCCACACGTTGGGAGCGATTTACGCCCGTCGGCAGACCGATCTGAATCCACGCGCCATGGTTACCGGCTCCATGATCTTCGGCAGCGTGGTCCTGGTACCCGTGGCGTTTGCGGCGGAGGCGCCGCTCACCCTGAACCCCGGTCTGGGGGCAATCGCCGCCATTCTCGCCACTGGGGTCTTGACCGGGACCGGCTTCAGCGTCTATTTCGTGGTCATTCGCCGGGTTGGCGCCATGCGCAGTTCATTGGTGCCGCTGTTCTTCCCGGTGGTCGCGGTGGTGCTGGGCGCCGTGGTGCTGGGCGAGCGGCTGCCATTCGCGGCATTTATCGGTCTGGCGCTGATCCTGGCGGGCGCGTTTGCGGTCAGCGCCCGCGCGCCGGCCCAACCGCCGGCCGCCGCCCCCAGCCCCCAACCGCAGAGCTAGCGACTTCCGTGAACCTCACCGGGGGCGCTGGATAGGGGGCGAATTCAAGGACCGACGGTTCCAGGTACAGGATGCCACGGACGAGGATGCCACGGACGGTGAATATCCGAGACTGCTGTCGGCAGCCACGCTGGAACCGAAATAAGCGACGTCATGATCGAGGCAGCGCAAACACCCGGCAAAGAGATCAACCAGGCCTGGTCCTATTTCCTGCTCTGTTTCGCCGTTTTTAGCGCCTAAACCGGGGTGTTGATGGTGCCACCAGACCGGCGGATTTCTTGGGGGCGTGCTCTCCGGCTTACTGCTGGCGAGCATGGGCTACCATGAGGTGGGTGCTACGTGTGTCTCGTTTTGCAGTCGCCAGCGCGCTGATGGCGGCCGGTTTCGCCGGGCAGCTACGCGTGGGCAACGGCTGAAACCCCTCACGCGTACCCATTTTGCACCATCGGTCATTGCGAGCGACCCACCGTTCATTGCGAGCGCAGCGTGGCAATCTCGTCGCCGGAGGGATACTCGCTCAATTCAACGAGATCGCCACGTCGCTGCGCTGCTCGCGATGACAAAGCGGGTACGCGTGAGCTGAAATCCTGGTGTCTGCCAATTGACAGTTACAATCTTGCCGGAACAGGGACGGATTAAATGACCACGCAAACGGCGCCGGCAGAGGGCAAAGGAGTGGACAAGGCCTGGTTTTACTTCGTGCTCTCCCTCGCCATTTTCAGCACTCAAACCGCGATCGTGATGGTTCCGGCGCTCCTCGTCGAGATTGCAACGGACCTTGACGTTTCAGTGGCGGTGTCAGGGCAATTGAACACGGCGACCTTCGCGGCAATGGCCGTTTCCATAATTGCCGTGGGGCCGCTGGCCGATTCCTTCGGCCGCCGCCCGGTGGCTCTGGCCGGAGTGCTGATGGTCCTGGTCTCGGTGCTCGGGTCGGCCTTCGCGCCCAACATGGAAGTATTCCTGGTCCTCAGGGTGCTGGGTGGCCTGGGAGGAGGAACCATTCCACCCACCTCGGTGGGGGTGGTGTCCGACGTCATCTCCCCGGCCCGGAAGGCCCAGGCCGTCGGCGGTATCATGGGCACCGTCGTGTTGACTTCGGCCATCAGCGTCCCATTGGTGGCCCTGTTCGCGGACCTGTGGGGTTGGCGGTCCACCTTCGTACTGGCGAGCCTGCTGCTGGCGACGGCGCTTGTTTTGAGCTGGTTCTGGTATCCCCGGGACAGCCGGGAGCGTGCGCGCGAGTTGGTGTTCTTTGGCAGGTATTGGTCGCTGCTTTCCTTGAACTATTTCCGCGTGGCCCTGGCGGTGCTCGTGACCCAGCGGCTGGCCTACTGGGGCATGATCAGCTTTTTCGCCGCCTATCTGATACAGGCCCACAACCTGAGCGTGGGGTTTGTGGCCCTGCCGCTGGTAATTTCCGCAATCGGCCAGGTGATAGGTAGCTACGCGGCCGGATTCGTGGCGGCGAAAAATTACCGCGTCGCGCTCATGGTCATCACCACAACCGCGGGTGGAGTCTGTGGGCTCCTGTTCTTCGCATTCGATTTCGGGCTCTGGACTGCGGTGGCCCTGGCAACGGCGGGATCGGGACTGTTGAGCGTTATGGCCCCGGTGATGATCGCCGCCACGACGGAGTATTCCGGAGAATCCAAGGCCACTGGCACCAGTATTATCGGGGTCGGCAACTTCGTCGGCGGAGTGCTCGGGGTGGGACTCTCCGGCGCGTTGCTGGCGAGCACGGGCTACGAAGGCATTGGCTACCTGTGTCTCGCCCTCACTCGGCAGCGCGCTTTTGATGACCGTGTTTGCCGGGCAGCTGCGCGTGAACATCGGCTGAACCGCCCGGTTTCACCCGCGGATGTCAACGCGCCGTTCATTCGGCCGTCGCGGATCAGCCAAGGGGCTCACGCGTACCCACTTTGCACCATCGGTCATTGCGAACGTCCTCCTGTCATTACGAGCATCCTCCTGTCATTGCGAGCGCAGCGTGGCAATCTCGTCGCCGGACGGATCCTCGCTCAATTCAACGAGATCACCACGCCGCTGTGCTCCTCGGGATGACAACGTGGGTACGCACAAGTCTTCTCCCCAGAGTGTATTATTTGGATCAATCCCATCCTTCGGATACGGAGACGGAAATATTCACCAATCCTGGACTTTACCGAGTTTTCGGTAGGAGGAACCTGTTATGGGGATTCAGATCAAGCGCGTTGGACACGTGGGGATTCTGGTTTCCGATTTTGAACGGTCTTTCGAGTTTTACACCAAGGTGCTGGGCTGCAAGGTGACTTCCCGCCGCCGCCGGCCCGACGGCGCCGAGACGGCCTTCCTGCGGTTTGATGAGACCCACCATGATTTCGTGATCGCCACTGCTCCCGAAGGCGTGGACGTTTCCGAGAACGTTCCCGGTCGGGCCCGCCTGGTGCAGCAGGTGGCCTTCGAAGTGGAAAACCGCGACGAATTCATGAAGGCTCTGGCCCACATCCACACCCACGGCGCGGAGATTGTCAGCGGCCCGCTGACCCACGGCATCGAGGCCGGCGGGAACCTGGAAGGCAGCGGCAGTCGCTCCTTCTACTTCCTTGACCCGGACGGCAACCGGCTGGAGATCTTCTGCGACGGCATGAAGGTTCCCAACGGTGAGCAGTTCCCCCGGGCGGAATACGCCGACGCCATCAAGGATTTCATGGACAAGAAGGCCGGAAAGGTGTCCGCAGGCTCTGCCGACTAAACAACGCTAACCGCAAGTCCCGGTGAAATTACGGAACCAAGCGGCGGCGCTGGCGGTTTCCAATAAAAACCGGCCGGAGCAGACGCTCCGGCCGGCCTGTTTCTACGGGTTCCGACCGAACTACCCTTGGCGATCGAACTACCCTTGGCGAACGAACTTGTCGATGCCGGTGCCGTCGCTGAGACCGACGTAGATATCGCCGCGCGAGTCGACCCAACTGCCGTGGCCGGGTCCGCGGCAATCGAAGCGGGCGAGAACGCTCCCCGAAGTGTCCAGCACGCTGACCCGGGCCGAAGAATCGTTGACGCTGCCTTCACTGACCACCAGGTTCCCCTCGCTGTCCGCGGAGATGTCCATGGGCCGCTGGATGTCATCCCAGATGGTGATGAACTCGCCATCCAGGTTGAAGAGCTGCATCCGGTGATTTTCCCGGTCGCAGAGGAAGATCGTGTCGTTGTGGATCAGTAGGCTGTGGGGGAGGTGGAAGTGTCCCGCTTCAGTCTTGCCCGGTTCTCCCCAGGACTGCTTGAGCTGTCCGTCCCAGCTGAACCGGTGGACGCGGGCGTTGCGGTAGCCGTCGGCCACGTACAGGTCGCCCGAGGGCGACGGGACCAGTTCCGCGGGGTAGTTGAAGGGGCCGGCGGCCCGGGGGCAAAGGTCGCCCGGGTTTTCGCAGCCGGTGTCCGAGTGGACGCCGTGGCGCCCCAACATCTGGATGGGCTTGCCGTCGATGGTGTAGACCAGGCAGACGGAGCTGTCCCGGTCGGTCAGGTAAACCGTGTCGTCCTCGATGTAGATGCCGTGGGCGAAGGAGAACGCGCCGTTCCCCCAGCTGTCCAGCAGGTTGCCGTCCCGGTCGAAGATGAGGATGGGAGGTTCCTTGCGCTGGAAGGCGAACACCCGGTCCTGGGAGTCGGTGGCCACGGCGCTGACCATGGCGAAGGACTCTCCCTCGGGCAGTTTGGCCCAGTTTTCCACCGTTTCATAGGTATACTTTCCGCTTCCTACCGTTGTCATGCCTCTGGCCTCCTAATCGTTTGGATGGTACCTCATTGGTTGCCGCTGCTATTGTAACGCCGGAATCCCTTTCTATATCAGGGGGAAATCGCCTCGTCGGCAACCAGCGCCATGTAGCGCAGCGCCATTCGATTTTCCTGAATTTCATTGCAAGCGATTTTCCTGAATGCCATTGCGAGCGACTTTCCTGAATGTCATTGCGAGCGAAGCGTGGCAATCTCGGCGCCATGGCAACGGCTCTGCCAAACACCGATGCGTTGCCCCGCGGCGGCCGCCGCGGGGCATTCCCCACGACGATAATCGCAATGCCTTGATGGAGCGCGGCGCCGTTGCGGTTTGTCGCGCGGCCCGATATACAATGCACTCCCGGACGAAACGCGCCGGGATTACTGGCGACCACCGGAGGTGTTCATGCCGGCCGAGAAAGGCATCATCCACACCGTATTGGGAAACGGCTCGGAAGGTTGGGATGGAGACGGCGGCCCGGCGACCGCCGCCGCCTGTCAGACTCCCTACGCCTGTGAGTTCGACCCCCAGGGGAACATGATCGTGTGCATGGGGCGCCATCACCGCATACGCCGCATGGATGCGCGGACCGGCATAGTCACCCTGATCGCCGGCACCGGAGAGCCGGGATACGCCGGCGATGGCGGCCCCGCCGTCGCTGCGGTCATCAACCAGCCCTACGGTCTGGCCATCGATGCCAACGGAGACCTGTACTTCTCGCAGCGGTTTGATCCGGCGGTGAGGAAAATCGACGGTCGTACCGGCATCATCTCCACCGTCGCCGGCACCGGCGAATTCGGGTACAGCGGGGATGGCGGTCTCGCCAACGCAGCCATGCTCCGGGAACCCAACGATGTTTTCCTGGACCGGCAGGGCGGCCTGCTGATTGCCGACATACAGGACCAGCGCATTCGCCGGGTGGACCTGGAGACCGGGATCATCACCACCTTTGCCGGAACCGGAGAGATGTCCCGCGCCGGCGACGGAAAACCGGCTGCCGAAGCGAGCCTGATGGGTCCCCGGGCAGTTTGCATGGACGGCCGGGGGAACGTTTACGTGTCCGAGCGGGAGGGGAACGGGGTGCGGCAAATATCCCCGGATGGGGTGTTGCGCACGATTGCCGGGGCTGAAGCGGTGTTCGGGTATTCCGGCGACGGCGGGCCGGCGCTGGAGGCCACTTGGGGAGCGCCCAAGGCCATGCGCTGCGACCTGAATGACAACATCATCGTGGTCGACTCGGACAACTCTGCCGTGAGGCGAATCGACGCCCACACCGGCATCGTAACCACCATCGCCGGCGGCCGCGAGGGCAGCGGCGGCGACGGTGGCCCCGCCACGGAAGCCGGACTGATTCATCCCCACGGCTGCGGCATCAACGCGGAGGGCGACCTCTTTATCGCCGACACTCATAATCACCGCGTCCGCGTGGTTGGCCTGTGAGTGGCGTCCCGAGGAACGGGGAATTACGCGAATCACTGTGAACACATAGCGAGGACGGCAAAATCATGACTCCACTGGAAACCGGTGTCCAATTTCACCTGCCCACCTACGCCCACATTCCCCTGCCCCATCTGATCGAGCTGGCCGCGGAAGCGGAGGCCAAGGGCGTAGACCAGTTTTGGGTTACCGATAACCTGAGGAGCCGCCAGTCTTTCGTGGCCCTGGCGGCGATGGCCTGCCGCCTCAAGGTAAAGCTGGGCACCGCGGTCACCGTTCAGTATTTCCGCAACCCGGTCGACCTGGCCGACTCGATCGCCACCCTCACCGAGTTGATGGATGGGCGGGAATTGAGCATCGGGTTGGGCCGGGGCAATCCCCGGACGCCACAGCTCATCCGTACCCCGCGGCCGGTCAGCGTACTCCGGGAGACTGCCCAGAGCCTGCGGCTGCTGCTGGCCGGCGAGGCCGTCTGCTTCGCGGACTACCCCAGCCTCCTGGACTATTACCACTTCAACCCTTCCGGTACCTTCCAGCTGAATTTCAGCCCCGCGTCGCCGGTCCAACTCTACTGCGGCAGCAACGGCCCATTGGGGATGACAGTGGGCGGTGAAACCATGGATGGCCTGATATTCGGCGGCCACTATGTGGCGGCCCTCCGCACCGGCAGGGTGCCCGAATTGCTCGATGCCTTTGACTCCGCGTTGCCTCCGGAACGCCAGGAGAAGTGTGCTCCCAAGGTGGCCGAAATCAAGATTTCCCTGTCTCGAAACGCCGCGGCGGCCCGGGAGTTCGTCAAGGAAAGCGCCGGCCACCGGGTCCTGAACATGTACCTCCAGGGCTACTCACCGGAGGACATTGAGCGCTTGGGCGTGGCCTTGCCGGATGTCGAGCGGCTGCACCAGGCGGACCGGAGCGGCGCAACGGAGCAGGAGTTTGACGATCTGGTTACCGACTCCATGATCGACGCCATCTTCATCGCCGGGACGCCGGGGGACTGCCTGGAACGGATGCTGGAGGTTAGGGACACGGCCCGGGAGCAGGGCTTCGGACAGCTGATGTTCTCCGAGTTGGGCCCGGACGTGGACGAGGCCCTCACGCTGCTGTGCGACGAGGTGATGCCAGCCCTCTGATCAACGCCGGCGACCTTGGCGCGCCGATGCGGGAGCGGTTCACGCTATGCTGGCGTCTCTCCGTCGTTAGGTCCCAACCATGCTCCGGTCTCAGCATCGCGTCTACAACGGCTTCGCTCAATCGAGCAGAGCCGGCCGGCCAGGGTTTCCGCCAATTTGCCTATCGACTGCGGTAGCGTTCCCCGTTGCCCACGATCCGTTGTGCAGCGCAACGCGGGAAGACCCGCCGAGCTACACCCGTAGCCGGCGCAGCGTCGGCCGCCAGACCCCCAGCACGACCGCGATCGTCAGGTAAATGGCGGCTCCGCCCGAGAAGGCGGCAGTCCAGCTTATGTACTCCGCGACCAGCGTCATGGGATAGGACCCGATGAACATCAGCGCGGCGGAAATGTACCAGACGCTCATCACTCTGCCCTGAAACTCCGATGGCACGGAGAGTTGCAATACGGTCGTTCCCATGGGCACGATGCTGCCCATCCCGACCAGATACAAGATCACCCACGTCACCCAGAACCAATGTGACCAGGCCAGGAAGAAAAGGGATATGCCGAACAGGAAGATGCAGGCCAGCAGCAGCCAGTTCTTATGCGGTGAGTTGCCCAACGACGCCATGATGAACGTGCCGGACAGGGACCCAATGCCCGCCCCGGTCATCAGCAGCCCGGCTCCGCCGGCGCCCGTGTCCAGCACCAGTTTGGCGAAGGCGGGCAGCAACTGGGCATAGGGCATTGCGAAGAAGCCGAAGGCGAACCCAATGCCGATGACGGTGAAAGTGACCGGGTTCGACCAGCAGTACCGCAGCCCGCCCCACAGTTCGGACAGGATGGTCGAGCGCTGATCCCGGGCCGGCTGTCGCACGCGCCGGACCATGAGCAGCGTTACCGTGCCGACGCAAAAGAGGCCGGTGGTCAGGTATAGCGCCGGGGCTATTCCGGCCAGTTCGATGACGCCTCCGGCCAGGGCCGGGCCCAGGATGCGTCCCGAGTTCATTACCGCCGAGTTCAGGACGACGGCGTTCATCAAGTCATCGCGGTCCACCAGATCCCGGACTATGGCCAGCCGAGCCGGGGTGTTGATGGCCTGGAGGGTGCCGAGGACGAAAGCCGCCGCGTAGACGTGCCACAGGACAATCAGCCCGGCGGTCTCCAGCACCGCTATCCCCAGGACCAGGAGCGCTACCAGGGACTGGGTCAACATCAGCAGACCGCGCCGGTCGAACCGGTCGGCGAAGGTGCCTCCGAACAGCACGAACCCCAGCGTGGGCATCCCGTAGAGGAAAATCATGAAGCCCATGCGGGAGGCGGAATCGGTCAGTTCCAGGACCAACCAGCCCAGGATCAGGAACTGCATCCCCCTGGCCCACGCCTGAGCGTTCGCGCCGATCCAGAACCAGCGGTAATCGCGGTGCCGCAGCGCGCGGAAGGTCTGGAGCCTGCGTCCGACGGCCAGAATCCGGGCCAACTATTTCACCAGCTCAGCCGTTTCAGGCTCCTGTTGGTGTGGTCGTTCGGCGTGATCGAGCCGGCGATTTTCACGGGCGTACCACCACTGTTTTTGTCCTGGGAAGCCGGCGGTGTCATGGTAACACCGGATCGCCACGTTTCCGAACCTTGTGCTTCGGCAGGTGCGGATCACGCGCCGCAACTGCCCTGCTCACCACTGCCAGCCGGTATCGCCGTACCCTGTCGACGCTGGCGTGGGTGCGGGCCTGGCTCATCCAGCGGCGGTGCTCCCATCCCGCCGCAAGAAGCGGCGGTGGTGGGAACCATCTGTCAGGCGTCGAGGTTGCGTGTCCTGACACCGACCGCGAGGAACCCTACTCGGAAAACGCCAGCCACCAGGGCAGCAATCCTACCCTGCCGCCACACCATCAGTCAGTATCACTCCCGAATCCAGCAGGGTTTGGTAGCGGCTCCCCAAGCCATGTTCTTCCAGAATCTCCCGGGCGTGCGAACCAGGTTTGGGAGCGGGTATGCCCGGGCGCACCGGGGTGCGCGACAGTCGCGGCGCGGGACCGCAGGTAGTCACCGGTCCCAGCTCGTCGTGCTCCCGGGTGATGCTAAGTCCGTGCGACTCCACCCAGGGGTCGGTCATCAGCTCCCTGACGTTGGTGACGACCCGCTGCGCGCCGATGCCGGCAGCGGCCAGTCGCTCCACCCAGAACGCCACGCTGTTTCCCTGGAACCGCTCTTCCAGCGACGAAGCCAGGGCATCCCCCCGAAGGGAGTCGATGCCGGAGAGCCCCTCCAAGCGTGACAGCCTTGACAGGGCCGATGTTGGTGCTCCAATAAACAACCAGCCGTCACTGGCCTGGTAGGCGCGATGCAACGGGCCGGTTCCCAGGGCGTCCTGCCCGCTGGTTTCATTCCACTGCTTACCCTCGTAAAGCTGCATGAAGGGCGATTGCAGCGTCATGGCGGTGTAGGCCAGGGCTGAGTCTATGTGCTGACCCTCTCCGGTGCGCTGCCGGTGCAACAGGGCCAGGGCCACCCCGTAGGCGCCCATGAAACCCGTGCCGTAGTCGTTCACCGGGTTGGGCTGCGACTCGGGCATACCGTCACCGCCGAAGCGACGGGTCATCCCGGCAGTGGCCTGTGCAAACCCCTCGTGACCGGGGCGCTCCGCCCAGGGGCCCATGTGCCCGTAGGCGTTCAATGAAGCGTAGACGATGTCGGGCTTGCGCTTTTTCACCGCTTCGTATCCCAGGCCCAGCCGCTCCAGGCTGCCGGCCCGGTAATTCTGGGCCACCACGTCGGCGTCCTCCAGCAACTTCCAGAAAACGTCGCGCCCCTCTTCGGATCTCAGGTCCAACAGGATACTGCGCTTGCCCCGGTTGATGTCATTATGCCGGGCCACGGTGGAGCCGCGTCTGGGGTTATCTATCTTGATAACATTGGCCCCGTACTCGGCCAGCGTCCGGCCCATGGTCGGGCCGGCCAGGATTATGCACAGGTCCAGCACCTTCACCCCATCAAGCGCGGAACTCATGTCAACGGCAGAACTGATGTCAAAGCCGGAACTCATGGTGTCCTGGTGCATCGCGGCCTCAGACGCCGGGCGCGGCCTCAACTCCGCGAGAATTTCTTCCCGATGCTGGTCGGGAGTGGGAGCCGGCCCGCGCACCCTGCCCGGTGTCAAAGACATCCGGGCGTTGATCCCCGGCTGTAGCATCTTGCCGTAGGTGGGGTCGTCAACTTCCACCATCATCTGGGAGGCCCGCGTGTGGGGATGGTCAAACCATTCGGCGCTGGTGCGGCACACCGCGCCCTCGCTGCCCGCCTCGGCGATCAGGTCTTCCCATTCCTGTGCGGTGCGAGACAGGAAGAGTTCCCGAATCCGCTGTTGCGCCTCAGCGTGGAATTGGGGGACGTCCAGGGGGCGGTCGAAGTCGGTGAGCCCCTCGTCATCCCACGATGTAATCCCGGCGGCCTCAACGAACTGCCGGAAGTTCTGGTTGCCGGAGCCGCCGAAGCGCACGTACTGGCCGTCGCTGCACTGGAAGATCCCGCCCCACAACTCTTGCAGCATCGGAATCGCCGGCGGAGCGTTGTGCACCCGCACTCCGAACCGCCCCAGGGACTGGAACATGCTGTCAAACAGGGGGACTTCTATTCGTTGCCCCACGCCGTCGCGCTCCCGGGCGTTCAGGGCGACGACGATGGCCACCACCGACTGGAACGCCCCATAGACCGAGGCGATGGGAATGGCGGTGTACACCGGACGCGGGCTATCGGCGTTGGGCGGGCGGAAGGTGGCCGACGACGCTCCCACAACCCCCTCGTAGGCCGGCATGGCCGCCCGGGGATCGTCCGACGCAAATCCCGGAATGGAGCAGTAAACCAGGCTGGGGTTGGCCCGAGTCATCTCCTCGGATCCCAATCCCAACCGCTCCATGGTCCCGGGCCGGAAGTTCTCGACCACCACATCGGCGCTCTGTATGATGGACCGGGCAACGGCCGCGTCATCCGCCTGCTTGAGATCCAGGGTTATGCTCTTCTTGCCCCGGTTCCACGTCGAGTTGGCCGGGGTCTCCCAGCGGGGTCCGCCGGGAGGGTCAACCCGCACGACGTCGGCGCCCTGATCCGCCAGCAACATTCCTGCCAGGGGCCCGGAAATATACTGCCCGAAGTCAATTACCCGAATGTGTTCCAGTGCTCCTGCCATGTCTGAACCTTCCCCTTGAGTGTCTAAAATTGAGTGCCTAAAAGTTGGCTTCGTCGATTGTGCGCACGCTAACATTGCGGGTATGAGCGGTCAACCGCCGGCGGCGAAACATGGTGACATCACATCCGTGCCGACCGGGCTTTTCATGGTCTTGCCTAGGATCCCCAAATTGACCCTCTCGGCATGGGTTACTATAATCAGCGGAGCCTATAGTTGTAGCGGCCCTTTTGCCCAGGTGGCGGGAACCGCGACTGCTAGGTTCACTACGTATGTAAGGAGGATTTCCATGGTTCAACAGCAGGCAGCGGTGCTGAGCCCTGAGGCACTGCTTGAGGAGTTCCAGAAGAACGATGTCACCCACGTGGTGACCATTCCTGACAGCGAAACCAACTACCTGTACGAGTTGATGAAGGAGGAGCCCTGGCTGGACATAGTCCCGGCCTCCCGGGAAGGTGAGACCTTCGCCATCGCCCTGGGGCTGCTGGTCGCCGGCAAGACCCCGGTGGTCCTGATTCAGAACACCGGCATGATGGAATCGGGCGACTCCATACGGGGTATGGTTCTGGACGCCGGGTTCCCGCTGGTAATGGTGGTGGGCTATCGTGGCTGGAACCGCCACGGTGTTATAACCGACTCGGCCGCACGCTATACCGAGCCGTTCCTCAACGCCTTTCGCATCAACTACTACCTGGTGGAGCAGGACGCCGACAGTGAGCGCATCTCCACGGCCTTCGCGGAGGCCAAGGCCACCAAGCGGCCGGTTGCTATCCTGGTCGGCGACGAATACCACGGGTTCAACCGCTAGACGGATAACCCTTGGCCAGAAATTATTGTTCCGTCGCCGCCCTGCCACCTGCGGTACGTCTTGTTGGGATGGGGCGGGGCACGGAGCAAGAAAAATCCACGTAACGGAGGCACAGAATGATTCATGCTGCGGACGTATTCCGAGTATTCCAGGAGCAACGGGGCGATGCCATCGTCATTCCCACCGGTACTTCCGGTCGCCACTGGCGGGAATTCAGCACCCAGGAGAGCCGGGACCTGAACCTCGGCGGCGCAATGGGCCAGACCACTTCGGCGGCCTTGGGCTTGGCCCTGGGACTGCCGGATGAAAAGGTGGTGCTGTTCGATTCCGAAGGCTCGCTGCTGATGAACATGGGAATACTGGCCACCATCGCCGGCAAGAAGCCCGAAAACTTCTGCCACATCCTGTTGGACAACGAGTGTTACGCCACCACTGGAGGGCAGCCGGTTCCCAACGCGCAGGAGATCAACTACGCCGGTGTGGCCAAGGAATCCGGTTATTCCTCCGCCTACAGCTTCGACGACCTGGAGGAGTTTGCCACCAACGTCGAGCAAATCATGCAGGATACCGGCCCGGTATTCGTCGCCATCAAGGTCGTGCCGGAGGTGGAGAACGAGCCAATAGGTATGCGGCAGCGTGTACCTACCCGCAGCCGCGCCGAGACCATCCGGGACTTGCAGTCGGAGTTGGGCATCAGCGCCGATTAGCGTCAGGGGTTGTCAGCGTTCCGGCGAAATGTCCGCTTGAACGTTCAGCAAAAGCGTCGCGCGTCTACGCCGGCATCGGATCCGATGCCGGCGTAGACCGATATGACCGGCGCGTGGTGGGCTAACGGCGCCGATGTACCGCCTTGCGGTGTCACCGTGAAGACCCAAGGAACCCCTGAATGGGTCGCCATTTCCGTCAGCGGGCCGTCATTCCGGTTTGCGCCGGAATGACGGCCCCAGGTTTTCAGATCCCGACCGGCGCCGGAATGACGTTGTTACGAGCTTCCCGCAATCATCACGTCGTTCCCGGAATCATCACGAAGGGTACTTGCCCAGCATCAGCCAGCCACCGCTGCTGGGGGTGGTGAAGGCGCACAGCGCAGTTTCCGCCCGCACGGTCACCTGGCGGTCGCCGGCGGTGCCCCGGAGTTGCTCGATGCCGTCGGTGTACATGGCGGTGCGGGTGCGACCGTTGCCCAGGTTGCCGCCGCTGGAGCTGAAGGGGTGGGGCCCCTTGACGCTGATGTCGCCGGAGTAAAAGGCAAGGGCGTCGCCCCGCTTGACCCCGTGCCACTGGAACCCCTCCAGGAAGAACTGGGTCATTATGGAGTAGCCGTCGTAGGGGTTGAAGATGTCCACGTCGGCGGGCACCAGACCGGCGCCTTCGTACATGCGCGCGGCCTGCCGGTCGGTCCACATCTCCACTTCGTCCAGGTCGGGCTGGGTGGTTCGGAACGGGAAGTTGTGCTGGGAATGGTTGAGCACGTAAACGGGCTGGGAATCCATATCCTGCGCCCGCTCTGCGGTGGTGAACACGTAGGCCGCCGAGGCGTTGACGGGACGGTCGCAGTCCCAGATGCGTAGCGGATTCAAGATTGGCCGGGAACCTATGTAGTCTTCCACCGATATGGGTTCGATGTTGTGGGTGGCGTTGTACCCCCAGGGGGTGAGGATCCCGTTCTTGTGCTGGTTGATGACAAAGGGGGCAAGGTCCTCATGTTCGCCGCCGTACCTCATCAAGTACTGGCGGTGGGGAAAGATGTTGATGAAATCGTTGCCGCCGTGGTTGCCCCACGGCACGGTCCACTGGCGTGCGCCACGGGCGTAGTCCTCGGCATTCTCGCCGCCTCGCCGGTAGCGGCCTTCCATGTTGCCCGTGGGATAGATGACCAGGCAGGTGGAGCAGACACCGTCGCCCACGGCCTGGGAGGCCATGCCCACCATCTCGCCGATGGTCGGCACCCCGGTGGGGGCAAATTTGACGTTCTTGAAGCCCATGGTGTTGATGAGCCACTGGGCGTTGATCAGCGTCAGGCCGTACTCTGAATCGTATGGCGGGTCGAAGTAGGGTCGGGGCGCCCACTGGGAGGCGGTACCGCCGCTGCCGCCGGCGATGTGGCTGTCACAGCAGACGATGCCGTCCACCTGGTCAACGGTGACTCCGGCCTGCTCCATCGCCTTTTCGCAGGCCATTATGGTGTAAGCGCCCAGGGATTCATCCAGCTTCGTTTCGTCCCACCGCCGGTCCACCGGCGAATGGCCGTAGCCGACGACGGCCACCTTGCCCCGGTGTTCCCACACGCCTAGGCCGTCCCGGTCCCTGCGCCACTGGAAGTCATTGCTGCTGGTCATAGTCCGTCCTTTTGTCGCCTATCCACTGATCGCCTATCCACTGATTGCCTATCCATCGATCGCGTGTCCGTTATCGCGTATCCATGAATCGGCGCGAAGTTTCACCAATGGTTATTCCACCACCATCCACTCGTGTATCAACTGGCCGGGGGCCACTTCCTCGTAGGTAACCTCCACGGCCGCGCCCATCGGCACCTCGTAGGCCGGGACGCCCGGCAGGTTGGAGTAGAAGTTCACGGTGGGGTCCTGGTCCAGCGTCACCAGGGCAAGATTGTAGGGCTGGTCGAGCATCCGACGGTTCAGGCGGCCGTCCTCGATGACGATGTAGGCGGCGATGTGGCCCTTGCCGGCCACCTCTTTCCACTCCAGCCCATCGGCGGACCCGCACGCCTGGCAGGACGCCTGGGGCGGGTACTGGAGCTTTTCGCAGGCGGTGCAGTTCTGGAGGACCAGACGCTGTTCGTTCACCGCGTCCCAGAAAGGCTGGCTGAGTTCATTGGGTACCGGGATTATCTTTGGCATTGCTTGTCTCCAACCATTTCTTTTCACGCAACTCCGTTACGGATCGCGCAACTCCATTACAGATCGCGCAACTCCATTACAGACCCAGATATGCGGGCGGCTGCGGCCCGTCCCATGCTCGCGGGTCGGAACCATATTGGTTCGGACCTGCTTGGCCCGTTTGACCAGCCAAATCAGATCCATACCATCGAACCTGCGCATATCGCCAACCCAAATATAGATTGCAGGCAAGTGTAGACATCCGCATCGGCCCAGGAGCCTTTGGAGCCAAGGGGCCTATGGAAATGTCCACACTACTGAGCATCAAGCTGACAATATTGGTGGCAAACACCCACCGTCAGAACTCGTCCCGGGCGGCGCGCCCGCTGAAGTCGGCATACTTGCGAATACCGGATCCTCACCGGATCCTGCCGGGTCATCATTGGCCGGCCCGGGGAGTTCTTCTGGCGGCATTGGTTGCTCCTGGGCGGATTTGCGTGCCGGCCATTTTACCCGCAAACCGGCGCTTCTTCCACTTGGGACTGACCGTGCAACTGTTCAGATTCGAGGTGGCCGCTCAACTCCTAAACCGTCATACCGACGCGAGCCGGTATCCAGCATATCCTTGCTGTGCTCACATTTCACGGGGCGCATGACCTCTGGGTTCCTGCTTTCGCCGGAAAGACGTGCCCCCGACTGGGAATGACGCGTCCCCGACCGGGAAACCTGGTTCCGGAAAGGCGCTTATTCGCATCAGAACTTGGACCGTGATAGCATCGCAACCGGTTCAAACTATCGGGAGGTTCTCCATGAACATCACCAGGCGCATTGGCGAATACGTTACCGGCACCGACATCGAGGACTTCCCGCCCGATGCGATTGAAGCGGCCAAGGGAGCGATCATGGACTGCCTGGCCTGTATGTTGGCCGGCTCTCAGGAATCCCTGTCGGACATCCTATGCCGTTACGTCGCGGCCGAGAGCGCCGCTCCCGCCGCCAGCGTCGTGGGCCGGGGATTCAGGACCTCGGCGGCCAACGCTGCCCTCGTGAACGGGGCCATGGCCCACGCTCTGGACTACGATGACATTACCCAAATTACCAAGACCCACCCCACTGCTGTTCTGCTGCCGGCGGCCCTCGCCGTGGCCGAGGAATCCGGCGCCTCCGGTAAGGACCTGCTGCTGGGCTACATGTCTGGATTCGAGGTCGCCTGCGCCGTGGGCGAGGCCTTGAGTGAAGCCTACTACGATGACTTGGGGTGGCATCCCACCGGCCCGCTGGGTGCAGTTGGGTCGGCCGTCGCGGCCAGCAGGATTATGGCCCTGGACCCCGAACAGACGGCTATGGCCGTCTCCCTGGCCGCTTCCCAGGCATCTGGGCTGCGACAGAACTTTGGGACCATGACCAAGCCCTTCCACGCCGGGGACGCCGCCCGCGCCGGGGTGGTATCAGCCAAGCTGGTGCGCGACGGTTTCACCGCCAGCCAGGACGCCCTGGAAGGACGTTTCGGGTTCATCCGCGCCTTCTCCGGCGGTCAGGGTTTTGACAGCGACCAGGTGGCGGAGAACCTGGGGAACAAACTCTATCTGGTCGAATCGGGCATCGAGATTAAGAAGTACCCCTGCTGTGGCAGCGCCCACCTTGCCCTGGATGCCACCTTCGACCTGCTGTCCCAGGCCGCCATCGACCCGGACGCGGTGGACCGCATCGATGTGATGGTGGACTTCGACCCGCCCCGCTCCCTGATCCACTCGCGCCCGGTGTCGTCACTGGAAGGGAAATTCAGCCTGCAGTACTGCCTCGCGGCCGCCCTGCTGGACCGCCGGGTCGGCCTATCGTCCTTCACCGACGAGCAGGTGTTGCGTCCCGAGGCCCAGGCGCTGATCCCCCGCATCGACATGCAGCGCATCCCGGGCAACGAGGGCAAGCCAAGCTGGACCGAGGGCTATCACCAGGTTGACGTACAACTGAAGGATGGCAGTGTACTGCGGCAGCAGGCGCACCGCGCCAGCAGCGGCGCTCTGCGGGGCGTGACCGTGGCGGACATAAGGGAGAAGTTTCGGGACTGCGCGTCGCAGTCACTGTCCGAGGCAACGGCGGCGGAAGTCCTGTCCCGGCTGGACTCCCTCGAAGAGGGAGAACCGATCAGCGGTTTGGCGGACTTGCTTCGGGGCTGAGGTTCTTGAACAGTCCCCTGGCACCGCCGAAACCAATATAGCGCGGCCACGGCCGCTTGACCCTGTACGCGGCCGTCCTTCAAGCGTTCCATCGCGTTCCAACGCTAGCCAGCTCGCGGCTGCTTCACGACCACTGGTGATAAAAACAGTGAAAAATGAACGCTGCCAAAAGAAAATCCCCACTCAAAGTGGGGATATTTTGGCACCGGCGGAAGGAATCGAACCCTCGTTTTCGGTTTTGGAGACCGATGCGTTACCACTACACCACGCCGGTAGGGCCCAACCATTCTAGCAACCGCTCCCATTCCGCGCAACACGCCCATCCGCCTCACGCGTACCCACTTTGCACAATCTGTCATTGCGAGCGCCCCCCACGTCATTGCGAGCGCCCCCACGTCATTGCGACCTTCTCAAACTGTCATCGCGAACGCAGCGCGGCAATCCCAACCGCTCCCGCTTTTCCTGTCATCACCCCCGCAGCGTGGCAATCTCGTTGGAGTAACATGGGCAGACACCCACCCCGTCCACGGAGCCGCACCCATGACCACCACCTCCCCAACTCCCAACCGACTCTACTTCGGCGATAACCTGGACATCCTCCGGCAGTACGTCGCCGACGAAACCGTTGACCTCATCTACCTCGACCCGCCCTTCAACTCCAACGCCACCTACAACGTCCTCTTCCGCGAGCGCTCCGGCGAGGAGTCCGCCGCCCAGATCACCGCCTTCGAGGACACCTGGCACTGGGGCTGGGAATCGGAGATCGCCTTTCAGGACGTGGTGACCCGAGGCCCCGACAAGGTCGGCAGCCTTCTCTCCGCCCTGCGCCAGTTCCTCGGCCAGAACGACATGATGGCCTACCTCACCATGATGGCCCAGCGCATGATCGAGCTCCACCGCGTCCTCAAACCCACCGGCAGCATCTACCTCCACTGCGACCCCACCGCCAGCCACTATCTCAAGCTTCTAATGGATGCTGTGTTCAACAACGCGAATTATCGGAACGAGATCGTATGGAAAAGAACGAGTGCTCATAGCGATGTCGAGCAGGGTGCTCGTCACATGGGTAGGATCCACGACACTATCCTCATGTATTCCAAGGGTGCTAATCCACAGTGGAATACTGTATACGTTCCTTACGATCAGCAATATATAGATTCGGTTTACCGATACGCGGACGCAGACGGTCGGCAGTACCAAACCCAGCCGTTGCACGCTGCAAAACCCGGCGGCGATACCCGCTACGAATGGAAAGGTAAGCTCCCTCCGCCTGGACGTTACTGGGCGTTCTCAAAAGAGAACATGGCACGGTTAGACCGGGAGGGACGTATTGCTTACAGCCGCACTGGGACGCCGCGCTACAAGATTTATCTGGACGAGAAAGAAGGAAAGCCACTTCAAGATTGGTGGGATGACCTCAGTCCCGTGCATGTGCAACCTAAAGAACGCCTCGGCTACCCCACCCAGAAGCCCGAAGCCCTGCTGGAGCGCATCATCAACGCCAGCAGCAACGAGGGCGACGTCGTCCTCGACCCCTTCTGCGGCTGCGGCACCGCCACCGTCGCCGCCGAGCGTCTCAACCGCCGCTGGATCGGCATCGACGTCACCCACCTCGCCATCACCCTGGTCCGCCACCGACTTCACGACAGTTTCGGCGACGCCCTGCGACCCTACGAGATCGTCGGCCAGCCCACCGACACCGGCAGCGCCGCCGCCCTGGCCGAGCAGGACCGCTACCAGTTCGAGTGGTGGGCATTGGGCCTCGTGGACGCCCGCCCCGCCAACGACCGCCGCCGCGGGGCCGACGCCGGCGTCGACGGCTACATCAACTTCTTCGACGACAACACCGGCAAGCCCAAGCGCATCATCGTCCAGGTCAAGAGCGGCCACGTCAACCGCGGCATGATCGCCACCCTCAAGGGCGACATGGAACGGGAGAAGGCCGAGATCGGCGTGTTCATCACCCTGCAACCGTCCACCGAACCCATGCGCCAGGACGCCCTGTCCGCCGGCATCTACACCCCCGAGCATTTCCCCGACCAGCAGCATCCCCGCGTGCAGATCCTGACCATCGACGAGCTCCTCGCCGGCAACAACGTCGCCTACCCGCGCGGCGGAGTCCCGGCGACCTTCCGCCAGGCCCCCCGCCGTCGCCGCAGCCAGGGCCAGCAGAACACCCTCGTCTGACCACCCCCTGTTCATCGCCAGCGCCCTTCCCATTGTCATTGCGAGCGCCCTTTCCTTGTCATTGCGAGCGCAGCGCGGCAATCTCGTCGCCAGCGCCAACCAACCACGCCCCAACGCCCACGCGCACCCCGAGCCATCCAATTGTCATCGCGGGCGCAGCGCGGCAATCCCGTAGCCGCAGCAATGGCGCCGCGGGTACGCGCGTGAACGCCACACCCCTCACGCACACCCGCTTTGTCAGCCTGACATCCCACCCCCGCTGCCATCGCCACCAACCAAACTGTCATTGCGAGCGATCCTCCTGTCATTGCGAGCGCAGCGCGGCAATCCGTCGCCGCCGCAAGGCCAGCCCGCCAACGCGCGAGCGACACGCCCCCTCACGCGTACCCACTTCGTCATCGCGAGGAGCGCAGCGACGTGGCGATCTCGTTGGATTGAGCGATGATCCCTCCAGCGGCGAGATTGCCACGCTGCGCTCGCAATGACGGATTGTGCAAAGCGGGTACGCGCGAGCGACACACCCCCTCTTGACGGTTCCGTTCGAAAATGCGTGGCCGCCAATGGAGCATCGCCCTTCATACCGCGTCTCCGTCATCCGTCGCCGTGCCGTCGCCAAACTGCCCCGGCGGGGGTTCTCATTTGCTCCAACGCCCGTATGCCTGTTACGGATTTTCATCTTGGGAAATCGCAGTAGCGGATTGGGTTCGCCGCCCCTTTTCGCCTGTACTCGTCAGGGACACGCTTGCCAACGTAACGATTCCAGACGGTCTCTTCGGCCGCCTTGCCGTTGAATCCCCAACGTCCCTCCATGTCGTGGTCCATCAAAGGGAAGTTATCCGTTGTGGCTGGCAACCATTTATCAGGCCGATATGCCCCTCTGACGATGCCGCGAGCATGTCCTAATACCAACTTGTACCGCCCAACGCGGCTCCGGTCCACCTTCCACGCAACCCGCGTTGCATCATAGGTATCGAGCACATTCCACAGAGCCGCGATATTGATGAGAATCAACGATTGGTCAAGTTCAAACGGCTCCAAGGTATGAGCTTTGATGATCTCGTCAGCGTGCCGACTCCCACGATCATTCGCGCCATGTCCCGCTTGTAGATTGACCAAGCCTGGATACGCGTCAATCAATGCCGCTTCTACCTCGAACGCGGTCCGCCGTGTCATCCCGTGACGATGAATGACGTGTATTATTTCCAGCCCTGCCCCTCGAATATCCCGTATTCGTTGATATTTGGGGTCCGACACCAAATTGTCATCATTCTCGTCTTCGGCGGGTATGGCCTGAACATGGGCAAACACCCTATTGCCCTGACCCTTCCCCACATAAAAGGTTTCGCCGTTACGCGGGTCTATCAACCGATACACATAGTGATCCATTTGTTCAATCGTGGCACTCGAAAACCCAGAAGCGAGCATGGTCATTTGAAAATGCCCCCGTGCTAAATTCAAGGCCGACAGTACATCAGATACCACGCAATTTCAAACGGAACCCTCTTGACAGCAACGAACATACGTTCCTATACTGTCTTCATCACGTGAAAAATCAGCAACCGCCAGAGGTCTAAGGGTCGTTCGCGGCCAACCCGTCAGAACCAAATCGCAAACCCTGTCCCGACGACCATCGCCCGCCCGTTTCTCAGCGGCGTGGTCATCTCGGCGACACAGCGATAATCCACTCGCTGCGTGCTGCACGACCCCCGGGTCGTCCACGGATTCAGTGGTTAAAAATCCTTGCGTAACCCCCGGCCGCGGGGCTGACACCGACCCTGAACCCTCTGGCAAAGCTGAACCATCCAACAACCGAACCAACCAGTAGCGAGGTAGCAACCACCGGCCACCAACTCAACAACCCGCAAACAACCCCCATAGGAGCCGGCGCCCTTGAACGCAGCCCACCACCTGGACCGCAGTCAACTCTACCTCGGCTACGTCACCGGTGACGTCCGGGCCGGCGACTACCACCGTGCCGCCCGCGCCATTCACCGCGCGGCCAGCCATGTCGCCACCGCCGCCGCCGTCCACACGCACCAGGATAGCTACAGCTGGCGCCGTATGACCACGGTGCTGGGCGGCTTCGTGCGCGGCAGCCAGATCGACTATCGACACCTGCGCACCTTCCGGGAGGTTTACCGCCTGCCCGCGATGCTTGCCGCGGCCGAGGCCAACGGCGATGACACCGCCATCCGCGCCCTGTTGCGCCGCGCCCGTCGTCGCGTCCAGCGCCTACATCAGGCAGTGGCGCTGGCCATCGCCCAGGACCCCAACCCGCTCAGCCTCGCGGACTTCCGAGCCCTCCGGGCAGCCGGCAAGCTCCCCTCCCGGCGCGAGCCGCAGCCCCCACCCATGACCACCATGGGCCAATACCGTCGCGCCCTCGGCCTCCACGTCCCCAGCGGAACCGAGGACCACCCCATCCGCTGCCCCTGCTGCCCCATCCGCTGACCCCGCCCCGAGCCGGCACAACCACCCTACCCCTGTCATTGCGAGCGATCCCCCTGTCATTGCGAGCGATCCCCCTGTCATTGCGAGCGATCCCCCTGTCATTGCGAGCGATCCCCCTGTCATTGCGAGCGATCCCCCTGTCATTGCGAGCGATCCCCCTGTCATTGCGAGCGATCCCCCTGTCATTGCGAGCGATCCCCCTGTCATTGCGAGCGATCCCCCTGTCATTGCGAGCGATCCCCCTGTCATTGCGAGCGCAGCGCGGCAATCCCGTCGCCGCAACCCACCCCGAGCCGGCACAACCGACCCGCCTTGCCATTTGACACCACCCTCCCCGGTCATACCACCAACCAAACTGTCATTGCGAGCGCAGCGCGGCAATCCCGTCGCCGCAACCCACCCCGAGCCGGCACAACCGACCCGCCTTGCCATTTGACACCACCCTCCCCGGTCATGCCACCAACAAAACTGTCATTGCGAGCGCAGCGCGGCAATCTCGTTGCCATAATGCGGGTCCTTGCCGAAAGCGTTTGCGTTCGTCCGACACTCAACCGTCTGTGATGTTGCGTCCCAGCCTTTTTTAGCGGGCCCCCCGAGCCGTGCTGAGTTCGGTGCCAGAGTTCAAATCGCGCCGGCGCGCACGGTGTTGCCGGTCTCCGCCTTCGGCCCCTGGCTTCATGACCACCGCGCTGCAACACCTTCCCTTGACCGGGCTCGCTACGGTCACTATCCTGCGGCGGGTAAAGTTCGGCGCTACGCCCCCTGTCTGTTTCTGGTGGCGACCCGTGGTGGCAACAATTGCCGCCTGGCGCCGCGCCCGACAAGCGGACCGGTTGGGAACGGTTCGAATGTGGTCTCGTAACCACTAAACCAATCGCCCAAAGGCCCGGTCATTTCTCGTTCACGTCGTTTACCCCGGCTGCACACCGTCGACGCGTTGCTCGCGTACCGGGACTTCCGGCTCCTATGGTGCGCGAACTTCTGCGCCAACTCCGCCACGTGGCTGCAGTTGCTCAGCGTGGGCTGGCTGGTCAAAGACCTGTCGGAGGGTTCGCACATCGGCGGACTGCTGGTCGTCTCGGTGGGCGCGATCAACACCCTGCCCGGCCTGATCGTAAGTCCCCTCACCGGCGTGCTGGGTGACCGCCTGGACCGGCGCAAACTGTCCATGGCGGTGCAGGCTTGCGGCGCGGCGCTGGCCATTTCGTTCGCATTCCTGGCGGACAGCGAATTGATCCGTCCCTGGCATGCCTACGCCTACGTGCTGATCTCCGGAGCCTTTCTGGCCGTCACCCAACCGTTGCAGCAGGTCATGGTGGCCAACTGTGTGCCACGGGAGGCGGTGGGCAATGCCTATGCCATCAACGTACTGACCATCACCGGAACACGCATTTTCGGTCCGTTCATCGGCGGGTTGCTCATCTTCTGGCTGGGGTATTTCTGGAACTTTGCGCTGGAGGGAGCGCTGTATATTGCGGTGGTGCTGTTCCTGCTCACGCTGAGGTTGCGCTACAGCGGCGCCGCGGCGAATTCAACCTCCCGGGGTTTCTCGCCGCTGGCTGACTTCCGCGAGGGGATTCTGCACCTGTGGCGCCGGCAGCGCGAAATGCTGCAGATCATGGCGCTGTCGGTGATCCCCAACACCATTTTGCACCCCGTCTGGTTCCTGTTGCCGCTGTTCACTGCCCAGGTGCTGCACGCCGATGTCAACATGGGCGGCTACCTGCTGGCGGTCACCGGAGTGGGCGGACTGCTCTCCACCCTGATTATCGCGTCCTTCGGGCTGCCCAACCGGAAGGGTTACATCCTGCTCATCACGGCGGCGTGCAGTTCCATCTGCACCATGGCTTTTTCGCACTCTTCATGGCTGCCGGCAGCGTTCGTGTTCCTCGCCCTGATGTCACTGTTCCAGTCTCATTACCGCACGACCCAGGGCACCGTGGTGCTGACGGTCGTACCGGACCAGTTTCGCGCCCGGACAATGAGCGTGCTGGCGTACGAGCGGGGGTTTTTGACGGGCGCCAGCATCCTGGTCGGAATGCTCGCCGATGCCACCTCCGCTTCGATGGCCATCCTGGTGCTGGGCGCCGTCGGCCTGTTTCTTGCCATGATTGGTGCCGTCGTTCTGGGCCGGGTCCGCACGCTGTAGCAACCCAACGCGGCGCACCACGACACCGCGCTTCCTGAAGGCTTCGCACCGGCGCGATGCGCCGAGACCGTCACGCTGGGCATCCGACTGTGGCTGTTTCGGCAACCACCGGATCTGTGCCGAACGTCTCCGGTTCCCATCGGGTCTCCCCTGACGATGTCATATAATGAATATAGCGGAAGATATTCGCAGGAGGTGCAAACCATGGACGTACTGAATACGATGGTTGGCCGCGGTCACGAGCAGGTGACGATGTACAGCGACCCGGAGTCCGGCCTGAAGGGCATCATCGCGATCCACGACACCACCCTGGGCCCGTCATGCGGCGGGACGCGCATGTGGCCCTACGCCACCGAACAGGAAGCGCTCGCCGACGCCCTCAACCTCTCCCGCGCCATGACCTACAAGTCGGCGGCGGCCGGCCTGCATCTGGGCGGCGGCAAGGGCGTCATCATCGGCGATCCTCGCACCGACAAGACCGAAGCCCTGCTGCGCGCCTGGGGCCGGTTCGTGGATACGCTGGGCGGCCGCTATCTCACCACCACCGACGTTGGCACTACGGGACGGGACCTGGAAGCAGTCCGGCAGGAAACGCAGCACGTGTTGGGCCTCGACGTGACCCTGGGCGGCAGCGGCGACACGTCCGTGATGACCGGCCTGGGGATCTACATGGGCATGAAGGCCTGCGCGTCCGACGTCTGGGGCGCTGACGACCTGCGGGGGCGCACCGTCGCGATGCAGGGGTTTGGCAAGGTGGCGACGCACACGGCTGAACACCTGATTGAGGAGGATGTGCGGATCATCGCCACGGACATCAACGAAATGGCGCTGGACCGGGCCCGCCAAATGGGCGTCAAGGTCGTTGGGCCGGACGAGATCTACGACATTGACTGCGACATCTTTGCGCCCTGCGCGCTGGGTGGCGTTATCAACACGCAGACCATTGATCGCCTGCGCTGTAGCATCGTAGCCGGCGGCGCGAACAACCAGCTGGCCACGGCCGAAGACGGCGAGGAGTTGCACCGGCGCGGCATCGTCTACGCACCCGACTTTCTGATCAACGCCGGCGGCGTCATCAACGCCTCCGCCGAGATCGGCCAACCGTACAACCCGGACCGCTCACGCCAGCAAACGGAACGGATCTACGAGCAGATGTCGGCGGTGCTGACCACGTCCCGCAAGCAGGAGATTTCGACCGCGCGGGCGGCGGATATCCTGGCGGAGTCGCGGCTGGACTCGGTTCGCCGCATGCGTCGGATCTGGCGCGGCTAACCCGCGTCGACGTCCTGTAATCTGCGGAGCCCCACGGCGATTAGAACCGTGGGGCTCCGCAGTTAGTTCAGCGTCCCGCAAGCGTCGTTGCCGGCGGGTCATTCCGCCTTCAGGTCTTGGAGCAAATCCTTGACTGTATTCACGTCGGCCGGCGCGCCCGGGATGGTGTGGGCGATGCCACCGGCTTTGTCGATGAAGATGTAGAAAGGCACGCCGGACACGCCGTACGCAGTCGCGAGTTGGCCCGCGGCGTCATAGGCGATGGGGAAGCTCAGGCTCTCCTTGTCGATCAGGGCGCGGACCTCGGGCTCAGGGGCGCTGAACGCGACGCCCACTATGTCAACGCCCACACCGCCGAGCTCTTCGTGAAAGTCCTGGACAGCCGGCAACTGCCGCTGGCAATGTGGTCACCAGGGTGCCCAGAACATCAACAACGTCGGCGTGCCCAAGGTGTCCGCCAGTCGGTACTCGTTGCCGTCCAGCAGGGCCCCCGTGAACATTGGGGCCGGAAGGCGCGGACCCGCCCCTCCGAGCGCTGGTGTCGGGATTTCCACCGGCGATGCGGCGCCGGCAGTATTTGCCGGCTGCTTATCTTCCAACGAACCCAGCGCGGCCTGGACGGTCGCCTCGATATCGGCGGAATTGGGTTGGCCGTCACTGCCAGCGGGGTCTCCAGGCTGGAGTTGGCAACCGACCAGGCCCAGGCAGAGCGCCGCCACGATGGCGAACGCCGCGATGGTTGCTCTGCGTCGGGACATAATCGCAGCTCAGCCGGTCGCCGGATAGACGACGGTATCGGGGCGGTACACCGCCCATGAGAACCAGAGTTGGCCGATGCGACCGGGCACCGGTTCCAGTTGAGTGCCCGTCAGCGGTCCGGCGATTGCGCGCCCGAATATGTTCCACTGGCTGGCAGTCTGAGCGTCCACGATGCGGCCGTCGGGGTCGGGCGCGAAGGTCAGCAAGTTGCCGTCGGGACCCCGCGGTGAAAATATCCCGGCGGTGCCAACGTCCCTTCCCCGAGCTATCGTGCCCGAGTCCAGGGCGGAGGCGGTGCCCGGCGACCAGAAGACCACGATGTCCTCGCCGGCTACCGTCGTGGTGACCACGCGTTGTTGGGCCAGGGTGGTGAAGGATACCGCCCAGGCGTCGTTGCCGCGCTCGACTGCCACCACCCGCTCGACGGCCGGCAGCCTGGGGTCTTCATCGCCCCGGAACAGGAAGGGTTGGCTGCCGGGACGGTCGTAGCCGGCGTATGGGTTCGTGCCGTAGGACCGTCCGGATTCCGGGCGCGACAGCACCTGACCGTCGGGATGGGCGGCCTTGAAATCGGCCCACGACACGATGGAAAGGTAGAGCTGCTCCAGCTTCGTGCCGGCATACTGGCCAATGACGCCCTCGCCGCCCACTTCTTGCCACCAGGACTCGGTCTGTCGGTCGTACATCAGGAGGTTGCTGTTCCGAAGCGCGCCGGTGGTGCCGAAATCAAGGACCGTGCCCTCTACCGTCCGCCTGAACACGAAGGCGGTGTTGCAAAGCGGTCAAAACGTGATTACGACCGGCTCCCCGCCAACGGTGTCGTTGACCAACTCGTGCCAGACCATGACCTGCACCGGATACGCGCGGGCGTCGCCGTCAATGTCCACCACCTGCACGGGCTCAAGGTCATCCAGCCATACGTCGGCTTCGGCGATTGACTCAAACTGCGGGTCGTCGATTGCCGGAATGCCATCCTTGGGCGGCCCGCCGGTCATGATCTCTTCGAAGGAGATCGTAGTACGCGTAAAATCCGTGTCCCAAGTGGAGCGGAGCAGGCGCTGATAGCGGGTTAGTGCCGCTTCGGCTTCAGCGTCGGGGACGGTCTGAACGGTGCCTTCGGGCGAAACCGGGAGCGGAGCGGCGGTGGGTAGCGCGGTGGCTACCGACGCCAATGCCGCAGTTGGTAGCGGTGTCACAGCCTCGCCCACGGCCGCGGTGGGAAGGCCAGCGGCGGGCGCCAGCGTCGGAGCTATCCCGTCCGTGGGAGCAATCGGAACCGTCCACGGCTCGCTGCCGGCGGGTTCCTCAACGGGGCCGCAGGCCAGCAGAACCGATACCGCCAGAAGAATGCCGGCCAGCGCCAGAGGCGGGCCGGCTACCGTGTGTCTCAGCCGGAAACGAAAGGGCGACGGCAAGATCAGCGTCCGCGCAGGCGAGGATCCAAAACGTCACGCAAGGCGTCACCCAGGATGTTGAAGCCCATGACAACCACGAAAATTGCCACGCCCGGGAAGATTCCCACCCATGGCGCGGTCTTGACGTGTTCCTGCGCCGCGCGGGTCAGCATACCGCCCCAGCTGGGCTGGTCGGGGGGCGCGCCGACGCCCAGGAAGGACAGGGACGCTTCGATGATGATGGCGAAGCCCAGGTAGTAGGTGGCCAACACCAGGTAAATCGCGAAGCAATTGGGGACGATGTGCCGTAACACGATGCGCCAGGGGGGCGCACCGATTGCCTGTGCCGCCGTCACGTAGTCCAGCTCTTTTAGCGAGAGCACCTGGGACCTCACGGTGCGTATCACCGGAGCAATCATCCCGACGACAATGGCGAGGATGACGTTGTTCAGCGACGACCCCAGGACGGCCACGATGGCCAGGGCGATGATAAGACCGGGCAGCGCCATTAGGGCGTCAACGAGTCGCTGGGCCGTCATGTCGGTGATCCCACCGGCGTAGGCCAGGGCGACGCCGATGATGAAGCTCGCGGTGATGCCGATCAATACGCTGCCGAGCCCGACGTACAAGCTGTTGCGCGCTCCGTAGATGAGGCGGCTGAGCACGTCACGGCCCACGTGGTCGGTTCCCAGGAGAAACTGGGAATTTGGCGGGAGGTAAACGGTGGAACCGCCCTCGTGGCTGTCGGGCAACGACCGCGGGCCGTAAGGTGCGAGCACCGGAGCCAGTACCGCGACGATCACCAACAGGAGAACCAACAAACCGCCGATAGCTCCCACTGGCTTGCGACGGGTAAATCGGACAATCTCCCTGGAGGCCGAGGTCAACGGCCGCAACGGACCGGCTTCCCGCGCGGCAGCCGCTTCAGCGCGTTGGTTGAGTTGGTTCGCCATTGGATTGAACCCTCCTACCGGACCACAAGAGTGCCAGCCATATTGATTACAGCCCGGAGCCTACGAATACCGGATGCGAGGGTCGAGCACACCGTACAGGACGTCAATCACCAAGTTCAGGAGCAGCACCACGGCCGCGGCCAATAGCACCACGCCCTGGACCACGACGAAATCACGGTGGATGATTGCGTCAATGAGGTAACGTCCAACGCCGGGTATCACGAATATGGATTCGATGATGATCGTCCCTCCCAGCAGACGACCGAACTGGTAACCGGATACGGTTATCACCGGGAGGAGGGCGTTTTTCAAAGCGTGGCGTCCAACCACGGTCCATTCGCGCAGGCCCTTGGAGCGTGCGGTCCGCATGTAGTCTTCCCGCAGGACTTCCAGCATAGCCGAACGGGCGACCCGCGCCGTGAAAGCCATGTCGTGGAAAGCCAGTACCAAGGCCGGGAAGATTAACTGTTGCAGATTGGTGAAGGGATCGCCCCATAAGGTGGCGTATCCCAACGGCGGTAACCATCCCACAGAATAGGTCAGACCATAGATCACCAATATGCCCAACCAGAAAGTGGGCAGTGCGATCCCCACGAGCGCCAGCAAGCGGCTCACGTGGTCGAGGGGCGTGTCCTGCTTGACCGCCGAGAGCACACCCAACGGCACCGCAGCGATGAATGCCAGCACAATGGCCAGCGCTGCCAGTTCAAGGGTTATGAAAAACCGTTCTTTCAGATCATCCAGGACCGGGGTTCCATACCATACGGAATCGCCAAAGTCGCCCTGGGCAATTTTCCAAAGCCAGTCGGCGTACTGGAT
The DNA here is from genome assembly GCA_965261925.1 of Dehalococcoidia bacterium. Taxonomy (GTDB): domain Bacteria; phylum Chloroflexota; class Dehalococcoidia; order Lucifugimonadales; family UBA3495; genus Bin87. The sequence goes on along the minus strand of OZ253486.1, from coordinate 537,762 downwards.
GTATACCGGGCGATCCAGGCCCAGTTCTTTCTGAACCCGCTCGATGTCTGCGTTAGTTACCTTACCGCCGTCACCTTCCTCACCCGTCAGGATCATCATGGCGGCATCCCCTGGAACGATCCAGAAGAGACCAAACACCAGGATGGTGGCGAGCAGGATGGTGGGTATGAAAAGCAGACCCCGGCGGGCTAAATATGCGTACACCTTTCACCCTCAATTCGTGAGGCCAAAGCGCCTCACGTAAATTGTGAGCGATGGTCCTTTTTCAGTTTGGACGCATCGCTTATTGAAGACTACGGCTGGTAACCGGAGTCGGCGGGTTGTTCACGGTCCGGATCGAACCAGACGTGGTCCCATTTGTGGATTTGCTGGACCGTGGGAGGCAGGTGGAAGTTGCGGATGCGGTAATCCAGCGCGCCTCCGGCTCCTCCCCAGAAGTACACCACCAAGTGGCTCTTGCCGGTGTGCAAAATGCTCGCGATTTCTTCCAGATGGCCCTGGCGGACGCGCTGGTCGATGGCGCGGTTCTGGAGGTCGATCAACTCATCGATCCGATTATCCTGCCAGTTTTGCGGGTTGCGCAGAACGTCCTGCAGGTAGAACTGATTGAGAATGTCCGCCGGGTCGGTCAGGATGATACCGGTGCCCACAGTGGAGATATCGTGCGTTCCGTCCCGCATCACGGCGTACGTTGTGGCCAGGTCGTTAGGCACGATTTCGATATCAATGCCAACATCCCGACGCATCTGCTCTCCGGCGACTTCCGCCGCCGGCAGAGTGGGGATAGCGTTGCGGGTGTTCATCTTCACCGAAAGCCCATCCGGGTAACCGGCTTCGGCGAGCAACTGCTTGGATTGTTCGATTGCGGCGGCGCGATCCTCAGCAAACGCGGGATTGTTGGCCTGCAAAGCGCTCAGGTCCTCAACCACTCCCGGTGAGAAGAATGTACCGGGCTGCCCGAAGCCCCTGACTGCGCGCTCGATGCCCAAATCCCGGTCCAAGGCCAGGTAGAAAGCTTGACGAACCCTTTCGTCGTCGAACGGGGGCTTGGCATTGTTGAGGAAGAACGCTTCGAACCCGGCGCTGGGAAGTACCAGGGAGCGAACCTGGCCGTCGGTCTCGTCTTCCAGTATCGCCATGTCTTCGGGGCGGTTGACACCGGTAAAGGGATTGAACGTTCCCAGTACCTGGCCGGCTTGCAAGGCGGCAATACGGCGGGCGGTATCAGCGATGAGATGCACAATGATGCCGTCGAAGAACGGGCGGCCTTCTTTGAAGTACGTAGGGTTTCGGTCAAACGTGTAGCTGACGTCCTTCTGCCAACCGCCAAAGAGCCAGGGACCGGAACCAATCAGGTTCTCAGGCTGGTTGGCTTCCTCCTGCGTCAAATCCTCTGCAATGTGTTTCGGGTACATCTTCATGTAGTCCGATGCCAGGTTAGGCATGAAGGTGGGCGCCTGATATTTCAAAGGAACGCGTACGGTCTTGGCGTCAACAACCTCGGCGGTTTGATGTTCGTAGAATGCGCGGAGAAAACCGGTGCGCGCCCGTTGAGCTCCCGGAAGGGTTATGCGGTCCAGGCTGAACACCACGTCCTCGGCCGTGACCGGCATACCGTCCGACCAGGTGGCGTCTTTCAGGTGGAAGACGTACTCGGTGCCATCGTCACTGACTTCCCACGTCTCGGCCAGGTCGCCGATGATTTCGCTGGGCTTGACGGGGTTGTACTCAACCAACTGATTGAACCGGGGGCTTGAAGGCATCAGCGTGGTGTTGAGCGAACCTCCGTAATGCACATCCCAGAAACCTGGGTTGCTGTTTCCGACCATGGGGAACGTACCGCGATAATGCTTGCCTTCACCTTCCTGCCACCAGTCGGGCCGTTCGTCCACCGCCGAGACGGTTGGTACCGGTATAGCCGTCGGGGTAGCGTCCAGGACCCTGGTTGGGATGGGGGTGAACGTCGGGGTCGGCGCTGGGTCGTCGGACCGTTCGGCAGCAGACGGTTGCGTGCCGGTTTGTTGAGAGCCGCTATCCGACGGGGCGGTCCCGCCACACGCGACAACCGTGGCCGCCAACGCCACCATCGCTAAGAAGGGCAAGTTCTGGTACTTCCAGATTCGTCGCCAAATCATGTAGATTTCCTCCCACGCCGCAGTTGATCTTGCGGGCGGTATCAAGAATAAGGCCGCCGCCGGGCGGACGCCGTCCAACGTAGGCCAAGGCTTGCGATATTAATCACAAGCCCTCAAAAAGTCAATCCGAACCGGAATGTCAAGGAGTTGCCGCAGGCTTGGAAACCGTGCGAACGAGCGTAACCGGGACCTGTTTGACGGTGGGTGAGAACCCCGCTTTCCGCACCAAAAATATCGAACCGCCAGTCTGCAAACGAGATCACGTTCTTAACGAAATTGCCCCTCACCGCGACGGTGAGGGGCAATGAGATGCGACCGATGCGTACGGTGATCGCAGACTAACGGCCGCGGAGCCTCGGGTCGAGGATGTCGCGTAGGGCGTCGCCGAGGACGTTGAAGGCCAGCACGGCGATGAAGATGAAGATGCCGGGGAACACCAGAAGCCAGATGCCTGTCTCCGGAGACTCCCTGCTGGCCACGGTCAGGATGCCGCCCCAGCTGGGATCATCCGGCGGAGCGCCCACTCCGAGGAAGCTCAGCGACGCCTCGATGATTATGGCGAATCCCAGGTAGTAGGTCGCCATGATGATGTAAATGGCGAGGCAGTTGGGCATGATGTGTTTGAACACGATTCGCCCCGGGCGGGCGCCGATGGCTCTTGCAGCGGTCACATAATCCATTTCCTTGAGGGTCAACACCTGGGAGCGCACGGTGCGGACCACTGGCGCTATCATCCCGATCACTATGGCCAGGATGACATTGTTCAGCGATGAACCCAGGATGGCCATGATGGCCAACGCTAGGATCAGGCCGGGCATCGACATCAGAGCGTCGACCACGCGCTGGAAGAACAGATCGACCATGCCGCCGGCGTAGGTGCTGACGATGCCCAGGACAAAACCGGCCGTTATGCCGATCAGCACGCTCCCGATCCCCACGTAGAGCGAAATCCAGGCCCCGTAAAGGACACGACTCAGCACATCGCGTCCGATGACGTCGGTTCCCATGAGGAATTCGCGGCTGGGGCCGAGGAATATGTCGCCGACGGAAGCGTACGGGTCCGCGACGGGCAGGATAGCCAACCGGGAGCCGACGGCCACGAGTATCATGATGAGTGCGATCACAGCGCCTGCCGCGCCCAGCGGTTTGCGGCGGGCATGCGCCACCGTCGACCGGTACATGGCGGGAATACCCAAAAGGGCATTGCGAACTTGAACGCCGCTTTCTGCGGCTAGGTCGCGTGTTGCCATAATCTGCTCCGTTGATGGTCAGTGCGCTATTGATAGCGGATCCGCGGGTCGAGCACTCCGTAAACGATGTCGATGACCAGGTTCAGGAACATGACCACCGCCGCCACCAGCACCACCACCGCCTGGATCACCACGAAATCACGATGGATGATGGCGTCGATCAGCATTGATCCGATGCCGGGGACGAGGAAGATGACTTCGACGATCACCACACCGCCGAGCAACCGGCCGAACTGATATCCCGAAACCGTGATGATGGGCAGCAGGGCGTTCTTCAGCGCGTGCCTCCCGATGACGCTCACTTCGGTCAGGCCCTTGGACCGGGCGGTGCGCACGTAGTCGTCCCGCATCGTTTCAAGCATGGAGGAGCGGGTGACCCGTGCGGTGAACGCCAGGTCGTGGAAGGCGATGGCCAGGGACGGGAATATCATCTGCTGCAGGTTCGTTAACGGCTGCTCCCACAAATCGGCGTAGTCCAGTGGAGGCAGCCAGTCAAAGACGTATGCCAGAATATAGGTGACGACGATGGCGATGAGGAAGGTGGGCATGGCGATGCCCAGCAAGGCGAAAAGCCGGCTGATGTAATCGAGCTTGGTGTCCTGTTTCACGGCGGATATGATGCCCAGGGGAACCGCAACCACGAAGGCCATCAAGATGCCCATCACCGCCAGTTGCATGGTGGTGAGGAACCGTCCTCCCAGTTCGTCGATCACCGGTGTCTGGTACCAAAGGGACTCGCCCAGATCCCCGCGAACCATGTCCCAAATCCAGTCGGCGTACTGGATGTGGACGGGCCGGTCCAGGCCCAGCTTGGCCCGCAGCCGTTCGATGTCCTCCAGATTGACCCTGCCGCCCTCGTTGGGATCGTTTCCGGTGAGGATCAGCATGGCCGTGTCGCCAGGCACGATCCACATCAACAGGAAGATGATGATGGTCACTATGAGAATGGTGGGAATGAAGAGGAGCAGCCTCCTCACGATATAGGTGGTCATCATGCCTCCCGGTGTCGGGCCTGGCGATCAACGAAATCCGCGCTAGATGTCGAGTCAACTGTGCCTACGGTTGATAGCCTGTTCCTATTGGAGGCTTCTCCGCGTTTTCGTCCCACCACATGTGGTCCAGCTTGTGGATCATCTGGATGGTCCTCGGGACGTGGTAGTTGCGTACGCGGTAGTCCAGGGTGCCGCCGGCGTGTATCCAACCCGTGGGCATAAAGTGTGGCACCTCTGCCCGGAGAAGATCGACCATCTCCGTGAAAAGCTGTTCGCGCTTGTCGGGATCCAACTCCTTGGCCTGAGCGACCTTGAGCCTATCGAACTCGGTGGTGGTCCAGTTGCCGGAGTTGCGCATGGTGTCCATGCCGTACCACTGGTTGAGGATGTCCGAGGGGTCGGGGAGGATGATGCCGCTGCCGCAGGAAATAATCACTTCGTAGTCGTTGCTGCGCCACTTGGAGTACAGGGTCGCGACGTCGCTGGACTCGATCTCCATTTCCAGGTTGAGCTCGTTCTTCCAGACCTGGCTGACCCACTGGGCGGAGGTGGCGGTGCATCCGGTCAGGATGGTGGTGATGGTGCCGCTGAACCCGTCCGGGTATCCGGCCTCCGCGAGCAGCCTCTTGGCTTCGTCCAGGTCCGCCTGGGACTTGCTGCCATCGGCATCGCGTCGGTATCCCGGCAGCTCGTACAGCGCTTCGACGCTTTCGTTGGGGGCAAACCCGACGTGGAAATGGGTGCCCACGGTGCCGTTGCCGCGAAGGATCTTCTCGACTAGCTCTTCCTGGTCAATGACGAGCCACAGGGCCGTCCTGACTCTTGGGTCATCATAAGGCTCGACCAGCCAGTTGTAATTAAGCCCGGCGCGCTGCACGTTTTCCATGAACAGGGCGCGCATCCGGCCGTCGGTGTCATGTTCCAGCTGCTCGACGAATTCAGTGTATGTCGCCAGCACCGGGTAGTAGGTCCCGTCGGCCTGGCCGACCTTCAGCGTTGCAATGGCGCGAGCCACGTCCTGGATCAGGAAGACCTTGAACCCGTCAAAGTAGGGACGCGGAGCCTTGAAGTAGTCGTCGTTTCTGACGTATTCGTAGGCCTCCTGCTTCTGCCAGCTGCCGTCCTTGAAGATGAAGGGGCCGGAGCCGATCATGTTCTCCGGGCAGCAGTTGACGTCCTCCTGGGTCAGGGGTCCAGCGACGTGCTCCGGGTACATCTTCATGTAGTCCGAGGCCAGGTTGACCATGAACGTGGCTGCCGGAAACTTGATGGGCACGCGCACCGTCCGGTCGTCGATCACCTCCGCGGTCTTGTGTTCATAGAAATCGCGCAGGCTGTTGGTGCGGCCGCGGAACGCGTCGGGGAGGGTGATCCGGTCCAGACTGTAGACGATGTCGCTGGCCGTCACCGGCTGCCCGTCCGTCCACCGAGCGTCGGCGAGGTAGAAGGTGTACACCGTGCCGTCTTCGCTGACGTCCCAGCTTTCCGCCAGGTCGCCGATGATCTCCTCCGGGTTAACCGGGTTGTATTCCACCAACTGGTTGAACCTGGGACCCGACGGTGTCAGGGTCGTGGTCAAGCTCGCTCCGTAGTGAACGTCCCAGAACCCCGGGTTGTTCCGGGCCACCCACTTCATTGTTCGCCCGTGCTTGCCTTGATGGACCCAGTCGGTTTCGGGTGCCTGGACTTCCACCGGTTCGACCGTGGGCGTGGGATTCGCCGCCTCGGTGGGACGCCCGGAAGGCGCGGCAGGCTGGGCCGGCGCCGCGGTTGCAGCGGGTTGGGCCTGGGCTGAACTGCCGGAAGGCGCGGCCGTAGCTGCTGGTTGCGCTCCTGCGGCCGCGCCGGAGGGAGCAGCGGAGGAATCCGATTCCGGCGCGGGAGCGGTTGCCGCGCCGCCGCAGGCGATTATCAAGATGAGGGCCAGCAGAGAACCGGCCAGCAACAGGGTTTTGATACCTGGATTCACACGACGCATAGTAGTTACCCTCCAATTCCATCTCAGAACGAACTCGGTTTGAACGCCTTGGCGCTGTCTGGGTAATCTTTAGCGGATAATATCGATATATGGGCTTTTGTGTGATATGGGCTTTTGTGTGATCAGCAAAACAACCCCAATGCGGGTGCGGGCAATCGTAATGCGCCATGATGGCCTATGTAAAGACGAAAAGCGTTATACTCATCGAAAGATATTATTGTGTTTGATGATGATAATAATTGACTGAATGCCACGCGGCGCCAATTGTCTCGACAACGACGCAATCGAATGCTTGGGCAAACGACACACGAAAAAACGCCCACGTGGGGCGTGAAGAAAAGACTGAAACGGAGACGATCAGTTTTTGTCGTGGGACAGGGCAACCAGGGTCCCGCCGTCAGCCGCAGTGGGTACGAGGACCAGGCCTCCCGCTGCGATCGGGGACGCCGTTATCGAACTATCCAGAGTCGTCGTCCATTCGGTCGAACCATCGGCGATCGTGAGGGCCGTTACGCGGCCGAGCTCGTCGCCCACCAACGCGACGAGCCCCGCGGTAGTGGCGGGGGCCGTGATGTCCGCGCCCAAGTCGATCTCCCAAAGCACTGACCCGTCAGCGGAGTCCAACGCGGTGACCGGGCCCACGGCGTCTGCGACGACCAGGGTGGTGCCCGACAGCGCCGGTTGATAGGGCTGGTCGTCCACGCTCCACGAGGTCCAGACGTTTCCCTGCTGCACGGGACCCTGTTTCACGAAACCCCACACCCACATCAGCGTTCTGAAGTAGAGGATCTGCCGCTCCAGCGGGTATCGGTGTCCCTGGTAGTCGATGCCCCAGACCCGTCCGCCGAAGCTGCTGAAGTGAAGCAGGTCGTCGGTGGCGATGGGGCCGCCGCGCACCCAACGGGACCGACCGGCGTCATAGATCATGCGCCGCCGCCCAGTTTCGGCGTCAATGACATGTACGTTGGCGTCGTTGGCCGTGGCGATCACCTTGTCGTCGATCACGACTGGCGGCGCGATGACCCAGTCCCCGAGGCGGTACTCCCACAGGGTTTTGCCGTTGGCGGCATCCAGGGCGATCAGACGGTTCTTGTCGCTTTCGGCCACGTACAGCCGGCCGTCCGCGATGGTGGGTGATGGTAGCGAGGCCGCTCCCAGTCGACGCGACCACACGACCTCTCCGGTGTCGGCCTCCAATGCCGACACCAGGCCGGGCCGGAATACGACGAATACCAGCCCATCCGCCACCGCCGGGGTAACTCCGGCGGGGAGCCGGGACTCGTACTGCCACACGACGTCTCCCGTGTCTCGATCCAACGCCGTCACGTTTCCTGCCTCGTCGGTCAGATACACCCGATCGCCCGAGACTGCCGGCGGGGCGACTATGGGAGCGCCGGCGGCGTAATTCCATACGGTCCTGGGAGCCGTCCCAGGCGGCAGATCAAGAGCGCTGGCGGAGGCTAGATTGGTCACGCCGCGGCCGGCCTGCGGCCAGTCGTCTACCGCGGCGCTTGCAGCAGTATCGCCGATCCGGGTCGATGGATCGGGCGGGTCCGGGGGCAGCCCCGTGTATTGCCACAAAACCCAGATGGTGAGCGCCAGCAGGGGCAGGACGACAATGGCGACACGTATCAATCGGCTTCGCAGGAAGTCCAGCCGGATGCGGCGCGAACGTTGTTGGGCTTCAGATTCGGCGACCGTCTCCAGGCCCGAAAACGCCCCGCAGCCGGCGCATCGGGCGCTGGCGATGTTCTCGTCGCCGGCCTCCGTTCCCCGGTTGAGGTGGCCGCAGAAGCGGCAGAAGAGAACATTGTCCTGTGTGTCGTTTACCATGGTGGCAGCGACACCCTCCGGTTGGCTGGGGTCAGCCGGAGCGTACAGCTTTCAGCGTAGGGCAGCCTAGTATTACAACGACGCATTTACGATGGGACGCTTGCCGCTGGCCCATTCCCTTCGCAAATGTACGTCGTACAAATGTCGCAACAGTACTTGCGCCACGAAACTTTCCCGAAGCAGCACGTCAAGCCGTCGTTGTAATACTAGAAGGCCGGGCGTTGCAGAACCGCCGGATCGATCCGGCGGCGCACGCGCTGGCCGTCGTCAGGCGTGCCCTGCAGTTGCCCGTTGTCCACCATCACCTTGCCGCGAAGGATGACCGTGGTCGGCCAGCCAAAGATCTCCCAACCCTCCCACGGGCTGTAGTCCCGCAGGTGCAGGTCGTCCATGGTGAGGCGTTTGTGGACAGTGGGGTCGATGATGGCGAAGTCGGCGTCGCTGCCGGGGGCGATGACGCCCTTTTGCGGGTACATACCCAGCAGGCGGGCGGCGTTGGTTGCGGTGATGTTGGCGAACTGGGTCAAGGGCATCCCACGGCGCACCACGGCTTCGGTGTAGTTGACGCCCATGCGGATCTCGATGCCGATGTTGCCGCCGCGCATGTCCTGCACGTTCAGGCCAGCCGTCTTGTCCAGGTAGGTGGTGAAACTGCTGTCGGTGGCGGTAAAGGTCAGGTCGTTGCCCAGCAGGCCGTTCCACAGGTTGCTGCCATCTTCCGGATACTTGAGGGAAGGGTAGGTGTGGTACTTCATGCCGTCGGGTTCGCGGTACTGGTAAGCATTGAAGGACAGCGCGAGGGTGAGAACTTCACCGTAGACGGGCAGGCCGCGGCTCCGGGCGGCGGCCACGGCGTTGACGCCGTCGCTGCCGGTGACATGGACGAAGTACATGCCGGCGCCGTTGTGTTCCGCGATCCGTATCACGTCGCGAAAGGCGACGTCTTCCACCTCCTTGGAGTGGATGAGATGGGCGTTGTACCAGTCCCACATGCCCCGCTGCTGCGCCAGCAGGTAGTTGTACATGACGATCTCATCGTCCTCCGCGTGAACGGCGAGGACGCCATCGTGTCGGGCCAGTTGCGCGGTGAGGTCGGCCAAGCGTCCGTTGTCGATGCGTCCGGTGGGCGTTAGGCTGAGCGGCGGGTCCTGCGGCGGTCGGATGTTGGTGGTGAAGATCTTCACGCTGGGAAAGTCGTTGTTGATGAGTTCGCCGACGCGGGCGATGCTGTCGGCGGTGTTGCTGGTTCGATAGATCACGTGAGCGGAATAGTCGGCGTAGGTGTTGCCCTCCCACACCGACAGGAAATCGAGGATGCCGCCGACGAGTTCGCCCTCGTTGGGAGCTGGCGCGAAATCGACCACGGTGGTGGTGCCGCCCCAGATTGCGCCCAGGGAGTGGTCCAGCGGGCCAGCGTTGGGCACGCCCTCGACCTGCTGATGTACGCCGGCCTGGACGTTGGCGGCGGCGTGGATATGAGGCTCGATCCCGCCGGGAGTGACGATGCGTCCGGTGGCGTCGATCGTCTGCGCGGCTTCGTCGATGAGAGTGCCCGGGGCGCCGATGGCGACGATGCGCCCGTCCTGCACGCCGACGTCCACCGCAGCGGCTTCGGTAGGCATCACGACGGTGCCGCCGGTGATCAGCAAGTCAAACATGGTTAGCCTCCTGCGGCCAGTGGTTCTACGATGACAGGGCAAAGCGCCAGCGCTGGTGCAATCATTGTCCGAACATCACCGCTTCAAGCGCTTGCGGGTCAAGTCCCAAAGCGCTGGCAGTCTCCATATCCGCTTCGCCCTGAGACACATTGCCCTGGTGCAAATAAGCTACGCCGCGCTGAAAGTAGAGGGTAGGGTTCGCGGGGTCAAGACTGATTGCAGTATTGAAGTCCATGACTGCCAGGTTCGCCTCGTCGAGTTCGATATATACGCATCCGCGTCCCATGTAAGCCTCCGGGTTGTCCGGCCCCAGAGCCACGGCTTGTTCATAATCGGCCAGCGCCGCAACGGTTTTGCCCTGACCCAGCAGGACTTGGCCTCGAGCGAGATAGGGCAGTGGGTCTTCGGGAGCCAGTCGGACGGCGCGGTTGTAGTCGCTGACGGCCTGTCGCTCCTTCCCGGTGAACTCGCGCACCCCGCCCCGGGCCAGATAAGCATAGTGGTCGTCAGGGTCGATTTTGATGGCGCGATTCAGGTCGGTAATGGCTTGGCGGAACCTGCCGCCATCGGCGTAGGTCATGGCCCGACCTATGTGGGCGCCGGCGTTCTCGGGGTCGAGCTTTACGACCTCGCCGTAGGAGGAGATGGCCTGGTCGGTCAGGCCGAGCTGGGAACAGAGATCGGCACGTTGGAAGTGAATCTGGACGTCGGAAGGGTCCAGACCAATGGCACGGTCGAAATTGTCCAGGGCGAGATCGTGCTGTTCCATTTGGGTGTACACCACACCGCGACCCAGGTAGGCCGCAGCCAGGCTAGGGTCGTTTTCGGTGGCTAGATCTAATTCCGCCAGGGCGAGCTCAAATTCGCCCCATGATGCGTAGATGGTTCCGCGGCCGAAACGTGCGGCTGCGTTGTTGGGGGCCACGGACAGGGCTCGATCGTAGTTGTCCATCGCCTCCTCTTCGCGACCCTGACTCACTAAGGCGGCGGCACGACCGCACCAAGCCTGGACATGGTCGGGATCGCCGGCCAAGACCTCATCAAACTCGGCAATGGCCAGATCGAATTCGTCGGCGGCGATATATGACAGGCCCCGCTGGACACCGGGCTCGGCGTCGTTAGGGTCTCTTGGAAAATCGTTGATCTGGGTCACCGTGATCGTCTCCCACCGTCGCGCCGATCGTTCGTTTGGCGGTCAGATGGTACCACACGGCAAGACGATGGACGATTGACCTGCGGCGGGATCAACTCAGGTGAGTTGCGCTCTGCCTTGGCAAAGCTGCCCGATGGTTCCCTTTACATTCTGTGGGTCGCGATCGGTAGGTCGAGATTGCGTAACATGCGGAGACGGTTGTCTTCGGCGTACGAGATCGTCATCAAGAGCGATAAGATTACCCCAAAGCCTGGGCGAGGTCGCCTATCAGGTCGTCGGCGTTCTCCAGCCCCACGGATACCCGCAGCAGGTCGTCCGGCGTCGTGGTGTCCGGTCCTTCAATGGACGCCCGGTGCTCGATCAGGCTCTGCGTCCCGCCCAGGCTGGTGGCCCGCACGAACAGCTTCACCCCGGCTGCGACGGCCATCGCTGCCTCACGCCCGCCGGCAACCTGGAAGGACAGCATCCCGCCGAAGTCGGACATCTGCCGGGCGGCGATATCGTGGCCCGGATGGTCCGGTAGCCCCGGATAGTGCACCGCGGACACTTGGGAGTGGTCCTCCAGGAACCGCGCCAGTTGACCCGCATTGGCTGAGTGGGCCCGCATCCGCACCGGCAGCGTCCGGATGCCGCGCAGGGTGAGCCAGCAATCGAAGGGCGACGGCACCGCGCCGCACAGGTTCTGGATCAGCCGGACCCGCTGGAAGAAGAGGGGGTCCTCGCGACCGACCACAGCGCCACCGGTCACATCCTCGTGTCCGCTCAGATACTTGGTGGTCGAATGCACGACCAGATCGGCGTCCGATTCGAAGGGTCGCTGCAGCATCGGGCTGGCCCAGGTGTTGTCGCAGGCGCACGCAGCGCCGGCCGAATGGGCGATGGCGGCCATCCGCGCGATGTCGGTTATCTTGAGCAAGGGATTGGACGGCGTTTCGACCCAGACCAGGCGCGTGTTGGGGCGCACGGAGCGCTGCACTGCGTCCGCATCGGTCATGTCGACGAACGAGATCTCGACGCCCCACGGCGCGAACACCTCACGGAGCATGCGCGACGTGCCGTGATAGCAGTCGTCCGGCGCGATCACGTGGTCGCCGGGAGCCAGGGCCTGGAACACGGCAGCGGTAGCCGCCGAACCGGAGGCGAAGGCAGCGCTCGCCGCGTTTCCTGTTTCCCCACCCTCCAGCAGGGCGAGGCACTCTTCCAGGGCATGGCGGTTCGGGTTGTCGACACGGGAGTAGACGAACCCGCGCGAGTACTCGCCGTCCGCGTCCCGCTCGAACGTGGTCGAAAGGTAGATGGGAGGCGCGACCGCTCCCGTGGCCGGATCGATCTGGTGCGCCGCCTGGGCGGCAATGGTTTCAAATTGCATGGGTGGTCCTCGTCCCGCATGCGATTACGGAGTGGTTTGGTTTCCAGCCGATGCTGAGCCGTCGGGGTTGACGTACACGTTGACGATTGGGTACACGAGGGTGTTGAAGAGGCGGATAGCTTCTGAGGTCGGGCCACCAGCACGCTCGACCCACTGGGGAACCACGTTCTTGATGGCGGACAGGCGCATTTCATCCTGTATCCGGTAGGAGAAATGCGCGTATCGCATACCGTTGCCGATAGTATGATCTACCGCCTCCGGCTCGACGCTGAGCAACACCAGATGACGGTTCAAGTACGCGTGGCGTGCGCCTTCTTCCAGGATGATGTTCTGCAGGTCTAGGGGCATCGCGTTCCAGATCTCGAGATTGACGGCAAGCCAGCTGTGGGGCACGTTGAAGAGGGGGCCGACGATGTAGTCGGCAACTTCGTACCAACGCAGGTCATCTCCACAGGTTGCGCACGATATTGCGCCGTCAATAACGCGACCCTCCAGGGCCGCGTACACGTCGGCGGAGGCCAGCAATTGCGGGTCGGCCCCCAGGCCGGACAGTAATTCGCTGAGGTTTGCGCTGTGGCTGCCCACCCGGAATCCTCGCCAGGTATTCAAATCGTCATGCACTTCATTCCGAGAGAATAGGTAGTGGTTGCGGTCATCATGTAGGCGACCTGCACGCCGCCGTTCGTCGCAGTGAGTTCGGCCATTGCAGGTTGTACAGCGTCAATAACGGCGAGATGGGCAGCCTGATCGGGATACAGGCCCCAGAGGTTGCTGATGTCCATGACGGGATGGTCGCCGCTCACGTAAGCGGGATCGATTTGTGCCGCTGACAGTACGCCGTTCCCAACAAGGCGCAACGCGTCGGGGCCGGCGATGCTCAATTCAGGGAACGATGCAACCTCAAATTGTACCTGCCCATCGGTGCGGCGCCTGACGCGCTCAACAAAGCCAATGTCCCAATTTGCCCGGTATGCGCCCGTTGCCGACGCGCAATCTGCCAGGGCGGGGTCGATGCAGGCCATTTGTATCTTGAAGTTATGGCCGCTGGACACCAATGGAGTCAGGTTGAAGTTGGCGTCTTTTCCATAGATGCAGGAGGCGCCAGTTGGACTCCCGCCACCGTGGACGGTCAGAACGATGGGCGCTGTTGGACCGTCGCAAGGCGTGCGGGCAACAGCTTCCTGTCCGTTGGAGCCGTGAGTGATATGTATGTCCACGTCGCCGATGCCAGCTGTCGGATCCGGAAGCGGAGTTGGATGCCATTCAGGGGCGGCTTTCGCCCAATTGCTCCACTTGGACCATTCGTATTCGCCATTCCCCCGGTCCAGGCCGGCAATGACGCTGAACCAATGATCTTCCCAATTTTCCAGACCGCCCACCACCGCCTGATCCCACTCGCCGGGGGTCGGGGTCCATTTCCCGCCGGTATTGTCCCACTTCGCAGACCATACCCAGTGGACGGTGGCGTTTTGCGCGGGCTTCCATACCACGAAAACCTCGCCGGTATTACCGGTGGGCGTGGCTTCCACCTTCGCCGGGACTCCCAAAACCACCGGCGTGGGCGTCGGCACGGGCGGCGGCGTCAGTGGAGGGGGCGGCCCCTGTGGCAGCGCTGCGCCCTGCAACGGCGCGAAAATTACCAGAGCGATCAGGGCGAGTGTGATCCCCGCCGCCAATGCCAATGCCGCCGGCCGGAGATACTTTCGGATCGTATTGTCTGACATCTGCGTTTTAGGGCGGGTTCAGGGCGAATCGCCACTCGCCCCTACGTTGGGTGGCAGTCGCAGGAATTACACCCTAGCCTTGATGAACTCCGACACGCGTTCGCTGATCATGATCGTCGTGGCGTTCGTGTTGGCGCGGATCACGTCGGGCATCACGGAGGCGTCGGCGACGCGCAGGCCCTCGATGCCGTGTACCTCGCCGTGTTGGCTCACCACCGCCATGGGGTCGCTGGCGGGGCCCATCTTGCAGGTGCCGGCGATGTGGTGCTGGGTGTAGGCGTTGCGAAGGATCCAGTTGTCCAGGGCGTCGTCGCTGACGAGGTCGGTATCCACCGGATTCAACCGCTCGACGATGAAGTCTTTGAAGGGAGACTCCTCGGCGATTTCCAGGGCTTTGCGAATGGCCTGACGCATCCGCTGGCGGTCGTAGGGACTGCTGAACAGCTGGTAGTCGAGATCAGGCTGGACTGCCGGGTCGGTGGACTGGAGCGAGAGGCGACCGGCCCCGACCGCGTTCTGCAGCCCCACGCTGAGGCCGAAGTGGAAGCCGGAACCGTCGTAGCTGATGCTGGATGGTCGGTGCTCGCTGGTCATCAGGGTGGGGGTGATCTGGAAGTCGGACTTGGTCGGCGAGTCGTCCGCGCTCCAGCGCAGGCCCACCTGGATGTTGGGCGCGAAGGTGTCGGGTTCCTCGCCCTCGCCGCGGAACAGGATATAGGCGGCGGGATGGTCGCGGAAGTTCATGCCCACGCCGGGCAGCTCGTGGTTCACCGGGATGCCCATTTCGCGCAGGTGGTCGGCGGGTCCGATGCCCGAGAGGAGCAGCAGTTGGGCGGAGCCGATGGTGCCGCTGCACAGCACGACGTTGTTGCCCTCCACGGTGAAGATCTCGCCGCCGCTCTCCACCTCGACGCCCACCGCCCGGTTGCCGTCCAGCACGACGCGGCGCGCGTAGATGTTGCCCCGCACTGTCAGGTTGAGCCGGTGGCGGGCGGTGCTGAGGAAGGTCAGCGAGGTGCTCATGCGCACGCCGTCGATGTTGTTCATCGGCCGCGGCGAAACGGCGGTGTAGCAGTCGGGGGCGTTCTGGTCGGGGTGCTCGGGGATACCCAGGCGGACGCAGGCGTCGTAGAAAGCGGTGTTGAAGGGCAGCCAGTCCTGGCGCTTGGGCCGGCGCACCGGCAGCGGGCCCTCCGAGCCATGGAAGTCGTCGCCGCTGTAATCCCGGTCGTTCTCCAGCTTGCGGAAGAAGGGCAGGCAGTCGGTGAACTTCCACTCGTCGTTGCCCCACTCGGCCCACAGGTCGTAGTCCTCGGGTATGCCTCGGAACACTACCTGGCCGTTGATGGACGACGATCCGCCCATAGCCTTGCCGCGCGGGATGATCATCGGCTCGTCCTGCGAGGGATTGGCGCGGCCGCGCAGGTCCCAGCTGTGCGGGCCATAGGCGGACAGCCAGGTGTTGTTGCCCTGTTTCAGGTCCTCGGGCAGATGCTCGAAGTCCGGGTAGTCGGGGCCGGCCTCCAGTAGGATGACGGACTTGTCGGTCATTTCGGAGAGGCGGGTGGCCATGACACAGCCGGCGGAACCGCCGCCGACCACGATGTAGTCGTACTGCATAACGAGGGGTGGGTCTCCTTTATGGGGTTGCCGGGGATTTTAGCATGGGGGGTTGGGAATGTTCGCCTTCATAACCGACGGTTGGAAACCACTGGCTCCGAGGCTAGCAGGCGGCGTAGCCCATCAAGGTCGGGAAGGCCCATGATTTTGGAGATGCCGGTGTCGAGGCGTTGGCGGACCGGGCAATCGGTCATAGCCGGAAGGCGCTGGAATTCGTCCTCAATCAATGAGTCGAACAGTTCGGCGCAAGCTTGCAACCGTTCCGTTGACATCGCTCGCGAGTCGAGAACCGGCAACACCTCCAGATCCGCCTTTTTCATCGCGACCCAGCCACCTCTGGTGCTGGTACGTTGCGCCAGAATAGTCAGCAGACCTAGGCTGGAGTTGAGCCAAACTGCCAGTGCCTTCTCGTGCGAGATATCGTCGACCTTGACGGGCCACCAAACATTGGATAGCACCCGTGCTTCAGATCGCATCGCGATGACTCGAGTGGTTTCCAGCCAAAGCCGTTCGGCAACCAGCAGACGGCCGGCTTGTTGCCAGAGGTGATCGCCATATCCCGGGCGCTGTCCGCCTTTAGGACTAACTAACGGTGACAAGTAGGCATCCGGCGTACAGGCGAGGGACATTCGTTGCTCGGTATCGTGTCCTTCAACCATCGGGTAGGCTGTCTGGGAAGTTGTCCGGTCGAACCCATCTACCAGTCGACGCCGATCGGGGCCGATCTGCCCGAGTTCACCGAGCGGGCAGAGGGGGATCTTGCCGGTGGTTGATTCGCCGGGAACCCACACTTCCCCGTGGTCCAAGAGGCGGAGGGAACTGCGCGTCAAGTCAGCGCGGGCGAACTGCACTCCGGCCCATTTCTTGCCAATAAGCCGGGATTCGGGAATAGATAGCAGTTCACCGATGTGTCGGCCATCCACCTCCAGAAGGGATGCGCCGGTTGCTTCGACGTTGGCCGGTGCGGTGTCGATGATAACTTGGGCGGCGCGGTGAGCGTCGAGGACGCCGCTAGGGTTCTGCCACAGGCTGACGAAAGTAGTGCGGTGTTCGGGGGCGTCTCCGTTGCCGTTGGCGGGTTGTCGTCGAGTGGCGATGAGCAAAGCTTCGGAGAGGTCGGTGCTATCTGAGAAATTCCAGCGTTGCGGGTCGTGGGAGATGACCACCACGTCAAGCGTGAAGTCTCGCTCAATAAGAGCACGGGTCTGTTGCCAGGATGGCCCAGTGCAGACGGTGGCCGGCAGTACCAGGGCGAGACGACCTTCGCCGGGCCGTAGCTTTGGGGACGCGGCGGCCACGAACGCGGCTCCGAGGCCTGCGGTAGCGGTAGCCTGGCGAGACTTGAGGCGACGAGATAGTTCGTTCTGCAACTTGCGCCGTTCCGGAGCGGGCAGGCTTCCGAACAGGAGATTTCCGCCCACGGAACGGGTGAAGGGCGGGTTCATAATCGCTAAGTCCAAGTCGGGGAGGGTGGCAAGTTCCGCCTCCCGGTTTCCGTTGGGACCACTGCCGGCCACGCGACCGGCGTCGCGGATCGTTCGGCCGCTGCCGCCCATAGAGTCTGGGGAAAGGGCGTACTGGACGGCGGCTTGATTTTCTCCCAGGAAATCCAAGGAACCCAAAGAAACGTCGTCACCGTCCGCTCCCAACGGCATAACGTAGAGGTTGATGCGGTCGAACTGGATGCTCGGGTTGAGCATCGCCAAACTGGTGGCGGCGAAGTGTACGGCTGAAAGTTGGACGTCATAGCCGTGGAGGGCTTGCTCCACCATCGCTTTGTGCAACGCAGCAACGTTTTGTCCACCGGCTTCGGTGTGGCGGCGTTCGGCTTCGGCGGCCACGGCCATCAGCAGCGTTCCAGTACCACAGGCGATATCGGCTACATTGAGCGACGCAGGAAATTCGTGGTCGCTCCAGTCAACGCCCACTGGCCAATCGTGGAACACGAGCCGTGTAAGAAGAGTGGCAGCCGGAACAGAGGTGTAGTAAGCGCCGGTGAATTTGGCGTCCGTGAGCAACGTGTGAAAAAGTCTCCCGGATAGGTCGTGTCCTTCCAATTGGCTGGTATCTGCAATCGCTTTGAGGAGGGGCGAGAGCACCGGTTCATGCAATTCAGTCGGGCCGTCGATGAGAATATCCAGGATGCCGGAGGCAAGGTCAAAAACGGGCACGTAATCGATGTTGTCGCAGATATAACGCCAAGCTTGGTAAAGTCCAGGAATACCGTCTCGCCACGCTTCGGCAACCGTCGGGACGTCATCATTGGAAGAGGCGAGTCGCAAGTGGAACGCCAGAGCGTTGAAAATCACGAGGCATCCGATTCGCAAAGCCTTTTCGCGGTCATTCTCCTGATCGGTTTTGGCGATCATGTCCTTGACACGCCGGGAAATCCGAGCGTGTGCGGACAATTGCTTTGCCGATTGCTCCACCGCGTGTTCGATGACTCCAGCGGCCGCGACAACGCGATCGGAGCCTTCGAGTTCCAACGCCAGCACACGTAGCTGGTCAGCGATGTCGTCAGGAGAACCGAAGCGGGAGAGGCGTTCGGTTGCGAGGGCACCCTTAGAGCCGTGGAGCCACCATTCGAGATCGCCGGCGTTTTCTAGGCCTTCGCGGGTATCGTCCAGGAATTTCAAACCTTCGGGATAGAGGACGCCAATAACGCCCAACGCGTCCGGGAATTGCTGTAAGCGAGTGTCAAGCTGGTTTTCCAACTGGCTGACGGAATCCTCCCACTTGCATTCCAACAACACTGTGTCGCCGGTCTTCAGCGTCACGCGGATGTCGGGAGTGGTACCGCGGCTCCGGCGCTCGGCGCGGGCAGAGATGCCCTGGTCTCGGAGCAACTGGGCGAATAGGGTATTGACGCCTTCCTCGCGAATCGTTTCTTTACTCCCGAGGCTTGGTGAAGCGCTGTCTATCTTCTGCCGTGGTCGGGGCATTTTGCCATTCCTAATGAGTTAGTTGATCCAGCAGCGACGGCAAACATTGCCATTGATGCGGCGTGGTTACAGGCTATTTCATAATATCAACGCTTCATAGGGGTCGTAGCAGCTTAATGTCACGGCATACACGCCGCCCGGGCGCGGATGAAGACGGTGTCGAGCATGTCTATCGTGAGGCGGCCGGTTTGGGTGTTCTGCTAGCTGGGGTGGTAGCAGGCGATGAGCCGCTGTGTGGCGACATTGTGGCCGAAAGCTGCCGCGCCAGGCAACGAACGCGGTATCCGGAGCGTTCCAGAGCGCCCAGCAGGCGGCCGCCAACATAGCCGGTGGCCCCGGTGAGGAAGATGCGGGGACGGTCGCTGCTGACCGTGGTATCTGCCATGACACCCGGCCTCGTGGCCCGCGAGGTTCCGGCGGTGGCGCGGGTTTAGAACCCCACCATCCAACTGGCGAACCGCTCGAGCAGCCCTTCCTCTCCAATGGCGACCAGGCTGTTCGCCGCCGTGTCCACGTCGACGCGGCCATAGGCCAGCAACAGGTACGTGTTGGCGTTGCAGGCGACCACCATGTCGATGTCGTCGAGGTTAGGATGGAGGCCCGCGCCGACCTGCACGCCGTCGGGTCGCACCGACACGTCAATTGGCGCGGCGTCCGCAAGCGCGAAATGGTAGCGGATTTCGTCCGACGGGGGATCATTGGCCGGGTTGTAGGCAGACCGGAGCCAGCGCGCGGACATCCCCAACAACACGGGGATCGCGTCCGGATGCAGGGGAGCCTGCGGATCGAACGCGCTCCGGATGTCCCAGTCGTGCACTGCGAGCTCCTGGATGCGCTGGCTGACGTATTCGCGCGCCGTCATGGTGCCCCGGCGGGGATGCCAGCAGGCGCAGCGCCAATCGTCGCCTCCGAAACTGTTCAGCAGCAGGTGCAGTTCCCGATAGCGCCGCTCGAAGGTGGGCAGCAGATCGTCGCCCATGGAAATGGAGTAGGCGATGTCGGCGTCCGCGTTGGCGGCCGACATTGCCATCATGTCCGACGGAGCACTGAACCCGGGCGGCGGGCCCGAGTCGCCCTCGCGTCCGCGGGTCATGCTGGTGATCTGCCGTTCGGCGCGGTTGGTGAGGTGGCCGGCCACGTCGCGCACGGTCCATGCGTCGCACGCGGAGTGTCGACGCAGGTCATTGGGTGACAAGTCGTTGAGGAACTGGTTCAGCCCTCGGGCCAATGCCCCAATGACCGCAACCTCCTGGCGGATTACCTCTTCATCATAGGAAGTCATCGTATCCCGTGCCTGTGGTTGCCCTATAGGGCTCGTCTAATGGATGGCGTGTCTACAACCCGCCGAACCAACGGCCAAGGTTTCTTAATGATACGTGCGCGATGGTGTCGGCGGTTTGGGAGACCCGCACGTGTCCGGCGCGCTTGGCGGTGTTCCAGTCCACCCGGTTATACAGGCAGAGCAGGTAGGTGTTGGCGTCGGCGCGGATGGTGAGCTCGGGTTGGTTTTCCGGTGAGCGTTCCGACACGGTGTAAGCGTCGCCGGTCACCACCACATCGTGCTCAAGGTTCGCCCCGTCGGAGCCGCCGCCGATCTCGAACCGGTACACGGCGGGTGTGGTCAGCGGCGCGGTGGGCCGGAAGCAGAGTTGGTACCACATTTCCGACGCGGGAAGCAGGGCCACGATGCCTTCGGGGTCCAGTTCCCCTTGGCCGGTGTCTCCGGCGCGCATGTCCCAGTCGTGGATCACCAGTTCCTGGATCCTGAGATCGACATAACTCTCGGCGGTGATGGTACCCCGTCGGCGGTGCCAGCAGCCGATGGACCAGTCGCTCCAGCCGTGAAGGAATTCGTCCAGGTCCCCGTAGTTCTTGCTAAAATCGTCCAGCAGATCGTTGCCCCAAGCGGTGCGGCTCTGCACGGTGCTGGCGTTGGACGCCTGCACCTGGTCCGGAGTCGGGAGAACACTCTCGCCTTCGGGTGGCCCGCCCTCGCCGGCCCGCCCTCTCACCATGGCCTCCTTCTGACGGACGGCGCCGCCGGCCAGGTGAGCGGCGACGGCTCCCACGTCCCACTCAGAACACGCGGACTGGGCGTTCAGGTCTTCCGCAGAGCTCGCGGAGAGGCGGCCGTGGATGTCTCCGGCCAGCCGTTTGATCAGGGCAATTTTCGTCGCTACATCCATGGGCATCGTGCTTCGCCTCCATGCGTTGATCGGGGTCGGTCTTCGGGCGACGTAAGTGTATCACGGCCATGGATTCGCCACGCCGCCGGGGGATTTCGGCGCGTTGGAGCGCGCCAAAGCAGGCGGGTCCGCGATTGGTGCGGACCCGCGCTAACCTTCAGAATTCAGGAACCGTTCAGTTCGGGAACCACATCACCGAGGAGATCTCGCTGAATTCCCGGTCCAACTTGCTCCACGATGCGCCGGCGTCGGCCGACTGGTACAGGTAGCCGTACCGGCTGCCGGCCAGGAGGAAATCGGGGTTCTGCGGCTGGGAGTTGACCACCCACATCGCGGTGTTGGGTTCCACGGGCAAGGGTAGGCTGTTCCACGTCGCGCCGGCGTCGGTGGAGCGCATCACGACCCCGGTCGAGCCGGGGGTGGTGTCGCCGAAGGTGGTGAAGATGGTCTGGGGATCGTCGGCCTTCACCTTGATGCCTCGGGGGTATCCCAACGGGAAGTTCTGGCGGACGCCGAGGTTGCGCCACGAATCGCCGTCGTCATCGCTCAGGAACACATCATCGTTGACCATCACCACCACCCGATGCGGGGGGCCGGCCGTCACGGTGACGTTGTGAATGTCCATGTTCGGAATGTCCTGGTGCGGCACGGTCTCCCAGGTGTCGCCGCCGTCGGAGCTGTGGCGCAGGCCGTCCACCTCGATGCCCACCCAGATGCTGTTGCCATTGGTCGGGTCGATGGCGATTCCCGTGACCCGCGGCACGCCGACAGCCGGGCACTCGGCAGCGACTTCGCACGGTCGCAGTTCCCAACTGGCGCCGCCGTCGCGGGTCCGGTAGATCTGGCACGGGTTGGGCGTGCCGGTGCCGGCGAATCCGACCTGCGGGTTGGACGGGTCGAAGGCGATGGCCCAGACGGCGGTACCGTTCATCGCGGTGTCGACGCGCCGCCAGGTGTCGCCGTTGTCGTCGCTGCGCAGGATGCCGCTGTCGCATCCGGCCAAGACGGCGCTCTCAGTGCCGGGGACGGGCGTCAGGCAGCGCACCACGGCGTCCGAATGGATGCCCTGCGTGATGCCCACGCGCCGCCACGAGTCCCCGCTGTCGATACTGCGCATGACTCCCTGTCCGGCGGTGCCTACGAGGATAGTAATTCCGTCTGCCATGGTTGTGCCTCCTTGTCGTCGTCTGCCATTCTCCCGTGCGGGTGAAGGCGCGGTGGATACAGTCTATTTGGCGACATGATAACGCCGGCGACGCCATAAAACCACTGGGGGCGGTTTCAGGAACCGCCCCCAGCATTGAGCCATGAATTGACGAACCGCGTCAGTTGTCGTTGCCGGATGTCGCTGGTGCCGGCGATCCACCGTCAGCAGCCGGCGCCGGAGAGGCCGGGGCTGCGCCGGTCCGAAACTCGGGAGCAAGTTGCTCCTCCCAGTCGGGCACTTGGTGTTTGTGGGTGTTGGGCAGGAACAGGATGGCGACCACCCCGCCCAGGCTCATGACGAATGAAAGTAGGATTGTCCAGCAGTAGGGGTTGTCGAGGAAGGTTGGGAACCCCAGTTCCCGCACACCGATGAGCAGCAGGCTCCCCAAACCGGCGCCCGATGCCATGCCGGCGCCGGCGCCCATCATCTGGAACCCGTAGGCGCTGCCGATGGGTGCGCTGCCGTAGTATTGCCGGTTGATGATCGGGAAGGCGGACATCTCACCGCCGAACCCGATGCCGAACAAAATAGCGAACAGGTAGAACATCCACGGGGAGTCGGCGAAGAACAGGATCCCCACCGGCGCGAATTGCAAGGCGAAGCAGATGGCCATCACCCACTTGCTGCCGAACATGTCAGCGGCGATGGGCACCCCAAAGCGAGTGAATGTGCTGACCAGGCTCATGGTGGCCGCCGCGCCGGCGCCGATGGCCGTGGCGCTCAGCAACGCCGGGTCCTGGATACCCTGGTATCCGCCTACGGGTCGCAGGGCCTCCACCACCATGATGGGAAGGAAAACGATGACGATGCTGTGTCCCGCGCACCCCCAGTAGTGGATCCCAATGAGGTTCCAGAAAGCCGGAGTTTTGCGTACCTGCTGCAGGAACACGCGGGCGCGTTCCTTGGCCCCCGCACCAGTGGTGGGCGCGCGTCGGGATGGTTCAGACGCATCGGCCCCAAGCTGGCGCAGGCCGGCGTCTTCGGGTGAGTTGTAAAAGATGCGGGTTAGCAGCAGCAGGATCACGCCGCCCACGATGCCGGGGATCCAGAACGCCATCCGCAAGCCAATGGTGTCCGGCTCCAGCCAGGGGAACAGGCCGGTCCACTCTTTGCCGGGGCCGAAGGTGAAGAACGCCACCAAGCCCAGCATGATGGGCGGCGCTATCACCGGACCGAAGCCCTGGGAACCTTGGAGAATTCCCATGCCCAGGCCCAGATGCCGACGGAACCACGACGTCACTGACACGGTTAGCGGGACCTGGAATATGCCCATTGACGCGCTCAGGAGGACGCCGAAGAAAAGGTAGAGTTGCCAGATCTCCGTCATGAAGCCGGTCAAGACCATGCCGGCGATATACAGGGATGCTCCCAGCGTCATGGTGAACCGGGCGCCGTAGCGGTCGCCCAGCCATCCTGATGGCGGACCGAACGCCCCTGACACTACCCATTGCAGGGAGAATGCCAGCAGGATGACTCCTTCGCTCCAGCCGAACACCTCGGAAATGATGGGAACAATTGCCGGGAACGACATCCGGAACGAAGACGACACCAGCCGCATCACTGCGGTGATGGCGACGATCGCCCAAGCGTAGTGGATGCGATGACCGAGCAGCGAAAACTGATCGGGACGAAGATTCAATGAGGCCATATTCCTCTCCCTTAAGAGCGGCAGTATGGCCCTGCTCTCAATACTGTGTCAAGGATATTATCGGCCTCACGCGTACCCGCATTGTCATCGCGAGGAGCGCAGCGACGTGGCGATCTGGTTGAATTAAGCGAGGATCCCTCCGGCGACGAGATTGCCGCGCTGCGCTCGCAATGACCGGGGAGTCGCTCGCAATGACCGGGGAGTCGCTCGCAATGACCGGGGAGTCGCTCGCAATGGCCGATTGTGCAAAGTGGGTACGCGGGAGCATTATCGGCGCCGGCCCCGACCGGGCACAACCGCGGACGATGCGCTCGTGCGTCGCCTACATTGTTGCCGATAGCAAGCGTCAGCGCTGCCGCGTCGGGGCCGGCCCCAGATGGCTGCCCGCGTCCACCAGGATGGTCTCCCCGGTCACGTGCTCCGCGCCCTCCAGCAGCCAGACCACCGGTTCCGACACGGTTTCCGGCGTGCCGGCCGATCCCAGCGGCGCGGACGCGGCGTAACGGTCGATGAAGCCCTGGTAGTTTTCCTCGCCCAAACCCTCGCGCCACCAGCGGGTCTGCATCACGCCGGGGCATACCGCGTTGACCCGGATCTCCGGAGCCAGGGCGCGGGCCAGCGAGTAGGTCATGACGTTCAGAGCCGCCTTGGATGCCGCGTAGGCAATCGAACTGCCGGAGCCGCTGAAGCCCGAGCCGGACGACACGTTGACGATCGCTCCCTTCCCCTGTTCCTGCATCGCCGGCGTGACGGCCCGCACCATCTGGAACGCGCCGACCACGTTGACCGAGAGGACGCGCTGGAAGTCTTCGGAGGATAGACCCTCCAGGTCGTGGTGGGGAACGATCACCGACGTGGCGGCGTTGTTCACCAGCCCGTCGATCCTGCCCCAGCGTTCCAGCGCCACCGCCGCCATCCGCCGGCAGTCCTCGTCCACCGATATGTCCGCCTGGCACAGCAGGGCATCCCCGCCCAGGCTGCGGCACGCCTCCGCAGTAGCCTGCGCTTCCGCTTCGCTCTTGGTGTAGTTGATGACCACGTTGCCGCCCTTGCCCGCCAGGCGCTGGGCCACGGCGGCGCCCAGGCCGGTGGCCGAACCCGTCACGATGAATACGCCGTCCTTGATTTCCATCTGGCTCACCCCAATGTCATGCCATTGCAATCTGCGCCGATTATAGCGAACGCTCTCGCAACCCACCCGCCCCTCAAACTGTCATTACGAGCGCAGCGCGGCTTTCCCGTCCAGATCCCGAATACCCACTCTCCTTAATGAACTGTCATTGCGAGCGCAGCGCGGCAATCCTGTCGAGGTGTTACCCCGAATCCACCGAAGGGATGCGGTTCTAGCGTTGACGTGAGGGATGATGGGTAAGAAAGGCGAACGAGCCCGGCCCGATCGCCAATAGATGTGGTTCAGGGCGGTCGGTGGCGGCCACGCCAGTGGCAAGGTACTGGCCCGCAGTGGCGGCGGCGGGCGAAAACGGCCAGGCGGCATGCCGGAAGTGGCGCTGGCGGGCTGGGCTGGCATGGGTCGGCGGGACAGCCCATGGGTTGTCCGGCGGACGGGTTGGGCGCCGACGGCGCGTCGTCAGGCTGGCAGGGGAACGGCGCGCACTCGGGCCCAGGCGTGAGTGAACTGGTTTTCCCAGGGCCAGCGCTGGGGAAGATGCCGAGTGCGGCGGCGCGCCGAGCGAGTGAGCCGTCCGGCGATGGAGAAGAACCGCCGTCGGAGGGTCTTGGTGGTCACCAGTTGCTCGCCCAGACCGATGCGCGCAGCCCAGTGGGCCAGGTTGTGGGCCATCACCTGGACCGCCAGCCAGGCCGTAGATTGCAAGGGGACTTGGCGGCGAAACGCCCTGAGGGGAGATGGTTCAGTCCCACGCCGTACTTGAGGTCGCGGATGGCGTTCTCGATCTCGGCGTGGCGGCGATGATCGGCCTCCAGTTCCAGGGTATCCCCGTCCCGATCGGTGATGAAGCCGTGATAGCTGTAGTCGACCAAGAGGGCCAGTTGAGAACCGGGCGTGGGCTGCACCCGGTGGACGATGAGCCGCACCGGCGCGGCGTCAGGCGCACTCCCGAAGGGGATATACGTGGTCTCGGCCACGTCGGCAGCGCCGTCCATCCAGTAGGGTAGGGGCGTCCAGTCCCCCTCAGGCATGGCCTCGATGAGATTGCGCCGGCTCTGGTGTTGGCGGATGGTGATGGAGAAGCGGACGTCCATCTTCCGGCAGACGGCGACCATGGCGTGGGTGTAGAAGCCGCTGTCGGCGCGGACGGTGAGTTGTCCCGTGGCTCCGGCGTAGCGCACCCGGCCCACCGTCTCCCGCAGGAAGTGGTCCGCGCCCCGCGCGGTGTTGGCCCGGCCCTGGCGCAGCCGCACCATCAGCACGTCGCCGGTGTCCGCGGCGACGGCCAGCAGCGGGTGATAGCCCCGCTGGCCGGTGTAGCCGTGGTGGCCGGTGTAGCCGTGGTGGCGGGCTCCCTCCTTGGCCGGACCGTAGGTCTCGCAGATGGTGGGGTCCAGGTCGATGGTCAACGGTCCGTGATTGTTCAAAGATCGGGGTCCCGCCCCAGCGGCCCAGGCCCGGGCCAGCAGTTCCCGGCTCACCCGATCCAGCTGGCGGGCGTGGCCCCAACGGAAGCTGCGCAGGAACGTGCCCAGGGTGGATGGCGCCTTGACCACGCAGCCCAGCACCCGCGCGGTCCTGCCAGCACGCAACCCGTCGGCATCGTCAATGCAGTCGCCCCCAGCCAGGGCGGAGGCCACCAGCGTCATGATCTTGTCGCCCGTGTTGGCTCCGCCTGGGGCACGGCCCAGGTCCAGGTGCCGATCAACCAGTTGGGGCAGGCCCAGATGCAGTGCCAAGGTGGACGGAAGGATCAGCCGCATTGCTGACCAGGCGGTGGTCGTCGAAGGCGATCTGGATGCGGTCGGGGTCGTTACGTGGTAGCATCTATTTGGTGCTCCTTCTTTTGGGTCGGTTTGGTGTTTCACAAACCATTATCCCAGAAGCAACGGGGCACTTTCTTATCCCTTCAGCACACCGCCACAATCATCTCTTCGGTGGATTGGGGGTTAACGTCCGGCCCAACTTGACCTGCCCTACGCTGCGGCTACAATCGTCCCACCATCGAATGGCAGGAGGCGGAACCATGCGGCTGGAAAACAAGGTTGCCATCATCAGCGGCGGAGCCCGGGGAATGGGCGCGGAGGAGGCCCGGCTGTTCGCCGGAGAGGGCGCGAAGGTCGTCATCGGCGACGTGCTCGACGACGTGGGACGGCAAACCGAAGCCGAGATCAATGAGACCGGTGGGGAGTGCCTCTTCGTTCATCTGGACGTCACCAGCGAGGAAGACTGGCGAAGCGCGGTCGCGGCGGCGGTATCCCGCTTCGGCAGGGTGGACATCCTGGTCAACAACGCCGGCATCTCCACCAGGGGCGGCATCGAAGACATGACCGAAGAGCAGTGGGTACGCACCATGGATATCAACGTCAAGGGCGTGTTCCTGGGCACCCGGGAGGTCATTCCCGTCATGCGGGAGGCCGGGGGCGGCTCCATCGTCAACATCTCGTCGGGGGCTGGCATCGCGCCGGCGCCGGGTACCTCGGGAGCCTACGCCGCCAGCAAGGGAGCGGTGCGCCTGTTCACCAAGTCCACCGCCATCCAGCACGCCAGCGAAGGCATCCGGTGCAACTCGGTGCACCCCGGGCCGGTGCAGACGCCGATGCTGGGGACGACGGAGGATGACGAGGTCAGGGTGGCCGCCCAGGTGGGGAGGGTTCCGCTGGGACGCGTGGGACAGCCCATCGAGATCGCCTACGGTGTCCTGTATCTTGCCAGCGACGAGTCCTCATTCGTCACCGGATCTGAGTTGGTGATCGACGGTGGGCGGACGGCGCAGTAGGGGGATCTCCGTGGATTGACGGTTGGGTACGGGCCCCGGCGGGGCGCTGGGGACCGGAGTCGCTGCAGACAGGGCGGGTCAAACGAATGTTGTGGTCGGGTATGGAGGGTGCGGGAGTTACGGTGCCAGGCGGCAGCGTTTGGCGAGAGGCAGTGCTGCGGCGACGAGATTGCCACGCTGCGCTCACAATGACATTGGGGAGCATCGTGTCGTTCGCAATGACATTCGGGAGGATTGAACTGCCATGCCCAGCGAGCGGGGCGCGGTAGGCAGCGTCCATCCGCGGGTCTATACTGCCCGCGCTCAGCGGCGCTGAACGATCCTGGCGATCGCACGGCTCCCCATTCACCAGTCGGTTGCGGGCAGGGCGTTTCGGCGCGCGGCGAGTCGGTTCGGGTCGCCGCTATTATTCCAGGAGACGAGCGCAATCGAAACGCAAGCGGCACGGGCCGGCGAAAGAGAGATCAACAAGGCCCGGTTTTTTGCCGCGCTGTCGGTTGCCGTCTTTGCTGCGCTGAGCGCGGTTTTCATCGTTCCGCCACTGTTGGTGGAAATCGCCACGGACCTGGACGTCTCGGTGGCGGTGGCGGGCCAGCTGGCGACCGCCACGTTCGCAGCCTGGGCGGTTTCCCTGATCTGCGTGGGGCCGCTGTCCGATTCTTTCGGCCGCCGCCCCGTGGCGCTGACCGGACTGGTGATCCTGTCCGTGTCGGTGCTGGCATCGGCATTCGCGCCCAACATCGAAGCCCTGCTGGCGCTCCGGATGTTGACCGGTCTGGCCGGGGGAACGCTGCCGCCGACGGCGGTGGGTGTCGTGTCCGACGTGATTTCCCCGGCCCGACGGGCGCTGGCGGTCACCGCGTTGCTGGCCATGAACGGGGTGGTATCGGGCATCACCGTCCCCATGGTGGCAGTTTTGGCCGACCTGGGGGGCTGGCGGCTGCCCTTCGTAGTAGCCGGCACGGTGCTGGCGCTGGGGTTGTTGGCGAACTGGATCTGGTTTCCCAAGGACAGCCGGGAGCGAGTCCGGAGTTTCGTGTTCTTCTCCAGGTATATGTCGCTGCTGTCGCTGCGTTTTTTCCGGGTGGCGATAGCGGTGGGTATGACGCAGCGCATCGCGTTCTGGGCAACGCTCAGCTTTTTCCCGGCGCACCTGATACTGGCCTACGATGTTCCCTTGGGGTTGGTGGCATTGCCGTTGGTGATAACCGCTGCTGGTCAAATTGTCGGCGGCTATTCCGCCGCGTACGTGGCCAGAACGAGATACCGGGCCGCCCTGATCGCCGTCACTTCGGTCGCGGGCGGGGTCTGCGCGTTCCTGTTCTTCTCGTTGCACCTGGGGCTCTGGACCGCGGTGGTGGCGGTCATGGCGGGAACCGGTTTGCTGAGCGTGGCGATGCCGGCGCTGGTGGCGGCCAGCACCGAGTATTCCGGTGATTCCAAGTCCACCGGGGCCAGCCTGATGGGGCTGTGCAACCAGTCCGGGGGTGCGCTGGGAGCAGCCATCGCGGGGGCGCTGCTGGCCAGCCTGGGATATGCGGGGATCGGTTACCTGTGCATCGGCGTGACGGTCCTCAGCGGGTTGATGACCCCGCTGTTCGGGCGGCAGTTCGGAGAGAACGCCGGCCAGACGTGACGCCGGCCAGACGTGACACCGGCCAGACGTGACACCGGCCAGACGTGACACCGGCCAGACGTGACACCGGCCAGACGTGACACCGGCCAGACGTGACACCGGCCAGACGTGACACCGGCCAGACGTGACACCGGCCAGACGTGACACCGGCCAGACCTGACACCGGCCAGACGTGACGCCGGCCAGACCTGACAAAGGATGACCGCCCCGGGCATGAAGCCACGGGGCGGCCGATGATCCCGGTCGTTCCGCGTGACGGGAGACCTTACGATCGGTTCTTGGGAGATAGTACTAGCGGGCGGCTGCCACGGGCTCGTGGGTCTTCAGGAAGCCGCGCACCTGCTCGATGGTCGTGGCCTTGAGGCCCGGTTCCTCCTTCCAAGGGTACGCGGTTACCCGCGCGTTGGGAGCCAACGCCACCATGTCCATGGCGGCCTGGAGAGAGTGGGAGGGTGTGTCGTCCGGCATCACCAGCAGCGGGGTCTGGCAGGCGCGCGCGAAGTCCCGGTCCACGCTGTACATGAAGTCCGGCTGGATCCGATACAGGTTGTGCAGGTACTGCTGGACGGTGTCCATCGTCAGGCCGTCACGTTGTTCGCACAGGGCGGGTCCCCAAGGGTCCATGCCCGAATCGTACATGGCGTCCGGCGTCTGAACGGCGTGGCCCACCGGCTGGCACAGCACCGCCGCCCGCACCCGCTGGGGCGCGTTCTTGATCAGCGTCATCGCGAACGGACCGCCGATGCAGAAGCCGATGAACATGAACTGGTCTATCCCCAGGTGGTCCATTAGCCCCAGCTGGTCGTCAGCGAATGCTCCCCACGGGTCTTCGACCTGGACCGGCCCGGTGGACTGCCCGCCGCTGGCGTTACGCTGGTCCATGGTGATGCAGCGGAAGTCGTTTTTGAACTCGTCGAACGCGTCGATGACCTGCCTCGGCCAACCGCTCATGACGGAGCTCAATCCACCGCCGGGTGTGCACAGCAGGGGGAATCCGGAACCCTGTTCTTCGTAATGGATGGTGACATCGCCTCTGGTGTAGAACGGCATTGCAGGTTCTCCTTTTTCGGCTGGTGGCTTCGGCGCCGGCTTTTCGGGCGATTGTAACCGGGGCAATCGCGATGTCAAGGCGGGTTAGACGGGCTGACCACCGATGTCGGATGCGGTGGCAGCGCCCGTCGTCTGCCAGTCTCGGCAGTGGAGCAAATCTTTAGCAGGCGAACCCGGTGGTCAACGGCCGCGGCGTTGAATGGGTGGATGCGGCAGAGCAAGACTTGGATCGCGACTGCACGGATGAGGCTCCAGCCACGCGGCCGGCGGCAGGTACTCGCTGTTACGGTGCGTGTGCCGGTTGCCGTTCATCCGGTGCCGGGCGCCCATGCGTTCAGTCTGATGGAGATCACCGCCTCGCGTCAGCTGTCGTGAAAGTTCAAGCAGGTATTGAGAGACATGATGCCTTCAATGGAAACCGTGCGACAAACGCCGCGGGACCACAACATGGCATCACCCACGGCCAAGCAAAAGGCCGACGCTTTGGGATCAGTTTAAGACCTTCCAAAGCCGTCGGCCCTTGCTGGTTTCAGGGCGCATGTATGCGGGACTATGGCTACTCCAGTTGCCGCAGCCTGGGGTCCAGGGCGTCCCTCAGCCAGTCACCGAACAGGTTCAGGGACAGCACCGTCGCGAATATCGCCAGTCCGGGCAGCGACGAAATCCACCACGCGATTGCGATCCTGTCCCGGCCTTCGGAGAGCATGGACCCCCAGGCTGGCGTCGGAGGCGGCACGCCGGCTCCCAGGAAGCTCAGGGCGGCCTCCAGCAGGATGACCACACCCACCAGCAGGGTCGACACCACAATCACGCTGTTGGCTATTCCCGGCAGGATGTGGACGAGCATGATGCGAATTGTCCCGGCCCCGGCCACGCGGGCCAACGCGACGTAGTCCGCGGTCTTGACGCGCAGCACCTCGCCTCGCGTCACGCGGGTGAAGAGTGGCCAGATAGCTATCGCCATTATCACGATGATTAGCTGGAAGGATGGTCCGAGGGCCACAACCAATACCAGGGCGACCAGGATTAGAGGGAGCGCAAGTATGATGTCCACCATGCGCATTACGACCTCGTCGACCCACCCGCCGTACCATCCGGCGGTCAGGCCGAGCACTGTGCCCATCGTACCGCCCACCAGCAAAGTCAGACCGGCCATCACCAGGGAAACGCGCGCGCCATGAATAATCCGAGTCAACAGATCCCGCCCCAAGTGGTCGGTGCCCAGAATATAAAGTGTATCGATGCTTTCCCGAACAACCACTTCCAGTTTGTCGCCGATAACCGCGTTGGGGTCTATCTGGATGGCATTGTATTCGGTGATCTGCGTTTTCTGTAGTTCGATGTCTCTTGGACTGATTACCGCCACCACCTCTTTGGTTACTATCACGGCCGGGACTGGCTCGTACGCCCAGAACCCCGGTTGAAGACGGTGGTTCGGGTCCCCTACATTCGGGTCGTACGGGGATATCCAGTCGGCGGTGATTCCAG
Organism: Dehalococcoidia bacterium; assembly: GCA_965261925.1. GTDB lineage: Bacteria > Chloroflexota > Dehalococcoidia > Lucifugimonadales > UBA3495 > Bin87. Next base: position 505,985 of record OZ253486.1, on the reverse strand, counting down.
CCACCACCACCAATGTCAGGATAAACACCGGAATGATCAGCACCGGGCGGCGCCAGCGCGCCATGGCGCTGAGCGCCCGCACGATGACGGGTTTGGTGGGAGACAAAACTGTAGCTTGCGCCATTTGACTTCTCCAGGCCTTCTCTGGAAACGTGGATCCTCGGCGCGGCGGGGGGGCCGCTACACTCGCTGAGGACCTGTATCTCCTACAAGTATCGGATTCTGGGGTCGATGTAAGCGTAGAGTATGTCAACCGTCAACGCGACGAATACATATCCCAAAGTGAACATGATAGTCAGGCCCTGGATCAGCGGGTAGTCAGACGACCAGAGGGCCTGCACTGCCAATTGGCCCATTCCCGGCCATGCAAATACCAGTTCGGTGGTGATGGAGCCCGTAAGGATAGCGGGCATCGATACGCCCGCCAGGGTCAATGGCGGTATTAGGGCATTGCGAAATGCATGTTTCCAGATAATCAACCGGGCGGGCAACCCTTTTGCCCGGGCCAGTTTGATGTATTCCGAGTCCAGTGTGTCCAGCATCGCCGAGCGCATCAATCGCAGGCTGCCGGCGAGGAACCCGCCCCATGCCAGCGTGACCGTTGGAAGTATGAAGCTGTTCCAGTCTTGCCTTCCGGACGGAGGCACCCACCCCAGGAACACGGCAAAGAAGAAGATAAAGATGATGCCAAGCCAGAAAGACGGCGCCGCCTGTCCTATCAAGGCCACGGCCCTCCCGACTTGGTCCAGAACACTGCCCCGCGTGACTGCCGACAGCACACCCATGGGTATCCCGACAATGAGCGCGAGCAGGAAGGCAGCCCCGCCAAGCTGGAGCGTCGCCGGGATTTTTTCGGCGACTACCTCCAGCACCGGCCGGCGCTGGCTGATTGACTCGCCGAAATCACCGCGCAGAACCCCGCCCATGAAAATCGCGTACTGGTGATAGAGGGGCTTATCCAGCCCCAGCTCCTCGCCCAGCAACTCCCATTGTTCCTTGGTGGCATGATCGTCCAAGAGCAGTGATCTTGGGTCGCCGCCCACCCGGGCCATGACGAAGATGATCATCGACACCGCGAGCAGTGTGATTATCACCAGGAAGAATCGGCGTATCAAAAACCGTTGCATATCAAGGTCCCAGCATCAAATGTCCAGATACGTTCAACCCGGCACTATCGCCTGAAGGTGACGATTTCTCTAACAATGCCCAGTAGAAAGGTCCCCAGATTGGCTACCACGGTGGCGCCGACCGCCGCGTAGGAGAAGGCGTTGACGGGAGGATCCGAGCAGCACTTGATTTCGCGGTTCAACCCGTATTCGAACCCAATCCAGGACCCGGCAATCCCCCCCACCAGTGCCGCGGCTCCGATCACCAGGACTGCCGGCAAAGTATTCCCGTCTATGCGCAGCCACGTCAGAGACCCGCCAAGTGCGGCCCCGACTGCTGCTCCGCCCAGGAACATTGCATCCCGCAGCGGCTTGGATGAGGTGTCGGTGAAGAAATAGTACAGGCCCCAGGCAACCCATACCCCGATGTAGCTGAGCACGAGGGCCAGAAGCAGTCCGAGCCCTGCGCGCCCAGCGATTATGAAGATGCTTGCTGTCAAGCGAACTTACGGCCGCAGCCGAAGCCATTTGGATATTCTCTGAGCCATCCGAACCTTACTGAGTGGTGAGGTTGGGAGCGTACTCGAACGCAGTCAGGTCCCGCGTTTCGGCGTAGTTCAGGTGCTCGTCCCAGGGTGTCGTGTCCCCATTCAGGGCAAATACCTGGTTCTGCGCATAGAGGCCGACCGTGAGGGCGTTGTCGTACATGAACTTCGCCGCGTCAACCATGATCGCGAACCGGGCTTCAGGGTCAACGGTGCCCTGGGCTTCGTTCATCAAATCCCTAAGGATTGGATGGTCGGTGCCGAAGTTCCAGGCGCTCTCGTGGTTGAAAGCGGTGGACCATCGGTCCAGGGGGTCAGGCGCCACGTGGGTGTGCTGGTACGCCTGGTTGTAGGTGCGGGTTACGATGCCCGGGCGGAAGGTCTTGTAGGGCAGGTTCTGCTGGTTAGCCTTGACGCCGATCTGGTCCCACATCTGGGCGATGGCGGAAGTCACTTCAAGGTAATTCGAGCCGCCCAGGGGCGTGAGGGTAATTTCAAACCCGTCGGGATAGCCCGCCTCGGCGAGCAGTTGCTTGGATCTCTCGGGATTGAACTCCCACTGTCGGTACTCAGGCGGCAGCTTGTCCAGGTGGAACGCCCACGCCGGCAGGGAGTCAGGGATGGCCTCGCCGCTCAGCAGCGTAGCCGAGATTGTCTGGCGGTCAATGGCGATTGACAGGGCCGTTCGCACCTTGGCGGCATTCTGCCATTCCTCGGATTCAGGGTCGGGGTTTCCGGAAATCCAGGGCAGAGAAGGATCGAAGCCGGGGACTCTTTCCACGTGTTCTGGCGTACGTGACCCGTCCTCGTTTACTCCCACGTAGTAGTTGCCATAGAAGGCCATACTCACGCCGCTGCCTCCGGCTATCCTCACGAAGCTGGTGCCCGGGGAGTCCTCCACCGCTGCGATGGAGTCGAGATTCATCTCCATCGCCGTGAGTTTGCCGGTCTGGAAGTTGGCCACGCGGGTGGACTCCTCTGGAATGTGCTGCCACACCAGTTCGGCAAACTCAGGTGTCTTGCGCCAGTGGTTTTCGACCGCGGCCCAGCGGGTGAACTGGTCGCTCTGGTGCTCCTGGAAATCCCACGGGCTGGTTCCGGCGATGTTCCGGCTCGCCGCTTCGACACCCACCTCTTCGAGTTGTCGCTGGCTGATGATGCTGATATGGGGGCGAGCAAGCAGACCCAAGGTGTCGTACTGTGGCGTCCCGGTGTTCAACTCGATGGTGTACTTGTCTACAGCCTGCACGCGCCCTTCGTCGATGATGCCGGTAACAACGTTACCCTCTTTGACGTCTCCGCCAAGCCCCCAAATCCTGCGGATATGGGTGTTGAACGCCACCCGGGAACTTTCGCCGCCGCTGATCATCAAGCTCCAGATGACGCCTTCCGCATCCAGTTCTCCGTAGCCCTTATGGAACTGGGCGCCTTCTTGCAGCCTGAACGTCCAACTGACGCCGTCAGGAGCAACGCTCCATTCCTTGATTAACCAGGGAACAATCTCCTGGTCTGCGTTCATGTAAAGGAGCGTCTCGGCGGTGGTGTAGCCGTTATGGTGATACCCGGCTCCTTCCGTGACCGTCGGAAAAACGTGGAACGGGGCGACGAGGGGCAATCCGAATGTCAAAGTCCCTCTGGGTGCCACCGTATTCGAGACTTGCGGCACAGCCGTGGGTTCGGGAGTGGCAGTAGCCGCGACGCTCGACCCACCCGAGCTTGAACTCGCGACGGGAGTGCTTTCGGCCATTGCCGCAGCGGGCGCGTCAGTTGCTGGTACCGCAGGCGCCGCGGCGGGCGCCTCCTCTGCTGCGGTTCCGCAGGCTACCGCAACTGTCAGGACGAGAGCCAATAGCGTCAAGCCGAACAGTTGGGGTAATGGGAGCCATTGGTGCCTCATATAAGAACCTCCGAATTCCGAAAAAATAGGGCGGGTCACTGTGCCATATCGCAGTTCGTCCCGTCTTGACTAATGCCTGTGCCTTGGTATCTCCGTCGGCACTGATAAGAGTTGGATCTATGCCGTAGTGAATCCGCGCTGCATTTAGACTGCCCTAATACGGTCTGCGTAAAATAGACTGCCATCCGCTGCGAGTCAATAGGGAATATTCGCGGGGCAATCGCATTTAGAATTTACCGGCTGGTGTCTCTGGCGAAAGCCGGAGTCCAGAGGCCACAACATGCAGGTAACCGTAACGCAACCGGTGATTTCGGTCACTGTATTCCCGCTTTCCCGGCATTGGCGGTAGCTGTGAGCGGGTTCACCGGAGAAGCAGCAGTTGAAATGCGATTACCCTTGGAAAGCCCAGCAAACCGGGTCTTTCAGTTTCCCAAAACAGGGGACAGGTTAGTGTCATGGACACTAACGAACCGGCCAATAGCCTGCCGGCTGTTCTGGCCATGGTTGCCGGTCCGCGCTCGCCTCGGGGCAAACGTCGTCCCTTGCCGGCCATCCTGACCTTGGCCGTCTGCGCCATGCTCGCCGGCGCCAACAGCCATTGCGCCATCTATCAGTGGGGTCGCCAACAGAGGCCGGAGCCCATATCCGCCATGGGCTTCACCCGGCCCACGACACCCATTGGGCAAGACCAATCCCACAAAACTCGCGTTTCGGCTGGAGCAAAATTCGGGGAGCAGATCACGCGATTCCCAATATCGTGGGCAGAGTCTCGTTCTTTCCCATCACCTGCCACCGCACATGTTTTCCCTGTCCTAATTCAGCCGGTAATCTGTTCTCCCCTTCAAAACAAGCACGTTTTAAGATGGTTTCTTTAGAAGTCGGGTTGGGGCCGGGCTCCCCAGCCCTGGGGGATGTTGACCAGGTTTGGTTCCAGGTCCTGGACGGAGGTCTGGCCGCAGTAGGCCATGGCCCGGTCGATCTCTTCCCGGAGCAGTTCCAGGACGCCGTGGACGCCCTCGGCCCCGTCGAGGGCCAGCCCCCAGAAGAGGGGACGCCCGATGCCAACGGCCTTGGCCCCCAAGGCCAGCGCCTTGACGACGTCGCTGCCGCGGCGGACGCCGGAGTCAACGTAGACTTCGCAATTGCCCTTGACCGCGTCGACGACCTCGGGCAGCATCTCGATTGCGCCCATGGTCATGTCCAGTTGGCGTCCACCGTGGGTCGACACCAGGATGCCGTCGACACCGCTCTCGGCGGCGATGTGGGCGTCCTCGGCGGTGCGGATGCCCTTGAGCACCAGGGGCAGGCCGGTCAGGCCGCGAAGCCATTCAAGCTCGTGCCAGGTGAGGGGAACGGTGCGGTTGACGTTCCAGCCGACGGACTCGTCGGTGCCGCGCAGCACGTTCTCCGGCTCGTTGACGCCCCGGAAGTTGCCCTGCTCGAAGTTCCGGTTGTACCGGTTGCGCAGGTCACGCTCCTTGGGGCTCGGGGTGGGGGTGTCCACCGTCAGGGTGATGGCCTTGAACCCGGCCTCTTCGGCGCGGCGGACCAGCATTTCGGTGAGGTGGTAACCCCGGTGGTAGAGCTGGAAGAAGAGGGGGCTGGTGGCCTCCTCGGCGACCTCTTCCATGCTGCAGTTGGAACCGGTGCTGAGCATCATCAGGGTGTTGGACATGCTGGCGCCGCGGGCGGTGGCCACCTCTCCCTCGGGATGGGCCCGGTGATGGGAACCTGCGGGGCAGACGAACACCGGCATACTGAGTTCACTACCCAGCATGGTGGTCGAAAGGTCCCGCTCCCCGATGTCGCGGAGGAACCTGGGACGCAGAGTCAGTTCCTCGAAGGCGGTGCGGTTGCGCCGGGTGGTGAACATGTCCATAGCCCCGGCGTCGATGGTGTCCCAATCGTCGTGGGGCAGGACCAGCCTGGCACGTTCCTCGTAGTCATAGAGGTTGATGGGGTCGAGTCGCATCTTGACCTTCCTTTTGAAATGAGTTCTACCCACTTGAGATGAGTCCTACCCACGGCTCCCCGCCCGGCATGAGGGTATGGGCAGCGTTCTCGGTGGGTAGAAGTTGACAGCGCCCATACTTTACGGCCTGGAGCGGCTGCGGGCAAGTCCCAGGGGTGCCCAGCCCAACGTTTACCACCCCCTTTTGGTGGCGGCGTGGCACCACCACAGGTTTGTGCAGATCCAGATCCATCCCTTTGCGGATGGCAACGGCCGAGTGACAAGTGCCCTCGTCGCCTGGTGCCTCGTGCAGCGCGACCACCTGCCGATTGTAGTGGCGCGTCACTACCGTATCGACTACATCGACGCCCTCGAGGCGGCCGACGACGGGTACCTGACGCCAATGGTCGGCTTCGCGGCGCGTCTTCACCGGACATCCATCCTGCAGGCCATCTCGACGTAAGATCTGCCCACCTCAATCGGTCGCACGGCAATCGGTCCCACGGCCGCTGATTGCCCGAAACGCTGGGACGAAGTCTCCGAGCCCGAAACCGGAAAAGCCGGCGGTTTCTGAATCCCCACCTTGCGTCAGTGTCGCCCCAAGGGGTTGTGGGCGGTTGTCGCGTTGACAGCATTATGTACGAGAATTACACTCGCCTCCGCTGAACCACTGATAATCCAACGTTCCTCATGGGTCGATAATGCTTTCCACCGACGTTTCTGATGCCATCGAATTGATGTTCGAAACCGGGTGGACCGATGGCCTGCCGGTAGTGCCGCCATCCGAACCCCTGGTCCGCCAATTCGTGGAGAGCACCGGCCGTGGGGGAGACGAACTCATCGCGGAGCTGCCGCCCTTGGGCGGACGGGCCACCGTCGAGCGCATCGCGGTCAACGCTGTCATGGCGGGCTGTCTGCCGGAGCACATGCCGGTGGTCATCACCGCCCTCGAAGCGATGATGGACGAGCGGTTCAACCTGCGGGGCGTGATGTGCTCCACCGGCATCCACACTCCGCTGTTGATCGTCAACGGCCCTATCGTCAAGGAGCTGGACATCAACGGCGGCTACAACTGCTTCGGCTCCGGTTGGCGAGCCAATGCGACCATCGGCCGCGCGGTCAAGCTGGTCCTGCTCAACCTGGGCGGCGCCATTCCTGGCGAGACCAACAAGGCCACCTTCGGCCACCCCGGCGCCTACACCTACTGCGTTGCCGAGGACGAGGACGCCAACCCCTGGGAGCCGATGCACGTCGAGCTGGGCTTCGCCCCGACCGACAGTACGGTGTCGGTGTTCCCGGCGGAAGCGCCTCACAACATCATGTACCACGCTTCCCACTCGCGGAACTTCCTGACCGTTCTTGCCGACACCATGTGCACCCTGGGCAACGTCCAGATGTACGTCATGGGTGACACCTTCGTGGTCATTGGCCCCGAGCACGCCAAGTTCCTCCACCGCGACGGCTGGAACAAACGGGACATCCGCCAGTTTCTCTTCGAGCACGCCCGCAAGCCGGTACGGAAACTCCGCCAGGGCGGCCCGCCCCAAGGCGACTCCCGCCGCGGCCATTTCTGGCCCAGGTACATCGATGCTGATGACGACGACGAGATGGTGCCGGTGGTCCGCGCCCCGGACCGCATCAACATTTTCGTCGCCGGTGGCGCCGGCGGCCCCCACTCGGCCTACCTGCCCGGCTGGGGCTCCCGCCGGGTCACGCGAAAGATCCCAGGTTGATAGAAGATCCAGGATCGGAGAATTGTAGAGGGGACGATGACTGTCACGAACTACCAAGACCGGATGCGGGAACTGGGTTTGGCCTTGCCCATCGACCCGGAGGCGGCGTCCCGCTGGCGGGCCGCGCCCCGGCTGGACACGCTGCACGACAAGGTCGGCGGCTTTTTGGGCAACCGCAAGGCCAACGCCGATCTCCTGTTGCAGAACATGGGTGAGCGTCTTGCCAAGGACTTGGAACTGGGCGACATCATCGCCGTGGACAAGTACGTCTATTCCCGTCCGGCCGCCGATGAGATCATAAGCGAGCTCTCCGAGCGGTGCGACTTCGTGGTCACGGCGATTGCCGATTGAGGCTCCTGCACCGCGTGCAGTATGCACGACGCAATGGCCCTGGAGAACCTCGGCATCCCCACGGTGGTGGTCTGCACCGATCCCTTCCTGGACTCGGCCTTCCGCCACGCCCGCACCTTTGGCCGCCGCGACTTCCACCCGCTGGGCATTCCCCATCCCCTGGGGGGCCTGACAGCCGAGCAGGTTGCGGCCCGCGCCGGGGAGTTGGAACAGGCGGTTATCGAAACGCTGACAACCTACTAGAGCGACCAGCAACCTGCTCCCCGGGGTCACCGGCGCGAGCGAGAAGGGGACGACATGACTACCGTCGGCAATGGCAAGTACACCTACGAGCAGGTCGAGAATTGGGAGAAGCTGCCCGAGGGATGGGAGTTGGGACAGACGGCCATCGTCACCGACCCCGAGGACCGGGTGTATCTCTTCAACCGCGGCGAACACCCGCTGATCGTCCTCGACCGGGACGGCAATTATCTCGCCTCCTGGGGCGAGGGCGTTCTCACCGACGCCCACGGCATGTTCATCGACGACGACCAGAACCTGTACATGCCGGTCAAGAACAGCCACGTGGTCCTCAAGTACGACCCCAGGGGCAACCTGCTGATGACCATGGGCGAGTGGGACAAGCCTTCAGACACCGGCTGGTCGGGGAACTACAGCGACCCGGTGGTCAGGGCGGCCGGGCCATTCAACAGCCCCAGCGACATCGCCATTTCCCCGGACGGCCTGCTGTACATCTCCGACGGCTACGGCAACGCCCGGGTGCACCGGTTCACCCCCGACGGCGAGCTGGTGGACTCCTGGGGCGCGCCGGGGAAGACCGGTCCTGGCGAATTCCACGTCCCCCACGGGGTCTGGGTGCACACGGACGGGCGCGTGTTCGTCGCCGACCGCGAGAATAACCGCATGCAGATCTTCGACGCCGAGGGCAACTTCCTGGAGCAGTGGTCGGACCTGGCGCGACCCTGCGACATCTACATCGACGACGATCTGGCGGTGTACGTGCCGGAGTTGGACGGGTTCATGTCCATCCTGGACATCGAGGGCAACGTCTTGGCCCGCTGGGGCAGCCCCCGGGACGCCGGGTGGGGCAACGGCGCCCACGCCGTCTGGGTCGACTCCCACGGCGACATCTACGTGAACCAGAACCTCGAAGGCGAGCGGCTGATCAAGTACCGCCACGTCGGAGGCTAGAGGCCGGTCTGCGGGGAAGTTGGAGCCGCCCTTTCTGGCGGGACAGGCCGCCCGCGTTGGGGCGGGTCAGGGTGAGGATATGCGCGTTGGTTATCAGGTCGGGCAGGTGGTGCAGCGGGACAGCATCGACCATCAGCAGCAGTGGCGAAACCATCTGGAGCAGTTCCGGGCCTCCCGCGACGCCGGGTTCGACATCTATTGCTGGGCCCACCACTACCTGATCGACCCCTTCCAGCACTTCCAGCCCTGGCCGGTACTGGCGCGGCTGGCCGCCGAGCCGGGAAACATGCAGCTGGCCACGTCGGTCCTGTTGCTGCCGTTGCTGAATCCGGTGGAGGTCGCCGAGCAGGCGGCCACCCTCGACCACATCGCGGAGGGGCGCTTCATCCTCGGTATCGGGCTGGGCTACCGGCCGGAGGAGTGTGAAGCCTTCGGAACGGAGATGTCCCAGCGCGGCGCCCGTTGCACCGAGGCTCTCGGCCTGATGCGCCGGTTGTGGAGCGACGACGAAGTGACGCACCACGGCCGCTACTACAACGTGACCGGTGCGCGGCCCACGGCGCGGCCCTACCAGAAGCCCCATCCCAAGATCTGGCAGGCTGCGATGAGCGATCCGGCGGTGCGCCGGGTCGGCCGTGGCGGCGACATCCTCTACGTCGGACCCGCCCAGTCCAACGCCACCATCCGGCACCAGATATCGCTGTACCACCAGACCCTGGAGGAGAACGCCCACGACGTTCCCGAGGACATGGTTATCGTGCGCGAATTCTTCTGCGCCCCTACCCACGAGGAGGCGCTGGAGCGGGCCAGGGCCAACTTCGCCAAGAAGTACGAGGTCTACGCCTATCACGGTCTCCATGGCACCGACGACGAGCTGACCCGGAAGGTGACCGGCGACCTGGAAACGCTGATGGACGACACCTTCCTGGTCGGCAGCCCCGAGGAATGCATCGAGCAGATCGCCGCCTACCACGAAATGGGGTTCACCGACGTGGCTCTGCGGTTGTTCTACCCGGAGATGTCCCAGGTTGAGGTGCTGGAGCATATCGACCTGGTGGGCCGAGAGGTCATACCGGCGTTGCACGCCCTGTAGTTCCCCTGGGCCACATGTCGCACGTTGTCGCCTGGCCTTATCCGGCGCTGGCCCTGGCCGCCTTATTCGCTGCTGGCTACTACGTGCTCCGGCAGCGCTCCGCCGGGCCGGACAATCCCAACGGGTTCGGGTCGGACTGCTGACGCCGGACCGCCACAGCCAATCCACTACGGAGGACGCATGACCACTCAGCCCACCCTGCTGACCATTGGAGACTACGAAGCCCGGGCCAGGCAGACCATGCCCCAAGCCCTGTTCGACCGGCTGTTCGGCGACCTGGGTGCGCCGGACTGGATAACCAACACCTCGAACGTCCAGGCCATGAGCGATGTCAAACTGCGTCCCCGGATTCTGGTGAACGTCACCGAACGGGACCTGACCACCACGGTCCTGGGCGAAGAGATAAGCATGCCGGTGATGCTGGCCCCCACCGGCACTCACCAGCGGGCCCACCCCATGGGCGAGTTGGCTTCCACCCGGGCCGCCGGAGGCGCGGGGACCATCCTGGGGCTCAGCACCGCCTCCAGCTACAGCATTGAGGAAGTGGCCGAGGTTGCTACCAATTCGCTTTGGTTTCAGCTCTACTTCTTCGAGAACCGGGAACTGACCGAGATCCTGGTGCACCGCGCGGAACAGGCGGGCTACAAGGCCATGATGCTCACGGTGGACAACCTGGGCGCCAACTCCCGGGAGCGGGAGTACCGCTACGCCTACACCCTGGACCAGGAACGCACCCTGAAGAACTTCCAGGGAATCGAGCTGCCCGACCTGCCCACGCGGGAGAACTTCGCTGAGAGCTTCGAGCATGGCCTCAACTGGTCCGACCTGGAGTGGCTGCGCTCCATCACGTCGATGCCGCTGGTCATCAAGGGCGTGCAAACGGCCGAGGACGCCCGGCTTTGCGCCGAGTACGGCTGCGAGGCGCTGGTGGTTTCGAACCACGGCGGCCACGCGTTGCAGGGCACCGAGGGCACCATCGAGATGCTGCCCAAGATCGCAGACGCCGTGGGCGACCGGCTGGAGGTCTATTTCGACGGCGGCGTGCGCAAGGGCGCCGACGTGCTGAAGGCGCTGGCCTTGGGCGCCCGCGCGGTCTTCGTGGGCCGGCCCATCTTCTGGGGGCTTTCAGTCAACGGCGAAGCGGGCGTCCGCCACTGCCTGGAGATCCTGCGCACCGAGCTCAGCGTGGCCATGGGCCTCTGCGGCGTGACCGACGTGAAGCGGGTGGATCGCTCCGTTGCCCGGGATCCGGGCCCGGACAGCGCCGGCGGCGTGGTGGGCGAGCTGGAGCGCCTGGTCAGTCTGCTGGACCAAGGCTACATAAGCCGCGAGGAGTTCGAGTCGCTAAAGCGCCGGCTCCTGTAAGCCCGTTGGGCGGCGCAACTGCGCAGTTGCGCCGGTAGATACACGGAAACGATGAGCCGGCCTGGTTTCACACCTTTCGGGAGTTGCTCCTCTCGGGAGGTGCTCCTCAGCGCCCCGTTCCACAACACCTTCGCCAGCGTTTTCGCTCGCCTGGACGAACTGTTGGCCGGCATGGCTACACGCGGTAGCGGTTCGCTCGCGGTTGCACGTTGGTGACCATGGTCACGACCACTGTATGATGGGGTGAGGGTAGCCACACCCATCCCATTGGAGGGTTGACCATGACCGCCAACAGCGCAGACACCGGCCAGAGCCGGACGATGAAGGCATCCGAGTTCAAGGCAAAGTGCCTGGGGCTGATGGACGAGGTGGCCGAGAACGGCGGCGAGATCGTCATCACCAAGAACGGCAAGCCCGTGGCCAAGCTGACCGCCTACCACGAACGGCCCAAGTCCCTGTTCGGCATCGACAAGGGCCGGCTGGAAATCCTGGGCGACATCATCTCCCCCATCGAAGTCGAATGGGAAGTGGAAGTCGACCCGGATCGGGTGCTAAACCCGTGATCCTGCTGGACACCCACGCCGCTCTCTGGTTGAGGGCCGGCGACGCCAAACTGGGACCCGTGGCTCGTGCCGAGATTGAACAGGCCTGGCAGGCCGAGGAAGTCGCCATGTCGGCCATCTCATTCTGGGAAATGGCGATGCTGCGCGAGAAAGGCCGCATCGGCTATCCGGATGACGTGAGCCGGTGGCGGCTGGATCAGTTGAACCAGGGCCTGATCGAGATCCCCGTGGACGGCGAGATCGGGATTCGGGCTAACGCCCTACCTGATTTCCACGCCGACCCGACCGACCGCATCATCGTCGCCACCGCCATGAACGGCCACCAACTGGTTACCGCCGACCAGCGTATCCTGGACTGGTCTGGTAGTTTACGGTGCGTGGATGCTGCACGATGAGCACCGCCCTTGACAGGAAAGGGAACTAACGGGTTGGTCGGTTGCCTTACCAAGTCCAAGTCCAGTCCGCGGCCGAACACATTGTGGACTGTCTTTAGTCTACCTTGCTGATTGAAAAGCGCATTCTGGTGGTCGTCCCGCGGCGAAGGAAGATCCCTGGTCGTGCGAGGCGCGGTGTGCAATCCTACGGTTGACCTCGCAGTTCGACGAACGTAAATTGTGACGGCCCGCAAGGGTCCTATGGCAAGAGCCCGCGAATTGGATGAACACCAAATATGCCCCTTCGATTCATTCACGCCGCCGACCTCCATCTGGATAGCCCGTTCACGGGCATCAGGGCAGCGGCTCCGGAAAATGTCGCAAAGGCGCTGCACTCGGCCACTTTCGACTCCTACAACAACATCGTCGACCTCTGCATTTCCGAATGTGTGGATGCCCTGCTGGTGGCCGGGGACATTTACGATGGTGCGGACCGCAGCCTGCGTGCCCAGCGCGCGTTCATCCAAGGTCTGCAGAGGCTGGATGCCGCCGGAATACGATCCTTCGTTTGCCACGGGAACCATGACCCGCTGGACGGCTGGGAGGCACGGCTGTCGTATCCCGACGGGTGCCACCGGTTCGGCGCTGACTTCTCGCCGGCGCCCGTCTTCCTCGACGAGCCGGAGCGTGCCTTGGTCTATGGCGTCAGCTATCCTACCCGGGATGTGTACGAGAACTTGGTGTCGCGTCTCGGGCAGGTGGACGAGAGCGCGTTCACCATCGGTCTGCTGCACGCCAATGTGGGCGGCAACTCTGACCACGCGCCCTATTCCCCCTGCTCACTGGATGATCTGGCGCGAGCGGGGATCGACTACTGGGCGCTGGGCCATGTTCACACCCGCCAAGTCCTACGAAACCAAACTCCGACGGTGGTGTACCCCGGCAATTCTCAAGGTCGGCATCCCAACGAAACCGGAGCCCGGGGCGTCTACCTGGTGGAAGTTGATGACCGCGGAAACGTGAGCCTGGATTTTCGACCGACGGACACGGTCCGATGGGAACGGACGAGCATCGACATCAGCGCGTTGGAGGCCGAGCAGGAACTGCTCAACGAAATCGACGATGCAATGCAGAGATTGCTGGATGGCGCAGAAGGCAGGTCGGTGGTCGCCCGCATGACCCTGACTGGGCGGGGTGAGTTGAACCGGTTCCTGCGCCAGCCAGGTGCACTGGACGATCTCCTGGCGGAAGTCAACGACCAATGGGCCGAGCGTCTGCCGTTTGTTTGGTGCGAACGGATCGAAAACGAAACCGCGGCGGCCATAGACCGCGACGCCATACGGTCCGGCGAGGATTTCCTGGCCGAGGTGCTGCGCACCGCCGATCAGCTCAGGGAGACCCCCGAGACGTTCCGCGACGGACTTGCCGATCTCTACCGACACACTCGATACCGGCGCTATCTGACCACTTTGACCGACAAAGAAATCGCGGCGCTGCTCGATGAGGCGGAGGCCCTGGCCGTCAATTTGCTGGCTGAGGAGGATGACTGATGCGGATCCACAGCCTTCATATTGATGGTTTTGGGCGGTTCGCGGACCGCAGTTTTGGGCCTTTGGAACGTCCGGTCACTGTCTTCTACGGGCCCAATGAGGCCGGCAAAAGTACGCTGCTTGAATTCGTCCGCAGGGTTCTGTTCGGGTTCCCGGATGGTCGCAGCAGGGCAAACCCTTACCCGCCCTTGTCCGGTGGTCGCCACGGCGGAAGAGTTTTGGTCACCACCGACAGTGGAGAACTGATCACCATCCAACGCACTCAAGGCAGGGGCGCCGGTACGGTCGCGCTCAGTTCCGCATCAGGGGAGTCCATCCCAAGCAGTGAATTGGCGAGACTGCTGGGTAACCACTCGAAAAGTGTGTTTGAGAATATCTTTGCCTTCACACTGGATGAGTTGAACGATGACGGACTGCTGAATGACGACAGTGTCAACCTGCAGATCTACAGCGCCGGTATCGGAGCGATGCGGTTACCCGCATCACTGGCGGCATTGAACAGCCAGAAGCGGGAGATTTTCGCGCCCCGCGGTAGAAGCCAATTCGTCTCCAACCTGGTTGAAAATATTGAACAAACTGATTCAAGGTTGCAGGAAATTGCGGGATATGCGACGGAGTACCGCCGGCAGTCAGACCGGCTGGCAGAGATTGACCGAGAACTCAGCGACGTGGGTACTCGCCGCTTACTAATTGCGTCGGAACAGGATCGGCTCGAAGACCTTGAGCGCGCCTGGTATCACTGGAACGATCTGATCAGTGCGGAACAACGGCTGGCGGAGCGACCCACGGTAGTGGCCTTTCCAGAGAATGGCGTCATCCGTTTGGAAACGTTGGAGGCACAGGCCGAGACTGCCCGCCAGGAGCTTACTTCGGCGGAAGATCGGGTCAAGCGCATCGAGGCAAGCGTTGATGGAGAGATCGAGCACCTGACCTTGCTGGAAAGATCGAACGAGGTTCGCGCTCTGGAACGCGCTCGGAGCGCATTCGACCAGTCGGTGAAGGACCTCCCCGAGAGACGGGCCGAACTCTCCGCCAAACGTTCCGAGCTGGAAACCTCGCTGGCGAACCTCGGTCCCGACTGGGATACCGAACGCCTCAACGAGTTCGATCTCTCGCTGGTCGTCCGCGGAGAAGTCGCCAACCACGGCGAGCGGCTGCAGAACGCCCGATCCGCTGCCGATAGATCTCAGACTGCACTGGCGCAGGAAGAGGCGACACTGGCGGACACGCAGGAAGCAGCGCAACGGGCGCTGGCCGACCGGGATGGCGCCGGGTCTCCCGAGCTGGACGAAAACGAAATCCGCGAGCGCCGCCGTCGGATACGACAGTCCAGGACTACCCTGGACGAATTGGGTCGCGTGGAGGACCGGAGCAAGGACCTACAGGCGCAGGTTGGCGATGGGCCGGAACCTGGCGGGTCCGCGCCGCAGAATGGCCGGTCCCGATTGTTCGCTGGTGCGTTCGGCTTGCTGGGCGTCGCGCTGCTGGTAGCCGGTCTCTGGCTGGTGGCAACCACCACCTTCGGAGCGGCCGCTTTCCTCGCGGTAGTTGGCGCCGTGCTGGCCACGGTGGCGGTCATTTGGTTTTTCAGAGGCGGTCCGCCCCAGGGAACCCCGGCATCGCCGATGTCGGCGCGGGTACGACGGCAAATCGCCGATGCCGATGCGCAGTTGACGGCGATCCAACCGCGTCTCCAGGCGGACGCCGAGGTATTGGGTCTGCCAACTATCAACTCGGACGCGCTGCTGGAAGCGGAGGATGGGTTGGAGGCGGCCGCCGCGAAGCTGCGGGAATGGCAACAAGTGGAAACGACGCTGGCCCAGGCGATCGAACGCGCGGAACGCCAAACCCAGCGTCGGGACGACGCGCAGCAGGCTGTGCAGGATGCTCTGGCGACGCTGGAGGCTGAGCAGCAGGCGTGGCAAGACTGGTTGCGGCAGCGTGGGCTGCGGGTGATTAACGACAATTGATCCTGCCGGTAGCGTCGACCATTTTTGCCGGTCGATATGGGGTAATCATTCGGTACGGAGGTACCGTTGATTACAGACCGACAAGTAGGGCTACTGAGGCAGAAACGTATGGAAGGCAAAACACAGGAAACGGCAGCAGCCAAGGCTGGGATGAGCGTGCGTTCAGCGCGCAAGTGGCAGAGTGGTCCATTGCCGTCGGCGACGAAACCGGAGCACTGGTGGCGCACTCGGCCCGATCCCTTCGACGGGGTGTGGGAGGATGCGATCGAGCCGCTGCTACGGAATGATCCGACCGGCAGGCTGAGGGCAACGACAATTATTGACTGGTTGGCCGAGCAGCATCCCGGTCGGTTCAGCGCCTCCCAACTCAGGACGCTGCAACGACGGTTACAGGACTGGCGGGCGCTGCACGGGCCGGAGCGGGAGGTGTACTTCCCCCAGGAGCATCCGCCGGGTCGGGAAGCCCAGTTCGACTTCACCCACTGCGGGGAACTCAAGGTGACCATCGCCGGAGAGTCCTACCCGCACCTGCTGTTCCAGTTGATCCTCAGCCACTCTGGATGGCGCTACGCCGAGGTCGCCGCCGGTGAGACCTTCCTGGCGTTGCAGCAGGGATTGCAGAATGCCCTCTGGACCCTGGGCGGCGTCCCAGAGGTGGTGCGCTCAGACAATACCTCGGCTGCCACCCACGAGGTGAAACGCAGCCGCGGCCGTGCACTAAACGACAATTACTCCGCTCTGCTGGACCACTACGGTCTCCGTTCCACCCGCATCAATCGCGGCCAGAGCCATGAAAACGGCGTCGCCGAGCATGCCCACTACCGCCTCAAGGACGCGATCGACCAGGCCCTCATCCTGCGGGGCAGCCGCGATTTCCACACCGCCGACGACTACGCCCACTTCGTACGGGAGATGGTGGAGAGACGCAATCGTCTGGTAGAGGGGAAGCTGGAGCAGGAGATGCTTTGCCTGGGCTCCCTACCGCCAGCTCCCGTGCCGGAATACGTCAACTACCAGTCCAAGGTGCGCAAGTGGAGCACCATCCAGGTAGCGGGACATAGCTACAGCGTACCCTCCCGCCTCATCGGCAAGGAGGTGCAGATCCGTTTGTACGCCGACTGGGTGGAAGTCTACTACAAGGGCCACCTGGTGGAACGCATGGAACGGGTGCGCGGCGAGGGTGCAGCCAACGTCAATTACCGCCACGTCATCGGCTCACTGGTGCGCAAGCCGGGAGCATTCGCCCGTTACCGCTTCCGGGAGCAGCTGTTTCCCACCTTGCACTTTCGGCTGGCCTACGATGCGCTCAACGGATGGCGCGGGGAGCGTGCCGACGTGGAGTACGTGCGGATCCTGCACCTGGCGGCCACCACCATGGAAGCCACGGTGGACAGCGCGCTGTCGCTGCTGCTGGAGGCGGGCCAGCCCTTCGACTACGCCGAGGTGCGAGACCTGGCCGAGCCCAAGGTGCCCGAAGCCCCAGCGCTGACCCTGTCCGGCCAGCCGGACCTGAAAATCTACGACCGCCTGCTCACGGTCAGCCTGGCCACGGTGGGGGTGTGCGGATGACGGTAATCGACACCAGCGTCATGCAGGAACGCATCGGCCAGCTGTGCCACCAATTCAAGCTGCCCACCATGGGCGCCCAGTCGGTGGACCGTTTCACCGCCTCCGGACATGGCGACGCCCTACCCATCTTCCTCGAGGTCCTGGAACAGGAAGCCGACGATCGCCGCCACCGGCGCATCAACCGGCTGCGTCAGTCGTCCAGGCTCCCCTCGGGCAAGACCTGGGAAACCTTCGAGCACCACCGGATGCCCCTGGCCCTGCGGCAGCAACTGGACCATCTGGCCCAGGGCAGTTTCGTGGAACACGGCGTCAACGTGCTGGCCTTCGGACTGCCCGGCACCGGCAAGACCCACGCGCTCTGCGCCCTGGGCCACCGCCTGGTCGAAGCCGGACACTCGGTCCTCTTCGCACCGGCCTACCGCCTGGTGCAGGAACTACTCGCCGCCAAGCGCGACCTGGACCTACCCCGCCGGCTGCGCAAGCTGGACAACTTCGACTTCCTGCTCCTTGACGATCTCGGCTACCTGCCCCAGGGCGCCGAAGAGTCCGAGGTCCTCTTCACCCTGATCGCGGAACGCTACGAACGCAGGTCGCTGGGCATCACGTCCAACCTGGTCTTCTCAGAGTGGGAGCGCATCTTCGCCAACCCCATGGCCACCGCCGCGGCGATTGACCGGGTCGTGCACCACTCCGTGATCCTGGAGTTTGACGTCCCCAGCTACCGGACTGATGCCGCCCAGCAACGGGGCCAGGCCGAGGGGGTGAACCGGCAAAAATAGTGGACGTTTTTTCGGCAAGAATAGTTGACGCGGGACATGCGGGACACCTTCTCACCCGATGCCATTCAGGAACTGCGTACCCTGGTGGACTTGGCGCGCACCCACCACCGCGATGTGGTGGAAATGCAAGATCGCATCGCCGCCATCCAGAAGGACATCGACGATTTCGTCGCGATGGCTCGACCATTGGCGGAAGCCCACGACTTTGAGGCGGAGTGGGGCGACTACCCCAGGGTTGCCAGTGTCGCCGACGACATCATTGACCTGCATCGCGACATATCCGAAGCGGCCAGAACCCGGGCCGATGCCGAGAAAGAAATGGAGGAGGCTAAGCAGGATCTGGCGGCGCGGCAAAAGAGCCAGCAGCAGAACGCGGACCAGATCGCGGCGTTGCTGGAGTCCGGAGGTGCAGAGGATTCTGACGACTTCCGTCGGATCGACCGGATTTTCCAGGAACGGACCGTCCTCAACGCGACAATCTCCAACGCCTTGGATCAGTTGCAGCGAATCAGCGGGCCGGGCGACGCGCTGGACGCGTTCCGCGCCACGTTGGAGAAATCCGAAATGCAAACCATCCGCGACGATTTGCGGCGAACCGGCGAGGCCCTGGAAGCGGTAGACGACCAACGGTCCGAACTGGACACCGAGCGCGGGGCCATCCGAACGACGCTGGACGGGCTGGCCTCCGAGGAAGATTCATCGAGATTGCGGCTGGAACGGCATCGACTGTCCGAAGAATTGCAGGGTCACGCCCGGGATTGGGCGGCGCGCACGATTGCCGAGAGCCTGATCCGGCAGGCGCAGAGCAAGTTCGAGCAGGAGCGGCAACCGGATGTGATCCGCCACGCCGAGCGCTTCTTCCTCGACGTCACTGATGGCGCGTACCAAGCCGTGTTTTCCCCGTTGGGCAGTTCCGAGATCAAGGTCCGGGACGCCGCTGGCATCGACAAGACGCCGCAAGAGTTGAGCCGCGGCACCCGCGAACAACTGTTCCTGGCGCTCCGCTTCGGGTTGATCCTGGAGCTGGGCCAGCGGGCGGAACGCCTGCCGGTGATCGTTGACGAGGCGCTGGTCAACTTCGACCCAACCAGGGGCACCAAGGCCGCCGGCTCATTCATCGAACTATCCGAAACCAACCAGGTGCTGGTATTCACCTGCCATCCGCAGATAGTGGAATGGTTCGTGAATGCGGCGGCACAGTGTGGAGCCACCGAGCCGGATGTTGTTCGGATTTAAGGAAACCAGAGGCCAAGGCTTTACGTCGGGGTACACTGGATATGGCAGGATTTTGGTGGTCTGGTACCGAAAAATCTACAAACGGATCAGTGGAGACGATTTAATATGAGCACAGAGTGGCGTTGGCCTGGATCTCGGTGGTGGCGTGTGGATCTGCATGCGCATTCCCCAATATCGTACGACTACAAGCTTCAACCAGGCGAGGTCGACGGAGATTGGGGTGGTTGGCTGACAGCACTCAGCGACGCCGGGATCCATGCTTTTGCGGTCACTGATCACAACACGGCAGACGCAATTGCGGCGCTACAGAAAACTATCTACGGCGATGGTATCTCCCTGTTCCTGTACCCAGGAGTGGAATTGACTGCGAGCGACGGCGCACACCTGATCCTTGTCATGGACCCTGACAAGTCACAACAGCACATTGAGGCGGTGCTTTCTGCGATGGAGGTGCCTGTCGACCAGCGCGGGCTACAGACCGGGCGTTCTATACTGAGTGTTGAGCAGATATTGGGTAAGCGTGGAAACGACGCGCTTGTCATAGGTGCGCATGTGAATGGCCCCGATGGCCTGTTGGGGCGCGGTGGTTTACAACGTATCCAAGAATTACGTGATACGTCGCTCACAGCGGTGGAAGTCGATCCTACGTTAGAGCTTGAAGAAAAATGGATTGATGGGTCACTTCCACAGGTTGGAAGACGATTGCCCTTTATATGGTCTTCCGATGGCCATAGTCTAAACCAGATGGGCCAACGGTTCACTTGGATAAAAATGACGACCCCAAACCTCGAGGGTTTGAGGCTGGCATTTCTTGATGGGCAGGAATCTCTAATTCCGTCAACCTCGGTAGACAACGAAGACCCAAACAATCACGCTGATTTGGCGATCGAGACGATTACTGTTAAACAAGCTAAATATTTTGGCAGGCAATCGCCGATGCAAATCAGGTTTAACCCATGGCTGAATGCAATCATAGGAGCACGTGGAACCGGAAAATCGTCATTGGTAGATTTCGTCCGCAAAACACTGTGCAGGGACACGGAGTTAGACGGCGGAGACGGCGCGGAAGATGGCCCGCTGCGTCAATTATTTGATCGGCGTATGAGCCTCCCAGCGTCACGTCAAAATGACAGTCTACTCACTGGAGACACGACGCTGGAAGTGGTGTACAGGAAGGACGGTGATCGCTTCGCAATATCCTGGAGCGCCCACGAGCCAAATTCGTCAATTACGCTTTTGGGCGGCGAAGAGCCAATCGCCCAGCAAGGTGACGTCAGAGAGCGTTTCCCGATACGCATTTACAGCCAGAAGCAGCTCTTCGCGCTCGCCCAAGATGCCAATGCTCTCCTTACAGTGATCGACGACAGTAGTTCGGTGCGGAAATCCGAAATCGACCGCTCCGCCGAACAGTTGCAATCCAGCTACTTGGCTCTATGCGCCGAGGCTCGCGCAGCCGCAAATCAAGCAAAAGGTTTGCCGGCTCGCGCCGCCGTGTTGGAGGACGTGCAACGGAAATTGGATCTCCTTCAGGCGAGCGGACATACGGCGGTTTTCCAAGATTATCGTGTACGGCGGCAGCGGGATGACGCCTGGCAAACAGCTATCAGCAACGTATCGGAAAACATACAAGTTCTGGCAGGTACGGCTGCGGACGTTTCTGTTGATGATCTCGACTTTTTGGCGGAAACAGACGACGACGGGTCGCTGGCCGCGTTGAGCCAAGCGCACGAATCGTTGAAGCAAACGGTAATAGACCTCCAGCAAACAGTACTAGATGCAGTGTCCAATGCTCGGCAGGACATCCGAAACATCCAATCCAGCTCTGAGGCTTTACGATGGAACGAATCGGTGCAGTCGGCTGAAGCCAACTACCGGGAAGTAGCAGATCGGCTTTCTCAGCAAGGGATCCTCGATCCAAATGAATACGATAGCTTGCTGGATCAAGCGCGGGATCTGAACCAGGAAATAGACGGGCTGGTTGAGCAGTCGGAGCGAGCTGTAGCATTAGAAAAAGAGTCCGCGGATACCCTTGAGGAATACCGCACCAAGCACGGGGAGTTGACCACTAAGCGTGGGAGTTTCGCTCAGGCCACGTCGAGTGATCTGGTTCGCGTGGAAGTAAAATCTAAAGCAAACTGGGCCAATCTCTCTGAGGAACTGGGGTTGATCCTCGGGATCGAACGTTTCGAGGACGACCGCCAAGCAGTGGCACGGGGGATCCAACCGAAACCAACCGAACCATGGAATTGGCAGGCGTTGGATGCAGTGGTTGCGCAGTTGCGGAGTTACATCGACGGAAACACGGATGCTTGGGAGATGCGCGATCAACGCTTCGCTACGGCTCTAAGGAGGGTCCCGCCTGAAAGGATTGATCGCCTCGCGTTGTACGTGCCGGAAGACACTGTCGACGTAGAGTTTCAAGACACTCGTGGTGGTGGTTGGAGGCCCCTCGCACAGGGATCGCCAGGTCAGCAAACCGCGGCGTTGCTAGCATTTGTACTTGGATACGGTTCTGAACCAATCATTTTGGATCAACCCGAGGACGATCTCGACAGTACCTTAATTTACGATCTCTTGGTGAGTCGCCTGCGAGAAATAAAACAACAACGGCAGGTGATCGTTGTTACACATAACCCCAATATCGTAGTGCATGGCGATGCAGAGCTTGTGCTCTCGCTCGCTGCAATCCAGGGGCGCACCATGTTGGCCTGCGAAGGGGGGCTTCAAGAGTTGCGAGTCCGGGACGAAATCTGCACAGTAATGGAAGGCGGTAGTGAAGCGTTCCAAAAACGGTATGAAAGGATCATGCCTCAAAGATGATTGAGGATGCCCACCGCAAAAACCCAGTGAGGGAGAGCAGGTCAGGCCAAGTCCAATCTGTCAAAAAGTCATCCATGTCAAGCCTGAGATAACGTCTCCTCCTCACCCAAATCCGCCGCAATTGTCTCCAACTGTTCCAGCGCGGCGCGCAGGTCTTCCATGATCTCTTCGGCGATCTGGTTGGGCGGCGGCAGGTTTTCGGAGTCTTCGAGGCTTTCGTCGCGGAGCCAGAAGATGTCCAGGTTGGCCTTATCCCGTTGGGTTAGGTCTTCGTAGGTGAAGCGGTGGAACCGTTCGGTCTCTGCGCGTTGGGTGCGGTCGTCGGCGCGGTAGCAGGATACGAAGTCGTCCAGGTGCGCGCGGGTCAGCGGGTTGGTTTTCAGGGTGAAGCGCCGGTTGGTGCGCAGGTCGTAGATCCACATCTCCCGCGTCCACGGCGTCTCGCTGGCCGGCTTGCGGTCGAAGAACAGCACGTTGGCCTTGACCCCCTGGGCGTAGAACACGCCGGTGGGCAGCCGCAGCAGAGTATGCGCGTCGCACTCCTGCAATAGACGGCGGCGGATGGTCTCGCCGGCGCCACCCTCGAACAGCACGTTGTCGGGCAGGACGATGGCCGCGCTGCCGTTGATCTTCAGCAGCGTGCGGACGTGCTGCAGGAAGCTCAGCTGCCGGTTGCTGGTGGTGGCCCAGAAATCGGGACGCTCCACCGTCAGGCTCTGTCGCTCCGTCTTGCCCGCGGCGTTGACGTAGGTCAGCGTGGACGTGCGGCCGAAGGGCGGATTGGTCAGCACCATGTCGTAGTGGTCGCTGGGCGGCGCGCGCAGGCTGTCGTCCACAACGATGTTGGTGCGGTCGCCGCCGATGCCGTGGAGGTACAGGTTCATCACGCCGAGACGCGCCGCGCTGTCCACGATCTCCCAGCCGTGCAGCGCGTCGCTTTGCAGATGGTCCCGCTGCTCCCGGTTCATGGTCGGGTGATGCTGCACGATGTAGTCGTGGGCGGCGAGGAGAAACCCGCCGGTGCCGCAGGCCGGGTCGCAGATGGTCGTGTCCGGCCCGGGCCGCATCACGTCCACGATGGCTTCGATGAGCGGGCGCGGCGTGAAGTACTGGCCGGCGCCGGTCTTCACGTCCTGGGCGTTGCGCTCCAACAGCGACTCGTAGGCGTCGCCCTTGACGTCGGCGCTGAGGCCGTGCCAGTTCTCGCTGTCGATGAGCTCCTTGACCAGGCGGGTCAGCATGGCCGGTTCCTGGATGCGGCTCTGGGCCTTGCTGAAAATCACCCCCAGCGTGCCCTCCTGCTGGGACAGGGTTTCCAGCGTGTGGCGGTAGTGTTGATCCAGATCCGCGCCGTCCCGCGCCAGCAGGCTGGGCCAGTCGCAGCCCTCGGGAATGGGCGGCGGCCGGTGGTCGGCCAGCATGGTGTAGGGTGGTTGGGTCAGCTCGTGCATCATCTTGAGGAAGATGAGGTAGGTGAGTTGCTCCAGGTAGTCACCGTAGGACAGGCCGGCGTTGCGCAGCACGTCGCAGTAGTTCCACAGCTTCTGCCCGACGGTGGTTGCCGTAGTCATGGGGCGGCCTACTGAGCGTCGAAGACCAGCGCGCGGATGTTGAACACGAAGCCCGGCAGTTCCGGGTCGCCGCTCACCACCTCGGGGTCGTCCAGAACCAGGGGTTCGGCGCCGGGAAGGTAGATATGCACCTGCCGTCGGAAGGGGTCGATCAGCCAGCCCAGGCGCGCGCCGTGGGCGATGTAGTCATCCATCTTGCGCCGCGCCTCCGCCGGACGGTCGTGGCGCGACATCACCTCCGCCACAAAGTGGGGACAGAAGTGCAGCAGCCAGGTGTCTCGCGAGGGGGAATAGTCGGCCAACTGCTCCGGAGACAGCCACGCCGCGTCGGGAGCATAGCGGGCTCCACTGGGGAGATGGACGCCCAACCGCGAGCCGTGGGCTTCCCCGCCGTGCTCCCGCGCCCAGCCGTACAATTCACCGGCGAGTATCATTTCCAGTAGTGACCCGGTTTTGCTCTGCATGGGCGATACCAGCAACACTCCCTCAGCGGTCAGCTCCAGCTTGCCCACCGCTTCACGGTTGGCCTGGTTGAATTGCACCAGCCATTCGTCCAGCCCGCAGCCGGCGTACCCCGCCTCGGCCAACGCTTCCAGCGCCAGCCCGAACTCCAGGCGCAGCGGCGGCGGCATGGATTCTCCGGCAATCCGGGTCTCCTCCGGCGCCGTTGCCGGCGTATCGCCGGTGGGTTTGGCAACCATTTCACTCACCGTCCTTGGCGGGCAGTATGCCACAGATTAGGGCGCGGTCTGCTTCCGTCGGGCCGGCCGTTTACGGGTCGCGGATGCCGCCGCCAGCTCGGCTTCCCGCTGGGCACGGATGCGTTCCAGCAGGACCGCCGCGGGCTCGTCGTCCGGGTCCTGGGGCGCCAGTTGGCCGGAGAACGCCCTTTTGAGAATGCTCTGGCGCAGCCGCTCGGCGCGGTGCAGGCTGACCTCCACCACCGCCTCCGCCTGCTGGATGACCGACAACCGCCGCTCCACCTCGGCCACGATGCGGCGCTGCTCGGCTAGGGGTGGGATTGGGATTGTGCATATGGACAAGTCTTGCTGATTGACCTTATGGATGCCTGCCGTAGTTCTCGCGATAGTTTCCAATTGCTGGCGGATTGTCGCCGAGTTCCACACTTGAGCGAAGTAACTCAGCGCGACCTCTGGATGCAATCGAAATCGGATCAAAGTATCCGGATATGCGACCGGCGTTTGTACGTGACCGACGATCCCTCCCAGCCCGACCAGCTTTATCGACCCATTGCCGCGGGAGGCAAAGAAATCGCCTTCCCGGATCAAAAACGGTTCGGCTTCTTGCTCGGTCCATGCACCGACTTTGAACTCATTCTGGTTTATTTGCCCGCCCTGCAAAGCCGTTAGCCGCAACACCGGGAAACCATCTGATGCGGTCTTGACCGATCTACCGTTGGCAAGTGGCTCGATGATGAGAGCATCAACCGTCGCCCACGCCCAACCCTCCGGCACCGGAGGCAGGTCGGACGTATCGGGCGCGGCCGGCTCCTGGTACTTACCCCGCCGTTTCTCCTGCGCTTCCCAGCGCGCCCGACGCTCCGCCAGGATGCGCTCTAGCAGGACATCGGCCGGCTCGTACTTCCGACCCTCGGCGCGGGCCAGCTCCGCCTCCGTGGCCACCAGCTCGCCGGAGCAGGCGGCGCGCAGGACGCTGGCCCGGTAACGTTTCAGGTTCGCCTGGGTCCGCCGTAGCGCCGCCACCGACGCATCTAGCCGAGTGAACTGCTTCTCAATCTCCGCAACAATGCGCCGCTGCTCGGGGAGGGGCGGGAGGGGGAGTGAGATATCCTCTACATCGCCTTTCCGGACTGACGGAACCGCGGTCGCTCTAGCGACATCTCCCAGTTTGATGGTGCACAAGAAATAGAAAACGAACTCCGATGCAAGAGCGTCGGGCGTTGGGCTGACGGCCATAACGTTGTTGTCAACCAATGATGGTTGCGTCAAAATCGATCGTCGGTTAAGCGAGATCGCCTCTCCGATCTTTGCAAATACGGTCGCGCCGGCAGGCAAAGTTTTGGCGTTGATGGACGCGGCTTCCTCACGGCTCAGGTAATTGTTGGCGGCGTTTAGGTACGTGCGGCCTGATTTCCAATTCTCAGAAATATCGCCAACTTTGAAAAATGGAAGTTCGCCGTGCCGTTTTCCTTGGAGCCGCTTAGTACTACAGTCGCGCTTGTGATGAAGGTGTCTGAAGGCGTCTCCGGTAGTGACATTGCATGGCCCGGGCCTGGTGCCGCCGTCTCCATCCCGACCAGTGGATGGTCAGGGCAGGACTGCCACGGGGCAGCCACAGCAGCCGGCACAGCAACCGTCTGACCTCGGGCACGGTCAGTGGGATGAGTTCTCCCACGAACCTATCCCCTTTTACCGTCGCCACCGGCGGCATAGGACCGGATTACCGCCAGAAAGGCATGGGCCAGCATGGCCAGGGTGATGTGCCGGCGCCAGCCGACCCACAGGCGCACCTGATACTCATCCAGCCCCACCTCCTGTTTGGCCTCCTTGAAGACATCTTCGATGATCCACCGGGTGCCAGCCACGCGCACCAGTTCCGCCAGAGATACCTCTCCCGTACCAAAACAGGCGTAGTAGGCCAGGTCATCAGGATCGGCAATGCTGCGGCGCACCAGCAGCCAATGCCTTTGGTCCGGCTCCGAACAGGGTCGTATCGGCAACCAACCCCAATCGTAGCGGCGTGGCCCTTTGCTGCCCTCCCCACCGCTCAGACGTTGCCACTGGTCATCGGGTATCTGCTGGGCCAGTTCACGGGCCGCCACCGGCGCCGAGCCACGCTCCGTGTCGACCCACAGCGGCTCATTGTTCTTCACTGCCAGCACATAACACAGGCCCTGCTCCTCCAGCCACCGCCGCAACCGGCGGTCATTACCGTACACCGTATCCCCAGTTACCCAG
The DNA here is from genome assembly GCA_965261925.1 of Dehalococcoidia bacterium. Classification (GTDB taxonomy): domain Bacteria; phylum Chloroflexota; class Dehalococcoidia; order Lucifugimonadales; family UBA3495; genus Bin87. The sequence goes on along the minus strand of OZ253486.1, from coordinate 479,382 downwards.
GCAAAGGGCGCCCCAACCGCCACCGCGCGGCTGATCATCTCCTGAGCCAGTTGTGCCTTGGTGCGAAAGACCACCCCTTCCGGGGCACCGGCTTCCCGCCGCCGCTCCACATCCTCCGCCCATTCCTGGGGCAGATACAGCTCCCGATCCAGAAAGGCCGCGCCCCTTCGGCTGCCATAGGCCAGGAACACTCCGATCTGGCAGTTCTCCACCTTCCCCGCCGTGCCGCTGTACTGCCGCTTTACCCCCACCGACTTCCGGCCTTGCTTCAGAAACCCCGTCTCATCCACCACCAGCACCCCGCCGGGGTCGCCCAGATGCTCCACCACATACCCTTGCAGGTCGTCCCGTACTTGGTCCGCGTCCCAGTGGTACACCGCCAGCAACCGCTGCACCCCGTCGGGGGTGGCGTCGCCAGCATATTCGGCCAACTGCCACCCATTCTTGCGCTCCACCGACCCCAGCAATCCTTTCAGGTACGCCAGAACCCGCTGCCGCGACTCACTGCGGCTGAAACGCGACGCGATACGCCCGTGCAGCGCCTCGAGCCCAACCTCCCAGTCCAGCACATCCTCTCGCTCCAGTAATGTCTGACCCATTTCCAACCCCTCCGCTCACACCAGTAATCATGGGCCTATCCTACCAAAGGCAAGCGCGACTGTAGTACTAGTACTACAGTCGCGCTTGCGATGAAGGTTTCTGAAGGCGTCTTCGGTAGTGACACTGCATGGCTCGGGCCTGGTGCCGCCGTCTCCATCCCGACCAGTGGATGGACAGGGCAGGACTGCCACGGGGCAACCACAGCAGCCGGCATAACAACCGTCTCACCTCGGGCACGGTCAGCGGGATGAGTTCTCCCGGGGACATATCCCCCTTTTACCGTCGCCACCGGCGGCGTAGGACCGGATTACCGCCAGAAAGGCGTGGGCCAGCAGGGCCAGGGTGATGTGCCGGTACCAGCCGACCCACAGACGCACCTCGTACTCGTCCAGCCCCACCTCCTGCTTGGCCTCCTTGAAGGCGTCTTCGATGATCCACCGGGTGCCCGCCACGCGCACCAGTTCCGACAGCGATGCCTCTCCCGTACCAAAACAGGCGTAGTAGGCCAGGTCCTCAGGATCGGCGATGCTGCGACGCACCAGCAGCCAATGCCCTTGGTCCGGCTCCGACCCGGGCCCTATCGGCACCCAACCCCAATCGTAGAGGCGCGGCCCCTTGCTGCCATCACCAGCGCTCAGAGGTTGCCACCGGTCATCGGGTATCTGCTGGGCCAGTTCACGGGCCGCCACCTGCGCCGCGCCACCCTCCCTGTCCGCCCACAGCGGCTCATTGCTCTTCACCGCCAGCACGTAGGGCCGGCCCTGTTCCTCCAGCCACCGCCGCAGTTTCCGGTCATTGCCGTACACCGTATCCCCAGTTACCCAGGCAAAGGGCACCCCAGCCGCCACCGCGCGGGTGATCATCTGTTGGGCCAGTTGCGCTTTGGTATGAAAGACCACGTCCTGGGGCACACCGGCTTCCCGTCGCCGCGCCCCGTCCGCCGCCCACTCCTGGGGCAGATACAGCTCCCGATCCAGAAAGGCCGCGCCGTGGCGGCTGCCATAGGCCAGGAACACTCCGATCTGACAGTTCTCCACCTTCCCCGCCGTCCCGCTGTACTGCCGCTTCACCCCCACCGACCTCCTCCCCTTCTTCAGAAACCCCGTCTCGTCCACCACCAGCACCCCGCCAGCATCGCCCAGATGCTCCACCACGTACCCCCGCAGGTCGTCCCGCACCTCATCAGCGTCCCACTGGTATACCGCCAGCAACCGCTGCACCCCATCGGGCGTCGCGTCCCCAGCATATTCCGCCAACTGCCACCCGTTCTTGCGCTCCACCGACCCCAGCAACCCTTGCAGGTATGCCAGAACCCGCTGGCGAGACTCGCTGCGGCTGAAACGATGGGCGATACGCCCGTGCAACTCCTGGAGCCCAGCCTCCCAATCCAGCGCTTCCTCCAGCACGTCCTCTCGCTCCAGCAATGTCTGACCCATTTCCAACCCCTCCCCTCTCACCTGTATTCATGGGCCTATGCTACCAAGTTCAAGCGCGACTGTAGTATTAGGGAATCCAAAGCCCGATAGGACGTCGCTGACGCTGCCCAAATCAGTTCGCACCCATCCGGGAGCCGGTTCTCGTTGTTGAGCATCCTGTGTCATCGTGCAGCTTCTACGACGGCTGGCTACTTACGATTCAGCGGGAGCCGGAGCGGGTACTTCCACCTCTACGGCGGTGTAGATCGGCTCCGGGATTTGCTCGCTGTCCTCGACCATTCCTTCCAGGTGGAAGGCAGCAGCTTCCTGAATGAGCTCACGCGTTTCCTCAAAGGTGCCGGCGGCGGCGATGCAGCCGGGGAGGTCCGGCAAGTGCGCCGAATATCCGGTGCCCGTTTTGGCGATTAGCGCCACAAATTTCATCGGTAGTCCCTCCTGTCGAGCCCTGCCTGTTCAAGGATGCTGTACCAGGTTTTGATGTCCAGTTCTTCGCCGGGGTTGCCCGCAATTGTCACTCGCCCCGGTTTTTCGGGGTGTTTGTATCGGCGATGGCTGCCCCGCGTTCTTACATGAAACCAGCCATCCTGTTCAACTATGCGGATTGCTTCACGTACTCTGGGAGGCATACGGCAGTTGCGTGATGGCCAACTTTATTTCGGCAACCTTAGTCATTTCGTTCGCTCCGATTGCGCCAGCAGTTCCATCAGCTTGCGGTTGCGCTCCAGGCTGTACCGGAAGTGGGCGATCGCGTCAGGCTGTACCTCATTGCCGGTTTTGCATTCGACATACAGGCGCATGGCGTCTTCCAGGGCGGTCTCGAAATCGCGTCCTTCCGCAGCGGCGATTTCCCGCATCGCCGCCAACAGTTCGGGCGCGGCTCGGCCGGTGAATTGTTCCTTGGCGGTGGTGACCATTTGACTCTCTCCCAAATCAATGTAGTGAAATCTGTCGGAGTTGACGATGAGCGCCACATAAACGCCGGTCATGGTCACTGCCGCGGGTCGTATGCCGTTTCGCCCAGCGTCCGCAACCGCGTTGATGGCAGCTTACGCAGGTACTGGTTGCGCGGGTCCACCTCGATTCCTATTGATTCAAGGGCCGTTACCCCCAGGAGCGGTTCGGAGTCCGGCGGGCCACAGACGATGGTTACTCCGGCAATGTCCCCCAATAATTCGATCTCGCCCACCGCGACTCCCAACCGAATCTCGCTGCCGTCGGCCAGGCTGTACACCCGCTCCGATCGAGGAGCAAGGCCAATGGCTTCCAGATGCTGCTGCGGCACGAGACAATCTATGGCCCCGGTGTCCACCAGGAACTCTCCTTCCCAGGTTCGCTCCGGCTGCGCCGGGTTGCGGACGATGGCGGTGACGTGTGTGATACCCAATTTCAGCCTCCGGACTGCGCCAGCAGTTCCATCAGTCGCCGGTTGCGTTCCAGGCTGTCCCGATAGTGTGCCATCACTTCGGGCCGCACCCCCGGCCGATTGACTCGCCACTTTGCGATGTACAGCCGCATGGCTTCTTCAAGGACGGCGTCGCAGTCCCGGCCTTCCTCGCGGGCGATTTCCCGCATCGCCGCCAACAGTTCGGGCGCGGCTCGGCTGGTGAATTGTTCCTTGGCAGTTGCAGCCATCAGTCTCTATCCCAAATCAACGTAATGCCATTCTGCGGGTGACCCGGCGGGGGGTCAAGGCGGGACGCCTACTCACGCTTACCCACTTGGTCATCGCGAGGAGCGCAGCGACGTGGCGATCTCGTTGAATTGAGCGAATCATCCGACGACGAGATTGCCACGCTGCGCTCGCAATGACAGGTGGGTCGCTCGCAATGACAATGGGGGCGACGGGATTGCCGCGCTGAGTTTGCGACAATCGTGGGGTGTTCGCAATGACCGATCTTGCGCAATGGGTACGCGTGAGGGGTTGCCTACCGCACCAACTCCAGGTTCAGCTCGTCAATGATTGACTGCAAGACGTCGCCGAAGACGGTGTAGGCTCCCATCAGGCCGCCCTGCTGGTTGAAGGGCGCGTACTCGAAGTCGGCGGGCTCGATGCTGACGCTGCCCGCGATGTGGTCGCGGATGGCCTCCAGCCATTGTCGCTGCTCGGCGGTGAACGCCCGTCCCGCCGTTTCCTGCATGGCCAGCCACCCCTCGAACCGCCGGTTGACGTGGTCGGCGAAGGGGGCCAGGTCGTCGGCGTCGCCGATGGCGTAGCGCACCAGCGCGACGATGTCCGCCAGCGCCCGTTGCCCGGAGCCGCGCACGCGGGACTCGTCCAGCCGCTGGTACGCCTGCCATAGTCGCTCGGTGGTCCACGAGCGGGGCGGCGCCTGCATCGTGTCGGCCAGCGCGCGGATGTCGTTGAGGCGGAGCCGCTGCCGGTAGGGCCGCGCGTAGAGTACCTGCAAGGCGGTGATCTCGTCCCGGTTTGCTTCGATGAACTGCCGGAAGGACTGCACCTCGTCCCGGGCCGCGTCCGTGGTGAAACCGGCTTCCAGCACCACGTCCTTGCTCACGGTGTCGATGGTCTGCTCATAGGCCTGGTGGATGGTTTGCAACCGCTGGCGCAGCCCGGGGTTCGACACAAAGGGCGCCGCGGCGCCATGCCGCAGTTGTGTTTCCGCCTCCGCGATGGCCTCCGGCGGCGGTTCGTCCAGGCCGGTGGTTTGCCTGGCGGCTGCCAGGGCCGCGTCGGGGTCGGTGGCCCGCAACAGGCCGGTGATGAGAGTTTGCAACGGCGTGCCGCCGGCGGCAGTTTCGATGGACTCCCGTTCCGCTGGGGATATCTTGCGGGACAACCGCGCCAGCCGGCTGGCCAGGGAGGAGAGATGGTCGGGTTCCCGGCTGCCGAAGGCGATCAGGTCCAGGAGTCGTCTGAAGGATACCGTCGGTTCGCGCTCCAATGAGTAAGAGTCGGACATCTCCGACTCGGTTACGCCCACGGCGTCCACGATGACGAAGCGGTCCTTATTGGTGGCGTCGGGCGTGACGGCGTTGAACTCGGTGGGGGAGATGACGCGGACGCCGCGGCCCTTCATCTGCTCGAAGAAGTTGCGGTTCTGCACGTTGCGCATGAAGAACACGATCTCGACGGGCTTGATGTCGGTCCCGGTGGCGATCATGTCCACCGTCACCACGATGCGGGGGTGGTAGCTGTTGCGGAAATCCTGGATCAGTTGTTCCGGCGGCGGCACCTTGACGGTGTAGGTGATCTTCCGGCAGAAGTCGTTGACCTTGGCGAACTCTTCTCGCACGACCTTCACGATGTCGTCGGCGTGGCGGTCGTCCTTGGCGAAGATGATGGTCTTGGGAACCTCGCTGCGACCGGGGAAAATCTCGGTGAACAGCCGGTCGCGGAACGTGCGGATAACCGTGCGGATCTGGTCCTCGGCCACCACGTCCCGGTCCAGCTGGCCGGCGGTGTAGGTCAGGTCCTCATCCAGTTGTTCCCAGCGCACCAGTCGCGTCATGCGATCCATGCGGTCAACATATTGCCCCGCCTGGATGGTGGAACCTTCCTCGGTGATCTGGGTGCGGATGCGGTAGATGTCCGAATCGACGTTGACGCCGTCGGCCACCGCGTCCGCGTGGGGGTATTCCATCACCAGGTTCTGGTCGAAGAACCCAAAGGTCTGCGACGAGGGCGTCGCGGTGAGGCCAATGAGGAAGGCGTCGAAGTATTCGAGCACCTGCCGCCACAGGTTGTAGATGGAGCGGTGGCACTCGTCGGTGATGATGAAGTCGAAGGTGTCGATGGGATATGAGGGGTTGTACTCCACCGTCGCGGCGTCCGTTTGTCCCTGGTCCAGGTCGAAGTCGGAGCGTTCCTCCTGATCGGGGTCCAGGTCCTCGCCCCGCAGCATGGAGTACATCCGCTGGATGGTGGAGATGCAGACACGACTCATTGGGTCGATATTGCCTGACTGCATCAATTGGGCGTTGTAGAGCTCAGTGAACTTCCGGCGTTCGTCCGGCGCGGTGAACCCCTGGAACTCACGCAGCGTTTGCCGGCCCAGGTTGTTGCGGTCCACCAGGAACAATACCCGCTTCGCGCCGGCATGCTTGATGAGGCGGTACGCCAGGTTGCAGGCGGTGAAGGTCTTGCCGCTGCCGGTGGCCATCTGGATCAACGCCCGAGGTTTCGCCAGCGCCAGCGATTCCTCCAGGTTGCCGATGGCCCGGGCCTGCACGGGCCAGAGTGCGCCGGCATCCAACGGAGGCATGGCCTGCAAGCGTTGGCGCAGGTTCCCGGCGGTCAGATACGCGCTGCCCGCTTCCGCGATTCCGGAGGCGGCGGGCATACCGGACGTCGCTCCGGAGTCCACCCAACGGGCAAGAGCGTCCGGTGTGTGGAAAGCGAAAACGTTGCGGCTGCGCGGGTCCGGGTCCAGCAGGTTGGTGAAGCGCGTCTCCAATCCGGTGGTTTCGTAGAGGAACGGCAGCGGTCTGCGGTGGGCGGGCAGAATATCAGGCAGCCCGTCGCTGTACCTGCCCGACTGGGTCTCGACGCCGGTGAGCGTGTAGCCGGCCGGCTTGGCCTCCACGACGCCGGCCGCCTTCTGATCGACGTACAGCAGGTAATCGGCGACGCCGTGGCCGGGTTTCAGGCCGAACTCGCGCACGGCAACGCCCCGTGCGGCGGCGATGTTCACCGCGTCAGCGTCCTGCACGGCCCAACCTGCCTTCTCAAGCAGGGCGTCAATCTGGACGCGGGCTTTCTGTTCGGGGGTGGTCATCGCTCAGTCGGCACGATTCGAAATCGCAATTCAAGGTAAGCCAAAGCGACTGGATCGAATTGCCACCATCGTAGCCAATCGCAGCGCACCAGTCTACCAACGTAGAAGTTGAGGCTAGCGGAACCTGAGCGACCGCAAGCCCCAGGTCAGCGCCGCCGGAAACGTAGACGATTCACCCACCGGAAGGACTGCATCCTCCGCCGCGGTAAAACTGCGTTAACCTCTGCCTGGAAACCTCGGCGGGTTTGCGGTGCATGGACAGGATCGCCGTGAAACCAACTGAGGACGCCATTCTGCCGGCTTGCACTACGCCAAATCGCGCCACTCACTTGGCGCAAAACCTTCGTCACCCCGACCCGGTAAACGCGTGGAAACGGCAAAATGGGCCGAATCGCCCGTTCTATTTATGATAATTAAACCTGATGGTCGGGCATTTACTACTCAATAAAGGTAGTTAATGGCGGAGAGGGCGGGATTCGAACCCGCGATACCCCGAAGGGTATACCGGTTTTCGAGACCGGCGCCTTCAACCACTCGGCCACCTCTCCGCATCGCGCGACCGTCTGCCGGAACCTTGCCGGCGGAGGCCAAAAAGCAGCGTTGGTTGACGCTCATTTATTGTATCAGACATCGCTCGCGCGTTGCCTTTCGCGTTCTCCAACGGCTCATGGAGCGGATGGAGCGGTCGGATGACTTTCGATAGAGCGTTCCATATAATGCTCCCAAGCGCACCGTGAAACCACCGCAACCCGTCAGGAGGCCCATCATGGCAACCGCAACCAGGTTCGAACGGATCACCCAACCCCTGGTCAAAATCACCGAAATGGACCACATCGTCCTGCGTACCAAGGACGTCGAGGAATCCCTCCGCTTCTACACCGAGGTCCTGGGGCTCCAGGCCGAGCGGGTTGAGCAGTGGCGCGCCGGCGAGGTGCGCTTCCCGTCGGCCCGCATCAACGCCGACACCATCATCGACTTCTTCGCCTCCGACGAGATCCCCAGCGGCCGCGACGACGTCCGCAACCAGGACCATTACTGTATGGTCATCGATGAAACCGACATGGAGGCGCTCAAAACTCGCTTCGAGGATGCCGGCATCGACATCCAGGCCGGCCCCGGCAAGCGGTGGGGCTCCCACGGCGACGGCATCTCCCTTTACATCTATGATCCCGACGACAACGTCGTCGAACTGCGCCATTACTGATCGCCGATGTCACTCCAGCCCCGTTTCTCGGAAACCGCGCCGGCCCGTCACGATGGGCCGGCGACGTCGCCCTACTGGGAAGAGCCGGCGTCATCTCCCTATTGGGATGCACCCGAACTCGCCGACCTGGACATCGGGGCGACCCACCCTGAGCCGCCGGCCGGCGGCGCGCCCGCCATTCTCCAGGGCCTCAACGAGCCTCAGCAACAGGCGGTCCTCGCCACTGAAGGCCCGTTGCTGATCATCGCCGGTCCCGGCTCCGGCAAGACCCGGGTCATCACTCACCGCATCGCCTACATGGTCGGCGAGTGCGACGTCCGCCCGTGGCAGATCCTCGCCGTGACCTTCACCAACAAGGCCGCCCGCGAGATGCGAGAGCGCCTGGACCGGTTGCTCCTGAGCCGCAGCCAGGACGTGACCATGGGCACCTTCCACGCCGTCTGCGCGCGTATCCTGCGCCGGCACGGTGAGCGTGTGGGGCTGGACCGCAACTTCACCATCTACGACCAGGACGACCAGATCGACGCCCTCAAGTCGGCCATGCAACTGGCCGATGTCGATGTGAAACGCTACCCGCCACGCGCCGTCCTCTCCCGCATCTCGGCGGCCAAGAGCGTGCTGCAGGACTCCCAGGCCATGGCGCGGGCCGCCTACGACAGCGACGACGAATACGGCGCTCACTGGATCGATACCTGCGCCCGCGTCTATCGTTACTACGAGGAAGCGCTGAGCCGCCAGAACGCCTTGGACTTCGACGACCTCCTGGTGCGGACCACCCATCTCCTGGAGCGGGACGCTGAGGTCCAGGCCCAGTACCACCAGCGCTACCGCTATCTCCTCATCGACGAGTTTCAGGACACCAACGTCGCCCAGTATCGCCTCGCCCAACTCCTCACCGGCCCTCATCGGAACCTGTGCGTGGTCGGCGACCCTGACCAGAGCATTTACGCCTGGCGCAACGCCGACATCGGCAACATCCTCAGCTTTCAGAGCGACTATCCCAACGCCACCGTGGTCAGCCTGGGACAGAATTACCGCTCTACCAAGAATATCCTGCACGCGGCGGACAGCGTCATCTCGAAAAACACCGAGCGCATCGACCATCAGCTTTTCACGGACAACCCAACCGGCGATGCCGTGACGCTGCACGAAGCGTTCAGCGAGGAGGACGAGGCGCTTTGGGCCGTGGACGAGGTGTCGCGCCTGAGCCGCACCGGCCGGTTCCGCAACGGCGACTGCGCCATCATGTACCGCATCAACGCCCAGAGCCGCGCCTTCGAGGACCAGTGCATGCGTCAGGGCATCCCGTACCGGCTGGTCGGCGGGGTGCGCTTCTACCACCGCAAGGAGATCAAGGACGCGGTCTGCTACCTGCGCGTGGTCTTCAACCCCGACGATGAGGTCAGCCTCCAACGCGTCATGAACCAACCGCCGCGAGGCCTGGGCGCAAAGTCGGTCCAGCAACTGACCGCCTACGCCGCCCGACGCGGACTTACCAGCCGCCAGGCCATGCGGGAAGTGGCCGCCGCCCGCGCCGAAAAGCTGACGTGCCCCATCGAGGTGACCGCCCGCGCCGCCCGCGCCATGGCCGACCTTTCCGTCACCCTGGACCGGCTCACCGAAGCCTCCCGTGAGCTGGGCGTGGCCGACCTGCTGGACCGCGCCCTGGATATGACCGGCCTGGCCAAGCACATGAACGCCCAGGACGACGGCGACGAGCGCTGGGAGAACATCCTCGAGCTTCGCGGCCTCGCCGAGGATTACGGCCCCTCCGGCAATGACACCCCCGACGGCCTGGGCGCGTTCCTGGAGCGCGTGTCCCTGGTCTCTGACGTTGATGCCTACGAGCAGTCCGAGGACTCCCTGACCCTCATCACCCTGCACCAGGCCAAGGGCCTCGAGTTCCCCGTGGTCATGATGGCCGGCATGGAGGAGGGACTGCTCCCCCACAGCCGTTCCATGGACACGCTGGCTGAGGTCGAAGAGGAGCGCCGCCTTTGCTACGTGGGCATGACCCGCGCCAAGGAGCGCCTCTACCTCCTCCGCTCCTTCCGACGCCGCTACCCATCGACAGGCGGCGTCACCCTGCCCTCCCGCTTCTTGGAAGAGTTGCCGGAGGATGTGCTGGCTTCGCCCGCGCTGGATCGTCCGCCGGGATCTCGCGCCGACTCCCACGGCCTCAACCCGTCCCGGTCCTCGCGCAACGCCGACGTCGGCATCGGCGGCTCCTACGGACAGGCCCGCCGCGCTTCCCGCACTCGCCTGGGCGATGGCGCGGGAACCGGTGGTGACGCCACCCGCGGACGCCTCCGCGGCAACATCGATGAGCGCCTGACCGAATGGACCTCAAGCCGTCGCGCCCCGGCGGAACCGGAGCCCGAACGGGTTCCCCTGACGGTGGGCGAAATCGTCCGCCATCCCACCTTCGGCGAGGGCGTCGTGCAAGACGTTGAGGGCAGCGGCGATATGGAGCAGGTCACCGTCAACTTCCCTGGCGCCGGTTTGAAACGGTTGCTGGCAAGTCTGGCGCGCCTGGAGCGCGGCTAGGCATTCACCGCCCCGCGATTGTTCCTTTGGGTTTTCCCTTTTTGGGTAACGCCGTCAGGCGTCGGATTGCGCATATCCGCCTCACAATCCCATTGTTATTGCGGAATCGTTCATGACGTATTTCGTGATAATAGTACGCTATTTATATTGTTTACGTATTGGTAACCGTTGGGAGATGTAATTCGCGCCGCCAATAGTGCATTCGTGAATTCTTTCGCATATAATGCGGCTCCGTGTCTCGCCGCAACGTATTTTCGGATACCGCAATGGATGGTGCGCTCAACAGCGCGCGGCGTTCGTCTGGAGGAATTATGGTGTTGAAACCAACGATTTTGTTGACCGTGGCTGCTTCACTTCTCCTGGTGGTGGGCATTGCCTGTGGTGGCGCCGGGCAACCCGCGCCGGCGGCCGCGCCGGCTACAACCGCTCCCGCCGCCCAGCAAGCCGCCGCTCCGGCCGCTACCACGGCTCCGGCCGCACCGGCCCAAGCCGCCACCGCGGTTCCCACCATCGTCGCCACGGCGACTCCGCGGCCGACCAACACACCCTCTGCTGCCCAGGAATCTACGGCAGTCGGCGGGCGTCTCAAGATCGCCGTGACCCCGCCGGTCCAGGAATTGGTCCGGGGGTGGTTGGGCACCACCACGTCTGCCAACGCCCAGGTGCGCCATTTCGCTGAGCCGCTGGTTCACACCGACCGCTTCGACGGTTCTCTGCAGCCTGGCCTCGCGACTGACTGGGAAATTTCCAAGGCCGACGGCACTCAGTGGGTATTCCGCCTCCGCGAGGGCATTCCTTTCCATGGTGATTGGGGCGAGTTCGACGCCAACGACGTCCCCCACTCCGCCGCTTTGATTATCGGCGAAGAAGCCATCGCCACTGACACCGGCCTGTTCCGCGGACTATTCGGGCAGACTGCTGACGAACTCTTTGAGAACATCAAGGTCATTGACGACTACACCGTCGAGTTCAACCTGCTGCGTCCCGAAGCTGCGATGGACTTCGTCGTCTCCGCTCAACAGGGCAACTACTTCATTTACAGCAAGGACCAATGGGACACGGAGGGCGAGCCGGGTTATATCGAAGGCGCGGTTGGCACCGGTCCCTGGCGGTACGAGAGCCGGCAACTAGGTGTCGGCGGAAATCTTCTCTACTCCCGCGTGGAAGACCACTGGCGCCAGACCCCGCACTGGGCCGAAATGGAGCAGATTAACACCCCCGAACCGGCGACCCGCCTTGCCAATTTGCTGACCGGACAGGTGCAGATCGCTGAGGTAAATCGTGACCTGCACTCCCAGGCCAAAGACGGCGGCATGATCATTGTGGAAAGTGAATTGCCTTCCATCCAAGTCGCCTTCGTGATGGGCGGTATTTACTCGCCGCTCAGTCCTTTTCATGACCCGACGGATCCCCACCTGGATGTACGGGTACGCGAGGCCATCAACCGGGCCATCAACCGCGAGGAGATCAACGAAACGCTGTTCAGCGGGTTCGGTTCCCCGCATCCGGTTTGGGGCTTCCACCCCAGCCTGCCCGGCTGGAACGACCGTTGGTCCCGCGAATTCGACGAGAAATACGGCTTTGACCCCGACCGCGCCCGCGAGTTGATCAAGGAATCAGGTCACGAAGACTATCCCCTCAAGCTCATCATCACCCAACTCTCCGGCGTGCCCGAAATGATCCCCATGGCCGAAGCCGCCTTCACCTACCTCAGCGACATCGGTATCGATGTGGAAGCTGAGGAGATGGAATGGGCCCGCTTCCGCGCCGACTTCTATCGCCCCGGCAACACCCACGGCACCATCGCCCCCATTCGGGGCACCCTGCGCCCCGCCGAGGTGACCCTGCGTTTCTACAACGTGAGCGGACCCGAGGGGTTCCAGCGCATCGTCCCCGATCCCCAGCTCGACACGCTTTATGCTGAAGCCATCACCGCGGTCAATCCCGAGGTGAAATCCAATGCCCTCCGCGCGGCGGGCGACCTCAAGTTCGATCTGTACGCCGAGGTTCCCATCGTTTGGCTTCCCAGCCAGATTGCCATCAATCCTGAGGAGGTCGGAGAATTCATCTGGCCCGGCAACATCAACACGGCTATCACTCACATGGAATACATCACCACCGCCCAGTAGCATTCAGGCATTTTCCCAGTCAATCCGAGGGGGCGAATGCAAGTTCGCCCCTGACCACCAATAAGGCGACCAATCGTGCAACGCTACATCCTGATACGGATCATCCAGTCCATTCTGGCGCTGCTGGTGCTGACCGTGATCGTGTTCAGCCTGGCCCGTATCGCCGGCGACCCGCTGGATGTGCTCCTTCCGCTGGAAGCCACGGTGGAGGACGCGGAACGCGTGCGGGCCGCCTGGGGTCTGGATAAGCCGGTCTATATCCAGTACTTCAAGTTCCTCGGCAACGCCCTGACCGGCGACTTTGGAGAGTCCATCAAGCACCGCGACCAGCAGGCCATCGAACTAGTGTTCGACCGGTTGCCGGCCACGGCCCAGTTGGCCGGCTTGGCGTTGGTGGTGGCTACCGTGATCGCCATTCCCGTGGGTGTGTTGTCGGCGGTCAAGAAGGACACCGTCTTCGACTACGCGGGGAAAGTCCTGGCCCTTACCGGCCAATCTCTGCCGGCCTTCTGGTTGGGATTGGTCCTGATGTGGATCTTCGCCGTCAATCTGGAACTGGTGCCTACATCCGGCAAATCCGGCATCAGGTCGTTCATCCTGCCGGCCATCGCCATCGGGTGGTTCCAGGTTGCCGCCTTGATGCGTCTGGTGCGCTCGTCGATGCTGGACGTTCTGGACACCGAGTACGTCAAGCTGGCCCGCATCAAGGGCGTATCCGAGCGCAAGGTCGTTTGGAAGCATTGCCTCCGCAACGCGGCCATTGCGCCGTTCACCTACTTCGCGTTGATCCTGGGTTCGTTGATGGTGGGCAGTGTCAGCATCGAGTTCGTTTTCGCCTGGCCCGGCGTCGGCCTGCTGGCGGTGGACAGCACCATTGCCCGTGACTTCCCGGTCATCCAGGCGGTGGTCATCGTCTTCTGCCTGGTCTACATCACGGCGAACCTGCTGGTGGACATCGCGTACGCCTACGTTGACCCCCGCATCCGCTTCAGTTAGTGCAGCTGTATTGTGCGCTTGCGCCTGCCGGCTACCGGCGTCAAATGAGGAGATCGATCCGACATGGCCGCTGAAGACCGCACCAGCCTGACCCCGGCCGCTGCCGAAGGTGACGCCGAAATTGTCGCTGGACAGTCCCGGCCGCGCCAGATCGCTTCGGAACTGCGACGTCTCCCCACGCTTCCCGTGGTCATCCTCCTGGTCGTCCTGGTGATCCCGGCCATATTCGCCAACCAGATCGCGCCCCATGATCCAACCCGCGGTAGCCTTGGTGACCGGTTATCCCCGCCGGTTTGGCAGGAAGGCGGCAGCAGTAATTACATTCTCGGCACCGACAAGGTCGGCCGCGACATCCTGACCCGCATCATCTATGGGAGTCGCATCTCCGTGGTCATCGCCGTGATCGCCATCGTGGTCAGTGGTTTCATCGGAACGGCCCTTGGCATCGCGGCCGGATACTGGGGGGGTTGGGCCGACGCGGTGATCATGCGCTTGGTGGACATATCGTTATCGATCCCGATCATCCTGCTGGGTCTGGTGTTGGTTGCGGCGCTGGGCCCTCGCACCAGCACCGTCATCGGCGTCATCGTCGTGCTCCTATGGTCCCGCTATGCCCGGCTGGCCCGCGGGGAGACCCTCGCCGTACGCGTGCAGGACTTCATAGCGCGCGCCCAGGTCGCCGGCTCCAGCCACGTGCGCATCATGATCAAGCACATCCTGCCCAACGTGTTCAACAGCCTGGTGGTCTTGGCGACCCTCCAGGTCGGCTTCGTGATCATCCTCGAGAGCACCCTCAGCTTCCTGGGGGCCGGCGTCCCCCGACCCAACCCGGCTTGGGGCCTGATGGTCGCGGATGGCCGTGACTTGGTGGCCTCTGAAAACGGCTGGTGGGTCTCCCTTCTTCCCGGCATGGCTATCATGCTCGTCGTCCTCAGCATGAACCTGCTCGGCGATTGGCTCCGCGACCGCCTCGACCCCAAGCAACGCCAGGTGTAGCTTCCGGTCTCCGCCGGCCTGGCCATCAGATCCGTCATCGCCCGGACGCTGCAATGCGTCCGGGCGATTGCTTTTGTAGTGCCGACTTCAAAGCTCCGTCATCATCGTGGCGCCGCGGTGCCAGGGAAGTAAACCGTTCCGGGGCCGCTATCGTCATCCGACACGATTGCGGGAACGGGCGGTAATTCCCGGCGATGGTGTCGTCGATTCGGTGATATCGGTTCGCGTGTTTCCATGCGTTGGGGACACATTTTACGTAATTTAGCGAACGTCCCTGTTACGTATTACGTAATGCAAATTGACTATATCATCGTTTATCATACTTTTGACCTCTCGGTATTCGCTCTTTATACTTCGCGCGTCGTTGCGCCCATGGCGGTGACGGTCATATCGCTATCGTTTCTGGGAGGGAACAAATTGGTTAAACCTACGATCCTTTTCGCCCCCGCCGCGGCGTTGCTGCTGGTGATCGGCATCGCGTGCGGCGGCGCCAATGAAACGCCGGCCGCGTCGCAGTCGTCCGAGCAGCAACAAACCCAAACGGGTCAGCAGGCTCCGGCCGCCGCTGAACCCACCGCATCCGAGCCGCCCACAGCCATTCCCACGGTTGTGGCCACGGCCACCCCGAGTCCCACCAGCACGCCCACCGCGGCCCAGGAAACCGAGACCGTGGGTGGTCGCCTTCGTATCGCGACCATCCCGCCGGTGCAGCAGTTGACCGGCAGCTGGCTTGGCACCACCACGTCCGCCAACACGCAGGTGCGACCTTTCACCGACCCGTTGGTGCATACCGACCGCTTTGACGGCTCTCTCGTGCCCGGCCTGGCCACCCGCTGGGAGGCCAACGAAGACGGCACCCAGTGGACCTTCTACCTCCGCGACGACGTGGAATTCCACGGCGACTGGGGTCCATTCACTGCCCACGACGTGCCGGCCAGCGCCCGGTTCATCGTCCGGGATGACGCCATCGCCACCGACACTGGTCTCTTCCGTGGTCTTTTCGTCGGCAAAAATGACGACGGCTCCGCCAAAGACGACGACGAACTGTTCAGCAACATCGTTGCGTTGGACGACCACACCGTCCAGTTCAACCTAATTACTCCCAACTCTCTGATGGACTTCTTCGCCGGGGCGCAGCAGGGCAACCTGTTCATGTACTCCAAGGCCCAGCATGAAGCCGAGGGTATCGAACAACTACAGGCGAAGCCGGCCGGCGTCGGGCCGTGGGTTTTTGAAGAGCGCCAGGTGGATGTCAATATCCTCTACTCGCGCAATCCTGACCACTATCGCCGCTCCCCATTCTTCGCGGAGATGGAGTACGTCCTGATCCCCGAAGAAACCACCCGTTTGGCCCAGCTGACCACCGGGCAGGTGCAGATCGGCGAAATCAGCCGTGAACTGCACCTCGACGCCCAGGGAGCCGGGCTCACCGTCCTCCAGAGCGAGCTGCCCTCCATCCAGGTCGCCTTCATCATCGGCGGCGTGTACAACCCCGAGGAAGCCGGCCCCTGCCTCACTGATGACGTCGAAAACTGTTTCTACCAGGCGGGCGAACCCCACCTGAACCCCAAGGTCCGTGAGGCCATCAACCGGTCCATTAACCGCGACGAGATCAACCAGCAACTCTTCGGAGGCATCGGTCGTCAGCACACCGTTTGGGGTTACCACCCCGCCCTTCCGGGCTACAACCCGCGCTGGACCGAAGAGTTCGACGACAAGTACGGCTTCGACCCTGATCTGGCCGCACAGCTGCTCGAAGAGTCGGGCCACAAGGGCTACAAGCTGAACCTGCTGCTCACCGAACTCCCCGGCGTGCCCGAAATGATCCCCATGGGCGAAGCCGCATTCTCCTACCTCACCAACATTGGCATTGACGTCGAAACCGAAGCCATCAAGTGGTCCGACTACCGCGCCAAGTACTATCGCCCCGGGAAGACCCACGGCACCCTGGCTGCCAGCCGCGGCACCTATCGTCCCGCCGACATCACCCTCCGGTTCTACAACCGCAGCGGCGACGCCGGTTTCTGGCGTACTTCCGTCGATCCCATGACCGACGTGCTGTACGACAAGGCGACCCAGAGCGTTGACCCCGAGGTCAAAGCCCAGGCCCTCCGTGACCTCGGCGACCTCAAGTTCGACCTCTATTCCGAGGTCCCCATCGTCTGGCTGCCCGCGCAGGTCGTGGTCAACCCCGCCGAGATCGGCGAGATGGCCTGGCCCGGAAACATCAACGCCAGCTTCACCCACACCGAGTACATCACGCCGGCCGCCAACTAGGCCGCAGGAAACTACGGTACAAAAACTACGGTACAATTTGTAGGGGTCGCCTCGTGCGGCCCCTACATACGATAACAAGGTAGCTCACCGTGCAGCGTTACATCCTCTACCGCGTCGGTCAGTCGATCCTCACCCTGTTGGTGTTGACCGTGATCGTGTTTTCGTTGGCCCGTCTCTCGGGTGACCCGCTGGACGTGTTGCTCCCGCTGGAGGCCACCAACGAAGACGCCGAGCGCCTGCGTGCCGCCTGGGGTCTCGACCGGCCCGTGCACATCCAGTACTTCACGTTCTTGGGCAACGCCCTCACCGGCGATTTCGGGGACTCCCTCCGGGTCCGTGGCCGCAGCGCCATCAGCCTGGTGCTGGAACGCCTTCCCAATACCGCGGCCCTGGCCGGTGTGGCCATCGTGGTGGCAATCGGAATTGCCGTCCCTATCGGCGTCATGTCGGCGGTCAAGAAAGATACTCCCTTCGACTACGTGGGCAAGGTCATCGCCCTGTTCGGCCAGTCTCTGCCCGCCTTTTGGCTGGGCCTGATGCTGATGTGGGTATTCGCCGCCCAATTGGGCTGGTTCCCGGTGTCCGGCAAGGAGCAGGGCGCCCTGTCGTACATCCTGCCCGCCATTGCCATCGGTTGGTTCCAGGTGGCCGCGCTCATGCGCCTGGTGCGCTCGTCGATGCTGGACGTGCTCGACTCGGAGTACGTCAAGCTGGCCCGCATCAAGGGCGTCGTGGAGTGGAAGGTGATCTGGAAGCATTGCTTGCGCAACGCCGCCATCGCCCCCTTCACCTATTTTGCCCTCATCATCGGCTCCCTGATGGTCGGCTCCGTGTCCATCGAGTTCGTCTTCGCCTGGCCCGGTGTCGGCCGTCTGGCCGTGGATGCCGCGGTAACCAAGGACTTCCCGGTGGTGCAGGCAGTTGTAATCACCTTCTGCATGGTCTATATCGTCGCCAATCTGCTGGTGGACATCGCCTACGCGTATGTCGACCCCAGGATCCGCTTCAGCTAGGAGAAAGCCCCGTATGGCTGCCGAAACACCCGTCGCCAGCCCACCGATCAGCGATGCGTTGGCGGAAGCCGACGCCCAGCAATCCGGAAAGATCGTCAGTGTCTGGCGGGAAGCGCGTCGTTATCCCCTGTTCCCCATCGCGCTGCTGCTCATCGTATTGGTGGTTCCAGCCATCGCCGCCGACTGGATCGCCCCCCATGATCCCAAGATCGGCAGCCTGTCCGCCAAGCTGACCCCTCCGATTTGGATGGAAGGCGGCAACTCCGAGTACCTCCTCGGCACTGACCGCGTCGGCCGCGACATCCTGTCCCGCATCATGCACGGCGCTCGCGTATCCGTCGTCATTGCCGCCGTCGCCATCTGTATCGCCGGTGTCGTGGGAACCTCAACGGGTGTCATCGCCGGCTATTGGGGCGGGTGGGTTGACGCCCTGGTGATGCGGCTGGTGGACATTTCGTTGTCCATCCCGATCATCCTGTTGGCCCTGGTGATCGTCGCGGCCACCAAGCCCAGCATGGCCACGGTCATCACCGTGCTCGTCCTGCTCATGTGGTCCCGCTACGCCCGTCTCGTTCGCGGCGAAACCCTGGCGGTTCGGGTGCAGGACTTCATCTCCCGCTCTCGCGTTTCGGGAGCGTCGCATCGCCGGATCATGTTGAAGCACGTCCTGCCCAACGTGTTCAACAGCGTGATCGTGCTGGCAACGCTGAACGTTGGCTTCGTCATCATCCTGGAAGCCACGCTGAGCTTCCTGGGCGCCGGCATCCCGCCGCCACAGCCTGCCTGGGGCCTTATGGTCGCCGACGGTCGGGTGCTCATCGCGTCGGCCCAGGGCTGGTGGGTCTCCCTCTTCCCCGGCCTCGCCATTATGCTGGTCGTGCTCAGCATGAACCTGTTGGGCGACTGGCTCCGGGACCGCCTCGACCCCAAGCAGCGGCAGGTGTAGTCCGGCGCTAACCCGCCCGCGGTGCTCTGGGGCGCAACATCAGCTGCAGGTCTTGCTCGGCAATGCTGATGACACCGTCCGCGAGTTGCACCAATTCATGGGCGACGCCCTGATTTCGGGGCGTCGCCACTATGACCCGAGCCCCGAAATCCTGCGCGGTCCGAACGGCTTCCGCCAGGTCGCGGTCGCCAGCGAAAAGGACCGGGGTGTTGTACGCCGGGCGCTGCGCCAGTCGCACTATGTCCAAAGCAATCAACGTGTCGACACCCTTCTGCTGGCGAACGGGGCGGAATTGCCAACGGTGGTGAAAAGCGTTCAGCAACCGTTGGGGTTCCAGCCCCAGGTCTGTGGCGGTTTGCCGCAATGCATTTCGGATCAAGGGCTGGATTGGATTGGGGTGTTCCGCAATATGTCCCGTGCGAAGTTGGATACCATGAGTGCGCCCAATGGCGTCCAACAAACTTCTTTGACCCGCATAATCATGGTGAGAAGGGTCAAACGCTCCGTCGTACCAGTAGGCTCGCAGGAAAGATGCTCCGCCCAGCTCCTCGTGCCCCAACCGGCGAAGCCAGTTGACAACCTCCGCAGCGTTGGGATTGAGCGCTGCCGCACGTTGTTTCAGTGCGGTGGCTCCGGCAGCCCGCAAAAACCCGACATCCACAAATCCAACGAAGGTTTCAGATGTCATCCATGACCCCACGAAATAAGGGCCCCGAAGGGCCCTGGCTAGCCGGCCCATCTGGGCCGCGCAACTAATCGGCCTCAATGGGCCGCTCATCTAATGTCCCAACGGGACATCTAAAATATAGCGGCCTCTGACCAAACTTGCAAACACTCGGACGCACTATTCACGCCCGCCTTTGCTCAGCCCGTTCAACAGACACTGGTCATGGTGAGCATGCCGGATCCTGAAGACAGCGGAACTTCGCATCACCGAGTTCTCCCGGCGCACCATTAATCAAGAGTATCCTGTACATCGCGTTCTTCTCGACCATCATGGCTGACGTATGACGACCAATATTTGAATCTGCGCACGCGTGTACGGGTGTCCCGGTAGTCCGGCCGTCCCAATGGCGCCCAGCCTATCCGACCTTTACAATAGCCTTGCGTTCAAGCGTTCAACCTCACTTAGGAGCCAAACCATGCAACTCGGAGCCATCTTCCCCCAGACTGAAATCGGCGCCGACCCCATCGCCGTCAAGGACTTCGCCCAGGCCGCCGAGGCCCTGGGTTACGAGCACCTGTTGGTCTTCGACCACGTCCTCGGCGCCGACCACACCCAGCGCGCGGAGTGGAACCGTCCCTACAACAAGGACGATATGTTCCACGAACCCTTCGTGATGTTCGGCTACCTCGCCGCCCTCACCGAGAAGATCGAGTTCTGCACCGGCATCATCATCCTGCCCCAGCGCCAGACCGCCCTGGTCGCCAAGCAGACTGCGGAGGTAGACGTCCTCACCAACGGCCGCCTGCGCCTGGGCATCGGCGTGGGCTGGAACGAGGTTGAGTTCGAGGCGTTGGGCGAAAACTGGGAGAACCGCGGCCGCCGCTCCGCCGAGCAGGTCGAGGTCATGCGTATGCTCTGGACCCAGGAGGTCGTGAACTACGAGGGCCGTTACCACAAGATCACCCACGCCGGCATCAATCCCCTGCCCGTGCAGCGGCCCATCCCCGTCTGGTTCGGCGGCGGCGCGCCCCAGGTCGTGCGGCGCATCGCCCGCACGGGTGATGGCTGGTTCCCCCAGTTCCAGCCCGACGGCGCGGGCCGCGAACGCCTGGAGGAGATGCGCGAGCTGGCCCGGGGCTACGGGCGGGATCCTTCCGCCATCGGCGTCGAGGGTCGCGCCTCCCTGGCCGACAGCAACAACCCCGACGACTGGAACAAGCTGGCCGCCGACTGGAGCGACGCCGGCGCCACCCACTTCTCCGTCAACACCATGCGCGCCGGTCTCAAGGGCCCCGACCAGCACATCGAGGCCATCCGACGCTTCAAGGAAGCCGTCAGCTAGCCGGGCGACCTGCGGTCGCAAAGAATGCGTAGGGGCGAATGATCATTCGCCCCGGTTTCGCCTTTGCCCGCCCGGCGCTGCCGGTCCCATTGGGTCGCCAGTTGACGCCGGAACACCCTCGAAAGAACAAGATGAGCCATGTGATGACGGTGCCTCTGCCAATGGGAAACTGCGATTGGCGAGAAAACCGATGACCTCTGATTGGGCGTATGCTGGGTATTGTCTGCCCACGATTCGTTGCGAAGCGCATACATTGTAGCCAATAAGGGATATATTCCGCATATAGTTAGCGCATTTGTTGTCGTTGCAGGATTCCGGTGAACCCCATCCCGGATCCACACTGAGGATACGAATTATGACCGACCAAGAATCCAACGTTACTCTGATCTGGGCAGCAGACCTGGTGCGGCACTCGGCTTTCCTGCGCCAGGAGATCGCCGGCATCGATTTCGGTGTGATGACGGATCTGACCGGATTGTCGGAAGACGGGATAGCGTCGGCTGTTCAAGAATTCGATCGCAGCGCGCAGGTAACCGCCCAGTTCAAACGCCTCGTCCATGGCATCCCGGTCGGTTCATTCGTCGTAACGGGAGCTGCCAAGGGCGTCAGCCGGCGAGATCGCAGGTGGTCCATCGGGCAGGTGGTGAGCGGATATGAATTCCAACGCCTGAACGCCTACGACCGCCACACCATCAGGGTCAAGTGGGCCAGCCAGTCCTACTCGGAAGAGGAGCTGACACGGCTGATCGAGGTCAACCCGGGCGGCCGCCGGTCCACGGTGACCCCGCTGAGTGTCGTTTACGCTCCGGAACACGACGCCGGCGCGGTATAAGGGTTGGCTGGTACTCAGACCTTCCCCACCAACTCCTTCAGCGCCGCGTAGGTCCGCGGCCCCGTCTCGCCGTCGTCCTCGCCGGCGAAGATGTTGGCCATGAAGTCGGTGGCCCCGCCGGCGGCGAACTCCTCCAGCTGACGGCGCAGCGACTCCTCGTTGCCGATCACCGCCACCTCCGACGGACCTTCCACGCCCTCGATGTCCAGCACCCGGCGGTAGTTCACCAGCGTCCCGTATCGTTCGTAGGCCTCCGCAGCCTGGCGTCGGCCGGTGGCCTCGTCGTCGCACACCGTCGTCGGCAGGCCCACGCACACGCGGGGCATGTCCCGTCCGCTGGCCTCCGCCGACTGCCCGATGCGCGGCGTGATGTGCTCGCGGATCGTGCGTGGCCCTGCCATCCAGGTGATGGTGCCGTCAGCCCGTTCGCCGGCCAGCCGCAGCATGCGTGGGGCCAGCGCCGAAATCAGCACCGGACACTTTGGCCGGTCCAGCACGTCCAGCTCCGCGTTCACATTGTAGAACTCACCGGAGAATTGCACCCGGCCTTCCTCCATCAGCGGACGCAGCACCGACAGGTACTCTCGCGTGTGCAGGGCCGGGCGGTCGTACGACAGCCCAAAGCTCCCCTCAATGCCCGGGCGGTGCGATGGCCCGAGTCCCAGCAGGAACCGCCCGTTGCTCGCCGCCGCCGTGGTCAGCGCGTGTTGCGCCATTGCAACCGGATGCCGGGGATAGGTCGGCACCACGCCGACCCCGAGTTCGATCCGGCTGGTCTGCACTCCCGCCAGCGCCAGCACCGTCAGCGCGTCGTAACCTCGCGCCGATATGTGCGGCACCCAGAAGCTGTCGAACCCGTCCTCTTCCGCCTGCTTGATCCGCCCGATCAGTTCGTCAAGGCTCATCAGATCGGCCGTCGACGCTCCAACAAACACTCCGATACGCATTGTCGTCCTCCATGTGCCGGTTGGCGAGGCGATCCAACCCTGTTTGCGTTGTTACGCGGTCAGTATCCTCTCCGCGACTTCCCGCGCCTCGTCCCGCGTGCTCACGAAGCGGTCCGCCGGAACGCGGTGCAGTATGTTCAGCGCCCGCAGGTTCCGCTCCACGGGGCCGGAAAGCCCCATCACAATCGGTTCCGTGTCCTCGTCCAGCGCCACGTCAATCATCTGCTCCACCACCATGGCCGCGCTGTCGTCCATGTACGCGGTCTCGGTGAAGTCGAATATCACCACCTCGTGCTCTTGAATGTCTTGCCCGATGGTGCTCACCAGGTTGCTCGACGACGCCACGGAGAATCGCCCCCGCAGCGCCACCAGGCCCACCCGGGCAGAGAACTCGTCCGCGTCCTCGGCGTCCGGGTCTAGCGAAAGGAAGCTCTGATCCAGCAGCGGCACGGACACGACGCTGTCCAGCTCCTGCCTCTCCAGCAGCCGCGCGCTGGCCATCCCCGCCGCGATCAAACCGATGGCGATCGCCGTCACCAGGTCCAGGAACACGGTCAGCGCAAAGGTTATCACCATCACCAGCAGGTGCTCCCGCGGCAGTTGGTGTACCCGCTTCACGAACCGCCAGTCCATGATGTCCCAGCCCACCTTCATCAGGATTCCGGCCAGCACTGCGTGGGGTATCGCCTCCACGTACCGGCCCAGACCCAGCACCAGCGCCAGCAGCACCCCCGCGCGGATCGCGCCAGACAGTTGCGTGTTGCCGCCGGACCGGATGTTCACCACGGTTCCCAGGGTCGCTCCCGCTCCCGGCAGTCCGCCGACCAGCCCGGCGATCATGTTGCCGATGCCCTGCCCGATCAGCTCCCGGTTGGGGTTGTGCCGCGTTCGCGTCAGCGAGTCCGCGATCAGTGACGTCAGCAGGCTGTCGATGGATCCCAGCAGGGCCAGTACCAGCGCCGGCTGCAGCGCGTTCAGGATGAACCCCACCGAGAACGCCGGGAACTGCAGGTCCGGCAACCCGGTCGGCACCTCCCCGATGATCGGCAGGTCGTTCAGCCACAGGATCCCCAGCGCACAGCCCACGATCATCGCCGCCAGCGGAGCCGGCAGGATCTTCCGGAATGGCCGCGGCCACAGGATTCCCACCACCAGCGTCACGGCCGCCACCGCCAGCGCGTGGAAGTTGACGTTGGTCACCGCGTTTTCCAGCGAATTGACCGCGCCGATCACGCCGCCCACGGCCACCGGCGACCCCAGGAACGGCGCGATCTGCACGATCATGATGATCACGCCGATCCCCGTCATGAACCCTGAAATCACCGAGTACGGCGTGTACGCCACGAACCGTCCGATTCGGGCGAGGCCCAGCGCCGCCTGCAAAAAGCCGGCCAGCATCACGATGGTGAACGCTTCCGCCAGGGTGTTCGCGTGGCTGGTTACGATCACCGCCATCGCGATTGCCATGGGCCCCGTCGGACCCGATATCTGCGACCGCGTCCCGCCGAATACCGACGCGAAGAACCCGACGGCTATCGCGCCATACATGCCGGCGGTCGGGCCCAGGCCGGACGCCACGCCGAATGCCAGCGCCACCGGCAGGCCGACTACCGTACAGGTCAGGCCTCCGAAGATGTCGCCGCGGAGATTGTCCAGACTGTAGTCGAACTTCACGACTTCAGCAGCGCGGATACCCGGTCCAGGATCTTGTGGCCCACTTCGTATTTCGTGAGCAATGGCAGTCTTTCAACTTCCATCTCGCGGTCAATCAGAACCACCCGGTTCGTGTCCACGCCAAACCCGCTGCCTTCTTCGGTAATATCGTTGGCCACTATCAGGTCCAACTCTTTGCGCCGCACTTTGTCCGCGGCATTCGCCTCCAGGTTCTCGCTTTCCGCTGAGAACCCGACCCGCACAAAATTCCCTCTGGCCGTCGCCAATATATCCGTCGTCTTCTCCAGGTCGATGGACATCTCGTCCGCGGCCGTCTTCTTTATCTTCTGTTCTGCCATCACCGACGGCCGGTAGTCCGCCACCGCCGCCGCCATGATCAGCGCGTCCGACATCGGCGTCTCCGCCAGCACCGCGTCGCACATGTCCTGCGCCGACTTCACCCGTATCGTCCGCACCAGCGGCGGATCCGGCAACGCCGTCGGCGCCGTCACCAGCACCACCTCCGCACCCCGGTCCCGCGCCGCCTCGGCCACGGCGTATCCCATCCGTCCCGAGGAGTGATTCGTGATCACCCGCACCGGGTCGATCGCTTCCTGGGTCCCACCGGCGCTTACCACCACCTTCCGTCCGGCGAAGTCTCCGTCCTTCCCCAGCGCCGCCGCGATGTACCCCAGGAGATCCGCCGGCTCCACCAGCCTTCCTATTCCCATCAGTCCGGACGCCAACCGACCCGGCGCCGGCCCGGCCAGGAACACGCCCCGGCTGCGCAGCCGCGTGATGTTCTCTTGCGTCGCCGGATGGTCGAACATGTTGGCGTCCATGGCCGGCGCGACCAGCAGGGGCGCCTCGGTCGCGATCACCGTCGTCGTCAGCGGATCGTCCGCCAGGCCCCCGGCCAGCTTCGCGATGCAGTGCACCGTCGCCGGAGCGATGACGACGATATCCGCCCACCGCGCCAGCGCGACGTGCTCCACACTGTGCTCCGAGTCCGCGTCGAAGGTGTCCGTCACCACCGACCGGTGCGTCAGGCTGCGGAACGCCAGCGGTGTCACGAACTGTGTCGCGCCGTAGCTGAGGATCGTTTCGACGTGGGCCCCAGCCTGTACGAGTTTGCTGGCTAGGTCCAGCGCCTTGTAGCAGGCGATGCTCCCGGTCACCCCCAGCACGATGTTCTTGCCGGCCAGCGCGGAATCCATGTCAGCCCGCCCGGCTCATGCCGGCCGATGCGCCGGAGCTGGGGAGCCCCGCCGCGTTCTTCCGGTAGATGATGTCCAGCCCGACCAGCGTCAGTTCCTGGTTGATGTCGTCGAACACGGGCACATGATCCGAGATCACCGTCACCAGCCCGCCGGTGCCCACTACCCTGGCGTCCTCGCCGATCTCCGCCTTGAACCGCCCGACCATTGCCTCCACCAGCCCCGCGTACCCCAGCACGATCCCCGACTGCAACGACGTCGTCGTGTTCCGCCCCACGGCCTCCGCCGGCGCCACCAGCTCCACCCGCCGCAACTGCGACGTGTTGTAGTACAGCGCGTCCGCCGACAGGTTGATCCCCGGCGCGATGGCCCCGCCCAGGTACTCCCGGTCCCGGGACACCGCGTCGAACACCGTCGCCGTGCCCAGGTCCACCACGATCATTGGCGCGCCGTAAAGCTCCACCGCCGCCACCGCGTCCACGATCCGATCCGCCCCCACATCTCGTGGGTTGTCATAACGGACGGGCATCCCCAGGTCGATCTGCGACGTCACCAGCAGCGGGGTCACCCCGAAGAACCGTCGGCACAGGTCCTCGAACATCCCCGTCAGCGGCGGCACCACCGAGCAGATACACGCTGCCGTGATGTCCGTCGTCGCGATCCCCCGGAACTCCAGCAGGTTCTTCAGCAGGATCCCGTATTCGTCCGCCAGCCGCCGCGAATCCGTCGCCACTCGCAGCGTGGTCACCAGCCGCTCCGCCGGATTGGCTCCGTTCTCGCTCCCCCCGGTGGCACTCCCTTTGCGGAACACCCCAACGGTCACGGCCGTGTTGCCAATGTCGATCGTCAGCAGCATCTCAACCTAGTTATCCAATCAACTTCAACGTGTCATCTCATCGGCGGTATTATAAATGTCAACTCGCTTCTCCGCAAACTATTTTCAGTTCAAATCCCTAATATGAAAACGACAGGTTGTTATGGTGGGATGCCGGTAGGTGCGACGCTCGCGGCGCGCGTTCCTCATGGCAGCATCATGCCCGTGCGTTGCGCAGTTGGATGCCTTCCAGCCAGAACAGCAACTCCTCCGGTCCGAACCGCTCCCGTGGTAGCGCATAACGGGCTGCTCGGTACACCTGGGGTCGCGTGATCAGGGGCATCGGCTTCCCATCCTGCTGCCGGGTCACCACGAAAGCCCCGCCATGCAGGTACATTGAAATGTGATAATGCCATCCTGCGCAATGATGCCAGCCCCGGCAATGATGCCATCCCGCCCGAGCACGGATTGCGTACTCGCCCAGCCGCACGACGCTGTTCCCGGCCTCGGACTCGGTTTCGATGCGTCACCGGGAACCACCCACGTGGGCGAGGATCACCAACCGGGTGTTCTCGGAAGCGTTGGACAGATAGTAACGGCGTTCGCGGCCGTCCGGGTTCTGGCGATGACCGCCCAGAGGAAATCGCCAGGCTGGTGTCGACTTGTTACCCGCACCCGCTGGGCGCGGTAACGATAGGTGCGCGGCCCCTGGCTGCCCGCCGCTATCGTAATCTCCCGCCAGGCTGTTTCCGGCCACGCGACGCAACGCAACGCCGTGCTGGGCCACGGTTGGCCGGTCCTCCCGCCGCAATCCGGGTTTGCGGTAATGCGAAGAGTGCCAAGTCACCATTCTTCAACCCGAGTATCCTGGCCCCGAGTATCCTGACGAAGTGAAACCAGCACCACTCCAGATGATCTCCGTCCTGATCTAGCCAGGATGTTTGTGGTTACTTTGCGGCGGATCGTTTTCACGATCAATGCAGTGTGGCGGAACGGGGCCGTTGTAGCTG
This sequence comes from Dehalococcoidia bacterium, assembly GCA_965261925.1. Lineage (GTDB taxonomy): Bacteria > Chloroflexota > Dehalococcoidia > Lucifugimonadales > UBA3495 > Bin87. The sequence continues at coordinate 452,020 of OZ253486.1, read as the reverse complement.
GGCTGTCCGCAGCCTTCGGCCTGTTGCGATGTATAATCCCATCATCCCAACGAACGCGCCTCTGCCAGTGCGTTCGTATCCCAATGGAGGCTATTCCCTATGGATTTTGGACTTGAAGGCAAACTGGCATTTGTGGGTGGAGCGAGCCGCGGTATCGGCAAGGCGATTGCCCTGGAATTGGCGCGCGAAGGCGCCGACGTGGTGGTCGGCTCGCGTTCCATGCCCGACCTGGAACAGACCGCCGCCGAGATCGTCGAAACCACCGGCCGTCGCGCCATCCCCATGTCGTTTGATGCTACCAACCGAGAACAGGTTGACCGCGTTATCAACGATGCCGCCGATACGCTGGGCGGGCTGCACATTCTGGTCAACAGCGCGTCCCTTCCGGGCGGCTCACCGTCGGCGACCGGCCCCATTGAGGACCTGATCGACGAGGAACTCCTCAGCGACTTCGACGTGAAGTTCGTGGGCGCGCTGCGCTGCTCGCGGGCCGCCATTCCGATGCTCAAAGCACAGGGCTTTGGCCGCATCATCAACATCAGCGGCCTCAACGCACGCAACGCCGGCAACCTCAGCGGCGGCGCGCGCAATACCTCGCTGGTGCACATGACCAAGACCCTGGCCGCGCAGCTGGGTCAGTTCGGCATCACCGTCAACTGCATCCATCCCGGCACCACCCGCACCGAGCGCACGCCGAGCCTGCTGGCCTCCCGCGCCGAGCAGCTTGGCGTCTCACCGGAAGAGGCCGAGGCGCAGGACTTCTCTCCCGGCTCGGCCCGAGGCAACCACATCTGCCGCATGGTCGACGCCTCGGAGATCGGTTACCTGACCGCCTTCCTGGCCTCCGACAAGGCGTGGGCGATCACCGGCGAGTTGATCGCTGCCGGCGGCGGGACGGGCAGCGCGGTGTACTACTAATCGTGAGCGGGTTTCCCGGCGGCGGCGGCATAACTCACCGCCGCCGGGAATGAAGTAGGATGGAGATCCCCACTCCGGCTATCAGGCATATCCAGTTCATCATTCTGGGTATCTGGCCGGTCAACATATTGACCTTATGGGTAGGTGTCACCATTGGGCTTGGCACAGCACTCCACAGGAAATCATCGGGCTGTGGGAGTGGGGCGCCTTCGTTTCCTTTTCGCTGGGAGTACTGGCGGAATTGGGGGTCAGAATGTTTTTTGCTTTGGCGGAACGCAAGCGACGCATCGCGGAAGCCCGGGAGGAAGGGCGGAAAGAGGCTCGGAAAGAGGCTCGGGAAATGCTGATGATGCTCAACGCGGCGGCGCGAACCGATCCCGACCGCCTGCCTTCGCTGCTGCAGGAGTATCAGGAGAAGTTCCAGAACGGCTCGGCGAACGCATAGCGTTCAGGCGGCGATTATGACCAACTCCTCGGCTCCCCTCGCCGGCGTGCGCGTGGCGGACTTCTCCGTCCACGCCGCCGGCCCTTTTGCCGGCATGATCCTGGCGTCCCTGGGCGCCGACGTGATCAAGGTGGAATCGGCGGCGCGCCTGGACATCACCCGCCGCCCGCACGCCATGTACGGCAAGCCGCCGTCGTCCTTCGAGCAGGTCAATGCCAGCAAACGCTCGGTGACCCTCAACCTCAAGGAGCCCCGGGCCCTGGAGTTGGCCCATGACCTGGTGCGCATTTCGGACGTGGCGCTGGAAAACTTCCGCCCCGGCGTTATGGACCGGCTGGGACTGGGTTACCCGCAACTGCGAGAGATCAAGCCCGACATCATCATGGTGTCGCTGTCCTCCAACGGGCAGACCGGACCCGAGGCGAGCTACGCTGGATACGCTCCAATGTTTGCGGCGTTGGGAGGGCTCGGCTACCTCACCGGCTATCCCGACGGGCCGCCCGTCGAATTGCGCCACGCCATGGACCACACCGGCGGCATGATGGCGGCCTTTTCAGCCGTCGCCGCCCTGTGCGCCCACCGCAACCATCAGGTGGGGCAGCGCGCCGACGTCGCGGTGCGGGACATCGCCACCGCCTTCATGGGCCACGCCCTGATGGACACCGCCATGAATGATCGCGATGCCCCGCGCATGGGCAACCGCGACGAGGTCATGGCTCCCCACGGGGTGTTCCCCTGCCGGGGAGAGGACCAGTGGGTGACCATCGCGGTCGCCGACGACAAAGAATGGCGCGCGCTCAAGAACGCAATGGGCAACCCGGGATGGGCCGACGCCGACGAGTACGGCGACGCCTTCCTGCGCTGGCAGAACCAGGACGCCCTGGAGCAGCGGCTGTCCGACTGGACGGCTTTCCGCACCGCTGGAGAAGTCAGCGACCTGCTGCAATCGGTTGGCGTGGCGGCGGTCCCGTCGCTGTCCGCCGACCAGCTGATGGCCGATCCGCACCTGGCCGAACGTGACGCTTTCCCCACCACCATCCATGCCGAAAAAGGCGAGCAGCGGGCGGTGGCTCCGCCCTGGCGTTTCTCGGAAACGCCCACGGATGCCCTGCGCTGGACTCCCGAGCTGGGCGAGCACAACCGCGAGGTCTTCTGCGGCCTGCTGGGCATGGACGAGGCCGAACTAGCTATCCTGCAGCAAGCGCACGTCGTTTGGTAGGATGGGCGTCTGACGTCACTGGAGAGGTCTAGATATGGCAGCAGAATTAGTCCCGCAGATCGTGTACGGCGCGGTGCTCCTGTTCACGCTGGGCGCCATTGCCGCCCTTTGGAATCGCATGGGCCACATCCTCCGGGACATCGGTCGCTTGGATTCCGAGGTCGGAGCCAACCGAACATCGCTCAGCGAGAAAACCGATGTCCTGCAAACATCGCTCAACGAAAAAACCGATGTCCTGCAAACATCGCTCAGCGAGAAAACCGATGTCCTGCGAACATCGCTCAACGAAAAAACCGATGCCCTTCAAACCTCTCTCAACGAGAAAACCGATGTCCTGCGAACATCGCTCAACGAAAAAACCGATGCCCTTCAAACCTCTCTCAGCGAGAAAACCGATGCCCTGCGAACCTCTCTCAACGAGAAAACCGATGCCCTTCAAACCTCTCTCAGCGAGAAAACCGATGCCCTTCAGACCAACCTCAGCGAGAAAACCGATGCCCTTCAAACCTCTTTGAACGAACTTTCCAAAACCGTTGCGGATATGCAACTCCAGATGCAGCGCAACCACTACCAACTGATGATGGCCATACTCTCCCACAGTCACCGTTCAGACGGACGACCAACCTTCGACCTTCCACCCGATTTCGAGCCGACGCCCGGCGACACCGTTGAATAACCCGAACACCCATCACTACCGACCTGCGAGAATCCTCCAATGACCGACTACTCCTCATACCAGCATCTGCTTATCGAAAAGTCCGACGGCATCATCACGCTCACGATGAATCGCCCCGAGACCCTGAACTCCACCAACTTCCGGCTGCACAACGAGCTGAGCCGGATCTGGCTGGACATCGGCGCTGACCCTGAAGTGCGGGTGGCCGTGGTCACCGGCGCGGGCGAGGCGTTCTCCGCTGGCGGCGATTTCGAAATGATCGAGCAGGCCATCGACAACCCTGCCATCGTCGCCCAGAACACCAAGGAAGCCGGCGACATCGTCTACAACATCTTGAATCTGGACAAACCGGTCATCTCCGCTATCAATGGCGTCGCCGTGGGCGCGGGCCTGGCAGTGGCCCTAATGGCCGACATCTCCATTGCCGCCGAGGACGCCCGCATCACCGACGGGCACATCCGCCTGGGCGTCGCCGCCGGCGACCATGCGGCGATCATCTGGCCGCTGCTATGCGGCATGGCCAAGGCCAAGTATTACCTGCTCACCTGCGACTTTCTCGACGGCAAGGAGGCGGAGCGCATCGGCCTAGTTAGCATGGTCGTGCCCCGCGACGAGCTGATGGAAACCGCCATGCGCGTCGCCCGCCGCCTGGCCGACGGCCCCCAACCCGCCATCCGCTTCACCAAGCGGGCTCTCAACCAGTGGCTCCGTCAGGCCGGGCACACATCGTTCGACTATTCCCTGCTGGCCGAGGCCCTGGGCTTCTTCGGCGACGACGTGAAAGAAGGCTTGGCCGCGCTGCGGGAGCGACGGCGGCCCGAATACCCGTCGGCGAAAGACGCGTGACGTGGGCACCTTCAGTTGCCAGATTGAGGTTTTCTCCGCTGATGGGAGCCGTTCGGAATCGGTGGGTGCTCTGGTCGATACCGGGTCAACCTACACCTGCTTGCCTTCGGATCTATTGAACCGATTGGGTGTCCAACCGCGACGCCGTATATAATCGGAGTTGGCCGACAGAAGTATTGTTGAGGACGCCATCGGCGAAGCCCGAGTCAGAGTCGAGGGAGTGGATGCAACTACCATTGTGGTAATTGTCGATGAGGCGGCCCCGACACTGCTGGGCGCCTACACGCTTGAGGGCGCGCTGCTGATAGTTGACCCGGTGCGTCAGCGCTTAGCTCCAACTCATGCGCTGCGGATGGGCAAGCGGAGATAACAACAATGACCGATATTCCAAGTTATATCGAACAGCGCATTCGCTGCCCCGTTCCTCCTGATTCATGCGTCGTCCCTGACTCAACGCCGGTGATTGCCTTCGGGAACGCTAGGACTGCTACCGTTGCCACGCTGGGCCTCAACCCCAGCAAGCATGAATTCCTACGGGATGGTAAGGAACTCGTTGACCCGGACCGTCGTCTTGCTACGCACCAGTCATTGGGCACTTCCGACCTGGTGAATGCGCCTGAATCCATAGTTGCCCAGGTGCTTCAAGATTGCGATTCGTACTTTGTGCGCAACCCGTACTGCTGGTGGTTTGACCAACTCGAAGCAGTTTTACAAGGTTGTGGGATCTCTTATTACGACGGTTCGGCCTGCCATCTGGACCTGGTGCAATGGGCAACCAACCCAACGTGGGGCAAACTGCCGAAGGTACTGCAAAACAATCTAATTGACGCTGATGCCGGATTTCTCAGACAACAACTGACCAACGAAAGCGTCAAACTGCTGCTGGTCAACGGCAAGAGCGTCATCGACCAGTTGCAACGGAAATGCGGTGCAAGGTTGACGGAAGTTGACAGGATTGGAAACTACAACACTCGTTTTGTTGTCGGAAGGGTTTTTGACGGGGTGTGCGTCGTTGGGTGGAGTACCAACCTGCAATCGTCGTTCGGCATAACCACCGAATGGAAAGCAGTAATCGCAAGCCGGGTCCTCCAACTTGTCCACGACTTGGACTGTATCAATTGAACGGGTGTATCCAATGCGGGAAAAATTGATTATTCTGACCTTGGCTATCGTTGTGGGAATGCTGGCTTTGCTGGCCTGCTCGTCAGCGCAGTCTACCAGCGAACTGCCAACCGAGACACCGGATTTGCCGGCGACCATCCAGGTCGCCGTGCAAACTGCCGTGGCTGAACAGACCGCACCCACTAACACAATGGCGCCAGCGCCCACAGGAGTACCGGCGGTAGCTCTGCCTACCGCAGACTCCCGGCTACCCAAATGTCGCGGGCTCCAAGTTGCGGGTGAGTGGTTTAGTCATAGAACACGCCAAAAGTACACCGATGAAAAAATCACCCATGGACTTATCGGTACGTCTATAATCATGGGCGGGCCGGAGCTCTCTTGGGCAGAAGCCTCAGAACTGTTGCGGGTTTGCCCTGGTTTGCTGGGCATCAGTCCGTGAGGAATCTGTCCGAGCTCCGCACATATCCACAGTTCAGGGCATATTACGTCAAGGCAGTCGGCGTGGGAAGGTCGGTACACCTGTGCGTGGCGAACAGGCGGTAATGTAGAGTGTCAGGACATCCAACAACACGACATACTGGAGACATTGTAAGCAAATCCGATGGCGCAGCAAACCAATGGTTCGTTATCATGGCTGCGCCGGTTAGACAGCAAACTCCTGCCTCCGGCCACGCCCCAGCCGTAGGACCGGGAGCCCATCTGGAGCATTTACCGGCGTGACGCCGGAATTTTCTTCCGACCGGTCAGCCTGCTGTGGCTTGTCGCCCTGGCCTACATCAGTTATAAAACGCTCAACGAGCCGATGGCCGAATGGCAAACGGCGCCGGCCGGAGCATGGTGGCAGACTACCGGTGACTTTCTCTTGGCTGTTCTGTACGATTTCGGCGGCGTCGGCATAGGAATTGCTATACTGGCTATGCTGCTGACCCGCCCGCTGAATCTCACAGGAGAGTTGCTGATGTCGCTGTACCAGGCCATGGTGAACCGTTTTGTCACACCGGTCATTGAAGCGCACGAAGCACGTGGCCGCGCCGAGGAACGCGCCGAATGGCAGGAGTGGAACCGCCGCCGTATGGACGCCGAAGCGCAGGGCCATCCCTTCAATGAACCTCCGCCCGTAGATCCTCACGACAATCACCAGAACGGCCACCGATCCGAGCCCTACACCGACTAACCAGGTGAATCATCCGATGACCTACCCACCCCACATCTTTGCCGACAACCCGATCAATCGCGGCGAAACCGAGCGCCGCGACGAGGACTGGATACTCCAACAGGCCGAGGATCCGGCCAGCAGGTTCCTGCCCTTCCGCAACCTCAACGTGCTCCTGACCGATCAGACTCCGCCCGAGCTGGGCTGGCTCAGCCCCGCCATATTGCGATCATTGCCGCCGGAAGCCGTATGGATCTTTCTCGGCCTTCTGGACGGGGTGGCGCACTTCTCGGTGGACCTGTCGAAGTCCGCCAATACGGCTGACCGCGTGGAGGCGGAGACGGGCTGGCGCTTCGAGGACTGCCGCACCGCCGGCGAGACCATGTCCGGCCCCAACACCGGCCTGCTGTCCCACGCCCGGGCGCAGCTGGACTGGAACCTGCGCCACGGGTTCTGCTCCGTTTGCGGTCACCCCACGGAAAAGAAGCGCGGCGGACAGTCGCGCCAATGCCCGGGCTGCAACGCCCAGCACTTTCCGCGCACCGACCCGGTGGTTATCACGGTCGTCGCGGACGTCGACCGCGACCGCTGTCTGCTCGGCCAGTCCCGCGGCCGCCTGCAGCGGATGCGGGCTTACTCTGCCCTTGCCGGTTTCATGGACCAGGGCGAGGCCATCGAGGAGGCCGTGGCACGCGAGGTGATGGAGGAGGCCGGCATCCGGGTGAAAAACGTGCGCTACCACTCGTCCCAGCCGTGGCCCTTCCCGTCCTCGCTGATGATCGGCTGTTTGGCTGAGGCCGATACCACCGACATCAACATGGACGATGAGGAGATGACCGACGTCCGCTGGTTCGACCGGTCGGAGGTGCTGCTGGCCCTGGACGGCCGCAGCGAGGAGTTGACGGTGCCGGGGCCGATCGCCATCGCCCATCACCTGATCAAGTCGTGGGCCACCGGCGCAACCAATGGATAGACGCCGGAGTGCCGCCCATCCGGGAGATCCCATCGAGACACGGATCTGCTGACATCAACTCATTGCGCCCCCGGCGAGGGATTCCGTATTGTGGAATCAACACTCACCGGGGGTCCTTCTTATTGTGGTCAGTTCGCTCCCGACCGACAGTTTCCTGTTTCTAGCCGGGGAGAACGCGAGGCCGACGGAATGGCCGGCGGCGTCGTTCCCGGAGTACACCGACGACCGCCTGCAAGTATTTGTGGATCACTTGTGGGCCGCATCCGACGGTAACCTGACAGCCGGCGTGTCCGTTCTGAGCGGCCCCGGCTTGTACACCCTGACCGTGGCCCTGGCCCGGGCCGACGGCACGGGGCGGCAACCGTCAAGCAGAGAACAACGGATTGCAGCGCAGACGGCCTCGATAGCGCCCGCGCTGCTGACCGAGTTGCGACGGCGCGACTGCCGCGGCATGGGCGACGACCCAACCGGTCCCGTGCGCCGGGGCAGACTCCTCCAATTGATTGGAGCCTTCACAACCCTAACCGCGTTGGGGGCAACGACGCTGCAGGGCCAGAAGCTGGGAGCGGCCTGCCCCTTCTGCAGCGTCGCCGAATCATTGCAGGTATCGCTGCCTCAGGTCACGTGGCGGTGTTTCGCCTGTGATCGTTCCGGCGGCCTGCGGGAGTTCGCCGAATGCCTGCTCACGAAGGCCCTGACCGGCTCGGCGGACCCCACACTCCTTCGTTAGCCCAGACCCGATAGCGGGCCGGCTGCATCGTGGCGGGCGCCACCGGGGATACCGCCACGACCAACCGGCCGCCATCGCCGACCGGCCGCTGGACCACGTGCCCGGCATACCGTTGGTTGTCGGCGTCCCATTCCAATTGCATTGGGATCGCTTCCGGCTGCGCGACGTCCCGGATCACCCAAACGATCCAGTCCTGCCGGACACGATTGTTGACCTCCACAAATCCGTCCGCCGTCCAACTCGAACCGATCGAGGCGTCAGCATCCCACGAGAAGGTCATGCCTCGGACGCAGGCGCCGATGCCGTGAATGGCGTCGTCCGTCACGTAGTGGAACCGCACCAAAGCGTCGAGGCCCGCGTAATCCGACAGCGGCACCGTCACCTCCCGCCAATCGCCGGCGCCCGTGTAGCCGTGGCCATAGCTGTTGCCCAGAGGATTGGCGTCAGTGGTACCGTCGGCCGGCAGCACATCCCACGTCGAGCCCATATCGGTTGAGACTTCCAAATAGAGGTAGTCCCAGTCCTCTTCGATGTCGTACCAGAGATCGAAAGTGAGCGCGGGTTGTTCGCCTCCCGAAACCGTCGATGGCGCCATCATCCGTCGTGTCAACGTGGATGATACGTTGTCCCCTCGGTTGGTCCACCAGCAACCGCCCTCGGGCGCCTCTGTGGGCAACAACGGAGTGACGCCATCGCCTTCGAAGCGGACCGTCACCTCGCCCGCCGCGTCCTCCAGTTCGATGTAGGCGATACCATACTGGGACAAAGACGCGCGCGCCCCGTCGTCATTCACGCGCTGGGTCCAGGAGATTTCGGCCTCCAGGTCCAGCTCAGCGTATCCGAAACGGCCATCGTCGTGGTCGAGCAGGTTGGCGACCATCCAGTCGGCGAAGGCCGTCCGAAAATCGGCGGTATCGCCCGATTCGGTTTCGGCGCCTCTCTCCATGAGGAACGCGTTGACGGCGGCGATGCCGTTGCTCTCCCCAGCCAGCAGGTCGTGCAACCCGCCTTCCGGCGCGTAACGCTCCCGAAGGTAGTGGGCGAACAGGGAGGCCGCGCCATAGTTGAGGCCGATATCGCCGTCAAGGTCGTTCGGCCAATTGACCAACGACGCGTTGGGCTGTTGCAGGTAGTACCGCATGCTGCCCGGGGAGTAGCCGGCTTCGGTTACGGCCAGCTCCGACAGCCCCTCGTTGAGCCAGGTCTCCTCCGTGGGGTCGGCCTGCCAGTGGATGGCGTGCTGCAACTCGTGGGCCAGCACGGTGAGGTACTCCCGGCTGCCCAGGGGGATATCCCGAGCGTTGATGTAGATGGCTGGCACCCTGTTGCTGAAGGGCTGCACCGACGCCGGATACGGGTCCGCGCCCGACACGTAGCCGCCGACGCCCGGTATCCGCCCGTTGATGATATGACCCCGCTGCGGGTCCGCGGCGGATCCAGGGGCGGACCCGAACACGGCGGTTACCCCGGGATATACCTCGGCCTCGGCCTCCTTAACTGTCCGTTGCAGGTCATCATCGTCCACCTTCAATCCCTGCTCGATCCACCAGTAGGCGTGTTCGGACACTGCGGCGAGGACGAACTCATTGCTCACCATCTTGTCGCGGGGGTAGTCCAACGTCCAGAAATCCGTGGTGGCCCCCACGGCCAGCGACTGGCCCGCGAAACGTGCCGGCTCCGGGTCCGGTTCCACTCCGTTCCACCGCAGCTGCCGCGCGAGTTCCAGCAGGTCGCGTTCCGGCGGAGTGGGGAAATCGGCGGCGACCATCGGATCGGGCGACACCCCTGAATTTGTAGCGGTCACCGTCGCGGGTAGCGGAGGATGAGGGGTGCTTCCTGCCGGGGGCGCGGTGGAGATTGTCGGCGTCGATGGGGTCTCCGTACCGGCCACCGGGGTCGACGGGTGGGTAGTCCTGCTGACCGTGGGTTGCGGGACAGCCGTTGCCGACCCCCGAGGACCCGATTCGCAGGCCAATACGATCAACAAAAACGCGGCCACCGCCGCGCCGATCAAGAGTCGCTGTATGCCCATCGCGGTTCGCCCCATGCGGGTGGTTGCCGACTGTCGGTCTCCCGATGCGTTCCTAATCCCGTACCGACTCTACGCCGGCGGGTCGGTCTGCGGATCGGTGTTGTACCGGTTCATCGCGATGTTGATCCCGTCGGTCAGGAGGCACTCCACCGCATCAGCGGCGCGCTCGATGGACGCTTTCACCGCGGGCTGTTCCTCGTCCGAAAACCGCCCCAGAACGTGATCGACGCTGCCCGACATGCCCGGCCCGCCGATGCCGATGCGCAAACGGGGGAAGTCGACGGTGTGGACGGTACGGATGATGTCCTTAATCCCGTTGTGTCCGGCGTCCGAGCCGCGGGCCCGCAGGCGGATGCGCCCCAGCGGCAGCGCCATCTCGTCGTACACGATCACCAGGTCTGCCGCCTTTCCGCCGAACCGCGCCAGCAGGTAGCCTACCGACTCGCCGGAGAGGTTCATAAAGGTGCGCGGCTTGGCCAGCACCACCGCCGTGCCGTCCCGATACCCTTGCCCCAAAACGGTAGTCCGCCGCCTGTCTTTGACCGCGATTCCCCACCGCTCGGCCAGCAAGTCCACACACCCGAACCCAACGTTATGCCGCGTATCACGATACCGCGGCCCGGGGTTCCCCAGGCCAACGACGATAAGCGGCGCGTTGCGCTGTTGGGTGTCCTCCATATCCAATACCGGCCAACAAGATTGCCACGCAACCTAGAGGATGGCAAGAGTTACTCACGCCGGCGAGCCAATAGCGCAATTCGATCAGGTTATTTTAAAGCTGTATGAGTCGCCGGTACTAGACGCAGCCTAGTGTCATGTATCCAAAGTACGCTGGCAAAAGCGGGCCACGTTGGCCAAGATCTGTTCGGCGGTCTTGGTCCAGACAAAGGGCTTGGGGTTTTCGTTGGTAAGGTCAAGGTAGCGGTAGATGGCGGCTTCCAGTTCCCCACTGCTCTGATGCACCCCTCGGCGCAGTTGCTTCTCCGTGAGCAGCGCAAACCAGCGCTCCACCAGGTTCAGCCAGGACGCGCTGGTCGGCGTGAAGTGCAGGTGGAACCGCGGCCGCTTGGCCAACCAGTTCCGGATCAGCGCCGTCTTGTGAGTGGCGTAGTTGTCCACAATCAGGTGGACGTCGAGACCGGCGGGCACCTCCGCCTCGATGGTATCGAGGAACTTGCGGAACTCCACCGCTCGGTGGCAGCGGTGGCAGCGTCCAATCACCTTGCCGGTTTTGGTATCCAGGGCGGCGAACAACGACGTGGTGCCGTGGCTCAGGTAATCATGGGTGCGCCGTTCCGCCGGTCCGGGGCGCATTGGCAGCAGCGGCCTGGTCCGGTCCAAAGCCTGAATCTGGGACTTCTCGTCCACGCACAGGACCAACGCCCGGTCCGGCGGGTCCAGATAAAGCCCCACAATATCGCGCACCTTCTCCAATATCGCGCACCTTCTCGATGAAGAAGGGATCCGCCGACAGCTTGAACGCTGCGGTGCGGTGGGGTTGTAATCCGAAAGCCCGCCAGATGCGGCTGACGGTGTTGTGGCTCAGGCCGGACCGCTGGGACATGGACCGAGTGCTCCAGTGGGTGGCGTCCTGGGGTGTTGTCTCCAACGTCAGCATAATCACCCGTTCCACATCATCATCGGTAACTGCTCGGGGCCGACCGCTGCGGGGTTCATCCGACAGGCCATCCAAACTCCGCTCCAGGAACCGCGCACGCCATTTGCCCACCGTTGCATCCGATACTCCCAAGTCGGCAGCCACCGCGATGTTGCTGCGGCCTTCGGCGCAGCCCAAAATCATCCTGGCCCGCAGCGCCAACGCTTGCGCCGTCTTCGGACGACGCACCCACCGCTCCAGCGTTTCCCGCTCCACATCGTCCAATATCAGCGGTGGCATCGGTCGCCCCATGACCATGTTCATCCTCCTCATTGCCGATGCAGTGAGAGGATATCTCATCGTCGATATTATTACTGCTAACTTCAGCTACACCACACTAGCCCAGGTCTTCGTCCCATAGCCGCAGGAAACTGATGACTTTGCTCCCAACCACGTAATATACCCCCGCTCCAACGAACGCAAATACTATGCCCAAGATCACGACTGGCATGAGCAAAACGCCGCCGCCCCTTGACCTCATGGAGTCTACCTCCGGATTCAACAACGGAATTATGCCCCACGGCACAGCGCCAACCCCGACCCAGGAGACTGTAGCGGGTATCATGAAGACATATGTAACCGCCTTACGGATACCTGAACCCACCTTCCGCATGTTCCGGCCATCGTTTCTAGCCCAATTCGCTCACCTTCGGCAGCCTGCGCTACCTTACCCGGCGCGGTCGGCGTACGCCTGCCGGGCGCGGTCGATGGCGCGAACCCGTCCGCTGACCAGTTCGTCCTGACGATCTGCCGCCCACTGGTTTGAGGCCGCGGTGCCGAGTACGCTGCCCTGGAAATGGGGCATCACGTAGCGCGCCATCAGTTCGTAGCTCCGGAGCATTTTTTCCCGGGGCGCCCAGTCGATGGTCTGGACGAGGAACGCGCCAAAGCCGCCGCTCTGCTCTCCCAGCCTTTCCAGCGCTTCGATGCAGTCGTCGGGGGTGCCAATGATCCAGCTGCCGGTATCGGCCATGTGGTCGATAACCTTGTCCAGCGGGCCGTCGAAAACCGCCTTCCGTCCGTTGGTTCCTTCGCTATATTCCCGCAGGTAACGGCCGGCTCCCATGCGGGCGTCGTCCAGCGCTTCCTTGCGGGTCTCGGCCAAATGGCAGGGCAATACCAACCGCCAGTCGTCGCGGTTCATGGTGTTGCCGTGTTCGGCCGCCGATTCTTCAGCGATGCTCCAAAGTCCCTGCAGGTCGGAGGGGCCGGCGGACGGGTCCCGGGGTACCGTGATGGTCAGGACCGAGCACCCGTGTTTGCCGGCCAGGGTCACGCCGGCCGGAGACTGTACCGATGCCACGGCGGTGTGCATGTACGGGCGCTGGTACGGCCGTAGCTGGAGCAACCCTTCCTTCAATTCGAACCAGTCGCTCTGGTAGGTGATCGGCTCCGTCTCGGTGAAGAGGCGCAGGATGATGCCCAGCGACTCGTCCATTCGCTCGCGTTGCAGTTCGTGGGGAATGCCCATCATGTACGCGTCGCCGGGCAGCGCCCCGGGCCCCACGCCGAAGAGCACCCGCCCGTAGGTCATGTGGTCCAGTTGCACCATGCGGTTGGCTACCATCAACGGGTGGTGATAGGGCAGGCTGACCACGCCGGTGCCCAACTTGATGCGATTGGTCCTCTGGGCGGCGGCGGCGATGAACACCTCCGGCGACGAAATGATCTCCCAGCCGGCGCTGTGATGCTCGCCGATCCACGCCTCGTCGAACCCCAGCTTGTCCAACCATTCCACCAGCTCGAGGTCGCGCTCGATGGCCAGGGTCGGGTTCTCTCCGACGCGGTGAAACGGGCCGAGGAAAACGCCAAATTTCATTCTTTCGGGAAACGCCATGTGGGGACCTCCTCCAACGTGGAATACATCGGCAACGTGGAATACATGAGAGTATTCCGGTACGGACAACAGCGGAAGGGGCGACAAACCACCCCAAATTTGGGCCATTCTGCGCTCGACCGTATGTCCTGTCAATCGCCTTGGCATCGGCGCGATACGGAGTGGTCCCGCCGCACGCTGACAACCCTCCGGAGGTTGAGGCCAGGGCTGCCGGTGTATAATTCGGGGCGACCGCAACCCCGCGTTGAGAGTGTTTCGGTTCCATAGTCCTTCCCGCCGTTCATCGACACAGAACTCCTTCCCGCCTGATGTAGGCTGCCAATGTCCGCCGTAGCCGAGCTGGTATCATCAGTTCCCCGGCTCACCGGGAACCGCCTCTTTGAGGGCACGGTTCGTCCGCCCTCCGTCCTATGGGTGCCGGCGCTGGTGGTCGCCGCATTGCTGCTGATCGCCCCGGTCTACCTAGCGTTGCGCACGGTTGGCGCCGGTTGGGACGCCATAGATCTGATCTTCCGCCCTCGCACGCTCTGGGTGATCGGCCGCACCGTGGCTCTCATGGCGACGGTGATGCTGGGCTGCATCCTCATCTCGGCTCCCCTGGCCTGGCTCACGGTACGCACGGACCTGCCGGGGCGAGGTTTTTGGCGCGTTGCGACCATGTTGCCGCTGGCGCTGCCGTCCTACATCGTGGGCTTCACGATAGCGGTGGGCCTGGGTCCTCGTGGCATCCTCCAGGGCTGGTTGGAAGCGGGGTTCGGCGTGGAACGCATCCCCAGCATCTACGGTTTTCCCGGCGCGGCGTTCACCCTGATAATCATCAGCTTCCCCTACGTGCTCCTGCCGGTGCGCGCTGCGCTCTGGAACATGGATGTCTCGCTGGACGAGTCGGCCAGGATTTTGGGTAGAGACCGCTGGCAGACCTTCTGGAGCGTCACGCTCCCCATGCTGAGGCCGGCCATATTCGCGGGCGGATTGCTCACGGCCCTCTACGCCCTCAGCGACTTCGGCGCCGTCGCCATCATGCGCTATGAGACCTTCACCTGGAGCATCTTCATCCAGTATGGCGCCGCGCTCGACCGTACCCTGGCCGCCGCCTGGTCGCTGGCGCTTATAGCGCTGGCGCTGGCGGTGGTCTGGGGTGAGAACACTGCGCGAAACGCCGTAGGCGGTCGGTATTTCCGCAGCCGTGGCGGCGCAACGCGGTTGCCCGAACCGATACCCCTCGGGCGTTGGCGCTGGCCCGCCCTGGCATATTGCGGAACCGTGGTGGCCGTGTCAGTCCTGTCGCCGGTGGCGGTGCTGGCATATTGGACGGTGCGCGGCGTGGCGGCCGGCGAACCGCTGCTGCTGCTGTGGCGGGCGGCGGCCAACTCCGTGGGAGTCTCAGTGTTGGCCGCGGTGCTCACAGTATTGTGCGCTGCGCCCATCGCCGTGCTTACGGTGCGTTATCCGGGCCTGTTCAGCCGGTGGCTGGAGCGCCTGGGATTCGTCGGTTTCGCCTTGCCCGGCATCGTTATCGCGTTGGGGTTGGTGTATTTCGGCGCCAACTATGCCCCGTGGCTCTACCAGTCGTTGGCGATACTGGCCGTGGCCTACGTGACGTTGTTCCTGCCGGCAGCGGTGGGCTCCCTGCGGACCTCGCTGCTGCAGGTGCGACCCGAGTTTGAGGACGCGGCGCGCAGCCTGGGCAAGCGCCCATTGTCGGTCCTGTTCTCCGTCACGCTGCCGCTCATACGGCCCGGGATTCTGACGGGCGCGGCCCTCGTTTTCCTCCTGACCATGAAGGAACTGCCCGCCACGCTGATCCTCAGCCCCATAGGCTTCACCACCCTGGCGTCCTCCATCTGGGCCGCGGCGGAGGAAGCGTTCTTCGCGCGCGCGGCGGCGCCGGCCCTCCTGCTGGTGGCGGTCGCGTCGATCCCGCTGGCCCTCATCACCATGCGCGAGGAGCGCCGGCAAGACTGACCAACCCTGTCCGGACACCGTTCGGCTGACGCAGTCGACCACGCAAAACCGATGCTGCGTCCTCCAACTTACGCCAGGTACCCCTCACCCGTACCCACTTTGCACAATCGGTCATAGCGGGCGCCCCTCCCGATCTTAGCGAGCAACCACCCGGTAACTGCGAGCGACCCGTCGGTCATAGCGAGCAACCCACAGGTCATTGCAAGCGACCTCACCCGTCATTGCGAGCGCAGCGCGGCAATCCCGTCGCCGGAGGGCTCTTCGCTCAATTCAACAAGATCGCCACGCCGCTGCGCCCCCGCGATAACAAAGTGGGCACCCGTGAGCGAGGTACCCGCGTTGCAATCGTTGCCGTTGCCGGGTCACCCGACCCCCCAGCCTCGACGCCACACCTCATGCCGGCCCGTCGTTCCGTGTTAGAACCAGTTGGCTTTGTCCACCACGTTGAGCAGTTCCCTTCCCTCGTTGAAGCGTTTGCAGTTGTCGATGAACAGCTCGGTGCGCCGGTCGTCCAGGTAGGGGCCGTTGCCCGCCACGTGCGGTGTTATGAGCACGCCAGGCATGCTCCACAGAGGGTGCCCCGCCGGGAGCGGTTCAACCTGGAAGACATCCAGGCCGGCTCCGGCAAGCTCCCCCGCCCGCAACGCCTCCACCAGGTCGTCCAAAATCGTCGTGGCCCCGCGCCCGATGTTGATGAAGAACCCGGTGTTCTTCATCGCCTGAAACTGCGCCGACCCGAACATGCCCTGTGTTTCCGGCGTCTCCGGCACGGTTGCGATCACGAAGTCGGCCCGGGGCAGCACTTCCAGCAGGTCATCCGGGCGGTGTAGCTCCGCAACGCCGGCGGACGGCGCCGACAGCCGGGGATCTACCCCAAGCACGGTCATCCCGAACTCGGAGCACAGCCGGGCGGTTTCGCCGCCGATGCCGCCGACGCCCACGATTGCGACGGTGGCTTCCGGCAGGTAGATGGTCGGGTATCCCTGCTGCCAGATGCCTGCAACCTGCTGGGGGATATACACCTGCAACCCTCGGGCAAAGGCCAGCAGCAGGGACATGATGTGGGCGCTGATGTGGTCGTTGTAAATCTCCCGCGTGTTGGTAACCACGATGTCGCTGGCGATCAACGAATCGTGGTAATAGCCGGCGCGCGGTCCGGCCTGCGGACAGGCTATCCACTTCAGGTTGTCCGCCCGTTCCAGCAACTCGGGCACGATGTCGCCGAAGGCGGCGTCCGCGTCGCCAATGACCTCCATCGCCTCGCCCACCGTCGGGCACAGGTGAACGTCGATGTCCGGAATTTCCTCCTGGAGCCTCTGCGGCCAGTGCTCCTGGTAGTTGGGTGGGCAGATAACGAGCTTGAATGCCATCACAACGCTCCTTCCGGTATGCTTCGGATGCAACATTCTAGGCCGATCTTGGGGCAGCGCAACACCGTGCCGAGCCGCCGGCGCTCCACCCTTCTCCAAAATTACCGTTGCCCCGAAAGTTTGTAGTACAGTAACCCCGGTACGGATCCTACGATCCGCCGCCTCGTTGTATCGGCGCGGCCGCTCCCGACATCGGACGGCTGCTCATCGGAGATCCACATGCCTGCCAGGTGAAGCAGTCCACATCAGTACGAAAGGAATACGACATGAACGCAAATCGAAAACCGGTCGCCGTCGTCATCGGCGCGACATCCAAGTGGCAGTCTGATGGCCGCAACACCCAACTGGTCCACGGCGGCGAGCTCGATGACAGCGAATTGCCCGTCGGCGTGCGCTGGGGAGTCGGCGGCGCCGTTGCCCAGAAATTCGCCCAGGAAGGATTCCTGACAGTGCTGACCACCCGTAATGCTTCCAACGCGGCGCCGCTGCAAGCTGCCATCAACGAGCAGGGCGGAGACAGCACAATCGTGGAGCTTGACCTGTCGCTGCCCGAATCCATCTCTGACGCCTTCGCGCAGATCCGGGAAGAGGCCGGCGACCCCGACGTCCTAGTCTACAACGCCGGTTACATCGACGGTCGCGACCTTCCGCCCGAAATGGAACTGCTGGAGAACACCCCCATCGAGGTATTCGAGACCGCGCAGCACATCTCCAGCAGCGGGCCTTTCCTCGTCGCCAAGGAAGTCTTGCCCGCCATGCGGGAGCGCGGCGAGGGCACCATCCTCATCTCCAACAACCCGTCGTCGTTGCGGGGCCGGAAGCGGTACACCGGCCAGTCGCTCTACTATCCCCGGGTGATGATGCGAACGCTGGCGCAGGTGTTGACGGAGGAATACTCCGAGCACGGCGTGCACGTCGCCAACGTCATCATCGACGGCACCATCGACTCCCCGGGCACCCGCGCCACCCCGCGCGCGCAGGAGAACCCGGACCTGCTGATCAACCCCGTCAAGATCGCGGAGGCCTTCTACTACCTGTACACCCAGGACAAGTCCTGCTGGACCCACGAACTCCAGCTGACCCCGTTTCCCGTCAAGCCGGCTTTCTAGAGCCGTTTGAGCGAGCACACCGCGCCTGGACCAACCGCAAGGAGTAATCGGATGGATGTCGGAATGATGATGATCTTCTCCAGCTACGGCTGGGATGAAGGCTCGGACGGCCAGATGTGGGAGGAAGAGCTGCGTCTGGCTGAGATGGCGGCTGACGAGGGTTTCGAGTGCCTCTGGTCGGCGGAGCACCATTTCAACGATTATTCCTTCGTGCCGGACAATCTCCAGCTCATGACCCACGTTGCGGCCAGGCATCCCAACATCGACGTCGGGACGGCGGCCGTGATACTCCCGTGGCACAACCCGCTCCGCGTTGCGGAAAACGCCGCCACTCTGGACCTGTTGAGCAACGGCCGGCTGCGGCTGGGCTTCGGCCGAGGCCTGGCACGGCGCGAGTTCGAAGCCTTCGGCATCAGCATGGATGAGTCTCGGGAGCGGTTCGACGAGGCCGCGCCCATGATCGTCGACGCCTTGAAGACCGGCTTCATCGAGGGCAACGGGAAGCACTACCAACAGCCCCGGACCGAAATCCGGCCCCGGCCCCAGCATTCCTTCGACGGGCGCATCTACGCTGTCGCCGCCAGCGACGAATCGGTTCTCTCCGCTGCCAAACTTGGCGCGCACATCATCATGTTCGCCGACCGCCCCTGGGAAATGCGAATGCCCGGGATCGAGCGCGGCCGAGCCCTGCACCGCGAATTTCACGGCACCGAGCCGCCCGCGCTAATGCTCTCGGAATTCGTCGTCTGCGGCACCGATTTGGACCAGTGCGAAGAGGAAGCGCGACAATATCAGGGGAAATTCGTCGAGAGTAATTTCTACCACTACGAATTCCTTGGAGATCACTTCCGGTCCGTGAAGGGTTACGACGCCTACCAGCAGAAGGCCGAAATCGCCCGTTCCGCCGGTCTCGAGGGAGCGGTCGAGGGCTTCATGAAGGCGGCCAGCTGGGGTACGCCCGACAAGATCCTGCGCGGGCTCGAAGATCGCCGCGCCCTGCTGGGCGATTTCGAGTTGAACGTCTCGTTCCGCTTCGGCGGCACCCCGCTTGATGTCGCGGAAAGAAGCCTGAAGCTCTTCGCCAAAGAGGTGCTGCCCGTCCTGAAGTCCTGGTAACGGCCGTTCACGGACCGGGGTTATTCGATTTTCCCAAATGTCATTGCGAGCGCAGCGTGGCAATCTGTCGCCATAGCATGGGCTCTTGCCGTAAGTGGTGGTTCTGGTCCTTAAACTGGCGCGTCGTATCGTTCCTGACGACAACAATCGAATGACCCTGGTTCACCGACCGGGGTGTGTTGACACCCAGGTCGACCGCGTCGCTCGCTGTTGAGTCCGACTCCGTGGCTTGCCGCGCGGTCTAGGGCGGCGCGCTAACGCTGCGAATCGGCCCGACCGACGGTCAGCCGGATCACGACTCCCGCGACGGCCATGAACACGCCTTCTGGTATCCAGAACCATCCAACCGCGACCATCATTGCCCCGGCGGTATCCACAATCGGAGACAACCAGAAGACCGACTGAAGCGCTGGGCCTGTCACCAACAACCATAGTCCGGCGGTACTGACCACCAGGCCGCCGACCAGCAGCTCACGATATGGCCCGCTGCGCCACTGCGCAATGCACACCGTTGCCCAGACGAGCGGGGCAATTGCGACGGCCAGGGCTATCAGGGTCATGTCAATTCACGATTGCACGCCAGTCGGGTTTCCAACGTAGCCGCGTCCTGTACGTCCCAAGATCGCGCCTGCATCCAACAAAATCATCTCGCAAAGCTAGGTTTAAACCCGAACCAGCCGACCTCTATCGGCCGTGGTACTTTGCTGAACATTGACCATAGGCAATTCGCCCAATAGCATCAAACCGAGACCATCACAATGCGAGGCCCCAAATGCCCATCACACAACTGGATCTCGAAACCGTCAAGGAGATAGTTATTGACGGAGCCAATCGCCATTTCCCTCCCGCCGTCCGGTTCCAGGATGCCGACGTCAGCATCCAGCTGAACGCTCAGGAAGAGGAATACATCTACGTGCAACTCCTGTACACCGCGCCCTACCCGGTGCTCGACGGCCACATGATGAACACCCTATTCAGGGTAATCGACGAGCCCATCAGCAATGCCGGCATCACCGCACGCACCTTGGTCGGCTTTACCGATATCAATGATCCCTCCCGGTGGCAGCACTCCACAGCAGCTACTCCACCCGCGCCCACACTATGATAGACCCACATGAGCTCATCGCCACTTGTTACAAATTGATGCCGCCAACGGCAACTCCACCGCCCTCGCAGGCCGACCTGAGACGCGCCATCAGCGCCGCGTACTACGCCGTGTTCCACACCCTGGCGGCATCCAACGCCGAACTCATCGCCGGTCAACCGCAATCCAGTATTTCTTCCTATGCGTGGGAACGGGTCTACCGCCGCTTGGACCACGGCAGAGCGCAGAACAATCTCCGGGCGGTTCTGAACCAACTGTCCCCACCCGGCGCAACTTCGCCCGCGCCTTCATCGACCTGCAGGACTGGCGCCATCGCGCCGATTACAACCCGAATGCCTCGAACGACATTTCCCTAACCGTCAACATCATCGCCCGTGCTGAGACTGTAATCGGAGCCTTTGCTCAACTGCCCGAAGAGGAACGAAGACTGCTCGCCGCACAGTCGATGTTCGACCGACGCTAACCGCCACGAAACGACAGCCGTGCTCCTACCGACCCAGACCTCCTGCATATAGATACGGCCTAGCACCTGCGCTGGGCTCCCGCGCCCAATCGGCTAGCTCGGCCGCAGCGGATCACCTGTTGGCCCAGGGCCGGGCGCGGGCCATATCCCTTACGCCTTGCACGGTGTTGACGGGAGCGAGACAGCGGTCTCCCATGCACGCGTAGAGCGTGGCGTCACGTTGCGGCGGGAAGCCCAATTCGCGTATCCGCTGGGCGTCCCGTTCCACGTCCAACGGCTGCACCACCCGGTGGGGCGCGTGGACCCGCAACGCGGCCCGGTGCAGCGAGTGAAACGCCGGGCTGGAAGAATCTCCCACCAGTACCAGGCTCACCGGCCCGTGGATCAGCAGACTCTTGGCCCGTCCCCACGCCGCGCCGGCCGGTAGGAACAGCGCTTCCTCATCCTCCTCCATGCGCCGCGACGCGTGGTCGCCCAGGTAGCTCTTGCCGGGAACCACCGGTTCGAACATCCTCAAAGCGGCGGCGGCGCGGTCCGCATATTCTCCGCCGCCGGTTAGGTGGGACAGGACCAACAGCGCCTCGGCCCAGCAACTGTTGTCAAGGACCGGTTGCTCCCTCCGCAGGAATCCCGCCTCAAAAGATCGGGGCGGAGCCGCGTCGTAGCAGCCTCCGTCCGACGCGCCGAACAGCGCCTCCGTCGTCTCGACGACCGCGGCGGCCTTCGTGAGACAGTCTGGCGCGCCTGTGGCCTGGTATAGCGCCAGCCACGCCCGAAGGAAATACACCTGGTCGGCCAGGGTCGGTGCGGCGGCGTCCAGCTCTCCGACGCGGCGGCTCAAACCTCCCTCGGAAGTCCAACTCTCCCGCCACAGTTTCTTCAGAATGTCGGCTCCCAATCGGAGGTGGGGCGAGCGGTTAGCACCGTTGCTCGCCTGGATCAGCGCCTGGGCCGCCAGCGCGTTCCACCCGGCGTATAGGGTGTGGTCGACGGGTGGCGGCGTGCTCGCCTCGCGATCCTTCCAGGACCCTTGATAGAAGGGTTCGTCAGCGTCCTGGCTGGCGCAGAACAACCCTTCGTCCGGGTTGAACAGGACCGTGAGCATGTATCGGAGTATCCCGTCGACGGCCGCTTTGTAGACCGATTTACGGGTGACCTGGAATGCTTCCAGGTAGGCCATCGCCAGGTTGGAGTTGCTGACCAGCATCTTCTCGTAGTGGGGCACCTTCCAGTCGCGGCTTACCGAGTACCGGAAGAACCCCTGGTCTTTCCGGTCGTAGATCCCGTGCCACATTCCCTGGAGTGTGGCTTCGACCATGCCCAGAACCGGCCGGTCGCCGGTGAGGCCGTAGCGGGCGATGAGAAACTGTATCGCCTCCCATGGCGGTTGCTTGGGCTCCAGGCCGAATCCGCCGAACTCCGCGTCATAGAGGTCCGTCAGCCTGCCCAGCGCAGCGTTGACGGTGGCGCTGGCCTCGGTGACGCTAGCCTCGGCGCCGGACGACGCGGCGGCGCGGCCGGCGGGACGCGCGCTTTCCCCAACAAATTCGCCGCTGGATACCTGCTCCAGCAGCGTGGCCATCTCGTCCGGTGGCGTATAGGGCCGGCCGGCCAGGAACTCGCCATTCCCGGTCAGGAAGGCCACCGACGGGAAACCTCCCTGGTTGTACCGCAACGAGATGTCCGGCCGTTGGTCCACATCCACGCGCACCGGAATGAACCGGGAGTTGACCAGCTCGATAACTCGCGCGTCGGAGTAGGAGGTCTCGTCCATGACGTGACACCAGTGACACCAGGTCGCGCCGAGCGTCAGCAGCACGGGTTTGTCCTCGGACTTGGCGGCTGCGAAGGATTCCTCGCTCCATTCGCGCCACGCGATGACGTTGGCGCCATGAATTTGGCTCATCCGGTTATCTCCTGGCCTCGGTCGAAGGCGCGCTCGTCGCAAACGGAAATCATCTACAATTGTACGGAACACCGTTCGCGAAAGTATTCGGCCCTGTCAACCGCAATTGTACTGAACCCACGTCGCACCAGGGGCAGTGCAGCCTGCCGTTGATGACCGTCACGCCCTCGTCGCCGTAGTCGCGGTCGAACCGGTTGACGATGTGGATATCGCCATCCCGACAGCGGGCGCAAGTGGTTGTGCGCAAGGGCTTGTGAATGAGTATGTGGAGCTCTTGTTGATGCCCGCTTACTTGACCTGTCCCGCGAGCCAGCCGAAGAAGAAGGCGCCGAGCATGATGGCGCCATTGTGTGTCAACCATCAGGCGGTTTCCAATAGCTCCGCCCGGGCCGGGGTGAGCATGGGTTCTGGCGACTGGGCCAGCCACAGCATCGTGGCGTATCCCGCGATAGTCAGTCCTCCAATAACGAAAATCCCCGCGAGGAGGACGAACCACCTCACGGGACGGAGGGGTTGTCAGCTGGCCTGGAGTTGGAACCGGAACCCCTGCGGGTCTCGCGGATCTTGGTGACGATGACGTACCCGGCGAGTCCGAATCCGGCGGCGAAGAGAACGGCGGAGACAATGGTAAGGAGAATGGCTAGATACAACATGAGCGCTTTGTGTCCTGCGGTGTCATTGCCCATCAATCGAGTCTGCACAGTTTAGGCGTGTTCCCAGTGTACAGGAAGACTCCTTGACACGCGCGAGAGAGAATACCCGCAGTTTCAGCGATGCCAAGGTGCAACGAACCTTACTGATACCGCGCCAGGTTCGCATAACGCCCATTACCTAAACCGCGCCGTGCGGGATAACCTCCCGACGGCGCGGTTGCGATTTTCGACGCCGGTGTTTGCGCCCCAGCGCCGGGCCGGATTCGCCGCATCAACCAACCGGAATGTGGAGAACGGCTGCCTCTCGTGACGCAACTCAGGATCGAAGTCTCGCTGGGGGTGCATGACCGCCCAGCGTCCCGCGGTTGGACCTACCCAACGCCTGTAACGGCTCGATGACCCTACCGCCGCTACTATTTCAGGTGCCGGCCGTAGAACAGAAGCACCCGGTGCCACATATCCTGGGCCGGTGCCGCACGGTAGCTGGGCCGGTAATCGGCGAAAAACGCGTGGCCCGCGTTGTTGTACATCACCCACTCGTACTCTTTGCCGTGCTCATCCAGGAGGGCTTTCATCTGTTCCGCTTGATCCGCCGTGGGGTTCTCGTCCTCCACGCCGAATAATGCGAGCAGGGGGCACGACAGGTCAGCGACCATGTCCATCGGCTGCACCGGACGCAGTTCCGTGGGCTCGTGAACGATGTGGCCGCCGGCGGAGTCCACCGCCGCGTCTATGTTGCTGCTCAGGCAGGCCATCATCAGGGTGTAGCGTCCCCCGGAGCAGAACCCGATGATCCCCACCTTGCCGTTGCTATCCGCCTGGGACTTGAGGAACGATGCCGCGCCTTCCAAGTCGTCCATGGCGCGTGCATCAGGAGAAGCGAAAAGCGTTGCCAGGACGTTTGCGGGCTCCGGCGTGCCCTCACGGGTGTAGAGGTCCGGCGCAATGGCCAGGTAGCCCTGTCCGGCGAAGCGCGCCGCGATGTCTTTGTGGTGGTCCATCAGTCCCATGCCTTCCATGGTCACGATGACGCCAGGGTATGAGCCGGCGCCGGCCGGACGACTGTAGAAAGCGTCAATCGTCGTACCGTCACGGCTGGTGTACTGGATCGTACCGGTTTCGAGTTCCTGTCCAACGAGTACCATCATCAACCTCCGCCGAATCAATGCCAATGAGAACGCGCCGGCAAGCCAGGCGTTATGGACCGCGTGGCCCAGCGTGTTGCGCCCAACCGAACGGTCCCGTTCCCTACTCCGTTTCGTTTTCCAGCAGGTCCGCCTTTTCCAGGAATGCCTGAATGGCCTTCTCCTCGGGCACGCCCATGAAGAACCTCATCCCCTGGACGTACTCCAATACCTCGCGGGGCAGCATCAACAGGTCGTTGCGGGGGCCGGTGGACTTGTAGAGGTTGTTCATCCAGTCCTCCTGCCCGACGAACAGGGAGTCCTGCAACACCAGGAAGTCCTGCCGCTCCATTCCCTCCCGGGCCACCCAACGGGTGAAAACAAAGGGCAGGCCGGTCCACTCTTGCCACTCCTCGCCCAGGTCGTAGCGGATGGGGAACCCACGCACTGCCCGGCGTCCCCTCAGCCCCTGGTTGCCGGTGAGGAAAACGGCGTCGTGCTCATCGTCCCGCCCCACTAGAGTTGCCCCGCTGACACCGTGCTTCTGGGTTAGCAGCACTTGGAGCAGCTTCAGCGCCGTCGGGTCGGGATCGCTGACCGCGATGCCGCACCCGTTCAACCCATCCATGGCAGACTTGGCAAGCAGCACGCACGACGCGGCCCGGGTCACCGATGCCACGCAGAAGCCTGAGATCGGTGACGCTATTGGCGTCAGCCGGTCAACGTCCAAAAGGGACACCGGGCCGGCGTCTACGTCGCCCTGTTCCAACGCTGCCGCAACCTCGTTGGGTTCCATGTTCGCCAGGACAATGCCCCGGCGCTCCATGTCGAAATAGAAGGCTTCGCACTCCAGGTTGGGTATACAGGCTACGGTGATGGGCATGGCTCAAGCCGCCTCCTGGGATCGATTTCTCACCAGTCAATCCTATCATCATGCGACGGGGCCTCCGTCCATAGCCGAACCGCCGGGGAACCCGGATTGGTCCGGCCGGAGCGGAGGCCCCGGCGGTGTCCGATGCCGTCGGGCGTTACAGGCGCGGCCCCATGAACATGGGCGACTGCTTCCGGAACACCTGGATGCGGTTGCGAGGTCCCTCGCAGACGAACACGCGGTTCTGATCGTCCACCGCAACGCCGGTGGGCGCCCAGAAGTCCTGCTCCCGTTCGAGGCCAGGCGCGCGGTCCCGCTCGCCCCACATCTCGGGGTTGGCGTCCAGCTTGTCCTTGCCCCACTTGGAGACGGTGGCTTCGCCGGTCTTCTCGCCGCAGAAGTTGCCGTCCGGATCGAAGATCTGCAGACGGTCGTTCAGCCAGTCGGCGACGTAGATGATCCCGTCCTGGTCGACCGCAACGTCGGCGGGTCGATTGAACTCGCCGTCGCCGGAGCCGGACGAGCCGAACTTCATCAAGAAGCGGCCGTCAGAGGTGAACTTCTGAACCCGGTCGTTCCGCCAGTCGACGATGAAGATATTCCCCTGGTTGTCGATGTCGATGCCCCAGGGCGTGTCGAATTCGCCGTCGCCTTGTCCGAAGGATCCGAACTTGGCCAGGAACTGTCCGTCCGGGCTGAACTTCTGAACCCGGTGGTTGTTGCCGTCGACCACCCAGACGTTGTCGTCCGCGTCGATGGCCAAGCCCGAGGGCCGGTCCAACTCACCGTCCCCGCTGCCGACTTTCTCCTCCCACTTGGCGATGAACTCACCATCCCTGGTGAACATCGAGATGCGGTGGAGCCACTCGTCGGACACGTAGACGGTGCCGTTGCTGGCGATGGCCACGTTTACGGGCCAGACCAGCGAGCCGTCCTCGAAGTTGTATTCGTGGGGCCCCTGCTGTGGGACACCACGGGCGAACGCGTTGACGTATTCTTCGTCAACCGTGCACACGGTGATGCGAGTGCCCTCCGGCCGGTACTCGGAAGACCGGCACAGGACGTACATCAGGTCGTCCTCGCCACGAGCCATGTGGATCGGATACGTGAATCCCGGTCCGAACTGCTCGCCACGCCCGATGGTGTGGCTGTACTGAAGTTGGACGTGAGAAATTCTGGTTGCTAAGGTCATGATTTCCTCCCTGCGTCGGGCTAAATGAAGTCCATCTGCTCGAAGGAGCCGTTCACGATGGGCTGGGCGTCCAGTCCCATCCACTTCTCCAGCAGGGTGGAATATATGCCGCGGAAGTCGTTGTTGAAGTGCAGGTCGCCTTCCAGCAACTTGTTCTCCTCCAGCGACGGATACTCGCCGTACAGGCCGCCTTTCACCGATTCTCCGACCACGAAGGCAACACCGCCCGAACCGTGGTCAGTGCCGGAACCGTTGTCGTGGACCCGGCGGCCGAACTCGGTGAAGACCAGCAACACCACGTTCTCACCGGCGTTGTTCTCCTTGAGATCGTCGTAGAAGTCCGCGACGGCGTGCGACGTTTCCTGCCACAGGCGGGTGTGGTTGGCCAACTCGCCGGCGTGGGTGTCGAAGCTGTTGTACGGCGCGGTGGTGTAGAACACACGGGACCCGAAGCCGGCCAGGTGCGTCTGGGCGATGTTGCGCATGTACTGGGCAACCGTGTCGTTGCCGTACTCCACCGAGGAGGAATACATGGCGGGGGCCGTGCTCAGGATGTCTGCGCCTTCCAGGGCGTCCAGGCCGGTCTGGGCAAAGTAGTCCAGCACCGGGCCCTGTCCCAGCATCGGCGTATAGACCCGGGAGAAGACGTCGAGCGCCTTCGTCCGCTGCTCTTCAATCTCGATGCCGGTAAGCACGCCGTAGGTTTCGAGGTTACCCACCGAGGCTACCGGCACGCCGGGGGCCACCAGTGAGCGGGGCAGGCCCCGGCCGAAGTTCACGCCGGTGAGGACGTTTTCCTTCTGCGGATCCAGGTCACGCAAGGCACGGCCCAGCCAGCCCTCGTCTCCCACCTTGTCCGGCTCACAGGTGTGCCAGATGTCCATGGAACGGAAGTGCGAGCGGCTGGGAGCGGGATAGCCCACGCCCTGGATGACGGCTATCTTGCCCTCGTCGTAGAGACGCTTCATCGGCCCCATCGCCGGGTTGAAACCGATGTGATCATTGATGGGGAGAACCTGGTCCAGTGGTATTCGGACGTTGGGCCGGTTGTCCAGATACAGGGGGTCACCGTAAGGAACGATGGTGTTCAACCCATCATTGCCCCCCGACAACTGGAGGACTACCAGCACCGGGTCTTTTTTGGTGGCTGTCATGTTGTTCGTCCTCCTTTGTTATTCGAAGAGGTACTCGGTGGTGGCCACGATGGACTGCAGCATCTGCCCCACGCGCTGGCCAAACTCGTCGCTACCGGTGCGGAGCTCGCCTTCGCTGTTGGCGAGGGAAACCAGCTCGTTGCGCGTGACGTCGGCCAACTCGTAGTGGCCGAGCAACTGCAGGCAGCCGTCCACTAGCCGCTCGGACGAAATGGTATCGCCCTCGGACCCCAGACGGTTGATGATGGACTGCACGCCGCGATGCGAGGTGTTGCCCACGGCGTCGGCGGTGAAGTTGATGCGCTCCACCAAGGTTCCGCTGTCGATCCACTCGCGGCCGGTGTGCCAACCTTCGACCGTGGGCGGGTTCAGGAGATCCTGGCCCATGTAGCGGATGGTCAGGGTCATGGCATTCAGGCCGGGCTTGGGCAGCTCAAAGTCGCCGACCAGGCGCATGGTGCTGACAACCGTCTCGGTCGGGCTCTTCACCTTCTCGAAGCGGGCGTTCTTGAAGAAGTCGGAGTTGAACAGTACCCGGAGCATCGACCGGATGTCGTAGTTCGAGCGGAAGTACTCGTCCTCCAGCACCTTGATGGCTTCGGGGTCACGCGGTGGCGTGTTCTGCCAGGCCGGAACCTGCGGCTCGTCCGCTACGAAGAAGTTGTACATGTGGCGTGCCACGAACCGGGCGGCAGCGGGCTGCCGGGCGACGATATGGACGATGTCCTCGCCGTTCCAATTGCCGGTTTCACCGAGGAACGTCTTTTCGCCGTAGTCGTGGTCCGACGGATCGTAGATGAACGCGGCCTCGTACTTGCCGTACGGGTACCGGGGGACGGAGTTCGTCACCGTCCATCCGGTGAACGCACGCGCCGCTTCCTTGACGTCGTCCTCGGAGTAGTTGGCGCCGCCGTCCATGCCGACGCCCAGGGAGAAGAGCTCCAGCAGCTCCCGGCCCCAGTTCTCGTTGATGGCGTCCTTGTGGCTCATGCAGTTGTCCAGATAGAACACCATCGCCGGGTCCTTTGACAGACCCTGGAGCAGCTGCTCAAAGTTGCCGAACCCCAGGGTGCGGAACATGTCGAGCTCAATCTGCTGCTGCTTGGGATACTCGCACTTCGCATGGCCGGTGCAGAAGATATGGTGCCAGAACAGGCCCATCTTCTCTTCCAGCGGCCGCTTGGTGTTGATCATCCGGTAGGTCCATTCTTCCTGCTGGCCCTCGAGGCCCGCCTTGGACACCCACTGCGGCTGGTACCGCATCAGGATGTCGTCCTGAATGGCCGGTTGGCTCTCCGGGTTGAGCAACTCCTCGACCGTGGCCTCGTAACCGTTGGCGGCGCGCGCCTCCAGCTCTTCATAGGTCGCTCCGAAACCGGCGCGGCGCATGAGGTGCGCCATCAGAGCAATGTCTTTTTCTGCCATCCTGTTACCTCCTGAATCCACGTATTTGGCTCGAATGACTGCAAACTCCCCGGTGGCAACTGGTCCTACCCGGATTGACGCCGAAGCGCGCCGAGACGACCCTTTTTCAAGGGCAGCCGCGACGGTTAGCAGCATTTCGTTAATTTGTTCGCCATGCTAGCCCGATTAGCACAATCCGTCAATGTTTTCTATCGCGAATGCACATACGTAAAATCCGGCGACTTATGTTCCATCTCGTGTTGTTCCGCGCCATCGACCTCAACTTGGTCAGTGGAGTTTGAGGAGGAGCAGGTGTGTCGCGTGATTTAGGGAGGTTCTCAGCGCACGAGTGCCTGGAATTCCGCTGCAACTCCCCGGCCACGCTCGCGTTCCCGGCCAGGATTTTTTGCTCCCGGTCGGAGATGACCCGGCGGCCGGCTTGCTGCGAACCGGCTCCCGGTGCTTTTAATGACGGAACTCCACCCGTCGGACGTCGTCATCAAAGATCGTTAGCGCCCACTGTCACGGGAATCGGCCAAAGCGGGCCGGCGCGTGACTCCCACCTGCTGTGCTTTCACGGCCACAGGTTCCATAACGGTTTCGCCAGGCAAACCCCGGCGCAGCCTCGCGAACCGCATCGGAGCCGCCGCCAGGACTCACATCCGTATGGCCAGGCGATGGGGTTTCGGATCGGTAATGGCCCAGGCGGGTCTTCGCTTCACGGTACGATGGCGGATGCCCCGTATATCGGCCCCAGCAGCGCGGGGATAGATTACAATCGCCGCGTGGGCAGTGCATTCCGCACCAGGTTGGTTCCGCGTCGGGCGGGGCGGCGGTCTGGGACCGTGGCGTCGGCGGAAACGGCTATCGGCGCCAGACCTTGGTAGAGCCGCAACAACCCTCCAGGCGCCGAGCCGCGTCCTACGCCGTGCGGGTATTGGGCCCCTGGCGCTCGTCCAACTTCCGGTGGTATTGGACCGGATCCGCCACCCAGGCCCTCTCCCAGGGGATGCAGTCTCTGGTGCTGGGCTGGCTGGTGCTCGAAGTCACCGGATCCAGCACTCAATTGGGGTTGGTGCTTTTCCTCTACGGATTGCCCAACGTCAGCCTCCTCATGGTGGGTGGCGTGATCGCCGACCGAATCGACCGGAAGCGGCTGCTGATAACGATCCAGCTTGCCGTGGGGACGTCGATCGCCGCGCTGGCGATACTGTCGCTGACTGGCGTGATCACCATCTGGCACATCTACGCCACCGCTGCTGTGCTGGGATCGTTGCAGGCGCTGAACCAGCCGGCGCGAGTGGCAATGCTTGGAGACCTCGTGGACCAACGTACCCTGCTGGACGCGGTGGCCCACTTCAATGCCGCGGTGCATATCGGCAGAATCGTCGGCCCGCCGCTGGTGGGCGCGGTGATCGACCACTGGAGCATCAGCGCCGCCCTGCTGGTGAACGCGTCCTGCTACGTGGCCAGCGTTTTTTGCGTCACCAGGATCCGCACCTCGCCCCGCGACATGAGACCGACCACCGAGCCGATACTACGGAACTTCACCGACGGGGTGGTCCAAATTTGGCGGTCGCCGGTGCTGCTCACCGTCCTGGTGCTTGCCTGTTCCTGGGGCGGGTTCGGAATGAGCCATCTGGCGATAATTCCGGCCTTCGCGAAGGACCATCTGGGCAGCGCGGCGTCGGGAGCCGGCTTGCTGCTGCTGGCCTCCGGGGTCGGCTCGCTGTTGGGAAACCTCAGTATTACGTTCATGAGCCGGTCGTGGCTGTACCGCTGGCTGCTGGCGTGCCTGGTGTTATTCTGCGTCTTGCTGACGCTGTTCGCGTGGTCCAACTGGTTCTGGGTGTCGTGGACGCTGTTCCTGTTGGTGGGAGTGTTGAGCCTGGGAACCGTCTGGCCCCTGGCCACCACCATCCTGCAACTCTCCGCTCCCGCCGAGATACGCGGTCGGGTCATGGGCGTGCTTCACTTTACGCCGGGGTTTCATAACTTGGGGGCGCTGCCGCTGGCCGCCGCCGCAGGTTGGGTTGGCTGGCCGGCCTCCATTGGCATATCCGCCGGCCTGTGCCTGCTGGTCACGCTGTGGTTCGGCCTGGGTCGGGCGGCAGGCCGGAAACTCGCTTCCGCCCCGGCCGCGTAGGTGGCGGGCGCCGCGCTGGGACAATGCCCGTAAGGCGTTGGATGCATTGCGCCCGTCGCGCAATCAAAACTCAGGCTGCTACCGCAACCCGCCGGCGCCTGACTTACGTTTGAACTGTCATTGCCGGCGAAACGCGGCAACATCGTTCTCGGC
The DNA here is from genome assembly GCA_965261925.1 of Dehalococcoidia bacterium. Taxonomy (GTDB): domain Bacteria; phylum Chloroflexota; class Dehalococcoidia; order Lucifugimonadales; family UBA3495; genus Bin87. The sequence goes on along the minus strand of OZ253486.1, from coordinate 420,681 downwards.
TGCGGTGCGGCTCCGTAATCGCTGCTGTCGCCGGTCGGTTAGTCGTTGCCGCCCGCGGGGCTGGCGGCGGCGGCAACCGGCCGTGCCGTCCCCCGGAAGTAGATGTCGCGCCAGAAGCCGCTGCCGATCACGGTGCCCAGAACCACCAGCGTGAACGCCGCTCCCGCCACGGACATGACCGCGCCGGCCGACCAGAAGTCGGCCAATCGACCGTACAGCAGGTTGGCGAAGGCCATGCTGCCGCCGATGTGCATGGAGTACGCCGAGGAGACCCGGCCGCGAATCTCGTCCGGCACCACCGACTGGATCACGGTGTGGGTGATGGTCATGAACCCGGAGGTGCCCAATCCCATCATGACCGCGGCGATCATGGAGATGCCGGTCTGGGACGACAGTCCCATTCCGATGGGCGTCAGGCTGCTGGTGAAACCCAGCAGCAGGAACACCTTCCCGCGCGTCATGTGGTTGATGATGCCCCCCACGAATATCGAAGAGAACAGGGCGCCAATCCCGAGGGCCGCCATCAGCGCGTACACGTCGTTCTCGTTGAACGTTACCCCGTCCGCAGATAGTTTCTCCAACGCCAGGGGCGGCAGCATGGACTCGAAGGACATCACCAGAACACAGTGGGCCACGGCCATGAGCAGGATGCCGAAGACCAGCGGTGTGCTGTACGCGTAGGCGAATCCGGCGGCGGTGTTGGCCCAGAAACCCCGGCGCCGATCAATTACTCCCGTCGAAACCGTCCGGATATTGAGCGCGGACACCAGGGCGACGATGTAGAAAACCGCGCACGCCCAGAACACTATGGCGGAAGAACCCAGGGTCACCACCAGGTTCTCAAGTGAGAATGAGACCCCGCCGGATCCGAATACCGCGCTGCTGCCCACCGTGACGGAAATCGCCAGCAGGATGGCGGGACCCACGGCGCGCGAACCCTGCTGCATGGCCTGGTTCAGGGCCACCGCGTTGGGCAGGCGTTCCCGGTCCACCAGGTTTGGGGTCAACGACTGGGCGGCGGTCATCTGTGTGGAGCGCAACGTCCCGTTCAACACCGCCAGGACCACCACGTACCACGGGTTGGCGACGCCGATCATCACCAAAACGGCCATGGTGGACGCCTGGCCGATCTGAAGCGCGTACACCCACTGGACCAGGGTTTTGCGGGTCACCTTGTCGGCCAGGTAGCCGATGAACGGGGTTGCGACGAAACGCGGCGACATCGCGGCGAAGGTGATCAGCCCAACCCACAAGCCCTGGGTGCCCTCCAGCTCGGGGATGCTGTACACCCACGCTCCGCGAGCGACGATCAAGGCCCAGGCCCCGCTGCTGCTGCACAGCGTGGCGAAGGCCATGAATCGAAAGTCTCGAAAAACCAGCGCCGCCAGGAACCGATGCGCCCTCTGGGCGAAAAAGTTACTTTGCGGCGCCGGGGGTGTTGACATATAGCGTCTCCTGCCGAGTTCCAATCCGGTTTGCAACGGCGGACGAGCCTGAAGCCCTGGAACGAGCGACCATCGCCCGCCGCCCGTGCGGTTGTGGACATTACCTAGGGTTTACACGGCGGTCATCGGGCATTGTACCCCACATCTTCACCAAACCGAGATTCGGAAACGTTCTACCCGGGGCCTTTCGGTTGTGATGGCCGGCAGCGCGGGGTCAGGCCAGATCCCAATTCGCCCTCCCCGAACTGCTGCCAGGAGATCATCGGCCAGGCTATCCACCGGGCCGCTTTGGTGTGACCAGTCACATGGTGGATTGAACATAAGCGCGTGCGGGGCGAAAAATATCTGCGCCCCCGCGGAAGTTAACCGTTGAGATTGGTTCCTGGCGCCGGTTCCAGCCGGTGGATCAGTTGGGCACCCACACCACCGCGCCCACTTCGGTGAACTCTCGCTTCACCTTGACCCACGAGTCTCCGGCGTCGCTGGTCGAGTACAGCTCTCCCATGAGGCTGGACGCCAGGACGAAATCTGGGTCCGCCGGATGGGTGGCGAATTGCCAGATGTTGGAGTTGGGCTCAACCGGCAGCGGGCGCGTTTCCCAGGTTTGGCCCGCGTCCTGGGAGCGCTGGATAGCGCCGGCGCCTCCGATTGCTGTGTCTCCGACGCCGGAGAAGATCACGTTGGGGTCGCCGGGCTTGACGGCAATGCCGCGGCTGTAGGGCAGGACGAACTGGTCAGTTGTGACCACGGATTCCCAGCTTTCGCCCATGTCCGTGGTGGCGTAGATTTCGCGGGGCGTGCTGGCGATGACCCGGTTCGGCTCGCCTGGGCTGATGGCCATGCCGTGGATGTCCGGATGCACGCCGCCTTCAACGTGGGTCCAGGTATCGCCGCCGTCCAGGCTGCGGTAGACCCCGTCCACTTCAACCCCGGCCCAAACGGTGCGGTGGTCTTTCGGGTCCACCATCAGCATGGTAACCATCGGGGGACCAATGTGGCATTCCTGGGCCATCTGAACGGAAAGCTTGGTCCAGCTCTGGCCGTCATCGCGCGACCGGAACAGCGCGGCGGGCTTGATCCCCACGAAGATGGTCTCGGTGTCCTCCGGGTCTATGGCAATGGACCATATCGGCACACCGTCCATTGGCGACCAGAGTTTTCCCCACGAAGCCCCTTTGTCCTCGCTGCGATAGATGCCATTGTCCGCTCCCGCCAGGATGCGGCTGGGGTCGTCGGGATACACCGCCATCGCCCGGACCTGACTGCCCAGCGGGAACGGGTCTCTGATCCGAGTCCAGTTCTCCCCGCCGTCCGGACTGTGCCAAACGCCGCCGCCGAAGCCCGTGGCGCCTACGCAGATGCTGTAGTTCTTGCTCATAACGCTGCCCTCTCTCAAATCGCGTGTTGCTTACCCAGGTGAGATTTTTACGCACGGCGTCAGTAAATGTGGTGGCTGGACCTTTCCAATCCTATCAGCAGTTAAGCGCTCGATGACGAGCTCACAATCTGTGACCCTGTCCTCTCATCAGATCGGCGTGGCGGCATTATCCCGGCAGCTCGGTAATGGAAATCCAGCCCGGCCCGTCGCCCAGCGGATGCGTGGCCAGCCGGGTCAACTGGCCCGAATCGCTGTTGACCCCGAAGATGGCCATTTGCCCCGAATCCTGACCGGCCGAATAGATGAACCTGTCCTGGAGGTCCACGCACAGGGCGTTGGGTCTCGGCTCAGAGGGGACGATGCCGTTGGACGATAATTCGCCCGTCGTCTGGTCCACGGTGTAGCAGGCGACGCTGTCGTGCCCCCGGTTCGGCGCGTACAGGAACCTGCCCGACGCCGTGATCTGGATCTGTGAACAGGTGTTCCTCTCGCTGAACCCCTCCGGTGGCAGGGTGGTGATGGTCTGGAACAGCGACAACGTGCCCGCGGACGTGTCCAGGTTGTAGGCGCTCACGCTGCAACCCTGCTCGTTGGAAAAGTAGAGGACGTCCAGGGATGGATGGAAGCAGAAGTGGCGCGGCCCCAGGAATTCCTCCGGGTCCACGGTGGCCGGCGAGTTGGGCGTGATGTGGCCGGTGTTCTCGTCGAACCGGAACTGCCAGATCGAGTTGGGGCCGTTGCCCGCGATGTGCGGCACGAACGCGTAGGCGTTGGTCGGGTCGGTCTGCATGGCGTGGGCGCCGGTGGCCGTCTCCAGCCATTCGACCGGGTCGCCTCCCACCGAGCCGTCATCGCCGATGGGATGCACCGCCACGCGGGCGCCCTGGTAGTAGGATGACAGCACGAACCTGCCCTTCCGGTCCGTAGCCACGTACACCGGCCAGGAGTCCAGCGGCACGGAGCCATTCTGTGTGAGCCCTCCGCTGCTTTGATCGATCTCGAAACTGACCAGTTGGGTGATCTCGCGGCATCCCACGTAGAGGTATCTACGGTCGGGGCTGATCGCCATCGTGAACGGCCCGCCCGATACGGGTACGTCGGTTTGCAGTGTCAGGCCACCGGAATCGGGGTCGATGGTGAAGACCGAAATCTTGTTGTCGCCCTGTACGGCAACGTACATGTAGTAAGGCATATTGTCTTCCTCGCGGTTGAAAGGCGGTGGTCACGGTTTTGCGCTGGTCTCACCCGGTGGCGGGACCGTACCCGGTCCGCCGGGCCCATACCATTCCGTTGGGGTCGTGCGCGACTTCCACGGTTTCGCCCGTGGAGTCCCGCAATCCCAGCGGGTGTTGCACCAACTCGATCATGTTCCCGTCCGGGTCATTGATGTATGTGGAGTGGCCGCCGCTGTACTCCCGGACGCTTGGCGATGAATAGGGAACGCCCTGCGCGTCCAGGTTGGCGATCATTTCATCCCAATCGTGGATCTCCAAGGCAAAGTGCCCCGACGGGTTGGGATTTGGGGTGTAGGTGCTGTGGATTTCCCCGCTGCCGATGCGCAACTGGAGTTGGCGCTGGTTGAGTTCCGGCCCTCGGTCCAGGAACTCCGCGCCCAGCACTTTCTCGTACCAGTCACGGGTTCGATCCTGGTCACTGATCTGGATATTGATGTGCTGAATCATTGTAACTCGTGACATGATTTCACCTCATTACGTTACTGATCCGCGATCCTGCATCGTATTTCAACGATATGGATGCTCTGGGAGCGAGTATAGCACTGGGGAGGCAGTCACTCCGCTGCAACAACCGCCGGCGCCAGATCGGAGCATGGACAACTGAGGTTTGCTGGGTCTGCACCATATTGGAAGTGAAAACGGCGACCCGATCAGACGGGCCGCCGTTGGTGCTCCGGTAAACTTGTGCGCCCGTAGAGATGTAGCGTCGGGCCTATCCGAGGTGCTGTCGGATAAAGGCGGTCATACGCTCCAGGGCCTGCTGCGCAACCGGCGCCGAAACATCCTGCAAAATGCGCTCGCCCTCCCCTTCGAAAATCGTCACGTCGATCTGTCCGCCGGCCTTGCGGTACTGCGCAATGAACTGGTCCAGGTCCGGTCGCGGGTGCGCTTCCTCGTAGGAGCGCGCCAGGCACAGCGTGGGCGGCAGTTCGGTGCGTTCGCCGCCCGCGAGGATGCGGGCGGGCGCGGCCTCAGCCATCGCTTCCTCGGTCACCCAGTACAGGTCATGCATCGGTCCGACTCTGTCGGCCATGCCGGCCGGTGGCGTGCAATCGTCCCGAAGACCCTTGGCGTATCGATAGCGTCCCAGCGGGTCGATCACCGGAGAGACCATGATCACGCAGCCAAGGGTCCCGTCCACTTCGCTGGCGCCGTTCGAGGCCGGCAGCGACGCGTAGCGTTCATCGCGCGGCCGCATGCCCAGCAACATGGCCTGGTGCGCGCCGCTGGAGGTGCCCATCGCCCCGATGCTGTCGGGGATGCCGTTCCAGGATTCGGCCTGGCTCTTGCACCAGCGAATCGCGTAGTGAATATCAGCGAAGGAGGCGGGGTACGATGCCACCGGCGGCGCCCGGAAGTCCAGGGCGGCGACGATCACGCCGTTCCTGGCCAGCGCTTCGTTGGCCGCGTTGCCGATCAGACGGTCCCCTCGAACCCACGCGCCGCCGTGCAGCTCCACCATTATCGGGAAAGGCCCGCTGCCGCGGGGTTTGAACAGCCTCGCCAACAAGGGCGTTTCGCCGTGGCGGAGATATTCCACGTCCTCAATGTCGACTTCATAGGTAATGCTCTGCTTGCTGATAACCATTCCAAACCTCCCTTGCCGTCTTGGTTGATACGCCGGCTGGCCGGCTATGCCAGGTTTCGCAGCAGGCTGCCGTAGCCGTCTATCGGCTTCGTCCAGCCCACCCGTCTGAGAGCCATCCAGATGGTGGCCTGGTTGACCGAGATGACCGTCTTGCCCAGCTTCTGTTCGAGTTCTTCAACCGCGTCCAGCGCGCGCCAGGCGGTGCCGGGCAGAAAAATAGTGTCGGCTTCCTGCTGGGCCACCGTGGGTACGAAGTCGATGATGGTCTGCGGCGGCTCTGCGTCGATCTCGCGGGGGTTCATGGAGTCCTGCAACCACGGCTCGCCGTCGGCGCTCAGCACCTCGAAACCGGCCTCTTCCATCAGCGGCTTCAGCCGGTTGCGCAGGTGGTAGTTGCGGTACGGCCCGGCGATGCTCAGCTTGCGGCTGCCCATGTGCTGCATGGCGGCGATGCAGGAACCCACTGCGGTTATTGACTGGACGCCGCTGGCCTCCTCCATTATTCCCGCTATCATCCGGTCGTAGGCCATGTAGCCCTTGTGCCACGTGCCGGAGGTGCAGGCGTAGGCCAAAACGTCGGGACCGATGTTGGACAAAGCGCTGGCGCCACGGGCCACGTCGTCGTTCATCTTGCCGATGTCGAACCCGAACAGCGCCGTTTCGACTTCGTTAGCCTCCGCGCTGGTCATGCTGAGACGGTGTCCCGTCTCAGTGGAAATTTCCGGCTGACTTCCCCACGTGCCATTCCACATGCGCTCGAAATGCACGGTGATGTCCGGTGGCACCACCCGGTAGAAGTCGGGCTCGACCACCGGGTTGGTGGCGGGAACCAGGGCGCCAATCCGGTGCGTGTTGGTCAAATTTGCCATATTCGTCTGCTCCTGGCCGTTTTCGCGGGTATTATAAACTCCAACCGGACAGGAAATGCGCAGAATTCATGAGACAGCCATATCGCCGTGGAACCGTCCGACTTGCGAAGGCTCCAATGGGCTGGCCCGACCTACCGCCGCGCGGACCTCGCGCCCGTTGTCCCACGCGGGTCAATGCTGCTCCTGAGCCACTGCTGCCCCTGGCAAACACCGGCACCACATGACCGATAACGGAGGAAGGAAACAATGGCTGAAGAACCAATCAGGGTGGGTTTGATCGGCGCCGGCGGCAATGTCCGCAACCGGCACATTCCCGGATTCTCTGGGGTGGGCGATTGTGAGATCGTGGCCGTGGCCAACCGGAGCGTCCAATCCGGCCGTGTGGTCGCGGACCAGTTCAATATTCCGAAGGTGTACGGGCATTGGCGGGAGTTGCTGGAAGACGACGAGATCAACGCCGTCTGCATCGGCACCTGGCCATACATGCACCGCACCATGACCCTGGCCGCCCTGGAGGCGGGCAAGCATGTGCTCACCGAGGCGCGCATGGCCAATGACGCCGCGGAAGCCCGGGACATGCTGGCGGCCTCCCGCGCCCACCCGCACCTGGTCTGTCAACTCACGCCGACCTCCACCAGCTACACCATTGACAACGTGATCAAACGGCTGATTGATGAAGGTCATCTGGGCGAGCTATTGTCCGTGGATTTCACGTCTCTCCAGAACAACTTCGCCGATTTCGACGGTCCCCTGCACTGGCGGCATGACCGCGCGCTCAGCGGCTACAACACCCTGAACATCGGGGCGTCCTACGAGTCCATGATGCGCTGGCTGGGGCGCGGAACCCGGGTCATGGCCATGGGCAAGGTCAACGTGCCCTACCGGAGAAACGACGGCGGCGACCTCACGTCCGTGACGATCCCCGACCACATCGACATACTCTACGAGTTGCCCAACGGCGCCCAGGTCCACATGCAGATGAGCGCCACCTCTGGATTGAACGGAGGCAATCACATCTGGATGTTCGGCACGGAAGGCACCATCCACGTGGACTCCCAGCGCCGGGTGTGGGCCGGCAAGCGCGGCGACCCCGAGTTGACCGAGGTGCCCAACCCGCCGGAGACCCAGGCCAAGTATCGCGTTGAGGACCAGTTCACCAACGCCATACGCGGCGCCGAGATCGTGGACATGGTGGCCTTCGAGACCGGCGTCCACTACATGGAGTGGACCGAAGCGGTTGGGCGGAGCGCCATGACTGGCCAGGTCGTCCACCTGCCTCTGTAGACTGGCAGGTCTGATCCCGTCAGCCGGCGCGCCATATTGGCCCGGCCGCGATCTCACCGAAGGACCAAACATGCAGTTTCATCTCAATCGTGAACTCAAGGCATACTGCGCAGATTTCGCGGCTGTCCGCGAGATCCTCCGAGCACGGGAAGCGTTGTTCGTCGAGATCAGCGAGCAGGTCGACTACTATTACCACCTGCCCGCGGGAGACGTTTCCACGGGAGACATTTCCGCGGGAACGCGGCGTCTCAAACTCCGCGTCGAAAAGGGAACGGGCACGCTCATTCACTACCGCGAGCACCAGGAAGCCGGGGCGCGGACCAGCCGGTTTCAGCTGTGGTCAGTTGACGACCTGGGCATAGGGGAAGTGCTGGAAGCCGCGCTCGGCGCCAGGGCCGTCGTCCGCAAGCAACGTGAACTGTGGCGGAAAGACAACGTCATCTTCAATCTGGATAACGTCGAAGGGGTGGGCCAGATCCTCGAGGTGGAGGTCAAGGACGAGGATGGCTGCGACATCGACCAGCAACTGGACGAATATCGCAGCGTCCTTGGCCCTGTTATGGGTAGCTACATCGTCGGGTCCAACGAAGACCTGATTTCCGCGCTTAACTCGCCACCGCTTACTTTCCCGCCTTGATGAAGTCGGACACGCGCTCCGCGATCATCATCGTGGTGACGTTGGTGTTGGCGCGGACCACGTCGGGCATCACCGAAGCATCGGCAACGCGGAGGTTGGATACTCCGCGCACTCGCAACTGAGGGTCAACGACCGCCATCGGGTCGTTCTCCGGCCCCATCTTGCAGGTGCCGGAAATGTGGTACGAGGTGCTGATGTTGCGCCGCAGCCAGAGGTCCAGAGCGTCGTCGCTCTCCAGGTCTGCCGGCGTGGGAGCGGTTATTTCCTGGATGAAGCGGTCGTAGGCGCTGTGCTGCAGCAGCGACACGCACCGTCGGACGCACTCCCGCAACCGTTCCCGGTCCCAGTCTTCTTCCAGGTAGCGATAGTCCATGCTGGGCGCAGTTTGCGGGTCGTCCGACTCCAACCGCAACTCGCCCTTTCCTGCCGCCAGGTACAGGCCGCAATTGACGGTGTGCGTGGGGTTTTCGCCGGCCCGCACCACCGTATTGAGCGAAGCCGGCGAGATGATCATGTCGTGGGGCGTGGAAGAACCGGTGGCGGTATAGCGCAGGCGCACCGCCCGCATGGCGTCGGGGTCTTCGGGCGTGCCTTCCTTGACGCTGAAACGCACGGACACGTTGGGGTGATCGCGCATGTTCTGGCCCACGCCGGGTAGTTCCACGGCGACCGGGATTCCCTGCGCCGCCAACTGTCCGGCGGGGCCGATGCCGGACAGCATCAGCAATTGCGGTGAGGCAACCGCCCCCGCGCACAGGATGATATCGTCGCCCTCGACGACGAATCTGTCTCCGCCGCTCTCCACTTCTACACCGACGGCTTGCTTTCCATCGGTACCCTCTTCCAGCGCCACGCGCCGCGCCTGGACGTTCGGGCGGATGGTGAGGTTCAGCCGGTGCCGCACCGGGTTGATGTACGCCAGGGCCATGCTCATGCGCACGCCCTCGATGTTGTTCTCCGCCCGCTGGCTGATTCCCGTGGCCTCCGGGTGGTTGACGTCCGGATTGTAGGGGTATCCGGCCGCAGTGGCGGCCTGGAAAAAGGCTTCCTGCACCACCGGCCAGGTCTCGCGCGGGTGATGCCGCACCGGAACCGGCCCGTCAGTGCCATGGAAGTCGTCGTGAAAGTCGGCGTCGTTCTCCAGCCGGCGGAAGTAGGGCAGACAGTCCAGGTAGCCCCAGCCGTCGTTGCCCCAGGAAGCCCAGGTGTCGAAGTCCTCGGGCGCGCCCCGGATGAAGGTCTGGCCGTTGATCGCGCTGGAACCGCCCAGCACCTTGCCTCGGGGCACCGGCATGGGCGCCTGTTCCTGTGTGGCTGTGCCGGTAAAGGACCAGTTGTAGGGTGAACCGGCGGCCCGGGCCTCCAGGTTCACCGTGCCCCAGCCCAGCTTGAGCATGTCCGGCAATTGAGCGAAGTCGGGGAAGTCGGGGCCGGCTTCCAACAGCAGCACTGATCGCGTCGGATCATCGGAAAGGCGTGTCGCCACGATGCACCCGGCGGTGCCGCCTCCGACAACTATGTGGTCGTATTTCATGGGGAAAGCTCCCTGCGTCGATTCGCGCCATTGTACCCGCTCACGCGCACCCACTTTGCACAATCGGTCATTGCGAGCGACCCCTCTGTCATTGTGAGTGACCCTTCGGTCATTGCGAGCGCAGCGTGGCAATCTCGTCGCCGGAGGGATCCCCGCTCAATTCAACGAGATCACCACGTCGCTGCGCTCCTCGCGATGACAAAGTGAGTACGCATGAGATTGTACCCGGTATTGCGTGCGGAGCCGGCTCCGACCCGGCGGCTCCGGAACCCGCCTCATCCTGCGAGGTATACGGGCTAATTTCAGGTCTGCGGCGTGGTCGGGTCCGTCATCGTGTCTTTATGGCAGGTACTTGTCCTCCATCTCCCGAATTCGCTCGGCACCCAGAATGCCGCCGTTGCTGGCGATGCCCCACCTGCTCTGGGCCGCAGTCGCCAGAAAATCGTCGATGGCGGGGGTGCCGCGATCCTGGAAATCGCTCAGAAAGTCCCAGGACGCCTGAAGCCCCGCCATGGTGGTCAGGCCGGGATACCAGGCCGCGGCGGCCCCGGCTTGCTGCAACTCTTCCAGGGTGGGATGCGTTTGGCTGCCGTGGGTGAATAGCGGCAGCACCGGACCCGGGATCCGCCGGATGGCTTCCTGATTGTCCTCCCAGGACGCGACGGCCGGGCACACTACGTCCACGTTGGTTTGGCTCTTGTACGCCAGGCAGCGTTCCATCACGTCCTCGAACGTTGCGCCAGGGACGCCGGCGTAGTCGCACCGGGCCACGATGACGAAGTCAGGGTCAAGTTCCATTTTGGCGTCCATGGCGGCGCGCAGTTTGCCCACCATCTCTTCGATGGAAACACAGCGGCGACGGGGACCTGATTTGGGCGGGTAGGTCTGATCCTCCAGGTGGGTGCCGGCGATACCGGCCCGAATGTACTCCTTCACTGTCTCATAAACCTGGATCGCGTCTCCATAGCCGGTATCCATGTCAACGAAGGCGGGAATGTCGATGGTGTTCACGATGCGCCTGGCGTTGTCCACCATGTCCCGCATGCTGGTGCCGCCCTCGGTCAAACCCATGAGCTGGGCCGAGGTATTCCCCCCGGACATGTAAAAGGCCTCGAATCCCAATACCTCGGCCATCTTCGCGCCCATGGGGTTCATCCCGCCGGCCAGCACGAAAATCTCCGGGCGCTCGAAAAGTTCCTTGAGCCTGGTGGTCATGCGTTGCTTCTCTGGCATTACTCTTCCCCCTTGCGATGTTTCGTGTACGTTCCGAACTCTCATCCGCCGCCGGTTGGTTTCAACTTGGCGGCATTGTGTGGCATTGTACCGTTTGCGTCGGGAAGGTCTCCAATCCCTCCACGTGCAGGACTAATCGGCAGGTAGATTTGCCTTACTACCTCAATCACCTCCCTCTGCCTCGGGGGTTCGTTGTGTTGCCAGTTGCTCCGTGATAGCGTTGGGCCATTCCTGAAACGCGGAGGTCCCATGCCACAAGATAGCGAAAGACCGGAACCGAATTTTGATCCGTTTCTACCCGGACAGAACCGCCGATCCACGGTCACCGAGGTGGACGTGGAAGACCTGGGTAATATGCTGCGGCGGGCCTTCGTGGGCACGAACGTCAAGTTCACCATCGACTGCGACGAACCGCCCACCATAGGCGGCAACAGCACCGCACCGGCGCCGCTGCACTACTTTGCCGCCTCGATTGCGTTTTGAGAGATGACCCAGATCGAGAGGTACTCTCGATTGATGAAGGTGGACATCAGCAGCGTCAAGGCTCACGTGGCCGTGCACTTTGGGCTGGAGGGTTCGGTGCTGGCGGGCACCATCCAGGCCAGCGCACCGAAGGTGGAAACCAGCTACGAGATTGAGTCCCCCGACGACCGGGAACGGGTGGCGGCGGTGCTGCGGAACGCCCGCGACGGGTGTTGGGTGCGGGCCGCGGTCGCCAATCCCACTCCCTTCGAGGACAGGTCGACGCTGAACGGAGAGCCCATCTTGTTCGACTGACCGCCGGATGTCCGGTGGCGATACTGAAACGAGCCCGGGCGCACAATGGTGCGCCCCTCGGCGTCTTCACGTTCGATGACCGGGCAGCTATTTACGACCATGAAGCCATCTACCAGCCGAGACTTTCGGGAATGAGGATCATGGAGATGCGGCCGACCATCGGCTCGTATTCCATCACCAGGAATTTGCCGATGGGTGCGCGAGCGGAGCCCCGGCCCTCAAGCCACCGGTCGTGGCGCTCCAGGGTGAAGCCGCGGGTGCGGGCCTCGGCTTCGGCGAGGGTGGCGCAGATCTTCTGCGTGCCGGCCACGAGGATGACGCGCCGGGCGCCGTAGGAATAGGCTCCGATCTGGCTGCCGGAGCCGCTGGCGACGACGATCTCGCCGGTCTCGGCGATGGCCTGCACGCTGCCCACGAAGTGGTCGGCGGTGGTGGTCTTGCGGCGGTACTCCCGCTGGGATGCCGCGTCGGGCTGGGCCAACATCCGGTCGTGCAGGTTGATGTAGCGGTCGTTGTCGTGCATGTATTCCGTGTAGCCAATGGTGTCCAGCGTCTCCGACGTGCTCACGAAGACCTCGGCGCCCTCCGGAACCCATTCGCGCAGCTTGGCTAAAGCCGCTTCCCGACTCTCCACCAGGATGGCGTCCACGTTGCGGGCGGCCAGGGCTGCGATGGTCCTGCTGATCGATCCCGCGGTGGCCGGCGAGTAGGGGGTGGCCGAGGACATTGTCGCGTCTCCTGTATTCGACTGGCGCGGTTGGAGGACTGATAAGGGTGAATCTGTTCGGTTGGGGCGGGCCGTTAGATGCCGGGCCTCAGGTTGGGCATGACCTCATCGACGAACAGCTCCATCGAGTGCATGACCTGGTCGGGGGTCAGGTCGCCCCAGGCGAAAATGGGGCAGAAGTAGTTGATGCCAGTCTCGTCAATTGCCTGCTGAACCCGCTCCCTGACACTCGATGGCGAACCCACGATCACGATGTCTTTTGCTTCCAGCGCGTCGAAATCCCTCATGGCGCCCAGGCGGTCCAGGCCAGCCTTGGCCCACAGGTAATCGATGTTGTGGAACCAGGTCTGATACGCCGGTTTGGCCTCCGCCATGGCCCGTTCGTCGGTGTCGGCGATGTACATGTGACGGACGAGCCCCAGCTTGGGAACGCTCACGTGGCTGTTCAGCCCGTCGGACATGCGCTCCGCGTTCCAGACTTGCTTGTACATATCATAGTGGGCTTTCGCGCCGGCATTGTCGGCAAAAACGGTGCAGGTGTTGAAACCGTGCTGGGCCATCCACGGCACGGTTTCGATGTTGTTGCTGGCGTACCAGAGAGGTGGATAGGGCTTCTGATAGGGTTTGATCCAAAGCTCTATGTCCTCGTAGTTGTAGTGCTTGCCCCGATGATTGAGCACGCCCGTGGTGAACCCGCCGGTGAACATGTCCATGTGCTCGTTGAACACTTCCCAACTGATGTCCAGATCAACGCCGAATTCCTCCGCCTCGACCGGCGAGACGCCCCGGCCCACACCCAGGTCCAGCCGTCCGTTGCTGAGGTTGTCCAGCATGCAAATTTCGTGGTAGAGGCGGATGGGGTTGTAGAAGGGCAGCAGGAAAACCAGGGGCCCCAGGCGCAGCTTTGACGTCCGCTGCGCCGCGGCCGCCAGGAACACCGCCGGCGAGGGCGATACACTCAACGGGGTGATGTGGTGCTCCGCCAGGTGGTAGCTGTAGAAACCGCTCCGGTCGGCGTACTCCAGCATCTTGAGCCGGTTTTCAAAGATCTCGCTGGGCGCCGACTTGTCCCATTCAATCCAGTCGAACAGCCCGAATTCCAGCGTATCGTTCAGCGTGGCAGCCTGCGTCATGGCTCACCTCCCCATTGGTCGTTCGCCCCAAAAGACCGTGTTGCAGCCCGGTCTCGCCCCGCGGAGCATTGCGGATACGCTCCCCGCGCTCAGGCGACCACCAGCGGCAGCGACGGGTCGGCGGCGTACTCCGACATCGAGGCGTCGTAGACCGCGACGTTCTCGTAGCCCAGCATCGCCAGGATGAAGGCGTCATTGGACGCCGCGATGCCGCCGCCGCAGTAGGTGACCACGCGCTGCGTGCGGTCCGCGCCCGCCGCGTCGAAGAGCGCCGCCAACTCCTCTGCTGGCCGGAAGAGGCCGGTTTCAGGATCGGTCAACTCACCAGAGGGCACGTTGCTCGCGCCGGGGATGTGCCCCGCGCGGCCGTAGCCTTGCCCGCCGTCCTCGCCCGAGTGCTGATCCCGCCCCAGGGCGTTGATCAGGCAGCTGCCGCCTCCAGCGCCAGACTCGATGAACGCCATCACCTCGGCAAGATTGGCAAAGCGTGCCGGGTCGGGCGTCGGCCTGAAGGTCGCGGGTGCGTATGTCGCCGGGTCTGTGGACGCGGCACGGCCCTCGGACGTCCAGCGGCGCCAGCCACCGTCCAGCACCACCGCGCCCTGGCAGCCCATCGAGCGGAACATCCACCACAGCCTGGCCGCCCACTGCGACCCCAGGCGGTCGTACAGGACCAACTTCGAGGACTCCGAGATGCCGTGTCGTCCGGCCGCTTCGGCGAACGCTTCAGCCGAGGGCATCATGAAGCGGTAGGGTTGGTCGTTATCAGAGAAGTCGGCCTGCAGGTCAAGGAACCCAGCGCCGGGGATGTGACCCGTTTCATATTGCGCTTGTCCAGACTCGGCGCGAACTCCGCCGTCGCCGCGGTGCAGGAAGACGGTTGTCTCGAACACCCGGACATCGTTGCCTTTATCGTTGTCTTTCAGGTGGTCGGCCAGCCAATCCGTCGATACTAGGAACTCGGGGCGTGCGAATGCCATGGTTAACTCCAGCCGGTGCCGGCTTGTTTTGATGATGCCGTTTCGCGCCATAGTATCATCGTCACGCGGGCCGCCGGCAACCGGCCATCGGCTGTTATCCGGCGCTCCCACGAGTCACCGAGCGCAGGCAACCGCCACGGCGAGTGGCTACGCTGGCTGAGCGCCAGGGCCATCGGGTATCAAGCCAAAACAAGCCCTGTGCTATAGTCGTTGCTCCATACTGAAACGAGAGAAAATGTTCATGGATATAAGCACTGTGGCGATCCTGAGCCCCGGCGACATGGGTCATGCCGTGGGGCAGCGCCTCCGCGAGCACGAACTGGACGTGATCACCTGCCTGGCCGGCCGTAGTGACCGAACACGGAACCTGGCGGACAAGGCCGGCATCCGCGACGTCCCCACGATGGAGCAGCTGGTCGAGCAGTCGGACCTGATACTGTCAATGACCGTGTCCGAAGCAGTGCCCGGGGTATGCCGACAGGTCGCCGACGCGCTCACCGCCACCGGCGCCGCTCCTCTGTTCGCAGAGTGCAACGCCATTGCTCCGCAGCTGGCGCGGGACCTGGAGCCGGTGATCGTCGATGCCGGAGGGCGGTTCGTGGACGTATCGATCATCGGTGGCCCGCCGCGCACGGGCTACAGTCCCCATTTCTACGCTTCCGGGCCGGAGGCCACGCAGCTCGAATCGCTGAATGATTTTGGTCTGACGGTGCTGAATCTCGGCGGCGAGGTAGGGCAAGCCTCGGGAATAAAAATGTGCTACGCCGCCATGACCAAGGGTTCGTGGGCCCTGTACACCCAGTTGCTGATGGCGGCCGAGATGATGGGCCTGACCGAGCCGCTGCTCGCCGAGTTCCAGTCGGGCCAACAGGGAGTGCTGCAACGGATGGAACGCGGCCTGCCGACCGTGCCGCCGCGATCGCGACGCTGGGTCAGTGAAATGGAGGAAATTCGCGATACCTTCGCGGGCTTGGGGATGACCCCCAGCCTGTTTGAAGGGGTTGCGGAAATGTACCGGTTCATCGGCAGCACTCCCCTGGGCGAAGAGTTTCCGGAGTCGCGGGACCGCGACCGCAGTTTCACCGACACCATCCGCCAACTGGCCAGCTATATGCTGCCGGAGGACGGAAGCGACCCCCGTCAGGCTTGACCATGACATTGCGCCGGCTTCCCGATGAACATGCGGAAACGGGCATTGCGGAAACGGGTCAGGACTGGGCCACCGTCGATGATCGACGCTCCCCGCACGATGTAGGCTTGGACGTGAGACGCGGCGCGTCGCAGGACAGGTTGGACCGGGCCAGGAGGGCTCTCGTGGCGCGCAAGACGGATGACGCTCCACACGGCCGGCCGTGCAGCGCGGAGAGACCGGGAACTAATGCGACGGCTTGGAGACATCGCAAAACGGTAAATTCGGGTTAGGAGACACGCATGGCCGAACCGGCAGCCACCAGCAATCAACAACTCATGTTCTCAACTGAGGAATGGGGAATGGTGTCGAAAACGCAGATCGAACGCCCCACCGTTCCGGGCGACATGGACGAGGACAAGGGCGTCCTGGTGGTATGGACTCGCGGCATGGCAGGTCAACCGGGTTCCGGATGGACCGCCAGGCACGCCATTTCGGGAGACGCCGTGCGCGATGCGCTGATCGCGGCTGGCCTGATACCTGAAGAATAAAACCGGCGGTGCACGCCCACCACCGGGGCACACACTCCAACCGGGGAACGTGCGCCCTTTACCGCACCAACGAAACTGACCGAACCGGATACTCTGAAGCACGATGCCGCGGCGCTCATGGGCGTTCGCTGCGCCGCCGGATGGACCGGGGCCTCCTTTCGTCGAGTATTGATTAACAGCGGAACCCGTCACGCGTGGGGTCTGGGGGCTATGGGACTTCGTGTACGGGCGAGGCCGTGGAAAGTGGTACCGCTCGCCCTGCCATGATGTCATTCAACGGGCTGGGCCATGCCCTCACGCGTACCCTTTTGCACGATCGGTCATTGCGAGCGCAGCGTGGCAATCCCGTCGTCGGAGGGATACTCGCTCAATTCAACGAAATCGCCACGTCGCTGCGGTCCTCGCGATGAAAAAGCGGGTACGCTGAGGAGCCAGGCCAAATTGACAGGCCTCCACGCGTGTCCCTACAATCGTCAAAATTCACCGACGCGCGCAAGGCTCCGACTCCTGAGGAGGACAAGATGGCTGAACTACTGGGGCTGGGTTGTTCTCACGGCCCAATCATCCTGACGCCGCCTGAGGTATGGTCCAAGGGCAGAGAGCGGATATTTGCCCGCGTACCAGGCTACGAGCCTCCGGCCCGCCTCCTGGACGAACTTGGAGAGGACAACGGACTGAGCCAGGACATCAGCGACCAGCAGAAAGTCGTCGATTCGTTCAGCGTACTGCGCGACCGTCTGCACGAATGGGAACCGGATGTGCTCATGGTTATTGGCGATGACCAGGCTGAGAACTTCCTGCAGGACAACCTTCCTCCCTTCTGCCTGTACACCGGCGCCGCAGTCGACGGTTACCCCTTTCAAAGGCCGGCGGCCCGGACCAACCTGTGGAACTCCGCTCCGGAGACGAAGTTCACGTTCCAGTGCCCAAAGGAGTTTTCCCGGGATCTGCGCAACCACCTGATCCGGGACGGCTTCGATATGGCGTCATCCAGCGCTCTGAAAGGTTGGGACTGGGGCCTGGCCCACGCCATCATCAACCCGCTGGTGTTCCTGGATCCTGAAGGCAAGTTCCCCCTGCTGCCCCTGTTCGTCAACTGCTACGGCGAAGAGGCCGGACCCGACTACCCGCCGCGGCCCACGCCCAAACGATGCTACCAACTGGGGCAGGGGATCCGAAAGTTCCTGGACACCCGGGACGAGCGGGTCGCGGTGGTGGCGTCTTCGAGTTGGTCGCACAGTTTCCTGGCCCACAAGTTCCAGTGCCGGTCGATAGACATCGACACGGACCGCCGCTATCTCGAACTGGTGCGGGCTGGCAAGGGGAGCCAATTGGCGGAGCTCACTCCAGAGGAGATTCAAGATTCGGGAGACCATGAGATACTGAACTGGATTATCGCGCTGGGAATACTCGGCGACGTTCCCGCGAACATCGTCGACGTGCGGGAGTCCCACACGCAACTGGCATACCGCGTAGCGGCAATCTGGGACTGAAAGTTTTTACGGCGGTACTGCATAGGCTACATTCCGCCGCATCGGAGCCCGTTTCCGGTGCGGCGGTTAGTTTGGCCGGTATTTGAAGGGAGAGGGGTCAGATCATGGTTACAGTGCTGGAGCCACGAACCCAAACCGGACAGGGAACCGGTCACCGGAGTTGTGACGGCTGCCCTCGCTGCGAGAGCCCCGACAGCCCGACGTGCAATATCCCCCATCCAAAGTTCGCCAACCGGCATCCGGTGTGCAAAGTTTGCGGGCACTGCGTGCTGCGCGGCCAGCACCAGGACGACGCGTCGGACCTGAACGACCACCCCGGGTTCGACTCCGGCGGGCCTGGGTCAGCGGGCAGGCCGAGCCTGAACTGAACGGCTGGTCCACGTCGCGATCTGATAGCGCGGCGAATTCCGGCGGGCGCATGGCGGAGATTTCCGCTCCGCCGATGCTCTCCCAAGGTGCGCTGCGATGACCCATGTCAGCGTGATACCGGACCGGTACACCAAAGGCACTTTCCCACCGTCGCAATACCAGGGACTGCAAGCGCCATCCTCGCCTGGGACCGTGATCGAAATCTGCGCTGACGGGGTCGTGCTGGACCTCTCGGGCGTGGTGCTGGACGGAGAGGCCGCCGGCGGGATTGGGATTTGGGTCCACGACTGTAACGACGTGACAATTATCAACGGTGTCGTGATCGGCTTTCACTTTGGGATATACGCCGACAATGTCACCAACCTGGTCATCCGAGGCTGCGTCGTGTCGGACAACACGAACCCGCTGGGCGCCGGCTGGCTTCCCGACATGGCTGCGCCGGTGGAGGAAGGATTTGGCGGCGGGATATATCTTTACCGAATCCGTAACAGCGCAATCGAGAACAATCAAGCCAACAACAATTTCAACGGTATTAGCCTGATACGTTCGGAACACAACCTGATCAGCGGGAACAACGCTTCGTACTGCGGGAACGTGGGCATTTACCTGCTGAAGTCCAGTCACAACGAGATTCTGCAAAACCGGGCCGAGCACTGCATCCGTTACACCGACCGCTTCTGGTGCGACACCGCCGACTCCGCGGGGATTCTCCTAGAGAACGGCTCCAATCATAACCGTGTAGTTGGCAATAGCCTCCGGTATAGCGGCGACGGGTTTTTCATCCGAGCGCACAACCGTGAACCCTCTGACGACAATTTCATATCGGGTAATGACGCCAGTTATTCACCGAACAACGCTTTCGAGGCGGGGTTTTCCTCGGGCAACGTCTTCGAGGACAACATCGCCAACTACTCCAACTACGGGTTCTGGCTGGGCTATTCAACCAACTCGACGGTCAAAGGGAACGAAATAAAAGCCAACCGTTTCGACGGCATCGCCATCGAGCACGGACAAGACAACCGCATCGAAGGAAACCGTATTGAGGGAAACCGCAACGGCATCCGACTCTGGAGCGACCCCGTGACGGAGGGATCGGCGCGGCGGCAATCGCCGGCGCGCCGTTACACCGTCTCAGGTAATCAGATCAAAAACTCCCGAGACTGCGGCATGTTGGTCACTGAAGACCATGAGGTTGGCTTGAAGGAAAACAGCTTTGAACTAAACCGGCGGGACTACGTCCGCCAACCCGCTTAGCATGGACCGCCCCAGCCTGTCTTCCCGGGAAAAGATCCGCGTCTCGTTTGGGCATTCTTGACGGCGGTTGCTCCGGTACTTATGCTCCATGCCGATCCTCGGGACTGGACCCAGCCCTCACCGACCTGTTCCTTTGCCTGGCGGTTCCAGTCAATTTGGAAGGTAAGACCGGGTCACTCGTTACCCCGGTAGGCATGGAACCCGGCTCGGCGAGTTAACATGACGAGTGGCTGAACGTGTTGGGTGCGAGGACGAAAGGTTGCGGATCTTCCGGTCAGCCTGATCTAAACAATGGCAGGTACGAATGAGACTTGACGGCAAAGTAGCGATTGTAACCGGCGGCAGCCGCGGGATTGGACGCGCCATTTGCCTGGGACTGGGCGATGCCGGCGCCAGCGTAGTCGTGGCATCTCGTACCGACGTGGACCGGTCGGCCGGCACCGAGTACGAGCAGTACGGGTCGGGCGACATTCGCGGCACGGCAGCACAGATCAGCGCCCAGGGAGGCACAGCGATAGCGGTCCGCTGCGACGTGGCGCAGGTCAAGGACCTTCAAGACCTGGTGACCGCCACGCTGGACCAGTTTGGCCGGATCGACATTCTCGTTTGCAATGCGGGCATGGACTGCGAGTCGCCGGTGGTGGACTTGGACGTTGATCTGTTGGACGAATGCCTGGCGGTCAACGTGCGCGGCCCACTGCTCCTTTGCAAGTACGCGCTGCCGTCCATGATGTCCCGTGGAGAGGGCGGCTCGATATTCTGCGTCACGTCCGGGTCCGCCAGGGCCTACCGGGAGGGCCGCGTCGGCTATTCGATGAGCAAAGCGGCGCTGGAAAGAATGTTTTTCAGCCTGGCGGAGGAGGTCCGGCCGCACAATATCGCGGTCAACGTCCTGGAGCCCGGACGGGTGGACACCTGGATGAATCGACGTGGGGACTGGCCCGGAACCTCCCACATTCCCATGGTCCAGCCCGATGCCCTGACCGCGCCAGGCGTGTGGCTGGCGGGCCAGACCGCCGAAACCCTGACGGGCGCGTTGGTGTCGCGAACGGAATTCGGCGTGACCTGGGGTCCAACGCAAGAGTAGCCAAGCTGTTCTGACCGCGACGAGTCGCGAATGGCGAAGATTACAGTGGCCGGGTTGCATTGGATGGTATAGGCGAAGCTGCCGGCGCAACGGGCTACGATGGGTCAACGGTGATTGGGCGGAAGGCTGGTAGAATATACGTGCGCCGGTGAACGGAGCCGCTGGTTTTTGCGGCAACGATTGTCATCGAACCCCCGGCGTCGCGCTTGGACGCGTTTCGCGCTGAGCGCTAATCCTTCCCTGGTCAAAGGAGTCTTTCCTCGTATGCCATATCAACCCCGTCAGCCCCGTACCCGCTCCGATAACCGCGAACACGCCCATAGCGCACAGATCAACCGACCGCAGCGGCACCCGGCCACGTGCGCGGACTGCGGAGACGCAACCACCGTCCCGTTCCGGCCGTCTGAAGATCGACCCGTATATTGCGCCTCCTGTTTGTACCTGCGGCGCAACGGAGTTTCCGCCCCTGCCGATTCTGCAAAAGGCGACAATTCAGCATCCCCGGTGGATTCCACCGTTGAAGACCAATCTGACATGGTGGATTGGGAAGCCGTGTTTCCCGGCATGGTGCTGAACCGGGCGACCCGTACCGCCATCGCGCGGATGGGCATATCCGATCCCACTCCCATACAGAAGCAGTCGATACCTCATCTGCTGGAAGGTCAAGATCTGATTGGGCAAGCACGCACCGGATCCGGCAAGACGCTGGCCTTTGCGGTTCCATTGGTGGAACAGTGCGAATCCACGATGCGGCGGGTACAGGCGTTGGTCCTGGTGCCGACGCGCGAGCTGGCGATCCAGGTTGGCGGCGTCACGGAGGAGCTGGCCAGATCACAGGGCTTGCACGTGACGTTGTTGTACGGCGGGCGATCGCTTGGTCAGGATCACAAGGCATTGCAGCGGGGAGCGCAGATCGTAATCGGCACGCCGGGTCGGACGCTGGACCATGTTCGTCAAGGCAGTCTGAAGTTGAACTCGGTGCGCTTCCTGGTGCTCGACGAGGCTGACGAGATGCTGGATCGGGGATTCGCCCACGACGTCGACGCGATCTTGAGCCAGACGCCCCGGCAACGTCAGACGACGCTATTCTCGGCGACCGTGCCGGACTGGGTGGCGCAGACCGCCAGAAAGCACCTCCACGATCCGGTCATGGTGGAAGTGGACGCCGATTTCCAGGGTCTGCCAACCGTGGAACATCTGGTTTACAGCATACAGAAGACGGACAAGATGGACGCGTTGCGCACGCTGCTGGACCGCCGGGACGGGGCGCCGATTTTGGTGTTTGGCAAGACCAAGCACGGCGTCAAGAGGCTGGCCGGGCAGTTGGACGCGTTGGGCTATCCGGTGGGGGCGCTCCAGGGGAATCTCAGCCAGCCAGCTCGCGAGCGCGTGATGAAGGACTTCCGCTCCGGAGCGGCGCCAATCCTGATTGCCACCAACGTGGCGGCGCGGGGCTTGGACGTTGAGGGCATCGGGCAGGTGATCAATTACGACCTTCCGGACTCGGAGCAACTGTTCACGCACCGAGTGGGTCGCACCGGCCGCATGGGTCGCGCCGGCGAGGCAATAACGTTCATTACGCCGGACGAAGACCGTAAGTGGCGCGAGATTGAGCGGGGCCTGGGTCACCAGTTCACGCGCAAATCATGGACGAGGGAACGGCGCACGGCAGAGCGTCGGGAGAAGGCTCAAGAGGAGTTCGGACTTGAGGAGAGCGCGGTGCGGGTTCGTCCGCGCCGGTAGAGCATTGCTGCTGCGGTCGCGCCGCCCTCGGCGTCTGCCAACGAAACTGACGGGTAGCCGCCGCAGCCTGAATTGGGCCTCTTCGCATCGGCCCCTTCCCAATCGGTAGTGAACCGCTGCATCCGTATTGTGCCTCGGGCTCCGTCAACTCGGCGATACGCACCGGTGCCGGCGCCGCACATCCCCGGTGTTTGGACGCTTCCAATTTGCGCGGCGGACCGGGTTGGTTTGGGCCAGGCTTCAGCAGCCCGTCTGAGGATTGGGGATGGGGCCAAAGGGAGCTGACGCGGGGATGGTTGGCGTCCTGCCCTCAACGGTGCATTCCGCCAAATGGATTACGTCTTCATTACGGCAAACGTAATCGGTTTCGTCACCGCCTATGAATTCGGCTGTTCCCTCGCCCGGAGGCAAACCCCACGATGCTCGTGCGAGGTTCCGCACCGCGCGTTCAAAATCTGGGCCGGTCATGTTCGACGCTCCACGGGGCTTCTTTTTCCGTTCTGTGGAAATCGGCTGCGGTCACCTTGGAATTGAGTAACGACGCCCGTCGGTACGATGGACACCCTATTGAAGTGAACCCAAGCGCCCGCATTCGTTACCCGATGGTACAATCCACAAAGTCCAACTTGTCCAGCATCCGCAGTCTTCCATGAGGTTCCAAAAATGAGCATCGACGTCGCAACTTCCATTGCCCGCATCCTCAAGCAGGAGGGTGTTGAGTGGGTTTCCACTTTCCCCGTCTGCCGCGTGAACAACGCCCTGGGGCGCGAGGGCGTGCCCATGATCATGATGCGGGACGACCGCTACGCCGTGGCCCTGGCCGACGCCTACTCGCGCGTCACCGGCGGCGAGCGCATCGGCGTCTGCACCGTGCAGGGAGGCGTCAACGGCGCGGGCCTGCAGTACTCCTTCCCCGGGCTGGCCCAGGCTTTCGAGGACAACTCGCCGATGCTGTGCATCACCGACGGCATTCCGGCCGGCAGCACGGAGAACACCCTGTTCGACGTGTCCACCAGCCTGAAGACCGTCACCAAGTGGTTCGGCTACATCGACCGGCCGGAGCGGACGCCGGAGTTCATGCGCCGCGCCTTCTCCATGCTGCGGAGCGGGCGACCCGGACCAGTGGTCCTGGCCGTGCCCAACGCGGCGGGCATCTACGATGAGACCGCCGACCCCTACTTCACGGTGCGCGGATACAAGTCGGCGCCGGACCCGTCGGACGTGGCACAGGCCATCGACCTGCTGATGGGCGCCGCCAACCCACTGATCTACGCCGGTGAGGGAGTCATCTACGCCGGCGCGTCGGAGCAGTTGGTGGGCCTCGCCGAACTGCTGAACGCGCCCGTCATCACCACGCTGAAGGCCAAGGGCGCGTTCCCGGAGAATCACCCGCTGTTCGTGGGCGTGCGAGGCGAGCATCCCATCGCGTACCTGAACAAGAGCGACGTGATCCTGACGGTGGGCAGCAGCCTCTCCCCCGGACGGTTCACCCACGGCATCCCCAACGCGCCGGGCAAGACCATCATCCAGTGCAATTTGGACGACCTGCACCTCAACCGCATCTTCCCCACGCACCACGCGGTGCTGGGCGACGCCAAGTTCACCCTGCAGGCGCTGGCCGACGAGGTGTCGCGGCGCACTGACGGCGCGGGTCGGGCTGCGGGCAACGTGGTCGCCGAGGTTCGCGAGACGCGGGACGCCGGCCTGGCCGAGTACCGGGAGGCGATGGCGTCCAGCGACACGCCCATCAACCCGTACCGCGTGTACGGCGACATGATGAAGGTGCTGGACCCGCAGAACTCCTTTGTCACGCATGATTCCGGCAACACCCGTGACCAGCTGAGCACGGTATACGACACGCTGATTCCGCGCGGCTTCCTGGGCTGGGGCAACATCTCCACGCTGGGGTTCGGCCTCGCCGGAGCCATGGCGGCCAAGCTGGCCTTCCCCGAGCGGCAATCGATTGCGGTCACCGGCGACGCCGGCGTGGGCTACATGCTGGGGAACCTGGAGGTTCCGGTGAGGCAGCAGCTGGGCATCACCATCGCCCACGTGGCCAACGGCGGGTTCGCCGGCTACGGCCCCGGGTTCTGGGGCGACGGTCACGACCCGTACACCCACCGCGTGATGGGGCCCGAGGACATCAATATGTCCCGCGCCGTCTCCGAGTTGGGCCTGTACACCGAACGGGTCACCGAGCCGTCGGACGTGATACCGGCCCTGGAGCGGGCGCTGGCGGCCAACGAGACCGGCCAGCCGTCGTACCTGGAGTTCATCTGCTCCCAGTACCCCCGCTACGGGGGCTTCGCGCCGAGCCCGGTGGCGCACTAAGGCTGGACGGCGACCCATGGGTACCTTCAACATCACCATCCAGATTGCCAATCTTGAAGGCGAACACTTCGAGGATATCGAAGTGATGGTGGACACGGGTGCGACTACGACAGTGGTACCGCGCTCCACGCTGGAAGGATTAGGGATCCGCCCGTCCGTCACGCGAACATTCGAGTACGCCGGGGGACAGCAGGTGCAGTTGGATATGGGCGAAGCTCGGTCTCGGGTGGACGGTCGCGAGACCACCACCTGGGTCATCTTCGGTGAGGAGGGGGCGTCACCGCTGCTCGGCGCGTACACGCTGGAAGGTGTGCTGCTCGGGGTCGATCCTTACAACGAACGCCTGATACCGGTAATTGGCTCGCTGAAATGACCTGGTCTATCTTCTTGCAAGGTCGTCGGTCCGACTGGAGGCAGTGAGAAATGCCCAACGCAGTCCTGGTGGTCGACATGGTGCGTGGCTTTCTGGAGCCGGGGCATAACCTTTACTGCGGCGACGACGCCCGCCGTATCATCGAGCCGGTGCGGGCACTGCTGGGCCGCGAGGCCGAGGCCGGGGCGGCTATCCTGTTCGTCTCCGACCACCACCTGCCCGACGACCTGGAGTTCCAGATGTTCCCGGTGCACTGCGTCATCGGGACGGAGGAGCCGGAGGTCATCCCAGAGCTGGCCGAGTGGGTCGGCGACGGCAACGTCATCCCCAAGAACCGGTACAGCGGCTTCTTCAACACCGACCTGGCCGAGCGCTTGGCCGCCCTCAACCCCGACAAGATAATCGTGTGCGGGGTGTGCACCGACATCTGCGTAATGCACACCACCTCGGACGCGCGTAACCGGGACTACGCCGTGGAGGTGCCCAGCGACTGCGTAGCGTCCTTCGACGGCGACGCCCATCGCTGGGCGCTGGACCACATCGGCAAGATCCTCGGCGCGCAGGTGGTTTAGACGGATCTTGAGGGGATCAGGCGCGAGCGATTAGAGGATCTCCGCTCCCGGTTCGTTGAGCATCACCTGGCGCAGCAGCGGCACCGGCGGCGCGCCCCAGGACAGCGCGGCGTCGTGGAACCGGCGCAGGCTGTACGCTGACCCTTCCTGCCGCCTCCAGTCCTGCCGCAGCTTGAGCAGCATCAGTTTGCCCAGGGTGTAGTTCAGATAGCCCGGGTCGAAGGTGCCGCGCAGGGCCTCGCGACGGGCCGGGTGCTCCTCCATGTAGGCATGGGCCTGAAAGAACTGCGTCGCCTCGTCCACGGTCATCCCCTGCGTGTGCATGCCCAGCGAGCAGAGGTAGCGGCAGTTGCGGACCAGGGCCTCGAGGAGCTGGGTCAGCCAGAGGGCCGCGTCGTCGCGTCCGTACTCGGTTTCGAGCATCATCTCCTCGGTGTAGTGGGCCCAGCCCTCGGTGAAGGCGTAGGACGTGGCGACCCGATTGACCAGCGGCAGCCCTCCGCCATGGCGGTTGTGCAGGTTGTGGACGTAGTGGCCCGGATAAACCTCGTGGACGCTGATGATCTTCAGGGTGTGATAGTTGAAGTTGGTAAGCCACTCCTCCTGCTGGCGCGGCGTCCAGTCAGGCTCCACGGGCGTGACGTAGTAGAACGCCTCGGTGGCGACCTCTTCGAGGCCACCGGGCGAATCCATCGCGGCGAAGGCGTAGCGCATGTAGGAGGGCGTCTCGGTGACCTGGCAGCGCTCCTCCGAAGGAACGCCGATGATGTCGTGGTCGATGAGGGCCTGGCGGATGTCCTCCAGCATGTCCCGGGTCTCGGGTATCAGGCGTTCTGCGGTGGGATGGTTGACGGAAACCTGGGCGACGGCTTCCCGCACCGACTTGCCCGGGGCCACCAACGCGGCGGCTTCGTCCAGCCGGCGGAGGTTCTGCTCCAGGTTGGCCTGGCCAATGGACAGAACATCAGAAAGCGAGGTGTTCACCCCCTCGCCGACTTCCAGCATTCGGCGGTACAGATCGGAGCCGATGGCGAAGCCGGGGCGTGTTCGACGGTCCTGCAACCGCTGGGCAAACCCCGACACGGCGGCGGCGGCAAGTTCGCGGGCCGCGTCGAACTCGGCGGCGACGTCGGGAGCGATGGCGGCGCACTCGGTGGACGCGGCCGCAAGGCCGGTGTGATAGAACGACGCCATCCCGCGGTAGGCCTCGACCGCCATGTCCCGCACGGGTTCACCGAGTTCGGGTTCGGTTAGAGTTTCCAGCGTGGCCAGGAAATCCGGAGCCTGCCGGAGAACCTGCATAGCCGACCGGAGCCGGTCGGGCAGGGGCGCGTAGTCACGCTGCACGTAGCTGCCGACGCCGAGGTAGCCGACCTGGCGCTGCGGGTTGTTATGCAGGGTACGCATTTCCTCCAGGTTGAACAGCTCGCGCCGGAGAAACATGTCCAGCAGGCTGCGCGACAGGCGGTCCATCCTGGCCTCTGCGTCCGTACCGTGGGCGTCGTCCGCAGGCAGCGAAGAGAGCTGACCCAGCGACCGGTGCAGCTCCTCGACCCGGCGTGATACCCGGCCGGCGGAGAAGTCAGGCAGTCGGCCGTCGTATTCATGGCGGCCGATGCGGCTGCCGGAGGTGGGCAAAAAGTCCCAGTGCTCGCGTATCGCCCGTTCGGCGAGGGCGTCAACTGCCTGGTTCATGGCGCATCACTCCATGAGGCTCGGGATGAGAGCGGCGTTGATAGACGTGGGGGCGACCATCGGGCCGCCCCCACCATCTGCTTGCCAACTTGCGATCACGCAATCAGCTCACTGATGAGGAACTTGGGGCTGATGTCGGTGAAGTTAGGCACGTCGCCCACCAGCTCGCGGCCGTGGGTCTTGAAGCCCTCGTGCACGCCATCCACGTCGTTGAAGAACAGGTACCCGATGGCGGTATAAATGGGGGGAGCGCTGGGATCAGCATCGGAGATACCCTTCTCGACGTTGTAGTAGCGCATGCCGAAGGTGGTGAGGCGTTCCTGCACCATGGGCATGTGCGTGTTGCAGTAGTAGTCGAAATCGAAGGACTTGCCCTCTTCGTTTTCGTAAAAAACGGTTACCTTGATCATCGTAACGGTCTCCTGGTGAGGAATGGATTCCCGGACGCGCGGGAATGACGGTGCGGAATGGTCAGTGATAGACGTTGGTGCCGGCTCCGCCGCCGGCGGCGATGGTCTCGCCGCTGATGGCGATGCTGCGGGGCGAGGCCAGGAAGGCCACAACCCACGCCAGCTCTTCGGCATCAACGATGCGCCGGGTGGAGTTGCGGGCCGCGGCGCGACGCTCGATTTCCTCGACGGTGGTGCCTTCCCGTTGGGCCTGCTCGGCGTACATGGGGCCGCTGCGCTCGGTGCGGGTGGTGCCGGGATGGACCAGGTTGACACAGACGCCGTCGCTGCCCAGCTCCTCGGCCAGGTACTTGGTCAGGTTGGACAGGCCCGAGTTGCGGACGCCGGCGCTGAGGTTGCCCTCCGCCCGGCGCGCCGACAAACCGCCGACGTTGACAATCCGACCCCATCCCTGTTGCTGCATGTAGGGAGCAACCGCCCGGGCGCAGCGCAGGTAGCCCATGACCTTGGTGTCCAGGTCCAGCATGACGTCTTCGTCGCGGATTTCGGCCAGCGACCCACGGGCCAGACCGCCGGGAGCGGCGGCGTTGTTCACCAGGATGTCGACCCGACCACCCAAGGCCTCGGCGGCCTGGGCGACCATCGCATTCACCTGGTCGGTACTGGTCATGTCGGCCACGATGGGGATGATCGTCTTGCCGGTATCACCCGCAATATCCTCGGCCGACTCGGACAGGGTGTCGGCGTAACGGCCGGTGATCACGACACTACAGCCGTCGGCGGACAGCACTCGTGCCACCGCCTTGCCAATACCTCGGCTGCCTCCGGTAACGATCGCCGTTTTGCCATCAAGTTGCAGGTCCATACTCGGAGGTCCTCCCGGTCAAACTGGCGGCATTGTACACCAGGCAAAGGATCAGGGGGCAGGTGCAAGACCCGCCCCCAGGGCAATCGCGTCTTATCCGAGGAGGACTTTGCGCAGGTAGTCCTCGTCCCATCCGGCGTTGAGCCGCTTGCCCTGAATGCCTACTTTCAAGGTGCTTTCGTTTTTCAACCGGTTGTGCCCAATCTGCCGCAGCGTGGCCAGGTTCTGCGGTCCATGGTCCTTGCGCACTCGGCACTGGTCTTCCCGAAAGGTCACGTCCAAGGTCCAGTGCAGCGAGTTTTCGATGCTCCAGTGGCTTCTGATGGCAGCCAGGAGTTGTTCTGCTGAGGCTGGCAGGCTGCTGATGTAGTAGCGGGGCTGACTTATGCCACCCGCTCCAGTTTGACGATGGCCCACCACCCTGACGGCCGCCTTCAGTTGGGACCATTGCCCCTGGGGGTCCAGATAATCCAGGCAGTCCGTCGCCGTGATGGTCCAGCATTCCCGCCGTTCCACCCGTCCGTGTCCCTTGTCCACGGTCCGTGCATAATCGTAAGGCACCCCGTCAAAACCCCAGGCCTCGGCTCCCTGGAACAGGTCTCGGATGCCCTCATGCAACCGGCCCTGGTTCTCCTTCACCGCCAGCACGTAGTCGGCCCCGCCCGCTATGATCTGCTGGGCGATCTCCCGCTGGCAGCCCATGGCATCGATGGTCACGATGCAGCCATTCAAGTCCAGCATCTCCAGCAGTTGTGGAATGGCGGTGATCTCATTGGACTTCTCCTCAGTCTTGACCTGGCCCAGGGTCAGGTTATTCTGCGTGGCCCAGGCGCTGACCAGGTGTATGGCCCCCTTGTTCCCCGCCGGATCATAGGACCGTCGGGCCGTCTTGCCGTCAATGGCCACCACCTCACCCGGCAGCAACTCGGCGATGGCCTGGGTCCAGGATACGAAGCTATTCTGCAACTGCACTGGGTCCAGGCGGGCGAACACATCGCCAAAGGTGTCGTGGGATGGGATACCGTGGGGCAATTCCAGGAAGGTCTGAAACCAGGCCAGCTTGCTCTTGCCGAAGAGTTCTATGTGGACCCAGGAATCGGCGCCGCAGATGGTGGCACAAATGGCAATGGCAATGATGTCCACCAGCTTATGGCGTCGGGTGCGTTCCACCCGTGGGTCGTCCAGGTCAGCGAAATGATCGAGAATAGTTGTTTTGGGTGGTTGTGCCATGCCTCACTGCCTCCATTTGGTTCAACGGATCATGGCACGTTAGCACATTTCTAAAAATACTATTAAGACGCGATTGCCCTGGACCCGCCCCCTGATCCTTGTGAAGAGCGTCGTTTCAGTGGGCGACTAGCCCACCTGCACCGTGGCTCCTGCCTCTTCCAGCTTGGTCTTGATGCTGTCGGCGTCTTCCTTGTTCACGCCCTCGCGGACGCGAGTCGGAGCCGCTTCGACGAGTTCTTTGGCTTCGCGCAGGCCGAGGTCGGTAACCTCGCGCACGGCCTTGATGACGTTGATCTTGTTGGCGCCGAAGTCGGCCAGCGTGATGGTGAACTCGGTCTGCTCGTCGCCGGCGGACGGAGCGTCGTCGGTGACCACACCGGCAGCCGGAGCGGCGGCAACCGCCATGGGAGCGGCCGCAGAGACGCCGAATTCTTCCTCGATGGCCTTGACCAGATCGGCCAGATCCATCACGCTCATGCCCTTGATTGCGTCAAGAACTTCCTGGTTCACTGCCATGATAGAAGCCTCCTAATGGCTGTTTACGATATGGTTGTTTACGATTTACCGTGAGAAATGATGGCCGCTATTCCGCCGCGTCAGCCGGCTGCAACTGGTCCATCCGGGCCTGCAGCACGTAGGCCAGACTGCGAATTGTGCCGGTGAGGACGGTTGCCAAACCGTAGAGCGGCGATTGCATGGTGCCCAACAATAGGGCCACGAGGATGGGGCGGGGAGGCAAATCGGCCAACCGCGAGACCTCCTCGGGTTGCATGGCGGCATCTTGCCCGATCACCGCGCCATGGACCGCGAGAACGCCGGCGCTGGCCTGGGCAGCCTGGTTGACCGCCTTCGCCGTGACGGCGGCATCGTCGTAACCCAACGCGATGGCGGTCTGACCCGATATAACGTCCTTGAGTTGGGGGATGTCCGCGGCGTCCGCGGCCCGGCTCAACAGGTTGTTCTTGACGACAACGAATTCAACGCCGCCGTCCAACATCCTGCGTCGCAGGTCCACCATCTGATTGGCATTCATCCCGGAGTAGCCGGTGGAAATGATGATGGAACTGCGTTCCAACTTGTCCTTCAACTCGGCTACACGATCGATTTTTTCCTGGGTTGGCAAGGTCTGCTCCTAGATTAGTACGGTCAAAAGAAATCCCGCGCTCCGAGACATGGGCGCGGGATAAACTGCGCGCAATCAGGCTGGACGCCAGTCGTGCAGTTGGACCACGTTGGCGCCGGAATTCTCCGGCGTATCGCCTCGGCGGGCGGCTGAAACCGCCATTATTCCCGACGGGAACCCGCTGTCTCGGGCATGGTGAGCGTATTCGATTGTGCGGGGCAGTCTAGCATCCCCTCCGGGGAATCGCAACGGGCCGTTGCTGGCGAACGGTTTACTCTGGCTTCAACGCCTGGAGCGTCGCCACGTCGACCGAGATGCCGGGCCCCATGGAGGAAGTGACGTAGGCGGACTTGATGAAGGCGCCCTTCACCGCTTCCGGGCGCTCGCGCATGACGGAGTCCATGAACACCGTCAGGTTGTCCATCAACGAGTCGGTCTCGAATGAAGACTTGCCAAATTGCCCGTGAATGATGGCGGTACGGTCCGTCCGAAATTCCAGTCGGCCGGCCTTGGATTCCTGGATGACGCGGGGGAGATCACGGGCGGGCACCAGGGTTCCGGTGCGCGGGTTGGGCATCAAGCCGCGGCGGCCCAGGACCCTACCCAGTCGGCCGATCTTGGACATGATCTCCGGGATCGCCAATCCCACGTCGAACTCGACCCAGCCGCTTTCAACCTGGGCGATCAGGTCGTCGTCGCCCACGAAGTCGGCGCCGGCCTGACGGGCGATGTCGGCAGCCTCGCCGTTGGCGAACACCAGCACGCGCACCTGCTTGCCCAGGCCGTGGGGGAGCACGGTGACCCCGCGTACCTGCTGCTCGGCGTGGCGCACGTCAGCGGTGGTGCGCAGGTGGACCTCTACGGTCTCGTCGAACTTGGCGGTGGACAACTCTTTCAGCAGGTCGATGGCTTCCCTGGGCTGGTAGATGCTGTCCTCAGGTACGCGCTCCGCGACTGCACTGTAACGACGGCTATGTTTGGGCATTTTCGATTCTCCCTGGGAGCGTTTCGGGACCGACAGAGTGGCGGCGTCAGTCGTCTTCGACCCTGATCCCCATGCTGCGGGCAGTGCCGGCAATGATGCTCATGGCCTGTTCGACGGAGTTGGCGTTGAGGTCCTTCAGCTTGTCCTCGGCGATACCGCGGAGGACATCACTGGTGATGGTCACTCCAAGGGGGACACCGACATCGCCCTGACCCTTGTCAATGCCGGCAGCCCGGCGAAGCAGGTCCGACGCGGGAGGAGTCCGGGTGACAAAGGTAAAGGAGCGGTCCTGGTACACCGTCAGATGCACCGGGATGATGGTACCGGACTGACTGCCGGTGCGCTCGTTGTACTCCTTGACGAAGGCCATGATATTGACGCCGTGCTGACCCAGAGCGGGGCCGACCGGCGGCGCCGGCGTGGCCTTGCCAGCTTCTAGCTGGAGTTTGATGACGGCCATTACTTTCTTTGCCACTAAAGGCCTCCGGTTGTCCTGATTTTATGCGCGGGGATCGGAGTAGGGCTATCGGGGACTGGGATCAGGCCTTTTCCACCTGGGTGAAGTCCAGCTCAACCGGGGTTTCGCGGCCGAACACGGAGATCAAAACGGTGACCTGTCCCCGGTGTTCGTCCACCTCCTCCACCCGGCCCAGCATGTCGGCGAACGGGCCCTCGGAGATCCTCACCGTGTCGCCGTGAACCATGCCAATGACGGCGCGCGGCTCGCCGGAGGCGACGCGATCCAGAATGTCGTCGACCTCACGGTCGTCCAGCGGGACCGGACGCGGGCGGTCTCCACCCTCTTCCTCAGCCGAAATGAAACCCGTCACCCCGGTGGTGTTCCGCACCAGGAACCAGGCTTCGTCATCCATCACCATCTGCACCAGGATATAGCCCGGGAACAGCTTGCGACGTTGCTTGGTCCGTTCACCCTTGTTGCGGGTGATTTCGTCTTCGGCCGGCACCTCCACTCGGGCGATCCGGTCGTCCATGCCCAAACTCTGACGGCGGAGGTCAAGGTTACGCTTGACCATGTCCTCCTGGCCCGTATAGGTATGGACGATATACCAGCGGAGGTCGGCGGGATATGTTGTGGTCATTGTTTCAATCTCAGTGGGCGAAAACAGGGCAAATTGAAGCTACGCCCGCGGCTCCCATCGGTGCCGGCTCCAGTCGATGCCGGCTCCATGAGCGGCGTCGAAGATCCGGTCGCGAGTTGCGGGCGGACCAGCCCCGGGCAGATCAGAAAGGCAGTTCCCGCAGGCCGATGATGAAACCCATGCCGAAGTCGAAAGCCCGGTCCAGCAGACCGAGGAAGAAGCCCATCACCACCGCCAGCACGATAACCACGGCGGTGAGGCGAGCGGTCTCCTCTTTAGTCGGCCAAACCGATTTCCGCAACTCCGAGACGGTTTCCCGCAGGAAACCGATCGGGCCGACTCTCCCCACAGCGCGGGGAGAGATCGGCGCCGGTCGTCTGGTCGATGCGCGGGCCACGGGAGGTTACCTTATTTCCCGGTGGACCTGATGGCCCTGGCAACGGCTGCAATACTTCCGCAACTCCATACGGGAGGTATGACTGCGGCGGTTCTTGATGGTCGAGTAGTTGCGCTCGCGGCAGTCCGTACACTGCAACGTGATGACCTGCCGGGCGTCGGTGGATTTACGAGCCATGGGATCACTCCAGCAATCGGGTGAACACGCCGGCGCCGACGGTGCGACCACCTTCGCGGATCGCGAAGCGGAGGCCTTCTTCGACGGCGATCGGGGTGATGAGGTTCACGGTCATGGTGATGTTGTCACCGGGCATAACCATTTCCACCCCGTCGGGCAGGGCAATTTCGCCGGTGATGTCGCTGGTGCGGATGTAGAACTGGGGCTTGTAACCGGTGAAGAAGGGAGTATGCCGACCGCCTTCCGACTGGCTCAGCACGTACACCTCGGCCTCGGCCTTCTTGTACGGGCGCATGGAGCCGGGGGCAACCAGGACCTGGCCGCGTTCGACTTCGTCGCGGTCCACGCCGCGCAGCAGCACGCCCACGGCATCGCCGGCTTCGGTGGTATTCAGCAGCTTGTGGAACATTTCCAGGCCGGTGGCCACGGTCTTGCGGACGTCGCCGGAGCGGATGATCTCCACCTCCTGGCCGACGTTCAACTGACCACGCTCGACACGGCCGGTGACCACGGTGCCGCGACCCTTGATGCCGAAGACGTCCTCGATGGGCATCAGGAAGGGCCGGTCGGTCACGCGGGCCGGTTGCGGGATGTAGTCGTCCATGGTCTGGACGAGCTGGCGTACTCCCGACATGGCCTCGGCGTCGCCCTCGAGAGCCTTGAGTCCGCTGACGCGGACGACGGGCGTGTCGTCACCGGGGAAGTTGTAGGTGGTGAGCAGCTCGCGAACTTCGAGCTCAACCAGCTCCAGGAGCTCTTCGTCGTCCATCATGTCGACCTTGTTGAGGGCGACAATGATGAAGGGCACTTCAACCTGGCGCGCCAGCAGGATATGCTCGCGGGTCTGGGGCATCGGGCCGTCTGGGGCCGACACTACCAGGACCGCGCCGTCCATCTGCGCGGCGCCGGTGATCATGTTCTTGATGTAGTCGGCGTGGCCGGGGCAGTCGACGTGGGCATAATGCCGATAGCCGGTCTCATACTCCACGTGGGCGATAGCGATTGTAACGCCACGGGCTTTTTCTTCGGGGGCGTTGTCGATCTCGTCCATCCCGCGGAAGTTGGCGCCGCCCTCTTCCGACAGCACTCTGGTGATGGCGGCGGTCAGGGTGGTCTTTCCATGGTCAACGTGACCGATGGTGCCCACGTTGACATGCGGCTTGGTACGGTCGAAGACTTGCTTAGCCATGGTGGCGGGTTACTCCTTGCTTTGATTTTCGCTTCTGCCCGCGGGATGCCCCAGCGGGTTGCTGACGCCTGGAGCCCAAGGGCGGAATCGAACCGCCGACCCCGTTCTTACCAAGAACGTGCTCTACCTCTGAGCTACTTGGGCGTGGTTGGTTATGTCAGTAATTGTGCGGTGGAGGGGGCAGGATTCGAACCTGCGAAGCCCGTCAGGGCGCCAGATTTACAGTCTGGTGGCTTTAACCACTCACCCACCCCTCCATGTGAGAACTCCCGGATAGATGGTTCTTTTGCGTTGATATCGTTTTGGAGCCCCAGAGGGGACTCGAACCCCTAACCTGCCGATTACAAATCGGCTGCGCTGCCAATTGCGCCACCGGGGCGCGGGGTTGGCTCGTCGAGCCCGACCGGTAAATTCCGTGCAATACGCTAAAAAAAGCCCCGGCAACTTCCGGGGCCTTCCGGTTTTCGCCGATCGAATAATAGGTTACGCAATACCGCCAATATTGTCAACGGTTTTCGGCGTTCCTAAACACCAACCGGCGGTTTCAGCACTGGTCAGAAACGGCGGTTCTTGGGCGGCTCAAGCGCCGGGGGGCGCTCCGGACGGTGGGGTATAATGATTGCACTGAGCGGGCGTAGCTTAGTGGTAAAGTCCCAGCCTTCCAAGCTGGCTACGTGGGTTCGATTCCCATCGCCCGCTCCATTTGCTGTCCGCGCGGCCGCCGGATTGCCGCCACTAGCCAGCGACGGCGATGATCTCGCGCTGGCCGATGGGCTGCGGCGGGCGGTTGTTGGGGCCGTGGGTCAACGACTGCAACCGGTCGACCTGTTCGGGCGACACGGCGCCGATGGATTGGATCACGATCCAACGGACGCCCTCGGTGCAGGGCGGCGTGGTCAGGGATCCGCCGTAGCCGTAGTAGTCGAGTTGGTCTGGGACGAAATCGGCGGCGTCCACCCCAGACCCCAGTTGTGCGGTGGCTCCTGTTTCCGGAGCCGTGTCGAGCAGGGCTTGGACCAGAGGGCTGGGCTCACCTAGCCGGAACAGCAGGCCGATCACCGCCAGGTTGCCTTCGGCATCCTCATGTACCAGATGCAGTTCGGCGGCGAAGGATTCTCCGTCCACCCGGTGTTCCCCAGGAGAATGGGAATGTACTCCGAGCAGTTGGTACTGCCGGTCTTCGATCGATATCGCGTTTCCTTGCTCGAAGTCGAGGTATACGGTGTGGCCCGTGTTTCTAGCGGAAACCGCGCGGCCGCCGTACTCAAATGCGATCGCGGGCCCATCGCTCGTCTCATAGCCAGAGATGTCGATGGGGGATTGTTCAACCCCTCCAGAGCAGAGCTTGTACTCGTCGGACAGATTGCCCCAGTATTCCGGGCCTGCTGGCCCCGAGTAGCCCCATTCCGTTTGGCCGGCGTCGCAGGTCATAGTGGATAGGGTTATCAGCAGCAGGACGGTGAGCAGCGGCGCACGCGGTCTCACTCCGCCCGAGCAGCGGCCAGCACGCGTGCCATCGCGTCCTGCAGGGCGGCGGTGTCAATAGTCGCCCGCAGTTCGCCGGAGTCGTCCTGGCCGAAGCTCTCTTCAACGCGGAACTCTTCGATCAGGGCCGTAACGGTGTCCTGGCGTTCCTCGTGGTTAGCTGAAGCCAACGCGGTGAGACTGCCGTCGGCGATATGCCGGTCGATCTCCGCGCCGAGCAGTTCGTCCTCCACGACCCGACGCTGGATGACGCCGATGTTCTGGAGGTTCCGGCCGAGATAGCAGCCGCCGAACTGCATGATTTCGCATTCGCGGCCCTCGAGGCCCTCGATTTCGGCGAACCAGTGGTAGCGTGGTTCCAGCTCGTGCTCGCTGAGATAGTCGCGCACCTGCTGGTCCTCGCGGGCCGGGTCGGACGGATCGAACACCAGCTTGACCGTGTGCATCATCAGGCCGGCGGGTTCTACAGTGATGTACATCTCATCCTCCGGGTGCGGGTCGTGTCGACAGGGGACGGTCTCACTGGTGGATTGATGGGGACTGATCCGGTTTCCTTTCGGAGTCTAACCCTCGATCGCGCGGACTACGCGGTCCACGTTTTCAGGACCCGGAGCAATCGCCTTGCTGTCCACCAGCCGCATGGCCTCAACGATGGCGTCGTGGTAGGGGGTGGCGACGCCGGTCTCCCTGCCCTTTTCGCAGATGAGACCGTTCATGAAATCGACTTCCGATTTGCGGCGCTTGTGCACGTCCTGGGCCATGGAGGCGAGCCAGTTCACCCGGCCGCCGGCCTCGGACAGTTTCCCGTCCAGCTCCTCGAACACGTCGCCCCGGTCCGCGTCCGCCCAGAACTCGGCGGGGGTGCCGTTGATCTCCACCACCCGGAGTCCCTGGGCCAGGCCGACCTGCGCGCCTTCTTTGGCCAGGTTGATGCGGATGCGGCGGATCCTGTCGTCGCCGGCCATCTCCTGGCTGCCCAACTGGCTCATGGCGGAGATGGCGTTGCCCATGCCGTTCTGGCACAGCTTGGCCCAGCGCTCGCCGGGCAGGTTGTCGGTGGCGTAGGCGGCATCGATGTGGTCCAGCTTGGCGGCCAGCGCTTCGGAACGGGGTGTGATCGCTCCGGTGTACTCTCCGACACGGAACACGGTGTGGCCGTGGTCGCGACCCGGCGCGCCGCCGCGGTTGACGTGGGCCGGCTCCCAGAGGGCAACCTCGATGTGCGAGGCGATGCAGCCCAACTGGCGGTCCTCGCCGACGATGTTGGCGATGGTGGGGTCATTCCAGCAATTCTGGATGGACACGAACGCGCCGTCGTCCTTGACGTACCGCTTGACGAAGTGGGTGGCCCACTCGGTATCGTAGGACTTGACGGTGATGAAGGCGTAGTCGAAGGGCTCGGTGATATTCTGGGCGTCCGTCAGGTGCATGGCGTTGACGGGCACGGTGAAGTCGCCCTGGCTGCCGCTGGCGCGGAGGCCCTCGGCGCGCATCTTTTCAACGTGCTCGGGCCACATGTCGATGAAGGTGATGTCGTCCTCGCCGGCCTGGACGAGGAAAGCGCCCACGTAGCTGCCGACGGCGCCGGGACCCATGATTACGATGCGGTCTGCCATGATGTTATCTCCAGTGGGTGGTGGTGCGGCATTTTGTAGGTGGAAAGGCGGTTTTGTCTATGGCCGGTGACGGCCGAGCTCAGTATTCAACGCTGTAGATGCGCAGTTCCGTGTGACGGGCAAGCGTGTCGAAGTCGGCGTCGTTATGCAGAACGGTGGCGCCAGCGCGTATGGCGGTAGCTGCAATGAGGCAATCCACCAGCTTGCGGACGGTCTCTCCCCGGCGGCGGCAACGACGGTAGAGCGCGGCGGCATCATCGTAGTCCGTCGTCAGGGTTGGTATCACTGCTGCCCGCGCCAGCAGTCGTCGAAGACTCGACAAGTGCGATTCGTCCCGAGCCCCGGCCAACACCTCCATTCGCACCGCGTCACATACGGCAATCTCTTCCATCAGCAGTTCATGGACCACGTCGCTGACCGTGGTTCCCGTGTCACGCAAGAACTCTACCCACGCTGAGGTGTCGATCAGTATCACGGGGCGCGGTAGGAACGCATTGCGTCGAGGTCACCCTCCCATCCGATCCCCCGAAAGGAGCGGGCTTCATCAACGGAGGCAGGTTTAGCCGCCAACGTCCGCAAGGCGAAGTTGATCGCGTCGCGCTTGGTGGCAAGCCGATAACGCCGCATGACCTCGGCGCATGCTGCATCGTCGATATTCACGTTGGTGCGTGCCATACACCTAAACTACACCAGTCCACGAAGGTCGGCAAACTACGCTGTTCTGACGCAGTCCAAATGCGAGACTACATCGCCACCACCCGGGCGTCGTCCACCTGCGGCAGGGCCTTGATGGCGTCCAATGCCTCCGGAGACACCGGGTCGTCTAGGCCCAGCACCATCATCGCCTGGCCGCGCGGAGCGATCCGCCCGACTTCCATGAAGCTGATGTTGACGTTGTGCCGGCCGGCCACGGTTCCCACCGCGCCCACCACGCCGGGTTGGTCCTGATTGTCCACGAACATCAGGTAGGACGCCGATGGCGCAACGTCCATCCAGTACTCGTTCACGCGCACCAGGTGCGGCTCGTCGCGCAGGGAGGTGCCGGCGATGGTGATGTCGTCGCCGGTGGTGTGCAGCGTCGCGGTGATGAGGCTCGCGTACTCCCGGCTGTCACCGGAGGTCTGCTCGGTGATCTGCAACCCGCGCTGTTGCGCCAGCACGGGAGCGTTGATCATGTTGACCGCCTCGCCGCTGACCTGCCCCAGCAGGCCGACCAGCGCCGCAGCTTTCAGGATGGCGGTACTGTGCTCGGCAATCTCGCCCTGGTACCGGATGGTGATGCCGATGAACTGCCCTCGCGCCATGCTGGTGAGCAGGCGGCCCACCATAGACGCGACGGGAACGTAAGGGGCCAGGATCGCGTGGACTTCGGGAGGTACGAAGGGTGCGTTGACGGTGTTGCGCGCCGGCTTGCCTTCCAGCACGGCCAGCACCTGCTCGGCGGCCTCAATGGCAACCTCGCGCTGGGCCTCCTGAGTTGACGCTCCCAGGTGCGGCGTGGCGACGAGATTGGGGTGTTTCAGCAGGGGCAGGTCGCCGGGAGGTTCGTTGGTGAAAACGTCCAGGGCGGCGCCGGCCAGGTGTTCGCTTTCCAGCGCGTCCAGCAGCGCGTCATCGTCCACCAGCTCGCCGCGGGCAACGTTTATCAGGCGCGCGCCGGGCTTCATCTGCGCCAATTGAGGCGCGGAAATCAGCCTGGTCGTGCCGGCAGTCAGCGGAGTGTGCAGGGTGATGAAATCAGCCTGTGCCAGCAACTCGTCGAGGGACACGACCGTCACACCCATCCGGGCCGCGAAATCGGGGGCGACGAAGGGATCGTAGGCGATCAGGCGCATGCCGAAGCTGGCGGCGCGGCGGGCCACTTCGGAGCCGACGCGGCCCAGGCCGACGATGCCCAACGTCTTGTTGCGCACCTCGATACCCATGAAGGCGGAGCGCTGCCACTGGCCGTCCTTCATGGATGCATAAGCCTGCGGCACGTTCCGCGCGAGGGCCAGCATCAGGGCTACGGTGTGCTCGGCGGCGGCTACGGTGTTTCCGATCGGGGCGTTGACCACCGCGACGCCGGCGCGGGTCGCCGCGTCCAGGTCGATGTTGTCGACGCCGATGCCGGCGCGGGCGATGACCTTGAGGTCCCCGCCGGCTGCGATCACCGGTTCGGTTACCTTGGTCTCGCTGCGCACCACTAGGGCATCGTACCCGGGGATGGTCGCGATGAGTTCGTCGGGGGAGAGGCCGCGCTTGACATCCACCGGGACGTGCTTTTTCAGCAGGTCAATGCCTTCGGCGGCCACATTATCGGTAATCAGTACTTTGGTCATGGGGATGAACAGTCTCCACACCGCCGTGTGCGCTGAATGGCGCGAATTTTGTGCTCGGTGGGTCGCCTGTAAACGGCGAAATGACACCCTCCGGCGGCGGTGGTAGCATAGCGATGGTAGCACAAAGGCACTTTAACTGTCAGCCGCGCGTCCAGTGTCGCCCGCGCCGGCAGCCCGAGGTTATAGCACCATGACCACCCGCACTGCGCCTCCCCGCGTCTCATACCGCAAGCTCACACCCATCGTGCTGCCCGACGATTACGTGTGCCCGGATCCAGACCCGGAGCTGGAGGATGGCCGCGATATGCAGCAGGCTCCCACCATCGACAAGAGCGGCTACTTCGTGGCCCGGCATTTCGCCGGCCGGCCCGATGTCCTGGTTCGTACCGACGGCTTCGTCTATTACAACCAGTACGACATGAACTACCGTTTCCGGCCGGATCTCTACGTGGCCTCCGGCGTGGAAGCCGACGCCATTCGGCAGCGCAACGGCTATGTGATCTGGGAAGCGGGCAAGCCGCCGGACTTCGCTCTGGAAGTCGCTTCCGAAACCACCAACCAGCGGGATACCGGGGAGAAGCCCGGCCTGTACGCCAGCGTTGGCATCGCCGAATACTGGCGGGTTGATCCCACCGGCGGCGAGCTGTACGGCTACGCCCTGGCGGGTGATGTGCTGGTTGACGGCATCTACCATCCCATCGACCTGCACACGGAGGAGGATGGCACGATCTGGGGTTACAGCGGCGTTCTGGACCTGTGCCTGTGTTGGAACCCGTCGTGGGACTGGGACGTTGACGATGAATCGCACCTGCGTTTTTTCGACCGCAAAACGAGCCGCTACCTGTGCGACATATCCCTGGTTGAAGCGGAGCGGGATGCAGCGGTAGCGGAACGGGATGCAGCGGTAGCCGATTTGCAGCAGGCTCGGGAACGGATCAGGCAACTCGAAACTAAGCTGACCGGGCCGGAGACGCCGGACGACGGCGCAGGCTGACGGGCAACAGCAGAGCATCTAACCGGAGGGATTAGCGAATGATCAAAAACTTTTCCGTCCTCTACGCCGGCCACGTCCTGGAAGGCGACGGCATCGGGTTCGATGGCATCCCCGCCAATGACCGCTGGTACGACAACGACCGGCTGTCCACGGCAATGGACATCGCCCGCCAGGCCGCCGTATTCCTCGACGACCTGGGCTTCGACATCCTGTGGATGGCGGAGCACCACTTCCAGCGCGAGGGGTACGAGTGCATCCCCAACCTGCTCATCATGAGCCAGTACCTGGCGCAGCACACCAACCGCATCAAGTTCGGCTGCGGCTTCAACATCCTGCCCATGTGGCATCCCATCCGGCTGGCCGAGGACTTCGCGATGGTGGACATCCTCACCGGGGGCCGCGTGGTTTTCGGCATCGGCCGGGGCTACCACACCCGCGAGGTGGAGTCCTTCGGCGCGCCCATGATGGACGGCGACGCCAACCGCGAGCTGTTTGAAGAGCAGTTCGAAATCGTGATGAAGGCCTTTAACAACGATTCCTTCTCCCATCAGGGCAAGCACTACACCATCCCGCCGGACATTCCCTATCGCGGCTACGACCTGAAAGAGGTGACGCTGGTCCCTCGTCCCAAGACGCGACCCGTCGACGTTTGGCAGCCCATCGTCAGCGCTTCAGACCGGGCGCTGGACTTCATGGCCAAGTGGGGCATCAAGGGCGTGATACTGGGTACCGGCGAACAGTACGTGGCGGAATGGGTTCAGCGCTACCAGGCCGCCAACCAGCGTGCCGGCCGGGACCTGGCCCTGGGTGAGGGTCTTTGCGTCGGGCTGTGGGCCATGGTGGACGACACCACTGCGGGCGCCCGTCGCCAGCTGGAGCCACTGTTCGAGGAGCACGTCAAGTTCGCCGCGCCACTGGGCATGTTGCGCTACAGCGACCAGCAGATTGCCGCCACCGGACCCGGCGGTGTCGCCCGCCACATCGCCGCCGGCACCGATTTCCAGGACGTGATCGACAACCGCGCCTGGTTCGCCGGCAGCCCCGAGGACACCATCGCCTACCTGGAAGAGCTCCAGGACAAGTACCCTGGCCTCGAGCAGATCATGATCGCCTTCCCCATGGGCGCCACCACCAGCCAGTTCAAAGAGCAAATGGGCCGGTTCGCGGCGGAGGTGATACCGCATTTCAAGAAGGACACGGTGAACGCATAAAAGTTTCAGGAGCGACGAGAAATGGCACTGCCTGCATTCAATGAACTGACCAGACCCGCTTTGGAAATGGTTGTAAATTCTGATGATGCGGTGCACGTTCGCGAGATCAGAAAGTACCTAATCGACCTTTTCGACGTCACAGAAATAAATCTGGCGGAAGTTTTGTCGACGGGAGAAGAGAAGTTTTACAACCGCGTGCGTTGGGTGGCTTGGTCTTTCAAGCATGCTGGGCTACTGCACTCGCCGTCGAGGGGCATGTTTGTGAGTACTCCAGAAGGAGAGGCATATCTGCTCAGCCATTCTGGCACGATTGAACGAAAAACCCTGACAGCGATGATCGCACAACCATCGCAGGATCAGGACACAACGACAGAAGGGGACCAGTCTGCGCCACCAGTAGTCGTCCCAACTGTAGTTGAAAGGGCCGACCTTGAGGACGCTGCCCCCGACGAACAGATGGATCAGTCTTTCGCGCAGACCAGGGAGAAACTAGCCAGCGACCTTCAAGAGGCGATATCTCTCGTGTCTCCGAAACAGTTCGAGAAATTGGTGATCGAACTATTGGCAGCGATGGGCTACGGCCGGGCAGAACATACGGGTAAAAGCGGCGACGGTGGCGTAGACGGGATCATCAATCAGGACTCCCTAGGCTTGGAAAAAGTCTACGTTCAGGCCAAACGGTGGAACGATAAACAGATTTCGCCGGCTGACATTCAGCAGTTCGCCGGCAGTCTCGATACATTTGGCGCTTCGAAAGGCGTGTTCATTACCGCATCTTCTTTCAGCGGGAACGCCAGACAAACCGCCGCCGACATCTCCAAGGGAAACAAAATCATTAGTCTGATTGATGGGCCCGTGCTCGCGGGACTTATGATCCAGCACAACGTCGGAGTCTTCACTCAGCGTACGTATGACGTAAAGTCGCTGGACGAGAACTACTTCACAGATGAAATTTAGCGGCCCTCGGTCCGACGGTGTATCATGCGCCTAATCAAGCCGACCACCGCTCAGGCTAACCCACCGCAGGAGGCTTTCGAATGTTCCTGATGCGTTTTACCGAACGGGCTTACGTGAATTACACCGAGGAGGACGTGCGCAACTCGCCCAACGAGGCGGTGAGGCTCACCTTCTCCAACTCCAACTTCGACCCCCAGGAAGGCCATTACCTCTACAACATGTACCTCGACGAGTACGAGTACTCGGAGGAGGTGGGCTTCGACGGCCTGATGCTCAACGAGCACCACAATACGCCCACCTGCCTGGGCGCGACCATGAACCTGGAAGCGGCCATCCTGGCCCGCAACACCAAGAACTCCAAGATTGTGCTCCTGGGCAATCCGCTGCCCATTTTCGACAACCCCATCCGGTTGGCGGAAGAGCTGGCCGAGATCGACATGATCTCCGGCGGTCGGCTGGTATCCGGCTTCGTGCGCGGCACCGGTGTGGAGAGCCTGGCCACCAACACCAACCCGCTGCACAACCGGGCGCGCTTCGAAGAAGCCCACGACCTGGTCATCAAGACCTGGACCACGCCCGGCCCCTTCCGTTGGGAAGGTGAGCACTACCAATTCCGCGTGGTCAATCCGTTCCAGACCCCGATGCAGAAGCCGCACCCGCCGGTTTGGATCCCCGGCACGGGCAGCCCTGAAACCC
This sequence comes from Dehalococcoidia bacterium, assembly GCA_965261925.1. Taxonomy (GTDB): domain Bacteria; phylum Chloroflexota; class Dehalococcoidia; order Lucifugimonadales; family UBA3495; genus Bin87. The sequence goes on along the minus strand of OZ253486.1, from coordinate 376,508 downwards.
TGGTGTGGTGCGCCGAGCGCAACTACCCGTACATCTTCCTGGAAACTGACCCGCAGGGCACGCAGGACATGAAGGCCATCTACGCCGAGACCGCCCGCGAGCACGGCTACGAGCCCGGCCCTGAGAACTTCGGCTACCTGGTTCGCATCCATGTACAGGACACCGACGAGAAGGCCTACGACGTGGGCAAGGGCTACATGGTGGGCAACATCGGCGTGGGCCGCATCCCTCTGCCCCGCGACTACGCCTCGCCGGTGGGCTACGGCAGCCGCAGCGATGACCCGCGCTTCCTGCGCCTGCGCGAGCAGGTCCGCAGCGACCCGTTCCGCGTGGGCGGCCTGGACGGAGCGGCGTACGACTCCATCCTGGACTCCAAGCGGTGGATCATCGGCAGCCCCGATACCGTGATTAGCCAGCTGCGCGAGGTGCTGAGCTTCATGCGCCCCGGCATCCTGGCCGTGTGGACTAACGACGGCTCCATCAGCCATGAGGATACGATGCGCTGCCTGGAGCTGATGGGCCAGGAGGTGCTGCCGGCACTGCGCGAAATCGGAGAAGAGCTGGAGCTGACCGACCCCTTCCAGAAGGAAGGTGCACAGCCCGGGCTTACCAGGATGTAAGCGCTGCTCAATCGACCGTTCATGAAGCAAGGAGCATAACCCCAATGGCAAACTTCACCGAGGAAACCATCTCCGTCGCCGGCGGCAACCTTCAGGTGTACAAGGGCGGCAGCGGCGATCCGCTGCTGGTGTTGCACGGCGCCGGCGGCAACGCCGGCCCCCGGCGTTACGCCCACGCCCTGGCCGAGAAGTTCACCGTTTACCTGCCTTCGCATCCCGGTTACGGCAAGAGTGACCGGCCCGGCTGGGTCGAGAACATGCAGGACCTAGCCTGTTTCTATACCTGGTACCAGGAGCAGGAAGGGTTGGAAAACGTCCGCGCCATCGGGTTCTCGATGGGCGGCTGGCTGGCCGCGGAGATGCTATCGATGACCGGCCACGCCTTCAGCAAGGTGATGCTGGTGGGCGCCGCCGGCATCAAGCCGGTGGATGGCGAGATCACCGACATCTTCATCATCAACCCCCAACAGATCCGCGACCTGGTCTACCATGACCCGAGCCAGGTGCCGGAATGGGACGAGATGTTCGGCTCGGACCCGACGCCGGAACAGACCGATCAGGCGGAGGGCGACCGGGAGATGGCCATCCGGTTGACCTGGAAGCCCTATATGTACAACCCGCGGCTGCCGGCCAAGCTGGCCCGCGTCAGCATCCCTACACACATCGTGTGGGGCGAAAACGACAATCTGGTCCCGGTGGAGTGCGCCGACCTCTACCAGCAAGCGCTCGCGGGATCCCAGGTCACGGTGATCTCCAACTGCGGGCACTCTCCCCAGATCGAGAAACCCGACGACTTCGTGCAGACCGCGCTGGCTTTCCTCTAGGCCGGCGTTTTGCGCTACATCAGGCGGCATGGGAGATAACGATGACTACTACGCCCATCGGCGAGAAGTTACTCACCGCCCACGAGTTCCTCCGGCTATGCGAGCAGCGGGTCGTCAAGGGTGAGTTGGTCAAAGGAGTGGTGAGCAAAACCGTGTCGGCGAATGGAGAGCACAGCGAAATCGCGGCCGCACTAACGTCAGTGCTGGTGAATCATGTCCGTCCCCTTCGTTTGGGGCGGGTTTCGACATCCGATGCTGGCGTATTTCTGGAGCGGGATCCCGACACAGTGCGGGAACCGGATGTAGCCTTCATCTCTGCCGAAAAACTGCCGCTGGACGTAAAAATCCGCGGCTTCTACGAGGTCGTACCCGATCTGGTGGTCGAGATAGTCTCTCCCGGTGACAGCGCGCGATACATGAGCGAGCGGGTAGCCATGTGGCAGAGCCACGGAGTACCACTGGTGTGGGCGGTCTATCCCGTGGCAAGGGTGGTGGCCGCGCACCCCCTGGGCAAGCCAACGCTCGTCTACACCGAGGACGACGAGCTGGACGGTGGCTCCGTGCTGCCCGAATTCCGCTGTTCAGTGCGTGACATCCTGGACTGGTAGGCGTCTCCCCAGGGGCCAGGAACCAGGGCTAGTCCACCGCGTGCAGTCGCCCATCGGCGGTGCGGACGTACAACCTGCCGTCGGCGTAGGCCGGCGGCAATTCTATTGGCCCGCCCAGATCCAGTTCCCATACTACCGAGCCGTCGGCGCGGTTCAACGCGCGGAGAATGCCGGCCCGCGTGCCGAAATACACGCGGTCGCCCAGGATGATTGGGGAACTGACAATCCCGCCGCCGGCCTCGAACCTCCATAACTCGCCGTCGGTGGCGGCATCACGGGCGTAGAACAGGCCGTCGCTGTCGCCGATGTAGTACACGCCCGCGGCGATCGCGGGTGAGCCGACCACTCCCTGGGACGCTCGATCCTCCGGCGCGAACCGCCACCGCTCTCCGCGCTGGGCCGGCGGCGCCGGGACGAATGGTACCTGCCAGATCCACACCTGGAACCAGGCGCGCTTGATCCAGTAGAGCCCGGGCATGCCCTTTACGTCGGTGTCAATGGCGTACAGCGTGCCGCCCGACGGGAAATACACCGTGTCGTTCGTTACCACCGGGGGCCCGGATGCTGAACCAGCCGTCAGGAACCGCAACCGGCGCCGGCCGTCGTCGGCATCGATGAAGTACAGGTTGCCCTCGTCGTCCGCCACGTAAATCCGGCCGTCCCGCAGCGCGGGGATGGTCTTCACGTTCCCCCGCAGCTTGTGCTTCCAGAGCTGTTCGCCGGTCTGGGCATCCAGGCCGTAGATGATGTTTCCGGCTGAAGTGACGTAGGCGACGCCGTTGTGCACCAGTGCGGAGGCCGAAATGGGCAGGTGTGCCTTGAAGTCCCAGGTCTGCTCTCCCGTGTCCTGGTCCAGCGCCAGCATACGGTGGTTGGTCATGCCCACAAACATCAGGTTGTTGTTGGCGATGGTCGTGGCATGGTCCATGGGGCCCGGGGTTTCCACCGACCACAACTGCTCGCCCGTTTCGGCGTCCAGGGCCGACACCTGGAAATGCCCGCCGACGAACACCTTGCCATCCGCCACCAGCGGCGCGGAGCGAGTGTACGGCCCCAGGTCCCGGGACCAGATCACGCGGCCGTCGGGTTGTCGCTCCACCTCGGAAATGAACCCATTGAGATTGGTGCCGTAACCCAGCATCGACCAGCGGCCGGCGTTGGACGAGGATGACGCGGCGGCCGACGGGCTTCCCGCAAACCAGCGCACCGGATTGGGCAGGCTGAACCAGAATATCCATCCTAAGATGGCGACCAGCACCAGTGCCCCGGCCGCGATGGCCGGTCTCGCCAGACGCATCCGATAGCGCCGCCGCGCCGTGCGGTCGCTGCGCTCAATCCAGTCGGGCAGCTGCGCCGGCTGATCCTGTTCCTGCATGGCGCTCATTATACCGATAGGGGCGAATATTCATTCGCCCCTACATTACCGACACAAGGTTGGCGGAAGCAGCTAGACATTGCGCTGCTTGGGATCCAACCGGTCGCGCAGCCAGTCGCCCAGCAGGTTCACGGACAGCACCGTGAACAGGATCCCCAGCCCGGGGAAGAAGGAAACCCACCACGAGTCGATGATCAGTTCCCGCCCATCGGCCACCATGACACCCCACGCCGGATTGGGACGGGGGATGCCGGCGCCAAGGAAGCTCAGGCCGGCTTCCAGGAGGATTACGAACCCTAGCTGGAGCGTAGCCAGCACGATGATGGTATTCACCAGGTTGGGGAATATGTGGCGCAGCATGATACGGATCTGCGAAGATCCGGCCACCTGCGACCTGGCGATGAAGTCCTGGGTCTTGAGCGCCAGCGTCTCCCCGCGGATCAACCGGGCGTAACGCGACCAGAGGAATAGACAAACCACGATCAGCACGTTCTCGATGCGTGGCCCCAGGGTCGCCGCGAGTACCAGCGCAACCAGGATCAGCGAAATCGACAAGGACATATCAACGAGGCGCATGACCACAGTGTCAACCCAGCCGCCATAGTAGCCGGCTAATATGCCCAAAACGGTGCCGATCAGCCCCGACACGAAGATCGCCATCAAGGACACCACTAGCGCCAGCCGTGCGCCATGCACGATGCGGCTGAATATGTCCATGCCGTTCTTGTCGGTGCCGAGCAGGTACTTGGCCTGCCCGCCGGGTTTGACCACGATCTGGATCTGGTCACCCGGCACGGGAACTTCGCCCTCGGCTTTGCCAATGACGGAAGCGTCCCCGATGCGAACCGTTCGCTCGGCGTCGCCCAGCTTGATCTCGTTCTGACGGTTTTCCCGGTTCACCGTCTCCACCACCGTACGAACGGACAGCACGTCGCCGGACCAGGCCGGCGGGACCAGCCTGTCGTCCAGATCACCGCGCCTCGGGTTATGGGGCGCGATCAGCTCAGCGAAGACGGCCGGTAAAATCAGGAATACCAGCAGCATCGTCACCGGGAACAGCGGGAGCCTGCGGATTTCCGTGATCCAATGACGGATCTTGCCCCAGACGCTGGGGCGTACTGCTACTTCTTCCGAGACGGGAGTGGCCGGGACGGGCGCCATGGTGATAGCCATGTCTCATTCTCCACCGATTGCCGTTGTTGTTACCGAAACGAATACTGCTGGCTTCTGGTCGCGGTTGCTTTCCGTGTAGCGGTTGCTTTCCGTGTAGTGGATGCCTTACGTGTACCGGATGCGGGGGTCCAGGTACGCGTAGAGTATGTCGACCACGAGGTTAGCGAAGATGTAGATGGACGATCCGATGATGACCACCGCCTGCAACACCTGGAAGTCACGACCACGGACGGCGCCTACCGCCAACTGTCCCACGCCGGGCCACGAGAACACCGTTTCCACGATGACTGTGCCCGTGAACAGGCCGCCAATGATGATGGCGAAGTAGGTCAACGGCGCGATGAATGCGTTACGCAGGCAGTGCTTCCAGATCACCTTCCATTCCGGTACGCCCTTGATACGCGCCAGCTTGACGAACTCGGTATCGAGGACGTCCAGCATCGACGAACGGATCAGTCGCAGCAAAGCCGCCACCTGGAAAAATCCCAGGGTGAACGCCGGCATGATCAGGTGGTCGATACCACCCTTGCCGGAAGACGGCAGCCAGCCCAACTGCACCGCGAACAACCAGAGAAGCATGATACCCAGCCAGAAACTGGGAACCGACTGGCCCAGGAAAGCAATCGCTTTCCCCTGGTAGTCCAGCCAACCATCCTTCTTGGCCGCCGTGATTACACCCAGTGGCACGCCAAGTACCAAAGCGATCAACATGGCGAGCCCGCCCAGCTGCAACGTGGCCGGGAATCGGTCCATCACCATTCCCATGGCCGTCTGTCCGCCGAAGGCATACGACTCGCCAAAGTCGCCCCGAACGGCATTGCCCAGGAAGACGAGGTAGCGCATGTGCAGCGGCCTATCTAGGCCCCACTTTTCCTTGAGGGCGGCGATGTCTTCCGGAGTGGCTTCGCCCATGGGCAGCATCACCGATGTTGGGTCGCCGGTGATGTTGGACAGCATGAACACGATGATGCTCACCAGCAGCACGGCGATAATCGCCTGCCCAACGCGGAAGATTATGAACCGCTGCATAATCGCCTCCCGTCCTTAGCTTCTTCTAAATGGGGCCCGGGCCCCGCGGGTAGCCTAATACGTCGCATTGTCGTTCCGTTACCGTGCCGCGCGTTCTGCCTATCTGGCTGACTTGGCGTACTCCAGGTGTCCGAACACCCCGGTCAGGCTGCCGAACTTGTACTCCAGCACCTCGTCCGGATTCACCACCAGGGTGGCGCGGAGGTTGACGATCGGGATGGTGCGATAGTTGTCGTAGATATGGTCGCCCATCTCTTGCGCCAGCCGGTGCCGCTCGGCGGGGTCGGTTTCCCTCAGCAGCGCCTCGTAATTGTCGTCGTAGAGCTGGTGCTCAGTGTAGGCCACCCCACCGTTGGGGACGCCGGTTTCAGGGTTGACGGGGCCGGTGTAATAATAAATGCGGGCGTTGGCGTTGATCTGTCGGATGGTCTGGCGCACTGGGAGAATGAAGTGGGCATCGTGCAGGTCTCGGAAGGCATCCAAGGCCCGGGCGAATTCCACTTCCACCAGCTTGGTGTCGATGCCAATGTCCTCAAAGGACTGTGCAACGGTCTGGGCCACTTCGATGGTCTCCGGCAGGCCGGGTAGGCTCGACTGCCAGACTTCCAGAGAGAAGCGGTTCTGGCCGTTATCGCCGGGGAAGCCGGCTTCGTCCAACAACTGCTTGGCCAGTTCGGGGTCGTACCCGTACTTCTCGTCGAACTCGTCGGCCCAGCGCGGGTTCCACCCTTCCAGCGTGTCGTGGAAGATGGTGTTGTACATCGGCTCGCCGCGACCCTTGAACAGCTCGTTAATAATCTGGTTCCGGTCGATGGACCGGTTCATCGCCTCCCGCACCAGCCGGCCGGTCTCCCCAGGGACGGTCCACGGCTCGGTTTCAGGGTTCCAGTTGACCTGGCTGAGCTCGTACTGCCCGAAGGGCATGATGGTCAAGCCGACCGACGGGAGCGGGCTCTCAAAGACCTCCATGCCCTCGTCGATGGCCTGCTGGTGCAAAACCTTGGGCACGTCCACCATGTTGGCCTCGCCGGTGAGCAGCATGGCCAGCCGGGTCAGGTCCTCCGGCGCGGTGGTAATCCGCATGCGCTTGAACTCGGGGTTCACCCGCCAGTGGTCGTAGGGCACCGCCTCGTACTCGGTGTACTCCTTGAGCTCGCGCTCGACGAACTGGTAGCCGCCGGTTCCGGCTGGGCCGCTTTCGAACATGGCGTCGCCCTCGGCCTCGTACTGAGCGGCGCTGCGCACGGCGGCGCAGGGAACCACCAGGATATTGAACCACCAGTCGGCGACGTCCACCTGGGGCTGGGCGAGTTTCATCTTGAGAGTGTAGTCGTCAACGATCTCGGCGTTGCCGGAATCGATCATCTCGGTCATGGAGTCGTAGCCCATGAACTTTTTCAGGGGTGACTTGCAGCCGGCCAGGGGGTCCGACATCTGCTGGTCAAGGGTGAACACCACATCCTTGACTGTGAACTCGCCCCAGCCGTGGTGCATCTCGACGCCCTCCTGCAGGTAGAACGTGTACTCGCTGGCGTCAGGGCTGACGTCCCATTGCCGCGCCAACTGGGGCAGGATGATGGAGACGCCGGTGTCCGGTGAGATGGTGGTCAGGTTCTCCCACATCGGCCGGAAAACCAGGTGTCCGCTGCTGGTGGCCAACCAGGGGTAGTAGGTGTCCTGCGGCAGCGGGGTCACGGCCAGGTGGAGATAAGTGTCCGCGTCGGCCATGACCGGCATGGCGGTAGGCTCGGGCGCCGAGGTGGTTGCGGCCTGAGCCGGGGCCGCCGGCGCTGCGGTAGCCGCGGGGGCGGCGGCCGGCTCCGATGTTGTCCCTCCACAGGCGACAATCACGGACAGGAATACGATCAATAGGGGAACTGCGGCGATGCGCCGCGCCTTTCGAATACTGCGAACTGCCATGCGGATACCTCCGTATCGGTCAGCGGATTCCCGTGTGCCGCCAAACATTAGCATCGGCCAAACCCGATGTCAAATATTCGTATTCGTGATATTATGCGTGGCATAAAATATTCAGACCGATGCCATTTGAGATGGTTGTCGTTGTCAACGGGCCACGCAAGAGGCAATATCGTCTACGGACAAATGATTTACGAACGTAGCAGACCCTCTCGCCGGATTGCGTCCTTTTACGTCAGGTTAAGCCGGTTTGGATTTCCGTTGCACGCCGGCATTTTCGACCATATACTCCCGCGCGGTTATCTTTTGCCGTAGCGTTCTCTCGATAAGCGTTCTTTCAATAAGCGTTCTTTCAATATCGGTTGAGCCAGTCATGCCATCCACATCGGCAACACTCCCGTCGGTCCCTGATCCCAATCAATCGCCTTCGGCGCTGGAAGGGGTTCGAGTGGTCGAGTGGGGAGAAATGGTGTCGGCGCCGTTTTGCGCGAAGGTGCTGGCGGAGTTGGGCGCGGATGTTGTCAAGGTGGAGCCACCCGAAGGGGACGCTGCCCGCCGTGCCGGACCATTCCCCGGCGGGCAGCCCCATCCGGAGCGCAGCGGGTTGTACCTGTTCGCAAACCTGGGCAAGCGGGGCGTGACGCTGGATACCGCGGAACAGGATGGCATCGACCAGCTACACCGCCTCCTGGAAAACGCGGATCTATTCGTGGAAAACCAGGCCTATGCCAGGCTGGGCCCAGCTGGGATAACCGCGGAGGAGTTGAAACTTCGCCATCCCCGCCTGATCACCATTTCGCTCTCGCCTTACGGTCGCACCGGCGACTACCGGGAGCACGCCGGTTACGACCTGCAGGTGAACGCCCTGAGTGGAATGAGCTTCGGCACCGGCCATCCGCACCGGGAGCCGCTCACCACGCCGGACCGCCAGGCGGGGTATCTCGCCGGGCTCGGCGGGGCCTACGCCGCCATCGTAGCTCTGCTGGCCCGCGAGTCGAACCTTTCCGACGACAACGACTTTGCCGGAGGGCAGTACATCGACGTGGCCGATTCGGGAGTGATAAGCACCCTGCTGACGGGTTACCACCTGCCCACCTTCATCTATCGCGGCATCGCCGGTTCGCGTTCCGGGAACCGGATGCGCCTGGGCCTGTTCCCCAACTGCGTTCTGCCCTGCCGCGACGGCTACGTGTGCATCGATGCCCCGCAGATGGAGCAGTACCAGCGGTTTCTGAACCTGATGGGCGACCCGGACTGGACCGAGAACCCCCGCTACCGGGACCGTCGCGCCATGAGCGACCAATATCCCGAGGAGGCCGAGAGCCTGATCGCACCCTGGTTCATGGAGCACGACAAGGCGGAGATCTTGCGGCTCTGCCTGGAGAACCGCATCCCCTGCGCGCCGGTGCTGACCATGGACGAGGCATTGGAACTGTCCCACCTTCATCAACGCGGCTGGTTCGTTGAGTCTGAACATCCCCAGGCCGGAGGTTACCGCTATCCCGGCGCCCCGGTGAGACTGCACGGTTCGCCATGCCGCGTGGTTCGTCCCGCTCCACTGCTGGGGCAGCACAACGCGGACGTGCTCGACACGTAATGGTTCCCTGACTCCCGATGCCTCGCCCTCCTCTGTATAACGTGCGCGTGGTCGACCTGGGCTCCGCCTGGGCCGGCCCGATGGCGGGGCACCTGCTGGCGGACATGGGCGCCGAGGTGATCAAGGTGGAGAGCCGGGCGCGCATGGACGGCATGCGGCTGGGCCGTCCCATGGTCGGCGAAGACCTGGCCGGCGGGGACCGCGGCCTCTGGCCCGAATTGCAGCCGGTGTTTCACGGGCTCAACCGGAACAAGCTCAGCGTCACGCTGAACCTCCGCACCGAATCGGGGCGCGCCATCCTGCGGCGGCTGGCCTCGGTCAGCGACGTGGTGCTGGCGAACTTCTCGCCGGGAGTGCTGGAAAGGCTGGGCATGGATTACCCCAGCCTGCGCACGGTCAAGCCGGATATCATCGTGGCATCCATGCCGGCCTTCGGCGATACCGGCCCGCTGCGAGACATGGTGGCATACGCGCCCATCATCCAGGCGATGTCGGGCATGATGAGTTTGGTGGGTTATCCGCCGGAAGAAGGCGAGCCCCTGGTGGGCGAACTGCAAGCGGCGTGGAGCGACACGGTGGCGGCCCTGTGCGCCGCGCTGGGAGTGGCGGCGGCCCTGCGGCACCGCAACCGCACGGGCGCGGGGCAGTACGTGGAAGCCGCTCACCTGGAGGGGACGGCCGCGCTGCTGGGCGTGCCCATGCTGGAGTATCAGATGACGGGCGAGAATCCGTCTCCGCCCGGCAACGACGACCCCGACTTCGCGCCTCACAACAACTACCCCTGCGCCGGCGTGGACTCCTGGGTCGCCATCGCCGCGCGCACCGACGCGGAATGGACGGCATTGGCCGTCGCCATCGATAGCGACGGGACAGACGAGTTCAGCCTCGCCACGGACGCCCGGTTCGCCGACAGGTCGGCCAGATGGACCAATCGGAGAGACCTGGACGAAGCCATCTCGGCGTGGACTCGCGGGCTCACCCCGGGGCAGGTCACCGCAAGATTGCAGGCAGTGGGAGTCGCCGCGATGCCAGTGATGAACATCGCCGATCAGTTCGCCGACCCGCACCTGAACGCCAGGGAGACCTACGTGGAGATCGACCACCCACACGCCGGAGCCGAAATGGTGTACGGAGTGCCCTGGCGGTTCAGCGACACCCCCGGTTCGGTGCGCGCGCCGGCTCCTCTGCTGGGCCAGCACAACGGTTACGTGCTGCGGGAACTGCTGGGCATGGACGAAACGCGCGTCGACGCGCTGGTTGCGGAGCAGGTGGTGTACTGACGCGCCGGTTCGTGTCGGGCTCGCGGAACCAAAGGGGCCGGCGCGAGACACCCGCCGGCCTCGTATTCTGCTTGCAGCGGTATGCTCCCTATGGTAATTTGACTCACCTGAAAATCATGAAACTATAGGCTAACCGGCAACTTGAAACAATATCCAGAACCCGTATTCAGACATTGCCGAGATTGGCCAGGGCGCCAATCATCACCGGATAAGGAGCGTTGCAGTGGACCCGCTGCTTCAAGTCAAGAACCTGCAAACGTACTTTTTCACCTACGAAGGCGTGGTCAAGGCAGTTGACGACGTCACCTATGAGGTAATGGCCGGCGAAACGCTTGGGCTGGTCGGCGAGAGCGGTTGCGGTAAGAGCGTTAGCGCGCTCTCCCTCATGCGCCTCATTCCGGACCCGCCCGGGAAGACCGTGGGCGGCGAAGTCCTGTTCGACGGCGAGGACATCCTGCAGATCGACATGGACGATATGCGCCGGATACGCGGCGCTAAGATGGCCATGGTGTTCCAGGAACCGATGACCTCGCTGAACCCGGTGCTGACCCTGGATCGGCAGTTGACCGAGACCATCCAGTTGCATCTGGGCAAGAGCCGGGACGAAGCGCGCAAGGACGCGGTCGACCTGCTGGTCAGGGTGGGGATTTCCGACGCGGAGCGCCGCATCCGGCAATACCCACACCAGTTCAGCGGTGGCATGCGCCAGCGCGTTATGATCGCCATGGCGCTGAGTTGCAACCCGCAGCTCATCATCGCTGACGAGCCCACCACGGCATTGGACGTGACCATTCAGGCCCAGATCCTGGAATTGATGAAATCCCTCACCCTGGATCTGGGGGTCGCGCTCATCATCATCACGCACAACCTTGGGGTCGTGGCCCGCTATGCAGACCGGGTAAACGTGATGTACGCCGGCAAGATAATCGAGCGCGGCTCGGCGCTGGAGATCTACACCAACCCGCGCCATCCTTACACCGTTGGATTGCTCGACTCGGTGCCGCGCTTGGACCAGCGACTGACCGATCAAGAGGGCCAAGCTGCCAAGTTGGTGCCCATTGAAGGACAGCCACCAGACCTGGTTAATCTGCCCCCGGGATGCTCGTTCCGTGCGCGCTGCCGTTTCGCCGTAGACAAGTGCGCCACGGAAGCGCCGCCGCTGATGCAGGTGGAGAGCAACGATACCGAGGAGCCCCACGTGTCCGCTTGTTGGCGTTCCGAGATCCTTGGCGTGCAGGCGTTGAGCTACGCCATGGGCACGGGCTAAACCGCTGAGAGAACCATCGTCGTTTGCCATTGATTCGCAATGACTGGTTTGAAAAGGGAGTTCCACGATGACCACTGCTGAGATGCCCCAAACTGCCGCCACAACGCCAGCAGCCGAAGATGTGTTGCTGGACGTCCGCGGCCTCAAGATGTACTTTCCGGTAACTTCGGGCATCCTGTTCCAACGGGCGGTTGCCTACATCAAAGCCATTGACGGCGTTAACTTCACGGTGCGTCGCGGCGAGACACTGGGGCTGGTTGGCGAATCGGGTTGCGGCAAGACGACCACCGGACGCTGCATCCTGCGTCTTTACCGGCCCACCGAAGGCGAGATTTGGTTCAACGGCGTTAACATCGCACAGTCCAAAACCGGCCAGATGCGGGCGATGCGTCGCCAGATGCAGATCATCTTCCAGGACCCATACAGCTCGCTGAACCCAAGGATGACCGCCGGCAACATTATCGGCGAGCCCCTGGCGGTGCACGGGCTGGTCAACAACAAGCGCGAGTACCGCGAGCGGGTGGCCGAACTGCTCAACAACGTCGGCCTGAACCCGTACATGGCCGACCGCTTCCCCCACGAGTTCAGCGGCGGACAGCGGCAGCGCATCGGCGTCGCCCGCGCCCTCTCCGTTGACCCCGACTTCATCGTGTGCGACGAGCCGGTTTCGGCGTTGGACGTGTCCATCCAGGCGCAGATCATCAACCTGCTGGAGGACCTGCAGGAGCGGTACAACCTTACTTATCTGTTCATCGCCCATGACCTCTCCGTGGTGCGCCATATCAGCGACCGCGTGGCGGTGATGTACCTGGGCAAGATCGTTGAAGTCGCCGACCGTAACGCCATCTACGAGAACCCACAGCACCCTTACACGCGCGCGCTGCTGTCGGCGGTGCCGATTCCCGACCCGGTGCTGGACGCTCAGCGGGAACGGATCATCCTTACCGGCGAGGTCCCCAGCCCGCTGAACCCGCCCAGCGGTTGTGTCTTCCACCCGCGCTGCCCGATTGTCACGGACGATTGCTCACGGGTGAACCCGGAGGCCAGGCAGGTCCTGCCGGACCACATCGCCGCCTGCATCAACGTGCCGGGGTACGGACCCTACTGATCCCGGCCACAATACCTCAGATATTCACCCGGGACGGCTAACGCCATCCCGGGCAGGGCAATCGCGTCTTATCCGAGGAGGACTTTGCGCAGGTAGTCCTCGTCCCATCCGGCGTTGAGCCGCTTGCCCTGAATGCCTACTTTCAAGGTGCTTTCGTTTTTCAACCGGTTGTGCCCAATCTGCCGCAGCGTGGCCAGGTTCTGCGGTCCATGGTCCTTGCGCACTCGGCACTGGTCTTCCCGAAAGGTCACGTCCAAGGTCCAGTGCAGCGAGTTTTCGATGCTCCAGTGGCTTCTGATGGCAGCCAGGAGTTGTTCTGCTGAGGCTGGCAGGCTGCTGATGTAGTAGCGGGGCTGACTTATGCCACCCGCTCCAGTTTGACGATGGCCCACCACCCTGACGGCCGCCTTCAGTTGGGACCATTGCCCCTGGGGGTCCAGATAATCCAGGCAGTCCGTCGCCGTGATGGTCCAGCATTCCCGCCGTTCCACCCGTCCGTGTCCCTTGTCCACGGTCCGTGCATAATCGTAAGGCACCCCGTCAAAACCCCAGGCCTCGGCTCCCTGGAACAGGTCTCGGATGCCCTCATGCAACCGGCCCTGGTTCTCCTTCACCGCCAGCACGTAGTCGGCCCCGCCCGCTATGATCTGCTGGGCGATCTCCCGCTGGCAGCCCATGGCGTCTATGGTCACGATGCAGCCATTCAAGTCCAGCATCTCCAGCAGTTGTGGAATGGCGGTGATCTCATTGGACTTCTCCTCGGTCTTGACCTGGCCCAGGGTCAGGTTATTCTGCGTGGCCCAGGCGCTGACCAGGTGTATGGCCCCCTTGTTCCCCGCCGGATCATAGGACCCTCGGGCCGTCTTGCCGTCAATGGCCACCACCTCACCCGGCAGCAACTCGGCGATGGACTGGGTCCAGGATACGAAGCAGTTCTGCAACTGCACTGGGTCCAGGCGGGCGAACACATCGCCGAAGGTGTCGTGGGATGGGATACCGTGGGGCAGTTCCAGGAAGGTTTGAAACCAGGCCAGCTTGCTCTTGCCGAAGAGTTCTATGTGGACCCAGGAATCGGCGCCGCAGATGGTGGCGCAGATGGCAATGGCAATGATGTCCACCAGCTTATGGCGTCGGGTCCGTTCCACCCGTGGGTCGTCCAGGTCAGCGAAATGATCGAGAATAGTTGTTTTGGGTGGTTGTGCCATGCCTCACTGCCTCCATATGGATCAACGGATCATGGCACGTTAGCACATTTCTAAAAATACTATTAAGACGCGATTGCCCTGCCATCCCGGGTTTTTGACGCCACGGCTCCAGATGTTATCTTGATGTTGGAGATAAGTACCATGTGGGATCGGATATACATTTTGTCGATGGTGGTTTTTTTCGTCGGTATGGTGGTGGTGCTGACGGGCGAGTTCGTGATGACTGATTGGGAACGAATTACCGCAGTTGTAGGAGGTTCAGTCGCCGGGCTTGCCGGAATAGTCGGCGCAGTATCAGGGATAGTCCTGGTATTGACCACCGACTTCCGCACCTGATCGACCCCGCACCTGATCGACCCCGCACCGGATCGACGGACCTCTTCCCGTTAGCGGCTAAAGCGATATTGATAACCTTCTGTTTGGTGGTCACGGTATTGAGCATGGCGGCCCTGGTGGTGATTTTTGCTCGCTTGGATGTGGACCTTCTTGATGTTCTATATGTAATGGCGGCGCTCATCACGATTTCCGGCGCATTCATATCGCTGCTAAGATGGATGTCGCGATGAAGATAACAATTCAGACGAACACCCCGAGGACAGAAATGCGTTTGGACAACAAGACTGCTCTGATCACCGGCGCGAGCCGCAACATCGGCGCCGAAATCGCGCGTACCTTCGCCCGCGAGGGCGCCAACCTGATCCTGAACACCCGACAGTCCGCCGAGGAACTGGAGGCGGTGGCGGCCGAGTGCCGCGAACTGGGCGCCCAGACTCATACCGTGATCGGTGACGTGGCCGATCCGGACCGCGTTGCTGACATGGTTGCCGAGGGCATTGACGCCCTGGGAACGGTGGACGTGCTGGTGAGCAACGTGGCGGTGCGCCCCCACAAACCCATCCTGGAAGTGACGGTGCAGGAGTGGCAGAGCGTGATGGCCACCAACCTGCACTCCGCGTTCTACCTGATTCACGCCGTCCTGCCGGGGATGATCGAGCAACGGTCCGGCAGCATCATCGGGCTGGGCGGACAGTCGGCCATCACCGGCCGGCCCGAAACAGCGATTGTGACCACCGCGAAGACCGGATTGCTCGGGCTGATCCGCGCCGTGGCCGCCGAGTGCGCCCAGTACGGGGTGCGCGCCAACCTGGTCAACCCGGGCTCCACCGACACGGCACGCGCCCACCCCGAGTGGTATCCGGAGTTCCAGGGAGTGGATCGCAACTCCAACGAGCACCTGCAATCGATACCGCTGGGACGTCAGGGCACCGTGCAGGACATCGCCAACGCCTGCCTCTTCTACGCCAGCGACGAATCGTCGTACATCACCGGCGACCGCATGAACGTGGTGGGTGGACGCTACATCGTGTAGCGTTAAGACAGGTAGAAACGTCGCGCAACCCGCCGCATGGGCTAACGTCCGTAAGCCTGCTCCAGTACGGCGTCCAGCTCTTCCCTGGTGTAGCGGTACTCCTGGGTGCCCGGCTGCTGGATGGCGAAATGAGCGCAGGCGGAACCGATTTGGGCGGCGCGCTCGAGCTGGCGGAGCGTGATGGAAGCGAAACTGCCGCCTTCATTGGCGTGAGCCGCGGTCACGGGGTGCATCAGGCCCAGGATCAGACCGCCGCGGAAAGCGTCTCCAGCGCCGGTTGGATCAACCACGTTATCGGTATGGACGGGCGGAACGATCACCTGCCCTTCGGGGATGCTGACGCGAACCCCCTGCTCGCCCAGGGTGGTAACCAGGACACCGGTCAGGTCCAGCAACCCGGCGTTGTCCCGGCCGGTTTTCTCCGCAATGAGGGCCATTTCGTAATCGTTGGCGATCAGCAGGTGTGAGTTGGCGATGCACGCGGCGAGTCCGTCGGCATCCCACGCCGGGAGCGACTGGCCAGGATCGAAAATGGTGTAAATGCCCGCACGGTAGGCATCGGCGGAGAAGTCGGTCATGTCGGTCAGGTTGCCTGGGCTGACTATGTTGATGGTGTCGGCCGGATCCGCCTTGCCGAAGTCGAAGCCCGTGGCGTGCTTCATGGCTCCGGGATTGAACCCGGTGATCTGGTTGTCCGCGCTGTCGGTGACGATGAAGGCGGACGCCGTCGCCTCTTCGTTCACGATGCGGATATCGCCGGTCGCGATGCCATTGTCCGCCAGCCAGGTGAAGTAGTCCCGGTGGTCGGAACCGATGGCGGCGACGATACGGGGTTCCTGTCCGAGCATGGCCAATGAGTAGGCAATGTTGCCGGCGGTCCCGCCGAAGAACGCATTGAAGCCTTCCACCGTAAAGCTGAGATTGATCTGGTGGATCCGCTCGGGGACGATGTGGTCGCCGAAGCGGCCATTGAAGGTCATGATGCGGTCTATGGCGAGAGAGCCTGAGACGAGTATCTGCATTGTGGCTAGTTCCTTTATCGGGGGATTGGAGCGAGTGGTCAGCAGCCCCATCGGCCTTCGATTTGGCCGGCGAACACTACGCGAGAGCCGGGGACGATGCTGTGGATTTCAGCCTGGCCGGAGTTGATCTCCAGAATGAAACGTACCGGGCCGGTGGACGGATAGCGCGGCAGTTGGTCGCGCGGGGTGTCCAGGGGCGGGTTCGGGACGTGGTCGGTCACGCCGTCGACGGTACAATCCGTCCTGATCCATACCATGTCCAGCGGGAAATGCATGTCCGGCATCCAGAAGGTACGTGGCTGGTCATCTTCGTAGACGAATAGCATGGCACGGTCGCCGGCCAATGATGGTCGGCCGGACAGGCCCTGAGATCGTTCCGCGCCGGAAACCGCCAGATCCGTCACGTAAACCGTGTCGCCGATGAACACCAGGGGAGCGTCGGGAAACGGTGTCGCCGTGGGCGCCGGCGTATTGGTGGGGGCGACAGTTGGCGTCCGCGTTGGTGTCGACGTGGGCATGGGCAGTGGGGTTGGGGTCGCCGTAGGGTCTGGCACAGCGGTTGCGGTGGGCGATGCCGGAGTAGCGAGCGATGCTGGAGTGGCGAGCCGGGTAGGCGTCGCTGCGGGAGCCGGCTGGACGGCGCACGCCAAAGCGGCGAGGGCTAGGACGATGCCCACCAAGCCTCGGGCGGTTGCCGCCCAGGCACCGTTCACGCGGAGACGCCACACCGGCTATTGGACTAACCCAACTCGGCCCGTATGTCGGTGATCCGCTGCTGCAGGGAGCGCAGCAGCAAGGCCGTCGGAGGCGGCGCGACGTGGGTGTAGCCCACGCCCATGGCCTGTAGTTCGGATGCCGACAGGGGGAATGCGGGATGGTTCATGGGCATGGACAACTTGGCGCCACCGGCGGCCTTGACCTCAGCGGCCAGTTCCTCCAGGCGGGCGCGGATGACCGGGCTCTGCGGGTCGCGAATACCCATGTACTCGGAGAAATCGGTGGGGCCGATGGACACCAGGTCGATGCCGGGCAGCTGTGCAATCTGGCCGATCTCGCTGATGCCCCGCTCGTCCTCGGTCATGACCGACAGGATGATGTTCTCGTTGGAGGTTCGGGTGTGCTCCTCCCAGCTTACGGTGCCGAATCGGGCGGCCCGGGTGCCGCCAGCGCCGCCGCGATGCCCCAGGGGAGCGTATCGCACAGCGTCCACCGCGCGCTTGGCCCCCTCGACGCCGTCGATGTGAGGGATGATGATGCCTTGGGCGCCGGCATCCAGCAGGCGCAGGATGAGGTTCTCATCGTTGCCGGGAATGCGGATCATGGAGGTGACGCCCACCAGTTCCGCCGCCGCTATCATCTGCGAGATGATGCCGAGGTCGAAGGTGGTGTGTTCCATGTCGATGAACGCCGCGTCGAAGCCGGCCAGGCCGATGATCTCGACGACCTGGGGGTCGGCAAAGGTCACGTAGGTGCCCAGGGCGAGACGGTTCTCCCGCAGCGCGCGTCTTACTCGGTTTTCCTGCATTTGCGAATGCTCCTCTGGGGGATGGCGGCATGGAGACGACGTTCGCGGGCGTCAATCCGACGTTTCGTTGGCCGCTGGGGACTGTACAGGTTTCACGCCGTATTTGGCCAGAATGGCATCGACGAAGGGCTTGAGCACGTGTTCGGCCCGGTCGATACGAATGGCCACCGCTGAAGACGGAGCATGGTCGTCATCCTTGTCATAGTGGACGATGACGTCCTCGGCGATTTCCTCACCGACTTGGCTGGACTGCCCGTTCTCAATACGCAAAATTTGCCCTTTTGGGTCGTACTCGACACGCGCCGGAAGCGCCTGGTTCCACGGAATTTCATTCACGTGCTGGGCCACGGTCGTCCTCCATATCTTCTTGCCAAGTGCTTGTTGTGGTAAGCCGTCAAAAAGCGTCCCGTTTCCGGGTCGCCAATGAATACCACCATTATCCATTGCGAGGATTGCGGAACGCGACCAGTGATGATGGTGCGCCGCTCGCCGTCTGAGGTGCGTATTTCGTATCGCTCGAAAGGTTCGGCAATTACTTGCATGATCCATTCCGGCCTGATGCTGTCATGCCGTTCCAGGGCGGTGACCCCATGGCCGGCAACTTTTGGGAGACGCTCGAATGCCTGACGCAACGCCTCGACATCGTCATCCCTGCCTGGTGGTCCGGATCTGGAATGTTCTCCCGGGTCGCTGTTGGTGGCGGGATGTTCGTTTCCGTGCACTGCCTTCGGATGAGTTTCGGGGAAATGGCCTCTCCCCGGCTACGCCGCTGCGCCGGTCAGTTCAGCAACCTGCGGCATCACCTTGTTGGCCAGCAGCCGGGTGGAATGCTCCCACGCGGCGTTGTTCTCCGACTGGTCGTAAACCAGCATCAGGAGTCCGCCGAACCCGCCCACGTCGCCGTACAGCCGGTGGATCTTCTCGGCCACGGTGTCGGGGGAGCCGATCAGCCACAGGTGGTCCGCCATGTACTCGATGGTGACGGCCTCGTCGGGCACCTCGTCGTTGTGCTTGAAGACCTTCATCAGGTCGAACTCACGGAACAGCGGCAGCAGATAGTCGTGCCAAACGCGCCCCAGCATGCCGTTCAGCGCCAGGTCGCGGGCTTCCTCGTCGGTGTCCGCGACATACACGTCCCGAACCAGGCGCCAGTCGGCGCGCGACGGTGTCCGGCCGGTGCGCTGCGCCCCCTCCTCGATGGCTTCCCAGTGGCTGCGGCAATAATCGTTGTTCAGGGCCAGGCTCATGGGGATGAAGCCGCGCTCGCCGGCGATCATCAGCGTGGGAGACTTGTAGCTGACGGACGCCACAGCGATCGGCGGATGCGGCTGCTGGTAGGGGCGCAGGAAGAACTTCAGGGTGCCGTACATGGGCTCCGGAATGTTCACGTTCCAGTACTTGCCCTTGTACTCGAAGGGCCCGTCGTTCTCCCAGATCTTCAGGATGATGTCCAGGGATTCGCGGGTCATGTCCCGGTGTTCGCCGTTGTTGCCATCGACGTCGAACAGCGCCCAGTCGCTGGGCAGGCCGCTGGCGCCCACGCCGAACAGGAAGCGCCCCTGGGAGATGTGGTCGAGGTATGCCACTCGGTGCGCCAGCTCGGCGGGATGGTGGAACGGCAACAGGTGCGCGCCGGAGCCCAGCTTGATGCGCTTCGTCTTCATCAACGCCTGGGCGATCAGCAGGTCGGGCGCCGGAATGGGCTCCCAGGGCGAGGTGAAATGTTCTCCGATCCAGGCTTCGTCAAAGCCCAACTCGTCGCACAGGGTCAGGTATTCCAGGTCCCACTGGTGGGCGTCGTAGATGTTCCGTTCCGGCGGATGCGACGGCATCATAAACAGTCCGTACTTCATGGCTCCTCCCTGAACCGTCTGCGCCCGGCAACCACGCCGGCCTCAGACCCTGTTGGTTGCCGTACCATAGCATAATTCAGGCATTATTGGTGTCCGTGCTATAGTGGCGCATTCAAATATGGATGGAGGCCAATTTGACCACAGCACAGACGGGCAACAAAGTCAGGGTTCATTACACCGGCCGGCTGGACGATGGCGAAGTATTCGACTCGTCGGAAGGCGGCACACCCATGGCCTTCACCATCGGGAGCGGTCAGGTGATACCGGGTTTCGAGAACGGTGTCACGGGAATGGTCGTCGGCGATACCAAGACCGTCCGGATCCCGTGCGTCGACGCCTACGGCGAGCACCATTCCGACGGCGTGATGCAGGTGCCGCGCGGCGAATTCCCTCCGGAAATGCCCCTGGAAGTCGGAACGAGCGTGCAGGGGCAGCAGGAGAGCGGCCAAGAGGTGAGCTTCACCATAATGGCAGTCAGCGACGAGGCGGTCACGTTAGACGCCAATCACCCGCTGGCGGGCAAGGACCTGACCTTTGACCTGACGCTGGTGTCTATAGAAGGATAATTGAGCAGTTGGGGAGACCGTCCCGTAATTGGAACCACGTTTCCCTTTCCCTGGTTGGGTTGACCGTGTCCTGCGGTTGCTCTCGCCGCAATTCCGGGAACTATTCGCGGTCACCCTTGCTATCCTGGCGACTGCGGTAGCGGCTGCGCTGTCCTTGGAGTTGGCTGCAGGAGATGACCCGCTGCTACGGAATGTGGCGCGCTACGCAACCGTTGCCTTGATAATATCGGCGACCGTTGCGGTAATGGTCATTATCGCGACGGCCCTGTTCCTGTTACTTCGTTCCCGGCTGCGCGACGGCTGAGCAGCCAGGATCTGACCGACTTCCACAAGCAGGCCGCCGCGACGACGGACCAAAGAAGCGTGACCATAGAGAGCGCGAAAGAGCCCGATACCAACACGACGAACCGGTCCGTCGCGAATCCGATAATCGCAACCAGGAACGCTGCTGCAAGTCCAATTATAATCAGCCCGGTCAGGAACGGCGGCACGAGAGTTTCCGGGCCGATGGCCGCTTGCGCCGGTGCGGTTAGTGCAATCCCCTCATCTCGCGTTTCAGGCGTAGTCATGGCATCCCCTCGCACGCTTTAACTGTACCAGACTACACGCGCACCTGCTGCCCCAGCGTCTGGTAGGTGACCGGCGACGTGGCTACGAGGCCAGCGTCCACCGGAAGCACCACGCCGTTGATCCACCGGGCCTCGTCGCTGGCCAGGAACAGCGCCGCGTTGCCGACGTCCCACGCCGTACCCTCCGTCCGGAGGGGAGCCGAAGAACTGCGGATCTGGCGCAGGTCGTCGTCCATACGCGGGGCGACCATGGGGGTGTACACCAGGCCCGGGGCGATGCAGTTGGTGCGGATGCCGTCGGGTCCGTGATCGGCGGCCATTGAGATGGTCAGGCCGATGACCGCTGCCTTGGACGCCGTGTACGGGGTGCTGCTGTGGGCGCGCAGCCCGGCGATGGACGAGATGTTGATGATGGACCCGCCGCCCGCCTCCATCATGCGCGGTATGGCGAACTTGCTGGCCATGACGATGGTCTTCACGTTCACGGCCATGATGTGGTCCCAATCTTCCTCGGACACCTCCACCACCGTGCCGCGCCGGGAGATGCCCACGTTGTTGTCCAGGATGTCCAGCCGGCCGTAACGTTCGATGCAGGTTTCCACCATGCGCTCGCAGTCGGCGGCTTTGGTCACGTCCGCCTGCGCGGTGGACGCCACGCCGCCCTCGGCCTGGATCATCTCCATCGTCTCGGCGGCCCGTTCCTCGGTGATGTCTACCAGCAGGACCTTGGCCCCCTCCCGGGCGAACAGCGTGGCGGTGGCTCGACCGTTGCCCACGCCCGGGCCGCTGGAGCCGGCTCCGGTTACGATCGCCACTTTTCCTTCCAGTCGCGGGCTGCGTTCAGGCACCGTTGCATCCTCCGTGTAGGGTCGCCCTCATTCGGCGATGGGGCGTGAAATTATCCATAAACTCGCGCAAGTGTAGCACACCATCAGGACCAGCATGGGGAGTTGGCTGAGCAGCGCGCCGCGTCGCGTCGGATAGATCCGCGTCGCCTGCACGTGCGCCAGGTACACGCCGGCGATGTGCCCAACCACAATGGCCAAAATCGAGAAATACCAGATGAACACCGGCGACAGGATGCCGATATTGATGATGGCGTCCGCCGTGCCGAACAGGTCCCAACCCCAGCCGAACGGGTCGGAAGCCAGAACGATGAACCGCTGGCCGTTGATGAGCAGGAACCCAAGGAAGTGGGCAAAGTGGTAGGCCAGGGCGATGGGCAGCAGAGAGAACGTGAACCGGCGCAGCAGTTGCCCCGGGTCCGGCTCAGTCTGGCCGGACAATGCGGCAATTGCCGCACAGGTCAAGGCAAACAGCATACCAAAGACCACCGGCAGACCCAGCGCGCCGATCAGGTTGGCGATGTAGCCGCCGTACTGCGGGGACTGGAGCAGGAACTGGCCGGTGAACACCAGCCACTCGGGCGTCGCCGAAAGCCCGTCGAAGGAGACGGTGGACAGCAGCAGGATGACGTGGACCACCACGGTCAGCGTCACGACGCCCAGACGGTTCAGCCCCACGCATGGCGGGCGCAGGTTGAATTGCCGCTGCGCCGGGGCCGTCCTGGCGTAGCACTCGTAGCAGTCCACGCAGTCGGACTCCCCTGACGAGCATCGTCCGTCGCTGGTACACCTTCGGCAGCGCGACGTTGACGAGCGCACCTCCGTCACCGAGAAGCGTGCCATGAACCCATACACCACCGTGAACCCCTCGGCGTTGCGCAGCCATACCTCGCGCCCGTACACGTACATGCCGACGAAGTTGTATGCCGTGTAGAGCACGAGGATCCAACCCAACGCCCGAGGTCCCGCCGTGTCCGCCGCCACCGTCTCCAGTATTGCGAAACCGGCGAACACCAGCACCGCCGGCCAGGGTCCAATCCTAGCCGGATAGCGCCGGTGCAGACTCAAACGGCTCCCCGGCGCCAGGGCTTCAAAAGCGCGCTCAAGAAACCCCCAAGCCGCCTTCCAGGGATTGACCAGCGCCCACAGGTTGCCGAAGAGAGCGGTGAAGAAGCTCAGTCCTACCCAAAAAGCGACGTAAATCGCCGCGGGGGCCGGATTGAGCGCGGCCCGCTCGTTGCCGATCAACGCGCCCACGATCACGTACAGCGTCAACACCACCGACAGGGTTTTCAGCGTAGCGGTGAACGGCGAAGAGGCAACCCAGCGCACCGGCGCCAGCCGCAACAGGTTGTAGCGCGGATAACGGGCATGGTTCGCTCCTGCTCGCAGGAACACCGCCGCCACGACGAAGGACAGGGCGACCGCGACGGCGCCGGCGATCACGAACAGGGACAGCGGCAACGGCAGATCGTATCGTTCGCCGAACCCGTGGGCGTGGGCCGGCACGGGGATTGCCAAGGCGAAGGCCACCACCAGTACGGCCGCGCCGAGGATCAGCAGGCTCCCTTTGGCGCTGCTGCCCGTCATGGCCCGGCGGTGCGCCGGCGCAGGGTCAGCCAAGTCCACGCCCCCACCGCGACGATTGCCACCAACACCGCGGTTATCCAGATCCACTGGATGCTGGCGCCGGGCTCGCCCACGTTCAGGGGCAGCACGAAGGTCTCCTCGCCGCGCTCCGAAGATACCGTTACCTCCACGTTCCACGCGCCGACCACGGCAAAGGGCACATCGACCTCGAAATAGCGCAGCGTCTGCTCATTGAGTACCTGCTGGGGACCGAACGCCGGCGAACCCGGCGGTCCGGCGGTGGCCACGGTCATCCGCACCTCGGTGTCGCGCAACGGACGCGGCTCGCCGACTTCAAACACCTGGATCGCCAGATGGGTTTGGGGTATCACGGGTCGCGCCGGGATGATGCCCACCACCACGCGGTAGGGACCCTGCGTGCGATCCATGATGATGGTGGACGCGCCGTTGGCCTCTGCGAGACTTGCCCCCCAATCGAGGGAGCCCCAAACTGCTACCACCACCATTGCGGCAATGATGGCAAACCCCAGCATCAATCCTGATTTCGACAACCGGACCACGTCGTTTCCCGCAAATTCGAGGCTGAAAAATCCCGCCGCACAATAGCACGGGGTCACCGGCAGCATCAACAAAAGCATCCCTCACCACCGCTATAATGCCGCCACGCGTGGGGTCGTCAACCTTGCCCCGCAAGCACATGAGGAGTGAATTATGCCCTTTGCCGGTTTGGATCTGACAGGACGGAAGGCTCTGGTAACCGGCGCGGCCCGAGGAATCGGGGCCACGCTGGCGGTGGGACTGGCGCAGGCCGGGGCGGACGTGGCAGTCACCGACATGGCGTCGGACGAGTCGTGGGAAGGTCTGTCCGGCGTGGTCATGCGCATTCGCAACGAGGGCCAGGTCGGTCTGGCTGCCGACCTCGACGTGCAGGACGTCGCCGAAATCCGGCCAACCATGCGACGCATTGCCGACGAGCTGGGCGGCCTGGACATCCTGGTGAACAACGCCGGCATCAGGCGACGCGCCCCGGCGCTGCAGGTAACCGAGGAGGACTGGGACGCGGTGATGGACACCAACCTGAAAGGAGCCTTCTTCTGCGCGCAGGCGGCAGCGCGCCTGATGATCCCGCAGGAATTCGGCCGCATCATCAACATCGCGTCGCAGATGGCGCTGGTCGGATCCGTGAACCGCGCCGCCTACTGCGCCAGCAAGGGCGGCCTGGCGAACCTCACCCGCGTGCTGGCCCTGGAATGGGCGCAGCACGGCATCACCGTGAACGCCATCGGACCGGGCCCGACGACCACGCCCGGCCTGCTGGAGGCGGACGACCGCGACGCCGACGAACTGCGCGCCGAGCTGGCGGTCAAGATGCCCCTTGGCCGGCGCATGGAACCGGAGGAACTGGTGGGCGCCGCGGTCTACCTGGCCAGCAACTCCGCCGGCGCTACCACGGGACACCTGCTGGTGGTCGATGGCGGGTGGACGGCGTTGTAGAATTGTTTGTACGTTGACGGATTTGTACGTTGACCACCAGGAGTAAGGATATACGCAATGAAATTCGGGATGTTCTATGAGCTCCAGATGCCCCGCCCGTGGACGGACACCGCGGAGTACGACACGCTGTGGAACGCGGTGAAGCAGGTGCAGTACGCCGAGGAGATGGGGTTCGAGCGGGTGTGGCTGGTGGAGCATCACTTTCTGACCGAGTTCGCCCACTCGTCGGCGCCGGAGGTGACACTGGCGGTGATGGCCCAGCACACCAAGAAGATGCGCCTGGGCTTCGGCGTGGCGCTGGCTCCGGTGCACCATCCGCTGCACGTGGCGGCGAGGGCGTCCACCCTGGACATCCTCAGCGACGGCCGCGTCGACGTGGGCGTGGGCCGCACCAAGGGCCCCTACCAGCTGACACCCTTCGGCACGGACGTGGCCCAGACCCAGAGCATGATGGTGGAAACGCTGGAGTGCCTGCCCCGCATGTGGTGCGACGAGGTCTTTAGCCACGACGGCGAGAACTGGACCATCCCGCCTCGCGAAGTGATCCCCAAGCCATTGCAGCAGCCGCACCCGCCCCTGTGGATGGCCTGCACCCAGGAGGACACCTTCCGTCTGGCCGGCCAGCTGGGCGTTGGCTGCCTGGTCAACACCCTGGGCGGAACCGACAAGACGCGGGGCCTGGTGAACGCCTACTACGAGGCCATCGAGAACGCCACCCCAGTCGGCCGGTTCACCAACCGCCAGGTGGTCGCCTCCACCATCGGCTTCTGCGATGAGGATGACTCCCGGGCCCGCCAAAAGGGTGCGGAAGTCGCGGCCTGGTACCTGGACCAGAGCCGCCAGAGGTTCGTGCTGGAGTGGGCCGGCGTCGATGCTGAAGCCGTGCCAGAGGAGTACAGGTTCTACGTGCAGGGTGGCGCGGTGCGCGGCGGCGGGCCATCCCGACCATCGGAGGACCCGCAGCAGCAGAAGCCTCCCACGCCGGAGGAGCTGCTGGCCGGCGGCGGCTACTGCGTCGGCGACCCCGACGCCTGCATCCGCGTGATCGAGGAGTTCGAGGCCATGGGCGTGGACGAGATCATGCCCATCTTCCAGGCCGGCTACGCCACCCACGAAGAGGTGTTGAACTCCATCCGGCTTTTCGGAGAGTACGTGATACCGCATTTCCGCGCCAAAGAGGGCCGATAGACCCCGGGAGATATTGATGACTACCGTTGAACAGTTGGGAACGGCCACGCAGCCGGCGAGCGCCAGGCAAACCGGTACGCCGGTGGTGTCCGTGGTGGCGACCACGCCGGAGACCGTGCTGCAGGACGTGGAACGGGCCATGCGACTGGCCGGCGCGGAATCCGTGCTGTCGCCGGAGCAGGAGACTCTCCTCAAGATCAACATCTCCTGGCAGCACTGGTATCCCGGCTGTTCGACGACCCCGTGGCAGCTGGAAGGAGCCGTCCGCGCCCTGCACAACATGGGCCACCAGGACCTGATCGCCGCACACAACGGCACCGTCGTCGTCGATTCCTTCGAGGGCGAGGTCAACAACAAGCACAAGCCGGTGCAGGACAAATACAACCTTCGCACGGTGCACCTGGACACTCCCCCGGAGCCGTGGGTGCGCTACCAGCCCAAGGCCGAGATGCTGGTCCTCGACGACATCTATCCCGAGGGCATCGAGATACCGCAGATTTTTGCCGGCAAGAACATCGTCCACCTGCCCACCACGAAGACCCATGTCTTCACCACCATGACCGGCGCGATGAAGAACGCCTTCGGCGGCCTGCTGCACCGCAAGCGTCACTGGACCCACTCGGTCATCCACGAAACGTTGGTGGACCTGCTGGCCATACAACAGGAGATCCACCCCGGCATCTTTGCTGTCACCGACGGCACCTTCGCCGGCGACGGCCCCGGCCCTCGCGCCATGCGCTGGCACATCAAGAACCGCATCGTGACCGGCGCCGACCAGGTGGCCGTGGACGCCGTGGTCGCCTCGATGATGGGGTTCGACCCGCTGTCCCTGCAGTTCATCCGCCTGGCCCACGAGCGGGGCCTGGGCGTGGGAGACCTGCGCGAAATCGAGGTGGTGGGCGACGAGCCCGACATCAGCCGCGTCAACTGGAACTTCGCCGACAACGAAAACACCTTCGCCAGTCGCGGCCAGAAGCTCATCTACTGGGGCCCCCTCAAGCCCTTGGAAAACGCCCTCCTCCGCTCCCCCATCGCCGCCTGGGCCTACACCGCCAGCAACCTCTACCACAACGGCTACTGGCTTAACACGATAGGCAAGGGCCGGGTGCGCAAGGCACTGAAGACGGAGTGGGGACGCCTCTGGCAAAGCTATTAGGCTAACGAGCTGCCCTGCGCTACAATGGCAGGCCAAAGGTAGCGCAAATGCACATCACAAGCATGACAATCGCCGGCATTCCGCCGTTCACCGAACCCGTAGAGTTCACGTTCGACGAGCGTGTGAACGTGTTTGTCGGGCCTAATGCCTCTGGCAAATCTACGGCGATAGCGTGCTTATCGGGCTGGTCGGTCGATGCATATGACGACAGCGAAGGGAGGCAGACATTTGAAGTGGAGGTGAGTGACGATGGGTTCGTGTTTCCTGACTACAATGTACCTCGGCCTGAGAACATCACTCTGGGATCCCTTCCGATGGTGTACATTCCTGCTACCAGAATGTTATTGCCCAACCTGAGAACCATAGCGGATAATGAACGAGATCTGCTCCAATGGCGAAAAATCGAGCCGTGGTTCCGAGTTTTGACGGAACGCGAAAGCCCGCAGGTTTTTGACCCCCGCATAGTGTACCAAGCAATGTATATGATTGATGAAGGATTGCACAGAGACGAATTTGGGAGTGGATCTGAAGGTGAGACTTCACGATACCCCGGCGTCTTTAAGGTGATGACTGCGTCTTTTGACTGCGTGAAAGGGATTTGCGATATCGTCCAAAATGCACGTATGTCCCATTACCAAGACCGAACATACTTCACAAATTTTGCGATGGAGTCGCCGATAGTTCACCCTAGCATGGGTGCTTATACAAATGATCCTCCCAAATTTGGTGTCGAGCGCTCTTCCCTTTTCTTAGGCGACTTGAGCTCTGGAACCCAAGGAACTTTTCTATGGATCATGTATTTGGCTGTAAAGATTGCTGAGTTTTACGACTTCGTAGGAGATTGGGACACGAAACCCGCAATCTTGTTTATAGACGAAATCGAAAACCATCTCCACCCCACCTGGCAGCGTCGCGTCATTCCCGCCCTGCTCGAGCATTTCCCCGGTCTCCAGATTTTTGCCACCACCCACTCGCCTTTCGTGATTGCCGGCCTGAAGGCAGGGCAGGTGCATATGCTGAAGCGCGATGCAAGCGGCATCATCACCGCCAGTCCCAGTGAGCACGACATCATCGGCTGGACCACTGACGAGATCCTGCGCACCTTTATGGACGTCGACGAGCCCACGGACCAACTGACAATTGACCGCCGGGAGCGTCTGCTGGAACTGCGTCGCAGGGATTCTCTAACGGCTGAGGAAGAAGCCGAGATGGGGGAACTGCGTCGCCACGTCAACGAGGATTTTCTGTCCAGCAGCACGCCATTAGAGGCTCAACGGGAACGCTACGGGGACATGATGCTGGAGTTTCTGCGTTCCCGACAGTCAGAGCTATCGCAGGACGGCAGTTAGGCCCCGATGCGGTGGATCGACCGGGGGCCGGAGCCTCCCGGTGTGGATGGGCATGCCCGTCAGTTTACGCAAGGGTGGGTGGATTACTTCCGCCATAACGTCGGTGGCCGGCCGACCGATTCTTTCTGGCGGGAGTTTCGCCCGGCGTTGGGCAATCGCGCGTCCGACATCTGCTGGTACTGCGAGCGCCAGTGCGAAGCAACTTCAGAAGCCAGTGGCAAGACCCCGACCATCGACCATTTCCAGCCGTTGTCCCACTGTCCCGAAATGGCTTACGAGTGGACGAACTGGGTTTTCAGTTGCCGGCGTTGCAACGGCGAATACAAGCAGGATAAATGGCCCGCGTTGGGATACGTTGACCCATGTGCCAGCGATGAGCAGGAACGCCCGGGGCGTTATTTTGACTATGACCCTGATACCGGCGAAATAATCGCGCATCCGGGTCTTACTGGCGATGCCCGGGAGAAGGCTTGGACCACCATTACGGATCTGGGTCTCAACGAAATAGACGTGCGGTTCTATCGCATTAACTGGACGCGCCAGTTCTTGGCCGACCTACGGACGCTCCCTGCTGATGATCGGCAAGCTTTCTTGGAGTTCTGGACCGGTCGTCCGCACGAATTCGCCGGATCAACCAGTATAGCCGTAGCACAACTGCGCACAGCGGGCGAGCTCTAATCCCCTGCCACAGACTTCGTTACCGCGTTACTCACCGCGCTCCACCCCACTCCCCTCTCCCGCGCCGCCGCCGCAATGTCCTCGTACTCCGCCGCCGCGCTGACCACCTCGCCTCCCAGCCACTTGCGCTTCAGACGCATCGGCCCGTACTCCGTCTCCACCGTCACGATGTCCCGGTCGGCGACGTAGCGACCCACCGGGCGGACGCGCACTCCCAGCGTCGGCGTGTCCCGAAGGAACACCTCCGCCAGGCGACTCTCCAGCGCTGCCGGCCCCAGCGCTGAAAGCAGGACGCCGGGGCGGTTTTTCTTCATCTGTATCGGCGTGTGCCACACGTCCAGCGCGCCGGCCTCGAACAATCGCTCCATGGCAAAGCCCAGTTGCTCGCCGGTGGCGTTGTCCAGGTTGGTTTCCAGCAGCACGACGTTGTCCTGCCAGCGGGCTACTGGTGGGACCGAACCACCCGACGGCTCGGCGCGCAGGTCAGCGCCGACGGTTTCTCCCAACCACAGCCTCAGCACGTTAGGGAAGGCAGCCGGGTCCTTGCCGCCGACGCCCACGCCAATGCGGTCGATGCTCATGGCCGGCTGGCGAAACTCTTCGGCCAGCGTGGTTATCAGGGCCGCGCCCGTTGGCGTGGTCAACTCCCCCACGCCGGCATGAAAAGCCCGCTCCGGCGCGACCGGCGCTCCGGACGCGGCAATGATCTCCAGCGTCGCCGGCGCTGGGTTGCTGTAGCCGCCAGGTCTCCTCGGGCCGCCCGGTTCGCCCAACACCAACGGCGCGGCATAGACGCGCTCTACGCCCAACTGTTCCAACCCATGCACGACGCCCACCACGTCAACCAGTGTGTCGGCCGTGCCCAGCTCATGCAGGTGGATCTGGTCGGGATCGTCCCCGTGTACCCGGGCCTCGGCGGCAAAGAGGGCGTTGAGCGCGGCGGTGGCGCGTTCGCGGGTGTGGGCGGACAATGCGGCTGCCCCTGCCACGGCGTCCAGCATCTGCCGCGGGCTGTAGCGCGGCGCCGCCGACACGTCCACCGGGGCGCGGGTGCCCCGTACCTCGCAGCGCATCTCTGTGGCCATCGCGATTTCGACCCCGGGGATGCCGAGGGCACCAACGGCCTCTTTCACATCATCCAACGGCAGCCCCGCATCGAGCAGCGCGCCGAGGAGCATATCGCCGCTGGCGCCGCCGACGGACTGGATATAGGCGATTTTCACGGGCGCCGGGCCGTCTCGGCTATCCGCAGCACGTCGTTGAGGCTGCCGGAGCGCAGGCCGTTCAGGTCCAGGGACACCCAGAGATACCCCAGCTCTTTCAGCCGCCGCGTGATCTCGTCGCGGTGGGCAAATGCCAGTTCCATCTCGTCGGCGCCCACCTCGATGCGGCACAGCTTGTCGTGATGGCGAGCGCGTACCTCGCGGAGGCCCAGGTCCCGCAGGATGTCCTCGGCCGCCTCGATGCGCCGCAGCGACTCCACGGTGACCGGCGTGCCATACGGGATGCGAGACGAGAGACACGGCTGCGCCGGCTTGTCCCACAACGGGACGCCCAGCCAGAGCGCGGCGGCGCGCACCTGCGCTTTATCCATCCCCGCTTCCACCATGGGACTGCGGATGTTGTGCTCGGCGGCGGCGGTCATTCCGGGACGGTAGTCGCCCAGGTCGTCGGTGTTTGCCCCGTTGGCGACCCATGCGTAGCTCTCCGCGGACGCCAAAGCCGCCAATTGGTCGTAGAGTTCCGTCTTGCAGAAATAGCACCGCTGGGGGGAGTTGGCCACGTAGCCTTCTCGCTGCAATTCGTCGGTGTGTATGACGCGGTGGTTGAGCCCGAACTGATGAGCAACGCTTTCCGCGTCGCCCAGATCTCGAGCGGCCAGGGCCGGCGATATCGCGGTCACGGCGAGGGCGCGCTGGCCCAGCGCACGATGGGCTGCCACGGAGAGCAACGCGCTGTCGACGCCGCCCGAGTAGGCGACGACCACCGATTGCATCTCCCGCAGGATCGCTTCCAATCGGGGCAGACATTCGGGGGGGCCATCCATGCGGGGATGGTCAAAATTTGACATAATTCCTGCCGGCAAGTCCTATCGAGTTTGGGATCATTCTACTACAACGGGGTCTGCGCACTGCCGAGGGGACGCACGATGACGGTACAGAGTATCAGCGCGATTACGCTGGCGGTCCATGACATGGCGCGGGCGGTGGCCTTCTACCACGACGGAGCGGGCATACCCATCCTGTACGGCGGGCCGGATACGAGCTTCACTTCGTTTCGAATCGGCGGCGGCTACCTGAACCTGATCCTCTCCGCCGACGCCGATGTTCGCTGGTGGGGCCGCTGCATCCTGTACGTCGACGATGTGGATGCCCACCACCGGCGAATGGTTGAGGCCGGCTACGCGCCCGACGGCAAGCCGGATGACGCCCCTTGGCGCGAGCGTTATTACCACATCACCGACCCCGACGGCCACGAGATAAGCTTTGCTCGGCCGCTGGAACCCGTCTAAAGCCTCACAACTCCAGCCCATACAGATAGAGCGTCAGGCTGGTATGCGGAAACGCGTGATCCTCCAGTTCGTGGTAGCCGCGATGCTTCAGAAAGCCGATGGCGGCGGACATGTGGTTGGATGTCCAGACGATGGTTCGCGCGTACCCCGCGTCGCGGCAGAACTCCTCTGCCTCATCCAACAGGCGGGAGGCCACACCCTTACGCCGAGCGGAACGGTCCACCGCTAGACGCCGGATCTCCACTTCTTCTTCGTCCCGACGGTAGGCTCCGATGCAACCCACCACTTGCCCTTCAAGTTCGGCCATCCAGAAATTGCTGCCACGACGCAGCAGATAGCTCTGCTCGATGTGCGCCAGATCGTGGGTGAGGGCGCCGTCGAGGTATTCGCGGAACCCCTCGCGGTCGGCGTCGTTGTGGAGGTAGCTCCCGGCAAAATCGTCCTGAGCGTGAACGAACAAGTTTCGGACCGCCTCGGCGTCTTCGGCACGGAACTGGCGGACGGAAATCATGGCGCCTACGTGTTGACCAGGAAGTTGATGATGTCCCCGTCTTTGACCGGGTAGGTCTTCCCCTCGGAGCGCAGCAGTCCCTCCTTGCGGCCCTGTACCATCCCGCCGCAGGAGCAATAATCGTCGTAGGCGATGACCTCCGCCCGGATGAACCCGCGGGTGAAATCGGTATGGATGACACCGGCGGCGTTCACGGCCGGCATACCGCCGGGAACGCTCCAGGCCCGCACCTCGTCATCACCAACGGTCAGGAAGGACACGAGCCCCAAATTCTCGTAGCTGGCGCGGATCACTTGGGAGGTTGCCGACTCGCCCAGGTCCAGATCGGCGCGGAATTCGTTGGCCTCTTCCGGGTCCATCGTGCTCAACTCAGCCTCGATGCGCGCGCTGATGCTCACCTGCCCGACGCCGGCGGTGAGCCCCGGATCGATGTCCAGGTCGGAGATCGATATTACATCGGCGCCTTCATCAGTGTTGAACACGGCAATTACGTTTTTGTCCGTGAGCAGTTGGTAGTTGACCAGCACGGCGCGTTCCGAGTCGGTGAAGGTCTGCCGGCGTACCGGAACCCCGCTCTCCAGGCCGGCTCGGGCCTTGTCCACGGTCTCCTTGTGGCGCACCACCATCGGCCTTTCGGCCGGCTTAGTCTTGTTGACCTGGTCGGCCAGCCGCGTCGACGCCCGTTCCAGCACCTCCAGGTCGGCAAACGACAACTCGCCCAGCATGTTTTCAAGATCACGCGCCGGATCCACCGCTCCCGTGGGATGAGGCACCGCGTCACTTTGAAATGCCCGCACCACCACGAGAAACGCGGTGGCGGACTGGAGGATGTTGCGATAACGCCCGCTGATCCCCTGCGACCGCGCCATGCCCTCGGGGCCGGGGAGGTCGGTATAGCGTATCTCCGCTGGAACAATCTTGCGGGGATTGTAGATGGTACCCAGGTAGTCCAGACGCGGGTCCGGCACCTTGACCATACCCAAGTGCATTTCGGTGGCGCTGCCCGACGCGCCGCTGGAGTCGGACCTGCCCAGGGTGAGTGCGTTGAAAAGGGCAGATTTGCCGGATTGGGGGAGGCCGATGATTACGATGTCCATACTTTACGATGTTGACTCGACGGGATGTTGGTTGATTAATCCTGGTGAAATGGATGCCCTGAAGTCGGGAGACGACTGGCGGGCACTGGCGGCGAGCCGGTGCCCGCGGGACGCTACGAACCGCGCTCGGTGTCGTCCATTAGCAATTTCATGACTTCAGGAGTCAACGTGATGTGGATGGAGCCGTCTTCGCGTTCGCCGAGTTGCCGCAAGGCCTCAACGATCCGCCGGCGCTCCTCTCTCCGACCTTCCTTTCGACCCTGTTCTTTCAACCTTTTGATTTCAGCCGGTATTAGCAACACCATGCGTCCAAGCACCTCCAGAACGATCGCCACCAATAGCGTCAAGCCTGCCGCCAGCGCGAAGATACCTACCAGCGCAAATAGTTCATCCTTACCCTGTTCTCGCAGAGGGTGATACCTCGACAGACCGATCCCCACTCCAGCAACGTATACCAGATAGTATACGACCCAATAGCGCTCGGCGATGCTCCTCAGCGGATCCACCTTGCTGTTGGTAGCTGCCGAATCGCCGACCTGCCTAGCCGGTTGCCAGCACCACGGTCCCGGTTGAGGACAGGGACCCGCCGGTTCCGTTGACCATGCTGGTGGCCGCCGGCTGGTCGGAGGAGCCCTTGCGATGGACCTGGCGGTCGCCGCACTCGCTGCGCAGCTGACGTACTGCCTCCACCAGCAGGAAGCTGCCGTACATGCCAGGGTGGGAGTACGAGAGCCCGCCTCCGTTGGTGTTGAGGGCGAAGTCGCCGCCCGGGGCGGTGCGCTGATTGGCAACGAAGTCGGGGCCCTCGCCCGGCCCGCAGAAGCCCAGGCCCTCAATGGTCACCAGCGTGGTGTAGGTGAAGGAGTCGTAGATCATCGTCAGGTCGATGTCGCCGTGGGTCAGGCCGGACCGTTCAAGGGACAAGGGGCCGGTCTCACGGGACCACGTCGACGTATGGTTGGGCATGAAGCTGATGAGGTTGTGGTCGTGGCCCTCTGCGGCGCCCAGCACCCACACCGGCTCCTTCTTGCAGTTTGCCGCCTTCTCGGCGGTGGTGACGATGATGGCCGCGCCGGAGTCGGTGACCAGGCAGCAGTCGAACAGGTGGAAAGGCCACGCCACCCAGCGGGAGTTGTGGTAGTCGTCGAAGGACATCGGCGAGTCGTGCATGTAGGCCATCGGGTTCAGGTTGGCCCACTTGCGGGTGGAAACGGCGATTTCGGCCAGCGCCTGTCGGGTGCGTTCTTCGCCGTAGTCGTGCATGTAGCGGGTGCAGGCCATGGCATAGTTGATGGGCTGGCCGATCATGCCGTACGGCGTCTCGTACTGGGCCACGGGGAGGTTCCGGTCCCCCGGAACCGCTACTCTGGTGGACCGACCGGCCTGACCGTGGGTGATCAGCACCGTGTCGCAGTAGCCGGCCCGGATGGCCGCGGCGGCATGGGCCACGTGGATCACGAAAGAGGAGCCCCCCACGGAGGTGTTGTCGGTGAAGGATGGCTGGACGCCAAAGTACTCGGCGGTTGCCAGGGTGCTGAATCCGGCGGTCATCAGCCCGTTCACGTCTGACATGGACAACCCGGCATCATCCAGCGCGTTGTAGGCGGCCTCTGCGTGATGCTGGAGGGAGGACTTGTTGGGAACGTTGCCCATCTCGTCCGATTCGGCGACGCCGACGATGGCGATGTCGCGGTCACGTTGTGCGGTGCTGGCCATAAAGCTACCCTCCAGAGTCCGGCTTAGGCGAATTTGAAGCCAAATGATGGTACAACATTCCCTACGGGCCGACAATCGGCTGCGGCGTCCGCCACACGCCGGCTTCGCATCAATTGCCCGGGCAACCCGGAGGATAGCAGCATGAGCGCAACCACTGAGGCATCCAACGCGGCGGTAACGGCCATCGCGGAGTTCATGGCGGCGCTGAACGCTCGGGACGACGCGGCGCTCTACGATCTGCTGCACCTGCCGCATGTGCGCATTTCCGGCGAAGGCGTGGCCATCTGGCACGACCGGGCCGAGTTGGAGGAAACCTATCTCCGCGACTTCTACGCCCGGGCGGGGCCGGACTGGCATCACACCACGCTGGACTCCACCGAGGTGATCCACAGCTCCGAGCACAAGGTCCACGTGCTGATCCAGTTCACCCGGTGGGACGAATCGGATACGGCCATCGCCACTTACCGCTCGCTATGGATCATGACCCGCGCTAACGGTCGTTGGGGCGCGCAGGCGCGGTCGAGTTTTGCGCCGTGACGGGGCGACGAACGGTGTTAGACTGTGCCCGAACAGGCGAGAAACGAACGCAGGGAGGACATTATGGCCCGAACTCCAACAGTGACACGCGAATCAGTGCCGGAAAACGAGCGCGCCGCGTTCGATGCCTTCGTCGCCGACCGGGGCGAGGTGCCAACCACGGGGCCGGGTTCCGTGATACTCAACGCGCCGGAGGTGGCGCAGCGCGCCCTGGGTCTGGCGCTGTACCTGCGCACCGACACCTCGCTGTCGCCGCGCATCCGCGAGTTGGCCATGTTGGTGGCCGCCCGCGAGAACAATTGCCAGTTCATCTGGAACGCCCACGCTCCGCCGGCCCGCCAGGCCGGCCTGCGCGACGAGATCGTCGACGCGCTGCGTGACCGGCAGGAACTGCCCAACCCGGCAGCTGACGAGGCCGCGGTCGTGGACTACGGGCAGCAGTTCTTCCGCACCCGCAGCGTTAGCCCGGACTCCTTCGACGCGGTGGTGCAGCACTTCGGCCGGAACGGCGCGACGGAACTCACCACGCTCATGGGCTGCTACTCCATGCTGGCCTTCAACGTGAATGCTTTCGGCGTCGAACTTCCCGACAACATCACCGAGAAGCCGCTCCCTGTGTAGAGCCGTTGCCCGCATAGAGCCGCTCCCTGTATCGAGCCGCTCCCCGTATCGAGAGGAACCCAACATGTCCATCCAGCGCGAGGCCTGGCTCGGCCAGAAGGTGGAAGAGGCCATCGATCCCGGTCTGCCCATCTGCGACCCGCACCATCACTTCTGGGACCGGGAGGGCGACCGCTACCTGCTGGACCAACTTACGCAGGACCTGGGCGGCGGTCACAACGTCGCGCAGACGGTATTCATCGAGTGCCACTCCATGTACCGGGCCAAGGGGCCGGAGGAAATGCGGGCGGTCGGCGAAACCGAGTTTGTCCAGGGCATCTCCGCCCAGAGCGCCAGCGGTCAGTATGGGTCCACTGAGGTCGCCGCCGGCATCATTGCCAACGCCAACCTGATGCTGGGCGACGCCGTGGCCCCGGTTCTGGAAAGCCACGTAGCAGCCAGCGCCAACCGGTTCCGCGGGATACGGTTCTCGTGCGCCTGGGACGCCAGCCCCGAAGTCACAGCCGGACGTTCCAGCACACCGGGGATGCTCGGCGACGCGACTTTCCGCGCCGGGTTCGACCGCTTGCAGCGCATGGGGCTCAGCTTCGACGCGCTGGTGTACCACACTCAGCTTGGCGAACTGGCCGACCTGGCCGGAGCGTTCCCCGACGCCATCATAATCCTGAACCACATCGGGCGCCCGCTGGGCGTGGGTCCCTACACCGGGCGCCGTGACGAGGTGTTCGCCGACTGGCAGACCGGCATCGCGGCCGTTGCGGCCCACGAAAACGTGGTCGTCAAGCTGGGCGGGTTCGGCAACGTGATCAGCGGCTACGACTGGCATCAGCGCGACGTGCCGCCAGGTTCGGAAGAGCTGGCCGATACCATCCGGCCCTGGCTGGATTACTGCATCGAGCATTTCGGACCCGAGCGCTGCATGTTCGAGAGCAATTTCCCGGTGGACAAGGCTTCCTATCCGTACACCACGGCCTGGAACGCCTTCAAACGCGTGACCTCAGCCTATTCGGACGCGGAAAAGGCGGCGATGTTCCAGGGCACGGCGGTCAGGGCCTACCGATTGTAGAGACCCGGGGCGGTCAGGTACCGGCAGAGGAATCTGACCAGGTCAGATCCATCCAGACCCCGGGCCGGAGACGGCAGCAGGCCGCCCCAACGGCACTGTCGCGCACGACGTTCGCTGCCACCACGCCCGACAGCTGCGCGGTCGGGACACCTTCGGCGGTATTTCCTCGCCCGTCGATCAATCGCGGCGGGATGGTTTCCGGGGCCCCGATAGTGTGTGGCCGTGCACCGGGAATCGCCCACGCAAAGGCCGGCTGTTCCATGGGAATCGGCGCCCAGGAATCTCACGGGACACTCACAAAAACAGATGGGTTTTTCACGTCAAATTCACGCTGCGCGGTTATTCTGGAACGCATATAAGTAGAATTTCAAAAAATACGCCAAATCATAGGCAGTCGCGAGAAAGGGCCAAGTACGGGAGAACCCGCCGAGACCGACCCGCGCCGACTTTGCCGATACACGAGAACACCTCCGTTGACCGTCATCAAGACATGGACGCAGCCGGCCCGCCTGAGTTTTGTCATTTCGCTGGTGTCCGTAGTCGCCCTCATCCTGCTCCTGGTCACCCAGGACACGGCCCACGGGAACGTCTCGGCGCCGCCCGCGGGTGTGGACCTGGCCGAGAACCATAACAACGCTGCCAGGGGCGTCTGGTGAATCGCTGCAGTTTCACCGCTGGCGTTCAAGGATCAGGACGAGTCGAACGCCCACGGTGCTCTTGATACTCGGCCGTCCCAGAGGGCTAATCTCCCGTGAGTTCTCACCTGGAGCATGCGGGGGGAGCGCCGATACCGGGGGTAACGACGAGTACGGTTCCGGTAGGGCCGCGCGCGCGCCTGTTCGCCATTGAGGAGGGTCCGGGAGGCGAGTAGCCCGGCTGGTATAATCGGCGCGTTATCAGCCACGCCACCGGAGGCCACTGTCCCGTGAAGAGCTACTACTTCTCCGAGTTCCCCTACCACGAGTACCCCGACGAAGAGGGCGACAAGTACCCTTCGCTGCGCCTCACCTTCCCCAACACGTGGTTCAACCCCAACACGGCCAACGGCCTCTTCAAGCGCTATTTCGACGAGTGCGTGTACGCCGACGAGCTGGGCTTCGACGGCATCATGCTCAATGAGCACCACAACACGCCTTCGTGCATGAACGCCGCCACCAACCTGTCGGCGGCAGTATTGGCTCGCATCACCCACCAGGCCAAGATCCTGTTGCTGGGCAATATCCTGCCCATCCACGACAACCCGATCCGGCTGGCGGAAGAGCTGGCGATGATCGACGTCATATCGGGCGGACGGCTGATCTCGGGTTTCGTCCGCGGCACCGGGGTGGAGACCGTCTCCACCAACAACAATCCGGTGGAAAATCGGGAACGCTTCGAGGAGTGTCACGACCTGGTGATCAAGACCTGGACGACGCCCGGCCCCTTCCGCTGGGAGGGCAAGCACTACAACTTCCGGGTGGTCAATCCCTGGATGGTACCCGTCCAGCAGCCGCACCCGCCCATCTGGGTACCGGGCACGTCGTCACCGGAGACCGCCGAGTGGTCGGGCCGCCACGGATATACCTACGTGGCGTTCCTGACCGACCTGGACGTCACCGAGGAGCTGTTCGGCATGTACACGCAGGCGGCCAACGCGGCCGGTCGCGAGGCGGTGCCGGACAATTTCGGCTACCTGCTCTGCTGCTACGTCGGCGATACCCAGGAGGAGGCCGACGAGCAGGCCAGGCACTTCATCTGGCGCATGGGGCCCACCCTGCGCGGCCCCCGGGAGTACATGGCGCCGGTGGGCTACCGGTCCGCCGCCGGCTCGGCCATCGCCGCCCGGCGCACCGGACTCAAGCCTCTGAACGTGCAGACCTTCGAGGAGCTCAAGGAGAACTACCACATCGTGTGCGGCACTCCGGACACGGTGTTGGAGAAGCTGGAGTTCCTGCACCAGCGCCTTGGGATGGAACACCTGGTGTTCTACGGGCAGGAATCCCGCATGGGGCATGAAGCCACCATGAAGAACATCGGCCTGTTCGGCAAGGAAGTCCTGCCGGTGATCCAGAAATGGTAGGAAACTGACCCGACGCGGGCGCCGGCGCCCGCCGGCTACCGCGATTAAAGAACGGGGGCGGGCAAACTTGCCCGCCCCTCGCGGTTGGCGCCAACGTGTGGCCCGCGCTATGTGCGCATCGGCGGTGCGGAGGTTACACCGCTGCCAACTCGCGATCCTCGGCGTGGGCCTTGCGGGCGAATGCTCCGTCCGCAGCGTGCAGTGGCCCCCGAACCAGCAGGGTGGGAGTCGGCGAATGCCGCACCACGTGGTCGCCCACGCTGCCGAACAGCGCCCG
Source organism: Dehalococcoidia bacterium (assembly GCA_965261925.1). GTDB lineage: Bacteria > Chloroflexota > Dehalococcoidia > Lucifugimonadales > UBA3495 > Bin87. Next base: position 336,905 of record OZ253486.1, on the reverse strand, counting down.
CCCCACGGCGCGACGACCCTTGGTCGCCATCACCACCAGCCCGTTGTCCAGCTTGCTCGCCAGTTGGACAATGCCGTGATGGGGGTTTTCCCGCGAGTTCACCACGTCCACGTCGAACAGCGGGAACCGGGCGCGCAACGCATCCGCCTTTTTCCACAGGTACTCTTCCGAGGCATGGGCCAGATCTTTGGCCATCTCTCCCGGGTCGTTGTAAGCGAACCCCGGCCCGCCGAAATGTCCCCAGTCGGAATTTGTACGGAAATAGTCCGCGCCCGGCGTGGAACGGAACAGGGTGATCCGCGTGCCAAAGGTGGTGGCCAGTTCGCCAGCATAGTCCAGGGCATGCTCGGCAAAGCCGGTTCCGTCCAGCGGGACGATGATGTTCTCGAAGAACTGCGGTACCACCGGGCAGTCGGTCTTGTTGCAGCGCACGATCAGCGTCGGGTTCCGGACCGCGTTCACCACCTTGGCCGTCACGCTGCCGGTCAGCATGCGGGAAAAACCGCTGCGACCGTGCGTTGACATGACGATCAGCGCGTTCGGGTCGCGATTGGCCATGTCTATGATTGCCTCGTGGGCCGGCATTTGGTGGGCTTCGACGAAAACCGGGGTCTGCACGCCCCAATCCTGCATGCGCCGCCTGATGCACGACAGATCGGCCACGGTACGGTCATGCTCGCCGGCGGCCATCGCCGCGCTGAAACGGCCGTGGTCGGCGTCGGCATACCAGTCCGGTAGGGACCCGAAAGACCGCGCCAGCGTTATCGGCGCATGGGTCGCGTTGGCCATCAGCCGGGCTGCCGGAAGTGCCTGAGCCGACAATTTCGACCCGTCCAGGGGAACGATTATGTTGTTGCACAGGGTCATGGTCTTGCCTCCTTGTTTGCTACGTAGCCGTAGCGCTTTTTCCGTTATTTGTGAAACGTTGCACATTCTTAATTCGTATAATCTTTATCGTCGTTATAAATATCGTACCACGGAGCTGCTGACCACGCAATGGGCAGTGCGACGGGCAAAATAAAAAGAGGCCCGCATTTGCGGGCCTCGCCGTTCCGGTATGTGGCTTGGTCTAACGGATCACCAGCACCGGCGTGTTGGAGTGGCGAATGACCCGGTCGGTGACGCTGCCCAGCACCATGCGGCCCACTCCGCTCCGGCCGTGGGTGGTCATCACCACCAGGGACGGCTGCGCGGCCGCCCGGTCGATGATGCTCTGGGCGATGTTGTCGTCAACCACGTGGGCCGTGTCGACCCCGTGGGCGTGGTCGATGGCCATGCGGTTGGTCACGTCCTCAAGGTAGGAGGCCACGCCTTCTGCATCTTCGCCGGCCATTTCCTCCGGCGAGCCCGGGTCGAAGTCGGGAAGTGCGCCCATCTCCGGCGTTACCACCACCAACTGTCGGCGATAGTAGTCGGCTGTCGGCGTGATCTGCAGGGCGGTTATCCTGGCCGACAGCGCCGCTGCCATGCTCAGCGCGTGGGATATTGCCAGTTCTGACAACGCCGAACCGTCCAGCGGCACCACGACGTTCTTCAACGATGTTCCCGGCGACGCGGGGCCGGTGACGGTGGCCCGCACGATCAGCATGGGGTTCGGGACGATGTGCAGCACCTTGTCGGTTACGCTGCCCATGACCCAGCGGGAGATGCCGCCGCGGCCGTGGGTGCACATCACGACCAGCGCGCCCGGATCGGTGCCGGCCTGGGCGACGATAACGTCAGCGGGCTGTCCGCGTTGGGTCGCGATGTTGACGGCGAACCCGGCGGCTTCCAAGCGCTGTCTCGCCGGCGCCAACGAGGCTTCCGCCCGTTCCCTGGCGCCCATCTGCAGTTGGTCGGCGATCCGCGGAGAGCGCGAGCCCAGCACGTTGCTCGGCAGCACGTCATACGCCTGCACCAGCTCCAACGGCACCGACAGCGAACTGGCCACCAACTCCGCGTAGGGCAGCGCCTGTTCCGCCAGGTCCGATCCGTCCAGCGGAACGATTACTTTCGAGTACATATTGCTTGATTCTCCAAGTTTCGGTTTATCGCGATTGACATACCGTACCGTCGCCGCGAATCAGTGTACCACCCCGCCGCTTTACACCGCCGCCACGGTATCCGTATGCGAGAAATCCTCGCCCTTGTACAAGAGGGGAAGGCCCCACACGGAGGCGAGGGCATATGCGAAAGTGTCTCCGAAGTTGAGCTGCGCCGGATGACCGCGGCCTTTGCCGTAGCGCTCGTATGCACTAGCCGCTAGTTCGGCCTGCTCAGCATCGAATGGAACGACAGTGATCGGCAATTCGGCGAGTAATTCGTGAACACGTTGGCTAACCGCCGTTCCCCGTCCCATAGCGACGATAGACAGTTCCAAAAATGTTGCCGCTGAAACCAGAATGGCGCCGTCGATATCAATCATCCGGCGGATTTCGATGTGCCCGGGTTCTTCCGTTGCTAACGCCATCAGTGCAGACGTATCGGCAACTATCACGTCGGCGTGCCTTTGGGAGGGAAAGTCACGTGGTCAAGGTAGCCTAACTCGTCCATTGCCGCAGCGTTGTCCTGTTGGCTGGCATCCCTACGTTCACGGGTGTACAAGCGCGTGGGCTTGGCAGTGCTGTCATCGAGATAATCAAGCGCCATCTCCAGCACTTGCCCAGCGGCGTTGGGACCACTAAAGCTCAGCCGTTCCGCGAGCAGCGCGATGCGAGTTTCAATGTTTACTCTTGTCACGGAAGACATCAGGGCTCAGCCGGCTACTTTGGCAATCCGGATTCGTCGTAGAGGTCGTCTTGCAACAATTGGGAAATAGACTTGCGCTCAGGGTTTGAATTGATTAGCCCGGCGACGTACGTGGCTCGGCAGCATTCGCGCATGGCCCGCATCTCTGCATCAGAGTACCATCGCTTGCGCGACTCTGTGCTTTCGTCCAGATAGTCCAGCGCGGCAACAATCACCCGCTCCACCGCGTCCGGCCCGGCAAGACCCAGCCGCATGGCCAATTCAGCGATGCGGGCTTCCATTTCCGGTTCCAGTGGGGTGGCTATTTTGGTACTCCTTGGGGAGCTTCAGCGTAGCGAAAATCCAGTGCAGCAGCCGCAGCGAACCTCTGACTCCATCAAAAAGCGTCAGCCCACGCGCAAGAGGACCTCGGAGGGGTCCACGCCGCAACGGGACAACAGTTTCTTTGCGTTGCTCACAGCTGCTCGTGCGCTGATATTTCCTTCGTACACGAACGGGGTATCAGCGACGATCACCCGTTGGGAGAATGGGTTACCGGAAGGATGAACCGGCTCGGCGCTGACGATATAACGCTTCTTACTGGACTCAATCGGAACGTCGCGCTCCGTAAGCCGCTCGCGGGACCAGAGCCAACTAACCGTGTGTCGAACCAATTGATTCCAACTACTTAGTGGATGTTCTTCCCCATCGGGAAATCTAATTATTTCCGGGCTAGGGTCGCCAGGGTTCGCCGTCAAATGTAACAAGGCGCACCAATCGCCTGCAGGTGCCGAAGCAGTAGTGCGAACCGATGTTGATGGGGGCATTTCCAATGGCATTGGAACCGCGGCCTCTATGACCGATACAACGGGCTCTGGTGCGGGCACTGGCCGTCCCGAAGCTAGGTTGGGCCGCCAGAGGAGCAGCAGTTTAAGCGCACACTCATGGGACGGGGTGTTGGAGATCGACAAGTCCAGTATGCGCCGGTCACCCGAAAAAACGGACACGTCGTCGAGTATCCACCGATCACCATCGGTCAAGCCTGCATACCTGACTTGCTGCATCAATGCGTAAGTAAAGACTTGCTCTTGATGATTCGCCCGCTCCAACGGTTCAGAAAAATGCTTGGCTTCGATCAATGCAGCCGGCCGGCCGTTCCCATCCAACAGGGCGTAGTCGGCCCTACCGTTCCCAATGTTGTACTCCGGCGTCACTACCGAGGGGTCGGAGACTTCCCAACCCAGTACCCGCAACAACGGGTCGATCAGCGCCATGCGCGTGCGTGTTTCGTTCTCGCGCAGGTTTGGGCCGTGATCGCGGATTCGGCGTTGCAGAGTTTCTATGACGTCAACCAGCTCGTCGAGCATCACAATCCTTCCATTGGATCCAATGGTCAGGCGGCCGCACCGGCGGTAGACAAGTCACAGCCGACCGCGCGCAGCGCTTCGGCGACCTGACCGATCGGGGTGCAGTAGTCCAGGCTCAACAGTCGGGCCGCATTATCCTCGTCGATGCCCAGCCGCGCCGCCAAGTCCGCCTGGGTGACCTTCTGCTCGCGCATGGCGGTGTACAGGTCCAGCTGGGCAGCGATAACGGGCTGCACCGTCAGCAACTCCTGCCCGTCCTGGAAAGAGCTGGGTGTGGGCAGCTCTTTGCCCAGGTCCACGTAGCAGCTCAGGGCCACCACCAGGCAATCCTCAGCGAGGATGATTGATTCCTTGAAGGTTTTGCCGCCGGTATGGGCGAATGGTATGTCGGAAAAAGAGACGAGGTAACCCCATCCGCCTTCGGTAGTATCGGGCACAATGTTGCACGGAAAGTTGTACTGCATCGTTCAGAACCTCCGCCGGTCAATGTTCAGGTCTCTGAGCATATCCAATAATAACCCTGGCGAGATTTCTCCGTGTTGCACGATGGTTTTCCGGTCGCCGATGTACAACGTTCCGTGGCTGCCTTTCCCCCGCGCCGGATCGTATTGCCATTCCATCCCATTGGCCCGCGCGTAGCGCCGGGCGCGCCTCACGAACTCTCTCCCATTCATCTAAAAGCACGGTTTCCCCATCCCAAAGGTCGGCCCTGAAACGTCCTGTCGAACCACACCCCTCTAATCCTCCAGCGTCGTTATGTCCCCCGGATCCAGCCCCAGCTCCTGCGCCTTCAGCAGGCGGCGCATGATCTTGCCGGAGCGGGTCTTGGGCAGCGTGGGCGTGAACTCGATCTCCGAGGGAACGGCGATGGGGCCCAGCTCGCGGCGCACGTGGAGCTGGAGGTCGTTGACCATGCGGTCGGAGCCTTCGCTGCCCATGCGCAGGGTGACGAAGCCCTTGATGACCTCGCCGCGCAGCTCGTCGGGCTTGCCGATGACCGCCGCCTCGGCGACCTCCGGATGCGACACCAGGGCCGACTCCACCTCCGCGGAGCCGATGCGATGGCCCGCCACGTTCAGCACGTCGTCGGCGCGGCCCACCACCATGTAGTAGCCGTCGGCGTCGCGCAGGGCCACGTCGCCCGAGGAGTACACGCCGGGGATCTGGTTCCAGGTGTCAGCGAAGCGATCAGGGTTGCCCCACACGGTGCGAGAGAAGTGCGGGAACGGCCGACGGATCACCAGGAACCCGCCCTTGTCCGGCTCCTCGATGGGCTCCCCCTCCCGGTCCACGATGTCCATCACCGCGCCGGGCAGGGGTTTGCCGACGCGACCGGGGCGGGTGGTCATGGTGGCGGTGGTGCCCAGGCAGGGGCCGCCGGTCTCGGTCTGCCACCAGTTGTCGACCATGTGTGCCCACTCGCCGCTGCCGCAGATGTGCTCGTAGGCCCAGCGCAAGGCTTCGGGGTTCAGCGGCTCGCCGGCGCAGGTCAGGAAGCGCAGGGAGCGCAGGTTGTAGCGGCTGGCCGGCTCCTCGCCATAGCGCATCAGCATACGGACGGCCGTGGGCGCAGTGAAGATGACGTTGACCCCGTATTTCTCGATCACCTCGTAGAAGATGGCGTTGTGGGGGAAGTCGGGCGCGCCCTCGCGGAACACGGTGGTGGCGCCGGCGACCAGCGGCGCGTAGACGATGTAGCTATGGCCGACGACCCAGCCGATGTCGGACATGCACCAGAAGACGTCCTTGTCCTTGACGTCCCAGAAGTTCTTGAAGTGGTAGTGGGTGCCGACCATGTACCCGCCGTGGACGTGGACCACGCCCTTGGGCGTCCCGGTGGTGCCGCTGGTGTAGAGGATGTAAAGCGGGTCCTCGGCGTCCATCACCTCGGCGGGACAGTCGATGGAGTTGTTGGCCATCAGCTCGTCGAAGTCGGTCTCGCCGTCGCGCAGGTCCTCGCGGGCCAGCTCGCGGCGGAACACGATGACGTGCTCCAGGCGGTCGCAGCCGACTACAGCCTCGTCGGCGATGCCCTTGAGGTCGACGCGGTTGCCCCGGCGGTAGCCGTAGTCGCCGGTGATCAGCGCCTTGGCATCGGCGTCCTGGATGCGGTCGCGCAAGGAGCCCACGCTGAAGCCGGCGTAGACGACGCTGTGGATGGCGCCGATGCGGGCGCAGGCCAGCATGCTGATCGCGCCCTCCGGCGTCAGCGGCATGTAGATGACGACGCGGTCGCCCTTGCCGACGCCCAGGGACTTCAGCCCGTTGGCGAAGCGGTTGACCTGCTGCGCCAGGCGGGCGTAGGTATAGACCTGCTCGGTGCCGTCCTCGCCCAGCCAGATCAGGGCCGCCTTGTTACGCCGCTCGGTGTTGAGGTGGCGATCCAGCGCGTTGTACGCGATGTTGGTCTGCCCGCCCACGAACCAGCGGAAGTTGGGATAGTCCCACTGGAAGACGTCATCCCACTTGCGGAACCAGTGCAATTCCTCGGCGGCCTCGGCCCAGAACCCCTCGGGGTCTGCGATGGATCGGGCGTATACGCCGTCATAGTCGGACATCGTGGCCTGCTCGACGACGTGGGGCGGAGGCGGGATCTCCCCGGACTCCTGCAAGAGATGGTCAATCTGTCCCTGCTGAACCATAAAAGCGCACCTCGCACATATTCGTGTTGAGTGCGCCTATTGTAGCGGGATTGCCGGCGTCATGCCGACGCCTCTGCCCGGCATGTACCGGTCGAGATAAGGGCGATACTCTGGGTTGGCCAGGTCGGCCTCGCTGGGCTGCAGGGCCATCTCGCCCAGCTTGGCCGATACCCCCGGTACTCGATCACGTCGATGGCCTCGGCGACAAGGGTGGCCGCAGCTGGCGGGCCACGGTATGTGCCTTCGCCTTGGAAACTTCCCGCTGCTACAATGAAGACCGTATCGCACATGCGACTCTTTCGCATACCGACGACCCGAAACCATGCCCCAATCATCGCCAAACACCCTCGTCCTCCCCGTCGCCGGCATGACGTGCGCCGCCTGCGTGTACCACGTGGGCGAGGCGTTGCGTTCCGTGGACGGCGTGACAGAGGTCAGCGTCAACCTCGCCACCGAGCGCGCCACCATCAGCCTGGGTGACGCTGATGTCGCCGGCGCCCCGGATATGGAGACGCTGGCCAAAGCCGTAGCCGACGCCGGCTACCGCCTCGACACCAACCCGCAGACAGCCGACGGTGATCGGGGCGCCGGGCCTCGGGCGCAGGAAGAACAACGCCTCAGGATCCGCTTGATCGTGGCGGCGCTGGGTGGCGGCGCGCTGCTGCTCGGCAGTTTCCCGGCGCTGCCCTGGACGCCCGGGTTGCTGACCCTGTGGTGGTATCCGCTGTTGCTTTGGGCGGCGGCAACCCCGGTGCAGCTCTGGGCCGGCTGGTCGTTCTACACCGCGGGGTGGGCCGGACTTCGGCGGCGGCAACCCAACATGCACACGCTGATCGCCCTGGGGACATCGGTGGCATACGGGTACAGCGTCGTGGTGGTGCTGACGACGCTGCTCGCCCCGGGCGCACTGGGTTCTACGGGAGCGCATCAGTTGCACTTCGATATGGCGGCCATTATCGTCGCGCTGATCCTGTTGGGGCGTTGGCTGGAGGCCCGCGCCCTGTCCCGCACTTCGGGCGCTATCGAGCGGCTGTTGGATCTGCGGCCGCAAACGGCGCACCTGATGGCGGCGGACGGCTCCATATCCGACGTGCCGGTTGACCACGTCGAGCCGGGCGACACCCTGGCCGTGCGTCCCGGCGAGCAGCTACCGGTCGACGGTGAGGTCGCCAGCGGCGCCACCAACGTCGATCAGTCGGCCCTGACCGGTGAAAGCATGCCGGCCGAGAAATCCGCCGGCGATCCCGTGTTCGCCGGTACCCTGAACGGAAACGGGGCGATCCTTATGCGCGCGACCCGCGTCGGCCTGGACACGACGCTGTCGCAGGTGATCCGCCTGGTGGAAGAGGCCCAGGGCTCGGCGGCCCCGGTGCAGCGTTTGGCCGACCGGGTCGCGGCCTGGTTTGTGCCGGCGGTGGGACTGATCGCGCTGGCGGCGGCGATATTGTGGCTGTTCCTCGGGCCCGACCCGTCGGTGCGGTACGCGATGCTAACCCTGGTTGCGGTGTTCATCATCGCGTGCCCGTGCGCGCTCGGGCTGGCGACGCCCACCGCGATCATCGTCGGCGTGGGCAGAAGCGCGGAGCGCGGCATCCTGGTCCGGAGCGCGGCCGCCCTGGAAACCGCCCATCGCGTGGACGTGGTTGTCCTGGACAAAACCGGCACGCTCACCACGGGGCAACCGGAAGTCACGGACGTCGTGTCCGCCCCGGGCGTCCTCCCTGCCGACCTGCTGCGTTGCGCGGCGTCGGTGGAAACGCTGTCGGAGCACCCCATCGGCCGGGCCGTTCTGCGCCGGGCGCATGACGAGGATCTGTCGCTCACGCCGTCCACGGATTTCGTTGCCCGCGCCGGCGCGGGAGTGACCGCCATGGTCGCCGAACGCGAGGTGGCGGTCGGCAACGCCGCGCTGATGGAACAGGTCGGCGCGCCGCCGCCCGACGACCTTGCCGCAGCAGCAACGTCGTTCGCCGAACGTGGCGCCACGCCGATGTTCGTCGCCCGGGGCGGCCAGGTCCTCGGCGTCATCGCCGTCGCCGACGCGGTGAAGCCGGGCGCGGCTGATGCGGTGGCGGCCCTGCATGGGATGGGAGTGCGGACGGCGATGCTCTCAGGAGACCGTCCGGAGGTGGCCGCGACGGTAGCATCCGCCTGCGGCGTCGGCGAGTACCAGGCCGGGATGCTGCCGGCCGACAAGGCGGAAGTCATCGCCGGGATGCAGGCCCAGGGACACACCGTGGCGATGGTCGGCGACGGCATCAACGACGCGCCGGCGCTGGCTCGCGCCAACGTCGGGATTGCCATGGGCGGTGGAACCGACATCGCCCGCGAAACGGCGGACGTCACCCTGATGCGGGACGACCTCGCCGGCGTCGCCACCGCTCTGCGGCTGTCTCGATCAACCATGCGCACCATCCGGCAAAACCTGTTCTGGGCCTTCTTCTACAACACGCTCCTGATCCCGGTGGCGGCTGGGGCGCTGTACCCGGTGTTCGCCGCGGTGGGGGGAGTGCCGGGAGGCCTGACGTTCTTCTTCGGCGAGGCCGGCTTCCTGAACCCCATCCTGGCCGCGCTGGCGATGGCGTTCAGCTCGGTTAGCGTGGTCAGCAACTCTCTGCGACTGCGACGGGCCAACCTGGGGTAACTTCCCGGCGACCACGGCCTGGTGCGCCCGTGGGGCCACCGCTGGTACAATCGGCCGCACAGACAGCACACGCCTCCGGAGACGCGCCATGGCAACCGCAACCGATCCGATCTGCCTGATGCAGGTGGATACTGAAAACCCCAACGGAGGAACCGGCGAACACCAGGGCCAGACCTACTACTTCTGCGCCCCGGGCTGCCGCATCGCCTTCGAGAAAGACCCCGAAGGCTGGGCAACGGGTCGCAACAAGCCCGTCGCAATGGAGGAACCCAAACCGCAGCCCGTTACGTTCGTGCGCCGGCTGTTCCGTCGCGGCGACTAGCCATCCGCACCGGCAAGACACCAAAAAGGGCGGGTTCCGATCCCGCCCTCTCAGTTATTCTAGCCGGCGCCAACGACCATCAGGCAGCCGCACCGCAACATCGCTTGAATTTCTTGCCGCTGCCGCAGGGACACTGGGAGTTCCTGCCGATCTTGCGGCCGGCGCGCGGTGCGGGAGTCGACCGGCCCGGCGATACGGCGGCCATGGGGCTCACCGGCGCGCGGGCGCTGCCGTTGGCCTGAGCCCGGGTCGTCGGCGCTTCCGGAGCCAACGTGACGTGGAAGAGCGTGTGGGTAACCTCTCGCTGCATCTGGCGGGTCAACTCCGTGAAGGCGCGCTGCCCCTCGGAGCGATAGACCGTCAACGGGTCCCGTTGCCCCACGGCCTGGAGCCCCACGCCCGTGCGCAGGTTTTCCATGTGGGTCAGGTGATTGACCCAGTGGGTATCGATGGACTTGAGCAGCAGCAGCCGTACCAGGGTCTCCATGTCCTCGGGACCCAGGGTGCGCTCCTTGGCCTCGTAGAGGGTTTCCGCGTACCCGTCGAGGATTTCCTCGATATGATCTCGGCGCAGCGCCAGAACCTTCTCCGGCGTGTCCAGCTCATCCGGCGGCGGGCAGATTTGCCGCAGCGCGCCCACGAACCCGTCCGCGTCCCAGTCATCGGCGTGCCGGGCCTGCAGGTGGGCGGAAACCAGCCGGTCAAACTCCGCGCCCAGCATGTCCAGGATGCGCTCGCGGAGGCCCAGGCTGGCCAGGATGCGGGAGCGCTGCTCGTAGATCACGGAGCGTTGCTGGTTGAGCACGTCGTCGAAGTTGAGCAGGTGCTTCCGCATGTCGAAGTGATGGCCCTCGACCTTGACCTGCGCGCTGGAGATGGACTTGGTGATGAGCTTGTTCTCCAGCGGCTCGTCGTCGTTGAGGCCGGTCCAGTTCATCACGTTCTTGATGCGGTCACCGCCGAAGCGCTGCATCAACTCGTCCTCAAGGGCGACGAAAAACTGGCTGCTGCCGGGATCGCCCTGGCGCCCGGCGCGACCCCGTAGCTGGTTGTCGACGCGCCGAGCCTCGTGGTGCTCGGTGCCGATGACGTGGAGGCCCCCCAGCGTGATGACGCGGTTGTGCTCCTCCTGCCAGTCCTGACGGTCGGTGTCCGCGCCGCCCAGCACAATGTCGGTGCCCCGGCCGGCCATGTTGGTAGACACGGTGACCGTGCCGGCGCGACCGGCCTGGGAGACGATGGTCGCCTCCTGCTCGTGGTTGCGGGCGTTGAGCACCTGGTGCCGCACGCCCCCACGGCGCAGGCGATCGCTGAGGGATTCCGAGGTCTCGATGGAGGTCGTGCCGACCAGCACCGGTTGGCCCGATTCCGACCGTTGGACGATGTTGTCTATCACCGCCTGCCACTTGCCTTCGGCGGTCGGGAAGATCAGATCGCTGGAATCGTCCCGCACCATGGGAACGTTGGTAGGAACCGCAACCACCTCGAGGCCGTAGATCTTGTAGAACTCGTCGGCCTCGGTGACGGCGGTACCGGTCATGCCGGACAGCTTGTGGTACATCCGGAAGTAGTTCTGCAGCGTGATGGTCGCGTAGGTCACGCTTTCGCGCTGGACCTTCACGCCCTCCTTCGCCTCAACCGCCTGGTGGAGCCCGTCGGACCAGCGCCGGCCGTACTGCAAGCGACCGGTGAACTCGTCAACGATGACCACCTCGCCGTCGCTGATCACGTAGTCCTTGTCCTTGACCTTCTGCACCTGGGCTACCACCGCGTTCTCCACGTACTGGACGAGGTGGAAGTTCTCGGGATCGTAGAGGTTATCGACCCGCATGTGCCTCTCGGCCCTGCCGATGCCGTCCTCGGTGAGTGAGATGGCCTGGGTGCGCTCATCCACGGTGTAGTCTTCGTACTCCCGCAGGCGGGGCGCCAGCCGGGCGCAGTTGGAATAGTGCTCCACCGGCTGCTGGGCGGGACCGCTGATAATCAGCGGAGTACGCGCCTCGTCGATCAGGATGTTGTCCACCTCGTCAACGATGGCGAAGTGATGCGCCGGCCGGTCGGCGGCACGGGTCTGCACCTGGAGTTCGGCGTTCACCGCCATGTTGTCGCGCAGGTAGTCGAAGCCAAACTCGTTGTTGGTGCCGTAGAGGATGTCAGCCCGGTACGCCTCTGCGCGGGACACCGGAACCAGGTATTGGTAGCCGCCGCGGCCCACGTCGGTCAGCTCGGGGTCGTAGAGGAATGCCGCATCGTGCTGCAGGCAACCCACGGTGAGGCCGAGCAGGTGGTAGATGGGCCCCATCCAAATCGGGTCACGCCGGGCCAGGTAGTCGTTGACGGTGACGATGTGGACCCCGTCGCCGGTGACCGCGTTCAGAAATGCCGGCAGGGTGGCGACCAGGGTCTTGCCCTCCCCCGTTTTCATCTCCGCGATCTTTCCCTGGTGCAAGACGGCGCCGCCAATCAGCTGCACGTCGTAGTGCCGCTGACCCAGCGTGCGGCGCGCGGCCTCACGCACCACCGCAAAGGCCTCCGGGAGCAGATCGTCCAGCGACGCGCCGTCGTCCACCCGTCGTCGGAACTCGTCGGTCTTCGCGCCCAGCGCCTCATCGGTCAGACTCCGTATGGAGTCCTCCAGGCGGTTGACCTGCGGCACCAGTTGGCCGCGCAGTTTTTCGGCGGCCCGCTCCGGCGTGTCGCCGACCATTTTTTTCAGAAACGAAACCATGCGTATCCCTCACCCTTGCCTTATTGTGGCGAAAGAAAGTACACCCTGCCAGTATAGCAAGGATACCGGTATGACAAGAATGCCGGGCCGGCGCAGTCAGCCGGCCATTGCCGTTGCTCACCGCGTGCGCGAACCGGGACCCTGTTTGCCGCAAACCCGCTGCTTGCGGGCCGTCAATCTAATCGAACTGGTAGGGGTAAACTACCTGTAGAACCCGCCCGTCGCGCAGGGCGTCGAAGTACCCGTGGGTAGCGTCGGGCTGCTGGAGCCAGCGGCGGATGACATATACGCACAGCGACGCCAGTTGCCCGCCGACGCTGGTCGCGGCCGGGGCTATCATCAGGTCGTCATACATCGACGGGTTGACCGAATCGTTCTCTTCGCTCAGAAAATCGGTCAGCGCCAGGGAAATGGACTGGGACTCCGCCCCCGCCATCAGCATCGCGTAATCGTTAACGCTCCACGACGACTGCATAATATCGTCGGGGTTCATCTGGGACATGACGTTCTCATCCAGGAACATGGCCAGCGCCAACAGGAAACGGCTGAATGCCAACCGCGACGGGTCCGTATTGCCGTAGATCGAGTTTCCTTCTGTTTTGCTGGCGGTCAGGAACTTGGCCTTGTCAATGGACGACACCAGCAGCGGGATCTCGCGGCGGATCAGGATGCTCAGGCAGTCCTGGATGAGCTCGGCGCGCCGGTCCGGCCGCCACGAGCGGAAGTAGCCAGTGCCCTGGTACAGGTCGCCGGGGCGCAGCTCGTTGGGCACGCCGTCGGACCCGGCCGGGGCGCCGAAATGGCGGCGAACCAGGGCGTCATACTCCCCGGTCATGGAGATGTACTGGCTCTCCTGTACCAGCAGTCCGGCGTGGACGTGGTGCGGCTGGCTGGGGTCGTCGGCGCTGAGGCCGGTCTGGCCGGATTCACTGAGGAAAACCAGGTACATGGTAGCCTCCCAGGCTGGCGCGGCGGGACCTGTCGGCCCTGGCTGGGGTTGGCGGCGATGCCGGCAGTGGTCAGCATCGCGGGTCAGGAGCGGCTATTGAGCGACCGTCCGGAAGTCGACGTGGAGAACGTCGCCGGTGCGAGGCTGCCACTGTATCTCCGACGCAACGGCGGTGTACTCGCCCGATTCGCCGGCGATGGTCACGCGCAACGGCTCGCCGTACTCCCCGCCGGCGCGGCTGATCGCCAGCAACAGGGTGCGGGCCTGGCACTGCAGGGAGCGGGATTCGACGCCGCGGCCATAGAGGTGAACGGGCACAATGCCTCCGCGGCGCAGCGCCTTGACCTTCTTTCCAATGGTATCGCGGGTTTCGAGCTGGACGGAAACCGTCGGGGTGGTCATCGTAATCGGAACTCCTGCGGAACGTATGGCGGGGACAACCCCGATCGGAGCGCATATCATAGCATACGGAAGGCGGTATCGATTTGTTGCGGCGTTCGACACCCTGGGCGGGTTCATCGACACGGACGCTTCCCAAATAAGGAACACCTTCGTGGATTGGCTCCAAGGCTGGCGCCGATGCACCCGTTGGACGCCATGTATCATGAAGTTGTCGCTTTCACGACATCTCGAATATCATCGAGCGCACATCCGGTACATATTATGCTAACCGACAGACAGATCCAGGAACTGATCGTTCAGCCCAAACGTATCACGGGCAAAGATCCGGCCAGCGGGTACCGCGAGGAATATCGCCAACGACGCTGCGATTTAGAATTGGAAACCATGTCCGATGGCAACCCATGCTTCGTAGTATTTGTTCGCCAAAACCTCGTGTTCATCGAGAATTTTTCAATCGGGCTGCGTTACCGAACCGGCAACCGCACTGTGCCGGTGATCACCCTGATTCGTTACAACGGGCCGCACGGTGAATTCAGCACCCAAGCCGACGGACACTATGCCCAGGCCCACATCCATCGCGTCACCCATTCTGAGTTGGACTCAGGCAGTACCCAACCCCCGGAAAAGAATCGACGGATCACCGACCTCTACGCCACGTTTGAACAGTGCATGCGGGTGTTTTTAACCGACACCCGCGTCGAGAATTACGCCGGCTATTTCCCGGATTTGCAACAGGGCAGGCTTTTCGATGGACATGGTTAGCGCCAGAAACGCTTTACAGAATACCCCGGCCGCAACGTTCGAATTGTACGAACGCCGGCCCGGCAATTACCAATTGATATTGCCGGTCTATCACGAAGACGGGGATATGGTCGACATCTTCATGGTAGAAAGTCCTCGTGGCGAAGATCATATCCGCCTGTGTGACTTCGGCATGGGAATCATGCGGCTGTCTTACACTTATGACGTGAGCTCCGATGTGCGCCGGAGAATATTTGACAGCATCGTCGTCAACAGCGGCGTCCAAAACGATGGCGGCAATCTGTTTCTGGATGCCCCAGTGGACCGCGCGTACGAGGGAATCTTGCAGTTCGCGGGTTGCGTACAAAAAATATGCAACATGCGCTATTGGAGCAGAGAGACCGTCAGAAGTGCGTTTTACGACGATCTGGATGACTGGGTCAAAACTGACCTCGCACGATTTGATCCTCAGCCGGATCAATTTCCGCTGGCTGACTATCCCAGCGGCGTAGACTGGTCGTTGCGGCACAACGAGCGCGATTTCTACGTGTTCGGCGTACGGGGAAACGACAAAGCGAAGAACGTCGCTATCTCGCTGCTGGAGTTTCAGAAGGCCCGATTACCGTTCATCAGTCTGGTCGTCCACGAAGATATTGAAGAGCTGGACCGTCGCGAACGGCTTTACATCACCAGGAATGCAGATACGCAGTACCCCGTGCTCCGTGACTTTCAGGAGAAAGCTGCCGACGACATTCACAGGTTCGCCGGCGTCCTCTCTTGAACAGAAAAACCGGCACGTAATCACGCATGCGGGTGTCGTCCCGCGCTACCCCAGCGCCTCCTCGTTCGCGCAGGCCTCCATCGGCTCTCCCTTGAGCCCGGCCACCAGGTTCCGCGCTGCCAGTTTCATCGTGTTCAGCCTGGTGGGCAGGGCCGCACTGCCGATGTGCGGCGTGATGACCAGGTTGTCCAGCGTCAGCAACGGGTCATCGACGGCGATGGGCTCCGGCGAGGTCACGTCCAGGGCGGCCCGCGCGATCTGCCCGTCGCGCAGCGCCTCGTACAGCGCCGCCGGATCGACCACCGGCCCGCGCGACACGTTGATGAGGATGGCCGAGGGTTTCATCATCGCCAGTTGCGGACCGCTGATCAGGTGATGCGTTTGCGGAGTCAGCGGCACACTGAGAACGACGAAATCGGCCTGCGCCAGCAGGTCGGGAAACTCGGCGTAGCGCAGGCCATGCTCCGCTTCGGCGTCAGGATACCGGGTGCGCGAGTGGTACACGATGTCCATGTCGAACCCGCCGGCGCGCTTGGCGATCTCACGGCCGATCTGACCCAATCCGACAATGCCCAGGCAGGCTTCATGCACATCCTGTCCCAGCCAGTGGGTGGGGTGAAACTGGATCTGCCAGCCGCCGCCGCGCAACCAGCGTTCGCTCTCCGACGTGCGCCGCGCCGCGCCCAGCAACAGAGCCATCGCCAGGTCGGCGGTAGACTTGGCCAGCACTCCGGGCGTATAGCCCACCGGGATGCCCCGCCGCGTTGCCTCGGCTACATCGACGTTGTCCAGACCCACCGCCAACTGGCTGATCGCCCGCAGGCGTGGGGCCGCGTCCAGCAGGTCGGCGTCCACGCGGTCCATGATGGTGGTCAGAATCCCGTCGGCATCACCGCAGTGCCGGCGCAGTTCCTCGACCGATGGCGGCGTTTCCTCCGGCCACACGGTCACGTCGGCAACCTCCCGGATGATGTCCAACGCCTCGGGAAGCAGGGTGCGGGTTACGAAAGCGCGAGCGGTCGACATGGCATCTCACCAACGAATGTAATCGAATGTAATAACGACGTTCGAATTGGCCGCCGTCCCACCGATTGTAGTAGCGCGGGTTATTCGTTGCCAGTATTACGTCCGGGGCGTTTCGGCGGATGTTGCGTCAACCGAAAAAAGGGCCGCCGCATTGCTGCGGCGACCCTTGCCAGCTATCGGGCGACGCCGGGAGGGCGGCGCCATCCTTTGGCAGGTGGCGGCTGACTAGGCCAGTTTGGTGAAACCGTCGCGGTAGCCGCGGGTCTCGGCGATTTCCCGCTCCAGGCGGGCGCGGTTGGTCATCCCCGGGCCGGCCACCACGTTCCACAGGGCGACGAAACTCGCCATGATGGTCGCCTGGACGGAGGGCTTGCGGGTGTTTTCCCACTGCTCGAGCAACTCGGCCGGGGTTTCCGGGATCGCGGAAACGTCGACGGCGGCGGGCTGAGCGGGCGCCTCGGCGGTTTCGGCAACCGCGGACTTGGTTTCGATTTCAGGATTGATTGCGGTAACCATTTGCTTGCTCCTCGTGGCTAATAGTAATAGCCGGTGATCATTTGTAATTATGATACCGATCCGGCGATATTCCGTCAATAGATATTGCGCGATAGATCATATCGTATGTATCGATGCAAAAGGCGGGTTCCAAACCCGCCCTCAACAATCGCCTTGGTCTCGCCGCCCGATGTGCTACAACGTCAATTTCCCCGGATTCATGATGCCCGCCGGATCCAGCGCTCGCTTGATATCCAGCAGCGCATCCCTGCTGACTCCCAACTCGCGACCCAACAAGTGGTGCAGCTTGATGCCGACGCCGTGGCAGTACTCCATGATCCCGCCCATATCCTGCGCCAGCGTCAGCACTTCGTCCACGCCGGCCGCCAGGTTGTCCCTTACCTCGGGATCGTAGCCGTCCCGACCAACCACCCGGCGATCACCGTCGGGCACCACCAGCAATGAGAAGAACTCGGGGCGGCTCCACAGACAGTACTCCACCACCTTGATCTTCCGGGCCTCCAGCATTTGGTCAGCCCGGCGCCGGTACTCCAGCACCCGGTCGGCCGGCAGGCTCATGTGCAGGTAGTCGAACGTGCGGCCCCATTGCCTCTGCCAACGTTCCTCGCGAGGCCGTCCCAGGGCAGTCTGGCGATAGTTCAAAGCGGAGTCATGCCGATGCTTCCAATAGGACAGGGTCGGCTCCGGGCCCACGTCCCACCCGCCTGCCGCGTCGCAAACTGACATGGTGCGCCGCAGCGCCGCATCCACGCCTTCCCGATAGCCCTCGAAGAGGAGGTGCAGCAGGATGCCTTCGCTGTCCTCAGTCAGATCCAGCAGCGTCGGGCGGATGCCCAGGGCGGCCATTTCTGACACCGCCATGAAGCCGGCGTCGAAATCCGTGAATTCCATCGTCGCGTACTCGGCGGCCTCGGGCTGCCGGAACACGCGCAGGGTGGCCCGGGTTATCACGCCGAAGACGCCCTCGCTGCCAATGAACAGGTGGTTCAGGTCCGGGCCGGAGGACTGCTTCGGCACGGGTCGCGTCTCGATCACGCGGCCGTCGGGAAGCACCACTTCCAGCGCCACCACCTGGTCGCCCATGGGGCCGAAGGCGGCGGCGCGATAGCCCACGCCGTTGGTGGAGATCGTCCCGGCCACGCTGGCAATGGGTACGCTGTAAGGGTCATGCCCCGGCATCAGGCCGTGGGGTTCCAGGCCAGCGTAGAGGTCTTCGAGGATCATCCCCGCCTCAACCTCCGCGGTCTGCGATACGGTGTCCACGCGCAGCAGTCGGTTGAGCCGGCCCAGGTCGAGGATGATACCGCCGTGAACCGGCAGCACTCCGCCCATCACCCCGGTTCCGCCGCCGTAGGGGATTACCGGAACCGAGCGTTCCTGGGCAAATGCAACAACCTGGGATACCTGCGCCGTATCCGCCGGCCGAACGATCGCATCGGCCAGCCGGTCGAAAGCCGCGTCGGCGTAGTAGGCGCGGTATGGCGTCAGGGCGTCGGCCGAATAGCGGTCAATCTCTACGGGGTCAGTGAGGACGTGCTCCGCGCCGACTATCGGAGCAAGGCCGGCAACCAGATCGCCCAATGGCGGTCGGTCGGTATCTGAAGCAGACTGCGCGGAGGCGGACACGGGGGACAACGCTATTCGGTCGTCTGCCGCTGCCACTGGGTGCCTTGGGCGCCGTCTTCAAGGCTCACGCCCTGCTCGGCGAGGCCGTCCCGGATCTGGTCGGCCAGGGCGAACTGGCGGGCGGCCCGCAGTTCGGTGCGCACCGATACCAGCAGGTCGATGAATGGAGTCGCGGCGAGGTCGGCCTCGGGAGCCGGGCGGTCCACGAAAGTCAGTCCCAGCACGGCTCCCAGCTCGCGCAGGGCCGCCTGACCCGAGCCCACGCTTTGGCCGGCGTCCCGGCCGCGGTTGATGTCCCGCGCCAGGTCGAACAGCGCGGCCACCGCCTGGGGAGTGTTGAGGTCGTCGTCCATGGCCGCAGCGAACCGGACGCGGTGGGTGTCGGCTTCAACCTCGGCTCCGGCGCCGTTCCCGGGGATGAGCGCCCGCCGTACCCGCTCCAGGCTCCGCTCCACCGCTGCGGCGCCTTCGTCGCTGTAGGCCAGGGGGCTGCGATAGTGGCTGCTGAGGAAATAAAGCCGGATGGCGTCCGGGCTGTAGCGTTCCAGGGCTTCCACCACCGACACCAAGTTGCCCAGCGATTTGCTCATCTTGTCGGAGCCCAGCTGCAGCAGGCCATTGTGCATCCAGTAGCGGGAGAACGGCTTGGCTCCGGTATAGCACTCGCTCTGCGCGATCTCATTTTCGTGGTGGGGGAACACCAGGTCCTGCCCGCCGCCGTGGATGTCGAGCTGCTCGCCCAGATATTCCAGCGACATGGCGGTGCACTCGATGTGCCAGCCGGGACGGCCCGGTCCCCACGGGCTCTCCCACGAGGGTTCGCCGGGCTTGGCCCCCTTCCACAGCACGAAATCCATGGGATGCTCTTTGTTCTCGTCCACCTGGATCCGCGCGCCGGCGATCATGCTGTCCAGGGTGCGATGGCTGAGCTTTCCGTAGTCGTCCTTGCTGGTCACCCGGAAATACACGTCGCCCGCGGCCGGATAAGCGTGGCCGCGATCTATCAGGCCGGATATCGCGTCGATAATCCGCGGAATTTCACGCGTGGCGCGCGGGTATTCGGAGGCGCGCTGGATGTTCAGCGCGTCCATCGTATCGAAGTAGTCGCCGATGAACTCCTCGACCAACTCGTCCTCGGAGACGCCGGACTCCTGCGCTCGCTGGATTATCTTGTCGTCAATATCGGTGAAGTTCTGGACGTGGCGGACCTCGTAGCCCTTGTGCTCCAGGTATCGCCGCAGCGTGTCGAACATCACATAGCTCAACGCGTGTCCGACGTGGGTGGAGGAGTACGGAGTCACGCCGCACACGTACATCTTGACCAGGTTGCCGTCGGAGGGAACGAACTCCTCAACCTGTCCGCTCAGGGTGTTGTAGAGCTTCATACTAATCTGGATTGACGACGGCGATTACGCCCATTTTGGTATCGTGCGGTGTCACGGCCGGTACAGCAACGCTACGGCGACGACCGCGATGCCCTCTTCCCGCCCGGTAAATCCCAGGTAATCGGTGGTGGTGGCTTTGACGCTGACCTGCGACTGTTCTACGGACAGGGCGGTGGCGATGTTCCGGCGCATCAGCGGCACATGGGGTGACAACCGGGGGCGTTGCGCCAGCATTGTAGCATCAACGTTGGCGATGCACCAACCACCCTCGGCCAGCACTCCAACCGTGCGTTCCAGCAGCAGCAGGCTGCTGATCCCGGCCAGCGACGGGTCTTCGGGTGGAAAGTGCGTTCCGATGTCGCCGCAACCGGCAGCTCCCAGCAGGGCGTCGATCACCGCGTGGCTGAGCGCGTCGCCGTCGCTGTGGCCGGCCAGGCCCGCGGGATGTGGGACGGTCACGCCGCCGAGCACCAGCGCGCGCCCGGCAGCCAGGGCGTGGGCGTCGGCTCCGTTTCCTACTCGATACTCCACCGCTGGCCTCGCTGGGGCAACCCGCGACCCCGCCCGGGCGCCTACGCTCGCTCGATGGACTTGAGAGTCCGGTGCGCTTCCTCGATGTCGTTCAACGGCCCGCCGTAGGCGATGATCGGTGCGTAACCGATGATGATCGCTGCGAGAAACGCCAGCGCCGACCCGGATGCGACGATGTCCGCGTTGGTGGGTTCGCCGCCAATTCTCAGCTGCGAATAAAACGCGTCGGCCTGGGCCGCAAAATACGCCGGCGCCGACACGTCCATGTGGGCGGCCAACAGCATCACCAGCGGCGCCACGCAGACCAACCCCAATATGGACCAGATGACAACCCACGCCATAAATGTGTTCCGCTCGGCATTGACCTTCGAGCGCAAATGCTCCAGCCGGGCCGGAGCAACCGCCATGTCCAACCGGTCCGCGCTCACCCGCAGGAATAGAGCGTACTCCCGGTAACGAGAGCGACGGTTGACAGTGCTGGCAACCATGGTGATCCTCCGCCTGTCGAAACCCTTTGTCCAAACACGCGAATGTTTTCTTCACATGCACGCGCCCATGCGTGACAACGGACGACATGAAACATCGTAAGCATATAGGTCAGCCTGTTGCAAGCAGACTCGTGCGCCGTTTGTGGGAGATTCGGCTTATCCCCGTCCCAATAGCAGACTGACCATATCCAGATCCTCCGGCGTGGTGACCTTCAGGTTATGGTAATCACCCCAAAAAACCGTCACCCGGTGGCCCGCTGCTTCAACCATCGCCGCGTCGTCCGTGTATTCGACCCCGGCGGCGCGATGGGCATCCAGCAGTATTTGGTAGTCGAAAACCTGCGGAGTTTGCGCTGCCCACAGGGTGGCGCGGTCCGGCGTATCCGAAATCACCCGTTCCTCGCCCACCACCTTGATCGTATCCTTCACCGGCACCGCCGCTATCGCCGCGCCCGTTCCCCGAACCTCAGCGAGCGCACGCTCCAGGACATCTCCGGAGACGCACGGGCGCGCCCCGTCGTGAACGGCCACCCAGCGCCGCTCGCCCATGGCCAACAGCCCGGCGAACACCGAATCCTGGCGGCGGGCGCCTCCGGCGCACACTGCCACGATTTTGGCAATGTCCAACTCCCGCACTACCGCTTCGCCGTCGGGCACCGCGTCGGCGGCAACCACCAGCACTATGCGGTCCACCGCGTCCGACGCCGCTATGCGCCGCAGCGTATGGGCAATCAGGGGAGTTCCGTGGACATCGGCAAAGGTCTTGTCGGTCCCGCCCATGCGGGTGCTGCGCCCGGCGGCGACCACTACAACACCCAGAAGATCTTCGGATGTCTCGCGTCTGGCGTCGTTCAATTTATAATTCGCCCAAAATTCTGCGCGCTTGGCGTTGCAGCCCAACATAGTTTATGATTTAGCCGTCCTAGGGATCAATATCACTATAAGGGAATATCCGCGGAGCGCGTTACGCCAGAGGGGGAACGATGGCTGCATTGGAAATGGCCTATCACGTGGAAACGTACAGCTCGGGAACCCACGGCAGAGCGATCTGCAACGCCCGCACGCATCACTGGGTCGCCGATGACGGCGGCGGCGACGCGGTGGGAGCCGGGGAACTGTTCCTCTCCGGCATCACCGCCTGCGCCGTGAACATGGTCGAGCGAATCGCCTTGACCGACGACTCCCCGGTGGACTTCATGGAAGTGACCGCCGAAGCCTTCCGCGATCCGGAAGCAACCCCCGGCGACGTTAGCCTTTACGCCGACGTGCGCATCCACTTCAAGATCTGGGGCGTTGACGACGACCAGGGCAACTACCTGGTGGACACGTGGAAAAAGCGTTGACCGCTGTATGGTTCGGTCGCCGTGGCGACCCCTAGCACTTCCGTCACCGCCGAGTTCGTCACCGAGGCGCGCCAGAAGCACGCCGGCCGCGCCGCGTAGTTCCTCGCACTTCCCTCGCCGCCTGCCGGCGAAACATCTGTCCCCGTCCCGCCGGCGGGATCCTGCCGGAACGGCGGGGACGGCAAATCGCGGCGCTCCCATCGAGCGTTGCCGTGAATGGGTTCGGCTCAGCGCGTGGCTTGTTCCATATCTGAGTTCCATTCCGGATCTGAGTTCCATGGCGGCGCAGGTCAAACACCGGCGCTACACGTTTAGCAGGGAGATCTGAGATAGAGTTCCCGCTGGCCATATTCGCAGCCGGCTTAACAGACGCATCAGCCGGATTGCTGAAAGACTTTGCGATCGCGATGGCCATCGCGGCTGTTGGTCTGGCGCTAGCCCGGCTGGTCTGGCAGCCACCCGTGCTCGGTTACCTCATCGCCGGGTTGTTGATTGGGCCGTACACCCTGCCCCACCCGGTGATCAGCAACCTGGACACCATCGAGTTGCTTGCCGAACTGGGGTTGATCCTACTGTTGTTCGGAATCGGCCTGGAGTTGGGCTGGCGGCGCATCCGGGAAATTGGTCTGCGGGTGCTCGTCATCGGCGCGGTGGAAATCTCCGCCCTGACCTATCTGGGCACGCTGATAGCCGACAAGCTGCTGGGCATATCCGGCGTCAGCAGCCTGTACCTGGGCGGCGCCCTCGCCATCAGCAGTTCGGCGATCCTGCTCAAAGGTCTGCGCGACAGCGGCAACCTGCGCTCCGGATGGGGACAGACTGTGGTTGGCATCCTCCTGGTGGAAGACTTTGCCGCCGTCATCCTGCTGACCCTGCTGGCCGGCGTGGCGACCACCGGTTCCACCGACCTCGTCGACGTGGGATGGTTGGCTGCCAAGCTCGGCATCTTCTGCATCGCGGCGCTGGGCTTCGGCGCGCTGCTGGCGCCGCGGCTGATGCGGTTCCTCTCCCGGATGCAATCCGACGAGACCCTGTTGGTCGCTTCGCTTGGCTGCTGCTTCGGTTTGGCGCTGGGCGCCGAGTTCCTCGGATTGTCGTCGGCGGCCGGGGCCTTCCTCATCGGCGTCGTGATCGGCGACACCGACGCGGCCGGACGGGTGACGCGGTTGGTCAATCCAGTGCGCGACATGTTCGGCGCCCTGTTCTTCCTGTCCATCGGGATGCTGATCGACTACCGCACGCTGGACGACTACATCGTGCCGGCCCTGGTGGTGGTCGGAGTTTTCATGGGTGGGAAGATCGCCGCCAACACCATCGGAGCGGTACTGGCCGGCCGGCGGTCCCGCACCGCGGTCCAGGTCGGCATGACCATGCCACAGATGGGCGAGTTTTCGCTGGCGATCGGCCATCTCAGCGCAAGTCACGCGGCGGCCGGCCCGATTGTGGGTCCGGTGCTGGCCATCTCCACCGCCATTACGGCAGTCCTCGCGCCGTTGACCTCCCGGATAGCCACTCCGACGTACGACTGGCTGGAACGGCGTGCGCCCCCGGCGGTGCTGGCGGTCAATCTGGTCATCTTCCTGGCGATCCAGTCGTTCTGGGCCGCGTTCTCCCTGCCCGGGGAGACGGGACGCCTGCTGAAAAACTCGGTGCGCCGCATCATCATCGACATCTGCATCATCGCGGTGCTGACCGCCATCGGCACGGCGGCGGTATATGCCGTACCCGACTTGCTGGCCGAACCGGAATCAGTGTCCCATGCGCTGCTGGGCATGATCCTGGGCGGCGCCACGGTGGGAATCAACGTGCCCGCCGCCATAGCCATCTGGCGAGAATTGCGCGTGGTCGCCAGCCTTACGGTTCGGGCGGCGGCACGCGACACCGCGGGCCAGCCGGCGCGCTACACCCTTCGAACCCTGTTGCGCGACGGGATGGCCACCGCCTTTCTGCTGGTCGGCGTCCTGCTGCTGATCCCGTTGATCATCCGGCTTTTCGCCCTGGGAAGCCTGTCGGTCCCACTCTCCGCGTTCCTGCTGTTGGCATCGGCCGGTGCTCTGGTGTTTGCCGGCTTCCATGTCCACCGCGTGCTTCAACCGGTGTTCCGCAATACGTTCATCGCTCCTCCGGCTCCCCGGCGCACCGACGCGCCAAGCTCCAGCGCCTTTGAAGCGATGGACGTGGAGAGCCCGGCCTTCAATCACTGGGCCGACCCTGACGCGCAACCCGTCCAGCAGGCGCGCGCCGGCGCGGCCGCCCAGGCTGCCGAAGACTCCACCGAGGATCTGTGGCGTTTCCTGGAAGAGCGCATCGAGCTATTCAGCCCCACGTCGGCGCAGCAAGCTGAAGATGCTGAACCGGCTGCCCAGCGGGAGGCGGACTAGGGCTGCCGCCGGTACAGTGCTACAATGCGTCCAGTCACTATCAGGCAGGCGACACGATGCGAATTTGCTCTTTTCTGCCCTCAGCCACCGAGATCGTTTACGCGTTGGGGCTGGAGGACCAGCTCCACGGCGTAACCCACGAGTGCGACTACCCGGCCCAGGCCAAAAACAAGCCGTGGGTGGTCCGCAGCGTTTTCGAGGGCACTCAACCCAGCAGCGGCGAGATTAGCCGCGTGATATCCGAGCGCCTGGCCGAAGGCTTGGGGATCTATCACATCGACCAGGAGATCCTCGACGCGGCCAACCCGGACCTGCTGCTGACCCAGGCCATCTGCGAGGTTTGAGCGGTGTCTTCTCGGCAGGTCGCCGAGTCCACCGTCAACATGGAGAAGCAGCCCGAGGTCCTGTCCCTGGACCCGCAATACCTTGGCGACGTCCTGGAAGACGTGCTCCGGGTGGGCCGAGCCACGGGGTCCGAGTCCGTTGCCGAGCGGGTGACGGCCCAGATGCAGGGTCGTATCGACGGCATCACCCAGCGCGCCGAGTTGGCCGATACCCACCCGCGGGTGTTGCACTTGGAATGGACCGACCCGCTCATGTGCGGGGGCCATTGGGTTCCGGAAATGGTCGAGCTGGCCGGCGGAACCAACTGCTTCGGCGACAAGGAGATGGGTTCCTTCCCTCTGGAGTGGGACGCCGTCGTCGAGAGCCAACCGGAGGTCATCGTCGTCATGCCCTGCGGCTTTGAGGTCCCCCGGGCCATGCAGGACCTTCCCCTGCTCACCGAGAAGGAGGAATGGAGTTCTCTCCCGGCGGTGCAGAACGACCGCGTGTACGTGATCGACGCCAGCAATTACACCAGCCGTTCCGGTCCGCGACTCGTGACCGGTCTGGAGATCCTGGCCGAGATGATCCATCCCGAGCTCTTCTCCGGCATGATCCCCGAGGCGGGAGCGCGCCGAATTTACGGCGCCGGCTAGAGAGGCGTTTCATGACCACCAAGTACCCGTCCACTGGCGCACATCCGACGCTAACGGAGCTGCCCGACCCTCCCAGACCCCCGGATGCCATGAAGCAACGCCGACACGTCGCTAGCGCTGACCAGGTACTCCGCAGCTATTTCAGGCGCCAACCTGACACATTGGTATCGGGCGAAGGGTATCTCTGCTATCAAGCTCGCGATGCCCGCACGTCTCCACATCCTGACTGTCTGGTCGCAATCGGTCTGACGATACCGCCGGAGATGATCGAAAATGTGGCCAACGGATACGTCATCAGCGAGATCGGTCGCCCGCCGGATTTCGTGCTCGAGGTAGCGTCTCCGAGCACGGGCGTGCGTGATTACACCACGAAGCGGGATGACTATGCCCGGCTGGGGGTCAAGGAATATTGGCGGTTTGATCCCAGCGGGGGTGCGTGGCACGATGCGCCGCTGGCGGGGGACTCCCTCGTGGCAGGAACGTACCAACCGATCCCGGTCTTTGGATCCGTGGATCAGGCGGTGCGGGGCTACAGCACGGCATTGGGCCTTGAGTTGCATTGGGAGGAGGGCTGCCTGAGATTCCGGGAACCCGATTCGCGGGAATTCCTACCGGATCTGATTGAGGCGTTGGACGCCCTGGCGCTGGCAGAAGCCCGGGCTGCGGGAGCAGAAGCCCGGGCTACGGGAGCAGAATCTCGGGCTACGGGAGCAGAATCTCGGGCTGCGGGAGCTGAAGCCCGTGCGGCCGCGGCAGAACAGCGCGTGCGGGAACTCCAAGAAAAACTGCGTCGTCAGTCCGGCAGTTGAGCGCCCGTCAGTAGCTGATGCCGGCCCGGCGCTAATTCAGGCGCGGCCCCTTGAACGGCGTGTTCTGCTCCACCTGTTCCGCGACGATGCGATTCGCCTGCCGCATCAGGGTCTGCAACTTCTCCAGTTGTCCGCCCGCGGTGGGCGTTTCCAACAGCGACTGTCGAACATCGGGCGGCAGGGGCAGGCTCACGGCCAACGTAGATGAGGCAATGCGAGCCAGGGCGATGGGCTCATCGGGAACCGTGATCTCCCGGTCCCAACCGCCGGCCATGGCGGTGAGTTGACGCTGCAACTGGATGAACTGTTCGCGCACGCCGGCCAACGCCGTGGCAGAAACATCCCCCTCGTCCTCTTCCATGTAGCGGACCAACCCGACCAGATGGGGCACGGTCCGCACCGTTTGCAGCAACTCGAAGCGGGTCTCGCCGCGGGTTAGGATGTTCAGACGGCCCTCCTGCAGGCGTTGGACCTGCGAAACGCGAGCCGTTGTCCCCACCGAATGCGGTTCGGCGGGTTCTCCAACCTCGTTGCCGTCCCTGATCAGCAGCACCCCGAACGGTTCATCCCGGTCGACACAGTCGCCGATCATGGCCTTGTACCGCTCCTCGAAAATGTGGAGCGGCAGGGGCATGCCGGGGAACAGCACCACATTGTTCAGGGGGAACAGCGACAGCTCGTGGTAGGTTCCCGGCGGGAAATCGTCAGGATTGATCGCCATGATGCCGCAGTATAACCACGGGCCGTAGGCGCAGCAACCCGCACGACGAGACGCCCCCGTCCGGTGAGAACGGGGGCGCCAATGACTGACCGTATGTTGCCGGTTACTTGACCGGTTCCGCATCCGGCGGTCGGTTGTGAATGGCCTTGGTGCCCTTCTTGAAGATGCACGTCCGGATGTTGTTCTCCAACTCCTTCGGGTCTGCAACGCCGGGGTAGCGGGCCTGGGCTTCCGGGCTGCTCAGATATGCGTACATCTTTTCGAGTACTTCATCTTCGGACTCACCCACGATAACCGTCCGGTCCCGAGGATCCGAAAGGAAATTACTTGGCCGAGCGTAATAGATATCGGGCATGGTTCCTCCTCCGTGGCAAGGCTACCAATCCTAGGATTGGCGCACGCAAGCAGTGGCAAATTGATACACCAAAATCCTTCACGTTGTCAACATGGCCTCCGCCATCCTCAGGGTCTTTCCCGCCATCGCCGCCCCCCGTTGCAAGCGACCTGGCTGCCATTCACAGCACCGGAGTGTCATTGCGAGCGCAGCGTGGCAATCTCGTCGCGCCATGGCACGCGCTCTCGCCGGCAGTAGTCGCACCGCCCCGTTGCTGCCGCGTCCTCCCATTCCCGACGGTGACAACCCCATCACCCTGCCGCCACCGCCGCCCCCGGTTGCGAGCGGATTCAGTCCAAACGCACCGGGTCAACATCAACCCGGCAGTTCCTCGGGATACTCCGCCCTTCCAGGAATTGCCAGATCCTGCGGCCCCGCAGCAACAATCGCCAGCGGTACCGCCCGCGCACTCGTTCGGGAAGACAGGGTGTCGGCCCGATAATGTCAACGTCATCCCTACCTTCACGCACCGCCTGCTCCCGCCAGGACTCGACCAGCTCTCCCAGGGTCTGCTGGACCGCGCGGATGCTGAGGTCCGAGCAAACCACCTGGGCCAGCCGGTTGAAGGGCGGGTTGCCCTGGTGACGCCGCGCTTCAATCTCAATCCCGTAGAACGCGGCATAGTCCTGCTCCGACGCTGCTGCAATGGCGTAGTGGTCGGGCTGGTACGTCTGGATGATCGCCCGGCCCGGCTCGTCGCCCCGTCCGGCCCGTCCGGCCACCTGGCAGAGCAGGGCAAACGCCCGCTCGCCGGCACGAAAGTCCGGGAGGTTCAGGCCCAGGTCGGCCAGCAGCACGGCCGATAGCGTCACGTTCGGCAGATCCAACCCTCGCGCCACCATCTGGGTTCCCACCAGGATCCGCGCTTCACCGCTGGACAGCCGGCCCATCGCCGCTTCCAGCTGCGCCGGATTTCGGACCGAGTCCGAATCCCACCGTTCGATAGTCACGTCGGGATAGCGTTGCTGCAAATGGGATGCCACCGTCTCGGTTCCGGCGCCCATCTCCCGGATTCGGCCGCCACGGCACTGCGGGCAGGCCCGGGGCAATCGCCGCTGCCGGTTGCAGTAGTGGCAGATCAGCCGACCCGACTCGCGATGAAAGGCATAGGCCACGGAACATCGGCTGCAATTGATCACGCCGCCGCAGTCCCGGCATTGCATGAACGCCGCGCTGCCCCGGCGGTTCAGGAATAGGATCGCCTGCCGGCCGGCCTCCAGCGTGGAGTCCAGCGCCTCGGTGAGGCCGCGACTGAAGACGCTGCGGTTGCCTTCCCGCAGTTCCCGCCGCATGTCCACCACGCTTACGTCGGGTAGGGGCGTGGCCCGTCCGTCGGGATGCGGTACGCGCTCCGGCAGCCGCAACAGGTGGTGACGCCCGCGCGTCGCCTCGTAGTACGTGCTGACATCGGGCGTGGCCGAACCCATCACCACCACCGCGCCCGAACGCCGGGCCAGGGCCAGGGCGGCGTCCCGCGCATGGTAATAGGGAGGATGCTCGTCCTGCTTGTAAGCCGGTTCGTGCTCTTCGTCCACGATGACAATGCCCGGGTTCAGGGCCGGCGCGAACAGCGCGCTGCGCGGCCCGACCACCACGTCGGCCTGTCCATCCCGTATCCTCCACCACTCCTCGAACCGTTGCCTTTCCGTCAGGCGGTGGTGCAGGACGGCAGCGCGACCGGGAAACCGGTCGTTCACGATGCCAACCGTCTGCGGCGTCAACGCGATCTCCGGCACCAGGTAAATGGCCTGCTTCCCCCGACCAACAGCATGGGCGATGGCCCGCAGGTACACCTCGGTCTTGCCGCTGCCAGTCACGCCGTGGAGCAAAAAACTGCGCGGCAGGACATTCGGGTCGTCCAGCGCGGCGGTGATGCTGTTCAGAGCATCGGCCTGCGCCGCCGTGAGATGCTTCGGCGGTGGGTTGGCCGGCGCCACGCCCGCAGGAGTCTCGGGCTCCACCCGTCGCCATTCCTCCGCCACCAGTCCACGCTGCAGGAGCGCGTCGGCCGCCGACCCCAGGAGACTGGCGGTTCCGGTGGTGTCGTAGCCGGCGGCGGCCTCCCGCACGGCAGCCAGCAGTTCCACCTGGCGCGTGCCTCGCGTCTGCGGAGCCGCCGCGCCTTCCTCGCCGGCATCGGTATACTGACCGGGGATCAGCAGGCGACGATAACGATGGGATCGCGGACGGGGCAGGCTGACCTCCTTGCGCACCAAGCCACGCCCCACCAACCGTTGCAGTTCCCGGCGGGCGACGTTGGCGTGATTAGGGTCAATGCGTTTCAGGAACGTGATTTCCTCCCAGGCCCGTGCGGAGTCGACCAGTTCCTGCCACGCGGCGCGGGTGGATTCACGGAAAGACGCCAACCCGCCCGAATCCTCCGGGCCAGGGACCGCAGTCAATCGCGACCGCTGTTGCGCGCGAAAGCCCGGCGGCAGCGCCGGCGCGACTGCCTCAAAGGGAGAACACCGGTAGGTTTGCCCCAGCCACTCGGCCAGCTCCAGCCCCAGCGAACCAACCAAGGGAGACGGCTCCATCGGGTGCAGGATGTCCCGCGTTTCCTCTTCCGACACCGCCGACGCGTCCGCCAGGGTCAGCACAACCCCCTGAACGATGCTGCGCCCGAATTGCACCCAGACCAGTTGTCCGGGTTCCACCGGCAGATGTCGCGGTATGCGATAGGAAAAAGTCCTGCCCGGCGGTATCCAGTCAGCGTCTATGGCGACGTCGGCGTAGTTCACGGTGCGACCTCGTTTTTCACCCCTTCGGTCGGGATTCGCGTGAGTCGCAGGATATTACAATGCAAAACCGCCGCAACCGCGCCGGAGAAGGCAGCGGGCGGCGGTTGACGTTTCGGGTGTGTTGCCTACCGATTGGTGCGGTAAGTCGTCTTTTCCTTGATGCGCGCGGCCCGTCCCTGGCGCCCTCGCAGGTAGTAGAGCTTGGCCCGTCGCACCTTGCCCTGCCGCGTCACTTCCAGCGACTCGATCAGCGGGGAATGCAGCGGGAAGACGCGCTCAATGCCAATGCCGGCGGTGATGCGCCGCACGGTGAAATTCGCGGCCGGCCCGGTCCCGTGGGTGCGCCGGATGCAAACTCCCTGGAACGCCTGCACGCGCTCCCGAGCCCCTTCCCGGATACGGAAGTTGACCCGTACCGTATCCCCGGGGCCAAATTCCGGGATGTTATCGTTGACTTCTGGGGCGACCAGTTCAGATGCTTTCATAATGACCGACTATAGGCTTACAAATTGTACGCACGGACAAAAGAACCTGTTTCAACGTTTTTCGGTACCGGCGCGTCGGCATTATAGCACAGGCTGATCCCAACGCCGCTGTTCACCGCGCGAGTCCCGGCAACGATTGCTGTGCCGGTCAGATGACTTCGACGGTCTCCAAATAAACGGTTTGGTCATCTTCCACCACGGAATCCCAGATTTCTATTCGGACGATTGACCCGGGAATAAAATCCACCCAGCGGAGGCCGGCAGGTTCTCCGGTTGTATCAAACAATGGGAAATAGTATGGGTTCAACGACAGCAGGCGAGCCAATCCTTGCAGTTTGCTTTCGGCAACTGGGTCGATAACACCGGAGTCTATGGCAGATTGCCACAAGTCGCTGAATTGGACCGTTTCAACAACCCTATATCGCATCTTGTCGTTCGACGAGGATGCGCGATATTTGCCGGCCGTTCTTCTGGATGTGTTCTGCTATTCTCTGCCCCCTCACCTTCACATCGTCGGTGAGCTTGGGGATTCTGATTCCCGC
The DNA here is from genome assembly GCA_965261925.1 of Dehalococcoidia bacterium. GTDB lineage: Bacteria > Chloroflexota > Dehalococcoidia > Lucifugimonadales > UBA3495 > Bin87. Next base: position 305,655 of record OZ253486.1, on the reverse strand, counting down.
CAATTCCCAAGGCATCACCCGCTGTGGCTCCGTAGTCCGCCAGGCTACCTCGTCATGGGAATACTCTTCGATCTGCCCGGCGTTGAACTCGGCAAAACGGCGCAGCTGGTCGTCAAGAATAGAGCGTTCCTGGTCATTTAGCGGAGAGGTTGTGGCTTTTTGACCGAGCAGAGGCCGTTGGCGCTGATGCCGGCTCGAAAGAACCTCAACGTCTACTCGAACTATTTCCTCGCGTTCCAGTCGATCCGCCAGGGACCGCCAATCCTCGGGCAACGGACCATGATCCGCATGTATATAGTTGGACCCGGTGATGGGCGTTCCCAATTGCAGGTAGGCAGCGCCATCCGCGTAGTACAGGAGCTCGACCAACTTGGTGGATCCGAAAGTCTCGTCACGTTCCGAGCATTCCGTCAAATAAGCCACCGCGGCGGCGAACTTGTCCCACTGCAACTGGAAGGATTTCTGCGCTTCCATCGGTTGCCTTCCTCCGCCTGTCCGTGTGCCGAGATAGATCAAGTGTACTAAGAATGCGGTGAAACCGCAAAATGGGAGAGTTGGCACAAATGCGCCAACTCTCCCATCGCTGCGCCGGAGGATTGCCTACTGCCGCGCGTACTTATCCACCCGCTCCTGCGCTCCCAGCGCCATGTAGATGTTGCCGTTGGCGTCCACCCAGCTGCCGTGGGCCGACTCCGAGTCCCAGCGGGCCAGCACGTTGCCGTCCGGGTCCATGATGCTGACCCGGGGAGGCATGCCGTTGGCGCCGCCCTCGCTGATCACCAGGTTGGCCTCGCTGTCGACGGAGATGTCCAGCGGCCGCCGCATATCCTCCCACATGGTGAGGAATTCGCCGTCGGGCGAATAGATCTGCATGCGGTTGTTCTCGCGGTCGCACAGGTACAGGTTGCCGTTGGGATGCGCCACGATGCTGTGGGGCAGGTGGAACTCGCCCGGGCCGCCCTTGCCCGGCTCGCCCCAGGACTGCTTCAGCTGCCCGTCGCGGGAGAACCGATGCACCCGGGCGTTGCGGTACCCGTCGGACACGTACAGGTCGCCGTTGGGCGCCGGCACCAGCTCCGTGGGATAGTTGAACGGGCCGGCCGAACGCGGGCAGACCTCGCCGGGAACCTCGCAACCCGTGTCGGAGTGGACCCCCCGGTCGCCGATCACCTGCAACGGCTTGCCGTCCAGCGTGTAGATCACGCATACCGAGTCGGTGCGGTCGGTCAGGTAGACGATGTCGTCCTCGATGTAGATGCCGTGGGCCTCGTCGATGGCGCGCAGACCCCAGGAACCCAGGTAGTTGCCCCCCGGCCCGAAGATCAGCACCGGCGGGTCCTTGCGCTGGAACACGTAGACCCGGTCCTGCGAGTCCGTGGCCACCGCCGAGGCGTTGCCCATGGTCATTCCCTCGGGCAGGCGCGCCCAGTTTTCTTCCAGGGTGTAGGTGTACTTGCCGGAGCCTACGGTGGTCATGTTCAGCCTCCTGTATCGCTGTCAGCCGTGACGATTTGACGAGTTGTCCGGTGTCTTACGTTTTGCGCCGGTGTCTACGTTTTGCGGTCAAAGAAACCGTTGTTGATGTGCTCCCGCATGGTTTCCGCCACCAGTTCCGGGCGTTGCAACGGCACGTCGTGGATGCTGTCTTCCAGCCACACCGTCTGGCTCACCGGCAACAGCGCCGCCGCTTTGGCCATGGACTCTTCACGCCGGAACCGGCGGTCCATTGCGTCAGGCGTGGTCTGCCGCGCCGGCAGCATCAGGACCGGACACCGCAGCGTGGGGTAGAGCTGTGACGGCCGGTGGTCCCACAGCGCGTCGATGATGCGCAGGTGGTTCTCGCGGCGCAGGTGGGACTGAATCGTCCCGTCCTCCAGCACCCGGAAGTTGGCCAGCACCGCCTCAATCACTGTTTCCGAGGGATCGGGCCCGAACCGCGCGCCGGTAGCCACGCGTTCGCGCATCATCTCCGGCGTGAAGCCGGTGAAGATGGGAGGCGCCATATCCTGCCGCGCTTGCTCCAGAGACCATCCCGGCCGCGCCGACGGCTCGATGGTCCCGCCGTCCACGAAAATCAGGCCGGACGCCAAATCGGGTTCGGCGGCCGCCAGTTCCAACGCGACGTCCGCGCCCCATGAGTGGCCTACGATAACGGGGCGTTCCCACCCCAGGTATCCGATGAACGCCGCCGCGTCGCCGGACACGGTGGCAAAGTCGAAACCGTCGTCCACCTGCGCCGACAACCCGTGCCCCCGCTGGTCCAGGGCGGCGACCCGAAAGTCCTCCGCCAGCAGCGGCGCCACCAGGTCCCAGATGTGGCAGGTCGACGCCAGCCCGTGCAGCAGTAGCACCGGCTGCCCGTCGCCGCCCCAGTCGCGGTAGTGGAAGGGCAAGCCTCGCAGGTCGATATAGCAGTCGTTGGGTGTGGTCATGGGGCAGTCTCCTCGCGGCATTTTAGCACGGCCCTGCCTGCTATAATTTTGCCCGGCGGCCCATAAACCCGTTTCCCGGCCGCTTCAAACCACAGGAGGAACGCGCGAAATGTACGCCATTTTCGTTACCATCAACATCAAGGACGGCTACGCCGACGAGTTTTCCCAGGCCAGCCTCGGCGACGGCCAGGGCAGCGTCCGCGACGAGGAAAACTGCTTCCGCTTCGACATCCTGCGCAGCCCCGATAACCCCAACCAGTTCTATCTCTACGAGGTGTATGCCAACCGCGAGGCCCACGCCACCCACCGCGACCAGCCCCACTACGTCGCCTGGCGTTCCGCCGTGGAGCACATGTTTGAGGGCGACCTCGGCCGCGTGGAGATGGAGACCGTGTTCCCCTCCGACGCCGGTTGGAAAGCCCAGAAGCCTGGCCTGGTCAATTGGTAGACCCCATTCGACCTGCCCGCTGGTGATTCAATAGCGAAACCAGGGTCTCCATCACCGCGAACGACGCCCGGTTCAATAACGGCCGGCAGCGGAACCGTCGGCAATATCAGCCTGACGGTGATGCAGACCCCATAAACGGCGGAGGGACCATGCTCAAATCATTCGGTCCTCGCGACCTTGACCCGATTGCCGCCGTGGCCGCGGCGGCCTTTATCGCGCTGGCCATCTTTGCCTGGACGGTGAAAACCGCAATCGCAGACCCCGACGACCTCGGCGTCGTGAACTGGGGCTGGAAGCTGTGGCAGATCGGCCCGCTGGTGATGGGCTTCGCCGGCGTCTGGTGGTTTTGGCTCAGCACCAGGCGCGTGGCCTGGGTACGCAGCCTGGCGTTGGGACTCGTGGCGCTGACGGTTTTCATCAACGGCTACACCGGGCTGTTCGGCGACTACTCGGGCGACGTTTGGCGCACGGTCAACCCGCTGTTCATCGCCTCGTGCAGCGTCGCGGCGGTGGCCCTGTGGCGATGCGGATGCCCGGCCGGCAAGGTGGGCGCGTTCGTGACGGTCGTCCTGGGAGCAGTGGTTTTCGCCAACGCCTACTTCGTCAACAACGGGATCCTCTGGCAAATCCTCGACCCCGTGCGGATGCTCACGGAACTGTCCTGGGCCGCCATCGCCAACAAAGCGAACACCGCCCCGGCCAACGCGGCTCCGGCCGATTCCACGGAGTAACCCCCGTCTTGGGTGACGTTCCCGCCATGCCGCCGGTGTACGCCCGCGTCCTGGACGTGGTGCGCGAGATCCCCCACGGCCAGGTGGCAACCTACGGCCAGATCGCCCAGATCGTGGGAGGCTGCACGCCGCGCATGGTGGGCTTCTGCCTGGCGTCCTTGGGCCGGGATCCCGAGGAAAACCGCCCGGACGTGCCCTGGCAACGAGTGATCAACGCCCAAGGCAAGATCAGCCCCCGCGGCGAGGGACTGGGCGCCCTGCTCCAGCGCGAACTCCTCGAGGAAGAGGGCGTGGAGTTCAGCGACACCAACCGCGTCAGCTTCCGCCGCTTCGGTTGGCTGGACCCCTACGAAGGGGAAGAACGCTGAAGTCAAGGCTAGCAGTGGTGAGCCTAGATGTACCGAATTGCAAACTTTTCGTTGGGAGGTTCTGCTATAGGTCCGGAGCGCCATTCCATGGTCATTGATTTGAACATCACGGTGTTGAATGGTATGGGGCTAGCATTTGGCCGAAGTAGTCCTCTTTTCAGACGCCCTATACTTTATTGGCTTGTAGCGACAGGTTTGGCCGGAGACATATCGGTAACTGTTCAGAATTCAGGAGGTCGTCATTGCGAGCGCAGCGCGACACTCTCGTCGGCGCAGGGCAATCCTTCAGGGCGGACGTTGCTGCTATGGCGTCGAGATTGCCACGGCGCAAGCGCCTCGCAATGACACTTCACCAATAAGTCTGAACAGTTGCACGTATCACGGCATCCTTGTGATCTCATTTGGAATCATCTACAATTCCTGACCACGCCCGAAATTCCCGGTCCATCGGAAGGATCGCCAACAGAACCGATTGTTTATCTGGGCATTTCCCGTCTCTAGTCTTTGCAACGGGAGACAGAGCCATTCAGTCGCGGCTTTGCTCCCCGCCATTGCGGGTAGGAGAACAAAAATGGCACCCATGCAAATTGATGGCCTCCAATCTTATGGCATCCCATCGACCGTCATTGAAATTTGGAGGCAAGCTTTGGCCTCAATCCACCGACAAGATGAGGCTGGCGGCGTGCTGAGGGGATGAGAAAGTGCTCCCGGCTTCGGGGATAATGGTTTTTGAAACAAGAAACCGACCCGAAACGAGGAGCACTTGTTAGATGCTACCACTGGGCAGCCCCGACCGCATCCACGTCGCCTTCGATGATCACCGTCTGGTGGCCAATGCCGGACTGCTCCTGCCGCTCACCCTGGCCCACCATCTGGGTCTGGGTGAGCTGGTGGACCGCCACGTTGACCTGGGAGATGCGCCGGGTCGAGCCAACCCGGGGGACAAGCTGCTGACCCTGGTGGCGTCGGCGCTGGCCGGCGGCGACTGCATTGACGACGCCGACGTGTTGCGCACCGGCCGGACGGCCAGCGCCATCGGCTGCGTGGTCAAAGCGCCGTCCACCCTGGGGACCTTTCTGCGCAGTTTCCGGTGGGGTCATGTTCGCCAGTTGGATCGGGTGAGCCGGGAGTTGCTGGCTCGGGCCTGGGCTGCCGGTGGAGGGCCGGGCGATGCGCCGTTGACCATCGACCTGGACTCCACCGTCTGCGAGACCTACGGACTGGGCAAGGAAGGGGCCCGTCGCCATGGCTACACCGGCCAGCGGGGCTATCACCCGCTGCTGGCCGTCGCCGCGGACACCGGCGACGTGCTGATGGTGCGGCTGCGCCAGGGTCGGGCCAACACCGCTCGGGGCGCGGACCACTTCCTGCGGGAGACGGTGGGCCGGGTGCGCTACGCCGGAGCCATCGGACAACTCACCGTCCGCGCCGACAGCGGCTTCTACACCCACGCCATGGTCGCCGTCTGCCGCAAGATGGATGTCCGCTACTCCATCACCGTCCGCCAGCACCAAAGCCTGCGCAACCTCATCGAGGCCATACCCGAGACGGACTGGACGCCCATCCCTTACTGGATGGACGGCGGCGCCGACGTGGCCGAGACTGAATACACACCCTTCCAGCATGAGCCCGACGCCGCACCGGCGCGGCTCATCGTACGCCGGGTGAAACCCGCGCCCGGTTCCCAACTGGCGTTGCTTACCGACTACAGCTATCACGCCTGCATCACCGACCGGGAGGGCGACACTCTGGAACTGGAGGCCGACCACCGCCGCCATGCCGAGATCGAGAACGCCATCCGCGACCTGAAGTACGGCGTGGGCCTCAATCATCTTCCCTCGGGACGCTTCCCCGCCAACGCCGCCTGGCTGGCGGTGCAGGTCATGGCCCACAATCTGGCTCGCTGGACAGCGCGCATCGGCCTGGGCGAGCTGGTGGTTACCACCAAGACCCTGCGGCGACGCTTCTTCTCCCTCGCCGGACGCATCACCCGCAAGGCCCGTCGCCTCACCCTGCATCTGCCCCAACACTGGCCCTGGGAGAACCAGTTCAGTCGCGCCCTGGAGCGATTGCGAGCCCTGCCGCTCCCTTCCTGACGCCGCCTTCGGCGTCCGACCCTTCAACCAGACCGTCCAACCGCCTGGTCGTCCCGCGTCAGGCTGAGCTCCGCGGGTCTCCAGCTGCCATCTGCCCGACGATCTCGCCCTCCGCGGCCACTCGCGAGCCGTCAGCATCCCCCTGGCATAGCTGTCTCTACCCTCACCCGCTCGAATCCGGCGGCGTCAGGGCACTGCACCATCACCCACGCTTCTCTTCCCTTGCGTATCCAGCCCCCACGCATCCTTTCGGTGGATTCGGGTTTGGGAGAGCAGTTGCTGCCAATCCAAGAAGAAGCAGTGACGTCCTACGACCTATTCGGGGGCGACAATCTCTTGGTCTCCGCGCCTACGTCTTCCGGCAAAACATTTGTTGGAGAATTGGCTGCCTTCCACGAAGCCTACAAAGGAGGCCGCGTCGTTTATCTCGTTCCTCTTCGGGCTGTGGCTGAGGAAAAGTACGATGAGTTCAGAGACCGCTTTAGGGAGTACGGTGTTTCCGTAATCATTAGCACAGGAGAACACCGGGAGTACGATGAAGATTTGCTAACAGGAAACTTTCATCTAGCTGTCGTTGTCTTTGAGAAACTTCTTAACTTGTCTGTAGCAAACCCAGCTGTACTGGAATCCCTCACCTTAATCATTGTGGACGAGTGCCAAATGGTCTCCGTTGAATCCAGGGGCGCTCGGCTGGAAATATTGCTCACGAAGATCCGGAGATTAGCGAACCGGCCCCGCATTATCGGTTTGTCAGCTGTAGCGGAGAATACTGGCGGCTTTGATTCGTGGCTAGACTGCAAGCTCCTGGCCCATAAGGAGCGACCAGTTGAACTCCGAGAAGGAATCGTAACCAGCGATTTCGTGTTCGCTTATCGGGAGTGGAATACTGGAACCCAGGGATCAGAGAACCTCGGCGATGGCTTGAACAATGGAGAACTTACACTGGTAAATTTATGTGCTCGCTTGCTACAGCGCGGGGACCAAATTCTGGTTTTCACCAATACGCCTGATGCCACAATTGCTCGCTTGGAAGACCTTATCCAGGGTGGGGTCACCTCCCCTGCCGCTACAGAGGCTTTGGCAAACCTGAGGTTGCTGGAAGCTACTGATATACGAGAGCGACTCTCGGAGTCTCTCGCCCACGGCATGGCAATGCACAATGGAGATATGCTATTGCAGGAGCGCTCGCTGGTGGAACGGCACTTCAAAGACGGCCACATCCGACTTGTCTGTGCCACCAGTACCCTTGCAATGGGAGTCAATCTCCCGGCGACGGACGTAATTATCGAGCCCCCTACTCATCCTCGTAGAACCCCAAGCGGATGGTCAAATGTTCCAATCTCGGTTGCCGAATTTAGAAATATGGGTGGCAGAGCTGGACGCCTGCGTTTTGGCGACCAGTATGGCAGAGCCATCCTGTTGGCACCCACGCCTTTCACTCGGGACCAGTACGTTGGTCAATACATAAGAGGGACGGTTGAACGCCTGGTGTCCCGGCTGGGTGAGAGCGAACTTGACGACTTATTGCTGAACTTGATCGCGTCAGGAGTGTCGTCTGGGCTGCCAGATATAGCCGCCTTCATTCGGGAAACGTTTTGGTGGTTCACGTTGGGACCCGAGCAAGCCTCTCGTCAAGACCTTGAAACTCGAATCCCAGCGCAAGTAGAACGCTTAGTGCAAGCAGGACTCGTTCAACAAGAGAACGACCAATTAGTAGTCACTCAGCTCGGCGCAGTGTGTGCGGCGAAAGGTATAACCGTATCCGACTTCCATTTGATCGTTGACTGGATCAGCCATGAAGCTACGGTTGGCAGGATCTCGGACCAAGACGCTCTCCTTGCAGCAGCTCGTACTGATGCAGTGGCCCAGTCGAGGTTCCCAATGCCTGGCGTAGAGGCCCGGGGATGGCAGGGCACTTTGACGAGATACATCGAAGAAGAGGGTGTGTCTCAGGGGGTTTTGACCCTTTGGCGGCAAGCAATAGAACCGTACCGCCGTGGACGAATGGCCAAGATTGCATTCACTACAAGTGAATGGATCTCTGGCAAAAGCACACGCGAAATTGAACGGGAGTTTGGAGTTCGGGGCGGAGTACTGAGGGGGGTCGCACGAGCGGCATCTTGGGTCCTAGATGCGGCGAAGGATGCGGCGCCACTTTTGGGCGCCTCTGATGAGTTTATTCAAGGCTTGGATGAATTGAGTCAACGGCTCCTCCACGGCGTTCCGTTTGAATGCGTGAGTCTGGCTGCGCTTCCGGTTACGGGTCTAAACAGGGGCATCATCATGGAGCTGCGCAAACGTGGATTGACGGATCTGGACGCCGTGTTGGAGGCTATAGACCAGTCCCTTCCGATGCCCGCTGAGTTAGCTCGGTCCGTTAAGGAATCGATCATAGAAACCTACACTCGCCTGCAGCACCGAGTGATGTACCGGCAGATCGAGAGGCTAAAGGCCATGGGTTCGGATGCCGCGATGGTTAGCAGCATTTACGATGCCGAAGGAACGGATTTGGAGCATAGGGTCCAAGACATCCTTCAATCAGGACTGCTCAGGTGGCAGTATATTCCAGTCACCAAGCAGCGCCATGGAGAACCAGATGGGTATCTGTCTATTCCGGAGGATGGCAACTTAGTCGTGTCAGTCACTGCTTCCGAAGGGAACATCCGCCTTACCAAACCGAGGGAGATCCTGGGGGCCTCTGCGACTTTTGGTCCAGTATTTGGTTGCTTGGTGATTGGCCGACCAGATTTTGTGCAAGACGCCATCAATGAGGCCCCGGCGATCAGTCGCGAACTGAAGCCTTACAAACTTATGACGGTAGGCGCGTTAGCAGAGTTGTACGTCTTGTGGCGAGAAGGAAAGGTGACCCCGGAGCAAATAGAAGGTCTGCTCTTGGAAGAAGAGACTTACTTGGACTTGGAATGCGTAGCGCGCTTGGGTGTCTCAAAGTCAGTGCAGTGACGACTTGAGCTGAGACCGTAAAAATCCCCCCTCACGTTGGTTAGTGAGAGGGATAATAAAATGAGTAAATAAAGGCGATATAGAAGCAGACGAACTCAGGACGCTCGTCGATGCCGATCATGATGCGCACCAGCCATTGATCAGGTCAAAAGCAACAGATCACCAAGTCGCCCCAAGTTCTCCGACGGACACTTATCCTGCGCCAAGCGCCCCTTCAGATCGGTTATCGCGTCGGCGATAACGGTCATGCCTTATCGCTTTAGCCCTTCGGAGCGTTTCTGCTGGGCCGTGGTCTGATGCAGAGCTTTAAGCATCGCGCCATGCCAATCGTTGACACTGTCCTCGGCTGTGCGTTCCGCCATCTGCTGCCAGGCGAACGCGAGCGCCTCTTCCGTGACGGTGATCCACTTCGACTGAGTGATCGGTGTGGTCATGCCTCGTCGGATGCTCTGTGTGTTCAAAAGTGGTGGGGAAGGCGGGACTCGAACCCGCACGCCCAAGGGCACATGATCCTAAGTCATGCTCGTCTGCCAATTCCGACACTTCCCCGCGACGGCCGGCGACGCGGCCGCCCTTAAACGAAAAAATGGTGACCCGCCTCGGGGTCGAACCGAGAACCTGCTGATTAAGAGTCAGCTGCTCTGCCAGTTGAGCTAGCGGGCCAAGCCATAGTGCGCCGGAACGCCAATTCAGGCTACCAACAACCCATATCAGTGTCAATAACGGCGGCATGAACATGGATGGCACGGCCTGCCGAACAGTCCCGAACAATCATCGATTTTCGCGCGTCCCACCCCACCCCAGCGACAGCCATTCCGCCGGCAGCAACTTCTCCCCAACCGGGTCAACCACCAGGTTGAATGCCTCCAGCGTCGACGCGCCCAGCAGGTAGTTCCCGTCCGGCCCGAATATCACCGGGCAGGGCCGCTCGTAGTCGCCGATGCTGAAACGCGCAAAGCCATATCCATACTTCACACGACTGCCGTCGGCCAGGATGAATCCTAACTGCTGCTGGGGTTCTATCCTCAGCTGCGTCATTAACGATTCCGGCAGCATCGAGTGCGCCGCCCCGGTACCCACCATCGGCTGCACCGGCGCCAGGTCCCCGCCATCCAGGTTGCCCACACCCACATCCACCTTGAACATCGACAAGGCCGTCCTCCATTCTAAAGATATAGCCGGATTGTATCACCGTACCCCCACAACCCGGTTCAAAATCCTGCCACCCGCCTCTTGACATGGCACGAACGTCTGTTCCATAATGGTTCCCGTCAGGTACATTCGTCTCGCCAGAGCCAGGAGAGTCGTTTACGGCCATCCGTTAGCATCAAAATCGCATACCGGCCATGGGACAACCCGGACTGTCGCCGCCCCAGCATCTCAGGCGCGTAGTCCAATTGGCCACAGGAGCAGCTGCCTTCCTGGACGCACCGGCATCATGCCGCGACCGTCAACCCTGGCAGTAAAAACCCTTGCGTACCACCCCCGGCCGTGGGGCTAACGAACGACCATCCGGCTCTGGCACACATCGATCGATCATCACCTGACCACCTGACAATAGCGAGCAACCGAAAACCACCCGCCCAGGAGCGCACCGCAATGCACGAACCTTGAGCCAGCTAACCTTCGCATCAGGGGACGAAACACCATTCGCCCTTGCCACCGCCGCCATCGAGCGTTCTCTCGTGAGCCGCCCGATGGCACGCCGCTCGGTGCCAATCCAGCGCCGGGTGATCCCCGCGTTGAAAAACGCGGCCATCCCCTGCTAGAATTGTACCGACGCTGGGGATTAGTCTAGTGGTAAGACGCCTGACTCTGGATCAGGTATCACAGGTTCGAATCCTGTATCCCCAGCCATAATTTTTGCCGTCGTCGCCCGCCCCGTGCGGGCTTTCCTTTTTTCCGTCCCGCCCCACGGGACCCCGCCGCGCCGGCCCTGACCCGAGCCGCTCCCAAGTTGCGCCGCCCCATGCGCTGGGATAGACTGAATTGCATCGTTATTAGGCACAGCACAGGAGCCCCCGTGACCACGAGCACTCAAACTCCCATCACTCAGACTCCAATCGAAGCGCGGAACCAGATCGTCAGCATGGTGCGGGACTTCGTCCGCCGCGAGGTCGAACCCGCCGCCGCCGAGCACGACGCCAACGACACCGTGCCCTACGAGCTCATCGACCAGATGAAGGATCTGGGCCTCTTCGGCATCAACGTGCCCGAGGAATACGGCGGCATGGGCCTGGACTACACCACCTTCGCCATGATCTTCGAAGAGATCAGCAAGGGCTACATGGCCCTCACCGGCGCCCTGGGCACCCACCACATCCTCACCTACGTGCTCGCCCACTACGGCACCCAGGAGCAGCGCGACAATTTCCTGCCCCGCCTCGCCAGCGGCCAGATGCGCGGCGGCCTCGCCCTCACCGAGCCCGGCGGCGGCAGCGACGTCGGCGCCCTCGAGACCCGGGCCGTCAAGGACGGCGAGGAGTACGTGGTCAACGGCTCCAAGATGTTCATCACCAACGCCGACTCCGGCGACGCCTTCTGCCTGCTGGCCCGCACCAATCCCGACTCGTCCCTCAAGCACCGTGGCCTCTCTGCCTTCGTCATCGAAAAGGACGGCAGCCCCGGCTTCAAGGTGGGCCGCCACCTGGACAAGCTCGGCTACCGCGGCCTGGACACCTGCGAGCTCTTCTTCGAGGACTTCCGTATCCCCGCCGAGAACCTCATTGGCGGCGAGGAAAGCGCCGGCTTCGGCCAGGTGATGAGCGGCCTGGAAACCGGCCGCATCAACGTGGGCGCCCGCGCCGTCGGCGTCGCCCAGGCCGCCCTCGACGCCTCCATGCGCTACATCCAGCAGCGCGAGACCTTCGGTGTCCCCATCAGTCAGCACCAGGCCATCCAGCTCAAGATCGCCGATATGGCCACCAAGATCCAGGCTGCCCGCCTCCTTGTATATGACGCCGCCGCCAAGAAGGACAGCGGCGACCGCATCGACCTCGAGTCCGGCATGGCCAAGCTCTTCGCCAGCGAGATCTGCGGCGAGGTCGCCATGGAGGCCATGCGCATCCACGGCGGCTACGGCTACACCAAGGACTTCCCCGTCGAACGCTACTACCGCGACGCCCCCCTCATGATCATCGGCGAGGGCACCAACGAGATCATGCGCCTCGTCATCGCCCGCCAGCTCCTCCGCCGCCCCGAATACCAGCTGTAAGGAATAACATGACCCAAACTGAAATGCCCATCCGCCTCACCGAGCTGTCCCACTGCGCCGGTTGAGCCGCCAAGCTCAGCCTTGAGGACCTGGGCCAGGTCCTGAGTTATGTTCCGCTGCTCTCCCACCCCGACCTGCTGGTGGGCGCCGAGACGGGTGACGACGCCGCCGTCTATCGCATCAACGACGAGACCGCGCTCATCGTAACCGTCGACTTCTTCCCGCCCATCACCGACGATCCCTACGAGTACGGGGCCATCGCTGCCGCCAACTCCCTGTCCGACGTGTACGCCATGGGCGGCAAGCCCTTGATCGCCCTGAACGTGGTCGGTTTCCCCGCCTCGCTGGACAAGTCGATCCTCGGGCGCACTCTGCAGGGCGGCTACGCCAAGGCCGCCGAGGCCGAGTGCCTCATCGTCGGCGGCCACACCGTTGACGATCCCGAGCCCAAGTACGGCCTTTCCGTCATCGGCATCGTCGAACCGGGGAAACAGGTCAGCAACGCGGGAGCCCGGGTCGGCGATGTGCTGATCCTCAGCAAGCCCATCGGCACCGGCATCATCACCACCGCCGGCAAGCAGGGCGTGTGCGACCCCGACGTCATGTCCAGCGCCGTGCAGACCATGGCGGCCCTGAACCGGCCCGCCGCCCAGGCGATGCAGCGCGTTGGCGTCAACTCGGCCACCGACATCACCGGTTTCGGCCTGATGGGCCACCTGAAGAGCATGGTCAAGGGCAGCGGCGTCGCCGCCAGGATCAGCCTATCCGGCGTGCCCGTTCTGCCCGGCGCTCGCGAGCTTCTGGAAAACGGTGTCGCCCCCGGAGGCACCCACCGTAACCTCAGCAGCGTCGAGGACGCGGTAACCTGGGAAGAGTCCCTCACGGAAAATGACCGCCTGCTCCTCTGCGATGCCCAGACTTCCGGCGGGCTGCTCATGTCCGTGCCGGCGGAGCGTGCGGATGCACTGATAGCCGCCCTGCGTGAGGAAGGAACGGCGTGCGCCGCCGTGGTGGGCCACATCACCGACGGACCCGCCGGGACCATTTCCGCCACCAAGTGAGACCACCCGGAGCAAATCCCATGACGACATCCAACCAGCAGCCGCAAACCTCGACCACGCAGCCGGAGTTCGGCCTGAAACGCCCCGACCAGATCAAGATCGCGCCTCCGGGTGGCGAAAAGGTCCCGCCGGGCCAGTTCGTCGCCAAGACCTTCCCCGTGCTCACCTACGGGGATACCCCGCAGATCGACCTGTCCACCTGGACCATCCGGGCCTGGGGTCTCGTGGAGCGCGAGGTCACGCTGGACTGGCCGCAGTTCTGCGCCCTGCCCCAGGTCGTCATGGACGCCGACTTTCACTGCGTGACCCAGTGGTCCGCCCTGGATCAGACCTGGGAGGGCGTGCTGGTGTCGGACCTGCTTGAACTGGCGGGCATATCACCGGACGCTCGGCACATCATGGCCCACTGCTTCGGCGACTACACCACCAACGTGCCGCTGGATCTGGCCATGTCCGAGGGGTTGCTGGCGCACCGGCAGAACGGCGCCGAGTTGGGCCGGGACCACGGCTGGCCGCTGCGGCTGATCATCCCCAGCCGTTACGGCTGGAAGTCCGCCAAATGGCTCAACGGCATCGAGTTGCTTGCCGAGGACGCGCCGGGCTTTTGGGAACAGCGCGGTTATAACAACAACGCCGACCCCTGGCAGGAAGAACGGTTCTGGCCCGAGCTGACGCGCTGATCGCCAGATTGAGAGAACGCAAAGCGGGCTCGAGAGAAGACAAAAAAGAGGGGCGGGTTTCAAAACCCGCCCCTCGATTGTGCGTCGATTGGTGGCTACGCGGCCTTGAGAAGCTCCTTGCGCGCGGTTCGCACGGTCGCAGTCGCGGCAATGGCCGAGTGTTTCGGCTTGGCGAATTCGACCGCCTGGTTGGGAGCGTCCAGGTCCCTCTGCCATCCGCACTGGAGGCAGCTGACGAACATCCCGTAGATGTCGCGCCGCATTTCCAGGTCGCCGGAGCACTTGGGACAGGCGTTGAACTTCAGTCTCATGATTGCCTCCTGACCGAAAAATTTTGCTATCCGCAAATTTTGGTGTATCGCCTTGGTAACCTGATCGTCTCTTATACGAGATAAACGGTTGCCCGGATGCCCATTTTTTGAATGCTCGTTTTGGAATGCCTGTCCGTGGGATTTTGGTTGTTTGCCGCTGTCATCGGTGTTGTTGCGTTGGATGATACAGTTTGACATGCCTCGTGTCAAGGGTTATATTTATCCCGTAGCAATGTGATATAATTCACGCACGGAGCGTCACCCAGATGCAACAACGATGGACCAACCCCGACCCGACCCGCCGCACTCGCCTGGAGCCTTATCCCGCTCCAAGTGTTGAGGCTCCCGCGGGCTGGCCTGATGGGATGTCCCCGGCCGCGGCGCGCGGACCCGGAGACCCCACGGAGCCGGAAGCCGCCGGACCGGACGGAAACGCCGCGGCTCCAAATATGGAACTGGAAGGGGTGTACATCATTTCCGTCGCCGCCCGCCTGCTGGAGATGCACCCCCAGACCCTCCGCAAGTACGAGCGGCTGGGCCTCATCCAGCCGGTTCGCACTGTCGGCATGCTCCGGCTCTACTCGCAGGACGACCTCCGCAAGGTGATGCTCATCCGCCATCTCATGGACAACCTCGGACTCAACCTCGCCGGCGTCGAATTCGCGCTCAAGCTCGTCAACAACCTCAGCGTGTTCTCCCGCCGGCTCACTCGCGCCACCGACGACGCGGCGGTGGTGGAAAACATCCGCCACGAGGTCACCCTGTTGTGCAGCAGCCTCAGCCTGCCCACCCCGGAATGACCTCGAACCTAACCACACTGGAAATCGCAGTTCAGGAAAATGTAAATGGCACAGGAATATGTAAATGGCAATTGATGAAACCCTACCGCCCGACGCCGGGCAACCCGACGATCTCGATCCGGGTACGCTGGCATCGGACTTCTACGCAACCGGATCGACCTCACCCACGGACGATCCCGGCGACGCGCCTCCAATGCCGCCGGAACAGGAGGCATTGATGCTTCGGGCGGCGTTGGCGGAGGCCAACGAGGAGATCGCCCGCCAGGCCGACGCCGTCCAGCGGGGTCACGCTGACCTGGCCAACGCCCGCCGCCGCCACGACGAGGAACGGCTCACCATCCAGCGCCAGGCCAACAGCCGGCTGCTGGTCGGTCTGTTGCCCATCGTGGACGAGTTGGACCTGGCGGTGAACCACCTTGAAAGCGGCGCCGCGGCGTCGGCGGTGGAAGCGTCGGAATCCTGGGCCGAAGGGGTACGATTAATCCAGCGCAAGCTGGCAACCTTCCTCGAATCCCAGGGCGTGGCTCGCATCGAATGCCTGGGCGAGCCTTTCAACCCCGAATTTCACGAGGCCGTGGGCATGGCCCAGGTCGGGGACGCCGCGTCAGGCAGCATTGTCGAGGTCCTGCGCCAGGGCTATCGCCTCCACGACCGGGTCGTTCAGGTCGCCCAGGTGGTGGTGAACCAATAGTCCGGCCGGCCGCGCTGCCCGGACAGACAAATCAAGCTCACAACCGCCCGGTGGCGGCTTGCGGGCAAATCACAATCTGCACCCCAATACACTTTGAGGAGACACGACAATGGCAAGGATTCTAGGCATCGACCTCGGCACGACCAATTCGGTGGCTGCGGTGATCGAGGCCGGTGAGGCCGATGTGGTTGAGAGCGCCGAGGGGAACCGCATCACGCCCTCAGTGGTCGCGGTCAACGCCCGTAGCGGCGAGCGGTATGTCGGGCAAACCGCCAAGCGACAGGCCGTTACCAACCCGGACAACACCATCTTCTCCGTGAAGCGACTCATGGGAAGGCGTTTCACCGACCCCGAGGTCCAGGACGCCGCCAGGCGCCTGCCCTACACCATCGCCTCCGGCGACAACGGCGACGCCCACGTGGAGATGGCCGGCCAGAACTACGCGCCCCCCCAGATCTCCAGCATGATCCTGCAGAAGATCCGCCAGGACGCTGAGGCCAAGCTCGGCGAGCGGATCACCGAGGCCGTCATCACGGTCCCGGCCTACTTCAATGACTCCCAGCGCCAGGCCACCGTGGACGCCGGCAAGGTCGCCGGTCTGGACGTCAAGCGAATCATCAACGAACCCACCGCCGCCGCGTTGGCTTACGGTATCGACCGGCAGCAGACCGACTCCAAGATCGCGGTGTTCGACCTCGGCGGCGGCACCTTTGACGTCACCATCCTCGACCTCGGCGCCGGGGTGTTCGAGGTACTGTCCACCAACGGGGACACCTATCTCGGCGGCGATGACTTCGACGAAGCCATTTTGAACTGGCTGGTCACGGAGTTTCGCGCCGAAACCGGGATCGACCTGGCTCAGGACCGCATGGCCCTCCAGCGCCTCCGCGACGCCGCCGAGCGCGCCAAGATCGAGCTGTCCAGCACCCTGGAAACGGAAATCAACCTGCCGTTCATCACCGCCGACGCCAGCGGCCCGCAGCACCTGGTGAAGCCCCTCAGCCGTTCTCGCCTCGAGCAGCTGGTGGCCCAGCTGGTTGACCGCACCGAGGGCCCCTGCCGGCAGGCCATCACGGACGCCGGCGTCAGCGCGGGCAGCATCAACGACGTCATCCTCGTGGGCGGCATGACGCGCATGCCCGCGGTCCAGGCCAAGGTCCAGCAGATTTTCGGGAAGGAACCGTCCCGTTCCGTCAATCCGGACGAGGCGGTGGCCCTGGGCGCGGCCATCCAGGCCGGCGTGCTGGGCGGCGAGGTGGGCGACATCGTTCTGCTGGACGTTACCCCGCTGACCCTCGGGATCGAAACCCTGGGCAACGTGACCACCGCGCTGATCTCGCGCAACACCACCATCCCCACTAAGAAGACCGAGACCTTCACCACCGCCGCCGACGGCCAGTCCAGCGTGGACATCCACGTGCTGCAGGGCGAACGGCCCATGTCGGCCGACAACAAGACCATCGGCCGTTTCATGCTGGACGGTATTCTGCCGGCCCCGCGCGGCGTGCCGCAGATCGAGGTCACCTTCGACATCGATTCCAACGGCATCCTGAGCGTGTCCGCCCAGGACAAGGGTACCGGAAAAGAGCAGCGCATCGTCATCCAGACCAGCAGCGGCCTGTCCGACGAGGACATCGAGCGCATGATGGGCGAAGCCGAAGCCAACGAGGAGACCGACCGGCAGCGGCGCGCCGAAATTGAGACCCGCAACCAGGCGGACAGCCTTGCGTACTCGGCCGAGCGCCTGTTGACCGAAAACGCCGAGTCGTTGCCCGCCGACCTCAAGGCCGAGGCCGAGGGCAAGCTCGAGGCGCTCCGTTCGGCCATCGCGGCCAACAACGTGGCCCAGATGCAGACGGCGATGAACGAGTTGAACGAAGCCCTGCAAAGGGTCGGCCAGGCAGTCTATTCACAGCCCGGATCCGGCGGCCCGGGCGCCGCTCCCGGGGATGCCGAAACCGGTCCCGACGACACGGTGGAAGGCGAGTTCCGCGAAGTCTGAACGTGCCGGAAATCCACCAGGCGGGGACGGGCTTTGCGCTCGTCACTGGCCGGGCCCCATCGACATCGCCGTTGAGGACTTGCCAATCCGTAAATCCCTTGTAAACTGTTCCCGCGTCGTGTCCGAGCGCTAACGAAAGTGCTATAATGGCGTTGAGCTCAGCAATCCGTGGCGGGTGCCGCCCCGTCGGTCATTTGGAGAAGTGCAATGAGCGCATCACAAAGAGATAACACGGAAGTCACCGATTTGGAGAACGAACAACAAATAATGAATGCTGCGCCCATAGGCGTGGACCAACAGGCGGGCCCTCAGGTAGAGGACTTTGAAGCCGAGTCAATGACACCGCTTCAGTCGCATTATCTGGAAACTCTGCGACAGCTGATCGCGGTGAAGAACGAGTACCAGACCGCACCGGAATTCGAGGGTTGGATGATGGATGCGATCAAGCGCTCCATCTACTCGGCACTGCGAGATTGCATGGAAGCCAACATCGGTGATGCGGCCCGGGAGTTGCTGAACCAGGAACACCAGGTCAATTAGCAACTGAGCTCGGATTGCGGCGGGCCGGAAGCATTGCTTCCGGCCCGCCTTTTTTGCAATCAACGCCAGGCAGCCGGCCGCACGCGAGATCGCGCGGGCAACGATTTCACCCCCGAATCGGTGCGGCGCCACCGGGTGATGGAATTGTCCGCAACGCCGCCAAGCCGCTCTCCGGTCGGTGACTTTTCAGAGATCGACAACTGTTTGGGTTCGAGGTAGCCGCTCAACACTAAAACCGTCATACCGGCGAAAGCCGGTATCCAGCACATCCTTGCTGTTCTCACGTTTCTCGGAGCGCAGGGCCTCTGGGTTCCTGCTCCCGCAGGAACGCCGTGTCCCCGACCAGGAAACCTGACAACGCTGAACACTTCCTCCGGTCGCCGACCATTTGACACGGATTTCCGTGCGTATGATATACTTCGAACGCGCTAGCCGAGGTGGTGGAATTGGTAGACACGCGGTCTTGAGGGGGCCGTGGGCTTTCGCTCGTGTGGGTTCAAGTCCCGCCCTCGGCACCATCTCTGTTGCAGGTGAGTGAACGCGACACCCATCAAGACAGCGCAGGCACGGGGCGACGTAGCCAAGTGGTCCAAGGCGGAGGTCTGCAAAACCTCTATTCGGCGGTTCGAATCCGCCCGTCGCCTCCAAATTCAAATCCGTCTAAACACGTTTTTCGGGTGGACATTCCGTAGGGTTCAGGATAACCGGGCGCAGCGCTCTAGCTGAAAGAGCCGTTGCGCTTTTTGTTTGGTCAAGTGCCGAGGTGGCGAAACGGCAGACGCGGCGGACTTAAAATCCGCTACCTCCCGGAGGTGTGTGGGTTCGAGTCCCGCCCTCGGCACCAAACTATCAATAAGGACAGCTTACATACTCAGATACGGTATCAACAAGGGGGATTTGGGCGTATTCAGCCCTGATTTGCCGGACTATTGCCGGACAACTCCCCAGTGCCGGACAACACGGAACCCTACTCCACACTACCAAACAGCAACCGCGCCCTAATCTCCCAGGGCGCGGTTTTGTTGCCGGACAGGTAGATAGGCGAATGCCCCCGGGTTGACATTCCGTCTCCGGGGGCATTACCATTGGATCTGTCCAGCGAGGTCACCAGCCTCCCGGACACGGCAGCGCCACCAGCGGCAACTGCAGGGTTTATTTTACGAGCAAACGACGCCCCGGCCAACTGCCGGGGCGATTTTTATTTTTTTGCTCGCCCACGGGATCCCTGATCCCCACACCCGAACGCCGGGCCCAGCCCGGTGAGGCCAGAGCCTCCACACCCGTATGCACAGATACGTTCGCGTGTGGTAGGCATAGCAAGACGCCCTCCCCCCGAGCATGCGACTGACCAGGGGAGGGGCGCTGGCAACCGGGAGTGCCGGTCTCATGACCAGTCTAGCAAAAAAAGAGCAATTCAACAAACATGACATCCTCACCCTCGCCTACGATCTGGGCGGGGAGAAGCCGGACCATAACGGGTGGGCCAGGTTGCCCCACCTCTGCGGCGGACAAAAGCCGGGAGAACGTGTCGGGAGCAACCCGGGGTTGGCCATCAATGTTAATAACGGCGGCGTCAAGTGCCACTACGGTTGCGACAACAGAACGGCCCGTCGGGCGGTCTACGGAGACGCCTGGGGGCAGTGGGAAACAAGGCCCCAGCCCGTCGCCAAGGACAGGGATCAGGACAAACTCAAGCTGGAAAACTCTCCTCAACCACTGCGCAACCTGGACTCCCAAGACGCCCGCCTCTACCTCAACAGCATACAGACCCCTGCCGGCGGGCAGATCACGTACCGGAAGGCCAGCGACGGGCAACTCGCCAAGCACCGGCGTTACATCAAAACAGACGGAAGCAAGTCAGTCTCGAACTGGGGACTCAGGGGCGCGGGATGGACACCGAGGATATGGGAACCTGAGGAACGAATCCGTCCCTTCCTGGTCATAACCGAAGGAGAGAAGGACGCCGCCATCGGAGTCCTGCGGGGATTGACCACCGTGGCCTACCCAGGGGGAGCCGGCAGGGTCCAACATTCCGATTGGACTGGCATCACGGAGTATGCGGACCTTCATGGTCTGGAGGTCGTCATCTGTCCCGACACCGGCGCTGCTGGCGACAAAGCTGCCGCATGGCTGGCAGAACAACACGGCTGGGCCGTTGCAGACATGGATAACATCCCTGAGGGTGACTGTCCACTGGATCAGAACGACTGGCTGGAAAGGCTCGATTCACGAAAACCCGGGGAAGTACGCTATAGTTACTTATACACCGGAAATACCCGTATCACAGATCCCCGGGTTTTTCATGACCGACAGGATCTCAACCGTGATGAACGTCCGGATTACAGTCGGTTCAGATGTGAAGACATGGGATGGGACGTGCGGGAGATCCAACACCACACCGGACAAAAGTCCCGTATCCCGTGCAGGTGCCGGAAATGTGACGGCTGCAAGGCGTATTACCGATGGCAGAAGGGAACCCGGTTCGTAGACGGACAGGAATCCAACACCCAGTCCATGATCCACATCCCGGGGTTCCAGACCGTCGATGCCCTTGCACACTACCGAGACCTGGACGCCCACTCCAAACGCTCGTTCTATGGGCGGAAGCGGGTCACACAGATCATCCCCGAGGATGATGACACCTATACGCTGAACTTGATTTTCGATGGCGAGATGGCGGAGAAACAGCGCAAGCTCGCAGTCTCCCATGCCCGACGTTACGGATACAGCGCCGAAGTTACGGTTGGGGAGATCCGAAGAGAACAGTTTGAGGACACCCTCCCGGACGAACCTACCGTTGCCCGGGAGACCGTGGGGTCGCGGGGGGAGATGACCTGTCTCACCACCCATTTCACCGGTTGGGGCACCACCCTTGACGACTACTCCAACGGGCGGTCCGTCGTCAAACGACAGACCGCCGGGGAAGGTCCCCTCCTTCAGGCCGAAATCCCAGAGGAAATCGCCGAGTGGCGAAACGGATGGCGGAACCTGCGTGATCAGGGAGACCCATCTTGGCATGAGGCGTACGAGGCAGCAGCCTCGCACTTCGCCGAGGGATGGATAGACCAATACACCCGCACCCACGGTCCCCTACGCCGGGGAGATCTGGTGCTGCCGGTCGATATGCCCAACTGGAATGGCCCCAACCAGCTCATACGGGACACCGCCCGATACCTGGTCGGCCTGGAGTTGTGGCGACCCGCCTTCCAACACGTCCTGGAGGCTGCCGGCATGAGGGAGTACGTCCCCGAACATCTTCAGCAATTCCGGAAATCAACCGTTCCCGAACCTGAATGGTACTGGGGCATGTACGAGGAAGAGTTCAAGTGGACGGCCCCATGGCAGGATGAGATCGCAGCGTAGCGGTGTGGTGGCAAAAAACCTAACGGCCCCGTGGCGTCACAGGGGCGTCGGGACCTTGCGGGAGGTCGCTCGAAGAGCTTTCGGTGGGGATTGTCCCGCGTCAACTAGAAATGCCGGTTACGTCGATTAGTTTTGCCGGTTCACCTCCTCTGGCTGGCGGCGTTGCTGGGCCGCGCCGGTGCGGTAGCTGGGGACGTCAAACTCCAGGATGACGGAGTGATGCACCACCCGGTCGATGGCGGCCGCGGTGGCCATGGGGTTAGCGAAGATGCGCTCCCACTCCGAGAAGACCAGGTTGGACGTGATGCCCAGCGACCTCCGCTCGTAGCGTTCGGCGATGAGGGTGAAGAGGACCTCGGACTCCTCGGCCCCCTGGGGCAGATAGCCCAGGTCGTCCAGGAGCAGGAAGTCGAAGTTGTCCAGCTTGCGCAGCTGCCGGGGCAGGGCAAGGTCGCGCTTTGCGGCGAGCAGTTCCTGCACCAGACGATAGGCTGGGGCGAAGAGGACCGAGTGGCCGGCTTCCACTAGGCGGTGGCCCAAGGCACACAGGGCGTGGGTCTTGCCGGTGCCGGGCAATCCGAAGGCCAGCACGTTGACGCCGCTATCTACGAAACTGCCCTGGGCCAGTTGGTCCATCTGCTGCCTGAGTGCCAAGGGCATCCGGTCGTGCTCGAAGGTCTCCCAGGTCTTGCCCGAGGGCAGCCTGGATATCTTGCGCAGCCGGTCGATGCGACGCTGACGGCGATCCTCGGCTTCCTGCTCCAGCACCTCAAGGAAGGTGGGCAGGGCGTCGCCGTGGCCGGCGGCGGTGAAACGCGGCGTGGTTTCCGCCCCCACCGTGGGCAGCTTGAATTGGTGGCACAGATCGCTGATGCGTTCCTGCATGATGCTGGTGTCCGTCATCCGCACACCTCCACCGTGGCCAGGCTGACCGTGAGCAAGCGGTCGTAGACTTTCAGGTCCGGCTTCCCGGACAGGGTCAGCAGCGGAGCTTCCGGCGCCCTGGGCTCGGCCAACTCCTTCACCGCAGCGTAGTCGAAGGTCTCCCCCGTTTCCAAAAGCAGGTCCAGCGCGCTGTCCACCGTGGCTTCCATCGTGGTCGCCGCCAGGTGCAGGATGCGCGCGTACTCCACGTCGGCTCGTTCCCCACGCCATTTCCTGAGCCCGTCGTAGGCGAGGCGGAAGTGCATGGTGGGAAACAGCTGCTCCCGGAAGCGGTAGCGAGCGAAGGCCCCTGGCTTGCGCACCAGCGACCCGATGACATGGCGGTAATTGACGTTGGCTTCCCCCTCACCGTGCACCCGCGCCATGCGTTCCACCAGACTGCCCTTGTAGTACACTTCCACCCAGTCGGCGTACAGCCGGATCCGCACCTCCTTCCCGATGAGACGGGAGGGCACGGAGTAGGTCCGACCGGCTGCCTTGACGGTGCTCCACTTACGGACCTTGGCCTGGTAGTTGACGTATTCCGGCATGGGAGCTGAGGGTAGGGGTCCCAGCGAAGGCATTTCCTGCTCCAGCTTCCCTTGTACCAGGCGATTGCGCCTGGCGACCATCTGCCGGATGAAGTCGGCGTAGTGGTCGACGGTGTCGAAGTCGCGGCTGCCTCTGAGCATCAGGGCTTGGTCGATGGCGTCCTTGAGCCGGTAGTGAGCCTGCTCGGCGACGCCATTTTCATGGCTCTGGCCGCGATTGATGCGGGTGGACTGGAGACCGTAGTGGTCCAGCAGGGCGGCGTAATTGTCGTTAAGCGCCCGCCCCCGGCTGCGTTTCACCTCGTGGGTGGCGGCAGAGGTATTGTCGCTGCGCACCACCTCAGGCACGCCGCCCAGGGTCCAGAGGGCAGATTGCAGACCCTTTTGCAACGCCAGGAAGGTCTCGCCGGCGGCGAGCTCCGCGTAGCGCCACCCCGAGTGGCTGAGGATCAGCTGGAACAGCTGGTGGCGGTAGGGCTGACCGGCGATAGTCACTTTCAGGGAACTGCCGTGGGTGAAGTCGAACTGGGCTTCCCGGCCGGGTGGATGCTCCTGGGGGAAGTACACCTCCTGATCCGGACCGTTTAGCGCCCGCCAATCCTGTAATCGTCGTTGCAGTGTGCGCAGCTGGGAAGCGCTGAACCGGCCGGGATGCTGCTCCTCCAACCACTCGATAATTGTCGTTGCCTTCAGCTTGCCCGCCGCTTCTCCTTGTAGCAGGGGCTCGATCTCTTCCTCCCACACCCCGTCGAAGGGATCGGGCCGGGTGCGCCACTGGCGCTCTTGCCTGGTTTCCGACGGCAACGGGCCGCTTTGCCATTTCCGTGCCGAGCGCACGCTCATTCCAGCCTTGGCCGCTGCTGTCTCCTGAGTCTTTCCTTCCATAAGTTTCCGCCTCAATAGTGCGACTTGTCGGTCTGTGATCAATCCGGTACCTCCGTACCGGATGATTTACCTCATCTCGACCGGCAAAAGTAGTCGTCGCGACCGGCAGGACTTATTGTCGTTCATCAGGGATCCAACACCAACGACCGACGGATTGCGACCCGGGGCTGTCCGAACAACCGAAAACCCGATCACGGCCATAATCTCACATGGCATCTATCACGTGGGAACGCGAACAGAAACGCAAACGGTTGGAGCGGGCACGGACCTACGCCAGGAAGCCTCTACCCAGTGCGACTGTCACGGCGTCCGCTCCGTCGGCGCTGAGGATTGCGGCCGGTCAGGGACGACGACACTCACAACAAACGTCGCCCACCACGCCGTCAACCAACAGAGTGTCGAGTCAACAGCAGACATCGACTCGTCGCCCAACAACCACAACGACAAAATCGCCGTCGTCATCGTCAAGCCGACAGGATCCGACCCAGCGGCACTCCTTCAGCGGGTTCGCGTCGTCAACGACCCGTTCAGATCCGAAGCGTGAGACGGAAATGCGTAACACTCGGTTTGACGTTTTGAACAGGAGGTTCGAGGCGGAAGCCAGAGCTCTCGAGAACGTGCAGGACAGACAGGTGATCAGCGAAATCGTCGGCAGGCGGCGAACGGGCAGGCTTCCAGACTGAACGCTCTGGAACGACGTGGACAGGAAGTTATGCGGGCAATCAGGTTCCGTCAGGAATCTGCTCGGCACATACGACAAAGCCCAACGGCGACTCGGCAGTACCACCAACAGGTCGCGTCGGGGCAAACGTCTACGCCCGAGGATGTTGTCAGTCTGATCGATGAAATCGAGGAACGCAATGAACTGGCACCGGACGCTACGGATCCGCTCGGGCGGAACGGCGAAATCAGCGCTCTGATCGGTCGACACATTCCGGGGGCTGACCATCAACGGCTAGCTCTTACCACGGTAAACTTACTACTCCCCGTTTTGTTGACAAGTTGCTGCCCGCCCTGCGCGGCTAACTGACGGCGACGTACTTGGTGAGCCGGCATCCTCGGCGGAGGGTCCGAGACATTTCTGGTCTGTCGCCACATTATCGGCACCCTCGAATGCCCTTTGCACGGTTCTGACGTGGATGTTCAGGGTGCCAGCAAATGTACGATTGTCGAGACCATGCGGTTGTGGTAGATCTGGCGTCGGTGTGTTGGCTAGAGGTTTCGGCTGTGCCGATTTGCCTGAGATTGAGGAGCATGTTGCATGTGATCATGGCGGCGGCTTCGAACATAGAGTAGTAGGCATGGCGCTCTGACATGTCGAGGAAGTCCATCCTGATGAAGGTGAGCCACGGTACGGCCCAGTGGATTGCGTTGAAGCCGAGGTTACCGGTTAGGATGTTCAACTTGTGGAAGAGCATCAACCTCGATCCATGGACGAGCGAACTGGTGGGGAAGCCGAGGACTGTCTGGGCGGACGTGCCGATCGCGCTGGTCATGAACGCGATGGTGGTGCGGAAACCGGCGACGACGTGGTGGCGCGGACTTGTACCCCCTCCGGGTTGGGGGAGCAATCACCTTGGTGTAGGGAAAGCGTGCGGTCATGCGGTCCCGGTAGGTAGTGCCAAGGCGGGCCGGTTTTCAGGTCAGGTGCATGATGGGTCCTCAGCGAGGCGAAAAACGTTATCTGAGGGACACGAGAGCAACGAGATGAGTTAGAGATCGACTTTGGGTTGAAATCGACTCAGGGATCGTCTTCTGGGCGTGTATCGGGCATTGTGGGTGTTGGTCGCGAGGTTGTTTTCGGGATGTCGCAGGGTTCAGGCCGCAACAGGGCCGGTTTGTCTGTCAGGAGAGAGGTCTGCGGGGTCGATGTCGGTTTAATGTGACGGAGACCAGCGCCACAGACCTTGGTGTCCGGTGGCAGGGATGGGTGGGGCGAAGCGTCCGGTCGGGGCGAGATCCCACATCCATCGGCCGATGTCGTACGCGCCGAACAGGTACTCGTGGTGATCGGTTGGGAAGTCGTCAGGGGACGTCATGGGGCGGGCGTCGGTCAGCAGGGCGGTGGAGATGATGGCTCCGTTAGGTACGCGTTCTCGCCGGTCGAGGCCGAGGGTGCGGACAACTGCGTCGTGGTATTCGGGATACGGGTTGCAGGGCCGGGGGGCGGCCGGCGTAGATGATGATGCGTTGGCCGATCAGGCATTTGGGTGGCCGCCAACTGAGGGTCTCGATCTTCTTCACGCCGGCTAAAGTGAGGGATCCGAACGGGTGGTAGAGGATCAGGGCGCGGTTTAGTTGTTCTGCCACCCGGCACCTTTTTCGAAAGGGAACGGGATGTTTGAGAAACCAGAACGGTAAGTCGTCGATGACGATGCCAGGGATCCTGTAGGTACCGAAACCCAACTCCCGTTTGATCGCCAGCCGGATCATCCTACCCCGTCTTCTCTACGAGGCCGGGCGCAGGGATGACGTTGCCGTCGGCATCGTGTTGGTACCAGTCGTCGCCCTCGACGTAGTAGATGCCGGGTACGAGTTTGACGTCGCAGCGGGCAGTCTCCTTGAGGAATCACGCCCTATAGGGAGCGGTTTCGCCGGCGGCATCTCGCGCTACCAAGGGTCTTGACTGGACAGGTTGTTTTGTTCCAGCCGCTGGCACAACTGGATCTACACCAGCGTCATGGGGCTGTTTTGTCGTGGTTTAGGACTGTCTGTGCTGATTTGCGGTGTCTGAAATTTCAGGATGGAGAGCCGGGTGTGGGAAAACAAAGAGGATCGGTCCGATGCTATTCCCGGACTGGTGCCAAATGTTTTGCGCTGCCAGCGCAGGTTGGGTTGCGATCAGCGGCCATCAGACGCTCGCATGTATCCGCGGTAAGTCGGGCCATCGTCATAACGGCAGCCCTGCGGGCTGAAGGCCTGACGATTTGATCAAACATCAACATGCGCAACGCCGCCCGGTTCAGAAAATCGCCTCTCGAAAATCGGCGAGGCTCGGCGTGTCATTGCTGGACGGTTCGCTGCTTTGCATCCTCCTGCACCACAGCGGGAAGCCACAACCGGCCCAGGAATGCCATGGAGGGTATGATGGCCAATACCCAGAGGGCGATGGCCAGGATGCGCAGGATACCCGATAGATTTTGTCCATCGACCCACACGACCACGTTGACCAGCCGGGCCTCCTCCACTGGACCAAGCGTTGGGGCCGGGTTCCTGTCGCCATGGCGGCGCACCCAGCCGATGGGGTCGGCTTCCATCTCGTACAGCAGGTGCAGGTCAGTCTCGGGAACCACCAGGTTCTGTCCTTCACCCGACTGGTGCGGATACCAGCCCCGCTGCACGGCGATGTGGCGCAGATGACTAACGAAGTTGTGTCTGTCCCGCTGGTGGATCGACGCGGTAAACCCCACGGCTGCACCGTCATCGTATTGGCTGGCCACGGCGACGAATGGCGCGATGCCCTCAACCGTGACCGGCGGCAGCGGGCCGGGATCGTTGAGTTGGGGTCGGGGTGGATCGCCAGATGCCATATGAACAGGCCCAGGCCGGTCAGGACCATCAGGATCATCAGCGCGCCTGGCCCGACGGGGCTTTCTTCTTGTTCCATTGCGTTTCTCCTTATCGGCGGCGCTTACGACCAGATTGGGTATCTGAAAAGGACTCCGGGACTGTTTTGGAAACGACATTTGCATCGCCGGAGGCGACTGAGGGGGTTATGGAAAGATCTTATCAACCGGGGAGAGGGGCAGGAAAGATCGGTGGGCGTTGACGCGGGTTGACCGGTGATTGGTTTTCCGATCCTCGGCATTGGGACTGGTAGTGACGGTCATGCAATCCAACGAAGACGGGACCGCGGGCCTGACGCCTGATCAGGAGCGGCGATAGAGGTGTCAAAAACAACGTGTGAACCAATCTTGTTGTTGTCCAGCGAATCCGTCCCTATAAATGGAAAGCGAAAATGTCCGCATGGCTAGTTGACGACGGTGGTGGATTTGCGTAGCGCCAGCAGCTTGGCGCGTTCCTTGGCGCTGAGTTTCTTGGTGGGCGGTTTCTCGGCGTAGGCGTACTTGCGCACGGTCACGCGGGATATGCCCAGTTCCCGTGAGATGGCCCGCAGGGACAGCCCTTTCAGCCGGCCCTTCTGGATCGCCTTCCACCGGGCCAGTTGGGTTGGCGTGGGCGTACGCGTCCACGGGTTCGATGCCTTGCTGGCGGCGTCCTTCGCAGCGGCGTCCTTGCCGGCGACGGGTTTTAGGGCAGGCTCAGCCGGACGCACCGGTTCCAGGGCGGCCAGACGGCGCTGTTGCGACCTGCTGATGTGGTGATCCCCCACGCTGCTGACCACGCGTTTGAGCTCAGGGCCAGGGGACCAGGCGGTGACACCCGCCCACAGGGCGCCCATGCGCGGCGGTGGTTCCTGGGTGGCCACGCGACGGCCCTCGTACCTGACGATGAGTTGGCCGTTGGGTCGTTCCAGCACCTCCACCCGCAGTCCGGCGTAGCTGGTGCGCTCCCGGTCGGGCAGCAGCTGGAGGACCCGCCAGTGGTACTTCACCGTGTTGTCCCGGCCCACCTTGCGGGTGTCCTTGAAGCACAGGATCTCGGAGAGGATCAGGTCGGGGTCCGCCGGGCGGTAGGCCGGTTCCGGATGCTCGGGCTGGACGGCGAAGCGGGCGTTGTAGCGGGGCAGGAAGTCCTGCAGCACCGCCGTGGCCTGATCCATGGTCCTGGCATCGGACAGGCGCAGTTCGGTAACCAAGCGGTCCTGGAAAGTCCCCGCGGCCCGTTCCACCCGGCCCTTGGCCTGCGGAGAGCGGGCGAAAATCTGCCGGATCCCCAGTTCCTGCAGGGACCGGGTGAACTGAGTAGCTTCCGCCGCGGTTTCCGGCTTGCGGGCGTTGTGCTTGAATACCGCATGGCGGTCGCTGTAGAGCGCCAACGGAATGCCCCAGCGCTCGATCAGGCCCTCCAGTAGCGTGAAGTAGCCAGCGGTGTTCTCGCTGATGCAAAACACGGCGCTGACCACGGCGCTGGTGGCGTCGTCCACCGCCAGCAGCAGGGCGAATTTGGTACCTCGGTCCTCCAACCAGGCGTGATGGCTGCCGTCTAGTTGCAGCAGCATCCCCGCCTGGGGCATCCGCTGGCGACGAAAACGGTGCTGCGGCGAGCGCCGACTCCGCGGACTGCCGATGCCCGCCTTGGCGAGAATGCGGCGCACCGTGGGCCGGCTCAGGTCGATGCCTTCGCGTTCGCTGAGCAGTTCGGTGAGGTGGGTGTGGTTGGCGCCTTCGTAGCGGCCGGTGGCCAGTTCCACCACGGCGGCAGCCTCGGCGGACGGGATAGCATTGTGGGGACGGCGGCCACGGTTGCCGTGGGCCAGTGCGGTGGCACCATCTTGGCGATAAGCCGCCAGCAGCCGGCGAGCATGGCGCGGGGACACCCCTAGCACCTCGGCGGCCTGGACGATGGGAACCTGGTATTCCAAAACGGAGTTCAGCACGGAAAGTCTGGCTTGTTCTTTTTGGTTCAACGTAACGTCCTTCATGGTAAGGACATTTTCGCTGACCAGTTAATGGGTGACAGAATCGTAGATCAGCAACACCAATCTCTCGCGGAAAATGACCATTGGTCAGGAACCGAAATGAAACGAGCTGAGAGATCGTTTTCTCAGTTCGGAATTTCGGTGGGTATGGCTGATCGCGGTGTCGGCGTTCGTGGCAGATGGCGGAGTCTGGCCGGCGGTCGGGGGCAGCCGTCATGGCCGAGATTGACGTGACGGACGGAGCCGTCGCGGTTGATGTGGGCAATGAGGGCGCGGGTCGACATGGTGGGTTGCAGTCTCCAGGCAGTTTCGATTGGTATTAGAGTTGTTCGGGAAACGGGGACATGGTGTTGGCCGGCCAAATCTGGAGGTTGAGTAGGAAAACGCACAAAGGTATCAAAACGGGTTGAGTGGCGTCGTCGTGCTTGGCGTATAGGTGAAACGGGGACACGGTGTTGGTTTGGGGTGAGGACGCAGCGGGGTGGGGGGTTTGGTATAGGAAATGTGCTGAAATATGAGGTAAAAAGGGACACGGCGTATCGGCGGCTTTTGCGCCCATCCGACAGTATTGTGGGCAACTAATTCGTGTGTTGGAGGCGATTTCACGGGACTGATTGTCGGAGGCTGGAGTGGTTGCTGAGGACCGATGGGGATGACGGCCGGTCTGTGGAGTTCGATCCATTCGGATTGCAGCATGTCGAGTTTCGCCAGTCGATTTAAGCACATCCCCGGGCTGGTTGGCTTCCACGTTGGGCTGTGGTGAAGGATGGCTCTGCAGGCTCTTGATGAAGGTCTGGGGATTGACGTCAACCATGAGGCTGGATGCTTGCTCGAACTCAGCCGGCTGGTATTTCGATTCCTTGAGAGCGCTGATGATCTCGTGCTGGTGGGGATAGGCGGATGTGACGATGTGTCGGTAATTGTGGGCGCGGGCGCGGAATTGGATGGATGAGGGGACGATGGATTCGAGGTCCTGTTGCCGATAGGGGGGCGATACGGTCAGGTGGCGGATATCGGCGGTGGCGTGGGAGCGGTCGGCGAAGGCGGCGACGAGGTCCCTGTTCTGCGCCGGGACCAATGCGAATGCGCGGTTGGGGGGTTGACCGTAGAGGTCGGGCAGGTTTCTGATTTCCTTGGCGAGGATGCGGTCGGAGGCGAGGAGTAGCTGGGCCTGGTCTGCAAGAGGGAGGCTTTGGGCCGACCATTTGGCGGCGGCCTCGAATATGGCGGCGATCTGCTGGTCCAGGGAACGGTGATAGGGGCGGGTGATGAAACGGAACTGAGGTTGGTCGGTCATGTGGATGGCCTTGGTGGTGAGCGATTGTGGCAAAGAAAAACCCGACCGCCTCTCGGCTGGTCGGGTCCTGCTGGCAGTGGGTGCCGTTGGGAGTCGCTACTGGGGGACCCTTCCGGCGGGGGTCTGGGTCGTGGCTCGTCGAATGGCAGACCCTTTGCCTCGGCTTCGATCTTCCTGATCGCCCAGTCAATCCCGATTTCGATGCCTTCGGCCTTGCCCTCTTCGCGGGCCGGTCGTTCCATTTTTTGGATCCACTTGTCCAGGAAGGTCATGGCGAATCTGCTCTTGATGGTGTAGCCCCCATTGCCAGATGGGGGGTGATGAGAGCGGTGTTTTCGGCAAATGGTTATTGCAAGTCTGAGTCATGTGTGCCACAAAGTTCGTGGGCACGGTCGACGAAAGTAAGCGTCGCGGCCATGATCTCTTGCCTGAATCTTTCCTTTTCGAGGTCATCCATGTGAAAACCGGCCCCTTCGTATCGGTAGGCTACTGCGTATTTGGTAAGCCAGTTTTCGTACTCGCCGGGATGTTCCGGATCTTCAAATTTGGTGTAGTCCATCAAGATGTGCAGCTGTTGGGCTGCGAGGGTCTGGGACTCGGCCGGGTCGTTGAGTAGGAGTTCGGCTGCTGCTTGCAGGTCGTGATTCAGGCGGTAGTCAATCTCTGAGGCTGACATCCATGCCTTCATGGCGTTTTCTACAGCCTGTTGGGCGTGGAACCCGTAGTCCTCTTGTGCACCGTCGGGGTGATTGAACAAAATCTCGAACGAGCTAAGCTGGCGGTATGTTGCGCTGATCCGGTCTTTTACGTCGGGCCAGCTGTCCGGATAGTCGTCTTGGTATTGATTTGAGAAATCAAGCTTTTCGTCGCTCATGATTATTCCGTCCCAGAGGGCTTGTGCCGACACATGGTTTTTGGCGCGGCGTGAGTACTCGACCTTCTCCTTTTCCATTGGGATGATGTCTACGTCGAGTTCGGGAGGGTGTTCGGTAAAGTATGCTTTGATGGCCCGCTTGATGCGGGACGTAGGAGTGGAGTTTTCCTTTCTGTAGATAACGAGAAGGTCTACGTCTGAAGTCGGTCGGTGGTCGCCTCGGGCCCGCGAGCCGAACAATATGACGGTGCTGGGTTCGGCTGCTTTCTGGGCTGCGTGGGCCACTGCCAAGCCAATTGGGTCTGGGGATGTGGGACGGTGTGTCGGGTGGTTCATCCCGTTACCTCCTCAGGGGTTTTGGTGTGTTGATTTTACGTTGATGTCGTGGCGGTGGCACCTGTGATTCCCACCTCTGGCGTCGGCGAAGGCGGGGTCGTTGTAGGGATCGATGATCTGGTTGTAATGCTGGCGCCAGTCTCTGGTTCCGTGGGCTATTGCCATGACTTGTTGCTGTTCGTAGGACAGGTTGTCCAGGAATGTGCGGACGGCTTTTCGCGCGGAGGTGCGGATGGCGATGAGGTCCTTGGTGGCGATGCGGCGGGGCGCAAGTTTTCCATCGCGGATGTTGCGGAAGCGGGACCTGATGGTGGTCTGGGCTACTTCGAAATCGCTGATGAGGTTGGTGAGTTCGTCTACTGTGTTGGCAGCGGAGGCGTGGGTCATAGTGGTGGTCCTTGAACGCAGGATCGTGGGAGATGGCGTTCAGTCGTCGCCCTGGTACTGGGCCACGGCCTCACGGATATAGCGACGCATGGCGTCGGCGGTGTCGTCGGACTTGGGATGGATTTCGATGGTGGCTCTCATGAGTTTCAATCCTCACCCGCTCTTTCGGGCGGGTGCTACCCTTGCTCGGGGTTTTCTACTTGTACAGTGCGCACCTCCTGTTTTCCTTTGTTGTGAGCCACAAGATCCACGGTTTCCATCGTGTTGATTGAGCACGGTGTAAGCACGAACGCGAACCTTCTTCTTGTAGATGCGATCGCACTAGTACCGTTGCCAGGTAGATTTGTAAGAATATAAGAAGGCAGCCATACTTGGGCATGATCTTTGTGTGAGGAAGTGCCCAGCCATGGCTGCCATCAAGTATAAAGTAGAGCTGACCGAGGCCGAACGCTCCCGTCTCAATGAGGTGTCCCAGCGAGGCAAGGCGTCAGTGCGCACCGTGAAGCGTGCGCTGTCGCTGCTCAAGGCTGACGAAGGGCTTGGGGACCGTGAGATAGCCGATGTGCTGTTGGTCAACGCGGCCACGGTCGCCAGAGCGCGGAAGCGGTACGTGGAGGAAGGACTTGAGGCCGCCATCAATGACCGACCGCGGCCGGGCCAGGAGCGCAAGTTGGACGGCAAGCAGGAAGCGCACCTGATCGCCATTGCGTGCAGCGCCGCGCCCGAAGGGCACACGCACTGGACACTCCAGTTGTTGGCCGACCAGGTGGTGGAGTTGGAGTTTGCCGAGAGCATCTCCCTGGAGACGGTGCGCCAGATGCTCAAAAAAACGAACTCAAGCCCTGGAAGAAGAAAGAGTGGTGTATCCCCAAGGTGAGCGGGGAGTTCGTGGCGCGGATGGAGGACGTGCTGGACCTGTACCAACAGGCGTACCATCCGGAGCGTCCGGTAGTGTGTTTCGACGAGACCTCCCGGCAATTGACTGGGGAGGTGCGTCCGCCCCTGGAGGCTGCCCCGGGACGGGTGGCACGCTATGACACCGAGTACCAGCGAAACGGGACACGGAACCTGTTCATGATCTGTGAGCCGAGGGGTGGGCTGGAGACATGTGGAGGTGACCGAGCGCCGCACTGCCGTGGACTTCGCGCACCAGATGCGGTGGCTGGTGGACGAGGCCTACCCTGATGCCAAGGTGGTCAGGCTGGTACTGGACAACCTCAACACCCACAAGCTCGGCGCGCTCTACGAAGCATTTGAGCCATCCGAAGCTCGACGCATCGCCCAACGCCTCGAGTTTCATTACACTCCCACGCACGGCAGCTGGCTGAACATGGCTGAGATCGAGTTGAGCGTCTTCAGCAGGGGATGTCTGAACCGCCGTATCAGCGATGAGGCGGAGCTGCGACGAGAGGTTGCGGCGCTCGAACGCGAGCGCAACGCAGCAAGATTAGCCATAGACTGGCGGTTTACCACCAAAGATGCTCGCCGTAAGCTCCAACATATCTATCCGACAAGATCAGATTGAAACGGTACTAGTATTACAACGACGGGTTAAGGAGGGATGCTGGTGGATGTCTGGCCAGCGGCGCGGCGTTTCTCATGGGACTGTCTGGCTCGCTCGTTGCGTTGCTGGACACCATCTAGCCATAGCAGCAACTCCTCCGGCCCGAACCGCTCCCGCGGCAAAAGCTCACGCACCACTCGGTACACCTGGGGCCGGGTGATCAGGGGCATCTTTTTCCCCCCAGTCCTGTTGTAAGGTCAGTAGAAAGGCGCCGGCCAGCAGACACATGGTGATGTGGTGATGCCAGCCGGTCCAGGTGCGAGTTTCGTACTCATCGAGGCCCACGTCGCTCTTCTCGGTCTCGAACTCGGTTTCAATGCGCCAGCGGGAGCCGCCCACATAGGCCAGGGTTTCCAGAGGCGTGTCCTCCGGAGTGTTGGATAGATAGTAGCGGGGCTCGCTGCCGTCGCGGTTCTGGCGATAGATGGCCCAGAGGATTTCGCCGGGCTTGCGTCGGCGCGTTACCCGCACCCGCTGGGCGCTGAATAGGTAGGTGCGTGGTCCCTGGCTGCCCGCCGCAATGGTTAGCTCTCGCCAGGCATCCGGCGGCAGCGCCGTACTGCGCTCCGACATGGTCCGCCGCTCCTCACGCCGCGGTCTGGGTTTGCGGGGACGCCCGTTACCCTGGTAAGGCGGATCGGTCCAAGTGGGTTCCAGCGGCCACACCGTCATATCCGGACGCACGTCCAAAACGTAGTACATTCCCGCAGACGCCAGGCCCTCCCGCAGCGTCGGCGACATCCCGAAAGCGGAATCGCCAGCCACCCACTGTGCGCTGAGGTGGCCTCTGGCCTGGGCACACTCCAGCATATCCATGGCCAACTCCGTCTTGCTTTGGTACTCCCGCCGGTTCGCCGGCGCACCCCCGCCATCGCACAACGCTCCCCATCCCCAGTCCATTCCTGGGGCAGATACAGCCTCTTGTCCACCAGCGCCCGGCCCCGGGGCCCCACGTGGGCCAAGAACACCCCAGCCTGGCAGTTGGCAATCTTCCCCAATGCTCCACAGTACTGCCGAGCGACTCCCGCCGACTTCATCCCCTGCTTGGGAAAGTCGCTGCCGTCCAACACCCACACCGCCTGCGGATGCTCCAACCGAGAACCCAGATACTCCTGCAGCCGGCCGATGACCGCGTCGTCATCCCAGCGGGCTTCGGTAAGAAAACGCTGCAGCACACGCGGCGACGCTGTAACCGTCTCTGACAGGTTTTCCGCATTGCGCCGCTCCTGGGACTGCACCAGCAGGGCTTGCAGGTATTGCCCACTACGCTCCCGCCACTGCTTGCGACCGAAAACCGGCGCACAGTAGTCGTGAAAATCCTGGAAGGCCTCGTACACTCGGTCCAAAGCTGCCGCGTCCATCGCCCCACCTCACCTCCCGTAGCCTCCGACTGCGCCGTGAAATCCTACCACATAACCCGTCGTTGTAATACTAGGTTCGCGTGACGCCAAGAGTGGGCCAGCGAAGTCGATTACGTGACTGACTCCGTATTCCTCGACGCGGTGTTCCCGGGTGCCCGGGATCTTGTTTTCAATCCTCAGCTAGCATGATGGCAGGCTGCTATTTCCTGTTCTCGGTTCTGCTTTTGGGCATTGCGAGTGTCCATATTTTATTCCGTACTTGGTGGTTATGCCGTGTGCAACATTTTATCGTCACGTCATTGGTGTTCACATCGTGTTGTTTGTTGCTGGCTTCTATCAGGCGTCGATGCGGGTAACGCTGACTCCCGTTGGCAAATCGGCGTTATCCAACGTCACCGAGTAATCCGTAAATCGGCGTGGCACGGCTACGTCTTCTTTCCGTTGGACGACGAGCTTTTCGAATAGCCGGTGAGCTGGGGCGTTGCCCAGCCGGCTTTCGTGCGAGAATACGTACAGACCCCGGCAGGCCATTAGACCCCTGGATGAAGAGCGGTCGAGATCCCACATATTGACCAGGGCTTTCCAAAAGAGTTCTAGATCGGCGGAGTCGACTCCGGTGTGCTGGGCGAAGTGGGGGTTGAAAAACCCGTAGCCTTGGTAAAGGCCGTAGGGCACGGTGGGCTTCCGGCCCAACGTGCCGTGGGTGGGTGCTTCTTGGCTGCCTTCCTCGTTCTCGGCTCCGGGTTTGCCGCGGTTTTCCAAGCTAGGCTTTGCACATTTCAAGCCGCGTAGGCGAGTGAATCTACAAGTCGGTGGTACAGGACAGCCGGGACTTTCAATATATCCGGTTCTGCCTCGGACAGTGAAAAACCCTCGGAGGCCAGCCACAGGTGGCGGCGCACCAGAGCGATGGCATCTACGAAGGTCGGCGACGGCTTGGCGTACCAGGCCGCGGTGCGATGGCTCATGGGCTGTTGTTCCTGCATCAAGTGAGCCGCCAGGGTGGTCCAGGAGAATAGGCCCATGAGGATTGGCGTGGTGCGGGCGATGGCGCGGTCGGACCACTGGCGTTGGGTCTCCACACCCAGATGCGCTCGCACTTCCTGGAAGGTGACCTCCAGTTGCCAGCGCAGCACAAACCATTCCAGAATCTGCACCGGGTCCACGGCGAGGTCAGTGCACAGCAGAGCCTGTGTAGAGAATTCTCCCTGGGGGTCCCGAACCAAAACCCAGCGCAGGGGCACCGGCGGCTTGCCCGAACGATACCAGACCGCAGTTTGCGAGGTGAGTTCCACCGTACGGGTCGTGCCGTCGTACCAGGCCACCACGGCGGTGGCCCAGGACTGACCGGGATGGTCGACGAGTGATTTCAGCGCGGGCAGCCGTCGGCCTTTCAGCGGTGGCCGACCGTTCCGGCTCGGTTGACGTGGTGGCGCCGGTTCATAGAGGGCCGCGTCCAAGCGCAATCTGGTGATGAGGGTAACGGGTTCACGGAGGGATTGGCAGCAGTGGAGCAGGTCGAGGACGGCGTAGCCGCCGTCGCCCACCAGCACCAGGGGGCGCTGGGGCAGCCAGCGGCGCAGTTGCATGACCATCTGCCGCGCCCAGTCGGTGAGTTTTTTGTGGCGGCGTCCGCGCTGCCGGTAGTAGCGTTCCGAAGGCGCCAGCACGGTGAGAAAAGGCAAGGCCCAATAGCGTCCCGCCCAGGGGACATGGCCCAGCCACATCAGGGAAATCCAGCGCAGACCGCTGGCCTTGACCAGGTGGCTCCGGCTGGAACGCACCGCATCGCGGTAGATGCCCAAGGATTTGATTTTAGGGCCGCGGCGCCGTTCCAAGGTTTCGTCGATGCCGAAGATCAACGGACCATCGCCTTGATCCAAGTAGAGGATCAGCAGTCCCAACAGGATGCGTGCCGCTTGGCGGGGCGACCACACCGCCCGATTGAGCACTTGATGATAACGGGCGTAGTTGCGGTCGTCGCTCAGTCCCATGACACGGAGCGCCGATGCCACGGTGCGTTGGCCGGGAGCCAGTATCGCGCCGATCAGCAGGATTTGGGCTTTCAGCCAGGTCGGGCTGCGAAACAGCATGGCGAAGGGATGGAGTACGGGTACAATCGCGTTGGGCAGGGTGAGCATCGCTTGGCCTTTTTCCAGGAGGGTCCGGCCAGCTTACCCTGTTCTTATAATTCATCTAACTTTTGTGCAAAGTCCAGATAAGAATGAGACATGATTACCCCTCCCCTGATCATAGTCTCAACTTAACCTATTCCAGAGATCGTAGACAGGTTCTTATAACTTATCTAGCTTTTGTGCAAAGTCCAGCCAAGGCGACCCTGGCGATGGTGGAGTCCATTGCCAGGATCGGATCTATCGAACGGGAAAATGTCAGTTGCACCGGGCCGCGTACTTGGCCGGCGTTGTGCTCCCGCATGCCCATCACGGCGCCGAACATACGGACGTCGTAAAACTGTTCGCACATCCAGGGCTGTGCTTGTTTCGGCGTGGGTGCGTCGATGTCTCCTCGCCTTTCGTCGAAAACACGCCCCCGAGTTTCGGTAAGGTAGGTTTCTCGTTGGACGTAAATCTTGTACCGGAATTCGTCTCCGCGGGCGACGTCCACATAGTCCCTGACCTTGCGTTTGAGGGACACGTCGGTGACGATGCCCTGCATGGTTTCGGGGTCCATGCGTGGCTGGTTGCCGGCGTCAGGGTCGCCGTTGGGGTTGCCGTCCTGCACGTCGAACAGGATGACGAAATCGTGGCGTCGGTTGACGTCATTGTGGGGCTGGGTGGTCATGCGGTTGCGCTCCTTTGACGCCTATTCTGCGTCGGGTTGGTTATGATCTTCGTTTGGTTGCGCGTTGCGCCGTGAGGTGGCTTCTTGGGAGCGTCGGCTGTTTTCGGCGCGCTGGTGGTAGTAACCAAGGGCGAATAGTCCCTGCTGTTCCAGGCTTAGCGTCTTGGGGAAAACGTTCAAGTTGGACATGATTTCTTCGATGTCGGCCTCAATGGTGATGCGCGCGCCCCGTCGGTCTCGGTTCAGCATGTGAAGATGTGCGCGCACTCCTTTGAGCAGCAAGGGAAATACTGCTCCGGGAGCGGTGGACGCCGTGCCATAGTACCTGTCGGCTATGGTTGCATTGACGTTGCGAATAGCGGTGGTTTGGGCGCGCTCCAGCACATTAAACAGCCTGCCACAGAGGTAGCCTGCATCCGAGTTCTCTCTGTCGACTTCCACCATGAAGTCCTCCTGATGGTTGTGTTGCTGTTGCCGGCTGAGGAATGCCAGCTTGATCAGAGCGGCGCGGGGTCTCGTTACTCTGCGTTCCGCTCGGCAGCGGCGGATGGCCTGCTGCAGTATTTGGCTGGGCATAGGATCTCCGCCGAATGCCGTTTTGGTAAGAGCCTGGGGCGTCGTCACCGGCAGGTCTTTGCGGTCTCGAACGGTGGCATTGGCCAGCGCGGGCACCCCGTAGTAACGGTTCTCGTTGTCATATCCGGGCGCTACTTGCTGCCGTTGGAACCACAGCGCCAGGTTCTCCTTGACGTTTCTGACGGTGGTGCTTAGCCAATCTCTTACAACCGCTCTACCGCCGGCTGCGGACAATGACAGTGCATAGAAGTCGTCTACGTCGAGGTCACTCCAGCGACCGCGGCGCGTCGCTTCGAGTAAGGCTTGCACATGCTGCGAGTCGGGCGTCGACATCATGGTGAAGAAGTCGAAGTCGTGAGCCTCGCGGGTCCAAAAAACGAAGGCGCCGTTGCCGGTTCTGAATCGGGTGGACTCGCCTGACAGCAGGTCGTTCAGGCCCCGAGTGAAACCTTCCGCACAGTCTTGGCATATCGGAGCCACCTGCGAAGCTTGCAGGCCATAGGATTCGAAAGCGTCTCTGTTTGCCGAAATGATGCTGGTACCTGAGATCTGCTCACCGGGAATACCCTTCACTTTGGATTGCAGCCGTTCCATCACGGGGCGGTTTTCGCTGCACACTATGCACTGCATAGTTGCGCTGTCTGGTTCGTTGACGGTGACCCAAAACCGCTGCACGACAGGGTTGTCAATCACGTATCGGTCATCAACTTGGAAAGTGATGATGCCTGCCTTGTCGAAATCGTCGCCAAGGACGAGTTGTTCCAGTGGTTGGTTCTGAAGATAACGCAGTACCGCTAAAACATCTGGTTCTTCGGTGTCGGCGGCACAGCGTTCCACCAGTTCCACGTATGCGGCGTGGCATTGCTGCGCTCGGTCAGCCTGTCTTTCTGTTTTCGGCAACCCCAACGTGTAGTCGGATGGACTTGCTAGCAGCAGCGGCCGGATCCCGGACGTGCGCTGCACCTGAGGGAGCAACCGTCGTGTTCCTCGTCGCGTTCTTGGTGTTGACGGGTCGCTAAGGTCGATCAGCCCGTGGTATTCCCCGTTAGCACCCAGCGCAATGACGTATCGGAGTGCACCTTCCGCATAAAGCTTGGGGGCCGCCGTTTCATTCCGCTGGGAGTATTCAACCAGTTTGTTCAGCATCATGCTGGCATCTCCTGGTTTGGCAGGTGTGGTATTCGCGTCACGCCCTGCTCTAGTGTCCTGTATTCAAAGTTCGCTGGCAAAAGTGGGCGACGTTGGCCAGGATTTGGTCGGCGGTCTTGGTCCAGACAAAAGGTTTGGGGTCTTCGTTGGTGACGTCCAGGTAGCGGTAGATGGCAGTCTCCAGTTCGGCGCTGCTCTGATGCACGCCGCGGCGCAACTGCTTTTCGGTGAGCAGACCGAACCAGCGCTCCACCAGGTTCAGCCACGAGGCGCTGGTGGGTGTGAAGTGCATATGGAAGCGGGGCCGCTTGGCAAACCAGTTCCGGATCAGCGCCGTCTTGTGGGTGGCGTAGTTGTCCGCGATCAGGTGGACGTCGAGGTCGGCGGGCACCTCGGCCTCGATGGTATCGAGGAATTTGTGATGAACGACAATAAGTCCTGCCGGTCGCGACGACTACTTTTGCCGGTCGAGATGAGGTAAATCATCCGGTACGGAGGTACCGGATTGATCACAGACCGACAAGTCGCACTATTGAGGCGGAAACTTATGGAAGGAAAGACTCAGGAGACAGCAGCGGCCAAGGCTGGAATGAGCGTGCGCTCGGCACGGAAATGGCAAAGCGGCCCGTTGCCGTCGGAAACCAGGCAAGAGCGCCAGTGGCGCACCCGGCCCGATCCCTTCGACGGGGTGTGGGAGGAAGAGATCGAGCCCCTGCTACAAGGAGAAGCGGCGGGCAAGCTGAAGGCAACGACAATTATCGAGTGGTTGGAGGAGCAGCATCCCGGCCGGTTCAGCGCTTCCCAGCTGCGCACACTGCAACGACGATTACAGGATTGGCGGGCGCTAAACGGTCCGGATCAGGAGGTGTACTTCCCCCAGGAGCATCCACCCGGCCGGGAAGCCCAGTTCGACTTCACCCACGGCAGTTCCCTGAAAGTGACTATCGCCGGTCAGCCCTACCGCCACCAGCTGTTCCAGCTGATCCTCAGCCACTCGGGGTGGCGCTACGCGGAGCTCGCCGCCGGCGAGACCTTCCTGGCGTTGCAAAAGGGTCTGCAATCTGCCCTCTGGACCCTGGGCGGCGTGCCTGAGGTGGTGCGCAGCGACAATACCTCTGCCGCCACCCACGAGGTGAAACGCAGCCGGGGGCGGGCGCTTAACGACAATTACGCCGCCCTGCTGGACCACTACGGTCTCCAGTCCACCCGCATCAATCGCGGCCAGAGCCATGAAAACGGCGTCGCCGAGCAGGCTCACTACCGGCTCAAGGACGCCATCGACCAAGCCCTGATGCTCAGAGGCAGCCGCGACTTCGACACCGTCGACCACTACGCCGACTTCATCCGGCAGATGGTCGCCAGGCGCAATCGCCTGGTACAAGGGAAGCTGGAGCAGGAAATGCCTTCGCTGGGACCCCTACCCTCAGCTCCCATGCCGGAATACGTCAACTACCAGGCCAAGGTCCGTAAGTGGAGCACCGTCAAGGCAGCCGGTCGGACCTACTCCGTGCCCTCCCGTCTCATCGGGAAGGAGGTGCGGATCCGGCTGTACGCCGACTGGGTGGAAGTGTACTACAAGGGCAGTCTGGTGGAACGCATGGCGCGGGTGCACGGTGAGGGGGAAGCCAACGTCAATTACCGCCATGTCATCGGGTCGCTGGTGCGCAAGCCAGGGGCCTTCGCTCGCTACCGCTTCCGGGAGCAGCTGTTTCCCACCATGCACTTCCGCCTCGCCTACGACGGGCTCAGGAAATGGCGTGGGGAACGAGCCGACGTGGAGTACGCGCGCATCCTGCACCTGGCGGCGACCACGATGGAAGCCACGGTGGACAGCGCGCTGGACCTGCTTTTGGAAACGGGGGAGACCTTCGACTACGCTGCGGTGAAGGAGTTGGCCGAGCCCAGGGCGCCGGAAGCTCCGCTGCTGACCCTGTCCGGGAAGTCGGACCTGAAAGTCTACGACCGCTTGCTCACAGTCAGCCTGGCCACGGTGGAGGTGTGCGGATGACGGACACCAGCATCATGCAGGAACGCATCAGCGATCTGTGCCACCAATGCAAGCTGCCCACGGTGGGGGCGGAAACCACGCCGCGTTTCACCGCCGCTGGCCACGGCGACGCCCTGCCCACCTTTCTGGAGGTGCTGGAACAGGAAGCCGAGGATCGCCGTCAGCGTCGCATCGACCGGCTGCGCAAGATATCCAGGCTGCCCTCGGGCAAGACCTGGGAGACCTTCGAGCACGACCGGATGCCCTTGGCACTCAGGCAGCAGATGGACCAACTGGCCCAGGGCAGTTTCGTAGATAGCGGCGTCAACGTGCTGGCCTTCGGATTGCCCGGCACCGGCAAGACCCACGCCCTGTGTGCCTTGGGCCACCGCCTAGTGGAAGCCGGCCACTCGGTCCTCTTCGCCCCAGCCTATCGTCTGGTGCAGGAACTGCTCGCCGCAAAGCGCGATCTTGCCCTGCCCCGGCAGCTGCGCAAGCTGGACAACTTCGACTTCCTGCTCCTCGACGATCTGGGCTACCTGCCCCAGGGGGCCGAGGAGTCCGAGGTCCTCTTCACCCTCATCGCCGAACGCTACGAGCGGAGGTCGCTGGGCATCACGTCCAACCTGGTCTTCTCGGAGTGGGAGCGCATCTTCGCCAACCCCATGGCCACCGCGGCCGCCATCGACCGGGTGGTGCATCACTCCGTCATCCTAGAGTTTGACGTCCCCAGCTACCGCACCGGCGCGGCCCAGCAACGCCGCCAGCCAGAGGAGGTGAACCGGCAAAACTAATCGACGTAACCGGCATTTCTAGTTGACGCGGGACACCAGAGCCTGGAGGACCGCATCCGCCCCTTTTACCCTGAGGCTGGCCGGGGACGCCACCCCTATCCACTCCCAGTCATGTTGCGGACCCACTGCGTCCAGCTTTTCTACAACCTCAGCGACCCCGGCATGGAGGACCTGCTCTACGAGTCCGAGCCGGTGCGACGGTTCGCGGGGCTGAAACTCTCAGGCCCCATACCCGACGAGAGCACCATCCTCAACTTCCGCCATCTCCTGGAAGAACACAACCTGGGGCAGGTTCTACTGGGGGAAATCAACGCCCACCTGGAACCCCAGGGACTGAAACTGCGGGAAGGGACCATCGTGGACGCCACCATCATCGAGGCGCCGTCGTCCACCAAGAACCGGGCCAAGGAGCGAGACCCGGAGATGCACCAGACGAAGAAGGGGAACCAGTGGCACTTCGGGATGAAG
Organism: Dehalococcoidia bacterium; assembly: GCA_965261925.1. Classification (GTDB taxonomy): domain Bacteria; phylum Chloroflexota; class Dehalococcoidia; order Lucifugimonadales; family UBA3495; genus Bin87. The sequence continues at coordinate 262,460 of OZ253486.1, read as the reverse complement.
GCGCACATCGGAGTGGACTCCGAGACCGGCATAGTCCACAGCATGAGCACGACGCCAGCGAACGTCCACGACGTCAAGGAGACACACAAATTGTTGCACGGGGGTGAGACGGTGGTGTGGGGCGATGCTGGCTACCAGGGAGTGGGCAAGCGGGAGGAGAACCAGGGGTTGGAGGTGGAATGGCGGGTGGCGATGCGTCCCGGGCGCCGGCGGAAACTGGACCCTGAGAGCGGGGAGGCGGAGGCGGAGGCGGAGAAGGCTAAGGCATCGGTGAGGGCCAAGGTGGAGCATCCCTTCCTGAGGTTGAAGCGGCAGTTCGGGTATATCAAGGTACGCTACCGGGGTCTGGCAAAGAACGCGGAGCGTCTGGCGCTGCTGTTCGGGCTGGGCAACCTGCTAACGGCGGAGCGTCGACTGGGCGCATAGTGTGCCCTGCGACAGGCCCGGACGGGCCTCAAGGCCAACTCGATACCCAACAACCCCCGATCGGGTCGAAACGCAAAGAGTCAGGGCGACAGCCAGCAAGACTGGGACAGCGGTCTCCGCACCCTTACTAATCGCTCAGACACAATTCAGGCAATAACGCCCCTTGTTCAGAGTATTCCTAGCTTACGCAGATTGAGTGTACAAAGCCCAGCTTAGGCACCGCACGCGCGGAGTTTCGTACATCATGCCGGTCCACCATATAGTCCGAAACCCGACGGAGGTCATTCAGTGCCAAATGGATCAGGATCATGGGACCAGCACCCGCTTACACACAGTTGGAGTGCCCATACGAACGGAAAGATGTGCTCTGCCCGGAAACGCCACCGCCGCCTTCAGTCTCAATAATGACGAAGGCGAACGCGTCTGACCTGGCCTGTTTTGATATGATCCAGTACGAAAATTAGCGATTACGATATTAATGGCGGCAATACTGCCGCCAAAACTGCTATTGATACCAATTTCACACTTGGGAAAAGTGCAATTGAGAAACTGGTGCCGAGGGCGGGACTCGATCTTAGCGGTATTCAGACGTACTGTACAGTGCTGTGAATCGAGATTTCCTACTCAAAAATCGTTTTTTCGTATTGTCTGATGGTCTGGTGTGCTGTGGATTTGTCCGGCAAATGTCCGGCAATTTAATCGGCCTCCGGTTCCATGGCGTTTGCGAACGCCTCGGCTGTGGTTTTCTGCCAGCCGGGTAGCGCGTGGGCGTATACCTCCATGGTGATCTTCGGGTTGGAGTGCCCGATCCTCTTTGAGACGACGACCGGGTTCTCTCCGGCCTGTAGGGTGATGGTGGCGTGGAAGTGGCGGAGACTACGGAGAGTGATGTCAGGGCAACCGGCCTGCTTCCCCAATGTCTGAATCGCGTACCGGACCGTGTTGGGATGGGCCCAGTTCACTAGGTCGTGTCGTGGGAATAGTTTTTCCGGTGAGTTGATGCCCAATTTCACAGCCAGCGCCCGCTGGGTATCCCTGTGTTGCCTGATGATATTGGTGGTCCGGTGGTCGAGATCAACGACGCGTTGCCCATTTTCGGTCTTTGGCGTTTCCAACAGGATGCCGGTCTGGGTGGCCACCAGCGACTGCTTTACCGCTACGCGCATGTCGTCCAGGTCGACGTTTTTCCATTCCAGAGCCAGGGCCTCGCCCCGACGCATGCCGGTGTAGGCGATCAGGTGGATGCACACCCAGAGCGGGTGGCGTTTCTGTTCGGCGAGTTTCAGCAGAGCCCGCACTTGTTCGATTTCCGGAGTGTGGGCTTCTTTTTTTACGATCGTCGGAGGCGACACCAGGGCGACGGGGTTTCTGGTGATGAGTTCCATTTTGAGGGCGTGTTTCATGGCGCCGTGCAAAATGGTGTGGACCAGCCCGACGCCTTTGGGTTTCATGTCGTCCTGCAGCAGTTGGGTTTCGAAGTCCTGCACCTGAGCGGGGGAAAGTTTGGTCAACTCCGTGCGCCCCAGAACGGGCTTGATGTGCTTGCGGATGATTCCCCCGTAGCGGTCGATAGTCTTTTGCTTGCCGTTTGGGACGATTTTGTCCTGCATCCACTTGTCGAGCCACTCCGCTAATCTGTACTTGGTCTTAACCTGGACGATCCCGCGGTCCATTTCGGACAGGATTTCCCGTTGCCGACGTAGGGCGTCCGCCTTGGTGCCTTTCACCGTTTCCCAGACGCGGAGCCGCTTTCCATTCTCGTCGCGCCCCAGGAAGACGGACACTTCCCAGGACCCCTTTGACCTCTGCCTGATACCCGGCATGGTTGACCTCCCGGCTGTCGATCTCCGACGGCGTTGGTTGCCGCCGGGACGCGGAGTTTAGTGGATCGGCGGTCTCCGTCGCTCCGGTCACGGGTCGTTTTCGTTTGCGCTGTCGTTGGATGCCGGTACCGATACCAGTTTCTCTAGGACGACGCGAGGGATGAGGATGCGGGATCCCATCCTGATGGACTCGATTTTCCCGGTCCTGATTTCTTCGCGGATCATCCACTCGCTGACCCCGAGGGCAGCGGCGGTCTCCTTGACGGTATAAGCGATCCGTTCAGTGGTCTCCATGCTGTCTCCTGTTGTTACGGCCTGTGCTTTGATGTATGGTGCCGTGCGATGGTTTAACTGTAGCGAAGCCCTCGGGTTTTACTGCATGTCGTTTCCCGTCCGGCGGACGACGAAATAAAAAATAGAAAACAGACCCCCGGCCCGTTTTCCCAATAGGTCAAAGACCCCTAAAAAGCGTCGCCTCAGACGGTTTCAACCGTCCGGCGTCCTGACAGTCATCCGCCCCGCTTCTGCGGGGAGAGACGACGGTTTTGGGTTCCGTTACGCGGCTTGTAGTTGTTGGTACTCCTCGTACCGGTCAGGCTGGTCGTGGGCATCCTGTTCGTGTCCCGCGAGCCATTTGACGTAGTGGTCCGCGCGGAACAGGAACATGCTCGGCGAGACCAGGGTTTCTTCTTCGGTGTCGAGGACGCGGAACAAATCGGTATCGTCGCATCCCACAACCTGGCATCCGCCGTTCCATTCGCCGGTTACGACGGTGTATCTGTCGTCCATGGTTTTCCTTTCTGGTCCGGTTCGTGTTACTGCGCGGCGATCATCAAGAACATGATTGCCGCGCGGGCTGCAGTGGCGGGGTGCCACTACTTCCCTGCTGCCTGGTTCCGGCGAGACGTGGTGGTCCTTGACCTGGATGACGTCGGCGACAGGGCGAATGGGTCTTACTCAGGTCAGTCCGTCAAACAAGATCATTTCCACCAGGGTGCTGAGACTCATCGCGGGTTCAATTCAGGTTGGTTCAATAGGTTCCCGCCAGTGGGCGTCGATTTGAGGCAATGCGCAGCGAGACACTGGCATGACGGCGTGGGAGAGGATGTCGGGAATAGCATCCGCCGCGTCCTTCATGGCGCGAATGGTTGAACTACGAAGAACCACATGATAGCGGCGGGTACCTGCCGTTCCTGGAGCGGTTGTCGCTGTTTGCATCGGCGGGGTTCGATCACGAGTACTGCCCCAGTTCCTCGAGCCGCAGCTTCATCTGATGCAGCGCTTCCTCCGCGGCCTGCCGCAACGCGCGTTCCTCGTCCAACTCCATTGCCACCCTGGCGTTTTCGGCAGTGAGTTCTTGGATCCGGCACAGCATTGCTGCTTTTTCTTCCTTCCAAGAAGCGGGAGCACTCTCCGGCGTGGCAACCCGCTCTTCATCGGGTCCGATGGAAGATGGGGCATCATGTTCTTGGTCATTGCCGGCGGACTCAGCTTCCCACATAGCCTTTTTGTAGGCCTGATTGAAGGTTAACTCCCCGTCCGTCACGGATTTAGCTAGGCCTGCCGCCCTCACGACGCTGGCCATTTTTAAAGCTGCGCTGAACGTGATCTCTCGCGCCAGCACTTGGTTTTCCAATCGACATTCGCATATTTCCTTGGCCTCGCTGATCCGAGTGGTACCAACTCTGGCCAACGTCGCCATATCCTTGATGGTCCACGGCGTGTCGCGATACCTCACGCCAAGCGTGACCTTTTTAGGGCGACCTGGTCCGGCCCACTCGCAGGCTACAACCGCGATTACCGCTCTCAGACCGGCGTTCAGCTGGGGTCCGTGCAGCGCCTCGATGCATAGTAGAACCGTTGGATCGTTTCCCTTGACTGGGATCATCCTGATGTCCAGGCCTATTTCGAGAGCGATCTCATACCGTTCGTAGTCCCAGAGTACCTCGGAGCCCAGGGTTAGCACGTCTACGGTGCCAGTTGACACGTCGTCAGCACGTTTCAGGAGTTGCATCGCGGACACCAGTTGCCGACGTTGGGCTGGAGTACGAGCGGGCACAGAATCAGCCAGGTAATGTTTGCTTAATCGTGCGGCTGGAGACTTGGCGCTTCCATTAGCGGAAGGTGCGCGTCTTCTCTTTATTGGGGTAGGTTCGGGTCGATCAAGTAGGTGGGTGAAGTCCGTCTGGTGCCCAATTTCATCTATGCCGGCGCCGTTTAGCATGGTGATGTCCTCCCCTGCACCTTCCCGTTGGTCAATGGCAGGTCTCATTGGAAGTATGGCGCAGAAGGGTGTTCGTTCACGCGATCCCTTTCCTCCCAGGGATCTTGAACCGGTTGTAAAGGGTGTCGAAGGTGAGGGCGGGTGGCCGGTCGATTGGACTATCGACTCACTGAGATCTTCGCGTGCCTCGCAGCGGTGCGGTTGGCAGTGGGAAGCGTCCAGAGCTATTGACTCTGCTTCAGGCGGTGCGGTTGTTGGGGCCGACGATAGGCGGCGGTATTGAACGCCTGTGCCGCTGATCTTTTTGGCCGGGCCAGGATCACGAGCTCGCGCGGTCGGCGTTGGGCGCCGTCATGGGATCCCTTCCTGCGGAGACAACCCTGTGGCGGTCGTGAAGGGTTCCGGGATGGTCATGGGACGCGAGCAGCGGTTGGTCACGACCGTGGTGATCAACCGTCAGCGTTATCTCGAAGGCCGTTGCCATGCCGGTGTACAGTTGAACGTCACCGCTAGCGCCAGCCCGCAGGGAAAGCCGACGGTCAAAGACCAACCGGATGTTTGCCGAGCTGCCGCGCTCTGGAACAACCTGGACGTGCCGGACGCGGCATAGCAACCGCTTGACCGAATACTTGGTGACGGCAGAAGTGTACCAAGCCGCCAACCATCGCGGCTCCAACGTCAAGCAACCAAAGCACTCGACTGTTGCCGAGTCAACCGGTTGGATATCTTCGTTTTCTAACGTTCGTATTACAGGCACCGGAGCACCGACCATGCCGCCACCCTGCTTCCAGTGGCCTGGCGCTCCATCTGGTGGGTGGAAGCGCCGTTTTGAGTGATGCGCCGGGCCGCCAGATGCGCCCGATACGGCCGCTCGACAACTCCCTGTCCCGGCAATCCAGCAGTTTTGGCGATTACCTGCACCCGCCGGGCGATCTGGGACTCAGACAGCCCGAATCCGTTTTCCCACCGTAAACTCTCGTCGGCCGGATGGCGTCCGTGGCTTTCATTGCAAAAGGCGTGATGCCGACGGTGGTGCCCTGGACCTCCGCGTCGGTCTTGGGGCAGACCACGATGATGCAGGCGCTGCTGTCGCCCAGCACTGTACGTCGTCCCCGGTGAGAGACGAAGCCATCCTCTGGTCGGCGGCCCACTGCGCCGGACTGCCGGAGCCCGCCGGAAATCATCTGCGAGTGGCTGATCGCAGTGGTTATGACGGCTCCGTCGGGATGAGAAAGAGAGACGAGTTATCCGAGGGGAGATGCGGTTCGCGGTCCATGACCGAGATTTTCACGGGCAGGGTGCAGGTCGTATCAGCCGAGCTGGCGGATCCGTTCCCACAGGGAGTACCGGTCGATTTCCAGGTAGCGCCACATGGCGATCATGTGGCAGTGACTCAATTTGAAATGGGGTATCCGAAATTCGGATAGTAACCGGGTTACGCCGCCCAGCCAAGCCTCGGCTCAGCCAACTCGCCGGCCGAACGACAACCACAATCGCGGCGACTGTAACGTTGCCGTCGTTCAGCACCCAGTTTTGGTAGACTCGTCGGGGAGACTCTGCGGCGAAACCACCAGGGAGAATCCTATGGTTGAACCAAGCTCAATGCCGAGGCAAAGTCGAACTACGGCCCAAGCCTCAGAGCACATGCCCATAAGCCCCCAAACTCCTGACCCGCACGCGATCAAGATCGCAGAGGCCATCCAGAAGGCCGTCGCCCCCAGTGTGGTCATCCTCCACGGATCTCGAGCCCGCGGGGACCACAGGCCCGATTCCGACCTGGACCTCCTCATCGTCTCGGTACCAGAGGCAGACCAAAACGCCTCCGCCGGCCAAGCCGCCGAAGCATACATGCGCAGCAACCCCCCGCCCCTCGACCTCGACGTAGTATCAATCCCCATCGAGGACTTTCAGAGGCTCCGCCACGCCAAACAACATATCGCCGGACAAGCCGACCACTGGGGAACCTACATGAGCGATTACAGAACGGACCACTACGAAGACTATCGTGACGAATACCCGATGCACTGGCCGGCCACCCAGCGACGCCTAGAAAACGCTGCCGAATGGAGCAAGCAGTTCAACGACATGGTTAACGAAAACAGTTGGAACCAGAAGCTTCTGGGATTCTCAGCTCAGCAGGGTGTCGAGAACGCCCTGCGCGGCATCATCTCCGCTTACAACGACCCGACGATCTTCCGCCATGATCTCAACCGCATCTGGAACCACTACTTGGAAAACTACCATGACCACACCGACCCTCAAGCCCAAGAACTGCGCCAAGCCGTCGACGACCTGCTCCAATACACCACATACACGGACCCGAACTCTCCCACTGGCTACGGCAACTGGCTCATCGACTACGCAACCGAATACCGCTACAACCGCGACCCTCGCCCCATGGACCAAGACCAAAAGGTGGAACTGAGGGTCCTAGTCAACGAAGTCATCAACCGCCTAGCTGACATGACCCACCAGCTAAGCGGAACATCCGAAGCTGACATCTTCCCAGACGGCAAGCCTTGGCCCGAATCCACCGAAGGGATGCGTGGGGGCTGGTGACGGAGGGGATGCGAAGCGTGGATGATGGGCTGCAGTGCCCTGACCCCGCCGTATTTGGGCGGGTGCGGGTCGTGACAGCTACGCCAGGGGGATGTTGACGGCTCGCAAGCGGTGGCGGAGGGCGAGATCGTCGGGCAGATGGCAGCTGGAGACCCGCGGAGCTCAGCCTGACGCGGGACGGCCAGGCGGTTGGACGGTCTGGTTGAAGGGTCGGACGCCGAAGGCGGCGTCAGGAAGGGAGCGGCAGGGCTCGCAATCGCTCCAGGGCGCGACTGAACTGGTTCTCCCAGGGCCAGCCCTTGGGAAGGTGCAGGGTGAGGCGACGGGCCTTGCGGGTGATGCGTCCGGCCAGGGAGAAGAAGCGTCGCCGCAGGGTCTTGGTGGTAACCACCAGCTCGCCCAGGCCGATGCGCGCCGTCCAGCGAGCCAGATTGTGGGCCATGACCTGCACCGCCAGCCAGGCGGCGTTGGCAGGGAAGCGGCCCGAGGGGAGATGGTTGAGACCGACGCCGTACTTCAGGTCGCGGATGGCGTTCTCGATCTCGGCGTGGCGGCGGTGGTCGGCCTTCAGTTCCAGGGTGTCCCCCTCCCGGTCGGTGATGCAGGCGTGATAGCTGTAGTCGGTAAGCAGCGCCAGTTGGGTATCGGGCGTGGGCTTCACTCTGCGTACGATGAGCCGCGTTGGCGCGGCGTCGGGCTCATGCTGGAAGGGTGTGTATTCAGTCTCGGCCACGTCGGCGCCGCCGTCCATCCAGTAGGGGATGGGCGTCCAGTCCGCCTCGGGTATGGCCTCGATCTGGTTGCGCAGGCGGGCGTGCTGCCGGATGGTGATGGAGAAGCGGACATCCATGTTGCGGCAGACGGCCACCAAGGCGCGGGTGTAGAAGCCGCGGTCGGCCCGCACCGTGAGTGGTCCCGTGGCTCCGGCGTAGCGCACCCGGCTCACCGTCTCCCGCCGGAAGTGGGCGGCGCCCCGAGCGGTGTTGGCCCGGCCCTGGCGCAGTCGGGCCATCAGCACGTCGCCGGTGCCGGCAGCCACGGCCAGCAGCGGGTGATAGCCCCGCTGGCCGGTGTAGCCATGGCGACGGGCGCCCTCCTTGCCCAGTCCGTAGGTCTCGCAGACGGTGGAGTCCAGGTCGATGGTCAACGGCGCATCGCCCGGGCCCGCACCAGCAGCCCAGGCCCGAGCCAGGAACTCCCGGCTCACCCGATCCAGCTGGCGAACATGACCCCACCGGAAGCTGCGCAGAAAGGTCCCCAGGGTGGATGGCGCTTTGACCACGCAGCCGATGGCGCTGGCCGTCCGGCCGGTGCGCAACACGTCGGCGTCATCGATGCAATCGCCGCCGGCCAGGGCCGACGCCACCAGCGTCAGCAGCTTGTCCCCCGGGTTGGCTCGACCCGGCGCATCTCCCAGGTCAACGTGGCGGTCCACCAGCTCACCCAGACCCAGATGGTGGGCCAGGGTGACCGGCAGGAGCAGTCCGGCATTGGCCACCAGACGGTGATCATCGAAGGCGACGTGGATGCGGTCGGGGCTGCCCAGTGGTAGCATCTAACAGGTGCTCCTCGTTTCGGGTCGGTTTCTTGTTTCAAAAACCATTATCCCCGAAGCCGGGAGCACTTTCTCATCCCCTCAGCACGCCGCCACATTCATCCTTTCGGTGGATTGGGGCTAAGGCGGGGGTCTACCGCTGGTTGTTATGTGGCTGTAATGGCTTTATCCACTCCGGTATGGTAATTCGCACTGGGCCGCCGTCGGCCAGCACCACCGAATCGGGCAGGCGGCCTGGATTCAGCATCAGTCCTTGGGTGAGGGCCGCGAAGTCGCATTCCACATCGTACGCGTACGGGGCATTCAGCAGCCATGGTTCCCGTTCTGCTGCGAGGCGATTTCGCTACTCAAGAATTCCATGCCCATTGGCGAAAACCGTCCAGCAATGTGACGAGTCTCGTCTCTATGGGGTGGGACTGCCTGCTCGCAGGGCAGACTTGCAAAAGTCAGGTTGCCAACGAATAACCCGGCCTGCGAAACAAGCCGGGCCGTTTGTTGCGAGCAGTGGCAAAGCGTTCCGATTAACCGGTTGGGGCCAAGTTTCCAGCTTTAGGGTCCTGAGCGACTGATGACCACGTCACCGACGGGCCAAGTATTGACCTTCAGTTGTTTGCCATCGACGAAAACCATCCCAACCAATGGGGCACCCTCGGTAATGCGAGGAATACCACTGGTTCCGTGATATTGCCAATGGTGGCAACGTTTGAATAGGTAGCGAATGCACGTGGTGACCCGTCCGCCAGTACAATCGGTACCACGTTCAACGGCTCAAACGATGGACAATCGTCAGAGAAACGCGAGGACCAGAAATACGATTACTGCCGCAAGCGCCAGTAATAACCCCAACAGCAGTAACACGTCGCCCATGCTTAATGTTCCGCTGCTCTGGCTCTTATCCGCTTCCTCTAGCTTGCGCTGGGTTCTGGCGTGCATGAGGTGTTCGTCCGGCGGGTGGGGGGGCAGCATGACCATAACGATCCTCCGAAAGTCGGCGTATAATCACTATACCTACCTCAGCGGCGCGGTGCTAGACCTCCCGCTGAGGTGGCATGGTCATTTGATTGACCCGACACAAGGCAACGACTGTTGCCCGAGCGTTTCAGCACCGACCTTCTACTCGTCCTAAGCCTGTCGAAGGATGATCAGGCTGCCTCGTCACTGGTCAATAATCGGAAGGCCAGGCCATCATGGGCCACTGAAAGTACCTTCAAGGTAACTTATCCATCCGGAACTTTCCCGCATGAGTTTAATCCGTTTCTTCAGCCTGGGGAATATTGACCTGGAAAACGAAGGGCGAGTTGATTTCCCCCCTTTCCCACAAGCCCAACGTGAACGCAGTTGTGTCGTCGCCGGGCAACCCGTCAAAGTGCAGCCCTTGGTAGGACATCAACAGCCCCCCGTTCGCGGCTGGATCCCACTCGGCACCGACCAAGAAACTGGAATAGGTCCGACCCTGATCATCAGTCAACCCGACGCTTGACGGTTGTCCTCCCAGAGTTGTTCTCGAAGCTGCAGAGTTCACGGGTTCGGAGACCAGCGTGAAGCTCGCTGGGTCCAGCAGCAGAGAAGTGACGCGATATTTTGCAGGCCCAATGGAAAACTCCACGCTAAGGGGAAGTTGTTCCCGTTCGTTGATCTCTTCGAGGTCCACCTTGTCCAGCAGGTCCCCCAAAGGGATTTCCACCGACGTTGCTCCTGCAGCGTACGTGATGAAAGAGGCCAGATCCACGGAAATGGTCTCCACGCCTCCCGGTATGGATGGCAGTTCAAACGTCCTGATCCCAGAATTCATCGTGCCGTCGAAGCCGCCACCTCCTGTGGACTCCAGCCAGCTGCCGTCAGGCAGGGTTATGATCGGCAATCCGAGGGGCTCCACTTGCGCCTCCTGAGGGGCACTGTAGGAATACGTAAGCCGGGTTTCGTCCTCCCCGAGTCGCAGACTCTCCAAAGTAACGGCCACGCCGCCCCGTTCGACGGTCTGGTTGACTGCAATGTCTTTAAAACTGCTGGCCGCACCGGTGTCAGCGATCCCCACAAGGGCCGCTACTACCGCTATCAAGGCCAAGATCGCCCCGAGGGCGAAGAGCCTTGTCGTCATTCGTGGGTGAGCGTTCGCAAATTTCATGTGCTTTTCGCTTCCTCCGTGTCGGGACTATTTATCTTCTTTGTTCAACTCGTCGTCGGTAATGTCTCCGTTCGGCCAGAAGATTACTTGCCAACCGGCGATGTAAGCATCGGGGGCTCCCGGTCCCGCAGCAGTGTACGAAGTTACGCCCTCATCGTACTTGTAGTACGTCTCCTCGTGCTGATCCCACCATTGCGTATAACTGGAAGGGTAGACGACCGGCTCTGGGAAATACGTCCTCTGCCAAGTTGGGACGGTTCCGTCACCCTGGGTCACTTCCATCTCGCCGCTCCTTATCTCGCACTCGTCGCTAGTCGGCCGAACATACTGACCCGCACGATCCAAGTCGACCGATTCAGATGTGTTGTTGTCATAGTAGACGAGTTGGAGCGTGCTGAAATGACAGAAGTTCCATCCCAAAGTCGCTAAAGGCGTACTATGTGACGACCATTGGGGAGCCGCAGCGACCTCCATCAGGCCGATCGAAGTACCGACCAAAGCGGCAAGGGCCAGAACCCCCACCAAGAATCTTCGCCTCATAATTGCTTCTCCTCGGAAAAGTGAAATCTCAGAATTCTCACCACCGGTGTGTCAGCCGGTTCAGTGCTCGTCCATCCAAGGCGCAACCGGAGCACCCTCACGAACACGTTGCCGCCTCCGCTCACTAAATTGCCAATAAAACAGCCCCGCCGCAAGCGACGGGGCTGGACACGCCTGAGACACAGGGCTACCATTAAGCCCGATGGCGGAGCGAGATTCCCCATCGCCGCGGCCTCGGTGTTCACAGCACCGGGGCTATTCTTTTGGCGCGAGGAGTATATGTACAGACCTGCCCACTGTCAAACAAACGGGTATCGCCGCAGGGCAATCGCGTCTTATCGTGTTCGGCATAACAAGCGATGCAAAGTATTAGTATCACAGATGTCGGCCACGGTTTATTACCGTTTGAGCGCCGATGCCAGCCTCGATTACCGTCGAAATGGGCGGTCGCAAAGCTCACCACCTGCATTTTCGAGTAACGAGATACCTTTTCCTGTCAGCGCCAGCTGTTATTCCGCCAAACTCAATTTAGACGCGATTGCCCTGGGTATCGCCGCTGTGTGGCCGACTCGTGTCCGAACACGTAAACCGCGCCGCAAGCCCATAGCGTTATCTGACTAACGACGGAACGCCAGAGCGAGAATCAAGCGACAATCCAAGAATTCGAGAATTTAGCTCGAATTCCAGTCGCCATAGACCAAGCCGATTTTGAACAATGCCACTACCCAACTCTGCATTACGCAACTTCGCGCCATCGACCACAGCAGGTGCAACCAGGGTCGCGGCAGGCCGGCTCTTGCAATTGTCGCGATTCCGAGCGTCGCGCCTTCGGCAGCTTGATTCGCATGTGCCTCATGTGGGCGTAGTCGTCGGCCTGGAGGTGCGCCAGCGCCGTGGCCAAGTAGCTGAGCATCGACATCAACACGTGCAACGACACCTTCGCGATGTTCAGGTACCGGTGCGTGTCCAGCAACCGGCTGTGCTTGGCACTACTGAAATGCCGCTCGATGATCGGCCGCTTCTTGTACTCGGTCTTCCACTCCACCGAGCATCGGGGCAGCAACCCCACGATCCGCAGCAACCGGCCCTCGGGCTTCTCGTAGTGCTCGTAGTCGCAGTGTCCCGAGAACTGGACCTTATCCTTGAGGCTACAGCCCTCGGCGGGACACTTGAACAGGTGACCTTCCTCGGACTCAGTCAGGATGTACTCCATCGACTGCCCGCCGATGCACGTCGGCCGGCCATCCTTGTCGTAAATCCCGTCGTACAGTCGTTCTCCGGTCTCCTTATCCCCAATCCACCGACAAGATGAGTGTGGCGGCGTGCTGAGGGGATGAGAAAGTGCTCCCGGCTTCTGGGATAATGGTTTGTGAAACAAGAAACCGACCCGAAACGAGGAGCACCTATTAGATGCTACCACTGGGCAGCCCCGACCGCATCCACGTCGCCTTCGATGATCACCGTCTGGTGGCCAATGCCGGACTGCTCCTGCCGGTCACCCTGGCCCACCATCTGGGTCTGGGTGAGCTGGTGGACCGCCACGTTGACCTGGGAGATGCGCCGGGTCGAGCCAACCCGGGGGACAAGCTGCTGACCCTGGTGGCGTCGGCGCTGGCCGGCGGCGACTGCATTGACGACGCCGACGTGTTGCGCACCGGCCGGACGGCCAGCGCCATCGGCTGCGTGGTCAAAGCGCCGTCCACCCTGGGGACCTTTCTACGCAGTTTCCGGTGGGGTCATGTTTCGCCAAGTAGAGTACCGGGAGGTGGTGTAAAAGAATCGGTGTAGCCAAAAGCTGACCACCGCGTCATCCTTGTGGAATCACGACAAACCGAACAAGGAGAACGACGGTGGTCAAACAGAGCATGGATCTTTTGGAATTATTACGCAAGCGCGGTCTGGACGGAGACGTGGACTTTCTGCGGGAAGCCCTGCGTGTCCTGGTGGACGGCATCATGGACGCCGAGGTATCGGCCCAGATCGGCGCGGAGCACGGCGAACGCAGCTCGGGGCGCGGACCACTTCCTGCGGGAGACGGTGGGACGGGTACGCTACGCCGGAGCCACCGGACAACTCACCGTCCGCGCCGACAGCGGCTTCTACACCCACGCCATGGTCGCCGTCTGCCGCAAGATGGACGTCCGCTACTCCATCACCATCCGCCAGCACCAAAGCCTGCGCAATCTCATCGAGGCCATACCCGAGACGGACTGGACGCCCATCCCTTACTGGATGGACGGCGGCGCCGACGTGGCCGAGACTGAATACACACCCTTCCAGCATGAGCCCGACGCCGCGCCAACGCGGCTCATCGTACGCAGAGTGCAGCCCGCGCCTGGTTCCCAACTGCGCATTGCCTCAAATAAAACGTTACCCACGCTGAATGGTTGCCTCAACTAAAATGTTACCGAAAACTCGGGAGGCAGCCACGTGGGAGGAGGCATCAGCAGGATGGCAAAGCGTGAATTATTGATAACGATACGAGACCGTTACCGCGAGGCATCCAAAAAGGACAAGGGCCGGATCCTCGACGAGTTCGTCGCCGTAACCGGCCACCACCGCAAGCACGGCATCCGGCTGCTGAGGCGGTCTGGAGACGCTGGGGAGAAACCGTCAATGATCAAGGGCCGGCGCATCTACGATGAAGCAGTACGCGAGGCGGTGATCACGATCTGGGAGGCCGCGGATCGCATCTGCGGGAAGCGCCTGAAGGCGGCGCTGCCCCATCTGGTGGAATCCATGGAGCGCCATGGGCATCTCGATCTGGATCCCGAAGTGCGTGCACGGTTGCTTTCCGCCAGCGCGGCCACGTTGGACCGGCTGCTCAAACCCATTCGTCCCACGGCGGGCAGCCGGCGCAGACGGCGGCGACGGCAGTCGATGAGCAAACGCGTGCCGGTGCGGACCTACAATGATTGGAACCGGCCCCCGCCGGGCTTTCTGGAGATTGACCTCGTAGCGCACTGTGGTGGCCCACTGTCGGGATCATTCATCCACAGCCTGGTGGCCACCGACATCTGCACCGGGTGGACCGAGGCCGTGCCTCTCCTGGCCAGAGAGCAGTCCCTGGTGGTGGCCGGGTTGGAAGCCATCGGTCAGCAGCTACCCTTTCCCATCCTCGGCATCGACTCCGACAACGACAGCGTGTTCATCAACGAAACGCTGATCCAGTACTGCGCCGACCGGGGCATCGCGTTCACCCGTTCCCGGCCCTACCACAGCAACGACCAGGCCTGGATTGAGCAGAAGAACGGTTCCGTGGTACGACGCTTCGTCGGCCATGACCGTTACTCCGGACAGGTGGCTGGACAGACCATGGCCTATCTCTACGGAGCGATGCGTTTGTACGTGAATTTCTTCCAGCCTTCATTCAAGCTGATTGACAAGACCCGGTACGGCTCCACCACCCTGAAGCATTACAGTCAGCCCGCCACACCCTGCGACCGCCTGAGCCAGCATGACGCAACCGGCGCTGATCTGAAAGCCTCGCTTGAGGAATATCGGGCTGGCCTGGACCCGGTGTTGCTACTGCACACCATCCGTGAAGCCCAGTCGGCGCTGGTGGCAACCACGTCTCCGGAAGTGCGGGAAACGCCAGCGGGAGAAAGCCTCGAACGTTTCCTCGCCAAGTTGCCCAATCTGTGGCGACAGGGCGAAACACGTCCCACCCACGCCGCGCGAGTGCGCAGTCCGCGGCATTGGCGGACCCGCCAGGACCCCTTCGAGGGCGTTTGGGGCGACGTGTTGGGGTGGTTGCAGGCTGAACCAGATGCCACGGGCAAGGCGCTGATGGCGCGGTTGCAGTCGGAACACCCGGACCGTTTCACCGAAGCGCAGCTGAGAACCTTGCAACGCCGGGTGAAAGAGTGGCGGGGCATCATGGCCAAAAACCTGGTTTATGCTTCGCCCAACGCAAGCTCGGCGGAACCAGCCGGACTGCCGGAACCGGCCTTGTTTGGAGCGGATCCCAAGTGCTAGAGTTTCGGTAACATTCCTGAATGAGGCAACAGGCCGGCATTTCTAGTTGACGCGGGACAAACGCCCCAAGAAACGGCTGCTCAAGGCGGATGTGGAGAAACGGGAGGCCTTCGTGGCGGAGTACGCTGCCCTGTCGGACGAGGCTCGCAGATTCGGAGCCAAGATATTCTTCGCTGACGAGGCCCACTTTCGTGCGGACGCTGAACTGCGGGGCAAGTGGGTGCTGCGGGGAGAGCCGGCCTTGGTGGACTCCAGCAGCCCGAGGTACGGCGAGAAGGCCAGCTACTATTCGGCGGTGTGCCTGGAGACCGGCGAGGTGGAATGGATGGAGCTGGAGGGAAACAGCAACTCAGGAACATCGGCAGCCTTCCTGGGACAGTTGCGGGAGAGGCACAGCGGTCGTCTGAACGTGATCTGGGACAACGCGCCGGCCCACCGGGGCGAGGCGGTGAGGGAGTACCTGCGGACGCCGGGTCTGAACCTGCGGCTGTTCAACCTGCCGGGTTACAGTCCGGACTTCAATGCCGATGAGGCGGTCTGGGGCTGGGCCAGGGAGGAGGCGACCGGGAACCTATGCTTGGGGACCAAGGTCAAGGTGCAGGAACGGGTCGGCAGCTTCCTCGTTGGTCTGGCCAACCGGAAAGAGGAGGTAAAACGCCGCTGCCGCACCGTCTTGCAATCAAGGGCCGGCGCCCTGCCCCGCGACTCCCACTCCAACTCTCAACACCCCGGAAATGCACATCCCACCTTGGCTTTGGTTTAGTGTTAAATTTTGCGTTGATCAGGCCGGCTTTTTCATGAACATTGGCCCAGTGGTTATTCGAGACTACCGGCGCCAGATCAACTGCTTGCCGGTCTTGGCGTCGAGGACGCCATCCAATTTAGGTGGGTCGTCTGGACAAGAGCGAGCCTCATCCAACTGACCTTGCGTCAGTCCGTGCACTGGCACCGCATACATATCCGAGCGGGCAGACGACCCACATAGATCTGCTCCCGAGAGATCTGTGTTCCACAGCACAGTCTGAGATAAATTTGCTCCCCACAATTGCGCCTTTGATAGATTTGCATTCCTAAGTTTCGCACCGGATAAATTCACCTGCCGTAGCCTCGCATAAGACAAGTCAGCGCGTGGGAGTTCCGCCTCGCATAGATTGGCACTAGGGCCTGTTTACATTCAGCTTTCGAGCGAGATGTAAGCACGCGACGTAGCAGCCTCACGTCCCTAAACGGTAGGATTGTTCAAGTAGGGGGAGACGGAGCCCGTTTCCGGCGGAATCCGTAATCCTCTACCCAAGCAGTCCTATCAGCCTCCGGATCTACACGATCCTACGTCGCCACTCAGGTGAGCAATAGCACTCCGGGATGTTCATCCAGTCCCGGACCCTGCAAGGCCCAAGGACGCCCGACCGCTGGTCCCTCATCCGTCGTCTGACCACCGCTCCCCCATTCCCTTCGGTGGATTCGGGCTTAGCATACAGAGCAATTGCGATGTTGTCGCAGCACTTGCCATCAGCACCAGGTAGCGACAGGTCGATGACGACTCCTATTGTTCAGCTTGCCCCGACGTCCTGAAGTGCCGTCCCGCCAAATCAGGAATATCCCAGAAGAAGCCCACCAGACCCAGCAGGATGGATACGTCCGCCACGTTGAAGATGAACCAAGGCAATATGTCGATGAAGTCCGTCACATGCCCGAGCACCAACCGGTCGACGAGATTGCCCGCAGCACCAGCAAGCATCAGGCCGAAGGTAACCTGCGTCCGAGCGCCGGTTTTCGCCCGCGACCAGTAGAGTGCGAACAGCAGGAAAATACCGGTCGCCGATATGGTGATCAGAGCAGTGGTGTGCCCACTGAAGAGGTCCAGAGTGTTGCCCGTATTCGTTACGTGCGTGAGGCGGAACAGACCTCCGGGCGGCCAGGAATCGCCAATCGACAGGCTCCAAGTGACGAGAAGTTTCGCAACTTGGTCTAGGACCAAGGCAGCGAGGGCCGTGGACATCCCAACCCGGTGACGCAGGACGAAGGTCGTGAGATACGCCAGGAGCGTAACTAGTCGATGCATGGTATCCACCTGAATCATCGACGGGGACGGATGCTACTCACCCACGCCCCGGAGTATTTGTCACCGTGTGAGTTATTGCAGATATGAGAAAGCTTCCTTGTGGTCACCGTAAGCGTCCGCGCAGGCCAATTACCCGGCTGTAACCTACCGCGGACGGAACGAGGGCTTACCAAGACACCCATCCACTAATCCGACGAGATTACAACCGCTTCAAAGGGTATCCGCAAGTCGCTGAGACGTTCTCTAAGCGCGCTACCAGCAGCGGAAGCGTCAGAATTGGGATTGACACGAAAACAACGCGGTTCAAACGTACATCGGTGCCCGAATAGATCACAGCAGTGCCTCTCACCCCAAGATACCCAGGCAGGGCGACAATCTCGGTGTAGCCACCCTCCAAACCCCGGGCGCATTGGAACAGCCAATCCCCAAGGAAGCACCCGTGCCAATCCTCCAAATCCGTGTAGGTGAAATCACCTTTCAGGGACTGAACATTCCATTCCCCCTGCGGAAAGTCCGCACCGAGTTGGCAAATTAGAACCTCCTCGGCATCCTCCCGCGAAGAGTGCGGAAGACAAACGTGAAACTCGTCGTCGCCACGGACAAAATAACCCACGAAGCCGACCGGGTGGGAAATGACGCACTCCTCCAAAGTTCCAACCCGAAACCCCGGAAAATACGGGGACATCAGACTGAAAGATCGACGCACGCGGTGAGGTCTCATAGATGGGACGCAAGAAGACAATTTCCTCCCTGCGCCCGTGCCCTCTATTTATAGGGAGGGGTGTACCCCCCGGGATACGCATCAGTGCCGATCAGTTCCCCAGTCTCGGCGTCAATAGCAATGGTGATGTTGTCGTACGTTTCGCCGCGGGAACCAGGAGACTTCATCCTCACGTCGCCGCGGAAGGCAATTACCCACACCTTCCGATCAGCGTGCCAACCAACGCTGGCCGCGCCTGTACCGAGTTCTCCAGTACCAAACGTCGATGTAGTGAAGTAGTCTTCCAAATTGGTCAGTTCCGTCACCACTTTGGTTGGCTCGCCGACCAAGCCGGCGAATTGAGCCTCAGCCAAACCCATTTCCTTCGCCTCATCGGCGCTCAACACGCCGGGCGGACCTTGGTTGGACCCGGCCGCCAACGTGAACAACAGGGACGCAACTATCCCGACGACCACCAGCACAGACAGGCCGCCGAACACCACTGATCTCTTTGCCATCATTGCAGTTCTCCTCTCGTACTCTGGGCTAATTGTTGCCAGTGGCGCGGAAATTGTTGGAGTCGATGAGCTCGACCTCGTATGGATCGTCCTCCACATAGGGCGAGTGACCGTTCCACGAGAGATAGTGCCAACCTCCATTGCCGTCAGGCATCAGATAGCCTAGACCATCCGAGCCTCCGTTGCCACACCTCGTGTCACCCATGCCTTCCACTCCGGTGGCAACCTCCCCTCCGCACATCACGAAATCCCCCTGATCAAATCCCAAGTCATCAGCTAGAGCGTGTCTTCATTCAGGAATTCCAGAATGTGTTGACACATTGGTTCAGTCGACTAACGACAGAACCTGATTTCTGTCGCGGGCTTTGTGTGCGCGCCCGGGCAGGTGTACCTTGATCACGGTGCCACGGGCCGGACTCGAACCGGCGACACATGGGTATCAAGCCATTGCTCTACCAGACTGAGGTACCGTGGCACCGCTCCATGCTAAACCCAAATCCACCGAAGGGATGCGTGGGGGCTGGTGACGGAGGGGATGCGAAGCGTGGATGATGGGCTGCAGTGCCCTGACCCCGCCGGATTTGGGCGGGTGCGGGTCGAGACAGCTACACCAGAGGGATGTTGACGGCTCGCAAGCGGCGGCGGAAGGCGAGATCGTCGGGCAGATGGCAGCTGGAGACACGCGGTGCCCAGCCTGACGCGGGACGGCCAGGCGGTTGAACGGTCTGGAGGAGAGGGCAGACGCCGAAGGCGGCGTCAGGAAGGCAGTGGCAGGGCTCTCAGCCGGGACAAGGCACGACTGAACTGGTTTTCCCAGGGCCAGTGTTGGGGCAGATGCAGGGTGAGGCGGCGGGCCTTGCGGGTGAGGCGTCCGGCCAGGGAGAAGAAGCGTCGCCGCAGGGTCTTGGTGGTAACCACCAGCTCGCCCAGACCGATGCGCGCCGTCCAGCGAGCCAGATTGTGGGCGATGACCTGCACCGCCAGCCAGGCGGCGTTGGCGGCGAAGCGGCCGGAGGGGAGATGGTTGAGGCCCACGCCGTACTTCAGGTCGCGGATGGCGTTCTCGATCTCGGCATGGCGGCGATGGTCGGCCTCCAGTTCCAGGGTGTCGCCCTCCCGGTCGGTGATGCAGGCGTGATAGCTGTAGTCCGTAAGCAGCGCCAGTTGGGAACCGGGCGTGGGCTCGACCCTGCGTACGATGAGCCGCGTTGGCGCGGCGTCGGGCTCATGCTGGAAGGGTGTGTATTCAGTCTCGGCCACGTCAGCGGCGCCGTCCATCCAATAGGGGATCGGCGTCCAGTCCGTCTCGGGTATGGCCTCGATGAGGTTGCGCAGGCTTTGGTGCTGGCGGACGGTTATGGAGAAGCGGACGTCCATCTTGCGGCAGACGGCGACCATGGCGTGGGTGTAGAAGCCGCTGTCGGCGCGGACGGTGAGTTGTCCCGTGGCTCCGGCGTAGCGCACCCGGCCCACCGTCTCCCGCAGGAAGTGGTCCGCGCCCCGCGCGGTGTTGGCCCGGCCCTGGCGCAGCCGCACCATCAGCACGTCGCCGGTGTCCGCGGCGACGGCCAGCAGCGGGTGATAGCCCCGCTGGCCGGTGTAACCATGGCGACGGGCGCCCTCCTTGCCCAGTCCGTAGGTCTCGCAGACGGTGGAGTCCAGGTCGATGGTCAACGGCTCGTCGCCGGGTCCTGCGCCAGCAGCCCAGGCCCGCGCCAGCAGTTCCCGGCTCACCCGATCCAGTTGGCGAACATGACCCCACCGGAAGCTGCGCAGAAAGGTCCCCAGGGTGGATGGCGCCTTCACCGCACATCCCAGCACCCGTGCGGTGCTGCCGGTGCGCAACACGTCGGCGTCATCGATGCAGTCGCCGCCGGCCAGTGCCGACGCCACCAGCGTCAGCATCTTGTCTCCCGGGTTGGCTCGACCCGGCGCATCTCCCAGGTCAACATGGCGGTCCACCAGTTCACCCAGACCCAGATGGTGGGCCAGGGTAACCGGCAGGAGCAGTCCGGCATTGGCCACCAGACGGTGGTCGTCGAAGGCGACGTGGATGCGGTCAGGGTGGTTGCGTGGTAGCATCTTTTGGGTGCTCCTCGTTTTGGGTTGGTTTTCTGTTTCAAAAACCATTATCCCCGAAGCCGGGAGCACTTTCTCATCCCCTCAGCACGCCGCCAGCCTCATCTTGTCGGTGGATTGGGGCTAAAGCTAACGCGACGGAATGTGTCAAGCCGCGTCAGTTGGGCGCAAGGGAGCCGTCGGTTCCACTGATGTCATGCTGGACAACCGACAGCGATATGGCGAGGCTGTCCGTGATGTCCGGCCTGGTGGCGTCGGCGGCGCCGCGCTCAGCTGCCTTCTCCAGAGAGGATAGTTTTTCACCGGAGGGCGGAGTTGCCATCTGGACGGTCACGACGATTTCAATGGCGTCGCTGTCGTAATAGGTCACGCTGTCCTGTACACCGTCCTCTGCCATCACCGCGAAATGCGCTCCGATTACCGCTTCCTCCACCTCCCGCTTGGTGAACCCCGGGTCTTTACCGGTTTGTAGGCTGACCGTAACGTGAGGGTTTTCGGACTGGAATTTGTCGATGGCATTTCGGGCGTTGCCGGAGATGGAACCTGAAAACTTGATCCAGGCCGATGACCCGCTGGTCATGGCAACATCAACGACGCTGTCGGGGTTTTCCTTCTCGATGGCCGTTACCATCTTTGAGAAATCATCGCGCCAGGCAAAACGCATGATGGATTCATCGAGAGTGATGCCATCCTGGTTCGCGATGGATTGCAAGTCGTTCACTTCAGCGGGGCTGTTAATGCTGGCGTGTTGGCGGATTAGCGCAGCTACTTCATCGGGGGTCAATGTCGCCAATTTCTGGTGACTCACCGCCGTTTTGCCGTTGTTGCCGGGGGCGGGTGCCATCGCCACGATTACGACCCCGACCGCGATCACGACCAGGATGCCGCCGTAGGCGAGCCACATGTACCAGCGGGTCCAACGATTTTTTGGTGAGTTGAGTCGTTCATTCTCGTTCATCATCGGGGAGCCTCCTGCGGGACGGCGGCCCATACTAAAGGCCTAGTCGTTTGACCGAGCCCTAGGCTACGGTCACGGCGCGTGCCCCGTAGGCGTTGCACCGCCATATCGAGTATATCCCGGGAATTTCCGGTCAGCAGCAGGGCCATCATGGAACTGGCGTAGGCAGCCAAGAAACGGCCAGCACGACGCGCCGAGGTCGGTGATGAACGAAGCGGGCAGGCCGCCTTGCAGAACTCGCACCGTGCGGTTCGGATAGACGATCTCGCCGGCTATCCTGAAGTCACGGTACTGCGGCAGCGCCCGTTGCACGGCGTAGATGTATAGCATCACGAGAAAATTTCGCTACTCCAGATTCGGATGGAGAGTAGCTGAAAGTAGCCAAACTTTCTACGAATCTCGTCACTGCGTTGAGCCGACCACAGTAGTACCGTCAGTCCCGGTGACGTTTAGATCGCTCGTCACCCGAGGCGCCGGGCGGCGGACCTCCGTTTAGGAGGCGCCGGATTAGGACACTGCTACTTGGAGTACGCCAGTAGTTACCGCGAGTCCGCTCTGCCTATGACGATTTTGGCATCTGGCGCTGGTAACAAGACTAGCCGCCCCGTCGTCGGTGGCGGCCGGCTGCGTCGGAACAGGTCGTGGTGTCAAAGGCGTTGGCAAAACATGCCAGCGGAGCGGCGGAATGTTGTACCACCTGGATGATGCCTGACGTCATGGCTATGACTGGCGGTGAGGCGATGGGGGTCTGAGTGAGGCCGCAGCTGCCGTTGATCTAAGCGTCGTCCGGTTCGTCTGGGGAAGCCGAGGTGGTGTCCTGCCGGCTGCCCTTGAGGCGGTAGCCACCTCTGGCGATAGGGGCGGCGGTTCTCCTCCCATTGCGCTTGATAAGTATCAATTATCAAGTACCATCCATGCCCTGCGCTGGCACGGGGAACCATGCTCCGCCTCCGCCAACTACCCGTTACGGGTTATTCGAACTGCGAAGTTCCTGGCATCCTGCGCCAAATCGTGCGTCGCACGTATGACCAGTGCGAGCTCCCGCCCCACGCTGCCAGCTGTCCACTCTGGCAGCGAGACCGATAGGCCGAGATCCGAGGGCGTCAGGGTACCCCGCATATCTGCCGGCCAGTGGATTTGATCTCCATCAGGTACTGGGACTGGCTGCCAGTCGTATCCCACATACTGCATGTCGGCCACCGTATGACCGCCGAACATCTCCTGGTCAAAAGCGACCACCGCCTCCACTTTCGATTTGGAGCCAAGGTTGAAGAAATTCTCGCCAGGGGTCCCCCTGTCGGCAACGCCGTCTTCCAGCGTCCCATGTCCTGGTTCCAGGTCGAATGCTACCACCTGTAGACTGGACAGCTCCAAGGCCCCGAAACGCCGGAGCGCGTCATCGAAGCACTGGACCAGTGGAGGTAACACCACCGCGGGATTGGCAATACCATCTTTCAGTCCGACCTGTACCCATCCGATCTGCGCTCCTTTGGCCTCCGGAGTCAGTTCCGCCTCGTTCATACCCCACAGGAGACGGTATGGCGGTCGGGGCGTTACTGTTGACCGCGTCGTCCGTCCACGCCCGTCGATCGTAGTCGTCATACTGTTGGTCATGGACCAGCCCATCATTTCAGCACGGGCGTTGAAAACGCTGTAGAGGTCCTCCTCCACGGAGTCCACGCCCGCGCTGGCAGTGTCTGGTGAAAGTTCCCCAAAGGCTTGGAGAACCAAAGTCGGATGCATAGTAGAGGGCCTCCTCTGGCGTATCTGGAGCGTCGGGGGTAACAAGGTCGGATGCAACGGTTATGCATCCGACCGAAATTCAGGGGTTGAGGGCTACGAGTATGGTTCCGGGGGCCGGCATTGGAGTTCTTCTCCAGCTGACTCTAGCTTTTGCGACGGGTCCCATATACCGACGAGGTCCACGTCAACGACACTGCGGAATCCAGTTCCTATGTTCGAAGCGCAGTCGCTCCGTCCGGTTACTCTCTTGCCACTACCTCCACCTGGCCAGAGGTTCGCGTCGTCTTCACCGTCTGGTTGAATGGTTTCCCACCAGCAGACTTCAATGCCCCAGTAGGACTGGCACATCAGCCCCTGGAGTTGGACGT
Organism: Dehalococcoidia bacterium; assembly: GCA_965261925.1. Lineage (GTDB taxonomy): Bacteria > Chloroflexota > Dehalococcoidia > Lucifugimonadales > UBA3495 > Bin87. Next base: position 238,802 of record OZ253486.1, on the reverse strand, counting down.
TGACATCGGCTTTGCTTGGGCAGCCTGTGGAACTAACTGTCTCCCACCATCCGTGGACTGAAAGCTGTGAGCCCGAATGGTGGATATCGTCGCTCCTGGTCCTGTAGGTGCAATTCCCGGCTGTCGAAGTTAGCGAACCGGCCATGGGCATTTGCGAACGGGACACGGCGCTTGGTAAATCGTCCGGGCTGGCGGAGGCGCCATGGGGATCGCCCTCGAGGACGTCGGTAGGAACGTCTTCGCGGCTTTCGTAGATTTCGGCTTCGCCGCCTCTGGCTTTGACCTAGTCCAAGGACGCCCAGTCTGCCGTTCCTGACTGCTCGGATGTGCCCTGGGGATAAACCTCCTTGACAGGGCCCTCCGCGGCGACGACGCCGGTGAACATGATCATCATCGCCAGTGATGCCAGTAATAATAGACCCTTGGTTTTCATCATAACCTCTCTTGTGAGTTGTTCCGCAGGTGGGCTTGCAGATAATTCGCGCGGATCCTACTCGCTGCTAGGTTCACTGCTTGGGTGGGGTAATCTCTATTCCCAAGCTCCCCACACGTGGAAATGCTAATCGGCATGGTTGCTCACCTGTATGGAGGCAACGCGTTTGATGATGCCGGATACCGCTTGGCCCTTCGCCCGCAGTATGCAGGCGCGCTTGCAGTCATCCGGGTTCTCCCTATCTTTGATAGGCATCATGGCTCCTCCTCTTGGTCATGGCGCCTTTGAAGTTGGCCTTCAGGCTCTGGTCGCTGTTTCACGTGCAAGGGAGCGGGATTACTGAGGTTATCAAGGGGGTTGTCAAGGGAAGTTGTCAGGAGAGGAGGAAATTTCGCTACTCGGATTACAACGTAGTTGCGGCGGAATCTGAGCAAGGATGCGACAGATTCCGTAAACCACTGACCTACCCAAAATCGGGCCTTTGCGAGTCGAGTTGCCCTCAGGCTTCGAAGTTGAGTGACCTGCAAAACGGGGCGAAATGCGCCCATACTGCGACGGTCACGACCCAGACGGTCTACGGGTCATTGACGCCTCGGCGATGCCCGTCATCATTAGCGCCACCACCACCACCACCACTACCATCATAATGATGACAGGGTGCGCCGTCGGCGTGCCGCAGGAGGCGCACCGATGATGAACGAGAATGAACGACTTAACTCACCCCAAAATCGTTGGACCCGCTGGTACATGTGGCTCGCCTACGGCGGCATCCTGGTCGTGATCGCGGTCGGGGTCGTATAGGAAAACTGCTCGTTTTGAGCAGGCTTGGACCACGCCGCCGACGGGCCCGGGTATTGGCCGGTGTGCATCCGGGGCCCTGACTGCACAGGCAGAATTTGCCATATCGGCATGGCCTGGCCTTGGGGCGTCTCCAGACGCACGGAGACGCCCTCTCCGGGATTCGTCGGGATGTTATACGCGAAAAGCGAAAATCCCGTTACAGAGCCTGATACGGCGATTTTCGCCCGGCTCCGCAACGCCCGTCCCGGGCAAGTTCTCGGACGCCGGTGAACCTCAAGAAACCGGAAATACCCGGAATTTCAGGCGTTTGGAACGATTACGAAATCCGTTGGACAATCGGTCAATGTCCGACGCGCCAGCCGTGGAATCGGAGTAGCGAAATTTCCTCATAGCATCACCTGAGAAGCGGGTTTTCGGTGCCCCAACGTCCTGAGGTCAGCGACGGTGCCTTTTGGCCTCGTGCTTCGTATGAGGGATGTTTGTTGGTTCTGGCTACCATAGAGTCGGTCATTTCGGTGGTTGTTCAGCTGTAGGCAGGCTGATGCTAAGGAGCTCGATTGGGAGGGTGTTTCGGCCGGTTCAGGAGTAGGGTGATTTCCACCCAGACTGGTTTGGCGGTGAGAACCAATCGAAATCCGCCCGCCGTTGTAAAAGGGAACGCTCGTATTCTTCGCGCAAGTGTTCAGGGACGTATAGTTCTCGGCCTGCGGTGGGCATGTTGGGTCGCCAGATGTCGACCATGCGAAGGGCGCTTTTGCCTATCTTGGTGACCAGGTAGATGAGGATCAGGATTATCAGCGCGATGTACATTCGGGCTGTTTTTTTGTAGCGGGTCGCGATCCCGCGAAAACGCTTCATTTTCTGAAAGGCGTTTTCGATGAGGTGCCGCGTTTTGTACCTCTCCTTGTCGTAAGTGCGCTGTATGAGACGGTTGCTTCGAGGCGGGACCGTTATTTCTGTCCCGCGCTGGGCAATTTCTTCCAGCAATGGGCCGCTGTCGTACGCCTTGTCGCCGATGAAATGATCGGCGTCGATGCCTCGGGTGAAATTGGCCGTGTAAGGGCCTTCATTGTCGTTGCCTGGGACAACGAGGATGTTGAAAACCTGTCCATTCTCATCACAAGCGGCGATGATTTTGGTGGTACGCCCACCCCTGCTCTTGCCAATGGCTTGACTTCTGGGGTCGCCTTGGTTCCTGTGGGCTCCGGTGGCGTCTTGATGTACTGCTACGATGGTACCGTCAATGATGAGGGAACCGACCCCTTGCTTCGCGATGAGTTCTTCGAACAGGTCGAAGAACACGCCCTGTTTCATCCATCGGTACATGCGCTGGTAGATAGTGGCCCATTTGCCGAAGTCCTCATCGAGTCCACGACAGCTATGGCCCTCGCGTGCGTAGGTAATCATGGCCTCTAAATCGAGCAGGGTGTCGTGCGCGGTGTATCCGGGATCGGTGTCCTTGCCGGGTAGGAGGGGCAGTATCTTTTTGCGCTGGCGTTTGGAAAAGTGGAAGCGGGTAGGCATGATTGTCCCTCCGGTTCACCCGAGGGACCGGAGGGACTCCGAGTCTGGTTCTGGCGTGCGCTGGCATTAACCCCTGACGGGGGGTTGAGGTTTGCGGCACGCGCCGCTAGAATCAAAAGCGAAAGCCCCTTGGATTTGACGGATCCCGGGTGGTGCTTTCGTGGATCGGGGTCGCTGGGCGTGACTGTTTGGCGGCCTCGAAATATGTGTTTTGCGTGCGAACAATTGTACTTTATTGGCGTATACTCCGCAACCTAAAAGTGTCAGTTTTGGGTGTATTTGGGCCGCATCCGGGGAATGGATTCCGGGTGCGATTAATCGGCGCCAAGTGAGTGTTCTGAGGGTCGTTCGACACCGAGTCTATCAGGCACGGTGGATTGCGGTGATGGAGCCTCGTCAGCTGGATACAGACGGCGGAAATGGTTCGAACCGGTCTTCTCCCAATGTTTGGCGTACGCTTTGACGGCGAAGTTCTGGATGGTGGCGGCGGCGCTGTTGTCATTCTTGGCTTTACTGATGCCAGCTATTCTGATGGCGCTGGCGAGTTCCTTGCCCAGCAGTTCGCCACCGTGGGCGTCGGCCCACGCGAACATGGCTTCAGGTATGCTCGCGCAGCCACGGATGCTGGATATGTCCACGTCCGGTTGTTTGACGTTGATGATGTGAGCCTGGGTGGGGATGAACTTGCTGGGGTTTTCTTGGCCGTTGAATTGGGTGACCGCTACCTTGACGTTGGCGGAGAGGAGTTTCTTCGCGTTGAGTAGCGCTGCGATCTTGGTGTCGATGTCGTCGAGGGACTCCACGACCAGGGCCCGAGCGTCACGGAAATTAGCGAGTTGTTCGTCGATGTCGAGCGTCATGATGGACTCCTTTTTACTGACAGCGTGTGCTTGAGAAGCTCTCTACCAAGCGTGGTATAATCACAGCGAAGGGAAGCGGTAGGCCTCTCCTGCAAAGGTAAAGCCCATCGTTTCGGGAGCAGAAATGCCCCGATCCTTTCAATGAGGAAGGACCGGCCCGCCTTGGCGGACGAAACCCTTCCCCTCACTGTGGCGACGGACCTGCTTCGAATCCGGACCGTCGCCTGTATCTTACCCCGGGCAGTCCAGTTGTGGCAACTTTTGTGTGTGGTGGATTGTGTTTCCGGCTTGGCGGACTGATAACAAGAGCGGGCACCGTGTGGTGCCCGCTCTTTCGCATCTGTGTCGATGCCGTTACCTGAAGGCTAATTGTGGCGCAATCGCTGTGTCGTCCATACTGACGGAGTGTGTTTCAAGAGTGTGGATTCTGAATGAAGACACGCCCTAGGGAATCGACCAACCTGTGGTACAGATTGGCTGGGAGTTTGTGAATGTCAGGTTCGGCGGCTCGACTTTGTACAAAAGCTAGATAAATTATAAGAATAGGGTAAGCTCGACCAAATCATCACAAGAGGTCGAATATGCCCACCCTGCCCGAAGTCATTGTAACCATGTTGCTGCCCTTTGAGCACCTGTTTGACCGCAGGACCTGGCGGAAAGCCCAACTCCTGGCGGTGGGAGCGATCCTGTCTCCCGGCAAGCGCACGGTGTCCTCCGCTCTGAGCATACTGGGGATTGGGCAGCAGGGCGACTTCGCCATCTACCATCAGGTGCTCAACCGGGCCAGGTGGTCGCCGCTGCAACTGAGCCGGGTGCTGTTGCTGCTGGTGGCTGGGCGCCTGGGTTCATCCAACGAGCCGTTGGTTTTCGGCATTGACGAGACGGTGGAGCGACGTTGGGGCCGGAAGATTGCGGCCAAGGGACGCTACCGGGATGCGGTCCGCTCCACGGACGACCAGGTGGTGATGACTCCCGGACTGCAATGGGTGAGCCTGATGCTGCTGACACGTATCGGGTGGGCGGGACGCTATTGGGCGCTACCGTTTTTGACCGCGCTGGCGACATCGGCCCGCTACGACCGGCGCAAGGGCCGACGGCACAAGATGGTTACCGACTACGCCCAGCAGATGCTGGTCTGTCTGCGGCGGTGGCTACCGGAGCGGGACCTGGTGGTGGTGTGTGACGGCGGTTACGCCAAGCGCGAGTTCTTGCTCCATTGTCAGAGTATGTCCAAGCCCATTGTCGTCATAACCAAACTCCGTAAAGACGCGTCCCTGTACCAGCCAGCGCCACCGCGACGGCCCGGCCAGATCGGCCGGCCCCGGGTGGTCGGAGCGCGACTGCCCAGTCCCACTGCGGTGCTGGACGACCCAGCTACCCAATGGACCCCCTGCCGTGCCACCGGGTCCGACGGCAGCACCGCCATGGTCGAGCTGACTTCGGGTGTGGCGCTGTGGTACCGGGGAGGCTACCCGTCGGTCCACATGCGTTGGGTCGTCGTCAGACACCTTGAGGAACCCCTCGGAGAGGAACCCCTCGGACCCTATGCTTTGCTATGCACCGACAGCGAGGCCGATCCGCAGCGGATACTGCAGTGGTATATGCTGCGTTGGCAGGTCGAGGTGACCTTTGAGGAACTGCGGGCTCACTTGGGCGTGGAAACCCAGCGCCAGTGGTCAGAGCGTGCCATCGCCCGTACCACACCCGCACTCTTTGGCCTGTTCAGCGTGGTGACGCTGGCGGCGGATGTCTTGAACGAACAACAGGGTGGTATCGCGCCCAGGTCAACGGCGTGGTATGCCAAAACCAACCCCACTTTCGCCGACGCCATCGGTCTGGTCAGACGACACATCTGGGCGCAGCAGGAAGATTTTTCCACGTCTGAGCCCAGCCCTGAATTGATAAAAGTTCCGCGCGGAACATACCGCAGGATGCTCGACACCCTTGCTTACGCCGCCTGATTGCACAAAGTCGAGGTTCGGCGGTCGACATTGAAAAACCCTCCGACGCCAGCCACAGGTGGCGACGCACCAGGGCGATGGCATCGAGGACGAAGGTGGGCGCCGGTTTGGCGTACCAGGCCGCGGTGCGCTAGGCCATGGGCCGTTGTTGCTGTAACCGGTGGGCGGCCAGGGCAATCCAGGAAAAGAGCCCCATCAGGATTGGCGTGGTGCGGGCGATGGCGCGGTCGGACCACTGGCGCTGGGTCTCCACGCCCAGGTGAGCCCTGGTTTCCATGGAAGTGACCTCCAGCTGCCAGCGCAGCACAAACCATTCCAGGATCTGCGCTGGGTCAATGGCTGGGTTGGTGCAGAGTAGGGCTTGGGGATCGAACTCGCCGTTGGGGTCTCGCACCAGGACCCAGCGCAGGGGCACGGGCGGTTTGCCGGTGTGATACCAGAGTGCGGTTTGCGAGGTGATTTCCACCGCGCGGGTCGTGTTGTCGTACCAAGCCACTGTCGTCTGCTCCCAGGAGGTGTCGCCCTGGTCCAGGAGCGCTTTCAGCGTGGGCAGGCGCGCGCCCTTCACCGCTGGACGCCCGTTCTGGCCGGGCCGACGGGTTGGCGCTGGCGCATAGAGGCCGGCATCCAGCCGCAATCGGGTGATGAAGGTAACGGGTTTGGGCAGCGATTGGCAGCAGTGGAGCAGGTCCATAGCCTGCCCCGTGCTACGATACGGGGACGGCGTAACCGCTATCGCCCACCAGTACCAGAGGTCGATGGGGCAGCCAGCGGCGGAGTTGTCGGATCATCTGCTGGGCCCGGTCGGTGAGCTTTTGGTGAGACCGTCCGCGCTGGCGGTGATACTCGGCCGAAGGCGCCAAAACGGTCAGCACCGGCAAAGCCCAATAGCGTCCGGCCCAGGGGACGTGGCCCAGCCACATCAGGTAAACCCAGCGCAAGCCGCTGACCTTGACCAGATAGCTGCGGCTGGAACGCACCGCATCGCGGTAGATGCCCCGGGCTTTGATTTTAGGACCGCCGCGTCGCTCCACGGTTTCCCGATTTGGCAAAAGGCTCGTATGCCGAAAACCAGGGGGCCATCACCCTGGTCCAGATGCTGGATTAACAACGTCAGCAGGACCTGGGACACCTGAAGTGGCGACCACACGGCACGGTTGAGCACGTGATGGTAGCGGGCATAGTTGCAGTCGTCGCTGCGGCCCATGCGCCGAGGCCACCGTGCGCTGGCCTGGAGCCAGTATCGCGCCGACCAGCAGTAGCTGGGCTTTGATCCAGGTTCGGGTTTGAAACAGCGTTGCGAAGGGACTGAGAACGGGTAGCATGGCATCCGGCAGGGTAAGCATGGTCTGGCCTTTTTGTGAAAGATGGGGTCAGGCCAGCTTACCCTGTTTTCATAATTTGCCTAGCTTTGGTACAAAGCCCGGTGAGGAACGTATCTGGGAACCCGATTTCGCTGGGCTGACCCGGCGCGATCGCAGGCCGTGTCGATACTCGGTCTACCTGCCGGATCCATTGGCCATTCGCCGTTTCGCCTTCGATGGCGACGTGGCCGCGGACATCTCGGACGCCGAGGCCGACCTGGTCAGGCTCAACGGGAGGGTGGATGCCCTGGCCGATACCGAGGCACTGGCGCGATTGCTGTTGAGAGCCGAGGCCGTGGCGTCCTCCCGCATCGAGGGTCTGGTGGTAGGGGGAAGACGGCTGCTTCGGGCCGATGCGGCTCGTCAACTGGGCGAGGAGGCTCGTGACGTCACAGCCGCCGAGGTGCTGGCCAACGTCGATGCCATGGTCTGGGAATGGACGCGGTGGAACCGAACGGTCCGATCACTCTGGACGTCTTGTTGGAGGTGCATCGTCGTCTCCTGGCGGGGACCCGCCTGGAGGAACACGGCGGCCGTGTCCGCACGGTGCAGAACTGGACCGGCGGCAGCGGCCACAACCCCTGTTCGGCAGCGTTCGTTCCGCCACCTCCGGAGGATGTCCCTACCCTGCTGGATGACCTGATCGCCTTCTGCAATGACGATGGACTGCCGGCGCTGGCCCAGGCGGCAGTTGCCCACGCCCAGTTCGAGACCATCCATCCCTTCGTGGACGGCAACGGGCGCGCCGGACGGGCGCTGATCCACCTGGTGCTGCGCCGACGCGGGATCGCAACACGGTTCCTGCCTCCGGTTTCCCTGGTTCTGTCCACCTGGGCGGATGACTACGTGGCGGGTCTGACATCCACGCGATACGCGGGCGGGACGGGATCGGAAGCTGCGCACATCGGTATCAACCGCTGGGTGGCGCTGTTTGCCTCCGCCTGTGGCTGGGCGGTTGCGGATGCCGGGTGGTTTCAGGAACGAGTGCGGCAACTACAGGAAACCTGGCGCCAGCGAGCGGGCAATCCTCGTCGAGACTCGGCGGTGCGGCGGCTGATCGGGGCGCTGCCGGCGGCGCCGGTGCTCACCGTGGCGACCGCGGCCGAGCTGACCGGGCGTTCCTTCCAGGCGGCCAACCAGGCCATGGACCGTCTGGTGGAAGCGGGAGTGCTGGTCCAGGTCAGCGTGGGACGTCGCAACCGCGCCTTTGAGGCGCCCGAACTCATCGACGTGTTCACGGCGTTGGAACGGCGTCTCGCCAGCCCAGCGGATGATACTCTGGTGTCGCCGCCGGTTCGCGGCGTGCCGAGACGCCCGCTGTGAAGCTAGACGACCTCGTAGCCGCGCAGTCCCTCGTTCCAGACGCGGCGGACCACCTCGCCGGGGATATCGTGCACTTCCCGATGCAGGGGGAAGCCGGTGTCGGGAGTGCCGGAGAAGGTGAGCTTAAGCATCTGGGTGTCGTCGATGGTGACCGCCACGCGGAGGCCCACATCGATCCTGAGCTCCTCGATCATGACGACGAGGCGCTCGAGGGCGTCGGCCAGGGCCAGCTCGGACACTGGGGGTTGTCGTCGTTCCACCATCGGCTCCTCCACGGCGGAAGGTCTGCGGTGAAAATGCCCGTCCAGCGGCCGGTCCGCCGGGGTGATTATCCCACGGGGGGATTGCGCTTCCAACCGTGGAAGCGGCGCTCAGGCAGGGGGCAACGGAATGGGACCGCCGGATCGCGGGTCGGAGTTTCCGGCTGCCGGCAGCAGGGGCGGCATCTCGCCGGTGCGGTAGGCCCGGTCGATCTGTGGCAGGATCCACTGGCCGGCGGTGGTGTTGTCGGGCAGGACGATGTTGGCGAGGGACTCGGCCTCGATGGTGGAGATGCCGGCGGTGACGGCCTCCAGCTTGGCCTTGATTACCAGCAGCAGGGCGCGCCACCTCTGGCGGCTGGCCTGGTCGTGGGCTTCTTCCCGAGCTCTGGCGCTGCGCTCCCGGGGCGGGTTGTGGTTGCTCAGCTGGAAGTCGTCGGGATCGGGCAGCTCCAGGACGAAGCGGATGCGGCGGTTCTGCATGGCGAAGATGACGGTGGCCAGGTTGCCCTGGGTGGCGTAGGCGAAGCTGTCGGCGCCGTACCGGTTCAAGGTCTGTTCGATCTCGTCGCGGGTGCGGTTGACGGCGACGGTGGTGTTGCGGGCGTAGGTCATGGCGTTTACCTGGAGGATGCGGCAGATCGTTCTGGCCTGGGAACAGTGTAGCGCAGACGGGTGAGCAATTCCGGCCGCAGCTTTGGGCCGGGACTTTCCTTCGGTGTCAGCGGCCAGGGTCGATGGTCAGTGCACGCGCTGTACAATTGTCGATCATCAACAACGGCTCGGTTGCCGGCGTCACCGGCGCACGGCGACGGCGGACGTGCCCGACCTTGGTCAGTTCACGTAATCGACGGGATGCAGGAGAGATGAGGCGAGTGGTTGCGACGGTCCTGGCCCTGGTTTGTTTGGGGGTGGGACTGGCGGGCTGCGAGTCTTCTGGGGAAGCCTCCGGCGATCGGCTGGCGCGTGAGTACGCGGAGTGCATGGCGGATGACAACAGCGCGCTGCACCGGCGGATGGTGTCTGGGGAGACCGGGACCGTTCCGTTGAGCGTGGCGGGCGCGGAAGCGCGGGTGCGGGAGCAAATGGAGCGTGGAGAACTGACGATGGCGGAGATGGAAGCGTCCTACGTGTCGTTATTCAGAGTCTTTGCGCAGCCGTATTCACGGTCATTGACCGGCCCTGGAAGCGCGATGATTGGTAAATATCAGGTTGGTGTTGTTCGGTCCATCACCCCCTTTGCCCAGCAGGGAGCGGTGTGGCGATAGCCGCTCCCGGTAGCTGGCGCCTTCGATGACGATCTGGTAGCTGTCATTGGCCAGTCGGTCCAGGGCGCTGTTGCCCAGGATGGGATCGTCGAAGAGGCTGAGCCACTCGTCCACGGCGCGGTTGCTGGTGATGACGAAGCTGGACGACCGGTGCCGGTTGAGGATGAGCTCGTAGAGATCGGCGGACTGCTGAGGGGTGAGGCCATGGAGCCCCAGGTCGTCCAGGATGAGCAGATCGGGCGTCAGGAATGACCGGAAGGTTCGGTCCACCGGCGTGTACTGGATACCCCTGTTCGGAGTGCTGGAAGAGCGGGGCTTTCAGGTGATGCTGGTGGACCCCAGGCGCATCAAGCACGTATCCGGTCGCAAGACCAGGGTCATTCGATTTTGCTAAATGTCATTGCGAGCGAAGCGTGGCAATCTCGTCGCCGTAGCAACGCCGCCTGCCAAAAACCGACGCGTTGCCCCGCGGCCGCCGCCTCGTGTCGTCCCCCACGATGACAATCGAAAGACCCTGTCGCAAGACCGACGTGCTGGACTGCCAGTGGCTCCAGCAGCTACACACCTACGGGCTGCCGTCGGAGCGTTTCGTCCCGAGGCGGACATACGACGCCTGCGCAGTTACCTGCGGCAACGAGCCATGCTGGTGCAGTACGCCTCCCATCATATCCAGCACATGCAGAAGGCGCTGACCCAGATGAACGTCAAGCTCCAGCACGTGATCAGCAACATCACCGGCAAGACCGGTCTGGACATCATCGCCGCTATTGTGAGCGGCGAACGGGACCCCCACAAGCTGGCGCAGTTTCGTCGCCCAGGCGTGAAAGCGGATCAGGACACCTTCGCCAAGTCGTTGCGGGGGCATTGGCGGGAGGAGCACATCTTCGAGCTGACCCAGGCCCTGGAACTGTACCGGTTCTATCACGCCAAGATTGCCGAGTGCGACCGGGAGATTGCAGCCCAGTTGGAGCAGTTCGAGGACCGCAGCGATGGCGGATCTCCCGCCGAGAACGGCCGGCGACGCAGTCAGGGCAACGCACCGCGCTTCGACATCAGAACCCACCTGTATCGGATGACTGGGGTGAACCTGACCCGGATCGACGGCGTGGACGGCTTCACGGCGCTGAAGGTCATCAGCGAAATTGGCGCCGACATGACCAAATGGCCGAGCGCCAAGCACTTCGCGTCCTGGCTGGGGCTGAGCCCCGACAACCGGGTCACCGGCGGGCAAGGTCAGGAGCTCCAAGACCAAGCCCAGCGCCAATCGGGCTGCAGCGGCGTTGCGTCTGGCCGCCCACGGGCTGCACCGCTCCGACAGTGCCCTGGGTGCCTTTCTGCGCCGGAAGAAAGCTCAGTTGGGCGCACCCAAGGCGATCACCGCCACGGCGCACAAGCTGACCAAGCTCATCTATTCCATGCTGCGGTACGGGCAGGACTACGTGGACGCAGGCGCAGACTACTACGAAAGTCAGTATCAGCAGCGGGCGTTGCGCGCTGCCAAGCGTCGGGCCGCCCAACTGGGCTACCAACTGGTGCCCATGTCCGATGGCTCCCGAACACAACACGCAGGCGCCTCCTGGCACGCCAATTGCCGCGTGAGCACCCAGTTAGTCGGGAGCCCAGCTGATGGCATTCTCGCAATCACAGGTGATGAAACTGCGGACGCGTGCGGTATAGTCTCTTATTGAGAATAACAATTATTGACGCCGGCGTTGGTGGTAATTTAGACTGGCACGCAGACGATGTTCGTATGGATTTCGTTATCAAAGTCGCAATTAATCACCGAACCTAATTCCAACCAGGAGGCACTGATGGCGGATTACGACATTATCATCAAGAAGGGCACGATAGTTGACGGGACGCGGACGCCGCGGTACGTGAGCGACATTGCCATCAAGGACGGCAGGATCGCCAAGATTGGCGGGCTGAACGGCGACACCACCGATCGGGTAATCGACGCGAAAGGGTTGATTGTGGCGCCGGGATTCGTTGACCTGCACACTCACTACGACGCCCAGATTTTCTGGGATCCCTACTGCACCCTGTCAGGCTGGCACGGCGTTACGTCCGTGGCCCTGGGCAACTGCGGGTTCGGCTTTGCGCCGTCGCGGGTGGAGGACCGGGACCGGGCGATGCTCAGCATGACCCGTAATGAGGCCATCCCCTACGACGCCATGAAGGAAGGGATGCCCTGGAACTGGGTCACCTTCCCCGACTTCATCGACAGCCTAGCCAACACTCCCAAGGGGGTGAACTGCCTGACCTACGTACCGTTGACGCCGCTCTACGCCTGGGTCATGGGTTGGGAAGAGGCCAAAAAGCGCCGCCCCACGGAGGACGAGCTGCAGGAAATGGCGCGGCTCATCCACGAGGCCATGGATCATGGCGCCTGTGGCTGGTCGGCTCAGGTGTTGGGAGTCAACTCGGTGCAGCGGGACTATGACGGTACCCCGATGATTACCGATATGCTGTCCGAGCACGAGGTACTGACCTTCGCCAAGGTGCTGGCGGACCGGGATGAAGGCTTCATCGAGTTGGCCTATCAGGAGACCGGCGAGGAAGGGCGGCCTTTGGGCGAAGGGGCCCGCCTATTCTTTGAAAAGGTAGCCGAAGTCTCAGGCCGGCCAGTGCTGTACCAGACGGTATCTCCCAACTCCGTACACCCCGAACAGCACCGCGAGCGCATCCGCTGGCTCGAGAGTTGCGCTCAACGCGGCTTGCGGGTTTACGGACAAGGCAATACCCGACGCGGTGGATTCGAACTCACCTTTGAAGACTGGAACCTGTTCGACGATACCCCCATGTGGCGTGAAGTCACCTTGGGCGACAAGGCTACCAGGAAAGCAAAGATGTCCGATCCGGAGATGCGCCTGAAACTAAAGGAAGAATGGGACTCAGGCCGGCGTCCCACCCAGGTTACCCCCGGCTCCGTGGGCAGCCTCCAGGTGATGACCCGCAAGGTGAAGATTGACATCGGCGCTGAGACCGACTTCACCCGTATGCCCGCCAAGGTCGATGTCAGCGGCGCTGACTACTTCTTGGTCAACACCCGCGACGGCTACAAACTGCTGTCGGTGGTCTGCCCGCACCAGGGCGGTTGCGTAGACGATGACGGAGACAAGTTCGTCTGCGATACCCACGGCTACGAGTACGAGCACGACGGCGGACGTTGCATCACCAACGGTGAGTTGCGCTTGAAGTCCTTCGTAGTCAACGTCGTCGATGGGCGCATGATTGCTCTGGCGCCGGATGAGACCGAAGCCTCCAGCCCGCAAGCCGGCTTGACCGTTCAGCAAATCGCCGACGAGGAGGGCAAGCACGTCATCGACGCGCTGCTGGACATGTGCGTGGAGGACGACCTGGCGACGGAGTTCTACGCCGACACCCAGGGTCGTGATGTGGCGCAGTTCACGGCGGAGGTACTGGACTCCAACCACGTCGTCGCCGGTGTTTCCGACGGCGGCGCGCACGTCAAGTTCCTGACCGCCGGCATCTATCCGACGGATATGCTGGCCTGGCTAGTGCGAGACGAAAAGGTCATTACCCTGGAGGACGCCCACTTCAAGCTATCGTACCTGCCGGCTCACTTCGGCGGATTCCAGGACCGGGGCGCGCTGCGCGAGGGCGCGCCGGCAGACGTAGTCATCTATGATCTGGAGAAGCTGGAAGTGCTTCCGTCAGAGGTGGCCGAGGACCTGCCCGGCGGCGAGTGGCGCCGCATCCAGAAGGCTAAGGGCTACCGCTGGACCTTGGTGAACGGCGAAATCACCTTTGAGGACGGCGAGCCCACCGGCGCGACGCCCGGACGCCTGCTGCGGAACGGGCGGGGATAGGTCGTTGCCAACAGAGCATATCGGGGCGGAAGACCATTCGCCCCGTCTGCGTTGCCGAGACAAGTTGCCCATTGCACTAGCTTGGACTTCGTACAACAACTAGAAAACTGACCGAAGCGGGGTAAGCTGGATTGACCCGACATCTCATGGCAGGTCAAGTCATGCTTACCCTGCCGAACGTCGTTTCATCGGTCCTCTTACCCTTCGCCACGCTGTTCCATCGCCGGACTTGAAAAATCCCCAGTCCGGCTGGGCAGCGGGATATTTACCTCCGGGCCGGCGCACGGTGGATTCAGCGCCGCTCGACAGGGGTTTCAGCGGCCGCCGCAACAATGCTCGATACCATCACGTGCTGAACCAGTTGGCCTGGTATTCAGTCAAACTTGCATTAGCGGAAAAAGGATAAAACGGGCCACGGTTGCTGCGCTGACGGACAAACAGCGGTGCGGCAGATGTGGCATCCATGGTTGTAGGGAAATATGGGGTACGGTTATCGCCGGAAGATCGGGCCCAACTAGAGCGGTTGATTCGAAGCAGCCAGCATTCCGCTCGGATCATGAATCGGGCGCGCATCCCGCTCAAGACTGACGCAGGGTGGAGTGCGTCCCAAGTGGCGGAGGCTTTGGATACGTCGCCGCGCACGGTGTTCCGCATCAAACGGCGGTACGCCGACGAGGGACTGGCCGGCCGGCTGTCGCTACAGCGTGAGGGATGCATCATTGCCGTCCAGGAGGCGCCGCCAAGTCCAGGGTCTCTGCGAGACGGCATCAAACCTCCCTCAGGCAATGCTGTCCCGTCCCCTCACCTCGAAGGCCTCCGTGAACCGCAGGAAACCGCCCATGATCGACTAACCATGATAGCTACAGAAAACGGCCACGGTTCTGTCATCGACGATGAAGACGTGGTCTCGATGACGGTGACCATTTCACCAAAGAGGCCGACGTTTCTGAAAAGGCCCGATGGGACGCGGTGCAGAAGGCCAAGCTCGAGGGCATGTCCATTCGCAAGATGGCAAGGGAGTTGGGTCTCCACAGAGATACCGTAAGGCGGTACATCGACGCCGAGAGTCCACCGCGTTGGCGGACTCCTGCAGCACCTACAGAATCACCATTTGATACCATCGCGGACTAGACGGGTGACATTCTTGCTGACCACTTACGCGGACATTCTCGCTGAACGTCAACACTATAACCGGCGGGGATAAAATTTGGCCACGCGGGTGGATCGATCACTGACCGTCAACACCGCATTGGTAAGTTTTCCCGCCGCCATTGACGACCTGAGTCACCACCGGCGTTATCAGGTACTTGTCGCACTATCATGGAGGGTGGTACAAACACTGGAGGCAGGCCACCCCTTGATACTTCCCTTGTCCCCAAGGTGAAGGGACTTTCGAAACACCTTCCAAGCCGGGTTCACCGGAGTGGACCCATCTTTGCAAAAATCATCAACGTAGAGGTGCTGCTATGGTGGAAAGTTCGCAAAGCATCGTACAGGACGCTATCGACGTCGCCATCGGCGAACGCGGAGAAATCGGAGTCCAGGTTGCAGCTTACCTGGACAGCGAATTGGTGATCGACCAGTGGGGCGGCCTGTCTGACGAGACCACCGGCCAGGAGGTCGATGGAGACACCCTGTTCCCGGTGTTTTCCAATATCAAAGCCATGACGGCGACAGCGCTCCACATTCAGGCGGAGCGCGGGCTGGTGGACTACTACCAACCCGTGGCTAAATACTGGCCCGAATTCGGAAAGTACGGCAAGGACAAAGGCACGGTATTCGATGCGTTGACCCACCGTATTGGAGTTCCCCTGATGCCCGTGGGAGTTACTCCGGAATTGATGTGCGACTGGGACTGGATGGTCGGGCAGATCGCGGAGATGCACCCTCTCTTTGAGCCTGGAACCCGAAGCGGCTACATGGCGTACACCTTTGGCTGGGTAGTGGGTGAGATCGTGCGTCGTACGGATCCAATGCACCGGCCCTTCGGTCAGTTCATCCAGGAAGAAATCTGCCAACCCCTGGGCATCACCGACCTTTGGGCCGGAATTCCACCCGAGGTTGAACCCCGGGTGGCCAAACTTACCAACCTACCGGATGTCCCTCCCGGCGCTCCGGGAATACCTCCGGACTCGCTGCGGTTCCGGGCCTCTCCGCCGGTGGTGGGGACTACCCAGGAGGTGTTTGGCCGCTCAGATGTGCGCCAAGCCTGTATCCCCGGAGCCCAGGGAATCATGAATGCGCGGAGCCAGGCCCGGTTCTACGCCATGCTGGCCAATGGTGGTGAGCTGCACGGCGTGCGCCTTCTTTCTGAGGAGCGAGTGCGGACCTTCCACATACCCCGACCCCCCAGCGATTACGACCCGGTGCACGGTAGACCCCATCATGGAACCATCGGAGGCTTCCACTTCGCAGGTAGTCCAGGCATGGGCGCCATGGGCAGCAACCCTCTGGCTTTCGGCCACAACGGGGCCGGCGGTTGTCTGGGCTGGGTGGACCCCCAGCATCGGCTGGCGGTTGCTATCCAGCATAACCGCATGGTCCCTCACGGCCCTCCCGAGGAGAGCCCGCTGACACCCATTGGCGGAGCAGTGCGAAAGGCTCTGGGTATACCAGAGTAGCTTCTCTATTTGCTTCGGGGGTATTCGCTTGCTTGTAGGGGAAACAACTCATCGGATAGCGCTCTCCCAAACGCTATCCCCCTGGAAGCAAACGGGGCCCCAACTGGTTTCACGGCGAATCCAACCGACCTCGGATGTGAATGGGCGGTTGCGGGGCCAGCATGAACCTCAGCGCGCAAGATTTTAATTTTGTCCGGTTTGGCGGACAGTTGCCGTCCGCTAATCGCGAACCCTGACCAGTTTCTGCATCGAACGAAGCTCGCGAGGTGGGTCCATGTGCCGGCCATAGTCGGTCCACGACACCTCCGCCACATACAGGTCTCCCCTGGAGTCCACGGCTATTCCGTGAGGGGAATAGAACCGGCCCGATTGGTCACCATAACTTTCGCGCCCAACCCTGGCCAGGACTTTGCCCTTGGTGTTCATAACCGTTACGCGGGGACCGAGATCTGTGCCGATGTCGTTGGTGGCGATTCCGCAGAAGTACTCGCCGATATATATCAGTTCTTCCCCCGACCGGTCGTCGATGCAGATGGCGGCGGCGCGGGAGAGGTTGCCCCACTGGGTCTCGTATCTCCCCTCGGAGCTGAAAACCTGGATGCGATGATTCTCGCGGTCGGCAACGTACACCCAGCCGTCGTTGTCGACTACGACGTTGTGGACGATGTTGAACTGGCCGTCCCCGGTGCCCGATTCGCCCCACGAGAAGAGGAGCCGGCCGTCGGGCGAGTACTTGTGCACCCTGGCGTTGGAATAGCCGTCGGCCACGTAGAATTCTCCCGTGCGCTTGTCGAAAGCCACGTGAGCCGGAACGCTGAACGGTTCGCCGCTCATCTTGGGGCTCGGCTTGTGGGGAGTCCCAAGGGTCATCAGCAACTCGCCGTCGGGAGTGAACTGCCGTACTGTGCTGTCGCCGTTGTCCACGCAGAAGACGGTGTCGTCCGGTGCGATGGTTACGCCGTGGGGGTTGGCGAACACGCCATCGCCCCAGGTGCGCAGCAGGTTCCCATCGGTGTCGAAAACGAGCATCGGCACGGTCCCGCGGTTGAAGACGTAGACCTGATCCTTCGAGTCGACCGCGACGGCCGTCCCCTCCCGGTAGACGCATCCTTCTGGGAGCTGGCCCCAGTTCTCGCCCGAGACCTGATAGTGGAAGCCGTTCTCGCCGATCACAACCGGCCCGCCCTTTTCACCTTCGGATCCGTGGCCCTCGACGCGCAGGCCGTACTCCCAGTCCTGTTCCTTGTCGACCATCTTCTGGCCCCCTTGAATCTGCGCCCAATGGTACGGCGCGGTAGGGCAATATAGCACGAGGTCTGACGGGCGTCCGCTGGAGCCCGCGGCTGCGGCTGCCCTCCGCTCTGATGGGCGGTCATCAGGGACGTTCCAGTAGCGGCCATACCGCGTCGGACATATAATCGGCGACGGCCGAAGCGGACAAGCCCGGCCTCCGGATGCGTTTGGAGCGTGTGGCCGTCATGGTCAGAGAGGCTCCAGGGGCGTCGACAAGCAGGCATTGGGGCAGATGTATGACGGAGCTGAATTTTGCGACCCTTTCCGGCGACTACGCCTTCATCAGCGAGGCAGCAGTCGAGGACTTCAGGAGCAGCCTCCACGGGGTGACCCTCCGCACCGGCGACGAGGGATACGACAGCGCGCGACGGATCTGGAACGCCATGATCGACAAACGGCCGGCTCTGATCGCCCGCTGCAGCGGAACGGCCGACGTGATCAACTCGGTGAACTTCGCCAGGGAGAACGGCCTACTGATTTCGGTGCGTGGCGGCGGCCATAATTTCCCGGGCAACAGCGTTTGCGACGACGGTCTGATGATCGACCTTTCCCGGATGACGGGCGTCCGCGTCGATCCGGCGGCCAAAACGGCCCGGGCCCAGGGTGGGACAAAGTGGGGAGCGTTCGACCACGAGACCCAGGCCTTCGGACTCGCCACGCCGGGAGGGACTGACCTGGACACCGGCATCGCCGGTCTTACCCTGGGCGGCGGAATCGGATGGTTGTCCGGCAGTTACGGCCTCAGTTGCGACAACCTGGTTTCCGCCGACGTGGTCACCGCCGACGGGCGGCCGCTCACTGCCAGCGCCAACGAGAACCCCGACCTGTTCTGGGGTCTCCGGGGCGGCGGCGGCAACTTCGGCGTCGTTACCTCTCTCGAGTACCGACTGCATCCCGTCGGCCCTACTGTACTGGCAGGCTCCCTGGTCTACCCGTTCGACAAGGTAAGGGAATTCTTCGCCTTGGTCGCCGAGTTTACCGCCAATATGCCCGACGAGATGAACATCATCACCTTCCTTACGACCCTCCCCGAGGGCGGAGGCAAAGCGTGTAGCATTTTGCTCTGTTACTACGGCTCCATCGAAGAGGGGGAGCGGGTGATCCGGCCGCTCCGGGAGTTCGGACCACCATTATCCGACGGCGTCCGGCCCATGACTTACATCGAGGCCCAGACGCTTGCGCTGGCCCCTCAGGGACGGCAGAACTACCTGAAGTCCCATTTCATGAGTCAAGTCAGCGACGACGCGCTGGACATCACACTCGACTTTTTTGAGCGGGCTACCTCGCCGCTCTCAAGCGTCCTGTTCCAGTATCTGGGTAACGCCGCACGGCGTGTGCCCGCCAACGAGTCCGCCTTCGGTCACCGGGGAGCCCTGTGCGAATGGGCCACCAACGCGGTCTTCCTGGACCCGGGAGAGTCGGAGGTCCACATTCGGTGGGTCCGGGATTTTGCTTCAGCATTGATGCCCTTCTCCTCGGGGGCCTACATCAACCAGGTCGGCACCGAGGCGGAAGAAGGGGAAGAGGCGATTCAGGCGGCCTTCGGAGACAACTTCCAGAGGCTGGCAGCCCTGAAGCAGCAATACGACCCTACGAACCTGTTCAGCCACAACCAAAACATCCGCCCGCGGATTTAGGCCTCCGGAAAGGTCGGGTGCTCGAGTATCGCGGACGGGGCTGGCGCCGCGCCAACCCGATCGCCCTGATGATGCCCTTCCCGCGGCGGACGGCACCAAGGGAATTTCGCGGGGTCTGATTTTACCGTAGGCCGAGCCCATGAACGATTAGTGGCATTTCGTGTCAGTGCCGTTCGCCCGCTCTGGGGCGGTGATCGTCGGTCTCCCGATTGACGTGGTTGGCTCGGGCAGTGAGTGTCTACTCAATGGCGTCGTGGCCCGCATCGGCTAGGCTTGTCCGCCGAGGCGTATTGTATGGTTGCTGCAAATTCGGCCGGATATCAACAAAGTGTGGTGTTTTGCGATTGCTGAGCCGGTTACCTCAGGACCTGACTGATATAATCGTGCCGATTAGTAGCGGTTTCCGACTCGTGCCTAGGAGTGTGCTAGCCATGCCTGAAGACCTTTCCGCGATAGTTGAGTCCAGCACCCCCGTCTTGATCGCCGCTGGAGGGCCGACTGAGGGGCCGCTGTGGCATCCCGGCGACTACCTGACCTACGTGCGTCACCGGGAAAGTATGTTGATGCGCTGGGACGGTAGCGCCGAAGCCGTCGTGATTCGCACCAACACCGGAGAAGGCAACGGTTGTACTCTGGACCGCCAGGGCCGGCTCCTGATGTGCGAGGGGGCCAACCGGCAAATCACTCGGATGGACGCCGATGGCTCGATAACCACGGTGGCCGACCGGTGGCAGGGCCACCGGCTCAACCGACCCAACGACATAGTTTGCCGCACCGATGGCAGCGTCTATTTTACCGACCCGGAACGCGGCATCCCGGAGGAACAACGGGAGCTGGGTTTCGCCGGCGTCTTTCGAATCGCGCCCGATGGTACGTTGAGCGTGGCTACCGACGAGTGCGAATACCCCAACGGGCTCGCGTTGTCCCCGGACGAGACGGTTCTCTACGTTGCGATCAGCCGTCTTGATGATCGCTGCGTTCAGGAGGCGGAACGGGGGGAAGTGTGCACCCACCGGCGCATTAGAGCCTTCGATGTCGCCTCTGACGGGACGCTCAGTAACAACCGGATATTCTCTGATATGTCTTCAGCCGAGCCCGGAGTACCGGACGGCATGAAAGTGGATACCGAAGGGAGAGTGTATTGCACCGGCTCCGGAGGGATTTGGGTGATCGATCCCCAAGGCAACCGACAGGGTGTTATCCGTGTCCCCGAGGTGCCCCGTAACCTCGTTTTCGGCGGCGCGGACCTGGATACCATGTTCATCACCGCCGGAGATTCGGTTTACAGCCTGCAAACCAAGGTGCAGGGCGTGGCTGCGCACTAAGGGTAAATCGTCGGGCGGCTTCGCGGACCCAGCGGTGCCTCGCAAGGGGTCGTATCCACAGGTACTCCGGGTGGGTTATCCGGCTCTACAACATTCGACGGTCAGGAAGCGTTTTGGGTTGGCCTGTCGCTCTTCGTGGGTACGTGTAATCGGCGGCGGTAAAGTGTGCCGGGTGGGTTGCTCGATCATCAGGGGGCCGACGTTTAAAAACTGTATCGTCCGCTGCCTTCTATAAGCCCCAATCCGCCGAAGAGGTGAGTCTGGCTACGTGCTGAGGGGATGAGACAGTGCTCCCGGCTTCTGGGATAATGGTTTTTGAGACAAGAAACCAACCCGAAACGAGGAGCACCCAACGGATGCTAGCACGCAACGACCCTGACCCATCCACGTCGCCTTCGACGACCACCGTCTGGTGGCCAACGCCGGACTGCTTTTGCCGGTCACTTTGGCCCACCACCTGGGTCTGAGTGAACTCGTCGACAACCACGATGACCTGGGAGAAACGCCGGGTCGAGCCAACCCGGGAGACAAGCTGCTGACGCTGGTGGCATCGGCCTTGGCCGGCGGCGATTGCATCGCCGACGCCGACGTGTTGCGCAATGGCGGGACGGCCAGCGCCATCGGCTGCGTGGTCAAAGCGCCATCCACGCTGAGGACCTTTCTGCGCAGCTTCCGGTGGGGCCATGTCCGCCAACTGGATCGGGTGAGCCGGGAGCTGTTGGCGCGGGCCTGGGCCGCTGGCGCGGGACCGGGCGACGGGCCGTTGACCATCGACCTGGACTCCACCATCTGCGAGACCTACGGACTGGGCAAGGAGGGAGCGCGCCGTCACGGCTACACCGGCCAGCGGGGCTATCACCCGCTGCTGGCCGTCGCCGCGGACACCGGCGACGTGCTGATGGACCGACAGCGCGCGGGCCGCGCCAATACGGCTCGGGGCGCCGCCCACTTCCTGCGGGAGACGGTGGGACGAGTGCGCTACGGCGGGGCCACCGGACCACTCACGATGCGGGCCGACAGCGGCTTCTACACCCACGCCATCGTCGCGGTCTGCCGCGAGACCAATGTCCGCTTCTCCATCACCGTCCGGCAGCACCAGAGCCTGCGCAATCTCATCGAGGCCATACCCGAGGGGGACTGGACGCCGATCCCCTACTGGATGGACGGCGCCGCTGACGTGGCCGAGACCACCTACACCCCATTTGGCAGTGAGCTCGACGCCGTGCCGGTGCGCCTCATCGTCCGCCGGGTCAAGCCCACACCCTGCTCTCAACTGGCCCTCTTGACCGACTACAGCTATCACGCCTTTATCACGGACCGGGACGGCGACACCCTGGAACTGGAGGCCGACCATCGCCGCCACGCCGAGATCGAAAACGCCATCCGCGACCTCAAGTACGGCGTCGGGCTCAACCACCTCCCCTCGGGCCGCTTCCCCGCCAACGCCGCCTGGCTGGCCGTCCAGGTCATGGCCCACAACCTGGCACGCTGGACCGCGCGCATCGGCCTGGGCGAGCAACTGGTGACCACCAAGACCCTCCGGAGGCGCTTCTTCTCCCTCCCCGGACGCCTCACTCGCTCGGCCCGCCGCCTGACCTTGCATCTGCCCCAGCATTGGCCCTGGGAAACCCAGTTCACTCACGCCCTGGCCCGATTGCGCGCCTTGCCACTCCCTTCCTGACCGCGGCGCCGGCAACCGGCCCACCACCCTCGCCCTCATTCACCAGCCAATCCAAGGTCTCTCCAACTCGGGCCGCACACCTGGGCCAGCGAGAGTTTCTTGCTGCCTTCGGTCACTCCATGCGCGGCTCTCTGCGCCGACAACCGGCCCACTACCGGCGCCATCCAGCCGAAATCCGCCCGGGCGATCGCGTCTCCATCCCTGTCATGTCCCTTTCCAGTCCCCCCACCTCTGGGTTCGGTGGATTCGGGCCAAGGCGTACATTGCGGGAAGTCTCGGAGGCGCAAAAGCGCAGGACCTCAAAGGAGGGGCGCAGATCATCTTTGCGACCGACCGTGGGGCGGTAAGAGATGAAGCAAGAGATCCTCCGCTACCTCTCGTCATGGCTGCTAGCGGTGGTGATTTTGGTAGGCTCGCTCGTGGTCGCGTCTCTATTCATCGGTGCCAATATAGCACTCAGCTATTTGGTAGAATTAGGCACTGGCCAAGATTTCATAGCCCGCCGGATCGTCGAAGTCCTGCTCGACATTACGCTGGTGAGTCTAGCATTCATCGTTACTGTGAACGGAGCCGTTGTCGTAATCGCCGAATCGTTTGCGTCCACAGCAAATTTTGTGCAAAGACTAAGGAGCGGCCCGTGATGTTCCGCGAGATTGTGGGTGCCCTACTGGGCAATAGCGCTGTGAAGTTGTTTTTGGTCCTCTACGGCTGGCTTGCCGGTTTGGGGCTGGGTTTAGCGGAACTCTTGGTTCGGGATCAATCCCCAGATTTTGCTACCGGGGCGGGTCTGGCTTTGTTTATCTCGGTATTCTTCGGTGGGTTACTCAGCTACTGCCTGTCAATCGGTATCCTGAAAGCTGCGCAAACCGCCCTTGAAAGTCTCATCACACCCGCTAAAAAACTGCTGAGGTCTCTCGGCGCAAGTTCAGAACTACGTTCCGTTCTGAGGAGCAAGAAAACTTTTCTTTGGTTCGTAGCGGTATGTATCTACGTCGCTCCTATTGCCTTGACGGCATTACTGTGTACAGCCATCATGTTTAGCATTGATTTACTGGTGGGAATCTATGGCGCGAAAGCTTATGCGCTTAGCTTGATCGTCGGGGGAGTTTTTACTGCTGTCTGCTACGGGTCTTTGATTTACACGATATGGATGCTGAGTATCAGAATGGGGTCATTAGAGAAACGCAGTGTACTGATCCAACATCCGACGGTGCCTGTCAAACCCCACATCGTGTATGTAAATCTGCAGCCAAATAGCCCCGTTGACCTAGCGTTGAGGAACGCTGAACGCTGGGTCAACAGGTTCGGAGGCGTAAAAGTACCCGTCGGCTGACGCCTACACAATCTTTTGGGAGCGGCTCGGTAAACATTGGTCAGCGCAAATATGGCTCCCCGGTAGACCCTAAGCCCCAATCCACCGAAGGGATGATTGTGGCGGTGTGCTGAAGGGATAAGAAAGTGCCCCGTTGCTTCTGGGATAATGGTTTGTGAAACACCAAACCGACCCAAAAGAAGGAGCACCAAACGGATGCTACCACGTAACGACCCCGACCGCATCCAGATCGCCTTCGACGACAGGGCAATCGCGTCTAAATTGAGTTTGGCGGAATAACAGCTGGCGCTGACAGGAAAAGGTATCTCGTTACTCGAAAATGCAGGTGGTGAGCTTTGCGACCGCCCATTTCGACGGTAATCGAGGCTGGCATCGGCGCTCAAACGGTAATAAACCGTGGCCGACATCTGTGATACTAATACTTTGCATCGCTTGTTATGCCGAACACGATAAGACGCGATTGCCCTGCCTTCGACGACCACCGCCTGGTCAGCAATGCTGGGCTGATCCTTCCGTCCACCTTGGCACTGCATCTGGGCCTGCCCCAACTGGTTGATCGGCACCTGGACCTGGGCCGTGCCCCAGGCGGAGCCAACCCGGGCGACCAGATCATGACGCTGGTGGCCTCCGCCCTGGCTGGGGACGACTGCATTGACGATGCCGACGGGTTGCGTGCTGGCAGGACCGCGCGGGTGCTGGGCTGCGTGGTCAAGGCGCCATCCACCCTGGGCACGTTCCTGCGCAGCTTCCGTTGGGGCCACGCCCGCCAGCTGGATCGGGTGAGCCGGGAACTGCTGGCCCGGGCCTGGGCCGCTGGGGCGGGACCCCGATCTTTGAACAATCACGGGCCGTTGACCATCGACCTGGATTCCACCATTTGTGAGACCTACGGTCCGGCCAAGGAGGGAGCCCGCCACCACGGCTACACCGGCCACCACGGCTACACCGGCCAGCGGGGCTATCACCGGCCAGCGGGGCTACACCGGCCAGCGGGGCTATCACCCGCTGCTGGCCGTCGCCGCCGGCACCGGCGACGTGCTGATGGCCCGGCTCAGGGAAGGTCGCGCCAACACCGCTCGGGGCGCCGCCCACTTCCTGCGTGAGACGGTGGGACGGGTACGCTACGCTGGGGCCAGTGGGCCACTCACGGTGCGGGCCGATAGCGGCTTCTATCACCACGCCATCGTCGGCGTCTGCCGGAAGATGGACGTCCGCTTCTCCATCACCATCCGCCAACACCAGACCCTGCGCAATCTCATCGAGGCCATACCCGAGGCGGACTGGACGCCCATACCCTACTGGATGGACGGCGCTGCCGACGTGGCCGAGACTACCTACATCCCCTTCGAGAGTGCGCCCGACGCCGCGCCGGTGCGGCGCATCGTCCGCAGAGTGCAGCCCACGCCCGGTTCTCAACTGGCCCTCTTGGTCGACTACAGCTATCACGGCTTCATCACCGACCGGGACGGAGGCACTCTGGAACTGGAGGCACTCTGGAACTGGAGGCCGATCATCGCCGCCACGCCGAGATCGAGAACGCCATCCGCGACCTCAAGTACGGCGTGGGACTGAACCATCTCCCCTCAGGGCGTTTCGCCGCCAAGTCCCCTTGCAATCTACGGCCTGGCTGGCGGTCCAGGTGATGGCCCACAACCTGGCCCACTGGGCTGCGCGCATCGGTCTGGGCGAGCAACTGGTGACCACCAAGACCCTCCGACGGCGGTTCTTCTCCATCGCCGGACGGCGCACTCGCTCGGCGCGCCGCCGCACTCGGCATCTTCCCCAGCGCTGGCCCTGGGAAAACCAGTTCACTCACGCCCTGGCCCGAGTGCGCGCCGTTCCCCTACCAGCCTGACGACGCGCCGTCGGCGCCCAACCCGTCCGCCGGACAACCCATGGGCTGTCCCGCCGACCCATGCCAGCCCAGCCCGCCAGCGCCACTTCCGGCCTGCCGCCTGGCCGTTTTCGCCTGCCGCCGCCACTGCGGGCCAGTACCTTGCCACTGGCGTGGCCGCCACCGACCGCCCTGAACCACATCTATTGGCGATCGGGCCGGGCGCGTTCGCCTTTCTTACCCATCATCCCTCACGTCAACGCTAGAACCGCATCCCTTCGGTGGATTCGGGCTAAGCCTGTAATCCTCCATGCGGCACCATGTGGTCAACGTCGAGTTTGCTGGGGTCGGTCACGACCGTGCCGGTGAAGGGTGCCAGCCATTGGCCTGCGGAGACATCGCAGTGATTGTCGGATTTGTACGACAGGTGTACTTGGCTTTCGGCGACCAGCACTTCGTCACGGGCGTCCTGACAGTCGCCGTCGGCGTCGGTCCAGTGTTTCCAGTCCTCGCGGTCGTATTCCGGCAGGTTGGCCGGAACCTCAGCGACCGCGACCCTCAGGATCTTCATTTCCGACGTTTCGATGGCCGTCGGCGTGGGTCTTGGGTTGTTGGTCGGGCTGCGTAGGCACTGGAGGTGCTGCGACTGTGGGAACGGAGGTCGCCGTAGGCGCCATTGGCGTGCCGGTCGGCGGTGCGGTTGGTTCCGGTTGCGGGACCGCAGAGGTTGTGGCTGTCGGGGCGATGGAGGGCTCGTCCGCGGTGGTCGGGATCTCGGTTGGCGTCGTTTCTACGACGGGCGTTTCTGTTGCCGAGGTCGTCCCCGTGGAGCCCGCGTTTTGACCCGATGGGCCGGAGGGCTGGTCGGGCGGCGGAGAGGATTACGCGGAACAGCCTACGAGCAGAACTGCGACGAAGAATAGGGCGACAACGAGTTTCATGGTTATCCCCACGAGTTTTGGTTATTGGCGTTTGCCGTACGCGAGAACGGCTCCCGGGTGTGCAAACGGCGGGAATTGTCCCACGAGGCCCACGGGACGGCAATGACGCGCGAAGGGGATTCGGGGGCGCATGACGGGACCGGCGGGTTCACCGATTTTTGTGCAATGGCGGCGAAAATCGCAATTTCGTTCGTCGTTCCGAATCGGTCTGCCCACCAGGCGAAATTCTGGCGCAGTTTGAATTCGAGGTATTGATGACTACTGTGACCGACGCCGACTTTGAACTGGTCGCTCAGACCTGGCTGCAACGCGTCCGCTGGCAGACCGCCCGCTGGCCTGACCTGACCTGACCCGCCGTATTTGGGTAGGCGGGTTTCCCACCGAAGGCGGCTCCGAACGGCTGGGTTCAGTCGCGCCGGAGGTTCGCCAAATTCAGGCTCATGGTCACCGGTTCAAGCTCCGGCAGCATGGCTTCGTCGGGCTCCAGTTCGTCTTCCACGTACCCGCGCCGTTGGTACATCTCGTACGCCACCCTGAGGTGTCGGTAGGTCCAGAACCTCGCAACCTGGTATCCGGCGTCCGTTACGTACCGTTCAAGCGCATCCATGAGCAGTCTGCCAACGCCCGCCCCTTGGTGAGAAGGACTCACCACCAGATTTTTGAACTCCACTACTGCGTCGGTGCGATGGACGGCCGCGCAGTATCCGGCTACCTGATCGGGATTGTCGGTTTCGCAAGCTACGAAGAAACGATTTGGTGCTGCGGCGTAGGTGCGCCCGACGTCCGACAGCCGGTTGGTGATTTCCCATTGGGCCGCCTGGCGGATTAGTTCCTGGGACCGGCGCGGCAGGTTCGAGCTGGCCGCTACATGGGTCTCACGGAACAGGGCCTGGACCTGTAGGGCGTCGCCGGGTCTATAGTCGCGTATCTCGTATCTTGGAGTCACGAGGGACCGTCCTTTGAAGATTGGTTAGTTGTTCGAATGTAGTTTCTGCGTTCCTGGAAGTTTTTGACGGCTTAGTGTGGGCCACACGGTATTGCGGAAGCCAGAACCGGAACCATCGGGAAGATGCCGGAGATGGAAACTTTCGGCGCGCGTTCGGTTGCATGGTTGGAGACGGTTTCCCGGCAGGCGTCCGCGCGTGGTCAACTTTCGGCGACCTCGCCTTCGGGCTCGGGTTCTTCGTCAATCCTCTCGGGGCAGTACGCAGGCAGACATGGCCTGCAGCATAGAACCCCGGTGCAATCGTGATGTGAATTCCACCGTGGGGTTGAGGTCACCGTCGTCGGGGGCCTCAAGGGTGTCGACGTAGTCGTTCCGGTCGTCGCGCGTGACGACAATCGGCAGGTGATCGCGTTCGACGAGGTGGCAGGTGACGAGGGCTCGCGTCACGCGGCCGTTGCCGTCCTGAAAGGGGTGGATTCGCACGAACCGGTGATGGAGCCAGGCGGCCACCAGCAGGGGGTGGTAGGCGTCAGGCTGGCTCGTGTATTCGCCGTACCACGACAGGAGGTGGTCCAGCTCGGAGTAGACATGCTCGGGCGGGCAGTACTGGTGGACGACGCCGTCGGGCCGGGTGGGGTTGTTCGGCATGGTCTTGAAGGCGCCGGCGTTGAGGGTGGCGTCGAACCAGTGACCGAACTGGTTCATGGCCCGGTAGGTGGGTCGGTTGGCGCGGTCCGGCAAAGCAATGGACGGAAAGAGCAGACCAGCTTCCGCATCGTGGACTCCCAGAGCGTCAAGAACACGGACAGTGCCGATAGCAAGGGCTATGACGCGGGCAAGAAGGTGTCCGGAATCAAGCGTCACATCGCGGTGGACACGCCAGGATTGCCCCATGCGATACCTGTGACTACCGCCAATGTCACCGACCGGGCTGGGGCTTTGGCGATGTTTGACGAAAACCGAGCCGACCTCAGTCCAGTCCAAAAGGTGCTGGTCGACGGGGGTTACACCGGGAAGCCCTTTGCCGCTGCGGTGCAAAGCCGGTTGGGAGCCGCAGTGGAAGTGGTGAAACGCAACGAACTGCACACCTTCGTGGTGCTTCCAAAGCGATGGGTGGTGGAGCGATCTTTCGCCTGGCTGGAAAAGTGCCGACGCCTCTGGAAGAACTGCGAAAGGAAGCTCAATACCAGCCTGCAAATGGTGGTGCTTGCCTTCATGGTGCTAATCCTCAAAAGATCGTAGACAGGCTCTCAGGGGAGTGATGGACTGCCAGGGCAGGGTTTTCATGATTGCGTGCTTTCCCACTCAGGTGCCTCCGAGATTACTGGAGGGTTCGGTGGCCGCACAAGGTTGGGTGCCGTCAATCTGGCAGCTGACACAGGGGGCAGGGGCTCCTCCAGCCTCCGGCTGGGAGGTTGTGCGCGCACACTGGGTGTAGGCAGTGGTGGCGTTGTTACCGTAGGTCTCGGTTAGAGGCTCCTCACGGCCACGGCTGGACGTTGTATGTTCCGCGAGCGGGGTGCCTGGGTGAGCCGTCTTTGTTCTTGCCGACGCAGTAAAGCGGTTTTCCTGACTGTTTCAACAGGGTCGTGACCTCGTCGAGTCTCCTGGCAAATATGGGGTGTCTGGGTACCTCACCCCAGGCAACGATGAGTTTGTCCGCGTCCTGGATGGCTTCGGAAATGACTTGGTCGTTCTCGGGGCCGACTGGATCGGCACCGCGTTCCTGGACGGCGCTGACCAAGTCTTTCTTCTTGCGAGACCGGTTGGCGAAGAGTTCCAATTCAGTCATTGTGCGGTATTTTCCGTCCCTGGCGAGGTTGATGAGACGGCGTCTGGTCTGGCTTTTGACCAAGAGGTCGTCTTCCTCCCGGATGGTTGCGGGGTTGAACAAGACGACAACCAGGTTGCCGCGGTCGAACTCGTGCTCCTGGTCGGTGAACTCGACCGTCAGCCTATAGCGGTGTTGTCCAAACTCTTCTGGATACCTTGTGATTCTCACTTCTCGCCTCATGTAGGGAACGCGGAGCCATTCCTGGAGCCCGACGTCTGGCCTGAATGTTGGTTTCAGGAATGTGAGCCGTGGCTGCTGATGGTCAATTGGGCCCGCTGGGCCTCGGGATTTGTCCTACGAGCTCCTCGCACCAGCGATGAAGCATACTCCGCTATCATCAAGTCTGCGGTAGTTCTCTGTTTGGGCTCATGGTCGCCATCCATGCGTAGTGGACGGTCGGCGGCGCTGATGTCGCAGAACAGGCATTCCTGTGGGCTCGGTACCCGCTTGGCTGGCCTTTCGTCCGCCAGCCAGCGGATCAATGCGCCCAGGTTCTGACTGAACTGCTCGTCCACCGACTCTGGCGCTATGCGGACCGTGTGGTTCACGTAAGTGACTTGCCCCCCCGATCTTCCGGTCCCGGTATTGTTCGAGTGCCTCGGGAACCGCGTACACGTAAATCATCACCTGCACGACGTGACTGGCGCTTTCGTGGCCGGTTTTGACGTCGAAGACCACGGCTGTCAAGGGCGTCGACAAAACATACCACTGCGGTGTCGAAGGTCAGCGTAAATGTCCGGCTAAGTGTTCAGCATAAATGTCACTCGGTTATGCCGCCATGGCATCAGAAGTTGGCGTAGTTGACGCGCTGCGGACTTGCCGCATCGGTGGGGTATCGGCGTCGATGTATTTCCGGACCGTGGCCCGGTTGATCCCCAACTCCCTTGCTATTCCTCGGATGGACATGCCTTTACGCTTCGCCTTCTGTATGGCCTTCCAGCGCGCCTTCTGGAGAAACGTAGGCTTCCGAGGCGCAATGGCTGCCACCTTGCCGGCTGCGGTCCCGCGGTCAGCAATCGGGTCATGAGCAACTCCTACGGAACGATGTGTCTCGAGTTGAGAGTAGGTCCTTGCCCAAGGCCTGGCCGGATGGCCAGGACCGGAACGGCGGCTGGCAAGGTGTGGGGATGATTCGTTACCGGTTCGCATGAATACCGGATTGGGCGGCGCCTCTTGAACAGGGATGGTGCGTCCCTGGTGTTGCAGGGATAGACGACCATCCAGTCCTTCCAGGACCTCCACAGCGGCCCCGGCATAGCTGGGACATTGTGGCTCGGGCAGCAACTGCAGGGTATGCAACTGGAACTTCACCGTGTTGTCCCGGGCCACCTTCCTGCGGTGCTTGAAGCAGAGGATGCGGTCCAGACACACGTCCGATGCCAGTGGGTGGTAAGCGGCCTCGGGACATTGCGGCGGAACGCTGAAGCGTGCGTTGAAGCGTGGCAGAAAACCCTGCAGCACGTGGTCAGCGTCCGCGATGGTGGTCGCGCCAGCCAGTCGGAGTTCCGTCACCAGCCGGTCCTGAAACGTTCCCGCCGTTCGTTCCACGCGACCCTTCGCCTGGGGCGACAGTGCGAATACCAGCTGGATCCCCAGCTCATCCATGGCGCGGCTGAACTGGGTTGGCGCACCGGCGAGCCCAGACCCGGGCGTGTGCTTGAAGACGGCGTGCCGGTCGACGTAGAGGGCAACCGGGGCGCCGTAGCTCTGCACCAGCTCCCGCATCATCACGAAATAGTTGCGTGCGTCTTCCCGCTCGCAGAAGAGGGCGTTCACCACGGCGCCGGTGGCGTCATCCACCGCCAACAGCAGCGTGAACTGCGGTCCCGCCTCCCCCAGCCACCGGTGAAAGCTGCCGTCCATCTGGATCAGCATCCCGGCCTGCGGCATTCGCTGGCGACGCACCCGATGTTGCGGCGTACGGCGACGGCGCGGGCTGTTCAACCCAGCCGACACCAGTATGCGCCGTAGCGTACTGCGGTCGATGTCGATACCCTCGCGCTCTCCAAGCAATTCGCTCAGGTGGGTGTGGTTGGTTCCCAAGTAGCGGGTGCTGGCCAGGTGTAATACCTCGGCTTTGGTTGTCTCCGGTGTTGCGTTGGGCGGCCGACGACCACGGTGGCCGTGAGCCAGGGCGGCGGCACCCTCCCTCCGGTACGCCGCCAGGATACGTCTGGTGTGGCGCGTGCTCACTCCCATCACTGTGGCTGCCTGGTCCACAGTCATCTGCTCTGCCCACAGGCGGTTCAGAACCTTGAGTCTCGCTTGCTCTTTCTGGTTCAACGTCACATTCTCCATAGAGGGGAATATGACATTTATGCTGACCAGTCAGTGCGGACCTTTTCGCTGACCGTTGACAGCTCGGGCGGAGTAAAACCGTACCACCTGGATGGTGCGTGACGGCCGCGGCCTGGCCGGTGGGGCGGGGGGTCTCGCCTGGACAGTGGGACCGGTGTTGGCGCGGCGCTAATCGGCGACGGACTGGTCCGGCTCCGGCGCGGTGGCGTTTTGACGGCTGCCCTTGAGGCGGTAGCTCTCGCCGTTCATCTCGATGATGTGCACGTGGTGGGTGAGGCGGTCCAGCAGCGCGCCGGTGAGTCTTTCGGACCCAAACACGTCGGTCCACTAGTCGAACGGCAGGTTGGTGGTGACCAGGATGGAGTCGCGCTCGTAGTGTTGGCGCACGGATCAGCTCGCTCAATCGACTCTGTGACCTAATAGCTGTGGAGAAAGAACGATTTCACGCAAGAATTCCTGCTATGCCGACGGGATTGCCGCGCAACGTTGGCAACGACAGACTGGGTACGTATGACGTCGGGGCACTGGGCTCAAGTCCGCGGTCCCAGTCCCAGTCGGTTCCGGCACTCTTCGTACACCGCTTCCAGGAAACCGCCGGCGTAATGCTGATGGCTGAAAGTGATGCCGTGGGCCGAGGCGTCCGATTTCGCGGCTTCGTACAACTGCACCGCCGTCCCGTTGTCGTACGGGAAGGGCATGGGTCCCATGTAGTGCTCGAAATCAGAAATGTCGGCCCAAGCGACCAGTTCGCCCATCTCAGCGTCGTTCCTCGCCCAACGATCACCGTCGTTTTTGCCCCGCATCAGCGACCAGGCAGGCAGGTTTTCTGGCGGTTTTAGGTCTCCGCCCAACGACATTGTTACAGAACCTGTTCCGCCAGACGTTCCAGCTCGGCCAGACCCTGAGCTCCAGCGTCCGGCGGCAGGGCCACCGTTACCCGGTTGGCTCCGGCCTCGCCATATCGGGCGATGACATCTCGATCCGGTTGGAGGTTGGATACGATGAGCTGTATCGTGCTGGGATCCCTGCCTGCGGCCTCGGCCAGTTCGTCCAGGGTCGCGCGGCCCGCTCGCACCTGCTCTTCGCTAACCCGCACAGGCATCCAGCCGTCGCCCCACGCCACCACGCGTTTGAACACGTTGGCAGCGTAACCTCCTAGAAGGACGGGAGGGTGCGGCTGCTGCACCGGCTTGGGGGAGCATTTGACTGGCGGGAAATCGAAAAAGCGCCCGTGAAACTCCGCTTCTTCCTTGGTCCAGAGCTCCTTCATCGCAAGGACCGCCTCCCGGGTCTGTCCCCAGCGATGCCGGAAATCGCCGCCCATTATCTCGGTCTCTTCCTGTAGCCAACCCGCGCCGATGCCGAACAGGAACCGTCCTCCGGACAACTTGTCCAGCGTGGCGATCTGTTTGGCCTGCATCAGGGGGTTGTGTTCGGGCACCAGACTGATGCTGGTGCCGAGTTTGATGGTGCTGGTGGCCGCCGACGCACGGGCCAGGGCAATGAGCGGGTCGCCGATGTCTGCCATGGAAGGCGGTATTGACCCGTCCGGTGTTCCGCCGTAGCGGGAGGTGGTATGCACGGGGATGATAGGGTGCTCCGGAAGCCAGAACGACTCAAACCCAAGTTCCTCTGCCCGCTTCGCCAATTCGGCCGGGTCAACCGAATCGCTGGAAGCCCTGGCGGTAACTCCAATATCCATCTCGAGACCCCTCCTTGAAAACTTGGCCCGATGATATCACCGAACGCCCCGGGATTTGGTTTGCGCAACGTGGCGTATGGCTTCAACTTGGGCCGTCAAGGAACGTCGCTGATGTCCCCCAGAGTGTCCGGCGCCAGCACCAGGTAGGTGTTGAGCGTCACGGTCAGGCTGCTGTGACCCAGCCACGCGGACACGGCGTTGACGTTCAGGCGCTCTGCAGCCAGTGGCGGACGCATCTGTGGCGCAGGCTGGCTCTCGAATGGAGTGTAGGTGGTCTCGGCCACGGCGGCAGCGCCGTCCATCCAGTAGGGGATGGGCGTCCAGTCCGCCTCGGGTATGGCCTCGATCAGATTGCGCAGGCTCTGGTGTTGGCGGATGGTGATGGAGTAGCGGAC
Source organism: Dehalococcoidia bacterium (assembly GCA_965261925.1). Taxonomy (GTDB): domain Bacteria; phylum Chloroflexota; class Dehalococcoidia; order Lucifugimonadales; family UBA3495; genus Bin87. Next base: position 205,335 of record OZ253486.1, on the reverse strand, counting down.
GTTGGTCTCTCGGCAGACCGCGACCATGGCGTGGGTGTAGAAGCCGCTGTCGGCCCGCACCGTGAGTGGTCCGGTGGCCCCGCCGTAGCGCACTCGTCCCACCGTCTCCCGCAGGAAGTTGGCGGTGCCCCGAGCCGTGTTGGCGCGGCCCTCACGCAGCCGAGCCATCAGCACGTCGCCGGTGCCAGCGGCGACGGCCAGCAGCGGGTGATAGCCCGCTGGCCGGTGTAGCCGTGGTGGCGCGCCCCCTCCTTGGCCGGACCGTAGGTCTCGCAGATGGTGGAGTCCAGGTCGATGGTCAACGGCCCGTGATTGTTCAAAGATCGGGGTCCCGCCCCAGCGGCCCAGGCCCGGGCCAGCAGCTCCCGGCTCACCCGATCCAACTGGCGGACGTGACCTCACCGGAAGCTGCGCAGAAAGGTCCCCAGGGTGGATGGCGCCTTGACTACGCAGCCGTTGGCTCTGGCCGTCCCGCCGGTGCGCAACACGTCGGCGTCGTCGATGCAGTCGCCACCGGCCAGGGCCGACGCTACCAGGGTCAGCAGCTTGTCCCCCGGGTTGGCTCGACCCGGCGTATCTCCCAGGTCAACATTGTTGTCCACCAGTTCACCCAGACCCAGATGGTGGGCCAGGGTAACCGGCAGGAGCAGTCCGGCATTGGCCACCAGACGGTGGTCGTCGAAGGCGACGTGGATGCGGTCGCGGCTGCCCAGTGGTAGCATCTAATGGGTGCTCCTCGTTTCGGGTCGGTTCCTTGTTTCAAAAACCATTATCCCCGAAGCGCGGGAGCACTTTCCCATCCCTCACAATGTCGGTCTCCCGAGGACTTGTCCTAAGTGCTACCGCCGATAGGCGACAATTGCCCGCTTTGCCCAACATGAACTATGGAGAACCCGCCATGACCGCCAAAGCGACCGAAACGACCGCGACCCAGCCTGACTTTGTGCGGGAGCGGCTGGACGACCTGCTGTCCCGTATCAAACGGGCTGCTGCCACGCAGGTCGGTTATCCCGGCAACCAGGTGTTCGACTTCTCCGAGATTCTGCCCTTCCTGGACTACTCCCTGAACAACGTCGGTGACCCCTTTCACGACAGCAACTACTGGTCCAACACCCACGAGTTCGAACGGGAAGTCATCGAGCATTTTGCGCGCCTGACCAACCTGCCCATGGAACGGGCATGGGGTTACGTCACGTCGGGCGGGACCGAGGGCAACATGTACGGCCTGTACCTGGCCCGGGAACTCTATCCGGACGGCATCGTGTACTTCTCCGAAGAAACCCACTACAGCGTCCTGAAAAACGTTCGGGTCCTCAACGTCAACTACAGCATGGTCAAGCGGCAACCGGACGGCGAGGTCGACTACCAGGAACTTCAGGAGATCATCAACGTCAACCGGCGCCGGCCGGCCATCGTCATGGCCAACATTGGCACCACCATGCGGGGCGCGGTCGACAGCCTGCCTCGCATCAGAGCCATCCTTGAGGAAGCGCAGGTCGAGCACTCCTACATCCACGCCGACGCGGCTCTCAGCGGGGTGATCCTGCCGTTCGTGGAAGAACCTCAGCCGTTCGGCTTCGACGCTGGCATCGACAGTATTTCGGTCAGTGGCCACAAGCTGATCGGCGTACCGCTGCCCTGCGGGGTGGTCCTGACACGCCGCCAGCACGTCGAACACGTGGGCAGAGCAATCGAGGTTGTCGGCGTACACGACACGACGCTGTCGGGTTCCCGTTCCGGAATCGCCCCGCTGATGCTCTGGTACGCGCTGAATACCCGACGTGATGAAGGCATGCGGGAGTTGGTGGCTGGAATGCTCGACACGGCCGATTACGCCGTACGGCAATTCAACCGAAACGGCATCAAGGCCTGGCGTCATCTCAACTCGGCAACCGTCGTCTTCACCCGGCCAACCGCGTCGGTATTCGAGAAGTGGCAGATCGCCCCCGAAGGCGACGAAGCCCATATCATCACCATGCCCCACGTCACCCGGGACATGATCGACGCGCTGGTGCAGGACTGCATCGGATAAAGTGGGACAAGGAGCAAAATGGAAGACCTCAAACGCATCGTGGTGGTGGTGGAAAACCGGATCGGGGTGATTGCGGACATCGCCGGTCTGCTTGCTGAGGGTGGCATAAACCTCGAAGCGCTCAGTACCCGAACCACCGACGACAGCGGGGCCGTGATCATCACGACCCGGGAAGACGACCGGGCGTTGGCGATTTTGAACCGGGCGGGATACAAGGCGGTCAGCGACGACGCCATTGTGCTGCGACTGCCGGACGTAGCGGGCGCGCTGGCCCGGGTGACCAACGATCTGAATCAGGCTGGCGTCAACATCCAGGGGCTGCACATCCTCAGCCGGCAGGACGGGTACGCAACCATCGCGCTGACGGTGGACGACCGCGAAAAAGCCGCCGGCGCCATCAAGGACGCCACCATCCTCTGAAGCTGGCCGGAGCCGAATTCGGGGAGCGTGCTCTCTATCGCAATCGCGCCGGTGCTGAAAATGTCCGAAAGGGGCACTTTACGTAATGACCCTTGAGCGAAGCATAACTGGCATCGATAGCGCTCGTTCTCACCGTGGATATGCCCAAGCTGTTCGCCAGTCAAAATGCCATTGAAATCGGTGGTCAGGGTGGGCATCCAGGTCGGCCACTTTCTGTAGTCGAAGCTGTCTGCTCATAGACGCCGCCCGACGGCGGGAGATCCTGCGATTCCTGACGCGTCTGCGCTCGCAATCTGAACTCGCACCGGTTGATTTCACTCGCTACACGACGATGCTCAGCTAGGGGCGCGGCCCGGTTGTGCGCCTGGGACCTACCGGCGTCTTGGCGCAAGAGGATGCGCTACTCACTTCGCCGTCCGAGCGGACGTGCGTAGCTAGGCGTGCATCAGCGGTGAGAAACGCCTAGACTCCGTGCAGCCCAGCAACTGCATGGGGAACGGTTCTGCCATGCGTGCGTCGGATCTATTAAGTCTCACCGGAAAGGACGGCAATGATGGAAACTTACATCGGGAAGACGATTTCCGATTTCACACTTCAGTCCAGCGATGGACAGACGATATCCCTTAGCAGTCTTCGCGGACAAAAGGTCCTGCTGTACTTCTTCACGAGTCCGGGCGGTGGTAATTGAACCCGCATGGCTCTTGGGTACCGAGAGCATGCTGCCAAGTTCACCGAGAGGAACGTCGTGCTGTTCGGAATCCATGACGGAAGCTTGGATGCTGCACGCCAGTGGGTCGAGAAAGAGCAGCTTCCGTTCGCGGTCCTGAACGACCCTGATCGACGAGTAGGCATTGAGCTAGGCATGTCCGCTCTCGATGGGGAGAGGTACGTCAAAGACCCGTCAGAGGGGAAAAGGCCCGCAGTTGTCATCGACGAACACGGTGTGATCTGCGAATGGGAACCCGACATGAACCACACCGATCAGATTGCAAAGTTACTGGAGCGTCTGTAGGACGACCTCAACGGTGCGGGCTTTTCGACTGTTGCCCGCCCTGGTGCAGCCGGCAAAACGGGGTTCAGCTCGGACTGTGGCTTAGCAGGCCGATATCGAAAGGCGCAAAGCTGGAGCGCGCAGCCCACCCGGTTGTGTCCCCCGCGCCGCACCCGGATATGCTCGATGTCGTCGTCGGACAGCGTGTAATGGCGCGGCAGGGCGGCTTCGTCCGTGGGCAGGTCGAACCGCGCCGCGCGCTCCAGATGCTTCGTCTCGGCAGGTTCCGTCTCTCCGTTATCCGTTTGTCCCAGCAGGCGCGGCGCTGTCCATAAGGGGATCGTCCAGCGGACGGCGCAGTCTGTCGCCCCGACCCCCGTCAAACCGGGGCCAAGAGCGTCTCATATGAATGGTACGGAAACAATCGCGGCAGCGGGACCCTATCCGTACACTTCCCCCCATGACGGCAACACTCATCGGATACGCGCGCTGTTCCACCGACCGGCAGGATCTGGCCGCCCAGCGCCAGGCGCTGCTGGAGCTAGGCGTCGCCGAGGATCGCAGCTACACCGATCACGGCCTCACCGGCACGATCCGCACCCGCCCCGGCCTCGACCAGACCCTCGCCGCCGTGCGCGCGGGCGACACGCTGGTCGTGCCGAAACTCGACCGGCTGGTAAGGTCCATCTCGGATGCGCGCGCCATCGCCGATTGGCTTCGGGAACGAGGCGTGAAACTGGCTCTCGGCCGGGCGCTCTACGACCCGGGCGATCCCATGGGAAAGATGTTCTTCATGCGCACCCGCGAGGGCATGGCCATCGCCCGCGCCAGGGGGAGATTGCGCGGCAAGCAGCCCAAACTGTCCGACCGACAGCAGCGGGAACTCTGCCGCATGCATGCCACCGGCGAGTATTCCATCAGCGATCTCGACGAGCTCTTCTCCGTCTCAAGACCAACCGTCTATCGCACACTCAACCGGCGCTTTCCCCCTTAGCGTACGTTTCTGCCCCCTACCGGAATCTACTTGAACATCTTGCGCACCGTGTCCCGGTGCACGCCGAACACTCGGGAAGCCTCCCGAACGCTCATCCCTTCCACCAGGCACGCCCGGCGCACCCGATAATACGTGTCCACGTGAAACATCCATCGCACCTTCCAACAGCTGATATTCAGCCTTATGGAAGACACCAGGCGGTACAGTTTTCAACCGCCCGAATTGTCAACGGTCAGCATAAGGCTCCACGCTAACTAGTCAGCATAAATGTCACGCTTCCCTGATGGAGAATGTGATGTTGAACCAGAAAGAACAAGCGAGACTCAAGGTCCTGAACAGCCTGTTGGCAGAGCAAATGACCGTGGCCAGGTAGCCGAGCTGATGGGAGTGAGCACACGCCACACTAGGCGCATTCTGGCAGCGTACCGGAAGGAGGGTGTCGCCGCACTCGCTCACGGCCATCGTGGTCGTCGGCCGCCCAACGCAACACCGGAGACAACCAAAGCCGAGGTATTACACCTGGCCAGCGCCCGCTACATGGGAACCAACCACACCCGAGACCGAAGTGATGCGAGACGTGGCTAATTCGACGACAAGAGTCAGGGTCGCTGACGGCGTCTGAGTTCGATCTTGATGAAAAAGTCGATCAGGCCCCAGAGGATACCCGCAATACCCACGCCAAGGATGGGATAAAGCATGCCGATGATGAAATCCTCCAAAAAGGTGACATCAGTCGCTCCTGCCTTCCATTTCCAGCAACCGCTGCCGTTGAAAAAAGACTCAGCGATCAATAAGAACAGGATTGATCCGATGATGTAAGAACCTACCAGAAGTCGCCAGCCATTTAGCCCCAATCCACCGAAGGGATGATTGTGGCGGTGTGCTGAAGGGATAAGAAAGTGCCCCGTTGCTTCTGGGATAATGGTTTGTGAAACACCAAACCGACCCAAAAGAAGGAGCACCAAATAGATGCTACCACGTAACGACCCCGACCGCATCCAGATCGCCTTCGACGACCACCGCCTGGTCAGCAATGCGGCTGATCCTTCCGTCCACCTTGGCACTGCATCTGGGCCTGCCCCAACTGGTTGATCGGCACCTGGACCTGGGCCGTGCCCCAGGCGGAGCCAACACGGGCGACAAGATCATGACGCTGGTGGCCTCCGCGCTGGCTGGGGGCGACTGCATTGACGATGCCGACGGGTTGCGTGCTGGCAGGACCGCGCGGGTGCTGGGCTGCGTGGTCAAGGCGCCATCCACCCTGGGCACGTTCCTGCGCAGCTTCCGTTGGGGCCACGCCCGCCAGCTGGATCGGGTGAGCCGGGAACTGCTGGCCCGGGCCTGGGGTGCCGGAGCGGGACCCGGCGACGGGGAGTTGACCATTGACCTGGACTCCACCATCTGCGAGACCTACGGTCTGGGCAAGGAAGGCGCCCGCCACCACGGCTACACCGGCCAGCGGGGCTATCACCCACTGTTGGCCGTCGCCGCCGGCACCGGCGACGTGCTGATGGCTCGGCTGCGTGAGGGCCGCGCCAACACCACTCGGGGCGCCGCCCACTTCCTGCGTGAGACGATGGGACGGGTACGCTACGCCGGAGCCACCGGACTACTCACGGTGCGGGCCGATAGCGGCTTCTATAACCACGCCATGGTGTCCACCTGCCGCCAGCTGGATGCCCGCTTCTCCATCACCATCCGCCAACACCAGAGCCGGCGCAACCAGATCGAGGCCATACCTGAGGGGGACTGGACGCCCCTACCCTACTGGATGGACGGCGCTGCCGACGTGGCCGAGACTACCTACATCCCCTTCGAGAGTGCGCCCGACGCCGCGCCGGTGCGGCGCATCGTCCGCAGAGTGCAGCCCACGCCCGGTTCTCAACTGGCCCTCTTGGTCGACTACAGCTATCACGGCTTCATCACCGACCGGGACGGAGGCACTCTGGAACTGGAGGCACTCTGGAACTGGAGGCCGATCATCGCCGCCACGCCGAGATCGAGAACGCCATCCGCGACCTCAAGTACGGCGTGGGACTGAACCATCTCCCCTCAGGGCGTTTCGCCGCCAAGTCCCCTTGCAATCTACGGCCTGGCTGGCGGTCCAGGTGATGGCCCACAACCTGGCCCACTGGGCTGCGCGCATCGGTCTGGGCGAGCAACTGGTGACCACCAAGACCCTCCGACGGCGGTTCTTCTCCATCGCCGGACGGCGCACTCGCTCGGCGCGCCGCCGCACTCGGCATCTTCCCCAGCGCTGGCCCTGGGAAAACCAGTTCAGTCGCGCCCTGGAGCGATTGCGAGCCCTGCCGCTCCCTTCCTGACGCCGCCTTCGGCGTCCGACCCTTCAACCAGACCGTCCAACCGCCTGGTCGTCCCGCGTCAGGCTGAGCTCCGCGGGTCTCCAGCTGCCATCTGCCCGACGATCTCGCCCTCCGCGGCCACTCGCGAGCCGTCAGCATCCCCCTGGCATAGCTGTCTCTACCCTCACCCGCTCGAATCCGGCGGCGTCAGGGCACTGCACCATCACCCACGCTTCTCTTCCCTTGCGTATCCAGCCCCCACGCATCCTTTCAGTGGATTCGGGTTTAGGAGAATGTTGCCTTAAGAATGTCTGAACGCGTTAAAGAAGGGAATAGGCAGGAAAAACTTTATCTCTCACTCTCTCACTCTCTCTCACACAATCGGGCTCGGCATTCGTATCTGGGAGACCTGCTGACTGTCCGCGACCGTCAGCCATTCCGGGAGCACCATGGTGAACGCGTCCATCAGGCGTCGATAGTCCCGACGGCTCGCGGTCACGCCCATCCGGTCGAGCAACGCCCCCAACTCGCGGGAATTGACCGGCACGCCGGTCGCTGCGCGGATGGCACGGGCCATGTCGTTCGCCGTGAACGTGTCCACGTCGGGCGAGTCCCCCTGTAGGGACCCGGGCGTACGTGCCTCTCTGAAGGGATGGGGGAGACGACTCTCGAAGCCCCAGCGCCAGGCCGGCGCCCTCACCGCCGACGTGCTGGCCGTGATCCGCCTCACCGCCGTCCAGCCCCGCCTTCGGGGCCGCGGCTTCGAAACGGCTGAGCAGGCCGCCCAGCGGGCCAGGCTCGACGTGGCCCTGGTGGCGGCGCTGTCCGACGCCGGGCTGCGCCGCTCCGAGGCTTCATCTCTGACCTGGGGCGACGTGCAGCGCTGGGATGACGGCAGCGGCCGCATCACCGTCATCCGCTCCAAGACCGACGTCGAGGCGGCCGGCGCCGTGGTGGCCATCACCCCCGCCGCTATGAACGCCCTGGACGCCATCCGGCCGGTGGGCGCTGGTGGAGAGGTGAAGGTGTTCGGGCTTTCCGAATCGCAGATCGCCCGTCGGGTGAAGGTCATTGCCAGGGCCGCGGGCTTGGCCGACTGGGAGTTCTTCAGCGGGCACAGCGGGCGGGTGGGCATGGCGCGGCGCATGGCACAGAACGGCGCGCCCACCCACGAGATCGAGCGCCAGGGCCGTTGGAAACAGGGCGGCGGCATGGTGGGCCGCTACACCCGCGGCGAGACCGCCGGGTCGGCCCTCCGGTATTTATAATCGACGTTTGGCACCTCTTCGGTGAGGTTGTCCGGCGGTTCTCGCACGTCGATGTAAGGCTGGCGGGAGTTGGAGAACACCAGGAAGCAGCGGTTCAGGTGCAGGTCGATGCTGGCAGGCTGGGTGTCATCGTCATCAACGACGATGCGCCCTTCGGCAGTCTGCTCACGAATGGAGCGGTCACTGAGTGCCATTAGACGATTCGGCGCTTTCGGAAGGTTGCCCCAATTCGTAAACGCCGAACACGACGACGGTAATCTCGCCCTCGCCGGCGGTTATCGGGGTGTCCGAAGCGTAGGCAGCAGCGGCGGCTCCCAGGGCAAACTCACGGAAAATGCCTCCTCCGCCCCCACCGCCTTCAGTAAGTAGTTTGAGGTCGCCCAACTCGCGGCCCGCCGATTCCGCCAGCTGCCCGGCCTTTGCTGCCAGGTCGGCCACGGCGGCTTCCCGAGCCTGCAGTTCCATCGCGGAGGTGTCGGAAAAGGAAAATCTGAGGCTATTGAACACGATGTCATCGCCCCCAGCTGCAACGGCGGCGTCAATGATGGGACCCACATTATCCGTATCCGTGACCGTGTCCCGCACCGTTACTCGCAATCCGTTGCTCACGCGGTACCCGATCAACGTGCGCCCGCCCTCTTGACTGTAGTCGTAGTCCGGCCGAATTCTGAAATGGCTGGTTGCGATATCGGCTTCTGCTATCCCTTGTTCGGTAAGGGCATCCTTCACCTCTTGCAACGACGCTGCCGCCCTTCTTCTGGCCTCGGCCACGGTGTCGTCAATAACTTCTACTCCCAGCGAAAGCGTCGCCACATCCGGCACGCCGGTGGCCTTGCCGTACCCGGCGACCTGAACTGCGTCGTAAGAATAGCCGACTGTTTGTTCTGCAGGTGACGGCTCATTTGCGGCAACAGCGCTTGTCGTCAGCGATGCCAGGGATGTTCCTTCTAGCCCGCAGGCGGACAGCAGCAACAAGGCGAGCGCGGCCGCAAAGGTTACGGTTGCCCGCGACGAGTGTTTGACTTTCAACATGCTGCTTTTCATCCTTGAAGATCGACCCGGTCGCCGACCAACGTCCTGGCCATCACGAGCTTGTGAACCTCTGGAGCGCCGACGCCGATGCGGGCGTCACGGAGCATATGGTACCGGTGGGCTGTCGGCAGCTCCAAGGTTTCCCCCAGCAGGGAAATCGCATTTTGGGGACAGGACTTTGAGCAAGTAGCCACGGTCCCAGCCAGCCTGCTGGCGCTTGGCTTTGATATCCACTCTGGTGCTGCGTTCCTGTTCATGCAGGTTCAGTGCCAAACAGAGCACCACCGCCAGGTTGGCGTTGCCCCTTCTTCCCCGGCTAAACTGAAGCCAAGGTGAAATCTACATTCGCGGGATGGGAAGGGTCGGCTTGAGTGCTGGCAGTCAGTTCTGCTGCTCGAGCCTGAAGCACGGTCTGGCATCGGCGCTTGACTTCGTCGCATCGGCTGGACAGGCTGGCGAAAAAGTCGCCCACCTTCTCCTGGACTGCGGCACGGGTCCCCAGGCACAGGTTGGCGGTCACCTCTTGACGTACCCAGCCCCAAATAGCCTCGTCGGCGTTGAAATCTGGGCTATAGGTGGGCAGGTTCACCAAGCGCAGGTTCAAGTTGGGGTTGGCCAGGTAGGCTCGCAGCGCGTCGCCCCTATGAGCTGGGGAATTGTCCCAAATCACCGTCAACGGTTCGGTGTGTTGCGCCCGCAGTTGACGCAGGAAGGCAACCGACAGGAAGGCAACCGACAGGAAGGCAACCGAGGTGGTGGAGTTGCTGTTACCTTCCAGTTCCATCAACTCCACCTCTCCGGTTTCCAGACACACCGCCGAGTAGTAGCTCGCCTTCTCCCCACGTCGCGGGCTGGTGGAGTCCACCAGCGCCGGTTCACCCTTCAGCACCCATTTGGCCCGCAGATCCGCATCCGCCCGAAAGTGAGCCTCGTCAGCGAAGAATATCTTGGCCCCAGTTCGTCGGGCCGCCGCCGCCAAGGCGATGTACTCCCTCACAAAGCCTTCCCGCCGTACCGGGTCTGCCTTGACCAACCGCTTCTTGGGACGCTTCAGGACAAAGCCCAACCGGTGCAGGTAATTCAGGCAACCACTCCGGCTCAGCGTCAACCCGAAGCGTTCCTCTACCAACCGGCGCACCGCCTTCCAGTTCCAGTTGGACAAATCGATGCCAGCTTGCGACGGCAATTCCTGCACCGCCGCCTTCAACTCGGCCTGCCGCTCCCGGTTCAATGCGGGGGGAACCTCCTGACTGCTCAAAAGCCAGCGCCTCAGGACCACCCTCCCGGAATGCCGTGGCCCATTGGCCAATAGTGTGGGCGTCCCGTTCCAACGCCGCGGCCGCGGCCGCGGCCGTCCAGCCTCGCGCCAGCAACCACACCGCGTGCCACCGTTCCCGCTCCCGAGGCGTCGGCGCTCGGTACATCCGTCGTCGTACCGCAGCCTCATCCATGCGCCACCGCTCCAGCAGCGCTCCCATCTCCAGCATACCCACCAGCAACCCCCGGCAACTTCCCAACCGATCCTCTCAATTCCTTCCAATTCTATCCAAACCAAGTGCGGGTTTCACCTTGGCTTCGGTTTAGGTTGTCCGAACCGCGGTCCAAGAGCAGTCGGCAGAAGGGGTGAACCGGTGAAGAATCGGACCCAGCTAACGGATGCCGTGGCGGTGGCCCCGCATCACGCCACGCCGGGCCTGCGCGCTCTGTGGATCATCCTGACGCGATAGTTGTCGTTTCATTCGCGGCCCTGCTCTACGACGGCCGCGAGATCTGCCAGGAGTCTCCACCGGTTCGGGTACATCCATGATGGCAGATTGCATCAGTGAACTCTGCTGAAACAACAAGCCGGCGTCATCATTTCACGACTGCCCGAGTGAACGAATCAAGGCCCCGCCTAGAAAAGTGGCAGAGTTTGGCGCAGACTCGGCCACTCCAGTGATCTACCGGTCGCCGGCTCCTGTAGGTTCCCGTGTCCGCATTATCAGCGCCCGTTGCTTATTGCCACTGCGTCAGTTCACTTCCGTCCAACTAACAGAACCGGTCCGTCCGGCGGTGGGCACGAGGCGCCGCGGTATTTCCAAAAGCCGGCCGGCCGATTCCCGCTGAGCCCAATGGACACCGATGCGCGCTAGCACGCCAGCCGGCCAGGCAAAGCCGCCGGCTTACATTAGCAGGAGAGCGTCATCGTTGACTTGGGTAGGTTCATCCTTTGCGGAAGGATAAGCCAGGCGTCCAAGGGAGAGCGGTACCCCGCCGAGGACGTCCGGTGGTTCGAGGACCATGCTGATGACGCGAAGACACCGTCGACCACCCGCCGCAGCTACCCGAGCCCGTCTCCGGGGCGACCGATAGCGACCTGAACGGGGACGGGGACGCCGTCGTAAACCCGCCCTGCGGTCGTGATCGATTGGTGTATGGGTAGCGGTGTTCATCCATCGGTCGACCATGATTGGCGTCCCGTACCTGTCGATTCAGCGAGAGCCTTGGCAGAGCCAGATGGTCAAGGCATCAAGGCAGTGGGTTGACTTGCCAGAAGGTTTCAACCGGTCAGCGCGTATTCTCGCACCATGGTGGCAAAGCCGTCCTCGGCCAGCGTCGGCCCAATGCGCATGCCCTCGCCCTGTACGGCCGCCCGGACCGGCTCTTTGGCGTTGCCCATAAGCACGCCGATGCCGGCCGCGCGCAGCATAGGAAGATCGTTGTCGGCGTCGCCAATGGCCAGAACCCGCTCCAGGGGCACGCCCATCTGCTGGGCCAGCATCATCAACGCCCGGCCCTTGTCCACGCCGCGGCGTATCACCTGCACTCGGTTGGGTAGCGCCCAGCTCACGTTTACCTGAGCGCCGCCCAAGGCCTCCAAATCAGCGATGTGGCCGGGCCGCTCGTCGGGATCAACTACCATTATGGCCATGGGCGGAGGTTTGTAGTCGCCGACCAGACAGCGAGAATATAAATCGGGGTCAAGAACAAATCCCGGCCCCCCGAATGCCTCCAGGCCATCGACCGGTTGGGCGTGCCGGTACTCCTCAACGACTTCGCCGTCGATGCGTTCGAACTGCGCGCAAACCAGGTTCAAATTGGCTCCATGCGCGTAGCGCGCCAATTCCACGAAGATGTCTGCGTCCAGCCGATCCTCGTGCATCACTGGACGTCCCGAACCCGCATCAGGGCCGACGATCACCGATCCGTTGTAACCGGCCAGATACAATCCTGAAACGAGTTGGGAGTGCCCCTCGAAAGCCTCCAAAGTGCGTCTGATGCTCCGGCCGCTGATGCTAACCGCGGTGATGCCGCGCAGGACCAGGTCGGCGATGGTTGCAGCAGCCGTGTCCGTGAGTCGGCTCTGAGGGTCCAGCACCGTACCATCGAGATCAAAAGCCACTAGGTCGATCATGGAAGCTCCTCACCCCGGTGGTCAAACACGGCATGGTATTCAGGAACTGCCGGAGAGCCAGATGTCGTTCCACTGATGGGGGATGTGGTCGTTATTCGCGATTGTATCGTACCAGTCGAGCATCAGGCCGTGCCATTCGGGTTTAGCCAAGGCGAGGCCATACACGGTTGTGCACGGGTTTCGTTCCAGAATTGCCCTGGCGGCCAGTGACAGGGTCTTGCCGGTAGCTACAAAGTCATCGACGATAATCACTGTGTCGGCGTCCGTGGAGGCAGAGCGATAATCGGCGTTCTCCGCCAGCAGAACGCGAAATGCAGGGTCGAGAGCGCCACGACCCGTGGGCAGGTTGACGTTCTTCTGCAACAGCCCTGGCTCATAACGGCAACCGGCAACCTCGGCGCAGCGCTGGGCGATCATCGCCGGCACGCCGTTCGGGTCTGCGGACCGCTCGGCCGAGCGAAGGGCCGGCGCGAAGACGGTTCGGCTAACGCTCAAGCCCAAGCCATAAACAAGGATGCGGGCAGCGTGGACCATCAGCCTTGCGGCGCCTGCTGAAGAAACATCGTCGGGTTCGAACTTGAACTTCGTGAACCGATCGCTCCATAAATCGCCAGAACGGTCTTCGAGGCGGTAACCTAGAAAGAAAGCAGCCGACACGCCGTCACTGAAGGTCAGCGCATCTAACCGAAGCAGGTTATGGAAGATATGGTTCATACCAACACCCAGACCCGACGCTGGTCCCCGTCTTCGCCGATGTAGGGCGGGCCCCTCCAAGTCCACTCACGCATGCTCCCCGGGTCCCGTCTCAAACCGCATCGTCGCTGCGGGCTGACGTTCCCTGCGGCGTGGCCTCACGCATTTCGACAAGATCGTGTTGTTGCCGTCGTATCCCAGCTCGCGTAGCTCCCGCAGCAACACACGCAATTTTCCAATCGTTCCTCCATCCGCCGGTCAAGATGCTCAGTGCAAGCATCCGACTTCGACCCGCGCCGGGATCGCGGCTTGGGCCGTATTGCCTCCTGCGACCTCAGGTACCGCAGCACAGTATTCCGCGCCAGACCCAGCTCCCGAGCAATCCCCGGGGTCGAATGGCCCGACTCTTTCATCTCGTAAATTTATATCACGTCTCCACCTCTGAGCAATCTTCCCAAGCGCCTCCGCCAAACGTCTGGCGATGATGCCCTCGCTATCGAAGTGGTTCAATTCCAACCCGTAATTTTCGGCTGAGTTCAAACCAGCGAATAACACCTTGTCGTGCAAGATCATCTGGGCGCGGAACACCTTCGCTGTACGTCTGCAAACCCGCTCACGCGGGTTCCGAGCTTCGCAATTCACTCATGAGACAGGCACGATATTCGTCACGAATGTGAACACTTTCAGCAACCGCCCGGCTGGCAATCAACCAATACTTGAGTAGCGAAATCGCCTTACTACCGAGGCAGGCTACATGGACGGCCAGTTGAGCACCCTATGCAGATTTGAGAGATATTCGGTGAAGGCGGCGCGGCCTGCTGGGGTCGCCTCCACCCAGGTTCGCGGCTTTGCGTCCAGGAATTCCTTGGTTTTTACCAGGAAGCCGGCATCCTCCAACTTGCGCAGGTGTATCGTCAGGTTGCCGGCGGTCAGACCGAGGGTTTTCTGGATGAAGCCGTAGGCAAGGCGGCCATCCTCGGGTTGCGAGACCAGCATGGTCATCATTCGCAGCCTGGTGGGCTGGTGGATGGTTTGGTCGAGGACAATATCCTCGCTCGTCATGGCTGGCCGCTTCGGTGGATCCACGCAGCGCCAAGCACGGTCACTGCCAGCATGCCCGCTCCCGTACCCAATGTTGCCAGGTCGCCCCCGAGGTAGCCCGGGATGTAGAATGACGCTGCCATCCCCACTCCAACCAGCGCGAGGGCTGGGCGGTACATTATCCCGAACAGCACATAGCCCAAGCACACAACCCCGATGGCGACATACGGTATGTTCTCTGACTCGCCGGATGACCACAATCCCGCCGCGCCGGGGATCAAACACGCCGCGGTAACCACCGTCATCCAGAATGCAAACACCCTGAGCCCTGCTCTGCGAGCCGTTGCGTGGTCCGCGTTGCTCGAGCCCCCGTGGCGACCGATCAATGCACTGCCAACCATGCCAACAGTGCCGAGGACGAACCACAGCGGTACAGGGTACCAGGGGTAGCTTGCTTCGAAATCCGGCCCCAATTCCGATACTGTGAACAGGGTGAAAAAGTATACCGACGTGATGGCCCCCCACAGCAGGAGGATGTACGCTGTCCCTGCCGGATAAAGGGAATTCTGGGACTGGGCCAGGGTGGTGTGTATTGTGCGCCAGCTCTCTTCGGGGGTGAGTTCCGTTCTTACGCTGTCAGCTTGTTGCATCGTGTCCCTCCTCGCAGTCGATCCCGCCTGGAAATAGCGGTAAGGCTCGCTCTTGACTGCGGGAACGGACTTTATTACAAACTAGTTTGTCCTGCAAACTAAATAGACAAATGGAATAACTTGGGAAAGGAGCGGAATGAGAAGAATATAAGATTCTCGACACTGCTACAGTCAGCCCACTTCCGGATGAGCGTTCCAGGTCTCAACCGGCTGGCCGGACGCCTCACCCTACATCTTCCCCAGCGCTGGCCCCGGGAAAACCAGTTCACTCGAGCAGGGGCGAGAGTGCGCGCCCTGCCGCTCCCTTCCTGACCGCGAAGCCGGCAACCGGCCCGCCACTGTCCCCCTCACCTACCGGTCACATCCACTCGTCAGCCGAAGGTCTCTCCAACTCGCGCGACACCATGGGCCAGCGAAAGTTCCTTGCTGCCTCCATGTACTCCATGCGCGGCTCCCTTCACCGACAACAGGCCCCCCACTGGCGCCATCCACCCGAAATCCGACTGGACGATCCCGTCTCCATTCCTGTGCTGACCCGTTACAGTGCCCCCACCACTCGGTTCGGTGGATTCGGGCTTGGATGTTTCCGTTTTCGACCCAGAGCCAGGCCGTGGCCATTGTTACCGAGCATACAACAAAACATCAAGCGTCCCGGTCCGCAGGTGGTTCGAGTACAACGTATTGGGTAGGTGCTGGACATTGCGCGAACGATGGCGCATACATCGAACCAATAAAGAATTGTGCAAAAAGCCGGGGACAACGGCTGAAAGTTCCCGCGTCAGTCATCCTGCTGGGCTGATTGCATCTTATCTTGGCAATGGCGGACGTTGTGTTGCCTACTCCAGGCGACTGCGCCTGAGGCGGAGATCGTGATTTCGCGGGATTCCTGCTACGGCAGTGTCGTCGCGCCGGCCGCGCACGCGAAGCTTACCGCCACTGCCTCCCGCCGCGATGGCGCATCCTCCAACCTCGAAACGTCCCGGTCAAAAACCCGGGCCGGCGAATTTCCGACTACGTCTTCGAGGCGCGGTTCGACAACCAGCTGATATTCGCCGGTGACCCAGGGAGTGTTCGGCGTGAAGCTCCAGTCGCGCTCACCCGTTGCGGTTTTGGCAACGCCGTCCAGGGTCTTGCCCGCCGCGTTCCGCACCGACAGGCTGTGCTGCAGCAGCCCGTGGTCCAGGGGCTGGTCGAATTCGACCAGCAGCGGGTCTCGAGAGCCGGCGACCGGGGCGGCCAATTGCCAGGCGTGCGGGTCAAGGCGCGACCGCAAAGCCGGGCCGATGCTGTAGCTCCGTTCCGCACCGACTTTGAGTGGCCGACCCGTTGCATCACGAAAGGCCGGGGCGATTGTGATGTTGACCGTCGTGCCCTCAACCAGGGGGTACCCCAACTCCAGGTTGGGAACCAAACCCCGCTTGATGCGTCCAGGGTCCAGCAGCATCGTCAGGCGTCTTCGCTGGGCGTCCCACAGCTCCGGCTCGGGCGGGAGGAAGACTCCCTCCAATGTTTCGCCGGTGTCTCCGCGACTGACTCTTATCGCACGCGCCGCCCAACCCTCGCTCATCGGCGCGGAGAAGTGCACGTACACCCGCAGCAGGTTCACCGGCAACTCAGCGGCCGTGGGATAGATCGCCAGGACCTCCGCGGTGGAAGCAACCGACGGGGATGGCCGCTGGATCTCCCAGACCTCGGCGCCTTCCCCTTGGCCGGCGGCCTCGGCCAGCAGGGAATAGCTCACGCCGTCGGCGAAGGGGAAGCGGGGCACGAAGCAGATGGACCTGCCGTGAATTAGAAAACGGCCGGCGACCGGCGGAACGGACGGTGTGTGGCCGGCTGCAGCCAGGGCTTCGCTGGGATATACGGCCAGACGCCGGGGCATTGTCCCGGCGTCCAACCTGTCCAACTCGCGAAGTTCAATCGCGGTCCAACCGCTGATTTTCAGGCAGTCGCGTCCCTGGTGCTGCGCCCACTCCAGTTGCAGGTGACGGCCGTGGGTCACAGCGTAGCGGTAGCGTAGGTGTGGAGGTGGGAATGGCCGTCCTCGTCCTGCTGGAGCATCAGCACGCCGTTCCCGTTGAGGTTGGCCATGCGCTTGACACCGGGATGCGGCAGCAACTGGCGCGGCACTCCCACCCCGGGCGTGACCGGGTCGGCCGGTGAGGCGTCGAGGGAGTCATCCGGCACGGTGAGCGGGCCCTGCCCGTCGATGTCCTTGCAGGCGACCTTGAACACCGGATGCCGGTCGTTGCAGACCAGCAGATATTCGCTGCCGTCGTGCTGGTAGGAGATCAGGTCCAGCGGGTGATTGTGGGAACCCAACTCGGCAACGGTCTTGCCCATGACGTGCCGGTTCGAGTCGAAGTCGGCCAACGAGAACTGCACCACCGGAGTGCAGGTGTAACTGGCCAGGATGCTGGCGTTGCCCTGATAGGGTACGAAGGCGCGGATGGGCGCGGCCGTTTCGTACTGGCCGTGGGAAACGTGGAATATCTCCAGGGAGTTGGCTGCGGCATCGCCGTTGAAGGGGAAGGGGATCCGCCGCAGGGTTGAGGTGAACTCCTCGTTGGAGGTTCCGGCCACCAGCAGCAGGCCATCGACGTATGACATGTCGGTGACGGTGACCGTGCGCAGCTTCATGCGGGTGACCAGGCGCGGGTCGTCCTCGCCGGCAGCATCGGTAATGACGAACTGGGAGAAAGCCACGTCCTCCAGCAGCACGTCTCCGATGGAGCCGTCGCCGGACACGCTGATGATCACCGGCACTGCGGCGTCGCCGCTGCCGCGCAGGACGGAACAGTACACGTTGCCCGAGGTCGGGTGTACGGCCAGATCGCGTATGGCCACATCCTCGCGGGAGCAACCCAGGTAGGACGCCAGGGACGCGTCGAAGTTCTCGAGGTTCACGGCCTGCGGGTTACCGCCGCCGTCGGTGTCGCCGACGTCAATGGCGAAAATCGACGCGCCCACGTTGTCGGCGGCGAATAGCACGCCCTCCGGGCCGAAGGCAAGCGGCCCCACCGATTTGATGGACGGCGTACCCACCGCAAGACCCAGATTTCCCAGATTTGTCGCAGTTCCGAGGTCAACCATGACTACCTCCTACGTTTTTCGTATTCTGATTTGCGCCAGTGTAGCATCGAGGCAACGGTGGGGCTACTGTCGGCCTAAAACCGACGCCGATTTGCTATACTGCGGCCGAGTGCTACCGATAGGAACCGACGACAGCGTCAAGGACGATTGCAATGGCTACCGAACGTCGCAGAGGCACCGTTACCATGAGGCAGGTGAGTGGCTCGGCCCGCTCCAGAAAGGTGAGAGTCGAGCTGGGAGAAGAGTCCGCTTTCACCGACCTCCCGGCTACCGTGAAGGTGGGTGATGCTTCGTATTTCCTGGTGCGCGGCCGCGACGGATACAAGCTACTGTCCACTATATGTCCGCATCAGGGCGGCGAGATCGAGGATGAAGGTGACGAGGTGTTTGTCTGCGACGGCCACGGCTGGCAGTACGAGAAGGGCGAGGGAACCTGCGTCAACCAACCGGACTTTCGCATGAAGGCTTTCCTGGTAACGCTGCAGGAGGGCCGGCTGGTGGCGCTGGTGCCTGACGAGTAGGCCGCTTCGGCACACCGCTCGGCTACCGAGATAAATCCGGCCCCGGAGCGCGAAGTTCCGGGGCCGATTGCCGGTGCGTTGGCGATCAGATCAGGATCAGCCGACCATGTCGTAGCTGCGCAGGAGTGTGCCTGGCAAAGCACCGGTGCACTCGTTTTCGACGAATGTGACCACGCCGTTGACCAGGATGTAGCGAATTCCGGTGGGCTTCTGCACCAATCGCTTCTCCCCGCCGGGGAAGTCGGTCTCGAACCGCGGCTTGTCGTACAGCAGTCCCAGTTCGTCCATGTTGTAGATCATGACATCCGCATAATCACCGACGCGAAGGGTGCCGCGCCCCTTCATGTCGGAGAACCAGGCGGGGAGTGCGCTCATCTTTTGGTGAGCCTGCTCCAGGGTCATCAGCTCATTGTCGCGGATCCAGTGCGCCAGGAAGTACACGGGCCACACGCTGTTGACCAGGAACCGGGTGTGTGCGCCGCCGTCCGATACCGAGATGTGGACGTAGGGGTTGGTCAGTCGCTCGGCCCGTGCATCGTCCCCCTGTCCGCCGGCCGGATGGGCGAATTCGGTTTCCAGGTCCTCGTCCAGGGCGATGTCCAGGAAAACGTCCAGCGGGTGCTTGCCCTCGGCCGCGGCGATGTCGGCGATTGACAGCCCCTCGTATTTGAGGTTCCGCTCCAGCGCCACCTCGACCACCTGGAGCTGGGCCCAGTCGGTCCTGGCGTGGGGGCGATCGATGACGTCGCGTTTCATGCCACTGCGAATGCCGTCCTCGGACAGCTTGGCAATTCGCTCCTCCTTGCTGCCAACCAGCGGCTGGACCCAGTTGGGCATGTAGTCGAACAGGTTGTATTCAGAGAGCTTGAACTCGGCAATGGTCGGCACCGAGCCCAGCTGCGCCAGGACGGGGAGCCCCTCCTGCCGGACCTCTTCCAGCCAGTCGTAGCCTTCCTCATCGCCCAGCGCCACGTGCAGGGGACGCCCGCTCATGCGAACCATCTCTGCCAGCATCTCCCGCTGACCGGGTCGGTCGTCCGAGATGCCGATGGTCCAGCCCAGGTGGCCCACGCCGAACTGGCTCAGGACCTGGGACAGGGCGTAGAACTCCTCGGGAGACGCCACATGGCTGGGCAGCCAACTGCCATCCTCGGGCCGGTCTTCCAGGTTCTTGTCGGCGGACAACCCGAATGCTCCCGCCTTCATGGAGTCGTACAAAATCTGCTTCATCTGGTTCAGTTCGGCCTCGGTTACGGATGTCCGTTCCCGCGCCGGTATCATGCCCAGCACGTAGCCCCGCAACGGAGAGAAGGGCACCAGCGCGCCGACGTTCACCCCCAGGCCCTGGCGGTCCAGGCTGTCCATGTATTCGGGGAAGGTCTCCCAGTCCCAGCGCATTCCCAGCCGCATGGACTCCAGCGGTATCGCCTCGATGCGGTTCATCATACGCATGTTCAGGTCGCGGTCCTCAGCCCGGGTTGGCGCAAACCCGAAACCGCACTGGCCCACGGTCAGGGAGGTCACGCCGAACCATCCCGACAGTGACGCGTAGGGGTCCCAGTTCAGTTGCGCGTCGTAGTGCGTGTGCAGATCCACCGCCCCTGGGGCGACGATGCACCCGCTGGCATCAACCTCTTTGGCGCCAGCCGCGTTGATACGCCCGCTGATCATGGCCACCCGCCCGTCCTTGATGCCGACGTCGGCGCGGATCCGGGGCAGGCCGGTGCCGTCGATTACGGTTCCACCGCGAATTACCAAATCAAACTCCGGCATAACGTTACCTCCCAGCGGCAATGTGCTTCGAATGCATCCTGCCGTCCGTGACGACATGAGCAAATTAGGGTGTCCGCAGTGTAAATTCATCGTATCAGGATGTCAATTTGATGACGGAAATCGTAATAATTTGCCAAGGACGACGAGAAAACGCAGGACTGGGGTGTCAATGGTCCGCGAAAAGGTCTGCACTAACTGGTCGGCATAAATGTCATATCCCCCTCTATGGAGAATGTGACGTTGAACCAGAAAGAACAAGGCAGACTCAAGGTCCTGAAAGCCTGTTGGCAAAGCAGATGGCCGCGTGATCAACGACAATAAGTCCTGCCGGCCTGTTGCCGCATTCAGAAATGTTGCCGAAACTCTAACACTTGGAATCCGCTCCAAGCAGTGCCAGTTCCGGCAGTTCAGCTGGTTCCGCCGAGCTTGCGTTGGACGAAGCATAAACGAGGTTTTGGCCATGATGCCGCGCTACTCTTTCACCCGGTGTTGCAAGGTTCGCAACTGAGCCGCGGTGAAATGGTCCGGATGTTTCGACTGCAACCGCGCCAGCAGCGTCTTGCCCGTGGCATCCGGTTCGGCCTGTAACCAGACCAGCACGTCGCCGCAAACGCCCTCGAAGGGGTCCCGGCGGGCACCCCAATGCCGCGGACTCCGCACTCACGCTGCGTGTGTGGGACGGGTTTCGCCCTGCCGCCACAGATTGGGCAACTTGGCAAGGAAACGTTCGAGGCTTTCTCCCGCTGGCGTTTCCCGCACGTCCGGAGACATGGTTACCACCAGGCAGACTGGGCTTCACGGGCAGACTGGGCTTCACGGGCAGACTGGGCTTCACGGGCAGACTGGGCTTCACGGGCAGACTGGGCTTCACGGGCAGACTGGGCTTCACGGACAGACTGGGCTTCACGGACAGACTGGGCTTCACGGACAGACTGGGCTTCACGGACAGACTGGGCTTCACGGACAGACTGGGCTTCACGGACAGACTGGGCTTCACGGACAGACTGGGCTTCACGGACAGACTGGGCTTCACGGACAGACTGGGCTTCACGGATGGTGTGCAGCAGCAACACCGGGTCCAGCCCAGCCCGATATTCATTCAGCAAGGCTTTCAGATCAGCGCCGGTTGCGTCATGCTGGCTCAGCCGATCACAAGGCGGGGCGGGCTGACTGTAATGCTTGACGGTGGTTGCGCCGTCCCGGGTCTTGTCAATCAGCTTGAATGACGGCTGGAAGCAGTTCACGTACCGACGCAGCTCCCCGTAGGATAGGCCATGTGTCGATTTACAGGGTGATTAGGCCAGCCACCTGTCCCGAATACCGGTCATGGCCGACGAAGCGTCATACCACCGAACCGTTCTTCTGCTCAATCCACGCCTGGTCGTTGCTGCGGTACGCTCTGGAACGGGTGAACTCGATGCTCCGGTCGGTCAGTACTGGATCAGCGTTTCATTGCTGAACACGCTGTCGTTGTCAGAGTCGATACCGAGAATAGGAAAAGGGTAGGTGCTGACCGAAGGCTTCCAACCCTGCCACCACCAGGGATTGCTCTCTGTCCAGCAGGGGAACGGCCCTGAATGTTCATGGTCAGGCCAGCCGGTGCAGATGTCGGTGGCCACCAGGCTATGGATGAATGATCCCGACAGCGGGCCACCACAGTGCGCCACCGAGTCAATCTCCAGATATCCCGGCGGTGGTCGGTTCCAATCATTGTAGGTCCGCACCGGCACGCGTTTACTCATCGATTACCGCCGCCCGCATCGGCTGCCCGCCGTGGGACGTATGGGCTGCAGCAGCCGGTCCAACGTGGCCGCGCTGGCCGGCAGCAATCGTGCGCGCACCTCGGGATCCAGATCCAGATGCTCATGACGCTCCATGGATCCCACCAGATAGGGCAGGGCCGCCTTCAGGCGTTTGCCGCAGATGCGGTCGGCGGCCTCCCAGATTACGATTACCGCCTCGGGTACCGCTTCATTATAGATGCGCCGGCCTTTGATCATTGACGGTTTCTCCCCAGCGTCGCCGGACTGTCCCAGCAATCGGATGTCGTGCTTGTGGTGATGGCCGGTTACGGCGATGAACTCATCGAGGGTCCGGCCCTTGTCTTTTTTGGATGACCCGCGGTAGCGGTCACGTATCGTCACCAATAATTCTGTTTTGCCATCCTGCTGATGCCTTGTATTGAGGCAATGCGCCGGCATTTTTAGTTGACGCGGGACACTAAACTGAAGCCAAGGTGAAATCTACATTCGCGGGATGGGAAGGGTCGGCTTGAGTGCTGGCAGTCAGTTCTGCTGCTCGAGCCTGAAGCACGGTCTGGCATCGGCGCTTGACTTCGTCGCATCGGCTGGACAGGCTGGCGAAAAAGTCGCCCACCTTCTCCTGGACTGCGGCACGGGTCCCCAGGCACAGGTTGGCGGTCACCTCTTGACGTACCCAGCCCCAAATAGCCTCGTCGGCGTTGAAATCTGGGCTATAGGTGGGCAGGTTCACCAAGCGCAGGTTCAAGTTGGGGTTGGCCAGGTAGGCTCGCAGCGCGTCGCCCCTATGAGCTGGGGAATTGTCCCAAATCACCGTCAACGGTTCGGTGTGTTGCGCCCGCAGTTGACGCAGGAAGGCAACCGACAGGAAGGCAACCGAGGTGGTGGAGTTGCTGTTACCTTCCAGTTCCAGCAACTCCACCTCTCCGGTTTCCAGACACACCGCCGAGTAGTAGCTCGCCTTCTCCCCACGTCGCGGGCTGGTGGAGTCCACCAGCGCCGGTTCGCCCTTCAGCACCCATTTGGCCCGCAGATCCGCATCCGCCCGAAAGTGAGCCTCATCAGCGAAGAATATCTTGGCCCCAGTTCGTCGGGCCGCCGCTGTCAAGGCAATGTACTCCCTCACAAAGCCTTCCCGCCGTACCGGGTCTGCCTTGACCAACCGCTTCTTGGGACGCTTCAGGACAAAGCCCAACCGGTGCAGGTAATTCAGGCAACCACTCCGGCTCAGCGTCAACCCGAAGCGTTCCTCTACCAACCGGCGCACCGCCTTCCAGTTCCAGTTGGACAAATCGATGCCAGCTTGCGACGGCAATTCCTGCACCGCCGCCTTCAACTCGGCCTGCCGCTCCCGGTTCAATGCGGGGGGGAACCTCCTGACTGCTCAAAAGCCAGCGCCTCAGGACCACCCTCCCGGAATGCCGTGGCCCATTGGCCAATAGTGTGGGCGTCCCGTTCCAACGCCGCGGCCGCGGCCGCGGCCGTCCAGCCTCGCGCCAGCAACCACACCGCGTGCCACCGTTCCCGCTCCCGAGGCGTCGGCGCTCGGTACATCCGTCGTCGTACCGCAGCCTCATCCATGCGCCACCGCTCCAGCAGCGCTCCCATCTCCAGCATACCCACCAGCAACCCCCGGCAACTTCCCAACCGATCCTCTCAATTCCTTCCAATTCTATCCAAACCAAGTGCGGGTTTCACCTTGGCTTCGGTTTAGGGAGTGTCGCGCCGGCATTGGGCGCGGGGTCGGCGCTGCGATGTTCGTGATGTGCAGCCGGGCACGGGCACGACCATTCCGCCTTGACCGCCGGTTGGCCCGTGCTGTACTTTCGCGTTATCAGACCGGGCGCAGGAGTCGGGCGAAGGTTTCCGGCCCATACGCCTCCATGAACGAATGAGGAGGATCTATGGACTTCGGGATCAACGCGAACTTCAACATCGGCGATCAACCGACGCACGCCGACGCGTTCCAGCTGGCCTTTGAGGAAATCGACCTGGCCGAAGAGCTGGGGCTGGATACCGTCTGGCTGGGTGAAATGCACTTCAACCCCAACCGCTCGGTGCTGTCCGCGCCCATCATTGTGGCGACCGGGATTGCCACGCGAACCAAGAGGCTGCGGGTAGGGATGGCGGTGCAGGTGCTGCCGCTGATCCACCCGCTGCGGATCGCCGAGGAGACGGCCACCGTGGACCAGCTCAGCGAGGGCCGCTTCGAGCTGGGCGTGGGGCGCAGCGGCAACGTCCGCGCGTATGACATCATGGGAATCGATTATGGTGAGAGCAAGGAGCGGTTCCAGGAGGCGCTGGACATCATCCTGCAGGCGTGGTCCGGGGAGACTTTCTCCTACGAGGGCAAGTTCAACACCATCACCAACGCCACCCTGTCACCGGTCCCGTACCAGAAGCCACACCCCAAGGTCCGCATCGCGGCCAGCAGCGAGGACAGTTTCGGCCGGATCGGGCGGTTGGGCCAACCCATCTTCCTGGGCCTGCGCGCCATGGACATCGAGGAGCTGAAGACCAACCTGCAGGAGTACAAGGACGAATGGCGGTCCGCCGGTCACCCGGGCGACGGCGGGGACATCAACGTGCGCGTTCCGATGTACATCGCGCCCAGCGAATCGGAGGCTATTGAGGAACCCAAGGACAGCATCGAAGCGTTCTTCAGCCGTCAGCGGGAGCTTTTCGAGTACTCTCTGGGACGGCAGGGGGTTGAAGTCAGCGAGAAACGGCAGGCGCGTTACGAGAAGCTGGCCAACTCGACCTACGAGGACCTGTTGGAGACCAGGGTAATTTTCGGCAGTCCCGAGCAGGTCATCGACCGGTTGCACGAGTTTCAGGACATGTTGGGCATCACCGGCATTACCGCCGAGCTGAACCCGGGCGGTTTCCTTCCCAAGCAGGCGGTGCAACGCAGCCTGGCGCTGCTGACCCAGGAGGTCATGCCGGAGTTCAAATAACCGCGTCGCCCGCTGACATCTGAACCCCGTCGCGGTTTCACAACAGGAGGTGAATGATCATGCCAGCGCGCACCGGAAAGGAATACATCGCCGGCCTCCGAGACCGCCCGCGGGAGGTGTGGATCGAGGGCGAGCGGGTTCAGGACGTGACCACCCACCCCGGCCTGCGCAACGGGGTGAAGGCGGTGGCCGCCCTGTATGACATGCAGTACGACCCCGGGCTTCGGGAGGAGATGACCTTCGCGTCCCCCAGCACCGGTGATCCGGTGGGGCTGTCGTTCCAGATCCCGCGCACGGCGGAAGACCTGGTGCGCAAGCGGGAGATGATGTCGCACTGGGCGTGGGCGAGCTGCGGGATGATGGGGCGCTCGCCGGACTTCATGAACTCCATCTTTACCGCATGGGCCGGCTCGGCGGACTACTTTGCCCAGGACCGGCCGGAGTTCAAGCAGAACGTGGTGGACTACCACGAATTTCTGCGGGAGAACGACGTCACCCTGACCCACGCCCTGGTCAACCTACAGCGCAGTCGCACGCCGGCCGCGGCGGACAACCTGACCGGGGATGTGGCGCTGACGGCGGTCAAGCAGACCGACGCCGGCCTGGTGGTCCGGGGCAGCCGGGTGCTCGCGACGTTGGGCCCGATCTCGGACGAAATCGCCATCTATCCCGTTGCCAGTCACCGCCTGGCGGACGACGACTGGAAGCACTCCTTCTCGTTCTCGATCCCGTGCGACACGCCCGGGGTGAAGTTCCTGTGCCGGCAGAGCCTGGACGAGGGCCGGTCCCATTTCGACCACCCGCTGGGGTCGCGCTTCGAGGAGATGGACACCGTCGTGTTCTTCGACGACGTGCTGGTGCCGTGGGAGCGGGTGTTCCTTTTGGGCAACGTGGAGCTGTGCAACAACTACGGCACGGGAACGCAGTCCAACGCCCACACTGGCTACCAGGTGCTGAACCGCTGTGTGGTCAAGGCAGAGTTCGTGCTGGGGCTGGCGGACCTGATCGTCGAGACGCTGGGCTCGGGCACCATTGCGCACGTGCAGGAGCAGGTGGCGGAGATCATCACCTACCGGGACATGCTGCGCGCCTGCGTGCGGGCCGCGGAGGCCGACGCCAGGCCCAACCAATGGGGCATGATGTGTCCGGCCATGGGGCCAATCCAGGCGGGCCGCGCGCTGTTCGGCAGGACGCTGTATCCGCGCATGATCGAGATCATCCAGTTGCTGGGCACGAGCAGCCTGATGGCGCTGCCGGCCGAGGCGGACTTCGACGCCGGCATCGCGCCGGAGGTCAACCACTACCTGGCCACCGACTCGACCAGCGCCTGGGACCGCGCCAAGCTGTTCCACCTGGCCTGGGACGCGTCGTGCAGCTCGTTCAGCGGGCGGCAGGTGCTGTACGAGCGGATGTTTGGCGGCAATCCGGTGCGGAACGCGATGATGCTGTTCAACAACTACGACAAGGAACCCTTCCGCCAGAAGGTGCAGGAGTTCCTGGCCCTGGAGAACTGACCCACAATACTCTGATCCGCAACACTCTTACCCGAAAAGCCCGACCCGAAAAGGAGGAACAAAGATGTCGTACACACCGAAGCATCTGGGGCACCTGGTAATGCGGGTGCGAGACATGGATCGCTCGCTGGACTTCTACACCCGCGTGATGGGACTGACCATCATGGAGCGGTCGCCCAGCGGGACCGTGTTCATGTCGGCGAACACCGAGAAGTCCCACGAGCTGGCGATACGCGCCATCGGAATGGATGCCGCCGGCCCCGACCACAGCATCGTCGGGCAGGCGCACATGGCGTGGCAGATGGAAACCTTCGAGGACCTGCAGGAGTTGTATGACCGGCTGCTGGAGAACAGCGTACGCATCCGGCGGGTCAGCGACCACGGCGTCTCGCTGGGCGTATACCTGCTGGACCCCGACGACAACGAGATCGAGGTGTACTACGAGATGCCCGCCTCGCAGTGGGAGCGGCATCCGGAGAAGGGCCTCTTCGGTGGCACCTT
Organism: Dehalococcoidia bacterium; assembly: GCA_965261925.1. Lineage (GTDB taxonomy): Bacteria > Chloroflexota > Dehalococcoidia > Lucifugimonadales > UBA3495 > Bin87. The sequence continues at coordinate 178,398 of OZ253486.1, read as the reverse complement.
CCCCCTCAAGCTCCGCGAACCGGCCGTAGCTGCCGACGACTGATCGCCCGACCGCACATAGGCTCTGACCTTAAGGCTGGATTGTCACGGCAACGATCCAGCCTTTTGGATTTCCAGGCAGAGATCATTGACGGTGCGCGTTAGGCGCTATTCCGCTGTTGGGCTCTGTTGCCGTGATGACGCCGACAATGTTCAAGGGATCAAATGTCGCAATCGGTCCGGCGTTGGCGATCCTCGAATAGCGCGGTTTACGCCCATTGTGTGCGTACCAAGTCTGGTATTAATTTTTTCGTTGGCCATGGAGGCAAGTCGAATTGGGCCACGGTTAACGTCAGCACGTAGGATTGCTATTCCAAACCAGCGGCTGTCCAGTGTCTGCGTCGAGGACTCCTTGCAAGATAGGCTCTTGGCCCATTTCGGCTCTTGCTATGTCTATTTGAGCCTGTGTCAATCCTGTCGCCGGGGATTCCCCGTCTGACGAAAATTCTGCGAAGTCCAGCAATGTATCTGCAAAATTCGCGTTGGAAAAATCGGCTCCGCTTAGTAGAGTGAAACCTAGATCTGCACCGCGGAGAACCACATCAAGCAATTCGGCGTTGATCAAACTGGCGTTGAGCATGTAGCTGGACGTGAGGTCGCTGCCATTTAGCACTGCACCAGTGAGGTCGGCGTCGGCGAAAGATACTCCCGAAAAGTCCATCGCCATGAGGTTGGCACCGGGCAATTCGGCATTGGAAAGGTCTAGGTTGAAGTTTGCTGCCTTTTCAATCGGCTTTCGCCGCACGTCCTGCCTTCTTTCTGCGAATGCATCCAACGCTGCCTCCAAGTCCACGGGGACGTGGGAAAAGAGCCCTTTTCCGCCGGCTCCCGGAGTTCCAACCGGCTCGGGAGGAGTGCGAATAAACGCGCACAGCAGATCCATCACAGGAAGGTGGTATTGCCTAGGGGGTGTCGTCAAAACAGTGAGAGGGTGGTAAATTGCCGGTAACCGGGAGAGTGTGGAAGGTGGGGAGTATGACGGCAGCGCACCGGCGCCACGATATGACAGACGGTGTTTGGGAGCGGCTGAGGCTGTACCTGCCCGGGGGAGCAGGCAAGAGAGGTCGGCCGGCCCATGACAACCGGCGGTTTATCGACGCCGTTTGCTGGGTTCTGCGCACCGGCGCTCCTTGGCGCGATTTGCCCCCGGACTACGGAGACTGGAAGAACACCCACCGCCGCTTCTGCCGCTGGCGGGACCGGGGTGTGTGGGCCGGACTGTTGGAGGAAGTGATGGATGACCCTGATTTCGAGTGGCTGATGATAGACGCCAGCTACATCAAGGCCCATCCCCACAGTGCCGGCGCTCGGGGCGGAAATCAGGCTATTGCCCGCACCAAAGGGGGCTGAACAGCAAGTTGCACCTGGCGGTGGACGCCCACGGAATGCCGGTAAGGCTGGCGGTTACTGGAGGCACGGTGGCCGACTGCTCTTTGGCGTTGCCCCTGATCGAGGGTATAGAGGCGGAGTGTCTGCTGGCGGACAAAGCCTATGACACCAATGAAATCATAGCCACCGCTCGGGGATTGGGAATGAACCCGGTGATACCGTCCAAAAGCAACCGGAGGGAAAAGCGGGACTACGACCAGGCACTGTACAAGTTGCGGCACTTGGTGGAGAACGGATTCTTGGACTTCAAGCAGTGGCGCGGAGTGGCGACCCGTTATGCCAAGAGAGCGGCGTCGTACCTGGCCATTTGCCAACTCCGGGCAGTGATGATCTGGAGCAAACTCTTTTGACGACACCCCCTAGGATTTTCATAAGCTATTTGCCGCAGTTGGTATATCCCGCCCAGCCGGACGGCTGTTAAACTGCTTCCGAGCATCGCCGCACTATTTTGGTAACGCTCGTCCTGCCGCGCCTGATCGGAAATTGTTGCTTGGCGATTGGCCACCCAACCCCGCCAGACGGCCACCGCAAGTGCGAGGACAGCGGCCAGACCAAGTACGATGTTTCTTACCGTCGTACTTGGTGATTCCACGTTGGATGGAGGAGCGTCCCCGGTGGCCCCCCTAAGCCAATCCCAAAAGCCAAGCGACAAACCGATAGTTAACGTTATCGCCACCGCGACAATGATGGCGACCAGTACTTCTCGGTGTATTTTCATAGTGGTTTATGATGAACTCAACCAAAACCACGTGTACCTGGTTAGTTGTACGATCTTGGCGAGGCGCGACGCGTGTAAGGATCGACGGAATTGTTGACCGTCAGTCTGAGCGCTCACTCTGCTGCCAAGTTTTCGGCGTCGTCGATGTAGGCAACAGTTTCCCGGATGCGGCGCTCGGTCTGGGTGTTGCAATAGCCGGAGTAGAAGCACATACCGTGCAGATGGTATATGCGGCTGTAGTAGCGGCCTTGGAGGACTTCAATCTGCGACGTCACGCGGCAAAGGTCGTCGAGGAGATCGGTGGTGGCCGCTGTCGTAGGTGGTTCCTCGCCGGTACGGGAGAGAATGAGGGCGTCGGTGGCGCGCTTGGTGGCGCACCAAGACTTCTCAGCCGCGTCCCGGATGTCGCCCACATCAAGGCGCTCGATGGCCTGGGATTGGACCTGTCGGGCATCGGTGAAAATCTCCGCAACGCGATCCTGAGTAGAGGTGGTGGTCACGTCTGGCTCCTTTGTGGCTATGGCCCATGTTATCAGACGGGGTCACCAAAGACACCGACCGTTGTCCGGTAGCACGCTTCCGACGACGTCTGGGCTGCACGTAACGGATAGGATGACTGATGTCGAACCAGGTTGCAGCTGTCCGGGATCGTTGGGGTCGAGCAATACGCGGTCCAAGTACGGGAGGGCCCCAGATCGTCCGAGCTAACCGCCGTCCACCTCGATGACGCAGTCGCAGATTACGGCGGTGTTGCCGGGGAGGGCGGCCATGCCTGGGGCAGAGCGGGCGTGGCGTCCGCGGTCGCCGTACAGGGCCACGAAGAGGTCGGAGGCGCCGTCGACCACCCGGGCCTGCCCGGTGAAGGTCGGGGCGCTGTTGACCATGCCCACCACCTTGAGGATGCGGGTAACCCGGTCGAGGTCGCCCAGTTCGGCCTTCATCCGGGACAGCAGGTTCAGGGCGGCCCACCGCGCCGCCTCGTAGCCCTGCTCCACGGTCAGGTCGTCGCCCAGCTTGCCGGCAATTCCCTCTCCGGTGGCGAGGCGCGAGCCGACTCCGGCGAGCCACATGACGTTGCCGCTGCGGGTGAGCGGCAGGTAGTTGCCCACGGGATCGGGCGGGGGTGGCAGTTCGCAGTTCATCTCGATGAGCTTTGCTTCGATTTGGGCCATTTTGGTCTTGCCTCCTGTGACGTGTCGGGTTCAAGTTTATCGGTAGCACGGACCGATTGGCGGTAACAGTATCCCCAATTTGGGAGATCTCCCCGCGGGCAACGACGCCTGGGGAGCGGGTTTCCTGCAGGGCCGTCAGGTTTTTCGCCGCTGACGGATTGTCGCCGGCACCGGAGGCTTGGCCTCATGCCGACCACGGCTGCGAAGGATGGCTGGATTCCCGCGGCCGCGGGAATGACGAAGCTGGGTTTTTCATAATTCAAAGACCCTGACCCCACCGGTCCCGGACGGGACGGTGGAGCGGCTATGGTACGATGCCCGAAAATACGCGGCAGGAGTACCATCATGGCAGACAAGATCCGGCTGGGCATCATCGGCGCGAACATCCACCGGGGATGGGCGGTGCGTTCACACCTGCCCGCCGTGGTGGCGAGTCCCGAGTTCGAACTGACCGCCGTCTGCACCACGCGCATGGAGAGCGCCGAGGAGTCGCGCGAGAAGTTCGGGGCCCGGCTGGCCTTTGACGACTACCACACCATGCTGGCGCACCCCGACATCGACGCCGTGGCCGTGAGCCTGCGGGTACCGAACCACTATGAGCCCACCGTGGCGGCCATCAACGCTGGCAAGCACGTCTATGTCGAATGGCCGCTGGGCCGCACCACGGCGGAAGCCCAGGAGATGGCCGATCTTGCCCGGGCCAAGGGGGTGCGCAACATGGTCGGGCTACAGGCGCGGGCCAACGCCCCGTTGTTGCATCTGAGGGACCTGGTCGCCTCGGGCTACGTGGGGGAAGTGCTGTCCTGCCACGTCCGCCGCATCACCGGCGGCTCGCTGACGCGGCAGTCCGACCGGACATGGCAGCGGGACCGGGAGCTGGGCGCCAACACGCTGACCATCTCCTTCGGCCATACGATTGACGCGCTCCGAATGGTGGTCGGCGATTTCAGCCATGTGTCCACGGTGGTCAGCACGCAGGCCAACCAATGGTTCGAGACGGACACCAACCAGATGGTGGACGTGACATCACCGGACAACGTGCTGGTCAGCGGCCGGCTGGCGAACGGAGCGGTCGCGTCCGCCCATGTCGCCAGCAACCCGTGGTTGGACAGCGGCTACCTGATGGAGATCCATGGACGGGACGGGACACTGGTGGCCACGTCGGACGAAACGCCAAATCACGAGGGCGTGCGGCTGCAGGGGGCGCAGGGCAGCGACCAGCTGGAAGACCTGGTGATCCCCGCCAAGTACACCTTCGTGCTGGAGGGGATGCCCCACGGCGCTCCGTACAACGTGGGGCAGATGTACTACCAGTTCGGGGAAGCGATCCGCACCGGATCCGATTGCCAGCCCGATTTTGACGAAGCGGTACGGCTGCACCACTTCATCGACGGGATCCAGGCAGCGTCGGACAGCGGGCGGCAAGTGGCCATCGAATAGGCGACGCTTCCGGCAAGCGGCGCTTCCGGGCGGATACCGCGCCGGCAATGCGGCGGCCGGCCCGGGCGTAAACCTCGGCGCTTGCGGCCGGGAGTCAGCGCCGAGGGTCAGTAAAGCCGCGCGCGGTTGGCCTCGTCTTCGTCGGCGTCGATCTCGCGAGCGTCGGCGCCGGCGATCTGGTCGGCGAGGACCTGCCCGTAGGTCGGATAGGAGGAACGGTCGATCTGGGCTTCGGCGTCCCAGATACGGCTCCGGATCAGGGCGCGGCCGCAGTGCAGGAAGGCCTCTTCCACCGAGACCTTGAGCCCGGAGAGAGGAGCCTTGCCGGCCACCTTCAGCGGGTCCAGCAGCGCGGGGTCGGTGGTGATCTCCGCCCTGCCCTTCACGCGCAGGGTTTCGTTCATGCCGGGGATGAAGAACAGCAGGCCGACGCCCGGGTTATCCACGATGTTCTGCAGCGAGTCCACCTGGTTGTTGCCGGGCCGGTCGGGGAGCAGCAGAGTCCGGTCGTCCAGCACCTTGACGAAGCCCGGCGGGTCGCCCCGGGGCGAGGCGTCGGACTGACCATCGGAGTTGCTGGAGCTCAGCACACAGAACGGCGACAGGGCGATGAAGTCGCGGCAGTGCACGTCGAGGCGGTCCAGCACCTTCTGCGCCGCCCTCGGCGCCGGCGGCCGATAGACCTCGCGCAGTTCAGCATCGTTACTGATGGCCATGGTGCACCTCACGCGGTCAGTTAGCAAACCGTTACCATTGTGGTGCGTGGATGGTAAACGGTCAGCGTGGGGTGTGGCAAGCCTCGCTGCTGGCTGCACCGGGCAAGCCCATTCGAAATTCACCGGCGTGCCACGCTGGGCCACGGCGTCGCGGATCATGCACGACCGCGGCGATGGGGTGAAACCGGTCGGCGAATCCCGACGCCTGGTCGCCGCCCTCAGGCAGGAGCGCCCCGACCTGCGGGTGTACTACACCGAAACCGACATCTTCCGCCAGGTGATACCCGACGCCGACACCGCCTGGATACCCCGCCTGAAAGGCGCCTGCCAGCTCTCCCGCCACATGTACCACATCATCCGTGTCGCCCAATAACCCGTCAGGTTGCCGCCCCGCAGATCGGCCGGCTACAGACCCCCTGAGGTCGATCCCATGCCCAGCGGCAATTCCGGTTCACATGGCGCCCGCGACATCGCCTCCGTATTGCCCATTTCGCGGTGGCAGACTTCATTAGCAACTCTGCCATTTTGCCGCCGACCCGACCCAGCGCCGTGCTTACGGACGCGCCCTGGACCAGCCCAGGGAGCGAAAAATGGCAGAGTTTAGTATATTCTCGGTCATGGAAGGCAGGCTGGAGACCCGTAGGACGCAATCGCGGTCGAAGCTGACCGGACGGCGGTCGACCTAGTCAACGTGGGTTGAATAACAAGTGGACCGCCAAGAGTCGTCGTTGGGCTTCGGGAGCAGAGAGAAAATCGATGATAGCCGCGTCCGCCTGTTCGATATGATTGGAGATTGTCGCCAAGGTGAAAGTGGAGGACGGGTCGTAGTCGGCGCTTAGTCGGTTGAGGTAAAGAGTCTCCAGCAAAGCTTGGAGATTGGTGATTGCATGCGGGAACTTCATCGTTATGGCTTGCCGCATTTTGCTTTGAGCGCGTTCGTGACTGAGGGTCCGGTAGACTGTGGTCCATTCCGTGGAGGGAGGGACACCGGCTGAAGCCCCAAGAAGCATATCAGCGTTGTTTTGCAAGAGGCTATGGAAAAGGGCGTAGTACACTGAGCTTGCCGCACGCCTCAAATGTGCCTGATGTTGGGGCGAACCGGTGGGGTGGTGCACTGCGGCATCGGTGAGGGTCCTGCAGACGGCGATGAGGTCGCAGCATATCATTGGACCAACCTTGGGAGGGTGCCTTGGGCGATGAGTTGGGCGACCTGGCGGTATTCGTCAGCGTCAGAAAATGAATGGGATATGAAACCGACTCCTCCTGCTTGATGGAGGTGATCGACATCGCGGGCGGCGAATGAGTTGAGCACGCCCGGGTCAAGCGTATACGTAGGGCTCTTGTAGAGCACGTTGATGTCGGTGTAGGGTTCGCCGCCGACGGATACGCGTAATTCGACGATGACATCTTCGATGGATACGTCCGGGTCCGCTGTCAAGTAATGCGTGAGATCATGGCGGGTGATGGCTGCGATGCGGGCTTTCTGGGAATCGGTGAGATCGTCAGGGAGTTGACGGGTAGAAGAGGTAGCATCAGATGGCGCGACGGAACTCTGCTCAGCAAGCTCCACCAAAAGCTGGACGAAGTCGGATACGAGGTCGAGCTCGTCAGAAGCAATGTTGGGGTGGTGGTGGGTGTGGAATGACGGTTCGCCTAGGGTTTGAATTTTGTTGAACAGGTCGATTATCCGGGGTTGTTGGGCGTCCCGAGCGAATATGGCGACGTTGTCGCTGAGCATGAGAAGAGTGTGGTGGGGCAATCCGTGAAATTCGGACAGCGCTTTCACGATGTATTCGCATGCCCCCCAGAGGTCTTGTCGCGCTTGGTACGTGTCGTGTTGGCTGAGGTGTTCGCGCGCCCGGTCGAGGAAGAAATCGGGCACGAAGTGAAAGTATTGGTTTGTGGACATGACTTGCCTCCGATGAACGGTGAGCGGTCGCGAGATGTCATGGGTGGTCCGAGAATAGGGGCCGGCCGCCCGTCTGGCAAGGAGACGGTGGGAGGCACGTCAGCCGGAGCGACGACGTTTTTATGCAGCGCGGCCTCGAAGGTTCGGCAGCATTGTAGGGTTCCGCCAACCGGAAGGCGTGTTTCACATTGACCATGAAGTGCATAAAGGTCGCGGTCTTGAAGTGGTTTCAAGGGTGTAATTCCTTGGGCAATTTTATCGCATACTGTAAGCATTGTTGCTTGCATTTACCGGGCCGGCATTGGCCTGATGGTATCGTTTCTCGTCTGCACGTACAGACCCCACGGAATGGCGGACCGCAATAGCAATTAAGTGCTTTTTCGCGGGGTTTGTCATACGTTCCTACGTTCACCGGAACGATCAGCTGGATGGAGCAACATGCGATGACATACTTTGAATGGAAGTCCGCCATCCCGCGTCACTTCGCCCGCCATCCCGTGCCTCAAACGATTTGCCCCGGAGTTGCCCCGGGTCCCAAAGCGCACGATGCAATCTCTTCCGGATGTGTTCCGCTTGCCCCGCACAAACATTTGTTGACGCTCCTTGAACCCCGTACTGAGAACCCCGCACTGACCACCGATTTCCATCAGGGCGTGCGTAGCACTTCACGCTAAGGCAAACGCCCCAAATCCGCGCTTGTCCGCGTAGCGTATAACGGATCAGGCGGCTGCTATACTCGCCGCCCGACGGGCATACCCCGACGTTTGCCTCACTGAACAGGAGGAATGATGAACAGTTATCGTTGGACACTACGGGTGGCGATCGGCGGCGTCGCATTCCTGGCAGCGATCGCCGCGTTCGTTGCCGTCGTCCGAATCTCGAACCTGGTCATCGCCGGCGTGTATCCCGAGGCGTGGGTGCTGACGGCCATGATGACGGCCCCGTTCACCATCGGCGCGGTGTCTCTGGCTACCATCGTGACCGCGCTGGCGGAGACGTTCCTGCGCCGGCGAGCCGTCTCCGCCTGAACCTCCCGCCCCGAGCGAGCGCGTTGCGAATCCCGACCCATGGCACTGTCGGGATTGGATAACGCGCTGAGGACAGGACGGTTTTCCTGTTGCGCTGGGTTCGCAGCACGGCCCGCCATCGTCGTCGGCCGCGCAGCCGGTCGGCCCACTCTCGCGGCAAATGTGCTGCCTGGAGCCGGCCGGCAACGCGATTGTCCCCTTGGCCTCGCAATGGCAGAATGAAAGTGCCTGCGCGCAGGAGCCGACCATGACTCCGCCTACCCCTACCCTGGCATACCCACCCCGCCCGGTCATCGACCGTGCCTCCCTGCCTCCTGGTCCGCCCGAATGGCCCATCGTGGGCCAGTCATTCCGCTACATGTCCGACATCATCGGCCTCATGCAGGAGGCCGCCGGCTACGGCGACCTGGTCACCATTTCCACTAAACCGGCCCTGGCGTACCTGGTTAGCCACCCCGACCTGGTCGAAGAGCTCTTCGTCACCAACCATCGGAGCGTGGGGCGGGGCTGGCTCACCTCATCCATGCGCTACCTCCTCGGCAACGGTTTGGTGACCGCCGACGGCCCACTGCACCTGCGCCAGCGTCGCTTGATGCAACCCCAGTTCCACCACCGTCGCATCGCGGGCTACGCTGAGATCATGACCGACTTCGCCCGCCGCCACGAACGCCGGTGGCAGGCCGGCGCCGGCGTCGACATGGCCCGCGAGATGAGCGAGCTCACCCTGCACATCGTGGTCAAGACCCTGTTCGGCCTGGAACTCCCCGACACCGTGCGCCGCATCGGACAGGCCTTCGAGGTGGGCAACGAATATGTCACCTCCCAAAGCAACCGCCCGCTGTCTCTCCGCCGGGCATTGCATCGTCTGCCTTTCCCGTCCACCCTTCGGTTCCGGAGCGGGCTGGCATACCTGGACGAGACCGTCTATGGCCTCATTGCCCAACGGCGGCACTCCGGCCTGGAAGGCGACGACCTGCTGTCATTGCTCCTCAACGCGCGGGACGAGGAGGCGGCCAACCCCGAGGACGCAGTGATGACCGACGTCCAGCTCCGCGACGAGGTCATCACCCTGTTCGCGGCTGGCCACGAGACCACCGCCGTCGCTCTAACCTGGACCTGGTACCTGCTGGCGACCCATCCGGATGTGCAGGCCCGCTTCCACGCCGAGCTGGACGACGTGCTGGGCCGCCGCGATCCGACCCCCGACGACCTCGCCAACCTGCCCTTCACTGAGCGTGTCCTCACCGAGTCCATGCGACTGTATCCGCCCATCTGGACAACCGGCCGCATGACCTACCAGCCCATCACACTGGGCGGCTGGCACATACCGGCCGGCGCCGCCCTGTCCGCGCCGCAACTGATCGTCCACCGCGATCCCCGCTGGTTCGAGGACCCCCTGGAGTTCCGGCCCGACCGCTGGACGCCGGAGTTTCGCGCCGGCCGGCACCGGTTCGCGTACTACCCCTTCGGCGGCGGGCCACGCCTGTGCATCGGGGAGGGCTTCGCGTGGATGGAAGCCCTGCTGGTGCTGGCAACCCTGGGCCAGCGGTGGTCGGTGCGCCACGACCCGCGGCACACGGTGAAGCTGCACCTGCTGATATCGTTGCGTCCCAAGGGAGGCATGCCCCTGTCCCTCGAGCGGCGCAGCAATTAACAAGGTGATATAAAATCAGGCGGGCGGGCGCTCCTGACGGCCCCAGAGCCCGCTCGGGCTGGGCTCTTTTCTGTCGGCAGACTCGGGATGTAGATGGTTGCGCTGGCCGCGTTCGCGGTGGGGGCGTTCGGCAGTTACTGGGGAGACGCGCCGTTGTTCGCCGACGACCATGTGTGCGGCTTCACCCCACCGACTACACCGACGAGATGGCGGAGTTCGTCGCCTCCGGAGAGATGATCCGGGAAATGGACGGGGTCATCATGACCGGTTCCAGCAACGGGTACTATCACCTGCGCAACCACTGGATTGAAGACGACGTTATGTGTATCCACATTTACCGCGAGGACGGCACATTTGACGGGCCAACCATCGTGAGGGACGGCGACTTCGGCGAGGAGGCGATGCTGGTCCCAGGATCGCGGTCGCTCTCCGCCAACGGCTTCCACCGGTGTGGTCTGCTGAATGACGGTACGGTGGTCTGCTACGAATATAGCTCAATCGCCGCCGGAAGACATCATTCCTGCGGCATAGTGGCTGACGGCGCGATCCGTTGTTGGGGAGCACGCTGGTCCGTGCAAACCGGCCCGCCCGACGGCGTATTCACCCAGGTCACTGTGGGCGAAGCGCATAGCTGTGCCCTGCGGCCTGACGGCACTGTCGAATGCTGGGGCACGGCGACGCCGGCGAAACCGTGCCTCCCGAGAATGTTCGATTCACCTCGATCACCACCGCCGACCTGCATTCCTGCGGCATCACGACCGAAAGCGCTATCCGTTGCTGTGGGTTGACCCTGCGCTAACGCCACGTGAAGCCTGGCGCAGTGCAATCCACGCCGGGCTTCAGTATCGACAGGCGGAAGGGAGTCGCGGTTCGCCAGGGAAGCCGCGCCGGGAATCGGCCGGCGAATGACCGGGCTCAAACCGGCTGTTCGAGACCACAACAACGAGGCCAGGACCGTTGCCGATCCTGGCCTTCGCGCGCCGGGGGCCACAATGCCCTCGACCCTATCTCTCGTCCCCGTCGGCCACTGCGACTATCGAGTTGCCGCTACGCCACCGACAGGGACCGGACACGGGAAATGCCACTTGTGGTGCCTCGTGATCAGAGAAACCACTTTCTACCTCCTGTGATGACGACGGTATTTCCGTCGGGCTGCAGTGGGCGGGGTTTCCAATACCAACCCCGGCACCTTGAATACAAAGTATACTGTTTGGCGATACTTGTCAACCCCTGAAACGGATGCGCCGAGGCGATTCGATTGTTATCGCCGGGAATGACCCGACGCGGCAGTTACGGGGCAATGCAACCGCATTCGGCAGCGGTCAGCTGCGGCGACGGGATTGCCACGCTGCGCTCGCAGTATCTGTGTTGTGTGTCAAGCGGGGTTCAGGTTGGTTGTTGGAATTGTGGGGGTCCACGGGGTGCCGCGGCGGGCCACGGCGTTCAGTAGCCACAGCAGCTTCCGCATCACCGCCACCAGCGCCACTTTGCCCGGCTTGCCCCGCTGACGCAGCCGACGGTAGAAGTCTCCCAACTCGTCGTGGTTGCGCGCTGCCACCATGCTGGCCACGTACCGCACCCGACGCACCGGCCGACGTCCGCCACGGGTGGACCGGTATCCCCGCTGCTGACCGCTGTCCCGTGACCACGGCGCGACGCCGCACAGCGCGGCCAGGACATTGCTCTCGCACTGGCCCAACTCCGGCAACCAGGCCACCACCGCCGCTGCGTGTCCCGCGTCAACTATTCTTGCCGAAAAAACGTCCACTATTTTTGCCGGTTCACCCCCTCGGCCTGGCCCCGTTGCTGGGCGGCATCAGTCCGGTAGCTGGGGACGTCAAACTCCAGGATCACGGAGTGGTGCACGACCCGGTCAATCGCCGCGGCGGTGGCCATGGGGTTGGCGAAGATGCGCTCCCACTCTGAGAAGACCAGGTTGGACGTGATGCCCAGCGACCTGCGTTCGTAGCGTTCCGCGATCAGGGTGAAGAGGACCTCGGACTCTTCGGCGCCCTGGGGCAGGTAGCCGAGATCGTCAAGGAGCAGGAAATCGAAGTTGTCCAGCTTGCGCAGCCGGCGGGGTAGGTCCAGGTCGCGCTTGGCGGCGAGTAGTTCCTGCACCAGGCGGTAGGCCGGTGCGAAGAGGACCGAGTGTCCGGCTTCGACCAGGCGGTGGCCCAGGGCGCAGAGCGCGTGGGTCTTGCCGGTGCCGGGCAGTCCGAAGGCCAGCACGTTGACGCCGTGTTCCACGAAACTGCCCTGGGCCAGATGGTCCAGTTGCTGCCGCAGGGCCAGGGGCATCCGGTGGTGCTCGAAGGTTTCCCAGGTCTTGCCCGAGGGGAGCCTGGACGACTGACGCAGCCGGTTGATGCGCCGGTGGCGGCGATCGTCGGCTTCCTGTTCCAGGACCTCGAGGAAGATGGGTAGGGCGTCGCCATGTCCGGAGGCGGTGAAACGGTCCACCGACTGGGCGCCCATGGTGGGCAGCTTGAATTGGTGGCACAGCTGGCCGATGCGTTCCTGCATGACGCTGGTGTCGATTACCGTCATCCGCACACCCCCACCGTGGCCAGGCTGACCGTGAGCAGGCGGTCGTAGATTTTCAGGTCCGGCTGGCCGGACAGGGTCAGCGCTGGGGCTTCGGGCACCTTGGGCTCGGCCAGGTCTCGCACCTCGGCGTAGTCGAAGGGCTGGCCCGCCTCCAGCAGCAGCGACAGCGCGCTGTCCACCGTGGCTTCCATGGTGGTGGCCGCCAGGTGCAGGATCCGCACGTACTCCACGTCGGCACGCTCCCCGCGCCATCCGTTGAGCGCATCGTAGGCCAGCCGAAAGTGCAAGGTGGGAAACAGCTGCTCCCGGAAGCGGTAACGGGCGAATGCTCCCGGCTTGCGCACCAGTGAGCCGATGACGTGGCGGTAATTGACGTTGGCTGCACCCTCGCCGCGCACCCGTTCCATGCGTTCCACCAGGTGGCCCTTGTAGTAGACTTCCACCCAGTCGGCGTACAAACGGATCTGCACCTCCTTGCCGATGAGGCGGGAGGGTACGCTGTAGCTATGTCCCGCTACCTGGATGGTGCTCCACTTGCGCACCTTGGACTGGTAGTTGACGTATTCCGGCACGGGAGCTGGCGGTAGGGAGCCCAGGCAAAGCATCTCCTGCTCCAGCTTCCCCTCTACCAGACGATTGCGTCTCTCCACCATCTCCCGTACGAAGTGGGCGTAGTCGTCGGCGGTGTGGAAATCGCGGCTGCCCCGCAGGATGAGGGCCTGGTCGATCGCGTCCTTGAGGCGGTAGTGGGCATGCTCGGCGACGCCGTTTTCATGGCTCTGGCCGCGATTGATGCGGGTGGAACGGAGACCGTAGTGGTCCAGCAGAGCGGAGTAATTGTCGTTTAGTGCACGGCCGCGGCTGCGTTTCACCTCGTGGGTGGCAGCCGAGGTATTGTCTGAGCGCACCACCTCTGGGACGCCGCCCAGGGTCCAGAGGGCATTCTGCAATCCCTGCTGCAACGCCAGGAAGGTCTCACCGCGGCGACCTCGGCGTAGCGCCATCCAGAGTGGCTGAGGATCAACTGGAACAGCAGGTGCGGGTAGGACTCTCCGGCGATGGTCACCTTGAGTTCCCCGCAGTGGGTGAAGTCGAACTGGGCTTCCCGACCCGGCGGATGCTCCTGGGGGAAGTACACCTCCCGCTCCGGCCCGTGCAGCGCCCGCCAGTCCTGTAACCGTCGTTGCAGCGTCCTGAGTTGGGAGGCGCTGAACCGACCGGGATGCTGCTCGGCCAACCAGTCAATAATTGTCGTTGCCCTCAGCCTGCCGGTCGGATCATTCCGTAGCAGCGGCTCGATCGCATCCTCCCACACCCCGTCGAAGGGATCGGGCCGAGTGCGCCACCAGTGCTCCGGTTTCGTCGCCGACGGCAATGGACCACTCTGCCACTTGCGCGCTGAACGCACGCTCATCCCAGCCTTGGCTGCTGCCGTTTCCTGTGTTTTGCCTTCCATACGTTTCTGCCTCAGTAGCCCTACTTGTCGGTCTGTAATCAACGGTACCTCCGTACCGAATGATTACCCCATATCGACCGGCAAAAATGGTCGACGCTACCGGCAGGATCAATTGTCGTTAATCACTGCGGTCTGGATACCCACTCCCGGCACGCTGCGATACAACTCAACCTGGCGCTGAAACTCCGCGTTCTGCTTCAGCAGTTCCTGGCATTGCTCATCCAGCAGCCCGATCTCCTCATCCAGCCACGCGATGTGCCGGCGTATGGAGTCCTGGCTTGCCGGGTTGTGTACCCGGGCCAGCCGGTTCTTCTCCTGGGTCCGTTGACCCACCAATTGCTCCCGGCGGCGCAGCAGGTCCTGCAACCGGATGCGATCCGCGTCCTGGGCCAACGTCGCTGGCGGTTGGAATGCCTCCCCATACCGGGACAGCACCACGGCGTCCAACCCGTCGGTCTTCGCCTCGTAGCCACCGGCCCGCGCATCGGCCCGCACCCGGTTGGGATGGGCGACAGGCACCGCCACTCCACCCTCGCGCAACCCTGCCACCACCAGGCGTTCGTAACCGCCCGTCGCTTCACAAACCGCCAGCACCTCGCCTCGGGGCTGCAACCAGTCCAGCAACTCCCCAACCCCGCCCGCCGTGTTGGCAAATCGTCGCGCCCGTTCCCCGTCCACCGACATGTCCAGTTCCCCTTTGCCCACGTCTATCCCGGCCATTGCTCGGCTCATCTTTCCGTCGCCTCCGTTGGTGCTGGTGTGATAATGGCGGCGCTGGGACCCTCCACACTTGCATTGCGGGGCGACACACCCGGGTATCCGTTCGGAGCAGACCAGCGCCTTCCGGGAGGGGTGTCCTACTGCGAGACGGTGCGGTCCAGGCCGTAGACCCGGCTCACCCAATGACAGACGACGCGCCCCTCCCATTACCCCACAAATTGGCCTATTCGCGGGGTGATCGCAACATACAAATGACAGAGGGGTCGCTCGCCATGACTTTCGGACCGCCCGCGCTAATTTTCGAGTGGCCGGAAATGACATGGGAAGATCGGCTGATTCTGCCTCCGCGCCCCGTACATACGCATCCGTAGCGCGAGTATCGGCCGGCGATCTCGGCAATCGTATCAGGGCACTGAAAACGGTGTGCGACCGCCATTGGGTCGTGGACGGGATGGCCTGCCGGTATCGACGTTGGGATCAGTGGACTGTTTTTGAAAAATCGCGCAAACTCGTCAGCATTTTCCGCCTCGCTGTGGGGTTGCCCTTTGCTATAAGGGAGTTGTTACCGGGAACGGCAGCCTCTCGCCTGTTGCTTAACACAACTCGCTGCCGCCCCGGGCCGTTTCTAATAACACCGGCTCGATATTCCGGGCCCGTCGGTAGAGGTAGGAACCAACCATGCCAGATGAACGCGCAAACGAATTGGCCCAGCGGCTGCGGAAAGCTGAAGAAGCCGCCAGTTACATGGAACGCCTGGAGACGCTGGCATCCGAGGCGCCCACGCTGCGGGAACAGGTGAGCCTGCTGCAGCGCGTCGAAGAGCGGGAGACCCATCGCAAGGATGCCATAGAAAACGCCCGGTACGCGCTATCGGCCGCCGCGGAAGCCCAACGGGAGCTACCCGACCTGATCGCCGGCGCCGCCAACCTGGTCAGCCAGATGGCGCGGGCGCTGCGCGAGGTGGACACCTTCCGCCGGGAGGCCACCGCCGCCCTGAGCGTGGTTGACCGCATGGACTACGAGGACGAGCTGGACCGGGCCATGGAGGAGCACGAAGAGGACGAGGACGCGCCCATCCAGCGTGACGCCCAGTCCATCCGGATGCTGGTGGCTTCCCGGCACGGCAGCACGCGCGTCCGCCGGATGATTGACGAGCTGTCGCCGGGGTTCGAGGTCTTCGCGGGATGCAACCTGGCGGCCGACGCCATGCGGGGCGAGCTGACCACGCTCATCATGGCCAAGCTGGCCGCCGAGGCCGAGTCCAGCCGCCCTCCGTCGCCGGCTGCGCGCCGGCCGGCTCCGCCGCCGCCCCAGATGTCCGAGCCGGCGGCTCCGGTCACGCAGGAGAGCGCCAACCCAGCCGGAGATTAGCGGGCATTCTCCCGGTCCAGCGCATCCCGGCCGATCTAATGCATCGGGGGTGGCCAATGGTCGCCCCCGATTTCCTTGGATGAGCGATCCCGATATTTGGATAGGGACTCCGGGTATGGGGTACTATACGCCCGACCGAAACAGCCTGTTCCATCGCCCCGTCCCGGAAGGGGGCACCGCCGAGGAGATGATTGCCATGGCCGATAAGCAAATCCTGTGCGCCTTTGGCGTCGACCTGGACGCCGTTGGTGGGTGGTTGGGATCCTACGGCGGGGAAGACTCGCCCGACGACATATCCAGGGGCCTGTTCGCCGGCGAGGTGGGCACGCCGCGCCTGCTGAAGCTCTTCGACCGGCTGGGGATCAAGACCAGCTGGTTCATCCCGGGCCACTCCATCGAGACCTTCCCGGAGGAGTGCCGCATGATCGTTGAACAGGGGCACGAGGTGGGCATGCACGGGTACTCGCACGAGAACCCGATCTCGATGTCCCCGGATCAGGAGGAGGCGGTGCTGCTGCGTTGCATCGACCTGATCACCGAGGTTTCGGGAAAGCGGCCACGCGGCTACGTCGCTCCGTGGTGGGAGTTCAGTCACGTGACCAATGAGCTGTTGCTCAAGCACGGGATCAAGTACGACCACAGCCTGATGCACCGGGACTTCGAATGCTACTACGTCCGGGTCGGCGACCGGTGGACCAAGATCGACTACGCCATGCCGGCCGACGTCTGGATGCACGCCCTGGAACGGGGAGAGGAGACTGATCTCGTCGAGATACCGGCCAACTGGTACCTGGACGACCTGCCCCCGATGATGTTCATCAAGAAGTCGCCCAACAGCCACGGGTTCGTGAACCCGAGGGACATCGAGCAGATGTGGCGGGACCAGTTCGACTGGGTGTACCGGGAGTATGACGAGGCGGTGTTTCCGATCACGATCCATCCGGACGTCAGCGGCCGCCCGCAGGTGCTGCTGATGCTGGAGCGCATCGCCGAATACATCGGTTCCCACGACGGCGTCCGGTTCGTGACCCTTGAGGAGATCGCCGACGACTTCCTGGCCAAGCATCCCCGGCAGCGGTCGTAAGGCGTCACTAGGCAGAACGAACCGTTTCGCAGGAGATGAACATGCGCAGCATCGACATTCACGCCCATCTGACACCGCAGTGCTTCTGGCGTGCCACGGAAGGGGGCGAGGACTGGCACACTCTGCGACGGGAGCAGGACGCCGGGGGGCGTCCGATCCTGGTGTCGGGAAGCGGCCGGGGACAGTTGCCCCCCAAGGCCAGCTGGACACCGGAGCAGCGGCTGGCGGACATGGACTCCCTGGGCGTGGACGTGCACGTGGTCTCGCCCTTCGGTGGCTTCTACAACTACGACATGGACCCTGACGTGACCATCGCGACGTCGCGGGAGTGCAACGACGAAATCAGCCAGATGATGCGGTCCTGGCCCGAGCGGTTCTCCGGCTTGGCGACGCTGCCCATGCAAGACGTGCCGGCCGCCATCGCCGAGCTGGAGCGGGTGATGGTAAACCTCGGGTTCAAGGGCGCCATGATCGACGACAAGATCAACGGCAAGCTGCTGGACGAACCGGAGTTCATGCCCTTCTGGAAGGCCGCCGAGCAGTTGGGCGCGGTGATCCTGTTCCACCAGTCCGGCGACACCATCGTCGACGCGCGCATCAAGCGGTACCACCTGCCGAACTCGGTGGGCAACCTGGCCGACCGGACGCTGACCTTCGCGTCGCTGGTGATGGGCGGCGTGATGGACGCCTGCCCCGACCTGCGGGTCTGCCTGTCCCACGGCGGCGGGTACGCCTGCTATGGCGCGGGCCGCATGGATCGGGGGTGGGAGCGCATACCGGCATCAGACCGGCTGGCAGCACTGCCGCCCAGCCAATACTTGAACCGGTTCTACTACGACTGCATCGTGTACACCGAGCAGTCCCTGCGGTTCCTGATTGACTCGGTGGGCATCGAGCGGGTGGTCTTCGGCACGGACTGGCCCTACGACATGGCCCAAGACTGGCCCGTCTCGTGGATTCTGGCCATGGAAAGCCTGACCCAGGACGAGAAAGACGCCATCCTGTGGAAGAACCTCGAAACGCTGCTGGGCATCTGACTACTGCACACTTTCAGGCCCGCGCTCCCCAGACCCGTGTTGCGGAGGATAACTCGTGAGACACATCGACGTTCACACCCACCTGGCCCCGCAGATCCTGTGGCAGGCTTTTGAAAACGGCGAAGACTGGCACGGAATGGGGCACGAGGTCCAGGGCGACCACGAGTTCATCGTGGGTCACGGCAAGCGCATCCTGATCAACTCGCCGAAGATCCGGTACACGCCGGAGGAACGGCTTGCGGAGATGGACGCCGAAGGGACGGACGTGCAGGTGGTATCCATCCACACCCCGCTGTTCCCGTACCACTGGGAGACCGCCGAGGCGATCCGGGCGTCGCAGGAGGTCAATGACGAGATCGCCGGCATGACGCGGAAGTGGCCCGACCGCTTCGCCGGCCTGGCCACGCTGCCGGCGCAGGACGTCGACGCCGCGATTGCCGAGCTGGAAAGGGCCGTAAAGGTGCTGGGCCTCAAGGGCGCGGAGCTCGACATGGTGGTCGACGGCCAGAACTGGGACGAGCCCCATTTTCTGCCGTTGTTCAAGGCCGCCGAGGAACTCGACGCCCTGCTGTTCTTCCATCCGCAGCCCCAGGACAACATCGTCGCGGTGGAGCGGACGCTGAAGTACGGCCTGCCCAACAGCGTGGGCGTGGTAATGGAAGACGCGCTGGTAGTGGCAACCCTGATCTGTGGCGGCATCCTGGACGAGTGCCCCAACCTCCGGGTCTGCATCGCCCACGGTGGCGGCGGGGCCTGCTTCGGCATGGGACGGCTGGACCACGGGTGGCAGGTGCGGTCGGAAGCCCGCGTCAACATCCTGAAGCCGCCCAGCGCGTACCAGAAGCAGATCTACTACGACTTCCTGACCAGCAGCGAGGCCGGCCTGCGGTTCCTCATTGACAGCGTCGGAGCGGACCGGGTTGTCATCGGCAGCGACTGGCCCTTCGTGGGTTGGGACCCCTCACCCGGCGCGTGGCTGGAGGGCCTGGAAAGCCTGTCCCGGGAGGAGAAAGAAAAGGTTTCCTGGAAGAACCTCGAAGCGCTGCTGGGCATCTGAGGGGCGAACGACACGAGTGGACATCGTTTACAGGTTTTCGGATGGATTACGCTTGCAATGTGCCTGAACCCAATCAGTGGACACGGTTATATTGACACGAACATATAGCCAATGTGCGCAAATCATCGGTCCCTGGCTCGCTTGCCAAACCCCAAGAACGTCTACCTTGGCATCATGACTTGTGATCCAAGCGTTGAGACGTTATCATCTCGCGCGCTGACCGATAGGCTGGCATTTGATTAACCCCGCCGACCGTCTCCGGCCGGCGGGGATATTGTTTTAATCACACGGCTCCGCCCCGTGGGCTGCCCGAAGGATTAAGGCCGGCTGGCGGCAAATTTGGCGGGGCGCTACCAAGTGTGGCCTACGGTTGCCTGGTGCACGGGTTGTAAGAAAAGTACCGGCTTGCAAGACGACGGCGTTGGAGGGTCTATTTCCAGCGCACGTCCATGGGGAAGAGGCCCCGGGACGCCGAGATTTTCCAGTAGTCGGTGTCGTAATCTCGGATCAGCAAGGTCTGGCCGAGGGGCGTGAGAGCACTCCCCTCGAGCGGGCTATCCACTCTGAATTCGGCGACGCCCGGCCAGTCCGACTTGCGGATCACGCACCCGGGGGTTCCGGCGCTGATGTCGGCAGCTTCGGTAACGGGCGGCGACTTCCGGACCTTCAGGGTTTCGGTAGTCATCTCCACTCGCGCGCCGCGGTTGGCTGGATTTTGGACCACGCCGAGCGCAACGTGGACGACGTAGTTAAAGCTCTCGCCGTTGCACAGGCAGGACCCGCGTCCGAACACCGAGCCCCCGGCGGCAGTCCGCGTGGTGAACCAATTACCGACCCAGACGTAGGCTGTGAACGCGACCATAAGACCAGCGAAAACCGCCAGCGTTATTGTGATTGGACGGCGCATCGACCTGCTCCAATTACCGCATTTGGCAGTTCGGTTATTCAGTCACTTCAAAGGCTACGTTAAATCCATTAACTGGTCTCCAATGATGATTGCTGTCAACGGGGCCGTTCCGATAAGATCTCTCATGTCTTCCTCCTTATCCAGGGTGGTATGACACTGGCCGGAGCGGCTGCGACCCGCTGCGGCCGACTTTGTTTGTCGGGTACCAAGAGAGAGACTGCGATTGACGGAAATCCAGTTGCGCTGCGGGCTCCCATGGGAGCCGTTAATTTGCTTCCGGTAAATCGGACCCGAGGGCGAGATCAGCCCTCATTGGGGAAAGGGCGCCGGCCGGCGCCGTTGAAATACTTACGGTTGGCCAAGCGAGCGGCACGAGGCGGCACATGCTATCCGGCTTACGTATTATTCCAAGCGACCGATATGTCGGCATGTTTCACCGCGTATGGGTGAATGCCCCGCGAACAATGCTGTATGGAAAGGCTAAACGCCTACGGGCGTCGGAAGGTCAGACGGTCGGCCCAGAGGATGGGTTCTGACGAGGTCAAATGGTCGGATCAGATGGTTTCTTTACCGAAGGATACGGTTCCGGGGCGAGCGGGTCAACGCGGGCCGGGCGCCGCGTCAGGCGACAGGCAGTTCCTGGCCCGTTTCAGACGCCTGCTTGATGGTGTCGAGGAAGCGGTGGAGGTCAACCGCGGTATCGAATGTCGGCAGGCGGTTCTGCCCGGTCCGGATCGCCTCGGCGAACCGGGTGTACAACTGGCCGACGTTGAACGGGTCGCCCTTGGGGAAGTCATCCGGGACGTACACGAAGCGTTGCGGTAGGGTCAAGTCCTGCAACTCGTGAGTTCCCTGTGCGCCCTGCACGCGCAGCATTTCGCCGCGTTGGGATGAGACGCTGCCGGTGGTGATCAACGTGCCTTCCCGGCCGAAGATCTCCATTCGGAAACCGCTGCCGGCCCAGGGGACCGCTCCGACGTGGACCGACGCCGCCGCGCCGCGCGCCAGCTGTCCGGATACCCGCACGTTGTCCGGAGAGGTGACGTCCACATAACGCTGGGTATCGGTCTCGTACCACTGCGGCATTTGCGTCGAGACCATGCACGCCACCCGCGCGAAGTCGCCCACCACGAAGCGCAGGGCGTCAATGACGTGGCCGGTGG
Organism: Dehalococcoidia bacterium; assembly: GCA_965261925.1. Classification (GTDB taxonomy): domain Bacteria; phylum Chloroflexota; class Dehalococcoidia; order Lucifugimonadales; family UBA3495; genus Bin87. Next base: position 156,988 of record OZ253486.1, on the reverse strand, counting down.
CGATGGTCAGGGAGTTCGCGCCGGCGCTGGGATCGCGCTGCCAGGTACCGCTGGAATGGCGTTCCAACCGGCCGTCACGCATGGTGGTGACATGACAGGACAGCACCTCGCCCACATAACCGCCGTCGATCAGTTCCTTGACGTACAGCAACGCGGGACTGACGCGAGATTGCAGCCCGACCGCAGTCTGCACGCCCTTGGCCCGGGCGAGGTTTGCCAGTTCTACGGCTTCGGCGGTGGTGCGGCCCAGGGGCCACTCGGTGAGGACGTGCTTTCCGGCTTCGATGGCGGCCTTGGTCGGCTCATAATGGGACGGCACCCGCACCACCACGGCCACCGCGTCGATCTCCGGCGACGCCGCCATTTCCCGAAAATCGTGGAAGGCAAGTTTCGCTCCGAACGCTTGCCGAGCCTCTTCCGCGCTCTCGGGCCTGGTGGTGCAGACGGCGGTGAACTCGACATCGGGACTGGCCAGCAGCGCCGGGAAGTGCGACTGGCCGGCCCAAGTCGAATTGACGTTGGCTCCTACAAACCCCAGGCGAATCTTGTTTGTCATGACGCGGGCTCCTGAATGGTGATCGGCGCGTTGTTATCCCAACCCCGAGGCTATTCCAGGGATTGGGGGTTGATCGGGGTGGGCATAGATTGCACGGCCGGAAGGACTTTCTCGGCGAAGAGCTTGAGGCTTTTTTCGGCCTTGTCCCTCGGCATCCCGCCGTAAAACATGTGGATCACGACCTTTTCGAGGCTGATGGTCCACTGCATCGTCCGGATCTTTTCGATGATCTCGTCGGGCGTGCCGATGGGCTGGGTTGCGCGGCGGGCAGCGAAACCGGCATCGGCGGTACCAACGTCCGCCTGCTGGCGGGTGAGGTATTCCTCGTAGCCGTGGATGCCCTCATAGCCGGGGTTGTTCCACTCGAAGTAGTGGTGCTGGGCGGCGGTGAGCTGGTTGTGGAAATAGACCCAGCCCTCCTCGGCTTCCTCCGTGGACTCGGCGCAGTACATCCACAACAGCGTGGTGGGTTGATCGGGCGGCAGGCTGAGTTCCTTGCGGATCCGGTTGAACCGGCGCACCTTGGCGATCATCTCTTCAACATCGTCGCCGGCGACGAACATCTGCCCAAGGCCATTTTCGGCGGCCATCCGCGCCGAGGCCTCCGTGGTGAACGCCACCTTGATGTCCTTGGTCAGTTCGCCCTTGTGGCGGGCCTGGGGCCGGATGGTGGTGGGCGGGATGTCGTACACATCGCCCTGGAACTGGAACCGCTCCGCGCCGTCGGCGGCCTTGATGGCGTTGATCACATCGTAGAAATACTTGTGCGACTCGCCTATGGGGTAGCCCAGGGAGGCGTACTCGTGGGGGGCGATGCCGCGGCCGATACCCAGGTGGAGGCGCCGGCCCCTCAGCAGGATGTCGAGCATGGAAATCTCGGAGGCCAGGCGCACCGGGTTCCACCACGGGGCGACGATGACCGCCGTGCCGACATCGACGCGGCTGGTGCGGCCCGCCCAGTAGGCCAGGTACTGCAACGGGTTGGGCTGCATGGAGTAGGCGGAACCGTAGTGCTCGGTGGCCCAGATCGAGTCGAACCCCAGCGGCTCGACCAGTTCTCCCATGTACAGGGTGTCGTCCATATTGCTGGCGTCGGGTATAGCCGGCGGTCGGTCATAGTCCTCCGCCATCAGGCGGGGCCAGTCACCCTGGTTGTAGCCGGTGACCATCACTCCACAGTGCATTGGTACGTTCCTCCGTCGGTTTCGCCGGCCCAGCCCGGGCGCGGCCCACGCTCAAATATGACGATGCGCCGCGCCAGTATAACCGTTCCTTGGGATTGATACCGGGAACAGGCGCCCGCATTGCGGCGCACCGCCATGCCAGGGAAGCGCTCCGGGAATCGTCCGGCGGCGGCTCTGCCCTTCGGGTAGCGGCAAAGGTCAGAGATTCACTGCCGCATCAGGCTTTCCAGGCGGGATTTCACGTCGGGCCATTCGGAGACGATGACGCTGAAGAACACCGAGTGCCGGTCCTCCCCGTCCCAGGCGATGCGGTGGTTGCGCCAGGTCCCCTCCTCCACCGCGCCCAGCCTCAAGATCGCCTGCCTGGATCTGGCGTTCCGGTGGTCGGTCTTCAGACTGACCCGCCTTGCCGAAAGGTCCTCGAAGGCGTGGCGCATCAGCAGGTACTTGCACTCGGTGTTGACTCCGGTGCGCTGCCAGGGCGTCCCATACCACGTCCACCCGATTTCCAGCGTCCGGTGATTTCGGTCGATATCCAGGAATGCCGTTGAGCCCGCCACCTGATCGGTTTCGCGATCCACCACGGCAAACGAGACCTGTTGCCCCTTCTCCTGTCCCGCCAGGGCCTCGCTGATCCAACTTTCCGCGTCCAACAGATTGCTGAATCCGGGACGGGGCAAATATCGCCATATCGCTTCGTCCGCTGCCGCCACGTACACTCCTTCAGCATGCTCTATGGTGAGTGGTTCCAGGCGCACCAGGTTACCGGTCAGGATAACCGGCTGGGGATCCAGGGCTTGATTGGGTTGAGATGGCATGGCTCGCTCCGAGATTTTTCGATTGGGCACGCACGGTCCAATCGGGGGGAATTCCCGTGATCGAACGGCGCGGCATCCCAGTATATCGCGGCCCGGAGAAGGCACAGCGAGGCGCCCGGCGCGACTGGCCGGCGTGTGGCTGCCCGAGGTGTCCTACGGCGGGACGGATTTGACGGAGTTGATTGGAGGCAGCGCGGAAGTGCAACCCTCGGCATAGAAGCGTATTCTATTCCGTATGCTGGACAGTGCAGGTCGTGAACGATGCGCATAGAAATGGGTGAATGGCAGATCCGTAGTTTTCATAGCCAAGACGCCGAGGCGTTGGCCCGGTACGCCAACAACCGGAACGTGTCGCGGAACCTGCGCGACGCATTTCCGCATCCCTACACCCTGGCCCATGCCGAAACCTGGATCAGCCTGGTCTCGCAAGAACCCAGGGAAACCGACTTTGCCCTGGCCTCGGCAACCGAACTGATCGGGGGGATCGGGCTCCAGCTACAGCGGGACGTGCACCGCCGCTCGGGCGAGGTGGGCTACTGGTTGGGGGAACCGTTCTGGGGACAGGGTATCGCCACGGCCGCGCTGCGGGCATTCACCGAGTACGCCTTTGAGCAGTTTGACCTGGTGCGCGTGTACGGGTACGTCTACGATTGGAACCCCGCCTCGGCCAGGGTGATGGAGAAGGCGGGTTACCAGTGCGAAGGGCATCTGAAAAAGAGCGTTATGAAAGACGGCCAAGTCATCGACCAGTTTCTCTACGCGATTACCCGATGACACCAGCGGCCAGCTCCGGCGCCTGGGACGGCATTCGAAGCAACGCCCTAAGCCGTCGGCGGATTGTCCCGATACCAGTCCACGATCTCGGAGCCGGTGGCGGCCCACACGCCGCCCCGGCGCATCATGAGGCCCAGGGCGCGGTCGAGATAGCCGATGCGGAAGGGCTGGCCGATGAGCCAGGGGTGCAGGTTCAGCGCCAGCAGGCGTCCGTTTTGCTGGCCGTCCTCGTACAGCGTTTCAAAACTCTCTTCCAGGAGCTGCTGATACCGTCCGACGACCACGCGGCGCTCCCAGAGAGCTGACACGTCGTCCAGCTCCCACATGACGGGCAGGGTGAACATCTCCCCGTGGGGGCTGTGTAGGGGATATGGTTGCTCATCGTTGACCCAGTCGCAGACGTAGCGCAGGCCGGCCTCGGACAACAGCTGCGGAGTGCGGTCGGACTCGCCGTACTCGGGCCCCAACCAGCCGGCGGGGGCGCTGCCGGTGGCGCGGGAAAGGGCGGCAACCGATTGGCTGATGTACTCCCGCTCGGCGTCCTCGGACATGTTGCTGGATATCATGCGCGACAGGGACACCCCGTGTCCGATGATTTCGGCACCGGCGTCCAGGCAATGCCGCACCAGGTAGGGATAGTTCTCGGCGGTCATGGCGTCCATTGCCACCGTGGCCGGGATGCCGTGCTTCTTCAGGGTGTCGAGCACCCGGAAGATACCCACCCGATGGCCGTATTCCCGGTGGGACAGCCGGGCGTAGTCCGGGAAGCCCCGGGCGCCCAGGCCGCCGGCGAAGGGCGTGGTGAAGCTGTCCTCCGGCGGGTCCCATTCGGGGTGCTCGAGATTGACGATGACGCACAGGGCAACCCGCGCGTTATCGGGCCAGCGCAGGATGCCCCGCTTGTTGAAGGGCGACCAGTCGTAGTGCCCGTGATCCATGCCAAAGCGCCGTTCTGCGGGCATCTCTTCACCTCATTATCGTGGCCAGCGGGGTTTTATTCCAAGCGGCGCGGCAGCAATGCAGGGGCAATCCTGTGGTTGCTCCTACGCGTACTGCACACCTTGCCGTATGGGCAAATAATTATTCGCCCCTACGCGGCGGCGTTGTTCAATTGCGCTGCGTGGGCAACCGACTGGTCGTAGTAGTTGGCGATGTAGTACTCGGCGATGTCGTCCGCCGTGGTCTGCCAGACGCCGTCGTGGGACATGATATAGCCCAGCACATCGTCCAGGTACCGGGCGCGGTGGGGTTGGCCGATGAGGTAGGGATGCAGGGCTATGCACATGACCCGTCCACTCTCCGCGCCTTCCAGGTAGAGTTGGTCGAACTGGGCCTTGCAGATTTCGGCGAAGTAGTCGCCCTCGTAGTGCTGCCGGAACAGGGGGGCGTCGTTGAGCTCGATGGAGTATGGCACCGAGACGAGCTTGCCGCTGTTGACCCTGATGGGTACGGGCTGGTCGTCGTGCATCCAGTCGGTATGGTAGATGAGGCCCGCCTCGGCCATCAGGTCGGGGGTGCGCTCGGTGCCGGATATGGCGGGCCCCAGCATCCCCTTGAGCTGCTTGCCGGTGTGCCGTTTCAGGGTGTCGATGGTGTCGCGGTAGAACTCACGCTCCTGCTCCTCGGTGTAGTGGTTCAGGTAGCGGGTGTTGTAGATGCCGTGGCTCATGAAGTCCCAGTTGCGCTGCACCATGGCCTCCCCGATTTCGGGGAAATGCTCCAGGACGGCCATGTTCAGGGACACGCAGCAGCGGATGTTGTGCCGGTCGAGCACGTCGGCCATGCGCCAGAAGCCCACCCGATTGCCGTAGTCACGGTAGGCGTACTGCTGGACATCGGGATAGGGAGTGCGCGGCCAGGGGTTGCGATGCCCGTCGAATTCCGGCTGGTATTCGTAGTGCTCAACGTTGGGTGCGATCCACAACGCCACCCGGGCGTCGTTGGGCCACTTGATGATGGGGCGGTCGATGATGGGGCTGTAGTCTACGCGGTTCGGCGGCAAAGGCATGATGAGCGCCTCCCTGTGCCGTGGGTCTTTTGGAACCCACGCGAGTTATCCGATACGGTGGCCGGCAGTGTAGTCCGCAGGGTTAGACGCGTCAACGAACGGCTGAGGAGCGACGGGACGGGGATCTCGAGCCAGTCGGCATTAACATTGTATGGTTCAGCAATACAACCTTCATAGGCATGGAGACGTGATGCCTATTGGAAGCAGGGTCGCCAGCATCAATCATCTTACTTCTAGCACTGGCTACCGTTGCCCAAACCTCGTAGTTGCTCGGAGTATCACAGTTCTTGCGACGTACCGTCGGTTTTGGACTGGTCAGCCTGAGCAGCCAGAATGTCCAGATTGCCGTCAAAGCTGAATTAGTTTGTCAATGATATTAGAAAGCATGGTGATTGTGCTATTGTAATTGGCGGCCAGAGTTCTGATTTCCTCAATAGTTCTCCGCAATTCGCGGTCAAAGCTTCGCTCCACATTAGGCAGTGACTCCAATTCGGAGGACAATGCAACCAATTGGTTCCGTTGAGGTATGAACGTGCGCTGAGTTTCCTGCAAGGATGTGATTTGTTCAGTCGCATCAATGCCAGATACGTGGACCTGTGCTACCTCAAATGCTGTAATAAACTCCACACTGGGCTGAGTTTCGCGGGTCACCGCGGCATATTTATTGTTGATCTCATGCAGTCTAGTGGCAAAAGCACCAACATCAAGAGCAATTCGGTTAAATTTGTCGCGCAATCCACGATAGGACGACGAGTTCGGATTACCCGTCATCGTCGTTATATTATGAGCGGTAGCTGTGAGTTTATCTGTAATCTCTTGCGCGAGAGGTATAATAGTTAGCAATGATGTAGTTAGATTTTCATAGCTTTCCACAAAGTAAACGACATGGTCAAGGTATCCTTGGGCGTTCGCACCAATTTCAACGGTAGCGACTGTCAACAAAGGCCCTTGTTGCACTGAATTGACTTGGCGAAAGTCACTGACAGGGTTGCCAAAACTAATCTCGTCGCGCAAAAATTGAAGTGCGTACTGAGAAAGATTTCTTTTAACTTGTTCGATGCTGGCGAAGTCTCTGCTGTACCCCAAGCTACGGTATTGTTCCAAGTCGAAAGGTAATTTGTCTATGTTCTGTGTAATCAGGATAACCGGCTTACCCAACGCGTGAGCCACACCAAGCTCGTAAAACACGTTAGGATTGGCACCGGTCAAATCGGCGATTATCAGGTCACGGTCAACGATACCATTTATGACATCCCTGAGGATATTCTGCTGGCTCGTAATGTCATCCGCTCGCTTTACATCAAATCCACATTCAGTCAGAGTAGGATGCAAGAAGAGCCTGTAAATGTCATCGAACTCCGGAGCGAACGGCATCAACACGAATGCTGTGGGTTTAGTTGTGGGCATGATGTATCTCCTTACTTTACATTTACGCCACCATACCCATCTCCCGTAGCCGCGCTACCAGGTATGCCTGCGGCCGGTCACCCTTGACCCGGTTACATTGAGGACACAATAATTGTATGTTTTCCAGGTGGTCATGTCCACCTGCGCGCTGGGGGATGACGTGGTCAACCTCCAGGTGTCGGAACTCGAACGCGGACTTGCAGCCGTTGCAGCGGCCCTCCTGTTGGCCGAAGAGGACATGCTTGTTCTGGCGGTAGGGGATAGGCGCGTCGATGTCGGTGCGACGGGACCCGTCGTTTGATGATTGTAAGGCCCCGGCGACTCTGGTGCGGCGAATGGCGCCGACTGCGAAAACGCCGTACCATGACGCGACAGACCCACGAACTGTGAAGGGGGGCGCGATGGCGCAGGTCTTTGATGGAATCACCGTCCTGGATTTCACCAGCGGGCGGGCCGGCGGCGTCGCCACCATGGTGATGTCCGACTTCGGGGCCGAGGTCATCAAGGTTGAGCCTCCGGGCGGTGAAAAGTTCCGGAACTCGCCGGGATCTATCCAGTGGAACCGGGGCAAAAAGAGCGTCGTCCTGGACCTGAAAACGCCGGAGGGACGGGATAACGCGCGGGAGTTGGCGCGGCTTTCCGACGTGGTGGTGGAGAGCTTCCGGCCGGGGGTGGCCAAGCGGCTGGGCATTGATTACAACAGCCTGCGCGCGGAGCATCCCGGGCTGGTGTATGCCACGCTGACCGGCTTCGGGACCGAGGGGCCCTACGCCAACTACAAGGGCTACGACGGCGTGGTGGCCGCCAAGAGCGGCCGGATGATGATGTTCGCCGAGCAGCATCCCCGGGAGGGTCCCAACTACGTGGTGGTTCAGGGGGTCTGCCACGCGAGCGCCACGGCGCTGGTTCGAGGCATCACGTCCGCTCTCTACGTGCGGGAAAAGACCGGACGGGGCCAGCGGGTGGAGACCAGCATGCTGAAGGCCGTGACCACCTACGATCACGTGTCCTGGGTGTACGGCCAGATGATCGAGAACCTGCCCGACACCTACCCGCCGGACCCGAGGGTGGGCATCGGTCGTCCCAACCCCACGGGGTACCTGCCGGCCCGCACCAAGGACGGCCAATGGATCCAACTGGGGAATGTGGTGGAGCGGCTGTTCCGGTCCATGATGCACTGGCTGGACATGGACTTCATATACGAGGACCCGAGATTCAAGAGCGCGCCCTTCCTGGATCAGGACGCCGTTGCGGCCCTGGAACGGATCATGCTGGAGAAGGTCCAGGAGAAGACGCTGGACGAGTGGATGGGCATATTCCTCGGTGAAGCCGGCAACGTGGCCGCCGAGCCCTACCTCACGTCCGAGCAGGCCCTGGACCATCCTCAGATCGTGCATAACGGCAACGCGCAGGACGTGTTTGTCCCTGGGGTCGGCGGAACGCGGCAGCTCGGCCCCATGGTGAACATGAACGGGACGCCGGGCAGCACGCAGGGGCCGGCGCCGGCGCTGGGTCAGCACACGGCGGAGACGCTGGCCCGCCTGGGCGGCGACGCCGGAAGTCGTTCCAACGGGGCCAGGGAGGCGATGCCAAAGCACCCACTGGAGGGGATAACGCTGCTGGATTTGGGGACGGTAATCAACGGGCCGCTGGGCTGCGCCCTGGTCGCCGAGTTGGGCGCGAGGGTCATCCGCATCGAAGCGCCCGGCGGCGACTGGGGCCGGCGGGGCATGCCGATGTCGGTGCACCGAACCATGGGAGGCTCGGAGTGCATTTGCCTGGACCTCAAGACGCCGGAGGGCCAGGAGATCATGGGCAAGCTGGCGGCAAAGGCCGACCTGCTGCTCCACAGCATGCGCCCGGGCGCGCCGGAGCGGACGGGTATCGGCTACGAACAGCTTGCCAAGATCAACCCGAAGCTGGTGTACCTGTACGCCGGCGGGTACGGCTCTACCGGACCCTACTCGCACCGGCCGTCGATGGCTCCGATAGCCGGCGCCGTGTCCGGGGGCGGCGTGGCCCAGATGGGTCGGGACGCTTTCCCGCCGCCGGAGCAGGCCATGTCCATCGATGAAATCGCGGCCGTGTCCAGGAAGCTCAAGCGGGCGAACGACGGCACCGCCGATCACACCACGGGCATGGTCAACGCCGTGGGCCTGGTGCTGGGCCTCTATGCACGGGAGCGCACCGGGACGGCGCAGTACGTCGAGTCCACCATGATCGCCGCCAACGCCTACGCCAATATCGACGACTTCTACTGGCACGAAGGCAAGGAGCCGCGCCCGCTGCCGGACGGGGAGGGACACGGGCTGCACGCCCTCTACCGCCTGTACCGGGCGAAGACGGGGTGGGTGTTTTTGGCCTGTCCCTTCGAGGACGAGTGGGAGGCGCTGTGCCGCGCCATTGACCGACCGGACCTGCGGGATGATCCCCGGTTTGCCTCTCCGGAGACGCGGGCGGAGCACGACGACGCGCTGGCCCACGAGTTGGGCCGGGTGTTCGCCGGCGCAGAGCCAATGCACTGGGAGCAGCTGCTCACCGCCGCCGACGTGGCGTGCGTCAAGGCCGAGGACCGGGGGATGTATTTCTTCTTCAACGAGGACCCCCACGTGCGCGAGAACGGCTTCCTCACGCCCGTGGAGGCGCCGCGCTACGGCGAGTTCTGGCGGTACGCTCCGGTGATAGACTTCTCGGAAACGCCGGGCCGGGTCGGGCCGGGCCCGCTGAAGGGTCAGCACACTCGCCCCATCCTCAGTGAGCTGGGGTACACCGACGCAGAGATCCATGACCTGAAACAGCGGCAGGTGGTGGACTGGGAGGAGGAGTAGCCGGCCATGACGCCCCACATCATTCCTGCCGACACCAACGGCATTCGGGACAAGGCGGCGATCGTCGGGATCGGCGAAACGGAGTTCTCGTGGAACTCGGGCCGCAGCGAGCTGCAGCTGGCCTCGGAGGCGATCAAGGCCGCCTGCGACGACGCTGGCATCGCTCCGCAGGATATCGACGGCCTGATCCGCTACGACATGGAGTCGAACCACGAGACCCTGCTGACGCAGTCGCTGGGCATCAAGAACCTGCGGCACTGGGAATCGGTGTCCTACGGCGGAGGCGCGGGCAACGCGGTGGTGGGCCATGCCGCCGCCGCCATCGCCGCCGGCTATGCCAACTACGTGGTTTGCTTCCGCGCCGCCAACCTGCGCTCGGGGCTGCGCCTGGGCCGGGCCCGGGGACCGGAGCGGATCGCCGGCGGGGCGGACAGCTTTGCCGTGCCCTGGGGGAACATGGCACCGGCGCACCGTTTCGGGATGTTCGTGCGGCGGTACATGCACCAGTACGGGGCCACCAGCCGGCACTTCGGGTGGGTCGCGGTGACCCTGCGGGAGCATGCGTCGCGGAACCCACGGGCGCTGCGGAGGGAGCCCATCACCATCGACGACCACCAGAATTCCCGCATGGTGGTGGACCCGCTGCACGTCCTGGACTTCTGCCAGGAGAACGACGGCGCCGCCGCGGTGGTGATGACGACGCCGGAGCGGGCACGGGAGCTGCGTCACTCGGGCACGCTGACCCTGGTGGAGGCGGCGGCCCAGGGCTCCGGCCCCCGCAACGATGGGATCATCTACCGTCCCGACCTGGCCGTTGCAGAATCTGAGAACACCGCGCGCGACCTGTGGGCCCGGGCCCGGCTGGACGCCACGGACATGGATGCGCTGATGTTCTACGACCACTTCACGCCGTTCTGCTTGATCAACCTGGAGGCCTACGGATTTGTGCCCCGGGGCGAGGCCAAGGACTTCGTGGATGGGGGAGACAACATCCGGTTCGATGGTGCACTGCCCGTCAACACCCACGGCGGAAACCACTCTGAGGCGTACATCCACGGTCTGACCCACGTGCAGGAGGCGGTGCGCCTGATCCGGGGCGACTCCACGGCGCAGCCGCCGCACAAGACCATCAACCGGGTGCTGTCCTGCAGCAGCGTGGCTCAACTGAGCGGCGCGGTGATAATTCGGCGGGGATAGCGCCGGGATGACCCACGGATAGTGAGGAACTTCGATGTCTCAGCAAAGCGAACCAGCCGCCAGGTCCCGACCGATGACCGCGCCGCTGGAAGGCGTGCCGCTGCCAGACCTGGAGCGGGTGCCGGACTACGAGCGTGGGTTCTGGGAGGGCTCGCGGGACGGCGAGCTGCGCATCCAGCGGTGCGCGGACTGCGGGCGGTTCCGGCACCTGCCGACGCCGATGTGTCCCGAATGCTCGTCGCTGGACTACACCTGGACCAAGGTCAGCGGCCGGGGCTTCGTGTACTCTTACGTGATCGTGCGGCACCCGGTGCATCCGGCGATCCACGAGAGGGAACAGACGCCCTACAACGTCTGCGTGATCGAGCTGGAGGAGCAGGAGGGTCTGCGGATTTGCAGCAACGTGCTGCAGGTGGCACCGGAGGACATCGGCATCGACATGCCGGTGCAGGTGGCCTTCGTTCCCGCGGTGGACGATCCCCAGGTGTTCCTGCCGGTGTTTCTGCCCGCTTCGGAGCGATAGACGACCGGCTCCGGCACGGCGTTGGTCTGCCTGCGAGGTCTGGCGGGTCACGCAATCAACATAACCGTCCCCGAGGAGAGTGAGAGTCATGGCCAACGCCTTCGGCAAGATAATCGCCAACGTGGCGCGACTGCACCGGCTGATGGACGAAGAGGGGGTCTCGGCCATCGTCGCTCGTTCGGGCAAGAACTTCACCTACCTGGCGGGGTTCGCGTATCCCGGCACGCTGGCGCGGCACCTGGAGTTCCCCGACTCGCCGCGGGAGGTGCTGCTGGTGTGGCCGCGGACGGGCGAGCCGGTGATGGTGCTGAACTCCTACGCGGCGCCGCTGGCACGGCGGGACTCGTGGCTGGAACGCATTGAGGTGGTGGACGACTACGCGGAGTCGCCCTACGAGAGGGCGGCCGAGGTGCTGCGGCAACTGGGGCTGGCGGAGGAGACCATCGGGTTCGAGAAGGGCTACGTCAGCGCGAACCGGTGGGAGGAGATCGGCCGGGCGCTGCCCCGGGCGCGCATCGTGGACAGCACCGACCTGATGGACCGGGTGCGCTGGATCAAAACGCCCGAGGAGGTCGCGGCGCTGGAAGCCGGCGCGCGGCTGCTGGACGAGGCGTACCTGGAGGTGCTGCCCACGGTCCGGCCCGGCGACACGGAACGGCTGGTGCACAGCCGCATCATAGAGAGCTGCCTGCGGCGGGGCGCCAACTGGGTCCACGGCATCCTGAATTCCAGCCGCAACACCGTGGGCTACGGCGGCGAGAGCGACCTGGCCTTCGAGGCCGGCGACATCATCCGCAACGACTATGTCGCGTACCTGAACGGCTATCCTGGCCACCAGTCGCGGACCGTGTGCGTGGGCGCACCGTCAGACGAGCAGAAGCGGGTCTACCAAGTTGTGCTGGACATCTATCGCGGCACAATCGACCGGTGCGTCCCCGGCGCTCGGACGGCGGACATCTACCACTTCGCCAACGACGCCTTCCACGACGCCGGCTTCGACGGGAACGTGGCCCTGGCCGGCCACGGCGTCGGCGCGTGGTGGCACCAGCAGGAACCGTACATGGTGCCGTCCAGCGAGCGTGTGCTGGAGGAGGGCATGGTGGTGGCGCTGGAGCCGCATATCGGCTACTGGCACCTGCAGGACATGGTGCTGGTCACCGACGACACCCCCAGGCTGCTGTCGCCGCTGATGAGCACGGACGAGATGCTGGTGGCGGGGTAGGGGAGGTACGTCGGCATCGAAAAACGGAACGCTAGCCGCAGTTCAGGAGCCGATGCGACAGTCAATTGCCTACGGAAGCGGCTTGCAAGTCCCAAGTGTATGGATCAGAACAGACCTCGAAAACGCTGTTTTTTTACGTGGTGATCACGGATCGGCGACTTAAGTCAAAGTAGACCGCGTTGTTCCAAACGATCGTACCATTCTTCAACAAATGACGGAGTGAATTTGGGCTTCAACCTTTGGGTTGTCGCGATAACTCGATCCTTGCGCCACTGCGGCGAAAGAGCCTTGACGAAATGTATGGTGGCGGCCAATTCCAATTCGAAGACTTCGCGTTCGCCAAACATGCCGATGACCTGACGGATCGATCGTTGGTGAGGAGCCAACGCTGCGTGCCATTGGCCTTCCGATTGACTCTGGCCAAGGGTGATGTGGAACCCTAAACCCATTCTGTCGCTACTCACATTGACATAGCCAGCATGTGAGAGCCTAGCCACGTCCGTTTCGAGAGCCTCTGAGTAAGGGCCGTAATGGTGCATCTTAAACGGGTACCTTGTAGGAATACCGTGTGCTGCCTGCAAAAAATAGACAAGCTTCTGCAGCTTGGTTTTGCCCACGTCACCTAGTTCACTGACGATCACATGAGCGATTGCTAGCCGTAGATCTTGGGTATCCATGTCGATATTGCCTCCGGCCATGACGCATCCGAGCGTTCAGGCCATGAAACTCCTACAGAAGTCTCGGACCTCATTTTCCAGGTGACCATTTCCTCTTACATCGGCATAGAACCGATATTTACTGATGTCGGTTAGGCCAGACAGTGGCTGTGACTCTCTGCTAAATTCTCTCAAAACCGGTGGCTTGCCGCCAAAATTTACCATCATCGTTTCAACTCTGAATCTATCGGGATGGTCTACAGCCCTGTCTTGCCAAAATTGCACGTCATCAAATTTTCTTTTCACGGCTACGCCTAACTCATCGACTCTGCGTATAATGCCCGCGTCTGGAGAATCCGAAGTTTCGAAAACCGCCTTGGGATGCTGGCGATGGATTATTCTCCACGCCAAATTTTTGCTTGTCGGGTTGACCATTTGACTAGCTGCAAACATGACGCGGTTGTCGTCCCACCGCAAATATTCGTCCAATGCATCGATGTCCGGATATCTGCCAGATGACGTTTCGATTTTGAGCAATTCCTCGATGAAGTCCGTTAATATCAGATCGAAAGCCCTCCGCACGTCATGGAAGTAAATCTGGGTGAACATATAGTAGCGTGCTAGAACGAAAGCTTCTAACGCATGGACTCCTCCAGAGTTTATTGCTAGATTAAGACTTCCAGACTGCGGGTCATGGTCTAAAGTCAGGGTATTCAAAATGCGGCTAAGATCGTAAGTCCCGTATTGGACCCCACAGTAGTGGGAATCGCGTAAAAGATAATCCATTTTGTCGACGTCCCAGGGGCTCGAAATTAGTTCCTGAACGAAACCCTCTGGCAGTATTGCAATGCCAAGCAAAAAGTCCGCTACTTGGTCCTTTGTGATGCCTAATCCACGGCATCGCTCGTCACTGTCGATGATTTGACCAATCTCCGAGTCCTTGATAATAGCCGCCCCATGGCTTTCATGGCGAGCTTCTCCTGGAAACAGCTTATCTTCCCCTGTGTGAGAAAACGGGGCATGACCAATATCATGTAGTAGACCCGCCAATCGAGCTAAGATCACCAATCGACGTTGTTCGTCGGAATTCGGCGATGGACTCCAACCTAGGGTGTCGTAGATTTCGTCTTGGTGGCGCTCTAGGAGATTGGTTACCGCCTGTCCGGCGAGGTGCATTACGCCAAGAGCGTGCCCGAACCGACTATGTTCAGCACCGTGATAAACATAGTGGGTCAGTCCTAGCTGGTGGATCCGGCGCAGCCGCTGAAACTCACCAGTATCTATGATATCCCGTTCATGCGGATACACTTCGATGAACCCATGTATAGGGTCTCTAAATTCCGCTGTCGCGATGAGGTTCGAGTCCAGCATAGCAGTTAAACGCATCGGCAAAAACGAAATTAATGTTCGGCAGACTAACCCGTTACGGGCTGTTTGTCAACCGCTGTCGTGCGCTGGAGCCGCGTGAAATCGGGTTTTTAATGCTCGCAACGTCGGCGATATACTAGCCACTAGGCCAGTATGCGCCAACCTACTCCCGCCTGTCCGCCTCCACCTCCGTCAGGAACCCCAGCACGCGCTTGGTGTACTTTTCCGGCTCCTCGCTGTGGGGGCGGACTTCGGCCCAGCGGCAGTTGGGCACCAGGCGGTGGACTGCTTCGGCCAGGCCCCTGGGGTGGACGTCGTTGTTGCCCGGCATGACCATCGCGGGGACGGCAACGCTTTTCAGCGCCTTCTCGGTCATGCCCAGGGTCCGGTAGGGTCCGTCGAACAGGGCGTAGATGGTGTCACGCATCACCTGCACGAAGTCCTCCGTGTTCATGGCCTCCAGGTTCTTCCGGTAGTCGGCATCGGTCTGGGCCAGCTCAGGGCTGAAGGGCGAAAAACGGTCGTCGGGGTCGAAGGCGTCCACCACCGACGCAATGCCGTGGTTCTCGGCCCAGTCCATGCTCTTGAACAGCTTCGCCGCCAGGTAGGCATCGCAGATGACGCCGCCGGCGGTGTTGGAGGGGAAGATGGCGCGCACCCGCTCGGGACGGCGGACGGCGCAGCCCAGGGAGATGGCCGCCCCAAAGGAGCCGCCGCCGAGATAGGCCTGCTCGATGCCCAGGGTGTCCATCAGGCCGAACACGTCGTCGCACACCATGTCCCAGGTCTGCACCACCATGGGGCTGCGGGACTGGGCGCCGAAGCGGCGGTCGTACACCACCACGCGGTGCTCCTGGGACAGACTCTCGATCACCGGCTGGTAGCTGCTGGCATTCCCCTGGAGGCCGCCCGGCGAAAGAATAATGGGCGGTCCGCTCCCCGTCTCTTCGTAATAAATCTCGGCGCCGTTCACGTTCGCAGTAGCCATCATCCCACCTCCCGGCAGGCGTTCCCGTATTGGTACGGGCAGTGTCGCGATACTGTACTGGGCGAAGTATAGACGGGGCCAGCATCCCCGGCAACGCGCGGGCCAAGTTGGGGCTGCTTGTACCGATGGCGGCGGTCTGATACAAGTGTCAGACCCATGGCGTCCTCTCTTTCGGCTCTCCTCAACTGGCGTCCCAACACTCCCTTCTATTACGGCTGGCTGGTGCTCGGGCTGTCGGGCGCCGGGGCCTTCGTGGCCACGGCGGTAGCGGGCGTGGTGCTGGGCGGAGTGCAGAGCTTCATCCTGGAGGACACCCTCTGGCCGCGGACCAGCATCGGGCTGGCTGCAAGTTGCGGCGTGTGGCTGTCGGGGGTATGCGCGCCCTTCGCGGGCCGGCTGGCAGATCGGTATGGGCCGCGCTGGCTGATGCCGGTGGGGGTGATTGTGCTGGGGCTGTCGATGGTGGCCATCGGCGGGGTACACACGCCCTGGCAGTTTTTCATCGCGACGGTGATCGGGCGGGCCATCAGCCAGCCGTTTCTCATCGGCGTGGTGCCGCGGACGATGGCGGTCAACTTCTTCAACCGGCGGCGCAACATCGCGCTGGCCCTGACCGGCATCTACCGTCCCATCAGCGCCGCGCTGATCATCCCGGCGTTCGCGCTCATCACCGTGCTGGCGGACTGGCGGACGGCGTTCCGGCTGCTGGGTTTTTTCAGCTTGTTCCTGGCCATCCCCATGATAATCATCATGCGGCGGCGGCCGGAGGACATTGGGCTGCTGCCGGACGGGGCGCGGGCGTCGTCGGCCATCGGGACATCCGGCTCCGCGGCGGCGGCGCGAAGCGGGCACGGGGCTGCTCGGGAGACGCCGGGGACAGAGGCGAGTTGGACATCCAAAGAGGCGATGCGTTCGAAGGCATTCTGGATGGTCTCGGTGGTCGCGTTTCTCAACGTGACGGGCAGTTCCGGCCTGGGGTTCAGCCTGGTGCCCTACCTGCACGAGTTCGCAGGGTTGACCACTCCGCAGGCGGCGGGAGTGCTGAGCGTCAGCACATTCCTGGCGTTGAGCAGCCTGGTGTGGGGACAGGTGGCAGGGAAGCTGACCCCGCGATGGTGCATCATCGCAGCCATGGGGGTGTCGGCGCTGGCGACGCTAGCCTTGCTACAGGTCAACTCGCTGGTGGCAGCCTACGCCTACGGGGTGTTCTGGGGGCTGTTCCACAGTTCGCTGGAAGTGCTGCTTTACATGCTGCTGGCGGACTATTTCGGGCGCAATTCCTACGGGGCTATCGCCGGAGCGATGCGTCCCTTCGAGGCCGGCGGGCTGGGACTGGGACAGATCGTGGGGCCGGTGATCTACGACCTGACGGGCAGCTACACCATCCTGATCCTTTTCTCGGCGGCCGTGCAGGGCATGGCGATGTGCCTGATGCTGGTGGCGCGGCGTCCGGAACGCCGGGCTCCGCTGGCGGCGGAAGCGGCGTAGGCGCGCGGCCGCGGGGAAGTTGGCCCATGAGGCAACGGGTTGCGTCGCGGGCGCCAACGGGCCGCCCCGGCTAGATGTTGGTGAACCACAAACACGTGACCGTGTTGCTGACCCCATTGATGGGGCGAATGCGGTGGCGCATGATCTCGGTGAGGTCCTCGACCGTTCCGGCTTCCAGTTCCACCACAACGTCGTAGGGTCCCAGCACCTCGCGCACCGACGCGCCACTGATGGCGTTCAGGCGGTCGATAACCTCCTGGGTCCGGGCGGGTTCCACGTTGATGAGTACGTAAGCGTTGGCCGCCATTGCTGCACCTCCGTTTGGGTCATATTACTATCGTACCATTGGTTTAATATTTGTTGTCCGCCCCGTGACACGCGTCGACTACTGCGACCACTTGGACGACCAATTTCTGCATCGGCGCTCAGTAATCATCGCCTACCGTACGCGCTAGGACAAACCTCCACCGATCGGCGGTGCCCGATCGGCCTTCGCTCAATGCTAACAAATGGTAAAATCGAAATAGGGATGACGCAACGCACAAACCGTCAGGACGATCCACAATAGGGTTTGCCACGCTTTGACCGTTCATAGCGAAAATACCGTATGCGACCATCGTAGGGATTTACGAGATGACGATTAACGCTAATCTAAGTTCACCGCTTCCCGTAATCGGGTTCCATGGCACTACCAAACAAGCCGCAGACCACATTTTGACCACTAACTTTATCCCCAGTAAGAATCCATATGATTGGCTCGGAGACGGAGTTTATTTCTTTCAAGATGCGCCTGAGCGAGCTTGGGAATGGGCGCTCGACAATCACGGTCGTGAAGCTGCTGTCGTGAGGGCCGAGTTATCGTTAGTGGATTGTATCGACATGTTAGATACGGTTTGGTCACACTTTATGACACAAGCGTACGATCAGTTCCTTAATCTTTACAAGCGTGCTGGGTTCACTCTTCCTTCACAATCCTACGGAGCCCACAGGTTAGACCGTGAAGTGGTCAATTACGTAGTAGGAGTACTCGCTACAGAAGGGATGATTGTGCGATGCGTGAGGTCATCTTTTTCAGAAGGGCACCCTGTGTACCCTGATTCAGCGTTCTATAGTCACAGTCACGTTCAAATTGCGGTCCGCGACATCGAAACTTGTATCACGACAAAATGGCTGGATCGGACCGAATAACATGGAGGAGAACATGATCAGGCCTGAAGATGCAGAGCGACATATGCGTGCGCATTTTGAACAAGTTTCGCTTGAAGAGTTCAAACATCGTTACGAGCATGACGTTGACCTCAAAACCGAACTCTCCCAACTCGTACCGACCGACCGAAGCCGCCAGGCAGTGCTTCTTACTCAGAGAGAAGCCGCGCCACTACAATTGCACGCGTATCTAGCGTCTGCGCTAACCGGTTTGGGCGACCGGCAGCGGCAGTCTCTGTTCGACGTGTCTGATCTGGTAGCCGCCGTGTGCAATGAATTGGATATTGTGGTCTATGAGCCTCGGAAATCCACTGACCCAATCCTTCATCCGAATGTATCGCCCAGAGAAGTCTACCGTCGCGACCGAGAAATCGTGCTAGGCTCCGATTTGATCATCCACATCGCAGACGATGCCAGTACTGGAGCGGGCGAAGAGTTGGACTTCGCACAAGCTGCATTGATCCCCGTTGTGTTGCTGTCGCACGGAAATACGGTCATCAGCCGCATGGTGCTGGGGATACCCGGTCTAACACTCATGATTCAATACAGTGACCTTGATGATCTCCGTGTTGAATTGAGACAACGTTTGATGGAGATCAGGCCAATTGTAGAAGAACGCAAGCTCGCGTTCTCAAATTTCAACACTAATATCGTCGGAAACAAAGTACGGTTGCTCCGACAAGAATACGGGCTTACCAGAGAAGAATTAGTTTCCAGTTCCAACGGCCTTTTGGATATAGACCGGATCCGAGAGATCGAAGAAAACACGGACAAAGTTGCCAATCCTTCGCTATTGGAATTACGTGCGCTATCGGTCTTCCTAAAGACTACCGTCGCCGACCTCGCCGAGCCAGACTTGGAAGAACGTATGCGCATAATGCTACACGAATGGTTGGACGGCAACACGGAAGCCAGATATGGAATGAGCCGGAGTGACAGAAACAAAATTCTTCGCCGAATACTTTTGAGGGTCATAGATGATTTAGAACGGGAGTAATTGACATGAGAGACTTTCCGGACTCAGAACGCATCAGTGCGCAATTGCTCAACAAAATAGAACGCACTTCCCTGCCTATCAATCTGCATGCAGTAGCTTCTCTCTGGCCAAATCTCACGGTCAGCGAAGAGAATTTGGATAAAGAAGGCTACCTGATCTTGTTAGGATCACGAGGCGCTGAGTTAGTAATCAGGAAATCAGACCCGTCTGCTAGAAAACGATTTACTTTCGCCCACGAATTGGGCCATTGGGTATTGTCAAATACTCGAGACTGTGAGGTGCGCTTTGACGGTTCGATCCCGTCGCATGTTTCACATCACCACTCCAGGAGCTCCCCTGAGGAAACTTGGTGCAACGAGTTCGCTAGCAGACTTTTGGTGCCAACCACCGAGGTTCAGGAGTTTCTAAGCGGACCTCTCGACCACGTGCCTAACAAGCTCTCCGATGGTCACCGAAAGTTCGAAGTTTCGGAGGACGCGTTTCTCTTCCGAATTGCAGACATCACCGGTTGGATCATCCTTCATTTGGCTCATGGTTCTAATCTCCATCGAATAGGGAAGCGATACATCTCGAGAACCCAAAGCAGACCACACGTAGAGCAATCGATGAGTGAGCTGCTTGAGATTACGCGGACTGACGCGGTTTTCCTTGGTACTAAGGTTTCGCTGTCCGATTGCGTCGCGTACGGAACTCTGAAATCGAGGTCCCGAGAAACTGACACTTATTTGGTATGCCTCATGCCAAATGTCTGACGTGGTGCAGACCATTCGAGCGCATCGGTCAGAGATTGTGCGGGAACGTGTCTTAACCCGAACCCATCAATCCTTCAACGCCGGTATAACCTCTTGCCCGAAGAGTTCTATCGAGCGCATGGTGTCGGCGTGCGAGAGCTGGCCGCCCTGGGCTTCCAGGAGTATGGAGCCGATGCCCAGTTCGTCGCGGATGTGGCGCAGCTTCTTGATGACGGTGTCGGGGCTGCCCACCACCAGGTGGTAGCGGTCCTGCAACTCCTGGTATGACATCTCGTGGAGGGGCGTGGGCCGCCGGGCCGCCACCGCCGCCGCGCCGGCGCGGGACGTGTAGCCGGGCGGCGACCAGTACTCGCGGGGGCCGCGCAGGGGATAGTTCATCCGCCAGAGGAACGCCTTGCCGGACTCCTGGGCCTTCTCGTCGGTGTCGTTGACGTGGGCGCAGATCATGAAGGCGAACTTCTCGGGGCCGGGCTCCCAGCCGTCGGCGGCGGCGTACTCGCGGTAGCGGGCGAACAGGTTCTTCGCGACGTCCAGCGGGGTCAGGAAGGCGGCGTAGGTGTAGCGGTGGCGCGCCGTCCATTCGACGGTCTCGGGGCTGCCGGTGCCGGGGACCCACACCGGCGGATGGGGCTTCTGGACGGGCAGCATCCACGGGTTCACGGCGCGGTAGTGGTAGTGGTTGCCCTCCCAACGGAAGGGCCCGGGCGTGGTCCAGGTCTTCACCACCAGGTCGTGGCACTCCTCGAAGCGCTCGCGGTTGTGGATGGGGTTGGTGTTGTTGGCCCAGGATTCGATGCCGATGCCGCGCACGAAACCGGAGATGATGCGGCCGCCGGAGATCACGTCCAGCAGGGCGATCTCCTCGGCCAGGCGGACGGGGTTGTCGGACGTGGGCAGCATGTTGCCCAGCATCAGGATCTTGGCCCGCTTGGTGATCCGCGCCAGGATCCCGCCGGTGATGTTCACCTCAACGTCCATGCACGAGGGCGTGTTGTGGTGCTCGTTGATCATCAGGCCGTCGAAGCCCATCTCCTCGGCGTGCTGATACTCGTCGAGGTAGCGGTTCATCAGGCCGCTGGCGGTCTGGGGGTCGAAGTAGGTGTTGGGGAAGGTGAGCCGCATGGACGGGAACTTCTCCGCCTCGGACTCCGGGAACTCGGCGTAGGGCATCTCGGTGAAGTAGAAAACGTCCATTAAATCGCCTCCGTGACCAGCCAACGCCAACCGGCGTTCCGCAATTGCGCCGGAGTATAGCACGCACCCTTTACCGCCCTGGCCCGACGGCATTCCGGCAGCGACCAGCGCGCTCCATGCGGGTGCGTGCAAGTTGCGCGCCGGGCGGTCGTGCTGCCGCGTACCCACCATGAGGTATTGAGCGCCCGGGAGACCCGTTCCTCTCGGTAGCATCGCGATTGAGGTGGTAGAGTTGGCCCACGGCAAATTGGGCAATTTCCGGCACCTGGCGATCTGAAGGGAAGTCGTATGGCGACTGCATCCAGACCAGATGATCACGCTGGCCATCTACGCAACGCTCTGGTTGAAGGCCTGGTCGAAAAAGGCGCGATTGAAGCCAGGACGTACGCGAGGCATTCGGAAAAGTTCCCCGCCACTTGTTCGTGCCAAAGGTGGACATCGCCACCGCCTATACAGACCAACCCGTGTTTATCCGTTGGCACGCGGGAACGCCTATCAGTTCGTCCACTCAGCCCACGATGATGGCTATCATGGCCGAGCAATTGCACCTGGAACCCGGCTGTAGAGTGCTGGAAATAGGTTCAGGAACGGGCTACAACGCGGCCATCCTGGCTCATATCGTCCGGGACAGCGGCGGCGTCATCACGGTGGACATCGACCAGGATATTGTGGATGAGGCTTCCGGAAACTTGTCCAAAGCCGGGTATGGCGATGTCGAAGTCGTGCGTGGGGACGGATTCGAAGGATTCTCGGCAGGTCAGCCCTACGATCGCATAATGGTTACCGTCGGCGCCCGCGATGTTTCACCCCATTGGGTTGAACAACTGAAGAATGGCGGGATCATGGTAGTCCCGCTGTGGTTCAAAGGTTTCAATCTGAGTGTGGCACTGGAAAAGCGCGACGGCGTCCTTGAGGGTTTATCCGCGTCCCCGTGCCTATTCATTCCGATTCGCGGAATCGCTGACCTCACCGAGGGATATTTCCCCATTCGGGACGATCCCAACGACGCTCTGCAAATGTCCATAGGCATGGAGCGGGACGACCCGGCCCAACGTCGAGATTTGGACCGGTTTTTTGCCCAGAATGTGCGAATCCGCGAGATCGGGCGTTCCCTCGAAGGCCAATTTCATACGCAGGACATCTTCTCCGGTCTCTACGTGTTCCTTACGGTCGACCCGCGGGTCAATGTCTTCTATTCGCCGTCCCAAGACGGTCTGTTCCAGGGTGCCGGTTATGCGCTGATCGACCTCGAAAGCATGAGCGCCGCCGTGCTGTCGGCTGGGCACCCGGAACAAGTCATGGTCTACGGGAATGATGCGCCATATGTTGAGTTGATCGGGCTTCTTGACCAGTGGGATAAGCTGGGGCGCTCTTCAATTCACGATCTGCGTGTCCGCGCGTTCTTCGATCCTCCGCAATCCATGCCTGACGGTCATTGGACAGTCGCCAAGAGGTCGGCTTATACCTGGGTCATGTCGTGGGGCAGTTGAAGCATCGCCGACAGCGGATACCGCCAGATAACCACGGCCTCAGACAGCGTGCCGTCTCCCCGCAACGGCGTTCCCGAATGAGGCCATTGCTCTTATGTTCACCGCGCCGAGGCCCCACGCCAGAGTTGCCAGCAGTATCCGCGCCCCACGCGGGCCGGTTGGGCATTGCGAGCGGAAAGTGCGCAGGCGTGGATGATCAGACTCACGCGTATCCACTTTCATCACCTGTCATTGCGAGAATGCCGTCAGGCATTCGTGGCAATCGCGATACGGTACTTGCCGATCAAGCCAAAACGCCCCTACCAGGGCAGCGAGATTGCCACGCTTCGCTCGCAATGACAACCTGGGTACGCGCGAGGATGATCAGACCGTTGACAATGATAGCGCGATAAAATACTTTGTATCACCCGTTCGCAAGGCTCCCTTGCGGGTACGGGCTGGGAACAGGTTCAGCGTCGGGAGACGTAGGTGATGAGCGCACAGCAGGACTTGCAGCAGGAAGTCGATCGCCTCACCGCAGCGCTGGCGGAGCGGGACCAGGAGGTGGCCTCGCTGCGCACCCGGCTCACCCTGGACGAGAGCGGAGGGCGGGCGCCCATCGTCCGCGGGGAACCGGCGGCAGGCGAAGTCGATGACGCGGAGACCTTCCACGAAGCGCTGCGCGGCCTGGCCCTGGTGTCCCGTCTCCGCATAGGCGCCCACCAGGCGGCGCTCAGTTACGTGCCCGATGGGGACTTCAAGGCGGCCATCCACACCCACTCCTTTTCCGAGAAGTACGCCCGATACAACGCTTATGACGTGATGCCGACCGGGGACGGGATCTGGGGACTGGTGGTCAAACAGCGCGCGCCGATCCGGATAACCACGGATGAGCTCTACGCGCATCCGGCGTTCAAGGAATTCAGCGGCCTCAAGAATGGCCAAGGCCTGGAACACCCTCCCATGCCGGGCTGGCTGGCGGTGCCCGTGCTGCGTCGCGACGGCGGGCTGATCGGCGTGGTGCAGCTGAGCGACAAGTTCGACGGCGAGTTCACCGAGGCCGACGAGGACCAGTTGGTGCAACTGGCCAAGTTCTACACGGCGACGTTCGAGCTGCAGTACGTGTACGAGGATCTGCGGCGGCTGACCGGCGCGCTGCGGCAGGCAACCCGGGAGTTGCAGCGTTCCAACGCCGAACTGGAGCAGTTCGCCTACGTGGCCTCGCACGACCTGCAGGAGCCGCTGCGGATGGTGACCAGCTACCTGCAACTGCTGGAACGGCGCTACAAGGCGAACCTGGACCAGGACGCCAGCGATTTCATCGCCTTTGCCGTCGACGGCGCGGCCAGGATGCAGACCCTTATCCAGGACCTGCTGACCTACTCTCGGGTCGGCACGCGAGGCGCTTCCTTCGAACCCACCGATAGCCAGGCAGTGTTGGACCAGGTGCTGATGAACCTGGAGGTGGCCATCGCGGAGAGCGACGCCGAGATCAGTTTCGGTTCGCTGCCGAGCCTTTCGGCAGATACCTCGCAGATGGCGCAGTTGCTGCAGAACCTGATCGGCAACGCGATCAAGTTCCGGGGAGACAGCCCTCCCCGCATCCGGGTCGAAGCGACGCGGGAAAGCGACGATTGGCGCTTCTCGGTCCAGGACAACGGGATCGGCATCGACCCCCGCTACTCGGACCGCATCTTCCAGGTGTTCCAGCGTCTGCACGGGATCGGGCAGTACCCCGGCACCGGCATCGGCCTGGCCGTCTGCAAGAAGATCGTGGAACGACACCAGGGGAATATCTGGGTCGAATCACAGCCCGACGCCGGGGCGACTTTTTTCTTCACCATACCGGTTAATCTCGATACCCTTCCAGAATCGGACCTGGCCGCCGCGACGGGCGGGCCGGCCGGTTGATGGCTACGCTACCAGCGTCGGCGCCAGTCATAACCCCACCACGCAGCGCAGGAGGAGAAGGCGATGACACTACAATCACGCCGCAGGCCGATCGAAATTCTCCTGGTCGAAGACAACCCCGGCGACGCGAGGCTGACCCGGGAGGCGTTTGCCGACGCCAGCGTCTCCAACAACCTGTCGGTGGTTGGTGACGGCGAACAGGCCATGGCCTTCCTCAGGCGGGAAGGCGATTACGCCGGCGCGCCGCGTCCCGACCTGATCCTGCTGGACCTGAACCTTCCCCGCAAGAGCGGCCGGGAGGTGCTGGAAGACGTCAAAACCGACCCGAGGCTGCTGTCCATTCCCATCGTGGTGATGACCACTTCGGAAGCCGAAGGGGACATCGTCAACTCCTACTATCACCACGCCAACGCGTACGTCACCAAACCGGTTGACCTGGATCGTTTCATCGACGTCGTCAGCAAGATTGAGGGGTTCTGGCTTACCGTCGCGAAGCTGCCGCCGGAGTGACTTCTCGGGAGATCATTCCGTCCAGGTGCAGCATTCGGCGTAAGTCGGCGGCTCCATCACACGGGCCACCGTTACGACAAAGCCATCATGCGTACGATAAAGGAGGCAGAGCACCATGACTACACGCTCACCGGAAAACCCAATCGAGGTGCTGCTGGTTGAGGACAACCCCGCGGACGCCAGGCTGACGGAAGAGATTCTAAAGGACTCGGCGTACGCCGTGAATCTGTCGGTGGTTGAGGACGGAGAGGACGCAATGACCTATCTCCGCCGCCAGGGTGAGTACGCGTACACTCCCCGGCCCGACCTGGTCCTGCTGGACCTGATGCTGCCCCGAAAAAGCGGCCAGGAAGTCCTCACCGAGATCAATCAGGACCCCAATTTACGGAACATTCCGATCATGATCTTGACCGGGACGGCGGCGGAACAGAGCATTCTCTGGCAGCACAACATCTCCCCGGGAAGGTTCTGTCGCAAGCCCATCGAGGTGCATCGATTCGACTCGGCCGTGGCACAGCTTGATTCGCTCAGCGAGCGTCCCCTGGTCATGGCAACCCCGCCGGCGGAGCCACAATCGAACCGGAAGTGGTGGTGGCCCTTCGGACGTTAGGCGACGTACGGGGCCGCGCGCTGTCGCGCTTTTGTGAACCCGCTGGATGATGGCGGGCCCGGAGGGTAGGCGCTGGCGCGTGCTCACTCGTCACCGGTGCGTCATCGCGAGGAGCACAGCGCCGTGGCGATCTCGCACTCGCGACGACGGCCTTCGCCCCGACGAGCTTGCCGCGCTTCGCTCGCAATGACATTTTCCAGGGCAGGCGGGCGTCGGGTTGACATACTCGGAGTGTACGGGCATCGTAAATCCATGCGCGCGTTGCTGGCCGGCATCTCCGGCGTCAACAAGGACATCGTCGTCGCCAACCTGCTGGCCCGCCTCCGCGCTCACGGCGAGGTCAGCACGCCGGCCGGTTCCGATACCGTCGCAGCCGACCCGTCGGAGTTGCTTACCGACAGCATCGAGGACGCGCTGGCCGCGCAGGGCAACGAGTTGGCCGGCGTGCTGGCCGCGTTTCGTCCCACCTACCAGCTGGCCGCGTGGCGTCGGGCCGGCCAGGCAATCGCCGAGCGGATCGAGGCAGCCGACCCGCGCCACAGCCTGATCGCGGCGCACCTGACCTACTACACCAGCGGCCGGCAGTTCTCCCTCATCGACCTGCCCACCATCCGCCGGTGGCGTCCCGACTGCATCATTACGCTGGTCGACGACATGCTGGACATCCACAGCGCCCTGGCGCAGAGGGACGGCGACCGGCACACCAACTTCCGCCTACGGTTGCGGGAGATCCTGGGCTGGCGCTCCGCCGAGATCGCCATGGCCGACCTGCTGGCCCGCAACCTCTACCCCGAACGCGCCGTGCCCCACTACGTGGTCAGCATCAAGCACCCCGCGGAGATGCTCTACCGACTCATCTTCGCGCGCCGCCAGTACCCGCTGGCGTATTCCAGCTTCCCCATAACCGCGATCCGCTACGATCCCGACCTGCGGGCGGCGGTTGACGACATCCGCGCCGAGCTGCACCGCCGTTTCATCGTCTTCGACCCCCTCACGCTGGACGAGGGCACGCCCCAGGTGTTCGACAAGGCCCGCGCCGCCTGTGCCGACGGCACCACCGAGATCGTCATTGACGCCGAGGAAGCCCGCTGGCCCCTGGACACGTCCGGCGCCCTCACCGAGGGTCGCGCCGACCCGTACCCCATGACGCTGGACCCCCGGGAGGCGCTGGAGGTGTGGGACGACATGGAGAACCAGGTGCGGCACCGGGACCTGACCATGGTGGAGCAGGCCCAGTGCGTCGCCGCCTACCGCATCACCATGGGCGGCCGGCTCTCCACCGGCATGTACTCCGAGCTGATGTACGCCTCGCACACCGCGGAGCCGGCGCGGCCGGTGCTGATGTACGCCGACCCCTCCGACGGCGGGCTGGACCACCCCTTCCTGCGCAACTTCAACCACCGCACCTTCCACGACCTTGATGAGTGGTTCGACGCCATCCGGCAGGTCACGCCCAGCGCGGAGCCGGACCCGCAGCGGCCGCTTTTCTGACCCGGTCACTCAGACCCCCTTGGCAAACCTGTCATTGCGAGCAAAGCGTGGCAATCTCGTCGAGGAATAGGTGCTCCTATGAGCAACGAGATCGCCGCGTCCTTAACCCTACCGCACCGCGTGCCATAATGTATGCACATGGAAGCGGACGAGGCGATAACTCGTCGCACGAATAACTTGAGGGGCGGAGATTATGAACGAAGAACTGCGCCAATTCATCAAGGAGTCCCTGGAGAGGGGGATCGACCGGGAGTCGATCCGCAACGTGCTGCTGGAGGCCGGCTGGCAGGAACGCGACCTGCGCAGCGCCTTCGCGGCCTTCGCCGACGTGGACTTCCCGGTGGCGGTGCCGCGGCCCCGGCCCTACCTGCACGCGCGGGAGGCATTCCTGTACCTGGTCTCGTTCATCTCCCTGTACGTCTTCGCCTTCAGCCTGGGAACCGTACTCTTTGGCCTCATTGACCACACCTTTTCCAACTCCCTCAACCGCTACGGCTCGTCGCCCTCCACGGGGGAGGCCACCGCCATCGCGGCGGTCATCGTCGCTTTCCCCCTGTATCTGATCCTGATGCGCCGGCTGGCGTCGGCGGTCGCGACGGATCCCGAACGCCGGCAGTCCCTGGTGCGCCGATGGCTGACCTACCTGACCCTGGTGGTCGGCGCGGCGATCATCCTGGGCGACTTCATCGCGCTGCTGGCCAGCCTGCTCACCGGCGACCCCACGGTGAATTTCTTCCTCAAGGTCGCCGCGGTCCTGCTGATCGTGGTCCCCATCTCCGGCTACTACCTGTGGGACATGCGCCAGGCCGAGGACGAGGTGTCCATCTCGATGGCGCGGGCAACACCCATTTTGCGCGCCCTGGTCATCGCCGCGGTGGTTGTGGTAGTGGCCGCGGTGGGCTACTCCATCTACGTGATCGGCACGCCTGGCCAGCAGCGCGACATCCGGCTGGACCGGGAGCGGGTCAATGACCTGCGCAGGATCTCCAACAACATCGACACCTACCTGGAGCTCAACGAGGAGATGCCCGCCAGCCTGCTCGACCTGCTGGGTCCGCAGTACTACGTCCGGTCGATAGAGGATCCGGACACCGGCGCGCCCTACGAGTACCGGATCCTGGAAGACACCGACTACGAGCTATGTGCCATCTTTGCCGCAGAGATTCCGGAACGGGAAGTCGAGCGGCGACCGTTCTTGGAGACCATCTGGGACCACGGGCCGGGGCGGACGTGCTTTATGTTGACGGCGAAGGGGGAGAAGGGGTAGCAATCGAGGGTCGTTGCGCGCGTTGGCGGATGAGGTAGCCGTCCCCGGCCCGCCGCTGGGTAGAAAGGACGAACGAGTTCCTTCAGACCTTGCCACGGGATGACTGTGTCTATACCGTCCCACATCGACAATGTGAACCGACGGCGGGCAAGGATCGTCGCCATAGTTCAAGCTAGAGCCGACGCCATGCCTGTTCTTGAGCCCGTCTCCGGCGGCTCAACTCGACCTACCCAAACACCGCCCAAACCAGCGTGATGGTGCCCGCCGCTGCCAGTGACCCTGCCCACAGCAGGTCCAGGTTGATCCAGCCCCGCCGCAGAAACGCCAGGCCAACCCGGTAGTAGACAATCACCGCCGCCGCCAGCATCGCGGCCAGCATGACGACGGTGTGCATCAGTAGCGCGGCAAGCCACCAGATGGGCGCGTCGGCCAGAGACAGAAAGCCGCCGTGCTCGCCCAGGTCGCCCACAATGCCCGACGTGGCGTCCGGTTGGGTCAGGGACAGCACCACCGGAGCCAGCATCAACCCGGCGCCGTGGGCCGTCGCCATCAGAAAGGACCAGGCTATCAGGTCACGCCCGCCCACGTTCATCCCCACCCATCGGGGGTGTCGGTAGTATCGGATCAACCGGTAAACGCCGAAGCCCAGCAGCATCGCGCCGACGGCGATGCGTACCCATCGCAGGGGGAGAAATGCGCCGGCCAGGACCAGCGCGACCATGATGATCACCACCGACGCCAGGTGACCGACGGCGATGTATCCGGTGGCCGTGTACAGCTGCACCGGCCGCTGTCGCTGCAAAGCCAGCGACACGGCGAACAGCCATCCCATCGCGGGGTTCAGCCCGTGGAATATTCCCAGCGCGGCCAGACCCAGCCAGGGGCCCAGCGACGCCAGGGCCGCCGGATCGGGGATGAGGGCATGCAGCAACACTGCCGACACTACCGGTCCGGCGGCCCCAGAGCCGACGGGAATGTCCCTGCTACAGGAATGTCCCTGCTACGGGAAGCAGAACGTATCGGACGAAGCGTCGCCGCCCTGTAACCGCACCTGGTGGCTGCGGGTCTTACCGTAATCGACGAAGAAATCGGAATTGACCGACATTCCGCCCTCGGGGTTCACGTCGATGCGGCTGAGCCAGCCGTTCAGCCCGTCGGGATAGAACTGGTCATCCCAGGACGAATACAGCGAGTTGGTCAGGTACACGCGCCGACCATCCCGGCTGATTTCCACCATCTGCGGACCGCCGGTCAGGGTCGCTCCGGTGGGATGGGCCGCTTTGCGCACCACGCCGCCCATCTCCAACTCGCCGGTCTGGACCGGGTTGAAGGGGTCGGAAACGTCGTACTGCAACAGCTTGCCGGTGCCCCAGCAGGACACGTACAGGAACCTGTCATCCAGCGAGAGGTCAATGTCGGTGACCAGCGGCGGCACTGCGCCCAAGGGCTGCAGGGCCGGCGGCAGATCCGCGGCGTCTGCCGGCTCGGCCGGTATGGAAATGATTTTGCGCGCGGCCCATTCCTCACCGTCCCGGTACCAGAGGAAGATGGAGCCGGAAAGGTCCTCGGTGCTCACCACCACGCCGCAGAACCCGTAGTGCCGCGTCGGGTTGTGTGCCGGGCGCAGCTCCAGGGCCATCTGATGCTGCGCGCCCAGGTCAACGGCCTGGCGATGGGCCCGGCGGCGCATATCCCAGAAGTGCAGCACGTGGCCGTAATTCTGTCCCACCACGTCCTCGAGCCGGGCCCCGCTTTCAAACATCTCGGGCGTGCCCCACTCGCTGGTCATCATGGTGTCCAGGCCGATGTGCCACCAGAAATCGTAGGCCAGTTCCTGCGGCCCCCGGTCCAGTTCCCACGGCCCGATGGGCTCAAAGGTATAGTGGTCCAGCAGCATGATGCCGCCGGGACGATCTCCGTCCGCGGAGCCCAGGGCGCTGACGTAGATCGCGTCCGGCCCGCAGTGAACGGTGTGGGGACGACTGTAGCCGGCCCGGCTCACCTGTTCCGCCTCGATGGTCTTGACGATCCGGGGCCGCACCGGGTCGGGCTGGGTGTCGATGATGTATATGCGGCTGTTGGCCAGGCTGGGGACCACCAGGTAGCGGCGCTCCAGATGGGGATGCGCCGACGACGGGCACAGGGCCGCGCTGCAGGCGTTCCAGTTGAAATGGTGCAACTCGTCGCCCACGTTGGGCATTTCCAACGAGTGGACCACCTGCGAATACGACGCTGAGTTGGGATCGCAGTCCACCACCGTCATGGCGTCCGGCTCACCGGAATCGGGATTGAGCACGGCGACATAGGCCAGGCGTTCTTGCGGAGCCTCCATGGCCAGGCGCGCCGAGGGGTAAAAGGTTGGGTCGGGTCTCCAGAGGGCCATCTTTCCAGTCTCCTTCGTCTGACGCTTTCACTCGGCGAACTTCGGCACAACGTGCTGCCGGTCGGCGTATCCTAACGTCCCCGTGTCGGCAGGGCAAGGCGTGTTTCAAGCCCCGCCCGGGGTGCTGGTCAGGCTGGCGCCCAGCACGAGTTCTGCCGCGCCCGGCCTGACCAGCATGTGATCACGGTCCCGGGCTAGCACTTCATGTGCGAAAGATGGCAAAGTTCACTTGGAAGTCCGCCCTCCGTAGGGCGGTGTAGATGCCTATGGTTATGGTTATGGCGTAACGACGTTCTCTGGACTTGTCGCTACACGCTCCCAACGCTCCAAGCTCTCAGGCCATCGTAGCTAAACCCTACATAAAAATCCACTTGGCGGCCTTCGTCCCGGTTTCGCAAGTAGCCCCCATTAACCAACCCACGGGAGGGCACAAAGAATGCTTTCAGACCGTTCCGCAGTTCAATTTCGCCAGAGGCGGGTCCACGGATGGTGGAGATTGTTCCTGCGATCCTTCGCAAACGGCTAGTCCTCGACCAAAACTGGACGTTGGGATCCCAATCACCTAGCGCTTTCACGTTTAGCAGGGATTGAATTCCTTCACCTTGGGCTAACCACTCATAGGAGCGTGTTCGATACGGCAAACCGGATGCCTTCGCGGCACATTCCCGAATAGTACTCTCTGCGTCTCGGGCGGACCGACCTACGGATCCAAGTACTGATTGCATGAACTGAATGATGTATAAATAGTACAGAGTGTCCACGGTCGGATTCTGAGCCCTTTTGTACGCTAACCGTCCCGCTATTTCGTTCAACGAGAATGAACCAGTAGCACGAACGGCTCTGAACCAAGTTCGCAGGTTCTGATCAGAATCGGGTTCCTCTTCTAGGTTCTGCTGGGACAGCTCTAAGATCCGACTGAGAACTGTGTCGTCCAATCTGGACCAATCACGCTCTGCACGGCTCAGGTAAGCATTTATGATATTGCGCCGCAAAGGCGGGCGATATCCTCCAGAGCTTTCCAACAGGTTGGTCCAACCTTCGATCGCCCTGCCTAAATCCCCATAAGCTCTGTCCAAAGAAGCCTCTGCACGCTGCCGGTAATCACTCGGCTCTTCGCCTCTTCGAACCAGGTCCAATTCCGCTACCAACGTTTCTGCCCTATCGAACAACTCTCGGTACCATCCTTCGCCCGGAGCGGTCAAAAAACGCTCAGGTCTTGCTTCGTAACCCTTGACGCGTCCCATTTGTGAGATTATCCGTGCGATTGATTCGATCGCCGATATGTAACTGTGTTCGCTGATGGGGTCCAAAACCCTAGATGTACGGAATCTGTCTAGTGCCGCCGAGGAAAGCCGCTGTATTTGGGCCTCGCCTTCCGCAGTCAACCCAGTTCTCTGAACCCCCTCCAGCATTTCATCGAGTTCACCCCGATATGCCATCCCCGCCATGTGATGTAAGACGGGATCTTCGTCAGAGATATTGAGGGATATGTCGTGACTTCGGTGCGCAGCAGCGTGCTCGCGCGTAACGCGCGTATAGAACCGGCCGAGATGTGCCCAAAAATGAGGTTCGGTGGGGAATTTTTCAGTGAGCTTTTCCAATACAGCCCTTTTCCCTTCGACGTTAGGTATGTCGTTCACCAAGTTTGAGAATTGATCTTCTCGCAAACCTGCTGCAGTTCCTCGTATTCCTCGTTCAATCAATACACTCCCGACCAAATTGGCCGTTTCCCCGCCTGCGTGATCATGGTGTGTGGCGGCCAGCTCAACGATGTCCGTCGTACAATCGGGCAAGCCCCACCGCCAATTCCGTCTATCTTCCATACCGGTGCTCAGCAGTTGTTCCAACATTTCATTGGCAATCAACTCATGAGCCGGTCGAAACCCGTACCGGCCAGCCGGTACGAATAACTCATGCTGGAGCGGGGGCAAGAGATCGGACAAGGCAACCAACCGGGTTCTGGGCAGAGCGAACAGCGGGGCGAAAAATTGTATCGGCGACGGCTGTTGTCCGTAGTGATACAGCATCGCGGAAGTCTTGCACAGGTTCGTCAAGTTATCGCTTATACCTTGTAGTCTTTCACTTACATATGGTTCCAATCCTAGAAAGTCCTTCCCGAACGCGACCAACCCAAAATAAAATGGTGTCCTTACGCTCCTGGCCATGTCCCTCGTTAGTTCATCTAGTTCTCTGGATCGGTCAGGCACCACGCTGGAGAGCTTGTTTGCGAACGCCACGGCTTCAACGTTGTCCAATAGACCATCCAAATAAACGCTTTCTGGCCATGGGCTTCCACTGGCTTCTCGACGCACCCGTAGCAAAAGCGCTCCGATGTTGTTGCTCCTCAATCGGTCGTACACCCGGTCCAAATCGTCGGGCCTCATGATGGAGTCCTCGATTATTATCAAAACTGGTAATCGGGTGGTCTCAAACAAAAATCTGACGCGGTCGACTAGAGCATCGGGCACGACCCTGTTAGCCACAACCGTCGGAAATCGCCTGTGAAGGTTCCAAGCCACCCGTCGGGCGACGGTTGTGCCGCCCCCGCCGGGCCAATGGATCAGGTTTAGCCGGCGAGCAGTGCGCGATTCCAAGCAATCGGTCACAAGTTGTTGCAATTGTGGCATGACTCGCCGTTCGACATCGACATTCAGACTCAGGCCGTTCCACGTCACCAGGTTCCCTCTTAGGAATTGCTCTAATTCAGTATGCAAATCACTCGCTGTTGTGCCTAGGTTCTGATGGACGAGTTCTAGCTCTTCTTCTAACCAACGCGCCACTCCAGGCTGGACCGTCGTGAATCCTCCGTCGTAAGCGGGGAAATCAACAACTTCTACAGAGTTATTCTCGGAAGTGAGGTCGCGCAATCCGGCGCAAATCGCAGGAAACGAAATGGGCACAGCATGGCCCTCAAATTGAGCGATTAATGCCTCATCTGCGTTAATCTGATCGCTCGCAAAAACAAAACCCAATCTGTCTCCAAATGCCTCGTCCAGTCGTTCGCAGATAACGCGTGTTTCATCACGAATCTCGCTAATAACTATTGCCGTGACTGGCAGAGGTTCTGTCACTCGGGCCACGTTCGTCATATCTGCGCTGATAGGCCCTGAAACTCGGCGATTCCATTCCCTGAATGTACCGCCCTTGGAGGTCGTTGGCCGGCTCTCCAGACCGTTGACAGCCACCCACAAGCACGTCGAACGGCTCAATATGCCCGCAGGTTGGTCAAGCGCACTTATGCGTACAGACCTTCGTTTCTCCAAATGTTCTTTGGTGTGAAAGAGGACTCCGCTTTCGTCGGTTTCACGATCAAAATCAACGACCATGTGCCAACCCACCGACGCAAAGATCTGGCCGTAATCGGCAGTAGCCGACAACCCATCACCGATCACGGCCACGTAAATCCGCCCATCCTCAAATTGGTTACAGGCTCGGTAGAATATATCCCAAGAATTTCCTGTATTGACAACGTGTACAGGATGTGAGGGCGCGGACTCCCGCCATTCATATATGCGGCCGATCTCATTGGCGTCCGCGACCGCGTTTTGAGCGTTTCTCCTGATGTGCACGGTGCCCGCTCGGAAGCGGTGAAAGTTGTCGCGGGCCATGATTGGCACATTTTTGTCAACAGCGATTTCGAACAGACCTAATTCGACACCGTCGACTAAGACAACGCGATATGAAAAGTTAATGGCCCGTTCAGTGTGGCCGTTCACCAAATTTTGAAAATCGGCAGGGTCTACGTGGGGATCAATGCCGACTACCTCAGCCGCTCGGCCGTGCTCTTCGATGACTCCTATGATGATATACGCGGGTTCATCTCTAGGGGTATTGGCCATCGACACGATATCGAGGATGAACCCGGATCGTTGATTCCCTGACGTCAACTTGTACTGATCGCGTTTGAAGTCAAGGATGTTGCTCTCCGTGCGTGTGAGCAGGTGCTTGACAAGCGCTTCATCTGATTCGTGCCGGATTGCCATGATGATCCTGCCTCTTTGAGCTTTCCAAAGAATATACCGTTGTCGCCTGCGTCCCCTGCGCGGCCGCTGTGCTTCGATCTATGGCACGCCGGGTAACCTGCCTTTTGGCGTTAGCCATTCAAAGCACCGATACTGATGGTATCCGCGACACTCGGCACTATTTGGTTTTTTGCCTTTCAGGGTTCTGTGCGGGGTTCAGATTGTAGCGGAGCACAAGTCAATTAACAACCCTGCCATCTGTCCGCCTCGGCATACGGGTGCCGTACTCACCGACAAACCGCGTGCGGACGAAACCGCGAAAAATGCCAGACTTCCGTTCAAAATCTGCCATTGTCGCGTTCGAAATCCGGTTCGCAGGCACATCTACCGTTGTGGTGGGTACATGCCTTGGCTCGTCCGTTGAGACCCGTGCGCTTACGCCTCGTCTCAATCATCGGCCGCCCATGGACATCCTGTCTCGAAGCAGAGCAGCACACGCAAGGATGCGTTGTCGCCCGAAGTGTGTACAGGTCCCAGGTATGACTGACCAAGCCTCAAAATCGACACCCCAAATACCCCCCATCGACGCCCCGAAATCGCCCGTTGAGCCCCCGAAAACGGGGTGGTGAGATCGGCCAAGAAACGAGAGCCGGGGACGGCCACAGCCCCCGGCCCTCGCTATAAGGGGAGAGAAATTCGTTATTGCAGCGTTTAGCTGGTGGCGGCCGATTCGGGGTAGGTCTGGATGCCGTGCTCGGAGATGTCCAGGCCCTGCAGTTCCTCGGCCTCGCTCACCCGGATGCCCATCGTGAACTTCAGCAGGTAGAACAGGCCGAAACCGGTGACCAGCGACCAGGCGACCACCGCGACGATGCTCACGATCTGGGGAACGAACAGCCCCGCGCTGCCGCCGACCAGACCACCATCCTTGGCGAAGATGGCGATGGCGAGCAATCCCCACAGACCGGTCACGCCGTGCACGCTGATGGCGCCCACCGGGTCGTCGATCTTCAGGACGCGCTCCATGAGCATGACGGAGCCGTACATGATGGGCGCGGCGATGGCGCCGATGACCACGGCGGCCCAGGGGTCGACGAAGTTCACCGGAGCGGTGATGCCCACCAGGCCGGCCAGCGCGCCGTTGCACGCCATCAGGATGTCGGCCTTGCCCTTGACGATCAGCGTGATGTACATCGCGACGACCGCGCCGGTGGCGCCGGACAGCAGGGTGTTGACCGCGTTCAGCCCGATATCGTCACCCCAGCCGATGTTGAAGCCGAACCAGCCGAAGAACAGGATGAAGGTGCCGGCGACCACGAAGGGCGTGCTGTGCGCCGGCATCTCCTGCGCCCGCCCGTTGATGAACTTGCCCATGCGCGGACCCACCACGGCTGCGCCGGCCAGGGCAACGAAGCCGCCAACCGCGTGCACCACTCCGGAACCGGCATAGTCCAGGGCGCCCATGTCGGCGAGCCAACCGCCGCCCCAGACCCAGTGCCCGTAGATGGGGTAGATCAGCGCGGACACGAAGAAGCTGTAGGCCAGGTAGGCCTGCAGCTTGGTGCGCTCGGCCATGGCTCCGGCCACGATGGTGGCGGCGGTGGCGGCGAAGACCATCTGGAAGATCCAGCCCACGTAGTCGCCGCTGGTGAGGAACCAGCCGGTCAGGCCGATGATGCCG
Source organism: Dehalococcoidia bacterium (assembly GCA_965261925.1). Taxonomy (GTDB): domain Bacteria; phylum Chloroflexota; class Dehalococcoidia; order Lucifugimonadales; family UBA3495; genus Bin87. The sequence goes on along the minus strand of OZ253486.1, from coordinate 120,538 downwards.
CTGGCGGTGTCGCCCAGCATGAAGGCGAACCCGAAGGCCCAGAAGCCCAGCGACGCAATGGCGAAGTCCATGAAGGACTTGGTCAGGTAGTTGGTGGTGTTCTTGGAGCGGATGAGACCGGCGCCCAGGAACGCGAAACCGGCCTGCATGAAGAAGACCAGCGCGGCGGCAACCACGGTTACGATGTTGTCGGAGTAGCCGTTGAGCCACTCGGTGGTGGGGCCGTCACCCCGGGCGAACACGGCGTTGTACGAAGCCAGCAGACCGATCGCCAGCAGGCCAACCGCCAGCGCCAGCAACGTGCGGCGCAGTGAGAATGGGTACTCTTTCACGGCGGCGACGCTGTGGCTGAATACTCCGTTGCCTAACAGTGATTTGGTGGCCGAAAGCATTTGTGCCTCCTTGCGGACTTGAGGCGTCGTCGCGCAACGTGTGACCTTTACGCTGTGGACCGGCGTCCCATTGGAATGTGACCCTTCGCATGTTAGGCAGCGTGTGTTAAAGGTCCGTTGCGGGCCGATTAACAAACTATTGCGGATACGTTACTTTTCTGTTTCGCGGCCATCGGCGCGGTTCCGTGGAGGCCGGACGCGAGCCTTCCGAGCCTTTCTGGGGCGTGTGTTATTCTCGAAATTACCAACGAGGGGTTCTGAACAACCGACCACGGCAAGCGCATGGACGAATACCTGGAAACGCTGCGGAGCGCGATAGGGCAGCTCGACCGGGCGGTGGCGGCCTATGCCGCGGACCCGCACGGCGAGTTCATCCGCGACGCCCTGATTACCCGCTTCACTTTCACCTTCTCGCAAGCCGTCACCACGTTGGGACGTTACCTTGGGACCATATACCTGGTGACCGATGCCAGGGTGTTGTCGCCGCGGCAATTGATACGCCACGCAGCTCGGCTCGCCGTAATCGCCGATTGCGAAGCGTGGCTGAGGCACGTCGAAAACCGTAACCGCGTAGCGCACGCACACTTGGAGTCGATGGCGATCATGGTCGCGGACGGCGCCGCTGGGTTCGCTGCTGATGCCAGGGCGTTGCTAGCCGCCATGGAGCGTGGGATAGCCGATGGCGGGTGAGGCCGGGCGCGTCATGCTGTGATCGGGAACCTTGACGATATGCGGGACGCGGAGTTCTTGGACTCCCGATTGCCTGTGCTATGCTGGCCCTAACGACCTTGATCAAGTGGGCTTCGCGGACACCGTGCAGACCGACATCGACATCGCAACGTTCCGTAACGCCTTGGCCCGTTTGGACGAAGCTCTGGTTGAGCGCCAAGCCCAGCCCGAGAGCAGCTTCATCAGGGACTCCGTCATCCTGCGGTTTACCGTAACGTTCGAGACGGCGGTTGGGGTCCTGGGGCGCTATCTGCAGGAAGTAGCGGGCGTTCGCGACACGAACCGCGTGTCTCCGCGCCGGCGCCTGCGTGAGGCTGCGGACCTGGGGCTGATTTCCGAGTGCGCGGAGTGGATGGAGCACGTCAACAACCGCAATCGGACCGTCCACGCCTACAGCGAACCGATGGCCGATGCTATCGCCTGCCACGCCGCTGGGTTCGCTGCTGATGCTCGGGCATTATTGGTAGCCATGGAGCAGGGCATTGCCGATGGCGGGTGAGGCGGGGCGCGTCATCGACCTGCCGGAAGCGCACCGACAGCAGGTCCTGGAGATAATCCGCCGGCGGCTGCCGGACGCCACGGTCTGGGTGTACGGCTCGCGCGCCAGGGGGCATGCCCGCCGTTACTCGGATCTGGACCTGATGCTGGACAACAGAGGGGCGGCCATCCCACGATCTGTGATGGGTAACCTGGACGAGGACTTTGACGAGTCAAGCCTTCCCATCATCGTGGAACTGCACGATATGGCGGAAACCGACGCGACGTTCCTGACGCGGGTACGGAAGGATTTCTTGCCGTTGGCCTGAACCATTTCCCGAGGCCCGGCTATCCTCTGTGTATAATGGGCGAACCGGCCGGGCCGGCCTGAAATGAAAGAAACGGAACACCGTCCCAACCGCAATTCCCTTAAGCAGAGGTGTACCCCATGGCTGAATACGCGCATCCCGAATCATTGGTGACTACCGACTGGGTGGCCGAGCACGGCGGCGACGCCAACGTGCGTCTGGTGGAGGTGGACGTGGACACGTCCGCTTACGAGCAGGGCCACATCGCTGGCGCCGTCACCTGGAACTGGCAGAGCCAGTTACAGCAAAACGTGGCGCGGGACATCGTCTCCCGTGGAGAGATGGAGGGGCTGCTAACCGGCAGCGGTATTTCTCCCGACACGACCATCGTCCTGTACGGCGACAACAACAACTGGTTCGCCGCCTGGGCCTTTTGGCAGTTGCATTACTACGGCCACCAGAACGTCCGGCTGATGAACGGCGGGCGCGCCCTGTGGCTGGCGGAGAACCGGGTGACGACCACCGACGTGCCGTCCTACGCTGCCAGCAACTACAGCATCACCACGGAGAACACCGACCTGCGAGCCCTGCGGGACTACGTGCTGGACGCGGTGCGGAGCGGGTCCCACGCACTGGTCGACGTGCGTTCGCCCGACGAGTTCTCCGGTGCGCTGAACGCCCCGCCCAACCTGCCGCAGGAAGGTTCACAGCGCAACGGACACATCCCCGGCGCGGCCAACGTTCCGTGGGGCCAGGCGGTCAACGAGGACGGCACCTTCAAGTCCGCCGACGATCTGAGCGCGCTCTACGGCGGCAAGGGCGTGGATGGCAGTCGCGAAACCATCGCCTACTGTCGGATCGGCGAGCGTTCTTCGCACACGTGGTTCGTGCTCAGCCAGCTGCTGGGCTACGACAACGTGCGCAACTACGATGGCTCCTGGACCGAGTGGGGCAGCATCGTGGGCGCGCCGATCGAGCGGGACGTGTAGCGGCAGACACGGCGACAAACACTCGCAACTGACCGTAGGGGCGAATGGCTATTCGCCCCTACGAGTAAAGACGCGCTTGAGCACAACCTGGCGTGGACCAAGGGACTGCTGGTTGACGTGGACACCGTCTGGCAACTGCGCATAAACTGGCGTTCAATGATTGCTTCGACGAGGATGATTTGATATGGCCGAATACAACCTGGCCGTTATTGCCGGCGACGGCATCGGGCCGGAGGTGATCTCCGAGGGACGCAAGGTTCTGGACGCGGTGACTGCTCAGACCGAGGGCCTGTCGTTCCGAGCCACGGAGTACTCTTGGGGCAGCGACTATTACCGGGAAACCGGACGAATGATGCCCGAGGACGGGCTGGAGCAGCTTTCCTCCAGCGACGCGGTGCTGTTCGGCGCGGTGGGAGACCCGAATATTCCGGACCACGTCACGCTGCAGGGCCTGCTGCTGCCGATGCGCCGGGCCTTCGACCAGGCCATCTGCATACGTCCGGCGGTGCTGTTCCCTGGGGTCGAGTCGCCCATCGCGGGCAAAGCCGCCGGTGATGTGGACATGGTCATCTTCCGGGAAAACACCGAGGGCGAGTATGCGCCCGTAGGCGGCCGGCTGTACGCCGGTACGGCCCACGAAACAGTCATCCAGAGCGGGGTGTTCACGCGGCGGGGCACGGAGCGGATCATCCGCGCCGCGTTTGAGCACAGCGTCCGTCGTGGAGGCAAGAACAAGGTGACCTCGGTTACCAAGTCCAACGCCCAGGCGTTCAGCATGGTGTTCTGGGACGAGGTGTTCGAGGACGTCGCCGCCGAGTATCCCCAGGTGCAGACGGAATCGCTGCTGGTAGACCGGGCAGCCATGGACCTGGTGCGGTGGCCGGAGGACTTCGACGTGATTGTCGCGTCCAACCTGTTCGCCGATATTCTATCCGACATTGCCGCCGTGGTGACGGGCAGCATGGGGCTCGCGCCCAGCGCAAACATCAACCCCGAGGGAACCTTCCCATCGATGTTCGAGCCGGTGCACGGCGCGGCATTTGACATCACCGGGAAGAACGTGGCGAATCCACTGGCCACGATATTCGCGGTGGCGATGATGCTGGACCACCTGGGCGAGAACGCCGCAGCCGACCGGGTCAACGCGGCGGCCCTTCAGACGCTGAACGAACGGACCGTCCTGACGGGCGACCTGGGCGGGAGCGCCAGCACCCAGCAGGTGGGAGATGAGGTGGTGCGATTGCTGGAGAATTCCGGTTAGGCGGGTCGCGTAAGCGCCCGCGTGGGATGAGCCACCCATTACGGACTGGCTGAAGCAGAACATGGCCGGCGATGAACGCCGGCGGGTTCGTAAATCGCCTCTTCCAGGGGCCGGGCCGCCGGTCCCGAGGGAAATAGCGAGGCTGGGGTCGTCAATAGGTGACGCTCCGCGGTAACAACTGGACAACGGTAGGTAACATGACTGCTACACCACCTTCAGCCGCCATCAACTCCGCGCGCCTGAACGACAACCTGAACGCCCTGGGGCAGATCGGGCGGGACGAGTTCGGGATGCAGCGGGTGGCTTTCTCCCGGCAGGACGTTGCCGGCCGCGACTACGTCAGCGCGCTGATGCGCGGCGCCGGCATGTCCGTGCGCATCGACCCAGCTGGCAACATCATCGGCCGGTTGGAAGGGACCGAGCCGGCCATGCCCGCCATCGTGCTCGGCTCGCATACCGACACGGTACCCAGCGGAGGCGCGTATGACGGGGCGCTGGGGGTGATCGGGGCCATCGAGGCGGTGGAGGCGTTGCGAGACGCGGGAGTCACGCCGCGGCATCCGGTCGAGGTTATGGTGTTCACCAACGAGGAGGGCACCAGCTTCCATCGCTGGCTGCTGGGCAGCCGGGCCGTGGCCGGCCTGTGGGAGCCGGAGGACTTCGCCGCCGTAGACGACGACGGGACCAGCCTGACGGACACACTGCCGAGCATTGGCGGCAACATCTCGCGAGTCGATGCCGCGCGCCGCCGGCCCGAAGAGCTGGCATGCTACCTGGAACTACACATCGAGCAGGGTCCGACCCTGCACCGGGGCGGGTTTCCCATCGGAGTTGTGACCGGGATAACCGGTCGCTCGGTGTACCACGTGGACATCGTGGGCGAGGCAAACCACGCCGGGACGACACCCATGGCGCTGCGGCGGGACGCCATGTCGGCGGCGGCGCAGATCGCCCTGGCCGTGCGCCGCATTGCCGGCGAGATGGAGGTGTGCCGGGTGGGCACGGTGGGCTCGATGGACGTTCATCCCAACGCGGGCAACGTGATCCCGGGCCGAGTGCAGATGGGCGTGGAGTTCCGGGACGAACGAATGGAATCGCTGGCGGCGGCGGAGGTGGAACTGCGCCGCACCGCCGAGGAAGTGGGGCACGCCGAGCAAGTGGCCGTGGCCGTAACGGCGCAGCGCAACACCCCGTCGGTGCCCGTCTCCGGGAACATGCAGCAACTGATAGCGGACGCGACCGGTATGGCGGGACTGGAGCACGTGAGCCTGCCCAGTGGTGCGGGTCACGACGCGCAGGCCATCGCCGCAATTACTCCGGCGGCAATGGTGTTCGTGCCCAGCGTGGGCGGTATCAGCCACGCGCCGGCGGAGCACACCACGCCGGAAGACTGCGCCAACGGGGCGCAGGTGCTGCTGAACGCGCTGCTGCTGGCGGATGAACGGTAGTCGGCGATCTACGGTTTTTCCTGATGGAGCTGGCGGAGTCGCAACCGGCAAGCTCCGCTTGAGCAAGGGCGACAAGGGGGCGTATGGGGACTTCGGGAATTGAGGCATTGTTCCCCGTCGGGTTGAGCGTGGGCGAGGCGCTGCGGGTTCTGGGTCCCGTGGCGGTGTATGCCCTGGGCATGGCGATTTACGCGGTGTTCATTTTCAAGTTTTACCGGTTCATCGCCGGACGGGACATGTTCAACCTGGACTTTTCCAAGCATGACGACTCGGGCATCCCGGTGCTGCGTGACTTTCTGCACCTTATGGGGTATCTCGCCAAGTATGTGATCCTGTTTCCGGCGTTCGCGTTTTTCTGGTTCGCGGTTCTCACGCTGATGCTGTCTTTCCTGTCGGAAGGGCGTGAGATGTCGGACATACTGCTGATCGCATTGGCGACGGTGAGCACCATACGAGTGTGCGCGTACTACAACGAGGACCTGTCCCGTGACCTGTCGAAGATCCTACCCTTTGCCGTATTGGCGATTTTCGTGATCGACACGTCTTTCTTCGACGTGGAGGCGTCGTTGGAGGTTTTGAGGCAGATCATCGGTTTGGCCGACACCATCTTCTACTACCTGGTGTTTCTGGTGGTCCTGGAATTCGGGCTGCGGTTCGTTTACGGGATTTACCGGGCAGTGTTCCCGGCGAAGAAAGAGCCTGAACCGCCGCAGCCGGCAGCCGCGGCGTCGGATCAGCCGACAACGCCGGCCGGAACCCAGCACAACCCGGCCGCCGGAGACTGATTCGGGTCGGCACTCACATATATTGGGTCTTGCCCCTCGCGTCGTTTCGCGCCGTGGCGGTTCCGGTAACGGCGGCTAAGTGTGGCTACTCTTTATGCCAAACGGACAGCATCGTGCTCGACTAACTGTCAGCTTCGGGCGGTGACGATTAGGAGCCAACCATTGGGACCAAACTCCCTGGTTGGTAATGTAATTCCGGCGAGGTTATGCCATGAAATTGGAAGGTCAGGTAGCAGTCATCACGGGTTCCGGTAGAGGCATTGGACGGGCCATCGCCCTGGCCTATGCCCGGGAAGGCGCAAAGCTGGCGCTGGCCGCTCGCAACGAAACTGAGCTGGACGAGGCCGTCGGCGCCGTATCGGAGCTGGGCGCCGAAGCGATGGCCGTCCCCACTGACGTCACCAGCCAGGAAGATACGGAACGGTTGGCCCGTAGAGTGGTTGATCGATTCGGGCGGATTGACGTGCTGGTCAACAACGCGGGTAACTCCGGCCCGGTCGGGCCGTTGCAGGGCAACGACATCGCAGACTGGGTGAACACCATCAGCGTCAACCTCACCGGCACGTTCCTGGTATGTCGCGCCGTTATACCCGTGATGCTGGGGCAATCGGCGGGAAAGATCATCAACCTGTCGGGCGCGGGGGCGACCAATGCCTGGAGCAATATGTCGGCCTACTGTTCCAGCAAGGCGGCGGTGGTGCGGCTCACCGAAGTGTTGGCCCAGGAACTGGACGGCAGGGGGATCACGGTGAACGCCCTGGGGCCGGGCTCGGTGCATACCAGCATGTGGGACAAAATGACCGAGCAAGCGGCAGAGGCGGGCGCGGACTTCATCCACCAACTTGGGATGAGGGTCACGTCGGGCGGGGGCGCGTCCATCGACGAGTGCGCCGAGCTGGCGGTGTGGCTGGCGTCGGAAGACAGCGGGGAACTGACCGGTAGATTGATCTCGGCGGCGACCGATGATTTTCGCGGCCTGCCGCCGAGGATTGCGGAGATTATGGCCGGGGACGCCTACACGCTGCGGCGGATGGGGCTGGACTAGACACTGGTGCATTCACCTATTGAGGGCTCTTGCGCTGGGGTGACGATTACCCCCAGGTACGCGATCAAAGGAAGCCGGGCCCAGCATCAAGCGCTGACGTCCCTGCTATAATCGGCGCGCTATGGAACTTTCTGCTGATTACCATTTCGACAAGGAGCCGCAGGACGTCTGGGACGCGCTGATGAATCCCGACGTGCTGGCCGGCTGCATCCCCGGCTGCCGCAGCATCGAGCCAGATGGACCGGACCGCTACCGGGCCAGCGCGACGGTGCGGGTGGGCCCGATCAGTGGGAACTTCACGGCGACGGTGGCATTGTCCGAGCTCAACCCGCCCCATTCCTACCGGATGACCATCGAAGGTTCCGGCAACCTGGGTTTCGTCAACGGCGTGTCCAGCGTCACGCTGACGCCCGCGTCGGGCGGCGGGACCGACCTGCACGTGGACACCGACGGCCAGGTGGGTGGGGCGGCGGCACGGGTGGGACAGCGCATGATGGGCTCGGTGGCCAAGGGGATGATGGACCGGTTCTTCGGCTGCCTGGCCGAGTCGGCGTGAGTTCTGCGCGTCGGTATCGCGGGGAGCGCGGCGGACCGGCAATCCAGCTCCAGTGAGACCAGCCCCGGTCAGACCAGCCCCGGCGACTGTGGCTGCTGCGCCCGGCGAGATTGCCGCGCGTCGGCCGCAATGACATTCATTCAGACCACAATTATCCAGACCTCAATCACCCAGACCTCAATCATCGCCTCATGGAGCAAGTGTTATGGCCCTGACCGACGAACTGCGCGCGAAGTATCACGACCAGTGGGAGTCGATGGTCACGCATCCGTTTGTGTTGGAGATGGGCGATGGCAGCCTGGACATCGCCAAGTTCCGCAGCTACTTCCGGCAGGACTATGTCTTCTGCAAGGATTTGGTGAAGCTGACGTCCATCGCCATCGCCAAGGCCGCGCCGGACTACGACGCGGGCAAGATACTCAACGGGTTCCTGTCCAACTTCCTTTCCGCGGAGAACGACCTGTTCCTGAACGGCTTTCACGACCTGGGGGTTACGGCGGAGCAGTACCTCGAGACCGAGGCCAACCCCGTCACGCAAGGGTTTGGCGACTTCATGGTGCGAACCGCGCTGGAGGGCGATTTCGATGACCTGCTGGCCCTGTTCTACGTGACCGAGGGCACCTACCTGGATTGGGCGGAACGGCTGATCAACTCTGGCGCGCAGCCGAATAACGCCGTGTACCAGGGCTGGATCGACATCCACAATCCCGACGTGCTGGGCGACGTGGTGGCCTGGTTCACGGAACGGCTCAACGACGCCGGCGAGCGGGCCGGCGCGACCAAGCGGGCGAACTTGGACCGGATCTTCCGCACGACGCTGCGCTACGAGTACCAGTTCTGGGAGGCGTGCTACCACGGGCGGGACTGGCACGACGTGGCGTGCTGACCGCTACCGACTGAGCGATCCTGATAAAATCCAATGGGAAACAATTTATGTAGATTACGATCCGGCTCCGCAGGTGAACATGATGGTTATGAAATATGAGCCAGGGCCGTCAACCGCTCGCGTCGTTTTGAAAATGGAACTGGAAACGTATGAACAGCTACGCGCTGAATTGGAAGCCAAGTACACCGATGAGTGGGTAGTAGTCCATGGCGACGAGTTGGTCGGCGTCTATAAGGACTTCAAAGACGCTGCCCGCGAAGCCGGCCTGCGCTTGGGTTGGGGGCCGTACCTCATCCGTCAGGTCGCCCCGACCGACTGGTTGGAACACGCGAGGTTGCACTGGAAGCCCCGTGCCAACGATTGACTGCGGCTTCCCGGATTTTGAGCAACAGGAACGGCGTACACTGCTGGTACAGGTCGGACCCACCATTCCAGTCAAAATCGGTTTTGACCCAGGGTTTGATGAGGTCAAAGGGACGGATCCAATACTTCCGCCGGAATTGTTCTCTGCGTTGGTGGACACCGGCGCCAACAGCAATAGCATCGACGCCGAATTGGCTGTGGAATTGCACCTCCCGGTGATCTATTATGATGAAGTGATTTCAGGCTCGGCAGGGACGCATACAACTGACATCTATCTGGCCTAAATCCACATTCCGGAACAGAATCGTACGATCAGCGGTCAGTTCGCCGGAGTTCGTTTGGCCGCCGGCGGCCAACTTCACCGCGCCATAATAAGCCGGTCTTTCCTGCAAGACTTCGTCCTTCATTATGATGGCCGGACCGGCGAAGTCACCCTCAGCGACGACTGAGCGAAGGCGGTCGGCGCTCACCCTTGCCATTCCCTCCGCATAGTGGCAACCTTGCCGCGAACGCGATCGGCGTGGGTTTGACCGCGCTGTTACGGAGGGAATGACGATGACAACCAACCGACAAGTTCCCAGCAAAGACGAAGTGCTCGGCTACCTGAAGGACGACGTGAACTGGGGCCGCTGGGGCCCGGACGACCAGATGGGCGCGGTCAACATGGTTGACGACGCCAAGCGGCTGCGGGCGGCCGGCCTGATCAAGACCGGGCGGGCGGTGTCGCTGAGCCGGGAGTTCCCGGTGACGCCGGCGCCGAACAACCCGACGCCGGCCATCCACTACATGCGGAAGGGTCCGCGGGATCCGGGCGGCGGCATGTCCACGGACTACTACGGCATCTCCTACCACGGCACCGCCACCACGCACCTGGACGCCCTTTGCCACGTGTGGGACCACAACGGCATGTGGAACGGCAAGGACCCCAACGAGATGATCCAGTTCGACGGAGCCAAGTACGGGTCAGTGGAACACTGGAAGGAAGGCATCATCACGCGGGGAGTGCTGCTGGACGTGCCGCGCCACCGGGGCACCGACTACGTGACCCAGGAAACACCGATCCATTCCTGGGAACTGCAGGATATCTGCGACGCCCAGGGTGTGCAGATGGAGCCGGGCGACGCCCTGGTGGTGTACGGTGGCCGAGAGAAGTGGAACGCCGACGGCAACGCCATCTGGGGCAGCGACCCGACGCAGCGGCCGGGTCTGCATACGTCGTGCCTGAAGTTCATCCGGCAGAGCGACTGCTGCGTGCTGGTGTGGGACATGATGGACCACACGCCCAACGGGTACGACCTGCCGTGGTCGGTGCACGGCAGCATCTTCGCCTACGGCATCGGGCTGCTGGACAACGCGCTGCTGCAGCCGCTGGCGGAAGCCTGCGCCGAGGAGGGCCGCTGGGAGTTCATGCTGACCATCAACCCGCTGCGGGTGGTGGGCGGCACCGGCTCGCCGGTGAACCCGGTGGCGCTACTGTAGTTCAAGCGGCGGCGACCGGATGCCCAGCCTGCTGGAACAGGTGCAGGCGCTGGTCGCCGCCGGACGTGTTCGGCCCAGCCGGCACGGGCGAACGCGGCGTGACCAGCGTGGGATCGACGATTTCGATCTAGTTAACGGCATCGTTGATGCGACGGTGGTAGAAGAGTACGAAGATCCCGGTGAACAACCCGCCGTGCTATTATTGCAACGCGATTCCACGGGGACGCCACTGCACGTGGTTTGGGGATTTCATGCTGACAGTGGAGACGCGCTGGTGATCACCGCATATTATCCCGGCCTCGACCGTTGGGAACCTGACTTGGTTACCAGGAGGCGACGATGAACTTCACCACCTTTGAGTATTTTCCCCGTATGACCTACCACCGGGAATATGCCTTGCGTATGGAGATGTCGATCCCCGATCCCAATGAATGCCCTTTCCCGTACATTCAAATATTCGACCTGGACAGGATTGAGGATTTTCAGGACGCGATTGACCACGGTTATTTGAACGTGGCCGCTTCCCAAGGCGATCTGTATCGGATGGTCCCCTTGGACATTTCACCCAACGGCGCAGGTTCTCCGGCGACGTGCTACGAGCGGTACCGAACTCGAATGGAAGAGGCCAACGGCTATGTAGTGGAAGTGCAGACTGAGTTGAAAGGCATCGGGTCCCGCTGGGCCGCCAGCGTAGCGCAACAAGACGGTAAACGCATGGATGCCGCACGCGCCGCGCTGGCGGCTGGTGATCTGGAAACGGCGGCACAGTACGGCAGGGTTTATCGGCTTGAACCGGTGGACGTAGAGCCCTTGGTCAAGCCGTGGCGGCCGTCTGAGAAGGAGGCCGAATGGAAGGCGGGACAGGAGGCGGAGGGCCAGGCGACCGCGTGACGGCGGTTCCCCGCAGGTTAAGTTGACGGCCGTTTGTCGGAGACGAGGCGGCCGTTTTTGATGACGAGTTGGAGCTGGCGCAGGTGGTTGATGTCGTCGAGGGGGTTGGCGGCGACGACGATGAGATCGGCGAGCTTGCCGGCTTCGATGGTGCCCAGCTGATCGCCGACGCCGCATAGCTCGGCGGCATTGCGGGTGGCGGCCTGGAGGGTCTGCCAGGGGGTCGCGCCGTCGCGGACCCAGAGTCCCATCTCCAGTAGAGCGGCCTCGCGCAGGGGGCGGATGTCGGAGCCGAGAGCCATCTTCGCGCCGGAATCCAGGGCGCGGCGGAACCAGCGGGCGTGCTCGTCGGCAGCCGCGTCGGCGCGGCACTGCAACTCCTGGGCGATGTTGCGCTGGGCCAGCCAGCGTTTTTCGTAATCGTTTTGGGCCTGTCCTTCGGTGAGATGGGAGATGGCCAGGGTCGGCACGTACCAGGTGGGCGATTCGGCGAGGGTGGCGATGCACTCCTCGTCCATGATGTAGCCGTGCTCGACGGTGTGGGCGCCGAGGCGGAGGGCAGACTTGACGGCGTCGGGGTTGGCGGCGTGGGCCATCACGGGGAACTCGCGCTGGCGCGCGATGGCGAAGGCGGCGGTGAGCTCGTCCTCCAGGAAGAAGGAGTGCCAGTGGCGATCCCAATCTGGGCCCATAATGCCCCCGGTGAGGTTGAGCTTGATGTGGTCGACGCCGTTCTTGATCTGTTCGCGGATGGCCTGGACGAAGCCGTAGGGCCCGTCGCACTCGCGGGCCTGGCCGGAGGTGAGGAAGTGGCCGCCGGTGGTGGTCAGGAAGTAGCCGGAGGCGAAGACGCGGGGGCCGATCACGTCGCCGGAGTCGAAGGCGCGCTTCCAGGCGACGTCCATGAAGTGGGCCGCGCCGCCACAGCGCACGGCGGTGACGCCGCCCTCGGTGAGGGCCAGCGAAAGGGCGCGGCCGAAGTTGGCGGTCTCCTGGGCCACGGTCATGCCGGGCGGGACGGGGTACTCGGGATGGATGTGGACGTCCCACAGGCCGGGCAGGAGGAAAGCTCCGCGCAGGTCGATGACGGTAGCGCTGGCCGATGCGGCGCGGCCGGGTCCGACCTCAGCGATGCGGTCGTCATCGATGACGACGGTGGCGTCGGGCGTGACGCCCTCGTTGACGCAGTCAATGAGGTTGGCGTTGGTGAGGATCAGGGGCATGTTGGGACCTCCGGCAGGGCGGCATTATACGGCACGGGCCGGCGTCCGGAGGGACGGCGGTGGTTGCAAGCAGGGTGATTAGCTGGACTTTGCGCATTTTCGAGCGGCGCAAGCAACGGAATCTCTTAGAGGGTGTCTAAAAAGGTTGAAATTGGGGTAGAGGTATCCAGGCGTGATAAGGGGGTTGGTCGTAACGTGGGGGCATGAAACGACCAGCCTATCCCAGCGACCTCAGCGACCGAGAATGGCAACTGCTGGAACCATTGCTGCCACCGCCCAAACCGGGCGGCCGACCCATCACCTACCCCCGGCGGGAGATCGTCAACGCCATCCGCTACGTGCTGCGCACTGGTTGCTCCTGGCGGATGCTGCCCCACGACCTGCCGCCGTGGCGCATTGTCTTCCACTACTTCCGTACCTGGCGTCGTGATGGCACCTGGCAACGGGTACATGGCGTCCTGCACGCCGAGCTGCGGCAGGCTCAGGGTCGCCAGGCCAGTCCCAGCGCGGCCATCATCGACAGTCAGTCGGTGAAGACCACGGAAAAAGGGGGCCTCGGGGTTACGACGCCGGCAAGAAGGTGAAGGGCCGCAAGCGCCACATCGTGGTGGATACCCTGGGGCTGCCGCTGGCGGTGGCAGTGCATCCCGCCGACATTCAGGACCGGGACGGCGCCCGGTTGGTACTGACCCGGCTGCTGGGCCGTTTCCCTCGACTACAGCTGATCTGGGCTGATGGGGCCTACGGCGGCAAATTGGTAGAGTGGGCCAGGACGGTGGGCGGCTGGACCCTGGAGTTGGTGCGGCGCCCAGCACAGCAGCATACCTTTCAGGTGCTGCCCCGGCGGTGGGTCGTGGAACGCACCTTCGGTTGGCTGAACCTGCAACGACGGTTGAGCAAGGACTACGAAGCATTGTGTGAAACCACCGAAACCTGGATTTACATCGCAATGACCGGCCTCACCCTGCGCAGACTGGCCCGCCTTCCCCATTTTTAGACACCCTCTTAGAGGGTGTGTGACAATTGGGTTTTCACCACCATTTGAACCTTTCCCCATTCAGCGGGAAGGGACTCAGTTTGCAGTGATTCAGGTATCCCCGCGTAATCCAGCGGATTTGTCACACACCCTCTTAGAGGGTGTGTGACAAAGGGATTCAGGAGGGCTGGTGACGTTTGAGCATTAGCCCAAATCCACCGATGCGAGTGGTGGGGGCGCTGGAGGGGGACACGACCGGGATGGAGACGGGGTCGGCCAGTCTGATTTCGGGCGGATGGCGCCGGTAGTGCGCCTGTTGTCGGCGAAGGGAGCCGCGCATGAAGTGGCCGAAGGCGGCAAGAAACCCTCGCTGTCCCAGGTGTACGGCGCGAGTTGGAGAGAGATTTGACTGGCTGGTGGATGAAGGCGAGAGTGGCGGGCCGGTTGCCGGCGCCGCGGTCAGGAAGGGAGCGGCAAGGCGCGCAATCGAGCCAGGGCACGAGTGAACTGGGTTTCCCAGGGCCAACGTTGCGGCAGATGCAGGGTGAGGCGGCGGGCCGAGCGGTGATGGCGCGGCCCTCACGGAGCCGAGCCATCAGCACGTCGCCGGTTCCGGCGGCAACAGCCAGCAGCGGGTGATAGCCCCGCTGCTGGCTGTTGCCATGGTGGCGCGCCCCCTCCTTGGTCGATCCATAGGTCTCACAAATGGTGGAATCCAGGTCGATGGTCAACGGCCCGTGATTGTTCAAAGATCGGGGTCCCGCCCCAGCGGCCCAGGCCCGGGCCAGCAGTTCCCGGCTCACCCGATCCAGCTGGCGGGCGTGGCCCCAACGGAAGCTGCGCAGGAACGTGCCCAGGGTGGATGGCGCCTTCACCACGCAGCCCAGCACCCGCGCGGTCCTGCCAGCACGCAACCCGTCGGCATCGTCAATGCAGTCGCCCCCAGCCAGGGCGGAGGCCACCAGCGTCATGATCTGGTCGCCCGTGTTGGCTCCGCCTGGGGCACGGCCCAGGTCCAGGTGCCGATCAACCAGTTGGGGCAGGCCCAGATGCAGTGCCAGAGTGGACGGAAGGATCAGCCCAGCATTGGCCACCAAGTGGTGGTTGTCGAAGGCGATCTGGATGTGGTCGGGGTGGTTGCATGGTAGCATCCGTTTGGTGCTCCTTCTTTTGGGTCGGTTTGGTGTTTCACAAACCATTATCCCAGAAGCAAAGGAGCACTTTCTTACACCTTCAACCTGCCCCGACACTCATCTCTTCAGTGGATTGGGGCTTACCCTGTCTTTATATTTTTCTACATTTTTCGCAAAGTCCAGCTAGTACTCAGTCAACGTTGGAAAGGCAGGGATAAAATCGCAGCAGTTTGTGTCTGGCATCCTGAGTGGTGAACCGCCAGTCGATGGTGGCTTCCTTAGCGTTACGCTCAGTCTCATAGACGCCGATGGCCCGTTGCAGGGCAAGTTCGTCGGGATTGATGAACGACAATAAGTCCTGCCGGTCGCGACGACTACTTTTGCCGGTCGAGATGAGGTAAATCATCCGGTACGGAGGTACCGGATTGATCACAGACCGACAAGTCGCACTATTGAGGCGGAAACTTATGGAAGGAAAGACTCAGGAGACAGCAGCGGCCAAGGCTGGAATGAGCGTGCGCTCGGCACGGAAATGGCAAAGCGGCCCGTTGCCGTCGGAAACCAGGCAAGAGCGCCAGTGGCGCACCCGGCCCGATCCCTTCGACGGGGTGTGGGAGGAAGAGATCGAGCCCCTGCTACAAGGAGAAGCGGCGGGCAAGCTGAAGGCAACGACAATTATCGAGTGGTTGGAGGAGCAGCATCCCGGCCGGTTCAGCGCTTCCCAGCTGCGCACACTGCAACGACGATTACAGGATTGGCGGGCGCTAAACGGTCCGGATCAGGAGGTGTACTTCCCCCAGGAGCATCCACCCGGCCGGGAAGCCCAGTTCGACTTCACCCACGGCAGTTCCCTGAAAGTGACTATCGCCGGTCAGCCCTACCGCCACCAGCTGTTCCAGCTGATCCTCAGCCACTCGGGGTGGCGCTACGCGGAGCTCGCCGCCGGCGAGACCTTCCTGGCGTTGCAAAAGGGTCTGCAATCTGCCCTCTGGACCCTGGGCGGCGTGCCTGAGGTGGTGCGCAGCGACAATACCTCTGCCGCCACCCACGAGGTGAAACGCAGCCGGGGGCGGGCGCTTAACGACAATTACGCCGCCCTGCTGGACCACTACGGTCTCCAGTCCACCCGCATCAATCGCGGCCAGAGCCATGAAAATGGCGTCGCCGAGCAGGCTCACTACCGGCTCAAGGACGCCATCGACCAAGCCCTGATGCTCAGAGGCAGCCGCGACTTCGACACCGTCGACCACTACGCCGACTTCATCCGGCAGATGGTCGCCAGGCGCAATCGCCTGGTACAAGGGAAGCTGGAGCAGGAAATGCCTTCGCTGGGACCCCTACCCTCAGCTCCCATGCCGGAATACGTCAACTACCAGGCCAAGGTCCGTAAGTGGAGCACCGTCAAGGCAGCCGGTCGGACCTACTCCGTGCCCTCCCGTCTCATCGGGAAGGAGGTGCGGATCCGGCTGTACGCCGACTGGGTGGAAGTGTACTACAAGGGCAGTCTGGTGGAACGCATGGCGCGGGTGCACGGTGAGGGGGAAGCCAACGTCAATTACCGCCATGTCATCGGGTCGCTGGTGCGCAAGCCAGGGGCCTTCGCTCGCTACCGCTTCCGGGAGCAGCTGTTTCCCACCATGCACTTCCGCCTCGCCTACGACGGGCTCAGGAAATGGCGTGGGGAACGAGCCGACGTGGAGTACGCGCGCATCCTGCACCTGGCGGCGACCACGATGGAAGCCACGGTGGACAGCGCGCTGGACCTGCTTTTGGAAACGGGGGAGACCTTCGACTACGCTGCGGTGAAGGAGTTGGCCGAGCCCAGGGCGCCGGAAGCTCCGCTGCTGACCCTGTCCGGGAAGCCGGACCTGAAAGTCTACGACCGCTTGCTCACGGTCAGCCTGGCCACGGTGGAGGTGTGCGGATGACGGACACCAGCATCATGCAGGAACGCATCAGCGATCTGTGCCACCAATTCAAGCTGCCCACGGCGGGGGCGGAAACCACGCCGCGTTTCACCGCCGCCGGCCACGGCGACGCCCTGCCCACCTTCCTTGAGGTGCTGGAGCAGGAAGCCGAGGATCGCCGTCAGCGTCGCATCGACCGGCTGCGCAAGATATCCAGGCTGCCCTCGGGCAAGACCTGGGAGACCTTCGAGCACGACCGGATGCCCTTGGCACTCAGGCAGCAGATGGACCAACTGGCCCAGGGCAGTTTCGTAGATAGCGGCGTCAACGTGCTGGCCTTCGGATTGCCCGGCACCGGCAAGACCCACGCCCTGTGTGCCTTGGGCCACCGCCTAGTGGAAGCCGGCCACTCGGTCCTCTTCGCCCCAGCCTATCGTCTGGTGCAGGAACTGCTCGCCGCAAAGCGCGATCTTGCCCTGCCCCGGCAGCTGCGCAAGCTGGACAACTTCGACTTCCTGCTCCTCGACGATCTGGGCTACCTGCCCCAGGGGGCCGAGGAGTCCGAGGTCCTCTTCACCCTCATCGCCGAACGCTACGAGCGGAGGTCGCTGGGCATCACGTCCAACCTGGTCTTCTCGGAGTGGGAGCGCATCTTCGCCAACCCCATGGCCACCGCGGCCGCCATCGACCGGGTGGTGCATCACTCCGTCATCCTAGAGTTTGACGTCCCCAGCTACCGCACCGGCGCGGCCCAGCAACGCCGCCAGCCAGAGGAGGTGAACCGGCAAAACTAATCGACGTAACCGGCATTTCTAGTTGACGCGGGACACCAGACCGACGGGACCCAGCAAACGGAATGGCCGGCAGGGCCGAAGTCCGAACCCAAGACCGACCGACCAACCAACCAGATGTCAACCATGAGCGAGTACTAAACCGAAGCCAAGGTGAAACCCGCACTTGGTTTAGATAGAATTGGAAGGAATTGAGAGGATCGGTTGGGAAGTTGCCGGGGGTTGCTGGTGGGTATGCTGGAGATGGGAGCGCTGCTGGAGCGGTGGCGCATGGATGAGGCTGCGGTACGACGACGGATGTACCGAGCGCCGACGCCTCGGGAGCGGGAACGGTGGCACGCGGTGTGGTTGCTGGCGCGAGGCTGGACGGCCGCGGCGTTGGAACGGGACGCCCACACTATTGGCCAATGGGCCACGGCATTCCGGGAGGGTGGTCCTGAGGCGCTGGCTTTTGAGCAGTCAGGAGGTTCCTCCCCGCATTGAACCGGGAGCGGCAGGCCGAGTTGAAGGCGGCGGTGCAGGAATTGCCGTCGCAAGCTGGCATCGATTTGTCCAACTGGAACTGGAAGGCGGTGCGCCGGTTGGTAGAGGAACGCTTGGGGTTGACGCTGAGCCGGAGTGGTTGCCTGAATTACCTGCACCGGTTGGGCTTTGTCCTGAAGCGTCCCAAGAAGCGGTTGGTCAAGGCAGACCCGGTACGGCGGGAAGGCTTTGTGAGGGAGTACATTGCCTTGACAGCGGCGGCCCGACGAACTGGGGCCAAGATATTCTTCGCTGACGAGGCTCACTTTCGGGCGGATGCGGATCTGCGGGCCAAATGGGTGCTGAAGGGTGAACCGGCGCTGGTGGACTCCACCAGCCCGCGACGTGGGGAGAAGGCGAGCTACTACTCGGCGGTGTGTCTGGAAACCGGAGAGGTGGAGTTGATGGAACTGGAAGGTAACAGCAACTCCACCACCTCGGTTGCCTTCCTGTCGGTTGCCTTCCTGCGTCAACTGCGGGCGCAACACACCGAACCGTTGACGGTGATTTGGGACAATTCCCCAGCTCATAGGGGCGACGCGCTGCGAGCCTACCTGGCCAAGCCCAACTTGAACCTGCGCTTGGTGAACCTGCCCACCTATAGCCCAGATTTCAACGCCGACGAGGCTATTTGGGGCTGGGTACGTCAAGAGGTGACCGCCAACCTGTGCCTGGGGACCCGTGCCGCAGTCCAAGAGAAGGTGGGCGACTTTTTCGCCAGCCTGTCCAGCCGATGCGACGAAGTCAAGCGCCGATGCCAGACCGTGCTTCAGGCTCGAGCAGCAGAACTGACTGCCAGCACTCAAGCCGACCCTTCCCATCCCGCGAATGTAGATTTCACCTTGGCTTCAGTTTAGTACTCAGTCAATGTTGGAGTGGCAGGGATAAAATCGCAGCAGTTTGTGTCTGGCATCCTGAGTGGTGAACCGCCAGTCGATGGTGGCTTCCTTAGCGTTACGCTCAGTCTCATAGACGCCGATAGCCCGTTGCAGGGCAGGTTCGTCGGGGTTTCTCCCTTGAAGGCAAGCCCGGGTCAACACGCTGAATTCAATCTCGGCCATATTCAGCCAACTGGCGTGCTTGGGAGTGTGGTGAAGCTCCAACCGTTTCACGATGCGCCGAGCCTCAGCAGCCGGAAAGGTCTCGTACAGGGAAGCCATGCGGTGGGTGTTCAGATTGTCGAGCACCACCCGTACCACCGGAGCGTGGGGATAGGCTACATCCACCAGCCACTGCATCTGGTGGGCGAAGTCCTGCATGGTGCGGCGTTCGGTGATGGCTATGTGGCGCCAGCCGGCCAGAGGCTCACAGGTCAGGAAGATGTTGCGGGTGCCGCCGCGCCGGTACTCGTAGTCCTGGCGTCGCGGGCGTCCCGGTTGGGCGGGCAAAGGCTCTCTCACATCGGCCAGCAGTTGGGTGGAGGTCTCGTCGAAGCACACCACCGGCCGGTTTGGGTCGTAGGGTTCGGCGTAGAGGTCCAGCACGTCCTCACATGGCAGCCACGAACTCCCCGTTCACCTTGGGGATGCACCACTGCTGCTTCCGCCACGGCTGGAGGATGTTTTTTTCAGCCGCAGACGCACCGTCTCGTGGGACAACGATTCCACCAACCCCAACTCCACCGCCTGGTCGGCCAGCAGCCGCAGGGTCCAGTGGTCATGTCCTTCGGGCGCAGCGCTGCATGCCAGGGCAATCAGGTGGGCTTCACCCCGATCGTCCAGTTTACGATACCGGTTGGCTTGGGGATGGTCGTGCAGCACGCCGTCCAATCCTTCTTCGGCGTACCGCCGTTTGGTGCGGAACACCGTGCGCTGCGACGTGTCCAGCGCTGCTACCACCTGGCTCGCGCTCCACCCTTCGTCAGTCCGGAGCAGGATGCGCGCCCGCGTGATTACCCGTGCGGAATGCTGGCCGCTTCGGATCAATTGCCGGAGCCGTTCTCGCTCCTCCGACGTCAACTGTACCCCGTATTTCTCCTGAACCATGGATTACGCACCTCCCGCACTGCTGATTGCTACTCAGCGTAGCCACTCCGGCTCACCTCTCGCGGTATCTGTCGATACAGGTGTGACTGAGTACTAAACTGAAGCCAAGGTGAAATCTACATTCGCGGGATGGGAAGGGTCGGCTTGAGTGCTGGCAGTCAGTTCTGCTGCTCGAGCCTGAAGCACGGTCTGGCATCGGCGCTTGACTTCGTCGCATCGGCTGGACAGGCTGGCGAAAAAGTCGCCCACCTTCTCTTGGACTGCGGCACGGGTCCCCAGGCACAGGTTGGCGGTCACCTCTTGACGTACCCAGCCCCAAATAGCCTCGTCGGCGTTGAAATCTGGGCTATAGGTGGGCAGGTTCACCAAGCGCAGGTTCAAGTTGGGGTTGGCCAGGTAGGCTCGCAGCGCGTCGCCCCTATGAGCTGGGGAATTGTCCCAAATCACCGTCAACGGTTCGGTGTGTTGCGCCCGCAGTTGACGCAGGAAGGCAACCGACAGGAAGGCAACCGAGGTGGTGGAGTTGCTGTTACCTTCCAGTTCCATCAACTCCACCTCTCCGGTTTCCAGACACACCGCCGAGTAGTAGCTCGCCTTCTCCCCACGTCGCGGGCTGGTGGAGTCCACCAGCGCCGGTTCACCCTTCAGCACCCATTTGGCCCGCAGATCCGCATCCGCCCGAAAGTGAGCCTCGTCAGCGAAGAATATCTTGGCCCCAGTTCGTCGGGCCGCCGCCGCCAAGGCGATGTACTCCCTCACAAAGCCTTCCCGCCGTACCGGGTCTGCCTTGACCAACCGCTTCTTGGGACGCTTCAGGACAAAGCCCAACCGGTGCAGGTAATTCAGGCAACCACTCCGGCTCAGCGTCAACCCGAAGCGTTCCTCTACCAACCGGCGCACCGCCTTCCAGTTCCAGTTGGACAAATCGATGCCAGCTTGCGACGGCAATTCCTGCACCGCCGCCTTCAACTCGGCCTGCCGCTCCCGGTTCAATGCGGGGGGGAACCTCCTGACTGCTCAAAAGCCAGCGCCTCAGGACCACCCTCCCGGAATGCCGTGGCCCATTGGCCAATAGTGTGGGCGTCCCGTTCCAGCGCCTGAGCTACCGCCGCCGCGGTCCAACCCTGCGCCAGCAACCACACCGCGTGCCACCGTTCCCGCTCCCGAGGCGTCGGCGCTCGGTACATCCGTCGTCGTACCGCAGCCTCATCCATGCGCCACCGCTCCAGCAGCGCTCCCATCTCCAGCATACCCACCAGCAACCCCCGGCAACTTCCCAACCGATCCTCTCAATTCCTTCCAATTCTATCTAAACCAAGTGCGGGTTTCACCTTGGCTTCGGTTTAGCGCATGATCGCAACCACGACCATCAAGCACCCACGCCGCATCGCCGTCCTAGCCGTCGCTGCAGTAGCAATCACCGCGCTGACGTTGTTCACATTCGCCATATCGGCGTCGGCGCAGACCGATCCACGGAAAGCCGCAGTGACGGGTTTTGCGGTAACTCCAGGCTCCGACCCGGGGGAGCTGGACATCACGTGGGACGTTCATCCCGATGGCCCCGACGAATACCGGGTCAGGTGGGCACCCAGCGGAGAGCAGTTCAGGCGCTCCAGCAACGCGAACTGGAACGCCTACCCCACGGTCAACAGCCACACCGTGACCGGACTGACACCTGGGGCAACATACAAGGTCGCGGTGGCCGCCAGGTTCGACGGCGAGAGGAGGTCAGCCTGGAGCGAAGTGGTCACCGGCGTCGCCACACCCTGGGCGACGCCGGATTACGCCGCGGAACGAGCGGACGCCGTGTCTCTTGGGGACATTGCCGACACCGAGCCTACCAACCGGGACGATTTCGTTGATAACGATGATGCCATCAAGTACTACAGGTTCAGCCTGTCGGAGCGGCGCATGGTCAGGCTCCGGATCAGGGAGATGGACTACAACGCCAACCTCTATGTCGAAAGCAACGACGGTACGGTGATCGTCTCAGGGGAGAAGGAAGGCGACAGCAAAGAGGTGCTCAACGTCACCCTTGAGGCCACCGGCGCTGATGAGTATTACTACGTTAGGGTAGAGGCGCAGGAGGCCGGCAGGATCGACTACACGTTCCGGTACCTCACGGAACCCATCGGCAGCGCTCCCGCCTTCTCGGTAAACGCCGAAACGCGCACCATGAACGAAAGCATCGGCGCGGATGCCGTGGCCACGGCATCCACCATAGGCGCCACTCTGCCCGCCGCCGTGGACGTCGACGGCGATACCCTGACCTACAGGATGACCGGCATCGGCGCCGGTCGTTTCGCCTTCAAAGCCGGCAATCGTCAGTTGCAGACCAAAGTTGGCTCCATATACGACCACGAGGCCAGGTCCAGTTACTCCGTTGCGATCTTGGCGGATGATGGCAATGGCGGGACCGCGACGCTCGACGTTACCATTAGCATCGCCGATCAGGATGAGCCGCCGCTGGCCCCGGCCGCACCTACGGTTACGGCCTCATTGGACAGCACAACAAGTGTGGATGTGGCCTGGACGGCGCCCGACAACGCGGGCCGCCCGGAGATCACCGGCTACGACCTTCAGTACCGCGAGGAGGATTCGGGCGGGACCTGGACCGACGGCCCACAGGACCAGACGGGCAACAGCGCAACGATCACGGGGCTCACCGCGGGTACCGGCTACGAGGTTCAGGTACGAGCAACCAATGATGAGGGAGACGGCCCTTGGTCCGACGCCGGAAACGTCACGGACTCGGCCTCAGCCGAAGACCGCGTATTCACCGCTCTCAGTTCGGGTTTCTACCACACCTGTGGGCTGCGTGACGACGACAGCATCAGTTGCTGGGGCGCCAACAGCTACGGCGTGACCAACCCCCCAGAGGGCAGCTACCAGGCCATCGCCTCGGGCAGCCGCCATACGTGCGCTATAGCGGCGGACGGTTCCATATCCTGCTGGGGATGGGGCGCAGTTGGGCAGACGAATTCGCCGCAGGGCACCTTCAAAACCATCGTCTCGGGCAGCCGCCACACCTGCGCGATCGCGACCGACAACACCGTCGCATGCTGGGGTTACGACAGTTTCGGTCAAGGAACCGCGCCTTCGGGCACCTACAAAGCGCTGGCCATCGGTTGGGAGCACACCTGCGCGATTGCGACCGATGACACCATCACCTGCTGGGGCCTCAATGACGAAGGCGTGTCCACGCCCCCTGCTGGAACGTTCAAGGCTATGAGCGCCGGTTTCCTTCACACCTGTGCCATTGCCACCGACGGAGCCGTCCACTGTTGGGGGAATGACTTTGACGGGCGAATCGAACCTCCCGCGGGCGCATACACCAGCATCGCGTCCGGCTACTACCACAACTGCGCCGTAGCGTCCGACGGCACACTGGATTGCTGGGGACTGAACGGAACTCGGGCCGCCGATCCGCCGACGGGAACCTACAAATCAATCTTCGCAGAACTGGGCGGGGGCCATTCCTGCGCTATCTCGACCGATGACATCGTTGTTTGCTGGGGATCAAACTCCGAAGGCCAGGCGACGCCACCGGAAGGAACGTACACATCCGTCGTGGTGGGGGCCGAGTATACGTGCGCCATTGCCAGCGATGGAATGGTCGACTGTTGGGGATACAACCAGAATGTGCAGTCGGAGGCGCCGGCCGGCGCCTACCAGGCAATCAGTTTTGGAGGCTATCACGCCTGCGCCATCGCCAGCGATGATTCCATCGCCTGCTGGGGCATCGATTACTTTGGTCAGTCCACCGCGCCGACCGGCGCCTTCAAGTCCCTTGGCGCAGGCACTGACCACACCTGCGCCATCGCCAGCGATGATTCCATCGCCTGCTGGGGATACAACTGGGATGGCCAAACTGACGCTCCGACCGGCGCTTTCGAGTCCCTCAGTGTGGGCGCCGACCACACCTGCGCCATCGCCAGCGATGATTCCATCGCCTGCTGGGGCAAAAACAACGCTGGCCAAAGCGACGCCCCGACTGGGACCTACCAGAGTGTCGCTCTCGGCAGGTCACACACCTGCGCCATCGCCAACGACGATTCGATTGCGTGCTGGGGGACCGACTACGTCGGCAGATCCGGTATCCCCGCAGGCTCTTATAAGGAGATCGTATCCACTGACATTGTTACGTGCGTCATCAGGACTGATGGGGCCCTCATCTGTTGGCCACGGCCCCGTGAGGACGTGCGCTGGGTAAGATGACAATCCACCGAATCGGCGACCGTGCAGACCATGCTGTTGCAACGGTCGCAGCGCGCCTTGGCTCGCCTGAGGTCAGTCTCTTTGGGACGCACCGACGCTTGGGTGGACGGCGACGGTGCGGAACGATCACTCCGGCCTTCGCCAGGATACGTTGCAGGGTGGTCCGGCCGATGTGGATGCCCTCGCGCTCGGCCAGCAGGCGGTTCAAAACCTGAAGCCTCACCTGTTCTCTCGAAGTCAATGTCGCGTTCTCCATAACGTGACTGCGATGATATTTCCGGTCATCTCGTCTCGGGCTTGACCCTTAATGTGACTGGCGAAAATGCCTTAAAAATGATCTGTCGGCTCGATGGCGAGATGGCCCAGACGGTGCCCTACCAAGTCCACCAGGCTTCGGCAAGGTTAGCTGGGCAACTCCGTCGGAGTGTGTCAGTACTGGGTTGAGGGTCGCGATTACGATTTCGGGTGAGTGTTTCTTCACCGGATAATGTCCGAGACAGCATGGCGGGCGCTAGCAGCCCGTCTGAGGAATGCCCAACTGGCGTAGATTTAGCCGGGAACTAACCGGCGACAACTATGATTGCCGGTCGCCGCTGCTGATGCCGCCAATATTGGGCCAACGGTGTGCCGATGATGGCAAAAATGGCTTCGTCAACTATGCGGCGAACCCTTGGGCCGGCAACCTGGCGCCAAACCGGAACAACTTGAGCAGGTTGTGGCCGGTGCAGATCAGCGACCACTCCCCTTTCACCTTCTCCAGTCCCCGCAGCAGGAACTGCCGGAACCCTCGACCCTGCTTAATCTGGCCGAATACCGGCTCCACCGTCGCCATCCGCAGCGCGTAACGTTCCCGACCCTTTTTCGTCAGCAACTTCCGACGCATCCGGTCCCGCGGCGACAGCTGATTGGGGATGCGGTCCCTGGGGGCTGGCGGCAATACGGTGCCGTGGCAGGTTTTCTCCGGCGCGACGTAGGGGTCCGTGCCCAGCGCGTAGAGTTCATCAACTGCCTTGGCCGAGTAGTAACCGGCGTCAGCGGACACTTCCCTGGGGACGGCGCCGGTGTTGGCGATGGCCTCCTCAATCATGGCGACGGCCTGCTGCTTGTCCGATGCCTGGCTGGTGGCCTGTGCCGCCACAATCACCTGGTGGTCGCTGTCCACCACTGCCTGACAGTTGTACGCCTGGACGAAATCCCGCCCGCCTGGCGCGGGCATGATCCGAGACTCAGCATCGGTGAAGTTACGCTGGGCCTTGTCATCCGGCATCCCCGATTGCTCCTTGCCCACACCCTCGGCCAACTCTGCCTCAGCCTGGGCTTCGGCTTCCAACGCCGCCATGGCCTCTCGGATCTTCTCCAACCGACCCTCCCGAAAGGCCAACTCCTTGGGCAACTCGTCCCCACGTTTGTCCCGGCCGTACCGCCGGTCTTCCTCCTCATCCGCGGCCTGCGCTCGCCGCAGCAACTCCGCCACCTCCGCCGCCAACTGTGCCGACCTCTCCTTCATCCGCCCGTAACTCATCGCCTTATGCTTCGATGCGTTGGCCTTTACCTTGGTCCCGTCCAACGCCACGTGCCCCAACTTCGCCAACCCAGCCAATTGGCACAATGCCAACACCTGCAGGAACAGGTCCGACAACTCCGCCAGGTTGTCCTTGCGAAAGTCAGAGATGGTGCGGAAGTCCGGCGTGCTGTTGGCCGCCAGCACCCGAAAGGCGATGTCCTCGTGGAGCCGACGGGCAATGCGTCGGGATGACGCCACCCCCACGCAGTAGCCGTAGAGCAGCACCTTGACCATCAGCTCAGGATGATAGGGCGGTCCGCCCCGCCGCTCTCGCTCGTAGCGGGCCATGATGTCCGACAGGTCCAACTGCTCCACCACGTCGGAGATGAAGTAGGCCAGATGGTCCGATGGCAGCCACTCCTGCAGCGCCGCCGGCAGCAACAACTGTTGATCGGGGTTATAGGCACGATAGGTCTTGCTCATTACCGGCTCCACCATTTTGATGCTCGCCCCATCATACCCCCAATACATCACCAAACGTGTTTCTCGGACAGGCTGCTAGATCAACGGTGTCCCGCGTCAACTTGTATCTTGGTGGCGGCGTGGGAAAATCCCAGCGTCTGAGTGGTTACGGGTGCGGCAGACCGACGTCAACTTGGTCGTGGCAGACCGATTTCTAGCGAGGGTCGCCACACTCATCCCCAGCAGAGCCCGAACGATTGCCAGGGCCAACCAAGCCCGTATCTGCAAGGCCGGGCCGGTGGGATACCGGAGGTAAATATGGAACAGCAGTCCACCTACGTGGGTATTGACGTGGCCAAGAATTGGATGGATGTCGCTGTACGACCAACTGGCCGCATCTGGCGCGTCAACTACGAGGACGAGGAGGTTGCTACGCTGGTCGTGTAAAGGATGTCAACGGTCAGCGAAAAGGTCCTCACTAACTGGTCAGCATAAATGTCATATTCCCCTCTATGGAGAATGTGACGTTGAACCAGAAAGAACAAGGCAGACTCAAGGTCCTGAACCGCCTGTGGGCAGAGCAGATGACCGTGGACCAGGCAGCCGGGCTGATGGGAGTGAGCACGCGCCACACCAGGCGCATTCTGTCAGCGTACCGGAAGGAGGGTGCCGCCGCCCTGGCTCACGGCCACCGTGGTCGTCGGCCGCCCAACGCAACACCGGAGACAACCAAAGCCGAGGTATTACACCTGGCCAGCACCCGCTACTTGGGAACCAACCACACCCACCTGAGCGAATTGCTTGGAGAGCGCGAGGGTATCGACATCGACCGCAGTACGCTACGGCGCATACTGGTATCCGCTGGGTTGAACAGCCCGCGCCGTCGCCGTACGCCGCAACATCGGGTGCGTCGCCAGCGAATGCCGCAGGCCGGGATGCTGATCCAGATAGACGGCAGCTTTCACCGATGGTTGGAGGAAACGGGACCGCAGTTCACGCTGCTGTTGGCGGTGTATGACGCCACCGGCGCCGTGGTGAACGCGCTCTTCTGCGAGCGGGAAGACGCACGCAACTATTTCGTGATGATGCGGGAGCTGGTGCAGAGCTACGGCGCCCCGGTTGCCCTCTACGTCGACCGGCACGCCGTCTTCAAGCACACGCCCGGGTCTGGGCTCGCCGGTGCGCCAACCCAGTTCAGCCGCGCCATGGATGAGCTGGGGATCCAGCTGATATTCGCACTGTCGCCCCAGGCGAAGGGTCGCGTGGAACGAACGGCGGGAACGTTTCAGGACCGGCTGGTGACGGAACTCCGACTGGCTGGCGCGACCACCATCGCGGACGCTGACATCCTGCTGCAGGGTTTTCTGCCACGCTTCAACGCACGCTTCAGCGTTCCGCCGCAATGTCCCGAGGCCGCTTACCACCCACTGGCATCGGACGTGTGTCTGGACCGCATCCTCTGCTTCAAGCACCGCAGGAAGGTGGCCCGGGACAACACGGTGAAGTTCCAGTTGCATACCCTGCAGTTGCTGCCCGAGCCACAATGTCCCAGCTATGCCGGGGCCGCTGTGGAGGTCCTGGAAGGACTGGATGGTCGTCTATCCCTGCAACACCAGGGACGCACCATCCCTGTTCAAGAGGCGCCGCCCAATCCGGTATTCATGCGAACCGGTAACGAATCATCCCCACACCTTGCCAGCCGCCGTTCCGGTCCTGGCCATCCGGCCAGGCCTTGGGCAAGGACCTACTCTCAACTCGAGACACATCGTTCCGTAGGAGTTGCTCATGACCCGATTGCTGACCGCGGGACCGCAGCCGGCAAGGTGGCAGCCATTGCGCCTCGGAAGCCTACGTTTCTCCAGAAGGCGCGCTGGAAGGCCATACAGAAGGCGAAGCGTAAAGGCATGTCCATCCGAGGAATAGCAAGGGAGTTGGGGATCAACCGGGCCACGGTCCGGAAATACATCGACGCTGAAACTCCCCACCGACCCGGCAATCCCGCATCGCGTCAACTACGCCAACTTCTGATGCCATGGCGGCATAACCGAGTGACATTTATGCTGAACACTTAGCCGGACATTTTCCCTGACCGTTGACATCCTTTACACGATGGCCCTGGCCGTCCCGCCGGTGCGCAACACGTCGGCGTCGTCAATGCAGTCGCCACCGGCCAGGGCCGACGCCACCAGGGTCAGCAGCTTGTCCCCCGGGTTGGCTCGACCCGACGCATCTCCCAGGTCAACATGGGGGTCCACCAGTTCACCCAGACCCAGATGGTGGGCCAGGGTAACCGGCAGGAGCAGTCCGGCATTGGCCACCAGACGGTGGTCGTCGAAGGCGACGTGGATGCGGTCGGGGCTGCCCAGTGGTAGCATCTAATCCCGAATCCACCGAAGGGATGCGGTTCTAGCGTTGACGTGAGGGATGATGGGTAAGAAAGGCGAACGCGCCCGGCCCGATCGCCAATAGATGTGGTTCAGGGCGGTCGGTGGCGGCCACGCCAGTGGCAAGGTACTGGCCCGCAGTGGCGGCGGCGGGCGAAAACGGCCAGGCGGCATGCCGGAAGTGGCGCTGGCGGGCTGGGCTGGCATGGGTCGGCGGGACAGCCCATGGGTTGTCCGGCGGACGGGTTGGGCGCCGACGGCGCGTCGTCAGGCTGGTAGGGGAACGGCGCGCACTCGGGCCCAGGCGTGAGTGAACTGGTTTTCCCAGGGCCAGCGCTGGGGAAGATGCCGAGTGAGGCGGCGCGCCGAGCGAGTGAGCCGTCCGGCGATGGAGAAGAACCGCCGTCGGAGGGTCTTGGTGGTGACCAGTTGCTCGCCCAGACCGATGCGCGCGGTCCAGCGGGCCAGGTTGTGGGCCATCACCTGCACCGCCAGCCAGGCCGTAGATTGCAAGGGGACTTGGCGGCGAAACGCCCTGAGGGGAGATGGTTCAGTCCCACGCCGTACTTGAGGTCGCGGATGGCGTTCTCGATCTCGGCGTGGCGGCGATGACCGGCCTCCAGTTCCAGAGTGCCTCCGTCCCGGTCGGTGATGAAGCCGTGATAGCTGTAGTCGACCAAGAGGGCCAGTTGAGAACCGGGCGTGGGCTGCACTCTGCGGACGATGCGCCGCACCGGCGCGGCGTCGGGCGCACTCTCGAAGGGGATGTAGGTGGTCTCGGCCACGTCGGCAGCACCGTCCATCCAGTAGGGTAGGGGCGTCCAGTCCCCCTCAGGTATGGCCTCGATCTGGTTGTGCAGGGTCTGGTGTTGGCGGATGGTGATGGAGAAGCGGACGTTAGTCTCTCGACAGGTGGTGACCATGGCGTGGTTATAGAAGCCGCTGTCGGCCCGCATCGTGAGTGGTCCGCTGGCCCCAGCGTAGCGCACCCGTCCCACCGTCTCACGCAGGAAGTGGGCGGCGCCCCGAGTAGTGTTGGCGCGGCCCTCACGCAGCCGAGCCATCAGCACATCGCCGGTTCCGGCGGCGACGGCCAGCAGCGGGTGATAGCCCCGCTGGCCGGTGTAGCCGTGGTGGCCGGTGTAGCCGTGGTGGCCGGTGTAGCCGTGGTGGCGGGCTCCCTCCTTGGCCGGACCGTAGGTCTCGCAGATGGTGGGGTCCAGGTCGATGGTCAACGGTCCGTGATTGTTCAAAGATCGGGGTCCCGCCCCAGCGGCCCAGGCCCGGGCCAGCAGTTCCCGGCTCACCCGATCCAGCTGGCGGGCGTGGCCCCAACGGAAGCTGCGCAGGAACGTGCCCAGGGTGGATGGCGCCTTGACCACGCAGCCCAGCACCCGCGCGGTCCTGCCAGCACGCAACCCGTCGGCATCGTCAATGCAGTCGCCCCCAGCCAGCGCGGATGCCACCAGCGTCATGATCTTGTCGCCCGGGTTGGCTCCGCCTGGGGCACGGCCCAGGTCCAGGTGCCGATCAACCAGTTGGGGCAGGCCCAGATGCAGTGCCAAGGTGGACGGAAGGATCAGCCCAGCATTGCTGACCAGGCGGTGGTCGTCGAAGGCGATCTGGATGCGGTCGGGGTCGTTGCGCGGTAGCATCTATTTGGTGCTCCTTCTTTTGGGTCGGTTTGGTGTTTCACAAACCATTATCCCAGAAGCAACGGGGCACTTTCTTATCCCTTCAGCACACCGCCACACTCATCTCTTCGGTGGATTGGGGCTTAAAGGAGCTCTACAGAGCCGCCGCGGAAGAGCCATTCGCCCCGCCAGCGATCTTAGCCAACATAGCCAGATTGTCAGGATGGGACGACCCGCCAGACGTCGTCATTGTTACGCCCGTAGCGGGCAAGGGGGAAACGGAAGGAGGTGGCTACTTCTTGGGCAAGCCCAACGGAACAGGTGCGCTAATCCTAGACCGGGAACCTACGATATCGCACTCACAGGCATAGTGTTCCGTGGAACCAGCGAAATCGAAAGATAAACCCACGAATGGAACAGCCAATTCAGGGTCGCGGTGGGCTGGTACACACACGCACTCAACTGAAAAGCGTCGCCGACCGACCAGTGGAAGTCGTCAGCCTGATGGCCTATCCACGTCGGGTACTGTAGGATATTATCAAAGAACCCTTTGTTGCAGTCGACCGGAGACATTGTGAAGAACTTACGCAGTCCAATCGACGCTTTTCCGACGCCCATAATACTGGCTGCAATAACTACCGTCGCAATCATGGCCTGTGAGTCTCTCACAACCACGTCGACAACGCCGCTCCCACCAAACACTCCGACAACGGCGCCAACCGCCAACATTACCTTCTCAACCAATCCTCTGGACCATCCCGCCGAACTCCTGACTTGGCTCCCGACCGACCGCTCGGCAGTCTGGTTCGTAGAATTCGGCAAAGTATCCCAACGCCCCAGCCAACAAGACTACCCTTGGGAAGACCAGCTGTTGGCGCTGGTCCGTGCCACCGAAGGAACCCTCAATGAACGATTGGTCAAATCCGCGGCAATCACGACCGCAGCGTTCAGCGTCAACGGCCGAGCGAAAGGCACCGCCATCCTCCGCGGGGATTTCAGCACTTTCCCAAAGGTCCTCCGCGAGGCGGTCACCAAGGGAGCAGCGGTTCTCTACACACATCGAGAAGTAGAAATATTTGCGTTCCAAGGACGTTACGACCTATACCTAGCCGTGATGGAATCCGACACACTGCTGTTAGCACGAAACGACGGATCATTTCCACCGAAGCTGTTGGAAGAAGCCATAGGCCGGCGACTGGATGGCGCCACACTTGACGAGCCCCTAGCGCGTCTCTTGAATCAAACCAGTGCCGTTGACTTCCTAGTCGCGCAGTACCATGAACCGCAAAACGACTCTCAAGGCTTCCCGTCCCCAAACTTCTCCGCCAGCGCAGGAAGGATGAACGAAGGCGACACGTCAACGTTGCATTTCTATTACGAATACGACAACGCAGAACAAGCAGCACAGGCAGAGTCCCTGATGAACGGACAACACGTCCACAGCTATAGTACCGGGGAAGACTATCCCATAACCGGAATACGCCGGCACGGCAAGACGGTCATCGCACGAGTTGTAGTACTCGACATCGACGTCGAGGGGTTCCTCTTAGCCTCAATCCACCGACAAGATGAGGCTGGCGGCGTGCTGAGGGGATGAGAAAGTGCTCCCGGCTTCGGGGATAATGGTTTTTGAAACAAGAAACCGACCCGAAACGAGGAGCACTTGTTAGATGCTACCACTGGGCAGCCCCGACCGCATCCACGTCGCCTTCGATGATCACCGTCTGGTGGCCAATGCCGGACTGCTCCTGCCGCTCACCCTGGCCCACCATCTGGGTCTGGGTGAGCTGGTGGACCGCCACGTTGACCTGGGAGATGCGCCGGGTCGAGCCAACCCGGGGGACAAGCTGCTGACCCTGGTGGCGTCGGCGCTGGCCGGCGGCGACTGCATTGACGACGCCGACGTGTTGCGCACCGGCCGGACGGCCAGCGCCATCGGCTGCGTGGTCAAAGCGCCGTCCACCCTGGGGACCTTTCTGCGCAGTTTCCGGTGGGGTCATGTTCGCCAGTTGGATCGGGTGAGCCGGGAGTTGCTGGCTCGGGCCTGGGCTGCCGGTGGAGGGCCGGGCGATGCGCCGTTGACCATCGACCTGGACTCCACCGTCTGCGAGACCTACGGACTGGGCAAGGAAGGGGCCCGTCGCCATGGCTACACCGGCCAGCGGGGCTATCACCCGCTGCTGGCCGTCGCCGCGGACACCGGCGACGTGCTGATGGTGCGGCTGCGCCAGGGTCGGGCCAACACCGCTCGGGGCGCGGACCACTTCCTGCGGGAGACGGTGGGCCGGGTGCGCTACGCCGGAGCCATCGGACAACTCACCGTCCGCGCCGACAGCGGCTTCTACACCCACGCCATGGTCGCCGTCTGCCGCAAGATGGATGTCCGCTACTCCATCACCGTCCGCCAGCACCAAAGCCTGCGCAACCTCATCGAGGCCATACCCGAGACGGACTGGACGCCCATCCCTTACTGGATGGACGGCGGCGCCGACGTGGCCGAGACTGAATACACACCCTTCCAGCATGAGCCCGACGCCGCACCGGCGCGGCTCATCGTACGCCGG
Organism: Dehalococcoidia bacterium; assembly: GCA_965261925.1. Lineage (GTDB taxonomy): Bacteria > Chloroflexota > Dehalococcoidia > Lucifugimonadales > UBA3495 > Bin87. Next base: position 87,626 of record OZ253486.1, on the reverse strand, counting down.
GTGAAACCCGCGCCCGGTTCCCAACTGGCGTTGCTTACCGACTACAGCTATCACGCCTGCATCACCGACCGGGAGGGCGACACTCTGGAACTGGAGGCCGACCACCGCCGCCATGCCGAGATCGAGAACGCCATCCGCGACCTGAAGTACGGCGTGGGCCTCAATCATCTTCCCTCGGGACGCTTCCCCGCCAACGCCGCCTGGCTGGCGGTGCAGGTCATGGCCCACAATCTGGCTCGCTGGACAGCGCGCATCGGCCTGGGCGAGCTGGTGGTTACCACCAAGACCCTGCGGCGACGCTTCTTCTCCCTCGCCGGACGCATCACCCGCAAGGCCCGTCGCCTCACCCTGCATCTGCCCCAACACTGGCCCTGGGAGAACCAGTTCAGTCGCGCCCTGGAGCGATTGCGAGCCCTGCCGCTCCCTTCCTGACGCCGCCTTCGGCGTCCGACCCTTCAACCAGACCGTCCAACCGCCTGGTCGTCCCGCGTCAGGCTGAGCTCCGCGGGTCTCCAGCTGCCATCTGCCCGACGATCTCGCCCTCCGCGGCCACTCGCGAGCCGTCAGCATCCCCCTGGCATAGCTGTCTCTACCCTCACCCGCTCGAATCCGGCGGCGTCAGGGCACTGCACCATCACCCACGCTTCTCTTCCCTTGCGTATCCAGCCCCCACGCATCCTTTCGGTGGATTCGGGCTTAGGAAACTGACGGGACACCCAGAAACTTTCACAAACTTGGCGCGACGACATGGCTCCAAGGAACTTGGCAAATGGATGAGAGCGAGTTAGCCACCTAAAACGACAACTGCGAACAAATGTGACGATACGACTTCCTCGAAGCGTAGTACCCGACAGAGAACACTATGTCCATAACCCAGCGCAGGGCGCAAGCCCAAACCGCCTAACGTCCCCCGCCTCACGAACTGGCCGCTGGCGACAGTTTACTGGCAAGGGTCCACACCTCCCGTGCCCAGGGACACATCACGCTTGCTAGGGTCTGTGGACAAATAGCAAAGCCACACCAACCCCGCCCAAACTCCATCCACGTCAAAAATAAACTCACCAATTAGTCTACTATCAGAAACATGGGAATCCGAACACTGAAATCGTAACAGTTCAGAGTTGGTGGGGTGAATTGGGCGAACTTGGTTAGCGGGTGGCTGGCTTTGGGGGCGGTGGTGATGTCATATAACTGGGATGGATACCGAAATCAATCTCAGGGCAGCTGACCGGGATGTCCTGATTGGCATCATAATCCGGCAGCAGGCCATCATTGAACGTCCGGAGAAGCGGATTGCCCAGTTGGAAGGCCAAGCCAAACCCCAAAGCTCCCGCCGGATGCCCGGTCTGAAGCCCAAAGCGGACCGGGAGCCAGCACGTCCCAAGGAGCCACGCAAACCCCGGCCGCACGGCTTTGCCCGATCCCGCATGACGCCCACCCACCGGGTTGAGCATGTGGTGGAGCAGTGTCCCGACTGCGGGACCCACTTGTCCGGAGGCTGGGCCCAGCGCACTCGGGAGGTCATCGACCTGCCCCAGGTTCCGGCGCAGGTAACCGAGCACGTTTACCTGGCCCGCACCTGTCTACAGTGCCGACGCTGCCGTGTTCCCAAAGCACAACTGGACGGCGTGGTGATGGGCAAGCAGCGTCTGGGGGGTCAACGTCATCAGCCTGATTACAGCCCTGCGGGAGGAGGCTCGGCTGCCGTTGCGCACCATCCAATGGTGCCTGGACACCGTGCATGGGCTGCGCCTCAGCTTGGGCGCCATCGTAAATGCCACACGCACCGTGGCGGGCAAAGCGCAGACCGAACTGGCGGGCATACTGGAGCGCATCCGCGGCAGCCCAGTGGTCCACGCCGATGAGACCGGCTGGCGTGAAGACGGACACAACGGCTACGTGTGCGAGCCCTTGACCAATCACCTTCAGCACCCCAGACCAGCGGTACTTCCTGCGGCGTGGTCGGGGCAAGGCGGTGGTGGATGAGGTCCTGACCGAGAATTTCGCCGGTGTGCTGGTCAGCGACTTCTATGCTGCCTACCACCATTGCCGCCTACCCCCATTACGACGGTCCCAAGCAACGCTGCTGGGCTCACCTGCTGCGGGACATCCACGACCTGCGTGTCCTCTACCCAAATGATGGATCACTGGCCCAGTGGGCTGACGCCGTCCACCAACTCTACCGCCAGGCCACGACCTTTACCCACCCTTCAGAGCCACAACGCCGCACCGCCCAACTGACCCTGGAAAGGCGACTGCTGGCCCTCTACCGTCCCTTTCTGGATGACCCGTCGGCGGTCCAGGCCAGGCTGTGCCGACGCATGGAGAAACACATCAAGGAACTCTTCGTCTTCGTGGCCCAACCGGAAGTGCCGCCGGACAACAATGCCGCCGAGCGCAGCCGGCGCCATTTGGTGGTCAGCCGCAAGGTCAGCGGGGGCACCCGCTCAGAGCGGGGCACCGACACCAAGATGACTCTGGCCTCAATCTTCGGCACCTGGCGAGCACAAGCTCTCAACCCCATCGCTGCCTGCCGTCGACTGCTCACTTCCCCTCAACTCTGAACTGCTACGGGAAAACGTATCAATGGAGCGGAGGAATGTTGTACCACGTGGGTGATGCCTGATGGGGATGTCCTTGTTAGTATGAGTGCTACTAAGAGGGTGTGTGACAAATAGGATCAGCATGGCTGGAGCCGTTTGAGCATCAGGTTGACCATGGCGACATGCACCCATGCTTCGCTGCTCTCTGGGCGCTCCTCGTAGTCTTTGCTCAACCGTCGGCATCGGCTCAGCCAGGCCAGGGTGCGCTCCACCACCCACCGCCGGGGCAACACCTCGAAGTGGTGGCTGTCGGGTTTGCGCTTGACTACGGTCAGCAGCCAACCACCGGTGGCCCAGGCCCACGACACCAGTCGGCCAGCGTAGCCAGCATCGGCCCAGATCACCTGCAACCGGGGGAACCGCCCCAACAGTTTGACCAGCACCAACTTGGCGCCGTCTCGGTCCTGAATGTTGGCGGGATGAACCACCACCGCCAGCAGTAACCCCATGGTGTCCACCACGATGTGCCGCTTGCGTCCAGTTACCCGTTTGCCCGCGTCGTAACCCCGCGGCCCCCTTTTTCGGTGGTCTTGACCGACTGGCTGTCAATGATGCTGGCTATCAATGATGGCCGCGCTGGGCGTAACCTCCCGTCCCGCAACTTCCCGAACCCGGGCCCGCAAGGCTTCCTCCACCCGTTCCCAAGTGCCGTCATCTCGCCACTTCCGGAAGTACCACCAGACGGAAGTACCACCAGACTGTGCCCCAGGGCGGCAAGTCATGGGGCATCAGACGCCGGGGTATGCCGCCGCGCAGCACGTACAGGATCCCGTTGACCACCTCACGCAGGTCTGTGGTCCTGGGATGGCCTCTCCTGGTGTCGGGCGGCAACAAGGGAGCCAATTCCTCCCACTGGGCGTCGGTGAGATCGCTGGGATAAGGTTTTCTGCTCATGCCCCCAGCGTAACCAGCACCCCATCCTCACCCCAAGAACCCACCTTACGGGTTTCACCTATTGTCACACACCCTCTGAGAGCCTATCCTAATGACCCGGCGGCTCTGAGGGCGATGAGGGCGCAGGCGAAATGAAGAAAGGCGATGTAGTTGTCCGGGGATTTGTCCCAACGGACCAGGATGCGCCGGAAACGGTTCAGCCAACTGTGCGTGCGTTCCACCACCCAGCGGCGGGCTTTGAACCCAGCCTCCCTTTTGATGGCCTGAGCCTCTTCGCCCCGGCTGCGGATGTGGGCGGTGAAGCCGAACTCGTCCAGAGTGCGGCGCACCTCGGCGAAGTCATAGCCCTTGTCCAGGCACAGCCCTTGGGGATGCTCCGGGCTGGGCGTCGGTCGGGGCATCCCCACGCTGTCCACCGTGGCCCGCACCAGCTTCATGTCGTGGCGGTTGGCCCCGTCCACCGCCAGGCCCACCGGAACCCCCTGGGCTTCAGTCAACCGACTACGCTTGACCCCAATCTTACCTCGGTCGGTGGGATTGCGGCCGGTTTTTCCCCCACCCAAAGGAGCTTTGGTCATGGCCCCGTCCATACTCAGCCAACTCCAGTCCAACCCTTGCAGTTCGTCGTAACGTTCCAGACCCACCCGCCACAGTTCCCGGAACACCCCAGCGGCAACCCACTCCTGAAAGCGCAGATGGGCCGTGGACCCAGAGCAGATGCCGGTGGCGTCCAAGGCCTTCCACTGGCAGCCGGTGCGCAGCACGTAGAAGATGCCGTTGGCACAGGTCCGGTCAGGAACCCGAGGCCGGCCGCCGCCGAAACGATGGGTGTTCACACGTTTGGGGATCAGGGGAGCCAACACCTCCCAAAGCTCGTCGGATACCTGAAAAGAGCCGGTGGTGGCATTGGCTGGGGTGGCTGGGCCGGCACGCTTCGGACGCGGCGGCTTGGGATCGTTCGCTTTGGTCATTGCCCCAGCCTAGCCGAACACCAGATTACGTTCTTGCCATGCGCCGGCAAACTTCCACCAGTTTTTAGGATAGGCTCTTATCGGGTCAGTAGGCTGCCATTATGATCTGCATCCCGGGCCGCAGTCTGGCGCGCCACTGCCGGTCAAGATCGTCGCTCCACTCCGGGTCCAGGGCCTTGGCGGTTTCACAAACGCTGTCCAGCCAGAGCTCGTAGAAGCTTGGCAGCACGTTCCGGTTATCCCGGTTATGCGCCTCCCCCAACCGCTCCAACAACTCCCGCATCTCCGGCTCCGTGACATGCTGAGACACCATCGTGTACACCGAATCCCGCAGCAATGTCCTCTGCCTTTCGAAGTCGGTGGCGGCAAAGTGCGGCGCGATGTCAGGAGAGGAATTCAGGAAGGTGTTGTAGAAGACCTCCGCAAAGTTCCCGTTGGCTTCGCAGCGCTCCAGGCTATCGCGCACAGCCTCCTCCGCGAAAGCTCCGGGCGTTCTCATGTGGAGGTCAGGGTCCGGTTCCCGGAAGAAGTCAATCCGACAGCGCAGGGAGCTTTCTTCTTTCAGTAAGTGAGGGACTTCCGGATGGATGATGATGTGATCCGGCGCGGAGATAATTCGTTCGGCGCCAGCCTGAAGGTCCACGAAGGCGATGCTCCCCTCGAAGGCGTGCAGCACAGCCCAATGTTGAGCGGGCAGCGCGTGCTCTCGCCGGAGGGAATCCGGCATCGTATCCTCGGTGAAGATGAGCGACCCGCCGCTCAGAACCAGGCCGGAAGGCAGGCGATCCATAACCATTGGGGAACCTCCTTGATGATGGTGCCGTTACTGCGATTCTTTCACTGCTCGTGATATTGCCATCACGACGACCGGCGTCGCCGGGAACTCCATGCATCAGGATAGCATCGGCAGGGCACTCCAAGTGAGTAACATTTAAAGGACGGAGAGAAACTGTAACGCGGTGGCGGTCTTTCGGCATCGATGTATCGCCTCACCGTGTTTCTGATGCAAGCGGCGGGCACTGACAATGTTGACCCGGTAACCTGGCAGAACCCGCGACCGGTAGGTTAGTTGATTAGCAAACCCTGCCACTTTTCGGGCGCAGTCACTTTACTTCCTCATGCGGGTAGTCCTGCATTGATGACGCCGGCAGGTTGTTCTGGCAGAGTTCGCTAAGGGGTGTCGTCAAATAGGGAGATGATGGTAAATTGCTGTGGTGAGTGTGAGTGATAGGGGTGGGGATATGACAGCATCACATCGTTGTCATGATCTTTCTGATCGGGTTTGGGAGCGGTTGCGGGTTCACCTGCGTGGAGAATCCGGCCGGGTGGGGCGGCCCACCCATGGCAACCGTCGCTTTATCGACGCCGTCTGCTGGATCCTGCGCACGGGCGCCCCTTGGCGCGATCTGCCCCCGGACTACGGGGACTGGAAGAACACCCACCGCCGCTCCTGCCGCTGGCGGGACCGGGGCGAGTGGGCCAGGCTGCTGGAAGCGGTGATGGATGACCCGGATTTCGAGTGCCGGATGATTGACGCCCGCTATATCAAGGCGCATCCGCACAATGCCGGCGCCCGGGGTGGGAGCCAAGCCATCGCCCGCGCAAAAGAGGGCTGAACAGCCGGTTGCACCTGGCGGTGGACGCCCACGGAATGCCGGTAAGGTTGGGGGTTACTGGAGGCACGGTGGCCGACTGCTCTTTGGCGTTGCCCCTGATCGAGGGTATAGAAGCGGAATGGCTGCTGGCGGACAAAGCCTATGACACCAATGAAATCATAGCCACCGCTCGGGAAACGGGAATAAACCCGGTAATACCGCCCAAAAGCAACCGGAGGGAAAAGCGGGACTATGACCGGGCGCGGTACAAGTTGCGGCACTTGGTGGAGAACGGGTACTTGGAATTCAAGCAGTGGCGCGGGGTGGCGACCCGTTACGCCAAAAGGACGGCATCATACTTGGCCGCCTGCCAACTCCGGGCAGTGACGATCTGGAGCAGACTCTTTTGACGACACGCCCTGGCAGCTGCTCCGGGAGTTGCGCGACATTTCGGAGAGGATCGCGAGGCACGCATCTTTGGAGAACCAGCGATCGGGATCTTGTCAACTGGATCCCAGAGTGACAGAAATTACCCACTCGGATCTACTGCCACGTGTTTCCGCGGACCTGTCGGTCCAAACTTTTTCAATCCCGTCCGGAACTACCACTGTGCTAAACTACGGCCATCAACAGATTGAGCATTTATATTCACCCACGGAGCCATGCCACCATGACCGCTACGACCAAAGACCCCATCCTCGTCGTCATTCAGCTTACTGGCGGCAACGACTACATGAACACGGTCATTCCCTACGCCGACGGCCGCTACCACCACAACCGGCCCACCGTGGGGATATCGGCCGACCAGGTGCTGCCCATTGATGACCACTTCGGGTTCAACCCGGCGGTTCCTGAGATCAAGACCCTCTACGACGCCGGCAAGGTCGCGGTGATCAACGGCATCGGCTACCCCACGCCGAACCGCTCGCACTTCCGCAGCATGGACATCTGGCACACCTGCGAGCCGGAGAAGGTCGGCACCGAGGGCTGGCTGGGCCGCGTCATCCGTGACCTCGACCCCAGGGCCGAGAACGTGCTGACGGGCGTCAACTTCGGGCGTGGCCTGCCTCGGGCGATGGCGCTCACCGGCGTCCCCGTGGCATCGGTGGCCGTGCTGGAAACCTACGGCGTGCTCACCGGCATCGTCAACGAACCGGAGCGCTCGCAGGCTCTGGACATCTTCGCGCGCATGTACTCCCCCACCGTCGGCCTCGGCGCGACCATGGACTACCTGGGCCAGACCGGGCTTGATGCCCTGAAGGGCGCGGACATCCTCAAGGCCGCTCCCGATTTGTACTCCTCTGCTGTGGAGTACGCCGATAGCGGCATCGCCCGCAACTTGCAGGGCATAGCGAAAGTGCTCACCGCCAACTTGGGCACCCGCGTGTTCTACACCCAGCAGGGCGGCTATGACACCCACGCTAGCGAGACCGACGTCCAACCCAAGCTGCTGGCCGACCTCAGCCGCGCCGTCAGCGATTTCCATGCCGACCTGCGCGAACACGACACCGCCGACAACGTGGTCATGCTCGTGTTCACCGAGTTCGGCCGCCGGGTCAAGGACAACGGCAGCGGCACCGATCACGGCAGCGGCGGCCTGGCCTTCGCCATCGGCGACCCGGTAGCCGGCGGAATGTACGGAGACTATCCGTCCCTCGCCGAGCCTGACCTGATCGAGGGCGACCTGGCCTTCCACACCGACTTCCGCGGGGTGTACGGCACGCTGGTGGAACAGTGGCTCGGCCTGGACGCGCAATCCGTGGTGGGCGGCAACTTCGAGCAGTTGTCCTTTGTTTAGGCAGTTATGGCAGTGCGCAACGGGATCCTACTTCCCGGGTCCATAGTCGGGAGAAAAGGAATGGGAACTTTCAGCCTCCCATTCTCGATAAGCAACGCTGATGGGACGGGTTCGTTGACTCTGGAAGGGATGGTAGACACGGGGTCACTCTACTCAGTCGTGCCAGGGTCAATCTTGGACGAATTGGGCATAGCCCGCGACGAAGAGGAAACTTTCAGCTTGGCCGACGGCTCCCTGGTGGAGATGGACATAGGATTGGCCTTGATGACATTGGAAGGCCGATCCAGGACCGTTCATGTGGCTTTTGGCACCGACGACGAGATAATTCTGATCGGTGCAATGACCTTGGAGCGTTTCGGGGCCGCGGCAGACCCGGTGAATCAACGATTGGTGCCAGCCAGGATAACTCTGTGATCCTACGGGGTGAGCCATGACCACCCGATCCAACGGTTCCCAACCTGCCGCCTCGCCCGGCTCGGCAATCTACGTTGATACCGAGAACCTGCGGGAGTCCGAGCACGCCCAAATCGTAGTCTCCCGTGTCGTTGCCAACTGGCCGGCGGACCGCCCGCCGTTGAGTGGTCTTTCCCTGTACGTGCGGGCCGACAAAGCCGAGCTATGGCAGCTTTGGGCTGAGACCGAGTATCCCGCATTGCACGTTCGCGTCCGGGGCGTTCAACACTTCAGCAACCACCGGGCCAAGAACTCTGCCGATCTGGCCATCACCGCGGACGCCATTGCCGATCTCATCACCGGCCAGGCCGGTACGGTCGCAGTGGCGAGCAACGACAGCGACTTTGGCGCGCTCTTCGTCAAGGTTCGTGAGTTGGCGGCGGCTGACCCTCACGACATCCCGTTCCTGTGGATCACCGCGCCCGAAGCCGGAGGTTTGTCCGGCGAAATCGAGCAGTTCATTCCCGACCGCTACCGCTGGGACCTGTCGGCTGCTCCGGCGCCGGTGTCGCCAGCCGTATCTCTGGTACCGGAGGTGGCCGCGCCCCCGCCGCCGCGCAGTCTGCCCCAAGCGGCCCGGCCCGCCCTGCAGTCTGCGGCCTCCCAGACGCCGGTCAGCGATGAAGCAGTCGCGGAAGAATTGCTGCGGCAGCTACCCGTGGGGCGTTTCCGCGCCGGCGACGCCCAGCAGGTGGTCAGTCGGCGCTGGCCGGAGCATCCGGCCGCCGGCGAAGCTTCCCGGTTCGGGCTGTTCCTGCTCAACCGGATCTGGCCTCTGCTGGAAAAACGCGGCGTCACGATGCCTCGCCAGGGCTCGCCCCGCACCTATGAAATAACCGCGGGGTCCCCGGGCGCGGTGGCGAAGCCGGTGTCCCGGCAAGAAACCAAGCCAGCCATGACGGCCTCGCCTGAACCCACGCCCGAATCCAGCATTGCCCAGTTGGCCGCCGCCGTCGCCGCCGGTATCACCGACGACGTGTTCAAGGCGTCCGACGCCCAGGACGCTCTGAAAGGCCGGACACCCCCGCATCCTGCCGCGTCCTTCACGGCGGCGCAATTCGGGATCTGGTTCGCGAAGCAACTCTGGCCCATCATGGAAGAACACGGCGTCACCATCGCCAAGGAAAAACCGCGCCGCTATGAGATGACCCCCGACGCGCGCCACAACCTGATCGCCCTTGCCTGACCGGCGGAGCCTGAACCATGCCTGACCGCGAACGCCTCGTCCGAACCGTCACCGAACTGATCCGGATCGACAGCCCCACCGGGGAGGAGGACGCCATCGACGCCCACCTCTCGGCGCGGCTCAGTCACCTTGGGGCGGCGGTGCAGCACGATGCCTACGGCAACCTGGTGGCCACGCTGCCCGGCAACAACGGCAGCGCCGGCGAACCGCCGGTCATGCTGTCCGCCCACATGGACACCGTGGAGCCGGGCCGCGGCATCCAACCCAGCCTGGACGCCAACGGGGACACCCTCCGCTCCGACGGAACCACGATCCTGGGCGGCGACTGCAAGGCCGGCCTGGCCATCGTCCTGGAGGGCATCACCGCTGCTATGGAAGACGGCGGCCTGGGGCGTCCGGTGCAGGTCGTGTTCTCCCGCGCCGAAGAAGGCGGGCTGAACGGAGCGCGCAACCTGGATTTCTCGCTGATCAACGCTACCAACGGCATGGTGTTCGACGGCGAAGGTCCGGTGAGCCGCATCTGTGTCGGCGCGCCGGCGCAGAACGTGGTGCAGTGCCGCATCACCGGCGTTGCCGCCCATGCCGGCCTGGAACCGGAAAACGGCGTGTCGGCCCTGCTGGTTGCCGCGAACATCCTCACCCGCCTGCCGCTGGGTCGCATTGACCATGAGACCACCAGCAACATCGGCGTGCTGGAGGGCGGTCTCAAGCGGAACATCATCCCGGAGCAGGCGTTCATGGACGGCGAACTGCGCTCCCGGGACCAGGCCAAGCTGGAGAACTATACCTCCGAGTTTCGCCGGGCCTTCGATCAGGCGGCCGCCATGTATCCGCGCGCCCAGATTGACCTCGACATCCGGAACCAATACCAGGCTTATCGTGTTCTGGAGACCGACCCCGCCTTGATGGACATCGCGCGGGCGGTGACCGCCGCCGGATTGGCTCCGGCGTTGGAAACCACCGGCGGCGGGTCCGACGCCAACGTCTTCTTCGAGCATGGCATCGTGGCCCTGCCCGTGGGCATCGGCGTTCGGGACTTCCACACCACGCGAGAAACCGCCAGCATCAACGAGATGTACGACGCTGCCGTGGTGTGCCAGAAATTCATCCGCCCCGCCTGACCGCACGACGGCTCCACCGGTTGTCGGCAACGCCTCGCAGCGGGCCTGTAGAGTCATGCGACATTGCTATATATCATTGTGAGCGCAGCGTGGCAATCTCGTCGCCGTAGCAACGCCGCTTGCCAAAAACCGAGGCGTTGCCCCGCGGCCGACGCCTCGTGTCGTCCCCCATGACGACAATCGAAAGACCCTGAGCGGGCCTCGGTCGCCGGCCGTCTGCGGAAGCTTTCTCATATATAATGTTCGGTCACCGGAGATGAGCGAGGGTGGCCGCTGCCGTTGCTGATCCCTGCCGCATCAATCTCGAGGAACATTCCAAGGAGCAGCCAAATGGCCGACGAATTTGTCAAGATAGCGTCTCTCAGCGACATACCGCCGGGCGACATGATGTCCGTCCGCGTTGGATCGGAAGAGGTCCTGCTGGTGAACCTGGACGGCCACCTGCACGCCTGCGATGACATCTGCACCCACGCCTATGCCAACCTGTCCGAGGGAGACCTGGAAGAAGGCGAGGTGGTTTGCCCGCTGCACGGCGCCGTATTCGACGTTGCTTCCGGCAAGCCGGTGACTCCTCCGGCCACCGAGGCCCTGCGCAAATTTGCCGTCCGCGTCGAGGGCGACGACGTACTGGTCGGCCCGGTTATCGAAGCGGATTAACGACCGCCGGTCCCAGTTCCTGAATCCTGATCGGCCGGCGCCCAGACGCCGGCCGCAGACGTAACCCGCCGTCCGGCGCTAGTCGGGGAATCCCCACGCCGAACGTGGCCAGTAGATCGCCCACACCTTGCCGATGATGTGGTCCGCCGGCAGCGGGCCCCAATGCCGGGAGTCCCGGCTGCCGTTGCGGTTGTCTCCGAGCACGAAGTACTCGTCATCGGCCAGTTGGATGTCATGCATCCTGGTGCGGCCGAAAATATCCAGGTAGGGCTCGTCCAGCGTCTCGCGGTTGACGCTGACCTGCCCGTTGTCGATGGCCACCAGGTCTCCCGGCTCCCCGATGATCCGCTTGACGAACTGACGGTCCGGTTCCAGCGGGTAGTCGAAGACGACCACGTCGCCCCGTTTGGGGGGCCTGACCGTGTGCACCAACCGGGGCTCTTCCGGCTGCCAGAAGGGGATGATCTTGCCCAGGCGTTCCGTGTCCAACTGGTAGTACACCAGTTTGTTCACCATCAGGTAGTGACCCGGCAGCAACGTGGGCTGCATGCTGGAGCCCTCGACCCTGAAGTTGGCCACCGCCACCTGGATCGCGACGAATACGACGATGCCTATGAAGGCAGCCTCGGCAAGTTCGCGCAGCCAATTGGTTTGGTTCATCTGTTGGTCTGGTTCATCTGATGAATGTGCCCGGGGTTCCGGGTTTATTGTAGCAAAGGGCACGTCGCGGGGAGCGGATTGAGCGTCTGTCCGTCGGCGTATTGCGGCAATTGCCCTTGCAGCAACGGGAACCGACCGCCGTTGGAACCGGTGTCGGGGTGTCGCCGGCTGCGCCGCGCGTCCCGGCGTTGACTAGAATCGGTCTGCCCAATTACCATTACCATCCGATTGTCCCGCTGCATTGGTCGGACTTCGCGCCGGCTGCCATGCCCTCACCGCAACTTAATGCAAGGTGCTGCCATGTCAACGATCGAAGAACTCAAGGTATTCACCGGCAACGCGCATCCCCAACTGGCGAGGGATGTGTGCGATTACCTGGGAATTCCCCTGGGAGAGAGCGAGACGTTCAAGTTCGCCAACGACAACACCTTCGTTCGCATCGGCGAGAACATCCGCGAACGGGACGTGTTCATCGTCCAGCCCACCGTCGCGCCCACCAACGACAACCTGATGGAACTCCTGATCATGATCGACGCCTGCAAGCGGGCGTCGGCCGGGCGGATCACCGCGGTGGTCTCCTACTACGGTTACGGGCGCACCGACAAGAAGGACCAGCCTCGGGTGCCGATTACCGCCCGCTTGGTGGCCGACCTGATCACCACCGCCGGCGCCGACCGGATGCTCACCCTTGACCTGCACGCCGGCCAGATCCAGGGCTTCTTCAACATCCCGGTGGACGAGCTGACCGCCGAGCCGCTCCTGTCCAACTACTTCGCGGAGAAGGGGCTGGAGGACCTGGTGCTGGTGGCCGTCGACTTCGGCATCAGCAAGCGGGCGCGGGACATGGCGGGGCGACTGGGCGTGCCGGTGGCCGTCATCGAGAAGCGCCGCACCGCCAACGACGACCGCTCCGAGACCCTCAACGTCATCGGCGACGTGCGCGGCAAACGCGCCCTCACTTTTGACGACGAGATCCTCACCGGCGGCACCATCGTCAACGCGGCCAACGCCCTGCTGGAAGCCGGCGTAACCGAGGTGTTCTGCTGCGCCACCCATCCGGTATTCGCGCCGGCCGCCCCCAGGCTCCTCAAGGAAAGCGCCTTCAAGGAAGTGGTGGTGACCGACTCCGTGCCGCTGTCCCCGGACCAGAAGGTCAATAACCTGACCGTGCTGTCGATTGCCCCGCTGATCGGCGAGGCGATGAAGCGCATCCACGAGGGCCGGTCGGTGGGAGAACTGTTCCAGTAAATCGTCCGGTGGACCGCTGGCGCCGCTGAACTCGAGCTAAGCCCAACTGCCGGCATTCGGTATTCCCGAGTCCCCCGTGCACCAGGGCCACTCGATTATCCCAAATGTCATTGCGAGCGAAGCGTGGCAATCTCGTTGCCCTAATGCGGGTTCTTGCCGAAACGGGTTCTTGCCGAAAGCCGTTGCATTGCTCCGCGACTCCCGCGTCGCTTCAATGCCACAACAATAGAATGACCCTGCCCCGTGCACGCCCGCGCTGGACATACCTTGGTCGGGTGGTTATCATCGTTGGACAGGCTGCAACGCGGATGTGCGCCCGGAGGAGGGTAGGCCGCGCCAGCGCCTCGTATCGGCCAGGAGGACGCCTATGGTCGCCGTCACCAGCGAGTCCACCGATCTGATCGCTCGCGTTTCCGAGTACGTGGAGGATGCGAGCCAACTGGAACGCATCAGGTCGGCCTACGACTTCGCGGACCGGTGTCACGATGGGCAGATGCGGCGGTCCGGCGACCCTTATATCGTGCACCCACTGGCGGCCGCCACCATCCTCGCCGACCTGTTCCTGGACCCCGACACCATCATGGCGGCCCTGCTGCACGACGTGGTGGAAGATTGCGGCGTGGACGTGGACGAACTGAAGTCCCGCTTCGGGGCCAACGTGTCCCGCCTGGTTGACGGCGTCACCAAGCTGACCCGCGTCGACTATCGGCCGCCTGATGCAGAGGCCAATGGCTCCGCGCCGATGGAGAACCTGTACGCCGAAAGCCTGCGCAAGATGCTGGTGGCCATGGCCGAGGACATCCGCGTGGTGCTCATCAAGCTCGCCGACCGGCTCCACAACATGCGCACGCTGGACGCACTCCCCGAAGATAAGCGGCGGCGCATTGCCCAGGAGACCCTGGACGTTTACTCTCCCCTGGCCCATCGGCTAGGGATTTGGGAGTTGAAGTGGCAGCTTGATGACCTGGCCTTCCGGCACCTGAATGAAACCCGCTACCGGGAGATTTCCCGGATGCTGGCGGTACGCAGGTCCCAGCGCGAGGCCTACGTGGCCGACGTTGCAGATCGGCTGAAGGCTGAGTTGGCGGACAATCTCCTCCGCGCGGACGTGAACGGCCGGCCCAAGGGTATCTACTCCATACACAACAAGATCGAGAAGTACGCGGCCGAGGGCAAGGAACTCAGCGACATCTACGACCTGTACGCCCTCCGCGTCGTCGTCGACGAGATGGCCGATTGCTACACCGCCCTGGGTATCGCCCACCGCATGTGGAGCCCGATCCCCGGCCAGTTCGACGACTACATTGCCACGCCGAAGAAGAACATGTACCAGGCGCTGCACACCACCGTGCTGTGCGAAGGCGGGCACCCGCTGGAAGTGCAGATCAAGACCCGCGATATGCACCAGGTGGCGGAATATGGCGTGGCCGCCCACTGGCGATACAAGGAGCGGGGCGGTTCGCCCGGAGGAAACGCCACCTTTGAGGAGCGGATGACCGGGCTGCGCCAGCTGCTGGAATGGCAGAGGGAAACACCGGACACCGATGAGTTCCTGGAGCGGGTCCGCGAAGACCTGTTCCATGACCAGGTATTCGTCTACACCCCCAAGGGCGATATCATGGAGATGGCCGCGGGCGCCACGCCCATCGACTTCGCCTACAAGATCCATACCGACCTGGGCCACCGCATCTCCGGCGCCAAGGTGAACGGCAAGCTGATGTCGTTGGACACGCCCCTGCATAACGGCGACACCGTGGAGGTGGTTGCCGGAAAGACCGGGCGCGGGCCCTCACCGGACTGGCTGAACCCGGCGCGCGGATACGTGGCGACCAACGGTACGCGTCAGAAAATTCGCTCGTGGTTCAACCGGCAGGCCCGGAGCGCCAATATCAGCCGGGGACGCGAGCTCCTCCGGCGCGAACTGCGACGGATGGGCGTCAGGATGTCCGACCGCGCGGTCATCGAGGGGTGCCGCTACGAGACCATGGAGGACCTCCTGGCCGCCCTGGGTTCCGGCGAGCTCAGCGACTCCGCTCTCTCCGCGCGGTTGAGTCAGCACCGCAACGAGGAGATCGACGAGACGTCCTGGATGCCCAAGCTCCGGGGATCGACGTCGCTGTCCAGCCCGTCGTCCGGCATAACCGTGCTGGGCGTGGGTGACCTATTGACCAGCATCGCCCGCTGCTGCAATCCCATCCAGGGCGATCCGATCATCGGCTTCGTCACGCGCTCCCGTGGTGTCAGCGTGCACAAGGGAGGCTGCATCAACGTGCTCAACGAGGACGAGCAGGAGCGGCTGGTTCCGGTTTCGTGGGGGCAGAAGCGGGAACTGTATCCGGTCCGCATCCGCATTGAGGCCATGGACCGGGTGGGCCTGCTGCGTGACGTTACCATCAAGGTCTCGGACGACAAGATCAACATCGCCTGGGCCGTGACCCGCGAGAATGACGATGCCACGGTCAGCATGGAGTTCACCATCCACGTGAAGGACCTCGAGGAGCTGAACCGGGTGTTCTCCCGCATCGAGGGGATACGCGGGGTCACCTCGGTGAACCGCGTCACCAGTAGTCCCCTGAGGCAGACCGAGCGCTGATCGTCCCGGCACGGGATTGACGCGCTCGCCGGCTACCGGCGGGCAACTTGCCGAGCATTCCCAGCTTCTTTCCGGCGTTTCGGAGCCTGGCGGCGGCTAAACTGGGCTTTGCCGTTGCGGTTTTCCTGGGAATCCTGCTGGCGCCTACGCCCGACGGTCTCTCCGAGCCGGGGCAACGGGCTCTGGCGGTCATGGTCCTGGCGGTGATCCTCTGGGCCACCGAGGCGATACCCATTGCGGTCGTCGGTGTCGTCGGTGTGGTGCTTCTGGTACTGGTGGGAGCCGTGCCCGACTTCGGAACGGCCCTCTACGGTTTCTCCCAGCCGGTGGCCTACTTCCTCGTCGGCATCTTGACGCTGGGGCTAGCCGTGCAACGCTCGGGGCTGGCGCAACGCATGGCGACATATCTGATGCGGGGAGCCGGTGGCAGCCCGCGCCTGCTGTACGTGCAGATGCTGTTCTCCTTCGCCGCGCTCACCTTTGCCCTGCCGTCGGCTAGTACCCGTGGGGCCATCATGGTCCACGTGTACGAGCAGGTGCTGCAGCACTGGAACGTACCGAGAGAACACCCGCTGTATAAGGCCATGATGGTGGCCATGGGCAGCCTCAACCGCCTCGGTTCCACCGCGCTGCTGGCCGGTGGGATCACCCCGGTCGTGGCCTCTGGCCTCCTGGGCGACTTTTCCTGGACGCAGTGGTTCGTGCTGATGAGCGTGCCTTTCTACGCCAATCTGGTCGTGGGCGGGACCGTGTTGTTCGTGTTCTACCGGTCCGGCTTCCGCCTGGATGACGCTGCTGTAGCCGCGTCCGTTTCGCTGGGCCGGATGAGCCCAACCGAGATGCGAGCCGCCGCCATCGTCATGCTGACCGCCCTGCTCTGGTTCACCGACTTTGCCCACGGCCTCCATCCGGCGGTGCCCGCGCTCATCGCCATGTGCTTGATCCTGCTCCCCCGGGTGGGCATCCTCACCTGGAGCGAATTCGAGCGGAACCTGGGCTGGTCCAACTTCTTCATCATCGCCTCGTCCCTTTCGCTGTCCCACACCCTGGTAACCACGGGCGCCGCGGCCTGGTTCTCGGAAACGCTGGTCGGAGGAGTATCGCAGTTGACATCCGCGCCCATGCTGATCCTGCTGGCGCTGTGCGTGTGTTTCGCCCTCCTGCGGATGCTGCTGCCCAACATCGCCGGCTACCTGGCGCTGGTGATACCCGTGACGATGGCCGCAGCCGAGTCCCTGGGTCTCAACCCGCTGGTGTGCGGCATGGCCGCCGTGGTGATCGGCGACTCGGTCGTCTACTACGGGGCCGGCGCGACCGCGAGCGTGTTCATATTCCAACGGGCCAACATCGCCAATCCCGAGATCTTCCGGTTCGGGATCACCATGACCGTCATCGCCGCCGTCGTGCTGCTATTCCTGGTGATCCCCTACTGGGGCCTGATCGGGCACCCGCTGGTACCGCCGTAACGCAGCCTACCAAAACAGGCTGATGATCACTGCCAACCCCATGGCGATCGCCACCACCACCACCGCGACGACCACCGTCCAGATGAGGATCCGCTTCATCCTACGCCGGCGTTGACGCGACCGCCGCAGGTCCGCGCGGTAGTCCCAGGGACGCCGGGCGCGGTTGCCGTCCCGCCAGACGCCGCGCCGCCGTCGTTTCGCCTCCGCCTCGGCCTCGGGAAACCCCAGGTCGCGTCCTCCGTAGCGCCGGTACCACCATGCCATGCCGGAGCGGACCATCTCCACGTTGACCGACTGGCCCCGCCGGCGCCGGCGGTAGAGCAGGCCCACCGTCCGCCCGTACCGGTCCGTCGCCATCGCCTCCATGCTGAATCCGCCGCGCCGCGTCAACGCCGCCAGCCGCTGGCGCGATTCCTGCCCGCGAGGCTGGGCCAGCTCCGGCGCGTCGATGCCGTAGAGGCGCACCGGAAACGGCCGCCGCAGGAAGCTGAACAGCCCCGCGTATTTCACCTCCAGCGAGTCGCCGTCGATAACCCGCCGTATTCGCACCCTGCGGGCCATCGCCGGGGCCGCTACACGGTCAGCGGTGTGTCGTCGCGGTTGGCCCACTCTCCCATGGACGCGTCGTAATTCCTGGCGTTCTCGAAGCCGAGGAGACGGAGTACGAAGTTGCCGTGCGCCGCACGGATGCCGGCCTGTCAATAGGAGTACGCCGTCTTGTCGGGCGTGATGCCGTGATCGGTGAGGATGCTGCGGATTTCCGCCGCCGGCTTGAACTCGTGGGTGTTGCGGTCCATGAGGTGGAACCATTCCAGGTGCACCGCGCCTGGCACGTGGCCGATCCGCTTGTTGCTATAGTTTGCGGCGGTGCCGTCCCACTCGGCATCGCTGCGCACGTCCCACACCACCACGTTATCCCGTGCCCCGCCGTCCAATGCGCAGGCCTCTTTCAGCTCGTCACCGGTGATGATGAACGACTCGTCCGCGCGCGGCGTGAAGGTCACCGACGCCGGAGCCTTGGGCCGCCCGAAGTCGACGGCCTGCCCCGCGTTGACCCAGGCCCGCCAGCCGCCGTTGAGCACCTTCACGTTGCTATGCCCGTAGTAACGGAACACCCACCAGATGCGCGCCGCCGTGAGCCCTTGGGCGTGGTCGTAGGTGACCACGGTGGTGTCGTCGCCGATGCCGTAACCCTCGGCCATGGCCTTGAACTGCTCCGGCGACATGACGTGCTGGCCGCGTGCCCCCGGTTCAATCGGGGTGTTGGGGTTCTTGGCCCAGTTGTCGGCGACGTGGGGTGCGCCGGGAATGTGCCCCCGCTGCCACGCATCGGCGGTGTTGGCGCAGTCAAGCACGACCACGTCGGGGTCGTCCAGGTGCGCGGCGACCCACGCGGCGTCGGTCAGGTATTCGGGATGGGCGTAATCTTCGGTGTGGGTCGTCATGGAGCGGCTCCTGGAAGAGTGAGTTTGGCGGAATTGTAGGGTGCGGCGTGCCAGCGGGTCAACGCCGGTGCGAGTTGACCCGCTGGCACGCCGCACATAACCAATCGCATCGGGGTTGGTTGGAAATCGGGGGTGGTTGGACATCGATGCTGGCCATGTGGAGGACGGCATGAAACTGCACGGCATTGTCGGAGTTCCATACACGGTGATATAACTATCGGAGAGGTCAAGAGATCGAGTGATAGCGAGGAACGATTTAAAGGTAGAGTTCTCAACGCTGACCTCCGACGATCTGGGTGCCGTTGATGACCTGATGAAACCTAACAGCCGAACTCTTGGCTTTATGCCGACTGAGGCACTCAACGACTACCTTCACAGGGGACGCGTCTTAGGTGCCAAGATCGGAGATGGACGGCTTATTGGGTACCTGCTCTATGCACCTAGTCAAAGTCGCTTCCGGATTGTTCAACTCTGCGTCTCGGAAGACTTTAGAGGTTGTGGCATCGCGAGCCGTCTCCTGGACGAACTCAAAAGTTTTGTTACGACTCAATCTGCCATAACCCTCAGTTGCCGCCGGGACTTCCCTGCCCATCAAATGTGGCCGCAATTAGGCTTTGTATCAATTGGAGAGAAGCCGGGTCGTTCCGCAGCTCGGCACCCCTTAACACTTTGGCACCTCAACCTGAACCCAGCCCATCAAATGGACTTGGGGCTGTTCAAGGCGAAGACATCAGATGAGACCGTCGATGTCATCATTGATGCCCAGGTGTTCTTTGACTTGTCTAATCCAGACAGCGGTGAATCGGAACGGTCCAGGGCTCTGCTATCTGATTTTTTGGTAGATTCCCTCAACCTTTGGACCACCGATGAATTGCTGAACGAGATCGATCGGAACGACGACCCCGACCAACGACGGGCAGAACGAGCCCGAATGCAGCAGTTTCCACACGTGACATATGCCCAGCACTTGGTTGATGACTTCTATAGTCGCTTAAGCAACCTCCTGCCCGACCGTACAGACAGCCAAGTTTCGGACATTAGGCATCTGGCGAAGGCTGCCTCTTCCGATGTGAATGTCTTTGTCACTAGAGACCGGTATCTACTGGGGAAAGCGAAGGAAATTGAAGATTTAACAAATCTTCGAGTGCTGTCCCCAACCCAGGTGATAATCGAGCTTCACGAACTCCTCGATGGGCAGTCCTATAGACCTGACCGCGTTTCTGGCCTTCGGCTAGGATGGCATCGCTTCACCGCCCGCGACCACGCATCTCTTCCGGTCGAGTCTTTCCTCAATGAAAAAGAAGGGCAGCGGCAGTTGAGAGCGGTACTGGATCGTTATCTTGAGCGTCCCAACGAATACCAGTGCGAGCTACTCAAAGCGGAGGACAACGATGTCGCAATCCGCATAATCCCCATCACTCCCAAAGGGGCAGTCACTGTTCCCTTGGCCAGAGTAGCGCGCACCGCCGACCGATCGCTGTTCGGACGTTTCTTGATCTCGGATACAATCGCCAAGGCGGTAGACAAGAACCAGGACATGGTCGAGTTCGAGTTGTCCGGGCTTACTCCCTCATTGGTATCGGACCTCATGGAGATGGGATTCAAACGATGTGGGGACACCTTTGCGAAGTTCTGTTTCGCACGCTGCCTCGACCGGGAAGATGCTGTCCACAAGATTACGACCCTATCACCTCAATTGGGAGCTCGTATGACGCTATGTCAGACCTCGAGCTTGAACGCTACTGCGCTCCTGTTAGTCTGAATGCAGACCAGAATTATTTTCTGATCCCTATTCGACCAGGCTATGCCATCAGCTTGATCGACGGACCGCAGGCATCCAGGGACATGTTCGGTGGAGACCATTCGGTGTTGTTGCGGTGGGAAAACGTCTATTACCGAAAGGCCGCCACGTCGCGGAAGATTCTCAAGGCCCCTGGGCGCATTCTCTGGTACGTTAGCACCAGTCAGAAACAGATCGTAGCCGTATCCCATCTTGACGAAGTGGTGGTGGATACCCCCAAGGAGCTTCTCAGGAAATTCAAGAAGTTCGGGGTACTGGGTTGGGAGGAACTTTACGAAATGTGCGCCGGTGATACGTCGATGACATTGATGGCGCTGCGGTTTTCCCATACGTTTGTCTTCAGGAGGAGGATTCCATTGAATAAAGTGCAGGCAGTCTACAGGGAGGATGAGAGTGGCTTCACGGTGCAATCCCCGACGAGTATGCCTGCGAGCAGATTTCAGAAGTTGTTTAAGCTAGGCTTTCCGGATTGCTCATGACCACCGCGTTGCCACCGTTGATCATCTCGTTGAAACCGTGTTACGCCGACTTGGTGTTTAAGGGCCTGAAGAAGGTTGAACTCCGGCGACGGATTGCCTCGCAGATAAATGGCCGGGACGTGTTCATTTACGTTTCCAGCCCGGATAGGGAATTACGTGGAGGCTTCCGTATCGGTCAGGTATGGAAAGGATCGCCCGACGACGTGTGGAGCATTGTGGCTGAACTGGTGACTGGCGACAGACGAGAATTTGACGCCTACTTCCATGGTCAGACCGTCGCTTATGCCTTGGAAGTCACGAATGTCTGGGAATATCAAAGTCCTGTGGGTCTCAGCTGGTTGAGGGATAAGTTCGACGATTTCGTTGTTCCGCAGTCGTGGCGGTATACCAAAACTGAAGAGCACGAAGCCTTCCAGAACATGAAGAGGCGACCAAATGAAGAAGGCAGCAATGAGGTTGTAGCGGTTGAAACCGTCTAACCCCGAATCCACCGAACCGAGTGCTGGGGGCACTGTAACGGGTCATTACAGGAATGGAGACGGGACCGTCCGGGCGGATTTCGCGGCGGATGGCGCCGGTAGTGGGCCCGTTGTCGGCGCAGAGAGCCGCGCATGGAGTGACCGAAGGCATCAAGAAACTCTCGCTGGCCCAGGCGTGCGGCGCGGGAAGTGCGCAATTTCCTGGCTGCTCCAACTGAATATCAGAATACCCCTCCGGCTATTTTTGCCGTGCGCAGCGACAGCGTGTGGCACATCGGTCGATGCCGGCAATCTTCGCCCGCGATGTGCAGTCTTGACGCCAGGTATCAGTCTCACCGCGACGACACGCCTCTGACGCGCGCTGGCATCACACCAACCTGCCGCCGAACCTGCTCGGCAGCGCTGCGGCAGCGACGACCGCCAGGGCGGTCATTACGCTCACGGCCAGCACGCCCGTGACCAGCGAACCCGACATCTGGGCCAGCGCTCCCGCGATCACCGGTCCGGCTCCGAAACCCACCGCGCCGAAGGTCTGCACCAGTCCGGCGATCACCGATACCTCCCGCGTCCGGATATTCCTGAACTCGAAGGGCAATATCTCCATCGCCGGCACGAACACCCAGGCTATCCCCATCCCCGTCAGGGCCAACGCCGCCAAAACCTCGTTGCCGGCCAACACCGCGCCCACCGTGGCCAACAAGTTGAGCACCGCCGGCAGCAGCACCATCAATCGCCGGTTGGTGATGTGATTGAATATCCAGCTCCCCACCAGCGCTCCCGGGATCAAAATGTAGTACAGGAACCCGAAGAGTACGCTCCCCGATGAAACGGAGATACCCCGGTTGGTTTCCAGGATCGTGGGCAGGAACGTGAGGACCGTCGTCCACGACGCCGACAGCCACAGCATGACTACCCCAAGCAGCCAGGCGTGGGGATAGGAGACCAACGACCGGATCAGCGCCGGCCGGGCGTTGGAGTCCACCACCGCCGCGTCGCTCCCGTCGGGAACATCCTGCTCCGGCGTGGTATCTATCTCGTCCTCCGGGCCTTGCGCCGGCTCCCTGGCTCTCCACGTCAGCGCCGCCCACACCAGCAGGTGCCCGGCCATCAGGGCCCCCTGGACGAAGTAGGCCAGACGCCAGCTATCCAGCACGACGATGATGATTGGCCCGAAAGTGAGGGCCGCCGCCATGAAGGTGGAATGCATGGACAGGCCCAGGGAGCTCACGGTGGAGTACTGGCGGGGAGCGGCCCACCAGCGGAGCAGGAGCGGCCTCGCCGGAGCCATCGACGCATGGACCAACACCGTCAGGAACCGGGACGCCAACAGGGTCCAGAACCCAGTGGCCAGACCCTGGCTGAACAGGCAGGGCGCCATGAGCGCCAGCGCGACCAACACCCGGCGATTGGGGTTGAACCGGGCGAACAGCAAGCTGAAGGGGACCAGCAGCACCGCCGGAGTGCCCCACCAGACGGCTTGGAGAATGCCTATCTCCAGGTAGCTGAGATCCAGGTCCGCCTGCACAAAGGGAAGAAACAACCCGAGTCCGTAGGATGACAGGACCACCGTGCTTTGGTGGGTCCGGTTCAGCAGCAGAACAGACCAGCCCCGAGCTGAGGTGGTCGCACCGGAGTCTTGGCGCTCCCGATCCGATGGCCCGCTGCCGGATCCCTCAGAAGCCAAGGTCAGGCTCTATCCGCGCCGGCGTCCCGCACGGCCCGCGCCAGGTTGCGCCGGCTGGCCTCCGTGGCCGGATGCTGCGGGCCCAGCGTCTCAGCCCGGTCTCCCGCGTTTCGGAGATGCAGTCCCGCCGCCTCGTCGTAACGACTGACCGAGTGTAACGCGTTGGCCAGGCTTCCCCGGCTCCGCAGGGTATCGGGATGGTTCTCGCCCAACACGGCACGGCGCGCCTCGAACAGTGCGCCAAACATTTCGATGGCCCGATCCGTATGCCCGGCGGCGTAGTGGCAATTGGCCAGGCTGCTCCGGTAGCGCAGCGTTTCAACGTGATCCGGCCCATACACCCGCGAGCTCCCTTCGGCGGCCAGGTCGAACCAACGCAGCGCGTCGTCGAACCGGCGGGCGGCCCGATAGGCGTGGGCCAGCCGGTGCTGCGCGCGCAGGGTATCCGTATGGTCGCTGCCCTTAGCCGCGAGCCGGGCGTCCAGTTCGGCCGCGCAACGCGCGATGCGCTCGTAGAGCATTCCGGTCACGGCAACATCACCCGCAGTTCACCCATGCGCGAAACATCGTAGCCGCCCAGGTCATCAACCGCCTGCCTGAAATCGGAGGCAGCGAGCAGGTCCAGCAAAGGCCGGAGGTGTCCGCCCTCGTAGTGTTCCGCGGGAATAACCAGGTCATACTCTTCGTTGAGCAGGGGTACGAAATCCAGCTCCAGGGCCCGGGCCGCCGACAGGACACCCAGCCCGGCGTCGGCCGACCCGCCCGACACCGCCGCCGCCACCGCCAGGTGGCTGTATTCCTCCCGCTGGTAGCCCGCGATGTCATCGGGAGCCGCGCCCATCCGCTGCAGCTGGTAGTCCAGCAACACTCGGGTCCCCGATCCTCGCTGACGGTTTACAAACCTGACGCCCGGCCGCAGCAGGTCCTCCAGGCTTGCGATGTTCGCGGGATTCCCCGGCGCGGTCATCAACCCCTGTGTCCGTCCCACCAGGCGGATGATAGCGACGGGAGTATCCGGCAGATAACGCAGAATGTAGGAAGTGTTGTACTCACCGCTGTCCGCATCCAGCAGGTGGCAACCGGCGACGTGGGCCTCGCCTCGCCTCAGCGCCAGCAACCCGCCCAGGCTGCCCACGTGAGCCGACGCCAGGTTCACCGAGGGACGCCCGCGCCGCAGGAAGCTGCGCATCAGGTCCAACGCCAGATCGTGGCTGCCGATGGCGACGATGGTGTTCTCCACCTCTTCCAGGGGGCGCAGCAGCTCAACTTCCACCTCGGCGCCGGCGTCCACTCCCTCCGTATGCCGTGGGATCCGCACGATGCCGTCCGCCCGTACCAGGGACATCACCACGCCCGCGCCGCGCTGCACCGGCGTCGCGATCATCTTGTTTCCGACCCGTCCCACCGCAACCCGCAGGAATTCATCCTCTCCGATGGGCGACACGACCTTGCGGGTGATGTTCGCGCTGATGCGCGGGCGCGACGGCATCGTCGTCCCTAACAGCAGTTCCAGCAAGGGAAGCAACAGCAGTTCCGCGGTCAGGGCGGCGGATACCGGGTATCCGGGCAACCCCATCACCGCTTTGCCCGACGCCACGCCCAGGGCCACCGGGTGTCCAGGCCTGACGGCGATGCCGTGTACCTGCAACGTGCCCAGGGACTCGATCACCGAGGCGGTGTAGTCCGCGTCCCCAGCCGAGGAACCCGCGTTGATTGCCACCACGTCCGACGACTCCAGACCCGAGGAAACCGCGTCACTGATGACTTCGACGTCATCCGGCACTGGCTCGTACACCACCGGTTCACCTCCCCATTGGCGGATCAGGGCGGCCAGGATTAACGAATTGAATTCCGGTATATCTCCAGGCTTCCTCGGCGCGTTGATGGGCGCCAGTTCATCGCCGGTGGGAATTATCGTGACCCTGGGACGGCGCCGCACCGGAACCGTGGTGAGTCCGGCGGCGGCGCAGGCTCCCAGGTCGGCGGGGGTGATGCGATGGTTCTCCGTCAGCACCAGCTCCGTGGCCACGATGTCCTCGCCTAGTGGCCGCACATGCTGCCAGGGCGCCACCGGCTCGGACACCCGCACCGCGCTCGGATCGCCGGCGTCACGCTGCACGTGCTCGATCATCACCACGGCGTCCATACCCACCGGCATGGGGTCGCCGGTGTCGACCCACACGGCTTGGTTGTCCACTTCCAGAGCCACGGGGCGCGTTTCGGTTGCTCCCACGGTGTCGGCCGCCCGCACCGCGATACCGTCCATCGCCGCAGCGTCGTAGTGTGGCGACGAAGCGACCGCCCACACCGGCCAGGCGATGACCCGGCCCACGATGTCGGGGGCAGTTAACGGCACGTCCTCGCCGGGCATCTGGACCAGTGCGCCGGCCTCTTCCAGGGCGGCCAGCCAGCGGGCCGTCGCCTCTTCCAACGGGATGTCCTGCAGGAAGTAGCGACGGTGTGACCCGTGCGGCTTGGGATCTTCCATCAAACTACAACTCTCGCACCTGTACCGGCTCCCCCGCGTAAATCCCGCCCGCATCCGCCGGCACCCTCACCATGCCGTCCGCCTTGACCAGGGTGAAAATGAACCCGCTCTTGCCCCACACCGGATGGGCTTTCACCGTCCCATCGTTGCTCTGCGCCAGTCGCACCGGCACATAGTCCTCGCGCCCAGGAGCGGACGGAACGTCCTGCGCCAGGACCGCCGCGCGTTCGGTCAGGAGAGGCGGGTGAATGCAGCCCATGAGCCGATACACCGTCGGCCGCACCACGAGGCTGCTCACCACCATCGCCGACACTGGGTTGCCCGGCAACCCGATGACCGGTTTGCCGTCGCACAGGCCCAGGATAGCCGGCTTGCCGGGCCGCAAAGCCAACCCGTGTACCAGCGGCCCGGGTTCGCCTAACTCGGCCACGATGTCCACCGTGCGGTCCCGCGCGCTTACCGAACTGCCCGCCGACAGCACCAGCATGTCCGATTCGGCCAACCCGCGCCGTGCCGCAGCCAGCTGTTCCTCGTAGTCATCGCCGACCAGACCCAGGGGCGCGGCTTTCCCGCCGGCGGCGGTCACCTGCGCCGCTACGGTGTAGGTGTTGACATCCCGGACCTGTCCCGCGCCCGGCGCGGCGCTGGGCGGCACCACCTCATCTCCCATCGACAGAATGCCCACCCGCGGCCGCCTGGCCACCTGGATACGTTCAATGCCCAGCGCGAGTAATCCGCCGATGTCTTGGGGACGGATCATGTGCCCCGCCGGCAAGACCGTGTCACCTGCTCGCACGTCCTCGCCCGGCTGGGCGACGTTCTCGCCGGGAGCCACCGGCCGCATCACCTCAATGGTGTTCGCGTCGATGGCCTGGGTATGTTCCACCATGACCACGGCATCGGCATTTACCGCCAGCAACCCGCCGGTGTACGCCACTGCCGCTTCGCCAACTCCCACCTGGACATCGGGCCCCCGTCCCATGGGCACCTCTCCCACCAGGGTGAACCAAGCTGGCAGACCGTCGCTGGCGCCGTAGGTGTCCGCCGCCCGAACGCTGTAGCCGTCCATCGTGGATCTTGGGAAGGGGGGCAGAGATTCGGTCGCCAGGACCGCCGCCGCGGTTACCGTTCCCAGCGCGTCGGCAGTATCGACCACACGAACCCCTGCCGCTGGCCGCTCCGGAAGCCGATCCAGGAGCAACGCCAACGCTTCATCAGGAGACAACACGTTGAAGAATTCTGGCATCTCTAACCCGATGCTAACCATCCCCGCCTGGATTGTCAAAAACTTCACCCACAAAGGGGGTCAGTCCGACCAATCCCGCTCCGTGACGAATTATCTTTGCGGAGCCTTACCGACCGGCGACGCGGCCTGCTCCGCCCTGGCAGATCATCGCGCTGGCGGATCGCCTGCCGTTGCCGGGCCGGGGGTCGCCTGCTACAATCGGCCGGCAGTAGCGTCGTTGCAACGCCCTAATTCCCACGCGCAACGCACTAAGGAGTTGGCCAGTATGTCGTGGCGATTCAGCCTCCTCAATCGTTTCGAAGACCCGCCGGGCGGCATCACCGAAGGCCCAGCCTGGAACGGCGAAGTGGTGCTGTTCACCCACATCCACGCCAGCCGCATCTACGCCTATAACCCCAAGTCAGGCGAGTTCTCCGTTTACCGCGAAAACACCAACCGCACCAACGGACTGGCCTTCGACGCCCAGGGCCGGCTCTTCGGTTGCTGCCAGAATGGCCGCGCTATCGTCCGCTTTGATCCCGACGGAAGCATGGTCACCGTCGCCGACAACATCGACGGCGTGCCCCTGAACACTCCCAACGATCTGGCTATCGACGCCCAGGGCCGCATCTGGTTCACCAACCCGTGGAACACCGGCAATATCGACCCCCACGAGGTCGAGCAACTGGACAACCGTTCCGTGCTGTGCGCCGTTCCCCAGGCCGACGGTTCGTACCAGACCGTCCGCTCCACCTACGACACCACCATGCCCAACGGCATCCTGGTCTCCCCCGACGGCAATACCCTCTACGTCGCCGAGAGCAACAGCGACCGGATCGAAATCGACCGGGAGCTCCGCGCCTACCCCATCTACGCCGATGGCTCACTGGGAGCCTATGCCACCCTGCACACCTTCGGCCGTGACGCCAACCGCGTGCACCGCGGCATCGACGGCATGTGTCTTGACGCTGACGGCAATATCGTAGCCACCGCCGGCTGGCCCACCGGTGGCCCTGGCGCCATGCTCTACGTGTTCTCGCCCACGGGCCGGGTTATCGAGACCCATCCCGTGGCGGCCACTCGGCCCACCAACGTCTGCTTCGGCGGCGCCGATCAGACCGACGTCTTCGTTACCTCCACCGACGGCCATTTCTTCCACGCCAGGACCGACCGGGTCGGATGGGCCATCTATCCATAGCTATATAACTCAGTCACTGATACAGGGAGGCCAGGCAATGACCTCAACCATGTCGCCAACTCCGGAGCCCGAGGATGATCCCTTCGACCAGGTGGAACGCCAGATCGACTGGGTCGAACAGCTCGAAAACGTCAGGATCCGCCACGACACCCTCTCCGCCTCTCGGGAAGTTATTCCCTACGTGGAGGGCCTGCGCGAATCCATAATCAGGCTGGCCGGACGCCAAACCTACGAAGACCTCAAGCTGCTCCACGGCACCCAAGTCGCCGAAATTGTGGACGCTGTCAGGCGGCGCGCCCCCGACGATGCTTGGAACGGCACGATGAAGCCGGCCCTCCTGCGGGAAGGCTGATCCCGCTTTCGGACCGCACGTCGCGTAGCCCATCCGACCGAACCCATCTGACCGAACCCACCCAACGGAACCCATCCAACGGTGTCTTCATGCAGCGCAGGCGTTTGAGCAGCTTCGGGATCGGCCGCGACCAGATTCGGCAGGGCGGCGGCCGCGGCAACGGCAACGACCATCTCGACGAGCTGGTTGGCAGCGTCGAATTCTACGTCTACCAGACTCCCGGACGGCGGGTGAAAGGCTTCGACAGCCTCAAGCTCTACGCCGAAGGCGAGGGATGCGAGCTGCTGTACACCGCCGACGCGCCCCCCGAGCTGGCCGACTACGAAACGCTGCGTATCACCCACCGCCGCTCCGAGCCGATACCCGACTCCGTGCTCAAGCGCGCCCACTCTTGGGCCCATCGCAACAATTTCCTGCATAGCTTCTTCAAACCCCTGTACCGGTAGCCGGTAGCGTCCCGATTTTCGTAGAGGCGGATGACTATTTGCCCGTGCCGGGGCAAGTCGCGCTTGGTCACATGAGCGTCCCCACCGCAGCGGAACGGGCCATCCGCCGTCGCATCGCCCGCCACGGCCCAATCACCCTCGCCGAGTACATGGCCCGGGCCCTCTATGGACCCGGCGGTTACTACGCCCGCCACGGCGCCGGTACCGATTACTACACCAGCCCGCAGGTCCATCCCGCCTTTGGCGCTCTGCTGGCTGTTCAGTTGTTCCGTTTCTGGCAATTGCTGAACCGCCCGGATCCGTTCTTCGTGATCGAACCCGGCGCCGGTGACGGCCAGCTGGGCCGGGACATCTGCAACGCCGCCGCCTATCTGCCCGACGGTTTTCCGCGCTCGCTGCGGTACGTAGCCGGCGACCGTCGAGCCGCCGGCAGGATCATCCACTCCCCAACCCCCGCCGGCGTCGTCTGCGACGCCCTGCGAATGCCCTTTCGCAACGTGACCGGGTGCATCATCTCCAACGAGTTGCTCGACGCTCTGCCCGTGCATCGCGTGCGCCTGGAACACGGCAGCCTCCGCGAGCTGTACGTCGGCGTCCAATCCGACGTCGCCGACGGCTACGAAGGGCAGTTCGTCGAAGTCTCTGCCGAACCATCTACACCCGCTCTGCAAAGCCACCTGTCCGACATTGGTGTCCACTTGTCTGAAGGACAGAGCGCCGAAATCTGCCTGCTTCTTGACGACTGGGCCGCATCGGTGGCATCGGCGTTGGATAGGGGTTTCGTCCTCACCATCGACTACGGCCGCGGCGCGCACGATCTCTACGACCCCGTCCAACGACCCCACGGAACCCTGGTCACCTACCGCTCCCACCGTCAAACCGACACGCCCTTCGTGGACCCGGGGCGGCAGGACATCACGGCGCAGGTCGATTTCACGTCCGTTCAAATGGCCAGCGAACGCGCCGGTTTGACCACCGTGGACCACATGCCCCAGGGCCGCTTCCTGACCCGGCTCGGCCTGCAGACCATCCGCCGTAACGCATCGCCGCCTGAATCCGGCGGTAGCGGCTGGGTCACGATCCCCATCAACCCCGACGGCCTGCTCCCCGATGCCCTCCCCGACGCTTTCGGCCAACCACCCGACGATTCCCGCGACTGGCTCACGGGACTGACCCACCTGGCACGCCCGGGCGGGCTGGGCGACTTCCAAGTCCTCGTCCAGTCCAAGGGCATCCCCGCCGACCCTTCCAATGCTGCTCTGTCCTGGCTCGACGACGATGCCACCCCGAACGAATACTCTCCGTCCGCCCTTGCTGCCATGATCCGTGCCGAAGCGCTGGCGCTGGGTCCGGAGCGGTTCCGGCTCGCCGGGCCCGCGATGCTATAATCGCCCGACGACTTTGCCCCACCCGGAGTGATCCCATGGCCGGCCCGCTGGAAGGCATCAACGTTGTCGAGTTCTCCACCATGATCGCCACGCCCACGGCCGGCATGTTGCTGGCTGACATGGGCGCCAACGTCATCAAGGTTGAGCCTCCCTGGGGCGACCTGTGGCGCTATGCCCAGGCCGTCCTGCCCACCGACGGCCGTCCCTTCATGGCCTACAACCGGGGCAAGCGTTCCCTGACGCTGAACCTGGCCCAGCCCGAATCCGCCGACGTCGTGCGCCGCCTCACCGAGCAGGCCGACATCGTCCTCGCCAACAACCGTCCCGATGTGGCCGGCCGCTTCGGCATCGACTATGACACCCTCGCCGCCATCAACCCCGCCATCATCTACTGCGAAGGCTCGGCCTTCGGACACGAGGGTCCCGACGCCTACCGGCCCGGCTACGACATCATCATCCAGGCCATGTCGGGCATCGCCACCGCCGAGGGCAAGGTCGCCAACGGCGTCCCGCAGCAGATCGTCGCCAGCCCCCTGGTGGACACCGCCTGCGGCCTCGCCCAGGCCTGGGCCGTCTGCGGCGCCCTGTTCGCCCGCGAGCGCAGTGCCCCTACAGGTGAGAAGGGCAAGGGTCAGAAGATCGAGGCGTCGCTGCTCGGCACCGGCCTGCTCATGCTGGGAATGCGTTTCGTCCGCATTGATAGCATCGACAAAGGCCCCCACGTTGAGGTCATGGAATCGGTGGACGCCATGCGCGTCGCCGGCACACCGTATCCGGATCTGCTGGAGGTCTACGAAGCCCAGCACTTCCAGGCTCCCGGCAATATCTACTACCGGTTCTACCAGACCGCCGATGGCATGATCGTGGTCGGGTGCCTCAACGCCGTCCTGCGTCAGAAGCTCCTCGGAGTCATCGGCCTCCACGACATCCGCTTCGATGCGGGCTACGACCAGCATTCCCCGGAAGCCGCCGACTTCGGCGCGCAGCTGATGACCGACGCCGAGGCGATCTTCCGCGACAAGACCAACGACGAGTGGCTCGCCCTGCTCGACGGCGCCGGCGTCCCCGCCGGCCCGGTGCGCTTCGTCGAGGAGCTGTTCGACCACCCCCAGGTCGAGGCCAACAACCTGGCCATCGACGTGCGCCACCGCGACCTCGGAACCGTGCGCATGGCCGGCCCTCCGGCCACATTCACCGCAACCCCGCTGGAGCCGGGCAACCTCCCCGCCCTCGGCGAGCACACCGACGAGGTCCTCGCCGAACTCGGCTACGCAGCGGCCGACATCTCCGGCTGGCGCGCATCCGGCGTGCTCTAACCACCCCGATGCCGGAATACTCCTGGGACCCGCACAAAGACGAGTGGCTCCGGCGTAACCGCGGTTTATCTTTTCCCGACGTGGTGTATCATTTGGAGCACGGCGACTTGCTGGATGATACTGAGCATCCCAATCAGGAACGCCATCCTGGCCAACGACTGTACGTCATACGCATCATTGATTACGTCTTTCTGGTTCCGTTTTATCGATCGGGAAACGTAGATTTTCTCGTGACGGCCTATCCAAGTCGCAAGTATACCCGCGACTATTCGCCCCAATGGAGGACGCAATGAGCGACGAGAAAATGGAATCGCGGCCTCCCTCTTCGATGACCGACGAAGAGTTCGACGCTTGGTGGCCTTTCGACGATGACGACCTGGATGAATTTGAACGTGATATCGAAGAATCTCTTCAAGGTTACGACGTTCTCCCTGACCCCAACTGGGAGGAGAACAGGCGGCGCGTTCAGGAAATGGCCCGCCGCACCCGCGTCAACAAGCACCCCGGGCGCATAACCGAGGCGGAGCGGCAGAAGTTGCCCCCCGGCTTGCTCGCCTACTGGCGCGGAGAGGCTGCCACGCCTTACGACGACCCCACCGGGTGGGATGAGTTCCGGAAAACCCTGATCCCCTCTGACGACCTGTGGCGGCTGGTACCCATCGACACCTCTGCGGACGCCGGCCAACAGGCCCAACCTGACGCTGGACCATCCTCCTTCGATAACCCCGCGTAATTCCCGCCGATTTGGAATCTGGCCGCGCGCCCTCGGCTCGCACCACGGACGCCCTCTGGTTATCCTGTGGTACTATAAAATAACCTTTATCGCGTTGCGTGATAAGCAACGTCACGGTTCCCGCCACCGCGAATCCCCTGCATACGCCAGTGTCAACAGGCTGCTGGCCATACGAAGCGAGGTGCGCATATGACGCAATCCCCCGGCCTGACCGTCTACGGTGCCCCGTGGTGCCCCGACTGCCGCCGCTCCAAGCAGTTTCTTGCCGAACATCGCATACCCTACCGCTGGGTCGACATCGAGCAGGAACCCGAGGCCCAGGACACCGTCCGCCAGATCAACGACGGCCGGCAGATCATCCCCACCATCGTTTTCGATGACGGCGGTCCCATCCTGGTCGAGCCATCCGACGCCGAACTGGCCGCCCGCCTGGGCATCAACCCCCAGGCCAGCCGTTCCCACTACGATCTGATCATTGTCGGCGGCGGCCCAGCGGGTCTGACCGCCGCCATCTACGCCGCCCGCGAGGGCATGGACACTTTGGTCATCGAGCGCGGCGCCGTCGGTGGCCAGGCCGGCTCCACCGAGCGCATCGACAACTATCCCGGCTTTGCCGAGGGCATCAGCGGAGCCGAGCTTGCCGACCGCATGCGCCAGCAGGCCGAGCGCTTCGGCGTCGAACTCCTCGTCGCCCAGACCGTCGCGTCGGTCGATCCCGGTCCGGATTCCGGTGGCGTCCGCACCGTGACCACCGAGACCGGCCAGGAGTACCGCGCTCCCGCTTTGTTGCTCACCCCCGGCACCCGGTATCGGCGGCTCAACGTTCCCGGCGAGGAGGACTTCATCGGCGCCGGCGTCCACTTCTGCGCCACCTGCGACGGCCCCTTCTACCGCGACATGGAGACCCTCGTGGTCGGCGGCGGCAACAGCGGCGTCGAAGAGGGCCTGTTTCTCACCCGCTTCGCCTCCCATGTAACCGTGCTGGAGGTCGGCGACCGTCTCCGCGCCAGCCAGGTGCTGCAGGACAAGGCGGCCGCCCATCCCCAGATGGACATCCGCCTCAACTCCACCGTCCGGGAGTTTCGCGGCGATGGCAAGCTCTCCTCCGTGCTCGTCGAAGACCTCACCACTGGTCGGCAGGAAGAACTCCACCCGGCCGGCGTATTCGTCTTCATCGGCCTGGATCCCAACACCGGCTTCCTGTCCGACACGGTGGAGTTGGACCCGCGCGGCTTCATCGTCACCGGCTCCGGCCCGCGCTCCTCACAGATGGAAACCAATCGCCACGGTATTTTCGCCGCCGGCGACGCCCGGGCCGGCAGCACCAAGCAGGTCGCGTCCGCCGTGGGCGAGGGAGCCGCTGCCCTCATCGCCATCCGCGCCCACATGGAAGACGAAATCCGCAATCGCGGCTACCGTGGGGACAACTGAAAGGGCCAGGATTGGTATCCCGGCCCTCAATCAGGAAACGCGTAGGGGCGACCGTCTGGTCGCCCCTACGTCTCACCGAGTCATCACCGTCGCCTAATCTTCGGCCACAAAGCTGTAATAGCGCACCCCGGCCATCGGTATGCCGTAGCCGAAGCTGAAGACCCGGGCCGCGCGCTTGCCTTCCGCATCCGCGGATCCGTACTCACTGAGCACCTCGGCCATGTCCCGCTCCGTCTGCTCGCGCAGCAGTCCGGTCCGGCGGTGCGCCTCTTCGGCAATTAGGCGTTCATTGGCAGTAACCATCGTCATGTCCCTCCTAGTTTGAATATTGCGTAAAACACTTGATATGAACTGTATCATACTGGGTAATGCGCTTTTTGTCAATATGAGTCGAACACGGTGCTTAAATCCATCGGGGCGGCCGACCGGCCACCCCGAGCGCATCACCGCACCATCTCGCCGGCCGCCTTACGTCTCCGGCACGTAGCTGTAGTACCGCACCCCCGCCATCGGCACCCCGTACGCCAGGGTCGGCGGAGACATGCGGCAGGCGCGCTTCGGCACGATCTTCTCTTTGTGGGCTCCAAACTCGGTCAATACTTCGGCCAAATCCTGTTCCACTTTCTCGGTCAATAACCCGGTAAGCTGCTCTTGATCCACGGTGACTAGATTTTCTATGACGGTAACCATCGTCCTAGCCTCCTGTATCGGGTTCGCTTAACATCACAAACCGGAATGGTGGTTATCATAATCGGCGATAATAATCCTGTCAACCCCCCAACCATTTCTCACACGTACCCACTTCGCACCCGCGGTCATCGCCAGCCTCCCCGCGGTCATTGCGAGCGCAGCGTAGCAATCTCGTCGCCGGAGGGATCCCCGCTCAACTCAACGAGATCACCACTTTGGATGTTTTCGCGAGAACTCTCCGGTTTCAGGACGCGCAACGGGACCACGATCAAATTCCCCCAGAACCCCGAGAACCTCGTAATTGCGTCATCGACGGGGCCGCATTTACCGAAAAAGGACGTGCAACGACGAAACGTTACCTATCCCAGTCAAACTCGACGCCCTCACGCCCTCGGCGTGACCACCTCAAATATGAGCCGAGGCCACAAATGTAGTACAGTGAGGTAATGAACAACAGCCAAAGCACATCCACAACCATATCCACGCCCACAATGGAACCCAACGAATACGTGCAACTGAAGCGGCTGGTGAAAGACTCGGGACTACTGCAAAAAAGGCCCAGCCGCTACATCCCCCGAGTCGGCGCCATCGCGGCGATGCTCGCCGCCAGCGTCA
The DNA here is from genome assembly GCA_965261925.1 of Dehalococcoidia bacterium. Taxonomy (GTDB): domain Bacteria; phylum Chloroflexota; class Dehalococcoidia; order Lucifugimonadales; family UBA3495; genus Bin87. The sequence goes on along the minus strand of OZ253486.1, from coordinate 52,611 downwards.
CCATCCTGCTGATGTTCGACAGCCTATGGGTCCAGCTGGCCAACGCCGCTTTCCTGGCGTTCATCTTCGTCCAACTCAGCTTCTTGGGACACGACCTCGGCCACAAGCAGGTTTTTAGATCCAGCGCCAACAACGACCGCCTGGGGCTCTTCGTCACCTGTCTCGTCGGCATCAACCGGACTTGGTGGGTCCAGAAGCACAACGAGCACCACAGCAATCCGAACAACCTCGGCCTCGACCCTGACGTGGACCTCCCGGTGATCGCCTTCTCGGAGGATGATGCAATGGCCAGCAGTGGGATTGCGCGGCTGATCATCAGGCACCAGGCCTTCCTCTTTTACCCGCTGGTCTGCCTGGAGGGAGTCGTTCTCAAAGTATCGGGAATCCAGTACATGTTCCGCAATCGCCTCCGGTTCCCGGTGGCCGAACCGGTCATCATGGCCGGCCACATCGCCGGCTACCTGGGGCTGGTCTTCCTGGCCCTGCCCGTATGGGAAGGACTGCTGTTCATCGCCGTCAACCATCTGCTGATGGGCCTGTACATCAGTTCCACCTTTGCGCCCAACCACAAGGGCATGCTGATGCTGGACGGCAACAGCAAGCTGGATTTCCTGCGCAAGCAGGTCCTGACCGCCCGCAACGTGAAACCCAACCCGCTGAACGACTACCTCTACGGCGGGTTGAACTACCAGATCGAGCACCACCTCTTCCCCGGAATGCCGCGAAGCTGCCTGAAGCAGGCCCGGGAGATCGTAAGACCCTTCTGCGCCCAGCGCTCCATCGAGTACTACGAAACCGGCATCGTCCGCTCCCAGACGGAAATACTACAGTTCCTCCACCAGGTCAGCGCACCCCTGCGGGCCTAACCAATACCTTCTGGACGCGGAGCGCGACCTTCAGACGTCAGCGCACCCTTGCGGGCCTGGCCCACGAGGACAATTCCAACCCGGCCAACTCGCGGGAGGTGGCCGGGTTTCGCAATGGTAATTGTTCAGATTCGAGGTGGCCGCTCAACGCCAAAACCGTCATACCGGCGAAATCCGGGCCGTTCCCACGTTTCACCGAGCTCAGGATCTCTGGGATCCTGCTTTCGTAGGAACGACGTGTTCCCAACAAGGAAACCCGACAACTCAGAACACCTACTCGCAACGTTCTCGTTGAGTCCCCGGTTGTTGCCCCATCCTCCATCGCAGCCGCACGCAGCCCCGCCGACCCAAGGTCATTCGACTGTCCTAAATGTCATTGCGATCAACCAAAATGTCATTGCGAGCGCAGCGTGGCAATCTCGCCGCCACAGCGCCGGTCCTCGCAGCAGCGCCCCCACCGCATTGCCACTGCCGCGCCCCTTCACTCCCGATGGCGACAATCCAGCGACCCTGCCCTGATGACATCGGCCCCTTGCACTAACAGCACCCATGTTCTATCATAGCCCTGTCAGGCAATCCCGGCGCGGCCTCGCGACCCCCGCCGGAACCGCCGCCAGGCCAGCGGCGTCGCCGAACCTAAATCTGAATAGCTAGGCGATACGGTTTCGGGTCGGCAACGGCCCAGTCGGTTCTTCGCATCATGGTCGGCAGCTGCCGCTACCCGTTCTATTCCACGGGGCGGCCGCGTTACGACCCGGCGGGTGTCACCTCCGCCCCGTGCCGCATGGCGCCGGTCTCCTTGGCCGGTTCCCCGCGGGTCACGGAAGCTTGGGACTCAAAAGATTTGCGCGTAAAAACAGTGTTGGCCGTGCTCCGACACCAACCCGAAACCGCAACGCCTGACACCCAAATCAAGACCGCAAGCAGACCATAGCAAAGCAGGAGGTAAGTCACCCACCTTTCAACTCACCCAGTCCTCACATCGTGAAGCGGTGATCGCCAACCATGCGGACCGATCCGTGCCGACCGAACCATGCGGATTAACCCATGCGGACCGATCCGTCATCGCGAGCGCAGCGTGGCAACCTCGTCGGCCGACACGGCGTCGTTAGGGCGACGGGATTGCCGCGTCGCTCCTGCCAATGACGGGCTGGCTACGCGCGGGCCGACAACCTTGCCGCAACAGTCCTCAAGGCCGTCGCCGGCTCTCCTTACTCCAGGCGCCGTATCCGAGGCAAGCCCAGCGTCGCCGCGACGTTGATGGCCACCAACGCCGCGCCGTTGATGAGCAGCGCCCCCGGAGCGCCCACGAATCCGGCCAACGCCCCCACGCCCACATGTCCCACCGGGGCGAATCCAACGGCCAACACCCACGAACCCATGGCCCGGCCCCGTTCCTCGTCGGGCACCAGGTCCTGCATCAGCGTCTTGTAAAGCGTGTCCACCGCCATCGCGCACGCGTTCACGAACAGCAGCACCACCAGGAACGTGTAGATGTTTACCGACAGCGAAAAGGCCATCAGGCCGCCGCCAAACCCCAGGGCCGTCGCCAGCGTCAGCCACCCCTTTTTTCTCGTGGTACCCAGACCGGCCAGAATCCACAACCCCAACAGCCCCCCGGCCTGGCGCCCTGCGGTCATCACGCCCAGTCCCGTGGGCCCAACGTGGAGCACCGTTTTCGCGAACACGGGAAGCAGGGTCATGTGCGTGAACCCCAGCACTTCGGTGATCGCCGTCAGCAACATCAGCACCAGCAGGATCCGGTGCTCCCGAGCCAGGCGGACGTACCCCTTCAGGTTTGCCAGCACCGATTCCGACGACGCCCGCAACGAGCGTCCGGGGTTGTCGATCAACAGCGTCGCGCCGGCCGAAGCCGCGTAGAACACCGCCGACGCGACGAACTGCCACCCCGGGCCCACCAGCTCGATCAGGGCCCCGGATACCAGCGACCCCACGATCCCGCCGCCCTGCATCGCCATCGCCGCCAGCGCCAGGCCGTTCAGCGCGTACCCCGAACCAACGATGTCGTAGGTAAACGCCTGCCGGATGGTGATCGTGAAGGCCAGTATGCTGCCCAGCGCCGTCACCAGCGCGATCAGCGCCCAGACGTTGACGAATCCCCGGAGCAACAGCAGCGCCATCAGTAGCGCCACCGCCGAAGCCGCCAGCGTGCCGACCCGCAGCAGCGTGCGACGTGACCATCGGTCGGCCGCCGCGCCGGAGAGTATACCCAGCACGAAGAAGGGCAGCATGCGAGCGCCCGCGCTCACACCCACCATGAACTCCGAACCGGTCAGCTCGAAGATCAGCCATCCGACCGAAACCTGCTCCATCCCCGTGGCCAGCGAGTAGAAGGCCGTTGATATCCAGAGCAGGCGAAAATCCCTTATGCGGAGGGAGGCCGCCCAGTTCCACATGCCGCCCGAATGATACACCCCTCCACGCGCGGCCCCCAATCATGGGCCAACCCGTTTGTCCTCGGGTTAGTCGTCCCCGGGTTAGTTGTCCCCGGATTAGTTGCCCACAGCTTTGTCCCGCCCGCCGTCGCGCCGTTTTACCAGCCGTTGTGGATGTTGTACACTTACCCCAACCTTCTTTAGGCAGTCCTGCTCGTGGCGCAAGTTACCATCATCGGCACCGGATTGATCGGCACCTCCTTGGGGTTGGCCCTGCGCAATTCCACCCTGCGCGACCTCACGGTCATCGGCACCGACGCCGACAGCGCGGCCCGCTCCGGCGCCCAGCGGCGAGATGCCTTCCATCGCGTGGAAGGTCGCCTGGGCAACGCCATCGCCGAAGCCGACATCATCGTCCTCGCCACGCCGGTCCTCGCCATGCGCGAGCTCATGGAGGGCATGGCCGACTACCTCCCCGAGGGATGCGTCGTCACCGACGTGGGCAGCACCAAAACCCAGGTCCTGCAATGGGCCGACGAATTCCTGCCCGACTCTGTGGACTTCGTGGGCGGACATCCCATGGCCGGCCGCGAAACCCCAGGCCCCGAGAACGCCGACGGCACCCTCTTCTCCGGCAAGCCCTACTGCGTCATCCCCAGTCCCCGGGCCAGCCAGCGCGCCGTGGGGGAGGTGTCCACCCTGGCCGAGGCCGTGGGCGGCGTCCCCTACTTCATCAGCGTCGACGAGCACGACAGCTTCGTCGCCGCCGTGAGCCATCTGCCCTTCGTCCTGTCCACCGCCCTGATCGGCTGCACCAGCAAGTCCGCCAACTGGTCCGACATCGGACAGCTTGCCTCCTCAGGCTACCGCGACATCACCCGCCTCGCCTCCGGCGACCCTGTGATGCACCGCGACATCTGCATCAGCAACGCCCAACCCATCGTCGCCTGGATTGACGCCTTTATTCGGGAGCTCTACGAATACCGTAAGCTCCTGGATACCGACGGCGACCTACCCGACACCGCCGCCGTCGGTACTGTTTTTGAGGATGCCCGCCTGGCCCGCAACCGGTGGATGGCCGGGGATGTCAACCCCCGCGCCCAGGAACTGCAGAACATTCCCGAGTATCCGACGTTCAGCCAATCCATGGGTCAGATGTTCATGGGTGGGTGGGCCGACCGTGCCCGCCGCATGATGATGGGTGGCGAGCCGCCCAAAAGCCGGCGCGGCAATGACCGCGACTCCGGCACGCCCCGGCGGTAACCTGCCCTCCGTCGGCCGGCCTCGCCAACGTTCGGATCCCCCTCCGCCATTGCGCGCCGTCCATCGCTGCGCCGGCGCGAATTCAGGAACTTCCAGTCGACTCCATTCCGTCATCTCGCACCCCCAGGCGATCATCGCCGGAGTACGCAGTTGGAACAGACCATTCGCAGCCCTGAACGCTTGGCCGGCTCGCTGGCGGTGCCGGGCGATAAGTCGGTCTCCCACCGTTCGCTGATCCTCAACGCCATCGCCAACGGGACCGCCACCGTCACCGGCATTTCCGACGGCGCCGACGTTCGTTCCACCGCCGCCTGCCTCCGCGCCATGGGAGTGTCCATCGATCCGCTGGGCGAACCGGGGAGCTTCCGCGTCGCCGGCCCCGGCCCGAACCTGGACGAGCCCGCCGACATGCTGGACGCCGGCAACAGCGGCACCTCCATGCGGCTCCTTTCCGGCCTGCTCGCCAGCCAGGGCTTTCTCTCGGTGCTTTCCGGCGACGGGTCACTGCGCTCCCGCCCCATGGGCCGCATCGTCCAGCCGCTGCAACAGATGGGCGCGTCCATCATGGGCCGCGGCGGGAACACCCTGGCTCCGCTTGCCATACGCGGCGGAAGCCTGCGCTCCATCGAGTACGAGATGCCCGTGGCCAGCGCCCAGGTCAAGTCGTGCCTGATGCTGGCCGGCCTCGCTGCTTCCGGTCCCACCGTCCTGCACCAGCCGGCCCTGTCCCGCGACCATACCGAGCGCATGATGTCCGCCATGGGAGCCCGCATCGACAACGACGGGTTGGCCCTGACGCTGCATCCCGCCGAGCTCCAAGCCGTGGACGTGGCGGTGCCCGGCGACATCTCCTCCGCGGCTTTCTGGATGGTGGCCGGCCTGATCCACCCCCACGCCCGCGTCACCATCACCGGCGTCGGTCTCAATCCCAGCCGCGCCGGCATCATCGACGCCCTGCAGATGATGGGCGCCGGCGATTCGCTCCGCCTGGAGAACCAGCGGGTGGAGGGCGGCGAACCCGTCGCCGACGTGGTGGCATCGTCGGCCAGCCTCAACGGCATCGACCTCGGCGGCGACATCATCCCCATCATGATCGACGAACTGCCCGTCCTCGCCGTGGCCGCGTGCTTCGCCGCGGGAGACACCATAATCCGGGACGCCGCCGAACTGCGCGTCAAGGAATCGGACCGCATCGCCACCACCGTATCCGAGCTAACCCGCCTGGGCGGCAACTTGGAGCCCCGCGAGGACGGCATGGTGATCCACGGCGTGGGCGGCCTCACCGGCGCTGCGGTGGAGAGCCACGGCGACCACCGGCTGGCAATGTCCATGGCCGTGGCCGGCCTCGCCGCCTCGGGCGACACGATCATCCACGGCGCGGAGGACGCCTCGGTGTCCTATCCCACCTTCTGGGAACACCTCGCCAGTCTGCTCGGCGACGGCGAATAGCCTGAACGATGGTTGGCTCGTCCGAGCTGCCTCACGCCAGTCCGGCTCCGCCGCTGCTGGTCGTCATTTCGGGCCCGTCCGCGTCGGGCAAGAGTTCGGTTGTCTCGGGTCTGCGCCAACTGGAGCGGCCCTGGCACTTTGCCGTCACCGCAACGACCCGACCCCAGCGATCTGGTGAAGTGGATGGCAGGGACTACATCTTCCTGGAAGTTGAAACCTTCCTCCGCATGCGCGAGCGGGACGAACTACTCGAATCCGCCCAGGTCTATGACCGCTGGTACGGCGTTCCGCGCCAACAGGTCCGCGACCCGCTGATTGCCGGCAAAGACGTTATACTGGGAATAGACGTGCAGGGTGCTGCCACCATCCGCCAGATCGCGCCGGAGGCTCTGACCATTTTCGTGATGCCCGCCAGCCTGGACGAACTCAGCAGTCGCCTGTCCGGGCGCGGCACCGAGGGTGCCGCCGAGATGCAGCGTCGCCTCGACGAAGCCTCCGTCGAGTTGGCCCGCATCGCCGAATTCGACTACCGGGTGGTCAACCGCAACGGCGAACTCGACGCCACCGTCCACGAGGTTGACGCCATCATCGCCGCCGAAAAATGCCGGGTGAACCCCCGCCTCGTCCAGTTCCTCTAACCAGATCCGCCACTCTTGTACTTACCCCCGCCTTTCCTGTAGTAACTTCCACCACCCCTGTAGCAACTCCTGCCACCTCCGTACTAACTCCCGTCGTTCCTGTATTTACCCCCGTCATTCCTGCGAAAGCAGGAATCCAGGTGCCAAAATGACAACCACCGAAGCCCCGCTGCGCCCTCGCCTTCCAGACTGGCTCAAGGTCCCCATGCCCGGCGGCCCGCGCTACATCGAGCTGAAACAGCTCATGCGCGACAGCCAGCTGCACACCGTGTGCGAGGAAGCCCGTTGCCCCAATATCGGCGAGTGCTGGGAGCGCTCCGCCGCCACCTTCATGATCCTGGGCGACATCTGCACCCGCGCCTGCGCCTACTGCGCCGTCACCACCGGCCGCCCCGGCACGCTGGACCTGGGCGAACCCTTCCGTTTGGCCGCTACGGTCAAGCGCATGGGCCTGAAGTACTGTGTCATCACCTCGGTCAACCGGGACGACCTGCCCGACGGCGGGGCCGGCATCTTCTCCGCCTGCATCAATCAGGTTCGCGCCGCCGTCCCCGGCTGCCGCGTGGAGGTCCTGATCCCCGACTTCGACGGCAACCGGGATGCCCTGGCCAAGGTGGTCGCGGCCCAGCCCCAGGTGCTCAACCACAACATCGAGTCCGTGGAGCGCGTCTTCAACCGCGTGCGTCCCAAGGGCGACTACCGCCAGTCGCTGGAACTGCTGCGCCAGGTCAAGGATATTGACCCTGACATGCCCACCAAGTCCGGCATCATCGTCGGCATGGGCGAGACGGTGGACGAGGTGAAGCAGACCATGGCCGACCTGCGCGCCGTGGACTGCGACCTGCTCACCATCGGCCAGTACCTCCGCCCGTCGATCAAGCACATCCGCATCGACCGCTTCTACACGCCGGCCGAATTTGACGAACTGCGCCAAGCCGGCGAGGCCATGGGCTTCAAGCACGTCGCCGCCGGTCCGCTAGTCCGCTCCTCATACCACGCCGACGAGCAGCACGACGCGGCGACCGATCCAACCACGTAAGCGCGCCCGCGCCGTTCCATTACGGCCGGCGACAATCCTGGCGACATCCGGACTATGCGTGCCCGCTGCGTCGGTACCCGAGCGAAATATGATCTGACCGATGCCGCACAGGTGTAATCGTGGCTCTTATTTCCAGTATCGACAGCGAAGACGACTACAACCGTGCTCTGGCACGTTTGGGAGAGATTCTTCGAGCTGACGTCGGAACGCCGGAGCGCGGCGAGCGCGACCACCTGATTGACCTGCTTGAAGCGTACGAGGAACCACGCGGTGACGTTGGCCTGCTGAGCATTCCGGCAGCCATAGAGTTCCACATGAGACGCCTGGGCCTCACGCCAGAAGACCTCGCTCCCCTGATGGGCAGCAGGAAAGCGGCGGCGGCGGTGCTGTCAGGCGAAATGGATATCACCATGCCCATGGCCCGTGCGCTCCACAAGTACTGGGGAATCCCTGCGGAGATCCTCCTGCAGGATCCTCCGAGCGAGGCGGAGAAAGGGATTACGTAACCGGCCAGACGCTAACTGATAGGGTGTTCTGGGCGCTGCTCCCAATTGGCGACGCCCTCGGGCACTGTAGGTTGCTGGACTAGGTTCTGTTGACATTTGGTTATAATGGAAATATGTCAAGACTTACGCTCTCAACAGGTCAGTGGACCAAGGTTCTCCAGTTCCTGCAAGGACGCGCCGACCTGTATGTTGGTCGGGAAGAGGAATGTCGCCGTTTCATCGAAGCCGTGCTCTGGGTGGCCCGCTCCGGCGCCCAATGGCGGCTCCTCCCAGCCGAGTATGGGAATTGGAACAGCGTCTACAAAAGGTTTGCCCGCTGGAGCGACCGGGGTATCTGGGAACTGCTGCATCAGCATTGCGCCGACGACCCGGATCTGGAATACCTCATCATCGACCGCACCGTGGTCCGGGCCCATCCCTGCGCCGCCGGAGCGCCCCCCAAAAAGGCGGCCAGGCGGCCCAGGCCCTGGGCCGGAGCCGCGGCGGGTTCAGCACCAAGGTCCACGTGAGCGTGGATGCCTTGGGCAATCCCTTGCGGTTCATCCTGACTGGGGGGCAAAAGCACGACATCACCCAGGCCCAGGGGCTGATCGCCGATCATGCCGGAGAGTACGTGATTGCCGACAAGGGGTATGATTCCCGTGAGTTTCGCCAGTACATCCTGGAACGAGGCATGCGTCCGGTCATACCGCCACGCTCCAACCGTAAGGAACCCCAAGCCTACGATGCTTGCCTCTACCGAGAGCGGCACCTGGTGGAATGCTTCATCAACAAGATCAAGCACTATCGCCGGGTATTCTCCCGGTTTGAGAAGCTGGACGCCAGATACCTGGGCTTCCTTCACTTTACTGCTGCCCTCATTTGGTTACGATGAAATGTCAACACAGCCTAGTCTCGCCCCCAACCCACGGGTATGACTTCTCGAAACTCCCGCATCGCCTCGATGTGCTGATCCACCGAGCTCAGCGGGCCCCGACGCGCCTCGGCCATGACATGCGTCCCGCCCAGGCTCTGCCAGCCCTCGACCTCAGCCAGCCAATCCGCGGGTGACTTGCCGGGCATCCGGATGCGGCCGGCCAAGCCCACGTCCGACGGTTGCCGGCCCGCTTCGGCGATGTAGATCTGCATCTTGTCCAGCACGGCCCTGGCGGTGTCGTCGGGCCCGAAGCTGGGGAACCACCCGTCGCCCATGCGCGCAATGCGGCGCAGCACAACGTCCCTGGGCACCGGTCCCGCTGACCCGCCCGCGCCGAACCACACCGGTATCGGCTTCTGCACGGGCAGCGGCTTGATGCCGGCGGCGCGAACCGTGTCCCAACGGCCGTCGAAGTCCACCACTTCCTGTGTCCACAGTGCCCGCATCAGGTCGATCTGTTCTTCGGATCGGACGCCCCGGGTGCTGAAGTCCTCGCCCAGTGCCTCGAACTCCACGTGGTTCCAGCCCACACCGATCCCCAGGGTGAGTCGGCCGCCGCTCAGCACGTCGATCTCCGCAGCTTGCTTGGCCACCAGCGCGGTCTGACGCTGGGGCAGGATCAGGATCCCGGTGATCAGGCGGATGCGCGTGGTCAAGGCGGCGATGAAAGCCAGCGTCGTCAACGACTCGTGGATCACGCTGTGGTGGGTATAGTAGCTGCCCCGAACGTGAGCGTGATGATCCGGGTCCGCGCCCAGCACGTGGTCCGCGATGAACAGATAGTCAAACTGCATCTCCTCCACGGCTTGCACGTAGTCGCGGATGGCATTGGGGTCGGGGCCGATCTCAGTTTGCGGGAAAATAGCGCCGATTTGCATTGGTACCTCGGGCATGTGGGGGTCGGGAAACAGATGATCAGCGCCGGTACTCGTCGCCGCAATCGCCGATGATCTGGTAAAGGTCGCGGGCATTCGCGAGCACCGCATCGATGGCCTGATTGTCGTCACCATCCAGCTGGAAGCCGAAGAGCCGGGCGTTTTCGGCGATGTGTTCCGCCACGCCGAGCCGTGCGCCGATAATCACGCCGGCCACCGCCGGTTTGTCCAGTATGTAGCGCTCCGCGACGTTCGCGATGCTGACGCCGTGTTTGTCGGCGACGGTTTTGAGTTCAGCCAGCAACCGCTGCAAAAGCTGCCACCCGCCCCAGGCGTCGACCATCTGCTTGTACTTGCGCAGGCTGGCGGTGTTCAGATCGGCGGAGCGGGGTTCGGGCTGGCCGAGGTAGCGGTCGGAGAGCAGGCCGCCGCAGAGCACGCCGTAGGGCAGCAGCCAGACCCGCTGCTCCTCGCATACCTGCGCCATCTGCACTTCCGGGCGGTGGTCGATCAGGGAGTACTGCACCTGGTTGGACACCACGCGGATGCCATGATCGGCAATCTCCCGCAGGCGTTCGGTGTCGAAATTGGTCAAGGCCACGCGGTGAATCTTGCCCTCGTCGCGCAACGCGGTCAGCTGCTCCAGGGCATCCAGGAAGCGCTTGTCGCGGTATTCCCACCAGTGGAATTGCAGCAGGTCCAGCCGCTCGACGCCCATGCGGCGCCGGGAGATGTCGACGTTGTTCTCAACGATCTGGCGCGTCATGGGTCCCGGGCTGGGCACCCACTTGGTGAACGCCTGGATTTCAGACAGCGCGGCCTCACCTCGCTCCGCGGCCAACCGCCGCCGAAACTCGCCGATAAAGTCCTCGGCCGGCCCGTAGTGATCGGCCAGGTCCCAGGTGGTAAAGCCGGCGTCGTGGTAGGCCAGCATCGCATCGATCGCCGTCCCCGGATCGATGCGCCCATGCGCCCCCGACACCTGCCACATTCCGTTGAGAATGCGGCAAATAGGCAGGTTCTCCACAAAACGGAGCCGGGCATCTGTGGGAAGGGTCATGGTGACCTCGTTCATTGCGGGCATCGCGGGCATCGCGGGCATCGCGGGCATCGCGGGCATCGCGATTGTATCACCCGGTCCGCTAGCGCACCCGCCCCTTGTGTTAGGATGCGCCCAACGCGGCGGGTCGAACATCGCGAAATCAGTACAAAATTCAGAAAAGGGCAAAGAGCAATGCCACACGAAAACCGCTCTAAAATGAACCCGCCTCCGATTTGTACATTCGACCAAATATTCGACGCATTGGCACTGGAGCAAAATAAACAGACGACATTGTTCACAACCGGCCGACCGGGAGTGGAATTTGTTGCCGAGGCGAAATGGGCCCCAAGCGTTGCGTTAGATGACCAACGATTCATTTCGCTTCCACACAAGAACAGGATTTATGCCTGTTGTTGGGGCAACGTACAAAATCATATGGGAAAGGATGGCCAACGCATCGGCCAATACGCGCAGCCTCTGGACAAATGGGTTACCGATACCCGACAACCTTAACAGTGTGTGGGACGAGCATGGAGCAACTCCCCACCGTAATTTACAAGTAACGCGAACCTCACCCCGCTCGGGAACACTTCTCGTTGACCGCAGGAGGTACCCCCATGACCACTCAGCAGCCCATTCGCATCGGACTGATTGGCGCCAACATACACCAGGGATGGTCGCCGCGGGCGCACCTGCCGGCGCTGGCCGCCCACCCCGATTTCGACCTCGCCGCCGTGTGCACCACGCGCCAGGAGTCGGCGGACGAGGCCAGGGCCGCCTTCAACGCCGGCAGCGCGTGGAACGACTACAACCGGATGCTGGCGGACGCCGACATTGAGGCGGCCACGATCTCCTTGCGGGTGCCCAGCCACTACGAGCCGACCACCGCCGCGCTGCGAGCCGGCAAGCACACCTTCACCGAGTGGCCGTTGGGTCGGACCACCGAGGAAGCCATCGAGATGGCCGATCTCGCCCGGGAGCGCGGAGTGAAGACGGCCGTGGGTCTGCAGGCGCGCGCCAATCCCGCCATCGCCCACCTGCGCAACCTGGTGGCCGACGGTTACGTGGGTCGTGTGATGACCTGCCACGTGCGGTTGATGCGTGAGGGTGTGCTCTCGCGGGATTCGGGGCGCACCTGGCAGCGGGACAACGAGTTGGGCGCGCACACCCTGACCATCGCCTGCGGGCACACCATCGACGCCCTGTGCAGCGTGGTGGGCGAGTTCGCCGACGTGGCCACCGTGGTCAGCACCCAAGCCTCCACCTGGCACGAGAGCGACACCGGTCAGGACCTGCCCGTGACGTCGCCGGACAACATCCTCGTGAGCGGGAACCTGCAGAGCGGCGGCGTCGGCTCGGTTCAAATCGGCAGCACCCCCTGGGCCGGCAGCGGCTACCGCATGGAGATCTACGGCGAGGAGGGCACGCTGGTGGCCGTCTCCGTCGACTCGCCGCAGATGCAGCAGGTCACCATCCGGGGCGCCCGCGGCGGCAGCAACGAGTTGCAGGACCTGACACCTGCCGAGGAGCTGCACCTGGCGCCGGAAATCCCCGGCGGCACCGCCTACAACGTCGGTCAGCTGTACAGCCGGTTCGCCGCGTCGATCCGCGGCACGGCCAACGGCGACGCGCTGCCCGACTTCGACCACGCGGTGGAATTGCACCGGTTCATCGACGCCATTCGCCAGTCCAGCGACGAGGGGCAGCGGGTTGCCGTGGCGTGAGGCCACGGGGCGGAATGTTACAATCATCGCAGTTTACCAACCAGGAAAGTCACCGTGACAACTACACCTGAAATCAGGACGGGCACTCGGATGAGCTTGGAAGCGTTCCTCGCTTTGCCTGAAGTGGAGGGGCGCTGCGAGCTCATCGATGGGGTTGTGTATATGGCCGCCTTTCCTGTTCCGGATCACGAAATTCTAGTTGCGTTGCTGACCACCTATCTGTCTCAGAGCGTAATGTTGCCCGGCACGGGCATTGTCATGGGAACTGCCGGAGTGGTGGTCTCGGACAGCAGCGCCTTGGGGCCGGACATCATCGTCGTACGGGCGGAACGCGCCGGCGTCATTGGCCCAACCGTCATCACTGGGGCCCCTGACATAGTAGTGGAAGCGCTGTCTTCTAATCGCAACCGGGACTTGGTGTACAAGCGTACCTTGTACGCGGCGGCCGGCGTCGCAGAGTATTGGATCCTCGATGGCGGCGCGAACACACTCACGGTTCTGGAACTGGGCGACGAGGGTGTTTACCACGAGCGGGCTGCCCTCACGGCCGGCGACACCCTTACCACGCCGCTGTTCCCGGAGTTCAGCCTGCCCCTGGCGCAGGTGTTCAACCATCCGGCTCGGATCACCCGAGAGGAATAGACCACCGCACTGCCGAAAACAAAAGCTGAGGGGCGGGTCTACAGACCCGCCCCTCTCGCTTTGCGCGATGCCGCTGGCGATTAGTCAGCGGTGGTGGTAGCCGTTGCCGCCGCGGTGGCGCTGTCGACGACGGGCTGGTTGGTGCGGGGGTCCACCTCGAAGGGGGAGTAGAGCTCCAGCTCCTTGCCCATTTCTCGGACCGCGGGGATGACTTCCTCGCCCATGAGCCGCAGGCTGCGCATCTGGTCATCGTGGGTCATGGCGCCGTCGCCGTCCCAGAAGAAGACGCTGCCCGGGCGCAGGTATTCCAGCACTTCCCGAATCTTGGGGATGACCGTCTTGGGCGTACCGGTGATGATGGTGCTGTCGGCAACCTGGTCCTCGAAGGGCCTACGGTTGGTGCCGAAGCGGCCGGCGGGCCCAAAGGCCGCGGCGGACAGCCGGCGCGACGTGCGGGACGTGTGGCCCGGCAGGTTCATGATGGCGGGGTTGATGCCGCCCTCGTTGCCGGCCAGGAACGGGTTACTGACGCCGGACAGGTACTTGCGCCCGACTTCGTCGGCCAGTTCCTCGGTCTCGTCGACGTGCACCTTCCACAGGTAGGCCACGTTCTGCGTGCCGGACTCGTAGCCATTCTCGGCTGCGGTGTCGTGGTAGAGCTGGAAGGCTTCGCGGGTGGGCTCCAGCCGGGTGGCCAGCAGGACCAGCGGGTAACGATGCTCGGCGCACCACTTCACGGTCTCCACGGACACGGTGGACGGGATCCAGATCTGCGGGTGAGGTTCCTGCAGCGGCTTGGCCCACGGGTTGACGTAGCGGTAGTGGAAGTGCTTGCCCTCCCAGCGCCAGGGGCCGGGCTCGGTCCACGCCTTGATGATCAGGTCGTGGGCCTCCTCGAACCGCTCACGGTTGAAGTTGGGCGGCGAGTTGTGGGACCAACTCTCGCGACCACCGCCGCGCACGAAGCCGGACACCAGGCGACCGTGGGAGATCATGTCGATCATGGACAACTGCTCGGCCAACCACAGCGGGTCGTCCCAGATGGGCAGGACATTGCCCAGGATGATGATCTTCACCTTCTCGGTGATGCGGGCCAGGATCGACGCGCCGACGTTGGTGACGCCCTGCATGCAGAAGGGTGTCGAGTGGTGCTCGTTGAGCATCACGGCGTCGAAGCCCATCTGCTCGGCGTACACCTTCTCGTCGAGGTAGCGGTTGTAGAGCTGGGCGCCGATATCGGGCCTGTAGTGGCTGTTCGAGATGCCCAGGTCGGTGCTCTGGGTGCCCATCAGGCCGGACGATTCATCCTGCCAGGGCTGCTCGGTAAAATGGCCAATCAGCATAGCGGCCTCTCCTTGAGTGCGCGGTGCGATACGGGTGCATCAATGATGGCGGCAGTGTAGCAGGGCACGGGAGAGGCGGCAAGGTTGGGGTGTCAATAGGAACGGCGACGCCGATGTTTCAGTCGGATCAACCTTGGAAAACATTCTCCCGATGGTAAGCAAGGAACCCCCGATTTGGCACGAATCTTTCTGGCAACGTAATTGGCGAACCTCGATACCGACCGATTGCGTTCGCAAAAAACTCGTCGCCTCGTGACAAGTACTGTGTGGCTACGCGAACTTCCATGTCCTCGCCCACAGTGATCACTCCGGCGTCAAATGCCCTGTGGTGGAGCACAGATAGCAGCAGCCCGTTCTGAGGATTGGTCCGGTTCGCCCGATCATGGTTCCACGGCACAATATGGCTGGCTTCAAGCAGCCTGGGAACCGCCAGCCCCGTAATGCAACATCGCTCGTTATACGCGCTCAATACTGCCGCCCTGAAGAAACCCTGGCCGATGCGGACCGTGGATTGGACAGTCCGATCTTCACCGCCCGGAACACCGATGTAATCGAGAGGTGCTTGATCCATCGTGGTTTCGGCCAACTCAATCGCCAAAAGAGCGCGTTGCGATTCGACAGCGAAGCGCTCCCAATCGGCGTTCATCTCATCCCACATTGCACGGTCAGCCGCCGAGGCTGCTCGGAGTCCTCGGCGGCCCGTGGACGTGATAGCAGGGTCGAGGCTGGCGATATTACCCATCTTCATAGACAAGGCGGCCGGCGTACGGCCAATAGCAGCAGCCGCCCTGATGATGTCAGGATGCCGGGAACTGATCTTGCCGAAGGGCATCCGGCAATAAAGGGCGAAAGCCACCAGGAGCTGCTGGCGAGTCCAGTTGGTTCCAGTAGTCATTGCGGCCGGTTATTCTGGGGGATCACTATCGGCGTTTTGTTGGCCGATGGCATCTGAAAGGCCTTGAATCCGTTGCCTCAGCCTATCAGCTAAGCCTGGGTCTTTTCTAACTAGAGCGGGCAATAGACGCTCGTAACTGTCCTTCCCCATGTGCAGTGCATTGACGACCGCGCCGAAAACGTTGCTTTCGCGCATAGGGTACCTGGCAATGATCTCATCGAGGTTCCGTTCATCGACCAAGGATTTGAAAATTGCTAACTCGTCCTGAAATGGGGAGATGACGGAAATTACCGTTTCCCCATCTTTATCCTCCAGGATAGATTTCCAATCAGGCATAAGTTCACGGATACGATTGCGCACTGCACGCTCAGATCGGCGCGCTGCCATGCGTTCAGCTAGAGCAGGGTCTGCATTTACGGCGTTCAGCGCGTTCTCCAGCGCCGATTCGATGCAGCCCAGGGCATTCAGCCTTTCGAATTCTTCTTGATGCCGCGCCACTGCTTCGATTGCATCCGCACAGTAATATAACGATTCTACAGAGTGTACTTGCAACGCGAATATATTGTTAGCCGCAAGCTGCGAGAGTACTTCTTCCTCTTGAAAGTCCTTGTCGATGAGGCCAAAAGCTTCAACGCCGTGATATTCGGACGAAGTGCGCAGGCCTTTCACGGCGTCAATCACGCTTTCGCAACTACCTTTAGAGATCACTGAGACGTGAGGGAACAAGGTTTCGTACAACGGTTTGTCCAATTTATGGGGCTCTCCTTCCACGAAGAGGATCGTGCGGCGTGAACCCAAAATTGAACGCTTCAGGTCATCAGGGAGATCTACGCCTCCTTCTAGCACTTGAACGTCCCACGCGACAGGCATGTCTCCGTCCATCTTGCATGATCGCACTACCAACGATGGAGAGGTTGAGCCTGCCAGCGGCAGTTCTACTTCATGGGTGGATATTATGAAAATGCAGTCTGCCCTCTGGGCGAAAAGCCCTGACAGCAAGGGTTGAATGATTGACCGGTGTAGATGCTTTTCGGGTTCGTCGATCAGGAGAACCGTCCCAGATTCAGCTGTCAACACTTCCGATGCCATTAATACGGCACTTCGTTCTCCGTCAGACATCTTCGCGATACTATATGGCTGCTGTGATTTGCTTCGCTTAGCAACTATTTCCTCATCATCCCTGCATTCGATGGTCACGTCCAAATTTGCGCCTTTGAGTAATGAATTGATTGACAAAAACGGAGATTGCTCTTTAGCGGCTAACTTCGTTGCAGCATGAGTGTTTTGCGCATCGATCAGCTCAGTTACTCGCCGGGCGCGGGCGTTTTCCATCGCCATCAAATCGAAGAGCACAGACGCCAAGCGGCTCTCTTGGTCGTGCTCCATCCAGCGATGTTCCGGTGAGCGTTCCCAATGCGCCAAGTTCGAACCGAATTGCTTCCGCGAGGATTGCCGTCATACCGATGTTGCTGTCGCGCAAAGATAATTGTCGATGAGCAGCAATCCGTTTCACTGGCGTAGTTTCTAGCGACATGACCGCATGCTGGATCAAGGCGGACTTTCCTGATCCGTTCGGACCGACAACGAATATCGGGTTTCCCGGGCTCAGGTTCAGCACTAACGGTTCGCCGGCTACTTTGGGAATGTTCAAGACTGTCTGCATGATTTGTTGCACTCACAGCGACTATACGGGTGCGATGCCGAGAATATTTGCGGAGATCTCTACGATTCATGTTATCAAATTCGGAATCCAAAATGCTGATGACGACGATCTATGCGGACTACCAAATGCCGCCAACCGGCGAACGGTACAATCGCTAATATCCCATCCTATATCCGGCTACGAGGGTTTGAAAATGTCCATCCACGTCGCAACTTCCATCGCCCGATTCCTCATG
Source organism: Dehalococcoidia bacterium (assembly GCA_965261925.1). GTDB lineage: Bacteria > Chloroflexota > Dehalococcoidia > Lucifugimonadales > UBA3495 > Bin87. Next base: position 35,119 of record OZ253486.1, on the reverse strand, counting down.
CCGGCGGACGGGGTGGGTTTCCGTGTCTCGTGAGCGTAGGAAGGCCCGATGCTGACGCAAAACCATGCGGAAAACGCTGAGGAATTCCTGGTGGCTTCGGACAAGGAGTTTGCCGCCGGCGACCATCTGCAGGCGTCCGAGAAGTTATGGGGCGCGGCGACGCACGCGGTGATGGCGGTTGCCCAGCAGCGGGAGTGGCCGCACCGCAGCCATCGCTCGCTGAAAAACGTGGTGAGCCGGATTGTCGCAGAGACTGGCGATGACGGGTTCGCCGCCGGGTTTCTGGCCGCCGAAAAGTTCCACCAGAACTTCTACCACGACGAAATGGAAGACTTTGAGATCGAACACGACCGGCCGCTGGTGCACCGGTTCGTCGCCCGAGTCCTGACACTGCTCAACAATTAGGGTGGTCCAAAACCACGAGCAGCGACCCCTTCTAATGGGATCCGACCTGGCCCGCTCGCGTACCCTTATCCGTCACCCCTGGTGTCGACGCCAACGGCTAGACAACTCTTGTAGCGTGCGGCAACGTCTGATCGGTCGTGCAACTATCCGCCCAGCCGCGCCCGCATGCTGTCCGGCACCTGGCGGATGCGGCGGCTGAAGGCGGTGTCCCAGCGCATGGGGACCTGCCGCGCCGCCTCCGCGACCAATGCCGCGCCGTTCAGGTAGTCTTCGCGGTGGATGTACTCGGCCGCGATGGAGCCGTCGTCGGCGCCGTTGTGGTAGTTGCCCAGCGGAAAGGCCACGCCGGTGGAGCGGTAGCCGTAGGCCATGAACGCGCTGGCCTCACAGACGCCGCCGCTCATCAGCTGCCGCTGGCAGCGGAAGTCGGACTGTCCTGCCATCAGCGTCTCCCGCGCGCGGATCAGCGCGGACTCGGCGTCGGCGTTGAAGGTGCTGCCCGCGTCGCCCACGCGGATCACCGGCCCGCCGCCGATCACGGCTCCCGGCAGCGTCCGCGACGATTCCAGGGACACCACCAGCGTGTCCTCCGGCAGCGTGCGCGCCTCGGCCAGCAGCCGCGCGCCCACCAATCCGACCTCCTCGGCGCGGGTGAACACGCCATACACGTCGCCCGCCGCCGGCTCGTCGTGCAGCGCCGACACGGTCGCCAGGATGCAGCCGCAGCCGGCCAGATCGTCGGCGGCGCGCATCACCAGGCGGTCGTCCTCGACGCTGAAGTCGGGCAGGTCGAAGACGGCCGGCGATGGGATGGGAACGTCCTCGTCGGTGGAGCCGGTCAGCCGTATTTGCGCCTGTCGTTCCCGCTCCTCGCCGTGAGGGCCGACGGTCTCGGCGATGATGCGCCGTCCGCCCGGCAGCACGATGTGCAGGGGCACGCCGGGCGCGAAGGCGCCTTGCGGCACGCCGCCCAAAGCCTTGCCGATCAGATAGTCGCCATCCCGACCCACGATCTCGAAGCCGGGATGGTCCATGTGCGCCATCAGGGCGATGGGTGGGTGCGCCTCTGCGTCCGTGCCGGCGATGCGCGCGATGATGTTGCCGAAGTTGTCCGTCCGCCACGACACGCCGATCTCGGTCAGCGCGTCCCGCACGGCCGTGGCGACGCCCTGCTCGTGAAAGGCCACCGCCGGCTGCGCCCCCAGGCGAGCCAGGAACTCCAGGGCGCGGCGGTTGTAGTCTTCAAGGTTGGTGGTGCTCAAGTCAGTTACCTCTGCCAGTGAAACAGGCTCCATACCGGAGCAGTGAAGTCAGGGAGCAAATCCCCGCCATCGATGGTGTCGTCCTCGCCCAGTTCCGTTGGACCAGCGCCGGTCCGATACACGGTCACGGCGGTGGTCTCCGGATCGGCCACCCAGACCTGCCGAGTGCCGAAGCTGAGCCACATCTCCGCCTTGCGGCGCACCTCAACGTGGGAATTGCTCGGCGATTTCACCTCGACCGCCAGGTCGGGGGCCAGGTTGGGGTAGCCGGTGGTTCCTTCAGGTATTCTGCCGTGGGCGATCCAAGCCACGTCGGCGGCCCTTACGGTATCAGGGCCAATTTCCAGCAGGTAGCCAGGTTCGCCGGTATGCACCTCTCCAAGGTCTCTAGCGAGCACGAACGAGCCCAACACAATGGCAATGAGGGTTACGACGACAGCATGGGGGCGTCCTGTAGGCACTTTTTCTACCAATACTCCTCGAATCAGATCGTACCGCAGGCCATCCCCACGTGGCATGGCGAGCAGTTCGTCGGCGGTCATAAGCTTGCGTGCGGTGGTCATGTCGCTCTCTCCACCCAGCGTCGGGCTGGCTTCATTCTGCCATCGTGAGAGGGCTTAGGCAAACCGGCGCCGCCCGTCGGTGCTATACTGCCGCACGTATATTTTGACCCTGCAAATCCGCCTTCGGGGCGGACCGGAGGTGCGCTGTGCTGCCCAAGTTTCGTGTCAATCTGGATGAGGCCACGATGGTTCCCGGGGAAGACCTGAAGTCCACCGTCGCCGCCGTGTTCGAGAAGATGGGCGTGCCGCCCGAGGACGCGCAGCTTGGGGCCGATGTGCTGGTCGTCGCCGACCTGCGCGGCGTCGACTCCCACGGCGTTTCCAACATGCTGCGCAGCTACGTCAACGGCTACACCAGCGGCCAGATCAACCCGAATCCCGACATGCGGATCGTCCGCGAGACCCCCGGCACCGCCAGCATCGACTCCGACCGCGGCCTGGGCATCATCACCACGCCCAAGGCAATGGACATCGCCATCCGCAAGGCCGCCGATGTGGGCGTGGGAATGGTCACCCTGGGCAACGCGCGGCACTTGGGGATGGCGTCATACCACGCCATGAGAGCCCTGGAACACGACATGATCGGCGTCTGCATGACCAGCTGTCCGCCGTCGGTCGTGCCCACCTTCGGCGCCGAGCCTCGCTTGGGCACCAACCCCATCGCCATCGCCGTGCCGTCGCGCAACGAGGCTCCCTTCGTGTTCGACGCCGCCACCAGCACCGTGGCCGGCAACAAGGTGGGCATCGCCCGACGCCTGGGCGTCAAGCTGGAGCCGGGCTGGCTGGCCGACGCCGAGGGCAACCCCATCATGGAGGAGACCGACGCGCCCGACAACTACACCCTGCTGACCCTGGGCAGCACCCGCGAGCTGGGCTCGCACAAGGGCTACGGCCTTTCGTGCATGGTGGACATCCTGGCCGGCGTGCTCACCGGCTTCGGCTACGGCGCATTCCCCGGCCGGCCCAACTTCGGACACTATGTCGCCGCCTACAACGTGGCCGGCTTCGACGACCCCGACCACTTCAAGGACCAGATGGACGAGTGGCTGCAGATGATGAAGTCCACCCGCCCGGCTCCCGGCGAGGAGCGGGTCATGGTCGCCGGCCAGCCCGAGGCCGAGATGGAGGAACTCCGCCGCGTTGAGGGCATTCCCCTGCACCAGGAGGTGGTGGACTGGTTCCACGACACCTGCGGCGAGCTGGGGATAGACTGCCCATTTTAAGTGAGCATGTCCTTCTGATTGAGCATGTCCTTTCTGATTGAACACGTTCGTCACGGCAAACTCCCAACCAGGGTCACCGTTTGCGAAGACTCGCATCAAGCTAACGAACGGCTCCGCCGATTGGAAGACGAGCTGACGGATGAGTTGGACCGTTCTTTGAAAGCCGGCAAACCCGTTCGCATCGCACCCACGCCATGACCACCCAACTCAACGTGAACCTGCACACCGCGCCGGCCGATGCCGGTGACGGGTCAATTCTGCCCAACCTCCTGATGTTCGGCGAGGTGCTCCGCCGGCTGGGCCTGGACGTCGGTTCCGCAAACATGCTGGACCTGGTGCGGGCCACCGAGTTTGTGCCCATCGGCGGGAACCGGAATGACTTCCGGCTGGCGGCGCGCGCGCTGCTGGTGCACCGGCGCAGCGACCTGGATCTGTTCGACGAGGCGTTCCAGGTGTTCTGGAGGCGGCCGGCCCACGGGCGCAGCATGAGAGACCTGCGCTCCATGGGCGAGGAACGCCGCTACCGCACCCCGCGCGTGATGCCGCACCGGGAGGATACATCCGACGGACCGCCCGGCGGGGACGACTCCGATGACGCCGGCGAGCGGCAGCCGGTGGTCGACCTGCAACGCTCGTTCAGCGCCCGGGAGGTGCTGCGACAACGGGATTTCGCCGATTACACGCCGGCCGAGGTGACGGCGGCGCGGTCCCTGATGACAGAGTTGGAGTGGGATCTGGGCCGCCGGCGCACCCGCCGGTCGACCTGGGGCGACGGGCGTGACGTGGACCTGCGTCGGACGATGCGCCGGAGCCTGTCCTACGGCGGCGAGATGCTGGACATCGCCCATCGAAAGCGCAAGACCAAGCCGCGCCCCCTGGTCCTGATCTGCGACGTGAGCGGCTCCATGGAGCGTTACACCCGTATGCTGCTGCACTTCGTGCACACGGTTGCCGTCAGCGGGCAGCAGCTGGAGGCATTCCTGTTCGCCACGCGGTTGACCCGCATCACCCGCCACCTGGAGCATCGCGGGGTTGACCGTGCGGTGTCCGAGGTGGCGCGGGCGGTGCCCGACTGGGCCGGCGGCACCCGCATCGGCGACGCGATCAAGGCGTTCAACTACCGTTGGGCGCGGCGAGTCCTGCGCGGCGGAGCGGTCGTCCTGGTGATATCCGACGGGTGGGACCGGGGCGAGCCGGAGCTGCTGTCCCGAGAGATGGCGCGGCTGCAGCGCAGTTGCCATCGCCTGATCTGGCTGAACCCGCTGCTGGGTTCACCGGGTTACGAACCCTTGACGCGGGGGATGCAGGCGGCGCTGCCGTACATCGATGACTTTCTGCCGGCGCACAACCTGCACAGCCTGCAGGAACTGGCGACGCACCTGAACCGGCTCACGGCGCGGCGGGCGCCCCCATCACCACGTCGACGGCCGGTCTCCGTTGCTAACGGTGAGACCGTGTCGGAAGGCAACGGACCCTCCGACGGCGGTACCGCGGCCCAGTCCCGGCGGGAACTCAACCCGGCGTTGGCGCCGACCTTCCGGCATCCCCTGTGGGGTCACCCGAATGTACCGGGCGGCGGCGGTTAGCCGGCCTGGCCCGGCGCGATATCGCCATATAGGCCGGCCAGGGTGGTGGCCAGCGCGTGGGGACGCTCCTCGAACTCGGAAGTGGGGTACCACTCGTAGTCGAAGCTGCGCACGATATTGCCCTCGATGCTGGTGCGCAGGCCGGATACGATGACGCGGAAGCCCAGGGCGTGCGAGGCCTGCTCGGCCAGTTGCTCCAGCACAATGTTGGGGCAATCGAAGATCACCATGAAGCCGCCCTGCCGTTCCCCGTCGGTCACGCGGGCGCGGAAGACATTGCCGAACAGGTCGATGTCCACGATGGTGTAACGGCGTTCTTCGGCGCCGTGGTCGGGCCACCCGATGTAGATGTCGCCGCCGACGTTCCAGTGGTGCATGGAGAAGGCTCCAGGTTACGGGTGCGGGCAATCGTATCTGGAGCAGGAAACGGACGCAAGGGAGACGCGGCCGTCGGCTGCTTCGGGGTCTGTTGTTATTCAACGGACCGGGTGTTTGCGACGGGCGAGACATCCGACGGCGCGGCCTCACCGTATGCGTTGTCGTGCGGATCCTCTGGATCGCCGCTGTCGCCGCGCAGGGGGGCGGTTTCGGAGGACTGAAAACCTCTGGAACTGTTGGTGCATCACGGCACGCGCTTCCCACAACGTGTGTTAAAATGCTGGATCGAATGATGGAAATAATGAGAACATTGCGCAGAGTGTTGACCAGTTGGTACTTCGCCGCTCCCGCGGCCGTGATCCTCGGCCTGGTGATCGGCGCGGTGATATTTTTCTTCGCGGCTCCCGGCAAGCCGGCCGTCGGCGTGATCAACATTCCCTTCACCGTGATCGAGGATAACTCCGCGTTCGTCATCGGGCAGCACCTCGACTACGCCCTGGAAGACGACTCTATAAAAGCGGTGGTGATCGCGCTTTCGAGCCCGGGCGGCGGCGCGGCGTCCAGTGAACGCCTATATATCCATACCCGCCGGCTTCGCGAGGAAAAACCGGTGGTCATCGTGATGCACGGGATGGTTGCCAGCGGCGGTTTCATGATGGCCATGGGAGGCAACTATAGCTATGCCCTGCCCTCGTCGTTGGTCGGCAACGTCGGTGTGGTCGGGTTGTCTGGTGGCACGATCCCGCCGATCTTTCCGGAAATCATTACTACGACCGGTCCTAACAAGCTGACCGGCGGCTCGAGACAGCACTGGGTCGAATTGATCGACCGGTTGAAGGATCGGTTCGCGCAGACCGTGATCCAGGAGCGCGGCGATCGCCTCAGGATGAGTGAGGAAGAGTTGCTCCAGGGGAACCTCTACGCCGGAGCGGAAGCGGTGGCGTTGGGCTTGGTCGACGGAATCGGCGTAACCGGCGACGGAGTTGAAAAAGCGGCGGAACTGGCCGGCATCGGAAGATACGATATCGTCAACGTGAACGCGGCGGTTTTCGAGAAGTTCGGTTGGCGCGCGCAACTCTCGTACGTACCGCAGCCGGGAACCGACGCGGACGACGCCGACCCGGACGAATCGAATGGCGCCGCCGGGTCCACATCGAGCCGCGACAGTGAAACGCCCGAAGATCAGTACCGGCCACCCTTGACCGGGGCCCTGGGTCAGGAACAGGTGAACCCCCTTCCCGACTTCCCCATCGAGATCGGGCAACCCAACCTCTATTACGTGTATACCGGCTATGGTCACTAAACTCGCGGGGACGCTGATCCTCCTGGTGGTCTTTATCGGCGTCGCTTTCGCGGCCGCGTACCTGGTTTTTTATCGGGGTGGCTACGCGGGGCCGCCACCGGTGGAACTGGATTACCTGGCTCCGGGCGCAGCGACCGCGAGCAGCGGGACGGAGTGGACACCGTCCGTAGCGGAACGACCCGGCGGCTTGTTGCTGGTGGACACGCTGCACAGCAACGGTTTCTCGTCTAGGGAGATCCTGACGCTGCGTACCCGCGTGGTCGCCCAGGGTTACGACCTGGAATTGCTCGGCAACTTCTCGCGGGCGACGGAACCGGACCGCCGGGCACAATTCGCCGAAAGGTTGCGCGAGGCGGACAGCCTGGTGGTCATCACGCCGTTGATTGCGTACTCCGCCGGCGAGGTTGACCTGATAGAAGAATTTGTGCGCAAGGGTGGGAAGCTGGTGCTGGTTTCCGACCCCGGCCGACGGGACCAGATGAACACGCTGGCCCAGCGGTTCGGCGTGCAATTCCGGCCGGATTACCTGTACAACCAGGTCGAGAATAACCGCAATTTCCAAAACATATTCGTCAGGGATTTCCAGCCTGACGAACTGACCGCCGGCCTGGACACTGTCGTCCTGTATACCGCCGGGTCGATAACCACTTCCGGACCCGGGCTCGCTGTGGCGGATGACCGCACCGAGTCATCGTTGGCCGAAAATAACGGGGACCTTTACGTGATGGCGCGGGCGGCCGACCGCAACGTGCTGGCGATTTCCGATTTCACCTTGATGATACCGCCGCATGATTCCACGCTCGACAATGGCCAGTTGCTGTCGAACATAATCGACTTTGCAACCACCAGCGACCGCGTTTTCGATCTGGCCGACTTCCCGCACTTTTACCCGGCCGGACCCGATCCCGGCGTCCAGATCCTCCTCGGCCGGCCCGAGTTGCTGGGCAGCGGTGCGGAGCTGAAATCGGGGTTGGAAGATTACGGCATTGCCGCGGACATCCGGGGAACCGAAGACGTGAGCCGGGACACGGTATTCCTGGGGCTGCATGAAGACGCCTTGCAGGTGCGGCAATACCTCCAGGCTGCGGGCGTCCGTGTCGACGATACGCTGGGGATGCCATTCGGCCTGGAGCTGGACCCAACCGGCACGGCGGTTACCGTTCTGGACCGCGAGGGGGATCGGCACGTGTTGATACTGCTGGCCGATACGCCGGCCGTTCTGGACAAAGCGGTCGCGCGTCTTTTGGACGGCGGGTTCAGGTCAGACCTGGTCAGCGAAGTAACTGGAGTAAGCATTTCAGCGGGAGCGAGTAAGTAGTTCATGAAAACAAGTTGCAAACGGCTCATCCTGCTCGTTCCGGCGTTGGCATTGCTCACGATGATCGCCTGTACCGCACCCGCGGCCCAGAAACCCGAGGCATCCCCTCCGAGCGCCTCTCCGGAGACAATGGCTACCCGGGCGCCCGCGATGGAGCCTCCCCCGCTCGGCGAATTCAACGAGCAGCGGCAGAGCGTAAACGAGGCGTGGGATCAGATTCACGACGACTTTGACCAGTGGCGCGCCGACCTGACCATGTGCCATCCCACCACGATGACTGAGGCCCTGGGCGGGTTCGCCATTGAGTTCAACAGTGTCACCGAGGCGGCGCGGGATCTGACCCGTACCAAGACCACCGGAGAATTCGCCGACACGCTGATCACGGCGGCGGAAAACGAGGAGACCGCCTTCCGGCAATTGCGTGATCGCTGGCAGCCGGGCAACGTCTCATTGTTCGAAAACGTTGAAACCCAGCGCAACCTGGCTTCCCAGGCGCAACGCCAGGCAAAAGACATGGCCTTGGAGCTGCGGGCGACACTGGAAGAGACCGCAGACCCAGAGGAAATAGAGGAGTTCACCGAGGCGTTTGAAGCCATCCAACAGGACTGGGAGGACGCACACTCGGAGTACGGCAAGCTGAGCGACGGAGCGGCGGACGACGAAATTTCCGACGTCATTGAAGCACTCGGGGCCCTGACCAAAAAGGTCGAGGCTATCGCCGCCGACGTTGACGAATTGCCGTCCCTGAAGGGCGGAAAGGACGCGATCAAGGCCTTGGAAAAGGCAGCCGAAGCCGAGGTGGAGGCGTTCAGCGCCGCCGCCGAGAGTTCAACCGGCGAAGAGGAAGGGGCGAAGCTGCCCGACGGCGAAGAGGAAGAGGCGAAGCTGCCCGACTTGAAGGACATAGACGCCAGCGTCAAGGTCAGCGAGGATGCGCTGGAGGCTCTGGCCGACGTGATCGACGATGTATCGGTGGAGGACACGGCGGACGCGCTGGCCGACATCACCGTCTTTGATCTCGAATATGACCAGCTGCTACAGACCTGGGACAAGTTCCACTCCGACTACAACGACTGGCGGGGAGACGACGGGGGATGTGATCGGGTCGAGGTGTTGGAATCGCTCAGCGAGTTCAGCGCCGGCATTGACGCGGTGGGTGATGGCGTGCGAAGCCTGCCCCAATCCGGCTATCTGCAACCCGTTCACCGCGTGCTGGTCGAGGCGATAGAGGGGGAGGAGGAAGCTTTCAGGAGTCTGCGCGACACCTGGCAGCCGTTCACCCTCGATGCCCTGCGCGCCGTCGACCGGGCGCGGACCATGAGTGACACCCGGCGCGGCGCGGCTGACATCATCATCGTGGAGCTGGAAAACCGCTTCTGAGCGAACGGTTCCGGCGGCTGACCGCCGCGGCATAATGCGCTGTGGGGCGGACGGCGTTCACCGACGAGGTGCGCCGTCCGCCCTTCTTTTGATTGGGGCCGGTCGGCTGATCGACTGGTCGGGGTATTCGACTACTCGATGCTATAATCCCCGAACTCCCATTGGTGTTACGGTGCAACCATGCGCTTCGGCCATTTCTTCTACCCCATGAAATTCGACGACTCGCACGATGACGTTGCGATACAAGAGTGCCTGGACGAGGCGGTGCTGGCCGAAGAGTTGGGGTACGACGCCATCTGGTTCGCCGAGCACTACTTCACCGGCGAGTGCGTGTACGGCGACCCCCTGGTGTTCGCCAGCGCGGTGGCGGTGAAGACAAGCAGGGTGCTGTTGGGGTTCGGCATCATCGAGCTGCCCTTGCACAATCCGGTACGCGTCGCGATGCAGACCGCGCTGCTGGATAACCTGAGCCGGGGCCGGCTGGTGGTGGGAACCGCCAAGGGCTCCAACTACAACGCCTTCGAGTATGTGGGGTTCGGCAGCGACCCGGCGCTGGGCGCGGCCCAGATGGAAGAGGCCGAGGAGCTGATGGTCACCGCTTGGACCCAGGATAACGTCGATTTCCGCGGTGAGCACTATCAGGTCGCCTTCCCATCGGTGCGCCCGAGGCCGTACCAGAAACCCCATCCGCCGCTGGCGCGGGCCTGCATCAACCGCGAATCGATAATGGAGATGGCGCGCATCGGCCGGCCGATCTTGCTGCGGGGCCGCTCCACCAACAGCACCGCCGCCGATATCGTCCTCTACCGCGACACCATGGCGGAAGCGGGGTTCGACGAGGAAGCCATCGAGCGCAACCTCGATCAGATCTGGGTCTGGCGCGAGATCCACGTGGCCGAAACCGACGACCAGGCCATGGACGAGTTTCTGCCGGCCAACTTGGAAGCGTACTCAACCATCCAAGCCTATCGGGAACGTTGGAACCCGAAGGAATTCCCCATGTCCCACCAACCGCCGCCCACTCAGAAAGACGCCTACGGCGAACGGCCCAACCCGGACGCGCCGGAGAACCTCGTGGGCAGTCCGCAGCGGGTTGCCGAGCAGTTGGACGAGATGCGCAGCCTGGGCATCCGGAACCTCATGCTGACCAATCGCGGGCTGATGTCGGCGGAGGCCACGCGGCGCTCGCTGAAGCTCTTGGCCGAACAGGTGATGCCGAAGCTCCGCGATGGCTAGCGGAGCCCGCCGATAGCCAAACCCGGACCTCGCGCCGGGGCCCGACAACCTTTCAAGAGCGTTCGACGGCGACCCACAACCGCCAAGGAGAAGCGTGATGGAAAAGATCAGGAACAATCATCCGGATATCGCACCGTCCGGGTCAACCTTCAGCCGAAGCGTTAAGGTCGGCAACCTGCTGTTCGTCGCCGGCTGCACGGCTCGCGGCACCGACGCGCAGGGTCAGTCCATGACGGAGCAACTCAGGGTCACGCTGGACCGCATCGCGGGCATCGTGAGGGCTGAGGGCGGCGCGCCTTCCGACATCGTGAAGATCACGACCTTTGTGACCAGCGTCCCCGCATGGCAAGAGCAACGGGAAGCCCAGGAAGCGCTGTTCGCCGAGTGCTTCGGTGGTCAGTATCCGGCCAGTACCCTGGTGGAGATCACGGCCCTGGCCGAGCCCGGGCTGGACGTCGAGATCGAGGCCATCGCCGAGATCAGCTGATAACGGCTCCCGGTCCGGCCATCAGCCGGACCGGTGGAATTCCTCCACCTGCTGCAGGTAGTTGCGCAGCAGGTCGTGTCCCACCGTGGTCATGATCGACTCGGGGTGGAACTGAACGCCCTCCACGGGCAGCTCCTTGTGGCGCACGCCCATGATGAGGCCGTTGTCCGTCCAGGCCGTGACTTCTAGGAACTCCGGCAGGGTGTCGGGGTAGATGACCAGGCTGTGGTAGCGGATGCCCTCGAACGGGTTGGGCAGGCCGGCAAAAACCCCTTTGCCATCGTGGTGGATCATTGAGGTCTTGCCGTGGCGGATCTCACCGGCCCGGTCCACGGTGGCGCCATAGGCGTCGCCGATGCACTGGTGCCCGAGACAGACGCCCAGCACGGGCAGCATGGGGCCGAAGTGCCGGATGACGTCGTTGGAGATCCCGGCCTCCCGGGGCGTGCAAGGGCCGGGGGATACGACGATGCCCTCGGGCCGCATGGCCTCGATGTCCTCGATGGTGGTCTTGTCGTTGCGCACCACCTCAACCTCGGCGCCCAGTTCGCACAGGTACTGGTAGAGGTTGTAGGTGAAGCTGTCGTAGTTGTCGATAAGCAGCAGCATCAGTACAGCTCCACCAGTTCCAGCCAGTTGCCGTCCGGGTCCTGGCAGTAGGACGCCTTGCGCACCAGGTTGCCGGCGTCGTCGTGCATCGGCACCGGCGGCGTGGGATAGCTGAGGCCACGGTTGCGGGTGTTCTCGTAGAACGCGTCGATGTCCTCGACATGGAAAGCCAGATGGGCGGCGCGGATGTCATTCTTGCCGAAGTCGGCGTACCCGCCCTCCGGGTTGATGTACTGGATCAGCTCCAGTTGGTGGCCGTCGCCCATTTCGAAGAACGCGCCCTTGATGTGGGCATCAGGGAAACCCAGCAGGGTGGCCGGGAACTCCCCGGTGCGCTCGGTGCGCATGGTCAGGGTAAGGCCCAGTACGTCGGAGTAGAAGGCAACGGCGGCCTCCAGGTCTTTCACGATAAAGCCGGTGTGGAAGAAGGACTTAAGCATAGTGGCCTCCGGGTTTTCACATGGATGCACAGGATTGACAGGATGATGGGGCGCCAGGTTTACGTGATCGCCGCGTCGCGATTTTCCGGGCAGTGGCATGGCGTTAGACTGCGCCCTCCGCAACGTCGATGGCGCGCATCATGGCGCCGGATTTGTGGCGGGTCTCCATGTATTCATCCTCGGCAATGCTGTCGGCGACCACGCCGCCGCCGGCCTGCACGTACATGACACCGTCCTTGAAGACGCCGGTGCGCAGCACGAGGGCGGTATCCATGTTGCCGTTGTAGCTGAAGTAGGCCACCGCGCCGCCATAGGGTCCGCGACGTTCCTGCTCCACCTCGGCGATGATCTCCATGGCGCGGATCTTGGGCGCGCCGGAGACGGTGCCGGCGGGGAAGCAGGCGCGCAGGGCGTCGTAGGGGGTCATGTCGGACCGGAGCTGGCCGTCCACGTGGGACACCAGGTGCATCACGTGGGAGAAACGCTCCACGTCCATGTACTGGGTGACTTTGACGGTGCCGGGAACGCTGACGCGGCCGATGTCGTTGCGCCCTAGATCGAGCAGCATGATGTGTTCAGCCTGCTGTTTCTCGCTGCCCTTCAGTTCCTCTTCCAAAGCGGCATCTTCGGCCGGGGTCTGGCCCCGGGGACGAGTGCCGGCAATGGGGTGGGTGGAAACGGTGCCGTCGTGGACCGTCGCCACAGTCTCGATGGCGGCGCCGACGATCTGAAAACCGTTGAGATCGAGGTAGTACATGTAGGGGGACGGGTTGCTGCCCCGCAGGGCGCGATACACTTGGAAGGGGTGGGCATCGGTTTGCCGGCTGAATCGCTGGGAGTTCACCACCTGGATGACGTCGCCGGCATAGATGTACTCGATGCACTTCTCGATGACGGCCTCGTACTCGGGCACGGTGAAGTTGGACTGGGTCTCTCCGCCGGCCGGGAGGGACGGTGTTGCCAGCAGTTCGGGCGGGATTTCCAGAGGGCGAGAGAGGCGGTCCACCATGCGCTCGATCTTGGCGGTAGCCGCGTCATAGGCCTCAGCGATGTCGCCGCCGTCCAGCCGGACATGGCTGACCACCTTGATGTCGTGGCGCAGGTGGTCGAACACCAGCAGAGTGTCGGTGAACATGAACACGGATTCCGGCAGGCCCTGGGGGTCGACGTCCAGCATGGGAACACGAGGCTCGAAGTAGTGCACCGCGTCATAGGCGACGTAGCCCACTCCGCCACCGTGAAACGGGGGCAGACCCTCCACGGGGACAAGCTGAAAGGAGTCCATCTCCCGCTGCACCAGGGTCAGCGGGTCGACCGCGCCCGAGGGCTGGTCGGCGCCGGTGCTGAAAACGTCGTAGGGCTCGGTGCCGATGAAACTGTAGCGGCCGATGCGCTCGCCGCCGGCCACCGATTCCAGCAGGAAGGAATAGGGCGGCCGCGCGACCTTAAGGTAGGCCGACACGGGAGTTTCGAGGTCGGCGTTGATGGTGCGGTAGACCGGGCACAGGTTGCCCTGTCCGGCCAGGGCGCGGACCTGATCCAAAGTTGGGTAGTACATGGTCACGATATGTCATCCATCGGGTCTGAGAACTCGGGAGTCAGCGAATTAGGCCAAAGAAAAAGCCCGTCCCCTGCGGGACGAGCCTGACGGCCGCGATGCCACCCTGCATACGGTGTTCAACGGGCAGATAACGTTGCCCATACGGCCCGGCCTACTTGGCCCCCAACAAATCGTGGGTGTTTGCCTTTGGGCGGGAGGCTCCGGGGGCCATTCAACGCCTGCGCCTGGCGCCGGTTCGCAGCTAACCCGGCTCTCTGGGCCTCGCTGGACGCGTACTAATCCCCTTCCCAGCATTTGGGTATTCGGATTTGCAGGATCAATTGTATGGTGACGGGATTGGGGCGTCAACGGCGAGCGTGGCGTGGATTTAAAGAATTGGCTTGTCTATGCTCACTCTCACGCTGGTGATACCATTTTGTTGCCAAGCACCAGCACGAAATGTAGACCGGCTACGGAGGTTGCCGATGATATTGGATGAGGACGAAATCCTGTCCGCATCCCAGAGGCGCACTTCCTCCCTCCCGTCCTCGTACGCAATTACGATCCACGCTTGTTTCGTGCGCAATAAGGCCTCTTTGAAAACTTGAGCCGGCGAAGGATCCAAAGAAATGGGCAAGACCGCGTCATGTGTACTGGCACGGCCCGATGGCGTCACGTCCGCCGTAGCATCGCGGGTCAATATCAGTAATGGCTGCCCTCCAAGGATGGTTTGCAGATCCAAACCGGGATTGGCTACAAAATCAGGCGGCGGACAAACTGGGTCGTCTCGAAAATAGAGATCCCAAGACGCTTGCTTGATAGCGTCCCGCAATTCTGGGTGGGGGTGTTGGTCTTCAGTCAGCATGCCGGCCCAAAACGGCATGTAGCAGAAATTCCACCCTGCCGTGAATGCGTCAGGATTGTGAGTGTTTCCCCAAATGTGGCGCAAGCCGTAGCCGCTTCCCCTCGACAATGGCCGTCGGGTGTACCCAGTCCAAGCATTTTGCGCATACTGATTGTCGTCCAGCCGAATTGGCCTACCGTCCTCTGACCAATTTGTAAGTTCTCCTTTGCCAAGACCCGCATAGTGCTCTCTGCTGTATCGGGCGCGGTCTCGGTAGTATGGCGTTTTCGCCCTAACTGCATCGGGATGGACAAAATATGAATGCGCAAAAGCAGATTGGATGATGGAAACCCCACCATGCCAGAAATAATTTTCCAGTGATTGGATAGGAGGGATAAGGTCGCCGGGATGAATCTGTACGTTGACCATGGCGATGCACTCCATTCAACGGCGGGCCGGAAAACGTTCGAGTGGTCCGGACGAGTCGAGGATCTGGCGGTCATCAGTGATCAGTTGGTGTCCTTCCTGCGCGGTGGCCATGATGATCCGGTCCGCTGGGTCGTCGTGAAAATCGCTCAGGGCCACGGAGCGGGCGGCGATCAGCCCGTCGACAGGCATTTCAATAAAACCTGCTCGCAACAGGTTTTGACGCCATTGGACGGCGCTCACATTCCGGTCTAACCGGCCCTTTGCTTGCAGCAGGGCCACTTCCCAGACCGAGATGGCTGAGAACGCAGCTAGGCTGAGTTCGTTCGCTTCGATTATTCTGCGCGCGGCTGTTGGCCCGAGGCGCGGATTAGAGTCAAGAAACCAGATAAGAGCGTGCGTGTCCGGGAGTATCAAGTGGGCAGATCCTCATCGTGGCCAGTGCATGAGGTGTACCACTCAGGTGGCAGCGGAGACACGATGTCGCCATGGATTTTGATCTGGCCCTTCATCGAACCGTAACCGTTGAGGGGTGGATTTTCATACTGGGTGAGCTGGGCCACTGGCTTGTCGCCGTCAAAGATAATTGCCTTGCCGCCATGTTTTGAGATGGCGGCGATGATCGACAGGTACTGCTCTCCAAATTCTTCAATGTTGAGCGTGTGCAGTTTTTTGTGGAAGGGAACGGCCTCGGTCATGATTTCCTCCGGCTGACCCGCTCGGGCGGCATACTGAACAGTTTGGAGTCTATCACGGCGTCAGCAGGATCTTCCCCGTGGTCTCTCTCCCCTCCAGGCGGCGGTGGGCCTCGGGGGCCTCGGCCAGGGGAAGGTTGAGGGTGACCTTGAGCCTGATCTGGCCCGACTGCACCCAGGACAGGCACTCCTCGGCGCGTCGCACCAATTCGTCACGGGTGGCGGTGTAGTCGCCCAGGCTGGGGCGGGTCAGGAACAGGGAGCCGTTGCGCAGCATACCGGAGTCCACCGGACCCACGGGCCCGCCGGCCTGACCGTAGAGGGCCATGCAGCCGCGCCGGCCGAGAACGCGCAGGCCCTTCTCGAAGGTGGTGGCGCCCACGGCGTCGTAGATGATCTTGACGCCCTGGCCGTCGGTCATCCGCCGGATCTCTTCCTCGAAATCCTGTCGGGTATACAGGATGACGTCGTCGGCGCCGGCGTTGCTGGCGAGGGCGGCCTTGTCGTCGGTGGAAACCGTGGTGTACACGTGGAGGCCCATGCGCTTAAGCATCTGGATGAGCAGCAGGCCCATGCCGCCGGCCCCGGCGTGGACCAGGGCGCTCTGTCCGGCCTGCAACGGCACGATGTCGTTGACCAGGAAGTGGGCGGTCATGCACTGGAGCAGCGTGGCCGCGCCGGTCTCGAAGTCCATCTCGTCGGGGATGCGCACCAGCAGCCACGCCGGGACGGCCTGCTGCTCGGCGTAGGAGCCGGTGTGCATGGCGTAGGCGACCCGGTCGCCCACGGCAACCTCGGTGACGCCGTCGCCCACGGCGATGACCTCGCCGGAGGCCTCGCGGCCGGGCGTCCACGGGAAAGCCGCCGGCGGGTTGGTGCCCTTCCGGCTGGACACGTCGGTGTAGTTGACACCGATGTTGCGAATGGCCACCACGGCCTCGCCCGGTCCGGCGACGGGTTCGGGCATATCCTCGTATTTGAGGACATCAGGAGCGCCGACTTCGTAGGATTGGATGCCTTTCATGGTCTTCAACCTCCAAGTACGGATGCCATTCCGGTAACGTTTTCGATTTCAGAAATGCCGCGGAAACTCTCAACCGCCTCTTCGATATGGTCCGCCGGCAGGATGTAACGGGTGCAGTAGAGGAACTTTGCCTCGAGCTCGTCTCGGTCGAGAGGCATGGCCGGCGAACCGCGAGGATGGTCGATACGGTGGGTCAGCTTGCGTCCATCGGCCAGGGTGACCACGACCTCCGCAGGGTTGAGCGCCAGCGGCGACGCGGGTAGCGTGGCCTCGACGGATACGCGCTCCATCATGGCTCGCACGCCCTCGTCCCGGACCGCCGGTTCGGAGAAGAAGTTGATGAGCGGCGCGCCGTGGCACAGAGCAGCCGCGGTGATGAACCCGATGGACTGGCGCGCCTGCCAGCCATTCTCGGGGAGGACATACGGCAGTTGCGCGAGGGTGTCAGAGGTCACCCCGACGTGTACATGGGTGATGTCGTGTGGCGTGAAACGGTGCAACTGGGCGATAGCCAGGACAGCGTCGATCACGCCGTGGCTGGCGGGAGGGCAGGGATAGAGCCGGATGGTAACCCCGGGGTCTTCGATGCGCCACCGATTGCCCAGATCGGCGATGGCCTCCGGAACTATGGCGAAGTTGTTGGCCGCGCCGAAGATCCCGGCCTCGGCGGTCAGCGCGGCCATCACGCCTTGCATCGCGGACCGGCCTTCAGCAAGGGCGGCAGCTCCGGCGGAGCCGAATCCGGTGTCCGCGTTCGACGCGCCCGAGGCCAGGCCGATAGCGTTGGGCAGGCCGTCCGTGTCGAGCCCGAGAAGCATGGCCGAAGCCAACGCCGCTCCCACTGCTCCCGCCGAGCCGCGGGTCGCGTCGGAGGCGGAGAGGCGGGCGGACACCTCGCATCCAACGGCGAAGGCCGAGAGCACGTCCTGGCCGGAGTATCCGTGCATCTCGCCCAATGCCATGACGGGGGGAAACACGGCCGCCGTACAGTGGGCCCCGGTGTCGACGGTGTTGTCGTCGAAGTCCAGCAGCCGCACCAGCGTGCCGTTAACCAACGTGGCATACACCGGCGAGGTTCGCATCCCCATGCCGATGATGGTGCTGCGGCCGTTGCCGCCCATCTCGCGAACGACGCGGGCCAGAGCGACGCCATCGGGGTGGGCAGCGCCGGCCAGGGCAGCGCCGGCGGCGTTGAGCATCAGCTCGCGGCAGAGTTCCGCCACCCGTGGCGGAACTGGAATGGTGGATTGGGCGACGCCGGCGGCGAACTCGGCGATCAGGCGTATGGGGTCGTGGTCGTTGCGGTTCATGGCACGGCAAGGATACCGAGGGCCGGCGGATGGCGCAACGCGGGGCCGCATATGCCAATGTGTATAATGCCGGCGTGGGCAGCCGGACGGTGATGGCGAGGCTTCGCGAAGATGGGTGGTATGTTGATCGCATCAACGGCTCGCACCACCAAATGAAGCACCCAGTGAAACCTGGCACAACCACGGTACAACACCCGCGTAAAGACATTGACCCGGCAGTGTTGCGGAATATCGAGAGGCAATCAGGGGTTAGGCTTCGGCCGTAGGTGGCAAGATGGATCGAACTTACATTGCCCTGATCCACAAGGACGCTGACAGCGACTATGGAGTGACATTTCCCGATTTCTTGGGCTGTGTATCCGGAGGCGACACCCTCGAAGAAGCCTGCGAAATGGCCAGCGAAGCGCTGATGCTGCACCTGGAAGGCATATCCGCCGACGGGGAGCACATTCCCCCGCCGTGTTCCGCCGCCGCCGCGTTGGCCCACGAAGATGCCGGCTATGCCATCGCCCTGATTGTCGTGGAAGCCCTACCCGAGCGGACTGAGGAAGAAGCCCAGGCGGCGCTGCAGGCATTCCTAGCGTCGGACGAATACGACGAGATATACAATACTCCCCTCACGGAGGAAGAGCGGCTGGCGCTATATGAGCCGCCGGAGGAGCCTTGCGACTCCGGCAACGGGCTAAAGCCGATACCCGCGGACGGCGCGGACCGGACCTACGCCGCATTGGTGCAGATGCGCGCCAGCGGCGATTTTGGCATCAGCTTTCCCGACCTCCCCGGTTGTGTGACTGCCGGTAGCACGCTTGAAGAATCGCACCGGATGGCACGGCAAGCTTTGGCGCTGCGTTTGGAAGGAATGGCTGCGCGCGGCAATCCCATTCCGACGCCGAGTTCCGCCGACGCAGTACTGACGCACCCGGATGCGGTGGATGCCATCGCCTTGACGGTGGTTGAAGCGCTGCCGGAGCGGACGGAAGCGGAGGCACCGGTCGCGCTGGCTGAGTTTTAGCCTCCGACCAGTACGCGAAATCTACGCCGCATCGGCAACTGCCCAGGGGTCATGTCCACCGCCAGTCCGCAAATCCCAACCGCTCGGGGTCCACGCTATGACCTGATGGCGGCCAATCTGGTAATTGCTGTCATCGCGGCGCTCCTGCTGGCGGCGGTGGGCAGCAGAGTTACCGTAGTGCAACTGCTGGAAAAGACTGAAATCGCCGGCATCGAAGTCAGCCTTGCGGTGGGGGCGGCGGTGAATCCCGGCGTGATCGTTGCCGCAATCGCAATCTTCTTTGCGGTGTCCGCGGCGATTTTCTGCACCTTTCACAACCGTCTGCAAGGCCACGCGCTGGCGGCCGTGGTGGCATTTTGCAGTTGGCTGTTCACCGGCGTTGCTTTCGTATTTTTCGTCGCAACCCTGGCGCTGACACCGTTAACGCTGGCCGTACAGGTTGGGGTTTGACTTGTATAATGCCGGCAACGAGCGCCAATCAACAGGAGGAGACGGCACCATGACGATGGTTAGCAGTGGCGGATCCGCCTCGGTGGAAACGCGGCAGTACGACGTTGCCATCGTGGGCGGCGGCATTATCGGGTTGTCCACCGCGATGCAGCTGCTGGAACGCTCGCCCGATCTGAGCGTGGCGGTGATCGAGAAAGAGGAGCAGTTGGCCCAGCACCAGACGGGTCACAACAGCGGCGTCATCCACTCCGGCATCTATTATCGCCCGGGCTCCTGGAAGTCGCGGTTCTGCGTGGGCGGCAAGGATCGCCTCATCGCCTTCTGCGACGAAAACGAGATCGACTACGATCCGTGCGGCAAGGTGATCGTCGCGAGCCACGAGAGCGAATTGGGGCGCCTGGACGACCTGTACGATCGCGGCGTCGCCAATGGCGTGCCCGACCTCGAGGTGGTGGGACCGGAGCGGTTGAAGGAGATCGAGCCGCACACCTTTGGCATCAAGGCGCTCTGGGCGCCGCACACCGGTATCGTCGATTACGTGCGGGTGGCAAACGCCTACGCGGGCAAGTTCCAGTCCGCTGGGGGCGATATATTCACCGGAGCGGCGGTGATACGGTCCAGGCAGACCGGCGTCGGCACCGCCCTGGAGACGGAACGCGGCGCCGTGCAAGCACGTCACGTGATTAACTGCGGCGGCCTGTACGCGGACAAGCTGGCGAGGATGATGGGCGAGGAGACCGACGTGCGCATCATCCCGTTCCGCGGCGAGTACTACAAGCTGACCGCATCCAGCGAAGGCTTGGTGAAGGGGCTGATCTATCCGGTGCCCGACCCACGGTTCCCGTTCCTGGGCGTGCATTACACGCGGAATATCCACGGCTACGTGGAGGCAGGCCCCAACGCTGTGCTGGCGTGGGCGAGGGAGGGATACCGCAAGAGCAACATCAGCCTGGGAGAAACGGCGGGCGCGCTCACTTACCCGGGTTTTTGGAAGATGACCGCACGACACTGGAAGACGGGCATGCGGGAAATGCACCGGTCCTACAGCAAGTCCGTGTTCGTCAACGACTTGAAGAAGCTCATTCCCGAAATACGCCCCGAGCACCTGGAACCGGGCGGCAGCGGCGTGCGCGCACAGGCGGTGTCCTCATCCGGCGCAATCCTGGACGACTTCCATATCCTGCGGGGACAGCGCGCGCTGCACGTGTTGAATGCTCCGTCCCCGGGAGCGACATCCTCGCTGGCCATCGGCGAATACCTGACGGACATGGCGGTTGAGGACTTCAGGCTGGTCGTTCGCTGATCGTGTGACGATCAGCTTTCCGACGGGAGCCGCTGTTGGCCCACGGCGGTCCCGAAGGTCCGACCGCGAAGCGATCGGCCTGTTGCCCGATACGCGTTTCTGCTATACTGGCGCCCTAGCCGAGGAACGCCATCGCACAATGGGAACCGTGCCGCCGCTGGCAGCCGCCTGCGGGGGCGATTTTTCGGTTTAGCCTCTAAATTATCCGGGAGTGCAAGATAATGCCGGCTTACGCCGTAATCGGGGGACAATGGGGTGACGAAGGCAAGGGTAAAGTTATCGACTACCTTGCCGGTCAGTCCGATTGCGTAGTCCGTTACGCCGGCGGGAACAACGCCGGTCACACGGTGGTGAACGAGCGCGGCGAGTTCCAGCTGCACCTGGTTCCTTCGGGCATCTGCTGGCCCGGGGTGACTGGGATCATCGGGAATGGCGTTGTGGTGAACCCCGAGGTTCTCCTGGGTGAAATCGCCGGACTCCAGAACCAGGGCATCAGCACGGACCAGCTGTTCATCAGCGACCGCGCCCATGTGATAATGCCCTATCACATCCTGCTGGATGAACTCCAGGAAAAGGCTCGGGGCACGGGTGCCATCGGCACCACGGGACAGGGAATCGGGCCGGCGTACGTGGACAAGGCCTCCCGCGACGGCATTCGCGTGGGCGACCTGCTCGACACCAAGCATCTGCCGGACCGGGTGAACGCCGCCGTGGCCATGAAGAACCGGCTGATCACCGGCGTATTTGACGGCGACTCGGTGGACGCCGCCGAAGTATTGGCCAAGTGCCAGGCCTGGGGCGAGCAGTTGCGCCCGCAGGTCCGCGCCACCGAGCAGATGGCGCAGGACCTGCTGGAAAGCGGCAAGCGGGTGCTCCTGGAAGGGGCGCAGGGAACGTTGCTGGACGTCGATCACGGCTCCTATCCCTATGTCACGTCGTCTTCACCGTCCATCGGCGGCGCCATCACTGGACTGGGGATCAACCCGCAGTCCATTGAAGGCGTGGTCGGGGTGTTCAAGGCGTACTCGACCAGGGTCGGCGGCGGTCCGATGCCCACCGAGATGCACGGGCAGTCCGGTGAAGACCTGCGCGAGAAGGCCCACGAGTACGGAACCACCACGGGCCGGCCGCGGCGGATCGGTTGGTTTGACTCCGTCGCCGCCCGTTACAGCCGTCAGATCAACGGTTTCACGGGGATGGTGCTCACCCGCCTGGATATCCTGGACGGCATGCCGGACGTGAAAATCTGCGTTGGCTACCGCGCAGACGGGCAGGACCTGGACCGGTTCCCGGCGAATACTGCCTTGCTGGAACGCTGCGAACCCGTCTACGAAAAGATGCCCGGTTGGATGGAACCGACGGCCAGCGCGACGCGCATCGAACAGTTGCCGGCAAATGCGTTGGCATACGTGAAGAGATTGGAGTCACTTGTCGGCTGCGATGCCCAGATTATTTCCACCGGGCCGAGCCGAGAAGAAACCATCGCAATTGAACAAATTATCCGGTAGCACGTTTGACACTTTCGTAATAGCATTGCTGCTGCGGCGTCGCCTGGCAGAGCGGGCGAAATAACTTGCCGCGGAGGATCCTGTTATGGCCACCAATAACGCAACCCAGGCGGATACTTCCATATTTGGCCGTATTTTCGCGCGGTTTACTGACGAATTTTACTTACTCTTCAGACTCATCTTTGCCCTGCTGGTGTTCCTGCACGGCATTCAGAAAGCGTTCCTGCTGTGGAATTTCCCCGCCGGAGCGAATCCCAACGGGCTGGGCGCTCTGGTAGACCTGGCCGGATGGATAGAGATTATCGCAGCCATCCTGATTGCCACCGGCGTCTTAACTCGCCTGGGGGCGGGAGCCCTGGCCGTGAGCATGATTGTCGCCTACTTCGGAGTGCATGCCGCCCTCAGCCCGGTCTGGCCATGGCCGCACCTGTACCCGAACCCTCCGGACGGCGGCAACGCTTTCGTCGCCCACGGCGGCGAAGTTACCATCCTCTGGTTCATCTGCGCCGGCATCATCGGTATCTTGGGCAGCCGGAAGTATGGCTTGGAGCGCCTGTTCCTCAAGAAGGAAATCCTCTAGCAAAACCATAACGCAAAACCAAACTCACACTGACCGCCCGGCGTCGCCCCCATGACGCCGGGCAAAGAGTAACTATCATGCAGCAACAAGCAGCGCGCTTCGGTATCTACTTCAACTCCTCCCAGAACCAGGTGGTGCGGATCAATTCGCCGTACTGGTTCCCGCCGGAACCGGAATGGCAGAAGGTGACCGGCGAGGTGAACGCCACCCTGCTGGACCTGCGGCGGATGATCGGGGAGCAGGGCCTGTCTGCGGATTCCGACGGAGTGACCTGGACCACCCTGCCGCTGTTGGACGAAGACAACTAGCCGGTCATGGCCTCGGAGCAGCCGGGAGCCGTACCGGAACCGGCGCCCGAGACGGAAACCTACGCCCGTCCGCCGGGATGGCGGGGGCGGATGATGGCCGCCCATCCCGAGCAGGCCCGCCGCTGGATGCGTTGGGCCTGGGTCTGCGGCATGGTGTGGTGGGTGTGGACGATGGGGGTCCTGGTGGTATGGATGGCAGCCCCGGTCCTGGCAGTTTCCGAAGTGGAAGGCAGCACACCCGCGATACCCCCGGCCAAGCTGCTGATCTACTATGGGATTGAGGGTTTCGTTATGGCGCTGCTGGCGCTGGGAGTCATGCGCTACTGGAGGCCGCCAGCCGTCCTGTTGACCGTGGGGTTCGTCGTTTCAAGGATCGTGCTGATCATGCTCGGGTTGATAACGCTGGACAATTTTCGCGACGCGATATGGCTCGCGATTTATGGAGGGCTGCTGTTCGCCTTCGTCAGGGGCATTCAGGGCGCCTACAGCTATCACTGGTTCACCCGTCCCCTATTGCCCGAGAGAACATAGTCGACGGGCAAATCAATGGGGCGGGTTCATCACCCGCCCCCATCGCTGGTAATGTCTTCCGGTGGATGTTTTAGCTGCTCGCGAAGGCCGGCATCACATCCTGGGCGAACCGGGAGAGCTGGTCCTTGAAGACCTCCCGCGGCATTCCCATCACCGAACCCAGGTTGACCCGCTCCACGCCGGGATATCGGGCTTCGTCTTCCTTCATGCTGTTAACGATGTCGTCGGCCGAGCCGCAGAGCCAGGCCCCGCTTTCAACGGCGCCCTCCAGGGTCGGCAGCTCCACGCCGCGGCGTAGGGACGGGTTGGCGACGGCGTCAATCTGGTTCTGCTCCAGGCGCATGAGGCCCAGAGGAGCGGCAAACTTCATGGCTTCCTCGAAGTAGGGTTTGGCCTCCTTGATGGCCTGCTCCCGGTTTTCGCCGATGAAGAAGCGATAGCCCAGCGCGATGTCTTCGCCCAAGGCCAGTTCCCGGCCGTATTTCGCGGCGGCCTGCTGGTACATCGTCAACCGTTCGTGTCGGGCCGGCTCCGGCGTGTTGGCGACCATCGCCTTGATGCCGATGCGGGCCATGAAATCCACGCCCTTGGGGTTGCCGGAGACCAGGGGCTGCCAGATATCCACCGGCTGGCGCAGGGGACGGGGCACCAGGCTGAGTTTCTCCAGGGTGTACCCACGATACGGTACGTTCGCCGGAATCTGGTAGTGCTTGCCCTCGTGGGAGAAGGCTTCCTCGTTGAACGCCTTGACCATGACCTCAACCTGCTCTTCGAAAAGCTCACGGTTGGCGTCGCCGTCGAACATGGGCGAGCCGAAGGTCTCAACCTCGCGGGAGTGGTAACCGCGTCCCACGCCGAAGATGATCCGGCCGCCCGACAAGATGTCGGCCATGGCGAAGTCCTCTGCCAGCCGCAGCGGGTGCCACATGGGCGTGATGTTGAACCCGCAACCGTACTTCAGGCTCTTGGTGTTGCACGCCAGGTACAACCCCAGCATGATGAGGTTGGGAATGCACTCGTAGCCCTCGGGCTGGAAGTGGTGCTCGGCCATCCAGAACTCGTCGTAGCCGTTGTCCTCGAGATGACGGGAGATGTCCAGGGCCCAGTCGAACACCTCAGCCAGTTGATCGTTGGAGTACCAGCGGTCGTTGGCGGGCGTCCCCTCCAGTCCCAGGTGATCGTCGACCACGTGGCCGGCGTAGGATGCGCTAAAGCTGTTGAACATGATGTGGTTCCCTCGTTGCGAATTTCTCTACGGGATGGTTAGGCAATTATTGTACTGCATTTTTGCCGAGCGACCGGGAGGCATCACCTGGGCAACCAGGCCTTTCCGAAGTTGTCTTTCATTGCGGGGAGCATGAAGAGGCGGCGATCCGTTTCGGCACTGACCGACCCCGGGCCAAACGTGCTTTCCATGCCGGCCAGATTGCCACGCTGCGCTCGCAATTACTCTGGATGAGCCCTGCCTGGGCAGGGGGGCTAATACGAAGAACTGGACCATCGAGGTCCAGTTCTTCTGACAACATCCAGTCGCCGGTGCCGTCCGGTGGCATCGGTATCGTGTACCTGATGGTAGCACTGCCGGGCCGCACGATGATTTTCTCGATCACCAGGTGAAAGATCTGCTTCAGCGCGTCTTCGTTGCCCTCCCGAAGGTAGGTCTTCAGGTCCCGGGCGTAGGCCTTGATCCGTTCCAGGTCGGTCAGGAAGGCGTTCTGGTTGGCCACGTTGGCGTTGAGTTCTCCCTCCCGCCGTTGCAGCAATTCGAGGTTGCTACGGATGCCGTTCATCTGCTCGGTAATGTCGTTGTCCATGAGCTCGCCATCCATCACCTTCCTGAGCAGGTTGTCCTTGCGCTGAGTGGCGCTGGCAATCTTTTCACGGGTGGCCTTGAGTTCCAGTTCCTGCTCCTGGTCGCCGTTGCCGAGGTCCCGCTTGATCTCCGCGGCCATGGCGGTGACGGTGTCGTCGGTCAGGATTCGGTCGATCAGGCACTGGGCGACCCGAGCGTGGATGTCATCTGCGGGCAGTCGCGGAGTGGTGCAGTCCGTTATCTGCTCTTGGCGAACGGCGCTGCAAGCGTACTTGCCGCCCTTCCGGTCCTTGGCGCCTTCCATGTTCAGGTTGGCGTCGTGGGATTCACATGCCAGCAGCCCAGACAGAGGATACGGGCTGGCGGAGTTGCGGGGGTGTCGGCGTTCGAAGGTTCTTCCCGCCTTGAGTTCCTGCAAGTGCTGGAATTCCTCCTCGGACACGATGGGCTCACAGGCGTTGCGCTGGTAGGTCACCGGCACGGCCATCTTCTTCTTGGAGCGGAGCCCCCGGATGAACATCCCGAAGTAGACCGGGTTGCTCAGGATCTTCCTGATGTGGCTGACCTTCCATCGCGTGCCGTCGGCCTTGAAGTGGCCGTTCTCGTGGAGCCATCGGACGATGCGTGAAG
The DNA here is from genome assembly GCA_965261925.1 of Dehalococcoidia bacterium. Lineage (GTDB taxonomy): Bacteria > Chloroflexota > Dehalococcoidia > Lucifugimonadales > UBA3495 > Bin87. Next base: position 8,955 of record OZ253486.1, on the reverse strand, counting down.
GGGCCATGTTTTTGAGTCCCAGGTCCCACACGAGCCGCACGTGCGGTTGTTCGTCCGGGTTGATGATCAATTTGGAGCGCCGTCGGGGACCGACGTAGACGTACTCCCTTGAGTATCCGTAGGGGATGGTCGGGGCCTGCCAGTAGCCTTCCCGAGCGGAACGCCGCTGTCCACGGGCGATGTCCTCGGCCATGACGTCCAGCGCGTACTCGTTGACACCGCCGCGTATCGTGCGCACCAGCTTCCTGGTCTTGGGATCTTCGGGCGGAGCTTCCCGGACCTCCCGGACCTCGACGCCATTTTCCTCCAGCTTCTCCATGGCCGACAAGGCGGTGGTGTTTTTTCGGGCGAGGCGGGACTGGTCCCAGATGAGCAGCACGTCGAAGAGATGGGGCTTCTGCAATCCCTCCTTCATCATCAACTGGAAGTTGCGGCGGCTGTCCTTCAGCCCGCTGATCCCCTCGTCAACGTACTCCTTGTAGAAGTCCAGGTCCATGACGGCGGCCACGGCCGCGAGAGCATCCCGTTGGCCTCCCACGGAGCCCTCGACGTTCTGCTCGAAACTCGACACCCTGATGTAGAACGCTACTTTCCTTCGTTCTTGCTTTTTGGTCACGTCATGCCTCCTGCGTGCGTGCGTGATGATCGCTCTATGCTTCGTCCACGAACTCCGTGTAGAAGATGAGGTTATGGGCCGCAGCCGCGGCGGTGAGAGCGTCCCGCTGATTACCCACGGACTCCGCGACGTTCTGGCCGGAACTCGACACCCTGGTGTAGACGTTGACCTTCTTTGGTTCCCGCTTGTTGCTCACGTCATTGCCTCCTGCGTGTGCATGTGATGTTCGCCTAAGTCTCGTCGGACAGCAGCTGCCGTCCGGTGTAATGCTCGTAAAGCTGGATCATGAACTTCTTGGCCTCCAGGGGCAGCGCCGCGGTGGGTTTGTCGTACCGCTCCAGGTAGGGGTCGTCCATGAGGAACCGGTAGCTCCGCTCGACATCGGCGTCGTGGGCCCTCCGGTAAGCCTGGCCGTGTTCGCGCAGCATCTCAGCCCGTCGGAACAGGTCCGAGATGCTGACACCATAGTAGTCGGCCAGTTTTTCGAGGATCCGGAAGCCCGGCCGCTGGATGCCCTGCTCGAGATTGCACAAATAGGTGTTGGAGACGCCGCTGCCCTTCTGCACCTCCCGCAGGCTGCGTTCGCCCCGCAACTGGCGCAGGACGACCCCGAGGGGCAGTTGGTCCCGATCGTCGACCGCCTCTGTGTCGGGAGACGACACTGCGGTGTTGGTTTCGTCGCCCGGATGCTCCGGGGGATGTACGTCAGTCATATCCTTGCCCCCCCTGTTCGGTCGGCGTTGTGTTTGTTTCTAATGATTATAGCGCAATCTGCTGGACGTACGCACGGCCGTGGCCCCCGGGCAGGGCAATCGCGTCTAAATTGGGCTCGCAGTAATACCGGACCAAACCCGGTGCCGCCGCCACTTTCGACAGTCAAAACATGCGTTGGTGAGGCTTGCGTTCGCCGACTTGGAACCCAATCGGGCTGAACGCAGTATCTGGAAGGCGGCCACCAATGGGCAGTATCAAAGCACAGAATGTTCGAGTGCGCTGATTATACCGATTACCGCAAGACGCGATTGCCCTGGGCCCCCGGGTTTTCCCGTGGCATCGGCCAGGGTAGTCGCCTATTCGTGCTAAGGGTTGCTGGATGGTGCGGTAAATCGGGTTGCGATTGGTGACACCGACGACCTGTTGACGTGGCGACACGTGCGTTATAATACATTGTAGCAAGATTGTACGAACATCAACCGGAAAATCGTAAGGTCAGGGCCGCGCTTATCCGCAAATCCCCAGCCCTGGACCGGAGTCAGCAACGAATGAACGAAGACGAAACCCGCGACAAGCCGGGCAGTAACAAAAAAGCTGCGACGGACGCGGATGAGGTGCGCCAGCGGGTGGTGCGGGCGTTTGCCCAGATGGTGGGCGACGCCATGTCGGCGGACTGGACCCAACAGTCGCTGGAAATGGTTCAGGGCGCTGCCGCCGATGAGACTCCGAGGCAACAGGACGCTCCGGCGTGGGATGCTCCCGCCTTTTTCGTGTTGCCCCCCGCGTACGGCTTTCGTCGACACGCGGCAGAAGAGATCCCGGTGATTGGAGTGGGATCATTTACTTCTCGCCTGAGAAAGGCCCTGCAGACCCAGCCGTACCCCTACCGTCGCCTGCGGCCACAAACATCGTTGATCGACGGGCTTCCGGACATGTTGCCGAGACCACGGCTGTCGCCACGGCTGCGGAGACTCGTTGGTCAGCTATACGGCGCCAATGGGTCCTTTACCTCGGGTACCAACTACGACCCGTTCTCGAATCCGGGCTTGCTTGGCAACGCCGGGTTCAAGACAATCGGTGTCCCGTCGACGGACGTTGACCTGACACCGTTGAACCTCTCATCAGCTCGGCTCAGGAGGCTGGGAATGCTGTTTTCCGACGACCCCTACGGGCTGCTCAGGTCGCCGTTGGAAAACACCGACCCGTGGAACTTTGGAAGGCTTCCGATTTCCCCAATGATCCTGAAACCGAGGAACAACCAGGAGGTTGCTGATGGTGACGACAATGGAACGAATGAAGAGCAGGACTGAGACCGCCGGTCCCGTGGCCGGATACGTCCGGCTTTCCGCGGGCGACGGCGATGTGGGACGACAGGTGGCGACCCATAAGCTCGCGATTGAGCGTCTGGCCGGGGATCTGGTGTCCCGGGTTGACCGGTGGTACGTCGACGTGGGGAGCGATGGGCGCGGCCGGCGCTGCAGCAGTTGCTGGCGGAGGCGCGGTCTGGTGCCGCGGGTTTCGACCGGGTGATGGTCTACGGGCTGGATCGGCTGAGCCGTAACGCTGCCGAACTGGCGACCGTTCGCGACCGATTGGCGGACGCTGGGGTTGAACTGGTCTCTGTGAAATAGGCGGCTGGGCCGCCGGGAACGGGGTTAGAGCGACATGACGGTGTGCGTGTTGCCTGCTTCGCTGCCCGATGGCAGGGGCATGCTGTAGGTCACGGTGACCGAGTCGGCTGACACTAGAACTTCCTGGACGATCAGTTCGAGCAGGGATCTGATGGCGGTCACGTTCATGTCCCGAAGGTAGGTGTCGGGGTTGCGGGCGTAGGACGCCACGCGGTCATCGTCGTCGGCGACGTACCGGTAGCCCTGCAGAACGCGTTCGGCCTGGCGAGCCTCGTCCCGTATGGAGCGCCAGCCATCGCCCATCCGAGCCAGCCGGCCGGAGACATCAGGGTACCCCGTCTCGCCCCGCTCTACGTCGGCCACGAGTTTGGCCCGTTCGTGGTCCAGGCGCTCGAGCTCGCCGTGTACGGAGTCCAGGTGGTGTTGCTGCCGCAGGGCCTGCCGGGTGGCGTCCTGCCTGACCTGGGCGATGATCTCCTGCAGCAGGTCGTCGGTGAGGACGTTGGTGACCATGTGATCGACGACCAACTCATCCAGGTGCCGGGTTTCGATCTCTGGCACGTCGTAGGACTTGCCGCCCAGGCCCACCGCATTGCGACATCCATAGCGCGAGGGCTGTTCCCCGTTCCCTTGCCGCACAGTCAACGGAGCGCCGCAGGCTTGGCATTTCGCCAGATCTAACAGCAAGAATTGTTCAGCTTGGGGGTTCACGACGTTGTTGGTCATGTCGTCTGTGGTCATACTGCAACGCTCCTCGGGTTCCTTGGCGTTTGTTTTCGGCACCTGCCGGCATCGCGTGGAGGTTGGACCGTTGTTACCGCGGTTGGAGCGTGCATCAGTATCCAAGGGTTGCTACCGATTGATTATAGCGCGAGGGCAGTCGCGCTGACGGGCTCTTTTCGGAAACCGCGGTGGGCCGTGTTGCACTGATTGATCGAACCTGGCAGGCCGGTACGCAGTGTCGTGGGTGATGGATGGTCTATTCTGCCGGAACGCCGCACTCTGGTTTACGCTCATAGTCCGCAAGATGGCGGAGTAGTTCTGACCGGCTTCATGCAACGATGTTGACCTCCTTGCTGGTGGGTAGCGACGCCGTTGGTCAGCGGTGGAACCGTCGTGCCGTCGTCCAGTGATCGTGCTACGACCGAGCGTGACGAGATGGCCCGCCACGGCCACTGTTGCCGCTAATATACGACGGTTCTATGTTGGCGACACCAGTTCCGAAACGGGCGGGTACATCATGTCCAGCATTTTCTCAACCGCCTGGTTCACCGTCCCGTCGCCCAGGGTGGTGACGAAACCGCCGAGGCGATGCTGGACTGATGATGGCTTCACCATCCCGTGAAGCAAGCTTTGTCCGTGGAGTGGGGCGTAATCATCCAAAGACACCGGATCAGTTCCGGACATTACGTTACCGTCGCCGATGGCCATCGTAAGGGCAACCCCGTTGTGTGGATTGTGACGAAGTATGGCGCAGTACCTCGGTCGCCCGTTTGGCGTGGGTTGCAGTTCTTGGTACACTGCTCGGCGCTGATACCTTTGCGGTGTCCAAGTTTCGTCCCAGTCCAGACTGTTCCGGATGATGTACAGCACCTGGTCCATATCACCTGGACCCGCGGTATCGACGTAACCGGTGAGGTCCGCCGTCGCGATCGTCCTCAGGCCAGTGACCAACGCACATGTGTTGATCTCCTGACGGTCGGTCAAATTGACCTCCCACCAGTTTTCATGTTCGCGGGCGGGTGTCATGACGGGAATCGCCAGGGTCATGGAACTCTGATTGAATGGCTGATTCCCCACCACCAACACGGGGTGTTGGCTATTGTACTCGTGGCCTCTGGTTGTCCAAGCGGCTCTTCTGACCCGTCTGATTTCTCCCCACATCACGCGAGCCAAGATGAGATGTCGTCATCCTGCATCGTGGGGTCGGGGGGGTCAGAGATGTTTTCGGGCGTGTACGAGCGGGAGGTGCTCGCTCGATAGGCTGACGGCATCGCCGCGGTGTGGCCCACTGCTGAAAGCACCGCTCGCAGGGCATGGTTCAGAGCGTAGTAGTGGGCGAGCGGTCTTGTTTCGTCGAAATCCGCCGTCAGAGCATTCAGACGCCCCAAACGTTCCTCATCCAACCACTTCTGGAATAGCTCCGCGGGTCTAAAGTCCTCCTGGTTTGGACCGGGCGAGCGTGCCAGCAAGAGCAGCTCCTTCCGGTCTGAGCCACGAAGCCAGTCATCGACCAATTGGGAAAGCCGGTCCATGAAGGTTTGGGGCCAACCTTGTCCTTGAGAAAGAGCTCGCCATCCTGACTGGTCCATTAGGGCGAGGTCAGAGGGGTCAAGAAGCGCGCCATCTACGTGGACATGCACCCTACCGAGGCTGGGGTGGGCAACCGAATCATGGAGTATCAGGCGACCAAATTCCCGTTCAAGTTCTGTTGTCATTGCTTACTGCCTCTCAGTCTGGACCAGAGGGTTATGCAGGATGCCACTATAGCAAAGTGGGGCAGACGTAGCAAAATAAAGCGTTCACACTGAGCAGATTCACAAACTCTGACGGCCCTGTTGAGAGGCCCGCGGTTTCTTGTCCGATTATCACGACTTGTTCGTCCTCATCGAGTGACTATGGTCTGCAAAAATTCAGGCTTCCGCGTATCTGAGTCTGGGCATCGACAAAATTTGCCTGCCGCCTGAATCATGGTTCCTAGATTGAAACTCCTCCACAATTGCCTGAAACGTAAAAAACAGTTGGTGTATCCCGTCAATCCGCAAGCCGTGCGTACCGTCATCCCGCTTCTGGAATGCCTCATGGGCGTAACGCCATCGGACGAAATCGTCTCCGTGTGTTGCCAGGATGTCCTCAAACGTTTCCGTTCCTCCTGCATGGTTCCCCACGCTCTGTCGAATACGTTGAAACCGAGTGTTGAGTGAGGTCTGCACCGCCGGACTCAATTGTTTCAGCAATTTGTCCAAAGCATGAATACGTTTAGGCTCTATGCCGGTTTCCTGAACATACAGACTCTTTAGCCCTAATTCATTGGACAAAGCGTTCAAAAGAATCATGGATACCCCGTGCGTGGCAGCAATAGGGCAATTCGGTTTGACGAATTGGTCGTTGAGTACCCTCGCGGTCTGGTGATAACAATTCGCCACCAGCATTGCCGACACCGGGTTCGTGTCTGCCATGAAATAGCTCCTTGCCAGAAATCAGGCGCCACAGTCGTTTCCTGTCCCACATCGATTGGAACCCATCACTCTCAGTCTAACAGCGTGTTGACGCATGGAGTGCGAAGCCTGGAAATCGGGTTCTCGTTTGTCGATGGCGGAGAGTCCGCGAGTGTTCTCACGAGATGACACTATTTGCAACACTTTTGGCGTCTTGGTAGGGCCGTGCTGAAACCTTAGCAGGTCTTGGGTGCGGTATTGACGGGTGACGAATCACGTACCACCCGAACGCGAAGTGATTACGGATTGCGTTTTCAGGATTCGCCGTGGTTTCTGCCGTGCGTCGGTGATGGGTACCGTTGTCCAAACGGTACCCATCACCGGTTTGCGTTGGACAGGAGGATCTCCCATGATGATATTGTCTTGGTCCGCAGGTGGGGTGAATGGCCTGCGGCGATGGCCGCAGAGCCTCGTCCGAAACGGACGCTTTGGAGGGCAAATGGTAGGGGAACCGATTGCAGCAATCATCAAGGGTCACATCTACGAAGGGCAGCTGCTATATACACCTGGACGTGGCTTGCCCCCAAGCGGACAAAGTCAGTTTCGCATCGACAGGATCGATGATCTTCGGGTCGTGTTCAGGGTTCCGTCTGTCATTTCCAGTCGGTTCAGTGAGATTGAAAACGCTATCGCCAAAACACGTAAGGCCGGCGGGCGTGTACGACTAGGCGGCTTTAATGGATTGGCCGACCTTGGCACCTTGGAGAGGTTCCTGCAAGAAGCCAGAGGAAACGACACGCGAACTGTCACTTATGTGGCCCCTGTACTCGTGGAGTGTGGCATAGCCGAATACACCCTGGAAGGCAGGGCGAAAGGGATACGACTCGTAGGATGTTACGGGCGTTAGTCCGTTTGGTTCCGTTAGCCCGAATCCACCGATGGGATGCGGTGGGGCTGGTCAGACGAGGTATGAAAGGTGAAGGGAAGGGCCGGCGGGGCGTTGGTCCCGACGGATTGGGACGGGTGCTGAGTGTGTCAGCGACGCGAAGGGGATTTTGACGGGCCGCAGCGTCGGCGATGGGCGAGATCAGCGGACAGATTGCCGCGGGAGACACGCGGGGACCGCCTGGCGCTGATCCGCGAGGTAGCCCAGTGGACGGGCCAGACACCGTTGGGCGATCAGGAGGGTAGTGGCAGGGCGCGCAGTCGCTCCAGGGCGGAGCTGAACTGGTTTTGCCAGGGCCAGCCCTGGGGGAAGGTGCAGAGTGAGGCGGCGGGCCTTGCGGGTGATCCGTCCCGCCAGGGAGAAGAAGCGTCTCCGCAGGGTCTTGGTGGTTGCCACCGGCTCGCCCAGACCGATGCGCGTTGTCCAGCGGGCCAAGTTGTGGGCAATGACCTGGACGGCCAGCCAGGCACCGTTGGCGGCAAAGCGGCCCGAGGGGAGATGGTTGAGCCACACGCCGTACTTCAGGTCTCTTATGGCGTTCTCGATCTCGGCGTGGCGGCGCTGGTCGGCCTCGAGGTCCAGCGTGTCCCCGTCTCTATCGGTGATGAAGGCGTGATAGCTGTAGCTGGTAAACAGGGCAAGTTGGGAGCAGGGCGTGGGCTTGACCCGGCGTACGATGAGCCGCACCGGCACGGCGTCGGGCTCATTCTGAAAGGGCGCGTATTCAGTCTCGGCCACGTCGGCGGCGCCCTCCATCCAGTACGGGATGGGCGTCCACTCCGTCTCGGATATGGCCTCGATGATATTGCGCAGACGGGGGTGCTGTCGGGCGGTGATGGAGAAGGGGGCACCCTTATCGCGGCAGGCGGCGACGATGTCATGGGTGTAGAAGCCGCTGTCGGCCCGCACGGTGAGCGGTCCGGTGGCTCCGGCATAGCGCACTCGGCCCACCGTCTCGCGCAGGAAGTGGTCGGCGCCCCGGGACGTGTTGGCTCGTCCCCGGCGCAGTCGTGCTATCAGAACGTCGCCGGTTCCAGCGGCCACAGCGAGGAGCGGATGATAGCCCCGCTGGCCAGCGTAGTTGTGGCGCTGCGCGCCCTCCTTGGTCAGCCCAAACGTCTCGCAGATGGTGGAGTCCAGATCGATGGTCAACGGCCCGTCGTCGGGTCCCGCCCCAGCGGTCCAGGCTCGGGCCAGCAGCTCCCGGCTCACCCGATCCAACTGGCGGACATGACCCCACCGGAAACTCCGCAGGAAGGTACCCAGCGTGGATGGCGCCTTGACCACGCAGCCCAGCACCCGATCGGTTCCCCCAGCGCGCAGCGCGTCGGCATCGTCGATGCAGTCTCCACCGGCCAATGCCGACGCCACCAGGGTCAGCAGCTTGTCTCCCTTATTCGCCCGACCCAGCGCGTCTCCCAAGTCAACATGGTTGTCCACCAGCTCGCCCAGTCCCAGGCGGTGGGCCAACGTGACCGGAAGCAGCAGTCCGGCATTGGACACCAGGCGGTGGTCATCAAAGGCGACTTGGATGCGGTCGGGGTCGTTGCGTAGTAGCATCCGTTGGGTGTTCCTTGTTTCAGGGTGGTTTTCTGTTTCAAAAACCATTATCCCCGAAACCGGGAGCACCTTCTTATCGCTTCACCACGACGCCACACTCATCCTTTCGGTGGATTGGGGGTTAGCGGCGTCCCCGATTTCGTAGAGCCTGCTGCGTCTCGGGTTCGCCGGGGGTGTTGTCGTAGCAGCCCACGCCGGCCCGCGGAGAGTTCCGGAGGACGACGGTGGTGACGTCATCCGACGCGCAGAAGTCGCAGAAGTAGGGCGGCGCTACGATGGGGCTGCCCTGTTCCGGCGGCACGTCGGTGTAGGGGTTCTCGTAGTACTGCC